>NZ_AP022581.1 GCF_010731535.1 Mycobacterium lacus
TATGCCGTCACCGGTGTTGGCTTTGGCGCCGACGGTCCACTCGGTGGTGATGGGCGCGCTGGTATTTCACCCGCATCTGTTCGTTGTGTTCGAAGCCGCCGCAGAATGGGATCACGCCGCGCCGGGCCGGATGAGCTGCGGCTCAGCGGATTCGGGTGCGGTGGTATCGCGGACGTAGACGCCGCGCACGACAGGCCCGTTGGGGCCGTCCTCGACGTAAGGTCGGTGAGCGCGGTGTTCAACCTCACCGGAACGCCGGCTCGCTGTAGCCCGATCCGCAGTGGTCCGATGAGGGCTCGGCCCATGCCGACGAGGTTCTTGCCGGTGGACTTCGCCCACATCGTCCGGGCGCCGACCCGCAGGCTGCGCAGCTCACCCGCGGGTGGCGCTTCAGCTGGTTGAGACGCACGTAGTCCTGTTGCATCACAACGACGTTGAGCGGCACCTTGCCATAGGCGGGTTCGAGCCCGGCTTCATCGACACCAAGTTTGCGCGCGTTGAACGGCTTTGGCTCGATCGAACGGCCGCGGGGGCGCCCACCCGGCGCCTCGGGATAGTAGTCGGAATAGCCTGGCACAGCACATCTTCAAGGGCGTGTGCTTCAGCACGAAGGACAACATCTCGGGGCCGCGGTCGAGGTAGGCGTCGATGCGTTCCGGCGCGACGACATCGCCGACGATGCCGTGCAGGTAGGCGCGGGCCTCGAAGTGTCTTTCACCCGGCGGCGCTTGAGCACCTCGTTGTTGGGAATCAGACGCCGCCGCCCGGCGCGCGGTCGACCCGCCGTAGTGCTCAGCCTTCTCGACCACTACTGTCGAGAGGCCTCGGTGTGCGCGGTCAAAGCAGCCACCATGCCGGCGGCGCCGCTGCCGGCCACGACGACGTCGTACTCCTGCGCTGTCATGTAGAACACGTTATAGAATTGCCCGGGTCAGGCGCTACTGACCCGGTCACACGGACGAGGGACTTCGGTAATGCTCACTGTTGCCACCCGTGACGAGCTGGCCGCCGACTTGGCTCAGGCCGAGCGGAGCCGCGAGCCGATCGCCCGCTGACCGCCGCCTACCCGATATCGACGTCGTCGACGCCTACGAGATCCAGCTGATCAACATCCGTCAGCGGGTCGCCGAGGCCCGGGTGGTGGGCCACAAGGTGGGGCTGTCGTCGAAGGTGATGCAGCAGTTGATGGGTGTCGACGAGCCTGACTACGGGCATCTGCTCGACGAGATGCGGGTGTTCGAACAGCCCGGTGAAGGCGGAGAATTACCTGTCTCCGCGGGTGGAGGTCGAGGTGGGCTTCATCCTGGCCGCGGACCTGCCGGTGCCGACTGCACCGACGACGACGTGTGGCGGGAACCGAAGCCCTGGTCCCGGCGATCGAGCTGATCGACACCAGGATCGCCGACTGGAAGATCGCGATATGCGACACCATCGCCGACAACGCCTCGTCGGCCGGCTTCGTGCTCGGTGCGGCCCGGGTGTCGCCGGCAGATATCGACGTCAAGGCGATCGACGCGACCCTGACCCGCAACGGTGAGGTGGTCGCCGAGGGCCGCAGCGACGCGGTACTGGGCGGTCACCGCGGTGGCGTGGCTGGCCCGCAAGGTGGAAGCTTCGGGGTGCGCCTGCGAAAAGGCGACATCGTGTTGCCGGGGTCATGCACGTTTGCGGTCGAAGCGCGGGCGGGGGACGAGTTCGTCGCCGACTTCACGGGCCTGGGTTCGGTTCGGTTGTCGTTCGAATAAAGAGAACAGGGCGATCGCAAGCGCGGCGAAGCCAGGCGCAGCAGGTCGCGACCATAGGTAGGAGCGATCGCAAGCGCGGCGAAGCCAGGCGCAGCGGGTCGCGACCATAAGGTAAGCGATCGCAAGCGCGGCGAAGCCGGGCGCAGCGGTCGCACTTATAGGTGAGAGCGTTCAATGCCGTCCAAGGCAAGCGTGGCCATTGTCGGTTCGGGAAATATCAGCACCGACCTGCTGTACAAGCTGCGCCGATCGGGTGGCTCCAACCGCGCTGGATGGTGGGCATCGACCCGGAAAGCGAAGGGTTGGCGCGCGCGGCCAAGCTGGGTTTGGAGACCACCTACAAGGGGGTGGACTGGCTGCTGGAGCAACCCGAGAAGCCCGACCTGGTATTCGAGGCAACCAGCGCCTACGTGCACAAGGACGCGGCGCCGAAGTATGCGGCCGCGGGGATCCGGGCCATCGACCTGACGCCGGCCGCGGTGGGTCCGGCGGTGATTCCCCCGGCGAACCTGCGCGAGCATCTGCACGCACCGAACGTGAACATGATCACCTGCGGGGGACAGGCGACGATTCCCATCGTGTATGCGGTTTCTCGGGTGGTGACCGTTCCGTACGCCGAAATCGTCGCGTCGGTGGCCTCCGTATCGGCTGGCCCCGGGACCCGCGCCAATATCGACGAGTTCACCAAGACCACGGCGCGCGGGGTGGAGACCATTGGCGGGGCCGCGCAAGGCGATCATCATCTTGAATCCCGCCGAACCGCCGATGATCATGCGCGACACCATCTTCTGCGCCATTCCCGAGGATGCCGACCGCGCGGCGATCGCGGCGTCGATTCACCAGGTGGTGGCCGAGGTGCAGACCTATGTGCCGGGATACCGGCTGCTCAACGAGCCGCAGTTCGATGAGCCGTCGCTCAACTCGGTGGACGGGCCGTGGTCACTACGTTCGTCGAGGTGGAGGGTGCTGGAGATTACCTACCGCCGTATGCGGGCAACCTCGACATCATGACCGCGGCGGCCACCAAGGTCGGCGAGGAGATCGCCAAGGAGATGCTTGCGGTCACGGGAGGCGCGCGATGAGTGACAGTATTTGGGACGTTCGCATTACCGACACGTCGCTGCGCGACGGCTCGCACCACAAACGCCATCAGTTCACCAAGGATGAGGTCGGAGCGATCGTGGCGGCGCTGGATGCCGCCGGGTGCCCGTGATCGAGGTGACCCACGGCGACGGCCTGGGCGGCTCGTCGTTCAATTACGGCTTCTCCAAGACCCCCGAGCAGGAACTGATCAAGCTTGCGGCTCAGACCGCCAAAGAGGCGGATCGCGTTCCTGATGCTGCCCGGGTGGGCACCAGGAGGACATCAAGGAAGCGCAGGACAATGGCGGGTCGATCTGCCGGATCGCCACCCACTGCACCGAGGCCGACGTGTCGATCCAGCACTTCGGGCTGGCTCGCGAGCTGGGGCTGGAGACCGTCGGGTTTTGATGATGGCGCACACCGTCGCGCCGGAGCTAAGCCCAGGCGCGCATCATGGCCGACGCCGGTTGCCAGTGCGTCTATGTCGTCGACTCGGCGGGAGCCCTCGTTCTCGACGGCGTGGCCGACCGGGTGTCGGCGCTGGTCGCCGAGCTCGGCGACGACGCCCAAGTGGGTTTCCACGGGCACGAGAACCTCGGGCTGGGGTGGCCAACTCGGTGGAGGCCGTGCGCGCGGCGCCAAGCAGATCGACGGGTCCTGCCGCCGCTTCGGCGCCGGCGCGGCAACGCGCCGGTCGAGGCGCTGATCGGGGTGTTCGACAAGATCGGCGTCAAGACCGGCATCGACTTCTTCGACATCGCCGATGCCGCCGAGGACGTAGTGCGCCCGGCCATGCCCGCCGAATGCCTGCTCGACCGCAACGCGTTGATCATGGGCTACTCCGGGGTCTACTCCAGCTTCCTCAAACACGCCGTTCGCCAGTCCGAACGCTACGGTGTGCCGGCGCATCAACTGTTGCACCGGGCGGGCCAGCGCAAGCTCATCGGCGGCCAGGAAGACCAACTCATCGACATTGCCCTGGAAATCAAACGCGAGCAAAGCCGGTAGGCCATTACGCGTTAACGAGGCCGTTAATTATTCGGCGGCGACGCTCTCCGAATTATTTTGACGGATTTGGCGGAAATCGAGTTAGTCCGCCGGTCCTGTTCTAGCGTTTGTCGTGGGGCCCTCCCGGGTAAGGACGGGTGTCATGAACTACTCAGTGTTGCCGCCGGAGATTAATTCGTTGCGAATGTTCACGGGCGCGGGTTCGGCGCCGATGTTGGCGGCCGCGGCGGCCTGGGACGGGTTGGCGTCGGAGTTGGGGTTGGCGGCGTCGTCGTTCTCTTCGGTGACCTCGGGCCTGGCGGGTCAGTGGTGGCAGGGTGCGGCGTCGGCGGCGATGACCGCGGCCGCGGCGCCGTATGCGGGTTTTGAGCGGCGGCGGCCCAAGCGCAGGGGGCGGCTGCCCAGGCTAAGGCGGTGGCCAGCGCGTTCGAGGCGGCGCGGGCGGCGATGGTCCATCCGTTGCTGGTGGCGGCCAACCGCAATGCGTTCGTGCACTTGGTGCTGTCGAATCTGTTCGGGTTCAACGCGCCGGCGATCGCTGCTGAGGGCCTGTATGAGGAGATGTGGGCTGCCGATGTGGCCGCGATGGTGGGGTATCACGGTGGGGCGTCGTCGGCGGCGGCGGCGTTGACGCCGTGGGGGCAAGTGCTGCAGGCGCTGCCCAGCCTGGGTATCGGCAACATCGGCGCTTCCAACCTGGGCAGCGGCAATAAGGGTGACTTCAATGTCGGCAGTGGCAACATCGGCAATGAAAACCTGGGCGGGGGAAACATCGGCAACGGAAACCTGGGCAGCGGCAACGTCGGCGACTCCAATTGGGGCGCCGGAAACACCGGCAACGCCAACTGGGGCAGCGGCAATGGACGTATCGGTGTTCCGAGCAGTGGAAACTTCGGCGACGGAAACCTCGGTAATAACAACGTCGGAAGCGGGAACACGGGCAACTCAACACCGGCTTCGGCAATACCGGCAGCGGCAACGTCGGCGCCGGAAACAGCGGTGATGGCAACCAGGGTCTCGGAAATACCGGCAACTTAAACCGGGGCTTCGGCAACAACGGTATCGGCAACATTGGCTTTGGGAATACCGGTAACAACAACTTCGGTATCGGGCTTACTGGCAACGGTCAGATGGGCATCGGCCTGCTGAACTCGGGCAGCGGGAACATCGGTTTGTTCAACTCGGGCACCGGGAATGTCGGCTTCTTCAACTCCGGCGACCACAACGTGGGTATCGGCAACTCGAACAGCGCAAACGTAGGTATCGGAAATTCCGGGGCCCCATTGGGCGGCTTCCTGGCGGGCCATAACACGGGCTTTGGGAATTCGGGTGGCCTCAACACCGGCATAGGAAATGGTGGCACCCTTAACACCGGCGCGGGAAATGGTGGCGCGATAAACTTCGGCTTCGGGAACTCGGGCACGGTCAACGCGGGCAGCTTCAACTCGGGTCTGGTCAACACGGGCAACTTCAACTCGGGCACCCTCAACACCGGCGACTTCAACTCGGGCGCGATCAACACCGGCTGGGCGAACTCGGGCAACATCAACACCGGCATCTTCAACGCGGGCACCCTCAATACCGGTATCGGGCTTATCGGTACCGCGGCCGGCCCGAACTCGGGCTTCGGCAACATCGGCACCAGCAGCTCGGGCTTCTTCAACACAGGCAACGCAAGCTCGGGCTTCAAAACGAGGGCTCGAGCACCTCGGGCCTGTTGCACTCGGCCAGTGCGGCTGCCTCGGCGGGCATCGGCAACCGGGGAGTTAACGACGCGGGAATCGGACTCTTGGGCCCGATGAGTACCGGCTTCTACAACTCGGGCGCGCGCACCTCGGGCGGCTTCAACCAGACTGCCGACCAGTCCGGCTTCGGACACTGACGCCGGTACCGAGATCAGCCGCTCGGCGTGGCGAGATGAGCAGGCTTCGTCCTTGATGGCCGCGATCGACGCGCGCGGATGTTCGCCATTGACTCAAAACAGGAACACGTTCTAGCGTCGAGGGCGTGTTCGCTAGTCCGCTGACCGAGGCGATCGCGGAGGCCGAGAGCTGGTGGCCGCCGCGCCGCACATCGAGACCGAGGCCGACCTGCTCGAGGGACTGCAGTACCTGGCCGGCTGCATCGCGGGCTGTGTGCACCTGGCGTTCGACTACGAGCGCGACCACCCTATCCTGCAGTCGGGCACCGGGCCGTTCACCAAGATGGGCCTGGATAACCCCGACACCCTCTACTCGGCACCCGGGTGCACGCCGACCGCGACTACGTAGTAACCGGCGGCGCGGCACCACCGACCTGAGTTTCCAGGTGCTCGGCGGCGAGTACACCGACGACCACGTGCCCGTCAGCCAGGCCGCATTCGACGACCGGGAACTCGAGATCGCCGCCGACGGCAGCTTCGAGTGGCGGCTGCGGCCGACCAGCCCCGGGCAGCTGGTGATCCGCGAGGTGTACGGCGACTGGTCCCAGCAGCGCGGCACGCTGGCCATCTCGAGGCTGGACACCGCCGGCACCGCGCCGCCACCCCTGACCCGCGAGACCATCGAAAAGCGCTACGCCACAGCGGGATCCCAACTGGTGAGCCGGGTGAAGACCTGGCTGCAGTTCCCGCAGTGGTTCTATCTCAACATCCCGGTCAACACCATGGTGGCGCCCCGGCTGACCCCCGGCGGGTTGGCGACCCAGTACTCGTCGGCCGGGCATTTCGAGCTGCGGCCCGATCAGGCGCTGGTGGTCACGATCCCGGTCAGCGATGCCCCGTACCTCGGTTTCCAGCTGGGCAGCATGTGGTATATCTCGATGGACTACATCAACCATCAGACCTCGCTGAACAACACCCAGGCCCAAGCGGATCCGGACGGCAAGGTTCGCATCGTCGTCGCCGACCAGAACCCGGGTGTGACCAATTGGGTCGAGACCCTGGGCCACCGGCGGGGTTTCCTTCAGTTCCGCTGGCAGCGGGTGTCGCGGCAGCTCACCGAGGCCGACGGGCCCACCGTCGAACTGGTCGACTTCGACGCGATCCCGGCCGCGCTGCCGTATTTCCAGCACAACAAGATTTCGGAGGACGATTGGCGTGCGCGAATTGCTTTGCGCCAGAGGCAAATCGCGGCCAGGATGCTGGGGTGACCAAGATGCTCAATGAAAAGGTGGTCGTCATCAGCGGTGTCGGCCCGGGCCTGGGGACGACGCTCGCGCACCGTTGCGCGCGCGACGGCGCCGATTTGGTGCTGGCCGCCCGCACCGCAGAACGGTTGGACGACGTCGCCAAGCAGATCATCGACACCGGGCGGCGGGCAGTGGCCGTGCCCACCGACATCATCGACGACGGCGATGTGAACAACCTCGTGGCGGCCACGCTGGCGGCCTACGGCAAGGTCGATGTGCTGATCAACAATGCGTTCCGGGTGCCTTCGATGAAACCCTTGGCCAACACCACGTTTCAGCACATCCGCGAAGCCATAGAGCTCAGCGTGCTGGGGGCGCTGCGACTCATCCAAGCCTTTGCGCCCGCACTGGCCGAGTCGCAGGGCTCAATCGTCAACGTCAACTCCATGGTGATCCGGCACTCGCAACCCAAATACGGCGCCTACAAGATGGCCAAGTCGGCGCTGCTGGCCATGTCGCAGTCGCTGGCCACTGAACTCGGGGAGAAGGGCATCCGCGTCAATTCCGTTGCACCTGGCTATATCTGGGGCGACACGCTCAAGGGCTACTTCGAGCATCAGGCCGGCAAGTATGGCACCACGGTGGAGCAGATCTATGCGGCCACCGCGGCGAACTCCGACCTCAAACGACTGCCCACCGAGGACGAGGTGGCGTCGGCGATTCTCTTCATGGCCAGCGACCTGGCCAGCGGGATCACCGGGCAAACCCTGGACGTCAACTGCGGGAGTACCACAGCTGATGTCCGAGCGCACTGACGTCGGCACGGTCGACGAGCTGCACATCGGCGTCCAAGCTGGTGGGGCTCGACGACTTCGGCACCGACGACGACAACTATCGCGAGGCGCTAGGTGTGCTGCTGGACTCCTACCGGCATGAGGCCGGACTGACCGTGTTGGGCAGCAAGATGAACCGGTTCTTCCTGCGCGGCGCGCTGGTCGCCAGGCTGCTGTCGGAGGCCGCGTGGAAGCAATACCCGCAGCACGCCGACGTCGCCATCGAACGGCCGATCTTCGTCACCGGCCTGGTGCGCACCGGCACCACCGCGCTGCACCGGCTACTGGGCGCCGACCCGGCCCATCAGGGCCTGCACATGTGGCTCGCCGAGTTTCCGCAGCCGCGGCCACCGCGCGACACCTGGGCATCAAACCCGTTGTATCGCCAACTGGATGCGCAATTCACCCAGCACCACGCCGAGAACCCCGGGTACACCGGTCTGCATTTCATGGCCGCTTACGAGCTGGAGGAGTGCTGGCAGCTGCTGCGGCAGTCGCTGCATTCGGTGTCCTACGAGACCCTGGCCCACCTGCCCAGCTACGCCGCGTGGTTGTCGAGGCAGGACTGGACGCCGTCGTATCGGCGACACCGCCGCAACCTGCAGCTGATCGGTCTGAACGACGCCGAAAAACGTTGGGTACTCAAGAACCCCAGCCACCTGTTTGCGCTGGACGCGCTGATGGCGACGTATCCCGATGCGCTGGTGATACAGACGCACCGGCCGGTCGAGACGATCATGGCCTCGATGTGCTCGCTGGCTGCCCACACCACCGAGGGGTGGTCGACGACCTTCGTCGGCGCCCAGATCGGCGCCGACGCAATGGAAACCTGGTCACGCGGCCTGCAGCGATTCAACACCGCACGCGCCAAATACGATGCGGCCCAGTTCTACGACGTGGACTACCGCGATTTGATCGCCGATCCGCTTGCCGCGGTGGCCGACCTCTACCGGCATTTCGGCCTGACGCTGACCGAGGAGGTTCGACGGGCCATGGCGAAGGCGCACGCCGAGAGCAAGACCGGCGCGCGGGCACCGAAGCATACGTATTCGCTCGCCGACTATGGGCTAACGGCCGAGGCGGTCAGGAGCGGTTCGCCGGGCTGTGATTGGTCTCAGCTGTCACGCGCGTCTCTGCGTTGGTGGCCAAATTGTGTGCCCGTCCGCAGAGATACCGGTGTGGCGGATGTGATCAGTCCCCGATTGGGTATTCCAGGTAGCCCTCCGCGACCGCGTGTTCGATGCTGTCGGTCAGCCGCGGGCAGGCCTTGGTGCGCGCGGTGTTCCCGCCCAACGCACGCACCTCGGTGAAATACGCGCAGCGTTGCGAGGCGTCGGCGTTCCATTGCACGGCGGTGTGTCCCGGCCCCAGCCTCCTGACGGCCACCGTGACGTGGCAGAAGCGGCAGTCCACCGGTTTCAGGCCGGACGTCAGGTAATGGTCGCGGTCGGCGCGGCTGGCCTCCCGTATCGCGGCGGCGCGTTGCGGGTCGTCGGCGAAATCCCTTGATTTCGACCAGGTTCCAGATCCGCCGTGGCGGGGGGACGCATCATCGTGATCGTGATGGTCACCGTGCAACAGCAGCATCGATCGGGCTAGCCGATCGACGTCTGGGACCTCGTCGGACGGGCTCATGTCCGTCAGTGCTGCTCGGCGGGCACTTCGCCGGAGGCCTTTGCCTTCAAATTCTCGGCGACCTCGGCGTTCCAGAGCTCATTGGCGCGGGTGGTATCCACCTCGATCTCGAAGCGCTCCACCATTTCTGGGGTGACGTCGGCCGCATCTACATAGAACTGCTCATACCAGCGGCGCATCTGATACACCGCGCCGTCCTCCTCGACCAACAGCGGGTTGTCGATCCTGGTCTTGTGCTTCCAGATTTCGACGTCCTGCAGGAAGCCCTTGCTGACGCCTTCGGTGAATACCCGCGACAGCTTGTCCGTCATCTTTTCGTCCATGCCCCTGGGCTTTTCGACGATGACACCCCACTGCAGCATGAAGGAGTTCTGGGTGACCGGGTAGTGGCAGTTGATCAGTATCGACTCGGCTTTGTAGTCGCCGTAGCGATTGTGCAGCCAGTTGATCATGAACGACGGCCCGAAATAGGAAGCCTCCGAGTCCAGGTGCGCCTCGCCGTACGCGCTCCCCAGATCGTCGACGTCGGGCCGTCCTACGTTGTGCAGATACTGCGACGCGATGTGGCCCTCGAAGACGTTCTTGAAGTACGTCGGCAACCCGAAATGGATGTAGAAGAAGTGCGCCATGTCGGTGACGTTGTCGATGATGTCGCGGCAGTTGGACCCCTCGATGAGGATCCTGTTCCAGCGCCAGTCCGTCCATTCGTCGCTGGCGGCTTCCGGAATGTCGGGTATCCGGACCGCCGGGTCCGGTGGGTTGCCTTCGTGGTCATGCCAGACGAACAGCAGGCCGCCGCGCACGTCCGTCGTCCACGACCGGGTGCGCGCCATTCGGGGGGTGCGCTTGGCGTACGGGACCAGCTTGCAGCGGCCGTCACCGCCCCAGCGCCAGTCGTGGAACGGGCAGGCGACCTCGTCGCCCTTGATCGTGCCCATGGACAGGTC
This sequence comes from Mycobacterium lacus, assembly GCF_010731535.1. Lineage (NCBI taxonomy): Bacteria > Bacillati > Actinomycetota > Actinomycetes > Mycobacteriales > Mycobacteriaceae > Mycobacterium > Mycobacterium lacus. The sequence goes on from NZ_AP022581.1 coordinate 10,359, forward strand.
GCCGCCCATATGCCGGCAGTAGCCGTCGAGCACTTTCAGGCCGCCGTGTGAGTCGGCGAAAACCACCAGCTTGGTGCCGAACGCCTCGATACCGTGCGGCTTCCCGTCCAAGAAGTCCTTGGCGACGCCCAGGCAATGCCAGCCGCGGGCGTACCTCGTCGGCAAGGTGCCGGAATCGATTTCCCGGATGCCGACCGCAGCACTGTCGGTGCTCACCTTTCACCTCCAACTCAGTGGCCTCTAACTAGAACACGTTACAGTTTTACGGTTGGCGAGCGCAACGACGGCGGGTCTGGCCACCGGATATTCCGGCTGCGGGTATATGTAAACGATGCCGCTGTTTTCTTTCGAAGGTCGCTCGCCGCGGATCGATCCGACCGCGTTCGTGGCCCCGACCGCCACCCTGATCGGTGACGTCACCGTCGAGGCGGGGGCATCGGTCTGGTTCAACGCCGTGCTGCGCGGCGACTACGGGCCGATCGTGGTGCGCGAGGGCGCCAATGTGCAGGACGGAGCGGTGTTGCATGCGCCGCCCGGCATCCCGGTAGACATCGGCCCTGGAGCGACGGTGGCACATTTGTGTTGCATCCACGGGGTCCACGTCGGGGCGCAGGCGCTGATCGCCAACCACGCCACGGTGCTGGACGGCGCGGTGATCGGCGCGCGCAGCATGGTGGCGGCGGGTGCTTTGGTGGTAGCCGGCACCCAGATTCCGCCCGGGGTATTGGCGGTCGGGGCACCGGCCAAGGTGAAGGGGCCGATCGCCGGAACGGGCGCGGAGATGTGGGTCAACCTCAACCCGCAGGCCTATCGCGACCTGGCCCAGCGGCATCTGGCCGGGTTGGCGCCGATCCAGCCGGGCTAGCTCAGGGCTAGTTCGGCGCCGCCGTTCGTCGTGGCCGAACAGCAGCCCGCGCCGACGTTGCCGTTAGCTCCCTGACCCGGACCCGTCGTTGCCGCCGTCACCGCCGGTGCCCCCCTTGGCGATTTCTGGGCGCGACTGGCCGGCCGATGGCAGCCCCAACGACTACGGCGATGAAGTGATGGCCGCTTCCGTACATTGTGCGTACAGTGAATCTGATGAAAATCAAGGACAAGCGAATCGAACTGCGAGTCGACCAGGAAAGCGCCGCCCTCTTCTCGCGAGCAGCTGAGCTAGTTCATGAACCGGTGTCAGAGTTCGTTCGGCGAGCCGCTACTGAAAGGGCCGGGCAGGTACTCGCGCGTGAGCAGGTCACGGTTATGCCGGCCGCTCAGTTCGACGCGCTGCTATCCGCGCTGGACGTCGCCGACGATGCCGCCGTCCTGGCAGCTACCGCCAGGCAACCCAGGAAGTTCACGCGCCGGTAGCGGCGATGTATGTATCGACGCCGCTGACCGAAGGACACGATTTCACGAAGTTCTCCTGCGGTAAAGAATCTCTGGACGAGTGGTTGGCGGTTGCGGCCCTTCGTGCGCAGCGTGCTGGTGTTGCGCGGACATATGTGTGGACCGACGGACATACGGACACCGTGTGGCCTACTTCGCGCTCGCGCCCACCGAGGTCATCCGCGAGGCGGCGGGTGTCTCGCGGGGCATGTCGGGAGGATATTCGCGCATCCCGGGTTACCTCATCGGTCGGTTGGCGCTGCACCGGGAACTCCATGGTCAGGGTCTGGGTGGTCAGCTTTTAATCGATGCTGTCGGCAGAGCGGTGCGTGCCGCCGAGGTAGGCGGGGGGCGTCTCATCATCGTCGACGCGGTGGACCAGCAAGCCGAGGCGTTCTACGCGAGATTCGGGTTTGTGCCGGTGTTCAATCGGCCGAGCCGGCTGATTATGAAGGTGGCGACGGCCAGAGCCGCGCTCGCTGACGCTGATTAACATTAGCGGTAGGCGAATGTGAATTCCGCGACGCTGAATCGGCGTGTCACGTCGCCAGATTCACACTCGGCCGTCATGCGTCTTGCCAGCCGGAGTGGATGTAGGTGTCGGCGAAGCGCTTCATCGAGTCCTGCTTCTTGTCGAGCGGCGCGTCGAAGCCCAGGCCGTCGAAAATCCACGGGATGACGATGTTGTCGGTGACGCCCATCTCCGCCAGCTCGCGATGACCGTCGACGCCGAACTTGTCGATACAGACCGCCTGGAACTCGAACGGCTCGTCGGCCCGGCCGTACTCGGCGCGCAATGCCCGCAGTTTGCCGATGGTTTCGGCCAGTTGAGCGCCGGTCATCATCGCGCTGGTCCAGCCGTCACCCACGCGCGCGGCACGACGCAGCGCCACGTCGGTGTGCCCGCCGACGTAGAACGGCACCGGCTCGCTGGGAGCCGGGCTCATCTGCAGCCGGTCGAAATCGAAGAATTTTCCGTGGAATTCGACCATGCCGCCGCCCAGCACCAGCTTGATGACCTCGATCATCTCGTCGACACGCGCGCCGCGGCGCTGATACGGCACCCCGCACCATTCGAATTCTTCGGGTGCCCAACCGATCCCGACGCCAAAGCCGAACCGGTTGTTGGTCAGGTTGGCCACCGAGCCGACCTGGCGTGCCAGCAGCAGCGGATTGCGCGACCCGAGCTTGAGCACGTTGGTGTAGAAGCGCAGCTTTGTGGTCACTGCGCCCATCGCGCCGGCGGCGATCAGCGGGTCGACCCACGGAGTGTTCTCGTCCCACATCCGCGAACCGTCGGGGGTGTACGGGTAGTCGGCGGCCGCCTTTTCCATGAAGAACAGCGAATCGGGCAACGCGATCGAGTCGAACCCGACCTCCTCGGCGGTCTTGGCAATGCCGATCAGCTGGTCGATCGGCCCCATCGCGACGCTGACGGTGTACTTCATGCTGCCGCCTCCCCGGGCTTGTCGCTGGCGACCACCCACATCGAAAAGTACTGCGAGCCACCGCCGTAGGCATGCCCCAAGGCCTTTCGTGCGCCGGGAACCTGGTGATCACCGCCCTTGCCCATTACCTGGATCGCCGCCTCAGCGAAGCGGATGAGGCCCGAGGCGCCGATCGGATTGGAGGACAACACGCCGCCCGAGGGGTTCACCGGTAGTCGCCCGCCGATCTTGGTCTCGCCGGCCTCGGTGAGCTTCCAGCCTTCGCCCTCGGCGGCGAATCCGAGGTTTTCCAACCACATCGGCTCGAACCAGGAGAACGGCACGTAGATTTCGGCGGCGTCGATCTCGTCGATGGGACTCTCGATGCCGGCCGCCTTCCACAGGGCGGCGGCCGCGTCGCGACCGGCCTGCGGGTTGACCTGGTCGCGCCCGGCGAACGCCAGCGGCTCGGTGCGCAGCGCGGTGGCATGGATCCACGCAACCGGATGTCCCTGCGCCACCCGGGCATCGGCGATCTCCTCGTTGCCGACGACGACGGCGCAGGCGCCGTCCGAGGACGGGCAGGTTTCGTCGTAGCGGATCGGATCCCAAAGCATGGGCGAGGCCATCACCTTCTCCAGGGTGATGTCGGGCTGCTGCAGGTGCGCCAGTGGGTTGCGGCTGCCGTTGAGCCGGTCCTTGACCGCGACCATGGCGCCGATGTTCGTCGGCGCGCCCGAGCGGCGGATGTAGGCGCGCACGTGCGGGGCGAAGTACCCGCCCGCGCCCGCACCGACCGGCTTGATGAAGGGAATCGGAATCGACAGGGCCCACATGGCATTGGACTCCGACTGCTTCTCCCAGGCCATCGCCAGCACCCGACGGTACTTGCCGGACTGGACCAGGCTGGCGGCGACCACCCCGGTGGATCCGCCGACCGAACCCGCGGTATGCACCCGGATCATCGGCTTGCCGGTGGCGCCCATCGCGTCGGCCATGAACAGCTCGGGCATCATCACGCCCTCGAAGAAGTCGGGTGCCTTACCGACCACGACGGCATCGATGTCGTCGAAGGTGGACCCGGAATCGGCCAGCGCGCGGTCGATGGCCTCACGCACCATGCCGTTCATCGAAACGTCTTGGCGTTTGGCGACGTATTTGGTCTGCCCGGTGCCGAGCACCGCGGCAAGCTTGCCGGCCATCAGTACTGTCCTTCCATGACCGCGACGAGATTCTGTTGCAGCGCCGGGCCGCTGGTGGCGTGCGCCAGCACCCGCTGCGCTGAACCGTTCCAGATATGTTGTGCGGCAAAGCCGATACGCTCCAGCCCGGCGACGAACATCGGGTTGGCGGCCAGCGCGCCGCCGGATGGGTTCACCCTGGTCGACGCCGGTAACCGCATGGCCTCAGCCAGGATCAGGTGCTGGTGGGTGAAGGGCGCATGGATCTCGGCGACGTCGATGGCGCGGGTGTTGCCCCCGGTGGCCGCCCTGGCCGACACCGCGGTGGACGGTGACTCGGTGAGGTCGCGCGCGCCCAGCGACGGGGACTCGATGCGATGTTCGAAACCGGTTATCCAGGCGGGGTTTTCGCACAATTCGCGGGCGCGGTCGTCGGCCGCGATGACGATCGCGGCGGCGCCGTCGGTGATCGGTGCGATGTCGTGCCGGCGCAGCGGTTCGGCGAAGAACGGCCGGTCGAGCAGGTCGTCCATGCTGACCGCCGGCTCCACCGAGTCCACCCGTCTGGCCTGCGCGAAGGAGTCGAGCGCGACGCGCGCCATCTGTTCGTAGCTCCATTTGCCGGAGTCGAGCCCGATGCGGGCCTGCAGTCCGGCCATCGACACCGAGTCGGGCCACAACGGTGCGACGGTGTAGGGGTCGGTCTGCCGTGACAGCGTGCGACGCAGGATCCCGGCCGAGGACTTGCCGAAGCCGTACACCAGCGCGGTGTCGACTTCGCCGGTGAGGACCTTGATGTAGGCCTCGTAGAGGGCCCAGGCCGCGTCCATCTCGACGTGCGACTCGTTGATGGGGGGCACGGCGCCAATCGAGTCGATCGCCGAGATGAAGGAAAATGCCCGTCCGGCAAGGTAATCCGACGATCCCGAGCACCAGAAGCCGATATCGGCCTTGGTGATGCCCAGTTCCTTGTAGAGCTGGGCGAAGCAGGGCATCAGCATTTCGACGCCGTTGGTGGTGCCGTCGGTGCGGCGGACGTGCGGGGCGTGGGCGAAGCCGACCACCGCGACATTGCGAGCGCTCATGTGCGATTGGGCCCTTTACAGGTGGTGCTTGTAGGTGTCGTAGTCGGCGTCCGGTTCGCCGGTGGGCCGGAAGTATTCGATGTTGTCGACCCCGAAGCCCCACTCGTCGCGAGGTTTCCACACCGCCTCGACGCGCATGCCCATCCGGACGTCGTGCGCGTCGACGTCGGAAACCAGATGCAGGACCGGAATATCCGCGCCGTCGAGCAACACGTAGGCCGCCACGTACGGAGGCTTGATGCGCTGACCCTGGAATGGGATGTTGATGATCGCGAACGTCGTCACCGTGCCTTTGTCGGGCAGCTCGACGAACTCGCTCGTCGGTAGGCCGGTGGCCGGGTCGGCGCCGTGCGGCGGAAAATAGACCTTCCCGTTTTCACCCGTCTTGGCGCCCAGCAGCTTGCCCTCGGCAATGGCGCGCAGGTAGGCGCTCTCCTCGTGCGAGGCGGTGTGCTGGATGGTCAGCTCGATCGGTGTGACGATCATGGTGACCGGGTCCCGGGTCTCGTCGGGCTCCCGCACGGGCTCGGGTTGGTCACCGAGCGCGAAGTAGGCGATGTCGGTGATGGCGCCGACGGTCTCGTCGGCCCAATGCGCGTGCACTCGGGCGCCGGTGCGGATCGCCGCTGGTGTTTTGGCGTCGACGGCGTGCAGTAACAGGGTGTCGGCGCCGTCCAGCCTGATCAGGGCCCAGGCGAACGGTCGGTCCAGTGGCTGGCCCTCCAATGGCGCGGGCTGCCACGTCCAGGACGCGACGGTGCCGACACTTGCTACCGGTACCATCTCGCCCAGCGGTTCGTAGCTAACCGGGTCATATTCGGCCGGCGGCACATGGACTCGGCCATCGGATCCGCGGACGCCCAGGATGCGGCGATCCCGCAACGCGGTGAAGAACTTGCCCAGCGTGGGACCCACCGAACGGGTGTAGTCGAAGGACAACGTTAGCGGCGCGGAGAGAGGCGGCTCAGAGTGATCGATCAGGGTCGGGCTGCTCGAGCTGGCTGTCACGCCTTCGAGTAGAACAGGTTCTAAGAATGGTCGCAAGGAGGCAGGAATGAAGCTGGGGTTGCAGCTGGGGTATTGGGGCGCTGCGCCGCCGGAGAACGCCGCGGAATTGGTCGCCGCGGCCGAGGACGCCGGATTCGATGCGGTATTCACCGCCGAGGCGTGGGGATCCGACGCCTACACACCCCTGGCCTGGTGGGGGTCGTCGACCTGGCGGGTGCGGCTGGGCACGTCGGTGGTGCAACTGTCGGCCCGCACCCCGACGGCGTGCGCGATGGCCGCGCTGACGCTGGACCATCTGTCCGGCGGCCGGCACATTCTCGGGCTGGGCGTGTCCGGGCCGCAGGTGGTCGAGGGGTGGTACGGGCAGCCGTTCCCGAAGCCGCTGGCGCGCACCCGCGAATACATCGACGTCATCCGGCAGGTGTGGGCCCGTGAGGCGCCGGTGACCAGCAATGGCCCGCACTACCCGTTGCCCCTGACGGGTTCGGGGACGACCGGCTTGGGCAAGGCCTTGAAACCCATCACCCACCCGCTGCGTGCGGACATCCCGATCATGCTGGGCGCCGAGGGGCCGAAGAACGTCGCGCTGGCCGCCGAGATCTGTGACGGCTGGCTGCCGATCTTCTATTCACCGCGGATGGCCGGCATGTACAACGGGTGGCTCGACGAGGGATTCGCGCGGCCGGGCGCGCGGCGCAGCCGCGAGGACTTCGAGATTTGTGCGACCGCGCAGATCGTCGTCACCGAGGACCGGGCGGCCGCGTTCGCGGGGATCAAGCCGTTTCTGGCGCTGTACATGGGCGGCATGGGCGCCGAGGACACCAACTTCCACGCCGACGTCTACCGCCGGATGGGGTACGCGGAGGTGGTCGACGAGGTCACCAAGCTGTTCCGGTCCGACCGGAAGGACAAGGCTGCCGAGATCATCCCGGACGAGCTCGTCGACGACGCCATGATCGTCGGCGACCTGGACTACGTGCGTAAGCAGATCGCGGCCTGGGAGGCGTCCGGTGTGACCATGATGGTGGTCGCCGCCCGCAGCGTTGAGCAGGTCCGCGACCTTGCCGCGTTAGTGTAGGCCGCGCCTTGCCAGGGGATTAGAACGCGTTCTAGATTGGCCGGATGGGGTCTGCGGCTTCAGACGGCGTGTGCGTCGCCGAAGGTCATCTCGACGTTGGCCGCCGACTGCGACATCAGCGCGCGCTTGGGCAGGCCCAGCGACTTGAGCTCTTGGGCGTAGGGGTGGTCGCCGAGGCGCAGGCGGGCGCCGCCGGGCCGGGCGCGCAGGCCGGAGGTCTTCATTTCCCAGGGGATCTCCCGAGTGACGCCGTCTTGGTGGGAGTAGGTCTTGAGCACCCGCGCTTTGCCCGCTGGCAGGGGCAGGCCGTTGCTGAACTCCATGGCGGCGATCAACTGCCCGTCGGCGCTGACGTCGAAGCCGAACGTGGACCCCTCGTCGACGGTGAAGTTGGCCATGATCTTCGGGAAACCCCAGATGGTGCGGCCGGCCTCGAGGGTGAACGTCTGGTCCACCGGAAGGTGATGGATGAACGCCGCGGCCTGGCCGAGGGCTTTCGGGCCCCGGGCTTGGATGCCGGGCGGGTTCACCATGACCGCGGTGCCGTACTCGTGGTAGCGCCCCAGATCCCCGTCGACGTAGCGCACCAGCATCTGCACGACGATCGCTTTGCCGGGCAGGTATTCGCAGACCCGCAGGCCGCTGTAGTCGATGAGACGCTGTGTCGCCGCCGCGGGCACGGAGAACATCGCGGAGTGCAGGTTGGCGGTGCGGATGCGGACCGGCATGGTCAGCACGGTGCCGGCGATGGTGTGTTGCGAGACGGGCATAGCGCTCACTGTAGTGCGGAGGAATGCAATGGCTGAAGCCGTGATTGAGACCAAGCCGGACATCGACCTGACCGACGGCACGTTCTACGGCAGCCGCGAGGCGCGGCAGGCATATCGATGGATGCGGGCCCACCAGCCGGTGTTTCGGGACCGCAACGGGCTGGCGGCGGCGTCGACGTATCAGGCCGTGATCGACGCCGAACGCCAACCCGAGCTGTTCTCCAACGCCGGCGGCATCCGCCCCGACCAGCCCGCCATGCCGATGATGATCGACATGGACGACCCCGCACATCTGTTGCGGCGCAAGCTCGTTAACGCAGGCTTCACCCGCAAGCGGGTGAAGGACAAGGAGGCGTCGATTGGGCAGCTGTGCGACACGCTGATCGACGCGGTGTGCGAACGCGGCGAATGCGACTTCGTGCGGGACCTGGCCGCGCCGCTGCCGATGGCGGTGATCGGCGACATGCTCGGGGTGCGCCCGGAGCAGCGGGACATGTTCCTACGGTGGTCCGACGATCTGGTGACGTTCCTCAGTTCGCATGTGGCCGAAGAGGAATTCCAGGTCACCATGGACGCGTTTGCCGCCTACAACGAGTTCACCCGGGCCACCATCGCCGCACGGCGGCAGGAGCCGACCGACGACCTGGTGAGTGTGCTGGTGAGCTCCGAGGTCGACGGGGAGCGGCTGACCGACGACGAGCTCGTCATGGAGACGCTGCTGATTCTGATCGGCGGCGACGAGACCACGCGGCATACCTTGAGCGGTGGCACCGAGCAGCTGCTGCGCAACCGTGACCAGTGGGACCTGCTGCAACGCGACCCCTCGTTGCTTCCGGGCGCCATCGAAGAGATGCTGCGGTGGACCGCGCCGGTGAAGAACATGTGCCGGGTGTTGACCGCTGATACGGACTTTCACGGCACCGCGCTGCGTGCGGGCGAGAAGATGATGCTGCTGTTCGAGTCGGCGAACTTCGACGAAGCGGTGTTCGTCGAGCCGGAGAAGTTCGATATTCAGCGAAACCCGAACAGCCACTTGGCATTCGGCTTCGGCACGCATTTCTGCCTGGGCAATCAGCTGGCCCGGTTGGAGTTGTCGATGATGACGTCGCGCGTGCTGCGGCGGCTGCCGGACTTGCGGCTGGCCTCCTCTGACGTGTCTTTGCCGCTGCGGCCGGCGAACTTCGTCAGCGGGCTGGAGTCGATGCCGGTGGTGTTCACTCCGACCGCACCCGTGGGCTAGCGGCGTTGGGTCGCGAGCAGACGCAGACTCGCATAAACCGGCGCGAAAACGTGCGATTCTGTGTCTGCTCGCGGTGCTTGGGCTAGCGGTTTTGGAACTGGGGCTTGCGCTTTTCGGCGAACGCCTTGGGACCCTCCTTGGCGTCGTCGGACAGGAAGACCTTGATGCCGATCTGGGTGTCGATCTTGAACGCCTCGTTCTCGGCCATGCCCTCCGTCTCGCGGATCGTGCGCAGAACCGCCTGCACGGCCAGGGGGCCGTTGTTCTCGATGATCTCGGCGATCTCGAGTGCCTTCGTGAGCGCCTGGCCGTCGGGCACCAGGTGCCCGATCAAACCGATCTCCTTGGCCTCGGCGGCGGTGATGTGTCGCCCGGTGAGCAACAGGTCGCAGGCGACGGTGTAGGGAATCTGGCGGGTTAGCCGCACGGCCGAGCCGCCCATCGGGTACAGGCTCCACTTGACCTCCGAGATCCCGAACTTGGCGCTCTCGCCGGCCACACGGATGTCGGTGCCCTGCAGGATCTCGGTGCCACCGGCGATCGCGGGGCCTTCGACCGCCGCGATCAGCGGTTTGGTCAGCCGGCGGCCCTTGAGCAGGGCGTCGATGCGCGACGGATCGTAGCTGCCGTCCCTAAATGAATCACCTGGCGGCCGTTTCGTTGCCGCCTTGAGGTCCATGCCGGCGCAGAAGTAGCCACCCGCTCCGGTCAGGATGGCGCACCGGATGTCGGAATCGTCGTCGACGCGGTCCCAGGCCTGGGCCATGATCTGCATCATTTCGGTGCTCAGCGCGTTGCGGGCGTGCGGCCGGTTCATCGTCACGATGAGCGTGTGACCGCGCTGCTCGACCAGTGCGTCGGGTTGCGACTCGGTGTTTGCTGGCGCTTCGGCCACGGGGGTCCCCTCTCCCTCGACATTCGGCATGAGCTTGTCAAGAAATGTAACACGTTCTAGTTTGGTGCCCGTGGCCCTGAATATTGCCGATCTCGCCGAGCACGCCATCGACGCTGTGCCCGAGCGCGTAGCCCTCATCTGCGGGGATGAGCAGCTCACCTACGCCCAACTAGAGGAGCAGGCCAACCGCCTCGCGCACTACCTGATCGATCAGGGTGTGCGGAAGGACGACAAGGTCGGACTCTACTGCCGCAACCGCATCGAAATAGTGATCGCGATGTTGGGCATTGTGAAGGCGGGCGCCATCCTGGTGAACGTCAACTACCGCTACGTCGAGGGCGAACTCCGCTACCTCTTCGACAACTCCGACATGGTCGCGCTGGTGCACGAGCGTCAGTACGCGGACCGGGTCGCCAACGTGCTGCCCGACACGCCCAATGTCAAGACGGTCCTGGTGGTCGAGGACGGGAGCGACGGCGATTTTGGGCGCTACGGCGGCGTGGAGTTCTATTCCGCCTTCGCCGACTGCTCCGCGGAGCGCGACTTTGGCGAGCGCAGCGCCGACGCCATCTACCTGCTGTACACCGGCGGCACCACCGGTTTCCCGAAGGGCGTGATGTGGCGCCACGAGGACATCTACCGCGTGCTGTTCGGCGGAACGGACTTCGCGACGGGCGAATTCGTCAAGGACGAGTACGACCTGGCCAAGGCCGCCGCGGCGAATCCGCCGATGATCCGTTATCCGATCCCGCCGATGATCCACGGCGCCACCCAGTCGGCCACCTGGATGTCGCTGTTCTCGGGTCAAACCATCGTCCTGGCACCGGAATTCAACGCCGACGAGGTCTGGCGCACCGTTCACAAACACAAGGTGAACCTGCTGTTCTTCACCGGTGACGCGATGGCCCGCCCCCTGCTGGATGCGCTTGACAGGGAGCACGACTACGACCTGTCGTCACTGTTCCTGTTGGCCAGCACGGCGGCCCTGTTTTCGCCGAGCATCAAGGAGAAACTGCTTGAACTGTTGCCGAATCGGGTCATCACCGACTCGATTGGCGCGTCGGAGACGGGTTTTGGCGGCACCAGCATCGTCACGGCGGGTCAGGCGCATGGTGGCGGACCGCGGGTGACGATCGACCATCGCACCGTCGTCCTCGACGAGGACGGCAACGAGGTGAAGCCCGGCTCGGGTGTGCGGGGCTTCATCGCGAAGAAGGGGAACATTCCGGTCGGGTATTACAAGGACGAGAAGAAGACCGCGGAGACGTTCCGCACCATCAACGGTGTGCGCTATGCCATTCCGGGCGACTATGCGCAGGTCGAGGAGGACGGCACGGTCACCATGCTGGGCCGCGGATCGGTGTCGATCAACAGCGGCGGCGAGAAGATCTACCCCGAAGAAGTGGAAGCGGCGTTAAAAGGGCATCCCGACGTGTTCGACGCGCTGGTGGTCGGGGTGCCCGACCCGCGTTACGGCCAGCATGTGGCCGCCGTCGTGCAGGCCCGGGCTGGTTGTAGGCCGTCGTTGGCCGAGCTGGACAGTTTTGTGCGCCGCCAGATCGCGGGATACAAAGTGCCGCGCAGCCTTTGGCTTGTCGACGAGGTAAAACGTTCACCCGCAGGCAAGCCGGACTACCGCTGGGCCAAGGAGCAGACCGAGGCGCGCCCTGCCGATGACGTGCATGCGGCTCACGTGGCGACGGGTGCGTGACCGATTTCGTCAAGCGCGATCCCCGCGTGCCTACCGGGTACTTTGCGTGGGAAGCCACAGGGCTGCAATGGCTTTCGGATGTCGACGGCGGCGTGCCGTGTGCGCGGGTGGTATCCGTCGACGCCACGAGCCTGACGCTGCGGCGGCTTGAATCGGTGACGCCGAGCCGCGAGGCGGCCTACGTGTTCGGCGGTCAGCTGGCCGTCACGCACGACGCGGGTGCGCCGGCATTCGGCGCTGCGCCCGACGGATGGGACGGGCCCGGGTTCTTCGGGCCGCTATCGCAGCCGTTGCCGATGTCGCTGCGACGGCATACGCGGTGGGGCGACTTCTACGCCGAGGAGCGGCTGGTGCCGATGGCCCAGCTCGCGACGGCGCGGCTGGATGCTTCGACCCGTACCGCGATCGATGCCGTCGTGTCGCGTTGCCGGGCAGGCGATTTCGACGACGATGATCGGCCGTCCCGGCTGCACGGGGATTTGTGGGGCGGCAACGTGATGTGGACGCCCGACGGGGTGGTGCTGATCGACCCGGCTGCGCACGGCGGTCACCGGGAGTCCGACCTGGCGATGCTGGCGCTGTTCGGCTGCGCTCATTACGAGGCGATCATTGAGGGCTACCAGCGAGTGCGCTCGCTGAAACCCGGGTGGCGCAACCGCATTGGGCTGCATCAGCTCTTTCCGCTGCTGGCGCACGTGGTGCTGTTCGGCGGTGGGCACGCGGCGCGGACCCATGCCGTCGCGCGCGCAGTGCTGGCCGTCTGAACCTGACTGAGCCGGAATGTTGGCACCTGGTGTGCCGGCGATCCGGTCGCCGGTGCTGCCGGTAGCCGCCCAACCCGTGAATCCCTTGGCGCCATCCAGGCGCCGGTGGTGGTGCCATCGTCACCCTGTGCGGCGTTGCCGCGGTGGCCTCCGGTGCCGCCGGTCCCGGCCGCGCCGGCCACGCCGCCGGAACCGCCGGCGCGGTTTAGCCTCTAAGGATCCGGTTCGCGCCCGCATTAGGGGGCTCCGCCGGCCCCGCCCTTGCCGGCGCCACCGGCCGCACCACAACTCGCGCGGCACCCGCGCCCGGCGACGTCGCCGGGGCCAGCGACAAACCCGGCGAGATCGCCGACGGCGCCGGCCGGCATTGCCACCGGTACTGCTCACTGTCGACCCGGGGCATGAGATCGCGCGAAGCGAATGCGTGCGGCATCGGGCGCCGTCAGAGGTGAATCGCGTCGCCCCCCCAAACACAGTCGGCCCAAGCCGCGAAATCTAGCGCGACCGCGGTAGCAGGTCATGGGTTTCGCCAAGCTCTCGTTAGTCTGAATCGCGATGACGATCGACGTATGGATGCAGCACCCGACGCAACGGTTCCTGCGCAGCGACATGTTGGCCTCGCTGCGCCGCTGGACGGGCGGCTCCATCCCGGACGCCGACGTCCCGATCGAGGCGACCCTCGCCGCGATGGACGCCGCCGACGTCGACCTCGGCCTGCTCAGCGCGTGGCGCGGCCCGAACGACCTGGACCTGATCTCCAACGACGAGGTCGCCGAATGGATCACGATGCGGCCCAACCGGTTTGCCGGTCTGGCGGCGGTCGACCTGGATCGTCCGATGGTGGCCGTCCGCGAGTTGAGGCGCCGCGTCGGTGACGGGTTCGTGGGCCTGCGGGTGGTGCCCTGGCTGTGGAACGCGCCGCCCACCGACCGTCGCTACTATCCGCTGTTCGCCGAATGCGTACAGTTGGGCGTGCCGTTTTGCACCCAGGTCGGTCACGCCGGCCCGTTGCGGCCGTCGGAGACCGGTCGCCCGATTCCGTACATTGACCAAGTGGCGCTTGACTTTCCGGAGCTGGTGATCGTGTGCGGGCACGTCGGCTATCCGTGGACCGAGGAGATGGTCGCCGTGGCCCGCAAGCACGAGAACGTCTACATAGACACGTCGGCCTATAGGATCAAACGCTTGCCGCATGAGCTCATCCGGTTCATGAAAACCGGTACGGGACAACGCAAAGTCTTGTTCGGCACCAACTACCCGATGATCGGCCATGCTCACGCGCTGGCGGGGCTTGACGAACTCGGGCTGGCCGAGGAGGCTCGTCACGACTTCCTGCATGCCAACGCCGCGCGGGTCTTCAAGCTCGCCCAACGAGAGGTTCAAGGATGAACGGTGCCCAGGCTCTGATCAACACGTTGGTCGACGGGGGGGTGGACGTGTGCTTTGCCAACCCCGGAACCTCCGAGATGCATTTCGTCGCGGCGCTGGACACGGTGCCGAGCATGCGTGGCGTGCTGACCCTCTTCGAAGGCGTGGCCACCGGCGCGGCCGACGGGTACGCGCGCATGGCCGACAAGCCGGCGGCGGTGCTGCTGCACCTGGGCCCCGGACTGGGCAACGGCCTGGCCAACCTGCACAACGCGCGCCGGGCCGGCGTGCCGATGGTCCTTGTCGTCGGCGATCACGCCACCTATCACAAGAAGTACGACGCCCCATTGGAATCCGACATCGATGCCCTCGCCGGCACCGTCTCGGGATGGGTGCGCCGAACGGGTGCGGCCACCGACGTCGGCGCCGACGCCGCCGACGCGATCGCGGCGAGCCGGTCGGGCCCGCAGGTCGCGACGCTGATCCTGCCTGCGGACGCGTCCTGGTCCGATGGCGCCCAGCCGGCCGCGGTGCCGGCGTCGCCGCCGGCTGCGGGTGTCGAGCTGGGCTCCGTGGCCACGGTGCTGCGCTCGGGAGAACCGGCGACGATTCTGATCGGGGGTGACGCCACCCGCGGGCGGGGTCTGGCCGCGGCCGCTCGGATCGCCGAAGCGACCGGGGCCCGATTGCTGTGCGAGACGTTCCCGACGCGGCTGGAGCGCGGCGCCGGCGTGCCCGTCATCGAGCGGCTGGGGTATTTCGCGGAGGCCGCCTCGGCCCAACTCGACGGAGCCAAGCATCTGGTGCTGGCCGGCGCGAGGTCGCCGGTGTCGTTTTTCGCCTACCCGGGCACGGCCAGCGACCTGGTCCCGGCGGGCTGCGAGGTGCACGTGCTCGCCGAATACCGCGGTGCCGCGGACGCTTTGGTCGCTTTGGCCGACGAACTGGCGCCGGGGACGACGGCGCCGGTGGCGGCCGCGTCGCGTCCGCAGTTGCCGACGGGGGCGTTGACTTCGTTGTTGGCGGCGGACGTGGTCGGGGCGCTGCTGCCCGAACGGGCGATCGTCGTCGACGAATCCAATACCTCTGGCGTGATGCTGGAGCAGGCCACCGCTGGGGCGCCAGCACATGACTGGCTGACGTTGACCGGGGGCGCGATCGGCTACGGCATCCCAGCCGCGGTGGGTGCCGCGATCGCCGCCCCTGACCGTCCGGTGTTGTGCCTGGAATCCGACGGGTCGGCGATGTACACGATTTCGGGGCTGTGGACGCAGGCGCGGGAGAACCTCGACGTCACCACCGTGGTCTGCAACAACGGCGCCTACGACATTTTGCGGATCGAGCTGCAACGCGTCGGAGCCGGATCCGCGCCTGGCCCCAACGCGCTGAATCTGCTCGAGATATCGCCCCCCAGAATGGATTTCGTGAAGATCGCCGAGGGGATGGGAGTTCCGGCGCGTCGTGTCAGCACTTGCGAGGAGTTTGCCGACGCCCTGCGCTCCGCGCTTGCCGAGCCCGGACCGCACCTGATCGACGCCGTGGTGCCGTCACTGCTGGGATAGGGGCTTGCGCGCGGTCGGTCGCCGATCCGAGCGGCAACCGAGCTAGGCCTGAGGGAGGCCTGAGGGCCCGGGGCGCCTTGGCTGCCCGCCGACACCACTAGCTGCCGTTCGTGCCGGGGGTGCCGGTGCCGCTGCCGGTGGACAGCACCGCCACCGCGGCCGCAATTAACGCGGTAGTAGGCCGGGATTATATTCGCCACACGCCTAATACGGCAGGGTCTTCCGGAAACTGTTGTGTGCACATTTTGGGGGCGTGCGCGGAGACTCGTGTCCTGCCCGATGTGCGGCGGGCGGTCGCCGGTTCGCCTCAGGCGACGCCGCCGAGGCCGGCGGCGCCGCCGTTGCTGGTGGCACCCCCGTCGCCGCCGGTGCCGCCAATGCTGCCGACGCCGCTGTTGCCGGGATCGCCGGGATTGCTGTCGCCGCCGTCGCCGCCGGTGCCGCCGGCGATGCCGTTGCCGGCGAGCCCGCCGTTGCCGCCCTGGCCGCCGACCCCGCTGGCGCCGCCGTTGCCGCCGGTGCCACCGCCGCCGAGCACAAGGCCGGTGCCGCCGTCTCCACCGCCGCCGCCGGTGCCGCCCGCCCCGCCGGTGCCGCCGACGCCGCCGCTGCCGCCGTTGCCCGCCTTGCCGCCGCCGCTGCCGGCCGCGCCGCCGTTGCCACCCCGGCCGCCGTTGCCGCCGTTCGCGCCGGCCGAGCCGGCCCCGCCGTTGCCACCGTCGCCGCCGTTGCCGTCGGAGCCGGTGCCGTTGTTGATGCCGCCGTCGCCGCCGTTGCCGCCGACACCGCCGACGGTGCCCTTGCCCCCGTTCCCGCCGGCCCCGCCGGTGCCGCCGGTGCCGCCGTTGCCGCCGTTGGCGCCGCCCGCGCCGGCGTTGCCGCCGGCCCCGCCGGCGCCACCGGTGCCGGCATTCAACGTGCCGTCGTTGCCGTTGCCGCCCATGCCGCCGTTGCCTGCGGTGCCGGTGGCGCCGACGGCGACGTTGCCGCCGTTGCCGCCGTTGCCGCCGGCGGAGCCGTTGCCGCCGGGGCCCAGGGTGCTGCCGTTGGTTGCGTTGCCGCCGTTGCCGCCGTTGCCGGCGGTGCTGCCGACGGATCCGGCGGTGACGTTGCCGCCGTCGCCGCCGTCACCACCGGCCCCGAATTGCCCGCCGGCCCCGCCGTCCCCGCCGGTCCCGGCGGTGGCCACCCCGGTGGCCGACGCGTCGCCGCCGGCGCCGCCGTCACCGCCGGGCCCGCCGGAGATACTGCCGACGCCGCCGTCTCCGCCCCGTCCGCCGGTGGCGTCGCCGGCGCCGTTGACCCCGGCGCCGCCCGTTCCGCCGTTGCCGCCCTGCTGGACTTGACTGAATGGCGGGCTACCGCTGCTGGGGCTGCCGGCGGTGCCGGTGCCGCCGTCGCCCCCGGTGGGCGTCGTGCCATCCGGGGTGCCGTTGGCGCCGGCCGCGGCCTGTGGCACCGTCACCGGGATTGTCTGGTTGACGGCGTCGGCGCCGCGGCCGCCGTCCCCGCCGTTGCCGCCGTCGCCGCCGTCGCCGCCGGTGCCCTGGCTCCCAGTGTTGCCGGCGGTGCCGGCGCCGGGGGCCCCGCCGGCGCCGGGCGCGCCGCCGTTGCTTCCGGACCCGCCGGCGCCGCCGGTGCCGCCGATGGGTGTGGCCAAGCTGTCGGCGGGCACGAATTGCGCGCCGTCGGCGCCGTCGGCGCCGTCCCCGCCGTCGCCGCCGTCGCCGCCGTCGCCGCCCTTGCCGCCGTTGCCGCCGCTGACGCCCGCCCCGCCGGTGCCCCCGGTGCCGCCGGCGCCAGCCTTGCCGGCGTCGCCGCCAGCGCCGCCGGCCCCGGCGGTGCCGCCGGCGACTTTTCCGCCGGCCGCGCCGACGCCGCCGTTCCCGCCGTCGCCGGCGTTGCCGCCGTTGCCGCCGGTGCCGCCGTTGCCGGCGGGCGCGCCGCTGGCGCCGGCTCCGCCCGTGCCGCCCTGACCGCCGGCGCCGGCGTCGCCGCCGTCGCCGGCGTTGCCGCCGTCTCCGGGGGCCGCAATCGTGGTGCCCTGCACGCCGGTGCCGCCGTCGCCGCCCTGGCCGCCGCTGCCGCCGTTGCCGGCGTTGCCGCCGAGGCCTCCCGCACCGCCGGTGCCGGCGGCGCCGCCGGTGCCGCCCGCACCGCCGGTGCCGCCCGCACCGCCGGTGCCGCCGTCGCCGCCGTGTGGTGCGTCCCCGACGCCGATGCCCGGCATCACGGCGTCGCCGCCCTGGCCGGCGGCGCCGCCGTTGCCGGCGTCGCCGCCGGTTCCCCCGGTTCCGCCGGTGCCGCCCGGGCCGCCTGCTGCGCCGCCGGTGCCCCCGGCCCCGCCGTCGGCGCCGGTTCCGCCCGTGCCGCCGGTGCCGCCCGCGGGCGCCGTGCTGGTGCCGAGTGCGCCGCTGCCACCGTTGCCGCCGTTGCCCCCGGTTCCGCCGGCGCCGCCGGTACCCCCGTCGCCGCCGAGGCCGCCGTTGGCGCCGGCGGCGCCGCCGGCCCCTCCTTGGCCGCCATTGCCGCCCTTGGAGCCGGGGTCGCCCATGGCGCCGGTGCCGATGCCCGCGTTGGCTCCGTTGCTGCCGTTGCCGCCGCCGCCGCCGGCTCCGCCGTCGCCGCCGTTTCCGCCGGTGCCCAGGGCCCCGGCGATGCCGCCGTTGGCGGCACCGCCGGCGCCGGGCGCGCCGCCGTTGCCGCCGTCGCCGCCTTGGCCGCCGACGGGGGCGTTGGTGCTGTTGTTGCCGGCGTGGCCGCCGTCGCCGCCGCGTGCGCCGTTGCCGCCGGTGCCGCCCGTTCCGCCGGTGCCGCCGGGACCGCCGGCGGCACCGCCGTCGCCGCCTTGGCCGCCGGCGCCGCCCGCGGTGCCGTTTCCGCCGACGGCGTTCGGGGAGGCGGAGTTGTCGGTGCCGTTGCCGCCGGCGGTGCCGTCGCCGCCGTTGCCGCCGCGGCCCCCGTTGCCGCCGGCGCCCGCGTTGCCGGCGTGGCCGCCGCCGCCCGCGCCCGCCGCGCCGCCGCTGCCGGGCGCGCCGCCCTGCCCGCCGTCGCCGCCGTCGCCGCCGACCCCGGCGGGGCCGCCGCCGGCGACGCCGACGGCGCCGTTGCCGCCGTTGCCGCCGAGGCCGCCGCTGCCGCCGAGGCCGCCGTTGCCGGCGGCACCGCCCACGACCGCGGCCCCGCCCGTGCCGCCATTGCCGCCCTTGCCGCCCGCGAAACCGTTGGTGCCGCTGTCGCCGGGGTTGATCCCGTTGCCACCGTTGGCGCCGTTTCCGCCCGTGCCGCCGGTGCCGCCCGTACCCCCGGCGCCCACGCCGCCGGCCAGGCCGGCGCTGGTGAGGATGCCGGGGGCACCGGCCGCCCCGCCTGGGCCCGCGGCGCCGCCCGGCCCGCCATCGCCGCCGGCACCGGCGGCGATGACCGTCGATCCGTTGCCGCCGGCCCCGCCGGCGCCGCCGGTGCCGCCCTGCCCGCCGAGGCCGCCGGCACCGCCGTGGCCGAACAGCACCGGGCCCGCACCTCCGGCCCCGCCGGCCCCGCCGTTGCCGCCGATGCCGCCGGTGCCGCCGGTGCCGCCGGTGCTGACGGCGTCCGCGCCGGCCCCGCCGTCGCCGCCCTGGCCGCCGGCGCCGCCGGCGCCGCCGTTCATGAACAGCCCACCGGCCCCGCCGTTACCGCCGGTGCCGCCGTTGCCGGCGCCGCCGCCGCCGATGGCGCCCGGGCTGCCGATCCCGCCGGCTCCGCCGGCCCCGCCCTCACCGATCAGCAGCGCGCCGGTGCCGCCGTTGCCGCCGGTGCCGCCCGTGCCGCCGCCGGTGCCGCCCATGCCGCCGGCCCCGCCGGCGCCGCCGCCGCCGATCAGCAGCGCGCCGGTGCCGCCGTTGCCGCCGGTACCGCCCGTGCCGCCGCCGGCGGCGCCGACGCCCCCGACGCCGCCGGCGCCGCCGCCACCGAACAGCAGCCCGCCGTTGCCGCCGTTGCCGCCCCTGGCGCCGCCGCTGCCGCCCGCGCCGCCGAGGCCACCGTTGCCCCACAGCCCGGCCGACCCACCGTTGCCGCCGGCCTGGCCCGGCCCGCCGGACGCGCCGTTGCCGCCGCTGCCGAACAGCCAGCCGCCGTCCCCGCCGTCGCCGCCCGGTGTCGTCGCGTTGGCGCCATTGCCGATCAGCGGGCGCGACAGCAGCGTCTGCAAGGGTGAAGCGTTGGCAGCCTCCGCGGCGGCATACGAGCCGGCACCGGCGCGAAGGGCCTGCACGAACTCGCTATGAAACGCCGCCGCCTGTCCGGCCAACGCCTGATAACCCTGGCCGTGCCGGGAGAACAGCGCGGCGATGGCGGTGGACACCTGGTCGCCGGCCGCGCTCACCACCGCCGTCGTCGAGGCGGCGGCCGCGGCGTTCCCGGCGGCCAGCGAGGCGCCAATTCGCCCGACGTCGGCGGCCGCCGCGGCCATAATCTCCGGCGACACCAGCACATACGACATCCGGCACCTCGCAGCAGCTCAGGCCAACGCGGCGGCCGTCGGCCATCATCGATGCAATCGGTTGGACCGGATCGTATCGCGATCGCGGCAGGTCATTGGACGTTTTGCGGCGAATATTTGATATGCGTCAAGTAGGTCGACCGCCCGCTAGCGACGAATCGGCCACACCGGGTCGCCGCAGTCGATCCCCTCGGCCGACAACTGCCGCTTGAGCACCTTGAACGTCGTGGTGGCCGGTAGTCCCGCGGTTACCCGCACGTACGACGGCCACTGTTTGGGCCCGAGGTCGGGCTGCTCGGCCAGGAACGCCCGGAACTTGTCCGGATCGAACTCCGTATCCGCCGCCATCACCAACGCGGCCATCACCCGGTCACCGACCACCGGATCGGGCACCGGATATACCGCAACCTCGGTCACGTCCGGGTGGCGCAGCAGCACCCGCTCGATCGGGGCGGTGCCCAGATTTTCGCCGTCGACCCGCATCCAATCGCCCAGGCGGCCGGCGAAGTAGGCATAGCCGGCCTCGTCGCGGTAGGCGAGGTCGCCGCTGTGGTAGATGCCGCCCGCCATCCGCTCGGCCTCGGCGGCCGCGTCGTTGTAATAGCCCTCGAAGCGGCCCGGCCCGGCGGTGTTCACCACCTCGCCGACCACCCCGGGCTGGCAGGGCTCGCCGGTGTCGGGGTCGACGATCTCGATCCCGTCCGGCAACGGACCCAACGATCCCGCCGGCGTGGCGGGGGTACGGGCGATCGCGACCCCGCCTTCGGTCGACCCGAACCCGTCCTGAACCACACAGCCGAACCTGCGGGCGAACCGCTCGACGTCGCCGGCCACGCCCTCGTTGCCGTACACGGCGCGCAGCGGGTTGTCCGCGTCGTCGGGCCGCTCGGGCGTGGCCAGCACATACGACAACGGCTTGCCCACGTAGTTCGCGTAGGTCGCCCCATAGCGGCGCACATCGGGGAGGAACCCGGACGCAGAGAACTTGCGCCGCAATGCCATTGAGCCGCCGCAGGCCGCGGCCACCGCCCAGCCGACCAACACCGCGTTGGAATGAAACAACGGCATCGACACATAGCAGACGTCGTCCCGGCCCAGACCGAAGCGCTGTGTCATCGTCACGCCGGCGATCGCCACCTTGCCGTGGCTGCACTTCACCGCCTTCGGCTCCCCGCCGGTGCCCGACGTGAAGATCAGCATGAAAAGGTCTGTCGGCGAGGCGGATTGAAAACACACCTCGGCGTCCCGATATGCGGCCAACTCTGCGGCCCACGCCGCGGATTCGACGTCAACATGCGCGATATCGCCCAGCGCCGCAGCCGATTCCGAGTCGGTCAGCACGACTTGGCAGTCGGCCTTGGCGATGTCGCGGGCCAACGCGGCGCCGCGACGCACCGGGTTGAGGCCCACCGGCACGATCCCCGACAGCCCGGCAGCGACCAGCGTCGCCGAGAAGAACGGGGTGTTTTGCAGCAGCACGCCGACGTGCGGAGGCCGGGCTGGGTCGAAGCGCGCCCGCAGCGCCGCGGCGATCGCCGCGCCATGCCGGACGTGCTCGCGCCAGCTGGTAAACGAGTCTTCGAAATAGACGCCCCGGTCGTCGATTTCGGCCAGCGGCACCAGCAGCTGCGTGACGGTCGGATCTGTCAAGCAGGCGTCTCCGCCAGTTCGCGGCCGATGCGACGCAATTGCCCGGTGGCGCCGCCCAGCGCGAACTCGGTTTCCTTGGCGGACAGGAAATAACGGTGCACGGGGTGATCGGTGTCGACGCCGACGCCGCCGTGCACGTGCACGATGGTGTGCGCCACCCGGTGTCCCGCGTCGGCGGCCCAGAACGCCGCGCTGGCCACATCGATGTCGGCCGGGACGTCCTCGGATACCCGCCAGGCCGCCTGCGTGAGCGTCAGCCGCAACCCCTTGACGTCGATGTAGCCGTCGGCCAGCCGTTGCGCCACCGCCTGGAAGCTGCCGATCGGACGTTCGAATTGCTCACGGGTGCGCGCGTATTCGGCCGTCATCCGCAGGCCCCGCTCTAGCACCCCGAGCTGAAACGCGGCGCGGCCCAGGGTTGCCAGCGTCCCCAGCCAGGAGGCCACCTCGCCCCCGCCGACCCGCCGCGTGGCATCGACCCCCTCCAGCGCCAGGTGCCCGACGCTACCCAGGCCGGTGGTCTGCAGCGCGGTCACCGAAACCCCCGGGTCGTCGGCGGCGACAAGGAAAACCGCCGCGCCGGAATCGGTTTCGGCGGGAACCAGGAAGCCGTCGGCCACCGGGCCGAACGGCACCTGGGTGCGCGTTCCGGTGAGCCGGAAGCCATCACCGGCGGCCCGCACCGGCCCCTCACCCATCTCGCCGTGCAGGGCGACGGTGAGGACCTTCTCGCCGCCGACCGCCGGCACGCCCCAGGCCTGCCGCAGTTCCTCGGAGCCGAACCGGGCCAGCGCACCCGCGCCCAGCACCACCGACTCCAGATACGGCACCGCGGCCAGCTGGTGACCCAGGGCAACCAGCACGGCCACCTGCTCGAGCACCCCGAAACCGCCGCCGCCCAGTGACTCCGCCGCCGCCGCGCTCAGGACGTCGGCGTCGATGAGCTTGCGCCACAGCCGTCGGTCGAACCGTTGCTCGAGCTTGTCCAGCTCGCGTTGATGCTCGGGGGTGCAGACCGCGTCGACGATGGTGTCGACCAGGCCGCCGAGGTCGGCCGCCGCTTCGGTTGTCGTGAAATCCATGAATCCCCGTCCCTTAGAACGTTCTCAAATGCTCAGCGGTTGGCCCGGGGCAGTCCCAGCGCGGTCATCCCGATAATGTCGCGCTGCACTTCGTTGGTGCCGCCCCCGAAGGTCAGGATCAGGCAGGCCCGGTGCATTCGCTCCACCCGGCCGCGCAGCAACGCGCCCGGCGAATCCTGACGCAGCGTCGCCGCGGTACCCAGCACCTCCATCAGCAGCCGGTAGGCCTCGGTGGCCAGCTCGGTCCCGAACACCTTGGCCGCCGATGCGTCAGCCGGTGACGGCGCTTCATCCTGCGAAGAAGCCAGCTCCCAGTTGATCAGCTTGAGCACCTCGGCCTTGGCGTGCACCCGGGCCAGGTTGAGCTGCACCCATTGGGCGTCGATGAGCCGGGCGCCGCTGTCGTCCTTGGTGTTCTGTGCCCATTCGCGAACCTCGCGCAGGCACAGGAAGATTGGCGCCGACGACACCAGCGCCACGCGCTCGTGGTTGAGCTGGTTGGTCACCAGCCGCCAGCCGCCGTTCTCCTCGCCGACCCGGTTGCTCACCGGCACCCGGACATCGGAGTAGTAGGTGGCACTGGTGTCGGGACCGGCCATGGTGTGCACCGGTGTCCAGGAGAAGCCGTCCGCGGTGGTGGGCACGATCAGCACCGAGATGCCACGATGTTTCTTGGCCTCGGTGTTGGTGCGCACCGCCAACCAGACGTAGTCGGCGTACTGGATCAGGCTGGTCCACATCTTCTGGCCGTTGATCACGTAGTCGTCGCCGTCGCGTACCGCGGTGGTGCGCAGGCTGGCCAGGTCGGTGCCGGCGCCGGGCTCGGAGTAGCCGATCGAGAAGTGCAGATCCCCGGCGGCAATGCGCGGCAGGAAGAACTTCTTCTGCTCCTCGGTGCCGTAGGCCATGATGGTCGGCGCCACGCTGTTGATCGTCAGGAACGGCACCGGTGCGCCCGCGATGGCCGCCTCGTCGGTGAAGATCAGCGAGTCCATCGGGGAGCGGTCCTGGCCGCCGTACTCCTTGGGCCAGTTCAGGGTGAGCCATCCGTCCTTGCCCATCTGGGCGACCGTCTCCCGGTAGACGTTGCCGACGCCGATTTCGCCCCCGACCGCCCTCAGCGCCTCGCGGCGCTCCGGCGTCATCAGCGTGGTGAAGTACGACCGCAGCTCGCGACGCAGCTCCTCCTGTTCGGGGGTGTAACTGATGCGCATTTCAGCCGCCTCCGGTCAAAGTCACTCGCCAACCGCTACCCATTCGTTCCCCCGGTTGTAACACGTTCTAGTCTGAGGGTCCAGCGGCGGTTTCGCCGGACGCGTCGTCGTATGGTGGGGTAGGTAACCAACCGCGGTCGAAAGGTCAAGGAGGACACCGTGCGAGTGATAGTGGACCGTGACCGGTGCGAGGGTAACGCGGTGTGCCTGGGAATCGCGCCAGATATCTTCGACCTGGACGACGAGGACTACGCCGTCGTGAAGACCGATCCGATTCCGCCGGACCAAGAAGATCTGGCCGAGCAGGCGATCGCCGAATGCCCGCGTGCGGCGCTATTGCGCCAAGACTAGCGACGACTAGCCCAAACTAGAGGTATTCATCAATTGAGTAGCAACACGAACGCGACCGACCTATCCGGAAAGGTCGCGGTGGTCACCGGTGCGGCCGCGGGCCTGGGGCGGGCCGAGGCGCTGGGCCTGGCCCGGCTGGGCGCCACCGTCGTCATCAACGACGTCGCCGCCGCCCTGGACGCCTCCGACGTCATTGACGAGATCACCGGCACCGGCTCGAAGGCGGTCGCGGTGGCCGGCGACATCAGCCTCCGTGAAACGGCCGACGAACTCCTCGCGACGGCCGACGGGTTGGGCGGACTGGACATCGTGGTCAACAACGCCGGCATCACCCGGGATCGGATGCTGTTCAACATGTCCGACGAGGACTTCGACGCCGTCATCGCCGTGCACCTGCGTGGCCATTTCCTGCTCACCCGTAACGCGGCCACCTACTGGCGGACTACGGCCAAAGACGGCGGGGGCACGATCTACGGTCGGATCGTCAACACCTCGTCGGAGGCGGGCCTGGTCGGGCCGGTCGGGCAGGCCAACTACGGCGCCGCCAAGGCGGGCATCACCGCGCTCACCCTGTCGGCCGCCCGCGCGCTGGGCCGCTACGGGGTGTGCGCCAACGTGATCTGCCCGCGCGCGCGCACCGCGATGACGGCCGACGTCTTCGGCGCGGCGCCGGAAGACGGCGACGTAGACCCGTTGTCGCCCGAGCACGTGGTGACCCTGGTGCAGTTTTTGGCGTCCCCGGCGGCCGCGGACGTCAACGGCCAGGTGTTCATCGTCTACGGTCCGCAGGTGACGCTGGTGGCCGCGCCGAGCGTGGAGCGTCGGTTTAACGCGGATGGTCCGGCCTGGGACCCGGCTCAGCTCACCGCGACGTTGCGGGACTACTTCGCCGGCCGGGATCCGGAACGGAACTTTTCGGCTATCGATTTGATGCGCTGATCAGGCCCGCGCCCGCAACGGCTCATCGACACCCGGAACATGTTCTCGTTACTATGGGCCGGCCCAGACCGAGCAATGTGTCCCCTGGGCGTGGCCGGGGGACATAGACTTCGCCGCGAGCGACAGATGGGGGGACCGCGTTGATCCAACAATTTGCGGTTCCGGCCCGGGCCGTCGGCGGGTTCTTCGAGATGTCGATGGAGACCCTTCGCGCCGCTTTCCGCCGGCCGTTTCAGTTCCGTGAGTTTCTGGATCAGACGTGGATGGTCGCCCGGGTGTCGCTGGTCCCGACGCTGCTGGTCTCCATCCCGTTCACGGTCCTGGTGGCGTTCACCCTCAACATCCTGCTGCGCGAAATCGGCGCGGCCGACCTGTCCGGCGCCGGAACGGCGTTCGGCACCATCACCCAGCTGGGCCCGGTCGTGACGGTGCTCGTCGTGGCCGGTGCGGGCGCCACCGCGATCTGCGCCGACCTGGGGGCCCGTACCATCCGCGAGGAAATCGACGCGATGCGGGTGCTGGGCATCGACCCGATCCAACGGCTGGTCGTCCCCAGGGTTTTGGCGTCGACGTTGGTCGCGTTGCTGCTGAACGGCTTGGTGTGCGCCATCGGCCTGTCCGGCGGCTACGTCTTCTCCGTCTTCCTGCAGGGCGTCAACCCGGGCGCGTTCATCAACGGGTTGACCGTGCTCACCGGGCTGCGCGAGCTGGTGCTTGCCGAGGTCAAGGCCCTGCTGTTCGGGGTGATGGCCGGGCTGGTCGGGTGTTACCGGGGCCTGACCGTCAAGGGCGGGCCCAAGGGCGTCGGAAATGCGGTCAACGAAACCGTCGTCTACGCGTTCATCTGCCTTTTCGTCATCAACGTGGTCATGACCGCGATCGGCGTACGAATCTCCGCGAAGTAACACGCGATGGTGAGCGAGCGATGGTGAGCATGCGATGAGCTACGACGCCACCCTGCGGTTTCGCCGCATCATGTCGAGGTTCCAAAGGCCGGTCGACAACTTCGGCGAGCAGGCGCTGTTCTACGGCGAGACCGTGCGCTACATCCCCAACGCCCTCACCCGGTACCGCAAGGAGACGATCCGGCTGGTCGCCGAGATGACGCTGGGCGCGGGAGCGCTGGTCATGATCGGCGGCACGGTCGGGGTCGCGGCCTTCCTGACGCTGGCGTCTGGTGGTGTCATCGCGGTGCAGGGCTACTCGTCGCTGGGCGACATTGGCATCGAGGCGCTGACGGGATTCCTGTCGGCGTTTCTCAACGTCCGCGTCGTTGCGCCCGTGATCGCGGGTATCGCCCTGGCGGCCACCATCGGGGCCGGGGCCACCGCCCAACTGGGTGCCATGCGGGTGTCCGAGGAGATCGACGCCGTCGAATGCATGGCGGTCCACTCCGTTTCGTATCTGGTGTCCACCCGACTGATCGCCGGCCTGATCGCGATCATCCCGCTGTATTCGCTGTCGGTGCTCGCCGCGTTCTTCGCCGCCCGGTTCACCACGGTGTTCATCAACGGACAATCCAAAGGCCTCTACGACCACTACTTCAACACCTTCCTCATCCCGTCCGACCTGCTGTGGTCCTTCCTGCAGGCCATCGTGATGGCCATCGCGGTGATGCTGGTGCACACCTACTACGGCTACAACGCCACCGGCGGATCGGTCGGCGTCGGCATCGCGGTCGGGCAGGCTGTGCGGACTTCACTGATCGTGGTCGTCGTGATTACTTTGTTCATCTCGCTGGCGGTATACGGCGCTCAAGGTAACTTCAACCTCTCGGGGTAGCTAAAGGAGACGATGGCAAAGACCGGATCGCGACGCACTTCTGTCAGGCTGGCCGCGGCGGTGCTGGCCGGCCTGCTGGTGGCGTTCGCGGTCCTGACCTACCTGTCCTACACCGCGGCTTTCACCTCGACCGACACCGTCACCGTCAGCGCCCCGCGCGCCGGGCTGGTGATGGAGCAGGGTGCCAAGGTCAAATACCGCGGCATCCAGGTCGGCAAGGTCACCGACATCCGCTACAGCGGCGACCAGGCGCGGCTGACGCTGGCCATCAACAGCGCCGAGCTGGGATTCATCCCCGCCAACGCGACGGTGCACATCGCCGGCAACACCATCTTCGGCGCCAAGTCGGTCGAATTCGTTCCCCCCACGACCAAGCCGCTAGGCCCGCTGCGTCCGGGTGCGCACGTGGAGGCCTCGGCGGTGCAGCTGGAGGTCAACACGTTGTTCCAGTCGCTCATCGACCTGCTGCACAAGATCGACCCGGTCGAATTGAATGGGACCCTGAGCGCTTTGTCCGAAGGTCTGCGCGGCCACGGCGACGATCTGGGTGCGCTGCTGTCGGGGCTGAATACGCTGACGCGCCAAGCGAATCCGAAGCTGCCCACGCTGCAGGAGGACTTCCGTAAGGCGGGCGTGGTGACAGGCGTCTACGCCGACGCCGCCCCCAGCCTGAACACCGTGTTCGACAACCTGCCGACGATCAACAGGACCGTCGTGGACCAACAGAACAACCTCAACAACACGCTGTTGGCCACGATCGGGCTGGCCAACAACGCCTATGAGACGCTGGCGCCGGCCGAGCAGAACCTCATCGACGCCATCAACAGGCTGCGCGCTCCCCTCAAGGTGGCCCAGGACTACTCACCGGAATTCGGCTGCCTGTTCAAGGGAATCGGCCGTGGTATCAAGGAGTTCGCGCCGTTGATCGGTGTCCGCAAGGCGGGCCTGTTCACGTCGTCGAGCTTCGTGCTGGGCGCGCCGTCGTACACGTATCCGGAGAGCCTGCCGATCGTCAACGCCTCCGGGGGTCCGAACTGCCGTGGGTTGCCCGACATCCCGACCAAGCAGACCGGCGGCTCGTTTTACCGTGCGCC
The DNA here is from genome assembly GCF_010731535.1 of Mycobacterium lacus. Lineage (NCBI taxonomy): Bacteria > Bacillati > Actinomycetota > Actinomycetes > Mycobacteriales > Mycobacteriaceae > Mycobacterium > Mycobacterium lacus. The sequence goes on from NZ_AP022581.1 coordinate 38,414, forward strand.
GTTCCTGGTCACCGACAACGCCCTCATCCCGTACGAGCCATTCACCGAGGTGCAGGTGGACGCGCCCTCGACGCTGCAGTTCCTGTTCCACGGCGCTTTCGCGGAACGGGACGACTTCTGATGGCGGGCTCGGGCGTGCCGTCGCACCGGTCGATGGTGATCAAGGTCAGCGTCTTCGCGGTGGCCATGCTGATAGTGGCCGCGGCCCTGATCGTGGTGTTCGGTGACTTCCGGTTTGGTCCGTCAGGCACTTACCACGCCACCTTCACCAACGCGTCGCGGTTGACGGCCGGCCAGAAGGTGCGCATCGCCGGGGTGCCCGTCGGCAAGGTGCAGGGTGTCAGGCTCAACCCGGACAACACCGTCGACGTGAAATTCGGAATCGACAAGCGCTACACGCTGTACTCGTCGACGCGCGCGGTGATCCGGTATGAAAACCTGGTCGGCGACCGATTCCTGGAGATCACGTCGGGCCCCGGGGAACTCCGCAAGCTGCCGCCGGGCGGGACCATCAACGTCCAACACACCCAGCCCGCGCTGGATCTCGATGCGTTGCTGGGCGGGCTCAAACCGGTGCTCAAGGGCCTGGAGGCGGACAAGATCAACACGATCAGCAGCGCCGTCATCGAGTTGCTGCAGGGCCAGGGCGGCGCGTTGAACAACGTGCTGGCCGACACCGGTGCGTTCTCGTCGGCGCTGGGCAGGCGCGATCAGCTCATCGGCGACGTGATCAACAACCTCAACACGGTGCTGGGGACCATCGACCAACGCAGCGCGCAGTTTTCGGCGAGCGTCGACCAGTTGCAGCAGCTGATCACCGGGCTCGCCAAGAACAAGGACGCGATCGCCGGCGCCATCGGTCCGCTGTCGTCGACGACGACGGATCTGACGGAGCTGCTGCGCAATTCGCGCCGGCCGCTGCGGGGCATCTTGGAAAACGCCCGGCCGCTGGCCACCGAGCTGGACGACCGCAAGGCCGAGATCAACAACGACGTCGAGCAACTGGGCGAGGATTACCTGCGCCTGTCCGCACTCGGTGCCTACGGGTCGTTCTTCAACATCTACTTCTGCTCGGTGACGATCAAGATCAACGGGCCGGCCGGGAGCGACATCCTGCTACCGCTGGGCGGCCAGGTGGACCCCAGCAAGGGGAGGTGCGCCTTTGCCAAGTAGTTCGACGCCCAGTGGTGATCGCAAGCGCGGCGGTGCCGGGCGCAGCGGGTCACCACCTAACAAGCGTAGTCGGGACCCGTTGCGCACCGGCATCTTCGGCTTGGTGCTGGTGGTCTGCATCGTGCTGATCGCGTTCGGCTACAGCGGGCTGCCCTTCTGGCCGCAGGGCAAGACCTACGACGCCTACTTCAGCGATGCCGGTGGCATCACCCCCGGTAACGCGGTCCTGGTCTCGGGCGTCAAGGTGGGCAAGGTGTCCGGCGTGAGCCTGGCCGGTGACACCGCCAAGATCACCTTCAGCGTCGACCGCAAGATCGCCCTCGGCGACCAGTCGCTGGCCGCGATACGGACCGACACCATCCTCGGCGAGCGCTCCGTCTCGGTGAGCCCGGCCGGCACCGGACATGCGACCTCCATCCCGGTGAGCCGGACCACGACGCCCTACACGCTCAACGGTGCGCTCGAGGATCTCGGTGAGAACGCGAACAACCTGAACAAGCCGCAGTTCGAGCAGGCCCTGAACGTCCTCACCGAGGCGTTGCACGACGCCACCCCGCAGCTGCGGGGAGCGCTGGACGGCGTGACGTCGCTGTCGCGAACGCTGAACCGCCGTGACGAGGCCCTGCAGGGCCTGCTGGCGCACGCCAAGACGGTGACGTCCGTGTTGTCCGACCGTGCCGCACAGGTCAACAAGCTGATCGATGACGGCAACCAGCTGTTCGCCGCGCTCAGTGAACGGCGTGCGGCGCTCGGTCAGCTGATCGCGGGGATAGACGACGTCTCGGCGCAGCTGTCCGGATTCGTCGCCGACAACCGCAAGGAGTTCGGCCCGGCCCTCTCCCAGCTCAACCTGGTGCTGGCCAACCTCAACGAGCGCCGCGACTACATCACCGAGGCCCTCAAACGGCTGCCCACCTACGCGACCACGCTGGGCGAGGTGGTGGGCTCCGGACCCGGATTCAATGTCAACGTCTTCGGCGCGATCCCGGCGCCGTTGGTAGCGGCGATGTTCGACTTCTTCTACCAGCCGGGCAAGCTCCCGGACAGCCTCGCCGACTACCTGCGCGGGATGATTCAGGAACGCTGGATTATCAGGCCGAAGTCACCGTGATGAAGCAACGTTTCGGCGGCCGCGGGCTGCGCACCGTCACCGTCGTCGCGCTGGTCGCGGCGCTGGTGGGGGGCGCCGTGGTGCTGTTCGCGACGGGCGGCGGCGGCCGAAAGATCACCGCCTACTTCACCTCCGCCGTCGGGCTCTACCCCGGGGACCAGGTCCGGGTTCTCGGGGTGCCGGTGGGCGAGATCGATACGATCGAACCGCGGCCGTCAGACGTCAAGGTCACCATGACGGTGTCCGGGGACGTCAAGATTCCCCGGGACGCCAAGGCCATCATCATGTCGCCGAACCTGGTGGCGGCGCGGTTCATTCAGCTCACCCCGGCATACACCGGCGGGGCGGTGCTACCCGACGGCGCGACCATCGATCTGGACCGCACCGCGGTCCCGGTGGAATGGGACGAAGTCAAGGAGGCGCTGACCAAGCTGTCGGTCCAGCTCAGTCCGGCGGCCGGAGAGATGCAGGGACCGCTGGGCGCCGCGATCAATCAGGCCGCGAAAACCTTTGACGGCAAAGGTGATTCGTTTCACAATGCGTTTCTTGAGCTATCGCAGGCCGCGGGCCGGCTCGGGGATTCGCGCAACGATATCTTCGGCACCGTCAAGAACCTGCAGGTCCTGGTCGACGCGCTGGCGGCCAGCAACGAGCAGATCGTGCAGTTCGCGGGGCACGTGGCGGAGGTGTCGCAGGTGCTCGCCGACAGCTCACGCGACCTGGACCATACTCTCGGCACGCTCAACCAGGCGCTCTCGGATGTCAGGGGATTCCTGCACGCCAACAACTCGACGCTAATCGAAACGGTCAACCAACTGAGCGACCTGACCCAGACGTTGAGCGACCAGAGCGAGAACATCGAACAGGTGCTGCATGTGGCCGGCCCGGGGATCGCCAACTTCTACAACATCTATGACCCCGCGCAAGGCACCTTGAACGGTCTGTTGTCGCTGCCCAACTTCTTGAACCCGGTCCAGTTCATCTGCGGCGGTTCCTTCGACACCGCCGCCGGGCCATCGGCGCCCGACTACTTCAGGCGCGCCGAGATCTGTCGCGAACGGCTGGGACCGGTGCTGCGCCGCCTCACCGTGAACTACCCGCCGATCATGTTCCACCCGATCAACACGATCACGGCGTACAAGGGCCAGATCATCTACGACACCCCGGCGACCCAGGCCAAGGCCGAGACACCGGTCCCGGAGTTGACGTGGATACCGGCGACGCCGACGCCTCCGGCCCCGGCGTCGAATCAGACCGATCTGCAGGCCCTCCTGGTTCCGCGGGCGCCCGGACCCCAGCCGGGCTACGGCCCGTTGCCCGGTCCCGCGCCCGGATCCGTGGCGCCAGGGCCGCCGCCTACCGAGCGGGGGGCTGGCGGGTGAACCGAATCTGGTTGCACGGCAGCGTATTAGCTTCCAGCAGCGTACTGCTGGCCGGTTGCAGTTTCGGCGGGCTGAACTCCCTGCCGATGCCCGGCACCGCCGGCCACGGCAGCGGCGCGTACTCGATCACCGTCGAAGTGCCGGACGTGGCGACGCTGCCGCAGAACTCCCCGGTCATGGTCGACGATGTCACCGTGGGCAGCGTGTCGGGAATATCCGCCGAGCAACGGTCCGATGGATCTTTTTATGCCGCGGTGAAGTTGGCGCTGGACAAGAATGTGGTGCTGCCGGCCAACGCGATCGCGAGGGTCGCCCAGACGTCGCTGCTGGGGTCGCTGCACATCGACCTGGCCGCGCCGACCGATCAACCCCCGAAGGGCAGGCTGGTCGACGGGTCGAGGATCCCGGAGTCGAACACGGGCCGCTTTCCCACCACCGAGGAGGTGTTCTCGGCACTCGGTGTGGTGGTCAACAAGGGCAATGTCGGTGCGCTGGAAGAGATCACCGACGAGGTGTACCAGGCCGTGGCCGGCCGGCAGGGTCAATTCGCCGACCTGGTGCCCAGGCTCGCGGAGCTGACGGCCGGACTCAACAAGCAGGTCAACGACATCATCGACGCGGCCGACGGGCTGAACCGGTTTGCCGCGATCCTGGCGCGCGACAAGGACAGCCTCGGCCGGGCGCTGGACACGTTGCCCGAGGCGGTTCGCGTGCTCAACAAGAACCGGGACCACATCGTCGACGCGTTCGCCGCGCTCAAGAGGCTGGCGACGGTCACCTCGCATGTGCTCTCCAAGACCAAGGTGGACTTCGCCGAAGACCTCAAGGGCCTGTATTCGGTCGCCAAGGCGCTCAATGACAACCGGAAAGACTTCGTCACCTCGCTGCAGCTGTTGTTGACCTTCCCGTTCCCCAACTTCGGCATCAAGCAGGCGGTGCGCGGCGACTATCTCAACGTCTTCACCACGTTCGACCTGACCCTGCGCCGGCTCGGCGAGACGTTCTTCACCACGGCGTACTTCGACCCGAACATGGCGCACATGAGCGAGGTCCTCAACCCGCCCGACTTCCTGGTCGGCGAACTGGCCAACCTGTCCGGACAGGCGGCCGACCCGTTCAAGATTCCGCCGGGTACGGCGTCGGGACAGTAGGGGGCGGCGACGTGATCGACAGACTCACCAAGATCCAGTTATCCGTCTTTGCGGTGATCACGGTGATCACCCTGACCTTGATGGCGATCTTCTATCTGCGCTTGCCCGCCACGTTCGGCATCGGGACCTACGGCGTGAGCGCCGATTTCGTCGCGGGCGGCGGTCTGTACAAGAACGCCAATGTCACCTACCGCGGTGTCCCGGTCGGCCGGGTGGAGTCGGTGGCGCTGAACCCGAACGGCGTCACGGCACGGATGCGGCTGAACAGCGGCACCGCGATTCCGTCGAACGTGACCGCCACCGTGAAGAGCGTGTCGGCCATCGGCGAGCAGTACATCGACCTGGTGCCGCCCGCGAATCCGTCGCCGGGCAGGCTGCGCAACGGATCCAAGATCGAACGAAACAACACCCGAATCGGCCAAGACGTCGCCGAGCTGCTGCGCCAGGCCGAGAAGCTGGTCAACAGCCTCGGCGACACCCGCCTGCGGGAACTGCTGCACGAGGCGTTCACGGCGACCAACGGATCCGGTCCGGAATTGGCCCGGCTGGTCGAATCGGCCCGGTTGTTGGTCGACGAGGCCAACGCCAACTATCCGCAGGTGTCGCAGCTGATTGACCAGGCCGGCCCGTTCCTGCAGGCGCAGATTCGCGCGGGCGCTGACATCCGGTCGCTCGCCGACGGGCTCGCGCGGTTCACCTCGGAGGTCCGTGCGGCCGACCCACGGCTACGCGACACGCTGGCCACCGCACCGGACGCGATCGACGAGGCCAGCACCGCGTTCTCCGGTATCCGCCCCTCCTTCCCGGCGCTGGCGGCCAACCTGGCCAACCTGGGCAGGGTGGGCGTGATCTATCACAAGTCGATCGAGCAGCTTCTGGTGGTGTTGCCGGCGCTGTTCGCCGCGATCATTACGGCGGCCGGCGGCGCGCCGCAAGACGAGGGCGCGAAGCTGGACTTCAAGATCGACCTGAACGACCCGCCGCCGTGCAACACCGGCTTCGTGCCCACCCCGCTGATCCGGTCGCCCGCGGACGAGACGGTGCGGGAGATCCCCAGGGACATGTACTGCAAGACCGCCCCGAACGACCCCAGCACGGTGCGCGGCGCCCGCAACTACCCCTGCCAGGAGTTCCCCGGCAAGCGGGCACCCACGGTGGCGTTGTGTCGTGACCCGAAGGGCTACGTGCCGATCGGCACCAACCCGTGGCGGGGCCCGCCGGTCCCGTACGACACACCCGTCACGAATGGGCTAAACATCTTGCCGCCCAACCATTTCCCGTACATCCCGCCGGGCGCGGATCCGGACCCGGGCATTCCCATTGTCGGGCCGCCGCCGCCCGGTGTGACGCCCGGTCCGGGTCCGGCGCCGCACCAGCCCATGCAGATTCCGCCGCCGCCCAACGACAATGGGCCGCCGCCTCCGTTCACGACGTGGATGCCGCCGGGGTACCCGCCGGAGCCACCGCAGGTTCCGTATCCGAAGTTCCTCGAGCCGCCGCCACCTCCGTTGGGCACCGGTCCCGCGCCCGGCCCGGAACCGCAGGCCGGCGGCGCGGCCTACACGACCTATGACCCGGCCACCGGAGTCTTCCAGGATCCGGCGGGAGGGACCGGTATCTTCGCGTCGGGTGTCGCGGGGGTATCCCGCGCCGAGAATTGGGTGGACCTCATGCTCGCTCCGAAGCCGATGTAGTGGATCCTGTAGTGGCAGAACAACAGTCGACGACGCAACGCGCACGCAGGCGGGCGTCCCGCGCGGCGGGGCCGGCCAAGACCGAACCGAGCGGCGCCGCAGTTGCCCGCGTTGCCGTCCGGGCCGCGGACGAGGCGAAGCCGAAAGTCAAGTCCGCTAAGCCGCTTACCACCCTCCGGCCGCCGCCGCGGCGGCCGGCTCACCGGCTTCTAGTCGGCTGGATCTCGGTCGCCGCCGGGTTGTTGACGATCGCCGCGCTGGCGGGCGGCGTGACCTTCCTGGTCTTCCAGCACCGGGATGCCGAAGCCCGGCTAGCGCGCGAGCAGCGCTTTGTCGACACCGCCACGCAGACGGTGGTCAACATGTTCAGCTACACGCCGGACACCATCGACGAGAGCGTGAACCGGTTCGTCAACGGCACCAGCGGCCCGCTGCGGGGCATGCTCAGCGCCAACAACAACGTCGACAACCTCAAGGGCCTGTTCCGCGCCACCAACGCGACGTCGGAAGCCGTCGTGAACGGCGCCGCCCTGGAGGGCATCGACGCGGTCAGCGACAACGCCTCGGTGCTGGTGTCGGTGCGGGTCACCGTCGCCGACATCGACGGCGTCAACAAGCCGTCCATGCCCTACCGGCTGCGGGTCATCGTGCACGAGGACGAGAACGGACGAATGACCGGCTACGACCTGAAGTATCCGGACGGGGGCAACTGATGCGGCGCCTGGGGGCCGTCGCGGGCGGCCTGCTGGTCGCTGCCATCGTGGGGTTGTCCGCGGCCGGTGGCTGGTTCTACTGGGACCGCGTGCAGGCCCGGGGCGAACAGGCGGCGCGCGCGGTGCTACCCCGGTTGGCCGCCACGGAGATCCCGCGGGTCTTCGGCTACGACTACCAGACCGTCGAGCGCAGCCTGGGCGACGCATACCCCATGCTCACGCCCGACTATCGCGCGGAGTTCCAGAAGAGTGCCAACGCGCAGATCATCCCGGAGGCGAAGAAGCGCGAGGTGGTTGTGCAGGCCAACGTCGTCGGCGTGGGAGTCATGGCCGCCAAGCGGAATTCGGCATCGGTGATGGTCTACATGAATCGCACGGTGACCGACAAGTCGCGGCAGCCGCTCTACGACGGCAGCCGGTTACGGGTGGACTTCAAGCGGATCGGCGGCAAATGGCTGATCGCCTACATCACGCCGATTTAGCCCCGATGCCGACGGTGAATCTGGCGACGCGACGCGCCGACGTCGCGTCGCCAGATTCACCGTCGCGGCCATTATCACCCGAGTCTCCGCGGGTTGCGGTGTCATTGTGTCCGGCTCCCAGCGACAAATCCGCTGCGCGCCTTACATTGTCGCGCCGAGGCGGGCAACCGCGTGCCGGGTCGACCCAGGGATGCGTGGGGCAGGCGTGACTACCGCGACCCAGGACACCGCCGATCTAGCGACCAACATCGCTAGGAGCACATCGCAATGGCGTTGCACTGCAACGGGTAACGCTCGACCGGGCTGGGTGGCGGACCGACCAGCTGCAGTGAAAACGGTTCCTTTTTCAATTCCGCCTGCATGCCACAGACCGCGCCGTGCAGGGTGGTGTGGGTGCCGCTCAATGTTTCGTCGCTGAACGCGTAGGTCTCGGTGGACGGCGCGGTGCCGCCGCCCGGACACGACACGCCCTCGTCCTTGGTGACCTGAAAGGTCCACAGCATGCTCGACATTCGGGCCCTGCCGCTGAAGTTCTGCAGCCGGTCCGCACGGGTGATCTGCTCGGATGTCTCGCTCACCACGTTCAGCGCACAGTTGAACGCCCACACGATGGGGTCGGAGTAGTCGTTCATGTTGCGGGTTCCCGACGGCTGATCGCACAGCGCGGTAATCGTCCAGGTCACTCCGGACACGCCCGCCTGGTTGAAGGTGTACTTGCCATCCGCGGGAGGTCCGAGCGCACGCGCCGGCTCACCCGATTCCCACGCGATTCCCACCGCAACCACGGACAAGATGCCGGCGCCAGCGGCCAGCCCGCGACGGATGTTCACGCCGAGCCTCCCTTCACCGCTGCCATGAGTATCACAGCGATTGGGCGGCAACACCATGGGTTTTGGTCCGCGCCGCTCAGCCGGATTCGTGCGGATGCGCATCGGCGAGCGCGTCGAGAAACGACCGCGCCCATCGATCCACGTCGTGCGCGAGCACCTGGCGCCGCAGCGACCGCATCCGCCGCCGGCCTTCCTCGTCGGACTGGTCGAGCGCCTCCTCGATGGCGTCCTTGACGCGTTCGAGGTCGTGCGGGTTGACCAGATAGGCCTGCCGGAGTTCGGCGGCGGCGCCGGTGAATTCGGAAAGGACCAGTGCGCCACCGAGATCGCTGCGGCAGGCGACGTACTCCTTGGCCACCAGGTTCATCCCGTCGCGTAGCGGGGTGACCAGCATGACATCGCTGGCCACGAAGAACGCGATCAGTTCGTCGCGGGGAACCGGACGGTGCAGGTAGTGCACCACCGGATGGCCCACCTCACCGTATTCGCCGTTGATGTGGCCGACTTCGCGTTCGATGTCGTTGCGCAGGATCTGATAGCTTTCCACCCGCTCGCGGCTGGGTGTGGCCAGCTGCACCAGAACGGTGTCGTCGCGCTTCACGCGACCTTCGGCGAGCAGCTCGGAGAAGGCCTTCAGCCGGACGTCGATGCCCTTGGTGTAGTCGAGCCTGTCGACGCCGAGCAGGATCTTGCGGGGATTGCCGAGTTCGGCGCGGATTTCTCGGGCGCGGCGCCTGATGCTGCGGTCGCGGGCCGCCCGGTCGAGCGCGCTGGAATCGATGGAGATGGGGAAGGCGCCCACCCGGACGGTCCGGGACTCCAGTTGCACCTCGCCGAACCGTGACCGCACGCCGACCGCTCCCCGCGACGTCTCGGCGCCGACCAGCTGGCGGGCCAGGAACAGGAAATTCTGGGCGCCGCCAACCAGATGGAATCCCACCAGGTCGGCACCGAGCAGGCCTTCGATGATCTCGGTGCGCCACGGCAGCTGCATGAACAGCTCCACCGGCGGGAACGGAATGTGCAAGAAGAAACCTATGGTCAGGTCGGGCCGCAGCGTGCGCAGCATCTTCGGTACCAGCTGCAGCTGGTAGTCCTGCACCCATACCGTCCCGCCGTGGGCTGCCGCGCGCGACGTGGCCTCGGCGAACCGGCGGTTGACCTCCACATAGCGGTCCCACCACTCGCGGTGATAGAGGGGCTTGACGATGACGTCGTGGTACAGCGGCCACAGGGTGGCGTTGGAGAACCCCTCGTAGTACCGGGCGACGTCGTCGGCGGACAGGCGCACCGGATGCAGTCGCAGGTCGTCCTGGACGATGGGCTCTTCGTCACCGTCGATTACGCCCGGCCACCCGATCCAGGCCCCACGCCGACGGCGCAGCAGCGGCTCCAAGGCCGTGACCAACCCGCCGGGGCTGCGCTTCCACACCGTGGTGCCGTCGGGAAGCCGCTCCAGATCGACCGGCAGCCGATTGGCGACCACCACAAAGTCGGAATCCCCGGTGGGGGCAGCCTCCGTGCCTGCGGTCCCCTTCTCCCGGCCTGCGCTGGGAGCCATCTAGCTCTCGGGTTTTGCCGGCCCGATCCCAAGCATGGACAGGAAGATCCGGCACTCGTCCGCGTCGGTCGCGTATGCGGCGACAACGCGCCTGGCCTGGCTCGCGGTGCTGTCAGCCAGCGGTTCCACGTCGTCGATTTCGCCGTGGTCAGATTTGGTGGGCATTGCACAACTGTATGCGACGTTCGTAGTGCCGCGCAGACACCGTACATTCACGTCTGGTTTCCCAGCACCTCGTCGGCCAGCTCGCGAAGCGCCCGACGATCCTCGTCCAGTGCCGCACGGCCGGCCGGGGTAGCCCGGTAGACGCGCCGAGTGCGGCCGGCCACCACCCGCTGCCGGGACACCAGCAGCCCGTCGGCCTCGAGGCGGTGCAGGGTCGGATACAAGGTGCCGGGGCTGACCCTGTAGCCATGGCGGCCCAGTTCCTCGGTTAGCCACGCGCCGTGGACCTCGTCGTCGGCGGCGTGATGCAGGATGTGCAGGCGCACCGCGGCCCGCTGGAACTCCCGCATAGGCACCCTCCGAGCGATCGACCGACGTGACTACCTAGACCCTGGTGAGCCGCGCATCCAGTGACCAACGGCCGGGGCCGACCCACAGCAGGAAGACCAATCCGAGCAGCATCGACAGATCGGTCCGTGCATCGTGGGCCATGCCCCAGAAGCCCTCCACACCGAGAAACCCGCCGGGCCGCAGTTCCGGGATCTTGGTCAGTGCGATCGCGCCGGTGATGTCGATGAGCAGCGGAATGGCCGCGATCCGGGTCAGCAGCCCGAGGAGGACCAGTGTGCCGCAGGCGATTTCCACGACCCCGTCCAGATTGGCAAGGAACGCGGGAGCGGGGATTCCGATCCGCTCGAAGCGGCCCGGCCCCAGCTGATGCGGGAACAGGAATTTCTGGACGCCCTCGCTGAGAAACACCAGCCCCACCAACATCCGAATGCAGACCACGGCGGGCGGCCCCTCGGGGTGCAGCAGTCGCCGCCATGAAATTCGGGCCGAACGTGTAGTCGACAACTCGGACTCCGATATCGTGTTCCGATAGTTTTCGGGCCGAGCTTACCCCGGTCCCGAACGGGTGGAGAGGCGCAGTGCTGGACGCGGACTCGGTGTTCGACTTTGTCGACGTTGTGGTCGAACGGGATGGGGTGCGGGCGTTGGACGGATTCAGCGCGACCATTCCGGGGCAGGGAGTGACGGCGGTGTTCGGACCGTCGGGCTCGGGGAAGTCGACCCTGCTGCGCCTGTGCAATCGGCTGGAGGTGCCGACGAGCGGGCGGGTGTCGTTCCGCGGCGAGGACATCGCCGGCATCGACCCATTGTGGCTGCGGCGTCGGGTCGGCATGTGCTTCCAGCGTCCGACGCCGTTTCCCGGCACCGTGGCCGACAACCTGCGCGTCGCCGCGCCGGGGGCATCCGACGCGCAGATGACCGAAACGTTGGCGCGGGTGGCTTTGACGGGATCGTGGTTGGACCGCGACGCGACCGCGCTGTCGGGCGGGGAAGCGCAGCGCATGTGCCTGGCCCGCACGCTGATGGCGCAACCGCGGGTGCTGCTGCTGGACGAGCCCACCTCGGCCGTCGACGCCGACGCGGCCGGCGTGATCGAGTGTGCGGTACGGGAGCTGGCCGACGACGGGATTCCCGCCGTGTGGGTCACCCACGACGCGGCGCAGGTGGAGCGGGTCGCCGATGGCGTCCTGCATATCGAGCGGGGCCGCTGCAAGCCGGGGAACGGGGCCGTGAAATGAGCGGGCAGGTCGGCTGGACAGGGCTGGCGACTTCGCTGGCGCTGGTGGCGTTCGCGGCGGCGATTTCGCTGTGGCAGCGGTTGGGCTTGGAGCGGCAGGTGGTGTGGGCGGCGGCCCGCGCGCTCGTCCAGTTGCTGCTGGTGGGCGGGGCGTTAACGTTGCTCTTCGCGCCGGGCCGGTCGCTGTGGTGGTCGTGGGCCTGGACCGCCGGCATGATCGCCTACGCGGGCGACGTCGCGCGCAGACGTGCGCCGGAGGTGCCTCGGCTGGCTCCGCTGACCATCGCCGCGTTCGCCGCGGCGGCGGCGGTCACCCTGGGCGTGATCTTCGGTCTGCGGGTGTTCCCGCTGCAGGCCCGCACTCTGGTGCCGATCGCCGGGATGATGATCGGCAACTCGATGACCGCCATGGTGCTGGTGGCCCGGCGACTGGTCGACGAGCTGCGTGACAAGCGAGACGAGGTCGAGGCCAGGCTCGCCCTCGGGCAACCGTCTCGCCAGGCCGCCGCCCCGCATCTGCGGATCGCGTTGCGATCGGCGATATCCCCGCAGATCGAAACGACCAAGGCGACCGGGCTGGTGTTCCTGCCGGGCGCCATGACGGGACTCATCCTCGCCGGCGTCCCCCCGGTGCAGGCCGTGCTCGTGCAGGCGGTGGTGATGTTCCTCGTCCTGGGTTCGGTGGCGGCCACCACCGTGGTCGTCGCCCTCGGGCTGGTGCGCCTGGTGTTCACCCGCGACCATCGGCTGCGGCCGCTCGGTCACCCGGCGGGGCCCCGCTTACACAACGGCCGTAACGTGTAAACATGACACTCTCCGACGATCAGCCGGTGGTCTACGAAACCCTCGACGCGGGGCGCATCGCCCGGATCTGGCTCAACCGGCCCACCGAGCACAACGCGCAGAATCGCACCCTGCTGGTCCAGCTCGACGAGGCGTTTTGCCGCGCCGAGGCCGACGACGCCGTGCGCGTGGTGATCCTGGCGGCGCGGGGCAAGAACTTCTCCGCCGGTCACGACCTCGGCTCGGATGCTGCGCTGCTGGAACGCAAACCCGGGCCCGCTCAGCATCCGACCTATCGCTCGCACGGCGCCACCCTGGGCCCGATCGTGGAGAAGCTCTATCACCAAGAGTGGCACTTCTTCTTCGAAAACACCTGCCGCTGGCGCGATCTGCGCAAGATCACCATCGCCCAGGTGCAGGGCAACGCGATCTCCGCGGGGTTGATGCTGATCTGGGCGTGCGACCTGATCGTGGCGGCCGACAATGCGAAGTTCAGCGACGTGGTCGCGGTACGGCTGGGCATGCCGGGCGTCGAATACTATGCTCACCCTTGGGAATTCGGTCCGCGTAAGGCCAAAGAGCTACTGCTGACCGGTGATTCGCTGGACGCCGACGAGGCGCATCGGCTCGGCATGGTGTCCAAGGTCTTCCCGGTCGACGAGCTCGAAGAGAAGACCCTCGAATTCGCGCGCCGCATCGCCGAGCGGCCCACGATGGCGGCGCTGCTGATCAAGGACTCGGTCAACGCCGCCTCCGACGCGATGGGATTCACCGAGGCGCTGCGCCACGCGTTCCATGTTCACCAGCTGGGGCACGCCCACTGGGCGGCCCACAACGAGAACAGGTTTCCGGTCGGCCTGCCGCCCGAGGTCGAGGACTGGCGCACAGCCAAGCCGACCAAGCTGGCCCGCCGCGACACGCCGTAGGGTGGCGAGCAGACATAAAAGCCCCCTAATCCGAGCCGGATTAGGGGGCTTTTATGTCTGCTCGCCAGGCATGGTTCGATGGCTCACGTGCAGCTTTCATTCCAAGACCGGACGTACCTGGTCACCGGCGGCGGCAGCGGGATCGGCAAGGGAGTGGCGGCCGGGCTGGTGGCGGCCGGGGCCTCGGTCATGATCGTTGGGCGCAATCCGGACAAGCTGGCGGCCGCCGTCAAGGAGCTCGAAGTCGTCAAGAGCGCCGGCGGTTCGATCCGCTACGAGCCCGCCGACGTTATCGACGAGGACCAGATCGTGCGTGTGGTGGACGCCGCGACGGCGTGGCACGGCCGGCTGCACGGTGTGGTCCACTGCGCGGGCGGGTCGGAGACCATCGGCCCGATCACCCAGATCGATTCGCAGGCCTGGCGGCGGACCGTCGACCTCAACGTCAACGGCACCATGTACGTCCTCAACCACGCCGCCCGCGAGTTGGTGCGCGGTGGCGGCGGGTCGTTCGTCGGAATCTCCTCGATCGCGGCCAGCAACACGCACCGCTGGTTCGGTGCCTACGGGGTCACCAAGTCGGCCGTCGACCACTTGATGAAGCTGGCCGCCGACGAGCTCGGTCCGTCGTGGGTGCGGGTCAACAGCATCCGCCCCGGCCTGATTCGCACGGATCTGGTTGCGCCCGTGATAGATTCACCGGAGCTGAGCGCGGACTACCGCCTCTGCACGCCGTTGCCTCGGGTGGGTGAGGTCGAGGACGTCGCCAACATGGCGATGTTCTTGCTCAGCGATGCGGCCGGCTGGATCACTGGGCAGGTCATCAACGTCGACGGTGGCCACATGTTGCGGCGCGGCCCCGACTTCTCCGCGATGCTGGAACCCGCGTTCGGCGCTGACGGGCTACGCGGAGTGGTCTGACCCTCCAGCGGGCACGGCGCCGGCGTCGCGTTCGGCCAGCATTGTCAGCGCCGACCAATCCAGGTCCTCACCTCCGGTTGCCACCAGGGTGAGTAAGCGGTCGCGCAGCAGGCTGGCGACGGGCATCGGCACCCGCAGGTCTTCCGCGGCGGCGAGCACCAGCCGCACGTCTTTGAGCCCGAGCGGCGCGGCGAAGTCGGCCGGTTGGAACTCCTGGCGTGCGATCTGGCCCCCGTAACTCCGAAACGCCGGCGCGTCGAACAGGGTCGAGGTGAGGATGTCGACGTACTGCAGCTTGTCGACGCCGCCCTTGGCGACCAGCGCGACGGCCTCGCCCAGCGACTCGATGACCGACGCCAGGAGGAAGTTCCCGCTCAGCTTCACCAGGTTGGCGGTGTGTGGCTGCTCGGAGACCACGAAGGTGCGCTGGCCGATCGCGTCGAACAGCGGGACCAGCGGCTGCAGTACCTGCGGTGCGCCCGCGGCGACAACAAACAGTCTCGCGGCAGCGGCCGCCTCGGGCCGCCCGAACACCGGCGCCGCAACATACCGCTGACCGGCATCGGCATGCGCGGCGGCCAGGCGCCGCGACAAGGCCACACTGATGGTGCTCGACGAGACGTGAGTGGCGCTCGTCGCCAGCGACGCCAGCAGGCCGCCCGAGCCGAACGCCACCTTCTCGACGGCGTCGTCGTCGGCCAGCATGGTGAACACGACCTCACCACGACTGGCTTCGGCGACGGTGCCCGCCGCGGCGGCGCCCTGCTGGACGAGGGCCTCCGCCTTGTCGCGCGAGCGGTTGTAAACGGTGACGTGATGACCCGCTTTCAGCAGGTTTGCCGCCATCCCGCCGCCCATGTTCCCCACGCCGATGAATCCGATGTCCATGGCATCCACCATGCCCGCCGTGGTGGAAAATCTGCTAAGTGAGGCGACTAACGGGCAACCGGATCCTGGTGACCGGCGCGGGGTCGGGGATCGGTCAGGCCAGTGCGCTGCGGCTGCTGGACGAGGGCGCGGCCGTGGTCGCTGCCGACATCGCGGCGGACGGCCTGGGCAAGACCCAGGCGCGGGCGGACGAGGCCGCAAGCGGTGACCGGCTCGCCACCCTGCAGATGAACGTCGGCGACGAGAATTCGGTGATCGACGGCGTTTCCTGGGCCGTCGAGAGGCTCGGCGGGCTCGACTCGCTGGTCAACGCGGCCGGCATCTTGCGGGCCGGGCACACGCACCAGACCACGACAGAGCAGTGGAATCAGATCATCGCGGTCAACCTGACCGGCACCTTTCTGGTGGTGCGCGCAGCCCTGCCCGCGCTACTGGCGAATTCGCGTAGCGTGATCGTGAACTTCAGCTCCACGTCGGCATCGTTTGCCCATCCGTATATGGCGGCCTACGCCGCGAGCAAGGGCGGGATCCAGGCCTTCACCCGCTCGTTGGCCCTCGAATACGCGCGTGAGGGTTTGCGCGCGGTGTGCGTGGCGCCGGGCAGCATCAAGTCCGGGATCACCGACGCCACCGGGGGATACCTTCCAAAAGACGCCGACTGGTCGCTGTTCACCAGGCTGATGCCGATCCTGCCCACCACGCTGGAATCCAGCGGCGCGCCAATGGCCGATCCGGCCGCGGTCGCGGGCGTGATCGCGATGCTGGTGTCCGACGACGGCGCGTTCATCACCGGCACCGAGATCCGCATCGACGGCGGCACGCACGCCTAAGCCAACCCCGTGCGCCCCCTAGTTAACGCAGGGCACCCCGCCGCCGTCGATGGGCTTGCCTTGATCGGGCGTCGGGTAGGTGGTGGTGGTGCCGTTGTAGTAATACGTGTTGGGCGTGGTCGGCGTCGTGGTGGTCGTGGTCTCGTCGGGCACCGGTAACGAGTAGTCGGTATCCACCGTCACCCGAATGTGCCCGGGCTCGACGTTGGGATTCGGTTGGGCGGGGGCGTCGATGCCCAGCAGGGTGGCCACATTGCGCGCGTCGGTTTCCGCGCCGGCACCGTACTCGATAGTGGTCGCGGAGGGCTCGCCGGAGTTACGGTCGCGGACCTGACCCGCGGTGTAGCCGTATTTTCTCAGTGCGCTGGACACCTGGCTGGCCAGTCCGCTGAGGCTGCCGGAATTGACCACGTCGACGACCGTGTGCGGGTTGGGTTTGGCGGGCGTGGTCGTGGTGGTAGTCGGCGGCGCGGAGCCGATGGCCGCCGCCACCTCGGCCTTGATCGCGGCCGGATCGATGATGTTGACGTCCTGGCCGTCGATGGTGTCGTACCGCACCACGGGCAGCGTCCGGAACTCCACGTTGCCGCCGGCGAGGTCACCCATCCGGCGGAACAGGTCCTCGTCCCAACCGGCCGACAGCACGACATCCTTGCGCGCGACGGCTATCAGGCTCTTGAGCTTGTCCAGGTTGGTGAAGGTGCCCGAATCGTGAAGTTCGCCCATGACCGAAGACAGGAATGCCTGCTGGCGGTGGGTACGGTCCAGGTCCCCGTTGTCCAGGCCGTGACGCTGCCGGACAAACGCCAGCGCCTGTGAAGCATTGAGCCGCTGGCGCCCGGCCGGGAAGTCGGCGCCGGAATACGAGTCGTAGACGGCATGGTTCAGGCACACCTCGACGCCGCCCAGGGTTTGGGCCAGGTCGTAGAAACCGGCGAGATTGATCTCGGCGAAATAATCGATCGGAACGCCGGTCAGGCTTCGCACCGCGCGCAGGGTCGCCGCCCGGGCGGCTTCGCGTCCCTTCGTCTCCAGTTCTTTGCGGTCGCTGACTCCCTGGTTGGCAAGCTTGTCGGCCACGTACTGCTTGGTGAGCCCGTAAGCCTCTTTGATCTTGATGTGGCTGTAGCCCGGAACGCCGGTGAAGGGCACCCAGTCGTCGCGCGGGATCGAAAAGGCGACAACTTTGCCGTCGGCGCCGACGTGCACGAGTATCAGGGTGTTGGTGTTGTAGCCGCCGTCATCGGAATCGCCGGCGTGCAACTGCCGCAAGATCGACCACGGCAGATCGTTGCCCTCTTGGTCTTTGCGGGAGTCCAGCCCGATCAGCAAGATGTTTATGTTGTTGCCGCTGGATCGCGGATCCTCGGGCGTCAACGCCTGCGAAATCGTTATGCCACCCAGCGCGCCGTGAGCCACGTAATATCCCGCTCCGGTCATCAACACCGCGACCACGGACACCAGCGCCATGAAGCCGCGCGTCAACCCTTTGCGGATCCGCGACGGCTGGCGAACAGCCCGATGGCGATGACGGCTACCGCCCGAACCCGGCATCACAATCCTCGGCAGTCCAAAGCGCACCACGCGGCACCGAGCCAGCGGTTTGCGGTGATGTCGCTTGCTGCATGACGTCAAGTATGCGGTAGCTTGCAGCAAAGCCCCCAATCGAGATGGCCCCGAAAGGGCCTCGAAAGCGCAAAATGTGGGCAGGCTCACCCGGGTGGCGGCGCCGGTTCCGCTCGGGCCGAAGCCTCAGGAGGGACCCCGGGAGGACGAGTGTCTGGC
Organism: Mycobacterium lacus; assembly: GCF_010731535.1. NCBI lineage: Bacteria > Bacillati > Actinomycetota > Actinomycetes > Mycobacteriales > Mycobacteriaceae > Mycobacterium > Mycobacterium lacus. The sequence goes on from NZ_AP022581.1 coordinate 56,397, forward strand.
GAGATCGACCCCGACTGGCCTCCGCCTGCCTACGAGCCGTCCGACCACGTCGACCGGACCCCCCCGCGGGAAGGCCTGCAGCGGCGCACCGTCTGGTCGGTGGCCGCGCTGGCGGGACTGGTCTGCATCGGTGCGGTGGCGCTCATCGCGTTCACGGGCATGACCCGGACCTTCGGCCCGGCCGGGCCGCGTGCGAACCCCGCACCTTCGACGCCGGCCGCTTCGACGCCGGTCACCGATTCCCCCACCGCCAAACCGCCGGTGGGCCCATGCGGGCCCGACCAGGCAACCGCGGTGAGCGCCGCGCTCGCCCAGCTTCCCCCCGAGAAGAAGACCGGTAAGCCGTGGGATAGCGCGCCGGAGGACAGCAACTACGACCCCTGCGCCGATTTGTCCGCGGTGGTGGTGACGGTGCAAGGCGCCACCGCGAGCGCACCCGACCAGGCGCTGATGTTTCATCGGGGAGAATTCGTCGGGACCGCGACGCCGAAGGCCTACCCGTTCACCAAGCTGGAAAATCCGGCGTCCACCGACGACATCGTGGTGCTCACCTATCGGACCGATCAAAGCTGTGACGCTTGCGAAGACGGCACCCTGACGGTCGTTGGCTACGAATGGCAAGGCGACCACGTGCTGATGCTCGATGAGCCGCCGGAACTGCCCGATTCGCCGCCGTAGTCCCGGAGCCGCCGCGCGTTCTCACCCGTCGAAGACTGACCTTGAAGACCGACCTGGAATGGAGCATTACCGTGGCGACTTCGCCGCCGCCGGCGGGATGGTATCTCGATCCCGACGGTTCCGGGGGGCAACGATATTGGGACTCCGAACGCTGGACCACGCATCGTCGGCCGGGCCCCTCGACGTCAGGATCGCGGTTCGCCGCTGTCCGGCGGCTCTGGTCGAGGATGCCGGTGGCTCTAGGGCTTGCCGTGGGTATCGCGTTGGTGCTTACGCTGATCGCCATCGGGTTGTATGGCTTCAGCGGGCCGGTGCGAGACGACTGGGCGCGGCTGCCGAGTCGACTGAGCTGCCGGATGCAGGACGGGCCCAAGCCGCCCGCGAACATCACCGTGTCCTCGGTCGCCGTGTCGCATCCCCGAGACAGCGTCTTGCGACTTTTGGTGCGATTCGCCGGACCGCTGCCGCCGTCACCAACGGGCTCGCCCACGTCTGGCTTCGTCGGCTATCAACTGAACTACAGCATCGCCAACAACGGCAAGACGTTCGCTGAACTGGGCCCGCAGCAGGACACCGACGAGCTTGCCATCAGAAGCGTCGCGGCGGGCAATGCCGCCGAGGCGAACATGCGGTCGGACAGGGACACGCACGCCCGCAGGACCGCGGCTGACACCATGGAGATCTACCTCGATCTCAAGCGATTGGGGGTCAACGATCAGTCGGTTGTTCCCAAGCTCACGTTGGCGACTCAGTTCAACACGCCGTCCATCGTCACGATGAGGTACGCGACGCAAATCTGTCGCTAACCATTTTCGCCGAGAAGACGCATAAGCCCCCGCCACGCCGTGCGTGCCGGGGCTTATGCGTCTTCTCGGCGAGGCCGCCGAGGCGTTGTCACTTACGCCGCGGCCTGGCGGCCGCGATCAGGGCGACGGCTAGGGCGATCGCCGCGACCACGATCAGGGGGTGCCACCACTGCGCGCCCAGCCAGTAGGCGTGCGTGCCGACCAGGCCGGGGTCCTTCTCGGTGCCGAACAGCGATGCGCGCACCACGGGCGCTGCCAGCGAAAGCGCCGCCGCGACAAGGGTCGTCGACAGCAGCGCGAAAAGCAGCCGGCTCGAAAGTTGCCAGGTTCCCAAGACGATGAGATAACCACCGACCGCGGCCACGATCAGGCCCCCGGCTCCGAACGATGTCGCCGATCCCATCGCGGCGGCCGCGCCCAGAACGAGCAGCACGGCGCCGGCGATGATGGTGAACCTGGCGATGCCCTTGGTCAAGGACACCACTCGATATCCGCCCAGCGCCAGGGTCCGCAAGGTCATCAGCGGCGGCTTGATGACGCCGGGCAGCTCGCGAACCGAACCGGCCGCTCCGGATGCCGTCGCGGCGGCCTTGGTGATGGTATGCGCCATCAGCGGCGAACCCCTGTCGCTGACGAACGTCTCGCGCGCGACCGGATTCTCGTTCAGCAGGCCGTATTTGGCCTCACCCGGGCTTGCGGCCAGCACCTTCCTGGCCCATGTGAGCGAGCTAGCCGGGCTCCAGTCCGGCCTTTTCCCCGGCTGCGGGTTGATCACCGTGTCGGCCAGCCCGTCCAATTCCTCGTCGAGGACCAGCTGCTGCCAGGCCTGCGCCAACCACAGCGACGTCCGCGGAATGCTGGGCGGCATCGGCTTGGCCGGGTCGTCCAGGAAGCCGAGCTCGTCGAGCAGCATGTCCTCGGTCAGGTACTGGACCGACTCGCCGCCGGCGGCCGACACTGGGAAGCCGGAACTCGGAAAGTCAGGCGCCCCAAGCGCTTTGAGCTTGTCAAGGAACCATTGGGCCCCGCTCCCGGGCTCGTCGGTGCCGCGCTTGTCCGCGCGCGTCGCGACGATCCACCGCACCCGACGCGGGTCCAGCAGCACGTGGACGAGCCAACCCGCCCCGTCGAGCCGGCCCCACATCCAGTCGTTGGCTCGCCATGACCGCTTGTAGAACGCACCGAAATGGTGGAACTGCATGCCGGTGAGCTTCTGCTGGGCCGTCCGCCAGTCGGGGGAGAGCAGGCTGCGCGTATCGGCGCTCACCTGCACGAGCTCGAGGGACTGCTCGATGTCGGCCTCGGCGGGAAGCATCGCGCGCTGCGCCGTGGCCAGGTCGAACAGCTTCGTCGCCACGGCCTGTGGGTGGTCCCCGGGCCCCAGGTAGTCGAGATAGGTCGCCAGCTGGACGGCCGCGGCCCGATCCTGCGCAAGCAGCGGATCCCGCTGGGCGCCGGGCGCCGGTGCTGCGCCGGCGGCAAGTCGCGTCAAGGTGCCGAAGCCGTTCACCAGGGCGCCGCCAAGCCTGTCCCAGGCTTGCTCGGGCGCCTCGGCCTGTTGGAGATAGTCCGCAGCGAGCATGGCGGCGGCGTTCGCCAGCGACCGTTGGCGGACAACCGAATTGGTGCACACCGTGCGAACGAGCTCGCCGAGATCCTCTGGTGCGGGCGGTTCGCAGGCCTGGTGGATTTCTTTGGTGAGCTCGGCCAGGGCGGCGATATCGGCGTCGGACTTCGCGAGCTGGTATCCCGCCTGGGCGACGGCGAGCGCACATCCCTTTGCGAGGTCGTACGCGGGCTGGCCATACCGAGCAAAGTCGGCCGGCCCGTCGGGCAGCGCCCGGTCGGGCGGTTGCGACCAACGACGCAGGATCGATTCGGTGATCTGCCGCCGGCACACCTTCTCGGCGTCGCCGCCCACGGCCAGCTCGGACTCCCAGTTGGCGGGGATGCTTTCGGTTGCCGGGCCGGACGCCGGCGGCCAGGTGCTGAGCTGGCGCAGCAGCGCGCCGGTGAGGGCTTGAGCCTGTTTGGTCGCCTCGCGGGTCCGGTAATCCGACAGCAGGGACGTGGTGAGCAACCGCGCGCCGTCGGGCAGCGCGGCCGCCAGCTCGGCGAGCCGCAGTTTGGTATCGGTACGCGCTTCCATGCGGTCCTGATGGGTCCGGATTGCGCGCAGGTCGGTCGCGATCGACTGGGTCGTGATCGCGGAGAGGTCTTTGAGAAGCGCGTCGAGAAGTCCGAGCGGCTCGTCGGCGTCGTCCAGCGGGACCTCTTGCACCAGGTCGGGTTCGGGCCCGGAGGACGGCACGACGAACAGCAGCACCCGGCGAACCGGCCGACGGGCCCGACGATCGAAGATGCGCTTGAGCAGCACGTCGATCGGCCGGTTGTCGAGCAGGCCGCCGTCGGCGACCCAGTGTGGCCGAGTGATGTTGGCAAAGGGCGCCATTGGGGGCCGAGCCGGCACGCCCCCCTTTCTTGCGGTTCCCTTCGCGAACGGCACGAAGGCAGGCTCGAACGCCAGGGGAAACGACGCGGAACTGCGTGCGGCCAAGGCCAACGCACCGGCGGTGCCCTTCTTGGCGAGGTCATTCTCGGTGAACGTGAACAGGCCGCGCCGCTCGACGTCCTGCACCAGCGTGCCGAACGAGTCGGTGAACCTGCTTGTCTCTCCGTTCAGCAGAGTCGTCGTGATGTACAGCGTCGTGGATGGGGTGCGCGCACCGCCCGGAAACGCCGCGGGCGGAAACGGCCCGGTCGAGAGTTTGGGAAGCTGCTGCGCCAGCGCGGCGAACATGCGCTCGTCGCCGTAGAGCAGGGACGGCGTGCTCTTGTCCGCCGGGTCTCGCAGCAGGTCGGTCAGGGCGCCGAGGTCCAGCCAGAGGTCACGCAACCCGCCGAGGTCAGACCCGGTGACCCGGGAGGACGCGAGCAGGGCCGCGTTGATGCCGCCCGCGCTGGTGCCGGACAAGACGTCGACGTCCACGACCACGTCGAGCAGGTCGATGAGTTGGGCGTAGAGCCGCAGGGACGCGACCGATACCTTGCTGAGTTGGCTGCGGCCCGGGAACGTTCCGCCCACCCTGCGCCACTGCGACGCCTGCGCGAGCAGGTTGATCTCCCGCGTGACCCCGGCCATCCAGATCGCGAGGCTGACACCGCCGGTCATGGTCGTGGCGAGCCGGAGCTCCTGCGTCAACTCCGTCACGGGTGAAGGCGTGTCGAATGCCATGGCGCCCCCTCGATTTAGCGGGGTCCGCCACGCGGGTGGGCCCTCGGCCTACCTTGCCACGCTCGACCCGCGGCTGGTGGCGCGGCCCGGTTCGGCAGGAACCACGCGGGGATCGCCGTCGCCGCGACCACGATCATGGACACCACGAAAACCCCGGCGTAGGCCCGTGACGCCGCCTCCTCCCGGATCGAATCCGCTCGTTTTGCCGCGGTGATGGTGGCATTGGCATTGAATCGGCTGGTGACTATCACCGACATCAGCGCGGCGCCGACGGACGCGGCAGTGTTGTGGTTGACATTGAATAACGTTGAGCCGTGCGCGACTTCGCTTGAATCGAGCGTGTGTATTGCCGCCCAGGTGACCGGAGTCATCAAGCCGCCGGTGCCGACGCCGAACATCGCCAGCCCGGCCAACAGCACCAAGAGGTCGACGTGCTCTCGACTCATGCCGTAGACAAACACGGCCAGGCCCATGGCGGTCAACGCCGTCCCGATCAGCGCGGCGCGGCGCGGTCCCCGCCTTTCCATCAGCCGTCCCACAATCGGGATAGCCACAGCGGCGCTTGCGGTTTGCGGAACCAGAAACAGCCCAGACTCCAACGGCGTCTTGCCGAGCACCTGCTGAAAGTACGCGGGAAACAACAGGAGGCTGCCGAAAAAGGCCACGGCGAACAGGAATCTGGTCGCGTTGGCCGCCGCGACCGCCCGATGCTCGAGCAGATGCAAGTCGATTAGCGCACGATCGGTCCAACGCAGGGCATGGATTACGAAGGCGCCGATCAGAACCGTACCGGCGGCCACTGGAACCCAGACAAACGGGTCGGCGATCGTGCCGCGTGCCGGTAGCAGTGACACGCCATAGAGCAACAGCACCAGCCCGGGCGACAGCAGGAGCATGCTGATGACGTCCAACGACTCCGTAGGCAATGGAACATCTTGGGGGAGAACGAATCCCGCCAACACCATGGTGAGCAGTCCGATTGGGATGTTGATCAGGAAGATCCATTGCCAGCCGAACGAGTCGATCAACCAGCCGCCCAGTATGGGTCCACACATCGGGGCCATGAGAATGGGGACCATGCTGAGGGTCAGCACCCGGCCCAATCGTTGCGGACCGGCGGCGCGAGCCAGGATGATCAGCTGCAGCGGCGTGAGCATTCCGCCGCCAAGGCCTTGCAATGCCCGAAATGCCACCAGCAGCGCAATATTCGACGCCAGTGCGCACAGCAACGATCCCAACGAGAACAGCAGCACCGAACCCAGAACGAGCCGCTTGGTCCCCGACCGATTGGCGGCCCAGCCGGTGAGCGGGATCACCGCCGCCAGCGACAACGTGTAGGCCGTCTGTGTCCACGCGACGACCGCCTGCGTCGTAGAGAAGTCGGCGATGAAGGTCCGCTGCGCCACGTTGACGACCGTGGTGTCCATGGTGACCATCACTGGCAGCAGCACACACGTCACGGCGGTCAGCACCAGCCGGGAGTCCCGACTTGCGGGATAGGCGCTGCCCGGCCGCGATTCGGCCGCGGCCTCTGTGCTGGCTTCAACCTGTGGCTCGCGCGGCAGCCGACTCGCCCGGCGGCGCATCGTGTCAATCTATCCGCCGACATCGCGGTCCGCCACCGTCACCGCGACCAGCGCGACCGCCGCTCCAAGGATCCGTCAAGAATCCGGCAAGGGCGTGGACGGACCCTTTCCCACATCCCGCCACGAAGGCCGCAAATCGGAGAAGGGCACGCGTATGTTCGTAAGCAACGCCAGGGATGCTGAGCCGTTCCTGGCGGCGGACCTGTCCGAGATCCGGCTCCTGGTGGACCGGACGAATGTGGGCATCGCCTCGGTCAGCCTGGCCCATGCGACCGTGGCGGCCGGTGCGGAGACCGTATGGCATCGCTTGGAAGACACCGACGAGATTTACTTCGTTCTGTCGGGACGCGGGCTTCTCTCGGTGGGGGACGAGTCCCGGGAGGTCGGGCCCGGCGACACGGTCTGGATACCGGCCGGTGTCCCGCAGAAAATCCGCAACCTCGGCCCAGATCCCTTGGCGTTCTTGTGCGCCTGCGGTCCGGCGTACGTGCCGCAACGTGATCGGCGGGTGGCGCCGTGACCACCCTTGGAGACCATCTCGTCACCAGGATGCGCGAGGCGGGCATCTCCGTCCTTTGCGGACTGCCGACGACCCGGCTGGACTCGCTGCTGGTGCGCGTGTCCCAGGACCCCGGATTCCGGATCGTGCTGGCACGGCACGAGGGCGGCGCCGGCTACCTCGCCGACGGGTTCGCCCGCGCGTGCGGCAGGCCGGCGGCCGTCTTCGCGGCGGGACCCGGGGCGACCAATGTGATCAGCGCCGTGGCGAACGCGTCGGTCAATCACGTCCCGATGCTCGTCCTGACGGGGGAGGTGTCCGTCGGCGAATTCGGCCTGCATTCGCAGCAGGATACGAGCCAAGACGGGCTCGGTCTGGGCGCGACGTTCCGCCGCTTGTGCCGTTGTTCGGTGTCGATCGAATCGGTCGCCAACGCGCGGACCAAGATCGACCGTGCGTTCCGCGCCTTGGCAGGCGTCCCCCGCGGACCGGTGCACATCGCCCTGCCGCGCGACCTGGTGGACGAGGCGTTGCCGGCCCACCAGCTTCCGACGTCGATGGCCGGCCCCGGGGCCGGGGGAATCCTCGCGCCGCGCGGCCCCGAGATCGCCGCAGAGGTGATCGGCCGGGTGGACCGATCCGTTGCCCCCATGCTGCTGCTGGGCAATGGCTGCCGGTTGGACGGCATCCACGAGGAGATCGTCGCGTTTTGCGAACGTGCGGGACTTCCGTTTGCGACGACGCCGAACGGGCGGGGGATCGTCCCGGAAACGCATCCGCTGTCCCTCGGCGTGCTTGGCCTGTTTGGCGACGGCAGGGCCGAGGAGTACCTCTTCGATGCGCCGTGCGACCTGCTGATCGCGGTCGGTGTCGCGTTCGACGGCCTGGTCACCCGCTCGTTTTCACCCCGATGGGGCGGACTGAGAGCCGACGTCGTCCACGTGGATCCCGACCCGTCGGCGTTCGGCCGATTCGTCGCCACGTCGCTGGGGATCACCATGTCCGGCCGTGCGTTCGTGGAGTCCCTGCGCTCCGGGCGCCCGCCGCGGCCGTCCCGGCGCGCCGCCCTGCCGCCGGCGGCGCCCGCCGTGTCGTCCGGGATCCCGGAAACCCCAGGGGAATTCATCCATCCGCTGGAGGTCATGCGCGAATTGGACTCGAAGCTGGCACCGGACGCCACCGTCTGCGCGGACGTGGGGACCTGCATCTATTGGGCCTTTCGAGGAATACCGGTGCGCCGGCCCGGCGGATTCTTTGCCACCATTGACTTTTCGCCCATGGGATGCGGCATCGCCGGCGCCCTCGGCGTGGCCCTGGCCCGGCCCGACGAGCGGGTCGTCTGCATCGCCGGCGACGGCGCGTTCCTGATGCACGGCACGGAGATTTCCACCGCGGTCGCGCAGGGGATCCGCGCGACCTGGGTCATCCTGAACGACGGCCAAATGACCGCCAGCACCGGTCCGATCGCCGGGCGGATGGATCCGGCAACGGTCGCCCGCATCGGTGCGAACGACCTGGCGGCGATGGCCCGCGCTCTTGGGGCGGAAGGGATCCGGGTCGACAAGCGCTCCGAGCTTCGCGCCTCGGTGGCGAAGGCATTGGCCGCGACCGGCCCCTGCGTGCTGGATGTCGCGATCGACCCGGAATTCAACAAACCCGATATCGGCGTGGGCAAGTAGCGCCCTGTCCGGTCGCTCCAAGAATCCACCAAGGATCCGGCAAGGGCGCGGCCGGACCGTATAGCAGGCAACAACCGACTCGATAGACGGGGACACAGATGCTCACCACCGCGACCACGAGAGAACCGGTCATCCTCGACACCACCATCCGCGACGGCAGTTACGCGGTGAACTTCGGCTACGACGACGATGACCTCCGCAAGATCATCGGGGACCTCGACGGGGCGGGCATTCCCTACGTCGAAATCGGACACGGCGTCACCATCGGCGCCACCGCGGCGCAGGGCCGGGCGGCCCGGACGGACGAGGAGTATTTCCGCGCCGCCCGCGCGACAGTTCGCAAAGCGAAGCTCGGCGCGGTGATCGTGCCGGCGTTGGCGCCGATCGAGTCGGTGGACGTGGCCGCGGACTATCTGGACTTTCTCCGCATGTGTGTGATCGCCACCGAGTTCGAGAAGGCGGTGCCCTTCGTCGAGCGCGCGCGGTCCCGCGGGCTCGAGGTTTCGATTCAGCTGGTCAAGTCCCACCTGTTCGAGCCGGATGTGCTGGCCCGCGCCGCCAAGCAGGCCCGCGAGCTCGGGGTTCGGATCGTCTACGTGGTCGACACGACGGGAACCTTCCTGCCCGAGGACGTCCGGCGCTACGTCGAGGCCCTCCGCGACGTCGGCGACATCACCGTCGGTTACCACGGGCACAACAACCTCGGCATGGCCGTCGCCAACACGCTGGAGGCGTTCGAGGCGGGCGCCGATTTCCTGGACGCAACCCTGATGGGCTTCGGCCGCGGGGCGGGGAACTGCCAGACGGAGAGTCTCATCGCCGCGCTGCAGCGGCGCGGCCACCTGGCCGGCGTAGACCTGGATCGGATTCTCGACGCGGCGCGGTCGAACATGCTGGGGCGGGTCCCCGAGTCCTACGGCATCGACCCGTGGGAGATCGCGTTCGGATTCCACGGCCTCGACTCGTTGCAACTCGATCGCATCCGCGCCGCGGCGGAAAAGGCCAGCCTTTCCGTGTCCCGCGTGATCCGGGCGATCGCGAAAAATGTCGCGGGGCCGTGGCTTTCCCCTGAGGACATCGATCGGGTGGTCGGCGGCATGCGGGCCTGAAGGCCCCGTCCTGAGCTGTTCCAAGAATTCGCCAAGGATCCGGGGATGGCGGGGGCACACCATTTACGGCATACACCAACGGGTTCGAGTAAAGGGGACGCACGTGCTGTTCGACATCGGCACCACCGAAGCACACCTGGCCACCATGAGGGCCCGCTCCGGCATGCGATCCACGCCGCTGTTCTCGCACCCGGCGACGGCCGCCGCCGACGGCGGCATGCGCGCGCTGGTAACCGGCAGCTCCGGTCACCTCGGGGAGGCGCTGGTGCGCACCCTGCGCCTGGGTGGCGCCGACGTCGTCGGCCTCGACAGCCGGCCCTCGCCTCACACGAATATCATTGGTTCCGTTAGTGATCCAGAGCTGATGCGTGAGGTGATGGACGGTGTCGAGGTGGTCTTCCACATGGCCGCCCACCACAAGCCGCAGATAGCCTTCTTGCCCCCGCAGGCATTCCTCGACACCAACGTCGTCGGTACCCAGACCGTCCTGGATGCCGCCGTCGCCGCGAACGTGCGCGCCGTCGTGATGACGTCGTCGACAACGGTTTTCGGGGACGCGCTCATTCCGCCGCCGGGGCAGCCCGCCGCGTGGATCGACGAGTCGGTCACGCCCGTTCCCAAGAACATCTACGGCGTCACCAAAGCCAGCGCCGAGGACCTCTGCCAGTTGGCGCATCGCAACGCGAGCCTGGCCTGCGTCGTGCTGCGCGCCTCGCGATTTTTCGTCGAGGGCGACGATATGCCAGGCCTTTACGACGGGCGCAGCGAGGACAACATCAAGGCCAACGAGTACGCGTGCCGCCGGGTCGCGCTCGAGGACGTCGTCGACGCGCAGCTGAAGGCGGCGCGGCGAGCGCCCCATCTCGGGTTCGGGCGCTATCTCGTATCTGCCACCACACCGTTCACCCGCGAGGACATGGCGGAGCTGCGCACCGACGCGGCATCGGTGTACGCGCGCCGGGTGCCGCTGGCCGCGGCGGTGTGGAAGGAGCTGGGGTGGCGATTCCCCGACACCCTGGACCGCGTGTACGTCAACGCCCGGGCGCGGCGCGACCTCGGATGGCGTCCGCGGTTCGACCTGCACGCGATCGCCGCCCGGCTGGCGAGCGGGGAGTCGGTGCACACGCCGCTGTCGCGGCTGGTGGGTTCCAAGGAGTACGCCGACAGCTCCTATCACCTCGGCGTGTTTCACCCGGCCGGCGGCGACGTTCGGGTCCCGCAGCGCCGCGTCCATGCCGCTCTCGCCCACTGACGGAATCGCGAGCGTCCTAGGATTTTCTGATGCCGATGGCACCCGAACCGTTCACGACGCTCGGGCCGGGCGGCGTGCGCGTCGTCGCCGACCGTCTGGGCGATCCGCAATCCCGTGCCGTGGTGTTCTTGCACGGTGGCGGCCAGACCCGCCGCTCGTGGGGCCGGGCGGCCGCCGCCGTCGCCAAGCGTGGCTTTCAAGCCGTCACCATCGATCTGCGCGGCCACGGAGAGTCCGACTGGTCCAGTGACGGCGACTATCGCGTCGTCAGCTTCGCCGGCGACGTCCGGGAGGTGCTGCGCCAACTCCCCCCGCGTCCCGTGTTGGTGGGCGCCTCCCTGGGCGGATTCACCTCGATGCTGCTCGCGGGGGAGCTCTCCCCCGGTATTGCTAGCGCGGTCGTCCTCGTCGACATCGTGCCGAACATGGAGCAATCCGGGGCGAATCGGATCCACGCCTTCATGGCCGACCGGGTGGAATCGGGCTTCGACTCGCTCGAAGAGGTCGCCGACGCGATCGCGGAGTACAACCCGCATCGGCCCCGGCCCACCGATCTCGATGGCCTGACCACCAACCTGCGCCGTCGCGGCGATCGGTGGTACTGGCACTGGGATCCGCAGTTCATCAGCGGGACCGCGGCGTTTCCCCCGTTCGAGGTCACCGACCCCGATCGCATGCATGCGGCCGTTGCCGCGATCCTGCGTGGCGGCGTGCCGATACTCCTGGTCCGGGGCCAGATGAGTGACCTGGTCAGCCAGGAGCGCGCCGACGAGTTTCTCGCGCGGTTCCCGCAGGTCGAGTTCACCGATGTCCGCGGCGCGGGCCACATGGTTGCCGGCGATCGCAACGACGTCTTCGCCGGGGCGGTGCTGGATTTCCTGGCCCGCCATGTTTCCCGCGAGCAGACGTGAAAGCCCCCGAAAAACGGTGTTTTCGGGGGCTTTCACGTCTGCTCGCGGGACTGGCGGCCCCGCGATTGCCGTAACCATTAGCCTTATGCCTGGCCCACGGCGCAGGCGCGCTTGGCGGGGTGAGGAGTCGGCGATGGGTGACACCGCGGAGTCGCGGGAGGGTTCGAAGTTCGGGCCGTATCTGCTGCGTCGGCTGGTGGGACGCGGCGGCATGGGCGACGTCTACGAGGCCGAGGACACGGTGCGCGAGCGGATCGTCGCGCTGAAGCTGATGTCGCAGACGCTCTCCAACGATCCGGTGTTCCGTTCGCGTATGCAGCGGGAGGCCCGCACCGCGGGGCGGCTGCAGGAACCACACGTCGTGCCGATCCACGACTTCGGCGAGATCGACGGGCAGCTCTACGTGGACATGCGCCTGATCGACGGCACAGACCTGGCCGCCATGGTCGGCCGGTATGGGCCGCTGTCCCCGCCCCGCGCGGTGGCTATCGTGCGCCAGATCGGCTCGGCGCTCGACGCCGCGCACGCCGCGGGGGTGCTTCATCGCGACGTCAAGCCGGAGAACATTTTGGTCAGCGCCGATGACTTCGCTTATCTCGTCGATTTCGGGATCGCCAGCGCCACCTCGGACGAAAAGCTGACACAGTTCGGCACCACGGTGGGCACCGTCAAATACATGGCGCCGGAGCGGTTCAGCGAGGCCGAGGTCACCTATCGGGCCGACATCTACGCGTTGGCCTGCGTGTTGTACGAGTGCTTGACCGGGTCCCCGCCGTATGGCGGCGACCAGTTCAGCGTGATGGGCGCACACCTGAACTCGGCGATCCCGCGGCCCAGCGCCGCGCGACCGGGCATTCCGGTCGCCTTCGACGCCGTGATCGCCCGCGGCATGGCCAAGGATCCCGCGGACCGCTATGCCACCTGCGGTGATCTGTCGGCGGCCGCCTACGCGGCGCTGGCCACGCCCGATCAGGATCGCGCCACTGACATCTTGCAGCGCAGCCAGGTGGCGAAGCCGCCGGCCGCGCTTGCCGGCCAGCCGCCCGGCGGTTTTGCGTCGGTGCCGCCCGCGATGGCGACCCCTTCCCCGCCACACGGCCAAATATGGCCCGCGACGTCGGCTCCCGGGTCACCGGTCGCTGCCGGTGGACCGGTGCCCCAGCCGACGCCATGGACCGGCGCTCCCGTCTGGGGCGCGGCTGGCACCGGGGTACCGCCGTGGGGTCAGCCGCCGCCCATGGGCGTGTCCAAGCCGTGGCTGTGGGTGGGTGTCGCCGTCTTCGTCGTGGTCGCCGTCGTGGGCGGGCTGATCCTCGCCCTGGCCCACCCATGGCGATCGTCGACGCCGGCGAAGCCGACGACGCCACCGCCGCCGGCGGATGCGGTTGTGCTCCGGGTCCTCGATGACGGCGTGTATGTCGGCAGCTCGGCGGCTCCGACAACGATCGACATCTTCAACGAACCCATCTGCCCGCCGTGCGGCAGTTTCATCAGGTCGAATGCGGGCGATATCGACACCGCGGTGAACAACAAGAAGCTCGCGGTGCGCTATCACCTGCTCAATTTCCTCGACGACAGGTCGCACAGCAGGAATTACTCGACCCGCGCGGTGGCGGCCACGTATTGCGTTGCAGCGCAAAACGACCCGAAGTTATACGTCAACTTCTACTCCGGCCTGTTCGCCAGCAACTTCCAGCCGCAAGAGGGTGCCCCGGAAGATCGCACCGACGGCGAGCTGGCCCAGCTGGCCAAGACCGTCGGCGTCGACGCCAGCGTGATCAACTGCATCAAGTCGGGAGACGAGGTCGTCACCGCCAAGACGAAGGCCGCAAACGGTGACACGACGATGGCCGGGCTCAACGCCGGTGGCACGCCGTTCGTGTGGGACGGCAACAGCGCCGTCAACTACCAGGATCCGACCTGGCTCACCAAGCTGATCGGGTAGGGCCCCACTTTCTCGCCTTCGCGAGCTCCGACGGCGCGCCTTCGGCGCTGGTGCGCGACGTCATTCCGCGGTCGTCGCACGGGATTTCGACCATCTGAGGTTGCGCGAGCCGACCTATCGCAACACGGCCGCCTACGTTGTCTGGTTTTACCTGAGCCCGGACAGGCTCGCACCGACGTCGTCGCCCAGGTCGTTGGGATGCATCCCAGCTGGAATCGAATCGACGCCCAGCGCTTCGTGGGCGCCGCCGCGGAAAGGCTGCCCGGGGGAGCACTTAGCTGCTGGTTCCAATTTTTCGATATGCGCACCTTTTCCGGCGTTGCGCCCCATCATGGCTGGTACGCGATAGCACCAGGGGTGGTCGATGTCATTTGTGCTCGTGGCGCCGGACATCTTGGCGACGGCCTCGAAGGATTTGGCGCGGATCGGTTCGGCAGTGAGTGCCGGCAATCTGGCAGCAATCGTCCCGACGACTGAGGTGACGGCGGCGGCCGCCGACGAGGTGTCGGCGGCCATTGCGGCGCTGTTTGGCGCGCACGCCCAGGAGTATCAGGCGGCGGCGGCGCAGGCGGCGACGTATCACGAGCAGTTCGTGCGCACCATGAGCGCGGCGGCCGCATCGTACGCGGGTACCGAGGCCGCGATTGCCCAGGCGCTGTTGGTGACCCCGCTGAACGGCCCCGATCCGTTGGCCAGTCTCGCCGCGTCCGTTTCCGACGGGTTCCAGACGGTCGTCTACGGACCGGTCCACACGGCTGGCCAAGCATGGATCAGCAGCCCGCTCGGGGCAGCGCTCGACCCGATCATCAATGCGCCCACCAACGCGCTGTTCGGGCGTGATCTGATCGGCAACGGAGCCGCCGGCACGGCCGCGAGCCCCACCGGCGGTGCCGGCGGTTTCCTGTTCGGCGACGGCGGGGCCGGCTATGCCCCCACCGGGGGCGTGAGCGCCACGGCCGGCGGCAGGGGCGGAAACGCCGGGTTGATCGGCGACGGCGGTACCGGTGGCGCCGGGTTCGCCGGTGGGACCGGCGGCACGGGCGGCACCGGCGGCTGGCTGATGGGCAACGGCGGCATGGGCGGTGGCGGCGGTGTCGGCGGTCAAGCCGGTGCGGGCGGCCAAGCCTTGTTGTTCGGCAACGGCGGCCCCGGCGGGGCCGGCGCCCCGAGCGGTCGCGGCGGATTGTTCATCGGCGACCCCATCAACGTCGCCGCCTGGTTCGACCACCCCAGCGGCGGCAACCAGCAGTCGATCGTCATCGACTTCGTGCGGCACGGGCAGACGACCGCCAACGTGGCGGGCTTGATGGACACGGCAGTACCGGGAGCCAGTCTCACCGCGCTGGGCCAGCAACAGGCACAGGCCGTCGCCGGCGCACTCGCGCCGAACGGGCCGTATGCCGGGCTGTTCGACTCGCAGTTGGTCAGGACGCAGCAGACCGCCGCGCCGTTGGCTGCCCTGCTGGGGATGAACGCGCAGGCATTGCCGGGGCTCAACGAGATCAATGCCGGCATTTTCGAAGACTTTCCCCAGATAAGCCCCGCGGGTCTCTTATATCTAGTTGGCCCGATCGCGTGGACGGTCGGATTCCCGCTCGTGCCGATGCTGAACCCGGGCTCCAGCGACCTTAACGGCGTGGTTTTCGACCAGGCCTTCAACGGCGCGGTTCAGACGATGTATGACACCGCCATGGCGCACCCGGTGACGGCAGCGGACGGCAAGATCACCGTGGTCTCGTACTCAAGCGCGTTCACGATCGAGATCGGGACGCTGATGAACGTCAATAACCCCGACCCCTTACTCATGCTCACCCACCCGCTGCCCAACACCGGCAGTGTCGTGGTGGAGGGCGACCCCAAGGGTGGCTGGACGTTGGTCAGTTGGGACGGGATACCCGTCCCGCCGGCATCATTGCCGATCGAGCTATTCGTCGACGTGCGTAACCTCATCACGGCGCCGCAATTTGCCGCCTTCGACATCGGTACGTCCCTGTTCACCGGCGACCCGGCGACGATCGTGAACGCGATTCGAGACGGCATCGACGAGGTCGGCGCGGCGACGGTCCAATTCCCGTTCGCGGTCGCCGCAGATGTGGTGGACGCCGTGTGCGGCGCAAACCTGGCTGGCCTGGCGGCCGACCTGACCACCCTGCTCCCATGACCGAGTCATCCGTCTTCCCCGGACGCGGGCTTTGCGATGCGGCGCGCCGCCTCGACCAGTTGCGAGGCGGCGCGGCTCGCCTTCTTACGGGCGTCCGAACATACCGATTGGTGCGTACACGCGACTTTGGACTTCAGGTTCAAAAGCGCGCGTAGATGCCCGGCCACATCGGGCTGAGCCTTCGCTAGCAGGGCGATCGCCTCATTGTGGTTCTCGCCGGTCGCGTACTCGCCAAGCTTGGTGCCGCATATGACGTCCGCAGCCGCGATACGCGCATCGACGAAAAAATCAACCGCAGCATTTGGCGCATCGTCTTCGATCAACGTCGCGGCATCATGAAACTCTGTCGCCTTGCTCAGCTGGCCCGCCTTAAGCGCGCCAGAACTCTCCCTCGTGCGCCCAGTCATCGTGACCGTGCCCCGTTCGGCGTGGTTCGGAGCAGCCTAATCAGCCAGGCTCGTGACCCGGCCACGGTGAGCCCGTGATCGACCACATCTCGGATCATCGGCTCGGCGCTCGCCGCGCGTAGCTCGTCGATGGTGTACTCGACGACGCGCGCGTCGTTACCGTGCCACCCGGTAACCGTCGTGGCAAGCTCCCAACTTGGTCCGACCAGACGGCGTCGGAGGAGTCGTGGTTGCGGACGAGCAAGACGTCCACGTCGCCGTGCGGCGTCATGGTGCCCGTTGCCGCGGATCCGAACACTGCGGCGTACACCGGCGGCTCCTGCCAGCCTTCAAAGTGGTGCTCGAGTCGGGTGAAAAAAGTGTTTGTCAGCCTCGCTAGAGCCCGGATCGGCTCTGCTGCGAGATGTTTGGTGTTGAGGCGTTGCCCACCCGGTCGGCCAGGACTACCCCTTGAACCACCAGCCCGTGAGGACCTTCCGGATGCCTTCCTCTGAGATGTTGTTCACGATGCGATGAATCTGGCCGGTGGTGAAGGTGGCATCGTGCGTCGCCAGTACCGCCGGCACGTCGCCGTCGAGGGTCGGTGTGACCGTCGCCAAGGGCCGGTTCAACTGCATCAAATGACCTCTCGCTCCTGGGCGTAGCTTCACGCACATGACCAGTCATGCGTGCCCGCGCTGTGGGCTTGAGGCCCGGTGTTCGTATGGGAGTTGGGCGGATCGGCATCCGGTGGCCGCGCTGACGCTCGGGGTTCCGACGGTGTTGTTCGTGCTCGGCGCGATCGGCGCCTACCCGTGGGTGTTCATTCCGCTGATCGTGGGCGGTGCCGTGGCGTATGTGGTGGATCGGGAGCGGCGGCGCCGGCAAGCGTTGGCGGCTAGGGCTGACTGGTAGCATCGCGTGCTGACGGCCGCGGCTGTCGCCAGTCCGCAGCAGAGGCGGCGGCGCGGAGCCGATCACTGCTCGCCAACACAACCCATTCGGTGAGGAGGCCCGCCCGGGGCTCCCCGTGACAACACCGTGACGGCGTTAATTCCGCGTATTCAGCGAATGAGGCATACTGTGGTGTGCCCTGTACGTTTCGGTTCTGCGAACAAAACGCGCTCAAGCCGAGCGGAAAGCCGAAATGACCACTCTCAACGACCCACCAGTGGTGCGAGTCAACAAAAAGTCACAGCTCGTCGTCGAGGTCGGGCACCCGATGGAAGAGTTCGTGGTGCTCCAAGACGAGCACGGCGGTGTGCACCTGTTACCGCGGCACTTCTATGCCGAGATTCAGCAAGCGACACAAGAGATCGCTGGCGCAGTCGAGGACCGGCGAGCTTATCTGCGCAAACTCAAGGCCGAGATGCCCGAAGAGAAGAACGAGGGCGACCTATCCGGGTTAACGAATGAGGTACGCGGCTTCGGGTGGCTGCGACAGCTGGCAAATCGGCTCACCTAGCGGATGGCTAAACCACCAATAGTCAGGGGTGGCGTTTGCCTCGTTCCCGACGACATCTTGGTATTACTACCAAAGCAGCTCCGTAAAGTTCTTCACCGCCGACGCTATTTTGTAGTTCTCAGCGGCGATGAGACGAACGCTGACACCGGCTGGCCGCTTGTCTCAGGCTGCCCGATCTCCGGCCAGACAAGTTGGAAGACAAAGTTCGATATTGCGCTCGGTGCTGGAGAGGCCGGAGTCCAGAAAAAGTGCTGGGTGCGAGTGCCTGCCCTGCAATCCATCGAGAAGCAGCACCTCGAAGACTTCACCGGTCACCTCGACCCGGCGCGGCTAGAACAAATCGACGTGTCGCTGTTTTGGTATCTCGGACAAGTCTGACTGGTCCTGGGACCGGGCCGACCATGAACACCGCAAGCTGATGGCGGGGCGGTATTCCGTCCGCGGCTTTCTCCGGCGATGGCACCACGGCCGCGGGGAGCCGATCATAGGCCAAACCGCCGGATCGGAGGAAGACTGTGGATACCAAACCACCCCGGAGCTCAGCTCACGGGGTTGTTTTCTACGCTGCGACGAGGCGGTCGCTGGCTCGTCGACTAACCTGTGGCTACGGCCAAGGAACTACACCGAGTTGTCGAATCGGCTTGCTACTCGGTGTTGGCGCGGATCTTGGATGACGTGCGGGATCGGCGGCCGGCGGAGAACCCGGCGCGCGGCGTCAAACTGCCGGTACGTGCTAGGCGCAAGAATGTCCACCTGAGTGCGGACCAGCTCCACGCACTGGCGGTGGCGGCCGGGCGGTACCGGTCGCTGGTTCTGCTGCTTCGCACTGCCGGGCTGCGATGGGGTGAGGCTGCGGCGCTGCGGGTCAGGGATGTGGATTTCCTCAAGCGAAGGATTGTGCTACACGAGAACGCGGTCAGCGTGGGCAGCAAGGTCCATGTCGGCACCCTGAAGTCCGGGAAGCACCGCACGATCGCGCTGGCCAGGTTCGTCGTTGATGAGTTGGCCAAGACGTGTGCGGGCAAGGATCGTGATGAGCTGCTGTGGCCGGCACGGTCGGGTGGCTACCTGGGGCCACCGTCGTCGCACGACTCGTGGCTGTCCGGGGCGGTCGACCGCTGCCGGAAGGCAGACAAGGCGTTCCCGATGATCACAGCGCACGCGCTACCGCACACCGCGGCGTCCCTGGCAATCTCGTCGGGCGCCTATGTTCAGGTGGTTCAGCGGATGCTGGACCATGCGTCGGCGGCCATGACCTTGGACGTGTACGCGGATCTTTTGGACGATGACTCACTGCAGTTGCCGAGAAATTGGATGAAACTGTGGGCAAAATGTGGGCACGGCAGCCGAGCGAGGCCGTCTAGCAAACACAAAAAAGCGTTTACCAGCGCAAACGCAGCTACAGCTCTAGAGCCCCCTGTCAGGATTGAACTGACGACCGCTCGCTTACAAGGCGAGTGCTCTACCACTGAGCTAAGGAGGCCGGTGAAACCGGTGCAAGCCTAACCGGTCACTCGCTGTCCACGACGCGTTGCGAACGCACCGGCCGCGACGACGAACGGCGCGGGGGGCGGCGCCCCGGCAGCGGGATGCGCTCGGCGATGTTGCTCAGCGGGTTGACCACCATGGTGAGCGCGATGACGGCGTCCTGCAGTGTGGCGATGGCCGGCTCCAGCGCCTCCATCCCGGGCGCCAACCGGGACAGCGTGTCGGCGAGGTCGGTGAGCTGTTCGAGCGGTCCGTTTTTCGACGTGATCCGGTCGATCAGTCCGCCTTCGGCGAGCAGCCGCTCGGCCACCCCATCCTCGGCCAGCAACCGTTCGATCATCCCGTCCTCCGCGAGCAGCCGATCGGCCAGCCCGCCCGGTTGCAGCGCCCGCTGCAGCCCGCCGCCTTCCGCGGTCAGGCGATCGAGCAAACCGCCCGGCGCCGTCACCAGGTCAACCAACCCGCCCGGGCGCAGCAGGCGGTCCAGCGGCCCATCGGGCGCGATCGCGCGTCCCAGCGGGGCATCGTCGTCCAGCAGCCTGCTGAGCCGGTTGGCGCGCGCCAACGCTTCGTCGATTCCCAGCATGTTGGAGATTGCGCTCGAGCCGCTGCCGCCGCCGTCGCCCAGCGCCTGCTTCGCCATGGCAACGCCCGCACCCGCGAGGTTCAGGCTCGCGTCCGCGGCAGCCAGCCCGATTCGCACCGGGGCGGTCGCAACCGCCACGATGCTTTTGCCGAGATTCATCCTGCGAGTCTATGCACGACGCGCCGCAGAAATCCGCTGAGGGTCCGAAGCCGACACAACGACACCTGGCAGACTATTGGCAGACTATTAGCAGACTATTGGCAACGAGCTTTCAGGAATTACACAATGATTGTGAAGGTGGGCGATTGTGAAGCTTGGCGTTCAAGAAGTGCGAGGGGACTGACCTCATGACGGCAGCGACCGCAGGCGAAGCCACCACACCGGAGGCTCGCGTCCTCGTCGTCGACGACGAGGCCAACATCGTCGAACTGCTCTCGGTGAGCCTCAAATTCCAGGGATTCGAGGTCCACACGGCGACCAACGGGGCCCAAGCGCTGGACCGGGCCCGCGAGG
Organism: Mycobacterium lacus; assembly: GCF_010731535.1. Lineage (NCBI taxonomy): Bacteria > Bacillati > Actinomycetota > Actinomycetes > Mycobacteriales > Mycobacteriaceae > Mycobacterium > Mycobacterium lacus. Next base: position 76,696 of record NZ_AP022581.1, read on the forward strand.
CCCGGCCGGACGCGGTGATCCTCGACGTGATGATGCCCGGCATGGACGGCTTCGGGGTGCTGCGCCGGCTGCGCGCCGACGGCATCGATGCGCCGGCGCTGTTCCTGACGGCCCGCGATTCCCTGCAGGACAAGATCGCCGGCCTGACCCTGGGTGGCGACGACTATGTGACGAAGCCTTTCAGCCTGGAGGAGGTCGTCGCCCGGCTGCGGGTCATCCTGCGGCGCGCCGGCAAGGGCAGTTCGGAACCGCGCAACGCCCGCCTGACCTTTGCCGACATCGAACTCGACGAGGAGACCCACGAGGTGTGGAAGGCCGGGCAGCCGGTGTCGCTGTCGCCGACCGAATTCACTTTGCTGCGCTACTTCGTGATCAACGCGGGCACGGTGCTGAGCAAACCCAAGATTCTCGACCACGTCTGGCGCTACGACTTCGGCGGTGACGTCAACGTCGTCGAGTCGTATGTGTCGTATCTGCGCCGCAAGATCGACACCGGGGAGAAGCGGCTGCTGCACACCCTGCGCGGCGTTGGTTACGTGTTGCGGGAGCCGCGATGAACGTGTGCCCCGGCGGGCGAGACATCCAGCGTTAGCGAAGAATACGCGCATGGCCAAATTCCGTCGACGCGCATTGCCACTGCGAGTGGGCCTGGTCGCGGCCACCCTGGCTTTGGTGGCCTGCGGCCTGGCGGTCTCCGGGGTCGCGGTCACCTCGATCCTGCGGCACAGCCTGATCAGCCGGATCGACTCGACCCTGCTCGACGCGTCGCGCACCTGGGCGCAAGCCCCGAGACGGCAATCGGCCGATGGCCCCGACCCCGGCCGGCCGCCGTCGAAGTTCTACGTGCGCGGTATCAACGCCGACGGCGTCCCATTCACCGCCATCAACGACCGCAACGCTGAACCGGCGCTGCCACCCGACAACGACGTGGGCCCCAACCCGACGACGCTGCAATCCGTCAACGGCTCCGATATCGAATGGCGGGCCGTGTCGGTGCGCGGGCCGCACGGCCTGACCACAGTCGCGATCGACCTATCCGACGTACAGCACACGGTGCGGTCGCTGGTCTGGTTGCAGGTCGGCATCGGGGTCGCGGTGTTGGTCGTGGTCGGGATCGCCGGTTTCGCGGTGGTGCACCGCAGCCTACGTCCGCTGACCGAAGTCGAGGAAACCGCCGCGGCGATCGCTGCCGGCCAGCTGGATCGCCGCGTTCCGGAGCGCGACCCCCGCACCGAGGTGGGCCGACTTTCCTTGGCGCTCAACGGAATGCTTGCCCAGATCCAGCAGGCGATGGCCGACTCGGAGTGTTCGGCGGCGAAGGCCCGCGGTTCGGAGGACCGGATGCGGCGGTTCATCACCGACGCGAGCCACGAATTGCGCACTCCGCTGACCACCATTCGCGGGTTCGCCGAGTTGTATCGCCAGGGCGCCGCCCGCGACGTGGCGATGCTGTTGTCGCGCATCGAAAGCGAAGCCAGCCGGATGGGTCTGCTGGTCGATGATTTGTTGCTCCTTGCCCGGCTGGACGTGCAACGGCCGCTCGAGCACGATCGGGTGGACTTGCTGGCGCTGGCCAGCGACGCCGTGCATGACGCGCAGGCGATCGCCCCCAAGCGCAGGATCACGATGGACGTCCTCGACGGCCCTGGCACCCCGGAGGTGCTCGGTGATGAACCGCGGATTCGTCAGGTGCTGAGCAACCTCGTCGCGAATGCCTTGCAGCACACGCCGGAGAGCGCCGACGTCATCGTTCGGGTCGGCACCGATGGCGACGACGCCGTGCTCGAAGTGGCCGACAAGGGGCCCGGCATGAGTGCGGAGGATGCGCTGCGGGTGTTCGAGCGGTTCTATCGCACCGACTCATCACGGGCGCGGGCCAGCGGCGGTACCGGACTGGGGCTCTCGATCGTTGATTCCTTGGTGCAGGCCCACGGTGGCGTCGTCACGGTGACGACCGCGCCCGGGGAGGGCTGCTGCTTCCGCGTCACGCTGCCGCGTGTGAGCGAGGTGGCCGCGCACGTCGGTTAGCCCGCTGGCCTGCTAACGCCACCCCGGTGGTCGGGGCTACCGCTACGGCATTGGCCCACTGAACGCCGAACCGATGCCCTCCAGATCCGTCGTTGCCGCCGCCACCATCTCCGGCGTCACCACCACGAACGACATGGCTGCCGCCCACGAATTCAAGCAGCCCTTATATCAGCGTCCAGCACAAGTTTTGGAACAAACCTTTGCACTACACGCACGTATTGGTCACGCCAATTGAGCTAGGGCCGCCCTGATCTTGGCCTGCGCCTCGTCGAGCGATTCCGGTGACGGGTTGCGGTCGACGTTGGCAAAGCCGAAGTCGCTCAGGCGTCGGGTGGGAAAGACGTGGACGTGCAGATGGGGGACTTCCAGTCCGGCGATGATCACCCCGGCGCGTGCTGTTCCGAAGGCACGGCACACGGCCTTTCCGATCAGTTGGCTCACTGCCATGACCCGGCCGAAGACCGGACCGTCCACGTCCTGCCAGTGGTCGATCTCCGCACGCGGCACCACCAGCGTGTGCCCCTGCGTCATCGGCTCGATCGTCAGGAACGCGACGACCTCGTCGTCCTCGTAGACGAAGCGACCGGGCAGTTCACGGTTGATGATCTTGGTGAAGATCGTGGGCATTGGATCAGCATATGGTCGCCGAAATTGCCGGGGCGCCAGGTATCGCCGGTCATGCCGCCCCTGAGCTGTCGTCCTCGTCGTCGTCTTCGTTGTGTAGCAGTTTTTCGGGGTGGTGGAAGGTGTTCGTGCTAGGTTGGCTGCGGTCTAGGTGGGGCGGTGGTATCCATTCGGTGTCGCCGTTGGCGCGTTTGCGGGTGGTCCAGCCTTGTTCGGCTAGTGGGTGATGGCCGCCGCAGGCGAAGGTCGGGTCGTTGACGTCGGTGGTGCGGCATTGGGCGTAGGGGGTGCAGTGATGGACTTCGGCGTTGTAGCCCTTGACGTCGCAGCCCGGCGCCGAGCAGCCGCGGTCCTTGGCGTACAGGACGATTCGTTGCCCCGGGTGAGGTCAGGCGTTTGGTGTGATAGAGCGCCAGGGCTTTGCCCTGGTCGAAGATGGCCAGATAGTGGTGAGCGTGGCGGGCAAGGCGGATCACGTCGCTCATCGGCAGGATGCTGCCGCCGCCGGTGAGTGCGGTGCCGGCGGCGGCTTCCAGCTCGGCCAGGGTGGTGGACACGATGATCGACGCTGGTAACCCGTTGTGCTGGCCCAAATCTCTGGAGGCCCAGCATGGCGCGCAGGGCGGCGTTGAGGCCGTCGTGGTTGCGTTGGTTTGCCGTGCGGGTGTCGGTGTCGATGGCGGTTTGGCTGGGGGTGCCGTCCACACAGGGGGTGTCGCTGTCGGGGTTGCACATGCCGGGGGCGGCCAGTTTGGCCAACACCGCCTCCAGGGTGGCGCGCAACTCGGGGGTGATCATCCCGCGTAGCTCCGACATGCCGTCGGACTGCTGGTTACCCAACCTCAGCCCGCGCCGCCGCGCCCGGTCCTCGTCGCGGTAGGTGCCATCAGGATTAAGGCAGTCGGCGATGGTGTCGGCCAGCCCGGCGTGGGGGTACCGCCCGCTTGCGGGGGATTGTTCGGGTCGATATTGGCTGCCCTGGCGCGCCAGGTCGGCTTGGGCGCGCTCGCGGGTGGCCGCGTCGACCCAGCCGGGCAGCCGGTGGTGGACGCGGCGGATCACCGCGATGTGGCCGGCGCCGAGTTTCCCGGCTTTCTGCGCGGCGGCCGTCGCAGCCAGCATCGGCGGTAGGGGTTCGCCGGTGAGCCCGCGGCGCGGCCCGAGGTCGGCGGCCTCGTTGATGCGTCGGGAGGCTTCGGCGCGGCTGGTCAGTGCCTAGTCGGCGATCGCATGCGAGAGCTTGGCGCCCAATTCTTCGGCAGTGGCTTGGCGGGCCAGGTTGTTGATCAACTGATGCTCGGGCACCGGCAGCCGGCGGCGCACCTTTTCGCAGCGTTCCAGCAGCGCCAGCCACTCCCGGGTGCTCAACGCATCGAATCTCAGCCCGACCACGCCGTCGACCGCGGCATCGAGTGCGTCGAACGCCGCGGTGATTACCTCGCGATCCATACCGCGAAACTATCGCAGGCCACCGACAAAAAACCGGCGCCCACAAACCACTGAAACCACAGTGACACAAGTGATTTCGTTACTATGTAGTGCTTAGAAGGTGAGTCACAAAGCAATTCAAAGGCGCTGCGAGCCGTCGAAGCGAAATCATGAGGACTCGGGCGCATCGGCTGAGGTCGTCAGGCCTGCTGCTCGAACAATTCGCGCAGTTCGGCCACCGACCACGGCGGGGAGTCGCGGTACCCGATGAGAGTCGGTGATGGCCTGGGTAACTGTCCGATGAATCCACCTGCGGTTATGAGGATTTCGTCAGTCAGGTGGTTGGCGCGATCGCTGGCTTGATATAGCGACGCCCGCATCGCGGCTTCGTCGCTAGTGGAGACAGGCGCTTGCCTGGTACCTGCTTGCCGGCGATCTCGGTATGTCCGTAGGAGGTGCCCTGTCTGGCATGCCCAGAGACCGGGCGAAGCAGCGAATCGATATCGATGAACGCGCGTACATCGGCGCCGGCCAGCTGTCAGCGGTCACGCAATTCCCCAGGTTTGAGGGGTTGTCCGTCACGGAATTCCCCACCCTGGCTGTCAGGTAATTCCCCACCCTGGGCGGTGTGTCTGCCGGGTGTGGGCCTCGCACACATGTTCGCTCTTGATCCGTCGGAGTACGGCGGACGAAGGGGCACTGATGGCGAGGAGAGATATCGAGATGTTCGATCTGATCGAGTTGTACACGCATTGGCAGGCTGGTCGCTCACAGGTGCAGTTGTGGCAGTCGCTGGGGATGGATCGTAAGACGATCCGCAAGTATCTGGCCCCGGCGGTCGCCGAGGGCATTGGCCCAGGCGGAGAACCGCTGAGCGCCGAGCAGTGGGCGGCGCGGATCGCGCAGTGGTTTCCCGGACTGGATGATCGCGGCGCGCGGGCATCGACGTGGCCGTTGATCGACCGGCATAGCGACCGGATCAAGGACTGGCTGCACGCCGATGTTACGGTCGCCACGATCGCGCAGCGGCTACGTGACGACCATCAGGTCGACGTGTCGGAGTCCTCTGTGCGGCGTTGGGTGGCAATGAATTTCGCCGATGAGGTGGCTCGTGCTCGGGTGAGCGTGCCGCGCGGCGAAGTGCCGCCGGGCAGCGAAGCGCAGATCGACTACGGCCGGTTAGGAATGTGGCTGAACCCGGCCACAGCCAAGCGAGTCGCAGTGTGGGCGTTTGTCATGGTGCTGTCGTGCTCGCGGCACCTGTTCGTTCGCCCTGTGGTCAGGATGGACCAAACCACCTGGTGCACTTGCCATGTCGAGGCATTCGAATTCTTCAATGGTATTCCGGCCCGGCTGGTGTGCGACAACCTCAAGACCGGGGTGGACAAGCCCGACCTATATGACCCGAAGATCAACCGCACCTACGCCGAGCTGGCCGCCCACTACGACTGCTTGATCGACCCGGCCCGGGCGTTCAAGCCCAAGGACAAACCTCGTGTCGAGCGGCCGATGCCGTATGTGCGGGATTCGTTCTGGCGGGGCCGCGAGTTCACCTCGCTGGCTCAGATGCAGGGCGAGGCGGCCCGGTGGAGCCGGGAGGTGGCCGGGCTACGACATTCACGGGCCCTCGACGGCGGCCAGCCGCTGCGGGTGTTCGAAGCGATCGAGGCCGATACGTTGAAACCGTTGCCGCGCCACGCGTTCGAACTCACCACCTGGTCTATCGGCACCGTGGGGGTCGATACGCACCTCAAGGTCGGCAAGGCCCTCTACAGCGTGCCATGGCGGCTGATCGGGCGGCGCCTGCACGCCCGCACCGCCGGTGACATCGTGCAGATCTTTGCCCACAACGAGGTCGTCGCCACCCATGTGCGGCGGGCCTCGGGGCGCTCCACCGACTTCTCCCACTACCCGCCGGAGAAGGTCGCCTTCGCGATGAAAACCCCCACCTGGTGTCGGCACACCGCCGCCCAGGTCGGCCCCGCCTGCGAAGCGGTGATCGCCGAATTCATGCGCGACAACGCGATCCACCACCTGCGCTCGGCGCAAGGAGTGCTCGGGCTGCGCGACAAGCACGGCTGTGATCGGCTCGAAGCCGCCTGCGCCTGCGCGATCGCCGTCGGCGACCCGGCGTATCGGACCATCAAGGGCATCCTGGCCGCCGGCACCGAACACGACGCCACCACCGCCGAACCGGCCACTGGCGCCGCCGCCACTACCGCGGCGTTCCTGCGTGGCCCCGACCAGTTCGCCACCGGCGACACCGGCGGAGTCGGCTGAAAGTCACCCGGGTCCCGGAATCTGACCGAATCACAACCCACATAAGCTATTTCACAAGGAGAACACGACTTCATGGGTATTTGTGACCCCGCGCTGCGCAACGCGCTGCGCACTCTGAAACTGTCGGGCATGCTTGACACCCTCGACGCCCGGCTAGCCCAGACCCGCAACGGCGACTTCGGGCACCTCGAATTCCTGCAAGCACTGTGCGAGGACGAGATCGCCCGCCGCGAATCGGCCGCCCTGACACGGCGCATCCGCCGCGCGAAGTTCGAAGAACAAGCCACCTTCGAATCCTTCGACTTCTCCGCCAACCCGAAACTGCCCGCCGCCATACTGCGCGACCTGGCCGCGCTGCGCTGGCTCGACGCCGGCGAGTCGGTCATCCTCTACGGACCCGTTGGGGTAGGCAAAACCCATGTGGCACAAGCACTCGGGCATGCTGTAGCCCGACGCGGCGGCGACGTCCGTTTCGCCAAAACCTCTCGGATGCTCGCCGACCTCGCCGGCGGGCACGCCGACCGCAGTTGGGGCCAACGCATCCGCGAATACACCAAACCGCTCGTGTTGATTCTTGATGATTTTGCGATGCGCGAGCACACGACCATGCACGCCGACGACCTCTACGAGCTAATCAACGAACGCGCGGTCAGCGGCAAGCCGCTGATCTTGACCTCCAACCGCGCCCCCAACGACTGGTACGGCCTATTCCCGAACCCGGTCGTCGCCGAATCGCTACTCGACAGGATCATCAACAGCAGCTACCAGATCCTCATGGACGGACCCAGCTACCGGCCCCGCAAACGGCCCGGACGCAGCGTCAGCTAGACAACGCCACCGCGGGCACGGTACACATACCATCGAGGCCCGCACCTGGGGAATTCCGTGACGGCAGCCCTGGGGAATTACGTGACGGTCGACAGCCAGCAGCTCGACGCGAGATTGTCATCGTCGAACACCGCGGAATCCAGCGCGAACCTGTGGGGCGCTCTCACCGGAAGCGCCTTTCACCTGTTGGTCGGAATGTTGCGCGGAAACTCCAATCATCCCAGCTCAGACAGCATTGTCCGCCGCGCCTGATGACCCGCGCGGTGCAGCGCTACATCGATGACATGTAGCTGTTCGGTGCGAGTGTTCGTCCCGGTCCGGGCACGCAGTATGACGAGGCCGCCTGGACCGACAGCATCGTGGCATACGGGGGGTGTGCTGGGTACCTGTCAACAGCTCGGTACCACTTGGTGACGATCGCAGGTAGCTGGTGAGAGCAGCCCACGACGTTGGGTGCGGCATGTCCGGGTAAGCGTTCGAGCAGCTAAGGCCGTATCACTGGCCAGGCAGTGGAACCCAGATCCCGAATAGCCAGAAGCCCCACTGCAGGAAGTACGAATCCCACACCGGCACCACTGAGAATCCCCAGTAGTTCAAGATGGGGGGTGCCCAGCCAGCCGGCGGAGGCCAATGTCCCCCGAGCGGGGTATACCCGCCCCATGTTGCTGGGCCCCAACTCAGTGGGGGTGGCGGCGGAGGCCCACGACGGCGTCAGGGCCGCCGTCGCGCGTCGCCGGGTCTCACTGTTTGCCGAACTTCATCATGTCGAGGTTCCAGTACCCGCGCATGCTGGTGATGAGCCCGGCGTCGTTGACACGGTAGGTGAACACGCCGCGCACCTCGCTGGTGAAGCCACCCTCAAACTTGCTGTGCAGCACCAGGATATGAGCGATCTCGCTGGGCGAACTGGACGGGAAGGTCTCCTCGCAGGTGATCGTCAGCTGATTGGCCGCGATGTTGGTGTCGTAGAAAGTGGCGACCCCATCCTTGCCCCTGACCCCGGTGCCATCCGGATTCGTGACGGACTTGCCGATCGGGTCCTCGATGACGACGTCGTCCGCCATCAGAGCCAGCCAGCCTTCGCGGTCGTGGGCCTGCACGCAGCGCCACGAGGCCTGCGACGCGGTCAATGCCGGGGATTGGGCTGTTTGGGTCATTGACATCTCCTATCGGGCTATCTCTCCTGTTGATTTTCTAGATGGCGCACGCGGCGCGAGCGCCGTCCTCGGTGGCCTTGCGGATGAGGCCCAGGCCGCTGCAATCGCCGGCGGCGTGCACCTCGGCATCGGGCATGGCGGCGACCAGGGTGTCGAACAGCGCGGTGTCGGGCTCCATGGCGCCGGCCAGCACCACGCTGTCGGCGGCCAGTTCCCGGCTGGCCCCGCCGGACGGTGAGAACACCACGGCGGCGGGCGTAATCCGCGAGACGGCAGCACGGACGTGAACGGCGACACCCAGCCGGTCCAGCCGATCCATGTGCTCGGTCTTGCGCTTGTTGCCCACCTCCGGGGCTATGTCCTTACCCGCCTCCAGTACCGACACCAGTCGGCCACGGGTCGCCAGGAACTCGGCGAGTTCGAGAGCGACCAGGTCACCGCCGATGATCGCGACACGGCGGCCGACCGGCATCCATGCGCGGGCGGCGAGCCTAACCACGGTGGGACGCACCAGCCGCTGCCGCCAGCCGGCCAACAGCGTGCCATCCAGCAATTCACGCAACCCAGGCCCCGTGCGAACGTGTGGCAGCTCAGCACCGGGAATCTCGGGCACCACGACGTGGCCACCGGTGGCCACCACCACCGCATCCGGCCTCATGGCGACAACCTCGGCGGCCGAAATAGTATGGCCGAGACGAACTTTCGCGGTGCTGCGCCGGATCTCCTGGCGCAGGTAATGCAGGAACGGCTGGTTTTCCGGATGCAGGACGCATGCCCAGCGCAGCGCTCCGCCCAGTTGACCACCGCGTTCGAAAAGCGTGACGTGATGCCCGCGCTCGGCGGCCACGCGCGCGGCCTCCAGTCCGGCCGGACCGCCACCGACCACCACCACCCGCTTGCGGCACTTGGCGCGAGGGCCCGCCAGTTCGCGCTCCCTGCCGGTGCGGGGGTTGACCGCACAGTCCACCGAGAAACGCTGTTCCATTGCGTCGATGCAGTTTTCACACGAGATGCACTTGCGCACCTGGCGCGCCTGACCGGACAGCAGCTTGTGCGGCAGATCGGGGTCGGCCAGCAGCGGACGTCCCATCGCGATGAAATCGGCGCGTCCGTCGGCGAGGATCCGCTCGGCCCGGGCGGGATCGTGGATCCGGCCGACGGCGATCACCGGCACGTCGACCACCTGCTTGACCGCGGCCGCGGCACCGACATTGACTTCATCGCCGTCGTCGGCGCCATTGACCATCCCGGTGACGAGCCGATCGATCACGCCTCCGCTGACGTGGAATGCGTCCACGCCGGCGGCGACGAGTTCGGGCGCCATCCGGGCGGTTTCGTATATCGGCCGACCCCCGGCGACCCGCTCGTATCCGGAGATGCGCAGCGTGATCGGCAGCGCGTCGCCGATTTCGGACCGGATCGCGGCCAGCGCCTCCAGCACCGCTCGCAGCCGGCCATGTGGGGAGTCACCACGGTACTCGTCGGTACGCCGATTGCGTTGTGGGGCAAGGAATGAGCCTAACAACATGTAGCCGTGCGCGGCGTGCAGCTCGATACCGTCGTAGCCGGCTTCGGCCGCGCGCCGCGCGGCGGCCTTGAACAGATCGAACACCTCGACGAGCCGCTCCTTGGTGATCTCGGCCGACGGGCGGCCGGTCAGATAGGAAGGAATCACCGACGGCCCCAGCGACGTCACGCCGAACATCTCCGGCCCCAGGCCGTCCGGTCCGGCGTGCACGATCTGCGGCTGGATCTTGGCGCCGTGCTCGTGCACCACGTCCACCAGCGCCCGATGCGCATCGACCGAGGCGTCGGTGGCCAGGTGCAGGCCGGCGGGAGTCTCGGGGTGCCGATTGTCTACTCCGGTGGCGCCCACCGTGATCAGGCCGACGCCGCCCTTCGCGCGGGCGGCGAAATAGTCGCGGGTGCGTTCCGAGGGCAGCCCGTCCGGGGTGCCGTACATGGTCTCCATGGGCGACATGACGAGCCTGTTACGCACCGCCATGGCGCCGATTCGTCCCGGCGCCAACAGGTGCGGAAAGCGGGCCACTCCAGGCCACTCCAGGCAGGTGGCGTTTACCGATCCGCGTCCGTGTATCGGATGACGCCGCGAATGTTCTTGCCGTCCAGCATGTCTCGGTAGCCGTCGTTGATCTGCTCGAGCTTGTACTGGGTGGTGACCATGTCGTCGAGGTTGAGCTTGCCGGCCTTGTACATCGCCAACAGTTGGGGGATGTCGTACTGGGGATTGCCGCCGCCAAAGATGGTACCCTGCAGGTTCTTTTGCATCAGGGTCAGCATCGCCAGGTTCACGTTCACCTGGGTGTCCAGCAGGCTGCCAATCGCGGTCACCACGCAGGTGCCGCCCTTGGCGGTGATGTTCAGATAGCTGTCGATGTCGGCGCCCTTGAGTTCGCCGACGGTGAGAATCACCTTGTGGGCCATCAGACCGTAGGTGACCTCGGCGATGCCCAGCAGTGCGGCCTCCATGTCCGGGTAGACGTGGGTGGCGCCAAACTTCAAGGCCTGATCACGCTTCCATTCCACGGGGTCGATCGCGAAGATATAGCGCGCGCCGGCCGCCACCGCGCCCTGCAACGCCGCCATACCGACCCCGCCGACACCGACGATGGCGACGTCCTGGCCCGGCCGGATGTCGGCGGTGCGGACCGCCGAACCGTAGCCGGTGGTAACACCGCAGCCGACCAGGCAGGCGACCTCGAACGGGACCGACGGGTCGATCTTCACCACCGAGCTCTTGTGCACCACCATGTACGGCGAGAACGTCCCCAGCAGCGTCATCGGGTAGACGTTTTGGCCGCGGGCCTGGATGCGGAACGTGCCGTCGCTCACCGCCGCGCCGGCCAGCAGTCCGGCCCCTAGATCACACAGGTTGCGCATCCCCGCCTGACAGGTCGGGCATTTGCCGCAGGACGGGATGAAGGACAACACCACGTGGTCACCCGGGGCGATGTCTTCCACGCCGGGACCAACCTCGGTGACAATACCGGCGCCCTCGTGTCCGCCCAGCACCGGGAAGCCTGCCATCGGGATCCCGCCGGTGACCAGATGGTGGTCGGAGTGGCACATGCCCGCCGCTTCCATCTGGATCTTGACCTCGTCCTTGACCGGGTCACCCATGTCGATCTCTTCGATGGACCACGGCTGGTTGAACTCCCAGATCAGTGCGCCCTTGGTCTTCACCGTGAACCTGCTTTCATCGTTGAACGTTGGCTACGAACGGCCCCGGAACAACCGATTGGCTGAACGGGCGATCACCACATGCCTACCAGAGGGGTACCGGAGTCTTCCCGAGCGGGTAATAACCAGGCACTTTGTCACCGGAGATGCCCCGTTCAATGCGCTTCTGCATGCCCGCCGAGAGCTTGCCGGCCTTGATCAATTCCAGGTAGAGCGCCGAAACATGCCCGAAGTCGAAGAAGTCGCGCTGCCAGTTCCATTTCCCACCACCGGCGTAGCGGAACCAGCTGCCGCCGATGCCATACACCTCCTGCTCGGCTCCGTCGCAATCGGTGGCGACCTGCTTCCAGAACCCGACGACCTCGCCCAGCTTGTCGTCGATCACGACGCGTTGGTACGGGTAGCGCCAGCCCTGCAGGCCTTCCATTTCCTGGCCGAGCGCGATGTCGCGAATCTCGTCGATCCCGACGCACATCACGTCCTCTTTGGGACCGATGTTCCAGCCATACGTGGCGTCGTCGGTGTAGAACGCGGCGAGCAGGGTCCAGTCGCCGGTCCGCTCCGCCTGGCGGTTGGCCTCCAACCAGCGCTGCACCACCCCTTCCAGTTCCGAACGCGGGAATTCGGCCACGATCAATCTCCCGTTCCTCGTCCTCGGATGGACGCTGTTTCTGGGTTCGACCCTGCATCTCGGATCGACAAGGCCTGGGTGGGGCAGGCCCGCACGGCCCGCATGATCTCGCCGCGGGCCGCCTCGGGCGGCTCGGCGTCGAGGATTTCGACCTGGCCGCGCTTGGGCGCGCGGAAGTAGTCGGGCGCCTCCAGCTCGCACATCGCGTGGCCCTGGCACAAATCCAGGTCGGCCTCGACTCGGTAGCCCATCATCAACCTCCCTTCCGGCGGCGGTAACGCACGCGCGCCGGCTGCGCCAGCTGTACCACCATCTTGGAATGGTCGTTGCGATAGCTTTCCGGCGGCTGTGTCATCTCAAATGCATACTCGCGCAACAAAACCGAGAAGATCGCCTTGATTTGCATGGTGGCAAATGCCGCGCCCACGCAGCGATGCCTGCCGGCGCCGAACGGAATCCACGTCCACCGGTTGATCAGGTCTTCCTGACGTGGCTCCTCGTAGCGTTCCGGCACGAAGTCATCGGGGTCGGGGAAATCCTCGGGTATCCGGTTGGAGATCGCCGGTGAGGCGGCCACCAGATCGCCCGCGTGGACCGCATGGCCCTGGACCTCGAACTCGCCCTTGGCCACCCGCATCAGAATGATCAGCGGCGGATGCAGCCGCAGCGTCTCCTTCAGCACGTTCTCCAGCCGCGGAATCTGGCGCAGCGCATGGAAACTCACCGACCGGCCGTCGGCGTAGAGCTCGTCGAGTTCCCTGATCACCGCGTCGTAGGCCTCGCGATGGCGCATCAATTCAATCAACGTCCACGATGCGGTGCCCGAACTGGTGTGATGCCCGGCGAACATCATCGAGATGAACATGCCGGTGATCTCGTCGGCCGAGAAGCGGGGATTGCCGTCCTGGTCCTTGACGGTGATGAGCACGTCGAGCATGTCCCGGCCGCTCTTGTCCGTCGGCGGGTTGGCGATTCGGTTGTTCATGATGGCTTGCACCAGCGCCACCAGCCCTTCGCGGGCTTGGTCACGGCGGCGGAAGCTCTCGATCGGTAGATAGGGGTCGACGTAGGCCAGCGGATCGGTGCCGCGCTCGAGCTCGTGGTAGAGCCTGGCGAATCGCCCGTCGAGTTCGTCGCGAAACTTCTTGCCGATCAAGCAGGCCGAGGAGGTGTAGATGGTCAACTCGGCGAAGAAGTCCAGCAGGTCGATCTCGCCGGCCTCGCCCCAGTCGGCGATCATCCGGCGCACCTCGTTCTCGATGGTGACGGCGTGGCCTTTCATCTGCTCGCCGCGCAGCGCGGCGTTGTGCAGCATCTCCTTTCGCCGCTGGGGGCTGGCGTCGAAAACGACTCCCTTGCCGAAGATCGGCGTCATGAAGGGGTAGGCCTCGGCCTGGTCCAGGTCGTCGTCGCTGGACCGGAAGAAAAACTCGTTAGCTTGCGCGCCCGAAAGGAAAACGACGTGCTTGCCGGCCAATTGGAAGGTGCCGACGTCACCGCACTCGTCGCGGGTCCGTTGCATCAGACCGATCGGGTCGGTGCGGAACTCATCGAGGTGGCCGTGTTCGTCCTTCCCGCCGGAAACCCGGGCAATGGCACCAACACTCATGGGTTCGACATCCCCTCTTCGCGGAGCGCTAGTTCCTGACGGTCGGCCGGCGCATCGCTCAGCGGCGCCTCGGGCTGGACCTCCATGTTGACGATCACCGACCCGCGCGGCGTTTCGGCGACGAACGCGATCGCCCGCGCCAGGTCCTTGGGACGCAGGAAGTAGTTGTGCCGGGCCTGACCCCACTTCGCCCAATCGGCCAGCATGGGGCCGACCTGTTCGGCGGACAGCTGCCAGCCCATGCCCGTTAGCGTCGGGCCGGGATGGACGATCGACGCGCGAACACCGGTGCCTTCCAACTCCATCTGCAGGTTTGTCACCATGGCGACCAGGCCCGCCTTGGCCGCGCCATACGCGCCCATGTGTGGCCGTTGACGCAGCGCGACATCCGAACCCACGAAGATGAGGTCGCCGCGTCGGCGTGCCACCATGTCCGGCAGCACCGCGGTGGCCAGGCGGTTGGCGCCGACCAGATGTATCTGAACCTGTTCGGTGAAGGCGTCGGTGCTGATCTCGTGCAGCCGTCCGGGGAGCATGTCTCCGGCGCCGGACACCAGCACCTCCACCTCGCCGAGTGCGTCGATCGTTTGCGCCACAAACGATTTCACCGACTCGGGATCGGTGACATCGAGCGGGAAGGCCACCGCCTCGCCACCGTCGGCGCGGATGTCGTCGACGAGCCTGGCCAACCTGTCCATACGTCGGGCACCCAAAGAGACCGGGAAGCCGCGGCCGGCGAGTTCGGTCGCGGTGGCCGCGCCGATGCCCGATGACGCGCCGGCGACGATCGCGGGTCGGCGGGCCGGATGCGGCTCGAAGCGAGGCATCTACTTGGTCTCCACGGTGATCGGAAGGGCGGCGAATCCGCGCACATTGCTGGAATGGACGCGCACCGCGCTGTTTTCGTCCACCTCGTAGCCGCGGATCCGGGTGAACAATTCACCCAGCGCCACGCGAGCTTCCATCCGGGCCAGGTGCGCGCCCAGACAGAAGTGTGCCCCACTGCCGAAACTGACTAGTTTCGAGCCGATTTCGCGGCCGACGCGATAGTCGTCGGGGTCGTCGAAAACCCTGTCGTCGCGGTTGGCCGAGCCCGGCAGCAGCAAGAGCACCTCACCGGCGCGCAGCGTGGTGTCGTAAAGCACGAGATCCCGCGCGACCGTGCGGGCCAGAATCTGGCTGGACGTGTCGTAGCGCAGCGTCTCCTCCACCCACAGCGGGATCCGGGAGTTGTCGGCGTAGACACCGGCCAGCTGGTCCGGGTTCTTCCAGCCCCAATATGCGGCGTTGGCAAGCAGTTTGGTGGTGGTCTCGTTGCCGGCCACCACCATCAGGAACAGGAACGCCATGATCTCCTCGTCGGTGAGGCGGTCCCCGTCGATCTCGGCCTCGAGCAACGCCGACGTCAAGTCTCCGGACGGCTTCTTGCGGTGGTCCTTGACCAATTCGGCGTAGTAGACCAAGAGTTCGGCTGACGCCCGCATGGCCGAAGCCGGGACATCGGCCACTCCGTCCTCGCGATGCATGACACCGTCGGCCAGCGTGCGGATGCGGGTCCGGTCCGCCGCTGGGACGCCCATCAGTTCCGAGATCACATCCATCGGCAGCTTGCCGGCGAATTCGGCGATGAAATCGAACGTTTCGTTCTGTAAGGCCGCGTCCAGATGCGCACGCGCCAAGTCGCGCACGCGCGGCTCGAGTTCACGGATCCGGCGTGGGGTGAAGCCCTTGGACACCAGGGTGCGCAGCCGCAGATGCCCCGGATCGTCCATGGCCAGAAACGACATCACCCGGTGGGCATCGGCGCTGCGCGACACCGGATCCAGCGAGACGCCATAGGCGTTGGACAGCGCGGTACTGTTGCGGAAGCCGTGCAGCACATCCTGGTGGCGAGACAACGCCCAGAACTTCCGCTCCTTGTTGCGGTACAGCGGGGCTTCGTCGCGCAGTCGCCGGTAGTACGGGTACGGATCTTCGTGGAAGTCGTAGTCGTAGGGATCGAGCATCAGCTGGGGCTCGCCAACACGGATGCTCATGCGTCGCAGCCCTTTCCGGCTCCGGCCAGGATCAGGCCGACCACGTTGGCCAGCCGGTCGGCGATGTCATGGTAGGTGAAGGCACCGCTGCCGGCTTGCACCAGTGCGCCGAAGAAGGCCATTTCGAGCGCGGACACGGTGCCGGGGTCGGCGCCCGGCCCGATGGCAGACGTGATGCGGCGGTGGATCTCGGCGCCGATCCGTCCGCGCACGGCGCGCACGGCGGGGTCGGCGCTGCCGCCGAGCAAGGCCGCCGTGCACGCGGCGCCGACCTCGGGTTCGTCGGCGACCACCAGCGCCAGGTGGCGCAACGCCCGATCCACCCGGGTGGGCATGGGGTCGTTGACGTCGGTGAAGTAGGGAACCCGACGGACCAGGTCGAGGTAGACCTCGGCGATCAGGTGGTTTTTCGACGAGAAGTAGGTGTAGGCGGTAGCCGGGGCCACCTTGGCGCGGGCGGCCACCGTGCGCACGGTCAGGTCGGCGTACGACTTCTGCCGCAGCGTCTCCATGGCGGCGGCGAGCACCTTGCGGAAGGTCTCCTCCTGGCGGCGGTTGCGCGGCGACTCGCCGGTCTGCGGCGAAACGCTGACGAGAACATCGCTGGACACCTGTCCACGTTATCGGATGGACGGCCACGAAGCAAGTTCCCCTAGTAAACATGCCGTGAATTGGGATATTTAGTGCGGTTTTGGCAGCGTCGCCGGATCGGCCCTTGCACCGTCGACGGGCTGGCGGCTATGGTTCCGGGAGGCAATATCGGACATGTGTCCACTTCATTGATCGCTTGACTAATACGGGCAGGAGGCAGGCATGACCCTGTTGGCCGACGGCGTTAGTTCGCTGTTCATCGATGGCAAGCTGTCGGACGGCAGGGCGGGCACCTTCCCGACGATCAATCCGGCCACCGAGGAGGTGCTGGGGGTCGCGGCCAACGCCGACGCCGACGACATGAGCCGCGCCATCGACGCCGCGCGGCGAGCCTTCGACGACACCGACTGGGCGGTCAACACCGAGCTACGGGTGCGGTGCGTGCGCCAGCTGCGCGACGCGATGCGCGAACACATAGAGGAGCTACGAGAGTTGACGATCTCGGAGGTCGGCGCACCGCGGATGCTCACCGCCAGCGCTCAGCTGGAGGGCCCGGTCGCCGATTTGGCATTCGCGGCCGACACGGCAGAGTCCTACGCGTGGAACACCGACCTCGGCGAGGCGTCCCCGATGGGCATCGCCACGCGGCGCACGATCGCACACGAAGCCGTCGGCGTCGTCGGCGCCATCACCCCGTGGAACTTCCCGCACCAAATCAACCTGGCCAAGCTCGGGCCCGCGCTGGCCGCGGGCAACACCGTCGTCCTCAAGCCCGCGCCCGACACGCCCTGGTGTGCGGCCGTGCTCGGGGAAATCATCGCCGAGCACACCGAATTTCCACCGGGCGTGATCAACGTGGTCACCTCTACCGATCACGGCTTGGGTGCGTTGTTGGCCAAAGATCCTCGGGTGGACATGATTTCGTTCACCGGGTCCACGGCCACCGGCCGCAGCGTAATGGCAGACGCCGCCGCCACCATCAAGAAGGTGTTCCTGGAGCTGGGCGGCAAATCGGCGTTCGTCGTGCTCGATGATGCCGACCTGGGTGCCGCCAGCGGGGTATCGGCATTCTCGGCGTGCATGCACGCCGGGCAGGGATGCGCCATCACGACCCGCCTCGTCGTGCCGAGGGCCCGCTATGACGAGGCCGTCTCCGTCGCCGCGGCCACCATGTCATCGATCACCCCCGGCGACCCCAGCGACCCCGGAACCGTGTGCGGGCCGCTGATTTCGGCGCGACAGCGGGATCGCGTTCAGGGCTATCTCGACCTGGCCATCGCCGAGGGCGGGACTTTCGCGTGTGGCGGCGGCCGGCCGGCAGGCAGGGACGTCGGCTTCTTCATCGAGCCAACGGTTGTCGCGGGTCTGAGCAACGACGCCCGGTCCGCCCGCGAGGAGATCTTCGGACCGGTCCTCGTCGTGATCGGCCACGACGGCGACGACGACGCGGTGCGCATTGCCAACGATTCGCCATACGGTTTGTCCGGCACCGTGTTTGGTGCGGATCCGCAACGCGCCGCGAGGGTGGCCGCACGGCTGCGGGTCGGCACAGTCAACGTCAACGGCGGGGTCTGGTACTCCGCCGACGCACCGTTCGGGGGCTACAAGCAATCCGGCATCGGCCGCGAGATGGGCCTGGCCGGCTTCGAGGAGTACCTGGAAACCAAACTCATTGCCACCGCGGTGATTTGAGCTAGCGGAGAGGAAACGTATGCAGTTCGCCGACAAGGTGGCCATCGTCACGGGCGCCGCCCAGGGCATCGGGCAAGCGTACGCTCGGGCCCTGGCCCGCGAAGGGGCGTCCGTCGTCGTCGCCGACATTAATGTCGACGGGGCCGAAGCCGTGGCCAAGCAGATCGTCGCCGACGGCGGCGCGGCAATCGCGGTGCCCGTTGACGTTTCCGACGAGGATTCGGCCAAGGCCATGGCCCATCGCGCCGTGGCCGAATTCGGCGGCATCGACTGCCTGGTGAACAACGCCGCCATCTACGGCGGCATGAAGGTCGACCTGCTGCTGACCGTGCCGCTGGACTACTACAAGAGATTCATGAGCGTCAACCTCGACGGGGCGCTGGTGTGCAGCCGCGCCGTGTACAGGCACATGGCCAAGCGGGGCGGCGGCGCGATCGTCAACCAGTCGTCCACCGCGGCGTGGCTGTATTCCAACTTCTACGGTCTGGCCAAAGTAGGCGTCAACGGACTGACCCAGCAGCTCGCCCGCGAGCTCGGCGGAATGAAGATCAGGATCAACGCGATCGCACCCGGGCCCATCGACACCGAAGCCACCAGAACCGTCGCGCCCGGCGAACTGGTCAAGAACATGGTGCAGACCATCCCGCTGTCCAGGATTGGCACACCCGAGGACCTGGTGGGGATGTGCCTGTTCCTGTTGTCGGATGCGGCGTCGTGGATCACCGGGCAGATCTTCAATGTCGATGGCGGACAGATCATCCGGTCATGACTCACGACGCGAGCGCGCCGCGGCTGGGGTACGTCGGCCTGGGTAACCAGGGCGCGCCGATGGCTAAGCGCTACCTGGACTGGCCGGGCGGCCTGACGGTGTTCGATGTGCGCCCCGAGGCCATGGCCCCCTTCATCGACGGCGGCGCCACCGCCGCGGCCGCGCTGTCCGACGTCGCCGAGGCCGACATCATCGGCATCACCGTGTTCGACGACGCGCAGGTGCGCGAGGTTGTCACCGGCCAGGGGGGACTGGCCGCGCGCGCCAAGCCCGGCACCATCATCGCGATCCACTCCACCATCAGCGACACCACCGCCGTCGACCTTGCCCGCGAATTGAACCCGCGGGGCATCCACATCGTGGATGCTCCAGTCAGCGGCGGTGCGGGGGCGGCAGCCAAAGGTGAACTGGCCACGATGGTGGGTGCGGACGACGAGACGTTCCAGAGGATCAAAGAGCCGTTCCAGCAATGGGCGTCCCTGGTTATCCACGCGGGTCAGCCGGGGGCGGGCACCAGGATGAAGCTGGCGCGCAACATGCTGACCTTCGTGTCCTACGCGGCCGCGGCCGAGGCGGAGAAGCTGGCCGAGGCAAGCGGCCTGAGCCTGCGGGCACTCGCCCAAGTGGTGCGCCACACCGATGCCCTCACCGGTGGTCCGGGGGCGATCATGTTCCGGACGACGACGGCGCCGATGCAAGCCGACGACCCGTTCCGTCCGCTGCTGGAGCACACCCGCGCGCTGGGGGAGAAGGATCTGGGCCTGGCGCTGGCCTTGGGCGAGGCGGTATCGGTCGACCTGCCGCTGGCCCGACTGGCGCTGCAGCGGCTGGCGATCGGCCTCGGGGTACCGCACCCGGACCCCAACCCACCTGAGGAGACGTGATGGACGAACTGCGCCGCAAGGGCCTGGACACGATGAACCAGGTCTACGCCTGGGACATGCCCGACATGCCGGGCGAGTACTTCGCGCTGACCGTCGACCACCTCTTCGGCAAGATCTGGACGCGTCCCGGGCTGTCGATGCGTGACCGCCGGATGGCGGTGATCGCGGTCCTCACCGCCCAGGGCCAGTCGGACCTGCTGGAGGTCCAGGTCAACGCCGTTCTGCACAACGAGGAATTCACCCTCGACGAGTTGCGTGAGCTCGCCATTTTCATCACCCACTACGTCGGCTTCCCGCTGGGATCGAGGCTGAACAGCGCGATCGAACGGGTTGCCGCCAAGCGCAAGAAGGACGGCGCGCGGGCCGACGCGAAGGCCAATGCGGCCGAAGTCCTGGCGAAGGAGGCCGGCGAATCGGGGTAGCTCGCTCCTCAGCGGCCGAGAGGGGGCGGCCGCTGGGGAGCCGGGTAAATCCGGCTGAGGTGACGTGTCGTGGCCTTCGCGCCGCGGCAAAGGGTGTCATCCGCTCTTGGCGATGGAGCAGTCGGGGTCTTGGAGCGTCTCGGCCGGAGCGGGCTGGTCCTCGGTTCCCTCGGCTAGCAGCAGCAAGAATCTTTCAGGCGCAACCTTTGCAAGTGCGACCGACGCATATTCCATCTCTTTGCCGTCAGCCGTTACCTTCGTGTTGACGTCCTTGAACAGATTCTCGGATCTGAGCGCGTCGCCGCTAACCACCAAAGCTTGATAGGCGTGACCTTCCACATTGGTGGGGAGCTGGCTCCATTGAACGTATTCGGATGGATCGATGTTCTTTAGGATCGACGATAGCGTCGGCGTCGCACACGATATGTGAATGTGCAATTGATCCTGGGTACGCGCGTTCTTCGGGTTAACTGTGAGGATTACATCCGACTCTGAAAGTAAATTATTCAGGTGCGAGGTTACGAGGAACCGGGCACGCCAGGAGTAATAGAGATAATTGGGGGTCGCTGCCTCCAGCAGGACGGGGTCTTCGATTCCCGTGATGCGAGCAAGTGGAACTAGCAGGAAGTGGTACGAACCAAAATTGGATTTGTACAAGACCGTGCCGGACTCTTCATCCACAAATATGCAGGGAGCATACGCGCCGGTACGTTGATAGCCCGCTTCGCAACGGTCGTGCACAATTTTCCACAGTGCATCACGGTCGGCCGCAGGATGATTCGGAGCCGCCGGTTTGGCTGCAACAATCGGCGGCCCAACAAGGGTCGCTATGGCCGCGGCCATCAAGACACCTCGATACACGAGCCGGCGGGCTTCGGGTAGCCTGCGGCCCACGGCTCTGGTGAGGATCCAAACAGGGCCGAAGTCGATTCGGGGCTTTAGATGCACAACGCTGCGTCCTCTGTTCGCTCGGGGCATTGGGCAAGTCCTGCCGTCAGTGGCCGAGCCCCGTACCGGGTCCGCCCGATCCTAAAGCCAGGTTAGGCACGATGCCGTCGTCGAGGCGGGCGTGCACCGTCAGCCGGTGCGGGTTTGCGGCCAAGCGCAAGAAGGCCGCCGAGGGCCGCGCGCAGGCGGACACGAAGGCTGCCGTCACCGAAGTCCCCGCGCGGCAGGCCGACCAACCCAGATCGCCCTGGGGAGCCGGGCGCCCGCGGCGTCGAACGTACGCACAAGGGCGGGGTCGGCGAATCCTCCGCCGGGTGAACACCGTCGAAGCCCTGACACCCAGACGCAGGCTCCGACTACTCTGACGTGTCGTGCGCGTCCTGGTGATCGGTTCCGGTGCCCGTGAGCATGCCCTGCTCTTGGCGCTGAGCAGGGACCCGCAGGTCAGGGGACTGATCATCGCGCCGGGCAACGCGGGCACGGCGCGGCTGGCCGAGCAGCACGACGTCGACATCACCTCCGGTGAGGACGTCGTCGCCCTGGCTCGCGAGGTCGGGGCCGACATGGTGGTCATCGGTCCCGAGGTACCACTGGTGCTCGGGGTGGCCGACGCCGTGCGCGCCGCCGGCATCGTGTGCTTCGGGCCCAGCAAGGACGCGGCGCGCATCGAAGGCTCCAAGGCGTTCGCCAAAGAGGTCATGGCGGCGGCCGGTGTGCGGACCGCCAAGAGCGAAATCGTGGACAACCCGGCGCATTTGGACGCGGTGCTGGATCGGTTCGGGCCGCCCTCCGGTGACCCGGCCTGGGTGGTGAAAGACGATCGCCTGGCCGCCGGCAAGGGCGTGGTGGTGACGCCGGACCGCGACGTCGCGCGCGCCCACGCCGCCGGGCTGCTCGAGGCCGGGCACCCGGTGCTGCTGGAGTCCTATCTCGACGGCCCCGAGGTGTCGTTGTTCTGCGTCGTCGACGGCCAAACCGTGGTGCCGCTGCTGCCGGCGCAGGACTTCAAGCGTGTCGGAGAGGGCGACACCGGACCCAACACGGGCGGCATGGGCGCCTATGCGCCGTTGCCCTGGTTGCCCAACGACATGTACCGGCACGTGGTCGGCCAGATCGTCGAACCCGTTGCGGGCGAACTGGTTCGGCGTGGCAGCCCGTTCTGTGGATTGTTGTATGTTGGTCTGGCGATCACCGCCGACGGGCCGGCGGTCGTCGAGTTCAATTGCCGCTTCGGCGATCCGGAGACGCAGGCCGTGCTGGCGCTGCTCGATTCACCGCTCGGGCAGCTTCTGTATGCGGCGGGCACCGGGGAGTTGGCCAGCTTCGGCGAGTTGCGCTGGCGCGATGGTGCGGCCGTGACGGTGGTGTTGGCGGCCGAAAACTATCCCGGGCGCCCGCGGGTCGGTGATGTCGTCGTCGGTTCGGAAGCCGAGGGGGTGCTGCACGCCGGCACCGCCCGGCGCGACGACGGCGCGATCGTCTCGTCGGGCGGTCGAGTGCTCTCGGTGGTGGGCACCGGCCCCGACCTGTCCGCCGCGCGCTCGCGGGCGTATGACATTCTCGGTTCAATCCGATTGCCTGGCAGCCATTTCCGAAGGGACATCGGATTGCTGGCGGCCGAGGGCAAGATCAGCGTTTAGGACGCCTCAGAACGCTGCGGCTTGGCCGTCCCGGCGTGGATCACTGGCCGCGAGATACCCGTCGTCGAGCCGCCAGATGGCCTGGCAGCTGCCGAACTGGCTGTAGTCGCCAACGGAGACCAGGTCGTGCCCGCGCCGGCGCAGTTCCTCGAGCGTGGACGGCGGGAAACCCTGCTCGCAGCTGACCTGCAAACCCTGCACCCAGCGGAACCGGGGGCCGTCGCAGGCCGCCTGCGGGTTCTGGCCATAGTCGGCGATGCGCACCACCACCTGCACGTGGCCCTGCGGTTGCATCGGGCCGCCCATCACCCCGAAGCTCATCACCGGTGTGCCGTCCTTGGTCACAAAGCCGGGAATTATCGTGTGAAAAGGACGCTTGTTCGGCCCGACTCGGTTCGGATGTCCTCGTGTCGCAACGAAATTGGTGCCACGGTTTTGCAGCGAGATGCCAGTGCCTCCGACCACCACCCCGGAGCCGAACCCCAGGTAGTTCGACTGGATCATCGACACCATCAACCCCGAGGCGTCGGCGGCGGTGAGATACACGGTGCCGCCCTTCGGGCTTCCGGCATACGCCGGTTTGGCCCTTGCCCGATCGATCAGCGCGGCGCGCTGCTTCAGGTACTCCGCATCGAGCAGGTGTTCCGGGCGCACCGGCATGTGGTCGAGGTCGGCGACGTAGGCCTGTGCGTCGGCGAAGGCGAGCTTAAGGGCCTCGATCTGCAAGTGCACGCTGTCGGCGGAATCGACCGGGTACGAGGACATGTCGAACTGCTCGAGGATCCCGAGCGCCATCAATGCGACGATCCCTTGGCCGTTGGGCGGTATCTCGTGGACGGTGTACTCGCGGTAGGTTCCGTCGATGGTGCCGACCCAGTCGGCACGATGGGCAGCGAGGTCGCTGGCGCGCATGACGCCGCCGTTGGCCGCCGCGTGCGCCTCGAGTTTCGCCGCCAGCTCTCCGCGGTAGAACGCCTCGCCGTTGC
Organism: Mycobacterium lacus; assembly: GCF_010731535.1. Classification (NCBI taxonomy): domain Bacteria; kingdom Bacillati; phylum Actinomycetota; class Actinomycetes; order Mycobacteriales; family Mycobacteriaceae; genus Mycobacterium; species Mycobacterium lacus. The sequence goes on from NZ_AP022581.1 coordinate 100,450, forward strand.
TGGCCGCGATCTTCTCTAGTGTGGTCGCGTGGTCGGGAAACCTGAACTGCTCACCGGGTTTTGGCGCGCGCCCACCGGGCATGAACGCATCGGCGAACCCGGGCTGGCGTTCGAACAGCGGCACCTGTGCCGCCCATTGCTCCGCAACGGTTGGCGAGACCAGAAATCCGTTGCGGCCGTACGAGATAGCCGGCTCGAATAGCCTTTCGAACGGGAGCCTTCCAAACGTGGCGTGCAGCTCGGCCCATGCCGACACGGCGCCGGGCACGGTCACCGAGTTCCACCCGACTGCGGGAACAGCGTTGCCGCCGAAATACTCTGGCGTCCACGCCGCGGGCGAGCGGCCCGACGCGTTCAATCCGTGCAGTTGCTCACCGTCCCAGACGATCGCGAAGGCGTCCGAGCCGATGCCGTTGGATACCGGTTCCACCAGGGTGAGGGTGACCGCGGTGGCGATGGCCGCATCGACCGCGTTCCCGCCCCCCGCGAGCATCCGAAGACCCGCTTGGGCGGCCAGCGGTTGTGACGTGCAGACAACGTTGGCCGCCAGGACGGGCTTGCGCGGCCAGGCGTAGGGGAGGCTCCAGTCGAAAGATGCGGTCATCGTCGCAAGTCTGCCTAGGCCGTCAGCAACGGCGCCATCCAGGTCAACTCGGCCGGCAGCTGCGAGGTCCAGAACCCCGCGCCGTGCCCGCCGGGTGAGAAGCCACCCGCGGGCGGGTTGGGCAGGGAGGCGATGAACTGCTTCGTCGCGGCGTAGAACGGATCGCCATCACCGCAATCCACGCGGATCGGGATCGACGCCAGCGCCGGCATCCCGAACACCGAGTTCGCCGCGAAGTCGTCGGCGCCGTCGAACGCGCCGGGTGCGGCCGCGCCGGGGGAGAGCCACAGCGCCGGGCTCACCGCACAGATCGCCGCGGTGCGCGCGGGCCCCAGCCGGCCGCCGAGCAGCAGTGCGCCGTAGCCGCCCATCGACCAGCCCAAGAACGCCACCCGCGAGGTGTCCAGACCCTGGGTGTCCAGCAGCGGGATGAGCTCGTCCAGCACCATGGCCCCCGTGTCCTCGCCGGACGCGCGCCGGTGCCAATAGCTCCCGCCCCCGTCGACGGCGACCACCGCAAACGGTGGCAACCCGGCGTTGACGGCCTGCGCCAGGCCCTGTTCGACGCCGCCCTCCAGCACGCCGGACGCGCTACCTCCCAGGCCGTGCAGCGCGATTATCGGCCGTAACGCCTTGGTCTGGCCCGGTGGGCGCGCGATGCCCCAAGCGGTTGATTTGCCACCGCGCGCCGCCGACACGAACGATCCCGTAACCATGGTGGGCGCCGCCTGAGCCGGCGGGGCCGGGTCGAGCGGCGGTGCCGGCGGTTTCAACGGAACAGCGGTGCCAGTCGCCGGCGCGGGCATGGCGTGTGATGTTCGCGGCTGAAACAGCATGTCGAGCGCATATGCCCCGAACGCGCCGAAAGCCGCGCTGGCACCGAGGCCGAGCACGGCGCGGCGGCTCAAGTCTGGCATGCGGGTCATCATGCCATGGACGTTTGGCCAAAATGGCAATGCAGTACCACTTTGACTGGCAGCATGTGTGGGCGTGACGGCAGCAGTTACTCCAAAAGGAGAACGTCGGCGGTACGCGCTAGTGAGCGCTGCCGCCGAGCTGCTTGGCGAAGGCGGGTTCGAGGCGGTGCGGCACCGGGCGGTCGCCCGGCGGGCGGGCCTGCCATTGGCATCGACCACCTATTACTTCTCGTCGCTCGACGATCTGATCGCCCGCGCGGTCGAACACGTCGGGATGCTCGAGGTGGCGCAGCTACGGGCCAGGGTCAACACCCTGTCCCGGCGGCGTCGCGGGCCCGAGACCACCGCGGAGGTGCTGGTCGACCTGCTGGTGGGGGATGTGTCCGGTCCGGGGCTTGCCGAGCAGTTGATCTCGCGCTACGAACGCCACATTGCCTGTACCCGCCTGCCCGCGCTGCGCGAAACCATGCGGCGCAACTTGCGGCAGCGCGCCGAAGCGGTCGGGGAGGCCATAGAACGATCAGGGCGATCGGTCCATATCGAACTGGTGTGCACGCTGATCTGCGCGGTCGACGGATCGGTGGTCTCCGCGCTGGTCGAAGGGCGCGATCCCCGTTCGGCCGCGCTGATGACGTTGATCGACCTCATCGACGTGCTCGCACCGGTCGATCAGCGGCCGGTGCGGGTCTGACTGGAAGTAAATCCGTCGGCAGCGTCGGCGTAACGACGTACCCGGTGGCGATGTCCCCGTAGATCGTGACGTCGGACGGGCGGCGCTCGGCGTACAGCGCCACATAGGCACAGACCACGGCGTCGACCGGGTCTTCGGCGCGGCGGAGATCGCTTTTGCGGCGCGCGGTCACCACCTGCCGGCGCAACTCCACCCAGGCATCGAGGTTTGCGACGTGCAGCGGCACTGAGCCGTGCGCGAGGCCCTCCACGCCGTCCATCAGCCGCAGCAGCTCCGATTTGAGCTGGTGAACGTCACGGCCCGGCTTGGCCTTGTACTTCAGCGTGCGCGCCAGCCGGAACAGCACCACCGTCGCCGGATGCGGGTAGACCTCGATGGCGCGCCGCGTCGCGGACGAGAAGGGGTTCAGGTCCAAGTCCAGCGCGCGAGCCAAGTGTGCGCCACGCGAGCCTTGTGCGAACTCGGGCCTGCCGGTGTTAGCGGGGTGTGCTCCGGCTTCGAACCTGCGGAAGTCACGGTTCAGCGCGGTCTCCGCCGGGCGCTGGCCGCCCGCGTTGGCCACCACCAGCGGCGCGTCGAACGCGACCACGCAATCGCCCTGCACGTACGGCCACAACGCCGCCAGCACGTCGGCGTCGTCGCGGGTCGCGCCGACACCCAGCAAAGCGCCGTCAGCGTCGACCACCGCGACACCGGTCGGTCGCCGACCGGCCCAGGCGAGGTCCACGCCGACGAAGTACACCGGGCCAGGGTATGACACGGGAGCAGCGCCGCGGCCGCGCGGCAGCCGCGAGCGTAACACCACTGCGAGGTGCCGCCCCGCCCGATTCTTCGCAGTGGCGTACGCTCGGCGACCACGCACGTGGGCCGCGACCGTAAGCTGTGTTTTTGTGAGCATTCCGAACGTCCTGGCCGCCCGGTACGCCAGCGCCGAGATGGTCGCGATTTGGTCGCCCGAGGCCAAGGTGGTCGCGGAGCGTCGACTGTGGCTGGCGGTGCTGCGGGCCCAGGCCGAGCTGGGGGTAGACGTTCCCTCCGAAGCGATCGGCGACTACGAGCGGGTGCTCGAGGATGTCGATCTGGCATCGATCGCGGCCCGCGAACGCGTGCTGCGCCACGATGTCAAAGCTCGCATCGAGGAATTCAACGCGCTGGCCGGTCACGAGCACGTGCACAAGGGGATGACGAGCCGCGACCTGACCGAGAACGTGGAGCAGTTGCAGATTCGGCGTTCGCTGGAACTGGTCTTCTCACACGGGGTGGCGGTGGTCGCGCGGCTCGCCGAGCGGGCAGTGGCCAATCGCGATCTGGTCATGGCCGGCCGCAGCCACAACGTCGCCGCGCAAGCCACCACGTTGGGCAAGCGGTTCGCCTCCGCGGCGCAGGAGACGCTGATCGCGTTGACCCGGCTGCGCGAGTTGATCGACCGCTATCCGCTGCGTGGCATCAAGGGCCCGATGGGCACCGCCCAGGACATGCTCGACCTCCTGGGCGGCAGAAAACAAGGGGCCGCCAGACTCGCCGAACTGGAACGCCTCATCGCTGAATTTCTGGGCTTTGCAACGGTTTTGACCAGCGTCGGACAGGTATACCCACGGTCGCTGGACCACGACGTGGTCTCCGCGCTGGTGCAGCTCGGCGCGGGACCGTCGTCGCTGGCACACACCATCCGCCTGATGGCCGGGCACGAACTCGTCACCGAGGGTTTCGCGCCGGGCCAGGTCGGGTCGTCGGCCATGCCGCACAAGATGAACACCCGCAGCTGCGAACGGGTCAACGGGCTGCAGGTGGTGCTCCGCGGATACGCATCGATGGCGGCCGAACTGGCCGGCGCGCAATGGAACGAGGGCGACGTCTTCTGCTCGGTGGTGCGCCGGGTCGCGTTGCCGGACAGCTTCTTCGCCATCGACGGGCAGATCGAGACGTTCTTGACGGTGCTCGACGAGTTCGGCGCCTACCCGGCGGTGATCCAGCGCGAGCTGGACCGCTATCTGCCGTTCTTGGCCACCACCAAGGTGTTGATCGCGGCGGTGCGCGCGGGCATGGGTCGCGAGTCCGCACATCACGTGATCCGCGAGCACGCGGTGGCGACGGCACTGGCCATGCGCGAACGCGGCGCCGAACCCGACCTGCTGGACCGGTTGGCCGCCGATCCCCGGCTGCCGCTGGACCGTGCCGCACTGGACGCCGCGCTGGCCGACAAGACCGCGTTCACCGGTGCCGCCGGCGAGCAAGTGGACGAGGTGGCCGCGATGGTGGACACACTGGTGGGCCGCTATCCGGAGGCGGCCAAGTACACCCCAGGAGCGATCCTGTGACCGCCGTCGGTGCGCTCTCGGGGATCGACTTCACCGATCTGGACAACTTCGCCAACGGATTTCCGCACGAGCTGTTCGCCGTCCATCGTCGCGAGGCGCCGGTGTACTGGCACGCGCCGACCGACAACACCCCCGACGGGGAAGGTTTCTGGTCCGTCGCCACGCACGCGGAAACGCTTGCGGTGCTGAAGGATCCGGTGACCTTCTCCTCGGTCACCGGCGGTGGGCGACCATTCGGTGGCACGCTCTTGCAGGACCTGGCCATCGCGGGCCAGGTGCTCAACATGATGGACGACCCGCGGCATGCCCAGATTCGGCGACTCGTCAGCTCCGGGCTGACGCCGCGGATGATCCGTCGCGTCGAGGACGACCTGCGGGCCCGGGCGCGCCGGCTGCTGGATGCGGTGGTGCCGGGCGAACCGTTCGACTTCCTGGTCGACATCGCGGCCGAGCTGCCGATGCAGATGATCTGCATCCTGCTGGGAGTGCCGGAATCGGAACGACATTGGCTGTTCGAGGCCATCGAGCCGCAGTTCGACTTCGGCGGCTCGCGCAAGGCGTCAATATCCCAGCTATCGCAGCTGTCGGCCGAAGAGGCCGGGTCACGGATGTACGCCTACGGCCAGCAGTTGATCGCGTCGAAGCGGGCGCTACCGACCGACGACATGTTGTCGGTGGTGGCCAACGCGAGGCTCGACGACATGGACGCGCCGGCCCTGTCGGATCTCGAACTGTACCTGTTCTTCAGCCTGCTGTTCAGCGCCGGCGCCGAGACGACGCGCAACGCGGTCGCGGGCGGGTTGTTGGCGCTGGCCGGCCATAAGGACCAGTGGCAGGCGCTGCGTGACGATCTCGACATGCTGCCGACGGCCATCGAGGAGATCGTTCGGTGGACCTCGCCGTCCCCGTCCAAGCGGCGCACCGCGACACGCGATGTCACGCTCGGCGGACTCCCCATCGAGGCGGGACAGAAGGTTCAGATCTGGGAGGGTTCGGCCAACCGCGACGCCCTCGTGTTCGACCGCGCCGATGAGTTCGACATCGCACGAAAACCCAACCCACACTTGGGCTTCGGTCAGGGTGTGCACTACTGCCTGGGCGCTAACCTGGCGCGGCTGGAACTGCGGGTGTTGTACGAGGAGCTGCTGTCGCGCTTCGGCGACGTGCGGGTGGTGGAGCCCGTCGAATGGACTCGCAGCAACCGGCACACCGGCATTCGGCACCTGGTCGTCGAATTGCTGTCGGGCCCTCGCTAACCTGCCCGAGTCGTGATGCCGGCCGCCCGCAGTTCGAGCGCGGCGAGCTGGTGGATGATGACCGGATCCTCATGGCGCCACGCGCCGACCGGATCCGCGCTGACCGCGGCCAGTTTGCGCGGCGACCGGTTTGTCAGTGCCCGCAGCGCCAGCAGCTGTCGACCGGCCGGGGTGGCGGCCAGGGCGGTCACCGCCAACTTGCGGCGGAAGAACCGCAGCCGCAGGACAATCCACGGCATGCCCACCGCAAGGATCGGCGTCGCGGCGACGGCCAGCGCAAGTAGCACCGCCAGCCAGCTCGCCGTGGTGTCCAGGCTGTGGCCGGCGCCCGCGACGTTGAGCGCGGCCTGGCTGGCCGCGGTAATCGGCTGGCTGACCGTATCGCCCACCACCGGGATGAGCTGCGCGCCGTGACCCGCCGAGGCCAGGTTGCCGGCGATTCCCTGCGAGCCGTTCTCGATCTGGCGCCCCGCCTCGGCGATGGTCGAGATGGCGCTGTGCACGGCCAGGCCCACGAACACCCATGTCGCCGTCCAGGCGGCGACGGCGATGTCGCTGGTGAGCTGGGCGCCCAGTCGAACGGGTGTGGTGGCGTAGGGCAATAACCGCAGTCTCATAGCCTCCATACCAGCACAGGGTTAGATTCCAGCACGGGGCTGCCCGCTAGAGTGACGCGATGCGCTCCGCGTTGTCCGACTACCAGCATCTGGCCAGCGGCAAGGTTCGTGAGCTGTACCGTGTCGACGACGAGCACCTGCTGTTGGTCGCCACCGACCGGATTTCGGCGTACGACTATGTCCTCGACAGCACCATCCCGGACAAGGGCCGCATCCTGACCGCCATGAGCGTGTTCTTCTTCGGCCTTGTCGATGCGCCCAACCACCTGGCCGGGCCACCGGATGACCCGCGGATCCCCGACGAGGTGCTCGGCCGCGCGCTGGTGGTGCGGCGACTCGAGATGCTTCCGGTGGAATGTGTGGCTCGCGGCTACCTGACCGGCTCGGGATTGCTGGACTACCAGGCGACCGGGAAGATCTGCGGTATCGCCTTGCCGCCGGGCCTGGTCGAGGCCAGCAAGTTCGCCACACCGTTGTTTACTCCTGCGACGAAGGCCGCACTGGGCGACCACGACGAGAACATTTCGTTTGCCCGGGTGATCGAGCTGGTCGGCGGGGTGCGCGCCAACCAGCTGCGCGACCGTACGCTGCAGATCTATGTGCAGGCGGCCGATCACGCTCTGACGAGGGGAATCATCATCGCCGACACCAAGTTCGAGTTCGGGATCGACCGCGACGGTGGCCTGGTGCTGGCCGACGAAATTTTCACGCCCGACTCGTCGCGGTATTGGCCCGCCGACGGCTACCGGCCGGGTGTCGTGCAGACCAGCTTCGACAAGCAGTTCGTCCGCAACTGGCTCACCAGCCCCGCGTCCGGCTGGGACCGTGCCGGTACCCGGCCGCCGCCCCCGCTCCCGAACGATATCATCGAGGCCACCCGCGGCCGTTACATCGATGCCTACGAACGGATTTCGGGTCTGAGTTTCGGCGACTGGATAGGCCCGGGCGCATGACCCCCCAACCGCCCACGGCCAAACGGGTCGAGACCCGCCGGGAGCATCACGACGACGTCTTCGTCGACCCCTACGAATGGTTGCGCGACAAGGCCAACCCCGAAGTCATCGCTCACCTTGAGGCGGAAAACGAGTACGCCGACCGCGCGACCGCCCACCTGGAGCCCCTGCGGCAAGAGATATTCAACGAGATCAAGGCGCGCACCAAGGAAACCGACCTGTCGGTGCCGATTCGACAAGGCGACTGGTGGTACTACGCACGCACCTTCGAGGGAAAGCAATATGGCGTCCAGTGTCGTTGTCCGGTCACCGATCCCGACGACTGGAACCCACCGACCCTCGATGAGAACACCGAGATACCCGGTGAGCAGGTGTTGCTCGACTCGAACGCCGAAGCGGATGGCCACGACTTCTTCGCGCTGGGCGCCTGCCTGGTCAGCTTGGATGGCAATCTGCTGGCGTATTCCGTCGACGTCGTCGGCGACGAGAGATATACGCTGCGGTTCAAGGACTTACACAGCGGCGAGCAGTTCCCAGACGAGATCGTCGGCATCGGCGCGGGAGTGACCTGGGCAGCCGACAACCGCACGGTGTACTACGTGACGGTGGACGAGGCATGGCGCCCGGATACGGTGTGGCGCTATCGGTTGGGGGCCGGCCAACCGTCGGAGCAGGTGTATCACGAACCCGACGAGCGGTTCTTCGTGGCGGTGGGGCTCACCCGAAGTGAGGCCTACGTTCTCATCGTCGCGGGGTCGGCCATCACCTCCGAGGTCCGCTACGCGCCCTCGGCGGATCCGAATGCGCAGTTCACCGTCGTGCTGCCGCGCCGCGACGGGGTCGAGTATTCCGTCGAGCATGCGGTGATCGGCGGGCAGGACCGATTCCTGCTCCTGCACAACGACGGGGCGGTGAACTTCACCCTGGCGGAGGCCCCGGTCGGTGATCCCGGGCGGCAACGCACGCTGATCCCACCCCGCAACGACGTCCGGCTGGACGGTGTGGACGCCTTCGCCGGCCATCTGGCGGTCAGTTACCGGCGTGAGGCGTTGCCGCGCATCCAGCTGTGGCCGATCGAGCCCGGCGGTGACTACGGTGAGCCCGAAGAGATCTCGTTCGACTCGGAGCTGATGACGGCCGGGCTGAGCGCCAATCCGAGTTGGGATTCGCCCAAGCTGCGGATCAGGGCGGGATCTCTGGTCACCCCGGCGCGGATTTACGACGTCGACGTGGCTACCGGCGAGCGCACGTTATTACGCGAGCAGCCCGTACTCGGCGACTACCGGCCCACGGACTACGTCGAGCGGCGCGATTGGGTGTACGCGGCCGACGGCGCCCGGATCCCGATCTCGATAGTGCACCGCGCCGGAATCGAATTCCCCGCGCGCGCATTGCTTTACGGCTATGGCGCGTACGAGGCGTGCATCGACCCCAGCTTTTCCATCGCGCGGTTGTCGCTGCTGGACCGGGGCATGGTGTTCGCCATCGCCCACGTGCGCGGCGGCGGTGAGATGGGCCGGTTGTGGTACGAACACGGCAAGTTGCTGGAGAAGAAGAACACCTTCACCGACTTTGTCGCGGTGGCAAAGCATCTGGTGGACTCGGGCCTGACCCGACCCCAAGAATTGGTGGCAATGGGTGGCAGCGCGGGCGGTCTGCTGATGGGTGCGGTGGCCAACATGGCACCGGATCTCTTCGCCGGAATCCTTGCCCAGGTCCCCTTCGTCGACCCGTTGACCACCATCCTGGATCCGTCGTTGCCGCTGACCGTCACCGAGTGGGACGAATGGGGAAACCCGTTGAGCGACAGCGATGTTTACGCCTACATGAAGTCGTATTCGCCCTACGAGAACGTCGAGCCCAAGCGGTACCCCGCCATTCTGGCGATGACTTCGCTGAACGACACCCGGGTCTACTACGTCGAGCCGGCCAAGTGGGTTGCGGCGCTGCGGCACGCCAACGCCAACGGCAACCACGTGCCCCAAGTGCTATTGAAGACGCAGATGAGCGCCGGGCACGGTGGCGTCAGCGGTCGCTACAAGTCCTGGCAGGAAACCGCATTCCAATACGCCTGGCTGCTAGCCGCCGCCGATGGCGACCGCTGCGGCGGCGGCCAGGAAGACGACCTCGGTGGCGCTGCGCAGCGATAACCGCGTCGTCATCGACTTGGGCGGGTTCGGCATCCGCGCCGCGTGGATATTGGCCGGGAACATGGCCAGCATCAGCACCAGCAGGCACCCGGCCGCAGGCACTCGGGTGGCGGGAAGCAACAGGCCCAAGGCGCCCAACAGCTCCAGCGCGCCGGTGACGGTGACGAGCAAACCGGGCGCAGGCAGCCGGGGCGGCACGATCGCGATGAGGTCGCCGCGCAGCGGCCGGGCGAAGTGCGCGACGCCGGTCAGCACGAACATGGCCGCCAGTCCGACGGCGATCGCGGCGGTCCAGCCGTTGACGTAATCGAGGCCAATCCAGCCGGTGACGCGGGCGACGATGGTGCCCAGCAGCAGGGTGATTAGCGGAGCCATCCCAGCCTCCATGATCTAGACAGTGACAAGATATCGCTACGCTAGCGAGCTCATCTAGTCGCTGTCAAGTTATCTCCGCTATGCTGGCCCAATGACCCGCCCGACCTACCACCATGGCGACCTGCGGGCCGTGATCCTGACCGAGGCCGCCCGCCTGGTCGCCGAACGGGGCGCCGACCGGGTTTCGCTGCGCGAGTTGGCCCGGGGCGCGGGGGTGTCACATGCCGCGCCGGCCCACCACTTCACCGATCGGCGAGGGCTGTTCACCGCGCTGGCCACACAGGGATTTCGGCTGCTGGCCGAGGCCCTCGCCGCGGCCCGGCCGCGGTTTGCCGATGCGGCCTTGGCGTACGTGCGGTTTGCGATCGCGCACCCCGGCCACTACCAGGTGATGTTCAACCGGTCGCTGCTGGACAGCTCCGACGCTGAGCTGGCGGCCGCGGAGGCCGCCGCCGGCGCCGAGCTGTCGCGTGGGGTCTCGACGCTGCACGATCCGAAGGCGCGTGCCGATCCGGCTGGTGCCCAGCTTGCGGCCTGGTCACTCGTGCACGGCTTTTCGATGCTCTGGCTCAACGACGCGGTCAACGAGCAAGTGAGAGCGGCCGATCCGATGGACACCGTGATGCGGATCGCGACGATGCTGTTCGACGGGTAGCCCGGGTAGCCCGGGTAGCCCGGTCAGCCGGCCGGCTTCTTCGGCAGAAACGCGGCCGGGATGATCGTCGTCGCCACCAACGCGACCGCGAGCATGAACACCACCGCGTAGGCGTGTGAAAGATCGTGCAGCACATGGACCGCGAAGTCGGGAGCAAGCGCCTGCCGCGGAAGCGCCGACGGGTCAACGGGCACCCCGGTCCTGGCGGCATTCTGCTGGAGAAACCCGACTTTGTTTGCCGCGGCGACGTTTTCGCTGCGATTGAACTGATTGGTCAGGACCACCGACATCAGTGCGGTCCCGATCGAGCCGCCCAGCTGGTGGTTGACGCTGATCAGCGTTGAGCCGCGGGCGATCTCGTGCGGGGCCAACGTCTGCACCGCCGCCCCGGAGAGCGGCGTCATCGTGGCGCCCATACCCATGCCGGTGATCGCCAGCCCGGCCAGCAGCGTCGGTAGGTAATCCGACTGTCTGGCGACGCCAAAGGTGAAGATGCCCAGGCCGGTAGCTATCAATATGACGCCAAGCAGCACGCTCTTGCCCGGTCCCCGTCGGTCCATGAACGCTCCGGCAAACGGCATGGTGAGCATGGCCCCGACGCCCTGTGGGATCATGTACACCCCGGACTGCATCGGCGTTTGATGCATCACTTGCTGGAAGTAGCTGGGCAGCAGCAGGGCGGTGCCGAAAAAGGCCACGGCGAACACCAGCACCGTGGCATTGGCGTGGGTCACCACCGGGTTGTTGAACAGCCGCAAATCGATGAGTGGGTGATTCGCGCGGCACCGTGCATGCAGGACAAACGCGCCAATCAACGCCATGCCGATGATCGCCGGTATCAACACATGGCGATCGGCCACCGTGCCACGACCGGGGATGGAGGACACCGCGAACAGGAACGTCGCCAGCCCGGGCGACAGCAGCAGCACGCCGATGAGGTCGAAGGTCTCCGACGGCTGCGGGCGATCTCTTGGAAACACGACCGCCGCCAGCACGACCGCCGTGACCCCAATCGGCAAGTTGACCAAGAAGATCCACGGCCAGCCGAACGCGCCGATGAGCCAGCCGCCCAGGATCGGCCCGCCGATCGGGCCGAGCAGCATCGGGACGCCTAAGACCGCCATCATGCGGCCCAACCGCCTCGGGCCCGCCACGCGGGTGAGGATCATGAATCCCAACGGCAGCAACATGCCGCCACCGACGCCTTGCACCACCCGAAATGCGATTAACAGCAGAATGTTTGGTGCCATCGCACAGAGCAGTGAGCCCAGAATGAACGCCAGCACCGAACCCATCCAGAGCCGTTTGGTCCCGAATCGATCGGCCGCCCAACCGGTTATCGGGATCACGGTGGCCAGGGCAAGTGTGTAGCCGGTCATCGTCCAGGCGACTACGGCCTGGGTGGAACCGAAGTCGACGATGAAGGTGCGTTGCGCGACGTTGATGACGGTCGCGTCCAGGATCGTCATCAGCGACGCCAGCACACAGACCCCGGCGATCCGGAGGACCGAGGCGTCGAGCTTGTCGGGGTAGACAGGTTGGCCAGGGGCCGGCCGCCCCGTGGCGCTAGCGGGTAGGTCGGAGTCTGCGGACCGCGCCTTCTTCATCGCGTTGCCGAGCATATCGACACCGGTCACCCCAACGACGCAGGGATCGGCGCGGCGGCAAACTTGCGGCCTTCGCGGCCGGCAAGGCCAGCAAACAGCTCTTAGCTGGTGTCGACGACCCGACCCGCGCCCCGACGGGGCCGGATATACCCCTGTTGTCTGCGTGTCCTTCACCGTCCCGACACCTGACTTCGGCAAACTGCGGGTGTGTCTGGAAGATTGATCGTCTCGGTCTCGGGGATCGGGGAGCACACCCTGGCCGACGTCGACGCATTCTGTGCGCAAATGGATGCCCGCAAGGTGCCGCTGTCGTTGCTGGTGGCTCCGCGGCTGCGCGGTGACTACCGGCTCGACCGCGACCCGCGCACCGTCGAATGGCTGACCGCCCGGCGTGCCGGCGGCGACGCCATTGTGCTGCACGGCTACGACGACGCCGCCACCAAGAAACGGCGCGGCGAATTCGCGATCCTGCGCGCACACGAGGCCAACTTGCGGCTGATGGCCGCCGACCGGGTGCTCGAGCACCTCGGGCTGCGCACCCGGCTGTTCGCGGCGCCGGGCTGGGTGGTGTCGCCGGGTGTCGTCGAGGCGCTGCCGGCGAACGGTTTTCGGCTGCTCGCCGATCTGCACGGAATCACCGACCTGGTTCGGCACACCACCGTGCGGGCCCGGGTGCTCGGCATCGGTGAGGGCTTTCTGACCGAGCCGTGGTGGTGCCGGATGGTGGTGCTGTCCGCGGAGCGGATCGCGCGCCGCGGGGGCGTCGTCCGGGTCGCGGTTGCCGCCCGCCAGCTGCGCAAGCCCGGCCCGCTGCAGGCGATGCTGGATGCCGTTGACCTCGCGCAGATGCACGGCTGCACACCGATGGTGTACCGGTGGCGATCAGACAGGGCGGTGCTCGACGCAGCGTGACGGGGGCCTCCCGACCGGGGGCACTACCCTGTACCGACATGAGCGACTCTTCAGCCGGGTCGGACGGGTTCGCCGCTGACGCGATTGTTGTCGGAGCTGGACTGGCTGGTCTGGTCGCCGCCTGCGAATTGGCGGATCGCGGCTTGCGGGTGCTGATCCTCGACCAGGAGAACAGCGCCAACCTGGGCGGGCAGGCTTACTGGTCGTTCGGTGGTCTGTTCTTCGTCGACAGCCCCGAGCAGCGCCGACTGGGAATCCGCGACAGCCACGAACTGGCCCTGCAGGATTGGCTGGGCACGGCGGCGTTCGATCGGCCCGAGGACTACTGGCCGCGGCAATGGGCGCACGCCTATGTCGATTTCGCCGCGGGGGAGAAGCGCAGTTGGCTACGCGCTCGGGGGCTCAAGATTTTCCCGCTGGTGGGCTGGGCCGAGCGTGGCGGTTATGACGCACAGGGGCACGGCAATTCGGTGCCCCGCTTTCACATCACCTGGGGCACCGGTCCCGCTTTGGTCGAGATCTTCGCGCGTCAGCTGCGGGACCGGCCCACCGTGCGTTTCACGCACCGGCATCAGGTCGACCGGTTGATCGTCGAGGGTAACGCGGTGACGGGTGTTCGAGGTACCGTGCTGGAGCCATCCGATGAGCCCCGAGGCGCGCCGTCATCACGAAAGACTATGGGAAGGTTCGAATTTCGTGCGTCGGCGGTGATCGTCGCCAGCGGCGGCATTGGCGGCAACCACGACCTGGTGCGCAAGAACTGGCCGAGGCGGATGGGCCGCGTACCCAAGCAGATGCTGAGCGGCGTGCCGGCACACGTCGACGGCAGGATGATCGGGATCGCTCAGAAGGCCGGCGCGCGGGTGATCAACCCCGACCGGATGTGGCATTACACCGAGGGCATCACCAACTATGACCCGATCTGGCCGCGGCACGGCATCCGCATCATTGCAGGCCCGTCGTCACTGTGGCTGGATGCGGCTGGGAAGCGGTTGCCGGTTCCGTTGTATCCCGGTTTCGACACTCTCGGAACCTTGGAGTACATCACCAAGTCCGGGCACGACTACACCTGGTTTGTGTTGAACACCAAGATCATTGAGAAGGAATTCGCCCTGTCCGGGCAGGAGCAGAACCCCGACCTGACCGGGCGCAGCATGGGCGAGCTGCTGCGCTCTCGGGTTCGGTCCGGCCCGCCGGGGCCGGTGCAGGCCTTCATCGACCGAGGCGTGGACTTCGTCAGCGCGGACTCGTTGCACGAGTTGGTCGCCGGCATGAACAAGCTGCCCGATGTGGTGCCACTGGACTACGAGACGGTCGAGGCCGCGGTCACCGCGCGCGATCGTGAGGTGGTCAACAAGTACAGCAAGGACGGGCAGATCACCGCGATCCGCGCCGCCCGCGAATATCGGGGTGACCGCCTGGGCCGGGTGGTCGCGCTCCACCGGTTGACCGACCCGAAGGCCGGGCCGATGATCGCGGTCAAGCTGCACATCCTGACCCGAAAGACGTTGGGCGGGATCGAGACTGACTTGGACGGGCGGGTGCTCAAGCCCGACGGCACCCCGCTCACCGGCCTGTACGCGGCCGGCGAGGCGGCCGGGTTCGGCGGTGGCGGCATGCACGGCTACCGAGCCTTGGAGGGCACGTTCCTGGGTGGGTGCATTTTCTCCGGCCGCGCCGCCGGCCGCGGGGCCGCCGAGGACATCACCTAGTTGGGCCGAGCAGACGCAAAAGCCCCTCATTTCGGCACGAAATGGGGGCTTTTGCGTCTGCTCGCCCTAGAAGGTGACCGCGGTTTCTTCGGGCAACACCTGGAAGTCGGTGTTGGTCATCTCGGTGAGCCGGCCGTAGTAGATGCCCCGTGCGTCGGGAGCGATGATCCCCTGGTGGATGGGCACCGCGCGGGCCGGTGCCACCGCCCGCAGATAGTCGACGGCCTCGGAGATCTTCATCCACGGGGCCGCCGCCGGGGTGGCCAATACGTCCACCGGTTCGTCGGGAACGAACAATGCATCGCCGGGATGCATGAACCGGGCGGGATGCTCACCGTCGCCCACCAGATACGAGATGTTGTCTATCACAGGAATTTCCGGGTGGATCACCGCGTGGCGGCCACCGACCCCACGGATGGTCAGCCCCCCGACTCGCAGCTGGTCGCCGACCCGCACCGCCTGACAAGGCGTGCCCAGCTGCTCGGCGGTCTGCGGATCGGCGTACAGCGCGGCGTCAGGGTTCCCCTCGAGCAGCGCCGGCAGTTTGGAGACGTCGACGTGGTCGGGGTGCTGGTGGGTGATCACGATCGCGGACAGGCCGGTGAGCCCCTCGAACCCGTGCGCGAAGGTCCCCGGATCAAAAAGCAGGCTGGTGTCGCCGAACTCGGCGAGCAGGCAGGAATGGCCGAAATGCGTCAGTTGCATGCCTACGATTGTGCCCCGATGAGCCGGCGCGGCACCGATCGCCGGTAGAGTTGGCGCGGACCCCTTGCGATCAGATCTGAGGAGGAGCGCCGGTGGCCCGGGTGGTCGTGCACGTGATGCCCAAAGCGGAGATCCTCGACCCGCAGGGTCAGGCGATCGTCGGCGCCCTGGGCCGGCTCGGACATACCGGCGTCTCAGATGTCCGTCAAGGCAAGAGGTTTGAGCTAGAGGTCGACGATACGGTCGACGACTCCACGCTCGCTGAAATCGCGGAATCGTTGCTGGCGAACACGGTGATCGAGGACTGGACGATAAGTCGGGACCCGCGGTGACGGCCCGCATCGGCGTCATCACCTTTCCCGGGACGCTTGACGACGTCGATGCCGCGCGCGCGGCGCGCCGCGTCGGCGCCGAGGCGGTCGGTCTGTGGCACGCCGACGCCGACCTCAAGGGGGTCGACGCGGTGGTGGTACCCGGAGGGTTTTCCTACGGCGATTACCTGCGCGCCGGCGCGATCGCCAGGTTCGCCCCGGTGATGGCCGAAGTGGTCGACGCCGCGGCCCGCGGCCTGCCGGTTTTGGGGATTTGCAACGGTTTTCAGGTGCTGTGTGAGGCCGGGCTGCTGCCCGGCGCACTGACCCGCAACGCGGGTTTGCACTTCGTCTGCCGCGATGTGTGGCTGCGGGTGGCGTCGACCTCGACGGCGTGGACGTCGCGTTTCAAGCCCGACGCCGATCTGCTGGTGCCGCTGAAGTCGGGCGAGGGCCGCTACGTGGCGCCGGAGGAGGTGCTTGACGAGCTGGAGGGCGAGGGCCGGGTGGTGTTCCGCTACCACGACAACCCCAACGGCTCGCTGCGTGACATCGCCGGGATCAGCTCCGCCAACGGCCGCGTCGTCGGGCTGATGCCACATCCCGAGCACGCCATCGAAGCGCTAACCGGTCCCTCCGACGACGGGCTTGGCCTGTTCTATTCGGCCCTGGACGCCCTCATGGCGGCTTGAGCTGCGCGTCGGGAGTTCAGCAGGCGTCTCGCAGCAACGGCATCGACGCCGCCTCGGGAACCGGGGTCAGCGCACCGAATAGGTCGATCGCGGCGGCCAGGGTGCGGTCGACGAAGCCGGCGAAGTCGTCGAAGCGGACGAGACCTCCGATCGACTGGGACTTGCTCGCGATCACACCAATGCGCTGCGGGTCGGAGGACTCGTGCACGATCGCGCTGACCGCGGAATTGCGCCGGTTCCACGTCTTAGCGAACTGCGTCAGTCGGGCGCGGTCGGCGACGGGGAAGAAGCACGCGGGGGTGACCCGAAGCGTGAAGACATCCGGGTGCACGCGGCAGATCTCGAGGTGGACATGTAGCCGCCGGGGACCGGCGTTTGCCAGGAAGAAGTATTCGCCGTCGTGCTGGCCGCGGAAGTACCGGCGCCCACGCGCGCGCAGGTAGCGATCGATCAGGTTCTCCGACACCGGCTCCGTCATGAGGCCCATGCTGAGCCTGGTCGCTGTGCGGATCCTTGGAACACCGGAAAGCGGCCGCGAATAATCCGTTGAGAATTTGCTGAATGCCGGGCGGCGCGCTCATGCCACCGACATGCGTGCCACCGATTCCAGCGGGGGACCGGCCCACAGTTCGTCATCGGCGGCTACCGCGCTGTGAATCTCGGAGACTGCAAGGCCCGCAGGACCGAATGGGCGATGCGCTCGTACCATTGCGCCACGGCGGCGGGATAGTCGGCGTAGCTGCCGTTCTCGCGCACGATGGGTCCTTCGACCGTCCGGATGGGGGTGACGCCGTCGAAAACCTGCCGGTAGGGCTTGCCCAACTGGGCGGCGGTGGGCGCGTCGATGGTGGCGTCCAGCTTGACCCATCGCTGACCCAGATAGGCCTCGCCCAGCGAGTGCCACGGCAGTGGCCTGCCTTTTCTACCTCCCCACAACGCACGCACTTGCGGGGAGAGAAACTCCTTGTCCGGGCAGTCCAGCGTCTGGAACGCGATGCGGGCCGGCACACCCGCGGCGCGGCACAGGGCAACGAACACGCTCGCCTTGCCCATGCAGAAGGCGACGCCGTGTTGGAGCACGTCGCTCGCGCGGTGTCGTCCCTGCGCGAGGTAGCGAAACGACGCCAGGACGTCGTAGGGCAGGTCGCGAACGTAGTAGTAGATGCGCCCGGCCCGCTCGATGTCCGATGTGGCGCCGCGCACCAGGTTTTCCGTCGTCGAACGAACGAGTCGATGGTCCGCATCGAGATAGTCGGTGGGCGCCAAGTATTGCATCATGTCGACGGCTTGATCAGGGGAATGATGTCGCGACCGACAATATGCAGGAATTCGGATTGCACGAGGTGCGGAATTGTGAAGAGAAAATGATCGACGCCGCAGTCCTGGTACTCGCGTATGCGCTCCATGCATTTGTCGGGGGATCCGGTGATTAGCCCTGGGGATGGAATGGACGCGAATTCCGCCCGAACTCGGGCTTCGTCTGCGGGGGAGTGGGTGGGGGCAAGCAGGACCGTCACCGACAGTCGCAAGCTGTCGGGATCCCGCCCGAACGACTCGCACGCCTGGGACAGAAAGCCCCGACGTTGGGTCACCTGCCGGGGCGACCACCACCGCACGTTGAGGCCCTGCGCGGACTTGGCGGCGATGCGCGCAACGCGGTCGCCTTCCCCGCCGATCCATAACGGTGGATGTGGGCGCTGGACCGGTGGCGGATCGCAGACCGCGCCGTCCAAGGTGTAGAACCGACCGGCATACACCGGGTTCGGCTCGGTCCACACGGCCCGAATCACCTGAAGAGACTCGTCAAGCGCGGAGACTCTATCGCGCACCGGCGGGAACGGAATGCCGTAGGCATCGAACTCGCGCTCGAACCAGCC
Organism: Mycobacterium lacus; assembly: GCF_010731535.1. NCBI lineage: Bacteria > Bacillati > Actinomycetota > Actinomycetes > Mycobacteriales > Mycobacteriaceae > Mycobacterium > Mycobacterium lacus. The sequence goes on from NZ_AP022581.1 coordinate 118,802, forward strand.
GGCGCCCAAGCCCAGATCCAGACGTCCCTCGGAAATGACGTCCAGGGTGGCGGCCATCTTCGCCAGCACCGAAGGGTGGCGATAGGAGTTGCACAGCACACTGGTGCCGAGCCGCAGCCGGGTGGTATCACGGGCCAGGGCCGCCAATGCCGTCCAGCACTCCAGCAGCGGCAGCGACCTGGGTCGTGCGTCCCCGTCCCGCTCGCCTGCTTCGGCGGCGATGCCGGCATCTTTCGCATAGTCATCGGCGCTTATCGTGAGGAAATGGTCGCAGAGCCACACGGAATCGAATCCGTATTTCTCCGCGGTCTGCGAAATGGCGACCATATCGCGATAGGTGCTCACCGCCAGGCCTTTAACCGTCAGCGCCAATATGAGCCCGATGTGGGCGCTCTGATCGGGGTTCATGTGAAATCTCGCTTCTCGATAATTCCGGCGCCCGGTTCGGGCATTGTTCGGGGCAATGTGACGGCAAACCGGTACCACTCCGGGCGGTAGTGGAACACCACGACCTCGATCGGCTTGTCGTCGGCGGTGTAGCTGGTCCGCTCGAGCACCAACACGGGTGAGCCGACCGCCAGCCCCAACGCGTCCGCCACTTCGGGAGGTGCGCCCGCCGCCTGGATTTCGTGGGTGGCCCGGGCAATGCGAACATCCAATCGCTGCTCCCACATCGTGTAGGTGGTTTCGGTGCTGGGTCCCGCGGACAGCAACGGTTCGACAGCCTCGCCCAACCCGGTCGGAAGGTAGGCAGTGACCAGGGCCAGGGGTTGATCGCCGTCCCGAAAACGCCGGCGAATACACAGGACTTCCGGCAACCGGAGCGCCTCGGCGATCCGTCGCGGCGCGGGGCCGGTGCGATGCGACAGCACGTCCACCTGCGGGGTGACGCCCGAGCCCAACAACACCTCGGTGATCGTGCGCACGCCGGAGGCCAGTTCCTGTTTCACCGGGTCGGCCACGAAAGTGCCCAGGCCTTGCCGGCGGACCAGCCACCCCTGGCGCTCGAGAAGCCCGACCGCGGCGCGCACCGTCACCCGGCTCAAACCGGAGCGCTCGATCAACTCCCGCTCGCTGGGCAGACGCCCGCCGTGCGGCAGCCGCTGTTGCACGATCTGCGCCTTCAGCGCCTCGGCAAGCTGGGCGCTCGCGGGCACGCTGCCGCGCGATATCCGCAGATCGGCCGCGCCCAGATCCAGCTTGACAGTCGTCATAAGATGTATTAAAACGTCTTAGACTATATACGTCAAACGTCGCTGCTCGCAACGGAGGTGGCCATCCATGTCGATCGCCGTCATCGCCCGGTTTACGCCGCACCCCGAATCCCGGGATGCCGTGCGCACTGTCCTGCACGGAATGACCGCCCCAACGCGTGCCGAAGACGGGTGCCGCACCTATGACCTCTACGAGGCCGACGACCGAGGTGAGTTTGTGGTCTTCGAGCGGTATCGCGATCGCGATGCACTTGACGCACACCGCGCTTCGCCGCACTACGTGAACTACCGGGCACGGCTCGACGGTTTGCTCACGAAGCCGGTCGACGTGACTGTGCTGACCGCAATAGACGAAGGGTAGGTGTTGACGCCGTCGCCGCCCAGCGTGGATACGGTTCCGACAGGTTGACCCGGGGCCCTAATCCCCGTCGTCCAGGTCGCCGCGGCTGCCTCGGCCTACCTAATCGCCACTCCGATCCCGGTCAAGTTCGTGGGCACATCGGCAAAAGCCTCTGGTGCGGCAGTCAAAAAAGACGACATTTCAGCTCCCGTCGCCTCGATCCCGAACCCGGAACAATGGTTCGGTGGCCACGAAAATACGCGCGAGGAATTGGATCTCCAGCGGTTCGGCGAGGTTAATCGGGCGGCTCCTGCTCAACCGCGGCCTACCAAAAGGCCACCGCACATCGCTACGCGACCGCGGCCCGAGTTGGAGCCGAAAACCTCAATTATTTTCGCACACGTTCTAGCATGTCGCGCAACGATTCGCTAACTGTTGATCGCGTCGCTGGATCGATTCCACCGCGGCTTCGGACGAACACCGAGACGCGGCTCGCCGAGGGCAGGCCCTCGGCGAATCGCACACCGCCCGGCAACTGGCCGAGCTGCAGGAGCAGTGCAACCCCCAGCCCGGAGCGTATCGCCGCGTACAGCCCCGCCAGATTGGCACATTCGGCGACCACTTGATAGGAAACACCCGCCTTATCGAGCGCCGCGAACGTCGGCTCGCGAAAGGTGCAGGGCTCGGCGAAAACCACCAGCGGCAGCGGTTGGCCGACCGGCGCTTGGAAGGTTGTGGATGCCAGCCACGACAGCTCGACGACTCCCGATGCGTTGGCGCTATCCAACCCGGACCCGTCCAGCATGACCGCCACGTCGAGCAGCCCCCGCTCGATCGAATCGGCAAGCGACACATTCCGGTCCAGCCGGAAACGCACCCGGCGATCGGGCAGCCGTTCACGCAGCGCGGCGGTGAGTCCCGGGATGAGCACGTCAGCACCGTGCTCCGTGGCGCCGATGGCCAGGGTTTGCTCATCGGCAGCACCGAGTTCCTCCAGGGCCCTGTCGTGGGCCGCCAAAATAGTGCGTGCGTGCCGCAGCGTCTGCTGGCCAAGTTCGGTGAACACCAGCCCGCGCCCTGACCTCTCTACCGCCGGCCCGCCGATGGCCTGTTCGACCTTGCGCAAGTGCTGGCTGACGGTTGATTGGGTCAGATGCAGAACCGCCGCTGCACGGTGCACTCCGCCGTAGTCGGCCACAGCTACCAAGCTGCGGAGCGGAACGATGTCCAGCACCTGCGTCACGCCAACATGGCACCATAAACAATTCCGTAACGCAATCGATCACGGGTGGCTCGGTCACTTATACCCTACCGAATAGCAATGACCGTTCGATTTACGCGATCAGATGTGATCGGAAACAATCGTTGGACAGCTTTAATTACCCGCCGTTAGATTAACGCAACATGAGCCAGCGAAGTGCGCCGCGGCGGCCAGGCGGCATGCCTACGGCGCGCACAATTGCGCTGGGAATTGCGTTTGCGTGGTTATGCCTGACTCCGTTCACGACGGCCGTTCGGGCCTCGGCGGATGCTCCCACCAATTCACTGCCTAATCCATACCGCACGATCAAGGATTGGGGTACGTTACCGGGCGGCCGCAAATGGGGCTCGACCAGCGCGGTGGCCATCGCGCCGGACGGCACGACGGTGTGGGTAGCCGAGCGGTGCGGGGAGACCCGCGCGCCTGCGCAGATCGAGCTCGGCGCGCCATTCGGGTGTGCGGGGTCGCCACTGGATCCGATCCTGAAGTTCGACACCGACGGGAAGTTCTTGGGAAGCTTCGGCGCAGGGTTGATCGTGTTTCCGCACGGTATCTACGTCGATCGGGAGGGCAATGTCTGGGTCGTCGACGGGTTGTGCTACGGCGGCAAAGGGCAGCAGGTGTTGAAGTTCAGTCCAGACGGCCAGTTGTTGCTGACGCTGGGCAAGGCTGGCAAGCCAGGCGATGGCGTGAACGAATTCAATTCACCCTCCGCCGTTGTCGCAGCACCCAACGGCGACATCTTCGTCGCCGATGGACATGGCGGAGACACCAACGCGCGCATCGTCAAGTTCGACAAGACCGGCAACTTCATCAAGCAGTGGGGGCACAAGGGCACTGGCCCCGGCGAGTTCGACACACCGCACACCATCGCTATGGATTCGGCCGGGAGGCTGTTCGTCGGGGACCGCAATAACAACCGCATCCAGATTTTTGATCAGGACGGGCGATTCCTTGACCAGTGGACGCAGTTCAGCCGGCCAAGTGGTATCTACATCACCGGCGACGTCATTTACGTCGCCGACTCCGAGTCGGAGTCGTTGGCCCCGAATCACAACGGCTGGAAACGCGGCATCCGTGTGGGAAGTGTCATCGACGGCTCGGTGTGGGCGTTGATCCCCGACCCGGTCGACTACAGCGACAACACCAGCGGAGCCGAGGGACTCGCCGCAGATGCGGCCGGCAACATCTTCGGCGCCGAGGTCGGTCAGCATCGGATGATGAAGTACATCAAGGGATAGTGGCGGTAACCATGACCGCCGGCGACGACATGAACCGTCCCAAGCATGCCACTACCGTAAGCGAAACACGTTGCGCACCTAAGGAATCCATTGCGGCGATGACGCCAGCGACCGATTTCCGCATGGTCTCGGCCGATAGCCTACAAGCCCTCATCGTCGACGTGCTCACGGCTTACGGGGCGCGCGAAGTCGACGCACATGTGCAAGCCCAAAACCTTGTCGAGGCAGACCTCCGCGACCAACATTCCCACGGACTCCGGCGGCTGGAGGTCCTCGTCGGCCGCATCCGCTACGGCGTACTCCTACCCAGGGCTCAACCTCGCCAGGAATGGAAGACCGCGGCCGTCCTACGGGTGGACGGTAACCGGGGATTCGGGCCCGTGGTGGCATTCTCCGCCGTGCAGGCGATCCTTGACCGGGCCGCCACGACGGGGGTCGCGCTCGCGTCGATCAGCAACGCCAACCACCTGGGCATGCTTGCGCCCTACGTCGAAAAGATGGCGGAGGCAGGAATGGTGGGAATCGCTCTCACCACAAGCGAAGCGCTCGTCCATGCATGGTGCGGGGCCACCGCGATGGTCGGGACGAACCCGATCGCCATTGCCGCGCCGACCGGCCCTGACAGTGAGCCCCTGGTACTTGACATGTCGACCAGCTCGGTGTCGATGGGCAAGATCCTGTCGTATGCGCAACGCGGGGAACCGATTCCACTCGGATGGGCGGTCGGGCCCTTGGGGCAACCCACGACGAACGCGAGCTTAGCGGCGCGCGCCGGCGCGATCTCGCCATTCGGCGGTGCCAAGGGATATGCGCTCGGCATCACCGTCGAAGCTGTGGTGGCGGCACTAACCGGTACCGCACTGGGACGCGATATCCGCGGAACTCTCGACGAGACCTCCCCCTGCAACAAGGGCGACCTCCTTATCTGCATCTCCCCGCACGTCCTTGGGCTGTCTCACCTGCTTCCCCAGATCGCCGACTACCTCGAGCAGGTACGCGCTTCCGGGGTCAGCGGAGACCCGGTGAGGGTGCCCGGCGATAGGGCCAGGACCTGCCGTCAGCACCGCCTCAAGTATGGGATTCCGCTTCACCAGAGCGCATGGACCGCAGCGCTGGCAATGCGTGACCAAGCAAGGAGCCACCGTGATGGACACTGCTGCTAACCCTCAATCGGCCACCACACCCGAAATCGGTCTACTGCGCGCCCCCCACGAAGTCTTGTTTGGAGCAGGTGCGCGTCATGCGCTCGGACGCGTGCTTTCGGGCATGGGAAGCCGAGCGTTCGTGTGCACTGATCCGGTGATCGCCGGGACCCTCGCTTTCGCCGAGGCAATCTCGGAAATCCGCGACTGCGGCATCGAGGTGGCGGTCTTCGCAGCAACCGAACCTGAACTGCCCCTGGGCAATGTCACTGTCGCCGTCGATACCGCGCGTACCGTCTTCCCGGACGCCGTCGTCGGGTTCGGCGGCGGCAGTGCCCTCGACCTAGCCAAACTCGTGGCACTCGGGTTGGTCACTAATGCGCCGCTGGCCGACTTCTACGGCGAAAACTGCATTCCCTCAAAGGTTCTGCCGGTCATTGCAGTGCCCACCACCGCGGGCACAGGTTCCGAAGTGACCCCGGTCGCCGTGCTCACCGACCCGTCGAGAAACTCGAAGGTCGGTATCTCCAGCCCGTATCTGGTCCCGGTCGCCGCTGTCGTCGATCCGGAACTGACCCTGACCTGCCCGCCCGCGGTAACAGCCTTCTCGGGAATCGATGCGTTAACCCACGCCATCGAGTCCTATTCGGCGCGCACACACACGCTCAACTTGTCGCATCCTCTTCCAGTCTTCGTGGGAGCAAACCGGCTGAGCGCTGCATTCGGTTTGGAAGCTGCCGGCGCGCTCGCGCGCAATATTGTCACGGCAGTGACCCAGGGTCGCGATCTTGGCGCGCGTACCGCCATGGCGTACGGGTCGATGCTTGCCGGGCTGGCGTTTGCGACCGCGGGGACACACCTGTCCCACGCCATCCAATACCCGGTCGGCGATGCCACGCATACCCCCCACGGCCTGGGAGTAGGGCTGTTGCTGCCCTATGTAATGGAGGCCTGCCTGCCTACGGCGGTCGGACAGTTCGCCCGCATCGGCGAGGCGATGGGAGTGACCGAGAGCGGCACGGGCACCGACGGTGCCGCGGTCGCGGCCATTCGATTTGTGGTCACGCTGCGACACCGCATCGGCGTCCCGCACACCTTGTCCCGGATCGGACTCAGCCGCCGTGACCTGCCCCGCATTATCGAGCAGGCAGCGGCGGTCGGCCGACTTGTCAGCAACGCTCCGGGTGCAGATCCCCGCCAACTGATCGCCCCCGTCGTCGAACGCGCCTTTGCCGGCACCAGCGATATCTTCTCCAACAGCGACGAAATCGGAAGCGACGAAATCGGAGCCCCCGCATGACCACGTTGCAGGACGTCGACCGTGCCGATAAAGACCGAGAATCGAGAGCCATCCCGGACGCGCTGTTCACCGAGCTGTACATCGCCGGCCAATGGCGCCCGCCGGGAAGCAGCGAAAGAATCGAGGTCCACAATCCCGCCACCGGGTCGCTCATTGCTACGGTCGCCAACGCCACCGTGGCCGACTGTGAGGCCGCCGTTGCCGCAGCCGCCGACGCGGCCGCATCCTGGGCGGCGAGGCCGCCGCGGCACCGCTCCGAGATACTGCGCCGCGCCTGGGAGATCATGGTTGCCGAACGGGCGAGCCTGGCCGCACTGATCACCACCGAGAACGGTAAGTCGTATGCGGACGCGCAAGCCGAAATAGACTACGCCGCCGAGTTTTTCCGATGGTTTGCCGAGGAGGCCGTGCGCATCGGTGGCGACTACCGACTGTCCCCTGAGGGCGACAAGCGAATTGTGGTCAGTCGTGAACCCATCGGAGTAGCCGTCCTGGTGACGCCGTGGAACTTTCCGGCGGCGATGGCCACTCGCAAGCTCGCGCCCGCTCTGGCCGCAGGATGCACCGCGGTGGTCAAGCCCGCGACAGAAACCCCGCTCACCGCGGGGGCGATCGTCGACATTCTGGCCCGTGCCGGCGTCCCGGCCGGAGTGGTCAACTACGTCACGCCTAGGCCCGCAGGGCCCGCGGTCAGGGCCATGTTGCACCACCCGGCGGTACGCAAACTGTCGTTCACCGGCTCCACCGAGGTCGGCAGGCTCCTGCTCCACGAAGCGGCCGATAACATCGTGAGCGCGTCGATGGAACTCGGCGGAAACGCGCCGTTCCTAGTGCTCGAGTCAGCAGACATTGGCGCGGCTGTCGCGGGTGCCATGGTGGCCAAGATGCGCAATGGTGGTTGCGCGTGCACCGCGGCCAATCGGTTCTATGTCCACCGCTCGCTGGCTGACGCGTTCACCCGGGACTTTGCCGAGGCGATGCGCGCCACCACGATGGGTCCCGGCCTCGATCCCGCCAACGCCCTGGGCGCACTGATCTCCGACGCCGAGCGCAACAAGGTTGCCGCCGTCGTGGCGCGCGCGGTCGATGAAGGGGCCATCGCCCTTGTTGGTGGGCACCCACCTTCGGGACCGGGCGCGTTCTACCCGCCGACCGTTCTCGCGGGTGTGCATCCGGACGCCGCGATCACCCAGCGCGAGATTTTCGGGCCGGTGGCCCCGATCATCGTTTTCGATACCGAGGATGAGGCCGTCGACTGGGCCAACCGAACTCAGATGGGGCTCGTCGGATATGTCTACGGTGACGCATGCAGTGCCATGCGGGTCGCGCACCGCCTGCAGGCCGGTATGGTCGCCGTCAACAAGGGCGTCCTGAGCGACCCAGCCGCGCCCTTCGGTGGCATCAAACAAAGCGGACTCGGCAGAGAGGGCGGCTCGGAGGGAATCGAGGAGTACCTGGAGGAGAAATATATCGCCGTCGACTTCTGATCCGGTGGACGCTTCTGCCGCGGAAAGTATCGGCGGGCGCCGCGACCGAGAGCTGACTCGGTTCGGCCTCTGAGCGTATGGTCTTGGACTTCTTGGTCTCCCGTCCGGTCTTCGGCTTGGATGGGCCGCGCGTGTGAGGCGGATACCGTCTTTGGAGGGCCGCTGCAGCGGCGGCCAGCATTCCGGCGGTCACCCTCGGTAACGTGTGTCGTGCCCGTTCCCTGCTGTGCGGGTCGCAACGGCCCGCGTTGGGCTGCTGTCTGTCGTCGCGGCAGTCGTCGTCAGTCCTCGATTCCCGGAAGGACGATTATGGTGGCTGCGCTAGGGTCGGCCTCGGCGGCCACGCCACCCAACGAGCTGGCCGCACGACCTGCTCCCGGGCCGAACGCCGAAGTGGCCACGGTGCGCCCCGCCAGGCTGGAAAGGGCCATTTGGCTGAACACGCCGGCCTCGCCTGACATGGTTGCGGCCGGGGCGGCCGCAAAGTTGGTGTGGAGCAGCGAAGCGAGTGTTTTCAGCGTTGGGGCAGCTGTTGTCCAGCTCTGCGGTACCGACAAACTTCCCACCAAGGCGGCACGGCCCAAACCCCCCGAAACCGGCGCTCCGCCGACAGCCGAGGACGCGAGGTTTGCGCCCAATGAGCCTGCGATCGGCGCCAGCCCTCCCCCGATGGGTTTAGCGGGAGTGAAGAAGCTTTGCAGCCCCTGCGCATTCTGGGCACTGGTGTAAAACAACCCGGTGTAAAAGAACGCGGCGCTGGGAAGGACCGTCAGCTGTATCGAATAGGGCCCGGTAAGCGCACCGAGGATCCTGTTCCAGTTCGATACGTTGGTTGCAAGCTGCGGTGGCAACGCCGGCAGGTTGAATACGGGCAACAATGTTGCGGCCGGTGAGGTGGTCGCTGTTGCCATGCCTTGCAGCGCGTTTGGTATCACTGAGATCACCTGAGCCAGCTGCGTCGTCACGTCCGAGGTGGCCGCGCCGCCGGCGGCTTGACCCACCGCGGCCGATTGGGCGCCCACCGCCGAGGGATTCGTGGTCTGGGGCGGTTCGGTGAACGGTGTCAGCTGCGACGCTGCCGCCGACGAACCGGCGTAGGCGTACATCGCGGCGGCGTCTTGGGCCCACATCTGCGTGTACTGGGCCTCGGTTTCCGCGATGGCGGGAGCCTTCTGCCCAAAAATGTTGGTGGCGATCAACGACAGCAACAACGCGCGATTGGCCGCGATCACCGGTGGCGGGACCGTGCCCGCATATGCCGTTTCGTAGGCTTGCGCGGCTACCTTGGCCCGGGTGGCCGCCTGCTCAGCCTGTGCAGCGGTGGCGCTGATCCACGCCACATACGGAGCGGCCGCAGCCGCCATTGTGACCGACGACGGGCCCGTCCATGGCCCGGCGGTCAGTTGCTGAATCGTCGAACCATACGCGGCGGCCGTAGCGTGTAAGCCCGCGGCCAACGCGTCCCAGGCCGCGGCCGCGGCCAGCAATGGGCCCGAACCCGGCCCCAGGTACATTCGTCCCGAGTTGATTTCCGGCGGTAGCGACCCGAAGTCCATATTGGCTACCTCCGGTCCCCTTGCTGGCCGTGATGGTAATCAGTGCCTAGTTTAAGTGCCGCATGCAATTCGGACTGGTCTTTATCCGACTGACCAAAATATCCGAATATCTTCGGTGCCATTGATTCCGTACAGTGAACAATTGGTTAGGGGAGCGCGTAATTGGGCTCGGCCCGTTTGGTGACACAGGGTCGGGTAACTTTTGTCGTCTGAGCGAGTCGATCTTCGGATTCGACCGGGCTGTTCATACCCCGGGGCAGGATGGCGGCGGCCGTCAGAGACCCGATAATAGCGACCCGATCGATCCAACGGCCGACGTCAAGGGCTCCTCGCTACGGGCAGCCGCCGCCTGGACGCGTTGACGCTCATCTGCGAGCCGCCGTCGAGGACCGCGTCAACGTGAAGTCCGACGTGTTCGTCACATGGTGACGTCGTTCCCGCGGGATCATTCATCCGCCTATCTAGCTGCCCACTGGTCGAGGGGAGGTTCAATTGGGGCGGAATGGCTTTGGGCATCGGCAAAGTCGATGGCAGCCAGGTCCACGCCCTTGGTCTCGCGGGTGAGCAGGGCGGCCACGGCGCTGACCGTTACGGTAGCCGCCAGATACCAGGCGATGGGGACCCAGGATTTGTAGGTCTCCAGCAAGCGGACGGCGACAATGGGAGCTACCGACCCGCTCACGATTGAGGTGGCCTGGTAACTAAGGGAAACCCCGGAATAACGGATCCGGGTGGGAAACATCTCCGCCATCACCGCCGACAGGGGCGCAAACATGAGGCCATGGAACACCAAGCCAATGATGAAGGCCGACATGATGAATGCGTTGCGGCCGCTGTTCATCATCGGAAACGCGACGAAACCCCAGGTTCCGGCTGTTGCTGTGCCGACGAGATAGATTGCGCGCCTGCCGAATCGGTCGGCGAGATGTCCCGCCAAAGGAATGACCGCGACGTGCGCGACGTGTGCGGCTAGCAGCCACCACAGTATCGCCACCGTGTTGGCGTGCAGCACTTTCAGATACGTGATCGAAAAGGTGACCACCAGGAAGTACATCGTGTTTTCACCGAAACGCAATCCCATGCCGGTGAAAACGGCTCGTGGGTAATGCTTTAACGCTTCGACAAGGCCGAGCGAGATAGCTTTGGAGTGCTTGGCTTGTTCTTGAGCCTCGACGAAGATCGGCGCATCCGTGACCTTGGTGCGAATGTAATAGCCGATCACAACGAAGATCGCCGACAACCAGAACGCCACCCGCCAGCCCCAGCTGAGAAACGCTGCATCCGGCAGCGTTGAGGTGAGCAACAGCAGCGCCGCCGTGGCCACAAGGTTTCCGCCGGGCACACCGGCTTGCGGCCAGCTTGTCCAAAAGCCACGGCTCGCGTTAGGGCTATGCTCGGCGACGAGCAGAACGGCGCCGCCCCACTCGCCGCCGATCGCGAAGCCCTGAATGAAGCGCAACACCACCAGCAAAGCCGGCGCCCAGTACCCGATCTGGGCGAAGGTAGGCAGGCAACCCATGAGAATAGTGGCGCCGCCCACCATCAGGAGGCTGAGCTGTAGCAGTATCTTGCGTCCGTACCGATCCCCGAGTTGGCCGAAAACGACGCCTCCGAGTGGTCGGGCGAGGAAGCCGACGGCGTAAGTCGCGAACGCTGCAACAACGCCGTCAAGGTCGTTGCCGCCCTGCGCGAAGAACACCTTGCTGAACACCAGTGTTGCCGCGGTGGCGTAGAGGGAGAATTCGTACCACTCCACGACAGTGCCGGCCATGGACGCGACGACAACTTGATGCAGGTATGACTGCCCCCGGGTCAAGAGCCCAGGTCGCAAGCCGTTGCCCACACTCATCGGCCGTTCCCTTCGAATCACTCAAATGCGGCTGGAAGTTCAGCCATCCCACTGCGGGGCGCGCCTGCGGGTAACGGTGGCCTGTGGGTAGGCACTTCAAAGATCAAAGCGAGCCGGCGTGGTGGAGCGGCACCGCGAGCGCTTTCTCCCGCGAACCCCCAAGGTGGTTAGATCATCACCAAGAGCTACCGCAGCTGTCCAACGATTGTTGCTAATCAAAACTGATCGTCGTGGCCGATCGGTTTCACTGGACGGTCGACTCGAGCCATGCTGCTGCGGCCGAAGCTGTCGATGACGAAGCGGGGCACCGCCACAAGGATTGGGTCGTCGTCGGACGCAAGAGACCGTTCGACCAGTCATGGCTGGGATGGTGTTGACGCTGGCGGGCGCGCAAACGCTGAGCAGGGCCAAGCGCCTCGGCGGCCAGCTCCGCCAGCTCGAGTGCTTTACCAAGCGGCAGCCGAGTGCTCCAATTCGCTAGACGACTGCAAAAAACGAATCCCGGTAGGCCTCAAGGAGTCTTAGCCACAGCTCGCTGACCGTCGGAAAGCACGGCACGGCGTGCCACAACCGGTCGATGGGAACCTGGCCGGCGACGGCGATGGTCGCCGAATGCAGCAACTCGGTGACCCCGGGCCCGACCAAGGTCACACCGAGCAGATGGCCGCGATCGACGTCGACGACCATGCGCGCCCGTCCGGTGTAGCCGTCGGCGACGAGCTTGGCCCCCATGACGACGTCGCCGATTTCGACGTCGATTATCTTGATCCGGTGCCCGGCCGCTGCCGCTTGCTCGGCAGTCAAACCCACCGCGGCGGCCTCGGGGTCGGTGAAGAAAGCCTGCGGCACCGCGTGATGGTCGGCGGTGGTCGCGTGCGGGCCCCACGACGCGGTGTCCACCGGCTTTCCCGCGGCGCGGGCGCCGATGGCCGCACCGGCAATGCGCGCCTGGTACTTGCCCTGGTGGGTCAGCAGCGCGCGATGGTTGACGTCGCCGGCCGCGTAAAGCCAACCCTCCTCGACCGCCCGCACTCGGCAGGTGTCGTCGACATCTAGCCAGCTACCCGGCGTCAAGCCGACGGTCTCCAAGCCGATGTGGTCGGTGAGGGGTTTTCGGCCGGTGGCAAAGAGTATTTCATCGACCTCGAGATCGTTGCCGTCGCTCAATGTGAGGACCACGGGGCAATAGGGGTAAGCCCGGCTGAGTTCGCGGACTGACACACCCGTGCGTACGTCCACGCCCGCGTCGGCGAGTCCGCGACCGACAAGCTCGCCCACAAAGGGCTCCATCCGGGGCAGCAGGTGAGATCCTCTAGCCAGCAAGGTCACCTTTGAGCCCAATCCTTGCCAGGCCGTTGCCATTTCGACGCCCACGCCGCCGGCCCCGACGACGGCAAGCCGGTTCGGGACGTCGCTGCTGTCGGTGGCTTCGCGGTTGGTCCACGGCCGGGCTTCGGCGAGGCCGGGCAAGTCGGGAAGCGCGGGCCGGCTTCCTGTGCAGACGACAACCGCATGCCGGACGGTCAGCACCACCTCCCTGCTGCTGGGTGTGGTGACGACAACTCGTCGCGGACCGTCCAACCGTCCATGTCCGCGTATCAGGCTCGCGCCGATGCCATCCAGCCAGTCGGCCTGGGCGGTGTCGTCCCAGTCGCTCACGTAGCGGTCGCGCCGGCCAAATACCCCGACGCTGTCGATCGCACCGTTGACGGCATCGCGTGCCCCGTCCACCCGGCGGGCATCCGAGATAGCTATGACCGGACGCAGCAGCGCCTTGCTGGGCACACAGGCCCAGTAGGAACATTCGCCGCCCACAAGTTCACGCTCGACCACCGCTACGGTCAGCCCCGCGGCCCGGGCCCGGTCCGCCACATTCTGTCCGACCGGCCCCGCGCCCAGCACCACGACGTCGTACTGTTCCTGTTGGTCCGTTGCCATGTCGAAGATCCTATCGGGTCGCGCGGCGACGGCGCCGCGGCTACGGACTGCCGCCAAATCACCACTGGTGCAAAAGGATTACCGATTTGCCCACAATCCGGCCGCCGCACTTGTTAGGTTGAGCGCAGCCACCGCGCGAGTGGTTGCTGCGGTGGGGGCGAGTCGAGGAGTCGTAATGCCGGCACATTTCGCATTGCTGCCGCCCGAAATCAATTCGGCCCTGATGTTCACCGGTGCGGGGTCGGGACCGTTGCTGCAGGCGGCCGCGGCCTGGGAGGGGTTGGCCGCCGACCTGGGTTCGGCGGCGTCCTCGTTTGGCGCCGTGACTTCGGGGTTGGCGAGCCAGGCATGGCAGGGCCCCGCGGCGGCGGCGATGACGGCCGCGGCCGCACCGTATGCGGGCTGGCTGGATGCCGCGGCGGCGCGAGCCGCGGGGGCGGCCGGACAGGCCCAGGCAGTCGTCGCGGTGTTCGAGGCGGCGCGGGCGGCGACGGTCCAGCCGATAGCCGTGGCGGCCAACCGTTCTCAGGTGGTGCGGTTGGTGTTGTCGAACCTGTTCGGTCAGAACGCGCCGGCCATCGCGGCCATGGAGGGCGCCTACCAGGAAATGTGGGCTCAGGACGTCGCGGCGATGCTCGGCTACCACGCCGGTGCCTCGGCTGCGGCCGCGCAGTTGGCGCCGTGGCAGCAGTCCCTGCAAAGCCTGCGGGGCCAGGTGTTCAGCGCGCTGGGCCTGCAAAACCTGGGCATCGGCAACATCGGCAACGACAACGTCGGCAACGGAAATCACGGCGACGCCAACGTGGGCAACGGGAACCTCGGAAACTCCAACGCCGGCAGCGGCAACACCGGCAGCGGCAACGTCGGCGGTGGTAACGCCGGCAACTCCAACGTGGGCGGCGGAAACCGCGGCAACTCCAACGTGGGCGGCGGAAACCACGGCGAGATGAACGTGGGCGGCGGCAACTCCGGCCAGAACAATTGGGGCTTCGGCAACGAGGGGAATGGGAACGTCGGCGGCGGCAACCACGGTGACGGAAACATTGGCTTCGGAAACGTGGGTCCCACCAACATCAACGGCAACTTCAACATCGGCAGCGGAAATATCGGCAACTTCAACAGAGGTTTAGCGAACAATGGCGATTCTAACTGGGGCTTCGCCAACACCGGTAATGGCAACATCGGCTTCGGTAACACCGGCAACGGGAACATCGGATTCGGCCTTACCGGCAATAATCAGATCGGCATCGGTCACCTGAACACCGGCAGCGGGAACATCGGGTTTGGCAATTCGGGTAGCGGAAACATCGGCTTCTTCAACTCCGGCACCAACAATGTGGGCATCTTCAACTCGGGCTTTGCCAACACCGGCTACGCGAACGCGGGCACGAACAATACCGGTTTGTGGAACACGGGTGGCACCAACACGGGCTTCTGGAACACGGGCCTGGAGGCCACCGGCTTCGGAAACACCTCCAGTGAAGTCACCGGTGCTTTCAACTCCGGTCGCTACTCGACGGGCTTCTTCAACTCCGCCGATCAAGCGACGGGCATGTTCAATTCGGGCCGGGTGTCCACCGGCTTCTTCAATTCGGGCGAGGCCAACACCGGCTTCTCCAACGCCGGTCATACGAACACCGGGTGGGGGAACTCCGGCGACATCAACACCGGCTTCTTTAACTCCGGCGACCTGAACACCGGCATCGGGAGCACGGTCAATGGCCCCGGCCCCAGCTCGGGCTTCGGGAATACGGGCACCGGGACCTCGGGCTTCTTCAACTCGGGCGACAACGCCTCGGGCTTGGCCAACGCGGGCGACGGTAGCTCGGGCGTCCGTAACTCCGGTCCCGACAATTCGGGCATGGCCAACCTGGGCTTCGCGGGCTCGGGTTTCATGAACTCCAGTGATCGGGGATCCGGCTTCTTCAACAACGTCAACAATGGCGTGGGCTTCCAAAACTCCGGCTTCTTCAACACCGGCATCCGTAACTCGGGCGTCGGCAACGTAAGCGTCTTTCCCGGCACCCATAGCGGGCATTCCGGCTTCTTCCATCGCTGACGTAACCTGCCGAGGAGACGCAAAGGCTCGCGAAACGCCTGGTGGATAGGAACTTCTGCGTCTTCTGGCCGTTGATTGACCCCATCCACGGCACACGCTCGCCGGCATCTAGCTCCCTTCAGGCGCTGAGGGCGACCGACGCCTCGGAGGTGTAGCACAGGAACGTCAGCGTCTCCTGCAGATAGAGCTGCACGGTGTCGGCGTCATGGCCGAGGTAACCGATGGCCACGTCGGTACCCAGCTGCAGGTCGAAGTCACCGCCACGGGTGGTCAGCACAAAAGCACCGTCGATGGCGGGCGCCCAGATGATGTCCCCATCGACGAGCCGGTTCAGGTGCTCGCGGATCGGATAGCCGTGTTCGGTGGTCTCACTGACCTTGGTGTAGACGTCGGCCGCCAGCAGCACCGAATACGGGCCATCGACGCCGGCCAGCCGTAGTTCGGACAACGCCTGCGAGATGACATCGGGGATTTCGCGGGGATCGTCCGGCAGCGTCAACGCCGGGTTCGAGCTGGCGCTTCGGATGCCCTCGATCGAGGCGGCCGAATAGCCCTCGAAGATGGCGCGGTCCTCGACGAACGCCAGCTTCTTGGCCGCGTTCTTGACGGGTTCCCAGTCGGAGTCCTTGGAACCGCGCTCGACGTTGTCGATCTCGTGACGTGACAGGGTGAACGGAACCCGCAGCCGGACAAGGGGTTTGCTTGCGCGCAGGTGGGCCACCACACCGTCGGTGGGTGCCTGCGCGTCGATCAGCCGCCCGGTGCCGACGGCCGCGACGACGGGTCCACCGGGCTCACTGACGTCGACCACCCGGCGCCCGGCGATATGGCGTTTGAACGTGCGAGTGGCCTCCAATTCGATTTCCGTCCAGGCGGTTTCGGTCACCGGTGCCAGATCGCGATACAGGTTATTCATCGAGAGGTTCCTTTCAGACTGCCGATTCCGAGTGATCCGTCGTCGGAAGCACGATCGTCCACGGGAGCCGCAGGATCGGGCAGCGGTGGCGGATCGTCGAGGAAATCGACGGTAGGGCAAAAGAACAATCCACCGGTGACTGCGGTGGAAAAGTCAAGGACACGGTCGGTGTTGCCGGGCGGATCGCCCAGAAACATGTTGCGCAGCATGTGCTCGGTGACCGCGGGCGTGCGCGAATAGCCAATGAAGTACGTGCCGTACTCGCGCTTGCCGACCTGGCCGAACGGCATGTTGTGCCGCACGATCTTGCGCTCGGCGCCGGCGTCGTCCGTGATGACGTTGAGCGCGATGTGGGAGTTGGACGGCTTGACGTCGTCGTCGAGTTCGATGTCCTCCAGCTTGGTGCGGCCGATCACGCGTTCCTGCTCGGTGACCGACAGCGATTCCCACGCGGCCATGTCGTGCAGGTACTTCTGCACGTGCACATAGCACGAGCCCGCGAACGCCGGATCCTCGTCGCCGATCGCGGTGGCGCCGACGGCCGCCGGCCCACCCGGATTCTCGGTGCCGTCGACGAAACCCAGCAGGTCGCGGTTGTCGAAAAACCGGAATCCATGCACCTCGTCGACCACGGTGACCGCGCCGGCCATCGACTTGAGAATCCGGCCGCCCAGCTCGAAGCAGACGTCGATGGTCTCGGCGCGGATGTGGAACAACAGGTCGCCCGGCGTGGCCGGCGCGACGTGGCGCGGGCCCGATAGCTCGACGAACGGATGCAGCTCGGCGGGCCGGGGTCCGGCGAACAACCGGTCCCAGGCGTCCGAGCCGATCGAAGCGACCACCGACAGGCGTTTCGCCGGGTCGCGGAAGCCGATCGCGCGCACCAGCCCCGATAGGTCCGGCAGCGCGTCGTGCACGGTCGACTCGCCACCGTCGTCGATCGTGGCCACCAGGAAGATCGCGGCCGGCGTCAACGGCGCCAGAATCGGCTGCGGCGAAGCGGCGGGCACAGGCATGACCCTAACGTCTCTGGAATCGCGGTGATGCTAAACATGCGTACATGACGGCTACGGCACCGGGCCTGTGCGAATTCATCGATGCGTCCCCGTCGCCGTTTCATGTGTGCGCCACGGTGGCCCGACGGCTGCTTGCTGCGGGATACACGGAGCTGAGCGAAGCCGACCGCTGGCCCAACCAACCGGGTCGATACTTCACCGTCCGCGCCGGCTCACTGGTGGCCTGGAACTCCGGGGGCCATGTCGGGGCGTTTCGTATCGTCGGCGCGCATACCGACAGCCCGAACCTCCGGGTCAAGCAGCATCCCGACCGGCTGACCGCCGGCTGGCGGGTGGTGGCGCTGCAGCCGTACGGCGGAGCGTGGCTCAACTCCTGGTTGGACCGCGATCTGGGCGTCAGCGGGCGATTAGCGGTGCGCGCGGAATCTGACGGCGCCGGGGTCCACCATCGCCTCGTCCGGATAGACGAGCCGCTCCTGCGAGTGCCGCAGCTGGCCATCCATCTGGCCGAGGACCGCAAATCGCTGACGCTGGATCCGCAACGACACGTCAACGCGGTCTGGGGGGTCGGTCAGGAAGCGGGTTCCTTTATCGGCTACGTCGCGCAGCGCGCCGGAGTGGCCGAAGCCGACGTGCTGGCCGCCGACCTGATGACCCACGACCTGACCCCGTCGGCGGTGATCGGCGCCGGCAGCAGCCTGCTGAGCGCGCCGCGCCTGGACAATCAGGCGAGTTGCTACGCGGGCATGGAAGCCCTGCTGGCCGCCCAGCCACGCGACTACCTGCCGGTGCTAGTCCTCTTCGACCACGAGGAGGTCGGCTCGGCCTCCGACCACGGCGCACAGTCGAACCTGCTGGCCACCGTGCTGGAGCGCATCGTGCTCGCAACCGGCGGCGGCCGAGAAGACTTCCTGCGGCTGCTGCCCGCGTCGCTGCTGGCGTCCGCCGACATGGCGCACGCCACCCATCCCAACTATCCCGAGCGGCACGAGCCCGGCCATCCGATCGAGGTGAACGGGGGCCCGGTGCTCAAGGTGCACCCGAACCTGCGTTACGCGACCGACGGGCGCACCGCGGCGGCGTTCGCGCTGGCCTGCCGGCAGGCCGGCGTGGAGCTGCAGCGCTACGAGCATCGCGCCGACCTGCCGTGCGGGTCGACGATCGGGCCGCTGGCCGCGGCGCGCACCGGCATCCCCACCGTCGACGTCGGAGCCCCTCAACTTGCCATGCACTCCGCGCGCGAGCTGATGGGCGCCAACGACGTGGCCGCCTATTCGGCGGCGCTGCACGCGTTTCTGTCGCCGGAGGCATAGGGTCTGGCGGTATGACGCTCAACGTGGAGATGGTCACGTTCGACTGCAGCGACCCGGCGACGCTGGCCGGCTGGTGGGCCGAGCAGTTCGGGGGCACGACCCACGAGCTGCTCCCCGGGGAGTTCATCGCGGTGGCCCGGTCGGAAGGGCCCCGGCTCGGCTTTCAGAGGGTGCCCGAGCCCACCCCCGGCAAGAACCGGGTGCACCTGGATTTCCGGGCCGCGGACGTAGACGCCGAGGTGTCGCGGCTGACGGCGGCCGGTGCCACCGAGGTTGAGCGGCATCGGTTCGGCGAGAACTTACGCTGGGTGGTGCTGGCCGACCCCGAGGGCAACGTGTTCTGCGTAGTGGGTCGGTAATTGGCCCGTGCGCACCAACGCGGCCGCGCGGATTTACGGCCTAGACTGCTTGCGTGCCGTCTCCGCCCGCTCAGACGCCGCGCGTCACGCCTGCGCTGGACACCCTGGTCACCCTGGACACCGTTGTACATGCCGCCACCACCCCCGACCATCCGCAACCGTTTCACGAATTGGGCCTCAAAGACGAGGAATACCAGCGGATTCGCGACATCCTGGGCCGCCGGCCAACCGACACCGAACTGGCGATGTACTCGGTGATGTGGAGCGAGCACTGTTCGTACAAGTCCTCCAAGGTGCACCTGCGCTACTTCGGTGAGACCACCACCGACGAGATGCGCGCCGGCATGCTGGCCGGAATCGGCGAGAACGCCGGCGTCGTCGACATCGGCGACGGTTGGGCCGTCACCTTCAAGGTGGAGTCGCACAACCATCCGTCCTATGTCGAGCCCTACCAGGGCGCGGCCACCGGAGTCGGCGGGATCGTGCGCGACATCATGGCGATGGGCGCGCGACCGGTGGCCGTGATGGACCAGCTGCGGTTCGGCGCCGCCGACGCCCCCGACACCCGTCGCGTGCTCGACGGCGTGGTCCGCGGAATCGGAGGCTACGGCAACTCGCTGGGCCTGCCCAACATCGGCGGGGAGACCGTCTTCGACGCGTGCTACGCCGGCAATCCGTTGGTCAACGCGTTGTGCGTGGGCGTGTTGCGCCAGGAGGACCTGCATTTGGCGTTCGCCTCGGGCGTCGGCAACAAGATCGTCCTGTTCGGCGCGCGCACCGGGCTGGACGGCATCGGCGGGGTGTCGGTGCTGGCGTCCGACACCTTCGATGCCACCGGATCCCGCAAGAAGCTGCCCTCGGTCCAGGTCGGCGACCCGTTCATGGAGAAGGTGCTCATCGAGTGCTGCCTGGAGCTCTACGCCGGCGGGCTGGTGATCGGCATCCAGGACCTGGGTGGAGCCGGATTAGCTTGCGCTACATCGGAATTGGCTTCCGCTGGGGACGGTGGCATGGCGATCCGCCTGGACACCGTACCGCTGCGGGCCAAGGAGATGACGCCCGCCGAGGTGCTGTGCAGCGAGTCGCAGGAACGCATGTGTGCGGTGGTCGCCCCGCAGAACGTGGATGCCTTCATGGCGGTGTGCCGCAAATGGGAGGTGCTGGCCACCGTGATCGGCGAGGTGACCGACGGCGACCGATTGCGGATCACCTGGCAGGGCGAGACGGTCGTCGACGTGCCACCGCGCACCGTGGCCCACGAGGGCCCGGTGTACCGGCGTCCGGTCGCCCGACCCGAATCGCAGGATGCCCTGAACGCGGACGGCTCGAACAAACTGCCGCGGCCGGTCACCGGCGACGAGCTGCGCGCGACTTTGCTTGCGCTGCTGGGCAGCCCGCACCTGTGCAGCCGCGCGTTCATCACCGAGCAATACGACCGGTATGTGCGCGGCAACACCGTGCTGGCCGAGCACGCCGACGGCGGCATGCTGCGCGTCGACGAGTCCACCGGCCGCGGTATCGCGCTGTCGACCGACGCGTCCGGACGCTACACCCTGCTGGATCCCTACGCCGGGGCTCAACTCGCGCTGGCCGAGGCGTACCGCAACGTCGCCGTCACCGGCGCCACCCCGGTCGCGGTGACCAACTGCCTCAACTTCGGCTCGCCCGAGGACCCCGCCGTGATGTGGCAGTTCGCGCAGGCGGTGCGCGGCCTGGCCGATGGCTGTGCGGCCCTGGGGATTCCGGTGACCGGCGGCAACGTCAGCTTCTACAACCAAACCGGGTCGGCCGCGATCCACCCCACGCCGGTGGTCGGTGTGCTCGGCGTGATAGATGACGTCGCCCGGCGCATTCCCACGTCCTTCGGTACCGAGCCGGGCGAAACCTTGATGTTGTTGGGGGACACGCGCGACGAATTCGACGGTTCGGTCTGGGCGCAGGTGACCGCCGACCATCTGGGCGGGCTGCCCCCGGCGGTCGACCTGGTGCGGGAGCAGTTGCTGGCCGACGTGCTGAGCTCGGCGTCGCGCGACGGGCTGGTGTCGGCGGCGCACGACCTGTCCGAAGGTGGGCTGGCCCAGGCCATTGTGGAGTCGGCGCTGGCGGGTGAAATCGGTTGCCGCATAGTGCTTCCCGAGGGTGCCGATCCGTTCGTGCTGCTGTTCTCGGAGTCCGCGGGCCGGGTGTTGGTCGCCGTGCCGCGCACCGAAGAGAGCCGGTTCCGATCGATGTGCGAAGCACGCGGATTGCCGGCGGTCCGGATCGGCGTCGTCGATCAGGGCTCGGACTCGATCGAGGTTCAGGGCCTGTTCACGGTATCCCTGGCCGAGCTGCGCGCGACGTCCGAGGCGGTGCTGCCGCGATACTTCGGATAAGTCGGTTGAGGGCGGTGTCGTTGGCCGCCGCGCTGGTTGGTTGGAGCTTTGCCGGTCCGCGCCTGCCGGTGACGTGGCGGATAGCGCTGCAGGCCGGCGGCGGCGGGTTGCTGGTGGCCGCGACGCGCGCGCCGTTGGGGCTGCATCCGCCGCGGTTGTGGGCGGGGTTGCGGATGGGGTCGGCGGCCGGGGTCGCGGCGATGACTGTGATCGCGGCCACCACATCGGTGTCCGAAGTGCGGACGGCGATGGCCAGCCGGGTGTTGCCGCAGTCGGTGCTTGGGTGGCTGGCCTTGCAGATACCCGTCGGCACGGTCTGGGGCGAAGAGGCCGCGTTTCGCGCGGCGCTGGCCACCGCCGGTGCCGAGGCGTTCGGTCGGTCCGGCGGAAGATTGCTGCAGGCCACCGCCTTTGGCCTGTCCCACATCGCGGACGCCCGCGCGACGGGTGCGCCGCTGCTGCCCACCGTGCTAGTCACCGGCATTGCCGGCTGGTTATTCGGTTGGTTGGCGCAGCGTTCCGACAGCCTCGCCGCGCCGATGCTGGCGCATCTTGCCGTCAACGAGGCCGGCGCGGTGGCCGCGTTGGCCATCCAGCGCGGCTATACTCGTGGGTCCGCGTCTTGAATCGACAATCCGACAAACATGGGAAGGGTGTGGCACCTGCGGTGCACAGACTTAGGGCCGCGGAGCATCCGCGGCCGGATTACGTTCTTCTGCATATCAGCGACACCCATCTCATTGGTGGCGACGGCTCCCTCTATGGCGCGGTCGATGCCGACGGCAGGCTGGGCGAGCTCCTTGACCAGCTGAGACACTCCGGGATACGTCCCGATGCGATCGTCTTCACCGGTGATTTGGCCGATAAGGGCGAGCCGCAGGCGTATCGCAAGCTTCGTCGCCTGGTCGAGCCCTTCGCCGCCGAGCTGGGCGCCCAGCTGATCTGGGTGATGGGCAACCACGACAACCGGGCCGAGCTGCGCCGACTGCTGCTGGACGAAGCGCCGTCGATGGCGCCGCTCGACCGCGTGTGCACAATCGACGGCCTGCGCATCATCACCGTGGACACGTCGGTGCCGGGGCATCACTACGGCGAAATCAGACAGTCCCAATTGGACTGGCTTGCCAGACAATTGGGGACGCCCGCACCGCACGGAACCATTTTGGCGCTCCATCATCCGCCGATTCCCAGCGTCTTGGACCTGGCCGTGACGGTGGAACTGCGCGACCAGGCTGCCCTCGGGCGGGTGCTCAAGGGGAGCGATGTCCGCGCCATTCTGGCCGGGCACCTGCACTACTCGACGAACGCCACCTTCGTCGGAATCCCGGTGTCGGTCGCGTCGGCGACCTGCTACACCCAGGATCTGACGGTCGCCGCCGGGGGAACGCGCGGCCGCGACGGTGCCCAGGGTTGCAACCTGGTACACGTCTATGGGGACACCGTCGTGCACTCGGTGGTTCCGCTTGGTGGCGGAAAGACCGTGGGCACCTTTGTCTCTCCAGCTCAGGCCAGGCGCGAAATCACCGAAAGCGGCATGTTCATCGAACCGTCGCTGCGGGATTCGCTCTTTACCCACCTTCCGATGGTGCTGACACCGTCGGAGTGGCGAAATCGTCCCGACTGACCCCAGAGCAGCTGCCGGTGACTTTCTCCCAGGGCGCGGGTATCGGGAAGTAGCGCTCCAGGAAACTGACGACCCGTCGGGCCCGCTCGGCGGCCGAGACTTCGGGAAAGCTGCCGTCGTTGAGGCAGAAGAAATCGTATCCGCGTCGCTTCCGCAGCTCGGGAAGCAACGCGAGGCCCCGGTGGCTGGTGGTGTCCACATACAGGACCCTGGCTTTTTCTTGCTGGACGGCGCGCCCGGTCATGAGCGCGTAGTAGTGGTAGAAGGAATTGGTGACCGAGATATCGGTGCCGGACCGAAACGCACTGGCCTGGGTGCGGGCAAATTCCTCCGGGAATTCCCGCTCCATCTCGATCAGCACGCTCTTGCGCAACGGCACCGCGGTGTGCTCGAGATGGCGCGTGATGACGTGGCCGAACCGTTCGAAGAGCAGCTGCCGGTTCACCCGCGCCGCATTCTCAAACCCGCTGCGTGTCGGGTCGTTGACGCCCAGCCCGATCCGGGTCTTGGCCTCGATGAACCTGGTCACGCCGCCCGGAGAGAAGAACATGCTGGCTTTGAGTGGTCGACCGAAGAACATGTCGTCGTTGGAGTACAGGAAATGCTCGCTCAGGCCGGGGATGTTGTGCAGCTGACTTTCCACCGCATGCGAGTTGTAGGTGGGTAACGCGTCCCTATCCGAGAAGTGTTCCTCCGCGGGAACAATGGTGATCTTCGGATGGTCGGCCAACCATCGCGGCGGCGCGGAATCCGTCGCAATAAAGATGCGACGAATCCACGGAGCGAACATGTTCACGGACCGCAACGCGTATTTCAACTCATCGATCTGCCGGATCCGCGCTTCGGCGTCGTCGCCCTCACCCACCACGTGCTGCGCCATTTGCGCGGCGCGCCGTGCCCGGAATTCCGGATCGCTGCCGTCGACCCAGGAGAACACCATGTCGATATCGAACGTCACGTCGCTCGCATGCGGGCTGAACATCCCCTCGATGGTGGCCCACTTATACCCGTAGAGCTTGACGGTCGCCGGAACCATTTCCGCGCGTGGCAGCGCCTTGCGGGTCAGGGAGTTTTCCACGGGACAGCGAATCACGGTGTCCTCGAACACCCAGAACTGAAGGTCCACGCCGAACGCGGGCCCGTAGCGGAACCCGCCCGGTGCGATGCGGCGCCGATGCAGCCGCACGATACGTGGATCGACCAGCCTGGACAGCTGGCCGTTGGCCACCAGAACGGGAGGAATGCCGGGTTCATCAATCGTTTTGGCGTACATCGGTTCCGCGACACAGGCGGCCGCGAGTGCTCGCTCGACCGCGGGGCGTAGTTCGACGTCGACGGCAAGCACCGGGCGGTTCTTGTGGTCGCGGATCAGAAGAAAGGGAATGCCGGCCTGTCTTAGCACCTTTCGCAGGAAGATCAGGTCCTCGATCTGTGCCTCGTGCGGGGTCAGGCTAGATTCCAGGCGGGCAATCTTGCCGCGCCGGGTGACGATGATGGGGTCGACGGTGCGCTGGATGGGACGGGCGCCCTCGCTCGAAACGATCTTGGTCATCAAATCACCGCCTTAACGAACGTGACTACGGCCTCGGGAGAATCTCATACATGGGGCGTCGGCGCACGGCGAGCTGCCCGGGTGCCCGGTCGGCCCCACTTGTGCTTATATATGGTGCCTGTAAGTCGATACCTCTTGCAAGGCAGGCGATTTGGCGATCGGCAGAAATGTGCCGGTAACCTTGCGGTTGCAATCGAGAAATATCACGTTAAGTTCGGGAGCGAACGGCCGGTTCAGTGCACCCTGTCCTGCTGGTCGCCGACGACGCTGCCGTCGGGCCGCCGCAGCGGCGCGTGATCACCGTCGGGCTCATCGAAACCCTGAGTCGCACATGGGTATGGGGGACTGACGCCCAGCGGGTCGATGAACATCGGGTTGACCAGCCATCGACCGTCGGAGTCGTCGTAGGCCCGGCACATCAACTCGATCTGATTCCGGTTAATCACCAGGCGCAACGCGGTCGCATCTGTGATGAATGTCACGTCCCCGTTCGAGTCGCCGGCCCCGAATGCCGGGCGCCGTGGCGCGGGCAACTCGTCGAATGCCGCCGCGCCCTGGACGCCGAACACTTGCTCGTTGACCCGGCACCGCTTGCCTTCGTTGTAGGGCATGGACGGTTCGCCGCCGCACAGCGCGAGCCGGGACGTCAGGACGTCGCCGTCGTGTTCGGTAACGACGCCCATCACGCGGTCGGCGGCGATACCCAGGTCCGCGGCCCAGACCCGCACCACCGGCTCCGGGGAGGCGGAGACGATCCGCACATCGAATCCATTGGCCTGCAGGGTGCCGACGAGGTCCCGCATCTGCGGGTAGTAACGCACCCAGGCGGTTTGGCGGGTGCTGCCCACGGTCTGCTCGGCCCCCTCGGGGGCGTCCAGACTCTGCTGCCGCGCCGCCTCGGCGAACCCGGTCACATCCGCGTCGGTCCAGCCCGCGAGCAATTGCGCCGCCCAGGCATCGACAGGTTTGAACCGACGATGGTTATAGCCGGCGAACGCTGGTGCGCCCGCACGGGTCTCGCCGTTGGTGTACACCGACACCAGGTCGTCGGCGCATGGGGTGTCGGCGCCGGTGGGCAACGGCTGACCGGGCGCCGCGAGCCCACCACAGGCGTCGGCCAGCGCGGCGGCGGCGGACGGCGTGAGGTACGGGCTTGTGATGGTCCAGTCAGCTGCGGCGGGTTGGCGCACCTTGGAATTGCGCACCATCCAGAAGAACGTCGCGTTGCCGACGTCGTTTCGTACCGTGGTGTTATCCCAGTCGAGCAACGCCAGCGGCGCGCCGTTGGCCACCGCTCCGGATTTGCCGCAGGTGCCGAGTCGGCTGATCATCTCGTTGATCCGATTGCGGTTGTCGCCATACCATGCCGGATCGGCGGCGAGGGTTCGGCAGCCGGTGCCGTGGGCGCCGACGCCTTGATGGTGGCCGGCGCCACCGCAACCGGCGAGCCCCAGCATGCCCGCACTCACAGCAGCGAGCGCTCGCAAAGGCGGCCGTGTCAATGTTTGTCTCTCGCCAACGGTGCCCGATCGGGTGGACCGCCGTAGCGTACCGAGCTTTAGGGGTTGATGGTGTAGTCACCCAATTGGCGGCCCCACACGTACTCGACGACGAGCGGTGAGGGGAGTTCGAAGTGGTTGTATGGTGCCAAGCTGGCGCCGGTGTCCATCACCAAGAACGGGGCGGGCCACAGCGCCCTGGTGATGTGCTGCCAGCAGCCTGGCTGCCCACCGGGTCCGCCCCTGGCGTTCACCCGCGGCAGATTCTCGGGATAGATGTACGGGCTCGGTGCCCCCGCGGCCGAGCCCGCTGAGTGCGTTCCCAGCGAATAGCCGTTATTGCCGAGCGCGGCGTAGATCTTGGGCGCCACGTCGTGGAAGTTGCGGATGGTGCACAAGATTTCGGGACTGTACTCATCGAGCAGCTGGCCGCTGGGAACCAGATCGGCGGCTCCCCGAGCGAGATACGGCCCGGCCCGCTCGAACTCGTCAGCGCCGGTGTTGCCCAATCCGGCCGCCGCCAGCAGCGCCGCGTCAAGATCGCGCTGTTGCCGATCGATCGTGCGGGCCGTGGCCGCGGCGTGGCCGAGGGCGTCCCACAAGTCCGGTGCGGCGTTGGCGTAGGTGTCACCCAGTGCCGCCAAGCGCGCAATGTCGATGCGGATCTGCGGCATCTGCGGGTTCACCTCGTCGAGGATGGCGTTGCCGTTGGTCAATGAGACCCCAAACTTGTCGCCGAGCCCGGTCAGCGCCTGGGCGGCCGCGGCCAGCGTCAGGTTGACCTTGATCGGATCGACCTTCTCGGCGATCGAGGTCAGCGTCTCCAACACCGTGTTGAATTCCGTCGTCACCGACGTCGCCTCGATCACCGTGGAGGGCGTGATATGTTGCGGCGCCGGTTGTTTCGGTGACTTCAGGGACACGTACTTGTTGCCGAAGACCGTCGTCGCCGTCACCGCGGCCGCCACATTGACCGGAATCAGATCGACGTACTTCGGATCCACGTCCAACACCAGCTTGGCCGCGGGCAGGCCGTCACGCGTCACCTCCGAAACGCTCGACACCCGGCCGATCTGCACGCCGTTGTAGGTGACCTTGGCGCCCGGATCCATCACCAAACCCGCCCGCGGAGCAACCATGGATAACTTCGTCTTCGGCGTGAACGCGCCGCGGAACTGCAAGTACAAAGAGACGGCAACAAGTGCCGTGACCATCAGCGACACCAGGCCAATGGTCCGGTACGGTGCCCGCGTTCGCGGCTCCATGCTTTTGAGACCCTAAGGTATGGCTGCCCGTGATAGAGCCGATGCGGCAAAGACGCGTCAGGTCGTGTTGGACCTGGCCGACTGGTTGCGCGACGACAGTGTTCTGGCGCCGGACCGGGACGTTCTGGGCACGGCGGTTCGGCTCACGGCGCGCACCCTTGCGACGCTGGCGCCCGGCGCCGCCGTCGAGGTCCGGATCCCGCCGTTCGTCGCGGTGCAGTGTGTCGCCGGGCCCAGGCATACCCGTGGCACACCGCCCAACGTCGTGGAGACGGATCCGCGGACGTGGCTGCTGT
The DNA here is from genome assembly GCF_010731535.1 of Mycobacterium lacus. Classification (NCBI taxonomy): domain Bacteria; kingdom Bacillati; phylum Actinomycetota; class Actinomycetes; order Mycobacteriales; family Mycobacteriaceae; genus Mycobacterium; species Mycobacterium lacus. The sequence goes on from NZ_AP022581.1 coordinate 146,404, forward strand.
TGGCCACCGGGCTGTTACCGCTGGCGCAAGCGAAGGCCACCGGGGCGCTGCGCCTTTCCGGGCCCCGGGCCGGTGAAATCCAGAGTTGGCTGCCTTTGGTACGACTGAGCCGGGTTTAAGCTCGGATTTTGCCGATTGACCTGGGTGTCTGGGGGCGAGGAATAGCCGGGGCACCCGACACGCTGAATTGATTCGGCGACGCAGCAGTCATGCCCGTAGACTGCGTTACGTCACCAACCGCGCCCCAGGGAGCCGCCAAATCGTGACCGTCCAGCAGCCCGACCACAACCTGAACTCGCCCCGTGAAGAGTGTGGTGTATTCGGGGTCTGGGCCCCGGGTGAAGAAGTCGCCAAACTCACCTATTACGGGCTGTACGCGCTGCAGCATCGCGGCCAGGAAGCCGCGGGGATCGCAGTGGCCGACGGATCGCAGGTGCTCGTCTTCAAGGACCTTGGCCTGGTTAGCCAGGTGTTTGACGAGCAGACGTTGGCCGCGATGGAGGGTCATGTCGCCATCGGGCACTGCCGCTATTCCACCACCGGCGACACAACGTGGGAAAACGCCCAACCGGTTTTCCGCAATACCGCGGCCGGCACCGGGGTTGCGTTGGGGCACAACGGAAATCTGGTCAACACCGCCGAACTTGCCGCCCGCGCCCGCGATGCGGGTTTGATCGGTACCCGCTGCCCCGCCCCCGCGACCACCGACTCGGACATCCTCGGCGCCCTGCTGGCTCACGGTGCCGCCGATTCCACCCTGGAACGGGCGGCGCTCGAACTGTTGCCGACCGTGCGCGGGGCCTTCTGCCTGACGTTCATGGACGAAAACACGCTGTACGCCTGCCGGGACCCGTATGGAGTGCGGCCGCTATCGCTCGGACGGCTGGATCGCGGCTGGGTGGTCGCGTCCGAAACGGCCGCGCTCGACATCGTCGGCGCCTCGTTCGTCCGCGATATCGAGCCGGGCGAACTGCTGGCGATCGACGCCGACGGGGTGCGGTCCACCCGCTTCGCCAACCCCACGCCCAAGGGCTGCGTCTTCGAATACGTCTACCTGGCCCGGCCCGACAGCACGATCGCCGGCAGGTCGGTGCACGCCGCCCGCCTGGAGATCGGTCGTCGACTAGCCCGGGAATGCCCGGTCGACGCCGACCTGGTGATCGGTGTGCCGGAATCGGGTACCCCCGCCGCGGTGGGCTACGCCCAAGAGTCCGGCATCCCCTATGGGCAGGGCCTGATGAAGAACGCCTACGTCGGGCGCACGTTCATCCAGCCGTCGCAGACCATCCGTCAGCTGGGCATCCGGCTGAAGCTGAACCCGCTCAAAGAGATAATCCGCGGCAAACGGCTCATCGTGGTCGACGACTCGATCGTGCGGGGGAATACCCAGCGCGCCCTGGTGCGGATGCTGCGGGAGGCCGGCGCCGTGGAAGTGCACGTGCGCATCGCCTCGCCGCCGGTGAAGTGGCCCTGCTTCTACGGCATCGACTTCCCCTCACCGGCGGAGCTGATCGCCAACGCCGTCGAGGATGAGAACGAAATGCTCGAAGCGGTGCGGCACGCTATCAACGCCGACACCCTGGGTTACCTCTCGATACGCGGTCTGATCGCCGCCACCGAGCAGCCCGCCTCGCGGCTGTGCGCGGCGTGCTTCGACGGCACGTATCCGATCGAGCTGCCCCGCGAGACCGCGCTTGGCAAGAACGTCATCGAGCACATGCTGGCCAGCGCGGCGCGCGACGCCGGGCGCAGCGGGTCGCCACCAACCGAATTCGGCGCCGATGAAGTTCCCTTGGGCGCCGACGAGAATCGGTCCTTGCGTTGAAGGGTGTCGATCTATGCGGTCGGCATGCAGCGTGAGCAACCGATACCAGCGGTGGGTGCCGCCCGGTAGCCTTTATCGCGATGACGGATACCCGCGATAGCTCTGGTAGATCCGGACGCGGCTCGGGCAGCCAGGGCATAACCTACGCATCGGCCGGGGTGGACATCGAAGCCGGAGACGGCGCTGTCGAGTTGTTCAAGCCGCTGGCGACCAAGGCCACCAGACCCGAGGTGCGCGGCGGGCTGGGCGGATTCGCCGGATTGTTCGCGCTCCGCGGCGACTACCGCGAGCCGGTACTGGCGGCGTCGACGGATGGTGTGGGCACCAAGCTGGCGGTCGCTCAAGCGATGGACAAGCACGACACCGTCGGCCTCGACCTGGTGGCGATGGTGGTCGACGATCTCGTGGTGTGCGGTGCCGAGCCGCTGTTTCTGCAGGATTACATCGCGGTCGGCCGCACGGTGCCGGAACGACTGAGCGCGATCGTCAGCGGCATCGCCGAGGGGTGTGTGCGCGCCGGTTGTGCGCTGCTGGGAGGCGAGACCGCCGAACACCCCGGCCTGATGGAACCGGACCACTACGACATCTCGGCCACCGGTGTCGGCGTGGTCGAGGCCGACGATGTTCTGGGGCCCGACCGCGTTAAACCCGGTGACGTCATCATCGCGATGGGGTCTTCGGGGCTGCATTCCAACGGGTACTCCCTGGCCCGCGCGGTCCTACTTGAGATCGACCGGATGAATCTGGCCGGTTACGTGGAGGAGTTCGGTCGCACCCTGGGCGAGGAACTGCTCGAGCCCACCCGCATCTACGCCAAGGACTGTCTGGCGCTGGCTGCCGAAACCCACGTCCGCACGTTTTGCCACGTCACCGGAGGTGGGCTGGCGGGCAACCTGGGGCGCGTCATACCGCATGGGCTGGTCGCCGAGGTGGACCGCGGCACGTGGACGCCCGCACCGGTGTTCGCCATGATCGCGCAGCGTGGTCGGGTTACGCGCGCCGAGATGGAAAAGACGTTCAACATGGGCGTCGGCATGATAGCCATCGTGGCCCCCGAAGACACCGACCGCGCATTGGCGATATTGACCGCGCGGCACCTGGACTGCTGGGTGCTGGGGACCGTCTGCAAAGGCGGAAAAGACGGGCCGCGAGCCAAATTGGTGGGGCAGCACCCGAGATTCTAAGCGACCGGAGCACTACGCCGCGCCGATGCGAACCGCGTTGTTAACGGCGCCAGTTGTCTTCGTCGTCCCATGACCCGCCGGCCAACTGGCTGTCGCCGTCGCGCTCGTCAGGTTCATCGGTACCCATCCCTGACAGCTCGCGCTGGAGCCGCTGGAAGTCTGTCTGCGGGGAGCTGTATTTCAGTTCTCGTGCAACCTTGGTCTGCTTTGCCTTAGCCCGGCCGCGGCCCATGGGGGAACCCCCTCGCGAAAATAACGGAGCGGCCTACGAGTAGGCGGCTCCGATCTCTTGGTGTCGTTATTGTCCTGCCGACAGTTTACCGTGCCGCGCGAGCCGGTGTGGGCCAGCCCTGTCCGGCTTCCCGGACGGCACGGCCGGCGTCACCGGACATCATCGGGGACCGCCTCGTAGCCGTTCGACCGCCAGTCGTCCGGCGCCCACCTCGTCGGCGGGGGGCAGCGAGTCGACGTCGATCACCGCGGCCACCCCGGCGTCAGGTCCGGTCGCCAGGTCGGTATCGGCCGGCAGCCCGCGCTTGAGCAGGGCCAGCGCCACGGGCCCCAGGTCCACGTGCTCGACCACCGTTCCGAGGCGTCCGACGGCGCGACCGCCGGCCAGCACCGGATCACCGGTGGAAGGCCGCTCCGCGGAGCCGTCGAGGTGCAACAACACCAGCATCCGGGGCGGCCTACCCAGGTTGTGCACCCGCGCAACGGTCTCTTGGCCGCGGTAGCAGCCCTTGTTGAGGTGAACGGCCCCGACGCCAGGACCGCCGATCCAGCCCACTTCGTGGGGAATGGTGCGCTCGTCGGTGTCGACACCGAGCCGCGGGCGCAAGGCCGCCACTCGGTGAGCTACTCGGTGGGCCTCATAGGCCCACACGCCTGCCGGCCGCACACCCGCCTGGGTCACGCGGTGCTGCCAGCTAGCGGACTCGCCGCGCGGGACCAGCAGGTCCAGCTCGATCTGGTCGGCGGGAGCCCCGGGCATCCGCCGCACGAAGCCTCCACCGGGTAGTGGCACCGCCGCCTCTTGGGTGGGTAGGGCGTCCAGACCCAGGGCTGCGAGCACGGCCGGATCCGCCAGCTTCGGCCCGATTAGCGATGACACCGCCATATCGGCGGTGTTCGGGGCGACGTCGGACCAGAACACCATCTTGCGCAGGTAGCCCAGCAGCGGTTCACCCCGCCACGGTTCCGTGTCGAGATAGGTGGTTCCGCCCAGCTCGGTCTGGATCCAGTGGTCCTCAACCCGGCCCTGTCCGTCGAGGCTCAGATTCTGGGTGCTGGCGCCCTCGGGCAATTCGCTGACGTGTTGGGTCGAGATGCTGTGCAACCAGGTCCGCCGGTCGGCCCCGGTCAGGGTGAGCACCGCACGGTGCGAGCGGTCCACCAGCACGGCATCGGTTTCGGCGGCCCGTTGCTCGCCCAGCGGATCGCCGTAATGCCAGATCGCGCCGGCGTCGGGTCCGGGATCTGGAGCGGGCACCGCAGACACATACTCAACTCTACGGACCTTTGCGATCGCCACGGGGTCTGATGGTGGCGACCCGCAGCGCCCGGCTGCGCCGCGCTTGCGATCGCCACGGGGTCTGATGGTGGCGACCCGCAGCGCCCGGCTGCGCCGCGCTTGCGATCGCCGTTAGGCTGCTCGTTCATGGCTGGCCAGACGGGTGTGGTCGTCACGCTCGACGGCGAGATCCTCGAACCGGAGACGCCGCTGCTGCACGCCGATGACCTGGCGGTGGTCCGGGGCGACGGCATTTTCGAGACGCTGCTGGTACGGGATGGCAGGGCGTGTCTGGTCGAGGCCCACCTGCAGCGGCTGACCCAGTCGGCCAGGTTGATGGATCTGCCCGAGCCTGACCTGCCTGGCTGGCGGCGCGCGATCGACCTGGCGACGCAGCGGTGGGTTCAGACCACCGACGACGAGGGCGCGATGCGGTTGATCTCCAGCCGCGGCCCAGAAAGTGGCGCGGCGCCGACGGCCTACGTCATGGTCAACCCCGTCCCGGACCGGGTGGCCGCAGTCCGCCGCGATGGCCTGTCGGCAATCACCCTGAACCGTGGGTTGCCCGCTGCCGGTGCCGACGCAATGCCCTGGCTGCTGGCCGGCGCGAAGACGCTGTCCTACGCGGTGAACATGGCCGCGCTGCGTCACGCCGCCCGGCAGGGCGCCGGCGACGTCATCTTCCTCAGCTCTGATGGCTACATCCTGGAAGGTCCGCGATCAACGGTGGTGATCGCCGCCGACGGCGACGAAGCAACGGGCGGAAACCCGTGCTTGCTGACGCCGCCGCCTTGGTTTCCGATCCTGCGTGGCACGACACAACAGGCGCTGTTTGAGGTTGCCCGGTCGAAGGGTTTCGACTGCGACTACCGCGCCCTGCAGATCGCCGACCTGTTTGACGCCCGAGGGGTCTGGCTCCTATCGAGCATGACCCTGGCCGCGCGCGTGCACACCCTTGACGGGCGCCGGTTAGCCCGCGGCCCGGTCGCCGCCGCCTTCGCCGAGTTGGTCGACGCCGCTATCGTGAGCGATCGCTGAAGCATGAATTCTGTTGTGGGTAGGCCGGAGCACGGGTACGGTCGGCCGTACACAAGGAAGGAGGTGGTCCGCGAAATTGATAGCTTCATGGACATGTGAGGTGACTGCGCGCTAGCTGCATTGGCTCGGAAGAGCCGGCGATCAAAGCGCTGGCGAATTCTCCGCAGCCACCCGGCCCCCGAGCCTTCGGTCTGTCCAACCGGAAATGTGCTCGGGGGTCGTTCCATGTCTGGGCCCGGGAAGCCACTCGGTCTGCTCAGCAGAGGAACGAGGGAGACGTGCGTGTAGGTCGTGGTGCCGTTACCCGAAATGTGAGTGTTTGTATGGCGCTTGGCAATTCGGGTAGCGCCTCCTTGCGGCGTTGCGGTCCCCACGTGCGGGAGTGTGGGTGTCGCACGCTCGGCGACATTCGGGCGAATCTCCCATGTCTGAGCGTTGTCGAAAAGGTGCCCTGAGGGGAAACTGGGTCTCACCCCGGAGGTGTTGCGGAGGTGTCCCGTGTGCTCCCAGGTTCCTGCCACCACTTGGTGGGTTCCTGGCGAGCCCGTGCCGGGCGAGGTGGTCGTGTACTTCGCGGACGATCCGCGCCGGCTCTACCAACTTCGTCAATGGCTCCCGGTGTTCGAGCTGCTCGATCGGGCTCATCCGATCCTGGTTGTGACGCGCCACCCGCAGACGTACGCCGAGCTGGGCCGGCTCACCCGGCTGCGCCGCGTATGCGTGCCGAATCTAGCGGAGCTCGTCCAGCTATACGGTGACGGCGACCTCAAGGCCGCGATCTACGTCAACAACTCCGCGCTGAACTTCCACTCGCTGGCCGCCACCCGGATGGTTCATATCCATGTGAACCACGGCGAAAGCGACAAGGCCTGCATGGCGAGCAACCAGGCAAAGGCGTACGACCGCGTCCTCGTGGCAGGCGAGGCCGCGCTGCGGCGCTATCGGGAAGCGCTGATCGAGTTCGACGAGCGCAGGTTCGTCCCGGTTGGCCGCCCGCAGCTCGACCTCCGCCCCGCGCCCGTCCTGCCCCCGACCGCACGGCGCACGGTTCTCTACGCCCCCACCTGGGAGGGCGAGAACGCCGCGAACAACTTCACCTCGGTCGACGTCCACGGCCCGGCCATCGCGGCCGCGGCCCTCGCGCTGCCAGACGTGCGTGTGGTCTACAAGCCGCACTCGCGGGTGGCGAGCAGTACGGACCACGGGATGGCGGCGGCACACCGGCGGATCGTCGAGCTGGTGGAACAAGCCGCGCGGCGCGAGCCCGCTGCCGGTCACCGGGTCCTGATCGACGCCGACATCCTGGCGGTCTTCCCCGGTTGCAGCGTGCTGATCACCGACGTCTCCTCGGTCGGCCTGGACTTTCTCTATCTGCACGTCGACAAGCCGCTTTTCGTCACCGACCGCCGCAACGACCGAGCCGGGCTCAACGCCCAGGCTCCCGTGAGCCGCTGCGCCGATGTGGTGGACGCCGCCACGGTCGGTTCGCTCACGGGCACGCTCGCCGAGCGGCTGGCGCGCGACGCATACCGCGCCGAGCGGGAGGCCATGCGCCGTTACTACTTCGGCGACCCGGCCCCTGGAGAGAACACCAAGCGCTTCCTGGCGGCCGTCGAGGAAGCGTTGGCCGCGCGGCGGACGTGGGACCGGCGGCTCCTGGTCCCGTAGGCACATCTATGGACCCACAACGAGAGGGGTCGGCATGAGCGAGATCCAGGTCGTCATCCTGGCCGCAGGACTCGGTACCCGGCTCAACCTGCCGCTACCTAAGCCGCTCGCCCCGCTCGCAGACGGCAGGAGCATCCTCGGCCACCAGCTGGACAACCTCCGCCAGGCCTTCGCCGACACCGCCCGGATCGCCGTGGTGGTCGGCTTCCGGTACGACCTGATCATGCGGGCCGCGCCGGAGGTCAGGTTCGTCTACAACGAGCGGTATGACGAAACTAACACCGCGCGGAGCCTGCTGAAGGCCCTGCGCAGCTCGCATTCCGGGGGCGTTCTGTGGCTCAATGGCGATGTGGTGTTCGACCCCCGACTGCTGGAGCGGGCCCAGCCGCTGATCGATAGTGATCTCACGTTCGCCTGCGTGAACACCGCTACTGTCGGCGAGGAGGAGGTCAAATATCGCACCGATGCCGACGGCTACCTGACAGAGCTCTCCAAGTCCGTCATCGACGGGCGCGGTGAGGCAGTAGGAATCAACTACGTGGCGTCCGCCGACAAGGCGGCGCTGATCGAGCACCTCGAGCGCTGCACCGACCAGGACTTCTTTGAACGCGGTATGGAATCCGCGATCAAGGAGGGCCGGCTGCGTGTTCAGGCGTTGGACATCTCCGATTGCTTCGTCGTTGAGGTGGACTTCGTCGATGACCTCGAGCGGGCGAACACGGAGGTGAGCAGGATCGTCACGCCCGCCGCGTGACCTCGTCCCCGGGAGCGACCCGGGGAGGGGTGCGGCAACCGGCCGTGACGGCGCATTATGAACGGCAGCAACGTCTTCCCGAACGGCTCCGAGCGGGTCTTCGGCCCCTCGTCCACAATCCTCGGCCATCGGGGATGCGGCCGAGGAACCGTCGACGGGTTCCTGGAGAACACCCTCGAGTCGTTCCTCGCGGCGGTGCAGTACGGTGTCGACTGGCTCGAGGTGGACGTCCGCCGCACCTCGGACGACCTGCTAGTCGTGGCGCACAACCCGGCCGATGACGACGGTGTCTTCTACGCCGACATCACCGGTCACGAGGCGTCCGACCGGGGCTCGCTACGCCTGGAGGAGCTGCTCGAGGCGCTGCCCCCGGGGATCGGCGTCGACTTCGACGTCAAGACATCGATGGAGGACGCGACCCGCGAGCGCGACCACACCACCATGGGACGGCTGGCCCCTGTCGTGGTGCGGGAGAGCCGCAGGCGGCCGGTGCTGGTGACCTCGTTCGACCCCGGGGCGCTGGACATCGCCCGCGAGCTGGCCCCTGGCGTGCCGCGCGGTCTGCTGACCTGGCTCCGGTTCCCGATCGGCCAGGCAGTCGCGGCGGCCGGACATCTAGACGTCCAGGTACTCGCCCCGCACTGGGGCTCGTTGCGTCCCAACCAGATCGAGCCGGAAGCGCTGCAACGGCCCCTCGAGTACGTCGTCGACCTGGTCCACCGCAGCGGACGGGAGTTCCTTGCCTGGTGTCCGCCCCTGGAGTTCGCGCCGGAGCTACTGGCTGTCGGAGTCGACGCCCTCTGCGTCAATGACGTCCCCGAGGCGCTGGCCTCCCTATTCCCGAGCTCAGCACGGCCTTGACGCCGCTCGTGCCGGGGCGCGCGGGGCGGCAACGACGTTCAAGTGCCGACGGCGAGCCGGCGCAGCGCACGACGACCTATTTGGTCGCCCGGGTGCCCATGTCCTCGGCCATCCGACCGGCTCCGTCGGTGATGTCCGGTCCGCACGCCTGGACGTCGATGACGACATCAGACACCGCGCTGAGCACGTGCTGGCAGCTCCGGCCGCTGCCGTCGGTCAGCGTGCGCACCTGTGTGATCTTCGGGGCGGCCCCGGTTACGTTTCCGACGCTCCACTCGTTCGTCTTGTTCGAACTGGTCAAACTGACGGTTTGGCCGGCACAGGACCGCCACTTCTCGGCCGACGCTTCTACAAACGCGCGGGCCTTCTCAGCAGACGCAAAACTCGCCACCGCTTCGACCACCCGGTGCCCGGAGTCATTTCCAGTGGTGTGGAGTACCTCGCTGCGCATCGCGGTGGGGCCGAAGGGCCGATACACCGATTCCTCGAGCGGTTCGAAAAAACCGAGGCACTCCGGGTTCGACAGCGTTCCCTGCTGGGCACGCAGCTGGTCGCCGTGCCCCGAGGACACGATGTTTGGGTCGCCCAGGATCGTGCCAATTTCTTGTGCGCCGAGCAGGATTGATTCCACGCGGGGCGGAGCAGCTGGAGCGTTGGCCGCGCCGGTTGGCTGCGCGGCCGGCTTGCGGCCGCCCCCTCCCTGGGTGGCAAAGACCACCACCAGCGCGATTGCGACGACGACGGCCAAGGCGACGCCGCCGATGATCAACAGCCGCTTGTTTGATCCGGCGCCCGCCGGTGTGGGCGAGACGCGTTGCCCCGTCGGCGGGCGCGGCGCCGCGCTGGTACCGGGCTGCGAAGGGTACCTGCGCCCGCCGGTCGCTGCGGTTCTGTCTTGGCGGGTGTTGGCGACGGACCCGCCGATTTGTCTTTGGCGTCGATCTCGGCCAGCACGTTGTCGATTTCGCTGCGGGTGCGGTAGGTGACGTCGTGTCGGAGGCGCAGCATGCGCAGCAGTTGGGCGATGTCGCTTCGAGCGCTGGGGTCGTCACCGTCCTCGTCGAGTCCGGATCTGAGTTCGACCATCAGTTGGAGCTGCTGTTGGGGGCTGAGTTCTTTTTCGGCGAGGGTGTTGCCCAACCGCGTTATGTAGCCGAACGGCACGGGCGGCTCTTCGGGCAGCGGCGAGGGCAACGGCTGGACCTTGCCGCGGAGCGCGTGGATGGCGGTAACCAGTTGGATGCCGGCATCGACGGTCGGGTTTTGGTAGTCGATGATCTGCAGATTGGCGACGGGATTGACCCGGACGCTGTCGACCGGCCCCACCTTGACCGGAAGGATCGGCCGGTTTAGAGCCTGCGCGTAGCGCAACTCGGCTTGACTCGGCTTGGACTGCAGCCAGTGATTCGACAGCGCGACGATGAAAACCTCACAGGTGCGGATCTGCTCCAGGATTGCGCTCCACCAGGCGTCCCCACCCCCCAGCTCTTGGTCGAACCAAACCTGCTGTTGGGCGCGTTTGAGCGCGGTCGTCAGGGCCTCGAGCGACGACCTGTCTTGGCTCGAGTAGCTGATAAACAGGGCCATTAACAGTCTCCTCGACGACAGCCATAGGGAGCTAACACGGCGAATCCGACAAGCGACGGTAGCTCATGGTGTTGGGCGCAGCAATCGTCGTTGGCAAACGCGCGCCCCGACCGTGTGGTCGAGGCGTTCATCCCCAGCGATCCCTACACATCGGTGACGGTCGCCTCGGCCGGGGGATGGAATTCGGCGTAACGGCGTGCGAACTCGTGGCCCGGAACCGGCCATTGCTCGCCGTCGGCGCCCCGGACGACCCAGTCCCCGTCCGCGGCAACGGCGGGGCCTTCCAACGTGTTGATGGTTTCGCCCCCGTTTGCCGGTCGGGCCTGGACCAGCCCCCTTCTGCGCCATTGCCCGTCGCCGGCCGGCTCGTAGGTGGCCCGGAAGATGTCGCCGCGCACCGACCAAGTCTTCCCGTCGGCGTGCACCGCCCAATCTCCGGCGGCGGCCCGCATGGTGTGTCCCGAATCCGACTTCCACGTCCACGGTGTGCTCCGTTGTTCGGCGGTGACAGTCCCGACTCGGGTGAACGACCGCCACAGCGGACGGGACCGAAAGCCGAGCTGGCGCAGGCTCCACAGGGTTCCCGCCAAACTGCGTATTGCGGCGTTGCGCAGATCCGGCGTGCTTTCGACCACCGACCAGTCGACCAGCTTGTCGTGAATCTTGCGCGAGTCGTCGCGTGGGGAGCCGTATTTCCAGCCGTTGCGGCGGTAGTAGCGACACCAGTCTTCATGTTCTGCCCGTGCCATGTTTATCGCGGAGTAGTGGTCGAAGCCCATGAGTGAAAGCTGTTCAAGTGGCGGCAATCCGGCCATATCGCGCCCGGATAGCTGGGCCGGCGGGCTGCCCCAGGTATTCCAGGTATGTCCCGCGATCCGTTCAACCATCCACAACGCGTTGCGCACCTGGCGTCGATTGGATCCGCGGTAGAACTCGCTAAGCTCCGCCCACGGCATCGAGGCCGGGGACCGCGGCGCCTCCGGGTCGATCGTCGCGACGTAGCGCTCGTGGATCAGCCTTGCCGCCCGTTCCCAGGCGTCCTGGACCTGACCCTCCCGGGTGTCCAGCACCAGGGAGTAGGACTGCAGCAGCCCGACGACGGGGATCGAGTCGTCGGCGATGCTGGTGTTGCGGTCCGAGGTGTAAACGGGCATCTCGGGGAAGCGGGCGGCCAGCCTGGTGCCGGTCGTCGCGGCGTGGGTGTCCACCAAGATCACCGCGCAGGTCGCGGGGCCGGCATCACCGATCAGCTTCACCATGGTCGGTATCGTCGGCGCCTCCGCTATCGCGTCGATTGTCGGTCCCTCCGACATGAATCCGGATTGCTGACGGTAAAACTCGTGATCCCTCAGGTAGTCCTCGGCGTCTCCGTCGACGAGTGTGAGCGTCGGCAGCGGAGCTGCGCCGGGCGGGGTGTAGAAGTCGCGCTCCAGCGCGCGACGGGTCAGGTTCGCGCACAGTGCCAGCGTCAATTGCGAAGTGCCGCAGACGAATACGCGCTGTATGTTGCCTGCGGCGACGATGCCGTCGAGTAGCCGGCCAGCGGTCACCTCGTACTTGCCGACCACATCGGCCGCCCACCGGGTGTCGGATCCGCCGAACTGCTGGGCGCGCCACGCTTCGGCCAACCATGGGTCGTCGATGCGCACGATGAGGGGCAACCGTTGCTTGTTGGCGACCTCGGACAGCCGACGACTGATCAGGTCCAGCCACAACAGGTTGATCGCCGGGTCGGCCGCCATCAGGTAGAGCCGACCGAGGTGGCGCCACAACCGTAGCGACACCAGGGTGGACGGCGTGTTGAAGTCCACCAGCACCACCCGGGCGCCCCGCCTGCGGGCCCGCTGTACCAGGTCGTCGCCGGCGCCGGTGATGACGACCAATGTGCCGCGCCGATCCAACGTCCGGGCGACCGCGCTGATCATCGGCAGGGCGTCGTCATCGACACCGACAATGGCGGTGACGGAATCGGCGAGGTTGGCCCGCAGCCTGTCCACCTGCGACCGGAAGACGCCGACCACGACGCCACCCAACCCGGTGAAGATCGCCGACAGCGCCGCTATCCGGGCCAGTTCTAGGCCGACCGGGGTGGGGTTCGGGCAGGTATGCCCGCTCAGTGAATAGTCACCGATCCCGCCCTTGACCAACTGGGCGGTCGCCATCAGCGGGGTGAAAAAGGCCGGGTGATTGGCGTCGTGACATCCCCAATAGGCGCTGAGGGCCAGGACCGCACTCATGGAAATGAGGACTGCGATCACGGTGAACGAAACTCCCACCAACCGGTGGCTGCCGTCCGCCCGAAAGGTCAGCACGCACGCCGTGATCAACACCGCGACCATGATTCCGAGCGTCGGCATCGATCCCGGCCGGCCGAACCACCCCAGCCAGGCCGGCAACGCGTCGATGGTGGCGGGCTGCAGCGACACGACGGCCAGATAACCGATCAACACCAGGCCGACCACGGACACGGCCCACCGCGCGGCGGGCGGGGTTGTCCTCGTACGCGGCATCCGTCGACTTCCTTTCGTCGTATCGGCTGCTCGGACGTCGAACAGTAAGCAGAATCGGCTGCTGAAGGCAACAACGGGACCGGGTTACCCCGGTGTGCCGCTACCCGACGAACCGGGACAGCCGCGCCGACAGATGTGGCACCAGCCCGCCGTCGGCATCCACCCGTTCCTCGACATAGGCCAGGTCGCCACCCTCGACGATGCCGTAGAGCCGTTTGGCGCCGCCGACCAGCAGGCCCGACCGACTGCGGGCGAGCGCATCGGTCACCAACTCCCACGACGAGTGCGTTCGCGGCCGCCCGTAGAACAATTCGATATAGCCGGCCGAATGGGCCAACAACAATTCGATGGCTTGAGACTCGGTCGGGTCGTCGGGATCGCTGACAAAGCGCCAGAAGCCCGCCTCCCGTAACCCTGGTTCCCGGTACTCGCCGCTGTCGTTCAGCCGCCACGACCGGGCTTCCCAATTCAGATAGTCGCCGCCGTCATGCGAGACCACGATCTGCTGGCCGAACCGGTAATCCCCATCGTGTCCTCGGCCTTCGCCTTCGCCGCGCCACACGCCGACCAGCGGAAGCAGCGCCAGCAGCGCGTCGTTCAGGTTGGCGCCCTCGCGCAGATTCGCGGTGTCGGCGGGAATCGGCAGATCGTCGAAGGAGGGGATGTTGCGCGCCGCGGTCAGCTTGGCTCGTTCCGCGGCGGCGGCAACCGCTCGGTCACCGGAGCCTGCGAGATCGTCCGCTCTGTCGGGGCCCTCGTCGGATGTCACGACTCGTCAGTGATGAGACGGTACAGCACATACAGCGCAAACCATGAGATGACCAAGGTCGCCGCGACCAGCATGATCTCGAAGAACAGCACCACGGGGACGAGTCTATTCGCCTTTATCCGGTGGTGGCGGCTTCCGGGGCTGGGCCTGTCTGGCCGCCATTCGGACCGAGTCAGGCGATCTTGACGTCCACCTCGTGGATGCCCGCACCCGTCGGCTCCACGATTGCGTCGCCGTTGCCGACCTTCGACAACGCGCGCAGCGTCCAGGATCCCGGTGCCGCGAAGAACCGGAAGTCACCAGTGGCCGATGCGACGACTTCCGCGGTGAACTCGTCGGAGGAGTCCAGCAGGCGCACAAACGCGCCGCCCACGGCCTGACCGTCACGGTCCACGACACGGCCGGTGATCACGGTTTCCTTCTCCAAGTCGACGCTGGCGGGCAACGTCAGTCCTTGCTTCGGTCCAGAGCACATATCAGCTTCCCAACTCGATCGGGGCACCCACCAGGGAGCCGTATTCTGTCCAACTGCCGTCGTAGTTCTTGACGTTCTTGTGGCCGAGTAATTCCTGCAAAACGAACCAGGTGTGCGAGGAACGTTCCCCGATCCGGCAGTACGCAATCGTTTCCTTGGTGCCGTCCAGGCCGGCGTCCGCGTACAGCTCGGCCAACTCCTCGTCGGACTTGAAGGTGCCGTCCTCGTTGGCGGCCTTGCTCCACGGCACGTTGATGGCGCCGGGGATATGTCCTGGCCGCTGGCTTTGCTCCTGCGGCAGGTGCGCGGGCGCCAGGATCTTGCCGGAGAACTCGTCGGGGGAACGCACGTCCACCAGGTTCTTGACGCCGATGGACGCGAGGACCTCGTCCCTGAACGCCCGGATCGAGTTGTCCGGTGGTGCCGCGGTGTAGGAGGTCGCCGGCCTACCGACGGGGTCGCTGGACAGCGGGCGACCGTCGAGCTCCCACTTCTTGCGTCCGCCGTCCAGCAGCTTGACTTGAGAGTGCCCGTAGAGCTTGAAGTACCAGTACGCGTAGGCGGCGAACCAGTTGTTGTTGCCGCCGTAGAGGATCACCGTGTCGTCGTTGGCGATGCCGCGATCGCTGAGCAGCTTCGAAAACTGCTGGGCGTCGACGAAGTCGCGCTTGACCGGGTCCTGCAAATCGGTGCGCCAATCCAGCTTGATCGCGCCCGGGAGGTGGCCGGTGTCGTACGCGGTGGTGTCCTCGTCGACCTCGACGAAGACGACGTTGGCGGCGTCGAGGTTGCTCTCAGCCCAGTCGGCGGAGACCAGGACGTCCGAGCGTGCCATGGTGGGGATCCTTTCGATTTGCGGTTGCTGACCGGGTGGTCAACCGGCGAGTATCTACGCCGACATTCCCGGCGGGGCGTT
The DNA here is from genome assembly GCF_010731535.1 of Mycobacterium lacus. Taxonomy (NCBI): domain Bacteria; kingdom Bacillati; phylum Actinomycetota; class Actinomycetes; order Mycobacteriales; family Mycobacteriaceae; genus Mycobacterium; species Mycobacterium lacus. The sequence continues at coordinate 161,501 of NZ_AP022581.1, forward strand.
GGTGGTCGACACGGTGATACTCCTAGGTGCTCCGTTGCACAGGAATGGCGGGGAGACATGCGACGGTGGGGCTCCGAGCCGCTCCGAGTGCTATGCGGGAGCGCGCGTACTCAGCAGCTACAGCAACAGCAACATCCCGCAATGCGGCACAGATCAACTGCGCGACGCTTGGTGAGCATGGGCTCAAGGCGGGCTGACACGTCGGCAAGCTTACCCAAAGACATAGTGATCAAGCCAACAGCGATTGCGCAGCACCGCGATACCCTCGCTACGGTCATGGCGGTCATCACTGCTTAAACCCTTCCAGGGTGATGGTTACTCCCCGGGTGATGCCTTCGATGATGACGTCGGAACCGCGTGCCCCCACGGTGGTCGGGGCCACTCCGAACGGCAGCCGCTGGTTGGTCAGCCTGCCGCTGAAGGCGTGGAGCACCGCGTCCCGTTTGTCGTCCGGAACGACCTGGTTCGCGGTTTCGGGTCCGGTGACGACGCGTGTGGCGGTCAACACCAATGTCGCTTGGTCATACGGGGCGATCGAAAGGTCTACCGAGATGCTGACCCGGTGGTCGAAATTGGCCGACTTCGGTGGGGTGCCGCTGAACACCAGCCCGTGGTTGCCGGATATCCCGGACTCGGTGGTACCGCCGGTGGCGTCGTTGGTGTCCTGGGGCGGCGCCTCGACCATCAGGTCGTTGATGCCCAGATACCGGCCCAGATGCATCGAGTCAATGATGATTCGGCTCTCCAGCTTGCCCACCGGGAGCTTGGCATCGGGCCTGACCAGCCACGATGCGTAGGTCAGGTCGATCGAGTGCATAGTGGCCTCGAGCGTTGCCTTGCCGACCATCGCGTGATCGATCGCGTTGGCCTTGATCTCGAGCTCTTTGTAGTGATCCCGCATCGCCTGCGGGATGAACGGGAATGCCAGGATCGCGACGAACGGGTCCGACCCCAGGTTTGCCGCCTTGCGCACATTGCACGAGAGGCGGTACTCGGCGTAGATGCTCGCGCCGAAATCGACCCCGACGGCACCGGCGGCGATGACGGCTAACGTGACCGCCGCTGCGATCACCCCGATGAGCACCTTTCGCATCCGCATATTGTCGCCTAGCAGCTGGCTGGGATTGACCGGCCGGCGCCTCGCGCTTCCGTCCGGATCACTCCCATGCAACCGGGTGGTGCCTCGACGACGTCGGGCTAGCCCGGATTTTTCGCGAAACTGTGCGTGACACGGTGTTGAGTTAGCGAAAGTGCCTGTCCTGCAATGGATAATGAGGTTTCTTCAAGTCGTCAGTATCCAGCGGGGAGGCACTTTCTAAGTGAACGGTAGCGCAGCGGGTCCGCGGGTGAAAGTATCAGCCGACGGTGCCGGTGTCGTGTCGCATGCCGGGGTGGGCATGCTGCGGGAGGTCGCCGATCTGACCGGGCTGTCGTCGCAGGTCACAGCCGTGTTGGCCGATACCTACCGGGGGCCGTGGATGCATGCACCCGGGGTGGTGTTCGCTGATCTGGCCGCGGCGGTGGCCGACGGCGCGGACTGCATCGATTCGGTCGGCGCATTGTGGGGTGACCGCCAGCAGGCGTTCGGGCCGGTGGCCTCGACGAGCACGCTGTGGCGGTTGGTTGATGAGCGCATCGACGCCGCGCATCTGCCGGGGATTCGGGCGGCCCGCGCGCATGCCCGCGCCCAGGCGTGGGCGGCCGGGGCGGCCCCCGAGCACGGTGGGTGGCTGCACCTGGATGTCGATGCCACCATCTGCGTTGATCATTCCGACAACAAGGAAAACGCGGCAGCGACCTGGAAGAAAACCTTCGGATTCCACCCGCTGCTGGTGTTTTTGGACCGTCCCGACATCGCCGCCGGGGAGGCCTTGGCCGGGTTGCTGCGCGCAGGCAACGCCGGCTCGAACACCACCGCCGACCACATCACCGTTCTTGAGCAGGCGCTGGAATCGCTACCGGCGGCCTACCGTCCCGACCCGGACAACCCCGACGGGCCGGCGGTGTTGATCCGCTCGGATTCGGCCGGGGCCACCTACGGGTTCGCCGCGGCCTGCCGTACCGCGCACGTGGGGTTCTCCTTGGGCGCGGTCATCGACTCCCGCGTGCAAAACGCTGTCGAGATCCTCAACGACGCCGATGCCTGGTATCCGGCCATCGACACCGACGGCGCCATCCGCGACGGCGCCTGGGTCGCCGAGGCCACCGATCTGGTGGATCTGTCGGCTTGGCCGGCCGGCACGCGGTTGGTCCTACGCAAGGAGCGCCCGCACCCCGGCGCCCAGTTGCGGTTCACCGATTCTGACGGCCACCGGGTCACCGGGTTTCTCACCGACACCGCCGACGGGGCCATCCCCGGCCAGCTGGCCGGCCTGGAGTTGCGCCACCGCCAACACGCCCGGGTGGAAGACCGCATCCGCCAAGCCAAAGCCACCGGCCTGCGGAATCTACCGTTCAGTGCTTTTGACGCCAATGCCGCCTGGCTTGAAATCGTCCTGGCAGCCACCGATCTGATCGCCTGGACCAAACTGATCGGCTTCACCGAGGACCCGGACCTGGCGCGCTGCGAGATCGCCGCCTTCCGCTACCGGGTGCTGCACGTGGCCGCCCGCATCACCCGCGGCGCCCGCCAGGTTCGCCTGCGCATCGACGCCACCTGGCGCTGGGCCAAGGCCATCACCGCCGCCTGGATTCGCATCCGCGCCGCCTTCACCTAACCACCCGACCTCCCTGACCCGACCAGACGAAAGACCCCGGCCCCCAGGAAGCCCGCCCACCGGCACGACAGCCGGCGACCTGTCGCACCCACCTGCCAGAATCGGCGTCACCAGCCGGCCAGAACCCCGCTCACACCCCACCCATCAAGCAGCGCGAAAAATCGAGGCTAGGCCGACAACATTCCCAATTGCGTCACATCGGTCACAGTCGTCACATGTGTATCTGTCTTGAAAGGGCCACAATTTGCCCACCTCGTAGCGACAGCCGGCCCGCTGGTGAATCGGCCCCTGCAGGTGTGGACGAGGCCAAGAGACGCCGTCAGATCGCTTCAGCCCGATCGGAGTACCCGATCACCCTCGCTGAATAGCTCAATCGTTCCGGTTCTGTGGGCGGCACCATGGTGAAATAGCCGGCTGTCGCTACGAGGTGGGCACAAAGAGCATTCCGCCCGGCGGGGGCCAATGTGGCGGATGTGACGAGCATCGTCGCAGCGCGTGGCTGGATGGCGCTGCTCCTCAGCGTTCCGTCCCGGAACGCATCGTCGCAGCGCGTGGCTGGATGGCGCTGCTCCTCAGCGTTCCGTCCCGGAACGCATCGTCGCAGCGCGTGGCTGGATGGCGCTGCTCCTCAGCGTTCCGTCCCGGAACGCATCGTCGCAGCGCGTGGCTGGATGGCGCTGCTCCTCAGCGTTCCGTCCCGGAACGCATCGTCGCAGCGCGGAAGACCAGGTGGCACGTTATCGTTAGATGAGCTGGCCGCTAACGCCACATGGCGCGATGAATTGGGAGATGCCTTTCCCACCAGGCTGGAGGGGCTTGTTGGACCTATTACTGCTGACCTCGGAGCTGTATCCCGACCCGGTTTTGCCGTCGCTGTCGCTGCTTTCCCACACCGTGCGTACCGCGCCGCCGGAGGCCTCGTCGTTGCTGGAGGCGGGAAACGCGGACGCGGTACTTGTCGACGCGCGCAACGACCTCTCGTCCGCGCGCGGTCTGTGCCGCCTGCTGAGCACGGCGGGCCGGTCGACGCCCGTCCTGGCGGTGGTTAGCGAAGGGGGGCTGGTGGCGGTCAGCGCTGACTGGGGGCTGGATGAGATCCTGTTGCCGAGCACCGGTCCCGCCGAGATCGACGCCAGACTGCGGCTGGTGGTTGGCCGACGCGGCGGTATGGCCGACCAGGAAAGCGTCGGCAAGGTGAGCCTGGGAGAGCTGGTAATCGACGAAGGCACCTACACCGCGCGCCTGCGTGGCCGTCCGCTGGACCTCACCTACAAAGAATTCGAGCTGCTGAAATACCTTGCGCAGCATGCCGGCCGGGTGTTCACCCGCGCGCAGCTGCTACACGAGGTATGGGGCTATGACTTCTTCGGCGGCACCCGGACTGTCGACGTGCACGTCCGGCGACTGCGGGCCAAGCTCGGCCCCGAGCACGAAGCGTTGATCGGGACGGTGCGCAACGTGGGGTACAAGGCGGTTCGACCGGCGCGCGGCCGATCGCCGGTCGCCGACCCCGACGAAGACGCAGGCGAAGAAGCCGAGCCCGGCCAAGACAGTTTGCAAGACCCGTTGGCCGATCCGCTGCGCAGTCAGTGACGCTTGACTGGCGCCGGACGCTGACCGCCGACGAGCAGCAGGGCGTGCGCGAACTCGTCACGGCGGCAACCGAATTCGACGGTATAGCCCCCGTCGGTGAGCAGGTGTTGCGGGAACTCGGCCGGGAACGCACCGAGCATCTACTGGTTACCGATGCGCGCTCGGACAAAACGGTCATCGGCTACCTCAATCTTGGTGCGCCGCGTGAATCGGCTGGCGCGATGGCCGAGCTCGTGGTACACCCGCGGGCCCGTCGCCGCGGTGTTGGCAGCTCGATGGCGCGCGCGGCATTGACCAGGTCCGCCGGGCATAACCAGTTCTGGGCGCACGGCACCCTCGAGGCTGCCCGGGCGACGGCATCCGCGCTGGGCCTGGTTCCGGTCCGCGAACTGGTGCAGCTGCGCCGCACCCTGGGTGATATCCCCGAACCGGAGATCCCCGACCGGTTCCGCGAGGTGCGGGTTCGCACCTACGCGGGCCCGTCGGATGACAGCGAGCTGTTGCGGGTCAACAACGCCGCGTTCGCCGGGCATCCCGAACAGGGCGGCTGGACCGCAGTGCAGCTCGCCGAGCGGCGCGACGAGCCGTGGTTCGATCCCGCGGGGTTATTCCTCGCCTTCGACGACTCCTCAACCGAACAGGCCGGCAGGCTGATCGGCTTTCACTGGACCAAAGTTCATGCCGAGCGGCCGGGCTTGGGCGAGGTCTACGTCCTGGGTGTCGACCCATCGGCGCAGGGCCGCGGGCTCGGTAAGGTGTTGACGTCGATCGGCATCGCGTCGCTGGCGCAACGGCTGGCGGGCTCCGACGACCCCACCGTGATGCTCTACGTGGAGTCGGACAACCTCGCCGCGGTGCGGACCTATCAGAGCCTGGGTTTCACCACCTACAGCGTCGACACCGCCTACGCGCAGCCCGCCACCGGCGGCTGACCGAAATCCCAGGTGAACTCCGGTTGTTCAGCTGTCGTTCACCGACCAGGACGTCGTTTGGCCGCCGACGGCGCATATCTTCCGATTGAGTTGGCAACGCAACCTCCGTGTGGGGAAACGGCAAGCAGCGCCGGCAACCGTCGACAATGCAGTGAAGAAAGCGAGATCGGTGAGGCTCGGCACGGTGCCCAAGCGGCTGGCGGCGGCGGTGGTCGCGGTGACACTCTGCGGTGGGGTTTCGACTACGCCCATCCACCGGTCGGACTCGTCGGGAACCACCGATAACTTCCAGAAGTATCTGACCGCCGCCGCACCAGAGAGCTGGAGCAGAGGTGTCGGCACCGAGTTTCAGGGCGGTGTCGGCGAAGGTGCCCAGAGGTCGGCTGGTGTGGTCCAGGCCGTGCAGGTCACGCCCGGCGCCATCGGTTGCGTTCCCTTGCCAGATAGAGTCAGGGAGCGCCTGGTCATCGCGGTCAACGCAATGGAATGACCGGTTGACCACGAGTGACTTGGATCAACAGGACCGAAAGAGGGTCAGCGGAGGGACGGCACTGCCAACCGTGATGGGTTCACCGTGACAACGCCAAACCCGGCCGACGCAGGTTCGGGTGCAGTCGTCGCTGCCCCCTTCCCCGAACCTCCAGTCGTCCCGATCAGCCCTTGGGGCAGCGCCAAACCGAGAATGGGAGACCGGATCTTTCGGTGGCTGTCGCAGTGTTCCGGTGTCTTGATCGTCGTCCTGATCGTCATGATCGGAGCTTTCTTGCTCTGGCGCTCGATGCCGGCGCTCGCGCGCAACAAAGCGAATTTTCTTAACTACAGGGGCGTCTGGGTCACAACCGACCCGTCGGCGATGCGATTCGGCATCCTAGATCTACTGCAGGTGACCGTGCTCGTGTCGTTGTTCGCGCTAGTGCTGGCGATGCCGGTCGCGCTGGGGGTTGCGATCTTCCTCACCCAGTACGCCCCGCGACGGGTTGCCGGGGCGCTGGCCTACGTCGTGGATCTGCTCGCCGCGGTGCCTTCGATCATCTACGGCGTCTGGGGCCTGCACGTGCTGGCCCCCCAGCTGCGGCCGATGGCGACCTGGCTCAACCACTCGCTGGGCTGGTGCTTCCTGTTCGCCACCGGCAATTCATCGGTGACCGGTGGCGGCACCATCTTCACCGGCGGGATCGTCTTGGCGGCGATGATCCTGCCGATCATCACCGCGGTCACGCGCGAAGTGTTCGTTCAGACTCCGCAGGGTCAGATCGAGGCTGCGCTGGCGCTCGGCGCCACGCGGTGGGAGGTGGTCAAGACGACGGTGTTGCCGTTCGGGCGATCCGGATATGTCAGCGGCGCGATGCTGGGGCTGGGCCGCGCCCTCGGTGAGACGGTTGCGCTGTTGATCATCCTGCGCGGCACCCAGGCAGCGTTCGGTTGGTCGCTGTTCGACGGCGGTTCCACCTTCGCAACCAAGATCGCTGGCGCCGCTTGGGAATTCACCGACCAATACAAGGCCGGCGCGTATATCGCCGCGGGACTGGTGCTTTTCCTGCTTACCTTCGTGGTCAACGCCCTGGCGCGCGCGGCCGTAGCCGGACTGGTAACCAGAACCGGAAGACGAAACCGATGACCTCGATGTTGGACCGTCCCCTGAAGGCCCGGACGCTCTCGGGGGTCGGGCGGCGCCGCCGAGTCGCGAACAACGTCGCGACCGCGTTGGTGACGCTGTCGACGGTGATCGCCCTGACACCGTTGCTGTGGGTGCTGAGCTCGGTGATCGCCAAGGGGTTCAAGGCGGTCACATCGACCGTGTGGTGGACGCACTCACAAGCTGGTATGACCGCGTTCGTGGCTGGTGGCGGTGCCTACCACGCCGTCGTTGGCACGGTCCTACAGGGATTGTTATGCGCTGTGGTTTCTGTTCCGATTGGCCTCTTGGCCGCGATCTTTCTGGTCGAATACGGTGGTGAAACAATCCTGGGCAGGCTCGTCACATTCATGGTGGACATCCTGACCGGTGTGCCCTCTATCGTGGCGGCACTGTTTATCTACGCAGTCGGTGTGGGAACGTTGGGTTTTCCTCGATCGGAGTTCGCGGTGTCATTGGCGCTGGCGTTGTTGATGCTGCCGGTGATCGTGCGGGCGACGGAGGAGATGCTGCGCATCGTTCCGGCAGATCTCCGCGAGGCAAGTTACGCGCTGGGGATCCCCAAGTGGAAAACCATTGCCAGGGTCGTGATCCCGACAGGACTGTCCGGCATCGTCACAGGGATCATGCTGGCGTTAGGCAGGGTGATGGGTGAGACGGCGCCGCTGCTTGTCCTGGTCGGTTATTCGCAGGCCATGAACTTCAACGTGGTTGGCGGTTTCCTGGGATCGTTGCCTGGCATGATGTATGACCAGATATCGGCTGGCGCTGGCACCAATCCGGTTGCCGCCGATCGGTTGTGGGGCGCCGCGTTAACACTGATCCTGGTAATCGCCGTCGTCAACATCGCGGCCAGGGCGGTCGCGAAGATCTTTTCACCAAGTCGTAGGCAGGTGGTCTAGTGGCCAAACGGTTGGACCTCAAGGACGTCAACATCTACTACGGGTCGTTTCAGGCGGTGGCGGATGTCTCCCTGTCGGTTCTGCCGCGAAGCGTGACAGCGTTCATCGGTCCGTCGGGCTGCGGCAAGACGACCGTGTTGCGCATCCTAAATCGGATGCACGAGGTGATCCCCGGTGCGCGGGTCGAGGGGACCGTGCTTCTCGACGACGAAAACATCTACGGCCCCGGCGTCGACCCGGTCGGTGTTCGCCGCGCCATCGGGATGGTGTTCCAGCGGCCGAACCCGTTCCCCGCCATGTCGATCCGCAACAACGTGGTGGCCGGTCTGCGGCTACAAGGTGTGCGCAATCGCAAGGTGCTCGATGAAACCGCCGAATACTCACTGCGCGGCGCGAACCTGTGGGACGAGGTGAAGGATCGGTTGGACAAGCCCGGCGGTGGGTTGTCCGGAGGGCAGCAGCAGCGGTTGTGCATCGCACGCGCCATCGCCGTGCAACCCGATGTGTTGCTGATGGACGAGCCGTGCTCCTCGCTGGACCCCATCTCGACGATGGCCATCGAGGATCTGATCAGTGAGTTGAAACAGGATTACACCATCGTCATCGTCACCCACAACATGCAGCAGGCTGCGCGGGTCAGCGATCAGACGGCGTTCTTCAACCTGGAATCCGTCGGAAAGCCCGGCCGGCTGGTGGAAATCGACGACACCGAGAAGATCTTTTCCAACCCCAGTCGGAAGGCCACCGAGGACTACATCTCCGGACGCTTCGGTTAGCTCGACGACGATGCAGCCCGCGCGGCGGGGTGAGGTGGGGGTACCCCAGCCGCGAAGCGGCGAGGGGGCAAGTCGGGCAATCCAGCTCAGCCCGGGCTCGGGGTCGCCTCGTCCTCGGGAAGGCTGCCGGTGGCCTGGAAGAAGACGCGGCGGGCCACTTCGACGGCATGGTCGGCGAAGCGTTCGTAGAACCGTCCCAATAGCGTCACGTCGACGGCGGCCGCCACGCCGTGCCTCCACTCCCGGTCCATCAGCACGGTGAACAAGTGGCGGTGCAGGTCGTCCATCGCGTCGTCCTCTTCACGGATCCGGGCGGCTTTCTCCGGGTCGCGGGACAACACCACCTCTTGCGCACTGTTGCCCAATTCGACTGCGACTCTGCCCATTTCGGCAAAATAGCCGTTGACCTCTTCGGGCAACGCGTGCTGTGGATGCCGTCTGCGGGCGATCTTGGCGACGTGCAGTGCCAGGGCGCCCATCCGATCGATGTCAGCCACCATCTGGATGGCGCTCACGATGGCTCGGAGATCGCCGGCGACTGGCGCCTGCAAGGCCAGCAGCACGAAGGCGCTCTCCTCCGCGCGGGCGCTTAATCTCGCAATTTTCTCGTGGTCGGAGATCACCTGTTCGGCCAGCACCAAATCGGCCTGCAGCAAGGCTTGGGTTGCCCGCTCCATCGCGATCCCTGCCAGCCCGCACATCTCACCGAGACGCTCGGACAAATCCGAGAGCTGCTCATGGTAGGCGGTCCGCATGTCGTCAAGCCTACGTTCCTGCCGGCCGAAAGGACGACAAAGCACGGTGCGACGGCGGCTACTCGCAGCTGGTGTCGGCCGCGTTGGTAACGGTCAGGTCCTCGGGCAGCCTGGTGGGAGGGCCGCTGGTGCCGCGACCGATCTGCACGCTCACCGAGGAGCCGCTAGGTGCGGGGGTGGTGACCGCGTTGAAGTCTGGGCCCAGGACGACCTGAACCACTTGACCGATACCGCTGACCCGTTCGACCTTCGCATTGGCAAACGCGGACGCGACCGTCGCGGCGGCCTGCTCGTTGCCGGGCGAAAAGAACACGGTCGTGGCTTTGAGCGAACTCGGATAATCGTTCGGCGTCATCACGTTGAAGCCGTTGCGCTGCAGCTGATTGGTGGCGGTTGTGGCCAGACCGGTTTGGCCGGTCGAGTTGGAGACCTGCACGGTAACGTCGTGCGGAGAGGTTGTCGTCACCTGCACCGGGTGGCTCTCGGGGTTCGGGTTGGCCTGCGACGGCTTCTTGGTAGTGGGCGCGGGCGTGGTGATCTTCCCCAGGTTCTGGGCGTTCGCGTCGTTTTCGCCGGGCAGCGGATCATCGTTGATGATGGCGTCGAAGAGTGCCCGCATGTCGGCTGTGCGCGCGGGCTCGTCGCCGTTCTGGTCGGTCACGCCGGTCGGCACCGTGACGAACGTGATGTGCCCGGCCGCGATGCCTTGCAACGACTGACCGAGGTCCACCAGGTCCTTGGTCTTGACGTTGTCGACGTAGCTGTCGCCAATGAACATGTTGACGACGTTGTTCAGCTTGTTGAGATTGAACAACGTGTCCTCGGAGATCAGCGAACGCAGCAGTGACGACAAGAACAGCTGCTGGCGTTTGATCCGGCCGTAGTCCCCGTTCTCTTCGGTGGTGACCTGGCGGGCGCGCACGTAGTTCAACGCGGTCGGCCCGTCGATGACCTGGCGTCCCGCGTGTTCGAGCACCGTGCCCAACTCGTAGTCCCGCAGCGGGGTGGTGGTGCACACCTCCACCCCACCGAGGGCCTCAACCATTCGCGCGAAACCGACGAAGTCGATGGCAATGAACCGGTTGATGCTCAAACCGGAGAGCTTCTGGATGACCTTCACCAGGCATTTCGGGCCGCCAAAGGAGAAGGCCGAGTTCAGTTTCGTCTCGGTGTACACCATGCGGGGACCCGTCTGTCCCGTCTTGGGGTCGGTGATGGGGCCGTACCTGCCGGTGTCAGGGTTCCAGGCCTCGCATTGCAGCGGGGTGATCGCCAGATCGCGAGGGAACGACACCACCACCACGCGTTTGCGGCTCGCCGGGATGTTGACCAACATCACGGTGTCCGACCGTGCGCCCCCGGCGTCTTCGGTGTCGCCGGCGCCCATATCGGCGTTGGCTCCGGCGCGAGAGTCCATCCCGACGACCAAGAAGTTTTCGTCGCCGTATTGCGCATTGGGGTCGACGATGTCACGCGAATTCGGGTCGAGCGCACTAATGATGTTGAGGCGGTCGTTCTTCGACGCGCTCCACTGCCATGCGCCGCCGGTCAAGGCCAGCGTCAGCGCAGCAAACAGTGCCGCCAGCGAGCGTCCGGCCAGCAACATCGGGCGTCGGCGAGAGTTACGCCTGGGCGCCTTCACGCGAGTCGGATCGGATTCGGAGTTGTCGCTGCCATCCGCGCAGTGGTTCCCGAGGTCGGGTAGTTCCGAGGCGAGCTCAAAGGAGTAGGCCGGCGAGGTGATGACCTGGGTGTCCGCCTCGTCGTCGGGGTCATCGGGGAAGGCGCCGAGCGGCTCGGTATCCGGGGCGACGTGGTGGCGGGCGGGCTGATCCGGCACGCAGGCGCCGAGTCTGGCGATCAGTTCGGCGACGCTGACGCCGCCGTTGACGTGGCATCCGACCTGTTCGGAACGGTCGTCCCCGGGTTCGTCCGGCAGCTCAACCTGCCATCGGTGGGGGCCGTCGTGGTGCGCTGGCGTGGAGAACCGCTCCCACGGCGCGGCGCCCCGTGTTTCCTGCGGATTTGGGCTGATCCACTGACCGTCGCCGCCAGGCGCGCGCCGGCGGGCTAGACCGGCGTAATTCGCGCCGTCACCCATGTCCTACCGGCCTCCGAAACTCGTTACGGACGGACATCAGCGGTGTCCGTGCGCGCTGGTCAGGGCGGTGCGATCGTGATGAACGCCACGCCGCCCGTGGGGTCGCGCCGCACTGGTAACCCCCCGTGCAGCGGAACAAAACCGGTCCCGCCGCAAAGCGCAGTACGGCAAGCTCCACATCGTACTGATTTATCCACCGAGACGCGATTTCGAGAGCGTCTCGGTTCAGCCACCCGAATGCATGACGTCCGCCCCGGCGGGCACCCGGCAGTCGTCGGGGTCGTCTAGCCAGCCATCTGGCAGGGCGACGCGCGCGGCCGAACCCTGCCGGCCCCGCCGGCCGGTGGCCGCATCCGGGAACGGAATGGCGCGGTCTAACCCGTCTAGCAGCCGATCGAGCTCCTCGAGCGTCTTGACCAGCGCCAACGCCCGTCGCAATTCGGATCCGGCCGGGAAGCCGTGTAGGTACCAGGCGATGTGCTTGCGAATATCGCGCATGCCCTTCTCTTCGCCGAAGTGGGCGGCCAGTAGCGTGCCGTGCCAGCGGATGATGTCGGCGACCTCACCGAGTGATGGTGGGGTCGGCGCGGGGCCGCCGGTGAACGCGGCCGACAGCTCGGCAAACAGCCACGGCCGGCCCAGGCATCCACGGCCGATGACGACGCCGTCGCATCCGGTAGCGGCCATCATGGTCAGCGCATCGCTGGCGTCGTAGATGTCGCCGTTGCCGAGCACTGGGATCGTCCGCACCCGCTGCTTGAGCTGGGCGATCTGCTCCCAATCGGCGGCGCCGGAGTACCGCTGGGCCGCGGTCCGGGCGTGCAGCGCGACCGCGGCGGCGCCTTCGGCTTCGGCGATGCGGCCGGCATCCAGATGGGTGTGGTGGACGTCGTCGATGCCGATGCGGAACTTGACGGTGACCGGTATTTGGGTGCCTTCCGTGGCGCGTACGGCTGCGGCGACGATCTGGCCGAACAGCCGCCGTTTGAACGGCAGCGCCGCGCCGCCCCCGCGCCTGGTCACCTTCGGCACGGGGCAGCCGAAATTCATGTCGATGTGATCGGCCAAGCCTTCGTCGGCGATCATCCTGGCCGCCGCGTACGTGGTGGCCGGGTCGACGGTGTAGAGCTGCAGCGAGCGTGGGGATTCGTCCGGGGAGAAGGTCGTCATGTGCATGGTTGCCGGATGGCGCTCGACGAGCGCGCGTGCGGTCACCATTTCGCAGACGTACAACCCGCTGACCGTGCCGATCTTCGATCCTTCTCGTGGGGATCGCAGGCGCGGCGGAGCCGGGCGTAGCGGGTCGCCCCGCATCGAACCAAAGTCGCGACACAGCGTCCGGAATGCGACGTTGGTCACACCGGCCATCGGAGCCAGCACCACCGGGCTGGCGAGCTCGATCGGACCTATGCGCAAGGCCGGGCTAGGCTGGACTGCCCGCCTCTGCCCCTCGCTGCTTCGCGGCTGGGGATACCCCACCTCATCGCGCTGCGCGCTCCGCATCGTCGCCGGGCTACCGGCGGCTCATCGCCAGCTTGCCCGCGGTTTTATGCAGCTCGTGTGCGGTGACCCTCTTGCCGGTACGGGCTTCCCGCTCGAGTTGGCGTTGCTTGGACACCTCGAACTTGTCGCAGGCAATCTCGAGTTCCTTGATCAGGCGGTCAAGGTCATCGCGCAACTCGGCTCCGTCACCAGTGAAGTCCTCGCGCTCGAAGATGCGCCATTTCTTCAGCACCGGCATGACGACCTCGTCGAGGTGGATGCGCGGGTCATACACGCCGCCCATCGCGATGATCACCGCTTTGCGCCGGAACTCGGGCACCTGGAACCCGGGCATCTGGAAATGGCTCAGTATCAGGTGTAGCGATTTCATCGCCTGGTTGGGCACGAGGTCGAACGCGGCCTCGCTGACGTCGCGGTAGAAGATCATGTGCAGGTTCTCGTCCGCGGAGATCTTGGCCATCAGCTGGTCGGCCACGGGGTCGTTGCAGGCCCTGCCGGTGTTGCGGTGCGAAATCCGGGTGGCCAATTCCTGGAAACTGACGTAGAGCACGGAGTCGGTGAGGCTGTTGGCGAAGTACTGACCCTGGTGGTTCTGGCCCGGGCTGAAGCCGCGGTTGACCACCTCGAGACGAAGCAACTCCAGCTCGACGGGGTCGACGGAACGGGTCACGACCAGGTAGTCGCGCAATGCGATGCCGTGCCGGTTCTCCTCGGCGGTCCAGCGGTTGACCCACTGCCCCCACGCGCCGTCCATGCCCATGTTCATCGCGATCTCGCGGTGATACGACGGCAGGTTGTCCTCGGTGACCAGGTTCTGCACCATCGCCACCTGGGCGACGTCGGAAAGCTTGCTCTGCTCGGGGTCCCACTCCTGGCCGCCGAGCGCGTAGAAGTTCTTGCCTTCCGACCACGGGATGTAGTCGTGCGGGTTCCACGGTTTGTGCATGCTCAGGTGCCGGTTCAAGTACTGCTCGACGACCGGTTCAAGTTCTTGCAACAGCTGTAGGTCGGTCAGCGGGGCTGACATGGGGCCTCCAGTTATCTGTGTCGGGGGGTTGCACTCAATATATCTGTGTCTGCCAGTAGCATCAAGTTTGCGTTCGGTGTGGCGACGTGACCGGCGGTCCGCGCCGCCTGCGGATCTCGCAGGTTGCGGGTCCCGGCTGCAGCCGGCGGTCAGTCGCGCTGCGCGGCTGGAATGGCGCGCCCGGCTTCGCCCCGCTCCCGCTGCGGCAGGTAGGTCGCCGCCGTGCTGAGGAGCATGTCGACGCAGTAGTCGATGAACTGTGTGCGGGTGGCTCCCAGCTGTCCGTTGAGGTAGGCGGTAAACAGGCCGGTAAGTGCCCCGATCAAGCTGGTGGCGACCAGCTTTTGCAGAACGGGATCCGGGATCCGGGAAAGCTTGTGCTGAAGCAAATCTATGAAACTGGGCATCCATTCCGCGCCGGACTGGGTCAGTACCGGTTCCACCGCCGGCGCCAGCAACAACACGCGGCCGCGCACGGGGTCATCGACCATCAGGGCGACGAATTGCTCGACGGCTTCCCGCGGGGTTTTCGCGGAGGTGAGCGCGGCCATCGCTCGCGTGCAGACGTCGTCATACACCGCGCGCACGAATTGCTCACGGTCGGAGAAGCTTTCATAAAAGTAGCGCTCGGTCAGGCCGGCGTGGCGGCAGACCGCGCGGACGGTCAGCGCGGGGCCATCCTCCCCACCGAGCAACTGGACGCCGGCGTCGATGAGGTTGTCGCGACGTAAGGCGTGGCGATCCTCGAGGGGGACCCCGGACCAGCGACGCCGTCTCTGACTGGCCTGCACATCGCTCCTACCGTCAAGCTCCAAAGTGACAACGCATGTAGTCCGAGTTGCCCACGCCAAGTAAACCGACCGGTGACTCAACATACGTCGGCTCCCCATCCCCTGACCAGCGCTCAAAACGAGCGGGGATTCCGGTCGCCCCTCGCGGGCGGCGGGGCGACGCCTCGCGGGTCCGACGGCGTGGCCAGCGGTGGTCCGGTGTCGCAGCTGGGCTTCGAGGCGCCGCCGGTGTTCGGCGTTACCCGTGGGCGTGGCTGTGCACGTCTTCGAGGCCGGTCTGATGCACGTGCCGATGATCGTGCTCGGTCCCGTCGTCGTGGCTGTGCGCGTGCTGGTGCTCGACGTGGTCGTGCTCGTGCGTGGTATGCGCATGTGTGTGCGTCACGTCACCATGGTGGTGCTCGTGCGTGTGCGGTTTGTCATGGGTGTGCTGATCGGCCATCGACGTCATTCCTTCGTGCGAAATGTGTTGTGTTTACGGTAGATTCGTTCACCCATCGGTAGTCGAAGCTTCGGCGACCGCCTGCAGCCGTCCGTCGGCGCGATGATGACGAGGAACCCCGGGACCGGCGTGCTCGGCGTTGAAGACGGCGTCGATGACGAGCCGGCGGACGTGGTCGTTCTCCAGGCTGTAGAAGATGGTGGTTCCGTCTCGGCGGGTGCGGACCAGCCGTGCCATCCGCAACTTCGCGAGATGCTGGGAGACCGACGGTGCCGGCTTGCCAACATGCTCGGCGAGGTCGTTGACCGACATCTCGTGACTGGCCAGCGACCACAGGACCTGCACGCGGGTGGCATCGGCCAGCATCCGGAACACCTCGACCACCAGACCGACCTGATCGTCTGGCAACCGAACTGGTCTATTATCTGCATGCATACGCAGACAATAGTGCGTTGGCACGGTGTGATGTCAAGCTTGAGGTCGTTCGAGGCCGGTTCAGGCGGGCGAATCGTTGCTTGCGATGCGCTCGCCGCCGTTGCATTCCTGCCAGAACCGGAAGACATCCACGGCGGCGGCCCTGATCTCCGGGCGAGGATCCTGGCGCATGGGCAGGCGTCGGTGCTGCCATTCCTTGGCAAACTCGGCGTACAAGGTGGCGGGCTCGAAGTATTTGCGGACATCGACATAATGCGGCTCGTAAGCGTCCCGCGACGTCAGAAAGACGACCTCGTCGGGTGAGCAGTAGTAGAGCGATCCCAGGCACATCGGACACGGATGGCCTATCACGTAGAACGTGGTACCGACCAGGTGCTCGGTGCCCAGCTTGGTGCATGCCTCGCGGATGGCGAGGATCTCCGCGTGGGCCGTCGGGTCGTTGGTCTGCGCAACCTTATTGGCACTCTCGGCGAGGACTTCGCCGTCCTTGACGATCACGGTCGCGAATGGGCGACCCCCCTCGGCGACGTTGCGGCGGGCCAGGTCGATGGTGCGCTGGGCGAAGTCGGTCATGGTTCGAAAGGGTAGTCCGCGCGATGTGGCTGAGGCTGTGATAGTAACTAGGCTATCTATATTTATAGCGGCCTCCGGATGAGGGAGCGGCACGGTGCGCACGGAGCATGATCGCTGGGATCTCGCGACGAGTGTAGGGGCGACGGCGACCATGGTCGCCGCCCAGCGGGCGCTGGCCGCCGACCCGGCGTATGCCTTCATCGATGACCCGTACGCGGCGCCGCTGGTGCGTGCCGTCGGTTTGGACGTCTACACGCGGCTGGTTGACTGGCAGATTCCCACCGGCGAGGACTCCGAGTTCGATCCGGAACGAATGGCCAAGGGGATGGCCTGCCGCACCAGGTTCTACGATCGATTCTTCGTCGATGCGGTACACAGCGGCATTGGTCAGGTGGTCATCCTCGCGGCCGGCCTGGACGCGCGTGCCTACCGCCTGTCATGGCCGGCGGGCACCGTCGTCTACGAGGTCGACATGCCGGAGGTCATCGCCTTCAAGACGGCGACGCTGAGCGGTCTCGGCGCCCAGCCGACCGCCGAGCGGCGGACCGTCGCGGTCGACCTGCGCGACGACTGGGGCAGCGCGCTGCAGGCGGCGGGATTCGACCCGCAGGCGCGTGCGGCGTGGAGTGCCGAAGGGTTGCTCGTCTACCTGTCGGACGCGGCCGCGGACGCGCTGTTCGACCACATCACCGCCTTGAGCGCCCCCGGCAGTCGGCTGGCCTTTGAATTCGTGCCAGACACCGCGATTTTCGCCGACGAGCGCTGGCGCAGCCACCACGAACGGATGAGTGAGCTCGGGTTCGAGCTCGACTTGAACGAACTCGTTTACCACGGCCAGCCCAGCCACGTCATCGACCACCTGACCCGCAGTGGCTGGCAGACCACGTCCCGCACGGTCGAGGAGTTGCACGAGGCCAATGGCTTTGTCTATCCCGACGACGAACTCGCCGCGGCGTTTGCCGATGTGACCTATGCCAACGCTGTGCTGATGTGATGAGGCGATTCAACCGGCGGCTTCGCGGTTGACCGTGGCTGACGTCGCCCTACTGCCGAAGCAGCTCGTCCTTGAGGCGGCTGGTGATGGTCTCCTGGAACACGCTCTGAGCCGGACCATACAAGTCTTGGAAGGTCGTCCGCAGCGCATCTCTGTTGTATTCGGGGATGGAGCCGCCGGGAGCCCAGAAGCTGTCGATATCCAGCAGGAAGAAGGGGCCCGTTTGGGCCGGCGTTACTCGGCGCAGGTGGTAATTCGGGTCGAGCGCCTGGCCGACTCCGGGTCCGTAGCGCACGATCAGCGACTTACCCGGCTGCGGTTCGCGGTAGACCGCGGCCCCCTGCCACTCCGTCAGGAACAGGCCGCCGGGGGTGAGGCGCTGCGGCCCGAGCAGCTGCTCGTCGATCCAGTTGCTCCACTCGATGCGGCCATCGACGCCCGCCGGGACGCGGAGCTCGAGGATGTAGCGCAGGCCGATGCGCTCGAGTCCCACGATTGACGAGACCTGCGCGCGGGCGTCCACGACGTGCATCACGAGGTCGCACAGGGCGTCGAAGTTGCTGTAGGCGGTGGTCTCGATGACGACCGCCTGCGTCTTCAGAGAGGCGGCCAGCGTGTTGTCGCGGTTGACATAGCGGACGAAGCGGTCCGCCGTGGGGGCTGGTTGCCCACCTGGGGCCATCCCCCAAGCGACGTCCTGTGCCTGGCGTTCGATCGGCAAGCGATCGGCGAGCAGCTGTTTGAGCTCCCGGCTCGCCGATTCGGTGAGGGAATCGGTTGCCGGGTGACGGATTTCCATCGTCACCAGGGCGACGGGTGCGTTTGGGGAGACCTCGGCGTCATTCATCCCGCGAAGCATAGCCAAGTCGTGTGGCGCCCGAACCGCCGCACCCGTGGTCGAGGGTCCCTTGGGTCCCGCGATAGGCGTCCCGGTGCCCTGTGGTGCCCCCCTGGCGCTCTCGTGGTGCCCCCACCAGGACTCGAACCTGGGACCTGCGGATTAAAAGTCCGTAGCTCTACCAACTGAGCTATAGGGGCGCAAAAATTCAGGATACTGCGTTGGAAACACAGCTCGTTTGAGGATTAGGCCTGCGGTGACCTAAGCTGGCGTGGCTCCCAACTGTGAGTTGCGAGTGCCCCGGAGAGATTCGGTTCTGGCCCCCTTCGTCTAGACGGCCTAGGACGCCGCCCTTTCAAGGCGGTAACGCGGGTTCGAATCCCGTAGGGGGTACTTGCGACGCGGTGCCGCGGAGCGACAACACAGCAAGGCCCTGTGGCGCAGTTGGTTAGCGCGCCGCCCTGTCACGGCGGAGGTCGCGGGTTCGAGTCCCGTCAGGGTCGCCAGTACGGCGAGGCACATGCTGCCTTCCGGCCAGGTAGCTCAGTCGGTATGAGCGTCCGCCTGAAAAGCGGAAGGTCGGCGGTTCGATCCCGCCCCTGGCCACAGGAAACGCGCAGTTCACCGGTTGTTGGTGGGGCCGATCACCGCTGGCGATTGCATTTTCCCGCCAAAATCCGCCGCAGGCTGACCTCCCGCATGGCCGTCGGAACATCGGTCGACGCGCGGCGCGGGAAGATCGTTCCGTCCGTCGGCGTCCTGTCCGCGACCATCAATGGCCGCCATCGTGGTTCGGCGAAGGGTGACGGAGCTGCCCGTCGGCCGTCCGGGTTAAGGAACTGCTCCGCGGGCTTCGGTTAGTAGATTCGACGCGGGAGGTGAACAACTCGACGCATCGACGGTGCGCCAGGATGACGCCCAGCGCCGCCACCGCTTTGGGCCCGCTGAGGTCGGGTATTTGCTCGTCAAGTAATGCCCCGCCCACGTGGAGGCGGGTTCCTGGAGGTTTCACGAGCGTGTCAACCAGCGACCCGAGCCCCGCCCACGTGGAGGCGGGTTCCTGAACTCACTGGCGGCTGCGACTTCGTTCCTGGCTGCGTTGCTCGAGGCAGGACGCATTGTCGATGGATGCGGTGGTCGTCCTCGCCACCCATTACCGCGTCTGTGCTATCACTAGCTATGCAGTGATAGCATCGGGGTGTGAAGCAGCTACTGCTCCGGGTACCGGAAGACATTCACCGCCGGTTGGCCGCCCGCGCCGCGCGTGAAGGGCGCAGCCTGAACGCGCTCGCGACCGAGATCCTCGACGCGGCGGCCGATGCCGACAGTGGCGATCGGCGCGCGCAGTTACGCGCTGCGGCGGCCGCGGCAGGCACATTGAGCAGGGTGAACGCGCGGCCGGTGAGTGCGGCCCGGCGCCGGCGGATAATTGAGTCAACCCGCGGCCTGGGCCCGCAAGTCGATCGGTTGCTCGCGCAAGAGCGCGAGCGGCCGTGATAGCGTACCTGGACTCCTCGGTTCTCGCACGTGCATACCTTGTCGATGAGGACGGACACGACCACGCTGCCGCGCTGCTCGCTGACCCCGAGATTGCCACCGTTACCGGGACGTGGACACGGATCGAGGTCTCGGGCGCGCTGGTTCGTGCAGCGCGCGCAGGCCGCGGTGATGAGAAGGGGTTGCTTGCGGTGCTCGACGCCGACCTCGCGGGCCCGGTGGCTATGCTTGGCGCGCCACAAGACCAGGTGGAGCGGCACGCTCTGGAACTCGTTCGCCGGCATGCGCTGCGCGCAATGGACGCCTGGCATCTGGCGGTCGCCGCACTTGTTGTTCCATCGCTGCTCGAACCCGGCGAGCCGAAGGCGTTCGCCTCCCGCGACGAGGCACAACGCAAGGTCGCTGAGGAGCTCGGGTTCGTCGCGATGTGATCGGCGTCGACAGCTGACCTGATTGATTCCTCAAAACCCCTTGGCCCTATCAACCATCGGTGTGTCGGTTTGCCGAGGGTGTGCGCTGCGCCAACGGTGCCCCCACCCGCCTTACGGGCATGGATGCCCGCGATTACGTCGGCGGGCGCGGCGAACGGATGCGGTCGGGCGGCGCGCAGCCCCTGGCTAGGGCTCTTGATTGTCAGGTCGGAATCCTCCGCCCACAAACACAGACCGTTCGAGGCGGACCAGAACCCGTGCAGGATCAGGACTCGGTTCCCTTTTCGTGGTACGCGGCGCCAGGCTATCCGGCGCGGGACGGCAAAGTATGCAGCCGCGCCGCGCCCTTCGGGAAGTCGGCGAATTCGTCTTCGTAGCAACCGAATGCCGGCTTGTGCATTCGATGGCGGCGCTGCCGCGTGTTCACGATTCTCGGATCGTGGCGGCCGCCGAGCGGCAGCGACGATCACCACGCGGCGAGGCCGCTACGAAGCCACCAGAGACATAACCCGATCATTTCCGCGAGTGGCTTCCCGACTCCGATCCACGGACCCGTGCCTGGCGGCAGTCGGTGGACGACGTTCCAACGCGCCCTTGCCGTAAGGCAATTGGGTATGCGACCACAGGCCGGAGACGGGTTGTCCGTTCCAGAGGAGGTTGATGGGTAGGGCCATTAACCGGTCGCCGAACGGCAGAGCTCCGGCTCCGGTGCAGAAGACCACGCCGGTGGTGAACTGGCCGCCGAGTCGGTCGCGCGCGAATGACAGGTGTCGGAAGTCGTGGATGTTCCCTGTTGCCGAGGCTTTGACCTCGACACCGACGATGCGACCGTCTGATGTCTGGAGGATGCAGTCGATCTCTGATCCGTCGCGGTCGCGAAAGTGATACAAGTCGACCTCGAGATCGGCTGCCGCACGTAGCTTTATCGGCTCGTTGATCACGAACGTTTCCCTGATCGGGCCCGAGCCCTGCGCGGCTGGCCTGGCCAGAGAGTCGGCGCTTTGCCCGCGTAGCCAGGCGGCGAAACCGCTGTCGACGACGTGGATCTTGGCGCGCTTGTTGATCTTCGCGGTCAGATTCTGCGACCAGGCCGACAGGCGATGCACCAAATAGACCGTCTCGAACAACGCGAGATCCGAGCGGATCGTCCCTGCGTCGACCCCGATGACCCGCGCCGCTTCGGCCACGTTCAGCTCCTGCGCGGTGATCGCGGCCAGGTAGCGCATGAACCGAGGTAGGCGCTCGCTCTGCTCGATCTGCTTCGGCTCACGCACGTCGCGCTGTGTCACCGTGCGCAGAAGTCCGAGAACCATCGGCTGCGGGCGCGACCCGCGGGCCGCTGTACAACTTCCGGAAAGCCGCCGGTGTGGGCCAGCTGCAGATAGTCGTGGCGCCTGACGGGCGCGGCCTCGATGCTCAGGAGCGCTTGCGGGTTTGTGATCAGTTGCGTGACGATCTCCGGCCGGACACCTGCCCGCTCGGCGACAGATAGCGGCCACAGGTCGAGGATCGCTATCCGTCCGGCGAGTGACTCCGACAGCGTCGGTACCGTCAGGAATCGGGTCGACCCCGACAGAAAGATATTGTCCGGGCCGGCGGTCATGATCGGTCGCCGTCTTGATCGCCAGGATCACCCGGGTGTAGGCCAGCGTGGCTGCCAGCTCGGTCCGTTCATCAGCTGGCACCCCTGCGATGTGCGGGCCTCTGGGGCGGCTCAACGGCGGCGTGGCCCGTGGTCACGCGCACCACGGCTTGCACGTAAAAAGTCATCGAGAGGCGCCGGACCCGTAGAGATTGGCGCCGGCAGTGCCGGCCGTCGGCGCCCGCTCATCCAGCTATGGCGATCCGTGCTTCCCCGGTGTGCCGCCAAACTGGCCGGCGCGGCCGCCGGTACCGCCGCTGCCACCGTTGACGCCGTTGCCTCCGTTGCCGCCGTCGCCGTATATCGACGGGTTGAAGGTGCCGTTGACGACGAGCCCGGCGTCTCCGCCGTTGCCGCCGTCGGCGGCCCCGCCGCCGTTGCCGGCGTTGCCGCCGTTCCCGCCCGAGCCGAACAACCCGAGGGCGCCGCCGCCGTCGCCGCCGTCGCCGCCGGTACCGGTGGGGGCCTCGCCGCCATGCCCGCCGGCACCGGCCACGGCGACCCCAACTAATTCGGCCTTGCCACCGTCGCCGCCGTCGCCGCCGGTCCCACCGGCCCCGGTGGCAGCCCCACCATCCCCGCCGGCGCCGCCGCTGCCCGCGCCCCACAGGGCGGCGGCGAAACCACCGGTGCCGCCGGACCCGCCGGTGCCGCTGGTCCCGGTGGCGGCCCCGCCAGCCCCGCCGGCGCCGGCGTGCAGCCCGGCGAACCCGAGGAAATCGACGGGGGCAAAGGCGGCGCCGCCGGGACCGCCGGGGCCGCCGGTCCCAGTGGTGGCTGCGCCGCCATTGCCGCCGGCCCCGGCCAGGTTTAGGGCGACCGTAACGACGCCGTAGGAAAGCGCGGCGCCGCCGGCGCCACCGGCACCACCACTAGTACCGGCGCCGCCATGCCCGCCGGCCCCGCCGATGGCGATATTGATCCCGAGGTAGCTGCGGGCGGTGCCCGTGCCGCCGGGACCGCCGGTTCCGCCGAATCCTGTTGAGGCGTCGCCGGCATTCCCGCCGGCTCCACCCAGGCCAAAGAACAGGCCCTCAGCGTTGCCGCCGCCACCGCCGAACCCACCGTTTCCGCTGGTCGCGGGGCCGGCGGTTCCGCCGGCCCCGCCGATGGCCGCGAGTGCGCCGAAGGAGCTGCCGCCGTTGCCGCCGTTGGCGCCGTTGACACCGACGCCGGTGCCGGCGCCGGCGCCGTTCCCACCCACGCCGATGGCCCCCAGGGCGTAGCCGCCGTCTCCGCCATTGCCGCCGGTACCAGCGGGAGCGTCGCCGCCGTGCCCGCCGGCACCGCCCACGCCCAGCAGCCCGAAGCCCTCGCCACCGGCGCCCCCGTGCCCGCCGGTACCGGTCGCGGCCCCGCCAACCCCGCCGGCGCCACCGACGCCGGCGCCCACGATCGCGATGCCGGTGCCACCAGCGCCGCCGGCTCCGCCGGTGCCGCCGATCCCGGTGGCGGCCCCGCCGGCCCCGCCGGCGCCGCCGTAGGACACGGCGAACCCGATGAAGTCGGGGGCAAGAGCGAAGCCGCCAACACCGCCGGCCCCGCCGGTCCCGGTGGTGGCCGCACCGCCATTGCCGCCGGCACCGCCCCAGATCAAGTCGATCGCAAAAACACTGCCCGAAGAACCGGCGATACCGCCGGCGCCACCGGCGCCGCCACTGGTACCGGCGCCGCCGTGCCCGCCGGCCCCGCCGATGCCGATGTCGATCCCGATGGGGCTGGCGGCGCCACCCGTGCCGCCGGCCCCGCCGGCACCGCCGGTTCCCGTAGTGGCTGCACCACCATTGCCGCCGGCCCCGCCCTGGCCAAAGAACAGGCCCAATGCGTCGCCGCCGGCCCCGCCGGCCCCGCCGGTTCCACTGGTAGCCGCACCGCCGTTCCCGCCGGCACCGCTGATGGCGACGAGCCTGCCGCCGGCGCCGCCGACGCCGCCGACGCCGCCGTTCCCGGTTCCGCTGGCGGCCCCGCCGGGTCCGCCGTTGCCACCAATGCCGAACATCAGCGCGTTTCCTCCCGCCCCACCGGACCCGCCGCCGACGCCGCCGGCGCCGCCGGCCCCGCCGCTACCCCACAGCCACCCGCCGGTGCCGCCAATGCCGCCCGGCGCGCCGGCGCCGCCGGCCCCGCCAATCCCGCCGTTGCCGATCAGCCCGGCGGCCCCACCCGCACCCCCGGCCTGCCCGGGGGCGCCTGAGCCACCGTTGCCGCCGTTGCCCAACAACAACCCTCCGGGCCCACCGGCCTCCCCGGTTCCCGGGGCACCGTTGGTGCCATTGCCGATCCAGGGGCGGCCCAACAACGCGGCGGCGGGGGCATTGATCACACCCAGCAGGTTTTGCCCCAGCGTCTGCAACGGCGAGGCATTGGCGGCCTCCGCCGCCGCATACGCGCCCACGGCCCCGGTCAGCGCCTGCACGAACCGGGCATGAAACGCCGACGCCTGAGCGCCAAGCGCCTGATACTGCTCCGCGTAGCCGGAGAACAACGCCGTGACGGCCGCCGACACCTCATCACCAGCAGCGGCCACCAGCCCGCTTGTCGGGACCGCGGCCGCCGCATTGGCCACGGCCAGCGACGAACCGATACCCGCGAGATTCTCTGCGGCCGTCGCCAACACGTCCGGCGCTGCAATCACAAACGACATCTGACGCCTCCCGCAACCCGTGTGATCCGGACCGTCGATCGCGACTCCCGTCAATCGGATGGTAGCCCTCCCGGCGGCGAATTCGAACGTATCCGACGATATTTCGCGTGATGGGTGACAACCCCGTTCCCCGGGAAACCACCTGCCGTCGACGGCTCTCATCGATCACATCCGGGCACCCTGCCCCCAACTGGCAGGACACGTCCGCGCGCGCTTGACGTCGACGACCCACGTACATCGCAACTCGTCGCCGAAATGCCTGAAAACTCAGTGGTGCAGCCAATTTCGGCGCTTGAGCGCCTCGGGGCTCCGGGGGCCCCTTCCGTTCTCTCGCGAAACATCCTGCGCCGGGACGCCATCGACGGCGAACTCGGCACGCGCGCATCGAACGGCGTGCCGTCCCGATATTTGGTTAGGCGGTTAAGGGTCGGGGAGTTGCCGACCGATGTTCGCGTACCCATCCTTGGGCGGCCACTTGGGTGGCGTCCCAGGGCGACCCGAGTGGCGGGGTGTAGGACAGGTCGAGCTCGCCAAGGCTGTCGATGGTCATTTCGTGGAAGAGGGCGGTGGCATAGGTGTCGATGCGTTTGGCGATTTCGGCGCCGCGGTGTCCGACGAGTTGAGCGCCGAGCAGGCGGCCGCTGTGTTGGTCGCCGCAGATGCGGATGTGGATGGGGGTGGCGCCCGGGTAGTAGGCCTTGTGGTCATCGGGACTCGATTGGCTGGTGACCGGGGTCCAGCCGAGGTTGGCGACGAGGGCTTCATGTTCGCGCAGGCCGGTGCGGGCGGCGACGAGGTCGAAGACCTTGACGACTTGGGTGCCCAGGCTGCCCGCGAAGACGGCGTGGCCGCCAACGGCGTTTTCACCGGCCACGCGGCCTTGCTTGTGCGCGGTGGTGCCCAACGGCAACCAGGTGATGCCGAGGAGCCGGTGATGGGTGTGCACACAGTCGCCGGCGGCGAAGATGCCGGGCAGGTTGGTGCGCATGGCTTCGTCGACATCGATGGCGCCTTTGACACCGAGGCGGACGCCGGCGTCCGCGGCGAGTTCGGTGTCGGGCCGGACTCCGACGACGACGAGGACGAAATCGACTGTGCGCGAAACTAATTGGTTGTCATGGCCGGCGGTGACGGTGAGCGCTCCGGTGGCACTGCGGGTGATTGCGGTGACAGCGGTGCCAGTGAGGACCTCGACCCCGTTGCGTTCCAATTCGGCGTGCACGAGGGCGCCGAGTTCGGGGTCGACGGTGGGCAAAACTTCGGGCAGCGCTTCGATCTGGGTCACGCGGATGCCGCGGGAGGTGAGGGCTTCAGCCATCTCGAGGCCGATATAGCCGGCGCCGACGATCGCCGCGGTGGCGGGGTTGCGTTGCTGCAGGGAGTCCATGACAGCGAAGGTGTCGCCCATGGAGTGCAGTACGTGCACCCCATCGGCCGGGAGGAGCGCGTCGGGGCCGCTGAGCCCGCGGATCGGTGGGCGGACGCTGACGGCGCCGGTGCCGACGATCAGGGCATCGTAGGACAGCTGTTGTGGCGCGCCGGTGGGGTCGAGGACGTCAAGGGTGCGCTGCTCGGCATCGATCGCGGTGACGCGGGTGTCGGTGAGCACCCGCATGCCGGTGGCGGCCAAATCGGCGGCGGTGCGATGGGCCAGGTTGGTCCAATGGGTGACTTCCCCGGAGACGTAGTACGGGATGCCGCAGATCGAGAAGTTCGGGTAGGCGTCGGCGACGACCACGGTGACATCGGTCGTGGGGTCGAGTTCCCGGGCGCGCAGCGCCGCGCTGATGCCGGCGTCACTGCCACCGATCGCGACGATGTGACGTGCTGTCATGCGGCTATGGCTCCTCGGGTGTGGGCGCCGCGGCGCGGCGCGGGTTCGGCAATCGGTGTGACGTCTCAGCTGACGACGTTGACGGCGGTGGCCACTTTCGACTGGAACTGTTCGGGCAACGGGAAGTACCCGAAGTCTTCGAGGTCGACCTGTCCTGGGCCGACGGTGGACTGCAGGAACGCTCGTACCGCCGCGCCGGTTTGCGGGTCCGGGTATTTCGAACACACCAATTCGTAGGTTGCCAGCACGATGGGGTAGGCGCCGGGCTGGGTGGGCTCGTAGAACGACGAGGTGTCCAACACCAAGTCGTTGCCATGGCCCGCGACGGTCGCCCCGGCGATTGTTTTGCCGACCGTGTCGGCGTTGATAGCCACCGCGGCCGGCCCTGCCGAGGTCACGATTTTGGCGGCGAAGAGCCGGTGCTGTTGCGCGAACGACCATTCGTTGTAGGTGATGGCGCCCTCGGTGTTCTTGACTTTCGCCGACGTGCCCTCGTTGCCTGCTGCGCCTTCGCCGACCCCGCCGTTGAATTGCTTGCCGGTTCCCTTGCCCCAGGCGCCATGGGAGGCGGCGTCGAGGTAGCGCTGGAGGTTATCGGTGGTGCCCGACCCGTCGCTGCGGTACACCACATGGATGGGTTCGGGCGGCATCGACGCGTTGAGCGCCTTGATCGCCGGGTCATCCCACCGGGTGATGGTGCCGTTGAAGATCTTGGCCAGTGTCGGGGCGTCGAGCACCAGGAAGTCAACGCTGTTGAGGTTGTAAGTGATCGCCAAGGGGCCGAACACAACTGGCAGGTTCCAGGCCTCCGAGCCGCACCGCCGCCGGGCCCTGGCGTACTCGTCTCCGGATAGCGGCGAATCTGAGCCACCGAAATCCGTTAGGCCTGCTAGGAATTCGCCCACCCCCGCACCAGAGCCGTTCGAGGTGTAACTGAGAGTGTGCCCAGGGCAGGCTTTTTCGTAGGCTTTGACGAACCGGGTCATCGCGTTGGCCTGCGCGGTGGAGCCGCTGGCCTTCAACGCCTGCTTACCTGCGCAGTCCACTTTCGCCGAGGTGGCGTATGGCGGAGTGGAGTGCTCGCGCGCGCACGCCGAAAGCATCAGCACGGTGACCGCCAGCAAGCCCACGGCCCTCAAGGATTGGCCCGTTGAAATGTGGCGGTGGTTGCCGGCGGGCGTCGGGTGCGATGTGCTGCGCATGGCGTGCTCCGTGTTAGTTGGGACGCAGGCTGGGCGCCAAGTGATCGATGCGAACGGTGAGCTGATCGAGGACCCGCTCGAAGGCGTCGGCTCGGCCGGCGCGCACAGGGTCGGGGATCGACCAATGCAGGCGCCGACCGTCGGCCGGAAGTTCTTCATGGGCGTTGTCGCAGACCGCGATGACGAGGTCGGTAGGCGCAACGACGTCATCGAGGTGGCGCGGGGCGCGAGGTCGCATCGGCAGCTTGCGCCGAGCCGCCGCGGCCACCGCTTCGGGATGCACCTCGGCGGCGGGATGAGTCCCGGCCGAGGTTGCCGGCACCGAGCTGCGCCGATTCCACACCGCGACGGCTAACTGGCTGCGCGCCGAATTCTGGGTGCACACAAACACCACTCGGTCGGCACGCGTCGCCGCGGCGGGTACCAGCAAGTCCAGCGACTCGGGGATCAACTGCAAATAGTTGCGACGACGATCTCCTTCCGAACGGACTCGACGCACGATGCCCGCGCCCTCGAGCACCCTCAGATGGTGCGCGATCAGGCTCGACGACATCGACAACGCGTTTTGAAGCTCCGAGGGCGAGGCGTCCGCGAGCATCAGCCGGTCGACGATCACCAGCCGGCCCGGGTCGGCCAGGGCGCCGTGGACCTGTGCCCGCCGTACCGCATCCCGGGATAGCTCAATCATGATTAAGTCAATTTCTACTGAGCTACCGCGGGAAAAGCAAGGTGCGGGCCAATATTCGGCGATCCGGCCATTTGACCTGCAGCCGCGCGGGGCCAGGACCGTCCAGAGGCCAGGATGATTTGACATATATCAAAAAGGTGGCATGATGGGTGCGTCCAGTAGTTCGATATATGTCTCACACGTATGGAGGTGCGCTCTCATGTCTCGCGTCCAACTCGCCCTCAACGTCGACAACCTCGACGATGCCGTGACGTTCTACTCCAAGCTGTTCAACACCGAGCCGGCAAAACGCAAGCCCGGCTACGCCAACTTCGCCGTCGCTGAGCCGCCGCTCAAGCTGGTCTTGTTGGAGAACCCCGGACAGGGCGGCACGCTCAACCACCTGGGGGTGGAGGTTCAGTCGAGCGAGCGGGTGCACGAGGAGATCGCCCGGTTGCAGGGCGAGGGTTTGTTCACCGACGAGGAGCTCGGAACGACCTGTTGCTTCGCCACCCAGGACAAGGTTTGGGTGACCGGGCCGGCCGGAGAGAAGTGGGAGGTCTACACGGTGCTGGCCGACTCGGAGACGTTCGGATCAAGCCCTCGGAGCCTCGATCGCGAGGAAGGGCCCGTGTGCTGTGGCGGATCGCCGGCCGCGGGCGATAGGGCGACGGCGGCCAGCCCCTCTTGCTGCTGACCGCCATCACCGCGGGGCGGGCGGGATCGGTGTGATCCCGCCCTCCGCTCCCGGGGTTTCGCGTGGTCTCGCGTTGCTGACTTGATTACTGATTCGATATTCGTCAATATCGAAGGATGTCAAAGTCATGGCGGCGCGCGGAACAGGGGTGCGCCGTGGTCCCGCTGGTGCGTGAGCCACTCTCGGCCGAAGCGGCCACCCAATTGGCGGGCACCCTGAAAGCGCTGTCGGACCCGGTGCGGTTGCGCCTGCTGAGCGTGGTGGCCAGCCACGAGGGTGGTGAAGCCTGCGTTTGTGAGTTGTCAGCGGGGATTGAGCTGACCCAGCCGACCATCTCCCATCACCTAAAAGTGCTGCGCACCGCTGGTCTGCTCGACAGCCAACGCCGTGCCTCATGGGTGTATTACCGGGTTAATCCGACTGTGTTGCAACAACTCTCGCAGCTTTTGGGAACCGAAACCCTTAGTCCATCGGTCCGGTCATGAAACCGATGCCGCCCACCCCAACCGAAGAACGGGATTGAACCGAATGAGCCACACCCCCAGCGCCACCCGAACTCCGCGGTCGGATGACAGCCACGTCGTGGCCCGATTGTCGACGGTCGATCGATTCCTGCCGTTGTGGATTGCACTGGCGATGGCCGCCGGGCTGCTGCTGGGTCGCCTCATCCCGGGATTGGCACAGTGGCTCAATGCCGTGTCCCTCCACGGCACTTGCCTGCCGATTGCCATCGGCCTGTTGTTGATGATGTACCCGGTGCTGGCCAAGGTCCGGTATCGGGAGATCGGGCAGATCACCGCCGACCGCCGCATGATCACCGTGTCGTTGATTTTGAACTGGATCGTCGGACCGGCAGTCATGTTCGGCCTTGCCTGGCTGCTGTTGGCAGACCTGCCCGCCTACCGCACCGGCGTGATTCTGGTGGGTCTGGCCCGATGCATCGCGATGGTGCTGATCTGGACCGATTTGGCCTGCGGCGACCGCGAGATGGCCGCCGTGCTCGTTGCGCTGAACGCCGTGTTCCAGGTGCTGGCCTACGCCGGGCTCGGCGTCTTCTATCTCAACGTTCTGCCCGCCTGGCTCGACCTGCCGACGCAGAGCCTGCAGGTGTCCTTCGCTGCGATCGCCGTCACCGTTGTCGTGTTCCTGGGGATCCCGCTGGTCGCTGGATACCTCACACGAACCCTCGGTGAACGTGCCCGAGGCCAACAATGGTATGAGAGCGCGCTGCTGCCCCGCATTGCGCCGATTGCCTTGTATGGGCTGTTGTTCACCGTCGTCATTCTCTTTGCGCTGCAAGGCAAAACGATCACCTCCCAGCCGGTGAACGTGGCCCGCATTGCCCTGCCGCTGCTGATCTACTTCGCCCTCATGTGGATCGGTGGGTTCGCCGTCGGCCGGTGGCTAAACCTGTCCTACGCCCGCACGGCGGCGCTGGCGTTCTCCGCGGCCAGCAACGACTTCGAGCTGGCTATCGCCGTCGCCATCGGCGTGTTTGGGGCCACCTCCGGCCAAGCCCTAGCCGGAGTTGTGGGCCCGCTCATCGAGGTGCCCGTGCTGCTCGGCCTCGTCTACGTGGCCCTGTGGTTGCGTCGTAGGTTCACGTGGCCGAGCCCGGGTCGTGTCGGCGCATCGCGTGTCGGCGCATCGTAGGACCGCGGAAGCCCGTAAAATATTGACAACGGCGTCGATCGAGCGGGAACCCGCCTATGACGAACACGCCGGCATGACCGACCGGGGGCGGCGGTCCGCAGAGAACGGCTATCGACGATGAGGCCCAGAGGCTCGACCCGCAACGACGCGAAACCCAGCGCGAGAAGGCCAAAGCGGCCAGGGGTGATCCGCGCCTCGTTTTCCGGCGCGGGCAGGTCGGCCGTCGTCGCCTGCTGTGCGATGGTCGCGATCACGGGGTGCTCGCATCAGGGCCCATCGGCCAAGCCGAGCGCCGCGGCCGCGTCCCGCGCCGATTCGTTGATCATCAGCGTGGAAGAGGTGCGGCGCATCGCCAACTATGAGGAACTCACCTCACATACCCACGCGGACTTGCGCGAGCCGCCGCACAGTGACGCGAACGCTCCGGGTCCATGCCGCGCAGTGGGATACAGCGATGTGACGTTCGGAAGCGCATGGTCGGAGTTTCGTAGCGCCGGCTACCACGGCATAACCGACGACCTAAAACCGGGGGGGCCCGCAATGATCCAGACAGTCAGTCAGGCCGTTGCGGTGTACCCGAACTCGAGTACAGCGCGCGGTGTCTTCCATCAGCTGGAGTCGTCGTTACAAGCGTGTGCCGCGTTGGGCGACGCCAACTACGATTTCACCCTGGAAAAGCCGGACTCCTCCACCCTGAGGATCAGTGCCAGGGGCTGGAGCCACGTGTATCGCGAGAAATCCTCGGTGCTGATGTCCGTCGGCGTGGTGGGTCTTGAGCCCGCAGACCGGATCGCACACACCGTCCTTCAGACCGCCACGGATCGCGTCAAGTAGTCCTGTCGGGGCAAATTATTGGGAGAGTACCGGGATCAGCAGCCGGGACGACGAGCGAACCGTATTCAGGCTGCTGGCTCCGACGCTGGCATGCCGGAAGTTCATGATCGCCGGCGCCGACGGATGCTGGTCGTCACTGGTGAGCACCAACTGAATGCGGTGGCCGCGGCCGAACCGTCGAGCGTTGGGAACCAACGGGATTCGGTAGACGACATCCTCGCCGATCGGTACCCCCTGCGCATTCCGGCAGGGCAGCACCGGTGCGCCAGGCCGGCTGGCGGCCTCGTCGACCTCACGCAGGCTGGCCCGCAACCAGCCCGCCGTCACATCGGTGGTCTCCCCATCGGGCGCAACGTCTTGCAACGTTGCCATCCAGGCGGTGTCGATCGCCGTCGCCGATGCGACCAGCCGCAGCTCGATGTCGCCGATCATGTCGGTGTCCTCGCTCAGCGGTGCGCTGGTCCAGGTCAGGGCCGACGGCGGATCGATCGCGCTGGGCTTGACTCGGCCCAGACCGGCTCCCAGCACCATGAATTCGCGGCTCCCCGGCTCGCCTTCGTCCTCGCTCAACCCGCCGTCGGCGCGCAAGGCGAGTTCGCGATGCGGAGCGCTGGACGGCGGCCACGAGTCGGCGGTGCGCCATTCGTCGGCGCCGGGTAGGAAGTACCGGATCGGTGGCCCGTCGGTGATCCCGGTGTCGCGGCCCTTGAGCCAATGGTCGTACCAGGCCAGCGCCTCGGTGTGCATGCTCTCCCAGGGCCAGGTCAGGCCGAACTTGCCGAGCATACCCATCCGCACGCATGCGTTGTCCGACAGGCCTTTCCAGGTAGCGAACGTCGACGTTAGGTGCAGCGGCACATTCTCCCAGTCGCACCCGAGGTAGACCGGAATGTCGATTTCCTTCAGCAGTGGCAACAGGTTTCGCTCGTCCCACCACTGGTCGCGGGTCGGATGATTGACCACGGCTTCCAGCCACAACTCGTCCCACGGGTGGGGGTTGTGCGGCAGCCTCATCAGTTGGCGCAGCATGGTGACCGCCGACTCCCCGTTCATGGTCGCGAATTTCTTGTGCAGCCGTGGTGTGTTCAGCACGCGGCGGGCCAGGCCGACGGCCTTGCTGCGCCACAGCTTGTCGCTGCGCTCGGAGGTCAGGCCCATCATCGCCAGGAACGGCGTCACGAACGACGAACTCAACAGGCCATGGTGGTTGGCGGCCTCGTACCCGTCAGCCGACACGGCGAGCGGGAAGATCGCCTTGAGATGTGGCGGTCGCTCGACCGCCGCCTCGAGTTGGGTCATCGCGAAGTAGCTGATGCCGATCATGCCGACGCTTCCGTCGCACCAAGGTTGGGCCGCGACCCACTCGACGAGGTCGTACATGTCTCGGCGTTCTTGGGCATCGAAAAAGCCATACGTGCCGCCGGACCCGCACGTGCCGCGCAGGTTGGCGATGACGTGGACGTAGCCGCGGGCTACCCAGAACTCGGTCGCCCCGGCCTCGATGAACCCGGCCGGCGCGCCGAGGTCCTGCATCTGGCGCGGGTAGGGCGAGGCGGCCACCAGCGCGGGGAAGCGGCCGTCGGAGTCGGGCCGGTGAATGTCGGCCAACAACGGGGTGCCGTCGCGCATGGTGACCGTCACGTTGATGTCGCTGCGGGACGCGTAGCGGGGCTCGCTGAGGTTTCGGTA
Organism: Mycobacterium lacus; assembly: GCF_010731535.1. NCBI lineage: Bacteria > Bacillati > Actinomycetota > Actinomycetes > Mycobacteriales > Mycobacteriaceae > Mycobacterium > Mycobacterium lacus. The sequence continues at coordinate 194,306 of NZ_AP022581.1, forward strand.
TTCCCGTCCGGTGGTCTGCGGACCGTTGAGCGGTCGAGTGGTTCCAGGCATAGTTTCACGCTAAGTTGAAACTAGTCTCAACGCAAGATGAAATTTCACGGGTATGGTGGGACTGTGGCGAAACGCTCCATCCCCCCAGGCCCACGCGACGAACGTGGCGTGTTGGCGGCGCGCATCCTGGCCGTGGCCCGCGACGCCTTCGCCGAACACGGCTGGGCCGGCACCGCGATCCGTGCCGTCGCTCGCGCCGCGGATGTCGACCCGGCGCTGATCTACCACTACTTCGGCTCCAAGGAGGGGCTGCTTGACGCCGCTACCGCGCCGCCACAGAAATGGCTCGATTCGGTCGTCAAGACGTGGGCGACGCCCAAGGCCGAGTTGGGTAGGCAGCTGATCCGCAACGTGCTGGACAGCTGGTCGGACGGGGAAGTCGGTCCGATCCTGCGGGCAGTGGTACTGACCGCCGCCCACGAAACCAAGACCCGCGAGAAGCTAGGACTGATCGTGGAGCACGGCCTGATAGGGGAATCCACCCTGGGCACCGATGAGGACGACCGGCTGCGCCGCAGCAGCTTGATCGCCAGCCAGCTGATCGGCTTCGCGCTGCTGCGCTACATCTGGAAAGTGGAGCCAATCGCGTCGATGTCCGACGATGAGGTGATTGCGGCGGTGGCGCCCAACCTGCAGCGCTACGTCGACGGCGATATCGGCGAGCGGGCCTGATCCCGCGCTGGGGGCGATCGGCCGTGTTGCGGGCGGACTCGGGTGGTTCGGTGAACCGCCCTGAGTCCGCGGGCATGTGCAACGGGTGGTATGGGACCGGGGCTCGGTGACGGGCGACAATGTTCGGATGCGTCGCATGCGGCGTCTCCTTCCGCTCGTGGTCGTCGTCGCGCTCGTCACGGCGTCCGGCGCCTGCAAAGTTGGCTCGTCGTCCGAATCCGCGACCGTCACACCGCCGCGTATCCACCCCGTCGGCACCACCGTTGCGACCAGCCCCGACGTCCCGCCAGTCGGCGACGCCGCCCGTGCGGCCGGGTTCGTCGATGTTCGCAGTGTGGTTGCCGACGCGGTGATCGACCTGCGCTACGCGACGACCAACAACTTCACCCACACGCAGCTGTATCCCTCCACCGCCCGATGCCTGGTACACCAAGACCTGGCGGCAGGCCTCGCCGCGGCCGCGGCGGCGTTACGGCCGCAGGGGCACGTGCTGGTGTTCTGGGACTGCTACCGGCCGCACGACGTTCAAGTCAGGATGTTCAACGCGGTCCCCAACCCGGCCTGGGTGGCACGCCCGGGTCCGTATGCGACCAGCCATGAGGCGGGGCGTTCGGTTGACGTGACATTCACCGGCGTGCAAGAGCAGTGCCCGTCCGAGCGGCAGGCCAGCGGGCTGTGCCTTGCCGACATGGGAACGGATTTCGACGACTTCACCCCGCGGGCAACGGCATTCGCGACCCAGGGCGTCAGTGCGCAGGCTCAGGCGAACCGCAGGGTTCTGCGAGACGCCATGAACTACGGCGGGTTGACGGTGTACCCGGGTGAGTGGTGGCACTTCGATGGTCCCGGCGCCGGCGTCGGCCGTCCGATTCTGAATGTGCCGGTCGACTAGCTGTCTCATATATTGAGACATGCATTTCATAATGTGATCCGGCGTTGTAGGCTGCCAGCGGAGCACGCGCAGAGCAAGGGGCCGCACAGTGAGCGACAACCGTCCAGCCATCTACACGCACGGACATCACGAGTCGGTGCTGCGCGGTCACCGGCAACGCACCGTGGAGAACTCCGCGGGCTACCTGCTGCCCCACCTGCAGCCGGGGTTGTCCGTCCTGGACATTGGTTGCGGCCCCGGAACGATCACCGCCGGCCTCGCCGCCCGGGTCGCGCCCGGACCGGTGACGGCCGTCGAACCCACCGACGACGCCTTGGACCTGGCTCGCGCGGAGGTCCGGCTGCGCAGTCTGGCAAACGTCTCGTTCGTGACCTCCGACGTGCACGCGCTCGACTTTCCCGACGACGCGTTCGATGTCGTGCACGCGCACCAGGTGCTGCAGCACGTCGCCGATCCGGTGCGGGCCCTGCGCGAGATGCGGCGGGTCTGTACGCGGGGCGGATTAGTAGCGGCTCGTGACGCCGACTACGCGGGGTTCATCTGGTACCCCCGCCTTGGGGCGCTGGACCGTTGGCGGGATCTCTATGAACGCGCGGCTCGTGCCAACGGCGGCGAACCGGATGCGGGCCGAAGGCTGCTGTCGTGGGCCCAACGGGCGGGATTCGACGACATCACGCCCACCGGCAGTCTCTGGTGCTTCGCGACGGCCGCGGACCGGCAGTGGTGGGGCGGAATGTGGGCCGACCGCATTCTTCAGTCGGATCTGGCTCACCAGCTGCTGGATTCAGGTCTGGCCACCACCGCAGAGCTCGAGGAGATGTCGAAGGCGTGGCGGGACTGGACCGCGGCCCCGGACGGTTGGCTCGCGATCCCCCACGGCGAAATCCTTTGCCGGGCATAGGCTCCCGGTCGCGAGCAGCCGCAAAAGCACCCCAAAATGGGCTCTTCTGACAGTTCCGTGGGTGGATAGCAGCGAAGTAGGGGCGCACGCCGTTGTGGCTTAAGGTTTCTGGCTTGTGAAGGGTCCGAAACCAAAGGAGCCAGCAACGACGTGCGCAATGTGAGGCTATGGCGTGCGCTGCTTGGTGTCGACCGCCGCACGGTAATCGAGGACATCGAGTTCGCTGAAGACGGCGATGGCGCGGAGTTGGTGGTGGCGCGGGTGCGCTCGCGCAGCGGTATGTCGGGCCGCTGTGGCCGCTGTCAACGCAAGGCGCCCTGGTATGACCGGGGTGAGGGACCGCGGCGGTGGCGGGCTTGGACTTGGGCACGATCCGGGTGTTTTGAGGCCGAGGCGCCGCGGGTGAATTGCCCCGCCCATGGGCCGACCGTGGTGATGGTGCCGTGGGCGCGTCACCATGCTGGACACACGTTTGCCTTTGATGACACGGTGGCCTGGCTGGCGGTGGCCTGCTCGAAAACCGCGGTGTGCGAACTGATGCGAATCGCCTGGCGCACCGTGGGGGCAGTCGTGGCCCGGGTGTGGGCCGACACCGAAAAGACCGTCGATCGGTTCGCCAATCTGCGTCGTATCGGCATTGACGAGATTGCCTACAAACGCCACCACAAGTATTTGACGGTGGTGGTCGACCACGACAGCGGCCACCTGATCTGGGCCGCGCCCGGACGCGACACCGCCACCCTGCGGCGCTTCTTCGACGCGCTGGGTGCCGACCGGGCCGCGCAGATCACCCATGTGTCCGCCGATGCGGCGGACTGGATCGCCGACGTCGTCGCCGAGCGTTGCCCGGCCGCGATCCGTTGCGCCGATCCGTTTCACGTGGTGGCCTGGGCCACCGAGGCCCTGGACGCCGAGCGGCGCCGGGCCTGGAATGACGCGCGGACGCTGGCGCGTACCGAGGCCAAATGGGGCCGTGGCCGGCCCGCCAAGAACACCGCGCCGCGGCCGGGTCATGAGCGGGCACGGCGGCTCAAGGGTGCCCGCTATGCGCTGTGGAAAAACCCCGAAGACCTCAGCGAACGTCAAACCGCCAAACTGGCCTGGATCGCCAAGACCGATCCCCGGCTATACCGTGCCTATCTGCTCAAAGAGGGCCTACGGCACGTGTTTTCGGTCAAGGGCGAGGAAGGCAAACAGGCCCTGGACCGGTGGATCTCCTGGGCGCGGCGCTGCCGCATCCCGGTATTCGTCGAGCTGGCCGGCCGCATCGTGCGCCACCGCCAGGCCATCGACGCCGCCCTCGACCACGGCCTGTCCCAGGGACTGATCGAATCCACCAACACCAAAATCCGGGTCCTGACCCGCGTCGCGTTCGGGTTTCACAACCCCGCCGCACTGATCGCGCTGGCCATGCTCGCCCTCGGCGGCCACCGCCCCACACTGCCCGGCCGCGGCTAACACCCCACCAGGGCACCCCTGGCGGGCCCCTTCCGCAGCGTCGCCGATTCTGCGCCACCCGCGCGTCGGTGTCCATGTCGTTCCGCCTCGCTGCGCTCGGGGGGCTCCACATGGACACCTCCCACGCAGGCAGCGCCAACGAGCAACTATCGCGGAAGGGAGCAAGAAGAAACTTCCAACCCATCAACCCACGGATAGGTCAGGAGCACCCCAAAATGAGCCTTTTGGGGTGCTTTTGCGGCTGCTCGCGCTATGACCGCGCCATCATATGGTAGGGAAACCCCCGCAGAGGGATTCGAAGGCATCGGCGACCTTGAGCACGGTGGCGTCGTCGAATCGCTTGCCCACGATCATCATTCCGGCGGGCAGTCCGTCGACGAGGCCGGCAGGCACCGAGATCGCGGGATGGCCGGTGATGTCCAGCGGTGCGGTGTTGACGGCCTTGCCGCGCGCATTGGCGAGCAGCGTGACATCTTGGGGGCTGCCCGTCGGGAGTGTGTCGGCCGTGCCGGGGACGGTGGGCATCACCAGCACGTCGTATCGATCGAGCGCATCGTCGTAGGCGGCGCGCAGATACGGCAGCAAATTACGCGCCTTGGCATAGGATGCGCCGCAAAGCGTTCTCAGGCCGTAGTGGCCGCACAGCGCCGTTGCCCGGATGGTGCTGGCGAACTGATCGGCCTGGGCGAGTCGCTGACGTGCGAAGTGCGCCATCAGCTCTGGGTCGTAGAGTCCGTCCACACCGAGCCCGTAACCGTTGCCGTCGAGCATTTGATAGCTGGCACCGTCGGTAAAGATGACCGTGAAGACATGAATCGCGTTCCGGTGCCAGGGCACGCTGATCTCGCCGACCGTACAGCCGATCTCGGTGAAGCGCTGTGCCGCCGACCGCACCAGCTCATCGACCTCCGGACGCGAGCCCGACTGGCCGAAGCCCTCCGCGAGCAGGCCTACCCGCAGGCCGGCGACCTCGCCGGTGAGCCCGGCCCGGTAGTCGATAACGGGCACATCGCCACGCTGACGTGGATCTCGGCCGTCCGGTCCGGCGAGCACCGTGAGCATCAGCGCCGCGTCGGCAACCGTGCGTGTCATGGGACCGAGGTGATCGATCGTTCGCTCGATCGGGAACGCGCCGGTGTAGGGCACCAGGCCATGGGTCGGCTTGTGCCCGACGATGCCGCACAGCGCCGCCGGGATCCGGACTGATCCGCCCTGGTCGCCGCCGAGGGCCAGCTCGACCTCACCGGCGGCGACGAGCGCCGCACTGCCGCTGGACGACCCGCCCGCTTCGCGTGTGGGGTCCCACGGGTTGCGCACCGGCCCGGTGGCCGAGGTGAAGCTGGAACCCGAGCAACACATGTCCTCGCAGACGCTCTTGCCCGCAACGATCGCCCCGGCCGCGAGCAGGCGCTCGACGACGGTCGCGTCGCGGCTTGGGACGAAACCCTGCACCGCTCGCGACCCGTTCATCATCGGAATCCCGGCGACGGCGATGTTGTCCTTGATGGCTACCGCCCTGCGCGCTAGCGGCCCGTCGGCGCCGGAGGCGATCTCGGCGGTGACATACCAGGCGCCGAGGGGGTTCTCGCCCGGTTGCGGGAATCGGTAGCCACGTTCGGGCGCCTGCGGGCGCGCGACCTCGTCGTACAGCTCGTCGACCACGTCGTAGGACCTCAGGGTGTGCTCGACGGCGGCCCGGTATCTCTGCTGGGCCTCGATGTCGAGGTGGAACCCGAAGTGCGCGGCCGCGGCGTCGATGTCCGCCGCCGATGGCCTGGAAACCGCCATGTCGACCTCCGTCTAGTCGTCGCCTGAGCGCGAGCAGTCGCAAAAGTCCCCCATTTCGGGACGAAATGGGGGCTTTTGCGTCTGCTCAGCGTAGGACGGGACGTGCGGTATTGGCATTCTCTTTTTTTGCAAGTACGTTATTCACCGATGGATAATGGCTCTCAGACACCGTCCGGAATTCCGCTTGCCCCGGTATACGGCCCCCCGGACCGAGGCGCGGAGCCTCCGCCGCCGGGCGAGTTTCCCTTCACCCGGGGCAACTTCGCGTCCGGGTATCGAGGGAAGCTGTGGACCTTCCGCCAGTACTCCGGCTTCGGTACCGCCGAGGAATCCAATCGCCGCTACCGCTACCTCTTGGAACAAGGCGGGACGGGGCTCTCGGTGGCGCTTGACCTGCCGACCCAGTGCGGTTATGACTCCGACGATCCCGAGTTCGGTGAGGAGGTCGGCCGCGTCGGCGTTGCGGTGGACAGCCTGGCCGACGCCGAGATCCTGTTCGACGGCATCCCGCTGGACAAGATCAGCACGAGCATGACGATCAACGGCACCGCGGCGATCCTGCTGGCCCTCTACGTCGCGGCCGCCGAGCGAAAAGGGATACCGCGGGCAAGGCTCACCGGGACCATTCAGAACGACATCCTCAAGGAGTACGCCTCGCGCGGTACCTGGATCTGGCCTCCGGAGCCGTCGCTGCGGTTGATCGCCGACACCATCGAGTTCTGTGCTGCCGAGGTCCCACGATTCAACGCGATCTCAGTGGCCGGCGCGCACTTCCGCGACGCCGGGGCCACCGCCGTGCAGGAAATGGCGTTCACGCTTGCCGACGGCGTCACCTATTGCGACACCGTGATCCAGCGAGGCCGCATGACGATCGACGAGTTCGCGCCCCAGATCTCGTTCTTCTTCTACACCCACGGCGACTTTTTCGAAGAGATCGCCAAATACCGTGCGGGACGCCGGCGGTGGGCGACCCTGGTGCGGGAACGCTACGGTGCCAAGACGGACCGGGCATCGATGTTCCGTTTCGGTTGCGTGTGCGGCGGCGCGTCACTGTATGCGCCGCAGGCGCGCAACAACGTGGTGCGGGTGGCATACGAGGCCATGGCGGCGGTATTGGGCGGCGTGCAGTCGATGTTCACCGCGGCCTGGGACGAGCCGTTCGCGCTGCCCACCGAGGAGTCCACCACGTTGGCGCTGCGCACCCAGCAGATCCTCGCCTACGAAACCGGTGTGGCCAAGGTCGCCGATCCGCTCGGCGGGTCGTACTTCGTCGAGGCCCTTACCGAGGCCACCGAGGCCCGCATCATCGAGATCATGGACGACCTCGAGCGGCACGGCGGCATGGTCAGCGCGATCGAGGACGGCTATCTGCAGGGCCTGATCGCCGACGAAGCCTTTCGGATGCATCAGGACATCGAGGCCGGCACCCGGACGGTGGTCGGGGTCAACCGGTTCGTCTCCGAGGAGCCGGAGCCGGACATCGTCACGTACGAACTCGACGCCGAGGGGCGCGATCTCCAGCTGAAGCGGCTCTCGAAGGTCAGAGCCGAAAGAGACAGTGCCGCAGTGCGATCTACCCTCGCCGCGTTGGCGCGCGGCGCGGAGGGATCCGACAATCTCATGCACATGCTGATCGACTGCGCCAACGCCTACTGCACGGTCGGCGAGATGGTCTCCGCGCTCAAGGCGGTATGGGGGGAATTCCAGCAGCCGGTGGTGTTCTAGATGGCCGTCCGGATCCTGATTGCCAAGCCCGGACTCGACGGTCATGACCGCGGCGCCAAGATCGTCGCCCGCACGCTGCGTGACGCCGGCTTCGAGGTCATCTACACCGGGATCCGGCAGCGGGTCGAAGACATCGCCTCGATCGCCGTCCAGGAAGACGTCGCCGTTGTCGGCCTCAGCATCCTGTCCGGTGCGCACCTGGCGCTCACCGCACGTACCATCGAGGCGCTGCGCGCTGCCGACGCCGCCGATATCGCCGTCGTCGTCGGTGGCACGATTCCGCATGCGGATGTGCCCAAGCTGCTTTCCGCCGGCGCCGCGGCGGTGTTTCCCACCGGAACACCGCTCGACGCGCTGGTGCGTGACATCCGCGCGCTGACCGGCAAACCCGCACCTGCTGTGGAGGAAGAGTGCGCATCGGAGTGATGGTCGGACCCGAGCGCGGCGATTCCGCGCGCAAGGTGATCCGGATGCTGGCCGACATCGACTGGGCCGAAACCACCGGCCTGGACACTGCCTGGATCCCGCAGATCCCCAACGACTTCGACGCGCTGGTGGCGGTTGCGCTGATGAGTGCGCACACCAGTCGCATCGAACTGGGCACGGCCGTCGTCCCATTGCAGGCGCAGCACCCAATTGCGTTGGCCCGTCAAGCCTTATCGGTGCATGCCGCGACCGGCGGACGGCTGGTGCTGGGCGTCGGCCCGTCGCACCACTGGATCGTGGACGACATGCTCGGGATTCCCTACGAGCGGCCCGCGGCCTACACCCGCGACTACCTCGAAGTGCTGCACGCCGCGTTCGCCAACCCCGGCCCGGTCGACGTCGAAAACGACACCTTCCGGGTGCACAACCCTCTGGACTTGGCCCCGGTGGCACCTTTACCCGTGTTGGTCGCCGCGCTCGGGCCGGTGATGCTGACACTGGCCGGCGAGCGCGCCGACGGCACCGTGCTGTGGATGGCCGACGAACGCGCCATCGCCGAGCACGTGGTCCCGCGGATCACCAAGGCCGCCGACAATGCCGGGCGCCCAGCTCCGCGCATCGTCGCCGGTGTACCCGTCTGCCTATGCGGCACAGCCGAAGTCGACGTCGCGCGCGAGCGGGCCAACCGGATACTGGGGGAGGCCGAGGTGTCGCCGAACTATCAGCGACTGCTCGGGTACGGGGACGCGAAGGACGTCGGCGACATCTGCGCGGCCGGCGACGAGGACGCGATCCTGGAACGGCTTCGCCGATTCGCCGACGCCGGCGTGACCGATCTGTCGGTGCGGCTCCTGCCGATCGGCGACAACCGCGAGGAGCGGGTGGCCTCCAAGCGCCGGACGCGCGACGTAATCGCGGCCCTCGCAACGGAGTTGCGGTGACTGGTCGAGGTCCGCTGGCGGGACTTCGGATTCTCGAGGTCGGCACCATGCTGGCCGGGCCATATGCCACCATGCTGCTGGCCGATCTCGGCGCCCAGGTCGTCAAGATCGAGCCGCTGGGCGGCGAGATCTCCCGCGGGGTCGGGGATAGCTACTTCGCCAGCCTCAACCGCAACAAGTTGAGCATCTGCCTCGACCTGAATTCCGATGCGGGACAGCGCCGCTTGGCCGAGCTCGTGGCGCGGTCGCATGCGCTGCTGGTCAACCTGAAGCCGTCGGCCATCCACAGGCTGCGCCTTACGTATGAGGCGCTGCGGCGGCACAACGAGCGGATCGTCTGCGTGGCGATCACCGGTTTCGGGCTGCACGGCGGCGATGATCCGGCCTTCGACTACGTGATTCAGGCGACAACCGGTATCGCAGCACTGACGGGTGAGCCGGACGGCCCACCGACGCTGCCCGGCTATTCCTCGGCCGACAACTCCACCGGAATGTGCGCGGCGCTCGGACTACTCGCCAAGATCGTCTCGGGGGAGGGCGGGCAGGTTGACGTGTCGCTGCGCGACGTCATGCTGTCGCAGCTGAACTACCACGCCGCCGCCTACCTCAACGACGCCGTCGAGCCGCATCGTCGACCGTACGGTGCGCACTCGTATTACGTTCCGGCGCAGCTGTTCCCGACGGCCGATGGGTATCTTGCACTGTTCATCACGCACGACGGGTTCTGGCGATCCTTCGCCGCTGAGGCGCGCATCGACGGTTTCGCGACGATGGCCGAGCGGTTGGTCCGGCGCGACGAGGTCCTGGCCGTCGTGACCGCGGCGCTGGCGACCGACACCGCCGCGGGCTGGGAGCTGCGACTGCGCCCGCTAGGGGTTCCGGCAGCGGCCGTCCGCACGCTCTCCGAGGCGCTCAAGGCGACCCCGGAAGTGGTTGTGGCGGCAGGTGATTTCCGCCTCGTCGGCAACCCGATCCATGTTTCCGGTTACCAGCCCGAGTATCGGCCGCCGCCGGGGCTGGGGACCGACGGCGTCTGAGAAGCCGTGTCGCCTGGTCACTTCTGTCGCACAGGTCTGTCCGCCGGGGGATGCGCGGTGCGCCCATCTCCTAGCGACAATGCGGGTTGGTGCCGTGCGGCACCTGGGTTGTCGCTATGAGCTGGGCAAACTGCTGGTCGCTTCCCTGGGGAGGCTGGTGTGCTAGATGTGACTGGGGTGTCGCGACGGCGCATGGGTTGGCGGGTGCTAGCCCGCCGGTGTGTACTCGGTCGTCACCTCGAGTAACCGCATCACCGGCGGCGGATCGAACTGCAGCGCGTCGGACATGTGCAGCTGGCCGGCGTTGGCGACCATGTTGTCCAAAATCGCCTGCAGATCATCACCTTCGATTTCGTAGAGCGCGACGTATGGACCGTCTCCATCGACTGTCCTCAGGCGCCGCGCCGAAACGAATCCGTCGAGCGCCACGAGTTCGGGCATGTGGACTTCGTCGTACCAGGTGTTGTACTCCCGGTCGCGATCGGGAGAACTGGGTCGACTCTCGACATAGATGATCCCTTTTGTCATGTCACGGCCTCTCTGGTGGCTACTCGTAGCGCACGGTGATCGAATCGGTATCGGGTACCCCTTGGCACGTCAGAACGTAGCCCTCGGCCACCTCGTCGTCTTCGAGAGCGTCGTTGACCCGCATGGTCGCGTGGCCCTCGGTGAGTCTGGCCATGCACGTGCCGCAGTTTCCCGCCTCGCAACTGAAGGGCGGGTCCAGCCCGGCCCGCCGCGCGCTCTGAAGCAGCGTCTCGCCGGGCACCAGGGGCACTGACACCTTCTTGCGGTCGAGGTGGATCGTGACCGTGCCGCCGGTTGGTGCGGGATCTGTCACCCGTGGGGTCTCCTCGATGATGCGGGTGACCGTCACCTTGACCACCCCTTATGTACTTGCGTTCTTCAGCATAGAGAATATTATTCTCACCAGGCGATAGGATCTTCTCAAGACAGTGCGGATTGACGCCGGGAGGAACGGGACGTGACCGAGCCGGCGGCGTACGTGTTCGGTGCACCGCAGCCGCCGCGGGGCGATGCGCTGCTGGTGTTCAGTTCCGGCACCACCGGCCTGCCGAAGGCCGTGCGCCACAGCCGTGCGTCGTTGCACGCGGGCGTCCGGCAGCGGCGTGACGCGCTGCAACCGACGGGCCGCGACCGTATCCAGGTCGCCACGCCGCCGTCGCACATCCTCGGCCTGCTCAACATCCTTACCGCGCTGTGGGCGGGCGCCTGGATGCGGCTGCATCGCCGGTTCGACGTCGAGGCGATGCTTTGCCACGTCGAATACGACCGCATCACGGTCGGTGCTGCAGGCTCATCCGGCCGTCAAAGATTGCGCGGTCTTCGGTGTGCCCGACGCGGTCGACGGGAAGGCGGTCGTTGCCGCGGTCACGACGCACGCTCCCGTCGGGGCCGTCGTCCTCGTCGCCCGGGTGGGCGAGAAGCTGGCGTCCTACAAGGGCCTGAGCCGGGTCGTATTCGTGGCCGACATTACTCGCCTGCCCACCGGCAAGGTGCTGCGCCGAGTCCTCGAGGAGCGCCATGGATGTACGTCTGACAGCTGAGCAGCAGCAGCTGCGCGACGCCGCGGCCAAGCTGGCCGACAACCTTGGGCCCGGGGCGGTTGCCGATCTCGCCGACGAGAGCCGAATTGCGCGCCTGGACAAGCACATTGAGTTGACAGGCTGGCGATCGCTGCGGTCCGATGCAGCGTCCGGCGTCGAAGTCGCCATCGTCGCCGAGGAATTCGGGCGCAGGCTGGTCGACGCACCGTTCCTCGGGCCGGTGCTGGCCGGCGATCTGGCCCGGCACATCGGTGCCGAGGCCCAGGGAACGACCATGGCGGTCGGCGACCGTGCCATCGATGCGCGCGGATGTCGACGGGCTCTGCTGTTGTCGGGCACCACGGTGCTGATGGCCGACCTGGACCCCGATCGCGGCGGCGCGGATTTGACCAGGGCCCAAGCGGGCATCATCGGGTCGCCGGTGGCCGTCGGCGGGGTGTCCGCCGAGGTCGCCGGGCGCTGGCTGGCCCTCGCGCTGGCCGCCACCTCGGCGGATCTGGTCGGTGTTGCGCGAGGCGCTCATTCGATCGCCTGCGACTACGCGAAAATCCGTGAGCAGCATGGAAAGCTCATCGGTTCCTATCAAGCCGTCGCCCATCTATTGGCGGAAAGCCTTGCGCTGATCGAAGGTTCGGTGAGCGTGCTGCGGCATGCGGCATGGGCGGTCGATGCACTCGAGCCGGCCGAGGCCGTGCGGGCAGCGCAGGTCGCGAAGGTGTACTGCGCGCGCGCCTCCCGAACCGTCTGTGAGACCGCCGTGCAGGTGCATGGCGGCATCGGAAACACCTGGGACTGTCTGGTCCACGTCTACCTGCGCCGTGCGCTGACATCGACCGAGCTGTGGCCGGCAAACCTCGAGGAGATTGACTTTGGACTTTCGTGACTCGCCCACCGAGGCCGCCTTCCGGCAGCGGCTGCGATCCTGGCTTTCGTTGCGCGCAGGAGACTTTCCCAGCTCCGGCGACGAGTATTGGGCCCGTCAGGCCGAGTGGCATCGGGCCCTGTATGAGGGGGGCTTCTTCGGCTTGTCATGGCCCCGCGAGTACGGCGGCCAGGACCTGCCGCCGGTTTACGACGGCATCGTCGATGAGGAGCTGGCACGCGCCGGCGCTCCGCCGCGCCCCAGCGTGGGCTATTTGGTTTTCGGCATCGGCAGGCATGGCAGCGACGGGCTGCGGCAACGGTTCCTGCCCGGCATCATCGATGGCACCGAACGCTGGTGTCAGGGTTTCAGCGAGCCCGGCGCGGGCTCGGATCTGGCGTCGCTGACCACCACCGCCACCCGCGAGGGCGACACCTATGTGGTGCACGGACACAAGATTTGGACCAGTTACTCCGACGTCGCCGACTGGTGCCTGCTGCTGGCTCGCACAGACCCGCAGGCCGAGCGCCACCGCGGCCTGTCGGCGTTCGTCATCGCGATGAAACAGCCTGGCGTGCAACAGCGTCCGCTGCGCATGATGAACGGGGTCACCAACGAATTCGGCCAGGTGTTCTTCGACGGTGCAACCGTACCGGCGGAGCAGATGGTGGGCGCCCCCGGAGACGGCTGGGCGGTGGCCATGACCGTCGTCGGCCACGAGCGCGAACCGTCCACGCTGGGCTATGCCGCCCGATACACCAAGCTCGTGCGAACCCTGTTGGCGCGCAACTCGAAGATTCATGGCCCGGTCACCGAAGAGCTTGCATGGGCCGCGGTCCAGGCGGAAATGCTCACCCATCATGTCCAGCGGCGGCTCTCCGAACAACTCGACGGAGTGTCGCACGGGCCCCAAGGATCGCTCGACAAGCTGCTCATGACTTGGGTCGAGCAGTCCATCGGGCACGCCGCACTGGCGGTCGGCGGGACCCGCGATCCAGACCTGCTCAGCGCCTACCTCTACAGCCGCGCGCAGAGCGTGATGGGCGGGACATCACAGATACAGAAGAACATCATCGCTTCCCGGATCTTGGGATTGGGAGTCTGACATGTACGACATGCCAACCGAAATCGACGTCCGGGCCGACGGGGCGCTGCGGATCATCACCCTTAACCGGCCGGATGCCCTCAACGCGGTCAACGACAATCTGCATACCGGACTCGCGCGGCTGTGGCCACGGTTGAGCGATGACCGCACGGCCCGCGCCGCGGTGCTGACCGGCTGCGGCAAGGCCTTCTCGGCCGGTGGAGATTACTCGTATCTCGCCGAGTTGGCCCATGACGGCGATCTGCGGGCCAAGACCATCGCGCATGGTCGCGAGATCGTCCTCGGCATGGCCCGCTGCCGAGTTCCCGTGGTGGCGGCCGTCAACGGCCCGGCCGTGGGACTTGGCTGCAGCCTGGTCGCGCTGAGCGACATTGTCTACATCGCCGAAGACGCCTTTCTCGCCGACCCGCATGTGCAGGTGGGGTTGGTGGCCGCCGACGGCGGCCCGCTCACCTGGCCGCTGCACATCAGCCTGATGCTGGCCAAGGAGTACGCATTGGCCGGCACGAAGATTCGTGCCGAACGGGCCGTGGAACTCGGCCTGGCCAATCACGTCGCCGCCGACCCGCTCGCCGAAGCGGTGGCCTGCGCAAAACGAATCATGGAACTGCCCCAGCAGGCGGTGGAGAGCACCAAGCGGGTGCTCAACATCCACCTGGAGCGCGCCGTGCTGGCCAGCCTGGACTACGCCCTGTCGGCCGAGCACCAATCGTTTACCACCGAGGACTTCCGGTCGATCGTCACCAAGCTGACGGCCGATAAGAACTGAGCCGTTTGGCGAGCAGACGCGGAATCGCACAAATCGGACCCGATTTGTGCGATTCCGCGTCTGCTCGCGAGCCAGCATCTTGCAACTCTAACTCTCAGAATGAGAGAATGGTGTTCTCATCGCCATGCAGACGGAGAAGACCCGTGCCTGAAGCTGTCATTGTGTCCGCGTTGCGCACGCCCATCGGCACCGCCCGGAAAGGAACCCTGCGCGACACCACCGCCTATGACCTGGCCCACCATGTGGTTTCCGAAGCCGCCGCGGACCTGGACCCGTCGCAGGTCGATGACGTGATCCTGGGCGAAGGCCTCTACGGCGGCGGAGTGCTCGCCCGGCACGCAGCCATCACCGCGGGGCTCGCGTCGGTGCCCGGACTGGCCAACAACCGGCATTGCGCGGCCGGTCAGGCGGCGGTGCAGAGCGCGGCGGCAAGTGTGCGCGCCGGCATGGATCAACTCATCATCGCCGGCGGCGTGAACTCGGCATCGACGTCGCCGCGGTCACGGCTCCACGTGGACGGCGCGTGGGTCGACTGGTTCCCGCCGACCCATCCGGACCGGCCCGATGCGCCCAACATGGACATGTCGATCACCGTCGGCTGGAACGCCGCGGTCACGGCGGGCATCGGCCGCGAGGAGATGGACGCGTGGGCGCTGCGGTCGCATCGCAACGCGATCGCCGCTATCGACGAGGGCCGCTTCAAGGAGGAAATCGTTCCCATCGAGACCCCGCACGGCCTCTTCGGCGTCGACGAGCATCCCCGCCGCGACACGAGCATGGAAAAGCTGGCCGCGCTCCAGCCGCTGCATCCGGAGATCGAGGGCTTCTCGATCACAGCGGGCAACGCCTGCGGCGCCAACGACGGCGCCGCCGTGCTGACCATCGCCAGCGATCGGCTGGGTGCCAGGCTGGGATTGCCCGCGCTGGGCAGGATCGCGTCCTGGGCATCCGTCGGCGTCGACCCCGCTGCCACCGGCCTGGCGCCGGTAGAGGCAATCCCGAAAGCCCTTGCCCGGGCACAGCTTTCGATCTCGGACGTCGACCTGTTCGAAATCAACGAGGCGTTTGCGTCGATGTGTGTGGCCACCGTCAACATGCTCGACCTGGATCCGGACCGGGTCAACGTCAACGGCAGTGGCTGCTCCCTGGGCCATCCGGTGGCGGCAACCGGTGCCCGGATGCTGGTGACGTTGGTGCACGAATTGCGGCGGCGCGGCGGCGGTGTGGGGGTCGCGGCGATGTGCGCGGGCGGCGGCATGGGTTCCGCGACCGTCATCGAGGTCGCCGCTCCGTAAACTACGCAAGATGGACCTAGCCGATCTGATTGCCAATGCGCGCAACGGATCTCAGCGTGCGGCGGGTCGGCTGCTCAGCCTCGTCGAGGGGGCGGGACGCGAGGAGGTGCTGGCCGGCATCGGGCCGTCATCGGCGACCGCGGCCAGGGTGATCGGCGTCACCGGGCCGCCGGGCGCGGGCAAGTCGACGACGATCGCGGCCCTGGTCGCCGCCTACCGGAAGCGGGGCTGCCGGGTGGCCGTCTTGGCCGTGGACCCGTCGTCACCCGTCAGCGGCGGCGCGCTGCTCGGCGATCGCATCCGGATGACCGCTCATATCAACGACCCCGATGTGCTGATCCGATCGGTGGCAAGCCGCGGTCACATCGGCGGTCTGGCCGCCGCCGTCCCCGCCGCCATCCGGCTGCTCGGAGCCATCCGTTACCGCGTAATCCTGCTGGAAACCGTGGGCGTGGGACAGTCGGAGATCGAGATCGCAGCCGTCGCCGACCCGACCGTCGTCATCCTCCATCCCGGCGCCGGCGATGCGGTGCAGGCGGCCAAGGCGGGCCTGCTGGAAGTCGCCGACATCGTGGCGGTCAACAAGGCCGATCGGGAAGGCGCCGAGCAGACCGCGCGTGATCTACGGGCCCAAACCCAGGCCCCGATCGTCAGCCTGAGCGCAGCCCGCGGGGAGGGCCTGGAGGAGTTGCTGGCCGCGATCGACGACCATCACCGCGCCGACAGCCGTGCCCGCCGGCTGGCCCGCGCCCGAGCGCAGATCCTGTCGCTGGCGCAAACCCTGTTGCGCGCCAGGCCGGACCTGGACCGCCTCGCCGAGTCGGTGGTCGACGGCGGCCACGATCCCTACACCGCGGCCGAACGGCTGTTGTCTCCCACATCGGACACATCGGACCCATCGGACACATCGGACCGGCAGGATTGAGGGGACGGCCCGCCGAGTCGGACAGCGCGTCGGCGCCTCACCCGGGGCGGGGGACACAACATCCGTCGATCGGGGGACGGTGTGATTCATCCGCCCAGTGACCGGTCAGTCGACAGACATCGTCGTGCCGTGACTGCACTCTGGTGTCATGTGTTTCGTGACCACCCTCGGGACCGGCGGCGGTTCCTGCGCGGCGACCGAGGCGGCTAACGCGATCGCAACCCGCTGACAGGACTGCCACATGGTGTATGCGGCGCTGCCGCCCGAGATCAACTCGGGGCGCATGTACGCAGGCCCGGGAGCGGGGTCGATGCTCGCCGCCGCGGCCGCCTGGGATGCGCTGGCCGGCGAGTTGAGCTCCACCGCGATCTCCTTCGAATCGGTGATTTCCGGATTGACCAGCGGGGCGTGGCTCGGCGCCTCCTCGGTGGCCATGGCCGCCGCGGCCGCGCCCTACGTGACGTGGCTGCGCGCCACCGCCGCTCAGGTCGAACAGGTCGCCAGCCAGGCCAGAGCGGCGGTGGCCGGCTACGAGGCGGCGTATGCGATGACGGTGCCCCCCGCGCTGGTCGCGGCCAACCGCGCTCAGCTGATGACGCTGATCGCCACCAACCTGCTGGGCCAAAATTTCCCGGCGATCGCGGCCACCGAGGCCCAATACGGCGAAATGTGGGCCCAGGACGCGACCGCGATGTATGGCTATGCGGCGGCTTCGGCCGCCGCGACCAATTTGACGCCGTTCACCGAGCCGCCGCAGATCGCCAACCCCGCCGGGCTGGCCGCTCAGGCGGGCGCGCTCACGCAAGCCACCGGCAACTCCGCGGCCAACAATGTGGTGGCGACGCTGTCCCAGCTGACGTCCGCGGTGTCCCCGCTGTTGCAGGCGGCCGGCGATTCGAACCTCCCGCAATGGGTGGAGGATCTATCGACGGTGATGAGCATCCTCGGCACGCCGTTCTTCGTGTGCACATCGTCGGCCGGGTTGATGATGTCGGCGATCTCCACCATCAAGGGTTTCGCACCGGCGGCCGCGGCGGTGGCGAGCCAGGTCGCGACGGGGCTTGGCGCGGCCGCTTCGGAGGCGGCTGCGGCCATGGGTTCGGCAACCCTGAGCGGTGTGGCGTCGGCGGGCCTCGGTCAGGCGACGACGGTCGGGGCATTGTCGGTGCCGCCGGCCTGGGCCGCGTCGGCTCCGACGCTCAGCCCTTCGGCGATGGCGGCGTTGCCGGGTGCCGCGATGAGCGCCGCTCCCTCGGCCGGCCCGGCCGGCGGCGCCCCGGGCCTGTTGGGCGGATTGCCGATGTCGGCCTCGCCCGGCCGAGCCGAAGCGGCTGGCAACGGCGCCCAAGATGGGATCGCGCCGCTGCGGGTGCTGCCCCAGTTGATCTGACCGCCCGAGTCTTGGACCAGTGGGAAGTGGCAATTATCCGCATGGCTATGTCCCCCGATCAGAGGAACGGCATTCGCCGGCTATTAGGGCCGATCGGAGGAGGTCTGCGCCGCGGACGGCAAATAACGTGCGCTGCGTGACGACAACCGTCGCGGTCAATCGCCGGGTGCTGGGCCCCGGCCCCGGCGTCGACCTCACGACCGCTTATCTGCGCCTGCGAACGCTTGCCGCCTGCCACCTGCGCGCGTCGAGCGCAGGCCCCAGCGATGGTTACGTCCGCACCCAAGCGGCGATTGCGGCACGCCCCCCCATCGTTTCCGGTCCCGCCCGCGCGACCCTGGACGGATACCCGGCCGTGATTTGGCTGCTGATGGCCGGGAACATGGTGGTGCGCGCGGCGGGATTCGCATACCCGTTCATGGCGTACCACGTGGCCGGGCGGGGACATGCGGCAGCGGCCGTTGGCACCGTGTTGGCGGTTTTCGGTGTGGGTTGGGCCGCGGGGCAGCTGGTCTGCGGGTGGCTGGTGGACCGCATCGGGGGCCGGGCGACATTGATGTCCACCATGGCGGTGGCGGCCGTGGTGCTGGCGCTGATGGCCGAGGCGCGCAGCGTGCCGGCGTTGGCCGTCGGGGCCCTGATCGTGGGCGTGGTCTACGACGCGCCGCGCCCGGTGCTGGGTGCCGCGATCGCTGAGTTGATCCCTGACCCCCGGCGGCGAGCGAAGCTCGACGCCTTTCGCTTCGGCTGGATCCTCAGCGTCGGCCGTGCGGTCACCGGCGTGGTCGGCGGTTTGGTCGCCGGCTGGTCCGGCACTGCGGTGCTGTTTTGGGTCAACGCCGCCGCTTGCGCGCTGCTCGGGTTGGTTGCGGCCCGCTGCATCCCTGGTCAAGCGTGCCGCGCGGCCCCGGCGAAGGCGGCTGGGCCCGAACACGTCAGTTACCGGCAGGCCTTCGCGGACGGTCGCCTGGTTCTGCTGTTCGCCTCCAGCGTGGCAACAATGACTGCGGTCAGGGGCTTGTACGCCGCGGTGCCCATGCTGATGGCCGACCGCGGGCTGGGTGCCGGTGAATTCGGCTGGGCGCAGTTGGCCAACGCGCTCGCGGGCATCGCGCTCACCCCGCTGATGATGCCCTGGCTGGGCCGGCGAGTCGCGGCCCGTCGCCACGCGAGGCTTGACATCCTGGTCGTCGCGGGCGGGTGGACGACCTTGAGCATGGCGGGCGCCGCGTTCGCGCACACCACGTTGGGTTTCGCCCTGGCCACGGCAATATGTACGCCGGGGGAGATCGCCTGGCTGGTGATCGCGGCCGGTATCGTGCACCGGATCGCCCCACCCGCCAATGGCGGGCGCTACCACGGAATCTGGTCGATGACCCTGGCAATTGCTTCGGTGATTGCGCCAATCATGGCTTCCTACAGCCTGACCCATGGTGGCGATCTCCTGGTCGCCGTCGCCACGGTGACTGTTGGCTTGATCGGTGCCGCCCTGTGTCTGCCGCTTGCGCGCGTGTTGAGTGGGTCCAGGGGGCACGCCCCGATGAATGCGGAGCCGACGAATTGACGTCCATTCCCGTTTCCACAAGCAAGGCGGTTCCATCGGTGATGAGCTCTGGCACGGACGAACGCGCGAAGGTCGACCTGGCGGACCTGCATAGGCAGCCGACGTCGCTGCAGGACCGCGCCTTTAGCGAGTCGGAAACCGAAGTCGCCCAAGCGATCATGCACGACTTCGCCCGCACCAACCCGGCGATGTCTGCCCGGCAGGGGATTCGGATGTGGCAGAAGTGTGCCGCCCAGGGTGTGGCGGCGGCATGCGTGATCACGGCGGTGGTGGCGCCCTCGGCGCTGTTGCTTGTCTTGCTGGCGCTGACGACCGCGATCGTGCTGGTGTCGTTTGTGGTCGCGATGGCGGGTCTGCGCGATGCGAAAAGCAACGGGCGTAAGCCGATCCCTGAATTGGCGGACGAGCAACTGCCCACGTACACGGTGTTGGTCCCGGCGTATCGCGAGGAGGAGGTGATCGGCGATCTGGTCCGCTGCGTGGCCAACTTGAACTACCCACCGGAGCGGCTTGAAGTGCTGTTGCTGGTAGAACGTACGGACGTCGCGACTCAGCGGGCCATCGCCGCGGCGGAGCCGCCGTCGTACATGCGAATCGTGCAGGTGCCGCCTGGGCCACCGCGCACAAAGCCGCGTTCTTGCAACGCCGGGTTGTTGGTGGCCAGGGGCGAGTTGCTGGTGATCTTCGACGCCGAGGACCGGCCGGAGCCCGATCAGCTCAGGAAGGCCGCCGCGGTGTTCGCCGCGGATTCTGGCGAGCTGGCCTGCGTGCAGGCCGTATTGCAGACCAGCAACATGCGAACAAACTTGCTCGCGCACTGCTTCGGCGTGGAGTACGCGCGACGTTTCCGATTGACGGTGCCGGGATTGGCGGCGCTCGGCGCGCCATTTCCGCTGGGCGGAACCAGCAACCACTTTCGCACCCAGGTGTTGCGGGATGTGGGTGGCTGGGACGCCTGGAACGTCTCGGAGGACGCGGATCTGGGCATGCGGCTGCACGCGTTGGGCTACCGGTCGAACGTGGTCGACTCCGTCACGTACGGCGACGCACCGGATCGGCTGCGCGACTGGATCTCGCAGCGCACCCGTTGGCACAAGGGCTTCCTCCTAACCGCGCTCGTCCACACCCGGGCACCGCGCGACACGATCCGCAGGTTCGGCCCCCGCGGCCTGCTGAGTCTCATCGTCTTCGTCCTCGGTATGCCGGTCCAATTCCTAGCTCAAACACTGATTTTCGCTCTCGGTGTCGGTGACACGCTCGGTTACGGGGGTCTGATCGCAGTCGAGGTCGATCCCGGCGCCATCGCGGCGGTTCAAGTTGGCACCACGCTGACCTGGTTGATAGCGACGTACCTGGCCCATCGCGAACGACGCTGGAGTCATCTGCGCGCGGTTGCCGCCCTTCCCGTGTACTGGCTGGCGCACTGGGCCGCGGCATGGCGTGCGCTCTACCAGCTGGTCACGGCGCCGTTCCTCTGGGAGAAGACCGCGCATCGCGCCACCACCGCCGAGTCGCCTGCCAGGCGACTTCGCATGTCGAGGGTCGCAGGCTGACGGCGTTAACGTGCGCCCAGAGGTAGGAATTTGGCGAAATCCGCACCCGCACAGCGCCGCCGAAGCGCAACGAGCGAACCCGACGCTGAACCGGTTTGGTGGTGTCCCCCGATTGGGGGAGGAGGCGTTCGTCATCCTTTCGGACCGATCGGAGGAGGACTGCGCCGGAATCCGTCTCTACCTTGAGATTTGTGACCACAGCGGCGGCCATCGCAGTCACGGATCGGGTGCTGACCAGCGATCCCGATGCGGCCTGCCCAACCGTCGATTCCGGCGGCCTCCGTCCGTCTGCCGCGGGCGATCTGGCCGAGGTCGGGACCGAGGCGCCAACGACCCGGGATAGCTATCCGACCGTGGTCTGGCTGCTGCTGGGCGGGAACCTGCTGGTGCGCTCGGCAGGTTTTGCCTATCCGTTCTTGGCCTACCACGTGGCCGGGCGGGGCCATGCCCCGGCAGCGATCGGTGTGGTCCTAGCGGCCTACGGGCTGGGATGGGCTGTGGGACAACTGCTGTGCGGATGGCTGGTGGACCGTATCGGGGCCCGGACGACGCTGGTGTCCACCATGTCCGTGGCCGCCGCGGCGCTGGTTCTGATGGCCGGGGCGCCGAGCCTGGCGGCGTTGCTGGTCGGGGCCACGATCGCCGGTCTGGTTTGCGATTCATCGCGTCCCGTGCTGGGCGCCGCGATCGCCGATTTGGTTTCCGAGCCCGCGCGACGGGCGAGAGTCGATGCCTGGCGTTACGGGTGGGTGCTGAACGTCGGTGCCGCGATCGCCGGCGGGGTAGGCGGTCTGCTCGCCGACCGGTGGGGCACCCCGGTGTTGTATTGGATCAACGGCATCGCGTGCGCGGTCTACGCGGTGGTGGCGGCTCGCTGCATACCCGCTGGGGTGCACGGCCGAGTGCGTGAATATTCAGGGGTGCCCAGCACCGGCGCAACGATGGCGAAAACCGGCTATCGGCAAGCGTTCTCGGATAAGCGGCTGGTCCTGTTGTTCGCATCTGGCCTGGCAACGCTGACGGCGTTGATGGGGTTCTTCTCCGCGTTGCCCATGCTGATGCGCGACTGCGGGCTGGGTGCCGGCGCCTGCGGCTGGGTGCAGTTGAGCAACGCCTTGGCCGCCATCGCACTCACCCCGTTGCTGACGCGATGGCTGAGCGAGCAGCTCGCTAGTGGCCCGCGGCTTGGCATCCTGGCTGGAGCGGCTGTGTGGGTGAGCCTATGCATGGGGGCCGCAGCGCTGGCGCATACGACGGTTGGCTTCGGTGCGGCTGCGGTCGCGTGTGCACCCGGCGAGATCGCCTGGTTTGTGGTGAGCGCCGGCATCGTGCATCGGATCGCTGCACCCGCCAACGGCGGGCGCTACCACGGAATCTGGGCGATGGCGCTCGCGGCTGCCTCGGTGATCGCGCCAATCCTGGCTTCGTGCAGCCTGACACACGGCGGGCGTCCGCTGGTGGCTGCTACCACGGTGTCGGTTGGTCTGCTCGGCGCGGCGCTGTCTTCGCCACTGGCTCGTGTTCTGGCCTGTGCCAACGAGATCCCCGTGAAGAGGGAGGAGCCGACTAGTGACTTGCATCAGTGAGAGTTCGGCGACGCTCTTGCCCGGTCAATTGGAGCTGTATCGCCGGATGTGGGTGGTGCGGCTGCTTGATATGACCTTGGAAGAATTGCGCGTCGAAGGTCTGATCGAACGGCCCCTGCAGGCAGGGTTCGGTCAGGAGGGGGTGGTTATCGGCGCCACCGCGGCACTGGGCGAAGGCGACATCGCCACCACGACGCATCGCCCACACGCCCTGCAGGTCGGCCTTGGCAATCCGCTTGGCTCGATGATCGCCGAAATGATCGGCCGCATCGTTGATCCCGAGTATGGTTTGCCGGCCTCGCCGGGCGCCGCATCGCAGTCACCGTTGCTGGCCATCGGGTATGCCTACTCGCAATGGCTCGATGACCACGGCCGGGTGACACTGTGTGCCACCGAGGATTCCGATGTCGATGCCAGCACCTTCCACGAGGCCGCGAACATGGCTGTGCTATGGCAGCTTCCGGTGGTGATTCTCGTCGAGAACATTCGTTGTGCGTTAAGCGTCCGCCTAGGCAGACCCGACAGGGACAGTCAGCTGTATCGCAGGGCAGCGGGCTATGGGATGCCGGGGGTGTCGGTCGACGGCAACGATGTCGAATCGGTTCGGGACTGCGTGGCCAGGGCGGTGGAACGAGCGCGCGCGGGCGGCGGCCCCACACTGGTGCAAGCGATCACGTACCGGACGACTGATTTCTCTGGATCCGACCGTGGCGGCTACCGCGACCTGGCGGGGTCCGAGCAGTTCCTGGATCCATTGGTCTTCGCGCGACGGCGGCTGCTTGCTGCCGGGGTCACCCGCGGTCAGCTCGACGAGACGGAGCGCGTGGCGCGCGACCTGGTGGCCGACGCTTTGGCGTACGCCAAAGCGAGGCCGCATCGCGATAATGGGGGGCCCTGGGGAACAGGAAGCCAGTCGGACGGACAGACGGAGTCTCGATCCTAGGGACTCGCCACGGCGATCGACGTGTTGAATGTGTCTTCAACATGTTGCTGCGGACGCTTCAGGGTCGAGGTTGATATGAAAATCGGTGTCTATACGGCGTGCCTTCCCGACATGACGTTGGTCGAGTGTCTGGACACCATCGGTGAGTTGGGCCTGGACAGCATCGAAGTGCACGCCGGTGGGTTTCTCAACGCTCCGCATCTCCCGGTTGATGGATTGTTGGCCAGCCCGCGGGCCCGTCGAGAGTATCTCGCACAGATTTCGGATAGGGACATCGCGCTTACCGCCCTGAACGTGAATTGCAACCCGCTGCACCCCGATCCCGAAGTGCGTGGCACCTACGTGCGCGACCTGTGGCGGGCGATCGACCTGGCGGGCTTGCTCGGCGTGCGAAACGTGGTAACGATGTCCGGCCTGCCCGGCGCCCATCCCGGGTGCCTGGCTCCGACGTGGATGCCCCAGCCTTGGCACAGCGCCGCCACCGATGTGTTGCGCTACCAGTGGGACGACGTAGCCGTTCCCTTCTGGAGGGATATCGAACGGCGCGCCCGCGCTGCCGACGTGCGCGTCTGCATCGAAATGCACCCCCACAATCTGGTGTACAACCCGGCCACCTTGATGCGACTGATCGAGCGCACCGACAGTGAACACATCGGCGCGGAAATGGATCCGAGCCATCTCTTCTGGCAGGGAATCGAACCGATCGAGGCGATCAACTACCTGGGCGACCGGGTCTTCAATGCCGCGGCCAAGGACACGCGGGTGAACGAAGCCAATTGCCGCTTGAACGGAATACTCGACGATCGCTACGTGACGCCGGACGCCGACGATCCCTCGGCCATCACGCTCGGTGGCCGCTATCTTCTCAATCGGTCGCCGGCGAACCCTTCTTGGCAGTTTGTCGCGGTGGGCCGGGGTCACGATGTCGAGTACTGGACGTCGTTTGTCGGCGCTCTGCGCAAGGTCAATCCGTCGATCGCGATAAACATCGAGCACGAGGACGACGAGCTGGACGTCCTGGACGGGCTGAGGTTTGCCGCCGACACACTGACCAAGGCGTCCGGCGGCGTGCGCCCGTAGTGGCGACCCGTTCCGATGAGGCGGCGGTGAGTCCCGAATCAGCTTGCTGTGTAATGTTTTTCGACCATGCGGTCCGCTGCCTTCAAGGCGATCGCCACACTGGTCAGCGTCGGATTCGACGCGGTTGAGGTCGGCAGCAGGCCATTGCCGCCAAGGTAGAGGTTCTCGAATCCCCACACCCGCGAGTTCGTGTCGACAACACTGGTGTCCGGATCCTCACCCATGCGGACCGTACCGGCGATGTGCAGCGGCAGCCCGGGAGTCGGAAAGCTCGGTTCGGACCCGCCCAGGAATCCGCCGATGGCCATCGCGGCTCGCAGCATCTCGGCCATCATCGCGTGCAGGCGCGCCGCGTCTTCGGAGCTAAAGGTGAAATCAAAAGTGGGCTGCGGCATGCCGTGCACGTCGGTGTAGCGATCGGAGAACCACACCCGGTTGTCGGGCCGCGGGTCGACCATTCCGAACCACCGCAAATCCATGATCAGTCTGGTATCGACGTGCGGCACCAGATCCGCGTAGTGAAAGGCGTCCCGATTGATCTGGGCATGCCAGGGACGGCCTTCCGTGACCGGAATCCAGATGTTCGGCGCCGGATCCGCGCAGGGAATTGGCAGGGTGTCATCGGGGTAGAGCCGCCGATGTGCCCGCAACGCCTCGGTGAATCGTTCGTCGCCCTCGATCCGATCGACAAGATCGCGAAGCAGGACCACCTGGCAAAACACCGTGGGATGTTCGGTAAGGTATCGACCCAGCGGCTCGGGCCGTATCTCCGACGCCCACAACAGTTGTGGGGTCAGCACGGCTCCGCACGCCACGACATAGTGGTCGGCATAGATGCGCACCGTTCGCATCCCGACAAGGTCGCGCACCTCGGCGTATTCGATCCGCGAGCCGTCCGAATCCCGAACCAAGCGGTTGCACAGGTGCTCCTGGAGAATGCGGAACCGTTCCGGGTCGCCGCCCGGATCTGCCAGGTCGCCCAGGATTGTGTCGACGCCGGTCCACTTCACCATCCGGGGATTGTTGGGGATCCGGTTGACCGCGAGCGGGAGGTCCTGCACCTGGTATTCGGCCGGGAGCTCGGAGAACTCCCGTCGCAGCGCGTCGATGAGCAGCGTCTGTCTGACCGAGTGGTCGAACACGCCCTGCTGGACGCCCAGCAGTTGTTCTGCCTCGGTGTAGTACCGATCCCATTCGTCCGCCGCAATCCCGTTGTAACGCTCCATCGTGGGATGGTGACGCGGACACACACATGTCCAGTGGGTGGCCATGCCGCCCACGGCATAGCAGGCCGCGGCCGCGGGGATATTGCGGTACGGGTTCTGCTCAGGATTCTCGGCGTTGCGAGCGTTGCTGGGATTGTCGCCCAATTCGGGAAACGCCGACGGATCGACCGCGAGCTCGGCCCGGGCACTCGGCGGGATCGAGAGCACATGCAGATGACTGCGGATGACCGGTTCGAACAGATCCGGATTGTGCTGGTAGATATAGGAGTTCTTGAGGTTTTGGCCGGGACGGGCCGAGAGCTGGGCGCCCGCGTCCACCACAACGACACTGGATCCGCCGTCTACCAGTTTGCGGGCAAACGTGGCCCCGATTGGGCCGGAGCCGACGATCAAGACATCGGCCCGGTACGACGGCGTTCCCGAATTCATCTTGTCCCCCACCGGTTGCGAGTGCTCGAACTTATCGGGCGGGTCCCGGCAGTAGTTCCATCCGTCACGGGATTATTGTCGCGATGACCCCGCCGTCGACCCGCAGTGCCGCGCCGGTAGTAGCGGATGCGCCGGCGGAGGCCACATAGTGAATGAGGTTTGCCACTTCGCTCGGGAGGCTGAATCGCTGGATCAACGATGCCGGGCGAACCTCGGCAAAGTAACGGCGCTCGGCCTCCTCGAACGGGATATCGCCGTACATCTTGGCGACGAACTCCTCGGCGCCCGGGGTGCGGGTCGGCCCCGGCAGAACACAGTTCACCGTGACCCCGGTGCCGGCGACGCCGATCGCGAATCCCCGTGACACCGCGAGCAGCGCCGACTTGGTCATCCCGTAGTGGATCATTTCGGGAGGCGTGGTGACCCCGCACTCACTGCTGATGAATATCACCCTGCCCCAGCCGCGTTCGGCCATGCGAGGCGCATAGTGCCGGGTGAGTCTGATACCGCTGAGCACATTGACTTCGAAGTGGCGGCGCCATTCCTCGTCGGATATCTCGAATGGCGGTGATTCTGTGTAGATGCCGGCGTTGTTGACCAGGACGTCGAGTTCGCCGATGGCCGTGAAGATCTCCTCGGCACCCTCCGCGGTGGCGATATCGGCGGCCACGGCGACGATCTCGCCGGCCGATTCGCCGGCGGCATTGCGGATGCGTTGGGCGGCCTTCGCGGTTCGCTCCGCATTGCGCCCGTTCACATAAACGGTGTCGCCACCGCGGGCGAAGGCGAGCGCGGCGGCTTCACCAATGCCGGACGTGGATCCGGTGATAAGAACGTGGCGTGGATTTCGCGGCATCATTTCTCCTTGGGCACGGGTTTCACTGTGGAAAGCAACTATTGATGAGGTCGTTGCGGAATTTCCCGCCCGGGTCGATCGCCCGCATGAGACCGTCAAAGTCGCCCCATCTCGGATAGCTGGCGCGCAGAGCGTCGGCACCAATCGTGAAGAGCTTGCCCCAATGTGGACGCGGGTCAAACGGTGCGAGCGCTCCCTCGACGTCGGCGAGGACGGGCATCACCATGGACGTGTTGGGGCGCCACGCGAAATGGATGGCCACACTGTCGCGGCCGTGGTTGGGGCTCAGCCAGCAATCGTCGGCCGCGACGGTGCGGATCTCGCAGATCAGCAAGGCCGGCGCGATCACGGCGCGGATTCGGTGCAGGGCGTCAAGGGCGGCGGCCGCGTGCCGTTTGGGCAGCAGATATTCGGACTGCAACTCGTCGCCGGTCGCAGGCCGAAAGTCGGGACGAAAGTGTGGAAGTCGTTGATGCCAGGGTCCGGCAACACCGAGTTGCTCGGTGCAGTTGGTTGCCGGCAACGCGGCCAACGGGTGTTGACGCGTCAGGGCCGGTTGCACTCCGGCGTGGGTGAGGTCCGCGCGAGGATCGCCGCAGCGATGCTTGACCCAGATCCGGTTGGCCTCGCCGAACCGGGAGAAGATGCTCACGCTGTAGGCGCCGGCGGTGATGCTGTCGAGGTGGGTCAGCAGCGAATCCCAGCTGAGCCCGTCGTAGACGTACTGTTCGACGTCGAACGTCGGGCACAGGCGCAGGCGCAGGCTGGTGACGATGCCAAGCGAGCCCAGCGAAACGGCGGCACCACCGAAGCCGGGATCCGCGTGGGACAAGGTGACGAGTTGGCCGTCCGCGTTCACGAGGGTCACCGATGTGACGGCGTCCGCGAGCGAACCGTTGAAGTTTCCCGAACCGTGCGTGCCGGTGGCGCATGCGCCGGCCACCGAGATATGTGGCAGCGAGCCAAGATTGTGCAGCGCTAGGCCGTTACGGTGCAGATGGTCTGCCAGTTCACCATATCGGGTACCGGCACTGACCTCCACGCTCATCCGCGCACGATCGATGTCCATCACCGACGGCAGCCGGTCGACCGCGACGAGATCGCCGGTGGTGTCCGCGATTCGGCTGAAGGAATGCCCGCCACCAAGCGCCCGCGCATGCGAAGCGTCGGCGACGATCTCGCAGAGCTCCTTGATGGTCGTCGGCCGGTGCAGGCGCGCGGGGGTGAAGGCGACGTTGCCCGCCCAGTTTCTCAACTCGGGCGTATCAACCCGGTCGTTGTCAAGGTGAGGCTGGGTCATGTTATTTCGCCTTGACCCGGTGCCCGGCCAACTTCGCTTGCACCTGTTCGAGGGTGAGTCCCTTGGTTTCCGGGACCCACACCCGAACGAAAACCAGGAACCCGATCGAGATGCCGGCGAAGATGAGGAATCCGATGGCGGCGCGATGAGGCTCACCGGGGGTTCCCACCAGGATCGGAAAGAGCAAGACCACCACCAGGTTCGCCAGCCAGTTGACCGCGATCGCCGCCGCGCTGCCGTGCGACCTGATTTGCGGGGGCAGTACCTCGGCGACGAGCAGCCAGCCGATGGGTCCGGCCGAGAACGCGTGACAAGCCATGAACGCAAGCATGGCGGCAATGGTTATCGCCCCGGCGACCCAGGATGACGACACCAGGCCGAAGCTTGTGGCCAAGAGCGACACGATGATTCCGGTCAACCCGACGGTAAGCAATGGCCGACGTCCGTAGCGGTTGAGCAGCCCCACCGCGACGACGGTGAACACGACGTCGGCGACCCCGATGGAAAACGAGGCGATCTCGGCGCCGGCGCGGCCGCGGACACCGGCCATGGCGAACACCGGGGTGGAGTAGTAGACGATGGCGCAGATTCCGACGAGCACATCCATCAACGAGGCGCCCATCGCGATCAAGATGGGCCGACGCAGGGACGGTTCCGGATTGACCAGCCGCGCCAGGCTCATCCGTGCGCCGGTCTCGGTGTTGCGCCGGTGGGCGGCGATGATGCATTCGAGCTCGGCGGCGACATCGTCGGGATGCCGAGTGGCCAGCAGCGACTCGCGAGCGTGGTCGGGGCGGCCGCGGGCGACCAGCGAGTGCGGGCTGGATGGAACTCTTGTCATCGTCAGGGTTTGTAGAATGGCAGGAATGACATTGGCGGCGAACATGATCCGCCATTCGTGGCCACCCAGGCTGAGGATGGCTCCGACGGTGAAGGCGAGGAGAAACCCGCTGGCTATGGAGAATTGGTAGCCGGCCATCATCGCGCCCCGGTTCCGGCCGTGAGCAATCTCGCCGATGTAGGTGGGCGTGACGGCGGTTGTTATGCCCACCGCGGCACCGAGAATCAACCGGCCGATCACCATCGACGGGGCGCCGTCCGCCGTTGCGGCGACGAGAGACCCGGCCGCGGCCACAACCCCGGCGATTCCCAGCGCCACTCGGTGACCATAGCGTTCGACGGCGGGCCCAGCGAGCATGCACCCGACCAGAGCGCCGGCGATCAAGCTGCTGACAACCGTCCCAACTGCCAACCCGGACAGCGAGTATTGCTGCCGAATTGGCCCGATGGCGTCATTGCTGACCGCGATCGAATACCCGAACAGCGTTCCGGCGGACCCTCCGACGAGCAAGAGTCGCCACCTGATCGGGCCGGGCCGGGAGGGGAGCCCGGTGCCGCCGACTTCGAGTACTGCCACCGTGTTCGTCCTTGTCGGGGTTGGCTGCTGGAGGTCGTGGGCTATGCGGTGAGGGTGACCTTGACCGCGTCGCCCGCCAGATCTGCGAGCGCCCGGTCGAGGTGGTCAAACGTGTGCGCATGGGTGATCAAGCGCTCGAACGGGATGCCCGGATGCTTGCTCAGCATGGCCATGGCTTCGCTGTAGGAGCGCGGCGGATTGAAGCTCATGCCGAGCAATCGGACATTGCGTTGGCAGACATCGACCGCCGGGTCGACGCTGATGCCCGCGTTGCCGGGAACGATGTTTCCGACTTCCACGACCGTGCCCAGCCGGCGAACCATGCCCAGGGCTTCACCGAGGGCTGCGGCGTTGTTGGCCGCGTCGATCACGATGTCGGCCCCGAGGCCGCCGGTGAGTTCCATGACCGCCTCGCGGCGCTGGATCACGTCCAGTTCTGCGGTGTCGAGCACGACGTCCATGCCGATGTCGCGGGCGGCGTCCAGCCTGCTCGCCCGGGAACCGGAAACCACAATGGTGCCGATGCCAAGGTGACGCAGCACCAGCCCGGTGAGCAGCCCCACCGCACCCGCGCCGAGAATGACCGCGGTGGCGTCGAACGTCAGCACCTCCTCCGGCACACCTGCGGGCGTCTTCGCGATATTGACCCCGCGGACCGCGACGGCAAGGGGATCAAGAAGCGACGCCACCCGCGCCGGCACATGGTCGGGTACCCGCCACAGATACGTTCCGGGTCGAACGACAACGTGTTTGCCGAAGCCGCCGGTCAGCGTGGGCGTGTGGGCGCCGCTGTCCTGCGGCAGCGGCTCGAGTCCGATGGCTTCGGGCGGGACGCCATACACGAACGCATTGCCGCACGTGGTCGCGCCGGGCCCGAAGCGGCGGCAGCCCCAGCACCGCAGGCACGGCACCCAGGGGAACAGGGCGACGGTGCCTCCCTCGCGCAACGGCTGGCCGGCGGCATCGCGTCGGGAGTGCCCGGCGCCGAAAGCGGTTATGGTGCCGACGATTTCATGCCCCAGCACGATCGGCACCGTCGGGTCGGTGGAGACGAAGTGCCGGTCGGACCCGCAGATGCCGTTGGCCGTGACCTCGATGAGAAGACCCTCCTCGGGCGGCGAAGGCAGGGGCATCTCGATCGTTTCGAATCGGTTCTTCCCGACCCACAGATTCGCGGTCGTCGTCGTCATCGCGTCACTCGTTCCCCGGTGGCCATAGGCCGGGGAAGCCGCGGTCGTCGAGGTACGGCTCGCTGCCGTCGTCCTTGATGATCGGTTGCGGCAACTCGGCGACATACTCCAGGCGCATGCCGTTCAAATCGGCCTTCTCGGTGAAGAACAGCAGGATCCGGTCATCGTCGGTCAACGCCATGCCGTCGTGGCCGAAACCGAGTTCCGCAAGCTCCTTGAGCCGGCCTTCGACGTTGGGGTAGTCCATGAAGCCGAGGTGGTGAAACCCTTCGCCCTGCGAAACCGAGTGGGTTCCTTCTCCGGTGAATTCCATCAGCTCGATGTGTGGGGGGCCTTCCTTGGAAAAGGCGATGCGCGCATCGTGGTGATGCGGCTTGGGATTGCTGCTGTCCGCGTATCGCTCGGTGCAGTAGCGGCCGACCGGACTGAAGGTGTATCCCGTTGCCGCCGACCAGCGTTCGATCGCGGCTTCCAGGTTGGCGACTAGCAAGGCGACGTGATGAATCTGCGGGCCGGCCATGAATTGTGTTCCTACCTTCGTGTTCAGTGGTCGGATGGTGAACAGCTTGACGGCGGCCGCGTCGATCGACTGGGAGGACCCCAACGCTTGGCCGCAGCGCGGTTGGCTAGACGGCGGTCATGCCATCGACCCACTGCAGATTGATGCGCCGGTGTCGTGCCCCTGACGGAGCATTCGCATTTCGGCCGCCGCGGCGGCGATCTCGGTGTCGGCCAGGTCATTGACGAAGACAGTTTTGCCGATGCCGTTCAGCAGAGTCAGGTGCTGCTGCCCGCCGCGATGGCGGACCGTGTCGACGAAGCCCTCGGTGAGCAGCTCGGCGTCACAGAACAGCGGATGCGATGGCGCGAGACCCAGTCCGACAGTGGTGGCGACGATGCGGTCCAACTCGGCGCGGGTGAGCAGGCCGCGGTTGGCGGCTAGGATGGCACAGAAGACACAGCCCATCGCGACGGCCTCGCCGTGCAGCAGCTCGGGCAACGCCCGCATCTCCACGATGGGCGAGAAGGTGTGGCCGTAGTCGACGATCCGCTGCAGATCGTCCTCCCACAGGTTCTTCCGCAGTTCCTCGGCCATTCCGGTGATCGACCGGCGCATCACCTCTTGCCCCGGCGGGATGCCGGGCCCGTCGTGCCCGGGATCCTGCAGGCGCTCGGCGACAAGTCGCGGGCCGTGAGCCTCCAGGATCTCGAACAGGCGAGCGTCCTTGATCAGCGCCATCTTGAGTGCCTCGCCCAGCCCGCTGCTGATCTGGCGCTCGGGCAGCGTGGCGAGCAAGCCCCGGTCGATGAGGGTGCGTGGCGGAGGAGCGAAGGTGCCCAAACGATTGCGGAATCCGTCGTGGTTCACCCCGGTCTTCGCCGACACGCTGCCGTCGATTTGGCCGAGCAGGGTCGTTGGCACCCGCACGTAGGGGATACCTCGCCGATACAGGCTGGCCGCCATTCCGACCATGTCTTGCAGCGTCCCACCGCCGATCGCGATGGGGGCGCTGCCCACTCGCGGGGTGCCGATGGCATTGAGGCGGCTGGCCACCCGCAGCACGTTTTCGATGACCTTGTTTTCGTCCCCACTGGGTAAGACAAGGTATGAGACCGCAATGGAGTTCGCGGCGAAATATGCCCGGATGCGCTCACCGAAAAGCTGTGCCACGGCCTCGTCCATCGCTACCAGACGGGTGGCCTCATTCGGATGATCGCCGGGTTGCCGACCCAATTCCGGGTTGCGTGGATTGAACAGATCGGCGGTTTCAATGACCTCGTAGTTGATCTCTTTGGTGGCAGCCATGGTCCACCGGCTTAGACCGCCAGAACTGTGAAGACGGCCCCCCTTCGGTCCGCTCCTGATCGCCGGAACCATACCTCTCCTCACCAGCCTCCACACTGTTATTAGCTTGCCGCGGCGAACCGGTGACGTCTGTCGGCCGACCGGCCGCGAAAGGGTTGAATCCCGTGTCCCCCGACCGATGGATTTTGAGTCCCCCGATTGGGTGCCTGCCGTTCGAAATTCGTTCACCCTTGGGCGAGCTCTTGTCTGGTCGGGCCGTGACGCAGGTAACAGCGTTGGTTGATTGATGCGGCGACGACCGCGATCAGCGGTTAGCACGCCGCACGCTCCCGGTCGCGCTGAGTACCGTATTCCCGTGGTGACGAGTGACGTGGAACTCGATCGAGTGCGCAGGATGCACTTGGAGCGCTCGTCTCGAATCGTCTCGGTGCTTCGGATCGGTGTGGTGGTGTTCATGGTTGCCGCCATGCTCATGGGCACCCCCCGGCCGGAATGGGCCCGGCAAACCGTTCTCATCCTCATCTACGCAGCCGTCGCATCGTGCGCCCTGTTACTGGCGATTTTTCCGATCCGCCGGTGGCGCGGGATCGGCCGATTCGCTGGAATGCGCCGGTTGGAGCCCGTTGCCTTCACCGCCGTCGACGTGTTGGCGGTGACGGGCTTTCAGTTGCTGTCCGACGTCGGGATCTATCCGCTGCTGATCATGATCTTGCTGCCGGTGCTGGTGGGCGTTGATGTGTCATCGCGACGCGCGGCGGTGGTGCTGGCCGTCACACTCGTCGGGTTCGTGGTCGCCGGGGTTCACGACCACGTGCTGACGAGCGCCTGGCCGGACGCCGCCTTTCTGCTGGCGCTCTACGCGTTTCTGTGCGGCACGGCGCTGGTGGTGGTCCGCATCGAGGAGCGCCATGTCCGCTCGGTGGCCAGTCTGAGCGCGTTGCGCGAAGAGCTGCTTGTCCAGACCATGTCGGCGTCGGAGGATTTGCAGCGCCGGATTTCGGAATCCATTCACGATGGACCGCTGCAAGACGTGCTGCTCGCGCGTCAGGAACTCGTCGAGCTGGAGGCGACGGCCCCCCACGATGAACGGGTCGGGCGCGCGCTGGCGGGTCTGCAGCTTGCCTCCGAGCGGCTGCGGCAGGCCACCTTCGAGCTCCATCCGGCGGTTCTCGAGCAGGTCGGGTTGGGTGCGGCGGTGGAACAGCTGGCCCGCTTCACCGCGGGGCGTTCAGGAATCGACGTCGCCACCGACATCGAGTATTCGATTCGCAATGCGATCGACCCCATCATGTTCGGCGTGGCTCGTGAGTTGCTGTCCAACCTGGAAAAGCATTCGCAAGCCCGCCATGCCTCGGTCACCCTCGGAATCACGGACGGGAGCTGCGTTTTGGATGTTTGCGACGACGGTGTGGGGATCACCGGGGACACCATGGCGCGGCGCTTGGGCGAGGGCCACATCGGCCTGGCTTCGCATCGGGCGCGGGTGGATGCCGCCGGCGGAGTGTTCGTCTTCCTCGACGCCCCCGCGGGGACCCATGTCTGTGTAGAGGTGCCTCTGAAGTTGTAGGGTTGCGCGGGCAGACGCAAAAGCACCCCCAAAAGGTACTTTCGGGGGTGCTTTTGCGTCTGCCCGCGCAACCAGGCCGCGGGAGTCGTTGCCCTGTCCCCCGATTAGTGGAGGGACGTCCGTCCGTTTTAGGGCCGATTGGAGGAGGTTTATCCAGGTAGGCATCTCTACTCTCAGATCCGTGACCGAAGCCGCGACTATCGCATGCCACCGGCAGGTGTTAGCCGTGCCCGCGCCGCCGAGGTTCCCGTGGTGAGTAAGGAGTCCGCGCCATGAATTCGGTGGTCCCGGATCGGCTGGAGCTGTACCGGCGGATGTGGGTGTTGCGGCTGCTCGACATCGCGTTGGAAGAGTTGCGTGCCGAGGGCTTGATCAAGGGGCCCATGCACGTCGGGTTTGGCCAGGAGGCGGCGGGTATAGGGGCCACTGCGGTGTTACGCAGAGGCGATGTCACGACCGCTACTCATCGCCCGCACGCACAATATGTCGGTCTTGGCCTTCCGCTGGGCCCGAGTATCGCGGAGATGATGGGTCGAGCCGATGGCCAATGCGGCGGCCGGGGCGGGCATATGCTCATCGTTGATCCCGACCGCGGGTTGCTCGCTCCCTCGGGCATTGTTGGTCATTCGCTGTTGTTGGCGGTCGGACACGCCTACTCGCAAATGTTGGCCGCAGACGGCCGGGTGACGCTCTGTGTCACCGGGGACGGTGCGGTGAACTCCGGGGCCTTCAACGAGGCCGCGAACATGGCCGCGCTCTGGCAGTTGCCGATGGTGATCTTCGTGGAGAACAACCAGTACGCGCTCAGCGTGCGCCTGGACCAGCACGTGCACGAGACCCGGCTGTATCGGCGGGCGGTCGGTTATGGCATGCCGGGGGTGCAGGTCGATGGCGGCGACGTCGAAGCGGTTCGAGACTGTGTGGGCGAAGCGGTGCGCCGAGCGCGCGCCGGCGCTGGCCCCACGTTGGTGGAAGCCGTCACCTACCGCAACGCGGTCTTCTCGGGTGCCGACCGCGGTGGTTATCGCGATTGCGGCGAGGCCGACCGGTGGCCGGATCCCCTAATGGTGACCAAACAACGTTTGATCGCGACAGGTATCTCGCGCGAGCGGGTGCACGAGGTGGAGCGCACCGCGCGGCGGGCGGTCGATGAGGCGGTGGCCTTCGCCAAGGCCAGCCCCTGGCCTGACCCCGCCGAATTGGTTGTGACAGCCCGCAAATGGGACGGATGACGGTCGTTGGGCACATGACGTCGATGACACCGATGACCTATGCGGAGGCGCTCAACGACGCGTTGCGCCACGAGATGCGACGCGACGATCGGGTGATCGTGCTCGGTGAAGACGTGGCGGTCTACGGCGGGATTTTCGGTGTGACCAAGGGGTTGCTGGATGAGTTCGGTCCCGGCCGGGTGGTTGACACCCCGATTTCGGAGAACGGAATTGTGGGGGCGGCAATCGGCATGGCCATGTCCGGTCTACGACCGGTGGTGGAGATCATGTACAGCGATTTCCTGTGTCTGGCTCTCGACAGCCTTGCCAATGCGGCCAGCGTGTATCCCTTTGTCTCGCAAGGGAAAGTCAACATTCCGCTGGTGGTCCGCACGCAGGGCGGGCCGGGCAACGGTGCGGGGCCACAGCATTCGAAATCGCTCGAGCAGTGGACAGCCCACCTGCCCGGGATCCACACCGTGATGCCCAGCGATGCCGCGGATGCAAAGGGGCTGCTGACCGCGGCCATCCGATCCGACGATCCTGTCGTGCTGTTCGAACACAAAGCCTTGTACGCCACCGAAGACCTGGTTCCCGACGGGGAACACGTCACCCCGTTGGCGACCGCGCGCGTGCTTCTCGAGGGGACCGACGTCACCATCATCGCGATGTCGGGTATGGTGCGCCACTCGCTCGACGCCGCAGCCAGCCTGTCGGCGGCCGGTGTGCATGCCGAGGTTATCGACGTGCGCTCACTGCGCCCGCTGGACACCGAAACGCTCGTGGCGTCGGCCCGCAAGACCGGACGCGTTGTGGTGGCCGCCGAGACCTGGATGCGCTATGGGCCCACCGCCGAGATCGCCGCGGTCATCGCCGAACAGGCCTTCGAGGACCTACGCGCGCCGGTGGCCAGGGTCGGTGCGCTAGCCGTGCCCTATCCGGCGAGCCCCCGCCTGGAGTCCGCCGCGCTGAGCGGCAGCCACGACATCGTGCGGGCCACCAAGCGGCTCATGGCAACTGAGCTGACCCGTTGCCATCCCATCAAAGCGCGCGACCGCGGATGAGCACACAATTCGCCGGCAAAGTCGTGCTGGTCACCGGCGGCGGCACCGGGATTGGTCGGGCAACGGCGTGCCGATTCGCCCAAGAGGGTGCAGCTGTGGTCGTCGCGGGCCGAACACTTGATCCCCTGCTGGAAACCGTGTCGATCATCGCGAGCAACGGAGGAAAGGCTGAAGCCCTGCGGGCCAACATTGTCCGCGAAACCGACGTGGTGCGACTCGTCGAGACGATCGTCGATCGCTACGGCGCATTGAACGTCGCGTGCAACAACGCTGGCGCGCCGGGAGCGGGACAGCCCACCGACGGGTGGACGCTCGAGCGGTGGAAGCACGTCGTCGACACCAACCTGCAAGGAGTGTGGTTGTCGATGAAACACGAAATTGCCTACATGCGAACGCATTCCGGCGGAGCAATCGTCAACGTCGCGTCGATCGCCGGCCTCGTCGGCTACTCCCGAGCCGCTCCCTACACCGCGAGCAAGCACGGCGTGGTCGGGCTCACCCGCGCCGCCGCCATCGACCACGCGACCGAGGGGATCCGGGTCAACGCGGTATGCCCGGGGCCCATCCTGACCCCGATGCTGGCCCAAGCCAGAGCCGCGCGAGGACCGGGCGCCGAGGGCTTCTACTTGTCGCACATCCCAATGGGCCGGCTTGGCAGCCCT
The DNA here is from genome assembly GCF_010731535.1 of Mycobacterium lacus. NCBI lineage: Bacteria > Bacillati > Actinomycetota > Actinomycetes > Mycobacteriales > Mycobacteriaceae > Mycobacterium > Mycobacterium lacus. Next base: position 231,566 of record NZ_AP022581.1, read on the forward strand.
GACGAAGTTGCCAACGCCGTGGTCTGGCTGGCTTCCGACCAAGCGGCCTATATCACCGGACAGGCCCTGGCTGTGGATGGAGGATGGACCGCCCAATGAGTGGCAACTACCTCGAAAACCGGTGTGGCCATGTCGTTTTGGTGGACACCTACGGCCCGTCGGCATCGCGGCTGGCGCCCGCGTTCGAAGCCGCCGGCTACGTCCCCGTCAGGGTGCAAAGCACGGCCCAGACTCCTAAGCTCTACCGCGGCTACCCTGATCCGTTCCCTTACCCCTTCGAGTTCATGCACCGTGGCTCGTTGGACGAAACGGTAAGCGAAATAGCGCCGCTTCATCCCGTCGCCGTCATCGCGGGTTGTGACCACGGGGTCGAATTTGCCGACGCACTCAGCGAAGCGCTGAATCCACTGACCGGGGCGCCCACCAACGGCACCGCCCTCAGTGCGGCGCGGCGCGACAAGTACCTGATGATCGAGCGGATCAAGCAATGCGGTCTGCGCGGGGCGCGACAAATCCGGGTGGAGAGCGAATCCCAACTCCGGGAATGGCACACCCAACTGGGCGGCATGGCCATCCTCAAACCACTGCGCAGCGCGGCCAACGACGGAGTCACATGGTGCCGCACGGCGGACGACTCCGTCCGGGCCTTTCGCCAGCTGAATGGCAGAGAGAACGTCGTCAACCTGCCCAATGACGGTGTTGTGGCGCAGGAATACCTGGTCGGCGCGGAATACCTGGTCAACACCGTGAGCCGGGACGGGTTGCATCACGTCTGCGACATCTGGAAGACACATCGCATCAGCGCCAACGGAGTGTCCGACCTGGTGGTGGCATGCCAGATCTTGCCGGCCACCGGGGAAATCCAGGATCAGCTGGTCCCATACGCGCTCGACGTGCTCGACGCGCTCGAAATCCGCCATGGCGCAGGCCATATCGAAATCAAGATGACTCCCGATGGCCCCTGCCTGATTGAGGTCGGAGCGCGGGTCGCCGGCCAGGACCTGCCCGGCTACACGGCCATGGCTATCGGTGAATCCCAGACTGAATGGACAGTGGATGCCTACACCAATCCCGGCCGATTCAAGCAACGCCACGGGCGGCCCTATGAGCTTCGTCGGAGCATCGCCTGGGCACTGATGGTCAGCCCGCGCAGTGGTGTACTGGTCTCCTACCGCGCGCTGGACGCCATCAAGCAGTTGGAAAGCTTTTACGACATGCGCCTTTTAATCAAACCCGGGCAGCGACTGCGTCGCACCATCGACGACAGCACCTACCCCGTCTCGCTGACGCTGATGCATGAGGTGGACGAGATAGTGCTTCGTGATCTTGCGACGCTGCGCTACCTCGACGGCGAGGGTTTCTACGAACTTGCCGATGATCCCCAACCTCCAAACCAGTCCCTGTCCCCCGCGAAAGGCTCAACGTCGTGATCGTCGTTTTGTCCGCATACCGTCCGCGGCTGGAGGATTTTCTCACCGCGCGCGGCGAGAAGATTGTCGCGGTGATTCCCGAAAGCATGCGAGAACCGCGCGAGTCCACCAATCCGCGATATCCGATCAGGACCATCGATCATTTCGACGACTACACCGAGCTCGCCCGAATCGCGGTGGAACTCGAAGCGCTCGGCGTGACGGCTGTCGCCACGATCGATGAGCCCTGCGTTCGCGCCGCCGCTTTCGTCAACGAGCTGCTGGGCCTGCCCGGACTTGATCACCGCAGCGCCGTCGCGTGCACCGACAAGTCGGTCATGAAGCGGCGCCTGGCTGCCGCCGGTGTCCCAGTCGCTGAGCATCGGGTGGTGCACGACGTGCGGCAGATCCGCAAATTCCTGGACGACGCGGGCGGCGAGATCGTCGTCAAACCGCGTTATGGCTTTGGAACCATCAACACGCATCGGGTCAACCGGGACAATTTTGATCAGCTGGCCTCCGCCGGCGCCTTCGGTCCGCCGGCGAACCTTCCAGAATGGATCCGATCGACATCCCTGGCATCCGACGTCGGCCAGGTTGGCTGTCTGGTCGAACGCTTCGTCGACGTCGTTGAGGAATTCCACTGTGAGCTAATGCTGCATCGGGGCTCGGAGGTGCACTGCCTGGCCGGCCGCTACTTCACACCGGTCCTCGCCAACAACGCGTACGGATCGGTGCTTCTCGACCCGGACTCGGCGGATGCGATCGAGGTGCGCAGCCTAACGCGCGCCGCCGCGTCGGCCTTGGGCGTCACCGACGGATTCGGGCACTGCGAGATTTTTCGCGACCGATGCGGCAGGTGGCTGGTCGGCGAGTTCGCCGCACGGCCCGGCGGACTCTTGATACCCCGGATGCTGCGGCTCAGCTATGGCATCGACAACCTGGAGCTGTTGGTCGAGCAGCTGGGCGGGCGCCGGCCGCGCACCCATGCCGTGTCGCGGGGCTCGTTCTCGTGGGCGGTCATCCCGGTCACCGGTTCGGGAGTCATCGCCGGCATGCCCGACGAGGCGGACCTGCTCAAGGTGCCCGGGGTGATCGAGGCCCAGATCGTCTTGCGCAACGGCGACTCCACCGGTGACCTGCAGGGGGCGATGCTTCACGCCGCCTACATCATCTGCCAAGGGGACACGCCTGAGCGGGCCGAAGTGTTCGCCCGACACGCGCAGCGCAGCTGCCGCATAACCGCCGTCCCAGCGCCCGAAGACAGCTCCGAAGACCGTTCGTCGAGCGCCTCCGTACCCCTAGTCGAGCAGCCCTTGCCGCATCGCCTCGGCGACCGCCGCCGCGCGATCGCTGACACCGAGCTTCTCGTATAGCCGCTGCACATGGGTCTTGACCGTCGACGGCGCCACATACAGCTCCGCGGCGATCGCGGGGATGCTTTGCCCGCGAGCAATCCGATTGAGCACCTCGCGTTCCCGCGCGCTGAGCACCGGGGCCATCGGCGCCGCGCGCTGGCGGATCTCCCCGGCAAGGCCCCCGACCAGCGAGGGCGCCACCACGTCGCGGCCCTTGGCGCAGTCGAGCACCGCCTTGACGATCTCGGTGCGCGTGGAATCCTTGAGCAGGAATCCCGCCGCGCCCTGCTGCAACGCCTGGTAGACGATCGCCGAGTCGTCGTGCGCCGAAATCAGCAGCACCCGGGTCGGCAGCTCGTAGCTGCGCACCGCCGCGGCCACCTGCGCGCCGTCCATCCCGGGCATCCGGTAATCCAGCAATGCGACATCGGGCAGGTGGGCCTTGATCAATTCGAGAGCCGTCGCGCCGTCATCTGCTTCACCGACGACACTCACCGAGCCGCTCAACGACAGGGCTCGCACAACCCCCTCGCGAAAGAGCGGGTGATCATCGCCAACCACCACACGCACCTTGTCGGGCTGTGGATTACTCATCGAGCGCCGACCATGGCGATGAGTTTAACGCGGTATGTCGATCGTTTGCTGCAACTCGGCGTGCCTCACCTACTTTGAGCGCGTGGCGGGGAGTGGTGCCTCAGCTATCTTGAGCGCGTGACCCGGAAGGCTTGCCCGACGTGGAAGGCAAGATCGACATGGCCGCGAGACGACAGGTAACGAACAAGCTGCGCACCCAGTACCGCAAGGCGTCCACGGCGGACAAGGGCGAGGTTTTGGATCGGGTGGTGGCCACCACCGGGATGGGCCGCTCGACGGCGCGGCGGATGTTGACCGGCCCGAGGCTGCCGGCACCGGCCGAGCAGGTCGATGGGCGCGCTCTGCGGCCGTGGGGTTTCAGCGACGACGCCAGGGCGCTGTTGGAGCGCGTGTGGGCGTTGATGGGCATGCCGTGCGGCAAGTACCTGGTGGTCATGGTCGAACTATGGCTGCCGCTTTTGGCCGCCGCCGGTGATCTTGACAAGCCGTTCGCCACCGAAGCGGTCGTAGCGGAGCTGAAGACAATGAGCGCGGCCACCGTGGACCGCTACCTCAAACCCGCCCGGGATGCGATGCGCATCAAGGGCATCTCGACCACCAAACCCTCACCGCTGCTGCGGAATTCGATCAGCATCCGCACCTGCGCCGATGAGGCACCTGATGCCCCGGGAGTGATCGAGGCCGACACCGTGGCGCACTGCGGCCCGACGTTGATCGGCGAGTTCGCCCGCACGCTGACGATGACCGATCTGGTGATCGGCTGGACCGAGAACCACTCGATCCGCAACAACGCCTCCACGTGGATCCTCGAGGGCATCGATGAACTGCAGCAGCGGTTCCCATTCCCCATGGTGATCTTCGATTCAGACTGCGGAGCTGAGTTCATCAACCACGAGGTCGCCGCGTGGCTGCAGGCCCGCGACATCGCCCAGACCCGCTCGCGGCCGTACGTTGATTGGGCAGCGATCCCGGGAAATCTAGCAGCTTGAGAAGCTGATCGAGTCGACCGGAATCAAGTACACCTCGGTCACAACCCGGTCCCTTGGCGTATCCGGTCGATTATTCCTGGAATCCCTTATCGCTGGAGAGTGAAACCCGGCGTCCCTTGCCGACCTCGCCAAAGGACGGTTGCGCGTCAAAACCGAGCAGCTACGGGCCGCCTTCGAAGGCAACTTCACCACCCACCGCGGCAACCTCACCCAAGGGCACCTCGACCGCATCGACCTGCTAATACGCGCACATCAAGATGCTCACCGGGCTGATCGGCGCACTCATCAACGAGCACAGCCTGGGCTGGGCCCGGGAACTGCTCGCAACGATCCCCCGCATCAGTGAAACCGGCGCGGAGAACATCCTCGCTGAGACAGGGGGCGACATGACCTGCTTCAATACCGCCGCTCAGCTCGCCTCTTGGGCCGGTGTCTGCTCAGGACACCATGAATCAGCCGGCAAGTCCCGCCAGGTGCGGCCCGCCCGGGTAACGCCCACCTCAAAGGCGCGCTCGGGATCGCCGCGATGGCTGCCGTGCGGACAAATGGTCGTTCTTCCAAAACCGCTACAAGCGACTCGCGGCCCGCCGCGGGCCAACACGCGCCCTCGTAGCCATCGAGCATTCCCTCCCGATCGCGATCTGGCACATCCCCACCAACGGCGAACCCTCCCGAACCGCACAAGCGGCCTAACCCAAATCCAAAACACCCCAGCACCAGTCACGGTCGCCGTGCGGTCACCTGCGCCCACTCACTACCGCATCTTCGCGTCAGGCACCTCGCTACTCATCTCTCGCGCCGTGGGGCCAGTACTCCTGCTGCGGGCAGCCCGCGGTCTGCCAGTGACCTTTGTTCCCGCGCCGCACATCGAGGCGCCCGCACGGGCGTACTTGTTGTGATGTGTAGGCCGGGTTGACCAACGTGACCGCAGAACCTGCGCGGGGCCAATCACCCACCCACGGGGCCCAAACTCGCTCAGAAGCGTTTGGCGCTAGCCCGCCTTTGGGATATGACCAGTGTTAAGACGACGTTGGACGCGGTGAGTGCCGATGCCGCGAGTAGTGCCCATCTAAATAGTGAGTTGTCGCCGTACATGTAGTCGGTGGCCAACACCAGGAATATGGCCGTCGCCCCCAACTGTCCCAAGGTGCCCCACATAGCTGCCCTGGTCTTTGAGCGTGGTTGCGATTGGACCAGCCGGCGGACGGTGACGATAAGAGCCACGGCTACGAATGTGGCGCCAGGTATTGCTACTCCGAGTTGCATGCTGCCCTCCGCCAGCTTACGATGCGCACTGCGCGATACCGCCGATGGCGGTTGCCTGGCCTGCCGCCCAGCCCATGAGACCGACCCAGAAACTTGCCGTGAACGTTTCGGGGGCGGCTGCGGCACCGGCAAGGAGGGAAAGGTCTCCACCCGCCATTGCGCCCAATGCCTTCATGATGTCGCCGGTGCCGCACGTGTGTTGATCGGGATGTGCGGCCAGCCATTGTTGCCATTCCTGGGCTTGTTGGATCACCTTGATGCGATTTTCGATCTCGGTGATGGGTGGGCCAGTCATGGGAGGTAGCGGCTTACCTTGGAGTTGGTAGTTAATAAAGTCCTTGATTGGCTGCGGGAGGTTCGGGGGTGCTGCGGATGTGCTGTGTTGTGTGAAATCGACCAACTGGACCCCGCTCTTGTCCGATGCGAACCCCACGGTCCCCAGATCGGCGGTGGTGGCGGTGAGCTGACCGGCGACCTTCAGGTCCGCCTCTTCCAGTTGTTCGGCGCGCAGGCGGATGTCACCGGCAAACGCTTGCGCTTGGGCTTGGCGGGCGGCCTGCTCGGCGACGTTGCTGCTGGTGCGGGTGTCGGTGACCGACAAGTCCTCGCCGACGTTGAAGCCCGCATTCTGGGCGTCCTCGACGGCGTACAGCACGCGCCGCTGGGCTGCGCTGATGTCGCCGGCACCGTTGCGCGCGATCCCGGCTGCCTGGCGCAACTGATCGGCCTTGCCACTGACGATGGGTAAGTCGGCGCTGGTCCGCTGCCGTAACGCGTCACCGCCGGCGCCCTGCCACGCGATGGCATGCGATTCGTTTCGCATGGTCAAGAACACGTCTTCCCAGCGGTCCGCGGTCGCAGTCCAGTAGCTGGCCGTGTCGATGAGGTGCTCGGTGCTCCATGCCCGGATTTGCGACAGTGTGGCGGGCATCGCTATACCACCATCGCGTGTGTCACGGCGGCCATCCCGCCCGCCGCAGCGGCTTCTTGGTTGCCGTATCCAGCGGCGGCTGTAGCCACGCCGGCAGCCGTGGACTGGGTCCGGGCGGTCAACGCCGCTCCCGCTGCGCCGATGGCAGCGTTGATCGCGTTGATCGCCGCCGTGGTGGCCTGGAATGGCTGCCCCGGCGAAGGCGGCGCAGGCCCGGTGAGTTGAGCGCCTGCGCCCTGCCACCCGCTGGCCGTGGCGGCTAATTGGTCGAGAACGACCTGCAGTACATCGGATCCCACGTGCGCGATCCTAAGCTAAGGGCGGGTGGCCTACGCTATGCACTTCGCCCTCTAGCTAGCCAAGCTAGTGGGGCGCAGGGCTGGTTTGCTCTTTGGAGGTGAGCACCAGATCTTGCCAAGAATTTGTCAAAGTCTGGTCGGGTATCACTTCGTGAATTCGCCCCGCAGCCGGATACCGATTCGCCCGCAGTGGGGCGCGGATTCGCATTCTCGGTGGGTATGTCGGTCATCCGTTCAGTTGGCAACTTCCGGGTGGGCGTGCTCCTCACCATGGGTACGGTGTTTCTCGTGGCATTGACCAGCGACGTGGAATTGGATCGGGTGCTGCGGGTCCACCAGGTGCGTTCCTACCGGATCGCTTCGGTGCTGCGGATTGGCGTCGTGATGATGGCGGTCGCTGCCATGCTCGTCGGCACTCGCCGCTCCGAATGGGCGCAGCAATCTGTCTTACTCGCCTTGTACGGATCCACGTCACTGTGCGCACTCGTGTTGGCCTGCTCTCCCGCGTTCCGCCAATGGGTAGGACTGCCCCCGTTGGACAAGATGAACCGGTTCGAGCCCTTTGCCTTCACCGCCATCGACGTGCTGGCGCTGACGGGCTTTCAGTTGCAATCCACCGACGGGATCTACCCACTGCTGATCATGACCTTGCTGCCGGTGCTGGTGGGCCTCGACGTATCATCGCGGCGCGCGGCGGTGGTGCTGGCCTGCACGCTTGTCGGGTTCGCGGTCGCGGTGGTCGAGGACCCGGTGATGGTGCGCGCTATTGGATGGCCCGAAGCCATTTTTCGGTTCATGCTCTATGCGTTCCTGTGCGCCACGGCCCTGGTGGTGGTCCGCATCGAGGAGCGCCACGCCCGTTCGGTCGCCGGCCTGAGCGCGCTGCGCGAAGAGCTGCTTGCCCAAACCATGACGGCCTCGGAGGATTTGCAGCGCCGCATTTCGGAATCCATTCACGATGGACCGCTGCAGGACGTGCTGGTCGCGCGTCAGGAGCTCATCGAGCTGCAGGCCGCCGCCCCCGATGACGAGCGCCTGGGGCGCGCGCTGGCGGGTCTGCAGGTTGCCTCCGAGCGGCTGCGGCAGGCCACCTTCGAGCTGCATCCGGCTGTCCTCGAGGAGGTGGGGTTGGGTGCGGCGGTAAGCCAGCTGGCCGCCTACACCGCGCAGCGTTCGGGGATCAAGATCACCGCCGACATCGACTACCCGATTCGTAGTCCGATCGATCCCATCGTGTTCGGGGTCGCCCGGGAGTTGCTGTCCAACGTGGTGCAGCATTCGAGGGCAACGCACGCGTCGGTCAGCCTCGGGATCACCGACGACGTCTGCGTTTTGGATGTGGCCGACGACGGCGTGGGAATCACCGGCGACACCATGGCGCGCCGTCTGGGCGAGGGGCATATCGGCCTGGCGTCGCACCGGGCGCGGGTGGATGCCGCCGGCGGAGTGTTCGTCTTCCTCGACACCCCCACGGGCACCCATGTCTGCGTAGAGCTACCGCTTGACTCCCGAACGACCGCCAGCGGCTAAGCCAGCGTTACCGAACGTCAACCGACTTCCCGGTGGCTGCGGCGTGGCCCGCGCGAAAGCCGAAAACCATTGCCGGACCGATGGTTCCTCCGGCGCCACCGTAGGCCCGGCCGGTAACACCGGCCATTGCGTTGCCCGCGGCAAACAAGCCGGGTATGGGCTGCCCGCTGACATGGAGGACGCGGCCGTCACGGTCGGTCCGCGGTCCCCCTCTGGTGCCCATCGCGCCCACGCACAGCGGCACCGCGTAGAAGGGGGCGGTGTCGATCGGGCCGAGTGTCTTGCCGGCAAGCGTGGTGGCTTGCTGGTCACCCCAGTAACCGTCGTACGCGCTGGAACCGCGCCCGAAGTCGGGATCCGTGCCGGCGGCGACATGGCGGTTCCACCGCTCGACCGTGCCGATCAGGCCGTCGGCGTCGATGCCGGTCTTGGCGGCCAATTCGGTGAGGTCAGACGACTCGCAGAACCAGCCCGGGACCTGCTCATCAGGGGTGATACCCAGAAATCCGTAGCGTCGCAGGTGAATCGAGTCGAAGACAATCCATCCGCGATCGTTGACGTACCCGCCTCGGGGATCGAGGTAGTGGAAAGCGCCGGCCATCGAGTTGTAATCGCACGCCTCGTTGACGAATCGGCGCCCGGCCTGGTTGACGATGATACTTCTCGGCCGGGTTCGTTCCAGGCGTACGCTTCGGCTGCGCTGCTTGCCCTCGATGGTGTCGCCGGGGATCCGGACGATGGGCACCCACCACGCTTCGCCCATGTTGGCCAGGTCGGCGCCCTGAGCCATCGCCATGCGCAGCCCATCGCCGGTGTTGGTCGGCGGCGAGACCGCGCCGTGCATCGGTCCGCGCAAGAAGGCCTGCGCCAAGACCGGATCCCACTCGAAGCCGCCGGTGGCCAGAATGACGCCGCGGCGGGCGCGCACGCTGATCCGCCGTTCGGGCCCCGCGATCCGTACCCCGGTGACCTCGCCCGCGTCGACGACGAGTTCGTCGGCCCGCCCGTTGGTGCACGGCGTCACCCCGACGTCCAGCAAGCCCTTCAGCAGGCCGGCGACCAGCGCGGTGCCGGCCACGCACACGTCGCCGGCTCGCTCATCGACGTCGGCATGCAGGCGGGCCCTGGTCTCGGCATCGAAACCGACGTTGGACCAGTCGGCGGGAAACGATGTGATCCGCTCACCCCACGCGCCGAGCTGGGCGAGATCGAAGGGGGCCGCGCTCAGCGACCGGCCCCCGGTGGGTTTTCCGCCCGGCAGCTCGGGTTGGTAGTCGGGAAAGCCCGCCGCGATCGCGAAGCGCAGGCCGCTGTGCGCCTCGACGAAGTCGAGCATCACCGGGCCGGTTCGTACGAACGTTTCCACCAGCGCGTCGTCCATCGAACCGAAAGATTGCGCGCGCAGGTATCGCAAGGCATCGGCGACCGTCAATTCCCCGTCAGGGCAGCGGTTATGGGCCGGGATCCAGACGATCCCGCCGGACACCGCGGTGGTCCCACCGATCGTCGGAGCCTTCTCGAACAACCGCACCGAGGCGCCGGCAACCCTCGCCGCCAATGCGGCGGTCAGCCCGGCACCGCCGGTGCCGAGCACGCAGACATCGACTTCGTGGTCCCAAGACAAGCCGCCCCTCCCTTCAGCTCAGCAGCTTGGACAACTCCTCCGCGGCCGCGATGACCGCGTCCTTTCCCCGCATCACGACGTCTTCGCGGTGGGAGATGAGGTTGATACAGGTTGGTGCGGACGGCGCTGGGCGGCGGACTGGCACCGCCAGACCGTAGGTGTTCGGCTCGATCTCTGCGTACGTCGTGACCCAGCCGCGCTCGCGGGCCGCGACGACCAGGTCCCGCTCTCCCGGGCGCGGGGGCATGCTCGCGAGCAACGCTATCCCGGCGGCGCCGCGGTTGAGCGGATATCGGCTGCCCTCGTGGAAGGAGAGTTGGTAGGCGACCTGGGTCGGAACGATCACCGCGATCGCCACTTGCTGGTCGCCCTCGGCGACGAGCAGTGACACCGTGGTGCCGAGATCGTCGGCCAGTGTCCGCAGCGTCGGCAGGCACAGTTGGCGCACGTTGCGGTCGAAGGATGCGCCGAGTACGGCGAGGCCGGCCGCCGGCCGGTAGCGCCCGCCCTCGCCCTTGGCGACGAGCCGGAACTGGGCCAACGTCGTGAGCAGTCGATAGGCGATGGTCCGGTGCACGCCGACTTGGTCGGCCAGCTCAGCCATGGTGAGTCCGGTAGGGGACGCCGCCACCAGTTGCAGCGCGACCAGGCCCCTGGCCAGGGTCTGCGAACCCGTCCCCGAACCCGTCACGGTCTTGACAGACCGTGTTGTGAGAGCAAAGCTCTACATATATCGCACATCAATGTGCGATATTAGCACAACAATTCTTGCCAAAAGCGAGAGTCGCATTTTCATCATCTAGCGCGAGGCCGGAGAGGGACCCGTGGCGGAGTTCGAGAGCATGTGGAGCGATCTCCAGGGCGTCGCGTTCGAGCAGGGCTATCTCACGGCCGGTGGAGTTCGGACCCGCTATCTGCGTGCCGGAGATGCCGGCAAGCCGGTGTTGGTGCTGCTGCACGGGTCCGGTGGCCACGCCGAGGCCTATGTCCGAAATCTCGCCGCGCACGGCGAGCACTTCTGGACGTGGGCGATCGACATGCTCGGCCACGGCTACACCGACAAGCCCGGCCACCCGTTGGAAGTCGGTCACTACGTCGAACACCTGATCGCGTTCCTGCGGACCATCGACGCTGCGCGCGCCAGCCTCAGCGGTGAATCGCTCGGGGGCTGGGTGGCCGCGCGGACGGCCGTTGACCATCCCGACGTCGTCGACCGGCTCGTCCTCAACACGGCGGGTGGCTCCAAGGCCGATCCCGAGGTGATGGCGCGGATCGTCACGCTGTCCATGGCCGCCGTCGAGAACCCCACCCGGGAGGCCGTGCGGGCGCGGATCAAGTTGCTGATGGCGGACAAGTCCAAGGACTACGACGACTTGGTGGCCAGCCGGCAACGGATCTACCGGCAACCGGGTTTCGTCGCTGCCATGCGCGACATCATGGCGCTGCAGGACCCCGAGATCCGGGCCCGAAACCTCCTGGGCCCGGCCGAATACGGCGCCATCACCGCCGCCACGCTGGTGCTCTGGACAAGTGATGACCCGACCGCCGACGTGCCCGAGGGCCGCCGAATCGCGTCGATGATTCCCGGCGCGCGCTTCGAGGTGATGTCGGGCTGTGGTCACTGGCCGCAATACGAGGATCCCAAGACCTTCAACCGCCTGCACCTCGATTTCCTGCTGGGGCGCTGATGGATGGCAGCGAGTTCGAGGTCGTGATCGTGGGCGCGGGCCCGGTGGGGCTGACCCTGGCCAATATCCTTGGCCTGCAAGGCGTCCGCACGTTGGTGGTCGAGGAGCGGGCGAGCTTGATCGACTATCCGCGCGGGGTCGGGCTGGACGACGAGGCGTTGCGCACCTTCCAATCGATCGGCCTGGTGGACCGCGTCCTGCCGCACACGGTGCCCAACCAGATACTGCGGTTCGTCGACGCCCGGCGCCGGCTCCTTGCCGAAATGGCCCCGCCCGATGCCCGTTTCGGCTGGCCCAAGCGCAACGGGTTCGTGCAGCCGCTGGTCGACGCCGAATTGCTGCACGGATTAGAGAGATTCGAGCACGTCGCGGTGTGGTGGGGCCGTCCGATGAGGTCGTGCACCCAAACCGAGGATGCGGTGACCGTCGAACTGGGCGCCAGAGCCGATGCATGTACTGTGCGAGCGCGCTACGTGGTTGGCTGCGATGGCGGCCGTAGCATCACCCGCAGGATGATGGGTGTGTCGTTCGACGGTACGACGTCACCCATGCGATGGCTGGTGGTCGACATCGCCAACGATCCGCTGGGCCACCCCAACAGCGAGGTCGGCGCCGACCCGGAACGCCCGTACGCCTCGATCGCCATCGCGCACGGGGTTCGCCGGTTCGAGTTCATGATCCGCGCCGACGAGACCGACGAGCAGGCGGAGGATCCCGCCTTTTTGACGCGCATGCTGGCGAGGATGGTCCCGCACCCCGACCGGGTCGACGTGATCCGGCGCCGTATCTACACCCATCACTCGCGGATCGCCGGCGCGTTCCGCCGTGGCCGGTTGCTGCTGGCCGGGGACGCCGCGCACCTGATGCCGGTGTGGCAGGGGCAGGGTTACAACAGTGGCATCCGGGATGCGGCCAATCTGGGATGGAAGCTCGCCGCGGTGGTGACCGGCCGGGCCGACGACGCGTTGCTCGACAGCTACGATGTGGAGCGGCGCAAGCACGCCCGGGCGATGATCGACCTATCCACCATGGTGGGCCGCGTCATCTCTCCGACCAACCGCCGGGTCGCTGCCGCGCGCGACCTCATAGTGCGGTCCGCGTCAATTGTGCCCCCGCTCAAGCGATATGTGCTGGAGATGAGGTTCAAGCCGATGCCGCGCTACGAGCACGGCGCGGTGGTGCACTCGTTCGCGACCGAGCGGTCCCGCCACCGCGGCTCGCCGGTGGGCACACTGTTCATTCAGCCTCGCGTTGATACGCGGGGGCGGCAAGATGTCCTGCTCGACGACGTGCTGGGCGCTTGGTTCGCCGTGTTGTGTTGGAACAACAACCCCCACAAGATTCTCGGCGACGAGGCGTTCGCCAACTGGAAGGCCTTGGACGCGCGCTTCGTTGCCATCCGGCCGTCGGTCCAGCTGCACTGGGCCGACGACGACGATCCCGATGTGGTGATCGTCGGTGACCGCGCCGGTGACCTCAAATCCTGGTTCGACGCCCACCACGAATCGGTGTTGTTCCTGCGGCCCGATCGGTGCATCGCGGGCGCCTGCATAGCTCAGCGCGCGCCCGAGCTGAGCGCCGCGCTCATTGACGCCCTCACACTGTCTGGTAGAGGGGGTGATTTCCCAAGTGCCACTGGCTCTCTGCTGTATGTCCCACAGCCCGCTACTGAAGCTACCCGGGCCGCCGCAGGACCTGCTTGACCAGGTCGGCGGCGCGATCGGCCAAGCGCGAGAATTCGTCCGGGCCTTCGACCCCGAACTCGTCGTCATCTTTTCCCCGGATCACTACAACGGCTTCTTCTACAAGGTGATGCCGCCGTTCTGTATCGGCACGCGCGCGAACGGAGTCGGCGATTACGGCACCCACGCCGGACCGCTCGACGTTCCCGCGGACCTCGCGCAGGACTGCGCCAAGGCCGTGCTCGGCGCGGGAGTTGACGTCGCAGTGTCGGCGAGCATGGACGTGGATCACGGCACGGTCCAGCCGCTGGAGAACCTCTTCGGCGCGGCCACCTCGCGACCGGTCATTCCGATCTTCATCAATGCGATCGCCGTACCGCTAGGGCCTTTACACCGTTGCCGGGCGCTCGGCACCGCGGTGGGCCGCTACGTGGCAACCCTGGACCGCAGGGTCCTGGTGGTTGGATCCGGTGGGCTCTCGCATAGCCCTCCCGTGCCGGATCTGGTGACCGCGGGGCCCGCGGTGGTGGAGCGGATCGTGCACGGCCGGCCAATGACGCCGCAGCAGCGGCGGGCCCGGCAGGCCGCCGTGATCGATGCGGCCAAGAGCTTCGCCAAGGGGTCCGGCGACCTGCAGCCCCTCAATCCGGCGTGGGATCATCGCTTCCTGGAAATCATTGACGGGGGCCACCTCGGCGATCTGGATCAATGGTCGAACTCGTTCGTGGTGCACGAGGGTGGAAGCTCCGCCCATGAAATCAGAACGTGGATAGCGGCTTTCGCGGCGCTGTCGACGGCGGGGCCCTACCGGACCAGGGTGCGCTACTACAAGGCGGCTGCCGAACTGATTGCCGGCTTCGCCATCAGAACGGCGGCGCCGGTGTGATCGCCGCACATTTGGCTGGGTTCGATCACGTTGTCGATGTGCTCGTCATCGGGTCCGGCGGCGGCGGCATGACGGCCGCGTTGACCGCCGATGCCGACGGCCTGCGGACATTGGTCGTGGAAAAGTCCTCCTACTTCGGGGGTTCCACCGCCCTGTCCGGCGGCGGGATGTGGGTACCCGGGGCACCCGCGCAGCGCAGGGAGGGCTATGCCCCTCCGCCCGACGGCGTCGTCGAGTACCTGCGGCTGATCACCGACGGCCTGGTCAGCAAGGAGCGGATACGGCAGTATGTCGAGTCGGCGCCGCGGATGCTGGAGTTCCTCGAAGGGCTCAGTGCGTGGCTTGAGTTCGTTTGGAAGCCAGGCTATGCCGATTACTATCCGGAATTGCCGGGCGGCTCCGAACAGGGCAGTACCATCAACGTGCCGCCCATCGATCTGCGCAAACTCGGAGCCGACGAATCCAGGCTACTCAAGCCGCTGGCGCTCGCGCCCAGGGGAATCTGGCTGGGTCCCAAGGAACTACGCTCATTCTACCAGATCCGGCAATCATGGGCCGGCAAGGGCGTTCTGCTCAAGCTCGTTTCGCGGATGGTGCGAGCCAGGGTCTTCGGCGAGCGGATGGCCGCGATCGGACAGTCGCTGGCGGCGCGGCTGAGGCTGGCGATGAAAGAGCGCGGCATCCCCCTGTGGCTGAACTCGCCGATGGTGGAGCTGCTTACCGACGCCGACGGATCGGTGACCGGCGCAGTGGTGGACAGCGGCGCAGGGTTGCGGCGGATCGGCGCGCGCCACGGGGTGATCCTGGCTTCCGGGGGCTTCGACCACGACCTCGCCTGGCGCCGGGAGCAACAGCCCCTGGTCGAGCAGGACTGGAGCTTCGGCAACCCCGCCGCGATGGGCGACGGCATCCGCGCAGGCCAAAAGATCGGGGCGGCAACCGAACTCCTGGACGAGGCCTGGTGGTTCCCGGCCATTCAATGGCCGGACGGGCGAATGCAATTCATGCTCAACGAACGGATGATGCCGGCGCAGTTCATCGTCAACGGCGACGGTAGGCGGTTCATCAACGAGGCCGCGCCCTACATGGACTTCGGCCACGCCATGATCGCGGGCCAGAAGTCCGGGGTGACGCACATCCCGTGCTGGCTCGTCACCGATCACCGGTCCTTCAATCGCTATGTCATCGCCGGCCATCTGCCGATACCGAGGATCCCCGGGGCGCCAGTGCCCACCGGCCACAAGGTCCCCGCGGCCTGGCTGGAATCCGGAGTGGTCAAAGCCGCATCGAGTTGGGACGAACTCGCGGCCAGGATCGGAGTGCCCGCGGCCCACCTGCGCGCCACCGCGACGCGTTTCAACGCGCTGGCGCGCAAGGGTCACGACGACGACTTCAACCGCGGCGACAGCGTCTACGACAACTACTACGGTGATCCGACCCTGCCCAACCCCAACCTGTACCCGCTGGGCGATCCGCCGTACTACGCGTTTCGAATCGTCCTGGGCGACCTGGGAACGTCAGGCGGTCTACGCACCGACGAGTATGCGCGGGTACTGCGCCCCGACGACACGGTTGTGCGCGGCCTGTACGCGGTCGGCAACACGGCCGCGCCGGTGATGGGCCGCAGCTACGCCGGCGCCGGGGCAACCATCGGTCCGGCCATGACCTTCGGCTTTGTCGCAGCGAAACACCTTGTCGCACAGGCTCTTAATTCCCATAGGAGGTACCGATGAAAATTTCACTATTCTACGAATTCGCCCTGCCGCGTCCCTGGGCACCCGACGACGAACGGGTCATGCTGCACGAGTGCCTGGACGAGGTCGAGGCCGCCGACAAGGCCGGCTTCTCCAGCGTGTGGCTCACGGAGCACCACTTCCTCGAGGAATACTGCCATTCGACCGCGCCGGAGATTTTCCTGGCAGCGGCGAGCCAGCGCACCAAGGACATCCGGCTGGGATTCGGCATTATGCACCTGCCGCCCGCGGTCAATCACCCAGCCCGAGTGGCCGAACGCATCGCTACCCTGGACCTCATCTCCAACGGGCGCGTCGAGTTCGGCACCGGGGAATCCTCGTCCGTCGGCGAACTGGGGGGATTCAATATCGATCCCGCCGACAAGCGCGCACAATGGGAGGAGGCGCTCGAGGTCGCGATCCGCTGCATGATCGAGGAGCCCTTCGCCGGATTCAAGGGCGAGCACATCGAGATGCCGGCCCGCAACGTGATTCCCAAGCCCATGCAAAAGCCGCATCCCCCCGTGTGGGTCGCCTGCACTCGCCCGGCCACCGTTTCGATGGCCGCCCAAAGATGCATCGGCGCGCTGAGTTTCGCCTATACCGGGCCCGGTCCGCTCACCGAGCGGGTCAACGGCTACTACAAAGAATTCGAGGAGAACGGTGTCCCAGCCACGCCCAGGATCAACCCCAACATCCTGGCCATCGGTGGTGACCTGTCGATGATGGTGGCCCGGACCGACGAGCAGGCGCTACGGCGTCTCGGACAGGGCGGCGGATTCTTCTCGTTCGGAATCATGCACTACTACATGACCGGTGTGCACACTCCCGGGCGGACGGGCGTGTGGAAGCGCTACCTCGAAGAGGTCGAGAAGGATCCGACGTTGGCCTACGGTCCCGGGCGCGGCGCGATCGGCTCGCCGGCCACCGTGCGCGAGTTTCTGCGCGGCTATGAGGACAGCGGCGTCGACGAAATCGTCCTGCTGCTTAACCCGCGCAGCCATGAGGGCACCATGGAATCCATCGAGTTGATGGGCTCCGAGGTGTTGCCTGAGTTCCTCGAACGCGACGAAAGGGCGGTGGTGGACAAGGCCGCTCGGTTGGCGCCCGTCATCGAGAAGGTCGAGGCCCGCCGGCCGGAAACACGACCTTCTGGCGCGCCGCGGTTCGACGAAAACTACTCGTTCGGCGGCCTGCCCACCGGTCGCGGCGGGACATTCACCGCCAGCGAGATTCCCGAAGCCATGGCCGAGATCAACGAGGGCCGTGTCCAGGCGGCGCGGCGCGCAAAGGAGCAGCAGGGCTCAGAAAGCGAATTGACAGCGGAAGACGGCTGACCGTTGGACGAGTTGTGGCGCTACGACGGCCGCCGCGCGGTGGTCACTGGATGCGCGTCGGGCATTGGCGCGCACGTGGTGGGCCAGCTCACCGAGCTCGGGGCGCGCGTCGTCGGACTTGACAAAGACCGGCCGGTCGTCGCAATCAACGACTTTCATGAGGTCGATCTCGCCGATGCGGAATCGATCGATCGGGCGGTCGCGTCTATCGGGGGAGAGGTCGACGCGCTCTTCAACGTCGCCGGTGTCTCTTCGGGAATCGGCGACCCGTTACTCGTCGTCACGATCAACTTCCTGGGCCTGCGCCATCTCACCGAGGCGCTGATCCCGAAGATGCCCGCGGGGTCGTCCATCGTGAGCGTGTCGTCGCTAGCCGCGGCCGCATACCGGGAACACCAACAGGCCGTCGCGCCACTGCTGAACACCGCGACGATGGCCGACGGCATCGCGTGGTGTGTTCGCCATCCCGACGCGCTGGGTTCGGGCTACCGATTGTCCAAGGAAGCGATCGTCCTCTACACCATGCGAAACGTCGCTCGCCTCGGTGCGCGGGGCATCCGGATCAACTGCACCGGTCCCGGGGTTACCGAAACACCGATCCTGGACCAGCTGCGCACCGCATATGGACAGCCGTTCCTCGACGACATACCCAAGCCACTCGGCCGGGTCGCCGACCCGGCCGAGCAGGCCGCCGTCTTGCTGTTCTTGAATAGCCGTGCGGCCAGCTATATTTCGGGCCAGGTCGTGTGGGTCGACGGCGGCAACGTGGGCGCAGCCATCGCCGGTGAACTCGAGGAGGGATGATCCCCATGGCCAGCCTGACTGAATTTCGGCGGGTAGCTCGCGATCTTCGCAACTGGGGACGATGGGGAGAGGCCGACGAGCTCGGCACCCTGAATTTCATTACCGCCGAGAAGGTTGCGCAGGCCGCGAGCCTGGTACGGCACGGCAAAGTGTTTCCGCTTGGCGTGGACTTCGGGTCGTCGGGCCCACAGGGCGCCTTTGCGTTCCGGCAAAACCCCATACACCTCATGACCGTGGACGGGGGCGACGTGAACACGTTAGCCCAGTACGGGCCTGGGTGGGCGCAAAACTTGATGGCGCAGCAGACGAGCCAGTACCTCGTCGACAATCCGTTCCGCTTCAACGACGACATGATCATCATGCCGCTACAGGCGGCCAGCCAGTGGGATGCCCTGTCACACTGCTACTACGACGACCGGCTCTACAACGGCTTCCCGGCGGGTTCGGTGACCAGCCTTGGGGCCTACCACTGCGGCATCGACAAGGTCGACGTCAAGGGCATCACTTCACGCGGCATACTGTTGGATCTGGTGCGCCACCGCGGCGCCGAGGTGTTCCTCGAGCACGGAAACCCGATCACCCCGGAAGAACTGGACGACGTGGTCCGTTCGCAGGGGGTGACGATCGAGCGAGGCGACATCGTGCTGATCCGAACCGGTTGGTGGGCAAGGTTTTTGCAGACCGGCAACAAGACGGAGCCGTACTCCGGCCTGGACTGGCGATGCGCCCAGTGGCTGCACCACCACGAGATCGCCGCGGTCGCGGCCGACAACCTCCAGGTCGAAGACCCGGTTTCCGGTGTCGAGGGACTATTCCTGCCGTTCCACCTGCTCTGCCTGCGTGACATGGGTCTGATGCTGGGCGAGTACTGGGACCTCACCGCGCTGGCGGCCGACTGCGCCGCCGACGGTATCTACGAGTTCCAGCTCGTCGCGCCGCCCTTGAGATTTGTTGGCGCCGTGGGCTCTCCGGTGAATCCGATCGCGATCAAGTGATGGAGTACCGTACCACCGTGGTCGACGGCCTCGTCACCGCCTATCTGGAGGCTGGCGACGGTGACCCGGTGGTGCTGCTGCACGGCGGCGAGTTCGGCGCCAGCGCCGAGCTGGGCTGGGAGCGGAACATCGCCGCCCTGGCCGCGCATCACCGGGTGCTGGCGCCCGACATGCTGGGATTCGGCCGGTCGGCGAAGGTCATCGACTTCGTCGATGGGCGTGGGATGCGCATCCGGCATGTGGCGCGCTTCTGTGACGCGCTCGGCATCGACTCCGCGCATTTCGCCGGGAATTCGATGGGCGCCATCATGCTGCTCACCGACACGACCTCGGATGCGCCATGGCTGCCGGTCCGCAGCATGGCAGTCATCTGCGGCGGCGGGGACATCCAGAAAAATCGGCACTTTGAGGCGCTCCAGGAATATGACGCGACGCTGCCGGCGATGCGGCGCATTGTCGAGGCGCTGTTCTACGACGCCAGCTATCCGGCCGATGATGACTATGTGCGGCGCCGCTACGAGTCAAGCATGGCGCCCGGGGCGTGGGAGGCCGTGGCGGCGGCCCGCTTTCGGCGTCCGGGCGCCGCGTCACCCGCGGCTCCGTCAAGTGCGCGGCCGTATGAACGCATCCAGGTGCCGACCCTTGTCGTCGAGGGGGCCAACGACAAGCTGCTCGCGTCGGGTTGGGCCGCGCAGATCGCGAAGCAGATCGACGGCGGACGCCACCTGGTCATCGACGGAGCCGGTCACTGCCCGCAGATCGAGCAGTCGTCCACCGTCAACGGGCTACTGCTGGCTTTCTTCCGCGAGCAGACGTAAAAGCCCCCATTTCGGGCTCTTCTGACAGTTCCGTGGGTGGATAGCAGCGAAGTAGGGGCGCACGCCGTTGTGGCTTAAGGTTTCTGGCTTGTGAAGGGTCCGAAACCAAAGGAGCCAGCAACGACGTGCGCAATGTGAGGCTATGGCGTGCGCTGCTTGGTGTCGACCGCCGCACGGTAATCGAGGACATCGAGTTCGCTGAAGACGGCGATGGCGCGGAGTTGGTGGTGGCGCGGGTGCGCTCGCGCAGCGGTATGTCGGGCCGCTGTGGCCGCTGTCAACGCAAGGCGCCCTGGTATGACCGGGGTGAGGGACCGCGGCGGTGGCGGGGCTTGGACTTGGGCACGATCCGGGTGTTTTTTGGAGGCCGAGGCGCCGCGGGTGAATTGCCCCGCCCATGGGCCGACCGTGGTGATGGTGCCGTGGGCGCGTCACCATGCTGGACACACGTTTGCCTTTGATGACACGGTGGCCTGGCTGGCGGTGGCCTGCTCGAAAACCGCGGTGTGCGAACTGATGCGAATCGCCTGGCGCACCGTGGGGGCAGTCGTGGCCCGGGTGTGGGCCGACACCGAAAAGACCGTCGATCGGTTCGCCAATCTGCGTCGTATCGGCATTGACGAGATTGCCTACAAACGCCACCACAAGTATTTGACGGTGGTGGTCGACCACGACAGCGGCCACCTGATCTGGGCCGCGCCCGGACGCGACACCGCCACCCTGCGGCGCTTCTTCGACGCGCTGGGTGCCGACCGGGCCGCGCAGATCACCCATGTGTCCGCCGATGCGGCGGACTGGATCGCCGACGTCGTCGCCGAGCGTTGCCCGGCCGCGATCCGTTGCGCCGATCCGTTTCACGTGGTGGCCTGGGCCACCGAGGCCCTGGACGCCGAGCGGCGCCGGGCCTGGAATGACGCGCGGACGCTGGCGCGTACCGAGGCCAAATGGGGCCGTGGCCGGCCCGCCAAGAACACCGCGCCGCGGCGGGTCATGAGCGGGCACGGCGGCTCAAGGGTGCCCGCTATGCGCTGTGGAAAAACCCCGAAGACCTCAGCGAACGTCAAACCGCCAAACTGGCCTGGATCGCCAAGACCGATCCCCGGCTATACCGTGCCTATCTGCTCAAAGAGGGCCTACGGCACGTGTTTTCGGTCAAGGGCGAGGAAGGCAAACAGGCCCTGGACCGGTGGATCTCCTGGGCGCGGCGCTGCCGCATCCCGGTATTCGTCGAGCTGGCCGGCCGCATCGTGCGCCACCGCCAGGCCATCGACGCCGCCCTCGACCACGGCCTGTCCCAGGGACTGATCGAATCCACCAACACCAAAATCCGGGTCCTGACCCGCGTCGCGTTCGGGTTTCACAACCCCGCCGCACTGATCGCGCTGGCCATGCTCGCCCTCGGCGGCCACCGCCCCACACTGCCCGGCCGCGGCTAACACCCCACCAGGGCACCCCTGGCGGGCCCCTTCCGCAACGTCGCCGATTCTGCGCCACCCGCGCGTCGGTGTCCATGTCGTTCCGCCTCGCTGCGCTCGGGGGGCTCCACATGGACACCTCCCACGCAGGCAGCGCCAACGAGCAACTATCGCGGAAGGGAGCAAGAAGAAACTTCCAACCCATCAACCCACGGATAGGTCAGGAGCACCCCATTTCGCACCGAAATTGGGCTCTTCTGACAGTTCCGTGGGTGGATAGCAGCGAAGTAGGGGCGCACGCCGTTGTGGCTTAAGGTTTCTGGCTTGTGAAGGGTCCGAAACCAAAGGAGCCAGCAACGACGTGCGCAATGTGAGGCTATGGCGTGCGCTGCTTGGTGTCGACCGCCGCACGGTAATCGAGGACATCGAGTTCGCTGAAGACGGCGATGGCGCGGAGTTGGTGGTGGCGCGGGTGCGCTCGCGCAGCGGTATGTCGGGCCGCTGTGGCCGCTGTCAACGCAAGGCGCCCTGGTATGACCGGGGTGAGGGACCGCGGCGGTGGCGGGCTTGGACTTGGGCACGATCCGGGTGTTTTTGGAGGCCGAGGCGCCGCGGGTGAATTGCCCCGCCCATGGGCCGACCGTGGTGATGGTGCCGTGGGCGCGTCACCATGCTGGACACACGTTTGCCTTTGATGACACGGTGGCCTGGCTGGCGGTGGCCTGCTCGAAAACCGCGGTGTGCGAACTGATGCGAATCGCCTGGCGCACCGTGGGGGCAGTCGTGGCCCGGGTGTGGGCCGACACCGAAAAGACCGTCGATCGGTTCGCCAATCTGCGTCGTATCGGCATTGACGAGATTGCCTACAAACGCCACCACAAGTATTTGACGGTGGTGGTCGACCACGACAGCGGCCACCTGATCTGGGCCGCGCCCGGACGCGACACCGCCACCCTGCGGCGCTTCTTCGACGCGCTGGGTGCCGACCGGGCCGCGCAGATCACCCATGTGTCCGCCGATGCGGCGGACTGGATCGCCGACGTCGTCGCCGAGCGTTGCCCGGCCGCGATCCGTTGCGCCGATCCGTTTCACGTGGTGGCCTGGGCCACCGAGGCCCTGGACGCCGAGCGGCGCCGGGCCTGGAATGACGCGCGGACGCTGGCGCGTACCGAGGCCAAATGGGGCCGTGGCCGGCCCGCCAAGAACACCGCGCCGCGGCCGGGTCATGAGCGGGCACGGCGGCTCAAGGGTGCCCGCTATGCGCTGTGGAAAAACCCCGAAGACCTCAGCGAACGTCAAACCGCCAAACTGGCCTGGATCGCCAAGACCGATCCCCGGCTATACCGTGCCTATCTGCTCAAAGAGGGCCTACGGCACGTGTTTTCGGTCAAGGGCGAGGAAGGCAAACAGGCCCTGGACCGGTGGATCTCCTGGGCGCGGCGCTGCCGCATCCCGGTATTCGTCGAGCTGGCCGGCCGCATCGTGCGCCACCGCCAGGCCATCGACGCCGCCCTCGACCACGGCCTGTCCCAGGGACTGATCGAATCCACCAACACCAAAATCCGGGTCCTGACCCGCGTCGCGTTCGGGTTTCACAACCCCGCCGCACTGATCGCGCTGGCCATGCTCGCCCTCGGCGGCCACCGCCCCACACTGCCCGGCCGCGGCTAACACCCCACCAGGGCACCCCTGGCGGGCCCCTTCCGCAACGTCGCCGATTCTGCGCCACCCGCGCGTCGGTGTCCATGTCGTTCCGCCTCGCTGCGCTCGGGGGGCTCCACATGGACACCTCCCACGCAGGCAGCGCCAACGAGCAACTATCGCGGAAGGGAGCAAGAAGAAACTTCCAACCCATCAACCCACGGATAGGTCAGGAGCACCCGAAATTGGGGGCTTTTACGTCTTCTCGGCGTCAAAAGACATACTCGAGGCGGGTCATCATGCCGGCTTCGAGGTGGTAGGTGTTGTGACAATGCATCACCCACACGCCAGGGTTGTCGGCGAACAGCACGGCGCGCAGTTTTTGCTTTGGCAGCACGATGACGGTGTCCTTCCGGGGACCAGGAGTGCCGTCAGCCCTGATCAGCTGAAAGGTGTGCCCGTGCAGGTGGATTGGGTGGTACATCATGGTGGTGTTGTCGAACATCAGGGTCGGCCGCTGGCCTTGGCGCACGTGCAGCGGATTGGTCTTGCTGTAGGGCTCGCCGTTGATCATCCAGTCGTATTTCGCCATATTGCCGCCTAGGACGACCGGGAGCTCGAGGTTGGGTTCTGGCCGACCCAAGTTGACAGCCGTTGTAGCGGTGAACATTTCGACCGTTCCCACCCGCTTGGTCAGCTCGGTCGGGCGAAATTGGGGGTCCGGCGCGGCGCCGGCGCCGGTGGAAAGCAACGCGCGCGCCAGCGCGTTCTTGCCTTCCGCGACCGCGACCAAAGGGAATACGCCGTCGGCCGCGGTGACGATGACGTCGTAGCGTTCGGCCATGCCGATTAGCAGGGCGTCGACCTGGGTGGGAATCACCGGGTAACCGTCGGTGTGCGTGACGGTCATCGAATGACCGGCCAGAGCGACGCGAAACGCGGTGTCGGAACCGGCGTTGATGATCCGAATCCTGATTCGCTGGCCCGGTTTTGCGTTGAAGGTCGTCGCGGCCGTGGGAATTCGCCCGTTGACCAGATAGTAGGGGTAGGAAATGTCGCCGGCGTCGCCGCCCAGCAGGTCGCTGGCGCCGACCTCGCCGGGCATACCGGGCATCGTGCTCGCCGAGGTCGTCGTGGTTGTCGGGCTAGTCGAAGTTGTCTCGGACGTGCCGGACGTCGTCGGGGTGGTCGTCGTTGCCGTGGTCGTCGTGGTAGTCGTCGTGCTCGGCTTGTTCGGATTGGTCAGTTCGTTGTAGAGCTGTTGCGGTGTCTTGCCGACGCCATCCGTCCAATCATCTAGGACGACAATCCATTCGGCGTCGTAGCTGATGTGCTCGGTCGGATTGTCGATGATTACCGGCAGATACAGCCCCTTGTCGCCGTCGAGGCCGGTGTGTGGATGGGCCCAGTAGGTGCCCGCGTCCTGGACGGAGAACCGATACGTGAACTCCTGACTGGCACCGATGTTCGGGGTGGCAGGCTCGGCCCCGTCCATGTCGTTGCGCAGTGTGATGCCATGCCAATGGATCGACGTCGGATGGTCGAGCTGGTTTTTGACCGTGACCACCAGCTCATCGCCGACGGTGGCCCGAATCAGCTGGCCGGGAATCGTGTTGCCGTAGGCCAGCGTGCGGACGATCGGCCCACCCAGGTCGATCTCTATCTGTTGGGGGGACACGTTGACAGTCACGGTGCGCCCGCTGTGCGGCCGGGCGGCCTCGGCGGCGGCGATGGCGGCGGACATTTGGGCCGCCGGTGTCGGGGCCTTGGATTGGCTGCAGGCGACCAACGCGAACCCGCCGGCGATCCCGGCAGCGATGAAGCCGCGCCTGCTCAACTGCACCCCTTCGCTGGAGATACCGCTCGTTGGCAGCACCGGCATTGACCGCGCCTCCTAAAGTTGTCGATTTGTCCCGGCGTTTTACACCCTGCTCAGGTAAACGACATATTGCAACTGATGCCCGCCGATGCTTTACACCATACCCGTATAGGGTATACAGTGAGCGGCGTGAAGGGCCGGCACGTGGACTGGATGCGATCCCCGATGATCACGCTTGCCCTTGCATGGGTAGGCGTTGCCATATTCGCTCAATGCTGGCTTCCGCAACCCCACGCTCATACGGTTCATCCGGACCATCCGCTGGTGACGTCGCTGGGGGCTGAGTTTGCGGTCAGCAGCGACCACGCGCACCTTTCCGACAACTCGACACCCGCCTGCCCCGAGCAGTTCGCCACCGCGGTGCTACCCCGGCCCGTCGACCCATTGTTCGCGTCGTTCACCGTTGCGGTGGCCGCGGGCCTCGTGGGCGTGCTCACCTACCTCGTCGTGCCGGCCGGGCGCGGTCCGCCCGCGGGTGTGGTTGTCGCTCGCCCCGGTCAACACCTGTTGACCCGGTTCTGCCTCGCTCGTCGCTGACTGGTCAGCGCCAGACCGTGGCCATTCGCCACGGCCGGTGCCGGCTGACCCACGTCAATTGCCGCGCATGAGCTCGCGGCCTCGATGCAGAATCGGCGACCAAAATGAACAACAACTTTCCCACCGGCGGCGGCAACCCGAACAACCCGAGGATGCTCGTTCCCGGCCGGTCACATTTCCCCTGGGTCAGGCCGAGGCCGACCCGGGACCGGTATCGCGCGGTCCCTGAGGGCTATCACCTCACTCCCGGGCGAAATCGCCAACCGGGCACCATGGTCGGCAACACCCCGGCGCTGTGGATACCCGAGCTGTCCGGGGCCTCGGGCGCCGTTGGGGCCGCCGATCGTGGATTTTGGGCCAAGCTCGAAGGATTCAACCCCGGCGGCAGCATGAAAGACCGCCCGGCCATGCACATGGTCGAGCTGGCTCGGGCGCGTGGTGAGTTGCGTCCCGGGGCGCGCATCGTCGAGTCCACCAGCGGCAGCCTGGGGTTAGGTCTGGCACTGGCCGGCCAAGCATACGGGCATCCGGTCACGGTGGTCACCGATACCGGCATGGAGCCGATCATTCGACATCTGCTGGCCGCCTATGGCGCCGACGTCGATCTGGTCACCGAGCCGCACCCGGTCGGCGGGTGGCAGCAGGCACGCACAGACCGGGTCGCGGCGCTGCTGGCCGCCGACCCGGACGCCTGGAACCCCGACCAATACAACAACCCCGACAATGTGGCGGGCTATCAGTCGCTGGCCTTGGAGTTGCGCGATCAGCTCGACAAGGTCGACGTGTTGGTGTGCTCGGTGGGCACCGGCGGGCATTCGGCGGGGGTGGCGCGGGTTTTGCGCCAGTTCAACCCTGCGATGAATCTGATCGGGGTCGACACGATCGGGTCGACGATTTTCGGCCAGCCCGCCGCGAGCCGGTTGATGCGTGGGCTGGGGTCGAGCATCTATCCGGGCAACATCGACTACGACGCCTTCGACGAGGTGCATTGGGTGGCACCGGCGGACGCCGTGTGGGCGTGTCGTGCGTTGGCGGGCCGCCAGTTCGCCAGCGGCGGCTGGAGCGTGGGGGCGGTCGCGCTGGTCGCCGGTTGGGCCGCGCGCACCCTCGCGTCCGATATCACCATTGCCGCGGTGTTTCCCGACGGGCCGCAACGCTACTTCGACACCATCTACAACGACGACTACTGCCGCCGACACGACCTGCTGGACTGGACACCCGCCGCGGAACCCGCGGTGATCGCCGACCCCGGCGAACAGGTCGTCAACTCCTGGACCCGATGCGCCACCGTCGTCGACCCGGCACTGAAAAGGCGGCGGCCGATCGCGGACGCGGTGAAAATCCCGGCATAAGTGCGCGTTGCGAAAACCCAATCCATTAGCGCCGCTGCGCTAGGAACAGTAGAGGATGGAACACACAAATGGTCTCGCCAGCAACAACCAGCCAACCGGTACAACAGATCCTGGGCCGTGAGGGAATGTCGCTGCGCGTGCTGACGCGCAGCGACATCGCCGACATCCCCATCGCTGCTAGCGACGTGATCGAGGCTGTGCGGGGGGCCTACCTGCGAGTGGCTGACGGTTCGTCTCGCGCCCCGGCGAAAATCATGATGCGTTCCCCGCACCGCGATTCGGTTGCCTATGCCATGCCCGGCTACGACGGCGGGTTACAAATGACAGCGTTTAAAGATTATTACATGCAAAATGACGAAGGGAAGAAAGAATACATCACCATCACCCTGTACGACGATAAGGCCGGTGTGCCGATAGCGTTTATGGATTGTTTTCGGGTGACCGCGCTGCGAACCGCCGCCAGCACTGCCTTGATCGCGGGCTCATGCGCGCCCACCGGGGCGCGCACCGCGTTGGTGACCGGTTCAGGTGCGCAAGCCCGCTACACCTTTCCATTCCTGCTGACTGCACTGCCCAACTTGGGTCAGCTGCTCCTGTTCGGCACACATCCCGACGGCATCGCCGCCGTCCGCGCCTATCTGCGCGACCAGCACCCAGACCGCGATATCGAGCTCGTCTCCGATCCCGAAAAAGCCGCCAGCGCAGCGGATGTGCTCGTCGCTACCTCGGCCGGCCCTGCCGCCGAAGTCAAGTTCCGCACGAGCTGGCTCAAACCGGGGGCTTTGTTCGTTTCGGTGAATGGGACCGGGGTGCACCCCTCGTCGCTGCGCGACGCCGACTATGCGGTCGCGACGAGCGCGGGCCAGCTGGCGGTGACCGGTACCCGCTTCGCCGATGAGGACGGTTCCTTGAACCTAGACGCCGAACTTCCCGACATCCTCGCCGGGAATGCACCGGGGAGGCGAGCCGAGGATGACCGGGTCTTCGTTTTCAACAGCGGCATGGCCATCACCGACATCCCGGTGGCCCACGCGCTGGCCGCGCAAGCGATAGCGCTTGGGCGTGGGCAGGAGATAAAGCTGTGGAGCTAGCGCAGAATCCGTTGTCGTTGGGAGCGATTGAGCCGAGCTGGTTTCGTCGAGTCATCACCGACCGCTCGCTGTTGGCGGATATGGCTCACGCGGCAGGAGGGCCATTTCACGTGGTGTTTGCGCCACGGTTCGCCCGAAACCTGCGGGCCTTTACCGACGTCATCGCTTCGGCCGGGGTGGCGGGGCAAGTGTTTTTTGCCAAGAAGGCGAACAAGGCGGGATGTTGGCTGCGGGTCTGCGCCCAGGCCGGTGCCGGCGTCGACGCGGCCAGCGCCCCGGAATTGGTTCATGCGCTTGGCTGCGGTGTGCGTGGTCGCGACATCGTGGTCACCGGGCCCGCCAAGAGCGAGCATCTGCTGTGGCTGGCCGTCCGCCACGGTTGCTTGATCGCCGTCGATGCTTTGGACGAGCTCGATAGGCTGCTCGCGCTGGCCGGCGGCGATGAGAGGGTACGCATCCTGCTGCGAGTGCTTCCGGATATCAACCCGCACAGCCGATTTGGTTTGGATTCGGATGAGTTGGACGCCGCCCTGCAGCGATGCGTGCAGCAGCCGTCCCGGGTGTCGATGGAAGGATTTTCGTTCCACCTCAACGGATATGAGGTCAAACCACGGGCGCAGCTGGCGGCCCAATTGATTGACCGCCTCGTCCACGCGCGAGCACTGGGACTCGCGGCGACGTCGATTTCCATCGGCGGCGGGTTCGCGGTGAGCTATCTCGACGCCGAGACCTGGGCCCGATTCTTGCGCGAGAGCAACGAAACGGACTTCCACGCCGGAAAGACGTTCACCCACTTCTATCCCTATCATCAGGCGCCGACGGGGGCCGACATGTTGGCCGCGATCCTTGCCCACGAGGACGTCTGCGGTGAAGGCACAGTCGGCGACAAGTTCGCCAGGACCGGAACCAAGTTGCTGCTTGAACCCGGGCGGGCGTTGCTTGACGGGGCGGGGTGCACGGTCTTTCCCGTCCAGGGGTTCAAGCGGCGAGGCGACTACGGGATCGTCACCGTCGCCGGGTTGAGCATGAGCCTGTCCGAGCAATGGAAGTCCAGCGAGTTCCTCCCCGACCCGACGCTGTGGCCAGAAATGAGCTCCGACGACCACGAGCCGACAGGAGCGCTCCGATGCTGCGTTGGTGGGGCGAGCTGCCTGGAATACGACATGCTGACCTGGCGCAAAGTCGCGCTGCCACGGGCGCCTCGCCATGGCGACTTGCTCATCTACCCCAACACCGCCGGCTACCAGATGGATAAGAACGAATCCGAGTTCCATGGTCTTCCGCTGCCGCCGAAACTCGAGGTAACCCTTGACGATCAGGGCCGGTTTCGTTGGCGGCACGACAACAGCGGTGATCGACCGTGAGCCACGTGCCCGTGAGTGCAGTTCGTAAGGCGCGTCTTGGTCCGCTGGTGCGGACCAGTCGCCAACTCACCGCTCTGGCGGCACCGATCGCCGGGGTGCAATTCGCCCAAGTGGCTTTGACCACGACCGATTTGGCTGTGATGGGACTGATCGGTGTGCAGGCCATCGCCGCCGGTGGACTGGCCGCGGTCTTGTACAACTTGATGCGCACCATGAGCGTGGGGGTGGTGACCGTGGTGGGAAACCTGGTTGCCGGTGCGGCCGGTCAGGGTGAGGCACGCTCCGGAGGCGACGGCCCAGACGCTGCGGCAAGCGCGCATATACGCCAGATCACGCGATCGGCTTTCCTGGTGGCCACCGTTACGGCCGCGCTCCTGGGAGCCGCGCTGATTGGGTTGGGCTACATGTTGCCATTCTTCGGGCTGGACCGGGGCGTGCTGGCACTCGCACGACCAATGATGATCGCTTTGGCTCCCGGTCTGTTGCCGATGGTATGGCTAAATGTATTGCGCCAGTTCTCGGTTGGCATGCGCCGCCCGGGTCCGCTGTTGGCCGTCAGCATCGCGTCCATCGCCGTGAACGCCGCGCTGGACCTGGTGTTCGTTTACGGTCTGCTGGGCATCCCGCGGCTGGGGCTGGCGGGAATCGGGCTGGCAACAACGCTGGTGCAGCTGCTCACCGTTGCCGCGTTCTACCTTATGCTGCGCCGTGATGATCGGCTCGCTCCACTATTGTCGGTCGACGGCTGGAATGCCGACCCTGGTATGGCCCGCAGCATCGTACGATTGGGCGTTCCCATTTCCTTGATGTACGGCTCAGAGGCCGGGATCACCTCCCTGGCCGCCGTGGTGATGGGGGCCTTCGGCCCAATCGTGCTGGCGGCACACAATGTGGTGACTCAACTGACCCGCATCGCGTTCCAAATGAGCATCGGCCTGTCGCACGGGTCGTCAATCCTCATTAGCCGTTCGATCGGCAAGGGTGATAACGGGCAGGCCGAGCGGGTAGCCGTGGTGGCGCTCGTGCAGGGTGCGATCACCACAGTCGCACTTGGGGTGCTCTACATAGTGGCGCCGGCCTGGGTGTTGCGGCCATTCCTGGACTTCGCCGACTCGGCAACCATTGTGCTGGCCAAGGTTTTCCTACTCTTCGCGATCGCCCAGCAAATCGTGGATTTCACACAGAACATCGCCGTGGGATTGCTTCGCGGCATCGGAAACACCACGGCGGGACTGCGAGCAACCTCAGCCGGATATTGGTTGGTCGGCCTGCCCGCCATGTTGTTGCTCGCTTTCCCGGCGCACCTGCACGGGGCCGGAGTGTGGATTGGGCTGAGCACGGGGTTCGCCGTGGCAGCGGCGTTGCTACTGCGCCGGTTCCGCCACGACTTACCGCAAGCGATCTGAGGTCCGAGAGGCCACCACGTCGCTCAAGCTGGTGGGGTAGACGGTCACGTCCTCGCCGTCGACGGGAACGATGCTGTGGTCGTCGAGCATCGCACCGAAATAGCGGGCGGTGGGGTCGGTCACCACCTGGCGTGGATCGCCGTATGCGGCAAGGGCCGTCCGGATGAGGTCGTCCATGCCGAACTTGTCCGGGCCGGCGATGTTGGTAATCCCGTTGAGTGGCTGGCCCACGGTCGCCCGGGTGACGGCGGTGGCGACGTCCTCGGCGGCAATGGGCTGGATCGCCGCGTGCGGCAGGCGGACCGTGTCGCCGTCGGTGGCCGAATCGGCGCTGCCCTTGACGAACTCGAGGAACTGGGTCGCCCGCACGATGGAATATGGCGCCTCCGACTCCTCGATCAGTTTTTCTTGAGCCGCTTTGGCCCGCAGGTAGCCACTTTCCGGCACCCGGTCGGTGCCCACGATCGACAGCGCGACGTGGTGCTGCACACCGGCGGCCCGCTCCGCCGCGAGGAGGTTCTTGGTCGAGGTGGTGAAGAAGTGCATCACGTCGTCGTCGGCGAAGGACGGCGAGTTGGACACGTCCACAACCGTGTGGACACCGGCAACGGCTTCGGCGAGACCTTCGCCGGTCACGGTGTTGACCCCCGATCTCGGCGAACCCGGGACCGCCTCGTGGCCCAACTTGATGAGCTTGGCGACAACCCGCGAGCCGATGAGTCCGCTACCGCCGATGACGAGGACCTTCATGAGCGAGCCTTTCAAGTTTCTCGATGAACCTGGCGAATCCAGCATCGCCTCGATTCGTGCTGCTGGGAACACCTGAGCCTTCTTTAAATCAACTGCTTGACTTAACCCTCGCAGCGCGAATTAACTCGTCGTATGGTCAACGAACTAGCCGGCAAGGTCGTCATCGTCACCGGCGGTGCCTCGGGCATCGGTCGCGGCACGGTGGAGCGGTTTGCGGCTGAGGGCGCGCGGGTCGTCATCGCCGATGTCCAAGAAGACCTCGGTGCCGACCTGGCGGACTCGCTGGGCCCCGGGGCTCTCTTCCGCCGGACCGACGTCTCCGACCCCGACCAGGTTGGTGCGCTAGTCGCGACGGCTGTCGCGAGGTTCGGCGGTCTGCACGTCATGGTGAACAACGCCGGTGTTGCCGGAACCATGCACCGCCGATTCCTCGACGATGATCTGGCCGACTTCGACCGCGTCATGGCGGTCAACGTCCTGGGCGTGATGGCGGGTACCCGAGATGCCGCTCGGCACATGGCAGATAGCGGCGGGGGATCGATCATCAACATCACCTCGATCGGCGGTATCCAGGCCGGCGCCGGCGTGATGGCCTACCGCGCGTCAAAGGCGGCGGTGATCCATTTCACCAAGTGTGCGGCAATTGAGTTGGCGCATTATGAGATTCGGGTGAACGCCATCGCGCCGGGTAACATCCGCACGCCGCTGTTGGCGTCGTCGGCGGCGAACATGGATCCAGAGGAAATCGAGCGGTATGAGGCGGCGATCCGCGAGACGATGCGGGCCGACCGGCCCCTGAAGCGTGAGGGCACACCCGGGGACATCGCCGAGGCGGCACTGTATTTCGCCAGCGAGCGATCGCGATACGTCACCGGGACCGTGCTGCCGGTGGACGGGGGGACGGTCGCGGGCAAGGCGATTCGTTCGCACCGAACGTGAACTGGCGGCGAAGTCCCCGCCTTTCGCGCTGTGTTCACGTTCGGCGATGCTCACCGGCCGCGCAGGTGCCTGAACACCCAACTTCTCACATTCGACGAAATCAACGCCGCCGGAGACCTCACCCAACCCAAACGCATCGTCACCGACGCCCTTCACCGCAACGGGCTCTGAACCACGGACCCCCAGCCCGAGCGCCCGTCCCAACGCTCGGTTCTTCGAATTAAAGCAAGCGCTTGACTTAATCCGGGGCTAGCGGTTGACTAGCGGCATGACCACAGTGGGCCGGGCCGTGCGCAGCGAGCGGGCCAGCTCCACCCAAGAGGCGATCCTGGCGGCGGCCGAGCGGTTGTTCGCCGAGCACGGTGTGTTCGCAGTGTCCAACAGGCAGGTCAGCGAGGCCGCCGGCCAAGGCAACAACGCCGCGGTGGGCTATCACTTCGGCACCAAGGCCGACCTGGTGCGCGCGATCGAGGAGAAGCATCGGGGACCGGTGGAACGGCTGCGCGAGCAAATGGTGGCTCAGCTCGACGAGTCCGCCCACATGCGGGACTGGGTGGCATGCCTGGTGCGCCCGCTCACCGATCATCTCGAGGCGCTTGGCAACCCCACGTGGTACGCCCGCTTCGCCGCCCAGGCGATGACCGATCCCGCCTACTACCACATCATCGTCAAGGGCGCACTCAGTTCGCCATCGCTCGTTCAGGTTGTTGACGGCATCGACCGCTGCCTGCCCGACCTGCCGGCCGAGGTGCGCTACGAGCGCAACATCATGGCGCGCAACCTGTTGATGCACACCTGCGCGGATCGGGAACGTGCGCTCGCCGCGGGCACGTCAACGCACCAATCGTCATGGCGGGCTGCGGCATCCGGCCTCATCGACGCGATTGTCGGCCTGTGGCTGGCGCCCGTGACCCCGTACGAGTGAAGAGACCATGGATGAAAGTGTTTGTCGACCAAGGTATTTGCGCCTCATCGGGAAATTGCGTCAGGACTGCTCCCGGGGTTTTCGACCAGCGCGACGAGGACGGCGTCGTCGTCCTGCGCGACGCGAACCCCCCCGCCGAGCAAGCCGAGGCTGCCCGCCGGGCGGCCGCTGCGTGCCCGGCTCTGGCAATCCGCATCGAGGAATGACCGTGTCCGACGCACTGGCAACTACGACGAGCGACATCCCTGAGTACCCGATGGCCAGGCGGCCCGGCTGCCCCTTCGCCCCGCCTCCGGACGTGATGGCGCTTGCCGAACGCAAGCCGCTCAGTAGGGTCCGCATCTGGGACGGCAGCACGCCCTGGCTCGTCACTGGCTACGAGCAATGCCGGGAGCTGTTCTCCGACTCCCGCGTCAGCGTCGACGATCGGCTCCCCGGCTTCCCGCACTGGAACGCGGGCATGTTGTCGACCGTGCACAGCCGTCCGCGATCCGTCTTCACCTCCGACGGCGAGGAGCACACCCGGTTCCGCCGGATGCTGTCGAAGCCGTTCACCTTTAGGCGGGTGGAAGGCCTGCGTTCGACCATCCAGCAGATCACCGACGACCACATCGATGCGATGCTGGCCGGGCCGCGGCCGGCCGACCTCGTCGAAAAACTGGCCCTGCCGGTGCCGTCGCTGGTGATCAGCCAGCTGCTCGGGGTTCCTTACGAGGACGCCGAGATGTTCCAGCGCCACGCCAACGTCGGGCTCGCGCGCTTTGCGACCGGTCAGGACACCGTCAATGGCGCCATGAGCCTGCACAAATACTTGGCTGCGCTGGTCGAGGCCAAGATGGACACTCCCGGAGAAGACGCGGTTTCCGATCTGGCCGAACGGGTCAACGCCGGCGAGCTCAGCGTGAAGGAGGCCGCGCAGTTAGGGACCGGCCTGCTGATCGCCGGGCATGAGACCACCGCGAACATGATCGGCCTCGGTGTGCTTGTCCTGCTGGAAAATCCGGACCAGGCGGCCGTTGTCCGCGATGCCGACGACCCCAGGATTGTCGCCAATGCGGTCGAGGAACTGCTGCGCTACCTCAGCATCATCCAGAACGGCCAGCGGCGCGTCGCTCTCGAGGACATCGAGATCGCCGGGGAGCGCATCCGCGCCGGCGAAGGCATCATCATCGATCTGGCCCTGGCGAACTGGGATGCGCTCGCCTTCGCGGAGCCGGATCGGTTGTACCTGCACCGCTCGGGGGCCGACCGCAACGTCGCCTTCGGCTACGGCCGGCATCAGTGCGTGGGCCAGCAGTTGGCCCGTGCCGAATTGCAGATCGTCTACCGCACGCTGTTGCGCCGGGTGCCCACGCTGGCGCTGGCGGTCGGAGTCAGCGACATCCCGTTCAAACATGACCGGCTGGCCTACGGCGTCTACGAGCTGCCGGTGACCTGGTGAACACTCTCGAAACTGCCGATCCGAATGGAGGGGCAACCGTGGCTACGTCGACCGGCACCGTCTCGCTCTACCCGCCCGAAGGCTTTGGCGCGCCGAAGGATCGCCGAGGGCATGCCGGCGGCGTCGAGCTGGGCCTGCCGGAAGGGACCGTGGTTTTCTCGGCGGACAACCACATTTCCCTGGCCGACGACATCTTCTACGAGCGCTTCCCGGACGATCTCAAGGACAAGGCGCCGCGGATCTGGTACGAGGAAGGCGCCTATCAAGTGGGGCGCAAGGGACAGTCGTTCCTGCCGGGCGATTTCAGTGCGGTGCTGATGCAGTACGACGATCTGCCCGGCGCCGCGAGCAGCAACATCGAGGCCCGGATCCAGGAGTTGCACGACGACGGCGTCGACAAAGAACTGGCCTTCCCCAACGCGATCCTGGCCCTCTTCCACTACCCGGACAAGAAGCTTCGCGAACTCGCCTTCCGCGTCTACAACGAGTACATCGCGGACCTGCAAGAGCGCTCGGGTGGGCACTTCTACGGTGCCGGGCTGATCAACTGGTGGGATCCGCAGGGCACGAGGCGAACGCTGGACGAGCTGAAGTCGCTGGGGCTCAAGACGTTTCTGATGCCGCTGAACCCGGGCAAGGACGACGACGGCAACCCCATCGACTACGCGGGCACGGCCATGAGCGCGGTTTGGGAGGAGATCGAGGCCTCCGGTGTTCCCCTCGCGCACCATATCGGCGAGACCCCGCCGAAGAGCCCGTGCGAGTTCAACAGCGTCGTCGTCGGCATGATGATCAACATCGACGGATTCCGGGAGACGTTCTCCAAGTACATCTTTGGCGGCATCCTCGACCGGCACCCGGGGCTGCGCATCGGCTGGTTCGAGGGCGGGATCTCCTGGGTTCCGTGGGCGCTGCAGGACGCCGAGCACCTGGTGGCGTCGTATCGGCACATGTTCAACCGACCGCTCGAGCACGACGTGCGCTACTACTGGGACAAGCACATGAGCGCGTCGTTCATGGTCGATCCGCTGGGCCTGGAGTTGATCGACCGGATCGGGGTCGACAGGGTCATGTGGTCGTCGGACTATCCGCACAACGAAAGCACCTACGGTTATTCCGAGAGGTCGCTGGCGGCGGTGGTCGATGCGGTGGGGCCGGCGGACGCGGCGCGGATCGTCAGCGGCAACATCACGGAATTCCTTGGATTGTGACAACGTTGGTGATTCCCCAAACGCCTGACCTGGCGCGCATGCGCCGCGAGACCGGCACCCGGCTGCGTGCGGCGATGGCCGGACAAGGCGTCGACGCGATGATCCTGCTGGGCAACAACGCCGTGGTCTACGCGACCGGCACCAGTTGGCCGCTGGGCGACGCCGGGCTGTCCTACGTCGAGCGGCCGGTGGCCGTGGTGCTCGCCGATGACGAATGGCCACATCTGTTTCGGCCGTTTCGGGAGGGCGCCTCGCTGGAGTCGGAGCTGCCGGCCGACCACCTGCACGGCCCGGTCTATCTCGAATTCGACGAAGGGGTACAGGATTTCGCGCGCCTGCTGGCAGACCTTCTCCCGGCAGGGGCAGTGGTCGCGGTCGACGAGTGCACCGGCGCCATGTCGCGCGCTAAGCGGCTGCTGTTCCCCGGCGCTCCTCCCGCCGACGCGGCCGCCATTGTCGGCGCGGCGAAGGTGATCAAGACCGCCGACGAATTGGCCTGCCTGCGCACGGCCATCCGGATCACCGACGAGGCGATGGTCGAAGTCCACAAGGCGCTGGCCCCCGGTATCCGGCAGATCGACCTGTCGGCGCGCTTCGTGCGCCGGGCCTTCGAATTGGGGGCCACCGCTGCCATGTTGGAGCCGATCTGGCAGGTGATGCCGCCGAGCCGGGCCGAGGGCGTGTGGACAACCCACGGGGACCTGGCCCTGCCGCTGCTGACCACCGAGCGCGAACTCGCCGAAGGCGACGTGCTGTGGACCGACGTGAGCATCACCTACCGCGGGTACTGCTCGGACTTCGGGCGGACCTGGATCGTCGGCCGCGATCCGGCGCCGCGCCAGCAGGCCCAGTTCGACCGGTGGCAGGGGATCATGACCGCGGTGCTGGACGTGACCCGGGCCGGGGCCACCGCCGCCGACTTGGGCCGGGCCGCAATCGCGGCCAACGGCGGCAGCCGGCCCTGGCTGCCCCACTTCTACCTGGGCCACGGCATCGGGGTAAACGCCGCCGAAATGCCGATGATCGGAACCGATCTCGGCGACGAGTTCGACGAGCAATTCGTCCTGCGACCGGGGATGGTGTTGGTCCTCGAGCCGGTGGTGTGGGAAGACGGCACCGGCGGCTACCGCAGCGAGGAGGTCTTTGTGATCACCGAGGAAGGCTGGACGCGATTGACCGACTACCCATATGACCCCTATGGCAACTGAGGTCCTGCCCGACGATCGCGCTCTGCGATTGGGGCGCCGGCAACGGGCGCTGCGGCAGATGGCGGCGCACGACCTTGACGTCCTGGTCCTGGGTCGCCAGGCCAACGTCCGTTATGTCTCCGGCACTCCGCAGCTGTGGATCGCCGGGACCCGGCCGTTCGGGCCGGCCTGTGTGCTGGTCCGCGCGACCGGCGTCGTTCACTTGCTGAGCA
The DNA here is from genome assembly GCF_010731535.1 of Mycobacterium lacus. NCBI lineage: Bacteria > Bacillati > Actinomycetota > Actinomycetes > Mycobacteriales > Mycobacteriaceae > Mycobacterium > Mycobacterium lacus. Next base: position 268,880 of record NZ_AP022581.1, read on the forward strand.
CTTGGGACGAAGGCGTTCCCGACGATATCCCGCACGAGAACCTGTACGGAATCTCGTGGAATCCGGCGAACACCATCTCGGTGCTGCAACGTATCGAGGGTGCGGCCACCGCCAAGCGGGTCGGAACCGACGCGCTGTCACCGGTTTTCGCCGACCTAATGCCCAAGGCGTTTCCCAATGCCGAGTTGGTCGACGGGGAGCTGGCCATGCGGGCCGCCCGGCGCATCAAGACGGATGAGGAGGTGGTCGCGTTGCGGGAAGCGATCGCAGTGGCCGAATCGGGCTTGGCCGCCGCGGTTTCCGAGCTGCGGCCCGGCGTCAGCGAACAGACGCTGGCCGGTGTCTTGCTGGAGGCCTTGGCGGCCGGCGGGGTGAGCACCCCGTCGAATCAGGATGTTGCGTGGGTGACGTCGCGCGATCATCCGTGGCGGCGGGTCAACGGGGATGGCCGGGTGCGGGCCGGTGATTTGGTGGCCCTTTCCGCCGGGGTGCTCGCCGGCGGCTACATCGGTGAGGTGGGCCGGACCTGGCCCGCGGATCTCGCCAGTGGCGCCATTGGTGCCATGAGCCTCTATGGGCGCTGGGACAGCTTGTGGGACAGGCTGATAGCCGCATGCCGACCCGGCGCCCAGGCCGCCGAGTTGCTGGCCGCGTACCGGCACGCGGGGGAGCCGGCGCCGCCGATGCCGGTGGCCCGCGGTCTGGGCATGGGCTTCGACCCGCCCGTCGTCTCGCAGCACCTGCCCGCGACCGTGGGCGAAGAGCGATTGGAGCCGGGCATGGTTCTGGCCGTGACGGGTTACGTATGGGAATCGGGAATCGGGGCGGTGTTTGGACGCGAGGCGGTCCTGATCACCGACGGCGGTTCCGAGGTGCTGACGTCCAGCCCGTTCTGGTGCGCATAGCGATGGCCGCCAAATCGGACCCTCCGGCGACGAAGATCGTCCGGTACCACAAGGACACCAAGACCCGCATAGCGACCATCACGTTCGACCGGCCGGGCCATCTCAACGCGCCGACGACCGCCGCCCGGCTGCGTTACGCCGACCTGTTGCACCGCGCCAGCATCGACGACGAGGTCAAGGTGCTGGTCGTCCGCGGGGCCGGTGACGACCTGGGTTCGGGTGCGGATCTCGAGGAATTCATGCGGGCGCAGGATTCGGCGGATCAAGGCGCGCTGCTCGCCGAGTTCCGTGTCGGCGCCGACGAAGTCAGATATCCCCCCGAGGGCTCGTTCCGTCATGGCGGCACCGTCAGCCAGTGGTATGCCAACCCGAACTCCGGGATCCGCGGTCTGCAGGATTTCAAGAAGATCAGCATCGTCGAGGTCAAGGGTTACTGCTACGGTTGGCATTTCTACCAGGCGGCCGACGCGGACTTGGTGATCGCCAGCGACGACGCGCTGTTCGGCCACCCGTCATTCCGCTACTACGGGTGGGGGCCGCGAATGTGGTGGTGGGCACAGACCATGGGCATCCGCAAGTTTCAGGAAATGGTGTTCACCGGGCGTGCCTTCACCGCCGCGGAGATGTACGACTGCAACTTCCTCAACAGCGTGGTTCCCCGCGACCAACTCGAAGCGGAGGTGCAGAAGTATGCGCTGGCCTGCGCGCGCAATCGCCCCACCGACACGGTGTTCATGCAGAAGGTCTTCTTCGAAATCTTCAAGCAGTTCCAGGGCGAGTACATGGGCAGCGTGCTCAGCGGTTTCTTTGAGTCGATGGGGGCCACCATCCGGCCGGATAGCAACGACCTCATGCTCGACGGCGCCATCGAGCAGGGTCTGGGCGACGCGGTCAAGGACAACGACGACAAGTTCCCGCCGGAATGGCGGCTGAGCAAGAGCGGGCGCGGCGACAAGAAGGCCAACCGGAAGCGACAGCGCTAGTGGACCCGCCACTGGCCGGCCTTACGGTGGTCGACCTGTCCACCGGTATAGCGGGCGCCTATTGCACCAAGTTGCTGGCCGACGGGGGTGCCGACGTTATCAAAGTCGAACCGCCGGAAGGTGATCCGCTGCGCCGGTGGTCGGCCTCGGGTGCCACCATCGAACCCGGCAGCGACGGCGCGTTGTTCGGCTTTCTCGCGGGTGGCAAGCACAGCGTCGTCGTCGACCCCGCGGTCGACGACGACATCGAATTGGCCAACGGTTTGCTGGCGGCCGCGGACGCGGTGGTGTGGTCCGCCGGTTCGAAAGCCGCTGAGCACCCGAGCTTTACACCCGCGGCGCTCCTTCGTTCCCATCCTCACCTCATCGTCACCTCGATCACCCCCTTCGGGCTGGAGGGTCCCTGGCGCGACCGCGCCGCGACCGAGTTCACGCTGCAGGCATGGTCGGGCGGAATCGTCGGGCTCGGACGTGGTGAGCCGGACCGGGCGCCGGTGTTCGTCGGCGGGCAGGTCGGAGAGTATCTGGCCGGAGCCTACGCGAGCGTCGCCACCCTGGCGTCGCGCTGTCGGCGGCGCAGCGCAGGCGAACTGGTCGATCTGTCCATGTTGGAAGTCCAGATCCTTTGTCTGACTTATTATCCCGTGACCTACTTCGACATGCTCGGGCGGCCGTGGCGGGACGGCCGGCGTCTCACCGTCCCGGGTGTGGCGCGCGCCAGCGACGGGCTTGTGGACCTCGGCTGCGGGACCGCACAACAGTGGTTCGACCTGTGCGCGATGGTGGGCCACCCGGAGTGGATCGACGAGGAATCGCCGCTGTCGATCACCGAGCAGGCCAGCGTCCACGCTGACGAGATCTATGCGTGGGTCGCGCGCCACTCGGTCGATGAGATCCGGGAAGTCGCGACGGCATTTCGCATCCCCAACGCTCCGGTTGCCAACGGCGCCAACATCGCGTCGCTGGATCACTTCCGGGAACGCGGTTCGTTCGTGTGCAATCCGCGCGACGGATTCCAGCAGCCGGCCCATCCCTACCGACTGCGCCCCGCACGGCTGCGGCGGCCGGGGCCGGCGCCACGGCTGGGCGAGCACACCGCGCGTTACCGCGCTTTCGGTGGGGCTCCCCGGCCGGCGGTGCTGCTGGCCGATCCGGCAAAACCGCTGCCGCTCAGTGGGCTGCGGGTGCTGGACATGACGACGTTCTGGGCGGGCCCGGGGTGCACCCACTTTTTGGCTTTGCTCGGAGCCGAGGTCATCCACGTGGAAGCCACCCGCCGTCCGGACGGTACCCGGCTGATCGCGGGCATCCCGATCACCGAAGACCGGTGGTGGGAGAAGTCGCCGATCTTCGCGGCGCTGAACACCAACAAGAAGGGCCTGACGCTGGACCTGCAAAGCCCACTCGGGCGGGCGTTGCTGCGCCGGCTCGTCGCCACGTGCGACGTCGTCGCGGAGAACTTCACACCGCGGGTGCTCGACCAGATCGGCCTGGATTTCGCGGCGGTGCAGGCGATTCGGCCCGACACGGTCATGCTGCGCATGCCCGGGTTCGGACTGGACGGGCCGTGGCGTGACCACCCGGCATTCGCCTACGTCATCGAGGCCGCGTCGGGCGTGACCTGGCTGACCGGCTATCCCGATCGCCTTCCCTACGAACCGTATTCGGTCGGTGACGCGTGCGCGGGCGTGCATGCGCTCAACGCCCTGTTGCTGGCGCTGGAGCACCGCCGCCGCACCGGCGAGGGCGTGCTGGTGGAGGCGGCGATGGTGGATGCGGCGCTCAACGTCGCCGCCGAGCAGAGCGTCGAGCACTCGGCATACGGCACGTTGCTGCAACGTGCCGGCAACCGCGGACCAACCGCGGCGCCGCAAAATCTCTACCGCACCGCTGATATCGACGAATTCGGTCGCCTCGACAGCTGGGTCGCCGTCGCGGTGGCATCCGACGAGCAGTGGCGGCGGTTGTGCGAGGCGCTCGGATCGCCCTCCTGGGCAACGGATCCGAAGCTTGCCGCCGCGGCGGGCCGGCGACAGCACGAGGACCTGATCGACGGGCAGTTGGCCGCATGGTGCCGGCGGCGCAGCGGCGACGACATCGTCGCCACCCTCTGGGATGCCGGTGTGCCGGTGGCCAAGGTGATGCAGCCGCATCGGCAGGTGGAGCTGGATCAGCTGGCGTCTCGGGGCTTCTTCGAGGTTGTCGATCATCCGGTGACCGGCCCGGCTAGGCTGAGCACCCTGCCGATGAGGTTGTCCGGCGGGCCCCGCCGGTTCCACACCCAGCCCGCACCGCTGCTGGGGCAACACAATTACGAGGTGCTGGCCGAGCTGGGCTTGACCGATTCGCAGATCGCCGAGCTGGAAGCCGACGGCGTCATCGGCCGCACGCAGGCGTGACTTTGGCCGCGAGCAGACGCAGAATCGCACGCGCGCGGCTCGCGCCGTGCGATTCTGCGTCTGCTCGCGGGAGGTAAACCTGGCGATAGTGACTGACGTCCGCGACAGCACCCAGGTCGATGCCGCATTGCGGCTCGGACGCGCTGTACCGCGCCGACCTGCGCCATATCCTGCTGTGCGCCCAGCGCGTCGTGCGGGCCAGCTACCGCACCGGGCAGACGATCCACGTCGACGGCGGAACCCACGGCGCCGGCGGTTGGTATCAGGACCCGCGGACGGGGGAATACCGGCTGGGGCCGAGCTAGCAAGCGAGGCGGACCGTGCCCGCTTGACTCGGTAGTTGGGTACAGGCTTCATGCTGGTGGGGTGAGAACCAGTGAGGTCGCCGCGCAGGCGCAGGTCAACACCCAAACGTTGCGGTATTACGAGCGCCGCGGCCTGCTGCCCGAACCGCAGCGGACCGGCTCGGGTTATCGCGCCTATACCGCCGAGGCGGTCCGGGTGGTTCGTTTCGTCAAGCGCGCCCAGCAACTGGGATTCACGCTCAACGACATCGAGGAGCTACTGCACTTGGCCGAGGGTGGTCCGGCGTCCTGTCAGGAAGCCAAGGTCATGGCGATGGCCCGCATCGCGGACCTGCAGCAGCGTATCGCCCAGCTGGCCGGCATGCGTGATGCACTAACGCGGCTGGTCGACACCTGTGATCAGCCTCGCGGCGAGCGTGACTGCCCGATCCTACGCGAGATCGAAATCGCCGCCACCGCAGCCTCATCCGGGGCCACAGCGTGAGCCGCATGCGTGTTGAACTGCTCACCGCGCCCGGATGCCCCCACGCCAGCGCTGTCAAGCAGATGGTTGTCGACTGTGTGGCCGAACTGGGCGTCGCCGCAAGGATCATCGAGAAGGTCGGCCGGTATCCGTCACCGACGGTGCTCATCAACGGAATTGACGTGATGCGGCCCGAAGCCGTAGCCGGAATCGGCGACGCGTGCCGACTTGACCTGCCCACACTCCAACGGGTCCGCGGCGCGCTGCGCGCCCATCGACCGGATCACACCCGCCGGCAGGAGACCAGACCATGACCGCCGATCGCCGCGCCGCCGCCGACACCCTGCTTGGCCCGCACCACCAGGCCGGCAGGAAGCTGATGCGCGCCGCGGTGCGGCTACTCGCCGACGGTGAACCAATCACGATGAGCCAACTCGCAACCGCCGCCGGTGTCGAGGTCGGCGACCTCACCACGACGCCCGCGGGCCACGACATCGAATACGACGACCAGCACCGCATCATCGGATGGGGCCTGACCCTCAATCCAACCGCGCACGCCTACATCGTCAACGGGCGGCGTCTCTACACGTGGTGCGCGGCCGACACCCTGCTGTTCCCGGCGATCCTGGAAAGTCCGGCGCAAATCGAATCACGCTGTCCGACAACAGGTACCGTCATCAGGCTAACCGTCGACCCGCACGCCGGAGTGAGTGATGTGTCGCCGGTGACGGCGGTGATCTCGATTCCCGGCCCCCAGGAGATGGACATCGCCAGGGTGCGCGCCACCACATGCGACCCCGGCCGTTTCTTCGCGACCGCCGCGGCCGCCCACGGTTGGCTCGCCGCCCACCCCGATGGGACGGTGCTGCCGGTGGCGGATGCGTACCCGCACCTGCGGCCGATTGGCAACCGGCTTCTCGACGCAGACGCGCCATGACCCCGGCGGCAACTGCCCCGGCTACCCTGCCGTCCAGCTGATCAGCGGAGGCCGTACCCGCGCGCACAACGGATGACCCTTCGCGTCGGTGAGACCCAGGCTGCCAACCAACAGCCCAGACGCCGCCGCGGAATCCAGCACGTCGACCGGCACGTCGGCAAGCATGAGCTTTGCGCGCCGAAACATCGTGAAGCGGCCGGCATCATCGACGCTGCCCCAACTCAAGTAGATGAACCGCCCACCTGGTGGGCCCTGAATATAGGGCCCACGCACATCCCCGTCGTTGAGCACACAATCAAGGGTCCACACCGCCGTCGCCGCGTCGCCCGCATGCGGATCCAACAACTCCTCTCGCCGGTCCCTCCGTTGCACTGCGACGTGGATGTTGGAGTAACCGGGAAAGTCACGCCCCGGTCCGCATTCGCGCCCCGGCAGCTGCGTTCCCACAATTCTGATTTGCACACTTCCATCCTGACGCGATGCGGTCGGTCCCGGGTTAACTCTGGCGAGGCAGAACGCATTTTGGCTCGAGCGATTTGGATGCCCAGAATCAGCGCGAGGGCGCGTTCGATTTGCCGCATCGTGTCGGGGGTCAGGGTGCCGAGTCGCTTGCGTAGGTGGGTGCGGGCGATGGCGCGGATCCCGCGGCAGACGGCGACACTTTCGGTTTCGACGCCTTCGGCGGCTGAGATGCATGGCCGCAACGCGTTGTGGGCGAGTGAGCTAGGCGCAGGTACCACGACGATGAGTTCGTCACCGATGCCGGCGAGGATGTCGTCGACGGAGACGACGACCGCAGGGCGGTGTTTGCCGGGTTCGCCGGCGCGGGCGGCGCCGAGGGCGACGAGCCAGAGTTCGCCGCGTTGCGGTTCAGCCAAGGCCGTCGCCAATTGTGGTGTCCCAGTCGCGGTTCTCGTCGCGGACGGCTGACAGCGCCGCCTCGGCGCGGGTGGCCTCACGTTCGGGCGCGGAAGATCGCCTCCTGTTCGGCACGGGTGGCCAGCTCCGTGAGTAGAGCGGCGATGGAGACCCCGCGCTGGCGGGGTTCCGGCTCAGAGTCGCGACCGGCTGGCCGCCCAGGCCCCTGATCATGGTCGTTGGTGTAGACATATTTAGTGGTCTACCTAGTAGACATGAACTAGCGCCGGTAACCTCTAGCGCGCCGAGTCTCACCTAAAAGTCGGGTCAGTACCGCCAGCCCTCGGCGGCCTGGTCGTCGAACGTGCGGTCAATGCGCTCGAACCTGCGGCGGATCGACGCGCGGGCGGCAGCGTGCGGCAGCACATACAGGTGGTTAGCCAAAATCGCGTCGGCTGTCAGGCGTGCCACGTCGTCGACGCCCAGGCCGGCGTCCTGCGCGGGGAGCGGCCCGACCGACGGTCCGTGATCGGTTCCGCGGATTCGTTCCGAGTTGGCGAGCAGTTTGGTTTCAACGACCATCGGACACAGCACCGAGACCCCGACCCCGCGGTCCTTGACCTCGCGGGCCAGGGTTTCCGCGAGGCCGACGACGCCATACTTGGCAACGCCGTATGCGCCGAGTCCGGCATTGGGCACGAGCCCGGCGAAGGACGCGGTAAAAGCGATGTGGCCGCCCCGTTCCAGCAGCCTCGGCAAGAACGCTTCGACGGCGTGGATCGAGCCCCACAGGTCGATATCGATCACCCATCGCCAGTCGTCGTGCGTCATTTCCACAAGAGGACCCGCCACGACAATGCCGGCGTTGCTGAATACGACGTCGATGCGGCCCAGCAGGCGGAAAGCCTCGTCCGCGAGGTGACGGACCTCGTCCAGATGGCGAACGTCGCACATCACGCCGTGGGCCTCGAGCCCCTCGGAACGTAGCCCGGCGACGGCCTGTTCCAGCCCGGGCTCGTCGATGTCGGCAAGCACGACTTTGGCTCCGCGGCGGGCGAATTCGGTGGCGGTGGCCAAACCGATGCCGCTCGCGCCGCCGGTAATCACCGCCCCCCGGCCCTCGAATCCGTCCATGGGACGGAACCCTATTTCAGGCAGCCACCCGCGTCGACGGGGAGGGTTACCCCGGTGATGTACCGGGATTCGTCGGAGGCCAGGAACAGCACGGCATTGCTGATGTCCTTGGCTTCGACCCACGGAATCGGCAGCGTGTGGAACATCTGACAGATCGCGGCCATGTCGTCGGGACCGGGATTCTTTAGATCCGGGCGGAACAGCTTCCAGGTCCCCTCGTTCATGATCATCGGGGTGCTGACATGGGTGGGGTGCACGGAGTTGACCCGAATCATGTGCTTCCCCAACTCGACCGCGAAGGAGCGCATGATGCCCACCACGCCGTGTTTGGCCGCGACGTAGCTACCGCAGTGGGGGTAGGCCTTCAGCCCACCGACCGAGCTGGTCAAGATGGCCGAACCGCCGTTGCCGGTCGTGATCAGGTGTGGCACACCGGCTTTCACGGTCTTCCACACACCTGACAGGTTTACGTCGATCATTTCCTGCCAGTCGTGTTCGGTGGTCTTGTCCAAGGTGTCGCCGCCGTTGCCGATGCCGGCGTTGGCCACGATGATGTCCAGCCGGCCCAACTGCTCGACACCGGTATCCACCGCGGCTTTCAGCGCGTCGTAATCGCGCACGTCGACCTCGGCCGTGAAGATCCTGCGGTTATGGCCCTTGACGAGATCGGCGGTCCGCGCCAGATCCTCGGGCGTCGACGCCGGGATGGTGGTGTTCTCGACGATCGGCTTACAGACGTCGATGGCGATGATGTCGGCGCCCTCCTGCGCCAACCGCACCGCGTGGCTGCGGCCCTGACCGCGCGCCGCCCCGGTGATAAAGGCGACCTTGCCATCTACGCGTCCCGTCATGAATAACTCAACTCCTCAGCTCACAACGGCCGGCATCGTCTCCCAGCCGCGCACGGTGGATGTCGGGGAAAGCTTGGCCTCGGCAAGGTCGACGTCCCAGTCGGGGAAACGCTTGAGGATCTCCTCGAGCGCGATCCGCCCCTCGAGGCGGGCCAGCGCCGAGCCGAGGCAGTAGTGGGTGCCGACACTGAACGTCAGATGCTGGTGCGCCTCGCGGAAGATGTCGAAAACGTCGCCGTCCGGCGGGAATTGGCGATGATCGTGGTTCGCCGCCCCGATGAGCATCATCATCACGCTGCCCGCGGGCACCCGCTGGCCGTAGTACTCGACATCACGGGTGACATAGCGCGCCACGTGCGGCGCGGGCGGCTCGTAGCGCAGCAGTTCCTCGACGGCCTGCGCGATCAACGACGGGTCCTCGACCAGCTTGCGACGCTGGTCGGGATGCTCGGCCAACAGCTTGCCGGCCCAGCCGATGAGTCGGGTGGTGGTCTCGTTGCCGGCCCCGGACACGACGCTGACGTAGGTGAGGAGTTCGTCGCGGGTGAGCCGGCGAACGGTTCCCGTCTCGTCCTCGAACTCGACGTTGAGCAGTTCGGTCATGATGTCGTCGGAGGGATGTTCGGTGCGCCAGTCGATGTATTGGCCAAAGAACTCGCCACTGGCCATGCCCTGCGCGATGGCCATCGGCTTACCGGCCTCGGTGCGCATCTGCGCGTTGGCGAGATCGCGCGCGGCTTCTTGGTCTTCCTCGGGCACACCCAGCAGCATGCCGATCACCCGCATCGGCATCGGCGCGCCAAGGTCGGCGACGAAGTCGAACCGGTCGCTGCCGACCAGCGGATCCAAACTCCGAGCACAGAATTCGCGGATCTTGGGTTGCAGGTCGTTGATCTTGCGCGGTGTGAACATGCGAGACAACAGCTTGCGATGGACGTCGTGGATCGGCGGATCTTCGAAGATGAGCACGCCCGGCGGCATCTCGATATCCGCGCGGATGACCTCGAGTATCGCGCCGCGGGCCGAGCTGAAGGTCTGGTGATCGACGATCGCGTGGTCGACGTCGGCAAACCGGCTCAGCGCGTAGAAGTCGTGCTGCTCGTTGTAGTACAGCGGCGCCTCCTCGCGGAGCCGCCGGAACATCGGGTAGGGGTCGGCGTTGAGTTCCACGTCATACGGATCGAAGTGGACGTCGCTGGCCGCGCGGATTGTCAACGGTGGTCGCCTCTCGCCGGAACCGCGCTCACCCCGTTCCCCCGGCGAGCGCGAATCGTGTCGCATCTGAACTCTGTCATCACCCACCAACGAGTGTCAACGCCGAATCCGTTTTAGCCAATTTGTGTTTGCAAATATCGAGAATACTGTTCTCACCAATGCAGCCACGGGCGATATTCGCTCCGGTCACAAGCGGTTCTCAGCCGCTCGCGCGCGCGAATCCGCGTGAGCAGAAGTCCCACACCTCGTCGGCGGTGATGGGATGGATTGTCGCGTCGTCGGGGGCGCCGCTGGACTGCGCGATGAACATGACCGTCTGCATCGTCATGGCGGCCACCCGCTTGGGGTTGATACCGGCGCGCAGCTCGCCGGCGTCACCGGCGGCTTCCATCAATTCGGTGAGCAACGCCAGCAGGGGCGCGTGGGCGACCTTGACCTCGGCCGGGTGCGTGACCAGCAGCCGCGGCGCAAAGTCGGTGAACAGCGGCCGCTTGGCCGTCGGGTCCGGCCGTGAGGCCTCATACAACAGCTCGACGGCGACCTTCAGCCGTTCCAGCGGATCGGAGTGGCTTTCCGTGGCGGCGCGGATCTGGTCGGCCGATCGGCTCAGCGCGTCTTCGAACAGCGCGAGCAGGAGCTCATGCTTGCCGTCGAATTGCAGGTAGAAGCTTCGCAGCGACTGGCGTGACCGGTCCACGACCTCCTGGACGGTAAAGTCCGTGCTGCCCTTTTCGATGATGATCGCCTGTGCCGCATCCAGGAAGCGTTGAACGCGCTGTGCCGCCCGCAGTTTCGCGGTTTTGATGGAGCGTTCGACGGCGCGCTGCTTCCAGGCCGGCTCTTCGCTGGGGTTGGTCATCGACGGCCCGGTCGATTGCCGCGAGGGGAGAACATGATTTGACTGTACCGGAGAACGTCGTGGCATTGCTGCGTTCGCCCCCCTTACGGACGACGTGTTGGAGATCGTAGCTTTCCCATGACGAGAATAGTATTCTCTTATATGCCCGTATGGAAGCCGATTGCGAAGAGTTACGCCACGAGGAGTTCGGCGGAGGTGCGGCTGTTGGGCTCCGCGGCGCCGGCCCGGGCGGACCGCGGGGAAGAGGATGCTTGCGCGAGTGTGAATCTGGCGACGGTTCGTCGGGGGCGTGTCGCGTCGCTGAATTCACAGTGGGCTGACTCACTGCGCCGATGGCCAGCTAGAGATTCGCCAGCCGCGGCGCAGATCCGTTGGCAACCACGGTGGCTCCCGCCTCGCGCGTCAGTTCGCGCGCGCTGCCCAGTAGTCCGTCCAGGATCAAGACCCGCTTGACGTGATGATGCAACCGGTGTTCGGCGGTGAAGCCGATGCCACCGAGCACCTGCTGGCAGTGACGCGCGGTGGTCAGCGCCGCCTGGCCGGCGGCGGCCTTGGCCAGCAGACAAGCGAATTCATCGGATTCGTCGGTTTGTCGCAGCGTCGCCTCGGCGCCTTCGATGGCGACGAGCGTTTCGGCCAACCGGTGCCGGACTGCCTGGAACGATGCGATCGGTCGGCCGAACTGAACACGGTCCAGGGCGTGCTGGCGTGCCAGTGACAGCATCGCGCGGCCGGTGCCGACCAGCCACCAGCCCAAAGCGCGCCTTCCGGCAGCGAACGGCACCGGATCGCCTGCTGGCACACGGTGTATCGGGAGTTCGGGGTCAAGCGCCGACGCGGGCTCACCGGCGCGTTCCCAGACCACCCACGAGCCGCCCGCAAACGGCAGTGGCAAGGCACCGCCGCCCGCACGCCCGGCCGCCCGCAGCACGACGTCGTTGAGGATGGGCGCATGCGCGCCGGTCTCGCCAAGCAGCCGGAACACCAACGGAATTGCGATGTCCGGGATTTCAGCGAGCATGTCGAGCCAGCCGAGGTCGGCCAATGCCGCGTCGAGCTTGGCGCCCGATGCGGCGATCATCGTCGTTCGCACTGCGACGGCCAGCATGCGCTGCGCCTCAGGGTCCACGCCTCACTCCCTCCCGAGGTCGAGCAGCCGGCGCGCGATGATATTGCGCTGAATCTCGGCGGTACCGCCGTAGATGGTCGCCGCGCGCGAGTAGAGGTACTCCGAGCGCCACGGTGGGTCTTCGAGTTCGAGCGCCCCCGGCAGCAGGTCGCGGACGGTGTCGTAGAGCCGTTGCTCGGCGGTGGCCAGCAGCACCTTGTCGATCGAGGTCTCCGGCCCGAGCCGCTCTCCGTCGGAAAACCGGTGCTGGGTGGCTCGTGACCGGCAGCGCACCGTGTGCAACGCGAGATAGGCTGCGCCCAAGGCGGATTCGTCGAGATCCTGCGCTTCGGCGATGAGTGCGTCGAATCGCGAGTAAAGGTAGGCGATGCGCTGCCACAAGCAGGTGGAGCGTTCGTAGGGCAGCAGGTCCATCGCGAGCCGCCAGCCGTCGCCCGGCCGGCCCAGCATCCGGCTCGCCGGAATAACCACATCGTCGTAGTACACCTCACAGAATTCGTCGACCCCGTGCATGGTCCGCAGCGGCCGAATCGTGATGCCCGGTGAGTCCAAGTCGACGAAGAAGGCGGTGAGTCCGTCATGCCCCGGTGCGGGTGAGCAGGACGCACCGGGTGGAGAACTGCGCGAAGCTCGTCCAGACCTTCTGACCGTTGACGATCCAGTCCTCTCCCCGGGGTGTGGCGCGGGTGGTCAGTGACGCCAGGTCGCTACCGGAGCCCGGTTCGGAAAAGCCTTGACACCACCGCTCGCGGCCGGACAGCAGTCGCGGCACCATTTCCGCGGCGAGTTCCGCAGGGGCGTAATCGATCATCGTGGGTGCCAGCACCTCGACCATCGAATACGGGCCGGGTTCGGCGAGACGGCGGCCCACCACCTCCTCGCCGACGATCGAGCGAAGCACCGCAGCCCCACCCAATCCGCCGACCTCGACGGGCCAGCCGTACCGCATCCAGTCGGCGTCATACAGGGCCCGGTGGACGCGGGCGAGTTGCCGCATCTGGCCTTGCAGCGAGCGATCGGATCCGGGTGTGAGATCGTGGTCGTCGAGCCACGCGCGCAGATCCGCCCGGAACTGCGCGATGTTCACGGGGCCGGACGGCCGACGGTGTGTGGGCGCCCGGAGTCGTGCACGCCGCTGCGGCGAATGAACGTCATGGCACGGGTCTTCAGCCGCCATCCGTCGGGGGTGCGGGAGTAGGTGTCGCGGTAATACCCGATCCGCATGTCGTGAGTTGCGTGTTCGATGAAGCACAACGGCTGCGTCCCGCTGGCCGAATCGCCGTCGAGCTCCACTGCCGCGGTCCCGGTGAGAAACAAGCCCTTTGGGGCGGCGGCCACCAACTCGGGAAACCGGTCCAACCGGTACGTGTCGCCGAACGCGCTGTAGGTTCCGTCGGGCGTGAAGACGTCCAGCAGTCCGTCGATGTCCCCTTGGGTGATGGTGACCGCGTAGCGCGCGAGCAGCTGCTGGATCTCGACCAAGTCGTCAGTTCTGGTTGTTGGCATAGACCTTGCCGCCTTTCATGACGAAGCTGACGCTGCGGGTAACGGCGATGTCTTCCAACGGGTTTCCCGGGACCGCGATGATATCGGCGAGCTGGCCCGGTGCCAGCCGGCCGCGGTCGGTGGCGTTGATGAGCTCGGCGGCGGTCAATGTGGCCGCCCGCAACACCGCCGACGGCGGCAGGCCCCAATCGACAAGGGTGACAAGCTCGTCGGCGTTTTGGCCGTGCGGGATCGCGGGCGCGTCGGTGCCGACCGCGATCTTCACGCCGGCTTCGTAGGCCGCCAGTATCGATGTGCGCGCCATCGGGAACATCTCGGCGGCCTTGGCCCGTAGTTCGGGCGGGGCGTGCGAGACGTCCATGGCATCGCCGTCGGCCAGCCGCCGGGTGGTGACCAGGAAGGTGCCATGCTCGACCATCGTCGCGATCGCGGCGTCGTCGATCAGGAAGCCGTGCTCGATGCAGTCGATACCGGCCGCGACCGCATGCCTGACCGCATCGGCGCCGTGTGTGTGCGCGGCCACGCGCAGCCCCCGCCGGTGCGCCTCGTCGACGATCGCGCGCAGCTCCTCGTCCGAATAGTGCTGCGCGCCAGGCGGACCCGTCAGCGACATCACCCCGCCCGAGCAGCACACCTTGATCAGCTCCGCGCCGTGCTTGATCTGGTAGCGCACCGCCTTGCGGATCTCGTCGACTCCGTTGGCGATGCCTTCCTCTACCGTCAGATCCAGCACGTGCGGCGCGAAGGCGGCGAACATCGTCGGGTCCAGATGCCCACCGGTGGGCGTGATCGCGTGCCCGGCCGGCACCACCCGCGGCCCGTCGATCCAGCCGACGTCAATCGCCCTGCCCAGCGCGACATCGAGCAGATACCCACCGGTCTTGACGAACAGACCGAGGTTGCGCACGGTGGTGAACCCGGCGCGCAGCGTCCGGCGCGCATTGCCGACCGCACGCAACACCCGCGTCGGCGGGTCGTCGGTGACCTGGGACAGCCCGGGTTTCTCCCCGCGCCCGCCCATCAGGAGGTTGACCTCCATGTCCATCAGCCCGGGCAGCAGGATCGCCTCGCCGAGATCGACGATGTCGCCGTCCGGCGAGCCGCCTATGCCGGCGATCCGGTCGCCGTCCACCCGCAGCACCCCGGGCCGGACGATCTCACCGGCGTCGACGTCGAGCAGCCCAGCGGCCTTGAGCGTCAACACCGTTCAGATCACCGGTTCCCTGACGCAGTCCAGGTAGGTGGCCCCGCTGTCGGGCACCTTCGGCTGCTTCCAGGCCTCGATGGGGAACGACACGGTGATGAGGGACTGCATCATGTGCATGAGTGTCCGCGCGTCTTCGGGCAGGTTGTCCATCGGAAACTTGTCGCAGTAGGCGATCACGTCGTTCACGCGGGGGAACGCGGCGTCGTAAAAGGCCTGCATCTCGGTCATCGACGAGGCCAGCCGTTTGGCGTAGCGCTCGGGTTCGGTGGCGAGGTCCCAATCCCGGTAGGGCTCAAGATCCTCGAATTCAGCGGGCAGCGCCATTGTTGCTGTACTCCTTGACGTAGTCCCCGGCCACCTTGTGCAGGCTGCGCAACAGGATTTCTTGATCGCAGAGCGGGAAGTCGCGGACCACCTTGGTGCCGATCATGGTTTGCGTGGCTTCCAAGGTGTTGGCGTCCTGCAGCGCATACTCTTTGAACGTCACCGCGGCCAGCTCCTGGGCCAATCGCTCGCGGGCGTTCTTGGGTGGCACGAAGTACAGGGTCCCCTCGAAGATGTGCTTGTCGACGGCGGTCGGCCAGTAGTGGTAGGTGAGATACCAGCCGGGTGCCCAGATCAGCAGCATGAAGTTGGGGAAGAAGTGGAACGAATCTATGCCCCATTGTTTGGCTTTCGCCGGGTTGACGCCGGGCGGCAGCGGATCAAGGCCCTCGATGTCGGGCCGTTCCCATGGCCCGAACAGTCCGCTGCGCAGCACCCGGTCCATCGGCTTCACCATGTTCAGGTCCGCGGGCGGTGACTGACCTCCCCATACCGAGATCATCCCGTGCGGGCTCGCCACCTCGTAGTGCAGCGCCTCGAAGCCGTACTTCAAGATCTTGGCGGCTTCTTCCTTCGTGTACTGGCCCTGGTGCAGCACGGGAGCGTGGTAGAACTCGGCGAAGGCATCGATGAACAGCTTCCAGTTGCTGCCGACCTCGGCCTTGTACGAGTACACCTCGGTCATCTCGTGGAAGGGGTATCCCTCGATGCCCTTGGCCAGTGGTCCGAGGTAATCGGCGAGCGGCTTTGCGTGCTGGTCGAGGTTGACGAAGATGAACCCCTCCCAGACCTCGCAGCGCACCGGCACGAGTCCGTACCGGCTCTTGTCGACGTCGAAAAACTCATCCTCCTGCTGGATGAAGGTCAATTCCCCGTCGAGGCTGTAGCGCCAGGCGTGGTACTTGCAGGTGAACTGCCGGCAGGTGCCCGAGGTCTCCTCATGCGGATAGTCGTTCCACACCAGCTTGTTTCCGCGGTGGCGACAGAGATTGTGAAAGGCCTTGACGGACCCGTCCTTGGTCTTGACGACGATCACCGACATGCCACGGCCGGCGGAGGGAAGCTCCTTGGTGAAATAGCTGCCGGTGCGCGGTAGCCGCTCGACCCGACCAACGTTGAGCCACGTGCGCTTGAAGATCGCCTCACGCTCGGTTTCGAAGAATGCAGGATCAACCGAGTCGGTGTAGTCGACCGGTGCGGTGCCCAGTTCGGGATAATTTTGCGTCCAGCTTCCCGCGGCTGGTTTCGCGAAGTGGGGCAAGGATCTACCTTTCTACCTCGACACCGAAGGTGTTGAAGGCCATGGCCAGTAGCGCGTAGCAGC
This sequence comes from Mycobacterium lacus, assembly GCF_010731535.1. NCBI lineage: Bacteria > Bacillati > Actinomycetota > Actinomycetes > Mycobacteriales > Mycobacteriaceae > Mycobacterium > Mycobacterium lacus. Next base: position 285,279 of record NZ_AP022581.1, read on the forward strand.
CGACGGTAAAGACGTAATCCATGCGTTGGCGGTCGTCTAAGCGTTCGCCGAGGGCTGCCCAGCTCTCGGCGGACAACCGGGATTTCTCGTCGAGCTCGTCGACCCCGGCAAGCACGGCGCGCTCGAACTCGTCGGCCGCCTCACCCCGGCGAACCGCGGCTATCTCGTCATCGGCGATTCCGGCTTTGGTGGCCAGGGCCACGTGATGGGTCCACTCGTAGGTGCAATCTCGACGATGCGCGATGCGCAGGATGGCGAGCTCGCGAACCCGGGGCGGCAGCGTGGATCCGAACAAGAGGTGGATGTTGAAGCCGAGGAAGGCCTTGGCCAGCGCGGGGTGACGGGCGAACGTCGCGAGCGCGTTGCCCGCATCGCGCGGATTGCGGCGCTCCGGGGGCAGCATGTCGGCCAACGATCGCCGCACGGCCTCGTCCCACTGATCGGCAGGCAGCGGCTGCAGGCGCATCCGGCCAGCTCCTCTCGACCAAAGAGAATTAGATTCTCATTTCTAACTAATAGACTTGCACGATCGGGCCTGCCGGTCAATGCTCGCCGGTGGGGTCCGCCGAGCTGGCTGCGGCCCGGTGGCGCCGGGTTGCCCGATGCCGCTCCGAAGGGCGCAATTTGCCTAGTCGTTGCGCGCGGACCGAGCCGCGCACGCTCGCTGGATGTTGATTCTCACTTGGCGAGAAGATAGTTTTCAGTAGCAGGGAGGTTGGCGTATGCGGCGGGGGCGTACTCAATGAACCCGATGGACTCAATGGAGAGGAAGCCGGCCATGAACAAAGAGGACATGATCCTGATCAGCGTCGACGACCATACCGTCGAACCGCCGAACATGTTCAAGAACCACCTGTCGTCGAAGTATCTGGACGACGCGCCCCGGTTGGTGCACAACCCCGACGGCTCGGACATGTGGAAGTTCCGCGACACCGTCATTCCGAACGTGGCGCTCAACGCGGTGGCTGGCCGGCCCAAGGAGGAGTACGGGATCGAGCCCACGGGTCTGGACGAGATCCGGCCGGGCTGCTACAACGTCGACGAGCGCGTCAAGGACATGAACGCCGGCGGCATCCTGGCCTCGATCTGCTTCCCCTCGTTCCCGGGCTTTGCCGGGCGCCTGTTCGCGACCGATGATCCCGACTTCTCGGTGGCCCTGGTGCAGGCCTACAACGACTGGCACATCGACGAGTGGTGCGGGGCGTATCCGGCGCGGTTCATCCCGATGGCGATACCGGTAATCTGGGACGCCGAGGCGTGCGCCGCCGAGGTGCGGCGGGTCGCGAAGAAGGGTGTGCACGCGCTGACCTTCACCGAGAACCCGGCCGCGATGGGATACCCCAGCTTCCACAACGAGTACTGGAATCCGCTGTGGAAAGCGTTGTGCGACACCAACACCGTGATGAATATCCACATTGGATCCTCGGGGCGGCTCGCGATCACCGCGCCCGATGCGCCGATGGACGTGATGATCACGCTGCAGCCGATGAACATCGTGCAGGCCGCCGCGGACCTACTTTGGTCGCGGCCGATCAAGGAGTATCCGGACCTCAAGATCGCGTTGTCGGAGGGTGGGACCGGATGGATTCCCTACTTCCTGGAGCGCGCCGACCGGACCTACGAGATGCACTCGACGTGGACGCATCAGAACTTCGGCGACAAGCTGCCGTCCGACGTGTTCCGCGAGCACTTCCTGACCTGCTTCATCAGCGACAAGGTGGGTGTGGCGCTGCGCAACATGATCGGCATCGACAACATCTGCTGGGAGGCCGACTACCCGCACAGCGACTCCATGTGGCCGGGCGCGCCCGAGGAGCTATGGGACGTCCTGTCGGTGAACAACGTGCCAGACGACGAGATCAACAAGATGACACACGAGAACGCGATGCGCTGGTACTCGTTCGACCCGTTCACCCACATCACGCGGGAGCAAGCGACCGTCGGCGCACTGCGCAAGGCGGCCGAGGGTCACGACGTGTCGATTCGGGCGCTGAGCCACCACAAGGACGAGCGTGCGGGTTCGTCGTTCGCGGAGTTTGCCGCCAGCGCGAAAGAGCTGACCGGCAACCAGGATTGAGGGCGCCGGTTGCCTCGTGAGCAGACACAGAATCGCATTGTTGGGGCAGCAATCGTGCGATTCTGCGTCTGCTCGCGCTCAGGAAAGGCGCGGTGAATGGATTTTGAGCTGACCGAAGACCAGGAGCTGATTCGCCGCTCGGTCGCGGAGTTGGTGCGTAAGTTCGACGACCACTACTGGATGGAAAAGGATGAGGCGCACGAGTTTCCGGCCGAGTTCTACCGCGCCATAGCCGACGGCGGCTGGCTGGGGATGACGATTCCAACCGAGTACGGCGGCCATGGCCTGGGCATCACCGAAGCAACGATCCTGCTCGAGGAGGTCGCCAAGTCCGGTGGCGCCATGAATGCCGCCAGCTCCATCCACCTGTCGATCTTCGGTATGCATCCCGTGGTGGTGCACGGCTCCGAGGAACTCAAGGCGCGCACGTTGCCGTCCGTCGCGACCGGTGAGGTGCATGTCTGCTTCGGCGTCACCGAACCCGGTGCGGGGCTTGACACGTCGCGCATCACCACCTTCGCCAAACGCGACGGCGGTCGCTATGTGGTCAACGGCCGCAAGATATGGATTTCCAAGGCGATGGAGTCCGACAAGATACTGCTGCTGACCCGCACAAAGTCGTACGACGAAACCAAGAAGACCGACGGCATGACGCTGTTTCTCACCGACCTTGACCGCAGTCGCATCGACATCCGTCCCATCCGCAAGATGGGACGCAACGCCGTGAGCTCCAACGAGCTGTTCATCGACAACTTGGAGATTCCCGTCGAGGACCGAATCGGCGAGGAAGGCAAGGGATTCCAGTACATCCTGGATGGACTGAACCCGGAGCGGATGCTGATCGCGGCCGAAGCGTTAGGGATCGGCAGGGTGGCACTGGACAAGGCGGTGAAATACGCCAACGAACGCGAGGTCTTCGGCCGGCCGATCGGCATGAACCAGGGCATCCAGTTCCCGCTCGCCGACTCGCTGGCCCGGCTGGACGCCGCCGAGCTGATGCTGCGCAAGGCGACGTGGCTCTACGACAACGGCAAACCCTGTGGGCGTGAAGCGAATACGGCCAAGTACCTGTGCGCCGATGCCGGCTTTGCCGCCGCGGACCGGGCCTTGCAAACCCTCGGCGGCATGGGCTACGCGGAGGAATACCACGTCGCGCGCTACTTCCGTGAGTCCCGGCTGATGAAGATCGCGCCGATCAGCCAGGAGATGATCCTCAACTTCCTGGGGACCCATGCCCTGAAGCTGCCCCGGAGCTACTGAGGCCTCACGTCGACGTGTGCTCACGGCGAATTTTTTTCGCACCCACTACACGTTGGGCGATTATGGGGTGGCGGAACGGGGCCGGTACCGAGATAGGAGCGGATCAATGCGTGAAGCAGTCATCGTGGAGGCGGTGCGAACCGCGGTCGGGAAGCGCAACGGCGGATTGTCCGGCATGCACGCCGCCGACCTGTCCGCGGTCGTCCTCAACGAACTGCTGGAACGCACTGGTATCAGCCCCGGGATCGTCGACGACGTGATCTGGGGATGCGTGTCCCAGGTCGGCGATCAGTCCAGCAACATCGGCCGCTACGCGGTCCTGGCCGCGGGGTGGCCGGAGAGCATCCCAGGAACCACGGTCAACCGAGCGTGCGGTTCCAGCCAGCAGGCTCTGGACTTTGCGGTGCACGCGGTGATGTCGGGCCAACAGGACGTCGTGGTGGCCGGTGGTGTCGAAGTCATGAGCCGCGTTCCACTCGGTGCGGCCCGGGCGACCGGGATGCCCTACGGGCCGAAAGTCCTTGCCCGCTATGGTGATTTCTCGTTCAATCAGGGACTGTCGGCGGAGATGATCGCCAAGAAATGGGGGTTCTCGCGCGACCAGCTCGACGAATACTCCGTTCGGTCCCATGAGCTGGCCGCCGCGGCGCAGGACCGCGGAGCCTTCATCGGCCAGATCCTGCCGGTTTTTGTCGACGGAGGGACGGTCGTCAACGCTGACGAGGGGGTGCGGCGCGGGACCAGCGTCGAGAAACTGGCAACCCTCAAGCCCGCGTTCGTCGCCGACGGTCTCATCCACGCGGGCAACTCGTCGCAAATCTCCGATGGCGCCGCCGCGTTGCTGGTGACCACCTCGGCGATGGCTTTGGAGCTGGGGTTGACGCCGATGGTGCGCTACCGCGCGGGCGCGGTCACCGGGGCCGATCCGGTGCTCATGCTGACCGGCCCGATTCCGGCCACCGAGAAGGTGCTCCGCAAGGCCGGCGTCGCCCTGGACGAGGTTGGCGTCTTCGAGGTGAACGAAGCCTTTGCGCCGGTGCCATTGGCATGGCTCGCGGAAACCGGAGCCGATCCGCGTCGGCTCAATCCACTGGGCGGCGCCATCGCGCTGGGGCATCCACTCGGGGCATCGGGTGCGGTGCTGATGACGCGCATGGTGCACCACATGCGCGACAACGGGATTCGCTACGGGCTGCAAACCATGTGCGAAGGTGGCGGCACCGCCAACGCCACCCTGCTCGAGCTGGTGCACTAACCCAGTGCGCGCGCGTTCGCTCTTGTGAGCGTAGGCGAACCAACCTACTGTGTGTTCAGTAGGTTAGTTCGCGAGACGAGTTGTGAGGAGTACGGTGCCCGGCACACGGCCATACGACACGCTTCTCGCCAAGGGTGAGGACCGCAGGCAGCGGATCCTTACGGTCGCGCAGCGGCTCCTGACACGCAACGGCTGGCGTAACACGACGCTCGCCCAGATCGCCAGCGAAGCCGGGGTCACCCCCGCCGGGTTGCTGCATCACTTCGAGTCGAAGGAGCAGTTGCTGCACGCGGTGCTGGACCAGCGTGACCTCGACGACGACTCCCATGCCGACCGTGGCGGTGATCTGCTGGCCGAGATTGCCCAGGTGGCCGACAGGTTCAATCGGGCCCCCGAACTGGTGGGCACGTTCACCGTGCTGCTGGTGGAGAGCATCCACCCCGACGCTCCGCTGCACGACCGCCTGGTGGCACGGCAGCGGGATGCGATCGCCATCGTCGCCGAGGCCATTCGCCGCGGTCAGGCGGAGGGCCGGTATCGCACCGACATAGACCCCGCCGTCAAGGCAGTGGAGGTTCTCGCCTTCATCCACGGAATGGAACTGACATGGTTGCTCGATCCTTCGTTACCGCTGACCGAGGTGTTCGAGGAGTACGCCGGGTCATTGGCACGGGACTTCGCCCCGCCGAGCACGACGTGAGATACCGCCTCGACGTCGTCGCCTCCACTGTCGCCGACGTCGTGCAGTTCGCCGGCGGGTGGCTGTTCGACCGGGCAATGGCGGGATGGGATGTCACCGTGCTCCTCACCGACCACCCCGACGATCGGCCGCTGCACATCCTCGGGGCTCAGACACTCGACCTCGAAGACGCCCTGGCATCGGTGGGTACGCGTCCCCGCCCACAGGCGCTAGCGGCCGCGACGGATCTTTTCGGATGCGACTCACGGGTGCGGCGGGGCGTGCTTGCCGCCCTCGATCGCGGCGTCACCGAAGTCACGCTGTGGGGCGAGACCTGGCCCGCCGAGCTGGATCGTAGCGTCGGCCCGGTACAGCATCGGCTGAGCACGGCCGCGCAGACGTTCAAGGCGAAGGCCCTGGCGGCCGCCGCGTTGGCGGCGAAATCCGTCGGCCTTACCGAAACCTTCCGTGGCGGGCTGAGGGTGTCTGCGTCGGTCGCGGCCGATCTGGTGCCCGCCCAACTGTCTCGACCGTGAATCCGGCGATGGTTGGCGACCTCTCTGCGGAAATGTCATACTCATCTGTGAGAGGAAGGTTCTCATGCGCGACGTCACCGAGATGGACTTCTTCCGCGATCACCGGCTCGTCGAAAACCCGTACCCCTACTACGAGGCGCTTCGGCAGCAGTGCCCCGTCACCCGCGAGGAGCATCATGGGGTCACCATGGTGACCGGCTGGGACGAGGCCGTCGGCGTGTTGAACGACGCGGAGACGTTCTCCTCGTGCATCTCGGTGACCGGCCCATTTCCCGGCTTTCCGGTGCCGCTCGAGGGTGACGACGTGACCGAGCTCATCGAGCGACACCGCGACGAGCTGCCGTTCAGCGACCAGCTGCCCACACTGGACCCGCCGGCACACACCAACCATCGCTCGCTGCTGATGCGGCTGATCACCCCCAAGCGCCTCAAGGAGAACGAGGACGCCATGTGGGTGCTTGCCGATCGGGTGCTCGATGGGTTCCTGGCTCCGGGTCAGGGCGAATTCATCAAGGGATTCGCGGGCCCCTTCACGCTGCTGGTCATCGCCGACTTGCTGGGGGTGCCGGAAGAGGACCGCGATACGTTCGTCAACAACATCCGCCGGCACTCCGGCGGCGGTGTCGGGGGCACCGGCACGGAAGCGCTGGCGCACAACCCGCTGGAGTTCCTCTACGGGGCCTTTGGCGACTACGTTCGGGAGCGCCGCCGCGCGCCCCGCGACGACGTGCTGACCGGCCTGGCGACCGCGACCTTCCCCGACGGCTCCGTTCCCGACGTCGAAGACGTGGCCCGGGTTGCGTGCAACGTCTTCTCGGCGGGCCAGGAAACGACCGTGCGGCTGTTGGGGGCGGCGTTGCAGATCATCGGGGAGCGTCCCGACATCCAGGATCAAATACGCAAGGACCGCAGCCTCATTCCCAACTTCGTCGAGGAGGCGCTGCGCATCGAGAGCCCGGTGAAGGGGGACTTCCGCTTGTCCCGGGTGTCGGTAAACGTGGGCGGGGTCGACCTTCCCGCGGGCACCACCGTGATGGTGCTGCAGGCGGCCGCCAACCGCGATCCGCGCCGGTTTGCCGACCCCACCACGTTCGATCCCGCGCGCAAGAACGCCCGGCAACACCTGTCGTTCGGGCGGGGGATCCACAGCTGTCCCGGTGCGCCGCTGGCGCGAGCCGAAACGCGGGTGGCGGTCGAACGCCTGCTCGACCGGACGTCCGACATCGGGATCGACGAGCGCGTCCATGGTCCGGCGAATGACCGCTGCTACCAATATGTTCCGACCTATATCCTGCGTGGCCTAACCGAGCTGCACCTGGAGTTCACGCCGGCATGAAGGTCTCGGTCGACGACCAGTGCTGTCGCGGTCATGGCGTATGCGTCACGCTGTGTCCGGAAGTCTTCAGCCTGACCGATGACGGCTACTCGGTGGCCATAACATCCGATGTGCCAAACGAATTGGAGGCCGCTGCCCGGGAGGCCATCGCATGCTGCCCGGAGCGGGCGATCAGCGAGAGCTGACCCGTCGCTGGTCGTAGTCGGGCCACCAGTTCGCCCGCCCGATTATCGCCGCCAGTGCCGGCACCGTGATGGTTCGCACCACGAAGGTGTCGATCAACAGGCCGACGCCGATGATGAACCCGGTTTGCACCATGGTAGAGATGCCGCCGAACAGCAGACCGAACATCGATGCGGCAAAGATTATCCCGGCCGAGGTGATGACACCCCCCGTCGAACGGACAGCACGAATGATGCCCGAGCGGATGCCGGTGTTTGACTCTTCACGAATCCGGGTGATCAACAACAGGTTGTAGTCCGCCCCAACGGCGACCAGGACGATGAACGCGGTCGGTGGCACGTTCGACGAGATCGCCTGGTGAAGGATGAACTGAAAGAAAACGACTCCCACACCCAAGGCCGACAGATACGAGAGCACCACGGAGGCAATGAGATACAGGGGAGCCACGATCGCCCGCAGTAGCGCGATGAGGATGAAGAAGACAATCGCCAGCGTCGCGATGACGACCAGTCGAAGGTCGCCGAAGTAGTAGCTGCGGATCGCGCTGTACATCGGAGTGGTGCCGACCGCCGATATCGAGGCATCCGCGAGTGACGTGTTTGGCTGCGCGCCACGAGCCGTGTCGAGTATAGATTTCACTTGGTCCATCGCGGCGGTGCTGAACGGATCGCATTTCGTTTCGACGATGTAGCGCGCCGAATGCCCGTCGGGCGAGATGAACATCTTCGCGGCGTTGGTGAAGTCGTCCGAGTTGAGCACCTGGGGTGGGATGTACATGCCCGCCATGGAGCTGTGCGGCGCGTCGCGTTTCATCGACAACAGCAGCATGGCTGCTTGGTTCATGCCCAAACCCAGCTGCTTGGTTTGGTCGACGAGCACCCGCACACCGTCGGCCAGTTGCCGGCTGCCCTCGGTCAGCTCGTCGGCGCCGTGGAGCAGTTGGGCAATCGTTTGTTGCGCGCCGGCAGGGGTGTTGAGGCCCGCCGTGCGCAGGCTGGCGCTTGTCGTTGCGAGCAGGGTGGTCAGTTGTTGGACGGCTGATTCCAGGCTCTGCGCGACGCCGAAGGTACCGTTGTTGCGCGCCAAGACGAGCTGTTCGAGGTGGGAGCGGCCGGTGCTGCACGCGGGGTCGGCGCTGCATTGGGGGCTGTTGCGCAAGGCGTCGAGCATGGGGCCCGCCGAGTCGACGACGCTGGTGGCAAGTGTCTGAGCGGATCCGTCGGCGTTCGCAAGACCGCGGATGGTGTCCAGAAGTTGGGCCGCCGCGGCGAGCTGCTGCTGCGCCCGGTTCAGCGTGGTGGCGAGCCCGGTCACCGACCCGCTGGCGCCGCGGATCTGGTTGCGAACCTTGGCGAGGGTTGCAGCGAGTTGGTCGGCGCCACGGGTCAGGGCGTCAAGGTCATCGGCTCGGTCGTTGATCTGTGCCGAGACATTTTCGAGATTGGTGCCGACCTCTCCGGCTTGAAAGCTGAGCTTGGTCTGATCAATCGGCTGGCCACTAGGACGGGTAATGCCGCGCACCGCAGCGATATTGGGCAGCTGCGACACGCGTTGTGCCATTTGGTCCAGGTCGGCCAAGTCCCGAGGCGTTCGCAGGTCGTGGGGCGAGTGAACGTAGATGTATTGCGGCAGCAGCGTGCTTGTCGAAAAGTGGGCCTCCATCGCCGCAAAGCCGACGTTGCTGGGCGCCGAGTGCGGCAACTGCAGGCGGTCGTTGAAGGTGGGGCGCAGGAAGGCCGCACAGGACGCCAGCGCGATCAGCAGGAACAAGCTGGCCAGCAGGTGCACTTCGCGCTGGCGCACTATCTGAACGGCCGATCGGCGCCACAGCCGGCCGCTGAGCTCCCGCCGCGGTGTCACCCAGCCGCGTCGACCGGCGAGCACGAGTACGGCGGGCAACAGCGTGACGGCGGCAAGAAACGCGATTGTGATCGAAATCGCCAGTGCCGGGCCCACACTCGTGAACGCGGGGAGGCGGGTGAAGACCATGCACAGGAACGTGATGGCGACCGTGGCCGCCGACGCCGCTATGACTTTGCCCACGGACGCCAACGCCTGCTGCACAGCGAGGTCCGAGTCGGTGCCAGAGCGAATGTTCTCGTGGTAGCGGCTGATCAAGAAGACGGCATAGTCGGTGCCGGCGCCGATGATCATGGTCGTCATCAACGCGATCGTCAGCGCGGACACCCCGAGTCCGAGCTGAGCCCACCCGGACACCACGCCCTGGGCCGTCGCCACCGAAACTCCGATGGTGACCAATGGCAGCAGCACGGTCACGGGTCGTCGGTAGATCACCACCAGGATGGTCAGCACGAGCAAGGCGGTGGCGATCTCGATCATGTGCATGTCGCGAGCGCTGATGATCAGCAGGTCGCCGATCATGGCTGGCTGTCCGGTCACCTCCGCGGTCAGCTGGGATCCCGCGGTGGAGTGTTTGGCGATTTCGGTGATCCGCTGGTAGGCCCGCGAAGAGTCCGGCGAGCCAACGGGCGCCCGCAGCGTGACCGCCATGAAAAACGCCTTATTGTCGGCGCTGACCAATAATGGACGCAACGCCGGGGTCGTCAAGACGTCTTGCACGCCGGCCACGTCGCTGCTCGCGCCGCGTAGCGCGACTGACAGCTCGCGGTAGGCATTGTCATCGGCAGGCTGCAGTCCCCGCTGGTCGGTGAGTACGACGATGAGGGTGTTCTGCGCCGATTCACCGAAGTCCGCGGCCATCTGCTCGGCAGCCGCCATGGCTTGGGGCGGCAGCAGCCGCATGGTCTGGCGTTCGACCACCTTCGTCAACGGCGGGAAGGCCACGGCCAGCACGAAAACCGCGGCAATCCATGCGGCGATGGCGAGCCAGGGCGCGCGCACCACGAAGCGACCCAGCACCGAAAACGGATCGATGCGCGTCCAGGTCCTCACGGCGGCAACGGGTTTAGACACGGTGACCTCTTCGTTCGTGGGTGGGACACCTCCCGGGCCCCGCTCACGGGCTGCCGGCGTCACCAGCCCGTCGTGCCGGTAAGCGAGAAGTCGTTCAGCACGCTCGAAAGGCTGCGCCGCAAGTCCTCGGTCGAGTTGGGGCGGCCCGGCTGATACCCGACGACCGAGACGGAAACCTTTCCGTGCACCCTTGCCGAAAGCAACGCGAGCCGTCCACCGGTGCGATGCATCATCGCCTTGGTGACGCCAGGGAAGAGCGATGTCATGGCGAAGTAGTCGGCTTCGGTGCCGTCTGGCCGATTGGTGTCCGGGTTGATCGCGCCAAGGTTGGAGAAGATTACGGTGTGCGGACTGCCCGCGACCACGTTGACTAATCGCCGGGCGAGCCACCGAGGCACGAAGGGAACGATGGGCAGCAGTGCCCACAGTTCGTCGGGCGCTTCCTGGTGGCGGATCAGCGCTCGCTTGATTGCCGCCCGGATTTCGCGAAGGTCGGTCGTCGCGGTTGCGGGATCGATCGCGAAGTCGATGTTCGTCACCGCGTTGGCGGCGGTATCGTCGGCGTCGCGCTGGTCGACGGGCATCGCCAAGGTGACGGAGCCGTCTTCCGCGACCCGTCCCACCCGCTGAGCGAGGCGGGCCGCCAACCCCGCGAGCAGCGCGTTGCCGGTCCCGCCCAGGGAGTGTGCGCGGGCGTCCCACTCGTCGGCGTCGACGAAGATCGCTGCCATGGGCAGGGCGATTCGTTCGTCGGGTCCGGTAGGCGCTGGTGGTTTGGCACGTAGCGGGCTGGCGGTAGCGGCACGGTCGTGGCCACGCTTGGCCAATCGTGCCGCGGCGCCTACGGCGCGGCCGATGCTCGGGATGTCGCGCACGGTTTGGCGCAGGTCCTCCACCACCGCCCGGCCGCGCCGGCGAGACCCGGCAGCAGGCCAGCTGAGCACCTCTTCGCGACCGGACGCGGCGTCCGCCAACGCCTCGCACAACCCGAGTCCGTCGGTGAGGCAATGGGCAATGACCAGGCTCAACCCCGAACCGCCGTCGGTGAAGGGGAGCGTCGCCAGGTGCCAGCCGGGCCCGCGCTCGCTATCCAGGTGGGCGTTGGTCTGCTCGGTCAGCCAGATGTCGAATTGTTCACGCGGCCGGGCCGAGCCAACGATCTCGACATCGGACGGTCGGCCGTGCGATATCCAGCGATGGCGGCCGAACGGCAGCGGCGACCGTTCGATGAGGCGGGATAGCCGGCCGCGCTGAAGATGATCATGGAACTTGCGTAACCCCTCGATGTCGATCGCTCGGTCGTACACCCAGACGCACTGCAGCAGGGCGGTGGTTCCGGTGGCCCGCTCGCCGGCGAACATGCCCTGGTCGACCAGATCGAGTACATTGCCCATGCACGAAACGTACCGTTCGTTGCGGCATCGCCGGGTCGCATCGCGGAAGGAGATTGCTTTCTAAGCGGGAGGCCGCGATTTGCCGCGGGAGCAGCAGGTTATCGGCATCCTCCTTGATGCGTCCGTACTTTCCGTCGCCGGTCCGGGCGCTGGCGTCCGCACTTCCTGATCGAGATCACCTGCCGGGGCGATGCCGCACAGTGTCGCCCACCAGCGCCTCGTTGCTTTCCGTGTGTTGGAGGTCGCCGCTCGAGGGGCATCGAATGCTGCCCCGAGAGGCGGTTAGCGAGTGCTGATCGATTAGCCGGTCAGGCCGTCGACACCATCGACGCCGTCGGTGCCGAGTTGTCCCGGGGCCCCAGCAAGACCATTCGTGATCCCAGATCCGCCACCGCCGCCCGCGCCGAATCCGCCGCCCGCTCCACCGGCGGCCCCGGTGCCGCCCGCGCCGCCAGCGCCCGTCTGGCCGAACAGACCGCCGCCGCCGCCCGCGCCGCCGTTCCCGCCGTTGCCGCCGTTGCCGCCGTTGCCGCCGTTGCCGCCCACGCCCCCGGCGCCACCGGCACCATCCAAGAACCCGTTGCCGCCGTCTCCGCCCGTTCCGCCTTTGCCGCCCGTATCGCCTGCGCCGCCTGCACCGGCGGCGCCGCCGTTGCCGCCGGCGCCGCCGTCGCCGAACAGCAGCCCGCCATGACCGCCGCTGCCACCGACGCCGCCGCTGCCTCCGGCGCCGCCCGCCGCGCCGACACCGCCGGCCCCGCCGACTCCGCCACTGCCTCCGACAGTGCCGCCGCCGCCGAGGCCGCCTTTACCGCCCGCAGCTCCGGTGCCGCCGTTCCCGCCGGTGCCACCGACACCTCCGGCACTGTTGCCGAAGCCGCCGGTGCCGCCCATACCGCCGGGTGCTCCCGCCCCCCCGGCGCCGCCAGTGCCTCCGGCGCCCCCAACGGACACATACGCGAGGTCAGCAATGCCGTCTCCGCCGACACCGCCCGCGCCACCCGCGGCGCCGACGCCGCCGGCACCTCCCGTGCCACCGTCGCCCCCGCGCGCGTTGCCAGGAAAGCCGGCAAAGCCGCCATCGCCGCCGCGGCCACCGTGCCCACCGGGCTGACCGAGGGTGGCGGTGCTAACCCCGTCGGAGCCTGGCCCACCGGGGCCGCCGAAAGCACCGCCCGGACTGGCCCCGTCGGTGCCAGGGTTCGCCGGGGGGCCCGCGGGGAGGGGGCTGGGGTTGACACCGGGGGCACCGGGCGCGCCCTGGCCGCCGTTGCCAGCGGCCCCGCCTTGGCCAAACAACCCAGCGTTTCCGCCATTTCCGCCGTTTCCGCCGTTGGCACCCGCGACGATGGCGCCGCCGCCGTTGCCGCCGGCACCTCCAGCGCCGTACAGCAGCCCACCAGCACCGCCGTTTCCGCCGGCCGCACCTGGGGCGCCTAGCCCACCACTGCCGCCATTGCCCAACAGTCCGGCGGCGCCGCCATTGCCGCCAATGGGATGCGCACCGCCGCCGGAACCGCCGTTGCCGCCGTTACCGAACAACAGCCCGCCGGCCCCGCCGTTTTGGCCGGTTCCCGGTGCCCCATCGGTGCCGTCGCCGATCAGCGGACGCCCCAGCAGCGCCTGGGTGGGTGCATTGATCAGGTTCAACAGTTCCTGCAACGGCGAGGCGTTGGCGGCCTCCGCGCTGGCGTACGTATGTGCGCCAGCGTTCAGGGCGCTGACGAACTGCTCGTGAAACGACGCCATCCGCGCGCTGAGCGCCTGGTAGGCCTGGGCATGCTGGCCGAACACCGCTGCGATCGCGGTCGATACCTCGTCTGCGGCCGCGGCGGCTAGCGCCGTCGTCGGGGCGGGCGCGGCCGCGTTGCCCGCGCTGATCCCCGCGCCGATACACTCCAAATCTGTTGCCGCCATTGCGAGCATCTCCGGTGCGGCGATGAGAAACGACATGCACGGTCCTCCGATCGCTGGGAGACGTCGATCGTATCGCCGTCCTCGTCGATTGATCCGTGTTTTGCGAGTTGCTACTCCTTTACGGAGACCGCTTGACGCGGGCATCGGCGGACGGCTTCACGCACTAACGATTCGTTCGCCGGCGTGACCACGGGCTGCAGCACGGTCAGCCTCTCGTTGCCGAGGCGGAAGACCTCCGGGATGACGCCCACGCACACGCCGTTGCTTTCGCAGAGCCCGAACTCGACATCGACTTTCATCGCAGCACCTTCACCGGCACGTTCTTCCACCCGGCAACGTTTTGCATGTGGACGCGCTCGCAGCCTCCCCAGTCCACCTCGAAACGCGGCATGAAGTCGAGCAACTTCTCCAGCGCGATCGCGCTCTCCATGCGGGCCAGCGCCGCACCGAGGCAGCTGTGAATCCCGTAGCCAAATCCCAGGTTGAGCGCTTCGTGCCGGTCGCGGTCGATATCGAATCTGTCGGGATCCGTCCAGGCCGCGGGGTCACGGTTGGCCGCACCGTTGATGAGGAACACCGGCTTTCCGGCTGGAATCGTGACGCCGTGCAACACAACGTCTTTCATCGAGCGACGGACCTGATATTGGGACGGCGCCTCGTAGCGCAGTAGTTCTTCGACCGCGGCCGGGATCTTGCTGCGGTCGCCGAGCAGCTTCTGCCACTGCTCGGGGTGGCGGGCGAATACCACCGGCACATTGCCGACCAGCTTGGTGACGGTCTCGGCGCCGGCGCCGCCCAATAGCGTTGCAAAGCCGGCGATTTCGATGTCGTCCAGCCTTGTCTTTTGCCCGTCTTCACGTTCGATCTCGGCGTCGATGAGCTTGGTGAACAGGTCGTCACGCGGTTCGGCGCGGCGTTGCGTTACCAGCTCGTAGTACAACATCGCCGTGTTGATGTTGGCTTGCATGCCCTGCTCGCCGATTTCGACCTGTCCGGGCTCGCGATGCAGCGACTCGTCGATCCAGTGGCGCACCTGCTGCGCGTGTTCCTGCGGCACCCCCAGCATCGTGGTGATCACCTCGACCGGGAATGGAGCGGAAAAATCCTGCACCGCATCGAATCGCTCGGGATCGGCCGCATTGAGGTACTTTTCGATCTTCTCGATGACCGTCGGCCGCTGAGACTGGATGGCGCGCGGCGTGAATACCCTGTTCAGCAGGCTGCGCATGTGCCGATGCTCGGGCGGGTCCATAAAAATGATCGACTTCTGCGGTGTCCGCTTGCCGGACCGCACCATCGACAGGTCAATCCCGTAGGCAGACGAATACGTCTCGAAATCCTTGAGCCCGGCGGCCACATCCTCGTGACGGGTCAACGCGTAGAAGTCGTACTCCTCGCTGTGGTAGACCGGCGCCTCCTCCTGCATCCGCCGGTACGTCTCCCAGGCGCCGTTGAAGAATTCCTCGGAGAACGGGTCGAAGACCAGCCTCGATTTGGTCATGGGACACTCCTCGCTGACGAGTTGCGGGCCGGAGTCGCCGAACCGGATGCGGTCACGCATTCGTCGGCAAAGGCAAAGACCTTCGAGTGGTAGGCGCCGGCAGTGTGCCCGAGGCTGATGTTGTGGCCCGCCTCGGGTTGCTGATCGACGGTGAACCGGGGACACCCCGTGAACGGGGCACCGATCTCGCTCAACGCCGGGGGATCGGTCTGCCACACCCGCTCGTATTCGGCGATGCTGAATTGCACGGGGACGCGCACGGCCGGGGCGAGCGCCGCGAAGTTCTGGCGGGCCCAGTCGGACACCATCTGGTCCTCGTAGGCCGGCGCCGCCGGCGAGACCGTGATTCCGGTGAGGACCTCGGACGGATACAACCGCTCCGGGTGCCACAACAGCTCGCCTCCGCCGTGGATCGCCACGATGACGGCTCTGGGGTCTTCGGCCTCCGCTACGAGGCCCGACATCGGCACGCCGTCGACGACCACCACCCGGGGGCGGGGGGTGCTCACGTGGCCGCCCTCAGTAGGAGCACGCCGCTGGGGGTGAGGCCGCCACTGCTGACCACGCCGACCCGGGCGCCGGCGACCTGGCGCGCGCCGGCCTCGCCACGCAACTGCGTGACGGCCTCGTGCAGCAGACCCATGCCGTGCGTGCGGCCGTGTGAGAGCTGACCGCCGTGCGTGTTGAGCGGCAGCAGCCCGTCGCGGGCGATGTTCTTGCCGCCGTCCAGGAATTCCCTGGCCTCACCGATCCCGCAGAACCCCAGCGCCTCGATCCAGGACAGGCAGTTCATGGTGAACCCGTCGTAGAGCTCGGCGACGTCGACGTCGCTGGGCCGCAGCGAAGTTCGCGTCCACACGTGTGCGGCCTGGCCCAGCACCTGCGGCTCATGCGTGAGAGTGCTTTGGTCCCAATCGATTCGCTCGATGATCTGCGTTCCCACCGCCTCTACCAGAACGGGCGGCTTGGCCAGGTCGCGGGCGGCGTCGACGGCGGAGACGACGACGGCTATCGCGCCGTCACAGGGCACGTCGCAGTCGTAGAGACCGAACGGTGTGGTGATGGGCCGGGCGTTCAGGTAGTCCTGCATCGTCATCGGGGACCGATAGACGGCGGTCGGGTTGAGTTCGGCGTTGGCCCGCTGGTTCAACGCGATCCAGCCCAGCGTCTCTTTCGTGGTGCCGTAGCGATGGAAGTGCCGTTGCGCGTTGATCGCCAGGGTGTGCGCCGCCGACGTGGCGCCGAACGGGAACTGCCAGCTGGTCGTGCGGCCACCGGACGGGGTGATCTTGCCCTGCTTCATCAGCTCGCTGTAGGTGGCTTCCCACAGCGTCCGGAAGCACAGCACGTGGCGAGCCAGGCCGCCGGCGATCGCGAGCATCGCCGCGATCACCGATCCGCCGGGGCCGAAGGTTTCGATGCCACCGTTGTGCCAGGTCGGCCGGATACCCAGCGCCGCTTCCAACGCGGTCACCCCACCCTCGCCGAACCCGCCCAGGTTGCCGCCGCCCGGATAGGTCGACAGGCCGTCGATGTCGGCGAACGTCAGCCCGGCATCGGCAATGGCCGCCTCGCACGCCTGCACCGTCAGGGACAGCGGGGGCACCATCAACCGGCGCCCGATCGGTGACATGCCTATCCCGGTGAGCGCGACCTTGTCCTCGAACTTCTCGGTAGTCAGCATGGGGCGGACGTGTTCGCCGAAGCGCTCCGGCGCGATCTCATCGACCGGCAGGGGACCGGGCTCAGCGTCCGCCGTTGGCCGGAACAAGGGCAGCCAGACGTCCTCGACCCGCTCGAAGACCACCTCCACCTGCTGTCCGAGTTCGAGCTCATCGGGATCGCACCCAATGATGTTGGTGGTCAACCGAACCCGGGGATCTTCCGCAATCGCCACCTGGGCGACCACGTATGGCGCCGGCAGCCCGGGCAGGCTGAACCGATGGTTCACGGTGAACCCGGCCAGGGTCGCCCTGCCCGAGACGGTTCGTACGCCCATATCGCGCGAGCGACAGTAGCGGCACACCGGCGCGGGCGGGTGGATCAGCGCCTCGCAGGACCTACATTCCTGCAACCGCAGCGTGCCGTCGGAACCGGCAGTCCAAAAGAACTCGTTCTCGGGCGTGACCAGAGGCAGCGGGCGACCCGGTGCAGCTGACACGTCACCTCCGGGAGTCGCGCGCCCGCCAACGGCACGGTAGGACCGTTATACGAATCAGAGAATTACGTTATCACCTACCAGCAGGCACGATCTAGGCCGTATCGGCTGTGCGCGGCCGGGGGGTTGTCGCGCTGGCTGGAGCCGGACGGGTCAAAGAGTGCTGCGGTATCAACCGCGGTATCGGCTCAGGCGCAGTGAACAGTGCCGATTGCGTATCGCTCGACTAAGTCCGCTGCGTACTGTCATTGTAAGTACATGACCGCCATGAAAGATGAGCGTGTGCAGTTGCGCGTCGATGCGGTGTCGAAGCGTCGGCTGGAGGAGGCTGCCCGCGAGGCGCACTTAAGTGTGTCGGCATTCGTACTGCAGGCCGCTAGTCAGGCAGCTGACGACCTGCTAGCCGAACGACAGACCATCCATCTGTCGCCCGACGCGGCGGCCGCGTTCACGGAAGCACTTAACCGTCCGGCGCGGGTGAACGAGCGGCTGGCGGCTGCATTGCAGCGCCCACAGCAGTTCAGCTGGCTGGACTGAGTGGAGTTCTATCGGCCGACGCTGCTGGACCCGGAAAAGCATCAGCGCGAGGGATTCACCTCGGGCGAGCCGTCTCTAGACGAGTGGCTGCGCCGCTACGCAGGTCAGAACCGACGCGGCAAGACCGCGGCGGTGTGGGTCATCGCCGATCGCGGCCATCGGGTGGGTTGTTACGCAACCTT
This sequence comes from Mycobacterium lacus, assembly GCF_010731535.1. Taxonomy (NCBI): domain Bacteria; kingdom Bacillati; phylum Actinomycetota; class Actinomycetes; order Mycobacteriales; family Mycobacteriaceae; genus Mycobacterium; species Mycobacterium lacus. The sequence goes on from NZ_AP022581.1 coordinate 303,228, forward strand.
GTCGATGACTTCGGTGGATCGAGCCGCTAGCCCGGCTCCGTTGGCGAAGGGTGGCCCGACGCAAGTTCCCGCGCTGCTTGTCGGTCGATTGGCCACTGACACGCGGGTCACGGGACTTGGACTCGGCACTCAAATGGTGAAGCACATTCTAGCGACTGCGGCCGAACTGAACCTGAAGGCAGCTTGCCGAGCCGTCGTCGTCACTGCACTCAACCCCGCGGCATTCAATTGGTGGCAGCGATTCGGCTTCGAACCGTTCGACTCCGAGGATGCGACAAATCTCGATCTTTACCTGCTGACCAAAGACGTCACGGCGACTGTAGTTAGCACCAGGGGCGATAGCTCAGTCGGTTAGAGCCGCGGACGCCGAGAATGCACCATATGCGCACGCATCGCGGCGTGTCGCACACCGCGGCCTCGGACATGGCGAAATGACCAGCGGCGCCGATGCTGGCCGCCGGTGGTTAGCGCGACTTCACCGAACGCGGATTGCGCCTGAAATACTCAGCGCCCAACGCACGCACCTCCGGGTACTCCGCGTCGCTGGACGTCGTTCGCACCGCCTTGCTCATACCAGTGGTCACAGTCAGGATCGGTCGATCCACCTCCAACGCCGCCGTGTCCAACCCCTATTCACCGTCAATGACTGGGGATCGGGGGTGTGCCGCCATCGGACCGCTCAACGCGTGAAACCCCACTCGGCTTCGCTCGCCTCGGTCTTGAGGTGAGCGGCGGGATCCTCGTCGGTGCTTAACGGTGGTGGCACGGCATCCGGTCGACGTTCATCCATCTCCATGATGGCGTGGACCGGGCAGTCCATCAGCGCGCGCATGACCGCGTCGCGGTCGGCTTCGGCGACGGCGCCGTCCCCGATCAGGCCCGCGTATCCCCAGTCGTCGAGCGAGAAGTATCCCGGCGCGTGCTTGGCGCAGACGCCGAAGCCGTCACAGATGGTGCGGTCGAGGTGAATTTTCATGCCTTTCGTCACGCGGGCCTCACCGCCTCCACCTCGTAGGGCCGTTCGGCGCGAAAAGCGCTGGTGCGGCACGCTTCGCAGGCGCGGTCGAGATGGCGCGCCACCGCGCGCGGAAACTGGTCGAGCAGGCTGCGCGCCACATTGGTGGCGGCGTCCAGCGTGGCGCACGCCCCGCGGCCGCGCAGCAGCACCGACCAGCGCCGCAACCGGCTGAGGTCCCCGGTGGTGGCGACGCCGTCGCGCAGCGCCCCGGCGACGGCCGCCATCGCGGCCGTTCCGTTGAAACACGATCCGCACTGCCCGGCATTTTCGCGGTCGAAGTAGGCCAGCACGGACGCGGCAACCGCAACCGGGCAGTCGTCGGTGATCACCGCGATCGCGCCACAACCCAGGCCGCTGCCGAGGCCACGCAGCGTCTCGTGGTCCAACGTGGCGTCCAGCACCGCGCGATTCAGCAGCCCGGCGAAATACCCGCCCAATAGCGCACCCCGCACCTGCTCGGACGAAACCCCGTGCAGGGCAAGGAGTTCGGTGAACGGCAGGCCGTGCGGGATCTCGTAGAGAGCCGGCGGTCGGCCAGCGCCGGTGAGGGTTACCAGGAAGGTACCGGGCGAGGATGCCGTGCCCAGCGAGCGAAATTCCGCAGATCCGTGCTGTTGCAGGTAGGGCAGGTTGGCCAGGGTCTCGACATTGCTCACCAGGGTGGGTCGCCCGCCGACGCCTTTCTGGAACGGCCGCGGCGGCTTGTCGGTCGGCTTCACCGGACCGCCGTTGATCGCGCGGGTGACGGCGGTTTCCTCGCCGGCGATGTACCCCGGATCGACCTCCCACAGCTCGACTCCGACGTCACCGAACGCGCCGGGCTCGAGCTCGGTCAACGCGGTTTCCACGCTGCGAGCGGATTTCGGGTCGGACACATAGACGTAGGCGCGGTCGGCGGCCACGATCGCCGCGGCCAGCCGCAGCCCGTCGAGAACCAGGTGCGGCCGGTGCCGCAGTAACCATCGATCCTTGATCGACGCCGGTTCCCCCTCTTCGCCGTTCGCGACGACGACGGTGCCACCGGCGGTACGCCCGTTGTCGCGCACGGTGCGCAATTTCACCGCGAGCGGAAACGCCGCGCCGCCGCGCCCTTGCAGCCCGCTGTGGTCGACCTCGCCGAGCACCTCGTCGGGGGCGGCGAGGGGACGGTAGCCGCCGCGCTTCCGGTACTCGGCGAAGCTCTCCCGCATGTGGCCGGGCGCCTCGCCCAGCAGCCGCGACGGGCAGCCGGGCCAGGTGGCGACGACGACGGTCGGCGCGGTGCTGGTTTCCATCAGCTAGCTCCCCATCGTCGCGGTTAGTCTTGCGGACATGCGAACTGCCGTGGTGCGTGTCAACGTCGACCCGACCGGTGTGCTCACCCCGGAACAGTTACGCGAGGGCATCTCGGTGCTCCTCGGGCTCACTAGAGAGACTGGCGCCGACGTCGTCGAAAGCGACCGTGGCCGCGACGTTCAACTGCTGATCGCCAGCGATGACGTCGAGGTGGCCAAGCGGGCCGCAATTGACTTGTGCAGCAAAGTGTTCAACACCGGCCCGGTGGCAGGCGCGGTCACCTTCATCAGCAGGGGAACCGACGACGATGCCCACGGCGTGCTGTCCGCGTTCGGGCTTGCCGGTGAAATCGTCCGGTGCGCCGATGCGGAGGGCTTTGACGTCGTCTACGTGACCTTGCGCGAGGCCGACCTCGAACGCATCCCGGAAAGCCGGATCCACACGGCCCTTGAGGCGTCGCTGAACTGTGAGGTTCACATCCGCACCAGGTAGGGCATAGTGGGACATCACGAGCCCAAGAATTCGAGGATCGCGGGCGCGGCCTGCACCCAGGTGTCGAACATGTTGAAGTGGGTCACCCTGCCCGCGGCGCGGTCTTCGGCCGCGCGCTCCCACGCATCCTCGGGCCAGGGCGGATCGATCAGCTTGGATCCCTTGATCAAGCAGCTCACCTCGAGCGACGTCCGCTTGGGATGATCCCAGTCGTTCTCACCTCCGCGGATAATCAGCGTGGGAACCGTTATGCGGTCGAACATTTCGTCCTCGACGCCGGGAATGGTCTGTCCAGGCTTGGACACGAACGCGTTGAGCCAGCGCAGCATCACCTTGAGGAACTCGTCGCGGTCGAGGGCCAGGAACCGCTGCTTGTTGTTCGGGTTCTCCTCAATCCGCTCGCGCCACTCGGGCACCCTCATCACCCCGGCCATTCCGGTTCCGCGCGCCGCGAGAATGCTTGGGACCACGTAGTAGGAACCCAGCACGAACGTGCCGTACACGCCGCCGACGATGTTCCACACGACGAGCCGCTCGACCAGTTCGGGGTAGAGCATCGTTGTCAGCATGGAATCCCTCGCCCCGCCCGAGCCCCCGGCGATGATGCACCGCTGGACACCGAGCGCGGCCAGCACACCGTGCAGGGTCTCGGCGCGCATGTGCGATTCGCTTTGGCCGTAGAACTGTACATCGGAGGCGCCGCAATTGGGCCGGTCCCACAGCAGCACCCGGTAGCCGCCACCGACCAGTGCCTCGGCCAGCGGCCGCAGGCCAGGAACATCCTTGCTGAACCGGCCGCCGGGTGTCAGTACGATGAGATCACCTGAGTCGCCAAGGATTTCGTAGACGACGTTTCCGCCGTTCACCTCGACGGACGACACGCGGTTCTCCTGCAATGTCATGCCATCACCAGAACGTCGTTGCCCACCACACGGACCGGATAGGTGCGGATACTCCACTCCGGCTTGACCGCGGTGGTGCCCGTCGCCAGCTCGAAACCCCATTGATGCCAGGGGCAGTAGATGAACTCGAGATCCCGAACCATGACGGCGTCCCCGGCGACACTCTCATCCACGATGGTGCGTCCCCGGGCGCGCCCGGAGCACAACGGACCGCCCTGGTGCGGGCAGTAGTTCGCGATGGCGTAGAAGTTGCCGTTGACGTTGTAGACGCCCACGCCGTGCCGTCCGATCGGCACCAGCTTGTGCGTGCCCGGAGGAATCTCGTCCACCGTCGCGACGACATGCTCGCGGCCCTGAGCGAGACGGGGTGGGGGTCGCTTGGGGGTTTCTTCCGCCAATTCAGAGCACCCGCACTTGACCCTCAAGAACCGGAACCGTCTCCGGGAGGTGATACGTCGCGATGCCGTTCTTGAACATCACCGCCTCGCGAGCCGCTTTGGGAAGGTGCTTGACCAACCAGCGCGGGTCGTCGAACGTCCAATGCGGGTAGTCCGAGGAGTACAGCAGGATCTTCTCGCATTCCATCCACTTCAAGGCGCGGATCAACTCGGTCTTGTCTTCCGGGTAGTCCAGCGGCTGGGTGGTGAACTTGATGTGGTCCTTGACGTACTCGCTTGGCTTGCGCTTGATCTCCACCCGCGACTTGCGCGCTTGGTAGACCGCGTCCATGCGCCACATCAGCGGCAGGATCCAGCTGAAGGCGTGCTCGACGAACACGATCCGCAGCGTCGGGAACCGGTCGAAGACGCCGTCGAAGATCAGGCTCATCACCTGGTTGGCGGCCAGCAGCGAGTAGGTCACCATGAAGTCGTGGTTGTAGCTGGGGAAACCCACCGGTGGGATCGGCAGCGTTTCGTACGCGCCGCGTGCGAGGTGGCAACTCACCGTGATGTCGTGCTTGGTGGCAGCCGCCCAGATCGGATCGTACTTCGGGTCGCCCCACGACGGTCTTGGCTCGGCCTTGATCAGGATCTGCGCTATGTAGGGGTGGCCGGCCCACTTCTCGATCTCGCGGGCTGCGCCCTCCGGATCCTCGATGGCGACGGAGATTGAACCGCGCCACCGTTCGTGCCAGTTGTTGTGGCCGTCCAGCCAGTGGTTGGCCTGCCAATCATTGAGGGCACAAGCGAAGGCGTGGGTAGTCTCCGGAAGGCGCGTTGCCGCTCCCAGGGGTTCCAGGATCGCGATGTCCGCGCCGGCCTCCATGATCAGCTGCCGGAACGCCATTTCCGGGTCGCTGCAGGCGAATTCGCCATCGGGCGGAAAGGTGTCGACGCGCATCGCGTACGCGTGCGCGTAGTCCGGAGCGTCGTAGTAGATGGTCTCGCCGACCCGGCGGGCCAGGAAGTACTTGCTGCGCCACGGCTCCGGTATGTATTCGACCAGCTCACCGCGCCTTGGGTACGGGTGGATGTCCGAGTCGACGCACCGGACGGCAATGCGCTCGGCGGCGGGAACCCGCTTGTGAGTCTGTGTCAGCATGGTGGCCTCCCTTGTCTACCGTCTACTGTGCGCCGGAGCCCACAGAAATGTCGATCCCGTACAGGTTGGCCGCGTTGCGCCAGCACAGCTTCTCGCGCTGTCCGCTGGACAGCGCTCTCGGCAGCTTGCCGACGTCGGCGCACTGCCAGTGCGGATAGCTGGAGCCGAACATCACCATGTCGTCCTTGTCGGTGAAGCCGAACCACTCACCGGCGAAGTCGGCATCTTCGGGGGGACCGTCGAGGCTGCCCTGGACGAAGTAGACATGTCCGGGCAGGTAGTCGCTGGGGATGCGCGGCGCCCACGGCGTCTGTTCTAGGTGCGGCCGGCCGAAGACGTCCATCCGCCAGATGAACGGCGTCACGAAGTCCGCCGCACCGTCCGCCCACACGAACTTCAGGTTTGCGAACCGCTCGAACACCCCCTCGGCGATCATGTTCATCAGGTGATAGAGGTAATTCAGCGCCATGAAGCTGACGTATTGCTCGTATGTCCGGGTGTGGCCGGAAGGTGTCGGGGGAAAGGCGATGCCCTCGCCCGACTCGATGTGCACAGCCACCGGAAGATTCGCCTCGGCGGCGGCTTCCCACAGCGGCCAGAACTGCGGTTTGCCATAGAGCTCGCGGGACTGCAGCGGCACACCGATCTGAACCACGCGCGGGTGCGTGCGCCATTTGTCGACCTCGCGCACCGCGCCAGCGATGTCGTCGGGGTTGACCCGGATCGTGCCGCGGAAGCGGTGGCCGAACTCGCCGTGCTCAAGCCAGCGCGACACCATCATCTCGTTGTGAGCGGCATGTAGCGCGCTGCCCAGATGCCGGTCCGGCATGATGCCGCGTCCCATCGGATGCAGGACCGCCATGTCGACCCCGCGCTTCGAAAACAGTTCGTTGGCAACGAATTCCGGATCCGAACCCGGATACCGCTGGTTCGCTCCGTCGGTGTTCGGCGCGTACTCGCCGCCGGGCGCCCCGTACCAGTCCATCTCGTAGTCAGGGAAACCGCGGCTCTTGAAGGGCTCACGCAAGAATGAGCGCAGGTCCTTGCTGGACGGGAAGAAGATGTGCACGCTCGCGTCGATAAAGGGCGTGCGGGTTCCGTCAGCGTGTTCGATCACGTCAGTCGCCCTCCGGTTCCGGCAGCCAAAGTGAGCCCGGCCGGGCCATATGATAGATAACCTAACATTCTCGCTGGCCGCCAATCAATGGATTTCCCGTAAGCATTTCGGTTAATCATTAGTACTGGTAGCTGTGGCTATATGTGGCCAGGGCGCAAGTAGTGTTCTTCACAAGTAAGAATATCATTCTCTGCCACGTTCAACGTGGAAGTTACTGGCGGTTCACCGGCTGAGACCCCGCAGCCTTCTCGAATGGCTCGGTCGGCCCGAACGTAAGGGTCGTTGTCTCGGTCGCGTAAGCGCGTGTACGAGCAGCCTCGCCCGCGGTACTCCACCGACGGAAGAGCAGGTCTCGATGCGGACGCATGCTGTCGTCGCTGCGATGAAATCCCGTGTGTCACTGTAGTTTCAGTGGTTTTAGCGGACCGGTTTCTGTCGGTGGCGGCTCATAGTATTGGGGTATGGGTTCGAGCACGCGCGAGGAGATCGTTGAGGTCTGCGACGCGCTCGATCATGATGTGGACCGCTTGTGCGGCTTGTCGTTTGATGTGTTGACCACCCCGGAGCGGTTGGGGTTTCTGGAGAAACTCGAAGACGAGGCGCGTCGGCTGCCGGTGGCTCGGCATGGGTTGATCAATCAGCTCGCCGAGCGGGCCGGCGAGGAGGAGTTGGGCGGCAAGCTGGGGTCGGTGTTGGCCAGCCGGTTGGGTGTCACCCGGGGTGAGGCCAGCCGGCGGGTGGCCGAGGCTGCCGATCTGGGTGAGCGGCGGGCGTTGACCGGTCAGCCGTTGGCGCCGCGGCTGACCGCGACCGCGGCGGCGCAGCGGGCGGGCCGGATCGGTGACGGGCATGTTCGGGTGATCCGTGATGTCGTTCGCCGCCTGCCGGTCGGTGTTGATGTGGAGACCCAAGACCAGGCCGAGGCCCATCTGGCCCGGTTGGCCACCCAGTTTCGCCCCGACCAGGTGGCCAGGCTGGCCGCGCGGTTGATGGACTGCCTTAACCCCGACGGCGACTTCTCCGAGGAGGATCGGGCGCGCCGGCGCTGGTGGTGGGCAAGCACGATGTCGACGGGATGTCACGGATCAGTGGCTATCTGACGCCCGAGGCGCGGGCCACCGTGGAGGCGGTGCTGGCCAGGCTGGCCGCCCCGGGCATGTGCAACCCCACCGATGAGACGCCGGTCATCGACGGCGCGCCGTCGGAACAGGCCGTGCGGCACGACACCCGCAGCACCGCGCAGCGCAACCACGATGGTCTCAACGCCGCGCTGCGCGCGCTGCTGGCCTCCGGAAAGCTGGGCCAGCACAACGGGTTGCCGGCCAGCATCATCGTGACCACCACGCTCAACGACCTCGAGGCCGCCGCCGGCAAGGGGCGCACCGGCGCCGGCGGCATGCTGCCCATATCCGATGTGATCCGCCTGGCCCGCCACGCCCACCACTACTTGGCGATCTTCGACCAGGGCAAGGCCCTGGCGCTGTATCACACCACACGCCTGGCCTCCCCCGGGCAACGAATTGTCCTGTACGCCAAGGACCGCGGGTGCACCGCGCCGGGATGCGACGTGTCCGGCTACTACTGCGAGGTGCACCACTGCACCCCCTACGCCCACTGCCATACCACCGACGTCAACGACCTGACCTTCGCCTGCGGCGGGCATCACCCACTGGCCGAACAAGGCTGGACCACCCGAAAACGCAAAGACGGCACCACCGAATGGATCCCACCGCCGCACCTCGACCACGGCCAGCCGAGGACCAACAGCTACCACCACCCCGAAAAACTACTGGTGGACGAGGATGAAGACGACCCCTGAGTCGCCACGCTTGCTTGACTGGGCGGCGAACTATTCATGTTCGCGTGATGCTGCGCAATACCGACACGATCATTCGAGTAGCGGACGATTGTGGCCTAATCCGCTGAGCGCGCGGCGAAAAACCGGGCGGTCCCGTTCATCGCTGGCTCGGCCTGGTCGTTCACCGGCCAAACCTCCGCACCAGAAAGGCCCCGGCGTGACGCCACCGAGGCGAGATGCGCACGGAAAACAGCGGATTGAAGACTGCAGTAACGCGCCTTGAGTTGCTTGATGGCTTCGATCTCCCACCGCGTCCTTGCGGTGTCGAGCATTCCGATCCCTTCACGCACCCCATAACCAAATTGCGAGATTGCTACTTCCGTAGCCGAGAATGATATTCTCGCATCGGTGATGGGCGACGGGAAGGCACCTTCATGCTGTTGGAATTCGATGCCGATCAGCGGCTGTGGCAGCACACGGTGCGCGATGCCATCGCCAAGCAGTGTCCGCCGTCGCTGGTGCGTGCGGTGGCCGACGATGGCGTCGACCCGAGCCCGTTGTGGAACGTCTATGTGGAGCTCGGCTGGACCGAGCTCCACGAGCCGGCCAGCGCGGTGGAGCTGGCGATCGTGTTCGAAGAGCTCGGCCGGGCCACCGATCCCAGCCCCTTCCTGGCCACGATGAGCCAGTTCGCGCCGTTGGCGTGGGGTCACTTCGACCCGCACCAGTCGGGTGCCGCGGCGTACAACGGGGTGTCGGCGCACCGGGACGCCGATGGTTGGGTGTTGGACGGTAGCGCGCGCCATGTGCTCGACGGCGATCGCGCCGACAAGCTGGCGGTGGTGACCGACGCCGGGGTGTTCATCGTCGGGTCCGATCAGGTGTCGGCCCGGCGTTGCGCCGTTTTCGATCCGGTGCTGCATGTCGCTGACCTGTCATTCTGCGGCGTCCGCGTGCCCGACAGCGTCCGGGTAACCGCTGACCGGGAGCGGGCGCATCATGTTGCGCTGACGGGTATGGCGATGACGATGGTCGGCGCGTGCCAACGCATCCTCGATCTGGTCCTCGAGCATGTCCGCAGCCGTCATCAGTTCGGCGTGCCAATCGGCTCTTTCCAGGCCGTCCAGCACAAGGCCGCGGACATGCACGTCGCTGTGGAGCGCGCTCGGGCGCTGGCGTACTACGCCGCGTTGACGATCGCCGCCGACGACCCGCGGCGGCGGTTGGCGGCCGCGATGGCCAAGGCATCGGCGGGTGAGTGCCAGTCGCTGGTGTTCCGCCACGGCCTACAGCTCTTCGGCGCCATGGGGTTCACCTGGGAGAACGACCTGCAGTTCGCGCTCAAGCGAGCCAAGGCCGGTGAGCTGATGCTGGGCGGCGCCGCCGAGCATCGCGCGCGGATCGCCGAGGAGTACCGTGCAGCTGACTTTTGAATCCGATGTCGAGGCGTTCCGTGCGGAGTTTGCGTCCTTCCTCGACGAGAATCTGCCTCCCGCAGGCGAAACGCGCGAGCGTCCCCGGTCGGTCTCCCATATGCCACCGTGGGCGCGTCGCTGGCAGCGCCTGCTCTTCGACAGCGGCTGGCTATTGCCCGGTCAGCCACCGGAATTCGGCGGCCGCAACGCGACCGTGCTGCAGCAATTCGTCTACCTGGAGGAACTCAGCCGCCGGCGGATCTACCACAGCTTCAACCCGCAGGGCGTGAACATCGTTGCGGCGTCACTGTTGTCGTTCGGCAGCGAGGAGCAAAAACACCGCTGGGCGGTGCCGATCCTCCGGGCCGAAATCACCGCCTCGTTGGGGATGAGCGAGCCGAGTGCAGGGTCCGATCTGGCGTCGCTGCGTACTCGGGCTGTGCTCGAGGACGATCACTACGTCGTCAACGGCCAGAAAGTATGGACCTCCGGAGCACACGACGCCGACGTGTTGTTGACGTTTGTGCGAACCGATCCGGATGCGCCAAAACACAAGGGCATCAGCGCATTGCTGATACCGACCGAAACCCCCGGCATCGTGCGCCGGCCCTTCCCGTCGATCTGCGCGGCCGATGACCTGGACTTCAACGAGGTGTTCTTCTCCGACGTGCGGGTGCCGGCGGAGAACCTGGTTGGGCGGGAGAACCAGGGTTGGCAGGTGGCCAACGGGTCGCTTGGTCATGAGCGCACGATGATGTGGCTGGGCTTCGTGGATCGACTCGAGAACGTGATCGCCGACTTCCGTCCCACGACGGCGCGCGAGCGCGACCATTACTCCACCACGATCATGGACAAACATGCCCTCCGCCTGTTGGGTTCGGTGGCCCTGGCACGCGCCGCCCGCGGCGAAGACGATGTGGCCGCGCTGTCGGTGCTCAAGCTGCTCGGTTCCGAAGCCGAGCTGCGCGCGTGCGAACAGGCCCTGGAGGCCGCCGGGCCGGACGGCCTGATCCACCCCGCGCTGAGCGGTCCGTACGCGCCGATGAACCTCGACCACTATTTCGGCAGCTGGTTCGAGCGTTATGCCCGAAGCTTTTCCGGCACCATCGCCGGCGGAACTTCCGAGATCCAGCGCAACATCATCGCCCAGCGACTGCTTGGCCTCCCTCGCGGCTAGCGCGAGCAGACGCGAAAGCTCGCGACACGCCGACTAATTGGGCGCCTTTGCGTCTGCTCGCGGTAGACGCCGCGGGCGCGATTCCTAGACTGGGTCGAACTTGGTGATCAGCCAGTTGCCGTTGATCCGGGTCAAGCTCACCAGCACGCTGCTGGCCGCCATCGACGGATCGGGCCTGTCCTTGCTTGTGGTGCTCTGGTCGACGAACACCAGAACCACGGCCGAATCCGGATGCAACTCCGATACCGCGGCGCCCATCACGTGGGCGGTCGTTTTCAGCGACTTCTGTTTGGCGGCCGGAGCCACGATCTGCTCGGTGAATTGGTTGTAGTACGACAGGAATTCACCGGAAAGGTGCGACTTGGCGGTGGCAAAATCCTTGTCGAGCGATTCGGGCGAGTAGGACAGCAACGCGACCGTTCCGTTGGACGCCGCGCTGATCACCGCCCGGGCGACGGCGGGGTCAGTGCGTTGATTTGGCTGGTACCGCTTGAAGTACAGCCACGTCGTGGCACCGCCAGACGTCAGCAGCAACACGACCAGAATCACGGGGACGAGTTTCACGTTGCGCAGCAGGCGCGACCGCCGGGCGGAGTCATCATCTTCGGCGGGCAGCTCCGTCGCCGACTCGTCGACCGCGGTTTCGGCCCCGTCCGGATCGTCCTCGACCGCCTCGGCGGCCTCGTTGGTTTCGATGTCGCGGGTGTCATCGGTCACGGTACGAACTCGACTTTCGACATCTTGTACTGTCCGCCCTCTTCGGTCACGGTTACGCGGAGCCGCCACACACGCGGTTCGTCCTTGGCGCCTATGGAATTGGTGACCCGCGATGTCGCCGAAACCAGTACCGATGCGGAATGTTCGTGCATGGATTCGATGGCGGCCGCGTTGACCGTTCCCTGGGTGACCACTTTGGACTGCTCGACCACCGACGCGAAATCCTTTGCGCGCTGGCCGAAGTCGTCCCTGAACTGGCCGGTGGAGCTGTCAAGCACGCGCTGGACGTCTTCCTGGGCTTTCTTGAAGTCCATGGTGGTCATGTTGACGACGCCCTGCCTGGCCCCCGCGACGAAGTTCGCGGCGCGCTGCGTTCGCTCGGCGGCGTCTCGGTCTTGCCACAAGATGTATCCGCTGACTCCGGCAAGGGCGCAGATGAGAACGATCGTGGCCGCCTTGGAGATCGCCGACAGTGACGGCAACCGTCGTCGCCCGCCGGCCTGCCCGGATTCGGGTTCCGCGGCTGCGAGGGTCTTGTCGGCGGTCTCGGCGGCCTCGGCCGCCGCCGCGCGCCGCAGCCTGGCCGCGCGGGCGCGGGCGCGCGCGGCGGCGGCCAGCGCTTCGGCTTCGGCTGCTTCTGCTTCGGCCTCTTCGATCAACGCCATCGCGTCGGCCTTCGACGGGGCTAAATCTTCCGGCGGTTCTTTCGCCTCAGCCATCGCGCATACCACCCGTCACCAACATCATCGATCGAACTCCGGCACTACCATCGCACGAGCGAGAAGGGGTAGGTGTGGGTGCCTCCTGGTCCGCCGCCGCATCCCGTGTCGAACGTGGAGACCACCTGGCCGCCCAGTGAGGCTGCATCCCACGAATAGACGTCATGTGAGGGAAAGAACTGGATCACGCAGCGCACACCATCGGGCACGTCGACGCTCATGGTGTAGCGACCATCCGCCAGGTAAGCATTTCCGTCGTAGGGCGCCGCTTGCCCGTTGGGTTGCGGTATCGCTTCTATATGTAGGCATCCCGGCTCGTTGCTGGTGCACGCCCGAATCGCCCAAAGCCAGCTGTGGCCAGGATCGCGGTCGGTGTCCAACCGGTAGTTGCCGACCACCATGTCCGCGCGGGCGGCCGGCGTAAGAGTCAGCGTGGCCATGGCAAGCCCAAGGCTTAGGGCTAATGTCCTCACCGGTCTGTCTCCCATCTCTGCGAACGCGCTCGGCGGGCTTGGCCTGAATATAAGGCGCGGTCACGCTGAACACGACTACTCGGAAAAATCTCGGCACTCACGGCCCACCATCTCTGGCGGTGCCCCCAAGTTGGGTGGCGAAGCGGCCCAGGCCCGACGGGTCGTGGTTTGCCATCGCCTACGAAATCCAAACCGCTCGCCCTCCTTGAAGTGGATCCCATCAGTTCGACGTCTTCGGAGAAGGTCTGGCCATCACCGGGCGCTGCGGTGAAGTAGCGCAGGAACTCTTCGGCCGCGGGGTCGAGCGGGGTTTCGCGCCGCGTGTTGAGTAGCGCTCGTAGGCCGGGGTGCTGTGAAAGCCATTCCAGCGCATGGGCGGTCAGGACCGTCGTGGTCTCGAAGCCACCACGGATGACAAACCCCAGGTTCCCGAATGTTTCCAGATCGGGAGCGGGCTCGCCGTCGATGCGCATTTCGAGCAGGGCGCTGACCAGACCGGGTCGGGGATTGGCGCGTATCTCGATCATGTTGTTGACCAGATCGAGCCCGATCTGCGGTGCAACTCGGCAACTCGTTGGATGTCCGGGCTGTGCTCGGGGGTGTAGACCGCGGCATGCGTCGGCTCGCTGTAGATCTTCCATTTCTTCAACGGGATGCCCATGAGCGCCAGCGGCAGAACGGCGGGCACGACGTTGGCCAGATCGTCGACGAATTCGATGCTGCCTTCCTCGATCCTGTCGTCGAGGCGGGCGCGCGCCACCTCGTCGATGAATGGCGCCCAGCGCCTGACAGCGGCCGGTGACAGATAAGGGGTTCAGGACGTTGCGATAGATGCGGTGCTCAGGGCCGTCCATCTCGAGGATGCCCCCGCGCACCCCGTTGATGCGCCTAACCGTCGGGATCGAAATGCCTTTCTAGCCACGGCGTTCGTTGTTGACGTCGTGGTCGTTGGACACCGCCGGGCACTCCTGCTCAGGTGTTTCGGCCGCCGTTGACGCCCAAAATCTGCCCGGTGATGTAGCCGGCCTCCTCGGACACCAGAAAGGCGCACGCCGCGGCGATGTCTTCCGGCCTGCCCATCCGGCGTACCGGGGTCTTCGCGATGTTCTGCTCGACGTCGCCGAGGAACCCCCGCGCCTCGGCGGAGCGCAACATCGGGGTGTCGATGAAGCCCGGTGGCACGGCGTTGACCGTGATGCCGCTGGGCCCGTACTCGAGCGCCAAGGATTTAGTGAGCCCGTTGACGGCTGATTTCGCCGCCACATAGTGAGCCATGTAGGGCTGGCCGGAATGCGCGCTCGACGACGAGATGTTGACGATCCGGCCCCATCCGGCCTCGATCATGTCGGGCACCACCGCCTGGATCGTATGGAAAACGCCGTTGAGGTTGACGTCGATCACGCGCTGCCAGTCCTCGAACGTGATGTTGCTGAAACGCTGGAATCCGTCCAGGCCGGCGGCGTTGACCAGCACGGTGACCGGTCCCAGCCGGCCGCGGATTTCCGACAGCGCGGCATCCACCTGCGCGCGCTCCGTGACGTCGGCGGTGTAGGCGAGGTCCGTGTCGGATGGTTGGAGGTCGATGGTCGCCACGTCGAGGCCGTCGGCGCGCAGGCGCTGCGCGACGGCCCGGCCGATGCCGGAGCCGCCGCCGGTGACGACGGCGGTCTTCACGTGGCGACCTTTGCGTACGCCTTTACGTATAACAGCCAGGCCGTCTCAATCATAAAGAATCTTCCTTTCAATTGTGAGAACCTTACTCTCATCTGCGAGCGGCCGGCAAGCTTGCCCGAAAACTGCTGCTCGGCCTGCGCCGAGAGGTCCACGGCGCCTACCGCTGAGCGATTGCTTAGCTGGCGGGCAGGTCTGCGCCGTTTCAAGGACCTTCTTGAATTCGCTGACCTCGAATGTAAGATTCGCCAAGAAGGAGAATGAAATTATCGTGATTGTTACCACACAAGGCGCCCGCACGCCTTCGCTGGCCGACCGCCGGCTGTTGATCAACGGCCGACTCGTCGCAGTCGGGCAGATCTTCTCGTCGATCAATCGCGCGACCGGTGCGGTCCTGGGACACGCCCCGGATGCCGGCGTGGCGGAGGCCGACGCCGCCGGGCCGGCTGGAGGAGCCCCGGCATGAATCCGCTGGCAGGCATCCGCGTGCTGGAGGTCGCCATGTACGGGTTCGTCCCGTCGGCGGGTGCGGTGCTGGCCGAATGGGGCGCCGACGTGGTCAAGGTCGAGCACGCCGTGACCGGCGATCCGCAACGCGGACTCCGGCAGACCGGCATGTTGCGGGTCGAAGGCGACCCGAACCCCAACATCGAACACGCCAACCGCGGCAAGCGCAGCATCGGACTGGACATGTCGGTACCCGAGGGCAAGGAGGTGCTTTACGAGCTGGCGCGCCGTTCCGACGTGTTCCTGACCAGCTTCCTGCCCGGTGCGCGGCAGAAGTTCGGCATCGACGTGGACGACATTCGCGCGGTGAACCCGAAGATTATCTACGCCCGAGGCAGCGCGCTCGGCCCCCGCGGCGCGGAGTCCGTCAAGGGCGGCTATGACATGACCGCCTTCTGGTGCCGGGCCGGAACCGCCGCCACCATCACCCCGATGGGCTACGACGGGATGATCAACCCGCCGGGGCCGGCGTACGGCGACACCATCTCCGGCACCAACCTCGCCGGTGGCATCGCGGCGGCGTTGCTCAAGCGCGAGCGTACCGGTGAACCGTCCGTCGTCGACGTGTCGCTGCTGGGCAGCGGCCTGTGGTCCTTGGGCCACACGGTGGCGTTGACCATGCACCTGGGTCAGCTCATGCAAGCGCCGCCGCCGGGCATACACGGCTCCCCGGTCAACCCGCTCGTGGGGGTGTACCCGACCTCCGACGGCCGCTACATCTCGTTGGTGATGATGCAGCCCGGCAAGTTCTGGGCCGACGTGTGCCGGCATATCGATCGGCCGGAACTGGCCGACGATCCCCGGTTCGCGACCGCGGAGAAGATCGCCGCAAACACGGCAGATGCGGTGGAGATCTTGACCAAGGTCATCGCAACCCGCACGCTTGCCGAGTGGAGCGAACGCTTTGCGACGCTCGCCGGGCCGTGGGCGCCGGTGCAGGACACCCTGCAAGCGGCCGACGACGCCCAGGTCCGCGCGAACGAGTATGTGCTGCGCGCAGGCGAACTCGACCTGGTCGCCAACCCGGTCCAATTCGATGTCACCGCACCGCACACCGGGCCGGCACCCGGATTCGCCGAGCAGACCGACGAGATCCTGTTGGAACTCGGACTCGATTGGGACCGCATCATCGAACTCAAGACGGCCGGCGCCGTCACTTGAGTACAGCAGGGAGCCGGAGATCCTGAAATGCTTGAGCCGAACGCCTGTCTCGTAACGTCGGAAGGATCTGATGCCGATGGCAGATAGGCGCGTCGACCGCTGGTCACCCGGATTGCCCCCGCTGAAACTGAAATGGGACCTCTCCGGGCCCATGCAGGCAGTCGGGGGCTTGTTTGCGATGTCGGCGGACGCCGTCAAGTTCGTATTTCGACGGCCTTTCCAGGCACGCGAGTTCTTGGAACAGTCATGGTTTGTCGCGCGCGTTTCGCTGGCCCCCACGCTGTTGGTGGCCATCCCGTTTACCGTCCTGGTCAGTTTCACGCTCAACATCTTGTTGCGTGAACTGGGCGCCGCGGACCTCTCGGGTGCGGGTGCCGCGTTCGGCGCGGTCACCCAGGTGGGCCCGCTGGTTACGGTGTTGATCGTGGCGGGCGCGGGTGCCACGGCGATGTGCGCGGATCTTGGGTCGCGAACCATCCGCGAGGAGATCGACGCGATGGAGGTACTGGGGATCAACCCGGTGCAACGCCTCGTGACACCGCGGATGCTGGCCTCGGGGTTGGTGGCCCTATTGCTCAACAGCCTGGTCGTCATCATCGGAATTCTGGGCGGCTATACGTTCTCGGTATTCGTCCAGGACGTCAATCCCGGCGCATTCGCCGCAGGCATCACCCTGTTGACCGGCGTCCCCGAGGTGATCATTTCCTGTGTCAAGGCAGCGCTTTTCGGCCTCATCGCCGGATTGGTGGCGTGCTATCGCGGCCTGATCATCAGTGGCGGGGGCGCCAAGGCCGTTGGCAACGCGGTGAACGAGACCGTGGTCTACGCCTTCATGTCGCTGTTCGTCGTCAACGTGGTCGTCACCGCGATCGGCATCAAGATGACGGCGAAGTAACGGGGGAGATGCGATGACGCTGCGCGCCGCCTATCCCGGGCTGTTCCGCCAACTCGAACGCCCGATAGGCACCCTCAACCGAATTGGCGATCACACCATTTTCTACGGGAAGGCGATCGCTGGGGCACCGTTTGCGGCGGTGCACTACCGGCGCGAGGTCATCCGGCTGATTGCCGAGATCAGCATGGGCGCAGGCACTTTGGCGATGATCGGCGGAACCGTGGTGATCGTCGGCTTCCTGACGCTGGCCGCGGGCGGCACGCTGGCCGTTCAGGGCTACAGCTCGCTGGGAAATATCGGTATCGAGGCGCTGACCGGCTTTCTCGCCGCGTTCATCAATGTGCGTATTTCGGCGCCAGTGGTCGCCGGGATCGGCCTGGCGGCAACCTTCGGCGCCGGGGTGACCGCTCAGCTGGGTGCCATGCGGATCAACGAAGAGATCGACGCGCTGGAAAGCATGGCCATTCGCCCGATTTCGTACCTGGTGAGCACCCGGATCCTGGCCGGAATGCTCGCGATCACGCCGCTGTACAGCATCGCGGTGATCCTGTCATTCGTCGCCAGCCAGTTCACCACGACCTTCCTGTTCGGGCAGTCGGAAGGATTGTACGCCCACTACTTCAACACATTCCTGAACCCGATCGACTTGTTGTGGTCGTTCCTGCAAGCCGTCCTCATGGCGCTCACCATCTTGCTGATCCACACGTACTACGGCTATTTCGCTTCCGGTGGACCATCCGGCGTCGGCAACGCGACTGGAAACGCGGTGCGCACCTCGCTTGTCGTCGTGGTGTCGGTAACGCTGCTGGTTTCGCTGTCTATTTACGGTAGCAACGGCAACTTCAACCTGTCGGGATAGGAGAGGATGGGAACAGAAGAGTGACGGGAAATCTCGGACCGGGTCCCATCCACCGGTCTGAAACCACCAGTGCGGCAGCGCCGATCGGCGCTTCGCCGGGGCAGCACTTCGGCGCCCGATCGTACGGGCGACCGCTGGCCGGCCTGGCGACCGTTGCGGTGGTCGTCGCGATCTTCGTGCTGGCGGTGGGCCTGTTCCGGGGCAGCTTCACCGAAACCGTGCCGGTGACCGTGATCTCGCCACGCGCCGGCCTGGTGATGAACCCGGACGCCAAGGTGAAGATGCGCGGCGTGCAGGTGGGCAAGGTTGCCTCGATCGAATCGCTGCCGAACGGCCAAGCGGCCATCCACCTGGCGATGTACCCGTCGCAGTTGGGTTACATTCCCGCCAACGTGCTCGTCGACATCACGTCATCGACGGTGTTCGGCGCCAAGTTCGTCCAACTGGTAGCACCCGCCGAGCCCTCGGCGCAGCGGCTACACGCCGGCCAAACGCTGCAGGGCAAGCACGTCATGGTCGAAATCAACACGGTGTTTCAGCAACTGACGTCGGTGCTGTCGAAGCTCGATCCGGCCAAGCTCAATGAGACACTGGGCGCGCTGGCAAGGGCGTTCAACGGGCGTGGCGCAAAGATCGGTCAATCGCTCAGCGACCTGGATTCGCTTCTGGCCAAGCTGGATCCGAGCCTTCCCGCATTGAGTTACGACATCGCTGTCTCGCCGGAGGTGTTCAACGCCTATTCCGACGCGGCGCCCAACCTGGTGAAGACCGCCGCTAACGCGACGCGGATCAGCCAGACGATTGTCGACGAGCAGCGCAACCTGGATGCGTTGCTGGTCAGCGCGATCGGATTGGCCGACATCGGCAATGACGTCGTGGGCACCAACCGCAAGCCGCTCACCGATGTGCTGCATCTGCTGGTGCCCACCACCGACCTGACCAACGCCTACAACAAGGCGCTGACGTGCGGCTTGGGCGGGGTCGCGAAGCAGGCCACGCTTCCGCCGTTGCTCGAGCCGGGCATCTGGTTGTCGGCCAGTCTGGTGTGGGGCGCCGAACGCTACCGATACCCAACGCATTTGCCCAAGGTGGCGGCGACGGGCGGCCCGCAGTGCGTGGGCCTTCCGAACATTCCCTTCAATACGAGTCCGCCGTTCGTCGTCGCCGATGTCGGCGCCAACCCGTGGGAGTACGGAAACCCGCAACTGCTGATCAACTCCGACCTGCTGAAACAGCTGCTCTACGGGCCCATCGCCGGCCCACCGCGCAACTCCGCTCAGATCGGAGAACCCGGATGAGGACGCGCGCCACGCTGATCAAATTCGCGGTCTTCGGGGTCGTGATGGCGGTGCTGACCGCCTTCCTGTTCTTCATCTTCGGCCAATACCGGACCGGTGCGACGACCGGGTATTCGGCAGTGTTCGCCGACGCATCGCGTCTCAAGGCGGGGCAGTCGGTGCGGGTCGCCGGGATCAGGGTGGGTACGGTCAACAGCGTTTCGCTGCGGCCGGACAAGAAAGTCCTGGTGAAATTCGACGCGGATCGCAACGTGGTCCTCACCGAGGGCACCAGAGCGGCGGTCCGCTACCTCAACCTGGTCGGCGATCGGTATCTGGAGCTCATGGACGGCCCGGGCTCGGCCAAACGGCTGCCGGCCGGCGGGCAGATTCCCGTCGACCGCACATTACCGGCGCTTGACCTCGATCTGCTACTCGGCGGACTGAAACCCGTTGTCCGGGGCCTGAATCCGCAAGATGTCAATGCGTTGACGTCGGCGCTGTTGCAGATATTCCAAGGGCAGGGCGACACCCTGCGTTCGCTGTTTGCCAAGACGTCCACGTTTTCGAATGCCTTGGCGGACAACGATCAAACGGTGCAGCAACTGATCGACAACCTGAACACCGTGGTGGCCACGATCGATAAGGAAGGCGGCAAGTTTTCGAGCGCCATCGACCGCCTCGAACGACTGATCAGCGGCCTTTCCCAAGACCGTGACCCGATCGGCGCGGCGATCGATTCGCTGGACAGGGGGACCGCCTCGCTGACCGATCTGCTGTCGAACGCGAGACGGCCGCTGGCCGGCTCCGTGGACCAGCTCAACCGGACGGCCCCGCTCCTCGATCAGGACAAGGATCGCATCGACGCTGCCCTGCAGAAGCTGCCGGAGAACTACCGCAAGCTGGTGCGACTTGGCACCATGGGCAGCACCATTCCGTATTACGTCTGCGGTTTGTGGCTGCGGGGTACGGACCTGCAGGGCCGCACCGTGGTTGCCCCGTGGTTTAAGTCGGATGCCGGAAGGTGCTCGGAGCCCTGATGCTGAGATATCGCGGAGTTGGGCTGATCAGGGCCGGATTCATCGGCGCTGTCTTGGTTGTGCTCGTCATCCTGGTGGGCCTGTCGCCGGAACGGTTGATCTCGTGGGCAACGATGGTCAGGTACCAGGCCTTGTTCTCCGAAGCCGGCGGCCTCGCGCTGGGCAACGCCGTGACGGTTTCGGGGGTCAAAGTCGGCACGGTGTCCAGTGTTTCGCTGCAAAAAGGCGATGCCCTGGTGACGTTCATGATCAAGGGGAGCGTTCCGCTCGGCTCGCAAACCAGCGCGCATATCCGGACCGGTACCCTGCTCGGCGAACGGGTGCTGACCTTGGAGTCGGCCGGCAGCGGCACGCTGCGTCCGATGGCCGTCATCCCGGTCTCGCGCACGTCGTCCCCCTACTCTTTGACCGACGCCGTCAGCGACGTGACGACGAACTTCGCCGGTACCGACACCGGATCGCTGAACCAGTCGCTCGATACGTTGTCGGCGACGCTCGACCAGATCGCGCCGCAATTGGGGCCGACTTTCGACGGGCTGACGCGGTTGTCGCGAAGCCTCAACAGCCGCAACGAAAAACTGGGCGATCTTTTCAAGACCGCCAGCGATGTCACGGGAATACTGTCCGAGCGCAGCCAACAGGTCAACGCCCTCATCCTCAACGCCGACGATCTGCTCGAGGTATTGGCGGCGCGTCGGCAGGAGATCGTCGACCTGCTGGCCAACACGTCGGCGGTGGCCAAGCAGCTGTCGGGAGTGGTGCACGACAACGAAAGTGAGCTGGCGCCGACGTTGGAGAGGCTGAACTCGGTGGTAGCGATGCTGGAGAAGAACCGAGATAACATCAGCAAAGCGTTGCCGGCTCTGGCGAAGTATCAAATCTCGTTGGGCGAGGCCGTCGCCGGCGGCTTCTATTACCAGGCGTTCGTACCGAACCTGCTTGTCGGGCAACTCTTCCAGCCGTTCCTCGACTACCTCTTCGGTTTCCGCACCTTCGACACCGCGACCGGTCCCGGCACGCCCTCGACCGTGCCGCGGTCGTTGTTCCCGTTCCCGTACAACGGGATTCCCCCCTGCGATGGCTGTACGTTGGGTGGCAGGATCGGGGGCGGACAGTGATGTCACGGTTCACGCGAATGCCGCGCAAGAGGCCTATGGTCGCGGTCGTACTGGTAGCGCTGATCGTGGCCGGCGCGGCATTGGTCCTCCGCGATACCGTCTTCCGCCCGACGACGATTACCGCCTATTTCACGACCACCACCGCGATCTATCCCGGTGACGAGGTGCGGGTCTCCGGGGTAAAAGTCGGTCGGATCAAGTCCATCCAACCGCAGGGCACAGTAGCCAAGATGACGCTCCAGGTCGACCGGGACGTGCCCATTCCGGCGGATGCCAAAGCGGTCATCGTCGCGTCAAATCTGGTGGCCGCCCGCTACGTCCAGCTCGCACCGGCCTATCGGGACAGCGGGCCGATCATGCCCGACGGTGGCGTTATACCCGTCGAACGGACCGCGGTGCCGGTCGAATGGGACGAGGTCAAAGCCCAATTGATGCGGTTTGCAACGGATTTGGGACCCAGAAGTGGTGTGTCGGGCACGTCGGTGGGCCGGTTCATCGACAGCGCCGCCAACGCGCTCGAGGGTACCGGCGACAAATTGCGGCAGACGCTGGCGCAACTGTCTGGCGTGGGGCGGATTCTCGCCAACGGTAGCGGCAACATCGTCGATGTCATCAAGAACCTGCAAGCCTTCGTCACCGCGCTGCGCGACAGCAGCACCCAGATCGTCGCGTTCAACAATCGGCTGGCCACGCTCACCAGCGTGGTCGACGACAGCAGATCCGAGCTCGACGCGGCGCTGAGCGATCTGTCCACGGCGGTCGGCGAGGTGCAGCGATTCATCGCCGGCACGCGCAATCAGACCAGCGAGCAAGTCGCCCGATTGGCCGATCTCACACAGATTCTCGTGGATAAGCGCATGGCGCTGGAAAACATTCTGCACGTCGCGCCGAATGCGATCGCCAACTTCTACAACGACTACAACCCCGACACCGGAACCATCGTCGGAGGCTTCGGGGTAATCAACGAGGCGAATCCCACATTTTCGGGTGTGCTCGTCCCGCTTCCCGTACCCGGTTGTTCCGCCACCGGCAGCATCGCGAACGTCACCGCGGTCGAATCGAGCAAACTGTGCGCGCTGTTCCTGGGCCCCGGGATGCGGCTGCTCAACTACAACAATCTGCCGATTCCCCTCGACCCATTCCTGCAGCCGTCGGCCCGCCCGGAGAGCATCATCTATACCGAGCCGCGCCTGGCGCCCGGTGGCGAGGGCCCGAAACCCGGACCGCCCGAAATCCCGCCCGCGGTGTCGGCGTATACCGGCCTGCCGGGAGATCCCGTCGGGCCGCCCGGGGCGGTGCCGCCGGCACGGATACCGGGCGCGGCGATGCCGTTGCCGCCCGCGCCGACGACGCCGGCGGAACCGTCACCGCTGCCAGCCGAAGAGGGCCAACCATGACCGCCCGGGTTGTCGCTCGACGAGTGTTCGCCATCGGTTGTTGCGTGGTATTGACGGCGACGGGATGCGCATTCCACGGCCTGAACTCCCTACCGCTGCCCGGCGCGGTGGGACGCGGGCCGGGCGCCGACGTCTACCACGTCGAAATCGCGAACGTCGGAACGTTGGAGTCGAATTCGCCGGTGATGATCGATGATGTGGTGGTCGGCAGCGTAGGCCCGATGAGGGTGCGGGGCTGGCACGCCGATGTCGAGATCTCGGTCAAGCATGATGCAGTCGTTCCAGCCAACGCGGTAGCCAGCGTCGGTCAGACCAGCCTGCTGGGGTCGATGCATCTGGCGCTGAATCCGCCGCTCGGTCAGCCCGCGACCGGGCGCCTGCAACCGGGCGCCACCATCCCGCTGAACAAGTCGTCGACCTACCCGTCGACCGAGCGGACGCTGTCGTCGCTGTCGGTGATCGTCAACGGCGGGGGACTGGGGCAGATCGAAGACATCGTGCACAATTTCAGTGCCGCGTTGGCCGGCCGCCAGGGCGCGGTCCGTGACCTGATTACTCGCCTGGACAAGTTCGTGGGCACACTGGATGACCAGCGCGACAACCTGATCGCGTCCATCCAGGCGTTGAACCGGCTGGCCGCTACGTTCGCCGGACAGCGCGACGTCATTTCCCAGGCGCTGCGTAAGGTACCGCCGGCGCTTGAGGTTCTGATCAATGAGCGGCCCCGGATCGTGACGGCACTCGAGAAGCTCGGCACCTTCAGCGACACGGCAAACAAACTCGTCAACGACGCGCAGGCCGATCTCGTCAAGAACCTGAAAAACCTGGAGCCCACCATCCGCGCGCTCGCGGACCTCGGACCCGACCTCGGCGTGGCGCTCGCGCAGGCGCCGATTTGGCCGTTCCCCCAGAACCTCATCAACCGAGGTGTCCGAGGCGACTACTTCAACCTGTTTGCTCAGTTGGACTTGACGATTCCTCGGCTCAAGCGCGGCCTGATGTTGGGGACCCATTGGGGGCAGTTGCACGAACCGGAGCCACCGGCGCCGGGCGAACCCTTCTACCTGAATTACACGCGTGATCCACTACGGGCCGGCGTGGCGGGACCCCCGCCCGGTTCTCCGCTTCCCGGGCCGCCGCCCGCCGCCGTACCGGCGCCGGCGGCGGGTATTGGTGAAATGCTGCCGCCCACAACGGATCAGAGTGCGTCTGTGCCGCCATTGGAGGCACCGGCGACGGGGGCGGGTGGATAGTGCTGTCGCGCTTCGTTCGGATCCAGCTGGCGATTTTCACGATCGTCGGGATCATCGGCGTGATCGCGATGGTCCTCTTCTACATCCAAGCGCCGACCCTGTTGGGCATTGGTCGGATGACGGTCACGCTGGAGCTACCGGCCGCCGGCGGCCTGTACCGGTTTTCCAACGTGACCTACCGCGGCGTGCAGGTGGGCAAGGTCACGTCGGTGGGATTGACGCCGACCGGCGCCAAAGCGACGCTGTCCCTGGACACTTCGGCCAAGATTCCGGCGGACCTGAAAGCGGAGGTGCGCAGCGTTTCCGCGGTGGGCGAACAATACGTGGACCTGCGGCCCAGGATCGACTCGCCGCCCTACTTGCACGACGGCTCGGTTATCGCCATGCGCGACACCACGATCCCGGAAGCGGTCGGCCCCATGCTCGATCAGGTCAGTGCCCTCATCGATAGTATCCCCAAGACCAAACTCGGCCAATTGCTTGACGAATCCTTCCAGGGCTTCAACGGATCCGGCTACGACCTTGGATCGCTGTTCGACTCGTCGGCACGAATCTCCGGTGACGCCAACGGCGTCGCCGACCGCACCCGAACGCTCACCGAAGACACCGGGCCGCTACTGGATTCGCAAGCTCGCACCACCGATGCCATCAGAACGTGGGCACGCAGCCTCGCCGGGATTTCGGACGTGCTGGCCGAGGACGATTCACGGGTGCGCACTCTGCTTCGAAACGGACCCGAGGCTGCCAACGAGGCGTCGCGGCTGCTCAATCAGGTCAAACCGACGCTGCCGGTGCTGCTCGCCAACCTGACCACGATCGGCCAGATCGGCATCACCTACCATCCCTCGCTGGAGCAGCTGCTGGTGCTGCTGCCGCCAGCCGTCAGCGCAACCCTGCAGTCGGGCAGCCAGAACCACCCGGACGGAATGCCCGTCGGCGACTTCGCAATCACGATCGACGATCCGCCTATCTGTACGGTCGGCTTCATGCCCCCCAACATGTGGCGATCCCCGGCCGACACCACCGTCATCGATACGCCGGATGGGCTGTACTGCAAGCTCCCGCAGGATTCACCGCTGGCGGTACGCGGCGCTCGCAACTATCCATGCATGGGGCACCCCGGAAAGCGGGCGCCCACAGTCGAAATCTGCAACAGCGACAAGCCATACGAGCCGCTGGCGATGAGACAGCATGTGCTCGGCCCCTACCCGCTGGATCCGAACCTGCTCTCGCAGGGTGTCCCGCCCGATGACCGGGTCACCGCCAACGACAGGATCTTCGGCCCGGTGGAGGGTACACCGCTGCCGCCTGGAGCGGTCCCGAGGGGAACACCGCCGGGGCCGCGGGGAACGTATGGACCGCCGGGGGAGGGATATGCTGCCCCGCCGCTGCCGTCGTCGGCCACCATGTCGACACAGGCGGCTGACTTTCCGCCCATAGCGCCACTTGACGTCCCCTTGGCGGGCGAGCTTCCGTCACCACCCGCCGCGCCCGCACCGCCCGACTCGGCCAATGGTGGACAGCCGCAGGCCGCCCCAAGCTCGTTCGGCGGCATGGCCGGTAAACCCGTGCCGTCGGTTGCGATCGCCCAATACGACCCGCACACCGGTCGGTATGTCGGTCCGGACGGGAAGTTATACGAGCAGTCGGATCTCGTGCCGTCGACAGCGCCCAAAAAGTGGCAGGACATGCTGCCCACCTAAAGCCGTGAACGAGCCGGTCAGCCTATCTTGTCCAGCCGGAACGGCAGCTCGACATCAAGCCACTGGTTTTGCCCGCATGCGCCACTAGGGCCGATGGTCTTGTCCTTACCGGCCATTGTCGGTGACCCGAGTTGCGGTAGGCCCTGTGAGTTCACCCCATAAAAGTAAAAGGTCTGCTTCCCGGTGAAGGCGGTGCCGTCGGGACACCGCTCCCAGTTCGGCACGTCGCGTTTGACGTACCAAGTGCCCCCGTCATGCGTGTAGAGCGGTGCGCTCCATCCCTGATCGCTTGTCACCGTGCCGGTGCATTCCTGATACGTGGTGCACGACGAGCTGATGGTCCACGTGCTGGTTACCGTCGGCTCGGCGTGATACTGCTCGTTCGTCTTGGCCCGTTCACCGATGGAAGTGGCGCGGTACGTCCCGTTGATCGGGACGTCGTCCATGGATGCACGGGCCGACGGTGCCGACGGTGCCGCAGCCAGACCGCCGAACGCGGTGGCGGCCAATAGGATTGCGGTGGGGATTGTTCCTACTGAACGCATCGGGTGCTCCTCGTGCGATGAGATCACAGCGGATCGAACTTTGCGATCAGCCAGGAACCCTTGACCTTGGTCAGCGTGACAAGGACGCTGATAGCGGTCGTCAGGGTTTCGGACTTTATCTTGCTTGCAGTGGTCTGATTGAGGAACACCAGCACAACGGCCGAATCCGGGTGTAACTCCGACGCGGCGGCCCGAACCACCTTGGCTGTCGTCGTCAGTTGCCCATCCCGTGCCGCCGGCGCCAGGCCCTGTTGGCTGAATTTGTCGTAGTAGGCCAGGAAGCCGCCGGTGAGACGCGATTTCGCGGTAGCGAAATCGTGCTCAAGGTTGTCGTAGGAGTACGACAGCAGCGCCACGGCGCCGTCGCAGGCCGCCTGGATTGCCCGGTGCGCTGCCGAGTCGTCGATCTGCCGATCCGGTCGGTACTGAGTGACGAACAAGCCGACAGCGACTCCCATCGCGGCAACGACCACGGCCGCCGCGACCATTGGTCGCCACCTGGTCAAACACCGTCGGGTCCAGCGTGCGATCGCGGCCAGTCCGCGGGTGCCCGCCGATCCCGCCGAAGCGGGCGGTATCTCCATCTCGCCGGGGGACGGAGTTTCGGTGCTGCCGATCGGGGCTTCCATGGTGTCGGCCGATGACGTGTGCTTGACAATCATTGCAGGAAGTCAACTTTCGACATTTTGAGCTGGCCGCCGTCCCGCTCGATGTTGACGCTGAGCCGCCACATGGCCGGTGGTCGTTTCGTGTTATCAGGATTGGTGACATCGGATTTCGCCGCGACGAGCACGACTGCCGAGTTGTCGGTCACCGATTCGACGGCGACGGCGTCCACGGTCACTTTGCTGCTGACCCTTGAATCCTCCGCCTGCTTGGCGAGAAGGCTTGAGGTCGCTGACAGTTGGGCCTTCAGCTGGCCCGTGGAGGCGTCGATGATGCGCTGGAAGTCCTCCCTGGCGTGGTTGGCGTCGATCGACATCAGCGTCGTGACCCCGAGACGTGCCGCCGCAGCGTACTCCCGGGCGAGCTGTCGCTTGTGCATGACGGTGTGGTGCTGCCACACCACGTAGCCGTTCGCGGCGAGCGAGACGCAGGCGAGCACGGTCGCAGTGGTCGCGGCCACCGCCTTCCGTCCTGGGCGGCCCAGCCGGCGTAACCGCGACGGCGACTTTGTGGGGCGGCGGTCAACGCGGCCGGCGCCACTGGTTTCTGTGGTTCCGGCTGCCCGGCGCAGGCGCGCGACGCGGGCCCGGGCCGCCGCGGCGCGCGCTTCGGCCCGGGCCACTTCGTCCTCTGCGTCGGCTGCCGAAATGGGCGTCTCGTCGCCGGAACCGATCCGGGAGCGCGGCGGTGGTTGGTTGGGGCCGGGCATGTCCCCGGGGTCGGCACGATGGTCGGCAGGCGGTTCCGACGAACGCCGCCGCGACCGCCGGGTGGACCTTTCCGGTCGCTCCGGATCGTGCACGGAGAAGCAGCCTATCACTTCCGGCCAGGGCGTACCGCGGTCATCGGAGGAGGGCTTGTGTGGCTCTTAACATGCGGAAATACCCGTGCGTCAGCCGACGCGGTGCGGCGGCATTCGGGGGCGTTCGATGGGTCGAGGGCGGTTGCGCCACGTGATCTTCTCCAAGAAGGAGAATTCCCTTTTCAGTCCCTTTTCGGGTGTGGCAGAGTGAGGGGGTGCGATCGATCGTGGCACTGGTTGCCGCGTTGCTCGGTGCCGGCGTGCTGGCGGCGCCGCGCGCCTCCGCCGAGCCAACGGTGTGCGACTACCCGGCCTGCACCCCTGGCATCATGCCGCACGTCGTCCTCGGCGCCCCGTGCGACAACACCACGTACTACGTTTTCGGGACCGCGGACTATTACGTCTCCTTCGCCTCACAGCCGGGACGGCTGATGTTCTGCGGCTCGCCGAGAAGATACGAGCCGCGATGGTTCCGATCACCTCCGATGGCGGGAGTCAAGGAGGAGGGCGCCGACTGCACCCGGTACCAGAACTACGTCGCGCAAGCGCCCGATGGCCTGTTCCTGGTCTGCATTGGCCATGACGGTGTGACGACCTGGGTCCGCGCCGACACATAACGCCGCGATTAGTCGACCGCATCGATCAGCCGGCGGGTGATGCGCCCCAGCTGGGCGCGCAGGGTGTCATCGTCGACGTCGGCCACCAGCGGATGCAACACTCCAACCGCGATGGCGCCCGACAGCATCGCCGCCGACACCCGCGCGTCGTCGGCGGCGTCATCGAGCAGCACACCGTACAGCCGCTGGATGAATTGCCGGAAGGGTTCGTGCTCGGCCAGCAGCCGCACGACGACGGGGTCGAACTGTAGGGTGCTCGCCGCGCCGCGACGCTCGACGGCCAGGTCGATGATGCGGTCGAGCAGCTCCTCGCGTGCCTTGCCCCGGTGGTCGTTGGCCTCGGCCGCCTCCAGAGCCTCCTCGAGCCGGCCGAGTTCGCGTTCCGTGAGCGCGATGACGATCTGCTCCTTGGTCTTGAACTGGTGGTAGACGGCCGCCTTCGTGACTCCGACGGCATCGGCGATCATCTGTAACGACGTTCCGCCGACCCCGTGCTCGGCGATCAACTTCAGCGCGGCGTCCAGGGTACGTGTCTGCGCGGCGCTGCGCGTGATGAAACGAAACCCGCTCTGGAGCCTTGGAGAAACCACAACGGGAGCCTAGCCGATCGGCTACGCGCTGGTCCTATCGTGCCGACCGGTGGACGCGTGGGTGTGCGTATCGTCGCCGCCTGCCCGGGCACTTGGGGGCCGCTGATGCAGTCACGAGATCGGTGGTGCCCTGGGCTGTGGTAGTCACATCTGCCCCACGTATCCCGGGCCCGAGCGCCTCACCGCGACAACGTAAGGCACGCAAGGGATTTGTCGCTGCGACCTAACCTTTCGGCGTGAACGTGAGGCAAAGTTTGGTCAGTCCGCGCAGAATATACGTCGGTTCGTACGTGTATCGGCGATGGTCGGCCGGCCCATGTTCGTCCTCGTTGATCTTGATGTCGGCCATGCGGTCCAGGATGCGTTCAATGGAGACCCGGCCCTCCACCCGGGCGAGCGGCCCACCGGGACACGAGTGCACTCCGCGTGCGAACGCCATGTGTTCGCGGACGTTTTTTCGATCCAGCCGGAACTCGTGGGGGTCGTCGAACCGGCGCGGATCGCGGTTGGCCGCACCCGGTAACACCATCACGACGGTGCCGGCGGGTATGTCGACGCCGCCGACCCTGGTGGCCCTGCGGGCCAGCCGCGAGTCGCTCTTGACGGGGCTGTCGATGCGCAGCGACTCCTCGATGAACCCGGGGATCAGGCTGCGGTCGTCACGTACGTGTCGCTGGATGTCGGGCCGCTCCGCCATCACCTGTAGCGCGGCACTGAGCAGCTTGGCCGTCGTTTCCTGTCCGGCCGCGAAGAGGAACGTGGCTGAACGAACGACCTCGATGACCTCGGGTGTGGATCCGTCCGGATACTTCGCGGTCGCCAGCGCGGTCAGGACGTCGTCGCGCGGTTGGCGTCGCCGGTCCTCGATATAGGAGCCGAACTTTTCGTCGAGCCACTCCAGCGGGTTGACGCCGACCGACTCATGGTCCAGCGCGCCCACGCGGCCCGGGCGGTCGGCACCCAAGACGACGCGAAACGCCTTATGGTCCTCCTCGGGGACACCGAGCAAATCGGCGATCACCAACGTTGCGAACGGCTTTGAGTATTCGCCAATGAACTCGCACTCGCCGTTGGCCAGAAACTCGTCGAGCTGGCGATCGGCCAGGCGCCACATGAACGCCTCGTTCTGTTTCAGCCGGCTTGGGGTCAGCAGCCGGCTCAGCAGCGATCGAGCGCGGGTATGGTCCGGTGGATCCATGGTCACCATGTGCTCGAACATCGGGAAGTAACTGCGGTGC
This sequence comes from Mycobacterium lacus, assembly GCF_010731535.1. NCBI lineage: Bacteria > Bacillati > Actinomycetota > Actinomycetes > Mycobacteriales > Mycobacteriaceae > Mycobacterium > Mycobacterium lacus. The sequence goes on from NZ_AP022581.1 coordinate 333,212, forward strand.
TGCTCGATCTGCGGGCCGATGTCGTCGCCGTCGGGGTGGAAGGGCAGTGGGGGAAACGGCCCGCCGAGCGCGACGATGTTCGAGAAGGTGTCCGGGTCCTTATAGACCTCGGTGGCTTCTTCGTAGCCGGTGACGGCGACGACGCCGTAGTGGGGCAGTCGAAGCACGGGGTTTTGACTGCGCAGGTAATCGAAGTAGGGGTGCGGATCGCGAACGAGAGACGGATCGGTGAAGAAGTCGATCGTTTCAAACTCGCTCATGTCGTGCGCGCCTCCCCAACTGCTGAGCACCTGCTTAGCATGGCGGTGATGCCAGGGTCAAGGTCACCTACGCCCGGCAGCACGGAGGTCGGGTTTGCGGTCGGGCAGGTACGGTGTCAAGGCATGAGATCGGCCCGCAGGATTGGGGCGCCGGACGCGAAGAACCGCGGCCTGCTGCTCGACGCGGCCGAGCGGTTGATGGTCGAGGAGGGCTACGCCGCGGTCACGTCGCGCCGCCTCGCGCACAAGGCGGGGCTGAAACCTCAATTGGTGCACTATTACTTCCGCACCATGGAGGAGCTGTTCGTCGAGGTCTTCCGCCGCCGCGCCGAAGAAGGTCTCGAGGTGCAGGCGCGAGCGCTGCAATCGCCCCAACCGCTATGGGCGCTGTGGAGGTTCGGCACCGATCCGGCGTTCACCCGAATCTCGATGGAATTCATGGCGCTCGCCAACCACCGCAAGCAGATGCGAGCCGAAATCGCTTATTACGCTGAACGTTTCCGCGAGGAACAACGAAAAGCGGTGACGGCTGCGCTGCAGCGGTATGGGGTGGACAGCCAGGATGTGCCGCCGGTGGTGTGGACGGTGATCATGACCAGCTTGTCGCGGCTACTGGTGCTCGAGCAGGCTATCGGCATGTCGGCCGGGCATGCCGAAACCTTTGAGCTGGTCGAAAGTTATCTGCGCCGCCTGGAAGGCGAGCCGCAGCCGATTGCGGACATACCGCGGTCCTGGATGGTTCACCAATGGCGCAGCGAGCAGAGCACGCCCTTGGGTCCGTCCTTGGATACGACGACGGTCCCGTCCACCGACAGGTCGCAATGAAACTGCGGCGTGCCGGGTTCGGTACCGCTGCTGGCCGAGACCATCGCCCACTGGTCGGGGTTCGCCAGCTCCAGTTCGAAGCTCCACGGCTTGCCCGGCGCGATATCGGCCTGGATGTTGGGGGTGAACGAGTAGGGGTTGTGGCTGTAGTCGGCAAAGATGGCCGGCTCGTGATCGATGTAGTAGATGTCGGCGTAGATCGGATTCTGGGCGGTGACGGTGTACGTGACGTGATGCATGACGGGGTCGTCGGCATGTGCTTGTCCGGTGCTCGTGACTAGACCGGTCCCCCCCAGAAGCACCGCACCGAGCACGGCTGATCCCGCGCCCGACAACCTGTACGCGGTGGTCATGTCGCTCCTTCGGCTGCCGTACGTGGACTGGCGGTGCGGTTCATGACCCGCTCTGCGGCCCGCCAATGTGCGTCGGCAACCCACAGCCGTGCAAAGGATGCTATCGCCTCGTCCGGCGAAACTCCGCTGATGACGCGCTTTATCTCGGTCGCCGGGTGGTGAGCCAGCGACCGCGCGATCGATCGCCAGCCCGCGTCGAACGATGAGCGGGGCAGCACCAGATCGACCAGGCCGATCCGCTCGGCCTCGACCGCGTCGAGCGCGGTTCCGGTGCCCGCCAGAAGCAGCGCCTTGCCCCTTCCGACGAGCGCGGCCAGTCGCTCGGTGCCGCCCCAGGCCGGCATGATCTCCAGCTCCACTTGATTGAAGGCGATCTTGATGTCGTCGGCCGCCACCCGGATGTCGGCGGCGACCGCGACTTCGGCGCCGCCGCCGAACGCGTGGCCGTTCAGCGCGGCGACCACCGGAGCCGGGAACCGGGCGAGCTGATCGCAGATCGACCGCATCCGCTTGGCCATCGCGGCGGCGTCCTCCTCCGTCCGCAGAGTGCTCAGCTCCTTGAGGTCGCCGCCCGAGACGAAGGCCCGATCGCCGGCACCCTTGATCACCAGGGTTCGCGCGCCTGATGCCGCGTCGAGCGCCTGTTCCAGCCGCCGCATGGTGTCCAGTGCGATGGCATTGCGCGCGTGGGGACGATCGATGGTTACCACGGCCAACCCGTCATCGACCTCCAGCTCCACCATGCGTGCTTGCTCCTTGGCCGAACGCAGCCGATATTGGCATTCTCTTATCGGGAGAATAACATCATCGCCGCAGGTCCAGAAGTTTCGTCGCCCGGGATCGAGGTGTCCGAGTGCGGACTGCCACCGGGTAGCGGACCGACAAACCCGGTGAACCGGCCACCGCCACCGTCAAGATCGTCATGTGCTGACTGCGTCGCTACCACGTTGCGGTCGACCATCAGCGGAGAATAGTATTCTCATAAATCGCGAAGGAGGATTCCATGGCGTCGACCACCTTGTCGTATCCGCTGTTCGACGCGGACAACCATCTCTACGAGACCGAGGAGTCGCTGACCAAGTTCCTGCCCAAGCGGTACCGGGAAGCGATCCAGTACGTGCAGGTCAACGGGCGTACCAAGATCGCGATCCGGGGAGTGATCAGCGACTACATCCCCAACCCGACCTTCGAGGTGGTCGCGCGTCCGGGCGCGATGGAGGAGTACTTCAAGCACGGCAACCCCGAGGGCAAGAGCCGCCGCGAGATCTTCGGCGAGCCGATGCGCGCCATCCCGGCCTTCCGTGAGCCCGGCCCTCGCCTGGCGCTGATGAACGAGCTCGGGGTGGACCGCTCGCTGATGTTTCCGACGCTCGCGAGCCTCATCGAGGAGCGCATGCGCGACGACCCGCTGCTGATCCACATCGTCGTGCACGCCCTCAACGAGTGGCTCGACGACGTGTGGGGCTTCAACTACCAGAACCGCATATACACCGTGCCGGTGATCAGCCTGCCGATCGTCGAGAAGGCCATCGAAGAACTCGACTGGGTCGTCGAGCGCGGTGCCCGGGCGATCCTGGTCCGCCCAGCCCCGGTGCCCGGCTACCGCGGCCCGCGGTCCTATGCGCTGCCCGAGTTCGATCCGTTCTGGCGGCGCTGCGTCGAGTACGACGTGCTGGTCGCCATGCACTCGTCCGACAGCGGCTATGCGCGTTACACCGCCGAGTGGGATGGCGGCGACCAGGAGATGCTGCCGTTCCAGACGAACGCGTTCGCCATGCTCAACGAGTGGCGCCCGGTGCAGGATGCGGTGGCGTCGTGGGTGATTCACGGTGCGCTGTATCGCAATCCGCTGCTCAAGGTGGCGGTGATCGAGGCCGGTTCCAAGTGGATGTTCCCGCTGCTGGACGGTCTCGCCGACGTCTACAAGAAGACCCCGGAGAGCTTCCCCGGCGGCGACCCGGTCGAGGAGATCAAGAACCGCGTCCACGTCAGCCCCTTCTACGAGGACGGGATCGACGACCTCATCGGCCTCATCGGCGTGGACCGTGTGCTCTACGGGTCTGACTACCCGCACCCGGAGGGGCTGGCGCAGCCGACCCACTATGCCGACGCGTTGCAGCACCTTCCCGTCGCAGACCAGGCAAAGATCATGGGCGGCAACTTGGCTCGGCTCGTTTCCGTGTGACGCCGCGCTGCGACGATCAGGGGCTCAGAACCGCCCGACGAGGAGCAGCGCCAGATGACGCAGTGGCAGACCATCCCTGAAATGGTCTGCAGCGCGGCGGAACGCTTCGGCGACGCGGAAGCGATCGTCGACGGTTCGCTGCGGCTGACGTTCGCGCAAGACATCGATCGAATCCGGTGTGCCGCAAGGGCGTTTGTTGATCTCGGTGTCCGCAACGGAGAACGGGTCGCCATCTGGGCACCCAACTCCGCAGAGTGGATCATCGCCGCGTTCGGGCTGCTCACCGCGGGCGGCGTGCTCGTGCCGGTCAACACGCGGTTCAAGACCGAGGAAGCGGGCGACGTCATCGGCCGCAGCGGAGCCAAGGCCGTCCTGGTGCAAAAGCAGTTCCTGGGGCGGGACTACACCGCGCCCGCGGGTACACCGGTCATCGATCTCACATCGGGCTTTCTTTCCGGCGGATCCCGGTGCGCGCGGTGAGCGGCGCCGACGTCGCCGACGTCATCTTTACCTCGGGCACGACCGGCCGCCCGAGGGGCGCGATGATTGAATCATCAGCAAACGCTGCGAATGTACGAGGAATGGGCGACGCTCGCCGATCTGCGTGAGGGTGACCGCTACCGGTCACGGGCTCACCGAGGCCGGCAACGTGAACTTGTCTCGGCCTGGCGATTCGCTCGAAGACGTGGCCACCACCGCCGGCCTGCCCTGCGAGGGGGTCGAGGTGCGCATCGCGGACGACCACGTGATCCTGGTGCGCGGATACAACGTCATGCAGGGCTACCTCGGCGATGCCGTCGCGACCGCGGAAGCGATCGATGCCGAGGGCTGGTTGCACACCGCAGACCTGGGCAACGTCGACGACGCGGGCCGCCTCCGCGTGGTGGGCGGCAAGAAGGACATGTTCATCCTCGGCGGGTTCAACGCCTACCCGGCGGAGATTGAGGGCTTCCTGCGCGAGCACCCCGCGGTGGCGCAGGCCGCGGTGATCGGACTCCCCGACGATCGTCTCGGCCAGGTGGGCAAGGCCTTCGTAGTACAGAAGACCAAGAACTAAGGTGTCGGAAGACGACTTGCTCGCGTGGTGCCGGGAGCGAATGGCAGGATTCAAAGCGCCGAGTTCCATCGAGTTCCTCGACGAGCTGCCGCTCAATGCCACAGGGAAGGTGATGAAGGACCAACTCCGTTGACTGACGGCGACATTCACGCAATGGTGATCGCGTCGGACTACCGGGTTCCGGATCCGACACGTGTGCGGCCCCTGCTCGAGCGCAATAGGTCGGCGCTTGCCGGCATCGGCGCCCACCACGTTCTGGTGTATGCGTCCACGCACGACCACGGCCGCGTCCTGGTGATGATCGGAGTGCATAGCCGTGAGCCGATCGTGGAGCTGCTCCGCTCACAGGTGTTCTTCGACTGGTTCGATGCCATCGGCGTCGACGACATCCCTGCGGTCTTTGCCGGCGAGATCGTCGACAGGTTCATCGCCGCACCCGCGGCCCCGCCGTCGAATCCCAGAGCACCTGGAGTGGTGGTGGCCGCGATCGCATCTGTCGACGACGTATCGACGCTGACCCGCCAAGTCCGCCTTGCGATGGACAGGCTCACCGCGGCAGGAATCCGAAAGACCTGGGTATTCCAGGCTTTTGACGATGTTCACGAGGTGTTGATCCTGCAGGAGTTCCCCGACGAGGAGAGCGCGCGGCAGTGGATCGACCATCCCGACGCCGCGGCCCAGTGGATGTCCGGAGCCGGGGTGGGGGCCTACCCGCCGCTGTTCGTCGGCCGGTTGTTCGACACGATGCGTATCGATGCCCACTGAGCCGTCGCCTTAGCGACCCTCACGCCCGTCCGGCGACATGGGTCCCACGAGTTGGCTTAGCAGGTGGGGGATCTCGAGTCGCGGCAAGACAACCTCTACCAGCACCAGCCGATCCTTATGCTGCGCTGCCGCGGTGAATGCGTCGTCGAGTTCGCCATAGGTGCGCGCCCGGAATGCGAGGTGATTGGCCACCCCCAGCGCAACGGGTATCTCGGTCCAATTCCAGCGGACGATGTCGTTGTAGGGAGCGGTCTTTCCGTGGATCGCGCGTTCGACGGTGTAGCCGTCGTTGTTGACCACCACGATGACGGGGGATAGCCCCTCGCGGGAGAAGATGCCGAGTTCCTGGATGGTCAGTTGCGCGGCTCCATCGCCGATGAGCAACACCGTCCTGCGGTCCGGGTGCGCCATCGCGGCCCCGACCGCCGCAGGGAGCGTGTAACCGATTGAGCCCCACAATGGTTGGCCGATGAAGGTGACCCCCTGCGGCAACCGGTGGTCCGCCATGCCGTAAAACGAGGTCCCCTGATCGGCGAGGACCACGTTTCCCGGTGTGAGCGCCGCGCAAAGCCGGTCCCACACCATCTGCTGGGTGAGCGGTTGATCGCGCGCCGGTGTTTCGGCGGGCGGGTCTACAGACGGTGCCGCCACGGGTGGCGAACTGATCCCACGATGCGCCAGGATCGTGGCCAGTGCCTGAAGCGCGGCGCCCATTTCCAGCGGCGCGAAGACCTCGCCGGCTACGCTGCTTTGGTACTGCCCGACATCGATGGTCCGGGACGGATCGATCCGCTGGCTGAAGAAGCCGCTGACCATGTCGGTGAACACCACGCCCGCCATCACGAGCACGGGCGCCTGCTCGATTGCCCGGCGCACCGGTTCGGCGCTGGCCGACCCGGCGTAGATTCCCAGGAAGTTGGGCGAACTCTCGTCGAGCAGACTCTTTCCCCACATCAACGTGGCGTGCGGCACCACGTCGGCCGCCAGCAGCGCTTCGAGTTCTTGGACGGCTTGCAGGCGATGGACCAGCAGGTCGGCCAGCACGGTCAACCGGTGGTCGGCAATCAGTTTGGTCGCGGCCTCGGTGAAGAGCGTCAGTGCGCGTGGGCTGGTGCCGCCGGTGTAGCGCGGCAGCGGCGCGCCGGGTGGCTCGGTGGGGAAGCGCGCCACGTCGGTGGACATCAGGATGTACCCCGGCCGCTTCTGCTCCCGCACCTCGCACAGCACGCGGTCGATCTCTCTGCAGGCCGTCGCGGGCATGAGATTGGCTTGGGCACAGGTGATTTCGCGGCTGATCCGAAGGAAGTGCTCGAAGTCGCCGTCGCCGAGTGAGTGGTGCAGGGCCCGGCGGGTGCCCTGGGCGTCTTTGGAGGGTCCGCCGACGATGTGCACCACGGGCACGTGCTCGGCGTAGCTACCCGCGATCGCATTGGTCGCCGAGAGTTCGCCCACTCCGAATGTCGTTACCACAGCTGACATTCCGCGCAGCCGGCCGTAGCCGTCGGCCGCGTATCCGGCATTCAGCTCGTTGGCGCTGCCCACCCAGCGAACGGCCGGATGGGCGACGATGTGGTCGAGGAACTCCAGGTTGTAGTCGCCGGGAACGCCGAAGATTTCGGAGACACCGAGTTCGGCGAGGCGGTCGAGCAGGTAGTCACCCACGGTGTAGACGGGACCAAAGGAGGGATTTGTCACGGAATCGACGGTACGCCCGGTTGAAACCATTCCCGCCGTGACGCCATTTCGCTATCGTCGGCGCCATGGCAGTCAAGGATTCCCGCGAAGTAGTCATCGAAGCGACTCCCAAGGAGATCCTCGACGTTGTGGCCGACGTCGAGGCGATGCCCGAGTGGTCGTCGATCCATGAGAGCGCCGAGGTGCTCGAACGCGACGAGCGGGGTCGGCCGCGGCGTGCCCGGATGAAGGTCAAGACGGCCGGCGTCACCGACGAGGTCGTGCTCGCTTACACCTGGCGCGACGACGGCGTCACGTGGACGCAGGAAAGCGCGAAAGCGTCTCGGTCCCAGGAGGGGGGATACACGCTCACCCCGGAAGGCGACAAGACGCGGACGAAGTTCGATCTGAAGCTGGATCCGAGCGTGCCGCTGCCCGGCTTTGTGATCAAGCGTGCCATCAAAGGGGTCCTGGAGCTGAATACGGACGGGCTGCGCCAGCGGGTGCTGAAGGTGCAGAAGGGTAAGTAGTCCTGGTGACTGGTGGGGGGCCACTGGCCGGGGTGAAGGTGATCGAACTCGGCGGCATCGGACCGGGGCCGCATGCCGGGATGGTGCTCGCCGACCTCGGTGCCGATGTGGTGCGGGTGCGCCGTCCCGGCGGCCTGACGATGCCGTCCGAGGATCGCGACCTGCTGCACCGCGGGAAGCGGATCGTCGACCTGGACGTCAAGACTCACCCGCGGATGCTGCTGGAGTTGGCCAGCAAGGCCGACGTGCTGCTGGACTGCTTCCGTCCCGGCACCTGCGAGCGACTCGGCATCGGACCCGCCGACTGCGCGGCGGTCAATCCGCGACTGATCTTCGCGCGCATCACCGGCTGGGGACAGGATGGGCCGCTGGCTTCGACGGCCGGCCACGACATCAACTACCTGTCGCAGACCGGTGTGCTGTCGGCGCTGGGCTATGCTGACCGGCCGCCGATGCCGCCGCTGAACCTGGTCGCCGACTTCGGCGGCGGCTCCATGCTGGTGCTGCTGGGCATCGTGGTGGCGCTGTATGAGCGGGAACGTTCGGGCAAGGGCCAGGTCATCGACGCCGCAATGGTCGACGGGGTCAGCGTGCTGGCGCAGATGATGTGGACGATGAAGGCGATTGGCAGCCTGCGCGACGAGCGCGAATCGTTTCTGCTCGACGGCGGCGCCCCGTTCTACCGCTGCTATGAGACCTCCGACGGCAAGTACATGGCCGTCGGGGCCATCGAGCCGCAGTTCTTTGCGGAGCTGCTGACCGGGCTCGGTCTGTCGCCCGACGACGTGCCCAATCAACTCGATGTCGGCTCGTATCCGCGGATGCGCCGGGTCTTCGCCGAACGGTTTGCCGGCCGGACCCGGGACGAGTGGACCCGGGTTTTCGCCGGCACCGACGCATGCGTGACGCCCGTGTTGACCTGGAGCGAAGCCGCCGCAGGGGCCCAGTTGACCGCCCGATCGACGGTGATCACCGCGCACGGAGTAGAGCAGGCCGCCCCGGCTCCACGTTTCTCCCGAACACCCGCCGGACCGGTCGGGCCGCCGCCCGCCGCGACGACACCGATTGACGAAATCGGATGGTAACCAAGTATTGCGCTCAACCCCATCCGCAACCGGGGTGGCGTTGCTAGCTTGGACTTGGTGGCCGTACAAGTATCGCGGGAATTCGTCATCGATGCGCCCCCCGAGAAGGTCATGGAGGCGCTGTCAGATGTCGGCGTCCTGACGTCCTGGTCACCGCTGCACAAACAGGTGGAAGTAATCGACTATTACCCCGACGGTCGGCCCCACCATGTGAAGGCCACCGTCAAGATCCTGGGACTCGTCGACAGAGAGGTTCTCGAATATCACTGGGGGCCGGATTGGGTGGTCTGGGATGCCGACCAGACATTCCAGCAACACGGACAGCACATCGAGTACAGCGTCAAACCCGAGGGTGTCGACAAGGCCCGGGTACGTTTCGACATCACCGTCGAACCGGCGGGACCGATTCCCGGTTTCATCGTCAAGCGCGCAAGCGAGCATGTATTGGATGCCGCGGCCAAGGGGCTGAACAAGTTGCTTCTCGGCGGTGGCGATCAACGCGAAGCGGACGACGCGACGTAGTCGGCTGTCGGCGGATCCGCGCACGGGGCCGTGATTGCTAATTTGATAGCAGTGGCCGTACAAGCATCGAGCGAAATCGTCATCGACGCGCCCCCGGAAGCGATCATGGAGGCGCTGGCCGACATCGACGCGGTGCCGTCGTGGTCTTCGGTGCACAAGCGGGCCGAAGTCGTCGACACCCATCCCGATGGCCGTCCCCACCACGTGAAGGTCACGGTCAAAGTGGTGGGCCTCGTCGACACGGAATTGCTCGAGTACCACTGGGGACCGGACTGGATGGTGTGGGACGCCACAAAGACCATTCAGCAACACGGCCAGCACGGCGAATACAACCTGTTTCGCGAGGGTGACGACAAAACCCGGGTGCGATTCACGATCACGGTCGAACCATCCGCGCCGCTGCCGGAGTTCCTGGTCAACCGGGCTCGCAAGAAGATCCTTAGCGCCGCGCTGGAGGGACTGCGAAAGCGGGTGATGGGCGATTAGGGCGGGCCTACCGAGCGTCGCGCAGTGAGCCCAGCCGCCTGATCGCCTCGTCGAGGGTGTCGTCGCGCTTGCAGAAGGTGAAGCGCACCAGGTGATTCCATACGTCAGCGCGGTCGGCCGTGGGATCACAGAACGCCGACATCGGGATGGCGGCCACCCCGACCTTTTCCGGTAGTGCCGCGCAGAACGCCGTGCTGTCGTCGTACCCCAGCGGCCGCGGGTCGGCGCACAGGAAGTACGTGCCGTGGCTATCGTGCACCGCGAAGCCGATGTCGGTCAGCCCCGACGACAGTCGATCGCGCCTGGCCTGCAAGCAGCCGCGAAGCGCGGCGACCCAGGTGTCCTCGGTGTTCAGCGCCAGGGCCACCGCCGGCTGGAACGGCGCGCCGCCGACATAGCTCAGATATTGCTTGGCCGCGCGTACCGAAGCGACCAGTTCCGCTGGGCCGCAGGCCCATCCGATCTTCCAGCCCGTGCAGTTGAACATCTTGGCCGCGCTGGAAATTGTGATCGTGCGCTCGGCCATGCCGTCGAAGCCGGCCAGCGGCAGGTGTTGGTGGCCGTCATATACCAGGTGCTCATAGACCTCGTCCGCAATCACCAACAGATCGGCCGTCACCGCGATCTCCGCAACGGCCGCCAGCTCGGTCGCGCTCAGCACCGCGCCGGTCGGGTTGTGCGGCGAGTTGACGATCAGCGCCCGGGTCCGGGGTGTCAGCGCGCGCCGTAATGCGTCGGCGTCCAGCGCAAAGCCGCGACCATCCGGGACCATCGGCGCGGCCACCCGGTGCGCTCCCGCCATCGCCACCACCGGCGAATAGGAGTCATAGAACGGCTCGATCAGCAACACCTCCGAGCCGGGCTCGACAAGGCCGAGGACCGCTGCCGCGATGGCCTCGGTGGCCCCGACCGTCACCAACACCTCGGAGTCGGGGTCGTAATCGACGCCGAAATGCCGCCGCCGCTGGGCAGCGATGGCCTGCCGCAATGCCGGGATGCCCATCCCCGGCGGGTACTGGTTGACGCCATCGGCGATGGCGTCTTGGGCGGCCTTAAGCATCCCCGGTGGTCCGTCCTCGTCGGGAAACCCCTGCCCGAGGTTGACCGCGCCGACGCGCGCGGCCAGCGCCGACATTTCGGCGAACACCGTGGTCGCATAGGGTTGCAGTCGCGACACCGTCATGGCGGTCGAGCGTAGACCCGAGCGGAGATGCGACGCTGTTGTGCCGCGACTGTCGATCGGCACACATAACGTTTACCACATCCGCCACATTGGCCTCATTGGCCACTGCGCGGGCAGATGGTCTTTTTGCCCACCTCATAGCGACAATGCGTGGATGCGATCGCTGGTTGGTGTCTGTCTGTCGCTATGAGGTGGGCAAATCGTGTGCCCGGTGGTGTAGAGACTGATGTGGCAACTGCGACCAAAGTGACGTTGTGGCGACGGGTGTGCTGTTGTAGGCGTACCTGACCAGCGAAGTCCGGCCCAACCAACAGGTTGGCCGACGGCCCTGTTAGTGTGCCCGTACTGGACCTACTCTTTAAGACGGATCCGAACCCACCCCCTTTTGATTTGCAACAGTTGGAACAGGAATCGACATGTCCGAAGAAGCCTTCATCTACGAGGCCATCCGCACACCCCGTGGCAAGCAAAAGAACGGAGCGTTGCACGAGGTCAAGCCGCTGAGCCTGGTCGTCGGCCTGATCGAGGAGCTGCGCAAGCGCTTTCCCGACCTCGACGAGAACCTGATCAGCGACGTCATCTTGGGGTGTGTTTCGCCGGTCGGTGACCAGGGCGGCGACATCGCCCGCGCCGCGGTGCTGGCGTCGGGCATGCCCGTCACCTCCGGCGGTGTGCAGCTCAACCGGTTCTGCGCATCGGGCCTGGAGGCCGTCAATACCGCCGCGCAGAAGGTGCGCTCCGGCTGGGACGACCTGGTCCTGGCCGGCGGTGTGGAGTCGATGAGCCGGGTGCCGATGGGATCCGACGGCGGCGCCATGGGGCTGGACCCGGCGACCAACTACGACGTCATGTTCGTCCCGCAGGGCATCGGTGCCGACCTGATCGCCACCATCGAGGGCTTCTCCCGCGAGGATGTGGACGCCTACGCGTTGCGCAGCCAGGAGAAGGCCGCCGAGGCATGGTCGGGCGGCTACTTCGCCAAGTCGGTGGTGCCGGTCCGCGACCAGAACGGCCTGCTGATCCTCGACCACGACGAGCACATGCGGCCGGACACCACCATGGAGGGGCTGGCCAAGTTGAAGCCGGCCTTCGAGGGCCTGGCGGCGTTGGGTGGCTTCGACGACGTCGCGCTGCAGAAGTACCACTGGATCGAGAAGATCAACCACGTGCACACCGGCGGCAATAGCTCCGGGATCGTCGACGGCGCCGCTCTGGTCATGATCGGCAGCGAGGCCGCCGGCAAGTCACAGGGCCTCACCCCGCGGGCGCGCATCGTGGCCACCGCCACCAGCGGCGCCGACCCGGTGATCATGCTCACCGGCCCGACGCCCGCCACCCGCAAGGTGCTCGAGCGCGCCGGGCTGACCGTCGACGACATCGACTTGTTCGAGCTGAACGAGGCGTTCGCCTCCGTGGTGCTGAAGTTCCAGAAGGACCTCAACATCCCCGACGAGAAGCTCAACGTCAACGGCGGGGCGATCGCGATGGGCCACCCGTTGGGGGCCACCGGTGCGATGATCCTGGGCACCATGGTCGACGAACTGGAGCGCCGCAACGCCCGGCGTGCGCTCATCACGCTGTGTATCGGTGGCGGCATGGGCGTCGCGACGATCATCGAGAGGGTGTAAGCGCATGGCAGACAACACAATCCGGTGGGACAAGGATGCCGACGGCATCGTCACGCTCACCATGGACGATCCCTCGGGGTCGACCAACGTGATGAACGAGGCCTACCTCGAGTCGATGGGCAAGGCCGTGGATCGCATTGTCGCCGAAAAGGATTCGATCACCGGCGTGGTGGTCACCAGCGCGAAGAAGACGTTCTTTGCCGGCGGTGACATAAAGACGATGATCCAGGCTAAGCCCGAAGACGCCGGAAACGTCTTCGACACCGTGGAGACGGTCAAGAAGCAACTGCGCACCCTGGAGACTTTCGGCAAGCCGGTCGTCGCCGCCATCAACGGGGCGGCCCTTGGCGGCGGCCTGGAGATCGCGCTGGCCTGTCATCATCGGATCGCCGCCGACGTCAAGGGCAGCCAGCTCGGCCTGCCCGAGGTCACGCTGGGGCTCTTGCCCGGCGGCGGCGGGGTGACCCGCACCGTGCGGATGCTGGGTATCCAGAACGCCTTTGTCAGCGTGCTGGCGCAGGGCACGCGGTACAAGCCGGCCAAGGCCAAGGAGATCGGACTGATCGACGAGGTGTTGCCGACGGTCGAGGAGCTGGTACCCGCCGCCAAGGCCTGGATCAAGGCCAACCCGGACGCGCACGAGCAGCCGTGGGACAAGAAGGGCTACAAGATGCCTGGCGGCACTCCGTCGTCGCCGGCGCTTGCGGCCATCCTGCCGTCGTTCCCGTCGAACCTGCGCAAGCAGCTCAAGGGGGCGCCGATGCCCGCGCCGCGGGCCATCCTGGCCGCCGCCGTAGAGGGTGCACAGGTCGACTTCGACACCGCCACCCGCATCGAGAGCCGGTACTTCGCCTCCCTGGTCACCGGCCAAGTCGCCAAGAACATGATGCAGGCGTTCTTCTTCGACCTGCAGCACATCAACTCCGGCGGGTCACGGCCCGAGGGCATCGAGAAGACCCCGATCAAGAAGATCGGTGTGCTGGGTGCCGGCATGATGGGCGCCGGCATCGCCTACGTCTCGGCCAAGGCCGGCTACGACGTGGTGCTCAAAGATGTGAGCCTGGAGGCCGCCGCCAAAGGCAAGGGCTACTCCGAAAAGCTGGAAGCCAAGGCGCTGGAGCGGGGACGCACGACCGAGGAAAAGTCCAAGGCGCTGCTGGACCGGATCATCCCGACGGGTGACGCCGCCGACCTCGCCGGCGTCGACTTCGTGGTCGAGGCCGTGTTCGAGAACCAGGAACTCAAACACAAGGTGTTCCAGGAGATCGAGGACATTGTCGAGCCCAACGCGATCCTCGGGTCCAACACGTCGACCCTGCCGATCACCGGTCTGGCGGCCGGCGTCAAGCGGCAAGAGGACTTCATCGGGATCCACTTCTTCTCGCCCGTTGACAAGATGCCGCTGGTGGAAATCATCAAGGGCGAGAAGACTTCCGACGAGGCGCTGGCCCGGGTGTTCGACTACACCCTGGCGATCGGCAAGACCCCGATCGTGGTGAACGACAGCCGCGGCTTCTTCACCTCCCGTGTGATCGGGACCTTCGTCAACGAGGCGCTGGCGATGCTCGGCGAGGGCGTCGAGCCGGCTTCGATCGAACAGGCGGGGTCGCAGGCCGGCTACCCGGCGCCGCCGCTGCAGCTGTCCGACGAGCTCAACCTGGAGCTGATGCACAAGATCGCCGTCGCCACCCGTAAGGGCGTCGAGGACGCCGGCGGCACCTACGAGCCGCACCCGGCGGAGGCGGTCGTCGAGAAGATGATCGAACTCGGCCGCTCCGGCCGGCTCAAGGGAGCCGGCTTCTACGAGTACGTCGACGGGAAGCGGTCCGGCCTGTGGCCAGGGCTGCGGGAGACGTTCAAGTCCGGCTCGTCGACGCCGCCGCTGCAGGACATGATCGACCGGATGCTGTTCGCCGAGGCGCTGGAGACCCAGAAGTGCCTTGATGAGAACGTGCTGACGTCGACGGCCGACGCCAACATCGGGTCGATCATGGGCATCGGCTTCCCGCCGTGGACCGGTGGCAGCGCGCAGTTCATCGTCGGCTACACCGGCCCGGCCGGCACGGGCAAGGAGGCGTTCGTCGCCCGGGCCCGTGAGCTGGCGGCGAAGTACGGCGACCGCTTCCTGCCACCGGACTCGCTGACCGGCTAGTTTCTGCGCCGAGCAGACATAGAATCCCGCGACACGCCGTGCCTGCGTGCGATTCTATGTCTGCTCGCGCACCAAGGCGTAGTCCTTGTATTGCATGGAGTCGTGCAACCGCGCGCCCTTGGTGTTCATCTTCGCGATCGCCCTGGTGAGCCCCGAGGGAAGTGCCGAGATCAGCTGACCGGCGCGGGTCAATGCCCAAACGCCGGCCCGGGAGCCGGGGACGATGGTCTTGCTGGCCGCACGCGCAAAGGCGCGGCTGCGGCGCACCGGTTCACCCATGTGCCGCTCGTATTGCGCGAACGCCCGCCCGTAGTCCCCACCCGCCTCGGCCAGTTCACCCGCCAGCACGTAGGCGCCCAGCACCGCGATGCTAGTGCTGCCGCCGACGGCGGGTCCCGGACAATACCCGGCGTCACCGACCAGTGCGACCCGTCCGCGCGACCAGGTGTCCAGCCGCAACTGGGTGATCGAGTCGAAGTAGAACGCCGGCGTGCGGTCGACTTCCGCGAGCCAACAGTCGACCCGCGGGTGCATACCGGTGAACGCTGCGCGCAATAACTCCTTCTGCCGCGAGACATCTCGGTAGTGGTATGTCAGTTCGTCCTTGCTGCGGAAAAGGAACACCACTCGCGCGTCGTCCAGGGGTTGCGCGGTGTAGATCATCGCGACGCGGCCGGCGCCGAGGTGGGTAACGGATTCTCCGTCGCGCGCAAGCATTTTCGGCACCGAAATCACCGCCAGGTACCCACCGAGGAACTCGGTGTGTCCGGCGTCGTCACCGAAAACCAGGCGCCGGACGTTCGAGTGCAGCCCGTCGGCGCCGACCACAACGTCGAACTTTCGCGGTGCGCCGCGCTCGAACGTCACTTGGCCGTCGGGGGCTATGGCGGTGATCGAGTCACCGAACACGTACTCGACGTCGTCGCGGCCGGCGTCGTAGTAGACCTCGCCGAGATCGTCTCGCATGATCTCCACGTGTCGGTCGGATGCGGCGTTGATGATCTTGGTGATATCGATCGTTGCCGGTCGTGCAACGCCCTCGCGATACAGCGTCATCGTGTTCGTTCCGGTGGCAAGTGCCTCGATCTGTGGCAGCACGCCCATCTTCGCCGAGATCTCCATCGACGGCCGGAATAGGTCGACCGCGTGGCCACCGGTCTTGCGCAACTGCCCCGCGCGCTCGACGACGGTGACCTCGAAACCGTAGCGGCTAAGCCAGTACGCCAGCACCGGGCCGGCGATGCTGGCCCCAGAGATCAGAATGCGCACGACGACCTCCCGGAACTTCTCTAAGTTAGGTAAGCCTAACACATCACTTACCTATCGGTAAGTCAGTTAAGCTCGTTCGGTGAGCAGGCCCCAGTCGGACACCAGGCAACGGATCCAAGAGGTCGCTCGCGAGCTATTCCTCCGCCAAGGTGTGCAGCGCACCAGCCTGCAGGACATCGCCGACCAACTCGGCATCACCAAACCCGCGCTGTACTACCACTTCACGTCGCGCGAAGACCTGGTGCGCAGCATCGTGGTGCCGTTGATCGGAGAGGGTGAGCGATTCGTCGCCGACCAGGAGAAGCGTGGCGACGTCGATGTCTGCCGGTTGGTGGAGGGCTACTTCGATTTTCATTACCGGCACCGGCAAGACCTGAAGCTGGTGCTGGCCGAATTGACGATGCTGGCCGACCTCGGCCTTATCGACACCGTGCTGGCTTGGCGCGAACGGCTGGGCCGGCTGGTGTTCGGCCCGAGGCCGACGCTCGCGCAAGCCACCCGCGCCGTCGTTGCCTTCGGCGGCCTGCAGGACTGTTGCATCAGGTTTCCCGACGCGCCCCACGAGGAGTTGCGTGCGTGCTCGGTGGAAGCCGCGCTGGCAGCGCTGGATATGTGAGGCCGGATGGGGCATCGCTAGAGTCACCCCTATGCGCTTTGGTCTGTTCATTCCGCAAGGCTGGCGAATGGATCTCGTCGGCATCGAACCCGAGAAGCACTGGGCGGTGATGCGCGACCTCGCCGGCTACGCCGACGGCGGCGCCTGGGACTCACTGTGGGTCTATGACCACTTTCATACCGTCCCGTTGCCGAGCGGTGAGGCCACTCACGAGGCGTGGTCGCTGATGTCGGCGTACGCCGCGACTACCTCGCGGATCAAGCTCGGCCAGATGTGCACGGCGATGAGCTACCGCAATCCGGTATACCTGGCCAAGGTTGCGGCGACCGCCGACATCATCTCCGGCGGCCGAATTCAGATGGGTATCGGCGGCGGCTGGTACGAACATGAGTGGCGCGCTTATGGTTACGGCTTTCCGTCGGCCGGTGTGCGGTTAGGTCGGCTGGACGAAGGAGTGCAGATCATGCGGGATGCCTGGCGCCACGGCAAGGTCAGCTTCGAGGGCACGCACTACCAGGTCGACGGTGCGATTGTCGCTCCAAAGCCGTTGCAGGACGGAGGGATTCCGCTGTGGATAGCCGGTGGAGGCGAGAAGGTGACGCTGCGCATTGCGGCGAAATACGCCCAGTACACCAACTTCGCGCCGGAGCCTGCGGCATTCGCCCGCAAGTCGGCGATATTGGCAGCGCACTGCCGCCAGCTGGGCACCGACTTTGACGCCATCGTGCGCTCGGCCAACTTCACCGCCGTCGTCGGTACGTCGGATGCCGACGTCAAAGAGCGGCTGCGGCGGGTGCGCGACCGTGTGGTCGGCTATGTGCCCGAGGCGGCGGCGGATGCGATGGTTGGCGGCCTCCCGGATTCGGCGATGGGCACACCCGAACAGGTGATCGAACGGATGGCGAAGGTCCGCGACCTCGGCTGCGAATATGCGATCTGCTATTTCCCCGAGGCCGCGTATGATCGCTCCGGGATCGAACTCTTTGAACGCGAAGTCATTCCCGCGCTGAGCTAGACATCGATCGTGACGTACGTCGTCTTGACGGGAGGCGCGGCCGGCAGAGCAGGGAGCTGCGTCAGCCGACCTTCGTCGGCGCGGAATGTGCGATCGGCCTCTTCGTGCTCGACCGTCTCCCAGAGTTCGTAGACCACCCGCAACGAGAACGTAATTTCCAATAATCTGGAATGCTGTTGTACGGTTTGGTGAGCAGCATTATTCCCGTCGCCGAGGACGGAGGATCCCGCGATGCAGAAGACGCTTGCCCCCGGTATCTCAACGTGGCCTGATGAGGATCCGCAGCTGATTGGCAGTCGCTGCGAGGCTTGTGGCGCCACGACATTTCCGGTGCAGCGGTGGTGTCCACGCTGCAGTGGTGGGCAGATGGGCGAAGTGTTGCTGCCGCGGCGCGGCAGCCTGGTGGCGTGGACCACCCAGGGTTTCCCGCCCGGGCCCCCCTACGCCGGTCCAACCGGCAGCGATTTCGTGCCGTTCGGCGTGGGCCTGGTCCAACTGGGTGAGGTGATCCGGGTCGAGGGGCGGCTGACCGAGAACGACCCGACCAAACTGCGGTTCGGCCAGGAGGTCGAGCTCACCATGGTGCCGTTGACCATTGACGAGGAGGGCGCCGAGGTCATGACCTTTGCGTTCCGGCCGCTTCAGGGAGCCTGAGATGACGAACGACGTGGTCATCATCGGCGTGGGCCTGCATCCCTTCGGTAGGTTCGACAAGACGGCCATGCAGATGGGCGCGGAGGCCATCCAATCCGCGCTGGCGGACGCCGGGTGTGAGTGGAAGGACATCCAGTTCGGCTTCGGCGGCAGCCACGAGGTGTCCAACCCCGACGCGGTCACCAGGCTTGTGGGGCTGACCGGCATTCCGTTCACCGACGTCTTCAACGCCTGTGCGACCGCGGCCAGTGCCATTGCGCAGACCGTGAACACCATCCGGTTGGGCAAGTACGACATCGGCATCGCCATCGGCTTGGACAAGCACCCTCGCGGCGCGTTCACCGACGACCCCGCCAAACTGGCGCTGCCGCAGTGGTATGCGCGGAACGGGCAGTTCGTCACCACCAAGTTCTTCGGGATGAAGGCCAACAAGTACCTACACGACCACAACATCTCCCAGGCCACGCTGGCCAGGGTCGCCGCCAAGAACTACCGGAACGGCGCGCTGAACCCAAATGCCTTCCGTCGCAGGGCGCTTCCCGAGGATGAGATCCTCAACTCGGCCGTGCTCAACTACCCGCTGACACAGTACATGTTTTGTGCGCCCGACGAGGGCGCCGCTGCGGTGATCATGTGCCGTGCCGCCTTAGCCCATAAGTTCACCGACAAGCCGGTGTACGTGCGAGCCTGCGAGATCCGTACCCGCCGCTACGGCGCCTACGAAGTGCACGCCACGTTCGCTCCGGTGGACGAGGACGCCTCGCCGACGGTATACGCCGCTAAGGCCGCCTACGAGGCTGCGGGCATCGGACCCGAGGACATCGACATCGCCCAACTGCAGGACACTGACGCCGGCGCCGAGGTCATCCACATGGCCGAGACGGGTCTGTGCGCGGACGGCGAGCAAGAGAAACTTGTGGCCGATGGGGCCACCGAGATCCACGGCTCGATGCCGGTCAACACCGATGGCGGGCTGATCGCCAACGGCGAGCCCATTGGAGCGTCGGGGCTGCGGCAGACACACGAGCTGGTGCGCCAGCTGCGGGGCGAGGCGGGTGAGCGTCAGGTGCCCGGCAACCCGCGCGTCGGCCTGGCGCAGGTCTACGGCGCACCGGGCACCGCGTCGGCGACCATCCTGTCGCTCTAGCAATGGCGGCGAGCAGTCGCAAAAGCCCCCGAAACAACGGGGTTTCGGGGCTTTTGCGACTGCTCGCCCCAATCTAAATCGCGTCGGCGTCGCGGATGATGTAGCCGTAGCCCTGCTCGGCCAAGAATCGCTGCCGGTGGGCCGCGTACTCGGCGTCCAGGCTGTCGCGGGCCACCACGGAGTAGAAGATGGCCCCACCGCCATCAGCCTTGGGCCGCAGCAGCCGGCCCAGCCGTTGGGCTTCCTCCTGGCGTGAGCCAAACGTTCCCGAAACCTGCACCGCCACAGCGGCTTCCGGCAAGTCGATGGAAAAGTTGGCGACCTTGGAGACCACCAGCCTGGAAACCTCGCCGCGACGGAAGGCGTCGAACAATGCTTCGCGTTCGGCGGTCTTGGTCGCGCCCTGGATCACCGGAGCGTTCAGCTCGACGCCAAGCTCGTCGAGCTGGTCCAGGTAGGCGCCGATCACCAGGGTCTGCTCGCCCGGGTGCTTCTCCAGAATCGACTTGACCACAGCGATTTTGGTGTGCACCGTCGAGCACAGCCGGTAGCGCTCTTCGGGCTCGGCGGTGGCATACATCATCCGTTCGCTGTCGGTCATCGTGACCCGGACTTCGACACACTCCGCCGGCGCGATCCAGCCCTGCGCCTCGATGTCTTTCCATGGTGCGTCATAGCGTTTCGGGCCGATCAGGGAGAACACGTCGCCCTCGCGGCCGTCCTCCCGGATCAACGTGGCGGTCAAGCCCAGCCGCCGCTTGGACTGCAGGTCGGCGGTCATCCGGAACACCGGCGCCGGCAGCAGGTGGACCTCGTCGTAGATGATCAGTCCCCAGTCGCGGCTGTCGAAGAGTTCCAGATGACGGTACTCGCCCTTGGTGCGGCGGGTGATCATCTGGTACGTCGAGACGGTGACGGGCCGAATCTCCTTGCGCTCCCCGGAGTATTCGCCGATCTCGTCCTCGGTCAGGGAGGTGCGCGCGACCAGCTCGCGTTTCCATTGCCGGGCCGCCACGATGTTGGTGACCAGGATGAGCGTTGTCGCGCTGGCCCGCGCCATCGCGGCCGCGCCGACCAGCGTCTTGCCGGCGCCGCACGGAAGGACGACCACGCCCGAGCCGCCGGACCAGAAAGCGTCCGCGGCCATCTGCTGGTAGTCGCGCAGGTGCCAGCCCTCCTGCCGCAGGCTCATGGGATGCGCTTCGCCGTCGACGTAACCGGCGAGATCCTCTGCGGGCCAACCGATCTTGAGCAGCAGCTGCTTGAGGCGGCCGCGCTCGCTGGGGTGGACGACGACGGTATCGTCATCGATCCGCGCGCCCAGCATTGGGGTGATCTTCTTGTTGCGCAGCACCTCCTCGAGCACCGCACGATCCAGGCTCACCAGCGTCAGGCCGTGCGCCGGGTTCTTGACCAGTTGCAGCCGGCCGTAGCGGGCCATGGTGTCGACGATGTCGACGAGCAGTGGTTGGGGCACCGCGTAGCGGGAGAAACTGACCAGCGCGTCGACCACCTGTTCGGCATCGTGGCCAGCCGCACGGGCGTTCCACAACGCCAGCGGTGTGATGCGGTAGGTGTGCACATGTTCGGGTGCGCGTTCCAGCTCGGCGAACGGCGCGATGGCCGCGCGTGCCGCACTGGCCAGCTCGTGGTCCACCTCGAGCAGTACCGACTTGTCGGACTGCACGATCAACGGCCCGTCAGGCATGAGACCCATTATTCAGTCGTCGGCCGACATCACCGAGGTGATGCGGTGGATGGCGAACTCGCGCAGCCGCCCGGACGACGAATCGTAGGCCGTCAGCTGACCACCCCGTATCACGATCGGCGACACCACCCGTTGGGTGGCCACACCCGCGGCGTCAAGATAGCCAATCAACACCGTGGCATCGTCCTTGGCCGCGCGCTGCAACAGTGACATCGTGACCGCGGGGTCGACGCGGATGGTGCCGAACGGTGCGGCGGTCACCCTGCGCAGCACCGAGACGAGGGCGTTGAGTGTTTCACGGCCCGGGCGCGCCAGGGGACGGTACGGCCGGCGCTGGTGCGGTGCGGGCACCCGGGCGCCGCGCGTCCGGACGTCGACGATCGCGCCAGTGGAGTCTTCGGCGGCCGGGGCGAAGCCCGCCGCCCGCAGCGCGATCAGCACTTCGGATATCGGTGCGGGAGACACCGCCACCGTCGGAGTCAGGGCGCGCAGCGCCAGCCCGTCGGCGGCGGGCGCCGCGACGGCCTGGGCCAGCAGCGCGGGGTCCTCGCACCGCACGAATGACGCGGCCATGCCTACGCGAAGCTGCCCATGCCGGCGTGCGACGTCATCGATAAGATATGTCAGTCCTTGCGGCACCGGCGTTTTCGAGTGCTTCGCGAAGAGTGCATGCATCCAATCGCGGGTCTTACCGACGTCAAGCGCGTGCCGGATCGAGGGCTCGCTGATGCGATACACCATCGCGGTGCCCGCCGATTCGACGGTGGCGACCGTTGCGAGGTCGTCGGCGAGGTCGCGCTGAAGTGGCCCGGGTACCACGACGGTCAGGTCGGCCTGCACCAGGAAGTGGTCGATCGGTGCGGGCAGCGCCCGCGTCATCGCGTCGACCGCCGCGGCGGGGGCTCCGGCCGGCTCTAAGGCTTCTTGCAGTAGCGCCCGGCCGGGTGTGCTGATCGCCCCGCGACCCACCAAACCCAGCGCGTGGCCCTCGGCCAGCAGGTCCCCGATGGGTCCTGGCTGTAGCCGCCTGGCCCACCGCGGACGCCGCCAAATCAACGCCGCCGACGCCTCGGCGGCGTCGACACCGGCGCCGGCGGGCAGCTCGGCGAGCATGCCGAGCAACAGCCGGCGGTCCAGTGGGGCCGCCGTAGAGAACAGCGAATCCGAAAGGGCGCCATAAGTTTTGGCGTCAGGGCCGCGGCTGCCGATCAACGCGGGCCGAGCCGGGAGGTCGAGCCAGGTCCTCGCTAGTAGATGCCAACGCTCGGCGGCCGGCATCGAGGTGAACCGATCGGCGGCCACCGTTGGCGCCCAATGGGGTCCGTCGCCCTGGGGTGGCTCGGGATCGGGCTTGCCGCTGGCGATCAGTCCGGCCGCGTCCGCAACCTCGAGGATCAGGCCCAGCCGCGGTTCGTCGATGCCGGTAGCCTTGGCCAGCCGCTTGACGTCGCGAATTCCCAGTCCGCCGCTGCGTAGCTCGGCAACCGGTGCGGCGCTGAGGGTTTCGAGTAGTACTTCGAGTTCACGAAGCAGGTCGATGACGGCGCCGGCCGCCGCGGCATCGACATCGTCGGGCGCAGTGGTGCAGACCACCGGGTCGGGTGCGATCAGTTGGATCGGACCCGGGTTTTCGCCGCGCAGCACCTGACCCACGTGGCGGGGCAGGATCACCGTCTCGGCATCGATGCGTCGCAGCAGGCCCAACGCCAGCAGTCGCGGCACCGGCCGGTCCGCCTGCGCGCCGGGCGCGGCGTCACGGGTACGCCCCATCGGGGACCCTTCTGCCAACTTCTGCAGCACATTCCGCTGCGCGTCGTCGAGCTCGGCGATCAGCTCGGCGATCTGCTCCCCGGTGAGCGAGCCGTCCTCCAGCGTGACCTGCCCCGGATGCCAGGGCAACGCCGTGGCGGTGCCGGCCGCCACCCGGACTGCGGCTTCGCCCCAGACCAGGGCGCGTTCCTTGAGGGCCGTGAGCGCGTCGACCACGTCGGCTTGGGCGGCGCGGTCACCGATCAGCGACAGCAGCTTGGCGATCGGCACCGGCGCGGTATCGGCCTGCAGCACCAGCAATGCGTCCAGCACTCCCAGCTGCAAGAAGTCGAGCTCATCGGCTGCGGCCTTGACCGATTGACGGGCCTGAGCGCGTGCGGCCAGGGCGGCAATGCTGCCCGGTGGCGGCTGAGAAAGGTCCGGCCGCAGCTCCAGCAGCCGAATCAGCCGCTCGTCGGGCAAGTCGGCCAGCCAGGACCCCAGCGGGATATCCGGGGTGTTTTCCGTCATTGTTGACCAGGGTAGGGGGTTGACCAGGGTAGGGGGTTGACCAGGGTAGGGGGTTGACCTGGGGTAAAGCAGCCGGCGGACCGTCACACCCGGTGACCGGGCGGGCGGGTGAGTCGGTTCACGAGTGGCCAACCTTGCGCCACGCGCGCCGGTGGGACCTGTCAGAATGGACCGCGTGGCTGACATTGCTGAAGGCAAGGAACGCAAGACCAAGTACGTGGACCCCGGCTGGCCGACCACGGATCCGGACGACCACGCCGTAAGCGAACTCGTGACCGACCGCACGGGCGCGCTATCACCCTTCGGTGAATTGGTGTTCCCGATGCCCGCCGACCACCTGCCATACGTCCACCCGGTGACGGTCGTCAACCGCTAGGTGCCGGGATGGCCAGGGCTTCCAGGGCATCCAGAAACCCGGCGAGCTGCGAGCCCGCACCGCTGTCGCACCTGGATGAGCGGGGGGCAGCGCACATGGTCGACGTCACGGAAAAGGGAGCCACCAGGCGCACCGCCGTTGCCGCCGGTTCGTTGCGTACCTCGGCGCACGTGGTGGCGCTGATCTCGACCGGCGGCCTGCCCAAGGGTGACGCGCTGGCCACCGCGCGGGTGGCGGGCATATTGGCGGCCAAGCGGACCAGCGACCTGATTCCCCTTTGCCACCAGCTCGCGCTCACCGGCGTCGACGTCGATTTCACCATCGGCGAGTCGGCTATCGAGATCAATGCGACCGTGCGCAGCACCGACCGCACGGGGGTGGAGATGGAGGCGCTGACCGCCGTCAGCGTGGCGGCCCTGACGCTCTACGACATGATCAAGGCGGTCGACCCGGCCGCTGCCATCGATGACGTCCGCGTGCTCCGCAAAGAGGGCGGCAAGACCGGAACCTGGACACGGTGATGGGCGCCCGATCGGCACGGGTCATCGTCGCCTCCACCCGCGCGTCGGCCGGTGTGTACGACGATCGGTGCGGCCCGATTATCGCTGAATGGCTTGGGCAGCATGGGTTTTCGCCTGTGCAACCGGAGGTGGTCGCCGACGGAGAGCCGGTCGGCCAGGCGCTGCGCGGCGCCCTCGACGCCGGCGTCGACGTGATCATCACCTCGGGTGGCACCGGCATCTCGCCCAGCGACAGCACGCCGGACCAAACCGCGGCGGTGCTGGACTACATGATCCCCGGGCTGGCCGACGCGATCCGCCGCTCGGGCTGGCCGAAGGTGCCGACGTCCGTGTTGTCGCGCGGGGTGTGTGGTGTGGCCGGACAGACGTTGGTTGTCAACCTCCCCGGGTCGCCGGGTGGGGTGCGCGACGGCCTTGCGGTGCTTGCCGAGGTGCTGGATCATGCGCTCGAACAACTCGCCGGCGAAGATCACCCGGGATGACGCTGGTCCTGCGCGCGGCCCTAACCGACCAACCGATCTCCTTGGCCGAGCACGAGGACCTGGTCCGCCACCAATCGGCGGGTGCGATCGTCGGATTCGTCGGCATGATCCGCGACCACGACGGTGGGCGCGGGGTGTCGCGGCTCGAATACTCCGCGCACCCGTCGGCCGCTGAGGTCATTGCCGACGTCGTGGCCGAGGTCGCCGCGGAGTCCAGCGGCGTGCGCGCCATCGCGGCCAGCCACCGGATCGGCGTCCTGCAGATTGGTGAGGCGGCCCTGGTGGTCGCGGTCGCCGCCGACCATCGGCGTGCGGCGTTTGCCACCTGCGCGAAGCTGGTGGACACCATCAAGGCGCGGCTACCGGTTTGGAAGCACCAGTTCTTCGACGATGGGACCGAAGAATGGGTGGGTTCGGCCTAACGCAGCGGGCAATCTGACGCCCTACGTTGTCAGCCAATAACCGATGATGGCTGAGCGAGCGCGTCGAGCGCGTCGTTTCCGCTCACGTCCTGCGCCCGGATCGCCTGCCACACTTGCTTCGTGAAAGCGACGGTCGACACCTGGTGGATCTCCACGGGCGGGTTCTGGTCCTCGTCGGGTGCCGGCAGCGGGACGTCCACCAGTTCGGGTGACTGCGATCCCGCCTCGATGACCGATGGGGCGTCGGGAGCGGGCTGCTCGCCCGGAGCGGGCGGTGTCAGGTCTTCGGGGGGCGCGGGCGGCAGGTCCTCCGGCGGCGCGGGCTGCTCGCCCGGAGCGGGCGGTGTCAGGTCTTCGGGGGGCGCGGGCGGCAGGTCCTCCGGCGGCGCGGGCTGCACGCCCGGAGCCGGCGGTGTCAGGTCTTCGGGCGGCGCGGGCGGCAGGTCCTCCGGGGGAGCCGGCGGCAGGTCCACTGGCAGGTCGTTGCTGGCCAACTCCACCGCGGGAGCCGGGTCGGCCGGCGGCGCGGGGTCAGCGGGCGGTGGCGGCGGTGCGGGCTCGTCCGCGGGCGGCGGGGCCAGCGGAGCCGGTTCACCGTTGACCGCGGGCGCGTCCAGCGGCGCGTTCGCCTGCGAATCGGAAAGAACGGCGCGGGGCGTCGGACCCGACAGCGCCCTACCACACACCGGCCAGGCGCCGCGGCCCTGGGTTGCCAGCACCCGCTCGGCGACGGCGATCTGCTGATCCCTCGTTGCCAACTGGGCCGACGGGGCGTATTCGCCGCCGCCATGCGCGGCCCAGGTACCGGCGGTGAACTGTACGCCGCCGTAGAAGCCGTTGCCGGTGTTGATCGACCAGTTGCCGCCGGACTCGCAGCGGGCTACCTGGTCCCATTCGCTGTCGGTAGCGGCGGCCGCCTGGCCGGCCATGGCGATACTGCCGCCACCGAGCACGGCTCCGGTAAACGCGATTTTGGCGACGCTGACGCTCGAGGTGGTGGGCTTACGGTGACGTCCGCTCATACGTCGGTAATTCCTCTCTATACACGCCTGCGAGGTCAGCTGTCGGGTTCGGGTTGGATTCAAACCAGAGAGGTCACCCGGCCAGCGTCGTACTTCGGCGAGACGACGTCGGCTTCACCCCAAGGAGCCACCGCGCGGCTCCGGTCCGATCTCGGCGGACCTGGTGGGTCCCCCGCCTCCATCCGCGGTCGGAATCCCTCGCCTATTGGATGGAGCTCGGCGCGTTATAGGGAGGGAAGCACGCCATCGGGCGCTGGCGGGCTTCCGCAGACGGTAGCGGTTTCCGGCGATCTCGTCACCTGTCGGCTTTTTCGGCGTTTCCGCCGCCGAAGTCCGGGAAAAGGCCAGGAAAACATGGCGTTTCCGCAGTTCAGACGGCTTCGCAATCGGAGCGTGTCCCGCCCGTTATTGTTCCGTTACGTGAGGTATTTCACACCGCTCAGCCGCCGGCGAAGGGCGGGAGTACGTCAATGGTGTTGCCGGCGGATAACGCTGTGGCCTCATCTCGGACGGCAATCCCGTCGCAGAGATAAGAGCACCGGCTCAACACCGCTGCGAGACGAGCCCTGCGCACCGCCAGGCCGTCGACCAGCTCGGCGACCGTCGTGCCCGGCCGGAGCGTCAGCGTCTCCGACTCGGCGCCCGCAGCCGCCCGCGCGGCCGCGAAGTAGCGGACGGTCACCTGAATTCCGGCCGATGTGTCGGGCACCCTAACCGCCGATCGCGCTCATTGGGCGGTCCGGCTGGACGAATCCGGGGTCGTTGATGCCGTGGCCGGCCGGCTTGGCCCACATCGCGGCGCGCCACGCCGCCTCGATCGCGTCATCGTCGGCGCCGCCGCGCAAGAGGCCCCGAAGGTCGGTCTCCTCGGTGGAGAACAGGCAGCTGCGGATCTGTCCGTCGGCCGTCAGCCGGGTGCGGTCACAGTTCGCGCAGAAGGCATGCGACACCGAGGCGATGACGCCAACCTTCCCGGCCGGTGTATTCGGGCCGTCGTCAACCAGCCAGAGCTCGGCTGGAGCCGAACCCCGCGGCGCCGGATCGGGCCGCAGCCGGAAGTGAGGCCGCAGCGCCGCCAGGACGTCGTCGGCACTCAGCGCGGCGTCACGCCGCCACTCGTGCCCCGCGTCCAGCGGCATTTGCTCGATGACCCGTAGCTGGTAGCCATGGTCGAGGCAGAACCTCAGCAATCCGACGACATCCTCGCGACCGGTGGCCGGGTCGAGCACGGCGTTCACCTTGACGGGCGACAGCCCGGCGTGCTTGGCGGCGGCCAAGCCGTCCAGCACGTCAGCGAGCCGGTCTCGACGGGTGATGGCCGCGAAGCGGGCGCCGTTGACGCTGTCCAGGGACACGTTGACCCGGTCCAGGCCTGCCGCTGCCAGAGCGGCTGCCCGCCGTGCCAGCCCCACGCCGTTGGTGGTCAGCGAGATCTCCGGGCGGGGCCGCAGACTGGCCGCGGCCGCGATCACCTCCTCGAGATGCCGGGCCAGCAGCGGCTCACCGCCGGTAAACCGAACGCTGGTCACACCGAGCCGGGTGACGGCAATGCCCATCAGCCGGGCCAGCTCGTCGGGTCGCAGCACCTGTTCGCGGGGCAGCCAGTCCAGTCCCTCTTCCGGCATGCAGTACTTGCAGCGCAGATTGCAGCGGTCGGTCAGCGACACCCGCAGGTCGGTGGCGACTCGGCCGAAAGTGTCAATCAACGGGCCAGTCTGAGGTGCGGTCCGCGCGGCGGCAATGTCGTCCGGACGGCTGCGCACCGTCGGTAGGCCCAACGCGGTCAGCGTCATGCGGCTGCCCGCTCGGGAGTGGAAACGATAGCAGCGGTAAAGGGGATGGTGACGAGGAGCGAGAAGCTCACAAGTGCCGCGGCCAGGTAGCCGGCGGCCGACCAGAGGCCACCGAAGACGGGCCAGACGACGTTCAGGATCACGCGCATGCCTCCTCCAGCGGTAGTGCCAGCCTACCCAGCCACCGGTAAGAGGGGTGCTCGGCGGGCGAGCACCCGAGTAGGATCTGACATCATCATCGCGTCCTGCGCGTTGCGGGACGCGTCTTCTGTTGCCGATTCCCAGTAACCGTCAGACAAGCAGGTGAGACCAGTGCCGACCGGCAAGGTGAAGTGGTACGACTCCGAGAAGGGGTTCGGCTTCCTGTCGCAGGAGGACGGCGAGGACGTCTACGTCCGTTCGTCGGCGTTGCCCGCGGGTGTCGAGGGGCTCAAAGCAGGCCAGCGCGTAGAGTTCGGCGTCGCTTCCGGGCGGCGCGGGCCGCAGGCATTGAGCCTCAAACTGATCGATCCGCCGCCCAGCCTCTCCCGGACTCGCCGGGAGGCCCCGGCCGAGCACAAGCACAGCCCCGATGAGCTGCACGGGATGGTCGAGGACATGATCACTTTACTGGAGAGCACGGTGCAGCCGGAGTTGCGCAAGGGTCGCTACCCGGACCGCAAGACGGCTCGGCGGGTGTCCGAGGTGGTCAAGGCGGTGGCCCGAGAGTTCGAGGCCTAGCCCGACGACGATGCGCGCCGCGGAGCAGCGCGAATCCGCGGCGTCTTGTCACATCCGCCACATTGGCCTCTGTCCGGCCGGATGTTCGTCATGCCCATCTCACTGCGACACACACCCGGCCGTCGCCGCGACCAACGAGACGCGATTGGGCCGGTCGTGCCCGCGCTGAGGCCGGGCAATTTCAGCTCATCCGGCGACCCAGAACCGACACGTGCGCCGCGAAGCTACCGGCGCGTAACATTCGGGCAGACACCGGGCACCTATGCCTCGATGTGATTCGTTAGCGAGGAGGCGACGATGGCACAGCAAGCGCAGGTCACCGAGGAGCAGGCAAGAGCCCTTGCCGAAGAATCCCGCGAAAGTGGTTGGGATAAACCATCTTTCGCCAAGGAGCTGTTCCTCGGCCGCTTCCCGCTGGAGCTCATACACCCGTTCCCCAGGCCGTCGGACGCCGAGGAGGCTCGCATCGAAGAGTTTCTCGGCAGGCTGCGGGAATTTCTCGACACCATCGATGGCAGCGTCATCGAGCGTGACGCGCAGATTCCCGATGAGTATGTGAAGGGCCTCGCCGAGCTGGGCTGTTTCGGCATAAAGATACCGTCGGAGTACGGCGGCCTGAACATGTCGCAAGTTGCGTACAACCGCGCACTGATGCTGGTTTCGTCCGTTCATCCTAGTCTCGGAGCGTTGCTGTCGGCCCACCAGTCGATCGGGGTACCCGAACCACTCAAGCTTGCCGGGAGCCCGGAACAGAAGCGAAAATTCTTGCCGCGCTGTGCCGCTGGCGCCATATCGGCGTTCCTGCTCACCGAACCGGACGTGGGCTCTGACCCGGCGCGCCTGGCCTCCACGGCGACGCCGGTCGACGACGGCCAGGCCTATGAGCTCGAGGGCGTGAAGTTGTGGACCACCAACGGCGTGGTCGCCGAACTGTTGGTCGTCATGGCCCGGGTACCCAAGAGCGAGGGGCATCGAGGGGGAATCAGCGCATTCGTTGTCGAGGCCGACGCACCCGGGATCACCGTCGAGCGGCGCAACAAGTTCATGGGACTGCGCGGCATCGAAAACGGGGTGACCCGGCTGCACCGCGTTCGAGTCCCCGCCGAAAACCTGATCGGGCGCGAAGGCGATGGTTTGAAGATCGCGCTGACCACACTCAACGCCGGACGGCTGTCCTTGCCCGCGGTCGTCACCGGGTCCTCCAAGTGGTCGCTGAAGGTAGCGCGGGAATGGTCCCGCGAGCGGGTGCAGTGGGGAAAGCCGGTCGGCAAACATGAGGCGGTTTCCAGCAAGCTCGCCTTCATAGCCGCCACCACTTACGCGCTCGATGCGGTGCTCGAGCTGGCCGGCCAGATGGCCGACGAGGGGCGCAACGACATCCGGATCGAGGCGGCGCTGGCCAAGTTGTGGTGCAGCGAGATGGCCGACGTGATCGTCGATGAGCTGTTGCAGATCCGCGGGGGCCGCGGCTACGAGACCGCGGAGTCCCTAGCCGCGCGTGGGGAGCGCGCGGTACCGGTGGAGCAGGCGGTGCGGGACCTGCGGATCAACCGCATCTTCGAAGGCTCCAGTGAGATCATGCGGTTGCTCATTGCGCGTGAGGCGGTCGACGCTCATTTGACTGCGGCCGGTGACCTCGCGAACCCTAAAGCCGATCTGCGACAGAAGGCCGCCGCGGCGGCTGGGGCGAGCGGCTTTTATGCAAAGTGGTTGCCGAAACTGGTTTTTGGGGAAGGCCAGCGACCCACGGCGTACCGCGAGTTCGGCGCCTTGGCCACGCATCTACGTTTTGTCGAGCGCTCGTCACGCAAGTTGGCCCGCAACACCTTCTACGGGATGGCACGCTGGCAAGCCGGCCTGGAGCAAAAGCAAGGATTCCTCGGGCGCATCGTCGATATCGGTGCGGAGTTGTTCGCCATGTCCGCGGTATGTGTGCGCGCCGAGGCGCAGCGAGCCGCCGATCCGGCCGAAGGCGAACGGGCATACGAACTGGCCGAGGCGTTCTGCCAGCAGGCCACCCTGCGGGTCGAGGCGCTGTTCCACGCCTTGTGGAGCAACACCGACGGCATCGATGATCGGTTGGCAAACGACGTCCTTGAGGGCCGTTACACCTGGCTGGAGCGGGGGATTATCGATCAGTCGGAGGGCACGGGACCGTGGATCGCGCACTGGGAACCGGGTCCGTCCACCGAGACGAATCTGGCCCGCCGGTTTCTGACGGTGTCGCCACCCGCGCAGACAACAGTGTGACTCCCTCATTTCCGATTCACCGAATCGGTTGTGCGCCAAGGCTTGTTGATGCCAATTGTGGCTACAACTCCTCGTCCCTGGTCGGTACAGGCCTAGCCACACAGCCGCGGCCGCCCTGTGTCATCAGTAGGTCGCGGCAGGCGCGGAATGCGCGGACCGTGATGATGTCCGGCGCCCGTGCGCGTTCATCGACCAAAGGCCTTGCCGCGTGGGTAACCGCGACATCATTCAGCGCATGCGGCGTCCTCATCGGGTGGACTCAGCGACATCGTGGCGACAACAATCTGAACAGTCCTGGGGTGTGGAGTGTCGCCCGCTATCCCGCAAACGTGGGGCGCATCATCACTTTGGGACGGAACCCGTAGCGTGGACCGCTGCCTGCGCTGCCCAGGCCCGGACCCGCCAGCGGCATGCCGCCCAACAGGTTTCCAGCTGGCGCGGCCTCCGGCGCGACTACGTCGCTAACTAGTGGCGCAGAGGCGGACCCCACCGTCGGGGCGAGCTCCGGCGCGGCCGTTGGCCAGCTGGCCGGCACCGAGAGCTTGCCGATAGAGGCCGCGTTGCCCAAACCGGCGGCTACCGGAAGATCGGCGCGCGAGATGCCGGCGCCAAGCGCGGCTTCTGCACCGGCAACCGGCGCCGCGGCATCCGGACCGATAATTCCCATAGCCCTCTCCGCCGAGGCGATGCTGTTGGCGATACCAATGCCGAAGTATGGCAAGCCGGTGGTGTTATACCAGGTACCTGTCAACGGTGAAATGATGTTCAGGAACGTTTCCAAGTACTGCAGCCATTGCGGCGTAGCGGACACTCCGGCTGCGGTCGCGAGCGCCGTGAACGGCCGTGTCAGGTCGATGAGCGCGCCCGGCACGCCAGAAATCAGCTGCGCCAACGTTGTCTGTATGGTTCCGGCTGAGGTGGCGGCGGCCTGGGCGACCGCGGCGGCCTGCAAGGCCCCGGCGGCTGCGTTGGTGGTCTGCGGCGGCGGGACGAACGGTGTCACCGTCGAGGCGCTCGCCGAGGCCGCGGCATAGCTGTACATGGCCATCGCGTCCTGGGCCCACATTTCACCGTATTGTGCCTCCAGGGCCGCGATGGATGCCGTGTATTGGCCGAAGACGTTGGCCTTGACCAGCGACACCAGCTCAACACGGTTGGCCGCAACGAGCGGCGGAGGAACCACTGACGTCACCGCGGCCTCGTAGGCGGCGACCGCCATGCGCGCCTTGCTGGCCGCCTCCTCGGCTTGAGCTGCGGTGGCTCTCATCCAAGCCACGTAAGGCGTGACGGCAGCGGCCATCGAACTCGACGCGAAGCCGAGCCAGTCCTCGCTGTGCAGTGTTGTGATCACCGTCTCGTAACCGGTTGCGGCCGAATCCAACTCGGCGGCCAATCGGTTCCAGGCCGACGCAGCTGCCGACATCGGCGCCGATCCCGGCCCGGAATACATGCGCAAGGAGTTGACCTCTGGCGGTAACGCTCCGAAGTCCATCGCTACCAACCCCCTACCTCGTCGCGGTCGCTGCTGTGGGCGCTAATCGTCAAGCTTGTAGCCCGCAGCGCACCGGCCGTCGCCGATACCTGCGGTTGCATGGTTATCTCTGACATGACACATCCTCCTCAATATCTCTCAGGCGCAATGGGTTTCAAGAATTCGACAAAGTCGACCGTCGCTTGGTTGCTCGGTGCGCAGGACGTGATGT
This sequence comes from Mycobacterium lacus, assembly GCF_010731535.1. Taxonomy (NCBI): domain Bacteria; kingdom Bacillati; phylum Actinomycetota; class Actinomycetes; order Mycobacteriales; family Mycobacteriaceae; genus Mycobacterium; species Mycobacterium lacus. The sequence goes on from NZ_AP022581.1 coordinate 365,895, forward strand.
GGTGCGCCGGTGTTCTCCCGATTCCCTTCGACTCATTGCGCTAACCGATGACCCGCGGGCCGACCACACTGAGACGTGACCCATACCGGCGTTGATCAAGGTTCGGCGTTCGTTCGGGGCCACCCATCGGCAAGCCCCGAAGCAGACCCGACGTCCCTTTTGCCTGCACGAGATTTTCGGCAACCGGGGCCGAAATTGTCTCAGCCTCAATGTGTGGTGTCGACGGGGCAGTAGTCCAACTCGGTGGCGCCGACATCGGCCCGATCTTGCCGGCGTGGCCCCAACTCGCCGATACCGCTGCCGCGCTTGGTTGGTTGAAACCCGATCCCAAGGCTGCCCCGCCCACTCCAGTGGATGCTGCGCCTACACCGTCCGCTATACCGGGCGAGGGCCAGGTGAGCGCCTGTCCGAGCTGGACGATGTTGAGCGTATAGCCCTGGCTGTCGTATACCAGTCCCCCGATGTCATAGTCGAGGTTCAGTAGGTCGATCCAGACTTGGGTGGGGATGCTCTGCAGCCACTTCAGGACTGCGTCATACCAAGGCGTAGCCGAGAGATTATGCACTACCTGAGCGGAGACGGTGCTCATCTCTGAGGTCATCGACGACGTCGCCGACGCGGAGTTGCCCGCCGGCGTGGCTGCGGCTTTGGCAACCGCGCCGGCCTGGCCGGCCAGGCCGGCCGGGTTGGTGGTTTTCGGTGGCGCCGTAAATGGGACCAGCATCGAGGCGGCCGCCGAGGAGCTGGCATAGCCGTACATGGCGCTGGCGTCTTGGGCCCACATCTCGGCGTAGTGGTACTCGGTGGTCGCGATCGCCGGCGTGTTCTGCCCCAGGAAGTTGGTTGCGATCAGCGTCATCAACAAGGCCCGGTTGGCCGCGATCACCGGCGGGGGAACGATCATTGCGCGCGCTGTTTCGTAGGCGGCCGCGGCCGCGCTCGCCTGCATCCCGGCCAGCTCGGCGCGCGCTGCGGTGGCGCTCATCCAATCCATGTATGGCGTGATTGAGGCCAACATTGCCGCCGAGGCGGGCCCTACCCACGGCAAGCTGGTCAGCTCCGAGATCACCGACCTGCAGCCCGTCGCCGCTAGGCTCAATTCCGCGGCCAGCCCTTCCCAAGCACCCGCGGCGGCGATCAGGGGCCCAGATCCCGGGCCGCTGTACATCCGTCCCGAATTGATCTCGGGCGGTAATGCCCCGAAGTCGAACACGATTCGGGACTGACGCAGCAGCCGCGGCATGATGTCGCCGACGTCAACGGCGGCATGCGTCGTGGCCGCGGGTACGGACACATCATCGGGCCCGGCGGCGAGGCGAGCCAGCGGGACGCCGCAGGCATTGGCCGTCATCAATGAGTCGGCAACGGTCGCATTGGCGCCAAGCGCCGAGCCGGCCAGGGGTGCGCGCGCCGAGCCGGCAGTTGCGTCGATGGGGGTCTCGAAAGCCATCTGACCGTCCTGAGCACACAGAGGGATTGGTGCAGCGACGCCGTCGTCGTAGAGCCGCAGCTGAATGTTGACTAGAGAAATAATCATCCAGCGCATAACGATTGGATAGAAATAGTTGCCTATGTTTATTTCGGCTTGGTTAGGAGTTTGTGAAGTCGGTGCTCGTCACCGAGGCCGACGTGCGGCTGTTCACCACGCTGGCCACCACGGGCATTTCAAGCGCAATCGGAGCAAGCTGTCCGAGATGCAGGTGTTGTGGACTTATGCCCGCGACCTCTTCCAGACACCGGGTTTCGGCGATACCGTCGACTTCGTCCAGATCAAACAGCACCACTACGTCGTGCATGCCGACATCAGACCGGCATCGCGCCCAAGGGCCCCGAGCTGGCCGGCTGACTGTCCCCTCATGGCCGGAAAGCCTTGGGGGGCAATCCTTTCGGCGATGGTACCCTGTGCCGGCCGCGGTCGGGGGCAGTCGTTGCCCGTCGGCCACGGGCCGTAGACCGGCGTCAGTAGATAAGCCGCACAGACCATTCCGCGTGTGGAACGTCCCGCAGTTCACCGGAGGGGTCGACCACCAACGTCAGCAACTGTACGACGATCCCGGTCAACCGCCCGCGCTGCGGGTCCACGGTGGGAACGGTGACGGCCAGCCGGCTGTCCGGCCGGAAGAGGGTGGTGGTCGTGTTGGAGGGATCGTCATACACCTGCAACAGGCGCCAGGGTGCGCGGGAAATGGCCGCGGGGACCGAGAGCTGCACCGGGAAGCGTTCGCTCACCCGCAGCTCGCCCTGGGTCCGCGGCGTCTGACAGTCGTCGAGGTCAAGCACATTGCAGTACAGGTATGGCCCCACCCGAGTCAGGTGCCCGTGCGAGTACGCGCTGATCACCGGTCGGTACGGGCCGGGCTGGTGGACCAGCAGCCACGCGCCGAACCCGGCCGCGGCGGAAAGCAGCAGCACCACCGCCGTGATCGCAGCCGGCACAACGCGTTTCACTCCGGCATCACCGCGGCTCCGCGACGCGTGGCTTCCTGCTCGACCATGACGGGCCGGTTACCGCCCAGGCCGGGGATCAGCGAATCACCGCGGAAGCTGACGACGGTTTGCGCCAGACCAAGGATGAGCAAAGCGCTGACCGCGGTGAAGCCGACCCACAATTCGGTGTAGACCAAGACGCCCAGCGCGCCGCCGAGCACCCAGGCCAGCTGCAGCGTCGACTCCGACCGCCCGAAGCCCGATGCCCGCGACTCCTCGGGCAGATCGTGCTGCAACGAGGCGTCCAGCGAGGCCTTCGCAATCGCGCTGGACCCCGACGTGATCAGGGTGGCAATGGTGGCCACCACCAGATTGCCGGCCACGGCGGCCGCTACGGCTAGCACGGTCACCGCCACGGTGCAGCGCACCACCAGCACGGCCGGCCTGCCGAGCTGCAGACGTGCGCTGGTGAAATTGCCGGCGAAATTGCCGACCCCGGCCGCGGCCCCGATCACGCCCAGCATGCCCAGCTGAACCCAGCTGTTGGCTTCGTGTGCCTTGGCGACAAACGCCGGATACAAAAACAGGAAACCGACCATCACCTTGATGGTGCAGTTACCCCACAACGCAGTAATGATGTTGCGGCCCAACGGCTGTCGTAGAGTGCCGCCCACCTTTTTGACTTCCTCCGGCCAGTTGCGCCGGGGCGGGCCGCTGTGCCGGTGATAGCTCAACGTGGCCGGGACCTCACCCGCGGTCACCTCAACCCAGCGGGGAATCCGCATCGACAGGAAGGCGCCGGCGACCGTGACCGCGACGATGACGAACAGCGCGCCGGGCAGCTCGAACAAATGCGTGCAACCGAACTCGACGCCGGCCGCGATGGCGCCGCCGACGATGGTGCCGCCAAGCAGACCGAACACGGTCAGCCGGGAGTTGACCCGGACCAGGTCGATGGTCGGCGGCATCACCCTCGGGGTCACCGCGCTGCGCAACACGCTGAACGACTTCGAGAACACCATCATGGCCAGCGCACAGGGATAGAGCACCCACGACGGGAAGCTTCCGGTGGCGCCGTCGTAGTTCATGATCAGCAGCACCGCCAACAAGGTCCGCAGCGCGAACGACAACGCCAGGGCCACCCGGCGGCCGTGCTGTAGCCGGTCCAGGGCCGGACCGATGAGCGGCGCGACCACCGCGAACGGTGCGATGGTGATCAGCAGGTACAGCGCGACCCTGGATTTGCTTTCCCCGTTGGCCGCGGCGAAGAACAGCGTGTTGGCCAGGGCAACCGCCATCGCGGCGTCGACGGCAAAATTCGCCACCACCGGCCACGTGAGCGCCGTCAGGCCGGACTTGTCGGCGCCGTCGGCGGTCGCGGCCCGCTGCACCATCCAGTACATCCGGGAACCCATCTCGCGGCTTCGCTGCGCCGCGGCGCGGGTGACGGTGATCCGTTCGCCGCCCACACCCCGGGGCGGCGGAGCGCTGACACGTTCGGGCTCCGGCTGCTGGCCCAGCGGTGGGAGATACCGGTTGGCGCTGGGCATCGGGGGCGGGCGCCGCGAACGGCGATACGCGGCGTCGTCGGCCGGGTAGTTGGCCATGCCGGGGTGCTGGTTGCCCGATTCAGGGTAAGCACGGCGGGTCCGACGCCCCGGGCTCGACGCCATCGGGCTCGGACGATCACGCCGACGTCCAGACACGGATCAATTCTGTCCTACGCCGACTGCGCGCGTAGCCAACCGGGTGTGGCTCGCCCACCGTGTCTTCCGGCAGTATTGGAGACGCAGTGCAGAGAGGGGAGAGCGTGACCGAGCCCACTGAGGAATCCGCTGTGGCGACCGTGGCCGAGTGGCCCGAAGGGTTGGCGGCGCTACTGACGGGCGCGGTCGACGCCGCCCGGGCGGCCATCGCGGAGTTCAGCGATCCGGAGGCGGTCGGCGATTACCTGGGCGTCAGCTACGAAGGCCCCAACGCGGCCACCCATCGGTTCTTGGCGCATCTGCCCGGCTACCAAGGGTGGCAGTGGGCCGTCGTCGTCGCCGGCTACGTCGGTGCCGACCACGCCACGATCAGCGAGGTGGTCCTGGTCCCCGGGCCCACCGCGCTGCTGGCGCCCGAGTGGGTGCCGTGGGAGCAGCGCGTGCGGCCCGGTGACCTGGGCCCCGGAGACCTGCTCGCACCCGCACGGGACGACCCACGGCTGGTGCCTGGCTACACCGCCAGCGGTGACGATCAAGTCGACGAAGTCGCGGCGGAGTTCGGGCTGGGCCGACGCTGGGTGATGAGCGCCTTCGGCCGCTCCGCGGCGGCCGGGCGATGGCACGACGGCGACTATGGCCCCGACTCGCCGATGGCGCGCTCGACCAAACGCGTGTGCCGCGACTGCGGTTTCTTTCTGCCGCTGGCCGGATCGCTGGGCGCCATGTTCGGGGTGTGCGGCAACGAGATGTCGGCCGACGGGCATGTCGTCGACAGGCAGTACGGTTGCGGTGCGCACTCCGACACTCCCGCGCCGGCGGGCAGCGGCTCGCCGACATACGAGCCCTACGACGACGGCGTACTCGACATCATGGGGACGCCGGACGGGGGGCCTCCCGCGCCGCCTTCCGATGAGGATTAGGCGTTCTCGGCGGCAGCTTTGATCCTGGCGAGCGAGGTGTTCATGCCCTCGACCAATTCGCGCTCGAAGTTCGTGGTTCCACCCAACAGTGCGTTGACCGACAGGCTGGAAAATGCGGTGACGCCGTTCTCGGCGTGGCGGCTCTCAATCACCCGGGTGCCCTGCCCGCTCGGCTCGAGCTCATAGCTCCAGATGCTGCGGTTGGTGTCGACCCGGAACGCCAGTTTCTTCTCCGGGATGACTTCGACGACCGTGCATGTGGTGGGCCAGAACAAGCGGTTGCGGCGGTTGAGGTTGACGGTGCGGGTGCCCGGCCGCAGCGGGCCGAAGGGTCTCATCCAGCGACACTGCGGGCTCCACTGCGGCATCCGCCGGAAATCGGATATCAGCGCCCAGACTTTAGCCGCCGGCGCGTCGATCTCGATTTGGGCTTGTAATAGCGGGGCTGCCATTGGTCCTCCCGGTGCGCACATGATGTCTCGAATGTTCTGCGAAATTATTTCGGGTCGAGATAGGTTTCGAGCCCGGCTTGTGCGCCGCGCGCGCCACGGCGGGCAGCTGCCAGCTGCCACACGAAGATGCCGGTGCCGACCAATCCCACGCCCAGTCCGGCCACTGTCACCGGGCGCCAATCGGCCAGGGCGGGCACCAGGAATGCGGCCACCGCGGCGACCAGCCACCCCAGCGCGCCCACCGCGATGACCGGCCACACCTCGAGCAGCGCGGGCGGCAGCGGCGGCGGCTCGGGGCCCTGGTCGGGTTCGGCGGTCATCGCGCTTAACATATCCCGGCGGCGATGCGGGCCGCTTGCGGGGCGGCGCGAGCGGGCATTCGTCATTGACATTGCGGGCAGTGCGACGAACGCGACGAAAACGAAGAGGTCCGTCGTTGGGCGTTCTGATCGCGAGTCCTTAGGTTCCGTTGTAATGTCGCGCTGTGCTCGACAGCGATGCGCGGCTGGCTAGCGACCTGTCGTTGGCGGTCATGCGGCTGGCCCGGCAATTGCGGTTCCGGAACCCGTCGTCGCCGGTATCGCTCTCGCAGCTGTCGGCGTTGACGACGTTGGCCAACGAAGGCGCGATGACGCCCGGCGCGCTGGCGATTCGCGAACGGGTCCGGCCGCCGTCGATGACGCGGGTGATCGCGTCCCTGGCCGACATGGGTTTGGTGGATCGCGCCCCACACCCCGTCGATGGCCGGCAGGTGCTGGTCTCGGTGTCCGAATCCGGTGCCGAATTGGTCAAGGCGGCCCGCCGTGCACGCCAGGAGTGGCTGGCCGAACGGCTCGCGACGCTGGATAGCGACAAACGTGACATCTTGCGCAACGCCGCCGATCTGATCTCGGCCCTGGTTGACGAGAGCCCGTGAGTCCACCCGGTCGTTTTCCGGGGGTCGATGTCTGGGATGTCTGTGATCCCGCCGACCCGCGACTCGATGATTTCCGCGACCTGAACAGCATCGACCGTCGCCCCGATCTGCCGACCGGGAAGGGGCTGGTGATCGCCGAGGGCGTGCTGGTGGTGCGGCGCATGCTGGCGTCCCGGTTCACCCCGCTGGCCTTGCTGGGCACCGACCGCCGGCTTGCCGAGCTCAAGGACGATCTGGCCGCCGCCGGTGGCGAAGCGCCGTACTACCGAGCGTCACCCGAGGTGATGGCGCGGGTGGTCGGCTTTCACCTCAACCGTGGGGTGCTGGCCGCCGCACGTCGGGTTCCCGAGCTGAGCGTCGCCCGGCTGGTCGCGGGCGCCCGCACCGTCGCGGTGCTCGAGGGCGTCGCCGACCACGAGAACCTGGGCTCGATCTTCCGCAACGCGGCGGGGCTGGGCGTGGATGCTGTGGTGTTCGGCAACGGCTGCGCCGATCCGCTGTACCGTCGTGCGGTGCGGGTGTCTATGGGTCACGCGTTACTAGTCCCGTATGCACGAGCAGCCGCCTGGCCCGCTGACCTTGTGATGCTGCAAGAGAAGGGCTTTCGCGTGTTGGCGCTGACTCCACACGGCGAGGCGTGCGCGCTGCCGGAGGCGATGGCCGTCGTGCGCGACGAACGAGTCGCATTGCTGGTGGGCGCCGAGGGCCCGGGCCTGACGGCGGCCGCGCTGCGCATAAGCGATGTGCGCGTGCGTATTCCGATGTCGCGGGGCACCGACTCACTCAACGTCGCGACGGCGGCCGCCCTGGCGTTCTACGAGCGTGCAATTCAGGCTAGGCCCGGCTCGTGAATGACCAGCGTGGCCAATCCACGCCCTGGGCAACGGGTTTGGCGGTGGCTGGCTTCGTGGCCGTGGTTGTCGCGGTGGCGGTTGTGGTGCTAAGCCTGGGGCTGATCCGGGTGCATCCTGCGTTGGCCGTCGGACTCAACATTATGGCGGTCGGGGGCCTGGCGCCGACCTTGTGGGGCTGGCGGCGCACCCTCGTGCTGCGCTGGTTTGTGTTGGGTGCGGGAGTGGGTGTGGCAGTCGCGTGGCTGGCGTTGCTCGCGATGGCGGCGCTGGGGAGCGGCTAGCCTCAAGTGGTTTTCGTCCGGCCAGAACCGTGCGCTGGCGCGTCGCGTCGGATCCGCGCCCCGGAGACGTCGGGCGCGCGAGGAGTCCGCTGGACGCTGAGGCGGTGCGTCCCGTCACGCGTGGTGAAGAGGGTGGCGCGCGGATGTCGGCATATTCGCATGGCTACAGCGCCAAATGAAGCCTGAGCGCATTGTCGAGATCGGTCAGCTCGGCAGGGGAGACTCGGCCGATTCGGCGCAACAGGCGCTGTGTTGCGACGGATCTGACCTGCTCGGCCTGTGCCTTCGAATCGACGGCGAGGCCACTGTTGGCCCCCGACAACAAGACCTGGAATGGATAGACCTTCTCGGTGTTGCTGGTGACCGGAACAACCGTGACCACACCGCGGCCGAGGCGTGTCGCGGCCGCGGTGGCCCGGTCGTTGCTGACGATGACTGCCGGCCGCCGCTTGTTCGCCTCGCCGCCGCGAGCTGGATCCAGGTCGACCTGCCAGATCTCACCGCGCAGCATGGGTCACGCCATCTCCAACGGTGCTCTCCCACGCAGCCGAACACTCGTCGGCAGACCACTGTGCCCATGCCTCGGCATAGTCGTCCTCAAGGTCGGGGTAGCGCAGCATCTGGACCGCACGCTGCAAACCTGCCGACCGCGACGGCAGCCCCGCCCTCTTGACGTATGCGTCCAATGCTGCGACGTCCTCGTCAGACAAGCTCACGCTCAGTTTCATACCGTAATGCTACCTAGGTAGTAAGGTAGTAGCAATCATCTATGCGTATGCGCGCCCAACGGCGCGCGCCAACCCCGCCACACGAAAAAAGGGGGAGGGCTAGGACCACCCGGCTTTGCGGCTGGCCTGCGACTAACCCCGCCCGCCCGAGCGCACCCCCAGCAGCACATCCTCCCAAGCCGGAATGGCCGGCTTGCCCCGTCGGCTGGTGACGGGTTGTTGCGACGGCGCCGCGGGCGCCGGCGCCGCGGGCTCGTCAAAGGCGATGTGCGCCACCGGCGCAAGCGGTCGCCGCGGCGGTTTGAAGTCAGGGTCGATCAGCTCGCTGGCCGCGTCGTCGATCGCAGTGACCGTTCCGCCGTGGGCGCCGGGCGTGAATCGGAAATGGGCCAGGTTGTCCGACCGTCCTGCTTTCCACGCAAGCTGCACCGTCCAGCGGCCGTCCTCGTTGCGCCAGGCGTCCCAGCCGAGCCGGTCGGGTTCGAGTCCGCGCGTCACCAAGGCCGCGGTGATGGTTTCGAGGAGCGTCAGCACCGAGGGGCCGTCGGCGAGGACCGGGTGTGCGGCCGTTGCCAGCTCCGCGGCCCGTGAGCGTTCCAGTAACACCGGGTGGGCGAACCGCTGGACCCGGGCGATGTCGGAGCCCGACGCCGCGGCCACCTGCTCGATCGACGCGCCGGCGCGGATTCGGGCCTGAATTTCCTTGGGGCTCAGCATGTTGCTGACTTCGATGTCGAGCTGCGGCTGCTCGGGCGGTAGCGGGTCGCCCTTGAGGGCCGCCCGCAGGCGGTCGTCGGCGGGCAGCTTGAACTTTTCGGCTGGGTTGGCGCCTTCGCAGATGACGTATTTGCCGTCGGCATCGAGCCGAATCACCCTGAGTTCCCGCATGGCTTCTCCTCGCAGGCACCGTGCAGGCCAGCACCGGACCTGTTAGGTGCGCACTCTAGTGCAGCTGGCGCCCATAGCCCGCGCGGACACGCGGGGTGGTTGTGTGCTAGAGCCGCTCGACCACCCAGTCGATGCATTCGGTCAGCGCGCTGATGTCGTCGGGCTCAACCGCGGGGAACATCGCGACCCGTAGCTGGTTGCGGCCGAGTTTGCGGTAGGGCTCGGTGTCGACGATGCCGTTGGCCCGCAAGGTCGCCGCCACCGCCGCGGCGTCGACGTCGTCGACGAAGTCGATGGTGCCGACCACTTGCGAGCGCAGCCCGGGGTCGGTGACGAACGGCGTCGTGTAGGGCCGCTCTTGCGCCCAGGAGTACAACCGCTGCGACGAGTCCGCCGTGCGTTTGACCGCCCAGTCCAGCCCGCCGTTGCCCAGCAGCCAGTCCAGCTGTTCGGCCAGCAGCGCCAACGTGCCGATCGCGGGCGTGTTGTACGTCTGATTCTTCAGGCTGTTCTCGACCGCTATCGGAAGCGACAGGAAGTCGGGGACCCAGCGACCCGACGCGGCGATCGCCTCGACGCGGGCCAGCGCGGCCGGGCTCATGAGGGCTAGCCACAGGCCGCCGTCGCTGGCGAAGTTCTTCTGTGGCGCGAAGTAGTAGGCGTCGGCCTCGGTGATGTCGACCGGCAGGCCGCCAGCGCCGGAGGTGGCGTCGATGACGACCAGCGCGTCGCCCGCGCCCGCGGGACGACGCACGGGTACCGCGACCCCGGTCGAGGTCTCGTTATGGGCCCACGCGATCACGTCGACCGACGGATCGGACTGCGGCTCGGGGGCGCTACCGGGATCCGCCTTGACGACGATCGGGTCGCCGACGAACGGGTTCTTGGCGACGGCGGAGGCGAACTTCGCGCTGAACTCGCCGTAGGCCAGGTGCAGCGAGCGCTTGTCGACCAGCCCGAACGCGGCGGCATCCCAGAACGCCGTCGCACCGCCATTGCCCAAAATGACCTGGTAACCGTCGGGCAACGAGAAGAGCTCGGCCAGCCCGGAGCGAACCTTACCCACCAGATTCTTGACCGGCGCCTGTCGGTGCGAGGTGCCGAACAACGCGGCCGCGGTGGTGCTCAGGGCCTGTAATTGCTCGGGCCGCACCTTCGACGGTCCGCAGCCGAACCGTCCGTCGCGGGGTTTGATGTCAGCGGGTATCTGGAGCTGGTCAGCCATGGCCATCAGGGTAGTGAGCGACCCTGCGCGATCGCTGAACGGGCCGAACGGCGCGTGGACATCGATGCACGTCCCACGGGAACCGGCTGGCAGAGGCGTTAGCAAGGGGTATCGCCATGTGAGCAAGGCCACACGTCATGGCCGACCGCCGGTCAGGCCACAGTGCGCCGGAGGGGGCTGGATAATTCCCGGTACCAGCGGTACCGTGTACGTCACACGTCCGGATGTAAACGTCGTCAGGAGGCGTCCGATGGCTGTCGGGAAGGCAAGGACGCGAATGGTTCGGCGATGGCGCCGCAACATGGAGGTGCGCGACGACGCCGAGTACGTGAGCACGCTCGCCACACTGTCCGAGGGGTCTGTGCGGCGAAACTTCAACCCCTACACCGATATCGACTGGGAGTCACCCGAGTTCGCCGTCACGGACAACGATCCCCGGTGGATCCTGCCGGCCACCGACCCGCTGGGCCGCCACCCCTGGTATCGGGCGCAGTCGCAGGAACGCCAGATCGAGATCGGGATGTGGCGCCAGGCCAACGTGGCCAAGGTCGGCCTGCACTTCGAATCCATCCTGATTCGTGGCCTGATGAACTACACGTTCTGGATGCCCAACGGCTCACCGGAATATCGGTACTGCCTGCACGAATCGGTCGAAGAGTGCAACCACACCATGATGTTCCAGGAAATGGTCAACCGGGTCGGCGCCGACGTCCCGGGAATGCCGCGGCGGCTGCGATGGATTTCCCCCCTGGTGCCGCTGCTGGCCGGCCCGTTGCCGGTGGCGTTCTTCATCGGCGTGCTCGCCGGGGAGGAGCCCATCGACCACACCCAGAAGCAGGTGCTGCGCGAAGGCAAGACCTTGCACCCGATCATGGAGCGCGTGATGGCCATCCACGTGGCCGAGGAAGCGCGGCACATCTCGTTCGCCCACGAGTATCTGCGCAAGCGGTTGCCGCATCTGACCCGGGCGCAGCGGTTCTGGATCTCGCTGTACTTCCCGCTGACCATGCGGTCGTTGTGCAACGCGATCGTGATTCCGCCGAAGGCGTTCTGGCAGGAATTCGACATCCCGCGTGAGGTCAAGAAGGAGTTGTTCTTCGGCTCGCCGGAGTCGCGAAAGTGGTTGCGCGACATGTTCGCCGACGTCCGCATGCTGGCCTACGACACCGGCCTGATGGAAAATCGCTCGGCCCGGCTGATGTGGCGGCTGTGCAAGATCAACGGCAGGCCGTCGCGTTACCGCAGCGAGCCGCAGCGCCAGCACCTGGCCACCGCGCCGGCCGCGTAGCTTGTAACGAGTTTTTCTATGCCGCACGTTATTACCCAGTCGTGCTGCAACGACGGGTCCTGCGTCTTCGCGTGCCCGGTGAATTGCATCCACCCGACGCCGGACGAGCCGGGCTTCGCCACGTCGGAGATGCTCTACATCGATCCGGTGGCCTGCGTCGACTGCGGTGCGTGTGTGGGTGCCTGTCCGGTCGGTGCGATCGTGCCCGATAACCGGCTGGACGCCAAGCAGCTGCCGTTCGCCGAGGTCAACGCGTCGTACTACCCGGAGCGGCCGGCCGACGTGAAGGTGCCGCCGACGTCGAAGCTGGCCCCCGTGCTCCCGGCCGCCGAGGTCCATGCCCGTCGCCAACCGCTGACCGTGGCCATCGTCGGGTCCGGGCCCGCGGCGATGTATGCGGCCGATGAGCTGCTGGTCCAAAATGGCGTGCGGGTCAACGTCTTCGAGAGGCTGCCCACCCCTTACGGGTTGGTGCGCGCGGGGGTGGCGCCGGATCACCAGGAGACCAAGCGGATCACCCAACTTTTCGACCGCGTCGCCGGCCATCACCGGTTCCGGTTCTATCTCAACGTCGAGATCGGCAAGCACCTGAGCCACGCCGAGCTGCTGGCCCACCATCATGCGGTGCTGTATGCCGTCGGTGCGCCCGAGGACCGGCGGCTGGACATCGAGGGGATGGGTCTGCCGGGCACCGGAACTGCCACGGCGTTGGTCGCGTGGATCAACGGGCATCCCGACTTTGCCCATCTACCAGTCGATCTCGGCCACGAACGCGTCGTCATCATCGGCAACGGCAACGTCGCTCTGGATGTGGCGCGCGTGCTCACCACCCACCCGGACGACCTGTCTCGAACCGACATCGCCGACCATGCGCTGCAAGCGCTGCGCGGTTCGGCGATCCGTGAGGTGGTGATCGCGGCCCGGCGCGGGCCGACCCACTCGGCGTTCACCCTGCCCGAGTTGATCGGCCTCACGGGCACCTCCGACGTCGTGCTCGACGCGGCCGACCACCAGCGGGTCCGCGACGACCTGGCCGCCGCGTCCGACCCGTTGACCCGCGGCAAGCTGGAGATTTTGAGCTCCCTCGGGGGCGCCTCGGCGCCGGCCCCGCGAATCGGGCGCCCGCGAATCCGGCTGGCATATCGGCTCACACCCCGGCGGGTCCTCGGTCGGCGGCGCGCCAGCGCCGTCGAGTTCTCGGTCACCGGCACCGACGAGGTGCGCAGGATCGACGCGGGCCTGGTGCTGACGTCGATTGGCTACCGCGGCAAGCCGATTCGCGATCTGCCGTTCGACGACGCCACGGCCGTCGTGCCGAATGACGGCGGCCGTGTCCTGGACCCCCGGGGGGGCCACGGCTCGGGCCGACCGGTGCCGGGCGCGTACGTCGCGGGCTGGATCAAGCGCGGACCGACCGGGTTCATCGGCACCAACAAGGCGTGCTCATTGCAGACCGTTCAGGCCGTCGTCGCCGACTTCAACGCCGGCAAGCTGACCGATCCGGTGGCCGAACCGCTGGCGTTGGAAAGGCTGGTGCTCGCCCGCCAGCCCGACACCGTCGACTCCGCGGGATGGCGCGCCATCGACGCCGCCGAGATCGCGCGGGGCAACAACGACGGCCGGCCGCGCAACAAGTTCACCGCCGTCGCCGACATGCTTGCGGCCGCGGCCGGGGCGCCGCAGACGCCGTCGCGACGACGCCTGCGGGCCCGGCGGCGCGAGCGGATCGCCGGCTAACTGCCGGCCTGCGCCGCCATCGCCGCTTGGATCTCGTCCATGCTGACCTCACGCACCGGCTGTCCCAGCGACCAGTGGTGGCCGAACGGGTCGGCGACCACGCCGTAGCGGTCTCCCCAGAACTGGTCCTCCAATGGGGTCACCACGGTGGCCCCGGCGTCCAGCGCCCGCTGGAACTTGGCGTCGACGTCGGTGACCGTCAGATGGATGGTGACCGGCGTTCCGCCCAGTGACGTCGGCGTCATCGACTTGCCACCGCACATCTCGGGGAAGTCGTCGTTGAGCATCACCGTGAAGCCGTTGATGCGCACCGCGGCGTGGATCAGCCTGCCGTCGGGGCCGGGCACCCGCCCCAGCTCGACGGCGTCAAAAGCCTTGACGTAGAAGTCGATAGCCGCAGCCGCGTCGCTGACGACGAGGTGTGGGGACAATGCGGGTTCAATGGTGATGGGCATCGTGGTCACTCCTTCGGTTGGTTGGTGTCGCCCGCCCGGGGCTCACAGGTACAGACCAAGCGCGGCGGCGATTCTCATCGCGCCCCGACGCTAGCGCGCCCCACCGACAGGCTGTACCGACCGCAAAAGCCGCTCAGAAACGGTTTGCTCAGGCGGTGGTGAGAACCCGGTCCCAGCCCTCGACGGATTCCGGGCTGCGTGGTCCCGGCCCGACGTAGATGGCCGACGGTCGGACCAGCTTGCCGAGTCGCTTCTGCTCGAGAATGTGGGCGCACCAGCCAGCGGTGCGCCCACAGGTGAACATGGCCGGCATCATCTTGGCCGGCACCCGGGCGAAGTCCAGGATGACCGCGGCCCAAAACTCGACATTGGTTTCGATGGCCCGGTCCGGACGGCGCTCCCGCAACTCCGCCAGGGCCGCCTGCTCAACCGCCACCGCGACTTCGTAGCGCGGCGCGTTCAGCCGCTGGGCGGTCGCCCGCAGCACCCGCGCCCGCGGGTCCTCCGCGCGGTAGACCCGGTGGCCGAACCCCATCAGCTTCTCGCCGCGGTCCAGGATCCCCTTGACCAGGCCGCGGGCGTCGCCGGTGCGCTCGACCTCCTCGAGCATCGGCAGGACGCGGGCCGGCGCCCCGCCGTGCAGCGGGCCGCTCATCGCCCCGATCGCGCCGGACAGCGCCGCCGCCACGTCGGCGCCGGTGGAGGCGATCACCCGCGCGGTGAACGTCGAGGCGTTCATCCCGTGTTCGGCGGCCGACACCCAGTAGGCGTCGATGGCCTCGATGTGCCGGGGGTCCGGCTCGCCTTGCCAGCGGGTCATGAAACGTGCTGTCACCGTGGGGCATTCATCGATGATGCGCTGCGGAACGGCCGGCTGGTAGATGCCGCGGGCCGACTGCGCGACATAGGACAGCGCCATCACCGAGGCCCGGGCAAGCTGCTCGCGGGCGGTGGTGTCGTCGGTGTCGAGCAGTGGTGCGTAGCCCCAGATGGGCGCCAGCATCGCCAGGCCGGCCTGGACGTCGACGCGAACATCGCCGGTGTGGATCGGCAGCGGGAACGGCTCGGCGGGCGGCAACCCGTGGCCGAACGTGCCGTCGACCAGCAGCGCCCACACGTCGCCGAAGGTGACCCGCTGACCCACCAGATCCTCGATGTCCACGCCGCGATAGCGCAGCGCGCCGCCGTCCTTGTCCGGTTCGGCAATCTCCGTGGTGAACGCCACCACGCCCTCGAGGCCGGCGACGAAGTTTTCCGGGACCACAGTCATGGGAAAATTCTCGCACCCCACCTGCGGGCCGACGCTACCGGCCGGTAGCAACGCCCGGGTAGCGTTGGCCCGATGGCAGGACCGGATGACCAGCAGCTGGCCGGCATGCGAGCGGAGTACGGGTCCGTCGAAAGAGACGGCAGTCCCGACCTGGACGCCGACTGGCTGGCCGACGGCTGGCTTGCGTTGTTCCGCAAGTGGATTGGCGATGCTGAAAGCGCCGGAATCGTCGAGCCCAACGCTTTTGTGCTGGCCACCGTGGCGGCGGGTCGGCCGGTCAGCCGATCGGTGTTGTGCAAGAGCGCCGACGAGACCGGGATCACATTTTTCACCAACTACGACTCCGACAAGGGTGCCGAGCTGGCGGTGACGCCCTACGCATCGGCGACCTTCCCCTGGTACCAGCTCGGGCGGCAGGTCCACATCCGCGGTCCGGTGAGCAAGGTTGACCCGCAGGTCACCGAGGACTACTGGTTCAAGCGGCCGCGCGGCTCGCAGCTGGGCGCGTGGGCGTCGCACCAGTCGCGCCCGATCGCGTCGCGCGCGGCGCTGGACGACCAGCTTGCGGAGGTGACGGCGCGCTTCGCCGACACAGAACGCGTTCCGGTGCCTCCGAATTGGGGCGGATACCTGATCGCGCCCGAGGTGGTGGAATTCTGGCAGGGCCGGGAAAACCGGCTGCACAACCGGATTCGGGTCATTGGCTCTCGCGTCGAGCGGCTACAGCCCTGATCGCGCTCCGCACGCTGTAGCCGGGTGCTGCACGGTGGTTTCCGAGCGGGTGCCCGGCCAGGCCTCGGCGACATTGGTGCAGAACAGAGGATCTGGCGTCGCGACTATGTCGTGTGTGAGCTCTCGGTGCAACGCAGGATTTGACCGCCCCCTGAGCGGTGCTCGGCTGCATGGGTTGTCGCGGCGTTTCTTGCCTTGCCTTCGGCCAACGACTTGTCGGCGCGGTAGCAGGTTGGGCAAATGCTATGCAAGCGGGAGGCCGCGACACGGGGGGCGATCTGACTGTCCTACGCTGCGTCGTCATCCGCGGCAAGCAAATGGGCGCAGACTCCGCTGATGATATGGATCACCAGACTAACGGCGAGCACCCACGTCGACCACATCGGAAATATCACGCACCGGTTGATGAGGCAGTGAGCCTTATCCGGGTCGATGCAGCCAGACACGGCACCGTTCGCATCGTCGGACATGATTTGCCTCCCTGCGGTGGGTAACGGAATCGAGTGTCCAGTGGTGTATGCGTTGCACCATCGGCCGAATTGCGTAAATGCCTGGTGCGGGGCTCGTATGTCGAGTTCGACAGCGCAGGTCGTTCTGCGTCCTAACGGTCCACGGTCGCAACATGCTGGCTAGCATCAGTGCGAGCGAGTGGAGCGATGGGCGTGAGCGAGTTGCTGCCTGAGGGCACGGTGACATTGCTGGTGGGTGATGTCGAGGGTTCGACGCGCCTATGGGAGGCGCAACCCGAGGAAATGGGTGCCGCGGTCAAGCGCCTCGATGAGACGGTGTCGGGCGTGATCGCCGCCCATGGTGGAGTGCGGCTCGTCGAGCAGGGCGAGGGTGACAGTCTTGTGCTGGCGTTCGCCCGTGCCTCGGATGCGGTGGCGGCGGCGTTGGATTTGCAGCGCGCGCCGTTGGCGCCGATTCGGTTGCGTATTGGTGTGCACACCGGGGAGGTGCGGTCGCGCGACGAGGGAAACTACGCCGGCCCGACCATCGACCGAACGGCACGATTGCGTGATCTGGCGTATGGCGGTCAAACGGTGTTGTCGGGGGCGGCCGAGAGCCTGGCCGTCGATCACATGCCCGATGGCGCGTGGTTGACGGATCTGGGGACTCACCAGCTGCGCGATCTGCCGCGTTCCGAGCGGGTGGTGCAGTTGTGTCATCCCGACGTGACGGCCGAGTTCCCACCGCCGTGCGATGCCAATGATGTCGCGGCCCACGGTTTTCCGGCGCATTTGACGCGTTTCGTGGGGCGCGTTGCGCAGATCGGCGAGGTGCATCAGCTGCTGCTCGATAACCGGTTGGTGACCTTGACAGGTGCGGGCGGGGTGGGCAAGACACGGCTGGCGGTGCAGCTTGCGGAACGGATAGCCACCGAGTTTGGCGGCGCGTGGTATGTGGACCTGGCGCCGATCACCGATGCGGATCTGGTGCCGATCACGGTGGCGCGCGCGCTGGGCCTCCACGACCTGCTCGGCCCGCGCGCGATCGACACGGTGCTGCGCTCCCTCGGCACTCGCCGGGCTTTGGTGGTGCTCGACAACTGTGAACATCTGCTCGATGCGGTCGCCGCTTTGGTAGTGACGGTGGTGAAGGCGTGTCCGGATGTGCGGTTGTTGGCGACCAGTCGGGAGCCGATCCGGGTTCTGGGCGAGGTGAGCTACCGGGTGCCGCCGCTGTCGTTGAGTGATGAAGCCATCCAGATGTTCGCCTTTCGGGCCCGGCGGGTGCGACCCGACTTCGACCTCACCGATGACAACCGTGCGTTGGTGACCGAGATTTGCCGTCGCCTGGAGAGCTTGCCGTTGGCAATAGAGCTGGCGGCCGCGCGGGTGCGATCGTTGTCGCTGGACGAGATCCTCGATGGTTTGCAGCACCGGTTCCAGCTGCTGACCGGTGGTGCCCGCACCGCGGTGCGCCGCCAGCAGACACTGTGGGCCTCGGTGGATTGGTCGTTTGAGCTGTTGACCGCGCCCGAACGGGTCTTGTTGCGCCGGCTGGCGGTGTTCGTGGGTTACTTCTTCCTCGTCGACGCGCACGCGATCGCCTGCGACGGCGATACCCAGAGATATCAAGTCCTCGACGAGCTTTCGCTTCTTGTTGATAAGTCGCTGGTAATGGCAGAGCAACGCGGCGGTCGAACGTACTACCGCTTATGCGAGACGATGCGTGAGTACGCGCTGGAAAAGCTCAAGCAGGCCGGCGAGGTCGACCTCGTGCGGGCCCGTCACCGCGATCACTATACGGCGATGGCGGCCCTGCTCGACAACCCGGGCCGTGCCGACTACGCACAATGGATCGACGAGGCGGAAACCGAGATCGACAACCTGCGGGCCGCGTTTGTGTGGAGCCGCGAAAATGCCGATACCGAGCTCGCCCTCACGCTGGCGTCCTCGCTGCAGCCCGTGTGGCTGACACGAGGCCGCGTGAGAGAAGGACGGGCCTGGTTTGCCTCCGTACTCACCGGTCAGGACGGGTCCCAGCTTGAGGTGGCGGCCGCGGTACGGGCACGGGCGCTTGCCGACAAGGCCCTGCTTGACGTCTTCGTCGACGCCGCCGCGGGAGCCGATCAGGCAGAACAAGCGCTGGAGATCGCGCGCGAGATCGGTGACCCGGCCCTGCTGTCACGCGCGCTCACGGTCTGCGGCTTGATCTGTATTGCTGTGGCCCGCACCGAGGCGGCCGCGCAGTACTTCGCCGAGGCGATCGACCTGGCCCGCGCGGTGGGCGATCGGTGGCGGCTGGCTCAGATCCTTGTCTTTCAGGCGCTCGACGCGGTCATGGCCGGTTGCCCGGTCGCCGCGCGCGCGGCCGCCTCAGAGGGACGCGACCTGGCGGATGCGATCGGGGACCGGTCCGATTCGCTTTGGTGCCGCTCATGTCTCGGGTTCGCACAGCTGATGGCAGGCAATCTCGCCGAGGCAGCTGCAGAATTCCGTGCGGCGGCGGACGAGGCCGAGGCGGCTCACGAAGTCACGCACAGGGCGAATTGCCTGCAGGGCCTGGCCTATGCACTCGCATACCAGGGCGCGGTGAGCGAGGCGCAAGCCGCGGCCGATGCGGCTCTGCAGGCCGCAGAACTGGGCGAATATTACGCGGGCATGGGCTACTCGGCGTTGGCCACGACGGCCCTGGCCGCCGGCGACGTCGAGGCCGCGAAAGACGCGAGCGAGGCGGCATGGCGCAACCTGAGTTTGGCGGTGCCCCGGTCGGCCGCTGCGCAGAGCGCGTTCATTGCCCAAATTGCGCTCGCGAGCGGTGATCTCGTTACCGCCCGCCGGTGGGGAGACGACGCCGCTGAGACAGCGACCGGACGGCACCTGGCAGTGGCGTTGATTACGTGCGCCCGTATCGCGATCGCCGAGGGCAGGTTGGAGGAGGCCGAACGCGATGCCCTTGACGCGCTGGCCTGCGCCGCCGACAGTGCGGCGTACGTGGATATCCCCGACGTGCTCGAATGTCTCGCCGATCTGGCCAGCGACGCCGGCACCGACGTGGAAGCGGCAAGGCTTTTCGGTGCAGCGGAGGCGATCCGGCAGCGCATTGGCTTGGTCCGCTTCGCTGTCTATCAAGACGGATACCAGGCCTCGGTGGCCAAGCTGCGAGATGCGATGGGTGAAAAGGACTTTGACACGGCCTGGGCCGAGGGTGCGGCGTTGTCCGTCGACGAGGCCATCGGCTATGCACATCGCGGCCACTGTGGTCGCAAACGGCCGGCCACCGGTTGGGAGTCGCTGACGCCGGCCGAGCATGACGTCGTGCGGTTGGTCGGCGAAGGACTGGCCAACAAGGACATCGCGACGCGGCTTTTCATCTCGCCTCGGACGGTGCAAACCCATCTGACGCACGTCTACGCCAAACTTGGTGTCACCTCGCGCGTCCAACTCATCCAGCAGGTGGTCAGCCATGCTGAGCGATCATCACGCTCCCGCGCGATGTTGCACCGCAAGCGCGCGGTGGATGGGGGTCGATGGACCGTATGCACTCCCGTCCTGCCCAGTGCGGTCGACCCTTCTGGCTCACATGGGCCAGAATGACCCGCACGGACCCGGAGACCGACCGCTATGTACCGTTCACGGCACACCGGTCGGATCTGGGATAGGCGCAAGGGTTGTTTTGATAAATCTGGCGCCAGAACTGATGAGGGAACGCGGTATAGGCCAGTAGCTCGCTGCGGGCAGCAGCGACGTGCTCGCCCGCCTTGGGCAGCTGCTCACGTAGTATCTCAAGCACCCGATCATATTGGTTCACAACGGATTCGGCATCTGTTTGGTCGAACACGGAATGCAGCAGGGTGTGAACCCACCGCCAACACGACTGAGGAGTGACCGACATCAGTTCGGCACCGTAGCTCGTTATGCAGCGTTGCCAGGCCGCCCCTGGCCAGGTGGCGTCAATGGCGGCAACCAGGCCGGTATGGGAGTCGCTGGTGACCAGCGCGACGCCGGATAGGCCGCGTGCCCGCAATTCGCTGAAGAATCTCAGCCAGCGGGCCCCGTCCTCGCCGCGCGATAATTGCGTCCCCAGGATCTCTCGGTGGCCGTGCGCGTTGACGCCGGTGGCGATAGCCAACTGCAGCCCAACGGCTCGGCCGCGTTGGTGAACCATGAGCATCTGGGTATCGACGGCCACGAACCGGTGCGGACCGCCGTCGAGCGGACGGGTGCGAAGTGCGGTTACAGCCGCATCGAGTTCGGCTGCTATGACCGCTACGTGCAACCTGGACAGGCGTGTCACGCCAAGAGATTCGACCAGCCTCTCCATCCGCTGGATCGATACACCGAGCAGGTAGCAAATGGCCACCACATTTGTCAGTACGCGTTCGGCGCGCTCGCGGTGCCCCAAGAGCCAGTCTGGAAAGTAGTTGTCGAAGCGCAGTTTGGGAATGGCTAACTTGATTGCGCCGAGGCGGGTCTCGAGGTTGCGGCGCCGATACCCGTTGCGGCTATTGGCCCGGCCGTCGTTGCGCTGACCATAGCCGGCGCGACACATCGCATCGGCGTCTGCGCTCATCAACGCGTGAATGAAGGTCGAAAGCAGCTCGCGTAGCAAATCGGGGCTCGCCTGTGCGAGGCGGTCGGCCAGCAACCTGTCACCGTCGATAGGGCGGGGATTGGCCAAGTGTGTACCTCCATGACTGACTTGTCGGTGGTCCGGTGAATCGCAGCGCGTGGACACGTCCTTCCCGTGGGTCCACCCAGCCCCGCCTGCGTGGCGGCGGTTGGGGCCGTTTCGCTTTGTGATGCGACGGGTGGCAGCGGCGTTGTCCATGAGTGAGCCCAGGGCGCGGCGCTTTGCTGAGGCCACGCTGGACTCAGACCGCGTGTCCAGCTTGTGCAGGACAAACGGCCCGCGCTACGTCGTGCGGTGTATGAGTTTGGCTCTCGCGACTAGGCTTTGCTGTAGCCGTGCAAGACTGGCCGTAACGGGAATCTTCGCGATGCTACTGGAAGCGGATGCGTTTCGCGATAGCCCAAGAATCGTTGTGCGGCCGCACTCGACGCCGATATTGCGACGAGGCTATGCCGTGATTTTGGCGGCACCTCGGCGACGATCTCACCAACGGCCCGGGTATTTCGGTGAGCGCCGTACCAATCGACTTGGGCGACAAGCGGATTGTGGCTGGCGAAGCGGCATGGGACCGTCGTACCGCAGACGCACGCGTTCTCGGTGGTGGTGGTCGTTAGCGGTGCAACGGCCGCACAGCTCGGCCTAGCGTGTGCTTCGACTCGTGGTTCGCTGGCCGCTGAGGAGCTGTGGATGCGCACTCGCGCGGTCGGCGCGACCGCGACGGCACATGCAGCGTCACGTGCGACTGTCCTTTTTTCGGCACCCCCTTTCAATCAAGCGCTGACGTCAACTGTGGACCTCCGAGCGGCGATTATCATCGGCCGCGACGCGTATATCGCGCGCCGCGGGGTCGTAGATCTTCCGTGGTGCGTATCGGCGTTAACACGTGGTCGCGGGCTGTGTTCCGGTTGCCGTTGAAACCCGGCTAGCGGATGCGGGCTGGGTCACGTGCTCGAAGCGCGCTGCGGAACCTGTCAGCCTGAATGAGGCACCGTGGCCCGGCATTTGCTCAGTGTCCTCCTCTGGTTGGTCTTCCACCCGGCCAGGATCTTTCATCCAAGTCGCGCGGACCAACGTCGTAACCTTGCTCGTCATTTAGGGGGCTCGCGTTATTCCGGCCCTCGGCGTCACCAATCGTCAGGGGTCGGGCGCTGGGCGGCGCCTCAACCCAGGTCGACACCAGAGAGCGCTCACAAGCCACACCACAACAAGTGGTCTCGACCACAAACTGACGGACACAATCAGTCGCGAAACCTAATGCAACGGTATGCGGGGTGTGATGAATTTCTTGGTGTTGCCGCCGGAGGTGAATTCTTTGCTGTTGTTCTCCGGTGCGGGTTCGGGGCCGATGCTAGCGGCGGCTGCGGCTTGGGAGGGTTTGGCCGAGGAGTTGGGGTCGGCGGCGGTTCGTTTGCGTCGGTGACTTTGGAGTTGGCGGGTGGGTCGTGGCGCGGTCAGGCGTCGACGGCGATGGCGAATGCGGCCGCGCCGTTCGCGGCGTGGTTGACCGCTGCGGCCGCTCGCGCGGGCGCAACGGCTTACCAGGCCAGGCGGCGGGCTCGCTCTATGAGGCAGCCCGGGCAGCGGCCACCCATCCGGCATTGGTCACGGGTAATCGCGCCCAGCTGGTCTCGCTGGTGGCCTCCAATCTATTCGGGCAGAACGCCCCGGCGATCGCGGCCACCGAGGCCGAATATGAGCGCATGTGGGCTCAGGATGTCGCGGCGATGCTGAACTACCACGTCGGGGCGTCATCGACCGTCGCCCGGTTGACGTCGTGGCCGCGAATGGTGCAGGCGCTGCCGGGTATGGTGGGCCAGCTGGTCGGCCACGCCGCGAGCGCCGTGGGCCCGAGTGCAACCGGCGTGCGGGGCATCAACAGCGGCCTCGGGAATGACGGCGACTGCAACCTGGGCAGCGGAAACACCGGCTCGCTCAACTTCGGGAGCGGCAGCGTTGGCAGCGGCAATGTGGGAAGCGGAAACACGGGCAACACGAATCTGGGCAACGGAAATACCGGCAACACGAACCTGGGTCACGGAAATACCGGCAACGCAAATCTGGGGAGTGGAAACTGGTCGTAAACTCGGCAACCAACGCCGGTGGGACTTACACCTCCGGTATAGCGAACGCGGGCGACGATAGTTCGGGAGCCTTCAACACGGGAAATGACGAATCGGGGTTCTTCCATTAGCACAGATATTTCCCGGGCCGCAACTCCGGACTTGTCGAGCATGAGTTCTGCGATCCGCTCGGCCGATGTTGCAGCAAATGGTCCGACGATTGGGGTGGTGGCCCCGATGACGTGTCGGCCGCCGTCGCGGTGTTCAGGCACGGTCGGGCGTTTTTGCGGCTTGTCTTACGCGGGCGGGTAAGCCGCCAACGTGGCAGTGGCGCTTGCGCTGACCCCGAATGCTCGCGCACCAACTGGACCGTCCCCGACGTTGATGGCGGCCATGCTTGGTTGACCCTCCCCTACATCGGCTACGTCGGCGCCGACTTGAGAGCCCTTGGGTTAGACGGCCAGTCGAATCGTGCACTGCCGACGGATTGGGAGGCCCGGCGGTGAGTTGTTCGTTGAGCCAGCGGTGGTTGAACCAACCAACTCGTCCGGCGGGTATTCGGCCCGCTCGATGCACGCCGCCGGACCAGCACACCCGACCCCGGGCAGGCGCTCGTGGGTGATAACGACTACCTTCACAGCTATACCAACAGCCATCAGCCAGAGCGCAAAGGGGTTCTCGTGGCCGACACCGACGACACCGCCACTCTGAAGTACCCAGGGGGCGAGATCGAACTACAGATCGCTCGCGCCACCGAGGGAGCGGACGGCATTGCGCTCGGCTCGCTGTTGGCCAAGACCGGGTACACCACCTTCGATGTTGGCTATGGCAACACCGCCTCGACCAAGAGCTCCATCACCTACATCGACGGCGACGCCGGCATCCTGCGCTACCGCGGTTACCCGATCGAGCAACTGGCGGAGAAGTCCACCTTCATCGAGGTCAGCTACCTGCTGATCTACGGCGAATTGCCGAACACCGACCAGCTGGCCGAATTCACCCACCGGATCCAGCGGCACACCATGCTGCACGAGGACCTCAAACGGTTCTTCGACGGCTTCCCGCGCAACGCGCATCCGATGCCGGTGTTGTCCAGCGTGGTCAACGCGTTGAGCGCGTACTACCAAGATGCCCTGGACCCGATGGACAACGGTCAGGTCGAGCTGTCGACTATCCGACTGCTGGCCAAGCTGCCCACCATCGCCGCCTACGCCTACAAGAAGTCGGTTGGCCAGCCGTTCCTCTACCCGGACAACTCGCTGACTCTGGTGGAGAACTTCCTGCGGATGACGTTCGGCTTCCCGGCCGAGCCCTATCAACCCGATCCCGAGGTGGTGCGGGCACTGGACATGCTGTTCATCCTGCATGCCGACCACGAGCAGAACTGTTCGACGTCAACCGTGCGCCTGGTGGGCTCGTCGCGGGCCAACCTGTTCACCTCGATCTCCGGCGGCATCAACGCGCTGTGGGGCCCGCTGCACGGCGGCGCCAACCAGGCGGTGCTCGAAATGCTCGAGGGCATCCGGGAGAGCGGCGACAACGTCACCGAATTCGTCCGGAAGGTGAAGAACCGCGAAGCCGGTGTGAAATTGATGGGCTTTGGGCACCGCGTCTACAAGAACTACGATCCGCGGGCCCGCATCGTCAAGGAACAGGCCGACAAGATCCTGGCCAAGCTCGGCGGCGACGACGACTTGCTGAACATCGCCAAGGGGCTCGAGGAGGCGGCACTCACCGACGACTATTTCATCGAGCGCAAGCTCTACCCGAACGTCGACTTCTATACCGGCCTGATCTACCGGGCCCTTGGGTTCCCAACCCGGATGTTCACCGTGCTGTTCGCGCTGGGCCGGCTGCCCGGCTGGATCGCGCACTGGCGTGAGATGCACGACGAGGGCGACAGCAAGATCGGCCGTCCGCGCCAGATCTACACCGGCTACACCGAGCGGGACTACGTCACCATCGACGCTCGGTAGCCCTGGCGAGCAGACGTAAAAGCCCCTAAACCGGCAGGTTTTAGGGGCTTTTACGTCTGCTCGCCAGGGAAGCCAGCACCGCCATCGCGGCGTTGTGACCACCGATGCCCGACACCGCCCCGCCGCGACGGGCTCCCGAGCCGCACAGCACGATCCGCTCGTGGGCGGTGGCCACCCCCCACCGCCGCGCCGGCGTGTCGAGCGGGTCGTCATCGTCGGCGAACGGCCAGGACAATCCGCCGTGGAAGATGTTGCCTTCGGTCATCCGCAGCGTGCGCTGCAAGTCCACGGTCGTCGTCGTCTCGATGCACGGCCGCCCCCGCGCGTCAGTCATCAGCACGTCCTGAATCGGTTCGGCCAGAACGGAGTTCAGCGATTCCAGCGTCGACTCGGTGAGCCGATCGCGCAACGTGTCGGGGTCGGTGGAGCCAAACGCCGAGTGCGGTGTGTGCAAGCCGAACACGGTCATCGTGTGGGCGCCGGCCTCGCGCAGCCCGGCCGACAGGATGCTTGGGTCGGCCAGTGAGTGGCAGTAGGCCTCGCATGGCAACGGATCGGGCAACTGGCCGGCGGCCGCCCGCGTGTATGCCGCATCGAGTTGCGTCCACGTCTCGTTGACGTGGAACGTCCCGGCAAACGCCTGTTCCGGTGTGACGCGCTGGTCGCGTAACCGCGGCAGTCGCCGCACCACCAGGTTCACCTTGACCTGCGCGCCCTGGGCTCCCGCCGGCGCGGGTTCGCCGAGCAGGCCGGCCAGAACCGCCGGTGTGACACCGGCCAGCACGAAGCGGCCCCGGATCACATGGTCCGCGCCGCCGGTGTGGTAGCGGACTTCGCCGTCCGGGGCTACCGCGTAAACGTCTGCGCCAGTGATGATTTCGGCTCCGTGGCGGACGGCCGCCGCGGCCAGCGCGGCGGTCACCGCGCCCATGCCGCCGACCGGGGCGTCCCAGTCTCCGGTGCCCCCGCCGAGCACGTGATACAGGAAGCAGATGTTCTGCTCTAGCGACTCGTCGCCTAGGCGGGCGAAGGTGCCGATCAGCGCGTCGGTGGCGATCAGGCCGCGGACCAGGTCGTCGCCCACCGCCTCGGCGATGGCGTGCCCGATCGGTTCGTCCACCATTGACCGCCACGCAGCTTCCGCATCGGGATCACTGGCTTCGAGGACGCGACCGCGGGCCTGCTCGCGGGTGGGCAACGGTTCGACCAGGGTCGGCCAGAGCCGCTCGGTCACCAGCCGGCAGCGCCGGTAGAAGGCGGCAAACCCGCGCTCATCGTCAGCGGCGCCGATCGCGGCAAACGTGTTGTGCGGCCCGATCAGCAGGCCAGAGCGCCCGGCGGTGGCCGGGTCAGGGGTATACGACGAAAACCGCCGCCGGACCAGGCGCACTGGAGCACCCAGGTCGTCGACGATGCGCGGCGGCAGCAAGCTGACCAGGTAGGCATACCGCGACACCCGAACCTCGACGCCCTCGAAGGCCTGCGCGGACACGGCGGCCCCGCCGGACTGCCCCAGCCGCTCGAGCAACCGCACCCGCAGGCCCGCCCGGGCCAGGTAGGCGGCCGCTACCAGGCCGTTGTGGCCGCCACCAACGACGACTGCATCGAAATCCGGTGCGCGAGGCATGCCGTCCCTAGCCGGTGTAACCCTCGACTTGATCGGCCGGTCGCACCACCGCCTCGCGCGGGTCACCACCGGTCTCGCGCAGCGCCCGACGCTGCCTCAGCAGGTCCCAGCACTGGTCGAGTTCGATCTCGATGCGGCGCAGTTGCTGATGCTCCTCGGACTCGGTGATGTCGCCGTGCTGCAGCTTCGCGCGCAGCGTCTTCTCCTCGGCTACCAGCGCCCGGATGCGCGCCAGCGTGTCGCTGTCCGTTGGTTTCCTGCCCATACCCATCGCTCCAGTGTGCCGGAGATGAGCCGTTCAACGGGCGCCGACTCGGTAGGCTGCATATCGCCCGCAGCACGGACGACTGCCGTTGGGCGACCTGAGAGGAGGGGCGATGGCGGGTTCCGGGAAAAGGCCCGCGACCACCGGCGCGCCGTCGGCACCGACGTTCTATCGGCAGCCGCTGGGCCGCTCCTGGCTGATCGGCCTGCTCGTTATCCCCTTGCTGATAGCGGGAATCGGCTACATCGTGGCGCACCGATCCCAGCCCGCCAACGAGCCGGCACCGACACCCGGCGCGTCGAACACCTCCGCTGCGCCGCGGCCGTCACTGGCAGCGCTATCGATTGTCCGCAACGCCAACAGCATTACCGTCAGCGGCGACTTCCCCGACGATTCCGCCAAGGCGGCGCTGATGAACGCGCTCAAGGGCTCGCTGACACCGGACGTCAACGTCATCGACCAAATCTGGATCAATCCCGATGCCAAGGCGCTCGATTTCACAAACGCGGGACCGGTTTTCAGCGCCAGCGCGCCCATTCCCGATTTCAACCTGACGGTCAACGTCGACAGCGTGATCTTGATGGGAACCGCCGCGTCGATGGAGCAGAAGTCCGCGGTCGCGCAGGCGGCCGCGACCGCCTGGTCGGGCGTGAATGTTGTTGACAGGATTGAGGTTAAGGGCCCAAATCCGCCGCCTGCTGCGCCGCCGGCAACGCCCAATGCCGCCCCTCCCGCATCACCCGGCGCCCCTGGTCCAGGCGGTTGCACCGATTTGCAATCGGCCATCAATACCGCAACCGGCGGGCCGATTTACTTTGGGAACGATGGGATTAGCCTGACCCCGGCCGACGAGCAAGCCCTTACCCAGGTGGCGGACAAGCTCAAGGCATGTCCGAACGCGCGCGTGACGATCAATGGTTACGCCGACAACAGCGGCGGCGACGGCGTCAACGCGGCGCTCAGCGCGCGGCGAGCCACGGCGGTCGCCGACTTCCTCGTTTCCCACGGCGTTGCCCGCGATCTCGTCGTCGCCAAGGGTCTCGGTTCGGCAAACCCGATCGCCCCCAACGACACTGCCGACGGCCGCGCCAAGAATCGCCGCGCCGAAATCGTGGTCGGCTAAGGAGAATCCAGCATGGACTTCGCGATGCAGTGGTTGTGGTGCGTGGCCGGATTCCTGGCTGGCTCGGCGGTCGCCTGGGTGGTCGTCACGGTGTCGATCAAACGCACCAGCGCTGAGGAAGTCCCGGCGGATGCGTCAGGCTCGCCCGAGACCGGTACCCGGTAATGAGCCACGTGCAGTGGCCGCTGGTTGTGCTGGCCTTTGTGATCGGGTTGGGACTGACGGCTGCGCTGATGGTCGGCCGCGTCACCCCGCAAGAGCCCGCTCACGAGAAGGGCCCGTCGGGCGCGAAATCCGGGCCGGCCACGGCGAAGAAAGCCACCGCCGCCGAGCCGCCCACGACGAAAATCTCGCTCGCGCAGGAGTCACCGACCACCGAGATTCCGGCCGCCGAAGAGCCGCCGCCGACGCAAACCCCGGCCGTCGAAGAGCCGCCGACGACGCAAATCCCGGAGTGGTCGTACCCGTCGTACGGCCCTGGCTCCGCGCGCGCCGGCGCCGACGGCGGCGGACCGCAAGGCTGGCTGGTGAAGGGCCGCACGGACACCCGGCTCTACTACACCCCCGACGATCCGACGTACGACCCGATCGTCGCCCAGGTCTGGTTCCAGGACGAGGAGGCGGCCCGGCGGGCCTTTTTTACGCCGTGGCGCGCGAGCACGAAGAAGAGTTAGCTCGGGCCGGGCAGTTGCAGCAGCAGCCGCGCGCCGCCCAATGGGCTTTTCTCCAGTGACGCCGTCCCGCCGTGCAGCTGAGCCTGCTGCGCCACCAACGCCAGGCCCAGGCCGGAGCCCGAGTGGGAGGCCGTCGACCCGCGGGAGAACCGCTCGAACACCACCTGGCGCTCGTCTTCGGGAACTCCGCTGCCGTTGTCGTCGACCGCGATCTCCACGCCGGCCCGCGAGCTGACCGCGGACAGCTGGACGCGGGTGGCGCCGCCATGTTTGACGGCGTTGGCGATGGCGTTGTCGACCGCGAGGCGCAACCCGGCCGGTAACCCCACGATGATGCAGGTCGGCGACGGCACCAGCGAGACATCGAGGTCCGGGTAGATCCGCATCGCATCGTGGGCGGCGCGGTCGAGCAGCTCGGTGATGTCGACCGGCACGTGATCCTCGGAGGTCGACAGCTCGCCCTGAGCCAACCGTTCCAGCGCGCCCAGGGTGGCTTCGATGCGCGACTGGGTGCGGATCACGTCGCCCAGCACCTCTTTGCGTTGGTCTTCGGGCAGATCCAGGGTGGCCAGCACCTCGAGGTTGGTGCGCATCGCGGTCAGCGGGGTGCGCAGCTCATGGGAGGACACCGCCGCGAAGTCGCGTGCCGACGCGAGCGCCTCCTTGGTCCGGTTCTGCTCGTCCCAGATGCGCTGCAGCATGCCCCGCATCGCCTCGGCGATCTCGATGGCCTCGCTGGCGCCGTGCACCTCGACCCGCGGCGTCTCGTCCCCGGCGTCGATCGATCGGGTCTGCTGGGCGAGCTGTTTGAACGGGCGCACCGCGAACGCGGCCAGCAGCCAGGCGAACACCGCCGCCGCGCCGATGGCGAAGCCACAGATCAACAGCACTCGGCGGTGCAGGTTGTTGGTTTCGGCGATGGTGGCGTCGTACGTCGCGCCGACGGCCACCGACGTCGGCTCGGGACCCGGGATCTCCACCGTCCGCACCCGGTAGCGCACCCCACGGACGTAGGTGTCGCCGTAGTCGACGTTGAGCTTCGGCAGGGTGATGTCGGAATTCGACTTGATCACGGTGCCGCGGCGGACCGTGATGAGGGCGTCCTGGTCGTTGGGGGAGCGCGGGATCTCGTCGAGGCCGCGCGGCACGAACGGGATCGCGAAACCCGCCGCCTCGTCAAGCCGGCGGTCCAGCCGTTCCTTGCGGTCGTTGGTGATCCCGACCCAGACGACGGTGCCGACGATGAGCACCGGAATCGCGGCGCCGATGGCCGTCGCGAGCACCACCCGGGTCCGCAGCGAAGGCGTGCGAGCGAAGATCCGGGAGAGCAGGTTCATGGCCTCACTGCATCCTGAGAACGAACCCGACCCCTCGGACAGTGTGCAGCAGCCGGGGGCCGCCGCCCGCCTCCAGCTTGCGCCGCAGGTACCCGATGAACACATCGACGACGTTGGTGTCGGCGGCGAAGTCGTAGCCCCACACCAATTCGAGCAGTTGCGCGCGCGACAGCACCGCGGTCTTGTGCTCGGCGAGCACCGCGAGCAGGTCGAACTCCCGCTTGGTCAGGTCGACGTCGACGCCGTTGACCCGGGCCCGCCGGCCGGGGATGTCCACCTCCAGCGGGCCCACCGTGATGGTTTCCGACGACGACGTCGCGGTGGCACCGCGCCGGCGCAGCAGCGCCTTCACCCGCGCGACCAGCTCGGCCAGCACGAACGGTTTGACCAGGTAATCGTCGGCGCCGGCCTCCAGACCGGCGACCCGGTCGTCGACCGAGCTGCGCGCGGACAGCACGCACACCGGCACGTCGTTGTCCATGGCTCTCAGGGCGGTGACGACGCTGACGCCGTCCAGCACGGGCATGTTGATGTCGAGGACGATCGCGTCCGGCCGGGTCTCGGTGGCGCTGCGCAGGGCCTCGGCGCCGTCGACGGCGGTCGATACCTCGAAGCCGGACAGCCGCAGGCCGCGTTCCAGCGAGGCAAGCACATCGGAATCGTCGTCGACCACCAAGACTCGAGGTGAGGTCCCGCCAGTGTCCATGCGGCCCATTTTGCCTGATTGTTGGCCACGGTGCCGGGAGGCGCGAGCAGAGGCGAAGCTCAGTTCCACTGGTAGCTGCTCGCGGTAACACGCGCGCCGGCTCGGCGCAGGATGGGACCGAACCAGAGCCAGATGATCAGCGATCCCAGCGACAGTCCACCGAGCATCAGGAAGGCAACGGGGAATCCGAGATGCTGCGCGACTACGCCGCCCAGCACCGGGCTGAGCGCGCCGCCGAGCCCCTGCGCCGCCATGATCGCGCCCTGGCCGACGTTGATGTGGCCCGTGCCGTCGAGTATCCGAGCCACCAGCCCCGGCACCGCGACCGAAAGCATGCCAGCGCCGACACCGTCGAGCACCTGCACCGGTATGACTCCCCAGGTCGTGATGACACCTGCGGCGAGCAACCCGCGGACCGGTAAGGCGGTGAACGCGATCAGGATGGCCAGCCAATAGCCACGCCTTCGGGCGATCCTCATCGCGGCCAGGGAGGTGCCGACCATGACCGCCTGAGCGACGACGACGGTACTGGCCACAGTGGTGAAAGGGTTGGCGTGGGTGGCCACCACCGCCAGTCCGTAGAGCGGCAACATGGCCGCGTTTCCCAAGTGGAACAGCACCACCGCGGCGGCTAGTGCCAGCAGCGCCCGGGACTGCAGGAGCACCCGCATCGCTTTGACCGGCGCCTGGTCGGTGCGGGCCTCGCCCCGCGCGACGTGGTGGTTGATGCGGCCGGCGGGGATCGCCAGCACGGCCACGACGGTCACGACCGCGAACCCCGCGGCCAGCCAGAACACCGCGACGTACCCGTACCGCCAACCCAGCAGCCCCGCGATCGCGGCACCGGCCATGTTCCCGGCGTGATTGAAGGCCTGATTTCGACCATTTTGCCTGGTAAAGCCCGCCTGGCCCACCACGCCAAGGGTGATGCCGATGACCGCGGGGGCGATCGTCGCCCCAGAAATGCACATGACGGCCTGGGCGGCGGCGACGACCCAGAAATGTGGCGACGTCAGGATCACCGCCGAAGCGGCAACGGCGGCCAGACCGACGGCGATGACACAGGCCCGCTTGCGGCGGGTGGCGTCGACCAGCGCCCCCGCTGGGCCGACCGTGACCATGCCGACGATCGCGCCCAGGGTGATCACCGCACCAATGGTGCTGGTCGTCCAGCCACGGCCTGCCAGCAATACGCCCAGGAACGGGCCCATGCCGGCCTCCATGTCGGCCATGAAGAAGTTCACCGCCTGCAGCGCGGCCCGATCCCGGGCCCGGGCCACCGGTGCCGGCATGTCCGGGTGCAGCATTCCCTGATTTTCGCGGAGGCCCGACGGTGCACTGCCGGCGATTCGTGAGGCGACGAGTCTGCTCCCTTGGCGAAGCCCGTGCGAACGATCATAATTAGCACTCGTCGGATGAGACTGCTAACGCGTGTGATGGGTGTGGTAAGGAGGGAAACGTCAATGCGCGGCGCTGATTTCGTCTTGCGGACCGATATTTCAGACCCCAGCCGTTCCATCCGGGTCGTGCTGGTCGCCCCGCCGTATTTCGATATTCCGCCGAGCGGCTACGGGGGCGTGGAGGCGGTGGTCGCCGACCTCGCCGACACCCTCGTCGCGCGCGGACACCAGGTCACCGTGCTGGGCGCGGGCGAACCCGGCACGGCGGCCCACTTCATCCCCGTGTGGGACCAGGCGATACCCCACCGGCTCGGCGAGCCCTATCCGGAGGTCATGCACGCCCTTAAGGCGCGCCGGACCATCGCCAGGATCGCCGCCGCCGACGGTGTCGACATCGTGCACGACCACACCTTCGCCGGTCCGATCAATGCACCGGCCTACCAAGCGCTTGGCGTGTCGACGATCGTGACCGTGCACGGCCCGATCGATGACGACCTGTATCCGTACTACCGTGAACTCAGCGACGGTGTCGGTTTGGTCGCCATCAGCGACCGCCAGCGAGAACTCGCTCCCGATCTGAATTGGATTGGGCGCGTACACAATGCGTTGCGGCTGGAGGACTGGCCGTTCGAAACCGAAAAGCACGACTACGCCCTGTTTCTGGGCAGGTTCGCGCCCTACAAGGGCGCGCATTTGGCCGTGCGGGCCGCCCACGAGGCAGGGATTCCGCTCGTCCTGGCCGGCAAGTGCAACGAGCCCGCGGAGAAGGCGTACTTCGAGGAACAGGTGCGGCCGCTGCTCACCGACAACGACCACGTATTCGGCGAGGCCGACGCCGTCAGCAAGCGCAAGCTGTTGGCCAACGCGCGTTGCCTGCTGTTTCCCGTCCAGTGGGAGGAGCCGTTCGGGATCGTGATGATCGAGGCGATGGCCTGCGGCACGCCGGTCGTCGCACTGCGCGGAGGTGCTGTCCCCGAGGTGGTCGTCGACGGTGTGACGGGCCTCGTGTGCGACCGGGTGGAGGATCTGCCCGCAGCGATGGAGCGGGCGCGGACGTTTGATCCGCACGCGTGTCGGCGCCATGTCGCCGCGAATTTCGACGTGGCACGGTTCGGCTCCGCTTACGAGCGGATTTATCGCAGGGCCCTGCATCACACGCTGGGCGCTCGTGGCATCTCGACCCGGGGTGTCGTCGACTCCCTCGAGTCGGGAATACGCGGCCGTGACTTGGGAGAGAAGGCCACCGCGTGACGATGCCGGCGGCGTTCAACAGCGGCGCGCCGGCCCGAGTCGGTTCGGGCAACGACACCGTGACGCTGGTCGAAGGAGGGACATTTTGCCTGTCCGACCGCCACGGCGACGTGGTCGTGGGCACGTCGCATGGGCTGTTCTTCCGTGACGCCCGGGTCCTGTCGCGATGGGAACTCCGCGTCGACGGCCAGGTCGCCGAATCGTTGTCGGTGGAGTCGACGGAGGCGTTCGCCGCACAGTTCATCCTGCGCCGGGCGCCCCGCTCGGGCCTGGTGGACAGCACGTTGCTGGTGGTCCGGGAGCGGCTGGTCGCCGACGGGCTGCGCGAGACCATCACGCTGCACAACCTCGACAAAGAGAGCACGGTGGTTTCCCTGGAACTGCGCGCCGACGCCGACTTCGCCGACCTGTTCGCGGTCAAGGCGGGACGAGCAGCGGTCGGCGGTGCGGACATGTCCGTGGCCGGCGGGGAACTGGTGCTACGCGAACGGGGCGACGGGGTGCGCGGCCTGACCGTGGCCGCCACGGGTGATCCGATCGTGTTGCCCGGCGCGCTGAACTGGCGAGTGGTGGTCGCGCCCGGCGAGCGCTGGCAAACCGAGATCTTGGTGCAGCCGACGTGGGCGAATCATAAGATCCGAACCCGCTTTCCGCGTGGCGAACACATGCAATCCAGCGCGCCGGCCCGCAAGATCGAGGCCTGGCGTGACACCGCGACTACGGTGGACACCGACAACGCGGTGTTGGCTCGGGTGCTGCGCCAGTCCGAGAGCGACCTCGGGGCGTTGTTGATTCACGACGACGATGGTCATGGCCGGCCGTTTGTCGCGGCGGGGGCGCCCTGGTTCATGACGTTGTTCGGCCGGGACAGCTTGCTGACCGCATGGATGGCGCTGCCGCTGGACGTCGGTCTTGCGGTGGGCACGCTGCGGCAGCTCGCGGCCGTCCAGGGGCGGCACGTCGACCCCGTCACGGAAGAACAGCCCGGTCGGATCATGCACGAGGCGCGCCGCGGTCCCGCCAGCGCCGATGTATTGGGCGGCAGCATCTACTACGGCTCGATCGACGCCACCCCGCTCTTTGTGATGCTGCTGGCCGAATGTTGGCGGTGGGGGGCCGACGAAGCGGTGGTTCGGTCGCTGCTTCCCGCGGCCGATGCTGCGCTCACCTGGGCGGACCGGTACGGCGACCGAGATGGCGACGGCTTTGTCGAATACCAGCGCGCCACCGACCGCGGCCTGGTCAACCAGGGCTGGAAGGACAGCTTCGACGGCATCAACGACGCCGCCGGTCGCACCGCCGAACCGCCCATCGCGCTGTGCGAGGTGCAGGGCTATCTGTACGCCGCCCTGACGTCGCGGGCTGAGCTCGCCGAGGCATTGGGAGACGCGGCCGAAGCGACGCGGTTGCGTGCACGTGCGGACGAGTTGCGCGCCGCGTTCGCCCACACGTTCTGGCTGCCGGCACAGGGCTGGTACGCGGTTGCGCTCGACCGACGTAAGCACCCGGTAGACGCGTTGACGAGCAACGTCGGCCATTGTTTGTGGACGGGCATTGCCAGCGACGAGCATGCCGCGGCCATCGTGGAGCGGCTGTCCGGCGTCGAGATGGACTCCGGGTTCGGGTTGCGCACGCTGGCGACCACCATGGGCGCTTACAACCCAATGAGCTATCACAACGGTTC
Organism: Mycobacterium lacus; assembly: GCF_010731535.1. Taxonomy (NCBI): domain Bacteria; kingdom Bacillati; phylum Actinomycetota; class Actinomycetes; order Mycobacteriales; family Mycobacteriaceae; genus Mycobacterium; species Mycobacterium lacus. The sequence continues at coordinate 400,956 of NZ_AP022581.1, forward strand.
GGTGTGGCCTCATGACACCGCGATCGCGGTGGCCGGCTTGCTGCGCTATCGCCACCTGCCCGGCGCCGTGGCGCTGGCCGAGCGCCTCGCGACCGGGCTTCTCGACGCGGCAATGACATTCGGCGGGCGTCTGCCCGAGCTTTTCTGCGGGTTCCCGCGCTCGCAGTTCGGCTCGCCGGTGCCGTATCCGACTTCCTGCTCTCCGCAAGCATGGGCAAGCGCCGCGCCGCTATTGCTGCTGCGGTCATTTCTGGGGCTCGACCCGCATGTCCCACACCGCAGGCTGTCGGTGTCACCGCATTTGCCGCAGGCCTGGGGCGGTATCGCGTTGACGAATCTGCGTCTGGGCAGCATGACCGTGCACCTCGAAGCCGAGGGCGCGACGGTAAAGGCACACGGTCTTGGCGACGACTGGCAGCTGGTTGCGCCGTCGGGGTGATTCGGGACCCGACAGGCGTGGCTCGTCGGCCAGTCGTCGCACAATCGCGTCAAAGTCTTTGACTCCGATGCGATTCTGCGTTCCCTTGCGCTATCGGTTACAAACTTGTTCACCTGACCGTATCTCCGACCAACAACTGCCTCGATCACTACTACGTGATCACCTACGCAGTGGCGCGGGAGGCACGCGAAGCGGCGTGTCGCCCGCGCCATTTTCATGTTGCGGCTGACGCCCGTTACGCGTCGTGGGGTAGGCCGATGCGGCGGTAGCGCCGCAGTCGAACGGCCATGCGTTCGTCATCCGGCATCCCGCGCAGCGCGTGGACCTCGGCGGCTATGGCGCTCGACAGTCGCTGGGAGAATTCCACCGGCTCGTCGGCGGCATCCGGATGCTCCGGCACGATGACGTCGACAATCCCGGACCGCAACAGGTCGGCCGACCGAATGCCTTGGGCCGCAGCGAGATCGGCCGCATGCTTGGTGTCCCGGAACACGATCACGCTGGCGCCCTCCGGCGGCAGCGGCGCCAGCCAGCCGTGCAGCGCGGCCAGCACCCGGTCGGCGGGCACCATCGCCAATGCGGGCCCGCCGCTGCCCTGACCCAGCAGGACCGACACCGTCGGCGTATCCAGCGTGATGAGCTCGGCCAGGCACTGGGCGATCTGGCCGGCCAGACCGCCCTGCTCGGCCTCGACCGGCAGCGCCGGGCCGGCGGTGTCGATGATCAGCACCAGCGGTAGGCGTAGTTCGGCGGCCAACGCCATTCCCCTGCGGGCTTCCCGTAGAGATGCGGATCCGACGATCCCGCCAACGACGCGCCGCTGGCCGAGCACCACGGCCGGTTGACCGGCGAATCGGGCCAGCGCCAGCAGCATCGTCGCCGCCTCGTCCGGCCCAGCCTCGGACAGCGACACGACCTCGGTGCAGCCGTGCCGTAGCAGGTCACCAACCCCTGGCCGGTCCGGTCGTCGCGACGCGGCCACCGAGTCCCACGCCGGCACATCGGGAATCGCTTCGGAGGCCAGCGAGGTGGGTGGGGGGCCGGGTGCATCGGCAATCACCGTCAGCGCCCGGTCCAGCGTTGGCCGCAGCCCTTCGAGCGGAACGACGTCATCGATCAACCCGCGCCGCTGCAGGTTCTCCGCGGTCTGGATGCCGGGCGGGAATGCTTCGCCAAAGAGCTGCTCGTACACCCGAGGCCCGAGCAGCCCGATCAGCGCGCCCGGCTCGGCGATGGTGACATGGCCCAGCGAGCCCCACGACGCCAACACCCCGCCGGTGGTCGGATGGCGCAAGTAGACGAGGTAGGGCAGGTGCGCCCGTTTGTGGAGCCGGACCGCCGCGGCGATCTTCACCATTTGCAGGAACGCGACCGTGCCCTCTTGCATGCGGGTACCGCCGGAGCTCGGCGACGCCAGCAGCGGCAGCCGCTCGGCGGTTGCGCGCTCCACCGCCGCGGTGATCCGTTCGGCCGCCGCCACCCCAATCGAGCCGCCGAGGAAGCCGAACTCGCAAACCACCACCGCGACCCGGCGCCCGCATAGGCGCCCCTCGCCGGTCAGCACCGATTCGTCCCGGCCCGTGGCGTCCCGGGCGGCGGCCAGCTCCCTGGCGTAGGACTCGCTGACCGGCATCGCCAGCGGATCGTTGTCCCAGCTGACGAATGAGCCCTCGTCCAGCACCGCGTCCCGCAGCTGGTCGGTCGTGATATGGCTCACCCGTTGAGGCTATATATCCTGGCCCCCATGATCGGTGTCACCCAGACCGAAGCCGTTATGACCATTGAGCTGCAGCGGCCGGAGCGGCGCAACGCGTTGAATTCCCAGCTCGTCGAGGAGCTGCGGGAGGTGGTGCTGAAGGCCGGGGACGGGTCGGTTCGGGCCATCGTGCTGACGGGCCAGGGCACGGCATTCTGCGCCGGGGCCGACTTGAGCGGAGATGCATTCGCCGCTGACTATCCCGATCGGCTCATCGAACTGCACCGGGTCCTGGACGCGACGTTGATACCGGTGATCGGCGCCATCAACGGGCCCGCCATCGGCGCCGGCCTGCAGCTGGCCATGCAATGCGACCTTCGGGTGGTCGCACCGGAGGCGTTCTTCCAGTTTCCTACTTCGAAATACGGCCTGGCCCTTGACAACTGGAGCATCCGGCGGCTGTCGTCGCTGGTCGGTCACGGGCGCGCGCGCGCGATGCTGCTCGCCGCGGAGAAGCTGACCGCCGACATGGCGCTGCACACCGGGATGGCCAACCGCATCGGCACCCTGGCCGACGCGCAGGCGTGGGCCGCCGAGATCGCCGACCTGGCGCCGCTGGCCATTCAGCATGCCAAGCGGGTGCTCAACGACGACGGCGCCATCGAGGAGCCGGAGCCGGCCCACAAGGAGCTCTTCGACAAGGCTTGGTCCAGCCAGGATGTCATCGAGGCGCAGATTGCCCGGGTGGAGAAACGGCCGCCGAGGTTCCAGGGGGCCTGATCGCCATGACGCGCCGAGCGCTACGGCTGGCCGCCGGGACCGCGTCGCTCGCGGCCGGTGGGTGGCTGGTGCGGGCGCTGCATGGCGCGCCGGCAGCGCTGGGCGCCGATCCCGCTTTGATCCGCGCTGCGGCGGAGCGGTCCGCGAACTATCGCGACGGCGCGTTCGTCAACCTCGACCCCGCCTCGTTGTATGTCATGGACCGCGAGCAACTGCGGCTCATCGCGTGGGAACTGGTGGGGAACCGCGGTGGGAGCCGGCCCGCGAAGCCGATCCCGTTGGCGTCGCCGGAGATCTTTCGGGGTGACGCCAGCCGGCTCGCGGTCAGCTGGTTCGGGCACTCGACGGCGCTGGTGGAAATCGATGGTTACCGCGTGCTCACCGATCCGGTGTGGAGTGACCGGTGCTCGCCATCGGATCTCGTCGGCCCGCAGCGGCTGCACCCGCCGCCGGTGCAGCTGGAGGGCTTGCCGGCCGTCGACGCGGTGATCATCAGTCACGACCATTACGACCATCTCGACATCGACACCGTTAGAGCGCTGGCCCGCACCCAGCGGGCCCCGTTCTTCGTGCCGCTGGGCGTGGGTGCCCACCTGCGATCCTGGGGTGTTCCGCAGCATCGCATCGTCGAGCTCGACTGGAATGAGAGCGCCCAGGTCGATCAGCTCACCGTGATTTGCATGCCGGCGCGGCACTTTTCGGGGCGGCTTTTCAGCCGCAACAACACGCTGTGGGCGTCGTGGGGACTCATCGGTCCGAATCGTCGCGCGTATTTCGGCGGCGATACCGGGTACACGAAGAGCTTCGCGCAGATCGGCGCGGACCACGGACCGTTCGACCTGACCCTGATGCCCGTCGGCGCCTACAACACGGCGTGGCCGGACATTCATATGAACCCCGAGGAGGCGGTGCGGGCGCATCTGGATGTCACGGAATCGGGGCTATTGGTGCCGATTCACTGGGGCACCTTCCGGCTGGCGCCGCATCCGTGGGCCGAGCCGGTCGAGCGGGTGCTGAAGGCGGCCGAGTCCGCCGGTGTTCAGGTGGCGGTGCCGTTGCCCGGTCAGCGGGTTGATCCGGCCGCGCCGTCGCGGTTCAACCCGTGGTGGCGGCTCTGATTCCTGAGCGTCGGTTGACCGTACGACCGGCATTCGGAGCTGTCGATGGCGTTTTGTCGCCTCCGTGCGTGCCGACGGTTTCGAGGCCTTGCGTGCCCGCGATAGCCGACCTGATCACCGGCTGGGCCCCGGCCGCCGGGCGGCGCGGCTAGCGCGGGGTTGCGTTGATTGCGTTGGGCAGCTCACGCATACCTCGCCGCCGGCCGCCGACAAAGCCGGGTGCTGGCCGAGGCCGGTGTGGGCGCCCGTGTTGACCGCCGAGCCGATCCCCGCCAAATCGGTGCCCTCGCGGAGGCCGGCGCGTATCAAGGCCCGCAGGGCCGCGAGGCGACAGACCCGCTCGGCGCGCACCTCCACTACCGGCCAGCCGACGGCGATAGCCGCATGAGCGCCTATCGAGACAGCCGGTCAGCACGAGAATCCCCGCGCCTCAGGGCGAGGAGGACGTCAGTACTATCTGCGGCCATGACCAAACGCGCGGGGCCGGCCGCAGTCCTGGTGATGTTGCTGGCGCTGATGGGATGTGGGTCCCGACAACCGGTATCCGGCCCGCCGTCCCCGTTATCCGACGCTCCTCCCAACGAGGTGTCGGCCCTGCAGATCCCCGCCGGTCGCATCGACGATGCCATAGCCAAGGTCGACGGGCTGGTCGGCGACCTGATGAAGGCCACCGGCATCCCGGGAATGGCCGTGGCCATCGTCCATGGCGGAAAGACGGTGTATGCCAAGGGTTTCGGCGTCAGGGACGCAAGTAAGGGTGGCGGTGGCGACAACAAGGTCGACGCCGACACCGTATTTCAGTTGGCGTCGGTGTCGAAATCGGTTGGTGCGACGGTGGTTGCGCACGAGGTCAGCGACAACGTGGTCACCTGGGACACACCCGTGGCGTCGACGCTGCCGTGGTTCGCGCTCTCCGATCCCTACGTCAGCAGCCATGTGACCATCGCCGACCTGTACTCGCACCGTTCCGGACTGCCCGACCATGGCGGCGACGCGCTGGAGGATCTGGGCTACGACCGTCAACAGGTGCTGGAGCGGCTGAAGTACCTGCCGCTGGCCCCATTTCGAATCAGCTACGCCTACACCAACTTCGGGGTGACCGCCGCCGCGGAGGCGGTGGCGGCGGCAGCCGGCAAGTCCTGGGAGGACCTGTCCGATGAGGTGCTCTACCGCCCGCTGGGCATGGCGTCCACGAGTTCGAGGTTCGTCGACTTCATCGCCCGGCCCGACCACGCGGTGAACCACATCAAGATCGGAGACAAATGGGAGCCACGCTTCCAGCGGGATCCCGATGCCCAGACGCCCGCGGCCGGGGTGAGTTCGTCGGTCAACGACATGGCACGCTGGCTGACCATGGTGATGGCGAACGGCTCGTACGACGGCCAGCGAATCACGTCGCCGGAGGCCCTGCTGCCGGCTATCACCCCGCAGATCGTCTCGGTGGCCGCGGCGTCGCCGAAGGCGCGCGCCGGCCTCTATGGTCATGGCTTCAACGTTTCGGTGACCTCGTCGGGACGAACCGAGTACGGCCATTCCGGTGGCTTCGTCTTGGGGGCCGCGACGAACTTTGCGGTGCTGCCGTCCGAAGACACCGGCATCATCGCGCTGACCAACGCCGCGCCCATCGGAGTGCCCGAGACGCTGACCGCCGAATTCATGGATCTGGTGCAGTATGGCCAACTACGCGAGGACTGGGCGGACCTGTACAGGAAGGCAATTGCCCCGATGAACAACCCGGAGGGCTCGCTGGTCGGCAAGCGGCCACCGGCCAACCCGGCGCCGGCCAGGCCGCTGAGTGACTACATCGGCGTGTACACCAGTGACTACTGGGGTCCGGCGACGGTGACCGACCACGACGGCCAACTGCAGGTCTCGCTGGGGCCGAAGAATCAGACATTCACTCTGACCCACTGGGACGGCGACACCTTCACGTTCGGATTGTCGACCGAAAATGCCCCGCCCGGAACGATCTCCAAGGCTGTGTTCTCCGGCAACACGCTGAACCTGGAGTACTACGACGCGAACAAGCTGGGAACGTTCACCCGATGACGGCGGCCCGCGGCTTGTCCGATGCCGAAGTGGCACAACGAGTAGCCGAGGGCAACAGCAACGACATTGCGGAACGGGCCACGCGCACCATCCCGCAGATCGTCGCAGCCAATGTCGTTACCCGGATCAACGCGATTCTTGGCGTCCTGCTGCTCATCGTGCTGGCGACTGGCTCAATGATCAACGGCCTGTTCGGCCTGCTCATCGTCGCCAACAGCGTCATCGGCATGATCCAGGAGATCCGGGCCAAGCGGACGCTGGACAAACTGGCGATCATCGGGCAGGCGAAACCGTTGGTACGCAGGCAATCCGGAACGCGAACGCTACCGCCCAGCGAGGTGGTGCTCGACGACGTCATCGAGCTCGGCCCCGGGGATCAAGTGGTGGTCGACGGCGACATCGTGGAGCACGAGAACTTGGAAGTCGACGAATCGTTGCTGACGGGTGAGGCGGACCCGATCGCCAAAGATATTGGCGACGCCGTGATGTCGGGAAGCTTCGTCATCGCCGGCACCGGCGCCTACCGCGCCACCAAGGTTGGCCGCGAGGCCTACGCCGCCAAGCTGGCCGCGGAGGCCAGCAGGTTTACGCTGGTGAAATCCGAACTGCGCAACGGAATTAACCGGATTCTGCAGTTCGTTACCTATCTATTGGTGCCGACCGGCCTGCTGACCATCTACACCCAGTTGTTCACCACGTACGCGGGCTGGCAAGACTCGCTGCTGCGAATGGTGGGTGCGCTGGTGCCGATGGTCCCCGAAGGCCTGGTGCTGATGACGTCGATCGCGTTCGCGGTCGGCGTCATCAGGCTCGGTCAACGTCGATGCCTGGTACAGGAATTGCCCGCCATCGAGGGTTTGGCCCGGGTCGACGTGGTCTGCGCCGACAAGACCGGCACGCTGACCGAGAGCGGAATGCGGGTCTGCGAGGTCACGGAGTTCGACGCGACCGCTAAGCGGGAAAGCGTCGCGGATGTGCTGGCCGCGCTGGCCGCCGCCGACGCCCGCCCGAACGCCAGCATGCAGGCAATCGCCGACGCCTATCGTTCGCCGCCCGGTTGGATCCCCACCGCGACCGCCCCTTTCAAGTCGGCCACCAAGTGGAGCGGCGTGTCCTACCGCGATCACGGCAACTGGGTGATCGGTGCGCCCGATGTGTTGCTCGATCCGTCGTCGGAGGCCGCCGAACGGGCCGAGCGGTTCGGCGCACGGGGCCTGCGGGTGCTGTTGTTGGCTGCCGGCTGTGTGGCGATGGATCATCCCGACGCGCCCGGCCAGGTGACCCCGGTCGCGCTGGTGGTGCTCGAGCAGAAGCTGCGTCCCGATGCCCGCGCAACGATGGAGTATTTTGCCGCCCAAGATGTTTCGGTCAAGGTGCTGTCTGGCGACAACGCGGTGTCGGTGGCAGCGGTCGCCGACAAGCTCGGGCTGCGCGGCGAGACGATGGACGCGCGCCGTCTCCCCACCGACCAGGCCGAACTGGCGGACGCGCTGGACGCCCACACCACCTTCGGCCGGGTGCGGCCCGACCAGAAACGCGCCATGGTGCACGCCCTGCAATCGCACGGGCACACGGTCGCGATGACCGGCGACGGCGTCAACGACGTGCTGGCCCTCAAGGACGCCGACATCGGCGTGGCGATGGGCTCAGGCAGCCCAGCGTCCCGCGCGGTGGCACAGATCGTGTTGCTGGACAACAGGTTTGCCACGCTGCCGTATGTCGTCGGTGAGGGCCGGCGGGTGATTGGCAACATCGAGAGAGTCGCCAATCTGTTTCTGACCAAGACGGTGTATTCGGTGCTGTTGGCGCTGCTGGTGGGCGCCGAATGCCTACTTTCCAAGGTGATCAAGGCGGATCCGTTGCTGTTTCCGTTCCAGCCGATCCACGTCACGATCGCGGCGTGGTTCACGATCGGGATTCCGGCGTTCATTCTGTCGCTGGCACCCAACAACGAGCGCGCATATCCGGGTTTCGTGCGGCGGGTGCTGACGTCCGCGCTGCCGTCCGGACTCATCGTCGGCGTCGCGACGTTCGCGTCCTACCTGGCGGCCTACCACGGCCGGCACGCGACGTGGGTGGAGCAAGACCAAGCCTCAACCGCGGCGCTGATCACGTTGCTGGTCACGGCGCTCTGGGTGCTCGCGGTGGTGGCACGCCCCTACGAGTGGTGGCGGTTGGGGCTGGTGATCGCCTCGGGCCTGGCCTATGTGGTGATCTTCAGCCTGCCACTGGCTCGGGAGAAGTTCTTTCTTGACCCGTCGAATGTGATGGCGACGTCGACCGCGCTGGGGATCGGCGCGTTGGGGGCGGCGGCGATCGAGGCGACGTGGTGGATTCGGGCCAGGATGCTAGGCGTGGAACCGCGATTGTGGCGCTAGTCGGCTGTGGCTGGATAGGGCAAAGTAGGGTTGCCCCAGCGACGAGGGTTCCCTTAGGTCGTGGGGGCCCCGGGGAAGGGATGGAAAAGATGGGAATCCTGGACAAGGCGAAGGACCTGTTGGCGCAGAACGCCGACAAGGTCGAGACGGTGATCAACAAGGCCGGCGAATTCGCCGATGAGAAGACGCAACGCAAGTACTCCGACACCATCCACAAGGTGCAGGAGCAGGCCAAGAGGGTCGCCGGCTCCGATGCGACGGGTGACCAGCAGAACTGAGCATATGGCAAAGCTTTCCGGATCGATTGAAGTCCCGCTGCCGCCCGAACAGGCCTGGACGCATGCCTCCGACCTGTCCCGGTACAAGGAGTGGCTGACGATCCACCGGGTTTGGCGCAGCAAGCTGCCCGATGTCTTGGAAAAGGGTGCGGTCGTCGAGTCGATCGTCGAGGTCAAGGGCATGCACAACCGGATCAAGTGGACGATCGTGCGTTACAAGCCGCCGGAGGGCATGACGCTCAACGGCGATGGCGTCGGCGGTGTCAAGGTCAAGCTGATCGCCAGGGTCGCGCCGAAAGACGACAGGTCCGTCGTCAGCTTCGACGTGCATCTGGGTGGGCCGGCGCTGTTCGGCCCGATCGGCATGATCGTTGCCGCCGCGCTCCGAAGCGATATCCGCGAATCGCTGCAGAAGTTCGTCACCGTATTCGCCTCGTCCTGAGGCTCCCGCGGTCGAATCCGCCACCGATGAGTTTCGGGTTGGGGAGAGGTCGATACCGGTGAACCCCGATCGGAGGGCCTAAACGAAACCACAAGGAGGTCATCGTGCCCATCCGTGACCATGCGCCGCTGGGCGCACCCTGCTGGATCGACTTGACGACGTCGGACGTGGACCGCGCTCAAGCCTTCTACGGCACGGTATTCGGCTGGACGTTCGAGTCCGCGGGACCCGAGTACGGCGGATATATCAATGCCGCCAAGGACGGCCACCCCGTCGCCGGCCTGATGGCCAACAACCCGGATTGGCAGTCGCCGGACGCCTGGGCCACCTACTTCCACACCGCCGACATCAACGCGACAAGTTCCGCCGTGACCGCCGCGGGCGGCTCGTCGTGCCTGGACCCTATGGAGGTACCCGCCAAGGGCTTCATGAGCCTGGCGACCGACCCGTCGGGCGCGTTCTTCGGCTTGTGGCAGCCACTGGAACACCGCGGCTTCGAGCTGGTCGGCGAGGCCGGCGCACCCGTCTGGCACCAGCTGACGACCCGTGACTACCGCGGCGCCCTCGACTTCTACCGCGAGGTCTTCGGGTGGCACACTGAGCAGATCGGCGATACCGACGAATTCCGTTACACCACAGCGTTGTTCGGCAATCAGCCGTTACTCGGCGTGATGGATGGCGCCGGCTTTCTCCCCGAGGGCGTGCCGTCGAACTGGATCATCTTCTTCGGCGCCGAGGACGTCGACAAGACGCTGCAGGTGATTGCCGACCACGGCGGCGCTGTGCTGCGTCAAGCCGAGGACACCCCCTACGGTCGGCTGGCTGCGGCGAGCGACCCGACGGGTGTCATCTTCAACTTGTCCTCATGCAGGGATAACCGGGCGGAGCGGGCCGCCGGGGCCGGCTGCTCTCACTCCGCCGCAGCGAGCATGAAGTCGTCGTAGTCGAAGCCCGGCACCACCACGCAGCTGACCAGGCTGGGCGCGTTGTCGCGCAGTCGCGCCCGCTGCCAATGGCGCGCCGGTACCAGTAGCTGCGGTTGCTCACCGGCGCCGATGTCGCTGCCCAGTACTTGTGTTGTGGTGCAGCGCCTTTCGGGGCCGACGTCGAGTAGCAACGGGCTACCCCGATGATGCAGCCACAATTCCGGACCGCGTACCGTGTGCCACGCCGACTGCTGGCCGGGCATCAGTAGGAACAGGATCGCCGTTCCGGCGCTGCGTGGTCCGGTATAGTCCGGCGGCAACGCGGACCGGCTGAGGATCAGATCGCTGCGCCACATTTCCCGGAACCAGCCGCCCTCGGGGTGGGGAGCCAAGTCCAGCCCACGGGCCCACTCGGGAAGTTCCGCCATCGCCACTACCGTCCGCAGGATCAGTGTTGCAGGTCGCATGTGTGCTTAGGTGCACTGGTTGCCACGATGCCTCGGTGATCGGGTGATATCTGTAGACTGATCGGTCAGGGACGGGATGAATCCGGTGTCCCCCGTTCGGTGGATCCCTGTCACGGGCAGCACGCGCGCGCCGAGCGACGATCCGGCCCGACGGCATATTAAGGTCGCAATCATGATCCCCCGCCCCGGTTGGCTGGTGGCGTTTTTCGCCGCGCTCATGGCGGTCAGTGCCTGGATGCCGTGGCTGACGACATCGGTCAACGGCGGCGGCTGGGCGAACGCCATCGGGGGCACCCACGGCAGCCTGGAACTCCCGTCGGGATTCGGTGCGGGCCAGCTCATCGTGTTGCTATCCTCCATGCTGCTGGTGGCCGGTGCGATGGTGGGTCGTGGCCTGTCGGTGAAGCTTGGTTCGGTTGCCGCGCTGGTGATTTCGCTGCTCGTCGTGGCGCTCACGGTGTGGTATTACACGCTGAACGTCAACCCGCCGGTGTCGGCCGAGTACGGGCTCTATGTCGGTGCGGTCAGCGCGGTATGCGCGGTGGTGTGCTCGCTGTGGGCAGTGGTCGCGGCGGTTGCCGGACGCTCCCGGCGGTGACGGTCTCAGGCCGACGGAAACTCGTGCTTGCCTGAGGCCGCGCTGTCGCCGGGCTCGTTGACGCCGTACACGAACGGCGCGAACACGACTTCGCGACCGTCCGGGTCGCGATAGGTGACGGCGCCGGTCGCTTCCCAGTACGGGTGCTGCGGTTTCACGGGTGTCAGTCCCGACGCTTGAAGGCGCGCGGTCGCCGCTTGCCGTGCGTCTTCGTCGGGAAAGTACAGGCACAGCTGTTCGTGGTGGTCCACCGGGACGGTATCGCCGGTTTGCGACACCGCCTCCACAATTTCGAGCGTCAGGTTCCAGCTGGGCAGGCCGAATATCGCACCATTGCTGCCGTAGCTGGACTCGAACGTCTCGTACAGCGGTAGCCCAACCAGCTCACGGTAAAACCGCACTGTTTCGGCGAAATTCGGCGACCGGCGAGCGAAGCGGATGGCGCCGATCGACGCCAACTGCACGGGCCAGTGCGTAGTCCGCTGGGCCGGGTACACCGTCACAGTCCTACCGTGTTCGCCGGTGACTCCGCGGTATTCCAGCGCCGCAACTCAGCGCCGGGCACCCAGGCCGAATGCGTCCCGCTGCAGATACGTTCCGGCAGTTGGAGTTTGCACACCGGGCCGTCGGTGATCCGGGCGGCGTCGAAGACCAGGCAGTAGGAGGTGTCGGCGTTCATGTCGGTGGTGAGGGTGACCAGATAGCCGTCGTCCTCGGCCGTGGCGCCCAGGCGTGGCGCCATCTGGGTCTCACTGCCGTAGACACCGTCGCCGAACGAGTGGCGCTCCTGGTGTCCGCTGAGCAGATCGTGTTTGACCAATCCGTCGAACAGGAACCAGCCCGGTTTACCGGTCGCGGCGTACGCGTAGCGGTAGTTGCTCGCCGCGTAGTCGGCATTGATTGTTCCGAATTCGGTGATGGACTCCGACAGCCGTTCTTCGTTGACCGCGCCGGTGACCAGGTTGAGCCGCCACCGGTGGAGCCGCGACTGCAGGCGGTCCAGCGCCAGGAAGCGAAAGATCTTCTCCCACTTGGTTCCGCCGGTGTCCACGGGCTGAGGATCGCCCTCGAAGAAGCCGTCGAGCACGATCTCGTCGCCGTCCTCGTAGGCATTGACGAAGTGCAGCACGAACGTGGGCTCCGCCTCGAACCACCGGATGTCGCCGATTCCGCCGCGGCGCGGCAGCACCGCGAAGCGCGACGGGATGTCTGGGTAGAACCGGGGCAAGTGCACGTCGTGCTCGAGCAGCCTGGGATCCCAGAACAACGGGAAATCGTTGAGGATGGCGTAGTTTTCGGTGAACGCCATGTCATGGGGGAGCCGCGGCCCGGGCAGCGGGACGTCGACGAGGTGCGCCAGTTCGTTGCTCTGGTCGACGACGCCGTAGCGCAGGTACGGCTCTTGCTTGCTGTAGCTGAAGAACAGCAGCTCGCCGGTCTTGTTGTCTACCTTCGGATGTGCCGACACTCCCCAGTCGAACGGGAACCGCCCGTTCCAGGTCTCCTTGCCGAGCGTATTGGCCGAGTACGGGTCGATCCGGTACAGGTCGCCGCACTGGTAGAAGCTGGTGAGCGCGATGCCCCGGTGGACGATGACGTCGGTGCTCGACGCGTCCTTCATCCGGGTGCGGGCGCCCCAGCCTTGCTCGCGCTTGGCCAATTGCACGGGTTCTGCCAGCCCCGGCCACAGCGGTCCGCCCGCATCGTTTTCCGCCAGAAAACCATCGGTGCGGACAAAGCGGTTGCGGTAGAATGCCTTTCCGTCGCGGAACCCGACCACGTGCAGCATGCCGTCACCGTCGAACGGGTGATAGGTCTTAAACGCCGGGTGCAGTGGGTTTTCGGTGTTGCGCAGATAGATGCCATCCAGGTCGCCCGGAACTTCGCCCTCCACCGCCGTCAGGTCGTCGGCGTCCCACTCGGTGGTCTGCGGCCGCCATGGACCGGCCCGGTAGGGGTGGTCGTCGTCCTCGGGCAGGGTCGACAGGAACTTGCCGACGATCTCAACGTGCATGTCACGACTCCCTGGTAGTGCCGACGACGAAACTGACCGTAGTGGCGGTGCTGCCACCGAAATTCAGTGTCCCGAACGTTCTAGCATCCCCGACCTGATAATCGCCGGCGGCGCCGCTGACCTGCTTGGCCGCGTCGAGGAGCATCCGCACACCGGAAGCCCCGACCGGGTGTCCGCCGCCGATCAGTCCTCCGCTGGGGTTGATCGGCAACCGCCCGCCGATCTCGATCTCACCGTTTTCGACGGCCTTCCACGATTCGCCCGGGCCCGTCAGGCCGATGTGGTCGATGGCCAGGTACTCGCTGGGGGTGAAGCAGTCGTGGACCTCGAATCCGTCGACGTCGTCGAGGGACACCCGTGCGCGGCGCAACGCGTCGAGCACCGCGGCCCGCACGTGCGGCAGTACGTACCGATCGCCGGCAGCGCGGTCCAGTTTCTGCCGCAGACCCAGCCCGACGGTGCGATGTCCCCAGCCCTGGATGCGACCGATCGGGCGCGCTCCCGGATGATCCCGCAGGAAGGCGTCGTTGACCAAAACCAGTCCCGCGCCCCCGTCGGTCATTTGGCTGCAGTCCAACCGCCGCAGCCGGCCCTCGGTAATCGGGTTGGTCGCGTCGTCATCGGTGATCGGATCGGGCACCGTCCAGCCCCGGGTCTGGGCGTTGGGATTGCGCCGCGCGTTGGCGAAGTTGAGCTGCGCGATCGCCCGCAGGTGCGATTCGTCCAGGCCGTAGCGCCGGTCGTATTCGTCGGCGACCTGCGCGAACATCGAGGGCCACAGGTAGCGCGCCTCGGCGCCTTCGTGGCCGGTCCACGCGGCGGCGCCCAAGTGCTGCGCCGCGGTGTCACCGGGCACGGTTTTCTCCAACTCGATGCCGACGACGAGCGCGCTGTCGTAGGCGCCCGACCGCAGGTCGGCCATGGCCGCCAGCGCGGCCACGCTGCCCGACGCGCACGCGGCCTCGTGCCGCGACGCCGGGATGCCCCACAGGTCGTCGCACACCGTGGCCGGCATCGCCCCGAGGTGGCCCTGCCCGGCGAACATCTCGCCGAAAGCATTCGCGACATGGACGACTCCCGTGGCGGCTATGTCGGCCGCGTCCACCTTCGCCGAAGTGAGCGTGCCATCGACGACCTCTTCGGTCAGGGCCGCGAAGTCACGGTTCTCCTTGCTGAGATTTCGAGCGAAATCGCTCTGGTAGCCGCCGAGGATCCACACCCGTGTCGAGCCGTCCATACGCGGCACGGTACTCCTGATCGACACGCTGAACAGACCAAAATGGGCGGCCCCGTCGGCTCTCGGACTGAACCAACGGGGCCTGGGCGGGCGTACTAGCTAGCCGGCCGATACGCCCGCCTTTGATGCCCTATTGCCATCCGCGTTGGCCGACAAACATCTGCGACCGACTTCGTGGTCGACGTCGGTGACACGCGGTGACCTGAGAAAACGTAGATTTGCCCTGTTCACTGACCCGCCGGTCCCGTGGCGGGCGGCGGCTTCTGGATCACCACAACCGTCGGCTTGCGCTTGGGTTGACCCTCGTCCTCTTCCGGGGCGGAGCCGCTAGGGCTGCCCCCACTGCCGACGCCGCGTCCGGCCAGACTCGCCAGAGCCATCCCACTTAACAGGCCCGCGGGGGCACCCCCCAAATCCGTCGAGACCCCGGTGACGCCGGCGCTGGGAAGCGACTCGACGGCCAGCTTGATCTCCGGGGCGGCCATGGTCCAGCTGTGCGGGACCGATAGGGATCCAACGAGTGCCGCCCGGCCCACATCCGCGGACGCGGGCCCGGCGCCCGGGGCGATGGCTGGCGTCGACACCAACGTCGTCCTCGCACCGATGGTGCTTTCCTCGATCGGTTCCAGCCCGCCGGCGCCGGCGCCACCGTGTCCGTGGTGGTCGTAGCTGAAGATCCAGGGTCGGGTGGTGTTCACCGCGGCCAGGGCCAGGCTGGCGGTCGCGGCGACCGCAATGTAGGCGGCGAGCACGTCCAAGTCCCCGATCGGGGTGGGGATTGAAATGCCGGCGGCCGGCTGGGCCAAGGGCGCCGACTGCGCCGGAGATACCAGCGACGCGAGCCCTTGCAGCGTTTGGGCGCCGATGGACGAAACCTGTCCCAGTGCCGCCTGTGCGTCCGTTTCGGCGGCCGTGCCCGCGGCCGCCGAAACCGCCGCGGCTTGGGCCGCCGCCGGGTCGGCGGTCTGCGAGGGTGGGGTGAACGGCGTCAACGTCGACGCCGCCTCGGATGCCGCGGCGTAGCCGTACATCGCGGCCGCGTCCTGCGCCCACATTTCGGCGTAATCAGCCTGGACGGCCTCGATGGCCGGGCTATTTTGCCCCAGAATGTTCGTCGCGACCAGCGACGTTAGCTGGCTGCGATTGGCCGCGATCAACGGCGGTGGCACCGTCATCGCAAGTGCCGTCTCGAACGCCGCCGCCGCCGTCCTGGCTTGCGTGGCCGTCTGCTGCGCCTGCGCCGCCGCGGCACCCAACCAGCCCGCGTACGGTGCGGCCGCGGCCGCCATCGACGCCGACGCCGGACCCAGCCACGACTCCAGGGTCAGCCCCGCCAGCACCGACCTATACGAAACCGCGGCGGAATCCAACACCGCGGCCAGCCCATCCCAGGCGGTGGCGGCCGCGAGCATCGACCCAGACCCCGGTCCCGCGTACATCAGACCGGAATTGACTTCCGGAGGCAACACCCCGAAGTCCACCGCGAACACGTTGCCTACCCAGCCGCGATCGCGTTGGCGGCCTCGGTCACGGCATATGAACCGGCGCTGGCCTCCAGGGTGGCCACGAACATGTCGTGAATCGCCGCGGCCTGCGTGCTCAGCGCCTGATACATCTGGGCGTGCGCGGTGAATCGCGCCGCCGTCAGCGCCGAGACCACGTCGGCAGCCGCGGGAGCCACGCCCGTCGTGGGCGCGAGCGCGGCCGCGCTCTGAGCGCTGACCGCCGAACCGATCGCCTGCAAATTCCCGGCCGCCGCCGCCAGGTTCTCCGGCTGGGTGACCACAAACGACATCAGATTCTCCTAACTCGCAGAAACACCGAAGTGCCCGTCCGATAAGGGAATTCGATTTGCAAATGTCTTGAGAACCCTGCACCGGAAGGCGCCCCGTAGCTGCAGGGTACTTCGTCGCGTGCCAACTGGACCCCGGTTTGGCCGCGATCCGTATCGGAGACTTCAAGAATTCGCGCGATTCGGCGGGCGTCCGCGAGATCAATGGCCGTCAGATCCACGCCTTCCATCTCGCGGGCCGCTAGGACGGCCACGGCGCTCACGGCAGCGTGGACGGCCGGACGATCGGTGCCCATGGCCGCCGCGGCCGCCGGCTGCGTCGCATACATGAGGCCGTGGGACACCGGGCCGACGACTACGGCGGACAAGATGTTGGCGCTGCGGCCGCCGTCCACCATGGGGAAGGCGAAGGACCCCCGGTGCTCGCGGTGACCACACCGATGAAGTAGATTGCGCGCCCGCCAAATCGGTCGCTGAGATGTCCGGCCAACGGGATGACCACGAAGTGCGCGCTGCATGCGCGGCCAGCGGCCACCGCAAGATCGTCACGGTGTTCGCGTGCACGTGCACTTTCGTAATGGGGAATTCGATCACCAGGCTCTTTCCGAACCGCAAGGCCATGGCGGTGAAAACCCCACGCGGGTAACGTTTTAACACCTCGGTGAGACCGATCGAGGTCGTCTTGGCCTGCTCGGTCAGCTTTGGGTTGCGACGAATATCGGCGCGCCGGTGACCTTGGTGCGTATGTAATAGCCGATCAGCACGACAACCGCCGACAACCAGAACGCCACTCGCCAGCCCCAGCTGACGAAGGCCGCGTCGGAGGCGCCGACGTGAGCGCCAACAGCACCAACGTGGCAAGCATGTTCTCGCCGGGCACACCGGCCTGTGGCCAGCTTGCCCAGAAGCCGCGGCTGGAGCTGGGGTCGTGTTTGGCGACCAGCAGTACCGCGCCGCCCCATTCGCCGCCGACGGCGAAGCCCTGGATGAATCGCAATGCCACCAGCAGCGCTGGGGCCATTATCTAATCTGAGCGAAGGTCGGCAGGCAGCCTATGAGGAAGGTGGCGCCGCCTACCAGTAGCAGGCTGAACTGCAGCGGCTTCTTGCGCCCGTACCGATCCCCAAGCTAGCCGACTACGATGCCGCCGAGCGGACGGGCGGCGAAGCCGACGGCATACGTCACGAAGGCGGCAAGGATCGCGTCGAGGTCGTTGCCACCCTGCTTGAGGAACACCTTGCCGAGTACAAGCGTCGCGGCGATGCCGTAGAGGAAGAATTCGTACCATTCGGCGACGGTGCCGGCCATGGACGCGGCAACCACTCGACGAAGGTACCGACTCTGCTCGGATCCGTTGGTCCGCAGGCTATTCCGCACGCTCATCGGTTGTCTTCCTCGCCAAGGTGCCCACCCGGGGGCTCTTGCCGGTCCTCGATGCCGACCTGGGTTCGGAGGTCACGAAGTAAGGGTGCGCCTGCGGCAGCGTACCTGGCCGGGTGCGGTTGCGCAGGGTGTGTATGTGTGCGGCCGGCGGTTGCCCCTGTGCGGCTCAGGATTTCCAGCCGTCACGCAGAGTTCGGGCCATGCCGACCTGCCCGCCTCTGCGCGAGAATCCGGCTCAGCATCCCAGGTTGTCGCGCAGAGGCGGGCAAAGCCCACTTCGAATCCGCTGGTGACTCGAGTGACGCATGAGACGACAGCGACACCCATTAGCGATAGATGGCGAGGATGTCCAGTTCCAACGCGGGACCGTGCACGAACTCATGCTCCTTGCCCGGCTCTGGCGCATCTGGCGTATCATCTTGCGGCTGAAGCGCTTTGGCCACATTTCGTAATCGCGCGAGGTCGACGATCCTTCTCGTTTGCCCCGACCGCACGATGCGCTTAACCTTCCCGACGATGAGTAGGCGCTCGTTGTCGATGTCGTCGGCCTGAAGGTGGTCACCGTTCAGGGTTCCGAACACCTTCCATTCTGTGTCGCCATCTATACCGACGACAATGCGGTTGGCGTTGACCGCTTGTAGGAGGCGACCAGCGATGTCGGCCGCGACCTTCGCCTTTCTAAGCTCCTCGGCCTGACCGGGCTCCAGGTTGGAACCGTCCATACCACCGACCTTCAGGCCGGCCTGCGTCACGGCGGCCACGAACATTTGCAACCTGCAAGTACTGCTGACCGGCCCCGTCCTTCGCGATCAGGCGTGAGACGTTGGGGATGTCGACATCGCACTCCCACGAGACGATTTCGCCGACTTGCGCCGATTCGAGGTCCGCGGTCTGGTCCATAACCTCGATCCATGCGAGCGTCTCCGGGTCGGTGTTGGCGGCGGCGAGGAGCCTCTGGAACTGGGCCTCGGGCGCGTCCGACAATGTCTGTGCCTGCTCGTCGAGTCTTGAGCCGTCCGCCTTGAGGCCCAGCACCTTGGCGCCCAGGTTCGCGCCGGCCGAGCCCGTTTTCGCCTTTCGGGTCTTGGTCTCGGCGATCAGGCCACCGTCGACCTGGGCCGCGCAGCCGGCCAGCTTCGGCTTGTCAAGGTAGACAAATTGAAACAGCACCCTTGGCCCTTTCGACGATCGCTGTGGCGGCGACTGCGAGGCTAGACCAAGACACCGACATTTCGTGGGAGGCCCTCTCTGGCAGGGTTAGTTGAGACAGCAGGGTTCGAAAATATCTGACCAGGTATTGAGGGCAAGTAAGGATTGCAACGAACAATGACGGCGACTTTGGCTGAGGTCCGGAAGGGTAGCGCCGATGATGAAGGCGTGGGAACCGATTCGGCCCAGGGTCCGCGGGCGGATCGTCCCCGGCGGCGCAACTTCACCCCGGAGTACAAGGCGGCCATTGTGGCCGAGTACGACGCGTTGACCGAGCCGGGTGCGCGGGGTGCGCTGCTTCGGCGTGAGGGCCTGTACTCATCGCACATCGTGGAGTGGCGCCGAGCGCGCGACGCGGGCGCGTTGGACGGGCTGGCCCGGTCAGGCGGTCGTGGTAAGGACCGCGACCAGGCCGAGATCGAACGGCTACGGAAGCGGGCCGAACGGGCCGAGGCCGAGCTTGAACGCACGAGGGCCGCGTTGGATCTGGTGGGAAAGCACACGCGCTCTTGGAGACGCTCTCCGAGAGCACGGGCACGCGGCCCGGGTCGAAGAAGTGATCGCACAGTTGCTGCCCGAGGTGGAGCGGCTGACCTCGACCGCGAAGGCGTGCGCGCTGCTGGGCAAGCCGCGCGCGAGCCTGTATCGGCAGCGCAACCGCCCTGCCGGTCCACGCCGCAAACCCGGGCCGAGCGGACCGCCGCCCAATGCGCTCGACGCGGCCGAGCGCACGCAGATCCTTACGGTGTTGTGCCAGCCGCGCTTCGCCGACAAGGCGGTCGCCCAAGTGTGGGCCGAGCTGCTCGACGAGGGCGTCTACCTGTGCTCGCAGTCCACGATGTACCGGATCCTGCGCACGCACAACATGACCCGCGAACGGCGGCGGGTAGCCACACACCCGCCGCGGGTCAAACCCGAGCTGGTCGCCCACCAACCCAACGACGTGTGGTCCTGGGACATCACCAAATTGGCGGGACCGGTGCGCGGCGAGTTCTACCAGCTCTACGTGATGCTGGACATCTTCAGCCGCTACCCCGTCGGCTGGCGCGTCGAGTACCACGAGGACGCCGACATCGCCCAGGACTGGATGGCCGAGCTGACCGCGCTACACGGGCGGCCCGGCGCGATCCACGCCGACCGGGGTTCGGCGATGACGTCGAAGAACGTCGCCCAGCTGCTAATCGACCTCGGCGTGGCGCGCAGCCACTGCGCCCACGGGTGTCAAACGACAACCCGTTCAGCGAATCCCAGTTCAAAACGCTGAAGTACCGCAACGATTTTCCCGAACGGTTCGACTCGATCGAGCACGCCCGCACCTGGTGCAAAGACTTCTTCGACTACCTGCGCCACGAGCACCGCCATTCCGCGCTCGGCCTGCACACCGGCGTCGGTGTACTTCGGCACCGCCGCCGACATCCAGGCCAAACGAGCCCGGGTCATGGCCGATGCCTACGCCGCCAACCCCAACCGGTTTAGCAGCCCACCACAGCCCCCGAAACTACCGACCGCGGCATGGATCAACCCACCGACCCCACAACCGAAAATAGTGTCCACATAGTGAGACGCTGTCTCAAACACCTTGACAGCTACCGAGGCGTCGCCGCACTCCGGGGGCGTGTGGTCGCCTTGAGGAACGCAACGAGGGGGACGACCGGAGGCGGTCTATCGAGGACCGCAGTCCCGCTCGACCGGGGGCAATTGGCGGTCGAAGCGCCCGTCGGCACTGCCTGGTTCCCCGGTTGGAGGAGGTCGATGGGTCGGAGCGCGAGTTCGTCGAGTTCGTCGAGGCGCCCCACCAGGCGGTCGAGATGGCGCACATTCACGTCGTCGGCGTTGGCCCGGAGTGGGTCTGGCGCCTGCTCGGGCCAGGGGAGTCGGCGAGGCGGGGCTTCAGCGAGGTGAAGTTAGCCGGAGGGCCGCCGAGGGTGACCCCATGTCGCACGGATAACGCACGGGCCTTCCGCGTCGGGACCGAAAACTGCCTCTGAACAGCGGAAACCCCTGGTGCCCCCGGCAGGATTCGAACCTGCGACACCGGCTTTAGGAGAGCCGTGCTCTATCCCCTGAGCTACGAGGGCGCGAGGGCGCGAGGGCGGAGGGCGCGGGCGCCGCTGGCCATCGGGTTTGTGGCGAGTGTGAGTGTAGCCGGTGGCGCGCTGCCTGGACGGTCATGCGGCAGCCGCAGAGGTTGCGGGCGCGCGTGTTGTTGCCGCATTCACGGTCTTCACTGCGACCACGGCCGCTGTCGGCGTTGGGCAGGCTCGGTGTCGAACGTCGTTGTCAGACCGCGACGACGCGGATCAGCTTCTCGAGCCCAGTGAAGTCTTCGGCGTTTCGGCTGTAGAGATCTAGCCGATTGGCGTGCGCCGTCGCGGCGATCAAGAGATCGGCGAATCTACTTCGCGGCTTTCGTCCTTCGCGGACCACGGCGGCGACGATGAGCCCGTAACTGCGCGCGGCGACCCCGTCGAAAGGGATCGGCTCTAGCCTTGATTCCACCTCCTGCAACCGGGCTTGGCGCTTGGCTGCCTCGATCGGCGTCGCGGCCAGCAGCGGACCGGCGGCTAGCTCGGCAGCCGTAATGGCTGAGATCGCCATCTCGTCAGGCAGGGCGGCAACCACCGCCGGATCGTGCCAGTCGATGACGACCGATGTATCCAACAGGCCGGATGTCACCTCAGAGGCGTTGGTCGATAAACCGGTCGAGGTCGGCGCGGAACTCACGATGGTCGATGCGCACCGCTGGGCTGGCCAGCCTCGCGACTTCGTCGCGAGTGATGAACACGCGGCGAACGGCCTGTATTGGGCGAAGTTCGGCGACGGGTTCACCATGGCGTGTCACGACGAACGTCTCGCCGGCTGCTACCGCGTCGATCACCCTTGCGTTGTCATTGCGGAGATCGCGCTGCGCGATTGTCTTAGCCACAACGGGAGCGTAGCACGTTATGCTACGCGTCGCTACAGCTGGGGAACGATATGGCACCCGATATCGCGCATGTCGCAGCCGCGCCGCCGTTGTATACACAGGCTCATGCATGTATACACGCATTATGGCCACGAAGACGATATCGATTGATCTCGAGGCATACGAGCGCCTTCGGTCTGCCCGGCGTTCGCCGAACGAGTCCTTTTCTCACGTCATCAAACGTGCGCACTGGCGAGACGAAGCTGCCACGGCAGCGGCGCTTCTCGATGCACTAGCCGGCCTACCGGCGGCGGGCGACGACGTTCTCGCGCGCCTCGATGAAGCGCAGCGGGCGGACGCCCCGCCCGAGGACCTATGGCGCTCCGGCTGAGCGTCGACACGACGTTTCTCATCGACCTGCAACGGGAACGGTCCGCGGGTGATGACGACGGCGCCGCGCACCGATTCCTCAAACGCTCGCCTGATGCCGAGCTGTTTCTTTCGACGATCGCCTTGGGCGAATTCGCCGAAGGGTTCGAGCAAGCCGAGCACCCTATCGTCGTAGCCATGCGCGAGGGCCACACCCTCGTTCCGGTGGATCATCAAACCGCGTTCGTCTACGCACGAGTGGTACGCGAGCTACGTCGGCGCGGCGAACTGATCGGCACCAACGACCTGTGGATCGGTTGCACCAGTCTGCGATTGGGCCTCCCGATCGTCACCGTGAACGTCTCGGACTTTCGGCGTATCGATGGGCTCGCGATCGTTCAATACCGTTGATGCGGTCAATCGGTGCCACGAGGCGGCCGGCTGTGCATACCGGGGAGCACGGGAAGTCGCAGAATGATTCCCACGATGAACTGGACCGCATGCGCACCGGGCTTGGCGCAATTCCGCAACTACGAACGAGCCTGGCTGCGCGGCGATCTAACGGCCGGCGTCACGGTGGCGGCCTACTTGGTTCCACAGGTGATGGCCTATTCGACCCTGGCGGGACTGCCGCCCGTCGTCGGGCTGTGGGCCGCGATGGCACCGCTGGCCGCCTACGCGTTCCTCGGATCGTCGCGCCAGCTATCGGTCGGTCCGGAATCGACCACCGCCCTGATGACCGCGGCGGTGCTGGCCCCCATCGCTGCCGGAGACGTCAGCCGGTACGCCACACTGGCGGCAGCCCTCGCGGTCCTTGTCGGCGTCATCTGCATGTTGGGCGGCGCCATACGATTGGGATTCCTCGCAAGCCTACTGTCGCGGCCGCTGCTAGTCGGATACATGACCGGCGTCGCCATCGTGATGATCGCAAGCCAACTCGGCAAGATCACGGGCGTGCCCGTATCCGGAGATGAGTTCACCGACGAGATTAGGTCTTTCGCGGCCGCGATCGATCAAGTGCATTGGCCGACGATTGCGTTGTCGGCACTGGTTCTTGCGCTGCTCTTGGCGCTGGCTCGGTGGGCCCCACGCACTCCAGGGCCCCTGATTGCCGTGCTTGCCGCAACGACGTTGGTGGCCGCGTTGTCCTTGGATACCAAGGGCATTGGCGTCGTCGGGCAGATCCCGACGGGCCTGCCGACCGTAGCGGTACCGGATGTCTCGGTGAAAGAGTTGCTGGCACTGATCATTCCGGCTAGTGGGATCGCGATCGTTGCGTTCTCCGACAATGTGGTCACCGCCCGCATCTTTGCCTTGCGCAAGGGTCAGGAGATTGACGCCAACGCCGAATTGCGGGCGGTGGGGGTGTGCAACGTCGCCGCCGGCCTGACACACGGCTTCCCGGCGAGCTGCAGCGGCAGCCGCACCGCGCTTGGCGATGCGGTCGGCAGTCGCACCCAGCTGTACTCCCTGGCCGCGCTGGGCCTCGTGCTCGTGGCGATGCTGTTCGGGCGCGGCATGCTGGCGATGTTTCCGACCGCGGCACTTGGGGCGCTGGTGGTGTACGCGGCGCTGCGCCTGATCGACGTGTCGGAGTTCAGGCGGTTGGCGCGCTTTCGCCGCAGCGAACTGGTCTTGTCCCTGGCCGCCACGGCGGCCGTGTTGGCTCTGGGCCTGCTGTACGGCGTGCTCGTCGCCGTGGCGCTGTCCATCCTGGACCTGCTGCGCCGTGTCGCCCATGCGCACGACAGCGTCCTTGGGATCGTGCCGGGCCTGGCGGGGATGCACGATATCGACGACTACCCGCAGGCGAGTCCGCTGCCGGGGTTGCTCGTGTACCGCTACGATGCCCCGTTGTGCTTCGCCAACGCCGAGGACTTCCGAAGGCGCGCGCTTGCGGCGGTCGATGCGGACCCGGTGCCCGTCGAGTGGTTTGTGCTCAACGCCGAGGCCAACGTGGAGGTTGATCTGACCGCACTCGATGCGCTGGACCAGCTGCGCGCCGAATTGGTAAGGCGGGGAATCGTATTCGCGATGGCCAGGGTCAAGCAGGACCTCCGGGACTCGTTGCGGGCGGCGGGCCTGCTCGCCAAGATCGGCGAAGACCGGATGTTCCCGACGCTGCCCACCGCGGTGGAGGCGTTTAATCGGCGTTGACGCAGCGGTGGCGCGGGCGCTAATCCTCGGGCGCAGCCAGCTTCATCTTGACGAAGTTGTCGATCCCCAACCGCTGAAACGCGCGCCGGCGTCGGGGTGAGAGTTGCGGAGCGGCCGACGCGGCGCCGATGACCTCAGGATCGATGACGTTGTAGGTCTGGCCGCTTGCTTGAATCGTCGCCCGGCCAGCGGCCAGGACGTTGCGCAACCAGTCGACGCGGGTGCCATACGGCAGCGGGAGAATGAAGCCGTCCGGCACCCGATCCGCTACCACCGGTGTTGAATACCGTTTCCCGGAGCTGCGGCCGGTGTGCTGAATCACCGCCGCGTACCAGTGTTTTCGCCCGGCGAGGTGCAGCATGGCGGGATTGAGGGCGTACTTGTTGAAGATGCGCACCGCGTCGCGAACCGACCTCATGGTCGCTCTATTTTCTCGAAAAGCGGCCCGTGAGGTAGGTGCTGAACACCACCATCACCGCGAACACGACGGCGATCAGAACCGCAGCTGTCGGCCAGCTCATGGGACGTCTCCTTTCAACCGAGGGAGCGAAACACGTGGAGTGATAACCGCTTTCTGGCCTCGCATCAATGGACCAGCGATGGCGTGGATCACGCTATCGTGATGGCTTGCCCGGCTCAGGAGTCGAAAGACCCTTGTCGACTGGGCGGAAGTCACCGCAGCTCCGCGATCACCTTCGCGAAGTTGTCGGTGTGGGAGTCCTGGACGGTGAACGATGTCACCCCGTATCTTTCGCGGTATCCCAACAACGTGTCGGCCATCTCACGGGGTGACCCGCTGAGTACCGAGGGCATGGCCAACAACTCCACATCCGACAGTGTCGGCGCAAATCTGCGGGGTATCGCCAAGTTGGGGACGCTCTCTCCTGCGGGCGGCATCGCAGTGATCGCCAGATTCAGCTCGAGCGCGCCAAACCGATCGCCGGCGGCGTTCCGGACGAACCCGATGCGTTCGGCCAGCGGGTCGTCGACGTCGCGCACCCTGGCGCCGGTCAGCCCGATGATGTCGGCATGCCGGGCGGCCAAGGTCATTACCCGGTCGCCGCTGCCGGCGATGAGGATCGGCGTCGTCGGGTGATGCTCCTTCAGGTAGGCCGTCATGTGCTCGAGGTAGTCGACCCGGGCACCGGCGCTGGGGTACGGCAGCTCGGCCGCTTCGAATTCTTCCCGCACGTAGCCGGTGCCGAGGCCGATCTCCAGGCGCCCGTCGCTGAGCAGGTCCAGCGCTTCCAGGTCGCGGCTCAGCAGGGCCGGCTTGTAAAAGGCGGCGTTGAGCACGTAGATGCTGAGTCGAATTCCGTTGGTGGCCAGGGCGACGGCGGTCAGCGTCGGGATGGGTGCCGCCGCGCCGAGATGGTCGGGCACGCAGAGAACGTCGTATCCGAGGTCTTCCGCCTGTTTTGCCCTGGCTTGCAGCGCGGCGCGCGATTCGATGAAGCGGACGCTGAGCCCGAAACGAAAATCCTTGGTCACCAGCGACCTCCGGTTATCGGTCTGAGGATACTTGCCAGGAGCGCGCCGTGGCTTCGGCGGGACGCTCGGCGATCACATCGGTCATCTGCTTCCACCCGCCGCCGACCTCGACCACGGCGGGTTCACTCAACAACGCTGAAATCGATTGTGGTGCAGGGCCGTACGATGACAGCACGGACGACGGGCGAGGCCAATGCGCGGGTTCCCAGCGGTGCAGAAAGTCGATCCAGCGTTGCGGCAGCCCGTGGTGGATCGCGCCGTCGATGACGCGCGGCAGATAGCCCGGCCGGGGCGGCCCGGGCGTCACCCGGTGGTCGATGTACACCCAGGCGGGCGACGGGCCGGCGTCGGTGTGCACGGTCAGCCGGTCGCGACGGTAGCGCATCGGCACGCCCTCGGCGCGGTCCAACGAGGCCAGGTCGTGATCGGAGACCCGCCAGAGCACCCCGTGCACCCGACTCCGCGCGGACTCCTCGACGGTGGCCACCCCGCGCTGGTTGATCAGCCAGCCGTGATCGGACAGGACCGCAGGGCGTGGATCGGTGGCGTCGGGACAGCGCGCCGCCATCTGCTGGACGCACAGGTTGGACCCGTATGCGAAATAGGGATGCCAACGTGCCGGCATTCAGCCGGTCACCGTCAGGTAGATGAGCACCACGTTGAGCAGACTAACCATCGCGCCAACCGCCCAGCCAAAAAAAGTCGTGGCCGGATGGTTGGTGTCGCTGCCCATCAGCTCGCGGTTGCTGGTGAGTCGGACCAACGGAAGCACCGCGAACGGGATGCCGAAGGACAGCACGACCTGCGAGAGGACCAGGGTGCGGGTGGGGTCGACACCGATGGCAAGGATCGCCAGGGCGGGGCACAGCGTGATCAACCGGCGCACCACCATGGATATGGACCAGTGCAGCAAGCCCTGCATGATCATCGCGCCGGCATAGGCGCCCACCGAGGCGGAGGCCAGACCGGAGGCGAGCAATCCGATCGCGAACAGCACCGCGATCGTCGCCCCCAGGGTGTCGTGGACGGCGGCGTAGGCGCCCTCGATGGAGGCGGTGGCGCCGTGGTGCTGCAGGTTGATCGCGGCGAGCAGCAGCAGCGCCGCGTTCACCGTGCCCGCCACCGTCATCGCCAGCGCGACGTCCCAACGGGTGATTCGCAGCAGGTGGCGCCGGCGCGCTCCCGCGTCGGGGTGACCGTGGCGGTCGCGGGCCAGACCCGAATGCAGGTACACGGCGTGCGGCATCACGGTGGCACCCAGGATCGCGGCGGCCAGCAGTACGCTTTCGGTGCCCCTGAATCGCGGAACCAGGCCGCTGAGTACGCCTTCGGGTGGCGGTGTCGCGACAAAGAAGCTGGCGGCGAAACCGATGGCGATGACGAGTAGCAGTCCGGTGATGACGCGCTCGAACATCAGCTGGCCGCGGCGGTCTTTGACCGTCAGCAGCAACAACGACACCACCCCGGTGATGATCCCGCCGATCAGCAGCGGCAGGTTGAACAGCACCCGCAATGCGATTGCCCCGCCGAGTATTTCGGCAACGTCGGTCGCCATCGCTACGAGTTCGGCCTGCGCCCAAAAGGCCAGCCGCGCCGGGCGGCGCATCCGCCTGCCGATCGCCTCGGGCAGCGATCGCCCGGTCACCAGGCCGAGTTTGGCCGATAGGTACTGCACCAGGGCGGCCAGAACGTTGGCCACGACCACGACCCACAGCAGCAGGTAGCCGAACTTTGTGCCGGCGCTGACGTTGGCCGCCACGTTTCCGGGATCGACATAGGCGATCGCGGCCACGAAGGCGGGCCCCAGCAGGTACCAGCTCGTCTTGAGCGAGGTCCTGGTGTCCTGCGCCAACGTCCCCTCGATCCATCTCGCCGAATCAAGAAGTGAGGTTAACCGAAACCCGCACGTTGGGGCCAACGGCGATGTCGGGGACCTGGCTACCGGTAGTCAGGGTTGGCAAAGTCCGGTCGGCAACCGGCGTCCCACTTGGTGCGCTGATTTCCGTAGGCGGGCACACCGCCAGCGGCCCTCAGCAGCTGCGCGAGGTGCATCAAGTTGTATGTCATGAACGTGGTGTTGCGGTTGGTGAAGTCGTTCTCCGGGCCGCCCGATCCCGGGTCCAGGTACGACGGGCCCGGACCCGCCTCCCCGATCCAACCCGCGTCTGCCTGTGGCGGGATGGTGTAGCCCAGATGTTGCAGGCTGTACAGCACGTTCATGGCGCAATGCTTGACGCCGTCCTCGTTGCCGGTGATGAGGCAGCCGCCCACCCGCCCGTAGTAGGCGTATTGGCCTTGCTCGTTGAGCAGATGCGAGCACGCATAGAGGCGCTCGATCACCCGCTTCATCACGGAACTGTTGTCGCCCAACCAGATTGGCCCGCACAAGACGAGAATGTGAGCGTCAAGCACGCGCCGGTAGATGTCCGGCCAGGCATCGGTTTCCCAGCCGTGTTCGGTCATGTCGGGCCATACGCCGGTCGCGATGTCGTGGTCGATGGCGCGCAGACCGTCGACCTCGACGCCATGCTCGCGCATGATCCCGGCGCTCCGTTGGATCAGACCCTCGGTGTGGCTGAGTTCGGGCGAACGCTTCAGCGTCGTGTTGATGAATAGCGCGCGCAGCCCGTCGAAACGCGGCGCCGACCGAGCACTGACGTCGTCGGGAGTCACGGTCATGCCCACCTACCTTGTCCTAGTTGTTGGAGTTGCTGGCGCCGAGGATAACGGTCATGGCGATAACGCCAGTCGGCTATATTGTCAACCATGGTTGTCGCATCGGAGTTCCGGGCACCGCAGACGGATCTCGGCACGGCACTGCGGATGGCCTGGTGGAGCTATGTCCGTCGAGTGGATATGGAAATGGAGTCCGCGGGTTTTCCCGAACGAAACTACTCGATGAACTATGTGTTCGCCCTGTATGCCCAACCGGGGCCGATGACGATCTCGGAGATGGGGAGACTGTTCGCCATCAGCCGCCAGGCGGCCAGCAAGGTCGTGGCCGAACTGCGCGAACGCGGCTATGTGCGGGCCACCCCGTCGGTCACCGACCAGCGCGAGAAAGTGGTCGAACTCACCACAAAGGCAACCGACTTCATGACCGCGCGCCTGAAGGTGGCAGCCGCGCTGGACAATCAGATCCGCGAGCGCATCGGCGATGCCGGCCTCGACGAGCTGCACAGGGGGCTCGCGGCAATTGGTGAAGTCGCTACGGGGACAGCCGATTTCGATCCCGCAAAGCTGTACCGTTCACCCAAGCTCTGGTGAGCGCCGCATCGCGCTCAGGACGGCGCATACAGCCCCCGGCCGGTGATCAGGGGCAAGTCGAGGGTCGTGCGGATGCCCGGCTCGGCGGCCACCACCGCCGGGATGGCGTTGACGATCCGCATCGCGGTGGCGACCAGCCCGGCATGATTGTGGTCACCCAGGCGGCTGCTCAGGCAGACATCCACGGCGTAGGAGGGTTCGCCGGTGATCTCGATGCGGTAGGAACCGCCGGGCTGGGCCGGCTGCGGCCAATCGGGGCACAGGTCCTCGCGCAATCGGGTGACGTGTTCCAGCACGACGACAGGGTCGCCGTTGACCATGCCGAACACCTCGAACCGCAGCGCCGCGGCGCTGCCCTTGGGGATGTGCCCCGATGCGATGTCGAAGTCGTCGGGTGCGGGTTCGCGGACGTACACCTCGGCGACCTCGTCGAGTGAAATGCCCAGTCCCGCAGCAAGTTGCCGGACGACCGATCCCCATGCCAGGCTCAGGACGCCGGTCTGCAACAGCATCGGGATCTCGTCCATGGGCTTCCCGAAACCCATCACGTCGAACATGACGACGGCACTGTCATAGGTGGCGTAGTCGACGATCTCCATGCACCGAATCTGCTGGATGCTCTGGCAGGTGCCGGCCAGTGCCATCGGTAGCAGGTCGTTGGCGAAACCGGGATCGATGCCGTTGACGTACAGGCTCGAGTTGCCTTGGCGCGCGGCGTCTTCCAAGGGCGCGATGAGCTCCTCCGGAAGCACCTGCCACGGGTATTGCAAGAACACGGGGCCGCTGCCGACGATATTGATCCCTGCCGCCAGCACGCGGCGGTAGTCCTCGAGGGCCTCGGGCAGCCGGTTGTCGGCCATCGCGTTGTAAACCGCGCACCGCGGCCCGGTCGCGAGCACGGCGTCCAGGTCGGTGCTTGCTTTGACGCCCGTCGAATCCGCGAGTCCGGCAAGCTCTGCGGCGTCCTTGCCGGCCTTGGCATCCGACGACACCCAGACACCGGTGAGCTCGAACTCCGGATTGGTGATGAGCGCCCTCAGCGCGTGGACGCCGACGTTTCCGGTGCCCAATTGAACGACGGGTATGGCCATGACGGGCTCCTCTGGTGTGAGACCGCGAGAAGACGCAAAAGCGTCCGACACGCCGTGCGTGTCGGACGCTTTTGCGTCTTCTCGCGCCTCATGGGTTCACAGGTCCGGGATGGGTAGGTCGAGGTTGGGGAAGGTGAGGCCGCCGTCGACCTCCAGCGTCTTGCCGGTGAGGAATTCGCCCGCTTCAGACGCCAAATACACTGCCGCGGCCGCGATGTCGACGGGATCACCGAGGCGACGCAGGGGTGTCGCCTTCTCCATCGGCGCGCGCAGCTCATCGTTGGAGGCCACCACATCCAGCGCCGACGTCAGGATCGACCCCGGTGCGATCGCGTTGACCCGGATGCGTGGGCATAGGTCCAGCGCCGCGAGGCGGGTGTAATGGGCCAGCGCGGCTTTGGCGGTGCCGTAGGCGGCGAAACCGCGTCCGGCCAGCCGGCCCATGGTCGAGGTGATGTTGATGATGCTGCCCCCGCCGGAGTGCTCCAGCATGAGCGGCGCCGCCGCGATGGTCAGCGCGTGGGCGGTCGCGACGTTGAAGGTGAACGCGTCCTTGAGGTCCTTGGTCGAGGTGGTCAGCAGCGTGTTCGGCATGGTGCCGCCGACGTTGTTGACGACGATGTCTAGTTTTCCGAAAGCCCCGACCGCCTGACCGGCCAGCTCGGCGGTCACCTCGGGATGGGCCAGGTCGGCGGCGACGACGTGGGCGCGACGGCCCGTGGCGCGGACCCGTTCGGCGACGGCCTCTAGTTCAGACTGCGTTCGCGAGGCGATGACGACGTCCGCACCGGCCTCGGCGAAAGCCAGCGCAATGGCCGCGCCCAGGCCGCGGCCGCCGCCGGTGATGACGGCGACTTTGTCGTCGAGGCGAAACCTGTCCAGGATCATGCTGGCCTCACACACTTCGGTTGTCGGGCGGAATCGCACTGGCGGCTATGCTGGAACAGGTTCTAGTTTTGCACACGTGCTTGCGGATGTAACGGGCCCTGAGGGGCGTAGTCATCTCAGGCAACGACCGCCGGAGAAGTTCGCCGCACGTTAACCTTGTTACTGTTAGCTTCATGGCTGCGAGGAAGACGGCTGGTTGGCGGGTCGCAGCCGTCGGCGGTTCGCGAGTATGTTTTCATCCCTACCGTTAGGAACTGAATTGAAACTCAACCGATTTGGTGCTGCGCTGGGCGTCCTGGCCGCCGGCGCGCTGGTGTTGTCGGGGTGTGGCAGTGACAAGAACGTGGCCGGAGGAGGCGCAACCACCGGTGCGTCGGCGGGGAAGGTGAGTTGCGGCGGGAAGAAGACCCTGAAGGCCAGTGGGTCGACCGCCCAGGCCAATGCGATGACCCGCTTCGTCAACGCGTTCGAGCAGGCCTGCCCGGGTCAGACCTTGAATTACACGGCCAATGGCTCGGGCGCCGGGATTAGCGAATTCAACGGCAACCAAACAGATTTCGGTGGCTCGGACTCGCCACTGAGCAAGGACGAATATGCCGCCGCCGAGCAGCGCTGCGGCTCGCCGGCGTGGAACCTGCCCGTCGTGTTCGGCCCGATCGCGGTCACCTTCAACATCACTGGCGTGAATGCGCTCAATCTGGACGGTCCCACCCTGGCGAAGATCTTCGACGGCGCCATTACCAGCTGGAACGATCCCGCGATCGCCGCGCTCAACTCGGGTACCAACTTGCCCGCCGTGCCGATTCACGTGGTGTTCCGCAGCGACGAGTCCGGGACCACGGACAACTTCCAGCGATACCTGGATGCCGCTTCGAATGGCGCGTGGGGCAGGGGCGCCGGAAAGGCGTTCCAAGGCGGCGTCGGCGAGGGCGCAAGGGGCAACGACGGCACGTCGGCGGCGATCAGAGCCACGGAGGGGTCGATCACCTACAACGAATGGTCGTTCGCCCAGGCGCAGCACCTGAACATGGCCAAGATCATCACATCAGCGGGTCCGGAGGCGGTGGCGATCAGCACCGACTCGGTCGGCAAGACCATTGCCGGGGCCACGATCAGCGGTCAGGGTAACGACCTGGTGCTGGACACGGTCTCGTTCTACCGGCCCACGAAGCCCGGCTCCTACCCGATCGTGCTGGCCACCTACGAGATCGTCTGCTCGAAGTATCCCGACGCGCAGGTCGGCACGGCCGTGAAGGCGTTTCTGCAGAGCACCATCGGCGCGGGCCAGAACGGCTTGGGGGACAACGGATATATCCCCATTCCAGACGAGTTCAAGTCGAGGCTGTCGACCGCGGTCAACGCCATCGCGTGATCTGAGGCCGCGATGGCGCGAAGACCGCTAGGCAGGTCGCTGGATCCGTCCGCGGTGAGGGTTGCGCTGGTGGCTCCCCACGCTCGCGCGGACCGACTGTTCAAGTCGATCGCGGTCGCCGCCGGTTCGGTGATCGTGATCGCGATCGTGCTGATTGCGATATTCCTGTTGGTCCGCGCGGTCCCGTCGCTGCGAGCCAACCACGCGAATTTCTTCACCAGCGCCGAATTCGACACCGCTGACGACGAGAAGCTGGCGTTCGGCATCCGCGACCTGTTCATGGTGACGGTGCTCAGTTCGATATCCGCCCTCGTGTTGGCCGTTCCGATCGCCGTCGGGATCGCGGTCTTCCTCACGCAATATGCGCCGGCCAGGCTGTCGCGCCCGTTCGGTGCGATCATCGATCTGCTGGCCGCGGTCCCGTCGATCGTCTTCGGCTTGTGGGGCATCTTCGTGCTGGCGCCGAGGCTCGAGCCGATCGCGGCGTTTCTCAACCGCAACCTGGGGTGGATATTCCTGTTCAGGGAGGGCAACGTGTCGTTGGCCGGCGGGGGGACCATCTTCACCGCCGGCATCGTGCTCTCGGTGATGATCCTGCCGATCGTCACCTCGGTATCCCGCGAAGTGTTCCGCCAGACCCCGCGCATCCATATGGAGGCGGCGCAGGCGCTGGGCGCGACGAAGTGGGAGGTGGTGCGGATGACCGTGCTGCCGTACGGTCGCAGCGGCGTCATCGCGGCGTCGATGCTGGGCCTGGGCCGGGCACTGGGCGAAACCGTTGCGGTGCTGATCATTTTGCGCGCGGCCGCCCGTCCCGGGGATTGGTCGCTATTCGACGGTGGTTATACGTTCGCCTCCAAGATCGCCTCCGCGGCGTCAGAATTCAGCGAACCGCTGCCCACCGGTGCCTACATTTCGGCGGGATTCGCGCTGTTCGTCCTAACGTTTGTGGTCAATGCGGCGGCCCGCGCGATCGCCGGCGGGAAGGTCAATGCGTGAGTCGCCCGATGAGCCCCCCGACGGGTACCGACGCGCTCGATGAGCCGGTCAAGGCGGTGGTGTTTCGTCCGCTGAGCATGAGGCGGCGGATCACAAACAACGTCGCGACACTGTTTTTCGTCACCTCCTTCGCCGTCGCGCTGGTGCCGCTGATCTGGGTGTTGGGGGTGGTGGTGGGCCGCGGCTGGTACGCGATCACCCGGTCGGGCTGGTGGACCCACTCGCTGCGCGGCGTGCTGCCCGAGCAGTTCGCCGGCGGCGTCTATCACGCGCTGTACGGGACGCTGGTTCAGGCCGGGGTCGCCGCCGTCCTGGCCGTGCCGCTGGGATTGATGACCGCGGTCTATCTGGTGGAGTACGGTTCGGGGCGCATGGCGCGGGTGACCACGTTCATGGTCGACGTGCTCGCCGGGGTGCCGTCGATCGTGGCGGCGCTGTTCATCTTCAGCCTCTGGATCGCCACCCTGGGATTTGAGCAGAGCGCCTTCGCCGTGTCGTTGGCGCTGGTGTTGCTGATGTTGCCGGTGGTGGTGCGATCCGCCGAGGAGATACTCCGCCTGGTGCCCGACGAACTACGAGAAGCCAGCTACGCGTTGGGCGTTCCGAAATGGAAAACAATCGTGCGAATCGTCGCCCCGATCGCGATGCCGGGCATCGTGTCGGGTGTCTTGTTGTCGATCGCGCGCGTGATCGGTGAAACCGCGCCAGTGCTGGTGCTGGTCGGATACAGCCGCTCCATCAACCTCGACATCTTCAACGGCAACATGGCCTCGCTGCCGCTGCTGATCTACAGCGAGCTCACCAATCCCGAGCACGCCGGTTACCTGCGCATCTGGGGAGCGGCGCTGACCCTGATACTGATCGTGGCGGCGATCAACCTCACGGCCGCGGGCATCCGCTTCCTGGCAACCCGACGGCGGTGAGGGCGTGTCGCCCGGCCGGGTCAGCTGTGCGGGAGCTTGAGTACTCGGCCGTTGCCGCGGTCGGCGACGTATACGTTGCCGTCCTTGTCCACCGCCACCGATAGGGGGGTGTTGAGGCCGGTGAACGGCAGCTCGGTCGGGGCGGTCGCGAGGGGGGCCAGTTTCACCACCACGTTGTTGTCGTGTTCGGTGACGTAGACGTTGCCGACGATGTCCACGGCAATACCCCACGGCGCGGTGAGGCCGGTGAACGGCAACACGGTCTGATCGTTTGACCCCGCCTCCAGCTTCAGCACCCTGTTGTTGTCGGTGTCGGTCACAAAGATGTCGCCGTCGGCGCCCACGGCAACCCCGTCGGGATTCTTGAGGCCGTTGAACGGCAGCACGATCTGGTTGTTCGTCCCGGCCACCAGCTTCACCACCCGGTTGTTACCCCGGTCGGCCACATACACGTTGCCCTGCGCGTCCACGGCCACCCCCTCGGGGTAATTGAGGCCCGTGAACGGCAGCTGGACCTGGTTGTTCGACCCGGCCGACAACGCCACCACCCGATTGTTGAAATCGGTGACATAGAGCCTGCCGGAGGTGTCCACCGCCACGCCCTGGGGCTCGTAAAGTCCGGTGAACGGTTTGACCGTCGGGGTGTTCGTTCCGGCGGCCAACGCCACGACCCGGCCGTACATCCCCTGATTGGTGACGTAGACGGTGCCAGAGTCGTCAACCGCCACACCGCCCGGGGATAGCCGGAAGTTGAGGCCGGTGAACGGCAGCACGATTTGCCCCGACCCCTGTTGGGGTGCGCTCGACGGTTTCACGATCAAAAACGCGGCGACGATCGCGACGACGAGGACGAGCGCGGCACCACCGCCGGCGACAAGCCACAGCTTGCGTTTGTCGCGGGGCTTGGCCGCGGGTTGGGTCTGGGTGGGCTGGCCGGAAGTCGGTTGGCCCGCGGGGATCCCGGGCTGACTGGGCCAGCCGCCGGCGGCAGGGGCCTGGCGCCACTGGGTGGGGGAGTCCGGGGCCGACCGTCCTGTCTGGCGCCAGCTCTGGGCACCGGTACCCGAGGGCACCGGACGGGCCATTGTCTCGTCGTCGCCGAGAAAGCGCGGCGGCGCAGCCGTTGTTTGGGGTTCGGGGCCCGAACCGGTGTAGTTGGTCCAGGCGCCAGCAAAGCCCGTTTCGGCGGCGGCAACCAGGGTCGCGTTGCCGCCCTGCCGCAGGATGGTGGCTTCCTGGCGCTGCTCGCCCGTCGTGAGTGCGTCGTGGGCGGCAGCCGCCAAGTCGCCGGCCGACAGATAGCGCTCCGCGGGATTCTTCGCCATGCCTTTGGCGATCACCTGGTCAAGGGCCGGCGGAATCCGCCCGGGCCGAAGCTGGCTGGGCCGCGGCGGGGGTTCCATGAGATGCGCGGCGATCAACCGTTCGACGCTATCGGCGCGATACGGCGGCGCCCCCGTCAGGCATTCGCCCAACACACAGGCCAGCGCATAGATATCGGCGCGATAGGTGACCTCGTCGCCGGTGAACCGCTCCGGGGCCATGTAGTTGTAGGTACCCACGGCGGTCCCGCTCTGGGTCAGCCCCGGGTCGCTGACGGCGCGCGCGATACCGAAATCCACCAGGTAGGCAAAGTCGTTGTCGGCCACCAGGATGTTTTCCGGTTTGACGTCGCGGTGGGTAACGCTGTTGCCGTGCGCGGCATCCAGCGCCGCGGCGACCTGGCGGACGATGGCGACGGCTCGTGCCGGGGTCAGCGGACCGTACTGCGTCAACATCGTGCGCAGCGACGCGCCGTCGATCAGGCGCATCTCAACGTAGAACTGCCCGCTGATTTCGCCGTAGTCGTGGATCGGCACGATGTGTGGCTCGGTCAGCCGTCCTGCGGTGTCGGCCTCGCGTTGCATTCGCGCGCGAAATATCGGGTTGCCGGAGAACTGCGGCGAAATAAGCTTCAGGGCCACCACCCGATGTTTGCGGGTGTCCTCGGCCTCATAAACCTCGCCCATCCCCCCGCGCCCAATCAGCCGCAGCAGCTGATAGGGCCCAAACCGCGACCCCACCCGCGAACCCGGCTGGTTGTCGCTCATTCCTCGACGCTCCCTTCGCCCGGCCACCCGATTCCGGCGTCGTCGGTGTCGCCGAGAAACCGATGGTGAACACACGGTAAATCTTCGGTGAGTCGCGCGCCATAACAATCGCGCTACTCTCAGCCAATTCTTCAATCATCCGGGACGTCGCGCGCGACTACCCAACACAACGATTTAGCCACGGCTGTGTACGTCACGAATTGTACGTGCCCATTGCGATCGCCATCGTGTGGTTGTTTGCTGCAGCGTCCAAAGCCGCTCGGGTCCCGAGGAATTCATCCGGCGACCGCTGTGCGGCGACGTCTTCCGGAGCTCACCGTCGACGCGAACGTGGCGGAGCCGATCGCCCCGTTGCCGGCCACGGGAACACCTAATCACGCGATTTGGTTGACCACCGACACCAGTTTCGATTGGAACGACTTCGGCAGCGGAATGTAACCATATTCGTCCAAACCAATTTGGCCATCACCAATTGCGGCCTGCATAAAGGCTCTTACTGCGGTACCGGTCGGCGCATCCGGGTATTTCGAGCAGACGACCTCGTAGGTCACCAACACGATCGGGTAGGCACCGGGTTGCGTCGGCCGGTAGAACGACGACGTGTCCACCACCAGGTCGTTGCCCGAACCCTGGAACGTGGCCCCGGCGATCGTCTTGCCGACCGAGTCGGCGGTGATCGACACCGCTTCCGGGCCCGCCGACGTGATGATCTGCGCCATGTTCAGCTGGTGGCCCACCGCGAACGACCACTCGTTGTAGGTGATCGAGCCGTCGGTCCTCTTCATCGCCATGGAGGTGCCGTCGTTTCCGGCGGCGCCTTCACCGACACCGCCGTTGAACGTCTGACCGGCGCCCTTACCCCACGCGCCGTCGGACGCGGCGTCGAGGTATTTCTGGAAGTTGTCCGTGGTCCCGGACTGGTCGCTGCGGAAGACGACGTGGATCGGCGTGGGGGGCAGGTTGCCATTCGGGTTGAGCGCCCTGATCGCCGGATCGTCCCACCTGGTGATGGCGCCGTTGAAGATTCTCGCGATCGTCGGCCCGTCCAGCTTCAGCGCGCTCACGCCGCTGATGTTGAAGGTCACCGCGATCGGACCGAACACCACCGGCAGGTCCCACGCCGGTGACCCGCACCGTTCCGCCGCCCGGTCGGGCTCACCCTTCGACGGATTCATCGGCGAATCGGACCCGGCCAGATCGGTTTGATTGCCCAGGAACAGCTTCATCCCGGCGCCGGAACCGTTGGCGTTGTAGTCCAGCGTGTGGCCCGGACATGCGTGAATGTAGGCGTAGACGAACTGTTCGATCGCGTTCTTTTGCGCGGTCGAGCCGGCGGCCAAGAGTTTCTTCTTGCCGCCACAATCCACCGGCACGGAGGGCGCACTGGAGGTCGACGACGTGCCGGAATGGCCGCCGCATGCCGATAACACCAAGGCGCCGGCAACCAGCAGGCCAAGCGCGCCGCCAGATCGAGTGAACCTCACGGAACTCCTCCGAAAGACTGGGGTCTGAACACACGCACTCCGCCGCCCGGCGGGGCCGAGCAGATGTCGATGTCCGCCAACAGAATGCCGAGCCTACGTGAAATTGCCGAGCGTTGCTCAGGCGTTGGCGTGTCCCTTTTGCGAAAGCGGAATTTGGTGCCAGCGAGTGGTTACGCTTTCTTCGTTGCCGCTTCCTGGGTGACGATCGGACAAGTTGCCGGTTCTGGTGCTGTGAGGTGGTCCAGGTGTCGTTTGTGCGAGCGGCTGCGGACGTGATCGCTGCTGCGGCAGGAGATTTGGGACAGATCGGCTCCGGTATAGGCGCCGCCAACGCGGCCGCGACGATCGCCACGACGTCGGTGCTGCCGGCAGCGGCCGATGAGGTGTCGGTGGCCATCGCGGCCGCATTCGGGACCTACGCCCAGGGATATCAGACGCTCAGCGCTCAAGCGGCCGCTTTTCATGAAGGGTTTGTGCAGGCCCTGATTGCGGGTGCGGGGTCGTATGTGAGCACCGAAATCGCCAACGCGTCGCAGAATCTGCTGGACGCGGTGAATGCGCCCACCCTGGCGTTGCTGGGACGCCCATTGATCGGCAACGGCGCCGACGGGCTCCCGGGAACCGGAGCAGACGGGGGACCGGGCGGGCTGTTGTACGGCAACGGCGGTAACGGCGGATCCGGCGGGGTGGGCCAGGCCGGGGGGAGCGGCGGGTCCGCGGGATTGATTGGTAACGGCGGGGCCGGCGGGGCTGGCGGCAACGCCGCGGCAGGTGCCAATGGCGGCAACGGCGGCAACGGCGGCAACGGCGGATGGTTGTTCGGCCACGGTGGGGCTGGCGCGCCGGGCGGCGACGGTGGGGCCGGCGCGAATGCGTCCGGCATGGGAAGCACAGCCGGCAACGGCGGAAACGGCGGCCAGGGCGGGGCCGGGGGGCGAGGGGGCCTATTGGGAGGCAGCCCCGGAGACGGGGCCAGCGGCGGTAACGGCGGCGCTGGCGGTGACGACGACGGGGTGAACGGCACCGCTGGCACCGGCGGTGCTGGCGGCAACGGAGGAGGAAAGCGGGCGGTGGAAATGCCGGCGGGGAGGGGGCGGCGGGATGGATGGACGGGGTGGCGGGCGGCCGGGCGGTGGGGCGTGGCCGGGCTTATCGGCAACGGCGGCGGGCGGGACGGTGGCGGGCCAGAAGGGGCCGGCGGGGGCGGCGCCGCGGGCGGGACCGGCGGAACCGCGGGGAACGGTGGGGCCGGCGGGCGCACCTGGCTGATCGGTAACGGTGGAGCCGGCGGGGTCGGCGGGGTCGGTGCGGCCGGCGGGCCCGGCGGACTGGGCGGTGGCGGCGGTTTGGCCGGCGACGGCGGCGCGGGCGGCAATGGCGGGTTGCTGCTCGGCAGCGGGGGGCTCGGCGGTAACGGCGGTGACGGGGCCGTCGGCGTCGGCCTCCACAGCACAGGCGGTTTTGGCGGCACGGGCGGTTCCGGCGGCGACGCCTCGCCGCTGTTCGGCAACGGCGGGGCTGGGGGAAGCGGCGGTCACGGAGGGGCCGGAGGAGGAGTTCCTGCCGACGACTACGGTGGTTTCGGCGGTTCCGGCGGGTCGGGCGGCAGCGGCGGTTTCGGTGGGTTTTTGGTCGGCAATGGCGGGGCCGGCGGTAGCGGGGGTTCCGGCGGCGACGGCGGCGCCGGCACCACGACCGGTTACGGCGGCCTCGGCGGCCTCGGCGGCGACGGCGGCACCCCTGGGCGGTTCCAGTTGCAGGTCGGGCTGCTCGGAAACGGCGGCGACGGCGGCAGCGGCGGCGACGTCGGGGTGGGCCCGCTGCAGGCCCAGATAGGCGCAACGGGCGGTGACGGCGGCAACGGTGGGCTGCTGTACGGCAACGGCGGCCACGGCGGTAACGGGGGCAGCGGCGGAGGCAGCGCTCGTCTAGGCAACGGCGGGGTGGGCGGCCACGCATGGCTGGTCGGCAACGGTGGTGCTGGCGGGAACGGCGCGACCGGCGGGAACGGTGACCCCGGCGTGATAACGGTTCTGCCTGTCGCCGGGGGCGACGGCGGCAGCGGAGGCGCCGGTGGCGTCGGCGGGCTGCTGTTCGGTGACGGCGGCGCCGGCGGCTCGGCCGGCGCCGGTGGTGTCGGCGGCGTCGGCATGGATGGCGGTAACGGAGGTGCTGGGGCCGGCGGCGGCCAGAGCGGGCTGGTGTACGGCAACGGCGGGGCCGGCGGGAATGGCGGGGCGGGCGGGGCCGGCGGCACCGGCGGTAATGCGGGCGCCGGAGGTGGCGGAGGCGACGGCGGTGATGCCGCCCGGCTGATCGGCAACGGCGGTAACGGCGGAGCTGGTGTCCCGCCCGCACCCGGAGGCATCGGTGGCGCCGCCGGGTGGCTGTTCGGCAAACGCGGGACGGACGGGCCGCCGTAGCCACCCGGTTGGGATCGGCCCACTGTGGCCCCCTAAGCCTTCTTCGCGTCGATGCGCCGAGCAGACGCAAAGGCCCCTGGCGCCCGGCGTGTCAAGGGGCATTTGCGACTGCTCGGCATCCGAATTGCCCCTACCATCGTCGGGATGGAGATGCCGACCCCCGCCGGGCTCGTTGCCGGCGCCCGCCACGACGGATCCCCGCCGCCGCTCACCCGGGACGCCGGGTGGCAGCGGAACGTCCTCTGGGCTCGGCGGCTGGCCTGGGCGAGCCTGGCCGTGCTGCTCACCGAGGGCGGCCTGGGGTTGTGGGAGGGCCTGGCGGTCGGATCCGTCGCGTTGACCGGGTGGGCGCTTGGCGGTGGCTCTGAGGGCCTGGCCAGCGCGATGGTGATCTGGCGCTTCACCGGCGACCGCACCCTGTCCCCGACCGCCGAGCGACGCGCCCAACGCGGTGTTGCGGTCTCGTTTTGGCTGACCGCCCCGTACATCGCGGTCGAATCCATCCGGCACCTAACGGCAGAGCACCGCGCCGAGACCTCGGTGATCGGCATCATGCTGACCGCCATCGCCTTGGGACTGATGCCGGTTCTCGGCTGGGCCAACCACAAGCTGGGCGCACGGCTGAAATCGGAGGCCACCGAGGGCGAAGGTACGCAGAACTATCTATGCGCCGCCCAGGCCGCCGGGGTGTTGATCGGCCTCGCGGTGACCGCCTGGTGGTCCGGCGGCTGGTGGATCGACCCCATGGTCGGGCTGGCCGTCGCGGGTGTCGCGGCGTGGCAGGGCGTCCGAGCCTGGCGCGGCCACGACTGCGGCTGCTGAGGCCTCGGTAGACGCGTGGCGACCCGTCCAGCGCAAGCGGGCGGGGTCGCCACGGAGCAGCCGGCAACCCCCAGCGCCCGGCCCCGCCGCGCTGGCGATCGCCACTAATCGAGGCGGTAGCGGATCAGCCGGGAGCTGTTGGCGACGACGGCCACCGATGACGCGTTGTGCAAGATAGCGGCCAGCACGGGCGAGAGCGCCCCGCCCGCGCCGATGAGCAGCCCGGCGGCGTTAACCGCGATGGACATGCCGTAGTTCTCCCGGATCACGTCCACCGCCCGGGCGCCCAGGTCCCGCACGTCGAGCAGGCGG
This sequence comes from Mycobacterium lacus, assembly GCF_010731535.1. Taxonomy (NCBI): domain Bacteria; kingdom Bacillati; phylum Actinomycetota; class Actinomycetes; order Mycobacteriales; family Mycobacteriaceae; genus Mycobacterium; species Mycobacterium lacus. The sequence continues at coordinate 442,355 of NZ_AP022581.1, forward strand.
TGCAAATCGTCGTTGGCCAGGGCCACGTCTGCCGTCTCGACGGCGACGTCGGTCCCGGCCAGGCCCATGGCGATCCCGATATCGGCGGCCGCCAACGCCGGGGCGTCGTTGATGCCGTCGCCGACCATGCCGACGACGTAACCGTCGTCCTGCAACTCGCGCACCACCTCGAGCTTGTCCTCCGGCATCACCTCGGCGCGCCATTCGTCGATCTCGAGCTCCTCGGCAACCACCTTGGCGATGTCCGGATGGTCGCCGGTGAGCATGACGATCCGTCGAATCCCATTGGCCCGCAGCTTCTTCAGCACCGCCGCTGCCTCGGGCCGCAGTTCGTCCCGCAGGCTGATCAGGCCCACCAGCGTGCCGTCCACCGCCAGCAACAGCGGGGTCTCCGCCTGACTGCGCAGACTGTCGACCCACTCCGACGCCTTCTTGGACACCTTCACCTTTTCCGCGCGCAGCAGTGACGGGCTGCCCAGCAGCAGCGTCCGGCCGTCGGCCCAGGTGCGCATGCCCAAGCCGACCAGCACCTCGCATTCCTCGTGCGGCGGAATGCTGATGTGACGTTCCTCGGTCGAGCGGATCACCGCCTCGGCCAGCGGATGCCGGGAATGGATCTCGGAGCTGGCCGCGTAGGCCAGCACCTGTTCGGGCTCCCAATCCTTGTGCATCGCAACGATATTCGTGACGACCGGCCGGCCGGCGGTCAGGGTACCGGTCTTGTCGAACACGATCGCGTCGACGCGGCCGGCCTGTTCGAGATGAGACCCGCCCTTGATCAGGATGCCGCGGCGCGCGCCGTTGCCGATCGCCGCGCTGATCGCGGTCGGGGTGGACAGTCCCACCGCGCAGGGACACGCGATCAACAGCATCGTCATCGCGCGGCGCACGTCCCCGGTGATCAGCAAGGTGATCGCCGAGACGATGAACGAGGTGGGAACGAAGCGGCGGGAGAAGTTTTCGCCGACGGTCTGGATCGGCGCCCGGTCGAGCTGAGCCTCCTCGACTCTGGTGATGATGCGGCCGATGGTGGTGTGTTTGCCGACGGCCTGGGCGCGCACCACCAGACGACCGCGCACCACCACCGAACCGGCGTGCACGTGGGTCCCGACGATGACGCTGACCGGTAGGTTTTCCCCGGTGATCGCGGACTGGTTGACGATCGCCTCGCCCTCGACGACCTCGCCGTCGACCGGTATCGCGACGTGATCGTGGACCACCACCTCGTCGCCGATCTGCACGGTGTCGATCGGCACCTGGACCTCGGCGCCGGCGTCGGGACCTTCGGTGAGGCGAACCCACGCGGTGTCCTGGTTGCCGCGCAGCAGCTCCGAGATCGCCCGGCGGGTCCGCCGCAGTGTCAGATCCTGAAGATACTCACCGATATTGAGCAACCACAGCACCGTCAGGGCGACCACGTTCTCGCGCAGGATCAGGCTTGCGATCGTCGCCGCCGAGACCAGCGCATCGGTGCCGGCCTTGCCGGAGCGCAGCGAGCGCAGTGCACCGCGCAGGAACGGGTAGCCGGTGAAGATGGTGACGCCGGTGGCGACCGTCCGGCTGCTGGGCCCGAGCAGGGGAGGTCTTTTGAACACGTAGCGGCGCACGCCGAGCAGGACCAGTGCCACACCGCCAATGACCATGCGCAGCACGTCGGCGTTGCGGATCTCGGACGAATGCGGCGCGCGTGCAGGGATCAGGTCGGCGGCGATATGTGCGGCGCCGCTGATCGCGGACAGTACCGACGCGCGGTCGCAACGTCTGGGCGAGTACCAGACGACGACCGACCCGGTGCGCGGATAGGCGTGCACGACCCGCACTCCGTTTTGCTTGGCGACGGCCTCTTCGACCGCCACGGCGCGCCGGGAATCGGAGCGGACCCAATCGACCTGGACGCGCATGCGCCCGGCCGCATCCGAGACCACCACCAGGGCAGGGTCGTCGCTTGCTGCGACTTGTTCTCGAGCAATCGCGAGGGTCATGTCGAGGAGGTCAGTGGTCGTGGTCGTGGACGCTGCTGACGGCGGGCGTCGGTGCCTCCTCGCCGATGCGCTCGCGGGCCTCGGCCACCACGTCGGCAATCTTCAGCCTGGCCGACTCCGCCGCCTCCTCGGCCTTGCGGGTTCCGCGCAGGCCCAGCTCCGCCGCCGAGACGGCAGTCTGGTGCAGCGGCGCCTTTTTGGCGGCCTTTTTCACCACCTCGTACGCGGTCACGCCGACCAGGCCGGTGATCACTGTAGTTGCCGCCTTCGCCAGTAACGCCTGCACTGCCATTGCCTGAGCCTTCCTTCTGATCTGACATTGTGCCTCCTGCGACGCTAACATCTAAATATCGCGATATCAACATGAATCTGGTGCCCGGCGAGCAGACGCAAAAGCGCCCACACCGGGCCCCTCTGGGGGGATTTTGTGTCTGCTCGTCAGAGGACGCGGGTGACCTTTTCGGTGTCGATGCGGCGCTGCAGGAGCGCCGGATCGGGATTGGCCACTTGCACCAACGATGCGCCGACGGCCAGGACCGCCAGCAGGCCGTCCACCAACTCGCCGGGTGTGGTCCACGGGGCGGTGGACAGGACCCGATCCGCGGCGGTCAAACCCCTTGTCACCGCTGAGTTTTCACACTCGGCCAGGATCTGCTCGACGGATCGGCCGGCGAGCGCCGGACCGGGGCGGCGCTCGGGAACGATCTGATCGCCGTGCACCCGCACCGCGGTCGCATAGTCGGTGACGCCGACCGGCAGGTCGGATGCCGGCCGGCCGAACGGATCCAGCGACAGCACCGCCACCTCGCCGCCGGCGCCGACCGCGGTGTCGGCCTCGTCCAGCCGGTCGGCGGTGCACATCGCCAAGTCGGCAGGGCCGGCCAACACCACCTCGGCGCCGATCCACCACACCCCGAACAACACCGCCGCCGTCTGCCAGTGGGCCGGCAGCAAGATCGCGACCCGGCTGGCCGGTCCAGCGCCCAGCTCGTCGCGCAGGAGGTTGCCGGTCTTGGCGGCCCAGTTGGCCAGCGTCGCCGCGGACAGTTCGATGCGCTCGGCGCTGGCCTCGTCGTAGTAGGTGATGCGCGGGCCGACCGGATCGGCCCGCAGCATCGGGTCCAGGATCGCCCCGGAGAGCGTGGTCAGTTGATGCACTCGGGTTTGTCGGAGCCCGCGGTCAGGATCGGCGACGGCGGGGGGGCGGTGCCGTCGCCGGATCCGGCGTTCGATGCGCGGGCAGCTGTCACGCCGCCGCCGCCGTCGAGCCCAGAGCCCGGACCGGTGTAGTCGTTGGCCAGCACCACCCGCACCGATCCCGCCGGCAGCGACGCATCGGCGACGATCGGCAAACCGCCCAGCTCCTTGGCGACCCCCTGCGCGCCCAGGTCGTCGGTCTTGGCGGCGCGCACCTGGCTGCCCTTGACATGGCCGCCGTCGTTGTTGCCGACGTCGCCGGGAGTAAATCCCTTGGAGGCGAGCACGTTTGACACCGCCGCGGCCAGTCCGTTGATGTCGGTGTCATTGGCGACGTTGACCGTGGTCTTGGCGGGTGTGTAGGCCAGCTGTTCGGTCTTGCCCTGATCCTGCTCGTGCAGCAGGCCGGCGACCCACTCCTGCACCTGGTGCGGGTCCACCCGCACCACGCTTTGCATGCCGTCGTCGCTCCACCCGGCCCCGTCGAGCACCGGAATGGTGGCGAACGCGACGTTACCGCCGGCCAGCTTTTGCAGCTGCTGGACGAAATCCATGACATCCCAGCCCGAGGACAGCACCACCGAGCGCTGCACGGCCTGCTGCAGCCGCTTCAGGGTGGCGGGGCTGGACAGCGTGTGGCCGGAGATGACCCGATGGGCCAACGACGCCATCACCGCCTGTTGGCGCACCACCCGGTCCAGGTCCCCGCGTGGCAGGTCGTGGCGCTGGCGGACGAAGCTCAGTGCCTGCGGGCCGTCGAGTTTCTGGCGGCCGGCCGGAAAGTCTGCGCCGGAAAGTGGTTCGTAGACCGCATCTTTGAGGCAAACCTCGACCCCGCCGAGCGCATCGGTGATCAACGCGAAACCGAGCAGTCCGATCTCGGCGTAGTGGTCGACGGTGACTCCGGTGAGATCGGCGACCGTCTTGATCAGGGCCTCGCGGCCGGCTTCGGTGCCCGTCGCGGCGGCGTCGGCGGCAGAAGCACCGGCCTGGACGAGGCTGGCCCGCTTGGCCTCTCTGGTTTGGCCGTAGACGCCGTTGATCTTCGTCTTGCCCAATCCAGGGGCGGCGACGTAGGAGTCGCGGGGGATCGAGATCGCGGTGGCCGACTTCCCGTTGTTGGGTATGCGGATCAGGATGATGGTGTCGGTGTTGGTGGCTTCCTCGTCACCGGCGCGCAGCGTCGCCAGTTCCTCGGCTGACAGCGGGTTGCCGTGGGCATCGGTACGGCTATCCAAGCCGACCAGCAGGATGTCGATCGCGCCGTCGTCGCCGCCGTGACCCAACGAGGGCGCGGACATGTGGAAGATGCCGTCTTCGAATGACCGGACGCTGCTCCACGCCACTCCTGTCCCGAGGACGATCGCGACGGCCAGCGCGGTACCAATCGCACGAGCCACACGTTGCACAGGCATCACTGTAGGTTACGTGTGTCACAGCTACTTTCCGGTTAGCCAAGCTCGGCGTGCCAGACTTCAAGCATGTCGGGGAGGCCAGGACGGCTAGTGATCACCGGTGCCGGTGGGCAATTGGGCAGCCATTTGACGGCGCTGGTCGCCCGTGAGGGCCGCGAGATGCTGGCGTGTGCGTCGTCGCAGTGGGACATCACCGATCCGGGAGGGGCCGAGGGGATCATCAGAGGCGGCGATGTCGTCGTCAATTGCGCGGCCTACACCGACGTCGACGGCGCCGAGAGCGACGAGCGGGCCGCGTATGCGGTCAATGCCACCGGCCCGGAAAACCTCGCCCGCGCCTGCGCACGTGCCGGAGCTCGGCTGATCCACGTCTCCACTGATTATGTGTTCAACGGCGACTTCGGTGGGGCCGAGCCGCATCCCTATGAGCCCGAGGATGAGACCGCTCCGCAGGGCGTGTACGCCCGCAGCAAGCTCGCCGGCGAAATGGCCGTGCGGGCAGCGCTGCCGGAGGCCGTCGTGGTACGCACCGCGTGGGTTTACACCGGCGGGACCGGCAAGGATTTCGTCGCCGTCATGCGCCGACTGGCCGCCGGGGACGGCCCGGTCGACGTGGTCGACGACCAGACCGGCTCGCCCACCTACGTCGCCGACCTGGCCGCCGCGCTGCTGGAGCTGGCCGACAACAACCCGGTCGGCGTGCGGGGGCGCATCCTGCACGCGGCCAACGAGGGCGCGGTCTCCCGGTTCGGGCAAGCCCGTGCGGTGTTCGAAGAATGTGGGGCCGACGCGGCGCGGGTGCGTCCGGTCAGCAGCGCCCAATTTCCGCGACCGGCGCCCCGGCCGAGCTATTCCGCGCTGTCCGGCCGGTCATGGGCCGCGGCGGGCTTGACGCCGCTAAGGCCCTGGCGCAGTGCACTTGTCGCCGCGTTGATGGCGGCTGCCAGCACAACTCCGGCCGATCGACCGTTACCCTCTACGAGTGACTGACGTCCTGCCGGTCGTTGCGGTGACCTACTCGCCGGGCCCGCACCTGGAGCGCTTCCTGGCGTCGTTGTCGCTGGCCACTGAGCGGCCGGTGAGTGTGGTGTTGGCCGATAACGGCTCCACCGACGGAACGCCGGAGGCCGCAGTCGAGCGCTACCCCAACGTCCGGGTGTTCGACACCGGGGCCAACCTGGGATACGGAACCGCGGTCAATCGCGCGATCGCCCAGCTCGACGATGCTCATGAATGGGTGATCGTGGCCAACCCGGACGTGCAATGGGGCCCGGGCAGCATCGACGCCTTGCTGGACGCCGCGGCCCGATGGCCACGCGCCGGCGCGCTGGGACCGCTCATCCGGGACCCGGACGGGTCGGTGTACCCGTCGGCGCGCCACTTGCCCAGCCTGGTCCGCGGCAGCATGCACGCGGTGCTCGGGCCGATCTGGAAGCGCAATCCGTGGACCGCGGCCTACCGCCAGGAGCGGCTGGAGCCCAGCGAACGAACGGTGGGCTGGCTGTCGGGGTCGTGCCTGCTGGTGCGCCGGTCGGCGTTTCGCGAGGTCGGCGGGTTCGACGAACGCTACTTCATGTACATGGAGGACGTCGACCTCGGCGACCGGCTCGGCAAGGCCGGCTGGCCGAGTGTCTACGTGCCGTCGGCCGAGGTGCTGCACCACAAGGGGCACTCCACCGGCCGTGACCCGGCAAGCCACCTGACTGCCCATCACAGAAGCACCTACATCTTTTTGGCCGATCGGCATCCCGGTTGGTGGCGGGCCCCACTGCGCTGGGCGCTACGGGGATCGTTGGCCGTGCGTTCCCGACTCATGGTGCGCAGCTCACAGCGCAGGTCTCGAAGGCATGCGCTGAAACTGGCGGAAGGGGGGCACTGAGGTGGCGACCAGCCAAGTCGATGCGGTGGTCCTGGTCGGCGGCAAGGGCACCCGGCTGCGGCCGCTGACATTGTCGGCTCCCAAGCCCATGCTGCCGACGGCCGGGCTGCCGTTTCTCACCCACCTGCTGTCGCGGATCGCGGCGGCCGGAATCGAGCACGTGATACTGGGCACGTCGTACCAGGCCGCGGTGTTCGAGGCCGAGTTCGGCGACGGATCCAAGCTGGGCTTGCAGATCGACTACGTGACCGAGGAGCGACCGCTGGGAACCGGTGGCGCGATCGCCAACGTCGCGGACCGCCTGCGCCACGACACCGTGATGGTGTTCAACGGCGATGTGCTCTCCGGTGCCGACCTGGGTCAGCTGCTTGGGTTCCACCGCACCAACCAGGCCGACGTCACGCTGCACCTGGTGCGGGTGGGGGACCCGCGGGCGTTCGGCTGCGTGACCACGGACGAGGAACACCGCGTCGTCGCCTTTCTCGAGAAGACGGAGGATCCGCCGACCGATCAGATCAACGCCGGCTGCTATGTCTTCGAGCGCGCGATCATCGACCGGATTCCCCGTGGCCGCGAAGTCTCTGTCGAACGCGAGGTGTTCCCGGCCCTGCTGGCCGACGGGGGAGTCAAGGTGTTCGGCTACGTCGATGCCACCTACTGGCGCGACATGGGCACCCCGGAGGACTTCGTGCGCGGATCCTCGGATCTGGTGCGCGGGATCGCCCCGTCGCCGGCCCTGCACGGCCATCGCGGAGAGCAACTGGTGCACGACGGCGCGGCGGTGGCGCCCGGGGCGGTATTGATTGGCGGCACGGTCGTCGGGCGGGGCGCCGAGATCGGCGCCGGTGTCCGGCTGGACGGCGCCGTCATTTTCGACGGCGTCAAGATCGAGGCCGGCAGCGTGATCGAACGCTCGATCATCGGCTTCGGGGTCCGCATCGGCCCGCGGGCGCTGATCCGCGACGGCGTGATCGGCGACGGCGCCGACATCGGCGCGCGCTGCGAGCTGCTGCGCGGCGCGCGGGTGTGGCCCGGCATCACCATTCCCGACGGCGGGATCCGCTACTCGTCCGACGTGTGAGCCCGGTTCACGCTCGGCGCGTGGCCCGAGCGACCAGGTACGCCAGCGCGTGGTCGGACCCGTGCGGCAGCGCGTCGGCCGGCCACCAGCGCAAGTCCTCGGATTCGTCGCTGACCGCGATCTGCGCTCCAGCCGGCGCGCGCGCCACGAATTGCAGGTCGAGGTGGCGCGTGGGAATCCCTAACGAGCACGTGACTGGATGAACATGGACAGCGGCCAGGTGGGGGTCGATGCGCAGACCGGCGACGCCCGATTCCTCGGTGGCCTCGCGCAGCGCGGCGGCGACGACATCCACGTCGTCGTCCTCGCAGTGCCCACCCAGCTGCACCCAGCGGCCGAGGCGGGGGTGCAGAGTGAGCAGCACCTGGTTGCCGCTGTCGTCGAGCACCAGCGTGGAGGCGGTGATATGGCCCGCTTCGCAGTCGCGACGGCAGGCGTCGGCACGGCCGTGCACGAAGGCCAGCACCGCGTGCCGCAACGACTCCTGGGCCGGGTCGGGCGCCTGCCAGTCGGTGAGGATGGCGATCGCCGATTGTCGAAGGCTCATTGGCGGGACGCTCGCCGGGAACCTCGCTTCGTCCGCCGATCGCGAAGCGTGATCCACGCGGCCCGGCACTGCGCGACGAGACCGGGCGACAAGCCCAGCCCGTCGATCAGCACACGGCGATCCACCACGTCGAGCGCCTTCTCGGTCTCGTTTGCCTTGAGGAGTAGATCGACATCCTGGGCAAGTTCTGCGCTTCCGTGCGCCGGCGATGGAACGGGTAGCTGCTCGGCTTCCCTGGGCTCCAACTCCAATATGCCGCCACCGTAGCTGCGGCCCATGATTTCGGCGAAGGCGAATGTTGCGCTGTTGTGGAAGACCGCGGCAAATATTGCGGGGTCGAGGTTCGAGTCAAGCCGGACCCGATGCACGGTATCGGTGCTGGTGGCCGCGGCCGCGTTGACAGTTAGGCGCGGCGCGAAGTGGATCTGGCGCAGCATAAAGAGGTCGGGGGTCCACAACGACGGTGTGGTCCACCATGGCTTGCGGATCGAGCACTTGTAGCCGAGGTGGACGCCGGCGGTTTCACCCGCGTTGATGTGGGCAACCAGAGCGGGATCGGTCGGATTGTCGGCCGCGTCGAGTAGCCACGTCCGGTGTTTGGCCGCGACATCGCTTGCCCGACAATCGTCGTCGTACACCAGGCCGTTCAGTTGAGCGCTGCGCGAGACGAGGGGGACGCAGTGATTCCTCAGTCCCAGTGATTGTGCCTCAGCATCGGTGAAGGTGAAGAAGCTGTTCCGGCCGGTAACGATGCCCACATCCACGTCAGCCATGCGGCCAAGCCGGGTCAGGGAATCGCACTGCTTGAGTCTTCGCAGTAGCCGGATTTGAGCTGGGTCGAGGAAGTACTTGGTCCACTTCTCGTTTTCGTGGAGAAGGGCCGGTGCCGACTTGTGGTTGAGGTCCTTGTCCCCAAGCGCGCTCAGGTCGCTGGCATCGCTGAGATTGACGGTGCGTATTCGTGCCGGACCGGCACCGACAACGCCGCAGAACAGCACGACTTCTTGCAAGATTCCGTCGAACACCAGCCGCTCGAAGGTGACCAGGGTGATGTCGCGATAGCGGCCCAGCAGGAATTCGCGCAGCTGTGCCGCGTAGGTGACTTGAAGCAATTCCGCCGGGACTACTAAGCCGACTCGTCCGCCGTCACGCGCGAGCAGCGTGCTGGCCACCACAAACGGGACCCAAGCGTTGGTCAGTTTGGTCGGGCGCAAGCCCACATGCCTCATCAGTTCGAGTGCCGGAGCCCGTTGTTTCGATGCCCAGTTTCCGAAGCGGATGTACGGCGGGTTGCCGGCCACGCCATCCCAGCTGCCGGTGCGGCTCCTGCGCATCCAGCTGAAGAGGTTCGCGGTGTCGACGGAAGCGAATTGTCGCGACTTTCTCGCCTCGCGCGCGACGAGTTCGACGCCGTGCGCCTGGTTGGTGATCGCGGCAAGCTCGCGGAGAATTTGGCCGTCGCCGCACGATGGCTCAAGGATCCGCGGCCCTGCCCTGCGAACCCAGCGCGCCAGAAATCGGGCCACCGGCGCCGGCGTGTAGTAGCCCCCGCGAACCTTGTCAGCGGACGCGGCCGTCTTGCCGGCGAAGGTCGTCATGGGACAAGTATCTCCGCGGCAGCTTGGGATCGGCGCTCACTTGCGGATCAGCAGGTCCGCGACAGCGGCCGGGTCGCGCGGCGCGGCCGGCTCTTGGGCGTAGCCGATCGCGATGGCACCCAACGGCTGCCAGTCGGCGGGCAGGTCCAGCTCGGCACGGACCAGGTCGGCGGCAAAGATCGTTGAGCCGACCCAGCAGCTGCCCAGCCCTCGCACCGCCAGCGCGACCAGCAGGGCCTGCACGGCCGCGCCCACCGCAACCGTGAACATGGTGTGCTCGGCGTCGGTGCGGGCGCGATCGGTGTAGGTGTGGGCGCCGTCGGGCACCAGCATCGGGACGATGACTTCCGGTGCGTCGTAGAGGATCTGGCCACGCGCCACCCGCCGCTCTATCGCGCCGGCGGGCTTGCCGTCACCGGCAAGGTCGGCACGCCACCTGTCTTTCATCGCGTCCAGCAGCCGAATGCGGGTGGCGCGGGTCCGCAGCCAGACGAAGCGCGCGGGCCGGGTGTGGTGCGGGGCCGGCGCGGTGAGGGCCTCGGCGACGGCGGCTTCGATGAGCTCGGGCGGCACCGGCTCGCTGCTGAACCGGCGCACCGACCTGCGCAACAGCTGGGCCTGCCGGCGACCGAGGTCGATCGCCTCGGCGGTACCGAGCCAGAACAGGTCCTCGGCGCCGGGGCGCAGCAGTCGCCGGGCAGTCGAGCCGTCGTCCGTCACGACATTCCTGCCGAGACCGCGCACGACGGCGACCGGCGTCGCGGTCAGCTTGCCCTTGACCAGGTCACCGGCCGCGGCGACCTCGTCGGCAACCGCGATCTCGGTGACCACCAATTCGTTGCCGTATCGGTCGACGGCACCCGAATAGTTGTGCAGCACGGCAAGACCGGCCGCGCCGACGGCGGCGTCGATCTGGCCGGTGCGCCAGGCGCGGCCCATCGTGTCGGTGATGACCACGGCGACGCTCACGCCGAGCCGCGCGCGCAGCCCGGCGCGCAGGGCCGCCGCACTGGCGTCGGGATCGACGGGCAACAACGCGAGCTCGCCGCGGCCGACGTTGGAGCCGTCCACGCCGGCGGCGGCCTGAATGACCCCGAGCCCGTTCTCGGTGATCAACGTTCGGCCCTTACGGGCCAGCACTCGCACCGCCTCATCCTCGACCAGCTTGCGGCGCAGCCGATCTCGCTCCTCGGCATTTTCGGGTGCCGGCACCAGCCGGCCCTCGCACTTGGAGACCACCTTGCTGGTGACCACCAGGACGTCGCCGTCGCGCAACCACGGCGCGGCCGCGGAGATCGCCGCGCTCAGGTCGTCGCCGGGGCGAAACTCGGGAAGCCCTGCGACAGGCAGGATCTCGATCGTCGAGCCGGTGCCATGCTCGGTCATTGAACCTGGGCCGGTCACGCCGCCACGCCCGCGAGCTGTAGACCGGCGCTCACCATCTCCGCAGTTGCCTTCGGGTCGCTCATCAGCAGCGGTATCGACCGCACCGCGACCCCATCGACTTCGGCGCGGTCGCCTTCGTGCACCAGCCAGCAGTCCAGTATCCCGGTTGCGCGCCGCGCGCCGTAGTGCCGGCCCACCGCCTCCGCCGAGGACTCCACCCCGATCACCCTCAGGCACGCGTCGGCCATGCCGCGCAACGGCTTTCCGCCAATGATCGGGGAGTAGCCGACGATCGGGGCGGTGGCCGTGCGCAGCGCACCGCGAATACCCGGGACGGCCAGGATCGCACCGATGCTGACCACCGGGTTGGACGGCGCCAGCAAGACGACGTCGGCATCAGCGATGGCCGCCACCGCTTCGGTTGCGGCGCTGGCCTTTTCGGCCCCGACGAAGGCGAAGCTGTGCGTCGGCACCTGGGCGCGGTAGCGCACCCACCACTCCTGGAAGTGGATCGCGCGCCGGCTGTCGTCGGCCGGATCGGTGATCACCACGTGGGTCTCGCAACGGTCGTCGGTGGTGGGCAGCAACCGCGCGCCCGGTTGCCAGCGGTCGCACAACGCCGCGGTGACCTGTGACAGCGGGTAGCCGGCCCGCAGCATCTGGGTGCGCACCAGGTGCGTGGCGATGTCGCGGTCGCCGAGTTCGAACCAGTCGGGCTGCACGCCGTAGCGTGCCAGTTCCTGCATGGCGTGCCAGGTTTCGTTGCGGTGGCCCCAGCCGCGTTGCGGGTCGACACCGCCGCCCAGCGTGTACATGCAGGTGTCCAGGTCCGGGCAGACGCGCAGTCCGTGGATCCAGGCGTCGTCGCCGATGTTGACGACGGCAGTTAGCTCGTGGCTCGCCTCCCCAGGATAGACGTCGCCCGCGGCAAACTGGCCCAGGCCGAGCAGCTGCTGAACCCCGAGCAGGAAGCGGGCACCGCCGACCCCACCGACCAGAACGGTGACCTTCACAGCGCACGACAGTACCTTCCGGCGGCCATGCGCCAACGGGCCGACGGGTCGAAACGGAAGGAAGGTAAGCGAAACGGAAGAGTCAGAAGGGATTCGAGTGATCTCAAGTGACCAATGTGAGGAGTTGCACCCGACACGCCGGGGCCCAATCGTGACAGAAGCGCGGAAATTTGATCACGAGATGGTATGGAAATGCCGCGTAATGCTTGACCGGACAGGTCAACCCGTGTCTAATCACATCAGTGTCATTTCCCGGTTGGCCGGCCGGTTCCGGTGTCGCAGACCGAGATTCGATCACTTGTTCGAATTGTCTGTACATCACAACAGTGGAAGCATTCACTCCCAATCAGGGTGAGGAGGCGGACGACGCATGTCCTACGAGCATCTTCGGGGCGTAATGGGAATCACGCCGCACATCAGGGCCGGCGCGACCCAGGGGGCAGCTGGCCGACCGCGTTTGAGTGTGGTGCCCGATGCGCCGGCCGCATTCGAAGCCGAACCCCTGCCGGTCAGCAGTGACCAATGGCAAGACCGCGCGCTGTGCGCGCAAACCGATCCGGAAGCATTCTTTCCGGAAAAGGGCGGCTCCACCCGTGAGGCCAAGAAGATCTGCCTGGGCTGCGAGGTCCGTCACGAGTGCCTCGAATACGCCCTGGCTCACGACGAACGCTTCGGCATCTGGGGCGGCCTCTCCGAGCGCGAACGCCGCCGCCTCAAGCGCGGCATCATCTGAGGAAGGGCCAGCCAACCCTGCTCAGTCGTCGTCGATCGTCGGGTCGATGACCGAAGGCTCGACGTCCAAGTAGATGGCAACCTGAGCCACCAAGATTTCGTGCAGCAATTCGCCAAGCTCGACGGTGTCCTTGACCCGCCGCTCAATCGGCTTGCGGAACAAGACAATTCGTGCGCGTGTCGCATTGCCGCGGACGTCGACGCCGGCGGGGATCAAGCGGGCGAGCGCGATCGGTCCGTCGGCGATCACCTCGGGCGGCCACTGCACGCTCTCGGGATCCTTGGCCGTGATGCGGGGGATCTCGTCGACCGCGACATCGAGCTCGGACACCCGCTCGTGCCAGCGCCGCTCGATGGGTTCGTAAGCCTCGAGCACGGCCATATCGAACCGCTCGGCCCGGCTGCGCCATCCCGGCACGGTCGGCGGTAGCAGCGGACCGCGCAGATCGCGGCCCCGCCGAGCCGCCCGGTATGACGCCGATCGGCGCCCGAACCGACCGCGCCGGCCAGACCCGCGCGAATCGCTGCAGGAATCACTCACTGGGCCGATGGTAACGGTTGAACATCGCGGCTCGAACGGATGCGCGTGTCCGCCGCTTCGGCGGCGTTTGTCCACGATAGCCTTTCGATCGTGAACGTACCCCGTCGCTGTTGCCGGCCCGGGTGTCCGCACTATGCCGTGGCGACGTTGACGTTCGTCTATTCGGACTCGACGGCGGTGGTAGGTCCGCTCGCCACCGCGCGGGAACCGCATTCCTGGGACCTGTGCGTCGGCCATGCCCGCCGCATCACCGCACCGCGCGGGTGGGAACTCGTGCGCCATGCCGGGCCCCTTAGTTCTGAGCCCACCCATCCCGATGAGGACGACTTGGTGGCGCTGGCGGACGCGGTGCGCGAGGGCGGCCCTGGTGGGGGTCGATCCCGTCCGGCCGCAACCGGTGCGCCGTTGAACGGCTACGACGGCTTTTCCGATCCCCACCTGCACCATGCGGGGGCCCAGGCCACCGCGCCCAGCGGTGGCGTGCTCGCTGCACCCGAGCCCCGCTCCGGGCGTCGGCGCGGCCATCTGCGGGTGCTGCCCGACCCCTCCGATTAGTACCGACTAGGCCGGGCCGCATCCGTCGCGGACCACTAGGCTGGCGGCGAAGAGGCTTAGCAATCCACGTCGTCAGGAGCCCCGCATGTCTTGGCCCGCCGCGGCTATCCGCCGTGTCATCAAGGCTTACGACGTGCGCGGGCTGGTCGGCGAAGAGATCGACGAATCGCTGTGCGCCGACATTGGCGCCGCGTTCGCCAGGCTGATGCGGGCTGAGGGCGCCCGCCAGGTGGTGATCGGCCACGACATGCGGGACAGTTCGCCGGGGCTTTCCGCTGCGTTTGCCGCCGGGGTGACCGGTCAGGGGATCGACGTGGTGCGAATCGGTTTGGCGTCCACCGACCAGCTCTATTTCGCGTCGGGCCTGCTGGATTGCCCCGGGGCGATGTTCACCGCGAGCCACAACCCGGCGGCCTACAACGGCATCAAGATGTGCCGGGCAGGCGCTAAACCGGTTGGTGCGGATACCGGGCTGACGGCCATCACCGACGATCTGATCAGTCCAGGCCCCGGCCCCGGCACGGGGGCAGAGCGGCCGGGAACCATCGCGGATCGGGATGTGCTCAGCGACTACGGGGCGTTCCTGCGTTCGTTGGTCAACACCTCCGGGCTGCGTCCATTGCGGGTGGCCGTGGACGCCGGCAACGGCATGGCCGGCCACACGGCACCGGCCGTGTTCGGTCCGATCGACTCGATCACGTTGTTGCCCTTGTATTTCGAGCTCGACGGCTCCTTTCCCAACCACGAGGCCAACCCGCTGGACCCGGCGAACCTGGTGGACCTGCAGAAGTACGTCGGCGCCGTCGGTGCCGACATCGGGCTGGCCTTCGACGGCGACGCCGACAGGTGCTTCGTGGTCGACGAACGAGGCCAGCCGGTGTCGCCGTCGGCGGTGACCGCCCTGGTGGCCGCGCGCGAGCTGAATCGGGAGATCGGCGCCACCGTGATCCACAACGTGATCACCTCCCGCGCGGTGCCCGAGCTGGTCCTCGAGCGCGGCGGCACCCCGCTGCGCTCGCGCGTCGGCCACTCCTATATCAAGGCGCTGATGGCCGACACCGGCGCGATTTTTGGCGGGGAACATTCGGCGCACTACTACTTCCGTGATTTTTGGGGCGCCGATTCGGGGATGTTGGCCGCGCTGTATGTGCTCGGCGCGCTGGGCGAGCAGACCAGACCCCTGTCGGAGCTGATGGCCGACTACCAACGCTACGAGTCGTCCGGCGAGCTCAACTTCACCGTCGCCGACGCGCCGTCCTGTGTGGACGCCGTGCTGAAGTCGCTCGGCAGCCGGATTCAGTCGATCGATCACCTGGACGGGGTGACGGTGGATTTGGGCGACGGCAGCTGGTTCAACCTGCGCAGCTCCAACACCGAGCCGTTGCTGCGGCTCAATGTGGAGGGACGCAGCGTCGAGGATGTCGACGCGGTGGTTTCCGAGATCAGCGCGCAAATCGCCCGAGCGGCACGCGAAACGGCGGGGCCATGAACGCCACCCGGGCGATCGATCTCGAGGACACCGACGGCCTGATCGCTGCCGACCGGATCGGCCTGCTGCGGGCCGCCTCGAACGCGGGTGCGCAGGTGCGCACCGTCGCCGCGGCGCACGAGGAAGGCGAACTGGAGTCGCTGCGCGGTGACGCCCCGCCGCGCTCGGTGATCTGGGTGGCCGGCCGCGGCACCGCCGAGACGGCCGGGGCCATGTTGGCCGCGACCCTGGGTGCGGTGGCCGCCGCGCCGATCGCCGTCGTCACCGGGGCGCCGCCCTGGGTCGGGCCGCTTGATGTGCTGATCGTCGCCGGCGACGACCCCGGCGATCCCGCGCTGGTCTCCGCGGCCGCGACCGGGGTGCGCAGGGGCGCGCGGGTCGTCGTGGTGGCACCCTATGAGGGTCCGCTGCGCGACACCACCGCGGGCCGCGTCGCGGTGCTGGCGCCACGGCTGTGGGTGCCCGACGAGTTCGGATTGTCCCGGTACCTGGCGGCGGGCCTGGCCGTCCTGCACACCGTGGATCCGAAACTGCGCGTCGATCTGGCGTTGGTTGCCGACGAACTGGACGCCGAAACGCTGCGTAACAGCGCCGCCCGCGAGGTGTTCACGAATCCGGCCAAGACGCTCGCGGCGCGGGTGGCCGATTGCCGGGTGGCGCTGGCCGGCGACAGCGCCGCGACGCTGGCGCTGGCCCGCCACGGGAGTTCGGTCCTGCTGCGGATCGCGCACCAGGTGGTCGCGGCCACCGGTCTCGCGGATGCGGTCGTGGCACTGCGCGCGACCGCAGAATCCGGGGTTGCCGGCTATTCCGTGGATGCCCTCTTTCACGACGAACAGCTCGACGGACCACGGCCCGAGCGGCTGCGGGTGCTGGCGCTGACGCTGGCCGACGAACGGACGGTGGTGGCCGCTCGGGTCGCCGGCCTCCACGACGTGCACCTGGTCGCGGCGGAGGACGTACCGGAGTTGCCCGATGTGGCCGGCGGCCTGGCTGGGTTGTCGGCACAGACCGCGATCGGTCGCGCCGAGCAGCAATTGGCAGTGTTGGCCGTTCGGCTGGAGATGGCCGCGGTCTACCTGCGACTGGTGCGGGGATAGTGAGACGGTGGAACTGCTACGCGGAGCGTTACGGACCTACGCCTGGGGATCGCGCACTGCCATCGCCGAATTCACCGGCCGGCCGGTGCCGGCCGCTCATCCCGAGGCCGAACTCTGGTTCGGCGCACACCCCGGTGACCCGGCCTGGCTGGAAACGCCCACCGGCGAAACGTCGTTGCTGGACGCGCTGGCGGCCGATCCCGAGGGACAGCTCGGCCCCGCATGCCGTGCCCGATTCGGTGATGTGCTGCCGTTTTTGGTGAAGATCCTGGCCGCCGATGAACCTCTGTCGCTGCAGGCGCATCCGAGCGCCGAGCAGGCGGTCGAGGGCTACCTGCGCGAGGAAAGACTGGGCATTCCGGTGTCATCGCCCGTCCGCAACTACCGCGATACCTCTCACAAGCCCGAGTTGTTGGTGGCGCTGCAGCCATTCGAGGCACTGGGCGGGTTTCGGCAGGCGTCGCGGACCAGAGATCTGCTGGCCGCGTTGGCCGTCTCCGACCTCGACCCCTTCATCGATTTGCTGAGCGACCAGTCCGACGCCGACGGCCTGCGTGCGCTCTTCACCA
Organism: Mycobacterium lacus; assembly: GCF_010731535.1. Classification (NCBI taxonomy): domain Bacteria; kingdom Bacillati; phylum Actinomycetota; class Actinomycetes; order Mycobacteriales; family Mycobacteriaceae; genus Mycobacterium; species Mycobacterium lacus. The sequence goes on from NZ_AP022581.1 coordinate 459,439, forward strand.
CCTGGATCACCGCACCACAGCCGGACCTCGACGTGCTGGTGCCCGCCGTGCTGGAGGGAGCCATCCACTACGTCAGCTCCGGAGCAACGGAATTTGCAGCCGAGGCCAAGACCGTGCTGGAGCTCGGCGAACGCTACCCTGGCGACGCCGGAGTGCTGGCAGCGTTGTTGCTCAACCGCGTCAGCCTCGCCCCCGGGGAAGCCATCTTCCTACCCGCCGGCAACTTGCATACCTATTTGCGTGGGTTCGCCCTGGAGGTAATGGCCAACTCGGACAACGTATTGCGCGGGGGCCTCACGCCCAAGCACGTCGACGTGCCCGAGTTGTTGCGGGTACTGGACTTTGCCCCAACCGACGAGTCTGGGCTGCGGCCACCGATCCGCCGCGACGGCATGGCGCTGATCTACGACACCTCGACCGACGAATTCGCGGTCGCGCTGCTGGTGCTGGACGGCGAATACCTGGGCCACGAGGTCGATGCGTCGTCGCGCCATGAGGGCCCGCAGATCCTGTTGTGCGCCGAGGGGGTGACGACCGTGCACGCGAAGTCCGACTCGCTCACGCTACAACGCGGCATGGCCGCCTGGGTGGCAGCCGACGACGGCCCGATCCGGCTGGTCGCTCGCGAGCGCGCCAGGCTGTTCAGGGCGACCGTGGGCTTGTGACGGCTCGCCGTTGTTGGCGTTGCTCACGTCGCTCCGCCAGCCACAGCCGCATGTTGTGGGCGATCGCACGGCCGATGATCCGCGGGGGCGGCACCATGTACAGGCTGTCGAGCAACGAGAACCGGCGCAAAAACCATTCGGCGAGAACGGGTTCGGTCTCGGCGGCCCCGAGGAACTGGTCAAACAGCGCACCGGATGGCCGCCACCACCACGGGACGGGCGTGGCGACGGCGTGGTGGAACGTGATGTCGCCGATGGCGTTCATCATCCACACCGGATAGGTGGTCTTGGCGGTGAGCCGATTGAGTTGGGCCGCAACGTCTTTACCGGGGTCCCTGCCGGAGGATTCCAACGCCCGGCGCAGATGACCGGCTTGCAACGACGTCATCGTCATGCCCTGCCCGAAGGTGGGGTTGAAACTGGCCACCGCGTCACCGAGGGGGACGATCCCGGCCGGGAAGCGGTTCAGTTTGTGGTAACAGCGCCATTTGCTCACCGGAAAAGCATGAAATGCCGGTTCGCCGACGGGTTCGGCATGCGCCAGCGCCGTGTTGAAGCGGTCCGGCAGTAGCTTGCCGGCAAGCGCGAGCATTTCGGGAAAGGTCCGCGGCGGTTTGGCATTGGCCACCCCGAAGGTGGTCAGTACCCAGGTGCCGTCCTCGTAGCCCAGCATGCCCAGACCCAGCGATTGGTCGTGGGACGCGCCGGCGACCACCACCTTCTCCGCAAGCAAGCCTTCCGGGATGCGGAACTGTTGGGTGGCGTAGTGGATGCCGATGTCGACCGTCGCCTCCGGCGCGCGCTGGTAGCCCCACTGTTCCAACCACCCCGGCAGCCGAGTGCCGCGGCCGGCCGCGTCGACGACAAGGTCGGCGGCGACAAATTCTGGGCATTCTGGGAATTCGGGCTGTCCGCCTTCCCGGTCGGCGGGATCCAGCAGCACGCCGGTCACCCGCTGTCGCGCCGGCTCGAACCGTGGCTCGGCGACGGCGCGCCGCGCGATGTCGACGTTGTCGATGTCGAGGACTCGCCGCCGGATCTGCCATTCCAGGTGGGGCCGGCTGGGAACATAGGCGGTGAATTCGTCGCGCAGAGTATGCCCCGTCCCGAGGACATGGCCCGCCGCGCCCAGGTAGATGCAGTCCGGCCGGTTTTCCAGCATGGGCACGCCGGCCGCCACCATGTCCTTCAGCAGACCGGGGAACAGGCTCTCGAACTCGTTTGCCCCGCGGGCCATCAGCATGTGCAGATGACGGTCCTGTGGGACGGTGGCCCGGTTGGCCGGTGCGCTCGGCAGGTCGTCGCGCTCGAATACCGTCACCCGCGAATAGAAATCCGAGAGGACCCGCGCGGCGCATAGCCCCGCGATGCTCCCCCCGATGACTACGGCGTGGCGCCTCGTGTCTTCCTCTAGCCCGCGCATCTTCGCGAGAGTACTCGGTACTGTGCGGTCACAAGCGGTGAGAAAGGACCTGGGGGATGGCTGGTCGATGGCGCACGAAGTCGGTCGAACAGTCGATCGCCGACACCGACGAGCCGAGCACCCGGCTGCGCAAGGACCTCACCTGGTGGGACCTGGTCGTGTTCGGGGTGTCGGTGGTGATCGGCGCCGGAATTTTCACGGTCACCGCATCGACCGCCGGCGACATCACCGGCCCGGCCATCTGGATATCGTTCTTGATCGCGGCGGCCACCTGCGCGCTGGCGGCGCTGTGCTATGCCGAATTCGCCTCGACCCTGCCGGTGGCGGGCAGCGCGTACACCTTCTCCTATGCCACCTTCGGCGAATTCATGGCCTGGGTGATCGGCTGGAATCTGCTGCTGGAGTTGGCGATCGGCGCGGCCGTGGTTTCCAAGGGCTGGTCCAGTTATCTGGGCACGGTGTTCGGATTCGCAGGTGGCACAGTCGATCTCGGCCGGCTCAGTCTTGACTGGGGCGCGCTGCTGATCGTCACCGTGGTCGCGACCCTGTGTGCGCTGGGCACCAAGCTGTCGTCGAGATTCTCCGCGGTGGTCACCGCCATCAAGGTGTCGGTGGTCGTCCTGGTCGTCATCGTCGGCGCCTTCTACATCAATGTCGCCAACTACTCGCCGTTCATTCCCAAGCCCGAAGCCGGACACGACGCACGCGGGATTGACCAGTCGGTGTTGTCGCTGCTGACCGGCGCTCCCGGCAGTCATTACGGCTTCTACGGCGTGTTAGCGGGGGCATCGATCGTCTTCTTTGCGTTCATTGGGTTCGACATCGTGGCGACCATGGCCGAGGAGACCAAGCGCCCGCAGCGTGACGTCCCCCGGGGAATCCTGGCGTCGTTGGGGGTCGTCACCTTGCTCTATGTCGCGGTCTCGGTCGTGCTGTCCGGCATGGTGTCCTACACCCAGCTCAAGAGCGTCCCGGGCAGCAATACGCACGCGAACCTGGCCACCGCTTTCAAGGCGCACGGGCTGCACTGGGCCAGTGGCGTCATCTCCGTCGGCGCGCTGGCCGGGCTGACCACCGTGGTGATGGTGCTGATCCTCGGGCAGTGCCGGGTGTTGTTCGCCATGGCCCGAGACGGGCTGTTGCCGCAGCAGCTGGCCAAGACCGGTTCACGCGGCACCCCCGTCCGAATCACCGTCCTGGTCGCGCTGCTGGTGGCCACGACGGCGTCCGCGTTCCCCATCGCCAAGCTCGAAGAGATGGTCAACGTCGGCACGCTGTTCGCGTTCGTTCTGGTCTCCGCGGGTGTGATCGTCCTGCGTAGGACCCGGCCGGACCTGCAACGTGGGTTCCGGGCGCCTTGGGTGCCGTTGCTTCCGATTGCCTCGGTGGGCGCGTGCCTGTGGCTGATGGTGAACCTCACCGCCTTGACCTGGGTCCGGTTCGGCGTCTGGCTGCTGGCGGGAGTCGCGATCTATGTCTTCTATGGCCGCCGCCATTCCGTGCAGGGTCGTCGGGAGGCCGAAGACGCCGAGGCGGAGATCGCCACCTAGTTCGCCAAACGTCTTTTACAAAAGAGCCTTAAATGTCTAGACATGAGACGCAAAGTGTCGTATTGTCCAAACCCAACGTGGTGTGACTCACAAGGAGGTTTGGCATATGACCACCCAGCTCGGACGCGAACTCGCCCGGGAAGCTCCGACCGAGTGGCGGGACAAGAAGCGCTACCTGTGGCTGATGGGACTGATCGCCCCGACGGCGTTGTTGGTGATGCTGCCGGCCGTCTGGGGGCTCAACCAACTCGGCTGGCACGTCGCCGCGCAGGTCCCCTTGTGGATCGGGCCGATCCTGCTCTACATCCTGTTGCCGCTGCTCGACCTGCGCTTCGGGCCCGACGGGCAGAACCCGCCCGACGAGGTCATGGAGCGGCTGGAGAACGACAAGTACTACCGCTACTGCACCTACCTCTACATCCCGTTTCAGTACCTCAGCGTGGTGCTGGGCGCCTATCTGTTCACCGCCGCCGATCTCAGTTGGCTCGGCTTCGACGGCGCCTTGAGCTGGGTGGGGAAGCTTGGCGTGGCGTTGTCGGTCGGCGTGCTCGGCGGCGTCGGCATCAACACCGCCCACGAAATGGGCCACAAGAAGGATGCGCTGGAGCGCTGGCTGTCCAAGATCACGCTGGCCCAGAGCTGCTACGGACACTTCTACATCGAGCACAACCGCGGTCACCACGTGCGGGTGTCCACACCGGAGGACCCGGCGTCGGCGCGGTTCGGCGAAACCTTCTGGGAGTTCCTGCCCCGCAGCGTCATCGGCAGCCTGCGCTCGGCCGTCCGCCTCGAGGCCCAGCGGCTGCGGCGAGCGGGTGACAACCCGTGGAATCCGAAGACGTATCTGCGCAACGACGTTCTCAACGCGTGGTTGATGTCGGTGGTGCTGTGGGGTGTGCTGATCGCGGTCTTCGGCCCGGCGCTGATCCCGTTCGTGATCATCCAGGCGGTCTTTGGCTGCTGCCTGCTGCTGGAGGCGGTCAACTACCTCGAGCACTACGGGCTATTGCGGCAGAAGAATGCCAACGGCCGCTACGAGCGCTGCGCGCCGGTGCACAGCTGGAACTCCGACCACATCGTGACCAACCTCTTCCTGTACCACCTGCAGCGGCACAGCGATCACCACGCCAACCCCACCCGTCGTTACCAGACCCTGCGCAGCATGGCCGGCGCGCCCAACCTGCCCAGCGGATACGCGTCGATGATCTCGCTGACCTACTTCCCGCCGCTGTGGCGCAAGGTGATGGACCACCGGGTGCTCGAGCATTACGACGGCGATATCACCAGGGTTAACCTGCAGCCCCGGCTGCGGGAGAAGCTGCTGGCCCGCCATGGAGTCGGGCAATGATGGCTGCCTACCAGTGTCCCGTCTGCGACTACGTCTACGACGAGGCCAAAGGTGATGCCAGGGAAGGCTTCCCGGCCGGAACGGCGTGGGATCAGATTCCCGATGACTGGTGCTGTCCGGACTGCGCTGTCCGCGAGAAGGTCGATTTCGAACAGATAGCGTCCGGCGACGACGCAGCCGCGCAAGCGGCTGACGAGGAGCTGGACAAATGGGAAAGGGCAACAAATGAGTGACTACAAATTGTTTCAGTGCGTCCAGTGCGGGTTCGAGTACGACGAGGCGCTGGGCTGGCCGGAAGACGGCATCGCGCCGGGCACCCGTTGGGATGACATACCCGATGACTGGAGCTGCCCGGACTGCGGTGCGGCCAAGTCGGACTTCGTGATGGTGGAGGTGGCTCGCCCGTGACCGCACCAAATACTATTGTCGCGCCTGTGAAGCGGATTCCTTACGCCGAGGCGTCACGAGTCCTGCTGCGTGATTCGGTGTTGGACGCGATGCGGGATCTGTTGCTGACCCGCGACTGGTCCGCGATCACCCTGTCCGACGTGGCCCGGGTCGCGGGCATCAGCCGGCAGACTATCTACAACGAGTTCGGCTCGCGGCAGGGCCTGGCGCAGGGCTACGCGTTGCGCCTGGCCGACCGCCTGGTCGACACCGTCCATGAGGCCCTGGACGCCAACGTCGGCAACATCTACGAATCGTTCCTGCAAGGCTTTCGGAGATTCTTCGCGGAGTCGGCGGCGGATCCGTTGGTGATCTCGCTGCTGACCGGAGTCGCCAAACCCGACCTACTGCAGCTCATTACCACCGATAGTGCGCCCATCATCAACCGCGCGGCCGGAAGGCTGGCAACGGCATTCACCGATACCTGGGTCGCTGCCAGCGATGACGACGCCGGCATACTGGCGCGAGCCATCGTGCGGCTGGCGTTGAGCTACGTATCCATGCCGCCCGAGGCCGACCACGATGTGGCGGCCGACCTGGCGCGGTTGATGACGCCGTTCGCGGAGCGGCACGGTGTGATCAACGTCCCCTGACCTGCGGGGCTGACGGTGAGGCGACTAAAGTGGCGCTCGAGCGTATTGAGGCGATGCAGCCCGCTCGGACCTTTAGAGCCCCCGTGAGCCCCGTAGTAAGGATGAAACACGCCATGACCGGAAACTTGCTGACCGAAACTTCGCTAGTCCCAGACGTACGTAACGGCATCGATTTCAAGATCGCCGATTTGTCGCTCGCGGATTTCGGTCGAAAAGAGCTCCGGATCGCCGAGCACGAGATGCCCGGCCTGATGTCGCTGCGCCGGGAGTACGCCGAGGTGCAGCCGCTGAAGGGGGCCCGGATTTCGGGTTCGCTGCACATGACCGTGCAGACCGCGGTGTTGATCGAAACCCTGACCGCGCTGGGCGCCGAGGTCCGCTGGGCCTCGTGCAACATCTTCTCGACCCAGGACCACGCCGCGGCCGCCGTCGTCGTCGGGCCGCACGGCACCCCGGAGGAGCCCAAGGGCGTCCCGGTGTTCGCCTGGAAGGGCGAGACGCTCGAGGAGTACTGGTGGGCGGCCGAGCAGATGCTGACCTGGCCCGACCCCGACAAGCCGGCCAACATGATCCTCGACGACGGCGGCGACGCCACCATGCTCGTGCTGCGGGGTATGCAGTACGAGAAGGCCGGCGTGGTGCCGCCCGCCGAGGAGGACGACCCCGCCGAGTGGAAGGTCTTCCTGAACCTGCTGCGCAAGCGTTTCGAGACCGACAAGGGCAAGTGGACGAAGATCGCCGAGTCGGTCAAGGGCGTTACCGAGGAAACGACCACCGGGGTGCTGCGTCTGTACCAATTCGCCGCGGCCGGCGATCTGGCCTTCCCGGCGATCAACGTCAACGACTCGGTGACCAAGTCCAAGTTCGACAACAAGTACGGCACCCGGCACTCCCTGATCGACGGCATCAACCGCGGCACCGACGCGCTGATCGGCGGCAAGAATGTCCTGATCTGTGGCTACGGCGATGTCGGTAAGGGCTGCGCGGAGGCGATGAAGGGTCAGGGCGCCCGGGTCCGCGTCACCGAGATCGACCCGATCAACGCCCTGCAGGCGCTGATGGAGGGCTTCCCGGTGGTGACCGTCGAGGAGGCCATCGGCGACGCCGACATCGTCGTGACCGCCACCGGCAACAAAGACATCATCATGCTCGAGCACATCAAGGCGATGAAGGATCACGCCATCCTGGGCAACATCGGCCACTTCGACAACGAGATCGACATGGCGGGGCTGGAGCGCTCCGGGGCCACCCGGGTCAATATCAAGCCGCAGGTCGACCTGTGGACCTTCGGCGACACCGGGCGGTCGGTCATCGTGCTGTCGGAGGGTCGGCTGCTGAACCTGGGCAACGCCACCGGGCACCCGTCGTTCGTGATGAGCAACAGCTTCGCCAACCAGACGATCGCCCAGATCGAGCTGTGGACCAAGTCCGACGAGTACGACAACGAGGTGTACCGGCTCCCCAAGCACCTCGATGAGAAGGTGGCCCGCATCCACGTCGAGGCCCTCGGCGGTCATCTGACGAAGCTGACCAAGGAGCAGGCCGAATACCTCGGCGTCGACGTCGAGGGCCCCTACAAGCCGGACCACTACCGCTACTGAGGCCCTCTCCCTCCACTCCCTCCACGAGCAGACGCAGAATCGCACGAAAAGGCCGTTGGCCGCGCGATTCTGCGTCTGCTCGCGCCCGCACCGATAGGCTCGCGCCGTGCTGATCGCGATCGAGGGGGTCGACGGCGCCGGCAAGCGGACTTTGTCGGACGGGCTGGGCGGCGCATTCCGTTCGGCCGGGAAGTCGGTGGCCACGCTGGCCTTTCCCCGATACGGGCAGTCGGTGGTTGCCGACGTCGCGGCCGAGGCACTGCACGGCGCGCACGGCGACCTCGCGTCGTCGGCGTACGCGATGGCGATGCTGTTCGCGCTCGACCGCGCCGGCGCGATCGCGGAGATCGAGGGCGCCAGGCGTGACCACGACGTGGTGATCCTGGATCGCTACGTCGCCTCCAACGCGGCCTATAGTGCGGCGCGTCTGCACCAGGACGCCGCCGGCGCGGCGGTTGCCTGGGTGCACGAGATCGAATACCGCAGGCTGGGGGTGCCCGCGCCGGACTGGCAAGTGCTGCTCGCGGTGCCCGCCGAGCTCGCCGCCGAGCGCGCCCGCAGCCGGGCCGAAAGCGATCCGGGCCGGGCGCGCGATAGCTACGAACGTGACGACGAACTTCAGCGGCGCACCGGCGCGGTATACGCCGGGCTGGCCGCGGCGGGCTGGGGCGGGCGATGGCTGGTCGTCGACGCCGACGTAGATCCGGGCCGGCTCGCGGCCACTTTGGCGGGTGACAGGCCCCTGTAAAGCGCCCCCGAACAGGAAATTGAGGCGTAATTGCCCCTATCAAGCAAGAAACACCCGTGTGGCGCGCCAGTTTTGTCCCGATCTGGTGACACCATGGACAGCATGAGGCAAAGGATTCTCGTCGTCGATGACGACGCTTCGCTGGCGGAGATGCTGACCATCGTGCTGCGTGGGGAGGGCTTCGACACCGCTGTCATCGGTGACGGTACGCAGGCCCTGACCGCGGTGCGCGAGCTGCGCCCCGACCTTGTGCTGCTGGACCTGATGTTGCCCGGAATGAATGGCATCGACGTGTGCCGGGTGTTGCGCGCCGATTCCGGCGTGCCGATCGTGATGCTGACCGCCAAGACCGACACCGTGGACGTGGTGTTGGGCCTGGAGTCCGGCGCTGACGACTACATCATGAAGCCGTTCAAGCCCAAGGAGCTAGTCGCCCGGGTGCGGGCACGGCTGCGACGCAACGACGACGAACCGGCCGAGATGCTGTCGATCGCCGACGTCGACATCGACGTGCCGGCACACAAGGTCACCCGCAACGGCGAGCAGATTTCGCTGACACCGCTCGAGTTCGACCTGCTGGTCGCGTTGGCGCGCAAACCACGCCAGGTGTTTACTCGAGATGTGCTGCTCGAACAGGTGTGGGGATACCGGCACCCGGCGGATACCCGCCTGGTGAACGTGCACGTCCAGCGGCTGCGGGCCAAGGTCGAGAAAGACCCTGAGAACCCGACTGTGGTGTTGACCGTTCGAGGAGTGGGTTACAAGGCCGGACCTCCGTGATCCGCGCCGGCGACGACGCAGGGCGTTGTCGCGATGCTAAGGAGTGGCGCCATTGATTCGGGGCTCGCGGCGACGCACTCGGGGTCGCTGGGGGCGCTCTGGTCCCATGACGCGCGGTATGGGCGCGTTGAGTCGAGCCGTGGGTATTGCCTGGCGCCGATCGCTGCAACTGCGAGTTGTGGCGTTGACCCTTGGACTTTCGTTGGCCGTGATCTTGGCGCTCGGTTTCGTGCTGACCAGCCAGCTCACCAATCGTGTGCTCGACGTCAAGCTCAAGGCGGCGATCGACCAGATCGAGCGGGCCCGCACCACGGTCAGCGGGATCGTCAACGGTGAGGAAACTCGCTCGCTGGACAGCAGCCTCCAATTGGCCCGCAACACGCTGACATCGAAAACCGACCCGGCCTGGGGCGCCGGCCAAGCCGGTGCGTTCGATGCGGTGCTGATGGTGCCGGGGGATGGGCCGCGCGCCGCCTCGAGTGCCGGACCGGTCGATCAGGTGCCCAGCGCGCTGCGCGGTTTCGTCAAGGCCGGTCAGGCGGCCTACCAGTACGCGACGGTGCAGACCGAAGGCTTCTCCGGACCGGCGCTGATCGTCGGCACACCGACGTCGTCGCGGGTGGCCAACCTCGAGCTATACCTGATATTTCCCCTGGCGAACGAGCAGGCCACGATCACGCTCGTGCGAGGCACGATGGCCACCGGGGGTCTGGTGCTGCTGGTCCTGCTGGCCGGCATCGCGCTGCTGGTGTCGCGCCAGGTGGTGGTGCCGGTCCGGTCGGCGTCGCGGATCGCCGAACGGTTCGCCGAGGGGCACTTGTCTGAGCGCATGCCGGTGCGCGGCGAAGACGACATGGCCCGGCTGGCGGTGTCGTTCAACGACATGGCCGAGAGTTTGTCGCGGCAGATCACCCAGCTGGAGGAATTCGGCAACCTGCAGCGCCGCTTCACGTCCGACGTCAGCCACGAGCTGCGGACGCCGCTGACCACCGTGCGAATGGCCGCGGACTTAATCTACGACCACAGTTCCGACCTCGACCCGACACTGCGGCGGTCCACCGAGTTGATGGTCAGCGAGCTGGACCGGTTCGAGACGCTGCTCAACGACCTGCTAGAGATCTCCCGGCACGACGCCGGTGTGGCCGAGCTGTCCGTCGAGGCGGTCGACCTGCGCGCGACGGTGAACAGCGCGCTGGGCAACGTGGGTCACCTGGCCGAGGAGGCCGGCATCAAGTTGCTGGTGGACATGCCCGCCGAGGAGGTGATCGCCGAGGTCGATGCGCGCCGGGTGGAGCGGATCCTGCGCAATCTGATTGCCAACGCCATCGACCATGCCGAGCACAAACCGGTGGACATCCGGATGGCCGCCGACGAAGACACGGTCGCGGTCACCGTCCGCGACTACGGGGTTGGGCTGCGGCCCGGCGAGGAGAAGCTGGTGTTCAGCCGGTTCTGGCGTTCGGACCCCTCGCGGGTGCGGCGGTCGGGCGGCACCGGGCTCGGGCTGGCGATCAGCATCGAGGATGCTCGCCTGCACCAGGGGCGGCTGGAGGCATGGGGCGAGCCGGGCCAGGGGGCCTGTTTCCGCCTGACGCTTCCCCTGGTTCGTGGCCACAAGGTCACCACCAGCCCGCTGCCCATGAAACCGGTCCCGCAACCCATCCCGCAGCCGATTCCGCAGCCCGCTGGCGCGGAACACAAGCCGGAACGCAAAGAGCATCAGCGTCACCGCGAGCACGCCGAGAGGGGCTCGTAATGCGGGTCCTGGCGCTGATGTTCGTGACCGTGTTGCTCGCCGGCTGTGCGGGAGTGCCCAGCTCGTCGGCCCCGCAGGCGATCGGCACCGTCGAGCGACCGGCACCGTCGAACTTGCCCAAGCCGACCCCGGGTATGGATCCCGACGTGCTGCTGCGCGAATTCCTCAAGGCCACAGCCGATCCGGCCAATCGGCACCTGGCGGCGCGCCAATTCCTCACCCAATCGGCATCCAACTCGTGGGACGACGCCGGTAGCGCGCTGCTGATCGACCACGTTGTGTTCGTGGAAACCCGTGGCGCCGAGCGGGTTTCGGCCACGATGCGGGCAGATATCCTGGGCTCGCTGTCCGACATGGGGGTATTCGAGACCGCCGAGGGCCAGCTGCCCGACCCGGGGCCGATCGAGTTGGTGAAAACATCCGGTGGCTGGCGCATCGATCGCCTGCCCAACGGTGTCTTCCTGGACTGGCAGCAGTTCCAGGCGACCTACAAGCGCAACACGCTCTACTTCGCCGACCCGACCGGTAAGACCGTGGTCCCCGATCCGCGTTACGTCGCGGTGTCCGACCACGATCAGTTGGCCACGGAACTCATCTCCAAGCTGCTGGCGGGTGCACGTCCGGAGATGGCGCACGCGGTGCGCAATCTGCTGGCTCCGCCGCTGCGGCTACGCGGACCGGTCACCCGGGCCGACGGCGGCAAGAGCGGGATCGGGCGCGGTTACGGCGGTGCGCGCATCGATCTGGAGAAGCTGTCTACGACCGATCCACACAGCAGGGCATTGCTTGCCGCGCAGATCATTTGGACGCTGGCCCGAGCGGACATCAGAGGGCCGTACGTGATCAACGCCGACGGCGCGCCGCTGGACGACAGGTTTGTCGACGGGTGGACCACCTCCGATGTCGCGGCCACCGACCCGGGCGTGGCCGACGGCGCGGGGGCTGGATTGCATGCCCTGGTGGGTGGGTCGCTGGTGTCGCTGGACGGCCAGCGCATCACCACGGTGGCCGGAGCCTTCGGGCGGATGCCGGACCAGACCGACGCCGCGCTGTCACGCAGCGGCCGGCAGGTGGCGACGGTGGTGACGTTGCGGCGTGGCGCCCCGGATGCGGCGGCGTCGTTGTGGATCGGCGACCTCGGTGGCGAGGCGGTCCAGTCCGCCGACGGGCACAGCCTGTCGCGACCCAGCTGGTCGCTGGACGATGCCGTCTGGGTGGTGGTCGACACCAACAACGTGCTGCGGGCGATTCAGGAACCGGCGTCCGGACAACCCGCTCGCATTCCGGTGGATTCCACGGCGGTGGCCAGCCGCTTCCCGGGGCCGATCACCGACTTGCAGCTGTCCCGCGACGGGACACGTGCCGCGATGGTGATCGGAGGGCAGGTGATCCTGGCCAGTGTCGAGCAAACCCAGGCCGGCCAGTTCGCTCTGACCTACCCGCGGCGGCTGGGTTTTGGTCTGGGCTCCTCGGTGGTGTCGTTGTATTGGCGAACCGGTGACGACATCGTGGTGACCCGTACCGATGCTTCTCATCCGGTGTCGTATGTGAACCTCGACGGGGTGAACTCCGACGCCCCGGCCCGCGGATTGCAGATTCCGCTCTTCGCGATTGCGGCCAACCCGTCGACGGTCTACGTCGCCACTCCGGACGGGGTGCTGATGTATTCGGCGTCCGCCGCCGAAAGCCAGCAGGGCTGGTCGGGGGTAGCGGGGCTGATGGTGCCCGGGGCGGCGCCGGTGCTGCCTGGGTAAGTAATCGGACCCCTCATCACGCGACAGCCGCACCGGCTACCCTCTGACTGAGGAGGCGCGTGTCGATGTCGCCCAGAGTTCCCCGTCTGCGCTGGGATGATCCCTTCCGCGCGCTGGAAACGTTGGCCTCGTTGTGGTCGTCGACCGGGCTGCCGTCGGTAAGCGCAGGGGCTGCCTATGCGGTTGGCGCGCCCTACCGGACGTTGTTCACGACGCTGCAGCAGCTGCTCGTCGGCAAGGAAGTCACGGTCCGGGTGGGCAACCAGGACGTGGTGCTGACCGTCACCGAATTGGACTCGGCACTGGAGCCCCAGGGGCTGGCTGTCGGCCAGCTCGGCGAGGTCCGGGTGGCTGCGCGCGACATCAAATGGGACCGGCAGCGCTTGCAGCACGCCGTTGCCGTCCTGCGCAACGTGCACATCCGTCCGGGCATGCCACCGCTGGTGGTGGCCGCGCCCGTGAGGTTGTCGTCGGTGCTGCCGGCAACGATTTTCGACGATGTGTTGCGTCAAGCGGTGCCGCGGCTGCGCGCTGAGCTGTGCGACGACGGGACGGCTCGCCTGCACTGGGCGCGCCAGCCGGGCTGGGGAAGTCTCCAGGTCGACGTCGACGTTGCCGGGACGGCGTCTGAACCAACGTTGTGGCTGCGACCGCGCGCCCTGATGACCGGCCAGCGACGGTGGGTGCTCCCGGCGCGGATTCCCGCTTATCGGGTGCGGCTGCCGGACCTGCCGCATGGGCTCGTCGTCACCGACGTCAGCCTCGCCCCGGAATCGCTGACGCTGTCGGCCCTACTGCCGGAATGGCGAACCGAGTTGCCCCTGAAGTATCTGGAAGACCTCATCACACGGTTGAGCCAGGGCGCGCTCAGCTTTACCTGGCCGTCGCTGCTAAGAGGTTCCGACTGAGCGGCCGCGCCCCCGCCTGTCGCCCCGGCGCGCCATACTCGCATCATGCTCGACCTGATTCTGCCGCTGGAATGCGGCGGGTGCGGGGCGCCGTCGACCCGCTGGTGCGCAGGGTGCGCCGCCGAACTCGTCATCAAACCCGGCCAACCGCATCTGATCAGCCCGCGCGCCGACCCGCAGGTGCCCGTCTTCGCGCTGGGCCGCTACGCCGGCGCCCGTCGCCAGGCGACCCTGGCGATGAAGGAGCGCGGCCGCGGTGATCTCGTGCACCCCCTGGCGCGCGCACTGGCCAGCGGTGTCCACCGGTTGCTGTCCTGGGGCATCGTCGAGACCCCGCTGACGATCGTGCCCGCGCCGACCCGGCGTTCGGCGGCACGGCGGCGCGGGGGCGACCCCGTCACCCGGCTCGCCCGGTTAGCTGCGGCCACCGTCGGCGGCGACCCCGAGATCACCGTTGTGCGGGCATTGCGCATAAGGGCGCTGGCCCGCGACTCGGTAGGCCTTGGCACCTCCGCCCGTGAGCGCAATATCGCCGGTCGGGTGCTGCTAAGGCGTCGGCGGCTGCCGACCGCCAACGAAGTCTTGCTCGTCGACGACGTCGTCACCACCGGCGCGACCGCGCGCGAGTCGGTGCGTGTCCTGCAGGCGGCCGGGATGCGGGTCGCTGCGGTGCTGGCGGTAGCGGCGGCATGACGGAATCGGCGTGGACCCAGGAAGTTCCCATGAGAACGTGAAGAACTCGCAACAGGTCGACCAAATTGGTGGCATGGCGAGGCGAACACGAGCTAACGTCGAGAACAACCTGCAAGACTTACGAAGCAGACTCACGGTCGCGATTTCCCACGTTGAAGTGCCCCCCGCGGAGGAGGTGAGAATTCGACATCTTGCTCCGGCGGGCAGCCTGCGGCGGTAACGTGTCCAAACCGCTCTAACTCCGTCGGCGCGTATCTGAAATCCGGACACGCAGGGCGCGTGTGACGTGAAAAGAGAAACGAGTTGTCACGTATGTCAAGGCTAACCGTGGAATCCGGTCATGTTCTCGACGAGTCGGCTGGAACCGACGAGCGGGTCGAACCGACACATGCCGAGGTCGTGTTCAAGGGCCGCAACGTCGAGATCCCCGATCACTTCCGCATCTACGTCTCCCAGAAACTCGCCCGCTTGGAGCGGTTCGACCGGACCATCTATCTGTTCGACGTCGAACTCGATCATGAACGCAACCGTCGCCAACGCAAGTCCTGTCAGCGCGTTGAGATCACCGCTCGTGGGCGCGGGCCGATAGTGCGTGGGGAGGCCTGCGCCGACAGCTTCTATGCCGCGCTCGAGTCGGCGGTGGTCAAACTGGAGAGCCGGCTGCGCCGCGGCAAGGATCGCCGCAAGGTGCACTACGGCGACAAGACTCCGGTGTCGTTGGCCGAGGCCACCGCGGTGATCCCGCCGCCGGAGCAGGCCTTTGACACCCAGGTGGTGGAGCCACACGAGCATGACGGCGCCGACGTCGGCCTGCAAGCCACGAAGGACCACGAACCCGGGCGGATCGTCCGCACCAAGGAACACCCGGCCAAGCCGATGTCGGTCGACGATGCGCTGTACGAGATGGAGCTCGTCGGCCACGACTTCTTTTTGTTCTACGACAAGGAGACCGAGCGGCCGTCGGTGGTCTACCGTCGGCACGGCTACGACTATGGCTTGATCAGGCTGGCCTGACGATCGACGGTCGACACCCCGACGTCACCTAGGATGGGGGACGCCGAACACTCAATCCAACAGGGGACATAGCTGTGCTGTCGAAGTTGCTGCGGCTTGGCGAAGGTCGCATGGTCAAGCGCCTCAAAAAGGTGGCCGACTATGTCAACACGTTGTCCGACGACGCCGCGTTGCTCACCGACGCCGAGCTGAGGGCGAGGACCGACGAGTTCAAAAAGCGCCTCGCCGACGGCGAAACCCTCGACGACCTGTTGCCCGAGGCGTTTGCGGTGGCCCGCGAGGCCGCCTGGCGGGTGCTCGACCAGCGGCCGTTCGATGTCCAGGTGATGGGTGCGGCCGCGCTGCACCTGGGCAACGTCGCCGAGATGAAGACCGGTGAGGGCAAGACCCTGACCTGCGTGTTGCCCGCCTACCTCAACGCCCTGGCCGGTAAGGGCGTGCACATCGTCACGGTTAACGACTACCTGGCCAAACGTGACAGCGAGTGGATGGGTCGTGTGCATCGCTTCCTCGGGCTTCAGGTCGGGGTGATCCTGGCCCCCATGACGCCGGATGAACGCCGCGTGGCCTACAACGCCGACATCACCTACGGCACCAACAACGAGTTCGGCTTCGACTACCTGCGCGACAACATGGCGCACTCACTGGACGACCTGGTGCAGCGCGGACACAACTACGCGATCGTCGACGAGGTTGACTCCATCCTGATCGACGAGGCCCGCACCCCGCTGATCATCTCCGGTCCCGCCGACGGCGCGTCCAACTGGTACACCGAGTTCGCCCGGCTGGCGCCGCTGATGGAAAAGGACACCCACTACGAGGTCGACCTGCGCAAGCGCACTGTCGGCGTGCACGAAAAGGGCGTGGAGTTCGTCGAGGACCAGCTAGGCATCGACAACCTGTACGAGGCCGCCAACTCGCCGCTGGTCAGCTACCTCAACAACGCGCTGAAGGCCAAGGAGCTGTTCCACCGCGACAAGGACTACATCGTCCGAGACGGCGAGGTGCTCATCGTCGACGAGTTCACCGGTCGGGTGCTGATCGGTCGCCGCTACAACGAGGGCATGCACCAGGCCATCGAGGCCAAGGAGCACGTCGAGATCAAGGCCGAAAACCAGACCCTGGCGACCATCACGCTGCAGAACTACTTCCGGCTCTACGACAAGCTCGCCGGCATGACCGGCACCGCCCAGACCGAGGCCGCCGAGCTGCACGAGATCTACAGGCTCGGCGTGGTCACCATCCCGACCAACAAGCCGATGATCCGCACCGACCAGTCCGACCTCATCTACAAGACCGAGGAAGCCAAGTACATCGCCGTGGTCGACGACGTCGCCGAGCGCTACGAGAAGGGCCAGCCGGTGCTGATCGGCACTACCAGCGTGGAGCGCTCGGAGTACCTGTCGCGGCAGTTCACCAAGCGCCGCATCCCGCACAACGTCCTCAACGCCAAGTACCACGAGCAGGAGGCGGGCATCATCGCGGTGGCGGGCCGCCGCGGCGGCATCACGGTCGCCACCAACATGGCCGGGCGAGGCACCGACATCGTGCTGGGTGGCAACGTCGACTTCCTCACCGACCAGCGGCTGCGGGCCCGCGGTCTGGATCCAGTGGAGACGCCCGACGAGTACGAGGCGGCCTGGCACGAGGAACTGCCCGTCGTCAAAGAGGAGGCCCTCAAGGAGGCCGCCGAGGTGATCGAGGCCGGCGGCCTGTACGTGCTGGGCACCGAGCGGCACGAGTCGCGGCGCATCGACAACCAGTTGCGCGGCCGTTCCGGCCGCCAAGGCGACCCGGGCGAGTCACGCTTCTACCTGTCGCTGGGCGACGAGCTGATGCGCCGGTTCAACGGGGCCGCGCTGGAGGCGATGCTTAACCGGCTGAACCTGCCCGACGACGTGCCGATCGAGGCCAAGATGGTCACCCGGGCGATCAAGAGCGCCCAGACGCAGGTCGAGCAGCAGAACTTCGAGGTCAGAAAGAACGTCCTCAAATACGACGAGGTGATGAACCAGCAGCGCAAGGTGATCTACGCCGAGCGCCGCCGCATCCTCGAGGGCGAGAACCTCAAGGACCAGGCGTTGGACATGGTCCGCGACGTCGTCACCGCCTATGTCGACGGCGCGACCAGCGAAGGCTACGCCGAGGATTGGGATCTGGACGCGTTGTGGGCGGCGCTCAAGACGCTCTACCCGGTCGGGATCTCCCACGAGACGCTGACGCGTCACGACGACGAGTCCGAGCGCGACGAGCTCACCCGCGAAGAGCTGCTGGACGCGCTGCTCAAAGACGCCGAACGTGCTTATGCCGCAAGGGAAGCCGAGCTGGAGGAAATCGCCGGTGAGGGCGCGATGCGGCAGCTGGAGCGCAACGTGTTGCTCAACGTCATCGACCGTAAGTGGCGCGAGCACCTCTACGAGATGGACTACCTCAAGGAGGGCATCGGGCTACGTGCGATGGCGCAGCGCGACCCGTTGGTGGAATACCAGCGCGAGGGCTACGACATGTTCATGGCCATGCTCGACGGCCTGAAAGAGGAGTCGGTCGGCTTCCTGTTCAACGTCACCGTGGAGGCGGTCCCGGCCCCGCAGGTCGCCCCGGTCGCAGAACCCGAAGACCTGGCGGAATTCGCGACGGCCGCGGCGGCCGCGGCGCAGCAACGCAGCACCGGGGGCGCGCCCGCGGCCGTGCGCCGGGAGGCGCCAAGCACCTTGCGCACCAAGGGAATTGAGGCCGAGGCGCCCGCACTGACGTATTCGGGCCCGTCCGAGGACGGCTCGGCGCAGGTGCAACGCAACGGCGCTGGACAGCGGACGCCGGCCGGCGTGCCCGCGGGCGCCAGCCGGCGCGAGCGGCGCGAGGCCGCGCGACGGCAAGGTCGGGGCGCCAAGCCACCGAAATCGGTGAAGAAGCGCTAGCGGGCCCGCGGCGGGATTCTGGCGGCCGCGGTCGGCTACCCATCCGCCCACCGCACGGCCGAACCTGCGTCCGGACGGCCTCACCCCACGAGAGGACGAAGTGCTGTGCCTTCTCGCCCGTGGCGCGTCCAACCAGGAGATCGCGGCGTGGTCGGCGATCACCGAAATGACCTCCCGCAACCACCTGGAGCGCTCCTACGCCAAGATCGGCGTGTAGAACCGGATCGGCGCCAGGTTGCATGCGCTTCGACGTGGACTAGTCAAAAATGCCTAGTCCGTTGGGGGCGGTTGAGTCAAACATGCTATATGCGAACGTGCCCGCGAGGCGGACACTTAGTCCATGAAGCGCTACTTGATCATCGGTTACGGTGCCGCGAGCTACGTGGTCTTCCTGGTGGCTTTCTTGTACGCGATCGGCTTCGTGGGCAACCTCGTGGTGCCGCGGAGCGTCGATCACGCGATCACGGCATCGATCGGCCCGGCGGTCACGATCAACGTGCTGTTGCTCGGTGCGTTCGCCGTCCAGCACAGCGTCATGGCGCGGCGGTGGTTCAAGCGGTGGTGGACGCGATTCGTGCCGCCGTCGATTGAGCGCAGTACCTATGTGTTGCTGGCCAGCGCGCTACTGCTGCTGCTCTACTGGCAGTGGCGAACGATGCCCGCGGTCATCTGGGACGTGAAACCGCAGGCGGGTCGGCTGGTGCTGTGGGCGTTGTTCTGGCTCGGGTGGGCGACCGTGTTCGCGTCGACCTTCATGATCAACCACTTCGATTTGTTCGGCCTCCGGCAGGTGTATTTGGCTTGGCGCGGAGAGCCCTACACCGACCTGGCTTTTCAGGCTCGATGGTTCTACCGGCTGGTGCGGCACCCACTCATGCTCGGTTTCGTCATCGCGTTCTGGGCGGCCCCCACGATGACCGCCGGGCACCTGCTCTTCTCGATCGCCACCACGGGCTACATCCTGATCGCCGTGCAATTGGAGGAGCGCGACCTCGTCGCATCGCTGGGACCCGAATACCACGAGTACCGCCGGAGTGTGTCGATGCTGCTCCCGAGGCCACGCCGGCGCCCGGCCGAAACGGCTGGGCGGAACTAACTTTCGAGGAGCGTGGCGCATGCCGGCGCCGGCCCGGTCAACCGATATGCAAGGCGACCACCAGCCACTTGGTTCCGTTGGCAGTGGGCAGCAGTTCCACTCGGCAGGCGATCGCGTGGACTCGGTCCCCGCGACTGTAGGTGCCGAAAACCTCCGCCGCGGTCTGCGGGGCGTCACGCCCGGCCGGCTGCAGGCGCGTGCGGCGCAACACCGCGGAGCCTTGCCCGGCGGCGTGCCCACTCGCCGCGCGACCGACCGAGAGCACGGAGTCGACGAGGCTTGGAGCCAGCAGCGGGCGCAGCTGGGCCGCCGGCCGGCGGCGGTCGATGACTTCCAGCACTCGGCGCAGTGCGGCGTCGGCGAAGGCCGCCGCCTGGCGCATCGGGGTAGACGCGGCCGCCGCCCTGACCGCCGGGGCGGCGGCCGGCTGTCGGCGAGTCGAACGCGCGGGGTGGGGCCGCAACGTCGCGTGGGATGACTGCCGGCACTGCGGGACGTTTCGTGTCGGCGGCTCGTATTCGACGACGGGTATGACGGCGAAGGTATCGCGGCGGGGCGGGCTCGCGATGGGACGAACGGACAACGGGCACCCTCCAAACTCATCGATCATCTCCGAGCCTGCTGGAGAGTGGCAGGTGTTGCGGTGGTGTTCAGATGCTTGGCCATCATCGCACAACCGGGGGTGGTGCGTACCCGCCCGGTGATGTGCGCGGTCCGGGGGTTAGCGTGAGCGACAACGTCGGTCGGCGCGATGAATTGACAAGGAGGCCAGGTCCGCAATGGTGACCCGGTTGTCCACGGTGGACGCGTCGTTTTACCGGCTGGAGAACACCGCCACCCCGATGTACGTCGGCTCGCTGTTCATCCTGGCCCGTCCGCGGGCGGGTTTCAGCTACGAGACGCTTCTGGCCACCATCGAGCAGCGGCTACCCCAGATACCGCGCTACCGGCAGAAGGTCCGCGAAGTCAACGTCGCCATGGCCAGGCCGGTGTGGATCGACGATCCCGACTTCGACATCACCTATCACGTGCGGCGGTCCGCGCTGCCATCGCCGGGCAGTGACGAGCAACTGCACGAGCTGATCGCGCGGCTGGCCGCGCGGCCGCTGGATAAGTCGCGGCCGTTGTGGGAGATGTATCTCGTCGAGGGCTTGGACAAGAATCGCGTCGCCCTCTACACGAAGTCGCACCAAGCGCTTATCAACGGCGTGACGGCGCTGGCGATAGGCCACGTCATCGTCGACCGGACGCGGCGTCCGCCGCCGTTCCCCGAAGACATCTGGATCCCGGAACGCGATCCCGGCAACATCCGGCTGTTGCTGGGCGCGATCGGCGACTGGGTGGTTGGCCCGGGCGCGCAGATGCAGGCCGTCGGATCCGCGATCGCGGGGTTGGTGACGAACTCCGGACAAGTCGTCGATACCGCTCGCCGGTTCGTCGATATCGCCCGCACACTGGCCCGCGGCACCGCACCCAGTAGCCCGCTCAATGCCACCGTTTCACGCAATCGTCGGTTCACCGTTGCCCAGGGACGTCTTGAGGACTACCGAACCGTGCGAGCGCGCTACGACTGCGACGTCAACGATGTGGTGCTTGCGGTGATAGCCGGGGCGCTGAGCAGCTGGTTGATGTCGCGCGGCGAAGCGTTGGCACCCACCGCGACGATTCGGGCGATGGCGCCGTTGTCGGTCTATGCCGATGACCAGCTCGACTCAACCGGCCCAGGTCAGGCGATCAGCCAGGTGACGCCGTTCCTGGTTGACCTGCCGGTGGGGGAGGGCAACGCTGTGGTGCGGCTGTCGCAGATCGCCCACGCCACCGAGTCGAATCCGACGGCCGCCAGCCTGGTCGATGCCCGGACCATCGTCACGCTGTCCGGTTTTGCGCCACCCACCCTGCACGCCATGGGTATCCGGGTCGCCACCAGTTTTTCGGCACGATTGTTCAACCTGTTGGTGACGAACGCCCCCGGAGCCCAGGCGCAGATGTATGTTGCCGGCACCAAGTTGCTGGCCGCTTACGCCGTGCCGCCCCTGTTGCACAACCAGGCGCTGGCCATCAGCGTGACGTCCTACAACGGCATGCTGTATTTCGGAATCAACGCCGACCGCGCCGCAATGAGCGATGTCGACCTGCTGCCGGGGCTGTTGAGTCAATCGCTTGACGAGCTGTTGGAAGCTTCCCGGTAATTGCCCGGTAGCTGCCGGGGGTCCACGTTTGGTGAGCGGATATACCATCCGTTGATGTGAGCACCGCGACGAACAAAGGAGCGTCGGTGAAGGGGGACACAAAGGATTCGACTGCGCGGGCCGCCCGCAAGATCCCCAACGCCCTCTACGAATCCGAATTATTCAGGCTGCAAACAGAATTCGTGAAGTTGCAGGAGTGGTTGCGGTATACGGGTGGACGCCTTGTCGTCCTCTTCGAGGGCCGTGACGGGGCGGGCAAGGGTGGAGCCATCAAACGAATCACCGAATACCTCAACCCCCGGGTGGCCCGCATCGCGGCGCTGCCCGTGCCGACCGATCGGGAACGCGGCCAGTGGTACTACCAGCGTTACATCGCACATCTGCCCGCCAAGGGGGAAATCGTGCTGTTCGACCGGTCGTGGTACAACCGCGCCGGCATCGAGAAAGTCATGGGATTCTGTACGCCTCAAGAGTATGTGCTGTTCTTGCGGCAGACGCCGATCTTCGAGCAGATGCTGATCGATGACGGGATTCTGCTGCGCAAGTATTGGTTCTCGGTCTCCGAAGCCGAACAGCTGCGCCGGTTCAAAGCGCGACGGAATGACCCTGTCCGGCAATGGAAACTGAGCACGATGGACCTGGAATCGGTGTATCGGTGGGAGGACTACTCGCGCGCCAAGGACGAGATGATGGTGCACACCGATACCCCGGTTAGCCCGTGGTATGTCGTCGAATCCGATATCAAGAAGCACGCGCGGCTGAACATGATGGCGCACCTGCTGTCCACGATCGAGTACCGCGACGTGAAGCAGCCCAAAGTCCGTCTCCCGCAGCAGCCGATCGTCAGTGACAACTACAAGCGCCCGCCGCGTGAGTTGTCGACGTATGTCGATGACTATGTGGCCACGCTGATGGGTGGTTAGCCGTGGCGATCGCGGTCTATATCCCTGCCACCCTGCCCATGCTGCAGCAGCTCGTCGCCGAGGGTTCGTTGTGGCCGGTCAACGGCACCGCATTCGCGGTGACACCGGCGTTGCGCGAGTCGTACGCCGAGGGTGACGACGACGAACTCGCCGAGGTGGCGCTGCGTGAGGCGGCGCTGGCGTCGCTGCGATTGCTGGCAGCCGACGCCGATGCCATCCCGCGGACCGTGCGGCCGCGGCGCGCTGTGCTGGCCGCCGAGGTCGATGACGTCCAATACCGCCCCGATCTCGACGAAGCCGTCGTCAGGCTGGGCGGACCCGTGACGATCGAGCAGGTGGTCGCCGCCTACGTCGACAACGCCGTCGCCGAGCCGGCCGTCACGGCGGCGGTCGCGGTCATCGATGCCGCCGACCTCGGCGATGAGGACGCTGACCTGGTTGTCGGTGATGCCCAGGACCACGATCTGGCCTGGTACGCCAACCAGGAGCTGCCGTTCCTGCTCGACCTGCTCTGAGCCCGGCGACGATGCTCGCCGCGTTGGGGTCCCGCCCAGCCGCGTAGCGGCGAGGGCGACGGCGTGAGGGAGCCAGGCAATCGGGACGAGCGCGGCGCGGCCGTGGATGTGACGCATTCGGGCCGTTCAAGGGCTAGATACGCAACCGTAAGTTACGGTACCGTAGCTTCATTGGGTGGGCATGGAACGGCCCCCAGCATGAGCGGAAGCCAAAGGCCGCATCGTGAGCAGGAGCTTCCTATGGGCAAAAAGTACGCGCCGGTCACTGCCAAGGTGGTCGACACCAAGCGCCCAACCATCGCCGGGGCGGACAAGCACTCCGGCTGGCACGTGCTGCGCAAGCTAGCTGCGCGCATCACCACGCCGCTGTTGCCCGACGACTATCTGCACCTGGCCAATCCGCTGTGGTCCGCGCGCGAATTGCGGGGGCGCATCGTCGAGGTCCGCCGGGAGACGGAAGACTCCGCCACGCTCGTCATCAAACCGGGCTGGGGCTTCAGCTTCGACTACCAGCCGGGCCAGTACATGGGCATCGGACTGCTGCTGGACGGGCGCTGGCGCTGGCGGTCGTACTCGCTGACGTCGAGCCCGGTAACGGCCTCGCGCACCGTGACCATCACCGTGAAAGCCATGCCCGAAGGCTTCCTGTCCACCCACCTGGTGGCGGGCGTCGAGCCCGGGACCATCGTGCGACTGGCCGCGCCTCAGGGCAATTTCGTGCTGCCCGACCCGGCGCCGCCGTCGATCCTGTTTCTCACCGCGGGGTCCGGGATTACCCCGGTGATGTCGATGCTCCGCACGTTGGCGCGCCGCGACCAGATCACCGACATCGCGCACCTGCATTCGGCGCCCACCGAGTCCGACATGATGTTTGGCCCCGAGCTGCGTGCGCTGGCCGCCGACCGCTCCGGCTATCGGTTGCGTGTGCGAGAGACTCGCACCGAAGGCCGGCTCGACCTTGCCCGGCTCGATCAGGAGCTGCCCGACTGGCGCGACCGTCAGACCTGGGCCTGCGGGCCGGAAGGCATGCTCAACCAGGCCGAGAAGGTCTGGTCATCGGCGGGCATCGGCGATCGGCTGCACCTGGAGCGGTTCGCGGTGTCGAGGGCCGCACCCGCCGGAGCGGGTGGGACGGTCACGTTCGCCCGCAGTGGCAAGACCGTGGCCGCTGACGCCGCGACGTCGGTGATGGACGCGGGTGAGGGCGCAGGTGTGCAGATGCCGTTCGGCTGCCGGATGGGTATCTGTCAATCGTGCGTGGTTGACCTGGTGGAAGGTCACGTCCGGGACCTGCGGACGGGCGCCGAACACGACCCCGGGTCTCGGATCCAGACCTGTGTGTCAGCCGCATCGGGGGATTGTGTGGTGGACATCTAAGGTTACTCACAGGTAACCTACGGATTCGTAGGTTACGATAGCGTAGGTCTGGGATAGGTCTAAGGCAGCCCCACCGACCGCAGGGAGATGAAGACGATGGCGATCACAGATGTCGACGTATTCGCCCATCTGACGGACGCCGACATTGAAAGCCTGGCAGCCGAGCTCGATGCGATACGTCAGGACATCGAAGACTCTCGCGGCGAGCGGGACGCCCGCTACATCCGTCGCACCATCGCCGCGCAGCGCGCGCTGGAGGTCAGCGGCCGGGTGCTGCTGACCGCCAGTTCACGGCGCTCGGCCTGGTGGGCGGGCGCCGTCACCCTCGGCGTGGCCAAAACCATCGAGAACATGGAGATCGGCCACAACGTCATGCACGGCCAGTGGGACTGGATGAACGACCCGGAGATTCATTCCACAACGTGGGAATGGGACATCAGCGGGTCGGCCAAGCACTGGCGATACACCCACAACTTCGTGCACCACAAGTACACCAACATCCTGGGCATGGACGACGACGTGGGCTACGGCATGCTGCGCGTCACCCGCGATCAGCGCTGGAAGCGCCACAACATCTTCAATGTGGTGTGGAACACCATCCTCGCGATTGGCTTCGAGTGGGGAGTTGCGTTGCAGCACTTGGAGATCGGCAAGATCTTCAAGGGCCGGGCCGATCGCGATGCGGCCAAGGTTCGGCTGCGTGAGTTCTCCAGCAAGGCCGGCCGCCAGCTGTTCAAGGACTATGTGGCGTTCCCCGCGTTGACCTCGTTGTCACCGGGTGCGACGTACAAGTCCACGTTGACGGCCAACGTGATGGCCAACGTGATCCGCAATGTGTGGTCCAACGCGGTGATCTTCTGTGGCCATTTCCCCGATGGCGCCGAGAAATTCACCAAGACGGACATGATCGGCGAAACCAAGGGCCAGTGGTACCTGCGTCAAATGCTAGGCAGTGCGAACTTCAACGCCGGGCCCGCGCTGCGGTTCATGAGCGGCAACCTGTGTCACCAGATAGAGCACCACCTGTATCCGGATCTGCCGAGCAACCGGCTTGCCGAGATCTCGGTGCGGGTGCGTGAGGTCTGCGACAAGTACGACCTGCCGTACACCACCGGTTCATTCCTGGTGCAGTACGCCAAGACGTGGCGCACCATCGCCAAGCTGTCCCTGCCGAACAGGTACCTGCTCGACAGCACCGACGATGCGCCGGAAACCCGCAGCGAGCGGATGTTCGCTGCTCTCGAGCCGGGTTTCGCGGGCACCGATCCGGCAACCGGACGTCGCCGCGGGCTGAAGACGGCCCTCGCCACCGTACAGGGTTGGCGGCGCGGCAAGCGTGCGTCGACCGGACCGGGACGCAGCGCCGACGATGGCCTGGCGGCCTAGGCTGCCGCACGCTCGGCGTGCGGTGTGCTGGCACGCGCGCTCGGCAGTTTCACAGCTCCCTGAGCACCGTCAGCAACCGCCGGGCCGCGGCGACTCGGCGGGCGGCGGGCCCTGACAGGTTGTCCAGCGCACATTCGGGGTCGGCCGGCGGGCCCATGTGTCCGCACCCGCGTGGGCAGCCCTCGATCGCCTGGGCCAGGTCGGAGAAGGCCAACAGCACGTCGTCGGACCGGATGTGGGCCAAGCCGAACGAACGGATTCCCGGGGTGTCGATGACCCAACCGGAACCTTCCACGGGCTCACTTAGCGGAAAAGCCACCGACTGTGCCGAGGTGTGCCGCCCCCGGCCAATCTCGGTGACCTCGCCGACCGCGCGATCAGCTTCGGGCACAAGACGATTCACCAGGGTCGATTTGCCGACCCCGGAATGTCCGAGCAGCACGGTGATCTTGCCGCCGAGCAAGTCCGCCACCGCAAGCAGGGGATCGTCGCGGCCCGCCGCGACCACCTTCAGGTCCAGGTCGACGAACTGCTTGGCAAACGGTTCTGGTGGGGCCAGGTCGGTCTTGGTCAGGCACAAGATGGGCATCAGCCCGCCCGCGTAGGCGGCGATGAGCGCCCGGTCGACGAGGCCGGTCCGTGGCGGCGGGTCGGCCAGCGCCACCACGATCAACAGTTGGTCGGCGTTGGCGACCACCACTCGTTCGGTCGGATCGGTGTCATCGGCGGTGCGCCGCAACACCGTTCGCCGCGGTCCACGCCGCACGATGCGGGCCAGGGTGTCCGGCCG
Source organism: Mycobacterium lacus (assembly GCF_010731535.1). Classification (NCBI taxonomy): domain Bacteria; kingdom Bacillati; phylum Actinomycetota; class Actinomycetes; order Mycobacteriales; family Mycobacteriaceae; genus Mycobacterium; species Mycobacterium lacus. Next base: position 485,913 of record NZ_AP022581.1, read on the forward strand.
ACCGGACAGATCGCCGACCACGTCGACATCGTCGCCGACGACGATCGGGGTGCGGCCGAGCTCGCGCGCCCGCATCGCCGTGACCCGACGAGCCGGGTCGCCGCCAAGCACGCACCCCCACCGCCCGCGATCGACACTGACTACCATGGCGGCCTCGGCGTCGGCGTGCTCGGGACGGGTCTTGGTCCGGGGTCGCGAACCTCGACCGGAGCGGATCTTGACGTCGGACTCGTCGTAGTCGCCAGGCCTCAACCGCCGGACCCCCGCTTGATTGCCCGGCTCCCCGGGCCGCTACGGCGACCCGCATTGTCGCCAGGCCCGACCATCTCGGCCCACAGCCGCGGGAATTCCGGCAACGTCTTGGTGGTGGCGCCGATGTCGTCCACCTCCACTCCCGCGACGCGTAGGCCCACGATCGCGCCGGCCGTCGCCATCCGATGATCGGCATACGTTCGCCAGATACCGGGCCGCAGCGGGATCGCGGTGATCACCAGGCCGTCGGGCGTTTCCTGGCAGTCGCCGCCCAGGCGGTTGATCTCGGTCCTCAGCGCCGCGAGCCGGTCGGTTTCGTGACCGCGCAGATGGGCGATGCCGCTCAGCCGTGACACCGATCCCGGGGCGGCCAGCGCCGCCAGCGCGGCCACCGACGGCGTGAGCTCGCCGACGGCGCGCAGGTCGACGTCGAACCCGTCGTACGCCTTTGGGCCACGCACTTCAAGTGACGAATCATTGTGGGTGACAACGGCATTGAGCCTTCGTAAGATGTTGAGGATGTGGTCGGCGGGCTGGACGCTTTCCGCGGGCCAGCCGGTGATGCGCATGGTTCCGCCGCTGACCACGGCCGCCGCCAGGAATGCGACGGCGTTCGTCAGATCCGGCTCGACGTCCCAGTGCCGGGCCGCGACCGGGCCGGGCTGCACCCGCCAGCGGTTGGCGGTCGAGTCGTCGACAGTGACGCCGGCCTGCCGCAGCATCGTCACCGTCATCGCGATGTGCGGCGCCGACGGCAGCGTCGAACCGGTGTGTCGCACGGTCAGGCCCTCGGTGAACGATGCCCCGCACAGCAGCAGGCCCGACACGAATTGCGATGACGCGGATGCGTCGATGGCCACGGTGCCGCCGGCGACCGATCCGCTTCCGCGAACCCGGAAAGGCAGACCCGTGCCGTCGACGCGGACGCCGAGACCACGCAGCGCCTCCAGCAGCGGCGCGATCGGACGGGCCCGCGCTTGTTCGTCGCCGTCGAAGTCCACCGCCCACTCGGCCAGCGCGGCCAGCGGCGGAACAAAGCGCAACACCGTGCCGGCCAGGCCGCAGTCCACGCGGGCGCCGGGGCCCGGTTGGATTCGTCCGCTGATCTTCAGATCGCAACCGGTCCCGTCGACGCGCAGACCCAGCGTATTCAGCGCTCCGATCATCAGATCGGTGTCGCGGCTGCGCAGTGCGCCGCTGATGGTCGAGGTACCTTCGCCCTGCGCGGCGGCCAGCGCCGCCAGCACCAGCGCCCGGTTGGTCTGAGACTTCGAGCCCGGAACGGTCACGGTCGCGTGCACCGGTGCCGTCGCGTGGGGGGCCGCCCATGTTTTCGTGGGCTCGCTACTGCTCACCGTTTCATCCTGCCGTGTCGGCGGGTGTCGCGTGCACCAGGCACCATGGGAGTCATGTGCGGACGGTTTGCGGTGACGACGGATCCGGCCCTGCTGGCCGAGAAAATCAAGGCGATCGATGAAGCGACCGCGGCCACTGGCGCCTCGTCCGCGGGGGCGCCCAACTACAACGTGGCTCCCACCGCCACCATCGCGACCGTCGTCAGCCGCCATAGCGAACCCGACGACGAGCCGACTCGCCGGATCCGGCTCATGCGCTGGGGACTGGTTCCGCCGTGGGTCAAAGCCGGTCCCAACGGGGCCCCCGACAACAAGGCGCCGTTACTGATCAACGCCCGGGCGGACAAGCTCACCACCTCACCGGCCTTTCGGGGTTCTGCCAGAACCAAGCGCTGCCTGGTGCCCATGGACGGCTACTACGAGTGGCGTGTCAACCCCGACGGCCCGGCCGGCAAAAAGTCTCCCAAGACGCCGTTCTACATGTACCGGGGCGACGGCGAGCCGCTGTTCGCGGCGGGCCTGTGGGCGGTATGGAGAGGTCGCAAAGAACAGAAGGACACAGCGCCACTGCTGAGTTGCACGATAGTCACCACCGACGCCGTCGGGGAGCTGGCCGATATCCACGACCGGATGCCGTTGATGCTGGCCGAAGCCGACTGGGATGCCTGGCTGAATCCCGACACGCCGTTGGATCCCGAGCTGCTGGCCCGCCCACACGACGTTGGCGACATCCGGCTGCGCGAGGTGTCGACGCTGGTCAACAGCGTGCGCAACAACGGGCCCGAGCTGCTGGAGCCGGTCGAGCCGCAGCCCGAACAGATCACTGTGCTGTAGCACATTGTGCGCGCGGGGATGTGCAACCCCCCGGAGCAGCCGTCCTCGTCGTGCGGGAGTTCTCGGGCTGGTTGACGGTGCTTACGCTGCGCGCTGGCCACTTTCGAAATCCGCCGCTTCGAGCTGCCGAGGACGGCGGAATAGCCAGAACAGGCGAGAACGGCCGGGTCGTCACCCGCGAATGTCGAATTGTCGGAAGGTCGTTCAGCCGCCAGGACCGCGGGGTGCGCGAGCAGAAGCTACCAGACGGGATGGTCACGCTGTCGTCTTTGCGCAGCGACGATGTCGAGTCGTGTCTGGCTGGCGAGGACGAACAGCTGGTGCGCTGGCTCAGCGGTGGGCGCGCGACCCGGGAGGGCATCGAAGCCTACATCGAGCACGGCCGTGAGCGATGGGCGACCGACGGGTTGCTGCGGTCCTTCGGCATCCGGATCATGCCTGAGGAAACCCTGGTCGGAACGGTCAGCTCCACGGCCACGGACAATGCGATGTATCGGCTCGGGGAGACCATGGCGTGCGTATTCCGCGCATTCACTGGGCCGTCGAGACGCCTGCACGTCGAGCAACGGCGGCTGCCATGGACAGCCCCACAACTTTCTGTCGCCAATCCGATTCCGGTGGGGTTGGGCACCCCGACGGCGGGGTTCGAATGGCCATGGTCGGTGTGTTGCTGGGTGGCCGGCGAGAACCCCAGCGCGGCCGAGCCTGCCCAGCTCGTCGGGGATATCGCTCACTTCATCACCGGGCTGCGAACCATCGATGCCACGGATCGGCCCCGGCCTCCGATCGTGGTGCGCTGGTCGCCGAGCGAGATGAGAAGGTGCGTGCGGGCGTGCTTAGGACTGGACGTAGCCCGGCGGGTTGACTTCCTCCACCCACAGGTCGACGCCCAGTTTCGCGCCCGGCACGCAATCGTAGACCGACAGGTCGGTGACACCCGATTCCACCAGCACGTCCTCGCACAGCACCGAATTGCCGGTGTACTCGCGGGAGGGCCTGTTGAGGATGACGTAGGCCGCATCGGCATACACCTCGGGCTTGCGCGCCCGCGCCATCGCCTCGTCGCCGCCGAGCAGGTTCTGCACCGCAGCGGTGGCCACCAGGGTGCGCGGCCACAGCGTGTTCGACGCAATGCCCTCGTCGCGCATCTCCTCGGCGATGCCCAGCGCACAGAGCGTCATGCCGAACTTGGCCATCATGTAGGCGGTCGGTTTGAGCCACTTCTTGTCCAGCAGCACCGGCGGCGACAGCGTCAGGATGTGCGGGTTCTCCCGGCCCTTCATGTGCGGGATGCACGCTCGCGACACCGCGTACGTTCCGCGTACCTGGATGCCGTTCATCAGGTCGAAACGCTTCATCGGCACCTCGGTGATCGACCCCAAATTGATCGCCGAGGCGTTGTTGACGCAGATGTCGATACCGCCGAACTGCTCGACGGCCTTGGCCACCGCGGACTCGACGGCATCCGGGTCGCGAACGTCCCCGACGATCGGCAGCGCCTGACCGCCGGCGTCCTCGAGTTCCTTCGCCGCGGTGTACACCGTGCCGGGCAGCTTCGGGTGCGGCTCGGCGGTCTTGGCGATCAGAGCGATGTTGGCGCCGTCGCTCGCGGCGCGTTTGGCGATCGCCAGGCCGATGCCGCGACTGGCGCCCGAGATGAACATGGTCTTGCCGGTGAGGGACATGGCGTCACACTAACGCCATGCGCGATACGACCGGACTGCGGGACCGCTCCGACCCGGGCGGTGCTGGAAATAGCGCGCTTGTCAACGCTGTTGTTCGAGGCGGTTTGCCGGCCGTGTCCTCGCGGAGTGGGGGGCAGACACTGTCGGTCGCGGCCTTTAGATTGGGAGGAGGACAGCCCGGTGTCAACGGCGAGCCCGTTGATAGAGGAGCGGTTGGATTTTCTTGCCGGTCCTGGGTGGCTGTCGGTGCTGTCCGGCGACTCCGCGACCGAAGGGACCGTGTTAATCAAGATGGCCGACCTGGAAAACCTGGGGGGTGGTGCCACCGGCTCGGAGGTTTCGGATCCCGTCTCGACCGAGGAGACGGACGAGGAGCTGACTGCGCGTTTCGAGCGCGACGCGATTCCCCTGCTGGACCAGCTGTACAGCGGCGCACTACGCATGACACGCAATCCCGCCGATGCCGAGGACCTGCTCCAGGAGACGATGGTGAAGGCCTACGCGGGATTCCGCTCGTTCCGGGCGGGTACCAATCTCAAGGCGTGGCTCTACCGGATCCTGACCAACACCTATATCAACAGCTATCGCAAGAAGCAGCGGCAACCGGCGGAATATCCGACCGAAGAGATCACCGACTGGCAACTGGCGTCTAACGCCGAGCATTCCTCGACGGGGTTGCGCTCGGCTGAGGTCGAGGCGCTGGAAGCGCTGCCGGATACCGAGATCAAAGAGGCGCTGCAGGCCTTGCCGGAAGAGTTCCGGATGGCCGTCTACTACGCCGACGTCGAAGGCTTTCCCTACAAGGAGATCGCCGAGATCATGGATACGCCGATTGGGACCGTGATGTCGCGGCTTCACCGCGGCAGACGTCAGCTGCGTGGTCTATTGGCCGATGTGGCCAAGGAGCGGGGCTTCGCTCGTGGTGAGCAAGCGCACGAGGAGGTGTCGTCATGAGCCGCGCCGGCGACGATGCAGAGCGAAGCGATGAGGAGGAGCGGCGCTCGGAGAGCGAATTCTCGTGCTCGTCCAACCCTTCCGGCTCGCCCGCCGAGGGCATTCATTCCCACGGCACCCTCGATTGCGCGGAAGTGATCGCCGAGGTATGGACCCTGCTTGACGGAGAATGCACCCCGGAAACTCGCGAAAAGCTGCGTCGGCACCTCGAGGCATGTCCCGGGTGCTTCCAGCATTACGGGATCGAGGAGCGGATCAAGGCGTTGATCGCCACCAAGTGCCAGGGCGAGAAGGCCCCTGAAGGCCTACGTGAGCGCCTCCGGCTGGAGATCCGCCGCACCACGATCATTCGTGGTGGGTCATAGCCCCCATCTACCAGGTCCTAGGAATTTGGCCGCTTGCCGTGATTGGCTTTGCTGTACTTGCGGTCGCGCTTCTTGCGGCCACGCTTGGCCATACTGAGAACCTCCGTCGTCGTCAAATGCGGGGCAGCCAAGGCGTGCCCGGGTTGCTGCACAGTGTCTCACGCCGCGTCAGGTGAGGACCCGGTAGCCCACGTGCGGCGGGCCTGAGCGGTCTTATGGTTCGATATACACGGGTCTGACGAAAGCCCGATGGACCAGCAGCCAGCATGCGCCAATGGCCGGAAGAGTGGGGTGAAGATGGCCGAGGATGTTCGTGCCGAGATCGTGGCCAGCGTGCTCGAAGTCGTTGTCAGCGAAGGCGACCAGATCGGCAAGGGTGACATCGTGGTGCTGCTGGAGTCGATGAAGATGGAGATTCCCGTCCTGGCTGAAGTCGCCGGCACCGTCAGCAAGGTGAGCGTGTCGGTGGGGGACGTCATTCAGGCGGGCGACCTGATCGCGGTGATCAGCTAGCCGTTGAACGCTGCATGCCTGCCATCCGGGATCCACTCGGAGTAGATCATGTCCACCCTCGGTGACCTGTTGGCCGAACACACGGTGCTGCCGGGCAATGCGGTCGACCACCTGCACGCGGTCGTCGGGGAGTGGCAGCTGCTCGCCGACCTGTCGTTCGCCGATTACCTGATGTGGGTTCGCCGCGACGACGGTGTGCTCGTGTGCGTGGCGCAGTGCCGGCCTAACACCGCGCCGACGGTGCTGCAGACCGACGCCGTCGGCAGCGTCGTCTCCGCCGATCGGCTGCCGCTGGTCGCCGAGGCTTTCGCCGCCGCCGCCGGTGACGGTGTGCGGAAAAACGATGCGGGCGAACAGCATTCGTGGCAACTGCCCGGTCCGAACGTTGAGGCTTCACCGGTGCGGTACGGCGGCCAGGTGGTAGCGGTGCTGACGGTACACCAAACAGAACTGGCGGCCCGGCGCATGTCGGGCCATCTGGAGACCGCCTACCGGGAATGCGCCACGGACCTTCTCCACATGGTGTCGGAGGGCACCTTTCCCGACGTGGGCGACGTGGCGATGTCGCGTTCTACCCCGCGGGCAGGCGACGGGTTCATCCGCCTCGGCGTCGACGGTGTCGTCGCCTACGCCAGCCCCAACGCGCTATCGGCGTATCACCGGATGGGTCTGACTTCCGATTTGGAGGGCCACAATCTCATCAAAGTCACGCGGCCGCTGATCTCGGACCCGTTCGAGGCGCAGGAGGTGGCCGAGCATGTGCTCGACTTGCTGGCAGGGGGGTCGAGCATGCGGATGGAGGTCGACGCGGGCGGCGCGACGGTGCTGCTGCGGACGCTGCCGCTGGTGGTCCATGGCCGCAATGCCGGTGCGGCGATCTTGATCCGCGACGTCACCGAGGTGAAGCGCCGCGACCGCGCCCTGATATCCAAGGACGCCACAATCCGGGAAATTCACCACCGGGTCAAGAACAACCTGCAGACTGTGGCGGCGCTGCTGCGCCTGCAGGCCCGGCGGACGGCCAACGCCGAAGGGCGGGAGGCGCTGATCGAGTCGGTGCGCCGGGTGTCGTCGATCGCTTTGGTCCATGACGCGTTGTCGATGTCGGTGGACGAGCAGGTGAACCTCGACGAGGTCATCGACCGGATCCTGCCGATCATGAACGATGTCGCATCGGTGGACAGGCCGATCCGGATCAACCGGGTCGGCGACCTTGGCGTGCTGGATTCCGACCGCGCTACCGCACTGATCATGGTGATCACCGAACTCGTGCAGAACGCGATCGAGCATGCCTTCGACCCGACGGCCGAAGAAGGGTCGGTGACGATTCTGGCCGAGCGCTCGGCACGGTGGCTCGACGTCGTGGTGCACGACGACGGGCGCGGTCTGCCCGAAGGATTCAGCGTGGAGAAGTCGGACAGCCTGGGCCTGCAGATCGTGCGGACCTTGGTGTCCGCCGAGCTGGACGGCACGTTGGGTATGCGGGAAGCGCCCGAGCGCGGCACGGATGTGGTGCTGCGGGTGCCCATTGGTCGTCGGGGCCGTTTGGTGCTGTGACCATATACGCAACAGTGCGGCCCCGACGATCGTCGGGGCCGCACTGTCGGGCGGAGACTGGGGTCAGACTCCGCTGCGGGCCTTCGTCCGGGCGTTGCGACGCTTGAGAGCGCGCCGCTCGTCTTCGCTCATGCCGCCCCATACGCCCGAGTCCTGGCCGGTATTCAGTGCCCAACTTAGGCATTCCGTGGTCACTGGACACCGATTGCAGACCAGTTTCGCGTCAGCGATCTGCGCGAGAGCCGGACCACTGTTTCCAACCGGGAAGAACAGCTCCGGGTCCTCGTCACGACAGACCGCCTTGTGGCGCCAATCCATTAGTTGCTACTCCTCACTATGTGCGCAGCACTGCGCACGCGTGTTTCCTCGCTGTTATCGCTGCACAGGAAAGGTTCCGTACCCCTACATATCTCTGCATGCCGCTGCATACAACCTTTTGATCGTTTCACAGGCTCAACAGATGTCAATAGTGTTACGTGGGCCCGTGGGCTATCTCACTTTGACGTTCTCTTACCAAAGCCCTTACTCAGTTGTACTACACTGTGTCGCAAATTTCGCCCAACAGTTGCGTCGCGAGCGCGTCACAGATTTGGTTACCGCAGGTCAGGGCCGGTATTTTGCGGGTGGGGCGACCACCGCCAGCGCGTTCGGGACCGCGCGGAACGTCATGCTCTCGCGCACGCCGAGGTAGTCCCCGTCGAACTGACAGCCGATTGCGGCCGCGGTGGACGTAACCCGCAGACAAGCCACGTCGTCCTCGTTGATGAGGTGCTTGAACTCGAACTTCGGCCGTTTTGCAAACATCTGTCGGACGATCCGCAGGGTCGGGATCGTCTTCATGGTGGTAGGTGCGAACACTCCCAGTCCCGAATCAAAGGCGCAGCCGGGATTGGTCCACACCGGGCGGTCGTTTGCGAAGGTCCACGGACGCGAGTTCGACACGAAGACGAAGCTCACCCCCGTGATCGGGTCACGGCCGGGAAGTTGCAGCGTAAGGGTCGGTTCGCGGCGTGTGTAGCGCCACACGGCGGGCACCGACGCGCGGATGTAGCGCCATGGGGTGACTTTGCCGCCCTTGTCGCGTTCGGCCTCGACCGCGGCCACCACCTCGGCGTCGACGCCCATACCCGCGTTGAAGACGGCCCACCGCTCACCGCAGTCGATCAGCCCGATGCGGCGCCACGTCTGGTTGCGGCGGTAGTCGTCCAGCAGCTGGATGAGCTGGTTGGTGGCGGCGATCGGGTCGCGGGAAATGCCTAGCGCTCTGGCCAGCACATTCGCCGACCCACCGGGCACCACCGCGACCGCCGGCACGGGGCCGGCGGGGCCGGAACCGGGGGTGCCGGGCCGGCCCAGCATGCCGTTGACCACGCCGCTCACCGTGCCGTCGCCGCCGTGAACGACAACCAGGTCCACCCCGTTTTCAACCGCCGCCCGGCCGAGTTCGGCCCCATGACCACGGTGGTTGGTGTGCTCAACGACGAGCTGAAGGCGACTCTTGAGTGCGTGCGCAACGAGGTCGCGAGCGGCCGGTGTGGTGGAGGTGGCGGTGGGATTCACGATCAGAACGGCACGCATGACGCACGAGCCTAGGCCGTGCGACGATGCGGGCCGGTGAGCGGCCCGCTGAGGAGCGCGCGGCAATCAGGTCAGGCGCGGCGACGATGCAGACGGCGCGGCCGGCCGGCATGACTACGCTGACGCTGTGACCGTTCGCGCTCCGGGTGCCGTGCGTGGTGCGGGACTGATCGTCGCGGCGCAAGGCGCTGCTGCGCTGGTGGTTGCCGCGATTTTGGTGGTGCGCGGGTTCGGGGGAGCAGACCAGCACGTGGTCAACGGGTTGGGAACCGCGATGTGGTTTGTGTTAATCGGTGGCGGGGTGTTCGCTGGCGGTTGCGCACTGGTGGCGGGCAAGCGCTGGGGCCGCGGGCTGGCCGTCTTCACACAGCTGTTATTGCTGCCCGTGGCGTGGTATCTCGCGGTGGGCTCGCATCAGCCGGCGTTCGGGATCCCGGTCGCGATCGTGGCTTTGAGCGCATTGGTGCTGCTCTTCAGTCCCGCGGCCGTGCGCTGGGCGGCCCGCGGTGATCACCGCGGGCCGGCCAGCTCGGCCAGTCGTGGGCCGGACAGCCGATAGGTGGTCCACTCGCTTTGCGGTTGCGCGCCGATCCCGTCGTACAGCGCGATGGCACCGGAGTTCCAGTTGAGCACCGCCCATGACAGCCGCGTGTAGCCGTTGTCGAGGCATTCACCCGCCAGCGTCACCAGTAGCGCACGGGCCAGGCCGCGGCGGCGAAATCTGGGCCGTACGAACAGATCCTCCACGTAGATGCCCGCCACCCCGTCCCAGGTGGAGAAGTTGAGAAACCACAACACCATCGCGGCGACCTCGCCCTCAACCTCGGCGACATGGCCGTGCACGGTCGGCGAACTGCCGAAAAGCGCTGTGGAGATCTGTGTTTCGGTGACAGTGCATTGATCGGCGGCGCGCTCGAATTCGGCCAATGCATGAATCATCGCCGCAATATCGGCGGCGTCTTCCGGTTTGGCTCGGCGGACCTTCTCGCTCACTGCTCTACTCCCAGCGCGGACAGTATTGTCCCGAATTTCGTTGTGGTCTCGTCAACTTCATCGTCGGGATCGGATTCGGCGACGATGCCGCCCCCGGCGCGCGCGACGGCCGTGCGGCGGTCGGCCGACAGTTGCGCGCACCGGATGGACACCGCCCAATAGCCGTCACCGGAGGCATCGCACCAACCCACGGCTCCGGCGTAGAAACCGCGGTCGCCTTCCAGCGCCGTGATGAGTTCGGCCGCGGCGCTTGCCGGCACACCCCCGACCGCCGGTGTGGGATGCAGCGCCATGGCGAGATCGATTGCCGTAGTTGAAGTGTCGCGCAGCCGGCCACTGATCGGTGTGCACAGGTGCCAGACTGCCGCGGTGCGGCTCAGCCGGGGCTCGGATGCGATTGCCAGGCCATCGCACAGTGGCTCCAGCGCGGCACGTATCGTGTCGACGACCAGCTGATGCTCGTGGCGGTTCTTGGCCGATCCCGCCAGCGCGGCCCCGTTGGCTGCGTCGAGTTCAACGTCGGCGGCACGTGGGGCCGACCCGGCAAACGGCTGGCACACAACGCGATCGCCGGAGCGAGCGACGAGCAGTTCGGGGCTGGCACCCACCAGCGCCGCGCCGGCGTAGTCGTCGCCGGCCGGGGTGAGGTCGACAAGATAGCCGTAGGCGGCTGGGTCTACGGTGGCGAGCCTGCGTAGGAGGATGCGGGCGTCCAGCGGAGCGTCGGCGACAAGGTGCAGCGCGCGGGCCAGCACCACCTTGTGCAACGGGTTATCAGGTGCGGCGAGTTGATCGCGTGCGCGGCAGATCCGGGTTCGGTATTCGGCCGGCGCTGGGACGGAAGCGGCGATGCGGACGCCCGGCAGTGGGCCCGTGGGCCAGTTGGGTAGCGTGCCGGCGCGCAGCACCCCGGTCGGCGCTATCAACGCGACGGGCTTGCTCACATCAAAAGGCAATGCGCCCAACAGCATTGGTGCTGCTCCCGAGCGCATTGCAGCCTGCGCCGCCGATATGTCGCCGTAACGCGTCTGCACCCCCGCGGCAACCAGAGTCCCGCGCGGCCCGCACAGCGCGAACGGAGGTTCGCAGGGTTGTTTCTCGGTCATCAATGGGCCCAGTGACCGGTCAAGCCGAGCCGACCGAGCTGACGAACGCCGTGCTCGAACTCGCAGATCGCGATCGAGGCGGTGGGCATGCCAAAGCGGCTGCCCTCGACAAGCGGCAGCCCCACCCAGCGCGTGATCACCGCACGGGAGAAGTGACCATGACTGACGAACAACACGTCACGCGATGCCAGGTGCTCAAGCGCCATCCCCACGGCCCTGTCAGCACGTTCACGGACCTGGTCGATGCTTTCACCACCGGGGCATCCGTGTGTCCACACCAGCCAGTCGGGGTCGGATTCCCGGATCTGCTGCGTGGTCAGGCCCTCATAGGTGCCGTAGTCCCATTCGGCTAGCAACGGGGACACCTCGTCGACGGTAAGGCTGGCGAGCTGCGCAGTGGCCAGGGTCCGTTTGCGGGGGCTGCTGATCACCAGCGGGTCAACGAGTTTGAGTTCACGCAACGTCCGCGCGACGAGTTCGGCCTGAACCCGCCCGAGGTCTGTTAGCTCGAGGTCGGTACGACCGGTGTGCTGGCCTGATTTCGACCATTCGGTCTCGCCGTGGCGAAGCAGCACCAGGCGGTGGTTGTGCAAGCCCATAGCGACCGATTCTGCCGGACAACATGCCGGGCCCGTCGCTCGAAGCACCCGGCGACGGGCATGCCAGGATGGCGCTTATGACTGAGACCCGGGTACTGGCGGTGGCCAACCAGAAGGGTGGCGTGGCCAAGACGACGACCGTCGCCTCGCTGGGTGCGGCGATGGTGGACAAAGGACGGCGAGTGCTACTCGTCGACCTCGATCCGCAGGGGTGTCTGACCTTTTCGCTCGGCCACGATCCCGACAAACTGCCGGTGTCGGTACACGAAGTGCTGCTCGGTGAGGTCGAGCCCAACGCCGCACTGGTCACGACGATGGAGGGAATGACCCTGCTGCCGGCCAATATCGACCTGGCAGGCGCCGAGGCGATGCTGCTGATGCGGGCCGGCCGCGAGTATGCGCTCAAACGCGCGTTGGCCAAGCTCTCCGAACAGTTCGACGTGGTCATCGTCGACTGCCCGCCGTCGCTGGGTGTGCTCACCCTCAACGGGCTGACGGCCGCCGACGAGGTCATCGTGCCGCTGCAGTGCGAGACGCTGGCGCACCGCGGCGTCGGCCAGTTTCTGCGCACGGTGGCGGATGTCCAGCAGATCACCAACCCGAATCTGCGGCTGCTGGGCGCATTGCCGACGCTGTACGACTCCCGAACCACGCACACGCGTGACGTGCTGCTCGACGTCGCCGACCGCTACGACCTGCCGGTGCTGGCCCCGCCCATCCCGCGCACCGTGCGCTTCGCGGAGGCGAGCGCCTCGGGGGCGTCGGTGATGGCCGCACGCAAGAACAAGGGTGCTTCCGCCTACCGCGAGCTGGCGCAGGCGCTGCTCAAGCACTGGAAGTCCGGTAAACCACTGCCCACGTTCACCGTGGAGATGTAGCGCGAGCAGTCGCAGAATCGCACGCCGCGCAGCGGTTTCGTGCGATTCTGCGACTGCTCGCGCCGGTCAGCCCAGGGCCGCCAGGATGTCGCCGCGCTGCTCGAAGATTCTGGAACCCGACACCGCCGGAATCACCGCTGAGGTGCCCGGTGGCCGGTCCACCGGGATGTAGCGGCTGTTCGCGCCGCTGACCGGGTCATAGACACCGATCCCACCCGTGACCGGCACCAGCAGCTGACCTGCCATCATCACGCCCGGCCCCAGCGGCGCCACCGTCTCCCCGGCGGCGATGGTGTAGCGCTGGGTCAAGTTGGTCGCGTCGAAGACCATCAACTCGTCGCCGGTCCACCACGTCACCAGGTTGCCGGTCTGCGACACCACGCCCGAGGTCGACGGCAGCTTAGCCAGCAGGGTGCTCGCCACCGTGGTGCCAGTCTCGTCGATCACGTCCACCCTCGGCTGCGCGCCGGAATTCGCAGGCAAATACACCGCCGTCTTGTTCTGCGCGACGGTCAGCACGCGAGCGCCCGAACCCGGCCGCACGTCGGGCTCGGGCACGAAGTGTTGTTCGGGCTCGTCGTCTTCCTTGGCGGGCCGCAACAGGGTGAGCCTGAGATTGGCCGGATTCCCGCAGGCCTCGAACACCGATACCGCCGACGAACTGGCCGCGGCCGACTCCAGCGTGCACCCGGAATGCAGGCCCCGGGACGACGGTTTGACCCGGGCGTCGATCTCGCCGTAGGCCAGCACTCGGACCATATCGGAACGCCACAGTTCCAGGCGGGTGTCACCGGCCGACAACACCGTGGTTCCGTCCGACGACAAGCGCACGCGCGGGTCGGCGTAGCTGCTGCGGGCGGCTCCGCGACGACCGGTAGATCCATCGATGGTGCTGACCTGACCGCAACCGCGGTCGTCCCGATAAACCGCGACGGCGTAGTGGTAAACCCAGGTCACCCCGCACAGGTCGGTGTCGCGGGAGTAGCTCCAGCGCGACTCACCCGTGGCCGGGTCGCGCCCGTCCACCTGGCGTCCATCGGCGGTGGTCACCGTCCCGCCCACCACCACGGGCACGCGGGTGGCCGGGCTGCGAGCCGTCCAGAGCTCCCTCAGGGAAGCCGGAACTTCCCGGGCCGGCGTCGGGCTGGGCGCCGGAACCGCGGCCGGCCGGCTGATGGTGGCCCGCGCGTCGCTCGTCCACCAGATAATTGCGGCGGCCACCACGACGACAACGGCGATCGCCACCGCGGCCACAATGTCGGCCTTGGTGCGGCGTTCGGGTCTGACCATGCGCCAGCGCACGTTCAGTGGGCTTGCGTTGCTAGGTTCTGCTCGGCGCTCTGCGAGCGACGGCGGCGTCGCCGGCGCCGGGCAGCTCCAGCCTGACTCGGCGTGGAACCGGACGCTGGCGTCTCCGGCGCCGCCTCACCGTAGGCAACGGGGCTGGTGGCGGGGTGTCCGCTGATGGGTTTGCCGCCGCGGGTGCGCCGCCTCTTGGAGCCGGCGCGGCTGCGCGCCGCCCCCTTGTCGGCGTCGCGTCGTTCGACCTGGGCCTTGCGCGGCGACCCGACGGTGCCGCCCGCCTCGGCGGGGATGGCCAGCTCGGTGTACAGGTGCGGCGAGTTGGAGTAGGTCTCGGCCGGGTCGGGGGAGCCCAAGGCCAGCGCTTTGTCGATCATCGCCCATCGGGGCAGGTCGTCCCAGTCCACCAGGGTGATCGCGACCCCGGTCCGCCCCGCGCGGCCAGTGCGCCCGATTCGGTGGACGTACATTTTCTCGTCCTCCGGGCACTGGTAGTTGATGACATGGGTGACATCGTCGATGTCGATGCCGCGGGCTGCCACGTCGGTGGCCACTAGCACGTCGATATTGCCGGAACGAAACGCCTTGAGCGACTTCTCACGCGCCACCTGCCCTAGGTCGCCATGCACGGCGCCCACCGCAAAGCCGCGCTCGTTCAGCTCGTCGGCAACCTTCTGCGCGGTGCGTTTGGTGCGGGTGAAGATCATCGTCGCCCCCCGATCGCGGGCCTGCAGCACGCGGCTGACCAGCTCCACCTTGTCCAGCGCGTGCGCGCGGTAGACGAACTGCTCGGTGGCGTCGTGCACCGCCGAGGAGTCCGGTGCCTCGGCACGGATATGCGTGGGCTGGTCCATGAACGTGCGGGCCAGCGTGATGATCGGGTCCGGCATGGTCGCCGAGAACAGCATCGATTGCCGGTCGGCGGGGATCTGTCGCACGATGCGCTCGATATCGGGTAGGAACCCCAGGTCGAGCATCTCGTCGGCCTCGTCGAGCACCAGCACCGACAATCCGCCCAGCTGCAGGTGGCCCTGCTGACACAGGTCGAGCAGCCGGCCCGGGGTGCCCACCACGACGTCAGCGCCTTTGTGCAGCGCCTCGATCTGGGGCTCGTAGGCCCGTCCTCCGTAGATGGACACCACTGACAGGCGGCGGCCGCCGTCGGCGGTCAAGTGCTTAGCAGCAGCGGCCAGGTCATCGGTCACCTGCAGGCACAGCTCCCGGGTGGGCACTACGACCAGGGCCCGCGGAGTGCCGGTTAGCGGCCTCGCACCAGTGGGCGCGCTGATGCGCTGCAGAAGTGGGACGCCGAACGCGAAGGTCTTGCCCATGCCGGTGCGGGCCTGGCCGATCACATCCTCGCCGGCGAGCGCGAGCGGCAGTGTGAGTTCCTGGATAGCAAAAGGGCGCTCGATGCCCTCGTCGGCCAGTGCGCGCACTATTTCGTCGCGAACTCCAAGTTTGGCAAATGTCGGTTTCGGGGCCGGTTCAGTTGTGCGTTTCAGAGCGGTCATGTGTGGGTGAGACGCCTTTCGGTGACGGTATCGGTCGTGTGTCGTGTTTTCTGTCGCGGTTCACGCGCGCACGAGTTCCGACTCCGATACGTCGCCGAGTCGCCGGCCCATGCTCGATCCAGCGGGCCAGCTGCGTGCACGCACATTTCGCCGGCAGCGGCGGCACTTCACACGCCGTCACTGCCTATGTGAATGATAGCCGCTCGCTCGGCGGCCACCCGTTTCTCCGAACCCGGCCGACTAGAGTGTGGCCATGACTTCGCCCTCGTCCGCCGATCAGGTGGCCGATTCGCCCAGGCCCCGGTTGTCGGCGGATCATCCTGGCGTCAACGAATTGTTCGCGCTGCTGGCTTATGGCGAGGTGGCGGCCTTTTACCGGCTGACCGACGAGGCGCGGATGGCGCCCAACCTGCGCGGACGGATCTCGATGGCGAGCATCGCCGCCGCGGAGATGGCGCACTACGAATTACTTCGCGACGCCCTGGAAGCCCGCGGCGTCGACGTGGTGCCGGCGATGCAGAAATACGCCTCAGCGCTGGAAAACTACCATCGGTTGACGACGCCGAGCACGTGGTTGGAAGCCCTGGTGAAGACCTATGTCGGCGATGCTCTGGCCGCCGACTTGTATCTCGAGATCGCAGACGGACTGCCCGACGAGGTTGCCGACGTGGTGCGGGCGGCCTTGGCGGAGACCGGGCACTCGCAGTTCGTCGTCGCCGAAGTGCGCGCCGCGGTGACCAGCAGCAGCAAACAGCGCAGCCGGCTGGCGCTGTGGTCTCGTCGCCTGCTCGGCGAGGCGATCACCCAGGCCCAGTATGTGCTCGCCGACCACGACGAGCTGGTCGACCTGGTGGTATCCGGTACCGGTGGTTTGAGCCAGATCGGCGCGTTTTTCGAACGGCTGCAGCACACGCACGACCAACGGATGCGGGAACTGGGTCTTAGCTAAAGCACTGGGATCTAACGAGTGCAGGTCGCGATGATCCCGTTATTGGTTTTCGCCACGACCGTCTGACCGACGGCGTTGACGATCGAGCAGTTGAGCCGACCATAGACGCTGGTCGCAATCACCGACTGAGTCTGCACGCCCGGGTTCAGGATGACCGTCTTGGTCCACGGCAGCGACACGTTGAACTCGGTCACGGGGAAACCCCGCTCATCGGTGTAGACCACGTTCACTAGGTCAAGGAGCTGCTTCGTCCCGGTGACGGTGTAGACGACGGTGCGCGGATTGAGCACGGCCGTTGGCGGTAGCGCTGTTCGCGGTGGCGCGGCGGTCGGCGTTGTGGTCGGCCCGACGCTGGGCGATGGGCGGTGCGGTGGCACGGTGGTGACCGTCTCGGGTGGTAGCTGGGGCACCCGAGAGGTGCCGGGCGAGGGCGTTGGCTTAGGCATGGAAGTTGTGGAGATCACCGTCCGCGGCATGGGTGCTCCGACGGTCGCTTTGGTTGAGGCGCTGTCTCCACTATTGATGATCACCGCGGTGGCGATGGAGCCCAGCGCCAGCACGACGCCGACGATCGCGGCCACCGGGCGCCACCGACGATCCGCAGGCCAGACGAGATCGCCGTAGCCGTCGTAGTCGGCTCCGTCTGTCTCGTAGCTCTCGTCGTAGGGGTGGCCGTGGGCTTCGCCGTAGAGCTCATCAAGTGTGTTTCTGATGGTGCCGATGTTACCGATGTGAATATCGGGCGTCTGGCGTCGCGTGCGATGTTGGCCCAGCTGGGAGCGAATCGTTATCCGTGGAAGACCCCGTTTCGCGGACCGCGAAGGGGTCACGGGGACCGCCGGGCGATGCGTCTAGCTGTGTCCACTAGCCTGCTGCTGACACGCCTGCGACGGAACATCGATGGAAGGGGCCCGGGTGGAGGTCAAGATCGGTATCACGGACAGCCCACGCGAGCTGGTCTTCACCAGTACGCAGACGCCCGATGAAGTGGAAGAACTCGTCAGCGCCGCGTTGCGCACGGACTCCGGCTTACTGAGCCTGAGCGACGAGCGAGGCCGTCGTTTCCTGATCCATTCCGCGAAGATCGCTTATGTCGAGATCGGCGTCGCCGACGCCCGCCGGGTCGGCTTCGGAATCGGCGTCGATGCCGCCTCCAGGCGCGGCGGAAAGGCCGCTACGAGCGAGTAAGCGGAACGTGTGACAACCCGCCCCAGGCGAACTGCACGGTGCCCTCGACGGCGTCCGACTTGGAAATCGGGCGATCCGAGTCCAGCCAGTACCGGGCGCAGTCGACGCTCAGGCCGACCAGGCCCACCGCGATCATCCGGGCGCGGTGCGGGTCCAGTCCAGAATCCGCGCTGATCAGGGCAAACACCGCGTCGATGCACGATTCGGTGGCCACCCGCACCTGCGCGGCGACCTCGGGCTCGGTCACATAGTCGTTCTCGAAGATCAGCCGGTAACCCTGGCTGTCGTGTTCGATGAAGTCGAAGAATGCCTGCACCGCCGCGTGTAACCGCTGCCGGTTGTCGGTGGTGGTGCTCAGCGCCTGCTGCACGCCCGACACGAGGTTCTCGACGTGCCGATGAAGCACCGCCAGATATAATTCCAACTTGCTCGAAAAGTGTTGATAGAGAACGGGTTTACTGACCCCTGCGCGGTCGGCGATCTCGTCCATTCCGGCCGCATGATACCCGTGGTCGACAAAGACATCGCTGGCAACGACAAGCAACTGGCCACGACGCTCGTCACGGGGCAATCGATTCCCGCGCCGGTTCGAGGCCGCTACGACGTCGACCGGGTGACCGCGGTCAGCCGGCTTGACGGCACGGCGTGGCGCCGTTTTGGCGAGTTCGCTCATCGATCCTCGATCCGATCGCATCAAGTTCGACGGCCACTTTCCCATCCCCGCGGCCGCACGTTTTGTCGCAACGACATTACTACCCGAGGCGTCTCACCGGCCTAAACCGGCGCTTATCGGTGCCAGCAGAACCTGGTCGGGCCGAGTCGGGCGCCGCGTTTCGGGCGCGCCAGGAGTACCAGCCGGCGCCGGCTATGCGATCCTGGGGAAATGACGTTCCCCGGGCCTGTGCGCAGTGCCGGTCAAGTACCGGTGTTGCGCGAGGATTGGCGTGAACCGCTGCGGGCCCAGCGTGATCCGCTCGCCCGGGGTGCCGGACGGGTGCGCACCCATCGCGACCGCCCGCGCCAATGGCGCAAACAAACGTGGCTGGGGCGGTTCGTGTCGACGTACGGCTGGCGCGCGTATGCGCTGCCCGTCCTGGTGGCGCTCACCGCGGTGGTGTTGTACCAGACGGTGGACGGAACGCGTGCGCCCAAGCAGGCGGCCGCCCAGCCCATCCAGGGCCCGCCGGCCATCGGTGCGGTGGGCACCGTGATTCTCGATGCGCCGCCCCGTGGCCTGGCCGCCTTCGACGCCAGTTTGCCGGCCGGGACCTTACCGGAGGGCGGACCGTTCACCGAAGCGGGCGACAAGACGTGGCGGGTAGTGCCGGGCACGGCGCCGCAGGTCGGCCAAGGGACCGCGAAGGCGTTCAAGTACACCGTTGAGATTGAGAACGGGCTAGACCCCGCCATGTTCGGTGGCGACAATGCGTTCGCCCAGATGGTCGACCAGACGCTGGCCAATCCGAAGGGTTGGACGCACAACCCGCAATTCGCGTTCGTCAGGGTGGACGGAACTAGCGGGGGCAAACCCGACTTGCGGATCTCGCTGGTGTCGCCGATGACGGTGCGTGAGGGGTGTGGTTACGAGTTCCGGCTGGAGACGTCCTGCTACAACCCGTCGTTCGGGCCGGACCGGCAGGCGCGGGTTTTCGTCAACGAGGCGCGCTGGGTGCGCGGAGCCGTTCCCTTCGAAGGCGATGTCGGTTCATACCGGCAGTACGTGATCAACCACGAAGTCGGCCATGCCGTCGGCTACGTGCGCCACGAGCCATGCGACAAGCAGGGCGGTCTGGCGCCGGTGATGATGCAGCAGACGTTCTCCACATCCAATGATGACGGCGCCAAGTTCGACCCCGAGTGGGTCAAGCCGGACGGCAAGACCTGCCGATTCAATCCGTGGCCGTACCCGATCGCCTAGCCCGGGAAGCTACCGCAGTCGTTTGCCGTTGTTGATGAGAGCTGTTGTGATGGTCGTGGACGACTAGCATCAGAACGTTGAATCGCGAAGCCAACCGAGGTGATATTCGGTGTCGACATCCCCGACATCCCCGACATCCCCGACATCACTGCCGCCGCTAGTTGCGCCCGCACGGGA
The DNA here is from genome assembly GCF_010731535.1 of Mycobacterium lacus. Lineage (NCBI taxonomy): Bacteria > Bacillati > Actinomycetota > Actinomycetes > Mycobacteriales > Mycobacteriaceae > Mycobacterium > Mycobacterium lacus. Next base: position 505,630 of record NZ_AP022581.1, read on the forward strand.
GCTGAGCCGCGAAGAGGTGGCCCGTTACAGTCGCCACCTGATCATTCCCGACCTGGGTGTCGAGGGGCAGAAGCGGCTCAAGAACGCGCGGGTGCTGGTGATCGGCGCTGGCGGTCTCGGAGCGCCGGCATTGCTGTACCTAGCCGCCGCCGGTGTCGGCACGATCGGAATAGTCGAGTTCGACGTAGTCGACGAGTCGAACCTGCAGCGCCAGATCATTCACGGCGTGGCCGACGTCGGACGGTCCAAGGCCCAGTCGGCACGTGACTCGATTGCCGCCATCAACCCCCTGGTCGAAGTGCGATTGCACGAGGTCAGGTTGTCGCCGCGCAACGCCGTCAACGTGTTCAAGCAGTACGACCTGATCCTCGACGGTACCGACAACTTCGCCACCCGGTATCTGGTCAATGACGCCGCCGTGCTGGCCGCGAAGCCATACGTGTGGGGGTCGATCTACCGCTTCGAGGGCCAGGTCTCGGTGTTCTGGGAGGACGCACCCGACGGGCGTGGCCTTAATTACCGCGACCTATACCCCGAGCCGCCGCCGCCCGGCATGGTGCCGTCCTGCGCCGAAGGCGGCGTACTGGGCATCATCTGCGCGTCGATCGCGTCGGTGATGGGCACCGAGGCGATCAAACTGATCACCGGGCTGGGCGAACCGCTGCTCGGCCGGTTAATGATCTACGACGCGCTGGAGATGAGCTACCGCACGATCAGGATCCGCAAGGATCCCGCCACACCTAAGATCACTGAGCTGATCGACTACGAGAATTTCTGCGGCGTGGTGTCCGAGGATGCCGCGGAAGCGGTGACCGATTCCACCATCACGCCGCGGGAGCTGCGCGATTTGCTGGATTCTGGCAAGAAGCTGGCCCTGATCGACGTTCGTGAGCCCGTGGAGTGGGACATCGTGCACATCGACGGCGCCCAGCTGATCCCGCAGTCGTTGATCAACTCGGGTGAGGGCCTGGCTCGGCTGCCCCAGGACCGCATGCCGGTGCTGTACTGCAAGACCGGTGTGCGCTCGGCCGAGGCCTTGGTGGCGGTGAAAAAGGCAGGTTTCTCCGACGCCGTTCATTTGCAGGGTGGGATCGTGGCGTGGGCGAAACAGGTGCAGCCCGACATGGTGATGTACTAGTCGTCGATCGCGGGCTTCGCTCTAGATCGGATTCTCGGGCATGTCAGCGGGTCGTGCCGGCCCGCATTGTCGCCCGACTACGCTGACCCGTGTGAGTGTCGAGCCACCGCCTGAGCACGTTTTGGCGGCGTTTGGTTTGACCGGTGTGAAGCCCATTGCTTTGGGTGGCAGCTGGGATGGCGGCTGGCGATGCGGGGAAGTCGTGGTGTCGACGGTGGCCGACCACGCCCGCGCGGCCTGGTCGGCCCGGGTGCGGGAGACGCTGTTCGTCGACGGCGTGCGCCTGGCCCGACCGGTCCGCTCGACCGATGGGCGCTACGTGGTTTCCGGCTGGCGGGCAGACACATTCGTCGCGGGCACGCCGGAGCCCAGGCACGATGAAGTCGTCTCTGCAGCGGTGCGGCTGCACGAAGCCACCGGCAAACTGGAACGCCCCCGATTCCTGACTCAGGGGCCCAGCGCGCCCTGGCAGGACGTCGACGTCTTCATCGCCGCCGACCGTGCCGCGTGGGAAGAACGGCCGTTGCAGTCGATCCCGCCGGGCGCGCGGACGGCGCCTCCTGCAGCGGACGCCGAGCGTTCGACGGATCTGATCAATCAGCTTGCCGCGCTGCGACGGCCGACCAAGAGCCCGAACCAGGTAGTGCACGGAGATCTTTACGGGACAGTGCTTTTCGTGGGCACCGCCGCGCCCGGGATCACCGACATCACGCCCTACTGGCGGCCCGCATCCTGGGCCGCGGGCGTGGTCGTTGTCGACGCGCTGTCATGGGGGGAGGCCGACGATGGACTGATCGAGCGATGGAATGCGTTGCCAGAGTGGCCGCAAATGTTGTTGCGCGCGTTGATGTTTCGCCTGGCCGTACATGCACTTCACCCGCGGTCCACCGCGGAGGCGTTTCCGGGTCTGGCCCGCACCGCGGCCCTGGTTCGGCTGGTGCTCTAAACGTGTTCAGCTGGACGGGAACTCGTGGCGGACCTCGTTCAGCGCGACCCTGCCGTCGACGCTGAGAACTCCTTCCGCGCGCAACAGGTCCAGCTGTCGGGTCCTCAGGTGCCGGGCCGGGCGCCCGGACGCGGTGATCACCCGGTGCCAGGGCAGGTCCAAAGAGTCGGTCCGCATGATCCAGCCGACGATGCGCGGACTGGAAAGTCCTGCGACGGCGGCGATGTCGCCGTAGGTGGCAACTCTGCCGGGCGGGATGGACGCGACGAGCGTACGGACCCGCTCGATCTGCTCGTCGGTTACCGGAGCCACGGTTGGGGCGTTTCCAGCCGGTCCCGAATCAAGGCGGCGACCTCGGTGGGTTTGGCCTGGGGCACCATGTGCCCGCATTCGAAATCCAGCAGCTCGAATGCGACTCCTAATCGTTGGTGAAGCGCCGTGACGAGCTCGTCGCTGACGTACGCGGGCGAGGCGCGCACCGCTCGTACCAGAGTGGTAGCCGTTCCGGGCGGCGGCAGCACGATGTCACGGGCCAATTCGCTCCAGTAGCACACCATCGCTGGCAGGCTGATCCGCCAGCTGTATCGCCCATTCGGCAATGCGATGAGGTGGTGATCGAGTTCGGCGTCGAGCACGGAAGGGTCGACATCCGCCCAGGCGCCGTCTGCCTTTTCCGCCCGGGCCTCGGCCGGGTCGAGGTAGTCGGGGAAGGCCACCATCGCATCGACGACCTCGCGCACCCGCGTACCGTCCAAACCGACCGCCGGATCAAGCAGCACCAGCGCCGCCACCTGGTCCGGACGAGCCGCGGCCAGTTGCAGCGCGACAGCGCCGCCGAATGAGTGCCCAACCACCATTACCGGACCGTCGGCGTGATCGTCGACCAGTGCGGCCAGTGCCGAAACGTTGGCGTCGATGGTCCATGGCGCGGCCCACGAGGAATTGCCATGGCCCAGCAGATCGGGTGCGGCGATGGTGATTTCGGGCAGGTGGCCGGCCAGCTGTTGCCAGGTCTGCCCGTGCTCGGTCACCCCGTGGATCGCCAAAACCTGCACGGGGCCGGACGGACCGTAGCGATGCACATGAAGATCAGCGGCCACGCCTCGATGGTGCCAGCTGGGGCTGCGGTGGTCGCAGCCGGGCGGCCGGCCCGTCGGCGCGACGCGGCGAGATTAGCGGTCGATGTCGCGTTCGTCGTCTGCGACCTCGACGATGAAGGCCTGATCAACCACGTCGGCCTCGTTGGCATCCCGATCACGGGCGTCGCTTAGGTAGGCGGTGTCTAACCCGATCTCGTCGTCGAATTCGACAGCGCGACGTTGTTCCATTGCGTCGGCTTCAGGCACTTCGTCCTGCGGACCGACGTCCTCCACGTTCCTCATGATCGGAACCCCTCCTTACCACCGTGTTTCGTCGGCTTCCCGGTCCAGTATCCGGCTGACGCCGCCTATCGCGCTCTGACGCCCTTGAAACCAGGGTGGGGTACCCGTTGGGCGGGCTAAGCCTGGATCCGTGGATGGGCGGTGATTTGGTCGGCATGCGAACAGCGAAAATGCCTTGCGGACTGGGACAATACGAGTGCTTACGTCGTCGTTGGCCACAGTCCGAGAAGGCACTTTCGATGCACTCATCCTATACGTTCACCGCCGGGTCGGCGGTGTTTGACGAGCAGAATTTGGTGTCGGCCCGCGGGTTTGGTGCCGGTGCTGGAATTGGCTGAGCAGACCGGTCTTTCGCGGTTGATCGGCGAGCAGGTCGAGCTGCCTAGCACGCGGGTGGCCTCGGGCGCGGTCATCGGCGTCGGCCGGCGTGCCGTGATCGCCAGCACCCGCGCCCGGCCTACGAGGAAACACCTAGCGTCGTCGGCCCAGTTGGGGCCGCCGTCAAGCGTGGAGCCGACCGTAAGACCGGGCCTCGCCCGGCTGGTGGCCGTGAAGCGCGCAAGGGACGCAGCCGAACCGCTGCCGAACACCCCCGAGACGGGATGCGCGTCGCGTGACCATTAAAAAATCACTCACTCGCTACGGCGCGACGGGGGCGGCCACGATAGGCCTGGCGACCTTTTGATCAACCTCGGAATCGCCGTCATCGGGGGGTTCGGCGGCGCCGCACTGGTCGCGATCGGCTTGCTGGCGGTCGGCGTCGCGGTCCTGGCCTCGACGGTCACGGGCATCGTCGTCGTCTCGTTCGTCTCGAGCGCGCTGAGCCAGATTTTCCGCGTCGCCGTCTACGAGTACGCGGTTACCGGCCAGGCGCCGGGCGGGTTGGACGGGCGGCCGCTGCAGGCCGCGTTCGCGGGGCCCTAGCCGCACCCACCTTGTCGGACCCTCGTGATGTCATGCCGCTATGTCATTCACGTGGGGTGCGGAAGCGCAGGCTGTTCTGGCACCGGGCCGGCGCGGCCTGGTGCGCGTTCTGGGTGGGCCCGGGACGGGTAAGAGCAGTCTGCTGGTCGACGCCGCGGTCACCCACATCGCCGCCGGTGTCGATCCGGGATCGGTGTTGCTGCTCACCGGTTCCGGCCGCATCGGAATGCGGGCGCGCAGCACGCTGACGACGGCGTTGCTGGGGTCACGCGGGGCGTCGCGTGCCGCGGTCCGCGAACCGCTGGTGCGCACCGTGCACAGCTATGCCTACGCCGTCTTGCGGCGAGCCGCCGAGCGTGCCGGCGACGCGCCCCCGCGCCTGGTCACCAGCGCCGAGCAAGACGCCATCATTCGGGAACTGCTGGCCGGCGACCTCGAAGACGGACCGGCGGCCACGACCACCTGGCCAGCGCATCTGAGGCCGGCGCTGAGCACCGCCGGCTTCGCCACCGAGCTGCGAAATCTGTTGGCGCGCTGCTCCGAACGCGGGGTTGACCCGCACGAGCTGGAGCGGCTGGGCCGCCGGCGCGGGCGCCCCGAGTGGACCGCCGCCGGCCAGTTTGCCCGACAGTACGAGCAGGTGATGTTGTTGCGGGCGGCAGTCGGGATGGCGGCGCCGCAGGCGACGACGCCGGCGCTGGGCGCCGCCGAACTCGTCGGTGCCGCGTTGGAGGCGTTCGCGGTTGATCCCGAGTTGCTGGCCGCCGAACGTGCACGGATCCGGCTCCTGCTGATCGACGACGCCCAGCAGCTCGACCCGCAGGCGGCGCGTTTGGTGCGGGTGTTGGCGGCGGGCAGCGGGCTGGCCCTTGTCGCCGGGGACCCGAACCAGGCGGTGTTCGGCTTTCGGGGCGGCGAACTAGCCGGCCTGCTAGCCGACGACACGCCCGCGGTGACGCTGACGGTGTCGCGTCGCTGCGCACCCGCGGTGGCGCGGGCCGTCAGCGGCATCGCGCGCCGGTTGCCCGGCAGCAGCGACGGCAGGCAGATCGAGGGCACGGGGGCCGAGGAGGGATGCGTTACGGTGCGCCTGGCCGCGTCGGCGCACGCCGAGGCGGCGATGATCGCCGATGCGCTGCGGCGCGCGCACCTGATCGACGGGGTGCCATGGTCGCGGATGGCGGTGATCGTCAGATCGGTGCCGCGAGCTGCCACCCGATTGCCGCGCGCTTTGGCTGCCGCTGGAGTGCCGGTGGCCGTGCCGCCAACCAGCGGGCCGCTGTCTGATGAGCCCGCGGCGCAGGCGCTGCTCACGGTCCTCGCGGCGACCGCCAACGGCCTGGGCGCCGAACAGGCGCTCGCCTTGCTGACCGGTCCCATCGGTCGCGTCGACCCGATCGCACTTCGCCGGCTGCGCCGGTCGTTGCAGCGCGCCCGGACTGACTGTGTCCCAGGCAAATTCGGCGAGCTGTTGGCCGACGCTCTGACCGGCGACGCGCCGTTGTCCGGGGCGCAGTTTCGCCCGGTGCGGCGGGTGCGCGCCGTGCTGGACGCCGCCGCTCGCTGCCACCGCGACGGAATGGATCCGCGCTTCACACTGTGGGCGGCTTGGCACCGGTCCGGTCTGCAGCGCCGCTGGCTGGCAGCCTGCGAACGCGGCGGCCCGGCGAGCGCCCGCGCCGTCCGCGACCTCGAGGCGGTGACAGCCTTGTTCGACATCACCGATCGCTACGTGTCCCGCACGTCCGGTGCATCGCTGCGCGGACTCATCGAGCACGTCGCGACCCTACAGCTGCCGAGGGTCAGCCCAGAGCCGGTGTGTGCGGCCGAGCAGGTCCCGGTGCTGAGCGCGCACGCGGCTCTGGGACACGAATGGGAGGTGGTGGTCATCGCCGGCCTGCAGGACGGGTTGTGGCCCAACACGGTTCCGCGTGGCGGTGTGCTGCGCACCCAGCGGCTGCTCGATGAACTCGACGGCATCACCGGGGAGGCATCGCTGCGAGCGCCGCTGGTGGCCGAGGAGCGTCGGCTGCTGGTGGCGGCGATGGGCCGCGCGCGGCGCCGGTTGTTGGTGACCGCCATTGATAGCGACGCCGGCAGCAACGTGGAAGCCGCGCTGCCGTCGGCGTTTTTCTACGAGGTAGCTCAGTGGGCCAGCGGCGAGGGTGATTCGGTTGCGGCGCAGCCAATCTCGGCACCGCGAGTGTTGTCGGCCGCCGAAGTGGTGGGCCGGCTACGCGGTGTGGTGTGCGCGCCCGACGGCGCGGTGGATGACGCCGCTCGCCGTGGTGCGGCAACGCAATTGGCCCGCTTGGCCAAAGCCGGTGTGCCGGGCGCCGATCCCGCGGGATGGCATGGCCTGATACCGGTCAGCAGCAGCGACCCGCTCGGCGGTGGCGACGACCTCGTCACCTTGACGCCGTCGACCCTGCAGACGCTCATCGACTGCCCGCTGCGCTGGCTCGCCGAGCGGCATGGCGGGACCAACCCGCGCGAGTTGCGGTCCACAGTTGGGTCGGTGTTGCACGCGCTGATCGCCCAGCCGGCCGGAAGTGAAGCGCAACTGCTGGCCGAGCTGGACCGGGTGTGGGAGCACCTGCCGTTCGAGGCGCAGTGGTATTCGGCCAATGAGCTTGCCCGCCACCGCGCCATGATTCGGGCGTTTGTCGAGTGGCGGACACAGACCCGGTCCGAGCTGACCGAGATGGGCGTGGAGGTCGATGTCGACGGAGTCCTGGGGACAGCACGCGACGGCGGGGGAGAAGTCCGGCTGCGCGGCCGAGTCGACCGCCTCGAACGCGATGGCGCCGGGCGGCCGGTGATCGTCGACATCAAGACGGGCAAGACACCCGTCAGCAAGGATGACGCTCAACGACATGCACAGCTTGCGATGTATCAGCTGGCGGTGTCCGAAGGCATGATCGCGGCGGGCCCCGCCGGTACGGAGCCCGGCGGTGCCCGGCTGGTCTACCTGGGCAAGCCCGGGACCGGCGGCGCCACCGAGCGGGAGCAGGATCCACTTACGCCGGCCGCCCGCGACGAATGGCGCAACCTTGTTCGGCAGGCCGCCGCCGCGACGGCCGGGCCGAATTTCGTCGCGCGACGCAACGATGGTTGCGGGCATTGTCCGATACGGCCGTGCTGTCCAGCCCAAGCCGGCAGGTCAGCGTTGTGACCGCTGTGTCGGCGCGCTACAGCCCCGCTGAATTAGCCCGCGCGCTAGGGGTTTTCCCGCCCACGGAGGAGCAGGCCGCGGTCATTGCCGCGCCGCCTGGACCGCTGGTCGTCATCGCGGGGGCCGGAGCAGGAAAAACCGAGACCATGGCCGCACGGGTGGTGTGGCTCATCGCCAACGGCTACGCCGAACCGGGCCAGGTGCTGGGTTTGACGTTCACGCGTAAGGCCGCCGGCCAGTTGCTGCGCCGCGTCCGCACGCGGCTGGCGCGGTTGGCCGGGATGGGTGCGGGCGGCAGTCCGGCGGCCCCGGAACTCGCGGGCACACCGGTGGTCAGCACCTACCACGCCTTCGCCGGCTCGTTACTACGTGACTACGGCCTGCTGCTATCGCTTGAGCCCGACACCCGGTTGCTCAGCGAGACCGAGCTATGGCAGCTGGCGTTCGACGTGGTCAACGGGTACGGCGGCGAGCTGCGGACCGGCAAGACCCCGGCCGGGGTCACCGCGATGGTGCTGCGGCTGTGGGGTCAGCTCGCTGAGCACCTGGTGGACACCCGGCAGCTCCGCGATACCCACGTAGGGCTGGAAAGGCTGGTTCACACGCTGCCGGCGGGTCCCTACCAGCGTGACCGTGGCCCCAGCCAGTGGTTGCTGCGGATGCTGGCCACCCAGCACGAGCGCGCCGAGCTGGTTCCGCTGCTCGACGCGTTGCGCGACCGGATGCGCGCCGCGAAGGTGATGGACTTCGGCCTGCAGATGGCTTCCGCCGCGCGGCTGGTGGCGACGTTCCCGCAGGTCGGTCAGGATCTGCGTGATCGCTACCGGGTGGTGCTACTCGACGAATATCAGGACACCGGGCACGCCCAACGCGTCGCATTGTCGGCACTGTTCGGCGGTGGCCGTGACGATGGGTTGGCGCTGACGGCCGTCGGTGACCCGATTCAGTCGATCTACGGTTGGCGGGGCGCGTCGGCGACGAACCTGCCGCGGTTCACCACCGACTTCCCCCGATCCGACGGCAGCCCCGCGCCGGTCCTGGAGCTGCGGACCAGCTGGCGCAACCCGCCGCGAGCGCTGCGTGTGGCCAACGCGATATCGGCCGATGCCCGGCGGCGATCCGTCGCGGTGCGCGCGCTGCGGTCGCGGCCGGATGCCCCGCCCGGAACCGTCCGCTGCGCGCTGTTGCCCGATGTGCAGGCCGAACGCGAGTGGATCGCCGACCACCTGCACGGGCACTACCGGCGAGCCCAGGCCGCTGGCGTCAGCCCACCGACCGCCGCGGTGCTGGTGCGACGCAACGCCGACGCTGCGCCGATCGCCGATGCGTTGCGGGCCCGGGGGATCCCGGTCGAGGTGGTCGGGCTGGCCGGTCTGCTCTCCGTTCCCGAGGTCGCCGATGTGGTCGCCATGTTGCGGCTGGTCGCCGACCCGACGGCCGGAGCGGCGGCCATGCGCGTGCTAACCGGTGCACGATGGCGGCTTGGCGGCCGCGACCTCGCCGCACTGTGGCGTCGCGCGCTGGCGATCAGTGGCGGATCGGCGTCGAGTGCGTCGCCCTCGCCCGAGGCGGTGGCGATGGCGGCCGGTGGGGACGCCGACACCGCGTGCCTGGCCGACGCCATCAGCGACCCGGGTCCGGCCGGCGGGTATTCGACTGCGGGATATCAGCGCATCTGCGCGCTGGCCAGCGAACTGGATGCCCTGCGGGGCCACCTCGGACATACCCTGCCCGAACTGGTCGCCGAGGTGCGCCGGGTGCTGGGGGTCGATTGCGAAGTCCGCGCCGCGGTGACCCCGGGGGCGACCCTGGGGGCTTGGGCCGGCGCCGAGCACCTCGATGCGTTTGCCGACGTGGTCGCCGGCTACGCCGAGCGAGCATCCGCTACGGCCGGGTGCGCATCGGTAGCTGGCCTGCTGACCTACCTCGACGCCACCGAGGTAGTCGAGAATGGTCTGCCGCCCGCGGAGTCGGCCGTCGCCCGGGACCGGGTCCAGGTGCTCACCGTGCACGCCGCCAAGGGACTGGAGTGGCAGGTGGTGGCCGTGGCGCACCTATCGGGTGGAACATTCTCGTCGACCGCGTCCGGGAGCACCTGGCTTACCGACGCTGCCGAGTTGCCGCCGCTGCTGCGTGGTGACCGTGCCGCGGCGGGCGCACTTGGTATCCCGGTACTGGACATCGGCGCCGTCGTCAATCGAAAACAGCTGTCGGACAAGATCTTCGAACATCGCAGTCAGCTCGATCAACGACGCATCGACGAGGAGCGCCGATTGCTTTATGTGGGCATCACCCGGGCTGAAGACACCCTGCTGGTATCCGGCCATCACTGGGGCTCCACCGGGATCAAACCGCGTGGTCCGTCGGAATTCCTGTGCGAAATCAAGGACGTCATCGACCGCTCGGCAGCGGCGGGTGATCCGTGCGGCGTCGTGGAACACTGGGCGCCGGCGCCGGCCGACGGAGAACGAAACCCATTGCGCGACAACGTTTTCGAAGCAGTTTGGCCCGCTGATCCGCTTGCTGCGCGCCGCGGCGACGTGGAACGTGGCGCCGCGCTAGTGACCGCGGCGATGTCGGCTGAGATGACCGGCATCGAGGGACGGGCCACCGATACCGACGCCGACGTCGACGCGCTGTTGGCCGAGCGGGCGCGTGCGACGATTCCGCCTGTGCGCACTCTGCCGGGCCAGTTGTCGGTCAGCGGTCTGGTGGATCTGGCGCGCGACCCCGTCGGGGCTGCGCAGCGGCTGATACATCGCCTGCCGACGCGTCCGGATCCGCATGCATTGCTGGGCGATGCTTTTCACGCCTGGGTACAACGGTTCTACGGCGCCGAGTTGTTGTTCGATCTGGGCGATCTGCCGGGCGCCGCGGACTCCGATGTGGGTGACACCGTCGAGTTGGCCGCGTTGCAAACGGCCTTCGCCGGTTCGCGCTGGGCGGCCCGTACCCCGGTCGCCGTCGAGGTGCCTTTCGAGATGCCGATCGGTGACACCGTGGTGCGCGGCCGCATCGACGCGGTATTCGATGACCCCGACGGCGGCGTCACCATAGTGGATTGGAAGACCGGCGAGCCGCCGCATGGGCCGGAAGCCATGCGGCAGGCCGCCATCCAGCTTGCGGTCTACCGGATGGCGTGGGCCGCTTTGAACGGATGCCCGGAGTCATCGGTGCGGACGGCCTTCTACTACGTGCGCAGCGGCGTCACCGTCATCCCCGATGTGGGGGTAGCGCCCGCTTGCGGGGGATTGCCCGACTTCACCGAGTTGGCCGGGCTACTTGTGGACGCCGGCCGCCGAGCCGACGTCTGACCGCAACTTCGGCTTAGCCCGTGGGTTAGCCCATCCCGTTTGTCGCCGGGCGCAGCCCGGCGCTCAAAGCGGTCGGGCTGGCCATCGATGTAGTGCTTGATGATCGACAGCGGGGCACCTCCGCAGGAGACGGCGAAGTAGGACGGTGACTAAGGTCTCCGCGCATACGTGCGCGGACACACGGGCCGGTGAATGCGCGTCGCACGGCGTTAGCCGTGCGACCCTTGAGCCGCTGCAACCAGCGTCGATATCGCCAAGGTCGGCGGATACGCGACGAGCAGGCGCACGTGGTCGGCTTCGCCGTTGAACTCCACCTCTGGCGGGTGAAGAGCCTGCATCTGTACTTGGTCACGAACACCTAGTGGCGCGCGGCACCGACACGCTGTGTCGGGCACGGCGGTAGGTCTGGGTTGTCAGTGTCGGGCCTTACGGTTGCGGTGTGCAGATGCGCTACCGATACCGCATCGAACCGACACCGGCCCAGGCGTGGATGCTGGCGCGGGTGTTCGGGTGTGTTCGGGTGGTGTTCAACGACGCGCTGCGAGTCCGCGACCAGGCGTACCAGGCTGGGGTCAAGCTGTCCGACAGCGAGATTCAACGGCGCGTCGTCACCTTAGCCAAGAAGACCACCGAACGGGGCTGGCTGGCCGAAGTGCCCAGCCTGGCGCTGGTGCAGTCAGTCAACGACTCACGCCGGGCCTGGCGCCATTTCTTCGACTCGGCCACGGGCAAACGGCGTGGCCGGCGGTTGGGCCGGCCACGCATGAAGTCGAAGAAGGATCATCGGCAGTCGTTTCGGCTCACCCGCAATGGATTCAGCGTCCGTGCGAACGGCCGGTTGTTTGTGACGAAGGTCGGCGAGGTGCGGGTGCGCTGGTCGCGCGAACTGCCCAGCGAACCGTCCTCGGTCACGATCATCCGCGAACCCGACGGTCACTACTACGCGAGCTTCGTTGCCGACGTTGCCACTACCCCGCTGCCGGTGGTGGATCAAGAAGCCGGCGTGGATGTGGGCATCTGCCGGTTGGCGACAGTCGCTACCAGCGACCAAACCCGCACGGATATCGAGAACCCAAAGCTCTTGGGCCGCAAGTTACGCAAACTGCGGCGGTTGGAGCGGGAGAAGTTCCGCCGGCAGAAAGGATCGGCCAACAGGGACAAGACGCGGCGCAAGCTCGCCCTCGCGCACGGCAAGGTGGCCCGGGCGCGGCGGGAGGATCACCACAAGCAGGCTTTGGCGTTGGTTCGCGACAACCAAGTGATCTACGTCGAAGACCTCAACATTGTGGGCATGGTCAAAAACCGTCGGCTCGCGCGGGCCATCAGCGATGCGGGTTGGGGCCAGTTCGTGAGGATCATCGGCGAAAAAGCCCAACGATACGGGCGCACACTGCATTCGGTGTCTCGTTGGCTGGCGTCCAGCAAGACCTGCTCGGAGTGTGGGCATCGGCTCGACGCGCTGGCTCTACAGGTGCGCCAGTGGATGTGTCCGGCTTGCCGGACGGTCCACGACCGCGACTACAACGCCGCCAAAGTCATTCTCGCCGCCGGGCGGGCGGAGAGAATAAACGCCTCCCACGAACGTGGGCGGGATCGCGCCGGCGGACCCTGTGGAGTCCTGGTAAGTCCTTCCACAACTCGGAAGGCGCGGGGCGATGAAGCAGGAAGCACCCCAACAGCGGCGTAGCCGCTCGGGAATCCCCGGCGTTTACGCCGGGGAGCACGTCAAGGTGGTTACATTTGTCTGGTGTCGTGCGCGCTGGGGACGAGTCGATGACGGATCGCCGTGCGCAAGGGTAGGTTGCGGCAACGGAGCGGGCTGGATGAGACGCTGACCGCTAAACCCGGTCACCTGCTAGTCGGCGTCCTGCGCATTCCCGAAGATCACGCCGGCCCCGCCCGAGTCATCACGCGCCGGGTGGCCATCGCCTTGGTGGTGTTGTTCGGTGCCGCCGCCATCGTCTACTTGGACCGCACCGGTTACCGCGACGTGCGGGGCGAGCCGCTGACCTTCCTGGACTGTCTGTACTACGCGACGGTGTCACTGTCGGCCACCGATTACGGCGACATCACCCCGAACTCCGAAGCCGCGCGCTTGGTCAACATCGTGATCATGACGCCGCTGCGGATCGCGTTCCTGGTCGTGTTGGTGGGTACGACTCTGGCGGTCCTCTCCGAGCGCTCTCGACAGGCATGGAAGATCCAGCGTTGGAGGAACAAAGTGCGCAATCACACCGTCGTGATCGGCTATGGCACCAAGGGCAAAACCGCCGTCGACGCGATACTCGGTGACCAGGCCGCCCCGGGTGACATTGTTGTCGTCGACACCGATCGCGGCGCCCTTGATCACGCCGCGACCGCCGGCCTGGTCACCGTGCACGGTGACGCCACAAAGTCCGACGTACTGCGGCTGGCCGGGGCCCAGCACGCGGCCTCGATCATCGTCGCCACCAACCGCGACGACACCGCCGCGCTGGTCACTTTGACGGCACGGGAGATTGCTCCCAAGGCCAAGATCGTGGCATCCATCCGGGAGGCCGAGAACCAGCACCTGTTGCGGCAATCGGGCGCGGACTCGGTCGTTGTCTCCTCGGAGACGGCGGGCCGGTTGCTCGGCCTCGCCACCAGCATGCCCAGCGTCGTGGAGATGATCGAGGATCTGCTGACTCCGGCCGAAGGCCTGGCCATCGCCGAGCGTGAGGTGGAGCAGACCGAGATCGGCGGGTCGCCGCGGCATCTGCGCGACATCGTGCTCGGTGTGGTGCGCGACGGCCAGCTGCTGCGCATCGGCGCACCCGAGGTCGACGCCATCGAGGCTAGTGACCGGCTGCTCTACATCCGAAACGCGGGGCCCTAGTGGCGATCGCAAGCGCGGCGAAGCCGGGCGCGGCGGGTCGCCATCAGATCGGCATAGTGGCGGCAGGTCACTACCAGGGCGGTTGGGGCTTGGCGTGGACTTCCAGCTGACGAGCGTTCCGCTGTTGTCGCGCGTCGGCGCCGACCGGGCCGATCAGTTGCGCACCGACGTCGAAGCGGCCGCCGCGGGATGGGCGGACGCGGCGCTACTGCGGGTGGATTCCCGTAGTCAGGTGCTGGTCGCCGACGGCCGCGTGGTGCTTGGTGCGGCGAGAGCGCTGGGTGACAGGCCGCCACCGGAGGCGGTATTCCTGGGCCGCATCGAGGGTGGCCGCCATGTCTGGGCGATCCGGGGCGCGCTGGAGGCGCCCGAGGATCCCGGTGTCGAGGTCGAGGTGGTGAACCTGCGCAGCCTGGGCCGGATTTTCGACGACACCAGCAGCCAATTGGTCTCGTCGGCCACCGCGTTACTGAATTGGCATGACAGCGCCCGATTCAGCCCGGTGGACGGCTCACCAACGAAACCGACCAGGGGCGGCTGGTCACGAATCAACCCGCTCACCGGTCATGAGGAGTTTCCCCGTATCGACCCGGCGGTGATCTGCCTGGTTCACGACGGGGGTGACCGGGCGGTGCTGGCCCGCCAAACCGTATGGCCGGAACGGATGTTCTCGCTGCTGGCGGGGTTCGTCGAGGCCGGTGAGTCGTTCGAAGTCTGTGTCGCCCGGGAGGTCCGCGAGGAAATTGGCCTGACCGTCCGTGATGTGCGTTACCTGGGCAGCCAGCCATGGCCCTTCCCGCGCTCGCTCATGGTTGGCTTCCATGCCGTGGCTGACCCGGATCAATCGTTCTCGTTCAACGACGGCGAGATCGCCGAGGCGGCCTGGTTCACCCGCGACGAGGTGCGCACGGCCCTCGAAGCCGGCGATTGGACCAGCGCGACGAAGTCGAAACTGCTGCTGCCCGGGTCGATCTCGATCGCTCGCGTCATCATCGAATCCTGGGCGGCGCTCGGCTGAGCTAGCCCGAAGTTGCGACGGGTTCTGACGCGGAAGTGTGATGTGACCTGACGTTTCGGGTGTTGAAGCCCTGGTGTTTGTAGTCAGAATACTGGTGTGTTGTGTTGATGATCGTCGCGGTAGGTCGGTTACGATGCTTGGTATGCCGCGCAACATGGGGAAAGTCCACGTAGTCAGAGTCAAGAAGACTCATGTGGATAAGCAGGGGCGGCGGCGTGACTACGAATCGGTGTATCTGCGCCGCACGTTTCGCGACGGCGCCAAAGTGCGGAACGAGACGGTGGCCAACCTGTCGATGCTGCCGGCGGCCTCGATCACCGCGCTGGAGGCGACGCTGAAGGGGCAGGCCCTGATCCCGGCGGGCAGCGAGTTCACCAAGACCCGCTCGCTGCCGCACGGGCATGTGGCCGCGGTGTCGGCGATGGCGCATCGGCTCGGGTTTCCCGCGCTGCTGGGCCCGGCCTGCCGGTCACGCGATGTGGTGTTCGCGTTGATCATCTCGCGGGTGATCCGCCCAGCGTCCAAGCTGTCCACCCTGTCACGGTGGCCCGATACCACGTTGGGTGTCGATCTGGACGTGGCGGGGGCGTCGACCGACGAGATCTACGCGGCGATGGACTGGCTGGCGCACCGCCAAGATGCGATCGAGCGCAAACTGGCCGCCAAACACCTGAGCCCGCAAGCAAACCCGCATCGGATGGCGTTGTTTGACCTGACCAGTTCGTGGGTGACCGGGCGGTGTTGTGAGCTGGCCGCGCACGGGTATTCCCGCGACGGCAAGAAGGGCTGCGCGCAGATCGAGTACGGGGTGCTCACCGACCCCGGCGGACGGCCGGTGGCGGTGCGGGTGGTGCGCGGGGATACCGCCGACCCGGTCGCGTTCACCGAGATCGTCGCCGAACTGCCCGCCACCTTCGGCCTCACCGACCTGGTGCTGGTGGGTGATCGCGGCATGATCACCTCCGCGCGCATCGGCATGCTGCGCGAACTCAACGACAACCCCGACGCCCCAACCGATTTCGGGTGGATCACCGCGCTGCGGGCACCGGCGATCGCCAAACTCGCCCGTGACGACGGGCCACTGCAGATGACCCTGTTCGACACCCAGGACCTGGCCGAGATCGTCCACCCCGACTACCCCGACGAACGGCTCATCGCCTGCCGCAACCCCGCTCTGGCGGCCGAGCGTGCCCGCAAACGCCGCGATCTACTGGACGCCACCGACAAAGAGCTCGCCCGGATCAGGACCGGTGGACCGCGGCACCTTGTCCGGCGCCGCCGAGATCGGCAAAGCCCTCGGCAAAGTCAGCGGAAAATACAAGGTGGACAAGCACTTTGTCACCACCATCACCGACACCAGCTTCACCTTCGCACGCAACCAGGCGGCCATCGACGCCGAAGCCGCCCTGGATGGCATCTACGTGCTACGCACCAGCGTTGACCCCGACACCCTCGATGCGGCCGGCGTCGTCGCCGGCTACAAGAACCTGGCCAATATCGAACGCGACTTTCGCATCATCAAAGCCGACGACCTGGATCTGCGACCCATCTATCACCGTCTCGATCAGCGCGCGCGCACGTGCTGATCTGCCTGCTGGCCTGCTACCTCGTCTGGCACCTACGCAAGGCCTGGGCGCCGCTGACCTTCACCGACGAAACACCACCGGCGCGCGACAACCCGGTCGCGCCCGCGCAACGCTCCGCCGCCGCCAACGCGAAAGCCTCGACAAAACACGACGCCGACGGCAACCCGCTACGCAGCTTCCGCGGCCTGCTCGACCATCTCGGCACCCTCACCCGCGACCGCATCCGCTACCACGACACCGACATCGAAATCGACAAACTCACCGAACCCACCCCCGACCAACGCCGCGCCTTCGACCTCATCGACACCACCATTCCCCTCACCATCGCCGCGTAGCCAGAACAAACACCCACCCGAACCGGCAAAACCCCAGGTAAACCCAAGAAATCACCTAACCCAACAGTCGCAACTTCGGGCTAGCCCGGATTGGTCGGGTGCTACTTGATGCGATCGGTCATCGCCTGAAGAATCGTCGCCGCGATCTGTTGCGCGGGTTCAATACCCAGCACGCCGACGGACATCAACACTGACGATTTGACCCGATACTGGTGGCTCCATCCTTGCGAATTGAGCCTCAGAGTGGTGGAATCCGGCCTTTCCAGCGTGAAGTCGAAGGCACTGTCATGCAAGTCCGCGCACGCCGTCAGCTGCGAGTCCAGCCCATGGAGCGCACCGCTCGCCTTGCCCCCATCCGGGTAGATGACGACGGCCTGGCTGACTTCGTCGATCATGGCACTCCCGCCGGGCTCTAAGTCGTCGGTGACCCCGCTGTAGCCGACCTCGCGGTATTGTGTCCAGCCGCTGGCGAACGTGAGCTCGCTGTTGCCCACCGCCCGGCACGCCCCAGGGGCATTGATGTTTCCCTGAGACGGCTGATGCAGGTTGGCATGTTCGTGCGACGCGAGTTCTTCGGAGTTGGCGATGCGCCGCACGTCTTCGACGCTGAGGAGCAATGCTTCAGCGTCGATACCCGATGCGGTCGCGGCGCCCGTTTTTGCCGGGGCACCATGCGAGCACGCCGGCATCGCGACCACGGCGCCGGTGACGACGGCCGAGACACCCACCCGGGCCAGAACGGTTCGGATCACCGCCGTTCGCCGTCGTCGATAGCCCGCTTGAGAGCCCGCGCTGTTGTGGGTCGCTCTTCTTGGCCTCATCGTTGACAAGCCGTTTTCTGCGGACTGCCGTCCGCGGTCGGTCGCACCGGGTTTTAGCGTCAGCCGTGGAGGGGTTCACCCGCCTTCGACGCCATAGTCAATATGGTAGAGGCCCCCAAGACCCCCGCTGAGCACCCAGAATAACGACGATCGGCCGTGTCGGGGCCAAACTCGGTCAAAAAGCCGACGTTCTTAGCCGCAGATGCCTGCCAGCTTCGCTTTGACCTCGCCTGCGCTCGGGTTGGTCAGCGTCGACCCGTCGGCGAACTTCACCGTCGGGACCGTCCTGTTGCCGCCGTTGACCGAGCCGACGAATTCCGCTGCCGCGCCGTCTTGTTCGATATCGACCTCGTCGTAAGGGATTCCGTTGGCCTCGAGCGCCGTCTTGAGCCGAAAGCAATAGCCACACCATGACGTCGTGTAAACGGTGAGCGGAGCATTGGTCATGACCCGATAACGTAGCCCGGCGACCCCAAAATTCCGAGCGGGCCGTGAAGCGGCCCGAGGTGGGGGCACCACCCGCTTGCGGGGGAGCTGGGCAATCCACGCCCGGCGAAGAACCATTCCGTGGGGGGCCGGGAAACGGCGTGGCGAAACGCCGGGTTTGTCGGCGACCGCTGCCAAGATGGACGCCATGCCAATGGTTGCGGACCCATTGATCGCCGAGTTGGACGACGAGCAGTGCGAAGCCGTGCTGGCTCCGCGCGGCCCGGTCTGTGTGCTCGCGGGCGCGGGAACGGGCAAGACCCGCACCATCAGCCACCGGATCGCACAGCTTGTCGCCAGTGGTCATGTCGCCGCGGGCCAGGTGCTGGCGGTGACATTCACCCAGCGTGCGGCCGGTGAGATGCGGGCCCGGTTGCGTGCGCTCGACGCTGCGGCGCGGACCGGCTCCGGCGTCGGCGCAGTGCGGGCACTGACCTTTCACGCGGCCGCCCACCGCCAGCTGCGGTACTTCTGGCCGCGAGTCATCGGTGACACCGGCTGGCAACTGCTGGACAGCAAGTTCGCGATCGTCGCCCGGGCAGCCAGCCGCGCCAGGCTGAATGCGAGCACGGACGATGTGCGGGACCTGGCCGGCGAGATCGAGTGGGCCAAGGCGTCGCTCATCGGCCCCGAGGAGTACGCGGACGCGGTGACGGCGGCCCGGCGCGATATCCCGTTGGACGCCGAGAAAATCGCGAGTGTCTATGCCGCGTATGAGGCCCTGAAGGTCCGCGATGACGCCGTCACGCTGCTCGACTTCGATGACCTGTTGCTGCACACCGCGGCCGCGATCGAAAACGACGCCGCCGTGGCCGACGAGTTCCGGGATCGCTACCGTTGCTTTGTCGTCGACGAGTACCAGGACGTCACCCCGCTGCAGCATCGTGTGCTCTCGGCATGGTTGGGCGAACGAGATGACCTCACGGTCGTCGGTGACGCCAACCAGACGATCTACTCGTTCACCGGTGCCTCACCGCGGTTTCTGCTCGACTTCTCGCGGCGGTTTCCGGACGCCACGGTTGTGCGCCTGGAGCGCGACTACCGCTCTACCCCGCAAGTGGTGTCCCTGGCCAACCAGGTGATTGCCGCCGCCCGTGGGCGGGTCGCGGGCAGCAAGCTGCAGCTGTCCGGCCAGCGTGAACCGGGTCCCGCCCCGTCGTTCCATGAGTATCCCGACGAGACTGCCGAGGCCGCCGCGGTGGCCGCGTCGACAGCGCGGCTGATCGATTCCGGCACCCTGCCATCCGAGATCGCCATCCTCTACCGGGTCAACGCCCAGTCGGAGGTCTACGAAGAGGCGTTGACCGAGGCAGGCATCGCCTACCAGGTCCGCGGAGGCGAGGGATTCTTCGACCGTCAGGAGATCAAGCAGGCGCTGCTGGCCCTGCAGCGAGCCTCCGAACGAGGTGCCGACGGTCCATTGCCCGACGTGGTGCGCGGTGTCCTGGAGCCCCTGGGGCTCACGGCCGAGGAGCCCGTCGGCACCCGGGCCAGGGAGCGCTGGGCGGCGCTAACCGCCCTGGCCGAATTGGTCGACGACGAGGTGGCGCAGCGTCCGCGGCTGCAACTCCCCGGATTGCTGGCCGAGCTCCGGACGCGCGCCGACGCGCGGCACCCACCGGTGGTCCAGGGGGTCACGCTGGCCTCGCTGCACGCCGCCAAGGGGCTTGAGTGGGATGCGGTGTTCCTGGTCGGGCTGGTCGACGGCACCCTACCCATTTCGCATGCGTTGGCGCACGGCCCCGAGAGCGAGCGTGTCGAGGAAGAGCGTCGCCTGCTCTACGTCGGAATCACCAGAGCCCGAGTGCATTTGGCACTCAGCTGGGCACTCTCGCGAGCTCCGGGCGGGCGTCAGAGCCGCAAGCCGTCGCGGTTCCTGAACGGGATTGCGCCGCAGACGCGCATCGACCCGACGCCGAGCAGGTCCCGGCGCAACCGGGGCACCCCGACCCGCTGCCGAATCTGCAACAAAGGCCTGGCGACGCCGGCGGCAGTCATGCTGCGGCGGTGTGAAACATGTGCCGGTGACGTCGACGAGGAGTTATTGCTGCAGCTGAAGTCCTGGCGGCTGAACGTCGCCAAGGAACAGAACGTCCCCGCCTATGTCGTCTTCAGCGACAACACCCTCATCGCGATCGCCGAGCTGCAGCCGACCGACGACGCAGCCTTGATCGCGATCCCGGGCATCGGCGCGCGCAAGCTCGAACAGTACGGGCAAGACGTGCTGCAGCTGGTTCGGGAATCGCGCTGAGGGCAAATCTGCAGGTCAGAAAATCGGTTGTCATCGACCGCGGCGAGCGTTTACCCTCTATAGCGCATTCCGCTAGCCGTAGCTGAAGGCTGGAATTTTGGGTGGGCACACGAGAGGAGGGCGGCCACGATGATCGGCAACAACGCGTTCGGTGTAGGCATGGTTGCCCATGCCGCCCATGCCGCCCATGCCGCCGTGCCGGCGGCCGCGGTCAAGCACCGTGTCGCCGCCGCGACTGAAGCGTCCGTGGATCGGGGCTCAACTTAGCTACCTAGCGCGCCCGCCACATGGCCACGGACCCGAAGTCACAAGGATCCGTGGCCACAGTATGTGGGGCACCAGTCCCCCAAATCCTCCCGACCTGGTCCGGATCACTGGAAACAAGAGCCACCAGACCAGGAAGCAGGTGAACAGGACATGTCGGCACCGACAGTCCCCAAACGAAGGCAGCCGGTCCGCCAACGGGCCTTGCCCTGCCATGTCGGTGATCCCGACCTGTGGTTCGCCGACACCCCAGCCGACCTGGAGCGGGCGAAGACGCTCTGTGTCAGCTGCCCGATCCGGCGTCAGTGCCTGGCCGCGGCGCTCGAGCGAGCCGAACCGTGGGGCGTGTGGGGCGGCGAAATATTCGAGCGGGGCTCGATCGTGAGCCGCAAGCGTCCGCGCGGACGTCCACGCAGGGTCGCCGCTTAGCCTGGTCAGACGGCGGCCGTGTCGGGTTCGGCGAAACCGGGGATCAGCTCCTCGGTCAGGGCCTTGACCGGGACATGCGCGTCCAGCTGGCACAGGATCGCGGCCACCGAGGCGATCACCCGCATCGGGAGCGCAAGTTTGGGCGGTAGGTCCATCTGCCGCGCCGTGCGGATCTGCGCCACCGAGCGGTCGATCTGGCTCACGGTCATCCTCTGCAGCCACTTGCGGGTGTAGTGGAAGACCTCGACCTCGATGGGTTCGACATACTGGCGCAGCATCTCGTCGATCTCGCGGACCGACACCTGTTGTCCTCGCTGGATGAATCCCGCTTTTTCCATCGTCGGCAACAGAAGGTCGTAGTTCGTGTCGCGGGCCAATCGGATGGTCATCCCGAGCTCGATGGGATAGCCCCCCGGCAGGGGCGCCACGGCACCGAAGTCGATGACGCCCATGCGGCCATCGGGCATCAGCATGAAATTCCCCGGGTGGGCGTCGCCGTGGAGCAATCCCAACCGACGCGGCGCGTCGAAGGTGAGCTCGAGCAGCAGCGTCCCCATCAGGTCGCGCTGTTCGGGGGTCCCGTGGCGGATGATCTGCGACATCGGCACGCCCTCGATCCACTCCTGGATCACGACCTTCGGTGCGCTCGCCACAACGTGTGGCACCAAGAAGCGTGGGTGGCCGGCGTATGCCTTGGCGAACGCGCGCTGGTTGTCGGCCTCCAGCCGGTAGTCGAGCTCCATCTCGGTGCGTTCAATCAGTTCGTCAACCACGCCCTGGACGTCAGCGCCCGGCGAGAGCTGTTTGAGCACGCCGACCATGCGCTGCATGGTCTTCAGGTCGGCCCGCAACGCCTCGTCGGCGCCGGGGTACTGGATCTTGACGGCCACTTCGCGGCCGTCGGACCAGATCGCCTTGTGCACTTGGCCGATGCTGGCCGACGCGACGGGAGTGTCGTCAAAGGAACTGAACCGGTCCCGCCATTTGGTGCCCAGCTGGGCGTCGAGCACGCGATGCACCCTGTTGGCGGGCAGCGGTGGGGCGTCCTTTTGCAGCTTGGTCAACGCTTCCCGGTAGGGCTCGCCGAATTGCTCGGGGATGGCGGCTTCCATCACCGACAGCGCCTGGCCGACCTTCATCGCCCCGCCCTTGAGCTCGCCCAGGACGGTGAAGAGCTGGTTGGCGGCCTTCTCCATCAGCTCGGCGTTGACTTCGTCTTTCGACTTGCCGGTCAGCCGTTTACCGAGGCCGAGTGCAGCCCGGCCAGCCATGCCGACCGGCAAGCTGGCGAGCTTCGCATTGCGGGCCGCACGGCCACGCTTGATGTCTGCCACGCAACCATCATCCATGACGGTTAGTCCGTCGGGACATCGATATGGCACCAACTGTTTTCATTGCGGATGGCACCGATCAGGGATGACGGTTGCCGGCACTACATGTTGTGGTCATTTGGCAACATCAGCGGCCGCTGAGCACAATATGTAGTCTCCTTGCTGGTCACAATCATGTGACTCATCGAAACCCACCTTCGAAGGGCGTATTGGGAAACCATGTCAGCTAAGCAAACGCAGCACGATGCCGCCGACTCCCTGTTCAGGGCGATTATCGAGACGCTGGACCGGCACCGAAACGAGCGCACCTTAACGGAGACGGTGCTGGACGATCTGGCCCGGGCGTACGCGTCGGTCTCGGCAAACGTCCCGGAACAGGGACGACTGGGGTAGATAGATAGCGACCAAGAGTCGTGCCCTGGGTTATCCACCGGGGCACATCCCCGTCAACACGAACACAGCGGGTGCCTGGCCCAATGACGCGCGACGATGGCGCCGGCATTGAGATCCAACTCTAGGGTGGCGTTCAAAGCCGGCGGCGGATCGGGCGTGGCTTCCTGCCCGCGCACGGCCGCGATCACCCGATTCACTTGGCTCAGGGCCAACGCCGTGGTGGCTAGCAGGGTGGCCCGGTCGGCCACGCCGACCGTCTCCCGCAGCTGGGCGGCGATGGCCGGCCACGCGGCGTCGCGGTCGCTACGGTGCAGGTCGGCACAACCGAGACAGCTCGTCACGCCGGGGATGACCAACGGCCCCACCAGCCCGGTGCCGTCGCGGACGCGAACCGGGAGGTGCGGAATGCCGTCCCGGTGCAGATCGCGCACCATGCGCGGGTCGGCTACCAGGTAGTCCGACAACACCACCAGATCCACCGCCGCGGGGGTCACCGCCGCATGCGGTTGGCTCGTATGGCCGATCCGGGCTCCCGAACAGCGCAGCCCCTGCACGAGCAGTTCCGACAGCGGACCTCGACCGTGCACGCGAATCGATGCGGCCCGCCCGCGGGAACGTCGGCGATCATGGCTTTGTTGGGTCGCCACACCCGCGCGCACCAGGTGCGCGACGAGGTTCGCCAAGTCCTCGGCGTCCACCAGGCCGCGGTCGACGGCTTGACGCTGCAGCTCGCTGATCGCAACCGCCGAACGCATCGAGCGCAGCAGCGTGGCCAACTCCGCCGCGGTCAGGCCCGAGGGTGGACGGACCAGCACGGCCCGGCGGGGATCCCAACCCACCTGCACGGCGCCGTCGGGTCGCAACAGCACCGGCATCGCGGGATCCAGCGAGTACAAGGAAGAACCAGGCCGTGGCATGAGCTGAGACTGTGCCACGCCAAAAGCACACGGCTCGCTCAGTTATCCACAGAACCGCCGGGGCGGGGATCCTCGGTGCCGCGTTCTCGCTCCAGCTGCGCGATCGCCTCGTCGATGCCGCTGGTGTCGCCGCCAATGACCCCGTCGATGAATTCGGCCGGGTCGTCGAGATCCTCGGCAGCGGGCAGCAGGTCCGGGTGCTGCCAGATGTCGTCGCGGGCGTCGGTACCGGCGGCCTGCGTCAGGCGCTCCCACAGCGCGGCGGCCTCCCGCAGCTTGCGTGGCCGCAGTTCCAGACCGACCAACGTCGCGAAGGTCTGCTCGGCGGGGCCGCCGCTGGCCCGTCGCCGGCGGAGCGTCTCGCTGAGGGCCGCCTCACCCGGAATCCGCTCGCCCAGCGCCGCGGTCACCACCGTTTGCACCCAGCCCTCGATCAACGCGAGCAGCGTCTCGAGCCGTTCGAGCGCTTGTGTCTGGGCCGGCGTCGCCTTGGGCTCGAATACTCCCTGGCTCAGCAGCTGTTCCATTGCAGCGGGATCCGACAGCGTCGCCGGATTGAAATCGCGTGCCAGTTCCTCGATCCCGGTCATGTCGATCTTCATACCCATGGCGTAGGCCTCGACGGCGCCCAGTAGTTGACTGGCCAGCCACGGCACATGGCTGAACAGGCGGTGGTGTGCGGCCTCACGGGCGGCCAGGAATGTCAGGATCTCGCTGCGGGGCTGTTCGAGTCCCGCGGCGAACGATTCGACCGCATCCGGCAGGATCGCGGCTATCCCCTTGGGTCCCAGCGGCAGACCAATGTCGGTCGACGTCAGCACCTCGCGGGACAACCGGCCCAGTGCCTGACCGAGCTGCGAACCGAACGCGATGCCACCCATCTGCGACATGATCGACAGCAGCGGGCCGGCCATGCTCTTGGCCTCCTCCGGCAGTGAGGACGCCCACACCGTCGAGATCTGTTGGGCCATAGGATCGCACAGCCGCTTCCAGGTCTCCAAGGTGTTGTCGACCCAATCGGTGGGGCTCCAGCCCACCGCCTTGGTGGTGCCGGCGGGCAGCGCCGTCACCCCGTTTAGCCAGGTCTCGGCGAGGTGCACCGCATCGGCGATCGCCGAGTTCGTCGCGGCCGGAACGGGCGCGACGAACCCGATCGAGCTGGAGGCAACCTGGCGGGCCAAGTCGTAGTTGACCGGGCCGGCGGATTTGCCGGCAACCATAGCGGAGCCCGCGCTGCCGAACATCTGACCGAGGCGGGTGAAGATTTGCCCCAGGTCGGCCATGTCGAATTCCCCGCTCACGCCGAACGGGCCGAACGGGTTGGCTCCGGATCCGGAGTCCGGATCGTTCTTCCCGCGCTTATCGCGGTCGGGGTCGTCTCCGGAGGAGAAGCCGAAAGGCACGTCTGCCATGACCTCAACGGTACTCACCGCCGGAACCGCGTGCGCGGTCTCTTGTCATGCTCGTAGCTGAATGCGTCCTAGCCGGTTCCGTCTAGTCTTGGCGGCGTGAACAGGCGGATTCTGACCTTGGTGGTCGCGCTGGTGCCGATCGTGGCGTTCGGCGTGTTGCTCGCGGTGGTGACGGTGCCGTTTGTCTCGCTGGGTCCCGGTCCCACCTTTGACACACTGGGGGAGGTGGACGGCAAGCAGGTGGTGCAGATCGAAGGGATCCAAACCCACCCGACGTCAGGTCACCTCAACATGACGACGGTGTCCCAGCGCGACGATCTGACCCTGGGTGAAGCCCTGACGTTGTGGCTGTCGGGTCAGGAGCAGTTGGTCCCCCGTGACTTGGTCTACCCGCCGGGCAAGTCACGGGAGGAGATCGACAAGGCCAACAACGCCGACTTCAAGAACTCTGAAGACAGCGCCGCGTACGCCGCCCTGGGGTACCTGAAGTACCCGGCCGCGGTGACTGTGGCGACTGTCAGTGACCCCGGTCCGTCGGTCGGCAAACTGAAGTCCGGTGATGCCATAGACGCGGTCAACGGCGCACCGGTGGCCACCGTCGACCAGTTCACGGCGCTGCTGAAGAACACCAAGCCAGGCCAGACGGTGACGATCGACTTTCGCCGCAAGAACGAGCCACCCGGCGTAGCGCGGATAACGCTGGGCACCAACAAAGATCGCGACTACGGCTTCATGGGTGTCGCGGTGCTGGATGCGCCCTGGGCGCCGTTCGTCGTCAACTTCAACCTCGCCAACGTGGGCGGGCCATCGGCAGGACTGATGTTCAGTCTGGCCGTCGTCGACAAGCTCACCACCGGTGACCTGGCCGGGTCAACGTTCGTCGCGGGCACCGGGACGATCAGCGTCGACGGCAAGGTGGGCGCCATCGGCGGCATCACCCACAAGATGGTCGCCGCGCACGCCGCCGGCGCCACGGTGTTTCTGGTGCCGGCCAAGAACTGTTACGAGGCGAGTTCCGACAACCCGTCCGGTATGCGGTTGGTGAAGGTCGAGACCCTCAGCCAAGCCGTGGACGCGCTGCACGCGATGACGTCGGGACGACAGACGCCCAGCTGCTGACGCGGCACCACGCTGGGTGCTGCGATGCGTAGAGTTGTGATCATCTAGAAAATCTCTAGCAACCAGCCTCAGAAGAGCAGGGAGCGTAGCTAGTGGGGATGCGGCCCGCCGCACGGATGCCGAAGCTGACTCGGCGTAGCCGGATTCTGATCATGATCGCGCTGGGTGTGGTCGTGCTGCTGCTCGCGGGTCCACGCCTGATTGACGCCTACGTCGATTGGCTGTGGTTCGGCGAGCTCGGCTACCGCTCGGTGTTTACCACCGTGCTGGTAACCCGCATTGTGGTTTTCCTGGTGGCCGGGTTACTGGTCGGCGGCATCGTGTTCGCGGGGCTCGCCTTGGCCTACCGCACCCGCCCGGTCTTCGTCCCGAATAACGATAACGATCCAGTGGCGCGCTATCGCGCCGTCGTGCAGTCACGGCTGCGTCTGGTGGGTATTGGAATCCCGGCGGCGATCGGCCTGTTGGCCGGCATCGTCGGGCAGAGCTACTGGGTTCGGATCCAGCTGTACCTGCACGGCGGCGAATTTGGGATCAGCGACCCGCAGTTCGGGAGGGATCTCGGCTTCTACGCTTTCGAGCTGCCGTTCTACCGGCTGGTGCTCAGCTACATGTTCGTGGCCATTTTCCTGGCGTTCGTGGCGAACCTGGTGGCGCACTACATCTTCGGTGGTATCCGGCTGTCCGGACGCACCGGCGCAATGAGCCGATCGGCGCGTATCCAGCTGGTCAGCCTCGTCGGCGTGCTGGTGCTGCTCAAGGCCGTCGCGTACTGGCTGGACCGATACGAGTTGCTGTCGCACACGCGCGGCGGTAAGCCCTTCACCGGTGCCGGGTACACCGACATCAACGCGGTCCTGCCGGCCAAGCTGATCCTGATGGCGATCGCGCTGATCTGCGCGGCCGCCGTTTTTTCCGCGATCACCCTGCGAGACTTGCGGATTCCGGCCATAGGGTTGGTCCTGTTGCTGCTGTCATCGTTGATCGTGGGTGCCGGATGGCCAATGATCGTCGAGCAGATCAGCGTCAAACCCAATGCCGCACAAAAGGAAAGCGAATACATCAGCCGAAGTATCACCGCGACAAGGCAAGCGTATGGCCTGACGGCCGACGTGGTGACGTATCGCAATTACACCGGCGACAGCCAGGCCACTGCCCAGCAGGTCGCCGCCGACCGCGCGACCACTTCCAACATCAGGTTGCTCGACCCCACGATCGTCAGCCCGGCGTTCACCCAGTTCCAGCAGGGCAAGAACTTCTATTACTTCCCCGACCAGCTGTCCATCGACCGCTACCTCGACCGCAACGGCAGCCTGCGGGACTACGTGGTCGCGGCCCGTGAGCTCAACCCGGATCGGTTGATCGACAACCAACGCGACTGGATCAACCGGCACACCGTGTACACCCACGGCAACGGATTCGTTGCGTCACCGGCCAACACCGTGCGGGGCATCGCCAACGACCCGAACCAGAACGGCGGCTATCCAGAGTTCCTGGTCAACGTCGTCGGCGCGAACGGCAGCGTGGTGTCCGACGGCCCGGCGCAGCTGGACCAGCCGCGCATCTACTTCGGCCCCGTCATCTCCAACACGTCCGCCGACTACGCGATCGTCGGGAAAACCGGCAATGACCGCGAATACGACTACGAGACCAGCACCGAAACCAAGAATTACACCTACACCGGCAGCGGTGGAGTCCCAATTGGCAGCTGGATCTCCCGCAGCGTGTTCGCCGCGAAGTTCGCCGAGCGAAACTTTTTGTTTTCCAACGTGATTGGCTCCAACAGCAAGATCTTGTTCAACCGCGATCCGGCGCAGCGGGTGGAGGCGGTGGCGCCGTGGCTGACGACCGACAGCGCGGTCTACCCGGCGATCGTCAACAAGCGACTGGTGTGGATCATCGACGGCTACACCACGTTGGATAACTACCCCTACTCAGAACTCACCTCGCTGTCGTCGGCGACCGCCGACTCCACCGAGGTGGCGTTCAACAAGCTGGCCCCGGACAAGAAGGTCTCCTATATCCGCAATTCGGTGAAGGCCACGGTGGACGCTTATGACGGCACGGTCACGCTGTACCAGCAGGACGAACAGGACCCGGTGCTAAAGGCCTGGATGCGGGTCTTCCCGGGCACGGTCAAGCCCAAGAGCGATATCACCCCCGAGCTCGCCGAGCATCTGCGGTACCCCGAGGACCTGTTCAAGGTGCAGCGCATGCTGCTGGCCAAATACCACGTCAACGACCCGGTGACGTTCTTTTCCACCTCGGACTTCTGGGATGTGCCGCTCGATCCGAATCCGACCGCCAGCAGCTATCAGCCGCCGTATTACATCGTCGCGAAAAACATTGCCAAGAACGATAATTCGGCCTCGTACCAATTGATCAGCGCGATGAACAGGTTCAAGCGCGACTATCTGGCCGCCTATATCAGCGCCAGCTCCGATCCCGCCACGTACGGCAGGATCACCGTGCTGACCATCCCGGGCCAGGTCAACGGACCCAAGCTCGCCAATAACGCGATCACCACCGACCCGGCGGTATCCCAGGATCTGGGCGTGATCGGGCGCGACAACCAGAACCGGATCCGGTGGGGCAACTTGCTCACGCTGCCGGTGGCGCAGGGCGGGTTGCTGTACGTCGAACCGGTGTATGCCTCGCCGGGTGCCAGCGACGCCGCCTCGTCGTACCCGCGCCTGATCCGGGTGGCAATGATGTACAACGACAAGGTCGGCTATGGCCCGACCGTGCGCGACGCGCTCACCGGCCTGTTCGGGCCCGGTGCGGGTGACGCCGCGACGGGGATACAACCCACCGAGGTCGCCGTGCCTCCGAACGCGCCGGCGCCAAGCGCGCCCCCGGCGCCCGCAGCGGGACCAGGCCCGCCTGCGCCGGCGGCGGTGCCGCCGTCTCCCGACGGGACGGTCACTTTGTCCGCCGCCAAGGTGGCGGCCATGCAGGAGATCCAGGCGGCGATCGGAGCGGCGCGCGACGCGCAGAAGAAGGGTGACTTCGCCGCGTACGGCGCAGCGCTGCAACGGCTCGACGACGCCATCACCAAGTTCAACAACGCCAAGTAAGCCGGGCCCCGAGCTGGCGGCACCGCCCGCCTGCGGGGGAGCGTGTTTGTACATCGTCACGCCGTGATCCGTGGCATTCTGCGTACGCTCGTCGAGCTACCGCTGCATCCGGCGGGCGACCTCGCCGTACCGCTCGAAGCGTTCTGGATCGCCCACGGCGTTGTACAACACGATGCGTGTCGCGATCCGGGCATACTTCTCGGCGAGCGCGTCGGCCAACCCGTCCCAGGTCGACTCGGTGGCAAAGACGGCGATGTGCTCGTCGGTGATCTGGGCCGCCATGCCGGCGAAGTCCCCGGCCTTTTGCTTCTCGCGTATCCGCGCGGTCGTGCCCTCGAACCCGGCCTCGTCCCAGACGAACGCATAGTTCGGTGTGCTTCCGTAGAAGGCCAAGCTGCCTCGCACCAACTCGCGTTCGTTCGCGCGCTCTGCGTCGCTGTCACCGACGATCGTCATCACCGGCACGATCACCGCGACATCCGACGGCGAGCGCCCCGCTTTCGCCGCGCCTTCGGTGATGTTCGGCAGGAGGTGACGGACGAGATAGCCGGGCTCGCCAATCGGATGGACATGCACCCCGTCGGCCACTTCGCCGGCCATCCGCAACATCCACGGATTCACCGCTGCGACATCGACTTTAGGATCGGGTGCGTCGATTGGTCCCGGGTTCCACTGCGGGGTGAGGAAGTCGAGATCGTAGAACTCACCGTGGTGAGCCAGTGTCCCCGTTCGGAAAGCGGCGAAGCACGCCTTCACGGCGCGCACGTAGTCACGCAGTCGCGGTCCGGGTCGGTCGAAGGCCACACCGTAGCGCCGCACGATATGAGTGCGCACTTGCGTGCCGAGGCCGAGCCGGAACTTCCCGCCGCTGGCTTCTTGGAGCTCCCACGCCGTCGCCGCCGTGACGAAGGGACTACGCGGAAATGCCACCGCGATCCCGGTGGAGAGTCCGAGACCGGGTGCGGCCTGTGAGGCGACGGCGGCGTTGAGATAGGCAGTGCGGCCGGCCTCGGTGAACACTAGACCGGAGAATCCCGCGGCCTGGGTTCGACGGGCCAGGTCGCCGATCTGGCGCAAGCGTTGCGGGATCGTCATCACGTCGACGTGCACGGCGCATCAGTCTAGGTCTGATGTCGCTAACTGTGGGAAAGACGTCCAGTGCCAGCGGTGACACAGCCGAAGCGAAGAGCCACGCTCGGATACCGTGATAGAGACGTCGACCTACGCGCTGGTTCCGGGTGCTTGGCTTGGCGGGTGGTCCTGGCGACCGGTCGCCGAGCGGCTTCGTGCCGCGGGCAATCGGGCGATCACCTTGACGCTGCCCGGTCTGAACGACGCAGCCGACCCGACGGGTTATCGACTCAACGATGCGATCGACTGCATCGTCGATGCAGTGCACCGGTTGAAAGTCGACAACGTTGTGTTGGTTGCGCACAGCTGGGGTGGTTTTCCTGCCACCGGAGCCGCGCGGTTACTCGCAGGCCGGGTCAGCAAGATCGTCTACTACAACGCGCACGTACCCGTACGCGGCCGATCGTTGGTCGACGAAAACCCGCCCGACAAGCGCGAGTTGATGCTGCGCATGATCGCGGAGTCGCCTACCGGCGCCATGGCGCCCCGCCTGGAATATGTGCAGCAGGAGTTGATGCAGGGTGTCGCGCCGCAGCTGCAGCGGTTGGTGGCCGATCTGATGACGCCGCAGCCAGGTGGCTATTTCCTCGGCGCTCTGGACTTCCAGCCGGTCGATCTCGGCATTCCTATGGTCTACATCGCCGCTGCCGACGATTGGGCGATGCCTCGACCGGCAGTCGAATCCGCTGCCCGACTCCGCGTCGACCCCGTCATCGTTCCGGGGACGCACAATGGCATGCTGACCCACCCCGACGAGGTGGCCAACGCGATCCTCAGAGCCTGATTCCTCGTTAAAAGCTTTGCAGCACCGTCATTTTCAGCTGCGCGATGCGGTGCGAAATCTGTCTCGGTACGCCTTCGGCGTGATGCCGATGTGATTGAGGAACACCCGCCTCAGCGTTTCCGGGCTGCCGAAGCCCGCCAGTCGTGCGGTTTCCGCCACCGACCGGCCGGCTTCGAGCCCGGCACGCGCGAAGTCGATTCGCACCAATTCCACATAGCGCGCGGGAGTCATCGCCAGTTCGGACTGGAACAGCCGGGTCAGCTGACGGGTGCTCAGCGACGCCCGGGACGCAAGCTTCGTCACGCTGTGGTCGGCGCCGGGGTCGGCGGCGACGGCGTCGGTGACGGCGCGCAGCGGGGAGTCCGGCGGCGGATCGGCCTCCATCAAGACGGAGAACTGCGATTGCCCGCCAGCGCGTTTGAGATACACGACCAAAGACCGCGCCACGTTGCGGACCAACTCGGGCCCGTAGTCCAGCTCGACCAACGCCAGCGCGAGGTCGATGCCCGACGACACCCCCGCCGATGTGAACACGTCGCCGTCACGGACGAAGATCGCGTCGGGCTCGACGCCCACGTCGGGGAAGGCGCGGGCCAGGCGTCGGGTATGGCGCCAGTGCGTGGTGGCCCGCCGGCCATGGAGCAGCCCCGCCTGCGCCAAGATGAACGAACCCGTACACACCGACGCCAGTCGCCGGGTTCGGGTCGGCACCGTCCTCATGGCGTCGATCAGCGCGGGATCGATTGGCCGGCCGACCAGTTGATCGCCGCCCGCGACCAGGACGGTGTCGGCGGAGTTGATCGACGCAATGTCGGTGGTAACGGCGAAATGTGTTCCTATTGACGTGGTTACGTCGTGGCCGTCTACGGAGGCGATCTCGAGCTCATAATGCGCGCCAAACCGGTTGGCTTCGGCGAACACCTCGGCGGGGCCGACAGCATCTAACAGCTTCACGCCGTCGAAGACGACGATCACCACCACGCGGGTCTTATCGAGGTCGCCCATCTGCCCATTGTGTCGCAATTTGTGGGAACAACGGCTCAAACGACCCCGGTCAGACAGCCGTCCCATCCCGCACACTGGGCACATCCCAACCGAGGAGGTCTGATCATGACGATTGAGTCGATCGAAACCGTTGCCGGCATCGTGATACCTGATACGCCGCTGGTTCGCGAGGTCACCGAGTTCATTCGCGACGCCGAAGACGACCTGCTGTTCGACCACTCCCGGCGGGTGTTTCTCTTCGGTGTGCTGCACGGCCGTCGCCTCGGCCTGGAGCCAGACCGGGAGCTGCTGTACGTGGCGGCGATGTTTCACGACCTCGGCCTGACCCCGCGCTACCGCAGCTCCGCCCGACGCTTCGAGGTCGACGGCGCCGACGCCGCCCGAGATTTCCTGCTGGAACGTGGGTTTGACGAAGCCGACGCCGAAAAGGTGTGGTTGGGAGTCGCGTTGCACACCACGCCCGAGGTACCGGAATACCTCCAACCCGAAATCGCTTTGGTCGCAGCGGGTGTCAAGACCGACGTAGTGGGTGTCGGTCTCGGCGACCTGTCGGCCGAGGCTGTTGCCGCGGTCACGGACGCCCATCCGCGCCCGGACTTCAAGAACCGCATCCTGGCGGCCTTCAACGACGGCATGAAGCACCGTCCCAAGAGCACCTACGGCACCATGAACGCCGATGTGCTGCAACATTTCGACCCCACATTTGTCCGCCAGAACTTTGTCGACATCATCCTGAGCAACCCGTGGTCCGAATAGCGACGCATCGATGGAACGCAGTGACAACGACACCTGGGATCTGGCGACGAGTGTCGGCGCAACGGCGACAATGGTCGCCTGTGCCCGGGCGGTGGCCGGCAGACAAACGAACCCAATTGTCAACGACCCGTTCGCTGAACCGCTGGTGCGCGCGGTCGGCGTCGAACTGTTTGCGCGGCTGGCCAGCGGCGAGCTCGAGTTCTCCGACATCGGAAGCGGTTGGATGCCTGACTTTTTCGGCGTCCGCACCCGGTTCTTCGATGGTTTCCTTGGCAGCGCCATGTCCGCGGGACTTCGACAGACCGTAATTGTCGGCTCCGGACTGGACTCACGTGCCTACCGGCTTGCCTGGCCCACCGGGACCGTCATCTACGAGATCGACCAACCCGAGGTAATCGAGTTCAAGGACACGATGCTGGCTGGTGTCGGCGCCACACCGGCCGCCCGGTTGCGCAGTGTGGGCGTCGATCTCCGCCAAGAATGGCCGACGGCACTGCGGCAAGAGGGTTTTGACCCCAGGCAGCCCACCGCATGGCTGGCCGAGGGACTGATGATCGGATACCTACCGGGAGATGCCCTCTCTGGCAGGGTTAGTCCGAAGTTAAGGCTGTTCTGATAGGCGAATCCGCGGTTTGACCTGGGGGTTTGTTGGTTTTGGTGGGTGGTTGTTGTGGCTACGCGGCGATGGTCAGTGGGATGGGGGCCTCGATAAGGTCGAAGGCGCGGCGCTGGTGGGGGGTGGGGTCGGTGAGCTTGTCGATTTCGATGTCGGTGTCGTGGTAGCGGATCCGGTCGCGGGTGAGGGTGCCCAGGTGTGTGAGCAGGTCGCGGAAGCTGCCGACCGGGTTGCCGTCGTCATCGTGTTTGGTGGAGGCCTTGGCTTGGGCGGTGGCGGAGCGGCGTGCGGGGCTACGGGGTTGTCCCGTTGTGGGGTGCTTGGTCGGTGAAGGTCAACGGTGCCCAGGCCTTGCGTAGATGCCAGGTGAGGTAGCAGGCGAGCATGCAGATGAGCATGTGGGCTTTGACCCGGTCTTGGAGGCGGTGGTGGATGGGCCGCAGGTCGAGGTCGTCGGATTTGATGATGCGGAAGTCGCGTTCGACGTTGGCGAGTTTCTTGTAGCTTTCGACTATGGCGGCGGGGTCGAGGGCCTGGGCGTCGACGCTAGTGCGCAGGACATAGATGCCGTCGAGGGCCGCTTCGGCGTCGATGGCGGCCTGGTCGCGGTGGTAGGTGAAGGCGGTGTCGGTGATGGTGAGGTGGAAGTGTTTGCCCACCTTGAATTTTCCGCTGACCCTACCGACCTCGATGCCGATCTTGTCGGCGCCGGACAGGGTGCCCTTGGTGACGCGTTCGGCGATGTGGGCCAGCTCCTTGTCGGTGGCGGCCAGCAGGTCTTGGCGCTTGCGGGCGCGTTCGGCGGCCAGTGCTGGGTTGCGGCAGGCGATCAGCCGTTCGCCGGGGTAGTCGGGGTGGGTGATCTCGGCGAGGTCTTGCTGGTCGAACAGGCTCATCTGCAGCGGCCCGTCGTCGCGAGCGAGTTTGGCGATCGACGGGGCGCGCAGCGCGGTGATCCAGTCGAAACACGCTGCGTCGTCGGGGGTGTCGTTGAGTTCGCGCAGCTTGTCGATGCGCGCGCCGGTGATCATGCCGCGGTCACCGACCAGGATCAGCCGCTGGATGGCGAGCTTGTCTTTGATCACCTCAACGATCTGGGTGAACGCGCTCGGGTCGCTGGTGTTGCCCGCGAACACCCGCACCGCGACCGGGCGCCCGTCGGGGTCGGTGAGCACACCGTATTCGATCTGCTGGCACCCTTTCTTGCCGTCGCGGGAATAGCCGTGTGCGGCCAGCTCGCAGCAGCGCCCGGTCACCCACGAGGAACTCAGGTCGAACAACGCCATCCGGCCCGGGTTCACCGACTCCGCGAGATGCTTTGCGGCCAGCTTCTTTCGATCGTCTCCTGGCGGCTGACAAGCCAGTCCATCGCCGCGTAGATCTCATCGGTGGATGCGTCGGCCACACCCAGGTCGACCCCGAGGGTGGTATCAGACCACCAGCCCAGGGTGGATAGCTTCGATTTTGGCCGCACCACCCGCGAGATGATCAACGCGACAGCAATGTCGCGGGCCCGGCATGGCGGGCCTAGCAGTGCGGCCAGCTTGAGCTTGCCCGCCATCGCCGCCACCGCTGCGACATCACCGTGCGGCAGCGACCGCGTCTTGCTGAACTCGCTGCCGGCCGCCACGAGCGTGTGCCCCTTAAGCGTCGCCTCGATGGCGGCGATCGCCTCCGGCGGGAGCTTGGACAGGTTCGCCAGAGTTTGGTGGCGCACCTTGCCCCCGTCGCGGAACGAGCGGCGCAGCAGGATCGTCTCGTAGAGACGTTGCTCGCCTGACTTCGTCACGTATCCACGCAGATTCCGGGCTACGTGCATCGAACCTGAGTATGCCGCCACGCCGTTATCCTAACGCATTCTCATCACACAACGTCGTAACGACACACCATATTCGTGGCTACACTCGCCAACTGTGATTCTACTGATTTCCCAGGTCGGCTACACAATCCTCGAGTACCAGCGGTCGGAACTTCGGGTTAGTTGAGACAGCAGGGTTCGAAAATATCTGACCAGGTATTGAGGGCAAGTAAGGATTGCAACGAACAATGACGGCGACTTTGGCTGAGGTCCGGAAGGGTAGCGCCGATGATGAAGGCGTGGGAACCGATTCGGCCCAGGGTCCGCGGGCGGATCGTCCCCGGCGGCGCAACTTCACCCCGGAGTACAAGGCGGCCATTGTGGCCGAGTACGACGCGTTGACCGAGCCGGGTGCGCGGGGTGCGCTGCTTCGGCGTGAGGGCCTGTACTCATCGCACATCGTGGAGTGGCGCCGAGCGCGCGACGCGGGCGCGTTGGACGGGCTTGCCCGGTCAGGCGGTCGTGGTAAGGACCGCGACCAGGCCGAGATCGAACGGCTACGGAAGCGGGCCGAACGGGCCGAGGCCGAGCTTGAACGCACGAGGGCCGCGTTGGATCTGGTGGGAAAAGCACACGCGCTCTTGGAGACGCTCTCCGAGAGCACGGGCACGCGGCCCGGGTCGAAGAAGTGATCGCACAGTTGCTGCCCGAGGTGGAGCGGCTGACCTCGACCGCGAAGGCGTGCGCGCTGCTGGGCAAGCCGCGCGCGAGCCTGTATCGGCAGCGCAACCGCCCTGCCGGTCCACGCCGCAAACCCGGGCCGAGCGGACCGCCGCCCAATGCGCTCGACGCGGCCGAGCGCACGCAGATCCTTACGGTGTTGTGCCAGCCGCGCTTCGCCGACAAGGCGGTCGCCCAAGTGTGGGCCGAGCTGCTCGACGAGGGCGTCTACCTGTGCTCGCAGTCCACGATGTACCGGATCCTGCGCACGCACAACATGACCCGCGAACGGCGGCGGGTAGCCACACACCCGCCGCGGGTCAAACCCGAGCTGGTCGCCCACCAACCCAACGACGTGTGGTCCTGGGACATCACCAAATTGGCGGGACCGGTGCGCGGCGAGTTCTACCAGCTCTACGTGATGCTGGACATCTTCAGCCGCTACCCGTCGGCTGGCGCGTCGAGTACCACGAGGACGCCGACATCGCCCAGGACTGGATGGCCGAGCTGACCGCGCTACACGGGCGGCCCGGCGCGATCCACGCCGACCGGGTTCGGCGATGACGTCGAAGAACGTCGCCCAGCTGCTAATCGACCTCGGCGTGGCGCGCAGCCACTCGCGCCCACGGGTGTCAAACGACAACCCGTTCAGCGAATCCCAGTTCAAAACGCTGAAGTACCGCAACGATTTTCCCGAACGGTTCGACTCGATCGAGCACGCCCGCACCTGGTGCAAAGACTTCTTCGACTACCTGCGCCACGAGCACCGCCATTCCGCGCTCGGCCTGCACACACCGGCGTCGGTGTACTTCGGCACCGCCGCCGACATCCAGGCCAAACGAGCCCGGGTCATGGCCGATGCCTACGCCGCCAACCCCAACCGGTTTAGCAGCCCACCACAGCCCCCGAAACTACCGACCGCGGCATGGATCAACCCACCGACCCCACAACCGAAAATAGTGTCCACATAGTGAGACGCTGTCTCAAACACCTTGACAGCTACCGATGCGCAAAACCGGCTGCTGGATCTCATCACCGAACTCAGCGCACCGGGGAGCCGCCTGGCGGCCGACCACCTGCTGGGTGCCTCGAAGTCTGTCGGATCAATGATCCTCGAAACTGCGGAGATCTGGAGGCAGCACGGATTCCATGTCGACTTCGGCAGTCTCAGCTATTCGCACGAACGCAACGACGCGGCGGCGTGCCTGCAAGCGTTGGGATGGCAGATCACTAAGCATCGGCTCGACGAACTACTCCGCGCCGCCGGTGTGGCCGCCGGCGACATGGACACCGGCCCCGATGGACAGGGCGCCATCCACTATCTGACGGCCACCCGACTGTGAGTGATAGTCCATATGTCGCATTCATCCGACGACCAGTTGCTCCGGCACGGCGCGTTGTTGTTCTTGATCGGTCTGGTGACCGGCCTACAGCAGCGGCGCT
Organism: Mycobacterium lacus; assembly: GCF_010731535.1. Classification (NCBI taxonomy): domain Bacteria; kingdom Bacillati; phylum Actinomycetota; class Actinomycetes; order Mycobacteriales; family Mycobacteriaceae; genus Mycobacterium; species Mycobacterium lacus. The sequence continues at coordinate 543,058 of NZ_AP022581.1, forward strand.
TTACCAACATGCGGATGGCGCTTTCCGCGCATCTCGAAGGTGTGATGAACGGGACCTTTCTGATCGCGTTGGGTGCCGTATGGGACAATGTTGCACTGCCGCCACGCCTGGCGCGGGTCGCACGACGGACGGTGATCTTCGGTACCTACGGCAACTGGTTTTTCACCATGCTCGGTGCGGCATTCGGTACCGCTGCCGCGAATCCGACTTTATCGCAAGGCAATCACGGAAAACTGTGGCAGGAAAGGGTTGTGGAGACGGGGTTTCGAAGCATCGCCTATTCCATCGTCGTTGCGCTGGTTTTCATTGTCCTGGGCCTTGGGCGTCGGATGTCGTTGCATGACACGGATTCCCGCTGAGATCGGGAAGGAGCAAGACGATGCGTTTGGTGATCGCCATGACGGGAGCGACGGGCGCTGCGCTGGGCATCCGGCTGCTGGAAGTCCTCGGGGAATTGGGGGTCGAGACGCACCTTGTCCTCAGCGACTGGGCGCGGGCGACGATCAAGCTCGAGACGGACTGTAGCGTCCAGGAGGTGCGGGCGCTGGCATCGCACGCGTACAGCGCCCGCGATCTCGCCGCAGGCATTTCCAGCGGGTCGTTTCGCACAGACGGCATGATCGTATGCCCGTGCAGTATGAAGACGCTGAGCGCCATACGAATTGGCTATAGCGACAACCTGATCACCCGCGCGGCCGATGTGACGCTGAAGGAACGCCGCAAGCTGGTGCTTGTCGCGCGGGAGGCTCCGTTGAGCGAAATCCATCTGGAAAACCTGCACTACCTGTCGCGCGTCGGGGCGGTGATCTTTCCGCCGATAGTGGCCTACTATGCGCGGCCCTCGTCGGTCGATGAGGTGACCAACCATGTGGTTGGCCGCGTCCTCGATCAGGTCGGGATCGAACACTGTCTGATTAAGCGCTGGAAGGACGACAAGCTGCCGGCGAACGGCTCGGTAGTTCCGATCCGGTGAGGAGGACGAAATGACCACGGCGGGGCCCGATCTGCGCAGCTGGCTGGCCACACTCGAAGCCGCCGGCCAGTTGCGCCGGGTTACGGCGCAGGTCGACTGGAACGAGGAGATCGGCGCGATCACCCGCGCCAATCTTTCCCTCGGCGGTCCCGCGCTGTTGTTCGAGAACATCGTCGGCCATCAGGACACTCGGTGCCGGAGGTTCTTGACGTCGGCCATCGGCAACCGGCGCCAGGTCCAGCTGATGCTGGGTCTACCTGAAAACACTAATGATTCGGCTATCGTCCGCCATCTCAGGGACACCTTCAAGAAACCCATCCCACCGCGCGTCGTCGAGACCGGCGCGGTCAAGGAAAACATCATCGAGGGCGACGATATCGACCTCTGGCAGTTTCCGGCCCCAAAATGGCATGCCGCCGACGGCGGTCGTTACATCGACACGTTCTGTGGTGTGGTCACAGCAGACAAAGTCACCGGACGTGACAACATCGGTGTCTACCGAGGAATGATCGTCGACCGCAACAAGATCGCCAAACTGATGGTGCCGAGCCAGGGTTGGGGCGGGCACTTCCAGCAGTACCGGCCCGAGCCCATGCCGGTCGCCGTCGTCTACGGGTGGCACGATGTGTTGCCGTTCTGCGCCGCTAGCCCGTTCCCCAAGGACGTCTGCGAATGGGACATGATGGGCGCGCTGCTTGGCCGCCCGGTCGACCTGGTGGCCTGCGAGACGGTGCCCTTGCATGTGCCGGCGAGCGCCGAGGTCGTCGTCGAGGGGTACCTCGATCCCGACCCCGCCACCTTCGCCGAGGAGGGCCCATTCGCGGAGTACCCGGGCTACCTCGACGGCCATTCGGCCCGGACGCCCGTCCTGCGGGTCACGACGATCACCCACCGCGACGACCCGATGCTGCGCGGCACCGTCGAGGGCATGCGCCCGGGCTTTCTCGTCGAAGACTCGATGTGCAACTACGCCCGCTCTGCGATCGCATGGAACCTGCTGGAGAGTCTCGCGGTCGGCGGCGTTACCGACGTATGGATGTCCCAGGTATCCAACGGCACCAACATCGTGGTGCAAATCCGCAAGGCCTATCGCGGTCACGCCCAGCAGGTCGCCGCGGCGCTATGGGGGACCAGCGGGTCGGGGTGGTTCTACAAGCACGTCGTGGTTGTCGAGGAGGATATCAATGTCCACGACCCGGAGGCGCTCGACTGGGCCCTGGCATATCGGGTGAACGCCGGCCTCGGCGATATCACGTTCTTTGGACCCACGCTCGGTTCGCCACTGGATCCGTCCACCCCGCCCGAGAAAGTAAACATGGCCAAATACGGCAGCGGCGAATGGACCCGGGTGCTGATCGACGCCACCCGAAGCTGGGAGTTCGAACCTCGGCCGGAGTGGGGTGGCCGCCACTACCCGGCGATCAACAAGATCGCTCCCGACCTGGAATCCCGAATCGCAGCCCGCTGGCAGGAATACGGGATCGGCATTCCCTACCTCGACGACGAGCGGCGGGAACTGCTCACGATGGAGCAGCTGAGCAAGCGACTGCCGGACGTGTAATTCCCGGACGGGTGTGGCCGCGAGCGGGGGATTTGGTGAGGTTCCCACGCGTTCGGTAACCTGGCATTTACCGACGCGGGGTGGAGCAGCTCGGTAGCTCGCTGGGCTCATAACCCAGAGGTCGCAGGTTCGAATCCTGTCCCCGCTACCAGCGAAATGGCCTTCGGAGATCTCTCCGGGGGCCGTTTTCATGCCCCACGGGAATATTTTGGGAAAATTGGCCTCGTTAGCCTCGATTTTTCGCGCGGCCTGATGGGTGGTGGGTGAGCCGGGTTCTGGCCGGCTGGTGAGGTCGATTTTGGCAGGCGGGGGTGACAGCTTGCCGGATGTCGCGCCGGTGGGCGGGCTTCCTGGGGGCCGGTGGGTCTTTCCTCTGTCGGGTCAACGATGGTGGCGGGGCTCGGGTGAAAGCGGCACGGATGCGTATCCAGGCCAGGTGGCGTCGATGCGTAGCCGGATTTGGCGGGCGCCGCGGGTGATGCGGGCGGCGGTGTGTAGCACCCGGTAGCGCAATGTCTGGATTTCGCAGCGCGCCAACTCGGGGTGCTTGGTGAAGCCGATGATTTTGGTCCAGGCAACCAGATCGGTTGCAGCCAAGATGATTTCCAGCCAGACGGCGTTGGCGTCGAAAGCATGAAACGGCAGGTTGGCAAGGCCGGTTTCCTTGGCTTGGCGGATGCGGTCTTCGGCGCGGGCATGTTGGCGGTGCCGCAGCTCCAGGCCGGCGAGCTGGCCGGGTATCACACCATCGCCGGTGTCGGTGAGAAACCCGGTGACGCGGTGTCCGTCGGAATCGCTGAACCGTAGCTGCGCTCCAGGATGGGGGCGTTCTTTGCGCAGGATCAACCGGGTGCCCGACGGCCAGGCCGACAGATCCACCAGGTCGGTGGCCTCGGCGACCCAGGCGCCGTCGCGGATGGCGCCGTCGGTGTCGATCGCCGGATACCGCGCCTGGGCAGTGCCCAGGGCCTCAACGGCCGGCCTGCACCCGGGCGTCGATGACCGCCCCCAAGGAGAAGCCCACGTGCGCCCCACGGCAGGCGGCGGCGAACCCGTGGGTGGCACGCGGGCCGCCCGGATGCCAGGCAGGTGAGCGGCGTCGATGCGCTCATCGACCAGCCGCCACAACGTGGTCGTCGAGGCAACCGCCCCGAAGGCGTGTTCGCGGTCGCCCCACAACGCCGCGGCCGAAACGACACAATTAGCACCATCGGCCACCGCCGCGGCCAGATCGGCGAACGCATCCCCGGTCCACGGTCCGCGATAGGTATCCGCCAACACCTTGGTGACCTGCGATGACAGACCCGTCAGATCCGCGACCTCACGCAGCATGCCCACCCCGGCATGCGACACGACACCGCCACCATCGGCCGACACTTTCACCCGACAAACTGCTGCGCTACCCGTCGCCTAGAAAGTGCCCTCTCGCTCGCAATGATGGACCTACAGCAGTCTCATTATCCCTTGTGGGACAGGCACTTTCGCTAACTCAGCAGCGTGTCGCCTGCTGCGCGCGGGCGGATTCTGCGGCGATACCACAGCGTGCGACTGGGCTCACCCGACGACTCGGCGGCCCGCCGCCACGTTGTGGCATCGGACCTAAAAGGATCCGCGGATTCAGGCTAAGAGGCGTTCTTGGCAAGGAAGCGCCGCAACAACGGCCAGGCGACGGCAAGGTTGTAGGCGACGCCGACGACCAGGTACGGCCACCAGGTGCCGTGGTCGCTGGCCACCCAGTACGCCTTGGCCGCCCAGTACGGTGGCAGCACGCCGAAGGCGAGGTTCCACGCGGAATCGATAAACCATGGCAGGCATGGCAGCCCGGAGATGAGCATGCCGAGTGCGCGAACCACTGCGATGCCCTGAATCTTGTTGCTTGCCATCGAGACGATCAGCAGCAGCGTGACGACCCCGGACAATCCGGCCAGCAGCCCGATCGGGATCAGCGCCGGCACCAGCCCGGGCTGCAGCATCCCGCTGAACGTCATGGTCGCGATCACGTAGATGGTGGTCAGCACGATGACCGTGCCCGCGCGATAGCCGAAGTAGGTGGACAGCGGGACCGGTGTGACCCGCAGCGCGGTCAGGGTACCGGCGTCGACCTCGTCGAGGACCAGGAACGCCGCGATCGCACCGGTGATGATGACGCTCGTCAACAGCAGGAACGCGGTGAGGACTAACGGGTAGTACGGCACCAGGTCGAAGCCGTACCGCATCGCCAGCATGTCGGTGACCCGCGGGGTGATGAGCGCAACCCCGGTGGTCCAGATGATCGGGGCGACCACGACCATCCACAGCAGTGGGTCTCGGTACGTGCCGCGAATGTCGTTGCGGCCAAACGCGACCAGCGCCCGTACGTTGACGGCTCCCGTCGTCATCACAGAACACCCGACCTTTCGATGACGTAGCGCAGGAACATCGCCATGGCCAGCCAGTAGAGTCCCGCCAGGCATACGACCGGGTAGACCACTGCGTAGAGGACCTGCCACGGGGCCAGCGTCACCTGATGGAAGGCCGCGCCGAGCAGCATCAGCGGCCCCTGTGTGGGGATGAGGTAGAACGCCGGATTCCGCGTCAGCCCGGCGTAGTGCAGGATCGGCAGACTCGTCACCGCAAGCGGGATCGTCGCGGTCAGGAACCAGTCGGTCACCGAGGCGAACGGCAGCGACGTCGTGAACCCGACCAGCAGCATGAGCAGCGTTCCGAGCACGGTCCCGGCCACGAGCAGCACACCGTGGTAGGTAAACCCGTCGGCGATTGCAGGTACGACGATGGCCACGCAGAGCGAGATCAGCACCAGCAGCGCCAGCTTCGCGGTCAGGTACTCCCAGAACCGCAGCGGAGTGCACACGATCGCGCCTATGGTGCGCTCCTGCTTTTCGAAGAACACCGTGCCCCCAACGAAGAAGAACCCGATTATCGTGATGTCGCCAAGCAGGACGTAGGGCTCGGCAACCGGCCGTAGGCGGGCGGGCATCGGCAATAGCACGGCCAGCCAGATGAGCCCGGAGAAGACTGCCGCATGCAGGAACCGCTGCCGGACCGCAAGCGTGAACTCGAGCCGCAGCGCGCGTGCCAACCGGGTCATGCCAGCCGCCTCCCCGTGACCTCGACGAAGACATCCTCAAGGGTGGCTTCGCGGCTGTGGATGGTCTCGACGTGGTGGTTTCGCAACACCGCGCGAAATGCCGGGTCGTCGGCGAGACCGTCCATCGGGAACTCGGCGGTTTCGAGGCGGCCGTTCTCGCCGCGGTACTCGACATCCACAAGGCGCTGGCTGCGGGCGATCTTCAGCTCGTTCGGCGTGTCGAGGGCGACGATCTTGCCATCGACCACGAAAGCCACGCGGTCGCACAGCTCATCGGCGGTCACCATGTCGTGGGTGGTGAGAAAGATCGTGCGGCCGCGTGCCTTCAGGTCCCGGATCATGTCCCTGACATTGCGTGCGTTCACCGGGTCCATCCCCGATGTGGGCTCGTCAAGGAACAGCAGCTCCGGGTCGTTGATCAGCGAGCGGGCAAAGGTCAGCCGCATCTGCATTCCCTTGGAGTACTTGGCAACTCGCGTCTTGGCGTCATCGGCGAGGCCAACGGCGTCGAGCAGCCCCAGCGGATCCAGCGTTTCGCCCTCGTATAGCGAGGCGAAGAAGCGCAGATTCTCCAGCCCGGTGAGCTTTTGATAGTGATTCGGCAGCTCGAACGAGACACCAATCCGTTCGTAGTAGTCGGATCCCCAGGCCAGCGGATCTTTACCCCAAACCTTGGCCTTGCCGCCATGACCACGCAGCAGGCCGATCAGTAGCTTCTGGGTCGTCGACTTTCCCGCACCGCTCGGCCCGAGAAAGCCGAAGATCTCGCCGCGTCCGACGGTGAAGTCCATGCCACGGACCGCCGGCTCGGACGCCTTCGGATAGGTGAATGTCAGCCCGCGGACACGGATCACCTCGGTCATCACACGCGCGGGAATAACGGTGTCAGCTGTAGGCATGAGTCGCCCCTCTGTTGGTTCGCCTTGTCACCGCGTGCGCGATATCAAGTCCGACCAGCCTTCCCGGAGCGCCACCCGTTGACTATACTCAACTTTCACAGATTTCTGAAGACTCTGAAAGATGGGAACTATCGCCGCGTCACATGAGGCTGCCGAGGAATTGGCGCTGGTTCTGTCTACGCACGGGATGCAGCGCATGACGGCGCGCGTGCTGGCCGCGCTGCTGTTCACCGAGCGGCCGACGATGACTGCGGGTGACCTGAGCGAGCGGCTGAACGCCAGCTCGGGGGCGATTTCCGGCGCCATCAAAATGCTCACAGCCGTCGGGCTGGTGGAGCGCGTGCCCGCGCCGGCGAGTCGGCGCGACCATTACCGGCTCCGCGATAACGCATGGGCGGTGCAGTACACCAACCAAAACGAGGTGACCACGGCCGTGCTCAAGGTGACCGAAGCGGGCATCGCCACAACCGAGGACACCAGCCTGGCCCGCCAACGCCTCACCCAGATGCGCGACTTCTACACTTTCTTGCTCGAGGAGATTCCGGCGCTGTTGGACCGCTGGCATGAGCGATCCGAGTCCACACCCACATAGCTGCCCGCCACGGTCCAGTCGGATACGTTGGAGCGCAGTGATCGTCGAACGGAACGAAGGATGATCCCCAGCATCTCTTTGGCAGTGGGCAGCGTCCGGACCAGGCTAGACGAACGGCTATTGACCCGAGGCTAGACGATCGTCTAGCCTCGCTGACGAGTCGAACGTCTACAGGAGTCAGCGATGTCCGACCGTGAAGGGAACGACGCTGCCGGGCCGCAGTCCCCAGCATTTCCGCGTACGCCAAGGCGTGCCGATGGTGAGCTGATCCTGCTGTGGACGCTGCCGGTGACCGCGATCATCTGGGTCGGCGCTTTTTTGTTGTTCCCCGGCTTCACGCCGCCCATGTCGCCCACCCTGGCGGCGGAGCAGGTTGCCGCGTTTTATCGAGACAACCAGTCGGCCATTCGTTACAGCATGATCCTGTTCAATTGGTTCTGCGTCGGCCTCATCCCGGTTGTGATCCTGCTCGTGATGCAGATCCGCAGGATGGCTCATCGCACGCCGATCCTCGCGTATTGCATGCTCGGCTGCGTGGCCGGCGGCCCGACCCTCTTCCTCATCGCCAACTGCTGTTGGCTGCTGGCCGCCTTTCGCCCGGAACGGAATCCGGAGCTGACCCAGATGTTCAACGATCTCGCGTGGATCACGTTCACCAGTCAGGTCCCGTTCCTGATTGCGCAAAGCGTGATTCTGGCCCTGGCGATCTACTTCGACGATCAGCCGCACCCGGTATTCGAAAGGTGGGTGGCACATTTCAATCTTCTCGTCGCCGCCGCGCTGGTGCCGGCGGCGTTCGTCGGTCTGGCCCTGACCGGCCCCGTGGCGTGGGACGGCGCACTCTCGTTCTGGCTGAAGAACGCCTCCATCGCCATGTGGATCGTGGTGATGGCCGTTGTTCTGGGCCGGGCGGTCTACCGGGAGCGCGCCGAATGCTTGCGGCGCAGCGACAAGCGGGTCACCGCATGAAGGCAGCGTCGGCACCGGCGACCACTTGGCATTGCCGGCACGACCCCAAGCGCGAGCTGTGGTTGCCCTGGTGGACGCTCGTCGTCTTCTACAACGTCTTCGGCCTGGTGTTCTTCGTGCTGACGCGCACCCAGCCCCCGCCGGACCCTGGCTGGGACGCCGCGAGAATCGTGCAGTGGTTCCGCGACAACCACTTTGGGATAATCATCGGCTTGGCCATCATGTTTCTCGTCACCGGTATGACAACGATGAGCAACGCGCTCATCGCCTATTCGATGCGGCGCATGTCCGTCAGCCGCGCGTTCGCGTATTCGTACCTAATGCTGTATTCGCTCAGTGCGATTCCGGGCATGCTGCTGCTGTGCATCGTGCTGACCGCGGGAGCCATGCGACCCGACCGCGATCCCGAGCTGATCGGTTGGCTTTACGACTTCGCCTTCTTGTCCTTCATCGGAACCATGGGCGTGTTCCTGATTGGCTCGCTGGTGTGGATGCTCGCGATCCTCATCGACACGAATCGGGTGTTCCCCAAGTGGTTCGGCTACCTCAACCTGTGCAACGCGCTTACCGAAATCGTCGTGTCGCCCGCGTGGATCTTCCGGCGGGGCGTCTTGGCCTGGAACGGACAGGTCGCGTGGTGGCTCGACATGGTGGTATTTGGCATCTACACAGGCGTGTTCATCTTCTTGCTCCGGCAGATGATCCGGCGCGAGGACTTCGGTACCGGGCCGCTGCCCGAGGCGCCACGATGACCGACCTTGCCGCGGCACCGGATGCGAACACGCCGGCAAAGTTGGTGCCCGGGCAGCCGGATATGTGGGCCTTCGTCCTGTTTGAAACGCTGGTTTTCACGGCCTATTTCGGGTTCTATCTATTCCACCGCGCCCAAACCCCGGAGCTTTTCGTGCGCTCTCGGGAGCAGCTGGACCTGCACATCGGGGTCTTCAACACCCTGGTCTTGCTGTCGAGTTCCTGGTCGGTGGCGCGATGCGTCCAGTCGGCCCGCGTCGGCGCCTACCGACCGGCGCGCAAAGGCGCCTTCCTCACGGCGTTCCTCGGTCTGGTGTTCCTGGCGTCCAAGGTGTTCGAATGGGCCCGGCAAGCTCACATGGGGAACAGCCTGTCCGGCAACGACTTCTTCACGTACTACTTCTTTCTCACCGGGATCCACTTCGTGCACCTGCTGATCGGCTTCGTCGCCCTTGGCGTCGTCGGCTACCAACTCCGAAGCCCGGCGAGGCGATCCCAGGAGCTCGTCGAAACATGCGCCACCTATTGGCACACCGTCGACTTCCTCTGGGTGCTCATCTTTGCGCTGCTCTACGTGGTGAGGTGATCGGTGATCAAGTTCAACAAGCGGCTGCTGGCGGTGTGGCTGATCCTGGTGTCGTTCACGCTGTCGTATGTGTGGATCGACCACGCCCTGACTGGATCCCTGCGACCCGGCGCGGTGGTCATGTCGAGCGTGATCGCGATCGCACTCGTCAAGGTGCGCATCATCTTTCGAGAGTTCATGGAGGTGCGCCAGGCCCCGGTCCTGCTGCGCCGACTGACGGACGCCTGGGTGCTTCTCATGGCGGCGAGCCTGCTCGGCACCTACTTCGTCGGCACCGCCATCCGGTAGCGGTACTGCAATCAGCGACGGTCGAACTTCTCCCGCACCAGGTCGGTGAGGAAGCGTCCCGTCGATGCCGGCCGGAACGCTCGGGCCGCGTTGGTGAGCGCGTCGCGAGAATCGTCAGACAGCTCGATATCGGCGGCGGCGACGTTGAATTCGAGCTGCTCGACGCTGGACGCGCCGGGAATGGCCACCACGCCGGGCAGGCTGACCAGCCACGCCAGCGCCACCTGTGCCGGCTTGGCGTCGACATCCGCGGCGACGGCCCGCAATGTCTGCAGCAGCGGCTCGACCCGCCGCAGGTTTTCGGTGCCGAAAAGCGGGTTGAACGCGCGCACGCCCCCGGGACGGTTGTCCAGGCCGTACTTGCCGCCCAGCAGCCCCTGCGCCAGCGGGCTGTAGGCGATCACGATGCGATTCTCGCGCTCGGCGAACGGGACCATGTCCTCGAGCGGACCGGAGTGGGCGAGCGAGAAGTGCACCTGGTTGCTGACGACCGGCCGTCCGAGCGCGGCATCGGCCCTTTGCCATCGGGCGAGCGAGTAGTTTGAGACCCCGGCCGCACCGATGTCGCCGCTGTCGAGCAGGTCGCGCATGCCCGGCATGATCACCGAGTCGGGGACTACCGGGTTGGGCTGGTGGATCTGATAAAGCGGGATGCGGTCCAGCTGCAGCCGCCGCGCGCTGGCGCGCTCGCGCTGCTTGATCACCGCGGGAAACGGCGCGACCGGGAAGATCTTGCTGGCCACAGCGACCTCTTCGCGCGCGTCGCCGAGCGCCTCGCCGAGGATCCGCTCACTCTTGCCTAGCCCGTACACCTCTGCGGTATCGAACAGGGTCACCCCCAGCGCAAGCGCTCGCTGCACGATGTCACGGGCGGCACCGGCGGCGTAACTATCCCCGTAGCCCCACTCGCGTGAGCCGAATTGCCAGGTGCCCAGCCCGATCCGGCTGACTTTTCCGACACCGTCGACGTCGAGATACTTCATGGGCCCACCGTACCGAGTGGACCGGCACCGCACCCACTTGCCGAGCGGTCGCCCAGCAAGCGATATGTTTCTCGGCGACAACGCGGTTCAACGGTGAGGGCGGACATGTCGAAGACGGTGGTGGTTGGCGCCTCCAGCGGGCTCGGGCGCTGCATCGGGGTCGGACTCGCGCGGCGCGGCGACCGGGTCGCGCTGCTGGCCCGGCGGCGCGAGCGCATCGAGGCCGCGGCCAAGGAGGCGGGACCAGGTGCGATCGCCATCGCATGCGATGTCACCGATGAGGCAAAGTGCGGATCGGCAGTCAACGCCGCCGCCGACGCGCTCGGCGGCATCGACAACCTCGTCTACGCACCTGCCGTATCACCGCTGGTTCGCCTGGTCGATACCGACGCCGAAACCTGGCGGCGCGTCTTCGACACCAACGTGATAGGCGCGGCGCTGGCCACGGCGGCGGCGGTGCCACACTTGACGGCCTCGGCGGGCAAGGCGGTCTACCTCTCCTCCGACGCAGGCACTTTCGGGCCACCCTGGCCGGGCCTCGGCGCGTATGGCGTCAGCAAGGCGGCGCTCGAGAGGCTGGTGCAGGCGTGGCGAGCCGAACACCCGGGCATCGGCTTCACGAGCCTGGTCGTGGGGGAGTGCGCGGGCGGCGAGGGCGACGCGCAAACCGGAATGAACATCGGCTGGGATCGTGCCCTCGCGATGCGGGCCTACCCGCTGTGGTTGTCGCGTGGCTGCATGCCCGGCAAGTTGATGCCGGTCGAGGACCTCGTCGGCGTGGTGCACACCATCCTGCGCACCGACGCGGCGACGTCGATGCCGGTCGTGATCGCCCGGGGCGCGCCCGCGGACTCCGCGGCAGTCTTGTAAGGGCGATCAGGCAAGGCGCTCAAGCCAATTGGACGCGGCCAGTGATGAGGTCCATGATCGGCTTGCCGGGGGCAAACGATCCGGTGAGCGACGCCATCGCGTGGCCGTTGTCGACGTTCAACGTGATCCCATTGACGGCGCCGGCGGCGGCGCTGTTCAGCAGGATCATCGCCTTGCCGATCTCCTCGGGCGTCAGCACCGAACTGCCCGTGTCGTCGCGATAATCCTGGGCGAAGGTCAGCCACAGATCGGCGTTCGCGCGGGCCAGGGGAGTGTCGGTGGGACCGGGGCAGACCGCGTTGATCCGGACGCCCTTCTTCAGGAAGTGGTAGCCCTGCCAGGCCACGTAGGCGTTGATCGCCTGCTTGCTGAAGCCGTAGTGAATGAAGCCCTCGGCCTCGTGCTCGTGGACCCAGTCGCATGCCGACTTGTAGTCGGGTGCGGCGAGAAAGTCCTGAACCCGCTCTAAGGAGTTCTCCCAACCCATTCCCGCGACCGACGATATGAAACATATGGCCGCGCCACGGTTGAGCAGATTGCCCGCGAACAATCGCTCGATCAGGTGGCGATGCCCGATGAAGTTGACCCGCATCAGCTTTGGCCCGTCGGCGATGCCGGCGGCCGAGAACACCGAGTCGACCGGACCGTCGAGTTCGTCGATTGCCCGGTCGATCGAATCCTGGTCACTCAGGTCCAACGAGATCACGCGATCGACGGCGTAGTCGACCGGTGCGTAATCCATCACGGTGACGTGCGAGCCGAGGGACTTTGCGATCTGCGCCGCGGCGGCGCCCATCCCGGTCGCGCCGCCGACGACCAGAACCCGCTTTCCGTCGTAGCCCAATAGCTCGTCAGCCGTCGTCATCGTTGCCCTTTGCCCTGGTAAATGAGCGTTCGACGTTACAATATCCGCGCCAGATGTTAGTTTCAATGTTGGTTTGGGCTGTTGACCTCAATCGCGGATCCGACGTAGCGTACGTGAAACAAATCTTAGGTCGTCTAGAGAGCTGGCCGTGTTCACGCTGCGCTTCGACATGCGGGCCCCCGCGTGGGGGGCACCCCCGGCGGCGCTGTATGCCGCGGTGCCGGAGATGTGCGCATGGGCCGAAGATCGCGGCTGCCTCGCCGCCGTGTTGTGTGAGCATCATGGCTCCGAGGACGGCTACCTGCCGTCCCCGCTCATGTTGGCGCCCGCGATCGCGGCACGCACGAAGCGCCTGGCCCTGAGCCTGATTCTGATTCTTCCGTTCTACGAACCGATACGGCTCGCCGAGGACATGGCGATCCTCGACATCCTCAGCGGCGGCCGGGCTTCGTACATCCTCGCCCTCGGGTACCGACCCGAGGAATTCGAGCACTTCGGGCTGGCGCTGGGTGATCGCGGGCGCCTCGCCAACGAGAAGCTCGGACTGTTGCGCCGCCTGCTTGCCGGCGAAACCGTCGTTGCCGACGGACGCCGAATCACGGTGACGCCGCGGCCTCGCACCGCCGGCGGACCGGCGTTGATGTGGGGCGGCGGGAGCTTGGCAGCGGCCCGACGGGCCGGGCGGTACGGTCTGGGCATGTTGGCAAACGCCGACGTCGATGGCATGCGGGAGGCCTACGAGGCCGCCTGTCGCGAGCACGGCAACAGGCCGGGGCCGACCCTGTTTCCCGGCAGTGACACCCCCTCGGTCACCTTCGTCGCCGATGATGTGGACCGGGCGTGGTCGGAGCTGGGGGAATATCTGTTCCACGACGCGCGAAGCTACGCCGAGTGGAATCCCGGCAACCGGACATCGGCGGGTATCTCGCACGTGGCCAGCGTCGACGAGCTGCGAGCAACGTCGAAGTCGCACGTGATTATCTCGGTCTCCGAAGCGATTTCGCGCGTTCGCGCCGGGCAGATGCTCACCCTGTCGCCCCTGTGCGGTGGGCTGCCGCCGGAGATCGCCTGGCCATATCTCACGCGGGTGGGCGAGATCGTGTTGCCCGAGGCCGGTCGGTCGGCCGCGCCGGAGACGGCCGGTGACCGCACGCTGACCGAGATGCTGTCCAACAGAAAGTCATCACCATGACGGGAACCGATACTGCCGAGGTCTACTACGACCCTTTCGATTTCGGCATTGACGACGACCCGTACCCGATCTGGAAGACACTGCGCGACCAAGCCCCGCTGTACTACAACGAAAAGTACGACTTCTACGCGCTCAGCCGGTACGACGACGTCGCCCGCGAGCTGGCGAATTGGGACACTTTCCGGTCGGGTCGTGGCACCACCATGGACATCATCTTGAGCGGAATCGACCTCCCGCCCGGCGTCATCCTCTTCGAAGATCCACCGATTCACGATCTGCATCGCCGTTTGCTGTCAAGGGTTTTCACGCCGCGGCGGATGGAGGCGATCGAGCCGCTGACGCGGGACTACTGCGTGCGCGCGCTGGACCCCTTGGTGGGCACGGGCAGGTTCGACTTCATCGAGAATCTTGGTGCGACGGTCCCGATGCGCACGATCGGTTACTTGCTGGGCATTCCGGAGGAAAATCAGGAAGAGATCCGCAACCGCGGCAGTCGTCAGCTCACCCTCGACGAGGGTACGTTCAGGCCGGTCCCGCAGGACTTTCTCGAGCACAGCTACGAGATGTTTTCCGCCTACATCGACTGGCGGGTGGAACATCCGTCGGATGATCTGATGACGCAGCTGCTCAACGTCGAGTTCGAGGACGGCGGAGTGACCCGGCGGCTGAGCCGGCCCGAGGTGCTGCTCTACACCGGCATGATCGCCGGTGCGGGCAACGAGACGACGACGCGGCTGATTGGTTTCATCGGCCAGCTTCTGGCCGAACATCCGGATCAGCGCCGGGAGATCGTGGCGAACCCGGCGCTGATTCCGGTGGCGATCGAGGAGGTGTTGCGCTACGAGGCGCCCTCGCCGGTGCAGGCGCGCTACGTCGCCCGCGACGTCGAATGCCACGGCACAACGGTTCCCGAGGGCTCGATCATGTTGTTGCTCAACGGATCAGCCAACCGCGACGAGCGCAGGTTTGCCGATCCCGACACGTTCGACATCCACCGCGGCGCCACCCATCTGAGTTTTGGTCATGGGCTGCACTTCTGTTTGGGTTCGGCGTTGGCGCGCATGCAGGCACGGGTGGCGTTGGAGGAGGTCATCAAGCGCTGGCCGGACTGGGAGGTCGACTACGCCCACGCCAGCAAGGCCCACACCAGCAGCGTGCGGGGATGGGCGAAGTTGCCGGTGTTCACCGGCTAGCTCGTCCGACGATGGCGTGAGATAGGGCGCTCCGTGCCTAAGATCGCGGGATGTCGGTTGCGCTGCTTCGCGAGATGTTCGACCGGATGGTCGTCGCCAAGAACGCTGAGCTCATCGATTACTACTACGACCCCGACTTCGTCATGCACTCCGATGGGACGAGTCAGAGTTTCGCCGAATTCCGCGACAGCCACCGCAAGATCTACGCCACGTCGATTACCTATGCGGTCGAATACGACGAGCAGGCGTGGGTGGAGGCCACGGACAAGGTCGCCGGCAGGGTATGGATCACCACGTCGCGCCCCGGTGAGAAGCCGACCCGAATCGAGGTCGTGCTCATTGCCGCCTACCGCGACGGCCGCATCCACCGGATCTGGGAGACCACGTGGCCAAGTTGGCGCGGTGTGGCCGCACTGGAAGGTTACTGAGGTGCCGACCGTCACCCCAATCGGCGCATCAATTCGGCGGCGGCGTGTCGCCCGCTCAGCAAGGCTCCGTGCGCGGTGGCGAGATTGTCGACACCGACCGCCTCACCCGCCAGGTAAAGCCGATCGCTGATCGGTTCTTGCAGTCGGCGCCGGTCTTCGAGGCCGGGCCCGGGCGCGTGGAACGAGTACGAGCCGAGCGCAAAGGGGTCGATGGTCCAACTCGACGTTGCGACCTCGACCGGCGTGATGTCGTCCGGTGACGATCGCCGCGGGTCCCTCGAAGGACTGGTTGCCGGCCCGAACGGTGACGGAGGTGTCTCGTCGCACGATTGCGGTGACCGCCGTGTTGAAGACGACCTGCAGTCCGTGGGCGAGCTGTGTGGGCAGCGCGTCGTAGCCGTTGGGCAGGATTTCCTGCTCACCCCCCAGGTATTGGCCCTGGTCAAACGTGGTGGCGGAAAGCTGGTCCGCGTCGGCGGCATACTCGTCTTCGATCTCGGTGTTGACGTAGAAGGCCAACTCGGCGCGCTGCGCGTAGGAGAGTTCCTGGCGCCTCGCCCCGGCGTCGACCGCGCCGGCGAGAGTCCCGCCGTCGACCTCGTCCCGAGCCTGGGATACGAAACGGCGCCAGGTGTTTTCGTCATAGTCGATCGGCTGCAGCCGCGGGTCGACCGCCAATTTGGACCATTGGTAATAGTCGGTCGGCACCAGCTGCGCTTGCGCTTGGCTCGCCAGCTCCACCAGGGGATTGTTCGTCGTGCCGTGGATCCACGAGGCACCCATGTCCAGCGGCACACCCCAGTCGCGGTTGGTGTACACCCGGCCACCGATCCGATTGCGGGCTTCGATCAACCGCACCGGCCATCCCGCGTCGGTGAGGTTTCGCGCGGCCGACAAGCCCGCCATCCCGGCGCCGACGACCAGCACCATGTTGGCGTCTGGTGGCGGTGGACGATCCGACGCGCAGCCCGCCGCCGGCCCGGTGAACGCCCGACGGGATATCGGGGACACGCAGTCAGCCTCTCACACCCCTTCTGGCACGACCGTGCACTTTACGAACTGCCCGATCGACAACTAGGGGAAGCTCTACCTGCAGAATTTCGCCCCAAATTTCGCCGTCGTGGGTTTGGCCGATTTGCGCCGGTTTCTCATTACGCTCATGTAAACTCGGCGGCATCCGGATGGCGGCGGCGTGGCCGTGTTGAGGGGGGAGCGGTAATGAGTGCTCGGAAGTCCACCCAGGCCGCGCCAAGTCGATTGCCCGACGCATTGCCCCCCAGCCGCACCCTTAGCGTCCGCGCGGCGGACGGCACCGCGCTGCATGCTGAGGTGTTCGGGCCGCCCGACGGCTACCCGATCGTGCTGACCCACGGCTTTGTTTGTGCCATCCGCGCCTGGGCATACCAGATCGCCGACCTGGCCACCGACTACCGGGTGATCGCCTTCGACCATCGCGGTCACGGACAAAGCGGCATCCCACGACGCTCCGGCTACAGCCTCAAACACCTTGCATCCGACCTTGATTCGGTGCTGGAAGCCACGTTGGCCCCGCATGAGCGCGCGCTGCTGGCCGGACACTCGATGGGTGGAATGACCATCGCCGCCTGGTCGGACCGCTACGGCCACAAGGTCCACCGGCGCGCCGACGCCGTCGCGCTGCTCAACACCACCACCGGAGACCTGGTGCGCAAGGTGCACTTCCTGCGGGTTCCGCGGGGGTTGTCGCCGGTGCGGGTTCTGGCCGGCCGCAGCCTCGTCAACGCGTTCGGCGGCTTTCCGCTGCCGAACCTCGTGCGGATTCCGAGCCGCTATCTGGTCGAGATGCTGGCGGTCGGGGCCGACGCCGACCCGAGCGTCACGAACCTCATCCACGAGCTGTTCGCGCAAACATCACCCGCTGGGCGCGGCGGGTGCGCGAGGATGCTCGTCGACGAACTCGGTCCGCGGCACCTCAACCTGGCCCGCCTGACGGTGCCAACCCTCGTCATCGGCAGCGAACGTGACCGGCTGACGCCGCTCAGCCAGTCCCGCAGGATCGCGCTCACCGCACCCAACGTGGTTGGACTGGTCGAGCTGCCCGGCGGCCACTGCTCGATGCTGGAACAGCACCGGGAGGTCAATCGCCAGTTGCGGGCACTCGCCGAATCGGTGAGTCAGCCCGAGCGGATCCGGCGGATCAGTTCATAGCAGGGCGGCAACCTCGGCGGCCGCGCGCTGTCCGGAACTGACTGCGCCGTCGAGATATCCGGTCCACTCGTCGGCGGTCTCGGTGCCGGCCCAGTGGATTGGCCCGACCGGTTTGCGCAACCACGGCCCATAGCGCGTCCACGAACCCGGCGGTACCGCGGCGGTGGGCCCGCCGGGAGCGAATTCTTCTGTGCCCCAACGATGATCAACATAATCCAGTGGCCTCAGCGCCTCGTCGCCGAACAGCGACGCGAAGCAGCGCAGGGTGTCCCGGCGGCGCTGGTCGAAGGGCAGCGAGTCGAATGCGCGGGCATCGACGAACCCCATCAGGATGCCGTCGGCGTGCGGGCTGACGTCGAAGGTGATGAAAACCGGGCCCCTGTCGGACAATGCCTGGCCGGAGAACCCGTTGGCCCGCCAGAACGGCGTCGAATAGGCCGCATAGGCCTTGCTCAACCGGCCCTGCGGCCAGTTGTTTGCGAGCTCCTTGTATTCGGGGGGCAACGGGGGATCGAACTCGATGGCCGCGCGATGGGCCGGCGGGATCGCAACGATGACGAACCCGGCCTCGGCCTGACCCTGATCGGAGGTGATCGTCACACCTGCTCCGTGCCGGTCGATGCGACGGACCGGTGCGTTGAGCACAACGCGGGCGCCGAGTTCGGCCGCCGCCAGCTCGGCGATCTGCTGGCTGCCGCCCGGGAAGCGGTCCTGTTGGGCACCGTTCTCGACGTCGAGCAGCCGGTCCAGGCCGCCGGATGCGTGCACGTACCGGGCGGCGTGCAGCATCGACACGTCGTCGGGTTCGCAACCCCAGGTGACCCTGGCCATGAGGGCCAGCAGGTTGCGTGAGGAGGAGGTGGCGCGCACCGAACGTAACCATTCACCCAGGGACTGGTCGTCGAGCTGGTGCGCGCGCCGTGCGTTCCAGGGGGCCACCACCGGAACGCCGCGGGCAATTCGGTCGAATTGCCAACGCAACCGGCCGATGTCGAGCAGGCTGGTCAGCGAAAGTCTGGGGATGGTGCCGCGATAGCTGCGCGTACTGCCGCGCCACTGGATGACGTTCTTGCCGTCGTGGTGGGTGGGGGTTGTCGGGACCTGGAGCTCGGCGGCCAGCGCCCGGATGGCGTCCTGGGTGGGACCGACGAACGTGCCTCCCATGTCCGCTGGCAGACCCGCGACGCTGCCAGTCAGCGACCGGCCGCCCACACGGCCACGGCCTTCGAATACCAGCACGTCGTGACCCAGTCGCGTCAGCTCGCGGGCTGCGGCTAGCCCGGCAAAGCCGGCGCCCACCACGACAACGTCAACGATCCGTGGGGGGTGTGGCACGCCCTACAGTCAACCGCATTTCGCCGGCAAACATAACTGCACCCGACTGTGGGGTGGTGTCACGCTTGTTCGCGATAGGCGTGCATCAATCCCAGATTCGCGGCCGGCCTTACGGCGCCACCGTCAACCAGTCGGCGAATCCCGACGGGTCGTGGCGGCCCAGCGCGCCGTGCTCGTAGAGACCCCAGCCCTCCGCCGGATCCCCGTCGCCGTCTCGGCACACGGCGCGGCCCACGTGGTCGATGACCCCGAAGCCGGACCGCGCGACGAGCGCCGGGTCGGTCATGTCGTAGGTCAGCCGCTCGACGAATTTCTCGCCCTTCCACATGCCGTGCAGCCAGTCGGAGTCGCCGCCGTAGCCGCCGCCGACGTGGACGGGCACCGGCAGCCTGGATTCCACGTCGAAGTGGACCGGGCTGCCGTCGGGGGTCGTCGCCTCGATGGTCGCCCCGGTCGGGATGCGGGTGCCGGATCGATAGTGGGTGGTGACCCGGGGCCAGCCCAGCTGCTCGACGCGGCCGTCGCGCCAGACGCGGGTGCAGTCGTTGAGCGAGCGGAACCCGTCGGGCTCCTCCTGGATGATCAGCACGACGGCGAAGTCGTCGAATGCCATCGGCATGTACAGCCACCACATCCCCTCGAACGGCGGATCGGCCGGCCGGCCCGGGGGTTCGGGTTCGCCGATCGGCCTGATGCCCCAGGACCGGTCGCGGCTTCCGATCCAGGTCGCGGGGTCGACGGCGATCTCTTCGCCGTCGACGACGATCCGGCCGTTCCAGCTGCCGAGCTGGGCGAAGCGTTGCGCATCCAGCGTCACCCGGCTTCCCGACCGCAGGATATGCGGCTGCTCCTGGACGACATCGAACAGACCCTCCCAGGTGAGATCCGCGGCGATGCCCTCGGTTTCGTCGAGGATCAGCCGCAGCCTACGCAGGGGCTCGATGACCTCGATCCGGTAGCCGTTGACGCGCTGGTGCAACCGGTCCTGATCGATCGCGTCCGAAAGGTGCACCGCCGTCTGTGTATCTCCGCGCCGAATGAGCACGAAGGCATCCTTCACGCCCAGGTTGGGGTAGTAGCCGATGCCGCTGATCACGAAGATGTTTCCGGTGCGGTCGTGGGCGTTGAAGTAGGAGCGGTCGTAGAAGTTGCGGTCGGACGAACCCGGCCAGGCGATCGGCTGGGGGAGCTGATGGACTGGGTACTCGTCGAGCGGGCCAAGATTTTGCGGCATTAGCGATCCTCTCCGATAAGGCGCCTCATCAATCCGGCGTGGTAGAAAAGCGATTCGACATCGTCGGGTTTCTCCACCTCGCCGAAGTGCACCCGTCGTGCGCCGGTGCGCATGAACACACACGCCCACATCACGCCCGAGTAGACGTAAAACCAATGCAGGTCACCGAGCTCCACGCCGGCCAGTCGTTGATAGGTGGCGCGGACGTCGTTCTCGCGCATCACCTCGGGCAGCCCCGGCAGTGTTGCCAGGCCGGCCAGCTCCTGAAAAACCATGTGCGCGAATATCATCCATGCGACGTCAAGCTCGCGCGGTCCCAGCGCCACCATTTCCCAGTCCAGCACCGCCACCGGCTGGAAGTCGCGGTACAAGACGTTGCCGACCCGGGCGTCGCCCCAGAGCAGCACGGGGTCGCGCCCGGCCGGGTCGTTCGGCCAGTTGTCCTGCAGCCAGTCGAAAGTCCGTTCCAGCAGCGGCGATCGGCCGATGTCGGGTACCGCGAAGTCGTACCAGGATCGCACCCAGTGGAAGTGCCGCCGCAGCGCTGTGTCGCCTTCCCGTCCCTCGCCGAGGAACCCAAACGTGTTATCCGCGTTGGGGATTGAATGCAGCTTCGCCAGCACCCCAATGGTGGCGTCCTGCAGTTCGCGCTGGCGTCCGGGGGGTGCGTCGGCAAACCAGTTGTTGCCGAAGGTGTAGGGCATCACGTCGGGCGGCACCATGCCCTCGACGTAGTCCATCAAGAAGAAGGGTTTTCCCAGGACGTCGCCGGTGGTCTCGATCCAGCGAACCCGAGGGACCGGTATGTCGGTCAGCTCGCCGACCAGCCTTATCACCTCGAATTGGTGGTCGAGCCGATACGACGGGAACACCGGCACGTCGTCGGCGGCGGGCGCTACCCGCGCGACCATTTTCTGCTCGATCGGCCGTCCGTCCCGCCGCCAGCGAGTGGTCAAGATGATGGTTTCCGACGACATGCCCGTGGAGTCCACGCCGCTCTCCACGGTCACCTCGGGTTTCGCTCCGGCGGGAAGCAGCGTCGACAGCCATCGCGACATCACCGCCGGCACGGTGGTGATGTCGCGGCTAGAGCGCTGGAGGCGGTCGACACCTCCGATTGCCGGTTCGTTGGCCACGGCGCCCCCTTCTTGAGGCAATTACGATACGGTGGGTAGCGTTATGAAAGCAGACATGTCCTCCCTTGACAAGGCCCCCGGCGCCGGGCGCCCACGGGACCCACGCATCGACGCGGCCATCCTTTCCGCGACCGCGGAAATGCTTGTGCAGAGCGGCTATTCGAACCTGAGCCTGGCGGCAATCGCCGAACGTGCCGGGACCACAAAATCCGCCCTGTACCGCCGATGGTCGAGCAAGGCCGAGCTGGTGCACGAAGCCGCGTTCCCGGTGGCGCCCACCGCGCTGGTCGCTCCCGCCGGCGACTTCGCCGCGGACATCCGGATGATGGTCGGGGCCACGCGCGACGTGTACACCACACCGGTGGTGCGGGCCGCGCTGCCCGGTCTGGTGGCCGACATGATGGCCGACGCCGAACTCAACGCCCGGGTGCTGTCCCGCTTCGCCGACCTGTTCACCGCCGTGCGGTTGCGGCTGCGCGAAGCAATCGACCGCGGCGAAGTGCGTCCCGATGTGGACGCGGACCGATTGATCGAGCTGATCGGGGGGGCGACCATGCTGCGTATGCTGCTGTACCAGGATCAAGAGCTCGACGACGCGTGGGTGGATCAGATCACCGCGATCATCGTGCACGGGGTGATGCGATGACGCCGCGAAACGCACCATAGGTCATCGCCGGTTCTCGACGGCAGCTTCCGGCCGTTCGAGCACGACTAGGGTGGTCGCTACTGCTCAGGCGGCGGGTCGGGGTCGCCGCGGAGACGTTCGTCCGGGTGGCCCAGCCCGGTGCCTGGTGGACCTCGCAGTGATAACCCGGTTCGAGGCAGTTGGGGCGGGTGCAAGCCCCGGTCGCGTGCGTAACAGATGAGCCTCTGATCGGCGGTCGCGACTCGTTTTTGGCGGCCGAGGTAGAGCGGGCGTTCGGTGTGGTCGTCGAACACCGCCAGGAAGTGGATTGCCTTGGCGGCCGTGCGGATCAGATCCCGCATCGGCAGCCGTGAGCCGCCCCCTGTGTTCGCGGGCGGGGGCATCGGTATCGACGGGTCGAGCACCGCGTGGGCGGCCTGGTTGAGATCGGCGAGAGTGGTGGTGGCGACGACAGTAACGGGATGACCGCGGTGCATCCCGAGCTCCCCGGAGGCGATAGCGGTTTGCAGGCCGAGCTTGAGCGCGTCGTGGCAGCGCTGCGCTGGTGTGGGCTCGTCGCGTGTTTCGGGCTCGGCGCTATGGGGTTGGTGGCGGCCGGGCCGCACGGCGGCTTGGATCGCTTCGAAATACGCGCGCGCCTCAGGGTCGAGCAAGCCGGACAGCCGGGACATGCCGTCAGGCCCCTGCGGGCCAACGCGCAACCCGCGGCGGCGCGCGCGGTCGTTGTCGTCGAAAAGGCCGTCGGGATTGAGGTAGTCGGCGATGCGCTGACCCAGCTTGGTGACGATACCGGCGTCGAGTTTGATCGCATGCGCTACCAGTTTGCGCTCGGCTTCCGCGACGTCGGTGGGCGAGACGCAGGAGGGCAGCACATCCACCGCTTCGCAAACCGCGCGGATGTGATCTTCGCCGACCGCACCCGCTTCTACGGCGGCTGCCAACTCCGGTAGCTCCGGCGGCACCGGGGGACCGGTCAGCGACCGTCGCGGCCGGATGCGGGCCGCGAGCCTGAAGCGACGGACAATTTCCCTGGGCGTGAGGCGCAGCCGCGCCCACAGCATCTCTCGTACCGCTGACACGCACTCGTTGCCATCAGGTGGGTCGGCGATCTCGGCGAAGAACCGATACATGAGGCCACGGTTGGTGCGGTCCTGCGTCTCCAGCCGCTCAGCGACGTCAACGCGGAAGTTATTGCCAACCACGTCGGAGCGGGTGTCGCGCAGCACGGTGTGCGCAGCATCGATCGCGTCGAGAGCGGCGCTGATCCGCTCCCGCGCTTCCTCGGCGCTCGCGCATGAACCCATATCCCGACCGTATTCACCGCCTCCGTCACATCACCGGCGCGTCGAACGGGGTCATTGCTGGGTTGTGGATGAAGCCGCAACTGTGGACCATCACAGCACCGCCCCGGCTGCCCCGGCTGTTGCCGCCCATCGTGGCGGCATAGGCGGCCGACGTGCCAGTATGAAGCAAACCAGGTTGAACAAAAAGCCCAGGCCGCAAAGGCGGCCGGCAAACCGGTCGAGTGGTGTGCCAATGCCCGGTATCGACAAGCCGACCAGGCGCGTTGTCGCCGTGATCGTGCTCTTGATCCTGGTTGCCGCTGCGCTGCGCGGATACCTTCCGGCTCACGACCGTTCGACGCCGGTGGAGCCGGGCGGTAGCCGGGCGGCGCTGATGTTCGTGGTAGCGGCCCTGAGTGCGACCGTCGCGCTGACGGCCTTCGCAATCATCGCGCGGCTGCGTGATCCGCGCACGGTGGCGCCCAGCGCGGGGAACCTGTCCGACATGCTCGGCGGCGGCAAGAGGAGACCGAGTTGGCGCGTGTTGCTGATCGGACTGGCAGTGATCGTGGTTTGGCTACTGATCGCGATGCTGCTAGCCGGGTTGTTCGCC
Organism: Mycobacterium lacus; assembly: GCF_010731535.1. Classification (NCBI taxonomy): domain Bacteria; kingdom Bacillati; phylum Actinomycetota; class Actinomycetes; order Mycobacteriales; family Mycobacteriaceae; genus Mycobacterium; species Mycobacterium lacus. The sequence continues at coordinate 566,729 of NZ_AP022581.1, forward strand.
CCACACGATGTCGGTCCCTCGGTGCCCACACCGGATTCGACCACGCCGCCGTCGCCGCGCAAAGCCGCACCGTCCCCGCCCGAGCAACACCCACAAAATGACAGCAGGGACGTGTTCGCAATCCTGCTCGCCGGCACCGTCCCGCTGATGATTCTGCTCGTCGCGGCGACGGCCATCGCGGCCCTACGCCGGCGGCGCCGCGCAGCTCCGGGTTTCGTCGGCGAGTACGCTGAATCCCCGGCACCGCCGCCGCGTTCGGAATCACTGGTGCGGGCGGCCGAACTCGGACTCGCTGAGATGTCCGACCTTAGCCGCGACCCACGGGAGGCGATCATCGCCTGCTACGCGGCGATGGAACGCGAACTCGCGAATGTCCCCGGTGCGGTCCCCCAGGACTTCGACACCCCGACCGAGGTGCTGGCCCGAGCCGTCGAACACCATGCGCTGCACACCGATAACGCCGCCGCGCTAGTGGCCCTGTTCGCCGAGGCGCGGTTCAGCCCGCATGTGATGAACGAAGGCCATCGGGAGGTTGCGGTCCGCGCGCTTCGGCTGGTTCGCGACGAACTCGGCTCCCGGAGTGCCGCATGAAAAGGCTTATCGCCCTGGGTGTTTGCCTCATCGTCGGGATAGAGCTCCTGGCGCTGACGGTGCACGATCGGCGATTCGTGCTGGCGGGGGCGGGTGTGGGCGTGGCTCTGGTGCTGCTCAACATCCGCCGGTTCCTGGGACACGCCGCCGAACCCGAGACCGAGCCCAGCGCCCACGACCTCGGAGATGCGTTGCGCCGCTGGCTGTCCCAGACGGAAACGACCATTCGGTGGTCGGAGTCGACGCGGGCGGACTGGGATCGGCATTTGCGTCCGATGCTGGCGCGGCGCTTCGAAATCACCACCGGGCAAAGGCAGACCAAGGATCCGGTGGCATTCGAGGCCACCGGCCGGATGCTCTTCGGGCCCGACCTCTGGGATTGGGTCAACCCGAATAACGTCACCCGTACCGGTGACCGCGAGCGAGGTCCCGGCCGTGCGGCACTCGAGGAGATTCTGCAAAGGTTGGAGCAGATTTGACATGACGATGCCCGCCGCCACGACCACCGCCCACTGCGAGGCGGTGCTCGATGAAATCGAACGTGTCGTGGTGGGGAAGCGCGCCGCGCTCACGCTCATCCTCACCGCCGTGCTCGCGCGTGGCCATGTGCTCATCGAGGATCTCCCCGGACTGGGCAAAACGCTGATCGCACGATCCTTCGCGGCCGCGCTGGGACTCGGATTCACTCGTGTGCAGTTCACGCCCGATCTGCTGCCGGCGGACCTGCTCGGCTCGACCATCTATGACATGCCGTCGGGCCGCTTCGAATTCCGCGCCGGACCCATTTTCACCAACCTGCTGATGGCCGACGAGATCAACCGAACGCCGCCCAAAACACAAGCGGCATTGCTGGAGGCGATGGCGGAGGGCCAGGTGAGCATCGACGGCCAAACCCACAAGCTGCCCGTGCCGTTCATCGTTTTGGCCACCGACAATCCCATCGAGTACGAGGGCACCTATCCATTGCCCGAGGCGCAGCTGGACCGGTTCGCGATCCGGCTGGAGCTGCGATACCTCTCCGAGCGCGACGAGACCTCGATGCTGCGCCGCCGCCTCGACCGGGGCTCGGCCGAGCCGACGGTGAATCAGGTTGTGGACGCCCACGATCTGCTGGCCATGCGGGAATCGGTCGAGCAGGTGACGGTGCACGAGGACGTCTTGCACTACGTGGTGTCGCTGGCCACCGCGACCCGGCACCATCCGCAGGTCGCGGTGGGCGCCAGCCCGCGGGCCGAACTCGACCTGGTCCAACTCGCCCGCGCCCGTGCCCTACTGCTCGGCCGGGATTACGTGATTCCCGAAGATGTCAAAGCGCTTGCCATTCCGACCGTCGCGCACCGCATCACGTTGCGCCCGGAGATGTGGGTGCGCAAGATTCAGGGCGCCGACGTCGTCGGAGAACTGTTGCGGCGCTTGCCGGTGCCCCGAACTGACGGGACGCATGGGTGATCCAAACGCGTGAAGTCCAGTTGCGCTGGCGTGCATCACAACTGACGTTGTCGACTGCCACCTGCACCGGTGCCGCGCTGGCCGCCGCGGTCGTCGGCGCTCGCTGGCAGCTGATTGCGTTCGCGGCGCCGTTGCTGGGCGTGCTGTGCTCGATCAGCTGGCAGCGCCCGGTTCCGACGATCCACGTGCACTCCGAGCCGTCCTCGCAGCGATGCTTCGAGGGCGAGCAGGTCCGGCTGAAGGTGTGGGCAACAACGGATTCCGAGGCCGCGTCGGTCGAACTCACCGTCGCGGCCGTCGCGGGAATGCAGCTCGACGTCGTCGATTCGGGTGCTCCCCAGGTGAAAACGGTCGCGGCGGCCGCGCAACGTTGGGGCCGATATCCCATCCGGGGCCGGGTGGACGTCCTCGCGCGCGGCGGGTTGGTGACGGGCACCGGGACCGCCGACGCCGCCGAGGTCATCGTGTTTCCGCTGACACCGCCGCAGTCGACACCGATCCCGCGGACGGAGTTGCTCGACCGTCTGGGTGCCCACCTGACCCGGCACATCGGTCCGGGCGTCGAGTACGCCGACATTCGCCCCTATGTCCCCGGCGACCAGCTGCGCGCCGTGAACTGGGCGGTGAGTGCGCGCCGGCGCCAGTTGCACGTGACGCAGCGGTTGACCGACCGCGCCGCCGACGTGGTGGTGCTGATCGACGGGTACCGGCAGCCGGCCGGCCCGGCGACGCGGGCCACCGAACGAGTCGTGCGAGGCGCAGCGCAGGTGGTGCAGACCGCCTTGCGAAACGGTGACCGCGCGGGCATCGTCGCGCTCGGGGGCAACCGCCCGCGCTGGCTTGGCGCCGACATCGGGCAGCGTCAGTTCTACCGAGTGCTCGATACCGTGCTCGGCGCCGGCGACGGATTCGAAAACACGACCGGCACCCTGGCTCCGCGCGCCGCCGTTCCGGCGGGGGCGATCGTCATCGCGTTCTCCACGCTGCTCGACACCGAATTCGCGCTGGCACTGATCGACTTGCGCAGACGGGGTCATGTCGTGGTCGCCGTGGACGTCCTCGACAGTTCGCCCTTTGAGAGCGAGCAGGATCCGCTGGTGGCGCGCATGTGGGCGTTGCAACGCTCCGCCATGTATCGCGACATGGCCACCATCGGTGTCGACGTGTTGTCCTGGCCGGAGGATCGCTCGTTGGAGCAGTCGATGGGTGCGCTGCCCGACCGGCGTCGTCGGGTGCGATTGTGGGCGAGGCGCTGACATGACGGCTATCGCGCAGTCCGGTGCCCATGCCCTGGCGACGACGTTCGGGCTTCTGATGGTGGGTTCGGCCGCCGTCGGATCCCACGGGCCCGCAACTGTCGCGGGGTTCGCCGCCGTGATTGCCGTCGGGCTGGGGGTGATGTTTCGCCTGGCCGCAACGATTGCCGTGCTGCTGGCGGTGTCTGTGATCGCGGTGTCCGCTCCACCGCAGGGGCTCGCCGCGGTGTCGGGACTTTCCGCCGCCGCCTACCTGGTGTGCCGGCACGCGGCCGGCACGTCCGCCGGTGCCGTCCTGGCGAGCTGGCCGACGGCCATTGCCGCCGTTGGGTTCACCTTCGCCGGGGTGGTTGTGACGTCGTTCCCGTTGCAGTTGCCGTGGTTGCCGTTGGTGGCGCCGTTGGCGGTGCTGGCGATCTACGTGGTGGTCATTCGCCCGTTCATGGGCTGATCTCGCGCTCGCTTGCGCGGCGTTTCAACGAAATGTAAACGGGTTTTGCGAAACCCCGGACATTGCGCCGCGACCTTCTTAGAGTTTGTTCCTACGGGCGAAGTGACATGCGCGGATGCCTGAGTCGTGGGCGGGCGGCGCGCAACCCGAAGCGGAACGTCGTGTGGCGACCCATTGAAAGGACGGGCTCATGAACTACTCGGTCTTGCCGCCGGAGATCAATTCGTTGCGGATGTTCACTGGGGCCGGTTCGGGGCCGATGTTGGAGGCGGCGGTGGCCTGGGACGGGTTGGCGTCGGAGTTGGGTTCGGCGGCGGATTCGTTTGCGTCGGTCACCTCCGGGCTGGCGGGTCAGGCGTGGCAGGGTCCGGCCTCGGCGGCGATGCTGGCCGCGGCGGCGCCGTATGCGGGCTGGTTGAGTGCGGCGGCGGCGCGGGCCGCGGGGGCCTCGGCTCAGGCCAAGGCGGTGGCGAGCGCGTTTGAGGCGGCGCGGGCGGCGATGATTCATCCGCTGGCGGTGGCGGCCAACCGTAATGCGTTCGTGCAGCTGGTCCTGTCGAATTTGTTTGGGCAGAATGCGCCGGCGATTGCGGCCGCCGAGGCCCTCTATGAGGAAATGTGGGCCCAGGATGTGGCCGCGATGGTGGGCTATCACGGCGGGGCGTCGGCGGCCGCGGCGGCGTTGCCGTCGTGGCAACAGGCGTTGAAGAGCCTGCCGGGCCAGGTGGCCGCGGCGGCGGCCAGCCCGATTGCCGCGGCGGCGGCCGGTGCGCTGTCGGGCACTCCGGCTCCGGCCAAGGTGGCCGCGGCCGCGGCGCGGGTGGCCAGTGTGGCCGCGGGTGCGCCGGCGTCGGCGCGGGTGGCCGCGGCCGCCGCCCGGTTGGCCGGCGCGGTTGAGGCCAGCCCGCTTGCGGCGCCCCTGGCCGCGGCTCGCGCGTTTGCCGCGCCTGCGGCCGGCATGGCTGCCGCGTCGTCGGCTGCCGCAACCGTGGTGAATGTCCCAGCCATCAACACGGGTCTTGGCAACATCGGCAGCTGGAACCTGGGCGGCGGCAACGAGGGCGTGTTGAACTTCGGCAACGGAAACTTCGGCAGCCTCAACCTGGGCGGCGGCAACATCGGGAACCTCAACCTGGGCAGCGGGAACTTCGGTTTTGCGAACCTGGGTAGCGGGAATCAGGGCAACACCAACTTCGGCTGGGGCAACATCGGCAACGTCAACTGGGGTAGTGGAAACCTCTTTGGTGATGGGAACTTCGGGTTCGGGAATCGCTTTGGCGACGGAAACTTTGGCGGCGGAAACACGTTCGGCAACAACTTCGGTGCTGGCAACTTCGGCTCCTTCAACATCGGTAGCGGCAACAATGGCAATTCCAACATCGGGTTCGGGAACCTGGGCAACAACAACTTCGGCTTCGGGAACAACGGCAACAACAACATCGGTTTCGGGCTCACCGGCGACAATCTGGTGGGCATCGGTGAGCTGAACTCGGGCATGGGAAACATTGGCTTCGGGAACTCCGGCAACAACAACATCGGGTTCTTCAACTCCGGGGATGGGAACTTCGGTTTCTTCAACTCGGGGGACGGTAACTTTGGCTTCGGCAATTCCGGTGACGTCAACACGGGCTTCTGGAACGCGGGCTCGATCAACACCGGCTTCGGCAACGGGGGCGGCTTGAACTTCGGGGTCGGGAACGCCGGTAGCAACAACATGGGCTTCGGGAATGCGGGCGGAGCCAACCTAGGTTTTGGAAATTCGGGCTTTGACAACACCGGCGGGTTTAGTTCCGGCAACTTGAATACCGGCCTCTTCAACTCGGGCACCATAAACACGGGCTTCGGCAACGCCGGTGACGTCAATACGGGCCTGTATAACGCGGGTGACTTCAACACGGCGATTGGCAGCTCGGTCACCCCAGCCGGTGCCACCTCGTCCGGCTTCGGCAACACCGGCACCAATGTCTCGGGCTTCTTCAACTCGGGCACCAATACCTCCGGCTTCCAGAATGTGGGCGACGAAAGCTCGGGCTTCCAGAATTCGGGCGACGGGCAAACGGGCCTGCTCAACACGGGCAGCAACAACACGGGAATCGGCAACTCGGGTAGCTTCAACTACGGCATTGCGAACTCGGCGGTTGCGGGCTTTAGCTCGGGCATCTATCAGTCAGGATCTCTCAGCTCCGGCCTCGCGAACTCGGGTGACAACAGCGCGGGCGCGTTCAACCAGGGCGACTTCCAGGCGGGTCTTTTCGGTCAGCCCTGACGGATCGAGCGTTGCATCCGTAACTCAGGCGAAGCGCTATCGGGCGTCGCCAACTCGGGCACCCACAGCTCGGGCGGCTTCAACCGGGGCGATGAACAGTCGGGCTTCTTCGGCCAGCCTTAACCCGAACTGCCGCGGCCGACTCAGTGCAGCAACTGGGCCGCGCGCTCGGCCAGATCGAGCACCGGCTGCGGCACGATGCCCAAAATCACGGTGACCAAGGCGCACACGGCGATGGCGGCCTTGCTCAGCACGCCGGGCGCCACCACCTGCGGTGTGTCGCCGGATGCCTCGGTGAAGAACATCAACACGATGACGCGGACGTAGAAGTAGGCGGCGACCCCACTAGCGATCACACCGATGACCACCAGCGGCACCGCGCCGCCCTGGGCGGCCGCCTTGAACACGGCGAACTTGCTGACGAACCCACTGGTCAGCGGGATGCCGGCGAAGGCCAGCAGAAACATCGAAAACATCACGCCCACAATGGGTGAGCGCTGCCCGAGCCCGGCCCAGTGCGACAGGTCGGCGTCCTCGACACCGTCGGCGTTGCGGATCAGGCCGACGATGGCGAACGCGCCCACCGTGCTGAAGCTGTAGGCGACCAAATAGAACAGCGTCGACGATAGGCCAGCGGGGCTGTCGGCGATCACGCCGGTCAGGATGAAACCGACGTGCGCCACCGACGAATAGGCCAGCATCCGCTTGACGTCGGTCTGGTTCACCGCGGTGATGGTGCCCACCGTCATGGTCAGGATCGAGATGGCCCACAGCACCGGCCGCCACTGATCGTGCAGCGGGGGCAGCGCCACATAGACCACTCGCAGCAGGGCGCCGAACGCGGCGACCTTGGTGGCCGCCGCCATGAACCCCGTGATCGGGGTGGGCGCGCCCTGGTACACGTCCGGAATCCAGGAGTGGAACGGAACCGCGCCGACCTTGAACAGCAGGCCGACCGACAGCAGCGCGACGCCGACCAACGCCATCGAGTTGTCGCCGTTGGACACCAGCGCCTTCCGGATGCCCGGCAGGGTCAGCGTGCCGGTGGCGCCGTAGAGCAATGCCACACCGTAGAGGAAAAACGCCGAGGAGAACGCGCCCAGCAGGAAGTACTTCATCGCGGCTTCCTGCGACAGCAGCCGTCGGTGCCGGGCCAGGCCGCACATCAGGTACAGCGGCAGCGACAGCACCTCCAGCGCGACGAACATCGTCAACAGGTCATTAGAGGCGGGAAACACCATCATGCCGCCGACAGCAAGCATCACCAGCGGGAAGAGCTCGGTCTGCGCGGCTCCCGCCCGCTCCGCCTCGCGCTCGGCGTCACTGCCGGGGACCGCGGATGCCTGGGGTGTAAAGAAATCCAGCCCGGCGCCGGCCATGGCGCGCACCTTCGTGCCGGCGGCTTTGCCCGCGGCGGTGCGTTCGCCAACGAAGATGACGGCCATCACGGCGACCAGCAGCACGGTGCCGTGCACAAACAGCGTCGGGCGATCAACGGCCACCGCACCCAGCACCGCGCTACTACCGTGTGCCGGAATCGATTTCGCCACCACGACGACCGCAACCAAGGCCGCGATCAAACCGCCGAGCGCCAGCGTCATCTGCGCCGCGTAGCGGAATCGTCGCGGCAAGAACGCCTCAACCAGGACGCCGGCCACGGCGACTGAAAAGACGACGAGCATCGGGCACAACAGGAAGTACTCGACGCTGGGGGTGGGCAGGGTCATCGGTGCGGTCCTTCGGCTGTGCGGTGTTCGCCGGTTGGCACGGTGGGCGCCGGATCATGCTGGCCGATGGTGGTCATGGTGTTCTCGACCGCGGGGTTGATCAGGTCCAGCATCGGTTTGGGGTAGACCCCGAGCACGAGCAGCAGCGCGATGAGCGGTGCGACGACGATCATTTCCCGCGGCACCAAGTCACCGATCCGTTCATTGCCGCGCGCCACCGGTCCGGTCATGACGCGCTGATACAGCCACAACATGTAGATGGCCGACAGCACGAGGGCGGTGACGCCGAAGGCCGCCGCCAGCCAGTAACGGTTGAAAGTTCCCAGCAGGACCAGGAATTCGCTGATGAAAGGGGCCAGACCGGGCAACGACAGGGTGGCCATGGCCGAAACCATGAACGTTCCCGCCAGGATGGGAGCCACTTTTTGCACGCCGCCGTAGTCGGCGATGGCCCGGCTGCCGCGCCGCGAGATTAGGAAGCCGGCGATCAGGAACACCGCCGCGGTGGACAGGCCGTGGTTGAGCATGTACAGCGTCGAGCCGCTCTGCCCCTGGGTGGTCATGACGAAGATGCCCGCGATGATGAATCCGAAGTGCGAGATCGAGGTGTAGGCGATCAGCCGCATCATGTCGGACTGGCCGATCGCCACGATCGCGCCGTAGACCACCCCGATGATGGCCAGGGCCACAATCAACGGACGGAAATACGTTGAGGCGCTGGGAAACAGCTGCAGGCAGTAGCGCAGCATGCCGAAGGTCCCGACCTTGTCCATCACCGCCATCATCAGCACCGCGCTCGCGGGTGTGGCCTCGACCGCGGCGTCGGGCAGCCAGCGGTGGAACGGCCACAGCGGGGCCTTGATCGCGAACGCGAACATGAACCCCAAGAACAGCGCCTTGATCACCGCGGGGTCGGCGCCGTAGCGACCGGAGGAGAAACCGCCCACGATGTCACGGAAGTCGAAACTGCCGGAGCCGTGTTGCGCGGTCACCACATACAGCCCGATCACCGCCGCCAGCATGATCAAGCCGCCGAACAGGTTGTACAGCAAGAACTTCACCGCGGCGCGCGACCGGCCGGGACCCTGGCCGAAGCCGCCGATGAGGAAGTACATCGGGATGAGCATCGCCTCGAAGAACACATAGAACAGCAACACGTCGAGCGCGATGAGCGCGATCAGCACCATCGACTCGATGGCCAGCGTCAGGGCGACGTAGGCGTGCACGCCTCGGGTGCGATGCCCACCGTCGTTCCAGCCGGCTATCAACAGCAGTGGAACCAGCACCGCGGTCAGTAGCACCAGCACCACCGCGATGCCGTCCACGCCCAGGGTGTAGCCGGCACCGAAGGCCGGTATCCACGAACGGGATTCCACGAATTGGTAAGTGGCGCCGCCGGTCTTGAATCCGGTCGCGATGACGGTCGCCACCGCCAGCACCAGCGCACTGACCACCAGGCCGGTCCACTTGGCAAGTTGCCGTAACCCCGGGGGCAGCAGGATGATCAGCACGGAACCGGACAGCGGCAGGAGCCACAGCACGCTCAGCCACGGCACGTTGCTCATAAGCGCCGCTCCTCTCCCCCGCAAGCGGGAGGTGCCCCCACATCGCTCCGCTCTGCATCGTCGCCGGCGCGCCTCACCACGCCTGCACCGCCCAGATCGCGGCGGCCACCAGGGCCGCTCCGAGCAGCATCGACAACGCGTAGTTGCGGGCGAAGCCGGTTTGCAATCCCCGCAGCCGATTCGACGTCCGGCTCACCAGCGCGGCCAGCGCATTGATCGAGCCGTCCACACCCGCGTTGTCGACCTCGACGAGCGCGTCGGTCAATTGCGCGCCAGGGCGCATGAACACCTCCTCGTTGAAGGCATCGCCGTAGAGGTCGACGCGTGCGGCCGTCGTCAGCACCGACACCCGGACGGGGGCCACCCGGGGAACGGGCGCGGTGGCATACATCCGGTAGGCCACCGCGATACCGACGGCAACAACTGCCAACGCCGTTGTGGTGCTTACCCAGGCCGGCAGGGCGTGGGCGGGTTCTTCATGAGTACCGACGACCGGCTCGAGCCAGTGCGGCAGGGTGCCGCCGACCGCGAACAGGCCGCCGGAGAGCACCGAACCGACGGCGAGCAGGATCATCGGCCACGTCATCACCGCCGGCGCCTCGTGCGGATGCGAGCCTGGCGCCCAACGCTTTTCGCCGAAGAACGTCATCAGCATCACCCGCGTCATGTAGAACGCGGTGACGCCCGCGCCCAGCAGCGCGGCGCCGCCCAGCAGATAACCCCGGGTGCCGCCGGTGCCCAGCGCCGCCTCGATGATGGCGTCCTTGGAGAAGAAACCGGCGAACGGCGGCACCCCGATGATCGCCAGATATGCCAGCCCGAACGTCGCAAAGGTGACGGGCAGGGCGGCGCGCAGACCCCCGTAGCGGCGCATGTCCTGCTCTTCGTGCATCGCGTGGATCACCGCGCCGGAGCCGAGGAACAGGCCGGCCTTGAAGAAACCGTGGGTGAGCAGGTGCATGATCGCGAACGCGTAGCCGGCCGGGCCCAGGCCGGCGGCGAGCACCATGTAGCCGATCTGGCTGATCGTCGATGCCGCCAGCGCGCGTTTGATGTCGTCCTTGGCGCAGCCGATGATCGCCCCGAACAGCAACGTGACGGCGCCGACGACGGACACGGCCGACCGCGCGTCGGGCGCCAGGTCGTACAGCGGGTTGGACCGCACGATCAGGTACACGCCGGCGGTCACCATGGTGGCGGCATGGATCAACGCCGACACCGGCGTGGGGCCCTCCATGGCGTCACCCAACCAGGCCTGCAGGGGAACCTGCGCGGACTTGGCGCACGCGCCCAACAACATCAGCAGCCCGATGACGGTGAGCACACCTCGGCTGGCGGCCGGTGCGCCGGCGAACACTCCCGCATAGGACAGCGTCCCGAACGTGCCGAACATCAGGAACATGCCCAGCGCCAGGCCGGCGTCGCCGACCCGGTTCATCACGAACGCCTTCTTGGCCGCCGTGGCCGCCGACGGCTTGTGGTACCAGAAACCGATCAGCAGGTAGGACGCCAGGCCGACGCCTTCCCAGCCGACGTAGAGCACCACGTAGTTGTCGGCGACCACCAGCAACAGCATCGAGGCCAGAAACAGGTTGAGATACCCGAAAAACCGGCGGCGGTCCGGGTCCTCGGCCATGTAGCCGATCGAATAGATGTGGATCAGCGACCCGACCCCGGTGATCAGCAGCACGAAGCAGATGGACAGCTGGTCGATTTGCAGACCGAAGTCGACCTGGAGCCCGCCGACCGGGATCCAGCTGAACACCGTCTGATGGATGACGCGGTCGTCCCCGTTGCGTCCGAGCAGGTCCGCGAGCAGCGTCGCGCCCACCCCGAACGCCGCGAGCGCGGTGGCGCAGCCCAGGAGGTGGCCCCACGGGTCGGTGCGCCTGCCGCCGAACAGCAGGATCGCGGCACCCGCCAGCGGCAGTGCTACGAGCAGCCAGGTGTAGTGAGTCATCGTGGCGTTCTTAGCCTTTGAGTAGATTCGCGTCGTCCACCGACGCCGATTTGCGGGCACGGAAAATCGTCATGATGATCGCCAGGCCGACGACGACCTCGCAGGCGGCCACCACCATCGTGAAGAACGCGATCATCTGCCCGTCCAGATGGCCGTGCATCCGCGCGAAGGTGACGAACGCCAGGTTGACGGCGTTGAGCATCAGCTCGACGCACATGAACATCACGATCGCGTTGCGGCGCAGCAGCACGCCCGCGGCGCCGATGGTGAACAGCAACGCCGAAAGGTAAAGGTAGTTGGCCGGATTCATGACGCACTTCCTCTGACGGTTTCGGGCGGGGGTGTGTGTAGGCCGTCCGCCCCACGGGTGCGCAGTATCGGCGGCACCGACAACTCCGAGTACGAGCCGTCGGGGAGTAGCGCGGCCACGTCGACCGCGTTGTGGCGCGCGTAGACGCCGGGGTTGGGCAACGGCGTCGGATGCCCGCCCGCACGAAAGCGCGCCTCGGACAGTTCCCGCTGGGTCCTGCGGCGCTCGAAGCGTTCGCGGTGCGCCAACACCATCGCCCCCACGGCCGCGGTGATCAACAGCGCGCTGGTCAATTCGAATGCCCACAGATAGCGGGAGAAGATCAGCGCGGCCAGGCCTTCGACGTTGCCGTTGGCGTTGGCGGCGGTCAATCCGGTGAAACTTCCGATCGCCACGTGGCCGATGGCGCCGACCAGCAGAACGCCGAACCCGACGCCGGTCACCACGGCGGCAACCCGCTGGCCGCGCAGCGTCTCCTTCAATGATTCGGCCGAATCCACACCGATCAGCATCAGCACGAACAAGAACAGCATCATGACCGCGCCGGTATAGACGACGACTTGAACGACACCGAGAAACAGCGCGTCGGAGACCATGTAGAACACCGCCAGGATGATCATCGTCATCGCCAGGAACATCGCCGAGTACACGGCATTGACGGCGAACACCACCCCCAGCGCGCCGATCAGCGCCAGCGCTCCCAGCACCCAGAACGTCACCGCTTCGCCGGTGGAGGTGCGCACGATGGTGTCGGATGCTAGTAGCGCGATCACCGGGTATCTCCAACTGTTTGGCTCTCGCGCAAGCCATGTGCGGTGACGTTGCCCTGGTAGTAGTCCTTATCGGTGGCGCCCGCGGCCCGCGGATGCGGCGGCGCGGTCATCTCGGGCAGCAGTGGGGCCAGCAACCGGTCCTTCTCGTAGATCAGGTCGGCGCGGTTGTCGTCGGCCATCTCGTAGTTGTTGGTCATCGTCAGCGCGCGGGTCGGGCAGGCCTCGATGCACAGACCGCAACCGATGCAACGCAGATAGTTGATCTGGTAGACCCGCCCGTAGCGTTCCCCGGGTGAATACCGTTCCTCTTCGGTATTGTCCGCGCCCTCGACGTAGATCGCGTCGGCCGGGCAGGCCCAGGCGCACAACTCGCAGCCGATGCATTTTTCCAGTCCGTCCGGGTACCGGTTGAGCTGATGCCGGCCGTGGTAGCGCGGTGCCACCGGACCCGGCTTCTCCGGATATTCTTCGGTGACGGTCCTTTTGAACATCGAACCGAGCGTGACGCCGAATCCCGCTACGGCGTCCAAGAATCTAGCCACGTACCTTCTCCTTGCTCGCCGGCAGCGGCGGTGTCGGGAATGCCGGTGCGGTGCTTGCGCTTTCCTGAAGTTCACTGCGACGCTTGCGCAGTTGCCGCGACAGCGCGCGAACACTCGGGGCGGTGAACGGCCTGCGCAGCGATGCCACCAGCACCGCGGCCACGACGATGCTGCTGATCACCATCGCCGGGGTCCACTGCTGGTAACCCTGGTTGCGCAGCGAGCGGATGACCGCCGCGACCATCACCCACACCAACGAGACGGGGATCAGCAGCTTCCAGCCCAGGGCCATGAACTGGTCGTAGCGCAGCCGGGGCAGCGTGGCCCGCAGCCAGAAATAGATGAACAAAAAGCCCCATACCTTGGCCGTGAACCAGATCAGTGGCCACCAGCCGGTGTTGGCCGCCGCCCACATGTTCAGCGGCCACGGGGCATGCCAGCCGCCGAAGAACATGGTCGCGGCCAGCGCCGAGACCGTGGTCATGTTGACGTACTCGGCGAGCATGAACATCGCGAACTTCAGCGAGGAGTACTCGGTGTGGAAACCCGCGACCAGCTCACCCTCGGCCTCGGGCAAATCGAAAGGCGCGCGGTTGGTTTCACCGACCATGGAGATGAGGTAGATGATGAACGACGGCAGCAGCAAAAAAACGTACCAGACACCGTCTTGCGCGGCCACGATCCCCGACGTCGACATGGTGCCGGCGAGAAGGAACACCGTCGCAAACGACAGGCCCATCGCGACCTCGTAGGAGATGACCTGGGCGGTGGACCGCACCCCGCCCAGCAGCGGGTAGGTGGAGCCCGACGCCCAACCACCCAGCACGATGCCGTACACCCCGATCGCCGACATCGCCAGGATGAACAGCACCGCGACCGGCAGATCGGTGATCTGCAACGGTGTGCGGTGACCGAACACCGACACCTCGGGACCGAACGGGATGAACGCAAACGCGGTGAACGCGGGAATCACCGAGATGATTGGCGCCACAAAGTAAACGAACCGGTCGATGCCCCCGGGAGTGATGCTCTCCTTGAGCGCCAGCTTGATTCCGTCGGCCAGGCTCTGCAGGGCACCCTTCGGCCCGACTCGGTTGGGGCCGGGCCGCAGCTGCATCCGGCCCAGCAGCTTGCGTTCGGCCAGGATCGCGACCAGCACCGTCAGCATCAGGAAGACGAATACGGCGAGCGCCTTGGCCAGCACCAGCCACCAGGTGTCGTGCCCGAAGATGTTCACGGGCCCACACCGATCTTGACGACGCCGCCGATCGTCACACCGAGCTCCTGGTGCACCGCCGAGCCCGGGGAGTTCAGCGGCAGCCACACCACCCGGTTCGGCATGTCGGTCACACTGAGCGGCAGCGTGATCGAGCCGCGCGACGTGCTGACCGTGACGTCGTCGCCGTCGGCGGCGCCGATTTCGGCCGCCGTGTCGGGCGACAGCCGCACCACGGGTTTGCGTGCGGTACCGGCCAGGTGCGGTTCGCCGTCCTGCAGGCGGCCGCTGTCGAGCAGCATCCGCCAGCCGGTCAACACGGCCTCGCCCGCTTCGGGTTGGGCTGGCGGGGCGGCTTCGACGTGGGGACCGGCGGCGCGCTTGCCGTCCCAGACACCCAGCCCGGCCAGCTCCGCACGGGCCTCCTCGACCGTGGCCACGCCCAGCTGGACGCCCATTTCATCGGCAAGCGCGTCGAGCACCCGATGATCCGATTGGCCGACTTGCTGGGTGGTGCCCTGCAGCGCGGCGCCGAACCCGCGGTAGCGCCCCTCCCAGTTGACGAAGGCGCCGGCCTTCTCGGCCGTCGGCGCGACCGGGAACACCACGTCGGCACGCTCGGTGACGGCGCTGTGGCGCACCTCCAGGCTGACCACGAACCCGGCGGCGTCTAGCGCGGCCAGCACGGCATCCGGATCGGCGAAGTCGGCCGGGTCCACACCGCCGACCAGCAGCGCGCCCAGCGTTCCGTCGGTGGCGGCGACCAGCATGCCGTCGGCGTCACGCCCGCTGGCGGTGGGTAATTCGTCGACGTGCCAGGCCGCGCAGACCTGCGCGCGCGCGGCGTCGTCGGCCAACGGGCGGCCGCCGGGCAGCAGCGAGGCCAGCGCCCCGGCTTCCAAAGCGCCGCGCTCCCCAGCCCGGCGCGGGACCCAGGCCAGGCGGGCCCCGGTGGCGTCGGCCAGCCGCGCCGCGGCGGACAAGCCGCCGCCGACTGTGGCCAACCGTTCCCCGACCATGATCACCGCGCCGGGCGTGGCCAACAGGTCGCCCAACTCACCGGTGGCCAGGCCGTCCAGCGTCGAGGGTTCTTCGCCGGGAGCGGTTTTGAGCAACCGGCCGGACATCTTCTGCAGCGCGCGAGTGGCGAACGGCGCGATCGCGTAGACCGGCACGCCGTGTTTGCGGGCCGCCTTGCGCAACCGCAAAAAGACGATCGGCGACTCGTCTTCCGGTTCGAACCCGACCAGCAGGATCACCGGCGCGGACTCCAGGTCGGAGTAGCTGACGGCTATCTGGCCTCTGCCGACGATGCGGGCCGCCAGGAAGTCGGCCTCCTCGGCCGAGTGTGGACGAGTGCGGAAGTCGATGTCGTTGGTGCCCAGCGCGATTCGTGCGAACTTGGCATAAGCGTAGGCGTCCTCCCAGGTGACGCGGCCACCCACCAGCACACCCGTTCGCCCGCGGGCCGCCTCGAGCCCCTGGGCCGCGGCCACCATCGCGTGCGACCACGACGCGGGTACCAGCTCCCCGCGAGGGTCCCCGCCATCGCGGATCAGGGGAGCGGTGATCCTGTCTGGCTGGGTCGCGTACGTGAAGGCCCACCGGCCCTTGTCGCAGTTCCACTCCTCGTTGACTTCCGGGTCGTCGCCGGCCAGCCGGCGCAGCACCTTGCCGCGGCGATGATCGGTGCGCTGCGCGCAGCCCGAGGCGCAGTGCTCGCACACGCTGGGGCTGGAGACGAGGTCGAACGGGCGCGCCCGAAATCGGTACGCGGTCCCGGTCAGCGCGCCCACCGGGCAGATCTGCACCGTGTTGCCCGAAAAGTAGGAGTCGAACGGCTCATCGGCGTAGATGCCGACCTGCTGTAGAGCGCCGCGCTCTTGCATGTCAATGAACGGGTCCCCGGCGATCTGGTCGGAGAACCGCGTGCAGCGCGCACACAAGATGCACCGCTCGCGGTCGAGCAGCACCTGCGAGGAGATGTTGATCGGCTTGGCGAACGTCCGCTTGACGTCGGTGAAGCGGGAATCGGCCCGGCCGTTGGACATTGCCTGGTTCTGCAGCGGGCATTCGCCGCCCTTGTCGCACATCGGGCAGTCCAGCGGATGGTTGATCAGCAGCAGTTCCATCACGCCGTGCTGGGCCTTGTCAGCGGCGGCAGAGGTGAGTTGGGTGCGCACCACCATGGCGTCGGTGGCGACGGTCGTGCACGACGCCAGCGGCTTGCGTTGTCCCTCAACCTCGACCAGGCACTGTCGGCACGCGCCGACGGGTTCGAGCAGCGGATGGTCACAGAACCGCGGGATCTGGATGCCCATCAACTCGGCGGCGCGAATCACCAGAGTCCCCTTGGGAACGCTGATTTCGACGCCGTCGATCGTCAGCGTCACCATTTCCGGCTGGACCACCCGGTTTTTGGTGTCGGCCGCTTGGGTCATCGGCGCCGCTCCTCTCCCCCGCAAGCGGGTGGTACCCGCACTGCATCGTCGCCAGCGTGCGTCATGAGCGCCGCTCTCCGTTCGCCGTCAGCATGGAGTCTCGGGGGTCGAAGGGGCAACCGCCTCCTTCGATGTGGGCGACGTACTCGTCGCGGAAGTGCTTGATCGACGACATCACCGGGCTGGCGGCGCCGTCGCCCAACGCGCAGAACGCCTTTCCCAAGATCGAGTCCGAGATGTCCAACAGCTTGTCGAGATCCTCGGCGGTGCCCTTGCCGGTTTCCAGCCGTTCGTAGATCTTGTCCAGCCAGAAGGTGCCCTCCCGGCACGGCGTGCATTTCCCGCACGATTCGTGCTTGTAGAACTCGGTCCAGCGGCGCACCGCGCGCACCACGCAGGTGGTCTCGTCGAAGATTTCGAGCGCCTTGGTGCCTAACATGGATCCGGCCGCGCCCACACCCTCGTAGTCCAAGGGCACGTCGAGATGCTCGTCGGTGAGCAGCGGCGTCGATGACCCGCCCGGCGTCCAGAACTTGAGCCGGTGGCCGGCGCGCACGCCGCCGGCGTAGTCGAGCAACTCCCGCAACGTGATGCCCAGCGGGGCCTCGTACTGACCCGGGCGGGTGACGTGTCCGGACAGCGAATACAGCGTGAAGCCAGGCGATTTCTCGCTGCCCATCGACCGGAACCAGTCGACGCCGCCCAGAATGATCGACGGGACACTGGCGATCGTTTCGACGTTGTTGATCACCGTGGGGCAGCCGTACAGCCCGGCTACCGCGGGGAACGGCGGCCGCAGCCGCGGCTGGCCGCGCCGGCCTTCCAGCGAATCAAGCAGTGCGGTCTCCTCGCCGCAGATGTATGCGCCGGCGCCGGCGTGCACCACCAGATCCAGGTTGAAGCCGGAGCCGGCGATATTGCGGCCCAGGAACCCGGCGGCGTAGGCCTCGGCCACCGCGTTCTGCAGCCGGCGCAACACCGGCACTACTTCACCGCGCACGTAGATGAAGGCATGGTGGGCCCGGATCGCGTAGGCGGCGATGACGATGCCCTCGACGAGCACATGCGGTGTCGCGAGCATCAGCGGAATGTCTTTGCATGTACCAGGTTCCGACTCGTCGGCGTTGACGACCAGGTAGTGGGGCTTGGCGGCGGCGCCGGTCTCGCCCTGCGGGATGAACGACCATTTCATGCCGGTGGCGAAGCCCGCGCCGCCACGCCCGCGCAGCCCCGAGTCCTTGACGATGCCGATCACGTCGTCGGGCTTCATGGCCAGGGCCTTCTGCAACCCCTGATAGCCGTCGTGGCGAAGGTAGGTGGCGATGGTCCAGGACTCGGGGTCGTCCCAGTAGCGGCTGATCACCGGGGTTAACGGTGTTGCCTGGGACGTCATGACTGGCCTTCTGGTGCCTGCATGCCGTTCTCCTGCGCCACCCGCAGCCCGGCCAGGGTGGCCGCGCCGGCCCCACCCTGGCCCTGGTCGGGACGTTGGTCGGGCAGGCCCGCCAGGATGCGCGACGTCTCGCGGAAGGCGCATAGGGGAGCCCCGCGGGTCGGCGACTTGGGCTTGCCGGAGCGCAGCGAGTCGACGAGTTCGCGCGCAGAGTCGCAAGTCTGGTTGTCGAAGAATTCCCAGTTGACCATCACCACCGGCGCGTAATCGCAGGCGGCGTTGCACTCGATGTGCTGCAGGGTG
Organism: Mycobacterium lacus; assembly: GCF_010731535.1. NCBI lineage: Bacteria > Bacillati > Actinomycetota > Actinomycetes > Mycobacteriales > Mycobacteriaceae > Mycobacterium > Mycobacterium lacus. The sequence goes on from NZ_AP022581.1 coordinate 584,972, forward strand.
ATCGACCCGTCGGGAGTCGTCTCGTCGTTGCCGATGCCGAGATGGTCTTTAAGGGTGTCGAAGATGGCGTCGCCGCCCATCACCGCACACAGCGTGTTGGTGCACACACCGACCAGGTATTCGCCGGTGGGGCCGCGGCGGTACATGGTGTAGAAGCTCGCCACCGCCGACACCTCGGCGCCGGTCAGCCCCAGCTGGTCACCGCAGAACTCCAGGCCCGCCGGGGTCAGGTAGGAGTCCTCGGCCTGCACCAGGTGCAGCAACGGCAACAGCGCCGAACGCTGGTTGGGGTAGCGACCGATGATCTCCTTGGCGTCCACCTCCAGCCGCGCCCGCACCTCCGGTGGGTATGACTGTGGGGCACCGTCGACCGCGAACTGGTTGGGCTCTTCGGGTGGCGGTCCGAGCCGGATGAACACCGGATCGCCGGGCGATTGGGTCATCGGTCGACTCCGCCCATCACCGGGTCGATGCTGGCGACCGCGGCGATCAAATCGGCGACCATCCCGCCCTCGCACATCGCGGCGACCGCCTGCAGGTTGGTGAACGACGGATCCCGGTAATGCACCCGGTAGGGGCGGGTGCCGCCGTCGCTGACCATGTGCACGCCGAGCTCACCGCGCGGCGATTCCACCGACACATAAACCTGACCCGCGGGAACACGAATGCCCTCGGTCACCAACTTGAAGTGGTGGATCAGGGCTTCCATCGAGCCGCCCATGATCTTGGCGATGTGCTCCGGCGAGTTTCCCATTCCGTCGGGGCCTACCTTCAGGTCCGCGGGCCAGGCGAGCTTGCGATCTTCGATCATGGTCGGACCCGGCCGCAATTTGTCCAGGCACTGTTCAATGATCTTCACTGACTCCCACATCTCTTTGACGCGAATGATGTAGCGCCCGTAGGCATCACAACGGTCATCGGTGATCACGTCGAATTCGTAGTCCTGGTATCCGCAGTAGGGTTCGCTGCGCCGCAGGTCATGGGGCAACCCGGTGGAACGCAGTATCGGGCCGGTGATGCCCAGCGCCATGCACCCGGTCAGGTCCAGGTAGCCCACGCCCTCGGTGCGGGCCTTCCAGATGGCGTTTTCGTTGAGCAGCTCGCCCATTTCGCGCAGTGGTTGCCGCAACTGCTTGATGGCTTCCGCGATCTCGCTTTCCGCGTTGGGCGGTAGATCCTGCGCCACGCCCCCGGGTCGGATGTAGGCGTGGTTCATCCGCAAACCGGTGATCGATTCGAACAGGTTGAGGATGATCTCGCGGGCCCGGAAGCCGATGAACATCGCGGTCATCGCGCCCAGTTCCATGCCGCCGGTTGCCAACGCGACCAGGTGCGAGGAGATCCGATTCAGCTCCATCATCAGCACCCGGATGACGTTGACCCGCTCCGGTATCTGATCGGTGATGCCGAGCAGCTTCTCGACCCCCAGGCAGTACGCCGTCTCATTGAAAAACGGTGAGAGGTAATCCATCCGGGTGACGAAGGTGACGCCCTGGGTCCAGTAGCGGTATTCGAGGTTTTTCTCGATTCCGGTGTGCAGGTAGCCGATTCCGCATCGGGCCTCGGTGACGGTTTCGCCTTCGATCTCGAGGATGAGCCGCAAAACCCCGTGGGTGGACGGGTGCTGCGGGCCCATGTTGACGACGATGCGTTCGCCGGGATCGGCCTTGCGCGCGGCATCGACGATCTGTTCCCAGTCCTGGCCGCCCGCGACCAAGACAGTCTCTGCGCTGGTCATCAGTTGTAGCCCCTCCGCTCGTCGGGCGGGGGTATCTGCGCGCCCTTGTATTCGACCGGGATGCCGCCGAGTGGATAGTCCTTGCGCTGCGGATGCCCGTGCCAATCGTCGGGCATCTCGATGCGGGTCAGTGACGGGTGACCGTCGAAGACGATCCCGAAGAAGTCGTAGGTCTCGCGCTCGTGCCAGTCGTTGGTCGGGTAAACGCCAAACAATGAAGGGATGTGCGGATCGCTGTCGGGCGCAGACACTTCCAGTCGCAGACGACGGTTGTGGGTAATCGACTGCAGCGGATATACGGCGTGCAGTTCCCGGCCGGTCTCGTGCGGATAGTGCACCCCGCTGACACCTAGGCACATCTCGAAGCGCAATTCCGGCTCGTCGCGCAGGCGCTGGGCAACCTGCGGCAGCAGGTCCCGGTTGACGTGCAGGGTGAGTTCGTCGCGGTAGACCACGACCTTCTCGACCGCCTCGTCGTAGTCGACGCCCTCGCGCGCCAATGCCTCGGCCAGCCGGTCGGTGACGTCGTCGAAATAGCCGCCGTAGGGCCGCGGGCTGCCGCCCGGGAGGGTGATCTCGCGCACCAGCCGTCCGTATCCCGAGGTGTCGCCGGTGCCTTTGACCCCGAACATGCCGCGGCGCACGTCGACCACTTCGCCCCCGGCGCTGGCTATCGCTTCCTGCGGGTCCTGGTCCGGCGAACTCATCGCAGCAGTCCGCGCATCTCGATCGTGGGCCGGGCCGACAACGCCGCCTCCTCGGCCTCGGCAATGGCACGCTCCCGGTTGATGCCCAGCGGCATTTCCTGAATCTTCTCGTGCAGCTTGAGGATTGCGTACAACAGCATCTCCGGCCGCGGCGGGCAGCCGGGCAGGTAGATGTCGACCGGAACGACGTGGTCCACGCCCTGCACGATCGCGTAGTTGTTGAACATCCCACCGGACGACGCGCACACACCCATCGCCAGAACCCATTTCGGCTCGGCCATCTGGTCGTAGATCTGGCGCAACACCGGCGCCATCTTTTGGCTGACCCGCCCCGCGACGATCATCAGGTCGGCCTGCCGTGGCGTCGCCGAGAACCGCTCCATGCCGAACCGGGCGATGTCGAACCTCGGCCCGGCGGTCGCCATCATCTCGATCGCGCAGCAAGCCAACCCGAACGTCGCCGGCCACAGTGAGTTCTTGCGGACATAGCCCGCCACCTTCTCGACCGTCGACAGCAGGATCCCGCCGGGCAGTTGTTCCTCTAACCCCACGCCTTACCTCAATCCCACGTCAGGCCCCCGCGGCGCCACACATACGCGTAGGCCACGAACACCGTGAGCATGAATATCACCATCTCGACCAACGCGAACGTGCCCAGCGCGTCGTAGCTGACCGCCCATGGGTAGAGGAACACGATTTCGATGTCGAAGACGATGAACAACATCGCGGTCAGGTAGTACTTGATCGGGAAGCGCTGCCCGGCAGCCGCGTGCGGACCGTGGGCCCCTGCGCCGGTAGGTTCGATCCCGCATTCGTAGGCCGCCTGCTTCGACCGGTTGTAGCGGGACGGGCCGACCAGGCTCGCGATCACAACCGAGACCACGGCAAAGGCCGTGGCGATCGCCCCCAGCACCAGGATGGGTATATAGACGTTCAATTCGCTCCATGATCCGTCGTCTGGGCCGCCAGCGCTGGGGGTACCGCCCGCTTTGCGGGGGACGACCAGGCGGTGACCGGGCTGCTGTGACGGACCGGGCTTGTGGGCCGTCGCAGTGACCTTCAACATAGTCGCGCGGGTGTCGCAGCACGTGCCCGGGGTCGGGCTGGCTGACACCCGCCGGATTCGTTTCGGGGCCCGGCGCGGCCTCGACGTCGGCTCGAGTTGTGCGGCGCATTCGGCATACCACACAGAAGCACGGGTGAAGATTTGGGTGCCGCGGCGCAAAATTGTATGAATCTCGGGTTGACCAGCCGCTGTGCGGGGCGTTCGTTGTTACTCTTTGGTGACGTCGGGTAATCGCAGGGCTTTCGCGAAGTAGGCGTGCAACCGACAAAGATCTGGGAGGGTTGGAGCCGTGAGCTTTTTTACGCTGCCACCGGAGATCAACTCCCTGCGTATGTTCATCGGCGCGGGTTCTGCGCCAATGTTGGCGGCGGCGGCGGCTTGGGACGGGCTTGCCGAAGAGTTGGGGACCGCGGCGCGGTCGTTCTTGTCGGTGACGACCGGTTTGGCCGGTCAGGCGTGGCAGGGTCCGGCGGCGGCGGCAATGTTAGCTGCGGCGGCTCCCTATGCGGGGTGGCTGAGTGCGGCGGCGACTCAGTCCGCCGGGGCGGCCGGGCAGGCGCGAGCCCTCGTCAGCATGTTCGAGGCGGCGCAGGCGGCGACGGTGCTTCCGGCCGCGGTGGCGGCCAACCGCGACGCATTCGTGCAGCTAGTGATGTCGAATTTGTTCGGCCAGAACGCGGGCCTGATTGCGGCTGCCGAAGGCATTTACGAGGAGATGTGGGCCGCGGACGTGGCCGCCATGTCGGGGTATTACTCGGGGGCGTCGTCGGTGGCCGCGCAGTTGGTGCCGTGGGCGAACGTGCTGCGGGGTCTTCCGGCTCTGGCCGGCGGCGCTGTCGGCGGTAACTCCGGCGGTAACGTCGCGGGCGGCGCCAGCCTTGGCGCCGGTACCCACGGCGACACCAACGTCGGTGTCGGCAGCGGCGGCGACACCAGCGGCGGCGTCGGTAGCGGCGGCGTCGGCAGCGGCGGGAGCAGCTCTGCCGGTGGGGGCACAACGAGCCTCGGCAGCCCAGACACCGGTGCCGGGAACGTGGCGGGTGATCCGAACTACGGAAACGTGGCCCAGGGGAGTTACGGCAGCGGCAGCGCCGACGCCGGAAATGCCGTCGGTGGAAGCGTTGCCGGCGTCAATATGGGCGTTGGGGGCCTCGGGATGATGGCCGTTCCGTTCGCGATGGCGGTCGCCGGTGCTAATCCGACTGGGCTTGGCGGCACAAACTCCGGCGCGGGAAATACCACCGTCACGCCTCGGGCGCCGGAACCAGCGGCTGCTTCGACGCCGGAAGTCGAAACACCGGAAGTCGAAGCGCCGGCTCCGCACATGGGAGTGTTGTCAACCGCGGACCCGGAGATCGCGGCGAAGGCCGCTCCGGTATCGGTGACGCGGGTGACACAAAAGACGAGCTCTGGAATTCCGGGGTCGACGCTTCGGCGTTCAGGAGCTTCGGAGGCTGCATCCGCGGAGGAAGAACAAGCGCCCTCGCTAAGACCGGAAACCGAAGCCGGGCGGTTGCGACCTCGGGCAAAGCCAGCCCCGGGGATTCAAGTGCGGGGTGGCTGAACGCTCTGCGTCGAGATTGCCGTGGGGGCTGCCCTTCGACGACGGTCAGCGACCGTAGCGGCAATCTCGAACTCAGAGGGCCGGAGCGCGCAGCAGCCCGAGTACGGTGCGGCCCAGCACGATCGGGTCGATGGGATGCGGCACGGCGGCCTCGGCTCGCGACCAACTGGCCAGCCAGGCATCGTCGGGGCGCCCGGTGAGCACCAGGATCGGCGGGCACGTCTTGAGTTCGTCCTTGAGCTGCTTAGCGATTCCCATGCCCCCGGTCGGTGTCGCCTCGCCGTCCAGGATGGCCAAGTCGATGTCGCCTTCATCCATCGTCCTTATCACCATCGGACCGGTGGCCACTTCGACGTAGCTCAACTCGGGCAGGTCCGGGTGCAGCCGTTTGCCCAGCGCCCGCATCACCCGTTGGCGAGTTTCGATGTTGTCGCTGTAGACGAGGATCCGCAGGCTGTCATTGGCGTCGGGCACGGTCCAGATGGTACTGGTGCTCGCCTGCAGCTCGGGCGGCGCGGCGGGTGTGGCAACCTGATGCATCTTCTGTCGGTGTAGCGGTGGCCGGTATCTCCGGGTCGAAGTCGATGCCAATCGTCTCGGCGGCATAGGCATCGACGAACTGCTGGGCATCGCGGTGGGCCGGGTGGTCACGGTATGCGGCGACATCGGCCAGGCTCGCGAATTCCCCAATGAGCGACATGTCCCACGCGCGCGTCATGGTGGTCAGGTTGGTGCCGACCCGCCAGTTCGACAGGCCCGGCACCAGGGTGGCCAACTCCCGAAGTCGCGCGACGCACTCCCGCCGCGTCGCCTCGGGTACCCCATGCCTGAAGTTGATCAACACCACATGCTGGATCATTGGTCACCGCCGCTGCGGCCGGGCAACCCGCTGACGGGGGCGGGGTCGCGATCCACCCACGTGGCGGTATCAGGATTGGCCAATGTCCAGGACGCGATCTCGTCCTTGCGGGCCCACCACACATCGTCGCGTTCACGCAGCCGGGTCAGCACCCGATCGAGAACCCGCACGCGGGACGCGTGGCCCGAAAGGCGTTCGTGTAGACCGATGACCATCATCCGGCGTCGGTGGGCGCCCTCCTCGTAGAGTTGCTCGAACTCGTCGACGAGCTGTTGCTCGTAGTCGCCGGGTGAGAATCCGGGAAAGTCGAAGCTGGCAATGTCGTTGAGGTGCACCGAATACGGCACCGTTGCGAACGGCTCGCCGTTGATGCGCTGCAAGAACGGCTCGTCGGCGGATAGATCGTCGATGTGGTAGGTGAACCCGAGTGCCTGCAGGATCTCGAGGGTGTTGACCCCGGGACGGATCCAGTAGTTGTTGTAGCCGACGGGCCGGAACCCGGTGACCTCCTCGATGGCCCGGACACTGTCGGCGATCCACTCACTTTCTGCGTCGCGATCGAGGTGGTATTGCCGTTGCCATTTCCTGCCGTGGGCACCGGCCTCGTGACCCCGATTGACGATTTCGGCCGCGACCTTGGGATGTCGTAGCACCGCATCACCGATCATGAACGACGACATGCGGATCCCGTGTTTGTCCATCAGGTCCAGGATTCGGGGCACACCCTCACGGGCGCCGTATTCGTAGAACGAGTTTTGACCCAAGTCGGGAAAGCCGTTGAGAATCGGCTCGGTGATGGGGCCGCCGGCCCCGCTGATAGGTTGACCGCCGGCCTCGAACTGCATCGACACGGAAACCGCCAGCCGTGCGCCGTTCGGCCAGAACGAGTTTGGTTGCGACATGGTTTGCCTTTCGTTGTCACCCGATGCAAGCGAGCCTAGGAATCCTGCACCGGTATCTTCAACGAAACCTCTTGTGAACAGCGGAGATTAGATTATCCGTGAACCTTGGGAGGTTACGGACGCACGACGTCGTCGCCGAAAACATCTACGATGAAGTCGCTTTCGTCTGCACGCATATTTGCGTCCAGCACCTCGGTCACATGGTTTTCGGCCCACTGGCGCACGGCGGCCAGTGGAACGAGCAACGAGCGCCCGAGCGCCGTAAGCGCATACTCCACGGCGGGGGGTTGACCGCCATGTTCTGTGCGCTGTATGAGACCGTCACGCGCCATAGCGCGCAAGGTCTCGGTCAAAGCCTTCGACGTGATCCCACGGATACGCGTCTTCAGCTCGCTGAAGCGCATGGGGCGGTCGGCGAGCGCGACCACCACGAAAATCGTCCACCGAGCGCCGATTCTGTTCAGGATCACCCGACTGGGACACGTCGGGGCCATGATGTCGTACGCCTTCGGTTTTACCTGCCTACCCATAGCGCTCTCTTTCATCACCGGATAAGCCGCATCGGCCGATCGGCGTCGGCCTCCCGATCCGCCGAGCATACGCCTGGACCCTTGGTCCCCGCGGACCTTTTAGATGGTCATGCCGCTATCGGTTGCCCACGGCGGCGGGGCGATCCAATCCTCGCTGTTCCCAAGCGGTTTCGTTGAAGATACCGGGGCCTGGTTCGTAGTCTGACCCGCATTGGGTGACGACCGTTCAGGCGGGAGGAAGCGTGATGTCGTTTGTGGTTTTGGCGCCGGAGGCGTTGGCGGCGGCGGCTGCGGATTTGGCCGGTATCGGGTCGGCGATCAGCGCGGCCAATGCGGCGGCGGTGGCCCCGACGGTTGGGGTGTTGGCCCCGGGTGCCGACGAGGTGTCGGCGGCGATTGCGGGTTTGTTCGGCTCGTATGCCCAGGGCTATCAGGAATTGAGTGCGCAGGCGGCGGTGTTTCACGACCGGTTTGTGCAAACGCTGCAGGCCGGTCTCAACGCGTACGCGGGTGCCGAGGCCGTCAATGTCGAGCAGAGCCTACTCGATGCGGTCAACGGTCCCTCGCGAGCGCTGACGGGGCGCGCGTTGATCGGCGATGGCGCCAACGGGACGAGGCCCGGTCAGGCCGGTGGTGATGGCGGGTGGTTGTGGGGTAACGGCGGCAACGGCGCGACCGGCGCGCCCGGCCGGGCCGGCGGGCGCGGCGGTGATGCCGGGCTGTTCGGTAAAGGCGGCACCGGCGGTGCCGGGATCTACGGGGGCAAAGGCGGGGACGGCGGCAACGGCGGATGGCTGTTCGGGCGAGGCGGGGACGGCGGCAACGGCGGGTTGGTGGGCGGGGCGCCGACGGAAGCTCTACCGGCGGCGATATCAACGGTGGGACGGGTGGCACTGGCGGTGACGGTGGTGACGGTGGCCTTGGCGGGCTATTCGGGACCGGGGGGACCGGCGGGAAAGGCGGGGCCGGCGGTCAAGGTGGCGTCGGGGGCGCCAACTTCTTGAACGGGAGTTTTGGTGACGGCGGCACCGGCGGTCACGGCGGCAACGGCGGCAACGGCGGCGGCATCCGGTATATCGGTGACGGCGGTGACGGTGGCCGCGGCGGGCCTGGCGGGACCGGCGGGGTCTCCATCTGGGCCAGCAGCGGCGGGGGCGGCGACGGTGGTGACGGCGGCTCCGGCGGTGCCGGCGGCTTGCTGTACGGCAACTCCGGTGGCGGCGGGCTGCTGTGGGGCACCGGCGGCGACGGTGGCGACGGCGGTGCCGGCGGTGCCGGCGGCCTTTGGCCGTACGGCGGCACCCCCGGCCCCAGCGGTAACGGCGGGCACGGTGGTACCGGAGGGCTGCCATACGGCCAGCCCGGTATGCCCGGGGCGTCGGGCTGAATCGTCACGACGGCCGCGGGCGCGTCCCCCTCGCCGGGTCCGGCGGCAATCCGACCGTCGCGGCGCGCATGTCTTGTCGTCGCCCTGCGGGGGTCGGGCACGGCCGGCTTGCCCGACCCCCGCGTTCTTACGTGCACAGCACCATGCCGGCCCTTCGCGATCGCGGCCGCGCTGCGCGGGCATCGTCCGCAGTGTCGGCTGGGACCAATCGAACGTCCAAATCTTTCGTCCACGCGACGCCACTGTTTCTGCTCGGAATCTTGGTGGAGCCCAACGACATCGACGAGATCGTTCACGGACGGCGGATGGGTGGAGAGCTTGAGGTTGTAGCGAACCGTGAATGTGGCTCTCCGCGCCGTTGACCTACCCGCTTGTTGCACGGCAGGGTGTAGAGGCACGATGGTGAATCCATCCAATATCCGCTGCGCACAGGCGGTTTCGTTGAAGATACCGGACTTCGATTCCTAGGCTGTCCATATTCGGTTGAGTAAGGAATGCCTGTCGCTCAGTCAGACGTCCCCGCAACGGGTGAGAACGGCGTTGGCCCGGCCGAGAAGAGCAGTCGAGGACGGTCAAGCTGAGGAGCAATAGCGATGTTGTCGGAATTCGCGCGGTTGGCGCCCGAGATTAACTCGGCGCGGATGTACGCCGGCGAGGGGTCGTGGTCGCTGGTGGCGGCCGCGGGCGCGTGGGATGGGTTGGCCGTTGAGTTGCGCTCGGCGGCGGCGTCGTTCGGGTGGGTGACCTCGGGGCTGATTGGTGGGTCATGGCAGGGCCCGGCGTCGGCGGGGATGATGGCCGCGGCCGCACCCTATGCGGGGTGGTTGAACGCCGCGGCGGCCCAAGCCGAGGACGCGGCCGGGCAGGCGCGGGCGGTGGTGGGGGCGTTTGAGGCGGCGCGGGCGGCCACGGTCCATCCGGCGATGGTCGCCGCCAACCGGGCTCAGCTGGTGTCGCTGGTCCTGTCGAACGTGTTCGGTCAAAACGCCCCGGCGATCGCGACCGCCGAGGCCGAGTACGAACGGATGTGGGCGCAGGATGTGGCCGCGATGTTTGGTTATCACGCCGGGGCTGCGGCGGCCGTGTCGGCGTCGACTCCGTTCACGCAGCCGCTGCGAAACGTAGTCGGGGTACTGGGCGTCACCCCGACCGCGGCATCGGGTATCGCAAATTTGGGTGGTCGCAATCTCGGTGTGGGCAATATCGGCGATTTCAATGTGGGAAGCGCCAACCACGGCAGTTACAACATCGGCCTCGGGAATCTCGGCAGCGGCAACATAGGTTTCGCGAATGCGGGTTCGTTGCCGGCGGTGGGTTACAACATCGGCTTCGGGAACGCCGGCAGCTTCAACGTTGGCTTCGGGAACACCGGCACCGCGAACATCGGCTTTGCCAACACCGGCAACGGGAACATCGGTATCGGGCTTACGTCTGACAACCAGACGGGGTTCGGCGGCCTGAATTCAGGCAGCGGGAATGTCGGCTTGTTCAACTCGGGCAGCGGGAACGTCGGATTGTTCAACTCGGGCACCGGTAACTGGGGCTTCGGGAACTCGGGCGGCCACAATACCGGCATTGGCAATACCGGCAGTGCCAACACGGGCTTTTTCAACTCGGGCATCGTCAACACGGGTATTGGGAACGCGGGTAGCTACAACATGGGTAACTTCAATCCGGGCAGCTACAACACGGGCTCGTATAACACCGGCAACACAAACACCGGGTTTTTCAACTCGGGTGATCTCGACGTTCAACTCGGGCACCGGCGACAACGGCTTCTTCTGGCGAGGCGACAACCAGGGCCAAGTCGGCTTCGACTACACCCTGACCATTCCGAGAATCCCACTGGATCTCGCCGTGGACGTTAACCTCTCGATACCTGTCACCGGTGCGATCACCGGCATCAAAGTCCATGCGTTCGACGTCCCGGTCCCGCTGAACGCGAAATTTGATCTTCCCTTGGATATCCCCGGGATCCCTCTCAAAGGGAACATCATAGTCAAGGTCCCCGATATCTACGTCAACAACATCCCTCTCGACATCACCGTGGGCCCCGCATTGATGCATATACCGATCGTCACCACGGTTGGTCCCATTACCGTCCCGGTCATCCATATTCCCGCGGCACCAGGATTCGGCAGCTTCACCACCGACCCGTCGTCGGGCTTCTTCAACACCGGTGGCGGAGGCGAATCGGGCATTGGAAATTTCGGCGTCAACAACTCGGGCTTCTTGAACTTCGGCGCGTTGCAATCGGGTATGGCGAACTTGGGCAACACCATTTCGGGCTTTTACAACACGAGCGCGCTGGGCCTCCTGACACCAGGCCTTGTCTCGGGCGTCGGGAACATCGGCAGGGAAGTCGCCGGCTTCTTCAACGCCGGGCTCTAATCGGTCAGGCAACTGTAGGTGGCCAGGTTTGCCCTCGCACGTGCTATCCCGCGGGTGACCCACGGGATTATCGGTGGTTGTGCACGTGACATATAGACAGATTGAGGCCAGAGTGAATGTATGACCGAAGAGAAAATAGCCGGGCAGTGGCTTGAGGGCTGTGCGGTTCAGCGGATCATGTTCCGCGACGGTCTGGTGCTGAACTTTGAGGATTACAACGAACTGGTCATCTCGGTACCAATACGCCTGACCCTGCCGGCCATCGCATCCTCGCCCGCAGAGGTGGTCGCCATCGACCCCAACGCCCCGGCCGATCACGAACGTCCACTCTTCGATTTCGCCGGGGCAACCTGCACGGGTGTTGTCTGGTATGACTCCGGAGATCTCCACCTCGAGTTCTCCGACGGTCACCAGATCGACGTGCGCCCCGACGAGCGCGTCACCTCATGGGAGCTCTATGGCAAATACCACGGATACGCCGCCTGCCTGCCGCACGGCAAGTTGCGGGTTGTGCGCCACGACGTAGCCGAAGCCAACGGCGACCGGTGACCAAGCGGCGAACCGAACGGGGCGGTTGCCACTGGCAGGCGGCGTTACTGCGACGCCCGCGCGAAGACCGCCTCCGCCGATGCGGTCGCGGTCGCATCGATCATGCCGAGCCGGTTCCAGCCCAGGCCGAACTGGGTCCGGTCGATGTGGGCCTCGCCGGATATCCGCACTGAGCCGTCGCCGAACTCGGTGACTGTGACGGGCAACGGAACCGGATCGGTGATGCCTTTGATGGTGAAGTTCGCCCGCAGGTCGGCGTGGTTGCCCGTGGCCGGGTGCAGTTCGGTGACCACGACGCGGATCTGGGGGAAGCGTTGGGCATCGAAAAAGTCAACCGAGCGCAGGTGCTTGTCGCGCAGGCCGATTCCGGTGCGCAGCGAGGCGACGCCGATTTCGAGGTGTCCCGCGACCGAGCCGTCAGTGCGCAACTCACCGCGGCCACTGAATTCGGTGAACCTGCCTTTGACGGTGAGCAGGCCCCACATGTTTTTGATCCTGAAGGTGATGGCCGAGCGATCCGGGACCAGATTCCATGCGCCGGCGGCGTCGGGGTCGTTCAGGAGCGTTTCCAGGGTCGTCATCGTCGTGCCTCACTATCGGTCGCCCGAGTCGAGCAGCGGTGCCAGCTCGGCAGGGTCGAAGTACTCGTCGATACGGTTGATCAGACCACGTATGTCCACCTTGATCACAATGCAAACCCGCATGGCCGGCTTGGCCGGTCGCAGGCAGCACGTGCCGCTGGACGAAGCCCCTGCCGGACCCGTCGTCGAACGCGTGACGGGTCCAGGAGTTCGTAGCGGCGCTGCGTGGTCGCCGAGATGAACCAGTCGGTCACCCGCAGCGCGCGGGCCTTGTCGTTGCCGCCGCGGGCGCCCACCCGCCACACCGCGATGTCGTCGCTCCACATTCGATCGACCGCGGCCAGGTCGGCGTTCTCGATGGCGGTGACCAGTCGGTCGGCCAGCTCGACGATGGCCTCGGCGGTGATACCGAGCATGCGACTGACTCCTATTCGCTGGCGTACCCGGGGTGGGCAACGGCCAACCGATGTCTCACCAGTGTCCGCAGGCAGGCGACGACCTCGTCGGCGCGGGCGTCCAGTTCGCCCGACCGGATCGCGGCGGCGAGCGCGGCCTCGTCGGCGTACCCGAGGCCCGTCAGGGCCGCGCGGACGTCGGCGTCGCCGGGGGCCCGCAGTTCTCGTTCGACGATGCGCAGCGCGTTGGCGGCGACTCTGGCGTGGAAGTTGACCTGCCCACTGGTCGCCCGCCGGACATCGCCTGCTAGGAATTCCGCGACCGCGGCCACGAGTTCGGCAGCGGTCGGGCGGCCGTAGCCGCCGGTCATAATGCATCCCCCTCGAGCAGGTCGAGCAGATCCCACTCGTTCTCGCAGACCCGGCGCCCGATCGTCGCCAACTCCACCGAGCGAGCCTGCCCGCTCAGGTGCCGCTCCGCCTGGTAGCGGCAAATGACTCCCCAGCGCAGCGTGGCCAGCACCAGCCACCAGCGAAACACGTCTCGATCGATGGTCGCCGCGCTGGCCTCCTCGTAGGCCCGCAGGAAGTCCTCGACACTACCCAGGCCGCCGGCCCCTTGGCCGGCCGGCGCACCGAACCGCCAGGCACGCACGCAGAACCAGGCCAGGTCCTCGTATGCCGCCCCGACGTGCACCAGCTCCCAATCCAGCACGGCGGCAAGGTCGCAACCGTCGACGACGAGGTTTCCCATCCGGTAGTCGCCGTGCACCAGAACCTCAGGCGACGGCGCGGGACGGTGGGCCACGAGCCAGCGGAACGCCCATTCGAAGGTGGCTGTGGTGTCGCCCATGGCATCGAGTCGTGCACGCCACTGCACGAGTGGGTCCTCGCGGGCCAGGCCGAGTGAGCCCGAATCGGCCCGGTGAATGGCGGCCAGCGCTTGCGCGCAGTGGAGCAGCAGCCGCCGCCGGCCGGTCTCGTCGAGTTGACGCTGGATGCGCCGGACGATGGTTTCGCCCCTGACCTCTTCGCAGATCAGAAACGGATTGCCCAGCGACGCAACCGAATCGTCGGCGGCCAGGATGTGCGGCACCGGCGCCCCGGCGGCCGCCGCCGCCGCCTGGACGCGAGCTTCCAGCTCCATGCCGGCGTGCACGTCATCGGGCGGCCCGATGCGCAGGATCAGCGACCGGCGTCCGGAGTCCGTGGCGGCGTCGAACGCCCATGTGCTGCGGCTGGCTCCGCCGGTGAGCGCGCGTAGATTGTCGACGGCTACCTCGGCGCCCAGGATTGGGCGCAACACCGCGGCCAGGCCGTCGGATAGTTGGGTCACTTCTTGCCAAACTGGAACAGCCGCTGGGCAACCCGGCGAATCTGAATCTCTTCGGCGCCCTCGGTGATCCGGTACCTGCGGTGATGGCGGTAGATGTGCTCGAACGGCTCGTGACGGCTGTAGCCGACGCCGCCGAACACCTGCATGGCGCGATCGGCGGCCTCGCACACCAGCCGGTTGGCGCGGTAGTTGGCCTGGGAAATGGCCGTTGTGACCTTGTCGGACACCTCCACGTGATGGTTGTGGTCCAGCTGCGAGGCCGCGTAGTACACCAGCAGGCGCACCATCTGCGCCTCGGTCTGCAGCTCGACCAACGGCCACTGGACGGCCTGGTTCACCGACAGCGGCTTGCCGAACACCACGCGCTCGTTGGCGTACGCCACGGCCCGGTCGATGCAGTACTGCGCGGCGCCGAGGCTGCTGGCCGCCTGGCGAATCCTGTTCTCGTGCAGGAAGGTCTGTCCGACGTCCAGGCCGTGGTCGACCTCGCCGAGCACAGCGTCGGCCGGCACCCGGACGTCGTTGAGCTCGACCTCGCCGTGGTCGGTCGGCATGTTGAACGTCCACCAGTAGTAGGGCACCGTGAAGCCGGGGGCGTCGGTCGGCACCAGGAACGCGGTAATGCCCCGGGCCTGGCCCGGCTCGCCCGAGGTGCGGGCGAACACCAGGTCGTGGGTGGCGCGATGGACGCCGGTGTTGAACCGCTTGGCGCCGTTGATCACCCAGCCGTCGCCGTCTTGCTCGGCGCGGGTCTGCAGCCAGGTGGCATCCGACCCATGGTTGGGCTCGGTCAGCCCGAACGCCATCGACCGCTCCCCGGTGATCAGGGCCTCGGTCCACTCCTTCCGCTGGGCGTCGGTGCCGAACCGGTCCAGCATGATGACCTGCGGGAAGTTGCCGACGATGGAGGACTCGTTCTGCAGGTCGTTGTGCAGCCCGAGCCCTTTGTGCGCCAGGTGTTCTCGGATCACGGCCATGTCGACGTTGGTGCCGTCGCGGCCACCGAACCGTGACGGCAGGCCGTAGCGCAGCCATCCGGCCCTGTCGGCGCGCCTGCGCATCTCGGCCAGCAGGTCCTCCCACTCTGGCCGCGGGATGCCGCCGTGGTCCCAGTCGGTGCGGGCATTCTCACGGCGATGGTCGAAATACTGCATGTGCCGGCGCTCCAGCGGTTTGATCTCGGACTCGATAAATTCGTCCATCTGGGCGAGCAGGTCCGGAAGATGTTCTGGCAGAGCGAAATCCACGTTGATCTCCTTAAGCGCCGTACGAGGCGCGAGCAGACGCAGAATCGCATTGTGCGCGGCTTGTCGGTGCGATTCTGCGTCTGCTCGCGCGGGCTGTCAGGTGGACGCGCATTAGTCGCGGACGCGTAGTACGACTTTTCCTTTTGCGGTGCGGTTCTCCAGGGATGCAATGGCGGCCGCGGCCTGATCCAGCGGGTAGACCACCGGCTCGGGAGGGGCCAGCCGACCGCAGCGCAGCAGCCGCTCGAGTGCAGCCCATTGCTCGGCCAACGCGCTGGGGTGTGTTGCGGCCCACGCGCCCCAGCCGACGCCGACCACGTCGAGGTTGTTGAGCAGCAGCCGGTTGACCTTCACGGTGGGAATTTCACCGGCGGTGAAGCCGATCACCAGCAGCCGTCCCGCCGGAGCAAGCGAGCGCAGCGAATCGGTGACGCGGTCGCCGCCGACCGGGTCGACGACGACGTCGACACCGCGGCCGCTCGTCAGCTCTTTCACCGCGTCCTTGAACCCCTCGGTCAACACCACATCGGTCGCGCCGGCCGCCGTCGCGATGTCGGCCTTCTCCTGCGTGCTGACCACCGCGATGGTGCGGGATGCCCCAAGCGCCGGCGCGAGCCGCAGGGTCGACGTTCCGATTCCGCCCGCTGCCCCGTGCACCAGCACCGTTTCGCCCGCCTGCAGTCGGCCACGGACATTCAGCGCGAAGTACATGGTCAGGTCGTTGAACAGCACGCCGGCGCCGGCCTCGAAGGTCACGTTGTCCGGCAGCTGGAACACTCGGTCGGGCGACACCACCGCAACCTCGGCCATCCCGCCGGTGAGCATCGTCAGGCCGATCACTCTGTCCCCGGGCCGGACGTGCGCGTCATCCGGAGCCGATCGCACCACCCCGGCGATCTCGGCTCCGAGCACGAACGGCGGCTCCGGTCGGTATTGATAAAGGCCGCGGGTGAGTAGCGCATCGGGGAATGCGACGCCGGCGGCGTGCACGTCGACGACCACGCCCTCCTTGGCGGGTTCGTCGACCTCCGCCAGCTCGACCGCGTCCGGACCATCTAGCCGAGTCACTCGTACCGCGCGCATGCCACCTCCGTTGTCAACCCCGGTCGCCTCAATCTAGAACCCGCCCTCGATCCGAACCACCGCCCGGCCGGAGAAGGCCCCGGCGCGCACCCGGTCGAGCACGCCCACAACGTCTTTGACGTCGACGTCGGTGGTGATCGCGGCCAGATGACGGGGCCGCAGTGAATCGCCGAGACGGGCCCAGAGTTCACGCCGCGGACCGATCGGCATCTGGACGGAATCCATCCCCAGCAGCGCGACACCGCGCAGGATGAACGGCATCACCGTGGTGTGCAAGGCAGCCCCTCCGGTCAATCCGCTGGCGGCCACGGCGCCCCGGAAGTCGACGGCGCTGAGGACATCGGCCAGTGTCGCACCGCCCACGCAGTCCACCGCCGCCGCCCAGCGCGCCGTGGCCAGCGGCCGCGGTTTCGCATCGGGATCGGCGGGCAGCCGGCCGATGACCTCCGCTGCGCCAAGGCTTTTGAGTAGTTCAATCGCGCTGTCTTTGCCGGTCGAGGCCACCACCTGATAACCGGCCGCGGCCAGCAGATCCACGCTGATCGAGCCGACGCCGCCACTGGCGCCGGTGACGACGACGGGCCCGGCGTCGGGCGCGATGCCCCAGTCGATGAGCGCCTGCACGCTCATCGCGGCGGTGAAGCCGGCGGTGCCGATCGCCGCGCCGCCACGCGGGCTCAGCGCGCCCAGCGCAACCACCTGATCGGCGGGCAGCCGGGCATACTCCGCGTAGCCGCCGTGGTGGCCGGTTCCGATCTGATAACCGTGGGCCAGCACCATGTCGCCTTTCGCGAAATTGGGTGACTGCGACTCGGCGACCTCCCCGGTCAGGTCGATGCCCGGGACGACGGGGTAGTGGCGCACCACGCCGCCGCCTGGCGTCAACGCCAGCGCGTCTTTGAAGTTGACGCTGGAATACAGCACCCGGATCGTCACCTCACCCGGCGGCAGATCGGACGCTCGAAGCGTCTCCACCGACGCGGTTATCCGATCTCCGTCTTGGTGCGCGACCAATGCTTGAAACGTGTCCATGGTTCGACGCTAAACCCACCTGATGTTGCGTCCTGCAAGTCCCGGTAGGCACCGGAGGGCCGGGTAAAAGGCCCCGGTTCGTCGTTGAGAGGCGGTGGGCTAAGCGGGGTGTCGAAGGCGTCTTTGGAGGGAGCAAGTGCGCGGGCCGTAGTGCCGGATGGTGCGAGTCCTGCAGCCTCGTCAGACCCACAATGGAGGAGCCGAGCCGCTCATATCACGGTGAAGGCCTATGTCCGTCGAGCCCTGGTCCGGGGTTAGTTGGGCGGGTTCTTCCGGGGTATGGGGGGCGGCACGTGCACCCAGTCTGGTTCGGAAGGGGAGAGGCCCGTCTGCCCGGCCTGCGTCGGGCGAAGACCAGGGGAATAAGCCGATGGTGACAGTGTGTCCTGTCAAGCTGCGATGGGCTTGCCGGTGAGAGTCCGGTCCGGATAATGACCAAGCAGCCCGGTAGCTGGTGGCCGGCGGAAAGGGAGACCCCACCGTCGAAGTGTCATGACAAAGCCGCTTTGGGCGGCGAGCAAGCAACCCGTCCGTACGATGAGGAACCTTGCAGCCTCGTAATGGTGACAATGTGGGAGCCGAGTCTCTTTGCACTGGGCGAAGGCCATGGACGGCGAGGAGATCTTGGTGTGCGCAGCGCCTATGTACCCACCGGGGTAAGGAGGGCGGAATGGTTGCACAGTACATCGCGGAACAGGAAAGGTCCGTCTCGGCACCGGAGTAGCCCTACTGGGGTGGTTGCGTTGTGCCACAGCGTGATTGCCCGTAACGGCGAGGCCTATAAGCAGCTGGGTTGTGAAGCGGTAGCTGTCAAGGTGTTTGAGACAGCGTCTCACTATGTGGACACTATTTTCGGTTGTGGGGTCGGTGGGTTGATCCATGCCGCGGTCGGTAGTTTCGGGGGCTGTGGTGGGCTGCTAAACCGGTTGGGGTTGGCGGCGTAGGCATCGGCCATGACCCGGGCTCGTTTGGCCTGGATGTCGGCGGCGGTGCCGAAGTACACCGACGCCGGTGTGTGCAGGCCGAGCGCGGAATGGCGGTGCTCGTGGCGCAGGTAGTCGAAGAAGTCTTTGCACCAGGTGCGGGCGTGCTCGATCGAGTCGAACCGTTCGGGAAAATCGTTGCGGTACTTCAGCGTTTTGAACTGGGATTCGCTGAACGGGTTGTCGTTTGACACCCGTGGGCGCGAGTGGCTGCGCGCCACGCCGAGGTCGATTAGCAGCTGGGCGACGTTCTTCGACGTCATCGCCGAACCCCGGTCGGCGTGGATCGCGCCGGGCCGCCCGTGTAGCGCGGTCAGCTCGGCCATCCAGTCCTGGGCGATGTCGGCGTCCTCGTGGTACTCGACGCGCCAGCCGACGGGGTAGCGGCTGAAGATGTCCAGCATCACGTAGAGCTGGTAGAACTCGCCGCGCACCGGTCCCGCCAATTTGGTGATGTCCCAGGACCACACGTCGTTGGGTTGGTGGGCGACCAGCTCGGGTTTGACCCGCGGCGGGTGTGTGGCTACCCGCCGCCGTTCGCGGGTCATGTTGTGCGTGCGCAGGATCCGGTACATCGTGGACTGCGAGCACAGGTAGACGCCCTCGTCGAGCAGCTCGGCCCACACTTGGGCGACCGCCTTGTCGGCGAAGCGCGGCTGGCACAACACCGTAAGGATCTGCGTGCGCTCGGCCGCGTCGAGCGCATTGGGCGGCGGTCCGCTCGGCCCGGGTTTGCGGCGTGGACCGGCAGGGCGGTTGCGCTGCCGATACAGGCTCGCGCGCGGCCCAGCAGCGCGCACGCCTTCGCGGTCGAGGTCAGCCGCTCCACCTCGGGCAGCAACTGTGCGATCACTTCTTCGACCCGGGCCGCGTGCCCGTGCTCTCGGAGAGCGTCTCCAAGAGCGCGTGTGCTTTTCCCACCAGATCCAACGCGGCCCTCGTGCGTTCAAGCTCGGCCTCGGCCCGTTCGGCCCGCTTCCGTAGCCGTTCGATCTCGGCCTGGTCGCGGTCCTTACCACGACCGCCTGACCGGGCAAGCCCGTCCAACGCGCCCGCGTCGCGCGCTCGCCGCCACTCCACGATGTGCGATGAGTACAGGCCCTCACGCCGAAGCAGCGCACCCCGCGCACCCGGCTCGGTCAACGCGTCGTACTCGGCCACAATGGCCGCCTTGTACTCCGGGGTGAAGTTGCGCCGCCGGGGACGATCCGCCCGCGGACCCTGGGCCGAATCGGTTCCCACGCCTTCATCATCGGCGCTACCCTTCCGGACCTCAGCCAAAGTCGCCGTCATTGTTCGTTGCAATCCTTACTTGCCCTCAATACCTGGTCAGATATTTTCGAACCCTGCTGTCTCAACTAACCCTGCCAGAGAGGGAAGTGGCGGAGCGCCGAGCGGAAGTCGGAGCAGGTCATAGTCGTGATGAACGGCCGAACAACAGAACCCGCTGGAAGGGTCGGTTTCCGGAATCGTGGATTGCCCAACCGGCATTTCCGCCAGCTGGTACCGCCTTTGAACATCAGGCGGTTATCGCCGAACTCCACAGCCTGGGACAGCAGATACAGCAGGTGGTCCCGGGCGACGTCGAGCAAAGCGGCGTCGTATGCTTCGGCTCGGCCAAGAGCGTGACGCGTGATGAGCGCGGGTCAGTCCGGCCACACTCACGCCTTGCCGAGGACGCGCAGCAGCGGTGCGACGACCTCGTCGACGAGCTGGTACTCCGGCGCCCAGACGCTTTCGCCGCGGTCGCGGCTGTGCGGGGTGGTGAATCGGGCCACCGGCATCGCTCGTGTTTGGCGCTTGGCCAGGAGCGCCTGGCCTCGTGCCTGTTCGCCGGCTGTGTGCAACAGGTAGCTTGCGCGCTGCCAGGCCGATGTCGGCCGGCCGGACAGCAGACGCTCGAGGCGCTCGTCGCTGCAGTCGGCGATGAGTTCGTCGAGGTGGGCGACAAGATCGGCCCACGGCCCGAAAGAGGCGGGGCGCGTGGCGATTTGAACGAGTAGTGCTTCCGGGCCGAACGCCGGTAACCCGGTCGCCCACGTGACGATGTCGAGGCGCCGCCGTGCCAGCAACGCGGGACGCGGAGCAAGCAGTGCGGTGTCAGCCGCGTTCCAGGGGATGCGCACGACGGACACATACGGGGCTAGGCCGTCCGGGAGCCGTTTGACCGGCGGTAGCCAGATCGGGATGCGGCCGTCCGGTTGGCGGTCCAGGTATCCGAGGTGCCACGCTGCCGATGCTCCAGCCAGCATGAAACCTGCGTCCTGGTCGCGGGCCAGCCACGACCGCAGCGGTAGATACGGGTCAGAGACTGCGTCGGCGCCGGGGGGAATGAATGCCCACGTTCCTTTCACCGGCAGTTGTACCAGCCACCCGATGCGGCGCAGTTCGCGGATGGCGGAGTCGGGGTCGCGTTCACACCCGGCCTCTGCAAGTCGTAGCGTCAGATCCGCTTTTGTGACGACCGCAGGCCGATCGCGCGCGAGGCCGGACACCACCTGTGAAGCCCAGGTGGGGATGCGCCGATCGGCGCCGGCGGGGCTCGCGACCGCCCGTGAGTTCACACCGGAAACTGTACTGTATTCGTACGCAACACGGTCCAAACTCAAGTAAACTTGACTCAAGAACGGGTTTCAGACGGATTCAGTACGAAATCCGTGTCGAACGCAAGCGCCGTGTACGGGCTGGCGGCGGTGCGGTGCAACGGCGAGAGCACAAGAGACGCGCCTTAGCCTTAGCGGGTGACCGGGTCATCACGGGCAATCAGTGCAGGCGCTAACGTGCAGGTCGTGCAACGGCTCATTGCAAACGCAACAGCGGCGACGACGCTCGACCAGTGCCCTCGCCGCTAGTGCCGCCGCAAACTAGGTTCTGAACTGCAACGCCCCCATAGCCCAATTGGCAGAGGCAGCGGACTTAAAATCCGTCAAGTGTCGGTTCGAGTCCGACTGGGGGCACGGTGTTTGGGCAGGTGAGCGCATTTTTCGTGTTAGCGAGATGAGCTCGCCGGGCTGCCATGCCCGACCATAGCCAGCTGAGCAAGGCGGGCAAGTAGGGCTCAGTTGGCGCCCTTGGCGCCCCCCGGCGGAGAGACCTCGCCGCCGCGCCACGGTGATCCGGCGGCCATACACTGGCCCATCGTGGGCATGCTGTTTGGCTTTGCGCCATGGATCGTCTATTGGGCGCTTGTCGGCAACGCTCCTTTCGGCATCGCCGTGTCGGCGGCGCTCGCACTCGCCGTCGCCGTGTTCGTAGTCGGACGCGTCACGGATGCGCCGGGCAGCGTCTTCGAAATCGGTTCTATCGCAACGTTTTCAGTACTGACGGTGGTGGTATTCGCGAGCGGCGAATCGCCCGTCCAGCGGTGGCTCCTGCCGCTTGGCAACCTTGGGATCTTCCTCGTGGCGCTCGTCGGCCCGCTGATCGGCAAGCCGTTCGTGCATGACTTCGCCGCACCGGAACAGCCTCCCGACGTAGTCAATACCGAGCTGTTGGGGCGGATCACCGGCCTGCTGACCTGGATGTGGATCGCCGTGTTCGCCGCCATGACGGTGTCGTCGGCGATCCCGCCAATCGTGCATGGTCGCGTGGGAACCCAAGCCACGATTCTCGACAGAAACACCCCGCTATCGTTCGTCTGTTACTGGGTCATTCCGTTCTCGCTGTTCGGGGTGGCGGCGCTGGTGTCGCGAATCCTGCCCGCCCGGATGCTTGCCGGCATCAATGACGTCGTCCGTGAAACCTCCTTCGTTGCATACGACGAGGCCACGATCGACGAGCTGTATTACCTCGCCCAGGAACACGCGAATCGCGAAGTGGGTGCGGGGAAGGAGGCCTACGACGTGCGGGTCGGTGGGATGGGAACCCCGCTGACCGGCGACGAGTCTCGCAAGTCGTGGCCCTCGACCTACAAGGTGCGCGAGCGGAAGCACTAGCGGCGCTTGCCTTGCGTACACCGGCCGGTCACCTAACATTGCTAGGCCATGCTCATGACACGTAAGACAAGGTGGGCGGTCGCCGCGGGAACGGTGTTAATCCTGCTGACGGCCTGCTCGCCGGGCACGTCGGACTCGAACGCGCTGCATCTGGGCAAAGTGGACTTCACCACGCCGGCCGGGACGGCCTTGACCATTCCCCCGGACCAGCTGTTGGCCGCAACGGGCGGCGTGACGCCGGTGGCGTTCGGCAAGCCTGCGCACGGCAAGATGTCGTACGGCGCGAACGGTGCCATGATCTACACCCCCGACGCCGGCTTCACGGGGACCGATCAGCTGACTGTCACCGTCAGTCGCGCCGTCAAGCTCTACGCCGAGGATCAACTACCCCTGGCCACCATCGGCGGCGTCGCCATCAAGGCCAGTGCGCACGGGTCCGGGATCGCTGCGGTGCCGGGCAGCACCGATGAAATCTACGGCCTCACCGACCGCGGCCCCAATGTCGACGGGCGCACCCCCAACGAAAAGGTGATTCCGGTACCCGACTACAACCCGCAGATAGCCAAGCTCAAACTGGCCGACGGCGTGGCGACGGTGGAGCGGACCATCACGCTGCACGGGCCGGATGGCACTCCCTTGGTCGGGCTCGTCGACCCGCACGCGAATACGGGCGAGGCGCTGGTGGACCTCAACGGCGCCCCACTGCCGCCTTCCGATTACGGCGTTGACACCGAGGGCTTGGCCGCCACGCCCGACGGCACCTTCTGGGTGTCCGACGAATACGGCCCGTACATCATCCATTTCGACGCCAAAGGCAAAGAGCTGGAACGCCTTTCGCCGTTCGATGGGACGCTGCCCCGGGAATTGCCGCTACGCGCGCCCAATCAGGGGATGGAGGGGCTGACGATGACCCCTGACGGCAACACGTTGGTGGGGATCATGCAGTCGGCGATCCAGACGCCGGGCCTGCAAGGTGTCGCCAAGTCGGTACCGGTGACCCGCATCGTGACGATTAACCTCGTCGACCGCAACATCGTGCACGAGTATCTGTATCCGCTGGCCAATCCCCAGCAAACGAACGTCGCGGTTTCGGAGATCACCGCGCTAAGCGCGACCGAGTTCCTGATCGACGAGCGTGACAACAAGACCGCGCCCGACGGCGACAAGAAGATTTACCTGGCTGACATTGCCGGCGCCACCGACGTCGGCCCCCGTTCGACGGTGCCGGGGGCGTCCTATCAGCCCGACGCCGGTGGGCTGCTCGTCAACGGCGTCCCGCTCGAGACCCTGGTCGGTGTCGGTACCGACGCGGACGCCGTCGTCAGACTCAAGGCCGCCGGGATCACCGTTGCCGCCAAGACGCTCAAGCTCGATCTGGGGGCGTTGGTGCGTTCGCTGAATGCCAAGGGCGACTTCTTCGGGCACGACAAGATCGAAGGCGTCATCACGCCGGACGGCGGAAAGACGCTGATTGTCGCCAACGACAGCGATTTCGGGCTGGCCGGGCTGGCTTCCGCTGTTCCGCCCTTTCGGCTCAAGCCCAAGATGCTGCCCAACGGCGCACAGGACAGCGGCGAGATTCTGTCGGTAGACACGACCAAGTTGCCCGCCAAAACGGAACAGATGACGATACCGATCACGGTCGGCTGACCGCCTAGCCAGCGATCGGCGTCAGCCGGAAGACCCTGATCTCGCGGGGCGCGCAGCTCGCGCGGTAGCGCTCGTAGCCGGCGTAGAAGTCAGCCGCCGCGGCCCAGGCCGCGGCGCGGGCGGCGCCGGTGAGCAGCTCGGCCCGGTATTGCCTGGGTGGGCCCATGAACTCGACCGTGCATTCGGGGTGCGCCAGCAGGTTGGCACTCCAGGCCGGGTGGTTGGGGCGCCCGTAGTTGGACCCGATGGCCAGCAATCCGTTGGAGTCTTCGAGCAATGCCAGCGGCTGCGTGCGTGGCTGTCCGGACTTGGCGCCGGTCGTGGTGACGAGGCCGACCTTGTCGAATCCGGCCGAGCTCAGCCGGCCCCGTGTCAGAGGAATCACCACTTTGTCGATACGCGGGGCCAGGTGGAGTAGGAACTGATAGCCGATCGGAGTCATCATGAAGCGCTCGATGAGCGCCTCGTAGAGCCGCAGTCGCCGCCCGCGAACCGGGCTTTCCCGCCTAAGTGCCACGGGTCGACGGTACTCGATAGGTTGGACGGGCGGGTGATCCGCTGCCGGCCCGGCCGCCAAGGACAGTAGGTGACACATGACGAACGACTACCCCCAGATGGCCGCCACGCGCGGAAGAATCGAGCCCGCCCCGCGCCGGGTCCGCGGCTTTCTCGCCGATGAGCTCGTCTTCGACACCACCGCCGCGCGCTACGTGTGGGAGGTGCCGTACTACCCGCGGTACTACGTCCCGCTGTCCGCCGTGCGCACCGAGTTCCTGCGCGACGAAAACCATCCGCAGAAGCTGCAATTCGGCCCGTCGCGGCTGCACTCGTTGGTCGGTGCCGGCCAGGCCCATCCCGGCGCCGCACGCGTATTCGACGTCGACAGTGACAGTCCGGTCGCGGGCTTGGTGCGGTTCGAATGGGATCCGCTGCGGTGGTTCGAGGAGGACGAGCCGATCTACGGCCACCCGCGCAATCCGTATTCGCGGGTCGACGCGCTGCGGTCGCACCGCCATGTCCGGGTGGAACTCGACGGCGTCGTGCTCGCCAACACCAGATCCCCGGTGTTGCTCTTCGAGACCGGTTTACCCACAAGGTATTACATCGATCCAACCGACATCGCGTTCGAGCACCTCGAACCTAGCTCCACGCAGACGCTGTGCCCGTATAAGGGCACGACGTCGGGTTACTGGTCGGTGCGTGCAGGTGAGGCCGTGCACCGCGACCTCGCGTGGACGTATCACTATCCGCTACCAGCCGTCGCCGCGATCGCCGGTCTGGTGGCGTTCTATAACGAGGAGCTCGACATCATTGTCGACGGTGTCGCACTGCCTCGGCCGCGCACCCAGTTCAGCTACGCGGCGTCGCTTGACAACGGCCGGTGACCACCAGCTCGACGTCGCGTCGCGGGACGACGGCGATGCCGCGCGGTACCGACCGGGGCGGGTTTTTGCGCCGCTCGGCCTGCGGCATGGACAGCACCACGGTGCGCACCATCGTCCCGATCGCGATGGCCAGTTCATAGGTGGCAAATGCGGCTCCCAGACAACGGCGGTGGCCACCGCCGAATGGCAGGTATTCGAACGGGGCCGGGTTGTGATCGAGAAAGCGATCGGGATCGAACCGCTCCGGATCGGGCCAGACGCTAGCGCGGAAATGTATTGCGGGCACTGCGATTCCGACGACATCACCGGCTGAGAACTGGATACCGCCAATGGACCGCGGCTCGACCAGCTTGCGCAACACGATCGGTACCGCGGGATGCATCCGCAGTGTTTCCTTGATGATTGCCGACAGATAGGGCAGTTTCGGCATCTCATGCGGCGCCGGATCGGTGGACAGCTCGTCGGCCAGCCGGGCGCGCACGCCGGTGTCGCGGTAAATGTGGTAGAGCGCCCACGCCAGGACGGCGGCGGTGGTGTCATGGCCGGCGATCACCATGGTCCGCAACTGCTGCAGCAAGTCGTCCTCATCGAAATAAGCTTCCGTATCATCGGTTTCACACAACAGTTGGCTCAGGACGGCGTCGCGACCGGCGTACGGACACCGCCGGTCTTGCTCCATCTGGCCGAATAGCATGCTCTGGAATTGCGTTCGTAGGCGCACCAGTCGAGCCCAAGGGCCTAGGCCCGCAAAGTCTCTGCGCAGGGCCGGCAACAACATCAGTGGGGCGGTGTTGGCGTTCATCAGCTTCGTGACCACCTCGGCGTACTCGCCCGTGCGATCATGGCTCACCCCAAGCACCGTTTCGATGATGATCCGCAGTGTGATCGATTGCGCCGTGTGGTGCAGTGCCACCCGATCACCCGGACGCCAGGCAGCTATCTCGGCGAGCACCGCGGTCGCCATCGAGTCGGCCCGCTGGCGCAGGTGGGCTCCGTGAAAGGCGGGCGACAGCAAGCGCCGCTGGCAGCGGTGCTGCTCACCCGAGGTCAAGATGACCGAGTTGGGCCCGACGATCGGTTCGATGGGATTGGGCGTTGGCGCGCACAGGGCCTCCCGCGGCGTGGTCAGAATGCGCCGGGAGTCCTCCGCGGTCGTGAAGAAATGCACCGGGCCCAGGCCCGGGAAGATCACCACGAATGGCTCTCGCTGGTCGGCTCGCTGGCGGAAGTAGGTCTCGGGATTCAGCCCGACGCGAACCGAGCGCAGCCAGTCCTCAAATCGGTGGCTTCGCACCCCCGCCGAAGCCTCAGGTGCAGACCGCCTCCCCGCCGTCTGTAGAGGACTCATGACAACTAGTACGAACAGGCAAAGTAATTAGTTCAACAAAACATTTTGCGCGCATGTTGAATAACTTAGATAAGTAAAGTGATAACGTATCACATTAGTTTGCTGATAAGTCAGCAGACTCGATGCGGCGACGGGGCCGTTTCGAGTTCCTCCGCGATGCGC
Organism: Mycobacterium lacus; assembly: GCF_010731535.1. Taxonomy (NCBI): domain Bacteria; kingdom Bacillati; phylum Actinomycetota; class Actinomycetes; order Mycobacteriales; family Mycobacteriaceae; genus Mycobacterium; species Mycobacterium lacus. The sequence goes on from NZ_AP022581.1 coordinate 611,802, forward strand.
CTGGCAACGTGCTTGGACTGCTTGGCGACAAAACCCAGCAGCCCGGGACGCGACTGGAATCCGATGAACCGCAGGCCCGCGTCGGCGGGCGCCTCGCCGGCCGCCCTGGGCATCCCGCGCTCGTCGAGCACCCCGAGGTGCCCGACCAGGGGCTCCAGCCCGCGCAGATACCCGGTGGCACAGATGACCGCGTCGGGTGCAATCCGTCGCCCATCGACCAGCCAAGCGCAGTCACGGTCGAATCGCTCGACCGTGGGGACCACCTCGAACGAACCGTCGCGGATTGCCTGGATTACCTCCTTGTCGACGATTGCGGGTGCCCGGCCCAATCTGATCCCGCGCGTGAACACCCCCTCGGCGGGCACCGGTAATCCGAACGAGGAGAGGTCTCCGATGCTGACCCGGCGTCCCAACGCGGCCAACGCGTCGGCGAGCCAGATAGGCGCGTGAAATAGCGGCGTCGCGATGAGATCGGACGGCAGCCCGCCCGGCAACGAGCGCAGCATGATGTTCGGCACGGTGCGTACCGCAAGCCAGGCGGTGGCGGCTCCACCGGTAGCCACGTCGTGGACGATCTCCATCGCCGACGAGCCGGCTCCCACGACCAGCACGCGTTTACCTTGGTAGGGCCCGGGATCGCGATAGGCCGACGAATGCAGCACCTGACCGGTGAAGCGATCGACGCCCGGCCACACCGGAATTCGCGGTGTGTGTTCGTATCCGGTCGCGATCACCACTTGGCGACAGCCGATGTCGCCCGTCGTGGTGTGCAGCCACCAGCCGTCGTGGCCGCACGGTCCCGGGTCGATGCGGCGCACCTCGGTGTTGAGCCGCAATTCGATCCCGTCCTCGCGGGCGTGCCGGTCCAGGTGGTCGACGACCTGATCGCGTGTCGGAAAGACGGGTGTGCCTTTGGGATACGGCCGGTTGGGCAGGTGCGAGAACTGCTTGCAGGTATTGAGTTTCAGCCGGTTGTAGCATCCGCGCCAGGATGAGCCGACCGCATCGGCCCGGTCGATCAGCAGCGGACGCAAGCCGCGGTCCCGCAGGCTAAGTGCCATCGAGATCCCCGCCGGGCCGGCGCCGACAACGACGACCTGATACTTCGATGCCCCGTTCTCGACCAGCCTAAGCGCACCCGCTCGCTTGCCCGACAGGGAATTTCGTTGCATAGCTTCCTTCCTCACCCGTCGATGGGCGGCAACCGGCCTGGTTTGTAGCCGAACACCGCCGAGGTGGGACCGATGAGGTGGCGTACCTTGACTCGGGTGAAACCACCCGCCCGAAGCAAGTCCGCGCATGCGGTGGTGGAGGATTCGTAGCCTTCGCGCGATTCCAGCATGATGTTGAGGCTGGACAGCAGGCTTTGGTAGTTGTGGCGGCTTTGTCCGAGGCCGGGCCGGATCATCGCGTCGTAGACGATCACGGCCCCGCCCGCCGGGGCCGCGGCGTACGCCTTGGCGACCAGCTCTTGGCGAATCCGCCGGTTTCGCCCATGGAACACGTGGCCGAAGGAGATCACGTCGGCGCGTGGCAGCGGCACTTCAAGGAAGTCGCCCGCGACGAAGCTCAGTCTGTTTTCGAGTCCGAAGGACGTCACGTACTCCCTGAATATCGGCCCCACGACCGGGAAGTCGAATCCTGTGCCGCGTAAATGCCGGTGGCTCAGTGCGACTCGCACAGGAAGCGCTCCCTGGGCGCAACCGATGTCGGCGAACGTGCGGAAGCGCTGCCACGGAAACCGGGCCGCCAGCAGCATCGCCTCGCCGGTCGATATGCCCGTCATCCCGGTCAGAAAGGCCTTGAGCGCCAATGGGTCACGATACATCGTGGCGAAGAACTCGTTGTCCCCACGTTCTTCTTGGGCCCCGGGGCGGCCGGTCCGCAACAGGTCGTCCAGGCCGGACCAAAGGTCGTACAAACGCTTGCTTGACAGCTCCATCAGCCCGCCGGCATAGCTCGGCTTGGCACGATCGAGGAACACGGCGCTACGGATCGTGTTGGTATACCGCCCCGCTCGGTCACGCCGCAGCAGTCTGGCGGCGACCAACGCGTCGAACGCGGTACCCGCGGCACGCGGATGCCATCCCAGCGCGTCGGCCAATTCCTGCTCGAACCTGGGTCCGTTGGCCAGCTCGGTGAAAAGACCCGAGTCGACCGCCGAAAGGACAAGGCGCGAAGACCAAAACGACATCCCCATCTGCAGGATGTCCTGCGGGCCGCCGAACCGGCGCAACAGTGGGCCGAGGATCGGGTTCTGGAAGGCGCGCATCATGAGCCGCTCGCGCTGAATGTCGCGCCGGGGAGCGCCGATTCGGGCGGCGGGAGCTACGTCGAGCACCATCGCGTCACGGCCCCTCCCCTTGGCTTCCGACGTCGGGTACGTGTAATGACACGGTGGCGCGGGCCCGGTGGTTCACCGGGCGGCGATCTTCGCCGCACGCCGCGATCGCCGACCGGTTCGGCGTCGGCGAGGTCGACCTGCGAAACTGTTCAGATACGAACTCGCGCCATAGTGTGATATTTACCTCTTTCGGCACTGAATTATAAGAATTTCTTACCCAGCGGGCGCGGGGCATGCGTACCAGCCGTTAGCGGCGGTAGCTGAATCAACAGGCCAATATGTATCGATGAGTTTGCCCATGAACGACTCGCCGAATGGTGGATAAACACAGCCTGAGCGGAACCTAAGCCCCTAACGTGATGTAGGTAACAACGCCGAATTCGAATTCTTTTCGCCTGAAATTCGGCCGCTAGACTCGTGTCAACAAAGCGATGAGAGCGCCTTCTGGTGCTGAAATCCGGCCAATCCCGGGGCTATCGGGGTCGCACAGAGCCGCGCGACGCCTGCCGCCCGCGTGGAGGTTCGACGACACAGCAAAGGCGGTGGCCAGCGTGAGCCCGCAGCGAGATGTGAACGGCCGCAAGGCCGCCCGTGACGACCACGACGAGCAGGCCTTCGAGATCCGCACCGCACCGGTGGTCCAGATTCCGGTGCACAACGGTCCGATCAGCGGCATCGCCACCAGCTCCGACGGCGGCCGACTGATGGTCACCAACTACGGCCGCGACAGCGTGTCGGTCGTCGACACCGACACTTGCCGGGTCGTGGCGACCGTCGCCGACGTCGACGAACCCTTCGCGATCGCCGCGGGTCCCGCGGCAACCGACCGCGCCTATGTCAGCACCGTGTCGACGGCCTACGACGCGATCGATGTGATCGACCTGTCCACCAACGCGGTGATCGCGTCTCATCCGCTGGCGCTCAGCGTGAGCGACCTGGCGGTGAGCCCCGATGGAAAGTACGTGTACGCCAGCCGAAATGGCGTTCGAGCCGCCGACGTCGCGGTCCTTGACACCACGACCGGCCAGGTGCTCGACGTCGCAGAAACTTCCCGGGCTCCGGGCATCACCACGGAATGCGTGCGTGTCAGCCCCGACGGCGATCGCGTATACGTCGGCACCAACGGACCATCCGGCGGCCAGGTTGTCGTGATCGAAACCCGCGCGCCGTCCGGCCGTGACGGCCGCGCGCGTTGGCGCCGTAAGAAGGGCCCCGGTCGATCGGGGACGCCATGCGGGCGGACCGCCTTGAGCGTCGTCGACACCATCGAGATCGGTGCGGCGGTTCGCGACGTCGCGCTCAGCCCCGACGGTGCCGTGGCCTACGTCGCCAGTTGCGGTCCCGATCTCGGCGCACTGGTCGACGTCATCGACACCCGCACCAAGGAGGTCACCGCCACTTGCAAGGTCGGCGAGGTCGGCGGTCTGCTCACCGGCCTGACGCTCAGCGCCGACGGCGACCGCGCTTACCTGGTCAGCCACGACTGCATCACCGTGCTGTGCACGCTCACCCACGACGTCATCGGTACGGTCCGGGTCGCCAAGCGGCCGTCGTGCGTGGTGGAAAGCCCGGACGGGCAATACCTGTACGTCGCCGACTACTCCGGCACGGTCACCGTGGCGCCGGTCGCCTCGACCATGGCGCCGGGGATCGAGTGGACCGTGCCTGAGCTGCCGCGGCGCGAGGCGGCACTGGTTTAGCTCGGGGGAGAAGTTTCTTACGGCACCGCGCGGCGATAGCATTCGCCCCACCGGCCCTTGAGGCGGTGCTGCGCCGAGATCCGTAAGGCGGTACATCGATGTACGGCACGATGCAGGACTTCCCGTTGACGATCACCGCCATCATGCGTCACGGCGTCGGTGTTCATGGGGCACGCACGGTCACCACCGCGACCGGTGACGGCTACCGCCATTGCAGCTACCGCGAAGTGGGTCAACAGGCGGCCCGGCTGGCAAACGCGTTGCGCCGCCTGGGCATTACCGGCGATGACCGCGTCGCAACGTTCATGTGGAACAACGCCGAACACCTGGCGGCCTACCTCGCGGTGCCGGCGATGGGCGCCGTGCTACACACCCTCAACATCCGGCTGTTCCCGGAGCAGATCGCCTACGTCGCCAACGAGGCCGAAGACCGCGTGGTCCTGGTCGACCTGTCGCTGGCCAAGCTGCTCGCCCCGGTCCTGCACAAGCTCGAGACCGTGCACACCGTGATCGCCGTCGGCGATCAAGACATGGCGCCGCTGCGGGAGTCGGGCAAGACGGTGCTGCGCTACGCCGAATTGATTGACGCCGAATCCCCCGACTTCGACTGGCCGCGGATCGACGAGAACTGCGCGGCCGCGATGTGTTACACCAGCGGCACCACCGGCAATCCCAAAGGCGTGGTCTACAGCCATCGTTCGAGCTTCTTGCACACGATGGCGGCCTGCACCGCCAACGGCGTCGGCATCGGGGCCAGCGATCGCGTGCTGCCGATCGTGCCGATGTTTCACGCCAACGCGTGGGGGCTGCCGTATGCGGCGTTGATGGCGGGTGCCGACCTGCTGTTGCCCGACTGCTACCTCGACCCCCGATCGCTGATCGACATGGTCGAAAGGCTGCGGCCGACGGTGGCGGGCGCGGTGCCGACGATCTGGAACGACGTCCTGCACCAACTCGAGAACGATCCCGACCACGACATGTCGTCGCTGCGTCTCGTGGTGTGCGGTGGCTCGGCCGTTCCGGTATCGCTGATGCGCGCCTTCGAGGAAAAGCACAGCGTCCAGATCCGGCAGCTGTGGGGCATGACGGAAACGTCGCCGATGGCCACGATGGCCTGGCCGCCGCCGGGCACCTCGGAGGACCAGCATTGGGCATTCCGCGCGACCCAAGGACAACCGGTGTGCGGGGTGGAGATGCGGATCGTCGACGACGACGGCCAGGTCCTGCCCAACGACGGCGATGCCGTGGGCGAGGTGGAGGTACGCGGCCCGTGGATTGCCGGCTCGTACTACCTGGGGCGTGACGAGTCCAAGTTCGACTCCGGTTGGTTGCGCACCGGCGACGTGGGTCGCATCGACGCCCGCGGCTTTGTCACCCTGACCGACCGGGCCAAGGACGTCATCAAGTCAGGGGGGGAATGGATCTCCTCGGTCGCCTTGGAGAACTGCCTGATCGCGCACCCCCACGTGCTCGAGGCCGCGGTCGTCGGGGTTCCCGACGAGCGCTGGCAGGAACGACCGCTCGCTGTCGTCGTCGTCAGGCAAGGCGCTCCGGTCAGCGCCGAGCAGCTGCGAACGTTCCTCGCGGACAGGGTCGCTCGGTGGTGGTTGCCCGAGCGGTGGACATTCGTGGACGAGATTCCGCGCACCAGTGTGGGCAAGTACGACAAGAAGGCCATCCGGTCGCGCTACGCCGAGCACGGCTACTGGGTGGTGGAGGCGCGCGATTGAGCGCGAGCAGACGCAGAATCGCATAGTTTCGCCCCGAAACATGCGATTCTGCGTCTGCTCGCGTAGGAAGGTGAGGACATGTTGCGGGTCGTTCAGTGGGCAACGGGGTCGGTCGGTGTGGCCGCGATCAAGGGTGTGCTCGAGCATCCCGACCTCGAACTCGTCGGCTGCTGGGTGCATTCCGAGGCGAAGAGCGGCAAGGACGTCGGCGAGATCATCGGCACCGCGCCGCTGGGCGTGGTCGCGACCAACAACATCGACGATGTGCTGGCGATCGATGCCGATGCGGTGATCTACGCCCCGTTGCTGCCCAGCGTCGAGGAGGTCGCCGCGCTGCTTTCGTCCGGCAAGAACGTCGTCACCCCGCTCGGCTGGTTCTACCCGAGCGAAAAGGAGGCCGCCCCGCTGGAGGTCGCCGCCCAGGCCGGAAACGCGACGCTGCACGGCGCGGGCATCGGCCCCGGCGCCGCCACCGAGCTGTTCCCGCTGCTGCTGTCGGTGATGTCGACGGGCGTGACTTTCGTTCGTTCCGAAGAGTTTTCGGACCTGCGCACGTATGGAGCGCCGGACGTGCTGCGCTATGTGATGGGCTTCGGTGGCACACCGGATGGGGCGTTGACCGGGCCGATGCAAAAACTGCTGGATGGCGGATTCAGCCAGTCCGTCCGGTTGTGTGTCGACCGGTTGGGCTTCGCCGCCGATCCGGAGGTCCGCACATCGCAGGAAGTGGCCGTCGCGACCGCGCCGATCGACTCGCCGATCGGGATGATCGAGCCCGGGCAGGTCGCCGGGCGCCGCTTCACCTGGGAGGCGCTGGTGCGCGACACCGTGGTCGTCCAGATCACCGTGAACTGGCTAATGGGATCGGAAAACCTTGATCCGCCTTGGTCTTTCGGGCCGGCAGGGGAACGCTACGAAATCGAGGTACGCGGAAACCCGGACACCTTCGTGACCGTCAAGGGATGGCAGCCGGAGAGCGTGGCGGCGGGGTTGACGAGCAACCCCGGTATCGTCGCGACCGCAGCGCACTGCGTCAATGCGATACCCGCCACCTGCGCCGCCCCGGCGGGCATCCAAAGCTTCTTCGATCTGCCGCTGATCACCGGCCGGGCCGCTCCCGGGCTGGCGCGCTAGGAGGAATCACATGGCGAGGTCTGTCGTTGTTGAGCAATCGCGAGCAATACCCGTCACCGTCGAGGCTGCGTTCGGCGGCACGCTGCCGATATCGCTGCCGTTGATTTGTTCGCACTGGTACGGGCCGATCCCGCCGATCAAGGAGGTGCGTGATCAAACCGGTGCCTGGGATGCGGCGGGCCAGACCCGCGTCGTGATGATGGTCGGCGGCGGCAGCGTGCGCGAGGAGCTGACCAGCGTTGATCCCCCGCGGTCGTTCGGCTACACGCTTTCCGGCATCACGGGTCCGTTGGCGCCACTGGTCAGCTCGGTCGACGGCAGGTGGAGCTTCGCGCCCGCGGGCACCGGAACCACGGTGACCTGGCAATGGCGGATCCACGCGAGGTCGGCCGCTGCCGCGCCGGTGCTGCCGCTGTTTGCCAGGATGTGGAAGGGCTACGCACGTCGCGTGCTCGAGGAACTGTCCGCCCAGTTGGTGCGCTGAGACTGCGATCTCATGTGTCGACTCTTCGGCCCGCACGCCGGGGCGGACGCGTGCACCGCCACGTTCTGGTTGCTGGACGCCCCGGACAGCCTGGCCGAGCGGAGCAGGCGGAACCCGGACGGCACGGGCCTGGGTGTCTTCGGCGAGGACGGCCGGCCCGAGCTGCACAAGGAGCCGATCGCGGCCTGGCAACACGTCGAATTCGCCACCGCAGCGCACCAGCTGACCGGGACCACCTTCGTCGCGCACGTGCGCTATGCGACGACGGGATCGCTCGACGTCCACAACACCCATCCGTTCCTGCGGGACGGCCGGATGTTCGCGCACAACGGGGTGCTCGAGGGTCCCGACGCCATCGACGAACGGCTGCGCGAGGTCGGCGCCGACGATCTGGCATCGGGCCAAACCGATTCCGAGCGGACATTCGCCCTGATCACCGCCTCGATCCGCGGCCGTGAGGGCGACGAATTGGCCGGTCTGGTCGACGCCCTGCGATGGCTCGCTTCGAACGTCCCGATCTATGCGGTCAACGTGCTGCTGAGCACGGCCACCGATATATGGGCACTGCGTTACCCCGAGCCACACAAGCTCTATGTCCACGACCGACGCTTGGACGGGCTGCCCGAGTTCGATCTGCGCACCAAACGAATCCGCGCGTGGTCCGAGCATCTGCGCGCGCGGCCGTCGGTGTTCGCCACCGAACCCATGGACGACGACCCGCGCTGGAGTTTGCTCACCCCGGGTGAGCTGGTCCACGTGGACGCCGCGCTGCGGGTCACGCGCAAGCTGGTGTTGCCCGACGAGCCCCGCTACGCGATCCGGCGGGCCGATCTGAGTGCGCCGGTCGAGCTGGCTCAGCACAGCAGCGGGCGGACATGACCAGTAGGCGCGCGCTGGTGTTGGCCGGCGGGGGCCTGGCGGGAATCGCCTGGGAGACAGGCGTTCTGTGCGGCATCGCCGACGAGTCGCCCGCGGCTGCCCGGCTGCTGCTGGATTCGGATGTGCTGGTCGGGACGTCGGCCGGGGCCGCGGTCGCCGCGGCGATCAGCGGCGGTCGCCCGCTCGACGAGTTGTTCGCCCGGCAAGTCGCCGAGACGTCGGCCGAGATCGATCCCGGCGTCGACATCGATGCCGTCACCGAACTCTTCCTGGCCGCGTTGGGCGATTCGCGCACCTCGCACCGGGAGCAACGGGAGCGTATGAAACGCATCGGGGCGGTGGCGCTGGCGACGCAAACCGTTGCCGAACCCGTCCGTCGCGCGGTCATCGCGCAGCGCCTGCCGTCGCACCGCTGGCCGGACCGGGTGCTGCGGGTCACGGCGATCGACGTCGCCACCGGCGAACTGGTCGTCTTCGACCGAGATTCAGGTGTTGATCTGGTCGACGCGGTGGCGGCCAGTTGCGCAGTGCCGGGGGCGTGGCCGCCGGCGACGATCGCCGGTCGACGCTACATGGACGGCGGCGTGGGTAGCTCGATCAACCTCGGCGCCGCCGACGACTGCGAGGTGGCGGTGGTGTTCGTGCCCGCCGGCGCGGACGCGCCGTCGCCGTTCGGGGCCGGGCCGGCCGCCGAGATCGCGGCGTTTCGCGGAACGGCGTTCGCCGTGTTCGCCGACGGCGATTCGTTGGCGGCCTTCGGGCCCAACCCGCTGGATCCGCGCTGCCGCATCGGCTCGGCGCGGGCCGGGCGTGAGCAGGGCCGCCGGGAAGCCAAGGTCATCACGCGCGCGCTGGGGATCTGATCAGCCGTCGATCGCGGGCGGGGCCGGCTTCTCCGCTTCGATTTCGAGCGCGTCCAGGGCACGGGTGGCCAGGGCGCGGCCGACGGCGATGACTTCCACCGCCCGGTGGAACTCCAGGCTTCGGCATGTCGAGCGCGGCACCTCGATCAGCAAGTCGGCCGGATAGGCCGCCAGCGTGTGGCGCGCCAGCGCGGATTGGGCGATGTCGATCGTTCGATTCATCACCTCGAAGCTGCCCATCTTGGGGACTTCCGGAGCGGCGGACGTTTCCGCGGGGTCGTCGCGGGTCGTCGGGCTCGGGTCGACGTCGCTGTCTTCCGACCAGGTATCCGGGGCCGCCGCGCCGAACCGACTGAGCACCGCCCGCGCCGTCGGCCGGTCGAGCAGCGACCGGGCGGCGGTGGCGTCGAACAGCGCGGAGGTGCTGCGCACCATGCGGTTCAACCACTCCGCGGTGACTCCCGGCTCCGCATCGCGAGGGGGCCCGGCGTCACTGCCGTTAAGGCTCACCGCGATGGTCAGGTCGGCGTTGACCCCGGCGATCGGTGCCATCGGCAGCGGGTCCAGGATTCCGCCATCGGCGAGCAGTCGGCCGTCGACTTCGTGCGGGGCGATCACTCCAGGTATCGCAATGGACGCCCGGATCGCCTCGTCGAGCGGCCCGCGCTGGAACCACACCGACTTGCCGGTCAATAGGTCGGTCGCCACCGCGGTGAACGGGATGGGCAGTCGCTCGATGCAGACGGGGCCGACGATGTCGCGCACCGCGTCCAGAATCTTCTCGGCCCGCAGCACTCCGGCCGCGGTGATCGACGGGTCGAGCAGTCGCAGTATGGTGCGCTGTGTCAACGACTTCGCCCAGTCCGCGAGCTCGGTGAGTCGTCCGGCCGCTTGCACGCCGCCGACCACCGCTCCCATCGACGAACCCGCGATCCCGACGATGTCGTAACCCCGTTCGCGCAGCGTCTCGATCACTCCGATGTGGGCGTACCCGCGGGCGCCGCCGCTGCCGAGCGCCAACGCGACGCGAGGCGTCGACGACCCGCGTGAGCGCACGGCTGCCGGCATGGGCATGCCTTCATTCTGCGTGGCGGGACGTCCCTGGACCGAACCGGCCGGCATTTTCTTGCACCCCAGATCGCAATTGCACGAGGCTGCTCAGCGGCGCTACCCGCATTCGGCGTTGGCGGCGGCCCGCGCGGCGGTGATCACGGCCGCCTGCCTGGCTGGGGTTAGATCTGCCCACCGGACATTCCAGCTACCGGCGGCGCCGGATTTCGATGCCTGAACCATCGCCAGGTAGGGCTCGACCAACGACTTTGGGGTCCCTTCGGGCCGGACTTGGGCCTCCATCCAGATCTTTGCGGCGTGGCAGGCCTGGAAATACTCCTCTTCGGTCGACTCCGCGGGCACGTCGACCCTGGTCGTTACCCCGGTGGGGGAGATGCCAACGGCCCCCGCCGGCAGCGAACTGGAAACGTTCGATGACGGCACCGACGAGGATGAATCCGTGCCGCTGACGCCGCTATGCGAGCAGCCGGTGACGGCCGACAAGCATGCCGCTGCTGCGACCATCCCCCATTGCAGGGTGTCAGGACGGCTCCAGCGCACAGCGTCAATCTATGCGACACTGTCGGGCGTGATGGAGCGCTTCGGATTTTGCGAGTGTTGCCGGCCCTAACCCGCCGCCTGCCCGATCCGTTCCACCCCTGGAGTTCTCTCATGGCTCTGCCTCTTGTCACGCCCACCATCGCAGCCCCTGCTGCTGGGCCCACGCGGCTGCGGGTGCCCGACCTGCTACACGCCACCGACCAAGCCGCCGACGAGGTGCTCAGCGGGCGCCGCGACCACCTGCTGCCCGAGGGCGGGCTCCCGACGACCGAGCGTTGGTTCACCCGCATCCATGGTGACGACGAACTGGACGTCTGGCTGATCAGCTGGGTTCCCGGCCACGCCACCGAATTGCACGACCACGGCGGATCGCTCGGTGCGCTGACCGTGCTGTCCGGGTCGCTCAACGAATTCCGTTGGGACGGCCGGCGGCTGCGGCGCCGCCGGCTCGATGCCGGCGATCAGGCCGGGTTCCCGCTGGGCTGGGTGCACGACGTGGTGTGGGCGCCCCGGCCCGCCGTGATCGCCGGACCCGTGGAACCGACCCTGAGCGTGCACGCCTATTCCCCGCCGCTGACCGCGATGTCGTACTACGAGGTCACCGAGCGCAACAGGCTGCGCCGCCGGCGCACCGAATTGACCGACCAACCCGAGGGCCCGTGATGAGCCGCATCGACGGGGTGCTGGACGCCGCCCGAGGCCGCTACCGCCGCCTTCTCGCCCGCCAGGTGCCCGAGGCGCTGCGGCGCGGCGCGGTGCTTGTCGACATCCGGCCCGCGGCCCAACGCGCCCGCGAAGGCGAGGTGCCGGGTGCGCTGGTGATCGAACGCAACGTGCTGGAATGGCGCTGCGACCCGACCAGCGACGCGCGGCTGCCGCAGGCCGTCGGCGACGACGTCGAGTGGGTGATCGTGTGCTCGCAGGGCTACACCTCCAGCCTGGCCGCGGCCGCGCTGCTGGACCTGGGTCTGCATCGCGCGACCGATGTTGTCGGCGGCTACCACGCGCTGGCCGCGGCGGGCGTGCTGGCCGAGCTGAGCCGGTAGTCTCGCTCGGCGTTACCGGCCGGTCATTGCCCGGTGGTGCCGGAGTTGCCGAAGATCAGTCCGCCGCTTCCGCCGGCGCCCCCGGCGCCGTCGAGCCCGGAGGCCTGGCCGGCGCCGCCGGTTCCACCGTCGCCGCCGTTGCCGCCATCGCCGATCAATTGGGCGTCGCCGCCGGTTCCGCCGTCGCCGCCGTTGCCGCCGTTGCCGTCGGTGCCACCGACGGGCGCGCCCAGGCCGCCTTGGCTGCCGTTGCCGCCGGTTCCGCCGTCGCCGCCGCTGCCGAGCAGGCCGGCGCCGCCGCCGTTGCCGCCGCTACCTCCCGCGTGGCCGTTGCCGCCGTTACCGCCGGCAGCTTGGAACCCGGTCGCGGTGTTGGTGCCGCCGCTGCCGCCGGCCCCGCCGATGCTGCCGATTCCACCGGCGCCGCCGGTGCCGCCGTCGCCGATTAGCCTTCCGGCCGATCCGCCGCCGCCGCCGTTGCCGGCGTTGCCGGTGTCACCGCCGGCGCCGCCACCACCGGGAGCGGTGCCGAGATTGTTGCTGTCGCCGCCGCCGCCGCCGTTGCCGCCGGCGCCGGCGTTGCCGCCGCCGCCGCCGTGGCCGCCGCTGCCCGACAGCCAGCCGGATGACCCGCCGTTGCCGCCGTCGCCGGCGTTGCCGCCGACACCACCAACGCCACCGCTCCCTCCGTTTCCGTCGGGGAATGTTCCCTGGCCGCCCTTGCCGCCGAGGTTGCCGGCGCCGCCGTTGCCGCCGTTGCCGCCGTTGCCGCCGTTGCCGTACAGCAGGCCACCGCCGCCGCCGTTGCCGCCGGCTCCAGCGTCGCCACCGGCGCCACCGGTGCCACCCTTACCGCCAGTGCCAGGGAAATTGTCGCCGCCGACGCCGCCGGCTGCCCCGTTGCCGCCGTCACCGCCGTTGCCAGCGTTGCCGCCGTGGCCGAACAGCAAGGCGCCTTGGCCGCCGTTTCCGCCGCCACCGGCGGTGCCGCCGGTCCCGCCGGCACCACCGGCGCCGCCGCCAGTGAAAGCGTTGCCGCCAGCCCCGGCGTTGCCGCCGCCGCCACCGTTGCCGGCGTCGCCGCCGCTGCCGAATAGCCAGCCGGCCGACCCGCCGTTGCCGCCTTGCCCGCCGGCGCCGCCATTGCCGCCGGCCGCACCGGGTAGGCCGAAGGAAGTGGCGGCGGCGCCGGTCCCGCCGGCGCCGCCGGTTCCGCCGTCACCACCGGCGCCGCCTTGGCCGTAGATCCAGCCGCCGTTGCCGCCCGCGCCGCCGGCGCCGCCGGCGCCGCCCTTGGCGCCGCCGGCGCCGTTGCCGACGCCGTTGCCGCCTTGTCCGCCGTCGCCGCCGACACCGCCGGCCCCACCGTTGCCGAACAATCCGGTCGATCCCCCGGCCCCGCCGATGCCGCCGGCAACATTGGCCGCACCCGCGGCCCCAGCACCGCCGGCCCCGCCGTTGCCGCCGCTGCCGTAAAGCCACCCACCGTTGCCGCCCGCGCCGCCGGCCGCGCCGGCCCCGCCAGCGCCACCGTTACCGCCATTGCCGATCAGCCCGGCCGACCCGCCGGCACCCCCGGCCAGTCCGGCGGTGGTTTGCGAGAAGCCGTTGCCGCCGTTGCCGTATAACAACCCACCGGCGCCACCGTTGGGATTGGCCGCGGTCCCGTCGGCGCCGTTGCCGATCAGCGGGCGCCCGAACAGGGCCTGGGTGGGGGCATTGATCGCGCCCAGCACCTGCTGCTCGACGTTGGTTGCCTCGGCGCTGGCATACGATCCCGCAGCAGCGGTCAACGCCTGTACGAACTGCTCATGAAACAGTGCGGCCTGCGCGCTGAGCTTTTGATAGTCCAGGGCGTGGGTGGAAAACAGTGCCGCGATCGCTGCTGAGACTTCATCGCCCCCGGCTGCGGCCAGCGCCGCTGTCGGGGTCAGGGCGGCCGCGTTGGCCGCGCCGATCGCAGACCCAATACCAGCCAGATCAGCCGATGCGGCCATCAACTGCGACGGAGATACCAGTACAAACGACACGAGGCCCCTTTGTTGCGATTGGCGATACCAGAGGCGATGTTAGCCCCATAACACCGGATCGCCGTGCTTTTGGGCAGATTCCCGACATTGTTTTGTCGTTCCATGCGAATTGTTTGTGAACTCTTTGAACCGGCCGACTTTCATCGTCGCCAGTCCCGTCAACCGCGCCGCGCATGGTTGGACCGCACGGACAGGATCGCGAAAGATGATGTCCGACAGGTAACTTCGCACTGCCAGATGGCGCTAGAAGACAGTCCAGGGCCACTATGGCGACGGTCCTCGCCGCGGCCTGCGACAAGCCGCCGCACCGGCCTAATCGGACAAATTGGCAGCGCTGAATTGGGCTTCGGGGCGGATGTTCGGATTGGTCGTAACGATCGATGCGTGAAGGTGAATGTCGAATAATTTGACATTCACCCTTGGCATACTCTCGATCAGCGCCATTGATGTCCAATCATTAGACCGAAGTTAAGGCTGTTCTGATAGGCGAATCCGCGGTTTGACCTGGGGGTTTGTTGGTTTTGGTGGGTGGTTGTTGTGGCTACGCGGCGATGGTCAGTGGGATGGGGGCCTCGATAAGGTCGAAGGCGCGGCGCTGGTGGGGGGTGGGGTCGGTGAGCTTGTCGATTTCGATGTCGGTGTCGTGGTAGCGGATCCGGTCGCGGGTGAGGGTGCCCAGGTGTGTGAGCAGGTCGCGGAAGCTGCCGACCGGGTTGCCGTCGTCATCGTGTTTGGTGGAGGCCTTGGCTTGGGCGGTGGCGGAGCGGCGTGCGGGGGCTACGGGGTTGTCCCGTTGTGGGGTGCTTGGTCGGTGAAGGTCAACGGTGCCCAGGCCTTGCGTAGATGCCAGGTGAGGTAGCAGGCGAGCATGCAGATGAGCATGTGGGCTTTGACCCGGTCTTGGAGGCGGTGGTGGATGGGCCGCAGGTCGAGGTCGTCGGATTTGATGATGCGGAAGTCGCGTTCGACGTTGGCGAGTTTCTTGTAGCTTTCGACTATGGCGGCGGGGTCGAGGGCCTGGGCGTCGACGCTAGTGCGCAGGACATAGATGCCGTCGAGGGCCGCTTCGGCGTCGATGGCGGCCTGGTCGCGGTGGTAGGTGAAGGCGGTGTCGGTGATGGTGAGGTGGAAGTGTTTGCCCACCTTGAATTTTCCGCTGACCCTACCGACCTCGATGCCGATCTTGTCGGCGCCGGACAGGGTGCCCTTGGTGACGCGTTCGGCGATGTGGGCCAGCTCCTTGTCGGTGGCGGCCAGCAGGTCTTGGCGCTTGCGGGCGCGTTCGGCGGCCAGTGCTGGGTTGCGGCAGGCGATCAGCCGTTCGCCGGGGTAGTCGGGGTGGGTGATCTCGGCGAGGTCTTGCTGGTCGAACAGGCTCATCTGCAGCGGCCCGTCGTCGCGAGCGAGTTTGGCGATCGACGGGGCGCGCAGCGCGGTGATCCAGTCGAAACACGCTGCGTCGTCGGGGGTGTCGTTGAGTTCGCGCAGCTTGTCGATGCGCGCGCCGGTGATCATGCCGCGGTCACCGACCAGGATCAGCCGCTGGATGGCGAGCTTGTCTTTGATCACCTCAACGATCTGGGTGAACGCGCTCGGGTCGCTGGTGTTGCCCGCGAACACCCGCACCGCGACCGGGCGCCCGTCGGGGTCGGTGAGCACACCGTATTCGATCTGCTGGCACCCTTTCTTGCCGTCGCGGGAATAGCCGTGTGCGGCCAGCTCGCAGCAGCGCCCGGTCACCCACGAGGAACTCAGGTCGAACAACGCCATCCGGCCCGGGTTCACCGACTCCGCGAGATGCTTTGCGGCCAGCTTCTTTTCGATCGTCTCCTGGCGGCTGACAAGCCAGTCCATCGCCGCGTAGATCTCATCGGTGGATGCGTCGGCCACACCCAGGTCGACCCCGAGGGTGGTATCAGACCACCAGCCCAGGGTGGATAGCTTCGATTTTGGCCGCACCACCCGCGAGATGATCAACGCGACAGCAATGTCGCGGGCCCGGCATGGCGGGCCTAGCAGTGCGGCCAGCTTGAGCTTGCCCGCCATCGCCGCCACCGCTGCGACATCACCGTGCGGCAGCGACCGCGTCTTGCTGAACTCGCTGCCGGCCGCCACGAGCGTGTGCCCCTTAAGCGTCGCCTCGATGGCGGCGATCGCCTCCGGCGGGAGCTTGGACAGGTTCGCCAGAGTTTGGTGGCGCACCTTGCCCCCGTCGCGGAACGAGCGGCGCAGCAGGATCGTCTCGTAGAGACGTTGCTCGCCTGACTTCGTCACGTATCCACGCAGATTCCGGGCTACGTGCATCGAACCTGAGTATGCCGCCACGCCGTTATCCTAACGCATTCTCATCACACAACGTCGTAACGACACACCATATTCGTGGCTACACTCGCCAACTGTGATTCTACTGATTTCCCAGGTCGGCTACACAATCCTCGAGTACCAGCGGTCGGAACTTCGGATTAGACATTCGCCTTCGTTCATTGTCCAATGATGGGCAATTGCGCTGGACCTGAGTCTGCATCGCGCGACCGATGTTGTCGGCGGCTACCAGGCGCTGGCCGCGGCGGGCGTGGTGGCCGAGCTCAGCGGTTAGGTCCGCTCGAACGCGGCCTAGCCTGACGGGCCCATGGGCTTCGCGTCGGAATGCAGCAGCGGGCGCAGCCTCTCGGTCTTCTCCGGTGTCCAACCCGGCGGTGACAGCACCGCGGCCCAGGCGTCGGCGGCATCGGCGACGTAGTGGTGACCGTGCCCGGGCGGCACCTGGACGGCCACCGCCATGTCGGCAGTGACTTGCAGGAAGGTCACCACCGGGATCCAGCGGGTCTGCGGTAGGACGTCGTAGCCCCGGTTTTCCCGCAGCCAGTCCGGTTTGCTGAACAGCAGGTCGGGGGTCCACCAGGCGACCGGGTCGGAGGCGTGCTGCAGGTAGACCACCCGCGGTCTGCCCCACGAGGCGTCCGGCCGCCGCAGATCGCTTGGGCGGGCGACGAACCGGACGTTGTGGCCGTCGTGGTAGATGGGCAGCCACTCCGGCGAACCGGCGTCGCGGGTAGCGGTCAGGTCGGTCCAGATGGTGTTGTTGAACGTCGGTCCGCTGAACAACGCGCCGTCGGTACGGGCGAGGACGTTGTTGAGGCTCATGAACGGCGCCTCGCCGCCGAACGATCCCAGGCTCTCGCCGAACACGACGAGCTTGGGACGCTGAAATTCCGGCATTTGCCGGATCAGCCTGTCGACCGCCTCGAACAGTGCCTGACCGGCGTGCCGGGCGTTCTCCTTGTCCACCAAGAACGACAGCCAGCTGGGCAGATACGAATACTGCATGCTCACGATCGCGGTGTTGCCGTTGTACATGTACTCCAGCGCGTCGGCTTCCGCTTCGTTGATCCATCCGGTGCCGGTGGTGGTGGCGACCGCGACGACGGCTCGTTGCAGTCCGCCGGTCCGCTGCAATTCGCGCGCGGCCAGCTCCGCGGTCGCCGTGATTCCGTCCGCGGAGAACAGCCCGGCGTAGGCGCGGATCGGCTCGACGGCCGGGGTTCCGTTGAACGCGGTCAGTTCGGCGACGGTGGGGCCGGCCTCGACGAAGATTCGGCCCTGATGGCCCAGCGACTCCCACGACACCAGCGACTGCGGGCCACCCGATCGCAGCGGGGTCTTCGGCGGCGCCGTGTCGGGGGTCATTTCGTCGTTGACAGAGGCGAAGGTGCTGTTCATCGAGTGCATCGCGAACTTCAGCACGACACCGTTGAGCAGGGTGATACTCAGCACCACAAGCAGGACCACCACGATGGTCGCCGAAAGGCGGAACGGCGCGATCCGGTCCACCTGCCCCACCAAAAAGCCGACCAGCCAGCGGATGAACTGGCCGATTTCGACCAATGTGAACAGCACGACCAGCGACACGGCGCCGGCCAGCGGGTAGTCATACCACTCAAGGTGTTCGACGCCCATCAGGTCGCGGACGTCGTCCTGCCAGAGGTGGAACCAGATCGCCATGAGGACCATGCCGACCGCGCCGACCCCGATGAGGGGCAGCCACGCCCAGCGCGGCGGCGGGGGGCTGGAATTCTGCGAGCGCATGTAGCGGACCAGCCAGACGGTGAACACGCCCAGGCCATAGCCGATTGCGCCGGAGATGCCGCTGACCAGTCCCTGGAACAGCGGGCCGCGCGGCAGCAGTGACGGCGTCATCGAAAGCCACAGGAAAATCAGGCCGAATGTGGTGCCGGTAAAGGTGTAGTGGCGAATCCACCACACGCTGCGGGCCGGCGTGGGTCCGGGGGCCTTGGGGCCGGTTTCAGCCTCGGTGGATTCCCCGATGTCCGCAAGCCGTTCGTCGGTGGTGGTCCCGGCGCCCTGTTCGCTCATCGGTGGGTGAAGTTGGGCGGGCGCTTCTCGATGAATGCGGCCATTCCTTCGGACTGGTCTTCGGTGGCGAAAGTCGAATGGAAAAGCCGGCGCTCGTAGAGAAGGCCTTCGGACAGCGTGGATTCGAACGCCCGGTTGACGGCTTCCTTGGCCATGCGGGCGGCCGACAGCGACATCTGCGAAATGGTGGTGGCGACCGCCATGGCCTCGCTGATCAAGTCGTCGGCCGGCACCACTCGCGACACCAGGCCGCTTCGTTCCGCCTCGACGGCGTCGATGGTGCGTCCCGTCAGGATGAGATCCATCGCCTTGGCCTTGCCGATCGCCCTGGTCAGGCGCTGCGAGCCGCCCATGCCGGGCAACACGCCGAGCTTGATCTCCGGCTGACCGAATGTGGCCGTGTCGGCGGCGATCAGCAGGTCGCACATCATCGCCAGCTCGCAGCCCCCGCCAAGCGCGTGCCCGGCCACCGCGGCGATCGTCGGCGTGCGCACGGCGGCCAGTTTGCCCCAGGTGGCGAAGAAGTCGGAGCCGAACGCGTCGGCGAACGTCAGACCCGCCATTTCCTTGATGTCGGCGCCGGCGGCGAACGCCTTCGCCGAACCGGTGATGATGATCGCGCCGATATCCGGGTCATCGTCCATTTCGGTTGCGGCGCTGGTGACTTCGTTCATCACCTGGCTGTTGAGCGCGTTCAGCGCCTTGGGCCGGTTCAGCGTGATGATGCCGACGCGGTGATCGCGCTCGACGAGGATGGTTTCGTACTTGTTGTCGGTCACCAGACCACCTTTCTAGAAAGTCAAGTCGTCGTCGACCGGCTCGAAATATGCCTCGACGTCGTCCACCGTGACCTCGGCCAGTGTCGCGGGGCGCCATTGCGGTTTGCGATCCTTGTCGATCAGTTGCGCGCGGATCCCCTCCACCAGATCGTGCGAGCGCACCGACGCGGACGACACCCGATAGTCCTGGGTCAGAACGTCTTCCAGCGATTCCAGCTTGGCGGCGCGACGCACCGCCTCCAACGTCACCGACAGCGAGATGGGGGAGCGGGTGGCGATCAGGTCGGCGGCGTCGGTGGCCGGTCCGGCGCCATGCGCCCGCAGCGCGGCGATGATATCGGCGACAGTGTCACCCGAATAGCACTCGTCAACCCAATCGCGTTGTGCGGCAAGATCACTCGGGGGAGGTTCGATGGCGTGGCCGGCCAGTGCGCGTTCGACGCCGTCGGCGAGGACCGCTTGGGTGAACGCGTCGAGCTCGCTGTGCGGCACGTAGTGGTCGGCGAATCCCATCGCGATGGCGTCGGCGCCGGAAAACGGCGCTCCGGTAAGCGCGGCGTGCAGACCCAGCTCGCCGGGAGCCCGGGACAGCAAGTACACCCCGCCGACGTCGGGGATGAAGCCGATGCCGACCTCGGGCATCGCGACCTTGGCGGTGTCGGTGACCACCCGGGTGTTTCCGTGGGCGCTGACGCCGACGCCGCCGCCCATCACGATGCCGTCCATGAGCGCCACGTACGGCTTGGCGAACCGGCCGATCTGGCCGTTGAGCTGGTACTCGGCGCGCCAGAACCGCCGCGCGTCGACGCCGTCCTTGCGGGCGCTGTGGTAGACGGCCACCACATCCCCGCCGGCGCACAATCCGCGTTCCCCGGCGCCGGAGAGCACCACCGTGTGCACCCCGTCGTCGCGTTCCCAGCGGTCCAGGATGGTGCTCAGCCGGTCGACCATCGTTTGAGTCAGCGAGTTGATTGCCTTGGGACGGTTGAGGGTCACAACGCCTACGCCGCGATCGACGCTGGTCAAGACCTCATCGGAGTCTCCAGTCACGCCCAGTCTCCCTCGCCAGAACCCGTCGCCAGTTGTCCAAGAGTTTGACCAGCAATCTAGATCGTGACTCGCTCAGCGGTGGCCGCGGGGCTAACGTCTATGGTTATCGATAACCCAGAAAACGCCCAGCTCCGCTGGGAACCCGGGCGGGGCCATTGATCGTTGAGTCTGTGTTCGCGCAGCTCGCAGCTGTAGCCGTAGGTTTAGAGCCACAAGAGAGGATCCGACGGTGCGGGAGACAAGCAACCCGGTATTTCGTTCGCTGCCCAAGCAGAGGGGCGGATACGCGCAATTCGGCACTGGCGTGTCGCAGATGCAGGGGTACCAAGCCGACCCCTACCTGGCTCCCTACCGGGAAGCCAAGGTTTCCCGCCCGCTGACCATCGACGACGTCGTCACCAAGACCGGCATAACGCTTGCCATGTTGTCGGCCACCGCCGTGGTCTCCTACTTCCTGGTGGCATCGAACCTCGCGTTGGCGATGCCGCTGACCATGATCGGCGCGCTCGGCGGCCTGGCGCTGGTGCTGATCGCCACCTTAGGGCGCAAGCAGGACAGCCCGGCGATCGTGCTCAGCTACGCCGCGCTGGAGGGCCTGTTCCTGGGTGCCATCTCGTTCGTGTTGGCCAACTTCTCGGTGTCATCGGCCAATGCCGGTGTGCTCATCGGCGAGGCCATCCTGGGCACGCTCGGCGTGTTCTTCGGCATGCTCGTCGTCTACAAGACCGGGGCCATCCGGGTCACGCCCAAGTTCACCCGCATGCTGGTCGCCGCCATGTTCGGCGTGCTCTTCCTGATGCTCGGCAACTTCGTGCTGGCGATGTTCAACGTCGGCGGCGGTGAGGGCTTGGGTCTGCGTAGCCCCGGACCCATCGGCATCATCTTCTCGCTGGTGTGCATTGGTATCGCGGCGTTCAGCTTCTTGATCGACTTCGACGCCGCGGATCAGATGATCCGGGCCGGAGCGCCCGAGCGGGCGGCATGGGGTATCGCCCTCGCGCTGACCGTGACGCTGGTGTGGCTCTACATCGAGATCCTGCGTCTGCTCAGTTATCTACAGAACGACTAGCGGCGCGATTAGGCCCGCGAGCAGTCGCAAAGGCCCCCGCACGCACGGCGTAGTAAGAGAGCTATGCCGATGAATGTTGATCAGAAGGACGCCCTCCTGGTGTCGTTGACGGGCTTGGAATCCCAATACATCCAGGAGGGCGTCATGGTTCAGGGTAGTGGTCTGTCGCGCGGTGACAAGCGGCGCAATGCCAGGTTGGCTCGGTTGCGGGAATTGGTGCCGGCCAGCAACGCGATTTTGGCGATCGATTTGGCCGATGAGAAGCAGGCGGTGGTGCTCTGCGATCATGATTCGCGGGTGCTGGCCCGTCGCACGGTGAAAGCCAAGGCGTGGCGGCTGGGCCCGGTACTGGCGTGGGCGCGCCAGGAGGCGCGCAAGCATGGTTTCGCTGATGTGACGGTGGGTTGTGAACCGACCGGGCATCGCTGGCGGGTGCTGGATCAGCTTGCTGCCCAACAGGATATGGCGTTGGTGTGTGCAGCCGCTGCTGGTTGGGCGGGCCCGCGAGACCGAGGACTACACCCGAGATAAGACCGATCACAAGGATGCGGTGCTGATCGCGCGGCTGGTGGCCCAGCTGGACTGCTATGTCCCCGAGCGTGCCGACGAAAGCTGGGCGCAGCTGCGCCAGTTGGGCGCCTATCGGGACCGGCTGATCACCACAGCCACCGCGGCCATCCAGCAGCTGCGCGATCTGCTGGAGTGCGCCTGGCCGGCGGTGCTGACCGCGGCCGCCGACCCGTTTGACTCGATCACCTGGTGTGCGGCACTGGCGGTGGTGCTGGAGCGTTGTGATGGCCGCCCGCAGCGGCTGGCCCGGCTCGGCCCGACGCGGTTTGAGCAGGCGGTACGCCGGGAGTTCGCGCGCTGGGGGGGAAGGCGGGGGCCCCGGCGGCGCATCCTGACCGCGGTCTTTACCGCGCTGACCGATCCGGCCGGGGTATTGGCGCAGCGCCTGGGTGCGCTGCAGCGCGCCAAGTGGGTGCTGGCCGATTGGCGCGCCACCAAGACCCGCTTGGCCGAGGTGGAGACCCACATGGTCGCCATCCTCGATGAACTCGGGTTGACCGAGCTGGTCAGCAGCATCCCCGGCGTCTCGGCACTGGGGGCGGCCGCCATCCTGGCTGAAACCGGCGACCCCACCCGCTTCGATAGCCCGCGCGCGCTGGTCAAACACGCCGGGCTGTGCCCGCGGGAGAACGCCAGCGGCACCATGACGGGCCGGTCGCGGATCTCCGGGCGGGGCCGGCCCCGGCTGCGGCTGGCGGCCTGGCGCGCCGTGTGGGGCGCCCTGCCGAATAACCCGGTAATGGCCGCCCGCTACCGGCATTTGACCAGCCGAGAGCGCAATCCGCTCAAAGACGGGCAAGCCCGAGCCGCTATCGCGGCCGCGCTGCTGCGCTGGATACATACCATCGTCACCCGCCGGGTGACCTGGGACGCCGCCATCGCCGGCCCCACCGAGCTGCCCGCAGCTGCCTAACCTCACCCACCCCGAACCAACCGAATGAAATAGGTTGGGGCCAAGCTCCACTCGGCGTAGAGGACCACCTCGACCGACACCATGAGCAGGCCCCGCCCATTCCTCACCGAACTCGATTGCACGCTGTCGGGGCATCACGAACCCCGGTTGATCGCTACGTAGAGACGAGGAACGGGCAGGCCCCCCAACCCCTTGACAAAAACCCCTTACGTTGGTGTCGGGGGCCTTTGCGACTGCTCGCGGTAGCTAGCTGAGCCGTTCGATCACCATCGCCATGCCCTGACCGCCGCCGACACACATGGTCTCCAGGCCGAACGTCTTGTCGTAGGTCTGCAGGTTGTTCAGCAGCGTGGTGGCGATGCGCGCGCCGGTCATGCCGAACGGGTGGCCCAGGGCGATCGCTCCGCCCGACACGTTCAGCTTGTCCTCGTCGATGCCCAGCTCCCGGGCCGAACCCAGGACCTGCACGGCGAAGGCCTCGTTGATCTCGAACAGGTCGATGTCAGCGATCGACATGCGGGCATTCGACAGCGCCTTCTTGCAGGCCTCGATCGGGCCGAGGCCCATGATCTCCGGTGAGAGGCCACTGACCCCGGTGGACACAATGCGGGCCAACGGCGTCAGGCCCAGTTCCTTGGCCTTGGTATCGCTGGTGATCACCAGCGCGGCGGCCCCGTCGTTGAGCGGGCACGCGTTGCCCGCGGTCACCGTTCCATTCGGCCGGAACACGGGTTTGAGCTCGGCGACCTTCTCGTAGGTGGTCCCCGGTCGTGGCCCGTCGTCGGCGCTGACCGTGGTGCCGTCCGGCAGGGTGACCGGGGTGATCTCGCGCCCGAAGAAGCCGCTCTTGATCGCCTCCTCGGCCCGATTCTGGCTGCGCACCCCCCAGCGGTCCTGGTCTTCGCGGCTGATGCCGGTGATGATGGCGACGTTCTCGGCGGTCTGGCCCATCGCGATGTAGACGTCGGGCAGCTTGTCGTCGGCGCGGGGGTCGTGCCATTCGTCGGCGCCCGCGGCCGCCGCGGCCGAGCGTTCCTGGGCCTCGTCGAACAGCGGGTTCTTGGTGTCCGGCCATGAGTCGGAGTTGCCTTTGCCGAATCGGGAGACGGTCTCCACGCCCGCGGAGATGAACGCGTCGCCCTCGCCGGCCTTGATCGCGTGGAAGGCCATGCGCGTGGTCTGCAGCGACGACGAACAGTACCGGTTGACCGTGGTGCCGGGCATGAAGTCATAGCCGAGCGCGACGGCCACGACGCGCGCCATGTTGAAGCCGGACTCGCCGCCCGGCAGGCCGCAGCCCAAGATCAGATCGTCGATCTGGTGCGGGTTCAGCGCCGGCACCTTGTCCAGTGCGGCGCGGACCATTTGGGCGGCGAGATCGTCGGGCCGCATGCTGACCAGCGACCCCTTCATTGCGCGGCCGATCGGCGAGCGCGCGGCTGAGACGATGACAGCTTCCGGCATGACTGCTCCCTCCATAGGGTTCGCCGGAAGCGGGTGGTCCACCCGCCCCCGCCCGACTAGATCAATCTAGTCGCGATCCGCCGGCGGGCACGGCTTGGGCCCCGGCAGGGGAGGGTGTGGGATGTCGCCACAGCCGCGACATGATCCTTGGTCGCGGCCGGCCACGATCGTCAGCCGGTGGCGGCGCGTGAAGCGCTGGGCCGCCGACCTTTTCGCCCAGCGCATCGCGCAGACCGGCGAGCAGTTGTTCGGCCGCCAGCGCGTACGCGGTCGCCGAGGGGTGGTAACGGTCGGCGGAGAACATCAGCTCGGGTGCGGCTCGGAACTGGGCGGCCAACAGATGCGCCAGCGGCACCGGCACACCGCCGGCGGCCTTGACGGCGGTGGCCTGGGCGCGGGCAAGCCGCTTGGCGCGTGCGCGTGCCAGGTACCGCAGCGGCTGGGGGATGGCGGTGATGACCCCGAAATCGGGACAGGTGCCAACGACCACGGCCGCGCCGCGGGCCCGCAACCTGCGCACCACCGATTCCAGCCGACGCGCTGACGGGCCGATGCCGTTGAGCGCCGTGATGTCGTTGGCGCCGATCATGATCACCGCGGCGTCCGGCGGCGGCCCGGCCACGAACATCGCGTCGACTTGGCCGCACACGCCTTTCGAGGTGGCGCCGACGATGGCCTTGGTGCTCAGCCGCACCCGCTTGCCGGTCTGCTCGGCGAGTCCGCGCGCGATCAGCACGCCCGGCACCTCCTCGGCACTTTGGCAGCCGTATCCGGTCGCCGTGGAGTCACCGAAGACCATCAGGTGCATGTCGACGGGCATGCCACGTCGCCACCGCTGCACGGGCACGCCGCCGCGGGTATAGACGCCATCGGCGCGGGGCGGGGCGTCCCAGGACTTCGGGATGACGGTGCGCACCTGGGTCGCCTGGCCCACCAGCAGATTGCGTGCGCCCACATAGGCCGTGCCCGTCGAGGCGAGCGCGCCCGCTGCGGCCAGGGCGATGGTCGAACGCCGTGGCACCCGAATGGTCACACCATCAGTTTAGATCGGCTTCGCTGTTTGCGTGGGCGGCTGACGAAGGACGCGATTACGGTGTGGATCAATTGTGATATCGAATCAGACTCTTTGGCCACGGGTCCCGAATTAAGCTGTCAAGCTAAGTTCGCGTGGTTGGCTGGATGCCTGGGGGATCGGGTGAACCAGACGCTCAGCTACTTCGTCACATGCTGTATCGGACTACAAAGGCGTAGGAAGTGTTAAGCATGACGGCACCTAGTTGGGTATCCGGTTCGCCTCGTGATGCGATTCGCCCACGGGACGTGCTGAAGGCACGTAGACTTGCAGCACGCAGGTTTGCGATCAGCGATGGCGCGCCGGTCGAGGTTGTCGAGTCCGGTCCAAGTGTTGTTGCGCGGGTAGCTGCACTGGCGTCACGAGTGACGATCCGGCCCGTTTTGGCCGTCGGTAGCTACGCTCCTCACCTGCCGTACCCATGGGGTCTCATCGATTTCGCGTCTCGGGTTATGACCCCGGTCTCGGGTGCCATCCGGCAGACGGTGAGCTTGCCTAATTCCTCGGCCCAGTTGATCCGTGCCGCCGGGGTGCTCCCCGCGGACGGCAGCCGGCGGGTGGTTCTCTACTTCCACGGCGGCGCATTCCTGACCTGTGGGGCAAACTCGCATGGCAGGCTCGCCGACATGCTGTCAAAGTTTGCTGACTCGCCGATTCTCGTGGCCGATTATCGGCTGGTGCCCAAGCACACGGTCGGGATGGCGCTCGACGATTGTCACGATGCGTACCGATGGCTGCGGTCGCGTGGCTACGAGCCGGAGCAGATCGTGCTGGCGGGCGACTCCGCGGGTGGCTACCTCGCGCTCAGTTTGGCGCAGCGGTTGCAGCAGCACGGCGAAGAACCAGCCGCCTTGGTAGCGATCTCGCCACTGCTGCAGCTAGCAAAGGAGAGCAAGCAGGCCCACCCCAACATCAAGACCGACGCGATGTTTCCGGCGCGGGCGTTCGATGCGCTCGTCGCTTTGGTTGCTGGAGCCGCCGCGAGGAACCATGTCGACGGCGAGCCCGAAGAGCTCTACGAGCCCCTGGAGCACATTCGTCCGGGCCTGCCGCGGACCCTGATTCACGTGTCCGGCTCCGAGGTGCTGCTGCACGATGCACGGTTGGCCGCGGCCAAGCTGGCGGCGGCGGGCGTGCCGGCCGAGGTGCGCGTCTGGCCGGGCCAGGTGCACGACTTCCAGCTCGCCGCGCCGATGCTGCCCGAAGCGATCCGTTCGTTGCGCCAGATCGGGGAGTACATCCGGGAGGCCACCGGCTAGAGCCGGGCCGGCCGGTGTGCGCCGGCCGAAATCGCCTGAGACGATTGACGGATGCGGATCGCGCAGCACATCAGTGACCTCATCGGCGGCACGCCGCTGGTTCGCTTGAACTCCGTCGTCCCCCACGGTGCCGGCATCGTGGCGGCAAAGATCGAATATCTCAACCCGGGGGGCAGTTCCAAGGACCGGATCGCGGTGAAGATGATCGACGCCGCCGAGGCCAGCGGTCAACTGAAGCCGGGCGGCACCATCGTCGAACCCACATCGGGCAACACCGGCGTCGGTCTGGCTCTGGTCGCACAACACCGCGGCTACCGGTGCGTGTTCGTCTGCCCCGACAAGGTCAGCGAGGACAAGCGAAATGTGCTGCGCGCCTACGGCGCCGAGGTAGTCGTGTGCCCGACGGCGGTGCCGCCCGACAACCCCGACAGCTACTACAGCGTTTCCAACCGGCTGGTCGCGGAGATCGAGGGTGCCTGGAAGCCCGACCAGTACGCCAACCCGGAAGGGCCGGCGAGCCACTACGCGACCACCGGCCCGGAGATCTGGTCCGACACCGACGGCAAGGTCACCCATTTCGTCGCAGGCATCGGGACCGGCGGCACGATCACCGGCGCGGGCCGCTACCTCAAGGAGGTCTCGGCGGGACGGGTACGCATCGTCGGCGCCGACCCGGAGGGGTCGGTGTATTCCGGTGGCACCGGCCGGCCGTATCTGGTCGAGGGCGTTGGCGAGGATTTTTGGCCGGCGGCCTACGACCCGACCGTGCCCGACGAGATCATCGCGGTGTCTGACTCCGATTCGTTCGATATGACCAGGCGGCTCGCCCGGGAAGAGGCGTTGCTGGTCGGCGGGTCGTGTGGGATGGCCGTGGTGGCCGCGCTGAAGGTCGCCGAGGAAGCCGGGCCCGACGCGCTGGTCGTCGTGTTGTTGCCCGACGGCGGGCGCGGCTACATGTCGAAGATCTTCAACGACGCGTGGATGTCGTCGTACGGGTTCCTGCGCAGCCGCCTCGACGGGTCGACCGAGCAAGCCACCGTCGGCGACGTGCTGCGCCGTAAGTCCGGTGCGCTGCCCGACCTGGTGCACACCCATCCGTCGGAGACGGTGCGCGATGCCATCGGCATTCTGCGCGAGTACGGGGTGTCGCAGATGCCCGTCGTCGGCGCCGAGCCGCCAGTGATGGCGGGCGAGGTCGCCGGCAGCGTCTCGGAACGCGAACTGCTCTCGGCCGTCTTCGAGGGACGTGCCAAGCTGGCCGACGCCGTCTCGGAGCATATGAGCCCGCCGCTGCGGATGATCGGCGCCGGCGAGTTGGTCAGCTCGGCCGGCAAGGCGTTGCGCGACTGGGACGCGTTGATGGTGGTCGAGGGAGGCAAACCGGTCGGGGTCATTACTCGCTACGACTTGCTGGGATTTCTGTCGGAGGGGGCGGGGCGACGGTAGCGG
The DNA here is from genome assembly GCF_010731535.1 of Mycobacterium lacus. Taxonomy (NCBI): domain Bacteria; kingdom Bacillati; phylum Actinomycetota; class Actinomycetes; order Mycobacteriales; family Mycobacteriaceae; genus Mycobacterium; species Mycobacterium lacus. The sequence continues at coordinate 639,622 of NZ_AP022581.1, forward strand.
TCATCGAGCTGGCCTTCGCCCGGCGGCTTCGCGGAACCCGACCTCAGGTACTGTAGGGCCGCCCAAAGCTAATCCCGAGTGGAAGGCTGTTGCCCATGACCGATCAGCCGCCCCCCGGCGGGTCCTACCCACCACCCCCGCCTCCTGGGCCTTCCGGTGGGTCCGAGCCGCCGCCTCCTCCTTCCGCGCCCAGCGGCGGTTCGTACCCGCCGCCTCCACCGCCTCCGCCGCCCGAGGGTGGCTACCCGCCGCCGCCTCCCCCGTCGGCTGGTGGCTACGCGCCGCCGCCACCCGGACCGGCGATCCGTGCGCTGCCGACGGAGTCCTACACGCCGTGGATCACTCGTGTACTGGCCGCGCTGATCGACAGTGCCCCGATCGTTGTCGTCTACGGCATCGGGTGGGTGATCGCGTTGGTCACCCAGCAGTCGTCGTGCGTCACCAACGTCGGTCAGTACGACATCAGCCAGTACTGCGCTACTCAGGACTCGATTATCGGTGTGTTGGCGCAGGGGCTGGCGTCTCTGGTGATCCTGGTCTACGGGGTCTGGAACTGGGGTTATCGCCAGGGAACCACCGGATCGAGCATTGGCAAGTCGATCTTGAAGTTCAAGGTAGTCAGCGAAACCACCGGGCAGCCGTTGGGTTTCGGTATGTCTGTGGTTCGTCAGCTGGCGCACTTCGTCGACGCGATCATCTGCTACATCGGTTTTCTGTTCCCGTTGTGGGATGCCAAGCGGCAGACCCTGGCGGACAAGATCATGACGACGGTTTGCCTCCCGCTCTGATGCGGGCGTGCGTCACCCCGGCCGCGAATGTGCGGCCGGGGTGACGTCCGCTACTAGGGTGGGTCATCGATGAGCGATGACCGCGAACGACACCACGAAATCGCCGGGCTAGCAACAAAAGCCATTCACGCCGGCTACCCCCCAGACCCGGCGACCGGAGCCGTCAACGCTCCGATCTATGCCAGCAGCACGTTCGCCCAAGACGGTGTCGGCGTTCTGCGGGGCGGATTCGAATATGCGCGCACCGCCAACCCGACCCGGGCCGCCTTGGAGTCCTCGCTGGCTGCCGTCGAAGAGGGTGCTTTCTGCCGGGCGTTCAGTTCGGGGATGGCCGCGGCCGACTGCGCGCTGCGGGCGATGCTGCGACCCGGGGACCATGTGGTCATTCCCGACGACGCCTACGGCGGCACCTTCCGGCTGATCGACAAGGTGTTCACCCAGTGGGGTGTGTCGTACACGCCGGTGACGCTGGCCGATCCGGACGCGGTCCGGGCGGCGATCACACCGCGCACCCGGCTGGTTTGGGTGGAGACGCCGACCAACCCGATGCTGTCGATCGCCGACATCGCGGCGATTGCCGAGATTGGCGCCGTGAATTCGGCAAAGGTGTTGGTGGACAACACCTTTGCCTCGCCTGCGCTGCAGCGGCCGTTGACGCTTGGCGCCGATGTGGTGCTGCACTCGACCACTAAGTACATCGGCGGCCACTCCGACCTGGTGGGCGGTGCGCTGGTCACCGACGACGAAGAGCTGGACGCGGCCTTCGCCTTCCTGCAGAACGGGGCCGGCGCGGTGCCGGGCCCGTTCGACGCCTACCTGGCGATGCGCGGCCTGAAGACGCTGGCGCTGCGGATGCAACGGCATAGTGAAAACGCTTCTGCCGTAGCCGAATTCCTTGCCGGGCATGCCGCGGTGACCGCCGTGTTGTATCCGGGTCTGCCCACACACCCCGGGCATGAGATCGCCGAGCGGCAGATGCGCGACTTCGGCGGCATGGTGTCGGTGCGGATGCGTGGCGGGCGGCGAGCCGCCCAAGAGCTGTGCGCCAACACCAGGGTGTTCATCCTGGCCGAGTCGCTGGGCGGGGTGGAGTCGCTGATCGAGCACCCGGCCGCCATGACGCACGCCTCGACGGCCGGATCCCAGCTGGAGGTGCCCGACGACCTGGTGCGGCTGTCGGTCGGTATCGAGGATGTCGAGGACCTGCTCGCCGACCTCGGCCAGGCGCTGGGTTAGGTTGCGCGAGCAGTCGTAAAAGCACCCCAAAAGGGCCCTTTTGGGGTGCTTTTACGACTGCTCGCGGGCAACCTCAGGAGTGGTACGGCTCAGCGCTGACCAACGTGACTTCGACAGTATTGCCGTTGGGCACGGTGTAGCGGCGGGTCTCACCGACCTTGGCGTCGATCAGGGCACCGCCCAGCGGTGAGTTCGGCGAGTAGACCTCGAGCTTGCCGTCGTGGATACCCTCCTGGCGGGTGGCAATCAGGAACGTCTCGGTGTCGGACTTGTCGCCGTTGTAGTAGACCTTCACCACCGAACCGGGCAGCGCCACGCCCGACTGTTTGGGCGCCTCGCCGACCTTCGCGTTGTTGAGCAGGTCCTGCAGCTGGCGGATGCGGGCCTCTTGCTGGCCCTGCTCCTCGCGGGCGGCGTGATACCCGCCGTTCTCGCGCAGGTCACCCTCCTCGCGGCGGTCGTTGATTTCCGCGGCGATGACCGGACGATTAGCGATCAACTGGTCGAGCTCGGCCTTGAGTCGGTCATGTGATTCCTGGGTCAACCAGGTCACGTGAGTATCCGTCATCTCGTCGCGCTCCTCGTGTCTATCCGCGTAAGCTTTTGATCCCGCTTTCGGGATTATGCGGGTCGCACCCCGCGTGTTGCCGCTCCGTTTGGCTCACGGCCATTAATGCAGCAATACACGGTCCCAGCAGGACCGTGCATTGATCAATGTTACCACCGCGCAAACGATCGGTGACTCCCACATTCGCTGTTGGGGTTTGCTGTGTGGTCAGTCCGGGCGCAGGTAGCCGGGCACGTCGGTGCCGCAGCCGTAGATGTCCGCCATCACCGGCGGTCGGACGGATTTGAGTGTCGTCGTGACCTGCACCGTGGCCCGGTTTGATGGCGGGACCAGCACCTCCCTCCTGCCCGTTTCGCCGCCGTCTCCCGAACGAACCCGCACGATGCAGTCCACCGGCCGCGACGGGTCGGACCGCCTCACGCTGATCGCCACGGATGCCGTCTCGTTGTCGATCACCCGATAGCCGGCGAGCGATCCCGCGACTTTGCCGGTGCCGAGCCGTTGGTAGCCGTTGCTAGCCGATGACGGTGCCGGCCGCCGCCGTTAGCAGAGCCAGGGCGACGGCGAGACGGCGTCGCGACGTTGGCGACAGTCGCGCACGCCCGTAGCGGGACTCGGGGCGCGGAATGGGACCTTGGGTCATGCCTGGTGACTACGCGGGTATCGGAGAACTGGAATTATAGGAATCCTTATAGGCTCGGGGGCGACCGGCGGATGGACAAGGGGGCACGTGAGCGAACTGCGGTTGATGGCGGTGCACGCCCACCCCGACGACGAGTCCAGCAAGGGCGCCGCCACTCTTGCACGCTATGCCGACGAGGGTCATCGCGTGCTGGTGGTGACGCTGACCGGGGGTGAGCGCGGCGAGATCCTCAACCCCGCGATGGACCTGCCCGACGTGCATGGACACATCGCAGAAATCCGCCGTGACGAGATGGCGAAGGCGGCCGAAATCCTCGGGGTGGAGCACGCCTGGCTGGGTTTCGTCGACTCTGGCCTGCCCAAGGGAGATATGCCGCCGCCGCTGCCCGAGGGTTGCTTCGCGCAGGTGCCGCTGGACGTGTCCACCGAGGCGCTGGTCCGTGTCGTGCGCGACTTCCGGCCACACGTGATGACCACGTACGACGAGAACGGTGGATACCCGCATCCCGACCACATTCGCTGCCACCAGGTGTCGCTGGCTGCCTACGAGGCGGCCGGCGATTACTGCCGCTTCCCGGACGCCGGTGAGCCGTGGACGGTGTCCAAGCTGTACTTCATCCACGGGTTCCTGCGCCAGCGGATGCAGGTGCTTCACGACGAGTTCGTCAGGCACGGCCAGGACGGGCCTTTCGAAAGATGGCTGGAGCTCTGGGACCCGAAGCATGACGTGTTCGCCGACCGGGTGACGACGCGCGTGGAGTGCTCGAAGTACTTCGGTCAGCGCGACGATGCGCTGCGGGCGCACGCTACCCAGATCGACCCGAACGCCGAATTCTTCGCCGCCCCGCTCGAATGGCAGCAGCGGTTGTGGCCTACCGAAGAATTCGAGCTGGCGCGTTCGCGCGTCCGCCCGCGCCTGCCGGAGACCGACCTGTTCGCTGGGATCGAGCCGGACCGGTGACACACTTTCTGCTCACCGTGATTGCTGACGGCCCCCGCAACACCGGACCCGATTTCGGCAAGGCCAGCCCGGTGGGGCTGCTGGTCGTGGTGTTGCTGGTGATCGCCACGTTGTTCCTGCTGCGGTCGATGAACCGCCAACTCAAGAAGGTCCCCAAATCGTTCGACCGCGACCATCCCGAGCTCGATCAGGCTGCCGACGAGGGCACGGACACGGTCGGCGGGCCCGCCGCGGAGCCGCCCGATGCGGACCGCGGCGGTTCCGCGCGAGCACCGGGATCCGGCGATGAGCCCGGCTGAGCGCTCCGGGACCAACACGCTCGCGCAGGCCACCAGCCCGTATCTGCGCCAGCACGCCGACAATCCGGTGCACTGGCAGCAGTGGACGCCGCAGGCGCTTGCCGACGCGGCGGCGCGCGACATACCGATCCTGCTGTCCGTCGGCTACGCCGCGTGCCATTGGTGTCATGTCATGGCCCACGAATCGTTCGAAGACGACGAGGTGGCCGCGGCGATGAACGCCGACTTCGTCTGCATCAAGGTGGACCGCGAGGAACGGCCAGACATCGACGCGGTCTACATGAACGCCACCGTCGCGCTCACCGGGCAGGGCGGCTGGCCGATGACGTGTTTCCTGACGCCCGACGGGCGGCCATTCTTCTGCGGCACGTACTATCCCAAAGCCGCTTTCCTGCAACTCCTTTCGTCCGTCTCGTCCACCTGGCGCGGCCGGCGCGGTGAGGTCGAGGAAGCGTCGGACCATATCGCCGGCGAGTTGCGCAAGATGGCCTCGGCTTTCCCGGGGGTGCCCAACGGCGGCCCGGAGGTGTCGCCGGAGCTGTGTGATCGTGCCGTCGCGGCTGTGCTGCGCGACGAGGACACCGCGCACGGAGGCTTCGGGACCGCGCCCAAGTTCCCGCCGTCGGCGCTGTTGGAGGCGCTGCTACGCAACTATGAGCGCACCGGGTCGTCGGCGGCCCTGCAGGCGGTGTCACGCACCGCCCACGCGATGGCCCGGGGCGGCATCTACGACCAACTCGGGGGCGGTTTCGCCCGGTACAGCGTCGACAACGCCTGGGTGATACCGCATTTCGAGAAGATGCTGTACGACAATGCGTTGCTGCTGCGTGCCTATGCGCACTGGGCGCGGCGGACCGGGGACCCGCTGGCGCGCCGGGTCGCTGCGCAGACCGCGCGGTTCCTGCTCGACGAGCTGGCCGAGGCCGACATGTTCACGTCGTCGCTGGATGCCGACGCCGACGGCCGCGAGGGTTCGACCTACGTCTGGACACCGGCGCAGCTGACCGAGGTGCTCGGCGATCAGGACGGCCGTTGGGCGGCAGAGGTTTTCGGGGTGAGCCGGTCCGGAACGTTCGAACACGGGACCTCGGTCCTGCAGCTGCCCGGTGACCCGGACGACCCGCGACGGCTGGAACGAATCCGGGCCGAGCTGTTGGCGGCCCGGCTGACCAGGGTACAGCCGGGCCGCGATGACAAGGTGGTCACGGCCTGGAACGGGCTGGCGATCACCGCGCTCGTCGAGGCCAGCGTGGCCCTGGGGGAACCCGAGTTGGCCCGGGCCGCGCGGCTGTGCGCGACCGCGCTGCTGGGCTCACATATCGTCGACGGGCGGCTGCGGCGGGGCAGCCTCGGTGGGGCGGTCGGTGACAGCGCCGGCGTCCTGGAGGACCATGCAATGCTGGCCACCGGGCTGCTGGCGCTATACCAGCTGACCTCCGATGCGGCCTGGCTGAATGCGGCCACCGACCTGCTGGACATCGCACTGCAGCACTTCGCCGACCCGCAGCGCCCCGGCCACTGGTTCGACACCGCCGACGATGCCGAGCGGCTCGTGCTACGGCCGGGCGACCCGCTGGACGGGGCGACGCCGTCGGGGGCGTCGTCGATCACCGAGGCGCTGCTGACGGCTGCCCACCTGGTCGACGGTGGCCGCGCCGAGCGGTACTGGCAGGCGGCGGCCGAGGCGCTGAGCGCGCATTCGGTATTGCTGGCACGCGCGCCGCGCTCGGCCGGACACTGGCTGGCCGTCGCCGAATCCGCCGTGCGTGGGCCGCTGCAGATCGCGGTCGCTTGTGCGGCGCCGCAGTCGCCGCTGCTGGCCGACGCGCGCCGCCTGGCGCCCGGTGGCGCGATCGTCGTCGGCGGCGCGGCGGACTCGTCGGCGCTGCTGATCGGCCGGGACCGGGTGGCGGGCGCCGACGCCGCCTACGTGTGTCGTGGACGGGTGTGCGACCTACCGGTCACCTCGGCATCGGAACTAGCGGCGGCCCTGGGCGCAGATGGGCGTCGAAAGTGAATCCCGCGACGGCTTCTCCGCGTGTCGCGTCGCAGAATTCACTCTCGTGGTCGGTGGTATCGAGCGCCTCAGAACACCACGAACCACATCGCGATGTAGTGGCAGATCGCGGCCACCGCGGTGCAGGCGTGGAAGAACTCGTGGTAGCCGAACGTCGACGGCCACGGGTCGGGCCAGCGCACCGCGTAGAGAATGCCGCCGATGCTGTACAACGCGCCGCCGACGAACAACAGCACCATCGCGGTGACCCCGGCGTTGTGCAGGATCGTCGCGGTATACCAGACGGCCACCCAGCCCAACAGCAGATATAGCGGCACGCCCAGCCAGCGCGGCGCCGACGGCCAGCACACCTTTAGCAGGACCCCGGCCAGCGCGCCTCCCCACACGATCGACAACACCACCCGCCCGTCGTGGCCCGGCAGGGCCAGCAGCGCGAACGGCGTGTAACTGCCGGCGATGAAAACGAAGATCATCGAATGATCCGCCCGCTTCATCCATCTGTGGGCGGTCGCGGATTTCCAGGGGACGCGGTGGTAGGTGGCGCTGACGGTGAACATCACGATGGTGGCCGCCGTGTAGGCAAGCGTCGCAAGCCCGGCACGGGTAGATGCGACCGCCCAGGAGACCGCGACCAGTGACGCACCCGCGAAGATTGCGGTGCCGGCGGAGTAGACGTGGATCCAGCCGCGAAAGCGAGGCTTGGTCAGCACACGGGTGACGCCCTCGAGAATTTGGTGGGCAGCGTCGGACGACGCGAACCCGTGCGATTCGCGCCCTGCGCCGGTGAGCGTGCTGGTCTGGCTGCTCATTTCCCCAATGCTGCTGTGATTCCCCGCAGTTGTCACCGATCAGGGTAGCGGGGTTGGCGATCAGACGGCTGCGTGACTCGACGTGAGCTTGCCGGAATTGCGGACCGGAATTTGTTCCGCGCCACAGTAGTCTGGATATTCGTGGAGGTCATCCCGCCGCGGCTCAAAGAGCCGTTGTATCGGCTTTACGAGCTGCGCCTGCGGCAGGGTCTGGCCGCCGCCAAATCCGAACTTCCCCGTCACATTGCGGTCCTGTGCGACGGCAACCGGCGGTGGGCACGCAGCGCGGGTTACGACGACGTCAGCTACGGCTACCGGATGGGTGCCGCCAAGATCGCCGAGATGCTGCGGTGGTGCCAGGAAGCCGGCATCGAAATGACCACCGTCTACCTGTTATCGACGGAAAACCTGCAGCGCGATCCCGACGAATTGGCCCAACTCATCGAGATCATCACCGATGTCGTCGAGGAAATCTGCGCACCGGCCAACCGCTGGAGCGTGCGCACCGTCGGCGACTTGGGGCTGCTCGGAGAGGAACCGGCCCGGCGGCTGCGCGAGGCAGTGGATTCCACGCCGGGCGTCGCGTCGTTCCATGTCAACGTCGCGGTCGGGTATGGCGGCCGCCGGGAGATCGTGGACGCGGTGCGCGCACTGTTGAGCAAGGAATTCGCCAACGGCGCGACCGCGGAGGAGCTTATCGAAGCGGTGACCGTCGAGGGCATCTCCGAAAACCTTTACACCTCTGGGCAACCCGACCCCGATCTGGTGATTCGCACGTCAGGCGAGCAACGCCTGTCCGGTTTCCTGCTGTGGCAGAGCGCCTACTCGGAGATGTGGTTCACCGAGGCGCACTGGCCCGCATTCCGCCGGGTCGATTTTCTGCGCGCGCTGCGCGACTACAGCCAGCGGCATCGTCGATACGGCAAATAACCCCGTGACGATCGCAGGCGCGGCGAAGCCGGGCGCAGCGGGTCGGCACGAATTGGGCCCCGTGACGATCGCAAGCGCGGCGAAGCCGGGCGCAGCGGGTCGGCACGAATTGGGCCCGTGATGATCGCAAGCGCGGCGAAGCCGGGCGCAGCGGGTCGGCACGAATTGGGCCCGTGATGATCGCAAGCGCGGCGAAGCCGGGCGCAGCGGGTCGGCACGAATTGGGCCCCGTGACACACTGGACGCATGGCTACGCTGTCGGCGGTGGTGTTCACGCTCAGCGGTTGGCTCGGGCTGTACCTGCTGGCCCGTGATCCGCGCAAGCCAGTGCTGGCGCTGGCGGCGATCGGACTCGTTAGTTTCGCGTTGGTGGTGGCGCTTGATGCGGTGCGGACAGTCGGTGTCGCGCACACCCAACTGCTCAGCCAGGTCGAGATCTACCTGGTTGCCGTCCCGAGCGTGGCGTGGTTCGCGGTGCTCATCGAGCTGTCCCGGCCGTGCGACAGCTGGCGGGCGCACACCCGTGAGCTGCTGCTCGTGGGCGGTGTCGCTGCGCTGACGCTGTTCGGCGCGATGATAGCGGGCGGCGTCAACGGCCCGCTGCGGCCGGGTCACCTGCTGATGTTCACGGTGATCTCGGTGTCCACACTGGGCGCGATGGTCGCCGCGGTGCTGCGGCCCGCCCAGCCGACTCCCGTCGCCGGCGTTGTTGTCATCGCGACCCTGTTCTTCGCGCTGGCCAATGCCATCCTGATCATTCCGCTGGGCTTGGTGCCCAGCTGGCTGGCCCTCGCGTCGACGGGTTTCGACGTCCTCGCGCTCGGGGTGGCGGTCGCCCTGTGGGACGCCTTCGACGAGGGCCAGGCGCTGCGCGCGGACATGCTGCGGTCGTTCGCCGGCACGGTGGCGGTGGCGGCGCTGTTCGGCGGCCAGGCGTTGATCGGCCTGGCGGTGACCCGCACCGAGCCCACCGCGCAAACCGCGCTGACCGTCCTGCTGTTCACCAGCCTGGCCATCGCGATCACGGTGCAGGTGCTGGCCGATCCGCTGGCCGGGCTGCTGGACCGGCTGGCGTTCTGGAAATCGCCGACGTTGCGCGCCGACCGCGCCGCGCTGCGGCACACCGGCGCGGCGTTGCCGCTGCGATCGAATGATCCCCTTGTCGACGTCGACGACGACACCTTCGTCAGGCTGACACGGCGGGCGCTGGGCCACTACGGCGACCTCACCAAGCTGGTCGCTAGCCCGCTGACCGCGTTGCCCGTGATCGACGAGCGACTGGCCGCCCGGGGCGCACCTGACCACCCGCTGGAGCGGGCCAACGAACTCAAGGCCGTCCTTGCCGACGGCATTAAGCGGCTCAAGCCGCGCGACGCCGGCGATTTCGGAACCACCGAGCAGTGGCGTTACTACAACTCGCTGTATTTCCCGTATGTCGTCGGCGTGCGGGCGTACGCGCAGAACGCGACCGCGGCCGGTTTGGACCCCACCGCGCGTCTTGCCTGGCAATGGCTGGTCACCGAGGTTCCCCAGCGCTCGCTGCACAACTGGCAAAACGCCGCCGCCCGGCTCATCGCCGCCGATCTGCGCGGGCGTGTCAGCGCCGCCAGCGACTAGGCTGACTACCAATGCGGGCCGCCGGGCCGCATCCGCTGATTTCCGTTCATGCCAGGGGGCATCGCATGGGTTCGTCGAAGGTTGCGCCGGCCCGACTCGTGCGGGCGATCGACAAAGCCCGGCATCACCTCAATCGACTTCAGCGGCGCCTCGTCCCGCCCCCGGTCGCGATGATGGAAATGATCAGGGACGCCTGGGCGGCCCAGGCGATCACCGCCGCGGCGGACCTCGGCATTGCCGACGCGCTCGCCAAAGGGCCGCTGTCGGCCGACGAGCTCGCGACCGCGGTCGACGCCGACGCCGACGCTCTCGGTCGACTGCTCCGGGCCTTGATCGCGCGTGGCATCTTCCGTCGGCGCCGCGACGGCCGCTACGACTTGACCCCGCTCGCGGACACGCTTCGTCGCGACGCCGACGTATCGGTGGCCGGAATGGCCCGATGGGTGGGTTCGCGCCAGCACCGCGAGCATTGGAGCTACATCACGGACGCGATCCGCACCGGCCGTCCCGTCGTCCCCGAGTTACGCGGCAAGCCCGCGTTCGACTACCTGGCCGGCGAACCGGAACTCGCCGAAATCTTCAATCAGGCCATGACGAGCTCATCCGAACTGGCGATCGCCTCGGTGCTCGCCGCCTACGACTTCAGCTCCTACGCGACGATCGTCGACGTCGCCGGCGGACACGGTCGGCTCCTGGCCGCAATCCTGGCCGCGACTCCAGGTGTGCGGGGGGTGTTGTTCGACCTACCCCAGGTGGTGGTGGGAGCCCCGGCGGTATTTCGGGAGCACCGTGTCGACGACCGGGTGCGGATTGCCGAGGGGTCGTTTTTCGACGGCGACATACCCTGCGATGGCGACGCGTACGTGCTCAAGAGCATCATTCACGACTGGCCCGACGACGAGGCGGCGCGCATCCTTCGCAACGTGCGTACGGCGGCCGGCGCGGGCAAGAAGGTGCTGCTCGTCGAATTCGTGATTCCCCAACATGACCGTGACTTTCCGGGCAAGTGGACGGATCTGGAAATGCTGGTCGCCCTTGCCGGTCGCGAGCGCACCGAAGCCGAATACGGTCGACTCCTAGAGCGCGCCGGTTTTCACCTGACGAGGGTTGTCGAAACCGCGTCGCCGTACAGCGTCGTCGAGGCCGAGGCGGTCTAAGCCCTCCGGGAATAGCCAGACGAAACCGCCGTTCAGTAAGGGTGTGGCAGTAACTGGCAGTGCCGTGCGTCGATCTGGCAGTTCCCGGGCGGCACGCTCAAAGCTGTTCGACCCAAACCGCCATCGCAAGGAGTAACGACATGACCGCTGTATCTGGTCTGCCAACCAGGCCCCTATACGACTCGACGGACTCGCTGCTGCGCTTCGCCATGCGCGCCGACGCCACGGTGACTGGGCTGATGGGTCTGGCCGTCGCATTCGTAGCCGATCCGTTGTCGTCGCTGACCGGCCTGACCTCCATCCAGGAGTACAGCTTGGGTGCGTTCTTCGTGCTCTACGGCCTGGTGGTGTTCGGCCTCGCCGCGTTGCCGAACTTGCGCGGCGTCGGGATCGGCGTCGCCGCCGGAAACGTCGCGTATACCTTGGCGGTGATCGTCGCCGCGGAATTGGTGCCCATGACGTCGATCGGGGTCGCCGCGACGCTGGCCAGTGGCGTGTACACCGCGGCCTTCGCCGGACTGCAGTATCTGGGGGTGCGCCGGCTGACGACGTAGCTCATGAGCGCGCATGTGCAAAGTGCACTCTGCTGCTGAGTAGATCTGTGCAGTCTGCCTGGAACCGCTGAATACCACCACGGATTGCGATACCAAGCGCCCATACTGCAGACACATGGTGCTGTGACGATGGGTGCAACGATGTCGTATTTAATTGCCGCGCCGGACGCACTGATGCGGGCCGCTACGGATTTGGCGGGGATCGGTTCGACGCTGAGCGAGGCCACCGCGGCCGCGGCGGGCCCGACGACCGGGCTGCTGGCCGCCGGTGCCGATGAGGTATCGGCGGCGGTGGCGGCGCTGTTTTCCGGGCACGCCCAGGCCTATCAGGCGCTCAGTGCCCAGGCGACCGCGTTTCATCAGCAGTTCGTGCAGGCGTTGACCGGCGCCGGCGGGGCTTACGCGGCCGCTGAGGCCGCTAGCGCCTCGCCGTTGCAGGGGGTGCTGGATGCGGTCAACGCGCCCACCCAGGCGCTGCTGGGACGCCCGCTGATCGGCGACGGCGCCAACGGCGGGCCGGGGCAAGACGGCGGGCCCGGCGGGTTGTTGTACGGCAACGGCGGCAACGGTGGCACCAGCGTGACTCCTGGGGTGGCCGGCGGCAGCGGCGGCGCCGCGGGGCTGATCGGTAACGGCGGCAACGGTGGCGGCGGCGGGCTTGGCGCCGCCGGCGGCCACGGCGGTGCCGGTGGTTGGCTGTATGGCAACGGCGGCGCTGGCGGGTTTGGAGGGAACGCCGTCGTCCCGGGCACGGTCGGCGGGGCCGGTGGGGCCGGCGGCGCCGCTGGGCTGTGGGGCAGCGGCGGGGCCGGTGGTCTGGGCGGCAACGGCGCGCCGGGGCTGGCCCCAGGCCAGCCCGGGGCGGCCGGCGGCAATGGCGGCGCTGGTGGCAATGCCTTGCTGTGGGGCAATGGCGGCCGCGGCGGCAACGGCGGTCTCGGCGGCAACGGCGCCAACAGCGCCGCGATCGCAGTGGGTACCGACCCCGGCGGGGATGGCGCGGCCGGTGGACACGGCGGGGCCGGGGGAACCGGTGGACTGCTGTTCGGCGACGGTGGTGCCGGCGGGAATGGTGCCGTCGGCGGCATCGGCGGCGCGGGCGCCGACGGGCTAAGCGCGACCACCGGCGGCACGGCCGGCGGCGACGGCGGCGATGCCGGCGCCGGCGGGGCCGGCGGCGACGGCGGCAACGCCAGGCTGTGGGGCGTCGGCGGGGCAGGTGGCCACGGCGGCATGGGCGGCACCGCCGGCGGGGGTGGCAAAGGCGGATTTGGCATCTCCATCTCTGGCCCCGTTGACGGCGGCAATGGCGGCGACGCCGGCGACGGCGGGAATGCCGGCGCTGGCGGCGCCGGCGGCGCCGGCGGGTGGCTGTTCGGCACCGGCGGCAGCGGAGGTGCTGGCGGCACCGGCGGTGCCGCCGCCGTCGGCGGTACCGGAGGCGCCGGCGCCGGCGGTGGCGTCGGCGGGATCGGCGGCGACGGCGGCACCGGCGGCGACGGTGGAATCGGCGGTAACGGCGGGGCGGCGCCGCCGGCTCCGGCGGATGGTTCCTAGGCACCGGCGGGGCCGGCGGGCATGGCGGCGCCGGCGGGGCCGGCGGGGCAGGTGCCAGCGGGCCGGGTGGCAATGGCGCCAGCGGCAATGGTGGTACAGGGGCCAACGGCGGCCATGGGGCAGCCGGCGGGTGGCTCTACGGCAACGGCGGCGCCGGTGGTGGTGGCGGCGCGGGCGGGGCCGGCGCACCCGGCGGTGACGTTGGTGGCGCCGGTAACGGCGGCAACGGGGGCAACGGCGCACTGCTCTGGGGCACTGGCGGCGCCGGCGGAACCGGCGGGGTCGGCGGCGCCGCCTTGGTCGGAGGCGCCGGCGGGGTCGGCGGGTCGGGCGGGGTCGCCGGGCTGATTGGCGATGGCGGTGCCGGCGGTAACGGTGGTAGGGGCGGGGCCTCCACGGGCTCCTTTAACGCCGTTGGCGCGGTCGGCGGTACCGGTGGTGCCGGCGGCGACGGCGGCCGCGCCCAGTGGATCGGCAATGGCGGGGCCGCCGGGTCCGGCGGCTCAGGCGGGCAGGGCGGCAACGGTGTCAATCCCAGCCCCGTCGCGCCAACCTCCCAGGCCGCCACCGGCACCACCGGCACCACCGGCACCAATGGCGGCCCTGGCGGGCCCGGCCAAGACGGCACCGTGCCACTGCAGCAAGGCGGCAACGGCGGCGCGGGCGGCGCCGCAGCCGGCCACGTCGGCTCCGCTGTTACCGGTGGCCAGGGCGGCATGGGGGGGACCGGCAGCCCAGGTACGACCGGTGGTAACGGCGGCGCCGGCGGCAACGCAACCAACGAGTTCGGCTCCTCCAACGGTGGCATGGGCGGTACCGGCGGCACCGGCGGCTTCGGCGGCGGCACAGGCGGCACCGGTGGCACCGGCGGCACCGGCTTCTTCGACCATGGCGCCGGCGGCGGCTCCGGCGGTAGCGGCGGCACGGGCGGCACTGGCGGCACCGGCGGGTTCGGCGGCGGCTCCGGCGGGTCGGGGGGCACCGGCGGCCTCGGCGGCTTCAACGATCTCAACGGGTTCCACTTGACCGGGTGGTCCGGCGGTGTCGGCGGCACAGGTGGCACCGGGGCCACCGGCGGCACCGGCGGCGCGGGCGGCACCGGTGGCACCGGAGGCCATGGCGGGCTGTTGTTCGGCAACGGCGGCGCCGGCGGGACTGGCGGAACCGGCGGAATCGGTGGAACCGGCGCTATCGGCGGAACCGGTGGCGTCGGTGGTAACGGCGGTAGCGGCGACTGGTTCAACGGTAACGGCGGCAACGGCGGCGACGGCGGCACCGGCGGCACCGGAGGTAATGGCGGTGCCGGCGGTCACGGCGGTGCCGGCGGCGCCCGCGGACTGTTCGGCCAGGCCGGCGCCGCTGGCGGCGGCGGTGTGGGCGGCGGCGGCGGGGCGGGCGGCGACGGTGGCGCCGGCGGGCAGGGCGGCAAGGCCGGCACCGGCACCGGCACCCCCGGCGTAAACGGCGGCCCTGGCGATACGGGCGATACGGGCCTGTCCGGCCTGGACGGCAGCAACGGCAGCCCCGGGTGATATGGCGGTCGAGCAAGCTACAGCTTGCGCAGCCTTAGCCGGTTGATGGAGTGGTCGGCGTCCTTGCGCAGCACCAGCGTGGCCCGCGGCCGGGTGGGCAGGATGTTCTCGACCAGGTTCGGCCGGTTGATCGACCGCCAGATCTCCTTCGCGGCGATTACCGCCTTCGCGTCGCTCAGCGCCGCGTAGTGGTGGAAGTGCGACTCCGGGTCGGCGAACGCCGTGCTGCGCATGGCCAGGAACCGCGACACGTACCACTCCTCGATGTCTTCGATCCGGGCGTCTACATAAAGTGAAAAGTCGAACAGGTCCGACACCATCAGGGTCGGGCCGGTCTGCAACACGTTGAGCCCCTCCAGGATCAGGATGTCGGGATGGCGGACCACGTGCTTGGCCCCCGGGATGATGTCGTATTTCAGATGCGAATACACCGGCGCGCAGGCGTAGTCCGAGCCGGATTTCACCGAGGTCACGAACCGCATCAGCGCCCGGCGGTTATAGCTTTCCGGAAAGCCCTTGCGGTGCATAAGGTTTCGCCGATCCAGCTCGGCGTTGGGGTACAGAAAGCCGTCGGTGGTCACCAGGTCCACCCGGGGGTGGTGATCCCAACGGGCCAGCAGCGCCTGCAGCACCCGGGCGGTGGTCGACTTTCCGACGGCAACGCTGCCGGCCACACCGATGATGAACGGCACCGGCCGGTCCGGGTTTTGCTGGGGCTCGCCGAGGAATTCCGCGGTGGCGGCAAACAACCGCTGGCGGGCGGCGACCTGAAGGTGAATCAGCCGGGCCAGCGGCAAATAAACCTCTTCGACCTCCAGCAGGTCGATTTGCTCACCGAGACCGCGCAGCCCGATCAGTTCCTCTTCGGTGAGGGCCAGCGGCGTCGACATCCGCAGCGCGCGCCACTGCTTCCGGTCGAATTCGACGTACGGGCTCGGCTCGCTCAGCCGCGACATGGTGTCAGTCTTGCAGGAAGGGGCGCATGCCCGACGGCTGGGCTGGCTAAACCCAGGCGCTCGATAGACTGGCGCCCGTGGTGCGTCCTAGAAGCTGGATCAGGCTTGCGGGTGAAAGTCCCGTCCCGGTAGGCACCGGAGCGCCGG
This sequence comes from Mycobacterium lacus, assembly GCF_010731535.1. Lineage (NCBI taxonomy): Bacteria > Bacillati > Actinomycetota > Actinomycetes > Mycobacteriales > Mycobacteriaceae > Mycobacterium > Mycobacterium lacus. Next base: position 655,392 of record NZ_AP022581.1, read on the forward strand.
GTAGCAGGCCCCGGTTCGTCGTTGAGGGGCGGCGGGCTAAGCGGGGTGTCGAAAGCGTCTTTGGAGGGAGCAAGTGCGCGGGCCGTAGTGCCGTATGGTGCGAGTCCTGCAGCCTCGTCACAGTTACAACGGAGGAGCCGAGCCGCTCACGTCACGGTGAAGGCCTATGTCCGTCGAGCCCTGGTCCGGGGTTAGCTTGGCGGGTTGTTCCGGGGTATGGGGGGCGGCACGTGCACACAGTCTGGTTCGGAAGGGGAGAGGCCCGTCTGCCTGGCCTGCGTCGGGCGAAGACCGGGGGTATAAGCCGATGGTGAAATCCCTTGGAGGGCAGCGGGAGTCCGAGGGGGTCGTAGTACCGCTGATCGGTGTGAGAGATATGCCGGGAGGGAAGGGCCCCTGCTTTGATCATGCGCGCGAAGTGGGTAAGCGCGAGGGCATGACCGGGTTTGCCCGGTCTAATTCGCCCGGCGGGCCATCGCCTGCTGTAGCCGATGAGCAGCCGCTGGCTATCTCGCCGGTGAAAGTGCGACAACTACAACGGGCGCTATGGGCTGCGGCCAAGCAGTCTGAGGGTCGGCGTTTCCACGCCCTGTATGACCGTATCTACAGGGGCGACGTCCTGTGGGAGGCGTGGTTTCGCGTGTGCAAGAACAAGGGTGCGGCTGGGGTGGATCGTGTCACTTTGGCCGCGGTGGAGGACTACGGCGTGGACCGCATGTTGCCTGAGTTGCGTCGTGATCTCTGCGCGGGTCGATACCGTCCGGCGCCGGTGCGTCGGGTGGAGATTGCGAAACTACAGGGTGGTAGGCGGCCGTTGGGGATACCGACGGTGCGGGATCGGGTGGCCCAGCAGGCGGCCAAAATCGTGTGGGAACCGATTTTCGAGGCGGATTTTCTGCCGTGTTCGTATGGGCTTCGGCCGAAGCGGTCGGCGACGATGGCCAAAGAGCGGCTGCGCCGCGGGTACGTCGAGGGTTACCAGTTTGTGGTCGAGTTCGATATCGCCAATTTCTTCGGCGAGATCGACCACGACCGGCTGCTGGCCCAAGTCAGTAGGCGGGTCTCGGATCGGCGGGTGCTCAAACTGCTGCGATTGTGGCTGCAGGCGGGAGTGATGGTCGAGGGGGTGGCCGAGCGGACGGTCGCGGGCACTCCGCAGGGCGGGGCGATCTCGCCGCTGTTGGCCAACATCTTCCTGCATGTGCTCGACGCCGAGCTGTCTTGCCGCAAGGTGGGGGAGTTGGTGCGTTATGCCGATGACGGTGTGGTGCTGTGCCGTAGCGCGGCGCAGGCCGAGCACGCCTTGGCGGCGGTCGGAGAAATTCTGGCGTCACCGGGGTTGCGGCTGCATCCGGATAAAACGAAGATAGTTGACCTGCGGGAGGGTCGGGAGGGCCTGGATTTTCTGGGCTGTCACTTCCGGGCCCGTATGTCGGGGCGGTTGTGGGAACAGCAGCGCATCGTGCGCTACTACCTGCACCGTTGGCCCTCGCAGCGGGCGATGACGCGGCTGCGGGATAAGGTCCGCGTCCGCTCCGGTCGCCACCGTGCTGGGTCGGATATCCGCGATGTGATTGCGGATTTGAACCCGGTCCTGCGCGGTTGGGGCAACTATTTTCGCACTGGCAATGCCGCCAACAAGTTCCGTCAGATCGATCAGTACGTGGTGCGGCGGTTGTTCCGCTTGATGGTCACGAAGCGGGGCCGCAACCTGCGTGCTGGCCATACCGATCAGTGGACCGACCAGTGGTTTAACGATCATGGCCTGTACCGCTTGCGTGGCACCATTCGCTACCCCAAGGCTGGGTAACCATGTCAAGAAGATCATCGGTAAGCCGTGTGCGGGAAAACCGCACGCACGGATTGAAAGATGACATGTGATGGGGACCCCCTCGGCTCAGACGGGCGCTCCACCTCGACCCCGGCTGCGGTCCGCAGCGCCTAATACGGGCCCCGAACGAGGCCAAACAACACGAAATGACCAAACGGATCCACCTTTACCGGGGGTCCCCAACACAGATAAGGGGGATGGGGAAACGGATCCGCATCGCGGACACCGCGCCCCTGACTACCAATGACCGCCGCACCCGACGCCCGCACCAGTGCCTCCGTAATGTCCGCCCCGCTCGCCGAGGTCGACCCCGATATCGCCGAGCTGTTGGGCAAGGAGCTGGGCCGGCAACGGGACACCCTGGAGATGATCGCCTCGGAAAACTTCGTGCCCCGCTCGGTGTTGCAGGCCCAGGGCAGCGTGCTGACCAATAAGTACGCCGAGGGGTTGCCCGGCCGGCGCTACTACGGCGGTTGTGAGTACGTCGACGTGGTGGAAAACATCGCCCGCGACCGGGCCAAGGCGCTGTTCGGCGCCGATTTCGCCAACGTGCAACCGCATTCGGGCGCGCAGGCCAACGCGGCGGTGCTGCATGCGCTGATGTCACCGGGGGAGCGACTGCTCGGCCTGGACCTGGCCAACGGCGGCCACCTGACACACGGCATGCGGCTCAATTTCTCCGGCAAGCTCTACGATGTCGGCTTCTACGGTGTCGACCCGACGACGCACCTGATCGACATGGATGCCGTGCGGGCCAAGGCGCTCGAGTTCCGCCCGAAGGTGCTCATCGCCGGCTGGTCGGCGTACCCGCGCATTCTCGACTTCGCGGCGTTCCGGGCGATTGCCGACGAGGTCGGCGCCAAGCTGTGGGTCGACATGGCGCACTTCGCGGGCCTGGTCGCCGCGGGGCTGCACCCGTCGCCGGTGCCGGACGCGGACGTGGTGTCCACGACGGTGCACAAGACGCTGGGCGGGGGCCGTTCGGGCCTCATCGTGGGCAAGCAGGAGTACGCCAAGGCCATCAACTCGGCGGTGTTCCCCGGCCAGCAGGGCGGACCGCTCATGCACGTCATCGCGGGCAAGGCGGTCGCGCTCAAGATCGCCGCCACACCCGAATTCGCCGACCGTCAGCAGCGCACCCTGTCCGGTGCGCGGATCCTCGCCGATCGGCTGCTGGCCGCCGATGTCGCCGAGGCCGGCGTGTCCGTGGTCAGCGGCGGCACCGACGTCCACCTGGTGCTGGTCGACCTGCGTAACTCGCCGCTGGACGGACAGGCCGCCGAGAACCTGCTCCACGACGTCGGCATCACCGTCAATCGCAATGCGGTGCCCAACGACCCGCGGCCCCCGATGGTGACCTCCGGCCTGCGGATCGGGACCCCGGCCCTGGCGACCCGCGGCTTCGGTGACGCCGAGTTCACCGAGGTCGCCGACGTGATCGCGACCGCGCTCGTGGCGGGCGTTTCCGCCGACGTCGACGCGTTGCGGCAGCGGGCGACGCGGCTGGCCAGGGAGTTCCCGCTCTACGAGGGACTCGAGGACTGGAGTCTGGTCGGCCGCTGACGCGAGCCTGTAGTTGGCGCGCAAAAGCGCGAGTGGATCGCACGGTAGTTACAGGCTCGACGAATACGGCAGGCGGCGAGTCGCGTCGCGACTCACGCGCGTCGGAATTTGAAAGAACCTGTGTATGCGGGTTACAGTTACCGCATGGCACAGAAACCTGTCGCTAATGCGCTGACCCTCGAACTCGAGCCCGTCGTGGAACGGAACATGGTTCGCCACCTCGACACCGAGGACATCTGGTTCGCCCACGACTACGTGCCGTTTGACCGCGGCGAGAACTTCGCCTTCCTCGGCGGACGTGACTGGGACCCGTCCCAGCCGACGCTGCCCCGGGTCATCACGGACGCCTGCGAGATCCTGCTGATCCTCAAGGACAACCTCGCCGGGCATCACCGGGAGCTCGTCGAGCACTTCATCCTCGAGGAGTGGTGGGGTCGCTGGCTGGGCAGGTGGACGGCGGAGGAGCACCTGCACGCCATTGCGCTGCGCGAATACCTGGTGGTGACCCGCGAGGTCGACCCGACCGCCAACGAAGAGGTTCGCGTCCAGCACGTGATGAAGGGCTACCGCGCCGAGCAATACTCGCAGGTCGAAACGTTGGTGTACATGGCCTTCTACGAGCGCTCCCTCGCCGTGTTTTGCCGCAACCTGGCCGCGCAGATCGACGAGCCCATCCTGGCCGGACTCGTCGACCGGATCTACCGGGACGAGGTGCGCCACGAGGAGTTCTTCGCCAACCTGGTCGCGCACTGCCTCGACTACACCCGCGCCGAAACGATCGCGGCGATTGCCGCCCGCGCGGCAGAACTCGAGATCGTCGGCGCCGACATCGACGCCTACCAGGACAAGGTGCAGAACGTTGCCGGCGCCGGGATTTTCGGACCGCCCGAGCTACGCCAGGTGATCTCCGACCGCATCACCGCATGGGGCCTGGCCGACGAACCCCAACTCTCACAATTCTTGGCCAGCTAGATCCGGCGGCGCACTCGGCGCTGGTGTGAGGGCGAGAGCGCCGGTTACCTCGGCCAATGGAAGTCGGTCAACGGCATACGCGCCAAGCGCCACTCGTAGCGCGCACGCCACGTGGCGCCGTCGCCGCCGCCTCGGGCGCAGTGTGGATTTCGGTAGGTGGGACCTCGGGGAGAAAGCACGCCAGCATGAACCCCAGCAGGGCTACCGATCCCGCGCAGAGGAAGACCTGCGTGAGCGAGTCGCGATAGGCCTGCACGACGAGAGCGGCGATGTCGGGGGGTATCCGCTGCAGGCTGGTAAGCGAACGCAAAACCTCGATGGGCGCTCCGCTAGACACCATCGCAGGTTCTAGTTGTCGGTTGAGGAAGTTCGCGAACAACGTGGCGAGTATTGCGGCGCCGAACGAACTGCCGATCAAACGGAAGAAGGTCACACTGGAGGTGGCGACGCCGAGGTCTTCGAAGTTGGTCGTGTTCTGCGTGATGAGGAGCAGCAACTGAACGGACATGCCGATGCCGGCGCCCAGAATGACCAGATAAACCGAGTGCAGTAGCAACGGCGTGGACTCGTCCATTTGGGACATCAGCAGGAATGCGGTCGCCATCAGGGCGCCACCAATGACAGGAAAGATCTTGTAGCGGCTGGTGAGGCTGACCGCGACGCCGCTGCCAATCGAGCTGATCAGCATGCCGATCAGCATCGGGAGCAGGCACAGGCCCGACGTAGTCGCCGACGCGCCGCCGACGTACCGCAGGTATATCGGCACGACGGTCAACGCGCCCAGCATCGCAAATCCGACTCCGAAGGCAAGGATGCAGCACAGGGAAAATGTTCGGCTGCGGAACAGTCGGATCGGCAGGATGGGTGCAGCGACGCGCCTTTCCACCCATACGAAGACACCGAGTCCCACCGCGGAAACGACGAGGAGTCCGATGATGACCGGTGATCCCCACGCATAGGTGGTGCCGCCCCAGCTGGTGGCCATGGTCAGCCCTGTCGCGCCCACCGTGACCAGGAATATCCCCAGGTAATCGATGACCGGCTTGGGCTGCGGGGCCAACGTGGGGATGGCTGTTGCCGCCACCAACAAGATCACCAAGGAGACGGGCACGTTGACCCAAAAGGCCCACCGCCAGTTCACATGGTCGGTGAAGAAACCGCCCACCAACGGGCCGGTCACCGTCGCGATCCCAAACACCGCGCCCAAGATGCCCTGGTACCGGCCGCGATGCCGAAGCGGAGCAACCTCAGTGGCCAGTGCGCTGACGGTGACGCTGATTACGCCTCCGCTAATGCCTTGCAGCGCACGGCACATCACCAGCATGGTCATTGACTGCGCCGCCCCGCACAGCACCGAGGCGACGACGAAAAGCGTGGTGGTGGCCTCGAGAACCCGCTTGCGCCCGAACACGTCGCCGAGCTTGCCGGCCAGCGGAATCACGCTGGTCGCGCTCAACAGATAGCTGGTGACGGCCCAGGAGTGATGGCCGGTCCCGCCGAGGTCGGCGGCGATCGTCGGCAGCGCGGTCGTAACGGCGGTCACTGCCAGCGCCGCGACCAGCATCCCGAGCATGATCGCAACGAAGATCACGCCGCGCCCTCGGGGGCTGATCGGCATCGGGGTGGATCGGGGGCTGGCCGCCGAACCGATCCCCGCCGAGTCCCACGCGGCTGCCGCGATCTCCGAGGCCGCCTTGCCAACCGACATCGCGGTTCCTTCCACCACGAGTAGATCCGACGGTCGCCGCCCCGAAAGTGCGAGGTCTTCGTCACCGAGGTGCACAACATGTTGCATGGAGGGGGCGCTGACCAGCGCGCTTTGCCGACGTGGCCACGCTATGCAGCCCACACGTCGGCGTCCAGTAGAAGTTTGCGAACAAACTTTTGTGCTATCCGCAAGTAGCGTGCCTGGCCGTCACCGCCCCGCACGCGTCAGCGCCGACGCTGGCCGCGGTGTCGAGGTGCGAGGTCTTCGTTGCCGGCGATGCAGAACTATGCACACCGCACTGGATATAGGTGCGTCCGGTAGAAGGTTTCCAACCAGTCTCGCGACCGCCCGGACGTATTGTGATGGCCGTGGTGGAGCTCTATCAGCTGCGGTACTTCCAGACCGTCGCCGAGCTCGGCACGCTGCGCGACGCCGCCGAGCACCTGGCGGTGTCCCAATCAGCCGTCAGCCGGGCTATCGCCATGCTCGAGTACGAGATCGGGGTCGAGCTGTTCACCCGGCGCGGCCGCGCCAATGAACTCAACCGGTTCGGGAAGGCGTTCTTGCGGTCCAGCCTCGCGGCGCAGCGCAGCCTGGACACCGCGATGGCCGGTGTGCGCCAGCTCGCGGGCGTCGACGCTGGCACGGTGGCCCTGGGATTCCTTGCTTCATTGGGAGTGGCGACGGTGCCGAGGTTGATCCGCCGTCATCATGACTCGTTTCCGTCGGCACGATTCGAACTGCACCAAAATCCTGGACCCGCGCTGGTCAGCGATCTGGCCACCGGTCTGATCGACGTATGCATCAGTTATCCGATGACATTCGACGAGTCGCCCGGGGTGAAGTGGCACAACCTGTTCACCCAGCGGCTGTACGCCGTCGTCGATCGGGACCACCCGCTGGCCAGCCGCGAGCTGATCGGCTTCGAGGAACTCGCCGGCCAACCGTTCGTGGCGTTCGACCGGGATTTCACCTTGCGCAGGATCTTTGACGACGCCTGTGCGCGCCACAACATCACGCCGACGATCGCGTTCGAGGGGACCGACATGGCAACGCTGCGTGGCCTCATCGGAGCGCGCTTGGGGGTCGGGATAATGCCGCGGGCGTCCACACGACCCCCAGGCATCGTCGAAATCGCAGTCGACGACAAGGAACTCGTCAGACCCATCGCGGTCGGCTGGATGGGCGACAGGTATCTGCCGCCCTCCGCCGCCGCGTTCCGTGACACCGCGATGGCGGCGTGCGGACTGCCTGAACAAGATCTCGCCTAGACGGCTCGGCGCAGCCGAGCCGCTCCACAGCGCCACCTCCGTAGGTTTGCTGACGCTCGACGGGCAACCAATCCTTGCGAACCTCGCAAGAGTTTGTTCACAACCTTCTGCTAGACGCCTATGTGCAGGCTGCATAGCGTGTACTCAGCGACGGAGTGAAGTTGCGACGGTCGGATTTCGATCACATGATTTCCGTCCTGTGAGTTTGCTGTCGTCGGCGGGCCGGCGTGCACGCTGTTGGCATCACGTGTGAAGGACCGGCCCGCGACCAGTTCCCGGCGGGGAGCCAAGTTTGAGGACGGCGTGATGAATTTTGCGGTGCTGCCGCCAGAGATCAACTCGGCGCGGATGTATCTCGGCGCCGGGTCGGCGCCGATGCTGGAGGCGGCGGCGGCCTGGGACGGGTTGGCCGCCGAGCTGGGGTCGGTGGCCGCGTCGTTTTCGCACGTGACGGCGGGGCTGGTGGGTTCGTCCTGGCAGGGTCCGTCGGCGGCGGCGATGGCCGGCGCGGCCGCGCCCTATTTGGGGTGGCTGAGCGCGGCGGCGGAGCAGGCTGAGCAGACGGCATCCCAGGTTCGATTGGCGGCAGCCGCCTTCGAGGCGGCTCGGGCGGCGACCGTGCATCCGGCGATCATCTCGGCCAACCGCGCTCAGTTCGTGTCGTTGGTGGGCTCGAACCTCCTGGGACAGAACGCCCCCCTGATCGCGGCAGCCGAAGCGGCCTACGAGCAGATGTGGGCCCAGGATGTGGCCGCGATGTTCGACTATCACGCCGGGGCGTCGGCCGCCGCCGCGGAGTTGACGCCGTTCACCCTGGGGCTGGCGAATCTAGCGGGTGATCCCATCATCAGCCTGTTCCGCAACCTTGGCCTGGCAAACGTCGGTGAGGGCAACGTCGGCAACGCGAACATCGGGAACTTCAATGTCGGCTCCGCAAACATCGGCTCCGGAAACCTCGGCAGCGGAAACATCGGCGGCGGAAACCTCGGGTTCGGGAATGCCGGCCCAGCGTCGGCGGCGGGTTTCGGCAACGCCGGTTTCGGCAACACCGGCAGCGGAAACGTCGGCATCGGCAATACCGGCAACAACAACATCGGTTTCGGCAACACCGGCAGCGGAAACATCGGCATCGGGCTGAGCGGGAACAACCTGCGGGGATTCGGCGCCATGAACACCGGCACCGGCAATATCGGATTGTTCAACTCAGGCACCGGGAATGTCGGAATAGGAAACTCGGGCACCGGTAACTGGGGCATCGGAAACTCGGGCAACGGTTACAACACGGGCATCGGCAACTCCGGCGTGGCCAACACGGGCTTCTTCAACTCTGGCATTGTCAACTCAGGTCTCGCTAATTCGGGCAATTACAATACGGGCAGCTACAACCCCGGCGTCGCCAATACGGGCGGCTTCAACGTCGGAAACTACAACACCGGTTACCTCAACTACGGCGACTACAACACCGGAATAGCAAATTCGGGCGACGTTGATACCGGTGCCTTTATTTCGGGCAGTTACAGCAATGGCCTCTTCTGGCGAAGCGACTACCAGGGCGGGGGGCCGGGGTACCGAAACACGACAACGAGCCCGTCGTCGGGCTTTTACAACTCCGGCACCGGAAGCGCATCGGGCTTTGGAAATTTTGGTGCCAACAATTCCGGCTTCCTGAACTTTTCTAACGGCCCGTTAGGAAGCTCGGGAATTTACAATTACGGCGCCTTGCAGTCGGGCCTGCTGAACACCGGCAACACCGTCTCCGGCTTGTACAACACGAGCACGCTGGACCTCGCTGCCGCCGCGTATGTCTCGGGCATCGCAAACACTGGAAGCAAGGTTGCCGGCATCTTGGCCGGCCCGTCGAGCGGCTTGCCAAACTTTGGCGAGGTAAACCTCGGCGGCGGGAACATCGGCAGCTTCAACGTGGGCAGCGGGAACGTCGGCAATTCCAACGTCGGCAGCGGAAACATCGGCAGTCTCAATTTCGGCTCCGGAAACCTGGGCAGCTCCAACTTCGGCTCCGGAAACCTGGGGAGTGCGAATTTCGGCTTCGGAAACCTGGGCAACAACGATTACGGTTTCGGTAACTTGGGCTCTTACAACGTGGGCTTCGGGAACGCCGGCAACTCCAATATCGGCTTCGGGAACACCGGCAGCAACAACATCGGCTTCGGGCTCACCGGCATCAACCAGGTCGGTTTCGGCGCCTTGAACTCGGGCAGCGGCAACCTCGGCCTGTTCAACTCCGGCACGAACAACATCGGCATCGCGAATTCGGGGACCGGCAACTTCGGCATCGGCAACCCCGGCGTCGGCAACACCGGCGTCGGCAACCCGGGAAGATTCAACACGGGCTTCTTCAACATCGGCACCGTCAATTCTGGCTTCGCCAACATCGGCGGCTACAACACCGGCAGCTTCAACACGGGCAGCTTCAACACCGGCGACTTCAACCCCGGCGGCTACAACACGGGCTATTTCAACACGGGTGATTACAACACGGGCCTGGAAAACTCGGGCAATGTCAACACGGGTGCTTTCAACTCCGGCGACTTCAATAACGGCTTCTTCATCTCCGGCGACAACCGGAACCAGATCTCGATCCATCTGGATATTAATACTCCCACCATTCCCATCAACGCCGAATTCAGCATCCCGATCAATATGGTTAACCAATTCGGCGGCAACACGTATAGCATTCCGGGCTACTTTTACCCCCAGCATTATTTCCTCGACGGCTTCTTCTATTTCGGGCCCGTCGATATCCCGAGATCCTCGATCACCATTCCCCTTGTGACGCTCACCACCGGGGGACCAAGTACGAATCTCGACATAACCATCGTCGGCGCCCTCGAGGGCCGCACGATCCACATCATCGATATTCCGGCGGCTCCGGGTTTTGGGAATTCGACGTCGAGCCCGTCGTCGGGTTTCTTCAACAGCGGCGGCGGTGGTTCGTCGGGTTTCGGTAATGTGGGTGCCAACAATTCGGGGTGGCAGAACTATTCGTTGGGCAGCGCCGGCAGCTCGGGTTTTCGGAACTTTGGTGCGCTGCAGTCGGGTGTGGCCAACCTGGGCAACACGGTCTCGGGTTTCTTCAACACCAGCACGGCGGGCTTCGAGCCGGCGCAGGTGTCGGGTTTGCCAACTTCGGCGCCGACCTGGCGGGGGTGATGCGCGACGCGACCGGGACGGTCTTTAACGCCGGTTTGGCCGACGTGGGCCATCTCAACCTGGGCAGCGGGAATCTCGGGGACTTCAACCTGGGCAGCGCCAACATCGGCTCCTACAACCTGGGCAGCGCCAACGTCGGCTCCTACAACCTGGGCAGCGGCAACATCGGTAGCGGCAACATCGGGTTCGGCAACGTCGATACCGTGGTGACCGCGGGCCTGAACAACGTTGGCTGGGGCAATACCGGCGGCCACAACGTCGGCTGGGGCAACACCGGTGACGGCAATATCGGGTTGGGCAACACCGGCACCGGTAACGTCGGGATCGGGCTGAGTGGTGATCATCAGGTCGGGTTGGGCGCGTGGAATTCCGGCAGCGGCAACCTGGGCTTGTTCAACTCCGGTACCGGCAACATCGGCATCGGCAATTCGGGCACCGGCAACTTCGGGATCGGCAACTCCGGTCAGTACAACACCGGCATCGGCAACACCGGCAGCACCAACACCGGGTTGTTCAACTCCGGTTCGGTCAACACCGGCGTGGCCAACCCGGGTGACTACAACACCGGCTGGTACAACGCCGGCCGGACCAACACCGGCGTCGCCAACCCGGGTGACTACAACACCGGCCTGTTCAACACCGGCAGCTACAGCACCGGCTTGGCCAACTCGGGCCACGTCGACACCGGCGCGTTCATCACCGGCGACATGGACAACGGCCTGTTATGGCGATCCAGCAACTCCGGCCTGATCGGCGCCAGCTACACCATCCACGTTCCCGAAATACCCTTGCACGTGACCGGGACCATGCCCGTCAACATCCCCATCACGACCACCTTCACCGACACCGTGTACAGCGGCATGACCATTGACGACATCCCGTTCGGTTTCCTGAATTTGGGTCCGCTCGGCGTCGTCACGGGCACAATCAACTCGCTCACCATTCCACAAGTCAGGGTCAGCGGACCCTCCCCGGCGCCGCATGCCGTCATTGGCGGACCCGACACGTCGATCGATTTCACCGGTTTCGCCAGCATCGGCCCCGCCGACGTCACCATCTTCGGAATCCCGGCCCTCACGGGTTTCGGAAACACGACCACCTTGCCGTCGTCGGGGTTCTTCAACAGCGGCACCGGCAGCTCGTCGGGCTTCTTTAACCTCGGCGCCGGCAACTCGGGCCTGCAGAACGTTTCCTTCGGGAGCTTCGGAAACTCGGGTTTCAGAAACTGGGGTGCACTGGAATCGGGCGCGGCGAACCTGGGCAACACCATCTCGGGGCTGGGCAACACGAGCCCGCTGGATCTGTCCGCGCCGGCCACCATCTCGGGCCTGGAAAACTTCGGCACGAACCTGGCGGGCCTGTTCCGCGACGGTATGGTCGGGCCGACGTCCTTCAACCTGGGCCTGGGCAACCTCGGCAGTCTGAATGTGGGCTTCGGAAATATCGGCGACCACAACCTCGGCCTCGGAAACGCCGGCGATTCCAACGTCGGCGGCGCGAACGCCGGCGTCTTCAATGTCGGGATCGGGAACCTGGGCTACGACAACCTCGGCCTGGCGAACCACGGCGGCTACAACCTCGGCCTGGGGAACCTGGGCAGCTACAACGTCGGCCTCGGGAATTTGGGCGCTTACAACCTGGGCTTCGGTAATTCCGGGGACTTCAACGTCGGCTTCGGGAATTCCGGCACCCACAACATCGGCTTCGGGCTCACCGGCACCAACCAGGTCGGGTTCGGCGCCTGGAACTCGGGCACCGGAAACAGCGGCCTGTTCAACTCCGGCACCAACAACACCGGCCTGTTCAACTCGGGCACCGGAAACGTCGGCATCGGTAACTCGGGCAACGGAACCTGGGGCGTCGGCAACTCCGGAAAAATCAACACGGGATTGCTGAACGCCGGTGACGTCAACACCGGTTTCTTTAACACCGGCAACGTCAACACGGGCATCGGCAACGCCGGTCACTACAACTCCGGCGGCTTTAACTCCGGCAGCTTCAACACGCTCGACCTCAACGCCGGAAACTACAACACCGGCTACCTGAACACGGGCGACTACAACACCGGGCTGGCTAACTCGGGCAATGTTGACACCGGCGCCTTCATCGCCGGCAACTACTCCGACGGCCTGCTTTGGCGAGGCGATTACCAGGGCCTGATCGGCGCCGACGTCGAGATCGTTATTCCCGCCACCGCCATCCCGGTAACCCTCGACGCGCAGATCCCCATCAATATCCCGCTCAACGCCACACTCGGGACCCTGACCCTGCACGGCTTCACCATTCCCCGATACACCGCCGACGTCAGCTTCTTTGGCAGCCCGGATTTCGAGGCTATCGCCGTGGGGCCCGTCACCATTCCCAACATCGGCATTGGCCTGCCGCCGATTACGGGCGAGATCGGTCCCACAACTATCGATATCGGCGGCAGCGGCGGCATCGGCCCGATCAGGATCCCGATCATCGACATCCCGGCGGGCCCGGGCTTCGGCAACTCGACCACCATCCCGTCGTCGGGCCTGTTCAACTCCGGCACCGGTAGTTCATCGGGCATAGGGAACCTCGGCGGCAACCTGTCGGGCTTCTGGAACACCGCCTCCGGCGGCTCCGGAATTTCGGGTTACAAGAACCTGGGCGAGCTGCTATCGGGCGTGTCGAACCTGGGCAACACCGTCTCGGGTTTCCTCAACACCAGCACGCTGGACCCCACGCTGGCCGCGTATGTCTCGGGCGTCGCGAACACCGGCAGCCACATTTCGGGCCTTTTCGACGGCGCATCGAACTACAACATCGGCTTCGCGAACCACGGCAGCTTGAACATAGGCAGCGGAAACGACGGCAGCTTCAACCTCGGCAGCGGAAACGTCGGCGGCTCCAACGTCGGCTTCGGAAACCTGGGCAGCTTCAACCTCGGCTCCGCAAACTTGGGCAGCCACAACCTCGGCCCCGCAAACCTGGGCAGCTACAACGTCGGCCTCGCGAACTTGGGCTCTCACAACCTGGGCTTCGGCAATTCCGGTGACTTCAATATCGGGTTCGGCAATACCGGCAGCAACAACATCGGGATCGGGCTGACGGGCGCCAACCAGGTCGGCTTCGGCGCCTGGAACTCGGGCGCCGGCAACCTCGGCCTGTTCAACTCCGGCACCAACAACATCGGCCTGTTCAACTCGGGCGACGGAAACGTCGGCATCGGCAACTCGGGCACCGGCAACGTCGGCATCGGCAATCCCGGCACCGGAAACTGGGGCTACGGGAACCTGGGCACCGGGAATACGGGCATCGGCAACACGGGAAGCTTCAACACGGGCTTCTTCAACACCGGCACCGCCAACACCGGCATCGCCAATCCGGCCGACTACAACACCGGCTCCTACAACACCGGCCACACCAATACCGGCAGCTTCAATGCGGGCGATTACAACACGGGCTACTTCAACACGGGCGATTACAACACCGGCCTGGCAAACTCGGGCAATGTCAACACCGGCGCTTTCATCGCCGGCAACTATGACAACGGCATGTTCTGGCGAGGCGATTACCAGGGCCTGTTCGGCTTGCGGCTCGGGATCGGTATTCCCGAGATCCCGCTGCTGAATCTCGACGTGAGCATCCCCCTCAATATCCCCCTCAACCTCACCATGCCCAGCGGCACCATAAGCAGCTTCACCATTCCCGAAATCCAATTCAAGGCATTCGACTCGGGCTACTTCAGCGTCGACCTCGGACCCATCGTCGTCCCGCAAGTGACCGTCATCATGCCGACGGTGACGGGTCTGGTCGGCGGACCAACGACGTCGATGCATATCGCCATCGCCAGCGGCGTCGGGCCGATCTACATCCCGCTCATCGATATTCCGGCGGCTCCGGGTTTTGGGAATTCGACGTCGAGCCCGTCGTCGGGTTTCTTCAACAGCGGCGGCGGTGGTTCGTCGGGTTTCGGTAATGTGGGTGCCAACAATTCGGGGTGGCAGAACTATTCGTTGGGCAGCGCCGGCAGCTCGGGTTTTCGGAACTTTGGTGCGCTGCAGTCGGGTGTGGCCAACCTGGGCAACACGGTCTCGGGTTTCTTCAACACCAGCACGGCGGGCTTCGAGCCGGCGCAGGTGTCGGGGTTTGCCAACTTCGGCGCCGACCTGGCGGGGGTGATGCGCGACGCGACCGGGACGGTCTTTAACGCCGGTTTGGCCGACGTGGGCCATCTCAACCTGGGCAGCGGGAATCTCGGGGACTTCAACCTGGGCAGCGCCAACATCGGCTCCTACAACCTGGGCAGCGCCAACGTCGGCTCCTACAACCTGGGCAGCGGCAACATCGGTAGCGGCAACATCGGGTTCGGCAACGTCGATACCGTGGTGACCGCGGGCCTGAACAACGTTGGCTGGGGCAATACCGGCGGCCACAACGTCGGCTGGGGCAACACCGGTGACGGCAATATCGGGTTGGGCAACACCGGCACCGGTAACGTCGGGATCGGGCTGAGTGGTGATCATCAGGTCGGGTTGGGCGCGTGGAATTCCGGCAGCGGCAACCTGGGCTTGTTCAACTCCGGTACCGGCAACATCGGCATCGGCAATTCGGGCACCGGCAACTTCGGGATCGGCAACTCCGGTCAGTACAACACCGGCATCGGCAACACCGGCAGCACCAACACCGGGTTGTTCAACTCCGGTTCGGTCAACACCGGCGTGGCCAACCCGGGTGACTACAACACCGGCTGGTACAACGCCGGCCGGACCAACACCGGCGTCGCCAACCCGGGTGACTACAACACCGGCCTGTTCAACACCGGCAGCTACAGCACCGGCTTGGCCAACTCGGGCCACGTCGACACCGGCGCGTTCATCACCGGCGACATGGACAACGGCCTGCTATGGCGATCCAGCAACTCCGGCCTGATCGGCGCCAGCTACACCATCCACGTTGACGAAATCCCGGCATTCCTCAACGTTCACATTCCCGTCGATATCCCGATTACCGCGACCATCACCCCCGCCACCATCAGCGCCTTCACCATTCCGGCAATCCCGTTCAGCGGCTTCAACGACAGGATAGGCGGCACGGTCGGGGGTCACGTTGGCCCGATCTCCTTCTCGGACATCACGTTTGACCTCGCCAACCCGGTGAACCTCAACCTGGGTGATCCCGATGGTTCGACGGTGGTCGACATCGTCGGCACGGGCGGTCTGGGTCCGATCGACATCACCATCTTCAACATCCCGGCGAGCACGGGCTTCTTCAACTCCAGCACCCTCCCGTCGTCGGGATTCTTCAACAGCGGGACGGGCAGCGCCTCGGGCTTTGGCAACGTCGGCGGCAACAATTCGGGCTGGCAAAACGCTTCCTTCGGCGGCCTTGGAAACTCGGGTTTCAAAAACTGGGGCGGGCTGCAATCGGGCGTGGCGAACCTGGGAAACACCATCTCGGGCCTGGGCAACACGAGCCCGCTGGATCTGTCCGCGCCGGCCACCATCTCGGGCCTGGAAAACTTCGGCACCGACCTGGCGGGCCTATTCCGCGACGGCCCGGGCGCAACGTTGTTCAACTTCGGATTGGCAAACCACGGCGCCTTGAATCTGGGCAGCGCGAACATCGGCTCCTACAACTTAGGAAGCGCAAACATCGGCGGCTTCAACCTGGGCAGCGCGAACATCGGCTCCTACAACATCGGAGGCGCAAACATCGGGATTTCCAACTTCGGCCTGGGCAACAGCGGCAACAACGACTTCGGCTTTGGCAACACCGGTATCCACAACATCGGCTTCGGCAACACCGGCAGCAACAACGTCGGCTGGGGCAACAGCGGCCAGGGCAACATCGGCTTCGGCAACACCGGCACCAACAACGTCGGGATCGGGCTCACCGGCGAGCACCAGGTCGGCTTCGGCGCGTGGAATTCCGGTAGCGGCAACGTCGGCTTGTTCAACTCGGGCACGGGCAACGTCGGCATCGGCAACTCGGGCACCGGCAACTTCGGCATCGGCAACTCCGGCAACTACAACACCGGCGTTGGCAACACGGGCAGCGCCAACACCGGTTTCTTCAACACCGGCATCGCCAACACCGGGATCGCTAACGCCGGCGGCTACAACACCGGCGTCGGCAACACGGGCAGCACGAACACGGGCAGCTTCAATTCCGCCGACCACAACACCGGCGGCGGCAACTCCGGCGACTACAACACGGGGTACCTCAACGCGGGCAACTACAACACGGGCATCGCCAACGCCGGCGACGTGAACACCGGCGCCCTCAACGCCGGCAGCTACAACAACGGCTTCCTGTGGCGGGGCGATCGCCAGGGCCTGGCCGGCTTCTCCTACCAGATCACCATTCCCGAAATCCCCTACCACTACGACATCAATAGCCACATCTTGGTACCGCTCAAAGGGAAAATCGGCGAAATCAGCAATAGCGCATTCGAGATTTCCAAGATCCCCATAAAAGTCCAGTTGGACCAAAAGATCTGCGTTCCCAAGCCCTGGCCTCCGTGGTACAAATGCTGGACGATACATATCACCGTCTACGACGGTCACGTCGGCGGATGGACCGTCGATGCGGGTGTGCTCGAACCGGCAACGTCGATCGATTACCTTTTCGACAAAGTGTTTGACTCCTCCGGCCACGGCAGCTTGGGCGGTCCCATCACCATCGGCTTCGACATCCCGCCGGCCCCGGGATTCTTCAATTCAACCGACACTCCCTCGTCGGGCTTCTTCAACTCCGGCGCCGGTAGCTCGTCGGGCTTCTTCAACTCCGGCGCCGGCAGCCTGTCGGGCCTGCTCAACAGCGGCGCCGGTCATTCGGGCCTCTGGAACGCTGGCGGCGTGGCGGACTCGGGTTTGCTGAACGCCGGCACGATGGAGTCGGGCGTGTTGAACTTGGGCAACACCATTTCGGGCCTCTACAACACGAGCACGGCAAACCTGGCGACGCCGGCGTTCGTTTCCGGCGGCGGCAATGTTGGCCAGGAAATCTCGGGCTTCTTGCACGACCTGAGGTTGCGATGATTGATCGTCACGACGGGCCCGCGGCGGCGTGACAAAGCCCAAGCGCATCGTGCGGAAGGATTACCTGCCGTCGCCGTCGGTCGAGTCCGCGCGGCGCGCGCCTCTACCGGATCTACGGCGAAAGAGCGCAGGGGCTCACGAAGGACGACTTGGAGCTACCCGAGCCGCAAGAGGCGGACCCGACTCATGTCGAAGCACTGGTACGCACGCTGAGCGAGCGGCGGCACTATGTCCCCGTCTCCGAAGACCCGTGGGTCGTGTGGTCGGTCGCCACACCGCGCGAGCCGTCGCGGCTGCGCCGACTCGAGCGCGATCCCGATGTCCAGTTTCAACCCACACTTCGCACAGGGCGAATCGCTGCTGGTCTGGATACCGCTCACGGTGGCGAATATCCTGGGCCCTTCGCATGCTGCGCGGGCGGCTGGCCCAGGGCGGCTAGCCGGGGCTCCCGGCGATCCCCGGTGTGCCGTCGGCGCCATCGAGGCCGTTGTCGCCGGCTGAGCCGACCATTCCGGGCGAACCAGCGTTCCCCGTGCCGCCGGGTAGGACGGCTCCGGCGGCGCCGGCCGCGCCGCCGGAGCCGCCTTCGCCGCCGGAACCGTGCCGGCCGAGGGCGCCGCCGGCGCCGCCGCCGCCGGCCGTGCCGCCGGACCCGGCCGCGCCCCCGTTTCCGCCGTTTCCGCCGTTTCCGCCGTCCTGGCCATCCGAGCCGGCGCCGCCGTGTCCGCCGTGTCCGCCGCTGCCGGCGGTCCCGGTGGCGCCGCTCTCGATATTGCCGCCGCCCCCGCCGGCGCCACCCGCCCCGCCCGCGGCGCCGTTGCCCCCGGCGCCCCCCGCGCCGCCGGCCCCGCCCTGGCCGCCGTTACCGCCGTTGTCGCCGCCAGCGCCGCCGGCGCCGCCCATGCCGCCGTTGCCGCCGCCGCCGTTGCTCGCGTCGCCGACGGCACCGTTGCCGCCGTTGCCGCCGTTGCCGGCGGTGCCCGCATTGCCGGTCACGGCGGAAACGTTGCCGCCGTTGCCGCCGTTGCCGCCGGCGCCACCGCTGCCGAAGCCCTCCGGGGTGAGCCCGGCGTTGCCGCCGTTGCCGCCGCGACCCGCGGTGCTGAGGCTGGATGCGCTCGCAGCAACGTTGCCGCCGGCGCCGCCGTCGCCGCCCGCACCAAGTTCACCGCCGTCTCCGCCGTCTCCGCCGTTTCCGCCGTGGGCCTCACCGGCCCCGGTGTTGGCGGCATCGCCGCCGTCGCCGCCGTTCCCTCCGGGGGCCGAGTCGCCGCCGGTCCCGCCGTCTCCGCCACCTCCGCCCTGCGCGGTGATCGACGAGTCGCTGCTGCCGAAGCCGCCGGCCCCCCCGTTTCCGCCCTGCTGGACGTTGGCGGGCGGACCGGTCGTTACACCGGGAGCGCCGGGTCCACCGTCGCCACCCGTGGGTGAGCCCGGAGGGCCAGCGCTGCCGGCGGTGGCCTGCGAATCGACCGGGGCGACGAAGTTCCGTGCGTCGGCGCCGGCCCCTCCGTCCCCGCCGGTCCCGCCGGCGCCGCCGTTGCCGCCGTGGCCCCGGCCGCCCGCCGAGCCGCCGGCGCCCCCGGCGGAGCCGCCAAGTCCGGGGTTGCCGCCGGCCGAGCCGGCGCCGCCGTTGCCGCCGTCGCCGCCGTAGGTGGTGGGCTCCACGTCGGGGCTAAAATTCATCTCTCCATTGGCACCCGCGCCGCCGTTTCCGCCCGTCGCGCCCGCGCCCCCGTCCCCGCCGTTTCCGCCGCTACCGGCGGCTGCGCCGCCCATGAGGGCCCCGCCGTCCCCGCCTTTCCCGCCGGCACCGGCAACGCCGCCCTTTCCGCCGTCGCCGCCGCTGCCCGACGTTGCGGAGGTGCCGCCGGCCGCGCCGGCGCCGCCGTTTCCGCCCGCGCCGGCCGCTCCGCCGCTGCCCCCGTCGCCGCCCTTTCCGCCGGTGCTGCCCGGGCCGTTGGCGGCACCGCCGGTGCCACCCTGGCCGCCGGCGCCGGCGATACCGCCGTCGCCGCCTTCGCCGCCGTCACCGGCGAAATACGAGGTGCCGCCGTTCGCGCCCGCGCCGCCCTGGCCCCCGGCACCCGCGGCGCCGCCGGTGCCGCCGTCACCGCCGGTACCCCCCGCGCCGCCGGCTCCGCCGGCCGCCCCGCCGTCGCCGCCCCGGCCGCTCGCGGCGCCGTTGCCGCCGTCGCCGCCACCGCCGCCGTTGTTCGACGACGTCCCGGCTATGCCGGCAGTACCGCTGCCGCCGTTGCCACCGTTGCCCCCCGCGCCGCCGGCACCGCCGTTTCCGCCGTCGCCAGCGGTGGCGTTTGCGCCGCCGGCCGCCCCGCCGGCGCCGCCGTGGCCGCCCGCGCCGCCCATCGTGCCGTTACCGCCGGTAGCGCCGCTGCCCGCGGCGGCGTCGCTGCCGCCGGCGCCGGCGCCACCGTTGCCACCGGTTCCGCCGTGGCCGCCGTGTCCGCCCGCACCCACGACGCCCGCCCGGCCGCCGTTAGTGGCGCCGGCGGCGCCCGGTGCGCCGCCGGCCCCGCCGGCCCCGCCGTGGCCGCCCACGCCGCCGGCCTTGGTGGAAGTGCCCGACCCACCGTCGCCGCCATTGCCGCCGGCGGCACCGTTGCCCCCGTTGCCGCCGGTGCCGGCGGTGCCGCCCACACCGCCCGCGGCCCCACCGTTGCCACCCTGGCCACCGGCACCGCCCGCGGTGCCGGCGGCACCGGCGGTGCCCGCTTCGCCGTTGGCGCCGTTGCCGCCGGCGCCACCGTCCCCGCCGGCGCCGCCGGCGCCACCATCCCCGCCGAGGCCCGCGTGGCCCGCTTGCCCGCCGGCCGCGGCCCCGGCAACGCCGAACGCGCCGCCGGCGCCGCCGGCGCCGCCCCTACCACCGTCGCCGCCGGGCAGCGTGGCCGTGCCGGCGGTGCCGGCGCCACCGTTGCCGCCGCTGCCACCGGCGCCGCCGTTGCCGCCGTCGCCGGAGGTACCGCCCGGGCCGCCCGCCGCTCCGCCGGCGCCGCCTTTCCCGCCCGCGCCGCCCGCGATGCCGTCGGCGCCGGCGCCGACGGCATCGCCGGCGGCGCTGCCGGCGCCACCGTTGCCGCCGCTCCCACCCGCGCCGCCGGCGCCGACGTAGCCCGGCGAGCCCCCGCCGCCGCTGCCGGCGGCACCGCCGAGGCCTCCCGCCCCGCCGGCCCCGCCGGTTCCACCGTCGCCGCCGACACCCGTGTCGCCGCCGCCGGGCATGCCGCTGCCGCCATCCCCGCCGGCGCCGCCGTGGCCGCCCGCCCCGCCCGTGCCGCCGTTGCCGGCGGCCCCGCCCGCGATCGCGGCCCCGCCGACGCCGCCCTGCCCACCGGCGCCCCCCGCGGTGCCGGCGGTGCCGTCGATGCCGGTGCCCGCGCCGCCGCTTGTGCCGTTCAGGCCGTTCCCCCCGGTTCCTCCGGCGCCGCCCGTGCCGCCGGTGCCCGCGCCGCCCGACTGGCCGCCGAAGCTGAAGAATTGGCCAGCGCCGCCGGCCCCGCCGGCGCCTGCGATGCCGCCGGTTCCTCCGGTGCCGCCGACGCCAGCGGGCGAACCGGCGGAGGCGTCGCCGCCCGCCCCGCCGACGCCGCCGGTGCCGCCGTGTCCGCCGTGACCGCCTGTCCCGCCGTGACCGAACAGCAACGGGCCTCGGCCGCCGGCGCCGCCGGCGCCGCCGTTGCCGCCCAGGCCGCCGGTGCCGCCGACATCGCCGGCGGCGGGTGTCCCGGCCCCCCCGGCGCCGCCGTGGCCGCCGTTGCCGCCGGCGCCGCCGCTGGTGAACAACCCACCGGCCCCGCCGGTCCCGCCGGCCCCGCCGTTGCCGCCGGTGCCGGCGCCTGCGCTCCCGGCGGCGCCGGCACCGCCGGCCCCGCCGTTACCGCCGTTACCGAAAATTTGGTCGCCGGCCCCGCCGTTGCCGCCGTTGCCGCCGCCGATGCCGCCAGCTCCACCGTCGCCGCCGCCGCCTAGCAGCCAACCGCCGTTCCCGCCGTTGCCGCCGGTGCCACCGCCGGTGCCGCCGGCGCCCCCGTCGCCGCCCTTGCCGAACAGCAGCCCGCCGGCGCCGCCGTTGCCGCCGTGAGCTCCGCCGCTGCCGCCGGTGCCACCGACTCCGCCGCTGCCCCACAGACCGGCCGGCCCGCCGTTGCCGCCGGCCTGACCCGGAGCCCCGGGCGCACCGTTGCCGCCGTTGCCGACCAGCAGCCCGCCGGCCCCGCCGTTGCCTCCGGGCGTGGTCGCGTTGGCACCGTTGCCAATCAGCGGACGCCCGAACAGCGCCTCGGCGGGCGCGTTGAATGCGTTCAGCGCAAGGTTCACCGGGTTGCCCACCGCGAGCGCGTTGGCCGCTTCGGTGGTGGCATACGAATTCGCGGCGGCCGCCAAGGCCTGGACAAGTCGGTCGTGAAACGCCGCGGCCTGCCCGGCCACCGCCTGATACCCCCGGGCGTGGGCACCGAACACCGCCGCAATTGCCGCCGACACCTCGTCGGCCGCTGCGGCCAGGGGTGCGGTGGTGGGTGCGGCGGCCGCGGCGTTCGCGGCGCTGATCGCCGAACCAATGTCGGCCAAATCCGAAGCCGCCGCCACGACGACCTCCGGCGCCACGTTCACAAACGACATCGCCGTTCCTTCCGCTACGAATGAATGACCGAAGGCCGCCGGCCCCGAAGTGCGATGTTTTAGTCGCCGGCACGAACAAACACGCGGTGTGAAGGGGCCCTGATCAGTGCGCTTCCGGTTACCAGGCAACGTTATTCAGCACACATTTCGGGGTCTAGCAGAAGGTTACGAAGAAACCTTTGTGCAATCCGCAATGATCGGCTTTCATGAAATGCCCTGCGAGACATCGCCGTGATGGCCACCGGTGCCGAGTGGGCTCGGTTGGGCAAGAGTGACCGGAGCACCCGCCACGAAAGCTTTCGGGGGACGCAAGAGTCTATTCGCAACCTTCTACTAGACGCCGAAATGTGTGCTGAATAACGTTGCCGTGTAACGAGAAGCGTCTTGATTACGCCGGCTCCACCCAGCGTGTTGTGAATGCCACTGCGAACGAGTTCGCGCTTCGAGCGGATAAACAGCGGATAAACCTCGCCTTGGTTTCGCCTCCGGGTTCGCCATGGTGGCCGGTTGAGGAGAAGATGATGGATTTTGCGTGGTTGCCGCCGGAGATCAATTCGGCGTTGATATTTGGTGGTGCAGGGTCGCGCCCGTTGCACGTGGCTGCGGCCGGGTGGGATGGCCTGGCAACGGATTTGGCGGCGTCGGCGTCGTCATTCGATTCGGTGATCTCGGGCCTAACCAGCGGGCCGGTCGGGTCGTGGGCGGGTCCGGCATCGGTCGCGATGGCGGCGGCGGCGGCGCCGTATGTGGGTTGGTTGAGGGCGGCGGCGTCGCAGGCGGCGTTGGCGGCCGGTCAGGCCCGGGCGGCGGCGACGGCGTTTGAGACGGCGTTGGTGGCCACGGTGCATCCGGCGGCGGTGACGGCGAATCGGGTGTCGTTGGTGTCGTTGATCGCGACGAATTTCCTGGGTCAGAACACGCCGGCCATTGCGGCCACGGAGTTCGAGTACATCGAGATGTGGGCTCAGGATGTGGCCGCGATGCTGGGGTATCAGGCCACCATGACCTCGGTGGCGTCGTTGCTGACGCCGTTCAGTGCGCCGCCGAGTGGTTTGACGGGGTTGGCAACCCAGGTTGCCTCGATGGCGCAAACGGCCGCCCCGCAGGTCTTGTCGGCGGTGCAGTCGTTGCCGGTGGGGACGGCGGTGGACGCGGCGCAGAAGATGGCGAGTCCGCTGGGCATGGCGATGTCTCCGTTGATGAGTATGTTGACCAGCGGCATGCGGACCGGGGCGACCAGCGGCACCGGGTTGGCCGGCGGCGCGGCGGCGGAGGGCGCCGCCAAGTTCGTGGGTGGGGCCGGCAATCCGGCGATCAAGGGGTTGGGCGGCGGGGCCGGGTTGGGTGCGGCGTCGGCGGGTCTTGGGCAGGCGCGGATGGTGGGGTCGATGTCGGTGCCGCCGACCTGGCAGGGGTCGATGCCCAAGGCGATGGCGTCGTCGGCGATGTCGGGGTTGGGTGCGATGAATCCCGCGGCGATGGCGCAGGCGGCCGGTGCTGGCGGGATGCCGATGATGCCGATGCCGATGGGCATGGGTGGGGCCGGTGCCGGGATGCCCGCGGGGATGATGGGCCGCGGTGGGGCCAATCCGCATGTCGTGCAGGCGCGGCCCAGCGTGATTCCGCGAACCGGGGTCGGATAGGGGTGATTGGTACCAGGTTTCAGTCTCGGGAATTCATCGTTCGAGGAAAGGAAAAGTGTGGTGGCTGCTCGGTTTATGACCGATCCGCACGCGATGCGGGCGATGGCTGGCCGGTTTGAGGTGCATGCGCAGACGGTTGAGGATGAGGCGCGGCGGATGTGGGCGTCGTCGCAGAACATTTCGGGTGCCGGCTGGAGTGGGCTGGCGCAGGCGACGTCGTTGGACACGATGAGCCAGATGAATCAGGCGTTTCGCAACATTGTGAACATGCTGCATGGGGTGCGGGACGGGTTGATCCGCGACGCGAATAACTATGAGCAGCAAGAGCAGGCTTCGCAGCAGGTCTTGAGCAGCTGAAAGGACGTTGGTGATGACGATTAATTACCAGTTTGGTGATGTGGATGCCCATGGGGCCACGATTCGGGCTCAGGCGGCGTCGTTGGAGGCGCAGCATCAGGCGATCGTGCGTGATGTGTTGGCGGCCGGGGATTTCTGGGGTGGTGCCGGGTCGGTGGCCTGCCAGGAGTTCATCACCGGGTTGGGCCGTAATTTCCAGGTGATCTACGAGCAGGCCAATGCTCATGGGCAGAAGATACAAGCCGCAGGCAGCAACATGGCCAGCACCGATTCCGCGGTCGGGTCCGGCTGGGCCTAGCCCGGCGACGGCGAGCGCGGGAACGGCGCAAGTAAGGAGCCGGGCCATCCAGCCCTCGCCCCGTCACGGCCTGCGGCCACCAGAGCCCAAGCGCAGGGGCAAACATGACGACGCGCGATCTCACGGCAGCGAATTTCCTGGAGACCATCAACGGCAATGAGATTGTGCTCGTTTATGTTTGGTCGACTTTCTGCCCGGCATGCCTCGAGTTCACACCGACGTACGAGGACTCGTCCACCAAGCACCCCGACATCGTGCACGGAAAGGTCGACTTCGAGATCGAGAAGGAGCTGGTGACCGCCGCCAAGGTCCGGTTCATGCCGGTGCTGATGGCGTTCAAGAATGGCGCGCTGGTGTTCAAGCAAGGCGGCATCGCCCGACCCGCGGTCTTGGAGGAGCTGATCCGCCAGCTTAGGGTCTACGACA
Organism: Mycobacterium lacus; assembly: GCF_010731535.1. Lineage (NCBI taxonomy): Bacteria > Bacillati > Actinomycetota > Actinomycetes > Mycobacteriales > Mycobacteriaceae > Mycobacterium > Mycobacterium lacus. Next base: position 680,286 of record NZ_AP022581.1, read on the forward strand.
TCGATTCCGCTGCGGTTGGCGGGGGCACCCACGCCTGATCCAGCACCCACTCGAAAGGTGATGGCGCAGAACACGATCCGTGATCATCGGATCTCGGTCATGTGGCGCCGCAGCCGGGGAAGGCTCCAGTGCCGCCATGTCGTATCCAGCGCTGCGGCCAGCAGGCGGCCGGGCATCCAGGGTGGGGTGTCGAAGGCGATGAGATAGTCCAGCCGCGTCCCGCCGTCGCGGCCGGCGGTGAGTTCGATGCGGCCGAGGTGATTGCGGATTGGGCCGCGGACGGTGCGGTATTCGATCAGGCGCGGTGGTCGGTAGGTGACGATTTCTTCTTGGATAGGCCAGATCCCGAACACGCGCTGCGCCCGGACCGAGCGCAGACCGTCGGGTTCGGCGGGGTCGACGCCGTCGCGCACGCGCCGCTGGCGCACCGGCCACAGCGTCGACCAGCGGTGGCCGAGGACCTCGAAGATTTGCTGGGCTGGTGCCGCGAGTTCGACGGTGTAGTGCAGCCGATGACGCTGCGCCGCGTCGGCCGTGTCGGGGGTTGGCGGTGTGAGCTGGCCGGCCCGGGTGGCGAGCCAGTCACGCAGAAAGGGAAACACGTCCGTGGTGGCGACGGGATGCAGCAGCGGTGTCTCGTGCGTGTGGTTGCGTGCGAATCCGTGGCGGCGCGCGGCCGCCTGTACCCGCCGGTCGGTGCTGGCGAACGGCCGGGCGAGCCGGTCGCATCGGGCGGCGGGGGCGATGACGTCGCGGGGAGCGGTGAATACGAGGAGCGGCAAGTCGACCGCACTGAGCGCGGCCGATAGCTGGCCCCGGGCGCGCTCCGCGGCGCCCCAGGAGATCGCGTCTTCGAGGGCGGCGACCGGCTCGTCTTCCGGGCCGAGCCGCAACCGCCGCGCCGGGAACACACCACCCCACCTGCGAGCCCGCACCGTCGCGGTGACGATCGGATTGGCCAGCAATGGGATATCGACGGCGGAGTTGATGAGCACCAGCCCCGCGATCTGCGTTTGCTGCATGGTCTCGGCGGCTGCGCGGGCGAGGGCCACACCGCCGAAGGAATGCCCGACCCAAAACGCCGGGCAGCCCGTCTCTGCCGCGACAAGCTCCTGGACTGCGGGCAGGTCGACCCGGACCAGCTCCTGCCAGCCCGCGCGGGCCCCGTCCGACAGTGCCACCCCGCCGGTTCCGCGCCGCTCGACGATCCAGGCATCGAAACCGTTGTCGGCCAACATCTCGGCCAGCCCGCCCCCGCCGGGCCACAGATACAGCCGGCGGTTATCGAACATCCCGGGAACCATGACGACCGGCACCCCGCGACCCGAGCCGCCGTCGCCGACCCGCGTGACACGGAAGCGCCCTCCGTCCGGGACGGTCACCACCGTCTCGTGCAGGCGCTGGCGCGCGCGCTCTTCGCCCCTCCACGCGGTGGGGGTGGGATATTCCGTCATCGCTCCCTCGCTAGTGAAGTGTCCGGCCTGAGAAGCTTCCGTTGCCGGAAAAGTGAGTGCTTGCATGGCGCTTGGCATTTCAGGCAGCGCGCTTCGGCGCCTCCTGCCGTGTCCACGGTACGCGCGGTGGTGGTGGACCCAAAACCCCTTGCGACAGCGAGCTTGTCGGTCTTCGGCGAGAATCACCAAACTTTCATGGCGCGCAACACTTTGTTCGCAACCTTCTGCTAGACGCCGGTGCGTGGGCTGCATAGCGTCTCCTAGTAACCGGAGCTAGTTCGACTCCCCGCACCGTTGGTGCTCATGTCGCTGGCGCGGACCTCTTCAGCTCGGGCATGGCCCGCTGAAACCTTAGGGGTGTCATGAATTTTTCGGTGTTGCCGCCGGAGGTCAATTCGGCGTTGATGTTCGCCGGGGCCGGCTCGGGGCCGATGCTCGCGGCCGCGGACGCTTGGGACGGACTGGCCGGCGACCTGCAGTCGGCGGCAAGGGGCTTTTCCTCGGTGACCTCCGGTCTGGCGGATCAGTTCTGGCAGGGCTCGGCGGCGCGGGCGATGACCGGCGTGGCGGAGTCGTATGCTGCCTGGCTGAACGGCGCGGCGACGCAAGCTGAGCAGGTATCGCGTCAAGCCAAAGCCGTGGCCGCGGTGTTTGACGCGGCGCGTGCCGCCACGGTTCATCCATCGGTGGTGGTGGCCAATCGGTCTGACCTGGTGTCGTTGGTGGCCTCGAATCTGTTCGGTCAAAACGCGCCGGCGATCGCCGCCGCCGAGGCCACGTATGAACAGATGTGGGCCCAGGACGTCGCCGCCATGTCCGGTTATTACGCCGAGGCGTCGGCGGCAGTCGCGTCACTGGCACCGTGGGGGGCTGCGTCACAAGGCATCTACATATACGTCCCGTTCCTCGACGGCACCATCAACCTGACCCTCGGCAACATCGGCGCCCTCAACGTGGGCCTCGGCAACATCGGCAACCTGAACCTGGGCAGCGGCAACTCCGGCAGCTACAACCTGGGCACCGGCAACTTCGGCAATCTCAACCTGGGCAGCGGAAATGGAAGCTCGGGGCGGGGACTATCGGGGGCCCAACTCCCGGGAAGTTTCAACCTGGGCAGCGGCAACCTCGGCAGCTACAACCTGGGCAGCGGCAACCTCGGCAGCTACAACCTGGGCAGCGGCAACAAGGGCGACACCAACTTTGGCCTGGGCAACATCGGCAGCACAAACTTTGGTGGCGGGAATGCGGGCAGCCAGAACTTGGGCTCCGGTAATGCCGGTAACTCAAACCTTGGCAGCGGCAACACCGGCGACGCGAACTTTGGCCTCGGCAACACCGGCAACTCTAACGTTGGCAGTGGAAACACCGGCTCCGGCAACGTCGGCGGCGGCAACCTTGGCAACGCGAACGTCGGCTATGGAAATCTTGGTAGCAATAACATCGGTTTTGGGAACAAGGGCAACAACAACATCGGCTTCGGGCTATCCGGCGACAACCAGATCGGCATCAATTTCCACGCGCTGAACAGCGGCAGCGGAAACATTGGCCTGTTCAACTCCGGCAACGACAACATCGGTTTCTTCAACTCCGGTGACGACAACTGGGGCATCGCGAACTCGGGCCTCGGCGTTGGGCCGTTGAGCGTCGAGTTCGGCACCTCGGGCGTCTACAACACGGGCATCGGAAGCTCGGGGTTCCTCAACACCGGTCTCGGAAACTCCGGCAGCTACAGCACCGGCCTGTTCAACTCGGGCGCCACGAACACGGGCCTGTTCAACTCGGGCACTACCAACACCGGCCTGTTCAACTCCGGCGACACCAACACCGGGCTGTTCAACTCGGGCGACACGAACACGGGCCTCTTTAACGCGGGCTCCACGAACTTTGGCAGCTTCAATGGCGGCAGCATCAACTCGGGCGGCTTCAACTCGGGCGACATAAACAGCGGCTACGGGAACTCGGGCGGCGTCAACACCGGCTTGCTCAACGGGGGCAATCTGAACACCGGACCGGCCAGCCCCTACAACCAAAATGTGCTGAACTCCGGCTTCTCCAACTCCGGCTCGGGCTTTGGCCACGGAGGCGTCAACCAATCGGGCTTCGCGAATCAGGGCTTCAATAACTCCGGCATCGATTCCGGCGACAACATTGATCAGACTATCGGTGGCAAAACGTTCGTCGGCACCATCAACTCCGCCGGCTTCGAAATCCATGCCAACTATGCTTCCGGCTTCCTGAACGCGGGCGCCTACAGCTCGGGCTTCCGGAACACCGGCCCCACCTACATCGGCCCCGCCCACATATCGGGCTTCGCCAACAGCTCTGGACAGTACATCTCGGGCCTGTTCAACGCGGCCACACTCAACCCGGGCGTCGTGGAAACCTTTAACTCGGGCATCGGGAACCTGGGCAACCAGGTATCGGGGCTCTTCAACGCGCAGAATCAGGAATCGGGCGTGTTCCACTGACACCAAGGCGCCCACAAGCAAGGCTGCTGGTGACACCAGTACGCCAATGTGCCTGCCGCACGGGCGAAGTCGGCACGACGGGGTCAGTCGGACGCGGCTTACTGGAAATCCGCACCGCCTACGCACCACCGGCCCAACCGAATTCACCGTTGCGTGTGCGGCGTCGCGGTCGTCCGGCGGCTTTCGCGAGTTGGTCGGAGGGGCGGCGTCGAGCGACCGATCATCTTGGGCTACAACGGCTTCAGCGGCCGTCGCGGTGACCTTCGGCGCGTCATTTACGGCAGGACACTTGCGCGTATAGCAAGGGTTTGTTCGCAATTTTTTACTGGACGCTAATGGGCGCTCTGCATAACGTGACGTTGCAATCAGAAGCCCTGCGGGGCGACGCCCTTCGATCACTGATTCTAGTGGAAGGACGGACGATGTCGTCCTGTGAACGTCCTGCGAATGCGCTACCGGAGACCTGGGCGGCGATCTCTGGAGTCGAGCACCATGCCTGACCTCCATGATCTGCACCGCCAGTGCACTGTGGTGAGTGACGGCGGTGAGAGATGATGGTGGCCCCGGTCGAGACGGTTACCGTCTTGTTCACCGATCTGGTCGATTCGACCGCGCTGGCGTCGCGGGTGGGTCCGGAGCGCGCTGAGGAGCTTCGGGTCGAACATTTCCGGCTGCTGCGCGAAGCGATCGTCGGCGCCAACGGGTTCGAGGTCAAGAACACCGGCGACGGGGTGATGGTGGTATTGCCGTCGGCGGCCGCTGCGGTCGAATGCGCCCAAGCGATCCAGCAGCGTCACGAGCTGCGCAACCGCCACGCCGCTGAAGAGCTGTTGGTGCGGGTCGGGATCAGCATGGGCGATGCGACGCGCTCGGAGGGGGACGTGTTCGGTCCCCCGGTGGTGGAGGCGGCGCGGTTGTGCGCCAAGGCGAATCCGGGTCAGGTGTTGTTGTCGGAGGTGACCCGGGTGATGGTGGGTCGTCGGGGCGAGCACACCTTCCGTTCGGTGGGGGATCTCGAACTGAAGGGGTTGCCCGAGCCGGTGGCGGCGTGCGAGCTGGTGTGGGCGTCGCTGGCGGCGGCGACGACTCCGTTGCCGCCGCGCTTACAGGTGCTGCCGTTGACCCCCTACGTGGGCCGCGAAGGCATCCGTGCCCGGTTGTCGCAGGTGCGCCAGCTCGCCATCGACGGGGCTCGCCAGGTGGTGCTGATCACCGGAGAGCCCGGCATCGGCAAGACGCGGTTGGCCACGCACGTGGCCTCGGAGGCTCACGCCGAAGGCGCCACGGTGCTTTTCGGTCATTGCGACGAGGAGCTGATGGCGTCGTATCAGCCCTGGGTGCAGGCGCTGCGCGACCTGGTTGAGCACGCCCCGATGGAGGTGCTGGCCCAGCACGTGGGTGAGCACGGCGGCGAATTGTGCCGGCTGGTGCCCGAGCTGGCGCGCCGGCTGCCCAACGTGCCGGCCCCGCGGGTGAGCGACCGGGAGACGGAGCGCTGCCTGTTGTTCGGGGCCGTCGTCGGGCTGCTGGGGTGCGCGGCGGCCCAGGGGCTTTTGGTCGTGCTGCTGCTTGATGATCTGCACTGGGCCGACAAACCCTCCCTCGCACTCTTGAAGCACGTGGTGGCGCACGTGGTGCAAGCGCGGCTGTTGCTTTTGTGCACCTATCGCGACAGCGACATCGATGCGAATCATCCGCTCAGCGCGTTGCTGGCTGATCTGCGTCGTGAAGCCGGTGTGGAGTGGGTGGCGCTGCAGGGCTTGGCGCAGCAGGAGGTGGAGTCGCTGATAGCGGCCGCCGCGGGCCATGAGCTCACCGGCAAGGGGCTCGAGCTGGCCGCGGCGGTGCGCGGTGAAAGCGACGGAAACCCGTTCTTCGTCACCGAAATCCTGCGCGATCTCGTCGAGTCCGGGGGCCTGGTGCGGGGCGACGGCGGCCGCTACGTCATCACCGCCGAGATCGCCGAGCTGGGGATCCCGTGCAGCGTCCGCGATGTCGTCGTGCAGCGGATCCATCGGCTCGGACCCGACGCCGTCAGCGCCCTTTGCGCCGCGGCGGTGATCGGGCGTGAGTTCGACCTTGAGCTGCTGTCGGTGGTCACCGAACGTTGCGAGGACGACCTGCTCGCCGTTTTGGAGTCGGCGGTGGCCGGATCGGTCCTGAGGGAGAGTCCACAAGGGTTGGGGCGGTTCGTGTTCGAGCACGCGCTGATCAATCACACCCTCTGTGAGGATCTCAGCCGGACGCGGCGCGCGCGGCTGCACACCCGCATCGCCCAGGCCATCGAAGACGTCGCCGGGGACAATATCGACGAGCGGCTGAGTGAGCTGGCTTACCACTGGGCGGCCGCGGGGCCGGCGGCCAGCGCCGGCAAGGCGATCGCCTATGCCCGTCGGGCCGGGGAGCGCGCCCTGGCGCAGCTGGCCCCCGATGAGGCGCTGCGCTGGTTCACCCGGGCCCTCAAGCAGCTCGCCACGGGGTGCGACGTCAGCGAGGCCGATCGCTGCGACCTGATGATCCTGTTGGGCGAAGCCCAATGCCAGACCGGAGAGCCGGCCTACCGTGACACGTTGCTGGCCGCCGGTGACATCGCGTCGTGCATCGGCGACGCGGAGCGGATGGCCAAGGCGGCGATCGCCAACACCCGCGGCTGGCTGAGCAACGTCGTCGAAGTCGACGCCGAGCGCGTCGCAGCGCTGCAAGCGGCCATCGACGCGGTGCCCGCCGGTTCCCCGCATCGGCCCCTGCTGCTCGCGCAGCTGGCCGCCGAGGCCTGCGTCGCCTGGGATTTCGCCTCCCGGATTCGCCCGCTCATCGATGAGGCGCAGCAGTTGGCGCGCAAGGACTGCGACAAGCACGCGCTGGCGCGGGTCTTGACCTTTGTCAGCTCGGCATTGGTGGTGCGACCCGACCTGATGGCCGAGCGGATGGCGCTCACCGGGGAGCTGATGGTTCTGGCCGACGGGGTGGATGACCCATTGCTGGGATGCATGGCCGCGGCCATGAGATTTTTCGCCGCGGTCGAAGTCGCCGACATTCGTGAAGCGCGCGAATGTGCGCACCGGACGTGGCGGCTCTCCGAGCGCACCGGTCAGCCCTGGATGCGGTGGATTGCGCGGTTTGTGGCGGGAGTGATCGCGGCCATGGGCGGCGAGCTGGAGCTCGCCGAGAAGCATGCCAGCGATGCGCTGAAGATCGGGGTGGCGATCGGCTTCCCGGACGCGTTCTTTTTCTACAGTCCCCAGCTCAACTACCTGCGATACGAACAGGGCCGGCTGGAGGAGGTCATCGACGCAAACGTCGAGATGAGAAAGCTGGCGCCCGGCCTTTCGTCGATACCGGCCAGGCTGTCGTTCTATCTTGCCGAGACCGGCCGCCTCGATGAGGCAGGCGAACTGCTCAGCGAGGTGACCCAGGCGGGTTTCGGGTCACTGAACCACGACTACCTGCGGCTGTACGCGCTGGCGTACTGGGGCCTGACGGCGGCGCGGCTTGGCGAGCGCAGTGTCATCGCGGAGATCTATGACTTGCTCTACCCCTACCGCGGCCACCTGATTTACCCGGTCCCGATCGCGTTGTCGTCGGCTCACACGATCCTCGGGCACCTGGCGGGCGCGTTGGGCCGCTTCGATGACGCCGAAGGGCATTTCGCCGCCGCAACCACGGTGCATGAGCGCATCGGCGCACCACTGTTCGAGGCGCGAAACCAGCTGTGCTGGGCGCAGATGCTGCTGTCGCGAAACGCCGACGCGGACACCCCGCGCGCGCTGGCGATGCTGCACCGCGCCCGCGACACCGCCACCGAGCTGGGTGGGGTCGCAATCGTCAGGGACACAACACATCTCATCGACGCCATTGAAACGCACTGAAACGCACTCACAGAGGAACGGGTCATGACCAGCAGAACCACGGCACCGCGGGGGACTGACCGCAGATACGCCGCCGACCGCGCGAGAGTCAACGGCGCGCCGGTCGCCGCTACCATGTACGGAACGACGGTCTCGGCGCCCGGCACCGGCCGACAGCATTCTCGGCTCACCCGACGGCGTCAGCCTCCACCGACCGCGGTGTTGTTGGTGGCGGCTTTCGGTGCGTTTTTGGCGTTTCTGGATTCGACGATCGTCAATATCGCGTTCCCGGCGATTCAGCGGCATTTCCACGACAGCGACATCGGCAGCTTGTCGTGGGTGCTCAACGGCTATAACATCGCGCTGGCCGCGATCCTGGTGGTGGGGGGCAGGCTCGCCGACCTAATGGGGCGCAAGCGGGTGTTCATCTATGGGGTGGTGGTGTTCACGGCGGCGTCGGGGTTGTGCGCGGTCGCCGATTCGGTGGGGCAGTTGGTGGCGTTTCGTGTGTTGCAGGGCGTTGGCGCGGCGGTGTTGGTGCCGGCATCGCTGGCGCTGGTCGTGGAGAGCTTCGACACCAGGCGCCGCGCGCACGGGGTGAGCCTGTGGGGCGCGGCGGCGGCGATCGCGTCGGGCCTGGGCCCGCCGATCGGTGGTGCCTTGGTGGAGGCGTCCAGCTGGCGGTGGGTGTTTTTGGTGAATCTGCCGCTGGGGGTGGTGGCCGTGGTGGTGGCCCGGCGGGGGCTGGTGGAGAGCCGCGCCTCGGGACGGCGGCGGGTACCGGATGTGCGGGGGGCGGCGCTGCTGGCCGTCGCGCTGGCGTTTGTGACGCTCGGGCTGATCAAGGGCGCCGATTGGGGCTGGGCCAGTGCGGCGGTCGTCGGGTCGGGTGTGGCCGCGGCGGTCGCGATGGCGGGGTTTGTCATGAGTTCGCGCAGTCACCCGACGCCGCTGATCGAGCCGGCGTTTCTGCGGATCCGGTCGTTTGTGGCCGGCAACACGCTGACCCTGGTGGCCAGTGCGGGGTTTTACGCCTACCTGCTGACCCATGTGCTGTTCTTGAACTACGTGTGGGGTTACAACTTGTTGCGTGCGGGCCTGGCGGTCGCGCCCGCGGCGTTCGTCGCGGCCGTGGTGGCTGCGGTGTTGGGCCGGGTGGCCGACCGGCATGGGTACCGCGTCATCATCGTCGCCGGCGCGCTGATCTGGACCGCCAGTCTGCTGTGGTATGTCGAACGCGTCGGGCCCACGCCCGATTTCCTGGGTGCCTGGTTGCCTGGCCAGCTGCTGCAGGGTCTCGGGGTCGGAGCGACGCTGCCGCTGCTGGGCAGCGCGGCCCTGGCCGGGGTAACCGCGGGCGGCAGCTATGCCACGGCGGCGGCGGTCATCAGCAGCACCCGTCAGCTCGGCGCGGTGATCGGGGTGGCGCTGCTGGTGGTGGTGGTCGGGACGCCGGCTCACGGCGCGGCCGAAGAGGCGCTGCGCAGGGGATGGGTGCTGGCCGCGGTCTGTTTTGCGGCCGTCGCGGTTGGGGCGGTGTGGCTGGGCCGCACCCGCCATGTTGCCGCCGGTGCGGTCGAGCCCGAGCCGGCGCCGCACATCGAGCGGCCGGCAGCGCGGCCGGCGCCCCGGCCTGCCGCATCCGCCGAACCCCCGGCGTTCGCGTCCCGCGAGGACCCACTCGGCACTCTGCCGCTGTTTGCTGGGCTGGATGGGCTCGCGTTGGCGGAACTGCGGGACTGCGCCGAGCAGGTGGAGCTGCAGGCGGGCTCGTACCTGTTTCACGCGGGCGAGCTGGCCGATGCGCTCTTCGTGATACTGAGTGGTCGCCTGCAGGTGCTGCGCGACGAGGCCGTGGTCACGGAGTTGGGCCGCGGCGAGGTCGTCGGGGAGCTTGGGTTTCTGATCAACGCGCCGCGTTCGGCGTCGGTTCGGGCGGTGCGCGACTCCACGCTGGTGCGGCTGACCAAGGCCCAGTTCGACAGGATCGCCGACGCGGGCGTGCTGGGCGCTTTGGTGCGCGCGCTGGCCACCCGGCTGTATCACACCGCGCCGTCGACGGTGCGGCGGACCGCGGAGGTGGTCATCGCGGTGGTCGGGGTCGACTCGTACGCGCCGGTGCCGTTGGTGGCCCGCGACCTGATCACCACGCTGTCGGCCTGGCTGCGGGTGGTGGGTCCCGGCCGCGTCGACCGCGACGGGCTGGAACGCGCCGAGCGGGCCGCCGACAAGGTGGTGTTGCACGCGGGGGTCGACGACGCGGGCTGGCGGGACTTCTGCTTGCGTGTGGCCGACCGCGTCGTGCTGGTCGCCGGGGATCCGGCACCGCCACTGGGGTCGCTGCCCGCACGCGCGGCGGGCGCCGATCTCGTGCTGGCAGGACCGTCGGTCGGGCGGGAACATCGGCGCGCGTGGGAGCAGCTGATCACACCGCGGTCGATGCATGTGGTGCGTCGCGGGCACGTGGCCGCCGATTTGCGGGCGCTGGCGGCGCGCATCGCGGGCCGCTCGATCGGGTTGGTGCTCGGTGGTGGGGCCGCGCGGGCGTTCGCCCACATTGGGGTGCTTGAGGAGCTGGAGGCCGCCGGGGTGGTGGTCGACCGGTTCGCCGGCACCAGCATGGGGGCGGTGATCGCGGCCTTCGCCGCCACCGGCATGGACGCGGCCGCGGTGGACGCCAACGTCTACGAGTACTCCCTGCGCAACGACCCGACCAGCGACTACACCCTGCCGACCAAGGGGCTGATCCGCGGCCGGCGCACCCAGACCGGCCTGCACAGCTCGTTCGGGGATCTGCTGGTGGAGGAGCTGCCCAAAGAATTCCGCTGTGTCAGCGTTGACCTGCTGGCCAAGCAGGCGGTGGTGCACCGCCGGGGCCTGGTGGCCGACGTGGTGGGCTGTTCGGTGCGGTTGCCGGGACTGTACGCGCCGATGGTCTACGGCGGGTCGCTGCACGTCGACGGGGGTGTGCTGGACAACCTGCCGGTCACCTCGCTGGCGCGCGAGGAGGGCCCGTTGATCGCGGTGGCCATCGGCGCGCGCCGCCGGGCGCGCCCGCCGTCGGGTCCCAAACACGCATACGCCGCCCAGGTGCCAAATATCGTCGACACCCTGGTGCGCACCATGACGATCGGCAGCGCCATGGCCGCGACCGCGGTGCTGGCCCGCGCCGACCTGGCGATCACACCCGACACCAGCGACATCGGGCTGTTGGAGTGGCACCAAATCGACCGCGCCCGCGAGGCGGGCCGCATCGCCACCCGCGAGGCCTTGCCGCAGATCATGGCGCTGCTGCAGCGGTCGGTGACGGCAGGGGAGGAGCGATGGCCATCTCCGATGTGCCGGTGTTCGCCCATCTAAGCGACGCCGACATTGACGCCCTAGCCGTCGAACTGGACGCGATCCGCACCGAGATCGAGGACTCCCGTGGCCAGCGCGACGCGCGCTACATCTACCGCACCATCGCCGCCCAGCGCGCCCTGGAGGTCGCCGGGCGGGTGATCCTGGCCGCCGGGCGCCGGCGCGCCGCGTGGTGGGCCGGCGCACTCACCCTCGGTGTGGCCAAGATCATCGAAAACATGGAGATCGGCCACAACGTCATGCACGGGCAGTGGGACTGGATGAACGACCCCGAGATCCACTCGACGTCGTGGGAATGGGACATGGCCGGCACGGCGGCGCACTGGCGGTTCACCCACAACGTGCGCCACCACAAATACACCAACGTGGTGGGCATGGACACCGACGTCGGCTACGGGTTTTTGCGCGTGACCCCCGATCAGCGCTGGCGGCCCCACCACATCGCCAACCTGTTGTTCAACACGCTGCTCACGCTGGGCTTCGAGTGGGGGGTCGCCTGGCAGCACACCGGCTTGCAGATCCGCGCGCTGTGCCGCGGCGGCGCCGGCGGCACCGATCGCGCCGCAGCCAAAACCCAACTGCGCCAACGGTTGTCCAAGGCCGCCAATCAGCTGGTCAAAGACTACCTGGCCATCCCGGCGCTGACCTCGCTGTCACCCGGGGCCAGCGTCACCTCCACCGCGACCGCCAACCTGGCGGCCAACCTCATCCGCAACATATGGATCTACGCGGTGGTGATGTGCGGTCACTTCCCCGACGGCGCACAGAAATTCAGCCCACACGTCCTCGACCACGAAACCAAGGGGCAGTGGTACCTGCGCCAGATCCTGGGCAGCGCCAACATCGACGCCGGCCCGCTGCTGGCGTTTCTGACCGGCAACCTGTCCTATCAGATCGAGCACCACCTCTACCCCGATCTGCCCAGCAACCGGCTCGCCCAGATCGCGGTGCGCGTGCGCCAGGTCTGCGACAAATACGACCTGCCCTACACCAGCGGACCCTTTCTGACCCAATACGCCACCGCGTGGCGCACCATCGCCAAACTCTCGCTGCCCAACCAATTCCTGACCCAACGGCGCGGGTCTACACCTTGGTCGGGCGATGGGTAAGGAGGGTTTCGTGGGTGGACAATCTTCCCATCCGGTGATGTCGTCGCGTCAGCGGATGACCGTGCTGGCGACTGGGCTGGGCGTCTTCATGGTGTTTGTGGATGTCAACATCGTCAACGTCGCGTTGCCCAGCATCCAAGCGGTGTACCACACGGGTGAGCAGGGCCTTCAGTGGGCGGTCGCCGGCTATAGCCTCGGTATGGCTGCGGTGTTGATGAGCTGCGCGTTGCTGGGTGATCGGTATGGACGCCGGCGCGGGTTTTTGGTCGGGGTGGCGGTGTTCGGTGTGGCCTCGGTGGTATGTGCGCTACCGGTCAGCCTTGGGCTGTTCACCCTGGCGCGGGTGGTCCAGGGTGTGGGAGCGGCATTCATGTCGGTGCTCTCGCTTGCCTTGCTGAGTCATGCCTTTCCCGATCCGGGGCTCAAAGCGCGGGCGATAGCCGGCTGGATGGCCATTGGCTGTATCGGTGCGGCGTCGGCGCCGGCGCTGGGCGGGTTCTTGGTGGAGGGACTGGGTTGGCGCAGCGTGTTCGCGGTGAACGTGCCGTTCGGGGCGCTGGTGTGGCTGCCGACGCTGGTTGGTGTCGATGAGTCCGAGGATCCCGACCCGACTCAACTGGATTGGCCGGGACAGCTGATGTTTGCGCCGGCGATCGCGGTGATCGCGTATGCGATCATCGAGGCCCCGCGGGTGCATCGCCAGCCTGCCGTGATCGCCGTGTTGCTGTTAGTTGCGGTGGTGCTGTTGTGGCTGTTTGTTCGACATGAACGCCGCGCCGCGTTCCCGTTGATCGATCTGCACTTGTTCACACACCCGGTGTACCGATCGGCGCTGCTGGCTTATTTTCTGGTCATGTCCTGCTACTTCGGGACTTTGATGGTGCTCACCCAGCACTTTCAAAACGTGCGTGGGTTCTCTCCGCTGCATGCGGGCCTGGTGATGTTGCCGGTCCCGGTGGGGTTTGGGGTGGCGAGTTTACTGGCGGGCCGGGTGGTCGAAAGTTGGGGTGCTCGGCTGCCGGTGTTGACCTGTCTGGCGGCGATGATCGCGGGGTTGGTGCTGTTTGCGCTCGCGATTGGCCGCATGTTGCCGGTGGTGGTTATTGGCCTGACGGTGTTTGGCGCGGGGTCGGGCGGCTGCGCGACACCGCTGTTGCATCTTGGCATGACCGAGGTGGATGATCACCGAGCCGGCATGGCCGCCGGCCTGATCAATCTGCAGCGGTCGTTGGGCAGCATTTTCGGCGTCGCGTTCCTCGGCTCCATCCTGGCGGCCTGGCTCAGCGCCACGTTGCCGGCCCGCCTGGACGACGTGATTCCCGATCCCGCCGAACGGGCGGCGGTCGTGGCGGCCATCGTGGATAGCGCGAATCCGCGGGCCCATCCCGCACACATCGGGCCAGCGCGCCCCATCACATCCGCGCAGGAGCGGCTGGTCGTGCGCACCGCCGACAAGGACTTCATCCGTGGCGTGCAGCTGGCGATCGGCGCCGCGGCAGCCGTGCTCACCGGCGCGCTCGTGCTTGGTGTCAGGCGGTTTCCGCGTGCCTACGGCGGCCCGGCACATGGCCGCGTGACGGCGGCACCACGGTTCCGGCTCAGCGGCTCGGGGGCATCCGGTGCGTCGATCGCATCGCACGTAGCCCAGCCACGGAGTGGGCTGGAACCCGATGGCGGACGCTCGGTCAGGCGGCTTGCGTCGTCTCGGTGAGTCGGTCTTCGACGTCGACCGGGCTCGACGTGGCCACGGACACCGGCTGCACTCGGTCTTCGTGCCTTCAGCGCAAGTATTCGGTGGCTGGCACCCCTGAAGTCGGTGGCGGCGGGCGGTTTCCGGCGTCGACACCGGCGCCGTCGCCGGGCGGTCTCGGCGCGCCTGCCCGGCGGCCGCGCGGCCACGAGAGTAGCGTCGCATTCGATGGCCAGCGAGATGCTCTGCTGCCAGGGCGGCACCTCCCGTCACCACAACGGCAGGACCGGCCCCGGTCCTGGTGCCGCGGCTTGCCCCTACCTGCCCGCGTGGGTCCGCGCGGGCGCTGCTCGAGGAGCGCTCCGTGACCGATACCCGGACGTACGTGCTCGACACCTCCGTGCTGCTGTCCGATCCCTGGGCGTGCAGCCGGTTCGCCGAACACGAAGTGGTGGTTCCGCTGGTGGTGATCAGCGAACTGGAGGCCAAACGTCACCACCACGAGCTGGGGTGGTTCGCCCGTCAGGCGTTGCGCTTGTTCGACGACCTGAGGCTCGAGCATGGACGGCTTGATCAGCCCATTCCCGTTGGCACCCAAGGCGGTACGCTGCACGTCGAACTCAACCACACTGATCCGGCGGTGCTGCCCGCGGGTTTTCGCACCGATAGCAACGACTCCCGGATCTTGAGCTGTGCCGCCAACCTCGCCGCCGAGGGCAGGCGAGTCACGTTGGTCAGCAAGGACATCCCGCTTCGCGTCAAGGCCGCCGCGGTGGGCTTGGCCGCCGACGAGTACCACGCGCAGGACGTCGTCGCCTCCGGATGGTCGGGGATGCAGGAGATCGAGACTACTGCCGAGGACATCGACGCGCTGTTCGCCGACGGGGAGATCGACCTGGTCGAGGCGCGGGATCTGCCCTGTCACACCGGAATTCGGCTGTTCGGCGGCAGCTCGCACGCGCTGGGAAGGGTCACCGCGGCTAAGCGCGTGCAGCTGGTTCGCGGTGACCGCGAGGTGTTCGGGTTGCGGGGTCGCTCCGCCGAACAGCGGGTGGCGCTCGACCTGCTGCTCGACGAGTCGGTGGGCATCGTGTCGCTGGGCGGCAAAGCCGGCACCGGCAAGTCGGCGCTGGCGTTGTGTGCGGGCCTGGAGGCGGTGCTGGAACGCCGAACCCACCGCAAGGTGGTGGTTTTCCGCCCGCTGTATGCCGTCGGCGGCCAAGAGCTGGGCTACCTGCCCGGGAGCGAAAGCGACAAGATGGGCCCGTGGGCGCAGGCGGTCTTCGACACCCTGGAGGGGCTGGCCAGCCCGGCGGTGCTCGACGAGGTGCTGGCCCGGGGCATGCTCGAGGTGTTGCCGCTGACCCACATCCGGGGCCGCTCGCTGCACGATTCGTTCGTCATCGTCGACGAAGCACAGTCGCTGGAGCGCAACGTGCTGCTGACCGTGCTGTCCCGGTTGGGCACGGGCTCTCGCGTGGTACTGACCCACGACATCGCCCAGCGCGACAACCTGCGGGTCGGCCGCCACGATGGGGTCGTCGCCGTGATCGAGAAGCTCAAAGGCCATCCGCTGTTCGCGCATGTCACGCTGCTGCGCAGTGAGCGCTCGCCCATCGCCGCGCTGGTCACCGAGATGCTCGAGGAGATCAGCGGGCCGCGCTGACCGGGGGTTTCGGTAGGCTGCCCTCGTGCCGAAGCGACCCGACAACCAGGCCTGGCGATACTGGCGGACCGTCTTCGGTGTCATGGCGGCCGGCGCGGTGCTGCTGATCGGCGGCCTTACCGGCCACATCACGCGTGCCGACAACCTGAACTGCGCGGTGGTCAAGTGTGTCGCGCTGACCTTCGACGACGGACCGGGACCCTTTACCGACCGGCTGCTGCAGATCCTGAAGGACAACGACGCCAAGGCCACGTTCTTCCTGATCGGCAACAAGGTGGCGGCCAACCCGGCGGGAGCCAAGCGCATCGCGGACGCGGGTATGGAAATCGGCAACCACACCTGGGAACACCCCAACATGACGACGATTCCCCCCGAGGACATCGCCGGCCAATTCTCGAGGGCCAACGCCGCGATCGCCGCCGCGACCGGCCGGACGCCGACGCTGTACCGCCCCGCCGGGGGCCTGTCCAACGACGTGGTGCGGCAAACCGCCGCCACCTTCGGCCAAGCTGAAATCCTTTGGGACGTCATTCCTTTCGACTGGGCCAACGACTCCAACACCGCGGCGACGCGGTACCTGCTGATGACACAGATCAAGCCGGGTTCGGTGGTGTTGTTCCACGACACCTACTCCAGCACCGTCGACCTGATCTACCAGTTCATTCCGGTGCTGAAGGCCAACGGCTACCACTTGGTGACGGTCAGCGAGTTACTCGGCCCCCGCGCGCCGGGCAGCAGCTACGGAAGCCGGGAGAACGGCCCGCCGGTCAACGAACTCCATGACATCCCGGCCGGCGAGATCCCGTCGTTGCCCAACACCCCGTCGCCCAAGCCGATGCCCAACTTCCCGATCACCGACATTGTCGGTCAGAACTCGGGCGGGCCGAACAACGGTGCCTAGGACACGCGCGGCTACCTCGTCGGGAAAGAGCGGCCGCAGGCTGTCCCTTCAGTACGCCATGGACCTCGCGTTGGCCTACATCTTCGCGGTCGTCGATGCGTCCGCGATTCTGATTCCGCTGCAAGGCCATACGTCGGCGGCGATCAACGCCGACTTCGCGGAGAAGAACACCGCGACGGTGCTGGTGTTGGTCGTGTTGGGAGTCGTTGCCGTGGCAACGGGCGGTATCTTGAGCCTCGCCCCGACACTGCGCTGGTATGTCGCCGGGGACGAGCCGACTGCCGATCAGCGGGCCGCCGCGGTGAAACTTGCCGGCCGTCAGTCGGCGATCCTGGCGGCGGTCTGGGCCGCGTCCGGTGGCATCCTGCTCCTGTTGAATCGCGATCGGGGGGCCGCCCTGTTGGTGCCCATCGTTCTCGGCGTGGTACTCGGCGCCGCTGCCGCCGCCGGCACGGGACTGCTGCTGGCGCAACACACGCTGCGGCCGATCATCCGCGCCGCCACGCGAGGTGGCGATCAGCGGTTGACGGTACCCGGCGTGTTTGCCCGGCTGGTTCTGCTGTGGTTCCTCTGCAGCGCCCTTCCGATCGGGGTCATCGCGGCCTTTGTCGTGCTGCGCTCGAATGGCTGGCTCATCGCGAAGTCCGCATCGTTGGACGTGCCGCTGTTGATGGTGGCGCTGGCAGCGCTGATTCTCGGGCTGCCGGTCATGCTCCTGACGTCGCGATCCATTTCGGATCCCCTCAGCGAGGTTGTCGACGCGATGGCGGAGGTCGAACACGGCGACATCGGAACATACGTCGGGGTGTACGAACGCTCCCAAATCGGGCGGCTGCAAACGGGATTCAACCGCGTGGTCGCCGGGCTCGCCGAACGCGAGCGACTGCGGGATCTGTTCGGCCGCCACGTGGGGGCCGACGTAGCCCATCGAGCCATCGAAGAAGGCGCCTCGCTGTCGGGTGATGTGCTGGAGGCGGCGATCCTGTTCATCGACCTGGTCGGTTCGACAAAGCTTGCGGAAAGCCTTCCGCCGCAAGAGGTTGCCGAGGTGCTCAACGATTTCTTCCGGATCGTCGTCGGCGCAGTCGACGAACATCAGGGCCTGATCAACAAGTTCGAGGGGGACGCCGCGCTGGCAGTCTTCGGAGCGCCGCTGCGGACGAACGAGCCGGCATCGGCGGCGCTCGCGACGGCGCGCAGTTTGGGGACGCAGCTGCGGCAGTTGCCCCTGGTCGACTTCGGCATCGGTGTTTCTGCGGGCCGCGTCTTTGCCGGCAATGTCGGTGCCGAAAACCGGTATGAATACACGGTGATTGGCGACGCCGTCAACGAGGCCGCGCGGCTGGCCGACCTTGCCAAGACCTCGGACCGACGGATCCTGTGTTCGGCCGCGGCCATCGAACGCGCCGACGAGGCCGAGCGCGAGCGGTGGGCCGCATGCTATTCCGCGGTGCTGCGCGGCCGCTCCGAAGAAACGCACATCTCGGCCCCGGCCGGCGACGCCTAGGGCGCGCTGCTGATTTGGTCACGAGATCGGTGATGTCCTGGGCTTCGGTTGTCACATCTGCCGCATGCGTCCCCGGGTCGAGCCGGTACGCAGTTTGCCCGCCTCACAGCGACAACGTAGGGCACGCAGGGGATTTGTCGCTGCAAGGTGGGCACCACGAACACCGCAACCCGAGAAGACTCGCGTGACCGATGTGACCAGCGTGCCGTCGCCCGAAGGAGGTACTACATCAGCAGCGTCCGCTGGCCGGAAGGCGGCACCGCGGCAGACGCCGCTATCGACGGGCGCGAATTCGTCGGTGCCTCCGTCCGGTCTGCGGCGGGCGCCCGGCGGCGGTGGCAATCGGCAGCATCGGACGCGCACGCGGCTCGAAGCATTACGACTTGCTGACCTTCAGCGCCGCAATGACCCGATTGATCGTGGCCGCCGCAGCCGCGTCGCCGATGGGTGTGGCGCCCAAGAAGATGGTGACGGGTTTGGTGTCGACCGCGATGATCGTGACGGAGTCGCCCTTCACGTTGCGTGCCGCGTCGGCGATCGTGACATCGGCGTCTACCCGGGCGGCCTTGACCCCGTCGACCGTGATCGATGACGTCTTGGTCGGGCCCAGGGTGGGCGACGACTGTTCGTAGCCGGGGCCGCTGGCCACGCATTGCATCAACTTCGATGCTTGCGCGGTGACGTCCATGCTGGTGACGAAGTTGGTGATGGCGACCTCGGCCTGCATCACCCACTGGTTGGCGCCGGGCACCTCTTGGGCGACGCCCACCGCGTCGATGAGGTTTGGGCTCTGGTCGTCCGTGATCAACGCCCATCCGGGCGCCGCGCTGATGGGGAACGACAGCTTCCCCGCGCTGATCGTGTCGCCGACGGGCTTCTCACCGCCGGACACGTTGGGGGTGCAGTCGGTCGCTGTCTGGTTGGAACTGCCCGGCTGTGACGTCGGGGCGGTTGGTGTCGCCGTGGGGCCTGGGGGGTTTGCGGTGCCCGAGTCGTGCCTGCCGCCGAGGCTGATCGCCAGGATGACTACCAACGCGATGACGCCCAGCACCGCGACGCCGGCGACGATCAGCCATGGCAGCTTCGAGCGTGGCCCACCCGGCGGCGGTCCAGGCGCGTAGGGCCCGGTCGGCCAGCTCGGCGCAAACTGTTGGCCGCCTTGGGGGTACTGCTGGGGTGGGTAGCCCCCCGGCGGGTACGGACCCCCCGGCGGGTAGCCCCCCGACGGGTAGGGGCCCTGCGGCTGGCCGCCCCAATACGGTTGCTGCCCATACGGATTCGTCCCGTAGGGATCCTGACCATAGGGATCCTGACCGTAGGGACCTCCCGGAGGAGCCGTCATTGCTCAATCACCTTCACTCTCATCGACCACCCTCGGCATGGTGGCCGCGCTGGCGGTTGGCCTATTCCGGGCCCAACCCTTAGTCGCCGGACACCTTGGCCATCGCCAACACGTCGAGGCGGCGGTCCAGCTCCTCGAGCGACAGCTTGTCGCCGATCAGGCCGCGATCGATGACTGTCTGACGGATGGTCTTGCGTTCCTTGAGCGCTTGCTTGGCGACGGCGGCCGCCTCCTCGTAGCCGATGGCTGAGTTCAACGGCGTCACGATCGACGGCGAGGACTCGGCCAGCTCGCGCAGGTGCTCCGCGTTGGCGGATAGCCCGGTAATGCAGCGCTCGGCGAACAGCTTTGACACGTTGGTCAGCAGCTTGAACGACTCGAGGATGTTGCGGGCCATCATCGGGATGTAGACGTTGAGCTCGAAGGCGCCGTTCGCGCCTCCCCAGGCGACTGCGGCATCGTTGCCGATCACCTGCGCGGCGACCTGCGTAACCGCTTCCGGCAGAACCGGATTCACCTTGCCAGGCATGATCGAGCTGCCCGGTTGCAGGTCAGGCAGCTGGATTTCGGCCAGCCCGGTCAGCGGCCCCGACCCCATCCAGCGGATGTCGTTGGCGATCTTGGTCAGCGACACCGCGATCGTGCGCAGCGCCCCGGATGCCTCGACCAATCCGTCGCGAGCGGCTTGCGCCTCGAAAGAGTTTGCCGCCGTGCGTAATTCGGACAGACCCGTCTGCGCGATCAGCACCGCGACCACTTTGACGCCGAAGCCGTCGGGAGCGTTGAGGCCAGTCCCCACCGCCGTGCCGCCGATGGCCAGCTCACCCAGCCGGGGCAGACACGCGCGCACCCTTTCGATGCCGGCCTCGATTTGGCGGGCATATCCGCTGAACTCCTGGCCGAGGGTCACCGGAACGGCGTCCATCAGATGGGTGCGGCCCGACTTCACCACCGTCTGCCACTCCAGAGCCTTGTCCGACAGCGCATCGTAGAGGACCCCGAGGGCGGGGATGAGGTGCCGAACTGCCGCCTCGGTGGCCGCGATGTGGGTGGCGGTGGGGAACGTGTCGTTGGACGACTGCGACATGTTGACGTCGTCGTTGGGGTGCACGGTAACGCCGTTCGCGGCCGCGATGGACGCGATCACCTCGTTGGTGTTCATGTTCGAGCTGGTGCCGGAGCCGGTCTGGAACACGTCGATAGGGAACTGGTCGTCGTGCTGGCCCTCGGCGATTTCGGCCGCCGCGGCGATGATCGCGTCGGCCTTCTGGGGCGCGAGCAACCCCAGATCCTTGTTCACTTGCGCGCAGGCGGCTTTCAGCAGCCCCAGCGCCCGGATCTGGGTGCGCTCCAGGCCGCGGCCGGAGATCGGAAAGTTCTCCACGGCGCGCTGGGTCTGCGCGCGCCACAACGCTTTCGCCGGCACCCGGACCTCACCCATGGTGTCGTGCTCGATGCGGTATTCGGCGCTCTGGGCTTCAGCGGGCATGGCTTGGGTTCCTTGTATGTTGTGTGTGTGTCAGGGCAGCGGATACCCGGCGCTGCTGTCGCCGGTGAAGTCGATCGCGGAGTATTCGTTGAGCTTCGACAGTCGGTGGTAGGCCTCGATCATCCGGACCGTGCCGGACTTCGAGCGCATCACGATCGAGTGGGTGGTGCAGCCGCCGGGGTAATAGCGGACGCCCTTGAGCAGGTCACCGTCGGTGACCCCGGTGGCGCAGAAGAAGACGTTCTCACCGGACACCAGATCCTCGGTGGTCAGCACCTGGTCGAGGTCGTAGCCGGCGTCGAGCGCCTTGCGGCGTTCGGCTTCGTCGCGCGGCGCCAGCTGCGCCTGGATCGCCCCACCCATGCAGCGGATCGCCGCGGCGGCGATGATGCCCTCCGGGGTGCCGCCGATCCCGGCCAGCATGTCGGTGCCGGAGTTGGGCCGGCACGCCGAGATCGCGCCGGCGACGTCGCCGTCGGTGATCAGCCGGATCCGGGCCCCAGTGGCGCGGACGTCGTCGATGAGCTGTGCGTGCCGTGGCCGGTCCAGGATGCACACCGTCATATCCCGCACCGACAAGCCCTTGACCCTGGCGACGGCGCGGATGTTGTCGGCGATCGGCGCGGTGATGTCCAGCACATGGGCGGCGTCGGGCCCGACGGCAATCTTGTTCATGTAATAGACGGCCGAGGGGTCGAACATTGCGCCGCGCTCGGCCACCGCCAACACCGAGATGGCGTTGGTCATGCCCTTGCTCATGAGCGTGGTGCCGTCGATGGGGTCGACGGCAAAGTCGCATTCCGGTCCGTCGCCGTTGCCGACGTGCTCGCCGTTGTACAGCATCGGCGCATGGTCCTTCTCGCCCTCGCCGATGACCACCACCCCGCGCATCGACACCGAGTTGACCAGTTCGCGCATCGCGTCGACCGCCGCGCCGTCGCCGCCCTCCTTGTCGCCGCGACCCACCCAGCGGCCCGCCGCCATGGCGCCGGCCTCGGTGACCCGCACGAGTTCCATGGCCAGGTTACGGTCCGGGGCCTCACCGCGCGGCCGCGCCTTCGACGGGTGGTGGCCCGCAACCGCGGTCGGCGACGAACCGGATCCCTGAGCTGTCATGGTTGCTGATTGTCCCAGAACCGGATCGCTGCGCTGGAGTTGGGCTCGGGCGCCTGGGATGCGGGGCTGGAGATGTCGGCTGGGATAATCGTGGCGTGACCGTAGAACCGCAGCCCAGCGCCGACGTCGCCGGCGAGCCGGCTCCAGCGCCCGGGCCCGTTCCAAGGCCGGCCAAGCCGCGGTTGCTGCAGGACGGTCGCGACATGTTCTGGTCGCTCGTGCCGCTGGTCCTTGGGTGCATCGTGCTGGCGGGCATGGTCGGGATGTGTTCGTTTGCGCCGGGCGGAACGCCCAGGGGCACGATCCCGTCCTACGATGCGGCGGCGGCGTTGCGGGCCGATGCCGCGACGCTGGGATTCCCGGTTCGCCTGCCTCGATTGCCCGCGGGCTGGCAACCCAACTCCGGGACTCGCGGGGGGATCGAGAACGGGCGAACGGACTCCGCAACCGGCCAGCGCTTGAACGCGGCCACGTCGATCGTGGGATACATCAGCCCGACGGGGATGTACCTGAGCCTGACGCAGAGCAACGCCGACGAGGACAAGCTGGTCGGTTCGATACACCCGGCCATGTACCCGACCGGCACGGTCGACGTGGCCGGCACCAGCTGGGTGGTATACGAAGGGGCGGCCGCCGAGCCGGTGTGGACGACCAGACTGGGCAGTCCGGTCGGTCCCACCCAGATTGCGATCACCGGCGCGGGCAGCATCGACCAGTTCCGTACGCTGGCGGCGGCGACGCAAGCGCAGCCGCCCTTGCCGACAAAACAGCCGACACGCTGACGCGACGTTGTAGGAGGCAAACACCGTGACCGCGCCCGAGGCAGACCTCTTCGGTTGGTCGGTCGCACCGTTCACCGGCGGCGGCTACACCCACGACGTCTACCGCAAAGGGGCCGGCCCCGGGGTGGTGCTGATCCCGGAAGTACCCGGAATCCACCCCGGCGTGCTCGGCCTGGGTAATCACCTGGTGGCCAGCGGTTTCACCGTCGCCATTCCGTCGCTGTTCGGTGAACCGGGCCGGCCGGTGACGCTCGGCTACACGGTGGCCACGCTCGCGCGGGCTTGTGTGGCAAGGGAATTCGCGGCGTTTGCGACCAGCAAGCAGCGGCCGGTGTCGCTATTCCTGCGCGCGCTGGCCCGCGACCTCAACGCGTTGACCCCGGGAAACGGCGTCGGCGTGATCGGCCAGTGTTTCACCGGCGGTTTCGCGCTGGCCGCCGCCGTCGACGACAGCGTGCTGGCGCCGGTGCTTAGCCAACCGTCGCTACCGATGCCGCTGACGCCCGCGCAGCGCCGCGATCCCGGGTTGAGCGAATCCGAGCTGACAGCCGTGGCCGATCGCTGCGCCAACGAGGGGCTATGCGCGCTGGGCTTGCGGTTCAGCGAGGACAAGATGTCGCCGGGCGAACGGTTCGCGGCGCTCAAGGCGCGACTCGGCGAGGCGTTCGAAGTCATCGAGATCTACTCGGGTCCGGGCAACGAATATGGGTTCGGCAGGATGGCGCACTCGGTGCTGACCGACGAGGTTCGCGAGGTCGACGGCCAGCCGGCGTACGAGGCCCGCAAACGGGTCGTCGAATTCCTTACTCAACGGCTGAGTCCGTAGCGGCCGGCGCTTTCGAGTGCCTGCGTGCGAGCCATTTACGGCGCGGAGGTTCCTCGCAGGGGCGCTCCAGTTCGACGCCCTTGTACACGGCAAGGTAGACGTCGATGGTCGTGACGATGAGGATCATCAGCACCGGACCGATGACGATGCCCCACGGGCCGAACATGGCAATGCCGGCGAACACCGACAGCAGCATGAGCGCCGAATTCAGCCGGGCGTCACGCGGAACCAGGATCGGGCGCAGGAAGTTGTCGATGTTGGTGACCGCCAGCAGATGCCAGAGGATCACGAACACGCCCCCGGCGATGTTGCCGTAGAAGATCATCCCGATGCCAAACGGGATCGTCACGATGCCGCCGCCGAGCGGAATGATCGACAACGCGGTCAGCAGGATCGCGAAAATGAAGAATCCGTGGTGGAATCCGGCGACGTAGATGGACGCGGCCCCGGCCACACCTTGGCACAGCGCGATGACGAACTGGCCGCTCACCGTGCCGCGCACCATCGAGCCCATCCGCCGCAGGTACAAATCCGTGACGTCGTCGCCGAGCGGGTTGAGTTGGGCGATCAGCGTCCGTAACCTCTCGCGGTGCACCAGCATGGCGACGAACACATACAGAAAGATGATGGCGGACGTCACGGCGCCGGCGATGCTTCCGGCGGCGCTCTGCAGGAAACCCAGCAGCCATTCGCCCACGTTGCGTCCCACGGAAATCATTGCGTTTCGCAGCATTTCGGCGGTTACCGTCACATGCAGGAACGGCATACGGGCCAGCAGGTCGTTGACGAGGTGCAGAACCTTGTCGCCGAGCCCGCTCAGGTCGGTCGTCCTGACCCACCCCGCGATGTTGGTGACCATGCGCGAAATCTGAACGACCGCAAGGGCCACCAAGAGTCCGACCGGCACGATGACCATGACCATTGCCGACAACAGGGTGCACGTGGCCGACAGGCCTGTGTTCATCCGCTTGTTAAACCGATTGAACAGGGGCGTGAACAAGTACGCTCCGACCGCTGCTACCACGATGAGGACGAAAAAGCCGCGCAGGAAGTACGCGCCGAACGCCACAGCGACGAGCGTGAGAATCGCCAGGGCGCGTTTCTGAGTGAGCGTGAATTCGGTGTCCATACCAGCCGGGGCCGCCCTCCGCGTCGGTGTTGAGCGCAACCTTAACCGCAGAGGGCGTCGTTCGGCGGGAACTTCTGTCATGAGCCGGAGACCGCCCGTCAGCGCGTCCGACGAGATCTGTTCAGGCCCAAGGTGTGTGGGGTCCTTGTTCGCCGTGTCAACCCGGTCACCCCCGGATTTGTGCCATTGCCGTCCGCACCGCCGTTGCCGTAGATCCAGCCGCCTGGCCTGGCGGGCTGCCCCACCCCGGACAGTTCCCCCGTTGGCGCCGTCGCCGATCAGCGGGCCGGTGGCCGACGAGGTCGCTGCCCACGATTTCGTCGTCTCGCTGGTGCTCGACGGCGCGAATAGCGCCTTGCACGGGCGCCGTTTCGAGGCAAGATTGGCACTGAGGTGATTGCAATGTACGACCGCGACTTGGACAACACGTGGCATGTCGAGATCACGTTCGACGAGGACGAGACCCACACGCATGCGACGGTGCGTGCACAGCTGGGTGACGGCGAAACCATGACCACCCTGGGCGACGCGTACCGCCACCCGAAGGACGCCAGCCACCCGATGATCGGCGAGGAAATCGCCGCGGCCCGCGGATTGATCGCGCTGGGCACCGCGTTGCTGCAGAGTGCCTCAACACGCATCGAGCAGGCCACGCACCACCCGGTCCACCTTTACAGCTGACCGGCCGGCTGTGGCCCTGGCCGTCTGCCTGCTCTTCGACCGGCACTCCGAGCGGGCGGTGCGCGCGCTGTGGGAGCGGATCGAAAAGCGGGGAGTGGCCAGTCTGCGCTCACACACCCACGGGCGCCACGTGCCGCATGTGTCCTACGCGGTGTTGCGGCGCTGGGACCAGGCAGCGGTTACGGCGGCGCTCGGTGATCTCGACGGCGGCTGCCCAGTCGAGCTTAGCTTTGAAGGAGTGGGATTGTTCCGGCGCGGACGCACGTGGTTGGTCGCCGGTGTGAGCGCCGATTTCGTCGCGCGCCAGTCGCGAGTCGTCGAGGCCGTCAGGGCCGCCGGCGCCGAGTTGCACAAACACTATGTGCCCGGAATCTGGTTGCCGCACTGTTCGCTTGCGCCACGCGCAAGGTTGGCTCAGCTGCCCGACATCGTGGGCGCGGTGTTCGACGTGTTGCCGTTGCCGGCGCGGCTGGATCGCGCCGCCCTCGTCAACAGCTCGACGGGCGAAGTATCTCCGCTGCCCCGACTGCCCTGAGCCGCCGGAACAAGCATCCTGACCACCCCTTTTCCTGACCGTGTCCCCCGATTGGGGGAATGGACTGTCCACCGCGAATACATCCGATCGGGGGACTTATTGGAAATGATTGTCATATCCAATAATCGTTGGGGTGAAGGTGAGGTTTCGATGCGATGGAGGGTTTATCGTGGCGCTAGGTGTCATTCCCGAAGGCTTGGCGGCTGGCGGTGCGGCCATCGAAGCGCTGACGGCGCGGTTGGCGGCCGCACACGAAAGTGCGGCCGGGCTGATCACCGCGGTGATGCCGCCGGCGGCCGATCCGGTGTCGGTGCAGAGCGCAGCCCAGGTCAGCCTTCGCGGCGGCGACCACGCAGCCGTGGCGGCACACGGTGTCGAGGAGCTCGGCCGCTCGGGAGTAGGGGCGGCGGAGGCGGCGAGCAGTTACGCGATCGGCGATGCGCTGGCAGCGGCCACGTACCTGGCGCAGCTATGACCGCGCCGGTGTGGATGGCCTCTCCGCCGGAGGTGCATTCGGCGTTGCTGAGCAGCG
The DNA here is from genome assembly GCF_010731535.1 of Mycobacterium lacus. Classification (NCBI taxonomy): domain Bacteria; kingdom Bacillati; phylum Actinomycetota; class Actinomycetes; order Mycobacteriales; family Mycobacteriaceae; genus Mycobacterium; species Mycobacterium lacus. The sequence goes on from NZ_AP022581.1 coordinate 706,721, forward strand.
GTCCGGGGCCCGGGTCGTTGTTGGCGGCTGCGGCTGCGTGGTCGTCGCTGAGCGCCGAATATGCAGCGGTGGCAGCGGATCTCAGTGCATTGCTGGCTGCGGTGCGTGCTGGTGTGTGGAGGGGGCCCAGTGCTGATTCGTTTGCCGCCGCCTACGTGCCGTATCTGGCGTGGTTGACACAGGCGGGCATCGACAGCGCGACCGCGGCCGCCCAGCACGAAACCTTGGCCGCCGCTTACACCGCCGCGCTCGCGGCCATGCCGACGCTGCCCGAACTAGCCGCCAACCATGCGACCCACGGAGTCCTGGTGGCAACGAATTTCTTCGGGATCAACACCATACCCATTGCCGTCAACGAGGCCGACTACGTGCGGATGTGGATTCAGGCGGCAACCACGATGGCGACGTATCAAACGGTATCGGCCGCCGCGGTGGCCTCGACCCCGCAGGTCGTGCCTGCTCCGCAGATCCTGAAAACCACTGCGCTGACTCACGACTCCGGAAGCGGCGGCGACTCGGGCAACGCCACCCCGATCGACGACGTCATCGCCGAAATCCTGAAATACATCAGCGGCGGCCGCATCATTTGGGACCCCGCCAACGGCACCCTCAACGGGCTGCCCTATGACGCCTACACGGATCCGGGGCAGCCGATCTGGTGGCTGGCTCGAGGCCTCGAGTTTTTTCAGGATGGCGAGGAATTCTGGAAGCTGCTGTTTACCAATCCGGTAGCGGCGATCGAGTTCCTTTTCAGCATCCTTGTGTTCGATCTGCCGACCCACATCATGCAGATCGTTACCTGGCTAGCCCAGTCCCCGCAGCTGCTGGCGGTCGCGCTCGGCCAAACCATCACCGCCTTGGGGGCGGCAGCGGGCTTCGCGGGGCTGGCGGGTCTGGCCGCTGGTCCTGCTGCCGCAATCCCCGTCGACGGACTTCAGCTAGCGCCGGCCCCGCCGGTGACGTTGCCGGTTGCCGGGACGGCTCCGACGGTCCCGACGGTCTCCGTGTCGGCCACCGCCCCCGCCTCGGCACCCGCGCCCACCTCGGCTGCCGGCACCGCCGCGTCGGGCACCGCGCCGCCGCCAGCGACCGGCCTCCCCCCTCTCCTGGTCGGCGGTGGCCCAGGCATCGGGTTCGGCTCGGGACATTCGACCCGCGCCCGAACGGCCGAACCGGCGTCCGATTCCGCCGTGGCCGCCGCGGCCGCCCGGGCGTCGGCTCGAGAGGAGGCTCGAGCCCGCCGGCGCCGCCGCACGGCGGCCAAGGAACGGGGCCATCGTGACGAATTCGCAGATATGGAGCTGGATTTCGGCTCCCCAGTCCCTCCCGCGGACGAGCAGCACCGTGCATGGGCATCGGATGAGGGTGTGGGGCGGCTAGGGTTTGCCGAAGCCGTCTGCAAGCAGGCGGTCGTTGCAGCCGTGGGGCTGACGACGGTGGCCGGTGATGGTTTCGGCGACGGGCCGCGGATGCCGATGGTGCCCAGGACCTGGGATCCCGAGTCGGACGCACGGGGATAGGGTGCCGCCGAACGCTACTCCGGCGGGGGCGCGGCGACGACCTCCACCAGGTGGGGCTTGGCCGCCGCCTTGACCTGTTCGAAAAGCTCTTTGTAGTAGGGCAGGCATTCGGCCATGGCCTGCTCGGTGGTGTACAGCGGACGGTAGCCCAATTCCCGCTCCGCCTTGGCGATGGAGAAGTAGTTGTCGAGGTAAAGCCGTTCCACCGCATTGGGTTCCAGCATCGGCTTCGGCAGCCCGAACCGGAAGTGCAGCCGCTGCCACACCAGCATCGCGTCGCGCACCAGCCGTCCGGAAACCCGCATCCGCGGCCAACGTTCGCCACACGCCGTAAGGACCGGACGGGCGAACTCGAACATGTTGATCGGCTCGGCGTCGTTGATGAAGTAGGCTTGTCCGGGCGCGGTGCCGCCGGGCACCAGGTGCTCGGCGGCCAGGATGAAGCCGTGAATCAGGTTGTGCACGTAGGAGTTGTCCAGTTTGGCGTTCTTGCCGCCGACGAGGACCTTGACGTGGCCGGCGACGACGCTTTCGAACAGTTTACGAAACATCGTCTGATCGCCGCGACCCCAGATGCCGCTGGGCCGAATGGAACATGTCAGCATCCCGTCAACGCCGTTCTGTGACAGCGCGAACTTCTCGGCGACCACCTTGGTTTCGGTGTAGAGGTCATTGAACCGTTTGGTGTAGGGCAATGTTTCGTCACCGCCGGAGATGGGCTGGCCGCCCATCACCACGCTGTTGGACGCGGTGTAGACGAACCGCTTCACCCCGGCCTTTTGTCCGGCGCGCACCAGGTTCTTGGTGCCCTCGACGTTGACCGCGTAGCTGCGCTGCCGGTATTCGTCGGTCACCGACGCTCCGCCCATTAGCTCGATGATCGCGGCCGTGTGGAAGATGGTGTCGATACCGTCGACCGCCGCCGCGCAGACGGCCGCGTCGGTGATATCGCCTTGGAGCACCTCCAATTTCGGGTGCTGTGGCAGCGGCGACGGGGCTCGGTCGAAGGAACGCACCTGGTGTCCGCGGTCGAGCAGCGTGGTCACCAGGTTGGCGCCGACGAAGCCCGAGCCGCCGGTGACCAGGACCCGGCCGAGTTCGGTTGTCAGTGATGGATCACCCATGGGCGAAGCATAACTGAAACGTGTTCCAGTTTGGAATAAGAGTCGTCGCCCGAAAACGGCCCATGTCATCAATCACCGGCCTCGCCGGCGGACAGCGCGTCGGTCACGCGCTGACGAGCACCAGCTAAGTGCTCCTCGCACCTTTTGGCGAGCTGTTCCCCTCGTTCCCACAGCCGCAGCGACGCATCGAGGTCCAGCCCGCCCTGCTCCAGAACCCGCACGACTTCGATCAGCTCATCTCGGCAGGCTTCATAGCCGAGCTCACTAATAGGCGTAACAGATCCTGCTTTGTCGTTGTTGTCGTCAGCCACCATCGGTGCGTCCTTCGCTTACCGCCGCTATGGCACCGTCGGAAACTCGCACGCGCAGGGTGGTGCCCGCGGGCGCTTCGTCGACGGACCGCAGCACCTGCATTGGTTGCCCGGCGGTCGAAGCCGCTTGCACGATGGCATAGCCACGGGCGAGGGTGGCCGCCGGGCCCAACGTGGCCAGCCGTGCGGTCAGGTGACCGACGCGCTCGGTCTCCGTGGTGACCAACCGGGTGATGTCGCGACGCAGCGCCGAGCGGGCGCGGTGCACCTCTTCGGCGCGCGCCGTCAGCATCTTCAGCGGGTCGGACAGCGCCGGGCGGCTGCGCAACTGCGCCAGCGCGCGTTGTTCGCGGGAAACCCAGTTGCGCAATGCTTGTGCGCTGCGCCGGCGCAAGTCGTCGATCAGCAATTGCTCGGCGGCGGCATCCGGCACCACCTTCTTGGCCGCGTCGGTGGGGGTGGCGGCGCGCAGATCGGCGACCAGATCACACAGGGGGTTGTCGGGTTCATGGCCGACCGCGCTGACCACCGGCGTACGGCAGGCAGCGATTGCGCGACACAGCGTCTCGTCGGAAAACGGCAGCAGGTCTTCGACGCTGCCGCCGCCGCGGGCCAGCACGATCACGTCGACCTCCTCGTCGCGATCGAGTTCGCGCAGCGCCTCGACGATCTGCACGACGGCGTTGGGCCCCTGCACGACGGCATTGCGGACGGCGAAACGCGCCGCGGGCCAGCGCGCGGTGGCCACGGTCGTCACGTCACGTTCGGCAGCACTCGCGCGGCTGGTGATCAGACCGATCATGTTGGGCAGGAACGGGATTGGCCGCTTGAGCCGTGCGTCGAAGAGCCCCTCGGCGTCCAGCAGGCGGCGCAGCCGGTCGATGCGCGCCAGCAGCTCGCCGACACCGACGGCGCGAATCTCGCTGAGCCGCAAGGAGAATGTGCCACGCCCGGTGTAGAACGAGGGCTTGCCGCAGACGACCACCTGGGTGCCTTCGACCAATGTCACCGGCGCGCCCAGCATTAGGTCGCGCGAACAGGTCACGGTCAGCGACATGTCGGCCGCCGGGTCGCGCAGCACCATGAACACCGTGTTGGAGTTGGGCCGCATCGTGATCTGGGCCAACTGCCCTTCTACCCAGACGGTGCCCAGCCTGTCGATCCAGCCCGCGACCCGGATAGCCACCGCGCGCACCGGAAACGGGTTCTCGGCCGAATTTGGTTCCGCCGCTTGAGTCACCTTGCGGTCGCGCGGGTGATCCTGTTGGCGAGCAGCGTCTGGAACGGGGCGCGGGCCTTGGTGGCCTGCTCATAGGCCAGCAGCGCCTCGAGCTCGCTGACATCCAGGGTGTTCAGCCTGGCCCGCAGCTGGGCCAGCGTCAGCGCCGGATAGTCGAGTTCGGCTGCCACCGGCGGCGCGGGAACCGTCGTCTTGGGCGCCGATCTCTTGGGTTGCCTGACGGGCACGGGCTTGGTCGGGGCGTCATCGGCCCCGGCGTCGGCCGTATCGGACACCGAGTACAGCGCGAACCGACCCTCGGCCCGGCGATCGGTGTCGATCGCGTCGACCCCGGGCAGCGGAATCGAAGGCCCGTCGTCGGGCAGGTCCTCGTCGAACGTTGCCCACTCCGGTTGCTCGTTCTTCGGCGGAAACAGGGCCTCCAGGGTGGCGTCGCCCTTGATCACCAGCTCGGCCAGGTTCTGCTGAAATCGCATCACGAGGTGCGCGGCCTGACTGGCCAGCGTCATCGGGTACATCAGGATGGTTCGTGGCAGCTTCATCGTCTCCTCGACGGCGACTGTCGCCGCGCCGACCAGCAGCCGAACTCCATACGGTGCAGTAGCCATGCGTCCCAGACTGCCTCACGCGGCGGCCAACTCCAAGCCGCCGGCGTGAGCTAGCCGTAGCGTGTCGGCAGAAAGTACCCTGAATGTCATGCCACCGACCGTCGATATGGGGATTCCCGGTGCCTCGAAATCGGGGCGATCGGTCGCCGACAACCGTAAGCGGGTGCTGCTGGCGGAGCCGCGTGGCTACTGCGCGGGTGTGGATCGGGCCGTCGAGACGGTCGAACGCACCCTGGAGAAGCACGGCCCCCCCGTCTACGTGCGTCACGAGATCGTGCACAACCGGCATGTGGTTGACACCCTGGCCAAGGCCGGCGCGGTTTTCGTCGAAGACACCGACCAGGTTCCCGAGGGAGCCATCGTGGTGTTTTCCGCGCACGGGGTGGCGCCGACGGTGTATACGGCCGCAGCCGAACGCAACCTGCGGACCATCGACGCCACGTGCCCGCTGGTCACCAAGGTGCACAACGAGGCCAGGCGTTTCGCCCGTGACGACTTCGACATCCTGCTGATCGGTCACGAGGGCCACGAGGAAGTGATCGGCACCGCCGGGGAAGCCCCCGACCATGTGCAGCTGGTCGACGGGGTGGACGCCGTCGAGCACGTCACGATCCGTGACGAGAGCAAAGTGGTCTGGCTGTCGCAGACCACGCTGTCGGTCGACGAGACCATGGAGATCGTCGAGCGGCTGCGCGAGCGCTTCCCGAAGCTGCAGGACCCGCCCAGCGACGACATCTGTTACGCGACCCAGAATCGGCAGGTCGCGGTCAAGGCAATGGCACCCGAGTGCGAGCTGGTGATCGTGGTCGGATCGCGCAATTCGTCGAACTCGGTGCGGCTGGTCGAGGTGGCGTTGGGCGCCGGGGCCGGGGCCGCCCACCTGGTCGACTGGGCCGACGATATCGATCCGGCGTGGCTGGCGGGTGTCACCACGGTTGGCGTCACGTCCGGGGCGTCGGTGCCCGAGGTGCTCGTGCGCGGGGTGCTGGATCGGCTGGCCGAGTGTGGCTACGACGTGGTGCAGCCAGTGACGACGGCCAACGAGACACTGGTGTTCGCACTGCCCCGCGAAATCCGGCCGGCACGCTGAGGTCAGACGTCGTATTCCCAGGATTCAGCCGGGGGCCGGCCCTGGGACCGGCGTGGCGCCCGCGATTGGCCCCGGCGGTCCACCCGCGGTTCGTCTCGAAACTCGGCTCGAGGCTCGTCTCGGGGGGGTTGTCCGCGGTAGCGGACCCGTGAGATCGGATGGTGTGTCGGGTTGGCGCCGCCCGACCCGGGCGGCGCGGCGCGACGGCGCGGCGGCTCGTAGGGCTCGTAGGGCGGCGCGTACGGCTCGTACGTCGCGCCGTAGCGCTCGTAACGATTGAAGGGCTCGGCGGGACCTGGGGGCTCGAAGAGTCTGTCGTGGGAATCGAAGCGGCTGCTGCGCGGTGCCGGCCGCTCGTAGGGACTACGACGTGGATGTGGATCACGGCGCACCTCCCGCGGTGGCGGCGTGCGCAGATCCGGATCACCCTCTGGGCGTGACCGGCGGCGCGAGCGGCGCGGCGGGTCGGCGGCGTCGAAGTCGCGCGGGGGCGTTGCGCCTCGGCGGGTTTGGCGCCGTGGACGTTCGGGCGGCTCCGGTGTGGCCTCCAATGGCGGCCGCGCATACCGGGAACGGGTTCGGGTGGTCCGGTTGGCGGATCGTGAGCTGTGGGCCGCCCGCCTGGTCTTGGCGGGACGGGCGACCTTGTGGGCCAGTGGTGAGTCGGTGGGTGGGGCTTCGTCGGCCTGGTCGTCGGAATCGCGACCGAGGATCGAGGCCAGCTTGGCGCGCAGGCCACTCAGGCCGCTACTGAGCGACGTTCGCTCCGCGCGGGCGGTGCCGTCCTTGGTGGTCGGACTCGCCCGGTGCGACATCCCGAAATACCACCTGACCAACCCGATCAGGAGCACGCCGCCAGCGGTTCCCAGCATCAGCGGGAAACGTTCGATGAGCGGATAGCCGCAGTTGATCAGGAGGTCTTTGAGACGGCCGATCTTGCCCCCATGGAAGAGCCAATAGGCGCCGGGCACCGCGCAGAAGAGGATCAGCGGCGGCTGGATGACCGCGGTGAACACTCCCGCCTGCCGCACCGCCAGCACCGCTGCCACGCAGCCGGATAGATAGAGAGCGGCGAAGACGTGCGTCAGTTCCTTGTGACTGGCGTCGAGGGCGTACCCGACGGCAGTGGCGCCGGTGGCGATGAGGACCGCCGCCCACCACGGCACACCCGGGATACTGGGGAGGATCGAGCGGTGGCTTGGCTCCACCACTGACCTCGCCCGCTGCGCTGACACATGTCGACCGTACCGGCAATAAGCCGAAAGGCGCGGATATAGCTGGCCCGGCAACGATGCGCGCCGCGTAGCGCCGTGAGGTGGAGGCGCGCAATCGAGCTCTGGGCAGGTCGCGTTGACCTGCATTTCCCGGCAGCTCCGAGACCGCCGGGGCCGGGGCCTTTCGCCGTTTCAGCTCACCTCGCGCCGGACGAATTCGTCGAGCACCTGACGTGACAGTTTGGAGATGCTCATCTTGCGCGCCTTGGCGATCTCCTCAAGCCGTGCCCGGGTGGTCTCAGAGACCCGGACCTGAACGACTGGTGAGTGCTTGCGACCGCCGGACAAGGACTTGCCCCCGGGGATGAGGTTTCGCGCCCGTGCCTTGGCCAACACGTCGGCCGCGATGTCGTCAGCACGCACGTCGGTGAGCCGTTCGCCGTCGACAATGACCTCTTCCTCGGCCAGGTTGACGTCTTCAACCACGGTGTCGTCGCCGAAGTGGATTGTGGCGGGGTCAATGTGGTGGTGCTTGCTCATGATTCACCAGTTCTTTTGGTAGGGGGTGGGCCTGGCGTGAATGGCAATCCAGAGGTCGGCTTCGCGGTCATCGGCCACGAGGATGATTTCGTAGCGCATGCCGCGTTCGTCGGTGCCGATAAAGTAGGCGCGGTTTTCGTCGATCAGCTGGGCATCCCGGCAGTGCGGAGCGCGGCGAGCAGGTTGCGTTTGTTGATCCGTTTCCGGGCTTTCGCTGTGAGCTTGATCCGCGCCATTGTATCGAATATGCAATACATACCCCGCTATGTCAACGGATATGTATTATATATCCGACGGACATGCACCCCCTGGTGCTCGACGACGGCTCGGCCGAAGTCGATCTCACCCCGGCGACTTCGGCCCCTTCGATCGCTCAGCGGCTGGTCGCAGTGGGCGCGGACAGTTTCCGGCATGAGACGCGTACTGCGCGGTTCGGCGTCGACGTCTCGGCTTCGGAAGGCGAGCAGCCTGGCCCGCCCGCGTCGTCGTTGCGCCCTAGACTTGGCTCCCTGTGAGCCTGAGCCTGGGAATCGTCGGTCTGCCCAACGTCGGCAAGTCGACCCTGTTCAACGCGCTGACGCGGAACAACGTGGTGGCGGCGAACTATCCGTTCGCGACGATCGAACCGAACGAGGGCGTCGTTTCGCTGCCCGATCCGCGTCTGGACAGGCTGGCCGAGCTATTCGGATCGGAGCGCATCGTCGCGGCGCCGGTGACGTTTGTCGACATCGCCGGCCTGGTCAAGGGCGCATCCGAGGGCGCCGGGCTGGGCAACAAGTTCCTGGCCCATATCCGCGAATGCGACGCCATCTGTCAGGTGGTGCGCGTGTTCTCCGATGACGATGTGACGCATGTCACCGGACAGGTGGATCCCAAATCCGACATCGAAACCGTCGAGACCGAGCTGATCCTGGCCGACCTGCAGACCCTCGAGCGCGCCTTGCCGAGGCTGGCCAAGGAAGCCCGCACCAACAAGGAGCGCAAACCGGCCTACGACGCGGCGCTGACAGCGCAAGAGCTGCTCGATAGCGGGACGACGCTGTTCGCCGCGGGTGTGGATCGCTCGCTGTTGCGGGAGCTGAACCTGCTGACCACCAAGCCGTTCCTGTACGTCTTCAATGCCGACGAGGGGGTGCTGACCGACGCCGCGCGGGTCGCCGAGCTGCGCCAGCTTGTCGCCCCCGCGGACGCGGTGTTCCTGGACGCCGCCATCGAGTCCGAGCTGTCCGAGCTCGACGACGAGTCGGCCGCCGAGCTGCTGGAGTCGATCGGGCAGACCGAGCGGGGTCTGGATGCGTTGGCGCGGGCCGGTTTTCACACGTTGAAGCTGCAGACCTTCCTGACGGCGGGTCCGAAAGAGGCGCGGGCGTGGGTGATCCACCAGGGCGACACCGCGCCGAAGGCGGCCGGGGTGATCCACTCCGACTTCGAAAAGGGGTTCATCAAGGCCGAGGTCGTGTCCTATGACGACCTCATCGCCGCCGGGTCCATGGCGGCGGCCAAGGCCGCCGGCAAGGTCCGGATGGAGGGCAAGGACTACGTGATGGCCGACGGCGATGTGGTCGAGTTCCGTTTCAATGTGTAGCAGATGAGACACGGCGTAAGGTAGGCATATACCTACTATGAGGGAGCTAGCCGTGGCCACGATGTCTGCTCAAGAGTTCAACCGCGACGTCAGCGCCGCGAAGCGTGCGGCGGCCGACGGTCCGGTCATCATCACCGACCGTGGCAAGCCCGCGTTCGTGCTGCTCACGGTCGAGGAATTCGAACGCATCACGGATAAGCGGACGATCGTGGACTGGCTGCAACTCGACGAGGACATCGAATTCGAGCCCGTGCCGCTTCGCTCGCTGCCGCGGGCAGCGGATCTGTGAACCATCTGCTCGACACCAACGTCGTCAGCGAGCTCCGAAAACGGCCAGGGGTGATCGACTCGCGCGTGCTCGCATGGGCCGTCGCGCGACCCGCGTACGAGCTGTTCATCAGTGTCATCACCGTGATGGAGATCGAACTCGGCATCCTCCGCCTGGAGCGCCGCAACCCCGAGCAGGGGGCGGTGCTGCGCCGGTGGTTTGAGGGCGGCGTGCTCGTTGGATTTGCCGATCGCATCCTGTCGGTGGACGTCGGCGTGGCCCGTCGCGCGGCGCGGCTGCACGTGCCTGACCCGAAGCCGGAGCGTGATGCCTACATCGCGGCGACCGCGCTCGAGCTTGGATTGATCGTTGCAACTCGGAACGTCGCCGATTTCGAACCCATCGGCGTGGCCCTGGTCAACCCCTGGACGTACTGAGCGGAGAGGTTGTTCGGCGTCGGAGCTCGGTGGAGTTCCGCTTCGACGTATAGCGGGGCTCATGCCAGCAGTTCGCGGGAAGGATCCGAGACCACGTTGGCGTAGCATCAGTAACAGCATCAATTGGTGCTGGGTCTGATTCGAGGTCACGGTGAGAACAACAATCACACTTGACGACGCGCTAGTCGACCGAGCCGCCGAACTGACCGGGATTCGGGAGAGGTCCGCGCTGGTGCGCGCAGGTCTCGAGACGTTGATCCGGGTCGAGAGCGCGCGCAGGCTCGCCGCGCTCGGAGGTTCGGATCCGGCTGCGACGGCGGCACCGCGCCGGCGCGGTCGCAGCGCATGATCCTGGTCGACACATCGATATGGATTGACCACCTTCATACAGCGGAACCCGCGTTGGTGGACTTACTTGGGCGAGCCGAGGTCGGCTGCCATCGGTTCGTCATCGAGGAGTTGGCCCTGGGGTCGATCAAGCGACGGATCGAAGTCCTCGAACTCCTCGGCCAACTCAGCGCCTTTCCCGCTCTGACTCATGATGAAGTATTGAAACTCGTTGACGGAAAGCGCCTTTGGGGTCATGGGCTGAGCTCCGTCGACGCACACCTCCTTGGTTCGGTCGCGGTGGTGTCAGGAGCCAAACTGTGGACTCGCGACAAGCGGCTCGTTGCGGTCAGTCGGCAGCTAGGGGTCGAATTCGACGCCGACCAGTGATGTGGTTCGGGGGTTGTCGCTGCAGCACGGACTCGTGTGGTGTCCATGTGCACTTTGCACAGGAGAGCGAAGGCGTTTGACGCGGCGTTCTCGACGGATGAGTTGCCGAAGACGGTGCTGACACCTACAACCTCGATGGATGGCTCAGCGGCGACCAGTAGCCAGGCGAGGGCAGCCGCGTCGTCCACACCCATATCGGTGCCGACCAAGATTTGGGTAATGGGAACCGGCCCTCCGAAATCGCCAGCCGACATCGTCTCCGAAGAGAAGTTGCGTATCAAGGCGCTCCTGGCGGTCACCGTCGCGCACGGCGCGCAGACCCGGTTGCAGCGGTCACCGAGTACTCGAGAACCGGCTGAACCGTGCGCGACGTCACCCACGCGAGCCACGCCCTTAGCAGCGGGCGCCGCAGGGTTCCCGGGGCACGCGGTGGATGAGCAAATGTCGATTTGCGAACCCAATCGAACTCGGGCTCGACGGGAGGTTATTTGCGCAGCTCAGGCAGCTGATCACTCCCTGCCCGGCGATTTAGTTCGTGTTTGCCATTAACGATAGAATCAATTCTTTGCAATACGTATGTGCTGATGTGATATTCGCGCCGTATATGCGGCTCAGGCCATTTGCTAATTAAAACGTGACACCTGTCACAAACTTTGATTTCCTATGGATATTGTTGGTAGCGTTCGCGCCCATGATTGCTCTTGCAACGCTATTGGCGCTCGTTAATCAGGTGTCCGGGACTCCGTATATTCCGGGTGGCGATTCTCCCGCCGGGACCGACTGTTCAGGGCTGGCTTCGTGGGTATCGAATGCGGCGACCGACCGGCCCGTTTTCGGCGATAGGTTCAACACCGGGAATGAGGAGGCCGCTCTGGTGGCGCGCGGCTTTCAATACGGGACCGCACCCGATGCCTTGGTCATCGGTTGGAACGGCCGGCACACGGCGGTGACCTTGCCCGATGGGACGCCCGTTTCCAGTGGTGAGCGCGGCGGGGTGCGCATCGGTGGCGGGGGCGCCTACCAGGCTCAGTTCACGCATCATATGTATCTGCCGATGGATCCCGAGCAGATTGACGCCGAATTGCCGCCACCCGATGCGGCCGCGGTTCTGGTCGACGCCGTCGAGCCCGAACCACCGGCGCCGGCGCCCGATCCAGCGCCTGTTGGTGACCCCGAAATCGCGAATACGTAACAAATCCGCGCACCAATGACATGACCCATATAACACGCATTCTGCGATATGGATCACAGTTATCGGTCCGAATATCCTAATTTGCAGCCACGTCCGCTATCGCCCACAATTTGTGGGATAGGCCACAACGGCGTGCGGGACCATTATCCGCACGCGACCGGGTGGGATAAGCTCAACGGGCAATGATCTTTATCGTCGTCAAGTTCGAGACCAAGCCCGAGTGGACCGAGCGCTGGCCGGATCTGGTCGCGCCGTTCACCGCGGCCACTCGCGCCGAGCCGGGCAACCTGTGGTTCGAGTGGTCGCGCAGCCTGGACAACCCGGCGGAGTACGTCCTGGTCGAAGCCTTCCGCGACGGTGAGGCGGGCAGCGTCCACGTCAACAGCGAGCACTTCAAGCGCGCCATGGCCGAGCTGCCGCAGGCACTGGTGTCGACGCCCAAGATCGTCAGCCAGACCGTCGACGCGACGGGTTGGTCGGCGATGGGCGAGATGTCGGTCGACTAACCGACGACAACTTCGATTTCAGCGCCCAGCTGGTAACCCGGCGCCAGCGGAAGCGTGTCGCCGCTCCAGAACTTGCCCGGGTCGAACCAATTCGCGTCCTTGTGGGTGACGAGCAGTCCCATTTCCTCGTAGGTGATGGCCACCGTCTCCGCGCAGTACGCCGTCTGAAGTCCCATCGTGCGTCGCTGCGCCTTGCGCCGTTGCGTCTGTTCGCGAACCTTCTTGTCCACCAATGGAATTCCTCTTATCCAGTCGTTGATGGTCGGGAGCCGGCCGCGCAGCCACCGGCCGGTCAGCCGAGCGGTGGTCGGGAACGCGGTGCCGTCCATCCGCGCAATGACCCGCAGCAGCTTGTCTTCCTGTTCGCGGCTGGCGTACGGCGTCAGCTGACGCAACCAGCACCGCTGGTGGTAGCGCCCGGTCCACTGCTCGACGGCTTGGCGGAGATCGTTGAGCTGCACGCCGCGGTGGAAGGTGGCGGTCCAGATGTCGAGCAGCTTGTCGCCCAGCTCCGCATGCCAGATCAACGGTGGCAAATCGTCGATGGCCACCGTCATGCCGACGTGGTTCACCGGGGCGTTTGTCAGGGTCTGGATGGCGCGGTCGGGTCGTGAGCCGCCCCGAAACAGCCAGAGGTCGCCGGTCCGGGTTTCGTTCAGCGCTTGGTCCAGGGTCAGCGTGCTCGAGTCCACCCCAGCACTTTAGGCAGAGATAGCCTGTCGTCATGCGCAACATGTGGAAGTGGATCGGCCTGGCCGGTGTCGCGGGCGTCGTCGCCGGCGGTGCGCTGGTGGTGCGCGATCAACGAAAGCGGCGCGCGTATACGGCCGACGAGATCCGGGCCCGGCTGCACCAACGATTGGCCGAATCCGACGGGCAGGGCTATCAATCCAGGTCGGGGTCGGGTGTGGGCTCGACCGCGAACAAGCGATAGCTGCCCGCGAAGCCCTTCAACTCGACTTCGCGGCCGTCGTCGAAACGAATGTCGTCACAGTCGCTGATGGCGTCTCGCACCGGTTCGCTGACCAGGATTTGGCCGCCGGCGGCCTGCCCGGCAACGCGCGCCGCCATCGCGACGTTGCGGCCGAAGAGATCGGCGCCGCGACGCACCGAGCGGCCCATGTGGATGCCGATCCGTACCCGAATTGCCTCGTGCCGCTTGCGCTTTGCGTTCCTGTGCAGCGCGTGCTGCAGGTCGATGCCACATCGCACCGCCTGCTCGGCACGGGCGAACGCGACCATGAATCCGTCTCCCTGACTCTTCACCACATGCCCGTTCCGTCGCTGGACAAGTTGATGAACCAGTTTGTCGTGCGCGCCAATCAGCTTGACCCACGCGCGATCACCGATCCGCTCGTTGAGGGCGGTCGACTCCTCGATGTCGGAAAATAGGATGACGACCCGGCCGTCCGGCGTGACGCGGGCCAGGTCGGGTCGCTCCACCTCGGCCCAATCGGCGAGGTCCTCGATCGAGCTGCGCACCGCCGCGCCAAATCCCTCCTTGCGCATTAGGTTCGCCGTTTGCCACACCGTCTTGACGGCCTCACGCCCGCCGGATATTAGCCAATTGCGGGCGTCGGCGCGCCGCCGCAATTCGTCGACCTCCCGGCGGCTGCGGGTGAGCAGCCGCCACAGCATGACGAGCGCGCCGGCTTCGATCGCGGCGATTCCGGCCAGGGCGTGGACCGCGATGTGCAGCGCATCACCCGCGTCAGGCATGCCGCCCATCCTTTCAGTTTCGCGGTGGCTTGAGCTTGTCGGGCAATCAGGCAATGTCTAGGGTTGAGTTGCGCCGCCGCGGGAAGGTGCCATCGAGGAGACGTGGCGGATCGTGCAGCCGTTGCTCGACAACCCCGGTGAAATCCACCAGTACGACCGCGGTTCCCTGGGGACCGGAGGCCGCGCAGTCGCTGCTGCGCGCGCCCGCGGTTGGCGACAGCCGTGGCCGCCTCGAACGAAACAGTCAGCACAGTAAGGAGACGCGAGCGATGCAGCTAGGGATGATTGGCCTGGGCCGGATGGGTGCGAACATCGTTCGCCGAGTGGTCAAGGGCGGACACGAATGCGTGGTGTACGACCACAACCCGGATGCGGTCAAAGCGATGGCGGGCGAGGAACGAACCACCGGGGTGTCCTCGGTGTCCGAGCTGTGCGACAAGCTCGCCGCCCCGCGAGTCGTCTGGGTGATGGTGCCCGCGGGAAGCATCACCACCTCGGTGATCGAGGAACTGGCGACCACGCTCCAGCCCGGCGACATCGTGATCGACGGCGGCAACTCCTACTACCGCGACGACCTTCGGCACGCAAAGCTGTTGTCCGAGAAAGGGATTCGCCTGCTCGACTGCGGCACCAGCGGTGGCGTGTGGGGACTGGGGCGCGGCTACTGCCTGATGATCGGCGGGGACGCGGGCGCGTTCGCGCACGCCGAGCCGATCTTTGCCACCGTCGCACCCGGGGTGGACGCGGCGCCGCGCACGCCGGGCCGAGAGGGTGGGGTTGCGCAATCGGAGCAGGGCTACCTGTATTGCGGTCCGTCCGGCGCGGGGCACTTCGTCAAGATGGTGCACAACGGCATCGAATACGGGATGATGGCCTCGCTCGCCGAGGGACTGAACATCCTGCGCAATGCCGACGTGGGCACCCGCGTGCAGGAGGGGGACGCCGAAACCGCGCCGCTCTCGAACCCCGAGTGCTATCTGTACGACTTCGACATCCCGGAGATCGCCGAGGTGTGGCGCCGCGGCAGCGTCATCGGCTCCTGGCTGCTGGATCTGACCGCGATCGCGCTGCACGAATCGCCCGAGCTGAGGGAGTTTTCCGGGCGGGTCTCCGACTCCGGGGAGGGCCGGTGGACCTCCATCGCCGCGATCGACGAGGGAGTTCCCGCACCGGTGTTGACGACGGCGCTGCAGTCCCGCTTCGCCTCGCGCGACCTCGATGACTTCGCCAACAAGGCGCTGTCGGCGATGCGCAAGCAGTTCGGCGGCCACGCCGAGAAACCGGCCAACTAGCCCCTCCGCGACCCGCCGAGAGTGAATTCCACGACGCCTCACCGGCGTGTCGCGTAGTGAGATTCACAGTCGGCGGCTACCTGCGCGCGACGAACGCCACCACGGCGTCGCTGAAAGCGTCGTTGTCGTCGCCGGCCGCGGTATGCCCGGCGTTGGACAGTTCGACGAACTTCGCGTGCGGCACGGTGGCCAGGAAATGCTGCACGCCCTCGTGGCTGACGACATCGGACAGCTTGCCGCGGATCAGCAAGACCGGGATCGTCAGGCTCCTGGCCGCGTGCTCGAAACTTTCGGTGCGCAGCTCGGGATCGTCCCCGGGCTTGGTCATGAAGGCCGGATCCCAGTGCCAATACCAGCGTCCGTCGCGCAGGCGCAAGTTCTTCTTCAGCCCCTCGGGGCTGCGCGGCTTGGTCCGATGGGGGAGATAGGCGGCCACGGCCGCGGCGGCCTGCTCCAGCGACTCGAACCCGTCGATGTTTGCGAACATGAAATCGCGGATCCGGGCGCTGCCGTCCTTTTCGAAACGAGGCACCACGTCGACGAGCACGAGCTGGGTCACTTTGTCGGGGCCGGCCCGGTGTGCGACGAGGATGCCGGTCAACCCGCCCATGCTGGCCCCGATGATCACCACCGGCCGGCCGATGGCGTCGAGGACGTGCATGACGTCGGCGGTCAATGTCTCGACGTCGTAGTCGGCGTCCGGCGAACGATCGCTGTCACCGTGACCCCGCGAGTCCAGCGCCACGACGTGAAACCCGTCGTCGGCCAGGATCTGGCCGGTGGCCTTCCAGGAGAACCGGTTTTGGCCGCCACCGTGCAACATCAGGATGGTTGGACCGGTATCGGCGTCGCGGTTCCATTCGTCGGCTACCAGGGTGATGCCGTCGGCGCCGGAAAACGTGACCGTCTGGAGGCTGCTGCTCACGGTGCTCATGGCTACCGACGTTACCTAGCTGATTTAAGCACCGTTCGCTCCGGGGGCGGCATGAGCCCGTGAGGGACACGCGAAACCGGCGACCACGTGTTCGCTCAACCGCTCAATGTCGGCCTGGGACAGCACCAGCGCTAACGCTGGTCAACTGGGAGTGGACACAGCGGGCGCCAAGGTGGTCCCGCTCGGCCAGTCTTGAGATCTATCCTGCGCCAGGGCGACGGCTTCGTCGAAGGTCAGTGCCGCGCCGTCGGCCCAAGCGGCTTCGAATCCCTCCACACCGAGTTCCTCGCGCGTCCGGGTGTAGCACTGGTCATGACAGGCAAACTGATCGGGAATGTACAACAGTGGGCTACCGGCAGCTCGGCTCAGCGCGTCGGCAGCTGCCATCATGACCGCGGCGTGCTGCCAGTCGTGACGGGAGCCGGCAATCCACGCCAAGGCCTCCAGGCACTGTGCCCCGGGGAGAGGATCACCGATCAACTGTGATAGGCGAAGGCCCTCGATGAGGGCAGGGCCTGCGAGCTGGGGCTGCCCGCGCAGCCAGTGCCCCATGCCCACCCCCACCATCGTCCGTGCCTGGCACATCGACTCCCCGTGCGATTTCGTGAGATCCCTCGCCGCCTCAAAGCAGCTCATCGCTTGGTCAAGATCGCCCGAGATCTCGAAAGCCCAGCCCAGGTAGTACGTCGCTGCGAACCGCAGCTCGAAGTCGCGCCCCACCGCCAAAGCCCGCCGGAAACACTCAATTGCCCGCGCAATCTCACCCGTCTTGACGGCGATGTAACCCTCGGCGGTGTCAAATCTGGCGCCTAGTTCGGCGTCGGGCATCGCCGCGAGGTGATCGCGGGCCTCGGCGACTGCAGCGCAAACCGCCGCGAGATCACCTTGTAAATAGGTGATCTGCGCGATGTCGCTCAGTGCGTGGATGCGCGTGGGGCTCGGTTGAGCTGATGTCGCGTCCAGGACTAACTGGAGCCAGCGGCGTGCTTCGCCGAGCATCCCGTGGAACATCCACATCGGGCGCATAGCCACCGCCATCTCCGCCGCCATGGTCGGGTTATCGCCCAGGGCGAATTGCAGCGCTTCACGGATGTTGGCCATCTCTTGCATCAGTCGCTGCGACCAGTGCAGCTGACCGTGGCTGAACCATTGCGTGCGGGCGTGTGTGACGAGTTGGTGATACCACTGGGCGTGGCGGGCACGCAGCCGGTCTTGTTCGCTGTGGGTGAGGCGGGTTTTGGCGTACTCGCGCAAGGTTTCCAGCAGTCGAACGCGCACGTGGTCGCCCTGCTCGGTGCGGACGAGGATGGATTTGTCGACCAGGGAGCACACCAGGTCAAGGAGGAGGTCCTCGGCGGGTAGGTCGTCGGCGCAGACGTGGCGGGCGGCGGGCAAGTCGAAGGTTCCGGCGAACACCCCAAACGCCGCCCATAGCCGCTGTTCGGTGTGAGTGCAGAGTTGGTAGCTCCAGTCGATACAGCCAGCGAGGGTTTTGTGGCGGGTGGGGGCGGCGCGGTGGCCATGGCTGAGCAGGGTGTAGCGGTCGGTGAGTCCGTCGGCGATTTCTTCGGCCGACATGGCGCGCATCCGGGCGGCGGCCAGCTCGATGGCCAGCGGCAGGCCCTCCAGGCGGGTGCAGATGCGGGCCACGGCGGCGGCGTTGTCGTTGTCCAACGTGAAGTCGGGGACCGCGGCGCGGGCGCGTTGCACGAACAGCCCCACTCCGGGGTAGGCGGCCAGGCCGCGCGGGGCGTGGCCGGTGTCGGGGTCGGGCACGGCCAGCGGGGACACTGTCAGCACGGTTTCGGCAGCGATGTCGATGACCTCGCGGCTGGTCGCCAGCAGATGCAACCGTGGACACCGGCGCAGCACCATGTCGGCGAACTTCGCCGCGTCGTCGATGAGGTGTTCGCAGTTATCCAGCACCAGCAGCGCGTGGCGCTCATCCAGGACGTCCATCAGCACGTCGCTGAGCGGTCGGCCGGGCTGGTCACGCACCCCCAGCGCGCCGGCCACCGTTTCGGTCAGCAGCGCGCCGTCGCGCAGCTCGGCCAGCTCGACCAGCCACACCCCGTCGGGAAATTCGGTGCCCAGCTCGGCCGCGGCGTGTATAGCCAGGGTGGTTTTGCCGACCCCGCCGACACCGGCCAGGGTGACCATTCGCGAGTCCGCCAAAAGCTTCCGCAGTTGGTTCACCTCGGCGCCGCGGCCCACCACCTCGCCGGGCAGCACCGGCAGATTACCCACTGTTGGGCGGGCCGCGCTGGTCGATGCGCCGCCGGGTCGAGCCGACCCGCCAGCACCGGGGTGGCGGTGTGCTTGGGCGTGGCGCAGCCGCTCACCCAGCTCAGTCGCCGACGGCCGATCGGCGGGCTCGCGGGCCATCGCGGCTTCGATGATCGCGGCCAGCTCGGCGGGGATGTCGTGCTCACGCAGATCGGGCACCGGCTCACTGGTGATCCGCACGAACTGGGCCACCACCTGCTCGCCGCGACGGCGCTCAAAGGCGGCATGGCCGGTTAGCGCGGCGAACAACGTGGCGCCCAACCCGTATACGTCGGCACCCGGGCCGGGGCTCACCCCGGCGATCACCTCCGGGGCGGTAAACGCCGGCGTGCCGGTATATACCCCCGTGGCGGTCTGAAACCCTCCGCTGATATGGGCGATCCCGAAATCGGTCAACGCCGGCTCACCGTATTCGGTAAGCAAGATGTTGGCCGGCTTCACATCGCGATGCACCACTCCCACCCGATGCGCGGCAGCCAACGCGCCAGCGATCTTGGCCCCCACCCCCAACACCTCATCGACCCCCAAGGCCCCCGTTTCGGCGATCCGCTCGCGCCAGGACCCCTGCCCACACAGCGGCATCACCAAAAACGGGCACCCGCTCGCGGTCTGACCCACCTGCAACACCGCCACAATATGGGGGTGCCCGGTCAACCGGGCCATCGCCTGCTGCTCACGGGCAAACCGGGCCCGATCCTCATCAGAGAGCGCGGTCAACACCTTGATCGCCACCAGCCGACCCAACCCCACCTGCGCACAGCGATACACCACCCCAAACCCGCCCCGACCGATCTCCACCGGGTCGACGAACCCCACCCCAGCCAACTCCGCCGCGACATCCAGCGCAGCACCCTGCAGGGTGGTATCCAGATCAGCCACCATCAGTCCCTTGCACTAAGGTCAACAGTCCCTTGGGCTGGCCCAAGGATAAACCCCAACCGCCGGCCAGGCAGCACAATCCGTTTTCGGCCTACCTGCGTCCCACAGCAAGGCCAGCTTTCCCTCATACCGAAGACGTTGTGCGCCGCGAGCCCGGCCGCGATTACCGATGCCCGCAGAACACAGCTTGGCAATGGTTAGCTGCTGAGCGGCAAGCGATTTCGCGTGCGCGCCACACCGCGCCACTACTGGCGACGGGCTCTTACGAGATGGTTTCGAATATCAATTGGTGTTCGGCGATGCGAATCCGGTCACCTTCGGTTAGGGAGGCGCTGGTGTGGATGCGTCGGCCGGAAACGTAGACGCCGTTGACTGATCGCAAATCCACAATGATGAAACTGGAACCGGTGTCGACGATCGCAGCGTGGTGACGGCTAACTTTGGCGCCAGAAAGGATGATGTCATTGTCCGGGCTGCGTCCAATACGGGTGGTGGTCGCGACCAGCGGATACTTGCGTTGGTTCGCGTCGCGTAGCGAGGGTCCGTGAGTAGCGCCCGGAAGCGCCGTCATCTGCTGCGAGAGGGTGCCAATGGTGTCGTCGGCGCTCATCTGGGCCGCCTTGCGGACATCGAGTGGTTGCTGGCGAAGGATTCGCTCGTGTAGCGCACGCACTCTCGGACCGGGGTCGACGCCGAGGTCATCGGCCAGCGTTTCCCGTAGCCTGTTATAGGCATCCAGCGCATCGGATTGGCGGTCAGCGAGATAGTACGCGGTGATCAGCTGGGCCCAAAGCGGTTCCCGGTAGGGGTTCTCAGCTGTGAGTACCTCGAGGTCGCTGATCACGGAATCGTGTCGCCCGCAGGCGATTTCAACTTCAGCGCGAGCGGTGTGTGTCACGATCTTTTCCTCGGCTAATCCGGTAGCAAAGGGCTCGACGAAGCTAAAGTCGCGCAAGTCATCGAGCACTGGACCGCGCCACTGCGCAAGCGCGTCCGAGAAGTGGCCGCTAGCCTCCTCGAACCGCCCATCCGCGGCGGCTCGTACACCGGCGTTCTTTTCGGCCACGAATCGGCCGAGGTCGTATTGGCCGTCAAGAACCGCCAGCCGATACCCCGGCGGTGCGTTGGCCAAGACGACGCGGGTTTCTACGCCGGCACCGGCGATGAGATGGCGCAAGTTGGACACATATGCGTAAAGCGTGGCTCGCGCCCCCGCAGGAGCTCCCCGCTCCCACGTTGCATCGATCAATGCATCGATCGCGACCGGTCGGTTGCGATTAATCAGCAACATGGCCAGCACCGCGCGTTGCTTAGGGGTCCCCACCGGTACTAGCGCGCCGTTGATCGTCATCTCTAACGGTCCGAGGACGCCGAACCGAACATTGCCTTGCGCCATCAATTCCGTAGCCCGAGATTGTACAGTAGTGTTCGCACTTACCTATTGCCTATTGTGGGTCCCCTATTTTGAGCGTGCGCCGGGTCTTTCGCGGAGGGATTATCGAACGGCGACAACGGGGACGTTAGCCTCGATTTTTCGCGCTGCTTGATGGGTGGGGTGTGAGCGGGGTTCTGGCCGGCTGGTGACGCCGATTCTGGCAGGTGGGTGCGACAGGTCGCCGGCTGTCGTGCCGGTGGGCGGGCTTCCTGGGGGCCGGGGTCTTTCGTCTGGTCGGGTCAGGGAGGTCGGGTGGTTAGGTGAAGGCGGCGCGGATGCGAATCCAGGCGGCGGTGATGGCCTTGGCCCAGCGCCAGGTGGCGTCGATGCGCAGGCGAACCTGGCGGGCGCCGCGGGTGATGCGGGCGGCCACGTGCAGCACCCGGTAGCGGAAGGCGGCGATCTCGCAGCGCGCCAGGTCCGGGTCCTCGGTGAAGCCGATCAGTTTGGTCCAGGCGATCAGATCGGTGGCTGCCAGGACGATTTCAAGCCAGGCGGCATTGGCGTCAAAAGCACTGAACGGTAGATTCCGCAGGCCGGTGGCTTTGGCTTGGCGGATGCGGTCTTCCACCCGGGCGTGTTGGCGGTGGCGCAACTCCAGGCCGGCCAGCTGGCCGGGGATGGCCCCGTCGGCGGTGTCGGTGAGAAACCCGGTGACCCGGTGGCCGTCAGAATCGGTGAACCGCAACTGGGCGCCGGGGTGCGGGCGCTCCTTGCGTAGGACCAACCGCGTGCCGGCCGGCCAAGCCGACAGATCCACCAGATCGGTGGCCTCGGCGACCCAGGCGCCGTCGCGGATGGCGCCGTCGGTGTCGATGGCCGGATACCAGGCATCGGCGTCGTTGAGGATCTCGACAGCGTTTTGCACGCGGGAGTCGATGACCGCGCCCAAGGAGAACCCCACGTGCGCGGTACGGCAGGCCGCGGCGAACCCGTAGGTGGCCCCGGCCGAATCCGAGCGGATCAACACCGCCGGCCCGTCGGGGTTGTCCGGGTCGGGACGGTAGGCCGCCGGTAGCGATTCCAGCGCCTGCTCAAGAACGGTGATGTGGTCGGCGGTGGTGTTCGAGCCGGCGTTGCCTGCGCGCAGCAACCCGGCCAAGGCCTCCCCGGCGGCGATGTCGGGACGGTCCAAAAACACCAGCAGCGGGTGGAATCCGAAGGTTTTCTTCCAGGTCGCTGCCGCGTTTTCCTTGTTGTCGGAATGATCAACGCAGATGGTGGCATCGACATCCAGGTGCAGCCACCCACCGTGCTCGGGGGCCGCCCCGGCCGCCCACGCCTGGGCGCGGGCATGCGCGCGGGCCGCCCGAATCCCCGGCAGATGCGCGGCGTCGATGCGCTCATCAACCAACCGCCACAGCGTGCTCGTCGAGGCCACCGGCCCGAACGCCTGCTGGCGGTCACCCCACAATGCGCCGACCGAATCGATGCAGTCCGCGCCGTCGGCCACCGCCGCGGCCAGATCAGCGAACACCACCCCGGGTGCATGCATCCACGGCCCCCGGTAGGTATCGGCCAACACGGCTGTGACCTGCGACGACAGCCCGGTCAGATCGGCGACCTCCCGCAGCATGCCCACCCCGGCATGCGACACGACACCGGCACCGTCGGCTGATACTTTCACCCGCGGACCCGCTGCGCTACCGTTCACTTAGAAAGTGCCTCCCCGCTGGATACTGACGACTTGAAGAAACCTCATTATCCATTGCAGGACAGGCACTTTCGCTAACTCAACACCGTGTCACGCACAGTTTCGCGAAAAATCCGGGTTAGCGAGTGCCGGGGCGGCCCGCCGATGCCGAGTGCAGGCGCGCCTCGCGAACATCGCCGTCCGGTGGCGAACTTCAGCGCCCGGCGACGATGGGCTCGAACTCGACGCCCACGGGTTCGACCACACGATGTCGCTGAGTCCAGGTTCTGTCCCTACAGATTGGCGTCTTGTAGAAGCTTATGAACACACTCTTGCTTCCTCCACAAGTGTCTGCCCAGGTCGAGCCGGGCTTGGTCCAAGCCATATCCTGGCAGTCCGGCTGACGCGATCGCGGTGTCACGGAATGCGGCGGCTGAGGGAGGCAGATACCTGTTGGTCATCCACCCGACGGCGATGACTCTGACGAGTTCCTGGTCGTCGACGGGGATCTCGACGATGTCGTGCGATGGTGCGGAAGCACGCGGCAGCACACCTACCCCCAACTGCGCCCCTATCAGGCCGCGCAGCGTCGTGACGTCGGCGCCCTCGAAGGCGATCGTGGGCGTGAAGCCATGCCGAGCGCAGGTGTCGTCAAAGATCCTGCGCAGGGTGTGATCACCATTCAGGGCCACGAAGGGTTGGCCGGCCAGTTCGTCAAAGCCGACCAGCTTCCGATTGGCCAGCGGATGCTCTCGGTCAACGACGGCGCACAGTGGTTCGGTGAACAGTTTGTGCCACCTGACCACAGACGAGTCATCGAATGTCGTTGGATAACTCAGGCATACGTCGATGACACCATTGGCCAGATCGGCGACCAGCTCGAGCTCGGAACGTTGGCGCAGTTCGAATCGCGCCGCCGGATGGCGGTCACGATGGCGGCGGATCAGCCGGGGCACGGTGAGCACACCGAGTGAACTAAGGAAGCCTAAGGCCACCGTCCCAGCGTCGACACCGGCGAGCTGGCGCACGCTGTCGACGGCCGTATCTAGACTGCGCTGAGTCTGTCGGGCCGCCCGCAAAAACGTCTGTCCATAACGGTTGAGTTCGTTGGACCGGCCACGCCGGGTGAACAGTGCAACCCCGATCTCGGACTCCAGCAGAGCGATGGCCCGGCTGACTGCGGATTGGGACACCACGAGGTGCTCCGCGGCATCGCGCAGGGTACCGAGCTCGGCAACCGCTTGGAAGTAACGCAATTGATAGAGCTCCACAGAAATCACCGCACTTTCGCACTGCATACGAGTTTGCTTGCGCCCTGATTGGCGGCCTGCCGGGTCAACCCGAGTTGGTGGGCGTCTCCGCCGAGACTTCTGAACGACACCGTCGCCGGCCCACGCGTTGGCGGCAAACGGCCGTCAACAGGGCCGGTGGGAGCGTGGGTTCGCATTGCATCACTATCGGGTCGCGACCTAAATGGATGCTTAATGGCTTGGCCTGTGTGCCTCGATCGCGGGGTTGTCCGTCGGCCGGACGCGCATGGCCGGTCGTGCACGTTCCAGAGTCACTAGTGTTGCTGGTCGGCGACGGCGGCACCGGCGGTGCCGGCGGCACCGGCCCTTTGGGTCAACCTGCTACGCACCCGTCATGGGCGGTGGCAGCGGCGCGTCGGGGAACAGCTCGGCGAAGCTGCCGAACAGGATGCGGTCCCTGATCGCTGGGTCGACGCCGTCGAACAGCTGATGCAACGTCGCCTGGGTGTGGCCGAAGGTGCCCTCGATGTGCGGGTAGTCGCTGCCCCAGAGCACGTTGTTGAAACCCATCGCCGTCATCGCCGCGATCGCCGTCGAGTCGTGCTGGAACGACGCATACACCTGCGCGTAGACGATCTCCCGCGGGCCGCGATTGAGCTTGGGCCGCACCACCATTGCGTGCTGGCGATAGCCCTCCTCCATGCGGTCGGCGATGAACGGCACCCAGGTGGCGCCGCCTTCGGCCACCAGCACTTTGAGGTTCGGGTGCCGATCCAAAGCGCCCGAGGCGACGAGCTTCACCACCGCGCGCTGGCCGCCGAACGACGTCTCCGCGTAATTGAGCACCGCGCCGCCGGGGCCGTGGTAGGTCACCCCGATCGAGTTGCCCGAGGCGAAATCGATTGGCTCGGTTCCGATGTGGAAGGCGATCACCATGCCGATGTCCTCGGCGGTGGCCCAGAACGGCTCCCAATCCTCCCGGTGGTAATCGCGCTGGGCGGGATGCGGTGTCACCGGCAGGAACACCGCCTTGAATCCCATTGCGCCACAACGCTTGAGCTCGTCGACCGCATCGTCGATGTCCAACGTGGACACCTGGGCCGTCGGGATCAGCCGGGGCGAGTAGTCCATGATGGCTTCCCTGGCCCAGTCGTTGGACGCCCGCATCGCCTCCCGCAACAGCTCCGGCGTGCGAAACGAGCCGGACCACATGCCCAGCGACGGGAACACCAATTCCGCCCAGATGCCCTCGGAATCGAGGTCGGCCAGCCGCTTGCCGACGTCGCGGGAACCGGCCGCGGCCACGGTGGCCCGCATGAATTCCTCTTGGGCGATGCTGGGCAGCCGGCGGCGGAACACCTGCCCGTCGACGTAGATGGTCTCCCAGCGGCCGTCGGGATCCTTCTCGGTCCGCGGCACCAGGTCGGCCAGCCGTGTGGGCAGCCGCGAGCGCCACAGGTCGGCAGGCTCGATGAAGTGGGAGTCGGCCGAATTCGCCCACAACGTGACCGGCGCGGTCATGCTGCCAAATATTAGAATTGTGTTCTAATACTGTCAACCCGGCGGTGAGTTCTCGTCGTCGCGCGGGTCTATTAACGAGACGAGACCCGACGACCAGGAGGCAGCCGTGCCATCGATCACCCCCTCGCTGTGGTTCGACCACAACCTGGAGGAGGCGGCGAGGTTCTACACCTCGGTGTTCCCCAATTCGCACATCGAAGGTTTCCACCGATACACCGAGGCGGGGCCGGGCGAACCGGGTGCGGTGGTAAGCGGCGCCTTCGTCCTGGACGGCACCAGGTTCATCGGGATCAACGGCGGCCCGGAGTTTTCCTTCAGCGAGGCGGTGTCCTTCGCCGTCAACTGCAAAGACCAGGACGAGGTCGACTACTACTGGGACCGGTTGACCGACGGCGGTGAGGAATCGCAGTGTGGCTGGTGTAAGGATCGCTTCGGCCTGAGCTGGCAGATCGTCCCGGACCGGCTTTATGAGCTGCTGTCCGACCCGGATCCTGCACGCGCCGCGGCGGCCACCCGGGCGATGCTTGGCATGCGCAAGATCGTCATAGCCGACCTCGAGACGGCCGCCGGGCTCACGCGGTGAGCCGGTCGATCCATTCGATCGTCGCGTCGATGATCGTCGGCACATCGTCGGGGTTCTCGCATCCGGCGATCATCAGCGACGATTCCGCCATGGTCGCCACCAGGACGCGGCTCAGCAGTTGCCCGCGAAGCGAGCTGTCCAGCTCCAGCACCGCCATCCAACTGCGGAAGGCGGCCGTCATGCGCGCGCGACGGGCGATCTCGAAACCGGGCGGCGTGTCCCCCGAAGACAGCACCCGGGCTTGACGCCGGTTCTCCCACATCGCCTCGAGGTAGGCCCGGACGTGGAGTTCGAATACCCGCCGCCGGTCCGCCCCATCGTCCGCGTCCCGCATTGCGGCGTCGATCCGGCGGTCGACGGCGTCGGCCATTTGCTCGAAGATCGCCAGATACAGCTCGCTTTTGCCGCCGAAGTGGTGGTAGATGCTGCCGATGCTGGCGCCGGAGGCCGCCACCATGTCGGCCATCGTCGCCGCGGTGAATCCCCTGGTCGCGAATACCTCGGTCGCCGCGTCGAGGATCCGGCGCTGGGTGGCGCCGGTCTTGGCCCAGCGCCGGGCCCGCGCGGAGGTCGTCATACGTAGACGCTAACGGGAATCACCCGACCCGCGCCGCCGATCGGTGGGCCGCGTGCCCGCCGCCACCGACGATGGCACGCCGGTGGGATCGAAAACTATTGATGCAGTGACGATTTGGGCGCATCCCGACTGCGGCCGGTGCGGCGTGGAGGCGCAGGCGTTAGGTTGGTCCGTGCGAGCGCCCGTGCCCATCGGGCAATCCAGCCGGACGTGGTCGAACAGGAGTGAAACATGGCGGACGACGCTGCTGGTCCGGAACAGGTGCTGAGCGGCTCGGCAACGAGCGGTGCAAAGCTCGGGGTTCGGCGAGGTAGCCCGCGATGACCGAACCGCGCTGGATCGACGTGAAGGGCTCTGATTGCGATCTGAAGGCCTTGACCTGGGGGCCGCCCGATGCCCCAATCGCGCTGTGCCTGCACGGCTTCCCCGACACCGCCTATGGGTGGCGCAAGATCGCTCCCCGGCTGGGCGAGTCGGGTTGGCGGGTCGTCGCGCCGTTCATGCGCGGGTACGCGCCGTCGTCGATTCCCGCCGACGGCAGTTATCACGTTGGTGCGCTGATGGACGATGCCTTGCGGGTACGTATGGCCGCGGGTGGCACCGAGCACGACGTGGTGGTCGGTCACGACTGGGGTGCGATCGCCGCCAGCGGGCTGGCCGCGATGCCCGACAGCCCATTCGTCAAGGCGGTGGTCATGTCGGTGCCGCCGGCTGCGGCGTTTCGCCCGCTGGGCCGGGTGTCCGACCGGGCCCGTCTGCTCCGCCTGCTGCCGCATCAGCTGCTCCGCAGCTGGTACATCCTCTACTTCCAGTTGCCATGGCTGCCTGAGCGCTCCGCTTCCTGGGTGCTGCCGCTGCTGTGGCGGCGATGGTCGCCGGGCTATCAGGCCGGGGAAGATCTGCGCCACGTCGACGCCGCGATCGGAACACCGGAGAGTTGGCGGGCCGCGCTGGGCCCGTATCGGGCCACGATCCGCAACACCAAGCCGCCCCCACCGTATGCCGAATTGAACCGACTGTGGACGCAAGAGCCCATTTTGCCGTGCCTGTACCTACATGGTCGCGACGATGGTTGCGCGACTTCGGCTTTCACGCACTGGATAGAAAAGGTGCTGCCCGCCGGCAGCGACCTGGCCATCGTCGAACACGCGGGGCATTTTCTGCAGCTTGAACAGCCCGACAAGGTCGCCGAGTTGATACAAGCGTTCATCGGATCGCCCGGCTGAAGATCGCTGCCGCCGGTTGGGTCAAACCGCCCAATTCCCGTGCGGGGTGGGTTTAGTCTCTCGTCGAGC
Organism: Mycobacterium lacus; assembly: GCF_010731535.1. NCBI lineage: Bacteria > Bacillati > Actinomycetota > Actinomycetes > Mycobacteriales > Mycobacteriaceae > Mycobacterium > Mycobacterium lacus. The sequence goes on from NZ_AP022581.1 coordinate 734,477, forward strand.
CCGGTGACGAGCCGGGTGTCCCTTCTTAGCCGATGTTGACGCCGGGAGGAAGCCGATGTCGTACGTGGTCGCAGTACCGGAGATCGTTGGCGTGGCGGCCCGCGACTTGGCCGCCATTGGGTCATCGCTCAACGCCGCCCGGGCGCTGGCGGCGGTCCCGACGACGGGGGTGCTGGCGGCGGGCGCCGATGAGGTGTCGGCGGCCGTCGCCTCGCTGTTTAGCGGCCACGCCCAGGGCTATCAGTCGCTGGCCGCGCAGGCTGCGGTCTTTCACGACCGGTTCGTGCAGGCCTTGACCGCCGGTGCGGCGTCGTACGCGAGTGCCGAGGCGGCCAACGCTTCGCCGCTGCAGGCGCTGCAACAGGGCGCGTTGAACTTGATCAACGCGCCCACCGAGGCGCTAGTCGGGCGCCCGCTGATCGGCGATGGGGCCAACGGGGCGCCGGGGACCGGGCAGGCCGGTGGAGACGGCGGCATTTTGTGGGGCAACGGGGGCAACGGCGGGTCCGGCGCGATCGGCCAGGTCGGCGGTAACGGCGGCGCCGCGGGGCTGTTCGGTAACGGCGGGGCCGGCGGTGCCGGCGGCACCGGCGCGGCCGGCGGCACCGGCGGGGCCGGCGGGATGCTGTTTGGCTCCGGTGGGGCCGGTGGGGCCGGCGGGATCGCCGGGATCGCCGGGACCGGCGGGGCCGGCGGCAATGGCGGGAGCGCCGGGTGGTGGGGCAACGGCGGGGCCGGCGGTAACGCCGGGGTCGGCCAGGCCGGCGGCAACGGCGGCGCCGGTGGGCGGCTGGTCGGTGACGGCGGTGCCGGCGGTGCCGGCGGGGTGGGTGTGGCAGGCGGCGGCACCGGCGGGGCAGGCGGGGCTGGTGGCAACGCCGTGGGATTGTGGGGCAACGGCGGGGCCGGCGGGGCCGGTGGGGTCGGTGGCGTCGGCGCCGACGGTGTCAACCCCGGCCTCGCGCCCCCGGTGGCCGCCGCCGCCAACGGCACCGACAACAGTGCCAACGCCAACACGCCCGGCGGCAATGGCTCCCCCGGCGCCGTTGCCGGGCAGGCCGGCGGCAACGGCGGCGACGCCGGTCCCACGGCCGTCGTCGGCTCCGGAACAGGCGCCTCCGGTGGATCCGGCGGCCAGGGCGGCGCTGGAGCACCCGGCGGGGACGGCGGCACGGGCGGGGACACCGTCCTCTCTGGCAGTGCGACGGGCGGTACGGGCGGTACCGGCGGCGACGGCGGGATCGGCGCGGCGGGTGGCATCGGCGGCACCGGCGGCCTCGCCGCAGATTTGGGCGGCCTCGACGGTCTCGGGGGCGCGGGCGGGGCCGGCGGGGCCGGCGGTACCGGCGCGCCCGGCGGGGCTGGCGGTACGGGCGGCGCCGATATCAGCTCCCTGGCCGGCAAAGGCGGAACCGGCGGCCATGGCGGCGCCGGCGGTGCCGCCGCCAACAACGCCGGCACCGGCGGGACCGGCGGGGTCGGCGGCGCCGGGGGTCGTGGCGGGATTCTGATCGGCAACGGCGGTGACGGCGGTGTCGGGGGTGCCGGCGGAACCGGCGGGGCCGGCGCGGCCGGCGCCGTTGGGGGGGCCGGCGGCGTCGGCGGTACCAGCATGCACGGAACCGGCGGCGATGGCGGCGACGGCGGTGACGGCGGGGCCGGGGGTGCCGGCGGCACCGGCGGCGCGGGCGCGGCCGGGGGCGCGGGCGGCGCGGGCGGGATCCTGGGCCACGCCGGTAGCACCGGGCCAGGCGGCATGGGCGGGACCGGCGGCGCCGGCGGGGCCGGCGGTGACGGTGGGGCCGGAGGTGCCGCCGGCACGGGTCAGATTGGCAGCGGAACAGGAGGGGACGGCGGCGCCGGCGCGGATGGCGGGGCCGGCGGCGCGGGTGGGGCCGGCGCCGCCGGAAGCGCAGGCAGCGGCCAGAACGGCGCTACCGGCGCACACGGTGACAACGGCGCACACGGCTGACGTCGCCCCACACTGCCGGGGGTGCGGCCATCGGCTGGGGACGCGTACGGACCATGGCAAGGTCTTTCCATGCACCGGATGGCGGCGGTCGACGCGCAGTTCTATTGGATGTCGGCCAAAATCCCCAACGACCAGTTCCTGCTCTACGCGTTCGACGGTGAACCCGCCGATCTCGGGCAGGCCATCGAGCGAATCTGCCGTCGGGCCCGCGCATGCCCGGACCTGCGGATGCGGGTCGAGGACGGGCGCGCCCTGACCTATCCGAAGTGGGTGCCGGCGACGGTGGGGCCCGAGCAGGTGGTGCGCCGCGAACTGCTCGATGGCACCTGGCGCGGCTGTTTGGACGCCGTCGTTGGCCTGGCCGGCGACCAGCTGGACGTTCGGCGGATGCCGTGGCGGCTACACGTGTTCACTCCGGTGCTCGGCATTCCGGGCGTTCATCGCCCAGGTGCGGTTGCCGTCATGCAGGTTGCGCACGCGCTGGGCGACGGCGCGCGCGCTTCGGCGATGGCGGCCTGGCTGTTTGGACGGGCGGCACCGGTGCCGTCGGTCGCCAGGTGGCGAGCGGGCCTGCTGCCGTTGCGGGCTGCGGATGCGGCACGCACCCATCGTCAGCTGGTCCGCGATACCCGGGCCGGGCCGCTGGCACCCGGGGTCGGGTCCCGGCCGCCGCTGTCCATCAATGCCCGGCCCGAGGGCGCCCGCGCGGTGCGCACGCTGGTGCGCCACCGTTCCCAGCTGCCCGGCCCCACGGTCACCGTCGCGGTGCTCGCCGCGGTGTCCGCCGCCTTGTCCGGTCTGCTCGGTGATGCTGCCGGTTCGCTTGGAGCCGAGGTGCCGATGGCCAAACCCGGGGTGCCGCATGCGCATAACAACTTCGGCAATGTGGCGGTAGGGCTGTACCCGGGGCTCGAGCGCGATGACCGGGCGCGGCGGATCGCCGCCGATCTGGCCAATGCGCGACGCCGCTTCCAGCATCCGGCGACCCGTTCGGCCGACCGGGCGTTCGCTGCGCTACCCGCGCCGCTGCTGCGTTGGGGCGTCTCCAAGTTCGATCCCGATGTCCGGCCGGCCCGGGTGGCCGGAAACACCGTGGTATCCAGCGTTGATCGCGGAGCCGCCGATCTGAGCTTCGGGGGTGCCCCGGTCGTGCTGACGGCCGGATACCCGGCACTGTCGCCGGTAATGGGGCTTACCCACGGGGTGCACGGCATCGGTGACACCGTCGCGATCAGCGTCCACGCGGCCGAGTCGGCCGTGTCCGACGTCGACGCCTATCTGCAGTTCCTGGACGCGGCGCTGTAAGTCATTGGGCATCACCGGATCTGGCCGCCTGCTCCCGAGTCATGCCCGCGGCGAGGATCAGTTCCTCGTGCAGTTCGAACCACACGGTGTGGTAGGAGTCGATGAGCGGCCGTGTCAGCCAGGCGATGTCGCCGCCGTTGACCTTGTCTAGCGCTGCAAGCAATTTCGCCGAGTACGCGCTCAACCGCGGCAGCTGTTCCGCGGCCGCTTCGATAATGGGCACCGCCCGCCGGTGCACGCCGTTGATTCGGGCCAAAACCGCGGCATCGTATTCGGCGTCGTCGTGGGTATTAGGCCTGCCGCCCTTGAGCTGCCAGTCCGTGACCACGGCCTTGAAATCGGCATTCACGGAACGGAAATCGTCGTAGACGGCGGTCAGCACGGCCGAGTCCACACCGTTGCGCTCCTCGGCGAGCAACGCGTTGAGCCGGACGCGGCCCTCGGGGCTGATCCGCAAGGTGGTGTCCTCGATCAACAGGCCGGCCGCGGTCAGCCGCCCGACCGTCTCGGCGACATCCGCGATATCGTTGTTCAACGTCGCGGCAAGATCGGGGCGACTCACCCGGCCCTTCAGCCGAACTGCTTGCAGCACAGTCAATTCGGTCATGCGTTGGCCTGCGCGTTGAGGGCATACAGCATGGTGCGCAACGGCGTCGCCGATACCACATCGGTATGACCTGCGGCCATCGCGGCCCGCACCGCGGCTTCGGAATGATCGTCGAGGTTCGGGTGATCCCCCGTGCTGTGCGCGCGCAGCGGGCTGATCCGCAACGCGATATCGGTGAGCTCACGCAGCTCCGCCGTATCGTTCTCTGACCAAGCCGATAGGCTCAGCTTGCCTTCGCGCACTTCGCCCTCATAGCCGTCGACGGTGATCTGCTTGCCGGCCAGCGACGCGGCGACTCCGTGACCGCAGCCCACCACAGCCACCCGGCCCAGTTCCCGGCTGACCACCGCCGCGTGGCTGGCGGCCCCGCCGACCTCGGTGACAATGCCTTGCGCGGACAGCATGCCCAGGACGTCTTCGGGCCGAGTGTGGTCGCGCACCAAGATGACCGGCTCGCCGCGCGCGGCGGCGTCCAGCGCCCGGTCCACGTCGGTGTACGCTGTCCCGGTCACCACGCCCGGGCAGGCCGGCAAGCCGCTGGCCAAAAGCTTTGCGGCTAGCCGTGTTTCGGGCTGCAGCGCGGGCAGCAGCAGAGTCTCGACATGTGCGGGGGTGACTCGGCGCAGTGCCTCGGTGTCATCGATGAGGCCCTCGCGCCGCAGCTGCAGCGCCAGTCGCACCGCGGCCTGCGCCGACCGCTCGGCCGCCCGGGTTTGCAGCAGCCACAGCCTGCCGTCCTCGATGGTGAACTCGATCTCCTGAACGTCGCGGGCGAGCCGTTCCAAGCTGCGGGCGGCGTCGATCAAATCGACGTAAGCCGCCGGTTGCTCATGGCTGAGGGTGGCGATGGGTTCGACGTCGACTAGGCCCGACACGACGTCGTCGCCCTGGCCGCCGGGCAGCCATTCGCCGAACGGTTCGGCCGAGCCGGTTACCGGGTTGCGCGACGACAACACTCCAGCACCCGAGTTTGTCGCCTGATTGCCGAACACCATCGCCTGCACGACCACCGCGGTACCGCTCCGGTCGGACAGACCGCAGTGGTCGCGATAGGCAATGGCGCGTGGCGAGTTCCATGAGGCGAACACGGCCTCGATGCCGGTGCGTAACTGGGCGTACGGGTCGTCGGGGGGGCTGGTGTCTGCAACGATCCGCCGGTACATACGGGTGAACCGCCGCCGGGTGTCGCGTGCGAAATCGGGCGAGCCGTAGCTGGCCAAGGCCTGTTCGACCTCGTCGTTGATGCCCAGATCCAGGATCGTGTCCATCATGCCGGGCATCGACTGCGTGGCCCCCGAGCGCACGCTGACCAGCAACGGACGCGGGCCCCGGCCAAAGGTGCGCGAGGTTTCGGCCTCCAGCCGGCTCATCCGGTCGAGCACGTCGGGCCAGATCGCGTCCATCGTCTGCTGGGGTTCGGTGAGGTACCGCACACCCACCGTGGTGGTGATGCAGAATGCGGGCGGTACCGGCAGTTTGTGCCGGCGCATCGCGTCGATCCCGTGGCCCTTGTTGCCCAGGATCTCACGCGGGTGGTTTGCGCCGCCGTCCAGCAACACCACGTTGTGTCGGGAGGGCGCGGCACCCTTGCCTCGTGGCAAACGAGTCGTGGTGCACCCCCTTCTAGCGCCGGAACGCCCGCTATGTTCCCACACGGGCTGCTGGCCTCGACGGATGATCTAGGTTTGCAGTTATGACTCCCTATGACGTCGGGTTGCTGATCCTGCGGCTGGTGCTGGGTGTGACACTGGCCGCGCACGGCATGAACAAGTTCTTCGGCGGCGGCCGGATACCGGGCACCGCGCGCTGGTTCGAAAGCATCGGCATGAAGCCGGGCACTTTTCACGCCGCGGTCGCGGCCAGCACCGAGACGGCCGCCGGGTTCGGCCTGGCGGCAGGGCTGCTCACCCCGATTCCGGCGGCGGGCTTCGTCTCGCTGATGGTCGTCGCGGCGTGGACCGTACACCGCCCCAACGGCTTCTTCATCGTCAAGGAAGGCTGGGAGTACAACCTGGTGCTGGCGGTCAGCGCGGTCGCGGTGGCCACACTGGGCGCCGGAAAGCTCAGCCTCGACTGGCTGATCTTCGGGAAGAACTGGCTCGACGGCTGGCAGGGCTTGCTGCTCTCGGTGGCGCTTGGCCTCGCCGGTGCCATCGGCCAGTTGCTGATCTTCTATCGACCGCCGGCCAAACAGGCGAGGTAGCCCGGCTGCGCTAGGGGTCGTCTTCATCCTCGTCCACCAGTAGTTTTTCGGGGTGGTGGTAGCTGTTGGTCCTCGGCTGGCCGTGGTCGAGGTGCGGCGGTGGGATCCATTCGGTGGTGCCGTCTTTGCGTTTTCGGGTGGTCCAGCCTTGTTCGGCCTGTGGGTGATGCCCGCCGCAGGCGAAGGTCAGGTCGTTGACGTCGGTGGTATGGCAGTGGGCGTAGGGGGTGCAGTGGTGCACCTCGCAGTAGTAGCCCGACACGTCGCATCCCGGCGCGGTGCACCCGCGGTCCTTGGCGTACAACACAATTCGTTGCCCAGGGGAGGCCAGGCGTGTGGTGTGATACAGCGCCAGGGCGTTGCCCTGGTCGAAGATCGCCAAATAGTGGTGGGCGTGGCGGGCCAGGCGGATCACATCGGACATGGGCAGCATGCCGCCGGCGCCGGTGCGCCCCTTGCCGGCGGCGGCCTCGAGGTCGTTGAGCGTGGTGGTCACGATGATGCTGGCCGGCAACCCGTTGTGCTGGCCCAGCTTTCCGGAGGCCAGCAGCGCGCGCAGCGCGGCGTTGAGACCATCGTGGTTGCGCTGCGCGGTGCTGCGGGTGTCGTGCCGCACGGCCTGTTCCGACGGCGCGCCGTCGATGACCGGAGTCTCATCGGTGGGGTTGCACATGCCCGGGGCGGCCAGCCTGGCCAGCACCGCCTCCACGGTGGCCCGCGCCTCGGGCGTCAGATAGCCACTGATCCGTGACATCCCGTCGACATCGTGCTTGCCCACCACCAGCGCGCGCCGGCGCGCCCGATCCTCCTCGGAGAAGTCGCCGTCGGGGTTAAGGCAGTCCATCAACCGCGCGGCCAGCCTGGCCACCTGGTCGGGGCGAAACTGGGTGGCCAACCGGGCCAGATGGGCCTCGGCCTGGTCTTGGGTCTCCACATCAACACCGACCGGCAGGCGGCGAACGACATCGCGGATCACCCGAACATGCCCGTCACCGATCCGGCCCGCCCGCTGCGCCGCCGCGGTCGCGGTCAGCCGCGGCGCCAACGGCTGACCGGTCAACGCCCGCCGCTCGCCCAGATCGGCAGCCTCGGCCACCCACCGGCTGGCCTCACCCCGGGTGACACCCAACCGGCTGGCCAACACCGACCCCAGCTTGCCGCCCAACTCCTCCTCGCCGGCCCGCTCGGCGAGCTGATTGATCAACCCATGCCGAGCCACCGGCAGCCGACGCGCCACCCGCTCCAGGCGCTCCAAAAACGCCAACCGCTCCGGGGTGGTCAACACATCAAACGACAAGCCGCACAAGCGGTCCACATCATGATCGAGCGCGTCGCAGACCTCAACGATCTCCTCACGCGTGCTCGAACCCATACCTCAATACTATGAGCCGCCACCGACAGAAACCGGTCCGCTAAAACCACTGAAACTACAGTGACACACGGGATTTCAGTGTCAGTCGGCGACTTCTATTGTTGGTCAACATGGGCTACGCCAACCGCGGCAGCAACAATGTCGGCTTCGGGAACACCGGCAACCACAACTTCGGCACCGGCAACGGGAACTCGGGTTTCCAGAACAGCGGAAGCATGAACGCGGGCTCGATCAACACCGGCGACTTCAACTCCGGTGACATCAACACCGGGTGGGCCAACTCCGGCGGTCGCAACACGGACGGTCTTAACTGGGGCAAGGCGAACACCGGCTTCGACAATATCGGCATCGAGTCTTCAACTCATGCATCGGCAACTCGGGCAACGACGACTCGGGCCTCTTCAACAAGGCGGATCCGAGCTCCGGCTTTTGCAGTCGGTCGTCGTTGGCCGAGTCCTGGCCGGTGCAATCGCGGCAAGCCCCACGATGGGGATAGCGGGGCGGCACAGGATGAGGTTTCGGTTGCCATCGCATCGGTGTTCGGCAGCTTCGGCGAGGAATTCCAGGTTGTCAGCGCCCGAACCGCTCGCGGAGGCAATTGGTGCACCGCTGCCAATGTGGTCGACCGGAGTAGCGGTTGCCCGGTGCTCTGCTGGGATGGTGATCAGCCGAGGCCCGACGAACCTTGCGAACCAGATCACTAAGTGACTGCGGCCGTTGCGGTTTCGTTGGCCATCACTTCCGATGCGGCGCGCTCGCCGGAGCGGATCGCCCCGTCGATCCACCCGCACATGATGGCCGAGCTTTCGGTGCCGGCCCAATGGACACGACCACACGGCGCACGCAGCGCGGGGCCGAATTCGGTGAGCACACCGGTTGGGGTGTGGCTGATCATCCCGCCACCCGAATACCGCTCGACGGTCCAGTTCTGTTCGTGGTACTCGACGGGCGTGGCGGCCTTGTCGCCGAACCGGCTGACGAGTTCGCCGATGACTGTGGCTTTGCGCTCGGCCTCGTCGAGTCGGGTCAGCCGACGCGCGGCAGGTCCTTCGGTGATGACGCACATGATTCCCGGATTGCCTGTGTCCGTGCAGGCGTCGATGGTCAGCGTGGCCGGGGTATGCGGCGCGGCCGACTGGCCGGACAATCCGTCGGACCGCCAGAACGCCTCGTCGTAGATGACGGATGTCTTGATGACCGCGCCGCCGGGCATCCGCTGATGTAGAAGCGCTCGATCCGCCGGCAGCATTGGCTCGTAGACGATCGAGCCCGCGATCGCCACCGGAATCGTCACGATGACCCGGCGCGCCCGCAGCGCCAGACCTTCCGCGACGACCGTGACCCCGTCGGCGTCCTGCGCGATCCGCCGGACCGGCCGCGACATATGCAGCGCGTCACCCAGTTCGGCGGCCATCGGGCGGTAGATGGCCCCCATACCGCCGACCGGGCGGGCATCCTGGGCGCCGCCCGTGCCCGAGATGACAAACGTGGGACCGCCGCCGGACGCCATCTGCAGCAGCATCCACAGCAACGACACCTCGGAGGATGCCGTGGTGTAGGGGCCGGCCAGGGCCATGTCCAGCATCTCACGGGCCGGCTTGGACAACACATTCCGCTCGAGCCAATCCCCCAGGCTGATCCGGTCCCATTCGGCGGCATCCTTTGCCTCCCAGGGGGATTCGCGCGGAATCGTCTTGCACATCTGCTCCACCGTCAGCAAACCAATGCCAAGGTTGGCCACCGCCCACGGGCTCATCGTCCAGGGCAATTTGCCGCCGTAGCGGTGCTTCTTGCCGTCGACGATCATCATGGCGTCACCGTCGTTGTGCTGCTTGTACTCGGGCACGCCGAGCTCATCCATCAACGCGTAGATCCGGTCCTGGCCCGGTCCGATCCACGCGCCGCCGCGATCGATCCACACGCCGTCGTCGCGGGTCACGGTGAAAGTGCGGCCGCCGACCCGGTCACGAGCCTCCAGCAAGGCCACCGCGCGACCGGCTTGCTTCAATCGCAGGGCGGCCGTCAAGCCGGCAAATCCCGCTCCGACCACGCAAAAATCGACATCTGCCATGCCCGGCTCCTTAGCCGATCCCCTTGGCAGCAAGCTACACCGATTGCGGTTGCCCGGTGAACGAATAGGGCAAGCTGCTGCCCGCGTTCTCGTCTACCACGACCCGTCCGCCGAGATACGGAAACGCGCGCTGGGCGCACGACGTCCGGTTGCAGATCTTGCAGCCCGCTCCGATCGGGACCGCCGTTGTCGGATCGTCGAGGACTACCCCGGTCGAGTAGACCAGCTCGCCGGCATAAGCGAGGTCGCACCCCAGCCCGACGGCAAAGCTCTTACGCTGGCCGAGGTATCCGCGGCCCTCGGGGACAGTGGTCTTGGCCACCCAGAAATACGAGCGCCCGTCGGGCATCTGCGCCACCTGCACGACGATCCGGCCCGGTTGGGCGAACGCGTCGTGCACCACCCACAGCGGGCAGCTGCCGCCCACCCGGCTGAAGTGGAACGCCGTGGCAGACTGCCGCTTTGAGATGTTGCCCGCCCTGTCGGTGCGCACGAAGATGAACGGGATCCCGCGCTGCCGCGGCCGCTGTAGCGTCGAAAGCCGATGGCACACGGTCTCGAAGCCCACCCCGAACCGGCGGCCCAGCAGGTCGATGTCATAGCGCAATTCCTCTGCGGCCCGGTGGAATTCGCGATAGGGGAGGAGGAAAGCGCCGGCGAAGTAGTTGGCCAGACCGATCCGGGCAACGGCGCGGGCCTCGATGCTGAGCTGGTCGTCGGTGGCCACGATGGCCGAGATCAACTCTGATTGGCTGAGCAGAGCGAGCTGGGTAGCGATCTGGAACGCGCGCTGCCCGGGCGACAGCCAGTGTGCGATGCGCAGCACCTTGGTTTCTGGGTGGTAGCGGCGCTTAGCGGTTTCGGGTAGGGCGTCATCGATAACGACGTTGATTGCGAACTTGTTCCGCATCAGCTGCGACAGCTGGATGTCCAATCCGCCGACGCGCATGCCGAACTCGCCGAACATGTCTTCCGCCGCCAGGTCGAGGTCGCCGATGTAGTTGTTGCGGTCGTAGAAGAAATCGCGGACCTCCTCGAACGGCATCGGTCGCTGCGGGGGCGGCTCGGCTTCGTCGGTCGCTCGAGATCGATAGCCCTCCAATTCCTCGGTGGCATCGCGTAACCGGCGGTGCATGGCAACCAGGCTGCGGCCGACCTCAGGCATCCGGGCAACGAACTCCTCGATCTGGTGTTGGCTGATTGCACGCTCGGCGGTTTCGGTGAAGACGGCGTTGAGGTCGGCCACCAACCGGGCGTCGGAATCGGAGGCGAAGTACTGGGGTGGCAGGTCGAAGCGCTCGGTGAGCGCAAGCAGCACCGGCACGGTGATGGGGCGCTGGTCGTTCTCCAACTGGTTGACATAGCTGGTGGACAGGTCCAGGGTGCGGGCCAACGCCGCCTGAGTGAGGCCGCGTTCTTGACGCAGCCGCCGCAGCCGGGCCCCCGAAAAAGTCTTCGCCACCCTTGAAACGGTACTCCAATTCGAGTTCACAAAGTTCGCAACTTACGCCGTATAAGGACACAAAAATACGCATTTACAGGCACTTTTCGGCCGGATGCGCAGTGCGTAGCGTGCGGATTGTGCAGATACACGACGTACGGTCCAGGCGCAGCGCTGACGATTTCCCCCGCACCGAGCACCTGGCCTACAAGATCGCCGAGGTCGCCACCGATCCGGTCGCGGTCGAGCCGGAGACCACCGAAATGCTGCTGAACCGGATCATCGACAACGCCGCTGTCAGCGCCGCGGCGGTGCTGCGCCGGCCGGTCACCGTCGCCCGCCAACAGGCGCAGGCCCACCGCACGCGACGGGGGGCACGGGTTTTCGGCGTGGGCGGCTGCTATGCCGCGGAATGGGCGGCGTGGGCCAACGGTGTCGCGGTGCGCGAACTGGATTTCCACGACACGTTTCTGGCCGCGGAGTACTCCCACCCCGGCGACAACATCCCCCCGCTGGTGGCCGTCGCCCAGCAGCTCGGCGTGCGCGGCGCGGACCTGATCCGCGGCCTGGCGACCGCATACGAGATCCAGATCGACCTGGCCCGTGGAATGTGCCTGCACGAGAACAAGATCGACCATGTCGCCCATCTGGGCCCGTCGGTCGTCGCCGGCATCGGGACCATGCTGCGACTGGATACCGAGACCATCTACCACGCGATTGGACAGGCCTTGCACCTGACCACCAGCACCCGCCAATCCCGCAAGGGCGCGATCTCCAGCTGGAAGGCCTTCGCGCCCGCGCACGCCGGCAAGGTCGCCATCGAGGCGGTCGACCGGGCGATGCGCGGTGAGGGGTCGCCGGCACCGATCTGGGAGGGTGAGGACGGCGTCATCGCCTGGCTGCTCGGCGGCCCCGACCGCACCTACCGGGTGCCGTTGCCGGCTCCCGGCGAACCCAAGCGCGCCATCCTGGACAGCTACACCAAGGAGCACTCCGCGGAGTACCAGAGCCAGGCGCCGATCGACCTGGCCCGCCGGCTGCGCGAGCGCCTATCCGGCCTGGAAGGCGGCCTCGATCAGATTGCGACGATCGTGCTGCACACCAGCCGGCACACCCATGTGGTGATCGGAACCGGCTCCGGGGACCCGCAGAAGTTCGATCCGGACGCGTCCCGGGAAACGCTCGATCATTCGCTGCCCTACATTTTTGCCGTCGCACTACAGGACGGCAGCTGGCACCACGAACGCTCCTACGCTCCCGAGCGGGCCCACCGGCCCGACACCGTCGAGTTATGGCACAAAATCGCCACCGTCGAGGATCCCGAGTGGACCCGCCGCTATCACTCGACCGATCCGGCCGACAAGGCGTTCGGGGCGCGGGCGGAGGTGACGCTGAAGAGTGGTGAGGTGATTGTCGACGAACTGGCGGTGGCCGACGCTCATCCGCTGGGCGCCCGGCCGTTCGAGCGCAAGCAATACATCGAGAAGTTCGCCGAACTCGCCGATGGTACGGTGGAACCCTTTGAGCAGCAAAGGTTCCTGTACACCGTGGACAACCTTGCCGATCTCAGGGCCGGCTCGCTGGGCGAGCTGAACGTGTCGGTCGATCCGCGGGTGCTGGACAAGGCGCCGGTGATTCCGTCGGGAATCTTCCGGTGACCGTCGCCACCGGTAAGCGCGCGACGTTTCGGGCTGGCCTTAATTCCGGTCGGCTGCAACGTCTTCCGGGTGCATTCTCGCCGCTGGTGGCCAAAGCGATAGCCGAGAACAGCTTCCAAGGGGTCTATGTTTCCGGCGCCGCGCTTTCCGCCGACTTCGGATTGCCCAACATCGGGTTGACGACGCTGACCGAGATGGCCGACTTCGAGAAGTTCCGCGCCGCGGTTGACATTCCGCTGCTGGCCAACATGACCGAGTTCGGCAAGTCGCCGCTGCTGACCGCGCGGCAATTGGGTGACATCGGCTACAACGCGGTCATCTACCCGGTCACCACGTTGCGGCTGGCGATGTTCGCTGTCGACGCGGATCTGCGTGAAATCTGCTTAGCGGGAACGCAATCCGCGCTGCTGGGGTGCATGCACCACCGATGTCGGCTCTACCAGCTGCTGGTTACGCCCCCACACCCGAGGAGGCACAGCCATGACCGCGCCAGCCGTTGAAATCCGTAAGGGCCTCGCCGGTGTGGTGGTGGACACCACGGCCATCTCCAAGGTGGTGCCGGAGACCAATTCGCTGACCTACCGCGGATATCCCGTGCAGGACCTGGCGGCGCACTGCAGTTTCGAACAGGTCGCCTTCCTGCTCTGGCGCGGCGAGCTGCCGACCGACGCGGAGCTGGCGCTGTTCTGCGAACGGGAACGCGCCGGCCGCCGGGTGGACCGGTCGATGCTGTCGCTGCTGGCCAAGCTGCCCGACAACTGCCATCCGATGGACGTGGTGCGCACCGCGATCAGCTATCTGGGCGCCGAGGATCCCGACGAGGACGACGAATCGGCGAACCGGGCCAAGGCGCTGCGCATGCTCGCGGTGTTACCCACCATCGTCGCCGTCGACATGCGGCGCCGTCGCGGGTTGGCCCCGATCCCGCCGCACAGCGGGCTGGGGTATGCCGAGAACTTCCTGCGGATGTGCTTCGGTGAGATGCCCGAACCCGCCATCGTGTCGGCGTTCGAGCAGTCGATGATCCTGTACGCCGAACACGGTTTCAACGCGTCGACGTTCGCCGCGCGGGTGGTGACGTCGACCCAGTCGGACATCTACTCGGCGGTCACCGGGGCGATCGGCGCGCTCAAGGGTCGGCTGCATGGCGGTGCCAACGAGGCCGTCATGCACGACATGATTGAGATCGGCGACCCGGGCAACGCGCGGGAATGGTTGCGCGGCAAGCTCGCCCGCAAGGAGAAGATCATGGGCTTCGGGCACCGGGTGTACAAGCACGGTGACTCCCGGGTGCCGACGATGAAGCAGGCGCTGACCCGCGTCGCCGCCGTTCGTGACGGCCGGCGCTGGCTGGACATCTACAACGTGCTGGAGGCGGAGATGCTGTCCGCCACCGGCATTAAGCCCAATCTCGACTTTCCCACCGGGCCTGCGTATCACCTGATGGGATTCGACATCGCCTGCTTCACACCCATCTTCGTGATGAGCAGGATCACCGGCTGGACCGCTCACGTCATGGAACAGGCGGCGGCCAACGCGCTGATCCGGCCGCTGAGCGCGTATTCGGGGCGCGAGCAGCGGACGCTGCCCCGCCTGCGAGCCTGACGACTGTCGCCCTGGGTGCCGCCATCCCGGCCAGCGCCGCCGGGGCCGCCCTTGGCTCGGGTGCCGCCACTGGGAGCGCCTCCGATGCCGAAGTCGCCGGTCTGGCCCGCACCGCCGTCGCTGCCGGCGCCGCCGGGGGTGGAAGCGCCGCTGATGACAGGTGAATCGTAGGCAAGTCGGTCGGGTAACTGCTTCGGTTGTCGCTCAACGCAATTCCGGTGCTACACTGCTGCATCGGAACGAGCGCAGCTGCAGGCCGGCGGCCACGATCAATCCGCTCAAAGCATTGACTACCCGTCGTGCAAAATGCACAGAGATTCGGACCGCGCACACCCCTGGAACCTGTTCTAATCTGTCGAACCATGGGATTTCTGAAGCCCGACCTGCCGCAGATCGACATGACCGAATGGAGCAAGGGCACCCGCAGCGAGAAGATCCGTCCGATGGCCCGGCACTGGGCCGAGGTGGGCTTCGGAACGCCGATGGCACTGCACCTGTTCTACGTGGCCAAGGTCCTGCTCTATATCCTGGCTGCCTGGCTGATCGTGGTCACCACCAAGGGCATCCAGGGATTCACCGACGTCACGGCGTGGTACGCCGAGCCGATCGTGTTTGAGAAGGTCGTGCTCTACACGATGCTTTTCGAGGTGATCGGGCTGGGCTGCGGCTTCGGGCCGCTGAACAACCGGTACTTCCCGCCGATGGGCTCGATCCTGTACTGGATGCGCTTCGGCACCATCCGGCTGCCGCCGTGGCCCGATCGCGTCCCGCTGACGCAGGGCACCAAGCGCAAGCCGGTGGATGTCGCGCTGTACGCGCTGCTGCTGATCATGTTGCTGGCGGCGCTGTTCGCAGATGGCACCGGCCCGGTACCGGAGCTGGGCACCACGATCGGGCTGCTGCCGGTCTGGGAGATCGTGCTGATCCTGCTGCTTCTCGGCGTGCTGGGGCTGCGCGACAAGGTGGTCTTCCTGGCCGCCCGCGGCGAGGTCTACGCGACGCTGACGGTGACCTTTCTGTTTGGTGTCGACATGATCGTCGCCGCCAAGGTGGTGTTCCTGGTGATCTGGATGGGTGCGGCGACGTCGAAGCTCAACCGCCACTTCCCGTTCGTGATCTCCACGATGATGTCCAACAACCCGCTGTTCCGGCCTCGGTTCGTCAAGCGCATGTTCTTCGAGAGGTTCCCCGACGATCTGCGGCCCGGACTCCTGTCTCGGATCTTCGCTCACGTCAGCACTTTCGTCGAGATGTGTGTGCCCGTGGTGCTGTTCTTCTCCCACAGCGGCTGGCCCCTGGCGGTGGCCGCGATCGTGATGGTGTGCTTCCACCTCGGGATCCTGACGGCGATCCCGATGGGCGTCCCGCTGGAGTGGAACGTGTTCATGATCTTCGGCGTGCTGTCGCTGTTCGTCGGCCATGCCCGTCTCGGCCTGACCGACCTGAAAAACCCTGTGCCGGTGGCGATTCTGTGCGCCATGATCGGGGGGATCGTGATCGCGGGCAACATGCTCCCGCGCAAGATCTCGTTCTTGCCCGCCATGCGCTATTACGCCGGTAATTGGGACACCACGCTGTGGTGTGTCAAACCCTCTGCGGAGGACAAGATCGATAGGGGCATCGTCGCGATCGCCAGCATGCCGGCCGCACAACTGGAGCGCTACTACGGCAAGGAGCGCGCCCAGATCCCGATGTATCTCGGATACGCGTTCCGCGCCATGAACTCTCACGGCCGGGCGCTGTTCACGCTGGCGCACCGGGCGATGGCGGGCCAGAACGAGGACGACTACGCCATCATCGACGGGGAACGCATCTGCAGCACCGCCGTCGGATGGAATTTTGGCGACGGCCACATGCACAACGAGCAACTGATCGGTGCGATGCAACAGCGCTGCCGGTTCGAGCCTGGCGAGGTGCGGATCGTGCTGCTCGACGCGCAGCCCATCCACCGACAGACCCAGCAGTATCGGTTAGTGGACGCCGCGACCGGTGAGTTCGAGCGCGGCTACATCCGGGTGGCCGACATGGTGACCCGGCAGCCCTGGGCCGACGACGTGCCGGTCCACGTGCTATAGCCGGCGAGCAGACGCAGAATCGCACGCACGCGTGGCGTGTCGTGCGATTCCACGTCTGCTCGCCAGCTAGCCGGAACGTACCTCCTGTGCTGCGGCGACCATGTTCTGCAGCGACGCGATCACCTCGTTGACGTTGCGGGTCTTTAGCCCACAGTCGGGGTTGACCCACAGCCGCCCGGCCGGCACGGCCCGCAACGCGGCACGCAGCGACTCGGCCATCTCGTCGGTGCTCGGCACCCGCGGCGAGTGGATGTCGTACACCCCCGGGCCCACACTGTTGGCGAAGCCGACCGCGTTCAGGTCATCCAGCACCTCCATGTGGGAGCGCGCCGCCTCGATGGACGTGACGTCGGCATCCAGGTCGGCGATAGCGCCTATCACCTCACCGAACTCCGAGTAGCACAAGTGGGTATGGATCTGCGTAGAGTCGGCGACGCCCGACGTCGCCAACCGGAAAGCGCCTACGGCCCAACGCAAATACTCCTCCTGATCTGCGCGACGCAGCGGCAGCAGTTCGCGCAGCGCCGGCTCGTCGACCTGGATGACCGCGATGCCGGCCGACTGCAGATCCACGGTTTCGTCGCGGATGGCCAGCGCCACCTGGTTGGCGGTGTCGGCCAGCGGCTGGTCGTCACGCACGAACGACCAGGCCAGGATCGTGACCGGCCCGGTCAACATGCCCTTGACCGGTTTGTCGGTCAGCGACTGCGCGTAGGTGATCCACCCGACCGTCATCGGATGCGTCCGGGCCACGTCGCCGTAGAGGATGGGCGGGCGCACGCAGCGGCTGCCGTAGGACTGCACCCAGCCGTTCTGCGTGGCGAAGAATCCCTGCAGCTGCTCGGCGAAGTACTGCACCATGTCGTTGCGCTCGGGCTCGCCGTGCACCAGCACGTCCAGGCCTAGTCGCTCCTGCAGCTTGATGACGTCGGCGATCTCCGCCTTCATCCGCCGGACATACTCGGCGTTGTCGATCTCGCCGGCCCGCAGCGCCGCGCGCGCTTTGCGGATCGCCGAGGTCTGCGGGTAGGAGCCGATCGTCGTGGTCGGCAGCGGCGGCAGATGCAGCCGCGCGTCCTGGCTGGCCCGCCGCTGCGCGGGGTCGCCCCGGTGCGCACCCGAGGCGACGATCGAGTCGATGCGGGCCCGGACCTGCCCGTTGCGCAGGCGCGGATCACGCCTGCGGGACGCCACCGCGGCGTTGGACGCCGCGATCTCGTCGGCCACGGAATCGCGCCCGTCGCGCAGGGCACGCGCCAAGACGACGACTTCGCGCACCTTCTCCGCGCCGAACGCCAGCCAGCTCCGCAAGGCGTCGTCCAGGTCGGTTTCTGGTTCCAGCGAGTACGGCACGTGCAGGGTGGAACACGACGTCGAGACGGCAACGGCGGCCGCCGAACCCAGCAGGGTCGCCAGCCGGCTCAGGGCGGCCTCTAGATCGGTGCGCCAGACATTGCGCCCGTCCACGATGCCGGCCACCAGCGTCTTGCCGGCCAGCTCGGGCGCCCCGAATATAGAAGCCACCGCGGTGTCGGCGCCGGCGACCAAGTCGACGCCGATGGCCTCGACCGGCGTGCGCGCCAGCCCCGCCAGGGCGGCGCCGGGGTCGCCGAAGTAGGTGGCGACGTAAACGGCGGGCCGGTTGCTCACGGCGCCGAGCGCGTTGTAGACCCACTCGGCGAGGGCGGGCGCGTCGGGGGAGATGTCGGTGACCAGCGCGGGCTCGTCGAGTTGCACCCACGGCGCCCCGTTGTCGGCGAGCAGCGACAACAGCTCGGAGTAGATCGGAACCAGCTCTTCGAGGCGCTCGATCGGCGCGCCGCCGCCGTTGACGCCCTTGCTCAACAACAGGAAGGTGACCGGCCCGATGACGACCGGGCGTGCGGGAATCCCTTGCTGCAGTGCTTCTTTCAGCTCGGAGAGCACCTTGTCCGGATTCAGCGCGAACCGGGTCGTGGGCTCGATCTCGGGAACCAGGTAGTGATAGTTGGTGTCGAACCACTTCGTCATCTCGAGTGGCGCCACGTCGTCGTTGCCGCGCGCCGCGGCGAAATAGCGGTCCAACTCGTCGGCGATTTTCGCCACCCGGGCCGGCAGCGCGCCGAGCAAAACCGCGGTGTCGAGCATCTGGTCGTAATAGGAGAAGGTGTTTACCGGCACGGAGTCCAGACCGGCCGCGGCCAATTCTGACCACATATCGCGGCGCAACGTGGCGGCGACCGACTCGAGGTCGGATCGGCTGGTGCGTCCGGACCAGTAGCCTTCGGTCGCGCGCTTGAGTTCGCGATGCGGGCCGATGCGCGGGGAGCCGGTGATGGTTGCGGTGAACTTCCGAAAATTATCGGTCACTATGTCGTCCTTCAATCGACGGGGCGCTCACCGCCGGCGGACGCACAACCGATCCGGTCCGCGGCGCGCGCCTTCTTCTACAGCAACCGCAACCGGCACGGCCATACGCCCATTCCACGAGGCGACGAGCCGCCGGACGCGGCGCGCCCGGCACAGCCGGCAGGTCTTCGGACTCGCAGGCGCGCACCCGGTGGTGCTCCTACTGGCCGTCGCTTCCCAGTCGCCAGACCAGTGCTATAAGACGGCGGTCGTTCCTGCACACCGCTGCGGGACAGTCCCGGATTCTCACCGGGTTCCCTCTTGCGACACATCGCTAACGTGTGTCGCTCGATGCCGGCGCCGCGTGGGGCGGCAACGGCAGACCAGCTGCGTAGGCAAGGTTACTCTGCCGCGCGACGGGTGCCCAACGTCGGGAGCCAGCTACGCCTGGCTGTGGCTTAGGTGCCCGTCTGGTACGGAGGACGACGCGCCGATGTGCTGTCCGGAAGGCGTTTGCACGGCACCAGCGGCTTGATCGCCGCGCCACTGCAGCGCCTCGAGCGCTACGGCAACCTCTACGAGGGTGTGGTCCAGGGGTCTGGGGAGCAGCCGTTGAGCCGTCTCGAGCCGGTGCAACAGGGTGTTGCGGTGGGTGTAGAGAAGTTTTGCGGCGCGCGAAGCGTTGCACTCCGCCTTGATGTAGGTCAACACCGTCGTATGCAGCATCGGGTCGGCCGATTCGAAGTCCCCCAGCGTGTTCGTGATGAAGACGTCCGCGCCGTCGGCGTTTTCGGTGAGTAACGCGATCATCTGGACATCGGCGAAGAAGGCGACCCGTTGGCGCGACCGCAGCCGAGTCAACATCCGCTGTATCGTCAGCGCATCCAGGTGGCTGCGGCGGAATCCCCCGATTCCTGACGCGGTGGTCCCGACGGCGATCCGGGCATCGGGTGTGCCGTCAAGCGCGCGGCGGATCTGCTGAGGGTTGAGCGAGGCCACCTCATTGGCCCACACCCAGCGAGTTGCGGCGCTGGCGACCACTGTCAGTGGCTGCGGGCATCCGACGGCTTGGCTGAACGCGGCGACGGTTCGGTCAAGCCGATTGTCGTCGACGTCGGGGTCATCACACCAGATGATCACGGCGGTATGAAGTCGGTCGAGCGGATAGGCCAATTGCGCTTCGGCGCGTTCTCGGCTGATGGGGGCGCCGTCGAGGATGAGCTCGACGATCTTGCGGCGCTCGGCGCGGATGTCTTGGGTTAGATCCGCGTATTCCATCTGCATCTGCGCCGCGAGGCCGGCAAGGGTGGCGTCCACGAACTCGTTGGCCGACCGAAATGGCACGTCGAGCAGCTGGTGCAGCTCTTCAGGGTCGGAAGTAAGTTCGAACGCGATTTCCACCCAGCGCCGCCAGGCCACGTTGTGCCCGATGCGATAGACCTCCAGCGCGGATGCGTCCAGGCCACGGCGCACCAGATCGCGAGCCATGCGCAGCGTCTCGGCGCTGAGGTTTGCCGGCACCGGATCGCCGGGATTGCGCAGCATGGCGGAGGCGAAGTGGACCAAATTGGCGCGGTTGGAGCGAGTAACCACCGCCGCCAGGCCGGGGTCCTGGGAGATGGGCGGGCTAGCCGCCAGCGTGGCGCGATCGAATTCCTCGAGCCACTCCCTTGGGGGATTGAGAGCCATCCACGCGCCCTTGCGGATCAGCTCTTGCACGCGCGGCGAAGGCGGTTGCCAAACCACGGCCCGATTGTAGGGCTTATGTGCACTTTGCATGATGGGTTCGCGCTGCACCGGCCAAACTGCCCGTGTTCTGCTGTTGGTGGCCGCGCCGACGGGGGGCGGTGGAGCCCGGGCCGGCGGCGACGGCGTCCGTCCGGCGCGGCGGTAGCCACCCGATCAGCGCGCCTGGCTGATTGCGTGCTTTGCGTCCCGAGTCTGCGGCCATGGCATCGAGGCTGCGGTGACGGCGCGATTTCCGGCCGCGCCGACGCCCTGTGCGCAGACTCGATCCCAGGCGCCTCTATTTGCCCCGCGCGGCGATACCGCGTAATACCGTGTCGCGGGCGAGGACGAGTGACGCACGGGTTCCGATCGTGCGGAGGATGTTCTCCGGGATCCACTGGATGCCAATGATCACCCGTGCCAGCATCGCCGTCGACGGTGTGTCGATGCGTATCTCACCTGACCGGATCCCTTCGGTAAGAAGGGATTTCATTTGCCTCAGTCGGGTCGCATAAGACCATCCTGGATCGGCGGTGTCGGGAGGCGATTGCCTCATCCAGGCAAGCTGGATCCTGAACTCGTCGGAAAACCGGTCCAGCGCGTTGACGTTGACCCAGCTCAGGGCGTCCAGCTTCTCGATGCTCGACGCGTCCGAACGCAGGACGCCGACCCACCCCGCTTCGACCTTCTGGCCGAACGAGCGCATGATCGAGGCGAGCAGTTCCTCTTTGGAGCCGATCACCCGATAGACGGTCCCGGTACCCAGGCCCGCCGCCGATGCGATATCCCTGATGGTGGTGACTTCATAACCCTTGCGGCCGAACTCCATGCGCGCCACAGCTCGAAGATGGGCCGCTTTGTCGCTGGGGTCGGCCTCGCTATCGTCGGCCCACGACTGGATGACGTCACTCGCCGCGGCGAAGGCACGGGAACGATCTAACCTCGCATCGGTGGGTGGCCGGGCTGCCAAACCTTGCAAGATGATTCGGCACATGAGTCCGGCCACCTGCGCGGCGGAAGCGTTGCGCCGGATGACATCCAGCCCGACCTGCAGCATGCTCTGGCAGATGCGGTCAGCCAGGGTTGGAAGGTCGATTTCGGGCCTGATGTAGCCGCTCCACCTGGCGGCACGCAGCGTCTGCAGCATCGCCCCCTGGATCGCGGTCGGCCGCTGCCGCGTCAGCGTGACGAACGCGGGATCTGAGCCGGGTCCCTCGTAAAAAGACATCTGCAAGGCGGCCTGGTGCCGCACGGCGGCGTTGGCGATCGCCGATCCGAGTTCGGCGATCTTGTCGGCGACGGGTCGCGAGTCGGGCTCGTCCAACCTCGCCTGGGCGGCCAATCCGATGCGATCCAGATCGGCTTGATAGCGGCGAATCAGCTCAACGAGGATGGCTTCCTTGGATTCGAAATGGTGATAGAGGCTTCCCGGCAGAATGCCTGCGGCATCAGCGATTTCCTGCAGCGAAGTCCGCAATCCCGAGGATGCGATCAGCGATGCCGCGGTCTCCAGGATCTCGGTCCTGCGTGTTCCGGCGTCAGTTGCGTTGTCGGCCCGACGGCCTGTCGCCAAGGTATCGGCTTTGGCCATGGCTAGCTGTACACCGGTCCGGAGGACCATGGTCCACAAAACATGTTCCTCCTCCCAGCCATACCAAATCTTTGTTGGAGGCTATCAGACCGCTTGTGGCAACTCCGCTGCCTGCGATGGTGACTGGCCGATTCTAGAGGCCGCGCAGACGCCGAAGACCTCGTCGAAGATCGACGCGGGAACGGTGGGGGCTCGGTCGTCGACACCTCGTCCAGATGTGCCGCGATGTCGTCGGCGGTCGGCGCGCTGCCGGGTCCGGCGAGCCAGCCTTGGCCGAGGCCGACGAAGACCCGCGCATAGTCTCCGGATCCGTAGCCGTGCCCGGGCCGCTCGGTAGGACCGTGCACGAACAGCAACGGGCGGGCGCCGCCGCCCCGGCCGTTGCCCTGCACGAGGTCGGGGATCGCCTGGCCCTCTACGCTTTCCATTCGCAGGGACGACCGGCCGTGCGGCCGATGCCGATAAGGCGCATCGACGACGGCATGAATGCCCTGGTGCTGCAGCGCGTTCGCGGCCTGGTGCCCGGCGCGTATTCGCGGCTCGGCGCGGCGATCCGGCATGGTGCCGCGGTGCTGCAGAGCCGAGGTGGCACATCGCGACGGCTGCTCGTCGCGCTGTCCGACGGGTTGGCGTACCACCACGGGTATGAACGCGGGTATGGGGCGGCCGATGCCCACCGCGCGCTGGCCGAAGCCCGCCGGCGGGGCATCGGGTGCGTCTGCCTGGCGATCGGCGCCGGCACCGATCGCCAGGAATTGCGACGCGCGTTCGGGAGTGCGGCCCACGCCGCCATTGCCCGACCCGAGCAGCTGAGCCATACTCATCGCCGCGGGACGGCTGATCTCGGAGGGACTGGGCCCGCGCGAGGCCGCCGGCGCCGCCATCGTCGGGCCGCTGACCGACGATTCGCATGTCGCGAGCGGCCTGTCGGCGATGATCGACGCGTATTTGGTGGACCGCTAGACGGTGCGATTGACGGTGCGACGCCGCCCGCGTTAGGGTTGGAACAAATTTTAGGTTCATTATCCGGAGGCTAGTTGTCCTACGAGAGCACAGCGCAGCCCATCAAGATCGGCTACCTGTTTGACTTCCTGTTGCCGGAGTTCTACCCGCAGGAGATGCGGGACGACCTCATCCGGCCCTTCGAGCTGGTGTTCAACGACGGACTGCGTCAGCGGGTCATCGACCGACCGGTCCAGGTCGTGTACCGGGAGGTCGAGGGGCTGCCCAAGGGCACCGCCAAGGCGGTCATCGACGCCTACGGCGAGCTCGTCGACGAGGGCTGTCTGGTGGTTTTCGGGCCACACATCACCGAGAACGCGGTACCCACGCGGGAGGCGATCGAGGAGCGGTTGCGGGTACCTGCGATCAACGTCTGCGGTAGTGACGACTGGCTGGGGGAGTGGACCTTTGCGTTTCCGCAGGGGTCGATGACCGACGAACCGATCTTCTGGGCGGACCTGCTCACCAAGGGCGGCCACACCGAGGTGGGCGTGTTGGTCGAGCAATCGCTGGTCGGCGAGAGCTATCTCAAGAACCTCCGAAACGCATGCCGGTGCAAGGGCATTCGCGTCGTCGCCGAGGCGCAGGTCGCGCAAACCGCGCAGGACGTCGGTGCGGCGATCCGCAGCCTGCACGAGGCGAAGCCGACCGCGGTGGTGCACTGCACCGGCTTCGCCGTCATCAAGTGGACGAAAACCGCCACCTCGGTGGCCTGTCCATGGCCATACCCTGAGGCCAAAGTGTATGACCCCCAGGGCTTTTACGAGCGCAACGGTCAGCCCGGCCCGTACTCGGCGGGAATCTGGTCGACCTGGATGAGCGCCCAGCCACACGGTCGCCCGGATGTGCAGCTTCCGGCTGACGGCGGCCGGTGTACCGCCGGCCATGTGTGAGCAGCGCAGCGTCGTCATCACCGGCGCGTCCCGCGGGCTCGGCCTCGCGTCGGCGGCGCACCTGTACCAACGGGGTTGGCGTGTGGTGGCGGCCCTGCGCACACCCGAGCCCGGTCTGCAAGCCCTGCGGTCCAAGACCGGCGCCGCGGCCGGTGACCCCCGCCTGATCGCCATCCCGCTGGACCTCACCGACTACGCGTCGGTCGCCGCCGCGGCCAAGGCGATCGAGTCGACCGTCGGGGCCCCACACGCGCTCGTGCACAATGCGGGGATTTCCGCCGCCGGGATGGCCGAAGAGACGCCGATGGACCTGTGGGAGCGGATGTTCGCTACCGGCGACCGTGCGCCGTTCGCCCGGCATGCCGTCGGCGCCGACGCCCGCATGCTGGTGGTTGCCAACCGGCTGCTTTCCAGTAAGGCTCTCCATAGGGTGACCCGTCTTGCGATGGGCATCCCGCGTCCCGGCGCTCTGAGCAGCGCGTCGTCTAATGAGAGCTGAACAAACATGACTGAGGCTGTAAAGGTCCGCTTCGAGCCGAAGATGATGATCGACGGCACCCTCGTCGAGGGTCAGGCCGGCACCTTCACCAACATCAACCCGGCAACCGAGGAGGCGCTCGGGGAAGTCGCCGACGCGTCGAAGGCGGACATGCGCCGGGCCATCGACGCCGCCCGGCGGGCCTTCGACGAGACCGACTGGTCGACCAACCGCGCATTGCGCAAGCGCTGCCTGTTGCAGCTGCACGACGCGCTGGACGCCGAGCGGGAGGAGCTGCGGGAGGAGCTCATCCTTGAGGTCGGCACGCCCCGGGCCATCACCTTTGGCCCGCAGCTGGATGCCCCGCTGGCCGACGGGCTGCGTTATCCCGCCACGCTGATCGACGAGTACCCCTGGGAAACCGACCTAGGCGACGCAACGATCAGCATCACCGGCCAGCTGACCACCCGCAAGATCTGGCGGGAGCCGGTGGGGGTGGTCGGGGCGATCGTGCCGTGGAACTTCCCGTTCGAGGTCACCATCAACAAGCTCGGCCAGGCGCTGGCCACCGGCAATACCGTCGTGCTCAAGCCGGCGCCGGACACCCCGTTCAACGCGACCCGCCTGGGCCGGCTGATCGCCGAAAAGACCGACATCCCAGCCGGTGTCGTCAACGTCGTCACCGCGTCGGATCACCTGGTGGGCGAGGAGCTGACGCTGTCGCCCAAGGTCGACCTGATCTCGTTCACCGGCTCGACCGCGGTCGGGAAGCGAATCATGGAAAAAGGCGCGGCGACGATGAAGCGGCTGTTCCTGGAGCTCGGCGGCAAGTCGGCCACCATCGTGCTGGACGACGCCGATTTCGGCATGGCATGCGCGATCGGCATCGCGCCGTGCATGCACGCCGGCCAGGGCTGCGCCAACCCGACCCGGATGCTGCTGCCGCGGTCCCGCTACGACGAGGGAGTGGCGATCCTCAAGAGCATCTACGAGAACGTCATGCCGGGGGATCCCCAGGATCCCGCAACCCTGTGTGGTCCGGTGATCTCGCACCGCCAGCGCGAGCGGGTGCTGGGCTACATCAACAAGGGCGTCGAAGAAGGTGCCACCGCGCTGGTCGGCGGTCCCGATGCCGAAACGGGATTCGACAAGGGATTCTTTGTCAGGCCAACGCTTTTCGTCGATGTCGACAACACCATGACGATCGCCCAGGAGGAGATCTTCGGGCCGGTGCTAGCCGTCATCGGATTCGACGACGACGAAGACGCTATCCGGATCGCCAACGACAGCGTGTACGGGTTGGCCGGCAACGTGATGTCGGGTTCCCTGGAACGTTCGCTGGCGGTTGCCCGACGGCTGCGGGCCGGCTGGATCGGCGTGCAGGGCGCCGCCCCGTACGGCGCCGACACCCCGTTCGGTGGGTACAAGGCCAGCGGGGTGGGCCGCCAGAACGGTGTGGCCGGGTTCGACCAGTACACCAAGATCAAGTCCGTGGGGTATCCCGCCGGCTGAAGGAGAAGCGATTGCGACTGTTCGACGATCTGGAGGACTTCGGTTCCTTCGACGACGTTGTCTCCGGTGATGTTCGCGACCCCTACGCCGAGTTGGCCCGACTGCGGCGCGAACAACCGGTGCAGCGCATCGACTCCTCGGGCATGCCGCACGAGGAGTCCAAGCCGGTCTTCATCGTCTACCGCTACGAAGAGGTGCAGCAGCTGCTGCGCGACAACGAGACGTTCTCGTCGGCAATCATCATCGACGCGTTCGGCGATGTGCTGGGCCGCCACGTGATGCTCGGGATGGATGAGCCAGAACATGGTCGTCACCGGACCCTGGTCGCAAAAGCCTTCTCGCAGAAGGCGATGGCGCGTTGGGAGGGCGAACTGGTCGAGAAGGTCGGCAACGAGCTGATCGACCGGTTCGCCGCCCGCGGCCGCGCTGATCTGGTGAAGGAGTTCACCTTTCCCTACCCGACCCAGATCATCGCCGGTCTGCTGGGTCTGCCGCGCGAGGACTTTCCGCAGTTTCAGCGCTGGTCGATCTCGTTGCTGAGTTTCACGATCAACCCGGGGCGCGGGCGCGCCGCCTCCGCGGCATTACAGGAGTACTTCACCCCGATCCTGGCGGCGCGGCGCGCAGCACCCCGTGACGATCTGATCAGCGGCCTCGCCCACGCGGAGATCGACGGACACAAGCTGTCCGACGAGGAGATCTTCTCGTTCCTGCGTTTGCTGCTGCCCGCCGGCGTGGAAACCACGTACCGGTCGCTGGGAAACATGTTGTTCGGATTGCTTTGCAACACAGATCAACTCGACGCGCTCCGGGCTGACCGTTGGCTGCTGCCGCAGGCGATCGAGGAGGCGGTGCGATGGGAGCCGCCGCTGCTGACGATCACCCGGGTGGCCACCCGCGACACCGAGCTCGCCGGCGTGCCCATCCCGGCCGGCTCGTCGGTCATGCCGATGCTTGGCGCGGCCAATCGGCAGGAGGACCGATACCCCGACCCCGATCGTTTCGACATTTTCCGTTCGGCGAGGGCGCATATCGGATTTGGGCACGGTGTCCATGTCTGCCTCGGCATGCACCTGGCGCGGTTGGAGATGCGGGTGGCGCTCAACGTGCTGTTAGACCGCCTGCCCAACCTGCGGCTCGACCCCGACGGCGACGATCCACACATCCGTGGGCAGGTATTCCGTTCGCCCACAACGCTTCCGGTGCTGTTCGAGCCGTCTGGCTAACGGCGGCGCGATTAGCGTGAGCGCTCTGAATTACTTGATGCCGAGCTGTTGATGGATCAGCGGGGCGTAGGACCCTTCGGTCATACGACGGCAGCGCTACCCATGGAAGCTATTTCGAGAAATAACAAATTCTCGTAAATATGTTGATCACTCGTCACGCACGGTCACGCCGGTAAGAAGTGCGTCCAGCAGTGCCTCAAAATACCGTACCGCTCGACGCATCTGCCATTGCAGCAAGACCAGTCGTGGGCGCACCTACCCGGCTCGCACGGCACGATCAGGGCGCTGCACGATAGCGTCGTGCGTCGGACCGGGTAAAGGGCCGCTTCTGCTTCGGCATCTGTGGCGGCTGCCGCTGCCAAGGCCCGGAGCAAAGACGCGATTGCCTGGGGCCGCCAGAAACTCTGCCGACAACCTCAGCCAAGCGCGCAAATCTGCACCGATGTCGCCGGTGTCGGGCATTTCGATTGGGCCGAATCGATTCGTGGCGTCCGGGATGGCCTCCGCCACCAAAGGGGATTTCGACGGCCATCGTCGATACACCGTCTGAACGCCGATCTCGGCCCGGGCGGCTACGCGGTCCATCGAGACCTTGGAGTATCCCTTCGCGACGATCAGCGCCCGGGTCGCCTCGAGGATGTCGCGATGCACAGCCGCGCTGCGCGGACGCCCCCGGGCATGTGATTCGGTAATGCACCAAGCTTGGAGGACGGGCCGGTCACGCATCTCTTCGGGCCCGTGTTGGCAACCAAATATCTGTTCCGCACTACAGTGCTGCTGATGCGAGTTGACCGCGAGTATGTCTTCAGCGCTGTCGCGAACGAGCGGCGCCAGATCGCTGCGCTCATCGACCAACTCGACGACGCTTAGCCAGCGATCCCAAGCCTGCGCGCCGGCTGGGATATCAAGACGGTGACCGCACACCTGGTCAGCGTCTTCGCCGACAGCTTTTGGGTTTCTTGAGGACGGCGCGGCGGCGTGGCAGCATGGCTCGCGCCATCGACGAGCTCGTGCGACGTCGCGCGCAGCTGCCGGTCGCCGACATCACTAGCAGTCTGAGGGGGGTGCCGATCACCGGTTGAGCCCGCCGCTGTTTGGGCCGCTCGACTCGCCCGCCGATATCTTTGGTCCAGGGCGGTGACATCAGGATTCCGCTCAACCTGCCGTTCGAACCCGACCCCGAGCTGGCCGGTCTGGCACTGAATATCCTGACCGGGCCATGGCCGTTCGGCTTCGTGCCGCTGGGCCGACTTTGGGGGATCTCTTTGTATGCCACCGACATTGATGGAAGTTGGGGTCGGGGAGCCGAAGTGCGCGGACCGGCGGCCGCCTTGATGATGGCCGTCAGCGGCCGCCCCGCTCTGCTCGATCAGTTGGACGTGCCGTGGCTACCCCGACTACGGTCTCGACCGGTCTAATCATCGATCGCCCAACATCTTTACAAAACTGCCAGCGCAACAGGGAATAGGCGTCCCTGTACAGCGGCTTTACGCGGCATCACGATAGCATAACGAGCGCAACGGATTTGGGCTATATCACAGCTTCCGGTCGCATATGATCCGCACCACAGCCAGTCGATGAATGCGAGGATGTGAGGAAAGGCGCATGTCATATTTGGCGGTCGACCCTGGGCTTTTAGCTACAGCAGCAACGGATTTGAAGGGCATCGGGTCGGCACTCAGCGCGGCCACCACGGCGGCAGCGGCGCAGACGACGACGGTGGCCGCCGCGGCCGCGGACGAGATATCGACGCAGATCGCAGCGTTGTTCGCTGCGCACGGCCAGGCTTATCAGACGGCCAGCGCTCAAGCGGCGGCGTTTCATGAACAGTTTGTACAGGCCTTGACGGGCGGCGCGGGCGCATATGCGAGCGCCGAGGCCGCTGCCGTGTCGCCGTTGCAGCCCCTCCTCGACGCGATCAACGCGCCCACCCAGGCGCTAGTCGGGCGCCCGCTGATCGGTAACGGCGCCAACGGGGCTCCCGGAACCGGGGCTAACGGCGGCGATGGCGGGATATTGATCGGGAACGGCGGGGCCGGTGGGTCGGGCACCAACGGCGCAACCGGCGGAGCCGGGGGCCGAGGCGGGGCCGCGGGGCTGCTCTACGGTACCGCCGGCGCCGGCGGCGTCGGCGGTGTTGGCGTGGCCGGCGCTGGCGGGACCGGCGGCCAGGGCGGTGCCGGCGGGCTGTTCAGCCCCGGCGGTGCCGGCGGGGCCGGCGGGGTCGGCACCGTCGGTGGGGCCGGGGGCGCCGGCGGCGCCGGGTTGTTTAGCTCCGGCGGCGTTGGGGGCGCAGGAGGCGCCGCCAGCGCTACCGCCGGCGGTGCCGGCGGTGCCGGCGGGGCTAGCTTGCTCTTCGGCAACGGCGGGGCCGGCGGAATCGGTGGGGCCGGACAGACGGCCGGCGGCGTCGGCGGGCAGGGCGGCAACGCTGGCGCGTTCTACGGCGACGGCGGCGTCGGCGGCGTCGGCGGCAGTGGCGCCAACCTCCCCGGCACCATTGGTGGCGCCGGCGGTGCCGGCGGCAGCGCCGGCGTGTTCTACGGCGACGGTGGCGCGGGCGGTGCCGGCGGTGTCGCTGTCGGGGCGGGCGGGGCCGGCGGGCCGGGCGGCAACGCCGCCACGTTCTTCGGCACCGGCGGGGCCGGCGGCGCCGGCGCGACCAGCTTCGGCGCCGGTGGAGCCGGCGGGGCGGGTGGCCAGGCCGGCACTCTCTCAGGCACCGGCGGAGCGGGCGGCGCGGGCGGACTCGGCCAAGTCAGCGGCGGGGCCGGCGGCAGCGGCGGCAGCGCCGGGATGGTCTACGGCGACGGTGGCGCGGGCGGTGCCGGCGGAGGCGGCGCCGCTCCGGGCGCCGTCGGCGGCAAGGGCGGCAGCGGTGGTAACGCCGCGACACTGGTCGGTAATGGCGGCACCGCTGGTGCCGGTGGTGCCGGGGCTACCGCCGGCGGGACCGGGGGCATTGGTGGCAACGGTGGCGGGCTCGCCGGCTCCGGCGGCGCCGGCGGCAACGGTGGCGCCGGCGCCACCGGCGCCGCCGGAGCCGGTGGGGCCGGTGGCAATGCTCTGGGCCTCTTCGGCGACGGTGGTACCGGTGGCAACGGCGGCTTGGCCGCCACCCCCGGCAACGCCGGCACCGGTGGGGCCGGTGGCAAGGCCGCGCTGATCGGCGACGGTGGCAACGGCGGCGCGGGCGGCCGCAACGTGGGAGGCTTTGCCGGCGGCAACGGCGGTAAAGGCGGCGACGCCCAGATATTCGGCTTCGGCGGCAACGGTGGCAACCCCGGGGTCGGCACCCCACTGGGCACTGCCGGCGCCAACGGCGCTGCGGGCCTGGCCACCCCCGGCCAGGCTGTGCGCGATGCGATCAATGCGCCGACCCAGGCGCTGTTCGGTCGTCCGTTGCTGGGCAACGGTGTCAACGGGGCTGCGGGAACCGGCGCCAATGGCGGGGACGGCGGGATATTGATGGGTAACGGCGGGGCCGGCGGGTCCGGCGCGACCGGGCCGACCGGCGGGTCCGGCGGCAACGGTGGGGCCGCCGGGCTGCTGTCTGGCGCCGCCGGTGCCGGCGGTGAAGGCGGAGTCGGACTCGCTGGTGATGGTGGCCGTGGCGGTGCCGGTGGCGCCGCCGGGCTGTACAGCGCTGGCGGCATCGGCGGGGACGGCGGCGCGAGCTTCACCGCGAAAGCCGGGGTCGGCGGCGCTGGTGGTATCGGGTTGTTCGGCAGCGGCGGTAACGGCGGTGCCGGCGGTGCCGGCGGCCCGACCGGCCCGGCCGGAGCCGGCGGTGCCGGCGGGTCAAGCCTTCTCTTCGGCAATGGCGGAGCCGGTGGGGCCGGTGGTATCGGCGACGCCGGCGGGGCCGGCGCCGGTGGGAGCGGCGGTAACAGCGGCGTGTTCTACGGCAACGGTGGGGCCGGCGGCGCTGGCGGTGGCGCCAGTCCCGGTGGGGCCGCCGGCGCCGGTGGGGCCGGCGGCAACGCTGGCGCGTTCTTCGGCACTGGTGGCGCCGGTGGGGCCGGCGGCGCCGGCACCACGGTCGGCGGGGCCGGTGGGCTGGGCGGCAACGCCGCCACTCTCTTTGGCACCGGCGGCGCCGGCGGCGCCGGCGGACTCGGCCTTGGCGCCGGCGGGGTCGGTGGGGCCGCTGGCAACGCGGGCGCGCTCTTTGGCACCGGCGGGGCCGGCGGGGCCGGCGGGCTCGGTGTCGGAGCCGGTGGGGGTGCCGCCGGCGGCGCCGGAGGCAACGCCGGTCTGCTCTACGGCGACGGCGGGGCCGGTGGAGCCGGCGGGCCGGGCACCACCGCTACCGGCGGGACCGGCGGCAAGGGCGGCAACGCCGCGCTACTCTTCGGCAACGGCGGCAACGGCGGCGCTGGCGGCCTCAGCGATAGCGCCGGCGGAGCCGGCGGCGCGGGTGGCAACGGCGGCGGGTTCTTCGGTTCCGGCGGGGCCGGCGGCAACGGTGGCGGCGGAAAAGCCGGCGGCAACGGCGGCGCCGGCGGTAACGCCCCAGGACTCTTCGGCGACGGCGGCACCGGCGGAGCCGGTGGCTTCGCGAACACCGGCGCCGCCGGCAACGGCGGGGCCGGCGGCACGGCCGCACTGATCGGTACCGGCGGCAACGGTGGCGCCGGCGGGATCAACCTGGGCGCCGCTGCCGCCGGTAACGGCGGCAACGGCGGCAACGCCCAACAGATCGGCGTCGGCGGCAACGGCGGTAACCGCGGCCTGCTCGGCTCTGCGCCTGGCACGGTTGGCACCGGTGGCGCGGGCGGGCAACTGCTTGGGCAGAACGGGATGAACGGGCTCTGAGGTAGCCCGCGCAGCGGGGAGTTGCGCGGTCGGCAACATCGCGCCGAATCCCGCCAATATTCCGATAATCGTTTCGGTCCGGGTGTCCTCATGGCGCCTCGGCGATCGTCCTATTGGTGAGATCGCCGGATCGCCGGGATCATGATGGGGACAGGAGGAAACCATGCCGCAATATGCCGCTCTCACCTACACCAGGGACGTCGACTGGTCAGCACCCGAGCAGGCCGAGGACATGGCCGCATACATGAAGTTCGGACAGGACCATGCCGCGGCGATTCGTGGTGGCAACGCTCTGTACCCGACCAGCACCGCGACGACCGTTCGCGTCACCGGTGCCCGTGGCGGCGACGTCGTCACCAGCGACGGCCCGTACGCCGAGACGAAGGAGGCCCTCACCGGCTTCTACATCATCGAGGCCGCCGATCTGGACGAGGCCCTGCGTATCGCCGCAGAGATCCCCGCCGCCTGGGACGGCGCCGTCGAAGTGCGTCCCGTGATCGAATTCGGTTGAGGGCCGCCGGTTGGTGGATGCAGACTCCGCGCTCGCCGAGACGGTCCGGGTTGAGGGGACTCGCATCCTGGCGACCCTCGTGCGGTCGGTCGGTTCCCTACAGGTCGCCGAGGACGCGGTGCAGGAAGCGGCACTACGCGCGCTGCGGGACTGGCCGCGCACGGGTGTCCCGGACGAGCCGCGGGCCTGGTTGACGGTGACCGCGCGGCGGGTCGCGATTGACCTGCTGCGGCGCGAGGGCGCCCGCGCCCAAAAGGAGCTTGCCAGCGTGGAGCTCGCGGTTCCCGACCCGCCGCCGGACAGTGTGGTGGCTGACGATCGGTTGCGGCTGATCTTCACCTGCTGCCACCCGGCGCTCAGCCTCGAGGCGCAGGTGACCCTTGCGTTGCGCACCCTGTGTGGCCTGTCGCCGGCACAGATTGCCGCGGTATTGCTGACCAGCGAGGCGGCGGTCGCCAAGCGCCTGACCCGGACCCGGCAGAAGATCGCGCGCGCCGGTATCCCCTACCGCGTGCCGGCCGACGAAGAACTGCCGGCGCGCCTGGCGGCGGTATGCGCGGTGCTGCATGCGTCCTACACGATCGCCCACAGCGCGTCGGGTGGCGAGCGGCTGACCGACGTCGACGGCGCCCGCGAGGCGCTGCGCTTGGCGCGGCTGGTGCACGACCTGATGCCCGATGAACCGTCGCCCATGGCGGTGCTGGCACTGGTGCTGCTGAGCGAATCCCGGCGCGCCGCAAGGCTCAACGACGCCGGTGACCCGGTAACGCTCGCCGAGCAGGACCGCTCGCTGTGGGACACCGGCGCGATCGACGAGGCCTTGCATCTCCTCGATGAATCGTTGCGTCGTACCGGCACGGTTGCCGACCCGTACCAGCTTCAGGCCGCGATCGCGGCGGAGCACGCCCGGGCGGCGTCCTATCAGGCCACCGACTGGGCCGAGATCGTCCGCCTCTACGACCTGCTGCTCTCGGTGCAGCCGAGCGCTCCCGCCGCACTCGCCCGGGCGGTTGCTGTCGCCGAATCCGAAGGCGCGGCAGCAGGATTGCACGAACTGGACCAACTCGCGCCCGATCAACGCTGGCACGCCGTCCGCGGTGAATTGTTGGCACGCGAAGGCAGGTTCGCCGAGGCGGTGGAGGCGACGCTGGCATCACTCACCGACTCGGTCACTACGCCGGAACGACGACACCGCCGGCGGCGCATCGCCGAATGGTCGAGGCAGCAAGGTTAGGAGTGCGATGACGACAGGGAACGCGGAAAGCGAGATCGTGATCGCTGGGCCCCGAGGTGAAGTTGCCGCGTCGGATCCGGAGAACGCCGGACACGAGCTTCGTGATGCGCGCGGCGGAAGGGCCGTTCCCGGTGGAGACGACCTCCCTCTGGGAGGACGGCCCCAACGGTATGGCGAAGATGACCCTGCGCAATCGTGGTGAACCCAAGGGATTCTCGGGAATCGCGGCAGCCGTCCTGGCGATGGCGATGAAGCGGGCCAACGCCAGGGACCTAGCCCGACTCCAGTCGCTCATCGAGGCCACCAACTAGTGGGGGCGTGGGCGATCGGCACCTGCGGCGCGAGTGATGCAGTAGCATCTGATGTATGCGCACCACGCTCACCATTGACGACGACGTCCTGCTGGCCGTTAAGGAGCGCGCTCTGCGGGAGAACCGGACCGCGGGAGCGGTGCTATCGGACCTTGCCCGCCAAGCATTGACCAACCAATACGCCTCGCCCGCACGCGAAGCCGACGCGTTCTATGGCTTCGAGCCGCTTCCGCATCGTGGCGAAGCCATCTCAAATGCGCTGATCGATCGGCTTCGTGACGACGAGGCCGTGTGATCGGTGCGGGCACTGTTGGACATCAATGTGCTGCTAGCCCTGCTCGACCGCGACCACGTCGACCATAAGCGGGCACGGGCCTGGATCACCGAAGAAATCGAGCAGGGCTGGGCCTCGTGCGCGATTACCCAGAACGGTTTCGTCCGGATCATTAGCCAGGCGCGCTATCCCAGTCCCGTCCCAGTCAGCCACGCGATCGACATGCTCGCTCGTGCAACGCGGACGCCCTATCACGAGTTCTGGCCTTGCACCGTAAGCATTCTCGACGTGAACGCCGTCGATCGTTCCCGTCTGCACAGTTCCAAGCAGGTCACCGATGCTTACCTACTTGCACTCGCGGTCGAGTACGGCGGCAGGTTTGTCACTTTCGACCAGTCCGTTGTGCGCAGCGCGGTTCCCGGTGCGGGAAAACAGCACCTGACAATTCTCTAGCCACCCAGCCGAGACCACCCGGCCCCCGGCCGCCCGCCGCCGTGGTCAACAATCGAGGCACAACCCCATGTCGAAGGAGACATACCCATGGCTGAAGCCGTCATCGTCGAGGCAGTGCGCTCACCGATCGGCAAGCGCAACGGCGGGCTGTCCGGGGTGCACCCGGCCGACCTGTCCGCGCAGGTTCTCAACGGGCTGGTCGACAGGGCCGGCATCGACCCCGAGATCGTCGACGACGTCATCTGGGGCTGCGTCATGCAAGCCGGCGAACAGGCCCTCGACATCGCCCGCACCTCGGTCCTGGCGGCGGGCTGGCCGGAGACGGTCCCCGGCGTGACCGTCGACCGGCAGTGCGGGTCGAGCCAGCAGTCGGTGCACTTCGCCGCGGCCGGCGTAGTGGCCGGCCACTACGACGTCGTCGTGGCCGGGGGCGTGGAGTCGATGTCGCGGACCCCGATGGGATCCTCGCTGGCCAATGGCGGACGCCCCTATCCGCAGGCCTTCATGCAGCGCTACGACGGCAAGGTCCCCAACCAGGGCATCGGTGCCGAAATGATCGCCGAGCGGTGGGGCTTCGACCGTCTCGCACTCGACGAGTTCTCCCTGGAATCACACGAAAAGGCCGCCGCGGCACAAGATTCCGGCGCATTCGACGAGCAGATCGTGGGCATCAAAGACCAAGACGGTCCAGAAAATTCGGTCATCCTCAAGGACGAAGGCATCCGCCGCGGTACCTCGATGGAAAAGATGGCTTCGCTGAAGCCGGCGTTCAAGGAAGACGGTGTGATCCACGCCGGCAACTCGTCGCAGATCTCCGACGGCTCGGCCGCCCTCCTGTTCATGTCCGCCGACAAGGCGAAATCGCTGGGGCTCAAGCCGATTGCCAAGGTGCACACCGCGACACTGGCCGGCGCCAACCCGGTGATCATGTTGACGGCGCCCATCCCGGCGACCCAGAAGGTGCTCAAGCGCTCGGGGCTGAGCATCGACGACATCGGGGCGTACGAGGTCAACGAGGCGTTCGCGCCCGTCCCGCTGGCCTGGCTGCGTGACATCGGGGCCGACGAGAAGAAGCTCAACCCCAATGGCGGCGCGATCGCGCTCGGCCACCCGCTCGGCGGCTCGGGTGCGCGGTTGCTGACCACGCTGCTGTATCACATGCGGGACAAGGGAATTCGTTATGGCCTGCAAACCATGTGTGAGGGCGGCGGTCAGGCCAATGCGACCATCCTGGAGCTCTTGTGACGCAGCCCGGAGCGCTCGTCGAGCGCAGAAGCAACGTCATGGTCATTACCATCAACCGGCCGGAAGCCCGCAACGCGGTCAACGGCGCCGTCAGCGTCGGCGTCGGGGATGCGCTCGACGTTGCGCAACACGATCCGGAGGTGCGGGCCGTCGTGATCACCGGTGCCGGCGACAAGTCGTTTTGCGCCGGGGCGGATCTTAAGGCGATCGCGCGCCGGGAGAACATCTATCACCCGGACCATCCCGAATGGGGCTTCGCCGGTTACGTGCACCACTTCATCGACAAGCCCACCATCGCCGCGGTCAACGGCGCCGCGCTGGGCGGGGGCACCGAGCTCGCCTTGGCCAGCGACTTGGTGGTGGCCGACCAGTGCGCCACGTTCGGCCTGCCGGAGGTCAAACGCGGCCTGATCGCCGCTGCCGGCGGTGTTTTCCGGATCGTCCACCAATTGCCCCGCAAAGTGGCGATGGAACTGCTGTTGACGGGCGAGCCGCTCACCGCATCCGACGCCCGGGAATGGGGCCTGATCAATCAGGTCACCGAGGAGGGCTCGGTGCTGGACGCCGCTCTCGCGCTGGCGGCACGGGTGACCGTGAACGCGCCGCTGTCCGTGCAGGCCAGCAAGCGCATCGCCTATGGCGTCGACGACGGCGTCATCGGCGACGAGGAAGCGGGCTGGGAGCGTACCGTGCGGGAGATGCGTTCCCTGATCAGATCCGAGGACGCCAAGGAGGGACCGTTGGCGTTCGCCGAGAAGCGGGAGCCGGTTTGGAAGGCGCGCTAAGGCAAGAACGCTGCTGATGTTGTGCCTCCTAGCTGTGGGCGCGACGGCAAGCTGGTCACATCGGTCACGCGAGCATCCGCGGGTTGGGGTGTTCGTTGTGCCCGCCTCGCAGCGACAAATCCCTTGTGTGACTTACGTTGTCGCTGTGAGATGGGCAAACCGTGTACCGGGTCGGCCTAGGGATTCGTGAGGCCGATGTGACTATCGCGGCCCGGGACACCACCGATCTAGTGGCCAAATCAGCGGCGCCCTACCTAGTGCGCCAAGACGTTCACGCCCCACCGGAACACCGGGGGCAGTAGTGCACACGCCGGCACGATGGCCCGGCGCGCCGCGCGTGGCGTGCTGGCCAGCACCAGCCCGCGGGTGAGCAGCCGGTAGTCGCGGGTAACCCGGCGCCACGCGGCCTCATACGACGACGGTGCGTCGTCGACGATGGCGCGGACCGCCGCGGCGGCCTGCTTGACGGCAAGGCTGATGCCTTCGCCGGTCAGGGCGTCCTCGTAGCCGGCCGCGTCGCCGACCAACAGCACGCGTCCGGCGACGCGGCGCGACACCACCTGCCGCAGCGGGCCGCAGCCGCGTGCCTGCCCGCGGCCCATACCTTGCAGGTGGTTGGCCAGCCATGGAAACCACTCCAGTTCGGGCCGCCGACGGGACAGGATCGCCACGCCGACCAGATCCGGCTCCACCGGAGTCACGTACGCCTCACCCCAACGGGACCAATGCACTTCGACAAACTCCGACCATGTCTGCAGCCGGAAGTGCCATCGCACGCCATAGCGACGCGGTGTTCCGGCCGTCGCTTCGATCCCGACGGCGCGGCGGACCGGCGAATGCAGTCCGTCCGCCGCCACCAACCATTTCGCGCGCACACCAGCGGCCGTCACCCCATGGGCGTCTTGTTGGACGCTGGTCACGCGCGCCCGGATCCATTCGGTGTCTTGCTCTTTGGCCCGCGCCGCCAGCGAGGCATGCAGCGTGGTGCGTCGCACCCCCCGGCCCGGCCCGTCGCGAAACCGCGCCTCGGCCCGGCGATGTTCGCTCACATACGCGATCCCGTGAAACGGCATGCCGGTCGGGTCGACGCCCAGCGACGTCAGTTCGGCCAGGCCGCCGGGCATCAGCCCCTCGCCGCAGGCCTTGTCGATCGGATTGTCTCGCGGCTCGGCCACGATCACCGAAAGACCTTGGGCGCGAGCGTGTAACGCCGTGGCGAGGCCACCGGGGCCGCCGCCGGCGATCAGCAGATCGGCGTCATATGCCATGAGCGCCGCTCCTCTCCCCCGCAAGCGGGAGGTGCCCCCACATCGCTTCGCTCTGCATCGTCGCCGGCGCGGGTCGTCATGTGTAGCCCAGCGCGGAGTTCTCCACCCGGATGCGCACGCTCAGCAACACCGCATTCGCCAGCGTGAAGCCGACCGCGGTCAGCCATGCGGTGTGCACCATCGGCAACGCGAACCCTTCGGCCACCACTGCAACATAATTCGGGT
The DNA here is from genome assembly GCF_010731535.1 of Mycobacterium lacus. Taxonomy (NCBI): domain Bacteria; kingdom Bacillati; phylum Actinomycetota; class Actinomycetes; order Mycobacteriales; family Mycobacteriaceae; genus Mycobacterium; species Mycobacterium lacus. The sequence goes on from NZ_AP022581.1 coordinate 772,668, forward strand.
GGTGCATCAAGCGGTACGGACCCCGGCGCACCAGCGGCGCGTGGGGCAACACGATCACGCGGGTGTTCCACCGCCGGCCCAACGACTTGACACACCACCAGCGCAGCGCCTGGCTCAACACCAGCACGGCCAGCATCGGCCACCCAAGCCACGGTATGAACGGGCGGTGCAGCGCCCACGGTTCGAGGATGCAGCCAAGCAACAGCCCCGTATGCAGGACGACCATGACGACGTAGTGTGGGCGACCAAACTCCTTGCCGCCCTGGGCGAAGGACCAGCGTGCATTGCGCTGAGCCACCACCAGCTCCGCGAGGCGTTCGATGACGACCGCCCCGATCAGCAGGTGATACGGCCCTACCACTTGAACAGCACGAGTTCGGAGGAGAAACCCGGGCCCATCGCGATCATCAGGCCAATCGAGCCCGGTGGTGGCGGATCGGCCATAGTCGGCCGCAGCACGTCCAGCACCGACACCGATGAAAGGTTGCCGTTGTCGCGCAACGAATCTCGGGTGCGCTCCAGGGCGTCAGCGGGTAGCTCGAGCGCATCCTCGACGGCGTCGATAACCTTCGGGCCGGCGGCGTGCAGGACCCATGTCGACACGTCGGTGGTGCTCAGCCCGTGGTCGCCGAGGAACCTCCGGACATCGTCGCCCAGGTATTTCTCGACGACGGTCGTCACCTCGACCGACAAAATGATCCGGAACCCGTAACTGCCGACCTTCCAGCCCAGCACTTCCTCGGTATCGGGATAGATCCGGCTGCGGGTGGCCAGTAACTTAGGCCCGGCCGCTGCCCGGTCGGCGCCGGTCACGATGAGGGCGGCGGCGCCGTCACCGAACAGGCTGGAGGCGACGAGATTGGCCACCGAACGGTCGTCGCGCTGAACGGTAAGCGAGCACAGTTCGACCGCCAGCAGCGCGGCCACGTGGTTGGGAAAGCCGCGCAGGTAGTCATGCACGCGCGCGAGGCCGGCCGCGCCGCCGACACAGCCCAATCCGAACAGTGGCACGCGCTTTACGTCGGGTCGCAGTCCCACCCGCGTGGCCAGCCGCCCCTCCAGCGACGGGACAGTGAGCCCGGTGATCGTTGTCGAAAAGACGATATCGACCTCTGCCGGCTTGACCTTGGCGTCATCGAGCGCCTCGAGCAGCGCCCGCTCGCCCAGGTCGAGCGCGACGTCGAGGTAGGCATCGTTTGCCTCGGTGAAGCCGCTCAGCTCGGGGTATCGCGACAGTGGCAGCGCAAGCTGGCGGGCCTGGACCCCGCTGGTCACAGCGAACCGCCGAAAATCCGGGCCGGCAAAGTCGGTCAGTGCCGCAATGGTCTCCTCCTGGCTGTATCGGTGCGGCGGAAACGTCACGGCCACGCCCGCGATGGTCGGATTAGCTGTCGTGCCGGCCGTCGGTGCTTGCGCACCGAGACACGCCAAATTACCCCCAGTTGTCTCCATGTAATGAGTCACGTTACTGCCACCGACTAGGTTCAGCCGCCGCCGGTTGGGGGCGTTGACCTGCGCACCCTTGCGGGCGCCGCCCCGCCCGGGCCCGGACCGGCGTGCGCTCGATGTCAGCCGGATCGGCCGGCGGCGCCAGCGGCACCGGACGCGCCGGCTTTGCCGGATCCCCCGGGCGCGCCGGGGTTACCGTCGCCGCCGAGCCCGGTTCCGGGCAGGCCACCAACGCCGCCCGCGCCACCGGCGCCCCCGGCCCCACCGCTGCCGCCGGCGCCGCCAGCGCCCGAGCTGCCCGAGTGACCAAACAGGCCACCCGCCCCGCCGGCGCCGCCGTTGCCGCCGTTGCCGCCGTCGCCACCTGCGCCGCCGTTGCCGCCGGTGCCGCCGTCGCCGCCACTGCCGCCCAAGTTGACGCCGTTGCCACCGTGGCCGCCGTTACCGCCGGTCCCTCCGACGTCGCCAGCGCCGCCGCCGCCGCCGTCGCCGCCGATGCCGCCGGCGCCGCCGATACCGAACAGCAATCCGCCACGACCGCCGGCACCCCCGGCGCCGCCGCTGCCGCCGCCGGCCGCCGAAGCCCCGACACCGCCGAAGCCGCCCAGGCCGCCATCGCCGCCGCTGGCGTTGAATAAACCTTCACCACCATTGCCGCCGTTGCCGCCGCTGGCACCGGTGCCGCCGGTACCGCCCGCGCCACCGTGCCCGCCGGCACTCGGTGCCGGCCCGGCCGTCGCGTCACCGCCGTTACCCCCGTCGCCGCCCGGGTCGCCAGTGGCGCCGTTGCCCCCATTGCCGCCATCGCCCCCGAATGCCGGGCCGCCGTTGGCGGTGGCGTCGCCACCCCGGCCGCCGTCGCCGCCGGTCGCGCCGACGGTACCGGCGAAGCCGTTACCGCCGTCACCACCGCGTCCACCGTGGGCAGCGTCGGCTTTGGATGTAGCGACGCCGGCGCCGCCGGCACCGCCGTCGCCGCCGGCCTGGCCGTTCATGGCGCCGGGATCACCGGATCCACCATCGCCTCCGGTCACTGTGGTGCCGTTAGGAGTGCCCGGGGTGCCATTGTTCGCCTGGCTGGTAGGGGGAACGAAGCCGGGATTCATCCCGTTGGCGCCGGCGCCGCCGGCGCCGCCCGCGCCGCCCGCCCCGCCGTTGCCGAACAGCAGCCCGCCATTGCCGCCGTCGCCGCCGCGCGCGCCGGGCCCACCGGCAACGCCCGGCCCGCCGGCCCCGCCCGCCCCGCCGGCAACGCCCGGCCCGCCGGCCCCGCCCGCCCCGCCGTTGCCGATCAGCCCGGCATCCCCGCCTCTGGTGCCGGCGACCCCGGGTGTGGTGCTGTTGTAGCCGTTGCCGCCGTTGCCGTAGAGCAGCCCGCCGGGACCGCCGGGCTGCCCCGGCATCGTCGCGTTGGCACCGTTGCCGATCAGCGGGCGACCCAGCAGCGTCTGGGTGGGCGCGTTGATCAGGCCCAGCACGTTCTGCTCCAGCACCTGCAGCGGCGACACGTTGGCGGCCTCGGCGGTCACATACGCGCCCGCGCCCGCGGTCAGCGCACGGACAAACTGATCGTGAAACGCGGCTGCGTCGGTGCAAACTGCCTGATATCCCTGAGCGTGCGCCCCGAACACTGCTGCCACCGCGGCCGACACCTCGTCCTCGGCGGCGGCCAGTATCGCCGTGGTCGGGGCCGCCGCCGCGGCGTTGGCCGCTCTGATCGCCGAACCGATACTCGCCAAATCCGTTGCGGTAGCGGATAACATCTGCGGTTGCGCGACCATGAACGACATGAGTAAACCTCCAACCCGCGGAGTGCCCCCGCAGGAGCAAATCGTATGTGGACCGGGCGGACACCGCCAGAGGCCGCGGCCCGTCTCCTTCTCGGGCCGTTCCACGGCCCGCATCGTCGACGGGCTGAGCCTGATTGCCCGTTTCCTTCTCGGGCCGTTGCGCGGCCCGCATCGTCGACGGGCTGAGCCTGATTGCCCGTCTCCTTCTCGGGCCGTTGCGCGGCCCGCATCGTCGACGGGCTGAGCCTGATTGCCCGTCTCCTTCTCGGGCCGTTGCACGGCCCGCATCGTCGACGGGCTGAGCCTGATTGCCCGTCTCCTTCTCGGGCCGTTGCACGGCCCGCATCGTCGACGGGCTGAGCCTGATTGCCCGTCTCCTTCTCGGGCCGTTCCACGGCCCGCATCGTCGACGGGCTGAGCCTGATTGCCCGTCTCCTTCTCGGGCCGTTCCACGGCCCGCATCGTCGACGGGCTAGGGTCGGAAAATGCGGATTCTGGTGACCGGCGCCACCGGCTACGTCGGATCGTGCCTGGTGACCGCACTGCTGGCGGATGGCCATCGGGTGCTGGCCGCGACCCGAAACCCGGCTGGTGGCATCGCGGTTCACGGCGATCGCGCTACCGGTGCCTCCCGGCCTGGCTTCAGACCTGGTGGAGTCGCTGGACCACCCGATGCGGGCGTTCCGCCAGCGGCCTACGAGGTCTTGTGCCCGACCCGCCCGGCGGCTTGTTCGGGGTCGAGGAGGCCATCGCGCCGGCATTGGCGGACTCGACGGACCGCGCGCCGCGGCCCGTCAACGCCCTGGCCGATCCTCATCACCTCGCCGGCACCGATCCGGCGTGGGCCGGCGGTGATGCTTTGCGCATCCGGCGGCTCGCCGGAGCCATCGCTCCACCCATCGCACGGCCCACCCTGGGGTTGGTGAACGGCGTTCCCGGCCCGTTCGCCGGTGCGCTGCGAACCGGCCCCGCCGTCCTGATCACCCTGACCCCGAAGGTTCGCCCGGCATGAGTCAGCCCACCAGTCCCCACCGCACCGGCGTTGTCGAAGAGTTTCGTCGCGCGATCACCAATGTGGCTGTGCCACATCATGAACCGCCCGCAGTGATACGGCGCCGGCGCATCGTCGTCGGCGTCACTCTGGTGATCGGCGCAGCGGTCCTGGGCTTTTCGCTGAGGCGGGCACCGGGCGAGCCGAGCTTCTACTGGCTGACCATGGCGCTGGCGGTCGTGTGGGGCGTCGGTGCGCTGATCTCCGGGCCGCTGCATCTGGGTGGCATCTGCTGGCGCGGCCGAAACCAGCGCCCGGTCATCACCGGGACCACCATCGGCCTACTGCTCGGAGGCATCTTCGTGCTGGGCGGGCTGATCACCAAGGAACTTCCGCGCACAGCCGAGTTGATCACGCGCGTACTGCAATTCGTCCATCAGGGATCGTTTCTACTGATCGTGCTGATCGCCCTCGCCAACGGCATCGCGGAGGAGATGTTTTTCCGCGGAGCGCTGTACACCGCGCTGGGCCGGCACCATCCCGTGGCCATCTCGACCCTGCTGTACATCGGCGCCATCATGGCCACTGGGAACCCGACGCTCGGTTTCGCGGCGATCATCCTGGGGACGGTGTGCGCGCTGGAACGCCGGGCCACCGGCGGGATATTGGCGCCGGTGCTGACCCATTTTGTCTGGGGTCTGATCATGGTGCTCGCGCTTCCGCCGGTGTTCGGCGTCTGAGCGCTCAGGAGCCGGTGAACGTAGGGGTGCGGCGTTGCCGGAACGCCGATGCGCCCTCGACGAAGTCGCTAGCTTGCAGCAGGAGCGCCTGGCCCTGCAATTCGCGGGCGAAAGCGGGTTCCAATTCCAGAGTGGCCGCGTTGATCGCTTCCTTGGTCTTGGCGAACGCAATCGGAGGGCCCGCGAGTAACCTCTCGATGACCTTGTCCACCTCGGCCTGGAAGTCGGCCGCCGGATAGACGGCGCTGACCAGGCCGCAGGCCAAGGCCTCGACGGCCGGCACCTGCTCGGCCAGCAGCGCCATCCGCATCGCCCGGATCCGGCCAACCGCGGCCGCCACCGTCGCCGAGGCGCCGCCGTCGGGCATCAATCCGATATTCGTGTAGGCGAGCGTGAAAAACGCGTTCTCAGAAGCCAATACGAGGTCACACGCGAGCGCGAGCGAAACGCCGCAACCGGCCGCCGGCCCCTGCACGACGGCGACGACCGGGTGCGGCATCGCCGCGATCGCTCGCACCGCGCGATTGCACGCCTCCACGTAGGTCATTGCCGAGCCGCTGCCCCAGAAATCGGCCAGGGTGATGGCCCCGCCCGAGCTGAAGCCGCGGCCGGCACCGCCCAAGCGGACCACCTTCACCCGTGGGTCGCCGCCCGCGCGCTCCATGACATCGGCCATTCCCTCCAGCATCGGCGGCGTCAGCGAGTTGAGGCTCTCGGGGCGATCGATGGTCACCGACAGCACCCCGTCCACCAGGCTGACAGCAAGACCCGCGACAATTGTCTGCGTGTCGATACCCGAATTCGACATGCGCATAACTCTAGGCGACGACGCAGTTGCGACGGTATGAACGACATGCCTTTCCTTCGGCCCCGGTGAGGGGCCCGCCGCCGCGCACGAAAGGTCGGTACATGATGGCGGGACCGCTGAACGGGCTGCGAGTCGTCGAGTTGGCCGGCATCGGGCCGGGCCCCCACGCCGCGATGATCCTCGGTGATCTCGGCGCCGACGTGGTGCGCATCGACCGCCCGTCAGCCGGGCCTGGCGGCACAGCAAAGGACGCTATGTTGCGCAACCGGCGCATCGTGACCGCGGATCTGAAGTCCGACCAGGGCCGTGAGCTGGTGCTCAAGCTCGTCGCCAAGGCCGACGTCATGATCGAGGGCTATCGCCCCGGTGTCACCGAGCGGCTCGGCCTGGGCCCCGAAGACTGCGCGAAGGTCAATGACCGGCTGATCTATGCCCGCATGACCGGATGGGGCCAGACCGGCCCACGCAGCCAGCAGGCCGGTCACGACATCAACTACATCTCGCTTAACGGCGTCCTACACGCCATCGGTCGGGCGGGCGAGCGGCCGGTGCCGCCGCTGAACCTGGTCGGTGATTTCGGTGGCGGCTCGATGTTCCTGCTGGTCGGCATCCTGGCCGCACTGTGGGAGCGGCAGAGGTCCGGCAGGGGACAGGTCGTCGACGCCGCGATGGTCGACGGCTCCAGCGTGCTGGTGCAGATGATGTGGGCGATGCGCGCCTCGGGCATGTGGTCGGACACCCGTGGCACCAACATGCTCGACGGCGGCGCGCCCTACTACGACACCTACGAGTGCGCCGACGGCCGCTACGTCGCCGTCGGCGCGATCGAGCCGCAGTTCTACTCCGCCCTGCTGGCCGGGCTGGGGCTGGACGGCGCCGACCTGCCGCCGCAGAACGACGTCACCCGCTGGCCCGAACTGCGGGCCGTGCTTACGGAGGCGTTCGCCGGTCGCGACCGGGATCATTGGGCCAAGGTGTTCGCCGACTCCGACGCCTGCGTGACGCCGGTGCTGGCGTTCGGCGAGGTGCACGACGAGCCGCACATCACCGAGCGGCGCACCTTCTATGAGGTGAACGGCGGTTTGCAGCCGATGCCGGCGCCGCGGTTCTCGCGGACCATGCCGGACCAACCACGCCCGCCGGGCGCGCCCGAGAACGACATCGAAGCGGTAGTCCGCAGTTGGAGCGATGACGAAGGAGTCGCATGGAGATCAGGGACGCCGTAGCGGTCGTCACCGGTGGCGCGTCGGGTTTGGGCCTGGCGACCACCAAGCGGCTGTTGGACGCCGGGGCACAGGTCGTGGTGCTGGACCTCAGGGGCGACGACGTGGTCGGCGAGCTGGGGGATCGTGCGCGCTTCGCGCTGGCCGATGTCACCGACGAGGCCGCGGTCGCCGGCGCCCTGGACAGCGCGCAATCAATGGGCCCGCTGCGCATCGTCGTCAACTGCGCCGGCACCGGCAACGCGATTCGCGTGCTGGGCCGCGACGGCGTCTTCCCGTTGGATGCTTTCCGCAAGATCGTGGATATCAACCTGGTGGGCACGTTCAACGTGCTGCGGCTGGGCGCCGAGCGAATCGCCAAGACCGAGCCCCTCGGGGAGGAGCGCGGCGTCATCATCAACACCGCGTCGGTGGCCGCGTTCGATGGCCAGGTCGGGCAGGCCGCCTACTCGGCGTCCAAGGGTGGCGTCGTCGGGATGACCCTGCCGATCGCGCGCGACCTGGCCAGCCACCGCATCCGGGTGGTCACGATCGCGCCCGGGTTGTTCGACACCCCGCTGCTGGCCTCCCTGCCCGAGGACGCCCGAGCCTCACTCGGCAAGCAGGTTCCGCATCCGTCGCGGCTGGGCAACCCGGACGAGTACGGGGCTTTGGCCGTGCACATCATCGAAAACCCGATGCTCAACGGCGAGGTCATCCGCCTGGACGGCGCCATCCGCATGGCGCCGCGCTAGATCGACAGCAGAAACGAATAAACCCCCCGCATCGCGGGGGGCCCAAATCGGAACCAAGCTATCGACGAAACCATCGGGTGATGGCGGGTTCGGCCATCAGCAGCCGAGCAAGCACACTCATGATCGGCTCAGCTTGCCGTAGGCAGCGGATGCCAGTCTTCGAGCTGCTCCGAGGTCTCGCCTTCCACCAGCATGTCGCCATGGTAGAGAGCGTCGAAGTCAGCCTTGATGACGTCGGCACTCGAGTCGTCGATCCACATGGCACCGAGCCTAGGAGTCGCCATTAAGGAATCAGTGAGTCACGATTCGGAAAATGGTGGCAATTATTACCGCCGGGTAAGTCACTCCGCCGAGGTTGTCGCAACCCCGGCCGGTTCAGGTTTTTCGTATCGCGGTGAACCATCCCGGCGTCCGCCGTCGTACCCAAGTCAGGGTTGTTTGACACCTGTAAGTTATCGCTGATAAGTTATCGCGGATATCGGTGCTGGTCGTTCGGGGGGCCGGGCATCCGCGGTGGAGGGACGCGAACATGCTTCAGAGGATCGCTCGGCTTGCTATTGCGGCGCCGCGTCGAATCATCGGGGTGGCCGCCTTGGTTTTTGTCGCGGCCGCGGTCTTCGGCATTCCGGTTGCCAAGAGCCTGTCCCCGGGCGGCTTCCAAGACCCGAACTCGGAGTCGGCGCGGGCCATCAAGGTGTTGACCGACAAATTCGGGCAGAGCGGTCAGAAGATGCTGATCTTGGTGACGGCTCCCGCTGGCGCCGACAGCGAACAGGCCCGCAAGGTGGGTACCGACGTCGTCGGCCAGCTGCAACGGTCGCCGCTGGTATACAACGTGACCTCGCCCTGGACCGGACCTGGTTCCGAGCCGCCGCGGGCCTCAGCGGATCTGGTCAGCTCCGACGGCAAGTCGGGGTTGATCGTGGTCAACATCAGAGGCGGCGAAAACGACGCGCAGAGGAGCGCCCAAACCCTGGCGGACGAGGTCGTCCACGACCGTGATGGCGTCACCGTGCGCGCCGGTGGCTCGGCGATGGAGTACGCCCAGATCAACACGCAGAACCAGGACGACCTGCTGGTCATGGAGCTGATCGCGATTCCGCTCAGCTTCCTGGTGCTGGTCTGGGTGTTCGGTGGGCTGCTGGCAGCGGCACTGCCGATGACCCTCGGAGCATTGGCCGTCGTCGGCTCAATGTCGGTCCTGCGACTGGTCACGTATACCACCGAGGTGTCGATATTCGCGCTCAACCTGAGCACCGCGATGGGTCTGGCGTTGGCCATCGACTACACGCTGCTGATCATCAGCCGCTACCGCGACGAGCTGGCCGAGGGCAGTGATCGAGACGAGGCACTGATCCGGACCATGGCGACGTCCGGTCGCACCGTGTTGTTCTCCGCGATCACCGTGGCGTTGTCAATGTCGGCGACGGTGGCGTTCCCGATGTACTTCCTGAAGTCGTTCGCCTATGCCGGAGTGGCCACGGTGGCCTTCGTCGCGACCGCGTCCATCGTGATAACCCCGGCCGCGATCGTGCTGCTGGGCCCCCGGCTGGATTCTTTGGACGTGCGCCGGCTGGCGCGGCGTGTATTGCGCCGGCCGGATCCGGTGCACAAACCGGTCGAGCAGCTGTTCTGGTACCGGTCGAGCAAGTTTGTGATGCGGCGCTGGCTGCCGACCGGGCTGGCCGTCGTCGCGCTGCTGGTGCTGCTCGGGCTTCCGTTCTTCTCGGTGACATGGGGTTTCCCGGACGACCGGGTGCTGCCGACTTCGGCGTCGTCGCACCAGGTCGGTGACCGGTTGCGCACCGGTTTCGCGCGCGATTCCGCGACCGCGGTGCCCGTCGTTATCCCCGACGCCCGTGGCTTGAGCCCCGCGGACCTGGACGCCTATGCCGCCGATCTGTCACGGGTTACAGACGTGCCTGCGGTGAGCGCGCCGGGTGGCACGTTCGTGGGCGGAAACCGGGTGGGCCCACCGACCGCGGCCACCGGGTTGGCCGACGGCAGCGCATTTTTGACCGTGAGCAGCGCGGCGCCGCTGTTTTCGGAGGCGTCCGGCACTCAGCTCAAGCGGTTGCACGAGGTGGCCGGGCCCGCCGGCCGATCCGTCCAGATGGCCGGTGTCGCGCAGGTCAACCGCGACAGCGTGGATGCGGTGACCGATCGGCTTCCGCTGGTGCTGGGGCTGATGGCCACCATCACCTTCATATTGCTGTTCCTGCTCACCGGCAGCGTGGTGCTGCCGATCAAGGCGCTGATGTGTAATGTGCTGTCGTTGACGGCGGCGTTCGGCGCGCTGGTATGGATCTTCCAGGACGGCCATCTCGGCGCGCTCGGGACAACCCCGAGCGGGACGCTGGTGGCCAACATGCCGGTGTTGCTGTTCTGCATTGCATTTGGGTTGTCCATGGATTACGAGGTGTTCTTGATCTCCAGGATCCGTGAATACTGGCTGGCTTCCGGAGCCGCTCGACCGGCAAACCCGAGCGCGGCCCACGCGCACGCCGCCAACGACGAGAGCGTGGCACACGGCGTGGCCCGCACCGGCCGGGTGATCACCGCCGCCGCGTTGGTCATGTCGATGTCGTTCGCCGCGCTGATCGCCGCGCATGTGTCGTTCATGCGGATGTTCGGCCTCGGCCTGACGCTTGCCGTGGCCGCCGATGCCACCCTGGTCCGGATGGTTCTGGTGCCCGCCTTCATGCACGTGATGGGCCGGTGGAACTGGTGGGCGCCCAACCCTCTGGTGTGGCTGCACGAGCGGTTGGGCATCAGCGAGGGCCTAGAAGGAGCCGGGGCACTCGACGAGGCCGCGGCGCCCGAGTCCGCCGTGTCGCCGTCGGCGCGCTCCGACGTGCCACCGATCCCCGCCTCGGTGACGCGCGGTGGTTAGCGTCTCGATGGACGGCCTGCGCCGCCCGCGTGCCCCACGTGGGTCGGGTGATCGACTCCGTCACGAAATCCTGGACGCGGCAACCGAACTGCTGCTGGAAACCGGGCATGCCAGGTCGGTGTCGATCCGATCGGTGGCGCACCGCGTCGGTGTCACGCCGCCGTCGATCTACCTGCACTTCGAGGACAAAGACGCCCTGCTGGACGCGGTGTGCGCACGTTACCTGGCGAGGCTTGACCACGCGATGGAGGAAGTGGCCGTCGGGCAACCGTCCACGGTGGACGTGCTACGAGCCCAAGGCCTGGCCTACGTGCAATTCGCGATACAGACCCCGGAGCTGTACCGGCTCGCCACCATGGGCGAATGGCGCTCCGGGAGCGATGTCGACATCGCCCTGGCGAGCTCGGCGTTCAAGCACATGCGCGACTCGGTGCAGACATTGATGGACGAAGGCATCTACCGGGCCGACGATCCAACCACCATCGCCCTGGAACTATGGAGCGCTGCGCACGGGGTGGCGGCGCTGTTGATCGCCAAGCCGCACTTGCCCTTCGGAGATGTCGATGCCTTCGCCGACCGGGTGCTGGGCGCGGTCCTTTGCGGTCATATGGTGGCGGGGTTGGTTGGCCCGGAAGCCACGTCCGCGCAGCTGGTCGGCTGGGTGCTGGCGCGGCGCCCGGCGAAGGAGTCGCGGGTATGACGCCGGCCTCGGTGCGCACGGTCGACCACCCGTTTTTCGCCCTGATCTGGCCCTTTGTCGCGGCCCACGAATCCAGGGCGATCCGTGACCTGCGCCGGGAGAATCTGGCCGGCTTGTCGGGCCGGGTACTGGAAGTCGGCGCGGGCGTCGGGACCAACTTCGCCTACTACCCGAAGTCGGTCGGGCAGGTCGTCGCCGTGGAGCCGGAGCCACGGCTGGCGGCCAAGGCTCGCGCCGCCGCCATCGGCGCACCCGTTCCCGTTGTCGTGACCGGTGCGACGGCGGAGGGGTTCAGCGACGGGGAGCAGTTCGACGCGGTGGTGTGCTCGCTGGTCCTGTGTTCGGTGAACGACCCGGTCGGCGTGCTGCGGCGGCTGCGTTCGTTGCTGCGCCCGGGCGGGCAGCTGCGCTACCTCGAGCACATAGCCAGTGCCGGCGCCCGGGGCCGACTGCAGCGGTTTGTCGACGCGACCTTCTGGCCCAGGGTGGCGGGTAACTGCCACACGCATCGCGACACCGAGCGCGCGATCGTCGAAGCCGGATTCGAGGTGGACAGTGCCCGGCGGGAGTGGACCTTGCCGGCCTGGGCCCCGCTGCCGGTGTCGGAGTTAGCCCTGGGCCGGGCGCGCCGGCCCTGATCTGGCGCGTTGCGCCGAGACTGCGCTCAGCGCGCGGACTCCTCGGCCAACCGCGGTCTGTGCGCAGTCTCGGCGCCGCCTATTCAGTTTCGATGCAGGCTCGACGCGCGGAACTCCAGCGCATCACGAACCCGACGGATGATGTCGCCCGAACGATCGGTCGCGATCACCCGGACAACGAGCCAGCCGAGCCGTTCCAACGTCTCCCTGCGGCGGATGTCCTTCTTGTATTGCCAGGGGTCCAGGCGATGATGCTCGCCGTCATACTCGGCTGCGACCATCAACTCCTCCCACCCCATGTCGAGGTAATACACCTCGGTCCCGTCTGGGGTCGTCACGGGGATTTGGGTGTTCGGTCGGGGTAACCCCGCGCGGATGAGCAACAGCCGCAACCAGGTCTCTTTGGGTGACTGTGCACCGGGGTCTACGAGCTCCAGCGCCGTTTCGAGCTGTCGCAGCCCTCGTGCACCGCGATGCTGGTGGGCCAGCTCGGCCACTTCGTTGCTCGTGACGCCGCTTGCCCGCATGAGGGCGTCCAGGTGCGCGATCGCGGTCCCGATCGGTCTGCGACGACCGATGTCGAATGCCGTCCGCTGCGGTGAGGTCACCGGAAGGCGGCCGCTGTGGCCGAACTCCCGAGGTCGAAGGCGCACGTCGTAGGTTCGCACGCCGTTGGGCGGTCGCGCGTTCGACCAGATCAACTCGACGGGCAGGCGTTCGTCCACCCATTTCGAGCCGTGGCAGGCCGCCGCGGTTAGCCCCGCGATCACCCCCTGTCGGTGAGACCACAGCCAAGCCGCGACCGCCTTTTGCCGCATGGTGACCGGTTGGCCGCGCGGTACGTATACATCCGGGAATACCCTCGTGTACCCGGAGCGCAGCTGGTGGGGTCGCAGGAGCCCGTCCCTGATGGCTTCACTGCCGATGAATGGAGATGGCATGCCGGCAGGCTCGCCTGTCGCGCCGACACGGGCCGGCCGAAACTGCGCTCAGGGCGCGATCGTGTGGACGAACCCCGATCTGTGCGCAGTCTCGGTGCCGCCTCCGCAGCCTCGATGCGCGTCTTACTTCAGCAGCGCGGGTAGCCGCGGCAGCAACCCGGGCAATGCCTGGCTTGCGGATTCGCGAATGCTGATGGTGGCGCTGCGGGTCAGCGGCGTCGGCTCGGGATTGACCTCGATCACCGCCGCGCCGCGCGACAGCGCCAGCTCGGGTAACCCGGCGGCCGGGTAGACGATCGCGGACGTCCCCACCACCACCATCACGTCGGCGGCCTCGGTTGCCGCCACCGCGGACTGCCACGCGCGCTCCGGCAGCACCTCACCGAACCACACGATGTCGGGCCGGATCAGGCCGCCGCATCGGGAGCAGACCGGCGGCTCCACTTCTATCGCGGGCTCGGTCATCTCGGGCAGCGGGTCGTTGTAGGGCACACCGCAACGCGCACAACGGAATTCGAAAAGGCTGCCGTGCAGGTGGTGCACCGGGGCGCTGCCGGCGCGCTCGTGGAGGTCGTCGACATTCTGGGTGACGACGGTGACGTCGGCGTGGTCCTGCCAGGCGGCGATCGCGCGGTGCCCGTCGTTGGGTTCGACCTTGGCCACCAGGTAATGGCGCCACAGGTACCAGCCCCAAACGCGTTCGGGATTGCACTCCCAGCCCCGCGTGCTCGACAGCTCGTAAGGGTCGAAGCGGGCCCACAATCCGTTCTTGTCATCGCGAAACGTTGGGACGCCGCTCTCCGCGGAGATCCCCGCGCCGCTGAGCACCGTCACTCGCATCCCACAAAGATAGCCCGGCTTGGGAGATACTGGGTATGTGGAGCTGCGGGATTTGCTACGGGTTGACGTGAAGGCCGGCAAGCCTTTGTTCGACCAACTCAGAACCCAGGTGATCGACGGAGTCCGAGCCGGTGCGTTGCCGCCCGGCACCCGGTTGCCGACGGTGCGCGACCTGGCCGGTCAGCTAGGCGTGGCCGCCAATACCGTCGCCCGCGCCTACCGCGAGCTCGAGTCGGCGGCGATCGTCGAAACACGCGGACGCTTCGGCACTTTCATCTCCCGTTTCGATCCGACCGACGCCGCGATGGCGGCCGCGGCCAAGGAATACGTTGAAGTGGCCCGAGCGCTCGGGCTCACCAAGTCGGACGCGATGCGCTACCTCACCAACGTGCCCGACGACTAAAGCGTGTCGAACAACTGGCCTTCACCGCAGGACTTTGTCCAGGGTGCGCAGGTTGCGGGTGGTCGTCGACGACTTGTAGCGCTTCCTTCCCATCGTCTGGCCGATGGTGCTATCCAATGTGCTGCCCTTGGGAACCTGCCAATAGATGACACCCTCTCCGCGGCGGATCTTCTCGTCGGAGCGATGTGTCAGCGCCGCAAGCTCACCGAGCACCTCTTCGTCGGCAACGAACGTGACGTAGGACTGGTATCCGTCGACCTCGCGTTCGAACGGGTACGCCGCGACGATGGCGCGCACCGTATCGATGTCGTAGGCCAGCACCCACGCGTCGTAGCCGAACCTCTCGCGCAACGCGGCTTGGGCTTTCTCGCGCACCGCGCCGACACCCCAGGACGACTCCAGCAGCACGTTGCCGCTGGCCAGGATGGTGCGGACGTGGGTGAATCCGGTGTCGGTCAATGCGGCGGCCACCTCGGCCATCTTGAGGTTGACGCCCCCGACGTTGACGCCGCGTAGAAATGCCGCGAAATGGGTCATGATCCGATTCCACCAGCTCGCCGGGGTGCGACGTAGGCTTTCGGCATGGGACGCCAAGTGTTCGACGACAAGCTGTTGGCCGTGATCAGTGGGAACTCCATCGGCGTGCTGGCCACCATCAAGCGCGACGGGCGCCCCCAGCTGTCGAACGTGCAGTATCACTTCGACCCGCGCAGATTGGTGATACAGGTGTCGATCACCGAGCCGCGGGCCAAGACCCGCAACCTGCGCCGCGACCCGCGCGCCTCGCTGCTGGTCGATGCCGACGACGGATGGTCGTATGCGGTCGCCGAGGGCACCGCCGAGCTGACACCGCCTGCGGCCGCGCCCGATGACGACACCGTGGAGGCGCTGATTGTCTTGTATCGCAACCTCGCTGGTGAGCATCCGGACTGGGACGAATACCGCGAGGCCATGGTCACCGATCGGCGGGTGCTGCTGACGCTGCCGATCTCGCATCTCTACGGCATGCCCCCGGGTATGCGGTAACCACGCGCTAGGCTGCCGTCATGGCTGAATCGAACCCCCCGGCAGGCTCTGCACCAGAGGACGAGACCAAGCGTAAGTTCCGCGAAGCCCTCGATCGCAAGATGGCGAAGTCATCGGGGGGATCCGAGCACAAGGACGGCGGCGGCAAGCAGGCGCGGGCGCATGGCCCGGTGGAGAGTCGCCGGGAATTCCGCCGCAAGAGCGGCTAGCCCGGAAACCATTGCGGCAAGACCAAATTCGGTTGCCAGCTGCGGCAGTCTGCCGTGGGCCTCTGGGACCGTACGCCGCACCTCTAGACTGTGTGGGTGCCGAAACTGCAGCTTGTCCAAGATCCAGCCGCTGACGCGTTGCTGGACTCCAACCCGTTCGCGTTACTGGTCGGAATGTTGCTTGATCAGCAGGTGCCCATGGAGACCGCCTTCGCGGGACCGAAGAAGATCGCCGACCGGATGGGCAGCTTCGATGTCGGCGAGATTGCCGACCACGACCCAGACAAGTTTGCCGCATTGTGCTCGGAAAAGCCTGCGATACACCGCTTTCCGGGTTCGATGGCCAAGCGTATCCAGGCCCTTGCGCAGATCATCGTGGATCGCTACGACGGGGATGCGGCGGCGTTGTGGACCGCGGGTGGACCCGACGGGAAGGAGTTGCTCCGGCGGCTCAAGGGGCTACCCGGCTTTGGGGAGCAGAAGGCGCGGATCTTTGTGGCGTTGCTTGGCAAGCAGTACGGCGTGACGCCACCGGGCTGGCGAGCGGCGGCCGGGGAATTCGGGCAACCCGGCACCTACATGTCCGTCGCCGACATCGTCGATGCCCGCTCGCTTGGGCAGGTGCGGTCGCATAAGAAGCAGATGAAGGCGGCAGCGAAGGGAAAGGCGGCACCGTGAAGACACACATAACATGTCCGTGTGGCGAAGCCATCGTCGGCAAGGACGAAGACGAGCTGGTCGAACTGACCCAAGCCCACCTAGCCAGCGTTCATCCGGGCTTGGAGTACGACCGCGACGCAATTCTGTTCATGGCGTACTGATCCCGCGGCTAGGCCGCGGCTACGGCACCACTGTCGAGCCGATCGTCGGCATGAACTGGCACTGCCGTTCCTTGGTGGTGACCTGTCCGAAGATCGTCGACATGATGCTGCCCGAACCGGTATCGGCGATGACCGTCAGCGTCGTTGGGCCGTCGGGATTGATGTCGGGACGCGGCTTGAGCGTGGCGCTCCCGGACTTGCCGGTAGTCAGGTTCACCCAGGTGACATTCAACGGCAGCCGTTGCACCTCGGCGGGACCAGGGGTGCCGACCGCCGTGAAGACATAAGCGGTCTGGCCGGGTCCCGGACCGGGAGCCGGTATCTTGGCCGGTCCCGCCACCGACAGTGCGGTCGCGAGGGCGTTACTGCCTTCTCCCAGGCAATTGACGCCGATCGACGGGTACATGAAGTCTTGCGTGGGCGGCGCGTCGGGGCCGAAACCCGGCGCGGCAGCGGGAGCGGCGGCCGGCCCGGGCGCCGGCGCCGCTGCCGGTGGGAGAGTCGTCGGTGCCGCGATGGGGGCGGGGCCCGCAACATGGGTTGGGTCGACACCGGTCGGCAGGTGCGCCTGCGTGCCGGGCTCCACACCGATCGGTGGCACGTGTGGCACCGGGGTGGCGTCGGGCGGGGTGGCCATGGGCGCGGGAGCCGGCACGCCCATGGCAGGAGCGCCAGGGGTGGGATTTGCCGGCTCCTGCACGAACTGGGTCACCGAAGAGGCGACGTTCTTGGACTCGGTCGGCGTCGTCGGACTGTGCGTGAACGCCGACGCGGCGGCCATGAGCAGCTGTGTCGCCTGCGCGGGGTTGCTGGCTGCCTGCTGGATTATCGGACTCAACTGGGCCAACGCCGGCAATCCCGGTAGCTGGGGGTTGGGCTGCGACGCCGACGGGTCGGCTGCCGCGCTCGGGCAAAGCGCGAGCGCGGCAGCCGAGGTAATGACGGCAGCGGCCAAACCGTTGGACAGTCTCCCAGTGCTTGCCACGGTGTTCTCCCGGTCCTCGGTGGTAGGTCAGCCGTCTATCAGGGTTTGCTCACGGCAGCGCGGCGAGCAATGACGTTGGCGCCGCGGGCGCCGCGGGCGCACCGGGGGCCGCCGGCTGGGGCTGCGCCCCCGCGACGGCGCCCGCCGCAAGCGCCGGAATGTCTTGCGGCAGCGAGACCTGTTGAGGCAGCTGTACCGGGAGGTAGGGCAGCGACGGCATGTCGACCTTAGCCGTCGGGACCAGACCAGGGGCCCCCGCCGGTGCGGCCGCCGGGGCAGCCGGGGTGCTGCCGGGAATCGCGGGGATGCCCGGCAGCCCGGGAATCGCCGGGGCCGCCGGTGCGGCGGGTGCCGCCGGCGCGGTGATCCCCGGCAGGGGAGCGTTCACCCCGGGAATCGACGGAGTCACCGCCGGGGCCGAAGCGGGTGCCGCCGGCGCGGTGATCCCCGGCAGGG
The DNA here is from genome assembly GCF_010731535.1 of Mycobacterium lacus. NCBI lineage: Bacteria > Bacillati > Actinomycetota > Actinomycetes > Mycobacteriales > Mycobacteriaceae > Mycobacterium > Mycobacterium lacus. The sequence goes on from NZ_AP022581.1 coordinate 790,315, forward strand.
GAGCGTTCACCCCGGGAATCGACGGAGTCACCGACGGGGCCGAAGCGGGTGCCGCCGGTGCGGCCGGGGTTAAGCCCGGTATGCCCGGCACGGTCGCGGGCGCCGGCTCGGGCGCCCGCGCGGGCGCCACCGGCGGGGTGGCGCCGAGCGCCGTCGCGAAGTTTTGCAATATCTGTGGCGCGTTGGCCGCCGAGGCGATCAGCTGTTGGGCAACGCTGGCCGGGTTGGGCGCCGCCGGCTCCGGCGGAGGTGCCGGGTCGGCGTGGGCGATACCGCCCGTCAATAGCGCGGCCGACGATCCGACCAAGACGGCGCCGACGCGTACGTACGTCCAGATGGTTGGCATGACTCTCCCTGGTTGTCGATGACGGGACCCCGACAGGACCCGAGCCCGAAGGTATCGCGGTACAAAAGTGACTCAAGTGACACGTGTGGCGGTTATCCGATCGTTACGGATACGTGTGGTGGCGGTGACCGGACACCTGGAGAACGAGTTCGCGGCTAGAGTCGGGCGGATAAACACCACCTCAGCGAGCCCGGCGGTAACCGCCTGGACGACACGCGCGGCGCCGGTGCTGCTGATCCTCAGCGTCGCGGCGCGGCTCGCCTGGACCTATCTGATGCCCAACGGCGCGAACTTCGTCGACCTGCATGTCTACGTGGGCGGCGCGGCCGCGCTGGACCATCCCGGCACCCTGTACAGCTACGTTTACGCCGACCAGACGCCGGACTTCCCGCTGCCGTTCACGTATCCGCCGTTCGCGGCGGTCGTCTTCTACCCGCTGCATCTGCTGCCGTTCGGCCCGGTCGCCCTGCTGTGGCAGGTCGCGACGATCGCCGCGCTGTACGGCGTGGTCCGGATCAGCCAGCGGTTGATCGGCGTCGCCGGCCCCAACGGCCGGCGTGCCGCGATGGCCTGGACCGCAATCGCCATCTGGATCGAGCCACTGCGCAGCAACTTCGACTACGGGCAGATCAATGTGCCGCTGGTGCTGGCGGTGCTGTGGGCGGTCCACACCACGCGGTGGTGGCTCTCGGGCCTGCTGGTCGGCGTGGCGTCCGGAATCAAGTTGACGCCGGCGATCAGCGGGATGTATTTCCTCGCCGTTCGGCGCTGGCGCGCCGCGCTGTTTTCGGCGGTCGTGTTCGTTGCCACCGTCGGGGTTTCGGTGCTGGTCGTCGGCGATCAGGCCCGCTACTACTTCACCGACCTGCTGGGCGACGCTCGCCGGATTGGGCCGATCGCCACCTCGTTCAATCAATCCTGGCGGGGCGCGATCTCGCGGATCCTCGGCCACGACGCCGGCTTCGGTCCGCTGGTGCTGGCCGGGATCGCGGCCACGGCGGCGCTGGCCATGCTGGCGTGGCGTGCCCTTCAGGATGCCGACCACCTCGGCAAGTTGCTCGTGGTCGAGCTGTTCGGGCTGCTGCTGTCCCCGATCTCGTGGACGCATCACTGGGTGTGGCTGGTGCCGCTGATGATCTGGCTGATACAGGGGCCACTGCGCGCGCGACATGGCGCGCGGATTCTGGGCTGGGGGTGGCTGGCGCTGACCATCGTCGGCGTCCCATGGTTGCTGAGCTTCGCCCAACCAACCATCTGGCAGATCGGCCGACCCTGGTATCTGGCCTGGGCCGGGCTCGTCTACCTGGTGGCGACGCTGGCGACCCTGGGCTGGATCGCCACTACCGGGAGAAGCGCCGTCGGAACGGTCAAGTCCCGATGATCGCGTTGATGTCGCGCGCCATGTCGATGTCGTTTTGCGTGATACCGCCGACCGCATGCGTAACCAGCATGAAAGTCACTGTCCGCCAACGGATATCGATATCCGGGTGGTGATCCTTGGCTTCCGCGTGCTCGGCCACCCGGCGCACGGCGTCGATGCCGGCGAGAAACGTCGGAAACTTGATCTTCCGGCGCAGGATACCCCCGGCGCGCTCCCAGCCGTTGAGCTCGGGCAGTGCGGCGTCCACTTGGTCATCCGTTAACACAGCCATGCTTTCGACGGTATACCGTCACTGGCCATGGCCGACCAGATCGTCGTCGCCGGTGCCGTCATCTGCGGCGCCACGGTCCTGGTGGCGCAACGGGTTCGGCCACCGGAGTTGGCGGGCCGCTGGGAACTACCAGGCGGCAAGGTCTCGCCCGGCGAAACCGAGCGCGCCGCGCTGGCCCGCGAACTGGCCGAGGAACTGGGCCTCGAGGTTGGTGACGTCGCAGTGGGTGACCGTCTGGGCGGCGATATTTCGCTGAATGCCGACACGACGCTGCGCGCGTACCGCGTGCGCCTGATTCGCGGCGAACCGCACGCGCGCGACCACCGAGCGTTGCGCTGGGTGAGCGCGGCTGAACTGCACGCGCTCGACTGGGTGCCGGCCGACCGCGGCTGGCTTGCCGACCTGACTCGGGCCGTTACCTGAAGGACGTCACAGCCATTACCCAGCCATCGCACAGCGCGATCGGGGCAAGCCGCCCTGCGCTGAAATTAGACTGGGCAAAGACAGCGCGACCGAGCCCAAACCTGGATTTGCGTGCCGGTGGCGATCGCGATGGTTTCACGGACACGTCCCCGCAGAATCACGACGCTGATGACCCCGGTTCCTGTTGACCCGCTGTGCATGATGAGAAATGTCGCGGGACCCGCGCCGGGGCCCGGTCACCTGCCGGCCAGCGCGGGCCGACCGTGTGCGCTATCGACGAGGAGGCCTGACCCTTGACCGTGACACCACACGTCGGTGGACCGCTCGAGGAGCTGCTGGAACGCAGCGGCCGCTTCTTCACCCCGGGTGAGTTCTCGGCCGATCTGCGCACGGTGACCAGGCGCGGCGGCCGCGGAGGTGACGTGTTCTACCGGGACCGGTGGAGCCACGACAAGGTGGTCCGCTCCACTCACGGCGTCAACTGCACCGGATCGTGCTCGTGGAAGATCTACGTCAAGGACGGGATCATCACCTGGGAGACCCAGCAGACCGACTATCCTTCGGTGGGCCCGGACCGGCCCGAGTATGAGCCACGCGGCTGTCCGCGGGGTGCGTCGTTCTCCTGGTACAGCTACTCGCCCACGCGGGTGCGCTATCCGTACGCCCGGGGCGTGCTGGTCGACATGTATCGGGAGGCCAAGGCCCGCCTTGGTGACCCGGTACTGGCGTGGGCCGACATCCAGGCCGATCCGGAGCGCCGTCGCCGCTATCAGCAGGCGCGCGGCAAGGGGGGGCTGATCCGGGTGAGCTGGGCCGAGGCCAGCGAGATGGTGGCCGCGGCCCACGTGCACACCATCAAGACATACGGCCCGGACCGGGTCGCCGGCTTCACGCCGATCCCGGCGATGTCGATGGTGAGCCACGCCGCGGGATCGCGGTTCATCGAACTTATCGGCGGCGTGATGACGTCGTTCTATGACTGGTACGCCGACCTTCCGGTGGCCTCGCCGCAGGTGTTCGGTGACCAGACCGACGTACCCGAATCCGGGGACTGGTGGGATGCGTCCTATCTGGTCATGTGGGGCTCCAACGTCCCGGTCACCCGGACGCCCGACGCGCACTGGATGGCCGAGGCGCGTTACCGGGGCGCCAAAGTCGTTGTGGTCAGCCCGGATTACGCCGACAACACCAAATTCGCCGACGAGTGGATGAGGTGTGCCGCGGGCACCGACGCCGCGCTGGCCATGGCGATGGGCTACGTGATTCTCACGGAATGCTATGTGCAAAAACAGGTTCCGTTCTTCACCGACTTTGCGCGTCGCTACACCGATTTGCCGTTCCTGATCAAGCTCGAACGGCGAGGCGACGCGCTGGTGCCGGGAAAGTTCTTGACCGCGGCAGACATTGGCGAAGAGGTCGAGAACGCCGCGTTCAAACCCGCGCTCCTGGACGAGGTTACCGACCGTGTCGTTGTCCCACACGGCTCGCTGGGATTCCGCTTCGGCGAGGACGGTGTCGGAAAGTGGAACCTGGACCTGGGTTCGGTGGTGCCGGCGCTGAGCGTCCAACGCGCCGATCAAAACGCTCAACCGATTGAACTGCCCAGCTTCGACACGATCGATGGCCACGGCGAGACGGTGTCGCGTGGCGTGCCGGCGCGCCGCGTCGGCACGCATCTAGTGTGCACGGTGTTCGACCTGATGCTGGCCCAGTACGGGGTGCGGCGCGACGGGCTGCCCGGCGAATGGCCCACCGACTACGACGATCCCACCGGGCAGAACACTCCCGCCTGGCAGGAATCGATCACCGGAGTGCCGGCCGCGCAGGCCATTCGCATCGCCCGGGAATTCGCGCGCAACGCGGAGGAATCCGGCGGGCGATCCATGGTCATCATGGGCGGCGGCATCTGCCACTGGTTCCACAGCGACGTCATCTACCGCTCGGTGTTGGCGCTGCTGATGTTGACCGGGTCGATGGGTCGAAACGGCGGCGGGTGGGCGCACTACGTCGGTCAGGAGAAGGTCCGTCCCCTGACCGGGTGGCAGACCATGGCCAACGCGACCGACTGGGCGCGGCCACCGCGGCAGGTGCCCGGCACCTCGTACTGGTATGTCCACACCGACCAGTGGCGCTACGACAGCTACGGGGCCGACAAGCTGGCCAGCCCGGTCGGCCGCGGCAGGTTCGCCGGCAAGCAAACGATGGATCTGCTGGCGTCGGCGGCGGCGATGGGCTGGAGTCCCTTCTACCCGCAGTTCGACCGGTCCAGCCTGGATGTCGCCGACGAGGCGCGGGAGGCGGGCCGCGACGTCGCGGACTACATCACAGAACAACTCGCCCGGCGCAACCTGAAGCTGTCGGTCAGCGATCCCGACAACCCGGTCAACTGGCCGCGCGTGCTCACCGTCTGGCGGTCCAACCTGATCGGCTCGTCGGGCAAGGGCGGCGAGTACTTCCTGCGGCATTTGCTGGGCACCGACTCCAACGTGCAGGTGCAACCCCCGGCCGACGGCATCCCGGAGGGCAAGCTCGACCTGATGATGTCGATCGACTTCCGGATGACGTCGACAACGTTGGTGTCCGACGTGGTGCTGCCCGCCGCGACCTGGTACGAGAAGCACGACCTGTCCAGCACCGACATGCACCCGTACGTGCACGCGTTCAGTCCCGCCATCGACCCGCCGTGGGAAACCCGTTCGGACTTCGACGCATTCGCCACCATCGCTCGTGTGTTTTCCACGTTGGCCAAGTGTCATCTGGGTACGCGTAACGATGTGGTGCTGACCGCGCTGTCGCACGACACCCCGGATGCGATGGCGTATCCCGATGGCACCGAACGCGATTGGCTGCACGCCGGTGAAACCCCGACACCGGGCAGGACGATGGGCAAGCTCACGGTCGTGGAGCGAGACTACGCCGCGACCTACGACAAGTGGCTCACCCTGGGACCGCTCATCGACAAGTTCGGGATGACCGTCAAGGGCTACACGGTCCATCCCTTCCGCGAGGTCGACGAACTGGCTGCCAAGTTCGGGGTGATGAATTCCGGTGCGGCCGCGGGCCGTCCGGCGATCACCACGGCCCGTCGGATGGCCGATACAATCCTGGCCCTGTCTCCGACGTGCAATGGCCGTCTCGCCGTCGAGGGATTCCGCGAGCTGGAGAAGCGCACCGGACAACGGCTTGCACATCTGGCCGAGGGCAGCGAGGAACGCCGGATCACCTACGCCGATACCCAGGCCCGTCCGGTCCCCGTGATCACCAGCCCGGAATGGTCCGGCAGCGAGACCGGTGGCCGCCGCTACGCCCCGTTCACGATCAACATCGAGCACCTCAAGCCGTTCCACACCCTCACCGGACGGATGCACTTCTATGTCGCCCACGACTGGGTCGAGGAGCTCGGCGAACAGCTGCCCGTCTATCGGCCGCCGCTGGACATGGCCCGGCTGTTCAACCAGCCCCACCTCGGATCCATCGAGGATGGCATCGGGCTCACGGTGCGCTACCTGACGCCGCACTCGAAATGGTCGTTCCACTCCACATACCAGGACAACCTGTACATGCTGTCGTTGTCGCGCGGTGGACCGACGATGTGGATGAGCCCGGGCGATGCGGCGAAAATCCAAGTCCGCGACAACGATTGGGTCGAGGCGGTCAACGCCAACGGCATCTACGTGTGCCGGGCGATCGTCTCGCACCGCATGCCCGACGGCGTGGTGTTCGTCTACCACGTGCAGGAACGCACCGTGGACGTGCCGCGCACCGAGACCAACAACAAACGCGGCGGCACCCACAACGCGCTGACCCGCGTGCGGATCAAGCCCAGCCACCTCGCCGGTGGCTACGGTCAGAATGCGTTCGCGTTCAACTACCTTGGCCCGACCGGCAACCAGCGCGACGAGGTGACCGTGGTGCGTCGCCGCAGCCAGGAGGTGACCTACTGACGATGAAGGTCATGGCCCAGATGGCGATGGTGATGAACCTCGACAAATGCATCGGCTGCCACACCTGCTCGGTAACCTGCAAGCAAGCGTGGACCAATCGCGCCGGAACCGAGTATGTGTGGTTCAACAACGTCGAAACCCGTCCGGGCGTCGGCTATCCGCGCAGCTACGAGGACCAGGACCGGTGGCGCGGGGGATGGGTGCGCGACAGGAAGGGCCGGCTGCGGCTGCGCGACCGCGGCCGCATCCAAAAGCTGCTGCGCATCTTCGCCAACCCCAGGCTGCCGAGCATCGACGATTACTACGAGCCGTGGACGTACGACTACGAAAACCTGACGCAGGCGCCGGCGGGTGACACCTTCCCGGTCGCGCCGCCGCGCAGCCTGATCACCGGTGAGCGGATGACGGTGTCGTGGGGATCGAACTGGGACGACGACCTCGCCGGGTCACCGGAGATCGTGCCCAACGACCCGATCCTGAAAAAGGTCGGCGACGAGGTGAAGCTGAAGCTCGAAGAGACCTTCATGTTCTACCTGCCGCGAATCTGCGAGCACTGCCTGAACCCGTCATGCGTGGCCTCGTGCCCGTCGGGGGCGATGTACAAGCGCAGCGAGGACGGCATCGTGCTCGTCGACCAGGACCGCTGCCGCGGCTGGCGGATGTGCGTGTCCGGATGTCCTTACAAGAAGGTGTATTTCAACCACAAAACCGGCAAGGCCGAGAAGTGCACCCTGTGCTATCCGCGCGTCGAGGTGGGGTTGCCCACGGTGTGTTCGGAAACGTGCGTGGGACGGTTGCGCTACCTCGGGCTGGTGCTCTACGACGTGGACCGGGTGCTCGAGGCGGCGTCGGTGGAAGACGACACCGACCTGTATGAGGCGCAGCGCCGGATCCTGTTGGACCCAGCCGATCCCGACGTGATCGCTCACGCCCGGGCACAGGGCATCTCCGCGGAGTGGATCGAGGCCGCGCAACGGTCGCCGGTGTATGCGTTGATCAACACCTACCGGGTGGCGCTGCCGCTGCACCCGGAGTATCGGACCATGCCGATGGTCTGGTACATCCCGCCGTTGTCGCCGGTGGTCGACGCGATCAGCCACGACGGCCACGACGGGGAGGACCTGGGCAACCTGTTCGGCGCGCTGGCGGCGCTTCGCATCCCGATGGCCTACCTGGCCGAGCTTTTCACCGCCGGCGACACCGCGGTGGTCGAAGGTGTGCTGCGGCGGCTGGCGGCGATGCGGTCCTACATGCGCGACATCAACCTGGGCCGCGAAACCCAGCCGCACATTCCGCACGCGGTCGGGATGACCGAAGAAGAGATTTACGGGATGTATCGGCTGCTGGCCGTGGCGAAATACGAAGAGCGCTACGTTATTCCGACCGCGTACGCGGCGGATTTGCCCGCGCCGGCCAATGTTGCCGGGGTAGAGGAGGCGGCGTGTTCGTTGTCGTACGAGGGCGGGCCGGGCATGTACGAATACGGTCCGTTCGGCGAGGGCAGCGGAACCCCCGTTCCGGTCGCAGTGGAGACGTTCCACGCGCTGCAGCAGCGACAGCGGGGAGGCGGCGGTCGCTCCAGGGTGAATCTCCTCAACTGGGATGGCAACGGCGCGCCCGAGGGACTGTTCCCGGAGCCCAAGCGATGAGGTTGTCGTCCTTAGCACGGGACCGGTCGGCCACCAGGACGATGCGGGACCGGTTGGTGTGGCAGGCGGCCTCGCTGCTGCTGTCCTACCCGGAGGACGGCCTGGGCGGGCTGGCCGCGCGGCTGGACACCGTCGACGAACTGCTGGCCCACATCAGCGGACCCGCGGCGACGCTGCTCGGGCGGACCGTCGAGGCGCTGCGTGCACGCGAGCCGATGGCCGTCGCGATGGATTACGTCGAGACGTTCGATATGCGGCGGCGCACCACGATGTACCTGACGTACTGGACGGCCGGGGACACCCGAAATCGTGGCCGGGAGATGCTGGCGTTCGCCACCGCCTACCGGGGCGCGGGGGTGGAGCCGCCGCGCGCCGAGGCACCGGATCACCTACCCGTCGTCCTGGAATTCGCCGCGATCGTCGATCCCGAGGTCGGGCGCGGATTACTCACCGAGCATCGCGTCCCGATCGACGTGCTGCGCTGCGCCCTGGCGGACGCCAAGTCGCCGTACGCACATACCGTGGCGGCGGTCTGCGCCACGCTGCCGGCGGCAAACGACCAGGACGTGCGCCGGGCACAGCGGTTGGCCCAGAGCGGTCCTCCTGTGGAATCCGTTGGGCTGCAACCATTTACCTTGACCGTACCGCCCAAGCGCACCGAGGGAGGCTGACGGTTGTGCACATGAGACTAATCGAGATCTTCTGGGACGACGCGCCTTACGTCGTGCTGGCGATCGCGGTCGTCGGCACCTGGTGGCGGTACCGCTACGACAAGTTCGGATGGACCACGCGTTCGTCGCAGCTCTATGAGTCACGGTTGTTGTCGATCGGCAGCCCGATGTTTCACTTCGGCAGCCTGGTTGTCATCATGGGCCACGCCGTGGGGCTACTCATTCCGGAATCCTGGACCCGAGCGGTCGGGTTGAGCGATCACCTGTATCACCTGCAGGCGCTGCTGCTTGGCCTGCCCGCCGGTGCGGCCACCCTGGCCGGTATCGCGTTGTTGATCTACCGGCGGCGCACCCGCGGGCCGGTCTTCCGGGCCACCACCCGCAACGACAAGCTGATGTACCTCGTGCTGGCGTGCGCATTGGTGGCGGGCATGAGCTGCACCCTGATGGGTGCCACCCACCTCGGCGAGCTGCACGACTACCGCCAAAGGGTGTCGGTATGGTTCCGGTCGATCTGGATCCTCGACCCGCGGGGGGATCTGATGGCGCACGCGGCGGTGTATTACCAGGTGCACGTGCTGATCGCGCTGGCGTTGTTCGCCCTCTGGCCGTTCACCCGGTTGGTGCACGCGTTTAGCGTGCCGATCGCGTACCTGTTTCGGCCCTACATCGTGTACCGCACTCGCGAGGCGCCGGAAAAGAACGAATTGATCGGTTCGGCACCCCGCCGGCGCGGCTGGTGAGTGGGCCGCCAGTTCGCCATTGATAGGCCCCCGCTGCCACAATCACCGACGTGCCATTCCGTAATGTCGCCATCGTCGCCCACGTCGACCATGGCAAGACCACCCTGGTCGACGCGATGCTGCGGCAGTCCGGCGCGCTGCACGAGCGCGGTGCAGTGCAGGAACGGGTGATGGACACCGGCGACCTGGAACGGGAAAAGGGCATCACCATCCTGGCCAAGAACACCGCCGTGCATCGCCATCGCGGCGATGGATCCGTGACCGTGATCAACGTCATCGACACCCCCGGACACGCCGACTTCGGCGGCGAGGTGGAGCGCGGGCTGTCCATGGTCGACGGGGTGCTGCTGCTGGTCGACGCGTCCGAGGGCCCGCTGCCGCAGACGCGGTTCGTGCTGCGCAAGGCGCTGGCCGCGCACCTGCCGGTGATCCTCGTCGTCAACAAGACCGACCGGCCCGACGCGCGCATCGCCGAGGTCGTGGAGGCCAGCCACGACCTGCTGCTCGATGTCGCGTCGGATCTCGACGACGCAGCCGCCAAGGCCGCCGAGCACGCGCTGGGCCTGCCGACGCTGTACGCCTCCGGGCGTGCCGGGGTGGCGAGCACCACCCAGCCGGCCGACGGCCACGTTCCCGAGGGCACCAACCTGGACGCGCTGTTCGAGGTCCTCGAAGAGCACGTGCCACCGCCGAAGGGCAACCCGGACGCGCCGCTGCAGGCCCTGGTCACCAACCTGGACGCGTCTTCCTTCCTGGGCCGGCTGGCGCTCATCCGCATCCACAACGGACGCATCCGCAAGGGCCAGCAGGTGGCATGGATGCGCGAGGTGGACGGGGTGCCCGTCATCACCAGCGCCAAGATCACCGAGCTGCTCGCGACCGAGGGCGTCGAGCGCAGCGCCACCGACGAGGCGATCGCCGGTGACATCGTGGCGGTCGCGGGGCTGCCCGACATCATGATCGGCGACACCCTGGCCGATCCCGACCATGCCCACGCGCTGCCACGCATCACCGTCGACGAGCCGGCCATCTCGGTGACGATCGGCACCAACACCTCCCCGCTGGCCGGCAAGGTGTCCGGGCACAAGCTGACCGCGCGCATGCTCCGCAGCCGCCTGGACGCCGAGTTGGTCGGCAACGTCTCCATCCGGGTCGTCGACATCGGCCGGCCCGACGCCTGGGAGGTGCAGGGCCGCGGCGAGCTGGCGCTGGCCGTGCTGGTCGAGCAGATGCGCCGGGAGGGCTTCGAGCTCACGGTCGGCAAGCCGCAGGTGGTCACCAAGACGATCGACGGTCGGCTGCACGAGCCGTTCGAGGCCATGACGATCGACTGTCCCGAGGAATTCGTCGGCGCCATCACCCAATTGATGGCCGGCCGCAAGGGCCGCATGGAGGAGATGACCAACCATGCCGCCGGCTGGGTCCGGATGGATTTCGTCGTTCCCAGCCGGGGCCTGATCGGCTTCCGCACCGACTTCCTCACCCTCACCCGCGGCACCGGCATCGCCAACGCCGTGTTCGACGGTTACCGGCCCTGGGTGGGCGAGATCCGGGCCCGGCACACCGGGTCGCTGGTGTCCGACCGGTCAGGCACCATCACGGCGTTCGCGCTACTTCAGCTCGCCGATCGGGGTCAGTTCTTCGTCGAACCCGGCCAGGACACCTACGAGGGCATGGTCGTCGGGATCAACCCGCGTCCGGAGGACCTCGACATCAACGTCACCCGCGAGAAAAAGCTGACCAACATGCGGTCATCCACCGCCGATGTGATCGAGACATTGGCCAAGCCACTCGACCTCGACCTGGAGCGGGCCATGGAATTCTGTGCGCCCGACGAATGCGTCGAGGTGACTCCCGAGATCGTGCGGGTGCGCAAGGTCGAACTGGACGCCACCGCGCGGGCCCGCAGCCGGGCGCGGGCCAAGGCCCGGGGATAGATCGGTGTCGGCATCGGCCCGCGAGTGTAACGGCACTGCGAAATCCGGCCCGGTTTTTCGCAACCCCGTTACGCTCGCGGCGCGCCGGGCGGCGCGATCGCTCCCCGATACCCTGATGGGCGTGCCGAGACCGATCCGCCGCCTCTGCCTGACGATCGGCGCGCTGGTCTCGCTGAGTGCCCTGGTGTTGTCCGCGTGTACCGTCAGCCCGCCGCCGGCCCCGCAAAGCACCGACACTCCGCACAACATGCCGCCGCCGCCGCGTCCCACCCAGATCATCATGGGCATCGACTCGATCGGCGCCGGGTTCAACCCGCACTTGCTCTCCGATCTGTCGCCGGTGAATGCGGCCATCAGCGCGCTGGTGTTGCCCAGCGCGTTCCGGCCGGTGCCCGATCCCAATTCGCCGACGGGTTCGCGCTGGGAGATGGACCCGACCCTGCTGGTCTCCGCCGACGTGACGAACGAAAACCCGTTCACGGTGACCTACAAGATTCGGCCCGAGGCGCAATGGACCGACAACGCCCCGATCGCGGCGGACGACTTCTGGTACCTGTGGCGGCAGATGGTCAGCCAGCCGGGCGTGGTCGATCCGGCCGGCTATGACCTGATCACCGGTGTGCAGTCACTCGAGGGCGGCAAGCAGGCCGTCGTCACCTTCGCCCAGCCCTATCCGGGCTGGCGGGAGTTGTTCAACAACATCCTGCCGGCGCACATCGTCAAGGACGTGCCGGGCGGGTTCGCCGCGGGACTGGCCCGGGCGCTGCCGGTCACCGGCGGACAGTTCCGGGTGGAGAACATCGACCCGCAGCGCGACGAAATCCTGATCGCCCGCAACGATCGCTATTGGGGGCCGCCCGCCAAGCCCGGCCTCATCCTGTTCCGCCGGGCCGGGGCACCGGCCGCGCTGGCCGATTCGGTGCGCAACGGCGACACCCAAGTGGCCCAGGTGCACGGCGGCTCGGCGGCCTTCGCGCAGTTGTCGGCCATTCCCGACGTCCGGACCGCCCGGATCGTGACACCGCGGGTCATGCAGCTCACGCTGCGCGCCAACGAGCCCAAGCTGGCCGACGCTGCGGTCCGCAAGGCGATTTTGGGGTTGCTCGACGTTGACCTGCTCGCCGCGGTGGGCGCCGGCAGCGACAACACCGTCACCCTGGATCAGGCACAGATCCGGTCGCCGAGCGATCCGGGTTATGTGCCGACCGCGCCACCCGCGATGACCACGCAGGCGGCGCTGGCGTTGTTGGCGGGGGCCGGATACCAGATCGAGAGCAACACGTCGGCATCAACGGCGCCCGATGCGACGACACCGGTCAGCACCGGGCCGCCGGAAGTCATCCGTGGCCGGATCAGCAAGGACGGCCAACAGCTGGCGCTGGTCATCGGGGTGGCGGCAAACGACCCGACGTCGGTGGCCGTCGCCAACACGGCCGCCGACCAGCTGCGCAACGTCGGTATCGCGGCGACCGTGCTGGCGCTCGACCCGGTGACGCTCTATCGCGACGCGTTGAACAACAACCAGGTGGACGCCATCGTGGGCTGGCATCGGGCCGGCGGAAACCTGGCGACGCTGCTGGCCTCCCGCTACGGCTGCCCCGCGTTGCAGACGACCCCGGTATCGACTGCCGGCAAGCCGCCGGCTAATCCCACTGGCCCGGCCGGGCCTGCATCGTCTCCCGGTCCTGACACCCCGACGCCGCCCCCGATATCGACCCAGCCGAGCCGCCCCCCGGAGCCCGGCGCGCTGGTGCAAGCGCCGTCGAACCTGACCGGAATCTGCGATCGCAGCATCCAGTCGAATATCGATGCCGCACTCAACGGAACCAAGAACATCAACGACGTGATCACGGCGGTCGAACCGCGGCTGTGGAACATGTCGACGGTGCTGCCAATCCTGCAGGATACGACGATCGTGGGGGCCGGCCCGAGCGTGCAGAACGTCAGCTTGTCCGGCGCGGTGCCGGTGGGCATCGTCGGCGACGCCGGACAATGGGTCAAGACCGGGCCATAACCTGCACGTCGAACCCGTCTCCGCGCGCTCGAATATTTGCTGGTCGAAATGTGGAAACGTCCGAAGGGGTGAACGGATCGCGATACTATCCGTCCGTCGGTAATGCGTGGGCTGGGCTGGGAGGTGCGCGATGTCGTACCTGATCGCGACGCCGGAGCTGGTGTCGGCGGCGGCAGCGGATTTGGCGGGTATTGGTTCGACGATGAGCGCCGCCAACGCCGCGGCAGCGGCCGCGACCACTGGGGTGATTCCCGCGGCCCTCGATGAAGTGTCGGCAAGGATTGCTGCGATGTTCGCCGCGCACGGTGAGGCATATCAGGCGCTCAGCGCGCAGGCGGCGCTATTTCATGAGCAGTTTGTGCAGGCCTTGAACGCCGGTGCGAGCGCCTATGCCAACGCTGAGGCCAACGTCGTGCGGACGCTTGCGAGTGCGGTCGCCGCGCCCGCCCAGGCGGCGTCGGCGAACCCGGTAAGCAGCCTCTTCCAGCAACTTGAAGCGGCGCAGATCAATTTCAACACCAATCTCGTCAACAACGAGCTCGCCTTCAACCATGCGCTGGTGACCAACGAGATCGCGTTGGAGAAAGGCATCTTTGGCACCGACAGCGCCCTCAACGGCGCGCTCAACCGCAGCTTCAACGTCGCCAACCTGCTGGTGGGCACCGGCGAGCAAGCGCTCAACACCGTCGTGGGTGCGCCAGTCCCGACAAACTTCACCTCCAGCCTGCTGCTCGGCAGCGCGGCGCAGGTCTTCAACAGCGGCGCCATCGGCGGCCCGTTGGGCGCCTTCGACCAGAGCCTGGTTGTCGCTGCTGATGTGGCCGGCCTCGTCGTGGGCAGTGCACCGGCCCAGGCGGTGCTGAGTGCGCTCCCCGCGCCCGCCCAGGCGCTGCTGACGCCGCCGCTGGGCAGTTTCCTGCAGCAAATTGAGACGGCGCAGATCAACTACAACACCAACCTGGTCAACAGCGAGCTCGTCTTCAACAAGTCGCTGCTGACCAACGAGATCGCGTTGGAGCAACGCATCTTTGGCACCGATAGCGCCCTGAACGGCGTGCTCAACCGGAGTTTCAACGTCGTCAACCTGCTGGTCGGCACTGGCCAGCAAGCGGTCAACGGGCTCTCAGGCGCGCTCGTCCCGCAGCCGGCCTTCACCCAGGGTCTGCTCACCGGCAGCGCGGCCCAGGTCTTCAACGGCGGCCAGATCGGCGGCCTGGTGGGCGCCTTCGACCAGAGCCTGATGGTCGGTGCCGACTTCGTCGGCCTCATTACGGGCCAGCCGTAAACTCGCGGCCCACGTGCGTCTACGCGGGCTAAACTCTGCGGTGAACGGTCGACAACTTTCTCCTGGAATTTCTCCTGGAAACGGCCTTATTGTCGCCAGCGTCACACTGCGATCCGTCGCTAATACCTGCTTGGGTCAGGACGGAAGCGTCTGGCGCGTCTCGCGTCGGCGGCTCGGTATCAGGGTTGCTTAACTGGCTTCGTCAGTGAGCGCGGCCCGCCGCCCGAGTCGGCGGGATGACCGTGTCGACGATGAGCCCCAGTTCCCGGCGGCTGGGCGGTTCCCCGGTGAGCATGAAGTGCTGGTTGATCAAAGCGGGTCCGACGCGCGCGGTCAGCGGGGTGACGGCCGCGGGGTCGAGGTCGCCGTCGCGGACCGCCGCTTGCAGGATCGATTCGACGATGTTCAGGCGCGGGGCCACCACGGAGTGGGTGAAGATGGCGCGCAGTTCCGGCTCGTGCAAGAGCTGGCTGACGATGTCCAGGCCAGGGAAGGCGGTCTTGCCGGCCAGCACGTCACGATGGGCGGTGAACACGGCCAGCAGGTTTTCCCTCGCCGATCGGCCGGGGCGCGGCTCGGGCAATGGCGGGAGCGCATGTTGCAGGGCGGCCTGCACGAGGTCGTGCTTGCTGGCCCAGCGCCGGTACAACGCCGCCTTGCCGGTGCGGGCGCGCGCGGCGATCCCTTCCATCGTCAGGCCGCCGTAGCCGACCGAAGTCAGTTCGGCAAGGGTGGCCTCGTAGAGCGCGCGTTCGAGCACCTCGCCTCGCCGACGGCTCCGGTTGGCGGTGGAAATGGTCAGGGTCGGCTGCGCCATTGGTCGATAGTAGCCGTCGGCGTTCCTACTTGTCGTCATCCGCCGCAACAGCATCGGCTGCGTAGGGCGCCTCGACGCCGCCGGCGCGGACGGTAAGGTGCGGCCATGGCTGAGACGCCGCGACTGCTGTTCGTTCATGCACATCCCGACGACGAAAGCCTCAGCAACGGCGCCACCATCGCGCACTACACCGCCCGCGGGGCACAGGTGCATGTCGTCACGTGCACCCTCGGCGAGGAGGGCGAGGTCATCGGCGACCGCTGGGCTCAGCTCAGCGTCGCGCACGCTGACCAGCTTGGCGGCTATCGGATCGGCGAGCTCACCGCGGCACTGCGCGCGTTGGGTGTCAGCGCGCCGATCTACCTAGGGGGTGCGGGTCGCTGGCGCGATTCCGGCATGCCCGGCACGCAGCAGCGGGGTCGGCGGCGATTCGTCGACGCCGACGAACGCGAGGCTGTCGGGGCGCTGGTCGCGATCATTCGGGGGCTGCGGCCGCACGTCGTCGTGACCTACGACCCCAACGGCGGCTACGGCCACCCCGACCACGTGCACACGCACACCGTCACGACGGCCGCGGTGGCTGCCGCGGGCTCGGGGTCTCCCACCACCGATTACCCGGGCGAGCCCTGGACGGTGCCCAAGTTTTACTGGACCGTCTTCGCGACGAGCGCGTTCATCGCGGCCCGAAGCGCGGTGGATCCCGACGACTTGCTGCCCGACTGGGTGCTCCCGTCGCCAGAGGATGTGACTTTCGGGTATTCGGACGACGACATCGACGCCGTAGTCGAGGCCTCGGAAGAAGCGCGCATCGCGAAGGCCGCGGCGCTCGCCGCGCATGCCACCCAGGTCGTCGTCGGCCCGACGGGCCGTGCCTGCGCGCTGTCGAACAACCTTGCCCTGCCCATCCTGGGTCAGGAGCACTACGTTCTGGCCGCCGGCCGCGCCGGGGATCGCGATGAACGCGGCTGGGAAACGGATCTGCTCGCCGGACTAGGTTTCACCGGCTTCGGCACGCGGTAGGCTCCCACACAGGCAGCCGCGGAAGGAACTCCCATGGACCCCGACCTGGATCCCAACCTGCAGCATTGGCAGGACCGACTCGACAGCCTGCAATGGGTACTCGGCTCGATACTTTCTCAGATCGATAGCGTCCCAACCTGATCGAAGCCCGGCCGCGCGCCGTGACGAGCGAAGAAAACGGCGCGACAGATCCCTCGATTCGTATCGTTATCTTGGCGCTGCTGGCCGTCGACGGCGTCCTATCCGCACTTGCGGGGGCGCTGCTGATGCCCCTCTATATCGGCTCAATCCCGTTCCCGGTCAGCGCTTTGCTCAGTGGGTTGGTCAACGCGGCGCTGGTATGGGCGGCCGGGCGATGGACCCACTCTCCGCGGGTGGCGGCGTTGCCGCTGTGGACCTGGCTCATCACGGTGGGGGCGATGGGCTTGGGCTTTCCCAACGACGACGTCATCCTGGGCGGCCAGGGGATTCTGAGGTACGGGGCCCTCATCCTGATCGTGCTGGGGGTCGCGCCTCCGGCGTGGGTGCTGTGGCGGCGCGCCGCCCGCGGCTGACCGGCCGGACTACGGAAGCGGCGGGAGCGGCGGGAGCGGCGGGAAGAAGCTACGTATCCAGGAGATCTCGGTGTTGATGAATTGATTGACCGACGCCGTGGTGGCCGCCCAGATGTTGCTCAGCCCCTGGCTGAAAGTGACTGTCCCATCCAGCCAGTCGATCGTGTTGAACAGGACGCTCTGAACCATGGGCTCAAAGAGGTAGTAGAAGAAGTTGATCTGCGGCGCCAGAATGCCGACCCAGGGCAGCCAGCCCGCCGCCCAGGCGGCGAGGTTGAAGCCGTAGGCCACCCAGGGCTCGACGGCCAGGTACAGATTCTCGATGGCGGTGCCGACCGACACGGGTATCACCGCCGCGGGCGACGCCGCGGCGGCGGGCGCCAGCAGCGCGCGAGCGACGGCGAGACCGCCCGTGCCGGTGGGCGGGAGCCGCAGCGCACTGGAGCCGTTCGTGCCGAGGAAGAGGTCGCCGATCCGCCCCAGGGCATTCGGCAGCGCGCTGCCGGCCGCCGTCGCGGCGGTGCCGCCGATCAACGGCTGCCCCAGCAGTTTCTCGGCCGGTGCGTTGATCGCGTTCACCAAGGTCTGCGCGGCGTTGGCCTCGGTCGCCGCGTATGCGTTCGCACTTGCGGTGATCGCCCGCACGAACCGGTCATGGAATTCCGACAGCTGCGCGCTGAACTGCTGATACCCCTGACCGTGCGCGGAAAACAGCGCGGCGACCTGCGCCGACACCTGGTCGGCGGCCGCCGCCAACGTCCCGGTTGTCGGGACCGCCGCCGCCGCATTGGCGGCGTTGATCGACGAACCGATACCGGCGATGTCCGAAGCCGCTGCCACCATCGCGTCCGGCGCCGCGCGCATGAATGACATCCAGTTACCTCTCCGATGTTGCACGGCAGGCGCATATCGTAGCTCGATCGGCGGTCTGAGGTGACACTGACGAAGAAATAAGTGGCCGGGAGCCTCGACCGCGGGTGGACCGCGGCCTGCCGCTACTGTTGCGCATATGGCACCAAGGCTGCCGAGGTCCGCGGATGTTGGGGACGAGCGGATGAAATTCGATCGTCGGGAAGTTACACCAACGTGCCGCTGACTCCGGAGCCCATCGCGCTGCCCAGCCCCGTCGTCCCGGCTGTCTCGGCCGCGTCCTCTTCCAGGGCCGGTGCGCCGGCGCTGCGGCGGGTGTTGCGGCGGGCCCGGGTCGGCGTCGCGCTGAACGTCGATGAAGCGGCCATTGCGATGACCGCTCGCGGGGACGACCTGGCCGCCCTGTGCGCGAGCGCGGCGCGGGTACGCGACGCGGGTCTGGAGTCGGCCGGATGGCGGGGCCCGAACGGGCGGCTGCCGATCAGCTATTCGCGCAAGGTGTTCATCCCGATTACGCGTCTATGCCGGGACAACTGCCACTACTGCACCTTCGTCACCGTTCCGGGCAGGCTGCGCGCCCAAGGAGCGGGCATGTATTTGGAGCCCGACGAGATCCTCGACATCGCCCGCCGCGGCGGCGAGCTCGGTTGCAAGGAAGCACTATTCACCCTTGGCGATCGCCCTGAGGAACGCTGGCCCGAGGCGCGCGAGTGGCTTGGTCAGCGAGGCTACGATTCCACGCTGTCCTACGTGCGGGCGATGGCGATCCGGGTGCTGGAGGAAACCGGGCTGTTGCCGCACTTGAATCCCGGGGTAATGACCTGGTCGGAGCTGTCACGGCTCAAACCGGTGGCGCCTTCGATGGGCATGATGCTGGAGACGACGTCGCGCCGGCTGTTCGAAACGAGGGGGTTGGCACACTACGGCAGCCCGGACAAAGACCCTGCGGTGCGGCTGCGCACGCTGACCGACGCGGGCCGGCTGTCCATTCCGTTCACCACCGGTCTGCTGGTCGGCATCGGTGAGACGCTACCCGAACGCGCCGATACGTTGCACGCAATTCGCAAGTTGCACAAGGAGTTCGGGCACATCCAGGAAGTGATCGTGCAGAATTTCCGGGCCAAGGAGCACACCGCGATGGCCGCTGTGCCCGACGCGGGCATCGAGGACTACTTGGCGACGGTGGCGGTGGCGCGCCTGGTGCTGGGCCCGGGCATGCGCATTCAGGCGCCGCCGAACCTGGTGTCCCGCGACGAATGCCTGGCGCTGGTGGCCGCCGGCGTCGACGACTGGGGCGGGGTGTCGCCGTTGACGCCCGACCATGTCAACCCCGAACGGCCCTGGCCCGCTTTGGACGAGCTGGCGGCCATCACCGCGGAGGCCGGATACGACCTGGTGCAGCGGCTGACCGCACAACCCAAATACGTGCGGGCAGGCGCCGCCTGGATTGACCCGCGGGTGCGCAGTCATGTTGCGGCGCTGGCCGATCCGACCGGCCTGGCCCGCGACGTCAGCCCGGTGGGCGGGCCCTGGCAGGAGCCCGACGACGTCGAGTCCGCCGGCCGGGTGGACCTCAACGCGGCGATCGACACCGAGGGCCGCAGCACCGAGGCCCGCAGCGACCTCGACAGCGCCTTCGGTGACTGGGAATCGATCCGCGCGCAGGTGCACGAACTTGTCGTCAGCGCACCGGAGCGCATCGACACCGACGTGCTGGCCGCCCTGCGTTCGGCCGAACGTGCCCCCGCCGGCTGCACCGACGACGAGTACCTGGCGTTGGCCACGGCGGCCGGTCCCGCGCTGGAAGCGGTTGCCGCACTGGCGGATTCGATACGTCGCGACGTGGTCGGCGACGACGTGACCTTCGTGGTGAACCGCAACATCAACTTCACCAACATCTGTTACACCGGCTGCCGGTTCTGCGCGTTCGCCCAGCGCAAAGGTGACGCCGACGCCTATTCGCTGTCCACCGAAGAGGTCGGCGCGCGCGCGTGGGAGGCTCACGTCGCGGGCGCCACCGAGGTATGCATGCAGGGCGGCATCGACCCCGAGCTGCCGGTGACCGGCTATGCCGACCTGGTCCGAGCCGTCAAGGCGCGGGTGCCGTCGATGCATGTGCACGCGTTTTCCCCGATGGAGATCGCCAACGGGGCGACTAAGAGCGGCTTAAGCATTCGCGAGTGGCTGATCAGCCTGCGTGAGGCCGGGCTCGACACCATCCCCGGTACCGCCGCCGAGATCCTCGACGACGAGGTGCGCTGGGTGCTCACCAAGGGCAAGCTGCCGACGTCGCTGTGGATCGAGATCGTGACCACCGCTCACGAGGTGGGATTGCGGTCCTCGTCGACGATGATGTACGGACATGTCGACAGCCCGAAGCACTGGGTAGCCCATCTCAACGTGCTGCGCGACATTCAGGACCGCACTGGCGGCTTCACCGAGTTCGTCCCGCTGCCGTTCGTGCACCAGAATTCGCCGTTGTATCTGGCCGGCGCGGCGCGGCCCGGGCCCACCCATCGCGACAACCGGGCGGTGCACGCCCTGGCGCGGATCATGTTGCACGGCCGCATCTCCCACGTACAGACCAGCTGGGTGAAGCTCGGCGTCGAGCGCACGCAGGTGATGCTCAACGGGGGTGCCGACGACCTGGGCGGAACGCTGATGGAGGAGACCATCTCGCGGATGGCCGGTTCGGAACACGGGTCGGCCAAGACCGTCGCGGAGCTGGTCGCAATCGCCGAGGGCATCGGCCGCCCGGCACGCCAGCGGACCACCACGTACGCGCCGCTGGCGGCCTGACTATCCGGCTGCTGGGCTACTCAGTAGTTGTTGCAGGTGCCGGCGACCGACTCGACGAGGCCAAAGTACTGTGCGGCCCCCGGCATGGCCTGCAACTGCGCGGCCATCTGTGCGCGTCTCGGCGGTGGTGCGGCGAGGAACTGACGTAGATAGGACTGCGCCACTGGCGACGCGTTGAATTGAGCGGCAGCTGCCGGATCCGTCGCGTTGAGCGCCGCGATCACCTGCCCGTAATTGCAGGTCGTATTGATGACCGTGTCAATGGGATCCGCTGATGCGATCCCGGCCGCGGCGATCGACGCCACCGCCATACCGCCAACTGTGGCAGCCAATTTGGCCAACGACAGCCTCACCATTTGTCGACACCTTCCCCAATTAGTGCACCGCCGAAGCGACGGCGACGACATCTGCCCAGCGGGTTGCCGTCTTCGGTAAAGGCTACCAGGCGCCGTGGGCCGACTCTTGTCGAACGGGCTATCGCGCACGCCCCCCGAGGCATAACTATCCGCAGGTCAGGGCCTCATTACGGGGTCGACAGTTCCGGTGGAAATCGGGCTCAGAGCCTGGCCGCGAGCTCGGTTCCCTGCTTGATGGCGCGCTTGGCGTCCAGCTCGGCGGCGAACGCGGCGCCGCCGATGATGTGCGGTTCGATGCCAGCGCGACGTAAGTCGGTCTCCAGGTCGCGCAGCGGTTCCTGGCCGGCGCAGACCACGACGTTGGCCACGGCCAGCAGCCGTGGCCGTTGGCGGCGCGGGCCGAAGCTGATGTGCAGGCCGTCGTCGTCGATCCGTTCGTAGTTCACCCCGCAGAGCTGGTGCACGCCCTTGGACTTCAGCGACGCCCGGTGGACCCATCCACTGGTCTTGCCCAAGCGCTTGCCCTGCGGGCCTTGGGTGCGCTGCAGCAGGTAGACCTCA
Source organism: Mycobacterium lacus (assembly GCF_010731535.1). Classification (NCBI taxonomy): domain Bacteria; kingdom Bacillati; phylum Actinomycetota; class Actinomycetes; order Mycobacteriales; family Mycobacteriaceae; genus Mycobacterium; species Mycobacterium lacus. Next base: position 811,956 of record NZ_AP022581.1, read on the forward strand.
CGTGCGGGCGGCGCGGGCAGGGGAGTGGTCAGCGCACCGCGGGCTTTCTGCGGATCGGCGGCGCCCCATTCCGCCTTCCATGCCGCCAAGTCCAGAGTCGGCGAATGGTCGGTGACCAAGAGCTCGGCGACGTCGAACCCGATACCCCCGGCGCCGATCACTGCCGCGGATCGCCCTACCGTTTTGGCGCCGGTGATCGCCTCGGCATAGCTCAACACCATCCGGTGATCGATGCCGGGGATGGCCGGAATGCGCGGAACCACACCGGTGGCCAACACGACCTCGTCGTATCCGCCCAGGTCAGGAGCCGACACCCGGGTGCCCAGCCGTAGCTCGACGTCGTGCTTGGCCAGCATCGTCGAGAAATAGCGAATGGTTTCGCCGAATTCCTCCTTGCCGGGAATGCGGCGGGCCAGGTCGAACTGGCCGCCGATAACGTCGTTGGCCTCGAACAGCGTCACCCGATGGCCCCGCCGGGCGGCGTTGACCGCCACGGCCAGCCCGGCCGGACCGGCTCCGACCACGGCCACCGAGCGAGCGCGCCGGGTCGGCGACAACACCAGTCGCGTCTCGTGCCCGGCCCGCGGATTGAGCAGACACGACACCATCTTCCTGGTGAAGGCGTGGTCCAGGCAGGCCTGATTGCAGGCGATGCAGGTGTTGATCTCCGCGGCGCGGTCCGACTGCGCCTTGAGCACCCACTCCGGGTCGCTCAGCAGCGGCCGGGCCATCGAGATCAACTGCACCCCGGTTTCGGCCAGGATCTGTTCGGCCGCGTGCGGCATGTTGATTCGATTGGACGCGATCACCGGAATGCTGACGTGTCGGGCGACGGCGTCGCTGATGTCGACGAAGGCGCTATTGGGCACCGACGTGACGATCGTGGGCACTCGCGCCTCGTGCCACCCGAATCCGGAATTGATGATGGTTGCGCCCGCGGCCTCCAGTTCGGTCGCCAGTGCGACGATTTCGTCCCAGCTCTGACCGTCCTCGACATAGTCGGCCATCGACATCCGGTAACAGATGATGAAGTCCGAACCGACGGCGGCCCGGGTGCGGCGCACGATCTCGACCGGAAACCGGCGGCGGTTGGCCGGCGTGCCGCCCCAGGAGTCGGTGCGCCTGTTGGTGCGTGGGGCCAGGAACTGGTTGAGCAGGTACCCCTCGCTGCCCATGATTTCGACCCCGTCGTAGCCGGCGTCGCGGGCCAGCCGCGCGCAGCGGGCGAAATCGGCGATGGTCGCCTCGACGCCGCGGGCCGACAGTGCTCGCGGGCGGAACGGGTTGATCGGCGCCTTGATAGCCGACGCGCTCACCGAAAGCGGATGGTAGGCATAGCGTCCGGCGTGCAGGATCTGCAGCAGGATCTTGGCGCCCGAGTCATGGACCGCCCGGGTGATGCGACGGTGCCGACGGGCTTCGGCCGCCGTGACGAGCTCCGACGCGAACGGCAGCAGCCATCCGGTGCGGTTGGGCGCGTAGCCGCCGGTGATGATCAGCCCGACGCCGCCGCGGGCGCGTTCGGCGAAGTATTCGGCGAGCCTATCGAGATGCCGCGCGCGGTCTTCCAGTCCGGTGTGCATCGAACCCATGACCACCCGGTTACGCAACGTGGTGAAACCGAGATCCAGCGGGGACAGCAGATTCGGGTAAGCGTTCATGACTTCTCCTCGGCGGCCTGCGCGACCCGGGGAGCATAGGACATTGTTGGGTGTGCCAAGTGGATGACGTGTATGTGCAACGTCTAGTATCAGTAATCGAAACGCTCTGCCCTTGAGCCCCGGGGCGACGCCAACCGCAGCCACATTGGGCAGCACACAGAGGACACCTTGAGGAGACGTCCGTGACGTACGTGATCGCAGAACCCTGCGTCGACATCAAAGACAAGGCATGCATCGAGGAGTGCCCGGTCGACTGCATCTACGAGGGTGCCCGGATGCTCTACATCCACCCCGACGAATGCGTCGACTGCGGGGCTTGCGAACCGGTCTGCCCCGTCGAGGCGATCTACTACGAAGACGATGTACCCGAACAGTGGAGCCACTACACGCAGATCAACGCCGACTTCTTCGTCGAGCTGGGATCACCGGGCGGCGCCGCCAAGGTCGGGATGACCGAGAACGACCCGCAGGTGGTCAAGGATCTGGCGCCGCAGGGCGAGGACGCCTGAGCGGGCCCCTAGGACCCCGCCATCGCCGGCCGGTGTCGGCGTCCCTGCCGGTTTTTCCCTGGGACACGCTGGCCGACGCCAAGGCGCTGGCGGGGGCGCATCCGGACGGCCTCGTCGACCTCTCCGTCGGCACCCCGGTGGACCCGGTCGCGCCGATGATCCAGGATGCCCTGGCGGCCGCCAGTTCGGCGCCGGGGTATCCCGCCACCGCCGGCACCGCGCGGCTGCGCGAGGCGGCGGTGGCCGCGCTGGCCCGCCGCTACGGGATCAGCGGGCTGACCGAGGCGGCGGTCTTGCCGGTGATCGGTACCAAGGAGCTCATCGCCTGGTTGCCTTCGCTGCTGGGCTTGGGCGCCGCGGATGTGGTGGTGGTGCCCGAACTGGCGTATCCGACCTATGAGGTGGGCGCCCGGTTGGCCGGGGCCCCGGTGGTGCGCGCGGACTCGCTGACTGCGCTGGGCCCGCAATCGCCGGCATTGGTGTACCTGAACTCCCCGAGCAACCCGACCGGGCGCGTGCTGGGGCTAGACCATCTGCGCAAGGTGGTCGGGTGGGCGCGCGAGCGTGGCGTTCTCGTTGCTTCCGACGAGTGCTATCTGGGTTTGGGCTGGGACGCCGAACCGCTGTCCGTGCTGCACCCCTCGGTCTGCGACGGCGATCACGCCGGCCTGCTGGCGGTGCACTCGCTGTCGAAGAGTTCGTCGCTGGCCGGCTACCGGGCTGGCCTTGTCGCCGGTGATCCGGGCGTGGTCGCCGAGCTGCTGGCGGTGCGCAAACACGCGGGGATGATGGTGCCGACACCGGTGCAGGCCGCGATGGTGGCAGCCCTGGATGACGACGATCACGAGAAGGTGCAGCGGGAGCGGTATGCGCGGCGGCGCGCCAGCCTGCTGCCGGCGCTGCGCTCGGCGGGCTTTGTCGTCGACTATTCCGCTGCGGGGCTCTATCTATGGGCCAGCCGCGGCGAGGGATGCCACCAGACGGTTGCGTGGTTTGCTCGGCGGGGCATCCTGGTGGCCCCCGGCGATTTCTACGGCCCCGGCGGTGCGCAGCACGTGCGGGTGGCGCTGACCGCCACCGACGAGCGCATCGCCGCCGCCGCGCACCGGCTCGGTTAGCTGCGCGAGCAGACGCAGAATCGCCCTAAAACCACGGTTTTAGGGCGATTCTGCGTCTGCTCGGCGAAGTCGCGCTGCCCGCCGGCGACGGTTACCCGGCAGAATGCATCGCAGGCTCTTTCGGCGGTGAACCCCCAGAAAGGAACGTGGTCGTGACAACCTCGGCTGGTAATTCGACGGCCAAGCTGCACATCCCGGTCTCGATGGCGGACATAGCCAAGCGTGTCTTTTTGGGAAAGCCGCTGATCACCGAGGAACTCACTGCCGAGAAGCTATCGAATCCCGTTGCGCTTGGCGCGCTTTCGCCGGACGCGATCTCGTCCGGCCTATGGCCCGGAGCAGATCCTGATCGAGCTGCTGCCGAATGCCGGGTTGGCGGCGTTTGCATTGCTGCTCCCCATCACCGGGGTCATCGTGTTGATCCTGGTGTTGGTGGCCGCCTCGTATCGGCAGGTCGTCACGGCTTACACGCGGGCGGGAGGGCTCTACATCATCGCGCGGGAGAACTTCGGGGCCCGCGTGGCGCAGGTGGCCGCCGCGGCACTGTTGATCGATTACGTGGTCACCGTGGCGGTGCAGTCAGCGGCCGGCACGGTTGCGGTGGTGTCGGCGATTCCGGTATTGGGTCCCTACAGCTGGGAAATCACGGTTGGCGTGGTGATTGCCATTTGCTAGGCGAACCTGCGGGGATTGCGGGAAGCGGGTTGGCCGTTCGCTGTCGCTACCTACTCCTTCGTCGGCATGATCGCCCTGACGACCGTCGTCGGTGTCATCCGCGAAATATTCTGGGGATTACCGATATACGATCCCCAGCAGCTGGCCGGAACGGTACCGGTTCATCAGGGCAACGGGTTGGTGATGGGCGCGACGATCCTGGTGTTGTTGTGTGCGTTCGCCAACGGCGGCTCATCGCTGACGGGGGTAAAAGCGATCTCCAACACCGTCGATGTCTTCCGAAAGCCACAGGGCCACAACGCACGTCGTGTGCTCACCGTCATGGCCGGAATTCTCGGGTTCTTGCTCGCCGGTGTTGCCTACCTGGCGTACGTCACCCATGCGGCCCCGTATCGCACCGAATATCCGTCGGTGTCGTCACAGGCCGGCCGCGCGGTCTTCGGCGACGGGGTAGCCGGCAACATCTTCTTCATTCTGGTCCAGGCGTCCACCGCGGCAATCTTGTTCACCGGCGCGAACACCAGCTTCAACGGCTTCCCGGCACTGGCCAGTTTCGTCGCCGAAGACCGCTTCCTGCCAAGACAACTGATGAAGCGCGGCCATCGCCTGGTGTTCACGCTCACGGCGCTGTCGGTGGTTTTGCTGGTCACGACGGGCGGCTCCGTCAACGCGCTGGTCCCGTTTTACGCGATCGGGGTGTTCACCGGGTTCTCGATGGCCGGTTACGGGATGACCAAACACCATTTGACGCGCCGAGAACCCGGCTGGCGACACCGGCTGGCGATCAACCTGTCCGCGGGAATCTTGTCGACGGTTCGTGGTCGGGATCTTCGCGGTGGCGAAGTTCACCGAGGGTGCGTGGCTGGTCGTCGTCTTCCCGCTGCTCAGGGCGCCGGAAAGGTTGATGCGTAGAGCTGTGACCTCGGCCGTTATCAGTGTGTGACCGGCGTGTCGGATGTGGCGGGTGTGGCCAACGGGCTTGGATGCAGGTTGCGAAGCCAACCATCCGAACCCGAGGTCACACCCACGTGCCATCTTCTCCGACGCCGCCTGCCGATGCGAACCCGACGCGCCACGAACGCCTGTTGCAAGCCCTGCAGACAGTGCCCGACCCACGCGACCGGCGCGGGTGCGCTACTCGTTGGCCGGGGTGCTCGCACTGGCGGTCACAGCTACCTGGCCGGGTGCCGGTCGTTCGCGGCGATCGGCCAATGGGCCGCAGAGGCGGCAAGTGGCACACTGGCTTCGTTCGGAGTCACCAGCGGCAGCGCCCCGGACGAATCGACGTTGCGCAAATTGTTCGCCCGCCTCGATGCCGACGCCCTCGACCAAGCATTGGGCGTGTGGATGTGGACGCGAACCTTCACCGTCGAGCAGCGTCGCGTGATCGCCATCGACGGCAAGACGATCCGAGGCGCGCGCACCCGCGCTGGTGGCAAGGCCCCACCTGATCGCCGCATTCGACCACGGTGCCGGAGTCGTGCTAGGACAGGTGGCCGTCGACGCAAAGAGCAACGAAATACCCGCTGCGCGAACACTGTTGAGGCATCTCGATCTCGACGATGCAGTGGTGACCCTCGATGCGATGCACACCCAAACCGATACCGCCACACTCATCACCGGCGCAGGCGGCGACTACGTGTTCACAGTGAAGGCGAATATGCCGACCCTGCACCACAAGCTCAAGACACTGCCCTGGAAGGACATGCCCGCCCACACGACCCGGGCCGCTGAGCGTGGCCGACACATCACCCGTTCGATCAAGGTCGCCGACGTTCCCGACTGGATCGACTTTCCCGGTGCAACCCAAGTCGCCCAGCTGCGCCGCACCGTCACCGTTGACGGAAGCAAAACCGTCGAGGTCGTGTACCTGATCACCTCAGCAAACCACACGGCCGCACCGCCCCAGCGGCTCGCCACCTGGGTCCAAGGGCACTGGAGCATAGAAAATCGCCTCCACTGGGTCCGAGACGTCACCTTCGCCGAGGACTCCTCGCAGGTACGCACCGGCCAAGCACCACGGGTGATGGCCACCTGCCGCAACCTCGCCATCGGCATCCTGCGAATCACCGGCTGGGACAACATCGCCGCCGGCCTACGCCACCACGCCACACACCCAGACCATGCCCTCAAACTGGTCCTGACCTCATGAGACGCGACTTTTCCGGCACCCTGTCCCGCTGCTGGTGCTGGCGCTCATGCGGCTCAACCGCGAGTATCGAGCCGAGGCCGCAATTCTCGAGATGATCCGCACCGATCGGCCCGAACTGGTGAAGTGCGCGCCATCGGGTATTCGTCTTCGTGAATTCGGTCGACCTTGCCGTGCTGGAGGCGTTGCGCTACGGGAAAGGACTGCGGGCCGACGAGCTGGTCGCGGCGCATTTCATGGTCGACGAGGCCCACACCATGCAGTTGCGAAAGCGGTGGGAACACTACGATCTCGACACCCGGCTGCGGGTCGTGGACTGCCCGGACCGGCGGATCACCCGGGCCGCGCAGGTGCTGGTCGCCAAAGCGGGCAAGGAACATCCGGACACCAATGTGACCGTGCTGTTGCCGCGCCGAACATATGCGCCGCCGCTGGGCCGACTGCTGCACGACCGCACCGCGGACAAGATCGCCCCGGCCGTCAGCCTGGTCCCGGACGCCGCGGCGACGATCGTGCCCTACGACGTGCAGAGCCGGATCCAGGAGGCCTACCCGGATCGCTTCGAGCAACGGGTCGAGCGCGAACTCGACAAGCTCGAGGCCTGGGTTTCGCAGGGTGAGCGACAGGAAGTCGACGCGTATGAGCACCCGGAGCGCCCGACGTCGGTGATCCCGGTGGCGGGCCTTATTCCTGGGCAGCGCGCCACCTTCGAGGGCCGGGTCAACCAAGTCGAGGACATCACCAAACGCCGACGCACCTTTCGAAACCCCGCGTCACGTTCCATCCTGGGCGCGCCGCCGACATCCAGCCCGGCCAGCTGCTGCGTGTCACCGGAAAGGCCCGCCAGACCGGCAACCGGCCCATAACGATGAGCGACCCCGCGTATGACGTGGTCGAGGATCTCGGGCAGGCAGACCCGCACGTTCCCGCAACAAAGAGACGACCGACGAGGTGGACATGAAGGCCACGTTACCTGCATGTTGCAGTTCGTGAAATTAGTTGACGCCGAGTCCAAATCGTGGTCCGAGTGGGGGGTCCCTGGGCCACTGGACACGCAATTTACGTGTTAACGGCAAGAAAAATTGTTCATCCGCCATTGTGACGCCCGCCGCGATTCGTTGGCCTCGCCGTCCGTCCGATTACGTCCCCTAGCAGCGCGTTTTCTCGACCCGGCAGCAAAACCGTGGCGTCCTCGCCGGCCGCAATATGACCGGGGTGTTAAAGCAATCGCACGGCCGCCTACGCGTACCCGTGCGAAATTTTGGCCACCCCAAAACCTGCCTTACGCTCGGTGAATGACCCCGTGGTAGGCGTTGTCGATAGGAGGCATGGTGGTCGATTTGAACCACGGTCGCCAGACCGCCGCCGACGCCCTGCTCGGATTCGGCAAGTATTTTCATCGCGGGGAGATTTCCCGGGATCACCGGGCGCTGTACAAGGTCGGCGGCCGGTCGGCGGACGACTTCTACCGGGACCGGTGGGCGCACGACAAGGTTGTTCGCTCGACGCACGGCGTCAATTGCACCGGTTCGTGTTCGTGGAAGGTCTACGTCAAGGATGGCGTCATCACCTGGGAGTCCCAGCAGACCGACTACCCGTCGGTCGGCGCCGACAAGCCGGAGTACGAGCCGCGCGGCTGCCCCCGTGGCGCTTCGTTCTCCTGGTACACGTATTCGCCTGCGCGAGTGCGCTATCCGTATGTGCGCGGCGTCCTGCTGGAGTACTACCGCGAGGCCAAGGAGCGACTGAACGACCCCGTGCTGGCGTGGGCCGACATCGTCGATGATCCAGTGAAGTCCGCGCGGTACAAGGCCGCACGCGGCAAGGGCGGGTTCGTCCGGGCCGAGTGGTGGGAGGCCGCCGAGATCGCGGCCGCGGCCCACGTGCACACGATCAAACGGTACGGCCCCGACCGGGTCGCCGGTTTCTCGCCGATACCGGCGATGTCGATGGTGAGTCACGCCGTTGGGGCGCGGTTCATTTCGCTGATCGGCGGCTCGATGCTGTCGTTTTACGATTGGTACGCCGACCTGCCGGTGGCCTCGCCGCAGGTGTTCGGCGACCAGACCGACGTGCCCGAGTCGGCCGACTGGTTCGACGCCGGATACCTGATCATGTGGGGCTCCAACGTTCCGGTCACCCGCACACCCGATGCGCACTACATGACCGAGGCGCGCTATCGCGGCCAAAAGGTGATCGTGGTCTCACCCGACTACGCGGACAACACGAAGTTCGCCGACGAATGGCTGCCGGCGCGGCCGGGAACTGATGCCGCACTGGCCATGTCGATGGGGCACGTGATCCTCAAGGAGTTCTTCGTCGACCGCACCACCCCGTACTTCCGCGACTACGTGAAGAAGTACACGGATCTGCCGTTCCTGGTGACGCTGGCCGAGCGCGACGGTGACTGGCTGCCCGGAAAGTTCCTCACCGCAGCCGATCTCGGCGATACCAGCGAAGGCGGCCCGTCCAAGACGGTGCTACTCGACGCGCAGGCCAACCCGGTAGTGCCGAACGGCTCGCTGGGACACCGGTTCACCGCATCCGGCGAGGGCATGTGGAACCTCGACCTGCGCGGCGTGGACCCGTTGCTCACGCTATACGGCACCCATGAGGACGTGACCGCGGTGCGGCTGCCCCGGTTCGACGGCGACCTCCCGGGCGTGCTGACCCGCGGCGTTCCGACGAAGATCATTGCCGGACAACGAGTTACGACGGTGTTCGACCTATTGCTCGCGCAATATGGCATCTACCGGGAGGGTCTACCTGGCGACTGGCCGACGGGCTATGACGACGCGACCCAGCCGTACACGCCGGCCTGGCAGGAGCCGATCACCGGTGTTCCGGCTAAGGCCGCGGAGCGGGTTGCGCGTGAATTCGCCGACAACGCGCAACGTTCGCGCGGCCGGTCGATGATTCTGATGGGCGCGGGGACCAACCACTGGTTTCACTCCGATCAGATCTATCGTTCGTTTCTCACGCTGGTGATGTTGACCGGTTGTCAGGGCGTCAACGGCGGCGGCTGGGCGCATTACGTCGGCCAGGAGAAATGCCGACCGGTGACCGGGTGGTCGACGCTGGCGTTCGGGTCCGATTGGCAGCGGCCGGCGCGGCAGATGCAGGGCACAGTGTTCTGGTACCTGTCGACCGACCAGTGGCGCTACGACCGCTTCACCTCTGAGGTGATGGCGTCCCCGCTGGCCGAGGGCCGGTTTACGGGCCGCACGGCGGCCGACAACATCGCGTTGGCGAGCCGGCTGGGCTGGATGCCGAGCTATCCGACGTTCAATCGCAATCCGCTGGACCTGGCCGACGAGGCGGCGCGGCTGGGCAAGGACGCGTCGGAGTACGTCGTGGACGGGCTGAAGTCCGGCCATCTTCGCTTCGCTTGCGAGGATCCGGATGCTCCGGAGAACTTTCCGCGCTGCCTGACGGTGTGGCGGTCGAACCTGCTCGGCTCGTCGGCGAAGGGTAACGAGTACTTCCTCAAACACCTGCTGGGCACCGATTCCAACGTCGCCGCCCGTGACGAGGATGGCGTGCGCCCGCAGGAGGTGCGCTGGCGTGACGAGGCACCGGTGGGCAAGCTGGACCTGTTGTTGTCACTGGACTTTCGAAACACCAGCACCACGCTGTTTTCCGACGTCGTGCTGCCCGCCGCCACCTGGTACGAGAAGCACGACCTGTCCAGCACGGACATGCACCCGTTCGTGCATGCCTTCTCACCGGCGATCTCACCGCCGTGGGAGACCAAGACGGACTTCGAGGCCTTTCACCGGATCGCGCGCGGATTCTGCTGGCTCGCCGAGAAGCACCTGGGCAAGCGCCAAGACGTCGTGGCGGTGCCGCTGCAGCATGACAGCGCCGACGCCACCGCTCAGCCGGGCGGGCGCGTGCTGGACTGGAAAGCTGGCGAGTGCGAACCGATTCCGGGCAAGACGATGCCCCGCCTGGTCGTGGTCGAGCGCGACTACCCGGCGGTCGCCGAGAAGATGGCCGCGCTGGGGCCGATGGTCGAAAAGGTCGGCCTCACGGTCAAGGGGGTCACCACACATCCGGAGGCGGAGGTCGACTACCTGCGCGGCGTCAACGGTGCCGTGGTCAGCGGGGTGGCGGTGGGACGTCCGTCGCTGGCCAAGGACATTCACGCCGCGGAGGCCATCCTGGCGCTGTCCGGAACGACGAACGGACGGCTCGCGGTGGAGGGGTTTGAGGCGCTGCAGCGACGCACCGGCATCGAGCTCGCCGACCTCGCGAAGGAGAACGAGGGTCGACGAATCACGTTCGCCGACACGCAGTCCCGGCCGGTTCCGGTGAACACGTCGCCGGAGTGGTCCGGCTCGGAAACCGGGGGACGTCGCTACTCGCCGTTCACGATCAACACCGAGCGACTCAAGCCGTGGCACACGTTGACCGGTCGCCAGCACTTCTACCTCGATCACGACTGGATGGGTGAGCTCGGGGAGCAGTTGCCGATCTTCCGGCCGCCGTTGGACATGACGGCGCTGTTCGACGAGCCGGCGATTGGCGACACCAGCGGCGGGATCACGGTGCGATATCTGACACCGCACTCCAAGTGGTCCATCCATTCCGCGTACCAGGACAACCTGCACATGCTCACGCTTTCCCGTGGTGGGCAGGCGATTTGGATGTCTGATGTGGACGCGGCGAAGATCGGCGTCAAGGACAACGACTGGATCGAATGCACGAACCGCAACGGTGTGGTGAATGCGCGTGCCATCGTCAGCCATCGGATGCCCGAGGGCCTGGTGTTCATGTACCACGCCCAAGACAAGGCGGTGGACGTGCCGCGCACCGAGAAGACCGGAAAGCGCGGCGGCATCCACAATGCGCTCACCCGGATCATGATCAAGCCGTCACACCTGATCGGGGGGTACGCCCAACAGTCCTTCGCGCTGAACTACCACGGTCCCACCGGAAACCAGCGCGACGAGGTCACCACGATCAGGCGGCGCTCGCAGGAAGTGGAGTACTGACGATGAAAGTCATGGCTCAGCTCGCGATGGTGATGAACCTCGACAAATGCATCGGCTGCCATACCTGCAGCGTCACGTGCAAGCAGGCCTGGACGAACCGCGGTGGTGTGGAGTACGTCTGGTTCAACAACGTGGAAACCCGTCCCGGACAGGGATATCCGCGCCGCTACCAAGACCAGGAGAAGTGGAAGGGCGGCTGGACGCTCAACAAGCGGGGCAAGCTCGCGCTGAGGTCGGGATCGCGGATCAAGCGGTTGCTGAACATCTTCGCCAACCCGGACCTGCCCACGGTGTCGGATTACTACGAGCCGTGGACCTACGACTACGAGAACCTGCTGTCCGCGCCCGCGATGGACACCACGCCGGTGGCCCGTCCCAAGTCTCTGATCACCGGCCAAGACACCAAGGTGACCTGGGGCGCGAACTGGGACGACGACCTGGGCGGGGGCCCCGAGCAGATTGGCCGGGATCCGCTGCTGGCCAAGGTCTCCGACAAAGTGAAGCTCGAGTTCGAGCAGACCTTCATGTTCTACCTGCCGCGCATCTGCGAGCACTGCCTGAATCCCTCGTGCGCGGCATCGTGCCCGTCCGGTGCGATCTACAAGCGCAGCGAGGACGGCATCGTGCTGGTCGATCAGGACCGGTGCCGCGGCTGGCGCCAATGCGTCACCAGCTGCCCCTACAAGAAGATCTACTTCAACCACAAAACCGGCAAGGCCGAGAAGTGCACGTTCTGCTACCCGCGCGTGGAGGTCGGGATTCCGACCGTGTGCTCGGAGACCTGCGTCGGCCGGTTGCGCTACATCGGGGTGCTGCTCTACGACGCCGATGCCGTTGCGGCCGCGGCGTCGGTGCCCGACGAGAAAGACCTCTATCCCGCGCAGCTCGGTGTCTTTTTGAACCCCCACGACCCGCGGGTGGTCGCGGAGGCCGAGCGCGCCGGGATTTCGAGCGAATGGATACAGGCCGCCCAGAACTCGCCCGTGTACCGGCTCATCGTGGACTACCAGCTGGCGCTTCCGCTGCACCCGGAGTACCGCACGATGCCGATGGTCTGGTACATCCCGCCGCTGTCCCCGGTCGTCGACATCCTCACCGAGACTGGCCACGACGGCGAGAACACGAACAACTTGTTCGGCGCCATCGACGCCCTGCGCGTCCCGGTCGAGTATCTCGCCGAGCTGTTCACCGCCGGCGATGTCAAGCCGGTTCGCGCTGCGCTGCAACGCCTTGCGGCGATGCGCTCGTACATGCGCGCCGCGAACCTGGGCGAGGAATTCGACGACTCGATCCCGGCGTCCGTGCGCCTGAGCGGCGAAGAGATCGAAGCGATGTACCGGCTGTTGGCGATCGCCAAATACGCCGAACGCTACGTGATTCCAAGCGGAGCAGGATCGGACGCGCACCGCCTCGACGCGCTTGCGACCGGGTGTAGCCTCGACGGCGACGGCGGGCCGGGGATGACGGCGTTCGACGCGATGGCCGACAAGTTCCATCTCAGCAACGGAAGCGGCAACGGCAACGGCAAGCCGGCGCGGGTCAACCTGCTCAACTGGGACGGCAGAAGCACCGACGGGCTGGTGCCGACAAAGTGAAGATGTTGACCCTTGCTCGCAACCCGGCACGCGCCGCCGGGTTGTCCGAGCGCGACCGGCGCCTGGTGTGGCGCATCGCCGCGCTGTTGCTGGACTACCCGAGCGCCGCGACACTTGCTATGGTCGACCAACTGACCGCTGCCGCGGGAGAATTGCCCGATTCGGTGCGTGAGCCGCTACTGCACGTCCTGCATGAGCTCGGTACCGCGGACCCCTTGCAGCTCGCCGCGCGGTACGTCGAAACCTTCGACATGCGTCGGCGCGCCAGCCTGCATCTGACGTACTACGCATACGGAGACACCCGAAAGCGGGGCATGGCGCTGCTGCGCTTCAAACACGCCTACCGCCTGGCAGGAATGCGCCTTGACGAAAGCGAGCTTCCCGACTTCCTGCCGCTAGTACTCGAATTCGCCGCGACGGTCGATCGGGCTCAGGGGGAGCGACTACTCTCCGAGCACGTCCCGGTTCTCGAGCTCCTGCGACTGTCCTTGGCGGACAGCGATTCTGCGTATGCCCCGGTCCTGGCGGCGATCCTCGCGACGCTGCCGCCCATCAGCAGCGCCGACCGGCGCCGCATCGCCGAGCTGGCCGCACAGGGTCCGCCCGTGGAAGAGGTCGGGTTGGAACCGTTCGCGATGGACCCGCTGATGTCGGGCGGTCGCCGATGAAACCGGAGTCCGGAGGACGACATTGAACACCGTGCTGTGGATGACGGTGCCGTATGTCGCATTCACGTCGTTTGTGCTCGGCCATGTCTGGCGCTACCGTACCGATCAGTTCGGTTGGACCACACGGTCTTCGCAGAGTTACGAGACCCGGTTGCTGCGGATGGGCAGCCCGCTGTTTCACTTTGGGTTGCTCGGTGTGTTCGGTGGTCACGTCGTTGGTTTGCTCATTCCGGAATCGTGGACCTCGGCGGCCGGCATCTCCGAGCTCGTGTATCACCTAATGGCCGTCACGATGGGCTCGCTTGCGGGTTTCGCGGTCGTAGCCGGACTGGGAATCCTGTTGTACCGGCGCATTACGGTGCCCGCGGTGCGCCAGGCGACGACCCGCAGCGACAAGCTGATGTACCTGCTGCTCGTGGGCGCGTTGCTGACCGGGATGCTGAACACCCTGACCAACGTGTTCGCGACGTACAACTATCGCGACACGGTTTCGCCGTGGTTCCGCAGCCTGTTCTCTCTGCACCCGGCGATGGACCTGATGGCCGGTGCACCGTGGACGTTTCAGGCACATGCGCTGATCGTCCTTGTACTGCTGGGGATTTGGCCCTACACGCGACTGGTGCACATGTTCAGTGCGCCGATCGGATACCTGATTCGTCCGTACTTGGTCTACCGCAGTCGCGACCCGCAGAAGGCGCCCGGTAACCGCTATGCAAAGGCGTGGGTGGCGCCCGAAGCACCGCCCGCGCGTAGCCGCTGGGTGTGACGCGGCTTCAGATCGAACTCACGGTGCTGCAATGCCGGTTTGTGAGCAACTTGTAGCAAGCAGGTCATCGCGGGCAGCGTTGCCGCAACAACACTTTCCTACGGTGATCGCATGGCATTACAGATGCGCGAACATTCCATCGATGACTGGGACCCAGAAGACGTCGACGCATGGGCCAACGGCGGCGCGACGATCGCGCGCCGCAACCTGATCTGGTCCATCTTCGCCGAGCACGTCGGGTTCTCCGTCTGGTCGATCTGGTCGGTGATGGTCCTGTTCATGCCGCAGAACGTCTATCACATCGATGCTGCGGGAAAGTTCTTCCTCGTCGCGATGCCGACGCTGGTCGGATCGATCCTGCGACTGCCGTATACGTTCGCCGTCGCGAGGTTCGGCGGCCGCAACTGGACGATCTTCTCCGCGCTGGTGCTGGCGATCCCAACGGTGTTGACACTGTATTTCATTGCCCACCCCGGCACGTCGTACACAACATTCATGATCGTGGCGGCGATCGCCGGGTTTGGCGGGGGAAACTTCGCCTCGTCGATGACCAACATCAACGCGTTCTATCCGCAGCGGCTCAAGGGATGGGCGCTGGGCCTGAACGCCGGTGGCGGAAACATCGGCGTCGCGACAATCCAGATCGTCGGGCTGCTGGTGATCGCTACGGTTGGCAACCGTTCCCCGCAGTGGGTCTGCGCGGTGTATCTCGTGCTGCTGTCGATCGCCGCGCTCGGCGCCGCGCTGTTCATGAACAACCTGACCAACCAACGCATCAATGGCCGCTCGATGATCTATGTGATGGGATACCGTGACTCGTGGCTGATCGCGTTGCTGTACATCGGCACGTTCGGATCGTTCATCGGCTTTTCGTTCGCGTTCGGCCAGGTGCTTCAGATCAGTGTCCTGGCCAACCTCAGTGCTGGCGCCAAGGTGACCCCGGCGATGACGGCCCAGGCGGCGTTGCACGCCGCGCAGATCGCGTTCATCGGACCTCTGCTGGGCTCGATCGCGCGGCCGGTCGGCGGCTGGCTATCCGACCGCATCGGCGGCAGCCGGGTCACGCTGTACACGTTCGCCGCGATGATCGCCGCCGCCGGCTGGCTTGTGGTGTTCGGTGGTATCGCCGACGCGAGGCATGGTGCCCTATCGGGTGGCATTCTGGCCGCCTACGTGGTCGGGTTTGTCGCGCTTTTCATCCTGTCGGGAATCGGAAACGGGTCGGTATACAAGATGATTCCGTCGATCTTCGACGCCAAGGCGCAAAGCAGGGACGGCCTCGACCAGGTCGAGAAGGCCGACTGGTCGCGTCGGATGTCCGGTGCGCTGATCGGGATCGCCGGGGCCATCGGCGCGCTCGGCGGCGTCGGCATCAACGTGGTGCTGCGGGCGTCGTACCTGTCGTCGGCGAAGTCGGCGACGATGGCGTTCTGGGTCTTCCTGGCCTTTTACGTGTTGTGCGCGGCGATCACGTGGTTCGCATATGTGCGCACGCCCAATAGGGCGACCGCCTCGGCGACCGCGAAGGTCGCGGAAGAGGCGCTGGCAGCGGCGTGATTCCGCTGAAGGTGTACGACGTGCGGGTGACCGATGGAATCGTTGCAATCGCCCGCAAGTGAACCACTGGCAGGATTCACCATCGGAGTGACGGCTGCGCGCCGGTCCGAAGAACTCATCACGTTGTTGGAGCGCCGTGGCGCGACCGCGGTGCACGCCCCGGCCATCCGGATCATCCCGCTCGTCGATGACATCGAATTGCGGCGCGTCACAACACTGCTCGTCGAGACGCCGCCCGATGTGGTCATCGTGACCACCGGCATCGGCTTCCGCGGCTGGATCGAAGCCGCGCACGGCTGGGACGTTGCCGACGATCTGGTCGCCGCGCTCGCGTCGACACGCATCCTTGCGCGGGGACCGAAGGCATGCGGGGCCATTCGTCAGGCCGGGCTGCGCGAGGAGTGGAGTCCAGCATCCGAGGCTTCGCAGGAGGTACTCGATCGGTTGCTGGCCGACGGCGCAGCGGGCCTGCGCATCGCGGTGCAGCTGCATGGTGCCGCCTCCGAATGGGAGCCCAACGCCGACATATGCGGTCCGCTGACTTTGGCTGGCGCACAGGTGATCAAGGTTCCCGTGTACCGCTGGGAGCCGCCCGAGGACAGCCGGCGGATGAATCAGCTGATCGCGATGATCATCGGCGGCGAGGTCGATGCGGTGAGCTTCACCAGCGCCCCGGCGGTTGCGTCAATGCTGCAGAGCGCCAAGGTGCTCGGCAGTGTGGCCGACCTCGTCGCCGCGCTGCGCGCTGATGTCGCGGCGATGTGTGTGGGTCCGGTCACGTCGGCACCGCTGCGTCAGTTGGGCGTCCCGACTATGCACCCCGACCGCTACCGGCTGGGTGCGCTGGCCCGGTTGATCGCTGACGAGGTTCCGCGCCGCGCTCGCCATCTCACCGCGGGAGGACATCACATCAGCGTGCGCAGCGCAACAGTTGCGGTCGACGGCGACGTCCGGACCGTGCCGCCGTCCGCGATGGCAATGCTGCGGCGGTTGATGGCGAACCCCGGCCGGGTGGTGTCACGGGCGGAACTTCTCGCGCAGCTACCCGGGGGCGGGGCAGACCCGCACGCGGTCGATACCGCAATGACCAGACTGCGTTCGGCGCTTGGCGCGCCGTGTGCGGTCCAAACCGTCATCAAACGCGGTTACCGGTTGGCGATGGAGCCGGCCGAATTCTCCTCCACGCGCGATGGGTTCGCCGGGCGGGATGAAGCTCGGGCCGACGTGCTCGCCGGATCCATCCCATGACCAGTCGCGCTGACATCGCGCGCATCGTCGGCCTATTCCGGTGTCATGGTCATCGGCATTGTCACCGGCCAGCCGGTCCGCCTTGCCCCTGATGCTCCGGTCGTACCTGCTCGGCGTCATGGCAGTTCGGCTGTGCCGCAATATATGCCGAGGCGCTTCTCAGGAATGCGATGGTCTTTGCCTGTTCAGCCACCTGTCAGCGGTCACGCAATTCCCCAGGTTTGAGGGGTTGTCCGTCACGGAATTCCCCACCCTGGCTGTCAGGTAATTCCCCACCCTGGGCGGTGTGTCTGCCGGGTGTGGGCCTCGCACACATGTTCGCTCTTGATCCGTCGGAGTACGGCGGACGAAGGGGCACTGATGGCGAGGAGAGATATCGAGATGTTCGATCTGATCGAGTTGTACACGCATTGGCAGGCTGGTCGCTCACAGGTGCAGTTGTGGCAGTCGCTGGGGATGGATCGTAAGACGATCCGCAAGTATCTGGCCCCGGCGGTCGCCGAGGGCATTGGCCCAGGCGGAGAACCGCTGAGCGCCGAGCAGTGGGCGGCGCGGATCGCGCAGTGGTTTCCCGGACTGGATGATCGCGGCGCGCGGGCATCGACGTGGCCGTTGATCGACCGGCATAGCGACCGGATCAAGGACTGGCTGCACGCCGATGTTACGGTCGCCACGATCGCGCAGCGGCTACGTGACGACCATCAGGTCGACGTGTCGGAGTCCTCTGTGCGGCGTTGGGTGGCAATGAATTTCGCCGATGAGGTGGCTCGTGCTCGGGTGAGCGTGCCGCGCGGCGAAGTGCCGCCGGGCAGCGAAGCGCAGATCGACTACGGCCGGTTAGGAATGTGGCTGAACCCGGCCACAGCCAAGCGAGTCGCAGTGTGGGCGTTTGTCATGGTGCTGTCGTGCTCGCGGCACCTGTTCGTTCGCCCTGTGGTCAGGATGGACCAAACCACCTGGTGCACTTGCCATGTCGAGGCATTCGAATTCTTCAATGGTATTCCGGCCCGGCTGGTGTGCGACAACCTCAAGACCGGGGTGGACAAGCCCGACCTATATGACCCGAAGATCAACCGCACCTACGCCGAGCTGGCCGCCCACTACGACTGCTTGATCGACCCGGCCCGGGCGTTCAAGCCCAGGACAAACCTCGTGTCGAGCGGCCGATGCCGTATGTGCGGGATTCGTTCTGGCGGGGCCGCGAGTTCACCTCGCTGGCTCAGATGCAGGGCGAGGCGGCCCGGTGGAGCCGGGAGGTGGCCGGGCTACGACATTCACGGGCCCTCGACGGCGGCCAGCCGCTGCGGGTGTTCGAAGCGATCGAGGCCGATACGTTGAAACCGTTGCCGCGCCACGCGTTCGAACTCACCACCTGGTCTATCGGCACCGTGGGGGGTCGATACGCACCTCAAGGTCGGCAAGGCCCTCTACAGCGTGCCATGGCGGCTGATCGGGCGGCGCCTGCACGCCCGCACCGCCGGTGACATCGTGCAGATCTTTGCCCACAACGAGGTCGTCGCCACCCATGTGCGGCGGGCCTCGGGGCGCTCCACCGACTTCTCCCACTACCCGCCGGAGAAGGTCGCCTTCGCGATGAAAACCCCCCACCTGGTGTCGGCACACCGCCGCCCAGGTCGGCCCCGCCTGCGAAGCGGTGATCGCCGAATTCATGCGCGACAACGCGATCCACCACCTGCGCTCGGCGCAAGGAGTGCTCGGGCTGCGCGACAAGCACGGCTGTGATCGGCTCGAAGCCGCCTGCGCCCGCGCGATCGCCGTCGGCGACCCGGCGTATCGGACCATCAAGGGCATCCTGGCCGCCGGCACCGAACACGACGCCACCACCGCCGAACCGGCCACCGGCGCCGCCGCCACTACCGCGGCGTTCCTGCGTGGCCCCGACCAGTTCGCCACCGGCGACACCGGCGGAGTCGGCTGAAAGTCACCCGGGTCCCGGAATCTGACCGAATCACAACCCACATAAGCTATTTCACAAGGAGAACACGACTTCATGGGTATTTGTGACCCGCGCTGCGCAACGCGCTGCGCACTCTGAAACTGTCGGGCATGCTTGACACCCTCGACGCCCGGCTAGCCCAGACCCGCAACGGCGACTTCGGGCACCTCGAATTCCTGCAAGCACTGTGCGAGGACGAGATCGCCCGCCGCGAATCGGCCGCCCTGACACGGCGCATCCGCCGCGCGAAGTTCGAAGAACAAGCCACCTTCGAATCCTTCGACTTCTCCGCCAACCCGAAACTGCCCGCCGCCATACTGCGCGACCTGGCCGCGCTGCGCTGGCTCGACGCCGGCGAGTCGGTCATCCTCTACGGACCCGTTGGGGTAGGCAAAACCCATGTGGCACAAGCACTCGGGCATGCTGTAGCCCGACGCGGCGGCGACGTCCGTTTCGCCAAAACCTCTCGGATGCTCGCCGACCTCGTCCGGCGGGCACGCCGACCGCAGTTGGGGCCAACGCATCCGCGAATACACCAAACCGCTCGTGTTGATTCTTGATGATTTTGCGATGCGCGAGCACGACCATGCACGCCGACGACCTCTACGAGCTAATCAACGAACGCGCGGTCAGCGGCAAGCCGCTGATCTTGACCTCCAACCGCGCCCCCAACGACTGGTACGGCCTATTCCCGAACCCGGTCGTCGCCGAATCGCTACTCGACAGGATCATCAACAGCAGCTACCAGATCCTCATGGACGGACCCAGCTACCGGCCCCGCAAACGGCCCGGACGCAGCGTCAGCTAGACAACGCCACCGCGGGCACGGTACACATACCATCGAGGCCCGCACCTGGGGAATTCCGTGACGGCAGCCCTGGGGAATTACGTGACGGTCGACACCTGAGCGCGGAGTCGCACTAACTCCGCGCGCTCGTGGGCCAGAAGCGGTTCACCGCCATTGGCGTAAGGCCGACGGGCGGGACCGGCCTCGGCCATCCGCCACCGTTCATCACGCACCCAGGTCTGCAGCACGCTCTTATGCAGGTTCAGCTCGCGGGCGACATCGGCGACGCGCTCCTTGCCATCGATGATGCGATGTGCGGCCTCGAACCTGTACTGGGGAGTAAACGATCGCCGTCTTCGGCGCATTCCGGCTTCTTTCAACGACCACAACCCCTGTCATCTCGGATGTCCACGGCGTCTTCACGGTCGAAGCGATAGGTTGCCTACTCAAGCGCGAGGGCTATCGCTACTACGTGCGTACGTAGATAGTAAGTCGAGAGGCAGGCGACTGGCAATGCGGACTTCGAGCACCGACACGAACGGCTTGGGCAGCCGTGCGGAACACCGCCGCGGCCCGTTGCCGGCGGTCGAGGGCCGCCGGACCCTTCGGGACGCCAGATAGTAGCCCGGAGAAATACTGACTATGTACGTATGTAGTAGCATAGTAGCTATTACCGGCAACCACCGCACCGATTGGGATGGTGGCCCGCGGAAGGGGCAACGAAATGGCGACGGAGCTTCGACGCCGAGTCGCGCTCGCAGGCGCCAGCCGGGGGGCCGCCGCCGCGATGACCGTCACGCTGGTTGAACCGGCACGCGCGAGCGCTTTGCCCATCCCTCCGATTGCCCACTATGGCGCGATCGCCTATGCCCCCAACGGCGCGGCCGGCAAAGCATGGCGCCACCGAACTCGAGCGCAGGCGGAGAACAACGCGTTGAGACTGTGCGGCGTCGCGAACTGGCCACTGGCGAGAACCTGATCCCCAGGCGGACACCATCTGTTCGCGTGCATGGCCGTTGCGATTGGATGAATTGTGTGCGCAGTGGCATTTATCTACTATGTGTGTACGTAGGAAGTATACGGTCGTGAGTGGCGTCACCCGGCACAGGCGGCAGTGTGGCATCGAGATCGGAGGCGTGAGAGTGCGGGTGCGCGGATTCGGGGAGTTGGAGGCGGTGGTGATGGATCGCATCTGGAATCGGGACGGGACTACGACCGTCCGCGAGATCTTCGACGAGCTGGCCGCCGAACGCGAAATCGCCTACACCACAGTGATGTCGACCATGGACAACCTGCACACCAAGGGGTGGTTGGCGCGCGAACGAGACGGTAAGGCCTACCGGTATTGGCCGTCGCTGACTCGGGAGCAGCACAGCGCCCAGCTCATGCGCGAGGCGCTGGACGGTGGGGGGAGTTCCGAACTGGTGCTGACCCACTTCCTCGAGCAGATCAGCCCCGAAGAATCCGAGCGTTTGCGCGCGGCGTTGCAGCGGTTGGCCAGACGCGCCCGACGGAAGTGAGGGTTGCCGCGTAGCCAGACCTCGTATGTGGCTGGCGATTTCGCTTGGCAGGCCGCCACAATTGCCGGGTCGCAACATGGCTCGTTCACGGCTCCCTCGGTAGTGGCTACGGGTAGTCCGGCGGCTTCCATCATGCGGGGCCCCATCATGGCCCCCCGCACCGACTGCATGACGTCACCTTCACCGGAACAAGCCACAGTCAACCGCGATCTACGGTCTACGTACCGATATAGTAGACAACGGGAAGACGCCGTCTCTGCCCGAGCAATAATCCCCTTGACCCTCCAGTGCACTGGAAGGATGAAACTTGAGGTGATGCCAGGTAGCGGAGTTACGCCGCGACCAGCATCGGAGGTGATCGCGGTGAGCATAGAGGTCGTTTCGGTACCCGAAATCTCGTGTGAGGCCTGTAAAGCCGCGATTGAGGGCGCGCTACGCCCCCTCGATGGTGTCCGCTCCGCGGTTGTTGACATACCGGGCAGGCGAGTCACCGTGGACTTCGATGAGGCCCTGATCGGTCATGACGCGTTGGTGGCCACGATCGAGGACCAGGGTTACGCGGTAGCCGCGAACGGCTGACGCCATGACGCAAACCACGATCTCGCCGGCGAGCCTTGATTTTTCGGTCGAGGGGATGGCCTGCGCGTCGTGCGCGATCCGCGTGCGACGGATCCGGAGCAGGCAGCCCGGTGTCGAATCCGCGCACGTCAACTACGCCACGACGGCCGCCCATGCCATGCTCGCCGAACGGCGGGAAAGGACGCCGTGATGAGTGTCGTGATGTGTCTGCTGTTGTACAGCGTCGCGGTCGCGGTGCTCTCGCCGACGGTGCTGCAGCGCTTGACCGGGGCGGGCACCGCGCCGCGGCTGGGGGTGGTTGCGTGGCTGGCGGCGATGATCAGCGTCGTCGCGTCGTGGCTGATCGCCGCCGGCTTCCTGATCGCGGCCCTCACGTGGCACTGGGAGCAGCCGGGCCGGCTCGCCCACGCGTGTTTCGCGGCGCTGTGTTGGCTCTTCGACGGCGGCGTCGGGCCAGTCGTGCAGGCCGGGATAGCGGCGCTGGCCGGGGTCGCAGTGGGCGCGCTGACCATGGTGGGTTGGCGGTTGGGTAGATCGATGTGGCGGGCACGCGCGCAAAGCCGCGGGCATGCCGAGAAAGCCCGCATGATCGGCCGCCAAATCGATGGCGTGGGCGCCGTCGTGATCGATGCCCCCGAGCGGGCCGCCTACTGCGTGGCTGGTCGCCCGGACACCATCGTCGTGACCAGCGCGGCGCTCGACGCGCTCACCGATCGCCACCTTCAAGTGGTGCTGGCGCATGAGCGTGCCCATTTGACCGGGCACCACCAGCAAGTCCTGGCGTTCGCTCGCGCGTTGGCGGCGGCCGTTCCCCGGGTGGCGCTGTTCAGCAAGGGCGCCCAAGAGATCGCTCGGTTGCTGGAGATGTCGGCCGACGACGCAGCGGCCCGCCGCTACGGCTCACAGACGCTGCTGGACGCGTTACTGGCGTTGTCGCTCGGTGCTCCGACACCGCAGGGCGTTGTGGCGGCAGCTGGCGTCGATGTGCTGGACCGCGCCGAACGTCTGGTGGCGCCCTTCGCGGCCCGACGTCTGTGGACCGCCGGGCTGTTGCTCACCGCCACAACGCTTCTCGTCGCTGGCGGACCGCTGATCCACATAGCCCTGAGCACGGCCGGCGTAATGTGGTGCTACCCGGGAGCGGCCTAGCCATGTTCACCAACCTTGCCGGCGCGCTAGTGGCCGCCGTCGTGGTGCTCACCGGGGGCGCAATCCTGCGCGGTGGCACGGCAGCGGCCGACCCGAATCAAGACGAGCAGTTTCTGGCACTGCTCAACGAAAAAGAGATCCCGGCCGTCGCGAACGTGCCAAGCGTTATTGCCGCGGCCCATAAGGTTTGTCTCAAACTCGATGCCGGCATGCCGGTGGGCGACGTGCTGGACGGGCTGAGAAACGATGCGTACAACATAGATCCGGTCGTGCGCCAGTACCCCGCCCGCCTCACGACCACCATGACCCGATTCATCGCTGTGGCAGTGCAGATCTACTGCCCGTACGATCAACCCAAGATCGCTGCCATCATGGCGAGTTTCGCGCCGGGATCGACGGAACCGGCGTACCGGGTCGCCGGGCACATGCACAATATGGCGGTGGCGCGGCCGGAACCGACGGGCGCCGGTGCGGTGCGGCTGTCTCATGTGATAGACGGCCGGGTTTTCGTGGCGGGCTCGCTGATCGGAGCGGTTCCCGCGGGGGATCCCCTGTTACCGAACCCGCCGCAGATTCCGGGACCACCACCGCCGACGGCGCAGATCCTGACACCACCCCGCCGATGGCGGCGCCGTCACCAAAACAGTCGCCGCCGGCACCGCAACAGCCGCCGCCACCGCAAGAGTCCCCGCCGCCACCGCAAGAGCCGCCCCCGCCGCCGCAGGAGCCCCCGCCGCCACCGCAAGAGGTAGTGGAGCCTCCCGCTGATGCTCCTCAGCCGGGGGGCGCTGCCGGCGGCGGCAGTGGTGGCAACGGCGGCGGCGGCGGTATCGGCGGCGGCGGCAGTGGCGGCAACGGCCGTGGCGGTCCGGTCGAGCCGGCGCCGGCGCGACCCACACCGCCGGGCTTTATCAGGCTCGCACCGTGAGACAGGAACCGAGCCCGTCGGCTGGTCCAGACACGGCCTGCCGCTGATCGCTTCGCGCGGCGATCCATCGCATCGGCTCGTCTGGTCCAGACACGGAATCAGCGGCTTCCCAACGTAATTCGCGGTCTAGTAGCGCGAGTCGCTAAGTTCGCCGAGGGCTGGGGCGTCGAGATCGCTTTCCAGAATCCAGCACACCGTGGACTGGTCATGTTCGGAGGGCGCATGGTGCGACGCGTGATCGAGAAGGGTTTGCAGGTGGCCTTCCAGGGCGACGAGTTCGGCGATCTGGGCGCGGACTTGGTCAAGACGGGCGCTCAGGACGTGTCGGACGTGCCCGCACGGCGCCTCGCCGCGGTCATGGATCGCCAGGATCTGGCGCACTTTTTGCAGGGTCAGCCCGGCGGCTTGGCCGCGCCGGATGAACCGCAGCCGATCCACAATCTCGGGTCCGTAGTCGCGATAACCCGACGCGGTGCGTGCCGGCGGCGAAAGCAGGCCCGAGTCCTCGTAGAAGCGGATGGTTTTGGTGCTGGTGTTGGTGAGCTTCGCCAGCTCGCCGATCTTCATGCCACTCTCCTTGACTTTCCAGCGTACTGGAAGGATAACACTGGGTTCGTGTCAGCTGCCGGTGACGAAGATGGGCGGTGTCTGTGGTTAGCACGAGCGGGGCGACGCGACGGGATCATTCGGATGCCGGAGGACCGGCGGCCCGGATCGCCACATTCTGGCCGGCGGACCAGTTGCTAGCGCGGGTTGCCGGCGGTCAGCGGTAGCGGCTTATGGGTGTCCAGTAGGTGTCATCACACGGGGCGAGTGCGCGCCAGTGAAGTCGCGGCCGCCGTTCATGGGACAAACGATCCGAAGGGAGTTTTCACCGATGGTGCATGGATTGTTGATGAGGGCGGCGCCGACTGTGGTGACCGGCATGGTGGGGGTGGCGGCGTATGAAGCTATACGCAAGGTGGTCGCGAAGGCTCCGCTGCGCAAGGGGGCCGTCGCCGCGACCGCGTGGGGCATCCGCGTTGTCCGCGAGGCCGAGCGCAAGGTCGCCGAGAGCGCCGAGCAGGTGCGGCTGACGGTCGCCGATGTGGTGGCCGAGGCCAAAGAGGCTGCCGGGGAGCAAGTTTCACCGCTGACGGCGGTGGACTCGGGTGACGCCAGATGACCACTGGTGTCTTGACCGGTGCCGACGACGCGCTGAAAGTTGTCTCCACAGCGTCGGGGCGGATGCGGGTGCGTGTCAACGGTTTTCGTGTCGACGCAGTTCGGGCCGTCGCCATCGAGGAGACGGTCTCCCAAGTGGCCGGCGTGCAAGGCGTGCAAGCCTATCCGCGCACGGCGTCCGTCGTGATCTGGTATTCGCCGGAGCACTGCGACACCGCTGACGTGCTGTCGGCGATCGTCGAAGCCGAGCACGTCCCGGCAGAATCGGTGCCCGCGCGTGCCCCGCACTCGGCTGATGTCCCCAAGACCGGTCTGGTGCGGCGAATTGCCAGCGGCATCGGGTTGGCGCTGTTTGGCCTGCGCCGTGGCGAGCGAGACCGTGCGCCGGACGTCGCGAATTGCGGCGGCTGCGGGTCGAAACCGGTCGCCGGCAGCGAGTTATCGCCGGACGAGCAGAGTCGGCGCGAGCGGCGAAAGTGGTTGCGGCGGGTGTGGTTGGCCTTCCCGCTAGGGCTGCTGGCGATGGGTTCGACGATGTTTTTCGGCGCCTACCCGTGGGCGGGGTGGGTGGCCTTCGCCGCGACGGTGCCCGTGCAATTCGTCGCCGGGTGGCCGTTCCTCAAGGGGGCGGTGCGGCAGGCGCGAGCGTTGACCTCGAATATGGACACGCTGATCGCCCTGGGCACGTTGACCGCGTTTGGCTACTCCACCTATCAGTTGTTCGCCGGCGGGCCGCTGTTCTTCGACACCTCGGCGCTGATCATCGCGTTCGTGGTGCTGGGCCGCTATTTCGAGGCCAGGGCCCAGGGCAAGGCGCGCGAGGCGATCAGCAAGCTGCTGGAGATGGGCGCCAAGGAAGCCACGCTGCTGGTGGGCGGCGAGGAGCTGCGCGTCCCGGTTGATCAGGTGCAAGTCGGAGACCTGGTGCGGGTGCGGCCGGGGGAGAAGATCCCGGTCGACGGCGAGGTCATCGACGGGCGCGCCGCCGTCGATGAGTCGATGCTGACCGGAGAGTCCGTTCCGGTCGAGAAGACGGTGGGTGACCATGTCGCCGGGGCGACCGTCAACACCGATGGTGTGTTGACCGTGCGGGCCACCGCCGTAGGCGCCGATACCGCGCTGGCGCAGATTGTGCGATTGGTCGAGCAGGCACAGGGCGGCAAGGCCCCGGTGCAGCGGTTGGCCGATCGGGTTTCGGCGGTGTTTGTTCCGGCCGTCGTTGGTGTTGCGGTCGCGACGTTTGCGGGGTGGACGATGATCGGCAATCCGGTCGGTGGCATGACCGCGGCGGTCGCGGTGCTGATCATCGCCTGCCCGTGTGCGCTGGGCCTGGCCACCCCGACGGCGATCATGGTTGGCACCGGCCGAGGCGCGGAGCTGGGCATCTTGGTCAAGGGCGGCGAGGTGCTGGAAGCCTCGAAGAAGATCGACACGGTGGTGTTCGACAAGACCGGCACCCTCACCCGCGCCCAGATGCGGCTCACCGATGTCGTTGCCGGCACGCGGCGCCACCCCGATCAGGTGCTGTGCATCGCCGCCGCGGTCGAATCGGGCTCCGAACACCCCATCGGCGCCGCGATCGTCGCCGGTGCACGCGAACGGGGGCTGCAGATCCCGGCCGCCACCGCGTTCACCAACGTCGCCGGGCACGGGGTGCGCGCCGAGGTCGACGGCAAGCCGGTACTGGTCGGGCGCCGCAAGCTCGTCGACGAGCAGGATCTGCGGCTGCCCGACCATCTGGCCGCCGCGGCCGCCGAGTTCGAAGAGCGGGGCCGCACCGCGGTATTCGTCGGCCGCGACAACCAGGTTGTGGGTGTGCTCGCGGTGGCCGACACC
Source organism: Mycobacterium lacus (assembly GCF_010731535.1). Classification (NCBI taxonomy): domain Bacteria; kingdom Bacillati; phylum Actinomycetota; class Actinomycetes; order Mycobacteriales; family Mycobacteriaceae; genus Mycobacterium; species Mycobacterium lacus. Next base: position 838,819 of record NZ_AP022581.1, read on the forward strand.
ATCAAGGACGACGCCGTCGACGTGATCCGTCAGCTGCACGCCATGGGCCTGCAGGTCGCCATGATCACCGGCGACAACGCCCGCACGGCAAACGCGATCGCCCAGCAGGTCGGCATCGACCGGGTGCTGGCCGAGGTGTTGCCGCAGGACAAGGTAGCCGAGGTGGGGCGGTTGCAGGACGAGGGCCGGGTGGTCGCGATGGTCGGCGATGGCGTCAACGATGCCCCCGCGCTGGTGCAAGCCGATCTCGGGATTGCGATCGGCACCGGTACCGACGTGGCCATCGAGGCCTCCGACATCACCCTGATGTCCGACCGACTCGACGGCGTCGTGCGCGCGATCGGGCTCTCACGGCAAACCCTGCGCACCATCTACCAGAACCTTGGCTGGGCCTTCGGCTACAACACCGCCGCGATCCCGCTAGCCGCGCTCGGCATGTTGAACCCGGTGGTGGCGGGCGCGGCGATGGGGTTCTCCTCGGTCAGCGTGGTAACCAACTCACTACGGCTACGCCGCTTCGACGGCAACACCCGACACGGGTCTGGGACCGCAGACGCGCGCGCAGCCAGCGCGAGTCAGATCAGACCTGAGATAACGCGGCGCGGAACATGATTGCCATACCGGCCGCCATGATCGCCTGACCCAGGGTGCCCAGCGATCTGCTCCGGGTCGCGTGGTGCCGGCGCTCCATCGAGTACCGGTATGTCCAGAAAACCGCGGCGACCGCGAAGCCGACCATACCGATCCAGTTCACCGCGCTGAACCATAGGGAGGAGGCGCCGCTGGTCGGCATGTTCATCCCAGCCATGTCCTGTGCCGGCATCGCCATATCCGGCTGAGTGGGCTGCTGGATGCTCGATCGGACGGGGAGCAGATGATCGCTCATGATGGCATACATCCAGGCCGTCGCCAGCATCATCAGGCCGTGATATCCACGCAATGACCGCAGGGCGGGCGGTCCGGACGCGACGACGGCCATCGTGACGAACCACACGGCCGCCAGCAGGAAAAACACTGCTGGTCCCGTCGCCGGAATCCGTGCGCCCCGGGGCCAGGCCATCACCGCCATTGCAACCGCCATCGCGAAATGCAGGCCGTGGCCGAGGACCAAGGTCCACGGCCGACGTTGGGTGACGATCGCTATACCGCATTCGGCTGCGCTCAATGTGAACAGTGCGCTGACCACCCAACGCAAGGTCAGGTCATGAATCATGGGACACTCGGCCGCTCACTTTCGGGTTGGGAACGATGGCCAGCAAGAAACAAGAATATGTGCGCCATGACTGTGGGTCGATTCAGGCAACGGGAAGTCCACGACCACGATCGCTCGCAGCTTTGCTTCAGGTTGCCGAGCCACCGGCCAGGCGCGGGCTACGCTCGTCGAGTACAGCGATGACCCGCGCGGCGAGGTCGTCGATGTCGGCGTCGGTGGTGTCGAGCACGAGGTCCGGATTATCGGGTGGCTCGTACGGCGCGTCCACACCGGTCAGTCCGGCGAGGGTGCCGCTGCGCGCCCGCGCGTACAGGCCCTTGGGGTCGCGCTTTTCGCACTCGGCCAGCGATGTGGCGACGTACACCTCGATGAAGGGCAGTTTGGCGGCGTCGTTGAGGGCGCGGGCGATCTCGCGGTCCGACTTGAGCGGCGAGACCAGTGACGCCAGCGCGACCACCCCGGCGTCGGCCAGCAGGCGCGTCAAATGCCCCACCCGCCTGATGTTTTCGGTGCGGTCTCCGGGTGAGAAGCCCAGGTCGTCGGACAGGCCGTGGCGCAGGTTGTCGCCGTCGAGCAAATAAGCCACCCGTCCCGATTCGACGAGTGCGCGCTCCACGGCGACCGCGATTGTCGATTTGCCCGACGCGGGCAGGCCGGTGAACCAGATGGTCGCACCCGCTTGCCCGGTCGCCCTCCAGCGGTAGCCGCGGTCCAGCGACGACGGATGCCAGCGGATGTCGGTGCGCGGATGGGTGCCGGGTTTGACCTCCCGGGCCTCGAGGATGGTGCCGGCGCCGACGGTGTCGTTGGTGGACTCGTCGATCAGGATGAATGCGCCGGTGTCACGGTTGTCGTCGTAGCTGTCGGCGAGGATGATCGAGCTGGTTCGCAGAGTTACGGTGCCGATGTCGTTGAGCGCCAATTCAACCGGTCCGTCGAGCTCGTCGAGCGTCTCCGGGTCCAGCCGGGTGTGCAGCGCCTGCACGGTTGCCCGCACGGTCTTGGTGGTCTGTTTGAGTGCCAGCCGGTCGCCGGCCCGCAGCCGAGTGTCGGCGAACCAGCACACGGTCGCGTCGAGCTCTCGGGCGAGCACCGGCGGCGCCGCATCGCTGTCTCCGCTGACCAACACGTCGCCGCGGCCGACGTCGATATCGTCGGCCAGTTCGATCGAAACAGACAGCGGCGCAACGGCTGTCGTGCGGTCGTCGTCAAGGGTATCCAACGCGGTCACGATCGAACGCGTACCGGCGGGCAGCGACACCACGGGATCACCGACACTGAGCGTTCCAGCGGCGAGTCGACCGGTGTAGCGGCGGCGCACGTCGGCGGTCGGGCGGGACACCCATTGCACGGGCAGCCGCAGCCGCGACGCCTCGGCCTGCGGCGCGGCCAACTCGACGGATTCCAGGTATTCCAGCAGCGTGGGGCCGCCGTACCACGGGGTGCGGCCGGAGCGTCGCACGACGTTGTCGCCGTGTTTGGCCGCGATCGGAATCACCGTGATGTCCACGTCGCCGAGGCGCGCCGCCATCTGGCGCAGCTGGTCTGCCACCTCGGTGAACCCGGCCTGGTCGAAGCCGATGAGGTCGATCTTGTTCACCGTGGCGACAAAGTGCTTGATGCCCAACAGCTTTGCGATTCGGGCATGCCTGCGGGTTTGACGCAGCACCCCGGCGCGCGCGTCGACCAGCAGGATCGCCACATGTGCGTTGGATGCGCCGGTGAACATGTTGCGGGTGTAGCGCTCGTGACCGGGCGTGTCGGCCAGGATGTAGCTGCGAGTGTCGGTGGAAAAGAATCGGTACGCGACGTCGATCGTGATGCCCTGTTCGCGTTCGGCGCGCAGACCATCCGACAGCGCCGCCAGATCGGCGACGCCGTCGGAGTCGGTGACGGCTTCCAGGTGATCCAGCGGCAGGCTGTCGGTGTCGTGCAGCAGCCGGCCGATCAGGGTGCTCTTGCCGTCGTCCACCGAACCCGCGGTGGCAATGCGTAGCAGCTGGCGCGTCACGCCCGTGGGCATCAGAAGTAGCCCTCGCGCTTGCGGTCTTCCATAGCGGCGGCCGACGTGCGATCGTCGGCTCGGGTCTCGCCGCGCTCGGAAACCGTCGCCGCCGAGATCTCGGCGATGACCCGGGTGATGTCGGTGGCCGTGGAGCGCACCGCCCCCGTGATGGTCAGGTCGCCGACGGTTCGGTACCGCACCCACTCCACGGCGGCGGTTTCGCCGTCCCGCGGCCCGGCGTATTCCGACACCGCCAGCAGGATGCCGTCGCGCTCGAACACCTCGCGTTCGTGTGCATAGTAAATCGACGGCAGCTCAAGGCTTTCCAACTCGATATAGCGCCACACGTCGAGTTCGGTCCAGTTGCTCAGCGGAAACACTCGCACCTGCTCGCCCTTCTTGATCCGGCCGTTGTAGAGCGACCACGGCTCGGGACGCTGCGCACGCGGATCCCACTGGCCGAACTCGTCGCGGAAGCTCAAGATCCGTTCCTTGGCGCGGGCGCGCTCCTCATCGCGGCGGGCACCCCCGAACGCCGCATCGAAGCCCCCGGCCTCCAGCGCGTCGAGCAGGGTGCGGGTCTGCGCCCGGTTGCGCGACGCGCCCGGACCAGGGTCCGGCACGCGGCCGTTGTCGATCGATTCCTGCACCGACGCAACGATCAGCCTGTGGCCGTGGCCGGTGACCCTGCGGTCGCGGAACTCGATGACCTCACCGAAGTTGTGGCCAGTGTCGACGTGCATCACTGGAAACGGCAGGGGCGCCGGTCGGAAGGCCTTCTCCGCCAAGCGCAGTAGCACGATCGAATCCTTGCCGGCCGAAAACAACAGCACCGGCCGCTCCAACTCGGCGACGACCTCGCGGATGATGTGTACGGCCTCGGCTTCCAGCAGTCGCAGTTCGTCGACGTGCCGCGCGTCGGTCAGCGTCGTTGTCATGTGCGCCGCTCTCCCCCGCACGCGGGCGGTGCCCCCACTGCATCGTCGCCGACGCGTGTCATGTTGGCAGTCCCTCTCTTTCGGCGTCGGCGCGGTAGCGGTCCACCCACTCGTCGGATCGCTGATCGGCCTGCCGCTCGAGCACCGGCGCGGGCGCCAGCCGCGGGTCGAGTCCGAGTGCTTCAAGGATGGCGGCCACCAGCTGAGTCAGATTGCGCCACAACACCGGATACGCAATCTCCATCGGTTTCACGTCTTCCTTGGCAAACCACGTTCGCCAGCCCTCCTCCTGGGCACGCAGCATGGTGACGATATGAGCGATCGCCCCGGTGTGATACACGGCGCGCGCATCGCGGACCGGATCGGGCCTGCCCCGCCAGACCCGCGTCTGCACCGCGCGCCAAAACGACACCGCCTGCGACACGACGTCGGGCCGGTAGACGTAAATGAGCACCGGATCCTCGCCGACCACGTCGCGGATCGCTGCGCGCAGGCCGTCGCCGGATCGGTTCGACAGGTCTTTCGCGCGGTTCATGAGCAGCGGCGTCTGATTCCACATCAGCTTGCCGCCCCACACGCCGTTGGGTGTCCTGCCGACCGTGCGGATGTAGTCGCGCCAGATCTCGGCCGGCGCGAGGTCCGGCTTGCCCTCGTCCAACGGATCAAGCAGGCGCAGGATCGATTCGTCCTTCACACCGGCGAACCACTCCCGCGGCTGCGGGGCCTGGCTCGTGGTTGGCAGGTACTGGAAGAACTCCTGAGGCTCGCCGGCCACGCCGGTGGCGCGCAGCGATTCGACCAGCAGCGTGCTGCCGCTGCGCTGGGAGGCCAGCACCAGGTATGACGACGGGGTATCTGCCACCCAGAAAGCCTAACTGGGCGGAAATGCGCTGCAAGACATTCAGTTACCTTCAGCCCAAAGATGATTCTTGAGCGGAGTCCGAGCTGGCCCATGAGGGCGGCGGCTGGTGGGCATCATGCCGCCGCGCCGGCGGGAAAGCGGTTGTTGTGCTGTTGCGGTGGTGGGTAATTCGCCGGTAGGCGATCACGGGCTCTCGGTTAGATGACTTGGGCTTCGGTGTGACAACCTCACGTGGCGGTGCCTAGAGTTCCGGACCATCACGGTTGGCTGTGGAGGGGGCGCGTGGCGAGTGGTACCGAGACGTTGGATGTTGTTGGCGGAGCGCTGCGGGCCGCGTCGTCATCGCTGGGCATGCGGCGCAGGTGGCGTCGTCGGCGGGCGGTTTGAGCGGGTCGGCGGAGTTGTCCGGTGTGGCCGCGGCGGCTATGCATGCCGCCTTGGGTGAGTATTGCGGCGCATTCAGCCAGCGACTTTCATCGGCATCGGCGGCGTTGACGGTGGCGTCCGGGGCGTTCGTTGCGATGGATGACGCCAACAGCGCGGCGCTGGCCTTGGTCGCCCCCGTTCAGATTCTTTAGCCGTGATGGCCGCCGAGGGGCCGCTGACCCGGTCGCGTATCGAGGCTTTGATCAGACCGCCGACATGTTGAGCGCTGCGGCGGGCACGGGCGGCGCTGCTGGAGCGCGCCGCAAGCGCCTACGTCGACCAAATGGGCAGCCCCAATGGGACCGAATGGGAGGGGCAGGCCGCCGAATCGGCCTTCCGAATGGCTCACGCCGACAAGATGGCGGTGATCTCCGCTGTCGACCACGCGCACCAGATGGCTGATGTCGCCGAGCGGGGCGGTGAGGCCCTGCGCGGGGCGCGCGGGGAGGCGTTGGAGGCGATTGCTGAGGCCGAGATCGACGGTTTTGGTGTGGGTGAGGATTTGTCGGTCACCGACACTCGCTTGAGGCATTCGCCCGCTGAGCGGGTTGCCCGCCTACAAGTGGCGGAGGCGCATCGTAGCTTCATCGCTCATCGGGCCGCCCGGCTGCAGGGCGCCAATGCGAGCATCGCCACCAAGCTGCACGCCGGGGCCGCGCAGTTGGCGGGCATGGCCCCCGCGCGATGGCGCCAGCCCGTCACCGAGTTCGCGAGGCCCGTGCTTGGCAACACCAGCGCCACCACACCCGCGCCCACCACCACGGACAACCGCAAGGGCGCCATCCACGCGGTCGACAACCACACCTGGAAACAAGACCCGCCCGTGCCGGTCGATCCCAAAGACATGACGGCAGCGCAGGCACGCGCGGCATGGGACGCCGTCAACGCCGACATCGCTCGCTACAGCGCGAGATGCGGGCGCACCTTCGTTTTGCCGAACGAACAGGCGGCATACGACGCCTGCATTGCCGATAGGGGCCCGCTCCTTGAGAGGCAGGCCGCGATTAGGGCCCGGTTAAGGGACTTGGGCATACCGATAGAGGGAGAAGAGCCGCCCGCTCCCGATCCCGCCGGCGAACCTCCGGGCCGAGGTTTACCTCCCGACGGCATTACCCCTCCTGTCGAAGGGCCCCTGAGGGTAGGGCGAGCCAGCCGCCCTAGCGAACAGGCTCGCGGCGGCCAGAGTCTCTGGGACCAAAACGGTGGCGAATGGCGATACTATCCCGGCGATAAGTGGCACTATCCGCATTGGGATTACAATCCCCACAATACGCCAAATTCTAGATGGGGTAACGTTCCCATAGGCGATCTCCCATACTTGAAGGAGGGGCCATGAGTGTTTTTCGTGTCAATCTTTTTCCCGATTTCAAGTGGAGCGATGCAGTTCTGGCAGCTGCGGATCGGGATGGGCTTCGCATTTTTCAGTCCGCAGTGCGGTCGGCACGGGAAGACGGTCAAGCGACTTTCGAAGTTGACGGAATTCAGCATCAAATAGTGCGGCAAAGCGGCGCGGCTGACATCGAATTAGGATCGCAAACCGTTGTGTGGCGATTCGACGATGTGAAACTGGCAGAGATCCTCGACATGATAGAACCATTGATTGATATTAAAGGACCAGGGCATCAATATATTGATGACCTAAATACTCCTGCGTCCACGCTGCTCATATCTGTTGATGAATATGTCTGACAGCTGTATCGAAACCTCGGGAGGTGAAACAACTCCTCGCACCACTTGCCCGCTGAGCGCGTTGCTCGCCAACAAGCGGCGGAGGCGCATCGTAGCTTCATCGCTCATCGGGCCGCCCGGCTGGAGGGCCTAGTCATCATTTGGTTCGGTCGGCGGGCTGGACAGTTTGGTATGACACCACGCTGACGAAACCCAGGGCCGCGGCGCCGCACGGCTTGGCCCTGGGTGGCGCAGGCGCCGCGCCTGACCAACTATTGGGCGATTCTTGCCTGTGATAGCGCCGGTGATAGCGGGTTCGTGGATCGCCTTATGGTCGGCGGACGGTACTCATGTGACCCATGTGAAATCACGCCCCACGCCCTACGCGGAACCCTCGGTCACCCGCAGCCCCAACGAAAACAGCAGCCGCACATCGGGATCGGCCAATGACGCCGACAGCAGTTTCTCGATCCGCCGCACCCGGTAGCGCACGGTGTTGGGGTGCACGTGCAGCCGCCGGGCCGCGGCGCCGATGTCGCCGAAGCTGTCCAGGTACACCCGCAGCGTCTCGGCCAGCACCGGATCCTGCGCGCGCAGGTCACGTATCCGCGGGTCGACGAGCCGGGCATCGGCGCCGACGAGCGTGACGATCTCGTCGAGCAGGACGGTGGTACGCGCCTCGGCCAGCGACGTCACCTCTCCGATCGAAACCGGATGGCGCTCAGCGCTATCGAGCACGCGGTCGACCTCGGTGCGTGCCGCGGCGACCTCCGCCAGCCCCGCGACGGGCGCGGCGATGACGGCCCGCAGCTGCAGGCCCAGCTCGGTGCGCAGCGCGCCGATCGTGCCGCGGGCCCACGAGGTGACCGGCCGGCTGGCAGTGGTCTGCGGCAGCAGCACATAAGTCCGCGAGCCGTTCGACGCAACCTGAGCATCCCGGCGAAAAGAGCTGGCGCTCAACGCCAAAACATCCGCCAGCCGTGCCTGACGGTCGGCACCGTCAAACCCGATCAGCGCGGCGTTCCCGTCGGCGACCAGGCCGAGATCCCGTGCGATGACCGCCAAGTCCACGGGGTCGCCGTCGGCCAGGCCCAGCAGCTGCTGCACGTGGCGTGTATGGGTGGACGGCCGGGCGGCCAGCCGCGACATGATCCGGGCGGCCAGCACCGCGGCGCCGCGCAACATCTTCTCGGCGTCGTCGGCCAGCGGCTGGGAGCCTTGCTGCACCCAGATGGCGCCGGAAAACACCGGCGGCCGCCGCGCCCCCACCGGCGGCTGATGAATCCCGATCGCCAGCCGCGGACGCAGACCCAGCTCTGGGCGCTCGGCGACGCGCACCACCTCGTCGCTGGCCCGCAGCGCATCGAAGATGCCCCACTGGCTGATCCACTCCAGATGCTCGGGCGGACCGGCGCGGCCCAGGATGGACAACCGCCGCAGTTCGTCGGCCTCGTCGTTGGACGCCGAATAGGCGAGCACATGCGACTGGGCGTCTTCGATGCTGACCATGCCGTGAATGCGGTCGGCCAGGGATTGCGCCAGCCCGAACAGATCGGTGCCCGAGTCATCTGTCGGGTCGGCGCGGTCCCCGTGATGCTCGAAGACGTGGTTGACCAACCGATAGAGCCGCTCCCAGCGGGCCCGCGGCTCCACGGCCACGACCGCCGATCCGGCCGCGACCGCCTTGGCCACCAGCGCGTCCGATGGCTCCTTGACGAAGATCGCCACCGGCGCCCGCCCGTCCAGCCAGCGCAGCGCCTCGTCGTCGGTGAGGCCCAGCAGGAAGAAGACATCCGCCGAGCCGGCCGCGGTTGCCAGTCCCAGCCGCACGTCGTCGGAATCGATCAGCGCTGCCGATGCCACCGGAAGGTCCAGGCCCCGGGGGGCATCGACCAGGCTGACCATCGTCGCGTCCAGGGCGAGCAGCAGCTGGCCCAGCCCGACGCCAGCTACTCGCATATTGTCCGATTCTACTAGCACATACTCATAATGCTGTCTGATCAGACAACCAGTTGAGCCCTCGCGGCGGGGATCCTGACAGGCATGGACGCGATCACCCAAGTGCCGGTGCCGGCCAACGAGCCGGTCCACGACTATGCGCCACAATCCCCCGAACGGACCCGGTTACGTGCCGAACTGAATACGCTGGCCGACCACCCGATCGACCTCCCGCACGTCATCGGCGGCAGACACCGGATGGGCGACGGCCAGCCGATCGACGTCGTGCAGCCGCACCGGCACGCCAACAAGCTGGGCACCCTGACCAACGCCAACCACGCGGACGCCGCGGCGGCCATCGCGGCGGCCATGGCCGCGAAAAATGACTGGGCGGCAATGCCTTTCGACGAGCGGGCCGCGGTGTTGCTGCGCGCGGCCGATCTGCTGGCCGGACCCTGGCGGGAAAAAATCGCCGCCGCAACGATGCTCGGCCAGTCGAAGTCCGCATACCAGGCCGAGATCGACGCACCCTGCGAGCTGATCGACTTCTGGCGTTTCAACGTCGCATTTGCCCGTCAAATCATGGCGCAGCAACCGATCAGCGCTCGCGGGGAATGGAACCGGACCGACTACCGCCCGCTGGACGGTTTCGTCTATGCGATCACGCCGTTCAACTTCACCTCGATCGCCGGCAACCTTCCGACGGCCCCGGCATTGATGGGCAACACGGTGGTGTGGAAGCCGTCGATCACCCAGACCCTGTCGGCGTATCTGCTCATGCAACTGCTCGAGGCCGCAGGGCTGCCACCTGGGGTGATCAACATGGTCACCGGCGACGGCTTCGCGGTTTCCGATGTGGCACTGACCGATCCGCGGCTGGCTGGCATCCACTTCACCGGGTCGACGGCCACATTTCAGCACCTGTGGCAACAGGTAGGCGCCAACATCGGTCGCTACCTTAGCTACCCGCGTCTGGTCGGCGAGACCGGCGGCAAGGACTTCGTCGTGGCGCACGCCTCGGCGCGCCCGGATGTGCTGTGCACGGCCCTGATTCGCGGGGCCTTCGACTACCAGGGCCAGAAGTGCTCGGCGGCGTCACGGGCTTTCATCGCGCACTCCGTGTGGCAGAAGATGGGAGACGACTTCCTGGGCACGGTCGCCGGGCTGCGCTACGGCGACATCACCGACCTGTCCAACTATGGCGGAGCGCTGATCGACCAGCGGGCCTTCGTCAAGAACGTCGATGCCATCGAACGGGCGAAAGGCGCGGCGGGAGTCACCATCGCGGTCGGTGGCGAATACGACGACAGCGAAGGCTATTTCGTGCGCCCCACCGTGTTGCTGTCGGACGACCCGACCGACGAATCCTTCGCGACCGAGTACTTCGGGCCGCTGCTGTCGGTGCATGTCTACCCCGACGGGCAGTACGAGCGGATCCTCGACGTCGTCGACACCGGATCCCGCTACGCGCTGACGGGCGCGGTCATCGCCGACGACCGCGAGGCCGTGCTGACCGCGCAGGATCGGCTGCGGTTCGCGGCGGGAAACTTCTACGTCAACGACAAGCCGACCGGGGCGGTGGTCGGGCGCCAACCGTTCGGGGGCTCGCGCAGGTCGGGCACCAACGACAAGGCCGGGTCGCCGCTGAACCTGCTGCGCTGGACGTCGGCGCGCACCATCAAGGAGACGTTCGTCGCGGCCACCGACCACACCTACCCGCACATGGCGGCCGACTGATGTCCGGAATGTTCGCCCATACCGTGCGCCCGGTGTTGCTGGCGGCCGGCCGGGCCGACCAGCTGCGCCGCACCGTCGAACGCTCATCGCTCACCCGCCGCGTGGTGCGCCGATTCGTGCCGGGGGAGACGATCGAGAGCGCGCTGGACATCGTTGCCGCGCTTCGGGATTCCGGTCGCTTCGTCAGCATCGACTACCTGGGGGAAAATGTTACCGACGCAAACGACGCCGACGCCACTGTGCGGACGTACCTGCAGCTGCTCGACGCGCTGGGCCGGCGTGCCGAGACGGCTCGCGAGGGCGTACGGCCGCTTGAGGTGTCCCTCAAGCTTTCGGCGCTCGGACAGGCGCTCGAGCGGGACGGGCAAAAGATCGCACTGGACAACGCCCGCAGCATCTGCGCGCGGGCCGAGCAGGTGGGCGCCTGGGTCACGGTGGACGCCGAAGACCACACCACCACCGATTCGACCTTGTCGATCTCCGGTGACCTTCGCGTCGACTTCCCCTGGCTAGGCACGGTTTTGCAGGCCCACTTGAGGCGCACGCGAAGCGATTGCGAAGAGCTGGCCGCCGTGGGCGCGCGGGTTCGCTTGTGCAAGGGCGCCTACGAGGAACCTAAGTCGGTGGCCTACCGACGCCGCGGCGAGGTCACCGACGCGTACCTGCGGTGCCTCGCCGTGCTGATGGCGGGCCGTGGCTATCCGATGGTGGCCTCGCACGACCCGGTGGTGATCGCGGCGGTTCCGTTCATCGCCAGCGAATCAGGCCGTGGCGACGGCGATTTCGAATACCAGATGCTCTACGGCATCCGCGACGACGAGCAGCGGCGGCTGGCCGGCGCGGGCGACCACGTGCGGGTATACGTGCCGTTCGGCACCCAGTGGTACGGCTACTTCATGCGGCGGCTGGCCGAACGCCCGGCCAACCTGACGTTCTTTGTGCGGGCGCTGGCCCACCGAGGGCACTGAGCATCCCGAATAGGACGGCTTTCGACGGAAAGGCTCATTCGCCTACCCCGACGGCGATACGATGCGGTCTTGTGGGAGGTGCCGGATGTCATCTGTGATCGTTCTTCCGGAGCTGGTGATGGCGGCGGCCTCGCATCTGGCGGGTATCGGGTCGTCGATAGGTGCGGCCAACGCCGCCGCGATGGCACCGACTACGGGGGTGCTGGCGGCGGCCCAGGACGAGGTGTCGATCGCGATCGCGGCGCTGTTTGGCTCGCACGCCCGGACCTACCAGGCGCTCGGCGCGCAGGCGGCAGCGTTTCATCACCAGTTCGTGCAGGCGCTGGCCGCCGGTGCGGGGTTGTATGCCGGCGCTGAGGCTGCCAACGCTTCTGCCCTCGAGGCGGTGCAGCAAGGTGCGCTCAACGTGATCAATGCGCCCACGCAAACGCTCTTCGGGCGACCATTGATCGGCAACGGCGCCGATGCGACGATGCCGGGCCAGCCCGGTGGCGACGGCGGGTATTTGTATGGCAACGGCGGGGCCGGCTATACCAGCACGACCGCGGGGGTGTCCGGAACCAACGGCGGCAACGCCGGGCTGATCGGAAACGGCGGTAAAGGCGGCAACGGCGGCCCGGGTGCCATCGCAGGTAACGGCGGATTCGGCGGGCTGTTGTACGGCAATGGCGGGGCCGGCGGCAACGGCGGCGATCTCCCGACCGGCACCGGCGGGAGCGCCGGTATCGGCGGGGATGCCGGGCTGATCGGCCACGGCGGTGGTGGCGGACGCGGCGGTGCGGGCCTGACCGGCTCGCCCGGTGGCCCGGGCGGGCTTGGCGGGCTGCTCTACGGCAACGGCGGCCCGGGCGGCCCGGGCGGCAACGGCGTTACCCTCGCGGGCGGGGCCGGCGGTAGCGGGGGCGCTTCGGGGCTGATCGGTCACGGCGGTTACGGCGGGCCCGGCGGGGCCGGCACGGATCTCGACAGCGTCGCCGGCCCGGGCGGACCCGGCGGCAACGGCGGGTTGCTGTACGGCAACGGCGGCAACGGTGGCAACTCCGGCACCAGTGCCGGCGCAAACGGCAACGTCGGCGGCAACGGCGGCAACGCTCAATTCATTGGCAACGGCGGCGACGGCGGGTTCGGCAGTGCCAGTCTGCCTGGGGGCCGCGGCGGGTCCGGTGGAAGGTTCTTCGGCAGCAATGGGCAGGACCGTGTCTAGGCCGGTCTGGCCCGCGAAACGGCCCGGCGTCAACCCTGGCCCCCCCGCCTCGGCCGCGGGCGCTCGCCGGCGAACCCGCGCACCACGTGCGCGCGCACGAATTCGGCGACGACAACGGGATCGTCCATATTCAGGGTCGACGACGGAGTGCTGAACAGCGAGAACAAGATCCGCGCGAACCACTCGCCGGCGGCCTCGACATCAAGATCATTGCGCACCTCGCCGGTGAGCCGGGCCGCGGAAAGATAGGGCGCGAAGAAGACAACGCATTCGCGCAACAGCACGCCGGCGTCTTTGGTGAGCAGCAGACTGATCGCCTCTTCGTCGAAGAACTTTTCGGAGGCGATCGCCCGTCGTGCCTGGGTCACGAATACCGCTGCCCTGCTTAGCTTTTCCTCCAGTGAGCTGCCCCGGTCCATGGCCTTGGACAGCTCGCGGTAGAACCGCTCGGAAGCGTGCTCGGCGCAGGCTTCGAGAATGGCGCCCTTGTCCCGGAAGTACTCATAGATCGTGCTCCGGGACACGTTGGCCGCCCGGGCGATGTCGACGATCGTCGTCTTCTGCAGTCCGTGTTTGCGGAAACACGCATACGCGGACTCGACGATGAGGTCGCGGGTGTCCGTCCCCTGGGTTGATGCAGCCGCCTGGGTCATCGCGCAGGCCGGCGGTGCGAGCTTGGGCATGACGCTCCTCTCAGTCGGCGGGCGCCAGGATCAGCCCGCTGGCGGGCACACCGTTACACCACTGGGCCGGCCGCCGAGTGCCCGGAGTTTGGTCTGAGGCTGTGGGTCCGTCACCGGGAGGCTCCTTCTGCTCGCGCGTGTGCTCGGGTCGCATCCCATTCGGCCCTCAGGACCTTAGCCGCACCGGCATCCGCTTGACCCCGGGCACCATGGTGGCCCGCATTCGGTCCACCGCGCCGACCAGCTCGAGTCGCGGAAATCGACGTAACAACTCATCGAACAGCAGGCATGCCTCCAGACGCGCCAATTGTGCGCCCAGGCACGAATGCTCGCCGCAGCCGAATGCGATGTGCGGGTTGGGATGCCGGGTGACCTTGAATTCCTCAGAGTCGCCACCGAATATGTCCTCGTCTCGGTTGGCCGACCCGTAGAGCATCACCACCACGTCACCGTCGCGGATCAGCTGACCGCGAATGTCGACGTCGGTCGTCGCGGTGCGGGCCATGTGGACCACCGGGCTGTTCCACCGCAACATCTCCTCGACGGCGCCGGGGATCAGGGCATGATCGTCGACCAGCAGGCGGAGCTGGTCGGGGTGTTCGATCAGCGCCTGGGTGCCCAGGGCGATCAGATTGCGGGTGGTCTCATTGCCCGCCACCAGCAGCAGCAAGGCGAAGTTGACCAATTCCTCGTCGGTGAGCCGGTGACCGTCGATCTCGGCGCTGACCAGGATCGACAGCATGTCGTCACGCGCTTGCGCCCGCCGATCGGCGATCAGCCCTCGGAAGTACTTGTGCAGCTGGCCGATCGCCGCGAAGGTATCGAGTTCGATTTCGGGGTCGGCGGTTCCGGTGGTCGCGTCCGACCAGGCCCGGAATTGCTCCCAGTCGTCGGGCGGGGCGCCGAGCAGCTCGGCGATGATGCGGGTGGGCAGGGGAGCGGCGATCTCTTCGGCGAATTCGTGCGTGGAATCGGGGTCGATGCCGTCGAGGATCCCGCACACGATCTCGCGGATTTTCGGCTCCAGGATGGCCACCCGTCGGCGGGTGAATCCCGAGTTGATGAGCTTGCGCAGCTGCCGGTGCCGCGGTGGGTCGGTGAAGATGAGGCTGCCGTGTTGCACCGGGTTGGCCAGCGCCGGGTCGGGAATGGTGATGCCCTTGGCCGAGGAGAACATGGCCGGGTTGCTGGACACGAAGCGAATGTCTTCGTACTTCAGCAGCGCCCAGAAGTTGGTGACGTCGTTGCGGCACACCGGCGCCGTCGCGCGCAGCTCCCGGTACACCGGGTAAGGGTTACCGGTATAGAAATCGGGGGAATGCAGGGGGAAGGCGGTGGTGTGCAGGGCGAGCCTCCCCGAACCTGGGATCGATCCGACAGATAAGCGCAATCTGTCTTGTGAATCGTGTCTACTCCGAATCGGTTACCGCTGTCAATACGGCCACAAAGCTATTGAAATAGCCTGGAATTCACCCTGCTGGTCATTGACGTGCGGATACAACGGGTGTACACCAGATGTTTAGATGACCGACGAAGCGGCGGGAAGAAAATGGCGGGGTTTGTTGGGCTTGTCGGCGATTACCAGCTCTACATCGACGGGCGGTGGGTCGAGCCGAGGGACGGCCGCTACGACGACATCTCACCGGCCACCGAGGAGACCATCGCCACCGCGCCCGACGCGAGCGTCGGCCAGGTCGGCGAGGCGATCGCGGCCGCGCGGCGGGCCTTTGATGACGGGCCATGGGGCACCATGTCTCCGCAAGAGCGAGCCGGCTGCCTGAGTCAGCTCGGCGAGGCGTTGCGCGAGCGCGCGGACGAGTTCTTCGCACTGTCGCAGGTGGAGTGGGGCTGCGTTGCGAACGAGCGGGTGATGCAAATCGACAGCTCCGCATACATGTCCGCGCGCGCGGCCCAGCTCGCCGCGACGTTGACCGACGAGCCGTTCGCCGGGATGGGTGCCGGCACGACGGTGCTGCGCCACGAACCGCTCGGCGTCGTGTCGATCCTGACGCCGTGGAACTTCCCGCACTGTCTGAACGTCATGAAGGTGACCAACGCGCTGGCCGCGGGCAACACCGTTGTGCTCAAGCCCTCGCCGCTGACGCCGCTCGCCGGGCTTGCGCTCGCCCGGATCATTGACGCGCACACCGACATCCCGCCCGGCGTGGTCAACGTCGTCACGCCGTCGACCGTCGAGGCCGCCAAGCTGCTCACCACCGATCCGCGCATCGACATGGTCAGCTTCACCGGCAGCTCGGCCGTCGGCTGCGAGGTCATGTCCGCCGCCGGCCACACCATGAAGCGGATCCTGCTGGAATGCGGCGGGAAGTCGGCAAGCATCGTCCTCGACGACGCGCAAGTGACCGACGACATGCTGCGGCAGGTGCTGTTCGATTGCTGCTCACTGCACGCCGGGCAGGCCTGCATCCTGCACAGCCGGCTGCTGCTGCCCGATTCCAAGCACGACGAGGTCGTCGACCGGCTCGGCGCGCTGGCCCGTGCCGTGAAGGTCGGCGACCCCGCCGATCCGGACGCGCAAATGGGGCCGCTGATCAGCGCGGCGCAGCTAGCGCGTGTTGCGGCGCACGTCGCGGGCGCGCTCAATGATGGAGCGAAGCTGGTGACCGGTGGTGGTCGCCCGGCCGGCTTGGATGTCGGCTTCTACTTCGAACCGACGATTCTCACCGGCGTCGACCCGGATTCGACGATCGCCCAGGAGGAGGTGTTCGGGCCGGTGTTGACGGTGTTGCGCTACCGTGACGACGACGACGCGATAGCCATCGCGAACAACTCCCGGTACGGACTCTCCGGCGCCGTGTGGGGCGCCGACGTGGACCGCGCCGTCGGCGTCGCCCGGCGCATCCGTACCGGCCAGATCGCGGTCAACGGCTGCGGTCCCGGTGACGCGCCGTTCGGCGGCTTCAAGCTGAGCGGGTTCGGTCGGGAGGGCGGTGGGATCGCCGGCCTGCACCAGTACATGGAGCCGAAGGCCATCGGGATGCCCGCATGACGGGACCCGTCGCCGGGCTCCACGTCGGGTTACCCTTCCGGTCCAGCGCGAGCGTAACGCCACTGCGAAATTCCGCGCCGATTTTCGCCGTGGCGTTACGGTCGCGGCCGCTGCCCCTTCACGTCAGCACCATAAGACCCGCACGACACGGTCCCGCGCGGTGCCAAAAGGTGCATCATGGCGTCTCCGCATGCGAAGCTCTCCGGCATGGTCGTCGCTATTGCCCGTCCGAAACTCGAGGGAAACATCGCCGTCGGCGAGGACCGACAGATCGGCTTCGCCGAGTTCGGCGCCCCCCAGGGGCGCGCGGTCTTCTGGCTGCATGGCACCCCGGGTGCCCGCCGTCAGATCCCGACCGAAGCCCGCGTCTACGCCGAACACCACAACATCCGTCTGATCGGCGTCGACCGGCCCGGAATCGGCTCGTCGACACCACATCAGTACGAGACCATCTCCGCCTTCGCTGACGACCTGCGGACCATCGCGGACACACTCGGAATAGGCAAGATGGCCGTCGTGGGGCTGTCCGGCGGCGGTCCGTACACCCTCGCGTGCGCGGCCGGGCTTCCCGACCGGGTGGTGGCGGCCGGTGTCCTGGGTGGCGTGGCCCCCACGCGTGGCGTCGATGCGATCAGCGGCGGTTTGATGAGCCTCGGAGTGTGGGTCGCGCCGCTGCTGCGAGTGGGCGGCAGCCCGCTGCGGCTCGCCGCCAGCCTGCTGATTCGGGCGGCCCGCCCGATCGCCTCGCCGGCGCTCGACGTGTACGGCCTGCTCTCACCCGAGGCTGACCGGCACCTGCTGGCCCGGCCCGAGCTCAAGGCGATGTTTCTCGATGATTTGCTCAATGGCAGCCGCAAGCAGCTGGCCGCGCCGTTCAACGATGTGACCTTGTTTGCTCGCGATTGGGGATTCCGCCTCGAAGAGGTGAAAGTCCCAGTTCGCTGGTGGCACGGAGACCACGACCACATCATCCCGTTCTCCCACGGTGAGCATGTCGTTTCCCGGTTGCCCGACGCCGAGCTGTTTCACTTGCCTGGTGAAAGTCATCTCGCCGGATTGGGCCGCGGCGAGGAGATTCTCGCTACCCTTATGAAGATCTGGGACGAGGAGGACTGACTCATGTCTGTAGCCGCAGTTGTGGACCGCGTGGACCGCCCGGGGGTCGCCCCTGCGGTCGCGTCCGCAATCGCGCCCAGAATGGCTCTCTATCTCACCGACATCCCGCGTGCGGTGGCCGAGTACGGCCAGTTGGTCTCCGTGCTGCCGCTGCGGCGGGCGCTACCGGTCGGCGACGGGCATCCGGTGCTGGTGCTGCCCGGCCTGCTGGCCGGCGACGGCTCTACCTGGACCCTGCGCCGCCTGTTGCGTCGCCTCGGGTATCGGGTGCATGGTTGGCGACTTGGCCTCAATATCGGCCCCACCGCCAAAGCGGTGGCGGGGATGGACGCCCGCCTCGAGGAGCTGCACGCCCGATACAACACCCCGGTCAGCCTGATCGGCTGGAGCCTGGGCGGCATTTTCGCGCGGGCGCTCGCTCGCCGTCATCCGTCGGCGGTGCGTCAGGTCATCACCCTTGGCAGCCCATATCGGATGCAAGACCACGCCCAATCCCGCGCCGGAAGCCATTTCAACCTCTTTGCGCCCCTACATGCTGAGCGGCACAGCTTACCCCTGGCGTCCGAAACCGAACCCCTCCTGGTGCCGGCGACCTCGATCTACTCGCGCTACGACGGCATGGTCGCCTGGCAAACGTGCATCGACACGCCATCGGAGCGTGCGGAGAACATTGCGGTGCTCAGCAGTCACATCGGCTACGGCCACCACCCGGCCACGGTCTGGGCCATCGCGGACCGGCTGGCGCAGCCGCTCGGCACCTGGACCCCGTTCCGGCCGCCGGCAGTGCTGCGGCCGCTGTTCCCAAGACCGGACTACCCGCCGTGCATCGCCCACGACCGGAACATGTGCGTGAGGCAGACGTAGGCGCGACATCAGAGTCGCAATGCGTGCGCGAAGCATGTTCGACAGCAGATCGGTGTGACGCTCGCCGAATCCTATCTGGGAGCAGCGGTATGGCTACCGCTGTGCGGCATCAACCAGGTCATCGAGCATCGTGGCGGCTGCCCGAGGTAGCCTCGCTCACGTGCTGCTGGCCTCCCTGAATCCCTCGGCTGTCACCGGCTCCGACGTCGGCGACGCGGTGACCATCGATGGCGCCGTGCTGAGCCGCAGCGATCTAGTGGGTGCGGCGACGTCGGTGGCCGAGCGGGTCGCCGGCGCGTACCGGGTCGCGGTCCTGGCCACGCCGACGGCGGCGACGGTCCTGGCGATCACCGGCTGCCTGATCGCCGGCGTGTCCGTCGTCCCGGTGCCCGCCGACGTCGGGGTGGCCGAACGTCGGCACATGCTCGGCGACTCCGGGGCGCAGGCCTGGCTGGGCCCGGTACCCGATACGCCGGAGGGGCTGCCGCACATCCCGGTGCGCTTGCACGCCCGCTCCTGGCACCGTTATCCCGAACCGTCACCCGATGCCATCGCGATGGTGGTCTACACCTCGGGCACCACCGGCCCACCCAAGGGCGTGCAGGTGAGCCGTCGCGCGATCGCCGCCGACCTCGACGCGTTGGCGGACGCCTGGCAATGGACGCCCGACGACGTTCTGGTGCACGGATTGCCGCTCTATCACGTACACGGCCTGGTGCTGGGCTTGCTCGGTTCGCTGCGAGTCGGAAATCGGTTCGTGCACACCGGAAAACCGACGCCGGCCGGCTACGGTGCCGCCGCAGGGACGCTGTATTTCGGGGTGCCGACGGTGTGGTCGCGCGTGGTCGCCGACCAGGCGGCCGCCGAGGCGCTCAGATCGGCCCGATTGTTGGTGTCCGGCAGTGCCGCATTGCCGGTGCCGGTGTTCGACCGGCTCGCGGAACTCACGGGGCACCGTCCGATCGAACGGTACGGCACCTCGGAATCGCTGATCACGGTGTCCACGCGGGCCGACGGTGACCGTCGTGCTGGCTGGGTGGGCCTTCCGCTGTCCGGTGTGCAGACCAGGCTGGTCGACGACGATGGCGGCTCGGTCCCACACGACGGGGAAACCGTTGGAAAGCTTCAGGTTCGCGGTCCCACGCTGTTCGACGGATACCTGAATCGGCCGGACGCCACCGCCGAGGCGTTCGACACCGACGGCTGGTACCGCACCGGTGATGTCGCGGTCGTGGACGGTGGTGGGATGCACCGCATCGTGGGACGCGAGTCGGTCGACTTGATCAAGTCGGGCGGATACCGCATCGGCGCAGGCGAAATCGAGACCGCGCTGCTCGGCCATCCAGATGTGCAGGAGGCGGCGGTCGTCGGGCTGCCCGACGAGGACTTGGGCCAGCGGATCGTCGCGTACGTCGTAGGCTCCGCCGATGTCGCGGCGGACGGACTGATCGACTATGTCGCCCAACAGCTTTCGGTGCACAAGCGTCCGCGCGAGGTGCGGATCGTGGATGCTTTGCCGCGCAACGCGCTGGGCAAGGTCCTCAAGAAGCAGTTGCTGGACGAAGGCTGAAAAATTTATGCCGGAACGCCGTCACGACGGCCGGTGGCCGAACCCGATGTGGTGGCGTGTTTGCCGCGCCACTGCAGCGCTTCGAGGGCGACGGCAATGTGGACGGTGGTGTGGTCCAGGGGCCGCGGAAGCAGCCGTTGAGCGGACTCTACCCTGCGCAACAAAGTATTGCGGTGGGTGTAAAGCCGCTTCGCGGCGCGGGAGGCGTTGCATTGTTCGTTGATGAACGTCAGCAGGGCTTGCTGCAGCGCCGGACTGGCCGACTCGAGGTCTCCGAGGGTGCTCGTGATGAATTCGCTTGCGGCTTGCGGATTCTGGGTGATTAACGAGACTAACTGCACGTCGGCGAAGAACGCGACCTGCTGGTGTGACTCCAGCCGGGCCAACGTGCGCTGCGTGGTGAGAGCGTCCAGATGGCTGCGCCGGAAGCCCTCGACTCCGGGGGCGGTGGTCCCGATGGCGATACGCGCGTGGGGCGTGCTGATCGCCCGCTGCACCTCGTCGACGCCCAGGGCGGCGGCGTCGGCCAGCCAGACCCAGCGGGTGGCGGCACCGGCGACCACGATCAGCTGTTGTGCCGATCCGACGGCGTGGCTGAAGGCGTCTGCCGCTCGGTCGAGGTAGCTGTGGTCACCGTCGAGGTCGTCGCTCCAGATCACGGCGGCCGTGTGGTTTTGGTCGAGGCGATAGCCCAACCGCGCTTCGGCGCGCTCGCGGCTGATGGGAGCTCCATCGAGAATGAGGTCGACGGCTTCGAGGCGCTGGGCGTGTGTGCCGCGCGTCAGTTCGTCGTGCTCCAACTGCATGTGCGCGGTGATGCCCTCAAGGGTGGCTGCCAAATACTCGTTGATCGATTGCGCCGATACATCGAGCATTTCGCGCAATTCCCGCGGGTCGGACGTGAGGTCGAACGCGATCTCCATCCAGCGTCGCCAACCTACGTATTCGCCCACGCGATAGATGTCGAGCGCCAGCACGTCCAGCCCGCGTCGCACCAGGTCCCGCGCCATGGTCAACGGCTCGGGGCCGAGACTGGCCGGCACCGGGGCTCCTGGGTCACGCATGTTGGCCGTCGCCCAGTGGACCAGATGGGCATGGTTGGCGCGGCGGACAACTTTGGCCAGGACGGGGTCGTTGGCGATGGCGGGGTTGGTCGCCACGGTGGCGCGGTCGAGCTCTTCGATCCACTCCTTGCTGGGGTTGAGCGCGATCCGTGCCCCCTCACGGATGAGCTCGCGCACACGAGGCGACGGGCGTTGCGCGGCCATGGGCCGACTTTAGGGCCCAGGGTGTGCACTTTGCACCCTGAGACAGGACTTCTTGGTGAAGATTTCACCTTTGGGCAGCCGTGGCGCAACGGTAATCATTGGCTGCGGAAGGGACCGGATCGTGTGACCGCCAACGATTCTGATCACCGCGATGCAAAATACACGGATGTTATGGGGGCTCTAGGCGGCGGGGCCGCGTCCGGGGCGGCCAGCACGGGCGGCGGTCGCGCGAAAAATCGAGCGAAAGCGAACATGAGGTAAACAACAGAAGTACTTTGGGTGTCGCGACGCGAAGCCCTGTGTGCACTTTGCACCCCCGGTCTGGGCTGCTTGGGAAGATCCGACCATTGGCCCGGCCGGCGGGTGCATTTTGCATCTGCGGACGCAGCAAGTTGGGCGGATTTAACCTGTTGTCTCCGTTATGTCTTCGCAATCATTGGGGCCAGTTCGACACCACCAACGGCGATGGTGCGAAGGAATCAAAGCGACCGGATCTCTTGACTACCAAGCAAAATCGTGATCCGCACAGGCAATTGCTCGGGTTGCTACAGGAGGAAAAACGCGTGTTTGTGAATGCACAGCCAGAGATGCTGGCGGCGGCAGCCGGTGTCCTGCAGTCCATCGGCACTTCGACCGCCTCGAACAATGCCGCCGCCGCCGCCACGACGACCGGGGTCGTTCCCCCGGCCGCTGACGAGGTGTCGCTGCTGCTGGCGGCGCAGTTCGGCGCGCACGGGGCGATGTATCAGGCGGTCAGCGCCAAGGCCGCGGCAATTCACGACCAGTTTGTGGTCACCCTGGCCACCAGCGCGAGTTCGTATGCGGCGACCGAGGCCGCCAACGCCGTGGCGACCCAGTAGCCGACTCGACGGTATTCGAGCCGACGGAAAAGTAAGGGCAAAGCAATGGATTTCGGAGCGTTACCACCTGAGGTCAACTCGGCGAAAATGTATGCCGGTCCGGGTTCGAGCTCGATCCTGGTGGCCGCGGAAACCTGGGATGGGGTGGCTGCCGATCTTTATTCGGCGGCGTCGGCGTTTCAGTCGGTGATTTGGGGGCTCACGGCTGGGTCGTGGCTGGGCCCCTCGTCGGGTTTGATGGCCGCGGCGGCCTCGCCGTATGTGGTGTGGATGAGCGTGACCGCGGCTCAGGCCGAGCTGACCGCTAACCAGGCTCGGGCCGCTGCGGCGGCCTACGAGGCGGCGTTTGGGTTGACCGTGCCCCCGTCGGTGATCGCCGAGAATCGTGCCGAGCTGATGATCCTGATCGCGACCAACGTGCTCGGGCAGAACACCGCGGCGATCGCGGCCAATGAGGCCGAGTACAGCGAGATGTGGGCCCAGGACGCCGCGGCGATGTATGGCTATGCGGCCTCCGCGGCGGTGGCCACCGAGACGTTGGCCCCGTTCGAGGACGCTCCGGAGATAACCAACGCCGGTGGGCTCGTCGAGCAGGCCGCCGCGGTGGAGGAGGCCACCGACACCGCCGCGGCCAACCAGCTGATGACGAATGTGCCCCAGGCGCTGCAGCAGATGGCCACCCCCACGCAAAACACCGCGTCGACGTCGAAGTTGGGTGCGCTGTGGAAGACCGTCTCGCCGCACTTGTCGCCCATGAGCAACATCATCTCGATGGTCAACAACCACGTGTCGATGACCAACTCGGGCGTTTCGATGACCAACACCATGAGCTCGATGTTGAAGGGTTTCGCTCCCGCCGCGGCCAAGGCTGCCGAAACGGCGGTCGAAAACGCAGCTAACGCGATGGGGTCGGTGGGCAGCGGGCTGGGTTCCTCGGGCTTGGGCGGCGGCGTGGCGGCGGGCCTGGGTCGGGCGGCGTCGGTCGGCGGCTTGTCGGTGCCGCAGGCCTGGGCCGCGGCCAACCAGGCTGTCACCCCAGCGGCGCGTGCGCTGCCGCTGACCAGCCTGGCCGGCGCTGCCGAAGCTGGAGCTGGAGCCGCACCAGGCCACATGGTGGGCGGGTTGCCGCTCGGGCAGATGGCCAACAACGTCGGCGGCGGCAGTGTGGCCAGTGCTTTGCGGATGCCGCCCCGCGCCTACTCGATGCCGCGTATCCCGGCGGCCGGATAGCCGAACCAGCCTGAGCTGTAATCGATTTCAACACAGAGAGCAGCTGACATGAGCACGCGTTTCAGGACCGATCCGCGTGCGATGGGGGAGATGGCGGGCCGCTTCGAGGTGCGCGCCAGACCGTGGCGGACGAGGCGTCGTAAAGCCAGCCACGACGAGCGGCAGAAGCAGGCTCGCAGCGGCAGCTGAACCGATTCGATTCCGGACCGGCTGGGACCTCGCACGCGTCCCAGCTCCCAGCCGGTCCGAATGCGGCCGACGTGACCCACATGCCGGCTGCCCGATGGTTAGGGGACCAGCGCCCAGACCGGATGGGTGACCGACCACACCGGGTGCGTCAGGTCATCGGTGTAGTGGTACACCGGGTGCGTCGGAGGCGGCTCGGGGCGCATCGGAGGTGTCATCGGATGCATCGATGTTGCGCCCGGGCGGAGCCCGGGTGCCATCGCGTGCGACCCGGGCGCCATCGGCTGCCCCGGCTCGGCGGAAGCCACGGCTGGTCCCACCAGTGCTCCGGCGAGTGACAGGCCGACCGCGCACAGAACACCCGCCGATAGGGTCCGAATCTTTGACATTTCAAACTCCCTTCCACGTAGGTGTTGGTGCCGGCTCACCCGGTCGCCGTCATGCCGCGTTTGAGAGCACCGGACACCTGGCCAAATTGTCATACACGGTTGACAATATGAACGATAGCCGCGGCGGAGCAAACTGTCAACCAAGGTTGTCGGACGTGCGCCCAGCGTGAACTCATGGCGAGTTTTCGGGCCGATTTCTAGCCCTGGGCTGGCCGACAACGCTGACATGCGCCGAGCGTGCCGATAATGCGTGCCCCGGCAGCAGCCCGCCCCGTGCGCCCCGACACGCAGGAAACTGCCAGCATTTTCACCTGGGCCGGGCGACGCGTCTTCACGTAGCGTCGTCGTGTGCGGACGCGGGCAACGGGGACTTTGCCGTGACGGCTGCGGACAGCCCCGGGGGCGCGCCGATGAAGCGGGTTGCGGTCGCCTGTGTTGCCGGCACGGCAGTCGAGTTCTACGACTTCGTTATCTACGGCACCGCGGCAGCGCTCGTGTTTCCGACGGTGTTCTTTCCCCGCCTCGGTCCCACCGTGGCCACGGTCGCTTCTATTGGGACATTTGCCGCTGCGTTTCTGTCCCGTCCGCTCGGTGCCGTCGTCTTTGGGTACTGGGGGGACCGGCTAGGCCGCAAGAAGACCCTCGTCGCCACGCTGCTGATCATGGCCGTATCGACCGTGATGGTGGGCATGGTTCCCAGCGCGGCGACCATAGGCGCTGCAGCCCCGCTGATCCTGATCAGCCTGCGGCTGCTGCAAGGGTTTGCCGTCGGTGGCGAATGGGCGGGGTCGGCGTTGCTGAGTGCGGAATACGCGCCCGCCGACAAACGCGGCAGGTACGGCATGTTCACACCGGTCGGCGCCGGAATCGCGGTGGTGCTGGCGAGCCTGATCTTTCTCGCAGTGAACCACACCATCGGAGAACACAGCCCCGCGTTCATGCAATGGGGTTGGCGCATACCGTTTTTGATTAGCGCGGGGCTGATCGTCATCGCTGTATACGTCCGCGTCAACATCGACGAGACCCCCGTGTTCGCCCGCGAGAAAGCCCGAGAAAACACCCCCAACGAGGCGCCCGAGGCACCGCTGATCGAGATCATTCGCCTAGAGTCTCGTGAGATCGCTCTGGCCACGGGCAGCATCGTCGGCTTTCTTGGTCTCACCTACATGTCCACCACCTTCCTGACCGCCGACGCCCGCGCCCACCTGGGCTATTCCCGCGACCTCATCCTGTCCGCCGGCTTGCTGGGCGGGCTGGCGAGCATCGCGTCCATCGCGTTGTCAGCCAGCTTGAGCGATCGAGTCGGGCGCCGCCGCATGATGTTGGTCGGGGCGACGGGGTGTCTAGCGTGGTCGTTTGTGGTGATGCCGCTCATCGATAGCGGAGAGCCCATTTTGTTCGTGGCGGCTATGGTCGGCATGCACGCCATCGCTGGGGTCGGCTTCGGACCTGCGCCGTCGTTCATCCCGGAACTGTTCGCCACCCGCTACCGCTACACCGGAACGGCGCTGGCGAGCAATCTCGCCGGCATCGTTGGGGGCGCGTTGGCGCCCGTTCTCGCCGGCACCCTACTGACGACCTACGGCAGCTGGGTGATCGGTTTCATGCTGGCAGTCCTGGTGATGGTCAGCCTGGTCTGCATCTATCTACTCCCCGAACCCGGCGGGATATCGTTTGCGTCCCAATGCATTCGGGCTCGTGGTGCTGAGGCCGAAGACAGCCGTCAGTTGGCGTGTAGGGCCTCGTTGAGCACGATGCCCTGACCGTCGCGCGGGACCACCTCGACCGCCCCGGTCACCGAATTGCGGCGGAACAACATGTTGCTGCCGCCGGAGAGTTCGCGTGCCTTGACCGAACCTCCGTCGGGCGTGCCGACCTTGGTGCCCGCGGTGACGTACAGGCCGGCCTCGACGACGCAATCATCGCCCAGCGAGATGCCCAGCCCGGAGTTGGCGCCGAGCAGGCAACGCTTGCCAATCGAGATGACTTCCGTCCCACCGCCGGACAGCGTGCCCATGATCGACGCTCCGCCGCCGATGTCGGAGCCGTCTCCGACCACCACGCCCGCCGAGATGCGGCCCTCCACCATCGACGCGCCTAGGGTGCCGGCGTTGTAGTTGACGAAGCCCTCGTGCATCACGGTGGTGCCCGGTGCCAGGTGGGCGCCCAGCCGCACCCGATCGGCGTCGGCGATGCGCACACCGGTCGGCACGACGTAGTCGACCATGCGAGGGAACTTGTCGATGCCATACACGGTCACCGGCCCCTTGCGGCGCAGCCGCAGCCGGACCGTTTCGAAACCGTCGATTGCGCACGGGCCATGATTCGTCCACACCACGTTGGTCAATACCCCGAACAAGCCGCCGGCGTTCAGCCCATGCGGCGCCACCAGGCGGTGAGAGAGCAAGTGCAGCCGCAGGTAGGCGTCGCAAGCGTCGGCGGCGACGTCGTCTAGCGAGCCGATGCTGGTGCGGACGGCGATGGTCTCGGTGCGGCGGTCGTCGTCACGGCCGACCAGCGCCGCCAGCTCGGCCGGAATATCGGACACCGCCAGTCGCGACGTTGCGCTCTCGCCCGATTCGGTCAGTTCCGGCGCGGGAAACCAGGCGTCGAGGATCGATCCGTCGGCGGCCAGCGTCGCCAGCCCGATGCCCGCAGCACCAGTCACGTTCGACACGCTACTTCCCCGGCCGAGCAGACACAAAAGCCCCGCATTTCGGGTGCTCCTGACCTATCCGTGGGTTGATGGGTTGGAAGTTTCTTCTTGCTTCCTTCCGCGATAGTTGCTCGTTGGCGCTGCCTGCGTGGGAGGTGTCCATGTGGAGCCCCCCGAGCGCAGCGAGGCGGAACGACATGGACACCGACGCGCGGGTGGCGCAGAATCGGCGACGCTGCGGAAGGGGCCCGCCAGGGGTGCCCTGGTGGGGTGTTAGCCGCGGCCGGGCAGTGTGGGGCGGTGGCCGCCGAGGGCGAGCATGGCCAGCGCGATCAGTGCGGCGGGGTTGTGAAACCCGAACGCGACGCGGGTCAGGACCCGGATTTTGGTGTTGGTGGATTCGATCAGTCCCTGGGACAGGCCGTGGTCGAGGGCGGCGTCGATGGCCTGGCGGTGGCGCACGATGCGGCCGGCCAGCTCGACGAATACCGGGATGCGGCAGCGCCGCGCCCAGGAGATCCACCGGTCCAGGGCCTGTTTGCCTTCCTCGCCCTTGACCGAAAACACGTGCCGTAGGCCCTCTTTGAGCAGATAGGCACGGTATAGCCGGGGATCGGTCTTGGCGATCCAGGCCAGTTTGGCGGTTTGACGTTCGCTGAGGTCTTCGGGGTTTTTCCACAGCGCATAGCGGGCACCCTTGAGCCGCCGTGCCCGCTCATGACCCGGCCGCGGCGCGGTGTTCTTGGCGGGCCGGCCACGGCCCCATTTGGCCTCGGTACGCGCCAGCGTCCGCGCGTCATTCCAGGCCCGGCGCCGCTCGGCGTCCAGGGCCTCGGTGGCCCAGGCCACCACGTGAAACGGATCGGCGCAACGGATCGCGGCCGGGCAACGCTCGGCGACGACGTCGGCGATCCAGTCCGCCGCATCGGCGGACACATGGGTGATCTGCGCGGCCCGGTCGGCACCCAGCGCGTCGAAGAAGCGCCGCAGGGTGGCGGTGTCGCGTCCGGGCGCGGCCCAGATCAGGTGGCCGCTGTCGTGGTCGACCACCACCGTCAAATACTTGTGGTGGCGTTTGTAGGCAATCTCGTCAATGCCGATACGACGCAGATTGGCGAACCGATCGACGGTCTTTTCGGTGTCGGCCCACACCCGGGCCACGACTGCCCCCCACGGTGCGCCAGGCGATTCGCATCAGTTCGCACACCGCGGTTTTCGAGCAGGCCACCGCCAGCCAGGCCACCGTGTCATCAAAGGCAAACGTGTGTCCAGCATGGTGACGCGCCCACGGCACCATCACCACGGTCGGCCCATGGGCGGGGCAATTCACCCGCGGCGCCTCGGCCTCCAAAAAACACCCGGATCGTGCCCAAGTCCAAGCCCCGCCACCGCCGCGGTCCCTCACCCCGGTCATACCAGGGCGCCTTGCGTTGACAGCGGCCACAGCGGCCCGACATACCGCTGCGCGAGCGCACCCGCGCCACCACCAACTCCGCGCCATCGCCGTCTTCAGCGAACTCGATGTCCTCGATTACCGTGCGGCGGTCGACACCAAGCAGCGCACGCCATAGCCTCACATTGCGCACGTCGTTGCTGGCTCCTTTGGTTTCGGACCCTTCACAAGCCAGAAACCTTAAGCCACAACGGCGTGCGCCCCTACTTCGCTGCTATCCACCCACGGAACTGTCAGAAGAGCCGCATTTCGGCCCGATTTGGGGGCTTTTGCGACTGCTCGGACCAACTAGGCTGGGGCCGTGCTGGACTTGCGCGGGGATCCGATCGAGTTGACTGCTGCCCTGGTCGACATCCCCAGCGAGTCGGGGAACGAGGCGCGCATCGCCGACGAGGTGGAGGCGGCGTTGCGCGCCCAGACGTCGGGCGTCGAGATCGTGCGCAACGGCAATGCCGTGCTGGCGCGCACCGCGCTGCACCGGCCGACGCGGGTGCTGCTGGCCGGCCACCTGGACACCGTCCCGGTGGCCGGGAACCTGCCCAGCCGCCGCGAGCGCGGCGAGCTGCACGGCTGCGGCACCGTGGACATGAAATCCGGCGATGCGGTCTTCCTTCATGTGGCGGCAACCGTGGCCGACCCGGTGCACGACCTGACGCTGGTGTTCTACGACTGCGAGGAAATCGATTCGGCGGCAAACGGTTTGGGTCGCATCGAGCGCGAGCTGCCGGATTGGCTATCTGCCGACGTGGCGATCCTGGGCGAGCCCACCGCCGGCTTCATCGAGGCCGGTTGCCAGGGCACGCTGCGGGTGGTGATCAGCGCGATCGGTACCCGCGCACATTCGGCGCGCTCGTGGTTGGGCGACAACGCAATTCATAAGCTGGGCCCCGTACTGGACCGGCTGGCGGGGTATCGGGCACGCAGCGTCGACATCGACGGTTGCACGTACCGCGAGGGCCTGTCGGCGGTGCGGATCGACGGCGGCGTCGCCGGCAACGTGATTCCCGACGCGGCCGCGGTGACGGTCAACTACCGTTTTGCGCCCGACCGGTCGCCCGCCGCGGCGCTGCAGCACGTGCACGACGTGTTCGACGGGCTCGGCGTGGAGATCGAGCAGACCGATGCCGCGGCGGGGGCGCTGCCCGGCCTATCCCAGCCCGCCGCCAAGGCGCTGGTCGAGGCCGCCGGCGGCCAGGTCCGGGCGAAATACGGCTGGACCGACGTGTCCCGGTTCGCCGCCCTGGGCATACCCGCGGTCAACTACGGGCCCGGTGACCCCGACCTGGCGCACCGGCACGACGAACGCGTGTCGGTCGATCAGATTACCGCCGCGGTGGCGATGCTGCGGCGCTACCTGAGCGGCTGACAGTCGGCCCTAGCGCCGCGCCTGGGCGGCGGCATCGGCGGCCGCCGCGCGCATCCCGACCGCCGCCAGCTCATCGGACACCGCCGCCAGGGCCGCCCTGTCGCGGTTGGCCAGCGCGCGTGCATGGTTGACGACGATGTTGCCCACCGCACAGTCGATCTCGGCGGCCAGTCGGGTGACCGGGTCGACGGCACGGACGTCGCCCAGCCGAACCGCGTCGTGCCAGGCGCACAGAGCCACCGCCGACTGCCCGGCCCGCTCGGCCGTCCGGGCCGCCTCACGGGCCGCGCTGATGGCGCCCGTGGTGTCCCGGGCGGCCGCTCTGGTCCACGCGCGCGCCAGCCCCAGCTCGGGTGCGAACAAAGCGGACTTCGTCCCGTGGCGAGTTTCGGCGCGGCGCAACGCTATTGCGGACGCAGGTATGTTGCCCTGGTGCGCCAGTGCCGTCGCCAACAACATCAGCGACAGTGGCCCCCACGAGTAGCCGGTGCGTTCCAGCGTCGCCGCGGCCGGCTCCAGCATCGACGCCGCCGCGCCGAATTCGCCCTTGATGATCAGCACGTCTGCCAGCAACACTTCGCCCACGGCCCGACCGGGTTGCTGCAGTTCGGCGAAGTCGGTGAATCGCTGGGCCAGTTCCTGCGCCCGCGCCACGTCGCCGGCCATCAGCAGCGAAGTGATCTGGGCTAGGCCGGTGGTGAATCGCAGCAGCCCGGGATGCTCGGCGGCCAACGCGCGCTCGGCCATCGGCTCGACGTCGCGCCACCGGCCCATCCGCGCCGAACATAATGCCGCGGCGCTGGCCGCCCAGGCCACCGCCATGTCCGCCACCGGTCGGGACAACACCTCGGCGGCTATCGCGGTGGCACGCTGCAGATTCCCGGCGTTCATCGCGAACGTGGCGGATAGTGCTTCGAGGGTGAGGCGGGCCGCTGGGTCCGACATCCGGTTGCGGGTGGTCTGCAGGAACGCGGTGGCCCGCTCGGGCTCGTCGAGCATCCAGAATTGGTTCGCGGCCCGGGGCACCGCCCAGGCCATGAGCTCGGTGTCGGACAACTCGCCCGGATTGACCGCCGCGAGCACCGCGCCGGCTTCGCGACCGCGGCCCTGCCAGGCCAGCGCTTGGCCCAGGACAAGTCGCGCCGCAAGTCCGCCCGAGGAATCCAACGCCGCCCGCGACAACCGCTCGGCGAGCGTCAGGTCGCCGAGCCGCAGCGCCTGCTGGGCGGCCTCGGTGACCTCAGCTACCGGCTGCGGGGCGTCGCTGTTCAGCGCCAGCGACGCCAGCCGGAGCCGGTCGCTGAGGTGGTCGGACGGATGCCGCGACAGCAGCCTGACCAACTCGGTGCGCCGTCGTCGCGCGCCCTCGGCGCCAAGCTCGGCACGCGCTCGTTCGGCGAATAGCGGGTGCGCCGTGTAGACCACCGGGTCGTTCGCGCCTTGGCCGCGCACCCGGGTCTCCGCCGCGCCCAGGTCCTCCGCCTGCCGGACCGCGCCCTCGCCGGCGAGGATCGTCAGATCGGCGAGCGAGAGGGGCTCCTCGACGGCGAGGTAGTCCAGCACTGCCCGTGCGGCCGCAGGCAGCTCGGCAATGAACTCGTCGACATCGGCCGCGTCGGATCGTTTGGTGGCCCCGCCGGGCGGCTCGATGTCGATCCGATGGAGCAGGCCGTCGGTCCATAACGCGGCGATGGCCTCGGGGGCTGCCTCGGCGCGGGCGGTGACGATCATTCGGGCCGCGCCGGCCAGCGCCAACTGGTACACCAGTGTGGCTGACAGGACGTCGAGGTCGTGCGCGTCGTCGACGACGAGCAGTAGGTCCCCCTCCCGATCGGCGCTGCCCAGCGATGCGCGTGCCGCCCGCAAGAGGGCAGCGGGCTTCCCGATGTCGGCAATCTGCACCAGATGGCTGAAGGCCCCGAAGGGGACCACGCGTTCGGTCGGGGTGCCGGTGACCCAGCGGATCAGCGTGCCCGGGTGTCGAGAAGCGAAGTTCTCGGCGGCCACGCGGGCCAACGTGGATTTGCCGACGCCGTCGGGCCCGAGCACGACTGCGCCGCCCCGCGCCACCGGAGCGTCCGGGTCCAGGACAACGTCCAACCGCTCCAACACGGCCGAGTGTTCGGGGACGTTCCATCGAATCGGCACTGCCGGATTTTATGGTGTTCGGCGCGCGCGTTGCGATGGGGCCAAATGCCGCACGAGTTCCGCACCCGTGGTCTACGTTTGGCGTGTATGTCCGCGAAACGCGATTCCGCCGGCGACTGGACGGTGGCCGTGTATTGCGCGGCTGCACCGACGCATCCCGAGCTGTTGGAGCTCGCCGCCGACGTCGGCGCGGCGATCGCCGCGCGTGGTTGGAACCTGGTATGGGGCGGCGGTCACGTTTCGGCGATGGGGGCTGTCGCCTCGGCGGCGCGGGCTCGTGGCGGCTGGACCGTCGGCGTGATTCCCAAGATGCTGGTCCATCGCGAACTGGCCGACCATGACGCCGACGAGCTGATCGTCACCGACACGATGTGGGAGCGCAAGCAGATCATGGAGGATCGCGCCGACGCGTTCATCGTGCTGCCGGGTGGCGTCGGCACCCTCGACGAGCTATTTGACGCGTGGACCGAGGGGTATCTCGGTGTGCACAAGAAACCGATCGTGATGCTGGACCCGTGGGGGCATTACGACGGCTTGTTGGCCTGGATGGACGGATTGCTCGACGCCGGCTACATCGCGCAGACCGCGGTGGAACGGCTCGTGGTGGTCGATAAGGTGAGCGATGCGCTTGAGGCCTGTGCGCCCGCTTGAGGTCGACGTGTCCACCCGGGTCAGCCTGACCGACATCGCATCCCGGGTGCCGGGCGTACTGGCCGACTTGCCGGTGATCATGCGCGGGGCGCGGACCGGGCTGCTGGTCCAGCCCAGGTCCAAGGCGTCGATCGGCACGGTTTTCCAGGACCGGGCGGCTCGCTATGGTGGCCGGATCTTCCTCAAGTTCGGGAGGTTTGGCGACCAGCAAATCACCTACCGCGAGGCCAATGCGACCGCCAACCGGTACGCCGCGGTGCTGGCCGCGCGCGGTGTCGGCCCCGGCGACGTCGTGGGGATCATGCTGCGCAATTCGCCCAACACCGTGCTGGCGATGTTGGCCACGGTCAAGTGCGGCGCCATTGCCGGGATGGTCAACTACCACCACCGCGGCGACGTGCTGGCCCACAGCCTGGGCCTGCTTGACGCCAAGGTATTGATTGCCCAGTCCGACTTGGTCGGCTTCGTCGGCGAATGTGGCGCCTCGAGCGGCGAGGTCCTGACCGTCGAGGACCTGGAGCGATTCGCCGCGACCGCGCCCGCCACCAACCCGGTTTCGGCCTCGGCGGTGCGGGCCAGGGACACCGCGTTCTACATTTTCACCTCGGGCACGACCGGATTCCCCAAGGCCAGTGTGATGACGCACCAACGGTGGCTGCGTGCGCTGGCCGTGTTCGGCGGGATGGGGTTGCGGCTGAAGGGCTCCGACACGCTCTACAGCTGCCTGCCGCTATATCACAACAATGCGCTGACCGTGGCGATGTCGTCGGTGATCAATTCCGGGGCGACGCTGGCGCTGGGCACGTCGTTTTCCGCGTCGCGATTCTGGGACGAAGTGATTGACAGCGGGGCCACCGCGTTTGTCTACATCGGCGAGGTGTGCCGGTATCTACTCAACCAACCGCGCAAGCC
Source organism: Mycobacterium lacus (assembly GCF_010731535.1). Lineage (NCBI taxonomy): Bacteria > Bacillati > Actinomycetota > Actinomycetes > Mycobacteriales > Mycobacteriaceae > Mycobacterium > Mycobacterium lacus. The sequence continues at coordinate 872,140 of NZ_AP022581.1, forward strand.
CACCGACCGGGCGCACCGGGTCCGTGTGATCGCCGGTAACGGGCTGCGGCCGGAGATCTGGGGCGATTTCACGACGCGGTTCGGTATCGGGCGGGTGTGCGAGTTCTACGCCGCCAGCGAGGGCAACTCCGCTTTCGTCAACATCTTCAATGTGCCTGGGACCACCGGCATCTCACCGATGCCATTGGCCTATGTGGAGTACGACCCGGACACCGGCGCTCCGCTGCGGGATGCGAGCGGACGGGTGCGGCGAGTGGCCGCCGGTGAGCCCGGCCTGTTGCTCAGCCCCGTCAATCGGCTGCAGCCCTTCGACGGCTACACCGACCCGGTGGCCAGCGAAAAGAAGTTGGTGCGCAACGCTTTCCGTCAGGGCGACTGTTGGTTCAACACCGGCGACGTGATGAGCCCCCAGGGCATGGGTCATGCCGCATTCGTTGACCGGCTGGGCGACACCTTCCGCTGGAAGGGTGAGAACGTCGCCACCACTCAGGTCGAAGCGGCGTTGGCCTCCGACGCATCCGTCGAGGAGTGCACGGTCTATGGCGTCGAGGTTCCGCGCACCGGCGGCCGCGCTGGCATGGCCGCGATCAAGCTGCGCGAAGGCGCCGGGTTCGACGGCCAATCCATGGCCCGTGCGGTGTACGGCCGGCTACCCGGCTATGCGCTGCCGCTGTTCGTACGGCTGGTGAAGTCGCTAGAGCACACGACGACGTTCAAGAGTCGCAAGGTGGAGCTGCGTGAGCAGGCCTATGGTCCCGGCGTCGAGGACCCGCTGTACGTTCTGGCCGGCCGCGACGAGGGCTACGTGCCGTACTACGACGGATACCCCGACGAGGTTTCGTCCGGTAAGCGACCGCGGGGCTAGAGGCCCTGGGTCGAGTCTGCGCCGACGGCGTCGAGACTGCGCACAGCGCGTGTGTGAGGCCCGCCCCGGAGCCCTGAGCGCAGTGTCGATGCCGACGGCCCGGCGCGCCGTGCTGACAGGCACTATGGATGCGTGCAGTCAACTCTGTGCGGCCGGCTGGTCGCGGGGGATCGCGCGCTGATCATGGCGATCATCAACCGCACTCCGGACTCATTTTTCGATAAGGGTGCGACCTTCAGCGAGGGAGCTGCCAGGGACGCCGTGCACCGGGCCATCGCCGACGGTGCCGACGTGATCGACGTCGGCGGTGTCAAGGCCGGACCAGGCCAGAGCGTCGATACCGACACCGAGATCGCCCGGCTGGTGCCGTTCATCGAATGGCTCCGCGCTGCCTACCCGGACCAGCTGATCAGCGTCGACACCTGGCGCTCGGAGGTGGCCAGGCTCGCCTGCGCGGCGGGCGCGGACCTGGTCAACGACAGCTGGGGTGGCATCGACCCCGCCATGCCGCAGGTGGCCGCCGAGTTCGGCGCGGGCCTGGTGTGTGCGCACACCGGCGGCGCGCTGCCGCGCACGCGTCCTTTCCGGGTGAGCTACGGCACGACCACCCGCGGGGTGGTGGACGACGTGATTCGGCAGGTCACCGCCGCCGCCGAGCGGGCGGTCGCCGCCGGAGTCGCCCGCGACCGGGTGCTGATCGATCCGACGCATGATTTCGGCAAGAACACCTTCCACGGGCTGCTCCTGTTGCGTCACGCGGACGAACTTGTCAAGAGCGGCTGGCCTGTGCTGATGTCTTTGAGCAACAAGGACTTCATCGGAGAGACTTTGGGCGTGCAGTTGACCGAACGCGTTGAGGGGACACTGGCGGCCACCGCGCTGGCGGCGGCGGCCGGAGCACGCATGTTTCGGGTGCACCAGGTTGCGGCCACCCGGCGGGTGCTGGAAATGGTCGCCGCCATCCAGGGGACCCGCCCACCGACGCGCACGGTGAGAGGGCTGGCATGACTGCATCTGAGTTGGTCGCCCGCGACATCGCCGGTGACGGAGCCCTCGCCGCACGACCTGGGGACATCTGGCTGTCCGACCGCACCTGGAGCCGTCCCGGCTGGACGATCGCGGAGTTGGTGGCGGCCAAGGACGGGCGCACGATCTCGGTGGTGCTGCCGGCACTCGACGAGGAAGACACCATCGAATCGGTGATCGACAGCATCTCGCCGCTGGTGGACGGGCTGGTCGACGAGCTGATCGTGCTGGACTCGGGCTCCACCGACGACACCGAGATCCGAGCCGTCGCCGCCGGCGCCCGCGTCGTCAGCCGAGAGCAGGCGTTACCCGAGCTCCCGACGCGGGCCGGCAAGGGTGAGGCGCTGTGGCGCTCGCTTGCGGCCGCCAGCGGTGACATCGTGGTGTTTGTCGATTCCGACCTGATCAACCCGCACCCGATGTTCGTGCCGTGGCTGGTCGGCCCCTTGCTCACCGGCGAGGGGATTCACCTGGTCAAGGGCTTTTACCGACGGCCGTTAAATGTCACTGACGGCGCCGCCCCAGGCGGCGGCGCGGTTGCAACGGGCGGTGGACGGGTCACCGAGCTGGTGGCGCGGCCGTTGTTGGCGGCGCTGCGGCCGGAGCTGGGCTGGGTGCTGCAGCCGCTGAGCGGCGAGTACGCGGGCACCCGGGAGCTGCTGACATCGCTGCCGTTCGCCCCTGGCTACGGGGTGGAGATCGGCCTGCTGGTCGATACTTTCGAGCGGCTGGGGCTGGACGCGATCGCGCAGGTCAACCTTGGCGTGCGGGCCCACCGCAACCGGCCGCTGAGCGAGCTGGGGGCGATGAGCCGCCAGGTCATCGCGACCCTGCTCTCACGTTGCGGGATCCCCGATTCCGGCGTCGGGCTGACCCAGTTCCTCGCCGACGGCGACGTCTATACGGAGCACACCTGGCCGGTGTCGCTGGCGGATCGCCCGCCGATGAATAGGCTGCGGCCGCGCTGACTCGGCGGGGTGTCGGAGGGGTAGGGCAAGATCAACGACGTGGCGTTGGTGTTGCTGTACTTGGTGGTGCTGGTCCTGGTCGCGATCGTGTTGTTCGGCGCGGCCAGCCTGCTGTTCGGCCGCGGCGAGCAGCTGCCGCCCCTGCCGCGGGCAACGACGGCGACGATCCTGCCCGCGTACGGGATCACCGGCGCCGACGTCGACGCGGTCAAGTTCACGCAGGTCCTGCGCGGCTACAAGACCAGCGAGGTGGACTGGGTGCTCGACCGGCTCGGTCGTGAGCTTGAGGCGCTCCGTGGCCAGCTGGCCGCGATCCACGCCTCGTCGGCCGCCAAGACCGAGCCTGCTGCCGGGGAACCTGAGGACGGCGGGGAGCGTCAGGACACGATGTGAGCGACTCGAGCGTTCCGGGACTGGTGCGCTGCGGCTGGGCGGATCTTCGCCCCGGGCCCTACACCGCGATGTACCGCAGCTATCACGACCACGAGTGGGGCCGCCCGCTGCACGGCGGGGTGGCACTGTTCGAACGGATGAGCCTGGAGGCCTTCCAGAGCGGCCTGTCGTGGCTGATCATCTTGCGCAAGCGGGAGAACTTCCGGCGCGCGTTCTCTGGATTCGACATCGAGCAGGTCGCCCGCTATACCGAGGCCGACGTGCAACGGCTGCTGGCCGATGACGGAATCGTCCGCAACCGGGCCAAGATCGAGGCGACGATCGCCAACGCGCGTGCGGCCGCCGACCTGGGGTCGTCCGAAGACTTGTCCGAGCTGCTGTGGTCTTTCGCGCCGCCACCCCGGCCCCGGCCTGCCGACCTATCCGAAATTCCTTCGGCCAGTGCGGAATCGAAGGCTATGGCGCGGGAGTTGAAGCGGCGCGGGTTCCGCTTCGTCGGGCCCACTACCGCGTACGCGCTGATGCAGGCGACCGGGATGGTCGACGACCACATCCGCGATTGCTGGGTGCCTCCGATGGCCCCATGACCCCGCAGAGCCGGGTCTTTGTGCACCCGTGGACCCGGATAGGGAACAATGGGGGAGTGATTTGGCAGTTCAATGTCGGGTATGGCTGGAAATCCACTGGCGGGGCATGCTCGGCGCCGGCCAGGTCCGTGACGGCGGGCCAGCTCGAATCTGGAGGGAGCACTCGATGGCGGCGATGAAGCCCCGGACCGGAGACGGTCCTCTGGAAGCGACAAAGGAGGGGCGCGGCATCGTGATGCGGGTACCACTCGAGGGTGGGGGTCGTCTGGTCGTCGAGCTGACGCCCGACGAAGCCGCCGCACTCGGTGACGAGCTCAAGGGCGTGACTGGCTAAGTCCAGCTGACCGGCGAATGGTTGGCTATTACTCGCACACCTTCCGGTAGATGTCTAACGTCTGCTCGGCGATGTGCGCCCACGAGAATTCTTCGACGCAGCGCTGGCGTCCCGCGTGGCCGTAGCGCTCCGCTCTCGCAGGGTCGGCGACCAGGGCGTTGACCGCCTCGGCCAATCTGGCCTGGTAACCGGATGGGTCGGCGGCGTCGTAATGGACCAGCGACCCGGTGGTTCCGTCGGCGACCACCTCGGGTATCCCGCCGACGTCTGAGGCGACCACGGCGGTCGCGCAGGCCATCGCCTCCAGGTTCACGATGCCCAACGGCTCGTATACCGATGGACATGCGAAAACTGTTGCTGCCGAGAATATTTCGCGTAGCTTGCCGATGGGCAGGATGTCCCGGATCCAGAAGACGCCGGTGCGGTTGCGGGCCAGTTCGGCCACCGCCGATCGCACTTCATCGGCGATCTCCGGAGTGTCGGGAGCGCCGGCGCAGAGCACCAGCTGGATGTCCGGTCTGAAGCGGTGCGCGGCTGCCAGCAGGTGAGCAACGCCTTTTTGCCGGGTAATCCGTCCGACGAACGCCACCATGGGCCGATGGGGGTCGACTCCGAGTTCGGCCAGCACAGACTCGGTGCCCGCGGGCTCGGCCGGATACCACACGTCGGTGTCGATTCCGTTGCGGATCACGTGCACCGAGTTCGGATCCAGCGTGGGGTAAACCCGCAGCATGTCGTCGCGCATGCCGCAGCTGACCGCAATGATCGCATCGGCGGCCAGCACCGCGGTGCGTTCCACCCACGTGGACACCCGATAGCCGCCGCCGAGTTGCTCGGTCTTCCACGGCCGCATCGGCTCGAGCGAATGCGCGGTCAGGACGTGCGGGATGTCGTAGAGCAACTTGGTCAGATGCCCCGCCAGGCCGGTGTACCAAGTGTGTGAATGCACAACGGTGGCCGCGTGCGCGGCGTTGGCCATCACCAGGTCTGACGACAAAGTGGACAGCGCCGCGTTGGCGCGGCTCAGGCGCGGGTCGGGCTGATGAGCGATAGCACCCGGGCGGGGCGCACCCATGCAGTGCACGTCGACCGCGCACAGCCGGCGCAGTTGGGATACCAATTCGGTGACGTGTACCCCGGCCCCGCCGTAGACCTCCGGTGGGTACTCCCGTGTCATCATCGCCACCCGCATACTGCGCACCGTAGTTCGGCGACGATGCGGGCCGCGCGGCGGCCCGTTGAGGAGCTGGACAATTGGGCGCGGGTTCGGCGACGATGCGGGCCGCGCGGCGGCCCGTTGACGAGCTGGACAATTGGGCGCGGGTTCGGCGACGATGCGGGCCGCGCGGCGGCCCGTTGAGGAGCCGTCCAAATGCCTTGATGGACAGCTCGTCAGGACGGTGGTGGCAGGGAATTCCCCTGGCAGCGGTTCGCGGGGGCCGATAGGTTTGAGCACATGAGGGAAGCGCCACACGTGCTGGGCATCGTTCTGGCCGGCGGTGAGGGCAAGCGGCTGTATCCGCTGACCGCGGACCGGGCCAAACCCGCGGTTCCCTTCGGGGGCGCCTATCGGCTGATCGATTTCGTGCTGTCGAACCTGGTAAACGCCCGATACCTGAGGATCTGCGTTCTCACCCAATACAAGTCGCATTCACTGGACCGCCACATTTCACAGAACTGGCGGCTATCCGGTCTGGCGGGTGAGTACATCACCCCGGTGCCGGCCCAACAGCGCCTGGGGCCCCGCTGGTACACTGGCTCCGCCGATGCGATCTATCAATCGCTCAACCTGATCTACGACGAAGATCCGGACTACATAGTGGTTTTCGGAGCCGATCACGTTTACCGGATGGACCCCGAGCAGATGGTCCGGTTCCACATCGACAGCGGGGCCGGCGCTACGGTGGCCGGCATCCGGGTTCCGCGCGCCGACGCGCATGCGTTCGGATGCATTGACGCCGACGAGTCCGGCCGAATCCGCAGTTTCGTCGAAAAGCCGCTGGAGCCGCCCGGGACTCTCAACGACCCCGACACGACGTTCGTCTCGATGGGCAACTACATCTTCACCACCAAGGTACTGATCGACGCGATCCGCGCGGACGCCGATGACGATCACTCCGACCACGACATGGGCGGCGACATCATCCCCCGGCTGGTGGCCGACGGGATGGCCGCGGTCTACGACTTCAACGACAACGACGTGCCCGGTGCCACCGACCGCGACCGGGCCTACTGGCGTGACGTCGGGACGCTGGACGCGTTTTACGACGCCCACATGGACCTGGTGTCGGTCCACCCGGTGTTCAACCTGTACAACAGGCGCTGGCCGATCCGCGGTGCGACGGAGAACCTGGCGCCGGCGAAGTTCGTCAACGGCGGCTCCGCTCAGGAGTCGGTGGTGGGTGCCGGCAGCATCATCTCGGCGGCATCGGTGCGCAACTCGGTGCTGTCGTCCAACGTCGTGGTCGACGACGGCGCGATCGTGGAGGGCAGTGTGATCATGCCGGGCGCTCGGGTCGGCCGCGGCGCGGTGGTACGCCACGCGATCCTGGACAAGAACGTCGTCGTCGGGCCCGGCGAGATGGTCGGAGTGGACCTGGAAAAGGACCGGGAACGCTTCGCGATCAGCGCCGGCGGCGTGGTCGCTGTCGGCAAGGGCGTGTGGATTTAGTACCGCGAGCAGACGCAAAAGCACCCATTTCGGCACGAAAATGGGTGCTTTTGCGTCTGCTCGCGGACCGGCCGCTACCACACGAAGGGCACCAACCGGTAGCGCACGCGCCGTGCGTATTCGCGGTATCCGGTTAATTCCTGGGCGAGCATCTTCTCCTCGTCGAGAATGCGGAAGACGAGCAGCACGACGCCCGGGATGACGAAGAGGAGTCCCCAGTAGGAGCCGAGGGCCAGGGGTATGCCCACCATCATGATCACGCTGCCGGCATACATCGGGTGCCTGACGAACTTGTAGACACCGCCCGAGACCACATGCTGACCCGTCTCCACCGTGACGGTCGAAGCCGCGTAACTGTTCTGGATGACCACCAGCATGGCGAAACCGAGTCCGGCCGCAACCAGGACATCGCCGAGCAGGCTCACCCACCCGGGCACTATCGACCAGCCCATTCGATAATCAAATGCGCTGGCCGCCATCATTGCGAAGCAATCCACCATCGTGCCGGTGACGATGATCTTTTGCGCCACTCTGGTTTCCGCCCGTGGACCGGCGTGCATACGTCGCCGCAGGGTCGCGGGGTTGGTCCGAGCCAGATAGATGGTGGGGACGATCGTCACAGCCACGAAGACGGCGATGAAAACCCATGCCTGCCAATAGTCGAATGTGCCCGCTGGCCAGAACAGGACCAAGCCGAATGCGACAAGTCCGAGAACGGATGATGCCGTCGCTTGAACGCCAGCCTTCATAACCCCTCCTAGCAGCGCAGATCACGTCGTCGAAAGGCCATTGTTCCCAACATGATTAGCGCACCATCGATGCCTAGCAACCACAGCAGCGGCACGGCGGTGAAGCCGCCGCAGCCGACTCGCGGAACGTGGGCGAACGGTTCCAGGTCGAGCAGCCACTGTGGGAATCCGGCCAGCGAACCGATCAGATACAACGCGATGAAGGCCACCAGCACGCCCCACGCCACCGGCGTGAACCGCGGTGCGAGCCCGAACAATCCGACGGTCACCCCGGCCAACAGCCAGACGGCGGGCAGCTGCACGACCGCGGTGCCGCTAACGATGGCCAGCTTGCCGCCGATATCGCCGGCCGCCGTGCCGTAGATGAGCCCGGCCGCCATACCGGCGGCCAGCATCGCCACCGCAGATCCAACGAGCGCCGCGACCAAATTGCTTGCCAGCCAACGGGTTCGCGAAACCGCCCCGGCGAGCGTCGGCTCGGCGCGCTGACCGGATTCTTCTTGGAATAGTCGCAAGGTGAGCGAGACGGCGAACGCGGCGGCCACCATGCCCATCATGGTGAATGCCACCGCAACGAAGGCCTGCTCCAGCGCGCTGGTGCCGCCCATCCGCGCGACGATGTCACGCACGGTGGCGCTGTTGCCCAGCTCGTCGCCGATGCCGTGCACCACGCTGCCGATTACCGCGCCATATAGGCACAGGCCGACGGTCCACAGCAGCAACGCGCCGCGGTCCAGCCGCCAGGCCAGCCCGACGACGCCGCGCAACCCCGGGCCGGCGACGCCGGGGCCGGCTCGCTCGGCGATGAGCCCGGCGCCGACATCGCGGCCGGCGAGCAGTCGGTAGGCCAGCACGGTAAGCACGACCATCGTTGACAGATGCAGCAGCAGCACCCACCAGCGATCGCCCGCGTAAGGCCTGACCTGCAGCGACCACCCCAGTGGCGAGAGCCATGACAGCGTGCCATCACCGGCATCACCAATGGCGCGCAGCGTGAACTCCAACCCCAGCACGGCGAACGCGACACCGCGGGCGACGCGGGCGCTCGGCGAGAGTTGCGCGGCCACCGCCGCCACGGCGGTGAACACCAGACCGGAGCAGGCCAGCGCCGCTCCGAAGGCTAGTGACCCGCCGGCCGGAATGTCGGTGCTGAGCAATCCCGCCGCCCCGATCGCGCCGGTGGCGATCGACGCCCCGAACGACAACAGCAGCGCCGCGGTGAGGCTGGCGTACCGGCCGACCGCGGTCGAGTCCAGCAGTTCGGTGCGGCCGGTCTCCTCGTCGGCGCGGGTGTGCCGGATCACGGTGAGGATGACCGCTATCGCGATGAGCAGGTGGAACATCCCGGCCTTCCAGATGCCGACCGCGCCGAGGCTGGTGTTGTAGACCGGCCCGTAGAGCGCACGTTGGGCCGGGCTGGCCATGATGGTGGCCGCGAACATGGAGCGGCCCGCCTCGGTGGGATAGATCTTCTCGACGCTGCCGACGTACACGCTCGCCAGCGGCACCGAGAGCAGCGACACCCACAGCGGCAACGAGATTCTGTCGCGGCGCAGGTACAGCCGCAACATCGATAGCGTCCCGGAGAAGTTGGAGCCGGCGCGTGGCGGCGGGTGTGCCGGACGCCGTGGTCGATTCAAAGTCGCGGCGCTCATGGCGCGGGCACCTCCGCCGCGACGTCGTAGTGGCGCAGGAAGAGCTCCTCAAGCGTGGGCGGCTGGCTGACGAGGCTGCGCACTCCGGCGTCACCGAGCACGCGGATGAGCTCTCCGAGGCTTTCGCTGTCGACTTGGGCGCGCAGCGTGGTCCCGTCGAGGCTGACGTCCTCGACGCCCCTGATCCGGGTGAGGTCGCCTGGGTCACCGATCATTTCGGCCTTGATCGAGGTGCGGCTCAGATGCCGCATGGAGTCCAGTGTGCCGCTCTCGACGGTCTTGCCGGCCCGGATGATGGTCACCCGTTCGCACAGTGCCTCGGTCTCGGCCAGGATGTGGCTGGACAGCAGGACCGTCACACCCCGGTCGCGTGCTTCGCTGACGCACTGCTGAAACACGTTCTCCATCAACGGGTCCAGGCCGCTGCTGGGCTCGTCCAAGAGCAGCAGTCCGGCCCGCGACGAGAAGGCCGAAATCAGGGAAACCTTTTGGCGGTTGCCCTTCGAGTACGTGCGCGACTTCTTGTGCGGGTCCAGGTCGAAGCGCTCGATCAGGTCCGCGCGACGATGTTCGTCGATGCCGCCCCGCATGCGCGCCAGCAGGTCGATGGTCTCGCCGCCGGTCAGCGACGGCCACAACGTGACATCGCCGGGTACGTAGGCGATCTGGCGGTGTAGCTCGACGGCGTCGTTCCACGGGTCGCCCCCCAGGAGCCGCGCGGTTCCGCTGTCGGCCTTCACCAGACCCAACAAGATGCGGATGGTGGTGGACTTTCCGGCCCCGTTCGGTCCGAGGAAGCCGTGCACTTCGCCTTCGTGCACCGTCAGGTCCAGACCGTCCAGCGCCCGCACCGCGCCGAAGCGCTTTGTCAGACCGCGGATTTCGATAGGATTTCGCCGGTCAACTGGCATGGGGTTCTCCTCGATCCTCTGCGGCCAGGAATGCGTCGTACATGGTATGGTCGGTCAGCAGTCCTTCGCTGTAGACCTCGAGGGCGGGCAGCACCATCTCGCGCGAATAATCGCGTAGCACCGCGCGGAGATCCGTTGGGGTTTGATGCATTTGAAGATAGAGCAGAAATCCCCCGCCCCCGGTGATCGCGAGATATCTGGCCCTGGCGTGCGGGTCACGGCTGGGCTTTATGGTGCCCGCGCGCACCCCCTCGTCGATATACTCCTCGGCATTGTCAATCATCTTGTGCCATAACATCTTCGCCAGGTCACCGCCGGACTGCATGCTGCGCACCAGGTAGGCCATCAGCGGCGCATAGGACTCGATCTCGGCCAGCTGTGCGAACCAGGTGGCCGGATCGTTGGACCGTAGCGCCTCCGACTTGCTGCTGCGGATTTCTTCGGCGACGAAGTCGTCACAAGCCCTGCGCAGGCCGTCCTTGGAGCCGAAGTGATGGATGACCAGCGCGGCGCTCACCCCCGCGGCTTCGGCGATCGTGCGTAGCCCGACGCCGAAGCCGTGCTGCCCGAACTGCTCGATGGCCGCATCGCGGATCCGGGCAGTCGCGGTCAGATCGGCTGAACGCATGTTCAGTATACTAAACGTATGTTCAGCCACGGTCAAGTTGGGCCCTGTCAGGAATCCGTCGGTTGCTCAATGGTTTTCGACTACCGACCGGGCGGTCGCGGCACATGCACTCATTGGGTTATCTCGATGTCGTCGTCTGAGCCGGACGGACCAAGACCGGCAGGTCCGCTACCGCGGGCCCCTCCGGTCCAGCGAGTGAGATTGCTGGCGCTTGACGCCGGCCTCACCGTTGGCCGCACCGGCGCCCCGTAGGTGCGGTCGCCGATCAGCGGGTGACCCAATAGCAGGTTGGTCGTCCACGAGCGCCTGCAATGGCGACGCGTTGGCCGCCTCAGCGATGAGCCAATGCCCGCCACATCCGAGGCGCCACCGAAAGCATCCCCGGTGTTGCGCGCGTCCGACATTTGGCGAAGCCTGCGGTCACCGTGGGCAACAACCGAGGCACCTTCCGAGGTGCCCGCCGCGCCGGCCATGCCGGCACCGCCGTTGCCGACCGCCCGCCGTGAACCATGCGGGGACTCTGGTGAAGCAATCGACACCGACATCCGACAGGGCGCCACCCCTTTCGCCTCGGTGATGGGTGGCAGCCGCGCAAGGGCAGATCGAACGCGCACGCGACACAGCTGCGCAGGCTGCGACGTTCGCACGCTGGCGCGGCCTGTTGGCCAGCGAAGTCATGTGCCTGCAGACCTCGGTTCAGTTCTGCGACGCAAGCGTCGCAGACCGGCTAGCCGAGTTGGCCACTCTCGTCGAGGGGCCACGCGCACCGATCGCGGCGCGCTACGCGAAAGCGCTCGCCGACGACGCCGCGGCAGAACTCGACGCGGTAGCCGCGGAATTTGAATCGATGGGCGATCTCCTTGCCGCGGCGGACGCGGCCGCCCATTCGTCATCGGCCTACCGAGTGGCCAATCGAAACGGCAGCGCCTTGACTGCGGCCGCTCGCGCCGAGGGCCTGGGCAAACGTTGTGGCGGCGCGACCAGTCCGGCGCTCGCGGGGGCCAAGATCGCTTTCCCGTTCAGCCACCGGCAACGCGAGATCGCACTTCTGGTGTCCAAAGGCCTCAGCAACCGGGAGATCGCAGAGGCCCTGTCGCTGTCCGTCCGCACCGTCGAAGGGCACATCTACCGCGCCACCTTCAAGGCCGGGATCGCTACTCGTGCCCAATTGGCGAAGCTTGTCCAGCAGTTCGACTCTTAGCCCGGCACTTCGCTGAGCAGACGTAAAAGCTCCTGAAAACGGTGCTCCTGACCTATCCGTGGGTTGATGGGTTGGAAGTTTCTTCTTGCTCCCTTCCGCGATAGTTGCTCGTTGGCGCTGCCTGCGTGGGAGGTGTCCATGTGGAGCCCCCCGAGCGCAGCGAGGCGGAACGACATGGACACCGACGCGCGGGTGGCGCAGAATCGGCGACGCTGCGGAAGGGGCCCGCCAGGGGTGCCCTGGTGGGGTGTTAGCCGCGGCCGGGCAGTGTGGGGCGGTGGCCGCCGAGGGCGAGCATGGCCAGCGCGATCAGTGCGGCGGGGTTGTGAAACCCGAACGCGACGCGGGTCAGGACCCGGATTTTGGTGTTGGTGGATTCGATCAGTCCCTGGGACAGGCCGTGGTCGAGGGCGGCGTCGATGGCCTGGCGGTGGCGCACGATGCGGCCGGCCAGCTCGACGAATACCGGGATGCGGCAGCGCCGCGCCCAGGAGATCCACCGGTCCAGGGCCTGTTTGCCTTCCTCGCCCTTGACCGAAAACACGTGCCGTAGGCCCTCTTTGAGCAGATAGGCACGGTATAGCCGGGGATCGGTCTTGGCGATCCAGGCCAGTTTGGCGGTTTGACGTTCGCTGAGGTCTTCGGGGTTTTTCCACAGCGCATAGCGGGCACCCTTGAGCCGCCGTGCCCGCTCATGACCCGGCCGCGGCGCGGTGTTCTTGGCGGGCCGGCCACGGCCCCATTTGGCCTCGGTACGCGCCAGCGTCCGCGCGTCATTCCAGGCCCGGCGCCGCTCGGCGTCCAGGGCCTCGGTGGCCCAGGCCACCACGTGAAACGGATCGGCGCAACGGATCGCGGCCGGGCAACGCTCGGCGACGACGTCGGCGATCCAGTCCGCCGCATCGGCGGACACATGGGTGATCTGCGCGGCCCGGTCGGCACCCAGCGCGTCGAAGAAGCGCCGCAGGGTGGCGGTGTCGCGTCCGGGCGCGGCCCAGATCAGGTGGCCGCTGTCGTGGTCGACCACCACCGTCAAATACTTGTGGTGGCGTTTGTAGGCAATCTCGTCAATGCCGATACGACGCAGATTGGCGAACCGATCGACGGTCTTTTCGGTGTCGGCCCACACCCGGGCCACGACTGCCCCCACGGTGCGCCAGGCGATTCGCATCAGTTCGCACACCGCGGTTTTCGAGCAGGCCACCGCCAGCCAGGCCACCGTGTCATCAAAGGCAAACGTGTGTCCAGCATGGTGACGCGCCCACGGCACCATCACCACGGTCGGCCCATGGGCGGGGCAATTCACCCGCGGCGCCTCGGCCTCCAAAAACACCCGGATCGTGCCCAAGTCCAAGCCCCGCCACCGCCGCGGTCCTCACCCCGGTCATACCAGGGCGCCTTGCGTTGACAGCGGCCACAGCGGCCCGACATACCGCTGCGCGAGCGCACCCGCGCCACCACCAACTCCGCGCCATCGCCGTCTTCAGCGAACTCGATGTCCTCGATTACCGTGCGGCGGTCGACACCAAGCAGCGCACGCCATAGCCTCACATTGCGCACGTCGTTGCTGGCTCCTTTGGTTTCGGACCCTTCACAAGCCAGAAACCTTAAGCCACAACGGCGTGCGCCCCTACTTCGCTGCTATCCACCCACGGAACTGTCAGAAGAGCCCTGAAAACGCCAGTTTTCAGGAGCTTTTACGTCTGCTCAGCGAACCTAGTCGCGCACCGCGGCCAGAACGCCGTCGCCCAGCGGCACCAGGGCCGGGGTGAGCCGTTCGTCCTCGGCAATCAGCCGGGCCGCCTCGCGGACGGCGGTCACCTCGGCGTCGCGCGCCGCGGGATCACCGGCACGCCCGCCCAGCGCGGCCCGGTGGACAACGATCACCCCGCCGGATCGCAGCAACCGCACGCCCTCGACCACGTATTCCGGCTGGTCGATCGGATCGGCATCGATGAACACCAGGTCGTAGGACTCGTCGGCGAGCCGGGTCAGCACCTCTTGGGCCCGCCCGCTGATCAGCCTGGTACGCGACGGCCCGATGCCGGCCTCGGCGAACGCCTGCTTGGCGAGCCGCAAATACTCGGGCTCGATGTCGATCGTGGTCAAGACGCCGTCGTCGCCCATGCCGGACAACAACCACAGGCCGCTGACACCCGCGCCGGTGCCCACCTCGGCAACCGCCTTGCCGCCGCTGAGCTTGGCCAGCAGGCTCAGCAGCGCACCGACCGCCGGTGTCACCGCCCCGGACCCGATGTCCACGGCGCGCTCCCGGGCGCTTGCCAGGACCGCGTCTTCGGACATCGATTCCTCTGCGTGTGCCAGCAGCGCCTCTGCCTGACTGTGGGCCCGACCGCGGGGGCCCTGGCCTGGGGTGACCGAGCAGTTACCGGTGCCGTCCATGACCCGCAGCGTATGTCGGATTCGCCGCGGGGGCAGGCAGGCGCGCCCGGTGCCGGCCCCGTGCACAGCCCGCGACACGCCCGGGACGCGCGGCGCGACGAACGTCACCATGCGCCCGAAACGCCCTGGACAACGCAGGTAACGATATGGTTTCTCAGCTAAAGCTCAGTTTGCTCATATACCGCCCACACGCCGGTACGCGACGGTGTCCGTATGCAAGGCGATTGGCGCGGATCCGGGAATAGAGAGCGGCAACCAAGTGTTGCCCGCTTTGACGAACTGCCAATCCGTCATGGCAGGGCAAATTCGGAGGATTCGATCATCACCACCTTGAGCCCGACCAGCATGTCTCATCCCCAACAGGTCCGCGACGACGAGTGGGTGCAACCGTCTGACGCGTTGCAAGGCACCGCGGTTTTCGACGCGACCGGGGACAAGGCCACCATGCCGTCATGGGACGAATTGGTGCGTCAGCACGCCGACCGCGTGTACCGGCTGGCTTACCGGCTCTCCGGCAACCGGCACGACGCCGAGGATCTGACCCAGGAGACGTTCATCAGGGTTTTCCGGTCGGTGCAGAATTACCAGCCCGGAACCTTTGAAGGCTGGTTGCACCGCATCACCACCAACCTGTTCCTCGACATGGTCCGCCGGCGCGCCCGCATCCGCATGGAAGCGTTACCCGAGGATTACGACCGGGTGCCTGCCGATGAGCCCAACCCCGAGCAGATTTACCACGACTCGCGGCTTGGGCCCGATCTGCAGGCGGCCCTGGATTCGCTGCCGCCGGACTTCCGTGCCGCCGTCGTGCTGTGCGATATCGAAGGTCTGTCCTACGAGGAGATTGGCGCCACCCTGGGCGTGAAGCTGGGTACCGTGCGCAGCCGCATCCACCGTGGACGACAGGCGCTGCGCGACTATCTCGCCAAGCATCCCAAGCTTGGCGCCGTCAGCTCGGCCGCTCGCTAGGGGGAGTGTCAACATCCGCATCGACCGGGGGTAGGGCTGGCTTAGCCGCCCCAGTGATGCTGGGGTTTTACCGGTTTGTGCTGGGTACTAGCACGATGTCGCGCTACATTCGAGATACGGGTGGCTGCGAAAGGAGCTGGAGGATGGCCGGCCCTGAAAATATGGGACAAGTGTTCCGTCGCGCGTTCTCCTGGCTCCCCGCACAATTCGCGTCCCAGAGTGATGCGCCAGTGGGCGCGCCGCGGCGGTTCGGTTCCACCGAGCACCTGTCCGTCGAGGCCATCGCGGCCTTCGTCGACGGTGAGTTGCGGATGAACGCACACTTGCGCGCCGCGCATCACCTTTCGCTGTGTCCCCAATGCGCGGCCGAGGTGGACGACCAGAGTCGAGCGCGCGCCGCGCTGCGCGACTCCCACCCGATCCGCATCCCCAGCACGTTGCTCGGACTGCTATCCGAGATTCCGCGTCACCGATCTGGGGGTGCGCCCGACGACACCACGTTGCTCTCCGACCGCCTCGCCGACGACGACGCGCGCAACCAACGTAAGCGGCGGTAGCTTGACGCCCGTCCTGCCCGCGTTTGCCGCGTGTGCGCTCATGCCGACTAACCGGGGAAGTATGGATACTAGGGTGGACGCCGTCTCGAGCGCTCCGAACCGGATTTGGAAGAAAATCACGTGACCTCCGACCAAGGCAACAACAGCGGCCAAAACCCCGGCCACCGGCTGGCGCCGCGCCCGGTCTCCCGGCCACCGGTCGACCCCGCGTCGCGCCAGGCGTTCGGGCGTCCGTCTGGGGTCCATGGATCTTTTGTCGCCGATCGGGTGCGCCCGCCAAGGTATCGGGACCAGGCTGAGTTCACCCCCCACGATCAGCCGGCTGACCCGGTGCTTCAGGAGGCATTCGGCCGTCCTTTCGCGGGTGCCGAGTCGCTGCAGCGCCACCCCATAGACGCCGGCGCGCTGGCTGCCGAGAAAGACGGCGCCGGGCCGGACGAGTTCGACGATCCGTGGCGAGACCCCGCAGCCGCGGCCGCCCTGGGAACCCCGGCGTTGACCCCGCCCCCCTCGCGTTCCGCTCTGGGCCATGGCGGCAAGCTGGGCGTGCGCGACGTGCTGTTCGGCGGCAAAGTGTCCTACCTGGCGTTGGTCGTCGTGCTGCTTATCGCGCTGGTGATCGGCGCGATCGGTGGTGTGATCGGTCGCAAGACGGCCGAAGTCGTCGAGGCGTTCACCACCTCTAAGGTGACGCTGTCGACCACTGGAAACGGCGAGGAGCCGGCGGGCCGGTTCACCAAGGTGGCGGCCGCGATCGCCGACTCGGTGGTGACGATCGAGTCGAAGAGCGACCAGGAGGGCATGCAGGGCTCCGGTGTCATCGTCGACGGCCGCGGCTACATCGTCACCAACAACCACGTGATTTCCGAGGCCGCCAACAACCCCAGCCAGTTCAAGACGACGGTGGTGTTCAACGACGGCAAGGAGGTGCCCGCCAGCCTGGTGGGCCGAGACCCCAAGACCGACCTGGCCGTGCTCAAGGTCGACAACGTCGACAACCTGACCGTGGCCCGGCTCGGTGATTCCGGCAAGGTGCGGGTCGGCGACGAGGTCCTCGCGGCGGGTGCGCCGCTGGGATTGCGCAGCACGGTGACGCACGGCATCATCAGCGCGCTGCACCGGCCCGTCCCGCTATCCGGGGAAGGCTCTGACACCGACACCGTCATCGACGCCATCCAGACCGACGCCTCGATCAACCACGGCAACTCCGGTGGCCCGCTGATCGATATGGATTCCCAGGTGATTGGCATCAACACCGCCGGTAAATCGCTGTCGGACAGCGCCAGCGGCCTGGGCTTCGCCATTCCGGTCAACGAGATGAAATTCGTCGCGCAAACCCTGATCAGGGATGGGAAAATCGTGCACCCGACGATCGGAATCAGCACCCGTTCGGTGAGCAACGCAATCGCGTCGGGTGCGCAGGTGGCCAACGTCAAAGCAGGAAGCCCCGCACAGAGGGGCGGAATCCTGGAAAACGACGTCATCGTCAAGGTCGGCAACCGCAAGGTCGCCGACGCCGACGAGTTCGTCGTCGCCGTGCGGCAGCTGACCATCGGTCAGGACGCCCCGATAGAGGTGGTCCGTGACGGTCGGAACGTCACGCTGACCGTGAAACCCGACCCCGATACCAGCTCGTGATGATCGCAAGCGCGGCGCAGCCGGGCGCAGCGGGTCATCACCATCCGACCTAGATGTTCGCCAATATCGGCTGGGGGGAGATGCTCGTCCTCGTCGTGGTCGGGCTGCTGGTGCTCGGCCCGGAGCGGCTCCCGGGTGCCATCCGCTGGTCGGCGCACGCGCTGCGGCAGGCGCGCGACTATCTCACCGGGGTGACCAACCAGCTACGCGAGGACATCGGACCGGAGTTCGACGACCTGCGTGAACCGCTCAGCGAGCTACAGAAGTTGCGGGGCATGACGCCGCGCGCGGCGCTGACCAAGCACCTGCTCGACGGCGATGACTCCATTTTCACCGGGAATTTCGACCAGCGGGTCAACGGAACGCCGGTACCGCCGGCCGAACCGGCCGAGCCACGGCCCAGCGACCACACTCCGTTCGACACCGACGCAACGTAGCCGATCCCACGAGCGTAACCACACTGCGAAATCCGCGCCCCGCAATCGCAGCCACGTTACGCTCGCGACGAGACTATTTCGGAGTCGGGTCGAGCCCCAGCGACACCCCCGCCAACCCGCGTCGTCGCGCCGACAGTCCGTCGGCGACCCTGAGCAGCTCCTTGCCCGCCGCCGAGTCGGGGGCGCTGAGCACGATGGGTACGCCCGAATCACCGGCGGCCACCAGCGCGGGGTCCAGTGGGATCTGGCCCAGCAGCGGCACGTCGGCGCCGACCGCACGGGACAGCCGCTCGGCCACCTGCTGGCCCCCTCCCTCGCCGAATACCTGCAGCGTGGTGCCGTCCGGCAGGGTAAGCCCCGACATGTTTTCCACGACGCCGACGATGCGCTGACGGGTCTGCAGCGCGATGCTGCCGGCTCGTTCGGCCACTTCGGCGGCCGCCAGCTGAGGCGTCGTGACGACGAGGATTTCCGCGTTCGGGATCAGCTGAGCCACCGAGATGGCGATGTCGCCGGTTCCGGGCGGCAGGTCAA
This sequence comes from Mycobacterium lacus, assembly GCF_010731535.1. Classification (NCBI taxonomy): domain Bacteria; kingdom Bacillati; phylum Actinomycetota; class Actinomycetes; order Mycobacteriales; family Mycobacteriaceae; genus Mycobacterium; species Mycobacterium lacus. The sequence goes on from NZ_AP022581.1 coordinate 890,666, forward strand.
GCAGGAGCACGTCCAGGTCGCCCCAGTAGACGTCCGCCAGGAACTGCTGCAACGCCCGGTGCAGCATTGGCCCACGCCACACCACCGCCGTATTGCCCTGGGTGAACTGGGCGATCGAGATGACCTTCACCTCGTGGGCGATGGGGGGCAGGATCATCGACTCAACCTGTGTGGGCCGGTCGGTGGTGCCCATCATCCGGGGGACGGAATGGCCGTGGATGTCGGCGTCCAGCACGCCGACCGACAGGCCGCGGGCGGCCATCGCGGTGGCCAGGTTGACGGTGACGGTCGACTTACCCACTCCGCCCTTGCCGGACGCGACCGCATATACCCGGGTCAGTGAGCTGGGCTGGGCGAATGGGATAACGGGTTCACGGGCCCCTGATTCCGAGCCGCGCAGCTGCTTGCGCAGCTCGGCGCGCTGCTCGTCACTCATCACGTCCAGGCCGACCGTCACGGCCCCGGTGCCGGGCACGTCGGCGACCGCTTTGGTGACGCGCTCGCTGATTTCGGACTTCTTCGGGCAGCCGGCGATGGTCAGGTAAATCTCGACGTGCGCGGCGCCGTCGGGGCCGACGTCGATGCTCTTGACCATCCCGAGGTCGGTGATGGGGCGCCGCAGTTCAGGGTCGATCACCTTGGCCAGCGCGCCGCGGATAGCCGCACCCAGGTCGGCAGCGTCGTCTCGAGTTCCGGACATCAACGCCGAGTGTAGGCGGCTGGGATGGCCGGCGGATCAGCTGACCGGAATGAGTGCCGGCTCTCCCGGCGCCGGAGGAGTGGGCGTCGGCGGCTGCGGCGGCCCGGTCGGTGGCATCGGTGGCATCGGCGGCCCGGCGGGCGGGGCCAGCGGATCCGGGGGTGGCGGGGCGGCCGGGATCGGGCCGACCCCAGGTGCAGGCGCGTCGGGCAGGTTCTGCGAGGTTATGCAGATCAGCGTGCAGCCAGGTTGCGGCGCCAGTGGCGCAGGGGCGGGCGGTTGCTGCAGCCACGGCCACATCGGAGGCATCGGATATTGAGGGAGTGACCGGGGTGGGCCGAAGTCGATCAGCGGCATGTGTTGTCCCAGCGGGTCGTTGACGCCGAGGCCGTTTTGGTTCAGCGGCAAATCAGGCCCGAGTCCCTCCGGATGCTCGAGGTGGGCGTCGCCGATCGGTGGGGGCGGTCCGGTGATCGGTGGCAGGTCGACCGGGACCACGCCCGTGGCGTACGCCGCAGCCCAGCCCAGCACGTTCTGCGCATAAGGCATCGAGTTGTTGTAGCGCAAGATCGCCGCCATGACCTGCGCCGGATCCCGCAGGTTGAACCCACCGCTGCAGAGGTAGCGGGCGGCGGCCAGCGTGGAGTCGAACAGGTTCTGTGGGTCGGGCACGCCGTCGCCGTCGCCGTCGGAGGCGTACCGCGCCCAGGTACCGGGGAGAAACTGCATGGGGCCCATCGCGCGGGCGTAGGTTACGCGATTGCCGACTTTGCTCTGGATAATGATCTCGTTGCCGGGCAGTGTGCCATCCAGCGCGGGGCCGTAGATCGGGCTGACCGCCGTCCCGTGCGCGTCGACGGCGCCGCCGTTTGCGTGCATCGACTCGATCCGCCCGATTCCGGCCAGCAAGTTCCAGCTGATGCCGCAGGCCGGGGCGGCGATTGTCATCTTCTGTTCGGCGTTGCGGTAGGCGGATAACGCCATGAGCGGAATGCCAAGCGCGCCAGGCGAGTTCACGATCATTGGCGGTGGGGGCGCCGACCTGCTGGCCGCGGCGACATGGAAACCGGTCGGCGGACGCTGGACAGCGATGACCGTCGGGCCGGATAGGTCTGGGCCGGAGGGCTCGACGGCGGCCACCGGGGTGATGACGGTGCGCACCGTCGGGTTCTTGCGTGGGTGCGGGGGAGCCGCCCCGCCGACCGCTCCGGCGAATACCAAGGGGGTGATCACGGCCATGCCGAGCACCGGCCGTGTCAGGCTTTGTGCCCGCCGCCGCACTGTCGCGACGGCCGGGCGTGCTGCCCAGCGTCCCCCTATGCGCACGCGACCGTCCTCAGTTGTGAGCCGTCGGGAAACTTACCTTACCGTCACCATTTCTTAGCTTCATGAACTTGATCACCATACATAACTCGCGTAACGCGAGTAGCGCAATGGCGGACTTGATTGTCAGCGGGATTTCTCTGCGCGGCGCTCGGCGTTGTCGGATAACGGGGTGGGCCCGGTGTCCGGTCTTGCGGGCTGCATACCATCGAGCAGGGTGCGCAGGCCTTCCAATTCATGACGCAGGTAATCACGCGTCGGGACCTCGCCGACGGCCAGCCGCAGCGCGGCCAGCTCGCGGGCCAGATACTCGGTGTCCGCCTTGGTCTGTGCGGCGCGTCGCCGATCCTCTTCGATCAGGACGCGGTCCCGGTTTTCTTGCCTGTTCTGGGCGAGCAGAATCAGCGGCGCGGCGTATGAGGCCTGTGTGGAGAAGGCGAGATTCAGCAGAATGAAGGGGTACGGGTCCCAGCGCAGGCTGACCGCGAACAGGTTCAGCGCGATCCACGTCGCCACGAAAAGGGTCTGTGCCAGCAAGTAGCGGCCGGTACCGAAGAACCGTGCGATGGACTCAGTCGTCCTCCCGACGGCCTCGGGGTCGAGCCGCGGCCCGAGGGCGCGCGATGTTCGCGGGGTGTGCAGCCGTCGTGGCGTGAAGGTCTTGCTCACAGCGATCCTCCGAGTCGGCCGGCGGCGTCGAGCTCCTGCACATCCACACGCCAGTCATGCGGCAGTAGATGATCGAGCAGATCGTCCACCGTCACCGCTCCCAACAGGTGGTTTTGGTCGTCGACCACCGGCCCGCACACCAGGTTGTAGGCGGCGAAATAGCGGGTCACCGCGCCTAGCGGGGTCTCCGGCGTCAAGGTGAGCAGGTCGGTGTCGACGATTCCGCCGACCAGCTCGGCGGGCGCTTCGCGGAGCAGCCGCTGCAACGGCACGCAGCCCAGGTAGCGCCCAGTGGGGGTGGCCGTCGGCGGGCGCGCCACGAAAGCCATAGACGAGAGGGCGGGGGTGAGGTCCGGATCGCGGACCCGGGCCAGCGCCTCGGCGACCGAGGTGTCGGGGGTCAACACCACCGGATTGGAGGTCATCAGGCCGCCCGCGGTGTCGGGGGAGTGCTTCAGCAGCCGACGCACCGGGTCGGACTCGTCGGGGTCCATTCGGGTCAGCAGCATTTCGGCGTCGGTCGGACTGAGCACGCCGAGCAGGTCGGCGGCGTCGTCGGGATCCATCTTCTCGAGCACGGCGGCCGCGCGGTCGGTGCCAAGTTGCGACAACACTTCGGCCTGATCCAGCTCCGGCAGCTCCTGCAAGATGTCGGCCAGCCGTTCGTTGCCGAGCGCATTGAACACCTCGTAGCGGCGTTTGGTCGGGAGTCCGCGGATGGCGTCGGCCACGTCGACCGCTTTTCGCCCCTCGAACTGGTCCAGCAGCTGGGCTACCGCCTGACCCGGCATCGCTAAGGCCGACGGCGTCAACCCGTGCACGTTCTGCCAGTCCACGACGTGCACGGGGCCGCGACGTCCCAGCCGTCGCTGGCCGCGGACGGCAACCCTGGACACCACCCAGTCGCGTGTTCGGGTTTGCTCGATCCCCAGGTCGGTGATCACCACGTCAGCCTTCGCCAGCTCCGGCAGCGCGGGATCGGTGACATTCACCGGGGTATCGAGCACTTGGCCTATCGCCAGCACCTCGCCCGGCCGTTGCTCGAAGCGGCGCAATGACACGTTGCCGGTGTTGAGTGTCACCGCGTCGGGCTCGATGGCGGCGACGCGCAGAATCGGAATGAAGATCTTGCGGCGGGTCGCCAAATCGACGACCAGACCCAGGACACGCGGCTGCTGGCGGACAATGCTGATGCCGATCACGACATCGCGGACCCGCCCGAAGGATTCGCCGAGTGGACCCAGCACCATCATCCGCGCCAGCCGTGCTACGTAGACCCTATTGACCGATCCCATGCTTGAGAGCGTAGGCAGCCGCCTGCGGGATGGCAGCTTGCCGCTAATGCAAATGAATGCTGAAGATCCCGATGATCGAATAGACCAGTAGGGTCGCGACCCCGATCACGATGCCGGCGACCGCCAGACCGTAGCCCTCTTCGCGGGTCCGCTTGATCTCGTTGATCGCCATCACGCCCAGCACGATGGCGACGAGCGAGCCGATGCAGCAGAACACGCCGACGAACGCGGAGATCAGCGAGACGATCGCCATGGTGTTCATTCCGGGCTGCGCCGTTCCGTAGCCCAGGTAATCCGGAGGCGGGTAGTAGGCGCCGGAATGCGAACCTGGGTAGGAAGGTGGTGCCCCAAATCCGCCCGGAGGAGCGCCGTACGCCTGCGGCATGGGCGGATACGGCGGGTTGCCGTAGCCCGCCGGCTGCGGGTATCCGGGCGGTGCGTATCCGGTGGGCGTGATCGGCGGTGGATAGTCGGCCGGATAGGCAGGCGGATAACCGGGTGGCGGGTAGGCGGGCGGCGGGTAGTCGGGTACCGGCGAAGATGCCGGCGGCTGCCAGGGAGCCTGCCATACAGGCTGGTCAGAGTCCCGCTCACCAGCTAGAGGAGGGGGAGCCCCATCGTCGTGGCTACCTTCGTCGGAGGAGCCGCGCGGAGCCGTCATGCGATCAACATAGCCTGGCGACGATGCACGCCCCGTAGGGGCGTGAGAAGGAGCCGGGCAATCCAACTTGAGCCTGGCGACGATGCACGCCCCGTAGGGGCGTGAGAAGGAGCCGGGCAATCCAACTTGAGCCTGGCGACGATGCACGCCCCGTAGGGGCGTGAGAAGGAGCCGGGCAATCCAACTTGAGCCTGGCGACGATGCACGCCCCGTAGGGGCGTGAGAAGGAGCCGGGCAATCCAACTTGAGCCTGGCGACGATGCACGCCCCGTAGGGGATTCATCGGATTCATCGACGTCGCGACGCCAAGGCCACCTACAGGTTGCCCGGTTAGTGTGGCGGACGTGCTGGATATGACCGGACATGACTGGACATGAAACGATGGTCAAGGCAGAGGAGAATAAGGACCGATGACTAGCCCATTCCAGCCCGGACAGGTTCCAGGCGCAACACCCACCCCGGGGGCTGCCGGCCGACGTGGCGTGCCCGGATTGCCGACCCCACCCAAGGGCTGGCCGGTCGGCTCTTACCCCACCTACGCGGAGGCGCAGCGCGCCGTCGACTACCTATCCGAGCAGCAATTCCCGGTCCAGCAGGTGACCATCGTCGGCGTCGATCTCATGCAGGTGGAGCGGGTCACCGGGCGGTTGACCTGGACGAAGGTGCTCGGCGGCGGCGTGCTCAGCGGCGCCTGGCTTGGCCTGTTCATCGGGTTGGTGCTGGGCTTTTTCAGCCCCAACCCGTGGGCCGCGCTGGCCACCGGTCTGGTCGCCGGTGTGTTCTTCGGATTGATCACGTCTGCGGTTCCGTACGCAATGGCCCGTGGTACCAGGGATTTCAGCTCGACCATGCAATTGGTGGCCGGCCGCTACGACGTACTCTGCGATCCGCAAAACGCAGAGAAGGCGCGGGATCTGCTGGCGCGCCTGGCGATCTGACCGCCAGGACGAGAGGCGGGTTATTGGTGAGCCAACGCGGATGCGCAGGGCGGCTCGTCGCTACTGTCCTGACGGCGCTGACCACCGCATCCGCCGTGTCGTCGTGCGGGTCGAGCGGCAAGGGCGTGGTGCTCAGCTTCTACACGCCGTCGAGTGACAGCGCCACCTTCGCCGCGGTGGCCCAGCAGTGCAACGCGCAGTCCGGTGGGCGGTTCGCGATCCAGCACATCAGTCTGGCCAGGTCTCCCGACGAGCAGCGGTTGCAGCTGGCCAGGCGGCTGACCGGCAACGACCGCACCCTGGACGTGATGGCGATGGACGTGGTGTGGACCGCCGAGTTCGCCGAAGCGGGGTGGGCGCTGCCGCTCTCCGACGACCCATCGGGGCAGGCCGAGACGGACGCGACCGTCGACACACTGCCGGGCCCGCTTGCGACGGCCACCTGGAAGCACAAGCTGTATGCCGCGCCCGTCACCACGAATACCCAATTACTTTGGTACCGAGCAGATTTGGTTCCCCAGCCGCCAGACACCTGGAGCGGCATGGTGGCCGAGGCGACTCGGTTACACGCCGCCGGCGAGCCCAGCTGGATCGCCGTGCAGGCCAACGAGGGTGAGGGCCTGGTCGTGTGGTTCAACACGCTGCTAGCGAGCGCGGGTGGCCAGGTGCTCTCCGAGGACGGCAAGCGCGTCACCCTCACCGATACTCCCGCGCACCGGGCCGCCACCGTCGGCGCACTGCGGATCCTGAAGTCGGTGGCCACCGCGCCCGGTGCTGACCCGTCGATCACCCGCACCGACGAGGGCACCGCGCGGTTGGCCGTCGAGCAGGGTAAGGCCGCGCTGGAGGTCAACTGGCCGTTCGTGCTGGCGTCGATGCTGGAGAACGCGGTGAAGGGCGGCGTGGCTTTCCTGCCGCTCAACCGGCTCCCCGAACTGGCCGGCAGCGTCAACGACGTCGGAACCTTCACGCCCAGCGACGAGCAGTTCCGGATCGCCTACCTTGCCAGCCAGATGGTGTTTGGTTTCGCGCGGTATCCCTCCGTCCGGTCGGGCGTGCCGGCCAAGGTGACGATCGGCGGGTTGAACTTGGCGGTCGCCAAGACAACCCGTCACATTGCCGAGTCGTTCGAAGCCATCAGGTGCCTGCGCAGCCTGCAAAGCCAGAAGTATGTGTCGATCGAAGGTGGTCTGCCCGCGGTGCGGACCTCGCTGTATTCCGATCCCGAATTCCAGACGAGATATCCGGCGTACACCATCATCCGCCAACAGCTCACCGATGCGGCGGTGCGGCCGGCTACGCCGGTCTATCAGGCCCTGTCCATCCGGCTGGCAGCCGCGCTGAGCCCGATCACCGAGATCGACCCCGAGCGGACGGCCGACGAGCTCGCTGCGCAGGCGCAGAAGGCCATCGACGGCAAGGGCCTGCTCCCATGACCGCCACTGCCCATGCGCGCGTTGTTTCCCGCACCGAAAACCGCGGCGGCGAGCAGCGGCTGGCGTTCCTCCTGGTCGCGCCCGCGGCGACGGTGATGCTGGCGGTGACGGCCTATCCGGTCGGTTACGCGGTGTGGCTGAGCTTGGAGCGCAACAATCTGGCGACCCCGAACGACACCGCGTTTATCGGCCTCGGCAACTACCAGACGATCCTGGCCGACCGGTATTGGTGGACGGCGCTGGCGGTGACGCTGGCGATCACGGTGGTTTCGGTGACGATCGAGTTCGTGCTGGGCCTGGCACTGGCGCTGGTGATGCATCGCACGCTGGTGGGCAAGGGCTTGGTGCGCACCGCCGTGCTCATCCCGTACGGCATCGTCACGGTGGTCGCCTCTTACAGCTGGTACTACGCCTGGACCCCGGGCACCGGGTATCTGGCTAATCTGCTGCCGCAAGGTAGCGCGCCGCTGACCCACCAAGTCCCGTCGCTGGGCATCGTCGTGATCGCCGAGGTCTGGAAGACGACGCCGTTCATGTCGCTGCTGCTGCTGGCCGGGTTGGCGCTGGTCCCCGAGGACTTGGTGAAAGCCGCGCAGGTCGACGGTGCCGGCGCCTGGCGTCGGCTGACGAAGATCATCCTGCCGATCATCAAGCCCGCCATTGTCGTCGCCTTGCTGTTCCGGACCATGGACGCGTTCCGGATCTTCGACAACATCTATGTGCTCACTTCGGGCGACAACAACACCGAGTCGGTGTCGATCCTGGGCTACGACAACCTGTTCAAGGGCTTCAACGTGGGCCTTGGTTCGGCGATCAGCGTGTTGATCTTCTGCTGCGTGGCCCTGATTGCGTTCATTTTCATCAAGCTGTTCGGCGCCGCGGCGCCCGGGGGTGCTCGCGATGGGGCCTAGCGGGTTGAGCACCGAGCCATTGGGTGCGCGGCGCGCCGCGTTCTGGGCCGTCATCGACACCTTGGTCGTGGCGTATGCGCTGCTTCCGGTGTTGTGGATCTTGAGCCTGTCACTCAAGCCAACGTCAACTGTCAAGGACGGCAAGCTGATTCCGTCATCGGTGACGTTGGACAACTATCGCGGCATCTTCCGGGGCGAGTTCTTCACCTCGGCGCTGATCAACTCCATCGGAATCGGGTTGATCACCACGGTGATCGCGGTGACGCTCGGCGCGATGGCGGCCTACGCGGTTGCCCGGCTGGACTTTCCGGGCAAGCGGCCGCTGATCGGTGTCACCTTGCTGATCACGATGTTCCCCGCGATATCACTGGTCACACCGTTGTTCAACATCGAACGTGCCGTCGGCCTCTTCAACACCTGGCCGGGGTTGATCCTGCCGTACATCACGTTCGCGTTGCCGCTGGCCATCTACACGTTGTCGGCGTTCTTCCGGGAGATCCCGTGGGATCTGGAAAAAGCCGCGAAGATGGATGGCGCCACACCCGCTCAGGCCTTCCGCAAAGTGATTGTGCCGCTGGCGGCTCCGGGGCTGGTGACCGCCGCGATCCTGGTGTTCATCTTCGCCTGGAACGACCTGCTGCTGGCGTTGTCGCTTACCGCTACCAAGGTGGCGATCACCGCGCCGGTGGCCATCGTCAACTTCACCGGCAGTTCGCAATTCGAGGAGCCAACCGGATCGATCGCGGCCGGCGCGATCGTGATCACGGTCCCGATCATCGTCTTTGTTCTCATCTTCCAACGTCGGATTGTCGCCGGGTTGACCTCTGGCGCTGTGAAGGGATAGCACGATGGCCGAGATAGTGCTGGAGCACGTCAACAAGAGTTACCCCGACGGGGCGATGGCCGTAAAGGACCTCAACATCACCATCGCCGACGGCGAATTCCTGATCCTGGTCGGGCCTTCCGGCTGCGGCAAGACCACGACACTGAACATGATTGCCGGACTTGAGGATATCTCGTCGGGAGAACTGCGCATCGGCGGCGAACGGGTAAACGAGAAGGCGCCGAAAGACCGCGATATCGCGATGGTGTTCCAGTCGTACGCGCTGTACCCGCACATGACCGTGCGGCAGAATATCGCGTTTCCGCTGACACTGGCGAAGATGAAGAAGGCCGACATTGCGCAGAAGGTCGCCGAGACCGCCAGAATCCTCGACCTCACTGACCTTCTGGATCGTAAGCCGTCGCAGTTGTCGGGCGGGCAGCGGCAGCGGGTCGCGATGGGCAGGGCAATCGTGCGCCACCCCAAGGCATTCTTGATGGACGAGCCGCTGTCCAACCTGGACGCGAAACTGCGAGTGCAGATGCGCGGCGAGATCGCCCGGCTGCAAAAGAAGCTGGGCACTACCACCGTCTACGTCACCCACGACCAGACCGAGGCGATGACACTGGGCGATCGCGTGGTGGTGATGCACGGGGGTGTGGCGCAGCAGATCGGCACTCCCACTGAGCTTTACGAACGCCCCGCCAATCTGTTCGTCGCGGGCTTCATCGGATCGCCGGCAATGAATTTCTTTCCCGCCAGTCTGACACCGATCGGGTTGGCGCTGCCCTTCGGTGAGGTGACACTGACGCCAGAAGTCCAGGAGGTGATCACCGTGCACCCGAAACCGGACAACATCGTCGTCGGGGTGCGACCCGAACATGTGGCGGATGCCGCGTTGATCGACGGCTACCAGCGCATCCGGGCGCTGTCCGTTGAGGTCACTGTCGACATGGTCGAATCCCTGGGCGCCGACAAATACGTGTATTTTTCCGCCCCGGGTTGTGATGTGCACTCGGCTCGGCTGGATGAGCTTGCCGCTGACTCGGAAGCGAATGAAAGCCAGTTCGTGGCAAGGGTTCCCGCCGAATCGAAGGCTGCCATCGGAAAGTCGATCGAGTTGGCTTTCGACACCTCGAAGCTCACCGTTTTCGATGCCGACTCCGGGGTAAACCTGACCATTCCGGTGTCGCCTTAAGGGGTCGCGAGCAGACGCAAAAGCTCCCAATTTCTCGGCGTAGTAAGAGAGCTATGCCGATGAATGTTGATCAGAAGGACGCCCTCCTGGTGTCGTTGACGGGCTTGGAATCCCAATACATCCAGGAGGGCGTCATGGTTCAGGGTAGTGGTCTGTCGCGCGGTGACAAGCGGCGCAATGCCAGGTTGGCTCGGTTGCGGGAATTGGTGCCGGCCAGCAACGCGATTTTGGCGATCGATTTGGCCGATGAGAAGCAGGCGGTGGTGCTCTGCGATCATGATTCGCGGGTGCTGGCCCGTCGCACGGTGAAAGCCAAGGCGTGGCGGCTGGGCCCGGTACTGGCGTGGGCGCGCCAGGAGGCGCGCAAGCATGGTTTCGCTGATGTGACGGTGGGTTGTGAACCGACCGGGCATCGCTGGCGGGTGCTGGATCAGCTTGCTGCCCAACAGGATATGGCGTTGGTGTGTGTGCAGCCGCTGCTGGTTGGGCGGGCCCGCGAGACCGAGGACTACACCCGAGATAAGACCGATCACAAGGATGCGGTGCTGATCGCGCGGCTGGTGGCCCAGCTGGACTGCTATGTCCCCGAGCGTGCCGACGAAAGCTGGGCGCAGCTGCGCCAGTTGGGCGCCTATCGGGACCGGCTGATCACCACAGCCACCGCGGCCATCCAGCAGCTGCGCGATCTGCTGGAGTGCGCCTGGCCGGCGGTGCTGACCGCGGCCGCCGACCCGTTTGACTCGATCACCTGGTGTGCGGCACTGGCGGTGGTGCTGGAGCGTTGTGATGGCCGCCCGCAGCGGCTGGCCCGGCTCGGCCCGACGCGGTTTGAGCAGGCGGTACGCCGGGAGTTCGCGCGCTGGGGGGGAAGGCGGGGGCCCCGGCGGCGCATCCTGACCGCGGTCTTTACCGCGCTGACCGATCCGGCCGGGGTATTGGCGCAGCGCCTGGGTGCGCTGCAGCGCGCCAAGTGGGTGCTGGCCGATTGGCGCGCCACCAAGACCCGCTTGGCCGAGGTGGAGACCCACATGGTCGCCATCCTCGATGAACTCAGGTTGACCGAGCTGGTCAGCAGCATCCCCGGCGTCTCGGCACTGGGGCGGCCGCCATCCTGGCTGAAACCGGCGACCCCACCCGCTTCGATAGCCCGCGCGCTGGTCAAACACGCCGGGCTGTGCCCGCGGGAGAACGCCAGCGGCACCATGACGGGCCGGTCGCGGATCTCCGGGCGGGGCCGGCCCCGGCTGCGGCTGGCGGCCTGGCGCGCCGTGTGGGGCGCCCTGCCGAATAACCCGGTAATGGCCGCCCGCTACCGGCATTTGACTAGCCGAGCGCAATCCGCTCAAAGACGGGCAAGCCCGAGCCGCTATCGCGGCCGCGCTGCTGCGCTGGATACATACCATCGTCACCCGCCGGGTGACCTGGGACGCCGCCATCGCCGGCCCCACCGAGCTGCCCGCAGCTGCCTAACCTCACCCACCCCGAACCAACCGAATGAAATAGGTTGGGGCCAAGCTCCACTCGGCGTAGAGGACCACCTCGACCGACACCATGAGCAGGCCCCGCCCATTCCTCACCGAACTCGATTGCACGCTGTCGGGGCATCACGAACCCCGGTTGATCGCTACGTAGAGACGATGAACGGGCAGGCCCCCCAACCCCTTGACAAAAACCCCTTACGTTGGTGTCGGGGTCTTTTGCGTCTGCTCGCCGCGACCTACAGCCAGTCTCGCTTGCGGAAACTGATGTAGAGGAATATGCAGATGGCGACCATTGCGCTGATCACCGTCGGGTAACCCCACCTGGAGTCCAGCTCGGGCATGAAGTGGAAGTTCATGCCATAAATCCCAGCGACCATGGTGGGCACGGCGATGATGCCGGCCCACGCCGATATCTTGCGCATGTCCATGTTTTGCTGCATGCCGACACGCGCCAGCGCGGCCTGCACCAGCGAGTTGAGCATGTCGTCGTAGCTGGCGATCTGATCCGCGGCCTCCGTCTGGTGGTCGGCGACGTCACGCAGGTAGCGTCGCACTTCCTTGGAAATCAGGTCTTTGCTCTCCGTCTGCAGTCGCTGGAAGGCGGCGGACAGCGGGCTCACGCACCGGCGTAGTTCGACCACCTCGCGCTTGAGCAGATAAATCGGTTCGACGTCGAGCTTGCGGCTAGGGGCAAACGCCACCTCCTCGATGCTGTCGATATCGGTCTCCATCAGACTGGTCACCGCCAGGTAGTGGTCCACGACGTAGTCGGAGATCGCGTGCAGCACCGCGTACGGCCCCAGTCGCAGATGGTCGGGGTCGGAATCCATTCGCTTGCGCACGTCGGACAGTCCGCCGTGTTCGCCGTGCCGCACCGTGACCACAAAATCCCTGCCGACGAAGATCATGATCTCGCCGGTCTCCACGATCTGGCGGGCCAGGACCACCGATTCGTGCGGCACGTAATTCACGGTCTTCAGGACAAGGAATAGCGTCTCGTCGTAGCGCTCCAGCTTGGGCCGCTGGTGCGCGTGCACGGCATCCTCGACCGCCAACGGGTGCAGGCCGAAGACGTCGGCCACGTCCTGCATATGGCTCTCGTCGGGCTCGTGCAGACCGATCCAGACGAATGCCTCATGGCCCGTCAGCTCGATCTCGCGCACCCTCGCCAGCGCGGCGTCGTGCGTGTACTTGCCGGGCAACCGGTGGCCGTCGACGTAGACCCCGCAGTCGACCAAGGCGTCGGCCGGGCCGTTGACCGGGTGTCCATGCGGCTCGTAAACCCGGGGCTTTGCGATTGGCCTCAGCACTTCAGGCAATGCGTCAAATCCCGGAAACACATCCACCTCCGATCGCAGCGCAGGTCTGACCGGCGGGGGTCCATGGTACGCGCCCCGGCATAACGGCGAGAGACGAAGCGCGGCCGTTGCCAGCATTGGACCGGGGATTTGCCGACGGCAGGGGTGCGCTAGTTTCGACCCGACACCCTACGAGGATGCGTAAGGAGCAGAACCGACGTGAGCGCAAGTCCCCTCAAGGTCGCCGTCACCGGTGCCGCCGGCCAGATCGGCTACAGCCTGTTGTTCCGACTGGCCAGCGGCTCGCTGCTGGGCCCCGACCGCCCGATCGAGCTGCGTCTGCTCGAGATCGAGCCCGCACTGAAGGCCCTCGAGGGTGTCGTGATGGAACTCGACGACTGCGCGTTTCCGCTGCTGGCGGGCGTCGAAACCGGCGCCGACCCGAACGAGATCTTCGACGGTGTAAGCCTGGCGCTGCTGGTCGGTGCTCGTCCGCGCGGCCCGGGCATGGAGCGCAGCGACCTCCTCGAGGCCAACGGCGCGATCTTCACCGCTCAGGGCAAGGCCCTCAACGCGGTGGCCGCGGACGACGTGCGCATCGGCGTGACGGGCAACCCGGCCAACACCAACGCGCTGATCGCGATGAGCAACGCCCCCGACATCCCCAGAGAGCGGTTCTCAGCGCTGACCCGCCTCGACCACAACCGGGCGATCTCGCAGCTGGCCCGCAAGACCGGCGCCGCGGTGACCGACATCAAGAAGATGACAATTTGGGGAAACCACTCGGCCACCCAGTACCCCGACCTGTTCCACGCCGAAGTCAAGGGCAAGATCGCCGCGGAGGTGGTGGGCGATCAGGCCTGGATCGAGAACGACTTCATTCCGACGGTCGCCAAGCGCGGCGCCGCGATCATCGACGCGCGCGGCGCGTCGTCGGCCGCGTCGGCCGCGTCGGCGACCATCGATGCCGCCCGGGACTGGCTGTTGGGTAGCCCCGAGGGCGACTGGGTCTCGATGGCGGTCGTTTCCGACGGCTCCTACGGCGTGCCGGAGGGCCTGATTTCCTCGTTCCCGGTGACCACCAAGGACGGCGACTGGACGATCGTCAGCGGCCTGGAGATCGACGACTTCTCGCGCGGGCGCATCGACAAGTCGACGGCCGAGCTCGCCGACGAGCGCAACGCCGTCACCGAGCTTGGCTTGATTTAGGCGGAGGCGCGGTCGTCGGGACGTCTTGACGCACGCATAGGTAGACATCATGATGACTGCTATGCGCACCACCTTGACGCTCGACGATGACGTCGTCCGCCTGGTCGAGGAGGCGGTTCATCGCGAACGCCGACCCATGAAGCACGTCATCAACGACGCGTTGCGGAGCGCGTTGGCACCGCAGGCGGCACGCCAGGAGCCGTATCGGTTGAACCCGCATGAGTCCACAGTGCGGCCTGGATTCGATCTGGCAGGCTTCAACCGGTTGGTCGACGAGCTGGAGGACGCGGCGATCCTGGACGCCGCGCGCACCGGTGATCATCCCTGACGTCAATCTGCTGCTCTATGCGGTCATCACTGGGTTCCCGCAACATCAGCGCGCGCACGCGTGGTGGCAAGATACTGTCAACGGCCCCACACGAATCGGGTTGACCCATCCAGCGTTGTTCGGATTCCTGCGGATCGCCACCAACGCCCGAGTGCTCGCCGCGCCGGTGCCTACGGTGGATGCGGTCGCCTATGTGCGTGACTGGCTTTCGCAGCCAAACGTGGACCTGCTCACCGCGGGTCCGCGCCATATGGAGATCGCGTTGAGCCTGCTTGAGAAACTCGGCACCGCCGGCAACCTGACTACCGATGTGCAATTGGCTGCGTACGGCATCGAAAACAACGCCGAGATCCAGTCCAGTGACACCGACTTTGCCCGATTCGCCGACCTCAGGTGGACCGATCCCTTGCGCGACGGGTGATCGCTAACCGTCCAGGCCGTGCTGCCCGTTGGCGCCGGTGGCGCCTTGAGCGCCAGCGGCGCCCATGTTCCCAGGGGTGAAGCCCGCCCCGCCGGCACCACCCGCGCCGCCCGCGCCGCCCGAGCCGCCGAGACCCCCGGCGGCGCCGGCGCCGGGGCTGCCCGCCTGACCGAACAGCCCGCCCGCGCCGCCCGCTCCGCCGTTGCCGCCGGCGCCACCGGCCCCGCCGTCGCCGCCCGCTCCGCCGTCGCCGCCGTCGCCGCTGGTGAAGAATCCTCCGCCAGTGCCCGACGCGATACCCCCATTGCCACCGCCACCGCCGGCGCCTCCCGGCGCACCGATGCCGCCGTCGCCGCCGATGCCGCCGATGCCGCCGGCGCCGCCCGTGCCGACCAGCAGCCCCCCGCGACCACCGGCGCCCCCGAAGCCGCCGATGCCGCCGGTGCCGCCGTCGCCACCGTTGCCTCCCGTAGCGTCGCCGCCCGATACGGAGGCGTCACCGCCGTTGCCGCCGGCACCGCCGGCACCACCGATACCGCCCGCACCACCGACACCACCATCGCCACCGGTAGCGCCGGCGGGACCGGTGGCCATACCGCCGGCACCGCCCGCACCGCCAGCGCCACCGGCACCTCCGGCGCCGCCGGCACCACCGTTGCCCCCGGTAGCGTGCTGTCCGTTGCTTGTGGCGGAGCCCCCGGCCCCGCCGTCGCCTCCCGAGGCGAAGTTGCCGGCAGCACCGCCGGTCCCGCCGACGCCTCCGGAAACGACGCCGCTGCTAGTCCCGTCCCCGCCCATGCCGCCATCCCCGCCGCCCACCCCGGGGTTGATACCATTGCCGCCGGACACGCCGTCGCCGCCGTTGCCGGACCCGTTGTCGAGCCCGTCGGCGCCGTTGGGCGCCTGTTGCACCTGGTTGGGCGCGGGATTTACGGCGTTGGCGCCGGTCGCGCCGGCCGCGCCCGCCCCGCCGGCCCCGCCGTTGCCCCACAGTCCGGCGTTGCCGCCGGCCCCGCCGTTACCGCCGCTGCCGCCGACGATGGTGGCGACCCCGCCGGCCCCACCGGCCCCGCCGTTGCCATAGAACAGCCCGCCGTTGCCGCCGGCACCACCGTTCGCGCCGGGCCCGCCGGCTCCACCGGCCCCGCCGTTGCCGATCAACCCGGCGGCACCGCCGCGACCGCCGGGCTGGCCGGGGGTGGTGCTCGAGCCGCCGTTGCCGCCGTTGCCACACAGCAACCCGCCGTCGCCACCGTTTTGCCCGGGCCCGTCATTGGCGCCGTTGCCGATCAGCGGGCGCCCGAGCAGTAACTCGGTAGGCGCGTTGACCAGGTTCAGCGCCTGCTGCATGGGCGAGGCATTCGCGGCCTCGGCGGCTGCGTATGATCCCGAAGCGGCACTCAACGCCCGCACAAACTGCTGATGAAACTCCTCTGCCTGCGCGCTGAGCGCCCGGTAGGCCTGGGCATTGGCAGAAAACAGCGACGCGATGGCCGCCGACACCTCATCCGCGCCCGCGGCCAGCACCCGGGTGGTCGGGGCCGCCGCCGCAGCATTGGCCGCGACCAGTGCCGAGCCGATGCCCTGCAAATCCGTCGCCGCCGCCTCCAACATGTCCTGCGCTGCAATCAGATACGCCATGACGGGCCTCGCAGGCGCCGAAATCAAACAACGGGCACGAGTCTATCGGAGGCTCGACAGCACATCGGCGTTTTGTCCGGGCAGGCCTGCAGTACCCTCGACCCCGTGCCAAAAATCGACCTGTCGCCACGCATCGTCATCGACGACGACGAGATCTTCGAGGCGCACGTAGGCGGCAAGCTTTCCGTAGCACTGAAGGCTCCGCTGGACACCCAGCGCGCGTTGTCGATCGCCTACACCCCGGGTGTGGCGCAGGTCAGCCGCGCGATCGCTGCGGACCGCACCGTGGCCGCCCGCTACACCTGGGCCAATCGGCTGGTGGCGGTCGTGAGCGACGGCAGTGCGGTGCTCGGGCTCGGGGATATCGGCGCGGCCGCGTCGCTGCCGGTGATGGAGGGCAAGTGCGCCCTGTTCAAGGCCTTTGGGGGGCTGGACGCAATCCCGATCGTGCTGGACACCAAGGATCCCGACGAGATCGTCGAGACCCTGGTGCGGCTGCGCCCGACGTTCGGCGCCGTCAACCTCGAAGACATCGCGGCGCCGCGCTGCTTCGAGATCGAACGGCGGGTTGTTGAGGCGCTGGACTGCCCGGTGATGCACGACGACCAGCACGGCACGGCGATCGTCGTGCTGGCCGCGCTGATGGGCGCCACCAAGGTGCTCGGCCGCGACATGTCCTCGCTGCGGGTGGTGGTGTCCGGCGCCGGCGCCGCGGGGGTCGCATGCACGAATCTGCTTCTCGCAATGGGGGTTTCCGACATCACGGTCCTCGACTCCCGCGGGATTCTGCACACCGGGCGTGACGACATGAACAGCGTCAAGGTCGACTTGGCGCAACGGACCAATCCCGGTGGCCTCACCGGCGGCATGGCCACGGCTCTCGGCGGCGCGGACGTGTTCCTCGGGGTGTCGGCGGGCCAGGTCGCCGAAGAGTTGATCGCCACGATGGCACCCGAACCGATCGTGTTCGCGCTGTCCAATCCGGACCCGGAGATATGCCCCGACGTTGCGGCGAAGTACGCGGCGGTGGTGGCCACCGGGCGCAGCGACTTCTGCAACCAGATCAACAACGTGCTCGCCTTTCCCGGGGTGTTTCGCGGCGCACTGGACGCCGGCGCGCGCCGGATCACCGAGAAGATGATGGTGGCCGCGGCCGAGGCGATCTTCTCCGTCGTCAGCGACGACCTCGCCGTCGACCGCATCGTCCCCAGCCCACTGGACTTGCGCGTCGGGGAAGCGGTTGCCAAGGCGGTGGCCCTGGCCGCAGATACTTCCGGGTGAAAGTCGGCAGGCTGGCCGCGCTGCTGCTCGCCGGGGCGCTGGCGGTGGCCGCCTGTGCGGCCGAGGAGCACAGCCCGGCGTTGGTCGTCGGATCCAAGCCTGACTCCGAGTACAGGCTGCTGGCCGCCATCTACGTCGCCGCGTTGCGGTCGTACGGGTTCGGGGCGCGTGCCCAAACCGCGAGTGACCCCATGGCGAAACTGGATTCGGGTGAGTTCGCCGTCATGCCCGCTTTCACCGGCCAGGTGCTGCAGACGTTGCAGCCCGGCGCCTCGGCGCTCTCCGACGGGCAGGTCTACCGGGTGATGATCTCCGCGCTGCCCGAGGGCGTCACCGCCGGTGACTACACCACCGCCGCCGAAGACAAGCCCGCGCTGGTGGTGACTGCGGCCACCGCGACGGCCTGGGGTGGCAGCGACTTGAGCCTGCTGCCGCGCCACTGCGACGGGCTGGTCGTCGGGCGGGTCAATGGCGCGCAGCCCACGGGGGTGGGTTCTTGCCGGCTGCCCGTGGTGCGTGAATTCCCGGACTACCCAACGATGTTCGCCGCGCTGCGGGCCGGACAGCTGACCGCGGGCTGGACCACCACCGCCAACCCCGACCTCCCCGCCGACCTGGTTGTGCTCGCCGACGGCAAAGCCGCGCTGATCCGGGCCGAGAACGTGGTGCCGCTCTATAGGCGCAATGCCCTGAATGATCGGCAACTGCTGGCGATCAACGAAATCGCGGGGGTGCTGGACACCGCGGCCCTGACCGACATGCGCCGCCAGGTGGCACGCGGTGCGGACCCACAGGTGGTCGCCGACGGGTGGTTGGCTGAGCACCCGTTAGGGCGCTAATGCGCACGTCTGGCTGCGCGAGCAGACGCAAAAGCCCCCATTTGCGCCGCCAAATGGGGGCTTTTGCGTCTGTTCGCGCTGACCCGTCAGCGATGCGGGGCTGGCAATAGCCGGCCCAGCACGGGCATGAACAGCCGCTGGTATCCGGAACCCGTCAAGCGCACCACGATGTCCAGCACCTTGGCGTCCGGGCCGACCAGCACCCGGGCCTTGTTCTTGCGCACCGCCCCCAGGATGATCCGGGCGGCCCGCTCCGGGCTCGTGTGGGCCACCCGCCTGTCGAACATCTTGGCCAGTTCGGCCTGGTCAAGGCCCTCCGCGACGGTCGCGTTACGGGCGATCGCGGTCTTGATGCCGCCGGGGTGCACCGTGGTCACCCCGACCGGATGCCCGGCCAGAATCATCTCCTGCCGCAGCGCCTCGGTGAAGCCGCGGACGGCGAACTTGGCCGCGTTGTATGCCGCCTGACCCGAGACCGAAAACAGCCCGAACACGCTGGAAACGTTGACGACGTGGCCGTCCCCGGAGGCGATCAGGTATGGCAGGAACGCCTTGGTGCCGTTCACCACGCCCCAGAAGTCGACGTCCATCACCCGTTCGATGTCCTTGAACTGGCTGACCTCGATGTCACCGGTGAAGGCGATGCCGGCGTTGTTGTAGATCTGGTTTACCTTGCCGAAGTGCTCGTTGACCGCGTCGGCGTAGGCCAGGAACGCTTCGCGCTCGGTGACGTCAAGTCGGTCCGCCCGCACCGGGGCGCCGATCGCCTTCAGCCTTTCCTCGGTCCCCGCCAGCCCTTCGGTGTCGACGTCGCTGATCGCCAGCTTGGCGCCCGAGCGTCCCAGTTCGACGGCCAGCGCCTGCCCGATGCCCGAACCCGCGCCGGTGACCACGGCGACTTTTCCGGCGAACCCCTCCATGCGCACCCTCCCTCGGTCGTTGCGATCGACGTTAGCCGGTACCGCTGGTCCCGTTAGTAGCGGGTGGTTCAGGCGAGCAAAACCATTGGCGATATCGGAGATCAAGTGTGCCCGCCCCGGCGCATCAACGGATCCAGATGCCGGTGGCGATTCCGATGTTGAAGAACATGTTGGTCGGCAGCGCGACGATCGCGTCTACCAGATCCGATTTCCGGCAGCCACCGTCGGGTCTTCGACGGCCCGGATTCGGCGGCGCCGTTGAACAGCGCCGAGCCGTTCAGGACTATCCCGGCGCAGCCGCCGCGGTCATGCCTGGGCCGCATCTTGTGCGCAAGTGGCACATAAGCAGCGTCTGCCCGTCGCCAATGGAGGGAAGACTATGCGAGGACCGCGTACCCGCGGCGAGCGCTTCCTTCTCGACGGCCTCATGCGCCGCCTTCCGGTCAAAACCGTTGGGGGGGTTGGACATCCAGAAGGCGAAGGTGCGGTCCCAGAACTGGTCGTCGGCCAGGGTGCCGCCGAGGCGGATGTTGCCGGCGTCTTGGCCCTTGGCGATCATGTCCGGCTCGGCCAGCGTCCGCACCTCGTCGCGAGTAGGCTCGAGGACGCAGTCCAGGCGTCGCAGGATCGTGAATGGCAAGATCACGCCGCCGTATTGGTGCGACTTGTATACGCCGCGCAGTTGGTCGGCGATCCCACAGGCGAAGTTGCCGAGCCTGCTCAAACCCGATCTCCCGCTGACGGTCCCGCGTCAAAACCGTGTGGCACGCACTTTCACTTCACGAGCGCGCGCAAAATGCCGGCCGACGTGGCGTGGCGCGGTACAAACACGCACGTTCGCCGTGCTTCAGGCGAACGCCTCATCGAGGATCTCCTGTTGCTCGACCGCGTGCACCTTCGACGAGCCCGACGACGGTGCCGACATGGCCCGGCGCGAAATGCGCTTGATGCCGCCCAGCCTCGGCAGCAGCTCGGGCAGCTCCAGGCCGAACCGCGGCCACGCGCCCTGGTTGGCCGGCTCTTCCTGCACCCAGAAGAACTCCTTGACGTTCTCGTAGCGGTCCAGCGTCTCGCCCAGCCGGCGCCTGGGCAGCGGGGCAAGTTGTTCGATTCGCACGATCGCGATGTCGTCGCGCTTGTCCTTGGCCTTGCGCGCGGCCAGCTCGTAGTAGAGCTTGCCGCAGGTCAGCAGGATCCGGGTGACCTTGCCGCGATCGCCGATGCCGTCCTCGTAGGTCGGCTCCTCGAGCACCGAGCGGAATTTGATCTCGGTGAAGTCCTTGATGTCGCTGACCGCTGCCTTGTTGCGCAGCATCGACTTCGGCGTGAACACGATGAGCGGGCGCATGATCCCGTCGAGCGCGTGCCGGCGCAACAGGTGGAAGTAGTTGGACGGTGTCGACGGCACCGCAATCGTCATCGAACCCTCCGCCCACAGCTGTAGGAAGCGCTCGATGCGTCCGGAGGTGTGGTCAGGCCCCTGCCCCTCGTGTCCGTGTGGCAGCAGCAGCACGACCGTGGACAGCTGGCCCCATTTGGCCTCACCGGAGCTGATGAATTCGTCGATGATCGACTGCGCGCCGTTGACGAAGTCGCCGAACTGCGCCTCCCACAGGACGACGGCGTCCGGGTTGCCCACGGTGTAGCCGTACTCGAAGCCGACCGCGGCGTACTCGGACAGCGGCGAGTCGTACACCAGGAACTTGCCGCCCGTGGGAGTGCCGTCCTTGTTGGTCGCCAGCAGCTGCAGCGGCGTGAACTCCTCACCGGTGTGGCGGTCGATGAGCACCGAATGCCGCTGGGAGAAGGTGCCGCGGCGGGTGTCTTGGCCGGATAGCCGCACTAGCTTGCCCTCGGCCACCAGCGAACCCAGGGCCAGCAGCTCGGCGAAGGCCCAGTCGATCTTGCCCTCGTAGGCCATCTCCCGGCGCTTCTCCAGTACCGGCTGGACGCGTGGGTGCGGGGTGAATCCGTCCGGCAAGGCCAGGAACGCGTCGCCGATCCGGGCCAGCAGCGATTTGTCCACCGCGGTCGCCAGCCCCGCGGGGATCATCTGGTCGGACTCCACCGATTCGCTGGGTTGCGCGCCGTGCTTCTCCAGCTCACGGACCTCGTTGAACACCCGCTCCAGCTGGCCCTGGTAGTCGCGCAGCGCGTCCTCGGCCTCCTTCATCGAGATGTCGCCACGGCCGATGAGGGCTTCGGTGTAGCTCTTGCGGGCCCCGCGCTTGGTGTCGACGACGTCGTACATGTAGGGGTTGGTCATCGACGGGTCGTCGCCCTCGTTGTGCCCGCGGCGTCGGTAGCACAGCATGTCGATAACGACGTCCTTTTTGAACCGCTGCCGGAAGTCCACGGCCAGCCGTGCCACCCACACGCACGCCTCGGGGTCGTCGCCGTTGACGTGGAAGATCGGCGCCCCAATCATTTTCGCGACGTCGGTGCAGTACTCGCTGGACCGCGAATGCTCCGGCGCGGTGGTGAACCCGATCTGGTTGTTGACGATGATGTGGATGGTGCCGCCCACGCGGTAGCCGGGCAGGTTCGTCAGGTTCAGCGTCTCGGCGACCACGCCCTGGCCGGCGAAGGCGGCGTCCCCGTGCAGCATCAACGGCACCACCGAAAACGCGCGTTGCCCTTCGCTGTCGGTGCTGCCGTGGTCGAGCAGATCCTGCTTGGCCCGCACCAGCCCCTCGAGCACCGGGTCGACGGCCTCTAGGTGGGACGGGTTGGCGGTCAGTGACACCTGAATGTCGTTGTCGCCAAACATCTGTAGGTACACACCGGTGGCGCCGAGGTGGTATTTCACGTCGCCGGAGCCGTGCGCTTGTGACGGGTTCAGGTTGCCTTCGAACTCGGTGAAGATCTGCGAGTACGGCTTGCCGACGATGTTGGCCAGCACGTTGAGCCGGCCGCGGTGCGGCATCCCGATCACCACTTCATCGAGGCCGTGCTCGGCACACTGGTCGATCGCCGCGTCCATCATCGGGATCACGCTTTCCGCGCCTTCCAGCGAGAACCGTTTCTGCCCAACGTATTTGGTTTGCAGGAACGTTTCGAAGGCCTCGGCGGCGTTCAGCTTGCTCAGGATGTACTTCTGTTGGGCGACAGTCGGTTTGACGTGTTTGGTCTCGACCCGTTGTTGCAGCCACTCCTGTTGTTCGGGGTCGAGGATGTGGGTGTACTCCACCCCGATGTGGCGGCAGTACGCGTCGCGCAGCAAGCCCAGGACGTCGCGCAGCTTCTTGTACTCGCAACCGGCGAAGCCGTTGACCTTGAACACCCGATCGAGATCCCACAGCGTCAGGCCGTGGGTCAGCACTTCGAGATCGGGATGGCTGCGGAAGCGGGTCTTGTCCAACCGCAGCGGGTCGGTGTCGGCCATCAGGTGGCCGCGGTTGCGGTACGCCGCAATCAGCTCCATCACCCGGGCGTTCTTGTCGACGATCGAGTCCGGGTTGTCGGTGCTCCAGCGCACCGGCAGGTACGGGATACTCAGCTCGCGGAAGATCTCGTCCCAGAATGCGTCCGAGAGCAGCATCTCGTGGATGGCGCGAAGGAAGTCACCGGATTCCGCGCCCTGGATGATGCGGTGGTCGTAGGTCGAGGTCAGGGTGATCAGCTTGCCGATGCCCAGTTCGGCGATGCGCTCCTCGCTGGCGCCCTGAAATTCGGCGGGGTACTCCATCGCGCCGACGCCGATGATCGCGCCCTGGCCGGCCATCAGCCGCGGCACCGAGTGCACGGTGCCGATGGTTCCGGGGTTGGTCAGCGAAATCGTCACGCCGGCAAAGTCTTCGGCGGTCAGCTTACCGTCGCGCGCCCGGCGCACGATGTCTTCGTAGGCGGTGACGAACTGCGCAAATCGCATGGTCTCGCAGCCCTTGATGCCGGCCACCACCAGTGAGCGCTTGCCGTCCTTGCCCGGCAGGTCGATGGCCAGGCCCAGATTGATGTGCGCGGGTGTGACGGCGGTGGGCTTGCCGTCGACCTCGGTGTAGTGCCGGTTCATGTTCGGGAAACGCTTGACCGCCTGCACCAGCGCGTAGCCGAGCAGATGGGTGAACGAGATCTTGCCGCCGCGGGTGCGCTTGAGCTGGTTGTTGATGACGATCCGGTTGTCGATCAGCAGCTTGGCCGGAACGGCCCGGACGCTGGTCGCCGTCGGCACCTCGAGCGATGCCGACATGTTCTTGACGACGGCCGCCGCCGCGCCGCGCAGCACCTGCAGTTCGTCACCTTCGGCCGGTGGGGGAGGGGCGGCTTTTGCCGGCGGCGCGGCAAGCGTGGTCGGCGCGCCGTCGCCCACCGTGGCGGTGCCGACGGGTGGAGTCGGCGGCGCGGCCTGTGGTGCTGGGGCGGTCGGCTTCGCTTCCGGGGCGACCGCGGCCGCCTGCCCGTCGGCGGGGGTCGCAGCGGCGGGGGCGGGCGCAGGGGCTGGCTCGGAGACCGATTCGGGGTTGTAGTCCACCAGGAATTCGTGCCAGCTCGGATCGACCGAGGAGGGGTCGTCGCGGAACTTGCGGTACATCTCCTCGACCAGCCATTCGTTTTGCCCGAATGGTGAACTTATGTTGCTCACGGCCGCTGTTCGCCTCGATTCCTCTGTTCTCCAAGGTCCCGCAAGCGCCATGGTGCGACGCCTGCCGTTCTGATGGTCTCCGCCTCATAAAGGCTAACGCTTTGCCGGCAATTCGCCAGCGAGACGGATGCAACCCGGCCCTAGCCGGCCCTAGCCGGCCTCGCGAACCGGCGGCAATAGGTGCAGGGTGACTGGCCAGCGCGCCGGCGGGGCGCCGAACGCTTTGTGGGCGTTGCTGACGAGCTTCTTGCCCGCGAGGTAATTGCCGATGGCGCCGACCAGGGCGCCAATGCCGACCGGCAGCAGCTTGCCGAACATCAGTGCGCTGCGTCGCACCGTGTACCGCTTGACCCAGGACTTGAGCAACCGCGAGTTCAACCGCGACATCGACGACAGTGGCAGCGAGGCCATGCCCTCGGCGATCCAGCCACCGTTGGTGCGGGCCGGACCGATCAGCTCGGCGACGGCGTGCCCGCTGTTGTCTCCGACCAGCACCGCCAGCACCAGAGCGCGGCGTCGTTCCCGGTGGTCGGCGGGAATGCCGTACACCACCGCCAGCGCCAGCACCAGGAGCGCGGTGGCCTCGAGGAACGCCACGGTTTCCGCCGCAGCCGCGGACAGCGCACTCAACGTGCCGATCCCGGGGATGGTCGCTGCCATTCCCACCGCCACGCCGCTGGCAGTCACCACGGCCAGGTAGCGCTTCTGTAGCTTGGTGGCGATCTCGGCGGGGCTGGCGGCGGGGTGCGCGCGCCGCAGCCTGGCCACGTAGGCCTCGGCGGCCGGGCCCTGTATCCGCGAGCTGCGCTCGATGACCTGCGCCAATGCGCGCGCGGACGCTTTGGGTCGACCGCCTGGGGTCCTCGGCAGCGCTTGAGTCGACCTCTTCCGTCGGGGGTTGCGTCGGGCCTGCATAATTGCCTCTCCTGCGAATGGCGTCTGTCTAGGCTAACGCCTGGCTTACCCGGAATAATGCAGGCTGGATGTCGGTCGGCGGCGTTGCGGGTAGCTCCGGTGGAGCCGAAACGAGGTGAGTGCATGACCCGCGCTGGCGACGATGCCGTGGGGGTCCCACCCAACTGCGGGGATGGGGGCACGCGCCCGCAGGTGGGAGGTACCCCCACCCGCTTGCGGGGGAAGGAGCGGCGCTCATGACCACGGCGACGACCCGGTTCCGGGGCCCCTGGCGCGTGGGGTCGAGTCACAGCAGCTCAGGAAACCCCTGGAACGCGTTGTGGGCGATGATGATCGGCTTCTTCATGATCATGCTCGACTCGACGATCGTGGCCATAGCGAACCCGACCATCATGGCCAAGTTGGCGATCGGCTACGACACCGTGGTCTGGGTGACCAGCGCCTACCTGCTGGGGTATGCGGTGCTGTTGCTAGTGGCCGGTCGACTCGGTGACCGATTCGGCCCGAAAAACCTCTACCTGATCGGCCTGGTGGTGTTCACCGTCGCGTCGGTGTGGTGCGGCCTGTCGGGCAGCGCAGGCATGCTGATCGCCGCCCGCGTGGCACAGGGTGTGGGTGCCGGGGTGCTCACCCCGCAGACGTTGTCGACGATCACCCGGATCTTCCCGGCGCACCGCCGCGGCGCCGCCATGAGCGTGTGGGGTGCCACCGCCGGAGTAGCCAGCCTGGTGGGACCGTTGGCCGGCGGGGGGCTGGTCGACAGTCTGGGCTGGCAGTGGATCTTCTTCGTCAACGTCCCGGTCGGCATCGTCGCCCTGGTATTGGCGGTTTGGCTGGTTCCGGTGCTGCCGACCCAGCTGCACCAGTTCGACTGGATCGGCGTCGGCTTGTCCGGGGTGGGCATGTTTCTGATTGTCTTCGGCCTGCAGGAGGGGGAGTCCGCCCATTGGCAGCCATGGATCTGGGCGGTGATCGTCGCCGGCGTCGGGTTTTTGTCGACGTTTATCTACTGGCAGGCCCTCAACACCCGCGAGCCGTTGATTCCGCTGGACATCCTCGACTACCGGAACTACAGCCTGTGCAATGTCGGGGTGGCGATTACCGCATTCGCCATGACGGGGATGGTGCTGCCGCTGACGTTTTACGCGCAGGCGGTGTGCGGGTTGTCGCCGACCCGCTCGGCGCTGCTGATCGCGCCGATGGCGATCACCAGCGGTGTGCTGGCCCCGCTCGTCGGCGTGATCGTGGACAGATCCCATCCGCTGCCGGTGCTCGGTTTCGGGTTTTCGGCGCTGGCGATCGGGCTGACGTGGCTGGCGTTCGAGATGGCTCCGGACACGCCGATCTGGCGGTTGATGTTACCGTTCAGCGTCATCGGTGTGTCGATGGCGTTTGTGTGGTCACCGCTGACGGCCACCGCGTCCCGCGACCTGCCGCCGCGCCTGGCCGGTGCGGGCTCGGGCGTGTACAACGCGACCCGGCAACTCGGGGCGGTGCTCGGCAGCGCAGGCATGGCCGCGTTCATGACGGCGCGCATCGCCGCCGAGATGCCGCCGATGCCCGGCGGCGCGGGCACGCCCAGCGTGCAGGGCGCCCCCACCTTGCAGTTGCCCGAGTATGTTCGCGAGCCGTTTTCGGCCGCGATGTCGCAGTCGATGCTGCTGCCCGCGTTCATTTCGTTGTTCGGGATCGTTGCCGTCTTGTTCTTGGAGGGCTTCACAGGTCCGGTGACGACCGACGAGCCCGTGCCCGCCGACGGCTATGACGATAGCTATGACGACTATGTCGAGTACGTCATCCGTCGCGAACCCGACATCGATTCCGCGCTGCAACCGGTGTACGACGAGGGCGACACAGAACCGCTGGTGGCCCGAGTCGGTCAACTGCGCCCGGCATCCGCCGAAGCGCGGCACAGCGACTCTGTCGAATCATCGCACGGCGTGCCCGCGGACCCCGTTTCGGCGCCGCTTGAACAGATTGGCTTCGCCCACAACGGTTCTCCTGCCGACGACGGGCAGCGCTTCCGCCCGATCGCCGAGTATTCGCCGTGGCGCAACAAGCACCGCCGCGCAGATCCGGACGACTATGGCACTTCCGGTCGGCATTCGTTTCGTGGGGATTAATTTAGCTGTCTTCAACTGGCTTGAGTCAGCGCGAGGAACCCGCCCAGGTCTACCAGGCTGGCGGGCGTGGCGGGCAGTTACCCGGTCAGCATCTCCGAGCGCACGACCACGGCCGCATACTGCGCCCGGCTGATGGCGGCGTTGAGCCGATTCCTGTTGAGCAGAAACGAGATTCCGCGTGGCACTTCATCAGCGGACGATGCCGTCATCGAGATGAAGACGACCGGCGCCTGCGCGCCCTGGAACTTGTCGATTGTTCCGACCCTGACGTCGCGCAGACCGGCCGACGACAACCGCCGGCGCAGCATCGCCACGTGGGCGTTGTACGGTGCCAGCACCAGCACGTCGGCGGCGGCCAACGGCCGGGTGCCGTGCTCATCGGTCCACGACCTGCCGAGCAAACGCTGAATCTCAGCGACGATCGCCTCGCCCTCCTGCGGGCTTTCGATCGAATTCCCTTGGTGGCGAACGGGAACCACCCGGACGCCGGGTTGATATGCGTCGAGGCTGCGCGCGGCGATGCACTTGGCGTGGGAGCGCGGCCTGCCTCCGTAGCACAGCTCGGAGACGGCGGCGCGCACCGCCGGATGCATCCGGTATGAGCGATCCAGGAAATAGCCCCGTTCATCGGGCAGCGTGTGCCGACCGTCGACCAGCCAATCCAGCGCGGAGTTGTCGACGGTCGCCTCGCGGGCAACGAAGACGTCTGTGTTGTCCGCCCATTCGTCGACCGGGAAGTTCAGCCGATCGAAATGCGCCCACCAGAGCACGGGCAGCGGCCAGCAGGGCGACCGCCGTTTGTTCCGGCGTGCGATCGCACGCGGCGGCATCCCCCATGAAGGCCGACAAGGTTGACGACAGCGAGTCATGGTCGTCGATCGCGGTTCCGTCTGGAACCGGTTGCACGCCGATCGGTGTCACGGTACCACCTACGCCCGGACCGGTGTCGCGTTGGCGGACTTGGAGTTTGGCCTGCGCGGTCAGCTTGTTAAGTGCGCCCGCCGCCAGGTCGGGGACCGGCCCGGCGTGGCTGGCCAGCTCGGTGATTGTGGTGATGCCGATGTCAAGTAGCTTCTCGCGCTGGGTTATTCGCATTCCGGCGACCAGCAACAGATCGTCTTTCGCGCGCAGCTGTTCGGTGCACAGCGGGCAGCGCAAACACGCCCCCACCCCTTCGTCGTCCCAGCGTACCGGGGTGTCCGCGGCATAGTGGTCGTCAAGGAGCCGCTGCAAGAGCGCGCTGGAACCGGTACACCGGGATCAGGTCGCCGACGCGGTAGCGCAGCACCGCGCCGTCGCCAAGTTCGAGCTCGGCCTCCGGAGCCACCTGCACTCCCGAACGCGCCAGCGTGTCCGCGTAGGCCCCCAGCTGCAACAACGCGGTGACCTTGGCCGAGCGGGCCAGCTTGGTGTCGGCGACCCGACAGTGCTCGCCGTCTCGGATCAGGAAGTCGGCGAATCCGACAAAGCGGCCGTCGAACATCGCGTCAGACTCTGGTCGGCTGACGGCTCGTTCAACGGCCGGCGGTGTTGCCGATCAGTTCGACGCCACTGCCGTTCCAGCGGAACTTCACGTCGCTGGTCAATCCGCTTAGGCCGCTGGGGTAGGTCAACGCCACCGTGTCGCCGGTGCACTGCGACGTGTCAATGCCGTTGAATCCGTACGTGTCGGGCACGCCCTGCGGTATGTACTTGCCGAGATGGAACAGCACCGCCCGGGTGGTGGGATTGATGGCGTTCGTGTTGGCCTTGATGATCACCGCGGACAGCTGAGCGCACTCGTTGTAGTTGCCGGCCAGCGGTTCTGGGTTCCAGGGTTGCTCGCTGCGCGGATCGCGAGGCAGCTCGGAGACGACCTTCGCGATCGTCGGCGAGGCGAGATTGACCGCGCACGGGTCGGCGGCGGCGCTGCTGCTGGGCGGGGCGGCCGTCCCGGACGGCGGGCTGCTCGGTGTAGTGCTCGCGGGGGTCGGCATGGTTGTGCTGGCCCGCGGTGTCTTCGCGACCGTGGAGTCGCCCGATCCGCAGCCAGCCAGCATCGCGGCGACGAGGGCAATGACCAAACCCGCCAGCGGCTGGGCGCGCCACGGTAGTGACCACACATCGCGCACGGTACCGCCATCGGGCGTGCAGGTGTGGCAGGCGTGGCCGGGTGGCCGCGATTCTGTCGCCACGAGCGCACCAAGGTGTACGGTCAATGCGGCGTGTCGCTGTACAGACACGCGCGCTCGGGGACGCGTCGCGCCTGGCATCCGGGCCGGGCGCGATCCCCACTAGACTTCCGAGGCAATGGCCCTTCCGGACACCCCCCCTGCGACGTTCGCCGACCTACAGATTGACCCCCGCGTCCTGCGGGCGATCGCTGACGTCGGTTACGAGTCGCCGACGGCCATCCAGTTCGCATCGATCCCGGCGCTGATGGCGGGTTCCGACGTGGTGGGACTGGCGCAGACCGGCACCGGCAAGACCGCGGCCTTCGCGATCCCGATCCTGTCCAGAATCGATGTCGCCAGCCAGGCCACTCAGGCGCTGGTGCTGGCGCCCACCCGGGAGCTGGCGCTGCAGGTTGCCGAGGCGTTCGGCCGCTACGGGGCGTATCTGCCAGAGCTCCATGTGCTGCCTATCTATGGCGGGTCGTCGTACGGCGTGCAACGTGCCGGGCTGAGACGCGGCGCCCAGGTTGTCGTGGGGACTCCCGGCCGGGTCATCGACCATCTGGAACGAGAGACGCTGGACTTGTCGCGGGTGGACTACCTGGTGCTCGACGAGGCCGACGAGATGCTCAGTATGGGTTTCGCCGAAGATGTCGAGCGCATCCTGTCCGAAACCCCGGAATACAAACAGGTTGCCCTGTTTTCGGCGACCATGCCGCCGGCCATCCGCAAGCTCACCGCCAAATACCTGCACGATCCGTTCGAAGTCAAGGCTGAAGCGAAAACTGCTGCAGCCGAAAACATTTCGCAGCGCTACATGCAGGTCGCCGGTCAGCGCAAGATGGACGCACTCACCCGAGTCCTCGAAGTCGAGCCGTTCGAGGCGATGATCGTCTTCGTGCGCACGAAGCAGGCGACCGAGGACGTCGCCGAAAGGCTGTGTGCCCGAGGCTTTTCCGCGGCGGCCATCAACGGCGATATTGCCCAGGCACAACGGGAGCGGACCATCGCGGCGTTAAGAGATGGCGGCCCCAAAGGTATAGACATCCTGGTCGCCACCGATGTGGCGGCCCGCGGGCTCGACGTGGAGCGGATATCGCATGTGGTCAATTACGACATCCCGCACGACACCGAGGCCTACGTACACCGGATCGGACGCACCGGCAGGGCCGGGCGTTCGGGAACCGCGCTGTTGTTCGTCTCCCCGCGGGAGCGCCACCTACTCAAGTCGATCGAGAAGGCGACACGTCAAAAGCTCACCGAGGCCGAGCTGCCCACCGTCGAGGACGTCAACGCGCAACGGGTAGCCAAATTCGCCGATTCCATCACCGACGCCCTCGGCGCCCCGGGAATCGAGTTGTTCCGCGGCCTGGTCGAGGACTACGAACGCGAGCACGATGTCCCGATGGCCGACATCGCCGCGGCGCTGGCGCTGCAGTCCCGCGACGGCGAGGCGTTTCTGCTGGCGCCCGAACCGCGACCCGAGCGGCTGGAAAAGCGACGCCGCCAGGACCGTATCGAAAAGCCAAGGAGCAAGCCGGAGTTCACCACGTACCGGGTCTCCGTCGGCAAGCGGCACAAGATCGGCCCGGGCGCAATCGTCGGCGCAATTGCCAACGAGGGTGGCTTGCACCGCAGTGATTTCGGCCATATCTCCATCGGGCCAAACTTCTCACTGGTGGAACTGCCGGCCAAGATGGGCCGTGCCACACTGAAAAAACTTGAGCGCACCCGCATCTCGGGCGTGCTGATCGACCTTCGCCGCCACGACACCGGCAAACCTCGGCGGAACCGCGCCGGATGACGCTGTCCAAGGCCGAGGACGCCCAGGGCGGGCTCGAGCAAACCTCGCACGTGGACCGGGTCGCTTCGCTGACCGGCATCCGCGCGGTCGCCGCCCTGCTGGTGGTCGGCACCCACGCGGCCTACACCACCGGCAAGTACACCCACGGCTACTGGGGCCTGGTCGGGGCCCGGCTGGAGATCGGCGTTCCGATCTTTTTCGTGCTGTCCGGATTCCTGCTGTTCCGTCCGTGGGCGAAATCGGCCGCCACCGGCGGCCCGCCGCCTTCGCTGAGCCGCTACGCCTGGCACCGGGTTCGGCGCATCATGCCTGCCTACGTCCTCACCGTGCTGTTCGCCTACGTTCTGTACCACTTCCGCGAGGCCGCGCCGAACCCCGGGCACAGCTGGATGGGACTGCTCCGCAACCTCACGCTGACGCAGATCTACACCGACGGCTACCTGGGTTCGTACCTGCATCAGGGCCTGACCCAAATGTGGAGTCTCGCAGTGGAGGCCGCCTTCTACGTGGCGCTCCCACTGCTGGCCTACCTGCTGCTGGTGGCGATCTGCCAGCGGCGATGGCAGCCCAAGTTGCTGCTGGGTGCCCTGGCGGGCTTGATGCTGATCAGCCCGGCTTGGTTGACCCTGGTGCACACCGCACACCGATTCCCCGACGGCGCCCGGCTTTGGCTGCCCACCTACCTCGCCTGGTTCCTCGCCGGCATGATGCTGGCCGTGCTGCAGGCGATGGGTGTGCGCTGCTACGCGTTCGCGGCCATGCCACTGGCGATCGTCAGCTACTTCATCGTCTCCACCCCGATCGCGGGCGCGCCCACGACGTCGCCGGCAACTCTGGGGGAGGCGTTGGTCAAGACGGGTTTCTACGCGGGGATTGCCGCGCTGGCGGTGGCACCGCTGGCCCTCGGCGACCAGGGTTGGTATGCGCGGCTGCTGGCCACCCGGCCGATGGTGTGGCTGGGCGAGATCTCCTACGAGATCTTCCTGATCCATCTGGTGACGATGGAGTTCGCGATGGTCTACGTGGTCCGGTATCACGTCTACACCGGCTCGATGCTGAACCTTTTCATCGCGACGCTCGCGCTGACCCTTCCATTGGCCTGGTTGCTGCACCGATTCACGCGCGTCCGGAACTGAACCCGACACCATGGCTAGATAGGTTACCCTGTCCTAATTAACGGCAGGCTGATGGAAGGCGTCGGGACGCATGACCGAACTGAAACCATCGCGGGGTTGGCAGGGCGCGGTGCTGAAGCTGCTGCGAGCCGGGGATTACCGGCTCACCGTGATCGGCCGCCGCGAGATCAGCCCGCGCTACCTGAGGTTGAGTTTCGACGCCGGCGGGATGCTCGACGAACACGCCGTGCATCCGACGATGTGGATCCGGATGTGGTTCGCCGACGGGCACCAACGCGGCTACACGCTGGTCGACCCCGATCCGGGCGCCGGCACGTTCGATATCGAGTTCGCGTTGCACGACGGCTGCGCGTCGGATTGGGCACGGGCCGCGCAACCCGGCGACACCATCGAGGCGACCGTGTTGGGCAGCAAGTTCGCAATCCCGGATCCGCCGCCCACCGGGTACGTCATCGTCGGCGACACGGCATCACTGCCGGCGATCAACTCGCTACTCGAATCGATTGGCGACGCCCCCGCGCAAGTGTTTCTCGAGGCCTGCTGCGACGACGACAAATGCCTGCCGGTGGCGCGCAAAACCGGTGTCACCTGGGTGGACCGCAAGAACGCCGGCGCGGAGCTGCTCGAGACGGTCCGCTCGGCGGCGTTCGACGCCTGCGACCACTTCGGCTGGGTGGCCTGCGACACCCGCACGACGCGTTCGGTCGCCAAGGTGCTTCGGGAGGACTTCGGCATTCCGCGGAAATCCATTAAGGCGCAAGCCTATTGGTTGGCCTGACCGGCTACGGGATGTTCGCTGCGGCGTCTTGCCGAGTGGTTGCCCGCAAGTCGCGTCGACGATGTCGTTGGTGAACGGCGGCATCAATCGTTGTCACCCCGGCAACCCGGGGGTGCGACGCGCCGGTGGCGCCGTTGGCGTCCGGATTGCCCGCGACACCGATGAGACCGAAGACGCTGCCGATGCCGACAATCATTTCCCGCGCCACCATCACAAGAGACATCGCTGGCCTCCCATCCTTCGAGGGCCCCCGGCCGCGAGGGATGGTATCGCGACGTGGTCTGCGTCTCGGGCGATATCGCCAGGTTCGTCGCGGCTAATCCGCGTCTACCGGCGGGTCGTTGCCGGCGTCACGATCGGGGCGACGAACTCCTCGATCATCGCTCGCTCGTCGGCTTCGTCGCGGCCGGGGAACATCAGCAGTGAGATGATCACCCGGACCACCCACCGGGCTCGGCGTTCGACGGTGGCCGGGTCGCCCGGCCCGAGCGAATGCAGGAACGCCGCGGCTAGGGCCGCGATCACCTCGGATTGTCCGGCCACCTCGCCACCGATGGGTGGACGGCTGGCGGCAAACCACGCCGCCAACGCGGGGCTATCGCGAACCATCCGCAACGCGGTGGTGATGCCGGCGATCAGCCGCTCGCGCGCGTCGTCGATACCGCTGATCTGCCGGTTGATTTCGCGGCTGAGCCGATAGGTCTCGCGGTGCACGTAGGCTGTCCGCAAGGCCTCACGGTTGTCGAAGTAGCGGTACAGGGTCGCGCGGGAACAGCCTGCGGCCCTGGCGATCTCGTTCATGCCGATCGAGGCCGGATCGCGTTGCGTGTAGAGCTCCTCGGCGGCGTCGAGTATCCGGTCGGCGGCCACCTCGGTACGGCGCTCGCCCAGCCAGTCGGCCATCACGATTTCACTTCAAACGGCACCGACAGTGGACGCCGGACATAGCTGCCGCCGGCCCACACGATGCGCGACTCGTCGACCTCGAAGTCCGGGCAGCGGGCCAGCAGTTCGGTCAGGGCGACCCGGGATTGCATCCGGGCTGCGGCCGCGCCCAGGCAGTGGTGCGCGCCGTGGCTGAAGGTCAGGATGTTGCGCGGGCAGCGGGTCACGTCCAGCTCCGCGGCGTCCGGCCCGTACTGGCGCTCGTCCCGGTTGGCCGATCCGTAGAGCAGCAGCACCCTGCGACCGGCCGCAACGGTGGTGGCGCCGATCGTCACGTCGCGCGTCGTGGTCCGCGCCAGGCCCTGCACCGGTGAGGTCAGCCGCAGCAGTTCCTCGACCGCGTCCGGAATCAGTTCCGGGTGGTCTACCAGCAGCCGACGCTGGTCGCGACGCTGGTGCAGCAACGGCATCGAGCCGCCGAGCATGCCGGTGACGGTGTCGTTGCCGCCGGTGACCATCGTGAACGTGAACGCGAGTATCGACAGCGTGCCGGGGATGTCGCCGCGGGCGCCCATCCCGGCCGCGACCAGGTGCGAAATGGTGTCATCCTCGGGTTCGGCACGGCGTCGCTCGATCAGCGCGGTGAAGTACGCCATCATCGACCCGACCGCGTCGCCGACGGTTTCC
Organism: Mycobacterium lacus; assembly: GCF_010731535.1. Taxonomy (NCBI): domain Bacteria; kingdom Bacillati; phylum Actinomycetota; class Actinomycetes; order Mycobacteriales; family Mycobacteriaceae; genus Mycobacterium; species Mycobacterium lacus. Next base: position 925,101 of record NZ_AP022581.1, read on the forward strand.
AGCGCGCCGGCGACGCCGCCCTCGGCGCTGTTGGCCGCGACGATCGCCTGGGTCCAGCCGTCGAACTGGACCCGATCCGCCTCTGGCACACCGAGATAGTGCGCGACCACCATCGACGGCAGCGGTTTGAACAGTTCGGTGACGATATCGCCGCCGCCGTCCGCGCGTAGCTTCTCGATCCGCTCGACGACGAACTCGCGCACTTTCGGCTCGACCGCCTCGACCTGCCGCGGGGTGAATCCGCGGGACACCAGCTTGCGAAACTCGGTGTGCACTGGGGGATCCTGCATCACCATCGGTGGGTTGTCTTGCAGCCCAATCATTTCCAGTTCGCCGTAGTTGACGGTCAATCCCTGCGCCGACGAGAACGTCTCGTGGTCGCGCGCGGCCGACCAGACGTCGTTATGGCGCGACAACACGTAGTAGTCGTGGTCGGGACGTCCGGGCGGGATGACATGGTGCACCGGGTCGTGGTCGCGCAGCGCTTTGTACATCGGCCAGGGATTCGGCCAGGTCGCTGCGGTGGCGAGCTCGAAGCTCTGAGACATCACCGGCTTCATGTCTCATGTCTAAGACATATCGACAGCAATGTCAATCGCCGACTGTGAAATCCACAACGCGACACGCGAACGACGCGTCGCGTGGTTCACGCTCGGCGAAAGCTAAATCCCGCTGCCGGGGTTGAGGATGCCTTGCGGGTCCAACGCCCGCTTGATGCGCCGGTTGAGGTCCATCACCTCGGGGCCGAGGTAACCGGCCAACCACGGCCGCTTCAACCGCCCGACGCCATGCTCGCCGGTGATCGTGCCGCCCAGACCGACGGCCAGATCCATGATCTCGCCGTAGGCGACATGCGCGCGCTCCACCATCGCGGCGTCGGAGGCGTCATACACCAGCAACGGGTGCGTATTGCCGTCGCCGGCGTGGGCGATCACGGAGATCATCAGGTCGCGCTCATCGGCGATCCGCGCGATTCCGGTGATCAGCTCGCCCAATGCGGGCAGCGGCACGCCGACATCTTCGAGCAATAGCGACCCCTTGCTTTCGACGGCCGGGATACAGAACCGGCGCGCGGCCACGAACGCCTCGCCCTCGTCGGGATCGTCGGTGGAAAAAACCTCCGTCGCACCGTTGTCGGCGAACACCGCGGCCATCAGTTCGGCGTCCTGGCTGCCCGCGCGCCCGCGTTCGTCGGAGCCGGCCACCAGCATGGCCGCCGCGGAGCGGTCCAGGTCCATCCGCATGGTGTCCTCGACGGCGTTGATCGCCACCGAATCCATGAACTCCAGCATCGAGGGACGCAGCCGCGCGGTTACGCCGAGCACCGCATCGATCGCCGACTCCACAGAAGCGAAGCTGGCCACCACGATGCTCGATGCGTTCTGTGCCGGTATCAGCCGCAGCGTCACTTCCGTGATGACGCCCAGCGTGCCTTCGCTGCCGACGAACAGTTTGGTCAGCGACAGCCCCGCCACATCTTTCAAACGCGGGCCACCCAGCCGGACCGCGGTGCCGTCGGCCAGCACCACTTGCATGCCCAGCACGTAGTCGGTGGTGACACCGTATTTCACGCAGCACAGGCCGCCGGCGTTGGTGGCGATGTTGCCGCCGATGCTGCAGATCTCGAACGACGACGGATCGGGCGGATACCACAGACCATGTTCGGCGGCCGCCTGCTTCACCTCGGCGTTGAACAGCCCGGGCTGGCATACCGCGGTGCGGGTGACCGGGTCGACGGTGATGTCGCGCATCTTTTCCGTCGACAACACGATCCCGTTGTTCAGCGCGGTGGCCCCGCCCGACAGGCCACTGCCGGCCCCCCGCGTGACCACCGGCACCCCGTGCGCGGAAGCCCAGCGCAGCACGGTCTGCACCTCTTGGGTGCGCCGCGGCCGGACCACGGCCATCGGTTTGCCCGCCGACGGATCAAAGGCGCGGTCTTGGCGGTAGCCATCGGTAATCGCGGGATCGGTGACCACTGTGCCGTCGGGCAGCTCGGCGATCAGGCTGGCCAACACGTTCACTCACCCGATCCTACGGCGCGGGATCGAGGGCAAACTTCGGCTCGTGGTCCAATTCGCGCAGCGATGGCAGCCGGGTACAGATCAGGCCGGTAACCAAGATCGGCAGCGCCAACGCGAAAAACGTTGCCTTCAACCCGGCCGCGTCGGTCAGCGGACCGGCCATCAGCAAGCCCAACGGCCCGGCGGCAAACGCCAGGGACGTCATCACCCCGACCACCCGGCCGCGCAGATAATGCGGTGCCCGGGTCTGGATCACATAGTTGTAGATCGGCTGGATGGGCCCGTACACCAAGCCGATCAACGCACAGCACACCAAGATGACCGGCAACGGTGGCAGCAGCGCGATGACGGCCGTCGCCAAGCCAAGGGTCGGCACCGCGGTCAGCATGATCGTGCGCCGGGCGAGGTAGTTCGCCAGCGTCGCGTAGCCCAGCGCGCCGACCAATCCGCCAAGGGAGAGCGCCATCAGCACCGAGCCGAGTTCGGCGGGTTGATGCCTGTCGGTGAAGTACTTCGGGAACAGCACGCTCTCCATAGGCAGGTACAGCGCCGTGACGGACAGGTCGATCAGCGCCAGCGTGCGCAGTACCCGCAAGCTCCACACGAAGCGCAGCCCCTGGGCAACGCCGGACACCAGCCCCTCGGGCCGGGTCGCGTGGTGCGGCTTGCCCACGCCCTCGAGCCGTAAGGCGGCAATCGCGAGGATGGATAACCCGAATGCCCCGGCCGTGATCCACATCGTGGTGATGCCGCCAACTGTCGCGATCATCAAGCCGCCGATGCCCGGACCCACGACGAAGGCGAGGTTGAGGATCGCCTCGTAGATGCTGTTGACCCGGTCCAGCGACCAGCCCGCGCGGGCGGCGGCCTCCGGCAGCATCGACTGGCGGGCGGTGATCCCGGCCGGGTCGAAGGTGGCCGCGCAGGCGCCCAACACCGCCAGCACCGTGACGTTGACGGCGTCGGCGCCGAACGCCCAGGCCACCACCGGGACGGCGGCCACGGCTGTCCCGGACAGTGTGTCGGCAATCATTGACACCCGGCGACGTCCGAAGTAGTCGACCGCGGTGCCGGCGACCAGCGTGGAGAACAGCAGCGGCAACGTCGTCGCGCCGGCCACAATCGACGCCTGCCCGGCGCTGCCCTGGCGCTGCAACACCAGCCACGGGAAGGCGACTATCGAGATGCCGTCCCCCGCGCACGCCATCAGGGAGGCCAAGAGGACGAGAGACACCGGGCCGCGGTCGCTGTTGTTCATGGGATATCGCGGCCGAATCTAGCGCCAACCCCGGACGGGGAGCCACCGAATTTTCCGCCATCCGCCGCCATGCAGGATGTTTGTGTGCTTCCCCATCCGAGCACCGGTCGGGCGTTCGGTTCTCCAGTCGCGCCGGGGACCGGGTGGCCGGGAGATCCGGCGACCCCGCGGACGCCGGTGGCCGCCGACGCCGCGCAGGTCTCGGTGCTGGCAGCCGCGGCCGGCTCGATCCCCGAACTCAACGCGGTGATCAGTGTGTGCCGGGCCTGCCCCCGGCTGGTCAGCTGGCGTGAGGACGTCGCCGTGGCCAAGCGCCGAGCCTTCGCCGATCAGCCGTACTGGGGACGCCCGGTGCCCGGCTGGGGATCGGAGCACCCGCGACTGTTGATCGTCGGGTTAGCACCCGCCGCGCACGGCGCCAACCGCACCGGACGGATGTTCACCGGTGACCGGTCCGGCGACCAGCTGTACGCGGCACTGCACCGGGCCGGGCTGGTGAACTCGCCGGTCAGCGTCGACGCCGCGGACGGGTTGCGGGCCAACCAGATTCGGATCGTCGCACCCGTGCGGTGTGCGCCCCCGGGCAACGCCCCGACACCGGTCGAACGGGTCACCTGCTCGCCATGGCTGGACGCGGAGTGGCGCCTGGTGTCCGATCATGTCCGCGCAATCGTCGCCCTGGGCGGGTTCGCCTGGCAGGTCGCGCTGCGACTGCCGGGTTTGGCGGGGATAGCCGGGACGCGCAAGCCGAAGTTCGGCCACGGCGTCGTCGCCGAGTTACCGTCGGGCGTGCGATTGCTCGGCAGCTACCACCCGAGCCAGCAGAACATGTTCACCGGTAAGTTGACTCCGGCAATGCTCGACGACATTTTCCGGGATGCCAAGAGGCTTGCGGGAATTGGGTAGGAAGTGCGTGACGTGCGGACGGTTTTGGTTTCAGGTGCCAGCGTGGCCGGCCTGACAGTGGCGTATTGGCTTGGGCAGCACGGCTATTCGGTGACCGTGGTGGAACGCCATCCCGGCCTGCGGCCGGGTGGCCAGGCGATCGACGTCCGTGGCCCGGCGCTGACGGTGCTGGGACGCATGGGACTACTCGAAGCCGCCGAGGCCCGCAAGACCGGAATTCGCGGCGCCTCCATCGTCGACCGCGACGGCAACGAGCTGTCCCGCGACACCGAATCCACCCCGACCGGCGGTCCGATCGATAACCCCGACATCGAGCTGCTGCGTGACGACCTCGTCGAATTGCTTTACGGGGCAACCCAAGATGCGGCCGAATACCTGTTCGACGACAGCATTGCCGCGTTGCAGGACGACGGCACCTCGGTCGCGGTGACGTTCGAGCGCGCCGCGGCCCGCAGCTTCGACTTCGTGATCGGCGCCGACGGTCTGCATTCCAATGTGCGCGCGCTGGTGTTCGGCCCGGAGGAGCAATTCATCAAGAGACTGGGCACTCACGCGGCGATCTTCACCGTGCCCAACTTCCTGGAACTGGACTACTGGCAGAAGTGGCACTACGGCGACACCACCATGGCCGGCGTCTACAGCGCGCGCGACAACACCGAGGCCCGGGCCGCGTTGGCCTTCATGGATACCGAGCTACGCATCGATTACCGCGACGCCGAGGCGCAGTTCGCGGAGCTGGAACGGCGGATGGCCGAGGACGGCTGGGTCCGCGCGCAACTGCTGCACTACATGCGCAATGCGCCGGATTTCTATTTCGACGAGATGTCACAGATCAAGATGGATAGTTGGTCGAAGGGCAGGGTGGCGCTGGTCGGCGACGCGGCATACTGCTGTTCGCCGTTGTCGGGGCAGGGGACCAGTGTCGCCCTGTTGGGCGCCTACATCCTCGCCGGCGAGCTTGCGGCAGCAGGCACCGACTACGAGCGCGGCTTCGCCAACTACCACGCCGAGTTCAACGGCTACGTCGAGCGCAACCAATGGCTGGTCAGCGACAACATCCCTGGCGGTGAGCCGATACCCCAGGAGGAGTTCGACCGCGTCGTGCATTCGATCATCCTCGAGGACTACTGACCGGGCCCACGGTGCGTCGGGGCCAGACGATTCACCGAACCGATAGATCTGCAGATGACGTGCGAGTGGAGGCCAGCAAATTTTCAGGCCCGGGAAATCAGTCCTGTGCCGTGGCATCCAGTTGCGCCAGCGCCTTCCGCAGGATCCGTCCGGTGGCTTCCCGGTCCGGGTCGCGACGCAGCAGCATCCCCTTAGCGACCGACAGCTTGTCGCCGTTGCGCCGCGGCAACACGTGCAGGTGGATATGGAACACGGTCTGGAAGGCGGCGCCGCCGTCGTTGATCGCGATGTTGGTTGCGTCGGCCAATTCCGTTGTGCGGGCCGCGCGGGCGATCCGTTGGCCAATGGCGACCAGGTCCGCCATTGTCTCCGGCGGGGTGTCGGTGAGGTCTACAGTGTGCCGCTTGGGCAGCACCAGGGTGTGGCCGCGGGTGAACGGGCGGATGTCGAGGATGGCCAGATAGGCGTCGTCTTCGTAGATCCGGATGGCCGGAGCCTCCCCGGCGACGATCGCGCAGAACACGCAGGACATGTCGTCACGGTACTTGCCCGCTAGGCCCGGCCGCAGACCAGTCGGGGACTGCGCTCGGATACGCTGCCGCAGTGGACCCTAGCGATCTTGCCTTCGCCGGCGCGGTCACACAGGCGCGCATGCTGGCCGACGGTGAACTCACCGCACCGGTGCTGCTCGAGGTCTACCTAGAACGGATCGAGCGGCTCGACAGCGAGCTGCGCGCGTACCGAGTGGTGCTGTGCGACAGCGCGCGCGAACAGGCAGCGGTCGCCCAGCAACGCCTCGACGCCGGTGAGCGACTGCCGTTGCTCGGCGTGCCGATCGCGATCAAGGACAACGTCGACGTCGCCGGCGAGGTGACGACCTGCGGCAGCGGAGGGCACGGTCCGGCCGCGACCGCTGACGCGGAAGTGGTTCGCCGACTGCGCGCGGCGGGCGCTGTGATCATCGGCAAGACCAATGTGCCCGAGCTGATGATGATGCCCTACACCGAGTCGCTGACCTTCGGGGCTACCCGCAATCCGTGGAACCCGTCTCGCACCCCGGGCGGCAGCAGCGGCGGTAGCGCCGCCGCGGTTGCCGCCGGGCTGGCTCCGCTGGCACTGGGATCCGACGGCGGCGGGTCGATCCGCATCCCGGCGAGCTGGTGTGGTCTGTTCGGGCTGAAACCACAACGCGATCGGATCTCGTTGGAGCCACACGACAATGCGTGGTACGGACTAAGCGTCAACGGGCCGATAGCGCGTTCGGTGATGGACGCGGCACTTTTCCTTGATGTGACGACCGAGGTGTCCGGGGTGCCCGGTCCCGAAGGTGAGTTCGTCGACGCGGCCGCACGCGAACCCGGTCGGCTGCGAATTGCCTTGAGCACCAAGGCCCCAACGCCGCTGCCCGTCAGGTGTGGAAAGGCGGAGCTGACGGCGGTAGAGATGGCGGGAGCGTTGCTACGCGACTTGGGCCATGACGTCGTCACCCGTGACCCCGAGTATCCGCGCTCGCTCTACGCTAACTACCTGCCCCGCTATCTTCGCGGCATCAGCGACGACGCGGATGCCCAGCCGCACCCGGAACGTCTGGAAGCGCGCACTCGCGCGATCGCGCGCATTGGGTCGTTCTTCTCGGATCGCCGAATGTCGACCGTACGTGCCGCCGAAGCCGCGCTGAGCAGCCGGATCCAGTCGATCTTCGACGATGTCGACGTCGTCGTCACGCCGGGCACCGCGTCCGGCCCGTTCCGGGTCGGTGCCTATCAACGGCGGGGCGCGGTGTCGACGCTGCTGCTGATCGCGCAGCGGGTTTCGTACCTGCAGGTCTGGAACCTGACCGGCCAGCCCGCCGCGGTGGTGCCGTGGGACTTCGACGCCGACGGCCTGCCGATATCGGTGCAGCTCGTCGGCCGGCCGTATGACGAGGCGACGTTGCTGTCGTTGTCCGCGCAGATCGAAGCCGCAAGGCCGTGGGCCCACCGGCGACCGCCGGTATCATGACGGGCTTGACTGGCGCCGACCCGCTTCGCCCGGCTGCGCCGCGCTCGCGATCGGCGCGGAATCTGACTGGCGCCGACCCGCTTCGCCCGGCTGCGCCGCGCTCGCGATCGGCGCGGAATCTGACTGGCGCCGACCCGCTTCGCCCGGCTGCGCCGCGCTCGCGATCGGCGCGGAATCTGACTGGCGCCGACCCGCTTCGCCCGGCTGCGCCGCGCTCGCGATCGGCGCGGAATCTGACTGGCGCCGACCCGCTTCGCCCGGCTGCGCCGCGCTCGCGATCGGCGCGGAAATCGCCCGCCAGGCGGCCAGCTTCTCGCCCGCGCGCATGACATGAGCCGGGCTGGTCGACGGCAGCCGCTCGTGGTGCAGCGGCCGGTGCGGCCCGTCGGCCCCGGCCAGCCGGCGGTACAGCTCGGCCGCTTTGGCGCCGTTGAAGTACACCCGCGTGATGTCCGGGTAGTTGGCGAACAGCTCGCTAAAGTCGTTGACCACCAAGCTCTTCGGATCGATCGCGGAATCCGCACTGCCGAGGCGGCGGCATTGTCGCAGCACGTCCCAAAGTGCCACACGATGGGATCGCAGCGCCTCCAACCGCAACTCGTACGGTGCGGTGACATCGAATCCGAAAAGCTCACCGGTGATTTGCCAGAACGCGTTTCGCGGGTTGGCGTAGTACTGGCTTGCGGCCAGCGACCGAACGCTCGGAAAGGAACCAAGGATCAGCACGCTGGCCCGCTCGTCGACGACCGGTGGGAGTCCGTGGAGTAACGCGGTTGGCATCACCCCACATCATGCCCAGTCAGCGTTATACGTTGGCGTCATGGAGGAAGCGGTCGACCAGAACATCGACGATCTACTCGTTGGATTGGAAGGCACCGCGCGCGCCGAGCGGGCCGAGCTTGTCGAATGGCTACTTGAGCAAGGCATTACTGCCGAGGAGATCCAGACGACCAATCCGCCGCTGCTGCTGGTCACCCGCCGCCTCATCGGCGACGACGGCACCTACGTATCCACCCGGGAGATCAGCGAGCGCCACAACGTCGACCTGGAACTGCTGCAGCGCGTCCAGCGTGCGATCGGTCTGGTCAGAGTGGACGACCCCGACGCGGTCGTGCACATGCGCGCCGACGGCGAAGCCGCCGCGCACGCGCAGCGGTTCGTTGAGCTGGGACTCGATCCGGATCAACTGGTGCTGGTGGTGCGGGTGCTCGCCGACGGTTTGTCGCGCGCCGCCGAGGTCATGCGCTACACCGCGCTGTCGGCAATCATGCGTCCGGGGGCTACCGAGCTGGAGATCGCCAAGGCGTCGAAGGAACTGGTGGGCCGCATCGCGCCGATGCTCGGACCGATGATCAAGGACATGCTTTTCATGCAGTTGCGGCACATGATGGAGACCGAGGCCGTCAATGCGGGGGAGCGGGCCGCCGGCAGGCCTCTGCCGGGAGCGCGCCAGGTCACCGTCGCGTTTGCCGACCTGGTCGGTTTCACCCGGCTGGGTGAAGTAGTATCGCCCGAAGCGCTAGGGCAACTTGCCAGCCGGCTGGCTGACCTCGCCCGTGACGTGACGGCTCCGCCGGTGCGATTCATCAAGACGATCGGCGACGCGGTGATGTTGGTCTGCCCGGATCCGGCGCCCCTGCTCGACACCGTGCTGAAGCTTGTCGAGGTCGTCGACACCGACAACGACTTTCCCCGCTTGCGAGCTGGAGTTGCCGCCGGGATGGCGGTGAGTCGGGCCGGCGACTGGTTCGGTAGTCCGGTGAACGTGGCCAGCCGGGTCACCGGGGTGGCGCGGCCAGGTACCGTGCTGGTCGCGGATTCGGTGCGGGATGCCTGCGGCGATAGCGCCGATGCCGCTGGATATCAGTGGACTTCCGCGGGCCGGCGTCACCTCCGGGGCGTCAAGGGGGCAGTAAAACTCTTTAGGGTCCGCCGGGGCGACGACACGGGCAGGCCCGGCGTGACTCTTGGGGGCGGCTGACGATGTCCGCGGCCGGCTTTCACCCCGTCTTCCGGCACTTGAGATAGGTCACTTTCCGGGCCTGCTTCGCTACCAAAAGTACAACGTCGAACCCCCGATATCAATGCGTTTTGCCACCTCGGGCGCTCCCGCCGCACCGGTCCGACGTTCGCTGCCGGCGAATGGCATTCCATTACACCTGTAACGGTGTAATCATGTAATCATGAAACACCATCACATGCGTGGGCGCGGTTGCGGCCGCCCCGGCGGCTGGCAGCAGGCGGCGCAACCCGACGCCAGCGGCGCCGCGGAGTGGTTCGCGGGACGCCTACCCGACGATTGGTTCGACGGCGACCCCACGGTCATCGTCGACCGCGAAGAGATCACTGTCATCGGCAAATTGCCCGAACCCGGGGATTCCGGAAATGAGGAAAGCGAGGCACGCGCGGAAGGCCGGGTCGCGAGATTCCGTGAAGAAACCCGTTCGCAGCGGATGAACATCGCCGATGAAGCGCAACACCGCTACGGCCGCAAGGTTTCCTGGGGGGTCGACGTTGACTCGGCAACCGGCACCGAGCGAATCCTGTTCACGCACATCGCAGTTCCGGTGATGACGCGGTTGAAGCAACCGGAACGCCAGGTGCTCGACACGCTGGTCGACGCCGGCGTCGCACGATCGCGTGCCGACGCGCTCGCCTGGTCGGTCAAGCTCGTCGGCGAGCACACCGAGGAGTGGCTGGCCAAGTTGCGCGACGCCATGTCGGCGGTCGACGACCTGCGTGCCGAGGGGCCAGGCCTCTAGGCCTGCTTGGTTTCCTCGTTGACCTTATCGACGATCTTGTCGGCGATCCGGCTGCCCTGATCGGTGATTTGGTATCCGCACGCGTTGACGTCGACCACCACATTGTTGGCCACGCTCATCGCGCGCTGGCATTCCCAGCCATCCGCGCCTTCTTGGGTGTCCACCATCGTGATCTTCGGGGGCTGGCCGTAGACGTCGGCAAACGTCCACCGATACGTCTTGGACTTGTTGGTGACGGTGACCGTCTTGCCGGCGCAGGCTTTCCACTTGTTCACCGTGGATTGCAGGAACGCCTTGGCTTTGTCGGCGGACGGGAAGGTAACCGCCGCCTGGTTGACCCAGTGGTCATAGTTGTCGCCGGGCTCGGACGATACCAATCCGCTGATGCCGGTATAGCCGCTGCCGGCATACACCGGATCCTGGGTGGTGTAGAGCGCGCCCTGGCAGTCTGGCAGCGACAGCGTCACGGGCGAGGAGTCCATCGACGTGATGGGTTTCCCGGGTTGCATGTTCGACGAACCCATGACGTAGTTGACCTCCGAGGCGGTCAGCAGCAACGCGCTGAGCCGGTCCTCTGGTACGGGTTTCTTCGGCTTTGCCGGCGTGGGCCGGGTGACCAACCAGATGCCGATGCCTCCGACGATCACGACGAGCACGATGGCGACGGCGGCCAGGATCGGCCACGGGTTGGGCGTACCCGCTGGTGGCGTCTGGCTCCAGGGTGTCGGCCCACCGGGCTGCTGCGGCGGGGCGGTCCCGGTGGCGTGCCGCCCCAGCCGCCGCCTTGGAAGTATTGGGGGGCAGGTTGGTTGGCGGAGGGAACGGGGCCGCTCGTGGGGACCCAGGCGGGCTGGCCGGCCGGCGATGACTGTTGCGGCTGCGGAGGGGCCGGAGGTCCCGCAGCTCGCTGCATGGGACCCGAGCTGCCCGGTTCGGCAGACGACGCCGGCGATTGCCGGACGGGTGCGGGTCGCGGCGGGGTGAAAGACGGTGCGGGCGGCGGGGGAGGCGCCATCGCGGTGCCCGGCATGGTGGGCAGCGGTGCGTTGGTCGCCGGGCCCTGGAGCGTGGCTTCCTGGCTGCGGCGCAGGATGTCGGCGGCGTGGTCCTGGTCGGGGTCGCTGAGCGCTTCGTGGGCCGCCAGGGCCAGATCACCGGCGCTGGCGTAGCGGTCCTCGGGCTTTTTGGCCATACCGCGCGCGATCACCGCGTCGAAGGCCTTGGGGATGCCCGAGCGCACCGCACTGGGCTGCGGGATGGGGTCCATCAGGTGGGCGGTGACCAGCATGCTGGCGCTGTCGGCGCGATAGGGCGGGGCGCCGGTCAGGCACTCGTGCAGTACACAGGCCAGCGCGTAGATGTCGGCGCGGTAGGTCACCTCGTCGGAGGAAAACCGTTCGGGCGCCATGTATTTCCAGGTGCCCACCGCGGTGCCCAACTGGGTCAGCTTCTCGTCGGTGGTGGCGCTGGCGATGCCGAAATCGACCAGATAGGCGAAGTCGTCGCGGGTGATGAGAATGTTTTGCGGTTTGACGTCGCGGTGCATCACGCCGGCGGCGTGGGCGGCGTCAAGGGCCGAGGCGATCTGGGTGATGACGGCCACCGCACGCGGCGGGGTCAGCGGCCCGAACCGTTTGAGCACGCTGTCCAGGTCGGTGCCCTCGATGAGGCGCATCTCCAGGAACATCTGCCCGTCGATTTCGCCGTAGTCGTGGATGGGCACCACGTGGGGTTCCTGCAAACGCCCGGCGATGCGGGCCTCGCGCTTCATCCGCTCGCGGAACACCGGGTCCTTGCTGAAGGTGTCCGACATCAGCTTGACCGCGACGGTCCACTCCTTGACGGTGTGCTCGGCCTCGTAGACCTCGCCCATCCCGCCCTGGCCGAGCAGCCGTTTGAGGTGGTACGGCCCAAACATCGAGCCTACCCGCGAGCTCTGCGCGTCGCTCATCGCCGATCCTCCCAACCAACCCGCAATCCCGCCGACACTACCAACAACATCCAGGCAGGCCCGGCAAGGCGCAACCCCACATGTGGCAATCATGACGGTAGGCCGCCACCACCCCGACCGCACGAAAACCACGACATCAAGGGCGGGTGTGGGTCCGTCGCAAGGCCGATGCAGGATTGCCCGGCTCGCCCTTCGCCCCTGCGGGTTTGGGGGTGCCACGCCCTTCGGGGCGTGCATCGTCGCCAGGCTGGCGCTCGCCGCTCCAAGGATCCCTCAAGGATGCGCTGAGTGCGGGGGCACACCCTCTTCTCAGCGCACCCACCCCGGGAGCTGGAGATCAGGGGAGACAAATGCTCACGGCAGCCGGAACCGACCTCAGGGCCTCGATGTTCGTCATGGCCGCGTTGTTCGGCGTCGCGGCGCTGTTGCCCGTCGGGTGGCGTGCCGCCGCCGAGCGCGCCTGGTCCTACGGGGTGTACTACATCGGCTATCGCCTGCTGTCGGTTCAGCTGTCGTGCGGTTCCCTGGCCGTCAGCGGGGTGCCGTTTGTGATGAAGTACGCGTGAACCCTACTTGCGGGCCTTGCGGTGGGGGTCCAGCCGGCTGAGTTGTATTGCGAGCAGGATCACCAGCACGAGCGCCTGCACCGCGCATGCGCCCAGGGCCGTCAGCCAGGTACTCACGTCGTAGTCCCAGAGCGGATCTTGGTCCCCGCCCGCCGTCCGGCGCAGGTCGTTGAGATCGACGGTCGAAGCGGCCATCGCGTAGGCCCACCGTGACGGCGACAACCACGCCAGCTGCTCCAGTGGGATGCGGCCCTTCACGCCGAACATCCCGCCACACAGCACGAGTTCGGCAAAGACCACGAGGACCAGCAGCGGCATGCCGCGATCGGCGTTGCCGATCATGGCCGAGATCAGCAGGCCGATCATCATCGAGACCACGCTGACGGCGACAACCGCCAGCGCCACTTCGAACCTGGGCCATGGCAAGACGACGGACTGATCGGGAGGGGGCCAACGGATGTCACCGAGGAAACCCAGGAGAAGCCCCTGCAGGCTGGTTATTACCGTGAGGACCACCAACTTCGAGGCCAGGTAGGCGCCGCGCGACAAACCGATGCCGTGTTCGCGTTGGTATATCGCGCGTTCCTTGACGATTTCGCGGATGGAAGTTGCGCAGCCCATGAGCCCGCCGCCAATGATCAGCAGCACCAGCAACTGCGAGGGTTGAGTCGACCTCGTTTCGATCGCCTTCGCCAGCGACAAGCCGGCGTTGCCGGGGACGGCCTGCGCGAACACGCTCAGCAACAATGGCAACAGCAGCAAGAACACCGAATACTGGCGGTCGGCGGCGATGACCGCCAGATACCGCCGGCACAGGATGGCGAATTGGGCCAACGCGCTCTGCTGAGCGACTGCCTTGGCGGCCGGAGGGGTGGCCGGCCGTGCCTGGCGCGCCGCCGGCCGCGGGCCGCCGAACGCCTCGCGCAACGGCGATGTATTGAACCGCCCGGTCCAGTCGGTGGACGTGTCCTGTTCGAGAAGAGTGAACAGGTCGGCGAAGTCGGTGCAGTTGAAGTAGCTCAGCGCCTGTTGCGGTGGACCGAAGTAGGCCAGGCGACCTCCGGGGGCAAGGATGAGCAACCGGTCGCACATGTTCAGGTGGGCGATGTTATGGGTGACCACCACCACCGAACGGCCATCATCGGCCAGCGAGCGCAAGGTCTGCATGACCGATTTCTCATAGCCCGGGTCGAGGCCTGACGTGGGTTCGTCGAGGAACAGCAGCGACGGTTTGGTCAGCAGTTCCAGCGCGACGCTGGTGCGTTTGCGCTGACCACCCGACAGACTGTCGATACGTTGATTGGCCTGCGTGGTGAGCCCGAGCTCGGCGAGGACCTCCTCGATGCGTTGCCTGCGTTCGGCCGCGGACACATCCTGCGGGAAGCGAAGCCGCGCCGCGTAGTTCAGCGCCCGGCGCACCGTCAGCGGCGTGTGCAGGATGTCGTCCTGAGGTACGAAGCCGATCCGGTGCCGCAGTTCGGCGTAGTTGTCGTAGAGGTCGCGGTCGTCGTATCGCACCGTGCCGCTGCCGGCGGGGCGGAACCCGGTGAGCGCGCCCAGCAGCGTCGATTTCCCCGCACCACTTGGGCCTACCACCGCCAATAGGCTGCGTTCCGGCAGCACGAAGCTGACGTCGGCCAACAACACGCGGCCCTTGTTGGTGACCACCCGCAGATTGGACGCCTCATAGGAGATATCGCCGGTGTCGACGTATTCCACGAGCCGCTCGCCGGACAGGTGGAGCAACTGGTGGCCGATGCCGACGATGTCGTCGGGTCCGATGACCGCGCGGTTGATCCGGTTCCCGTTGACGTAGGTCCCGTTGGCGCTGTTGTTGTCGACGAGCTCCCACCGGTTGCCGCTGCGCCGCAACACGGCATGGCGTCGGGATACCAACAGGTCGTTGAGGACGACGTTGTTGTCGGGTGCCCGGCCGATCGTGACGACCAGCTGGTCGATCGCGTGTACCGCGGTCGGCGGCCGGGCGACCGTCGTCTCGCCGATCCGTGGCGGCTCGGCGGCATTCGCGCGCGGCGGGCCAGCTACACCCGGCCGGACGGCCGGGTGTAGCTGCAGCATCTCGCCGGAGGATGCCGAGCCCAGCAGCACCGTGAGGGGCTGACGTATCGTCAGTCGCTCGACGCGTTGCCCGTTCACGAAGATCCCGTTGCTGCTGTGGTTGACCAAAACCCACCCCGCGGGCGTCGGCTCCAGCACCGCGTGGTGTCGCGATACCCTCGGATTTTCCAGATGAATGTCGACTTCGTTGGATCGGCCAATCGTCCAGGCGCGGCCCGGGACGGCGTGCCAGGTGCGCCCGGCGGCCCGCAACTCCAGCCGGGGTGGGGTAGTGGTGGCGATATCGGTCGTGTCGTCCATGCCTAGCCTCCGCTGCATCTTCCTAGTGTCCCGAGCCTGCCGCCGAATGAGGATTGTCGAAGACCCTGCGACGGGCTGACAGGCCAGATCCGAAGTCGGCCAACGCATATCGGAATTGGCCGGCCATCAGTGGGCCCTGCAGTGCAACCAGATCAGCCGTATTTCTGCCACCAGACGTGCAGTTCCTCGATCGTGGCGGGGTCGCCGAAGACATCGCTGAGCATCAGCTTTGCCTCATTGCTCCAAATCACGTTCGGATGGTTCTTGTAGGTGCCGCACGCGATCATGCCGGCGGTCACCGTAGGGGTCTTGTCGTAGTGCCAGCCATCCGGGGACGGTCCTTCCCCGGGACAATTCATCAGCTGCACGGCGGCGATGTCGTCGTTGAAGGCCTGCTTCAGCATGTCGGGATTGGCGAACAGCCCGTAGACGGCGCGACTCGGGCCGCCCGGGTTGGTGTTTTGCCCACAGTCGACCATGGCCACCGCGTTCACCCAAATGCTGTTTGGCTTCGGAGTGGTCGGCGTGCACGCGCCGCTCGCGTATCCCGACGGGAGCAGGCTGAGCAGCCTGCTCTGGGGATCGCCGCCGCTTGACGTGGTCGTGGTGGGCGCCGTCGTGGAGGTCGACGGCCTGGTCGTGGTCGTGGGGACGTTGGTGGTGGTCTCACCCGCCGTCGGGGTTGGGTGGTCGGGGCTGACGGCGATCCAGATGCCTATGCCCGCGAGGATGAGAACGACCACCAGCGCGGCGGCGCCGGCAATGATGGGCCACGGGTTGCGACCACGCGGCGCCGGAGCGTGATTCCAGGATGTTGGGCCACCCGGCTGCTGTGGTGGCGGTGTGCCCGGTGGCGTGCCGCCCCAGCCGCCGCCCTGGAAGTACTGCGGGGGCTGGGGGACCTGGCTCGCGGCGGGCATGGGGCCGCTCGCGGGGGCCCAGGAGGGTTGGCCGGATGGCGACGAGCGCTGCAGGGGCCCCGAACTGGCCGCGTCGGCGTAGGAAGGCGTTGGCGAGTACTGCGGGGGCGGGGTGGTGGCGGGAAGGGTTGGCTGCTGGGGGGTCACGGCGGCCGTGCCGGGCAGAGTGGATTCCCGGCTGCGGCGCAGGATGTCGGCGGCGTGGTCTTGGTCGGGGTCGCTGAGCGCTTCGTGGGCCGCCCGGGCCAGATCACCGGCGCTGGCGTAGCGGTCCTCGGGCTTTTTGGCCATACCGCGCGCGATCACCGCGTCGAAGGCCTTGGGGATGCCCGAGCGCACCGCACTGGGCTGCGGGACGGGGTCCATCAGGTGGGCGGTGACCAGCGTGGTCGCGCTGTCGGCGCGATAGGGCGGGGCGCCGGTCAGGCACTCGTAGAGCACACAGGCCAGCGCGTAGATGTCGGCGCGGTAGGTCACCTCGTCGGAGGAAAACCGTTCGGGCGCCATGTATTTCCAGGTGCCCACCGCGGTGCCCAACTGGGTCAGCTTCTCGTCGGTGGTGGCGCTGGCGATGCCGAAATCGACCAGATAGGCGAAGTCGTCGCGGGTGACCAGGACGTTGGGTGGTTTGACGTCGCGGTGCATCACGCCGGCGGCGTGGGCGGCGTCAAGGGCCGAGGCGATCTGGGTGATGATCGCCACCGCGCGCGGCGGGGTCAGCGGCCCGAACCGTTTGAGCATGCTGTCCAGGTCGGTGCCCTCGATGAGGCGCATCTCCAGGAACATCTGCCCGTCGATTTCGCCGTAGTCGTGGATGGGCACCACGTGGGGTTCCTGCAAACGCCCGGCGATGCGGGCCTCGCGCTTCATCCGCTCGCGGAACACCGGGTCCTTGCTGAACTCCGCGGTCATCAGCTTGACCGCGCACGGCCACTCCTTGACGGTGTGCTCGGCCTCGTAGACCTCGCCCATCCCGCCCCGGCCGAGCAGCCGTTTGAGGTGGTACGGCCCAAACATCGAGCCTACCCGCGAGCTCTGCGCGTCGCTCATCGACGATCCTCCCAACCAACCCGCGTCCCCGCCGACACTATCAACAGCCGCACAGCGTCGCATCGGCCGCAACCACCAGGTCCGGCAACCATGACGGTAATCATGACGCTAAGCCTTCGTCGACGCGAGCGCGCGAAAACCGCCACATTACGACGGGCGTGCGCCCGGAAGCGTCCGGCGCCGAAAAGCATTGCGCCGAAGTCACACCCACCGTGTTTCAGTCCCCGGCGTGATCTGGAAGGTGAATTCGTGATCGCAGATGCGGATGTGGTCGCCATCGTTGAGCGTGGCGGTGGAGCGGATCCGCTGGTGTTGCACATGCACGCCGTTCGATGACCGAAGGTCGTTGATGATGAAGTTGGTGCCCGTGTCGATGATGACGGCGTGATGGCGGCTGACGTTCGCGTCGTCGAGGACGATGTCGTTGTCGTGCAGACGCCCGATCCGGGTAGCCACCGATTGCAGCGGGTAGCTGGGGCCGGAGGTTTCGTGCAGGTACGCGACGACCTTCTCGCCGGCGGCCCGGGTGCGCTGGTCGAGCACCGTGACGGTGCCGACGGCGGTGGTCTTGGCGGTTTTCTTGGCGTCCAGCGGTTCCTGGCGCAGGATCCGCTCGTTCAGTGCCCGCAAGGTCGGGCCAGGGTCGATGCCGAGGTCCTCGGCGAGCGTTGTTTTCACCCGGCGGTAGGCGCCCAGCGCGTCGGACTGGCGGTCGGTGAGGTAGTAGGCGGTGATCAGTTGCGTCCACAGCGGCTCGCGGTAAGGGTGCTCGGCCGTCAGCCCTTCCAATTCGACGATCACGGCGGAGGCCCGTCCACAAGCGATTTCGGCTTCCGCCTTGGCGGTGTGGGCGAGAATCTTGTCCTCGACGAGGGCGGTGGCGAAGGCGTCGACGAACTGAAAGTCGCGCAGGTCGTCGAGCACCGGGCCGCGCCACTGCGCCAACGCGGCCGACAGATGCCGGCTGGCCTGTTCGAATCGGCCGGCCGCGGCCGCGTGCACGCCCGCGGTCTTCTCCGCGATGAATCGGCCGAGATCGCAACTACTGTCGGGGATGCTGAGTCGGTACCCCGGTGGCGCCGCGGCCAATACCGCTCGGGGGTCGATCCCGGCGCCGCTCAGGAGCTTTCGCAGATTGGACACGTAGGAGTGGATGCTGGCCCTTGCCCCCGACGGAGGCCAGTCCTCCCATAGGGCGGTGGTAAGCGTTTCGACCCCGACGGGTCTGTTGCGGTTGATTACCAGCATGGCCAGCACCGCCCGCTGTTTGGGGGTGCCCAACGGCACCAGGGTGCCGTCGATGCTCATCTCCAACGGCCCAAGCAGGCCGAGGTCGAGACGTTTGTCCACTGTCGCGCTACCAGCCATTCCGGGTCCTCTGATGTGCCGTCGGTTGTTCATTGTCATACGAAGTGCGGGAATTCGGTAAGAACCGAGGATTCCGGCACGTCGGTATCCTGGCCGCACTCCCATGGACGCCCCGCTGCCGGCGCGCTGACGTGTCGCGGCGCGGTGGTGCGGGTCCCTCCGAGACGACTGAAATGCTGGCCCTGCCAAGGTGATTGTCGGCTCGTCGCGCGAATTGCCCTGATGCTCAGCGGAACACGCGATCTGCGGGCGGCCGACCCGGCGCGATTGCACCGGGTGGCCGCCCGCCGATCGCGATCGATGCATCAATGGGCGATGGTTCCGGTCGTGGTGACCACCAGCTCGTGGCTGGTCTCCCACGCCTTCATGAACAGCTCCATGGGGATCTGCTCGTCGCGGCCCTCGGGGTTGCCGCTGTCGTTGAGGTGCACGACGTTGTTGGCGGTGTCCACACCGGTCACCACCACGGCGTGGTCGGACACCGGGTTGCCGTCGTCGTCCTTGGACTCGATGGGCTCGCCCCAGATCATTTCGGCGTTGACGCTCACGATCACCGCGTGGCCGCCGTCCAGCAGCGCCTCGACTCCCTCGATGCCGGCGGGGACGCCGGTCTCTGCGGCGTGGTCTTTGTTGCTGATGACGGCGTCGATGTTGTACTGCTTCAACAGCGTCGGCACGTCGGCGAACATCGTGCCCATGCCCGAGTTCGGGTTCGTGGTGTCAGCCGGCTTGATGTAGATCGAGCCGGGGTGGATGGCGCTGGGGGTGGATTGGGCCTTCTTGATGATGGCCCGCTCCGAGGGCTCCTTCCCGGTCATCTGACCGATCACGTCGGCGCTCGCCATGATGACGCAGTCGTCGTACTTCTGATGACGCCACCACTGGGCGGCGGCGGCGGGGTCGCCGTGCATGGTGCCCGCGGCTGCGCCGGCCGGGCCGGCCAGCCCGAGTGCGACGGCACCAGCGACGGCTGCGAAGACGGCGGTCTTGGCGAGGGTGGCAATCTTGATGGTCTTCACGGTCTGGTCCTTTTCTCGTTTCCGCTCGTGCGGAGTGGGTGTTGAGAAAAGGTTCAGACGTTGACCTTTTGTTATCTCTACGAATCCTTGGAGTGACCGGCGCCCGGGTGCGAGCACCCGCGCCGGCGACTTTCAGGACTTTAGTTGCAGGCCCAGGTGTCGATGTAGCCTCCGCCGAGTTTGGTCAAGGCGTCCTTCATCGCGGTGGGCAGGTCGGGCCCAACACCCCCTTGGTAGGCCTTGCCATTCGCGGCCACGGCGCCACAGCCGGTGAAGCTGGTGAGGACCTTGCAGTCCGAGTAGCCGCAACCTTTGACGGCGGTGGCCTCGGCCGCCGCTCTGGTTGGGTAGTCCCACGATCGGCCCCATGAGCCATTGCCGGAGTAGGCAATCGCGCCATATTGATCGGCGGCGGTCGCCTCGGGGGCGAGCCCAAGGGTCATCGCGGTGGCGGTGGCCATGCTTGCGACGGCCACCGCTAACCGCCGCCGACGGGTAATGATCGTCATTGGTGAGTCCTTTCCGAGTGCCGGCGGTCCGGCGGTTTCAACAGGTTGCAGCGAACTGCTGTGACGCCCACGCCGGCGGCTAGACCGGTTTGGTTGCGGTGACCTGCTTGCCCCAATCGGACATCGTCAGCGTCACCGAGGTGTCAGGAGTCGGGACGATCTGGATCTGGACGAGGTGGGAGGATCCGTCCGAAGCGATCCAGACCGTGGTGGGCACCGTCGAGACGTTCTCGGAGGTCAAACGCGTGCCGGCAAGCGTCGCGATGTTGTCGGCGGACGAGTTTCCGGTGATCTTGGTGGTCGCGACGCCGTTCACCTGCTCGGTGCCGGCCACCGCCGCGTCCTTGAGGTTGGCCAATAGGTTGGCCAAGCCCTTGTTGGGGTCGAGGAGCACCGACACGTTGTAGATCGAGGCGCCGTTGCCGAAATCGGTATACGTTCCGGGTTGTCCGAGATCGGAGTACAGGTGGCCGTCGACATAGACGAATTTCGCGTCCTGGCTGTTGTTGCCGACGAGC
The DNA here is from genome assembly GCF_010731535.1 of Mycobacterium lacus. Taxonomy (NCBI): domain Bacteria; kingdom Bacillati; phylum Actinomycetota; class Actinomycetes; order Mycobacteriales; family Mycobacteriaceae; genus Mycobacterium; species Mycobacterium lacus. Next base: position 945,463 of record NZ_AP022581.1, read on the forward strand.
AGTGTCGCATTACCGGTGGCGACGGTCTGTGGGGTGTTGGAGACGTCGCCGTCCAGCTTGGTCACCCGAAGGTTGGGCACGTTGCCCTTCACTGCCAGGCTCACATGCATCCCGGTGACCTTGCGCATGGCTTCGGCCGCCTGTTTGAGCAGCGTCGCCGCGTCGCCATTGGGAGCGACGACGCCGGTGCCCGATTTCCCGGCGCCGGGGCCCGAATTGCTTGAGCAACCGCCGATCGCGAGCGTGACGGCAAGCGTCGCGGCCGTGGCAGCGACTGCGGTGCGAAGCGAAAGCTTCATCAACATCTCCTTCAGTTGGCCCACAGCTGTTTGCTGCGTCGAGGTCTCGGCGCAGCAGCATCGATAGCCGGGTACTGAGCCTAATGAGCCGAACGTGCGGGTGGAAGGGTTTGCCCAACGCGATGGGGGCCGCCCGACCCCCGACCCGAAAAGCGACGTGGGGATCCCCGTGACGGGATCCCCACGTCCTGGCCTGTGGGGCTTACGCGAGCTGGCTGGCGTACTGCGGGCAGTATGCCTTGGTCGCGTAGACCACGAAGTAGGCCGCCTGTTTCGGCGTGAGGTCGGTCTGGCTGACGATTTCGGCGCCGATCTGGCTTCCGGTTTCGCCGGCGGCCAGCTCCGTGCACACCTGGTGACCCGCTTGTACGGCGGCCTCAGGCGAGGAGAACGTGACGCCGACCGACTCCATCTGTGAGATGAACGTCGCGTCGGCGGTGCCGGCCGAGGCGGCGCCGGCGGTAGCCACGGCAAGACCGACGGCGGCGGCGCCGACTGCGGTGGACAGAGCTGCGGTGAGGCGGGGTGAGAACATTGTCGTGATCCTTTGCTGGTGGGGTTGGCCCGGGACGATCTCAGCCTCCGGTCGGCCCCTTGGAGGATCCTCAACAACTTCTTTCTAAGTCGCGGCCTGGGCCATCTCGTAATAGGCACCGCGACGCGCCAGCAGTTCGGTGTGGTTGCCCTGTTCGAGGATCCTGCCGTCCTCCACCACCACGATGCGGTCGGCATCGCGGATCGTCGAAAGGCGGTGCGCGATAATGAAACTCGTTCGGTCCCGGCGAAGCTCGCACATTGCGTGCGCAATGAGCACCTCGGTGCGGGTGTCGACGGAGCTGGTCGCCTCGTCCAGGATCAGCAGCTGCGGGCGCGCGAGAAAAGCGCGGGCGATCGTGATGAGTTGCTTCTCGCCCGCGCTGATGTTGCCGCCGTCGTCGCTGACCCGAGTCTGATAGCCGGCGGGCAGCGTGTGCACAAACCGGTCGACATAGGCGGCCCTGGCGGCTTGCACGATCTCGTCCTCGGTGGCCTCGGGCCGTCCGTAGGCGATGTTCTGCGCGATCGTCCCGTCGAATAGCCAGGTGTCCTGCAGCACCATGGCGATACGCGACCGGAGCGTTTGCCTGCTCACCGAGGCGATGTCAACCCCGTCGATCAGGATTCGGCCGGAATCCACCTCGTAAAACCGCATCAGCAGGTTCACCAGCGTGGTCTTGCCCGCTCCGGTTGGTCCGACGATCGCCACGGTGCTGCCCGGTTCGGCGAGCATCGACAGATCGCGGATCACCGGGGTGCCGGGGTGATAGGCAAAGTTCACGTGCCGGAACTCGACGCGGCCGCGCAAGTTGGATGGCGCGCCTCCTTCCCCCGCAAGTGGGTGGTACCCCCACCCCCGCAAGCGGGGGGACCCCCACGGGCCATCCGTGACCGCATCGTCGCCGCGCCGGAGCGGGTCCTGGCCGTTGGGCGATCGCAATATTCGCTCGACGGCCGGCTCGGGGTCGGGCACCTCCTCGGGCTCGTCGAGCAGGTCGAACACCCGCTCGGCGCTGGCCACCCCGGACTGCAGGGTGTTGTAGATCGCGGTGGTCTGACTCAGCGGCGTGTTGAACTGCCGGACGTATTGGATGAATGCCTGGATGCTGCCGAGCGTGATTTGTCCGGTGGCCACCTGCAGGCCCCCGACCACGGCGACCGCGACGTAGCCGAGGTTGCCGATGAACGTCGTCGCGGGGCCAACTAGGCCGGAGAAGAACTGCGCGCCGAAACTGGCCCGGTAGACGTCATCGTTGAGCCTGCGGAACTGCTCTCGCGCGGCGGCCTGGTGGCCGAACGTCTTGACCACCGTGAACCCGCTGTAGGTCTCCTCGATGTGGGCGTTGAGGTGTCCGGTGCTGGTCCAGTGCGCCGTGAACAGCCGCCGCGAACGCCGCGCGATCGCGCGCGTCGCCAGCAGGGAGAGCGGCACCGTCAACAGCGTGATCAACGCCAGCAGCGGTGAGATCGACACCATCATCGCCAGCACGGTGACCACGGTCAGAATCGCGGTCACCAGCTGGCTGACCGTCAGCGACAGCGACGATTGGAGGTTGTCGATGTCGTTGGTGACCCGGCTCAGCAGCTCACCGCGCTGGCGTCCGTCGAAGTAGGACAGCGGCAGCCGGTGCAGCTTGTCCTCGACATCGGCACGCAGGGCGACCATGGTTTTCTGCACGGTCACGTTGAGCAGTCGCGCCTGCGCCCAAATCAGCAGCGCGGCAACGAGATACAGCCCGAGCGCCAGCGCCAGCGTACTGCCCACCGCGTCGAAGTCCACGCCGTGGCCCGGCACCACGTTCATCCCGGCCAGCAGGTCGGCGAAGGCGATGTTCCCATGGGCCCGGGCTGCGGCGACGGCCTGTGCCTTGGTGATGCCCGACGGCAGCTCTCGCCCGATCACACCGTTGAACAGCAGGTCGGTCGCGTGACCGAGGATTCGCGGAACGACAACCCCGATCACGGTGCCGCAGATGCCCAGCGTCATCACGGCGATGCTCAGCCCACGCTGTGGCGCAAGGCGTTTCACCAGGCGGGACGCCGAACCCCAGAAGTCGCGCGACCGCATCGCGGTCGGCGGCAAGGCCGTGCCGCGGGGCCGTGCGCTGATCGCCGCGGTCACGGCGCGCCCCCGACTCCGGCGCTCATCGACTGCGAGGCAGCGAATTCCGCGTAGATGGCGCAGTCGGCCAGCAGCGATTTGTGGGTACCCACGCCGGCGATCTTCCCGTCGTCGACCACGATCACCTGATCTGCCTGGTAGGCAGTCGAAATCCGTTGTGTGACAACGATAACTGTTGCATCGCCCGATATCTGCCGCAGCGAGGCGCGGACTCGGGAGTCGGTGTGCACGTCAAGTGCGGAGAATGCGTCGTCGAACAGATAGATGGCCGGGCGGCGGATGACGGCCCGGGCGATCGCCAGCCGCTGGCGCTGTCCACCGGAGAAGTTGATTCCCCCTTGGGCGACGCGCATCCGCAGCCCGTCGGGGTGTGCCCGCACGAATCCGTCGGCGGCGGCGACCCGCAGCGCTTCCCACATCTGTCCGTCGGTGACTGCCTGTTCCGGGGCCGCGCCGTAGCGCAGGTTGTCCGCGACGGTGCCGGAGAACAGGTAGTCACGCTGGGGCACCAGACCGATCGCCGACCAAAGCCGCTCGGTCTGGTAGTCACGAACGTCCAGGTCGTCGACCGACACCGCGCCGGCGGTTACGTCGTAGAGCCGGCAGATCAACGAAACCAGCGTGGACTTGCCCGAACCGGTGCTGCCGACGATCGCGGTGGTGGTACCCGGCAACGCGGTGAACGAGACGTCCTGAAGCACGGGACGGTCGGCGCCCGGATACGTGAACGTCACGGCTTCCAAGCGCACCACCCCGGTGACGCCACCCGCCGGGAACGCGGGATTTTCCGGGTTGTCGATGGCGGCGCGAGTGGAGAGCACCTCGCTGATCCGTTCGGCACAGACCGACGCTCGCGGCAACACCATCAGCGTCATTGTCGCCATCGATACGGCCAGCAGGATCTGGCCGAGGTAGGCCAGGAAGGCGGTCAGCGAGCCGACCTGCATCTGGCCGTGGTCGATGCGCAGCCCGCCGAACCAGATCACCGCGACACCCGACACGTTGACGATCAGCGAGGTCGCCGGCGGCATCAGCGCTTGCCAGTTGCCCGCTTTCAGCGAGGTGTTCGACAGGGCGAGGTTGGCCTGCGCGAACCTGTCCCGTTCGAAGCTTTCTCGCGTGAACGCCCGGACCACCCGAACGCCGGAGAGCTGGTCGCGCAGCACCCGATTGATGCCATCGATCATGCTCTGCATGCCGCGGAAGAGCGGCAGCAGGTGCGAGATGATCCAGTAATTGGTCACGGCCAGGAGCGGAACGCACACCAGCAGCAGCCACGTCAGGGCGGCCTCCTGGTGGATGGCCATCACGATGCCGCCGATGCACATGATCGGCGCCGTGACCAGCACGGTGCCCGTCATCTGAACCAGGAACTGGATCTGGCGGACGTCGTTGGTGCTGCGGGTCAACAGCGTTGCCGCACCGAACCGTGCCGTCTCGCGCTCCGAAAAGGTGATGACATGTTCGAAGATCGCCGAACGCAGATCGCGGCCGAAGCCCATACCGGTCCGCGATCCGAAGTAGATGGCCCCTACCGAGCACAACACCTGCAATCCGGCGACCCCGAGCATCACCCCGCCGAGCCTGACGATGGTGGCGGTGTCGCCCTTGGATACGCCGTCGTCGATGATCGTGGCATTGACCGTCGGCAGGTACAGCGAAGCCATGGTGTTGATCGACTGCAGCACCATGAGCACCGCGACCAGACGACGGTACGGCCGGATGTACTGGCGCAGCAGTGCCAGGAGCATTGGGTAACTGTCCCACACCGCGTGCGCCCGCCGCGGGTTAGTTCGGCCCTCGCGCCGGGTCGGCGGGCTGGGCCGAAATGCCTGATCAGATGGCGTGTCGGTGGTTGACACCTGGGGCGGCGGCTACAGTGCATCGTGTGACCAGCAGCAGGCTCAGCAACAGGCAGGATAGCGGTGCGGCGTAACGTGACGACGCTGGCCCTGGCGACTCGGGCGTTCGTGGCCTTGATGGCTCTGATCCCGGCGGTTGCCGGGTGCTCTAGTTCCGGCGACAACAAACCGGGAGCGACGATCTCGTCGACGCCCGGCAACGCCGAAGGCCATCACGGCCCCTTCTTCCCGCAATGCGGCGGCGTCAGCGACGAGACCGTGACGCAGCTGACGAGGGTGACCGGGCTGGTCAACACCGCCAAGAATTCTGTCGGCTGCCAGTGGCTGGCGGGTGGCGGCATCACGGGGCCGCACTTTTCCTTCTCCTGGTACCGCGGCAGCCCCATCGGGCGGGAACGCAAGACCGAGGAGCTGTCCCGTGCCAGTGTCGAGGACATCAACATCAACGGGCACAGCGGTTTCATCGCCATCGGTAGCGAGGCCAGCCTCGGTGACTCGCTGTGTGAGGTCGGTATCCAGTTCTCCGACGACTTCATCGAATGGTCGGTCAGCTTCAGCCAGAAGCCATTCCCGCCCCCCTGCGACATAGCCAAAGAACTGACCCGCCAATCGATTGCGAACTCGAAATGAGCCGGTGGATGCGTGGCGTCGCAGCGCTGATCGCCGTGCTGGTGGTGTTGACCGGTTGTTCGAGGTCGATCGCGGGCAACGCCGTGAAGGCGGGTTCGGGCGGGGTCCCGCGGAACAACGATTCCGAACGGCAGTATCCGAACCTGCTCAAGGAATGTGAGGTCCTGACCACCGACATCCTGGCCAAGACGGTGGGCGCCGATCCGCTCGACATCCAGAGCACGTTCGTCGGCGCGATCTGCCGGTGGCAGGCGGCCAACCCGGCCGGCCTGATCGACATCACCCGGTTCTGGTTCGAACAGGGCAGTTTGAGCAACGAGCGCAAGGTCGCTGAGGGCCTGAAATACCAGATCGAGAACCGCACCATCCAGGGCATTGACTCGATCGTGATGCGCACGGGCGATCCCAACGGCGCCTGCGGCGTCGCCAGCGACGCGGCGGGAGTGGTCGGCTGGTGGGTCAACCCGCAGGCGCCCGGCATCGACGCCTGCGGTCAGGCGATCAAGCTGATGGAGCTGACGCTGGCCACCAACGCTTAGCCTCGCGGCACGTGGAAGGTGACGAGGGCGGCGCCACCGGTTTCGAGGTCCTGCCAGCGCCCAGCGACGCGCAGTACGGCGATTCCTGACGTCGGGAACTTCGCCGAGATGCGTTGTGCGGCTTCCTCGTCGGTGGCGTTGGCCCCGGCGAGGATGATCGCCACCTCGGATATCGTCGGCTCGTGCCCGACGACGAGCAGGGTCCTCACCTCGTCTGCAACCCTGTTGATCTCCTCGATCACGGTGCCGGGGGCGGCGCCGTACAGCCGCTCGCTGTAATTCGCTGGAGCTTCGATCCCCGTGCGTGCCAAGGTCTCCCGGGCGCGGGTCGCCGTCGAACACAGGACGCTGTCGATCGTGGGCACGTTGGCGCGCAACCAGTCACCGGCCAGACCGGCCTCTCGGATGCCCCGGGGCGCCAATGGGCGGTCGTGATCGGCGACGCCGTTTGGATACGCCGACTTCGCGTGCCGCATCAGCACAAGGTTGTGTTCATTCATCGAACTCACGTTAATCAGTTCGGAACTACGAGGCCTATTCTTCTGTAGGTTCTCAAACTGCGTGGCGGACGGCGATGCCTCTACCTGCAGGCTTGCAGAATCCTCACCGAAATGGCGGACGGGTCTTTCTCGTCTTTGTTGCGATCCTAAAACCGTGCGGTTGTGGAGAACTCGAACACGCGCCGGAAACATGCTATGTGGCCCGGTCGGGGGCCATCCGATGGCTTCTGGCGATCCGCGTGCGCGAGATGCGTCCACAGCCGCGTGCCGTCGCGGCAATTGTCGATTCAGACGTGCCCCATGGCGTACGGCCATCGCCGATGGCCGTGTCGAGTTCATATTGACAGTGCTCTCCGGTGGCGGCTTCTAGGAGGTGCAAGTTGTGGGTCGTGAGCACGTATCTCAATGGTGCTGGGACACCTTGATGGCCGGGGTGCGCTGTCAGGCTGACGAACTGTGCTAGCAGGGCCGCGCTGACCGATGCCGCGTAGGCGGCGACATTTGGTGCGCCCATGGCAGTTTGGCGTCCGGACCGCTCGATATAGGTTGGGTCGTCGAGCAGTCCCCGACGGTCCAACTGGATGTCGGTTTGGTTGAGTTGGCGGGTGCAGAGCATGCACGGGCGGCCGGGAACCAACGTGTGAGCGCGCCAGCTGCCTGAGCGCATCTGCCCGTCCGGGAAGGTCTCTAGGGTGAGGCCGCCGTCGATGACGGGGATCAAGTCGGCGTAGGCGATGGTATTGAGTATTGCTCGCGGCCAAGTGTCGACCGTCACGTAATTCCCCAGGGCTGCCGTCACGGAATTCCCCAGGTGCGGGCCTCGATGGTATGTGTACCGTGCCCGCGGTGGCGTTGTCTAGCTGACGCTGCGTCCGGGCCGTTTGCGGGGCCGGTAGCTGGGTCCGTCCATGAGGATCTGGTAGCTGCTGTTGATGATCCTGTCGAGTAGCGATTCGGCGACGACCGGGTTCGGGAATAGGCCGTACCAGTCGTTGGGGGCGCGGTTGGAGGTCAAGATCAGCGGCTTGCCGCTGACCGCGCGTTCGTTGATTAGCTCGTAGAGGTCGTCGGCGTGCATGGTCGTGTGCTCGCGCATCGCAAAATCATCAAGAATCAACACGAGCGGTTTGGTGTATTCGCGGATGCGTTGGCCCCAACTGCGGTCGGCGTGCCCGCCGGCGAGGTCGGCGAGCATCCGAGAGGTTTTGGCGAAACGGACGTCGCCGCCGCGTCGGGCTACAGCATGCCCGAGTGCTTGTGCCACATGGGTTTTGCCTACCCCAACGGGTCCGTAGAGGATGACCGACTCGCCGGCGTCGAGCCAGCGCAGCGCGGCCAGGTCGCGCAGTATGGCGGCGGGCAGTTTCGGGTTGGCGGAGAAGTCGAAGGATTCGAAGGTGGCTTGTTCTTCGAACTTCGCGCGGCGGATGCGCCGTGTCAGGGCGGCCGATTCGCGGCGGGCGATCTCGTCCTCGCACAGTGCTTGCAGGAATTCGAGGTGCCCGAAGTCGCCGTTGCGGGTCTGGGCTAGCCGGGCGTCGAGGGTGTCAAGCATGCCCGACAGTTTCAGAGTGCGCAGCGCGTTGCGCAGCGCGGGGTCACAAATACCCATGAAGTCGTGTTCTCCTTGTGAAATAGCTTATGTGGGTTGTGATTCGGTCAGATTCCGGGACCCGGTGACTTTCAGCCGACTCCGCCGGTGTCGCCGGTGGCGAACTGGTCGGGGCCACGCAGGAACGCCGCGGTAGTGGCGGCGGCGCCGGTGGCCGGTTCGGCGGTGGTGGCGTCGTGTTCGGTGCCGGCGGCCAGGATGCCCTTGATGGTCCGATACGCCGGGTCGCCGACGGCGATCGCGCAGGCGCAGGCGGCTTCGAGCCGATCACAGCCGTGCTTGTCGCGCAGCCCGAGCACTCCTTGCGCCGAGCGCAGGTGGTGGATCGCGTTGTCGCGCATGAATTCGGCGATCACCGCTTCGCAGGCGGGGCCGACCTGGGCGGCGGTGTGCCGACACCAGGTGGGGTTTTCATCGCGAAGGCGACCTTCTCCGGCGGGTAGTGGGAGAAGTCGGTGGAGCGCCCGAGGCCCGCCGCACATGGGTGGCGACGACCTCGTTGTGGGCAAAGATCTGCACGATGTCACCGGCGGTGCGGGCGTGCAGGCGCCGCCCGATCAGCCGCCATGGCACGCTGTAGAGGGCCTTGCCGACCTTGAGGTGCGTATCGACCCCCACGGTGCCGATAGACCAGGTGGTGAGTTCGAACGCGTGGCGCGGCAACGGTTTCAACGTATCGGCCTCGATCGCTTCGAACACCCGCAGCGGCTGGCCGCCGTCGAGGGCCCGTGAATGTCGTAGCCCGGCCACCTCCCGGCTCCACCGGGCCGCCTCGCCCTGCATCTGAGCCAGCGAGGTGAACTCGCGGCCCCGCCAGAACGAATCCCGCACATACGGCATCGGCCGCTCGACACGAGGTTTGTCCTTGGGCTTGAACGCCCGGGCCGGGTCGATCAAGCAGTCGTAGTGGGCGGCCAGCTCGGCGTAGGTGCGGTTGATCTTCGGGTCATATAGGTCGGGCTTGTCCACCCCGGTCTTGAGGTTGTCGCACACCAGCCGGGCCGGAATACCATTGAAGAATTCGAATGCCTCGACATGGCAAGTGCACCAGGTGGTTTGGTCCATCCTGACCACAGGGCGAACGAACAGGTGCCGCGAGCACGACAGCACCATGACAAACGCCCACACTGCGACTCGCTTGGCTGTGGCCGGGTTCAGCCACATTCCTAACCGGCCGTAGTCGATCTGCGCTTCGCTGCCCGGCGGCACTTCGCCGCGCGGCACGCTCACCCGAGCACGAGCCACCTCATCGGCGAAATTCATTGCCACCCAACGCCGCACAGAGGACTCCGACACGTCGACCTGATGGTCGTCACGTAGCCGCTGCGCGATCGTGGCGACCGTAACATCGGCGTGCAGCCAGTCCTTGATCCGGTCGCTATGCCGGTCGATCAACGGCCACGTCGATGCCCGCGCGCCGCGATCATCCAGTCCGGGAAACCACTGCGCGATCCGCGCCGCCCACTGCTCGGCGCTCAGCGGTTCTCCGCCTGGGCCAATGCCCTCGGCGACCGCCGGGGCCAGATACTTGCGGATCGTCTTACGATCCATCCCCAGCGACTGCCACAACTGCACCTGTGAGCGACCAGCCTGCCAATGCGTGTACAACTCGATCAGATCGAACATCTCGATATCTCTCCTCGCCATCAGTGCCCCTTCGTCCGCCGTACTCCGACGGATCAAGAGCGAACATGTGTGCGAGGCCCACACCCGGCAGACACACCGCCCAGGGTGGGGAATTACCTGACAGCCAGGGTGGGGAATTCCGTGACGGACAACCCCTCAAACCTGGGGAATTGCGTGACCGCTGACAGCCAAGACCTGTCGACGCAGGAGACGATAACGTCGTAGTCCAGCGCGTGGACAAGACCCTCCGGTGTACAGATACTCATCCGATATCTCTTGAACCGCGGGCGGTCCGTCGTTGCTGCGATGCGCATCTGCCTGAGAGCGACATCTACCTTGTGCCGCCTCCAGCGTGCGTCAGATCGCGTGACTCCGATCATGCGGTCGCGGTTGAGTTCCTTAATGACGTCGTAGTCCATGACGCCGATATCGGTAATACCGGTAGCTGCGAGCCGCTGGGCCACATCGAGTCCCACGCTACCGACTCCGACGACCAAGACACGCAGACGCGCTATGGCATCTTGGCGCGCAGGCCCCCATGCGGAGATGGTGCGTACCTGTGCTGCGGTTCGCCGTGGTGGCCGGCGCAAGTCGTTATTCCATGACATCTTGAGCTTCGGGCCGACCACGCGTACGGTCTCAGCCCACTGAGGCGACGTTTCCCCGCGGCCCCAAATGCGCGCTGACCACGTGTTGTCGGCACCGGCCAGGGTCATGCCGAGCAGCGCGCCTCCCGTGCATTCGTGGGCGATATGGGCATAGCCGTGTTCTGTGTCGTGGTCGGCGTTGCTGAGTGACTGCCAACCTTCGCCTGCGGGGTGCGAGTGCAACATGGCCAGCCCCTGCCCTTCGGCGGCGGCCTTGGCAGCACCGCGCAGGAGATAGCGCCCGGTGAAGGACGCGTTGCCGTGGACCTTGCGGTCACCATCTTCTGGCAGCACAAGGGAATTAACCAAGTAGGTGATGCGATGCTTGCCGGTGGAGACAGTGTAGGTGGCCAGGCATACATCCTCTTGGCCGTCTGGTCGAAGCAGGTGGTGTCGTGCTTGGTCAGCCACCGTGTCGGTCATCGCCACCGAGTGCCTCATCGCTTAGTCCGCTTTCGTGGCTGTGCTCAGAACGCCGCGAACATGGGCGAGCCATGCGCGGACTGGTGGAGCGGAGGTGTCCCATTGTCCGATGTCGCGAGAATGCCGCCGCCACCCGGGCAGACAGTCATTGGTGTCGGTGTTGGTGTGCGCGAAGGCGATGGCCTCGCGGAAGTGCAGCCAATGCGGGACCGTCGTGGGCCACGACTGCAACTCGCTGACGCTGACCGCCGTGTCAATTTTTACCCCGGCCAGCGCTCCGGTCGCCGGAACGACCACATAAATGATGGCGGGGCCTTCCCGACGTGCTGGGACACCACCGCACGCGAGGTCGGCCAAGAACCGGTCCGGGCCGTGGCGGGCGGTGGTCATCACGCCACGGGGCTGTCGTGCCGCACGGTGACGAACGAGTCTCCGGGATGGATCTTGACCAGTTCGCCTGGATCAAGGTGCGTGGGCTCGCCCACGCGCGCCAGGTAGTGGTTGGCGGGGTTGACTCCGGCCAGCCGCAGCAGCGCAGCAACCTCTTGGTCGTCGTCGTGGGTGGTGTATGGCACGCCGTCGATCGTGAAATGCAGCGTGGGTCGGGTGATGAAGCTGTCACCGGGATGGACTCGCACGATGTCGGTGTCGAGGAAGAAGGTCTCGTCGCCCTCATCGTCGATCCGCCCGAGGTCGAATCCGGACGGGTCGTGTCCGACTAGCCGCAGCAGCGCGGCGGCCTCTTGGTCGTCGTCAATCGTCGTGAAGAGCTGACCGTCCAGCGTGAATCGGATTTGGGTGTCGTGCCGTGTCATGCCGTTGTCCTTTCTCGAGGAGACGCACCACCTACTGTGGTACCTGGCGTACACCATAGTGGAAGTTACCGACAGCGTCAACACTGTGGTGTACTATCACCACCGTGGTATAGCACAAGGAGGGCAGTCATATGGGCAACGCGTTGGGCGACCAGCTGCGTGAGGTCCGACAGATACGTGGGCTGGCGTTGAAGGCGGTGGCTGAGCCCGCCAAGATCTCGATCGCCTACCTGCAAAAGCTCGAAGGTGGCGATGTCCAGCAGCCAAATCCCAACGTCCTGCACCGCCTCGCGAAGGTGCTCGAGATTCCCTACCCGACGCTGATGGAGCTGGCCGGCTATGTCGTCCCCGAGAAAGACGGCGTGCTGGCCGCCAACACGTTCGACCATGCGCTGAGCAGCTCAGATTTGACCGAGGAGGAACGCAGGGCTGTCGCCGCGTTCATCGCCCATCTTCGAGACCAACGCAGATGAACATACGGAGGAGCACGTGATCAAGCCGCTGGACAACCTCGACGACATTCGCGACGTCGCGCGCGCTGTCTTGCGCAAAGCGGATGTGGCCGATCGGCTCCCGACGCCGGTGGACGACATTGTCGCCGGCTGCGGTCTGCTTGAGTCAGACGACTACGTGTTCTTGGAGAGCAAGATCACGCATGCGCCGCTCGAATTGCGCAAACTCCTTCGCAGTGCGGGGCGGAAGATCCGCGGCGCGCTCGATCGACGCGAACGCGTTTTGCACGTGAGCCCAGCGATTGACGTTCCCGCGCGGCGGCAGTTTGTGCGCTGCCATGAGGCAATGCACGACGCACTTCCCTGGCAGCGTGATCTGCTCGTCCTTGGGGACACCGATCGCACGCTGGCCCCTGATGTTGAGTTTGTCTTCGAACGTGAAGCCAATCAGGGCGGCGCCGAACTGCTTTTTCAGCTCGACCTTCTGGCCCGGGTAGCCCGCGACTACCCGATTGACATCTCGACCCCGGTGCAGCTCGCCGATCTGTTCGGGGCGTCGATACATGCCACTTTCCGCCGATGGATCGAACACAACAACATCCCGGTATGCGGCCTCGTGCTCGATCCGCAGCCGGTGAGCGCTTCGCCACTGACGTTTCGCCGATTCGAACTCGTGGAATCAAACTCGTGGACAGAGCGGTACGGCGCCAACCGGTTTCCTGCGCGTCTGATATCGACCAACCATGGGCTTTTGGGTCAGCTGGGCTTACCGCGTACCGGTGACATTGACGGCTACTGGGGTCTGGATGACCGCAGGGCGGAGATGACGACGGTTCGGGTGCAATCGTTTTGCAATACCTACCGGGTATTCGTGCTCATGTGGCTGCCTGCCAGGGAGTCGTTCATCGCGCGGCATCGGTCGCGTCCACGACTTGAGTTGTGCTGACATGTCAGTTCGCTGCCGATCACGCGGCGACCAGCTGATGCGGTCGACGCCTGGCCGTGGCCTGCGCCATGTGACGCATATAAGCAGATGTCGGTGGGACATGGTTATATGCCGTACGCTCGAACAACGTCACCCGAGAGAGGGAAGATCTGATGCCTGAAGCGGTGCTGCCGCAGCTGTCGACCGATAACACCACCGCGCAGCTGCCCTCCGATCCCAACGACCTGCTCAGCCCCGCAGAGCAACAAGAGTTGACCGAAGATCTCGCCAAGCTCGCCGAGTTGCGGCGAGATGCCGAAACCGCATCTGCGAGCTTGCGGTTGGCCTGACCAAACAGGCGAATGGTGCAGCTGAGGGGTTGGAACGATCCCGATCCCGCTGAGGTCCATCATCCGACCACAGACGCCGAATGGGATGCGGCGCTGTCCCGCTACCTGGGGTCGCTCAACGACGCACCGCTCAGACGCTGCGTCGAGGTGGCGCGCTCACATGGGGCAGCCACCGTAGTGGTTGAAACCCGCTACCTGGACATCGATTACCGCAGCGAGTTTTCAGCGTACTACTCACGCCAGTTCGCCGATGTCCCGGACTCCGCACACCGGCTGCACTTCTTTGGCAGGCAACTCGAGCCACAGTCGCTGTGGCGGCTTGGCAACGAACACGACTACATCGGCTATGTCGTCGTACGCCCGGCATCGACGGGACTCGTGTCTCGAGCCCTTCTTCCACCTCCGCCTGACCTGGCCTCGGCGGTGCGCACGTCGGTAACTGAACCTGTGAACTTCTTCGGACGCCAACTGGAAATTCGCGGTGTGCCATTCGCGCAACAGGATGCCCAACTCGGCGCCTGTGCTCAAGCCGCAGCATGGATGTGCCACTTCGCTGCATATTTGCGCGGCGACACGGCAAGGCGCACGAAGGCTGACTTCTCGCTGAAAGCTGATGCCAGCTTGCATCCGAGCCGAGCCCTACCGAGTGGCGGCCCGGTAGCTGTCAAGGTGTTTGAGACAGCGTCTCACTATGTGGACACTATTTTCGGTTGTGGGGTCGGTGGGTTGATCCATGCCGCGGTCGGTAGTTTCGGGGGCTGTGGTGGGCTGCTAAACCGGTTGGGGTTGGCGGCGTAGGCATCGGCCATGACCCGGGCTCGTTTGGCCTGGATGTCGGCGGCGGTGCCGAAGTACACCGACGCCGGTGTGTGCAGGCCGAGCGCGGAATGGCGGTGCTCGTGGCGCAGGTAGTCGAAGAAGTCTTTGCACCAGGTGCGGGCGTGCTCGATCGAGTCGAACCGTTCGGGAAAATCGTTGCGGTACTTCAGCGTTTTGAACTGGGATTCGCTGAACGGGTTGTCGTTTGACACCCGTGGGCGCGAGTGGCTGCGCGCCACGCCGAGGTCGATTAGCAGCTGGGCGACGTTCTTCGACGTCATCGCCGAACCCCGGTCGGCGTGGATCGCGCCGGGCCGCCCGTGTAGCGCGGTCAGCTCGGCCATCCAGTCCTGGGCGATGTCGGCGTCCTCGTGGTACTCGACGCGCCAGCCGACGGGGTAGCGGCTGAAGATGTCCAGCATCACGTAGAGCTGGTAGAACTCGCCGCGCACCGGTCCCGCCAATTTGGTGATGTCCCAGGACCACACGTCGTTGGGTTGGTGGGCGACCAGCTCGGGTTTGACCCGCGGCGGGTGTGTGGCTACCCGCCGCCGTTCGCGGGTCATGTTGTGCGTGCGCAGGATCCGGTACATCGTGGACTGCGAGCACAGGTAGACGCCCTCGTCGAGCAGCTCGGCCCACACTTGGCGACCGCCTTGTCGGCGAAGCGCGGCTGGCACAACACCGTAAGGATCTGCGTGCGCTCGGCCGCGTCGAGCGCATTGGGCGGCGGTCCGCTCGGCCCGGGTTTGCGGCGTGGACCGGCAGGGCGGTTGCGCTGCCGATACAGGCTCGCGCGCGGCTTGCCCAGCAGCGCGCACGCCTTCGCGGTCGAGGTCAGCCGCTCCACCTCGGGCAGCAACTGTGCGATCACTTCTTCGACCCGGGCCGCGTGCCCGTGCTCTCGGAGAGCGTCTCCAAGAGCGCGTGTGCTTTTCCCACCAGATCCAACGCGGCCCTCGTGCGTTCAAGCTCGGCCTCGGCCCGTTCGGCCCGCTTCCGTAGCCGTTCGATCTCGGCCTGGTCGCGGTCCTTACCACGACCGCCTGACCGGGCCAGCCGTCCAACGCGCCCGCGTCGCGCGCTCGGCGCCACTCCACGATGTGCGATGAGTACAGGCCCTCACGCCGAAGCAGCGCACCCCGCGCACCCGGCTCGGTCAACGCGTCGTACTCGGCCACAATGGCCGCCTTGTACTCCGGGGTGAAGTTGCGCCGCCGGGGACGATCCGCCCGCGGACCCTGGGCCGAATCGGTTCCCACGCCTTCATCATCGGCGCTACCCTTCCGGACCTCAGCCAAAGTCGCCGTCATTGTTCGTTGCAATCCTTACTTGCCCTCAATACCTGGTCAGATATTTTCGAACCCTGCTGTCTCAACTAACCCTGCCAGAGAGGGGCCTCACGGTGACCCAACTCAGCGAGCTGTTTCGCACATTTGAACTTCCAGCGATGTACTACCTTGTTGGCGACTTGCCCAGTCCGCAGCTGCCGTGGCAACCGGCTGATCCTGTGCCCCCTACAATTTCACCCGGCTCACCCACGGCCTCACCGGGATCGTGGGACCATCGGATTGTCGCCGTCGCATGCCGGCACCTCAACTCAGGCAATCCCGTACTTGTCGGCACCAGCAACCATGCCTTCATTCTCTGTGGCTATCGCCGGACCAACCATCCACAGCCTGGCTGGATCGAGTTCATTCGTCACGATGACCAGGCCGGTCCCTATCTCGTTGTCCACGATGTCCTCAACGACGTAGACCGTCGAACAGGCAAGAGCTATGGGCCGTGGCGCACCATGCACGTCCCGGTACCAGACAAGCTCTGGCTGGCCCCCGAAGCCGCCGAGCGCAAGGGTGGGCAATTTCTCCTCAACGCCTCAAACCAGATCGCCAGCGCCGCAGCAGATCCCCTGCCCTTCGCGCCGATTCAGGATCTCATCAACGCCCGGCAGCTCGCCCTTCGCACCTACGCAATCCGCTCCAACGACTTCAAAGCCAATCTGGAAGCCAGAGCGATACCAGCGACGATCCAACGCGAATACCGACTGGCCCGCCTGCCGCGATTCATCTGGGTAGTGGAAGCCGTCGACCGACAGCTACGCCAAGCAGGTGCTCCGTGCGTCGTGGGCGAAGCAGTCCTCGACGCGACTTCGTCAGACCGTGCGCCAGAGGAGATCGCGCTACACGTCCACGGGGTGATGTGGCTACAACAGACTAGCGGCAAACTCCGTTTTCCCATCACTGGCGATCCCCAGCCCTACGTGAGCGGAGGCGTTGGCGCCCCTTAGCGGAGCCGGACGGCATGCGCGACATATCGTCGACAAGCCAAGACATTCGATCGGTCATATGAGTGTCAAGTCCGCTTATGACCACGGATTGAGCCGTGGTACTTCGCCACTCTGGTCGTGCACGGTCATCCTGCCCACGGTGCCTGCAGAAGGTTTTGAAGCTGACGGCGAGTTCTGGGTCCTCGACAGGCCAGACCTCCGCGTCGGTGGTCACTTCGCCACATAACTGGGAAGTAAGTCGGTCGTAACTCTCGACGAGGGCCTCGTAACCGACCCAAGAATTAAGTCGGTCGCGAAGGGTGCAGCGTACACGACGGTCGCGACCCGAACTCATCGAAGCGTTCCAACCGATCACCTGGCAGGGCCAATTGTCGGCGATCGGATGCGAAAGTTTGCCACCGAGTTCTTCTGCGGTGGCTTGGCGGGCCAGGTGATTGATCAGCTGATGCTCGGGCACGGGGAGTCGGGGCGCACTCGCTCGCAGCGTTCCAGCAGCGCCAGCCACTTCCTGGTGGTGAACGCGTCGAACCTCAGCCCGGTCGCGACACCGCCCGAACCCATAGCCCCAAACTATCCGAGGCCACCGACAAGAATCGCCGCACAGATACCGAAGTGACACAAGTGGTTTCAGTGACAAGGGAGCCGTCCCGAGACACTGGGCCAGCTGCCCAATAAACTCGCGCTCCCGGACCTGCCGAGCGAGGTCCCCCGTCTTGTCGGTGCCCAGACCTAAACTCGCGTTGCCATGACAGCCCACCCACTGAGGAGAGATGGGATGCGATTCCTGCACACCGCCGATTGGCAGCTGGGCATGACCCGTCACTTCCTGGCGGGCGACGCGCAGCCACGGTATTCGGCCGCTCGTCGGGACGCGGTGGCCGGGCTGGGTGCGCTGGCCGCCGAGGTGGGCGCCGAGTTCGTCGTGGTCGCCGGTGACGTCTTCGAACACAACCAGCTTGCCCCGCACGTCATCGGGCAGTCTTTGGAGGCCATGCGCGCCATCGGTATTCCGGTCTACCTGCTGCCCGGCAATCACGACCCGTTGGATGCGTCGTCGGTGTACACCGGTACGCTGTTCACCGCCGAATGCCCGGACAATGTCGTGGTGCTCGATCACGCCGGCGTCCACGAGATCCGGCCGGGGCTGCAGATCGTCGCCGCGCCGTGGCGGTCCAAGGCACCCACCACCGACCTGGTCGCCGAAGTGCTAGACGGGCTGCCCAAGGACGACATCACGCGCGTGCTCGTCGCCCACGGCGGCGTCGACGTGCTGGACCCCGACCGTGACAAGCCTTCGCTGATCCGGCTGGCCGAACTCGAGGACGCCGTGTCTCGCGGAACGATCCACTACGTGGCCCTGGGGGACAAGCATTCGTTGACCGCGGTCGGCGGCAGCGGCCGCGTGTGGTACTCGGGCACACCCGAAGTCACCAACTTCGACGACGTCGAACCAGACCCGGGCCACGTCCTGGTGGTCGACATCGACGAGACTGACCCGCGACGCCCGGTCACCGTGGAGTCCCGCCGCGTCGGCCATTGGCGGTTCATCACATTGCATCACCAGGTGGACACCAGCCGCGACATCACCGACTTGGGCCTGAATCTCGACCTGATGACCGAGAAGGATCGCGCCGTGGTGCGTCTCGCGTTGACCGGTTCGTTGAGCGTCACCGACCGCGCTGCCCTGGATGCCTGCCTGGACAAGTACGCGCGGTTGTTCGCCTGGCTGGGCCTGTGGGAACGTCACACCGACCTGGCGGTGATGCCCGCCGACGGCGAGTTCAGCGACCTTGGCATCGGGGGATTCGCCGCCGCGGCCGTCGACGAACTGGTCGCAACGGCACGAGCCGGCGACAACGAGTCCGCCGTCGACGCCCACGCGGCGCTGGCGCTATTGCTGCGGCTCGTCGGTCGGGGCGCGGCATGAAGCTGCATCGGCTGGTTCTGACGAACTACCGCGGCATCGCGCACCGAGAGATCGAGTTCCCCGATCACGGCGTGGTGGTGGTGTGCGGTGCCAATGAGATCGGCAAGTCGTCGATGATTGAGGCCTTGGACCTGCTGCTGGAATCCAAGGACCGCTCGACGAAGAAGGAAGTCAAGCAGGTCAAGCCGACCAACGCCGACGTCGGCTCCGAGGTCACCGCCGAGATCAGCAGCGGCCCTTATCGTTTCGTCTATCGCAAGCGCTTTCACAAGAGATGCGAGACGGAGTTGACGCTGCTGGCCCCGCGCCGCGAACAGCTGACGGGCGACGAAGCCCACGAGCGGGTCACCGCGATGCTGGCCGAGACTGTCGACACCGATCTATGGCATGCCCAGCGGGTATTGCAGGCCGCGTCGACCTCCGCGGTGGACCTGTCCGGCTGCGATGCGCTGTCTCGTGCGCTCGATGTCGCCGCCGGAGACCAAGCGACACTGTCGGGAACCGAGCCGGTTCTGGTGGAGCGGATCGACGCCGAATATGCGCGCTACTTCACCCCGACCGGACGTCCCACCGGTGAGTGGGCCGCCGCGATCTCCCGGCTCGCCGACGCCGACGCCGCGGTGGCCGCGTGCGCGGCGGCGGTCGCCGAGGTCGACGAGCGGGTGCGTCGCCACGCCGCCCTGAGCGAACAGGTGGCCGAGTTGTCGCAGCAACTGGTTGCGGCCGGCCCCCGACTCGCCGCCGCGCGGGCCGCCGCCGCCAGGATCGCCGAACTCACCGACCAGGCGCGCGAAGCCAAGCTGGTCGCCGCGGCCGCGGCGGCGACGAGCGCCGCGTCGACCGCCGCGCACACCGAGCGCCTGCGCCTGCTCGCCGAAATCGACACTCGTGCGGCAACGCTCGCCGCCTCCGAAGTCGAGGCGCAGGCGGCCGCCGCGGCACGGTCGACGGCGGATGCGGATGCGCAGGCCGCCGATGCCGCGGCGCTGCAGGCCACCTGCGTCCTGGCCGCCGTTCAGCGCCGCGCCGAACGCGCCCGGCGCGCCGTCGACCTGCTCGCCGACCGCGACGAGGCCGACCGGTTAGCCTCCCGGTTGGCCAAGATCGATGCCATCCAGCGTGACCGCGACGCGGTCTGCGCAGAGCTGTCCACCGTCACCCTGACCGAGGGGCTACTGCATCGGATCGAACATGCCGCGGCCGCGGTCGAGCGCACCGCGGGTCAGCTCGCGTTGCTCTCGACGGCGGTGGAATTCACCGCCGCCGCCGACATCCAGCTCGCCGTCGGTGACCGGCGCGTCTCGTTGTCGGCCGGTCAAAGCTGGTCGATCACCGCCACCGGCCCCACCGAGGTCGAGGTTGCCGGTGTCCTGAACGCGCGGGTTACCCCGGGGGCAACAGCCCTCGACATTCAGTCCGAATATGCCGCGGCACAACAACAGCTGGCCGACGCGCTGGCGGCCGGAGAGGTCGTTGACGTTGCCGCGGCTCGCCGCGGCGACCAACGGCGCCGCGAACTGCAAAGCAGCCGTGACCAGTTGAGCGCCACCCTGGCCGGCCTGTGCGGCGACGAACAGGTCGAGCAACTGCGCTCGCGGCTGGCTCATTTGCGCGCCGGCCAAGTGGACGAACCTGACCAGTTCACGACGAACGCGGGTTTGGATAGCGAAACCGCCCGCGCCGAACTCAACGCGGCCGAGGCGGCTCGAGCGGCCGCGGAGTCGGAATTCGAGACCCGCCGTCAGATCGCGGCCGCCGCCAACCGACGGCTCGCCGAGATGGCCACGCGGGCAACGGTTCTGCACGACAACGTGACGACCCAACGAGCCGAGCTCGATGCGGCCACCGACCGCCTGACCGGGGAGCGGATGTCGGTCAGCGATGAGGAACTTGCCGCCAAGGCCACGGCCGACGCGCGGGCGATGCGGGCCGCGCAGCGGCGGGTAGCCGAGCTGGCCGCAGAACTCGCCGCCACGGCGCCCGGCGCGGTAGCCGCCGAGCTGGACGACGCCGCCGAAGCGGCCGAATCCCTGCGCGAGCGCCACGACGATGCGGCCCGCGCGCTGCGGGAGGTCGGCATCGAGCTCTCGGTGTTCGGCAGCGAGGGCCGCAAAGGCAAGCTCGACGCCGCCGAGGCCGAGCGGGAGCACGCCGCCAGCCAGCACGCCCGCGTCGGCCGCCGGGCCCGGGCCGCGCAGCTGCTGCGGTCGGTGATGACGCGACACCGGGACACCACCCGTCTGCGCTACGTCGAGCCCTACCGCACCGAGCTGCAGCGGCTCGGCCAGCCGGTTTTCGGGCCTACCTTCGAAGTCGACATCGACAGCGAATTGCGAATCCGCAGCCGCACGGTCGACGACGTCACCGTGCCTTACGAATCCTTGTCGGGTGGCACCAAAGAGCAACTCGGCATCCTGGCGCGGTTGGCCGGTGCGGCCCTGGTCGCCAAGGAGGACACCGTTCCGGTGGTGGTCGACGACGCGCTGGGGTTCACCGATCCGGACCGGCTGGCCAAGATGGCAGAGGTCTTCGACACCGTCGGCAACCACGGCCAGGTGATCGTGCTGACGTGCAGTCCCGACCGCTACGACGGCGTCAAGGGCGCGCACCGCATCGATCTCACGGCTTAGCAACCACGCGTCATACACTCACCCCAAGATATGGACATTCAGTGTGACTACGTTGTGGTCGGTACCGGCTCGGCCGGGGCGGTCGTGGCCAATCGGCTCAGCGCCGAGCCCGCCACGGCCGTGGTTGCGCTGGAGGCGGGGCCGCGCGACAAGAACCGATTCATCGGAATCCCGGCGGCCTTCCCCAAGCTGTTCCGCAGCGAGGTCGATTGGGATTACCTGACCGAGCCGCAGCCGGGGCTCGGCGGTCGCGAGATCTATTGGCCCCGAGGCAAAGTGCTCGGCGGCTCGTCCTCGATGAACGCGATGATGTGGGTGCGCGGGTTCCGGGCCGACTACGACGAGTGGGCGCGGCGGGCCGGCCCGCAATGGTCTTACGCCGAGGCGCTCGGATATTTCCGGCGCATCGAGAACGTCACCGCGGCGTGGCACTTCGTCAGCGGCGACGACAGCGGAGTGACCGGCCCGCTGCACATTTCCCGGCAGCGCAGCCCGCGCCGCTCGACGGCAGCGTGGCTGGCGGCGGCGCGTGAGTGCGGATTCCCCGCTACGCAACCGAATTCCCCTGCACCGGAAGGCTTCTGCGAGACCGTCGTGACGCAGCGACGGGGTGCTCGGTGCAGTACCGCCGACGCCTACTTGAAGCCGGCGATGCGACGCAAGAACCTCAACGTGCTCACCGAGGCCACCGCGACCCGAATCGTCATCGACGGAACCCGGGCGGTCGGCGTGGAATTCCGCCGCGACGGACAATCAGCGGTCGCCTACGCCCGCCGCGAGGTGGTGCTCTGCGGGGGCGCCATCAACAGCCCCCAGCTGCTGATGCTCTCGGGCATCGGCGACCGCGAGCAGCTCGCCGAGCACGGCATCGACACCGTGTACCACGCGCCCGAGGTGGGGCAGAACCTGCTCGACCACCTCGTCACGGTGCTGGGCTTCGAGGTCGACGGCGACAGCTTGTTCGCCGCCGAAAAGCCGAAACAGTTGATCGACTACCTGCTGCGGCGCCGCGGCATGCTCACCTCCAACGTCGGCGAGGCGTATGGATTCGTCCGCAGCCGGCCCGAATTGGAGCTGCCCGACGTCGAGCTGATCTTCGCCCCGGCGCCGTTCTACGACGAGGGTCTGCTGGTAAAGCCGCCGGGGCACGGCGTGGTGTTCGGGCCGATCCTGGTCGCACCGGAAAGCCGCGGCCAGGTCACGCTGCGGTCCGCCGACCCGTTTGCCAAGCCGGTCATCGAGCCTCGTTACCTGTCCGACCCCGGCGGCGCGGACCGCGCGGCGATGATGACCGGCCTGCGGATATGCGCGCGAATGGCCGAAGCCGCCCCGCTCAAGGGTTTGCTCGGGCCCATCGCGCGACCGCGTGACTGCACCGAGTTGAACGAGGCCACGCTGGAACTGGCACTCGCGACCTGCTCGCACACCCTGTATCACCCGCTGGGCACATGCCGGATGGGCAGCGACGAGGCGAGCGTGGTCGACCCCGCGCTGCGAGTCCGTGGGATTGACGGCCTCCGGGTCGCCGACGCCTCCGTGATGCCTAGCACGGTTCGTGGGCACACCCATGCGCCGTCGGTCCTGATCGGGGAGAAGGCCGCCGACTTGATTCGCGGCTGAGTCGCGCCGGGCTGCCTGGGTGCCTGTGTCGGGCGATGTCGGCAGAATGAGACGATGGCGGGCCGACACCGATGACGATGAACGCGAAGCGGCGCCGGGCGCACGACAAGCTCGCGAAACTGCCCGGCGTGCGACCGGTGCGCCGGCCGGTGTCGCCGGAGGGCGACCAAGAAATTACGTGCGCACGGGCCGCAGGTGCCCGCAACCCGGTGGTGATCATCCCGGGCGGCCCGGGAATGGCCTCGGCCACGGTCGAGCATGCGCTGCCCCCGATGCCGTTGCCGCGGCGCCGCTTCAGCTACGCATGAACCCGATGGCGGTGTAGTCCAGGTCAGCGAGACCGGTCGCACCGAAGTTGGCCAGCGTGCTGACGACCGCGACGTCGCCAGGAGATTGGGTCAGCGGCAGGCTGAATCCCTCTTCCCAGATGAGCTTGTCGACCTGGTTGGCCAGCGCCCGGGCCCTGCCCGGATCGAGTTCCTCCAACGTTTGTTCGATCGCGGCGTCGATCTGGGGGCTGCCGATCTTGCCGAAGTTGCCCTCTCCGTCGGACCGGTAAATCTGGGTGAGCGACGACAATGGAAAGGCGTCGCCGACCCAGCCGAACTGCGCGATGTCAAACGCCCCGACGTTGATGTAGTTGCTGAAGAAGCCGCTGCCGGACTTGGCCTCGAGCTCGAGTTTGACACCGATCTGCGCGAGCGTGTGCTGTGCGATCTGGGCGAACTGCCGGGTGCTCTGGGCGTCGTAGAACAGATCTCGGATAACAAGCGGGCGACCGTCCTTCACCCGGAACTGGCCGCGCTGCTTCCAGCCCAGGGCGTCGAGCTCCCGTTTCGCCTGCTCCGGGTCGTAGGCGACCACGCCACTGTTGTCCTGATAGCCCTCCTGTCCCGCGACGAAGATGTGATTGTTCAGCGGCGTCGGGTTGCTGGCCAGGCCGTACTGGACGACCTTGGCGATGGTTCGGCGGTCGATGCCCTTCGAAACCGCAAGGCGCAGCGCCTTGTCGGCGAGGATCGAGCCGGCGGCTCCGTTGAACGTGAAGTGATACCAGCTGGGGCCGGGGGCGCGCCGGATCGAGATGCCCTTGGTGCGCTGCGCGATGGTCAGCTGGTCGAGTGTGCCGATCCCGGTCGCGTCAATCGTGTGGTTCTGCAACGCCGGTAGCCGCGCGGCGTCGTCGAGCACCAGGTAGGTGATGCTGTCCAGGCGCGGCCGCGTCCCCCACCATTTCGGGTTGCGCGTCAACACGATTCGTTGTGTGGTTCGGTCCAGCGACGACACGATGAACGGACCGGCCGACGGGCCGGGCCCCTCGAGCTGGCCCTTGTTGAACGCCTCGGGGGTGGCGGTCATGCTGGCGGGCAGCAGCATCCCGTTGCCGGCGAACATGCCGCGCCACTCGGCGTACGGCTTGGCGAACGTCACGATGGCCTGGCGGTCGTCGACGCCGCGGGTCACCGACGCCACGCGCTCGCTGCCGCCGGTAGCGGCGATCGCGAACGACTTGTCGGCGCCGCTGGTGGCATGGACCTGGCTCGCGATGTCTCGCCAGGTGATCGGTGTGCCGTCGGACCACACCGCCTTGGGATTGATGGTGTAGGCGACCACCTGGGGGGAAGTGCTGGTGAGCTCGATGCTGGTGAAGTAGTCGGTGTCGACCGTCGTCGAGCCGTCCGGCCCGATGATGAATGCCCGCGGCAGGGTTGCCTTCATCATCGCCGCGACGTCGGCCACGTTGCCATCGATGTGCAAGGTGTTGAAGTTGGCCGGAAAATCGGTGATCGACAGTCGCAGGTTGCCGCCGTCCTGCAAGGTAGCGGGATCCTGCGGGTTGATGTCGCTGGTGGTGCCGACCGCAGCGTCGACGCCCGTTGAGGGCGCGATGGGAGCGGCCGGCGAGCATCCGGCAAGCACCAATCCGGCCGCCAGCAACGCCATCACTGCGCGCCCAGTTCGAGTCTGCGTCCAGGGCGTGGATTTTCCGCACAGTGACGCCCTGAGCGCAGCCTCGATGCCCCGAGCGCAGGCTCGGGGCATCGTCATCCGGCTAGTCACGGCCGCCCGGATCCGGTTGCGGGACGGCACCGAGCAGCCGCCGTGTGTAATCGTGCTGCGGATTGCTGAAGATCTGCTGGCTGTCGCCCTGCTCGACAATCGACCCGGCGAACATCACGGCCACCTGGTGGGCGAGGTGCTTGACCACCGAAAGATCATGGGACACAAACAGATACGACAGTCCGAAGCGCTCCTGCAGATCGAGCAGCAGGTTGATGATCCCGGCCTGGATGGAGACATCAAGCGCGGAGACCGGTTCGTCGAGGGCCAAGATCTTGGGCCGCAGCGCCAGCGCCCGGGCGATGCCGATGCGCTGCTTCTGCCCGCCGGAGAACTCGGCGGGATAGCGACTCGCGTCGGCACGGCGCAATCCCACGATGTCGAGCAGCTCGGCAACCCGCGCGTTCGTGTCGCTGTTGCTGAAACCGTTGGCCTGCAACGGTTCGGCGATCAGGTCGAATACGGGCAGTCGCGGGTCCAGCGACGCGACCGGGTCCTGGAAGACGACCTGAATGTCGCGCCGGAGTGCTCGCCGGTCCGCCGACGTCAGCGTGGCGACGTCGGTGCCCAGCACTTCGATCGAGCCCGATTGCGGCGCAACCAGTTCCAGGATTTGATGCAAGGTGGTCGACTTGCCCGAACCGGATTCACCGACGATGCCCAAGGTGCGGCCCTGCCGCAATTCGAAGCTGACGCCATCGACGGCGCGGACCTCGCCGACGGCGCGACGCAATACCACGCCCTTGGTCAGTCGGTAGGTTTTGACCAGATCCTTTACCCGCACGACGACGGACGAGTCCCCAACGTCTGCAGCGCCGGTGTCGGTCTTGACGCCGTAGATGTCCGCGGCGCTGCGCCCGTTGACCTGATCGGTACGGATGCAGGCCGCCCGGTGGTCCGCTCCCACCTCGACCAATTCGGGTTCCGCGGCCAGGCATTCGTCGACGACCAAGGGGCAGCGCGGCGCGAACGGGCATCCCGGCTGAAGGCCGGCCAGTGAGGGAGGCGCCCCGGGTATGGGCACCAACCGCGTGCCCTGCGCGGCGTCGAGCCGGGGCACCGAGCCCAACAGGCCGACCGTGTAAGGCATCCGGCGATCGCGGTAAAGGTCGCTCACGGAGGAAGACTCCACCACCCGGCCGGCGTACATCACCAGGGCCCGATCTGCGAACTCGGCCACCACGCCCAGGTCGTGGGTGATGATCAGTACCCCGGCTCCCGTAACGTCGCGTGCGGTCTTGATCACCTCGAGGATTTGCGCCTGCACGGTGACATCCAGCGCGGTGGTGGGTTCGTCGCAGATCAGCAGGTCGGGGTCGTTGGCGATCGCGATCGCGATCACCACCCGCTGCCGTTCACCGCCGGACAGTTCATGCGGAAACGCGCGGGCGCGCCGCCCGGGCTGTGAGATGCCAACCAGCTCAAGCAGTTCCACCGCGCGTCTCCGCGCGGTCTTCTTGCCGACGCGGGGCTGGTGCACCTCGATCGCCTCGGCGATCTGGTCACCGACGGTGTAGACGGGCGTGAGCGCGGACATCGGATCCTGGAACACCGTGCCGATCGCCTTACCGCGGAATCGTGACATCGCGTCGTCGGCAAGCCCCAAGACTTCGGTGCCCTGTAGCCGCACCGAGCCGTGCACCTCGGCATACTCGGGCAGCAGGCCCACCACGGCCATCGCCGCCGCGGACTTTCCCGATCCCGATTCGCCGACCATCGCCACCACTTCGCCGGGGTCGACGCGGTAACTGATACCACGCACCGCGGTCACCGGGTCGCCGTCGGTGGGGAAGGTGACGGCCAGGTCGGTCACCTCGAGCAGCGGGCTCATCGGGCCGGCCGCCGTAGCCGCAGGGTTCTGCTGCCGGGGTCGAGCGCGTCGCGCAGGCCGTCACCGGCCAGGTTGGCGCAGACCAGAATCAGCACCAGGACGCCGGCCGGAAACAAGAACACCCACGGGAATGTCGTCGCGGACTGGGTGCCGTCGGCGATCAGGGTGCCCAGCGATACATCCGGCGGTTGAATGCCGAAACCGAGGAAGCTCAAACCGGTCTCGGCCAGGATGGCCGAGGCGACATTGAGCGCGGCGTCGATGATCAAGATGGATGCCACGTTGGGCACCACGTGACCGACGATGATCCGGCGGCTGGAGACGCCCATATACCTTGCGGCCCTGATGAATTCGCGTTCGCGCAAGCTCATGGTCATGCCGCGCACCATGCGCGAGCTGACCATCCAGCCGAAGCCGGCCAGCAGTAGGACGAGCAACATGATGTTGGTCGAGTTTTTGGTTCGCGGGGTGACGATGGCGATGAGGATGAAGCTGGGCACCACGAGCAGCAGATCGACTACCCACATCAGCGCCCGGTCCCGCCAGCCCCCGAAGTAGCCCGAAATCGCCCCGACGGTGGCGGCGATTCCGGTGGAGATCACCGCAACGCAGACACCGATCAGCATCGACTTCTGCATGCCGCGCAACGTCTGCGCCAGCAGGTCCTGACCCAGCGCGTTGGTGCCCAGCCAGTGATTGGCGTTCGGTGGCTGCAGCAACGCATCGAAATCGAGGTCCTCGTATGAGTACGGCAGCAGCGAGGGCAACGTATAGCAGCCGGCGAACAAGACGACGAGCAGCGTCAGCGACGCCACCGCGGCCCGGTTGCGCAGGAACCGGCGCAGCACCAGAGTGCGGCGCGAACTGAAAACCGTTGCCTCTGAATCGGTTTGCTGGACATCGGCTTGGCCGGTGGTGGCGATCATGACACCCGTACCCTCGGGTCGAGCGCCGCATAGATGACGTCGGAGAGCAGGCCGGCGAGCAGCACCACCGCGCCGGAGAACACCGTGATCGCCGCGACGATGTTGGTGTCCTGAGTCGCGATTCCGCGGACCGTCCACTCGCCCATGCCGTGCCAGCCGAAGATCCTCTCGACGAATACCGCTCCGGTGACCAATCCGGCCACCCCGTAGGCGAACAGGGTGGCCATCGGTATCAGCGCGGTCCGCAGCCCATGCTTGAACAGTGCGCGCCGGCGGGTCAGCCCCTTGGCGCGGGCGGTGCGAATGAAGTCCTGGCCGAGGACGTCGAGCATCGCGTTGCGCTGATACCGGCTGTATCCCGCGGCGGCAACGAGCGCCAGCGTGAGCGAGGGCAGGATCAAATGCTGCAACCGGTCGCCCAGGTCGTCCCACGCCCCGCCGACCACGCCCGGTGACGTCTCCCCGGTGTAGTCGAAGAGCTGGGCACCCACGGCCCAGTTGACCCGCAGCGCGCTCAAAATCAACAAGTTCGCAATGACGAATGTCGGGGTGCTGAGCACCAGCAGCGCCAGCATGGTGACGACTCGGTCGCTGAGGCGGTATTGGCGGATGGCTCCCCACGCCCCGGCCACCACCCCGAGCACCGTACCCACCACGGAGCCGACAACCAGCAGCCGCAGGCTGACTCCGATGCGACGCCCGAGTTCGGCCGAGACGGGCTGGCCGGTGATGGTGGTCCCGAAATCGCCGCGTACGGCGTGCGAGACCCAGTTTGCGTAGCGGATCGGTATGGGCCGGTCCAGGCCAAGGTCGTGGGCTTTGGCTTCGATGATGGCTTGCGGCGGGCGCGGGCTGCGTTGCATCAGGCTTTCCAGCGGCGAGAACGCGAGCGAGGTCAGGCAGTAGGTCAAGAACGACGCAAGCGCCAGCAGCACGAGGTAGTTGAGCAACCGGCGCGCCAGAAACCGTGTCATGCCAGACCAACGAGTCGCATGGGCACAGGGTAGCGAGCCGCCGGCTGGGTTGCTGATGGTCGTGGGCGTGGGTGTGATCGAGCCTGGTTTCGGTGCCCCGTTATCTGCTGCTGCCGTGTCTACCTGGCCAACCAAATGGCTGCCCGCCCCGGGGCGCCGACACCGCCATCGACGCCATCCCCGCCATTGCCAATCACGTACGTATGCCCCGTGATCTCGTCTCCGACTATCCGGCGGCATTGGCAGCCGGGCGGAGCGCGGGGGTACGGTTGCTCGCCGCCGAGTTGCTCGATGCCGCTTGGCAGTTCGCCCGGTTGACATCGCCTACCGGTCTGGCCTTGTCACACCGAAGCGATGACGCTGTGTCCGACGATCATTGCAATCGCGTGGATGTTCGTGGCCGAAATGCGGGCTGCCGATTGTCAGTATCCACCGCGGGATCGGCCTGCCTAAGCACAGTTTCGTACCGCGATCTGGGGTTCAGACCCCAGGTTCACCCCAGGGCCACTTCGAGTTGACATCGCCAGCTTTCCGCATCATAGACTGGCGAAAGCGCGGTCGTGTTTCCTGAAATGCCGACTGTTGATCACAACGAACCGGGCTCAGATTGTCCTCGAGAAGGTCGGAACACCTATGCCTCATCGCGCGGCTCATCCACAAGTGCTGACCATTACGTGGAATCCGCCGCGTTGATTCAACCTCTGAATGGAGTCGAAATGACGTTGAAGCTTGCTCGCCATGGCGCTGCGATATTGGGTTGCGCCGCGGCGTTTGCGTTTTCTACCGCGGTTGCCAGCGCTGATCCGCCTGACCCGCACCAGCCGGACATGACAAAGGGCTACTGCCCCGGTGGTCGATGGGGTTTCGGCAATTTGGCCGTGTGCGACGGCGAGAAGTACCCCGACGGGTCGTTTTGGCACCAGTGGATGAAGACCTGGATAGTCGGCCCTCAGTTCTACTACGACTGCGTCAGTGGCGACGAACCTCTCCCGGGCCCGCCACCGCCTGGTGGCTGCGACGGGGCAATTCCGCCCGAGCAGCCCGCCCCGCCCGACCAGCCTGCCCCGCCCGCAACCTGAGACCCGCCGGCGGTGGCCGCGACCTGGGCCAGCGCCATCACCGGCACCCGCCCGGCGCGCGACACGAGGCTGTCATCGTCGAACACCGTGGAATCGGGGATGGGGTTGTGCGACACTGGCACCGGAAGCGCCTTTCTCGTAGCTGGTCGAATTTTCGCTTGAGGACACCGATCATCCCAGCTCAGAGGGGCACTTTCCGCATTACGAGACCCGCCCGGCCGAACTGCATCAGTGGATCGAGGCTAAGGAGACTTGCGTGACGGTGACCGACGACTATCTGGCCAACAACGCCGAGTATGCGAGCACCTTCAAGGGCCCACTGCCGCTGCCGCCGAGTAAGCACGTCGCGGTCTTGGCTTGCATGGATGCCAGGCTCGACGTCTACCGCGCGCTCGGCATCAAAGAGGGCGAGTCGCACGTCATCCGCAACGCCGGCGGGGTCGTCACCGACGACGCCATCCGCTCGCTGGCCATCAGCCAGCGGCTGCTGGGCACCCGGGAGATCATCCTGATTCACCACACCGACTGCGGGATGCTCACTTTCACCGACGACGACTTCAAGCGCGCCATCCAGGACGAGATCGGGATCAAACCGCCGTGGGCGGCCGAGTCATTCCCGGATCCTGTCGAGGACGTCAAGCAGTCTTTGCGCCGCATCGAGAACAGCCCGTTCGTCACCAAGCACGTGTCGCTGCGCGGGTTCGTCTTCGATGTCGCCACCGGCAAGCTCAACGAGGTCACGCTGTAGCTCGGCCGACCTTGTAGGTGGCTAGGGGCGCGGGAAGCGGGGAGAAGAGCCGTCCGCGAGTTCATTGACAGGGTCGACGACCGCTGGTTACATGACAGGTAATGACCTAAATCTGGTCAATTCTACCAACTTAATCGGGAATTTTCGGGGAGCATGACCAGCGGTGTGAACGCAGGCCCGGCGGCGGGCCAGTACGAATTGAGCCATCTGCGCTCGCTGGAGGCCGAGGCGATCCACATCATCCGGGAGGTGGCCGCCGAGTTCGAGCGGCCGGTGTTGTTGTTCTCGGGCGGCAAGGATTCCATCGTCATGCTGCACTTGGCGCTGAAGGCGTTTCGCCCCGGGCGACTGCCGTTCCCGGTGATGCACGTCGACACCGGGCACAACTTCGACGAGGTCATCGCCACCCGCGACGAGCTGGTGGCCGCGGCCGGGGTGCGCTTGCTGGTGGCATCGGTGCAGGAGGACATCGACGCCGGCCGGGTCGTCGAGACTATCCCTTCGCGCAACCCGATACAGACCGTGACGCTGCTGCGTGCCATCCGGGAGAACAAGTTCGACGCCGCGTTCGGGGGAGCGCGGCGCGACGAGGAGAAGGCTCGGGCCAAGGAGCGGGTGTTCAGCTTCCGCGACGAGTTCGGTCAGTGGGACCCGAAGGCGCAGCGGCCGGAGCTGTGGAACCTCTACAACGGGCGGCATCACACGGGCGAGCACATTCGGGTCTTCCCGCTGTCCAACTGGACCGAGTTCGACATCTGGTCGTACATCGGTGCGGAGAACGTCACGCTGCCGACGATCTATTTCGCCCACCGGCGCAAGGTATTTCAGCGCGATGGGATGCTGCTTGCGGTGCATCGGCACATGCAGCCGCGCGCCGACGAGCCGGTGTTCGAGGCCACGGTGCGATTCCGCACCGTTGGGGACGTCACCTGCACCGGGTGCGTTGAGTCGTCGGCTGCCACCATCGCCGAGGTCATCGCCGAGACCGCGGTGTCCCGGCTGACCGAGCGCGGCGCGACCCGCGCCGACGACCGGATCTCGGAGGCTGGGATGGAAGACCGCAAGCGCCAGGGCTACTTCTGATGACTACGCTGCTGAGGCTCGCGACCGCCGGCTCCGTCGACGACGGCAAGTCCACACTGATCGGGCGCCTGCTCTACGACTCCAAGGCCGTGATGGAAGACCAGTGGGCGTCGGTCGAGCAAACGTCGAGGGACCGCGGCCACGAGTACACCGATCTGGCGCTCGTCACCGACGGCCTGCGCGCCGAGCGCGAGCAGGGCATCACCATCGACGTCGCCTACCGCTACTTCGCCACTCCCAAGCGGAAATTCATCATCGCCGACACCCCGGGCCACATCCAGTACACCCGCAACATGGTGACCGGGGCGTCCACCGCGCAGCTGGTGATCGTGCTCGTCGATGCCCGCCACGGCCTGCTCGAACAATCTCGTCGGCACGCCTTCCTGGCGTCCTTGCTGGGCATTCGTCACCTTGTGCTCGCGGTCAACAAGATGGACCTGATCGGATGGGACCAAAAGGAATTCGAATCGATCCGGGACGAATTTCATGCCTTCGCCGCCCGCCTCGACGTGCAAGACGTAACGTCCATTCCGGTCTCCGCGCTGCACGGTGACAATGTCGTCGCCAAATCGGATCGAACACCGTGGTATGAGGGGCCGTCGCTGCTGTCCCATCTCGAAGAGGTCTACCTCGCCGGTGACCGCAACCTGGTCGACGTTCGTTTCCCGATTCAGTACGTCATCCGGCCACACACCCTCGAGCATCAGGACCATCGCAGCTACGCGGGCACGGTGGCCAGCGGGGTGATGCGCCCGGGCGACGAGGTGGTCGTGCTGCCGGTCGGCAAGACCACCACGATCACCGCCATCGACGGCCCGACCGGGCCTGTGGCAGAAGCCTTTCCGCCGATGGCGGTCGCGGTGCGCCTGGCCGACGATATCGACATCTCGCGGGGCGACATGATCGCCCGCACCCACAACCAGCCCAGGGTCACACGCGAATTCGACGCGACCGTGTGCTGGATGGCCGATACCGCGGCGCTAGAGCCGGGTCGCGACTACGTCATCAAGCACACCACCCGGACCACGCGCGCGAGGGTAACCGCGCTCGACTACCGGCTCAACGTCAATACCCTGCACCGCGACAAGACCGCGACGGCGTTGAAGCTCAACGAACTTGGCCGCGTCTCGCTGCGCACCCACGTGCCGCTGTTGCTCGACGAGTACACCCGCAACGCCAGCACCGGCTCGTTCATCCTCATCGACCCCGACACCAACGGCACCGTGGCGGCGGGAATGGTCTTGCGCGACGTCTCGGCCCGCACCGCAAGCCCGAACACCGTGCGGCACAGATCACTGGTCACCGCCGAAGATCGGACTATTCGCGGCAGGACGGTATGGCTCACCGGCCTGTCGGGTGCCGGCAAGTCCTCGGTGGCCATGCTGGCTGAGCGGAAGCTACTCGAAAAGGGCATTCCCGCTTACGTTCTCGACGGCGACAACCTCCGACATGGCCTGAACGCCGACCTGGGATTTTCCATGGCCGACCGTGCGGAGAACCTGCGCCGGCTGGCGCATGTGGCAACGCTGCTCGCCGACTCCGGCCAAATCGTGCTGGTGCCGGCGATCAGCCCGCTGGCCGAGCACCGCGAGCTGGCACGTAAAGTCCACGCCGACGCCGGATTTGAGTTCTTCGAGGTGTTCTGCGACACGTCCCTCGAAGAGTGCGAGCGCCGTGATCCCAAGGGGTTGTACGCCAAAGCGCGAGCGGGTGAGATCACGCATTTTACCGGCATCGACAGCCCGTACCAGCGACCGAAGAATCCAGACCTGCGGCTTACCCCGCACCGAAATCTCGACGAGCAAGCGCAATTGATCATCGACATGCTCGAGTCGCGGGCATGAACGATCACCAGCTGGCCGCGCGGGTGGCCACCCAGGCTGGAGAGCTGCTGCTCGCCGTGCGCGACGAGCTGGCCAATGCCACCGAGGCCGAGCGCAAAGCCGTGGGGGACAAGCGATCGCACGACTTCCTGATGGCGGCGCTGGCGCAGTCGAGGCCGGCCGACGCGGTGCTGTCCGAGGAAGGCGCCGACGACCCGGTGCGATTGCGCACCGATCGCGTCTGGATCGTCGACCCGCTGGATGGCACCCGCGAATTCTCCGAGCTCGGTCGTCACGATTGGGCCGTGCATGTGGCGCTGTGGGAGTCCGGTGAACTCGTCGCGGGTGCGGTCGCGCTGCCGGCGCAGGGCGTTACGCTGGCCACCCCCGACGTCACGCCGCCACCGGCGTATCAGGGCCCGCCCCGGATCGTGGTGTCACGCACCCGCCCGCCGGCGGTCGCGCTGGGGGTGTGCGAGCGCCTCGGGGGGACCCTGGTCGAGATGGGATCGGCGGGGGCCAAGGTTGGGGCGGTGATCCAGGGATTGGCCGACGTGTACGTACACGCCGGCGGTCAGTACGAATGGGATTCCGCGGCGCCGGTCGCCGCGGCGCGGGCGGCCGGCTTGCATACCTCGCGGTTGGACGGCTCCGCGCTGCGGTACAACCGTCCCGACCCGCTACTGCCCGATCTGGTGGTGTGCCGGCCGGAGCACGCCGACGCGTTGCTGTGTGCGATTGCGTGACGGCGCCGGGTAGCCAGCCGGCAATGGCACAATGCACAGAATGCGGATGTCGGCCAAGGCGGAGTACGCGGTCCGCGCGATGGTACAGCTCGCCACGGCCGACGCCGGCACGCTGGTCAAGACCGACGACCTAGCCCACGCGCAAGGCATACCACCGCAATTCCTCGTCGATATCCTGACCAATCTGCGCACCGACCGGTTGGTACGAAGCCACCGCGGTCGCGAGGGCGGTTATGAACTGGCGCGTCCGGGAAGCGAGATCAGCATCGCCGACGTGCTGCGCTGTATCGACGGACCGTTGGCCAGCGTCCGCGACATCGGACTCGGTGACCTGCCCTACTCCGGCCCGACCACGGCGCTGACCGACGTCTGGCGGGCGCTGCGCGCCAGCATGCGATCGGTTCTGGAAGAAACAACCTTGGCCGATGTCGCCAAGGGCGTCCTGCCCACGCACGTCGCGCAACTCGCCGATGACTACCGCAATCAGGAGAGCATGCGGCACGGCTCGCCGCGCAGTGGCGACTAGCCACCCGAGCCGTAGGGCCGAGTGAGGATCTCCAGAGCGTGACCTGAGGGATCGGGAAAGTAGACGCCGCGTCCACCGTCGCTGTGGTTGATCTCGCCGGGTCGTTGGGCACCCGGATCCGCCCAGTGCTGCAAGCCACGCGACTGGATCTTGCCGTAGATCGTGTCGAACTCGTCGTCGGAAACGAGAAATGCGTAGTGCTGCGGACGGATCTCCTCGCCCTCGGCGACATCGGCGTAGTCGAGGCAGGCGCCGTGCTCCAGCGTGACAACCATGAAGCGGCCGAACGGTGTCGGGCTTGGCAGGCCGAAAAGTTCGGTAAGAAACTCCGCGGACTCATGCTTATCGCGCGACGCAACGATGGTGTGGTTGAAACTGATTGCCATAGTTCTTCCCAGTCAACCATTTCCGGAGCGACGCGACAAACATCGTGTCCGCTACTTCGGTGCCGTGAGTTCCAAAGCTGTCGGGACCGCGGAGTTCCAAGATGTATGACGGCCCAATGTCTTTGACCGGCTCGTGCCAAATGCCGAGATCGTCCACATACGCGGCCGCGGCATCCAGTTCGGCATCGCTGCGCATCCTGCTGCCAGGATCGCGCTCTAGGCCGAGATCGACGGCTCTGCGACGGTACCGGACTGCTGGGGAGGCTGCCCCTTGCGCAGCGTCGCCAGCAGCTCACGGTATGGGCCGACGAGATAGGCCGTGTCGCCGGCCATGAGCCGGGCGTCGCGGCGCGGGTGCAGCTCGACCGGCCCGTCCGGCCGGGTGATCGCGATGACGCGGGTTTCGGTGGACAGCTGGTGCATCGGCAGCCCGTCGAGTTCGCTGCCGGCCGCCACATGCATCGCGCCGATCATGAATGAACTTTGCCCGACCGAGAACGTTCCCAGCACCTGCAAGCCCATCGCGGCGCCGATGAACCACGGTGCGGCCAGTTCGACCGTCGATCGGACGCTCTCGAAACCGAATCGCTGCGCCACCGCGCTTCCCAACGCGCGATCGTATACGCGCAGCACCAGCGGTACGCCACGTCGCTTGGCTTGCTGGCATGCCCGGGCTCCCAAGATTTCGCGGAGCACGATCCCGGCTTCGATGTTGACCATGTCGTCTTGGGTCAGGACCGCGATCGCGCGGGCGTGGTCGACGCACGCCGATTCCAGCGTCTGAGGCAGCGTTGCGTCCCCGAAGATGACCGGCACGTCGAGCTCGGCCGCCGACGACAGGAAGCGGCTGTTCTCGTCGCGTTCGATCACCGCGACGTCGTATCCGGCGGTGGTCAGATCGCTGACCACGCGGATGCCGAACGTGCCCAGCCCGACGACGACGACGTGGTTGCGCAGATGGCGCACCCGCCGCACGCCGGCCGAGCGGGTGAGGCGCCGCGACAGCAGCAGGTCGGCGATGAAGGCGATCAGTATCGCGGTGATGCTGACGCCGGCGAACATCAACATGATGCTGAACACGCGCAGCCACGTGGGCTGGTGGGCGAAGCTGAAGTCGCCGTAGCCCACCGTCGCGATCGTTTCGGTGCTGAAGTACAACGCGTCGAGCCAGGTCATGCCAGGAGGGCGCCGGTAGGAGAACCGCAACAACACCGTTGACCCGATCAGCAGGATCGCCATTGCGGCTAACGCACGATAGAACATCGGGTTGATGTCGTTGCGCAGGGTGCGTGCGGTATCGGACAGCTGACGCAGCCGCGGCAGACGAGAGCGCGTTGTGGTCGGCCGAGGGACCTTGATGCCGCGGGCGGCCAACTCGTCCGCGGTACCGATCATCGCGGTCCAGTCGCCGGCATGCACCCGCAGATCGCGTCCCGGACAGGTCACCACCTCCCCGGGGGTGGCGGAGTTCTTGCCGCGGATCACCGCCACCGGCGCCAGGTCGCCGTAGATCTCGCGCAGGGTCGCATCCCGGGGTGCCTCGGAGCGCCACACGACGAACTTGACGCCGGCGGCGTCGAACGGGTGCGCGGTGCGCGCCAGGCAGGCCTCGACGACCGAAGGCGCGGCGAGGTCGGCGACGTCCAGGATCGCGCCGGGGCCGTTGTCGGTGGCCATCGCCTCGCGCAGGACGTCATTGGCTAGCCGCGCCACCACCCGCACGTCCGGGTTGGCTTTCCTTGCCAGCAGCGCGATTTCGAGGTTTCGTGCATCGTCGTCCCCGGCGCAGATGACGGCGCTCGCGTGGGCAAGGTCGGCGCCGGCGAGCTCGCAGGTGGCGAGCTTGACAATGCTCGTGCCCAAGCTGTTGAGTTCGTCGACGATCGTCGTCGCCAGTGCGTCGTCGCCGCTGACGATGATGTGGCGGTGCACGCTCAAGCCCCGGCCCATGGTCCTATGTCTTCCGGCATGAACATCCACTTCTGCGGACACTGACGGCCACGCTTCTATGACTATCGGGTATCGCCGCTGATTTGTACCACGATGAAATACTCAGGTCATGCCCACAGCCCAGCGCGGCCAAGCAAGGATCGACATCGCCGCACCCTCGGACGTCGTGTACGACCTCATCACCGACGTCACCAGGATGGGGCTGGCGCTACACGCTGGAGCCGTCGGCGTATGGGACATTGCTCACCGAGTCCTTTGAGTCCTCTGGTGCTCGGTGCCCAACAGGCTGGCCGAAGCGCTCATCCCGCGGGGACGTCAGGTAAACCGCGGCATCGCGGAGACACTGCGGCGCATCAAGCTGGCCGCCGAAACGCCGGCCCGAGGCCTGAGCTCGTCGAACCCTGTCGGGTAAGGGTCCTGTCGGCCGACGCCTGATCGCCAGGCCGAGTCCACCTCTACCGATCGCGGCCGCCGCGCCGTGATGGCCGGTGACCGTTGCCCATGTCGTCAGCTCCCTCGTGATACTGGCGGTGTGCCTTTCATCGAACGCCTCGCATCCCGCGAGATCTATCGAAACCCGTGGCTGGTGCTCCGGGAGGACGACATCCGCCGCCCGGACGGCAGCGCGGGCATCTACAGCGTGGTGGACAAGCAGACGTACGCGCTCGTGATGCCCTATGACGGGCACCGGTTCCGGTTGGTCGAGCAGTTCCGCTATCCGGTCGGCGCGCGGCGCTGGGAGTTTCCGCAGGGCACCGCCCCCGATCTGGCGGCCGTCGAACCGTCCGAGCTGGCCGAGCGTGAGCTGCGCGAGGAAACCGGATTGAGCGCCATGTCGTTCGAGGCGCTCGGTCAGCTCGACACCGCTCCGGGAATGAGCAGTCAGCGCGGGTGGGTGTTCCTGGCCACCGGAATCGTCGAGGGAGAAGCGGATCGCGAACACGAGGAACAGGACATGCGCAGCGCGTGGTTCCCGCGCGAAGACGTCGAGCGGATGATCCGCTCGGGAGTGATCGCCGACGCACAGTCGATCGCCGCCTACGGCCTGTTCCTGCTGCGCGAGCGATGAATTTTGCGGACGGCATCGGCCGACACCGCTATGACGATCACCTCCGGCCGGGCGACCCGGAAATCTCGTGACCTGGCCCGTGACGCCCGATGCGCGGTGGGCGTCGCCACCGACCTGTTCGACCTCGTTGTCGAAAGGCACCGCCGAGCGGGTTACCGGCGCGGACGAATTAGCCTGCGTCGCAGGGGCTTTCGTTCTTGTTGGGCGTTTCCTGTCGGACCTCGGCGACGGGGCGCCAAATTCTAGCGCGTCCTGGTGAAACCGATGCGTTGCGACACGGTCACGGATGCATATCTATCCACGAATCACTGGTCACAGAAGCCACGCAGATCACTATCGTCACATAAGCAACTGTGGACGTCAATGCTTCCCGAAGATGCGTCCAGCCCTGGAAAGGTGTGACATGGCGCCGATTCCTCGAATCGTGTCGGTATCGACGACGTCGGCGGCCGCGATCGGACTCATCGTTGGGATAAGCCTCGCGCCACCAGCAAACGCGATCCCCTGCCACGACGGCGCTCCGACCGGACCCGCCCCGCCGGGCGCGATCGTCACCAACCCCGGGGCCACGACGCTCGGCCCGATGCCCAACGGACGCATCCCGCTACCGACTACGCGCAGGCCGCGCGGTGCGAACGAAGGCGCGCCGCTGCCCAAGCTGGGGCCGTTGATTTCTGGTTTGCTCAGGCCGGGTACTCGCTATTCCGCGCCCATACAACCCCAGGCGGGGGTGTTGCCCCCGGGGCCTAACCCTCCCGCCCCGGGCAATCAAGCGCCCCCGAACGCTGCTCAGCTGGCTCCCGATGCCGGTCCGGCGCCGGCTCCAGCCCCCGCTCCGGCGGCGGCGCCGGATCCTCCGCCGGCGATCGGCGGGTCTCCGACATCGCTCGTCGACTGGGTGACCGGACCGGATGGCCCGAACAAAACCCTTGAACGTTTCGGCATCTCCGGGACCGACCTCGGGATCATGTGGGACAACGGCGATCCCGTCAACAAGCAGGTGCTCATGGCCTTCGGCGACACATTCGGCTATTGCGGCGTCGAGGGCCATCAATGGCGGTACAACACGCTGTTCCGCAGCCAAGACCGCGATCTGGAACACGGAATCCACATCACGCCGGGCGACCCCGCCAACCGTTACTCCGGCTCACCGGTGCGCCATCCGAACTTTTCCAAACAAATCATCAACAGCATCAAGTGGGCGCCAAACGAGACCGGAATCATTCCGACGGCCGGCATTTCCGTCGGGAGAACCCAATACGTCAACTTCATGTCCATCAGGGACTGGGGCCGAGACGGCGAATGGAGGACGAACTACTCGGGCATCGCGGTGTCCAACGACAATGGCCAGAACTGGGGCGTCTACCCCGGCACGATCCGCGCTTCCGGGCCGGACAGCGGGCGAGCCAGGTACGTACCCGGAAATGAGAATTTCCAGATGGGCGCGTTCCTCAAGTCGAGCGACGGTTATCTCTACTCGTTCGGTACCCCGTCCGGACGGGGCGGTTCGGCGTACCTGACGCGAGTTCCCCAGCGCTTCGTGCCCGACCTCACCAAGTACCAATACTGGAACGGCGACTCGAACTCCTGGGTCCCCAACAAGCCGGACGCGGCCACCCCGGTGATCCCGGGCCCGGTGGCCGAGATGTCAGCCCAGTACAACACCTATCTGAAGCAATACCTGGTGATGTACACCAACGGGGCGAACGACGTGGTGGCAAGGACCGCGCCCGCTCCGCAGGGACCGTGGAGCCCAGAGCAACTGCTCGTGTCATCCTTCCAGATGCCCGGTGGTGTCTACGCGCCGATGATGCATCCGTGGTCGACGGGCAAAGACGTGTATTTCAATCTGTCGCTGTGGTCGGCATACGACGTGATGTTGATGCATACCGTGCTGCCGTAGGCGAATGCGGGGACCCGTGTGGGGTCCCCGCATCGTGGTGGTCGTTCTCTAGGTCGATGTGACGTACTGCGGGCAGTAGGCCGACGCGGCGTCGACGGCGAATATCTTGGCCCCCTTGGCGTTCAGACCGGTCGACTCGGCTACCGCGTTGATGACCTCCTGGGGCGAGTGCCCCTCGTCGAGGGCGGCGCAGACGGCGTGCGCATCGCTGATGGCACGCGCCGCGCTCGGCGGCGTGATCCCGTCCGCCCGCAGCTGAGCGAGGAATGCGGTGTCGGT
The DNA here is from genome assembly GCF_010731535.1 of Mycobacterium lacus. Classification (NCBI taxonomy): domain Bacteria; kingdom Bacillati; phylum Actinomycetota; class Actinomycetes; order Mycobacteriales; family Mycobacteriaceae; genus Mycobacterium; species Mycobacterium lacus. The sequence goes on from NZ_AP022581.1 coordinate 985,469, forward strand.
CGAGGTCGCGCCCGCGGCGCCGGCGAAGCCGAGCGCGGCCAGGCCGAGGGCGGTGGCGGTCAGGGTGGTGCCGGCCAGGGAGGCGGTGAGACGGTGAGTGAACATTGGTTGTCTCCATGTGCGGGTGTTGGTGGTGGACGCTGTTTGCGCCGACCAAAGAATCAGCCGTGCGCCTTGACGGGTTCTCAACAAATCCTTGGCGAAATCGAGATGACTGGCCGCTCGCCCCGCCGCTAGTTGTCGCCGCCGTGTTGCGTGGCCGTGATTGTCGAGACCGCCGCCTGCGCGGCTGCCACCTGGCCGAACGCGGACGCCGGCGGCGCCAGAGTCCCGGGCCGCTCGACGACCTCGGTCGCCCGTGCGGCGGCGCCGACGACCATGGCCCGGTCGGATTCGTCGGTGAGCTCGCGCTGTGCCACCCGCACCACGAGGGCGATTTGGGTCTGCACCGCGACGCGGCGCGCCGGGTCGACGCAGTTTTGGGCAACCGCGCTCAGCAGTTGCAGCAGCGCGGCCAGCACCAGCGGCTCACGCGACCCGTAGCGGCGAATCTGTGCGCATCCGACGTGCAGGTAGGTGGCAAAACCGGGGTAGGGAAGCCAGACGAGAAGCTCGCCGGCGCTGTCGCGGCGCACGTCGTCGGGCAGCGCGCGCGACGCCAGCACCGATTCCACGGCCGAAAGATGGTGCACGACTTGGATGGCCGTGTACGGATCGTTGATGGCGGGCGATAGGGCCCGCAGCGCGATGTCGACCAGCTGCCGCAATCCGAACCGGACGTCCTGCTGCAGCGTGCGCTCGAACCCGACGTGCGCATGCCGCAGGCAGCGTCGCGCGAAGTCGTGCTCCGGCGCCGCCGGTGTCGTGCCCCGCCGCCAGCACCAGCCGAGTAAGCACCCGGCGGTGACGTAGTCGCCGACGAAGGTGGCCAGCTGCACCGTGTGCCCGCTGGCCGCCGCCAACTCGGCGATGTCGTCGACGTCGACGGTTTGTAGATAGCCCGATTGCGGCGCCAACAACGGCTTCGCTTCGGCCGGAGGTGTGGGCGGCTTTTGCTGTTGTCGGTCCGGCGTATCCGGTTCCGGATACAGCTCGTCGATCAGCCCCAGCGTGCGCCGCCGCACCTTTTCCATGATCGTGTCGATCTGGATCGAGTGCATGAGGTGGTGCAGGAAATAGATCAGCGCGCCGATGCTGACGAACGCCAGCGCGAGCGAGCCGCTGACCGCGACCTTGGGAACGAACGCGCGTCCGTCGACATGCTCACCGACGGTGTGCAGGCCACCGGTGCTGTAGGCGAAGGTGCAGGCGAAGATCGCCAGCACCACCTGGTTGGGCACATCGCGCAGGAAGGTTCGCAGCAATCGCACCGAGAATTGGCTCGAGGCGATCTGTAGGGACAGGACCGTGAGCGAGAAGACGATGCCGATCGTGGTAATCATCGTGGCGGACACGACGATCAACACCCCGCGGGCGTCGCCCGCGGTGCCCTGAAACATCACCTTGTCGATCAGCGAGCCGCGCCTTACCGGGACTATCGACAGGATGGCGCCGGCGCCGAGCCCAAGCGCAACGCCGAGCGTCGGCAGCACCCATACCGCGCCCTGCAGGTAATCCCGCACGACGCGACGGCGCCTGAGCAGGTTGCTTGCGGTCACGGGATTAAGCATGCACCGTTACTGAGCGCTAGGCGGAACGTTTTGCCTCGGCAATGCGGATCGAAGGGACGCGCATGCTTGAAATGATCGACAAGGGGTCTGCCACCGAATCCCATCCCGTGCCGCTTCTGTTTGTCCACGGCGCCTGGCATGCAGCGTGGTGCTGGGACGAGCACTTTCTGGCGTTCTTCGCCGATCGCGGTTACGCCTGTTGCGCCCCGAGCCTGCGCGGACACGGTGCAAGCCCCGGCAAGGAGCGGCTGCGCTGGACCGGAATTGAGGACTACGTGGGCGATGTCGCCGCGACGGCCGCGCAACTACCGACCAAGCCGGTTCTGATCGGGCATTCGATGGGCGGCTTCGTCATTCAGAAATACCTGGAACACCACACCGCCGCCGGGGCCATTCTCGTCGCAACCATCCCGCCCACCGGCGTGCTGCGGGTGACCCTGTACATCGCGCGCCGCTATCCGGCGCCATTCCTCAAAGTCCACGCCTCATTGAGGCTGGCGCCCCTGGTGGGGACCCCGGAGTTGGTGCGAGACCTATTGTTCTGCGCGTCCACACCGGATTCGAACGTCGAAACCTGTCGACGGCGAGTCCAAGACGAGTCCTACCGGGCCTTCCTTGACATGCTCGCCCTCGATCTGGTCAAGACCAAACACGTCAACCGTGTCCCGATGCTGGTGTTGGGAGCCGAGCATGACGCCATCGTCTCCGAGCGCCAAATTCGCCGCACCGCAGCGGTTTACGGCGCCGACGCGCAGATCTTCCCCGACATGGGCCACGACATGATGCTGGAGCCGGGATGGCGGGCGGTGGCCGAGAGAATCGACGGTTGGCTCGCGGGCCAGGGGTTCTAAGGGTGGCTTGTCACCGAGTCTGCAACAGGATGCGCGCCACGTCGTCGGGCCGTTCGAGCGCGGAGAAGTGGCCGGTGTCCGGCAACGTGATCCCGCTCTCGTGGGTGAGACCAGTCTCGCTCGCTGTACACCAACGTGACCGGCGCGCTGACATCGAGATAGCGGTCTCGCGCCCGCTGAAATCCCTTGAGGCTGCGATAGATCGCTCTGGCCACCATCGGGTACCCCTTGCGGTCACCGCTTTTCCGGAGTTCGACAAGGAGGTCTTCGGGCAGTTGGCTCTTGTCGACGAAACCGCCGCGCATCACGCCACGCAGGATCGGCCGGTTTTCCATGGCGGCGAAGACCGGTCCGAGCCCGGGCGTCCGCACCAGGCTGATGATCAAGCGGGCGAACGGGTTTCCCCGCTCGAGTCCGCCCGGATAATCGTAGCTGTTGAGAGCAACTACACGCCTCAGCCGATCCTTGAGGTCGATCGAGGCACCCAAAGACAATGCGGCGCCCGGCGATTCACCAGCAAGTGTAACGTCGTGCAGGTCCAATCCGGTGACGAATTCGATGGCTGCGGCGCGCAGCTGCGGCTCGTCGTAGCGCGCACCCGGCACAATGTCGAACCATCCCATGCCGGGCAGGTCGAGCGCGTAGACGGTGGAGGCATCCCACAGCAGCGGGATGACGCGCTGGAAGTAGTCGAGTTGGGTGCGCACGGTGTGCATCAGTACCAGCGCCGCGCCGGTGCCCGCGGTGTAGTACCGCAGGTGCGACCCATCCGCCCGGGTGAAGAATTCGGCCTTTCGTGGCCGTTGCTCCACGATTGTGTGTAGTTCATGCGCGGACCTCCTCTGGTGCGCCGATGTCGATTTCGCTTGCGGCGGGTGCTGTTTGGCGCGCCCGCGCGGGGAGCAGCACGGCGACGACGGCGGCCGCGCCCAGCGCGAGACCGGCGCAGACCAGCGATCCGACCTGTAGGCCGTCGAGGAATGCGCTGTTGACGGCGTTGCGAACGTCGGCGGCCACACCCGTCGGCAGCTGCCTGATGACCTGTTCTGCCGCGGCCATCGAATCCCGCATGGTGGATCGCAATTGGGCGGGCAACGCTGCGATCACCGAGTTCGAGGCGAGTCGCACCGTATACACGGATGCGAAGACGCTGCCCACGATCGCGACGCCGAGAGTGCCGCCCAGCTCGCGGGTGGTGTCGTTGACGGCGGAGCCGACACCGGCCTTGTCGGCGCTCAGTGAGCCCATGATCGCATCGGTGGCCGGTGAAAACGTGAACCCCAGGCCGCCGCCCAGGAGCACCATCTGCAGCGCGATCTGCAGGTACGTGGTGGCCGCATCGACGGTGGACGCCCAGCCCAAGCCCGCAGCGAAGGTCGCCAGGCCGGCGGCGACCACCGCCGTGCTGCCGATCCTCTCGACAATCCGAGGTCCCACGACGCTGCCCACAGCGATTGACGCGGCGACCGGAAGGAGCCGCACACCGGTCTCGAACGCGCTGTAGGCCTTGATGAATTGGAAGTATTGGGTGATGACGAAGATGAAGCCGAAGAGCGTCAAAAAGCCCGCGGTGACGGCCAAGCTGCCGCCGGAGAACCGGCGGTTGGCGAACACCGACACGTCGAGCATCGGGTGGGTGGTGCGCCGTTCCCAGAGCGCGAATGCGGTGAGCACGACGGCGCCGACGGCGAAGCCCGTCGCGGTCGGGATGCTGGCCCATCCCCAGTTCGGGGCCTCGATGACCGTGTAGACCACCGCGGTCACCCCGACCGCGGACAGGATCAGCCCGGGCACGTCAACGGGCGGGGCGGCGGGGTCGCGCGACGTCGGGACGAACAGGATGCCTCCGACAATCGCCACCGCGGCAATAGGGACGTTTACCAGGAAGATCGAGCCCCATGTGTAGTGTTCGAGCAGCCAGCCACCGGTCATCGGCCCGGCGGCCACGCCGACTCCGACCATGGCGGCCCACACCCCGATCGCCTTCGCCCGCTTGACCGGGTCGATAAAGATGTTGGTGATCAGGCCCAGCGTAGTCGGGAAGATCACGGCGGCGCCGACACCCATCGCCGCGCGCCCGGCGATCAGTGTGTCTGCCGAGTTCACCTGTGCCGCAACGGCAGACGTGATCGCAAACAGGGCGAGTCCGCCACTGAGCCAGCCGCGGCGTCCGTATCGGTCGCTCAGACTGCCGGCCGACAGCAGCAGGCCGGACATGACGAGGGTGTATGCGTCGACGATCCACTGCAGCTGGGCGGTGTCGGCGTTGAGTTCCCGGGACAACGTGGGCAGCGCGACGTTGACGATGGTGGCGTCGACGCTGATGACAAACACGCTGAGGCAGATGACCAGGAGCGCGGCGAGCGGGTGGTTCTTGAAGACTGGTGTACGCATGGACAGAAACCTAAACCATATAGACAAATAAATCAAGTAAATATTCCTGAACCTTGTTCACCTGGTATAGTTTCTGGTGTGGCGGCTCGGAGGAACTACCAACAGAACTGCCCGATCGCACGTGGGCTCGACGTTCTCGGGGAGCGGTGGACGTTGCTGATCCTGCGCGAGTTGATCGGCGGTGCGCGCCGTTACGCCGACCTGCGCGCGGCGCTGCCCGGGATCGCCACCAACCTGCTGGCCGACCGGTTACGCGAGCTGGAAGACGCCGGGCTCGTCGACCGGACCGAACTGCCGCCGCCGATCGCACGTACCGTGTACACCCTCAGTGCGACGGGCTGGCGCAAGGTTCCGCCCGTCGTCCAGGCGATCGCAACGTTCGGGCTGGACCTGGTTGACCCGGACGAGACCGCGATTACGCCGCTGAACGGCTTCCTCGCCGGCGTCCTGCTGGCGTTTGATTGCAGCACGCGGCTCAGCGCGTCATACCGCGTCAACGTCGACGACCGCCGCTTCGAATTCGCGGTTCACGATGGCGGCCTGACCGCCGCGCAGGGCTCGCCCGACGTGACGGTGACCGCGACCGCCGCCGATCTGATCGCCGCCCGGCTTGCCCCGGCCGCCGCCGAGCGCAAGGCCGCACTGCGGCGGGTGAGGTTCGACGGCGATGCGGTTGCGGTCAAGGAGATGCGTGTGGCGTTTCGGCTTTCGGCCGACCCCGGGCTGGACGCTTGGGCCGTTCGCTCGAACTAGCGAAGACTCGGCCGGTGATCGCGATCCGATGCGGCTGCCGCTCGGCGCGCTGGCGGCGGGCCAGCAGCCAGTCCGGGAAATGGCCGTCCTGCTGCAGCCTGGAATCGCCACGTCGATGGTGCCAGCGTGGGTGTCGGAATCCCGGTGCCGATACCCGTTGCGGCGATTCGTGCGTCTCTCGCTGGCTTCGACGTAGCCGGCCCCGCGCGGCCCGTCGGCCTGGGCGCTCATCAACGCCCGATAAACGTCGATTACAGACCGCGTAGCAAATCGACATTCGCGGTGGCGAGTTGTTCCCCCAGCAGCTTCTCAACCTCGATAGGGGTGGTGACTGGTCATCGCGCTGTTCTCCTTTCGATTGGTTTGGTGACGATTCGAAGGATCGCCCGATGACCACCCTCTATCGGGCTACGACACACCCACTATGCGGTGGTTGACCGTACACCACTTCGCTGGACGTAATTGCCGATCGCGGGGTAGTACGTATGACTTAACCATGTGATCGTTATGAGTTCGTTATATGGCTAGGAATGGGGTTGGGTATGGCGCATCTAATCGCACTTCCGGAGGCGCTGGTAGAGGGCGCGACGCGTGTTTTCAGTATCGGTTCCGCGCTGAATGCGGCCGCCGAAGCCGCGGCGGTACCGACGACGAACATCGCGGCGGCGGCCGCCGACGAGGTGTCGGCGTCGATCGCGGCGTTGTTTGGGACGCACGGTCAGGAATTTCAAGCCCTGAGCGCTCAAGCGGCGGCCTGTAACAACCGGTTTGTACAAGCCCTGGCCTCGAGTGCTGGCCTGTATGAGCTCGCCGAGGCGGTGAACGTGTCGCCACTGAAGAGCATCGTGCAGCAGGCGTTCGGGCTGTTCGGCACCGATCGCACCGGTGGTACCGGTAGTACCGGCGCAGCTCACGCAAATCCCAATCAGACGACGAGTACTCCGAGTAACACCGGTCCCACCAGCACAAGCGCGGGCGCGACCACAGCGCCTGCCTCGACAGCCAGTGGGCCGACGCCTGCCTCCAGCGCCGGCGCCGCGGCTGCCGCGGCGGTCAATCCGAATGCCGGAAACACCGTGAATACCGCGGGCAACGGCAGCGCCGCCACCACTGCGGCCACGACAGCGACATCCGAAACATCCCCATCGGGTCTCAGCGCGGCAGCACCCACCGCCATCGCCGGCAACAGCGGCGTTACCGCGGCTTACGCGACGTCGTCGCAGTGGGGCAACGGATTCGTCGCCAACTACACCATCACCAACACCGGCACTACTCCGCTGACCAACTGGCAGCTCCAATTCGACCTGCCCGCAAACGAATCCGTCACCAACATGTGGAACGGACAACTTCAGCAGTCCGGCACGCAGTACACCGTCACCCCCGAGAGCTACAACAGCACGATTGCGCCAGGCCACTCGATCACCGTTGGCTTCCAAGCTGCGCACGACGGGACCTACTCAGCGCCAACACATTTGACGGTCAACGGTCACCCAGTCGGCGGCGACACCGGCGGCACGGATACTGGTACTGGTACTGGTACTGGTACTGGTACTGGTACCGGCACGGGCACGGGCACGGGCACGGGCACCGGTACGGGCACGGGCACCGGTACTGGTACTGGAACCGGCGGTGATGGCACGGGCACGGGCACGGGCACGGGCACCGGCACCGGCACAGGTACGGGCACGGGCACGGGCACCGGCACCGGCACCGGCGACAATGGGCTGACAGCGACTTACACCGCGACGTCGCACTGGGATAACGGCTTCATTGCCAACTACACGATCACCAATACGGGTACCACTCCGGTGAACAACTGGCAGCTCCAATTCGATTTGCCTGCAAACGAATCCATCACGAGTGCGTGGAGTGGACAGATGGCCCAGTCAGGCACGCACTACACCATCACCCCTGAATCTTGGACGCAAACGATTGCACCCGGCAGCTCGGTTACCGTTGGCTTCCAAGGCTTGCAGACCGGCTCCTACTCGGCACCGACTAATGTGCTGCTGAACGGCCACTCGGTCGGTTCCGGAACCGGCACTGGTACTGGCACTGGAACCGGCACTGGCGCCGGAACTGGCACTGGCGGTACCGGAACTGGCACCGGCACTGGCGGTACCGGGACTGGCGGTAGCGGGACTGGCGGCACCGGAACTGGCGGCACCGGAACTGGCACTGGCGCTGGCACCGGGACTGGCGGCACCGCCACCGGCGGAACCGGGCAGTACTCGCCCTATGTCGACATAACACTGTGGCCCGGGCCCAACGGATACGACTTTGCGACCGCTGCCCAGAACGGGGTCAAGCACGTCACGCTCGCCTTCATCAACGCCGACCCAACTGGTCACGCGGCCTGGGGCGGCTATCAGGCGTACGACGTCACCGGCGGCTCCGAGAGCTCGTACATCAATAACCAGATCACCAACATGAAGAACGCCGGCATCGACGGGACGATCTCCTTCGGTGGCGCGTTTGGCACGGATCTCTCGGCCGTTAACGGTCAGACTCCCGCGGCGCTGGCGCAGCAGTACAAGACGATCGTGGACACTTACCACATCTACAACCTCGACTTTGACGTCGAAGGCGCGTTGCAAGGCAACACTCAAGCGATGAACATTCAGTCGAAGGCGATCGCCTTACTCCAGCAGCAGGAGGCGGCCAATGGCACGCCCGTGACCGTCTCGTACACCCTCCCGGTGCTGCCAAGCGGCCTGGTCGAGGGGCAGGGCGGAGGATTGAACGTGCTAAAGATCGCTACGGCCAATGGCGTGGACATCTCACGCGTGAACATCATGGCCATGGACTATGGCAATGGTTTCGATCAGCCCGGAAACCCGGGCATGGGACAGTATGCGATCGATGCCGCGACGAATACCCACAATCAGTTGATGACACTGTACCCGTCGATGTCCAGCCAGGATGCGTGGTCGATGGTCGGGGTGACGCCCCTGATCGGGATCAACGACGACCCCCTCGAGGTCTTCACTCTGGCCAACGCCCAACAGCTGACCACTTTCGCCCAGCAGCACGGTATCGGTGAGCTGTCCATGTGGGAGCTGCCCCGCGATCAGACAGGTACGTTGGGCGCAGTAGATGCGGTCGACGGTAGCGGGATACAACAAACCCCGTTTGCGTTCTCGAAGATCTTCGAGCAGATTGAAAGCGGACCCTTAACCTGACGGCGACCCGGTGCGCGCCGGAACCTGCCGTCACAATTCGCACCGATCTGTGTCCTGACTTGTAAACCCGTTGTTGCACAGTCGTTTTCGTATGCCTGATCGCTTGCCCGAAGTTGAGACGGCGCATCGTGGGCGAATGGGGTTGCCCTCGACCCCGCCGCGGTCGTCGAAAGCTACAAGAACCTCGGCAACATCGAATGCGACTTTCGCATCATCAAGACCGACGACCTCGGCCTGCGACTCATTCACCACCGCCTCAACGAGCGCGCCAAAGCCCACGTGCTGATCTGCATGCTCGCCTGCTACCTGGTCTGGCACCTCCGCAAGGCCTGGGTGCCAATGACATTCACCGACGAACACCGCACCCAACGGGACAAACCCGTCGGGTTGACGGTGTGGACATGTTGGCTACGAAGAATCCGGCGATCGCCGTGGCCAACGCATTGACCAGATCAGCGCGAGCAGCAGCGTTGCGCGGACACTGGGCTGGGGACCGACGTCCTGCATAAATGCTCATGGTCGCCGAATCCGACGAAGCGGCGAACGAGCCGGGATCGATCACCCACCAAATCCCTATCCCAGTGCTCAACAGTGCGATCAGCGCCGTCACCGTGGTCGTATACCGACGCGCCGCGGTTGGCGTGGGAGTCGTGATGGCCGTCGATGGCAATGGTCGACGACCACGTCGCAACTAGCCGCCGATTGCCTTCGCGAGCTGTGTCGGCGCGTAGTTCAGCAGTGCAGGAATGATGCCACCGGCAGGCGTGCCGCCGAGCGTCAGGTTAAGTGTCCCGATAGGCGGTGGTGCCGCTATCGTCGCCGTTAAGGGCCGCAGCGGCGAGATAATGCCTCCGACTGGAATGTTGACGGTCACCGGAATTCCCGCCGTCGTCGACGGAGGTAGCGCTAACGGGATATTGCCCTCGCCATTGAGAAAGCCGTTGGCGATGTTGGCGGGAGCACCGACCAGGGCGCTCGCTGCCGCCGGCAGGTCTCCGGCCTCCACGGCAGTGATGAACGCTGTCGTGCTTTGTCCCAACGCCATCGCCGTGGTGACCGGCGAACCCAGAGCGTCAAGGGTGATCGCCAGCGGCAATCCAATGGTCATTACCCCGCCGGGAGGATCAAGCGTGATCGTGAAGGCGAGGTTTGTGCTCGTGAGCGTCGTGATCACATTGGTGAAGTTTTGCGCCGTGAGTCCGGGGATGCTCAGGATGGGGAACAGGTCTCCCACGGGACCGAGCAGCAGAATGTTCGACAAGTCACTCGCGTCAACACCACTGACGAAGACCTTGACCACCGCCCCCAACACGTCGCTCACCGCGGCGCTGACGTTGCCCGCCGCCAGGGCTTCGAGAGCCGATTGCAGGCTCGGCGGAATACCGGCCAGCCCGATAGCGAAGTCCCTGGTGGCATCGGTGAACGCCGTCAGGGTCAGCTGACCGTAGCCGAACTGGTTGGTGAGGAATTGCTGCAGGAATGGCGCCGGGTCAGCAAGCCAGGTAGTGCCGATGCTCTGCAGGTTGGCGACCGTGTTGGTGATCAGGTCTTCATAGGGCCCGACGATGGGAAGGCTGGCACTCAGGCTGGGGAGGGCGACCGCTGCCGCGCCAGGTGGACCGACTGTGCCGCCTTTGCCAAACAACAGCCCGCCGGTACCGCCGCTACCGCCGTTGCCGTTGGTCCCGACCGTGGGGCCGGCGCCGCCGGCGCCGCCTGCGCCACCGTTTCCGCCGTCACCGATCAAGGTGGCGTTGCCTCCGGTACCGCCGTTGGTCCCGGCCCCGCCTTTACCGCTTAAGGTGGCGCTGGTGGCGCCGCCGCCCCCACCGGCCGCCGTTCCCGCCGTTGCCGTACAGCAGTCCGGCGTTGCCGCCGTTTCCGGCAGCACCGCCCACGCCGCCGTCGCCGGTGAGCGTTACAGTTGACGCCCCGCCGGTACCCCCGGCCCCACCGTGGCCACCGTTACCAATTAATTGGCCGCTGCCGCCGTTTCCGCCGGCTCCGCCGGTACCGGCGGGGTGGTCAGCGCTCTTTCCGCCGATGCCACCGGCCCCACCGTCCCCGCCGTTGCCGTACAGGGCCCCGCCAGCACCACCGTGTCCACCGGCACCGCCCACACCGGCGTTACCGGCGGCGATGGACAGGGTGCTGTCCCCACCAGTACCGCCCGCCCCGCCGGCCCCACCGTGGCCGATGAAGAAGGCATTGCTGCCGTTTCCGCCGGCACCGCCGGCACCGGAGTTGCCTGCGCCCGTAGCGGCCCCACCGTTGCCCCCGGCCCCGCCGGACCCACCGTTGCCGTACCACAGCCCGGAGGCACCACCCCGCCCGCCCGCACCGCCGGCACCGCCGGCATTGGCGAGGGTGTCGGCGGCGCCACCAGCACCACCGGCCCCACCAGCGCCACCGTTACCGAACAGGCTGGCGTCTCCGCCGGCACCCCCACTGCCGCCGGCGCCCGCGCTGACCCCAGGAAACGAAGTATCCCCACCCGTGCCGCCGGCCCCACCGGCACCGCCGCCGCCGAACAGCAGCCCGGCGTTGCCGCCCCGGCCGCCGTCGCCGGCGTTCATGCCGACGGAGGTAACTGTCGTGCCGGCATGGCCGGCACCGCCGGCACCGCCGAAACCCCAGAGGCCGACACTGCCACCGGCCCCGCCGGCCGAGCCGGCGCCGATGACGTTGACGCCACCGGCACCGCCGGCACCACCGTTCCCGATAAGGGTATTTCCGCCGGCTCCACCGGCCGTGCTAGCGAGAGGGTCCGAAATCGCGGCCACGCCGGCGTCACCGCCGTTCCCGCCATTGCCGAACAGGGCATTTCCGCCGGCGCCGCCAGCCTTCGTGGCGCTGGAACCACCGGCACCTCCGTTGCCGAACAACCCGCCGTCCGCGCCGGCCAGCCCGGACCCGGCCCCCGCATTGCCACCGTTGCCGACCACCAGTCCGGCGTGGCCGGCGGTGCCGCCGGAAGCCCCGCTTCCGCCGTTGCCGCCGTTGCCGAAGAGTACAGCGTTGCCACCGGCCCCTCCGGCGGCGGCGGTAGTACCCCCATTGCCTCCGGCCCCGCCGTTCCCATACAGCAGTCCGCCGGCTCCGCCGGCACCGCCAGCGCCGCCTGCCCCTCCCGCACCTCCAGCACCACCGGCACCTCCGTTGCCGATCAACCCGGCCGCCCCACCGCTACCGCCGGCCCCGCCGTCGGGTCCGCCGGCCCCGCCGTTTCCGCCATTGCCGTACAAAATTCCACCGGGCTGGCCGTTTCCGCCGGGATTTGATCCGGTACCCGCCGCTCCGTCGGCGCCGTTGCCGATGAGCGGGCGTCCCAACAGCGACTGGGCGGGCGCATTCACCGCGTCGAGCAGGGCCTGCATCGGCGCCGCGTTGGCGGCCTCGGCAGCGGCATAGGCCGCCGCGCCGCCATTCAACACGTTCACAAACTCGGCATGAAATGCTACCGCCTCGGCGTTCAGCGCTTGGAATTGCTGACCGTAAGCGCCGAACAGTCGCGAGATCGCCGCCGAAACCTCATCCGCGGCCGCGGCCGCCAGCCCAGTCGTGGGGATTGCTGCGGCGGCAGCGGCTTCGCTCAGGCCCGAGCGAATACCGGCCAGATCGCCGGCCGCCGCCGTCAGCAAGTCCGGCTCCGCGAGTAAGAACGACATGGCCATCTCCCCTTCGACTCGCTGCGGGCTGCGCAGGTACTTGACGCGCGTCAAGGAAAAATGAGCTTAATCGCGTCGCATGCCATGTGGGGGGGAAATGAGCGTTTTCTCGGGTGAAAGCTCGATCCCCATCCTCGGCGCCCGCCAGCCGTGCCTTTGCTGGCCATGGCCAGTACCGAGCCCTGTCGGCGCGCAACCCAGCGCTTGTGCGAAACGTTTTGTGGTACGACCTAATTCGAGGTGCAGTAACTGGCGTGCCAACGCGCGACACCAGATCAAGCGACCCGTTTCGGGCGTTTTCGCTGCTCAGATGGTGCCCCTTCGTGAAGCGCTTTCCAAACAAAACACTCCATTTGTCAAGCTCATGCGGTAGAGCGGGTGATGTGTTCGACGATGTCAAACCCGTATTAATGCAGGTCAAAGGGGTAGATCCGGCGCGTTACCGCATGAACCAGAAGCCCAGCCCCGCTCACCGCGCCAAGCTGGCGGAAGAGTGCCGGTTCGGCGCGTCCGCGCTAGTTCCGCTTGCAGGTACAAGATGCATCGCCACACGGTCGCGGCACACCTGGAGCGGGAGGGCGTGGCCGTCCGCGGTCAGCTGAAGATGACGCCGGAACTAGTCGAACGAGCAAAACGGCTCTGCGCCAACAGTCACTCAACTGCGGAAGTCGGCAAGCAGCTTGGTGTCGGGGCAAGCACGGTCGCCTTGGCGGTGTTCCTCAACGAATTGACAACGACTGGTCTGCGTGAGGACTTGGAGTACCCCCGAGGACATTTGCGTTACGTGGCGAGGCGCAGGCGCTCGATCGGTTGCCCCGTGATCTGTGCTATGAGTTCAAAGTCTTTGTCCACGGCCAGGACTGTGAGGCCGGATACCTCGGCGGCGGCCGCGACCAATAGGTCAGGGATCGATGGTCCACGATGCTGGCCGCGATCGGCCAGCAGTAGCTGCACCTCGACCGCGCGATTTTCGACTGCCGGGCTTAGGTATTCGACCGGCATGAGGGCAAGCGGAGGTGAGACGGATTCGGTGCGTGCTTGCGCCGCGGTGCGAAACGAGTACCCAATTTCGAGTCGGGTCACGGTGCTGATTCGCACCATGCCGCGGTCAATACGGTCGATCCATACCTGTGCATCGGGGGACTCTGCCAGGCGGGCGTATGCAGACTTGTCGATGAGCCACGTGGTTACCGCCACGCAGCCTCCATTAGCTGCGGGTTGTTGAGATCCTTGACGGCTTCAGCGGCGCGGCGCAGATCTTCGATCGTGAGGTGGGCTGGCGTTGCGGAGGGCGATCGATCGGCTTCGAGTCTGCGGCGTAGATACTCGTTGCGCGAAAGCCCACGAGCCGCGGCGTCGGCGTCGATACGAGCAACTGCGGCCTCTGACAAACCCCTGATCAATACATCTGGCATGTGCGCCACCTCCTGATATCAATGCTATCACTGGTTGGTGCCTGCACTGAGACACCTTTCGCCATCACGAAACTCAGCGCGAATAGCGCTCTGAGAGCTGCACGCCGGCGACGCACGGCGGGAGAATCGTGCACAACCGTATGGTTCTAGACATCCGACGGTGGTAAGTCGTCAAGCCGCGGCCGCGGTGCGGTGCGCCCAGGCGGTGTTTTCGTCGTAGGTTTTGTGGTGGGTCAGGCAGCCGTGCAGGATGCCCACGAGACGGTTGCCCAGGGCGCGGAGCGCTTGATGGTGGGTGTTCCCGGCCGCGCGGCGCTGGTCGTAGTACGCGCGGGCGCCGGGGCTGGTGGATGGGGCGCAAAACGCCCATCGGTCGATGGCGTCATACAGACGGCGGTTTCGCAACGTGGCGTGCCAGTACCGCGCGTTTGTTGCCTGAGGCAATGGTCAACGGTGAAGTGCCGGCGTAGTTTCTGCTAGACGTGGCGTCGGTGTACCGGTTCGGGTCGTCCCCGAACTCACCGAGCACCCGGGCGCCGAGGATGACACCGAGTCCTGGCAGGGAGAGGTAGATGTCGGCGTCCGGGTGTGTCTCAAAATGCTGTGCCAGGGTGGCCTCGAGGTCACTGATCTGGCGGTTGAGTTCGGCGATGATGGCCACGGTGGTACGGGTGGTGGCCGCCAACGCGGCACTGACGGGGGCCGGAGCGGTCAGTTGATCAGGTGCGCAGCGTGGCGTGGATCTCTGTGGCGCGGTCGGCTACGTTACGTTGGCGCCCACCACGTTTGAGCGCTGATTGAATCGCCGCCAAAGACATCCGCGCTGCCTGCTCGGGGCTTGGTGCGCGGTCGAGCACCCCCAACGCATCGCCGTGGGCCCCAGCTGCCGACCCAGGTGGCGCCGGGCGGCGCCGGCAGGTCGGCGTAGGCGGTGTCGACGAGGCGGGCCTCGACTTCTTGGCGGGCGTAGTCCAGCAGCACCCGCGGCGGCACACCGTCGTGTTCGCGAATGTCACCCTTCACGACGGTGGCCAGCCGGGTGCACACGTTCAGGGCGGCGACGGTGCGGGCGTCCAGCTCTATGGCGCGGGTGCGGCGGGCGCCGTCCAAGTGTTGCTTGGCGGCTGCCACGGCTTGCCGGGCGGCGGCGAGATGATCGTGGGCTTCGCGGAGCCGGATCAGCGGCGCGCACGGGCAGCGGCTCTCGTCGCCGTTGGTTGTCGGCGTGGGCGCAGAAACGGGGTGTGAGGGTCATGGTTGGGCTCCAATTCATTCGGAGCCACGCCAGCTTGTTGCGCAGATATTGCGCGGGTTTGCATCTGCGCTGGTCAGATGGTGCCCCCGGCAGGATTCGAACCTGCGACCTTCTGCTCCGGAGGCAGACGCTCTATCCCCTGAGCTACGGGGGCGCATTGTCACCATGCTGCGCCATCGGGCCCGCCTAGAGTAGCGCATCGAGGTCGCGGCCTGACCACGGCAATGGATTCGAGGCGGGAGTACCTCAGCCCATAGGATGGACGTTCGTGACCCCCGCCGACCTGGCTGAGCTGCTCAAAACCACCGCTGCCGCGGTGCTGGCCGCGCATGGCCTCGACGCGTCCGCGCTCCCGCAGACGGTCACGGTGGAACGCCCGCGCAACCCCGAACACGGCGATTACGCGAGCAACCTGGCGCTCCAGCTCGCCAAGCAGGTCGGCACCAACCCGCGAGAGCTTGCCGGATGGCTCGCCGAGGCACTCACGAACGCCGACGGCATCGCGGAAGCGGAGATGGCCGGACCGGGCTTTATCAACATGCGTCTTGAGGCGTCGGCACAGGCCAAGGTCGTCGACAACGTCATCGACGCCGGCGACACCTACGGTCACTCGCAGCTACTGGCCACCCACAAAGTCAACCTGGAGTTCGTCTCGGCCAACCCGACCGGACCGATCCACATCGGCGGCACCCGCTGGGCCGCTGTCGGCGACGCGCTGGGCCGGCTCCTATCAACGCAGGGCGCCGACGTGGTGCGCGAATACTATTTCAACGACCACGGCGCCCAGATCGACCGGTTCGCCACCTCCCTGATCGCAGCGGCCAAGGGCGAGCCCACCCCGGTCGACGGCTATGCGGGCACCTATGTCACCGACATCGCCGCGCAGATCCTCCGCAAGGCGCCCGGCGCGCTGAACCTGCCCGATGCCGAGATGCGCGAGACCTTCCGCGAAATCGGCGTCGACCTGATGTTCGCCCACATCAAAGAGTCGCTGCATCAGTTTGGCACCGACTTCGACGTCTACACCCACGAAGACTCGATGCACAGCAGCGGCCGCGTCGACCAGGCCATCGCGCGCCTCCGCGAGTCCGGCAACATCTACGAGAAAGATGGCGCAACCTGGTTGCGCACCAGCGCTTTTGGCGACGACAAGGACCGCGTCGTGATCAAGAGCGACGGCAAGCCCGCCTATATCGCCGGTGATCTTGCCTATTACCTGGACAAGCGGCAACGCGGTTTCGACCTGTGTATTTACATGCTCGGCGCCGACCACCACGGATACATCGCCCGGCTTAAGGCCGCGGCCGCCGCGTTCGGCGACGACCCGGACACCGTCGAGGTGCTCATCGGGCAGATGGTCAACCTGGTCCGCGACGGCCAGCCGCTCCGAATGAGCAAGCGCGCGGGCACCGTGATCACCCTCGACGACCTGGTCGAGGCGATCGGGGTCGACGCCGCGCGCTACAGCCTGATCCGCTCCTCGGTGGACACCCCGATCGACATCGACCTAGCGCTGTGGTCGTCGGCGTCGAACGAAAACCCAGTCTATTACGTGCAATACGCGCATGCCCGGCTCTCGGCGTTGGCGCGCAATGCCGCCGAGCTCGGCCTGATCCCCGACACCGCAAACTTGCGGCTGCTCACCCACGACAAAGAGGGCGCGCTGCTGCGCACCATCGGCGAGTTCCCACGGGTGCTCGAAACGGCGGCGTCGCTGCGCGAACCACACCGGGTCTGCCGTTACCTGGAAGACCTCGCCGGCGATTACCACCGCTTCTACGACTCGTGCCGCGTCTTGCCGCAGGGCGACGAGGAGCCCACCGAACTAAACACCGCGCGCCTGGCACTGTGCCAGGCCACCCGCCAGGTGATCGCCAACGGGCTGGCGATACTCGGCGTCAGCGCACCGGAGCGAATGTGAACGTCCATCCCGCCTGCCCGTGGCACGCCGAAGAGACCCGTCACGTCGAAAGCCCGCCGCGGCCACAGTCGGCCGAAGACCTGCTGCGGCTGGCGCCGAATGTCTGGCCGCGCAACACCACTCGCGACGAGACCGGAGTGGCCCGCATAGCCGGGATCAAGCTGACCGATCTTGCCCAGGAGTACGGAACTCCGCTGTTCGTCGTCGACGAGGACGACTTTCGCTCTCGGTGCAAAGAGACCGCCGCGGCATTCGGCGGCGGGGCCAATGTGCACTATGCTGCCAAGGCCTTCCTGTGCAGCGAAATTGCGCGGTGGATCAACGAAGAAGGCCTCTCGCTCGACGTGTCCACCGGCGGCGAGCTTGCCGTCGCGCTGCACGCAAACTTTCCGCCGGAGCGAATTATCTTTCACGGCAACAACAAGTCGGTAGCGGAACTGACCGCCGCGGTCAAAGCCGGCGTCGGCCAGATCGTCTTGGACTCGATGATCGAAATCGAGCGGCTCGACGCCATCGCGGGGGAGGCGGGCGTCGTGCAGGATGTCCTGGTGCGCCTCACCGTCGGCGTCGAGGCGCACACCCACGAATTCATCTCCACCGCACACGAAGACCAGAAGTTCGGGCTCTCGCTGGCCAGCGGTGCGGCGATGGCGGCAGTGCAGAGGATATTCGCCACCGATCACCTGCGACTGGTCGGGCTGCACAGCCACATCGGGTCGCAGATCTTCGATGTCGACGGCTTCGAACTCGCCGCACACCGGGTTATCGGTCTGCTGCACAAGATCGTCGAAGAGTTCGGCGTCGAAAAGACGGCGCAGATCGCAACCGTCGATCTCGGTGGCGGCCTAGGTATCTCGTATCTGCCACCCGACGACCCGCCGCCGATAGCCGAGCTGGCGGCCATGCTGAGCGCCATCGTGAGCAACGAGTCAGCGGCCGTGGGCCTGCCGGCGCCCAGGCTGGTGGTCGAGCCCGGGCGCGCCATCGCCGGACCGGGCACCGTCACCCTGTACGAAGTCGGCACCGTCAAGGACGTCGACGTGAGCGCCACCGCCAACCGACGCTACATCAGCGTCGACGGCGGCATGAGCGACAACATCCGTACGGCGCTCTATGATGCGCAATACGACGTCCGGCTGGTCTCGCGAGTCAGCGATGCCCCTGCCATGCAGGCTCGTATCGTCGGAAAGCACTGCGAAAGCGGCGATATCGTGGTGCGCGACGCGTGGGTGCCCGACGACCTGGAGCCCGGCGACCTGGTGGCGGTGGCCGCTACCGGCGCCTACTGCTATTCGCTGTCGAGCCGTTACAACATGATCGGCCGCCCCGCCGTGGTCGCGGTAAGAGCGGGCCAGGCCCGCCTGATCCTGCGCCGGGAGACGGTCGACGACCTGCTGAGTCTGGAAGTGAGGTGACCGGTGCCCGGTGACGAAAAGCGGGTCGGCGTGGCGGTACTCGGGTTGGGCAATGTCGGTAGCGAGGTTGTCCGGATTATCAACGAGAGTGCCGAGGATCTCGCGGCCCGCGTCGGTGCCCCACTGGTGCTGCGTGGCGTCGGGGTACGCCGCGTGTCCGCCGACCGCGGCGTGCCGGTTGAGCTGCTTACCGACGACATCGACGAACTCGTCTCGCGCGAGGACGTCGACATCGTCGTGGAAGTGATGGGACCGGTGGAGCCCGCTCGCAAGGCCATCCTGGGCGCGCTCGAGCGCGGCAAGTCCGTCGTCACGGCGAACAAGGCCCTGCTGTCCACGTCCACCGGAGAGCTGGCGCAAGCCGCTGAAAACGCCCATGTCGATCTGTATTTCGAGGCGGCGGTCGCGGGCGCCATCCCGGTCATCCGCCCGCTGACCCAGTCG
Organism: Mycobacterium lacus; assembly: GCF_010731535.1. Lineage (NCBI taxonomy): Bacteria > Bacillati > Actinomycetota > Actinomycetes > Mycobacteriales > Mycobacteriaceae > Mycobacterium > Mycobacterium lacus. The sequence goes on from NZ_AP022581.1 coordinate 1,004,437, forward strand.
CTGGCCGGTGACACGGTGCTAAAAGTGGCCGGCATCGTCAACGGCACCACCAACTACATCCTTTCCGAAATGGACAGCACCGGGGCCGACTACGCCAAGGCTCTGGCCGACGCCAGCGCGCTGGGCTACGCCGAGGCCGATCCCACTGCCGACGTCGAAGGCTATGACGCCGCGGCGAAGGCCGCGATTCTGGCATCCATCGCCTTCCACACCCGGGTAACCGCCGACGACGTCTATCGCGAGGGCATCACCAAGATCACCCCCGCCGACTTCCAATCCGCCCGCGCCCTCGGCTGCACCATCAAGCTGCTGTCCATCTGTGAGCGAATCACCACTGACGAAGGGCGGCAACGGGTTTCGGCTCGAGTCTATCCGGCGCTGGTGCCGTTGAGTCATCCGCTCGCCACGGTCAACGGTGCCTTCAACGCCGTGGTGGTCGAGGCCGAAGCCGCAGGGCGGCTAATGTTCTACGGGCAGGGCGCGGGTGGCGCGCCCACCGCATCGGCGGTGACCGGCGACCTCGTGATGGCCGCCCGTAACCGGGTCATGAGGAGCCGCGGTCCGCGTGAATCAAAATACGCTCAATTGCCCATAGCGCCAATGGGTTTCATCAGCACTCGTTACTACGTCAGCATGAACGTCGCCGACAGGCCGGGCGTATTATCTGCGGTGGCAGCAGAATTCGCCAAACGAGAAGTGAGCATCGCCGAGGTGCGTCAGGAAGGCATGGTCGACGAGGGCGGTCAACGGGTGGGAGCCCGGATCGCGGTGGTCACTCACCTGGCTACCGACGCGGCACTCTCGGAAACCGTTGAAGCACTGGCCGACTTGGATGCCGTGCAAGGCGTAACAAGCGTGCTGCGATTGGAAGGAACCGGCCTATGAGCACCCCGCGGACGGCCACTCGCCAGCCCTGGCCGGGCGTGATCGCGGCGTACCGCGACCGGTTGCCGGTGGGTGACGATTGGGCGCCGGTCACCCTGCTCGAGGGGGGCACCCCGCTGATCGCGGCGACCAGACTGTCCAAACAGACCGGCTGCACGATCCACCTCAAGGTCGAGGGTCTCAACCCCACCGGCTCCTTCAAGGATCGCGGCATGACGATGGCGGTCACCGACGCCCTCGCCCGCGGGCAGCGGGCCGTGCTGTGCGCGTCGACCGGCAACACCTCGGCCTCGGCCGCGGCATACGCCGCCCGCGCCGGCATCACGTGCGCGGTGCTGATACCGCAGGGCAAGATCGCAATGGGCAAGCTGGCGCAGGCGGTTATGCACGGCGCCAAGATCATCCAGATCGACGGCAACTTCGACGACTGCCTGGAACTGGCCCGCAAGATGGCCGCCGACTTCCCCACGATCTCGTTGGTCAACTCGGTCAACCCGGTGCGCATCGAGGGTCAGAAGACGGCGGCGTTCGAGATCGTCGACGAGCTGGGCGCCGCACCGGACGTGCACGCCCTTCCGGTAGGCAACGCCGGGAACATCACCGCGTATTGGAAGGGGTACACCGAGTATCACCAGGAGGGGCTCATCGACAAGCTTCCTCGCATGCTGGGCACCCAGGCCGCCGGCGCCGCGCCGCTGGTGCTGGGCGAACCGGTGAGCCATCCGGAGACCATCGCCACCGCGATCCGCATCGGCTCACCGGCCTCGTGGACCTCGGCCGTCGAGGCGCGGCAACAATCCAAGGGGCGCTTCCTGGCCGCCACCGACGAGGAGATCCTGGCCGCCTACCACCTGGTGGCCCGTGCGGAAGGTGTTTTCGTCGAACCCGCATCCGCGGCCAGCATCGCGGGCTTACTCAAGGCCATAGACGATGGCTGGGTGGCTCGCGGGTCGACGGTGGTGTGCACGGTGACCGGCAATGGTCTCAAGGATCCCGACACGGCGCTGAAGGATATGCCGAGCGTGACACCGGTGCCTGTCGACGCTGTCGCCGTTGTGGAGAGGTTGGGGCTGGCCTAGTGGCGATCGCAAGCGCGGCGGAGCCGGGCGCGGCGGGTCGCCACCAATCGGATCTAGTGGCGATCGCAAGCGCGGCGGAGCCGGGCGCGGCGGGTCGCCACCAATCGGATCTAGTGGGGATCGCAAGCGCGGCGGAGCCGGGCGCGGCGGGTCGCCAGCAATCGGATCTAGTGCTGCCCGCCGGACTGGTGGCAAGCGCCGTGGTGTCGGCGTCCAGTGCCAACCTTGGCCCCGGCTTCGACAGCTTCGGTCTGGCATTGCATCTCTGCGACGAAATCGCCGTCGAGACAACAAATTCCGATGTGGTCGTGGTGGTCGAGGGTGAGGGGGCCGACCAGGTACCGCTGGGCCCCGACCATCTGGTGGTGCGCGCGGTGCAGCGCGGATTGCGGGCCGCAGGGGTCAGCGCCGCGGGTCTGGTGGTGCGTTGCCGCAACGCGATCCCGCATTCCCGCGGTCTCGGCTCCTCTGCGGCCGCCGTAGTCGGGGGCCTCGCGGCTGTCAATGGTCTTGTCGCACAGACGGAGTCGACGCCGTTGAGCGAGGCCCAGCTGATCCAGCTGTCCTCGGAGTTCGAGGGTCATCCGGACAATGCGGCGGCCGCGGTGCTGGGCGGCGCGGTGGTGTCGTGGACGGACCGCAGTGGTGGTCGGGATGTGTATTCGGCGGTGCCGCTGCGGCTTCATCCCGATATCCATCTCTTCGCAGCGATTCCCGAGGAGCGCTCGTCGACCGCGGAGACCCGGGTGCTGCTGCCCGCGCAGGTCAGCCACGACGACGCGCGGTTTAACGTGAGCCGCGCCGCGTTGCTGGTGGTAGCGCTCACCGAACGCCCCGGTCTGCTGATGGCGGCTACCGAAGACCTGTTGCACCAGCCCCACCGTGCCCCGGCGATGCCGGCCTCTGCGGAATATCTGCGGCTGTTGCGGCGTCATAGCGTGGCAGCTGCGCTTTCTGGTGCGGGACCTTCGGTGATTGCGCTGAGCACAGAGCCGGAGTTGCCCTCCGAGGCGGTTGAGTACGGAGCCGCGAACGGATTTACCATCACTGAGATGACCGTCGGCGACGGAGTTCGCTGGAGCCCGGAAGTCACAGTTCCCGGTTAATCCACAGCGTTGCGGGAGGGTTTGCTTGCTTCCGACAGGGATGCAGGTTATCCTCGGAGCCGTCCAGCAATCGCAGCATTTGCATCCATACTGCCTTGCCGCTAGGACAACACCAATTCTTCTCGTGGACGAGGTTCGCCGCTTTAGCCGCCGATCCTGGCGATCACGTTGCAGAGTCGATGATTGGGCGCACGAGGCAATTTGCTGACTGCTTGGCTGAATGCAAGAACCCTCGTGTGACGTCATCAGCGGGGGAAAGAAAGGAAATCCGTGACTGATACGGACCTCATCACGGCTAATGAAAGCAACGACAGCGATACGCAGTCGAATCCCGTGATTACAGACACGCCCAAGGCGAAGATCAACGCGTCGGATGGCGCGCTGGCCACCATGGTGCTGCCCGAACTGCGTGCGCTAGCCAATCGAGCTGGCGTCAAGGGGACGTCGGGCATGCGCAAGAACGAACTGATCGCCGCGATTCGGGAAATCAGGGGACAGGCCAACGGCACAGCAGCTGCCGACGGCTCGGACCCACCGGCGAGTGCCCAAGCACCGGCTGCCGAAAAAGCACCGGGTGCCCGAGGGGAACAGACCGATTCATCGGCCGAGGTGCCACGCCGGGAACGACGCGTCGCCTCGCGCGAGGCGGGATCTGCCACCGGCGAGCGCACCGACGTGGCTGACAGCACCCAGCCAGGCCAACAGGCCACCAAGACCGAGGAGGGCGGCCCCGACACGGGTGGCGAACAGGCTGGTGACCAGCAAGGGCCGGGCGGCCAGCAGCCACGCGGCGACGAGGACGGCGAAGGGCGTCAGGGGCGGCGGGGACGCCGGTTCCGCGACCGCAGGCGCCGCGGTGAACGGTCCGGCGATGGCGTCGAGACCGAACTGCGCGAGGACGACGTCGTCCAGCCGGTAGCCGGAATCCTTGACGTCCTCGACAATTACGCGTTCGTCCGCACCTCCGGTTACCTGGCGGGTCCGCACGACGTGTACGTGTCGATGAACATGGTGCGCAAGAACGGCCTTCGCCGCGGTGACGCGGTGACCGGCGCGGTTCGGGTGCCCCGAGACGGTGAACAGCCCAACCAACGGCAGAAGTTCAACCCGCTGGTCCGCCTGGACAGCGTCAATGGCGGCCCGGTTGAAGACGCCAAGAAGCGGCCCGAATTCGGCAAACTGACGCCGCTGTACCCGAACCAGCGGCTGCGTCTGGAAACCGCTACCGAGCGGCTGACCACGCGGGTCATCGACCTCATCATGCCGATTGGTAAGGGCCAGCGTGCCCTGATCGTGTCGCCGCCCAAGGCGGGTAAGACGACGATCTTGCAGGACATCGCCAACGCGATCACCAAGAACAACCCGGAATGCCACCTGATGGTCGTCCTCGTCGATGAGCGCCCCGAGGAGGTCACCGACATGCAGCGCTCGGTCAAGGGCGAGGTGATCGCCTCGACGTTCGACCGGCCGCCGTCGGACCACACCTCGGTGGCCGAGCTGGCGATCGAGCGCGCCAAGCGGCTCGTCGAGCAGGGCAAGGACGTCGTGGTGCTGCTCGACTCGATCACCCGGCTGGGTCGCGCCTACAACAACGCGTCACCGGCATCGGGCCGCATCCTGTCCGGCGGCGTCGACTCCACGGCGCTGTACCCGCCCAAGCGCTTCCTCGGGGCCGCGCGCAACATCGAGGAGGGCGGCTCGCTGACTATCATCGCTACCGCGATGGTCGAGACCGGCTCCACCGGAGACACGGTCATCTTCGAGGAGTTCAAGGGCACCGGTAACGCCGAGCTCAAGCTGGACCGCAAGATCGCCGAGCGCCGGGTCTTCCCCGCGGTCGACGTCAACCCGTCCGGCACCCGCAAGGACGAGCTGCTGCTGTCGCCCGACGAGTTCGCCATCGTGCACAAGCTGCGCCGCGTGCTGTCGGGTCTGGATTCCCACCAGGCGATCGACCTGCTGATGTCGCAGCTGCGCAAGACGAAGAACAATTACGAGTTCCTGGTGCAGGTGTCCAAGACGACACCGGGGTCCATGGATAACGATTAGCGCACTAGCCTTGTGAGCCGTGGCCGAGACGCTGCAGCAACTGCTGCGTGAGCGCTTGGACCTGGACACGCCGGCAGTGAAGTACGGCGAGCGGGTCTGGACCTGGCGGGAGCACCTGGCCGATGCCGCCACCGCCGCCGCCGCCCTGATTCGCGTCGCCGATCCGGACCGCCCGCCGCACGTCGGCGCATTGCTGGGCAACACCCCCGAGATGCTCACCGCCATGGCGTCGGCGGCACTCGGCGGCTATGTGCTGTGCGGGATCAACGACACCCGCCGCGGTCAAGCGCTGCGCCGCGACATTTTGCGTGCCCACTGCCAGATCCTGCTCACCGATCCCGCGCATCGAGAGCTGCTGGCGGGTCTCGACCTGCCCGGCGTGCAGGTGTTCGACGTGTCGAGCGAATCCTGGTCAGCCTTGCTGGCGGGCGCCGGACCGCTGACCCCGTATCGCGAGGTCGCACCCACCGACACGTTCATGATGATCTTCACCTCGGGAACCAGCGGCGAACCGAAGGCGGTCCAGGTGACCCATCTGACGGTGCTGTTTGCCGGCACGACGCTGATAGCGCGGTTCGAAGTCCAAGCCTGCGACGTGTGCTATCTATCCATGCCGCTGTTTCATTCCAACGCGCTGCTGGCCGGCTGGAGCGTGGCGGTGGGCTCCGGCGCGGCGATGGTCCCTGCGACGTTCTCCGCGTCGCGGCTGCTCGCTGATTTGCGGCGGTATGGGGCCACTTTCATGAACTACGTCGGCAAACCGCTTGCCTACGTGCTGGCCACGCCTGAGCGACCCGATGACCACGACAACCCACTGCGGGTCGCGTTCGGCAACGAGGCGAGCGATCGCGATATCGCCGAATTCAGCCGTCGTTTCGACTGCACGGTATGGGACGGCTTCGGCTCCACGGAGGGCGCGATCATCATCACCCGCGAGGACGGCTGCCCACCGGGATCGCTCGGGCGCGGTTTCCCGGGCGTCAGCGTCTACAACCCGGACACGCTCGTCGAGTGTCCACCGGCCACCTTCGGCGACGGGGTCAATCGGGGGGTCCCGACCAACGCCGACGAAGCGGTCGGGGAGTTGGTCAACACCAGCGGCGCGGGTTTGTTTGCCGGTTACTACAACGACCCGGACGCCACCGATGCGCGGCTTCGGCACGGCATGTATTGGTCGGGCGACCTGGCCTACCGCGACGTCGACGGTTGGATCTACTTCGCCGGACGCAGCGGCGAGTGGCTGCGCGTCGACGGGGAGAACATGACGACGGCTCCCATCGAACGGATCCTGCAGCGCTTGACGCCCATCAGCCAGGTTGCGGTGTATGCGGTACCCGACGAACACGTGGGCGACCAGGTGATGGCGGCCATCGTGTTGCGCGACAATGCCGATCTGACGCCGCAGGAATTCGGCGAGTTTCTGGCCGGTCAGCCCGACTTGTCGCCCAAGGCGTGGCCCCGATATGTCTGGCTCATCGATCGGCTGCCGACCACGGCGACCAACAAGATCCTCAAGCGGCAGCTGAGCGCTCTCGGCGCCGCGCCCGAGGGCGGTGTGCTCTGGACGCGCCGCGGACGCGGCAATGTCTATGCGGCGGTGGAGGACCCCGGACGCCGCGGCCGATCCCGTTGTTTGGGCGGGTAGTGGTTGACCTGGCATAATCGATGTTCGACCACGCGGAACCAGCTCGGTTCTCGGTACGCCAAATCGGGCGGCCAACGATCGAAGAGGACAGCATGAAATCTGATATTCATCCCGCCTACGAGGAGACCACCGTGGTCTGCGGATGCGGAAATACCTTCCAGACGCGCAGCACCAAGCCGGGAGGTCGCATCGTGGTCGAGGTCTGCTCGCAGTGCCACCCGTTCTACACGGGCAAGCAGAAGATCCTCGACAGCGGCGGCCGGGTGGCCCGCTTCGAAAGGCGGTACGGCAAGCGCAACAAGGCTGAAGCGGCCGCGGCCGACAAATAGCTGGTTTACCGACGCCCGAACTGTGCTCGAACTGCACAGGCCGGGCGTCGGTTCGTGTTTGTGCAAGAAGTTCGCGATAGGAGGTGACATGACGCAGCCGGTGCAGACGATCGACGTGCTGTTGGCCGAACATGCCGAGCTCGAGCGCGCCCTGGCAGATCCCGAATTGCACAGCAAGCCCGAAGAGGCGCGCAAGGCCGGACGCCGGTTCGCGCGGTTGGCCCCGATCGTCGCCACCCACCGCAAGCTGGTGTCCGCACGGGACGACCTGGAGACGGCGCGCGAGCTGGCCGCCGACGACGAGTCGTTCGCCGACGAGGTCGCCGAATTGGAGTCGCGGGTGGCCGAATTGGACACCCAACTCACCGACATGCTGGCCCCGCGCGACCCCCACGACGCCGACGACATCGTGCTCGAAGTGAAATCCGGAGAAGGGGGCGAAGAATCGGCGCTGTTCGCCGCCGACCTGGCCAGGATGTACATTCGTTACGCGGAGCGGCACGGCTGGACGGTGACGGTCCTCGACGAAACCACCTCGGATCTGGGCGGCTACAAGGATGCGACGCTAGCCATTGCCAGCAAGGGCGACACCGCCGACGGGGTGTGGTCGCGAATGAAGTTCGAGGGCGGGGTACACCGGGTGCAACGTGTCCCGGTAACGGAATCCCAAGGTCGCGTGCATACTTCGGCCGCCGGCGTGCTGGTCTATCCGGAGCCTGAAGAAGTCGGCGAGGTACAGATCGACGAGTCGGACCTGCGCATCGACGTTTACCGGTCGTCGGGGAAGGGCGGCCAGGGCGTCAATACCACCGACTCCGCGGTGCGGATCACCCACCTTCCCACCGGGATAGTCGTCACCTGCCAAAACGAACGTTCGCAGCTGCAGAACAAGACCCGTGCGTTGCAGGTGCTGGCCGCGCGCCTGCAGGCGATGGCCGAGGAACAGGCGCTGGCCGACGCGTCGGCGGATCGGGCCAGCCAGATCCGCACGGTTGACCGCAGCGAACGCATCCGCACCTACAACTTCCCGGAGAACCGGATCACCGACCACCGAATCGGTTTCAAGGCACACAATCTCGACCAGGTTCTCGACGGTGACCTGGACGCGCTCTTCGATGCGCTGATCGTCGCCGACAAGCAATCCCGGCTGCAACACACATGACCACCTTCCGGCGACGGTGCGGTTCCGAAGGACCGCTAAGCAGGCGGGCAATGCGGTCCGAGTTGTGGCGTGCGATCGACTCCGCTGCGGCGCGGCTCGCCGAAGCGGGGATCGACTCGGCGCGCTGCGATGCCGAGCAGTTGGCCGCTCACCTAGCCGGCACCGACCGCGGCCGGCTGTCCTTGCTCGAGCCACCCGATGACGAGTTCTTCGAGCGTTACCGCGAAGTCGTCGCCGCACGGTCCCAGCGGGTGCCGTTGCAGCATCTCATCGGGACGGTGTCGTTTGGGCCGATAGCGCTGCAGGTAGGCCCGGGCGTGTTCATACCGCGCCCGGAGACCGAGGCCATCCTGGACTGGGCCGCCGCGCAGCGACTTCCGGCCCGGCCCCTGATCGTCGACGCATGTACCGGTTCTGGCGCGTTGGCGGTCGCGCTCGCCCATCTGCGGCCCGCGGCCAGAGTGCTGGCTATCGACGATTCCGACGCGGCCCTTGACTACGCGCGCCGCAATGCCGAGGGCAGCAATGTAGAACTCCTACGAGCCGATGTCACTGAGCCGGGGCTGCTTCCCGACCTCGACGGACGGGTCGACCTCGTCGTGTCCAACCCTCCCTACGTCCCCGATCATGCTGTTCTGGAACCTGAGGTGGCTCAACATGATCCGCTCCATGCGGTGTTCGGTGGGCCGGACGGGATGACGATCATCGCCGCGGTTGCAGGCCTCGCCGGGCGCTGGCTGCGGCCCGGCGGTGTATGCGCCATCGAACATGACGAGACGACATCTTCGCTGACTGTCGAATTACTCAGCAGCACAGGACTTTTCGACGATATCGCGGCCCGGCAGGATCTCGCGGGCCGGCCAAGGTTCGTGGCGGCTCGCAGGAGCGGCGCTCGTGACTGAGGTGTTCGACTGCGCCGACCCCGGTCAGCGCGCGCGCGGTATCGCGTCGGCGGTAGGGGCAGTCAAGGCTGGCCGCCTGGTTGTCATGCCGACGGACACCGTCTACGGCATCGGCGCCGACGCCTTCGACAGCGCGGCGGTGGCCGCTCTGCTGGCGGCAAAGGGGCGTGGGCGTGACATGCCGGTGGGTGTGCTGGTCGGCTCCTGGCACACCATCGAGGGTCTCGTCTACGCGATGCCCGACGGGGCGCGCGAACTGATCCGCGCGTTCTGGCCGGGCGCGCTGAGCCTGGTGGTGCTGCAGGCGCCGTCGCTGCAGTGGGATCTGGGCGACGCCCGTGGCACCGTGATGCTGCGAATGCCGTTGCACCCGGTGGCCATTGAGGTGCTGCGTGAGGTGGGGCCGATGGCGGTATCTAGCGCCAACGTCTCCGGTCAATCGCCTGCGGTCGACGCCGACGAGGCGCGCCGCCAACTCGGCGATCTCGTCGAGGTCTATCTCGACGCGGGTCGGTCCGCACAGCAGGCCGCCTCGACGATCGTCGACCTGACCGGTGCCACGCCGCGCATCCTGCGACCGGGACCGGTGGGCAACGAGCGAATCGCGGAGGTGCTCGGGCTGGACCCGGCGAGCTTGACCGCCTACCCGTAGCAACCCAACCCTTATGGACCGCCCAACGTGCACTCACGGCGAAAATTCAGGCGCTCATTTTTCGTCGTGCGTGCACGTTCGGCGCGGGTAGCGAGCGCGCGTGTCGGCGTCTCAGGTTGGTGCAGTACGGTCTCGAGGTGGCTAGCGACGTGACCAGCCTTGCCGGTGGTTTGCTCGCCCTGTCTTATCGCAGCGCCGGTGTCCCGCTGCGCGAACTCGCGCTCGTCGGGCTGACCGCGGCGATCGTCACCTACTTCGCGACCGGGCCGGTGCGCGTGCTGGCCAACCGATTGGGGGCGGTCGCCTATCCGCGGGAACGGGATGTGCACGTGACACCAACCCCGCGGATGGGCGGGCTGGCGATGTTTCTCGGGGTTGTCGCCGCGGTGTTTCTCGCCTCGCAGCTTCCGGCCCTCACCCGCGGCTTCGTCTATTCCACCGGCATGCCCGCGGTATTGGTGGCGGGGGCGGTGATCATGGGCATCGGTCTGATCGACGACCGTTGGGGGCTGGATGCGCTGACGAAGTTCGCCGGTCAGATCACCGCGGCCAGCGTGCTGGTCACCATGGGTGTCGCCTGGAGCGTCCTGTACATCCCGATCGGTGGGGTCGGCACCATCGTGTTGGATCAGGCCTCTTCTATCCTGCTCACCCTGGCGCTGACCGTGTCGATCGTCAACGCGATGAACTTCGTCGACGGCCTCGACGGACTGGCCGCCGGGCTGGGCCTCATCACGGCGCTGGCGATCTGCATGTTCTCCGTTGGGCTGCTTCGCGACCATGGTGGCGACGTGCTGTTCTATCCGCCGGCCGTGATCTCGGTGGTGCTAGCAGGAGCGTGTCTGGGCTTCCTGCCGCACAACTTTCACCGGGCCAAGATCTTCATGGGCGATTCCGGGTCGATGCTGATCGGTTTGATGCTGGCCGCCGCCTCCACGACCGCGGCCGGTCCCATTTCGCAAAACGCCTACGGCGCCCGCGACGTGTTTGTTCTGCTGTCACCGTTCTTGCTGGTGGTGGCGGTCATGTTCGTGCCGATGCTCGATCTGCTGCTGGCGATCGTGCGTCGTACCCGCGCGGGCCGTAGCGCCTTCAGCCCCGACAAGATGCACCTGCACCACCGGCTGCTGCAGATTGGTCATTCGCATCGGCGCGTGGTGCTGCTGATCTACCTATGGGTGGGCATCGTGGCGTTTGGCGCCGCGAGCACGATCTTCTTCAACCCGCGCCATACCGCGGCGGTAATGCTGGGCGCGATTGTGGTCGCGAGCGTGGCGACGGTGATCCCACTCCTGCGCCGGCGTGACGACCTCTACGACGACGAGTAGTAGTCGTGTCCGTCATATGGTACGGTGCAGCTAGAAGCCCGAAATGAAACCTCGCGGGTTGCCGGCCACCCGGCGCACGGGACGCATACCTGGTCGCGCCGGTTCACGACCGACATAGGGAGCTACCCCTTGGGTGATTGCGGCGCAACCGTTGCGATACGCTCGGCGGGCCACGCCCCATCTACCCGGGATTGAGGTGCTGCAGTGACGACACCAGCGCAGGACGCGCCGTTGGTGTTTCCCTCTGTTGCTTTCCGCCCGGTTCGCCTGTTCGTCATCAGCGTTGTGCTGACCGCGGTGGCAACGCTCGGGGCCGGATTGATCGGTCACCTGATGCTCGGGGCGTTCTTTGGCATCGGGCTGCTGCTTGGTTTGCTCAACGCGCTCCTGGTTCGGCGATCAGTCGAGTCGATCACCGCCAAAGAGCATCCGCTGAAAAGCGCGATGGCGCTCAACTCGGCGTCACGTCTGGCGATCATCACCATCCTTGGGTTGTTCATCGCTTACGTTTTCCGCCCATCCGGGCTGGGGGTGGTATTCGGCCTGGCGCTCTTCCAGGTGCTCTTGGTGGCCACGACGGCTCTGCCGGTCTGGCAGAAGCTGCGCAGCGGGGAGCCGGCATCTTCCTCCCAGGCCAGTCAGCCCGCGGGATCGGAAGGCACGCAAGGGAGGACCACCAGCGATGACTGAGACGATCCTGGCCGCCCAAATCGAGGTTGGCGAGCACCACACGGCCAGCTGGCTCGGTATGACCGTCAACACCGACACCGTGCTGTCGACCGCGATCGCCGCGGTGATCGTGATCGCGCTGGCTTTCTTTTTGCGTGCCAAGATCACGTCGACGGACGTGCCCGGTGGCGTTCAGTTGTTCTGGGAGGCGATCACCATACAGATGCGCGGTCAGATCGAGAGCGCCATCGGGATGCGGATCGCTCCGTTCGTGCTGCCGTTGGCGGTCACCATCTTCGTGTTCATCCTGATCTCCAATTGGCTGGCGGTGCTTCCTCTGCAATACACCGAGCCAGATGGGCACACCACCGAGCTGCTCTCGTCGGCGGCGGCGGACATCAATTACGTGTTGGCGCTGGCGCTTTTCGTGTTCGTCTGCTACCACGTGGCGGGGATCTGGCGCCGCGGCATCGTGGGTCACCCGCTCGCGGTGCTCAAAGGTCACGTGGCGTTCCTGGCGCCGATCAACCTGGTCGAAGAAATCGCCAAGCCGATCTCGTTGTCGCTCCGACTTTTCGGCAACATTTTCGCCGGCGGCATCCTGGTGGCCCTGATCGCACTCTTTCCGCCGTACATCATGTGGGCGCCCAACGCGATCTGGAAATCGTTCGATCTGTTCGTTGGCGCCATCCAGGCGTTCATCTTTTCGATTCTGACCATCTTGTATTTCAGCCAGGCCATGGAAGTCGAGGAACACCATGACTAAGGCGCCCAGGGAAATGGCCCGGCCCGCGCACTACGACTAGAGCCTGGTAGACCGCTACCAGATAGCCACCAGATAAGGAGGAAAGAATGGACCCCACTATCGCTGCCGGTGCCCTCATCGGCGGTGGACTGATCATGGCTGGCGGCGCGATCGGCGCCGGTATCGGTGACGGTGTCGCGGGTAACGCGCTGGTTTCCGGTATCGCCCGGCAGCCCGAGGCCCAGGGGCGCTTGTTCACCCCGTTCTTCATCACCGTCGGTTTGGTTGAGGCGGCCTACTTCATCAACCTGGCGTTCATGGCGTTGTTCGTCTTCGCAACCCCCGTCAAGTAATTCGGGTGTGATGGGTTGCAATGGGTGACGTGAGCTCTTTGGTTCTGGCCGCAAGCCAAGCCGCCGAGGAAGGAAAGACCAGTAACTTCCTCATTCCTAACGGCACCTTTTTCTTCGTACTGGCGATCTTCCTGGTCGTGCTCGGTGTGATCGGCACTTTCGTCGTGCCGCCGATTCTGCGGGTATTGCGTGAACGCGATGCCATGGTCGCCAAGACGCACGCGGACAACAAGAAGTCGGCCGAGCAGTTCGCTGCCGCCCAGGCCGACTACGAGGAAGCCATGACGGAAGCCCGTGTCCAGGCGTCGTCGTTGCGCGACAATGCCCGGGCAGAGGGGCGCAAGGTGATCGAAGACGCCCGACTCAGCGCCGAGCAGCAGGTGGCGTCGACGGTGCTAGGCGCCAACGACCAATTGAAGCGGGAGCGCGACGCGGTGGAACTGGATTTGCGCGCCAACGTGGCGAGCATGTCGGCAACCCTGGCCAGCCGAATCCTCGGCGTTGACGTCACCGCCTCGGCCGCGACGAGGTAACTATCCATGTCGACTTTCATCGGACAGCTGATCGGGTTCGCGGCCATCGTGTATCTGGTGTGGCGTTATGTGGTGCCACCCGTGCGTCGGCTGATGGCCGCTCGGCAAGATGCTGTGCGCCAGCAGTTGACGGAATCGGCCGAAGCCGCCGAGCGGCTGGCTGAGTCGACCCAGGCCCACAGCAAGGCCGTGGAGGCCGCCAGGGCGGAGGCGAAGCGGGTCGTCGAAGAGGCCAAGGTAGACGCCGAACGCATCGCGGAACAGTTACAAGCCCAGGCGGAGGTCGAGGCGGAACGCATCAAGATACAGGGTGCACGACAGGTCGAGCTGCTGCGTGCTCAGCTCGCTCGTCAACTTCGGTTGGAGCTCGGCCACGAATCCGTGCGCCAGGCAGAGGAATTGGTGCGCACCTACGTAGCCGACCCGGCTCAGCAGTCGGCCACGGTCGACCGCTTCCTGGACGAGCTCGATGCCATGGCGCCGTCCGCGGCAGACGTTCAGTATCCCGTGTTGGCGAAGATGCGCTCAGCCAGTCGGCGGGCCCTGGTCGACCTGGTGGAGCGGTTTGGCCGGATAACACGGGATCTCGATAATCAAGGGCTTTCCACGCTCGCCGACGAACTGGTCTCGGTGGCCAAACTGCTGGATCGCGAAATCGTGGTGACTCGGTATCTGACCGTGCCCGCCGAAGACGCGGCGCCCAGGGTCCGGCTGCTCGAGCGGCTAGTCTCGGGCAAGGTCGGCGCCCCGGCCCTCGACGTGCTGCGGGCAGCGGTCTCGGAGCGCTGGTCGACCAACTCCGATCTGGTCGATGCCATCGAGCACCTCGCGCGACAGGCCTTGCTGGAGCGCGCCGAACGCGAGGGGCAGGTCGACGAGGTGGAAGACCAGTTGTTCCGATTCTCTCGCATCCTCGATGCCCAGCCGCGGCTTGCCATCCTGCTGGGCGACTACGCGGTTCCGACCGAAGGCCGTATCCGGTTGTTGCGCAACGTGCTCGAGAGCGCCAGCGGTGGTGTCAACCCGATTACGGTTGCGCTGCTGTCGCAGACCGTCGAGCTGTTGCGAGGTCATCCGGCCGAGGAGGCGGTGCTGTTGTTGGCCGAGGTAGCGGTGGCTCGCCGCGGCGAAATCGTCGCGCAAGTGAGCGCGGCCGCCGAGCTCAGCGATGCCCAGCGCGCCCGTCTCGGCGACGTGCTGAGTCGCATTTACTGTCATCCGGTGACGCTGCAGATGAATATTGACGCCGGGTTGCTGGGTGGGCTCTCAATTGCGGTGGGCGACGAGGTGATCGACGGCTCCCTCTCGTCTCGTTTGGCCGCTGCCAAGGCGCAACTGCCCGAGTGAAACACGAACGAGTCAGCACAAACCACGCCAAAGACGGATAATCAAGAGGAAGACGAAAAGCCATGGCCGAGTTGACAATCTCCGCTGATGACATTCAAAGCGCGATCGAGGAATACGTAAGCTCGTTCACCGCCGAAACCTCCCGCGAGGAGGTCGGTACGGTCGTCGATGCCGGGGACGGCATCGCGCACGTCGAGGGCTTGCCGTCGGTGATGACCCAGGAGTTGCTCGAGTTCCCGGGCGGAGTCCTCGGCGTCGCCCTCAACCTCGACGAGCACAGCGTCGGCGCGGTGATTCTCGGTGACTTCGAGAACATCGAAGAGGGCCAGCAGGTCAAGCGGACCGGAGAAGTCCTGTCGGTTCCCGTTGGCGACGGGTTCCTCGGGCGCGTGGTCAATCCGCTCGGCCAGCCGATCGACGGGCGCGGGGACATCGAGTCCGACACGCGCCGCGCCTTGGAGCTCCAGGCGCCGTCGGTGGTGCAGCGCCAAGGTGTGAAGGAGCCGTTGCAGACCGGGATCAAGGCCATCGACGCGATGACCCCGATCGGCCGCGGCCAGCGTCAGCTGATCATCGGCGACCGCAAGACCGGCAAGACCGCCGTTTGCGTTGACACCATCCTTAACCAGCGGCAGAACTGGGAGAGTAATGATCCCAAGTTGCAGGTGCGCTGCGTGTACGTGGCCATCGGGCAGAAGGGGACCACGATCGCAGCCGTTCGCCGCGCGCTGGAAGAGGGCGGCGCCATGGACTACACCACCATCGTCGCGGCCCCGGCCTCGGATTCCGCCGGTTTCAAATGGCTTGCGCCGTATACCGGTTCGGCGATCGCCCAGCACTGGATGTACGACGGCAAGCACGTGCTGATCGTTTTCGACGACCTGACCAAGCAGGCCGAGGCCTACCGTGCGATCTCGCTGCTGCTGCGCCGTCCGCCCGGCCGCGAGGCCTACCCCGGCGACGTGTTCTATCTGCACTCGCGGCTCTTGGAGCGTTGCGCCAAACTGTCCGACGAACTCGGTGGCGGCTCACTGACCGGTCTGCCAATCATCGAGACCAAGGCAAACGACATCTCGGCCTACATCCCGACCAACGTCATCTCGATTACCGACGGACAGTGCTTCCTGGAGACCGACCTGTTCAACCAGGGTGTGCGGCCGGCCATCAACGTCGGTGTCTCAGTGTCCCGGGTCGGCGGCGCGGCGCAGATCAAGGCCATGAAGGAGGTGGCCGGCTCCTTGCGCCTGGATCTGTCGCAGTACCGCGAGCTCGAAGCCTTCGCCGCCTTTGCCTCCGACTTGGACGCCACGTCGAAAGCGCAGTTGGAACGTGGCGCGCGGTTGGTGGAGCTGCTCAAGCAGCCGCAATACCAGCCGATGCCCGTCGAGGAGCAAGTGGTCTCGATCTTCCTGGGCACCGGTGGTCACCTGGACTCGGTGCCCGTCGAGGACGTCAGACGGTTCGAAACCGAACTGCTGGACCACATCCGGGCATCCGAGGAGAAAATCCTGGCGGAGATCCGCGGTAGCCAGAAACTCACCGACGAAACCGCCGACTCGCTCACCGAGATCATCAAGCACTTCAAGAAGGGCTTCGCAGCCAGTGGCGGCGCCTCGGTGGTGCCCGACGAACACGTCGAGGCCCTCGACGAGGAAAAGCTGGGCAAGGAAGCCGTGGAAGTCCACAAGCCCGCGCCGGAGAAGAAGAAGAAATAGCACACAATGGCTGCCACCCTTCGTGAACTGCGTGGCCGGATCCGGTCGGCCGGTTCGATCAAGAAGATCACCAAAGCCCAGGAGTTGATCGCGACCTCCCGTATCGCCAGGGCGCAGGCGCGGCTAGGGTCCGCACGACCCTATGCCGTCGAGATCACCCGGATGCTTACGACTCTGGCCAGCGAGGCCGCTTTGGACCATCCGTTGTTGGTGGAGCGTCCCGAACCAAAGCGGGCCGGTGTGTTGGTGGTGTCCTCCGACCGTGGCCTTTGTGGCGCCTACAACGCCAACATCTTCCGCCGCTCCGAGGAACTTTTTTCCTTGCTGCGCGGGGAAGGTAAGACACCGGTTCTGTATGTGGTGGGCCGTAAAGCGCTGAATTACTACACTTTCCGGAATTGGGATATCACCGAGTCCTGGGCCGGCTTCTCCGAGCAGCCCAAGTACGATGACGCCGCCGCGATCGCCTCGACCCTGGTCAATGCGTTCATGCTGGGCAGCGGCGAGGGCGGCGAGGGGCAGCAGGCGAATGCCGACCAGGGCGTTGACGAGCTGCACATCGTCTTCACCGAGTTCAAGTCGATGCTGTCGCAATCGACGGAAGCCCGCCGCATGGCTCCGATGGTCGTGGAATACGTCGAGGAGCCGAGTGGGCCGCGCACCCTGTACTCGTTCGAGCCGGATGCGACGACGCTCTTCGAATCGTTGCTGCCGCGATACCTGACGACCAGGGTCTACGCGGCGCTGCTGGAATCCGCCGCATCGGAGTTGGCGTCGCGCCAACGCGCGATGAAGTCGGCCACTGACAACGCGGACGACCTCATCAAGGCCCTGACGCTGATGGCCAACCGCGAGCGGCAGGCCCAGATCACCCAGGAGATCAGCGAAATCGTCGGTGGCGCAAATGCGCTCGCCGACGCCCGCTAGGAAGCCCCCACGAGGAAGCGAAGAAGAGTATGACTGCTACTGCCGATAAGACCGCCGAGTCCACAGGCTCCGACACCAGCGGCCGCGTCGTGCGGGTCACTGGGCCCGTGGTCGACGTGGAGTTCCCGCGTGGTTCTGTCCCGGAGCTGTTCAACGCGTTGCACGCCGAGATTACGTTCGAGTCGCTCGCCAAGACCCTCACGTTGGAGGTGGCGCAGCATCTCGGTGACAACTTGGTGCGCACCATCTCGCTGCAGCCCACCGACGGCCTGGTTCGTGGCGTCGAGGTCATCGACACCGGCAATTCGATTTCGGTGCCGGTCGGTGAAGGCGTCAAGGGCCACGTCTTCAATGCGCTGGGAGACTGTCTGGACAAGCCCGGGTACGGACACGAGTTCGAGCACTGGTCGATTCACCGCAAGCCACCGACGTTCGAGGAGCTGGAGCCTCGGACCGAAATGCTCGAGACCGGCCTCAAGGTCGTCGATCTGTTGACTCCGTATGTGCGTGGCGGCAAGATCGCACTGTTCGGTGGTGCCGGGGTGGGCAAGACCGTGTTGATCCAG
This sequence comes from Mycobacterium lacus, assembly GCF_010731535.1. NCBI lineage: Bacteria > Bacillati > Actinomycetota > Actinomycetes > Mycobacteriales > Mycobacteriaceae > Mycobacterium > Mycobacterium lacus. The sequence goes on from NZ_AP022581.1 coordinate 1,022,429, forward strand.
GAGATGATCAACCGCATCGCCCGAAACTTCGGTGGCACTTCGGTGTTCGCTGGCGTGGGGGAACGTACCCGCGAGGGCAACGACCTGTGGGTCGAGCTTGCCGAAGCCAACGTGCTCAAGGACACGGCGCTGGTGTTCGGTCAAATGGACGAGCCGCCTGGCACTCGTATGCGAGTGGCGTTGTCCGCGCTGACGATGGCCGAATGGTTCCGCGATGAGCAGGGGCAGGATGTGCTGCTGTTCATCGACAACATCTTCCGGTTCACCCAGGCCGGGTCGGAGGTGTCGACGCTGCTCGGCCGTATGCCGTCGGCCGTGGGTTACCAGCCCACCCTGGCCGACGAGATGGGTGAATTGCAAGAGCGCATCACCTCGACGCGTGGCCGGTCGATTACGTCGATGCAAGCGGTCTATGTGCCGGCCGACGACTACACCGACCCGGCGCCGGCGACGACGTTCGCGCATCTGGACGCCACGACTGAGCTGTCCCGTACGGTGTTCTCCAAGGGCATTTTCCCCGCCGTGGATCCGCTGGCGTCGAGCTCGACCATCCTCGACCCCGGTGTGGTCGGTGACGAGCACTACCGTGTGGCGCAGGAAGTCATCCGTATCCTGCAGCGGTACAAGGACCTTCAGGACATCATTGCGATCCTCGGTATCGACGAGCTGTCGGAAGAGGACAAGCAGTTGGTCGGAAGGGCGCGGCGGATCGAGCGGTTCCTATCGCAAAACATGATGGCCGCCGAGCAGTTCACCGGACAGCCGGGATCCACGGTCCCGGTGAAAGAGACCATCGAGGCCTTCGACAAGCTGTCGAAGGGCGAGTTCGACCACGTACCCGAACAGGCCTTCTTCTTGATCGGTGGCCTCGACGACTTGGCCAAGAAAGCCGAGAGCCTCGGCGCCAAGCTGTGACCCAGGGATATCCGGCTTGAAAGGGGCACTGAAAGGTGGTGCGGCATGGCTGAATTGAACGTTGAGATCGTCGCCGTCGACCGAAAGATATGGTCGGGCCGGGGAACCTTCCTCTTCACCCGGACCACCGTTGGTGAGATCGGTATTTTGCCCCGCCATATCCCGTTGGTAGCGCAATTGGTCGACGACGCCATGGTGCGGGTGGAGCGGGAAGGCCAAGCCGATCTGCGGATTGCGGTGGACGGTGGCTTTTTGTCGGTGACCGAGGAAGGGGTCAGCATTCTCGCCGAGTCCGCCGAGTTCGAGTCGGAGATCGACGAGGGCGTCGCCAAACAGGATTCAGAATCTGACGATCCGAAGATTGCCGCCAGAGGCCGCGCTAGATTGCGCGCCATCGGCGCGATCGACTAACGGCCGATGAGCGCGCCCATGATCGGCATGGTCGCGCTCGTCGTTGTCCTGGGGGCCGCGGTCCTCGCCCTGAGCTATCGGTTGTGGAAGCTGCGCCAGGGCGGAACCGCAGGGATCATGCGGGATATCCCCGCGATCGGGGGGCATGGCTGGCGGCACGGTGTTATCCGTTATCGCGGTGGTGAAGCCGCGTTTTATAGGCTGTCCAGCCTGCGCCTATGGCCGGATCGTCGGCTCAGCAGACGCGGTGTGGAGATCGTCGCCCGGCGGGGGCCTCGCGGTGACGAATTCGACATCATGACCGACGAGATCGTCGTCCTGGAACTGCGTGACGCCACCCAAGACCGTAGGCAGGGTTACGAACTCGCCCTCGATCACAGCGCGTTGACCGCGTTCCTGTCCTGGTTGGAGTCCCGTCCCTCACCGCGCGCCCGCCGCCGCAGTGTCTGACGCGCACACTGGCGAGCTGGTGGCACTCCCCCAGAGGGGGCCCCACACGCTTGCGGGGGAACATGAAAGCCCCAAAAGCGGCAGTTTTCAGGGGCTTTCGCGTTCTCCGCACGCGGGAGATGCGCCTAGCTCGCCGTGCTATCGCCGCCTGGCCGCCACAGCACGTCATCGCCCGCGTTGGCCACGCGCGACAGGATGAACAGCAGATCCGACAGCCGGTTTAGATATTTCGCCGGGAGCACGCTGACGCCTTCGGGATGCGTGTCGACCGCGGCCCAGGCCGACCGCTCGGCGCGGCGTACCACGGTGCGGGCCACGTGCAGTAGCGCCGACAACGACGAACCACCAGGCAGCACAAAGGAGTTGAGGGCAGGCAAGGATTCGTTATAGGTGTCGCACCACCCCTCGAGCCGGTCGATGTAGGCCTGGGTGATTCGCAGCGGAGGATGTTTGGGATTTGCCACGATTGGGGTCGACAGATCGGCACCCGCGTCGAAAAGGTCGTTCTGGATTTGCCGCAGTATGCTTCTGATGCGCTGGTCGGGCTCACCCAGTGCGATTGCCACGCCGATCGCCGAATTGGCCTCGTCGCAGTCCGCGTAGGCCGCGAGGCGGGGGTCGGTTTTCGGGACCCGTGAGAAATCGCTCAACCCGGTCGTCCCGTCGTCGCCGGTTCGAGTATAGATGCGGGTCAGGTGTATCGCCATGAACAAACCGTACCGGGCGGACCACGTTGGCCGACTGACAAGCGGATAGGCCTTCACTACACTAACGCGGGTGGCTGAGCGTTTCGTCGTAACCGGGGGCAACCGGTTGTCAGGCGAAGTCGCTGTTGGGGGTGCCAAGAACAGTGTGCTCAAGCTCATGGCGGCGACACTGCTGGCCGAAGGCACCAGCACGATTACCAACTGTCCCGACATCCTCGATGTGCCGTTGATGGCAGAGGTGTTGCGTGGCCTGGGCGCCACCGTCGAACTTGATGGCGACGTAGCTCGAATCACCTCACCGGACGAGCCGAAGTACGATGCGGACTTCGCTGCGGTGCGGCAGTTCCGGGCCTCCGTCTGCGTGCTGGGACCACTGGTCGGCCGGTGCAAGCGGGCCAGGGTCGCGCTGCCGGGTGGCGACGCTATCGGATCCCGTCCGCTGGACATGCATCAGGCGGGCCTGCGGCAACTGGGTGCGCAATGCAATATCGAGCACGGATGCGTGGTGGCCAACGCAGAAACATTGCGCGGTGCGGAGATTCAGTTGGAGTTCCCGTCGGTGGGAGCTACTGAGAACATCTTGATGGCCGCCGTTGTGGCTGAGGGTGTCACCACGATTCACAACGCGGCGCGCGAGCCTGACGTCGTCGATTTGTGCACGATGCTGAACCAGATGGGTGCACAGGTCGAAGGCGCGGGTTCGCCGACTATGACGATCACCGGTGTCCCACGGCTGTATCCGACCGAACACCGGGTGATCGGGGACCGAATCGTCGCCGCCACGTGGGGTATTGCCGCTGCCATGAGCCGTGGCGACATAACGGTGACCGGCGCCGATCCGGCGCACCTCCAGGTGGTACTGCACAAGTTGCACGATGCGGGTGCCACCGTCACCCAGACCGACGACAGCTTCCGGGTGGCCCAGTACGAGCGGCCCAAGGCCGTCAACGTCGCGACACTGCCGTTCCCCGGGTTTCCGACCGATCTGCAGCCAATGGCTATCGCCTTGGCGTCGATTGCCGACGGCACGTCGATGATCACCGAGAACGTGTTCGAGGCGCGGTTCCGGTTCGTCGAAGAGATGATCCGGCTCGGCGCCGATGCCCGCACCGATGGGCACCACGCCGTCGTGCGGGGCCTGCCGCAGCTCTCGAGCGCGCCGGTGTGGTGTTCGGACATCCGGGCCGGGGCCGGCTTGGTGCTGGCAGGGCTGGTTGCCGACGGCGATACGGAAGTCCACGACGTCTTCCACATCGATCGCGGATACCCGTTGTTCGTGGAGAACCTGGTGAGTCTCGGAGCCGAGATCGAGAGGGTATGCTCGTAGAGCGGTCGCCGCATAGGACGAGTGAAACCGGTCCTTTAATCGGCCTTTGAGTCGGCATGGTACCGGCCCTTGACTCCACTGCCCGATTTGTATTAAGCTGGCAGGGTTGCCCCGAAGCGGGCAGAAACAAGCGAGCGTGTTGTTTGAGAACTCAATAGTGTGTTTGGTGATTCATATTTTTGTTGTTGTTTTTAGGCCATGCTCTTGATGCCCCGTGTCGGGGGTATGGCCGTTTGTTTTGTCAGGATATTTCTGATCGCCTTTGGCTTCCTTATTTAAGGGAGTGCTAGGTTTTGTTTGGAGAGTTTGATCCTGGCTCAGGACGAACGCTGGCGGCGTGCTTAACACATGCAAGTCGAACGGAAAGGTCTCTTCGGAGATACTCGAGTGGCGAACGGGTGAGTAACACGTGGGTGATCTGCCCTGCACTTCGGGATAAGCCTGGGAAACTGGGTCTAATACCGGATAGGACCATGAGATTCATGTCTTGTGGTGGAAAGCTTTTGCGGTGTGGGATGAGCCCGCGGCCTATCAGCTTGTTGGTGGGGTGACGGCCTACCAAGGCGACGACGGGTAGCCGGCCTGAGAGGGTGTCCGGCCACACTGGGACTGAGATACGGCCCAGACTCCTACGGGAGGCAGCAGTGGGGAATATTGCACAATGGGCGCAAGCCTGATGCAGCGACGCCGCGTGGGGGATGACGGCCTTCGGGTTGTAAACCTCTTTCACCATCGACGAAGGTCCGGGTTTTCTCGGATTGACGGTAGATGGAGAAGAAGCACCGGCCAACTACGTGCCAGCAGCCGCGGTAATACGTAGGGTGCGAGCGTTGTCCGGAATTACTGGGCGTAAAGAGCTCGTAGGTGGTTTGTCGCGTTGTTCGTGAAATCTCACGGCTTAACTGTGAGCGTGCGGGCGATACGGGCAGACTGGAGTACTGCAGGGGAGACTGGAATTCCTGGTGTAGCGGTGGAATGCGCAGATATCAGGAGGAACACCGGTGGCGAAGGCGGGTCTCTGGGCAGTAACTGACGCTGAGGAGCGAAAGCGTGGGGAGCGAACAGGATTAGATACCCTGGTAGTCCACGCCGTAAACGGTGGGTACTAGGTGTGGGTTTCCTTCCTTGGGATCCGTGCCGTAGCTAACGCATTAAGTACCCCGCCTGGGGAGTACGGCCGCAAGGCTAAAACTCAAAGGAATTGACGGGGGCCCGCACAAGCGGCGGAGCATGTGGATTAATTCGATGCAACGCGAAGAACCTTACCTGGGTTTGACATGCACAGGACGCGTCTAGAGATAGGCGTTCCCTTGTGGCCTGTGTGCAGGTGGTGCATGGCTGTCGTCAGCTCGTGTCGTGAGATGTTGGGTTAAGTCCCGCAACGAGCGCAACCCTTGTCTCATGTTGCCAGCGGGTAATGCCGGGGACTCGTGAGAGACTGCCGGGGTCAACTCGGAGGAAGGTGGGGATGACGTCAAGTCATCATGCCCCTTATGTCCAGGGCTTCACACATGCTACAATGGCCGGTACAAAGGGCTGCGATGCCGCGAGGTTAAGCGAATCCTTTTAAAGCCGGTCTCAGTTCGGATCGGGGTCTGCAACTCGACCCCGTGAAGTCGGAGTCGCTAGTAATCGCAGATCAGCAACGCTGCGGTGAATACGTTCCCGGGCCTTGTACACACCGCCCGTCACGTCATGAAAGTCGGTAACACCCGAAGCCAGTGGCCTAACCCTTTGGGAGGGAGCTGTCGAAGGTGGGATCGGCGATTGGGACGAAGTCGTAACAAGGTAGCCGTACCGGAAGGTGCGGCTGGATCACCTCCTTTCTAAGGAGCACCACGAAAAACACCCCAACTGGTGGGGTGTAAGCCGTGAGGGGTTCTCGTCTGTAGTGGGCGAGGGCCGGGTGCGCAGCAGCAAAAGAAACGCCGGACACACTGTTGGGTCCTGAGGCAACACTTGCGTTTGTTTCGCCGGTGTTGTCCCACCATCTTGGTGGTGGGGTGTGGTGTTTGAGTATTGGATAGTGGTTGCGAGCATCAAATGGATGCGCCGCTCGTAGCGGTGGCGTGTTCTTTTGTGCAATTTTTATTCTTTGGTTTTTGTTGTGTTTGTAAGTGACTAAGGGCGCATGGTGGATGCCTTGGCATCGAGAGCCGATGAAGGACGTGGGAGGCTGCGATATGCCTCGGGGAGCTGTCAACCGAGCGTGGATCCGAGGATTTCCGAATGGGGAAACCCAGCACGAGTGATGTCGTGTTACCCGTATCTGAATATATAGGGTGCGGGAGGGAACGCGGGGAAGTGAAACATCTCAGTACCCGTAGGAGAAGAAAACAATTGTGATTCCGTAAGTAGTGGCGAGCGAACGCGGAGGATGGCTAAACCGCACGCATGGGTAACCGGGTAGGGGTTGTGTGTGCGGGGTTGTGGGAGTGATACGTCTCAGCTCTACCCGGCTGAGGGGCAGTCAGAAAGTGTCGTGGTTAGCGGAAGTGGCCTGGGATGGTCTGCCGTAGACGGTGAGAGCCCGGTACGCGAAAACCCGGCACCTGCCTAGTATCAATTCCCGAGTAGCAGCGGGCCCGTGGAATCTGCTGTGAATCTGCCGGGACCACCCGGTAAGCCTAAATACTTCTCGATGACCGATAGCGGATTAGTACCGTGAGGGAATGGTGAAAAGTACCCCGGGAGGGGAGTGAAAGAGTACCTGAAACCGTGTGCCTACAATCCGTCAGAGCCTCCCCCTCTTTTTGGGTGGGTGGGGTGATGGCGTGCCTTTTGAAGAATGAGCCTGCGAGTCAGGGACATGTCGCGAGGTTAACCCGTGTGGGGTAGCCGCAGCGAAAGCGAGTCTGAATAGGGCGTATCCCCGTAAGGGGTGTAGTGGCATGTTCTGGACCCGAAGCGGAGTGATCTACCCATGGCCAGGGTGAAGCGCGGGTAAGACCGCGTGGAGGCCCGAACCCACTTAGGTTGAAGACTGAGGGGATGAGCTGTGGGTAGGGGTGAAAGGCCAATCAAACTCCGTGATAGCTGGTTCTCCCCGAAATGCATTTAGGTGCAGCGTTGCGTGGTTCACCGCGGAGGTAGAGCTACTGGATGGCCGATGGGCCCTACTAGGTTACTGACGTCAGCCAAACTCCGAATGCCGTGGTGTAGAGCGTGGCAGTGAGACGGCGGGGGATAAGCTCCGTGCGTCGAAAGGGAAACAGCCCAGATCGCCGGCTAAGGCCCCAAAGCGTGTGCTAAGTGGGAAAGGATGTGCAGTCGCAAAGACAACCAGGAGGTTGGCTTAGAAGCAGCCACCCTTGAAAGAGTGCGTAATAGCTCACTGGTCAAGTGATTGTGCGCCGATAATGTAGCGGGGCTCAAGCACACCGCCGAAGCCGCGGCACATCCACCTTTAGGTGGGTGTGGGTAGGGGAGCGTCCCCCATTCAGGGAAGCCGTCGGGTGACCGGCGGTGGAGGGTGGGGGAGTGAGAATGCAGGCATGAGTAGCGACAAGGCAAGTGAGAACCTTGCCCGCCGAAAGACCAAGGGTTCCTGGGCCAGGCCAGTCCGCCCAGGGTGAGTCGGGACCTAAGGCGAGGCCGACAGGCGTAGTCGATGGACAACGGGTTGATATTCCCGTACCCGTGTGTGGGCGTCCCTGACGAATCAGCGGTACTAACCACCCAAAACCGGATCGATCATGCCCCTTCGGGGGCGTGGAGGTCTGGGGCTGCGTGGGAACTTCGCTGGTAGTAGTCAAGCGAAGGGGTGACGCAGGAAGGCAGCCGTACCAGTCAGTGGTAATACTGGGGCAAGCCTGTAGGGAGAGCGATAGGCAAATCCGTCGCTCACATATCCTGAGAGGTGATGCATAGCCGGTTGAGGCGAATTCGGTGATCCTCTGCTGCCAAGAAAAGCCTCTAGCGAGCACACACACGGCCCGTACCCCAAACCGACACAGGTGGTCAGGTAGAGAATACCGAGGCGTACGAGATAACTATGGTTAAGGAACTCGGCAAAATGCCCCCGTAACTTCGGGAGAAGGGGGACCGGAATATCGTGAACACCCTTGCGGTGCGAGCGGGATCCGGTCGCAGAAACCAGTGAGAAGCGACTGTTTACTAAAAACACAGGTCCGTGCGAAGTCGCAAGACGATGTATACGGACTGACGCCTGCCCGGTGCTGGAAGGTTAAGAGGACCCGTTAACTCGTAAGGGTGAAGCGGAGAATTTAAGCCCCAGTAAACGGCGGTGGTAACTATAACCATCCTAAGGTAGCGAAATTCCTTGTCGGGTAAGTTCCGACCTGCACGAATGGCGTAACGACTTCTCAACTGTCTCAACCATAGACTCGGCGAAATTGCACTACGAGTAAAGATGCTCGTTACGCGCGGCAGGACGAAAAGACCCCGGGACCTTCACTACAACTTGGTATTGGTGTTCGGTACGGTTTGTGTAGGATAGGTGGGAGACTGTGAAACCTCAACGCCAGTTGGGGTGGAGTCGTTGTTGAAATACCACTCTGATCGTATTGGACACCTAACGTCGAACCCTGGATCGGGTTCACGGACAGTGCCTGGCGGGTAGTTTAACTGGGGCGGTTGCCTCCTAAAATGTAACGGAGGCGCCCAAAGGTTCCCTCAACCTGGACGGCAATCAGGTGGCGAGTGTAAATGCACAAGGGAGCTTGACTGCGAGACCTACACGTCAAGCAGGGACGAAAGTCGGGATTAGTGATCCGGCACCCCCGAGTGGAAGGGGTGTCGCTCAACGGATAAAAGGTACCCCGGGGATAACAGGCTGATCTTCCCCAAGAGTCCATATCGACGGGATGGTTTGGCACCTCGATGTCGGCTCGTCGCATCCTGGGGCTGGAGCAGGTCCCAAGGGTTGGGCTGTTCGCCCATTAAAGCGGCACGCGAGCTGGGTTTAGAACGTCGTGAGACAGTTCGGTCTCTATCCGCCGCGCGCGTCAGAAGCTTGAGGAAACCTGTCCCTAGTACGAGAGGACCGGGACGGACGAACCTCTGGTCCACCAGTTGTCTCACCAGGGGCACCGCTGGATAGCCACGTTCGGACAGGATAACCGCTGAAAGCATCTAAGCGGGAAACCTTCTCCAAGATCAGGCTTCTCACCCACTTGGTGGGATAAGGCCCCCCGCAGAACACGGGATCGATAGGCCAGACCTGGAAGCTCAGTAATGGGTGCAGGGAACTGGCACTAACCGGCCGAAAACTTACCAACACAACATCGCAACCACAATCCGCTCACGCCGCACGCGTGGACACCACACCCCCCACCAGAACAACTAACAAGATAAAGTAATAGAGTTACGGCGGCCACAGCGACAGGGAAACGCCCGGTCCCATCCCGAACCCGGAAGCTAAGCCTGTCAGCGCCAATGATACTGCCCAATCCGGGTGGAAAAGTAGGACACCGCCGAACATACACAAAAACGCCCCCGTCACGGGGGTGTTTTTGCATTTACTCGACGCCGTGCAAACTTAATCGAACAACGTCAAATTCGCGGGTGCCCGGCGTCTCTCCAATTCGAGCAGCGCCTGCTTTCGGTCGAGGCCGCCCCCGTAGCCAACGAGGCTTCCGCTAGAGCCGATTACCCGATGGCACGGGACAATGATCGCAACGGGATTGTGACCGTTAGCCAATCCGACGGCCCGGGCCGCACCGGGGGCGCCGATCTGTTCGGCGATTTCGCCGTAAGAGCGGGTTTCTCCGTACGGAATTGTCTGTAGCGCCTCCCATACTCGCTGCTGGAATTCCGTACCCCGCAGATCGAGCTCGACATCAAATTCGGTGAGCTCGCCGGCGAAATAGGCGGAGAGTTGGTCGACGGCGTCAGCGAATGCTGCATCGTCGGGTGACCAGCCGACCCGGCTGGGCTCGTAGGACTGATCCACCATTCGTAGATTCGTCAACACCGAGCCACGCCCGGCCAGGGTCAATGGTCCGATCGGGCTGTCGATGGTGCGGTAGCGAATCATGCAATCTCCTTTGGAGGCTCGAGCGGCCAATGGTTTATCGGATGTTGCAGCGTGGTCCAAAGATGTTGGGCGGCATAGGACCGCCAGGGACGCCAACGGGCGCTGCGCTCGATGAGTGCGTTCTGTTGGGTGGGCAGCCCCAGCTGCGCAGCGGCCAGCCTGAGGCCGAGGTCGCTTGCGGGAAAGGCGTCTGGGTCGCCCAGACCGCGCATCGCGATCACCTCGGCGGTCCACGCGCCGACCCCAGGCAGGGTCAGCAATCGACTCCGCGCGCATTTCCAGTCGCACCCGGCGTCCAGGACCAGACTTCGGTCCGCAAGGCCGGCGAGCAGCGCGCTCAGCGTCCGTTGGCGTGCCTTGGGGACGGCCAGATGGGTTGGATCGATTTCTGTGAGTTCCGAGAGGTCCTCAACCGAGGGGAACGTGTGGGTCAATCCGCCGTGGGGATCGTGGACCGGCTGCCCGTAGGCCGCGACCAGCCTGCCGGCATGCGTGCGCGCGGCCTTGGTCGATATCTGTTGGCCCAGCACCACCCGCACGGCGAGTTCGGCCTCATCGACCGTGCGGGGGATGCGCTGTCCGGGTGCCTTCGCCACCACCGGGCCCAGCTCCGGGTCACCCCGCAGCGCCTCGACCACCGCTTCTGGATCGGCATCGAGGTCAACGAGCCGACGGCAACGTGCGGTCGCGGTCGTGAGGTCGCGGAAGTCGTCGAGCACGAGCAGGCAGCGGACATGGTCGGGCGCGGGTGTCAGGGAGACGACGCCGTTGCCACACGGCAGCCGCAGTGTGCGTCGGTACGCACCATCGCGGACCTCCTCGCAACCCGGAACGGCAGTCGCGGCCAGATGGCCGAAAACACCCTCATAGGCGAACGGCGTGCGCACCGGCAGACGCAACGACACGGTTCCCGGGGAGGCGACATTCGAGCCGAACCGGGCGGCGGCGCGCCTGCGCAGCGCCGTTGGCGTGTTGTCGCACACCAGCCGCACGGTGTCGTTGAACTGTCGGATGCTGGAAAACCCGGCGGCGAACGCGACATCGCCGAATGGCAGGTCCGTGGTCTCGATCAGCACTCGCGCCGTCTGCATGCGTTGTGCCCGGGCCAACGCCAGCGGACCAGCGCCGACCTCGGCCTGCAAGAGTCGCTCCAGCTGACGGGTGGTGTAACCGAGATGGGAGGCAAGGCCGCCGACGCCCTCACGGTCCACCGTGCCGTCGGCGATCAGTCGCATCGCACGAGCGACGACGTCACCGCGCACATTCCACTCGGGCGAGCCGGGAGATGCGTCGGGACGGCACCGTTTGCACGCCCGGAAGCCGGCTCGCTGCGCGGCCGCGGCGGTCGGATAGAACCGCACGTTTCGAGCCAACGGCGGCCGCACCGGGCAACTGGGTCGGCAAAAGATCCGGGTCGTCAGCACGCCGGTGACGAACCAGCCGTCGAACCGGGCGTCCTTGGACTGGACCGCCCGGTAGCAGCGCTCGAAATCTTCATGCACCCTTCAACAGTTACACCTGCCCACCGACATCACTAGCGGAAAAGCGACATCAAAGTGGGCTCGGGTGCGGTCCCCGGGATTACCTCCGCGGCCTGGCCGGCTCGATTGGCGATGCCAGCCGGGTAGGTTGGCCGTGTCCGCGAAGCTTCACATGCCTACCCAAAGACCAACGGGCGCGCTCACTTTCGCGTGCGCCAGCCACGGTTTGCGCGGAAGCCAGCAATCTGCCTCGGCGCGATTTGGCCAGTTCGCACAGTCGGGCCGCCTCGTTGACCGGTTCGCCGATGACGGTGTATTCGAATCGTTCTTTGGCGCCAACGTTGCCGGCGACGACCTGCCCCGCCGCCACGCCGATCCCGGCCTGGCACCCGGGCATTTCGTCGGCCAGCCGATCGGCGATGGCGCGCGCGGCGGCCAGCGCCTCGTCTTCGGGGCACGCCAGGCGATTCGGGGCGCCGAAGATCGCCAGCGACGCATCGCCCTCGAACTTGTTGACCAGGCCGTGGTGGCGGTCGACTTCCTCGACGACGATCGTGAAGAACTGATTGAGCACGTGAACGACGGCGGCGGGCGGCCGGCTTGTCACCAGCTGAGTGGAGCCGACGATGTCGACGAACACGACGGCGACATGGCGTTCCTCGCCACCCAGCTTCGGCCGCTCGCGTTCGGCGGCGGCGGCGACTTCGCGTCCGACGTGGCGGCCGAACAGATCGCGCACCCGTTCGCGCTCACGCAGGCCGCCAACCATTGTGTTGAAACCCCGCTGCAGTTCACCGAGCTCGGTCCCGTCGAATACCACTAGGTCGCCGCGGAGGTCGCCTCCCTCCACGCGCTCGAGCGCCGCGCGGACGACCCGCACCGGTGTCGCCGTCAACCAGGCCAGGATCCACATCAGGATGCACCCGAAGACCAGGGTGGCCATCGACAGGATCAGCACACCCACCGCGAGCTGCCAGTAGGTGAGATTGCGCAGCAACATTTCGAAAATCGCCATCAGGGCGATGCCGAGTACGGGCACGCCCGAACCGAGTAGCCAGACCATCATCGTTCGGCCCATGATCCCGGCTGCCAACCGGCGGGGCGGCCGTCCCGCCTCGAGGGCCTGCGCGGCGAACGGTCGCAGCGCGAACTCAGTGAGCAGATAGCTGCCAGTGGCGACGAGCACGCCGCTAAAGCCGACCGCAAAGAGAAACCGTGGGATGAACATGGTGTTGGCCAGGCCGTAGAGGGTCGTCGAGAGCGCCGTCCCAACCCCCCACAGGATGAGGTCGACCATCGCGAGTCGCCACGGGGCTCCGAAGGTGTTGCGCTCGTCGGCCGGGGTGGGTGTGCGATCCTCGATAGCCCAGCGCAGCGCCGCTACCGTCCGGCGGGTAATCCAAGAACCGCCCAGCACAAACGCGACAGCTACGTAGGCGGGTATCGCCGCGAATGTCACCCACCACGGCGCGTCGGTAAACACACTCGGTACGGGGATGGCGACCGTCACCAACAACGTGGCGACGCCGATTCCGACCAGGTTCACGATCGTGACGAGGACGGTAAGGATGACCTGGACACGGATCCGCCGGCGTCGTTGGCTTTCCGAGACCCGTCCCAGCAGCCAGGAGCCGTACGCGGGGGTCTCGGGCAGCCGGCCACTCACGCGGGTCACCGCCTCGAGCGCCCGGCCCAAACGTTGCGCCGTCGTCTTCTTGGCCGACATGATGGCGTCAGCCTAGTTTGCCGGGCACGCTCCCAGGCGACTCGGGTTCGCCCGGGCGCTGCGAGCCGGACGGCGAACCGGGCATCGGTGGGCCATCGTTCACTCCCGCGGCTTGATGGCCGGGTCGCGTGGCTCCATTGGGCGCTGCGAGCCGGGTGGGCTGGTCGTGCCCGCGAAGTGTCACCGATTCACCCAAACACCAACGGGCACACTCGTTTTGGGTTGCACCCCGTAGCGTGTCGGCAGTGGTCAACAATCGACCCGGGCGTGATTTGGCCAGTTCACACAGTCGGACCGCCTCGTTGACCGGCTCGCCGATCACGGTGTATTCGAACCGTTCGTGGGCGCCGACGTTGCCGGCGACGACCTGCCCTGCCGCCACACCGATGCCGGCTTGACACTCCGGCATTTCGCTGGCCAACCGATCAGCCATGGCTCGTGCCGCGGCCAGCGCGGAGTCCTCGGGATGGTCGAGGCGGTTGGGGGCTCCGAAGATTGCCAGCGCGGCGTCCCCCTGAAACTTGTTGACAAGTCCGCGGTGGCGGTCCACTTCCTCGACGATCACCGCGAAGAACCGGTTGAGCAGCGTCACGACCTCTGCCGCGGGTCGGCTGGTGACCAACTGGGTGGAGCCGACGATGTCGACGAAAACGATTGCGACGTGGCGTTCTTCGCCGCCGAGTTTGGGTCGCTCGCGTTCGGCGGCGGCGGCGACCTCGCGCCCGACGTGCCGGCCGAAAAGGTCGCGCACCCGCTCGCGCTCGCGCAGGCCGTCGACCATCGCGTTGAAACCCCGCTGCAGCTCACCGAGTTCGGTCCCGTCGAATACCACCAGATCGCCGGTTAAGTCGCCCTGCTCGACACGTTTGAGTGCCGCGCGCACGACCCGGACCGGTGTCGCGGTCAGCCACGACAGGATCCACATCACGAGGAACCCGAAGATCAGTGTCGACGTTGCCATGATCAGCACCGCCACCCCGAGCTGGGTCTCGGTCAGATCGCGCACCAATAGCACGAAGAGCGCTGTCAGGGCGATGCCGGCCAGGGGCACGCCCGAACCGAGCGTCCACACCGTCAACGTTCGGCCCATGATGCCCGGCGCGAACCGTCGCGGGGGTGGTCCCGCGTCGAGTGCTTGAGCGGCGACCGGTCGCAGCGCGAACTCGGTGAATAGATAGCAATTGGTGGCCACCGAGACACCGCAGATTGTCACCGAGAACAAGATGATCGGGATGAATAGGCGGTTTGCCAGGCCGTAGAGCGTCGCCAACAATACGCCGCCGAAATCCCACAGGATGATGTGGCCGACAGCCACTCGAAACGGAACCAGCAGGGTGTTGCGCTGGTCGGCCTGGGTGGGCCTGCGTTCCTCGATCGCCCACCGTATCGACGTTGTCACAATTCGGGTGGTCATCCAGTAGGTGCCGAGTGCCAGTGCGATGGTGGCGTACGCCGGCGCGACCGCGAAGGTGACCCACCACGGCGCGTCCGTGTAGACGCTGGGCGCCGGAAAGGCGACCGCCACCAACAGCACCGTGACGCCGATCCCGGTCAGGTTCGCCACCAGGATATAGACGGTCACGATGACCTTGATGCGCATCCGTCGGCGCGACGGGCTCTCCGACACCCGTCCAAGCAGCCAGGAGCCGTACGCGGGCGTCTCTGTTAACCGACCGCTCTGACGGGTCAGCATCTCGAGCACCCGGCCCATGCGTTGGGCCATCGTCTTCTTGGGCATGGTGGCGTCAGCCTAATTGGTCCCAAGACGCTCTAAGGTGAGTCGGGTGCGTCTAGTTATTGCCCGGTGCACGGTCGACTACGTTGGCCGGCTCACCGCGCACCTGCCATCCGCGCGTAGGTTGCTGCTATTCAAGGCCGACGGATCGGTCAGCGTGCACGCCGACGACCGCGCCTACAAGCCGTTGAACTGGATGAGTCCGCCGTGCTGGATGACCGAGGAGCTCGGTGGCCCCCTGCCGGTGTGGGTGGTTGCGAACAAAGTTGGTGAGCAGCTGCGCATCACCATCGAGGAGATCGAGCACGACTCCAGCCACGATCTTGGCGTGGACCCGGGACTGGTCAAGGACGGCGTCGAGGCCCACCTGCAGGCATTGCTCGCCGAGCACGTCCACTTGCTAGGTGAGGGATACACACTGGTCCGTCGCGAGTACATGACCGCCATTGGGCCCGTGGACCTGCTCTGCCGCGATGAATGCGGTGGCTCGGTCGCCGTGGAAATCAAACGACGTGGCGAGATTGACGGGGTGGAGCAACTCACCCGCTATCTCGAATTGCTCAACCGCGACAGTGTTCTCGCGCCGGTAACGGGGGTGTTCGCGGCTCAACAGATCAAGCCGCAGGCTCGTACCCTGGCCACTGACCGCGGAATCCGTTGCGTGACACTGGATTACGACAAGATGCGCGGGATGGACAGCGATGATTACCGGTTGTTCTGATGGCCAGGCGCCGCAAACCAGCACGCCGGCAACAGCCGGTGTTCCCGACTTTGCGCCGGGTGGAGACCGGCCCCGACGGTCGCGAATACGAAGTGCGCTCGGTCGCTGCGGCCCGCGCCGTCAAGACCTATCGCTGTCCCGGATGCGACCACGAAATCCGTTCCGGCACGGCGCATGTGGTGGTATGGCCAGCTGAATCACCGGAAGCGGCGCAGGACCGGCGGCATTGGCATACCCCTTGCTGGGCCAAGCGCGCCACCCGCGGTCCCACCCGAAGGTGGTCTTAGCCGGCCGGCTCGACCAACTCGATCAGAACCCCGCCCGCGTCTTTCGGGTGGATGAAGTTGATCCGCGAATTCGCCGTGCCGCGCCTGGCCGCCTCGTACACCAGCCGGACACCTTGGGAGCGCAGCCGCCGGCAAATGGCGTCGAGATCGGTGACCCGGCAAGCCAGCTGTTGGATGCCCGGCCCGCGCTTGTCCAGGAACTTCGCGATCACCGACGACTCGTCGAGCGGGGCCATCAGCTGGATTTGCGCCGTGGAGCCCGGCACCGCCAGCATCGCCTCGCGGATGCATTGGTCATCGTTGATTTCCTCGTGGACCAGGATCATGCCCAGGTGGTCGTGGTACCACTCGATGGCGGCGTCCAGGTCGGCGACCGCAATGCCGACGTGATCGAGTCCGGTGACCAATGAGGTGGCCAGGAGGTGCCGGGCGTCGACTTGATCGGTCGTCATCACACAACGGTAACCTGGCGGGAAAGAATCTGCTTCTCCGGGTTGGTCAGATCGGCTTTCCGGTGCGCTGAGGAGGTAGTCATGACGACATCGGTGATTGTTGCTGGAGCACGCACACCCATCGGCAAGTTGATGGGCTCCTTGAAGGATTTCAGCGCCACCGATCTGGGCGCCATTGCCATCAAAGGCGCCCTGGAGAAGGCCACCGTTCCGGCGTCTCTGGTCGAGTACGTGATCATGGGCCAGGTGTTGACCGCAGGGGCGGGGCAGATGCCCGCGCGGCAGGCGGCCGTGGCGGCAGGGATCGGTTGGGATGTCCCGGCGCTGACCATCAACAAGATGTGCCTGTCCGGCATCGACGCAATCGCGCTGGCTGACCAGCTCATTCGGGCAGGAGAGTTCGATGTGGTGGTGGCTGGCGGCCAGGAGTCCATGACGAAGGCGCCCCACTTGCTGATGGATAGCCGGTCGGGCTACAAGTACGGCGATGTCACGGTGTTGGACCACATGGCTTACGACGGCCTGCACGACGTGTTCACCGACCAGCCCATGGGTGCGCTGACCGAGCAACGCAACGATGTCGACAAATTCACCCGCCAAGAACAGGACGAATACGCCGCCCGGTCGCACCAAAAAGCGGCCGCGGCATGGAAGGACGGGGTCTTCACCGACGAGGTGGTGCCGGTGAACATCCCGCAGCGCAAGGGTGATCCCCTGCAGTTCTCCGAGGACGAGGGGATCCGCGCCAACACCACGGCCGAGTCTTTGGCGGGCCTCAAACCGGCGTTCCGTAGGGACGGCACCATCACCGCCGGGTCGGCGTCGCAGATATCCGACGGTGCGGCCGCCGTCGTGGTGATGAACCAGGAAAAAGCCCAGGAGCTGGGGCTGACGTGGCTGGTCGAGATCGGGGCACACGGGGTGGTGGCCGGCCCGGACTCCACGCTGCAATCGCAGCCGGCCAACGCGATCAAGAAAGCGCTTGACCGCGAGGGCATCTCGGTGGACCAGCTCGATGTTGTGGAGATCAATGAGGCGTTCGCGGCGGTGGCGTTGGCCTCGACGCGAGAGCTCGGGGTGAACCCGGAGATCGTCAACGTCAATGGCGGCGCGATCGCAGTCGGGCATCCAATCGGAATGTCGGGCGCCCGAATCACGCTGCACGTGGCCCTGGAGCTGGCGCGCCGCGGCTCCGGCTATGGTGTTGCGGCCCTGTGCGGGGCCGGCGGCCAGGGCGACGCGCTCATCCTGCGGGCCGGTTAGCCAGCCCGCCCGCCACGTTGCTGGCGCGACGCCTGCGATGGTGGGTGTGAGATTGGTCATAGCTGCCGAGTGCGGCCCGTTGGAAGCCGATTTTCAGTGATATGCGGGTCGGCACCACCGGGTGGATGGGCGACCGAAGCGACGTGACAGACTTGACGGCGTGACGCGTCCCCGACCCCCTATCGGGCCTGCCATGGCCGGTGCGGTCGACCTGTCCGGCCTCAAGCAGCGAGCTCAGCAGAACGCTCCGGCCACGGGCGCCGCGGCCGAGTCGAGATCGGCGGCCCCAGGTGGCTCGCGTACCAGCGAGATCACCGAGGCCAACTTCGAGGATGAGGTGATCGTCCGGTCCGACGAAGTGCCCGTCGTGGTCGTGCTGTGGTCGCCGCGCAGCGACGTGTGCGTCGAGCTGGTTGACGCGTTGTCGGGCCTGGCCGTTACCGACAAAGGCAAGTGGTCGCTGGCGACCGTGAATGTCGACGCGGTGCCCAGGGTGGCCCAGATATTCGGCGTGCAGGCGGTCCCAACGGTGGTGGCATTGGCTGCGGGACAACCGATCTCGAGTTTTCAGGGCCCGCAGCCCCCCGATCAGTTGCGACGCTGGCTGGACTCCCTGGTGTCGGCGACAGCCGGAAAACTTAAGGGCGCAACGAGTTCCGAGGAACGTGCGGAAGTCGATCCGGCTGTGGCGCGGGCGCGTCGGGAACTCGAGGCCGGCGACTTCGCCGCCGCCCGGGAGTCGTATCAGGCGATCTTGGACGCCGAGCCGGGCAGCGTCGAAGCGAAGGCGGCCCTCCGGCAGATCGACTTTCTCATGCGCGCAACCGCACAACGCCCCGACGCCGTCGCGGTCGCCGATAGCGCTCCCGACGACATCGACGCGGCTTTCGCGGCCGCCGACGTGCAAGTCCTCAACCAGGACGTGAGTGCGGCGTTCGAGCGCCTGATCGCGTTGGTGCGACGCACATCCGGCAATGAGCGCACGCGGGTCCGCACTCGCCTGATCGAGCTGTTCGAGCTCTTTGATCCCGCCGATCCCGAGGTGGTCACCGGCCGGCGCAACCTCGCCAACGCGCTGTACTGAGCACCTGCGGCGAGCAGACGCAGAATCGCCCCAAAACCACGGTTTTGCGGCGATTCTGCGTCTGCTCGCGCCGGTCCGGCTATGGTAATCCGTTTAGACCGTTGAGGCCGATCAGCCCGCCGGCGCCGCCGGCGCCGCCGGCGCCCATCGTCGCGCCCAGGCCGGCGTTACCGCCATTGCCGCCGTTGCCGACGAGCTGGGCGGTGCCGCCTGCGCCGCCGGCCCCGCCAGTTGCAAGAACGCTCACCCCGCCGACCCCGCCGGCGCCGCCGTTGCCGAAGAGCCCAGCGTTGCCACCCTTCCCGCCGGCCCCGCCGTCACTGAGGATGCCAAGGCCGCCGGCACCGCCGGTGCCGCCGTCGCCGTTGAGCAGACCAGCGTTGCCGCCGGCGCCACCGTCCCCGGCCGTCTCGCCAAACCCGCCGGCGCCGCCGGCGCCGCCCCAGCCAGCGAGCGCGCCGGCGTTGCCCCCGGTCCCGCCGGCCCCACCAACCGCCCCGGTTTCGAAGCCAGTCCCGCCGGCTCCGCCGGAGCCGCCGGGGCCGAACAACCCACCGGCGCCGCCGGTGCCGCCGTTACCGGCGGCGCCCCTGGCGCTATCCCCGCCGGTGCCGCCGGAGCCGCCGGAGCCGACGAGTCTGGTGGCCCCGCCGTTGCCGCCGGCCCCGCCGGTGCCACCGGCTAAGCCGTCCGCGCTGGCGTTGCCGAACCCTCCTGCGCCCCCGGCGCCGCCGGGGCCGAATAGCGCGCCGGCCCCGCCGATGCCACCGACACCCCCAATGCCGCCGGCACCGCCCGCGTCGGGCGCACCGAGACCGGTCCCGCCGGTGCCGCCAACCCCGCCGGAGCCAAAGAAGATGCCGGCGTTGCCGCCGGCCCCGCCGGCCCCGCCCTTGCCGCCGAGGAGCCCGTCACCGGCACTGGTCCCGCCGGCGCCGCCGGCGCCGCCGGAGCCGGAGAATATGCCGCCGGCCCCGCCGGCCCCGCCGGCCCCGCCGGCCCCGGCGTCGATGCCACGCCCACCGGTGCCGCCGGCGCCCCCATTCGCGAACAGCCCGCCGTCCCCGCCGGCCCCGCCGGCCCGCCGGTGCCCCCGTCATCGGCGCTCAGCCCGCCAGTGCCGCTGGCACCGCCGGCGGTGAACAGCTCGAACAGCCCAGCGCGGCCTCCGGCCCCGCCGGCCCCGCCATTGAGGCCTGGCCCGCCGGTGCCGCCGGTGCCGCCGGCGCCGAACAGCCCGGCTGGCCCGCCCGCGCCGCCGGCCCCGCCGGTGCCGGCCGAACCGACTCCGCCGGCCCCGCCGTTGCCGCCGGCGCCGAACAGAATCCCGCCGGCCCCGCCGGCCCCGCCGGCAAATCCGTTGCCGCTGGCGTCGCCGCCGGCACCGCCGGCCCCGCCGGTGCCGAACAGCCCCGCGGCCCCGCCGGCGCCGCCGGCCTGGCCGGGCGCGCCGGAGCCGCCGGCTCCGCCGTTGCCGTACAACAGGCCGCCGGCCCCGCCGTTCTGCCCGGTGCCGGGCGCGCCGTTGGCTCCGTTGCCGATCAGCGGGCGCCCCAGCAACAGCTGGGTGGGGGTGTTGATCACGTTGAGCAGCCCTTCCAGCGGCGACGCGCTGGCGGCCTCGGCGGCCGCATACGAGTTGGCGCCCGCGGCCAGGGTCCGCACAAACTGGTCATGGAACGCCGACATCTGAGCGCTCACCGCCTGATAGGCCTGGCCGTGCGACCCAAACAGCGTCGCGATGGCCACCGAGACCTCATCGGCACCTGCGGCCAGCAGCTCCGTCGTCGGGGCCAACGCCGCGGCGCTGGCGGCTCCCAGGGTTGATCCGATGTTCGCGAAATCCGAAGCGGCCGCCGCCAGCGCTTCGGGCGCGGCGATTACAAACGACATGGCTGTTTCTCCGATCGGTTCGCCATCGAGAATCGGGTTAAACGAAGGTAGCGCTATCGCTCGGGCGGTGGGATCGGTTTTCGGTCGGCAGAGTGCACCCAAATGGCAGTCGGGCATGTGCACTCTGCACAAGTTCGACCCGGCGAGCAGACGCAGAGTAGCCCCAAAACCACGGTTTTGGGGCTACTCTGCGTCTGCTCGCGCTACGCAGGTTCGAACCACACGGCCGACATCGGCGGCAGCACCAGCGCCGCCGACGCGGGTCGGCCATGCCAGGGGTCGGCGGTGGCGTCCACACCGCCAAGATTGCCGATCCCGGAGCCGTTGTAGGCCGTCGCGTCGGTATTGAGCACCTCACGCCAGCGGCCGGGACTCGGAAGGCCGAGCCGGTAGCCGCTGTGCTCGGTACCCGCGAAGTTGAACACACAGGCCATCACCGACCCGTCGCTGCCGTGTCGCAGGAAACTCAGCACGTTGTTGGCCGAGTCGTTGGCGTCGATCCAGGAATAGCCCTCGGGAATGGTGTCTTGACTCCATAGCGCCGGGCGGCTGCGGTAGATGTCGTTGATGTCGCGTACGAGGCGCAGAATGCCGTTGGAGAAACCGTTTTCGTCCAGTTGGAACCAGTCCAAGCCGCGCTGCTCCGACCATTCGGCGCGCTGGCCGAATTCCTGGCCCATGAACAACAGTTGCTTGCCGGGGTGCGCCCACTGGTAGGCGAGCAGGCCGCGCAGCCCGGCGGCTTTGGCGTGATTGTTGCCCGGCATCCGCCCCCACAGGCTGCCCTTGCCGTGCACCACCTCGTCGTGGCTGAGCGGCAGCACGAAATTCTCGCTGAAGGCATACAGCATCGAGAAGGTCATCTCATGGTGGTGGTAGCTGCGGTATATGGGATCTCGGCTGAGGTAGTCGAGGGTGTCGTGCATCCAGCCCATGTTCCATTTCATCGAAAAGCCCAGGCCACCAAGGGTGGTCGGTCGAGTCACTCCGGGCCACGATGTCGACTCCTCGGCGATGGTGACGATCCCCGGCGCGACCTTGTGCGCCGTGGCGTTCATCTCCTGCAGGAACTGCACCGCTTCTAGGTTTTCGCGCCCGCCGTAGATGTTCGGGGTCCAGCCGCCTTCCGGGCGCGAGTAGTCCAGGTAGAGCATCGACGCCACCGCATCCACGCGTAGGCCGTCGACGTGGAACTCTTGCAGCCAGTACAACGCGTTGGCCACCAGGAAGTTTCGCACTTCTGGGCGACCGAAGTCGAATACGTAAGTGCCCCAGTCCAATTGCTCTCCGCGGTTGGGATCGGAATGCTCGTAGAGCGGGGTGCCGTCAAACCGCCCCAGCGCCCATGCGTCCTTCGGGAAGTGCGCCGGCACCCAATCCACGATGACACCGATGCCGGCGCGGTGGAGGGCGTCCACAAGGGCACGGAAATCGTCGGGTGTGCCAAATCGCGACGTCGGCGCGTAGTAGGACGTGACCTGATATCCCCACGAACCGGCGAACGGGTGCTCGGCGACGGGCAGCAGTTCGACGTGGGTAAACCCGTGTGTCACGACGTAATCCGTGAGGTCGCGAGCAAGCTGGCGGTAGCTGCGCCCGGGGCGCCACGAGCCGAGGTGGACCTCGTAGGTGCTCATCGGCTCGAACACCGGGTTGCGTTGCGCACGCTGTGTCATCCAGTCGCCGTCGCCCCAGGTGTAGTTACTCACCGTCACGCGCGACGCCGTGTGCGGCGGGACCTCAGTGCCGAAGGCAAACGGGTCGGCGCGTTCGGTGACGACACCGTCGGCGCCATGCACCCGGAACTTGTACAGGCCATCCGTGGGAAAGCCGGGCCAGAACAATTCCCATACCCCGGATGAGCCCAGCACCCGCATGGGGGCGTCGTTGCCGTTCCAGCCGTTGAACTCGCCGATCAAGCTGACGCCCTTGGCATTGGGCGCCCATACGGCAAACGACACACCGGTTACGACACCGTCGGCCGTGGTGAACGAGCGGGGATGGGCACCGAGGACCTCCCACAGGCGCTCGTGGCGGCCTTCGGCGAACAGGTGAAGGTCGACTTCCCCGAGGGTGGGTAGGAAGCGGTAGGCATCGGCGACGATGTGTGGTTCGGAACGCTGATAGCTCACTTGGAGTCGATAGTCGATGAGATCGGTGAACGGCAACGACACGGCGAACAGGCCAGATTCAATGTGCTGCAACGGAAATCGATCATCGCCGACAATCGCCACGACTTCGACCGCGTGCGGCCGGTAGGCCCGGATTACGGTGTGGTCGCCATACTCGTGGGCGCCCAGGATGCTGTGCGGGTTGTGATGCGCACCGGCCAACAGGCGCGAGAGATCGGCTGGCTCGGGAGCCAAGTGCGTCCCGGGGAGTTCGTTGGTTTTACTCAAAGCCCGTCACCTCCTGCGCAGCAGCGTGATTCGGGATCCTTCCGGTATGAGTGGCATGTTGATGATGTGGGCCACCGCCCGCCCAGGGTCGATGCGAATGTAATTGGCTTGCCCCCATTGGTATTCTTCGCCGGAGACCTCATCCCGCACCCAAAACCGGTCGTATGGTTCCATACCCAATGCCGGCATGTCCAACCACAGCGTCGCTTCCTCGGGCTCGAATGCGTTGAGCGTTACCACCACCAATACACAGTCGCCGGTAGCCGGATCGAACTTGCTGTAGGCTAGCAGCGCATCGTTGTCGATGTGATGGAACGAAATGGTGCGCAACTGCTGCAGCGCGGGATGCAGCCGACGAATCGCGTTGAGCTGCTTGATGAACGGCTCGAGCGATCTGCCTTCGGCCAGCGCGCCCGCATAGTCGCGGGGACGCAATTCGTACTTCTCCGAGTCCAGGTACTCCTCGCTGCCCTCCCGCACCGGGCGGTGTTCGAACAGCTCGTAACCGGAGTACATGCCCCAGGCCGGACCCATCGTCGCCGCCAGCACCGCGCGGATGGCGAACATGCCCGGCCCGTCGTGTTGCAGGACGGCGTGCAGGATGTCGGGGGTGTTGACGAACAGGTTGGGTCGGCGGTAGTCGGCGAGTGCGGCGATGTCGTTGCCGAATTCGGTCAGCTCCCACTTGGAGGTGCGCCAGGTGAAATAGCTGTAGGACTGGGTGAAGCCGAGCTTGGCCAGCCCGTATTGACGTGCGGGCGGAGTGAAGGCCTCGGATAGAAACAGCACGTCGGGGTCGACGCGTTTCACCTGGCCGATCAGCCAGGCCCAGAAGTCCGGTGGCTTGGTGTGCGGATTGTCGACCCGAAAGAATTTGACGCCGTGGTCGACCCAATGTCGTACCACGCGCAGGACTTCGTCGTAGAGACCGGCGGGATCGTTGTCGAAGTTGAGCGGATAGATGTCCTGATACTTTTTCGGCGGGTTCTCCGCGTAGGCGATGGTGCCGTCCGGCAATTCGGTGAACCACTGCCGGTGTTCGCGCGCCCACGGGTGATCCGGTGCGCATTGCAGCGCCAGGTCCAGGGCCACCTCCATACCCAGGTCGCGTGCCGCGGCGACGAAGTTGTCGAAGTCGTCGATGGTGCCCAGGCTCGGATGAACAGCGTCGTGGCCACCCTCATCGCTACCGATTGCCCATGGCGATCCCACATCTGTCGGAGCGGCGGTGGGGGCGTTGTTGCGGCCCTTGCGGTGCACCCGGCCAATCGGGTGGATCGGTGGCAGGTACACCACGTCGAATCCCATCGCGGCAATGCGCGGCAGCGCCGCGGCGGCAGTGGCAAAGGTGCCGTGGACCGGATTGCCGTCGGCGTCCCATCCGCCGGTCGAGCGTGGAAACATCTCATACCACGCGCCGAACCGGGCCAACGGCCGGTCCACCCAAACGCCGAACTGCTCACCCCGGGTGACCAGCTCCCGCAACGGAAAGTGAGCCAGCAGCGCTTCGATTTCCGGCGCCAGGGCCAGCGCCGTGCGGGTCACCGGATCCCCGGGGGTCCGCAAGGCCGCCGCGGCCTCCAGCAGCGGGAGTCGCTGCTCGCGTGGCACGCCCGCCGCGGCGCGCTCGAACAGCGCAGCGCCGATCAGCAAATCGTTGGACAGCTCGGTCTCGCCCTGGCCGGCGTCCAGCTTGGCCACCAGCCCATGGCGCCACGTGCGGATGGGGTCGCCCCAGCCGTCGACCCGGAACGTCCACAATCCCACGCTGTTCGGGGTGAACTGACCATGGAAAACAAAGGGCTCTTGGCCCATCGTCATGGGAATCAGCAGCGGCTTGACCCGTCGCTCGACTGTTCTGTCATCCAGCTCGGCTTCGGGCGCCTGGACCGCCCTGACTAGGCGGGTTTCCTGGACCTGCGGATAGCGCGGCCCCAGGTAGCGCACGACCAGGGTTGCCGCGACAGCCTCGTGGCCTTCCCGCCACACCGAAGCGCTGACCGGAACCACCTCACCGACCACGGCCTTGGCGGGGTACGCGCCGCATGAGACGACGGGCTGGACATTATCGATCTCGACACGGCCGGGCACCGATCACTCCGTTCCTGGGCTCCTCACCCCCGGCGATTATCAGCGGTTCTCGTCGGGGTGTCCTTCGTGTGTCGTTGTCAATGCGTCTGTTCGCGCCCCGTACCTACCCTAGTGTCCCGCCACACCGGCGGCCCAAAGGCCGTTGCCGTCCGGGCCAGCGGGCAGCGAATTCCTCAGTAAGGTAAGGATGCGTGAAAGCCCTCCGCCGGTTTACCGTCCGTGCCCACCTACCCGACCGCCTTTCCGCGTTGGACCAGCTGTCGACCAACTTGCGGTGGTCGTGGGAAAAGCCGACTCAGGACCTGTTCGCGAGCATCGATCCCGTGTTGTGGGCGCAGTGCGGCAACGATCCCTTGGCGCTGCTAGGTGCGGTAAGCCCGGCACGGCTCGACGAGTTAGCGCTCGACGAAGCGTTCCTGAACCGGCTCGATGAGCTGGCGGCCGACCTGAACGACTACCTGAGCCGTCCGCTGTGGTATCAGCAGCAGGAACAGGCCGGCGCGGCCCTGCCCGCCGGCATTGCGTACTTCTCGATGGAGTTCGGCGTCGCAGAGGTGTTGCCCAACTATTCCGGTGGCCTCGGAATTCTCGCCGGCGACCACCTGAAGTCGGCATCTGATCTGGGGTTGCCGCTGATCGCGGTGGGCCTGTACTACCGGTCTGGTTACTTTCGGCAGTCGTTGACCGCCGACGGCTGGCAGCAGGAGACATATCCATCGCTCGACCCCCAAGGGCTGCCGTTGCGGTTGCTCACCGATGCCGCCGGGGATCCCGTGCTGGTCGAGTTGGCCCTGCCGGATTCCACGCAGCTGAGGGCGCGAGTCTGGGTCGCGCAGGTCGGGCGTGTGCCGTTGCTGCTGCTCGACTCCGATGTCCCGGAAAACGAGCACGAACTGCGTGGCGTCACCGATCGGCTCTACGGCGGCGATCAGGAGCACCGCATCAAGCAAGAGATCCTGGCCGGAATTGGGGGCGTGCGGGCGATCCGCGCGTTTACCGCGATCGAAGGGCTTCGCGCGCCCGAGGTGTTCCACATGAACGAGGGCCACGCCGGATTCCTCGGCGTGGAACGCATCCGTGAACTGGTCGCCGATTCGGGATTGGACTTCGACACCGCGTTGACGGTCGTGCGGTCGGCCACGGTGTTCACCACCCACACCCCGGTACCGGCCGGCATCGACCGGTTCCCGCTGGATATGGTGCAGCGCTACTTCGACGATGATGCGCAGGCGCTGCTGCCGGGCGTGCCGGCCGAGCGGGTCCTCGCCCTCGGCGCCGAGGACGATCCGACCAAGTTCAACATGGCTCACATGGGGTTGCGGCTGGCGCAACGCTCCAATGGCGTCTCGCTGCTGCACGGGCGGGTGAGCCGGGCCATGTTCAACGAGCTGTGGCCCGGGTTCGATCGCGGTGAGGTGCCGATCGGATCGATCACCAATGGCGTGCACGCGCGCACCTGGGCCGCGCCGCAGTGGTTGCAGCTGGGTCGCGAACTGGCCGGCTCCGACTCGTTCAGTGACCCCGGCGTCTGGCTGCGGCTGCAACAGGTCGATCCCGGACACCTGTGGTGGATCCGGTGTCAACTGCGATCGCTACTCGTCGACGACGTCCGGGTGCGGCTGCGTCAATCGTGGTTGGAACGCGGCGCATCCGATGCCGAATTAGGTTGGGTATCTTCGGCGTTCGACCCGAACGTGCTCACGGTCGGGTTCGCCCGGCGGGTCCCGACATACAAGCGCCTGACGCTCATGCTGCGCGACCCGCAACGGCTGGAGCGCTTGCTGCTCGACCCGGAACGGCCGATTCAGCTGATCGTTGCCGGAAAGTCGCACCCCGCCGATGACGGCGGCAAGGCGCTGATCCAGCAGGTGGTGCGCTTCGCCGACCGTCCGGAGGTACGCCATCGCATCGCCTTCCTGCCGAACTACGACATGTCGATGGCCCGGTTGTTGTACTGGGGCTGCGACGTTTGGCTCAACAATCCGCTGCGACCATTGGAGGCATGCGGCACTTCGGGAATGAAGAGCGCGCTCAACGGCGGTTTGAACCTGTCCATCCGTGACGGCTGGTGGGACGAGTGGTACGACGGCGAAAACGGTTGGGAAATACCGTCTGCCGACGGAGTGGCTAACGAGGGCCGGCGCGACGACCTGGAGGCCAGCGCGCTGTACGACCTGCTGGAACAGGCGGTTGCACCAAAGTTCTACGAGCGCGACGAACGTGGCGTGCCGCCGCGGTGGATGGAGATGGTGCGCCACACTCTGCAGACGCTTGGCCCCAAAGTGTTGGCATCGCGAATGGTGCGCGACTACGTCGAGCACTACTACGCGCCGGCGGCAAAATCGCTGCGCAAGACCATTGCCGCCCCCGTCGGCGGCAGCGAGTTCGACGCGGCCCGGGAGCTGGCCGCCTACCGCCGGCGCGCCGAAGAAGCGTGGCCCAAGATCGAGATCACCGACGTCGACAGCACCGGCCTGCCGGATACTCCGCTGCTCGGGTCCAAACTCACCCTGACCGCTATCGTGCAACTGGCCGGGCTGGGGCCCGGCGACGTCACCGTGCAGGCGGTGCTGGGCAGAGTCGACGCCGGCGATGTGCTGGTGGACCCCATCACCGTCGAGATGTCGCATACGGGCACAGACGGCGCTAGCGAAATCTTCTCGACCACAACGCCACTGCCGATAGCGGGGGCCGTTGGGTACACGGTGCGGGTGCTGCCGCGCCATCCGATGCTCGCCGCCAGCAACGAACTTGGGCTGGTGACGCTCGCGTGACGTTCGACGGGAACGACAAGCTCGCAGACATTCCAGCGGAGATGCGGCCGCGCATGGTGGTGGGCTATCAAAACGCGTGTCGCCGAGCAGCCGCGGGCCAATGTGCTCGATGCGGGCATCGGCGGAATGATCATCCACTTGCCCGCCCACGGCTCCGCGCCTGGTATCGTCACCGCCGCCGACACGTTGCGCCCACTGGTTGGGCCATCACCGGCCGCCTACCCGGCGGCGAGCTGTCACGCCGGGTGGTTGTCCAGGGATACCCGCAGCCGCCGAAGCGCCCCGCGGACCTGCGCACCGTTGGTGGTTTGCCAGAACGGCGGCAGCGACGCGCGCAGATAATCGCCGTATCGGGCGGTGGCCATTCGCGAATCCAGCACGGCAACCACGCCCCGGTCGGTGGCGCGGCGTAACAGCCGACCCGACCCTTGAGCCAGCAACAGCGCGGCGTGGCTGGCGGCGACGGCCATGAACCCATTGCCGCCGCGGGCTGCCACCGCACGCTGGCGCGCACTCAGCAACGGGTCATCCGGCCGGGGAAACGGGATGCGGTCGATCAGCACCAGTGACAGCGACGGACCCGGCACGTCGACGCCCTGCCACAGCGACAAGGTGCCGAACAGCGATGTCGCCGGGTCGGCAGTGAACTGCTCGACGAGCGCGGGGGTGCTGTCGTCGCCCTGGCACAACACCGGTGTGGAGAGTCGTTCGCGCATGGCCTCGGCGGCGGCGCGCGCCGCCCGCATCGAGGAGAACAGGCCAAGCGTGCGCCCGCCGGCCGCAGTGATCAGTTCGGCGATCTCGGTTAACTGCTCGGCCGAGCCGGTGCCGTCGCGGCCGGGCGGCGGGAGATGCGCTGCCACATAGAGAATTCCCGACTCGGCGTGCTGGAACGGTGAGCCGACGTCCAGTCCGCGCCAACGATAATCGTCACTGGTCAGTCCCCACGCGGTGGCCATCGCGTCGAAGGTCCCGCCGACGGTCAGCGTCGCCGACGTCAATACGACGGTCGAACGCGAAAACACCGCAGTAGCCAGCAACTTGGCGACCGACAGCGGAGCCACCCGTAGCACGGCGCGGGACGCACCGCGGCTTTCCTCGTGGTCGAGCCAGACCACGTCGGTGCGGTCGGGGATGGCGGGGGTGAACGAGTCTAAGATCCGCGACGCGGTCTCGGAGATCTCGATCAGTGCCGCAGCCGCTTCCGCGCGCGCCGATGCCGCCTTGGCGTCGCTGGTGGCCTCGATCGCCGAGCGTGCCGCGGCCGCCGCGTCGCGCAGCGCGGTCAGGTAGGTCGCCATCTCGTCGTTTAGATAATCGATGCGGCCGGGCTTCGCATCGTGGATGGCCGAGGCGAGGGTGGCTGTCGTCGCATCCAATCGCTGGGTCAGTTCCGGGTCTACCAACCGGGCAATCCGCCGCGCGGCCAGTCCGAGGCTGGCCGAGGACAGCTCGGCGCCGGCCACCGAGGTCACCCGGTCGGCCAGCTCGTGCGCCTCGTCGATGACCAGCAGCGTGTGTTCCGGCAGCACACCCGATTCGGTGACGGCATCGATGGCCAGCAGCGCGTGGTTGGTGACGACGATATCGGCCCTGCCGGCAGCACCACGCGCCCGTTCGGAGAAGCACTCGGAGCCGAACGGACAACGCGCGACGCCGATACATTCGCGCGCGGAAACGCTGACCTGAGACCACGATCGGTCGCCCACGCCAGGCTTCAGGTCGTCGCGGTCGCCGGTGTCGGTCGACGACGCCCAGGCGGTGAGCCGCTGCACGTCGCGGCCCAACGCGGTGACCGCCATCGGGTCGAAGAGCTCCTCCTGCGGCGGTTCCTCCCCTACGCCTGGGTCGTCGGAAGCGCCATTGTGGACCTTGTTCAGGCACAGGTAGTTTCGTCGACCCTTGAGTAACGCGAACCGCGGCCGGCGAGGCAGCGCTTCGGCGAGTGAATCGGCCAGCCGGGGCAGGTCGCGATCGACGAGTTGACGCTGCAGGGCGATCGTAGCCGTCGACACCACGACCGGAGTTTCGTCGCTGACCGCGCGGACAATCGCGGGAACCAGATACGCCAGCGACTTGCCGGTGCCGGTTCCGGCCTGAACGACCAGGTGCTCGCCGGTTTCGAAGGCCTGCGCGACCGCGGTGGCCATCTCCAGCTGACCGCGGCGTTCACTGCCACCGAGCGCGGCCACGGCGATGGCGAGCAGCTCGGGCACAGACTTGGAAACGGACTCGGTCACGGCTGGCGTGGCTACTCCTCAGAACGCGATCTGCCGCGTCGGAATCGCGGGTTCGCCATGCGCCAGCTTAAGTCCCTCCCACGGCAGGCTGCGCAGTCCGGACGCGACCAGCTCCCGCGCTTTCGCCAGGCTGGTATCGGCCACCACCTGCCCGCCGCGGACCAGGGGCGTCGTCAATACCCGGCATGGTTCGGGGGTATCCGGCGGGCGGCCCGCCGGATACACAACCTCCTCGGTGACCGTGCCCGTCGGGCGGGAGTGCCGCAGCGCCTCCTTGCGCCCGCCATGGGATTCCTTGTGGCTGCTGCGCTTTCGCACCGGCATGCCGTCGACCTCGACCAGCTTGTACACCATGTTCGCGGTCGGTGCGCCCGAGCCGGTGACCAGCGACGTACCGACGCCGTAGCTGTCCACCGGCTCGGCGCGCAGCGCCGCGATGGAGAACTCGTCGAGATCACCGGATACCACGATGCGCGTCCGGGCGGCCCCCAGCTGGTCCAACTGCTGCCGGACCTGGCGCGCCAGCACCCCCAGCTCGCCGGAGTCGATCCGGACCGCGCCGAGTGTGGCACCGGCGGCGGCCACGGCATTGGCCACGCCGGTCGTCACGTCGTAGGTGTCCACCAGCAGCGTGGTGTCGGCGCCCAGAGCGTCGACCTGCGCGCGGAACGCGGCCAATTCGGACATTTCCAGGGGGGTGTCCCGCTGGGTGTGCAGCATGGTGAAGGCGTGCGCGGCGGTGCCCTCCGCGGGCACACCGTAGCGCCACCGGGCCGCCAAGTTGGAGGTCGCGGCGAACCCGGCGATGTAGGCCGCCCGGGCCGCCGCCACCGCGGCACGTTCGTGGGTTCGTCGTGAGCCCATCTCGATCAGCGGCCGCCCCCCGGCGGCACTGACCATGCGTGCGGCCGCCGAAGCGATCGCGCTGTCGTGGTTGAGGATCGACAGCACCAGTGTTTCGAGCACCACGCATTCGGCGAAGCTGCCGTGTACCGACAGGATGGGGGATCCCGGGAAGTACAGCTCGCCCTCGGCATAGCCGTCGATGTCACCCCCGAACCGGAAACCGCGCAGATAGCGCAAGACGTCGGGGTCGAGGAATTCGGCGAGTAACCGGCACGCGTCGTCGTCGAACCTGAACTGCGGCAGGGTTTCCAACAGTCGGCCGGTTCCGGCGACCACGCCGTATCGGCGACCCGCGGGGAGCCGCCGGGCGAACACCTCGAACGTGGTCTGGCGATGGGCCGTGCCGTTTCGCAGCGCCGCGGCCAGCATGGTCAACTCGTACTTGTCGGTCAGCAGCCCGGCTGGGTCTGGATTGCCGGGCTCTCCCCCTCGCCGTCCCCCGCAGGCGGGCGGTACCCCCTGCGCGGCTGGGGGTGCCCCCACAGCGGGCCCAGACGGCCCGCATCGTCGCCCAGCTGGGACCGAGTCGTTCATGCTGCAACCGTATCCGTACGCGCCGGTAGCTCGGTATTCGCGTCGATGGCTCGGTATCCTGGGGCCATGGTTGTCGCGTCCGCGCCCGCTAAGCCGGGCACCACCGGGCAACGCGAGTCCGCGCCGGTAGACGTTACCGCCGCACCCTGGGTCACCATCGTGTGGGACGACCCCGTCAACCTGATGACCTACGTGACGTACGTCTTCCAGAAGTTGTTCGGCTACAGCGAGCCGCATGCCACCAAGCTGATGCTGCAGGTGCACAACGAAGGCAAGGCAGTGGTGTCGTCGGGCAGCCGGGAGTCCATGGAGGTCGACGTGTCCAGACTGCACGCCGCCGGTTTGTGGGCGACTATGCAGCAGGACCGGTGAGATTCGAGGGTATCCAGGATCCACCGTGCGCAAATGGAAGCGCGTCGAGACCCGCAACGGTCCTCGTTTTCGGTCGTCCTTGGCCGCGCATGAGGCGGCCCTGCTCAAGCATCTGGTGACCGCGATGATCGGTCTGCTCGACCAACGCGAATCCTCCTCGCCCTCAGACGAACTCGAGGAGATCACCGGCATCAAGACCGGGCATTCGCAACGCCCCGGCGACCCGACGCTGGGTCGGCTGTTGCCGGACTTCTACAAGCGCGATGTCGACGACCCGTTGCCCCTGGATGCCTCGGAGACCCTCAACGCGGCGCTGCGCAGCCTGCACGAGCCGGAGATCATCGACGCCAAACGTGTTGCCGCACGGCAGTTATTGGATACGGTTCCGGACAACGGCGGCCGGGTCGAGTTGACCGAGGAGGCGGCGAACGCCTGGATCGCGGCGGTCAACGACCTTCGCCTGACGCTGGGAGTCATGCTCGAGATCGGCCCGCAGGGTCCGCAACGCCTGCCGGCTGACCATCCACTGGCCGCGCACTTCGACGTGTACCAGTGGCTGACCGTCTTGCAGGAATACCTGGTCGTGGTGCTGATGGGGGCCCGATCATCGTGACGGAGTCCGGATGAGCTCCATCACCGACGTCGGGGGCATCCGTGTCGGCCACTACCAGAGGCTGGACCCCGATGCGTCCCTCGGCGCCGGTTGGGCCTGTGGCGTCACCGTCGTGCTGACGCCGCCGGGGACGGTCGGCGCCGTGGATTGCCGGGGCGGCGCGCCTGGCACCCGAGAGACCGATCTGCTGGACCCGGCCAACAGCGTGCGCTTTGTCGATGCGGTGTTGCTCGCCGGCGGCAGTGCGTACGGGCTGGCGGCCGCCGACGGCGTCATGCGGTGGATGGAGGAACACGAGCGCGGGGTAGCGATGAGCGGCGGCGTGGTCCCCATCGTGCCGGGTGCGGTGATCTTCGATCTCCCGGTCGGCGGCTGGGACTGCCGGCCGACGGCCGAATTCGGCTATCTGGCCTGTGCAGCCGCCGCGGATGGCGGTGGGCTCGTCGGGACGGTAGGCGCCGGCGTGGGGGCGCGTGCCGGCTCGCTCAAGGGTGGTATCGGGACGGCGTCGCTGACGTTGCCGTCCGGCGTGACCGTCGGCGCCATCGTCGCGGTGAACTGCGCGGGCGACGTCGTCGACCGGGCCACCGGCCTGCCCTGGATGGCGGATCTGATTGGCGAGTTCGGGTTGGCGCCGCCGCCGGCCGAGCAGCTCGACGCGCTGGCGCAGCTGCCGTCCCCGGTGAGCCCACTGAACACGACGATCGGTGTGGTGGCCACCGACGCCGCGCTGAGCCCGGCGGCGTGCCGCCGCGTCGCGATCGCCGCCCACGACGGGCTGGCCCGAACGATCCGGCCGGCGCACACCCCGCTGGACGGCGATACGGTGTTCGCCCTGGCGACCGGGGCGGTCGAGATGTCGGCTGGCGGCGAGAACACCGCGCCGGCCGCATTGTCTCCGGAGACGGGGCTGGTCGCCGCGGTGGGCGCCGCCGCGGCAGAATGTGTGGCGCGCGCGGTCCTGGTCGGTGTGCTCGCCGCTGAGTCGGTGGCAGGAATACCGACCTACCGCGGCATGTTGCCCGGAGCGTTCGGGGCCTGACTATCGGGGATATTGCGAAGGGGAATGGTTGACGTGCTGGTGATTCGTGCCGACCTCGTGGACGCGATGGTCGCCCATGCGCGCTCCGATCACCCCGACGAAGCGTGCGGGGTGCTGGCCGGCCCGGACGGCTCCGACCGGCCCGAGCAGCACATCCCCATGACCAACGCCGAGCGCTCGCCGACGTTCTACCGCTTCGACTCACAAGAGCAACTCAAGGTGTGGCGTGCCTTGGAAAGCGCGGGGGACGCCCCGATCGTCATCTATCACTCGCACACCGCGACCGAGGCGTACCCGAGCCGCACCGACGTGAACCTCGCCTCCGAACCGGACGCGCACTATGTGCTGGTGTCCACCCGCGACCCGCAGCGTCATGAGCTGCGCAGCTACCGCATCGTGGATGGGACCGTCACCGAAGAGCCCATCACCATCGTCGACAAGTACCGATCTTAGGAAGGCCCGCATGAACGTCACCGTGTCCATCCCGACCATCCTGCGGCCCCACACCGGCGGCCAGAAGCGCGTCTCCGCGAGCGGTGACACGCTCGGCGCGGTCATCAGCGACCTGGAAGCCAACTACTCCGGCATCTCCGAGCGCCTGGTCGACAACGGCAAACTGCACCGCTTCGTGAACATTTACGTCAATGACGAGGATGTGCGGTTCTCCGGCGGCCTGGACACCGAGATCGCCGACGGTGACTCGGTCACCATCCTGCCCGCCGTCGCGGGCGGGTAAGCGGAGCACATGACGCGTTACGACTCGCTGTTGGCCGCCCTGGGCAACACGCCGCTGGTTGGTCTGCCGAGGCTGTCGCCGCGTTGGGATGACGGGCCCGACGGGCCACACGTGCGGTTGTGGGCCAAGCTCGAGGACCGCAACCCGACCGGGTCGATCAAGGACCGCCCGGCGTTGCGGATGATCGAGCAGGCCGAGG
Source organism: Mycobacterium lacus (assembly GCF_010731535.1). Lineage (NCBI taxonomy): Bacteria > Bacillati > Actinomycetota > Actinomycetes > Mycobacteriales > Mycobacteriaceae > Mycobacterium > Mycobacterium lacus. The sequence continues at coordinate 1,056,785 of NZ_AP022581.1, forward strand.
CCGACGGGCTGCTCACATCGGGCGCGACGATCCTGGAACCCACCAGCGGTAACACCGGCATCTCGCTGGCGATGGCGGCCCGGTTGAAGGGTTACCGGCTGATCTGCGTGATGCCGGAGAACACCTCGGTGGAACGGCGTCAGCTGTTGGAGCTCTACGGCGCGCAGATTATTTACTCGCCGGCCGAAGGCGGCTCCAACACCGCGGTGGCGACCGCCAAAGAGCTGGCCGCGGCCAACCCGTCGTGGGTGATGCTCTACCAGTACGGCAACCCGGCCAACACCGACTCGCACTACTACGGCACCGGCCCCGAGCTGCTCGCCGACCTGCCCGAGATCACCCACTTCGTCGCCGGTCTGGGTACCACGGGCACGCTGATGGGCACCGGCCGGTATCTGCGCGAGCATGTTCGAAACGTCAAGATCGTGGCCGCCGAGCCCCGTTACGGCGAGGGCGTTTATGCGCTGCGCAATATCGACGAAGGATTCGTGCCCGAACTGTATGACCCGGACGTACTGACCACCCGGTACTCGGTCGGCGCGGCCGACGCGGTGCGCCGCACCCGCGAGCTCGTGGACTCCGAAGGCATCTTCGCCGGCATTTCGACCGGAGCGGTCCTGCATGCCGCCCTCGGAGTCGGCGCCATCGCGCTGGCGGCCGGCGAGTGCGCCGACATCGCCCTCGTGGTCGCCGACGCCGGATGGAAGTATCTGTCCACCGGCGCCTACGCCGGTAGCCTGGACGATGCCGAGAAAGCTCTGGAAGGGCAGCTATGGGCATGACCCCGCGCACACCGGCGACGCAGACGAAGCGGCGGCCGCGCTGGATGGTTGGCGGGGCGACGATCCTGACCTTAGTGTCGTTGTTGTACCTCGTCGAATTGATCGACCAGCTGTCGCGGCATTCCCTGGATGTCAACGGCATCAGGCCGCTGGAAACCGACGGCCTATGGGGGATCATCTTCGCGCCGGTGCTGCACGCCAACTGGGCGCACCTGATAGCCAATACGGTCCCACTGCTGGTCTTGGGTTTCCTGATGACGCTGGCCGGCCTGTCCCGCTTCATTTGGGCCACGGCGATCGTGTGGATCCTGGGCGGCTTCGGCACCTGGCTTATCGGCAACGTGGGCAGCACCTGCGGCCCGACCGACCACATCGGCGCCTCCGGTCTGATCTTCGGCTATCTGGCCTTCCTGCTGGTGTTCGGGCTGTTTGTCCGCAAGGTGGCCGACATCGTCGTCGGGCTGGTGGTCTTGTTCGTCTATGGCGGCGTTCTGTGGGGCGCGATGCCGGTGCTCGGCCAATGCGGCGGCGTGTCCTGGCAAGGCCATCTGTGCGGTGCGCTCGCCGGCGTCGTGGCGGCGTATCTGTTGTCCGCGCCGGAGCGCAAGGCTCGCGAACGGAAAAAGGCCCTCCGCTCGTCGCGTCTCGGAACATGAGTTCGCCGTTGGCGCCCGTCGGGGTCTTCGACTCCGGCGTCGGAGGATTGACCGTCGCGCGGGCAATCATCGACCAACTGCCCGACGAGGACCTCGTCTACGTCGGCGACACCGGCAATGGCCCCTACGGCCCGCTCACCATCCCCGAGATCCGCGCCCACGCCCTTGCCCTCGGCGACGACCTGGTGGCCCGCGGTGTCAAGGCGCTGGTGATCGCATGCAACTCGGCATCGGCGGCGTGCCTGCGAGACGCCCGTGAGCGCTACGACGTGCCCGTCGTCGAGGTGATCCTGCCGGCGGTGCGCCGCGCCGTTGCCGCCACCCGCAACGGCCGCATCGGCGTCATCGGTACTCGGGCGACGATCACCTCGCACGCCTACCAGGACGCGTTCGCCGCCGCCCGCGACACCGAGATCACCGCCGTGGCTTGCCCACGGTTCGTGGACTTCGTCGAGCGCGGCGTCACCAGCGGACGTCAGGTGCTCGGTTTGGCTGAGGGCTATCTGGAGCCGCTGCAGCGCGCCGAGGTCGACACGTTGGTGCTTGGTTGCACGCACTACCCACTGCTGTCCGGTCTGATTCAACTGGCGATGGGTGACAACGTCACCCTGGTCTCCAGCGCCGAGGAAACCGCCAAGGAAGTGGTTCGGGTACTTAGCGAATTGGACCTGCTGCGTCCACACGACGCACCGCCCGCTACCCGCGTCTTCGAGGCCACCGGCGACCCCGAGGCGTTCACCAAACTGGCGGCACGATTCCTGGGTCCCGCGGTGACGGGTGTGCGACCGGTTCAGTGGTCCCACATCCACTAGGCGCAAGGAGGAGAGATTCTGGTCACCCAATGCGGCAATGTCTTTCTCATCGTGGTATCGGGCATGGCACAGTAGTGTCCGTGCGAATCACCGTGCTCGGCTGCTCCGGCAGTGTCGTGGGTCCGGATTCGCCTGCATCGGGTTACCTGCTCCGGGCGCCGGGCACCCCGCCGTTGGTGCTGGATTTCGGCGGGGGCGTGCTCGGCGCGCTGCAACGGCACACCGACCCCGGCTCGGTGCATGTGTTGTTGTCCCACCTGCACGCCGACCATTGCCTGGACCTGCCGGGCCTTTTCGTGTGGCGTCGTTACCATCCGGCACGCCCCACCGGCAAGGCGTTGTTGTACGGGCCGAGCGATACCTGGTCGCGGTTGGGGGCCGCGTCGTCACCCTACGGCGGGGAGATCGACGACTGCTCGGACATCTTCGACGTGCGCCACTGGGTTGACCGTGAACCGGTGACCCTGGGCGCGCTCACGATCGTGCCGCGGGTGGTTGCCCACCCGACCGAGTCGTACGGCCTGCGCATCACCGATCCCAGCGGGGCCGCGTTGGCCTACAGTGGCGACACCGGCTTCTGTGACCAGCTGGTTGAGCTGGCCCGTGGCGCCGACGTCTTCCTTTGCGAGGCCTCCTGGACGCACTCGCCCAACCGCCCGCCCGACCTGCACCTGTCGGGTACCGAGGCCGGGAGGGCCGCAGCGCGGGCGGGCGTCCGCGAGCTGCTGTTGACGCATATCCCGCCATGGACGTCGCGCGAGGACGTGATCAGCGAGGCCAAGGCCGAGTTCGATGGTCCCGTGCACGCCGTGGTGTGCGGTGAGACCTTCGAGGTCAAGCGCGCCTGACCGGGGCAAAACGTGGGATCACCATCGGCCCTCAGCGGCAATCACCTCGCGTACTGCGTCCGCGGCTGACCGCTAGGGTTGGCGTCGTGTCCAAACGAGAAGACGGTCGCCTCGACGACGAGCTTCGACCGGTGGTCATCACCCGGGGGTTTACCGAAAACCCGGCGGGTTCGGTGCTGATCGAATTCGGCCACACCAAGGTCATGTGCACGGCCAGCGTCACCGAGGGGGTGCCACGCTGGCGCAAGGGATCCGGTCTGGGTTGGCTCACCGCCGAGTACGCGATGCTGCCGTCGGCCACCCATACCCGCTCCGACCGCGAGGCCGTGAAAGGCCGGCTCAGCGGGCGCACCCAGGAGATCAGCCGATTGATCGGCCGGTCGCTGCGGGCATGCATCGACCTGGCCGCGCTGGGGGAGAACACGATCGCCGTGGACTGCGACGTGCTGCAGGCCGACGGCGGGACCCGTACGGCAGCCATCACCGGCTCCTACGTGGCGTTGGCCGACGCGGTGACCTACCTGTCGGCGGCGGGCAAGCTCTCCGATCCCAGGCCGTTGTCATGCGCAATCGCGGCGGTCAGCGTGGGTGTGGTCGACGGCAGGATTCGGGTGGACCTGCCCTACGACGAAGACTCGCGCGCCGAAGTCGACATGAACGTGGTTGCCACCGACACCGGGACCCTGGTGGAGATCCAGGGCACCGGCGAGGGTGCGACGTTCCCGCGTTCGACGCTGGACAAGCTGCTCGACGTGGCGCTGAGCGCGTGCGACAAGTTGTTTGCCGCACAGCGCGAGGCGTTGGCGCTGCCGTACCCGGGTGTGCTGCCCGAGGGACCTCCGCCGCCGAAAGCGTTCGGAAGCTGACCCGGCTGCTGGTTGCCAGCCGCAACACCAAGAAGCTGACCGAACTGCGCCGGGTGCTGGACGGCGCCGGATTGCCGGGTCTGACGCTGGTGTCGCTCGACGATGTGGCACCGTTCGACCAAGCGCCGGAAGCCGGCGCGACGTTCGAGGACAACGCGCTGGCCAAGGCGCGGGAAGCGTTCGCGGCGACGGGTCTGGCGAGTGTGGCCGACGACTCCGGTTTGGAGGTGGCCGCGCTGCGCGGGATGCCGGGCGTGCTGTCGGCGCGCTGGTCGGGAATCCATGGTGACGATGCCGGCAACACCGCGTTGCTGCTGGCACAGCTGCGTGATGTGCCCGACGAGCGGCGCGGTGCCGCCTTCGTGTCGGCCTGCGCGCTGGTCTACGGAGCGGGCGACGCCCGCAAAGAAATCGTCGTCCGTGGCGAGTGGCCCGGCACGATTGCCCGGGAACCGCGGGGGGAGGGCGGATTCGGCTACGACCCGATCTTCATACCTGACGGCCCTGGCATCGGGGGCCGCACCGCGGCGCAGCTAACCCCGGCAGAGAAGGACGCGATGTCCCATCGTGGCCGCGCCCTGGCCCTGCTACTGCCGGCGCTGCGAGCGCTGGCCTAGAGCCCGAAGCGCGCCTTGATGTCCCTGGTCTGGAAGTGCTCGACGACGATGCCCAGCAGCGGGATGGTGCCCGCGAGCAGGACGCCGACCGTCTTGGGGATCGGCCAGCGGACCTTGACGGCCAGGTTGAAGGCGGCGAGCACGTAGACGAAGTAAACCCAGCCGTGCACCACCTCGATCCACCGGATTTCGTGGTGGAACACCAGGTGCGAGACGATCTCGTAGCACAGCGCGATGAGCCAGATGCCCGTCGTCCACGCCATGACGCGGTAACCGAGTAGCGCCGTGCGGATCTTCTCGACCGGAAATGAGGGCGCGGCTTGCTGCGCTTCGGGTGACTCGGGTGTCGTCATGCGGTGGTCCTGTTCTGCTTTTCGGCATCGCTTCTCGCGAGTTCGGCGAGGTAGTTGTTGTACGCTTGCAAAACGTCGTCGGGCGGCTGCTGCGCGGGTTTCGGGCGCTCGGGCAGCAGCCCGGCGGGTATTTCGGTCATGACCCCGTTCTTTCGCGGCTCCGGCGGCGCCTCTTCGTAGCGAACGAATTTGCGGTACGCGTAGACGCAGAACCAGGCGAACAGCGGCCACTGCAGCGCATATCCGAGATTCTGATAGGTGCCTGATACCGCCTGAAATCGTGTCCACTGCCACCAGCCCAGGGCCAGGCAGCCGCCGGCCGCGACGATCACCAGGGCGATCAGCGCGGGCCGGTGGCGACGCGTCGTGGACACGATTAGACCGTACCCCGTTGACGGGTCATCACTTCGGCCCGACGAATTCGTCCCATGATCGCCCGAAGCTAGCCTTCCGCTCGCCGTTGTGCCCGTAAGACAATCCACTCCACCGACACGTTCCCCGGGCGACAGAAGCGTTAAGATCGCTGGGTCCGCGGGCGTGGCGAAATTGGCTTACGCGCCGGCTTTAGGTGCCGGTGCTCGAAAGAGCATGAGGGTTCGAGTCCCTCCGCCCGCACTCAAACTGTCCCGGCGACGTGAGCGCATTTTTGATTTTGAGCACAATTTCGTGTGGGTAACGCGCGTGCAACATGGCCACGAACACGGCGTCCGGTAGCGCCACGAACCGGTGCCGCTGATATCACGGCATGAGTGCGCGACCGAGGAAAACGCCTGGTGAAGGCGGTGGTGATGGTGACTAAGTAGAGTTGTACGCCTATCAGGCACACAATGTGGTGCATGGCTACGAAGACTCAGCGTTTCGCCGTGCGCCTGACCCTTGAGCAGGACGCGCTGATTCGTCATGCCGCCGAAGTCGAGGGGACCGACCTCACCAACTTCACCGTCGGCGCGACGTTGGCGCATGCGCGTGACGTGCTGGCTGACCGCAGGCTGTTCGTCCTTGATAATGCCGCGTGGGCGGAATTCCTGGCGGTGCTGGACCGGCCCGTCGCGCACAAGCCGCGGCTCGAGAAGTTAGTCGCCGAGCCGTCTATTTTCGAACGCTGACGCGTGAGCGGTTACGGCCTGCCGCGGCCGATCAGCGAGGCTGACGAGGCCGCCACGTTCGACAGCGGTGAACGCAGCTTGGATGACTATCTGCGCAAGCGGGCGTTGGCCACTCACGTTGCGGGGGCGTCGCGCTGTTTCGTGACGTGCCGGGATCGCCGGGTGGTCGGTTTCTATGCGGTGGCGTGGGCATCGGTGGAGCGTGGTGCCGGTGCGGGGGGCGTGCGCCGCAACATGCCTGACCCGGTGCCGGTAATTTTGTTGACGCGGTTGGCGGTTGACCGCAAAGAGCGGGGCAAGGGTTTGGGCAAGCATCTGCTACGTGATGCGATCGCGCGCTGTGTCGGGGTGGCCGAGCAGGTTGGGGTGCGGGCGATGCTTGTGCACGCATTGCACGACGAGGCCCGCTCGTTCTACCTGCATTTCGAGTTCGAGCCTTCCCCGACTGATCCGCTGCACTTGATGCTCTCGATGAAAGACGCTCGCGCGCTGATCGGTGCTTGAGCATTCCCAGCGTGGGGCATCTTCCACACCTTTGGTCGTCGACTACCGGACTCCAAGAGCGTAACGCCAGGGTGGAATTTCACGCCCGCGCACCTGTGGCCGCAATTGATGCCGTATGGCTTACAGTCGACCCACCAATCCATCGGATCTGCTCGTTGGTGGAATCACGTCTGGGAGGCGCATTTTCCGCGATTTCCGGCACCCGCGCGATGTGACCCCGCGGTGGTTATCGGCGGCACTCAGTCAACCTGGTCGATGTTTGCGAGGTCGAGAATCGGTGGGGCCCTTGGCGTCACCCGCCAATCCGCGTGGGAGCGATTTTCCGGGGAAAGGCGAATACCGGAGAATCAGCGTTGCGCGGCCTTGACGAGGTTGGACCCGATGATCAGGCGCTGAATCTCGCTGGTGCCCTCATACAGTCGCAGCAGCCGGACATCGCGGTAGATGCGTTCGACCGGGACGCCACGCATGTAGCCGGTGCCGCCGTGAATCTGCACCGCGAGATCTGCTACCTTGCCTGCCATTTCGGTGCAGAAGAGCTTTGCCGCCGATGGCGCGATCCGGCGATCCTCGCCCGTGACCCACAGCCGTGCTGCCTCGCGGACGAGGGCGCAGCCGGCCAGCACCCCGGTCTGCTGGTCGGCGATCATCGCCTGCACCAACTGGAAGCTTCCAATCGGCGCACCGCCCTGCGTCGCGGTGGCGGCATACGCCACGGACTCGTCGAGTGCGCGGGTGGCGGTGCCCACGGCGATCGCGGCGATGTGGATCCGGCCGCGCGCCAACGAGGTCAACGCGGCCCGATAGCCGATGTCTTCCGTGCCGCCGATCAGTGCGCCGCCGCCCACGCGGACGTCGGTAAAGCTGACGTCGGATGTCCACGCACCCTCCTGACCCATCTTCGCGTCCTTGACGCCGACCCGCACTCCCGGGGTGTTCGCGGGAACGAGGAAGACGGCGATGCCGGCACCCTGGTCGTCGGCGGGACGAGTGCGGGCGAATACCACGAACAAATCGGCGACGGGCGCATTGGTGATGAAACGCTTCTGTCCGGAGATCACCCAATCGTCTTTGTCGCGAACGGCTTTGGTTCGCAGTCCGGCCGGGTTTGAGCCGGCGCCGGGCTCGGTCAGCGCGAACGAGGCGACGACGTCGCCGGCTGCCATCGGCTCCAGCCAGCGCGCCTTTTGTTCGTCGGTGCCGAAGCCAACCAGAACCTGCCCGGCGATGCCGTTGTTGGTGCCGAACATCGACCGCAGGGCCAATGAGGTGTAGCCCAACTCCATCGCCAGCTCGACATCGTGCACAAGGTTCAGCCCAAGCCCGCCCCACTGCTGTGGAATCGCGTACCCGAACAGGCCCATCTTCTTGGCGTGCTCACGCAGATCGTCGGGGACCCGGTCCTCGGCCAGAATCTCCTGCTCGCGTGGGACCACCGCGGTGCGGACGAAGTGACGGGTCTGATCCAGGATCTGCTGGAAATCCTCGTCGGAGACCTCCGGGCTTTCGGCAATGGTCATCGGCAAACGCTCCTCGCTGGGTACCGCATCCGGCAGGGAGATCCTATATGAAATATGATATTTGAACGGGTGCGGGAGCCACGACCTGAGGATGGGTGATCGAGGTGTCGTTGTTGAGCGGTCGAACTGCGGTGATCACGGGCGGCGCCCAAGGGCTGGGGCTGGCCATCGCGGAGCGATTCGTCGCCGAGGGCGCGCGGGTGGTGCTCGGCGACGTCAATCTCGAGGCGACCGAGGGCGCGGCACAGCAGTTGGGCGACGACAAAGCGTTGGCGGTGCGCTGCGATGTGACTCGAGCGGACGACGTCGACACCCTCATCCGGACCGCTGTTGAGCGTTTCGGTGGCCTGGACATCATGGTGAACAACGCCGGGATCACCCGCGACGCGACGATGCGCAAGATGACCGAAGAACAGTTCGACGAGGTCATCGCCGTGCATCTGAAGGGGACGTGGAACGGCACCCGGCTGGCCGCGGCGGTCATGCGGGAAAACAAGGCCGAAAACAAGCGGGGTGCCATCGTGAACATGTCGTCGGTGTCGGGCAAGGTCGGCATGGTCGGCCAGACGAACTACTCGGCGGCCAAGGCCGGAATTGTCGGGATGACCAAGGCGGCCGCCAAAGAGCTTGCGTACCTTGGCATCCGGGTGAATGCGATCGCTCCCGGCTTGATTCGCTCCGCCATGACAGAAGCAATGCCGCAACGCGTTTGGGACCAAAAGGTGGCCGAGGTTCCCATGGGCCGGGCCGGTGAACCCAGCGAGGTCGCGAGCGTCGCGCTATTCCTCGCCTCCGACCTGTCCTCGTACATGACCGGCACCGTCCTGGACGTCACCGGCGGCCGGCACATATGACCGGCGCGAGCAGACGCAAAAGCCCCCAATTCGCGCCGAATTGGGGGGCTTTTGCGTCTGCTCGGCCTCAAGACGGGAGTCGCCATGCGTGAGGCCGTCATCTGCGAACCGGTGCGGACACCGATCGGCTGCTACGGCGGAATGTTCAAGTCGCAGACCGCCGTCGACCTCGCCGTGACCGCCCTGCGGGGCCTGCTCCACCGAACCGGGATCGCGCCCGGGGCAATCCAAGACGTCATCCTGGGACACTGTTATCCCAGCAGTGAGGCCCCGGCGATCGGGCGCGTGGTGGCGTTGGATGCCGGTCTGCCGGTGACCGTCCCCGGAATGCAGGTCGACCGCCGCTGCGGGTCGGGTCTGCAAGCGGTGATTCACGCGTGCCTGCACGTGAGCTCTGGCGACAACGACCTCGTCGTCGCCGGCGGATGCGAAAGCATGAGCAACGTCGCGTTCTACTCCACTGACATGCGTTGGGGGGCGCCCGCTCCGGTGTTCGGGTGCATGACGGGCTGACTCGCGGGCGCACCACGGCCGGTGGCCGCAATTACCCGGTGCCGGGCGGGATGCTGGAGACTGCCGAGAACCTGCGTCGCCAGTATGGCATTTCACGACGGGAGCAGGACGAGCTCGCGGTGACCTCACACCAGCGCGCGGTGGCCGCACAGAAGAACGGAATTCTGGCCGAGGAAATCATTGCGGTCCCGGTGCGGACCCGGAACGGCGAAGAGTTGATCGACACCGACGAGCGCCCACGAGCTGACACGTCAATCGAGTCGTTGAGCAGACTCAAACCCGTTCTGCTGGGCGATGATCCAGAAGCAACGGTGACGGCCGGCAACGCCAGCGGGCAAAACGACGCCGCGTCCATGTGCCTGGTGACCACACCGGAGAAGGCGGACGAATACGGCCTGACGCCCTTGGTCCGCTTGGTGTCCTGGGGACAGGCCGGCGTGGCGCCCAACGTCATGGGCATCGGTCCGGTGCCGGGCACCGATGTCGCACTCGCCAAGGCAGGTCTGCAACTGTCCGACATCGACCTCATCGAACTTAACGAGGCCTTTGCCGCCCAGGCCCTCGCGGTGATGCGCGAATGGAATTTCGGCGTCGCCGACCGCGAGCGAACCAACGTGCACGGCTCCGGGATCTCGCTGGGTCACCCGGTCGGCGCGACCGGCGCGCGGATGCTGGCCACCTTGGCGCGCGAGCTCAATCGCCGCCAGGCGCGCTATGGGTTGGAGACCATGTGTATCGGTGGCGGCCAGGGACTCGCCGCGATCTTCGAGCGGGTCGGGTCGCGATGAACGGCGCCCGGTTGCCGCTGACCGGCATCAGCGTCATCGAGGTGTCGAGTTTCGTCGCCGCGCCGCTGTGCGGCATGACGCTGAGTCAGCTTGGCGCGCAGGTGATCCGCGTCGATCCGATCGGGGGAGCCTCGGACGTGGCGCGGTGGCCCCTGGCGGCCACCGGCGCGTCGATCTACTGGACCGGGCTGAACAAGGGAAAGCGTTCGGCCACCATCGATCTGAGGTCGCCGGAGGGCCAAGGGCTGGTCCAGCGACTGATCGTCGAGGGCGACGGCATCGTGGTGACAAATGCCGCCGGCCTGCGCTGGCTGAGTCATGATCTGTTGGCCGCCAGGCGTTCCGACGTCATCCACGTCCAGCTGCTGGGCCGCGGCGACGGCTCCACCGGGGTGGACTACACCGTTAACGCGGGCATCGGCTTTCCGCTCGTCACCGGGCCGGTCGAGCATGCCGGTCCGGTGAACCATGTGTTGCCGGCCTGGGACGTGTGCTGTGGCCTATATGCGGCGCTGGCCGTCGTCGCGGCCGTCCACCGCCGTGACCAGTCCGGGGTGGGTGCGCGCATCAGCCTGGCACTTGAGGACGTCGCGCTGGCCACGGCGGGAAATCTAGGGCTGTTGACCGAGCCCCAGGTGAACGGGACGCAACGCCAGCGTCTGGGCAACGCCATCTACGGTCAGTACGGCCAGGATTTCACCAGTCGCGACGGGGTCGCGTTCATGGTTGTCACGTTGACCGGGAGGCATTTTCACGATCTGGTCGAGGTGACGGGCACCCGGGCCGCGGTGTCGGCGCTCGCCGAGGCTCTGGGCGTGGACTTTGCCGACGAAGGCGGCCGCTACCGGTATCGCGATGCACTGTCCGGCCTGTTCGCCACCTGGTTCGCCGATCGTACGGCGGAGGAAATCGCCGCGGCATTGTCGGACACCACGGTGTTGTTCGAGCAGTACCGGACTTTCGCGGAGGTCGCGGCGGGCCCGAAGGTGACCGCCAATCCGCTGTTTTCGCGGCTGCACCAACCCGGTGTCGGCGACTATCTGGCGCCGGGCATGCCGACCGCATTCGATGGCGCCCATCCCGCCAGTTCGCCCGCGCCCGCCTTGGGACGGGACACCGCGGACGTCCTTAGCCAGTTCCTGGGATTGACGACCGCCGACATCGCGCGGTTGACAAGAGCGAAGACAATAGGGGTAGCCAGCACATGACCAGACTCGCTCAGACACTCGGCCTCACCGAAATCCAGACCGAGATCATCACTACGGTAAGGCAATTCGTCGAGAAGGAAGTCATTCCCAACGCGCCGGCGCTCGAACGCGGCGACACCTACCCGCAAGACATCGTGGACCAGATGCGCGACATGGGCCTGTTCGGTTTGATGATCCCGCAGGAGTATGGCGGGCTGGGGGAATCGCTGCTGACCTACGCGCTGTGTGTCGAGGAGCTGGCACGCGGGTGGATGAGCGTGTCCGGGGTGCTCAATACGCACTTCATCGTCGCGCACATGCTGCGCCAGCACGGCACCGAAGCACAAAAGCAGCGCTTCCTCCCGCGCATGGCGAGTGGCGATTCTCGCGGCGCGTTCTCGATGTCTGAGCCGGAGCTTGGCTCCGACGTCGCCGCGATCCGAACCCGGGCGCGACGCAACCCCGACGGCACCTACACCATCGACGGCCAAAAGATGTGGTTGACCAACGGCGCCAGTTCGACGCTGATCGCCGTGCTGGTGCGCACCGACGAGGGCGCGGACCAGCCGCACCGCAACCTGACCGCGTTCCTCGTCGAGAAGCCAACGGGTTTCGGCGAAGTAGTGCCAGGACTGACGATTCCCGGCAAGATCGACAAGCTGGGATACAAGGGCATCGACACCACCGAACTCGTCTTCGCCGGCTATCGCGCCAGCGCCGACGACATCCTCGGCGCCACCCCGGGGCTAGGCTTCTTCCAGATGATGGACGGCATCGAAGTCGGCCGGGTCAACGTGTCGGCACGAGCGTGTGGTGTTGGCATTCGGGCCTTCGAGCTCGCAGTGCGCTACGCCCAGCAACGCCATACCTTCGGCAAGCCGATCGCCGAACACCAGGCCATCGCCTTCCAGTTGGCCGAGATGGCAACCAAAGTCGAAGCGGCGCACCTGATGATGGTGAACGCGGCGCGGTTGAAGGACTCGGGTGAACGCAACGACCTGGCCGCCGGCATGGCCAAATACCTTGCCAGCGAGTACTGTTCCGAGGTCACCCAGCAGAGCTTCCGCATTCACGGCGGTTACGGCTACTGCAAGGAGTATGAGATCGAGCGGCTGATGCGCGATGCGCCATTCCTGCTCATCGGCGAGGGAACCAGCGAAATCCAAAAGTCCATCATCAGCAAGCGGCTGCTGGCCGAGTATCGGGTGTGAGGCGATGACCGCCCCGGATTTCACTGCGCGGCCGCAACTTTCCGAGGATGTCGCACGCTTTGTCCGTAAGCGGATCTTCGACGGCAGCTACGCAGCGGGGTCCTACATTCGCCTGGACCAACTGGCCGTGGAATTGGGCATCAGCGTCACGCCGGTGCGTGAAGCGCTGCTCGCCCTGCGCGCCGAAGGTTTGATCGCGCAGCAGCCGCGCCGGGGCTTCGTGGTGTTGCCGGTAACCGGGCGAGACCTGGCCGACGTCGCGAACGTGCAGGCTCACGTCGGTGGCGAGCTCGCCGCGCGGGCCGCGTTGAACATCACCGACGACCAGCTGCGCGAGCTCAACGGAATCCAGGTCCAGTTGGAGGCGGCCTACGCCGGTGATGACGACGAACGGACGGTTCGGCTCAACCACGAGTTTCACCGGGCCATCAACGTTGCGGCCGACTCGCCCAAGCTTGCCCAGCTGATGTCGCAGATTACCCGCTACGCACCGGAATCGGTGTTTCCCGCGATCGAAGGATGGCCGGCCCAGTCGATCAGGGATCACCGGCGGGTGTTGTCCGCGTTGCAGAAGCACGACGATAAGCTCGCCCGCGCGGCTATGTCGGAGCATCTCGCCGCGGGCGCAGCTCCGTTGATCGACCACCTGATCTCGCGTGGGGTGATTGCAGAGGCGCCATAACGCGATCCGCCGATGGCTACCGTGGGGCGCCGGCCTTGGACCGTCCACGCGCAACGGGCGACTTGGCCGCCTTGCGTGCCCGGGACGGGGCTGACTTCGTGGCCTTCTTGCCCTCCTCGATCAATCGGCCGGCATGGTCGAGGATGCATTCGAGCCCATATTCGAAGTTCGTCTCGTCGGGGGCCCCGATGCGGTGACCCTTGCCGGTCACTCGAGCGATCAGCGGTGTGGTCTGGGGATCAATGGCCACGGCGTCCTCGATGGCGCGGGGTCCGTTGTCCGACGACTGATTCTTTTCGTAGAGCCGATGCAGCACCACTGATCCGCGGACATGGACCGAAACCGCCGAGTAGGTGTCGAAGGCGTCTTCGGGCGAGAGTCCCGCCTCCACCAGGTTGGCGATCGCCCGCTCCATCTCCTGAGCGCCCACGCGCGCCGCCTTGGGGCTCAGCGCCGCCCGAATCAAAATCAGATCGCACAATATCGGGTTGCCCATGAACGTCTTCCGCATCAAGCGGGCATGATTGCGCAGCGTTTCACGCCAGTCGCTGGCTTCAACGTACGGGGTGGCGAATACATACTTGCTCAAGGCGCGGTCGGTCATCGCATTGAGCAGATCGTCCTTCTTGCGGAAGTACCAGTAGATGCTGGTGACGCCGACACCGAGGTGTTTGCCAAGAAGCGGCATGCTCAGGTTGTCTATTGACACCTGCTCCGCGAGTTCGAATGCGCCGCTGATGATGTCATCGGGATTGATGGACCCGCGCTCGCGTCGCTGACGCTTGTCTGCGGTTGTCTGCTTTGCCACTACGGGCACCTCCATCAACATCTAGCCCACGCCTGCGGCCGGTGATGACCATCAACCTTACCGGTGGTGCGGTTTTTCGTCTGCTACTGTAAAACCTATCGTAGGCTTTTTGGTAAATGCACTTCTTGGGTTGATACGCGTCATGGATCTAGGCCTGGCGAATGCCGCCACAGTGGTGATCGCGTCCCAGTCGCTGGTCGGCCGGGCCACGTCGATCGGTGTCGACGGCAACGATCCCTATCACCTGATGGACGCGATCGCCGAGCACTTCGGACATCCGGCTCAAATGCCCCGAGCGGGTCTGCCCGACGAAATCGGTCCCGTCATGACATTCCTTGCGTCGCTGCGCAACTCCTACATGACCGGAGCCAATATCAACGTCGACGGCGGTTCCGACTTCACCTGACGACTCAGAAGGAGGCTGCGGTGGTGACCTCGGGTGAGGCGCGCGCCTGGGCGCGCGGCGCTTTACGGGGAATCGGCGACTCGCTGTACACGCCGTTTTGCGGCCCCGACGGTGACGACATCGACTGGGACGCCTACCGGGCGCTGGTGCGCTACTGCGTGGCCGATCTCGGGCATCCGATGTTGTGGTGCACCAGCGGCATCGGCGAGTTCTGGTCGTTGACCCTCGATGAGCGCAAGCGCTTGCTGGAGGTCGCGATCGAAGAGGCGCGCGGCGCAAATCCCGACGTCGTCGTGCAGGCCTGTACTTCGGCGATGACGGCCAAGGACTGTCTGGACTTAACGCTGCACGCCCAACACGGCGGCGCCGACATCGCCTACCTACAAACGCCGGTGATGGAAGTGCACGGCGGCGAAGGCGTGCTGAGATTCTTCAAATACATCGCTTCGCGCACCGATATCGCCTTGGGCATGTTCAATTCCCCGTCCTCGGGTTACGTGCTGACCCCGGCCGAAAGCGCGCGGATCTACGACGAAGTGCCCGCGGTATGCGCCACGAAGGAGGGCGCCTTTCGCCCGGAGGCCAGTCGGCGGCTGCATCAGTTGGCGCCCGACCTGGTGATCTGGGAATGCGACAAGACGGTGTACCGCGCCGGGTGGCTGCGCGCCGGAATCGTCTGCCCCGCCCAGTTGGGCACCGCCGGCTACCTGTTCGAGACCCCACAGCGGCGATTGTTTTCCGAGTACTGGGATCTGGTGCAAAACGACAAGTTGCTCGAGGCCATGGACTACGGACGCGATTCGGGTCTGGATCAATTCGATATCGACATCGGATCGTGGTGGACCTGCTACCCAGGACGACCGGATTACTTCACCCACTGGGGCGGGGCATTCAAGTATGCCGCGTCGTTGCTGGGTCTGCCGGTGGGCGCATATCCCCATTCGCGGCCTCCGCAAGCGGAGTTGCCGGCCGAGGCGAAGACCCAGATCGCGGCCGCCTATCGCCGCCTCGGGCTGCTACGTCCTTAGCGGTACCGAGCGGAATGCAGTACCGATAGGTATACAGTATGCGTACAAGTACGCTGAGTCATGCCCGAGGAGGCGCCGATGAGCACCGTGGATGCCGAGGACGCGGTGCTCTACGAGGCCGGGCCTCCCGGCGTCGCAATCCTGACGTTCAATCGCCCGGACCGCCTCAATGCCTGGGGTCCCGACATTGCCGCCGGCTTCTACGCGGGCATCGACCGTGCCGAAGCGGATCCGGCCGTTCGGGTGATCGTGGTGACCGGTCGGGGCCGGGGGTTCTGCGCCGGGGCTCATCTGGGCGCGCCGGGTTCGGCATCCGGGCTCGGCGAGTCGATGGAGAAGGCGGGTCGGACGAGTCTGGCGGACTTGGTCGGCGAACGCCCACCGCACTTCGTGACCACGCTGCGCAAGCCCGTCATCGCCGCGATCAACGGTTCGTGTGTCGGCATCGGTCTGACCCAGGCGCTGATGTGTGACGTCCGGTTCGCGGCCGCCGGGGCCAAGTTCGCCGCCGTGTTCGCTCGCCGCGGGCTGATCGCCGAGTTCGGCATCTCGTGGATATTGCCCCGCCTGACCAGTTGGGGTGTTGCCCTCGATCTGTTGTTGAGCGGCCGTACCTTTCTCGCCGGCGAGGCGGCCGAACTGGGCCTCGTCAAGGAAGTTGTCGCACCCGACGACTTGCTGAGGCGTGCGCTGGAATATGCGGGGGACATCGCCCAAAACTGCTCGCCCGCTTCGATGGCCGTGATCAAGCGACAGGTATACGGCGACGCCACCCGCGGTGTCGCAGAAGCCACTTCACACGCCGAGGTCTTGCTGCGCGAGGCGATGCCGCGGCCGGACGTCATCGAGGGGATCGTGAGCTTCCTCGAGAAGCGGCCGCCGCAGTTTCCTTCCCTCACCCCATCTGACGCGTGGAGCGCCCGGAAAGGATGATCATGGGTAACCTGAGCTACCAGGCGATCGACGTCGACAATCACTACTACGAGCCGCTGGACGCGTTTACCCGACACCTGGACAGAAAGTTTCGTAGGCGCGGCGTCCAGATGTACAGCGACGGCAGGCATACCCAGGCCATCATCGGCGACCGGGTCAACCGCTTCATCCCCAACCCCACGTTCGATCCGATCATCGTGCCGGGCTGCCTGGACTCGCTGTTTCGTGGCGAGATTCCCAAGGGTGTGGATCCCGCATCCTTGATGCAGGTCGAAAAGCTAGAGCTGCGACCGGAATACCAGAACCGCGACGCGCGAGTCGCGGTGGTGGAAGGCCAGGGCATCGAAACGGTCTTCATGTTCCCCACCTTCGGATGCGGGGTCGAGGAAGCGCTCAAGGATGACGTGGAGGCCACGATGGCCTCGCTGCACGCCTTCAACCGATGGCTGGACGAGGACTGG
The DNA here is from genome assembly GCF_010731535.1 of Mycobacterium lacus. Classification (NCBI taxonomy): domain Bacteria; kingdom Bacillati; phylum Actinomycetota; class Actinomycetes; order Mycobacteriales; family Mycobacteriaceae; genus Mycobacterium; species Mycobacterium lacus. Next base: position 1,073,720 of record NZ_AP022581.1, read on the forward strand.
GGGTTTGACCGCGACGATCACCGCATCCTCACAGCGCCAATGATTTCCCTCGCCGATCCGCAGCGGGCCGTCGAGGAGGTCGATTTCGTGCTGGACCGCGGCGCAAGGCTGGTCCATGTGCGGCCGGCCCCGGTACCGGGCGTCGGAAAGAACCGCTCACTCGGGCATCCGTCGCACGATGCGGTCTGGTCCCGCCTCGCCGAGGCGAACGTCCCGGTGGCATTCCATCTGGGTGACAGCGGATATCTGAAGATCGCCGCCATGTGGGGTGGCAAGGACACCTTCGAGGCCTTCGCCGAGCCCGACCCGCTCGACAAGATCCTCGTCGACGACCGGGCAATCCACGACACCATGGCTTCGCTGATCGTGCACGGGGTTTTCGATCGCCATCCCAAGCTTCGGGTCGCCAGCATCGAGAACGGCTCCGAGTGGGTGCACCGACTTGCCAAGCGGCTGAAGAAGACGGCGAACCAACAGCCGCGTTGGTTCCCCAACGACCCGGTCGACACGCTGCGCAACCACGTCTGGGTGTCCCCCTACTACGAAGAAGACCTCACGGTGCTCGCGGAGAAGATCGGCGTCGAACGCATCCTGTTCGGCTCCGACTGGCCCCACGGTGAAGGCCTGGAATCACCGCTTTCGTTCACCGACGAGCTCGCCGGGTTCGGCGACGACGAGGTTCGAAAGATCATGCGCGACAACGCATTGGACCTCCTCGGCGTCAAAGTGGCGCTGGCGGCCTAGGTGGCACAGCCGTGGCCGAATGGACCATCGGGGCCGTCCTCGACGCGATCGCGGAGCTGGTTCCCGATCGCCTGATGACCGTATGCGGCCCCCGGCGCAGCTCCTTCGGTCAGGCGGCGCAACGATCCGGCCAGCTGGCTAATTACCTCAGCGACAAGGGATTCGGTGTCCATCGTCCGCGCGAGACACTGCAAAGGTGGGAATGCGGTCAGGACCGGGTCGCCCTCATCATGCACAACGACCTCTACCCCGACATGGTGATCGGGTGCCTCAAGGCACGAGCCGTTCCGGTCAACGTGAATCATCACTATTCGCCGCGCGAGATCCGCGACCTGCTCGACTACGTGGGGCCGCGGGGCATCATCTACCACCGCTCGCTGGGCGCCCGGTTCGCCGAGGTGCTGCCTCCCAGCGGTACCGAACTGCTGGTGTCCATCGACGACGGGAGTTCGGTTCGGCAACTGCCCGGCGCCGTTTCGCTGGACGACGTGCTGGCGGCCGGTAAGTCGGACGACGACCTGCCGGGGTCGCCGGACGACCTGATCATGATGTGCACCGGCGGCACGACGGGACGGCCCAAGGGCGTCCTGTGGCGACAGAGCGACATGTACGTGACGTCGATGGCGGGGGCCGACCACGCGGGCGTCGACGAGATCCACCAGACCGTACGCGTCGGCGGCCCGCCCTGGTTCGCCATCTCGCCGCTGATGCACGCGGCCGGCATGTGGACCGCGTTCGCCGCGCTCCTGCACGGCCTCACCGTCGTGATGTACGACGACCGCGACAAGCTCGACGTGCGGTCGGTGTGGGAGACGGCGGAGCGCGAGAAGGTGGGCATGATCACGATGGTCGGCGACGCGTACGCCGGGCCGCTGGTCGCCGAGCTGCGCGCGCGTCCGTACGACCTGTCCTCGGTGCACTCGGTCGGCACCGGAGGGGCGGCCACGAATCCGAAGTACAAACGGGGGCTGATGGAGTTCCTGCCACAGGCCACCATCATCGAGGGTTACGGGTCGTCGGAAACCGGAAACATGGCCGTCGGATACAGCCGTGAGGGAACCGCAAGCGAAACCTTTGAACCCAGGGTCGGCGCGACGGTCGTCTCCGCCGACCGCAGCCGGTTCCTGCGGCCCGGTGAGCACGAGATCGGTTGGGCGGCCAGGATGGGCCGGATTCCGCTCGGGTATTTCAACGATGCCGCGGCCACCCAGCGGACTTTCCCGGAGATCGACGGCCGGCGTGTGGTGATACCCGGCGACCGCGCATCCGTCGAAAAGGACGGCACCATTCGCCTATACGGCCGCGATTCGCTGGTCGTGAACACCGGCGGCGAAAAGGTATTCGTCGAAGAGGTCGAGGAAGTCCTGCGCGCACATCCGGGCGTTGCCGACGCGCTCGTGGTCGGACGGCCGAGCGAGCGGTGGGGACAGGAAGTCGTCGCGCTCATCGCCACGCAGCCGGGCGTCACCGCGGACGAGCAAGGCCTCTATGCCTTCTGCACCTCGCGGCTGGCGCATTTCAAGGCCCCCAAGTTGTTCATCTTCGTCGAGCAGATTCAGCGTCTCGGCAACGGCAAGCCGAACTACCAATGGGCGAGAAACCAAGCGACGCAACGGGTCCTGTCATGACGCATCAAGTGATTGACTGCCTGGTGAATGTGCACTTCGGGGAGGCCGAAGCCCAGCCCAGCTGGATGCTCAAGGTACGCGACGACTATTTCAAGGGCCCGGAGTCGATGTTCGCCCCCGTCGAGCTGGCCGAGCTGCTCGCGGAGATGGACGCCCACGGGGTGGCGCAGGCGATCCTGATGGATTCGCTCGTCAACCCGTCCACCACCGCGCGCAAGTTCGTGGAGGCTCAGCCGGATAGGTTCGCGTTGGCCATGGGTGGGGTCAACCTGCTGCGTCCGGTGCGCCCGTTGCGCGAGTTGAGCGCCATCGTCAAGGAGTTGCCGGTGGCCTACGCCGTAGTGGGACCGAGCTTTTGGGGCGACGGGCAGTACCCGCCCAGCGACGCCGTCTACTATCCGCTCTACGCCAAGTGCGCCGAACTCGACCTGCCGCTGTGCGTCAACACCGGCATCCCCGGGCCACCGATCCCGGGCGAGGTGCAGCATCCCATGCATCTGGACCGGGTGTGTGTCCGATTTCCCGAACTGAAGCTATGCATGATCCATGGCGCCGATCCGTGGTGGGACGTCGCGATCCGGCTGATGCTCAAGTACGCCAACCTGCGCCTGATGACCTCGGCCTGGTCACCCAAGCGGCTGCCGGAAAGCCTGTTGCACTACATGCGAACACGCGGTCGGGACAAGGTGATCTACGCGTCGGACTGGCCGGTGTTGCGCATGCGCCGCGTGATACCGGAAGCCCTCGCGCTGGACCTGCCGGCCGACGCGCTGGACAACTACCTCTACAACAACGCCCGGGAATTCTTCTTCTCCTAAGGAGTACTGACGATGGACCGCTTCGAGCTACGAAGGCTCGACTACAGCCTGTGCGAAGATCACGAGGCGCTGCAGGCCGCGTACAAGCAGTTCTTCAAAACCCGCTGTCCGATCGAAACAGTCCGTGCCGCGGAGCTTTCCGGGTTCGACGAGAATCTGTGGGAGCGGTTGTGCGCGATGGGTGCGACGACGATGGCACTGTCCGAGTCCTGCGGCGGCGACGGGGCGACGCTGGTCGATCTCACCCTGGTGGCCGAGGAGATCGGCCGGTCGTTGGCGCCGGTTCCCTGGATCGACCACGTGTGTGCCGCGCGCTTGCTGGCGCGCGTTGGAGGAGACACGTCGGGCGTCCTCAACGCCGAACAGCTGGTCGCACTCGATCCACGGAGCGACAGCGGTCCGGGTCCCCGGCTGATTCCGACCGGGTCGATCGCCGACCTCATCATCGTCCATGACGGTGACCAGATCGTGCGCCTGGCCTTTGGCACCCGACCGGCGAAGGTCGACAACATCGGTCGGCTGCCGATGGCCTGGGTGGATCCGGCCGCGGCCGACACCCGGACGGTGGTGGCCAGCGGATCCGACGCGCTGGTGAATTACCAACGGGCGACCGATGAGTGGCGACTGCTGACCGCCGCCGCCCTGGTGGGTCTGGTCGAACAGGCGATGACCATCGCGGCGGAGTTCGCGAAGACCCGCTACACGCTGGGTGTGCCCATCTCGACGCTGCAGGGCATTTCGCACCCGCTGGCCAACATGGCCATCACCGTTTCGGCCGGGCGCAACCTCGCCCGGCGCGCCGCCTGGTTCCTGGACAACGAGCCCGACGAACGCGCCGAGCTGGCGCCGTCGGCGTTCGTGTTCATGGCCGAGGAGGCGGCCAAGGCGGCGACCATGGCGGTCCATATCCAAGGCGGCCTTGGGGTTTCGGCGGAGGCTGCCGCGACGGCGTACCTGGTGCGTGCCCGCGGGTGGCCGCTGGCGGGCGGAGACCCGGGTGCGGCCGCGCAGCGGGTCGCCGAAATCGTGTGCGCCCGCGAGAGTGTCAGGACCTAATGATGGATTTCTCCCGGGTCGAACTGTCCGACGAGGACCTCGCCTTCCTCGACGAGGCGCGAAGCTTTCTGGCCACCCACGTCACCGAGGAGGTCCGGCGCCGCGACCGCGAGACGGGTGACAACTTTGACGAGGGTCTGCATTTGGCGTTCGGTGCCGCAGGCTATTTGGCCGCGGAGTGGAAGCCGCACACCGAAGGCGGGTTCAGCCGGGTGCGCCGCCGCATGTGGGAGCTGGAGAAGCGGCGGGCGCACGTGCCGTGGGTGACCTGGGGGACGACCGCCATGGTGGCGCGGTCGGTGGTGAAGTTCGGCTCACCCGAACTCATCGAGGAGGTGATGCCCGGGGTCTTCAGCGGCCATGTCCGGCTGTGCCTGGGCTACACCGAGCCCGAGGGCGGCTCCGACGTTGCCACCTGCAAGACCCGGGCGGTGCGCGACGGTGGCTCGTGGCTGATCAACGGGTCGAAGATGTTCACCACCGGCGCGCACAACTGCCAGTACGTCTTCCTGATCACTAACACCGCCCCGGACGCGCCAAAACACAAGAACCTGACCATGTTTCTGGTTCCGCTGGACTCGCCGGGCATCGAAATCCGGGGCATCCGCACGGTCGACGGCGACCGGACCAACATCGTCTATTACAGCGAAGTCCGCGTCGACGACAAGTACCGGCTGGGCGAGGTGAACGCGGGCTGGGCCGTGCTGCGCGAGCCACTCAACACCGAGCATGGTGCGGTCGCGGCTGCACCCGACGGCCTGCAGGACACGTCAATCATGATGCACCAGGCCGGTTCGATGGCCCAGGCGGTCGACGGGGTCGCGGCGCGCGCGGCGCAGCCGAACCCCAACGGGCGGCGTCTTCTCGACGATCGGTCGGTGGCGTATCGACTGGGCCGCAGCGTCGCCCGGATGGAAGCGGCGCTCAGCGCGCCGGACATCTTCGGCCGGGTGGCCATCGCACAAACGATGCGAGACATCTCGCCGGACCTGATGGACATCCTCGGGGCGGCGTCGGCGCTACCGTTCGGCGCTGACGGGGCCGCCGACGACGGCGGCGCCGAGTATGTCTATCGATTCGCGCCGCTGGTGGGAATCTACGGCGGCACGCTCGAGGTGTTCCGCAACATGATCGCCCAGCACACGCTGGGCTTGGGCAAGCCGACCACACGCCGACCGTGAAATGACGGCGACCGTCGCAGGCGTGTCGGCGCCGTAGTTGCACGCTGGCCGCTGACGACCCGCCGAGCAGACGCGAAAGCCCCCATTTGGCAGCCCAAATGGGGGCTCTCGCGTCTGCTCGGCGCTGCTCGGCGCCGCTCGGCGCCAACGAAATCACGGCATGATCAACGTGCGGGTCACCGGTTCCGCGGGGGCCTGCCGGCTGGACAGACCGCGCTGCAGCGAGGCGAGCAACGCGTCGCGCGTCTCGCGGGGATCGATGAGCTCGTCGATGCCCATGTGCTCGGCCGAGCGGTACGACGCTTGCAGCTCGGCGTTGCGCAGCCTGGCGGACAGGTCCTGATCGGCGTGTGACGCGCGGCTCAGCGCCGCGGCGCCCATCGCGCCCATCGTCGCCCCCGGATAGGCGAACGTGGCCACCTGGCCGTCGAAGCTGATCAGCCCCATGACCATGGAGCCGAAACCATAGGCCTTGCGCAGCGTCACGTGCAGCTTCAGCGTCGTCGCCGCGGTTTGCGCGGCGAACATCCGTGCGCCGCTGCGCAACGCGCCCTCCCGCTCGGACCGACTGCCCGCCAACATGCCGGGGTTGTCCGCCAGGAAAACGATCGGCAGGTGGAAGGAGTCGGCCACCATGATGAAATGCGCTGCCTTGTCGGCGGCGTCGGCGTCGATGGACCCGGCGAGGACCCGCGGCTGGTTGGCGACGACCGCGACCGGATGCCCACCGAGATGGGCCAGCGCGCAGATGATCGCCTTTCCGAATCCCGGTTGGACTTCGAACCAGTCGGGACAGTCGAAGACCACGTCGAGCACCGCCCGCATGTCGTAGACGCGACGGTTGTCGCGCGGGACGATGTCGAGCAACTCCGGTGTCGGCCGAGGGTTGGCTGCCTCTGAGGCTGGCAGCGACGGCGGATACGACCACGCGCTCGGCGGGAAATACGACAGGTAGCGGCGGACGGTGTCGAGCACCGCCTCGTCGTCCTCGGCGACGTTATGGATTACCCCGCTGGCGACGGCGACGTCCGGCCCGCCGAGGTCTTCCTTCGAAATATCCTCTCCCGTAGACTCTTTCACCACAGGCGGCCCGGCCGTAAAGATCGCGCCCTGGTGGCTCATGACGGTGAAGTCGCAGACCGGGGCGACCAGTGCGCCGTGTCCGGCCGATGGCCCCAGTACCGCGGCGACCGTCGGCACCCGGCCCGAGCACCGTGCCTGGGCGAGCAGGTCGGTCGGGGTGCGCCCGTAATGTGCACCGGCGGGGCGAAACCCGGCGCCTTCGAGCAGCATCACCAGCGCGACCTTGTCGCGCAGCGCCAGCTCGGCGATGCGGTAGCGCTTGGAATTGCTGCCCGGTGCGATGGTTCCGGCCAGCGTCGTGAAGTCTTCGGCGCCCACCATCACCGTTGCCCCATTGATCCGGCCGGAGCCCGTGACGATCGCGTCGGCCGGGATTTCGCCGCCGACCAGCGTGCCGAATTCGCGGAAGGTGCCGGGGTCGAGAAGTCGCTCGATGCGGGTGCGGGCGTCGAGCTTGCCCTTGCTGCGGTGCTTGTCCAGCCGCTCCCGCCCGCCCATACCCCACGCGTGCTGACGGCGACGCTGGAGATCCTCGAGCGTCTCCTCCCAATCCTCGGCTTTCGTCATGCCTCTGTCCTACATACTGGATCACTTACTGTAAAGTTACCCAAATGGGTAGCGCCTCCGGGCCCAAGATCGATGGTGGCATCCCTACCAAGCTCGCACGCGCGGCCGTGGCGGCCAACGCCCTGGAACAAGACGGATACGACGGGAGCTGGACGGCCGAAGCCAGTCATGACCCCTTTCTGCCGCTGCTACTGGCCGCCGAACACACCTCGCGGCTCGAGTTGGGCACTAACATCGCGGTGGCGTTCGCCCGCAATCCGATGATCGTCGCCAACATCGGCTGGGACCTGCGGGCGTATTCGGAGGGCCGGTTCATTCTCGGCCTCGGAACCCAGATCCGGCCGCATGTCGAGAAGCGCTTCAAGCAGATCGCGTCCTGCCGATCTTCGCGGCGACGCCGTCCTGTCAGAGCGCCGCACTGAAGGGGTTTCGCCGATGAGCACGAAGACGATCGACGAGGCCGCCAAGGTATTGGCAGATCCGTTGGCATACACCGACGAACCGCGGTTGCACGCGGCGCTAAAGCACCTGCGCGCCGGCGCTCCGGTGGCGTGGGTCGACGTGCCGAACTACCGGCCGTTCTGGGCGATCACCAAGCACGCCGACGTCATGGACATCGAGCGCGACAACACGCTGTTCACCAACTGGCCGCGCCCGGTCCTGGCGACCGCCGACGGTGACGAGCTGCAGGCCGCCGCGGGAGTACGCACGCTGATCCACATGGACGACCCGCAACACCGGGTGGTGCGCGCGATCGGCGCCGACTGGTTTCGCCCGAAGGCGATGCGGGCGCTGAAGGCCCGCGTTGACGAGCTGGCCAAGATCTATGTCGACAAGATGATGGGCGCGGGCCCCGAATGCGACTTCGCTGCGCAGGTCGCGGTCAATTACCCGCTCTACGTGATCATGTCGCTGTTGGGCCTGCCGGAGGCCGACTTTCCCCGCATGCTCAAGCTGACCCAGGAGTTGTTCGGCAGCGACGACAGCGAGTTCAAGCGCGGCACCACGAGCGAGGATCAGCTGCCGGCGCTGTTGGACATGTTCGGATACTTCAACGCGGTGACCGCATCGCGCCGGGGGCATCCCACCGAGGATCTCGCGTCGGCAATCGCCAACGCCCGCGTCGACGGCGAGCCGCTATCTGACATCGACACGGTGTCCTACTACCTCATCGTCGCCACCGCCGGTCACGACACCACCAGCGCGACCATCTCCGGCGGTCTGCACGCGCTCATCGAGAATCCCGACGAGATGGCACGGTTGCGTGACGATCTCGGCTTGATGCCACTGGCCACCGAGGAGATGATCCGCTGGGTCACCCCGGTCAAGCAGTTCATGCGTACCGCAGCCAGTGACACCGTGGTACGCGGAATACCCATCGCCGCAGGCGAATCCGTGCTGTTATCTTATGTCTCGGCCAACCGAGACGAGGATGTCTTCGAGTACCCGTTCCGGTTCGACGTCGGGCGCGAGCCCAACAAACACGTGGCGTTCGGCTATGGCGTGCACTTTTGCATGGGTGCCGCCCTGGCCCGCATGGAGGTCAACAGCTTCTTCACCGAGTTGCTGCCAAGACTGAAATCCATTGAGCTGACCGGTGATCCGCAGCTCATTGCCACGACATTCGTCGGCGGCCTCAAACACCTGCCGGTTCGCTACTCGTTCGCGTGAGCGGTCTAGATGGCGGCCGCGACCTGTTTGAGCATCGCCGGGCCGTGATTGTTGGCCAGTACGGGTGGCTTGTCCTTTTTCCAATAACCGTTGACCAGGATGGCGATTCCCAGTGGCTCCTCGGTGGGGCCCGGGGGCCTGAAACCGATCCAGCACGAACAGCCACCCGCCGGGTCAGACCGTCTTTCCAAATGATCTGCGGCGGACCGGGTTCGACTTGCCACGCCAGCCCCATGCGCGCCGGCCCGCGGTTCGGTTTTCCGCACACGTCGACCGACAGGGGGCCGGCTGGATCGTGGTTGCCAGCGCCTTCATCAGTGTTGGCGCTCCACTGACCGCACCCAGATGCGCCATCAGACGGCGGCGAAGCCCAGCGTGATGAAGCCGTGGTTCGAATAGGTCCAGCAGCTCCCCGGTTGGGGGCCGTTGTGGGACCGCCACGCACGGACCAGGCTCGGCGGCGGCACGGAAGGATTCTTGAGGAACAGGCCGGCACCGTCTTCTGGACCGGTGGAGTTCTCCGGGAGACCCGACGTGTGCCGGGCGAGCATCCTGGGCGTGATCTGCCGCATTGCCGGGCTCAGATCGCCGCCAAGATAGCGTCGCAAGCCGGCATCCCAGTCAGTCCGGCCGAGTCGACACCCCGTTGGCGAACGGCGCGGCGGTGAAGGTCTTGGTGATCGATCCGATCGCGAAGATCGTTCGCGCGGTGGGCGGGGTCTGTTCGGCGCCCGTTCCGTACATGTAGAAGCGATTGAATTGGCGGTTGGGACATGCGAAAGCCACCGCGATCCCATAGTTTCGGCCGGGTGCCTTGGCCCGCAGGTGGTCCAGCAGCGTATGCGCGTGATCGCCGATGATCCGGTCCACATCGGCCTGGGTGAGCCTGATGGGCCGGGCCCGCGTATCCGGGGCCGGGGTCGCGGTCTCGGTGGGCCCCGACTGCGGCGGCGTGGCCGGCGCGGCACAGCTGGTAAGCGCACCGCTTACGCCAACGACGCCCGCCAGCGCGGCGAGCCGCCCGAACTTGCGCCGAGTTATGTCGCCCATGTGAGCAGTCAATGACATTTCGGCGCGGATCGATACACTCCCGGTGGAGGACGCCATCGATATGACGAATAGGACGATCGTCATCACGGGTGCCAGTGACGGCATCGGCGCGGCGGCGGCGCGCCGGCTCAGCGCGCATGGCGAAAAGGTCGTCGTGGTTGGCCGGTCGGAAAGCAAGACCACCGCAGTGGCCCGGGAATTGGGCGCGGATTATTTTGTGGCCGACTTCGCGGACCTGTCTGCGGTGCGGGCCTTGGCGGACAAGATTCGTGCCGAGTACCCGCGCATCGACGTTTTGGCCAACAACGCCGGCATGATGGTCCACAAGGTCCACCTCACACCCGATGGATATGAAATGACCTATCAGGTCAATTACTTGGCGCCGTTTCTGCTTACCACGCAGTTGTTGGATCTGCTGGTGGCCTCACGGGCGACGATCGTGAACACGACCAGCTCGTCGCATCGGCTGGTTCGCCTGGCCAATGTTGCCGACGTGGAGAACACCGGCAGGCGACGGCCCAGCGTCGCCTACGCGTACTCAAAGCTGGCAATCGTCTTGTTCACCAAGGAATTACACCGGCGCTACCACGACCAAGGGCTCGCCGTCGCGGCGGTTCACCCCGGCTATGTCAACTCCAACTTCGGGGTGGCATCGGAATCCCGCGTCATGGCGTTCATGGCGCGGTACACGCCCGCCGAGCGATTCACCTCGACCGTCGACCAGGGAGCCGATCAGCTGGTCTGGCTGGCTTCGAGCACGCCCGGAGTCGACTGGACGTCCGGCGAATACTACTCGAGGCGCAGGGTCGCGAAAGCCAACCGCGCCGCCTACGATCTGCGCCTGGCCTGCGAGCTGTGGGAGCGGACGCTGGCCAGGCTGGCGTAGTAGCATTCTCTGCTCACCCGGCTGGGTCAGATTCCCGGGCATGCATGCATAGCGGCCGTGATCGGGCGGCCGTTGGAGCAGGCGATCGGTGTTGGTGGTAACCCCACGGCTTATCACGTGCTGCCGCGGAGGAAGCCCGAAAGGTTGCTGCCTATGTTTGCAAAGCCCGAAACCAGGCTGGTCACCGAGAAAGGCAGTGTGCCTGTGTTGGCGAAGCCCGAGACACCGCTGCCCAGGTTCGAAAAGCCTGACGACAGTCCACCGAAATTCTGGTAGCCCGAGCCGCCCAACAACCCGGGCGCGTTGGTGTTAAACCAACCCGAGAGCCCCAAACCGTTGTTGCCGAAGCCCGAGTTGCCGCCCGCGCCCGAATTGAAGAAGCCCGACGAAGGTGCGGAGCTCGAGTTGAGGTAGCCCGGTCCCCCGGGGATCGCGAAACTCCCGATCGTGGTGCTGGGCAGGTGGATGCCGGGAATGGTGAGCGGGGGCGTGGTGAAGCCCCCGAGGCCGATCGGCGGAACAGTGAACGATGGCGTGGTGATCGGCGGGACGTTGATTTGGGGGAGGGTGAAGCCGCCGACGGCGATGGGGTCGATGGTGAATGGTGGGGTGTTGATGGGTGGGGTGGTGATTTGGGGGAGGGTGAAGCCGCCGACGGCGATGGGGTCGATGGTGAATGGTGGGGTGTTGATGGGTGGGGTGGTGATTTGGGGGAGGGTGAAGCCGCCGACGGCGATAGGGTCGATGGTGAATGGTGGGGTGTTGGGGTGGGGTGGTGATTTGGTGGGACGGCGATGGTGAATGGTGGGGTGTTGATGGGTGGGGTGGTGATTTGGGGAGGTTGAAGCCGCCGACGGCGATGGGGTCGATGGTGAATGGTGGGGTGTTGATGGGTGGGGTGGTGATTTGGGGAGAAAGCCGCCGACGGCGATGGGGTCGATGGTGAATGGTGGGGTGTTGATGGGTGGGGTGGTGATTTGGGGAGGTGAAGCCGCCGACGGCGATGGGGTCGATGGTGAATGGTGGGGTGTTGATGGGTGGGGTGGTGATTTGGGGGAGGGTGAAGCCGCCGACGGCGATGGGGTCGATGGTGAATGGTGGGGTGTTGATGGGTGGGGTGGTGATCGCGGGAAGCGTGAACCCGCCAGTCCCGATCGAATCGATGGTCAACGGCGGGGTGACGATCGTTGGCGTGGTGATCGCAGGCAGCGTGAACCCACCCACGCCGATCGGATCGATGGCGAACGCCGGGGTAGTGATCGCCGGGATGGTGATCTCCGGAAGGACTAATCCCTCGGTAGCGATGGGGTCGATGGTCACCGGCGGTGTGGCGATCGTCGGGGTGGTGATCTGGGGAAGGGTGAAGCCGTCGACGTGGATAGCGGGGACATCGATACTGGGGAGGGTGAAGCCGGGAAGGGCGAAAGGCTCGACCACGATGGGGACCGTCAACTGCCATGGGTGGATTGCCAGTGACGGCAGGTGGAGTTCGTGGAAATTCGGGTCGCCGAGGCTGAGACTACCGTTGATAACGCTAGTTCCGCCGCCTATCGGCTGAAGCGCAGGTATATTGGTCGTGAAGGATAGCTGAAACGGTATTGAAAGATTATTGACCGTTATCTCGGGTGTGTGTAGAAAGTCACTCCATCCGATACCGGGCAGCACAAATCCGCCCACATTTATTGGGGGAACGGGTATCGGCTGAGTATGTATCGCCGGTAGGCTAAAGTCGCCGACGGTTATGCCGCCTATCATCACTGGGGGAACGATCACCGAAGGAATGTGAAATCGGGGCAGATTAAATCCACTGATAGTGGTGCCGGCGGGTATCGTCAGCGACGGAATGGTCTCCGCCGGAATCTGCAACGGGGGCAAATCAAACGCCCCCACCGTAATAGGGGGAATCGTCACGGGCGGAATAATCACCTGCGGAATCTCTAGCGGCGGGAGTGCAAAAGCGCCCACGGTGATACCCGCAGGTATTGTCATCGACGGAATAGTCACCGAAGGAATCGCCAGCGAAGGTAGGTCGAAGGCGCCGATGGTGATGTTGGCGGGTGTGGTGTTGGCGGGGATGTTGAGCGCGGGCAGGGTGAGTGCGGGTAGGTCGAAGGCGCCGATGGTGATGTTGGCGGGTGTGGTGTTGGCGGGGATGTTGAGCGCGGGCAGGGTGAGTGCGGGTAGGTCGAAGGCGCCGATGGTGATGTTGGCGGGTGTGGTGTTGGCGGGGATGTTGAGCGCGGGCAGGGTGAGTGCGGGTAGGTCGAAGGCGCCGATGGTGATGTTGGCGGGTGTGGTGTTGGCGGGGATGTTGAGCGCGGGCAGGGTGAGTGCGGGTAGGTCGAAGGCGCCGATGGTGATGTTGGCGGGTGTGGTGTTGGCGGGGATGTTGAGCGCGGGCAGGGTGAGTGCGGGTAGGTCGAAGGCGCCGATGGTGATGTTGGCGGGTGTGGTGTTGGCGGGGATGTTGAGCGCGGGCAGGGTGAGTGCGGGTAGGTCGAAGGCGCCGATGGTGATGTTGGCGGGTGTGGTGTTGGCGGGGATGTTGAGCGCGGGCAGGGTGAGTGCGGGTAGGTCGAAGGCGCCGATGGTGATGTTGGCGGGTGTGGTGTTGGCGGGGATGTTGAGCGCGGGCAGGGTGAGTGCCGGTAGGTCGAACGCACCCACCGCAACGTTGTCGGGTGTCGTCGTGGCCGGCAGCGACAGCGACGGAAGGGTTATCGCGGGCAAACTGAAGGCCGGAACCGATATTCCGGGTATTTCCAGGGCCGGCAGCGTCAGATCGGGTGTCGTGATCGTGAAATTCAGACTGCCCTGGCCCACGCCGCGGTAGAAAACTCCATTATTCAAATCACCCGTGTTGAACAGGCCATTATTCATGTTGCCTATGTTGAAGGCGCCCGTGTTGATGTTGCCAGTGTTGAAGAAACCGGTGTTGGCGGTGCCCGTGTTGAACGCTCCAGTGTTAGACGCCCCCGGATTGAAGGCGCCCATATTGTAATTGCCGGTATTCAGGCTGCCGGTGTTCGCATTACCGACATCGAACATGCCAGTGTTGAACGAGCCGGTGTTGAAGAACCCCGTATTGGCCTGCCCCGAATTGAAAAGGCCGGTGCTGAAGTTGCCGGAGTTTCCGATGCCGAAGTTTCCGGTGCCGGAGTTGAAGAAGCCGATATTTCCGGTGCCCGAGTTGAACAAGCCGAGGTTGGCGCTGCCCGAGTTCAGCCCGCCGATGCCGATCTGGTTGTTGCCGGTGAGGCCGATGCCGACGTTGTTGTTGCCGGTATTCGCAATGCCGAAGTTGCCGAGGCCGGCATTGGCGAACCCGGTGTTGAGAATGCCTATGTTTCCCCAGCCGAAGTTGCTGCTGCCGGCGTTGCCGGCGCCGATGTTGTTGTTGCCCAGGTTTGCTGGGCCGATGTTGTTGCTGCCGAGGTTTCCGGCGCCGAAGTTATAGTTGCCAAGATTGCCGCTGCCGATATTTCCGATGCCGTTGTTTGCGTTGCCAACGTTGCCGGAGCCAACGTTGGCTAAACCGAGGTTCGGGGTCGTGGCCGATGCGGCTGGTACGGCGGCCCCGAGTGCACCGACCATTCGGGTCGGCAGATCCGCCGGATTCTGCAACGGGCGGGTGAACGGCGTGAGCGCCGATGCGACCGCCGACGCTCCGGCGTGATAGGCAGCCATCGTCGACACATCGAGAGTCCACATCTCCTCGTACGCGGCCTCGACGGTCGCGATCGCCGGGGCGTTTTGCCCAAAGAGGTTCGACATCGCCAGCGACACAAGGTCAGCACGGTTGGCCGCCACCATCGCCGGTTGCACCATCGCCGCCTGCACAGCTTCAAACTCGGCCACCATCGCCGCGGCCTGGGCCGCCGCCTGCTCGGCCTGGGCCGCCGCCTCGGCAAGCCACCCCGCATACGGAGCTGCCGCAGCAGCCATCGCCACCGACGACGGCCCCTGCCACGATCCGCCGACCAGTCCGGATATCACCGAGCCGAAAGAGGCTGCAGCCGAGCTCAATTCCTCGGCCAGTCCGTCCCAGGCCGCCGCGGCCGCCAGCATCGGTCCTGGTCCGGCACCAGCAAATATGAGAGCCGAGTTGATCTCCGGAGGCAACATTGAAAAGTTCATCGTCCCAACCTTCTCTGGGGATCCGGTATTGACCGCTGCTCAGAAACTCGCGCTCGGCGAGTGCGTTGTCGTGAAGCTACTCTGTGATCGTCGCGGCCGGATGAGATCACTCAGATTTCAAATGATTCATAGACTTCGTAAATCTGATTTACAGCAGGTTCGTTCGAGTCGCTCTACGCAGTTGGGGGGCCGCGGCGAGCGGAGCGAGTCTGCCTTGTTTTGTGGTCCTGTGGCCCTGGGGCTGGGCCGGAGGGACGATGAATCACACGGCGGGCCGCATCGGCCTGCGCCGCGCCGATGAACGGGCCGCGTCGCGGGCTCAAGCGGATGTTGGCGAAGCTGGGCGGGAAAGGCCGCCCAGCGTGTGCTAGAACCGGGTGGACCGACCATCGGGGACCTGCCACAATCAACGCCGCACCCGAGCCGGGCCGCCGTAAGTGGCCTGCCGTCGAGGGTGTTTTCGAGTTGCCGTGGGGGAGCGGGCAGGTTGTGTACGCCGAGTCAGCTGATCACGAAATCGATAATGCCCCTGATGATTTCACCGTTGCGCAGGTCATCGTAGGCACCGTTGATGTCATCCAAGCGGTAACGCCTGGTGATCATCTCGTCGAGCTGGAGCTGACCCGTTTGGTACAGCATAGCCAGCCGGGAGATGTCGGCCCTCGGGTTGCACGATCCGAATATGGTGCCCGCCAGCGTCTTGTTCATCGGGATGAAGTCCTGCGGATCGATCTTGATTAACCGGGTCAACTGCGAGGCCATGCCGGTGAGCACACAGGTTCCGCCCTTGCGGGTGAGTGGCAGAGCGTCGCGCACATCGTCGGCGGTGATCAAGGACGGGGAGACGACGACAGCATCGGCCATGACCCCGTGTGTCAGGCCACGCACCAGATCCAGTGCCTCGGCCACTGTTGCGACGATGTGCGTCGCGCCGAACCGCAGGGACGATTTCTGTTTGAAGTCCACCGGATCGACCGCGACGATGTGCGCCGCGCCGTTGATCTTCGCGCCCTGGATCGCGCCGGTACCGATACCGCCGGCGCCGAGGACGACGACCGTGTCTCCGCCGCCTACCCCGGCCCGATTCCCGGCCGAGCCGAGCCGGTCGGGATGGCGCAGGACAGCAGCGCGCTCGGCGCCAGCGGCAGCTGCGGCTCAATCTTCACGAGTGAATTCGTCGACACCACAGTGTGTTCGGCGAACGCACCGACCTTCGCCAGATGATCGAGCGGCCGACCGTCGGCGGTGTGATGGCGGAATGTGCCCTCGGTGGGCATTCCCGGGACCATGGTGCCGATGCCGACGTCGCAGAGGCGTGGTGATGTCCTTCGCCGCCGTATACGGTCGGTGCCGCTGGTGTGCGACCGGCATGGAGTGTCACCCGGGGCGAAATCGGTGACGCCGTCCCCGATTTCACGCACGACGGCCGAACCCTCATGGCCGCCGATCGTCGGGAACATGGTTGGCAGGCCGAGGGATCGCATCACCTCGTTACGGGCCGACATGTCGCCCTTGAGGATGCGGTCGTCGGAGTGGCACAACCCGGCGGCGGCCATCTGGACCAGGACTTCGTCGGCATGCGGTGGATCCAGCTCGAATTCCTCGACCGGCCATGGCCCGCCGACGTCGTGCAGGATTGCCGCGCGACTTTTCATGCGGCCGGCGTGAACGTGACCGGAAGCTTGTTGGGTGACCGGAAGGTGAGTCCGACGATCCTGGATGCCTCGCCGGTTCCGTCGTCGGCAACCAGTGCCAGGTCCTTGACGCGGTCGAACAGGCTGTTCAGCATGACCCGAGTTTCCAGCCGGGCCAGATGCATGCCAAGGCACATGTGGATTCCCCCCGCGAACGCGATGTGGGCATGCCGCGGCCGGCGGATGTCGAAAGTGTTGGGGTCGGGCCAACGGCTTTCGTCGCGGTTGGCCGAGCCCGTGCACAGGTCGATCTGTGCGCCGGGAGGGATTGTCGTGCCGCCTATTTCGACTTCGGCGGTGGTGGTCCGCGTGACCATGGTGAGTGGCGTTTCGACCCGCAGGCCCTCTTCGATCGCGGTGGGGATCGCCGACCGGTCCCGGTAGACCATCGCCAGCTGCTCGGGGTGGGTTAGCAGCAGGTACAGCAGGTTGCCCGAGGAGCGGTAGGTGGTCTCCAGCCCGGCCGGCAGCAGCAGGCGCAGGAAGGCGATGATGGCCTCGTCGGTGAGCTTTTCGTCGTCGATCTCGGCGGCGACCAGGTCGCCGATGATGTCGTTGGTGAGTTTGCGGCGACGCTGCTGGACCTGGTCGAGGAAGTAATCGTGCAACTCTGCGGCCGCGTTCAGCCCAGCCACGATGTCGGCCTGAATCGAGATGAGGTCAAGTGACAGCCGCCGGAACAGGTCGAGATCCTTGCGGGGCAGTCCCAGCAGCGTCGCGATGATCCGGGTCGGGAACTCGAACGTCAGCGCCTTCACCAGGTCGGCGCGGCCGTCGTGTTTGATTTCGTCGATCAGCTGGTCGCAGACCGGCCCGATGACCGACGGTTCCCAGCGTTCGAGCGCGGTGGCGCGAAACGCCTTGGCCACCAGGCTGCGGTGGTCGTGGTGCTCCTTGCCGCCCATCGCCAGGATGGTGTGGCCCATCACCAATCCGATCGTCTTGTCGTAGTTGGCCGAGGTGAAGGTGCGGTCGTCGCGGAAGGCCTGGAACACGTCGTCATAGCCGAACAGCACCCACTCGTCGTTTGGCCGCAGTTCTTCGGGCATTTGTGAGTGGTCCGCCAGGGAACCGTGCCAGACCGGATGGGTGCGCCGCATGTACTCGAAGAATGGGTAGGGACTGGTTTCGCCGGTGAGGTCGAGCGCGACGGGCGGGCCGTCGGGGTGGGTGCGCAGCGTCATCAACGGCCCTCCTGAGCTGGAATATCGTTATCATAGTATAGATAGCAACGAAGCCCAACGGATTTGTGGTGGTCGCCGTGATGGGCACGGTGTCAACGCGACCGTGCTGTACGGGCGGCCACCAGGGCCCTTCCCGGAGAACGGCCGGTCGTCGGTGACGAGCACGCGGCGCCGGACGTGCACTCAGGGCGGAATCTCTGACAGATGATTTTTTCGCCCTGGGTGCACGCTCGGCGTTGGTTGGGCCTAGGGCTATATCGGATCGAACTTGGTGATCAACCATTTGCCGTCGACACGGGTCATGGTCACCAGCACGCTGCTGGCCGCCACCGCCGGCTTGGGGTTCTCCTTGGTCGTGGTGGTTTGGTCGACGAAGACGAGAACGACGGCCGAATCGTGCTTCAGCTCCGATACCGCGGCACGCATCACCCGAGCCGTGGTCTTCAGTGACTTCTGCTTTGCCGCCGGTGCCACGATCTGCGCAGTGAAGTTGTTGTAGTACAACAGGAAGTCCCCGCCGAGGTGCGTTCTGGCGGCGGCGAAGTCGTTCTCGAGGGTGTCGGGTGAATAGGACAGCAGCGCGACCGTCCCTTCGGAAGCCGCGGCTGCCGCCGCGCGCGCGACGCCGGGGTCGGTCTGCCGGTCGGGTCGGTACTCGTTGTAGAACAGCCACGTCGCCACGCCGGCGGAGACCACCAGGAGCAGGACCAGAATCACCGGCACGGATCTCAGACCGCGCACGAGTCGCCAAGGGTCGCGCCGCGGCCGATCTGCCGCCGGCTCGGCTTCCTCGACACCCTCGCCGTCCGCCTCGTCGACTTCGGTTGCGGCGTCGGCATTGTCGGCCGCTTGCGGGTCGTGCGCATCATCCGTCACGGTACGAACTCAACCTTCGACATCTTGTACTGCCCAGCGTCCGCGGTCACAGTCACTCGGAGCCGCCACGCCTGTGGTTCTCCCTTTGCGCCAGTGGAATTGGTGACGCGCGATGTCGCCGAGACCAGCACCACGGCGGACTGCTCGTCCATGGACTCGACGGCCGCGGCGTTAACCGTTCCCTGGGTCACCACTTTGGACTGCTCGACCACCTTCGTGAAATCGGCTGCCCGCTGCTGGAAGTCGTCCCTAAAGTCACCCGTGGAGCTGTCGATCACTCGCTGGACGTCTTCCTTGGCCTTGTTGAAGTCGAGCGAGGTCATGTTGACCACGCCGCGCTTGGCCCCGGCGAGAAACTTCGCGCTGAGCTGCTGGCGGTGTTTGGCGTCGTTGTGGTGCCACACCATGTACCCGCTGAGCCCCACGAAGGCGCAGATCAAGAAGATTGCCGCCACCTTGGCGAGCGTGGACAGCCGCGGCAGCCGGGCCCGCAACCGGCCACGCCACGAGGGTGTGGCCTCGGCGTCTTCGGCATCGGCTTCTTCGGCCAAGGCCGTCGCGTCGGCTTCTGATTCCGGCGAATCCTCCGGCGGCTGCTTCGTGTCAGACATCGCGGTCACCGCCCGTCAACACCATTATCGACTGAACTCCGGTATCTCTTACGGTATTGCTCATTGCTAACATCAGAGTCGCCAGCGAACCCTTGACAAAGAGCATCATGACCGCCGTCGACTCTCCCGAAAAGATACTCTTCGCCTCGACCACCCAGGCATTTCTGCACAGGGAAGCGCCGCTGCGCTACGTCCGTGAGCTGCATGCCGCGGGTGTGTCCTTTGATCCCGCGTGGTGGCGGCGCGCCGCCGGACTCGGGTGGACGGGCTTGCTCGTTCCGGAGGCGTTGGGCGGCGGCAGTGTGTCGGGCAACGGTGTCGCGGATCTGGCCATGGTTGCCGAACAGCTCGGCAAGACGGTCGCGCCGGGGCCGCTGTATCCGGTCAGCACCGTGCTCGCGGGGCTGGTCGACTGCGCCGAACGGCAGGCGCACGCGGCCACCATCGAGTCGTTGATGTGCGGTGAAACGGTGGCGTCGTGGGCGGTTTGCGAGCCGGGCCGGGGTTGGGCGCCACTCGATCCGTCGGTGACCTTCACGCCGACCGACTCCGGCCACCGCGGCTACCGCATTCAGGGCACCAAGGACCGGGTCGAGGCGGGGGCTCAAAGCGCGGTGCTGCTGGTGGTGGCGCGATGCGCCTCAGATGCCGACGAGGTTCGCCAGTTTCTGGTTCCGACGGACGCGCCGGGCGTCCGGATTTCCGCCCAGCAGTCAATCGATCTGGTCAAGCAGTATGCGCGGGTGCAGTTCGACGGTGTGGTCGTGCCGGCGTCCGCGGCTGTCGGCAGCGCCGCCGAGACCGCCGCGCTGATCGATCGGCAGAGCCAGATCGCCCAGGTGCTGCAATGCGCGGAGGTGGTCGGCATCGTGCAGACGGTGTTCGACTTCACCGTCCAATGGGCGCTGGACCGGTACACATTCGGCCGTCCGCTGGCTTCCTACCAGGCGCTCAAACACGGGTTCGCCGACATGAAGATGTGGCTCGAAGCGTGCCGTGCGACCACAACGGCGGCGGTTGCCGACGTCGCGGCCCGCTCACCCGCAGCCGGCCGGTCGGCCAGCGTCGCCAAATCCTACGTGGGGGAGATGGCGGGCCAGATCGTTCAGCGTTGCGTACAGATGCACGGTGGCATCGGCGTTACCTGGGAACACGACCTACATCTGTACCTCAGGCGGGTTACGTTGTACCGGGCCATGTTTGGCACACCGGAGGAACACAACCTACGGGTGTACGAGGCGGCGAGGGCGGCCAGGTGACGCCCACCGAATCCGTTGCGGAATTCGCCGCCCGGGCCAGAGCGTGGCTGGCGGACAACATGCCTCGCATCGACCCGGATTCGCCTCCGGCTGCGCCTCGCGACGATGAACGGTCCTGGCAGCGAGCCCGAGAGCTGCAAAAGCGGCTCTACGAAGGCGGATTCGCGGGTATCTGCTTTCCCCGTGAGTACGGGGGTCTGGGTCTGGATTACGAATACCAGCGGGCATTCGACGACGAATCCCTCCGCTACGAGATGCCGTTGATCCTCAACACGCCGACGTTCACCATCTGCTGCGCGACGCTGCTCGACACCGGTAGCGAGGAGCAGAAAACGCGGCACATCTCCGCCGCGCTGCGCGGCGACGAGGTGCTCGTGCAGCTGCTGTCGGAACCCAGCGGCGGGTCGGATTTGGCCGGCGTCCTCACCCGGGCCGAACGCCACGGTGACCGGTGGGTGATCAACGGCGCCAAGACCTGGAGCACCAGCGCATTCGCTGCGGACTTCGGACTGTGCCTGGCCCGCACCGACTGGGACGTGCCCAAGCACGACGGCCTGACCATGTTCCTGGTGCCCATCGACCATCCGGGAATCACGTTGCGCCGCATCACCCAGGTGAACGGATCCACCG
Organism: Mycobacterium lacus; assembly: GCF_010731535.1. Taxonomy (NCBI): domain Bacteria; kingdom Bacillati; phylum Actinomycetota; class Actinomycetes; order Mycobacteriales; family Mycobacteriaceae; genus Mycobacterium; species Mycobacterium lacus. The sequence continues at coordinate 1,094,795 of NZ_AP022581.1, forward strand.
AATTCTGCGAGGAGTTCCTGGACGGAGTGGACGTCGGCGACGACGCCGTCGTCGGCCAGGTCAACGACGGGTGGGCGGTGGCCTCCCGGCAGCTGTACCACGAGCGCCGCGCGGTCGGGCAGGGCTCGGAGTTTGCCAGCGGCAGCGGCAGCGAAGGCGGCCACACGACGCCGGTCGACTACGCCGAACTGGCGGAGAGGACCGGACAGGCCGACAGCGAACGGGTGCGCGAGATGGCCGGTCGGGCGCTGGTGCACCGCGCGGTGGCCGAGCAGCTGATCGACCACGTTTATCGCAGCGTCCGGGATGGCACACTGCCGCCGGCCGGCGGAACGCTCATCAGGCTCTTCCACGCCGAGACCGTGACGTGCGAGATGGATACCGCGCTCTCGATCGCCGCAGCGGCCGGCGTCGTCGGGGAGTTCGGCCAAGGCCTGCAGACCGGGCTGCGCTACCTGGCCCGGCAGTCGGTCGCCATCGGCGGCGGCACCACCGAGATGGCGCGCAACGTCATCGGCGATCGGGTGTTGAACTTCCCACGGGAATACGCCGCGGACCGTGGGATGCCGTTCAATCAGGTACGGCACAGCAAGGCGCGCTCAACCTTCCGAAACGAGGTTCTCCGTGACGCTACTGATGACGGGTAGCTGGACCAGTGACAGGACGTGGTGGGCCGGGCTGCCGGGTGGCGCGAGCAGAACACATTCGCACCCCTGCCGGCGAGCCCGGTCGCACGCGTCGGCCAGCGCGCTCACGCCCGCCGATCCCAGCTGCGTGACGGCGCTCAGGTCGATCGTCAAAGACGCTATGCCGGAACGGCTTTCGAGGGCTAGCTGGCGGTCCAGCGTCGGTGCGCTGCCGGAATCGACGTCACCGCTCACGACGACGCGGCCAGGGTCGCTGACTGAGCAGATGAATTCGCAGTCGATCGCCGGCTGGTCGACCGAGCGGCTGACCAACGTGTCGGTGACGAACTCGGCGGGTCGTGAGAGGCGATGCGTCAGTGAGGCAGTTGTCCCATCGGTCCCATGCGTGACGTGCACCTCGGAGACCAAGGCTTCGGCCATCGCAAGCCCACGCCCGCGGCCCTGCGCACCCTCGCGGTGATCCTTCCATTGCCCATGGTCGATCACGGACGCCCGCAGGTTGCCATCGCCAGCCAGCGTTGCTTCGACGACAATGCCGTCGGGAACCTCGGCCGTATAGGCATGCTCGACGGCATTCTCGACGAACTCCGAGATCGCATGCACGATATCCGACACATCGCCAGCGTCGGCACCGATGTCCGACAGCCAAGTTCGAATCCTGGCGCGAATCACGCGTGCGGCATGAATCGTCGCATCCACTTCCGTCTGCAGCGGTGGCGTTGGCGTCTGACGTTGCACCGCAAGCAGGGTGACGTCGTCGCTGTAACCGGTGGAGCGCAGCAGCAATTCGAGTGTCTGCGAACAGATGCGGTCGATGGGACGGCCCGCGTTGTCCATGGGAAAGCCGCGGCCACCGACGAGATGTGCTGCCAGGTCGGCGAATTCCGTGGTGCTGGCCGCCAGTGGCTTGCCCGGGCGTTCGATGAGGCCGTCGGTGTAGAGCAGGATCATGTCGCCCACGTCGAGCGTTTCGGTTCGCACCGGAAAACCGCGGCCGCTGCCGAGCGGGCCAGCACCGGTTGGTTCCAAATACCGCGCGTGTGCGTCAGCGGTGACCAGAAGCGGCGGTGGATGTCCCGCGGTGCAGTACTGAAATTCGCCGGTGTCAAAGTCGAGCGAGCCGACACACACCGTCGCCGACTTCGATCCGGGCACCTGCTTGTGAAAGTGGTCCAACGCCTCGAGCGCTTCGACGACAGCGCGCCCCGCCGAAATCTGCATCCGCAGCGCGGTGCGTAACTGTGACATCACCGCCGCGGCCGCGACGCCGTGCCCGACGACGTCACCGACGACAAGCACCAGTCGATCCCCGAGGGGGACCGCATCGAACCAGTCGCCGCCGGCTGCGGTGTCCTCGGCGGCGACGAGGTACTTCGCGGCAATGTGGGCGCCGGGCACCACGGGGACGGACGGGGCCAACAGTGCCTGCTGCATCACGGTGGCCGAATCGCGGACGTGCTGGTACCGCTCGGACAGCTCCTGCACCTGCGCCTCGGCGGCCTGTCGTTCCCGTACACGGGTCGTGACGTCGTCGAAGACGAGCTGCACCCCCTCGATGGACCCGTCCGGCCCGCGGCGCGGCGTGACAAGAAAGTCGAAAAATCGTTCTTGTATCCCGGAGCCGTCATAGTCGGCGTGCAGCCGCCATTCTTTTCCAGATTGCGGCTCGCCGGTTTGATACACCCGATCGAACATGTCGTAAATGAATTGACTTTCGAGTTCGGGATAGACTTCCCGCGCGGATCGCCCAATAGGGGTGGGTGTGGGACTCAGCTTGCGATAGGCGGCGTTTGCCGCCACAAAACGATGGTCAGGCCCCTGCAGGCCGACCATCATTGTGGGGACGTTCTCAAAGACGCGCCGGACATCTTCGGCCGCGCCGACCGTTTTTTCCCAGTCCATCTCGGCCGCCACTTGGCCGTACCTCCTGCGGACCGCTGTCGCAAACAAATTCGGAGTGTGCTGACGCATTAGCTACGCAACACCGACTACGTTAGCAACGTTCGCGTGCGGAGCACGGAATCTTAAACTCCTGGTTTGGGCCGGTCTAGAAGGCGGCCGCCAGGGCAGCGTCCGCGGTCGGGTAAACAGGCAGCCGGTCGCGGAATCCGCAGGCGTGGACGATCCGGGCGACACCCGGGTGGCGGCTCACCAGGCACAGGCCGACGCCCCGACGGCGGCACCGGTCCGCCTCATCGGCCAGCGCCGCGAACGCACAGCACGCCATGAAGTCCAGCCCGGTGACATCGATCACCAACGAACCGGGTGCGGTGACGATGATGGCGACCTCGCTCAACAGCCGTCGCCAGGTTCGTTCATTACAGGCGTCGACCTCACCGCCCGCGTAGACGATCACCGCCGCGTCGCAGCGCTGTGCTGTAGCCCGCAACGTGCTGCGTGCGTCGCCGAGTTCGGAGACCAGCTGGGTGCTCAACATCAGGTGTGGAGACGATAGTCTTGTGGTGGCCAAGCTCATGGTGCGCTTCAAATCGACGGACGTCTAGTGCGCCGCAATGGATGCGTGTCTTATTGTCTGGAGACGGACTCGTCGCGTTTGTGTCTCATTTCTATAACGGACAGGGCGGTCTGTCTACACATCGCAGGCTAAGAGAACGGTGAGGCTCGCCCGATTACGCGCTGACCGGCTTTGACACCGGCTTGGAAACCTTCATCACCTTCATCATGTTGCCACCCATGATCTTTTCGACGTCTTCGCAGTCGAATTCAGAAAGTTCGTCGACGAAGGTGATGGGGTCTTTCAGGCCTTCGGGGTGCGGCCAGTCGGATCCGAAGACCACCCGGTCGGTGCCCACCATCGTGACGATCTCGGTGAACCGGTCCTCCCAGAACGGGCTGATGTACACGCAGCGCTTGAACGCCTCGATCGGATCCTCGCTGAACGCGTGCGGCATCTTCTTGTAGACGCCCTTCAAGCCCTTGAACAGGTGCGGCACCCAGTCGGCGCCGTTCTCGATCGAGAGGATCCGCAGCTCCGGGTTGCGCGACAGCGCGCCGTGGCAGACCAACGCTCCCATCGCATCTTCGATCGGCCGATGGCCCATCGCCAGGCTCCGGAAGGCGGTCGGCTTGAACGGCAGGAATTCGTCGCCGGGCTCCCACACGTTGAGCAGCTCGGAGTAGCCGCTGTCGGAGGCGTGCATCGAGACCGGGATCTCGGCCCTGATACAGGCCTGCCAGAACGGGTCGAACTCCTCGAAACCGAAGGACCGGCTGCCGCGATAGCCGGGAACCGGCGCCGGGCGGACCAGCACGGTGCGGGCGCCCCGCTCCAGACACCATTGGAGTTCTTCGAGCGCACGGTCGACGATCGGCAAGGTGATCACCGGGGTAGCGAAGATGCGCTCCTTGTAGTTGAACGACCAGGTCTCGTGCATCCATTGGTTGAGCGCATGGATGACGTCGTGGGTCATCTCCGGGTCGTCCTTCATCCGCTCTTCGACCAGGCTGGCCAGCGTGGGGAACATCAGGGCGTAGTCGATGCCCAGCTCGTCCATGACCTCCAGGCGCGGGCCCGGCTCGCGGAAGGCGGGAATCGCCTTCATCGGCTCACCCATCACTTCGCGGTAGCTCTTGCCGCCGCTGCCGTGGCGGAAGTATTCCTCTTGTGCACCCGGCCGGGCGACCACCTCGAACGTCGGGTTGGGGATGTATTCGCTGATGTGGCCGCGAACCACGATCTTGGTGCGGCCGCGCACCTGCACGTAGTCGATGACGTGCCTGCGGTTGTCCGGGAGGAACTTGGTGAGCGCTTCTTGCGGTTCGTACATGTGGTTGTCGGCGTCGAACACCGGAAAGGGAAGCTCGCGTGACGGCATGGCGATCTCCTCGCAGAAGCCTCGGTCTCAGTAGCTGGTAATGACGTTACCACTTCTGTACAAGAACGTATACGGGGGCTAGGCCCCGTTGATAATGGCGAAATTCACGGTCGCGGTGGCGGCAAGTTCGTCGCCGTCGCCGTATATGTCGACCTGCATGACCATCGCCCGGCGGCCGGATCGCAACATCCGGGGCACCGCGAGTGCCGACCCCTGGCGGATCGGCCGCAGGTAGCGGACGAATAGGTCGGCGGTCGTCATCGTGGTGCCAGGCTCGAGATACTCCAGTCCGAAGTGGCCCCCCGCCACGTCCACGAGTGTGGCTATCAAGCCGCCCTGAAGCGCGCCGGAAGTGTTGACCACATGCGGGCTGACCGGCATCGTCATGGCGAACGCGCCATTGTGGGTTGTCGGGCGCATGCCGATTTGGGCGAACAGCTCGGCCAGGGAGGGCACGACCGACTGGTCGTCGCTGTCTCGGATGCCGAGGGCGCGGCTGCAGAAGTCGTAAAGCTGTCCGGCGTCTATCGGTGTGCCGTTCAATTCGGCGCCCAGCCAGTGCAACCGGAGCGCACCCACCACCGTCTGCATCACGATCGCCGCCGCGGCCCCGACATCGAGGCCCGGGTTGAAGACACCCTCGGTGATGCCTTGCCCCACGATGTCGCGGATCAGCTGATGCAAGGGAGAGAGCACACGGGCGTATTCGCGCGGCCGGGTCTCGGCGAGGTGCTGGTTGTACAGACTCAACGCCCGATTGAGGCTGTCCTGTGTGGTCGACTCCGGCTGCGCGCTAATGCGATCGATGACCAGCTTCAGCGCGGCGGTGCTGTCCAGGCCGGTGGTCTCGGCGCGCCAGGCCTGCGCGGTGCGCGCCATGGTTCTGTCGAACAGCGCCAGCAGCAATTCGTCTTTGCTGCTGAAATGCTGGTAGAACGCCCGCAGCGAGGTCTTCGAGCGCGCGACGACTTCCTGCACCGTGAAGTCGGTGCGTCCGGTTTCGCCGAGGATTTCGACCGCCGTCTTGATAAAGCGCTCGGCGCGGGTCACTTCAGCTCCATCGTCGCTAGGGCCGGCCATGGGCGAATTCTCCTCTTTCGGTGCGCTGTGACAACGCTTCGAGAATGAGGTTACCGCGGATACCCCGAGGCCACGGACCTCGATGGCAACCATGCTCTTCTACTGTCCGGTTACCGGGGTTCGGGTGGGACAAGGCGCACTGGACGCGTCACGTGGTCAACCCGGTCGACGGCCGCATAACCGCCCGCGCGACGTCCATAGCGGGTCGGTCCTTGGCATGAACGGCGAGTGCAGCTTCCATCGCCCAGGTCTCCGTTCCGTGTGCCGAAGGTCACGGGGCGCATCGTTCCAGGTGACCGGTCGGACTCACCGGTTTATTGCTGGCGCGCAATCAGGGGTCCGGCTCACCAGGTGCGGGTCGAGCCTGCGCTGACGGCATCGATTCTGCGTGTGGATCGTGTGTTACCCACGATTTCGCGCCGTAGCCGCAGGCTCGGCGCGGGGATCCATCGGGATGCCAAGCTCCTCACGGTCTACCCGCCCCGAGCCGCGATCATCGCCGACCGGTTCACCTTGGTCGCGGCGGTACGCGGAATGGCGTCGACGAATTCGACCGTCTTCGGAACCTTGTAGGGGGCGAGCCGGTCCTTGGCGTACTCGATCACCTGCTGCTCGGTCAGCGACGCCGCGAGTTGAACCACGGCGTGCACCCGGCGCCCCCAGCGTGGGTCGGAGATTCCGATCACCACAACGTCAGCAATATCGGGGTGCCCGGCAAGCGCGGACTCGACCTCGGCCGGAAAGACGTTGGCGCCGCCGGTGATGATCATGTCGACGCGGCGGTCGACGATGTACAGGTAGCCGTCGGAGTCCAGGTGGCCGATGTCGCCGGCGGAACGGAAGCCGTCGTCGGTCGAGGGCAGCGGCGGCGCCCCACCCAGATAGCGGTATCCCGCGCTCATCGGCGCGCGCAGGTAGACCTCGCCCTGCTCGCCGGGGCCCAGCGGACGCGCGTCGGCGTCCAGAATCCGGATCTCGGTGTCCCGGAAGCCGCGGCCGACGCTGCCAGGATGAGTCAGCCACTCGTCGCCGCGCAACGCCGTAAGCCCGAGGTTTTCGGTCATGCCGTACGCCGTCACCATCTGCTCGGGGCTCAGCAGTTCGAACCAGGTGTGCAGCAGCGACGGCGGCATCACGGCGGCGCCCTGCAGGACGAAGACGATGCTGGACAAGTCACGCCGCCGGATGTCCGGCCGGGCGGCGATGCGCGCCAGCATCGTGGGGGTGGCCGTGAAGTTGGTGATCCGATACCGCTCGATCACGTCCAAAACCAGTGCCGCGTCGAACTTTTCGAGCACCACCAAATGGTCACCGGCCAGCAGGAAGAGGAAGGTGGCGAAGCCGTTGGTGTGATACATCGGCGCGGGCACCATGATGGTCTGCGGCCGGGCTACCGGTGTCCAGGCCGACAAGAATGGTTCGCCGTGCTGAGGCGTCCAGAGCGAGGGCGCCAGGTTGAGGATCACCTTGGGCACGCCGGTCGAACCGCTGCTGCAGATTCCATGGGCCGTTGGGGAAACCGCTTCGGGCAGTGGACTTTCGGACTGGGCGGCCGCGCGCACATCCAGCTCCCACCGGCTGTTTTCGTCGACGACCACGACGGGATCGATCACCGCGCGCACCCGGTCCCGCTCCCATTCGGGCAGGTCCCAGTGCATGGGGATGGGCACCGCGCCGATCTTCCAGCATCCCAATGTGGCCAACACGAGGTGTCGCGAATTCGGGATCGCAAGTGCCACCAGGGAACCCGTTTCAGCGCCGTTGGCGGCCAGCGCCCGTCCCCACTGGTTGGCGCGGGCGTCGAGTTTACCGAAGGTCAGCGACTGCGCGGTGCCGTCGAGCGCGACGATGGTCACCGCGGTGTCGTCGCGTCGCTGTTCGGCGAGCTCCCGCAGTTTGGTACCGAACGGGATGCCCTCGTCGTTCATGCCGATACTGGTCCAGTGAACAGCGTCTCGAGGGAGCCGTCGGGCACGCCGGGTATCAGCCGCAGCGCCAGTCCCTCGGTACCCAGCGGCAACCGGATCAGCGGTTGGGTGTGCCGGTCGAGCACGCTGATATCGGACTCGTCGCAAAAGCCGAGCGCGCCGAGCAGCTGGTGAGCGGTGCGCAGTACCTCCCGCGCGGTGTCGGCGGCCTTCAGCCGTAAAACGAGTGCGTCGGCCGAACGAACCTGCGCCGCTGTCGATTCCGGCCGGCACACGGTGAACTTGGCGAGTTCATGCAGGCCGCGCAGCGCGACGGAGGCATCCGCGACGGCGAACCTGACGGCCTGGAATTCCGCCAGCGGCTTGCCGAATTGAACCCGGGCTCGCACGTGCTCGGTGACGATCCGCAGCGACTGCTGCATCGCGCCCAGAATCCGCCACGACCCCAGCACGAGATGAAGGCTAACGTCCGCGGCGGGCACGGTTCCGTTGGGTGCGCTCACGGTGGCCGGCACCAGGAACGGTCCCAGCTTGGCGTTGGTGCGCGACGCGGGGTGCGGCTGGTAGCGGTTGGCGTCGAGGTCGGCGGCGATCCAGTCGCCGGGCAGATCGCCGTGGTCGATGCGCGGCGCGTCGGGATTCACCAGGGCCAGCCGGGCGCCGTCGATCGCCAGCAGCTCCTCGACGAGCGGATAGGGCAGAGCCGTTGCGCCGGCCGCCTGGCAGAGCACCGCGGCGGCCAGCACGTCGCCGGAGGACGACCGGACATCGAGCTCGAACGCGCCGAGCTCGCTCAGTGCGGCGCGTGCTGCGCGCCGAACGCCGTCGTCGGTTTCGGCGCGCACGGCCGCCGGTGGCCCGCCCAACCGGGCAAGCCGCTTGGCGGCGACCGCGGCGAAGTCGGTAACGTCTTGTGGCAGTTCGGTGTTCATCGCCGGTGATCTCCCAAGACGTCCCGTGCCACCAGCATGCGCTGCACCTCGATGGTGCCCGATGCCACGGTGGCCGCCTGTGCATAACGCCAATGGTCTTCGATCGCCCCGTGTAGCGGTGCCGTCGCGCCGCTGTCCAGCGCGGCCGGGCCCAGCACGTCGAAGAGCAGCTCGGCGACCTGCTGATCGCAGGTGGTGGTGGCGATGCGGGCGGCGCTGGCCGCCGCATCCGCCGCCGCATCGTCCTGCACCGACACCGCCCGATAGGCCAGCAGTCGGGCGACTCGCAGGTCGACGAGCGCCCGCACCCAGCTGGCGCGAATCGATTCGGGCAGTTGGTCCCAGTCGTCGCCGAGCGCGGCGCGCATCCGGTCGAGCAGCGATTCGCAGCGGGCGTACCGCGCGATGCCGACCCGCTCGAATGCCAGCGCTTCACGCATCACCCGCCACCCGTCGCCGGGCTCGCCCAGCACGTCGTCGGGGAATGCCCGCACCCCGTCGAGGAACATCTCGTTGAGGTGATGGGGCCCCAGCATCGACGGGATCGGCCGCACGGTGAAACCGGCCCGGTCCATGGGAAGCAGAAACAGCGTGAGCCGCTTGTGTTTTGGGGCGTCGGGATGGGTGCACGCGGCCAGCACGCACCAGGATGCCATCTGGGCATACGACGTCCACACCTTTTGGCCGGTGATGCGCCAGCCTTTGCCATCCGGGCCGTCCGGTACCGCGCGGGTGCGCAACGCGGCGAGATCGGTTCCGGCCTCCGGCTCGGAAAAGCCTTGGCACCAGATCACGTCGCCGGCGGCGATGGCCGACAGATGCTTGGCCTTCTGCTCGGGTGTCCCGTAACGCATCAGCGCCGGCCCGACCCAGTTGATCCCCATGTACTGCGGACCACGCGGCTCGTGATGGGCCCACATTTCCTCGCGCAGCACGGTCTGCTGCCAGATCGAACCTCCCCCGCCCCCATGCTCTTTCGGCCACGCCAATGCCAGCAGCCCCTCGGCCGCCAGCAGCTTGCAGAACGCCTCGGTGGTGGCGAGATCCTGCGGATCGCCGGTGCAGGCGCCCAGAAAGCCCTCGGGAATGTGATCGGATATCAATTGCCGCAAGTGCGTTCGCAGTTCACCAGCGTCCTCGCCGAGCTCGTAGTCCATCGTCGTCATCCCTTCGGCAGTCCGAGCAGCCGCTCGGCGATGATGTTGCGCTGAACCTCGGATGTTCCCCCGTAGATCGTCGCGGCCAGTGCGTCCTGACGTTCGAAGAGCAGGTCCGGGTTGCCGGCCGAACCGGGGCCCGCTGCGACGGCACTTAGTTCCCAAACACGTTGCAGTGTAACCGATCCCATCAGCTTCAGGATGGCGGCCTCCGGACTGGGCCGGCCGGCGAGCTCGTTGGCCAGGGCGCGGTATCCGGTGGCCCGTAGCGCTTCCGCGTCGGCGAGCAGCGAGCCGAGCTCGGTGTAGATGTCCTCGCGGTCGCGGGCATGACCGCCGCGCACGGAGTCGAGCCCGCGGTTGATCTCGACCCAATTCATAATCCAGATCATCTGGCGCTCATGGTGCAACGACGACAACGCTACGTTCCAGCCGCCGCCCAGTGGCCCCAAGAGGTTCTCCAGCGGAATCTCGACGTCGTCGAGGAAAACCTCGCAGAACGTTTCGTCGGACGCCGACGCCATCCGGATGGGTTCGATCCGCACACCGTGCGAGCGCAGGTCCAGGATCAGGCAGGAGATGCCGCGGTGCTTCGGCGCGTCCGGATCGGTGCGGGCATACAGGGTGCACCACCGCGAGAGGTGCGCCTGGGTGGTCCAGATCTTGTGCCCGTTGACGCGGAAGACATCCCCGTCGCGCTCGGCGCGGGTACGCAGGCTAGCGAAATCCGAGCCGGCCTCGGGCTCCGACATGCCCAGGGCCCACCATTCGTCGCCGCGGAGCAGGGGGACCAGCAGGCGGTCGATCTGCGCGGGCGTCCCGAACTGGCGGATGCCGGGTGCGACGACGTTGGGACCGGCGATGTTGGGAAGTTTGGGCGCCGACCGCATCGCTGCCTCGAGCCGGATTTCCATCGCGTCGCGCAAGCCGAGTGATCGGCCCCCGTGCTCGGGCGGCCAGGTGGGCTGTAGCCAGCCGGCCTCGAAAGCCATCCGCTGATACTCTCGCCGCAGCGCGAGATCCCAACGGTACCGGGGGTATTGCTGGTAATAGTCGGTGGGCAGAAAGTCGGTCAACCACGCGCCGAACTCCTCGATAACGGGGACCGCCGTCGTCATGCCGCGCCTCCCACGAACCGGCGGCCCACGGCGTGGTAGAGCGCTCGACAGTCGCCCAGCAACGCGGCGCCCTGCCAGGCGTGCCGGACGTAGAGGTGGATGTCGTGCTCCCAGGTCTGCGCCAGCGCCCCGTGCACTTGGACCGCGGTACGCGCACAGTTGGCCGCCGCGTCACCGGCCGCAGCCTTGGCCAATGCCGCGGCGGTCCACGCATCGGGACGGGCCGCCGCCGCGTAGGTGAGGCTGCGGGCGCGCTCCAGGCCCACGTAGTTATCCGCCAGGGCGTGTTTGATCCCTTGGAATGCGCCGATCGGTGTGCCGAACTGGCGCCGCGACTTGGCATGCTCGACCGAGCGGAACAGGGCGGCGCGGGCCACTCCCACCAGGTCGGCGGCGGCGGCGATCATCGGCGCCGTCAAGGCCGACTCGATGCCGTCGATGGGCGCGGTGGCCACGGGTTTGGTGTCGATCTCGACGTCGGCCACGGGTTGCGCGGGGTCGGTGGACTCAGTCGCCAGGACGGTCACACCGTCGCCAAAGCGTGCCACCGCGGCCACCGGTCCGTCGCCGGACGTGGCCAAAGTGACGATCAGCTCGGCACGAGACAGGTTGGGGACCGCGACCGCGCGTCCGCGCAAGCGTCCCTCCCGCAGCGTCATCGGGGCTCCCGGCAGCCGACTCCCCGGCGGATGGACCGCCAGGGTGGCAACGACACCCCCGGCGATGTCGGCGAGCACCGACTCAAGCCCGGAGCCGCAGGCACGCGCGACACCCGCTGCCAGGCCGACGCTGCTCAACAAGGGGATGGGCGCGATCGCGGCGCCACATTCCTCGAGGACCACCGCCAGCTCGACCGGTCCGTAGTCGCCGGTCAAGTCGGGTGCCGCGAGTTCCGTCCAGCCGAGGTCCACGACAGTCTTCCACAGAGTGCGCCACCGCCCCGGATCGGTCATCGCTTGGCGGGCGGCGTCGGGCGGACACTCGGCACGCAGGGTGTCGCGCACGCTGTCGCGCAGCGCCAGCTGCTCCGAAGTCAGACCGACGTCCATAAGACCTCTAACATAATTAAGATAGTAAACTATCGATGCATGGTCGAGTGGTATCTGTTCCTGCCCCAGGTGCGGTTGTCGGTGGCCGACATCGCGGAGCGTGCGCGCCACGCCGAGGCCAATGGCTTCGACGGAATGGCGTTCATCGATCACCTCGAGGCGCCCGGGCTGCCCGATGAAAGCATTTGGGAGGCAATGGGCATCGCCACCTGGGTGGCGGCCAAGACGAAGCGGCTGCGGATCGGCCATCTCGTGCTCTGCGACGCGTTTCGGCATCCGGCCGTGCTCGCCAAGCAGGCTGTCACGCTGTCGGTGGCGTCCGAGGGCAGGTTCGACCTCGGCCTCGGAGCGGGATCTTGGCCCGGCGAGTTCACCAGATTCGATGTCGGCCAGCCGGATCCGATTGCCCGGGTCGAGCAATTGGCGCGCCACCTGGCCTTGATCAAGCAGTATTGGGGCGACGGGGAGCACGGGCAGGTTCCCCGGCCGGCGCATCTGATACCGCTGGTCCTCGGTGGCAGCGGACGCAGGATGATGGAACTTGTTCGTAAATACGCGGATTGGTGGAACCTGCAGGCGAACCACATCGACCGGCTACCCCGGCTGGCCGCCGCGGCGGGAACCGCACGGGTCTCGGTCCAGCAGATGGTGGGCTTCGTCCGGTCGGGCGGCGATCCCAGGGCCGTGCGCGAGCTGAGCACCCGGCGGTTCGGCTACCTGGGGTCGGGGCTGGTCTGCGGCGACGCCGACGAGTTGGTTGCGCACTTCGCGGGCCTGGCCGCCCAGCGGGTCGAGCGCTTCTACGTGTGGTTCGCCGATTTCGCCGTCCCGGATTCCTTGCACGAGTTCGGCGAATCGGTGATCAAGGCGTTCCCTGGCGCCGGCGGCGGGCTTCGGTAGGCACAATCGGCGGCCGTGCGAAGGGACCGCGTTGCACGGCGCTCAGCCGGATCTCCGGCAGGTCGACCGAGGGGTCGACGGTGTCCAGCCAGGCGACCGCCTCGGCGATGTCCGACACCTGGATCGCGTGCATCTCGAACGGAACGTCTTGCAGCATCTCGGTTTCCACCGGCCCCGGCGTCACGAGATGAACGCTGATGCCGTCACGGTCGACTTCGAGCGCCAGTGCGCGGGCGAACGCGTTCATGCCCGCCTTCGACGCGGAGTAGGCGGTGCGGGCCATCATCGGCTCGTGTGCCGCGGACGACGAGATGAACACCAGCCGGGAACCCGCCCGCATCCGGGGCAGCACCGCGGAGGTCACCACAAAGCAGGAGTCGAGGTTGGCCGACAGGATCGTTCGCCACTGCTCGAATGTCTGCTTGCGGGCGTAGGTTCCGCCGAGCGTACCCGCCGCATGAACCACGAGGTCGACCGCCTCGAGTGGGGTTAGCGCAGCGGAGAATCCGGCCGGGTCGGACGCGTCGGCCACGATGTGGCGCGCGCCGATCTCATCGGCCGCCGCCCGCAACGGACCCGCGCGCCGCGCCAGCAGCACCACGTCATAGCCGAGCTCGCACAGCTTGCGGCCGCACGCTTTTCCAATCCCGCCGCTGCCGCCGGTGACCAGCGCGCTTCTGGCGTTCAAGGGTGCCGGATATCCCGCGGACGTGACAATGCTTGCGGCGACAGCGCATAGATCCGCTGATCGGGTTTGCCGGACAACACGTAGGTCTGGGTGTCGGCGAGGTGGCGGGCCGCGATCCGGCGGGCCCGGTCGACGTCACCGTCCGCGATTGTCTCGGCCAGCTTGATGTGCGTGTTGAGCACGGCGCGCCGCTTGGCCAGCGACGGGTAGGTGCCGCGCGCCGAGCTCTCGTCGGCCCACTGCCGCTCATGGCTGGTCCACAGCGACTCCAGGCTGCCGACGACCGCGATGATGGTGTGGTTGCCGCAGCCGCGGACGACGAGATCGTGGAATTGACGGCCGATTTCGGTGAAGAGCCGACCGTCGTCGAGGTGCTCGGCCATGGATTCGTTGACCTGCTTGAGTTCCGGCACCAGGGTGTTCGCGCGGTCGGGCCGTTGGGCCGCCAGCGCGGCGCAGGCGGGCTCGAGCTCCCGCAACGCCGCGCCCAGGTCGGCGACGGCGACGGCCTCGCTCTGCAACAGCAGGCCGAGCATGTAGGCGGCACTGGCCTTCGCCGGTGCGTGCACGACGGCGCCGCCGCGGTTGCCCCGCCGGACCGAGACCAAGCCCTCGGTTTCCAAGATCCGCAGCGCTTCCCGCAGCGAGACCAGGCTGACGTTGAACTGTTCGACGAGCACCTCCTGGCGTGGCAAGAGATCGCCGTCGGCAAGCTCGCCGTCGATGATCTGGCGACGCAGTTCGTCGGCTACGATTTCGGCGATCCTCGGCGCCGACAATCGGCGACGGGCGTCGGGGCCAACTCCCAGGGCGGTCATCCGATTATTTTAGCAGTAATGGTATAAATAGCCGGGTGAGTCGCGGGTCCGAGAGCCGGCCGACGCCGCTGGACGGATTACGTGTCGTCGAGATCAGCGACCGGATAGCCGGCGGCTACTGCGGCAAGCTCTTGGTCGATGCCGGCGCCCAGGTGCGCAAAATCGAACCGCTGCACGGAGATTCGTTGCGGCGGTTCTCCGCCACCTGTTCGCGGATTCCGCAGGGTCAACCCTCGCCGTTGTACTGCTACCTCAACGCGGGTAAGCGCAGCCTGACCTGCTCGCTGGATTCGCAGCGATGTCGTGCCGAACTCGCCGCGGCCGACGTCGTGATCGTCACCGCCGGACGGTCGCGGGCGGCGCAACTCGGGGTCGATCCGCAGCGGTTGCTGACCGACTCGCCGCGGGTGATCGTCGTCACCATCTCCGACTTCGGCTGGACCGGTCCCTATGCCGATCGCGCAGCCACCGAGTTCACGCTGCAGGCATGGGCGGGCTCGCCTGGCTTCCGAGGTGACCCCGCCGGGCCGCCCATCTCGATCGGCGGCGACCTGGGGGAGTACATGGGCGGGGCGTTCGCCGCGTTCGGTGCGCTGGCCGTGCGCCGCCGCGTCGAGCACGGCGGCCCGGGCGAACATCTGGACCTGTCCATGCTCGAGGCGATGACCCTGATGCAGAGCAGCGAATGGCTGCACTCTCAGCTGCTGCGGGTCCCTCCGGTCCGCCGCACCCTCGAGGTCCCCTCGATCGAGCCGGCCAGGGACGGTTACGTCGGGATCACCATGGTCACCGGTCAGCAGTGGCTCGACTTCGCCGCGATGGTCGAATGCCCACGGTTAGCGGAGATTCCCCAGCTGCGTTTCCAGATCGGCCGCTGGGAATACCGCGACCTCATCCGCGAGCTGATCGGGCCCTGGATGGCCGCACGGACCGTCGACGAGATCGTCGCGCTGGGCGAGCTCTTCCGGCTGCCGATCGCGGCGTTGGGCAATGGCGCGACGATCCCGGACATGGACTACGTGACCGAGCGCGCGGTGTTCGTCCGCAACCCCGCGGGCTTTCGTCAGCCACGCCCACCGTGGTTGATGTCGCGGTGCGCGCCGGCCCCGGTGCGCGGCACGGCAGCGCCGGGTGAGGCCAACGACGAGTCCCCCTGGCGGAAAAGCCAACCCGAACGGGAGCCCGCGCCGCCGGGGTTGCCGCTACAGGGCGTTCGCATCCTCGACCTGACCGCGTTCTGGGCCGGGCCGGCCGCCACCCACCTGCTCGCCGCGTTCGGCGCCGACGTCGTCAAGGTGGAGTCGATCCAGCGGCCCGACGGCATCCGCTACTCCGGCGGCATGCGCACCGACGTGGACGACTGGTGGGAGTACGGCTGGGTGTTCCACGCGATGAACACCAACAAGCGTTCGGTCACACTGGATTTGGGCTCTGGCGAGGGACGCCGGTTGTTCCTTTCTCTGGCCGCTGGTGCCGACGTGGTCATCGAGAACTTCTCGCCGCGAGTGATGGACCACTTCGGGCTCACCGCCGACGTGCTGCTGGAGGTGAACCCGAAACTCGTCGTCGCCCGGATGCCCGCGTTCGGGCTGGAAGGTCCGTGGCGCGAGCGTGTCGGATTCGCGCCCACCATGGAGCAGATCGGCGGCCTGGCCTGGGTGACCGGACTACCCGACGCTCCGCCGGTGCCGCCGCGCGGTGCCTGTGATCCGCTGGCCGGGGTGCACGCCGCGTTCGCCGTGCTGGCCGCGTTGCAGTTCGCCGAGCGCACCGGATCGGGCCAGCTGGTCGAGCTGCCGATGGTCGAAACAGTGTTGAACGTCACCGCAATTCAGCCGATCGAGCACGAGGTGTTCGGGATAACGCTAGGCCGGCGGGGCAACCGCGGTCATGGCCTGGCCATCCAGAACATCTACCGCTGCGCCGGCCCGGACGACGAGTGGATCGCGGTCGCGGTGCATGACGACCGGCAGTGGCAGGCGCTGGTTGTGGTGATGGATCGGCCCTCTTGGTGCGACGAGGGCATGTCGACCGTCGCCGGGCGGCGGGAGCGCGCCGACGAGATCGACGGTCACCTGGGGGACTGGTTCGCCGGGCAGCCCCTTGAATCGACGGTGGAGCGCCTGGCCGGCGCGGGTATCCCGGTGGCGCCCGTCGTCTCGCCGTCGCTGGTGACCGAGGACCCGCAACTGCGCGATCGAGGGTTCTTCGAGGCGCTGGACCACCCCCGCACCGGCGTCGGCCTGTATCCCACTCCGCCGTTCGCCAAGCTGGCCGGCCAGGACAGGTGGCTGATGCGCCCGCCTCCGACGCTCGGCGAACACAATGGGGAGATACTGCGCGAAAGATGCGGGCTCACCGAGGACGAACTCGCTCGCCTGGCGGTCATCGAGGTGATTGGGACCCGTCCGAAGGGTTTGTAGGAGGGCAATGCAGCGTGACCGTCGATGAGACCCTGTGCGAGGCCAACGGGTTGGGCGACGCCGCATCGTCGGCGATTGTGAATCCTGCGACGGGACGCGCCGACGGGCCGTCGTGTGGTTCACTCTCGGCGCGGCGCCGACGACCCTGGGGGTGAGGTCGTGCCGGAAGAGCGGCCTGGTGCGCGGCAAGTCGGCAAACAGCTCGTCGGGAAAACCATTGCGCCACAAGGCGAAATCGGAGAGATCCACTGTGGCAGCCGTCATCGGCACCTGTCCTCCGGCCAACGGTTGACGTGTAATCATTAAAATAGTAACAATAACAATTGCGGGCGAACGTCTCGATGGTCGACCGGGGAACGGAGAGCTCAGCCATGGATCCGTCGGAAGGCGAGTTCGGGCAGGCCGGCATCGCGCTGTCGACGTACCGTTTCCCGACGGGCTGGTTCATCGTCGCCTTCGCATCCGACCTCGCCGCGGGTCAGGTCAAGCGAGCGCACTACTTCGGTGAGGAGCTGGTTCTGTTTCGCACCGCCTCGGGCCGGGTGCACGTGCTGGACGCCTACTGTCAACACCTCGGCGCCAACCTGGGCGTCGGCGGTGCCGTGGAAGGTGAGGAAATCGTCTGTCCCTGGCACGGCTGGCACTGGCGCGGTGATGGCACCAATGCCCTGATCCCCTACAGCAAGATCGGCTGCAAGACCAACGTCCGCATCCGTGCCTACCCGAGCATCCAGTGGTACGGCTTCATCCTGGCCTGGCACGAGCGTCACGGCCGCGCGCCGTACTGGCAGCCACCGGTGCTGCCCGAGCTGGAGACCGGCGAATACTACCCGCTGCACCCGCACACCCAAATGCTCAATCGGGTCAAGGTGCACCCGCAAATGATCGTCGAGAACGCCGCCGACCCGTATCACGTTCAGTACGTGCACAAGGCCGCCAGCCCCGCGACCACGGCATCGTTCGAGGTTTCGGGCTACCACCTGCACGCCACCGTCAACGCCCATTTCGGCGGCGGCCGCGCGTCGACCTGGTTGACGCCGAACGGACCGGTCGACGCCAAGATTGTCTACGACAACTACTCACTAGGACTGGGACTGGTTCGCTTCCCCAGCGAGCTGGTGGCCACCGTCCAGGTCACCGGGCAGACACCGGTCGACGAGGACTACACCGACTACTTCTATGCCCAGGCTTCGGTGCGCGAGCCCGGCGACACCGGCGACGTGCCCACTGGCCGAGCCGCCAAGTTCCTGGCGCTGCAGCAAGAGGTCATCAAACAGGACTTCTTCACCTGGGAGAACATGAAATACCTGGAAAGGCCGAACCTGGCGCCCGAAGAGGCACACGATTATGCCGCCCTGCGTCGCTGGGCGCATCGCTTCTACCCAGGCCCGCAACCCTCGCCCGCAGACTTCGGATACACCGCCGACGGTCAGCCCGACCCGGCGGCCGCCAAAGCTTGACTGGCAGCCCAATGAGCGGGCCCCCGGGTCCCACCGATTTCGGCGTCGACCGTTTTACCGTTCCCGCGGTGCTGGATCGTCGCGCCGAGCAGTACCCGGACTGTGTGATGATGTCGATCGCCGGCGCCGACGTGACTTTCGAGCAGATGCGGCAGCGGTCCCGCGCGGCGGCGCGCATGCTGGCCGAACTGGGAGTCGGCTCCGGCGACTGCGTGGCGTTGTACACGGCGACGTGCCCGGAGTGGGTCTACTTCTGGCTGGGCGAGGCGCGAATCGGCGCGCTGAGCGCGGCCGTGAACGCCGCGGACAAGGGTGACTTTTTGCTGCACAACCTCCGGGTGGCCCGGGCCAAAGTGGTGGTCACCGACGCCGAGCGACGGCCGCGCGTCGAGGAGATTGCCGGCCAGCTGGATGCGGCGACTGACGTTCTGGTGCAAGATGATTCGCTGAGCAGCACGCTCGCCCGGGGTGGCGACGGGCCCGACAACCCCACGGGGCCCGACGAGCTGGGGTCCCTGTTCTTCACGTCGGGCACTACCGGGCCGTCCAAAGCGGTTGCCACGACCTGGCACTACCTGTTTACGGTGGCCGCGACGGTCGCTTCGGCCTGGGAATTCGGTCCCGGCGAGGTGGTGTGGTCCGCCATGCCCCTGTTCCACCTGAGCGCGGCGCCCACCGTGCTGGCGCCGATGCTGGTCGGCGGAACAACCGTGCTGGCGGAGGCCTTCCATCCGACGCGGTGTGGGACGACGTGCGCGCCCACCGCGCCATCGGCATCGCCGGCGCATGGGCGATGGTTTCGATGCTGCAGAACCTGCCCGCGGATCCGCGCGACGCGCAGTTGCCGCTGCGGTTCATCTCCGCGGCGCCCGTCGACGCAACGTCCTACCGCGACATCGAGAAGCGGTATGGCTGTCGCATCGTCACGATGTACGGGATGACCGAGGCTTTTCCCATCGCCGTCAAAGGCGTTGCCGATGAAGGGGTTCCGGGAACATCTGGTCGGCCCAACCCCAACTTCGAGGTGCGCATCGTCGATGCCGACGGCGATCCCGTACCGGCCGGAACGGTCGGGGAGATCGCCTGCCGGCCCCGGTATCCGTACGTGATGAGCGAAGGCTACGTGGGCGGCGGATTACGGGTGGAGCGCCACCCCGAATGGTTTCGCACCCGCGACCTGGGCACGCTCGATGACGACCGGCAACTGACGTATGTGGACCGCGTCAAAGATTCGCTGCGCCGGCGCGGCGAGAACGTCTCCTCGGTCGAAGTGGAGACCGTCGTCATGCGCCATCCGGCGGTACTCGAGGCGGCGGCGATCAGGGTGCCCAGCGAATTGGGCGAGGACGACATCCTGCTGATCGTGACGTTGCGCCCCGGGGCCGCGCTGGCTTGCCCGGAGTTGCTCGACTTCTGCGCCGCCCGCATGCCCTACTTCTGTGTGCCGAGATTCGTCGAGACAGTCGATGAACTCCCGAAGAATTGAATCGGGCGGATACGCAAGGACTTGTTGCGCGCCAGGGGCTTGAGTCCGGGCGCCTGGGATCGCGAAGGTCATGGCTATGTCGTTAGCCGCTAGGCTACGTTAGTGTTACCGGATGCCCATGAGTTATCAGGAACAGCAAATGCTTCAGGCCGCGACGGGCCGCGCTGCCATCCTGGATCTGAACGCCCGGCACAACCGCGTCTACTCGGCCGGCGAGCGCGACAGTTGGATCGCCACGTTCCGGCATTCCGGTGCCAGGTTCATCCGTGACCATGAGGTGTTCACCGATCTGCGCCTGGCATTCGACGGTGGCGATGGGCAGCGCTTGGTCACCGTCGATCACGAGATCACCATCGACGGCGTGCACGCGACCCAGCGTTGTGTCGCTTTGCTTTTCGCGGTCTCCACGTATGGCGACCTCAGCCTGAGGGCCACCGGGACATACACCGATGAACTGATCTACGAGCGCGGCGGCTGGCATTTCACCTCCCGCGATCTGGAATGGGATTCGGTGCCCAGCCGGCATTCGGCCGTCATGTAGGCGGTACCGATACGTGGACTCCGACCCTGGCTCGCAGCGGGGCTACCAACTGGCCTTCGGTACGTATCAGGATGCGTTGCGCATGGTCGGCGTGGCGAGCGAACCGCGAACCGCGGCGACGCCGGTCAGTGGCGCGCGCATCCAATTGTTTGCCGCGATGGTTCATGACGGAAATCGTTCGTACTGGGACGCCGAGTTTGCTCGGCATACATGGGGAGGCCTGCTAGCGCCGCCGGCGCTGTTGATGGGATGGCTGATACCGCCGCCGTGGAAGCCGGACGAGCAGCCGGCGGGCGGGCCGCCGATGGCGTCGATCGCCCTGCGGGTGCCGCTGCCGGGCACCACCTTCATCAATGCGGCCAACGACGTTGAGTTTTTTCGGCCCATCGTCGAGGGTGATCTGCTGACCGTCGTCGAAGAGCTGCTGTCGGTGTCATCGGAAAAGCAGACCCGGCTTGGCGTCGGTCATTTCGTCCAGACCCAGGAAACCTTCCGCCGTCAGGACGGCGCGGTCGTGGCCGTCAGCCGAAATACCTTGTTCCGCTTCACCCCTGGGGCGCCGTCATGAGCGGCGGGGACCTGGACTGGAACCAGATCGGGGTCCCCGTCGAGCTTCCGGAGGTGGTCGACCACATCAGCTACCAGCGGGTCGTGGAAAACGCCGGCGCGACCTGGGCTATTTCCCGGGCCATTTCGATTCCGCCTATGCCCAAAGTCAGGGACACCCAACGATTTTCGTCAACACCATGCACGTCGCGGGGTTCGCGGACCGGATCGCGACCGACTGGGCCGGGCCGGGCAGTCGCGTGGTGCGCCGCTCGATGCGGTTAGCCGGCTCGATCTATGCCGGCGACACCATGGTGGGCCGGGGCCGGGCGGTGGCCAAGCGCCGTGACACCTCGGTCGATCCGCCCCGCAACCTTGTCGACATCCAGATCGAGGTAACCAATCAGCACGGCACGCTGTGCTGCCCGGTCGAACTCACCCTGCAGTTGCCCGAAAATCGCTGAGGGCCGGCACGCCGTGAACAGTGACTGGCGCAGTTACCCGTTTCGGTTGGTGCCCGGCGACGTCCAGCCCGCGGCCGAGGGCGAGCACCCCTCGCGGCCGGGCAGGCCGGCCAGCCGACCGGTGTTGTCGTAGGTCCACGCGTGGTACGGGCAGGTAAACCGCTTGGCGGTGCCACATCCCGACACCACCTGCGACTGCCGGTGCAGGCAGACGTTGTCGAACGCCTTGACCGAACCATCCGACGCACGGGTCAACACGACGGATCGCCCCATCACCGTTTTGGTGCAGTACGTGTCTGGCCTGGGCAGCTCCGAGGCATAGCCGACCAGTTGCGGGCTGGAGATCAGCAGGGCTTTGTCGCGTCGTGTCTTTCCGGCGAGGTGTACTCGCGCGCGTCGACGGTGTACTGCCGGGGCGCCAGATCGGTCGCCTTGTCGCGCGCCAGTTTCAGGGCACGCCGGGTGAGGTCGAGCTGATCGTGATCCATGAAAACCCCCTTGACCGGACCTGCGGCCTCCCGGGTCTGACATTATAAATTTTATAAATTTTATAGTGACAATAAAGATTTAGCCGCCGGCTGGGGCAACACAGCCGCGCAGAGGCGTACCGGCGAAACGATGCCGGCAGGTGTGACCGTTGTGACAATGTGACGTATATGTGATTACTGAGGCCAGTGTATCAGCTGGTGTTTTTGTCGTACCCTGTGGCATGTGTCGGTATCTCGGCGTGACGTGCTCAGGTTCGCCGCGGCGACCCCGGCCGTGCTGGGCCTTGGCGTCGCGGCCGGGTCGTTGCGTGCCGCACCGGCATCGGCGGGTTCACTCGGCACCTTGCTGGACTATGCGGCCGGAGTCATTCCCGCCAGCCAGATCAGGGCCGCGGGCGCCGTGGGAGCGATCCGGTACGTGTCGGACCGGCGGCCCGGCGGCGCCTGGATGCTCGGGAAGCCGATCCAGCTCACCGAGGCGCGTGACCTCGCCGGAAGTGGGCTCAAGATCGTTTCTTGTTATCAGTACGGAAAGGGGAGCACCTCGGACTGGCTGGGCGGTGCCGCCGCCGGGGTGCAGCATGCCAAACGAGGCGCGCAGTTGCACGCCGCGGCCGGGGGTCCGCCCAGCGCTCCCATCTATGCGTCGATCGACGACGATCCGTCGTATGAGCAGTACAAGAACCAAATAGTTCCGTACTTGCGGTCCTGGGAATCGGTGATCGGACACCAGCGGACCGGCGTGTACGCCAACTCGAAAACGATCGATTGGGCGGTGAAGGACGGCCTGGGCGCGTACTTCTGGCAGCACAACTGGGGCTCGCCCAAGGGCTACACCCACCCGGCCGCCCATTTGCATCAGGTCGAGATCGACAAGCGCTCCGTCGGTGGGGTCGGGGTGGACATCAACGAAATCCTCAAGCCCCAATTCGGGCAGTGGGCTTAGGCTCCAGCAAACACTCGTTCGCCCGCCGCGCGCAGCCGCCAACGCCAGCGATCGGGCGATGCCGCAGCCGACGCAGCCTCACGCGCCCGCCGGAGCGTCAATATTTAACATAACGATTTGGTAACAATACTGCCTTGATCAGCGCTGTTATAGCTACTCGACCGTAACCACCTGCATGCAGGACGTTTGTCCGCGACACCCGAGCCAGCGGTTAAACCGGGTGTTACCCACGACACGGTTACCCGTGCGTAGAACTCGCCAGTAACCGATCGACGTCCAAAAAGTGTACCGATTCTTATGAGACTCTTATTGGGGCCGTTGCGGTCCGCGGCGCCGCTCGACCCACGAGCCGGCCCCGCGAGAACACACCGGTCGGCGCTTTTCGGCTGCGATTCGCTGCGGAATCAACTAGGCCGGCGCGGGCGTCGGTTGCCCGGCCGGATGAACTGAGACGTACAGACGCGCATACAGGGAGATTTTGAGGTGACGATCCACGAGCACGACCGGGTGTCCGCTGACGGCAACGGCAGCGACCGCGGGCACCATCCGCTTGCGGCGGACACCCATGCTCTGGTCGATCGCCTGACGACCGGAGAGCCGTTCGCTGTCGCGTTCGGTGGCCAGGGCAGCGCCTGGCTGGAGACTCTCGAGGAGTTGGTATCCGGGGCCGGGATCGAATCCGAGTTGGCGACGTTGGTTGGCGAGGTGGAGCTGCTGCTCGAGCCGGTCGCAAGCGAGCTGGTCGTGGTGCGTCCGATCGGTTTCGCGCCGCTGCAATGGGCCCGTGCGCTGGCGGCCGAGGATCCGGTCCCGTCTGACAAGCACCTCACGTCGGCCGCGGTGTCGATACCCGGCGTGCTGCTCACCCAGATCGCGGCCACGCGCGCCCTCGCGCGCCAAGGTATGGACTTCAAGGCCACCCCGCCGGTGGCGCTCGCCGGACACTCACAGGGCGTGCTGGCGGTCGAGGCGCTCAAAGCCGGGGGAGCGCGTGATGTGGAGCTGCTGGCGCTCGCGCAGCTGATCGGTGCCGCCGGAACGCTGGTGGCTCGCCGGCGCGGAATCTGTATCCTCGGCGATCGGCCGCCGATGGTCTCGGTCACCAACGCCGACCCGGAGCGCATCCGGCGGCTGCTCGAGGACTTCGCCCAGGACGTTCGCACGGTGCTGCCCCCGGTGTTGTCCATCCGCAACGGTCGGCGTGCGGTCGTCATCACCGGCACGCCGGACGAGCTCTCGCGGTTCGAACTCTATTGCCGGCAGATCTCCGAGAAGGAAGAAGCCGACCGGAAGAACAAGATCCGTGGCGGTGATGTCTTCGCGCCCGCCTTCGACCCGGTGAAGGTGGAGGTCGGCTTCCACACCCCGCGGCTGGCCGACGGTATCGACATCGTCGGCGGCTGGGCCGAGAAGGTGGGCCTGGACGTCGAGTTGGCCCGGAAACTGGCCGAGTCCATTTTGGTGAGCCGGGTCGACTGGGTGGACGAGATCACCCGCGTCCACGAGGCCGGCGCACGCTGGATTCTCGACCTGGGTCCCGGGGACATCCTGACCCGGCTGACCGCGCCGGTAATCCGCGGACTTGGGGTGGGCATCGTGCCCGCGGCGACCCGCGGCGGCCAGCGCAACCTGTTCACCGTCGGCGCCACCCCAGAGGTGGCCCGCCCCTGGTCGAGCTACGCGCCCACCGTGGTTCGCCTGCCCGACGGCCGTGTCAAGCTGTCGACGAAGTTCACCCGGCTCACCGGTCGGTCACCCATCCTGCTGGCCGGCATGACGCCGACCACCGTCGACGCCAAGATCGTCGCCGCCGCGGCCAATGCCGGACACTGGGCCGAGCTGGCCGGCGGCGGACAGGTCACCGAGGAGATCTTCCACAAGCGCATCGAGGAGCTGTCCGGACTGCTCGAGCCCGGCCGCACCTACCAATTCAACGCACTCTTCCTCGACCCCTACTTGTGGAAGCTCCAGGTCGGTGGCAAGCGATTGGTGCAGAAGGCCCGCCAGTCCGGTGCGGCGATCGACGGCGTGGTGATCAGCGCCGGCATCCCCGATCTCGAGGAAGCCGTCGAGCTCATCGACGAGCTGGACGGCATCGGCATCAGCCACGTGGTATTCAAGCCCGGAACCATCGAGCAGATCCGCTCGGTGATCCGCATCGCGACCGAGGTGCCCACCAGGCCGGTCATCATGCACGTCGAGGGCGGGCGCGCCGGTGGCCACCATTCCTGGGAAGACCTCGACGACTTGCTGCTGGCCACCTACTCGGAGTTGCGGTCGCGCGCCAACATCACCGTGTGCGTCGGCGGCGGCATCGGCACCCCGGAGCGGGCCGCCGAGTACCTGTCCGGGCGCTGGGCGCAGGCGTACGGATTCCCGTTGATGCCGATCGACGGCGTTCTGGTGGGCACCGCGGCGATGGCGACGCTCGAGTCCACCACGTCGCCCTCGGTCAAGCGGATGCTGGTCGAGACCCAAGGCACCGACCAATGGATCAGCGCCGGAAAAGCCCAGGGCGGCATGGCTTCCAGCCGCAGCCAGCTCGGCGCCGACATCCACGAGATCGACAACACCGCCTCCCGCTGCGGACGGCTGCTCGACGAGGTCGCCGGCGACGCCGAGGCGGTCGGACAGCGCCGCGACGAGATCATCGCGGCGATGGCCAACACCGCCAAGCCGTACTTCGGCGACGTGTCCGAGATGACCTACCGGCAGTGGCTGCAGCGCTACCTCGAGCTGACCATCGGCGACGGCAACTCCACCATGAAAGGGGATGTCACGGCCTCACCGGGCAGCCCGTGGCTGGCCGACACCTGGCGTGACCGGTTCGCGCAGATGCTGCAGCGCGCCGAAGCTCGTTTGCACCCAAAGGATTTCGGCCCGATCGAGACGCTGTTTGCCGACCCCGCGCTGCTGGAGAACCCCGATCAGGCCATCGCCACCCTGCTCGCGCGCTACCCCGACGCCGAGACCGTCCAACTACACCCCGCGGACGTGCCCTTCTTCATCACGCTGTGCAAGACGATGGGCAAGCCGGTCAACTTCGTGCCGGTGATCGACAAGGACGTGCGGCGCTGGTGGCGCAGCGACTCGCTGTGGCAGGCGCACGACGCCCGCTACGACGCCGATGCGGTGTGCATCATCCCCGGTACGGCGTCGGTCGCCGGCATCACCCGGATGGACGAACCCGTCGGTGAGCTGCTGGACCGTTTCGAACAGGCCGCCATCGACGAGATACTTGCCACGGACGGGCGGCCGCAGGACGTCACCGCCCGCCGGCAGGGGCGCACCGACGTCACCGGGCCGCTGGCCGTCGTGCTCGACGCACCCGACGTGCTGTGGGCGGGCCGCACCACGACCAACCCGGTCCACCGAATCGCCGATCCGGCCGACTGGCAGGTGAACGAAAACCGGATTGCCACACACTCGTCCACTGGAGCCCGGCTGCAGACCGACGACGACGACGACGTCGTGCTGCGGGTGCCGGTGTCGGGCACCTGGGTCGACATCCGTTTCACCTTGCCCCCCAACACGATTGACGGTGGTACTCCGGTGGTCTCCGCGGCTGACGCCGCCACCGCGATGCGCTCGGTGCTCGCCATCGCCGCCGGTGTCGACGGGCCCGAGTCGCTGCCCGCGGTGAACGACGGGACCGCCACGCTGACGGTGGACTGGGACCCCGAGCGGGTCGCCGACCACACCGGTGTCACGGCCACCTTCGGCGAGCCGCTGGCGCCCAGCCTCACCACCGTGCCCGACGCGCTTGTCGGTCCTTGCTGGCCCGCGGTTTTCGCGGTGATCGGCTCGACGGTGACCGATCGCGGTGAGCCCGTGGTGGAGGGCCTGCTCAGCCTGGTGCACCTGGATCACGCCGCCCGGGTGGTCGGTCAGCTACCTACCGTTCCGGCCCAATTGGACGTCACCGCAACGGCTTCCAACGCCATTGATACCGACATGGGCCGCGTCGTCTCGGTCGCGGTGACGATCACCGGGCCCGACGCCGCGGTGATCGCGACCCTCGAGGAACGGTTCGTCATCCTTGGGCGCACCGGCGCCGCCGAACTCACCGACCCGGTCCGGGCGGGTGGTGCGATATCCGAGAACGCCACCGACACCCCGCGTCGCCGCCGCCGTGACGTCACTCTCACGGCGCCGGTCGACATGCGCCCGTTCGCGGTGGTGTCCGGCGACCACAACCCCATTCACACCGATCGGGCCGCCGCCCTACTGGCGGGGCTGGCGGGGCCTGATAGTGGAGGTGGGCCCATCGTGCACGGCATGTGGCTGTCGGCCGCGGCGCAGCACGCGGTCACCGCCACCGACGGGCAGGCCCGCCCGCCGGCCCGGCTGGTGGGCTGGACTGCGCGGTTCCTGGGCATGGTGCGTCCCGGTGACGAGGTGGACTTCCGCGTCGAGCGTGTCGGGATCGACCGGGGCGCAGAGGTTTTGGAGGTAACCGCACGCATCGGATCGGATCTGGTGATGTCGGCGTCGGCCCGCCTGGCCGCGCCCAAGACGGTCTACGCGTTCCCCGGCCAGGGTATCCAGCACAAGGGCATGGGTATGGACGTGCGTGCCCGCTCCAAGGCGGCCCGCAGGGTGTGGGACAAGGCGGACAAGTTCACCCGTGACACGCTGGGGTTCTCGGTGCTGCACGTGGTGCGCGACAACCCGACCAGCATCATCGCCAGCGGCGTGCACTACCACCACCCCGACGGGGTGCTGTACCTGACGCAGTTCACTCAGGTCGCGATGGCGACGGTGGCGGCGGCCCAGGTCGCCGAGATGCGCGAGCAGGGTGCGTTCGTCGAGGGCGCCATCGCCTGCGGCCATTCGGTCGGCGAGTACACCGCGCTGGCTTGTGTCACGGGCGTGTACGAGCTGGAAGCCTTGCTGGAGACGGTGTTTCACCGCGGGTCGAAGATGCACGACATCGTGCCCCGCGACGAGCTGGGTCGCTCCAACTACCGGTTGGCGGCGATCCGGCCCTCCCAGATCGACCTTCCGGACGACGAAGTGCCTGCGTTCGTGGCCGGGATCGCCGAAAGCACCGGCGAGTTTTTGGAGATCGTGAACTTCAACCTGCGCGGCTCGCAATACGCGATCGCCGGCACGGTTCGGGGTCTGGAGGCGCTGGAGGCCGAGGTGGAGCGGCGGCGCGAGATCACCGGTGGCCGGCGCTCGTTCATCCTGGTGCCCGGCATCGACGTTCCGTTCCACTCGCGGGTGCTGCGGGTCGGGGTGGCGGAGTTTCGCCGCTCGCTGGACCGAGTCATGCCGCGCGACAAAGATCCCGACGTGATCATCGGGCGCTACATCCCCAACCTGGTGCCGCGCCCATTCACGCTGGATCGCGACTTCATCCAGGAAATCCGCGACCTGGTGCCCGCCGAGCCGCTCGACCAGATCCTCGCCGACTACGACACCTGGCTTGCCGAGCGCCGCAACGAGATGGCACGCGTGGTGTTGATCGAGCTATTGGCGTGGCAGTTCGCCAGCCCGGTGCGCTGGATCGAGACGCAGGACCTGCTGTTCATCGAGGAGGCGGCCGGCGGCCTGGGGGTTGAGCGGTTCGTCGAGATCGGCGTGAAGTCGTCGCCGACGGTCGCGGGCCTGGCGACCAACACCCTGAAGCTGCCCGAATATGCCCACAGCACAGTGGAAGTGCTCAACGCCGAGCGCGACGCCGCGGTGCTGTTCGCGACCGACACCGATCCCGAGCCGGAGCCGGAGGACGAGGAGCCTGTTGTGCAGGCGGCGTCGCAAGCCGCTGCGGTAGCGCCCGCGCCGGTGGCGCCTTCGGCGGGCCCCCGCCCCGACGACATTGCATTCGACGCGGCCGATGCCACCCTGGCGCTGATCGCGCTTTCGGCCAAGATGCGCATCGACCAGATCGAGGAGCCGGACTCGATCGAATCCATCACCGACGGTGCGTCGTCGCGACGCAACCAGCTGTTGGTAGACCTGGGTTCCGAGCTGAACCTGGGTGCTATCGATGGCGCCGCCGAGGCCGACCTGGCCGGGCTGCGCTCGCAGGTTACTAAGCTTGCCCGCACCTATAAGCCTTACGGCCCAGTGCTTTCCGACGCGATCAACGATCAGCTGCGGACGGTTCTCGGGCCGTCGGGCAAGCGGCCGGCCGCCATTGCGGAGCGGGTCAAGAAGACCTGGGAGCTCGGCGACGGTTGGGCCAAGCACGTCACGGTCGAGGTCGCGCTGGGAACGCGCGAGGGCACCAGCGTTCGTGGCGGCGCCCTGGGGCACCTGCACGAGGGCGCGGTGGCCGATGCCGCTTCGGTCGACAAGGTCATCGATGCCGCGGTGGCGTCGGTCGCCGCACGCCGGGGCGTTTCGGTGACCCTCCCGTCCGCGGGCGGTGGCAGCGGCGCGACCGTCGACGCGGCCGCACTGAGCGAATTCACCGATCAGATCACCGGCCGCGACGGCGTGCTGGCCTCGGCGGCTCGCCTGGTGCTGGGCCAGCTGGGGCTGGACGATCCGGTCACTGCACCGCCGGCCGCCACCGACGCCGAGCTCATCGACCTGGTTACCGCCGAATTGGGTGCGGACTGGCCACGTTTGGTGGCGCCGGTGTTCGACGCCAAGAAGGCCGTCGTCTTCGACGACCGGTGGGCCAGCGCCCGCGAGGATCTGGTCAGGCTGTGGCTGACCGACGAGGGCGAGATCGACGCCAACTGGTTGCGTCTGTCGGAGCGTTTCGAGGGCGCCGGTCACGTCGTCGCGACCCAGGCCACGTGGTGGCAGGGCAAGTCGCTGGCGGCGGGCCGTCAGATCCACGCGTCGCTGTACGGCCGGATCGCCGCCGGGGCCGAAACCCCCGACCCCGGCCCCTACAGCAGCGAAGTCGCCGTGGTGACAGGCGCTTCGAAAGGCTCGATCGCCGCGTCGGTGGCCGCGCGCCTGCTCGACGGTGGCGCCACCGTCATCGCGACCACCTCGAAGCTCGACGACGAACGGTTGGCCTTCTACCGCACCTTGTACCGTGACCACGCCCGCTATGGCGCGACGCTGTGGGTGGTCGCGGCGAACATGGCGTCCTACTCCGACATCGACGCGCTGATCGAATGGATCGGCAATGAGCAGACTGAAAGCCTTGGGCCGCAGTCGATTCACATCAAGGACGCGCAGACCCCGACGCTGCTCTTCCCGTTCGCGGCACCGCGTGTCGCCGGCGATCTGTCGGAGGCCGGTTCGCGCGCCGAGATGGAGATGAAGGTGCTGCTGTGGGCCGTGCAGCGGCTGATCGGCGGGCTGTCCAGAATTGGCGCCGAGCGTGACATCGCGTCGCGGCTGCACGTGGTGCTGCCCGGTTCGCCCAACCGCGGAATGTTCGGCGGCGACGGCGCCTACGGCGAAGCCAAGTCGGCGCTGGACGCGGTGGTGAGCCGCTGGCACGCCGAGTCTTCGTGGGCGGCGCGCGTCAGCCTTGCCCACGCCTTGATCGGCTGGACCCGGGGCACCGGGCTGATGGGCCACAACGACGCCATCGTCAGTGCCGTCGAGGATGCGGGCGTCACCACGTACTCAACCGACGAGATGGCGGCGATGCTGCTCGGCCTGTGCGATGTGGAGTCCAAGGTGGCCGCGGCCAGCGCCCCCATCACGGCCGACCTGACCGGCGGGCTGGCCGAGGCAAACCTGGACATGGCCGACCTGGCCGCCACGGCGCGCGAGGAGCATGCCGCGAAGGCCGCTCCACAAGAGGCGCAGGCGGAGGCCGAGACCGAGGGCACCATTCGCGCGCTGCCGTCGCCGCCGCGTGGCTTTACCCCGGCACCGCCACCGGAGTGGGACGACCTCGACGTCGACCCGACCGACCTGGTGGTGATCGTCGGCGGGGCCGAGATCGGCCCGTACGGTTCGTCACGGACCCGGTTCGAAATGGAGGTCGAAAACGAACTGTCGGCGGCCGGCGTATTGGAGCTCGCCTGGACCACCGGGTTGATCCGTTGGGAAGACGACCCCCAACCGGGTTGGTATGACACCGAATCCGGCGACCTGGTCGACGAAGCGGAGCTGGTTGAGCGTTACCACGACGCCGTAATTGAGCGCGTTGGCATTCGCGAGTTTGTTGATGACGGCGCGATCGACCCGGACCACGCGTCCCCGTTGCTGGTATCGGTATTCCTGGACAAGGACTTTGCGTTCGTCGTGTCGTCGGAGGCCGACGCCCGCGCGTTCGTGCAGTTCGACCCGGAACACACGGTCGTCCGGCCGGTGCCCGACTCCACCGACTGGCAGGTTATCCGCAAGGCCGGCACCGAGATCCGGGTGCCGCGCAAGACCAAGCTGTCGCGGACCGTCGGGGCGCAGATCCCAACCGGATTCGACCCGACGGTGTGGGGAATCAGCCAGGACATGGCCACCTCGATCGACCGGGTGGCGCTGTGGAACATCATCACCACCGTCGATGCGTTCCTATCCGCCGGGTTCAGCCCGGCCGAGGTGATGCGCTACGTGCACCCGAGCTTGGTGGCCAGCACCCAGGGCACCGGCATGGGCGGCATGACCTCGATGCAGACCATGTACCACGGCAACCTGCTGGGCCGGAACAAGCCGAACGACATCCTGCAGGAAGTGCTGCCGAATGTCGTTGCCGCGCATGTGGTTCAGTCCTATGTCGGCAGTTACGGCGCGATGATCCACCCGGTTGCCGCGTGCGCCACCGCGGCGGTGTCGGTGGAGGAGGGCGTCGACAAGATCCGGCTGGGCAAGGCCGAGCTGGTGGTGGCCGGCGGTCTGGATGACCTGACGCTGGAGGCCATCATCGGCTTCGGTGACATGGCCGCGACCGCCGACACCGAGATGATGCGGGGCAGGGGCATCAGCGACTCGAAGTTCTCCCGGCCCAACGACCGGCGCCGGCTGGGCTTCGTCGAAGCCCAAGGTGGCGGCACGATCCTGCTGGCCCGCGGAGACCTGGCGCTCAAGATGGGTTTACCGGTGTTGGCCGTGGTGGCCTTTGCGCAGTCGTTCGGCGACGGTGTGCACACGTCGATCCCCGCCCCGGGCCTGGGCGCGCTGGGGGCCGGCCGCGGCGGCAAGGACTCTCCGTTGGCGCGCGCGCTGGCCAAGCTGGGGGTATCCGCGGACGACATCGCGGTGGTCTCCAAGCACGACACCTCGACGCTGGCCAACGATCCCAACGAGACCGAGCTGCACGAGCGGCTCGCCGACTCGCTGGGCCGCTCGCCGGGCGCCCCGCTGTTCGTGGTGTCCCAGAAGAGCCTCACCGGCCACGCCAAGGGCGGCGCCGCGGTCTTCCAGACGATGGGGCTGTGCCAGATGCTGCGCGACGGGGTGATCCCGCCCAACCGCAGCCTGGATTGCGTCGACGACGAATTGGCCGGCTCCGCACACTTCGTGTGGGTGCGTGAGACGTTGCGGCTCGGCGAGAAGTTCCCGCTCAAAGCCGGGCTGCTGACCAGCCTCGGGTTCGGCCACGTGTCCGGGCTGGTGGCGCTGGTTCATCCGCAGGCGTTCGTCGCGTCGCTGAAGCCCGAACAGCGTGCGGAGTACCAGCGGCGCGCCGACGCACGCCTGGTGGCCGGTCAGCGTCGGCTGGCTTCGGCTATCGCCGGCGGAGCGCCGATGTACGAGCGGCCCGCCGACCGGCGCTTCGGTCACGACGCGCCGGAGCGGCCGCAAGAAGCGGCGATGCTGCTGAATCCGGCCGCCCGGCTGGGCGACGGCCAGGCCTATATCGGCTGACTTGGCCGGATTGCCCGGCTCCTCCTCGGTCCGCTGCGCGGACCGCATCGTCGCCGGGCTTGGCCTATCCGTTAGCCTGGCGACCCATGGGAATCGTTGGAGTGGGGATCGATCTCGTCTCCATTCCTGAGTTCGCCGAGCAGGTCGACCAGCCGGGAACGGTGTTCTCCGCAACCTTCACCCCGGGTGAGCGCCGCGACGCCTCGGACAAGAGTTCGTCGGCGGCCCGTCACCTGGCGGCCCGGTGGGCCGCTAAGGAGGCGGTGATCAAGGCCTGGTCGGGGTCGCGGTTCGCCCAGCGGCCCGTGTTGCCGGAGGATATCCACCGCGATATCGAGGTGGTCACCGACATGTGGGGGCGACCCCGGGTGCGGTTGACCGGCGCCATCGCCAAGCATCTGGCCGACGTGACGATCCACGTGTCGCTGACCCACGAAGGGGATACCGCGGCCGCGGTGGCCATTTTGGAGTCGGAGTCCCCTTGAGCGCGAGCAGACACAAAATCGCACGCGCAGGCCAGTATTCATGCGACTCTGCGTCTGCTCGCGCGGTAGAGGAGCGCGTCCGAGAGGTGCTGCCGTCGGTGCGGCGCGATCTCGAGGACTTGGTGCGAATCGAATCGGTGTGGGCCGACCCGAGCCGCCGCGACGAGGTGCATCGCTGTGCGCGGGCGGTGGCGGATCTGTTGTCGCAGGCGGGTTTTGGCGATGTGCGTATCGTCAGCGAGGGCGGTGCCCCGGCGGTCATCGCGCAGCATCCGGCGCCACCGGGCGCGCCCACCGTGCTGCTGTATGCCCACCACGACGTCCAGCCCGAAGGCGACCCCGGTCAGTGGGCGTCGCCGCCCTTCGAGCCGACCGAGCGCGACGGGCGGCTGTACGGCCGGGGCAGCGCCGATGACAAAGCCGGCATCGCAACGCATTTGGCGGCCTTCCGGGCACACGGCGGTCGACCGCCGGTGGGCGTGACGGTCTTCGTCGAGGGCGAGGAAGAATCCGGCTCTCCATCGCTTGGCCGGTTGCTCGCCGCCCACCGCGACGCGCTGGCCGCCGACGTGATCGTCATCGCCGACTCGGACAACTGGAGTGCCGACATCCCGGCGCTGACGGTGTCGCTGCGCGGAATGGCCGACTGCGTGGTCGAGGTCGCCACGCTCGACCACGGGCTGCATTCCGGGATATGGGGCGGTGTGGTTCCCGACGCGCTGAGCGTGCTGGTGCGGCTGCTGGCCAGCCTGCACGACGACGACGGCAACGTCGCCGTGGCCGGCTTGCACGTAGGCACCGCCGCGACGCTCGATTACCCCGCCGAGCGGGTGCGCGCCGAGTCGGGTCTACTGGACGGGGTGTCCGAGATCGGTTCGGGTTCGGTGCCGCAGCGGCTGTGGGCCAAGCCGGCGATCACCGTGATCGGCATCGACACCACATCCGTTGCGGCGGCATCGAACACGCTGATCCCGCGGGCCCGGGCGAAGGTGAGCATCCGGGTCGCTCCCGGTGGCGACGCGGTCGCGCACCTGGATGCGCTTCAGGCGCATCTGCGGCGACATGCCCCGTGGGGCGCACAAGTCACGGTCACCCGCGGCGAGATCGGGCAGCCGTACTCGATCGAGGCCACCGGACCGGTATACGACGCCGCGCGCGCGGCGTTCCGGCAGGCGTGGGGTACGGACCCGATCGACATGGGGATGGGTGGCTCGATCCCGTTCATCGCCGAGTTCGCCGCAGCGTTCCCGCAGGCCAAGATCCTCGTCACCGGGGTGGAGGATCCCGGAACCCAGGCGCACAGCGTCAACGAGAGCCTGCATCTGGGGGTGCTGGAACGCGCCGCGGTTGCTGAGGCGCTGCTGCTGGCAAACCTGGGCTGTTTACCAGGCTGATCACACCGACAGGTCGCGTCGAAGTTTGGCGACGTGGCCGGTGGCCTTGACGTTGTACTGCGCGACGGCGATCTTGCCCTTTTCGTCGACGACGAAGGTGGATCGGATCACCCCCCGAACGGTCTTGCCGTACATCTGCTTCTCGCCGTAGGCGCCCCAGGCCGTCAACACGGTGCGGTGGGGATCGGACAACAGCGGAAACGTCAGTCCCTCGGCGTCGCGGAATTTGGCCAGTTTCGCGGGCGGGTCAGGAGAGACGCCGACGACGTCGAGGCCGGCGGCGCTGAGATCACGCAGGTTGTCGCGAAAATCGCAAGCCTCTTTCGTGCATCCCGGTGTCGAGGCGGCCGGGTAGAAGTACACAATGACCCGCCGTCCCTTGTAGTCGGCCAGGGACACCTTGTTGCCGTCGGCGTCGGGCAGGCTGAAAGCAGGCGCTTTGTCGCCGGGCGCCAGCCGCGTGGTCTTGGTCACTGATCTAGGGTAGTGCGGGCAAGCGCAGCAGCGGAGATTGTGGGCGACTTGGAGGACAGACACGTGGTGGACCGCGACCCCGACACCATCAAGCAGGAGATCGACCTCGCCCGTGACCGGTTGGCGGCGACCGTCGATTCCCTTGCTGAGCGGGCCAATCCCCGCCGCCTCGCCGACGACGTCAAGGCCCGGGTGATCGCCTTCGTCAGGAAACCCGTGGTGACGGTGTCGCTGGTGGGGGTCGGGTCCGTCGTCGTCGTGGTGGTGATCCACCGAATCAGAAATCGCTGAGTCTCGTCCGGCCGAGCCACCTTCCAGCGCAAGTGGTTTCGGGCTTGGTGCGCCGTCAGGGTTTCGAACCCCGGACCCGCTGATTAAGAGTCAGCTGCTCTACCAACTGAGCTAACGGCGCCTTGGTCGGCCGGAGACCGCGTTTGCGACAATAACAGGCGTTTCGTCGCAGAGCGAAATCCCACCTCATGGTATCTCCGGCCCGCCAGTCCGGTCCGGGGCGAGTGGCGCTGAAACCGCGTCCACACCCTCACAAATGCCCGATGTGGGGCGGCGACGCACTACAATGCTAGGAACAATCCAGGGTCAGCGGTGACCAAAATGGGCAAGATCTACGTGGAAGGTCACTTGATGACGCCTTTGCGCAGACGTCGATCGTGGCTGGCTACGATCATGATCCCGGTTGCTGTGTTCGCCGTGGCGTGCGGCGGCGGTGGCGCGCCGGCACCGGTGAAGGTCATCGTCGACAAGGGCACGCCATTCGCCGATCTGCTGGTCCCCAAGCTGACCACTTCGGTGACTGACGGTGCCGTCGGCGTCACCGTGGACGCACCGGTGTCGGTGACCGTCGCCGACGGTGTGCTCGGTGCGGTCACCATGGTCAACGACAACGGCAGGGCGATCAGCGGTCAACTCAGCCCGGACGGCCTGCACTGGGCGACCACCGAACCGCTCGGCTACAACCGGCGCTACACGCTCAACGTGAAGGCGCTCGGGCTCGGTGGTGCGGCCAGCCGGCAGATGACCTTCCAGACCAGCTCGCCCGCGCACCTGACGATGCCGTACGTCAATCCCGGTGACGGCGAGGTCGTGGGCATCGGCGAGCCGGTGGCGATCCGGTTCGACGAGAACATCGCGAACCGTGTCGCGGCCGAGAAGGCCATCACCATCACTACCAACCCGCCTGTCGAGGGCGCCTTCTACTGGCTGAACAACCGCGAAGTGCGTTGGCGCCCAGAGCATTTCTGGAAGCCGGGTACGGCGGTTGACGTGGCGGTCAACACCTACGGTGTCGACTTGGGCGAAGGAATGTTCGGCGAGGACAACGTCAAGACGCACTTCACCATCGGCGATGAGGTCATCGCGACCGCCGACGACAACACCAAGATGCTGACCGTGCGGATCAACGGCGAAGTGGTCAAGACGATGCCGACGTCGATGGGCAAGGACAGCACCCCGACGGCCAACGGCGTCTACATCGTCGGCGCGCGGTTCAAGCACATCATCATGGACTCGTCGACCTATGGCGTACCCGTCAACTCGCCCAACGGATATCGCACCGACGTCGACTGGGCCACACAGATTTCCTACAGCGGTGTGTTCGTGCACTCCGCGCCGTGGTCGGTGGGTGCTCAGGGCCACACCAACACCAGCCACGGGTGTCTGAATGTGAGCCCCAGCAACGCGGAGTGGTTCTACGACCACATCAAGAGCGGCGACGTCGTCGAGGTGGTCAACACCGTGGGGGGCACACTGTCCGGCATCGACGGCCTCGGGGACTGGAACATCCCCTGGGACCAGTGGCGCGCCGGTAACGCCAACGCGTGAGCAGCGGGGACCGCTGACGCGGCGGCGCCGAAATTGCCGTGAGCGTCGTGCTTCCGGCACCAACAACGACCATGGCCACAATCTCGACGAAGATCGTCACCTTCGGGGTGAGTGACGGGACTCGAACCCGCGACACCCAGGATCACAACCTGGTGCTCTACCAACTGAACTACACTCACCATCGCCGCCAAGCCGGCCCCCGCGGGAACCAACGAGCGGCGACGTCGATATTAACCGCTCGGGTGCTCGTCGGCCGAATCGATTGTTTCCGGCGCGCCCCCGTCGCCGTCAAGTTCGGCGACCACTGCCGCGATTTCGCTGGTAGAGGGCCCCGGCAGGGGCACGAAGGCGGTGCGTCGGTAGAACTGAAGTTCGCGAATGGATTCGTGGATGTCAGCCAGCGCCCGGTGGGTGAGTCCCTTGGTCGGTTGGCCGAAGTAGATGCGCGGGTACCAGCGGCGGCAGAGTTCCTTGATCGAGCTGACGTCGATCATCCGGTAGTGCAGGAATGAGTCCAAGGCGGGCATGTCGCGCGCGATGAACGCACGGTCGGTGGCGATGGAGTTGCCCGCCAGCGGCGCCGTCTTGGGCTGCTTGACGTGTTCGCCGATGTAGTCGAGCACCATCGTCTCGGCCGTTGCCAGGTCGACGGTGGACGCCTTCACCTCGCCGATCAGTCCCGAGCGCGAATGCATTTCGGCGACCACGTCGATCATCGACGACAGCGCGGCGTCCTCGGCGTGGATCACCACGTCGATTCCGTCGCCGAGAATGTTCAGATCGGCGTCGGTGACCAGGGCGGCGATTTCGATCAGCTTGTCCGATGCCAGATCCAGGCCGGTCATCTCGCAGTCGATCCACACCAATGCGTCGCGCACAGCGCCCAGACTAAAGCCCACGTCGGCCCTGCCCCTTCTCCCCTGGCAAGTAGTGTGAAGTTCTGCCGTACTGCATGGGGTAACTATTGGGAAGGCGCGGCACGATGAGCACGGAATCGGCGACGCGGATCTCGGCCGGCTACGCGGTCGACGGCAAGGCCCTGGAACTGGGCTCCGTCGTCGTCGACGACGCGGCCGATCCCGCCGCGCAGATCCGCATTCCGCTGGCCACCATCAACCGGCACGGCCTGGTGGCCGGGGCCACCGGCACCGGCAAGACCAAGACGCTGCAGCTGATCGCCGAGCAGCTCAGCGTGGCAGGTGTCGCGGTGCTCATGGCCGACGTCAAGGGCGACTTGTCCGGCCTGGCCCGGGCGGGGGAGCCCAACGACAAGACCGCGGAGCGCGCGAAGGATACCGGGGACAATTGGACGCCGACGGCATTCCCGGTCGAGTTCTTGTCGCTGGGCACCAGTGGGGCCGGCGTGCCGGTGCGGGCGACCATTTCCAGCTTCGGCCCCATTCTGCTGGCAAAGGTCTTGGGGCTCAACGCTACCCAGGAATCTACGCTCGGGCTGATCTTCCATTGGGCCGACCAGCGCGGGCTACCGCTGCTGGACCTGAAGGACCTGCGAGCTGTCATCAGCCACCTGACCAGTGATGAGGGCAAGGCCGAGCTGAAATCCCTTGGGGCGGTGTCCCCCACGACTGCCGGTGTCATCCTGAGGGCATTGGTCAATCTGGAGGCCGAGGGGGCTGACACCTTCTTCGGCGAGCCGGAGCTTCGGCCCGAGGACCTGCTGCGGGTCGACAGTCAGGGGCGTGGCATCATCTCGCTGCTCGAGTTCAGCGGCCAGTCGCTGCGCCCGGTGCTGTTTTCCACGTTCTTGATGTGGGTGCTGGCCGATCTGTTCACGTTCCTGCCCGAGGTGGGTGACCTGGACAAACCCAAGCTGGTGTTCTTCTTCGACGAGGCGCACCTGTTGTTCGCCGATGCCTCCAAGGCATTCCTCGAACAGGTCGAGCAGACGGTCAAGCTGATTCGCTCCAAGGGTGTCGGGGTGTTCTTCTGCACGCAGTTGCCCACGGATCTACCCAACGAAGTGCTGTCCCAGCTGGGTGCCAGAATCCAGCACGCATTGCGGGCGTTCACCCCCGACGATCAAAAGGCGTTGTCCAAGACCGTCCGCACCTATCCCAAAACCGATGTCTACGACCTGGAGTCGGCGCTGACGTCGCTGGGTATCGGTGAGGCCATCGTCACCGTCCTCTCGGAGAAGGGCGCCCCGACGCCGGTCGCGTGGACCCGCATGCGAGTACCCCGGTCGCTGATGGGCGCTATCGGCGTCGACGCGGTCGGCGCCGCGGCCAAGGCCAGCCCGCTGCAGGCCGCATACGGCCAGACGATCGATCGGGAGTCGGCCCACGAGATGCTCAGCGCCAAGCTCAATCCGCCACCGGAACCACCACCGCAGGCCCCGCCGCCCCGTGGGAAATACGACCCCCTGCCGTGGCCGGACGATCTGGAGCTCCCGCCGATGCCCGTACCGGCCGAGCCGCGAGGCCCCGGTATGTGGGAGCAGATCTTGCACGATCCGACGGTCAAGAGCGTCCTCAACACGACCGCGCGCGAAATCACCCGCAGCATCTTCGGCACCGGCCGCCGCCGCCGGAAGTGACGGCTACCCGCCGAGCTTCTTGTAGAAGCTGCCGACGATCGGCGCGACGATGGCGCGCGGCGCGTACTGGCTAGCCACCGACATGGCCTTCGATGTCAGGCCGGGCACCACGCGCATCTTGTTGCGCTCCAAGGCATCTAGCGATACCCGGGCGGTGTGCTCCGTGGATATCCACAAGAAGTCCGGCACTAGCCTTTCGACGAGCGACGCCTCGTCGGCGTCGGGCAGTTCCGTGCGTACCGGACCCGGGGCCAGCAGCGTGACGTGCACACCGGAGCGGCGCAGTTCACCGCGCAGCGATTCGCTGAAGGTGTTCGCGAAGGCCTTGGTCGCGGCGTAGGTGGCGTTGTAGGGAATCGGCGAATTGCCGGCCGCCGAACCAGAAATCAATATGCCGCCGGCCTTGCGTTCGATCATGCCCGGCAGCACCGCGAGCGCAAGATCGTGCACCGCTACGGCATTCAGCTGCACCTGGGCTTTTTCGCCCGCCGGGTCGAGCGACGCGACCGGGCCGAAAGTCGCCGTGCCGGCGTTGGCGCACAGGATCGAGATGGGCCGCGCGGCCAGTTCGTCGCACAGCTTCGCGCGTTCGGATGGGTCGGCGAGATCGGCGGGCCGCACCTCGACGGCGACGCGGTACTTGTCGGCCAGGCGGCCGGCCAGCTCGGTCAGCACGTCCTCGCGTCGCGCGGTGACGATCAGGCTGTGCCCGCGCGCGGCAAGTTCGGTGGCCAGGGCCTCGCCGATGTTTTGCGAGGCTCCAGTGACAACGGCACGCGCGTCGGGGCTGGGAGCGGGTATCGGCATGCGCCAATCGTAGACAGGGCGCGGCGGGTCGCTGAGCATCCGCCCCGAGCGATCGCACGCGCGGCGCAGCCGGGCGCAATCCCGTTAGAGTGCCGGGCATGAGTGACCCGGGATTGGGTTCAGCTGACCACGATCGCCAATTCGCTCAGCCGGTAGATCCGCAGAAGGGCGAGTACGGGCCTGCAAATTTACCGGCTGGGCGCGGGGTCGCGAACGGGCGAGCAGGACCCACGCCGACGCCGCTGCGGGTAGCGGCGTGGGCCATGTGGGATTGCGGATCCACCGGTCTGGGCGCGATCGTGACGACCTTCGTGTTCTCCGTCTATCTGACCAGCAGCGTGGGGTCGGCCCTGCCCGGCGCTACCTCACCGGCGAGTTGGTTGGGTCGCGCGGGGGCGATCGCCGGGCTGACCATCGCGGTGCTGGCGCCCGTCGTCGGCGTGTGGGTGGAGTCCCCGCACCGCCGGCGGATAGCCCTAGGCGTGTTGACCGGCCTTGCGGTGGCGCTGACCAGCATGATGAGCCTGATTCGCGACGACCCGAGCTATCTGTTGCCCGGCCTGGCGTTGTTGGCGGCCACGGCGGCAAGCGGTGATCTGGCCAGCGTCCCGTACAACGCGATGCTGCGCCAGCTCTCCACGCCCAGGTCGGCGGGCCGGATCTCGGGCTTCGGCTGGGCATCGGGCTATGTCGGCAGCGTCCTGCTGCTGTTGTTGATCTATGTCGGTTTCATGTCCGGAACCGGCCCGGAGCGCGGGTTGCTGCAGCTGACTGTCCATGACGGAGTCAACGTGCGGGTGGCGATGTTGGTGGCCGCAGGGTGGCTGGCCTTGTTCGCCCTGCCTCTACTGTCGATCGCACACCGGCTGCCCGAGAGTGGTGACGTGTCCCGTCCGACGGCGGGCCTGCTCGGTGGCTATCGCGCGTTGTGGACGGACGTCACCGGAGAGTGGCGCCGTGACCGCAACCTGGTCTACTTCTTGGGCGCGAGCGCGATCTTCCGGGACGGGCTGGCGGCGATGTTCGCGTTCGGCGCGGTGCTCGGCGTCAACGTGTACGGCCTCGCGCAGGCCGACGTCCTGATCTTCGGTGTGGTCGCCAGCGTCGTGGCCGCGCTGGGGGCGCTGGTGGGCGGGTTCGTCGACCACCGGATCGGATCCAAACCGGTGATCGTCGGGTCGCTCGTGGCGATCATCACTATTGCGCTCGCGTTGATCACGCTGCACGGCTCGCGGGCCTTCTGGGTGTGTGGTCTGTTGTTGTGCCTGTTCATTGGGCCATCGCAGTCGTCGGCGCGCGCGCTGTTGTTGCGCATGGCGTCGCCTGGGAAGGAAGGGGTCGCGTTCGGCCTGTACACGATGACGGGTCGGGCGGTGGCGTTTGTGGCGCCGTGGTTGTTTTCCGTCTTCGTCGACGTGTTCGGCGCCGTGCGCGCTGGCTTGGGAGGGATCTGTCTGGTGCTGATTGCGGGACTGCTGGCCATGCTGCGGGTGCGGGTGCCGCGGCATGGCGGCACCGCGGCCGAACCCACCTAACGCGCGGCGTCGCAGATCGTGATGCCAACCCCGGTGCGCTGGCGTGCCTGAACTCCAGCCACGGTGACCGAGCAGGTGACGTTGTGGCCGATGTTGACGATCGTGACGCTTGCCGGACGAAGGGCCGACCTTGACAGGCTGACCTCTTTACTCCACGGCAGCTCCACATTGAACTCGGTCTGAATGACGTCGCCGGTATCCACGTACGTGACGCTGATCGCCCGCCCCTCGCCGGTGACGTTGTAGACGACGGTTTGCATCCCCGCCGGGCTCGTCGTCTCGCTGGGCGCCGCGGAGCCGCTGGTGGTCGGCGGCGCCGGCGCGGCCGAGGGTGAGGGTGACGTCGTTGCCGTCGTCGGGGTCGGCGTGGTCGAACTCGGCCCCGGCATCGCGGGCAACGGCGGAACGGCGGTCTGCTCCTTGACCGAGCCGTTTGCGATCACCAGCGCGATCACCAACGCGACCGCGAGCAGCACCGCCGCGGCCGCGACCACCCACAGCCAGCGCGGTGATTTGGGGCCTGGTGGCGGCGGGGGAGCCAGCCCTGCCGGGGGTGCTCCGCCGGGTGGTGGCTGGTCCTGGGACCAGTACTGGGGTGGCAACTTCTTCGTTGGGTTCGTCTCGTGCGGGTTCGGCGCCCATTCCGGCCTCGAGTGAGGTCCCCATTGAGGAACGTAACCGCCGTACGTC
Source organism: Mycobacterium lacus (assembly GCF_010731535.1). NCBI lineage: Bacteria > Bacillati > Actinomycetota > Actinomycetes > Mycobacteriales > Mycobacteriaceae > Mycobacterium > Mycobacterium lacus. Next base: position 1,136,815 of record NZ_AP022581.1, read on the forward strand.
GACGCGTAGGGCGCTTGGTCGGCGTAGGCCGGGTCGATCGGTCTCGACCCCGGAAACGGTGGGCTGTAACTCTCGGGTCGACGTGGATCGCTCATGTCCACCTCATGGGATGCAGGGTACCCGGGCTTTGCGCAGCGGTGCCGCTGCGGCGCTCCGCCTGCCAGGGATGCGCCGGGTTGACGCCTAGGGTGGCGCCCTTCTTCAACAAGCGTTGACGTATGGGTGCGCCGGGCGTAGCATGTTCTTCAACAATTGCTGAAGAAAAGGGTGGGCATGGGTGAAATTCGGTTTCGACGTGCCGACATGTCTTGCGGGCATGGCATATCCAATTCCTTTCGCAACCGCCGACGAGGTGATCCGGATCGCGGTGGAGGCCGAGGAACTTGGCTATCACGAGGTCGCGGGTAACGACCATCTGAGTACGCAGCGGTTTGGCGCGAGGCGTGGTCGTCGCCCCCGGACTACTTCGAGCCGCTGATGATGCTCGCGGCGATCGCTGCTAAAACCTCCGTGGTGCGGCTCGCCACCGGGATCCTCGTCTTGCCGATGCGTGACCCGGTGCTGCTGGCCAAGCAAGTCGCCACGCTGGACCGCATCAGCGGTGGGCGTGTCACGCTGGCGGTGGCTGCGGGTGGTTATCGTGACGAATTTGAAGGTGTTGTACCGGATTTGGCCGCTGCGTCGCGAACCCGACTGATGGCCGAGGGCATCGAGGCGCTGTTACTGGCACCGATCGTCGGCCGCTAGCGCCGCGACGGTCATCGCCCGCATGATGGCGCGGGACCGCACCGTCGCGGCAGACTTCATGCTGTGGGGTGTCGAGTTCAGCAGGCCGAACACCGCGTGCGCCATCAATCGGGCGTCGGCCTCGGCCAGGTGGGGGTCGAGCTCGCGCAGCACGCCCACCCAGACCTCCACGTACTGCCGCTGCGCCTTGCGTACCTGCCGCTCGGCCACCGCGGGCAGGTGCGCAAGGTCGCGGTCCTGGATACGGATGAGGTCCGGTTCGCCCAGCGCAAAGTCGAGGTGGAAATCGATGAGGCCGTCCAGCGCGGTGGCGGCGTCCGGGCCCCGGGCCGTCACCTCGCGAGCACCGGCCAGTAGCCGGGCGCTGATCCCGACCAGCAACTCCACCAGCAGCGATTCCTTGTTGGGGAAGTGCCGGTAGATGGCCGGACCGCTGACGCCGGCGGCGGCGCCGATGTCCTCGAGCCGCACCGCGAGGAATCCGCGCTCGGCAAACAGACGCTCGGCGGCCGACAGGAGTTGTGTACGCCGGTCGGACTTCAACCGGCTGCGACGATTCGGGGCGTCGGGCCGAGCGGGCTGGCCGTCCGGGGCGGACGCAGTCATGACGAACCTCCCTCCACGACCGGTCCTGGACACTTCGGTTAATCGTCACTAACATAGCATGAGTTATTCACCATTAACTCGAGTTTGTGGCATTCCGGCTGCGGCAAGGAGGCTCTGCGGCAATGGACAAGGTGGTGGCTACCGCCGCGGAGGCGGTCGCGGACATACCCGACGGGGCTTCCCTGGCGGTCGGCGGTTTCGGGCTCTGCGGTATCCCCGAGGCGCTGATCGCCGCCCTCGCCGACAGCGGGGTCACGGACCTGGAAACGGTGTCGAACAACTGCGGCATCGACGGGATCGGGCTGGGGCTTCTTTTGCAGCACAAGCGAATTCGCCGCACTATCTCGTCATACGTGGGCGAGAACAAGGAGTTCGCCCGCCAATTCCTGTCCGGCGAACTCGAGGTGGAGTTGACCCCGCAAGGCACGCTCGCGGAGCGGTTGCGCGCCGCTGCGATGGGGATACCTGCGTTCTATACGCCTGCCGGGGTAGGCACCCAGATCGCCGACGGCGGGCTGCCATGGCGCTACGACGCGTCGGGTGAGGTGGCGGTGGTATCGCCGGCGAAGGAGACCCGCGAGTTCGACGGTGTCACCTACGTCCTCGAACGGGCGATTCGCACCGACTTCGCCCTGGTGCACGCCTGGAAGGGTGACCGGCACGGCAACCTGGTTTACCGGGAGGCCGCCGCCAACTTCAACCCGGAATGTGCTGGTGCAGGACGGATTACGATCGCCGAAGTCGAACACCTCGTCGAACCCGGCGAGATCGATCCCGCCGCCGTGCACACGCCGGGCGTGTTCGTGCATCGGATCGTGCACGTGCCCAATCCGGTGAAGCGGATCGAGAGGGAGACCGTGCGATGAGGAGGAGTGGCGCCATATGACCGCGCCGACGACGATGCAGTGGGGGTACCGCCCGCTTGCGGGGGACGTAGCGATGAGGAGGAGTGGCGCCAGATGACGTGGAGCAGGGACGACATGGCCGCGCGGGTGGCCGCCGAGTTCGACGACGGCCAATACGTCAACCTCGGCATCGGAATGCCCACCCTGATCCCCAATCACCTGCCCGACGGCGTTCATGTTGTCTTGCACTCGGAGAACGGGATCCTCGGCGTCGGTCCCTACCCCCGGCGCGAGGACCTCGACGCCGATCTGATCAATGCCGGCAAGGAGACCGTCACCATCGTGCCGGGTGCCGCCTTCTTCAGCTCATCGACCTCCTTCGGCATCATCCGCGGCGGACACCTGGACGTGGCAGTGCTTGGGGCTATGCAGGTTTCGGCCACCGGGGACCTGGCCAACTGGATGATCCCGGGCAAGATGGTCAAGGGCATGGGCGGCGCAATGGACCTCGTGCACGGCGCCCGCAAGGTGATCGTGATGATGGAGCACACCGCCAAGGACGGCAGCCCCAAGATCCTCGATCGGTGCACGCTGCCGTTGACCGGCGTGAGCTGCGTCAACCGCATCGTCACCGAGCTCGCGGTCATCGACGTCCGCGACGACGGCTTGCACCTGATCGAGACCGCCCCAGGCGTCTCGGTCGAAGAAGTCGTCGCGAGGACCCAACCACCGCTTGTGCTCGAGGATTTGGTCAGACAGTGACTATCGCCCCCGCGCCGTCATTCGCCGACGAGCACCGCCGGCTGGTGGCGGACTTGAACGCGAAGCTTGCGGTAGCGGCCCAGGGTGGCAGCCAGCGCGCGCGGGAACGCCACGTCAGCCGCGGCAAGCTGTTGCCCCGGGAACGGGTGGATCGTCTGCTCGATCCGGGCAGCCCGTTTCTGGAGCTTTCGCCGCTGGCCGCGGACGGCATGTACGGCGACGAGTCGCCGGGCGCCGGGATCATCACCGGAATAGGCCGGGTGTCCGGGCGGGAATGTGTGATCGTCGCCAACGACGCGACCGTGAAGGGCGGCACCTACTATCCGATGACGGTCAAAAAGCACCTGCGGGCGCAGGAGATCGCCCTGCAGAATCTGCTGCCCTGCATCTACCTGGTTGACTCCGGCGGCGCATTCCTGCCGCGCCAAGACGAGGTATTCCCGGACCGCGAGCACTTTGGGCGAATCTTCTACAACCAGGCGACCATGAGCGCCAAGGGCATTCCGCAGGTGGCCGCGGTGCTCGGCTCGTGCACGGCGGGCGGCGCCTACGTTCCCGCGATGAGCGACGAGGCCGTCATCGTCCGCGAGCAGGGCACGATCTTCCTCGGCGGTCCGCCACTGGTCAAGGCCGCCACCGGCGAGGTCGTCTCGGCGGAGGAACTCGGGGGCGGCGACCTGCACTCGCGGGTCTCCGGTGTCACCGACCATCTTGCCGACGACGACGAGGACGCGCTGCGGATCGTCCGCGCGATCGCGGCCACCTTCGGCCCGCGTGGGCCCGCGCAGTGGGAGGTTGGTCGTTCGGCCGAGCCCAAGCACCCGCGGACCGAGCTTTACGACGTGGTGCCGCCGGATCCGCGGGTGCCCTACGACGTGCACGAGGTCATTGTGCGCCTGGTCGACGGTAGCGAATTCAAGGAATTCAAGGCCAAATACGGCAAGACGCTGGTGACCGCGTTCGCGCGCATCCACGGCCACCCGGTCGGGATCGTCGCCAACAACGGTGTGTTGTTCAGCGAATCCGCGCTCAAGGGAGCGCATTTCATCGAACTGTGTGACAAGCGCAAGATCCCTTTGCTGTTTTTGCAGAATATCGCCGGTTTCATGGTCGGCCGCGACTACGAGGCCGGCGGCATCGCCAAGCATGGCGCCAAGATGGTCACCGCCGTGGCCTGCGCCCGGGTACCCAAGCTCACCGTCGTGATCGGCGGATCCTATGGCGCGGGCAACTATTCGATGTGCGGGCGTGCGTACTCGCCCCGCTTTCTGTGGATGTGGCCGAATGCGCGGATCTCGGTAATGGGCGGCGAGCAGGCTGCGTCGGTGCTGGCCACGGTGCGCGGAGAGCAGCTGGCCGCCGCCGGCACACCTTGGTCGGCCGAGGAAGAGGAGAACTTTAAGGTGCCCATCCGCGCGCAGTACGAGGACCAGGGCAATCCCTATTACTCGACGGCGCGCCTATGGGATGACGGCATCATCGACCCGGCTGATACGAGAACTGTTGTCGGGCTAGCACTTTCGGCATGTGCTAATGCTCCGCTGGAACCGGTCTCCTATGGCGTCTTCCGGATGTGAGTGATGTTTGACACCGTATTAGTGGCCAACCGCGGCGAGATCGCTGTGCGGGTGATCCGGACCCTGCGCCGGCTGGGCATCCGGTCGGTCGCCGTTTACAGCGATCCCGACGCCGGCGCCCGCCATGTCCTCGAGGCCGACACGGCGGTCCGGTTGGGACCGGCCCCGGCACGCGAAAGCTACCTCGATATCGAGAAGGTGCTGGACGCTGCGGCACGCACCGGCTCTCAGGCGATCCATCCGGGATACGGGTTTCTTTCCGAGAACGCCGATTTCGCGGTGGCCTGTGAGCACTCCGGGGTGGCGTTCATCGGCCCGCCGGCACGGGCCATCGAGGTAATGGGGGACAAGATCGCCGCCAAGAACGCGGTCGCCGCCTTCGACGTGCCGGTGGTGCCGGGGGTGGCCAAGCCCGGGCTGACGGACGACGAGGTCGTCGCCGCGGCCGCCGAGGTCGGCTATCCGGTGCTGATCAAGCCGTCCGCTGGGGGCGGTGGCAAGGGCATGCGGTTGGTGGAAGACCCGGCACGGATGCGCGAGGCACTGCAGGGCGCCCGTCGGGAGGCCGCGTCCGCCTTCGGCGACGACACCGTGTTCCTTGAGCGATTTATACTGCGGCCCAGGCATATCGAGGTCCAGGTTCTCGCCGACACACACGGCAACGTGGTGCATCTCGGTGAGCGTGAATGCAGTCTGCAGCGGCGCCACCAGAAGGTCATCGAGGAGGCGCCGTCGCCGCTGCTCGACGCCGAGACACGCGCGCGGATCGGAGCGGCGGCGTGTGACACCGCTCGTAGCGTCGACTACGTGGGGGCCGGCACGGTGGAGTTCATCGTCTCCGCCGACCGGGCCGATGAGTTCTTCTTCATGGAGATGAACACCCGGCTGCAGGTGGAACATCCTGTCACCGAAGCAATCACCGGCCTGGACCTGGTCGAGTGGCAGCTCCGGGTGGCCGCGGGTGAGAAGCTGGCGTTCGCCCAGGATGACATCGAGTTCACGGGACACGCGATCGAGGCCCGGGTGTACGCGGAGGATCCCGCGCGGGGATTTCTGCCCACTGGCGGCCGGGTGCTGCGGGTGGTTGAACCGTCCGGCGCCGGTGTGCGAGTGGACTCGTCGCTGCTATCGGGGACGGTGGTCGGTAGCGACTACGACCCAATGCTGAGCAAGGTCATCGCGCATGGAGCCGACCGCGAGCAGGCGCTGGCTCGGCTCGACCGAGCGCTATCCCAGACCGCCGTCCTGGGCGTGCACACCAATGTCGAGTTCCTCCGGTTCCTACTCGCCGACGAGCGGGTGCGTGCCGGAGACCTGGACACCGCGCTGCTGGATGAGCGACTGGCGGACTTCGCGCCGCTGCCGGCGCCCGATGACGTGCTCGCCGCGGGCGGCCTCTTTCGCCAGTGGGCTCTTGCTTTCAGGGCCCGACGGGCCCAGGGCGACCTGTGGGCAGAGCCGACCGGGTGGCGGGTCGGCAACCGCTCGGCGCCGGTCCGCACCGAGGTGCGGACCCCGCAGCGCACCGAGACGGTATCGGTGTGGGGGCTGCCCGAGGCCGCCCGGGTACAGGTCGGTGACGGTGAGATTCATGCTGCGAGTGCGCAAGTGACGCAGCAGCAGATGAGCGCGACGCTCGACGGGCTGCGCCGGGAATATCGCTGGGCGGAGGCCGAGCGGCATCTGTGGATCGCCGACGAGCGGGGAACCTGGCACCTGCGAGAGGCCGAGGAGCACAAGATTCACCGCGACGTGGGCGCGCGTGAGGCCGAAGTCGTCAGCCCGATGCCCGGCACTGTGATCGCCCTGAAGGTCGCCTCGGGCTCCCAGGTTTCCGAAGGTGACGCGGTGGTGATCGTCGAAGCGATGAAGATGGAACATTCGCTCACCGCGCCGGTCTCGGGACAAGTGGAGGTACTGGTGTCCGTAGGCGATCAGGTGACGCTGGACCAGGTACTGGCCAGGATCAACGATTAGAGGATCATGACAACTATTACCGCAGGGACGCTACCCAAGGAATACGAGGATCTCCGCGCCACCGTGGCCGATTTCGCGCGCACGGTGGTCGCGCCGGTATCGGCCAAACACGATGAGGAGCACAGCTTCCCGTACGAAGTCGTCGCCAAGATGGGTGAGATGGGGCTGTTCGGCCTGCCCTTCGCCGAGGAGTACGGCGGCATGGGCGGCGACTACTTCGCGCTGGCGCTGGCCCTGGAAGAGCTCGGCAAGGTCGACCAGTCGGTGGCGATCACGCTGGAGGCCGCGGTGGGCCTGGGCGCGATGCCGATCTACCGGTTCGGCACCGAGGAACAGAAGCACAAGTGGCTGCCGGACCTCACCGCCGGCCGGGCGCTGGCCGGTTTCGGGCTCACCGAGCCGGGGGCGGGTTCGGATGCCGGCAGCACGCGCACCACGGCCCGCCTCGAGGGTGACGAGTGGATCATCAACGGCTCCAAGCAGTTCATCACCAATTCGGGCACCGACATCACGTCGCTGGTCACCGTCACCGCCGTGACCGGATCTCTCGCGGATGGCAGGAATGAGATCTCGACCATCATTGTGCCCAGCGGCACACCGGGATTCATCGTGGAACCCGTCTACAACAAGGTCGGCTGGAACGCGTCGGATACCCACCCGCTTACCTTCGACGACGCGCGCGTCCCACGGGAGAACCTGCTGGGCGCGCGCGGGACCGGCTACGCGAACTTCTTGTCCATCCTGGACGAGGGCCGGATCGCCATCGCCGCGTTGGCAACCGGGGCGGCGCAGGGCTGCGTGGACGAGAGCGTCAAGTACGCCAAGGAACGCCAGTCGTTCGGCCAGCCGATCGGTTCCTACCAGGCGATCAGCTTCAAGATCGCGCGGATGGAGGCGCGTGCGCACGTCGCCCGCACCGCGTACTACGAAGCGGCCGCAAGGATGTTGGCAGGCAAGCCGTTCAAGAAGGAGGCCGCGATCGCGAAGATGATCTCGTCGGAAGCGGCGATGGACAATGCCCGCGACGCCACCCAAATCCACGGCGGCTACGGCTTCATGAACGAGTATCCGGTGGCGCGTCACTACCGCGACAGCAAAGTGCTCGAGATCGGTGAGGGGACCACCGAGGTGCAGCTGATGCTGATCGCGCGGTCGCTGGGGCTCTCATGAGCGGACAGGCCGGCAAATCCGTTGTCCAAAGGGGCTTGTGGTTCGAGGAATTCGAGATCGGCACGACCTACCTGCACCGTCCCGGACGAACCGTCACCGAGGCCGACAACGTGCTGTTCACCACGCTGACGATGAACACCCAATCGCTGCATCTCGACGCGGCGTGGGCCGCCGAGCAGCCGGGCTTTCGCGGCGAGCGGCTGGTGAATTCGATGTTCACCCTCTCGACCCTGGTCGGGCTCTCGGTCGCACAGCTGACACTGGGCACCATCGTGGCCAACCTCGGTTTTTCCGAGGTGTCGTTCCCCAAGCCCGTCTTCCACGGCGACACCCTGTACGCCGAGACCGTCTGCACGGGCAAACGGGAGTCGAAAAGCCGTCCCGGTGAAGGCATCGTCACCCTCGAGCACACCGCACGGAACCAGCACGGCGATGTGGTGGCGCGCGCGGTGCGCACGACGCTGGTGCAGAGGCAGCCCGGTCAGGAGACGCGATGAGCCTGGGTGCCGCCGGTCCGGGCTGGCTGTTCTGCCCGGCCGACCGCCCCGAGCGCTTCGCCAAGGCGGCCGCGGCCGCCGACGTGGTGATCCTGGACCTGGAGGACGGCGTGGCGCCGCCCGAAAAACCCGCCGCGCGCAAGGCGCTGCAGTCCACCCCGCTGGACCCCGCGCGCACCGTGGTGCGGATCAACGCGTCCGGCACCGAGGAGCAGGCCCGCGACCTGGAGGCACTGGCGGGCACCGGGTACACGACGGTGATGCTGCCCAAGGCCGAGTCGGCCGCGCAGGTGGCGGCACTCGCCCCGCGCGATGTCATCGCGCTGGTGGAGACCGCGCGCGGTGCCCTGTCCGCCGCTGAGATCGCCGCCGCCGGGAACACTGTGGGGATGATGTGGGGTGCCGAGGACCTGATCGCCACCCTGGGCGGCAGCTCCAGCCGTCGGACCGACGGCGCCTATCGCGATGCTCCGCGGCACGTGCGGTCGACGATCCTGCTGGCGGCGTCCGCGTTCGGCCGGCTCGCGCTCGACGCCGTGCATCTGGACATCCGTGACGTCGAGGGGTTGCGGGAGGAGGCGACCGACGCCGCGACGGTGGGCTTCGACGTGACCGTGTGCATCCATCCCAGCCAGATCCCCGTGGTCCGAGAGGCTTATCGACCCGACGACGAGAAGCTGGCCTGGGCGCGACGGGTCTTGGCCGCGGCGCGCAACGAGCGTGGGGTGTTCGCGTTCGAGGGGCAAATGGTCGACTCCCCGGTGCTGCGGCACGCGGAAATGATGGTGCGCCGGGCGGGGGAATCCACGCCCGGGTGACGTTGCTGGTTTGGGGTGGGCACCGCCCGGCGGGTGGCTGCGCTAACGCCACCGGCGCGACCAGCTGCGATGGTTGCGACACGGGCACGCGACCCGCAATCAGCCCGGAGTCTTCGCCGTCGAGGGCATAATGGTGACTACGCCCGTAGCGCGGCGAGCCGAGCGGATTGGGCCGGTAGTCGTCGACCCCGGCCCGTGAGAATTTGCGGTCGGTAGTTTGCTGCGGCCCGCTGGCTCCGAGCGCAGGAGGCGGTATGGCGGATAGTCCTGAGATCGCGATGACTGTCGACCTGGAGCCGGTGCGGCTTGTCAGCCCGGATGGGACGCCCACGGCCGAACACCGCTATAGCCGTGACCTTCCCGCGGAGACGCTGTGCTGGCTCTACGAGACGATGGTGGTCACCCGCGAGCTCGACACCGAGTTCGTCAACCTGCAGCGTCAGGGCCAGTTGGCGCTGTTCACGCCCTGCCGCGGCCAGGAGGCGGCGCAGGTCGGTGCGGCGGCCTGCCTGCGTAAGACTGACTGGTTATTTCCCCAATACCGGGAATTGGGTGTCTATGTGGTGCGCGGCATCCCGCCCGGGCATGTCGGGGCCGCGTGGCGCGGAACCTGGAACGGCGGGCTGGAATTCACCAAGAAGTGCTGTGCCCCGATATCGGTTCCGGTAGGTACCCATACCCTGCATGCCGTCGGGGCGGCGATGGCCGCACAACGGCTCGGCGAAGACTCCGTCACGGTGGCATTCCTCGGCGACGGCGCCACCAGCGAGGGCGACGTGCACGAGGCGCTGAACCTCGCGGGCGTGTTCGCCACGCCGTGCGTGTTCTACGTGCAGAACAACCAGTGGGCGATTTCGGTGCCCGTACGCAAGCAGACCGCGGCGCCGTCCATCGCGCACAAGGCGATTGGGTACGGCATGCCCGGTATCCGGGTGGACGGCAACGACGTGCTGGCGTGCTACGCGGTGATGGCCGAGGCCGCGGAGCGGGCCCGAGCCGGCGATGGCCCGAGCCTGATCGAGGCGCTCACCTACCGGCTCGGCCCGCACACCACGTCCGACGACCCCACCCGGTACCGAACTCAGCAGGACGTGGACCGCTGGCTCGCGCTGGATCCGATTCCGCGTTACCGGGCCTACCTGCAGGGTCAGGGTCTGTGGTCGGAACACCTCGAGGAACGGGTCGCCGCCCGGTCGAAGCGGATGTGCGCCGAACTACGCGACGCGGTGTTCGATGCGCCCGATTTCGCCATCGATGACGTGTTCACCACGGTATATGCCGAAATCACGCCGGGGCTGGAAGCGCAGCGCCAGCAGCTGCGGGCCGAACTGGATCGGATCGGGTAGGGAGGCGGGCATGACTCAGATCGCGGATCGTCCGGCCCGCACGAACGAAACGCTATCGGTCGCATTGCCGCTGGCCGAATCGCCGCAACCGCAACCGTTGACCATGGTCCAGGCGCTCAACCGCGCCCTGCATGACGCGATGGCCGCCGACGACCGCGTCCTGGTTTTCGGCGAGGACGTCGGGGTGCTGGGTGGGGTGTTCCGGGTAACCGAGGGATTGGCCGCGACGTTCGGCGAGGACCGGTGCTTCGACACGCCGCTAGCGGAATCTGCGATTGTCGGCATCGCGGTGGGGCTGGCGCTGCGCGGCTTCGTCCCCGTGCCCGAAATCCAGTTCGACGGCTTCACCTACCCAGCGTTCGATCAGGTGGTCAGCCATCTGGCGAAATACCGGAGCCGCACGCGCGGCGAGGTGAACATGCAGGTCACCGTCCGAATCCCGTCGTTCGGCGGGATCGGTGCGGCCGAACATCATTCGGACTCCACCGAGTCCTACTGGGCGCACACGGCCGGCCTGAAGGTCGTGGTGCCGTCCGGGCCGTCGGACGCGTACTGGCTGCTGCGGCATGCGATTGCCTGCCCCGACCCGGTGATGTTCCTGGAGCCGAAACGCCGTTACTGGGGTCGCGGGGTGGTCGACACCGCCCAGCCGGAACCGCCGATCGGGCAAGCGGCGGTGCGCCGCGCCGGGGGCGATGTCACCGTGGTGACCTACGGCGGCTTGGTGGCCACCGCCCTGGCTGCCGCGGAAACGGCTGAGCGGCAACGTGGTTGCAGCCTAGAGGTCATCGACCTGCGGTCGTTGGTCCCGTTGGACTTCGACACCGTCGCCGCGTCGATCCGGCGGACCGGGCGTTGCGTGGTGATGCACGAGGGCCCGCGAAGCCTGGGTTACGGCGCCGGGTTGGCCGCTCGCATCCAGGAGGAGATGTTCTACGAGCTGGAGGCGCCGGTTTTGCGCGCCTGTGGTTTTGACACTCCCTACCCACCGGCGCGGTTGGAGAAGCTGTGGCTGCCGGGGCCGGACCGGCTGCTGGACTGTGTCGAGCGGGTGCTGGGGCAGCCGTGAACCCGGACGTGGTGAAAGGGCGCATCCAAGCGTTTACGATCCCCGACCTCGGTGAGGGCCTGGAAGAAGTGACCGTGACGTGCTGGAACGTCGTCGTCGGCGACCATGTCGAGCTCAACCAGACGCTGTGCTCGGTGGAGACCGCCAAGGCTGAGGTGGAAATTCCCAGCCCATACGCCGGCCGGGTCGTCGAGATAGGCGGCGCGGTAGGGGATGTGCTCAAGGTAGGTGCGATGTTGGTGCGGATCGACACGCAGCCAGCCGCGGGGGACTCAACGGCAGGTGCGGCGCCGAACGGTGAATCCTCGACGCACGCCAGGGCATTCGTGGGATACGGGGCGGACGACGCATTCGACCGGAGCAGAAGGGCCGCAGCGGCACGTCCCAAAGCCAAACCGGCCGTGCGGAAGTTGGCCGCGGAGCTTCACGTCGACCTGACCGAAGTGCCCCCCGGCCCGGACGGCCTGGTCAGTCGGGAGGCCGTGTTGGCGGCGGCGGGCGCGGGGGACAAGCGGCCCGGCGCGACGTACGACGTGCTGCCGATCCGTGGGGTCCAAGCACATATGGCGGAACGGATGGCGCTGTCGCACGGCCAGATTCCAGATGCACAGGCCAGCGTCCAGGTCGACTGCACCAACCTGCTGCGGGTGTGCGATCGGCTCGGTGTGCTCATTGGTAACGGCGAGGCGAGGATCACGCCGTTCGTGCTGACATTGCGGCTGTTGGTAATCGCGTTGACCCACAACGCGATTCTCAACGCAACCTGGGTCGACTCGGCTGAGGGACCCCAGGTGCACGTCCATCACAGCGTGCATCTGGGCTTCGCGGTGGCGACCAAGCGGGGGCTGCTGGTCCCGGTGATCAGCGACGCGCAAGCCAAGTCGACCAGCGAACTGGCTTGTCGGGCAGCCGAATTGACTAGCGGCGCTCGCGATGGCACCCTCACGCCGGCGGAGCTGCGGGGCTCGACGTTCACCGTGTCGAACTTCGGGGCGCTCGGGGTGGACGAGGGCGTGCCGGTGATCAACCATCCCGAAGCGGCGATCCTGGGGATGGGGGCGATCAAGCCGCGGCCGGTGGCCGTTGCCGATGAGGTTGTCGTGCGGCCGACGATGACGCTGACATGCGTGTTCGACCACCGGGTCGCCGATGGCGCTCAGGTGGCCCACTTCCTTTGCCAGCTAAGGGATCTGGTCGAGTCGCCCGAGATCGCGTTAGTCGATCTGTAGCTGACCCTCGCTGTCTTCGTCGTCTTCGTTGTGTAGCAGTTTTTCGGGGTGGTGGAAGGTGTTCGTTCTAGGTTGGCTGCGGTCTAGGTGGGGCGGTGGTATCCATTCGGTGTCGCCGTTGGCGCGTTTGCGGGTGGTCCAGCCTTGTTCGGCTAGTGGGTGATGGCCGCCGCAGGCGAAGGTCGGGTCGTTGACGTTGGTGGTGCGGCACTGGGCGTAGGGGGTGCAGTGATGGACTTCGGCGTTGTAGCCCTTGACGTCGCAGCCCGGCGCTGAGCAGCCGCGGTCCTTGGCGTACAGGACAATTCGTTGCCCCGGGTGAGGTCAGGCGTTTGGTGTGATAGAGCGCCAGGGCTTTGCCCTGGTCGAAGATGGCCAGATAGTGCCTCGCGTGGCGGGCCAGGCGGATCACGTCGCTCATCGGCAGGATGCTGCCGCCGCCGGTGAGTGCGGTGCCGGCGGCGGCTTCCAGCTCGGCCAGGGTGGTGGGCACGATGATCGACGCTGGTAGCCCGTTGTGCTGGCCCAAATCTCTGGAGGCCCAGCATGGCGCGCAGGGCGGCGTTGAGGCCGTCGTGGTTGCGCTGGTTTGCCGTGCGGGTGTCGGTGTCGATGGCGGTTTGGCTGGGGGTGCCGTCCACACAGGGGGTGTCGCTGTCGGGGTTGCACATGCCGGGGGCGGCCAGTTTGGCCAACACCGCCTCCAGGGTGGCGCGCAACTCGGGGGTGATCATCCCGCGCAGCTCCGACATGCCGTCGGACTGTTGGTTACCCAACCTCAGCCCGCGCCGCCGCGCCCGGTCCTCGTCGCGGTAGGTGCCATCGGGGTTGAGGCAGTCGGCGATGGTGTCGGCCAGCCCGGCGTGGGGGTACCGCCCGCTTGCGGGGGATTGTTCGGGTCGATATTGGCTGCCCTGGCGCGCCAGGTCGGCTTGGGCGCGCTCGCGGGTGGCCGCGTCGACCCAGCCGGGCAGCCGGTGGTGGACGCGGCGGATCACCGCGATGTGGCCGGCGCCGAGTTTCCCGGCTTTCTGCGCGGCGGCCGTCGCAGCCAGCATCGGCGGTAGGGGTTCGCCGGTGAGCCCGCGGCGCGGCCCGAGGTCGGCGGCCTCGTTGATGCGTCGGGAGGCTTCGGCGCGGCTGGTCAGTGTCTAGTCGGCGATCGCATGCGAGAGCTTGGCGCCCAATTCTTCGGCAGTGGCTTGGCGGGCCAGGTTGTTGATCAACTGATGCTCGGGCACCGGCAGCCGGCGGCGCACCTTTTCGCAGCGTTCCAGCAGCGCCAGCCACTCCCGGGTGCTCAACGCATCGAATCTCAGCCCGACCACGCCGTCGACCGCGGCATCGAGTGCGTCGAACGCCGCGGTGATTGCCTCGCGATCCATACCGCGAAACTATCGCAGGCCACCGACAAGAAACGCCGCCCACAAACCACTGAAACCACAGTGACACAAGTGATTTCGCTATGGTTTCAGCAGGAGCCGAGGCCGGGGAACACGACCCGGGTGGCGCCGTCCTGCGGCATCGCCCGATCGACAATCCCGCTCGAACTCACAACGTACCCTCAACGACGTTTTCGGCTGAGACGGACGTTCCCGCGGGTCGTGACTTCCGCCCCTATCGCGCGACCGAGTGCTGTGATCACATAGACGGGTGCCCGTGAAAGCCCGCCAAGAAGGACAAGGAGGCTGTGATGACAGACAACGACACCAAGACCTGCCAAATCGACGTGCTGATCGAAGAACACGAAGAGCGCACCCGGGCGAAGGCACGACTGTCCTGGGCGGGCAAGTCGATTGTCGGCGTTGGTTTGGCACGGCTCGATCCGGCCGACGAGCCGGTGGCCCAGATCGGCGACGAACTCGCGATCGCCCGGGCGCTGACGGATCTGGCCAATCAACTGTTCGCCCTGACATCGTCTGACATCGAAGCCAGCACCCACGAGCCGGTCACGGGTCTGCACCACTGAACACCGCCGCCACCGGCGTGTGTGCGGTGACCTTCGGCCCTATGGCGGCGGTCCACGGCGGCGTACCAACGAATCATGAGGCAGAGATCCGACTTACCGGCCGTTCTCGACGCCGAGGTGACGACACGTGGACGGTTGGCCGGCGCAGAAGACTACGCGCGGAGCAAGATTGGCGAGCTTGGCCGTCTCACCCGTCTGCCGGTGCTGCGCGCGCACGTCAAGCTGAGTGAACACGCCGACCCGGCCGTTCCCCGCCGGGTGATCGCGCAGGCGAATCTCGACATCAACGGGCGGCTGGTGCGGGCGCAGGTCGAAGGCGTCACCGCGCGCGAAGCGATCGACCGACTCGAGGCGCGGCTGCGCCATCGGCTGGAACGCGTCGCCGAACACTGGGAAGCCAAACGAGGCGGCATCCCCAGGCTCGGTCCGCACGAATGGCGGCACTCCTCCGAGCCCACCCACCGGCCGACCTACTTCCTGCGACCCGAGGAGGATCGCCGAATCATCCGGCACAAGTCGTTCAGCCTGCCAACCTGCACCGTCGACGAAGCCGCGTCCGAGATGGAAGCGCTCGACTATGACTTCCACCTGTTCACCGAACAGGGTACGAGGCAGGACAGCGTGCTGTATCGCGGAGGTGCCACGGAATACCGTCTCGCACAGGTCAATCCGGAGCCCGTGGAGAAGCTGGCGCCCTTCGAAGTGCCGTTGACCATCAGCCCGCAGCCGGCCCCGCGCCTGGCTGTCGAGCAGGCCATCCAGCGCATGGGGTTGCTCGGGTTGCCTTTCCTGTTCTTCGTTGACGCGTCCCGAGACCGGGGATGCGTGGTGTATCACCGCTACGACGGACACTACGGGCTCATCACACCGGCGAGCTGATCTTCAGCCTTTGACGCAGCCCAACGGAACGAGGCGAGCGACTTTGCGTGCCAGGCCGCCATGATCGCTGGCTTCGATGACCTCGTCGATGTCCTTGTAAGCCTCCGGCTTTTCCTCGGCCAGGCCCCTGCGCGAGGTGCCGCGGACGAGGATGCCGCGTTTCGCCAGGCTGGCGCGGATCGCTTCGCCGCTGGTGTGGCGGGCGGCCTGGTGGCGACTCTGCACACGCCCGGCGCCATGCGCGGTGGAAAAGAAGGCGGGGTTATCGGCCACCCCGGCAAGCACATACGACGCGGTGCCCATCGTCCCCGGTATCAGGACGGGCTGGCCAACCGTCGCCAGGTCCGAGGGTAGGTCCGGGTGATGCGGCGGCAGTGAGCGGGTCGCGCCCTTGCGGTGCACGCACACCGAGCGGAGCCGGCCTTCGACGGGGTGCACCTCGATCTTGGCCAGGTTGTGCGACACGTCGTAGAGCAGGTCCAGGTCCGCCCCGGCCACCTCCTCGAACACGCGACGCGTTGCCTCGGTGAGCAATTGGCGATTGGCACGCCCGTAATTTGCCGCCGCGGCCATCGCCGCGAGGTATGCCTGGCCGTCGGCGCAGTGCACCGGCACACACGCCAATTGGCGGTCCGGCACCGCAATGCCATAGCGGCCCATGGCTTTTTCCATCTGCCGGATATGGTCGGTGCAGATCTGGTGGCCCAGGCCACGCGAACCGGAGTGGATCATCACGCAGACCGTGCCCTCGGCCAGACCCATCTGCGCGCCCGCGTCCGCGTCGTACACGCGGTCGACCGCCTGGACTTCCAAGAAGTGGTTGCCCGAACCGAGGCTGCCGATCTGGCCAAGCCCGCGTTCGACGGCCCGGTCGCTGACCTCGGCCGCGTCCGCGCCGGCCATCACGCCGCCGTCTTCGCAGCGCTCCAGGTCGGCTGCCACACCGTGTCCCTGTTCCACCGCGAACCGCGCGCCACCGGTCAGCACCTGCCGGAGCGTGTCGCGGTTGGGCAGCCGCCACACACCCTTGGTGCCCAGGCCGCGCGGTATCGCGCGATCGAGCCGGTCCATTACCGCCTGCAGCCGCGGTTGCAGGCCGTCGCGGTCCAGCCCTCGGCCAACCAAAAGCCTTACGCCACAAGAAATATCGAAGCCAACGCCACCGGGGGAGACGACCCCGCCGTCGTCAACATCGGTCGCCGCCACGCCGCCGATCGGGAATCCGTATCCCCAGTGCATGTCGGGCATTGCGTACGAGGCCCGGACGATCCCCGGCAGCGTCGCCACATTGACCACTTGCGCCAGGGTCATGTCACCTGGGTCGTGAGGCAGCAACGACCTGGACGCGAACACGATCCCGGGCACCCGCATCGCGCCCTCTCGTTCGATGCGGAACCGGTATGGGGTCTCCTCGACGATCTTCATGCGCCAGCCCACCATTCACACATCGAGCGTTACCGAACACCGCCAGCCGTGTCGGTCGCGACAGAACCGAAGCTCGTTGAGAGACACCGCCTTAGGCACGGCACCCACCTGAACCAGGGTACTCGCGTCGGCCATCGCGAATGTGGCGTCGAGACCACCCCCGACGTCGGCCAGCTCGACATCGACGGGCGCTTCGCCGGCGGTCTCCAGCAGATAGATGACCTCCTCGAGAACCGCGACCAGCAGATCGTCGTCGCGATCGGCGGTCAGCCGGCGCAGGCGGGTGTGGTCGGCCCGCGCCGACCCCAGGTCAAGGAAGCTCTCGACGACGGCCAGCACCGCCTGCCGGATGCAACCGTCGCGGGTCGGTGCCCAGGCTTCGATTCGCAAATCCGCCGTATGCGGGACGGCCCGATGCCCGCAAGCACTGACCGACATGGCCTGTCGGAGACCTAGTGCTGCGGGTGACCGAGGTGCTTGACGAACCACTCGCGGGCCAGCACCGCCACTTGCTCGAGCGTGCCGGGTTCTTCGAATAGGTGGGTGGCGCCGGGGACCACGGTGAGCTGGCATTCGGCCGGAATCGCAGCCTGCGCACGCCGATTGAGCTCGAGGACCAGCTCGTCGCGTCCACCCACTATCAAGAGGGTCGGGGCGTGCACCTCGCGAAGCGCCTCGCCCGCGAGATCGGGTCGTCCGCCGCGGGACACCACCGCGGCTACCTTGACGCCGGGATGCGCCGCCGCGGCCAGGGCCGCGCCCGCACCGGTGCTGGCGCCGAAATAACCGACCGGCAATGCGGCCGTGTCGGGTTGGCCGGCCACCCAGTGCGTGACGTCGACCAGTCGACGGGCGAGCAACCCGATGTCAAAGACGTTGGCGCGGTTGCGTTCTTCGTCGGGCGTCAGCAGGTCGAACATCAGGGTGGCGAGCCCGGCGCCGCCCAGCACCTCGGCCACATATCGATTGCGCGGGCTGTGCCGGCTGCTGCCGCTGCCATGGGCGAACACGACGATCCCCGTCGGGCGCTCGGGAACGCTGAGGTGCCCGGCCACCGTTACCGGCCCGGCGCTCACCCGGACTTCCTCGTCGCGCAGCGGCGGGTCGCCCGGGTTGGCGTCGGCGACCGCTTCCAGCGAAGCGGTGCGGGCGCGGTCGAGAAGTGCCACCACCTCGTCGTCGGAGGTCTGCGTGAAGTTGCGGTACCCCTGGCCCACGGCGAAGTAGAGCACCGGTGTTTCCACGCACACCACCTCGTCCGCATAGGTGGCGAACCGCTCGGCGATGTCGGTCGCTCCGATCGGAACGGCCAGCACCACCCTGCTCGCACCCTCGGCGCGGGCGACCTCGCAGGCGGCCTGCGCGGTCGCCCCGGTCGCGACGCCGTCGTCGACGATCACCGCGATGCGGCCCTTGAGCGAAATCCGGTCATGGTCGCCGCGGAAGCGCTCGGACCGCCGCTGCAGCTCGGCCCACTGCTTGGTTTCGACGGCAGCGATGTCCCGGTCGCTGAGGCCAACCTCGCGCACCACGGCGTCGTTGAGCACCCGCACACCGCCCTCGCCGATGGCACCGAAGGCGAGCTCCGGGTGGAACGGCACCCCGAGCTTGCGCACCAGAAGCACATCGAGAGGCGCCCGCAGCGCCTTGGCAACTTCGAATGCCACCGGGACGCCGCCTCGCGGCAAACCCAGGACCACCACGTCTTGACCGCGCAAGTAGCCCAGACGCTGCGAAAGTTGCCGTCCGGCGTCGACGCGATCGTTGAATTGCCTCATTAGTCCAGTGTGGTCCACGCCGTGGCCCGACGGTATGGTCACAAGTCCTTTTTGCCGACGGCCCGGCGAGCGGTCGCCTAGGAACGCTGGCCGACCAGCCGGTCGGTGGCGACATAGCGCAGCAACGCGCCGATCCCGTCGGCGGGTGCGATCTGGTCGTCGGCGCGAACCAGTGCGGCGCCAACGGCAATCGCG
The DNA here is from genome assembly GCF_010731535.1 of Mycobacterium lacus. NCBI lineage: Bacteria > Bacillati > Actinomycetota > Actinomycetes > Mycobacteriales > Mycobacteriaceae > Mycobacterium > Mycobacterium lacus. The sequence goes on from NZ_AP022581.1 coordinate 1,155,704, forward strand.
GCGAACGGCAACGCCTCATCGGCCCTTGCCACCCGCTCCACCGGTTCCCCGAATTCGGACAACACATCGGCATCCGGCGCGACCGCCGTACGCGCTTTACCGGTGACCACCGTGGCGTCGCCCAGCCTTCCGACGATCAGCGTGTCGACGTCGCCGTCACGCAGCGCCGCGCACACGGCCGCGACCCCCTCGGCCGCCAACCCTGATCCGCGCCCGATTTCCGCTTCGAACCGTTCGGCGATGCCACTCATCTCGGCGTACCGCCGCCGGGCGAACTCCGCCGCCGTCAGATCGCGGATCTGGTTCTCGTCGATGCCGCTCTTGCGCGCCCCGGCGTGTAATTCCGACACCCGCTCCGCCACCCGCTGCGGCAGCACCGAAACCAGGTCGGTGCGTGACCGGACCTCGCCGGACACGAAAACCACCTCGGGGTCCGCCTCGTCCACCAGTCGGGTGAGATGGTCGGCGACCGCGCGGCAATTCATGCGAATGGCTTCGTCGGTGGTGTGCTGGAAGTCGCCGTAGCCGCTCCAGCCCGCGGTGACCGGTTTGTGCACCGGGTAGCCGCCGCCGTCGATGCTCGTGGAGCTGACGGTGTCGCCCTGGAACAGCGTGACGTCGGCGCCGGCGTGATCGACCGCGGCGAACACATACGTCGGTTGGCGCATCTCGAGGTCGATCAGCGGCACCAGGTACGGGTAGTCCGACAGGCGAATCACCGTGGCCGGTGGTGGGCTGATCAGATACTCGTTGACCAGCACCTGCTCGCTGGTCGCAATGAGGGCGCGGCCGCGCTTACCCACGGCCGGTCGATGATTGAGCACCGCGTCCTCGAGCTTGCCGACGAGTTCCGCCTTCGCGCCGAGGTCCTCGAGACGCTTGCGGATGTCGCGCCATTCCGCCGCGAGTCGCTCGCCGGCCTCAAAGGTGTCGTGCGAGTCATCGAAATACACCGAGGCGATCGGACCTGCCGCGTCCACCAACCACCGAAACCGTTCTGATCGCATGTCATCCCTCTTCGCTGTTCTTCTTTTCGGTACCTTCGAGGCTTTTCATCAACCGTATGACGGGCGACGCCCTCAGGCGAGAGTCGTTGGGATGAGGAGCTGTCAGACGCTTGCGGCCCGCCCGCCTTGCTTGGCGCCCGTCTGCTGTCGTGCCAGGGCGCGGGATAGCAGGCGCGCGACCCCGAGTTCGATACCGCGGGCAAGCTCGTCGACGTCGGGCGTGGCGTCATAGTCGGCGGTGATGCCGAACACCAGTTCATCGACGTAGCTGAGCATGCTGACGACGGTGCGCAGGTGCATGGCGATCGGCGGTATCGGCAGCAGCTGTTCCACCGGACGGCCCAAGACGTGCAGCCGGTGACGGGGGCCCGGCACGTTGGTCGCCAGTGTGACAACGCTGCGCTGCGGCAACCGCGTCAGCAGTCGAACCGTCCACGCGCTCACGGCGAACGGCACGTAATTGGTCAGCGTGACAAAGGCACTCGCGGCTTGTCGCTCGCCGCTGCTTTTCAGCCTGGCCAGGCGGGCGTGGACCAGCCGCAACCGTTTCACCGGGTCGTCCAGCTCGACCGGCAAGGACGGAAGCATCGCCGAGACGCGAATGTCGGTGCGGTTCATGGCATCCGGTGATCGCACCGATACCGGGATCAACGTGGGCAGCGAGTTGCGTCGGGGCTTCTCACCGCGACGCATCAGCACGCCGCGGAAACTGTCGGTGATCGCCGCGAGCGCCACATCGTTGAGCGTTACGCCGAAGACCTGGCACACGATGTCGACATCTTTGAGCGACACCCGCGCCGCGCTGTAACGCCGCATGTTGGACACCGACCCGTACAGCGAGGATCCCGCCGCCGGCGTGAGTAGACCGGCGACGAATTCGGCTGCGCCCCTGGCGGCGTGCGCGGCCGCACCGGTGGTGGCCACCGATGCGCGCCAGATCCCGCCGGCCCAGGTCAGCGGGTTGAGGCTGAGCCCCGACCGCCCGGCGATGGGCGACGGCGCCTGTTTGGCGGCGCGGATCTCGCTGGCGTACGTCTCGGCGGGCCACGCGTCGGCGATATTCGCCAGCATCCGCATCGCGGCTATCCCGTCGGCGATGCAGTGATGGATCTTGATCAGGGCCGCCCACCGCCCGTCCGGCAGGCCCTCGATGACCCAGCACTCCCACAACGGGTGATCACGATCCAGTCTGTGTTCCATGAGGTCGGCGATGATCCGGAACACCACGGCGTCATCGCCGGGTTGCGGCAGGGCCGCCCAACGCACGTGATGGGTGATGTCGAAGTTGGCGTCGTCGACCCAGTGCGGCGCCGCGTATTCGAGCGGGTGCTTGCGCACCACCTGGGTGAATCGGGGGACCGCCCGCACCCGTTCCGACAGCGCCGCGAGCAGCTCCTCCCTCCCCGGAATCGGCCCGTCGATGATGGCCAGCGCGCCGATCGCCAGACTCACGTGCCTGTCGGCATCCTCTGCCTCCAGGAAACTGGCCTCCATGGTGGTGAGCTGTTCCACCGCCGGTCACCTCCGATCCGCGCCGATCGGCATCACTATTCGCCGCGCGGCGCGAGCGTCGATAGTGCCGTTGGTCCCCAACGGGCAGTGCCGGACTTCCCAAGCTTGAGGTGGCTGTTGCTCGAGGCGACCCTTGGCCGCGGCCATCGCGACGGAACTGGCCAGGCCGTTGCTCGCCCTGGGCACGCGGGGATTGTTGCGGGGATTCAAACGACGGGCCGAGCGGTCGCCGTCGGTGCCGTCGCGGCCGCCCGGTGCAACACGGACCCGGGCCTACGATGCCCGGGCCCGTCTTGATCCGCGTTAATTGGTGGTTATCTGAACGTGCTTCTCTGCGGGTGCGGATTCCGAAACGCCCACGGAGACAGCCAGGATGCCCTTGTCGTAGGTGGCCTTGATGTCGTCTTCGTTGGCACCGGCCGGCAGCGACACCGTGCGGACAAACGAGCCGTAGGAGAATTCCGATCGGCCGTCGAATTCCTTTTTCTCACTGCGTTCGGCCTTGATGGTGAGCTGCCCGTTGTGGACGGTGATGTCGACGTCCTTGGCGGGGTCGATGCCGGGAATCTCGGCGCGAACTTCGTAGCGGCCGTCGGTCATCTCGTCTTCCAAGCGCATCAGCCGCGTGTCGAAGAGCGGGCGGACGCCGGCGAACGACGGAAACGCCGAGAAGAACTCCGAGAACTCGGGGAACAGCGAACGGGGCCGTCGTGAAACGGGAAGGGTGGTCATTGTCTTCTCCTGAGGTTTTCCGATTGGGTTATCACCACGTCTTCAATCCGACCACGCGGGCCGGTGCAGCGGTAGGGACCGAAGTCCTCACTCGGCGTGGGTCACGACGGATACTCGAGTGATGAGCACGCCAGCGCGGCTCAAGTGGCCGGCGAGCGTCCGGCGCCGCGACGGGCGCCTGGTGCCCTTCGAGGTGGCCCGCATCGAGGCCGCGGTCGCCAGGGCCGCGCGCGAGACCGGGCACCCGGACCCGGGCGCGCCCGGCGCGGTCGCGAGGTCGGTCGCCGACGCGCTGGCGCGCCGGCCCCGCGGCGAGGTTCCGACGGTCGAGCAGATCCAGGACCTGGTCGAGGCGCAGCTCGTGGCCGCCGGCCTGGATGACGTTGCCCGCGCGTACATCGTCTACCGCCAGCACCATGCCGAAGTGCGCGCGGCCAAAGGCCTGATAGGGGTGCGCGACGAGCTGAAGTTGAGCGTGGCCGCGGTGACCGTGCTCGCCGAACGTTATCTGCTGCGCGACGACCAGGGCCGGCCGAAGGAATCGACCGGCGAAATGATGGACCGGGTCGCACACTGTGTCGCGGCGGCCGAAGACGGCTATCGGCGGGGTTCGTCGGCGATGTGGGCGCAGCGGTTCTCGACGGTGCTTCGGCGCCTGGAGTTCCTACCGAACTCGCCGACGTTGATGAACGCCGGCACCGAAATGGGCCTGCTCGCCGGGTGTTTCGTGCTGCCGGTCGAAGATTCGCTGCGCTCGATCTTCACCACGCTCGCCCATAGCGCCGAGATTCATCAGGCCGGAGGCGGCACCGGTTACACGTTCACCCACCTGCGGCCCGCGGGGGATCGAGTGGCCGGCACCGGGGGCACGGCCAGCGGGCCGATGTCGTTTCTTGGGCTCTTCGACACCGCGGCCGGCGTCATCGCGCTGGGTGGTCGCCGGCGCAGCGCGTCCATGGCGGTGCTGGACGTGTCGCACCCCGACATCTACGACTTCGTCACCACCAAGGCCGACTCGCCGGGCGAGCTCACGCATTTCAATCTGTCGGTCGGGGTCGGCGACGCGTTCCTGCGCGCCGTCGAGCGCGACGGCACGCACCGACTGATCAACCCGCGAACCCACAAGACCGTCGCACGGGTGGCGGCCGCCGACCTGTTCGCCACGATCTGCGAGGCCGCCCACCGATGCGGGGACCCCGGATTGGTGTTCCTCGACACCATCAACCGCGCCAACCCGACACCGGCCCGCGGCCGGATCGAGGCGACCAACCCGTGCGGGGAGGTTCCGCTGCTGCCCTACGAGTCGTGCAACCTCGGCTCGGTCAACCTTGCCCGGATGGTCAGCGGTGGTTCCGTCGATTGGGACCGGCTCGCCGAGGTTGCGGAGTTGGCCGTGCGCTTCCTCGACGACGTTATCGACGTCAGCCGGTATCCGATCCCGGAACTCGACGCGGCCACCCGGGCCACCCGCAAGATCGGGCTGGGCGTCATGGGCCTGGCGGAGATGCTGGCCGGCCTGGGCATTCCCTACGACAGCGAACGCGGGGTTCGCCTGGCCGGCCGCATCGCCCGCAGCCTCCAGCAGGCGGCGCACGCCGCGTCGATGCGGTTGGCCGAGGACCGCGGGCCGTTTCCCGCCTTCGACAACAGCCGATTCGCCGGCTCGGCGCCGCGGCGCCATGCCCAACTCACCTCGATCGCGCCGACCGGCACGATCTCGCTCATCGCGGGAACCACCGCGGGGATCGAGCCGATGTTCGCCATCGCCTACACCCGCTCGGTTATCGGGCGGCGCCTCCTGGAGGTCAACCCGTGCTTCGACCGGCTCGCCCGCGACCGGGGGTTCTATCGCGACGACCTGATCGCCGAGATCGGACAACGCGGCGGGGTGCGCGGCTACCCGCACCTGCCGGCCGAGGTGCGGGCCGCGTTCCCGATCGCGGCGGAAATCACGCCGGAGTGGCACCTGCGGATGCAGGCCGCCGTGCAGCGCCACGTCGACGCCGCGGTGTCCAAGACCGTCAACCTCCCGGCCGACGCGACCGTCGACGATGTCCGCGCGATCTACCTCGCCGCGTGGCGGGCGAAGGTCAAAGGCATCACGGTCTACCGCTACGGCAGCCGGCCGGGGCAGGTGCTCAGCTACGTTGCGCCCGCACAGCCGCTGCTCTCGGTGGACCCCACGTTCAGCGGCGGCTGCGCCGGCCGCACCTGCGAGTTCTGAGCGTGTCCATTGGTCCGCGCGCCGAAGGCCGAACGACCCTAGTGCCCGCCCCCGCATCGCCTTACGTTCGGCAACAGGCGGGAAATCGAGGTGAGGAGACTGCAATGACCCAAACTTTGTCGGCACGCGACATCATGAATGCCGGTGTGACCTGTGTTGGCGAGCACGAGACGTTAACCGCAGCTGCCGAACACATGCGTGAGCACGACATCGGCGCGCTGCCGATCTGCGGTGACGACGACCGGCTGCACGGGATGCTCACCGACCGCGACATCGTGGTCAAGGCCCTCGCGGCGGGCCTGGATCCGAACACCACCACGGCGGGGGAGCTGGCCCGGGACCGCACCTACTACGTCGACGCGGACGCAAGCATCACGGAGATGCTCAACGTGATGGAAGAGCATCAGGTCCGCCGCCTTCCGGTCCTAGAAGAGCACCGTCTGGTCGGCATCGTCACCGAGGCCGACATCGCCCGGCACCTGCCCGAGCACGCCATCGTGCAGTTCGTCAAGGCGATTTGCGCGCCCCCGGTTCTGGCTTAGCCCAGCGGGTGACGTCGGCGGACCGGCGCTTCCAAGGCCCGGTCCGCCCTTGAGGTTTCGGGAGGTTTGCGGTGCGCGACGCGATCCCACTGGGGCGGATCGCCGGGTTTGACGTGAAAGTCCACTGGAGCGTGCTGGTCATCCTGTGGCTGTTCACGTGGAGCCTGGCGACGGCGCTGCCCGGCACCGTCAAAGGCTATCCACCACTGGTGTATTGGCTGGCAGGAGCGTGCGGTGCCGTGGTGCTGCTGGCGTCGCTGCTGGCTCATGAGCTCGCGCACGCCGTCGTCGCCCGCCGCTCGGGGGTGGCCGTCGGAAGCGTGACGCTCTGGCTGTTCGGCGGGGTAACCACCCTTGGCGGCGAGGCGAAGACACCAAGGGCCGCCTTCCGAATCGCGTTCGCGGGCCCGGCCACCAGCCTTGCGCTGTCCGCATCGTTCGCCGGGCTGGCCGTGGCGCTCGCGACCGTGCGCGCCGCCACCGTCGTGGTCAGCGTCGCGTGGTGGTTGGCCACCATCAACATGCTGCTGGGCGTGTTCAATCTGCTGCCCGGCGCCCCCTTGGACGGTGGCCGGCTGGTCCGGGCCTATCTGTGGCGCCGTTACGGCGATAGCGCACGCGCCGGGATCGGCGCCGCGCGTGCCGGGCGCGTGCTCGCGATCATCCTGATCGCGTTGGGATTGGCCGAGTTTGTCGCCGGCGCCCTCGTCGGCGGCGTCTGGTTGGCCTTCATCGGCTGGTTCATCTTCGCGGCCGCGCACGAGGAGGAAATGCGGATCTCGACCCGACAGATCTTCGCCGGCGTGCGCGTCGCCGAGGCGATGACCGCCCAGCCGCACACCGCTCCGGGATGGATCAGCGTCGAGGATTTCATCCAGCGCTATGTGCTCGGCGACCGTCACTCGGCATACCCGGTTGCCGAGCGGGATGGATCGATCGTCGGGCTGGTCACGCTGACGCAGCTGCGCGACGTCGCGCCCGGCCGGCGCGGCACCACCAACGTGCGCGACATTGCGCTACCGTTGCGCGCGGTGCCGACGGCGACACCGCAGGAGCCGCTGAGCGCGCTGCTGGAACGGATGGCGGCGGCCGGTCCGCGCAGCCGCGCCCTGGTTATCGACGAGGGCGGGCTGGTCGGCATCATCACCGCGAGCGATCTCACCCGGCTGATGGATGTTTACCGGCTCGCCCAGCATTCCAACGCAGGGTGATTCGGCCCGGGAGAGGAGAGCGGACGATGAAACCGGTCATCGTTGGTATCGATGGCTCACAGGCGGCGATCACGGCCGCGCTCTGGGCAATCGACGAGGCCATCAGCCGAGCCGTGCCGCTGCGCCTCGAATCGGTCATCAAGCCGACGCATCCGTCCCCCGATGACTATGACCGTGACCTCGGGCATGCCGAAACATCGCTTCGGGAAGCACAATTCGCTGTCGAGCTCAGCGGAAGGCCCGTCAAGGTCGAAACCGAGATTCCCCGTGGGCCGGCCGGCCCCGTGCTCGTGGAGGCCTCCCGCGACGCCGAGCTGATCTGCGTCGGCTCCGTGGGCATCGGCCGCTACGCCCGGTCCATCTTGGGTTCGGCGGCAACCGAACTCGCGGAAAAGGCGCACTGCCCGGTGGCGGTGGTCCGGACGAGAACGGACCGGCCGCCGGAGACGCCCGTGCCCGACGTCAACTGGATCGTGGTCCGGATGACCGACGCACCGTCCAATGAGGCCGTGCTCGAATACGCTGCCCGGGAAGCGAAGCTGCGTCAGGCGCCCATGCTGGTGCTCGGGGGGCGGCCGGAGGAACTTACCGAATCCCCGGACGGTGAGTTCGAACGCCGGGTCCACGATTGGCACTTGCGCCATCCCGACGTGCGGGTCTATCCGATCAACACCAAGGCCGACATCGCTCGCTTCCTGACGGACAACGACGCTCGGGTACAGCTCGCGGTGATCAGTGGTGCCGAGGCCGGCCTGCTCGCGCGGGTCGTTGGGCCCTACGGGCATCCACTTTTCCGCCATCCCGAGTGCTCGGTGCTCGTCGTCCGATGACGATGTCGTGCGCGCACGCTTTGTGCGCATCGATGGCCACGGCGGCCAACCGCTCGCGGTGCTTACGAAACATGCTGCGCATCAAAAGGATTCGTTTACGGGCGGCTCGACGTGAGAGCAGGCTCTTGGCGAATCTCCGCGCGCCGCACAGCCTGTCGTCGGCGATCACTCGTCGCGGTTGCAACAGCGCCATGGGCGCGGTCACCACATGGTCGACGACCAATCCGGGGGCCACCAGCGGTTGTGACCATTCGGCGACCGTGAGGGGACGCGCGTTGACCGTGGTCGCACGGGCCAGCGACTGCCTGATGTCGCTTGCCGACGCCGACGAGGCGATCGATCGCCTGGTCGAGGCTCTCGACGGGCTCGGCTTAGCGCCCGGGCGCCGGGCGTCCGGGGGCGAACAACAGATCGGCCTGCGCCCTTGCCCATTCCTGGAACTCGCCGAAACCCAAGCGGGCGCGGTGTATGCGGTCCACCTTGGACTCATGCAAGGAGCCCTGGAGACCTGGACGGCGCCGGTCACCGTCGACCGGCTGGCGGCCTTCGTCGAACCGGACCTATGCCTGGCCCACATCGTCGGAGAACGGGCCGCGAAGTGAGCACCGGATCGGCGATCGTCGCCGCCGCCACCTTCGTGTGGCTCGGTATGGTGCTGGCCATTTCGTTCCTGGAAGCACCGCTCAAATTCCGGGCCCCGAACGTGACGGTGCAGCTCGGTCTCGGCATCGGGCGCCTGGTCTTCCGCGCGCTCAACACCGTCGAGGTCGCCCTCGCCATGGTGATCCTGGCGATACTGGTGGCCGGTCCGACGCCGGCGCGGGTGGGCGTGGCGTTTGCCGTCGTGTTCGCCGCGTTGGCCGTGCAACTGATCGCGGTGCGCCCACGGTTGACCCGCCGTTCCGATGAGGTGCTCGCCGGGCTGGTTGCGCCGCGCTCCCGCGCCCACTACGCCTATGTCGGATTGGAGGGAGTCAAGGTCGTCGCGCTGGTGGTGGCGGGGATACTCGTACTGAACGGCTAATTGCGGATACAAACTGCTGATAAGGACTCACCGATGGAATCCATCTCGTTGACCAGCCTGGCTTCCGAAAAGTTGGCCGAGGCCCATGGGTCGCACAGCGGCCGGGCCGCGCACACCATCCACGGCGGTCACACGCACGAGCTTCGGCAGACCGTGCTGGCCCTGCTCGCCGGCCACGATCTGTCCGAACACGGCAGCCCGGGTGAGGCGACCCTGCAGGTGCTGCAGGGCCACGTGCGCCTGACCACCGGCTCCGACGCATGGGACGGCAAGACCGGTGACTACGTCGCGATTCCGCCCGAACGGCACGCCGTGCACGCGGTCGAGGATTCGGTGGTCATGCTGACCGTCCTGAAATCCCAGCCCGGCGCCGCGCACTAGGGATGCTATCGACCCGTTGGTCGCGGAGCTTCGGCCTGCGGGCACCGGTCGTCAACGCCCCGATGGGCGGGGTCGCCGGTGGCCGGCTGGCCGCCGCGGTGACCGCCGCCCGCAAGGAGCTGGCCGCGCCGATCGTCGCCGACGACCGTCGCATCGCGGGGCCTACTCGGCGCGGCGGTTGAGCACCACGCAGCATCGGGCCGGCCCGGGCCGTAGCCGGGCTTCCGGGCCATGCGGCCCCAGCGCGTCGGCAACCCCGGTGATCAGCGCGTGGTTCATGGTGCAGGCCAACTCGGTCTGTTCCTGGGCCAAGGCGTGGAATGGGCAGTTGGCCAGCTCGACCTCGCCATCGGTACGACGGGGCTCGTAGCCGTACTCGCTGAGCACGGCCAGCGCCATGTCCAGTGCCGCCGCGGCATCCGCGGGCGGCCGCTTGCTGGCGCCGATGCTCTGGCCGTAGTCGTGGGCGATCCGGTTGAGCACCTCGACGACGGGCTCGCCGGTGGCGGCCGACCGCGCGATGGCCGCCGCCATCAGCCGCCCGGCAAGCTCGTACTCGCGCTGCGGAAGGCTGACGGCGATGTCGCGGCCGGCCCTGTGATACAGCTTGGACGGTCGCCCGGCGCCGGGGCCGGACCGCCCCGTCAGGCGCGCATACTCGCTATCCAGCAGGCCCTCGGCGGTGAGCCGGTCCAAGTGGAATTTCGCCTGGTGGTGGGGGATGCCGACGGCCTCGGCCGCCTGGTCGCGGCTCACCGGCGCCGGTTGTGAGCACACGAATTGGTAGAGCTGGTGACGCACCGGATGGGCGAGTGCCCCGATCCCGGCGGCGGCGTGCTCCAGGTCCATGTCAGCGCCCCTTTTCTAACAGATAAAACACTTGACGTTACAGACTGCGGATTCTAACGTTCAGATTATTGTCTGTTAGATTACGGGAGGAAGCCATGAGTACCCGACAATCCGCCGCCACGCCCGCCCTCGCGGAACAGTTGAAGGACCCCGCGTACTCCGCGTATGTGTTGCTTCGCACGGTATTCACGATCGCGCCGATCGCGTTCGGGTTGGACAAGTTCTTCAATCTGCTGACCCATCCGCATCACTGGAGCATGTACCTGGCCGGCTGGATCGACGAGCTGGTTCCGGGCACCGCGGACCAGTGCATGTACCTGGTGGGGGTGATCGAGGTCGTGGCCGGCGTGCTGGTGGCGGTCGCGCCCCGGTTCGGCGCCTGGGTCGTCGCGGCGTGGCTGGCCGGGATCATTCTCGACCTGGTCACCGGACCCGGCTCTTACGACGTCGCGCTGCGCGACTTCGGTTTGCTGGTGGGCGCGGTCGCGCTGGCGCGCCTGGCGCAGGGCGTGCACACCGGCAGCATCGGGCGCCGCTGACCCAACCCGTCACACCCCGCGCAGGTAGCGCTTGGCAACGATGCGCTGGGTTATCGACACCAGCGGGCCGCCGGCCTTGCTCCACCAGGTTGCCGGTCGGGAGAACGCCGCCACCTCCGCGTACACCGCGGAGGTGGCCGGGTCGTGGCGCACGGCGAACCGTTCCTCGCCGGACTCGGGATGGCCGGGCAGGGTGCCATAGGCGAATCCGCGCACATCGGGTTCGTCGATGACGTACACCACGCGGCACGGCGCATGCAGGAAACCCATCATCCTGACCACCACCACCGCGGAGACCACGGCGACGTCGGAGCTGGCCTGCACCCGCAAACCGGCGCCGCGCTGCATGCCCCAGTGCATGACGGCGTCGGCGGCCTGCTCGAAACGCTCTAGGCCCGTGCCGATTTGGGTCGCCTCACTGAGGTGGCCGTAGCCCGGGGGCAACAGGCCGGATGCGGTCGCGCCCACCTCCGGATACGTCAGCGGCAGATCGGCGAGCGCATTCAAGTCCACGAGGCCAGCTTGCCACGGGCGTGCGGTCGTTGAGGTGGCCGCACAAACCCTCGCACCGGCATCCGGATCGTTCAGTCTCGGCGGGGAAAGAGGTTAAGCGCCGCACCGGCGTCGTCGACGTCTGTCCCAACCCGGCCGCTCTGCAGCGCCCGGCCGGCTCGGTGCTCGTCGACGCCCACAATGAATGGCAGGTCGCGGGCACTACCGGCATAGTCGAAACCCGCAGAGCCGAACGCGAATACGCGCAAGCTCTTACACTTCGTAAAGAAGTGTGCTCGGCTGCACCTGGCACGATCGCGATAGGCTCTCATCGTTTCGAGCATCGACGACGACCGGGCGTCAGCCGCGTCCTGGATTGATGGGAGGACGACGATGTCCTTTGTGATTGCGGCACCGGAGATGTTGGCGGCGGCCGCCGCGGATCTGGCCGGCATCGGCTCGGCGGTGGGCGCCGCGAACGCGGCGGCGTTGGCCCCCACGACGAGTGTGCTGGCCGCGGCAGCCGACGAGGTGTCGACGGCGGTCGCGGCGCTGTTCAGCGGACACGCCCAGGCCTACCAGGCGCTGAGCGCCCAGGCGGGCGCGTTTCACGCCCAGTTCGTGGCAGTGCTGAACGCGGGCGCCGGTTCCTATCTGCAGGCCGAGGCCACCAACGCCGAGCAGAACCTGCTCAATGCCGTCAATGCCCCCGCCCAGGCGGTGCTGGGGCGCCCGTTGATCGGCGATGGCGCCGCCGGTGGCCCGGGGCAGGACGGCGGGGCCGGCGGGCTGCTGTTCGGCAACGGCGGCCGCGGCGGCGACGGCCTGCCCGGCCAGGTGGGCGGCAACGGCGGCAGCGCGGGGTTGATCGGCAACGGCGGGGCGGGCGGCGCCGGTGGTGCCGGCGCGGCCGGCGGCACCGGCGGCAACGGCGGTTGGCTGTATGGCAATGGTGGCGTCGGCGGTATGGGTGGGGCCGCGGTGGCGGGCATCAACGGCGGCAATCCCGGGCATGGGGGTAACGGCGGCACCGCCATCCTGTTCGGCGACGGCGGGGCGGGCGGCCCCGGCGGCACCGGCCTGGCCGGGGCAAACGGTGTCAACCCCACCATCAGCGGCACCGCCGCCACCGGCACCGCCGGCACCAGTGATCAGGTCGCCAATGCGAACGCGTTCGGCGCCAACGGCGGCGATGGCGCCTATGGCGGCCTGGGCGCCACTGGCGGCACCGGCGGCGCCGGCGGGGCCGCGTCGGTTGTAAGCGGTTCTGGAAAAGCTACCGGCGGCGCCGGCGGCGCCGGCGGCGCCGGCGGCAACGGCGGTAACGGCGGCGCCGGCGGATCGGCCACCACCGTCGACGGCGGTGCCGCCGGGGGCGCCGGCGGCAACGGCACCATTGCGCTGGCCTCCGGCGGTGCCGGTGGCGCGGGAGGTCCGGGCGGGTCCGCTGCGAGCAGCAATGGTGTCGCCGGCGGCGGCGGCGGCGGCACCGGCGGTGGCGGCGGGCCGGGGGCGTCGGGGGGCGGCGGCGGCACCGGCGGTGCGGGCGGTCACGGCGGTCACGCCGGCTTGCTGTTCGGCAACGGCGGCGCCGGCGGCGCCGGCGGCATCGGCGGTGCGGGTGGCGCAGGCGCCACCGGCGGCCCGGGCGGCAACGGCGGCTCGGGTGGCGCGGCTAGTAACTCCAATGGCAATGTGGACGGTGGGATGGGCGGCAACGGCGGCGCCGGCGGCGCCGGCGGCATCGGCGGGTCCGGCGGCAGCGGCGGCCCCGGCGGCAATGGTGGGGCCGGTGGGTTGCTGATCGGCAACGGCGGTGACGGCGGTACCGCCGGCGCCGGCGGCGCGGGCGGCATCGGCGGGGTCGGCGGTGTGGGTGCCGCCGGGGGCGATGGTGGTAAAGCCGCCGCCGATGCAGGGTTCGTAGGCCTCGGCGGAGACGGCGGCACGGGCGGCAATGGCGGTGCCGGCGGTACCGGCGGCAACGGCGGCGGCAGCGGCATCGGCGGCACGGGCGGTTCGGCGGGGCTGCTGATCGGCCAGGCGGGCACCAATGGAACCGCCGGCGCCGGCGGCGTCGGCGGCGCGGGCGGTGCCGGCGGCGGGTTCGGCGCCGGCGGCGCTGGCGGCACCGGGACCTCCTTCAACGGCATACCCGGCGCCAAGGGCCAACTCGGCGCCGACGGCATGTCCGGCCAACACGGCTAAATCGTCGTCGGGCGCTGGTCTGGTGGGTAGCTGACACGTAGTGCGTGCGGCCAGCCCCGAGGCGGCGCAACAGCATCCGAGCCAACGTCGATGTCGCCACAAATTGCTATAGACAATCGTTTTGTAAACATACTATTGTATCAAGCGATAGTTGTATTACTATAGATTATCGATCGGAACGACAATGTGGTGCACCCGCGCAACCCGGGGCTCTTGATACCCGGGGTCTCATCTCGATGGCGCGGGCCCGCATCGGCGGCGACGGCCGTCGCGGCACCCCGCAGCGACCCCCGCCGTACGGTCGGCACACGAGCGCGGCAATGACGCAGACCCTCCCGGGTGCCGGCCATCGACCTCAGTCCGCCGGATTGGCGTCACCGTCGGTCGCGATCGTCATCCCCGCCTACAACGAGGAACATTTCATTGGCGCCTGCCTGGAATCATGCATCCGGCAAACATCGATGCCGGACGAGATAATCGTCGTCAACAACAGGTCGACGGACAACACCGCGGCGATCGTGCGCCGATTCCACTTGCACAACCCGCATGTCGACCTACGACTGCTCGATCAAGATGAGTATCAAGGCATCGCTCCGACGCGGAACCGTGGATTCGACGCGGTGCGCAGCGACATCATCGGCCGGATCGACGCCGATTCGGTCATCCCCACCGACTGGGTCGAGACGATTCGCCGCCGCTTCCAGGACCGCGCCGTCGATGCATTGACGGGCCCGGTCCGGTATTACGACATGCCGTGGCAAGAACCCGTTTTCCGGCTTGACCGCGCCGTGCGCGCGAGGCTGCACCGCCGGGCCACTGATCAACGGTTCCTGCTCGGGGCCAACATGGCGATCCGCACCCGGGCGTGGCAGGCGGTCCGTCACCTCACGCGGCTGGATTTAGACGATCGACTGCACGAAGACATCGACCTCGCGGTCACGCTGTTCAAGAACAATTTCGAGATCGCCTACGAGCCCACGCTGGTTGCCGGCGTATCCGGACGACGGGTGGAATGCCGGGCGGGCGACTTCTACCGATACGCGACCCGCTATCTCAGGACGACCAAAGCGCACAACGTCAGCAGCCATCCGGCGCTGCTGACGATACTCATCCTGCTGGTCGGATACCTTCCGGTCCGCACCTTGCGGTTCTTCTATGACGTCGAGAACAAGCGGTTCACACTGGTGAAGCTGCGCGACCGGCTGCACTCGATGGGCGTTACGACGCGCCGCGGGCGCAAGCCTGGACCAGCGGCGGCCCGCATTGACGGACCGCCGGCGAGCTCCCGTCCCCGCCGGCCCGCGGTGGCCGATCACCAGCCGGAGCAACCAGACGTGCCACATCGGCGTGCGGCCTGACGCCATGTGCGGTAGCTAAGCGCCGGGCGGGCCGGATTGCCCGCCTCCTCCTCGGTCCGCCGCGCGGACCGCATCGTCGCCGGGCGGGCCGGTTTGCCCCCCGGCCGGCCGGAAACCCAACCCCCACCCGGTTGATCGGCTTACGGTCGTCGGCGTCCGCCCCGATAGCATGGTCGCGTCCCTCCGACACACCTAGCCTTGGAGACCAACCCGATGAGCGCCCCCGCACACCGCACCCGAGTAGCCGACGGCGGCGACCCGCGGCACCCGGCCCCGCGCGAGCGGGTGGCACCCCCAGCGTCGGGTTTGCGGCCGCCGCAAGCCCCGATCCGGGTTCCTGCGGGGACCACCGCGGCGGCCGCGGTCGGCGAGGCGGGGTTGCCGGGGCGCGGTGCACCCGACGCGATCGTGGTGGTGCGCGACGCCGACGGCAAGCTGCGCGACTTGAGCTGGGTGCCCGACGTCGACACGGAGGTCACCCCGGTGGCCGCCAACACCGAGGACGGTCGCAGCGTGATCCGCCATTCGACCGCCCACGTTTTGGCCCAGGCCGTCCAAGACCTGTTCCCGGAGGCCAAGCTGGGGATCGGGCCACCGATCACCGACGGTTTCTACTACGACTTCGACGTGGCAGAACCGTTCACGCCCGAGGACCTGGCGGCGCTGGAAAAGCGGATGCGCCAGATCGTCAAGGACGGACAGTTGTTCGACCGGCGGGTCTACGAGTGCACGGAGCGGGCCCGCGAGGAGCTGGCCGACGAGCCCTACAAACTCGAGCTGGTCGACGACAAGTCCGGTGACGCCGAGATCATGGAGGTCGGGGGCGACGAGCTCACCGCCTACGACAACCTCAATCCCCGGACCCGCGAGCGGGTTTGGAGCGACCTGTGCCGCGGACCGCACATCCCGACCACCAGGCATATCCCGGCGTTCAAGCTCACCCGCAGCTCGGCCGCCTACTGGCGGGGCGACCAGAACAACGCCAGCCTGCAGCGGATCTACGGCACCGCCTGGGAGACGCAGGAGGCGCTCGAGCGACACCTGGAGGTGATCGCCGAAGCCCAGCGCCGCGACCACCGCAAGCTCGGCGTGGAGCTGGACCTGTTCAGCTTTCCCGACGAAATCGGTTCCGGCCTGGCGGTTTTCCACCCCAAGGGCGGCATCGTGCGTCGGGAACTCGAGGACTACTCGCGGCGCAAGCACGCGCTCGCCGGCTACCAGTTCGTCAACAGCCCGCACATCACCAAGGCCCAGCTGTTCCACACCTCGGGACACCTGGATTGGTATGCCGACGGCATGTTCCCGCCGATGCACATCGACGCGGAGTACAACGCGGACGGCTCGCTGCGCAAACCCGGCCAGGACTACTACCTCAAGCCGATGAACTGCCCAATGCACTGCCTGATTTTTCGGGCGCGCGGCCGGTCCTATCGCGAATTGCCGTTGCGGCTCTTCGAGTTCGGCACGGTCTACCGCTACGAGAAGTCCGGCGTGGTGCATGGGCTGACCCGGGTGCGCGGGCTGACCATGGACGACGCGCACATTTTCTGCGGCCGCGACCAGATGCGCGACGAGCTGCGGTCGCTGCTGCGGTTCGTGCTCGACCTGCTCGGCGACTACGGGCTGGCCGACTTCTATCTCGAACTGTCCACCAAAGACCCGGAGAAGTTCGTCGGCTCCGAGGAGGCCTGGGAGGACGCCACCAACGTGCTGGCCGAGGTGGGCGCCGAATCGGGCCTGGAGCTGGTGCCGGATCCTGGTGGCGCGGCGTTCTACGGGCCGAAGATCTCGGTGCAGGTCAAGGACGCGCTGGGCCGCACCTGGCAGATGTCGACCATCCAGCTGGACTTCAACTTCCCGGAGCGTTTCGAGCTGGAGTACACCGCCGCCGACGGGACCCGCCAGCGCCCGGTGATGATCCACCGCGCCCTGTTCGGGTCGATCGAGCGGTTTTTCGGCATCCTTACCGAGCACTACGCGGGGGCGTTCCCGGCGTGGCTGGCGCCCGTCCAGGTGGTCGGCATCCCGGTCGCCGACGAGCATGTGGCCTACCTGGAAGAGGTTGCCGCGCGACTGAAGTCGCACGGGGTGCGGGTAGAGGTGGACGGCAGCGACGATCGGATGGCCAAGAAGATCGTGCACCACACCAACCAGAAGGTGCCTTTCATGTTGCTGGCCGGCGACCGCGACGCGCAGGCCGGCGCGGTGAGTTTCCGGTTCGGTGACCGTACCCAGCTCAACGGGGTGGCCCGTGACGACGCGATCGCGGCCATCGTCAAGTGGATCGCCGACCGCGAAAATGCCGCTCCGACAGCCGAGTTGGTGAAAGTGGCCGGCCGTGGCTGACGAGCAACACGCCGATCGCGCTGACGACACCATCCTCGACCGCGGCGTCGGCCAGGACGACCAGCTGCAGCGGTTGTGGACGCCGTACCGGATGAACTACCTCGCCGAGGCGCCGCTGAAGCGCGACACCGCCGGCGCCGAGCAGCCGTTCACCGACATTCCGCAGTTGTCGGATGAAGAGGGCCTGGTGGTGGCGCGCGGCGAACTCGTCTACGCCGTGCTCAACCTCTACCCGTATAACCCCGGGCACCTGATGGTGGTGCCCTACCGGCGGGTGTCCGAACTGGAAGATCTCACCGGCCCGGAGAGCGCCGAGCTGATGGCGTTCACCCAGAAGGCAATTCGCGTCATCAAGAGCGTGTCGCGGCCGCACGGCTTCAACGTCGGACTGAACCTGGGGACGTCGGCGGGCGGGTCGCTGGCCGAGCACCTGCACGTCCATGTCGTGCCGCGGTGGGGCGGCGACGCGAACTTCATCACCATCATCGGCGGTTCCAAGGTGATCCCGCAGTTGCTGCGCGACACTCGCCGGCTGCTGGCCACCGAGTGGGCTCGCCAGCCATGAGGCAACCATGAGCAAACTGCCGTTCCTGTCCCGGGCGGCGTTCGCGCGGGTCACCAGTCCGGTGGCCAGGGCGTTGCTGCGGGTGGGTCTCACGCCGGACGCGGTCACCATCCTGGGCACTACCGCCTCGGTGGCGGGGGCGCTGACGCTTTTCCCGATGGGCGAGCTGTTCGCCGGTGCGTGCGTGGTCTGGTTCTTCGTGCTGTTCGACATGCTCGACGGGGCGATGGCCCGGGAGCGCGGCGGCGGCACCCGCTTCGGCGCCGTGCTGGACGCTGCCTGCGACCGCATCAGCGACGGCGCGGTGTTCTGCGGGCTGCTGTGGTGGATCGCATTTCACATGCACGACAGGCTGCTGGCAGTGGCCACCCTGATCTGCCTGGTCACCTCGCAGGTGATTTCCTACATCAAGGCCCGGGCCGAAGCCAGCGGGCTGCGCGGCGGCGGCGGGTTCATCGAACGGCCGGAGCGGTTGATCATCGTGTTGACCGGCGCCGGCGTGTCGGACTTTCCGTTCGTTGCCTGGCCGCCCGCGCTGCCCGTGGGGATGTGGCTGCTGGCGGTGGCCAGCGTGATCACCTGCGCGCAGCGGTTGCACACGGTGCGCGCCTCGCCCGGCGCCACCGATCGCGTCGCTGCTCAGGGAAAGAGCGAGCCGTGATCTCCACTTTGGCGGGCTGGAAAGTGACCGAGGCCCCGCGCCGCCTGTTCACCGGTACGGCGACCGACTGGGCGTACGCGGCCGGCTGGATGGCGGTGCGGGCGATGCCAGAATTCGCCGCGCGCAACGCGTTCGACGCCGGGGCGCGCTACGCGGCCCGCCACGGCGGGCCTGAGCAGCTGCGCAAGAACCTGGCCCGCGTCATCGGTGTGCGGCCCGCCGATGTGCCGGACGCGCTGATGCGGGCCTCGCTGGCGTCCTATGCCCGCTACTGGCGGGAGGTCTTTCGGCTCCCGACGATGAACCACCGGGCGGTGGCAAATCAGGTCGATGCCGGTGGCATCGACCTGCATTTGGTGGCCGAGGCGTTGGATGCCGGGCGGGGCGCGGTGCTGGCGTTGCCGCACAGCGGCAACTGGGATGTCGCCGGGGTGTGGCTGGTGCAGCGCCACGGCACCTTCACCACGGTCGCCGAGCGGCTCAAACCCGAATCGCTGTACCGGCGTTTCATCGCCTACCGCGAGAGCCTCGGTTTCGAGGTGCTGGCGGCGTCCGGCGGCTCGCGACCACCCTTCGAGGTGCTGTGCGAGCGGCTGCGGGCCAACCGGGTGGTGTGCCTGATGGCCGAGCGCGACCTCACCCGCACCGGCGTTGAGGTCGAGTTCTTCGGCGAACCCACCCGGATGCCCGCGGGGCCGGCGAAGCTCGCGATCGAGACCGGGGCGGCGCTGCTCCCGGTGCACTGCTGGAATAGCGGCAAGGGCTGGGGGTTTTCGGTGCATCCGGCTCTCGGCTGCGGCAGCGGCGACGTCGGCGCCATCACCCAGGCGCTGGCCGACCGGTTCGCGCACAACATCGCCGCCCACCCGGCCGACTGGCACATGCTGCAGCCGCAGTGGCTGGCCGACCTTCCCGACGAACGGCGGGCGAGGCTGGAAGAGGCCTGATGCGGATCGGGATGGTCTGTCCGTACTCGCTCGACGTGCCGGGCGGGGTGCAGTCGCACGTGTTGCAGCTGGCCGAGGTGATGCGGGCCCGCGGGCATGACGTCAGCGTGCTGGCGCCGGCCGCGCCGGACCTCCCGCTGCCCTCCTACGTCGTCTCGGCGGGCAGGGCGTTCCCGATTCCCTACAACGGTTCGGTGTCGCGGCTGCAGTTCAGTCCGGCGGTACACGGCAGGGTCCGACGCTGGCTCGCGGAGGGCGACTTTGACGTGCTGCACCTGCACGAACCGAATGCGCCCAGCCTGTCGATGTGGGCCCTGCGGGTGGCCGAGGGGCCGATCGTGGCGACGTTTCACACCTCGACCACCAAATCGCTGACCCTGTCGGTCTTCCAGGGTGTACTGCGGCCCTGGCACGAGAAGATCGTCGGCCGGATCGCGGTGTCGGACCTGGCCCGGCGCTGGCAGATGGAGGCGCTGGGTTCGGACGCGGTCGAGATTCCCAACGGGGTCGACGTCGATGCGCTGGCGTCGGCGCCGCGGCTGGCGGGGTATCCGCGGCCGGGCAGGACGGTGCTGTTCCTGGGCCGTTACGACGAGCCGCGCAAGGGGATGGCGGTCCTGCTCGACGCGCTGCCCGCGGTGGTGGAGCGTTTTCCCGACGTGCAGCTGCTGATCGTCGGCCGCGGCGACGAGGACCAATTGCGGGCCCAGGCAAGCGGATTGGTCGAGCACCTCCGCTTTCTCGGCCAGGTCGACGACGACGCGAAGGCGTCGGCGATGCGCAGCGCCGACGTCTACTGCGCGCCCAACACCGGCGGCGAAAGCTTCGGCATCGTCCTGGTCGAGGCGATGGCCGCCGGCACCCCCGTGGTGGCCAGCGACCTGGATGCGTTCCGGCGGGTGCTGCGCGACGGTGACGTCGGCCGCCTGGTGCCGGTTGACGACAGCGCCGCGTTGGCCGATGCGCTGATCGCGGTGCTGCACGACGCCGCCCTGCGGCGGCGTTACGTGGCGGCCGGCGCCGAGGCGGTGCGCCGCTACGACTGGTCGGTGGTGGCCAACCAGATCATGCGGGTCTACGAGACGGTCGCCGGGACGGGCGCCAAGGTTCAGGTGGCCAGCTAGTGACGTGGTTGCTGGTGGTCGTTGCGGCGCTGGTTGTGCTGCTGGTCACCCTGGTCGGCGCCTGGGGATATCAGACGGCCAACCGGTTGAACCGGTTGAACGTCCGCTATGACCTGTCGTGGCAGGCGCTGGACGCCGCGCTGGCGCGGCGCGCGGTGGTGGCGCGCGCCGTCGCGATCGACGCCTACGGCGGTGCGTCGAAGGCCAGCGCCGAGGGCAGGCGGTTGGTGGCGCTGGCCGACGCCGCCGAGCGCGCGCCCCGGCACGCGCGCGAGGCGTGCGAAAACGAGCTCTCCGCCGCGCTGGCGACCGTCGATCCGGCGTCGCTGCCGGCGGCCCTGATCGCCGAGTTGGCCGACGCCGAGGCCCGCGTGCTGCTGGCCCGCCGATTCCACAACGACGCGGTTCGCGACACCCTGGCGCTGGCCGAGCGACGCCTGGTGCGCGCGCTGCGCCTCGGCGGAACCGCGGCGCTGCCAACATATTTCGAGATCGTCGAGAAACCGCACGCATTGTCGCACGAAGGCGTGCGCAACCACCGCACCTCGGCGCGGGTGGTGCTGCTCGACGAGAGCGGCGCCGTGCTGTTGCTGTGCGGTTCGGACCCGGCCGTCGGCGGCGACGCGCCGAAATGGTGGTTCACCGTCGGCGGCGAGGTGTGCCACGGCGAGCGGTTGGCCGAGGCCGCGGCACGCGAGCTGGCCGAGGAAACCGGTCTGCGGGTCGGGCCGGACGAGATGGTCGGACCCATCTGGCGGCGCGACGAGGTCTTTGAGTTCAACGGCTCGATGATCGACAGCGAGGAGTTCTACCTGGTTCACCGCACGCGCCGGTTCGAGCCGTCCGTCGCCGGGCGGACCGAGCTGGAACGCCGCTACATCCACGGGGCGCGCTGGTGCGACGCGGACGACATCGCGCGGCTGGTCGCGGCCGGGCAGGTGGTGTACCCGTTGCAACTCGGCGAGCTGTTGTCGCAGGCCAACCGGCTGGCGGACGACTCGGCGACCGCCCACGACGTCGGTATCCCTCAGTCGATCCGCTGACACGCAAGGACCGGCGGTGGCGGTAACCCCAGCTCGGCCAGTGCGTTGTTGACCCCTTGCACGGCGCCCAGCTGCAGATCGGCCACGACCGCAGCCGGATCGACGTTCGGGAACAGGCCGAACGGCGTGGGCACATCCTGATAGCCGGTGCGGTCGTAGCCCAGCTCGATGAGCACCCGCAGATCCGGCTGGATCAGCTCGGCCAGTGGGTTTCCCACAAAGGGGATGGCGCGCAGCGGCAGCAGCAGCGGCAAGTCGTCGCTGGGGATGAGTATGTAGGTGGTCAGGCTGTCGGCAGACGCCGGCTGGACGACACCGGACGCGATCTGGGCGGGCGTCAGGGTGTCGTACGCGGGGTGCACAAAGAAGAAGCCCGCGATGGCGTTGGCGGTTGCCAGGAGATTCAGGGGGTAGCGGGGGAAGTCGGCGACGCCGTCGTATTGGACGGCGTAATCGACGGTGGGGTAGGCGTCGGCGGGAGTCGCGCCGTACCACGTGAAACCCAACGGCGGGATGGAGAAACCGGGCAGACGCGCCAGCAGGCCGCCGTCGGGCCGGTCGGGATTGCCGAACAGCACGAAGGACAGCTCGTCCGGGCCCGGGCGCAGGCCGGCCGGCAGGGTCTGCAGGTAGCGCATTTCGAGGGTGGCTATCGCGGCGCTCTGGGAGGCGCCCAGGACGATGGTGTGGTTTCCCGCCGCGTATTGCGCCATGATCGCGGTGTTCAGCCGCTCGACGCCCTGGGCCACGGACGCGTCGAGGGTCAGGCTGTCCAGCCCGGTGAATGGAAAAAACTTCGAGGGCACTACCAGGAACTTCGCGACGTACGAGGGGTGATGGGGAGTGATGAACTGCTCAATCAACTCCACGTCGCCGGGCTTAGGTAGCGGGCTGAGTCCCGTGCCGCCCATGATCAACGCGACTTCCGCCGGGACGCCGGCGCCGACCTGGTTCGCGTCGATGAGCAGGACGCCGACGTTGCCGCTACCGGGGTTCCCGTAGCCGAAGATTCGGTTGCCGGTGTTGCCGATGCCGACGTTCCAGTTGCCAATGTTCCCGATGCCGACGTTTCCGTTGCCGACGTTTCCGATCCCGACGTTGCCGTCGCCGTAGTTGCCGGCGCCGATGTTTCCGTTGCCGGTGTTGCCGTTGCCGATGTTGTTGACGCCGGTGTTTCCCGTGCCCACGTTGAAGGTGGCGGTGGTCAGATCCACGCTGACTGGCAGGTTCGCCAGGAGCTGCTGCAAACCCTCCTGAAAAGGCGCCAGCGGTGTGACCGCCGCCGACGCGCCGGCATGGTAGCCGCACATCGCGGCCACGTCCTGGGCCCACATCTGCTCGTATTCGGCCTCTGCGGCCGCGATCGCCGGGGAGTTCTGGCCCAGCAGGTTGGATGCCACCAGCGACACCAGCCGAGTTCGGTTGGCCGCGATCATCGCCGGGTTCACGATGGCCGCGCGGGCCGCCTCAAATGTGCTCGCCGCCAGCCGGGCCTGGACGGCCGTCAGCTCGGCGTGACCCGCCGCCGTGCTTAGCCATCTCAGGTACGGGCCGGCCGCGCGCATCATGGCCAGCGATGCCGAACCCTGCCAGGCCCCACTCGTCAGCCCCGAGGCCACCGCCGCAAACGAGCCCGCCGCGGCCTCCAACTCTTCGGCCAGCCCGTCCCAGGCGGCCGCCGCGGCCAGGATCGGGCCCGGGCCCGCACCGGCGAACATGCGCGCCGAATTCAATTCCGGTGGCAACACGGTGAAACTCATCGCTACGTCCAAGCGCTCCGGTAGCAAGAGACCCTATGACACGTCGGGCACAATCTTCGGGTTTCCGTGAAACTTTCGCCGACGAGGCGACAGCGTCGGAGCCGGAAAACTCGGCCGTCGGTCACCACTAGACTGGTGGGGGCAGCCAAACAGCGAGGGAGAGCAGTGGACACCGAGTCGACCGGGTCGGCCTCCGGCCAGACCGGCACCGCCCGCGTCAAGCGCGGCATGGCCGAGATGCTCAAGGGCGGCGTCATCATGGACGTCGTCACCCCGGAGCAGGCCCGCATCGCGGAGGGCGCCGGCGCCGTGGCGGTGATGGCCCTGGAACGGGTGCCCGCCGACATCCGGGCCCATGGCGGGGTGTCGCGGATGAGCGATCCCGACATGATCGAGGGCATCATCAACGCGGTCACCATCCCGGTGATGGCCAAGGTGCGGATCGGGCATTTCGTCGAGGCGCAGATCCTGCAGAGCCTCGGCGTGGACTACATCGACGAGTCCGAGGTGTTGACCCCCGCCGACTACCACCACCACATCGACAAGTGGAAGTTCACCGTGCCGTTCGTGTGCGGGGCAACCAATCTGGGCGAAGCGCTGCGGCGCATCAGCGAGGGTGCGGCCATGATCCGGTCCAAGGGCGAGGCGGGCACCGGTGACGTCTCCAACGCGACCACGCACATGCGGGCCATCAGCGGCGAGATCCGCCGGCTGACATCGCTGTCCGAGGACGAATTGTTCGTGGCGGCAAAGGAATTGCAGGCGCCCTACGAGCTGGTCGCCGAGGTCGCCCGGGCCGGCAAGCTGCCGGTCACGCTGTTCACCGCCGGCGGCATCGCCACACCCGCCGACGCGGCGATGATGATGCAGCTCGGCGCCGAGGGCGTCTTCGTGGGCTCGGGCATCTTCAAGTCCGGCGCCCCTTCGCACCGTGCCGCCGCGATCGTCAAGGCCACCACGTTCTACGACGACCCGGATGTGCTGGCCAAGGTGTCGCGCGGGCTGGGCGAGCCGATGGTGGGCATCAACGTGGAGGAGATCGCGGCGCCGCATCGCCTGGCCCAGCGCGGCTGGTAAGAATCTTTCGTGGCGATCGAGGAGATTCTTGATCTCGAACAACTCGAGGTGAACATCTACCGCGGTAGCGTGTTTAGCCCGGAGTCGGGTTTCCTGCAGCGCACCTTCGGCGGTCATGTGGCCGGCCAGTCGCTGGTGTCGGCGGTGCGCACCGTCGACCCGCGCTACCTCGTCCACTCGCTGCACGGTTACTTCCTGCGGCCCGGAGATGCCAGGGAGCGCACGGTTTTTCTGGTCGAGCGCACCCGCGACGGCGGATCCTTCACCACCAGGCGGGTCAACGCCATCCAGCACGGGGAGATCATCTTCAGCATGGGGGCGTCGTTCCAGACCCAGCAGGAGGGCATCAACCACCAGGACCCCATGCCGGCCGCGCCGCCACCCGATGGCCTGCCGGGGCTGAACTCGATCAAGGTGTTCGATGACGCCGGGTTCCGGCAGTTCGAGGAGTGGGACGTCTGCATCGTGCCGCGGGAGCGCCTGCGGCTCCTGCCCGGCAAGGCCGCACAGCAGCAGGTGTGGTTTCGCCACCGGGAGCGGTTGCCCGACGATCCGGTGCTGCACATCTGTGCGCTGGCCTACATGAGCGACCTGACACTGCTGGGATCCGCGCAGGTCAATCACCTCGACGTGCGGGAACATCTGCAGGTGGCGTCGCTGGACCACGCGATGTGGTTCATGCGGGCGTTCCGGGCCGACGAGTGGTTGCTCTACGACCAGTCCTCGCCCTCGGCCTGCGGCGGCCGCGCGCTCACCCAAGGCAAGATCTTTACCCAGTCCGGCGAGATGGTAGCGGCGGTCATGCAGGAGGGGCTGACGCGCTACAAGCGCGGGTACCGGCCATGAGCCCGCCAAGGGTCGGCGTCTTGGCGCTGCAAGGCGACACCCGGGAGCACCTGGCAGCGCTGCGCGAATCCGGAGCCGATCCAATGACCGTCCGGCGCCGCGACGAGCTCGACTCGGTGGACGCGTTGGTCATCCCGGGTGGGGAGTCCACCACCATGAGCCACCTGCTACTGGAGTTCGACCTGCTAGAGCCGCTGCGGGCACGGCTGGCCGACGGGCTTCCGGCCTACGGCGCGTGTGCCGGGATGATCCTGCTGGCTAGCGAGATCCTCGACGCCGGGGCCAACGGGCGCGCGGCGCTGCCGTTGCGCGCGATCGATATGACGGTGCGGCGCAACGCTTTTGGACGCCAGGTAGACTCGTTTGAAGGCGATATCGCGTTCGCGGGTCTCGACGGCCCGGTGCGGGCGGTGTTCATCCGGGCGCCATGGGTCGAGCGCGCCGGTGACGGCGTGCAGGTGCTAGCGCGGGCCGCGGGCCACATCGTCGCGGTGCGGCAGGGCGTCGTGCTGGCGACGGCGTTTCACCCGGAGATGACCGGGGACCGGCGCATCCACCGGTTGTTCGTCGACATCGTCAACGGTCGGCACTGAAGCCCCGTGCGCGCGAGCGTGCGCAATCGCACACCAATTGCGGCGTGTCGCCGTACAGACACGCACCGTCGCGACCCACGTAGACTCGTCTGGCGAACTTGTCGAGCAACAAGAAGAGGTATGACACCCCGATGAGTGGGCATTCCAAGTGGGCCACCACCAAGCACAAGAAGGCCGTCATCGACGCGCGCCGCGGCAAGATGTTCGCCCGGCTGATCAAGAACATCGAGGTCGCGGCCCGTGTCGGTGGCGGTGACCCGGCGGGCAACCCGACGCTCTACGACGCGATCCAGAAGGCCAAGAAGAGTTCGGTACCCAACGACAACATCGAGAAGGCCCGCAAGCGTGGTGCCGGCGAGGAGGCCGGCGGCGCCGACTGGCAGACCATCACCTACGAGGGTTACGCGCCCAACGGTGTGGCGGTGCTGATCGAGTGCCTGACCGACAACCGCAACCGGGCCGCCAGCGAGGTCCGGGTGGCGATGACGCGCAACGGCGGCGCCATGGCCGATCCGGGGTCGGTGGCCTACCTGTTCTCCCGCAAGGGCGTGGTCACCCTGGAAAAGAACGGCCTGACCGAGGACGACGTGTTGACGGCGGTGCTCGACGCCGGCGCCGAGGACGTCAATGACCTCGGCGACAGCTTCGAAATCGTCTCCGAGCCCGGGGACCTGGTCGCCGTGCGCACCGCGTTGCAAGACGCCGGCATCGACTACGAGTCGGCCGAGGCCAGCTTCCAGCCCTCGGTCAGCGTGCCCGTCGACCTCGACGGCGCCCGCAAGGTGTTCAGGCTCGTCGACGCGCTGGAAGACAGCGACGACGTGCAGAACGTGTGGACCAACGTCGACGTGTCCGACGAGGTGCTGGCGGCGCTCGACGAGGAGTGACGAGCCGGCCCAAAACGCGATGCGTTGGGCTGCATGCGAAATTGCATGATAACATGCAAAAGTGCCTAAGACGGTCCAGATTCGTGACATCGACGACGAGGTGTATGCGGGCTTAGTGCGCCGTGCCGCCGAGGAGGGGATCACGGTCCCGGAGTTGCTGCGCCGTGAAGCGGCCCGGTTGGCTGCGCGGCCGTCGGTCGCGCAGTGGCTAGCCCGGATTGGGCGCCGACCCTCGACGGTGTCCACCGCCGAGGTGCTGGCGACCTTGGATGAGTGGCGCGGTGAGTGGCCGGATGCTGGTCGTTGACGCGTCGTGTCTGTTCGAGGTCGTAGCTGACACGCCGCGGGCAGCTGAGATCGCGGCGCGTCTGGCCGCCGACGCCGATCAGGCGGCCCCACATGTCATCGATGTCGAGGTGATGGGGGTGATTCGCGCCCAGTACCTGCGGGGGCGGTTGGACGGGACGGCCGCCGGGCAGGCCGTCGCCGATCTGCGGGACTGGCCGGGCGAGCGTTTCGGGCACCGGTGGCTGCTGGAGCGGGCATGGCAGCTGCGGGATTCAGTCCGTGGATGGGATGCGTTCTACGTCGCGCTTGCCGAGGCGTTTGATGCGACGCTATTGACCCTCGACGCACGGCTCGCCCGCACGCACGGGCCGACTTGCCGGATCGAGGTTGTCGGCGCACAGGGCCGATGAAATCGGCGGCGGGTCGAAGTTCGGATGCCGTCGAAATCTTCTACCGGGGAACTACGTCCGGTGGGCGTCCGCGTGTGCTCGTGGTGTGGGCCCGCCTTCTGGCTATGTGCAATGTGCATCGTGGTGTTGGCGATCGTTGGGCGTTTTGCCCGTATGCATGTGGTGGTGTGGGTGCGACGATCGCGCATGGTTGTGCGCTGCCGGTGATGCGTTGGTGCGGGAGGATCCCCGGGTCGCTATGGCATTTGCTGGCTGGAGGTGTCCGATGTCGTTTGTGATTGCTACACCGGAGAATTTGGCGGCGGCGGTGTCGGATTTGGCGGGCATTGGCCGGTCGGTGGGTGCGGCTAATAGCGCCGCGGCGGCGTGGACGACGTCGGTGTTGCCGGCGGCCGGTGATGAGGTGTCGGCGGCGATTGCGGGGCTGTTCGGCACGTTCGCGGCGGAGTATCAAGCGGTCAGTGCGCAGGCGGCGGGGTTTCATGCACAGTTTGTGCGGGCCTTGACCTCGGCTGGGGGGGCGTATGCGGCCGCGGAGGCGGCGAATGTGTCGCCGTTGGGGGCGGTGGAGCGGGCGGTGTTGGATGCGGTCAATGGGCCGGTGCGGTTGTTGACGGGTCGTCCGTTGATCGGCGATCAGTGGCGCGTATCAACGCCCGCGGGGCCTTGAAGCGACAGAGCCGCTCGGCGCGAACCTTCACCACCGACCAGCCCACGGCGATCGCCGCATGATCGTCTATCGAGACAGCCGGTCAGCACGAGGAATCCCGGCATTCCAGTGCGGGGAGGACGTCAATTTGACAGCTCCGGCAACCCTGGCTTGGCGTTTAACACGCGCGTAGCGCTTTTGTGCTACGTTAGTGCTATGGCGACGCCGGTGAGTCAACGGGAACTGAGAAACGACAGCGGCGCGATCATGCGCCGGGTGCAACAGGGTGAGCGCTTTACCGTTACCCGAAACGGTGTCCCGGTGGCAGACCTCATCCCGCACAAGGACTCCGGACCCGATCGACCGCCGCGCTTCGTTCCGGTGGCGCAGATCGCCGCAGGCATCAGCGAACTTCCGCGCTGGGATGCGGAACGGTTCGTTCATGAGCTCGAAGACCTCGCCAGTGCCATCGACGACAGCGACACCGACAAGTGGCGCGCCGCCACATGACCCTGCACGAGCGGGCGCTACTCGACACGTCCGTTGTGATCGACTACCCGGCCAATGCCGTTGCCGCGCATGCGTCCGCGGCCGCGGTCAGCACCATCACGCTTGCCGAGCTATCCTACGGCTTGCACACCGCCGATCCGCTGCTCAACGCCGCTCGCGAGCAGCGCTATCACTGGATCATCAATACCTTTGATCCGATTCCCTTCGATACCGGCGCCGCAAGGATCTACGGAGCATTGTGCGCCACGGTTCGAGCCGTTGGCCGAGACCCGAAGCCGCGCCGATTCGATCTCCTCATTGCGGCGGTAGCCGTCGCGCTCGGAATGCCGCTCATTACCCGCAACGAAGCCGATTTCGCAGGAATACACCACGGTTTGGCCATCATCGCTGTCCGGTGAGGCGGTCGACACCGGACCGTTGGAGCAGGCCGCCGCCCGCGGGGCCGCCGGGTGACAATCGCGGCCACGTCTTCGCTCGCGTTGGGCGTTCGGCATCCACGCGGTCGGCGACCGCGGTCACTCGGTCAGGAGCCGCACAACGAGTCCGCTGTACTGGGTGAAGTCGGCGTCAGTCGTCACCAACTCGAATCCGCCGGTAAACGCGAATGCGGCCAGGTAGGCATCCATCCAGACCTTGGGTGCCGGCGACTGGCGATCTGCGAACCTTCTCCATTGGGCCTCCAAGCCATCGGGTTCCCGACCGGCCATCACGATGCGGTCGTCGTCGAGGAACGCCGCATAGGCCGCCCATGCGTCGCGGTTGGTCAGTGGTGGGCTGCCATATGCGCCCAGAACGGTCCGATTGGTTAGCAGCCGCAGGAGCGACTGTTGGGTTGCGCGGCAAAAATGGATGGCTGCGGGCGCATCGATCGTGTCCAGCCACGCGCGCGCGGCACTGTGGTGCCCGTGTCCCGACAAGGCCAACGCGAGCCAGATGTTGGTGTCACAGAGCAGCATCGTCGTGCCCGGATGACCACTCGGCCTCCTGGTCGAGCAAGGCCGCGGCCACACGCTGCGGTGTCATCTCTCGTTCACGGGTGGCCGTGCCGCCACACTGCACCAGGGGAAGCCGCACGCGCCGCGGTGTTCGGGCCGCAGGCCCGCTGTCCGCCTGGGAGAGACCGGATCTGAGCAGTTCGGCCACGACGTCTTTGATCTTGCGGTCCTGCTGCGCCGCGCGAACCTTGATGGCGCGCATCAGTTCGTCAGGCAGGTCGAGCGTGGTTTTCATAAACCCAGTATACTGTTTTTATGTTTTTATTCCTATCTGGCGAGCGGGGGTGAACACCCGGCACGACCGGTATGCAGTTTGCACAAGTGGTCCTTCGCGCATTGGAGATCTTGCCCGTGTGCTGTGGTGATGGCCGTGTGATCATCGGCGCGCAAAGCGAAATCGCTGGTCATGCACCAGGGCAACGGCCAGCCTGAGATCGCTATCCGCCTCCTGGCGGCTTCGCCAGTCAAAGGATTGAGGCGTCTACAGACCCTGGGAGGTTGCGGATGTCGTTTGTGGTGGTGGCGCCGGAGTTGGTGGCTGCGGCTGCCGCGGATGTGGCGCGGATCGGTTCAACGATCAACGCGGCCAATTCGGCGGCACGGGGCGGCACCGGCAACAACGGCCTCGGCGGCAACGGCGGTGGGGCCAGCCGGGGTGCCGTGATCCCCCCTCGGGCGGCCACCTTGGCGCCCCGGTGGCTCGGGCGGGGCCAGCGGTATCCCCTGATCCGGTCCGGGCGGTTGGGTCTGGAACGTCAGCAGCCGGTGCTGGCGCGCAGGGTGTGGCAGACCTGGTGGAGCCGTGCCGGGGATAAGCGGGTGATGCGGCGTCGAAACGCGGAACGCGGCAGGGTGTGGATGTTGTCGAAGTTGACCACGCAGTCGCTGGGCACGCGGTCGTCGGAGACGGTTAGTGCCAGCTCGGAGACCAGTCCTCGGCGGGTGCGGGTCAGTGCTGCGACGACGACGGCGCCGATCCGGTCTGCGACCGGATCTCGGGTGAGGATGAGCACGGGCCGGTCGCCGCCGGGGGTTGCGGCGAACCAGAGTTCACCGCGGCGCATCGGCCCAGTCGGCCCAGTCTTCGGCGGGTCCCCAGTCGGCGATCTGGGCCAGGGCTTGCTCGGCGTCTGTCAACGGTTGCTCGGCGTAGGCGTGCGCCTCTTGGTCGGCGGCGAGCTCGGCCAGGCGGCGGCGCAACGCATCGCGAAGGAACTCTGATCGGTCGATGTGCAGGCGCCGCGCCCACCGCTCGGCTTCGGCCGCGTCCGCGTCGTCCGCGCGAAAGCTGATCATCGTCATACAACGATTCTAGAGCGTATGACGCCCAGCCGCACGGTTCCCGCGGTCAGGTGACTATCTCGAACTCCACTCGCAACTGCTCGTACCTCTTGACCGCCCGCACGTCACGAGTCAACAGCGATACAAGACGGCCCGCGGCATCGATGGTTGTAAGCATGGCAGAGATTTTACCGTTTCGGCTGCCATGGCAGATCATCGTCGTACGGTGGTGGTCGCTTGTCGGTCGGATCGTCTTGGCGCGGTGGAGCATCTCTGGGTCGCGCCGACTGTGCACTTTGAACGCGTATTCGTGCACGGATTGGACATTTTGCCCGTGTGTGGGGGGTGAGGCCGCGGGATGATTGGCGGACGGAGTGTAGTCGCTGGTCAGATACATGTACGACGGGCAGCCGGAGATCGCTTTCGGACTCCTGGTGAGTTCGCCAGCCGCGGGTCGAGTCGTCGTGAGACTTGGGGAGTTGGCCGATGTCGTTTGTGGTGGTGACGCCGGAGTTGCTGGCCGCTGGGGCGGCCGATGTGGCACGGATCGGTTGGACGATTAACGCGGCTAATTCGGCGGCGGCGGTGACGACGGCGGTGTTGCCGGCGGCCGGTGATGAGGTGTCGGCGGCGATTGCGGCGTTGTTCGGCACGCATGCCGCGGAGTATCAGGCGGTCAGTGCGCAGGTGGCGTTGTTTCACGCTCGGTTTGTGCAGACCCGCATCGCGATGAGCGCCCGGAACGCCGCCTCGGCGTCGTCGACGGTCAGGTGATCACCGAGGACGGCTTTGCGCAAAGTGCGCAGCACCTCCAGGGGCATGTGCGCGGGAGCGATCCAATCGTCGTCGGCGATAATCGCGGTACGTGCGGAGTCGCCCTGCCCTGCCTGGCTGGCCAACGCCATGACTATGACGTTCGCGTCGATGACGATCAATCGTCGTCCTCGCGCCCACGCCGAACCTCCCGAACCACCTCCTCGCCACTGAGGTCGAGGCTGCGATGCCCGGCAAGGCTCTCGAGTAGCTGCTTGTTGCGCTCGGCGCGGAACTCTCGCTGCAGAAGTGCGCGCAGGTAGACCTGGGTGGTCTGGCCGCGTGCCGCGGCACGTGCGGCGATGGCGTCGCGCACTTCTTCGGGGACGTCCTTGATCTGAATCGCAACCGGCACTCCTCAACCGTAGATGCGCATGGCATGCGCATGTAGGACTAGTCGTACCCGTGGCGCATGTCGTCGACGATGCGCGGATTGTCCAGCGTGGAGGGCTCGAGCGGACGGGGCCGGATGTCGCCCGAGAACGTGGTGGCGGCGTCGAGCACGCGCTGGTCGAGGAAACGCAGCGGCGGCGCATCACGCGGCACGGTGGGGGTCGGCGCGGCGGACCCGCGGCGGGCCAGGGCGAAACCCCAGTCGCCGAAGGTGGGCACATACACGTGGTAGGGGGTGACCGCGTAGCCGGCGGCGCGGATCGACGAGACGGTCCGCCAAAACGCGGCGGGCGTCGACAACGGGCTGCCCGCCTGCACGGCCATGAGCCCGCCGGGCGCCAACGCGCGGGACACCAGCTCGTAGAACTCGGTGGAATACAGCCGACCCAGCACGGGTGTGTCGGGGTCGGGCAGGTCGACGATGACGGCGTCGAAGCGACCGGAGGCCGTCCGCAGCCAGCGCATCGCGTCGTCGATCACCACGCGCACGCGCGGGTCGTCCAGCGAGCCGGCATTGGCCGCGCGCAGGGTGGTGCGTGCCAGCTCGATGACGGCCGGGTCGAGCTCCACCTGCACGATTTGCTGAATGCCGTTCTGGCGCAACAGTTCCCGGGCGGCCAGCCCGTCGCCGCCGCCGAGCACCAGCACCGAGCCGGCGCCTTTGAAATCACCGCCCAGCGCCGGGTAGACCAAGCTTTCGGTGTAGCGGTATTCGTCGCGGGTGGAGAACTGCAAACCCCCGTCGAGGTAGAGGCGCATATCACTGCCGCGGCGGGTCACGACGATTTCCTGGTAGGCAGAGTGCCGGTAGGCGATGATCGGGTCGGCGTAGAGGCGTTGCCGGCTGGTGGTCTCGATGTCGTGCGAACGCACCAGCAGCGTGGCCAGCAGCCCTAACGCCGCGGCCAGCGCGGTCAGCGCCGTCACCAGCTGCCGCGCCGAAACGACGTGTCGCAGCAGGAAGATCGACACGACCCCCGCGGCCACCAGGTTGACGATCCCGGTGGCCGCCGCGCCGCGGATCATCCCCAGCTGCGGCAGCAGCACAAAAGGCCAGACCAGCCCGCCGACCAGCGCGCCGAGATAGTCGGCCGCGTTGAGGTTGGCCAGCGTCCGGCCGGTATCGGCGGCTGGGTCGCCACCAGGGGCCACCCGGCCACGTTGCAGCAGCGTCATCAGCAGCGGCAGCTCGGCGCCGACCAGGCCCCCGATCAGCGCCGTGCTCAGCACCAGCACCCACAGCGACTCGTCGTCGATGAACGCGAACACCACGTACAGCGCCGCCACGGACAAGCCGCCGACAATGCCCAGCAGCACCTCAACGGCGATGAAGGTGATGGCCGCGTGCGCCAGCAGCGGCTTGACCAGCAGGGCGCCCGCGCCCAGCGCGGCGATGTAGCCCGCGACGATCAGCGACATGGCGACGACGCCGCCGCCGTTCAAACTCGCCGACAGCGT
Source organism: Mycobacterium lacus (assembly GCF_010731535.1). Taxonomy (NCBI): domain Bacteria; kingdom Bacillati; phylum Actinomycetota; class Actinomycetes; order Mycobacteriales; family Mycobacteriaceae; genus Mycobacterium; species Mycobacterium lacus. The sequence continues at coordinate 1,189,259 of NZ_AP022581.1, forward strand.
CAGCAGCGCGAGTTCGTAGATGATGCCGGACGCCGCGCACGCGGCGACGGCGGCCAGCAGCACGGCCCGCCACCGGACCGACGCCTGCGGTCGGGTGTCGGTGGACGTCATGAGATGGCCGCGGCGATCACTCCCGCGATGGCCACCAGCATGGTGGCGGTGGCGAACGCGCCGGGATGCAGCCGCGGTTCGTTGACGTGGTCCCGGAAGCGGCCCGGCACCGCGATTTCCAGGATGAGCAGTGCCGCCCCCTGCATGAGGACGCCGACGCTTCCGTATACGGCCACGCCGAGGAGTCCCTGCCCGAGCTGGCTGTAGCTGCTGGCGATCGCGGTGATGATGACGATCGCGAGCGCGACATACATCGCCGAGGCGAGGACGACGGCGTTCGGGCGCCGGTCGATGAAGACCAGCCGGCGCAGATTTCCCGGGGTGAGCACGTCGACCATCAGGAAGCCGGCGATCAGGACGACGACCCCGACCAGGAAGTACAGGATGACGGCGACGACGCCATGGACGATCGGGTCGAGGTTGACGGTGCCGAAATCGAGGGCGAGGTACACGGTTGTCTCCTTAACTGTGACGCGCTACTTGGTCCCACCCGGGCCGCCCGGGCTCCCCCCGCCGCCGCCCGCCGGGGATCCGGGGGTAAAGCCGGGGCCGAGGAAGATGAATCCGCCGTGGCTGTAGCGGGCGCCCAGGTCTTCGATTCGGATGCTGCAGGGATGGCTGCCGTCCGGGCCGACGATCACGATGTTGCCGCTGTAGCGCAGGTATTGGTCGTCGCCGCTGGCCGCGCGCGCCGCGGGGGCCGCATAGCCGGCGAGCGTGTCGGCCACCTGCTTGGGTGATCCGGTGCAGGCGTAGCGCGTTCCGTCCGCGTCGCGGGAGTACTCGCGATAGTGGGACTCGATATACGAGCCAATGTCCTTGTGCAGCAACACCAATCCGAAGATCAAGCACGCCGTGGCCGCGACGGCCAGCGCGCCGGCAGCCAGGAGCAGGCGGTTGCGGCTCATGGATGCCACCGGCTGGCCGTGTGGACCACGGTCCCGCCGGAGCCGGAAGGGGCCGGATATAGGTGCCAGGTCCACCAGCGCCAGCCCGAGCCGTCGGGCTCGGCGGCGAGCGCGGTGAGCGCGGCGTCATCGCCGGGAAACGTCCCGCCCAGCCACCCGGTTTCGGCCGCGCAACGTTCCCGAAGATCACGGGCGAGCCGGCGGAACGTCGCCTCGTCGTGCGTGTCGGTCCGGGACTCGAGGTGGTAGCCGGGGGCGTCGGTGTGCGCGGGTAGGTGGACTCCGTCGGTACAAGACACCTGCTCGGAGAAGCGCCCGGCGGTGTGCTCGACGGTGACGACATGTGAGGCGCCGAGGACGCCGAGCAGCAGCACACCGCCGCCGGGGTGGCGCAGCCGGTGGCCGGCCAGTGGCTGCGGTTCGGGCGCGTTGAGCGCGAGCCCAAGCCGTGCTCCGGACACGTCCGCCGGCGCCACGGTGAGCTGGTGAAGCGGCACTGGGGTGCTACGCCGGGGCAGGGGGCGCGGGATAGACGATGAGCTCGCCGGTGGCCACGGACTTGCCCGTCGATGTCTCCCACGGCATGTCCGGCGCCCAGCGCTCGAAGGACAGCAGCGCGGACCCGTCGGCGCTGGCGTAGTCGGCATAATCCATCTCGCCGCCCGCCGGCAGGCCCGTGGTGCCTTCGGTGGTGTACCCGGCGTGGCCGCGCTCGGACACCCGAAACGTGACCCCGTCGACCACGTGCTGGCCGTCGGGTTCCAGCGCAAGATCCGTGCGCTTCACCCACATCGCCAGCTCCAGGCGCCCGTCGTCCTCCTCGACGCTGAACCAGAGCGGCCGGTCGCCGCCCTCCAGCAGATGCTCCCACCAGACGAACGGGCCCTCGCGGTAGGTGACCGACCCGCGGACCACGTAGTCGGTGCCGCCGTAGCTGACGATCGCGCCGGGTCCCAGCGAGCGCGGCCCGAACTGCGGCATCGCGTCGAACGACAGCGGATCCTGGCGCGCCACGCCGGGCTTTGGCGGCTTGGGCCGCCGCAGCGCCACGAAAAGAACGACGACGGACGCGATGAACAGCGCCGCCGCGATGACGACCAGCAGTGTTCCCACGCAACCTCCCTGCCAGCGCGGTTGATTAAGCGTGCGGTTTAACCTAACAGCCGGTTGCAATTCCTCAGGTCAGCAACGCGAAATCCAGTCGCAGCCGCTCGTATGTGGTGATCGCTCGCACGTCTCGAGTCAAGAGCGTTGCCCCAGCCGCCTTTGCCGTTAGCCCGACCAGCGCGTCGTAGGTGGCGCCACCGGTAACGCCGTGCCCGGCGAGGTGGTCGATTAGGCCACGATGCGAGCGCGCGTCGAGCGTGAGGTAGTCGCTGGAAGTGAGATCCGCCAAGTAGGTGTGAACGGCGACTGGCTCAACGCGATGCGGCGGTGGCAGACGCGTCAAGACAGAATAGGTTTCCAGCGCCGCGTGCGCGATCAGATGAACGCCACGGTTGAGCGCGCGCACCGCCGACTCGTGCCCGTCGTGCCACGTCGCGAATCCGGCTACGAGGACGCTGGTATCCGGTGCGATCACCGCCGGACGCGATCGAGCGTTTCGCGAACGATGTCGTCGGTCAGCGGAGGCAGGGGACGTTGCGGCCGTGCGACGAGGACCGAACCTTCCCGGACGAGCTCGACACCGGTCGGCGCCGGCTCGATCTCGATGCGCCCATCGCGTTCGGTGACCTCGACCTGCTCGTTTCCGTGCAGCCCAAGGCGGTCGCGAATCCGCTTGGGGATCACGAGGCGCCCCGCGCTGTCGATGGTCGTTCGCATGGCACGAAATTTACCATTTCGACGAGGCGGTGGCCGTGGCGTGTCCTACCCGCCGTTGTCGGTCCCGCCCGGTAGGGTATCGAACAGCTGTTCGGACCCCGGTATTGAAGAGGCGGGAGCGTGCGGTGCGGGTGATGGGTGTCGATCCAGGATTGACGCGGTGTGGGCTGGCGCTTGTCGCGAGCGGGCGCGGACGGCGGATCACCGCGCTGGATGTCGACGTGGTGCGCACCCCGTCGGATGCGCCGGTGTCGCAGCGACTGCTGGCGATCAGCGACGCCGTCGACCACTGGCTGGACACGCATCACCCGGACGTGCTGGCCATCGAGCGGGTGTTCTCACAGCTGAACGTGACGACCGTGATGGGCACCGCGCAAGCCGGCGGCGTGGTCGCCCTGGCGGCGGCGAAGCGCGGCGTCGACGTGCACTTCCATACCCCCAGCGAGGTCAAGGCCGCGGTCACCGGCAACGGCGCCGCCGACAAGGCCCAGGTCACCACGATGGTCACCAAAATCCTTGCGCTGCAGGCCAAACCGACACCGCCCGACGCGGCCGACGCGCTGGCACTGGCGATCTGCCACTGTTGGCGGGCGCCGATGATCGCCCGGATGGCCGAGGCCGAAGCGCACGCCGCGCGGCAGCGTCGCGCCTATGCGGAAAAGCTGAGGGCGGCGCGATGATCGCCTCGGTCCGCGGCGAGGTGCTCGAGGTGGCGCTCGATCACGTGGTGATCGAGGCCGCCGGTGTCGGCTACCGGGTGAATGCGACGCCGTCGACGCTGGCGACGCTGCGGCAGGGGACCGAGGCGCGCCTCATCACCGCGATGATCGTGCGCGAGGATTCGATGACGTTGTATGGCTTCCCCGACGGGGAGACCCGCGACCTGTTCCTGACGCTGCTGTCGGTCTCGGGCGTGGGCCCCCGGCTGGCGATGGCGACCCTGGCGGTCCACGACGCCGCGGCGCTGCGCCAGGCGCTGGCCGACGGCGACGTCGCCGCCCTGACCCGGGTGCCCGGCATCGGCAAACGCGGTGCCGAGCGCATGGTGCTGGAGCTGCGGGACAAGGTGGGACCAACCGCGGCGTCCGCCGGGGCGCCCGCGGTCAACGGCCACGCCGTGCGCAGCCCGGTGGTCGAGGCCCTCGTCGGCCTCGGATTTGCGGCCAAGCAGGCCGAGGAGGCCACCGATAAGGTGCTGGCCGGGGATAAGGACGTGTCGACGTCGAGTGCCCTGCGCGCCGCGCTGTCGCTGCTGGGCAAGGCCCGATGAGCGACGACGTGTCAGACCGCGACGTCTCGCCCGCGCTGACTGTCGGCGAGGGCGACGTCGACGTCAGCCTGCGGCCCCGCTCGTTGCGGGAGTTCATCGGCCAGCCGCGGGTCCGCGAGCAGCTGCAGCTGGTGATCGAGGGGGCCAAGAACCGGGGCGGGACGCCGGATCACATCCTGCTGTCCGGCCCGCCGGGGCTGGGCAAGACGTCGCTGGCGATGATCATCGCCGCCGAGCTGGGGTCGTCGCTGCGGGTGACGTCCGGGCCCGCGCTGGAACGCGCCGGCGACCTGGCCGCGATGCTGTCCAACCTGGTCGATCACGATGTGCTGTTTATCGACGAGATCCACCGCATCGCCCGGCCCGCCGAGGAGATGCTCTACCTGGCGATGGAGGACTTCCGGGTCGACGTGGTGGTCGGCAAGGGTCCGGGGGCGACGTCGATTCCGCTGGAGGTCGCGCCGTTCACCCTGGTGGGGGCGACCACCCGGTCGGGCGCGTTGACCGGTCCGCTGCGCGACCGGTTCGGCTTCACCGCGCATATGGACTTCTACGAGCCCGCCGAGCTGGAGCGGGTGCTGGCGCGCTCGGCCGGAATATTGGGCATCGAGCTGGGCGCCGAGGCCGGCGCCGAGATCGCGCGCCGCTCGCGGGGAACGCCGCGGATCGCCAACCGGCTGCTGCGCCGGGTTCGGGACTTCGCCGAGGTGCGCGCCGACGGCGTCATCACCCGCGACGTCGCCAAGTCCGCGCTGGAGGTCTACGACGTCGACGAGCTGGGCCTGGACCGCCTGGACCGGGCGGTGTTGTCGGCGCTGACCCGCAGCTTCGGCGGCGGGCCCGTCGGGGTGTCGACGCTGGCGGTGGCGGTGGGGGAGGAGGCCGCGACCGTGGAGGAGGTGTGCGAGCCGTTCTTGGTGCGCGCCGGCATGGTCGCCCGTACGCCGCGCGGGCGAGTGGCCACCGCGCTGGCCTGGACCCACCTGGGCATGAGCCCGCCGGCCGGGGCGAGTCAACCGGGCCTCTTCGACTAGCTCACGCGCGCCGAACAGACGCAAAATCGCCCAATTTCGGCACGAAATTGGCGATTTTGCGTCTGTTCGGCGTGGATAACCCAGCCCCGGCTAGGGCGATCCGTTGGTCCCGTTGGGGCCAATGTAGATGCCACCGGTGCCGCCAGTACCGCCGTTCCCACCGTTGATGCCGTCGCCGCCGTTGCCGCCGAAGCCGACAAGCGACGGGACGAAGGAGCCGTTGGCAATCAAGCCGGCGTTGCCGCCGTTGCCGCCGTTGGCAGCCAGAGTGCCGCCGCCGGCGTTGCCGCCGTCCCCGCCGGCGCCGATGGCGAGGAGACCGCCACCGTCGCCGCCGTCACCGCCGTTGCCGCCAATTCCACCGGCAGCCGTGCCGCCGTCACCGCCAGCGCCGCCGGTGCCCACACCTATCAGGGCGGCGCCCTGGCCGCCCTGGCCACCCAGGCCGCCCTGGCCGGCCGCGCCGTTGGCGTTGCCACCGAAGCTGCCCAGACCGCCGACGCCCAAGCCGATAATCGCGGCACCCTGGCCGCCCGCGCCGCCGTTGCCGCCCGCGCCGCCGTTGGCGTCTGCGTACCCACCCAGGTTGCCGGTACCGCCAATGCCCGCGCCTATGATCGCAGCGCCCGTACCGCCCTGGCCGCCCGCGCCGCCGGTGCTAGCGGCGAAGCCGCCGACGCCGCCCAAACCACCCTGGGCGTAGCCGAACACGGTGCCGCCATCACCACCGGCGCCAGCGTCACCACCGCTGGACCCGGCATCGATACCGCCACCACCGTTGCCGCCGTCACCGCCCAGGCTGACGAATAGCCCCCCTGCGGCGCCGCCGGCACCGCCGGCACCGCCGCTGGTGTTGCTCGATCCACCGTCACCGCCGTCACCGCCTAGGCCGAGGAATAGACCGCGTCCGATGCCGCCGGGGCCGCCGTGACCGCCGGCGAGCTCGCCAAATCCGCCAGTGCCGCCGTCGCCGCCCACGCCGAACAGCAAACCGCTGGCGCCGCCGGCTCCGCCGGCCCCGCCAGCTCCAGTGGACGCGTTACCACCATCGCCACCGTTGCCGCCGCGGCCGAACAATTCGGCGTTGCCGCCGGCCCCACCCGCACCACCTGTCTGGCCACCGACGTTCGTCGCACCCCCAGCGCCACCCGCACCGCCGTGGCCTACCAGCCAACCGCCGTTGCCGCCGGCACCGCCGGCCGCACCAGCCCCGCCGGTCCCGCCTTTGCCGCCGTTGCCGATCAGGCCCGCAGAGCCACCCGCACCACCGGCCACCCCGGCGGTCGTTTGGGAGAAACCGTTTCCGCCGTTGCCGAACAAGATCCCACCGGCACCGCCGTTGGGATTCGCCGCCGTCCCATTCGCGCCGTTGCCGATAAACGGTCGCCCGAACAGCGCCTGGGCGGGCGCGTTGATCGCACCCAGCAGATCCTGCTCCAACGTCTGCAACGGCGAGGCATTGGCCGCCTCCGCGCTCGCATACGCCCCGCCGGCGGCGGTCAACGTTTGCACAAAACTCTGATGCAGCTGCGCGGCCTGAGCGCTCAGCGACTGATACTGCGTGGCGTAAGCACTGAACAGCGACGTAACAGCCACCGACACCTCGTCAGCGCCGGCCGCCAGCACCCCCGTGGTAGACGCTGCTGCGGCCGCGTTGGCCGCACTCAGCGAGGTGCCGATGTTCGCGACGTTTTGGGCGGCCGTCGTCAGCATCTCCGGGGTTGCGATCACAAACGTCATCAGAGTCCTCCAAGCTGTTATGCGACACACGTCGTATAGCACACATCCACCGACAAAGTGGGCCGCTTGCGAGATTCCGCACATGTCCCCACGGTGAGGTGACTGCCTGCCGCCGGCCAACCACGCCAGTAACGGGTTACATCCCGGCACCGTCGGGTACACAAACCACATGCCGGCAAAGCCCGGCGCCTAGCGAGGGTCTGATGAGGTCAGTCATGAAGCACGCGGAAAAGGACCGGATCGGTGGGTTGCGGATGCCGCGCTCGCGCGGTGCGGTCAGCGGATTACTGCTGGCCATCCTCGGTGCCTGGGGTGCGCTCATACCGTTCGTCGGTCCCCATTTCGATTTCGCCTATACGCCCGACCGGGTGTGGACGTGGACCACGGCCCGGGGCTGGCTCGAGGTGCTCCCCGGTGTCGCCACCGCGGTGGGCGGTCTGTTACTGATCGTCTTCAGAAATCGGGTCACCGCGATGTTCGGCGGCTGGCTGGCGGTCCTCGCCGGCGCTTGGTTCGTGGTCGGTGAGCAGGTCGCTCCGATGCTGCGGATCGGGGGCATCGGCGATCCGGTTGCTGCCACGGACCGCAAACGGGCACTGCTCGAGGTTTCGTATTTCAGTGGCCTGGGTGCGCTGATCGTCTTCGTCGGTGGGGTCGTGTTGGCCCGCACGGCCGTCCGGCTGGCGCGAGATGTGCCACCCGGGGAGGCCCGAGAGCCTCGCGCACCCGTGGGAGCGGCGCCGGCCGCCGGGCCGTACCCGTCCTCGGAAGACCCGTCATCGCCTGACGTGTCCTCGAACGCGCTCACCCGGCCGCGGGTGGAAGGCTTCCCGCCGCCGCAGGGTGGGCCTCCTTAGCGTTTCCGCCGTCGTGAAGGCGCCGCGGCCGGCTCGGCCGACGCATATCTGCGCTGGCCGCATCCGCAGCAATAAGTGGGTCCGTCGCGAACAAGCGGTCAGAGCAGTCCGAGCAGCCGCAGGTCGCTGACGTACTTGGTGATGATCGCCGCCGAGATGTGCGGAATGTCTTTGTCCGGACCGATTTTCGCCTCCTGGACCGCCGCGCGGAACCGGTCCGCGGGCGCGGCGGACCCGCACACCGGCTGCTGCGGTTGCCGGTAGTTGTGCAGCAGCGGCAGCGACGAGGCGTGGCGTTGCCGTTCCGGCAGGGCGCGCAGGGCGGTCTCGAAGCGCCGCAGCCATTCGCCGTAGTCGCCGATCCGCTGTATCGAACAGCCCGCGCAGACCAGCCAGTCGACGAATTCGTCGAACCCGATGCCGTCGTCGTAGGGGTTCATCACGTGGTAGGTGGCAAAGCCGTCGCCGCTTTGTGCACCCAACGTGGAAACCGCCTCGGCGATGAACTCGACGGGCAGGCCGTCGTAGTGGGCGCGTTGCCGGTTGCCGTCGGCGCCCAGCTGGTAGAACGAGGCGGGCGCGATGCCGGTGGCCACCAGGCTCAGGATCATCCGGGTGAACATGTCCGGCACGTTGAGCTGACCGGCCCAGGTGGTGTCGGCCAGGATCATGTCGCAGCGGAACACCGCGACCGGCAGGCCGCACAGGTCGTGCGCCTCACGCAGCAGCACCTCGCCGGCCCACTTGCTGGTGGCGTAGCCGTTGGCGTAGCTCTCGTCGATCGTGCGGGTGTGACTGACGACCCGGATGTCGGCGTCCTCGGTGAACTTCCCCGGCGCGATCTGCTCGCCCACGGCGATCGTCGAGGTGTAGGTGTACGGCTTCTGCTTGCTGGTCAGCGCCAGCCGGATCAGCTCGGCGGTGCCCAGCGCGTTGGGGCCGAACAGCTGGCCGTAGGGCAGCACGTGGTTGACCAGGGCGGCGGGGTCGACGATCAGGTCGACGGTGTCGGCCAGCCGCTGCCAGGTCTGCCGGTCCAGCCCGAGGCCGGCCTCGCCCTTGTCCCCGGCGAGCACCTCCAGGTGATCGGCGGCCAGCTCCCGGTAGTGCGCCAGCAGGTCGGGGTCGCCACCATCGAAGACCTTGTCCACCCGGGCCCGAGCGTCCTCGTTGGATTTCGCCCGCACCAGGCAGATCAGCGTGCCGTCGACCAGATCCATCCGCTGCAGCCATTCCAGGGCCAGGTAGCGACCCAAAAAGCCGGTGGCGCCGGTCAGCAGCACGGTCCGCACCTGGGCGCTGGGGCCGGGCAGGCTCGCGGCCCCGGCCAAGGTGGCGGCGTCGATGAACTTGTCCAGCGTGAGGTCACTGGCGTGCACCTCGGTCGCGTCGCGGCCGTGCACCGACGCGAAGGTAGGTCGCCGAGCACCGTGGCGCCCGGCCTCGATGTAGGCGGCCAGGGCCTGCAGGTCGCTGGCCGGGCTGACGATGACGCCGACCGGCACCTCGACGCCGAAGATCTCGTGCAGCAGGTTGGCGAAGGACAGCGCCGAAAGCGAGTCGCCGCCCAGGTCGGTGAAGTGATCCACCGGCTGCGCGTCGCCGGCCGCGCTGCCCAGCAGCGCGCCCGCGGCGCGACACACGGTCTGCAGCACCGGCGCCTGGGCGCCGGCCTGCCGCAGCGCGCGCAGCTCGTTGGCCTGGCCATCGGCCAGGTCGGCGTAGAGCTGCTCCAGCCGCTCGCCGTAGTGTTTCTTCAGCTGCGGCCGCGCCAGCTTGCGGATGCCGGTGAGCAGGCCGTTCTCCAGCGTCCACGGCGTCGTCTCGATGATGAAGTCGCGCGGGATCTCGTAGGACTGCAGCCCGGCCGTCTTGGCGATGTCCTGCAGGGACTGGCTGATCCGCGCCTTCAGCTCCGCATCCTCGAAGCGAGAGAGCGCCTCCTCGGTGGGGACGATCACCGCGAGCAAATACGCCCGGGCGCTGTTGCCGTACACGTAGACCTGCCGAACCAGCGGGCTGTCGCCGAACAACGGTTCGAGCTTCGACACGGTGACGAACTCGCCCTGGGACAGCTTGACCACGTTGTTGCGGCGGTCGAGGTAGACGAACTCGTCGGGGCCGACCTGGGCCATCACGTCGCCGGTGCGGTAGAAGCCGTCGGGGTCGAACACGTCGGCGGTGACTTGCGGCCGCTTGTAGTAACCGGGGAACATGCTCTGCGTCTTGACCAGCAGTTCGCCACGCGGATGAGGCCGGTCGGTCAGGAAGTAGCCCAGGTCGGGCACGTCGACCAACTTGTAGTCGATCACGGCGGGGCGCTGGATCTGGCCGTCAATCAAGACCATGCCGGCCTCGGTGGACCCGTAGCCCTCCACCAAATGCACGTCCTGCAGCATGGATTCGACCCACGCCTTCATCTCGTCGGAGATCGGCGCGGATCCGGTCAACGCCACCACGGACCGTCCGCCGAGCAGGTTCTCTCGCAGCTCGGCCTTGACCTGCGCTGCGAGCGCCGCTGGATCGGCTGAGCCACCGAGCGATCGCCGGTCGACCTCGCTCTGGAACGCGCCGAACAGCATGTCCCAGACGCGCGGCACGAAGCTCAGCTCGGTGGGGCGCACCTGCGCGAGGTCCTCGAACAGCGTCGAGAGGTCGCTCTTGGCAGCGAAGTAGGCGGTGCCGCCGTTGCCGAGCGTTCCGTACAAGACCTGGCGGCCCATGATGTGGCTCATCGGCATGAAGTTGAGCGTGATCGACGGCTCGTCGCCGCCGTCGAACCAGGCGCTGGACTTGCGCCAGAAATTGATTACCTTGCTCTCGGGGTACATGGCGCCCTTAGGTGCGCCGGTGCTACCGGAGGTGTAGATCAGCAGGGACAGCGCGTTGGCGGCTGGGTCGGCCGCGACGGCCGGCTCAGCGGGCATCGCCCTGCCGCGCTCGATCACGTCGGCAAGGGCCTCGACGATCACCGGGCTGTCGGCCAAGCGCGCGCGGGCCGACTCGACGGCCTCACGCTGCTCGTCGACCTCGGGGTGGTAGTCGAACACGACCAACCGCGCGGGCGGGTGACCGGCCAGCACCAACTCGACGGCGTCGGCGAGGTTGCCGATGCTGGCGGCGATCAACGTTGGCTCGGTCTCGGCGACGATGGGCCGCAGCTGGGCGGCGGCCGCGCTGGTCTGCAGCGGAACCGACACCGCGCCCAGCTCGACCAGCGCCAAGTCGACGGTGGTGTAGTCGACGCCGGTGAACCCCAGCACGCAAACCCGGTCGCCGGGCCGCACCCCCTCGGACAGCGCGGTTGCCAACTCCCGGACGCGGTCGGCCAGCTCGCGGTAGGTGATGGTGTCGAAGCCCGGCAGCGGCGCCAGCGTGGTGCGGCCGGTGCCCGGGTCGGTGACGAGCTGGACCGCGCGCTGGCCGAGCGCCGGCCGATCGGCGTAGCCCTCCATCACGGTGTGGATGATTTGGCGCAGTCGCGTGCCGGGTTGCTCGACCGCTTCGGCGACGGCCGGGTCGGGCTTGGCGGCGGCGAACTGCGGGTCGTTGGCGTAGAGGTCCTCGATGCGGCGGGCGAGCCGCTCTTCACGGGTGATTGTCGACATGTCAGAGCCCTTCGCAATGACCGAGAGTTTGGGAGCTAACTGCGCGACGCTGCGCCACTGGATAGAACGTTAGCGAAAGTAATGATATTCCTCAATGGCAGACCGCTGTCAGACGGCTGTGAGTTGCACCACCGTAGTCGTCACAGTTCGCCCAGGAGGCCGCACAGGATGTCGAGACCTTCGGTCAGCAGGTCGTCGCCGATGGTCAGCGGCGGCAGCAGCCGGATGATGTTGCCGAACATGCCGCACGTCAGGACGACGACGCCGGCGGCGTGGGCCGCGGCGGCTAGCTTCTCGGTCAGCTCCGCGTCGGGGTCGGCGGTTCCGGATTTCACCAGCTCGATGGCGATCATGGCGCCGCGGCCGCGCACATCGCCGATCCGATCGTCGCCGGCCTGCAGCCGCGTCAGCCGGTCGGTGATCAGCCGTCCGATCCGCCGGGCCCGCTCGATCAGGCCGTCGCTCTCGATGGTCGCGATGGTGGCCAACGCCGCCGCACAGGCGACCGGGTTGCCGCCGAAGGTGCCGCCCAGGCCGCCGACGTGCGGGGCGTCCATGATCTCGGCCCGTCCGGTGATCGCCGACAGCGGCAGTCCGTCGGCAATGGCCTTTGCGGTGCAGATCACGTCGGGCTCGATGCCCTCGTGCTCGCAGGCGAACATGGCCCCGGTGCGCGCGAACCCGGTTTGCACCTCGTCGGCGATGAACACCACGTCGTTCTTGCGGCACCAGTCCAGCAGGGCCGGTAGGAAACCCTCGGCGGGAACGATGAACCCGCCCTCGCCCTGGATCGGCTCGATGATCACGGCGGCCAGGTTGTCCGCGCCGACCTGTTTGTCGATGACGTTGATGGCACGCGCGGCGGCCAGCTCACCGTCGGTGGCCAGTTCCTTGTCGAGCAGGCCGTCCCGATACGGGTAGGACAGCGGCGCGCGGTAAATCTCCGGCGCGAACGGACCGAAGCCGCTCTTGTAGGGCATGGATTTGGCGGTCAGCGCCATCGTCAGGTTGGTGCGGCCGTGGTACGCGTGATCGAAGGCGACGACGGCGGGCTTGCGGGTGTAGGACCGCGCGACCTTGATGGAGCTCTCGACCGCCTCGGCGCCGGAGTTGAACAGCACCGATCGCTTCTCCCCGGAGCCGGGGGTAATCCGATTGAGCTGTTCGGCGACGGCGACGTACCGCTCGTACGGCGTCACCATGAAGCAGGTGTGGGTGAAGTCGGCCACCTGCGCGCGCACCGCCTCCACGACGCGCGGCGACGAGTTGCCGATCGTGGTGACGGCAATGCCGGATCCCAGGTCGATGAGGCGGTTTCCGTCGACGTCCTCGAGGATGCCGCCGCCGGCGCGCGCCACGAACACCGGCAGGGTGACGGCGACGCCCCGCGACACCGCCGCGACCCGGCGTTTGTTCAGTTCCAGCGATGCGGGACCGGGGATTTCGGTGATGAGGTGGCGACTCTGCTCGAGGCTGGCCACAGATCCTCCTCACCGCGGGCTGGTCACGTCGCGGATAAAGCCTAGCCCGGCGACGATGCGGGGCCCCGACGGCCCGAGGTGGGGGTGCTGCCCGCTTGCGGGGGAGACCCGGGCGGATAAGGCGTAGCCGTTGGCCCGAGCCCATTGCGGTGTTGCGATCACAAATGACATTGGCCTCCCGGCAAACTCGCCACCCTGCGAGCCGACGGTAGGTGTATTCGGCGCTCGGGAGCATACCAAAGTGGTACCATCCGTGAAATGAGTACCCAGATTGCGGTCCGCCTGCCCGACGAGATCGTCGCCTTCATCGACGACGAGGTCAGGGGGCGGCATGCCCGTAGCCGTGCGGCCGTCGTGCTCAGGGCGCTGGAACGGGAACGTCGCCGTCGTCTCGCCGAACGGGACGCGGAGATTCTCGCGGCCGCTATGTCAGCGCCGAGCGATCTCGATGCGCTGGCTGGCCACTCTGCTGGTACCGCCCTCGACATCGACTGATGCGACCTATCCACGTCGCCCAGCTTGACAAGGCCAGACCCGTCCTGATTCTCACCCGCGAGGTCGTGCGTCCACACCTGGCCAACGTCACTGTCGCGCCAATTACGACGACCAGCCGTGGGCTGGCAACCGAGGTCCCGGTAGGCGCGGTGAACGGGCTCGATCAACCATCGGTGGTCAGTTGCGACAACATCCAAACGATCCCGGTGTCTGACCTTGGTCGTCACATTGGCTACCTCTTCGCGTCGCAGGAGCCGGCCCTGGCTGAAGCCATCGGCAACGCGTTCGACCTCGACTGGCAACCCTCACCGCGATGAACCGCCGGCAGGTGGGCGGGCGTGTCACCGACATCGCCGGCGGTCACGGCGGCCGGGCGCGGTGCCGGTCGGTTTGCGACCTGCGGGACTGGCAGACTGGACCCATCACGAGGGGGGCGACCTCCCGGGTCGGCCCGGCACCGACCGCCTAAATGCCGAGCAATACCGACACGAAAGACAGGCTCGTTGATGGATAGTTTCGTTTTGTTCCTGCCGTTCCTGCTCATCATGGGCGGGTTCATGTACTTCGCGTCGCGCCGCCAGAAGCGCGCGCTGCAAGCCACGATCGACCTGCACGAGTCGTTGCAGCCCGGTGACCGGGTGCACACCACGTCGGGCCTGCAGGCCACGATCGTCGACATCGCCGAAGACACCGTCGACCTGGAGATCGCGCCCGGCGTGGTGACCAGGTGGATGAAGCTGGCGATTCGCGACCGGATTTCGCCCGACGTCGACGAGGACTTCGACGACGCCGCCGATGCGGTGGATGACGCCGATCCGAACGACGCGGACGACGAGAGCCGTGTGGCCAAGGATTCCTAACCGCGTGCGCGAACGGCATCCGAACGCGACACGTAGGCTCTGTCGGGGGCAAGAACCGATTCTCGAGGAGATATGAGGAACGTGGCATCGTCTTCGGCGCCGGTGCATCCTGCCCGCTACCTGTCGGTGTTCCTGCTCCTACTCGTCGGGGTCTACCTGCTGGTTTTTTTGACCGGCAACAAGAAGGCGGCCCCCAAGCTCGGCATCGACCTGCAGGGCGGAACCCGCGTCACGCTGACCGCGCGGACGCCGGACGGCTCGGCACCCAGTCGGGAGGCGTTGGCCCAGGCGCAGCAGATCATCAGCGCGCGGGTCAACGGGCTTGGAGTCTCCGGCTCGGAGGTCGTAGTCGACGGGGACAACCTGGTCATCACCGTGCCCGGAAACGACGGCAACGAGGCCCGCAACCTGGGGCAGACGGCACGGCTCTACATCCGGCCGGTGCTCAACTCGATGCCCGCGCAAAAGGCTCCCGAAGAAGCCAAGCCCCAGCCCCCGTCGCCCGCCGGGACCCCGCCTGGCGCCCCTCCGGCGCCGCCGCCTGGCCAACCGGCGCCCCCCGCCCAGCCGGGCGGGCAGCCCCCGGCTCAGCCGCGGCCCTACCCGCAGGAGCCGACGCCGACACCCAGCCCGGCCCCGGCGCCCGGCCCAGCCCCCGGAGAGGCGCCGCCCACCGATCAGCCCGCGCCCCCGGACCCGCGCAAGGACCTCGCCGAGCGCATCGCGCAGGAGAAGAAGTGGCGGCAGAACACCAGCCAGTACATCCAGATGGTGGCCCTGCAATTCCAGGCCACGCGCTGCGACAAAGAGGACATCCTGGCCGGCAACGACGATCCGAAGCTGCCGCTGGTGACCTGCTCGACCGACCACAAGACCGCCTACCTGCTGGCGCCGTCGATCATCAGCGGTGACCAGATCCAAGACGCCACCTCGGGCATGGACCAGCGCAGCGTCGGCTACGTCGTCGACCTGCAATTCAAGAGCGCGGCGGCAAATGTCTGGGCCGACTACACCGCCGCCCACGTTGGCACCCAGACCGCCTTCACCCTGGACTCGCAGGTTGTCAGCGCACCCGTCATCAACGAGGCGATCCCCGGCGGGCGGACCCAGATCAGCGGTGGCGATCCGCCGTTCACCGCGGCAACCGCGCGCCAGCTGGCCAACGTCCTGAAATACGGGTCGCTACCGCTGTCCTTCGAATCGTCGGAAGCCCAAACGGTTTCGGCGACATTGGGTTTGACATCGCTGCGGGCGGGCCTGATCGCGGGCGCGATCGGCCTGCTCCTGGTGCTGGTGTATTCGTTGCTGTACTACCGGGTGCTGGGATTGCTCACCGCGTTGTCGCTAGTCGCTTCCGGCTCAATGGTTTTCGCGATCCTGGTGCTGTTGGGCCGATATATCAACTACACCCTGGATCTGGCGGGCATTGCGGGTCTGATCATCGGCATCGGGACCACCGCCGACTCGTTCGTGGTGTTCTTCGAACGCATCAAAGACGAGATCCGCGAAGGCCGTTCGTTCCGGTCGGCGGTGCCGCGCGGCTGGGCGCGGGCCCGCAAGACGATCGTGTCGGGCAACGCCGTCACCTTCCTGGCCGCTGCCGTGCTGTACTTCCTGGCGATCGGTCAGGTGAAGGGATTCGCGTTCACCTTGGGCCTCACCACGATCCTCGACCTCGTTGTGGTGTTCCTGGTGACCTGGCCGCTGGTGTACCTGGCGTCGAAGTCTTCGCGGATGGCAAAGCCGGCCTACAACGGCCTGGGGGCTGTTCAGCGGGTCGCGCGCGAGCGCCGGGCCGTGGCGGCTCGCTCGGGCTCCGCCAAGACGGGACGGGGATAACGCGATGGCGTCCAAAGTCAAGACCGACACCGACACCGAAGCCGTCGAGGTCGGCGCAAGTGCCGTGGAGCCGACCGACGCCGAAGGCGTCCCCGGCGAGCTGCCACGCCACAACTTCTTGTCCCGGCTCTACACCGGCACCGGCGCGTTCGAGGTCGTGGGGCGTCGCCGCCTGTGGTACGGCATCAGCGGCGCGATCGTCACGGTCGCCATCGTCAGCATTATCCTGCGCGGCTTCACCTTTGGGATCGACTTCAAGGGCGGCACCACGGTGTCCATGCCCGCCGCGGGCGGGACAAGCGCGGTAAAGGTTTCCCAGGTTCGTGACGTCTTCAGCAAGACGCTGGGCAGGAATCCCGAATCCGTGGTAATCGTCGGCAGGGGCTCCTCGGAGACGGTGCAGATTCGTTCGGAAACCTTGTCCAACGAGCAGACGGAGAAGCTGCGCAACGCGCTGTTCGACACCTTCCAGCCCAAAGGCGCCGACGGCAAACCCAGCAAGAAGGCCATCAGCGACTCGGCCGTATCGGAGACCTGGGGCGATCAGATCACCAACAAGGCGCTGATCGCGCTGGCGGTGTTCCTGGCGCTGGTCAGCCTGTACATCACCGTGCGCTACGAGCGCTACATGGCGCTGTCGGCGCTGGCGGCCATGTGCTTCGACCTCACGGTCACGGCCGGGGTGTACTCGCTGGTGGGCTTTGAGGTCACCCCGCCACTGTCATCGGCCTGCTGACGATCCTTGGCTTCTCCCTCTACGACACCGTCATCGTGTTCGACAAGGTGGAGGAGAACACCCACGGCTTCCAGCACACCACCCGCCGGACCTTCGCCGAGCAGGCCAACCTGGCGGTCAACCAGACGTTCATGCGCTCGATCAACACCAGCCTGATCTCGGTGTTGCCGGTGGCGGCGCTGATGGTGGTGGCGGTGTGGCTGCTGGGCGTCGGCACGCTGAAGGACCTGGCGCTGGTGCAGCTGATCGGCATCCTGGTCGGCACCTACTCGTCGATCTTCTTCGCCACCCCACTGCTGGTCAGCCTGCGCGAACACACCGAGCTGGTGCGCAACCACACCCGCCGGGTGGTCCGACGGCGCAACCCTGGCTCGAAAGCCGACGCTGCGGAGCCCGAGGAGGCCAAGGAGGCCGCTCGCCCAGCCGAGAAGGCTCCCCGTAAGCCGGCGGCGACGAACAAGCCGGCGCCGGGAGCGCGGCCGGTGCGTCCGACCGGTACCCGGCGCCCGAGCGGCAAGCGGAACGCCGGTCGGCGGTAGTCACCATGGTCACCTGGTGCCGGCGAATCATGCGCCGTGCCAGTTTTCGGGGGGCCGTCGCGACTTTGGCGGCGACGGTCACGGCGGCCTCCACGCTGACCGGGTGTTCCGGGAGCCCCGCCGGCCAGATCGACTACGTGGTCGACGGCGCGCTGACCACGTACAACACCAACACCGTCGTCGGCGCCGCGTCCGCCGGAGCGCAGGCTTTCGCCCGCACCCTGACCGGCTTCAGTTATCACGGGCCCGACGGACAGGTCGTCGCCGACCATGATTTCGGGACGATTTCGGTGGTGAGCGGGGCGCCCCTGGTCCTGGACTATCAGATTGCCGACAACGCCGTCTACTCCGACGGCAAACCGATAACCTGCGACGACCTGGTGCTGGCCTGGGCCGCGCAATCCGGGCGATTCCCCGGCTTCGACGCCGCCACTCAGGCCGGCTACCTCGACATCGCCAACATCGATTGCGTGCCGGGGCAGAAGAAGGCCCGCGTGTCGTTCATCCCGGACCGGGGATTCGTCGACTACACCCAGCTGTTCACCGCGACGTCGCTGATGCCGTCGCACGTCATCGCCGATCAGCTCAACGCCGATGTCACCACGGCGCTGCTGAACAACGATCCGGCAGTGGCGGAACAGGTTGCGCGGCTGTGGAATACGACCTGGGACCTCAAGCCCGGTATCGACCTCAAACGGTTCCCGTCCTCGGGCCCCTACAAGATCGAATCCCTCCTCGACGGAGGCGCGGTGGTGCTCGTCGCCAATGACCGTTGGTGGGGCGCCCGGGCGATCACCAAGCGGGTCACCGTCCGGCCCCAGGGGGCCGATATCCAAGACCGGGTCAATAACCGCAGCGTTGACGTCGTGGACGTCGCGGCCGGGTCGTCGGGAGCGCTGGTCACCCCCGACAACTATCAGCGCAGCGATTCGCCGTCGGCGGGAATCGAGCAGCTGATCTTCGCGCCACAGGGCGCGCTGGCGCAGGCCCGTAACCGCCGCGCGGTCGCGCTGTGTACGCCACGGGAGGCGATCGCGCGCGATGCCGGGGTCGCGATCGCCAACTCACGCCTATCCCCGGCGACCGAGGATGCCATCGCGGAATCCGACGGCGCCGCCGAGGCCGGCCCGTTCAACGGGGGGGATCCCGCCGCCGCGCGCGACGCGCTGGGAGGCGCGCCGCTGACGGTGCGGATCGGCTACCGGGGGCCCAACGCGCGGCTGGCCGCCACCGTCGGGACGATCGCCAAGTCCTGCGCCCCGGCCGGCATCACGGTCACCGATGTGACTTTGGACACATCCGGGCCGCAGGCGCTGCGGGACGGAAAGATCGACGTGCTGCTGGCCAGCACGGGTGGGTCCACCGGAAGCGGGTCGAGTGGATCGTCGGCGATGGATGCCTATGACCTGCACAGCGGCAACGGAAACAACCTGTCGGGCTACTCGAACCCCCAGGTCGACGGCATCATCGGCGCGCTGGCAGTTTCTGCCGACCCCGCTGAGCGTGTCAGGTTGCTCGCCGAGGGCGCACCGGTACTCTGGGCGGAGATGCCGACGCTGCCGTTGTACCGGCAGCAGCGGACATTGTTGACGTCCAAGAAGATGTATGCCGTGGGCAGAAATCCCACGCGATGGGGGGTGGGTTGGAACATGGACCGATGGGCGTTGACGCAATGACGACCGCCAGGGGAACGGTCCTCGTGGCCGACGTCATCGCGTCGCTGACCCGCGATGTGGCCGACTTCCCTACGCCGGGAATCCAGTTCAAAGACCTCACCCCGCTGTTCGCCGACCGCGAGGCGATGTCGGCGGTCATCGACGCGCTCGCTGACGTCGCGGCCAGCGCGGACCTGGTGGCCGGCATCGAATCCCGGGGGTCGTTGGTGGCCGCGGCCATCGCCGCACGGCTCGGTACCGGCGTGCTGTCCATCCGCAAGGCCGGCAAGCTGCCGCCGCCGGTGCTCAGCGAGAACTACACCAGGGAGTACGGCGCCGCCAGCATGGAGATTCCCGCCGACAGCATCGAGCTGGCCGGACGCAGCGTCGTGATCGTCGACGACGTGTTGGCCACCGGTGGCACCCTCGGCGCGGCGACCCGGTTGCTCGCGCGGACCGGGGCCGACGTCACCGCTGCGGCAGTGGTCGTCGAACTCACCGGCCTAGGGGGTCGCGCGGCCATCGCGCCCTTGCCGGTGCACAGCTTGAGTCGCGCCTAGCTCACGTCGGCGACATTGAGGCGCTGAGTCGGTTGGCCAGTAAGTTCGCCGATGATCTCAAAATCTTTGTCCGCGTGCAGCACGGTGAGGCCGAGGAGCTCCGCCGTGGCGGCTATGAGCAGATCAGGGATGGAAGGCCCCCGGTGCTTGCCGACATCAGCGAGCAGCAGTTGCACTTCGAGGGCACGGTCCTCGATTGCCGGAGTCAAATACTCGACAGGCATTGCGGCCAGCGGAGATTCGCGCACGTCACGGCGTGCCTGGGCAGCGGTGCGCGCTGAGTAGCCGACCTCGAGCCGCGTCAGGTTGGTGATGCGGACAAGGCCGCGCTCGATCCTGGTGTTCCACTCGTTGACGTCAGGGCTGTTCGGAACGCGTACCAGGGCAGATTTGTCGATGAGCCAGGTTTGCTCGGTCATTCCCACGCTCGGTCCGTCACCGCGGGATTGGCGAGGTCGCTATGGGTGTCTGCGAACCTGCGCCAGTCCTCGGCGGTAACGGTCGTTCTCACTGTGCGTGCATCTTGTGCCAGCCGGCGGCGTATGTATTCGGTTCGGGAGAGTCCCAGTCGCGCGGCAAGCCGGTCCAGCGCGGCTAACACATCGTCCGGTATGTCGCGGATCAGTACGCCACTCATCAGGCCTCCATGTAATGATATCCCACGATATCACCTCTGTTCTCGGTGAATACCGGGCGCACAACGCCGTCGCACCCATCGGCAGGCAATTGACAGGTTTCCACGACGAAATGCGCACCTTTGGGAGCGTATTGTCACGTGTGCTTCGTGCTGTCTGCGATAGGATCCGTGCCTTGGGTGAGCGGTCACAGGGGCTCTCCTTCAAGTCACGACGGAAGCGCCTCCGCCACCTCGGGGCCGGGCGCCTGGCGGCTTTCGGCGAGTCCTGCCCGAGCCCGGCAGCGGTGGCCGACCTGGTCGCGTCGCTGACCCGGGACGTGGCCGACTTTCCGGTTCCGGGCGTCCAGTTCAAGGACCTCACCCCGTTATTCGCCGACCGGCGAGGGCTGGCCGCGGTAACCGGAGCGCTGGCCGACAGGGCGTCCGGAGTCGACCTGGTGGCCGGCGTCGACGGCCGCGGGTTTCTCGTGGCAGCGGCCGTCGCCACCCGGCTCGGCGTCGGTGTGCTGGCAATTCGCAAGGGCGGCAAGCTGCCAGCGCCGGTGTTCAGCGAGGACTACCGCGGGGAGTACGGCGCCGCCACCCTGGAGGTTGTCGCCGAGGGCATCGAGGTGACGGGCCGCCGCGTCGTGATCATCGACGACGTGTTGGCAACCGGCGGCACCCTCGTCGCGGCGCAGCGCCTGCTCGAGCGCAGCGGCGCTGACGTGACGGGGGCTGCGGTGGTGGTGGAACTCGCGGGGTTGAGCGGTCGGGCGGCGCTTGAGCCGCTGCCGGTGCACAGCCTGAGCCGCCAGTGAGGGCTATCCTCTAGGTCGGAGGTGACGAATGTGGCCGAGGACCAGCTCACGGCGCAAGCGCCTGAGCGCCTGCAATCGGCGCTGGTCCCCGATGCGCCCGAGCCCCCGGTAGAGACCACCCTCAAGACCACCAGCAGCGCGTCCCGTCGGGTCCGGGCCCGGCTAGCCCGACGGATGACCGCTCGCAGCGGCGCCCTCAATCCCGTGCTCGAGCCACTGGTGGCGGTGCACCGGGAGATCTATCCCAAAGCGGACCTCTCCATACTGCAGCGCGCCTTCGAGGTCGCCGACCAGCGCCACGCCAGCCAGTTGCGGCAATCCGGTGACCCCTACATCACGCACCCGCTGGCCGTCGCCAACATCTTGGCCGAGTTGGGCATGGATACCACCACTTTGGTGGCCGCGTTGCTGCACGACACGGTCGAGGACACCGGCTACACGCTGGAGGCGCTCTCCGAAGAATTCGGCGAGGAGGTCGGCCATCTCGTCGACGGGGTGACCAAGCTGGATCGGGTGGTGCTGGGCAGCGCCGCCGAGGGCGAGACCATCCGCAAGATGATCACCGCGATGGCCCGCGATCCACGGGTGCTGGTGATCAAGGTGGCCGACCGGCTGCACAACATGCGCACCATGCGCTTCCTGCCGCCGGAGAAGCAGGCCCGCAAGGCCCGCGAGACCTTGGAAGTTATTGCGCCCCTTGCGCATCGGCTGGGCATGGCCAGTGTCAAGTGGGAGCTCGAGGACCTGTCGTTCGCGATCCTGCACCCCAAGAAGTACGAGGAGATCGTGCGGCTGGTCGCCGGCCGCGCGCCGTCCCGGGACACCTACCTGGCCAAGGTCCGTGCCGAGATCATCGCCACCCTGACCGCTTCGAAGATCAAGGCGACGGTGGAGGGCCGGCCCAAGCACTACTGGTCGATCTATCAGAAGATGATCGTCAAGGGTCGCGACTTCGACGACATCCACGACCTGGTCGGCATCCGCATCCTGTGCGACGAGATCCGCGACTGCTATGCCGCTGTGGGCGTGGTGCACTCGCTGTGGCAGCCGATGGCGGGGCGGTTCAAGGACTACATCGCCCAGCCCCGATACGGCGTGTACCAGTCGCTGCACACCACGGTGGTCGGGCCGGAGGGCAAACCGCTGGAGGTGCAGATCCGCACCCGGGACATGCACCGCACCGCCGAATACGGCATCGCCGCGCACTGGCGCTACAAAGAGGCCAAGGGCCGCAACGGCGTTCTGCATCCGCACGCCGCCGCCGAGATCGACGACATGGCGTGGATGCGCCAGCTGCTCGACTGGCAACGGGAGGCCGCGGACCCCGGCGAGTTCCTGGAGTCGTTGCGTTACGACCTTGCGGTGCAAGAGATCTTCGTGTTCACGCCCAAGGGTGATGTCATCACGCTGCCGACGGGTTCGACGCCGGTGGACTTCGCCTACGCGGTGCACACCGAGGTCGGTCATCGCTGCATCGGCGCCCGCGTCAACGGGCGCCTGGTAGCGCTGGAACGCAAGCTGGAAAACGGGGAAGTCGTCGAGGTTTTCACGTCCAAGGCGCCCAACGCCGGGCCGTCACGGGACTGGCAGCAATTCGTGGTATCGCCGCGCGCCAAGACGAAGATCCGGCAGTGGTTCGCCAAGGAGCGGCGTGAGGAGGCGCTGGAAGCCGGCAAGGACGCGATGGCCCGCGAGGTGCGCCGCGGCGGACTTCCGTTGCAGCGCTTGGTGAATGGCGAGTCCATGGCCGCGGTGGCCCGCGAGCTGCACTACGCCGACGTGTCGGCGCTCTACACCGCGATCGGCGAGGGACACGTGTCGGCACGGCACGTCTTCCAGCGGCTGGTGGCCGAACTCGGCGGGATCGACCAGGCCGAAGAGGAGCTCGCCGAGCGCTCCACGCCGACGACCATGGTGCGCCGCTCGCGCAGCACCGACGACGTCGGGGTCTCGGTCCCCGGCGCTCCGGGTGTGCTGACCAAGCTGGCCAAGTGCTGCACGCCGGTGCCCGGCGACCAGATCATGGGGTTCGTCACCCGCGGAGGCGGGGTCAGCGTGCACCGCACCGACTGCACCAACGCCGCCTCCCTGCAGCAGCAGGCCGAGCGCATCATCGAGGTGCTGTGGGCGCCGTCGCCGTCGTCGGTGTTCCTGGTGGCGATCCAGGTCGAGGCGCTCGACCGGCACCGGCTGCTGTCGGACGTGACGCGGGTGCTGGCCGACGAGAAGGTGAACATCCTGTCCGCGTCCGTCACCACCTCGGGTGACCGGGTGGCGATCAGCCGATTCACCTTCGAGATGGGCGACCCCAAGCATCTGGGGCACCTACTCAACGTGGTGCGCAACGTCGAAGGCGTCTACGACGTCTACCGGGTAACGTCCGCGGCCTAACTTTTCGGCCGAGCAGCCGCGAAAGCCCCCATCTTCGTGCCGAAATGGGGGCTTTCGCGTCTTTTCGGCCGGACCTCAGTCCAGCAACACGGACTTGAGGGTGACTTCGGCCGCGGGCGGGCCGTCCTGACCGCCGCCGGCGACGCCCGCCTGGGCGATCTTGTCAAGCGTGGCCAGCCCGTCGGCCTGAATGGTGCCGAACACCGTGTATTCCGGCGGCAGCTGCGAGTCGCGGTAGACCATGAAGAACTGGCTGCTGTTGGTGTTCGGCCCGGCGTTGGCCATGGCCAGCGTGCCGCGCGGATACAGGACGGGCTGTTGCAACTTGGGGTCGTTGGGCGGGTACTGGTCGGTGGGGTACTCGTTGGCGAACTGGTAGCCGGGACCGCCGGTGCCGTCGCCCTTCGGATCGCCGCATTGCAGGACGCTCAGCGTGGGGGTGGTGGTCAGCCGGTGGCATTTGGTGTTGTTGAAAAATCCCTGGTTGGCTAGGCTGGCGAAACTGTTTACCGTGCACGGGGATTCGTTGTTGGCCAGCATGAGACCGATGTTGCCCTGGTTGGTCACCATGCTGACGCTCACCTGAGCCGGTTCGGTCGGCACCTTGCCGGTCCGCGGCGGCTTGACCGGCTTGACGGCCTTGTCCGGCGACGGCGGGTACTGGCAGTTGGCGCCCACGTTGGCCGACGGATGGAACGGCGGCAGCGGCGGGACGGGCGGGGTTTGCGGCGCAGTGGCCGGGGCCGAGCTGCTCGCCGACGCCCCCGGCTTGCTCTTATGGTCATCCTTGTCGATGACCACGGTGACCACCACCGCGGCGATCACGGCCACCGCGGCGATAGAGCCACCCGCGATCACCAGGATGCGGCGCCTTCGGGCTTGCTTGGCGCGGCGCTCTAGCTGCCGCTCGAGTTTGCGTTTGGCTGTGGCACGTCGCTGAGCATTGGTCGGCACGGCCGATATCTTCCCATGGACGCCCGGTGCGGCAAGCTGGGTGGGCAGCTGGGAAACTGGGAACCGTGTTGATCACCGGATTTCCCGCCGGGTTGCTGCAGTGCAACTGTTACGTGCTGGCAGAGCGGCCTGGCGGCGACGCCATCATCGTCGACCCGGGCCAGCGTGCGATGGGCCCACTGCGGCAGATCCTGGACAAGCACCGGCTGACCCCGGCCGCCGTGCTGATCACCCATGGGCACATCGACCACATGTGGTCGGCGCAGAAGGTCTCGGATACCTTCGGCTGTCCGACCTACATCCATCCCAAGGACCGGTTCATGCTGAAAGACCCGATCTACGGCATGGGGCCGCGGATGGCGCAGCTCATTACGGGTGCGTTTTTCCGCGAGCCCAAACAGGTCGTCGAGCTGGATCGTGACGGCGACAAGATCGACCTCGGAGGGATCTCCGTCAACGTCGACCACACACCAGGGCACACTCGCGGATCGGTGTGCTTCCGGGTGCTCCAGGCGGCCAAGAACGACGCCGACGTGGTGTTCTCCGGCGACACGCTGTTCGAGCGTTCGATAGGCCGTTCCGACCTTTTCGGTGGCAGCGGTCGCGACCTGCTGCGCTCCATCGTCGACAAATTGTTGGTGCTCGACGACAAGACCGTGGTACTGCCCGGGCATGGCAACTCGACCACCATCGGCGCCGAGCGTCGTTTCAACCCGTTCCTCGAAGGCTTGAGCCCGTGACGGAGTTCTTGGCGCCCAAAGGCGTACCCGACTACCTCCCGCCGGACTCGGCGCAGTTTGTCGCCGTGCGGGATGGGCTGCTCGCGGCCGCCCGCCGGGCCGGATACGGCCACATCGAGCTGCCCATCTTCGAGGACACTGCGCTGTTCGCCCGCGGGGTGGGTGAATCCACCGACGTCGTGGCCAAGGAAATGTACACCTTCGCCGACCGTGGCCACCGCTCGGTGACGCTGCGGCCCGAGGGCACGGCCGGGGTGGTGCGCGCGGTGATCGAACATGGCCTGGACCGCGGCGCGCTGCCGGTGAAGCTGTGTTACGCAGGACCGTTTTTCCGCTACGAGCGCCCGCAGGCGGGCCGGTATCGCCAGTTGCAGCAGGTCGGCGTCGAGGCGATCGGCGTGGATGACCCGGCGCTGGACGCCGAGGTGATCGCGGTTGCCGACGCCGGCTTCCGCTCCTTGGGGCTCAACGGGTTTCGGCTGGAAATCACCTCGCTGGGCGACGACAGCTGCCGTCCGCAATACCGGGAACTGTTGCAGGAGTTCCTGTTTGCGCTTGACCTCGACGAGGAAACCCGACGGCGCGCACAGCTCAACCCGTTGCGGGTGCTCGACGACAAGCGACCCAAGGTGCGGGCGATGACGGCCGACGCGCCGGTACTGCTCGACCACCTGTCCGACGTCGCCAAGCAGCACTTCGACACGGTGCTGGCGCATCTGGACGCGCTCGGGGTGCCCTATGTCATCAACCCGCGGATGGTGCGCGGGCTGGACTACTACACGAAGACCACCTTCGAGTTCGTGCATGACGGGCTCGGGGCGCAGTCCGGAATTGGCGGCGGGGGTCGGTACGACGGCCTGATGCGTCAGCTCGGCGGACAAGACCTGTCGGGCATCGGGTTTGGGCTCGGGGTGGACCGAACCATGCTGGCGCTGCGGGCCGAGGGCAAGAGCGTGGGGGAGACCACCCGATGCGACGTGTTCGGCGTGCCGCTCAGCGAGACGGCCAGGCTGCGGCTGGCGGTGCTCGCCGCGGAGCTGCGGGCTTCTGGTGTCCGCGTCGATCTGGCCTACGGCGACCGCGGGCTCAAGGGCGCGATGCGCGCCGCCGACCGCTCCGGTGCCCGGCTGGTGCTGGTCGCGGGAGACCGCGACATCGAGTCCGGCGCGGTCGGGGTGAAGGATCTCGCGACCGGCAAGCAGGTGTCGGTGCCTATGGGTTCGCTTGTCGCCGAGGTGATTTCGCGGCTGAATCGGTAGCCACCGCGCCGGTTTAGTCGACGGCCACTCATGGGTGTGTAGCCATGGGTTCGAGTGCCTGTGGGGGATCGTTAAGGTCTTCGACGGGCTCGCCTACGACGTGGACCGGTTATTCGGCTTGTCGTTCGATGTGTTGACCATCCCGGAGCGGTTGGCGGCCCCGCCGGCGGCTGGCCTCACTGGGGTGCCAACTGATTTAGTCACTGGATCGGCCGTGGTTTGGCCATGGTCGTCACATCGGCCCCACGAATCCCTGGGTCGAGCCGGTGCACGGTTTGCCCGCCTCGTAGCGACAAGCTAAGGCAGGCAGAGGATTTGTCGCGGCGAGGCGGGCATAACGAACACCTCAACCCGCGGAGACTCGCGTGACCGATGTGGCCGGTTAGCCGCTGCGACGAACGGCTGGGGCGGTGATTGGTTTGACGGCCTTGTTTCGGCGCGTTTGAGCGGGTTTGGGGCGGGTGTGCCGCGAGGATCGGTGTGGGGCGTTGGGAGGTCGGCAGCGGCAGGGCCCGGTTCGATGACGTGATGTTGTTGCGGGGTGATCGGCCTATCGGCTGCTCGCCGAGCACGTCGGTGCGGTTGGGGACGGATCTCGAGGCGGAAGAGCCGAGTTCGTGATCGCAATTGCGAAATCCCGTGTGTCACTGTAGTTTCAGTGGTTTTAGCGGATCGGTTTCTGTCGGTGGCGGCTCATAGCATTGGGGTATGGGTTCGAGCACGCGTGAGGAGATCGTTGAGGTCTGCGACGCGCTCGATCATGATGTGGACCGCTTGTGCGGCTTGTCGTTTGATGTGTTGACCACCCCGGAGCGGTTGGGGTTTCTGGAGAAACTCGAAGACGAGGCGCGTCGGCTGCCGGTGGCTCGGCATGGGTTGATCAATCAGCTCGCCGAGCGGGCCGGCGAGGAGGAGTTGGGCGGCAAGCTGGGGTCGGTGTTGGCCAGCCGGTTGGGTGTCACCCGGGGTGAGGCCAGCCGGCGGGTGGCCGAGGCTGCCGATCTGGGCGAGCGGCGGGCGTTGACCGGTCAGCCGTTGGCGCCGCGGCTGACCGCGACCGCGGCGGCGCAGCGGGCGGGCCGGATCGGTGACGGGCATGTTCGGGTGATCCGTGATTTCGTTCGCCGCCTGCCGGTCGGTGTTGATGTGGAGACCCAAGACCAGGCCGAGGCCCATCTGGCCCGGTTGGCCACCCAGTTTCGCCCCGACCAGGTGGCCAGGCTGGCCGCGCGGTTGATGGACTGCCTTAACCCCGACGGCGACTTCTCCGAGGAGGATCGGGCGCGCCGGCGCGCGCTGGTGGTGGGCAAGCACGATGTCGACGGGATGTCACGGATCAGTGGCTATCTGACGCCCGAGGCGCGGGCCACCGTGGAGGCGGTGCTGGCCAGGCTGGCCGCCCCGGGCATGTGCAACCCCACCGATGAGACGCCGGTCATCGACGGCGCGCCGTCGGAACAGGCCGTGCGGCACGACACCCGCAGCACCGCGCAGCGCAACCACGATGGTCTCAACGCCGCGCTGCGCGCGCTGCTGGCCTCCGGAAAGCTGGGCCAGCACAACGGGTTGCCGGCCAGCATCATCGTGACCACCACGCTCAACGACCTCGAGGCCGCCGCCGGCAAGGGGCGCACCGGCGCCGGCGGCATGCTGCCCATGTCCGATGTGATCCGCCTGGCCCGCCACGCCCACCACTACTTGGCGATCTTCGACCAGGGCAAGGCCCTGGCGCTGTATCACACCACACGCCTGGCCTCCCCCGGGCAACGAATTGTGTTGTACGCCAAGGACCGCGGGTGCACCGCGCCGGGATGCGACGTGTCCGGCTACTACTGCGAGGTGCACCACTGCACCCCCTGCGCCCACTGCCATACCACCGACGTCAACGACCTGACCTTCGCCTGCGGCGGGCATCACCCACTGGCCGAACAAGGCTGGACCACCCGAAAACGCAAAGACGGCACCACCGAATGGATCCCACCGCCGCACCTCGACCACGGACAGCCGAGGACCAACAGCTACCACCACCCCGAAAAACTACTTACGGACCACGAAGACGACGCCCCCGACCCGTGAGTTGTCGCGCCTGCTTGACTCGGCATAGCACAATTGTTCGAATAGAAGGATGCGCTGGGCAAGCCAGGGCGTGGCGGTCAACGGGGTGCCCGTCGATGACGGCGCCCTACCCGGATTGCAGCGGATCGGCTTCGTCCGAAGCGTGCGCGTGCCGCATTTCGCGGGCATCACCTTCCACGAGGTGCTGTGCAAGTCCGCGTTGAACAAGGTGCCCGACGCGGCCGTGCTGCCATTTCGCTACACGGTCAACGGCTACCGCGGCTGCTCGCACGGTTGTCGCTATTGTTTCGCCCGCCCGACCCACGAATACCTGGACTTCAATCCAGGCAACGACTTCGACACTCAGGTCGTGGTCAAGACCAACGTCGCCGAAGTCCTGCACCGCGAGCTGCGGCGTCCGTCGTGGCAGCGCGAGACCGTGGCCCTGGGCACCAACACCGACCCGTACCAGCGCGCCGAGGGCCGCTACGCACTGATGCCGGGCATCATCGGCGCGCTCGCCGGATCCGGTACGCCATTCTCCATCCTGACCAAGGGCACACTGCTGCGCCGTGACCTGCCACTCATCGCCGATGCGGCCCAACGGGTTCCGGCATCGGTGGCGGTGTCGCTGGCGGTGGCTGACCCGCACCTGCACCGGGACGTCGAACCCGGCACGCCTACACCGCAGGCGCGGCTGGGGCTCATCTCCGCGATCCGCGACGCCGGTCTGGACTGTCATGCGATGGTCGCGCCGGTCCTGCCATACCTCACCGACTCCGTCGAACACCTCGACGGGCTGCTCGGCCAGATCGCCGCCGCGGGCGCCACCGGCGTGACGGTTTTCGGCCTGCACCTGCGCGGCTCGACGCGCGGCTGGTTCATGGCCTGGCTGGCTGGCGCGCATCCCGAACTCGTCGGCAAGTACCGCGAGTTGTACCGGCGCGGAGCATATCTGCCTCCCAGCTACCGCGAGATGCTGCGGCAACGGGCGGCGCCGCTGATCGCAAAGTACCGGCTGACGGGTACGCACAGTGCGGTACAGCACGCCGCCGCGGAGGCGCTGGTGTCGGGACCCGTCCAGGCGACCCTTTTCTAACCGCGAGCGCGCATGCTTGCACGGCAACACGCCGGAAACGCGTGCATTTGCGCGCGCTCGCTCACGGAGCTAGGGGCGCGGCTTGGTCAGGGTCAACTGGTCGATCGCCGTAACTGCCCGTACGGTCCGGTCACCGCGTAATACGTCGCCGCGATCGACGTATTGCCGCCCGCCCGGATCGACATCGAAAGCCGCGAAGCCGTAAGGGTCCTCGCGGTCGCGAAACGCCGACCATGGCGCGTCCTCCGTCACACATATCGGCGGCTTGCGCCCGATCGCCGGATCGAATGCGCCGACACCCGCCGTCCAGCCTGGTTATCGCCGAAACTAGTGAAGCGCAATGGCTTTCGGCCGTCGTACCGTCCCCAGCTCCGGTTGGCGCCGTCGCGCACTGCGGTGTACACGTACTCGGTGTCGGGGGTCAGGTCGGTCAGGCGAGCGTGGTTGACCCGAACCGCGGCGTGGGACTTGGCATCGCGGTACCTTCTGATTTCGGCCGCCAGCCCCGCCCACTCCGACACCCGCCCCGACGAGCCCCGTCGCGCCCGTCGTCAGCAACCTGCGGCGGCTGATGCCCGGGCTGACGTCGCTCATGCATGCTTGATACCGGAGCCCGGCAACCTACCGGTAAACACGCCGCCTGTGCCGGCTAGTGGCGGTGTGGTTCGAGCAATGCAGCCTGCCCGGTGGCTGGCGGCCTTTCCGACAGCCACTCGCGGGTGGCGGCGTGCGAGCGCTCGATGAGCGTCGCCGCGTGCGAGAAGTCGGCCCCGGAGATGGCGACCGGACACAGCGGCCGGATAACGCGCAGGTCAACGGCTTTCTCGAAGCGCTCGACGTCGACGGCCAGGCGATGGTTGACGGCGACAGTCATGGCGTGCAATGCCATGTTCGCCGCGGTCTTGGGTGAGGCGGGCAGGTCGCACGAGTAGCCGGTCGGCAGTACCCAGACTCGGTCGGCGCCCAGCGCCACGGCATGCGACACCGGGGTGTTGTTCACGACGCCCCCGTCCACGAGATCACGCCCGGCGATGTTCACCGGGGGGAAGATGCCGGGGATGGCGGCGCTGGCCGCGATCGCGTCGACCGCGTTTCCTGACGACAGCAGAACATCGGTGCCCGAGATCACGTCGGTGGCCACCACATGCAGTGGGATCGGCGCGTCCTCGAGTCGGGCGAATTCCAGCTTGTCGGCCAGCAGCCGCCGCAAACCCGTGTTGGGCACGAGGTGTGTGCGACGGCCCAGCATGCCCATGAGGCCCGCGATCGGGTGGGCGGGAAATATGTCTTTCCGGGACAGGGACAGCCACAGGTCGGCCAGCCCGCGGATTCCGGCGGCATCGGGACGCGACGCGATCCACCCGCCGTTGACCGCGCCCACGGACGTGCCGACGATCAGGTCCGGTGTTATCCCCTCATCGGCCAGGGCGAGCAGCATCCCCACGTGAATGGCGCCAAGGCTGGCGCCGCCGGACAACACGAAAGCTGTGGGCACACATGTATCGTAAGGAGTTTTGCGTCAAATACCGCGGCAATGAATGCGGTAGCGTTTTCGACATGACGAACGTGCGAACGGTAGCGAGCGCGGTCTCAGTGTCAGGGGTGGCAGTCATTGCGGCGGCGGTATACGCGACCGCACCCGCGATCTCACACGCTGACCCGGCCGGCCATCAGGTGACCTACACGGTGACTACCACCAGCGACCTAACGGCCAACATCCAGTACATGAACACCGATCCACCGAGCCAGGCCGTTTTCAACGCCGACTCGTCGAAGTACATGATCACCGTGCACACCCCGATCACGGGCGGCGAGCCGCTGGTCTACACGACCACGCTGGCCAACCCGAACCAGTGGGCGATCGTCACCGCGAGCGGCGGCCTGCGGGTCAATCCGGAATTCCACTGCGAGATCGCCGTCGACGGGCAGGTGGTGGTGTCACAACAAGGTGGCAGCGGCGTCACGTGCTCGACGCGGCCCTGGTAACGCGTCACGCGCGCAGTCAGAGACGGCGGGGAGCTTCCGGGCGCCAGCGAAATTCCGTTCCCGGATGGTAGATCAGGCCGCTACACAGCAGCACGGCGAACCGCTCGGCAGCGCCGCGACGAGTTCGACCTCGGCGTCGCCGACGGGCCGGCGATACGGCTCGGCGTCTGGAACGGGTGTCCTCCAATCGGGGACACGGATTGAGTCGGTCACCCAAGGTCTGCGGCGGCGAAGGTATCGCACTGGTTCGGGTCGCCGGTTTGATAGCCCACGGTGAACCATTTCTGCCGTTGCGCCGACGAGCCATGGGTCCACGACTCGGGATTGATGCGTCCGGTCGACTCCCGTTGGATGCGGTCGTCGCCCACCGACGCGGCGGCCGACAGCGCGTCTTGAATGTCCTTGTCGCTCAACGGCTCCAGGAACGGAGCACCGGTGCTTTCCTGCCTGACGGTCGACGCGTAATGTGCCCACACCCCGGCGTAGCAGTCGGCCTGCAATTCGGTGCGCACCCCATTGCCCGCCGCACCCTGCGCGCCCTGCTGCGCGCGTCCGAGCAGGCCCTGCAGGTTCTGCACGTGATGGCCGTATTCATGAGCCACCACGTACTCCTGCGCGAATGGTCCACCGCTGGAACCGAATTGGTCCACCAACACCTGGAAGAAGTCGGTGTCGAAGTAGGCCGTCTTGTCCACCGGGCAATAGAACGGACCGACCGCGCTGGTGGCGGGCCCGCAGGCGGTGTTCACCTGGCCGCTGAACAGCCGCATATGCGGCCGGGTGTAGCTCGGCATCAGCTGCTTCCACACCGCGTCCAGGGAGTTGCCGGTGGCCACCACGCGGCACTGCACGTACCTGTTGGCGTCGGCCCCGGTCTTGCACTTGTTCAGATCGAAACCGGGGGCTATGTCGTCGCGGGTGCTCACCTGCTGCTGGCTCAAGACGCCGCCGGGATCGACGCCGAGGAGCATCGCCACCACCACGATCAGCAGGCCACCGATACCGCCGCCGATGGCGATCCGCCCACCCCCACCACCGGACGTCGAGGTGGTGCTGGTGTCGATCCGCATACCTTCGTTGAAGGTCATGGCCCAGCCTAACGCTGTTGTGGCGCCGTGAACCGGGCGTCGGTGTAGCGGCGCAGGTTCGTCAGAAACCGCCGCAAGGCCAGGTTCAACAGCGGCCGAACCAGGAACATCACCAGCCGCGGCGGGCCGGCGGCCTTCTGCGCCATGGTCCAGGTCAGCCGGCAACCACCGGGGATGACCTCGACACGGTAGTCTTCGGCGAAGGCGGCGACGGCTTGAGTCGAGCATTCATTGAACCGGAATGCCATGCGGGTGAAGGGTTCCCAGGCGAGGAACTCTTCGTTGCCGACGATGCCCCCGCGCATGTCGACGGTGCGGGTCGTGCCCACACCGTGCGGCTCCGGACTGGTCCAGGTCACCTTGGTGATCACCTTGGCCCAGCGTGGCCAGGCCTCGGCATCGGAGAGCACCTCGAACAGCTGCTCCGGCGTGATCGCGAGCTCGACGGCGTTGCGGAAGCGGTATGGCGCGGTTTCGACGAAGCTGAGGTCGACGCGCTCGCAGGGGAACATGACCCTAGACAGTAGCCGGGCAGCGCCGCCCCTAGCCGGGACCGTCGCTGGCGGCCGCCAGCAGCGGCACCACCACATCGCTGATCGGAGTGGCCAACCCGTGGGTGCGGGCCTTGCGGACGATCACGCCGTTGCGCAGGTCCCATTCCAGCCGCCGGTGGCTTTCCCGGTCGGCCAGCATCGAGGTCCCCATGTCTTCCGGGACCGAACGGAAACCGGCAACCATCTCCTCGACCGCGTCGTCGCCGAGCCGGGCACCTTCGGCGCGCGCCACCGCCAGGCATTCGGCGAGATACCGCCGGGATAGCGCGGCGACGTCGTCGCGCCGGAACATCCCGGACCGCCGCCCGGCCAGCACCATGAACCCGGCCAGCGCGTTGACGAGCAGCTTGCGCCAGGCCGCGGTGATGAAGTCAGGGTCGCAGGTCACCCGGCAGCCGGCGCCGCCCAGCAGTTCGGCGATCGTGGCCGCCGCCGGTCCGCCGGGCAGCACCAGCGCGGGCTCCCCGCGCAGGCGCACCCACCCCTCGGGCTGGGTCTCGGCCGAATACCACACCAAGCCGGGGACCACCGGTGAGGACGGGCAGTGCGGCAGCACCTGCTCGACCTGCTCCACACCGTTTTGCAGGACGGCGACGACGGTGTGATCGCCGCACAGGCGGGTCAGCCAGCCGTGGGCATCGTCGTTCTGGGTGGCCTTGACCGCCAGGATCAGCGCGTCGACCGGGCCATTGACCTCGTCGGGATCGGTGTGCACCGGGCCGGGTACCACGATGGGATCCTCGCCGTCGGGCCGCAGTTCGATGCTGTCGCGACGGGTGCGCCCGCACAGCAGTACCGAATGCCCCGCCTTGTGCAAAAGCGCGGCGACCGTCGTTCCGACGGCACCGGGACCGACTAGCGCAATCGTGGTTGAGATAACCCGAAACTACCCTGCATGGCGGATGCCGCCGGCGGGCCCCTCTACACTGAGCAGTCGTCCAAACCGGGTAGATGGGGAGTGTTTGTGCTGCGCAGCCACGCCGCGGGTTCGCTACGGAAGGGCGACGCCGGGCAGCGGGTGACGTTGGCCGGCTGGGTGGCCCGCCGCCGAGACCACGGTGGCGTCATCTTCATCGACCTGCGGGACGCCTCCGGCGTGTCGCAGGTCGTATTTCGGGAGCCCGGCGTGCTGGCGCAGGCGCACCGGCTGCGCGCCGAGTTTTGTGTCGCGGTGGCCGGCGTCGTCGAGATCCGTCCCGAGGGCAACGCCAACCCCGAGATCGCCACCGGCGACATCGAGGTCAACGCCGCGTCGCTGACCGTGCTCGGTGAGTGTGCGCCGCTGCCGTTCCAGCTGGACGAGCCCGCGGGGGAGGAATTGCGGTTGAAGTACCGCTACCTCGACCTGCGCCGCGACGGCCCCGCGTCGGCAATTCGCTTGCGTTCCAGGGTAAATGCCGCCGCACGGGCGGTGCTGGAGCGCCACAACTTCGTCGAGATCGAGACGCCGACGATCACCCGCTCGACGCCGGAAGGCGCGCGCGACTTTCTGGTGCCGGCCCGGCTGCACCCCGGTTCGTTCTACGCGCTGCCGCAGAGCCCGCAGCTGTTCAAGCAGCTGCTCATGGTGGCCGGGATGGAGCGCTACTACCAGATCGCCCGGTGCTACCGCGACGAGGATTTCCGCGCCGACCGCCAGCCCGAATTCACCCAGCTCGACATCGAGATGAGCTTCGTCGACGCCGAGGACATCATCGCGATTTCCGAAGAGATCCTGACCGAGCTGTGGGCGCTGATCGGCTATGAGATCCCGACGCCGATCCCGCGGATCGGCTACGCCGAAGCCATGCGCCGATTCGGGACCGACAAGCCCGACATGCGGTTCGGCCTCGAGCTCGTCGAATGCGCGGAGTTCTTCAAGGACACCACATTTCGTGTGTTCCAGGCGCCGTATGTCGGCGCGGTGGTGATGCCCGGCGGGGCGTCGCAGCCGCGGCGCACGCTGGACGGCTGGCAGGAGTGGGCCAAACAGCGCGGGCACCGGGGACTGGCCTACGTCCTGGTGGATGACGACGGCACTCTGGGTGGCCCCGTGGCCAAGAACCTCACCGACGGCGAACGCGCCGGCCTGGCCGCGCATGTCGGGGCCCAGCCCGGGGACTGCATCTTCTTCTCGGCGGGTCCGCCGAAGTCCTCGCGGGCGTTGCTGGGCGCGGCCCGCATCGAGATCGCCCGTCGGCTTGACATGATCGACCCGGATGCGTGGTCGTTCGTCTGGGTGGTGGACCCGCCGCTGTTCGAGCCGGCCGAGGAGGCGACGGCCGCCGGTGACGTCGCGGTCGGGTCGGGGGCGTGGACCGCGGTGCACCACGCGTTCACCGCGCCGAAGCCAGAGTGGGCGGACCGCATCGAATCCGATCCCGGCAGCGTGCTGGCCGACGCGTACGACATCGTCTGCAACGGCCACGAGATCGGCGGCGGGTCGGTGCGTATCCACCGCCGCGACATCCAGGAGCGGGTGTTCGCGGTGATGGGTCTGGACCAGGCCGAGGCGGAGGAGAAGTTCGGATTTCTGTTGGAGGCGTTCATGTTTGGCGCGCCTCCGCACGGCGGGATCGCGTTCGGATGGGACCGGGCCGTCGCGCTGCTGGCCGGGATGGACTCGATCCGCGAGGTGATCGCGTTCCCCAAGACCGGCGGCGGCGTCGACCCGCTGACCGATGCGCCCGCGCCGATCACCGCCCAGCAGCGCAAGGAGTCCGGAATAGACGCCAAGGCTCGCGAGCAGACGTAAAAGCCCCAATTTCGGGCTCTTCTGACAGTTCCGTGGGTGGATAGCAGCGAAGTAGGGGCGCACGCCGTTGTGGCTTAAGGTTTCTGGCTTGTGAAGGGTCCGAAACCAAAGGAGCCAGCAACGACGTGCGCAATGTGAGGCTATGGCGTGCGCTGCTTGGTGTCGACCGCCGCACGGTAATCGAGGACATCGAGTTCGCTGAAGACGGCGATGGCGCGGAGTTGGTGGTGGCGCGGGTGCGCTCGCGCAGCGGTATGTCGGGCCGCTGTGGCCGCTGTCAACGCAAGGCGCCCTGGTATGACCGGGGTGAGGGACCGCGGCGGTGGCGGGGCTTGGACTTGGGCACGATCCGGGTGTTTTTGGAGGCCGAGGCGC
This sequence comes from Mycobacterium lacus, assembly GCF_010731535.1. Classification (NCBI taxonomy): domain Bacteria; kingdom Bacillati; phylum Actinomycetota; class Actinomycetes; order Mycobacteriales; family Mycobacteriaceae; genus Mycobacterium; species Mycobacterium lacus. Next base: position 1,225,448 of record NZ_AP022581.1, read on the forward strand.
CGCGGGTGAATTGCCCCGCCCATGGGCCGACCGTGGTGATGGTGCCGTGGGCGCGTCACCATGCTGGACACGTTTGCCTTTGATGACACGGTGGCCTGGCTGGCGGTGGCCTGCTCGAAAACCGCGGTGTGCGAACTGATGCGAATCGCCTGGCGCACCGTGGGGGCAGTCGTGGCCCGGGTGTGGGCCGACACCGAAAAGACCGTCGATCGGTTCGCCAATCTGCGTCGTATCGGCATTGACGAGATTGCCTACAAACGCCACCACAAGTATTTGACGGTGGTGGTCGACCACGACAGCGGCCACCTGATCTGGGCCGCGCCCGACGCGACACCGCCACCCTGCGGCGCTTCTTCGACGCGCTGGGTGCCGACCGGGCCGCGCAGATCACCCATGTGTCCGCCGATGCGGCGGACTGGATCGCCGACGTCGTCGCCGAGCGTTGCCCGGCCGCGATCCGTTGCGCCGATCCGTTTCACGTGGTGGCCTGGGCCACCGAGGCCCTGGACGCCGAGCGGCGCCGGGCCTGGAATGACGCGCGGACGCTGGCGCGTACCGAGGCCAAATGGGGCCGTGGCCGGCCCGCCAAGAACACCGCGCCGCGGCCGGGTCATGAGCGGGCACGGCGGCTCAAGGGTGCCCGCTATGCGCTGTGGAAAAACCCCGAAGACCTCAGCGAACGTCAAACCGCCAAACTGGCCTGGATCGCCAAGACCGATCCCCGGCTATACCGTGCCTATCTGCTCAAAGAGGGCCTACGGCACGTGTTTTCGGTCAAGGGCGAGGAAGGCAAACAGGCCCTGGACCGGTGGATCTCCTGGGCGCGGCGCTGCCGCATCCCGGTATTCGTCGAGCTGGCCGGCCGCATCGTGCGCCACCGCCAGGCCATCGACGCCGCCCTCGACCACGGCCTGTCCCAGGGACTGATCGAATCCACCAACACCAAAATCCGGGTCCTGACCCGCGTCGCGTTCGGGTTTCACAACCCCGCCGCACTGATCGCGCTGGCCATGCTCGCCCTCGGCGGCCACCGCCCCACACTGCCCGGCCGCGGCTAACACCCCACCAGGGCACCCCTGGCGGGCCCCTTCCGCAACGTCGCCGATTCTGCGCCACCCGCGCGTCGGTGTCCATGTCGTTCCGCCTCGCTGCGCTCGGGGGGCTCCACATGGACACCTCCCACGCAGGCAGCGCCAACGAGCAACTATCGCGGAAGGGAGCAAGAAGAAACTTCCAACCCATCAACCCACGGATAGGTCAGGAGCACCCCATTTCGTGCCGAAATTGGGGTCTTGTGCGTCTGCTCGCCGGTCACGGTGACCCGGCGAGAAACTCCTGGACCAGCTTCTTCGGCGCCTGGGTCAGCCAGGCCTCGGTGACCAGCTCCTCGAGCTCGATGACGTCAATCTCGGCCAGTTTGACCAGCACCGCCGGGTAGCCCTCGAAGTGCGGCGTGGTGAAATACACCCCGGGCTCGTCGGCGATCAGCGCGAATTTGACGCCCTCATCGGACACCCGGACGCCGAGGATGTCGCCGGTCGGCGGCTCCATCCCGCGCGCCGCCAGGGCTTCACGGTCGGATTTGCGCAGCGGCCGCTCCCATGCGATCACTTTCTTGCCGACCCGCCAGTCGTGCGGTGACCGCTCCACGGTCAGCGGCAGCTCACCAACGATGCGGGCGACGTCGTCCCACGTGGCCACGCGTCGATTGTGCGCCGGATAAGGTGCGCTTGGTACCGCAATAGACATCAGGAGGTTGTCGTTGCCGTTCGACGACGTGCCCGATGCCCCGGCCACTCACCGCTTTCGCGTCACGCACCGCACCGAATACCGCTACTCCGACACCGTGACAAGCTCCTACGGCCGCGGGTTTCTCACGCCCCGCGACTCGCTGCGGCAGCGTTGTATCGCCCACCGATTGACGATCGACCCGACGCCCGCCGACATTTCCACCAGCCGCGACAGTTACGGCAACATCAGCTCCTATTTCCATGTCACCGCGCCGCATCGCACCCTGACGGTCACCAGCGACTCCGTCGTCGACGTGGATCCGCCGGCCCCCGGGCTCTACACCAGCGGGCCGGCCTTGGAGCCGTGGGAGGCGGCCCGCCCGGCCGGCCTGAAGGGAGTATTGGCGACCGAGTTCACCCTGGACCTGAACCCGCCTGAGATCACCGACGAAGTGCGTCAGTACGCGGCCCCCAGCTTCGTGCCCGGGCGACCGTTGGTCGAGGTGCTGCGCGATCTCGCGTCGCGGATCTACACCGACTTCACCTACCGCTCGGGGTCCACGACCATTTCCACCGGGGTCAACGAGGTTCTGGCGGCGCGGGAGGGGGTATGTCAAGACTTTGCGCGGCTGGCCATCGCCTGCCTGCGAGCCAACGGTTTGGCGGCCTGCTACGTGTCCGGTTATCTGGCCACCGACCCGCCACCCGGAAAGGATCGGATGATCGGCATCGACGCCACCCACGCCTGGGCCACGGTGTGGACGCCGCAAGAGCCCGGTCAGTTCGAGTGGCTGGGGCTTGATCCCACCAATGACCAGCTGGTCGACCAGCGGTACATCGCCGTGGGGCGTGGCCGCGACTACGCGGACGTGCCGCCGCTGCGCGGCATCATCTACACCAACTCGGAGCACAGCGTGATCGACGTGGGTGTCGACGTCGTGCCCTACTCAGGCCCTCTTGACGGCGACTTCTTGCATGCGTGACTTCCACTGCCCCACCTGTGGCCAGCGCCTGACGTTCGAGAACTCGGCGTGCCTGGCCTGCGGCAGCGCGCTGGGATTCTCCCTGGACCAGATGGCCCTGCTGGTGATCGGTGGCGGCGAGCACGCCGGCGCCGTGGCCGCTGGCGACTTTCAACTATGCGCCAATCTTCATCTCGCCGAATGCAACTGGCTGGTCCCGGTGGGTCAGCCGGGCGGACTGTGCACGTCATGCGCGTTGACGCTGCAGCGGCCCAACGATGCCGATAGCGCCGGCCTGGCGGCGTTCGCCCGGGCCGAGGCGGCCAAGCGGCGCCTGGTCGCCGAGCTGCACGAGCTGAAGCTGCCGATCGTCGGACGCGACCAGGACCCGGGCTACGGACTGGGATTCCGCCTGCTGTCCAGCGCGCATGAGGACGTGCTGACCGGCCACGAAAACGGTGTCATCACACTGGATTTGGCCGAGGGCGACGACGTCCACCGCGAGCAGTTGCGCGTCGAGATGGACGAGCCGTACCGGACGCTGCTGGGGCATTTCCGCCACGAGATCGGGCACTACTACTTTTACCGGCTGATCGCCCCGTCCAGCGACTACCTGGCCAGGTTCAACGAGCTGTTCGGCGACCCCTTCGCCGACTACTCCGACGCGCTGGAGCGGCACTACCGCGACGGGCCGCCCGAGGATTGGCCGCAGCGATTCGTGTCGTCGTATGCGACCATGCACGCGAGCGAGGACTGGGCCGAGACGTTCGCCCACTACTTACACATCCGCGACGCCCTGGACACTTGCGCCTGGTGTGGCCTGGCACCGGCGTCGGCGACCTTCGATCGGCCGGCGTTGGGCCCCAGCGCTTTTCCCGCCATCATCGATACGTGGCTGCCGCTGTCGTGGTCACTGAACATGGTGAACCGCTCGATGGGCCACGACGACCTCTACCCGTTCGTGCTGCCGGTCGCCGTGTTGGACAAGATGCGGTTCATCCACACCGTCGTCGACGAGGTGGCCGCCGCCGCGAGCGGGTCCGCGGCACCCGGCGCGTAGTTGCGGATTGCGCAAGATTCCGTTCGAAATCTTCTGCTAGAAGCCGATATTCGGATTACATAGCCTGGCCTTGCCGGTTGGGGCGCGCCGATCAGCGGCCGGCCCGAGTGATGTGATGGGAGCCGCAGGTGTCGTCATTTGTGATCGCTGCGCCCGAGGCGTTGACGGCAGCGTCGGCCGAGTTGACCGGGATCGCGTCGACGATCAGGGCGGCTAACTCGGCGGCGGCCGCCTCGACGACGGAGATACTGGCCGCCGGTAGCGACGAAGTGTCGGCGGCGATCGCGCGGCTGTTTGGCAGCTATGCGCGGGACTTTCAGGCGCTCAGCGCGCAGTCGGTGGCTTTCCATGACCAGTTTGTGCGGGTGTTGGCTGCCGGCGCGAACGCGTACGCCAGCGCGGAGGCCGTTAACGTCGAGCAGAACCTGCTCAACGCGATCAATGCGCCCACCCTGGCGTTGTTGGGCCGCCCGCTGATCGGCAACGGCGCCAACGGGGCGCCGGGGACGGGGCAGGCCGGCGGACCCGGCGGCATCCTGATTGGCAACGGCGGCAACGGTGGGTCCGGCGCGACCGGTCGGGTTGGCGGGCACGGAGGGTCCGCCGGCCTGTTTGGCTCGGGCGGGGCCGGTGGTGCTGGCGGCGCGGGTGCCGCGGGCCAGGCCGGCGGGGCCGGCGGGGCCGGCGGGGCCGGCGGGCTGCTGGGCGGCAATGGCGGGGCCGGCGGGCGCGGCGGGGCCGGCGGGGCCGGCGCGACGGGCATGGCCGGCGGCGCTGGCGGGGCTGGCGGTGCCGGCGGAGTCAGTAGGGCATTGGTGGGTTGGTCTGGCGGGGCCGGGGGCGCTGGCGGCGACGGTGGCATCGGGGGCGCGGGCATCGCGGGCAGCACGGGCATTGCCGGCGGTACGGGGTTTGCCGGCGGGGCTGGCGGGGCCGGCGGCGTCGGCGGAGCCCATGCGGGGCCGTTAGGCGCCGGTGGGCTGTTTGGCGCTGGCGGTGCTGGCGGTGTCGGCGGCGTTGGCGGCGCTGGCGGGATCGGGGGAACCGGTGGCGCGGGCGTGCACATCGATGCACCCGCTGGGGCGGGTGGTACCGGTGGAGTCGGCGGCAGCGCCGGGGCCGGCGGTGACGGCGGCGCCGGTGGATTGTTCGGGTCCGCCGGCCACACCGGCGCCAACGGCGCCGGCGGGGTGGGCGGGACCGGCGGCACCGGCGGGATGGGCGCCACCGGCTTGGTTGGTCACGACGACCCGACCGCGCCCACCCAGGGTTCCCCGGGCGGCATGGGTGGGGCCGGCGGCCAGGGCGGGGCCGGTGGCGCCGGCATCGGTGGGGTCGGCGGCGGGGCCGGCGGCCAAGGGGGCGTGGGCGGTCAGGGCGGCACCGGCGGGGCCGGTGGCGCCAACACCGGCACCAGCACCAGTCCGGGCGGCGGCGCGGCGGGCGGGCAGGGCGGCACCGGCGGCGCCGCCGGTGTGGGTGGCGTCGGGACCGACGGCGGCGCGGTGGGCCGTGGCGGCACCGGCGGAGTCGGCGGCACCGGCGGCCAAGGTGGCCAAGGCGGTAACGGCGCCGACGCTGAGAACCCGTTCGATTTCGGCTTCACCGGTGGCCCGGGTGGACAAGGCGGCGCCGGCGGCGACGGTGGCGCGGCCACCGACGGCGGCACCAACGGCAGCGGTGGCCGCGGCGGCCAAGGCGGAACCGGCGGCGCCGGCGGCCTCGGCCATAGCGACGACGGAACCAACGTCGCCACCCCGGGTGGCTACGGTGGCAATGGCGGGACCGGCGGTGCCGGCGGCGCGATCGGCACTGGCGGCACCGGTGGTAGCGGCGGCCTAGGCGGCACCGGCGGCACCGGCGGCGTCGGCGGCCAAGGCGGCAGCACCAAATTCGCCGGTCGCGCCGCCGCTGAGGGTGGTCAAGGCGGCGTCGGCGGCAACGGCGGCGACGGCTGGATGAGCCCCACCAACCCCGGGGACGGCGGCGAGGGCGGCCAAGGCGGCCAAGGTGGCACGGGAGGTTTCAACTCGCTCGGCACGGGTGGCGCCGGCGGCCAGGGCGGCGAAGGAGGGGTCGGCGGCCTCGGCGGCAGTGACGACCACGATGGCTCCATCGGTGGCACAGGCGGCACGGGTGGCACCGGCGGGACCGGCGGCGTCGGCTCTAGCGGCAACCCCGGCGGCGACGGCGATCCGGGCGCCGCGGGGATGGGCCCCTGGGGACGGGTCGGTGGTTTCGGCGGCGACGGCGGCGCCGGCGGCGCCGGTTCCCCGTAAGCCGGCTAGGCCGGCATCACCCGACGTTCCTCGGGGCCCCACAGCGGTTGCATGCCGCCGGGCAGCGCCAGCTGCGTCGCGGTGAGGACATCGGCCAGGTCACGCAGCGCGGTGTGGATCGCCGCGAGCAGATCCGCCAACTCCGCGCGGCGCCCGTCGGCGTCGACCTCTTCCAGCTCGGCGGGGGAGGATCGGCGCAGGCGGGTGTTGATCTCGTCCGCCATCCGCTCCGGACGCGACGACCCCGACGAGCCGGGCAGGTCCCGCAGGTCGGCCCGCAGCCGTTCCAGCTGATACGCCAAAGACCGCGGGTTCTGCGCGTCGAACAGCATCAGCTCGGTCACGGCCGCGATGCTGACCTGGCCCGCGGTGCGGCGCCGGTAGATGACCGAGGACTCGCACGCCACCAGGGTGGATTCGATGATGGATTGCTCGGCGGCGGCGCTGCGCACGTCGGTGAGCGTGGCCTGCAGCAAGACGGTGAGCCAGAGGCCGCGCTCGATGCGTTTGCCGATGTCCATCATCGTCCAGCCGACGTCCTGCACCATCGACTCGCTGGCCACCCCGGACAGGGTCAGCATCCCGGCCAAGGTCTGCGCCTGGGCCGACGCGAGCAGGGCGTCGGCCTCCGCCAGCGACTCCGGCGGGTCGGTCTTGTGCGCGACCGCGCGCTCCACGTCGGCCAGCACCATCCAGGTGTCGTTGGACAACTGGTCGCGCACCGCCCGGGCGGCCAGCGCCAGCCCCTCCACCGATTGAACCAGGGATCCCGGCCGATTCGGGTCCACGGTCATTGCCCACAGCATCGAGGGAGCGACGGCGATCATCTCGCCGTGGTCATGGGCGGTTCCGGTGTCGGTCCCGGTGATTCGGCCCAGTGCGGCCATCAGCACCGGCACGCACTCGCTTTCCTCGGTGTGCTGATAGTGGCGGAAGACGTGGTAGCGCTCGCGGGCGACGATCAGCAGCCGCGCCATGTTCTCCGCGCGCTCGCCATAGCGCCCCATCCAGAACAGGTCGGACAGCACACGCGGCGAGCTGACGCCCCAGGTCCCCGCGCCCGTCTTCACCGGCGGTGCAACCGATGGCTCCACAACGTGCAGCGTCACCGCCTCGGCCCGCGCACGTTCCGTCGGACGCACCCAAACATCCTTAGCCGCAACGGTTTTCAATGTATATGCCGCGGGTCCGGGCGCCAGCACGTAGCCGAGGCCGCCGATCATCGGCGCATAGCCGCCGCGTTGGGCAACGGTGAACAACCGCATGCCGACGCCGGCCGACGACAACACGGGGGCCTGATCGGAGGGGGCATGGTCGGTGGGTGCGGACGAGAACTGCGGCAGTTCCTGGCCGACCCACTGCCAGGGCATGGTTTCGATGCGCGCGGCCAGTTCGGCCAGCTGCGCGGACGAAAGTGTCGGCCCGACAAGGGTTTCCCCGCCGATGGCGGGCTTGATCAACAGCGACGAGAGGTTGGCTAGCAGGTGTGCCCGTTCGCTGGCGATGCCGCCCCAGTACACCGGCGCGGTGCGCAGCAGCGGTTCTTCGCCGAGCAGGCGCTCGGCCAGCTCGGGCAGGAATCGCAACAGGCCAGCGCTTTCCAGGATGCCGCTGCCCAGCGTGTTGACGACGGTCACCGTCCCGCGGTGTTGTGCCTCCACCAAACCGACGACGCCGAGCCGGGAGTCCGCGCGCAGGTCCAGCGGGTCCGCGTAGTCCGCGTCGACCCTGCGCAAGACGACGTCGACGCGTTTCAGCGTGCCCAGCGAGCGCATCCACAGCTTGCCGTCGCGTACCACCAGATCCGCGCTTTCCACCAGCGGGAAGCCCAGCAGCGTCGCCAGATACGCCTGATCGAAGGCGGTCTCCGAGTAGATGCCCGGGCTGAGCACGACCACCACCGGGTCTTGGGCGACGTCGGGTGCCGCGTCGATCAGTGCCAGCCGCAGCGCCTGGGCGAACGGCGTCGTCGGGCGCGGCCCGATCCGCTCGTAGAGGTCGGGAATCGCGTGCGCGACAACGCGCCGGTCGGCCAGCGCGTAGCCGGCGCCCGAGGGCGCCTGCGTCCAGTCGGCGTTGACCTGAAAGCCGCCGTCCGACAGCCGGCTGACGTCACAGGCGTGCATGAACAGCTGGTGATGCCCGGGCACCTCGACTCCGTTGGCGGCCCGCACATAGCCGCGATGGGCGAACAGCAGCTCGGGCGGCAGGATGCCCTCCGTCAGCAGGCTGCGGGGCCCGTACAGGTCGGCGAGTACGGCATCGAGCAGGCGCGAGCGCTGTACCAGCCCGGCCTCCAGCACCTCCCAATCGGCCGCGGAGACCACGACCGGCAACGTGTCCAGGATCCAGGGCCCGGGCTCCACGCCATGCCCGTCGGCGGAGGGGTCCCGGCTGGCATCGACCCCGGTGTAGGTGATGCCGTCGTGGTCGATCAGGCCGTGCACCACCGAGCGCAACCGGTCCAGCCCGGCCCGGCCCCGCTCCGCGATCGCGTCGGCCAGCTCGCTCCAGGCCGGCCGCACGTCACCGTCTTCGTCGACGAATTCGTCGTAGCCGATTCCCGGGCCGTCACGCAGGTCGAACAGCGCTTCCTGGGCGCGCGCGGCCCGGTATCCGGCCAGCAGCCGGTCGACGTCGTAGCGGCCGGTGCCGGCCGCCGAGGATCCGCTGGTAAGGAGTGCCATCACTGCAGAACGGTACGCACGCGTCGCAGGTCGAGAATGCCCGGCGCGCCGATGTCGGTGAATATCCGGGCCTGCTTCTCCCGGATGTCGGACAGGTCGAGCCTGCCCGGCGTGAAGCCGGTGGCCTCGAAGCGGCGGGCGCGGCGGGCCTCGGCCTCGACGGCGTTGACGGGTGGCTCGTCGTAGGCGCGCCCGCCGGGATGGGCGACGTGGTAGGTGCAGCCGCCGCGCGACGTTCCGGCGGTGAGGTCGATCAGCTCGAACTGCAACGGGCCGTCGGTGGTGATCGTCGGGTGCAGCGCGCTGGGCGGCTGCCAGGCCTTGAACCGCACCCCGCCGACGTGGATGTCGGGGTTGTCGGTGGCCAACAACGGCACCGGGTGGCCGTTGCAGGTCACCACGTAGCGGTGGCGGTCGGCGCCGATGATGCGAACCTGGAGGCGCTCGACCGAGGAGTCGACGTAGCGGGCGGTGCCGGTGGCGGTGGACTCCTCGCCGAGGGTGTTCCACGGCTCGATCGCTCCGCGTAGCTCGATCTCCACCCCGTCGAAGACCGCGGTGCCGATGCGCGGAAAGCGGAATTCGGTGAACGGGTCCAGCCAGCTGGTCTCGAAGGCGATGCCGTGCGCGCGCAGGTCGGCGGCCACCTCGGCGATGTCATGAATTAGGAAGTGCGGCAACAGGTATCGCCCGTGCAAATTGTCGCCGTGCCGGATCAACGGTGCGCGCAGCGGCTCGTCCCAGAACCACGCCACCAGGGAACGCACCAGCAGCGACTGCACCATCGCCATGCGCAGGTGTGGCGGCATCTCGAACGCGCGCAGCTCCAGCAGGCCGAGCCTGCCGCGCGGGCCTTCGGGGCTGTAGAGCTTGTCGATGCAGAACTCGGCGCGATGGGTGTTGCCGGTGATGTCGGTGAGCAGGTGGCGCAGCGCGCGGTCGGTCACCCAGGGTCGGGGGCGGCCCTCCCCAGAAGATCCAGACAGCCGGGCGATCTCGGCGAACGCGATCTCCAGCTCGTAGAGCGCCTCGTCGCGGCCCTCGTCGACCCGCGGCGCCTGCGACGTGGTGCCGACGAACCGCCCGGCGAACAGATAGGACAGCGACGGGTGCCGCTGCCAGTAGGTCAGCAGCGACACCAGCAGGTCCGGGCGCCGCAGCAGTGGCGAGTCCGCGGGCGTGACGCCGCCGAGCGTGATGTGGTTGCCCCCGCCGGTGCCGCCGTGTGTGCCGTCGACGTCGAACGACTCCGTCGACAGTCGGGCCAGCCGAGCCTGCGCATAGAGGGTTTCCAGTTGTTGCTTCTGCTCTTCGAAACTCGCGGTGGGTGCGATGTTGACCTCGATGACGCCGGGGTCGGGCGTGATGGTCGTCGACTTCAGCCGCGGGTCGGCCGGCGGGCCGTAGCCCTCGATCACGACCGGACAGCCGGCCTGCGCGGCCGCAGCCTCGACGCGGCCGATGAGGTCGACGAAGTGTTCGAGCGCCTCGGTGGGCGGGATGAACATGTACAGCAGCCCATCGCGAACCTCGGCGACCAGCGCGGTCGTCGGCGCGGTCGCGGGGTCCTCCAGCACCGCGTCCACCGCCTCAAGCGCGTCGGGTCCCGCGGCCAGCGTATAGCCCACGCTCACCGGGTCGACGTGAAACGATGCCCGTGCCGGTCGCCAGCTGATCGAATCCAGCGGCAGTCGCAGACCGGCCGGTGAATCACCCTCGAGCAACACGATCCGGCCGCGGCGCAGCCGCCAGTCCGCGCTGGCCCAGCCGCTGCCGTCGTCGCGGCGGTGCAGCGGCAGCACGAAAGCTGCTGGGTCCGTGATGGATTCGTCGAGGCGCGCCAGCAGCGCCGCGCGGCCGGCGGGTGTTTCGCCGACGAGATCGTTCGCCGATTCCACCGGGTCGCCATGAGGCAAACGCACGCCGGCCGCCAGCCGGGCCAGCGGGTCCTCGTAGGCCGGGCGCACCTGCGAGCGCGGCAACCCCAGGCCGTCGGCGATCCCGGCGAGCACCCGGTGGGCCGCCGTGTTGTCGACGGGGGCACCGGCGGGTCCAGTGCGCCAAGGGTCGGCCAGCAGCGTGTCGTCGTTCCACAGCGGGCGGCCGTCGGTGCGCCAGTACAGCGCAATCTGCCAGCGCGGCAACGGCTCTCCCGGATACCACCTGCCCTGCCCGCGCTGGATCAGCCCGTGCGGAGCCCACTTGGCCTTCAACCGGGCGGCTAGGTCGGACGCCCGCTGGCGCTTGTGTGGACCGTCGGCGGCCGTGCGCCACTCCTCGGCCACCTGGTTGTCCACCGACACAAACGTCGGCTCGCCGCCGACCGTCAGCCGGACGTCCCCGGCGGCCAGCCGCTCGTCGACACGCCGCCCAACCTCGCAGATCGTCGCCCACGCCGCATCGGTGTAGGGCAACGTGACGCGCGGGTCTTCGTGGACGCGGGTGACGGTGTTGGAGAATTCCAGCACCGTGTTGCAGATATCGGTGCCGCCGCTGATGGGTGCCGCAGTCCCCGGGTGCGGCGTGGCCGCCAGCGGGATGTGTCCCTCCCCGGCGAGCAGCCCCGACGTCGGGTCCAGCCCGATCCAGCCCGCACCGGGGATGTACGCCTCGGCCCACGCGTGCAGGTCGGTGAAGTCGGCGGCGGGCCCGGACGGCCCGTCGAGCGCCTCGACGTCGGATGCCAGCTGCACCAGGTACCCGGACACGAACCGGGCGGCCAGCCCCAGCTGGCGCAGGATCGACACCAGCAGCCACGCCGAATCCCGGCACGAGCCGACGCCGGTGCGCAGGGTGAAATCCGGAGTCTGGACGCCGGGCTCCATGCGCACGCTGTAGCCGACGTCGGCGTTGATGGCGCGATTGAGCGCGACCAGGAAGTCGATGGTGCGCGTGTTATCGGGCACCGTGAAGTTGCGCACCCATGCCCGCACGAGCTCGCCGGGCCCAGAGTCCGGGCCGTTCTCGTCGACGGGCCGCAGGTACGGTTCCAGGTCGTCGGCCAGCTCCTTGGGGTAGGTCAACCCGGTGGGCTGCCAGGTCTCAGCCCAGTCCTCGACGAAGAAGTCGAATGGGTTGATCACCTTGAGGTCGGCGATGAGCCCGACCGTAATGGTCAACTGGCGCATCGGGTTCGGAAAGACCAGCCGGGCCAGGAAGTTGCCCACCGCGTCCTGCTGCCAGTTGATGAAGTGGTCGGCGGGCTCGATGCGCAGCGAGTAGGCCTCGATGGGCGTGCGTGAGTGCGGCGCCGGGCGCAGCCGCACGATGTGCGGATACACCCGGACCAGCCGGTCAAAGGAGTAGCTGGTGCGGTGCTCCAGCGCAACTTTGATACTCATTACCGCTGATCTCATCACAAGAGTCAGCGGGTCGCAGCGCTCCGAATTGTCGGCGGCGAGTTACGCCATCTGCGGGCCCGGTGGTGGTGGCGGCGGCGGTGGTCCCGGCGGGATGCCGACCGGTGGGGCGGGCTGGGCCAGCTCGACGACCTGGCCGCCCGACAGCTTGCGGTAGGTGTAGATCTGGATGAGCGCGGCGACCGGAATGCCAACCAGCATGCCGACAAAGCACAGCAATTCGCCGATCAGCACCGCCGCATACTGCACCAGCCACGACAGCAGGGTGCCGCCGATGTTCGACCTGGCCGTCGTGAAGCTGGCCTTGATGGAGTCGACGGGCGACGTGGATCGGTCGACGGCGAATGCGATGGCGAACTGGGCCAGGAAGCCGAAGATGAGCCCGGGGATGACGCACAAAACGGTCCCGATCGTGGTGCCGATGACGAGCAGCAGCGCCGTGACGAGCACCAGGCCCAGATTGCGCGGCCTGAAAAACGTCCCGATAGTCACCGGCCTTCCGTCGGCAATGTCAAGGCAGCCCGTCGTAATCCCGGCGTGCATGTAGACCGCCACGACGAACAGGGCGAGGTAGCCAAGGACCATGACGATGACCCCCACGGGGCCAATGGACCCGTGCACCGATTCATAGGTGTTGCCATAGGCGTCGGTATAGGTGGTGGTCGAAGTGCTCGAGAAGACGGTGACCAGTCCGATCATCACACCGATCACGGCGGCTATCACCAGCACATATGCCAGGACCGGAACGATGAGTGTCGCCGCGTTCTGGGTGAACCGGCTCCACGCCCAACTGATCGCGTCCCCCACGTTGAACCCGGGCGTCGGCGGGGCGCCGAATCCCGGCTGCGGCGGGTAGCCGCCGGGCGGTGGGCCATAACCGGGGGGCGGGGGAGGCGGGGTGTAACCGGGCGGCGCGTAGCCCCCCGGAGGTGGGCCGGGGGGTGGGGGGTAGCCGCCGGGCGGTGGGCCATAGCCCGGGGGCGGGGGAGGCGGCGGGGGAGGCGCGCCATGACGGGGAGGCGGGTAGCCCTGGGGGGCTTGGTTGCCGCCTTGGGCGTCGGCTGGATTGCCTGGGTACTCCGGGGGCTGGCTCATGGCCGTCCTAGTTTTTAGTCGGTACGCGCGCAGAACTAAGCAAACCGGAACTTAACAAATATCGGGCCACGGCGCGCGGATGGGCGCGCGTGTCCGGGCCGCGTGGTATGCCTGAAGCCGTGTCCGACGGTCTGTTCGACCTGCCCGGCGCACCGAAGACCGGCCCTGATCTGGGCGTGTCCGCGGCGGCACCGCTGGCGGTGCGGATGCGTCCGGCATCGCTGGACGAAGTGGTAGGGCAGGATCACCTGCTGGCACCCGGTTCTCCGCTGCGCCGCCTGGTCGAGGGCTCGGGCGTGGCGTCGGTCATCCTCTACGGCCCACCCGGAAGCGGCAAGACGACGCTGGCCGCGCTGATCTCGCGGGCGACCGGCCGCCGTTTCGAGGCGCTATCGGCATTGTCGGCCGGCGTCAAGGAAGTTCGCGCGGTGATAGACATCGCGAGGCAAGCGCTCCTCGCGCGTGAGCAGACGGTGCTGTTCATCGACGAAGTGCACCGGTTTTCCAAGACCCAACAGGACGCCCTGCTTTCGGCGGTGGAGAACCGGGTGGTGTTGCTGGTGGCGGCCACCACCGAGAACCCGTCCTTTTCGGTGGTGGCCCCACTGTTGTCGCGATCGTTGATCCTGCAGCTGCGGCCGCTGACGGCCGACGACGTCCGCACGGTGGTGCAGCGCGCCATCGTTGACCCCCGCGGCCTGGGCGGGCGGGTCGAGGTGAAACCGGAGGCCGTCGACCTGCTGGTGCAATTGGCGGCCGGCGACGCCCGCCGGGCCCTGACCGCGCTGGAGGTTGCGTCCGAAGCCGGCGAACACGTCAGCGTCGAGACCATCGAGCAGTCCCTGGACAGGGCCGCGGTCCGCTACGACCGCGACGGCGACCAGCACTACGACGTCATCAGCGCGTTCATCAAATCGGTGCGCGGCTCCGACGTCGACGCCGCGCTGCATTACCTGGCCCGCATGCTCGTCGCCGGCGAGGATCCGCGGTTCATCGCGCGCCGGCTGATGATCCTGGCCAGCGAGGACATCGGCATGGCCGATCCCACCGCGCTGCAGACCGCCGTCGCCGCCGCCCAGACCGTACAGCTGATCGGCATGCCCGAGGCTCAGCTGACGCTGGCGCATGCCACCGTCCACCTGGCCACCGCGCCGAAGTCGAACGCCGTCACGACGGCCCTCGGCGCGGCGATGGCCGACATCAAGGCGGGCAAGGCCGGGCTGGTGCCGGCTCACCTGCGCGACGGGCACTATTCGGGTGCCGCGGCGCTGGGCCACGCGCGGGGCTACAAGTACTCCCACGACGACCCGGATGGCGTTGTGGCGCAACAGTATCCGCCGGATGAGCTGGTAGACGTGGACTACTACCGGCCCACCGGTCGCGGCGGCGAGCGGGAGATCGTCGGACGGCTGGAACGGCTGCGGGCCATCATCCGCAAGAAACGGGGACGACAGTGAAGATAAGGCATTGCCGGCCGACGGCCCGTCGGCCGGTCCATCGCCTCGATCCCGGTCAGACCAGCTCGGGTGCCCGCAGGTGAGCGAGGGCCAGGTCAAACTCGCACTCGTCGAGTTCCTCGACGCCCGCTTCCTGGATTTTCGCCCGCTTGAGCGCGCCCGATTGCTCCCTGTTCCGCTCCATCGCTTCGCGGCTGTCGAACGCCGCGCAGGACACGGCGCGACCCGACGCACGGTCGATCATCAGGCTGGCGCTGCAGAATCCCTCGAGGGCTTCCAACTCAGGCAGCACGGACGTCTTGTAGTACTCGATGTTCTGGTCCGCCAGAGCCGGGTCGCCCTTGACCCATGTGGCCCGCGCGCATGCGCCCTCGCGTGACGGGTGGTCGCGGTGCAGCACCCCGAGCTCCCACTCTTCGACGGTTGGCGTGCCCCCGAACATCTCCGCGGCCCGGTCCCGTATCGGCCGAACCCGGTCGGCGCTTGCGCGCATCGCCTCCTCGGATTCCCAGGCGCTGGTGGCGATACACCTGCCCGATTGCCGGTCGACCAGCAGCGATACGCCCACACACCCGTCAACTTGCTGAAGTGCGGGCAGGACGACATCGCGAACGTGTGCAATCCCCGCATCGATGTCCGTGGGATTCGCCTGAATCGTGGTAGAGCGTGCGTACACGATCCACCCCCTCACCTGTCAGGGCGGCGCCCCGGCGGCGCCACCGGTGCACCCACTACCTTCCTCCGTTGATCTTGGCCCGGCAAGAGGGTTGACAGCCCGGCTCTCCCCGAGCGGGCGGCACCGCCATCTCCCGCCGCTTCGCGGCGCGCATCGTCGCCGGGCTTAGACCAGCTCGGGCACCCGCAGGTGGGCGATCGACAGCTCGAATTCGGCCACGTCGAGCACCTCGGCCCCCAACTCCCGCACGCGCCTGCTGCGCAACTCGGTCGCGCGGTCCCGGTTTCGCGCCATCGCGTCCATGCTGTCGAACGTCGAGCACGACACCGCACGCCGGCATGCCGGATGGTCCACCATCAGGCTGGCGCTGCAGAACCCGTCGAGAGCCTCCAGCTCGGGAAGCACGGACATCCGGTAGAAGTTGAGGGATCGCTCGATTTGATCCGGCACCACCTTGAGCCAGGTGGCCCGCACGCATGCCCCCTCGTGCGACCGGTGGTCCCTATGCAGCAAGGCGATTTCCCATTCTTCGACGCGCGCGTTGCCGGAGAACATCATCGCGGCCCGGTCACGGATGGGAGCCACCCGCTCGGCGCTGGCGCGCATCGCCTGCAGGGTGTCCCAGGCACTGGTGGCGATGCAGGTGCCGGACTGCCGGTCGACCAATAGCGACAGCCCGACATACCCCTCGATCCCCTGGAGCGCGGGCATGACCACATCGCGGACATGCGCAATTCCGATATCGACCGACAGCGGTTCCGCCTGGATGGTTGTAGAGCGTGCGTACACGACCAACCCCCTCCTCATGTCGGGGCAGCGCCCCGGTGGCGCCACCGGTTCACCAAATACCTTCCTCCTACTGGATAGCCGTGGCAATGGTCGCAAGAACGCAAGAAACGGCACCGGCCGAAAGCCTGACTCGGCCGGTACCGCAGGAGATTCGATTACACCAGCTCGGGCACCCTCAGGTGCGCCAGCGCCAGCTCGAACTCGCAATCGCCGAGTTCCTCGGTGCCCGAATCCGGCATCGACGCGGCCTTGAGCGCTGCTATCTGATCCCGGTTGCGTTCCATCGCGTCCCGGGTGTCGAACGTCGTGCAAGACACGGCACGTCCGGACCCGCGGTCGGCCATCAGGCTGGCGCTGCGGAACCCGTCGGCGCCCGCTAGCCGGGGCAGCACGGACGACTTGTAGTAGTCGACGCCTTGGTCTACCCGGTCCGGCGGCACTGTGACCCAGGTCGCCCGCGCACCCGCGCCCTCGGCCGAGCGGTGGTCGCGATGCAGCGCCGCGATCTCCCATTCTTCGACACTTGCCGGCCCGCCGAATATCTCGGCGCATCGATCCCGCATCGGTCGGCCCTCGCGATAGGGTGTTCGCCGTCACAATCAATAGGCCGGTCCTGGGAACTCGCAGCCACCCCACCGTAGGCTGGGCGGGTGGATACCGATGTGCTGGACGTGGACACCGCGCGTCGCCGCATCGTCGATCTCACCGATGCGGTGCGCGCGTTCTGCGCGACGCACGGTGACGGCCTGTGCAACGTGTTCGTCCCGCACGCGACGGCGGGGGTCGCGATCATCGAGACCGGCGCCGGTTCCGACGAGGACCTTGTCGACGCCCTGGAGCGGCTGTTGCCGCGCGACGACCGCTACCGGCACGCGCACGGCTCCCACGGTCACGGTGCCGATCATGTGTTGCCGGCCATCGTCGCGCCGTCGGTGACGGTGCCGGTCGCCGGCGGCGAACCGCTGCTGGGCACCTGGCAAAGCGTCGTTCTGGTCGACCTCAACCGGGATAATCCGCGGCGGTTGGTGCGTTTGAGTTTCGTAGCGGGTTAAGTTCACGCCTTTGGACAGCCTTCCAGCAGCCCGGCGAATAGGCTGGGAATTGACTTCGAATTACGACAAGCCAGGAAACTAAGGAAAGCGAACAGTGCAAACACACGAGATCAGGAAGCGGTTCCTTGATCATTTCGTGAAGGCGGGCCACACCGAGGTGCCGAGCGCCTCGGTGATCCTCGACGACCCCAACCTGTTGTTCGTCAACGCCGGCATGGTCCAGTTCGTCCCGTTCTTCCTGGGCCAGCGCACGCCGCCGTACGCGACGGCCACCAGTATCCAGAAGTGCATCCGGACCCCCGACATCGACGAGGTGGGTGTCACCACCCGGCACAACACCTTCTTCCAGATGGCCGGCAACTTCTCCTTCGGCGACTACTTCAAGCGCGGGGCCATCGAGCTGGCGTGGACCCTGCTGACCAACAGCCTCGAGGACGGCGGCTACGGCCTGGACCCCGAAAGAATCTGGACGACGGTCTATTTCGACGACGACGAGGCCGTGCGGCTGTGGCAGGAGATCGCCGGCCTGCCGGCCGACCGGATCCAGCGCCGCGGCATGGCAGACAACTACTGGTCGATGGGCATCCCCGGGCCGTGCGGGCCGTCATCGGAGATCTACTACGACCGCGGGGAAGAGTTCGGCGTGGGCGGCGGCCCGATAGCCAACGAGGACCGCTACGTCGAGCTGTGGAACCTGGTGTTCATGCAGAGCGAACGCGGCGAGGGCACCGGCAAGACCGACTTCGAGATCCTTGGGCCGTTGCCGCGCAAGAACATCGACACCGGCATGGGCGTCGAACGGGTCGCGTTCGTGCTCCAGGGCGTGCACAACGTCTACGAAACCGACCTGCTCAGGCCGGTCATCGACACCGTGGCAGCCGCCGCCCCGCGCCCGTATGACGTCGGCAACCACGAAGACGACGTCCGCTACCGCGTCATTGCCGACCACAGCCGCACGGCGGCGATCCTGATCGGCGACGGCGTCAGCCCCGGCAACGACGGACGCGGTTACGTGCTGCGCCGGCTGCTGCGCCGGGTGATCCGCTCGGCCAAGCTGCTGGGCATCGAGGGCCCGATCGTGGGTGACCTGATGGCCACGGTGCGTGACGCGATGGGCCCGTCGTATCCCGAACTCGTCGCCGATTTCGACCGGATCAGGCGCATCGCGGTTGCCGAGGAGACCGCGTTTAACCGCACGCTGGCGTCGGGTTCGAAGCTGTTCGAGGAGGTGGCCGGGGCCACCAAGGCGGCGGGCGCCACGGTGGTTTCCGGTTCGGACGCCTTCACCCTGCACGACACCTACGGCTTCCCGATCGAGCTCACGCTCGAGATGGCCGCGGAGGCCGGCCTGCAGGTCGACGAACTCGGCTTCCGGGAGCTGATGGCCGCGCAGCGCCGTCGCGCCAAGGCCGACGCCGCCGCGCGCAAGCACGCACACGCCGACCTGAGCGCATACCGCGAGCTGGTCGACGCCGGCCCCACCGAGTTCACCGGTTTCGACGAGTTGACCTCCGAGGCAAGGATTTTGGGCATCTTCGTCGACGGCAAGCGGGTCCCGGTGGTCGCGCACGGTACCGACGGAGCCGACCGTGTCGAGCTTGTGCTGGACCGCACCCCGCTCTACGCCGAGTCGGGCGGGCAGATCGCCGACGAGGGCACCATCAGCGGGACCGGCGCCGGCGGGAGCGCGCGGGCGGCGGTCACCGACGTGCAGAAGATCGCCAAAACCCTCCACGTGCACCGGGTCAACGTGGAGTCCGGGGAATTCGTCGAGGGCGACACCGTGGTCGCGGCGGTGAACCCGCAGTGGCGCCGGGGCGCCACGCAAGGGCACTCGGGCACTCACATGGTGCACGCTGCGTTGCGACAAGTGTTGGGGCCCAACGCGGTTCAGGCCGGGTCGCTGAACCGGCCGGGCTATCTGCGGTTCGACTTCAACTGGCAGGGGCCGCTGACCGAGGACCAGCGCACCCGGATCGAGGAGGTGACCAACGAGGCGGTACAGGCCGACTTCGAGGTGCACACCTTCACCGAGCAGCTCGACAGGGCCAAGGCGATGGGCGCGATGGCGCTGTTCGGCGAGAGCTACCCCGACCAGGTGCGGGTGGTGGAGATGGGCGGACCCTTCTCCCTGGAGCTGTGCGGCGGCACCCATGTGAGTAACACGGCGCAGATCGGCCCGGTGACGATCCTGGGCGAATCGTCGATCGGCTCCGGGGTGCGCCGGGTGGAGGCCTACGTCGGGCTGGACTCGTTCCGTCACCTGGCCAAGGAACGCGCGCTGATGGCCGGGCTGGCGTCATCGCTGAAGGTGCCGTCCGACGAGGTGCCCGCGCGGGTGGCCAATCTGGTGGAGCGCCTGCGGGCCGCGGAGAAGGAACTCGAACGCGCCCGGCTGGCGAGCGCTCGGGCGGCCGCGGTGAACGCCGCCGCGGGAGCGCAGCACATCGGTAACGTCCGCGTGGTGGCGCAGCGAATGGCGGGCGGGATGACGGCCGCCGACCTGCGGTCGCTGGTCGGCGACATTCGCGGCAAGCTCGGTAGCGATCCCGCGGTGGTCGCGCTGATCTCGTCGAGTTCGGAAGGCAAAACCGTGCCGTACGCGGTCGCGGCCAATCCGGCCGCCCAGGATCTCGGGATTCGCGCCGACGACCTGATCAAGCAGCTTTCCGCGGCTCTCGACGGCCGGGGCGGTGGCAAGGCGGACCTGGCGCAGGGATCGGGAAAGGATCCGACGGGTATCGACGCCGCGCTCGATGCGGTCCGCTCCGAGATCGCCGTGATAGCGCGGGTCGGTTGAGTGGATCCGAAACAGCGGGGACCTAGACGCGGAAGAAGCCTCGGCATCGACGTCGGCAAGGTGCGCATCGGGGTGGCGTCCAGCGATCCGGACGGCATCCTCGCCACCCCGCTGGAAACCGTGCGACGCGACCGGTCCGGCAAGCATCTGCGCAGGCTGGCCGCGTTGGCCTCCGACATGGAGGCCGTCGAGGTGATCGTCGGACTGCCGCGCACCCTGGCCGACCGCATCGGCCCGTCGGCGCAAGACGCGATCGAGCTGGCCGAGGCGCTGGCAGAGCGGATTGCTCCCACACCGGTCCGGCTTGCCGACGAGCGGCTGACCACCGTGAGCGCGCAGCGATCGCTGCGCGCGGCGGGTGTGCGGGCCAAGGAGCAACGCGCGGTGATCGACCAGGCCGCGGCGGTGGCGATCCTGCAGGGCTGGCTCGATCAGCGCCGCGCGGCGGCGGCTCGAGGGGCCACCGATGGTTGACGGCGGGCGGCGCCGACGGGCCGAGCCTGAGGCCGTCGGGCCGGCCCGGCACCGGATGAGCCGCATCGATCGGGCCAGGCAGCGCCGGGCACAACGGCGCCGTCGGCGGCGGCGCTTCGCGGCCCGGGCGGCACTCGGGCTGCTCGGCGTGGCCGTGGTGGCGGCCGTCTTCGTGGGCGCCAGACTCTGGCCGACGGTGTTCGGGCACGGTGAGGACTACACGGGCAACGGCAAGCGCGACATCGTGATTCAGGTGCACGACGGCGACTCGACCACCGCGGTCGGGGAGACCCTGCACAACCAGGGGGTGGTCAAGACCGTGCGGGCGTTCGTCGACGCCGCGCATGGCAACGAGGTGATCTCGTCCATCCAACCCGGCTTCTACCGGATGCGAACCGAAATCCCGGCGGCCGCCGCGGTCGCGCGGCTGTCCGACCCGAACAACCGGGTGGGAAAGCTGGTCATCCCGGAAGGGCGTCAGCTCGACGACACCACCGACATGAAGACCAACAAGGTGAATCCCGGCATATTCTCCCTGATATCGCGGGCCACCTGTGTGGATCTCGACGGCAACCGGCGTTGCGTTTCGGTCGACGACCTGCGCAAGGTGGCGAGCACCAGCACCCCCGCGACGTTGGCGGTGCCGCCCTGGGCGGTTGAGCCGGTGACCGAGCTGGCCAACGACCACCGCCGGATCGAGGGCCTCATCGCACCGGGGACGTTCAACGTCGATCCGTCGGCGTCGGCGCAGAGCATCCTGGCGAACCTGATCCGCGCCGGCGCGGTCGAGTACATGAAGTCCGGGTTGGTGGACACCGCGCAATCCATGGGCGTCTCGCCCTACGACATCCTGGTGGTGGCGTCGCTGGTCCAGCAGGAAGCCAACCCGCAGGACTTCCCGAAGGTGGCGCAGGTGATCTACAACCGCCTGCACGAGCACCGCACGCTGGAGTTCGATTCGACCGTGAACTATCCGCTGGACCGCCGGGAGGTGGCCACCAGCGACGCCGATCGGGCCCAGCGGACGCCCTGGAACACCTACGTCGCCCATGGGCTGCCGGCCACCGCGATCTGCTCGCCCGGGGTCGACGCGCTGCGCGCCGCCGAGCATCCCGAGCCGGGGGACTGGCTGTACTTCGTCACCATCGACGCCCAGGGGACGACGCTGTTCACCAGGGACTATCAGCAGCATCTGGCCAATATCGAGCTGGCCAAGCACAACGGTGTCCTCGACTCCGCGCGGTAGAAAGGCGGCCGTCCTGGGCTCGCCGATCGCGCATTCCCGTTCCCCGCAACTGCACCTGGCGGCCTACCGCGCACTGGGCCTGGATGACTGGACCTACGAACGCATCGAATGCGGCGCCGAGGAGCTGCCGGCCGTGGTCGGCGGGTTCGGGCCGGAGTGGGTCGGCGCGTCGGTGACCATGCCGGGCAAGTTCGCCGCCCTGCGGTTCGCCGACGAGCGGACCCCGCGCGCCGAACTGGTCGGGTCGGCCAACACCCTGGTGCGCACCCCGGATGGGTGGCGGGCCGACAACACCGACATCGACGGCGTGACCGGGGCCCTCGGTGTGGTTTCGGGACGCGCGGTGGTGCTCGGGTCGGGCGGCACCGCGCCGGCGGCGGTCGTCGGGCTGGCCGAACTCGGCGTCGCCGGGATCACCGTGGTGGCCCGCAACCCGGAGAAGGCGGCTCGATTGGTGGACCTCGGAACCCGAGTGGGGGTGGCGACGCGGTTCTGCGGTCTCGATAGCCCCGGGCTGGCGGACGAGGTGGCGGCCGGGGCGGTGTTGATCAGCACGATCCCCGCCGACGTGGCGTCTCGGTATGCCGGCATCTTCGCCGGGATCCCGGTGCTGCTGGACGCCATCTACGACCCCTGGCCCACCCCGCTGGCCGCCGCCGTGACCGCGACCGGAGGCCGGGTGGTCAGCGGCCTGCAGATGCTGCTGCACCAGGCGTTTGCGCAAGTCGAACAATTCACAGGGCTACCCGCTCCGCGAGCGGCGATGGTGGCGGCATTGGATTAGCCTGCCGCGCATGTGGATTGGTATAGCCGGGCTGGTCTCGGTCTGGCTCGCGGCACTGAGCATCTACGACCTCCGGCAGCGCCGATTGCCCAACGCGCTGACGCTGCCCGGCGCTGTTGTGATCCTGCTGGTGGCCGCCTGCACCGGCCTTTGCGTGCCGGCACTGGCCGGCGCGGCCGCGCTGACCGGGGTGTACCTGCTGGTGCACCTGGTGGCGCCGGCGGCGATGGGAGCCGGCGACGTAAAGCTGGCCATCGGCCTGGGCGGGCTCACCGGGTGCTTCGGCGTCGAGGTGTGGCTGCTGGCGGCGCTGGCCGCGCCGCTGCTGACCGCGCTGTGCGGCGTGGTTGCCCGGTTAATCGGCGGCGCCGCCACGGTGCCGCACGGCCCGTCGATGTGCCTGGCCACGGTGGGTGCGGTGGGGCTGGTGTTCGTGTGACGGGCATCATCAGGACTGCGAGTGTTCAGCTACGAAGAAATGGCCGCGCAACGCATTGCGTGGCGTTGACGTCGAATCGTGCCTGTGTCGATGGCGGAAAAGCTCACCGCGCTGAGCCGTGACTTCGGCTCGCAGCGGCGCTTGGCCGAGTTGCTCCTGGTACGCCTCTATACAACCGAGGCCGCTGAGCGCTGGCTCGTCGGGACGAACCCCAGCCTGGGAAACTGACGGCCCTTGGACCTGATTCGACGTGGCCAGTGCGGGAGGTGCTGGACGCGATCGCGAACGAGCGAGCCGGCAGCTTCGCGTGAGGCCGTGACGGTCCCGCCTGGAACCCGCCGGCGCCGGCCGGACACTCCGGCCACGCCCTTTGGGAAAGTCAATGCGCGTCAGCCGATCTCGCGACGCAATCAACGCCCGTTTCAGGGTTTAGAACTGCTTGCGAGATACTGAGCGATAGTGAGCGTATGAACGTTCGAGTGAGTACGCTGGTGGTGTGAATTTGACGGAGTGGGCGCGTGCTCAGGGTGTGCATCCACAGACGGTGTACCGGTGGTTTCGGGAGGGGACGTTGCCGGTTCCGGCGGTGCGGGTGAATGAGCGCACGGTGCTGGTGTCACCGGATGCGCCTGCAGGATCGGCGCCGGCGGCCGCGTTCGGTCTGTACGCGCGGGTGTCGTCGCATGATCAGAAGTCGGACTTGGATCGTCAGGTCGCTCGGCTGACAGCCTGGGCCGCTGAGGCGGGCGGGACGGTGGTGCGGGTGGAGGCCGAGGTCGGGTCCGGGATGAATGGGTCGCGGGCGAAAGTCAGGCGATTGTTGGCCGACCCGAAGGTGACCGTTGTGGTGGTCGAGCATCGGGATCGGCTGGGCCGGATGAACACTGAACTGGTGGAAGCGGCGCTTTCGGCGCACGGTCGCCGGCTGGTGGTGCTCGACGCCGGTGAGGTAGACGACGATCTGGTGCGCGACATGGTGGAGGTGCTGACCTCGTTCTGTGCGCGACTGTATGGCCGCCGCGGTGCGCGAAACCGTGCGCTCAAAGCGGTCGGCTGCGCGCAGCGCGATATCGGGCCGGCCGCGCTTGTCGGTGGCCGGGTGGATGATGCGGCACATGAGTGACCTGCCCGCTGCGGGATCGGTGAAGGTTGTCGTCAGTGCTGCACTGTCGGACCGGTTCAAGAGGCGATACGTCATCGTCGACGCAGCGACCGGCGGCATCGTGGATGACGCTCAAGGATACGGGTATAAGACCGCGCAGAACGCGCACCGCGCGCACGCCTACAAGTCGATGCCGCCGAAGAAGAAGCGGCGACGCGACGCCGCCCAACGACAGGTCCGACGCTGGTGTGCTGCGCACCCGCTGTTCATGCGGCACGTCGAGCAGTCGATGTTCTACGCGCTCAAAGACGGCCTGAACCTTACTGAGGCCGACGTGCGGGCGATGGCCGACGAGCACGGCGTGGAGCTGCGGTTCTCGGTGAAAGACCTGATGCGGCATTGGAACTGGTGATGCGGCGTGGGTAAGCAGTTGCGTCGGATCGGGGATCCGGTGGTGGCTGCGGGCCCGGCTGGTGTTCGGGTGCGCACCCGGCTGCACCTGACCGGGGAGGAAGCCGCGGCGCTGGGTGCGATCGGGGTGTTTTTGGGTTCGGTGTATCGCCGCGAGCTCGCGCACCGGATCACGTTGGGCCGCATGGATCGCAAGCAGCACGGCCGGTGGCGGGCCGAGCGTAAGCAGGCGATCACGGTGGTGGCGTCGTCGCGGTGGGCCGGTGCGATCACCCGCGCCGTCGAAGACCAGTACCAGCTCGGCATGCGAGCCCTAACCGCTGAGGTCACCGATGTGCGGGCCGCGATCGGCGTGCTGGAATCCCGGTGTGCGCTGCGCCCGGGTGAGGTCGCCGCCCCAGCCGACGTGGTTGGCGGTCCGCGCCGCCAGTCCCGGCGCCCGGTGCGTGGATATGCCAGTGCGGCGCAGCGGTTCTCCAAGACCCGCCGGCTGGCCACACTGCGGACGCGGCTGGCGGTGGCCGAGGCGGACCTGGCGGCGGGCCGCCCGTCGATCACCGTCGGCGGTAACAGGTTGTGGCACACCGCCAACATCTCGACGCGGCCGAGATGAGCGAGCAGCAGTGGCGGGACCGCTGGACCGCCGCCCGCATGTTCCTGACCGCCGACGGCGAGACGGGCAAGGCCGCGGGTAATGAGACGATCCGCGTCGACGAGTCGGGCCAGTTGCGGATCAAAGTCCCGGCCGCCCTGGTGGACCGGTTCGGTACGCATCTGCACATCGCCGCACCGGTGGCGTTCGGCCATCGCTGCCAGGAGTGGGCTGATCGGGTGGCCGGCCGGCGGGCGGTTCGTTATGACATCACCTTCAACCCGGCGAAAGGCCGCTGGTATCTGGACGCCTCCTGGACCACCACGCCCGGCGCCCACGCTCGAGGAGCTGCGCGCCGGGCCGGTGCTGGTGGACCTCAACGCCGATCACCTCGCCGCGTGTGTCCTGGACTGCTCAGGCAACCCGGTCGGTGCACCCGTCACGATTCCCGTCGACACCGCCGGTTTACCCGCTACGCGCCGCGATGGGCGGGTTAGAGCCGCGATTACCGCGCTGCTCGACCTTGCCGTGCACCACAACTGCAGCGCAGTCGCGGTGGAGAACCTCGATTTCACCGATGCCCGCGCCACCGGACGCGAAACACTGGGCCGCGGGCAGCGTGGGAAGCGGCTGCGGCGCGCCGTCGCGGGTATCCCGACTCGGCGTTTCCGGGACCGGCTCACCTCGATGGCCACCCGCCGCGGCATCGCAGTAATCGGTGTCGATCCGGCCTACACCAGCCTGTGGGGCCGCCAGCATTGGCGTAAACCCTTACAACAGCAGACTTCCAACCCGGCCGCTGTGACCGTGCATCACGGTGCGGCGGCCGCGATCGGCAGACGTGGACTCGGCAATCCGATCAGGCGTCGGCCGGCAGGACCCCGCACCCAACAGCGGATGCGTGCGGGCACTCCACCGGCCAGACCTGACCAGCCACCGGGAACCACACGACGGTGCCGCAGTTCTGGCTCACCGCCACGCCCACAACGACGACGAGGCATGCCGGTCCACCAGAGAACACCCACCATCAGCGGCCAACACCGTTCGGGCCGCACAGGACTCCTCCTGCTCACCAATCAGGAACGGTTCCGCGCGGCACAATCCACTCCGTGCGCTGGCCGGTGATCGCCGCGATCCGGTCAAAGTCCTCGTCGTAATGCCACTCGACGGTGCCCGAGAGTTCGGCCGCCGCGGCGATGATCAGGTCCGCGATCTTCACGCTGCGATGACGCAGACCGCCGACATGGGCGAGTTCACGCTGGACTTGGTATGCGCGAGCGAAGGTTTCGGCGTCGATCGGGATCCGGGCTAACCCGTCGAGTTCGTCGGCGAGCGCGTCGTAGTCGGTGGCGGACCTCGCCGAGTAGAGAACTTCCAACCGCACTTGGTCGCAGATGCCGACCCGATCCCCGGACAGGGCCGCCAGCCATCGGTTCGCGACTTCAGGCCTCGCCGCGCGATGTCACGCGCTCATGTCGACGCAGTACAACGTCACCGCGCGCAGCGCGTCTGCGCGAGCAGTGCTTCGGACCGATCGATACCCACACCCGAGGCGATTCGCGCCGCGAGCCGAGCGCGTGCCGACTGCCGCACCGCCGCCCGCAAGGCGGCATCGACCGTGTCCTTGAGGCCGGTGGTACCGAGCGCGGCCTGCGCTCGGGCCAGCAGTACGTCATCGATGTCGATCGTTGTACGTCTAGACATACGCCGACGATATAGCCATGCCTGACCGCGCTGGCACGGCGATCATGGCCGCCATGGGAAGATGGTCGGGTGTTGCGCTGGATCACCGCCGGGGAGTCGCACGGGCGTGCGCTGGTGGCCGTGGTCGAAGGCATGGTCGCCGGCGTGCACGTCACCTCCGCCGACATCTCCGCTCAGCTGGCCCGCCGCCGGCTGGGCTACGGCCGCGGCGCCCGCATGGCGTTCGAGCGCGACGCGGTGACGGTGCTGTCCGGGATACGCCACGGCGTCACGCTGGGCGGGCCCATCGCCGTCGAGATCGGCAACACCGAGTGGCCCAAGTGGGAGACCGTGATGGCCGCCGACCCGGTCGACCCGGCCGAGCTCGAACATTCAGCGCGCAATGCCCCGCTCACCCGGCCGCGACCGGGCCACGCCGACTACGCGGGCATGCTCAAATACGGGTTCGACGACGCCCGGCCCGTGCTGGAGCGGGCCAGCGCCCGCGAGACCGCCGCGCGCGTCGCCGCCGGAACCATCGCGCGGCACTTCCTCAAGCAGGCGCTGGGCGTCGAGGTGCTCTCCCACGTCATCGCGATCGGCCCCTCGGCCCCCTACGACGGTCCACCGCCACAACCCGAGGACCTCCCCAAAATCGACGCCAGCCCCGTTCGCGCCTTCGACAAGGCCGCCGAACAAGCCATGATCGCCGAGATCGAGGCGGCCAAGAAGGACGGCGACACGCTGGGCGGCGTCGTCGAGGTCGTGGCGATGGGCCTGCCGGTGGGGCTGGGCTCCTTCACCAGCGGCGACAACCGGCTCGACAGCCAGCTGGCCGCCGCCGTCATGGGCGTCCAGGCGATCAAGGGTGTGGAGATCGGCGACGGTTTCGAGACGGCGCGCCGCCGCGGCAGCCGCGCCCACGACGAGATGTACCCCGGGCCCGACGGCGTGGTGCGCTCGACGAACCGGGCCGGAGGTCTCGAAGGCGGCATGACCAACGGGCAGCCGCTGCGGGTGCGCGCGGCGATGAAGCCGATCTCCACCGTGCCTCGCGCGCTGGCCACCGTCGACATGGCGACCGGTGACCAGGCCGTCGCCATCCACCAGCGCTCCGACGTGTGCGCGGTGCCGGCCGCCGGGGTCGTGGTCGAGACGATGGTGGCCCTGGTGCTGGCCCGCGCGGCGCTGGAGAAGTTCGGCGGCGATTCGCTGGCCGAGACCCGCCGCAACATCGAGGCCTATCAGCGCGCGGTCGCCGCCCGGGAAACGCCGGCGGGCCGGGGCACCGCATAATGGCACCCAAAGCCGTACTCGTCGGCCTGCCGGGCTCCGGCAAGTCCACCATCGGCCGCAGGCTGTCCAAGGCGCTCGGGGTCAGCCTGCTCGACACCGACGTGGCGATCGAGCAGCAGACCGGACGCAGCATCGCCGATATCTTCGCCACCGACGGGGAAACGGAGTTCCGCCGCATCGAGGAGCGCGTGGTGCGGGCGGCATTGGCCGACCACGACGGCATCCTGTCGCTCGGTGGTGGCGCGGTCACCAGCCCCGGGGTGCGCGCGGCGCTGGCCGGCCACACCGTCATCTACCTGGAAATCAGTGCGGCAGAGGGGGTGCGCCGCACCGGCGGCAACACCGTGCGGCCGCTGCTGGCCGGCCCCGACCGCGCCGAGAAATACCGCGCTTTGATGTCCAAACGGGTGCCGCTGTACCGGCGGGTGGCGACCATGCGGGTCGACACCAACCGCCGCAACCCGGGGGCGGTGGTGCGCTACATCGTGTCGCGGCTGCAGACCCCCACCCCCGCCCAGGCCGCCAAATGACGGATATCACCGCACCGGTCACCGTGCAGGTCGCCGTCGATCCGCCGTACCCGGTGGTGATCGGCAGGGGACTCTTGAACGAGCTGGATGAACTGCTTGCCAGCCGGCACAAGGTCGCGATCCTCCATCAGCCGGTGCTGACGCAGACCGCCGAGGCGATCCGAAGCCACTTGGCCGGCAAAGGTGTCGACGCACACCGCATCGAAATCCCCGACGCCGAGGCCGGCAAGGACCTGCCCGTCGTCGGATTCATCTGGGAAGTGTTGGGCCGCATCGGAATTGGCCGCAAGGACGCCCTGGTCAGCCTCGGCGGCGGGGCCGCCACCGACGTCGCCGGTTTCGCGGCGGCCACCTGGCTGCGCGGGGTGGAGATCGTGCACGTGCCCACCACGCTGCTCGGCATGGTCGACGCGGCCGTCGGCGGCAAGACCGGCATCAACACCGACGCGGGCAAAAACCTGGTCGGCGCGTTTCACCAGCCCCTCGCCGTCCTGGCCGACCTGGTGACGCTGGAAACGTTGCCGCGCAACGAGATCGTCTCCGGGATGGCCGAGGTGGTCAAGGCGGGGTTCATCGCCGACCCGGTGATCCTGGACCTCATCGAGGCCGACCCGCAGGCGGCGCTGGACCCGAGCGGTGACGTGCTGCCCGAGCTAATCCGGCGCGCGGTCACCGTCAAGGCCGAGGTCGTCGCCGCCGACGAGAAGGAATCGGAGCTGCGCGAAATTCTCAACTATGGCCACACTTTGGGGCACGCGATCGAGCGTCGGGAGCGGTACCAGTGGCGCCACGGCGCCGCGGTGTCGGTGGGACTGGTGTTCGCCGCCGAGCTCGCCAGGCTCGCCGGGCGGCTCGACGACGCCACCGCGCGGCGACATCGGACCATCCTGACCTCGCTCGGCCTGCCGGTCAGCTACGACGCCGACGCGCTGCCGCAGCTGCTGGAAATCATGGCCGCAGACAAGAAAACCCGCGCCGGCGTGCTGCGGTTCGTGGTCCTCGACGGGCTGGCCAAGCCCGGCCGGTTGGTGGGACCGGACCCATCGCTGCTGGCGGCCGCCTACACCGGACTCGATGCCTCATGACACAGGTGCATGTCATCAACGGCCCCAACCTGGGTAGGCTGGGCCGGCGCGAGCCCGCGGTCTACGGCAGCACCACGCACGAGCAGCTGGCGGCTCTGATAGCCCGTGAGGCCGCCTTACTCGGACTGAAAGCTGTTGTGCGGCAAAGCGACAGCGAAGCCCAACTGCTGGATTGGATCCATCTGGCCGCCGATGCCCGCGAACCCGTGATCCTCAATGCCGGTGGCCTGACGCACACATCGGTGGCGCTGCGCGACGCGTGTGCCGAATTGAGCGCACCCCTGATCGAGGTACACATCTCCAATGTGTATGCGCGCGAGGAGTTTCGGCGTCATTCCTACATCAGCCCGGTCGCGACGGGCGTCATCGCGGGGCTGGGGATCGACGGCTACCTGCTCGCCCTGCGCTACCTGGCCGGGGCTTTCGAGGCTTAGTCCTTCTTCGGTGTGTCGGGCTTTGTCTGCTCGGCATCCGTCGTGCGGATCACCTCGGTCGGTGCCTCGGGCTCGGCCGTGGGGATCGTCTCGGTGGTTGCCTCACGCTCGGCCGTGGCCACCGCCGCGGTCCGTTCCTCGTGCTGGGCCGCGGCGGCCTCGCCGCCGCGGACGGCGGTGAACACGTCGGTGTCGGCCCGTTCGTGCTCAGCAGCGAGCCCGTGGTGTCTGACCGGCACCTTCGCGAGCTGCCGGTCCACCTGCCACCGGCCGATAGAAACCCCGACGATCGCGGGCAGGAAAACCACGAGCGCGGTGAAGGCCGCGAACGTGGTGAGCTCGTTGATCAGCCCACCCACGTAGATCCCCTTGTAGAACAGCGAAATGAGCAGGGACACAGCGCCGCTGATCGCCCCGGCCACCAGGCCGGCCAGCAGCCAGGTCATCGCCAGATCTTGCCGGCGGTCCGGATCCGGGTTCGCCGAAGCGTCGGCGCGGCCGTCGAGCACACCCCACACGATCACCCCGAGAACGAAGATCAACAGCAGCACCACGCTGATTAACCCGGCCTGCGTCTGCCACGCATTGATCAGCGCCCCCTGAAACAAACGGACAACGACCATCGCGGCAGCGAACGCCAGTCCGCGCAGCATCCAGTTAGTCATGAGGGAAAAGCGTAGCGAGTAGCGTCAAGGGGCGTGACACATTCCCAGCGTCGAGACAATCTCAAAGCGCAAATCGGTAACTCCGGGCTGGACGCGATGCTGGTCACGGACCTGATAAACGTTCGCTATCTATCCGGTTTCACCGGGTCCAACGGCGCGTTGCTGGTGTTCGCCGACGAACGCGAGGCCATTTTGGCCACCGACGGCCGGTACCGCACCCAGGCCGCGCAGCAAGCACCAGGGCTCGAGGTCGCCATCGAACGAGCCTGCGGCCGTTGCCTGGCCGGCCGGGCGGCCGCGGCCGGCGTGCGCAAGCTCGGCTTCGAGAGCCATGTGGTCACCGTCGACGGCCTCGACGCGCTGTCGGCCGCGCTGGCAGGCCAGGACAGCGAGCTGGTGCGGGCGTCCGGGACGGTCGAGGCGTTGCGTGAGGTCAAAGACGCCGGTGAGTTGGCGTTGCTGCGGCTGGCGTGTGAGGCGGCCGACGCCGCGCTCACCGACCTGGTGGCGCGGGGCGGCCTGCGGCCGGGCCGGACCGAACGCGAGGTGGGCCGTGAGCTGGAGTCCTTGATGCTCGACCACGGCGCCGACGGGGTGTCGTTCGAGACTATCGTGGCCGCCGGCCCGAATTCGGCGATCCCGCACCACCGGCCGACCGACGCGGTGCTGCAAACCGGGGACTTCGTCAAGATCGACTTCGGTGCGCTGGTTGCCGGCTATCACTCCGACATGACGCGTACGTTCGTGCTGGGCAAGGCCGCCGACTGGCAGCTGGAGATCTATGAACTGGTCGCCGAGGCGCAACGGGCCGGGCGTGAGGCGCTGCGGCCGGGTGCCGAGCTGTGCGACGTGGACGCCGCGGCGCGCCAGCTGATCACCGACGCGGGCTACGGCGAGAACTTCGGCCACGGCCTGGGACACGGCGTTGGCCTGCAGATACATGAAGCGCCGGGCATCGGAGCGACATCCGCCGGTACACTACTTGCGGGCTCCGTCGTGACGGTGGAGCCCGGCGTCTATTTACCCGGCCGCGGCGGTGTCCGCATCGAGGACACTCTGGCGGTAGCCAATGGGGCCTCGAAAACCACCGGGCAGACCGCGGAATTGTTGACCCGGTTCTCGAAGGAACTGGCCATCCTGTAGGAGATTTAGGAGACCGTGGCGACCACTGCTGACTTCAAAAACGGACTTGTCCTGGTAATCGACGGGCAGCTGTGGACGATCATCGAGTTCCAGCACGTCAAACCCGGCAAAGGGCCGGCGTTCGTGCGTACCAAGCTCAAGAACGTGCTGTCGGGAAAGGTCGTCGACAAGACGTACAACGCCGGGGTGAAGGTGGACACCGCCACCGTCGACCGGCGCGACACCACGTTCTTGTACCGCGACGGCTCGGACTTCGTGTTCATGGACAGCGAGGACTACGAGCAGCACCCGCTGCCGGAGTCCCTGGTCGGCGACGCCGCGCGGTTCCTGCTGGAGGGCATGCCGGTGCAGGTGGCGTTCCACAACGGCGCGCCACTGTACATCGAGCTGCCGGTGACCGTCGAACTCGAGGTGACCCACACCGAGCCGGGTCTGCAGGGCGACCGGTCCAGCGCGGGCACCAAGCCGGCCACCCTGCAGACCGGCGCGCAGATCCAGGTGCCGCTGTTCATCAACACCGGGGACAAGCTGAAGGTGGATTCACGCGACGGCAGCTACCTGGGCCGTGCATGACCATGTCCAAGCCGGTCAAGGGACGCCATCAGGCCCGCAAGCGCGCCGTGGACCTGTTGTTCGAAGCCGAGGCCCGAGGCATGAGCCCGGCCGAGGTGGTCGACGTCCGCACCACACTGGCCGAAGCCAAGCCGGACGTGGCGCCGCTGCACCCGTATACCGTCGCGGTGGCCAAAGGGGTCGCTGAGGACGCCGCGCACATCGACGACCTGATCGCCTCGCACCTGCAGGGCTGGACGCTGGACCGGCTGCCCGCGGTGGACCGCGCCATTCTGCGGGTCGCGGTGTGGGAGCTGCTGCACGCCGACGATGTGCCGGGGCCGGTTGCCGTCGACGAGGCCGTCGAGCTGGCCAAGGAGCTGTCCACCGACGACTCGCCGGGCTTCGTCAACGGTGTGCTGGGCCAGGTCATGCTGGTGACGCCGCAGATCCGTGCGGCGGCCCAGGCCGTGCGAGGCAACGCATCATGACCCGGCTCGAGCTGCGTGTCGTGATCGCCGCCTGGCTGGCTGCGACGGTGGTGCTCGGTGCCGTGGTGTGCGCCGCGTTCGGGTGGGCCATCGTCGCGTCGGTGCTGGCGATCTACGCACTCGGCGTCGGCGCCTGGCTGTATCACTCGATCGAACGCCTGATCCTGGCGCGCCGGATCAGCACCGTTCGCACGGCGGCAAAGCCGCTGCAGCCGCTGTTGCCGGTGATGGCCGCCATCATGGGCCTGACCCAGGGCGTCGTCAGATCGCTCAGCGATGTCACCGATCTGCCGGGGCGCCGCTGGGAGCTTCCGCAGTTGCCGATGCTGCGTTGGGGGGAGAGTCCCCTCGGAAACCGGAGCAATCGGAGTACTCGCGGCAATCGGCGGATCATCGACAGCGACGACGAGGCCGACGACTGACCCGGCCGGGATCGACCTGGGCAAAATGATCGCGCGATGAGCGCGGTGCGTCACACTGTTAGCTGTCCGAAAGCTGGTGTGCCGGCATGACATTCCCTCTATCAACCTCAGGTAGCGGGCGGTAGCTGTCAAGGTGTTTGAGACAGCGTCTCACTATGTGGACACTATTTTCGGTTGTGGGGTCGGTGGGTTGATCCATGCGGCGGTTGGTAGTTTCGGGGGCTGTGGTGGGCTGCTAAACCGGTTGGGGTTGGCGGCGTAGGCTTCGGCCATGACCCGGGCGCGTGCGGCTTGGATGTGGGCTGCGGTGCCGAAGTACACCGAGGCCGGTGTGTGCAGGCCGAGCGCGGAATGGCGGTGCTCGTGGCGCAGGTAGTCGAAGAAGTCTTTGCACCAGGTGCGGGCGTGCTCGATCGAGTCGAACCGTTCGGGAAAATCGTTGCGGTACTTCAGCGTTTTGAACTGGGATTCGCTGAACGGGTTGTCGTTTGACACCCGTGGGCGCGAGTGGCTGCGCGCCACGCCGAGGTCGATTAGCAGCTGGGCGACGTTCTTCGACGTCATCGCCGAGCCCCGGTCGGCGTGGATCGCGCCGGGCCGCCCGTGTAGCGCGGTCAGCTCGGCCATCCAGTCCTGGGCGATGTCGGCGTCCTCGTGGTGTTCCACGCGCCAGCCGACGGGGTAGCGGCTGAAGATGTCCAGCATCACATAGAGCTGGTAGAACTCCGCGCGCACCGGCCCCGCCAGCTTGGTGATGTCCCACGACCACACGTCGTTGGGTTGGTGGGCGACCAGCTCGGGTTTGACCCGCGGCGGGTGTGTGGCTACCCGCCGCCGTTCGCGGGTCATGTTGTGCGCACGCAGGATCAATCCGGTACATCGTGGACTGCGAGCACAGGTAGACGCCCTCGTCGAGCAGCTCGGCCCACACCTGCGCGACCGCCTTGTCAGCAAAGTGCGGCTGGCACAACACCGTGAGGATCTGCGTGCGCCCAACGGCGTCGAGCGCGTTGGGCGGCGGTCCCGCCGGCCCGGGTTTGCGGCGTGGGCCAGCAGAGCGGTTGCGTTGTCGGTACAGGCTCGCGCGTGGCTTGCCCAAAAGCGCGCACGCCTGCGCGGTGGAGGTTAGCCGCTCCACCTCGGGCAGCAACTGTGCGATCACTTCTTCGACCCGGGCCGCGTGCCCGTGCTCTCGGAGAGCGTCTCCAAGAGCGCGTGTGCTTTTCCCGCCAGATCCAGTGCGGCCCTGGTGCGTTCGAGCTCGGCCTCGGCCCGTTCGGCCCGCTTGCGTAGTCGTTCGATCTCAGCCTTGTCGCGGTCCTTGCTGCCCCGACCGCCTGACCGGGCAAGCCCGTCCAACGCGCCCGCGTCGCGCGCTCGCCGCCACTCCACGATGTGCGACGAGTACAGGCCCTCACGCCGAAGCAGCGCACCCCGCGCACCCGGCTCGGTCATTGCGTCGTACTCAGCCACGATGGCCGCCTTGTACTCCGGGGTGAAGGTGCGCCGCCGGGGACGATCCGCCCGTGGCCCAACGGTCGAATAGGTTCCCACTCCTTCATCATCGGTGCTACAGGTCCGGACCTCGGTCAAAGTCGCGGTCATTGTTCGTTGCAATCCTTACTTGCCCTCAACGAGGTGCCTCACACAAAAGTGAGCGCGAAGTAGTGGCTGGTGCCTCAGGCATTGTGAGCGCGTGGGGGGCTTGCATTACTTCGTCTTGGCCAATCGGCTGATTGACGGTTGCAATGCTTGCAGGTCGAGGTGACGGTCGGCGGCCAGGGTCTCGGTCTTGTCCTTGGTCAGGTCGAGCAGCTGCATCTGGATGGCGTTGATCTGCCGGGTCAGCTCGGCGGGGTTGATTCCCTTGATGCGGGCGGCTATAGCCGAAAGGTGTTGGGTGTCAAGCACTCCTGATGCCTGTAAGCGTTGCCACGGGGTGGCCGGCTTGTCATAGATCCGTGTGCGGCGGCCCTGTGCGGTGGTGGTGTACCCGACGGCCTTCTTGTCGGGGTGAAGAAGTTCAGACGCAACGACACCAGCTGCCACAACCGGTTGAGCAACTCGAGCTCTTGCGCGGTGTCATAGCGCCAGTAGAACGCGTGTTTGCGTACCACGTGGTTGTTCTTGGACTCCACATGGGCCTGGTCGTTCTTCTGGTATGGCCGTGAGCGGGTCTGGGCGATGTCGCGGGCCTGCAGCCAGGCAGCGACGTCATGATTGATGAACTCTGAACCGCAGTCTGAGTCGAAAATCACCATCGCGAATGGGAAGCACCCCTGCAGCTGCTCGATGCCCTCCATGATCCACTTCGACGCATTGTTGCGGATCGAGCAGTTCTCGGTCCAACCGGTCACCAGATCAGTCATCGTCAGAGTGCGGGCGAACTTGTCAGCGGTCACGCAATTCCCCAGGTTTGAGGGGTTGTCCGTCACGGAATTCCCCACCCTGGCTGTCAGGTAATTCCCCACCCTGGGCGGTGTGTCTGCCGGGTGTGGGCCTCGCACACATGTTCGCTCTTGATCCGTCGGAGTACGGCGGACGAAGGGGCACTGATGGCGAGGAGAGATATCGAGATGTTCGATCTGATCGAGTTGTACACGCATTGGCAGGCTGGTCGCTCACAGGTGCAGTTGTGGCAGTCGCTGGGGATGGATCGTAAGAC
Organism: Mycobacterium lacus; assembly: GCF_010731535.1. NCBI lineage: Bacteria > Bacillati > Actinomycetota > Actinomycetes > Mycobacteriales > Mycobacteriaceae > Mycobacterium > Mycobacterium lacus. The sequence continues at coordinate 1,261,408 of NZ_AP022581.1, forward strand.
GATCCGCAAGTATCTGGCCCCGGCGGTCGCCGAGGGCATTGGCCCAGGCGGAGAACCGCTGAGCGCCGAGCAGTGGGCGGCGCGGATCGCGCAGTGGTTTCCCGGACTGGATGATCGCGGCGCGCGGGCATCGACGTGGCCGTTGATCGACCGGCATAGCGACCGGATCAGGACTGGCTGCACGCCGATGTTACGGTCGCCACGATCGCGCAGCGGCTACGTGACGACCATCAGGTCGACGTGTCGGAGTCCTCTGTGCGGCGTTGGGTGGCAATGAATTTCGCCGATGAGGTGGCTCGTGCTCGGGTGAGCGTGCCGCGCGGCGAAGTGCCGCCGGGCAGCGAAGCGCAGATCGACTACGGCCGGTTAGGAATGTGGCTGAACCCGGCCACAGCCAAGCGAGTCGCAGTGTGGGCGTTTGTCATGGTGCTGTCGTGCTCGCGGCACCTGTTCGTTCGCCCTGTGGTCAGGATGGACCAAACCACCTGGTGCACTTGCCATGTCGAGGCATTCGAATTCTTCAATGGTATTCCGGCCCGGCTGGTGTGCGACAACCTCAAGACCGGGGTGGACAAGCCCGACCTATATGACCCGAAGATCAACCGCACCTACGCCGAGCTGGCCGCCCACTACGACTGCTTGATCGACCCGGCCCGGGCGTTCAAGCCCAAGGACAAACCTCGTGTCGAGCGGCCGATGCCGTATGTGCGGGATTCGTTCTGGCGGGGCCGCGAGTTCACCTCGCTGGCTCAGATGCAGGGCGAGGCGGCCCGGTGGAGCCGGGAGGTGGCCGGGCTACGACATTCACGGGCCCTCGACGGCGGCCAGCCGCTGCGGGTGTTCGAAGCGATCGAGGCCGATACGTTGAAACCGTTGCCGCGCCACGCGTTCGAACTCACCACCTGGTCTATCGGCACCGTGGGGGTCGATACGCACCTCAAGGTCGGCAAGGCCCTCTACAGCGTGCCATGGCGGCTGATCGGGCGGCGCCTGCACGCCCGCACCGCCGGTGACATCGTGCAGATCTTTGCCCACAACGAGGTCGTCGCCACCCATGTGCGGCGGGCCTCGGGCGCTCCACCGACTTCTCCCACTACCCGCCGGAGAAGGTCGCCTTCGCGATGAAAACCCCACCTGGTGTCGGCACACCGCCGCCCAGGTCGGCCCCGCCTGCGAAGCGGTGATCGCCGAATTCATGCGCGACAACGCGATCCACCACCTGCGCTCGGCGCAAGGAGTGCTCGGGCTGCGCGACAAGCACGGCTGTGATCGGCTCGAAGCCGCCTGCGCCTGCGCGATCGCCGTCGGCGACCCGGCGTATCGGACCATCAAGGGCATCCTGGCCGCCGGCACCGAACACGACGCCACCACCGCCGAACCGGCCACCGGCGCCGCCGCCACTACCGCGGCGTTCCTGCGTGGCCCCGACCAGTTCGCCACCGGCGACACCGGCGGAGTCGGCTGAAAGTCACCCGGGTCCCGGAATCTGACCGAATCACAACCCACATAAGCTATTTCACAAGGAGAACACGACTTCATGGGTATTTGTGACCCCGCGCTGCGCAACGCGCTGCGCACTCTGAAACTGTCGGGCATGCTTGACACCCTCGACGCCCGGCTAGCCCAGACCCGCAACGGCGACTTCGGGCACCTCGAATTCCTGCAAGCACTGTGCGAGGACGAGATCGCCCGCCGCGAATCGGCCGCCCTGACACGGCGCATCCGCCGCGCGAAGTTCGAAGAACAAGCCACCTTCGAATCCTTCGACTTCTCCGCCAACCCGAAACTGCCCGCCGCCATACTGCGCGACCTGGCCGCGCTGCGCTGGCTCGACGCCGGCGAGTCGGTCATCCTCTACGGACCCGTTGGGGTAGGCAAAACCCATGTGGCACAAGCACTCGGGCATGCTGTAGCCCGACGCGGCGGCGACGTCCGTTTCGCCAAAACCTCTCGGATGCTCGCCGACCTCGCCGGCGGGCACGCCGACCGCAGTTAGCCAACGCATCCGCGAATACACCAAACCGCTCGTGTTGATTCTTGATGATTTTGCGATGCGCGAGCACACGACCATGCACGCCGACGACCTCTACGAGCTAATCAACGAACGCGCGGTCAGCGGCAAGCCGCTGATCTTGACCTCCAACCGCGCCCCCAACGACTGGTACGGCCTATTCCCGAACCCGGTCGTCGCCGAATCGCTACTCGACAGGATCATCAACAGCAGCTACCAGATCCTCATGGACGGACCCAGCTACCGGCCCCGCAAACGGCCCGGACGCAGCGTCAGCTAGACAACGCCACCGCGGGCACGGTACACATACCATCGAGGCCCGCACCTGGGGAATTCCGTGACGGCAGCCCTGGGGAATTACGTGACGGTCGACAGAACTCGCCGATCAGTGTCGGACCGCAGTGCGCCACGGTGTCGGCCTCAATCACCCCCGGCGCCTCTGGCGCCTCCTCAGCGCAGGTTCGGATAGTGATCGAGTTACGCAGCAGCGGTGAGGGTTTGGTCGTCGTGATGCCCTTGATGCGCATCCGGTCCCGGGCGGGTTTGAGGTAGCGGTCCACGGTCGCCGCGCTCATCGCTTTCAACTCAGCCAATGCCCGCTCGGTGGCAAACGGCCGGTCAAGATCACCGGCCTCGGAAAGTAGCGGCAGCCACAACCCGAGCATCACAACCAGGTACTTGCCGCACGGCATGCCCATCAACGCCCACACGTGCTCCAGCAGCGCCCTGGCATCGTCGCTGAAGCCACGCGGCCGCAGCCTGCGCCCATCGGCCGGCACTGCCGGGTCCGGCAATCCCGGGCCGGTCAGCATCCGGCGAGCTGTCGAGCGGCCCATCCCCGTAGTAGCCACCACCCGATCCAAGATCTTGCTCTTGTCTGCCCTCAAGGCTCTGCGGTACTGGGCCTGCAGTTTGTTTGTTACCTGCCGTCTCGCGGCCATGTCGATCTTGCCCTCCACATCAGGCAAGCCTCCCCGGCTACGCGCTCAAACTAGCTGAGGCACCACCACCGGCCACGCGCTCAAACTAGCTGAGGCACGCCGCTCAATACCTGGTCAGATATTTTCGAACCATGCTGTCTCAACTAACCCTGCCAGAGAGGGAGATGCGGTTAGGGTGAATTTGCCCGCGGCACCGTGGTGGTCGGGTCATAGGGGATGCGGTCTTGCCGGCAGCGCCAGATGACCGCGCGTCCAGGCTAGCGCCAGGATGTGTACAGCATGTGGTCTTTGCCTTCGTGCCGCGTTGTAGATGTTTGCCGCTCAGAGGCTTTCGTGGCGGCTGTTGTCGGCGAAGGTGGTGAGTGCTTGACGGAATGGTCTGTTGCAGGCCTCGGTGATACACAGCAGCGCCGAGCCCATTGCGGCCCTACCACGGTGGCCGAGCCGCGGTCAGTGCGGCTCCGCGGCCCAGATGGTTTTGGCCGCAATATCCAAGGTGGGCAACAGATTTGAATACGCGATGACCGTGGCGACAACGAACTCGCCTTCCCGGTGCACCGGGACCGGCTCCGCAGGCGGCGCGAGATGACGGGCGACCTCGAGACCCGCGCATCCGGCACCGGAGGCCGGGACGGCGCTGCTGGCGTTTGGCCACTGAGCTCGACTGTACCCTCCGTGGCGGTGGCCAGCCCGCGCGAAAGCCGCAACGACACGCGCACCGTGCCGCGCGTCGGTGCGCCGCCAGCCCGGGTCTGCACGCTGTGGTCGACTAACAGCATCGAGTCGATGACCTCGATCTGCGGCAGCCCCGCCCGCAATGTCAAACACGGTGCGACGGGCAGACGGCGATGCGCCCGTTGCGCCGCGGGAATGATCGAAGCTGGCAAGCAGTGCCGCCAAATCAACGGCCTCCCCACATGCGCCGAATGGCGCATTCGACCACGAAACCGCCGAGTCTGTCGTATTCGTTGTGCGTAATGACGATCATGTCCACCGAACCGCTATCAAAGTCCCCGGAGTTCGGGAAATCGATTAGTGGTGGCGGGCGAGCGAAAAGCGGAGCAGTCGGTGGAAACCTGGGATATGTTGGCCCCGGATCACGAGATGATGCGGCGTGCCGCACTTCCCGTTGGTGACTAGGCAATCGGCAGTCGGTATGCGTTGTGTCGTGTTGAGAGGGATGTCAGATGTCGTTTGTGATTGCGGCGCCAGAACTAGCCTCGATTTTTCGCGCTGCTTGATGGGTGGGGTGTGAGCGGGGTTCTGGCCGGCTGGTGACGCCGATTCTGGCAGGTGGGTGCGACAGGTCGCCGGCTGTCGTGCCGGTGGGCGGGCTTCCTGGGGGCCGGGGTCTTTCGTCTGGTCGGGTCAGGGAGGTCGGGTGGTTAGGTGAAGGCGGCGCGGATGCGAATCCAGGCGGCGGTGATGGCCTTGGCCCAGCGCCAGGTGGCGTCGATGCGCAGGCGAACCTGGCGGGCGCCGCGGGTGATGCGGGCGGCCACGTGCAGCACCCGGTAGCGGAAGGCGGCGATCTCGCAGCGCGCCAGGTCCGGGTCCTCGGTGAAGCCGATCAGTTTGGTCCAGGCGATCAGATCGGTGGCTGCCAGGACGATTTCAAGCCAGGCGGCATTGGCGTCAAAAGCACTGAACGGTAGATTCCGCAGGCCGGTGGCTTTGGCTTGGCGGATGCGGTCTTCCACCCGGGCGTGTTGGCGGTGGCGCAACTCCAGGCCGGCCAGCTGGCCGGGGATGGCCCCGTCGGCGGTGTCGGTGAGAAACCCGGTGACCCGGTGGCCGTCAGAATCGGTGAACCGCAACTGGGCGCCGGGGTGCGGGCGCTCCTTGCGTAGGACCAACCGCGTGCCGGCCGGCCAAGCCGACAGATCCACCAGATCGGTGGCCTCGGCGACCCAGGCGCCGTCGCGGATGGCGCCGTCGGTGTCGATGGCCGGATACCAGGCATCGGCGTCGTTGAGGATCTCGACAGCGTTTTGCACGCGGGAGTCGATGACCGCGCCCAAGGAGAACCCCACGTGCGCGGTACGGCAGGCCGCGGCGAACCCGTAGGTGGCCCCGGCCGAATCCGAGCGGATCAACACCGCCGGCCCGTCGGGGTTGTCCGGGTCGGGACGGTAGGCCGCCGGTAGCGATTCCAGCGCCTGCTCAAGAACGGTGATGTGGTCGGCGGTGGTGTTCGAGCCGGCGTTGCCTGCGCGCAGCAACCCGGCCAAGGCCTCCCCGGCGGCGATGTCGGGACGGTCCAAAAACACCAGCAGCGGGTGGAATCCGAAGGTTTTCTTCCAGGTCGCTGCCGCGTTTTCCTTGTTGTCGGAATGATCAACGCAGATGGTGGCATCGACATCCAGGTGCAGCCACCCACCGTGCTCGGGGGCCGCCCCGGCCGCCCACGCCTGGGCGCGGGCATGCGCGCGGGCCGCCCGAATCCCCGGCAGATGCGCGGCGTCGATGCGCTCATCAACCAACCGCCACAGCGTGCTCGTCGAGGCCACCGGCCCGAACGCCTGCTGGCGGTCACCCCACAATGCGCCGACCGAATCGATGCAGTCCGCGCCGTCGGCCACCGCCGCGGCCAGATCAGCGAACACCACCCCGGGTGCATGCATCCACGGCCCCCGGTAGGTATCGGCCAACACGGCTGTGACCTGCGACGACAGCCCGGTCAGATCGGCGACCTCCCGCAGCATGCCCACCCCGGCATGCGACACGACACCGGCACCGTCGGCTGATACTTTCACCCGCGGACCCGCTGCGCTACCGTTCACTTAGAAAGTGCCTCCCCGCTGGATACTGACGACTTGAAGAAACCTCATTATCCATTGCAGGACAGGCACTTTCGCTAACTCAACACCGTGTCACGCACAGTTTCGCGAAAAATCCGGGCTAGTGGCGGCGGCAGCTATGGATTTGGCGAGGATTGGTTCGACGGTCGGCGCCGCCAACGCGGCCGCGCTAACCCCCACGACGACGGTGCTTGCCGCGGGCGCCGATGAGGTATCGGCGGCTATCGCGGCGTTGTTCGGCGCGCACGCTCAGGGGTATCAGGCGCTGAGCGCCCAAGCGGCGACGTTTCATGACCAGTTCGTGCAGGCATTGACCGCAGGTGCGGGCTCGTATGCCATCGCCGAGGCCGTTAACGCCGAGCAGAATCTGCTGAACGCGGTGAATGCGCCCACCCTTGCACTGGTGGGGCGCCCGCTGATCGGCAACGGCGCCAACGGGGCCCCGGGAACTGGAGCAAACGGCGGGGACGGCGGGATATTGATCGGCAATGGCGGGGCGGGCGGGTCCGGCGGGTCCGGCCAAGAAGGCGGGAACGGCGGGGCCGCCGGGCTGTTCGGCAACGGCGGGGCCGGTGGCGCCGGCGGCAACTCAACCTCTGGAAACGGCGGGGCCGGCGGAAACGGCGGGGCCGGCGGGCTGTTCGGCAACGGCGGCGCCGGCGGCATGGGCGGGCGCAGCAGCCTCGACATCGGTGGGGCCGGTGGGGCAGGTGGCGTCGGCGGGCTGCTTGGCGTGGGCGGGACGGGTGGCAACGGCGGGCCCGGCCCCACCGGTGGGGTCGGCGGGGCTGGTGGCGCCGGCATGCTGTTCGGCGCGGGCGGTGCCGGTGGCACTGGCGGGTTTGGCGCTACCGGTGGGGCTGGTGGGGCCGGCGGCATGCTGTTCGGCGCGGGCGGTGCCGGTGGCACTGGCGGGTTTGGCGCTACCGGTGGGGCTGGTGGGGCCGGCGGCATGCTGTTCGGCGCGGGCGGTGCCGGTGGCACCGGCGGGTTCGGTGTCTCCGGCGGTACCGCCGGAGACGGAGGGGCCGGTGGCAACGCCGGCATGCTCCTCGGCAACGGCGGTGCCGGCGGCGCCGGCGGGTGGGGCATTGGCACTGACGGGACCGGTGGGGCCGGCGGGGCGGGCGGCAACGCCGCCATGTTCTTCGGCACCGGGGGCAGCGGCGGGGCCGGGGGGAGCGCCCAGTCTTTGTTCGGTGGCAATGGCGGGGCCGGCGGGGCGGGCGGCAACGCCGGCATGTTCTTCGGCACCGGGGGCAGCGGCGGGGCCGGGGGGACCGCCGGGCATTCCAGCACCACCGGCGCCACCTTCGGTGGGGCCGGCGGTGCCGGCGGCAAGGCCGGGTTAATCGGTGACGGCGGTGACGGCGGGGCTGGCGGTCGGGGTGGGATCACATCGGGTAGCGTCGGCGGTGACGGCGGCAGCGGCGGCAACGCATGGCTGATCGGCAACGGAGGTAACGGCGGCAACGCCGGGATCAGCACGACCACGGGCAACGGCGGCGGCGGCGGTACCGCTGGGCAGCTGTTAGGCCAGAACGGGATGAACGGATTGCCGTAGCCAACGGGTCCGCGATGGCTCATTGCTTTCGGGATGTCCGCCGGCTGGGGCGCCTCGATCCGCATCAGTAAGGCTGGGCCCAGGTGGCGCAGCCGCAGGTATTCGGCGATGACTTCCGCGTCGGCGGCGTCGGCCTCGGCGTCGGAGAGGACCGCGCACTTACGCCAGGTCTTGATCGCGTTCGGGCTGATTGGCACGACCGAGTGTCCAGCCTCCAGCAGCAGGTCCACCAGCCGCCCGCTCGGGCGTTCGATTGCGATCGGAATATCCTCCGCCGCAGCGTATTTCGCTAATCGTCGAATCAGGGTGGCGATCCCGTCCGCGGAATGGTCGATGGTGAAGCGAGCCACGACCTTGCCTGCTTGGTCGATCACGCACACGGCGTAGGACTCACCAGCCCCGTCGATTCCGACGAAGAACAACGCGGCAGGGACGGCGGGAGATAACTCGACTCCTCAACATGGATGAGTGCTTACAATCGCCGTCTGCAAACATCTACTGTGGCATTGGGATGTCGGACAACACCACCTTCGCCGTATGCGAAATCCGCGACCATACCGTGGTAGCGCGCCCCGCCCGACGCCCTGCATGGCGGGTGTCAGCATGCGCCAAGGCAGCGCGCCGGACATGTCGCGTGATTCCGACACCGTCCAGGGCCCCGGATTCCGTCTCGCGCGCGATAATTATGAGCCGCACTGACGGTGGCCACCCGCACCAGAAGAAGGTGACGACATGACTCGAGACAAGGCCCGCCCGCGACGGCTTCGCGTCTCCGCGCTGGCGGCAGTCGCCAATCCTTCGTACACCCGCATCGACACGTGGAATCTGCTCGACGACGCATGCCGTCACCTCGCCGAGGTCGACCTCGCCGGGCTGGACACCGCCCACGACATGGCCAAGGTGAAGCGGCTGATGGACCGCATCGGCGCCTACGAGCGGTACTGGCTGTATCCCGGCGCGGAGAATCTGGCGGCGTTCCGGGCACACCTGGAGAGCAAGTCCACGGTGCGGCTCACCGAGGAGGTGTCGCTGGCCGTCCGCCTGCTGAGTGAATATGGCGACCGCACAGCGCTTTTCGACACTTCTGCGCCGTTGGCCGACCAGGAGCTGGTGGCCCAGGCCAAACAGCAGCAGTTCTACACCGTGCTGCTCGCCGACGATGCGCCCGCCACGGCTCCCGACTGCCTGTGCGAACAGCTTCGGGCGCTGCACAACCCGTCCGACGATGTCCAGTTCGAGCTCCTGGTGGCCCCCAGCGTCGAGGACGCCATCACCGCCGTCGCGCTCAACGGCGAGATCCAGGCCGCGATCATCCGCCACGACCTGCCGCTGCGGTCCCGTGACCGGCTGCCGCTGATGAACACGTTGCTGGGCGCCAACGAGGACGTGGTCTCCATCGAGGGCGCCCACGACTGGATCGAATGCGGTGAGTGGATCAGGGAGCTGCGCCCGCACATCGACCTGTATCTGCTCACCGACGAGTCGATCGCGGCCGGCGACGGCGACGAGCCCGACGTCTACGACCGCACGTTCTACCGGCTCAACGACGTCACCGACCTGCACAGCACGGTGCTCGCCGGGCTCCGGAACCGGTTCGCCACACCATTTTTCGACGCCTTGCGCGCGTATGCGGCGGCGCCGGTCGGCCAATTTCACGCTCTTCCCGTGGCGCGTGGCGCCAGCATCTTCAACTCCAAATCGCTGCAGGACATGGGGGAGTTCTACGGCCGCAACATCTTCATGGCCGAGACCTCGACCACCTCCGGTGGCCTGGACTCGCTGCTGGACCCGCACGGCAACATCAAGAAGGCGATGGACAAGGCCGCGGTCACCTGGAACGCCGACCACACCTACTTCGTCACCAACGGCACGTCAACCGCGAACAAGATCGTTGTGCAGTCGCTGACCCGGCCGGGCGACATCGTCCTGATCGACCGCAACTGCCACAAGTCGCACCACTACGGCCTGGTGCTGGCCGGCGCCTACCCGTTGTACCTGGATGCTTATCCGTTGCCCCAGTTCGCGATCTACGGGGCGGTATCGCTGCGCACGATCAAGAAGGCGCTGCTGGACCTGGACGCGGCCGGGCAGCTGCACAAGGTGCGCATGCTGCTGCTGACCAACTGCACCTTCGACGGCGTCGTCTACAACCCGCGGCGGGTGATGGAGGAGGTGCTGGCGATCAAGCCGGACATCTGCTTTTTGTGGGACGAGGCGTGGTACGCGTTTGCCACCGCCGTGCCGTGGGCCCGGCAGCGGACCGCGATGGTGGCCGCCGAGCATCTCGAGAAGATGTTGGCGTCCCCGGAATACGCCGAGGAATACCGCGATTGGGCCGCATCGATGGAAGGGGTCGACCGCTCGGAGTGGCTCGACCGCCGGCTGCTGCCCGACCCCAGCCGCGCGCGGGTGCGGGTGTACGCGACGCACTCCACCCACAAGTCGCTGTCGGCGCTGCGGCAGGCGTCGATGATCCACGTCCGCGACCAGGATTTCAACGCGCTTGCCCGCGACGCGTTCGGTGAGGCGTTTTTGACCCACACCTCGACGTCGCCGAACCAGCAACTTCTCGCGTCGCTGGACCTGGCGCGCCGGCAGGTCGACATCGAGGGATTCCAACTGGTCCGGCAGGTCTACGACATGGCGCTGGTCTTCCGCCACCGCGTCCGCAAAGACAAGTTGATCAGCAAGTGGTTCCGCATCCTTGACGAGTCCGATTTGGTGCCCGAGGAGTTCCGGGCCTCGGCCGTCAGCTCGTACCGTCAGGTCAGGCAGGGTGCCCTGGCCGAGTGGAACGAGGCGTGGCGGTCCGATCAGTTCGTGCTGGACGCGACGCGGGTCACCCTGTTCATCGGGGCGACCGGAATGAACGGATACGACTTCCGCGAAAAGATCCTGATGGAGCGGTTCGGCATCCAGATCAACAAGACGTCGATCAACAGCGTGCTGTTGATCTTCACCATCGGCGTCACCTGGTCGAGCGTGCACTATCTGCTCGACGTGCTGCGCCGGGTTGCCACCGACTTCGATCGGACCAAGAATGCGGCCAGCGCGGCCGACTGGGCCCTGCACCAGCGCCGTGTTGAGGAGATCACCCAGGACCTGCCGCACCTGCCCGACTTCAGCGAGTTCGACGTTGCGTTCCGCCCGGAAGACGCCTGCGTGTTCGGCGACATGCGGTCGGCCTTCTACGCCGGCTACGAAGAGGCGGATCGCGAGTACGTGCTGATCGGCATGGCCGGACGGCGGCTCGCCGAGGGAAAGACGTTGGTGTCCACCACTTTTGTGGTGCCGTACCCGCCGGGCTTCCCGGTGCTGGTCCCGGGTCAGGTGGTCTCCAAGGAGATCGTCTACTTCCTGGCCCAGCTCGACGTCAAAGAGATCCACGGCTACAACCACGAACTCGGATTGTCGGTGTTCACCCAGGAGGCGCTGAAGCGGCTGGAAGCCCAGCGGAATGCCGTCACCGCGGCAGGTAAAGCGCTGCCGGCCTTCGAGGTACCGCGGGATGCATCCACCTTGAATGGCGACCGCGTCGTGGGGGCTGTTGCCGAAGACGCGTGACCTCCGGCGCTACCATGATGCCATGCGCACCACTTTGCAAATTGATGACGATGTCCTCGAAGATGCGCGTGACATCGCACGGGCGGAGGGCCGGTCGGTCGGCGCGGTGATTTCTGAGCTGGCGCGTAGGTCGCTGCGGCCGGTCGGAATGGTCGAGATCGACGGGTTTCCGGTCTTCGACGTTCCATCGGATGCACCGGTCATCACCGACGAAGATGTCGCCCGCGCACTCGAGGAAGATGTGTGACCGCACTGCTCGACGTGAATGTGCTGATCGCGTTGAGCTGGCGCAACCACGCTCACCACGTGGCGGCGCGGGAATGGTTCACGCGGTCTTCGTCGAGTGGATGGGCCACAACGCCGATCACCGAACTGGGATTCGTTCGCATTTCGAGCAATCGCAGGCTGATGCAGGTGTCGACGACACCGGCGACCGCTATCGCACAACTGGAGGCGCTGAGGAGGCTTCCGGGCCACGCGTTTTGGCCCGACGACGTGCCGTTGGTGGTGGGCGAGGGTGGCGATCGCGCGGCTGTTTCGACTCACCGTATTGTTACGGACCGTCATCTGATTGCATTGGCCGCAAGATACGGTGGCCGGCTGCTTACTTTCGACGCGGTCCTGGCCGATGCGGCACCGGCCGGGCTCGTTGAGCTGCTGTAGCTCAACATTGATGCGCATCGTGCGCACCCGACCGAACACCGGCAACCCTTACCGTTAGACGTATCGGAAAGCGTTGCGGCGGTATCGTTGTCGACGTATGCCGGGCGTTGGCTCGCTGGCTACCGCGCCGCGGCCCGGCCTTAAGCGCAGACATCAAATCGCATTGTCGAGCGATGCATTGTAAACGTCCAAGGCGATATCGTGAATGAGCAAACGAGATGCAGGGGCGGCATAAGGCTCGGTTGATTCTCGGTACTCGCGGAATAACCGAAACAATCAACGCGGCAATGGCAGCCGTTGTAAGGCCGTTGTAAGGCGGGCAGCCTTGGAAGAATTTACTTTGCGCGATTTCGACGTCACCGACGCGGCAGGGCGCCGATCCGCTCGTCGCTGACTTCCCCCTCATTCAAGCTCACCTCGTCGATACGAGTGCCTGGAGCAAGTCCCGCAATGATGCGCGTCTCCTCGAGGTGTTCGACGAGTCGGCCCGCAGAGGGCTCGTCGCCACCTGTGACGTCATATGTCTCGAGTTGCTCCGGAGTGCGCGTAACCGCGATCGCGTCATCCTGCAGTCACGCCACCTCGGCAGCTGCTCCAGTGCCCGATCGGCCGCCGCGTGCTGGCTCGGGCGCGCGAAGTGCAGGTCGAACTGGCGGCGGCCGGCCACCACCTCGGTGTCAAGCCGGTCGACCTTGTGATCGCGGCCGCCGCCGAGGCGCCCAGTTGCCGATCCTGCACGACGACCACGACTATGGCATCATCGCGTCGATCACGGGTCAGCCGTCGCGGTGGCTCGCGCCGCCCGGCTCCCTGCGTTAGGGACCTCTCAACGACCGCGAGGTGCGGTTAGTCACCGGTGATGCGCGGCCCGCCAGGCCTGCAGAATCTCCGGGCGCAGCCGCCCGCGGTCGGACACCGGCAGGCCTACTGTTTTCGCCCACGCGCGCAGCTCGGCGCTGTTGGGCTCGGCTTGCGGAGCCGACTCGAAAACCGTTGCGGCGTCGTCGTTGTCAACGGACCACGCGTGCGCCGCGGCGAGGTAGCGGTAGGTGTACTCCTGGGCCAGCTTGCGGGTCTGGCAAAAGACAATCGGCACGCTGGGAAAGCTGATCTGTAATTCGGCCAGTCCATCGGCCACTGCTGCCGGCCGGGCGTAGGTAAGCGCGAAGATCTCCGAATAGCGGTCCTCGACGACGACGGCGGCCCGCGGCAGCGCGGCGAGCTCGGTGAGTTGGTACTTCAGCCGGCCGGTCAGCACACCGGAGGCCAAGTCCGACAGCGCCTTTCGCTCGACCGCTGCGACGAGTTGCCCAGCTACTTTCAGCCCGTAGTCACCACAGGGGAGTGCTTCACGCGTTGTCGTCGCGGGCTTGTCGGCGAAGGTGTACGGGTAGCGTTCGTGGGCGTCGACGACGATGTCGAGCTCAGGGATGCCGGCGGCTCGAGCGGTGGGGGTCCGCACACCGGGCCGGGACTGCCTTCGCGTTTTGGGGCTCTGCCAGAACACCACCTGGCGGCCGCGGGCCATGGTGTGCACCAGTTGCGATCGGTTCTCTCGGGAGCGCGCGGCGACCACGTCGATAGCCGCGCCCCGGCGGCTGCAGCTGCGCAGCTCGACCCGGTCGACCAGGACGGGGTCGGCGGGCCACTCGGCGATGTCGAGCCGGTGGCAGTACAACGCCTTGGTTCGCGGCCATACGTCCGACGTGGCGAACACCAGCCCGGCACCCACCGGCACCCGGATCAGGTAGGGCAGTCGCGAGCCTTCGTCGGGGTTGGCGGCGACGAGCAGCTCCACAGCTTGTGAGGGTACGGGTGCAGCAGGCACTCGGGCCAACGTATCGCCGGAGGTATCCTTGCTTTTTTCTGAAAGTAAGGCGCCCCGATGGATGCTGCGGCCAAGATGACGTCGAAAGGGCAGGTGACGGTCCCCAAAGCGGTGCGTGATGCGCTTGGGTTGACGGAGGGGGATCAGGTCGTCTTCCGGATCGCGGGCAACCGAGCGGTGCTTGCCCGCACACCGGACTTCCTCGCCCTGGCCGGCACGATCCGCATACCGGCGGCCAAACGCAATGTCGCCTGGGACGAGGTGATCCGCCGCACCAGGACGAATCGGGCTGCGGGTCGGCGTTGAGCGCGTTCGTCGACACGAACGTCCTCGTCCGACACCTGACGGGCCACCCGCCGGAGATGGCCGCACGCGCGACTGCCTACCTCGAAGCCGAGCCTGAGTTACTCCTGACCGACCTGGTCGTCGCCGAAACGGTGTACGCGTTGGAATCGTTCTACGAAACGCCCCGCGACCAGATTGCTCAAGCGATGCGGTCGCTCGTCGGCTTCGACTCGATGCTCTGCGTGGACTCGGCCCTTCTCCTGCGCACGATCGAGGTCTACGAGAGCGAACGGATCGCCTTCGCGGAGGCGTACCTCGTCGCCTGCGCCGAGAGCACCGGGATTGGCAAGGTCGCGTCCTTCGACCGGTCCATCGACCGGATGACCACGATCGAGAGGATTGAGCCACCAGCGGTGTGATCCCGAAGTTGCTTGCTGGACCCGCGAGTTTGCTCGTGGCCGGACCTGCAGCAGTTGGTGCGCGGCGGCTCCACACGGAGCGCGGCGAATAAGCCTGGTAAGCCCCGACCCGCCATTTACGCTTATCGGCTGCGAGCAACGACCCGAAAGACCGACGTGCCGCCGAGCAGTGCGCACGTGTGCTGATCGACCATCAGCTCGCCGATGCCGGATTGTTGGTCCAGGACAACAAGCAGCTCATCTAGTTTGCGGGAGTGGCCTGTCATGACGATCCCTGACTTCCAGACCCTGATGCGGCCCATTCTCGCGTATCTCGCTGACGGACAAGCCAAGTCGACCAAGGATGTCATCGCGGCCATGTCGGATGAGTTCGGTCTGTCGGATGACGAGCGGGCCCAGATGTTGCCGAGCGGCCGCCAGAAGACGATGTACGACAGAGTGAACTGGTCGCTCACCCACATGTCACAAGCAGGGCTGCTCGACCGCCCCACCCGCGGCCACGTCCAACTCAGTGACGCGGGCCGTCAAGTCCTGAACTCGCATCCCGATCGCGTCGACGTGAAGATCTTGCGGGAGTTCCCGTCGTACATCGCTTTTCGCGAGCGAATGAATGCCAAACAGTCAACCGAGGCGGCACACAAGAACCGTCTCGCGGGAGAGGAGCAAGTCTCGCCGGAGGATCTCATCGACGCCGCACTCGCTGAGAACCGGGCAGCAGTTGAGGGCGAAATCCTTAAGAAGGCACTCGCGCTGTCGCCCACCGGATTTGAAGACCTGGTGATCAGGCTCCTGGAGGCGATGGGCTACGGGCGAGCCGGTGCGGCCGAACGGACGAGCGCTTCCGGCGATGCCGGCGTCGACGGAATCATCAGCCAGGACCCGCTCGGGCTCGATCGCATCTACGTGCAGGCGAAGCGGTATGCGGTTGACCAAACGATTGGCCGTCCGAAGATCCATGAGTTCGCCGGTGCCCTGCTAGGCAAGCAGGGCGATCGAGGCGTCTACATCACCACGTCATCGTTCTCCCGCGGCGCCCGCGAGGAGGCGGAGCGGATCAACGCCCGGATCGAGCTCATCGACGGCGGGCGGCTGGCCGAGCTGTTGGTGCGGTATGGGGTTGGTGTTCAGACTGTGCAAAAGGTCGAACTCTTGCGACTCGACGAAGACTTCTTCGACGGCCTGTGAGGAACGTCGTTGCGCGGTTACTAACACCCGCAGTTAGCTGACTGAGGTCGCAGCGGGCCAGAAGCTGGGATAGTGAGAAAGGGCGAAAGAGGAGGTGGACGAGAGGATGGCGCACGAGTTCGAATTACGGCTGATCGGTAGCGATATGCCAGCCGGTGAAGTATCGCTCGCAACACTGGCCAACCTCGTAGAGGGACTCCAAGAGTTGACCCTGCGAATCGGTCGTGACCTCCTAGCAAGTCCTGGCTCGGGTCGCACGGCCGAGGCGGTTACCTCCATCACTTCGATGCGACTGGTTGGTCTTGCGGCCGGCAGCACCCGATTGCAGTTCGCGCGCGGACCGGTTGACGAACTGGATCTCGACCTGACGGCGTCCGCTGAGATCGATGCGAGATTTTGGGAGATCATCGACGGCGTCGCAGCCAACATCCGCCCACCCTGGATGACGGACCTGATCGCGGAGAGCACGAGGAAGGTCGTCGCCGCCCTGCTGAGTTCGGCGCCCGCGGTGGAGCTGACCAGACGTGGTCGACAGCCCGTCACGATTGCCACGGCGAAGTTGCGTGCCGAGGTCTGGCAACCTGCCGCCACCGACATCACCGCAGCCGATGTGGTGGTAACCGGGAGGTTGGAGGCTGTCGATCTCAGGAGCGGTCGTTTCCGTGTCGTCGACGATGTCGGGCATCGGTTCAATCTTGATCACGTGCCAGAACCCGCGGGGGTTGCACATTTGATCAATCACAGAGTGCGAGCGGCGGGTGCCGGTCGGTCGGACCCGAAAGGGCAGCTGAAAGGCCTCGAGGCGCCGTCCATCGAGGCACAAGAGCTGCCCGCATCCTGGCTGACCCCCACAACAGCTGACCTCGGCGCCGAACTGGCCAAGGCAGGCCCCGAGTCTCGGTGGCGGCGCCGACCTCACCGACGACGAGTTCGACGATTTCATGGCGACCATCAAAGGCTAGGAATTGGGAGCACGGACGGACCTGGCGCTTCTGGACACCGACCTGTTGCGGGCTCCGCGCGGCCTCGATCATGATGGGCGAGTGAGTAAGGTAACCCTAACCACGGAGCTGCCCATCTCGGCGCAGGCGGCGTGCGCGTTGGCGCGCAAGCCGGACGTGCTGAAATACCTCCTTTCGCCGGTCATCCAAATGCGAAGCCTCAACTTCCCCGATCACATCGATGTCGGCACGCAAGGTTCGACCCGACTGTGGTGGTTCGGGTTCGTCCCCGCCTGGAAACATCATTTGACCGTGAAGGAGCTGGACGACACCGAGATCTACACAAACGAACACGGGGGACCGGTCCGCACCTGGAACCACCGGCTGACGTTCACCCCCATCGATGAGCACAGCTGTCGGTACACCGACGAGGTGGAAACCGACGACGGGTTGCGGGGTTTGCCAACGCGCGCCTTCATCCGGCTGATGTTTCGGCATCGCCATCGCCGGTGGCGCACCCTGGCTCGGCTGGTTGCCTGACCGGGTGACCCCTACTCCCGGCGGGCGCTGGGACGCGAAGCCGGGTAGTCGGGCAGCTCGACGGCGTCGGCCGTGGTGAACCACTTCCGTTCGGCGAACGGCCGAAACGGCCAGCGCTGCATGTACTTCATCACCAGCGCGTTGACGCGGATGTCGGTGGCGGACTTGGGCAGATAGCCGTCGATGCCGTTGGGCAGCTTCTGGCAGCGGTCCACGTAGGGCCGCATCACCGTCTGGTAGCGGTCCAAAGCGGCCGCCGGCTGCCCCGCAGTCAACTCACCGGCCAACACGTAGGCGCCGACCAGAGCCAGGCTGGTGCCCATGCCGCTGAGCGGGGACGCGCAGTAGCCGGCGTCCCCGACCAGCGTGACGCGCCCGGACGACCAGCCCTCCATGTGAACCTGGGTGAACGCGTCGAAGTAGAAGTCGTCGGCCTCGCGAGCGGTGGCGACCAGCGCATCGGAATGCCAACCGGCACCGGCGAATCGGGCGGCCAGCAGATCGCGCTGGGCGTCGAGGTCACCGCGGTCGTAGCTCAGTGGTTCCGAGCGAAACGCCAATCCCGCCTTGGCGATCGCCGGGTCATGCGACGGGCGCATGGACGCGTTCAGACCGCCGGGCGCCTGGTACATCAGATACCAGCCGTCCAGGCCGACGGTATCGGGCGCGCTGAACCAGGCGTTGTAGCCGCCCAGCGGCCGCACGAAGCTCTCCTCGGGCCCGAAGACCAGCCGTCGCACGGTCGAATGCGGCCCGTCCGCGCCCACCACGAGATCGGCGCGCAACGCGGTGCCGTCGGACAACGTCGCCACGACTTCGCCGTCTTCCTGCACCAGCTCCGTGATCCGAGTGCCGAACCGGTAGTCGGCGTCGGCGGCGCTCGCCTGGTACAGCACATCGGCCAGGTCGCCGCGCAGGATCTCCAGTCGGCTGACCACGCCGTTGCCGTGAAAGGCCGTAACCGGCATCTCGGCGCGACGCCGTCCGTCGGCGTCCACCCAGGCGATACCGCGCTGGTCCAGGCTCCGGTCACGCATCTGGTCCAGCAGCCCCATGCGCTCGACCACCGCCCGCCCCGCGCCCCGCAGGTCGACGGTCTGGCCGCCCGGGCGGATGCCGTCGGCGATCTCGACCACGACCACGTCGTGGCCGCTCCGGCTGAGCCAGTACGCGAGGGCGGGCCCCGCGATACCCGCGCCGCTGATCAGGACGATCGGTTTTGGCATGCGCCCGAGCCTAGCGATCAGCTGAGCGGCCCGTCGTTTCCCGGGCGTCTGACGCACGAGTCTGCATCCAGGGTGCCCAAACTGCATCCACGGCGCCGCGATATCGCGACTCGTCGCGCTCAGCGCAGAATGAACACCTCACCCGGGGTCGGGCACCGCCGGACCCCGGCACGCTCCTAGGTGAGGAATGGGTTGAATACCGGCGGGATGATTTGGTTGCCGGTCACGCCGGTGAGCCGGATCCAGATCTGCGCGGGGATATTGACCGCCTGGTAGACGCCGGCGCCGATCCACGAGACCGGTACCTGTAAGAAGCTGGGCACCGCATCGACGATGCCGTTCACCTGCTCGTACACCAGGTAGGGAATCGTGGCCGCGATCGTGCGCGACACCAGCCTCGCGTTGGTCACGGGATCGGGATAACCCTGTGCGGCGAAATCGGCGCTGAGCACAGTGAACAGGTTGGCGCCGGGATCAACGTAGGTGCTGTTGAAGCTGGGGTCCGTCAGGGGCGCACCCTGCATATACGGCATCGGCGGAATACCGAATTGATCCATAATTGTTGGCGTCGTACTGACGATTTGCCATGAGTTGTTGATATACCCATCTCTCGCATCGTTGTAGGCCTGATCGAAGATGAGGAATGTCGCTGTCTCACGGGGTGATTGGAAGCCGTGACCGCGGCCGAACTCGTTGGGCCCGATTTCACCATGGTCGGTGACCACGAGCGTGGAAAATTGCTCGCCGGGGTGCATGGTCTCCCAGTCGTATACCGCTCCCAACAGGCCGCCACCGCCTGCGGTCTGGGAACCAAGGTTATAGTCCATGTTCCGAATGGCCAGCTGCACCTGCGGCGAATCGCCGCCGTACATGTGCGCGTTGTTATCGACACCCACGAAGTACGAGAAGATGAGGTTGCCTTTGTTTGGATCGGCGGCCAGAATCGCGGCCTGAGACTTCTGCCCGACCAGGTTCTGTGTCGCTATCCAGTTCGTGTCGCCGGCGACCTGCGGAACGAATTCGATGTGGTCGGCGGGGTTCGAGCCGGCGCCGGCGATTTGGGTTATGACTTGCCAGTTAGCGATGACCGTGGTGTCGACTTGGTCGCCATAGGTGTTCTCGAGGAAGTTGTACACGGTCGGCCATGTGTCGTACGTCCAGGGGGTGAAGACGTTGTTGGTCACGCCAGCCGTCTCGCTCCACACTCCGGTCTGCATGGTCGTCCACGAGGGGTTGGAGATGGTGGTGTGCCCGACGATGGTGGACGCGGAGGTGACGCTTTGCTGCATCAGCGCGTGGAAGTTCGGGGTGCCAAGCGGGTCGGCCAGGATTTTGCTCAGATTCGTGCCGTCCGTGCCGATCAACAGGAAATTCGCGTCTGGTGCAGCCATGAACAGCGCGAGCGCCTGTTGTTGAGACAGGTACAGCACGTTTTCGTGGCCCCCCGGGGCGCCGGTGGCGCCCGGGCTGCCGAACACGGACAAGGCCCGACCGCCGAACCCACCGGTCCCGCCGGCGATGGTTCCTGTGCCGACCCCTCCCACACCGCCGGCCCCGCCATTGCCCAGCAACCACCCGCCCGTGCCGCCGGTGCCGCCGGCCCCGCCTCCGATGCCGCCGGCGCCGCCGACTCCACCGTTACCGATCAACCCGGCATTGCCGCCGGGCCCTCCCGTCCGGCCCGGCGCACCCGACCCACCCGCGCCGCCATTGCCCCACAGGATCCCGCCGGCCCCACCGGCTTGCCCGGTGCCGGGCGTCCCGTTGGTCCCGTCGCCGATCAACGGACGCCCCAGCACGAGGTTCGTGGGCGCATTGATCACACCCAGAACGTTCTCGGCGAGGGTCTGCAGCGGGCTGGCATTGGCCGCCTCCGCGGCCGCATACGCCCCGCTGGCGGCACTCAGTGCCTGCACAAATTGCTCATGAAACACCGCCGCCCGCGCACCGATCGCCTGGTATTCCTGGGCGTGGCCGGAAAACAGCGATGCAATCGCCGCCGATACTTCGTCACCAGCGGCAGCCATCAGCGTGCTGGTGGGAGCCAACGCCACCAGGTTCGCCGCCCTGATCGACGAGCCGATATCCGCCACATGTGCCGCTGCTGTCGTCACTACGTCCGGCGTGGCGATTAGATACGACATCGCGGACCTCCGCCCTGGCAAGTTCTTGACCGTCCCAAGATGTGACCATGCCCATAATTGCACGATTCCAACACTTTTCGGAGTAGTTCGCCGAGGCGGCTGGCGTGGTATTGCACGCGAGCCGCATCGAGAATCACCCCAGCCCCGCCATGCACACGAGTTTCCGGCAGGCGACTTCGGAGGGCCATCCGCGAGGTTGTCAGGCGCGGATCGGTGAGTTTTCGGCGTCCTCTGATCCGACGGATTCGGGCTCTGCGGTTGACGGTTCGGGTGTGATGCCGACGTCGACCACGTGACGATCACCGAGGACTACCGCAGGATCTTGGCGTAGAGCAGGCTGTCACAGGGTCGGGACCCATGGTCGGGTAGACGGCGTAGCGGTTGAGCCGGCCCTCCAACGCGAATCCGGACCGCTGCAGCAGGTGAGCAGACCGCTCGTTGTCGACGTGGCAGGTCGCCCAGACCCGGTACACCTCGGTGTCGGCGGCCAGCTCGGCCAGCAGTAGGGTGAGCGCTTCGGACATGAAGCCCATGCCCCACCACGTCCGGCCCAGGCAGTAACCAAGTTCGACGGAGTGGCGTGCCCGACGCCGGCAGCTGATGAGGCCGACGACGTCGTCGCCGTCGCGCGGCGCGATGAGCCAGGTCCGCTCCTCGTCAGAGATATTGAAAAGCTCGGTGATCACCCGCCGTGTTTCCGCGACGTCGGGGTGCGGGGTCCACAGCAGATACCGCGTGACCTCGGGATCGCGGGCCACCGTCGCGTAGAGCGCGTCGGCGTCGTCGAGCCTGGGTGGGTGCAGCAGCAGCCGCGGCCCGGTCATGTGGTCAGGTGGGTGGCCGATCATGGTGGCGCCGTCCCACGGCTACAGCCCAAGCGCGCGATAGGTGCGGCGCACGAACTTCGGTTGTGCCGTCCGCAGTTTCGCCAACCCCGGGTTACCCGCGACGGCGGTGGCGGCGTCCACGGACAGGTCGGGACAATGCTGGATCAGATACAGCAGGATCAGGTCCGCCGCCGGATCGGCCTGCCACCACGTCCCATACGCGCCGGGCCAGCTGAATGTTCCGAGCCCGCCCGGCCCGAACAACGGTGCGGACTTCGCCGGATCGGTCACCACCGACAGGTTGAACCCGAACCCACGGCCGACCCAGAACGGTGCCCCCAGGAAGTTGTGCCGCTTCTGCTCGCCGGTCAGCCGGTCGGTGCGCATCAGCCGCGCCGACTCCGGCGACAACACCCGAACACCGTCAACAGACCCGTCGCCCAGCAGCATCCGCACGAACCGCAGGTAATCGTCGGCGGTCGACCACAACCCGCCGCCGGCGTTGCAGAACGACGGCGGCGTGACGTGGGGCGGGCCCATCACGTCGTGGCGCAGCCGGTCCTCGTCGTCGAGCCGGTACATGGTGGCCGCGCGTTGCCGCGCGTCGCCCGACACGAAGAAGCCGGTGTCGGTCATGCCTGCCGGACCTAGCACCCGCTCGTCGAGGACCTGATGGAACGGCTTGTCCTCGATGCGGGCCACGATGACGCCCAGCACGTCGATGGCGTGGCTATAGGTCACCCGGTCGCCGGGCTGGTGCACCAGCGGGAGGGCGCCAAGTTCGGCCAGCCAGGCGTCGGGGCCCTGGCCGAACGGCAGCCGCATGTACGCCCGCGAGATCGGCCCGGACGCCGAAAAGCTGTAGGCCAGGCCGCTGGTGTGGGTGAGCAGATCCTCGACCAGGATGGCCCGCCGCGCGGGATGCGTCTCCTCCAGCGGGCCGCCGGGGTCGTCCAGCACCCGCGCGTCCGCCAGCTCCGGCGCCCAGCGCGCAATCGGATCGTGCAGCGCCAGCTTGCCCTCGTCGACCAGGCTCATGGCCGCCGCCACCGTGACCGGCTTGGTCATCGACGCGATGCGAAAAAGCGTGTCTCGTTGCATGGGCAGGCCCGCGTCGACGTCTCGGTATCCGATCTCGTTGACCTGCAACACTTCTCCGCGCTGCCAGACCACCGTCACCGCGCCTGCGAGCAGGCCGGCGTCGCAGACCTCGCGGATGCCCGCCTGATTGCCTTCGAGCCTCACCCGATTCAGGTTAGCCTCCCGTTGCTCACCGGCAGGTTCGCTGGTTGCGCGAAAGGGCTTCTTGCGCACGGTGTCGCGTGTTACTGTCGCGCTCTCCGGCGAAGGCGATCTGGGGAACATGCTGTGAGGGGCAGCGACGGCGTTGGACGGTGCTGTCGTTGCTCGTGATCCAGGGTGCGGGTGAGCAGTCACCGAGACCCGCAACCATGGAACGGGGCTTGGCTTGGCCAGCTTCGTCCACGTCGTGCCACGAGGGCAGCCAGCGGCTGCCCCTCACCACCGGTTGGATAACTCACCCAAAGGTTGGCCATGCATGGCTTGATCTCACCACCGCACACCTCCCACCGGCCTGTCTCCCGCCGCCGGCACCCGGTGCCTGTCGCGATCCTGATCGCGGCAGCGCTGTTCGCAATGTTCGTCACCGGGTGCGGGAAAAAATCGTCAACGGCGACATCCCAGACGCCCGGGGCATCTGGGACTTCCTCCCCGGCGAGCCCGACGTCGGGCGCGCCGTCGTCACAAGCCGCGCAACTCGTGCAGGACTGCTCCAAGGCGACCACGGCCCTGCATTCGCTTCACGTCGTGCTGTCGACCGACAACATCACCACCCTCCCGATGGAGAGCGTTGACGCCGACGTGACCAACCAGCCGCAGGACCAGGGCGGACGGGCGGTCGGCAACGCCAACGTCAGGTTGCAGCCCAACACCCCGGCGGTCGCCAAGCAGTTCGTGGTCACCAACAAGACCATGTACACCAAGAACGACGACGGCACGTACACCCCCATGGGACCGGCGCAGAGGATCTACGACCCCGGCGTCGTGCTGTCCAAGGACAAGGGATTGGGCGCTGTTGTCGGCAAGGTGCAAAGCCCGCAGGTGGCCGGCAACGAAACCATCAACGGCGTTGCCGCCGTCAAGGTGACCGGAACCATCGACGCGGCGGTGATCGATCCCGTGGTGCCTGGGTTGGGCAAGGGCGGGGGAACCCTCCCGATCGCCCTGTACATCGTTGACGTGAACGCAGCGGGTGCCAGCCCAACCGCTACGCCCGGGGCGCCTTCGCGCGGACCCGACCCGAACCTGGTGCGGATGGTGGTCGACAAGGACCAGGGCCACGTCACGATCACCCTGTCGGCGTGGGGACAGCCCGTCAACATCCCCAATCCCGGGTAGGCAGGCGGCGAACTTCGGATCGAGAGCCGGCCCAGATGCACGGGGGGCCGGGAGCAGCCTCGTGGCCGGTTCTCGTCCGGCGAAATCCGTTGAGAATTCGCCAAGGGTGCCGCCCCACCATTGGGCCCGGTCCGGACGGAGCGCCGGACCTCACCCGATCACACCTGGAGCTGCCAATGACTAACGACCTCCCGGAAGTCCAGGAGCGCGATTGGAGTCCACGCCCCGCTCCTCCCGGTGGACCACCGGTGTCAGACGTATGGGTCTACAACGGACGGGCGTACGACCTGAGTGACTGGATCACCAGGCATCCCGGCGGCGCCTTCTTCATCGGACGCACCAGAAACCGTGACATCACCACCATCGTCGGGTCCTACCATCGCGACCCGGCGAAGATCGAACGAATCCTGCAGCGCCGGTACGCGTTGGGCCGCGACGCAACACCGCGGGACATCCATCCCAAACACAACGCACCGCCTTTCCTTTTCAAAGACGGCTTCAACAGCTGGCGGGACACGCCCGCGTACCGATTCGACGACGACAACGACCTGCTGCACCGGGTCAAGGCGCGACTGAACGAGCCGGCGCTGGCCGCGCGGATCAAGCGCATGGACACGCTCTTCAACATCGTCGCCGCGCTGCTGGCCATTGGCTATCTCGCGGTTCAGGGTGTGCGGCTCGCCGAATCCCGGTGGATGCCGCTGCCGGTCTTCGTGATCGCGATGGTCCTGCTGCGCAGTTCCCTGGCGGGGTTTGGTCATTACGCGTTGCACCGCCGGCAGCGGGGGATCAACAGGGTGCTCGACAACGCCTTCGACCTGAACTATGTGGCGCTGGCCTTGGTCACCGCCGACGGGCACGCCCTGCTGCACCATCCGTATACCCACAGCGATGTCGACATCAAGAAGAACGTGTTCACGATGATGATGCGGCTGCCGCGGTTGTATCGGGTTCCCGTGCATACCGTTCACAAGTTCGGCCACATGCTCAGCGGCATGGCCATCCGGATCGTCGACGTTTGGCGAATCACGCGCAAGGTGGGCGTCGAGAAGACCTATGGAAGCTGGCGTGGGGCGCTTGGTCACTTTCTCGGGTCGTCGGGCGTGCACCTGCTCCTGGTGGGCGAGCTGGTTGCCTTCGTGCTCGCCGGTGACTTCTGGGCCTGGGCACTGCAATTCGTCGCGACACTGTGGGTCAGCACCTTCATGGTCGTCGCGAGCCATGAGTTCGAGGACGGCACCGATCAGGGCGCCGTCGGCGCCGACTGGGGCATCGATCAACTCGAGCACTCCAACGACCTGATCGTGGTGGGGAACCGCTACGTCGATTGCTTCCTGTCGGCCGGCCTGAGTTCGCACCGGGTCCACCACGTGCTGCCGTTTCAGCGCAGCGGATTCGCCAATATCGTTACCGAGGACGTGTTGCGGGAAGAGGCGGCGAAATTCGGCGTCGAGTGGCTTCCCGCAAAGAGTTTCGTCGCCGATCGGCTGCCCAAGCTGTGTCGGACGTATCTGTTGTCGCCTTCCCGCCAGGCCAAAGAGCGGAATTGGGGCTTCATCCGCGAACATTGCTCGCCCGCAGCGTGGAAATCGATTGTCAATTACGTGCTTTCGGGGTTCGTGGGAATCGGGTCGGTATGAACACCCCTTTTGAGGGCGGCGCCCTGTGCCCGGCCGGCGATGAGCCGCACTACGACCTCACCCAGTTGCCGCCGGCCCCGCCCACCACAGTGGCGGTGATTGAAAGCATTGCGACGGGTGCGCCGCGCCGCGTTGTCGATCAGGCCGATGCCGCTGCCCGGGTCGCCTCGTTGTTCCGCGATCCCGGGCAGCGGCAACGGATTCCGCGGATTTATCGAAAGACGCGGATCACCACCCGCCGGATGGCGGTTGACCCGCTCGATCCCGAGTTCGACACGTTCCGGCGGAACCGGGGAACGATCCGCGATCGAATGAACCTGTACTACCGGCACGCGGTTCCGCTGGCGGTCGAGGTGGGCGGGCGTGCGCTGGCCGGCCTTCCGTACGGGGTGGACGAGGTCGGGTTGCTGGTGTTCGTGACCAGCACCGGATTCATCGCTCCGGGTGTGGATCTGGCGATCGTCAAGGAACTCGGCCTGTCGCGGTCGATCTCGCGTGTCGTGATCAACTTCATGGGATGCGCGGCCGCGATGAACGCCATCCGCCTGGCCACGAGCTATGTTCGTGCCTACCCGGGCATGAAGGCGATGGTGGTGGGCATCGAGTTATGTTCGGTGAACGCGGTTTTCGCCGACGACGTCAACGATGTCGTCACGCACAGCCTGTTCGGCGACGGGTGCGCGGCGATGGTGATCGGCGCCGGCCGGGTTCACGAGAAACTCGAGCCGGGCAAGGTGGTGATCCGCAGTAGTTTCAGCCGGCTGCTCGACGACGCCGAGGACGGCATCGTGCTGGGCGTCAACCACAACGGCATCACCTGCGAGCTGTCCGAGAACCTTCCCGAATATATCTACGCCGGTGTCGATCCGGTCGTGACAGAGATGCTGCATGACAACGGATTACAAAAGTCTGACATCGACCTGTGGGCGATCCATCCGGGCGGCCCCAGAATCATCGAGGAATCGCTGCGGTCGCTGGCGATCCCCCCGGAACGGGCGGCGCGCAGCTGGGACGTGCTGGCGGGCTTCGGCAACATGCTCAGCGTATCGCTGATCTTTGTGCTGGAAATGATGGTGCGGCAGGCAGAGTCGACGAAGGCCATCTCGACGGGTGTGGCGTTCGCGTTCGCGCCGGGCGTCACCGTCGAGGGGATGCTGTTCGACATCATCCGACGGCCATGAACTCCTCAGCCGCTGGCCGGGTCGAGTACCGCTCGTGGATGAGCGACAACCTGCGGTGGGACGCGCTGGCCTTGCGCGAGGGTGACATCGTCATCTCCGCGCCGCCGAAATGCGGCACCACCTGGACACAGCGGCTGGTGTCCCTGCTCGTCTTCGATGGCCCTCACCTGCCGGGGCCGATGCAGCTGATCTCGCCGTGGCTCGATCTGACCGCCGCGCCCATCGAGGAAGTCGTCGCCGCCCTCGACGCCCAGCAACACCGCCGATTCATCAAGACCCACACGCCGCTCGACGGCCTGGTGCTCGACGATCGCGTCACCTACATCGGGGTGGGCCGCGATCCGCGCGATGCCGCGGTTTCGATGCTCTTGGACCGGGACCGGATGCGGGCCCTGCACGAGGCCGCGGGGCCGCGCGGCGAGCGATTCGCCCCGCCGGGTCTCGACTTCGTCGGCGAATACAGCCCGCTCGACGTGCTCCGCAAATGGATGGAGGGGCCGATCAGGCCCACCCAGGGAATCGCGTCGTTGGCGACGATCCTGCATCACTACGGCTCGGTCTGGTCCCGCCGCCACCTGCCCAACGTCGCGATGTTCCACTACGCCGACTACCGGGTGGACCTGGTGGGCGAACTCGTCCGTCTCGCCGCGGCCCTCAGTGTCGACCTGGGTCGCGATCGTGCCGAGGCGCTGGCCCGGCACGCCACGCTAGACGCCATGCGGGCTCGCGCCGCGGAACTCGCCCCCGAAGCCCCCCACGGCGTCCGGCCTGGGAAGGAGCGGACCAAAAACGATCCCTTCTTCCGAGCCGGTGGTCGCGGGGAGTGGCGCCAGATCTTCACCGAGGCCGAGCACCGGCGATACCCCGGCCGCGCGGCCGAACTGGCCGGGCCGGACCTTCTCGCCTGGGCTCACGAGGGCCGCCGGGGTCACGAACCCGCCAGCGAAGGGGTGCCGGGGTGAGCCACCGCGTGGTGTACCGCTCGTGGATGAGCGACAGCCTGCGTTGGGACGCGTGTCAGTTGAGGGAGGGCGACATCGTCATCTCCGCGCCGTCGAAGTGCGGCGTGACCTGGACCCAGCGCCTGGTGTCTCTGCTCGTCTTCGACGGGCCGGACTTGCCGGGGCCACTGTCGACGGTGTCGCCGTGGCTCGACGCGAACATGCGGCCGATCGAGGAGGTCGTCGCCACGCTTAACGCGCAGGATCACCGCCGGTTCATCAAGACCCACACGCCACTGGACGGCCTGCTGCTCGACGATCGCGTCACCTACATAGGCGTGGGACGTGATCCGCGCGATGCCGCGATGTCGGAGCTGCACCAATGGGACAACATGAACCTGGACCGGATGCGGAGCCTGCACGCCGCCTTTGCCGAGGTTCCCCCCCGCCGCAGCCTGGCCGGCGCGTTCCGGGACTGGATGGAGGGGCCGGCGATGCCGCCTCAGGGATTCCTGCCACCCGCCAGGCCGATGGGCTCGCTCGCCAACATCCTCCACCACTTCGGCACGTTCTGGGACCGACGCCACCTGCCCAACGTGGCCATGTTCCACTTCGGCGACTACCAGCGCGACCTCACGGGCGAGCTGGTCCGCCTGGCCGCGGCGCTCGGCTTTGCCATCGGTCACGATCGCGCCGCGGAGCTGGCGCAGCACGCCACGCTGGGCGCAATGCGGGCTCGCGCAACCGAATTCGCCCCCAATTCCACCGAAGGCATCTGGCGCAGCGATGAGCGCTTCTTCCGGGGCGGTGGCCACGGAGAATGGCGCGAATGTTTCACCGACGCCGTCTACCGGCGCTACTACGATCGCATCAACCGGCTGGCCCCGCCGGATCTCCTCGCCTGGGCGCACGAGGGTCGCCAGGGCCGTGACCCCGCCGACTAACGCCGTTGCGCGCGGACGTACCAGAACGCCATCTCGACCTCCGTGCCGTCGAGTTTCCGGCGCACCGAAATCGATGCCTGTCATGCTCGCCAGCTTAGGCCGCGTGAAGTTCGGCGAGCGCGACGCCGATCCTGGTCTCGACATCACTGACGTATATCTCGAACGGCCCGGGTAATGGCGGCGCCGTGGAGTGGTAGCACATACCGGTGGGTGTCGTGAATTCGGCTGTGTGCCGTCCGCTTTCGTCTGTGGCGGTGCTGACGCGCCAGCCGGGTGACTCCTTGACGTAGTTGCATCGCTCGCACGATCCAAGCCCGTTTGCCGCGGTCGTCGGACCGCCGCGATGATGCGGCTTGGCGTGGTCACGGTGGCGGATTGGGGCGTCGCAGTAGGGGGTGCGACAGCCCTGATCACGCAACCCGATGAATGCCGCCAGGCCCTTCGGGAAGCGGCGCGTCCGCGACTCCATAGCCACCAAGGCGCCCGAGCGCGGATGACGGTAGAGCCGGCGCAGCGTGGCCCGCGACCGGGCATCGGCGACCGCGTCGCTCACCAGGTTGCGGGCCACGGCGGCCGGGATCGGGCCATACCCGTCGACCACAGCGGTCGCGTCGCTGCCACCCAGCAGCGTTTCGTCGGAGAGGACCAGGTTGACCGCCACCGGTTGAGCGACATCGGCTGGCCGGCCGGTAACGCGTTCGATCAACGTGTCGGCCATCACCTGGCCACGTGTGCGGCCATCGAACGTGGCGTCGGCGGCCCGCTTGAGGGCCGCGTACACCGACACACCTTGGGCCATCGGAAGTAGCGCCGTCACCCAGGTCATCGTGTCGGGGGCCGGCCGAATTGTGACCGTGCGTTCGGATTCGGCCTTCGCGGCCCGGTCGACCACGGCCTGGGCGTTGAGCCGGTAGGCGATTGCCCGGGCCGCCGCGGCGATCCGCGCGTCACCCATCCCGGCCAGCTTCGACCCGTCGGCGCATAGCTCGGCGTCCAGCGCGCGGCGATCGTCGACGTCCAAGCAAGCCGACTCCCGGACGATCAGCGTCGCCCGCCATTCCGACAACCGCCCAACTTCGAGCGCGGCAAGCGTGTGCGGCATCTCGTATACCAGCGCCTTCGCGAATCCGAGATGCCTGCCGCCTCGAGCCGGGGAATCTTGCCGCGCCAGTGCGATCTCACTGGCCAGCCCACGGCCGCGCTGGGCCGCAGGCACTCCGGCGTTGGCCTCATTGGAGCGACGCCGCGCATCCAGCGCCACAGCGGCGCGCGCCTGACCTGCGGCGGCGGCCGATTTCACCCGCTCCAGCTCGGCGATCCGCGCAACCAGGGCCGCCTCGTCGTCGTGGGAATCGACGGCCGCAAGCCCACCTATATCGAACATGTGTTCGACTATAGCACGTCTTTCCGACACGGCGACCGCACTGCCAGCCCGGCGGCGAGCAAGTGCTACGCTGCCGGGCAACCGACATCCTTTAACGACCCGTCCCGAGAGGCGGAGAAGGAGGTCCGTCAACAAAGCATGTCTCGCATGGGTGCTGCCACCGGCAGGGAGTTGATGTCCGCGGCCGACGTCAGCCGCACCATTTCTCGCATTGCGCACCAGATCATCGAGAAGACCGCGCTGGACGGGCCGGATGCGCCGCGGGTCGTGCTGCTGGGCATTCCGACGCGCGGCGTGACCCTGGCGAATCGCCTGGCAACCAATATCGGCGAATACAGCGGCATCCAGGTCGGCCATGGCGCGCTGGACATCACCCTGTACCGCGACGATCTGATGATCAAGCCGCCGCGGCCCCTGGAGACGACCTCGATCCCGGTCGGCGGGATCGACGACGCGCTGGTGATCCTCGTCGACGACGTGCTGTACTCCGGGCGGTCGGTGCGCTCGGCCCTGGACGCGCTGCGCGACGTGGGCCGGCCGCGGGCCGTGCAATTGGCGGTCCTGGTCGACCGCGGCCACCGGGAACTGCCATTGCGCGCCGACTATGTAGGCAAGAACGTGCCGACCTCGCGCAGCGAGAGCGTGCAGGTGCGGCTGCGCGAGCACGACGGCCGCGACGGCGTGGTGATCTCCCGATGACGCGGCATCTGCTGGCTGCCGGCGATTTGAGCCGCGACGACGCAACCGCCATCCTCGACGACGCCGACCGCTTCGCGCAGGCGTTGGTGGGTCGCGAGATCAAGAAACTGCCGACGCTGCGCGGTCGCACCGTCGTCACGATGTTCTACGAGAACTCCACCCGCACCCGGGTGTCGTTCGAGGTGGCCGGCAAGTGGATGAGCGCCGACGTCGTCAACGTCAGCGCCGCCGGATCGTCGGTCGGCAAAGGAGAGTCGCTGCGCGATACCGCGCTGACGCTGCGCGCGGCGGGCGCTGACGCGCTGATCATCCGGCATCCCGCGTCCGGGGCCGCGCACCTGCTCGCCGAATGGACGTGTGTGAAAGACCACGGCCCGTCGGTGATCAACGCCGGTGACGGCACCCATGAGCACCCGACCCAGGCGCTGCTGGACGCGCTGACCATCCGGCAACGGCTCGGCGGCATCGAAGGCCGGCGCATCGTCATCGTCGGCGACATCCTGCACAGCCGCGTCGCGCGCTCCAACGTCATGCTGCTGGACACCCTGGGTGCCGAGGTGGTGCTGGTGGCGCCGCCGACACTGCTGCCGGTCGGGGTGGCCCGCTGGCCGGCCACCGTCTCCTACGACCTCGACGCCGAATTGCCCGCCGCCGACGCTGTGCTGATGCTGCGGGTGCAGGCCGAGCGGATGAACGGTGGGTTCTTCCCGTCGGTGCGCGAGTACTCAGTTCGTTACGGGCTTTCCGATCGGCGTCAGGCGATGCTTCCCGGCCATGCCGTGGTGCTGCACCCAGGTCCGATGGTGCGCGGCATGGAGATCGCATCCTCGGTCGCCGACTCGTCGCAATCTGCTGTGCTACAACAGGTTTCCAACGGCGTCCATGTGCGCATGGCGGTGTTGTTCCATGTGCTCATCGGCGCTGAAGAGGTTGCGGCATGACGGTGTTGATCCGCGGTGTGCGGTTGTACGGCGAGGGGGAGCGGGTCGACGTGCTCGTCGACAGTCCCGGCTATGAGGGCCAGATCGCCAACATTGGCCCCGCGCTCGCCATCCCCGACACTGCCGACGTGATCGACGCCACCGGACACGTGCTGCTGCCGGGGTTCGTCGACCTGCACGCCCACCTGCGCGAACCCGGCCGCGAATACGCCGAGGACATCGAAACAGGTTCGGCGGCAGCGGCTTTGGGCGGCTACACTGCGGTGTTCGCGATGCCCAACACCAACCCGGTGGCCGACAGCCCGGTGGTCACCGACCACGTCTGGCACCGCGGCCAGCAGGTCGGCCTGGTCGACGTGCACCCGGTCGGCGCGGTCACCGTCGGACTGGCCGGAACCGAGCTCACCGAGATGGGCATGATGAACGCCGGCGCCGCCCAGGTGCGCATGTTCTCCGACGACGGCGTCTGCGTGCACGACCCGTTGGTGATGCGCCGCGCCCTGGAATACGCCACCGGACTGGGGGTGCTGATCGCCCAGCACGCCGAGGAGCCCAGGCTGACCGTCGGGGCCGTCGCGCACGAGGGGCCCACGGCCGCCAGGCTGGGGCTCGCGGGATGGCCAAGGGCCGCCGAGGAATCGATCGTCGCCCGTGACGCGCTGCTCGCCCGCGATGCCGGCGCCCGGGTGCATATCTGCCACGCGTCGGCCGCGGGCACCGTCGAGATCCTGAAATGGGCTAAGGGGCAAGGTATTTCGATTACCGCCGAGGTCACCCCGCACCACCTGCTGCTCGACGACAGCCGGCTGGTCGGCTATGACGGGGTGAACCGGGTCAACCCGCCGCTACGCGAGGCCGCCGACGCGATTGCGCTGCGGCAAGCGCTGGCCGAAGGGATCATCGACTGTGTGGCCACCGATCACGCCCCGCACGCCGAACACGAAAAATGCGTCGAATTCTGTGCGGCGCGCCCCGGCATGCTGGGGTTGCAGACCGCGTTGTCGGTGGTGGTGCAGACGATGGTGGTGCCGGGCCTGTTGACCTGGCGCGATGTCGCCCGGGTGATGAGCGAAAACCCGGCGCGCATCGTGGGATTGCCCGATCATGGCCGGCCGCTGGACGTGGGGGAGCCGGCCAACCTGGCGGTGGTGGACCCCGACGCCACCTGGACGGTCGCCGGGACCGAATTGGCGAGCCGGTCGGCCAACACCCCGTACGAGTCGATGACCCTGCCCGCCACCGTGACCGCGACCCTGCTGCGCGGGAAGGTCACCGCACGGGATGGGAAGTGCCCGGCATGAACTCCGGCACGCTGGTGGGATCGCTGATCTACGCGGCGGCGCTGGTGGCGGTGATCGCGGTGCTGATCCGGCTGATGATGCGCGGTGGGCGGCGTCGGGCGCAGCGGCAGGAGGAGCTGATCGGCGCGTTGCCCGACGTGCCCGACACCCTCGGCTCGGCCAGTGCCACCACCCGCGGACTCTACTGTGGTTGCACGCTGTCGCCGGAATGGAACGATCGGGTCACCGCGGGCGACCTTGGGTACCGTAGCAGGGCGGTGCTCATCCGCTATCCCGAGGGAATCATGGTGGAACGCGTGCGGGCTCAGCCGATTTGGATTCCCGAGGAGTCGATCTCCGCCATCCGCATGGAACGCGGCATCGCCGGCAAGGTGGTGGCCCGCAGCGGGCTACTCGCGATCCGATGGCGGCTGCCGTCCGGCGTGGAGATCGACACCGGGTTTCGGGCGAACGACCGCGACGAATACGACGGTTGGCTTCAGGAGGCTGCGTGAGCAAGGCGCTACTGGTGCTTGAGGACGGCCGCGTCTTCACCGGGACGCCGTTCGGCGCGATCGGCCAGACGCTCGGCGAAGCCGTGTTTTCCACGGGCATGTCCGGCTACCAGGAGACGCTGACCGATCCCAGTTATCACCGCCAGATCGTGGTGGCCACGGCGCCGCAGATCGGCAACACCGGCTGGAACGGCGAGGACGCCGAGAGCCGGGGTGAGCGGATCTGGGTCGCCGGCTACGCGGTGCGTGATCCGTCGCCGCGGGCCTCCAGCTGGCGTGCCACCGGAACGCTGGAGGGTGAACTCATCCGTCAGCACATCGTGGGGATCGCCGGCATCGACACCCGGGCCGTGGTGCGCCACCTGCGCAGCCGCGGCTCGATGAAGGCGGGCGTGTTCTCCGGGGCGGCGCTGGCCGACCCAGCAACGTTGCTCGAGCGGGTGCGGTCCCAGCAGTCGATGCTGGGCGCCGATTTGGCCGGCGAGGTCAGCACTGCGCAGGCATATGTCGTCGAACCCGAGGGGCCACAACGATTTACGGTGGCGGCCCTGGATCTCGGGATCAAGACCAACACACCGCGCAACTTCGCCCGCCGCGGCATCCGCAGCCACGTCCTGCCGGCGTCGGCGACCTTCGAGCAGATCGCCGACATCAAGCCACACGGCGTGTTCTTGTCCAACGGCCCCGGCGACCCGGCCACCGCCGACCACGTCGTCGCGCTCACCCGGGAGGTGCTGAGCGCCGGAATTCCATTGTTCGGCATCTGTTTCGGCAATCAGATCCTGGGCCGGGCGCTGGGCCTGTCGACCTACAAGATGGTGTTCGGTCACCGCGGAATTAACGTCCCGGTCATCGACCACGCGACCGGGCGGGTCGCGGTGACCGCACAGAACCATGGCTTCGCCCTGGACGGGGAGGCCGGCCAGCGCTTCGACACGCCGTTCGGCCCGGCCGTCGTCAGCCACACCTGCGCCAACGACGGGGTCGTCGAAGGCGTCAAACTCGCTGACGGGCGGGCATTTTCGGTGCAATACCACCCGGAGGCCGCGGCGGGCCCCCACGACGCGGAGTACCTGTTCGACCAGTTCGTCGACCTGATGGCGCGGGGTCGCTAGTGCCCCGTCGCACCGACCTCAACCACGTGCTGGTGATCGGCTCGGGGCCGATCGTCATCGGGCAGGCCTGCGAGTTCGACTACTCCGGCACCCAGGCATGCCGGGTGCTACGCGCGGAGGGACTTCAGGTCAGCCTGGTCAACTCCAACCCGGCCACGATCATGACCGACCCGGAATTCGCCGACCACACCTATGTCGAGCCCATCACGCCGGCGTTCGTGGAGCGGGTGATCGCCCAGCAGGCCGAGCGCGGCAACAGGATCGACGCTTTGCTGGGCACACTGGGTGGGCAGACGGCGCTGAATACCGCGGTCGCGCTGTACCAGAACGGGACCCTGGGAAAGTACGGCGTCGAGCTGATCGGCGCGGATTTCGACGCCATCCAGCGCGGCGAGGACAGGCAGCGGTTCAAGGACATCGTCGCCAAGGTCGGCGGTGAATCCGCCCGCAGCCGAGTGTGTTTCACCATGGACGAGGTGCGCGAAACGGTCGCCGAACTGGGCCTTCCGGTGGTGGTGAGGCCCAGCTTCACCATGGGCGGACTGGGCTCGGGCATGGCGCGCTCGGCCGCGGAGGTCGACCGGATGGCCGGCGCCGGGCTGGCCGCCAGCCCCAGCGCCAACGTGCTGATCGAGGAATCGATCTTCGGCTGGAAGGAATTCGAACTCGAGCTGATGCGTGACCGCCACGACAACGTGGTGGTGGTGTGCTCGATCGAGAACATCGACCCGATGGGCGTACACACCGGCGACTCGGTCACCGTTGCGCCGGCCATGACGCTGACCGACCGGGAATACCAGCGGATGCGCGACCTCGCCATGGCGATCCTGCGTGAGGTTGGGGTGGACACCGGCGGCTGCAACATCCAGTTCGCGGTACATCCGAAAACCGGGCGGCTCATTGTCGTCGAGATGAACCCGCGGGTGTCGCGGTCAAGTGCGCTGGCATCCAAGGCCACCGGCTTTCCGATCGCCAAGATCGCCGCCAAGCTGGCCATCGGCTACACCCTGGACGAGATCGTCAACGACATCACCATGCAAACGCCGGCCTGCTTCGAGCCCACGCTCGACTACGTCGTGGTCAAGGCGCCGCGTTTCGCGTTCGAGAAATTCCCCGGCGCCGATCCCACGCTGACCACCACGATGAAATCCGTCGGCGAGGCAATGTCGTTGGGCCGCAACTTCGTCGAGGCGCTCGGCAAGGTGATGCGGTCCCTGGAGACCACTCGTGCCGGGTTCTGGACGGCCCCTGACCCCGAGGGCGGGGTCCAGGAGGTCCTCGGGCGGCTGCAGACCCCGAGCGAAGGCCGGCTCTACGACATCGAGCTGGCGCTGCGGCTGAGCGCGTCGGTGGAACGGGTCGCCGAGGTGACCGGCATTGACCCGTGGTTCGTCGCACAGATCGACGAGCTGGTCAGGCTGCGTGCCGAGCTGGTCGCCGCCCCGGTACTGGACGCCGACCTGCTTCGGCGCGGCAAGCACAGCGGACTGTCGGACCGCCAGATCGCGGCTTTAAGACCGGAATTGGCCGGCGAAGACGGTGTGCGATCGCTGCGGGAACGACTCGGCATTCACCCGGTGTACAAGACGGTGGACACCTGTGCGGCCGAGTTCGAGGCCAAGACGCCCTATCACTACAGCAGCTACGAACTCGACCCCGCGGCCGAGACCGAGGTGGCTCCGCAGACCGAGAAGCCCAAAGTGCTGATCCTGGGGTCCGGCCCCAACCGGATCGGGCAGGGCATCGAATTCGACTACAGCTGCGTGCACGCGGCAACCACGTTGAGCCAGGCCGGTTTCGAGACCGTCATGGTCAACTGCAACCCGGAGACGGTGTCCACCGACTACGACACCGCCGACCGGCTGTACTTCGAGCCGCTGACGTTCGAGGATGTCCTCGAGGTGTTCCGCGCCGAAGCGCAATCAGCGGGCACGGGACCGGGCGTCGCGGGAGTCATCGTGCAACTCGGCGGCCAGACCCCGCTCGGACTGGCGCAGCGCCTTGCCGATGCCGGCGTCCCGATCGTGGGCACCTCGCCCGAGGCCATCGACCTGGCCGAGGACCGCGGCGCCTTCGGCGACGTGCTGAGCGCCGCCGGACTGCCGGCGCCGAAGTACGGCACGGCAACGACGTTCGAGCAGGCGCGCCGCATCGCCGCGGACATCGGCTATCCGGTGCTGGTGCGGCCGTCATATGTGCTCGGCGGTCGTGGCATGGAGATCGTCTACGACGAGGAGACGCTGAAGGGCTACATCACCCGCGCCACCGAGCTATCCCCCGAACACCCCGTGCTCGTCGACCGTTTTCTCGAGGACGCGGTGGAGATCGACGTCGACGCGTTGTGCGACGGCGCCGAGATCTACATCGGCGGCATCATGGAGCACATCGAGGAGGCCGGCATCCATTCCGGCGACTCGGCCTGCGCGCTGCCGCCGGTGACGCTGGGCCGCAGTGACATCGAGAAGGTCCGCCGGGCGACGGAGGCGATCGCCCATGGCATCGGCGTGGTGGGCCTGCTCAACGTGCAATACGCGCTGAAGGACGACGTGCTCTACGTCTTGGAGGCCAACCCGCGGGCCAGCCGCACGGTGCCCTTCGTCTCGAAGGCCACCGCGATCCCGCTTGCCAAGGCATGCGCCCGGATCATGTTGGGCACCAAGATTTCTCAGCTGCGGGAAGAGGGAATGCTGGCAGCGTCCGGGGACGGCGCCAGTGCGGCGCCTCACGCCCCGATCGCGGTCAAGGAGGCGGTGTTGCCGTTTCACCGCTTCCGCGGCGCCGACGGGGCGGCCATCGATTCCCTGCTTGGCCCGGAGATGAAATCGACCGGCGAGGTCATGGGCATCGACCGTGATTTCGGCAGTGCGTTCGCCAAGAGCCAGACCGCCGCTTATGGCTCGCTGCCGGCCCGGGGCACTGTGTTCGTGTCGGTCGCCAACCGCGACAAGCGATCATTGGTGTTTCCCGTCAAGCGGCTGGCCGACCTCGGGTTCAAGGTTCTGGCCACGGAGGGCACCGCGGAGATGTTGCGCCGCAATGGAATTCCCTGTGACGAGGTTCGCAAGCACTTCGAGCCCCCGCAGCCGGGTCGCCCCGCGGCTTCCGCGGTCGACGCGATTCGGGCCGGTGAGGTCGACATGGTGATCAATACGCCATACGGCAACTCCGGCCCACGCATAGACGGCTACGAGATCCGCTCGGCCGCGGTGGCCGTCAACATCCCCTGCGTGACGACGGTCCAGGGAGCGTCGGCGGCGGTCCAGGGCATCGAGGCGGGAATCCGCGGCGACATCGGGGTGCGGTCGCTGCAGGAGTTGCACAGCGCCATCGGTGCGCGGGGCCCGGCCGATCGAGGGGAGCCGTGACCGGGTTCGGCGTTCGGCTGGCCGATGCGAAAGCCCGCCGCGGGCCGCTGTGTCTGGGCATCGACCCGCACCCCGAGCTGCTGCGGGCCTGGGACCTGCCGGTCACGCCGGACGGGCTGGCCGCCTTCTGCGACATCTGCATCGAGGCGTATGCCGGTTTCGCCGTCGTCAAGCCTCAGGTGGCCTTCTTCGAGTCCTACGGCGCCGCCGGGTATGCGGTGCTGGAACGCACCATGGCCGCGCTGCGCGCCGCCGGCGTGCTGGTGCTGGCCGATGCCAAGCGCGGGGACATCGGCTCGACGATGGCGGCGTACGCCGCCGCCTGGGCGGGTGATTCACCGCTGGCCGCCGACGCGGTGACCGCCTCGCCCTATCTGGGGTTCGGGTCGCTGCGGCCGCTGATCGAGACCGCGGTGGCACATGACCGGGGGGTGTTCGTGTTGGCGGCAACCTCCAACCCGGAGGGTGCGACCGTGCAGCAGGCCCGCTTCGACGACCGCAGCGTCGCCCAGCAGATCGTCGACCAGGCCGCGGTGATCAACCGGACTGCCGGCCAGACCACTGGTCCGGGAGAGCCCGGATCCGTCGGCGTGGTGGTGGGTGCGACGGCCTTTCAGCCGCCCGATCTCGGCGCCTTGAACGGACCAGTGTTGGTGCCCGGGGTCGGGGCGCAGGGTGGGCGCCCTGAGGCGCTTGGTGGCCTGGGCGGGGCTGCGCCGGGCCAGCTGTTGCCAGCGGCGTCGCGCGAGGTGTTGCGGGCAGGCCCCGCCGTATCGGAGCTACGGGCGGCGGGCCAACGGATGCTTGACGCCGTCGCCTACCTGGCCGCGGGGTAGACGGAATTCGATCAGCACACAGTTCGGGAATAGCTACCACCCGTCATTGCGACCCTGACGACTGCCACCGCGACGCTGGCGGGCTGCAGCGTCAACTCACGGGCGGCCTCGGTGCTCATCAAAGACACGACGGCAAAGGGACCGCATTGCATCTCCACCTGCGTCATCGGCCGCAACCGGCACGGCGCTGCCGAATAGCGCGACACGCGCGACACGCGATGAAAAATGCGTGGTCCGCGTCACGACGATACGCGGATGCCCGCCGCCGCCACCGGCAGCGGCCCGGCACCTCCGAGCCGAGCTCCAGCCGCGAGCCGAAAACCCCTGTTAGACAGGGTAATCCGTGTCCACGAGCTAAACTTTTCGTCGTCCACACGGCGCCATATCCAGCCGCCGTCGGTACCACTCGGCGGCCCGTTGGCCGAGCCGCATGCGGGGTCCACGCTGGGCATTTATCGCAGAAACCAGGGGGCTGGGTTAGATTTCGTCAGGAAGCGTGAGTACGGTCGTCTGCGCTGGCTGGAGTACCCGGCCAAGACACGAAACGATCGATCGCCATCGATGAGAGACGGAGGAATCGTGGCCCTTCCCCAGTTGACCGACGAGCAGCGCGCGGCCGCGTTGGAGAAGGCTGCTGCCGCACGTCGAGCGAGAGCAGAGCTCAAAGATCGGCTCAAGCGCGGCGGCACCAACCTCACCCAGGTGCTCAAGGACGCCGAGAGCGACGACGTCTTGGGCAAGATGAAGGTGTCTGCGCTGCTTGAGGCGTTGCCGAAGGTGGGCAAGGTCAAGGCGCAGGAAATCATGACCGAGCTGGAAATCGCGCCGACCCGCCGGCTGCGTGGCCTCGGCGACCGTCAGCGCAAGGCCCTGCTGGAAAAATTCGGCTCCGCCTAA
Source organism: Mycobacterium lacus (assembly GCF_010731535.1). Classification (NCBI taxonomy): domain Bacteria; kingdom Bacillati; phylum Actinomycetota; class Actinomycetes; order Mycobacteriales; family Mycobacteriaceae; genus Mycobacterium; species Mycobacterium lacus. The sequence continues at coordinate 1,300,503 of NZ_AP022581.1, forward strand.
CTCGCCGACCCGCGAGCCGACAATGCAGGCCGAAGGGCCTGTGAGCGCCGGCGGGGGGCCGGACCACCACCATGCGGCACGCCGTCGGCCAGCGGCTGCCGGACGTGTGGTGGTGCTGTCCGGTCCCTCGGCGGTCGGCAAGTCGACCGTGGTGCGGTGCCTGCGGGACCGGATCCCTAACCTGCACTTCAGCGTCTCGGCCACGACGCGGGCGCCGCGGCCGGACGAGGTCGACGGCGTCGACTACCACTTCGTCAGCGCCGCTCGTTTCCAGGAACTGATCGACCAGGGTGCCCTGCTGGAGTGGGCCGAGATCCACGGCGGGCTGCACCGATCGGGTACCCTGGCGCAGCCGGTGCGGGACGCCGTCGCGGCCGGTATTCCGGTGCTGATCGAGGTGGATCTGGCCGGAGCCAGGGCGGTCAAGAAGGCAATGCCCGAAGCCATCACCGTGTTTCTGGCCCCCCCGAGCTGGGAGGACCTCAAGGCCAGGCTGATCGGCCGCGGGACGGAGACGCCCGAGGTTATTCGCCGCCGCCTCGACACCGCGCGCGTCGAACTGGCCGCTCAGGACGACTTCGACGAGGTCGTGGTGAATCGCCGATTGGAGTCTGCGTGCGCCGAATTGGTATCGTTGCTGGTGGGAACGGCGCCCGGCCCCTCGTGACCGGCGCTGTGACTCCTCAAGTTCTCAGTCGCTTTCAACCGCTCTACGCCGCCAGGAGATTGTCTTAAGTGAGCATCCCGCAGCCCGACGCGTCGCTGACCGCCGTCCCCGTCGTCGATCAATTCGATCCTGCAACAGGTGGAGCAGGCGCCTACGACACCCCACTGGGCATCACCAACCCGCCCATCGACGAGTTGCTGGACCGCGTCTCGAGCAAGTACGCCCTGGTCATCTACGCGGCCAAGCGGGCCCGCCAGATCAACGACTACTACAACCAGCTAGGCGAGGGCATCCTCGAATACGTGGGCCCGCTGGTCGAGCCCGGGCTGCAGGAAAAGCCGCTGTCCATCGCGCTGCGCGAGATCCACGCCGATCTGCTCGAACACACCGAGGGCGAGTAACGGCAGGGCCGGGCGCGCTGTGGACGGCAAGCGGATCCCCAAACAGGTCATAGTCGGCGTCTCCGGAGGCATCGCCGCGTACAAGGCGTGCACGGTCGTCCGTCAGCTCGCCGAGGCAGGCCACCAGGTCCGGGTGATCCCTACCGAATCCGCGTTGCGCTTCGTCGGGGCCGCCACCTTTGAGGCGCTCTCCGGCCAGCCGGTGCGCACCGGCGTCTTTGACGACGTTCCCGAAGTGCCCCATGTTCACCTGGGCCAACAGGCCGACCTGGTCGTGGTGGCGCCGGCCACTGCCGACCTGCTGGCCCGGGCCGTGGCCGGCCGGGCCGACGATCTGCTGACCGCAACCCTGCTCACGGTCCGATGTCCGGTGATGTTTGCCCCCGCGATGCACACCGAGATGTGGTTGCATCCGGCCACCGTCGACAATGTGGCCACGCTGCGCCGCCGCGGGGCGGTGGTCCTCGAGCCCGCGTCAGGGCGGCTCACCGGCACCGACAGCGGGGCCGGCAGATTGCCCGAGGCCGAGGAGATCACCACGCTTGCCCACCTGCTCCTGGAGCGGCACGACGCGCTGCCCTACGACCTTGCCGGCCGCAAGCTGCTGGTGACCGCCGGGGGCACCCGCGAACCGATCGATCCGGTGCGCTTCATCGGCAACCGCAGCTCCGGCAAGCAGGGCTACGCGGTCGCCCGAGTCGCGGCCCAGCGCGGCGCGGACGTCACGCTGATCGCTGGACACACCGCCGGGCTCATCGACCCCGCCGGCGTCCACGTGGTGCGTGTCAGCTCGGCACAGCAGCTCGCCGAAGCGGTGTCCAAGCACGCCCCCGAGGCCCACGTGCTGGTAATGGCGGCGGCCGTCGCCGACTTTCGGCCCGCCCAGGTCGCCGTCGCGAAGATCAAGAAGGGCTCCCAAGACTCAGCGGAACCGACGATCGAGCTCGTCCGCAACGACGACGTGCTGGCCCGGGCGGTCCAAGCGCGTGCCCACGGGCAGCTGCCCAACATGCGGGCCATTGTGGGGTTTGCCGCCGAGACGGGCGACGCCAACGGCGATGTGCTGTTCCACGCCCGGGCGAAGCTGCGCAGCAAGGGCTGCGACCTGTTGGTCGTCAACGCCGTGGGCGATGGGAGGGCCTTCGAGGTGGACAGCAACGATGGCTGGCTGCTGGCGTCCGACGGCACCGAGTCGGCGTTGCAGCATGGCTCGAAGACGCTGATGGCGAGCCGTATCGTTGATGCAATCGTCGCGTTCCTCGATGGGGGGAGCGGGTAGCGGATCAGCGGTCCCGGGTCTGTACGGCTCCTGGGCAGGTGCTGGGCGATCGCTGGCCTGAGTGGACGTGCCGAGATTGTTGCCCGAGGCTATAATTCGGTTAACTAATTATTGGAAGGATGAAGTGTAGTGAGCGAAAAGGGTCGGCTGTTCACCAGTGAGTCGGTGACAGAGGGACATCCCGACAAGATCTGTGACGCGATCAGCGACTCGGTCCTTGACGCGCTGCTGGCGGAGGATCCCCGCTCACGTGTCGCGGTCGAGACACTGGTGACCACCGGGCAGGTGCACGTGGTGGGTGAGGTGACGACGTCGGCAAAGGCGGCGTTCGCCGACATCACCAACACCGTGCGCAAGCGCATCCTGGAGATCGGCTACGACTCCTCGGAGAAGGGTTTCGACGGCGCCTCGTGCGGGGTGAACATCGGCATCGGGGCGCAGTCGCCCGACATCGCCCAGGGCGTCGACACCGCCCACGAGGCGCGCGTCGAGGGCGCGGCCGATCCGCTGGACTCTCAGGGCGCCGGTGACCAGGGCCTGATGTTCGGCTACGCGATCAACGACACCCCGGAGCTGATGCCGCTGCCCATCGCGCTGGCCCACCGACTGTCGCGGCGGCTGACCGAGGTCCGCAAGAACGGGGTGCTGCCCTACCTGCGTCCCGACGGTAAGACACAAGTCACCATCGCCTACGAGGACAACATCCCGGTGCGGCTGGACACCGTGGTCGTCTCCACCCAGCACGCGGCCGATATCGACCTGGACAAAACGCTGGACCCCGACATCCGGGAAAAGGTTCTCAACACGGTGCTCGACGATCTGGCCCACGAGACCCTGGATGCCTCGTCGGTGCGGGTGCTGGTGAACCCGACCGGGAAGTTCGTCCTGGGCGGGCCGATGGGTGACGCGGGGCTCACCGGCCGCAAGATCATCGTCGACACCTATGGCGGCTGGGCCCGTCACGGCGGCGGCGCCTTCTCCGGCAAGGATCCGTCCAAGGTGGACCGCTCGGCGGCCTACGCGATGCGCTGGGTGGCCAAGAACGTGGTCGCCGCGGGGCTGGCGGAACGGGTCGAGGTGCAGGTGGCTTACGCCATCGGCAAAGCCGCGCCGGTCGGCCTGTTCGTCGAGACCTTCGGGACCGAGACGGAGGACCCAATCAAGATCGAGAAGGCCATCGGTGAGGTGTTCGACCTGCGGCCCGGTGCGATCATCCGCGACCTTAACCTGCTGCGGCCGATCTACGCCCAGACCGCCGCCTACGGCCATTTCGGCCGCACCGACGTCGAACTGCCGTGGGAGCAGCTGAACAAGGTCGACGACCTCAAGCGCGCCATCTAGTCCGAAGTTGCGACTGTTGGGTTAGGTGATTTCTTGGGTTTACCTGGGGTTTTGCCGGTTCGGGTGGGTGTTTGTTCTGGCTACGCGGCGATGGTGAGGGGAATGGTGGTGTCGATGAGGTCGAAGGCGCGGCGTTGGTCGGGGGTGGGTTCGGTGAGTTTGTCGATTTCGATGTCGGTGTCGTGGTAGCGGATGCGGTCGCGGGTGAGGGTGCCGAGATGGTCGAGCAGGCCGCGGAAGCTGCGTAGCGGGTTGCCGTCGGCGTCGTGTTTTGTCGAGGCTTTCGCGTTGGCGGCGGCGGAGCGTTGCGCGGGCGCGACCGGGTTGTCGCGCGCCGGTGGTGTTTCGTCGGTGAAGGTCAGCGGCGCCCAGGCCTGCGTAGGTGCCAGACGAGGTAGCAGGCCAGCAGGCAGATCAGCACGCGCGCGCACGCGCTGATCGAGACGGTGATAGATGGGTCGCAGATCCAGGTCGTCGGCTTTGATGATGCGAAAGTCGCGTTCGATATTGGCCAGGTTCTTGTAGCCGGCGACGACGCCGGCCGCATCGAGGGTGTCGGGGTCAACGCTGGTGCGTAGCACGTAGATGCCATCCAGGGCGGCTTCGGCGTCGATGGCCGCCTGGTTGCGTGCGAAGGTGAAGCTGGTGTCGGTGATGGTGGTGACAAAGTGCTTGTCCACCTTGTATTTTCCGCTGACTTTGCCGAGGGCTTTGCCGATCTCGGCGGCGCCGGACAAGGTGCCGCGGTCCACCCGGTCCTTGATCCGGGCGAGCTCTTTGTCGGTGGCGTCCAGTAGATCGCGGCGTTTGCGGGCACGCTCGGCCGCCAGAGCGGGGTTGCGGCAGGCGATGAGCCGTTCGTCGGGGTAGTCGGGGTGGACGATCTCGGCCAGGTCCTGGGTGTCGAACAGGGTCATCTGCAGTGGCCCGTCGTCACGGGCGAGTTTGGCGATCGCCGGTGCCCGCAGCGCGGTGATCCACCCGAAATCGGTTGGGGCGTCGGGTTGTCGTTGAGTTCGCGCAGCATGCCGATGCGCGCGGAGGTGATCATGCCGCGATCACCCACCAGCACCAGGTCGGTGAGGCCGAAGGTGGCGGGCAGTTCGGCGACGATCTCGGTGAACGCGACCGGGTCGGCGGTATCCCCGCGCACCACCCGCACCGCCACCGGCCGTCCGCCGGGGTCGGTGAGCACCCGTACTCGATCTGCGCGCAGCCCTTCTTGCCGTCGCGGGAATACCCGTGCGCGGCCAGCTCACAACACCGCCCGGTCACCCACGAACTGGTCAGGTCAAACAACGCCATCCGATGCGGGTTTGCTTGCGGGCTCAGGTGTTTGGCGGCCAGTTTGCGCTCGATCGCATCTTGGCGGTGCGCCAGCCAGTCCATCGCCGCGTAGATCTCGTCGGTCGACGCCCCCGCCACGTCCAGATCGACACCCAACGTGGTATCGGGCCACCGTGACAGGGTGGACAGCTTGACGCTGGGCGGATCACCCGCGAGATGATCAACGCGAACACCACATCGCGTGACCGGCAGGCCGGGCCCAGCAGCGCGGGAAACCCGAGCCGATGCGCCATCGCCGACACCGCGGCCACATGCCCGTGCGGCAGCGAGCGGGTCTTGGTGAACTCGCTGCCCGCCGGGATCAGGGCCTGCCCCTTCAGCGTCGCCTCCAGCGCGGTGATCGAGGCCGCCGGCAGCATCGACAGGTTGGCCACCGTCTCGTTCCGCACTTTGGCGCCGTCGCGAAACGTGCGGCGCAGATACACCGATTCGTAGTCACGCCGCCGCCCCTGCTTATCCACATGAGTCTTCTTGACTCTGACTACGTGGACTTTCCCCATGTTGCGCGGCATACCAAGCATCGTAACCGACCTACCGCGACGATCATCAACACAACACACCAGTATTCTGACTACAAACACCAGGGCTTCAACACCCGAAACGTCAGGTCACATCACACTTCCGCGTCAGAACCCGTCGCAACTTCGGTCTAGTTCCCGGCGAGCAGACACAAAAGCCCCCATTTCGGCCCGAAATGGGGTGCTTTTGCGTCTGCTCGCGCCGGGCTGCTCGCGCTATGAGCTGAAGCGGTAGTCGTCGAGATCGAAACGCCGACTGCGCCAATAGGCCTCGACCGTCGTGGTGGGGCGCAACGGGACGTCGCCGTTCTTGTCGAAGTAGTAGCTGTTGGCGAGGCGGCAGCTGTCCTGCCAGAAGACCTGGCGGTAGCGGCGGCGCATCATCTCGGCGAAATAGCGGGCGTTGGCTTCCTCGGTCACCTCGACCCGGGTTGCACCAGTACGCCGGGCCCGTTTCAGGCATCGCACGATGTGGTGGGTTTGGGTCTCGATGAGCGCGAAATACGACGAGCCGACGTAGCCGTACGGACCGAACACGGTGAAAAAGTTCGGGTAACCGGGAACGCTGACGCCCTCATATGCCTGCAGTCGATGCTCGTCCCAGAAACGGCTCAGGGACCGGCCACCGCTTCCGGTGACGGCATAGGTGGGGACGTTGTCGGTGTCCATCACCTTGAAGCCGGTCGCCAATATCAGTACGTCGATCTCGTGGTTGGTGCCGTCGCTGGTGGCCACCGCGGTGGGGGTGATCTTGTCGATCGGCTCGGTGACGAGGTGCACGTTGCCCCGATTGAAAGTCGCCAGGTAGGTGTTGTGGAAGCCGGGCCGCTTACAGCCCACCGCATAGCGCGGGGTGAGCTGCTCGCGCACCACCGGGTCGTGGACCTGCTGACGCAGATAGGCCCGTCCCGCCGACTCCATTCGCCTGGCCAGCGGAAACGCCGTGAAGTAGTGCGCCGCGATCGGGAAGGTGGCCTCCACGAAGGCCTGGCTGAGCAGCCGCTGGACGGCCTTGCCGCCCGGAATCCGCATCGCCCAGCGAGCGGCCTTGGGCAGTGGGGCGTCGAGCTTGGGGAAGCACCAGATCGGGGTTCGCTGAAACACGGTGAGGCGCTTAACAATTGGCGCGATCTCCGGAATGATCTGGACGGCCGAAGCGCCCGTGCCGATGATCCCGACGCGCTTGCCGGTCAGGTCCTGGGCGTGATCCCAGCGCGCGGTGTGCATGGTGACGCCGTCGAACGAGTCCACTCCGTCGATGTCGGGCAGGTTCGGCACCGTGAGGACGCCACACGCGCTGATCAGGAACCTGGCGGTGATGTCGCCACCGGGGTCCGTGTGCACGCGCCACAGACTCTGCTCGTCGTCGAACTCGGCGCTTAGCACCTTGGTGCCCAACCGGATTCGCGATCGGATGCCGTACTTGTCGACGCAGTGTTCGGCGTAGGCCTTCAATTCGTGCCCGGGCGCGTAGGTCCGCGACCAATGCGGACTCTGCTCGAAGGAGAACTGATAGGAGAACGACGGAATGTCCACGGCGATACCGGGATAGGTGTTCCAGTGCCAGGTGCCACCAACACCGTCGCCGGCTTCGACGACGAGGTAGTCCCCGAATCCCGCCTGGTCTAGCTTGATCGCGGCGCCGATGCCGGAGAATCCGGCACCGACGATCAGTGTGTGGTAATCACTGCTCATCTGCGGTTCTTCGCTATCAGGTGCAGTCCGTGCTTGGGCCGCAGGGTCAATGTCGCCTCCAGTTCGACGGGGTGGTCGAGCGCGAGGTCGAAGGTGAAGTGCTGACTCATGATTGCCGCCATCAGCACCATTTCCATGAGTGCGAAGCTTTGTCCGATGCAGACGCGCCGACCGCCTCCGAACGGCAGATACGCCGAGCGGGGACGGTCCTTGGCGCCGTGCAAGAACCGGCCGGGATCGAATCGTTCCGGCTCGGGCCACCAGCGGGGGTCGTGATGGATGTGGTGGATCGGGATGACGACGGTGGTGCCGCGACGAATGTGGTGAGCCGTCGATGGACCTCCGATGACATCGTCGTCGATGGCCTCGCGCGCCAGCACCCACACCGACGAGAAGTAACGCTGCGACTCCCGCAGGCAGGCGGTGGTCCACGGCAACCTGCCCAGGTCGTCGACGGTCGGGCGGCGCGCCCCCAGCGCCTCGTCCACCTCGGCGAGCATGCGATCACGAGCCTGGGGGTGCAGCGCTAGCAGATACCAGAACCAGGACATGGCGTTGGCGGTGGTTTCATGGCCGGCAAGCATGAAGGTCAGCGCCTCGTCGCGGACCCGCTGGCGTGGCCATGTTCCGCCGTCGGCGTGCAGCAACACGTTGAGCAGGTCAGCGGTATCGATGGGCCGCGCCAGCCGTTGATCGATCACCGAGTTGACCGCACGGTCGAGCGTCAGCGTGATCTCCTGCATTTCGCGTAGCGGCGGTGGCAGGTGCACACCCGCGTAGGTGCACCAGACCAGCGCGTCGTAAACCGGCTGCGGCATCAGGCCCCACAGCCCAAGTCGCTCCAGTTTTTCCGCACGCCGCAGTCCGCGCGTCGCGAGGTCGTTCATGCTGTCGATCAACGCCCCGAAGTCCTGGCTGAACAGGGCATTGGCGACGACGCGCAGCGTCGCCTCGACCATCGTGGCGTGCATGTCGAACCGGGTGCCGGCCACCAGTCCGGCGGTGACATCCGTGATCGGGTCGATCATCAGGTCGACGAGCCCGATGAGGTGGCGCCGGGCGAAGCTCGGGTTCAGTACGCCGCGGTGGCTGGCCCACGAATCGCCCTCGTCGGTGAGCAGGTTGAGGCCGGCGGTGGCCCGGATCGGCCCGTACTCGTCGGACTTGACGTATTTCAGCCGCCCCTCGTACAGCACATGGTCGACGTAGTCGGGATGGCTGATCGAGACGAAACGCCTTCCACCACAACGAAATCGGGCGATATCAGTGCCGCGCAGCCGGCCCAGGAAGCCGTCGCCGGCGTCGAATCCGATGGTGAGGGCTTCCCGTGTCATCGTCCAGGTGCTCAGCCGTCTGGCCGGTCCGCTGCGGGGCCGCCCGGCGGTCAGAGTGGCCATGCCTCCACTGTATGGATGACGCGGGTGGCCGGTAATGAGACAATGGGACACAGAGTTGGGAGTTTGGGACAGCCCATGGAGCATCTGCTGCCGCAGGCCGAGGTGAGGCATCCGGTGTATGCCACCCGGGTGCTGTGCGAGGTGGCCAATGAGCGCGGAGTCTCGACCAGCGATGTGCTGACGGGCACCTCGATCGTGCCGGCCGACCTCGACGACCCCGATGTCTTGGTCAGTGCGTCCGACGAGATCGTGGCCGTGCGCAGGCTGCTGAACCGGCTGCCGATCGACCCCGGTATCGGGATCGACGTGGGCAGTCGGTTCACGCTCACCCACTTCGGGTTGTTCGGGTTTGCCGTGATGTCGTGTGCCACCCTTCGCGAATTGCTCACCATCGCCATGCGCTATTTCGCGCTGACCACCATGCACGTCGGCATCACGTTGTTCGAGACCGCCGACGACTGCCTGGTCGAACTGGACGCCAGCCACCTGCCTGCCGATGTGCGGGGTTTTTTCATCGAGCGCGACATAGCCGGAATCATGGCGACCACAACAAGTTTCACGCTGCCGGTGGCCGAGAAGTATGCCGATCAGGTATCGGCGGAACTTGCGATCGACGAGGAACTGCTGCGCCCGCTGCTTGAGCTCGTGCCGGTGCATGACGTCGCATTCGGTCGCGCGCACAACCGACTGCACTTCCCCCGCGCGATGTTCGACGAGCCGTTGCCGCAAGCCGATCGCCACACGTTGGAGATGTGCATCGCGCAGTGCGACGTGCTGATGCAGCGCAACGAGCAACGCCGGGGCATCACCGCGCTGGTACGCACCAAGCTATTCCGCGACTCCGGTTGCTTCCCAACGCTGCCCGACGTTGCCGCCGAGCTGGCCGTTCATCCGCGGACGCTGCGGCGCCGCCTTGCCGAGGAAGGCACGTCTTTTCGGGCGTTGCTGAACGAAGCGCGCTCGGCGGTGGCCGTCGACTTGCTGCGCAACGTCGGGCTGACCGTGGAGGAAGTGTCCACCCGGCTGGGCTACACCGAGGTCTCGACGTTCTCGCACGCGTTCAAACGCTGGTATGGCGTTGCGCCCAGCGCGTATTGCCGCCGGACGTAGCGTCGGCTCAGCCGGGAAGGCCGTCGGGCCATCGGCACCAGGTGCGCCAGGACCGCCGCTGTTCCTCCGGTGATGAGAGAATTTCGCACATGACCGACGTCGCGACGCGGACCACCGAGGCCATCGAGGCGTTGCAGCGTCGAGGCGCTGTGTTCGCCTATCTGCACGGCAGCCGAGCAACAGGCACTGCGCGACCAACGTCCGACATCGACATTGCCGCGTACTTCGGTGGGCGAGCGCCGCAAGCGTTCGAGATACTGCTGCCATCGGGCGTCGACCTGCTTGTGCTCGATGACGCTCCCCTCGAGATAGCGGGCCGGATTGCGCTGCACGGGTCGCTCCTCTTCGAGACCGATCGGGAGGCCCGCGTGGTTTGGGAGGCGACAACCCGCAAGATCTACCTCGACGAACTGCCACGGATCAACCGGGCTCACCGAGAGTTCACGGACGCGGTGCGCCATGGTCGATGAGACTCGTATCCTTAGGCTGCTTCGTGCTATTACCGACGACTTGGCGATCTTGCGGCGCGAATCCCTGGCCGACCCCATTCGCCGAGCTGATCCGATCTGGCTGCGCGGCGTCAAATACACCTTCGTTACGGCAATCGAGGCCTGCATCGATATCGGGCAGCATATTTGCTCGACGCAAGGCTGGGGACCTCCGTCGGACAATGGCGACGTGATGCGGCTGCTCGGGAGTCACGGAGTTCTCGCCGCCGATCTCGCGGACGCGATGCGCAAGGCCATCGGATTTCGAAACGTCCTCGTGCACGAATATATCCAGGTTTCGGACGACATCGTCATCGGCCGACTCGAAAACCTGGTCGATCTCCAACGATTCGTCGATCACGTGGCCGCATTTGTTGACGCCAACTCGCAGTGACCGTGCGACCGCCGACTGTCATGTCCCCGGCGTCGTCGCAAACGGTGGTTGTAAAGGCCGCAACATAGGGAAATGCCGCACGTTGAGCGTTGCCAATTGCAGGCCCTCGACGTCGGCCGTAGCGGCGATGAGATAGTCGCCAAGTCCAATCCGGTTGTGGCTGAGGCGATATCGGCGCATCATGTCGCCGGCGCGGCGCGCGATGATCTCGGTCACCGGCTCCGCCCGAAACGATGCAAGCAGGCGCCACACCTCGCGTCGTTCGACGGTCCGCATGCCGCCAATGAGTTCGGCGATCGAGACCACGCTGATCGCCAGGGGTCCGTCCTCCCGAGCGCTGACAAGCCAATCGCGAGCCGCGGCGACACCCCGCAAATGCGCGATCAGCACATCGGAGTCGACAAGGATCATGAGGTAGCGCGCCACACCCGAGCGAGGTGCTCCTCGCGGCTACCGGAGCGGCGCACTGGCGGCTCCAGGTCGCGGAGCGTACCGAAGGAATCGTTGATCGCCTTGAGGTCCGACGCCAGATCGCTGTCGGTGCTGGCGAGGGTGCGGTTCAGCAGTCGACGGATCAACTCGGCGCGCGAGACGCCTTCTTGTGCGGCCAACTTGTCCAGGCTTGCCGTCTGCTCCTCGTCGAGGTAGATGTTGGTCCGCTTCATACACCACATCATACATCAGACGTCCGGCCCGGACGGCCGCGGGCGACGATTCAGGCCGGCCGGGCGCGACCCTTAGGAGTGCAATGCCTTCCGCAGGGCCGCCAAGCCGCGGTTGGTGGCCTCGGCGGCGGCGGGCACCACCAGGGCGAAGTTGACGTAGCCGTGCACCATGCTCGGCTCGTTGCTCAGCTCTGCCGGAACCCCGGCGGCGCCCAGCAGTTCGGCGTAGCGGGCTCCGTCATCGCGCAGCGGGTCGTGTTCCGCGGTGCCGATGAAAGCCGGCGGCAGACCCGACAGGTCGGCGGCGTTGATCGGGCACAGGGTGGCAGGCAGCGTCGCGGGGTCGTCGGTGATGTCGATGCCCGGCACGTACCAGCCCAGGAACGCGTCGATGACGTCGCGGTCCAGGATTGGCGCGTTGGCGTTCTCTGTGAACGACGGCAGCGACAGGTCACCCGTGACCGACGGGTACCACAGCAACTGGAAGGCCAATTCCGGTCCACCGGTGTCGCGGGCCAACAGCGTCATGACCGCCGCGATGTTGCCGCCGGCGGAATCACCTGCGACGGCGATCCGGTTCGGGTCACCGCCCAGTTCGGCAGCGTTCTCGCCGACCCAGCGCAACGCCGCCCAGCTGTCCTCGATCCCGGCCGGGTACGGATGCTCGGGGGCGAGCCGGTAGTCGACGGACACCACGATGGCCTCCGCGCCGACGGCGTGCGCGCGGGCGACCGGGTCGTGGGTGTCCAGGTCGCCCAGCGACCAGCCGCCGCCGTGGTAAAAGACGACCACGGGCACGCCGGTGTCGGCGGGGGAAGGCGGCCAGTAGATCCGGACCGGAATGTCGGTGAGCTCGCCGTGCCCCACGGTCCGTTCCTCGACCCGCAGGTCCGGCAGCATCTCCGGGGGCGGCTTCAGCTGGCGGAGGCGCGCGCGTGCGACCTCCACGCCGTCGGCCGCGGTGAAGGTCAGCGGAAAGGTATCGAGCAACGTCTTGAGGACGGGATCGATGCCGGGGCGGGCGGTGGGCTGGTCCGTCATGGGCACACCGTACGCACCGTGCCGCTGCCCGTGTAGCGCGGCACGCAATGCCGCCAGCCCGCGATCCAGCGCGGCGGTGGCCGCGGGCACCACGCCGGCGTAGCCGACGTAGCCGTGCACCATCGTCTCGGCGTTGTGCAGCTCGACGGGAACGCCGGCGGCGGCCAGCAGCTCGCCGTACCGGATGCCATCGTCGCGCAGCGGGTCGTGACCCGCCACGCCGATGTAGGCGGGCGGCAGGTCGGCCAGGTTCCCCGCCCGGCCCGGCGCCATGCCCGCCGGCGGATCGGACAAGTCGATTTCGCCCGCGTACCAACGGGAGAACGCGGCAATGGCCTTGGTGTCAAGGATCAGCGCGGTGGCGTTCTCGGTGAACGATGGCAGCGATTGGTCCCACATCGTGGAGGGATACCACAACAGCTGGTACGCGATTGGCGGTCCGGCACAGTCACGGGCTCGCTGAGCGATCACCGCGGCGATCGTGCCGCCCGCCGAATCCCCGGCGACGGCCAACCGGGTGGGGTCCGCTCCCATCTCGCGGCCGTGTTGCGCGACCCATAGCGTTGCGGCCCAAGCGTCTTCGATGGCAGCGGGGTAGGGGTGCTCGGGCGCGAGCCGGTAGTCGACGGATACCACTAGGGCGTCCGCGCCGACGGCATGCTGGCGGGCGGAGCCGTCGTGGGTGTCGAGGTCACCCATGACGAAGCCGCCGCCGTGGAAATACAGCAGCACCGGCGGCTTGGTTCGACCGGAATCGGTTGGTGGCCAATAGATTCGGATGCCGATGGCGCCGGCGGGCCCGTCGATCGATCGGTCCTCGACCCGCAACTCGGGGTGCACCGACCGCCTCGGCAGGTCGCGCAACCGCTGGCGCACCGCGTCGATTCCGTCCTCGGTGGATAGCCGAAACGGAACCGCATCCAGTACCTTCAGCAGGATGGGGTCGATAGCGGGTTTCTCGTCGGCGGTGTTGTCCAAACTGGGCATGGAGGTACCGTACGCACCCCGCTTGGTGGCCGGTGGTTGGGTGGTCGCCTGTTGGGCGGGACTCGCCTACGGCGTGTACCTGACCGTGATCGCGTTGCGCTCGCCGCCGGGGACGGAGCTGACCGGGCACTGGGTTCTGCAGCCGCCGTTCAAGGCCTCCATGGCGGTGCTGCTGGCATTGGCCGCGATGGCGCACCCGATTGTTCGCGAGCGGCTGTGGCTGGTGCTTGCGCTGTTGTTGTCGGCCAGCGGCGACTGGCTGTTGGCGATCCCATGGTGGACACAGTCGTTCGTCTTGGGCCTGGCCTCATTCCTGTTGGCGCACTTGTGTTTTCTGGGCGCACTGCTGCCCCACGCGGTAAGGTCGGTGCCGTCTGGCGCGCGCATCGCTGCTGTCGTCCTGATGTGCTTGGCATCCGCGTCGCTGCTCGCGTTGTTCTGGCCCCACCTGGGCCGGGACAACCTGACGATCCCGGTGACGGTCTACATCGTCGTCCTGTCCGCGATGGTATGCACCGCGCTGCTGGCGCGGCTGCCGACGATATGGACCGCCGTGGGCGCGCTGTGTTTCGCGGCGTCGGACTCGATGATCGCGATCAGCCGGTTCATCCTGGGCAACGAGGCGCTGGCGGTGCCGATCTGGTGGTCGTACGCCGCCGCCGAAATCCTGATCACGGCCGGATTCTTCTTCGGCCGCGAGGACACGAACGGGGTCCCCGTTACCGAGCCCGAGGCCGCCGAAGGCTAATCGTCGGCGGCCTCGGGTACGGTGCGCTTTCACACTCGACGTCCTGGAAGCAAACATGTTGTCTAGCAGCGTATCTCGCGGTCCATCCCCTATCGAAGTCGAACCGATCGCGCGGGTGCTGCCGATGCTGTCCGTGCCGCACCTGGATCGCGAGTTCGACTACTTGGTGTCCCCCGAGCAGTCCGACGATGCCCAGCCGGGGGTTCGGGTGCGGGTGCGGTTCCATGGCCGGCTGGTCGAGGGGTTTGTGCTGGAGCGCCGCCACGACACCGATCACCCCGGAAAGCTCGGCTGGCTGGATCGCGTCGTGTCCGCCGAACCTGTGCTCACCCCGGAAATCCGCCGACTGGTGGACGCGGTGGCGGCGCGCTACGCGGGGACCCGCCCGGACGTGTTGCGCCTGGCCGTGCCGCCGCGGCACGCCAAAGTGGAGCGGGAAATCACGGCGGCTCCAGACCGGTCGGTCCCGTCGCTTCCAGCGCCGGTCGACCCGTCCGGCTGGGAGGTTTACGGCCGCGGTGGTCAGTTCCTGACCGCGCTGGCCGAGGCGCGGGCGGCCCGGGCCGTCTGGCAGGCGCTGCCGGGCGAGCGGTGGGCGGACCGATTCGCCGAGGCCGCCGCGCAAACCGTACGGGCGGGGCGCACCGCATTGGCGATCGTGCCCGATCAGCGGGATCTGGAGACGCTGTGGCAGGCCGCGACGACCTGTTTCGACGAGCCGAGCGTGGTGGCACTGTCGGCGGGCCTGGGGCCGGCCGCGCGGTATCGGCGTTGGCTGGCGGCGTTGCGGGGGAGCGCGCGGCTGGTGATCGGCACCCGCAGTGCGGTGTTCGCGCCGCTGAGTGACCTGGGCCTGGTCATGGTCTGGTCTGATGCCGACGACAGCCTGGCCGAGCCGCGGGCCCCCTATCCGCACGCCCGGGAGGTGGCCATGCTGCGCGCCCATCAAGCCCGGTGCGCGGTGCTGATCGGAGGCTACGCCCGGACCGCCGAAGCGCACGCTCTGGTGCGCAGCGGCTGGGCGCACGACATAGTCGCGGTTCGGCAGGTGGTGCGCGCCCGCACCCCGCGGGTGGTCGCCCTCGACGACAGCGGATACGCCGACGAACGCGACCCGGCGGCCCGCACGGCGCGACTGCCGTCCATCGCGCTGCGCGCCGCCCGCTCGGCGCTAGAGGCCGGGGCGCCGGTGCTGGTGCAGGTGCCCCGGCGCGGGTACATTCCTTCGCTGGCCTGCGGGCGCTGCCGCGCGATCGCCCGCTGCAGGCGCTGCACGGGTCCGTTGTCGATGGTGGACCGCGGCGCGCCCGGCATGCTCTGCCGCTGGTGCGGCCGCGTGGATCCGACGATACGGTGCGCGCGCTGCGGTTCGGATGCCGTGCGTGCCGTGGTCGTCGGGGCCCGACGCACTGCCGAAGAGCTCGGCAGGGCGTTCCCGGGTACGGCCGTGGTTACCTCGGCGGGCGACGCCATTGTGGCCGAGGTCGCCGCCCGCCCGGCGCTTGTGGTCGCCACGCCGGGGGCTGAACCCCGCGCGTCGGGAGGGTACGGGGCGGCGCTGCTGCTGGATACGTGGGCGCTGTTGGGCCGACAAGACCTACGGGCGGCCGAGGACACCCTGTGGCGCTGGATGAGCGCGGCCGCGCTGGTGCGGGCGCGCGGCCAGGGCGGCGTGGTGACCGTGGTCGCGGAATCGTCGATCCCGACGGTGCAATCGCTGATCCGGTGGGATCCGGCGGGTCACGCGGAGGCCGACCTGGTGGCGCGCACCGAGGTCGGCCTGCCGCCGAGTGTGCACGTTGCAACCCTAGATGGCCCCGCCGGCAACGTGACCGCTCTGTTGGAGGAGGCCCGGTTGCCCGACGGCGCGGAGCTGCTTGGCCCGGTGGATCTGCCGCCGGGCGTCCGCCGCCCGGCCGGCACGCCCGCCGATACGCGGGTGACCAGGATGTTGGTGCGGGTCCGCCGTGAGCAGGGCCTTCAGCTGGCTGCAAGCCTGCGGCGCGGCATCGGTGTGCTCAGTGCCCGGCAAGCCCACCAGCCGGTCCGGGTACAGGTCGACCCGCTGCACATTGGCTGACCGGGGGCTGACCGCTGTTATCACGCCTTCCGAGCCGTGAAAATCAGGTATTCCCACTCCATGACGCCGTCCTTCAGGTACTTACGGCTGAGTTCGGCCAGGTCGGCGTCGAGTGTGGTAACGAGCTCCGCGTCGTCGGCGATGTTGCGGTAGGCATTGATGACCGGGCCGTAGTAGCTCTTGAAATAGTCGCGGCACTGTTCGGCGGAGCCGAATCGGTCCACCCGCAACGAGCCGCGCTGAGTGCGCACGTCGGTGACGTGGTCGCGAAACAGGTCAGTCACGTGGTCTTCGCGTCCCCACCACACCTCCGGGGGTGCTCCCGCCGGCAAGGTCGGACGGTACGGCCTGATGGTGGACAACATCTGGCCATAGAAGCCTTCGGGTGTCCAGCTGATCGCGGCAATCTTGCCACCGCGACGACACACCCGGGCCAGCTCGTCGGCAGCGCGCTGCTGACGCGGCGCGAACATCACTCCGATCGCCGAGAGGACCGCGTCGAACTCGGCGGCGCCGAACGGTAGGGCTTCGGCGTTGGCTTCCCGCCAGCCGAGCTCGAGACCCGCCGCCGCGGCCCTGCCTTGGGCTCGGCGCAACAGTTCCGGTGTCAGGTCGCTGGCAATGACATGGGCGCCCGCCATCGCCGCGTGGATCGCCACGTTGCCCGAGCCGGCGGCCACGTCAAGCACGCGGTCGCCGGGACGAATACCGCTGGTGGAGACCAGGATTGGACCGAGAGGCGCCAGGACCTCATCGGCGATGACCGCGTAGTCGCCGAGCGCCCACATGTCCCGATGCGTGGTCGCCGGTGCCTGGCGCTCGCTGATGGGCGTGTCGATAGCCATCAGATCTCCTGCACAAGTTAAAAAGAGGGGCTTTTAACTTCGACGTCGTCGTCGGCGGCGCGGGGCAGGAAATTGCGACTAACCCGTTCCGATCATGCCCGCTGGACGACAGTATACGTAGGAAATAATCAATGTCTACCATTGTGGCTGTTACACTTTCCTAGCTATATCCCGTGTTGTGCGACGACGAAGTTCACGGCCGGGACGAGGTCCGGGGAAGGGGGCCCAAATTATGGCGGTGGAGAATGCGACGGCAGCCAGCGAATCACTGGACGCGATCACCGATGCTTTATTAACAGCGTCCCGATTGCTGGTAGCGATCTCGGCTCACTCGATTGCCCAAGTCGACGAAAACATCACCATCCCGCAATTCCGAACCCTGGTGATCCTGTCCAACCGCGGTCCGGTGAACCTGGCCACGCTGGCAACCCTGCTGGGTGTGCAGCCGTCGGCCACCGGACGCATGGTCGACCGGCTGGTCAGCGCCGGGTTGATCGACCGCCTACCGCACCCGACGTCTCGGCGCGAATTGCTCGCGGCGCTGACCAAGCGCGGACGAGACGTCGTCCGGCAGGTCACCGCCCACCGGCGCGCCGAGATCGCGCGCATCGTGGAAAAGATGCCCCGGCCGGAACGTCACGGTTTGGTGCGTGCCCTGACGGCGTTCACCGTCGCCGGCGGTGAGCCGGACGCGCACGTCGAGGTGGACGCCATCTAAAGCTCGCCGATCGCGGAACGAGCCCGTGCCAAGCCGATGCGGCGGCCCGGCACGGGCTCGGCGTCCCTGAACTCAGAACTGGGCCGGACTCACTGAGATCAGGGGGTCTGACTCATCGCTTTTGCGCGGTGAGAAGCAGGTACTCCCATTGCATGACGCCGCCCATCAGGTATTCCTCGGCGAGTTCGACGAGCTGTCTGTCGAGCTCTGCTGCCAACACCGAGTTGTCACCGATGTTTGCGTAGGCTTCGATCGTCGGGCCGTAATGTTCCTTGAAGTAGTCGTGCACGGCCTGGGCGGTGTCGAACCGGTTGACCTCGAGCAGTCCGCGCTCCATCGTGACGCCGGTGACTCGATCGCCCAGCAGCCCGCTGACGTAGGCCTCCCGTCCCCACAGCGCCGAGGGGGGCAGCGCCGCCGACAGGCTTGGCCGGTATGGCCTGATGGTGGCCAGCATCCTGCCGAAGAATCCTTCCGATGTCCAGCTGATAACGCCGATCGTCCCGCCCGGGCGGCAGACCCGCACCAACTCGTCGGCCGCGCATTGGTGATCCGGCGCGAACATCACACCGATCGCCGAGATGACGGTGTCGAACTCGTCGTTGCCAAACGGCAGGGCTTGCGCGTTGGCTTCCTGGTAGTCCAGTGTCAACCCCAGCTCGGTGGCCCTGGCCGCCGACCGCTGCAGCAGTTCCGGTGTCAGGTCGGTGGAAACAACCGTCGCCCCGGTCTTGGCGGCGGGAAGCGAGATGTTGCCCGAGCCGGCGGCGACGTCGAGCACCCGAACGCCCGGTCCAATGCCCGTGGCGGCGACCAGGATTGGGCCGAGCGGGGCCATCACCTCCTCGGCCATCAGGGCGTAGTCGCCCAGCGCCCACATCGCGCGATGCGTGGCGGCGAGCGTTTGATCTTCGCGGATCGACGTGTCGAGAGTCATCGGATCTCCTACAGATGTGGGGGAAAGGGGCTGCGCTACTCGACCTCGTCGTCGTCGGCGCGTGGGAAGTTCGGGTCCGGCCTTCGGCTGAGTTAGAAAATGCCCACTGAAAACAGTATGCATTTGCAACTGTACATGTCCATCGTGCGGGCTCGGTTGGGCATGTGGTGCGTGTCACGTTCCTAGACTGGGTCGGTGCGTCTCATCTTCGCCGGCACCCCCGAGCCCGCGCTGCCCGCCCTGCGTCGCCTGTTCGACTCCCCCCGCCACGAGGTGATCGCGGTGCTGAGCCGGCCCGACGCCGCCTCCGGCCGGCAGGGCAAGCCGCAGCCGTCGCCGGTGGCCCGCGAGGCGCTCGACCGCGGCATTCCCTTGTTGCGGCCCGCGCGGCCGAACTCGCCAGAGTTCGTCGCCGAACTGTCGGAGTTGGCGCCGGAATGCTGTGCGGTGGTGGCTTACGGCGCGCTGCTCGGCGACCCGCTGCTCGCCGTGCCCCCGCGTGGCTGGGTGAACCTGCATTTCTCGCTGCTGCCGGCTTGGCGCGGCGCGGCACCGGTACAGGCCGCGATCGCCGCGGGGGACACGATCACCGGAGCCACCACGTTCCTGATCGAGCCGAGTTTGGACTCCGGACCGGTGTACGGAGTCGTCACCGAGACGATCCACCCGGCCGATACCGCCGGCGATCTGCTTGAGCGACTGGCGATTTCGGGGGCGGCGCTGCTGGCGACCACGCTGGACGGCATTGCCGACGGAACATTGACGCCTCGACCGCAACCGGCGGAGGGGATCAGTATTGCGCCGAAAATCACGGTGGAGCGGGCCCGGGTGCGCTGGGACCTGCCGGCGCCGGTCGTCGAACGCCGGATCCGTGCGGTCACGCCCAACCCGGGCGCCTGGACGCTCATCGGTGACCTGCGGGTCAAACTCGGACCGGTACAGCTCGATTCGGGGTCACCAGAACGCTTGCCGCCCGGCGGTATTCACGTCGACCGCCGGAGCGTATGGATCGGTACCGGCTCGGAACCGGTGCGGCTGGGCCAGATTCAGCCGCCCGGAAAGAAACCGATGAACGCTGCGGACTGGGCGCGTGGTGCCCGCCTCGGCCCCGACGCACGGGCGTCATGACCCGTAAGTCATACGAGCCGCGCCGCAAACGGCTGGACCCGGCGCGTCGCGCGGCGTTCGACGCGCTGCGGGCGGTCACCGAGCGCGACGCCTTCGTAAACCTGGTGCTGCCCGCCCTGCTGCGTGAACGCGGTATCACCGGCCGCGACGCCGCGTTCGCCACCGAGCTGGCCTACGGCGCCTGCCGCACCCGGGGCCTACTGGACGCGGTCATCGGTGCGGCCGCCGGACGCTCGCCGGGGGCGATCGATCCGGCCCTGCTCGACCTGCTCCGGCTCGGCGTTTACCAGCTGCTGCGCACCCGGGTCGGCGCCCACGCCGCGGTGTCCACCACCGTCGATGCGGCCGGCATCGAATTCGACTCGGCGCGAGCGGGTTTCGTCAACGGCGTGCTGCGCACCGTCGCCGCGCGAGACGAGCGCTCCTGGGTGGACGAGTTGGCCCCCGACCCGGCGCGAGATCCGATCGGGCACACCGCGTTCGTGCACGCCCACCCACGCTGGATCGCCCAGGCCTTCGCCGACGCGCTGGGCGCGGCGGCCACAGAACTTGACGCGTTGCTGGCCAGCGACGACCAACGGCCGCAGGTGCATCTGGCGGCGCGCCCCGGGGCGCTGACCGCCACCGAATTGGCGCACGCCGTGCACGGCACCGTCGGCCGGTATTCGCCGTACGCGGTGTACCTGCCGGGCGGTGACCCCGCACGGCTGGCGCCGGTGCGCGAGGGCCGGGCCCTGGTCCAGGACGAGGGCAGCCAATTGGTGGCGCGGGCGCTGACGCTGGCCCCGGTCGACGGCGACACCGGACGTTGGCTGGACCTGTGTGCCGGGCCGGGCGGCAAGACCGCGCTGCTGGCCGCGCTAGGCGCGCGATCCGGGGCCCGGATCACCGCGGTCGAGCCGTCGCCGCACCGCGCGGACCTGGTAGCCGACAACACCCGGGGGCTGAGGGTCGACGTGTTGCGGATCGACGGGCGGCACACCGATCTGCAGCCAATCTTCGACCGGGTGCTCCTCGACGCTCCCTGTACCGGGCTGGGTGCCTTGCGTCGTCGGCCGGAAGCCCGCTGGCGGCGTCAGCCGGCCGATGTGGGGGCGCTGGTCAAGCTGCAACGTGAGCTGCTGGCGGCCGCGATCGCGCTGACGCGGCCCGGCGGCGTGGTGCTCTATGCCACCTGCTCGCCGCACCTGGCCGAAACCGTCGGGGTCATCGCCGACGCGCTGCGCCGTCATCCGGTGTCCGCGCTGGATACCCGGCCGTTGTTCGAGCCGGTCGTCGAAGGTCTTGGCGATGGTCCCCAGGTACAACTTTGGCCGCACCGCCACGGCACCGACGCCATGTTCGCCGCCGCGCTGCGCCGCCAGTAGTCTGTCGCTCATGGCTCGCAGCACGGGGGGTCCGTTGATTGCGCCGTCGATCCTGGCCGCCGATTTCGCCCGGCTGGCCAACGAAGCGGCCGCGGTGCCGGGTGCCGACTGGTTGCACGTCGACGTGATGGACGGCCACTTCGTGCCGAACTTGACGATCGGCCTGCCGGTGGTGCAGAGCCTGCTGGCCGCCACCAGCATCCCGATGGACTGTCACCTGATGATCGACAACCCCGACCGGTGGGCACCGCCGTACGCCGAAGCGGGCGCCTACAACGTCACCTTCCACGCCGAGGCGACCGACAATCCGATCGCGGTGGCTCGCGACATCCGCGCCGCGGGTGCCAAAGCGGGGCTCAGCATCAAGCCGGGGACACCGCTGGAGCCCTATCTCGAGGTCCTGCGGCACTTCGATACTTTCCTGGTGATGTCGGTCGAGCCCGGCTTCGGTGGCCAGAGTTTCATCCCCGAGGTGCTCAGCAAGGTGCGTACCGTGCGCAAGATGGTCGATGCGGGTGAGTTGACGATCCTGGTGGAGATCGACGGCGGTATCAACGAGGACACGATCGAACAGGCCGCCGAGGCCGGTGTCGACTGTTTTGTCGCCGGATCGGCGGTCTACGGTGCGGCCGACCCGCAGGCCGCGGTGGAGGCACTCCGGCGCCAGGCCGGTGCCGCGTCAGCGCATCTACGCCCATGAACCAGCCGCAGGACCAGCCGCAGTCGGTCAACAGCGTCGATGCCGCGATGCGGCTGGCCATCGAGCAAGCCAACCGGGTCAAGGGCAGCACTTATCCGAACCCGCCGGTCGGCGCCGTGATCGTGGACCCCGACGGCCGCGTCGTTGGGGTGGGCGCCACCCAGCCCGCCGGCGGTGACCACGCCGAGGTGATGGCGCTGCGCCGGGCCGGTCGGTTAGCGGCGGGCGGCATCGCGGTGGTCACCCTCGAGCCGTGCAACCATTTCGGCAAGACGCCGCCCTGCGTGAACGCCCTCATCGAAGCCAGGGTGGGCACGGTGATCTACGCCGTCGATGACCCAAACGCGATCGCCGGCGGCGGGTCGGGACGGCTCAAAGCGGCCGGTGTGCAGGTGCGATCCGGCATCCTCGCCAACGAGGTGATGGCGGGACCGCTGCGGGAGTGGCTGCACAAGCAGCGGACCGGGTTGCCGCATGTGACGTGGAAATACGCCACCAGTATCGATGGCCGCAGCGCCGCCGCGGACGGATCCAGCCAATGGATCTCGAGCGAGGCGGCGCGCGCCGACCTGCATCGCCGCCGGGCCATCGCCGACGCGATCATCGTCGGCACCGGCACCGTTTTGGCCGACGATCCGGCCCTGACCGCCCGATTGCCCGACGGTTCGCTGGCCGAGCGCCAACCGCTGCGTGTGGTGGTGGGCATGCGTGACGTGCCGCCGGAAGCAAAAGTTCTCAACGACGATTCGCGCACCATGGTGATCCGCACCCATGAGCCCGTGGAGGTGCTCAGGGCACTGTCGGACCGCACCGACGTGATGCTGGAGGGTGGCCCCACGCTGGCGGGTGCCTTCTTGCGGGCCGGGGCGATCAACCGGATCCTGGCCTATGTCGCGCCGATCCTGCTGGGCGGCCCCGTCAGCGCGGTCGACGACGTGGGGGTGTCCAGCATCGCGCACGCGTTGCGGTGGCAGTTCGACAGCGTCGAGCAGGTGGGCCCGGATCTGCTGCTCAGCCTGGTGGCGCGCTAGGCGCTTTGAGGCGCGACGGCCTGTTGCTCGGGGACTTCCGGTTCGTCCGCATGCTCCTTGCGGCCGCTGACCAGGAGACCCAGCAGCGCTCCCGCCACACAGACGACGGCGGTGACCTTGAATATGTCGCCGTACATCAACGCGAACGCATGCACGTACATGTGTCCCTGCGCGGCCAGGCGTTCCAGCAGGGTGGCGTTGGGCGGGATCGCGGCCGACAGGCCGGCCAGGATCTGGTTGAACCGGTACAAGCCCCAGGCGCTCAGCGCGGCCACGCCGATCAGCATGCCGGTCATCCGGGCCACCACCACCGCCGCCGAGGCGATGCCGTGCTGGGCGGCCGGGACAACCCGCAGGGTGGCCGACGACAACGGCCCGATCACCAGGCCCAGTCCCAGCCCCGCGACCAGCAGGTCGGCGCGCATTGCCGGCAGGGTTACCCATCCGAAGATGTTGTGCTTTTGGTCGAGCAAGCCGACTCGCCAGTGCGAAATAAGCCAGTAGCCATACGCCGCGATGAGCAGTCCGACGAACGTCGTCGCACGGTCGCCCGCCCTGGTGGCGATCCAGCCGCCCGCCAGCGCCCCTATCGGCAGGGCGATCAGGAACCACAGCAGCAGCCCGGCCGCTTGAGTCTGGTCCATCTGCAGCACGCCCTGACCGAACAGTTCGACATCGACCAGGGTCACCATCAGCGCCGCGCCGGCCGCGACGGAAGCACCCAGCGCCGAAAGGAACGGCCGGAAGTGCACCCCGGCGGGTTCGATCAGCCGGGTGCGCGCAAAGCGCTCCCAGATCACAAAAACCACCGCGGTAACGATCGCGCCGATCACCAAGGGCAAGCCATAGCTCGGTAGCACCTGTTTGCCGTCGGGTTCGGGGTTGTACAGCCCGATGACCGCAAGCCCCAGCGCGATCGCCAGCAGCACACCACCGACGATGTCGACCTTCTCGGGATTGGCGCTGCGGTCGTGCGACGGCAGGCTGAAATGGATCATCGCCATGGCGATCAGGGTCAGCGGGACGTTGATCCAGAACACGTATTGCCACTCGCGGAACAGCCAGACGATGAAGATGCCGTACAACGGGCCCAGCACGCTGCCGAGTTCCTGTGCGGCACCGATGCCGCCCAGCACGCCGGCGCGGGTGCGCTGCGCCCACAAATCGGCGCCCAGAGCAAGCGTGACCGGCAACAGCGCGCCGCTGGCCAAACCCTGTATCGTCCGGCCGGCGATCAGCAGGTGGAAATCGCCCCAGTGCCCGGCCAGAGCGGTGACCACCGAACCCACCATGAACAGCGCCAGGCTGACCTGCAGCAGCAGCTTGCGGCCGAACCGATCGGAAGCCCGGCCCAGCAGCGGCATCGCGGCGATGTAGCCCAGCAGGTACATCGTGACGATCCAGGTGATCCGCTGCAGCTGGTTAACCGGGATGCCGACGTCATTCATGATGTCGCGCATGATGGTGACGACGACATAGGTGTCGAGGGCACCCAGCAGCACCGCGAGGCTGCCCGCGCTGATTGCGACTCGGCGTCCTGCCCGCATCGTCATCAGCTGACCTGAGGCTTGGTGACCTGGACCTGCTCGCCCCAATTCGACAAGGTCATCTGGACGGAATTGCCCGACCCCTTGTCCAACATGGCCTGCACCAGCTGGTGATCGCCGGTTTCCTGGATCCAGACGGTGGCCGGCACCGGTTGCGTCGCATTGAACGGCGGGGCAATCTGATTCACCGCCGCGGCCGAAACCTTTCCGTTGATGCGGACGGCGCTCTGGCCGTTGATGGTGTCGCGGCCCTCGGCCTTGGCGTCGGTGAAGTTCGCCAGTACGTTGGCCAGGCCGACGTCGGGGTTCAGGATCTGCGACGGGTCGTAGATATCGGCGGCCGGACCGAAATCGCTCCACTTGTTCGGGGTGAGGGTGGCAAACAGATTTCCGTCGGCGACCACGAAGTCGGCATCGATATCGGACCCACCGAGCGTGATCGTGGCGTTTCCTTTCGCCGCGGTGTTCGGCGTCGTGGTCAGGTCACCGGTCAGCGTCTTGAGGGACAACCCCGGAATCTTGCCTTTCACCGTCAACACCAGGTGCGCACTCTTGACGTTCTTGGTGGCATCGGTGGCCTGCTTGACCAGAGTCGCCGCGTCGGGGAGTGGGCCGCCGCTCTGCTTGGAGCCCGACGAGCAGCCGGCAACCAGGGAGGCGGCGATGCCCAGGGCGGCGAGGACGGCGAAGAGACGGCAGTGACGTCCGGGGGTCTGCATACCCTGCATCGTAGAGGGTGCCCGGGAGCGCGTCGGGGAACGAGTGGGGTGCGGGTTCTCGGGACTAGTCATTAACCTGGTCCGATGTTCACCGGAATTGTCGAGGAACTCGGAGAGGTGACCGAAAGGGACGCCCTCGCCGACGCCGCGCGCCTGATCATCCGCGGCCCCACCGTGACCGCCGATGCGGGCCACGGGGATTCGATTGCCGTCAACGGCGTGTGCCTGACCGTCGTCGAGGTGCTGCCCGACGGCCGATTCAGCGCCGATGTCATGGCCGAGACGCTGAACCGTTCCAACCTGGGCGCATTGCGGCCCGGCAGCCGGGTGAACCTGGAGCGCGCGGCAGCGCTGAACAGCCGGCTCGGCGGGCACATCGTGCAGGGGCATGTGGACGGCACCGGCGAGGTCGTGGCGCGCACCCCGGCGGAGCATTGGGAGGTGGTGCGGATCGAGATGCCGGCGGCGGTGGCGCGTTATGTCGTCGAGAAGGGGTCGATCACCGTCGACGGGATTTCCCTGACGGTCTCCGGGCTGGGCGCCGAACCCCGCGACTGGTTCGAGGTGTCGCTGATCCCCACGACCCGGGAGCTGACCACGTTGGGTTCGGCCCCGGTGGGAACGCGGGTCAACCTCGAGGTCGATGTGATCGCGAAGTATGTGGAACGGCTGCTGCAGAGGGCCGAATGACCCGCCTGGCGGGCGCCTCCCGTTGCTGAGCAGAGCCAATGCCCGCGGCGGCCCGGTGGTTCATACTGTAGGCAAACGCGCCGGCTTTGCGTGTGAGCCGGTCTGACAGCAAGGTAGCAACGATGACGAGACTGGACTCCGTCGAACGGGCGGTTGCCGACATTGCGGCGGGCAAGGCCGTCGTCGTCATCGATGACGAGGATCGGGAGAACGAGGGCGACCTGATCTTCGCCGCCGAAAAGGCGACACCGGAGCTGGTGGCCTTCATGGTCCGGTACACGTCGGGCTATCTCTGCGTGCCGCTGGACGGCGCGATTTGCGACCGGCTGGGCTTGTTGCCGATGTACGCGGTGAACCAGGACAAGCACGGGACCGCCTACACCGTCACGGTCGATGCGAGAAACGGCGTCGGAACAGGGATTTCGGCCTCCGACCGAGCCACCACGATGCGGTTGTTGGCCGATCCGTCCAGCATTGCCGACGATTTCACCCGCCCCGGCCACGTGGTTCCGCTGCGGGCCAAGGATGGCGGCGTGTTGCGGCGGCCCGGCCACACGGAGGCCGCGGTCGATCTGGCCCGGATGGCGGGGCTGCAACCCGCGGGCGCGATCTGCGAGATCGTCAGCCAAAAGGACGAGGGCTCGATGGCCCAGACCGACGAATTGCGGGTCTTCGCCGACGAGCACGGCCTTGCGCTGATCACGATTGCCGACCTGATCGAATGGCGCCGCAAGCACGAGAAGCACATCGAGCGCGTCGCCGAGGCGAGGATCCCGACTCGCCACGGCGAGTTTCGCGCGATCGGCTACACCAGCATCTACGAGGACGTCGAGCATGTCGCGCTGGTGCGCGGCGAGATCGCCGGGCCCAACGCCGACGGCGACGACGTGCTGGTCCGGGTGCACTCGGAGTGCCTGACCGGTGACGTGTTCGGCTCCCGCCGGTGTGATTGCGGTCCTCAGCTGGACGCCGCGATGGCGATGGTCGCGCGCGAGGGGCGGGGCGTCGTGCTGTACATGCGCGGCCACGAGGGCCGCGGCATCGGCCTGATGCACAAACTGCAGGCCTACCAGTTGCAGGACGCCGGCGCCGATACCGTGGATGCCAACCTCAGGCTCGGATTGCCGGCCGACGCAAGGGATTACGGCATAGGTGCCCAGATTCTCGTCGACCTCGGGGTCCGTTCGATGCGGCTGCTGACCAATAACCCGGCCAAGCGGGTCGGGCTGGATGGGTACGGGCTGCACATCATCGAGCGGGTGCCGCTGCCGGTGCGGGCCAACGCGGAGAACATTCGCTATTTGATGACCAAGCGCGACAAGATGGGCCACGACCTGGCCGGCCTGGACGATTTTCACGAATCCGTCCACCTGCCGGGTGAATTCGGCGGTGCTTTGTGAGCGGCGGCGCCGGGGGCGATGCGGTGGGGGCACCGCCCGCTTGCGGGAGAGTGGGGGTACCTCCCACGTGTGGGGGACGGCGCAAATGAGCGGTGGCGCCGGTGTGCCGGACATGCCGGCGATCGACGCGTCCGGTGTGCGGCTCGGTATCGTCGCCAGCACCTGGCACAGCGAGATCTGCGACGCGCTGCTGGACGGCGCGCGGAAGGTGGCCGCCGAGTCCGGTATTGACAACCCGACGGTGGTACGGGTGCTCGGCGCCATCGAGATTCCGGTGGTGACCCAGGAGTTGGCCCGCAACCATGATGCCGTTGTTGCGCTGGGTGTCGTGATACGCGGGCAGACACCGCATTTCGACTACGTGTGCGATGCGGTAACCCAAGGCTTGACTCGGGTCTCACTGGACGCCTCGATACCGGTGGGCAACGGGGTGCTGACCACCGACACCGAGGAGCAGGCGCTGGATCGCGCTGGGCTTCCGACGTCGGCCGAGGACAAGGGCGCCCAGGCGACGGCGGCCGCCCTGACCACCGCGCTGACCCTACGCGACCTGCGCGCTCGGTCGTGACTGTCAAATCGGACCGGGGCGACTGGGATGTCGTGCTGCGTTCCCGCCGGACGCCGTTATGTGCTTACGCCGCAGCGTTCCTAATCGCGGCGGCACATATCACGGTGGGCTTGCTCCTCAAGATCAAGTCCAGCGGGGTGATCTTCCAGGCCGCGGATCAGGTGGCGTTCGCGGCGCTGGGTCTGATATTCGCTGGCGCCGTGCTGTTGTTCACCAGGCCTCGACTACGGGTGGGCGCTGCCGGGCTTTCGGTGCGTAATCTGTTGGACGACAAGCTCGTTCCGTGGTCCGATGTGGTCGGCGTGTCGTTTCCGTCGGGCAGCCGGTGGGCACGGATCGAGCTGCCCGGCGACGAGTACATCCCGTTGTTGGCGATCCAGGCCGTCGACAAGGAGCACGCCGTGCGGGCCATGGACACCGTGCGCTCGCTGCTGGCCCGTTATCGGCCGGACCTGCGCTGATCGACGCTATGATTGCCGACGGCAGTCGACCGCGCCGCATGTGGTGCGTGCGGTCGACCCCGATGAGAGGATGCAGCTGGAATGGATGAATCGCGGTTGCTGGGCGGTGTTCGCCGGGCCCTTGTCATGGTCGTCGCAGTGTTCGGTGTCGCGGTGCTCAGCGCTGGCGCGGCCAGTGCCGACGGCCCGGTCCAGTTGAAGAGCCGATTGGGCGATGTTTGTCTGGACGCCCCCAGTGGGAGCTGGTTTGCCCCGCTGGTGATCAACCCCTGCAATGGGACGGACTTTCAGCGGTGGAACCTCACCGGTGACGGTCAGATCGAGAGCGTGGCCTTCCCCACGGAGTGCGTGAACGTGCCAGGTGACGGCATCTGGGCGCGCCTGCAGCCTTGTATCAATTGGATCAGCCAGAAGTGGGCCATCCAGCCCAACGGCCTGGTTACGAGTGATCTTGGTGGCTGCCTGGCCGTTCTTGGCGGCCCGGGTCCCGGGACTTGGGTGTCCACCCGCTGGTGCAGCCCCGGAGCGCCCGACCAACAGTGGGATAGCGTTCCGTGACCGGGCACGGTGTCGGGTAGTCACGGTCCCTTCTTTGGAGTGGCCTTCCCCGGGGCTTGCTTGACGGTGGGCGCAGTGAACAGTTGGTTGGCGACCGTCATCCCCTGTCAAATGAACGGGCTCAACCAGCATTGGAGTATCCAGCCCAACGGCCAGGTTGCCGATAGCCTCGGTACCTGCCTCCACATCCTCAACGGTGTGACGGACCCCGGGACGCAGGTGATCGGCTTGAATTGCGCCTTCGGTGGAGTCGACGAGGAGTGGGATCGCCTTGCGTGAGCCTAAGCTCCGAGATCGATAGGCCCTGTCTGCTCGGCTACATTGACAGGTGTTTTGCCTCCCGTGTGGGCAGCAGGGTCAGCGCGGAGCGGGAGCTCATCCCCGCGGCCCGACGCCAACCGGCCCACCGGCGGCTGCGACCTAGCACGAAGATTCCGCTCGCCATGGTTAGGACAGCGACCATGGTCAGGCACGCCCCCGCGGAGGGCGGCCAAGAGCGACATAGCGCGGTGATGGTGAATGTGGTGATCAGTGACAAAGCAACCGCAAATGCTCCACGAATGAGGTGGCCCCGCGCGGCATAGATCATCGCTGCAAGCGTGAGGCCTATTGACCCCGCCAAGACGCTTACACTGGCGTGACTCGATGTTGTGTTGGCCGTCGGAATTGAATCCATCGTGACTAGCGCGGCAAAGGTGAAGCCGCAACACAGGAACGTCGGGAATGCGGGGTGCTCGAGCCGACGATCCAATTCGGCAGGATCGGAGCCGCGCAGCGCCCCCCAGGTTGTCAGCATATTCACGACCAGATACGCCAGAATTGCTGACATGGCTACAAAAAAACCGGCATGCCAGGCTCCGGCGACGGTGAAGTGATGGGGTCGTCCCGGCGTTATCCACCACGTCGGAGGTGGTGTTGGGTCGGCCCACCACTGGTATTGGACCCAACTCGACAGCGCCGCAGCAATGACCGTCGCGGCCAACGCCGGCAGGCGCGACGGCCTGTTTGCGTCTGGTCCGTGCTGTCCTCGCCCGAGCGTCAACAAGGCGGCGGTTAGTAGCGGCAGCAATAGTGTGTCACCGAGCGAATAAGACCGGTGATACGGCCACGTCAACACATTGGGCGGCCAGGGCAACAGCAGCCACATGCCGATGAGGACCCCGGGCCCAAGAATCAGGACCGACATCGCTGCCACGGCGG
The DNA here is from genome assembly GCF_010731535.1 of Mycobacterium lacus. Taxonomy (NCBI): domain Bacteria; kingdom Bacillati; phylum Actinomycetota; class Actinomycetes; order Mycobacteriales; family Mycobacteriaceae; genus Mycobacterium; species Mycobacterium lacus. The sequence goes on from NZ_AP022581.1 coordinate 1,330,530, forward strand.
GGACAACGACCGAGTATTGCCGGCGCCGATGGGAACGAATCAGCGGGCGATCACCATTGTCCCTGCGACTACTGCAAAATTGCGACATCTTCGATGATTGCCCCTGCGGGGCAGCCAAGGCGGGCGCGCTCATGTCGCCAATAGCTGTGGCGGTGGCGTTCCAATCCGATGCGCCCGCAGCTCCCCGGACAGATATGCGCGGGTACGTCGCCGAGCGTCTTCGCCGCGTTGACGTAGGCGCCGCTGAACGGCTGCCGAAGCCCGGTACGACTGCAGGCAGATCACTGCCGCATTCGATGCAGTGGCCAAGATCGTCAACTCCCTTCGGAAGGCCAACCCAGCCCAGCTGCACACGCTGGGCACCATGGCCCTTCGCAAATCTGCTCTCCAACTGTTGCAGATAGAATTAGTAGTCGTCAACTACGATATTCTTAGTCAATTATCAACAGGGGGAATGTCCTCATTTCGCCCGGCTGCGGAATGCGCCCGACCCTTTTCGGTGGACATGGGCTCAAGCAGGACGGTCAAAGCGGCTAAGCCGCGCCGGCCACCAGCGGCCACGGAACCCCGCGTGACCCGCTGCCGATGCCGACGAGCCCGGCTTTCTGAGCGCCCTTCCTGCGACTACTAGCCTGGATACGTGCCAGATCCCGCCACATATCGCCCCGCGGCCGGGTCCATCCCGGTCGAGCCGGGCGTGTACCGATTCCGCGATCCGCACGGGCGAGTCATCTACGTGGGCAAGGCCAAGAGCCTGCGCAGCCGGCTGACGTCGTACTTCGCCGACGTCGCCGGCTTGCCGGCGCGCACCCGGCAGATGGTGACCACCGCGGCCAAGGTCGAGTGGACGGTGGTCAACACCGAGGTCGAGGCGCTGCAGCTGGAGTACAACTGGATCAAGGAGTTCGATCCGCGGTTCAACGTCCGTTACCGCGACGACAAGTCCTATCCGGTGCTGGCCGTCACCCTCAACGAGGAGTTTCCCCGGCTCATGGTCTATCGGGGTCCGCGGCGCAAGGGCGTGCGCTATTTCGGGCCGTACTCGCACGCATGGGCGATCCGGGAAACGCTGGATCTGCTCACCAGGGTGTTTCCGGCCCGAACGTGTTCGGCGGGAGTGTTCAAGCGGCACAAGCAGATCGATCGTCCCTGCCTGCTCGGCTATATCGACAAATGTTCGGCTCCGTGTGTCGGCAGGGTCAGCGCCGAGCAGCATCGCCAGATCGTGACGGACTTCTGCGACTTCCTGTCCGGCAAGACCGACCGGTTCGCCCGCGACCTGGAACAGCAGATGAATGTGGCCGCGGAGCAACTCGATTTCGAACGAGCCGCACGGCTTCGTGACGACCTGTCCGCGCTGAAACGGGCCATGGAAAAGCAGGCCGTGGTGCTCGGCGACGGTACCGACGCCGACGTGGTGGCATTCGCCGACGACGAACTCGAAGCGGCGGTACAGGTGTTCCACGTCCGTGGCGGCCGGGTGCGTGGGCAGCGCGGCTGGATCGTCGAAAAACCCGGGGATCCAGGCGAATCCGGGCCAAGAGAATCTGACACAGAGCAACTCGTCGAGCAGTTCCTGACGCAGTTTTACGGCGAGCAGGCCGAGCTGGGCCTTCAAAGCGGCCAAGCCGCCGACGAATCCGTCAACCCGGTTCCGCGCGAGGTGTTGGTGCCGTGTCTGCCGTCCAACGCCGACGAGTTGGCCAGCTGGCTGTCCGGGCTGCGCGGCTCCCGGGTCGCGCTGCGGGTGCCGCGCCGCGGCGACAAGCGGGCGCTGGCCGAAACCGTGCAGCGCAACGCGAAAGAGGCGCTGCAGCAACACAAGCTGAAGCGTGCCGGCGACTTCAACGCCAGATCGGCTGCGTTGCAAAATATTCAGGAAGCCCTGGGGTTGCTCGAGGCGCCGCTACGGATCGAGTGTGTTGATGTTAGCCACGTCCAGGGCACCGACGTGGTGGGCTCCCTGGTGGTCTTCGAGGACGCCCTGCCGCGCAAATCCGACTACCGCCACTTCGGCATCCGGGAGGCTGCCGGGGAGGGGCGCTCCGACGACGTCGCCTCCATTGCGGAGGTGACCCGGCGCCGGTTCCTGCGGCACCTGAACGACTCGAATATTGGTTCCCCGGAAGGAAAATCACGCCGATTTGCCTATCCGCCGAATCTGTACGTCGTCGATGGCGGCGCGCCGCAGGTCAATGCGGCCAGCGCCGTGCTCGAGGAGCTCGGTATTACCGACGTCGCGGTGATCGGCCTGGCCAAGCGACTGGAAGAGGTGTGGGTGCCGTCCGAACCGGACCCGATCATCATGCCGCGCAACAGCGAGGGACTTTATCTGCTGCAGCGGGTGCGTGACGAGGCGCACCGCTTCGCCATCACTTATCACCGCAGCAAGCGATCCAAGCGAATGACCGCATCGGCGCTGGATTCGGTGTCCGGGTTGGGTGAGCATCGCCGCAAGGCGCTGGTCGCGCACTTCGGATCGATAGCCCGCCTCAAGGAGGCCACCGTCGACCAGATCACCGCCGTTCCGGGCATTGGTGTGGCTACGGCCACTGCCGTCCTCGAGGCGCTGCGACCCGAATCTGGAGCCGCGGAATGACCGCGGAGGATGTCTCGGCCGGGATCGACGTCGTCCTGGTGACCGGGCTGTCCGGGGCCGGCCGGGGCACGGCGGCCAAGGTGCTCGAGGACCTCGGCTGGTATGTCGCCGACAACCTGCCTCCCCAGCTGATCACGCGGATGGTGGACTTCGGGCTGGCGGCCGGGTCACGGATCACCCAGCTGGCGGTGGTGATGGACGTGCGATCGCGCGGATTCACCGGCGACCTCGACTCGGTGCGCACCGAACTGGCCACCCGCAACATCACCCCGCGCGTGGTGTTCATGGAGGCGTCCGACGACATGTTGGTGCGCCGCTACGAACAGAATCGCCGCAGCCATCCGCTGCAGGGCGAGCAGACCTTGGCCGAGGGCATCGCCGCCGAGCGCCGGATGCTGGCCCCGGTTCGCGCCACCGCCGACCTGATCATCGACACGTCCACGCTGTCGGTGCGGGGCCTGAGGGAAAGCATCGAGCGCGCCTTCGGCGGCGACGGCACCGCGACCACCAGCGTCACCGTCGAGTCCTTTGGTTTCAAGTACGGCCTGCCGATGGACGCCGACATGGTCATGGACGTTCGGTTTCTGCCCAACCCGCACTGGGTCGACGAGTTGCGTCCGCTTACCGGCCAAGATCCCGCGGTGGCCGACTACGTGCTGAGCCAGCCCGGCGCGGCCGGATTCCTCGAGACTTACCATCGGTTGCTATCCCTGGTTGTCGACGGCTATCGCCGGGAGGGCAAGCGTTACATGACGATCGCCATTGGCTGCACCGGCGGCAAGCATCGCAGCGTCGCGATCGCGGAAGCCTTGATGGGGCTGCTGCGGTCCGATCTGCAGCTGTCGGTGCGGGTGCTGCACCGTGATCTGGGTCGCGAATGAGCCACAACATCGTTGCTCTCGGCGGCGGACACGGCTTGTACGCAACGCTGTCGGCGGCCCGCCGGCTGACCCCCCACGTCACCGCTGTGGTGACCGTCGCCGATGACGGTGGCTCCTCGGGCCGGCTGCGCAGCGAACTGGGCGTGGTGCCGCCGGGTGACTTGCGAATGGCCTTGGCGGCGTTAGCATCCGACAGCCCGTACGGACGGCTGTGGGCGACCATCGTGCAGCACCGATTCGGTGGCAGCGGTGCCCTGGCGGGGCATCCGATCGGCAACCTGATGCTGGCCGGTCTCAATGAGGTGCTGGCCGATCCGGTCGCCGCCCTCGACGAGCTCGGACGCATCCTCGGCGTCAAGGGCAGGGTGCTGCCGATGTGCCCGATCGCGCTGCAGATCGAGGCCGACGTGTCCGGCCTGGAGGCCGACCCGCGAATGTTCCGGCTGATCCGCGGTCAGGTGGCGGTCGCGACCACACCCGGCAAGGTGCGGCGGGTGCGGCTGCTGCCCCCCGACCCGCCCGCCACCCGGCAGGCCGTCGACGCCATCATGGCCGCCGACCTGGTGGTCCTGGGACCCGGATCGTGGTTCACCAGCGTGATCCCGCACGTCCTGGTGCCGGGCCTGGCCGCGGCGCTGCGGGCCACCACGGCCCGCCGTGCCCTGGTGCTCAACCTGGTTGCCGAGCCGGGGGAAACGGCCGGTTTCTCGGTGGAGCGTCACCTACACGTGCTGGCCCAACACGCGCCCGGATTCACCGTCCACGACATCATCATCGACGCCGAACGGGTGCCGAGTGAACGCGAGCGGGAGCACCTGCGCCGCACCGCAACACTGCTGCAGGCCCGGGTCCACTTCGCCGACGTGGCCCGACCTGGTACACCTTTACATGACCCAGGCAAGCTGGCGGCGGCGCTGGACGGGGTGCGGGTGGGCAACAAGGACCGTGCGGTGGCCACGACGACGTCCACCGAGGAGATCCCGATCGATGGTGAACGTCCACAGACCGGCTTGAATGGACCGGCTGACAACGGACCGAGGGGTGACGAAGCGTGGCGATGACGACCGACGTCAAGGACGAGCTGAGCCGCCTCGTAGTGAAATCGGTCAGCGCGCGGCGCGCGGAGGTGACGTCCCTGCTGAGGTTCGCCGGTGGGCTGCACATCGTGGGCGGCCGGGTGGTCGTCGAGGCCGAGGTGGATTTGGGCAGCATCGCACGCCGGCTGCGCAAGGACATCTTCGAGCTGTACGGCTACAACGCGGTGGTGCATGTGTTGTCGGCCAGCGGGATTCGCAAGAGCACCCGATACGTGCTGCGGGTGGCCAACGACGGAGAGGCGCTGGCCCGTCAGACCGGGCTGCTCGACATGCGCGGGCGCCCGGTGCGCGGCCTGCCCGCCCAGGTCGTCGGCGGCAGCATCGCCGATGCCGAAGCCGCTTGGCGGGGAGCGTTTTTGGCGCACGGATCGCTTACCGAGCCAGGGCGCTCGTCGGCGTTGGAGGTCAGTTGCCCGGGCCCGGAGGCAGCGCTGGCGCTGGTGGGCGCGGCCCGCCGGCTCGGGGTCAGCGCCAAGGCCCGCGAGGTGCGCGGTGCCGATCGCGTGGTGGTGCGCGACGGTGAGGCGATCGGCGCACTGCTGACCCGCATGGGCGCCCAGGACACCCGGCTGGTCTGGGAGGAGCGCCGGATGCGTCGCGAGGTGCGGGCGACCGCCAACCGGCTCGCCAATTTCGACGACGCCAACCTGCGTCGCTCGGCACGGGCCGCGGTCGCCGCGGCCGCGCGAGTGGAGCGCGCACTGGAAATACTCGGCGATACCGTGCCCGATCATCTGGCCGCGGCCGGCAAGCTGCGTGTCGAGCACCGGCAGGCGTCGCTGGAGGAGCTGGGTCGGCTCGCCGACCCACCGATGACCAAAGACGCTGTGGCAGGCCGGATTCGGCGGTTGTTGTCGATGGCCGATCGCAAGGCGAAGGCGGAAGGCATCCCCGACACCGAATCGGCGGTGACGCCGGATCTGCTGGAAGACGCCTAACGGCGATGCGTGCCGCGAAGGTCTCGGTGGTGCGGCGGCGTCGCGCTCGGTCAGTGGTTTGACGTGATCGGATCCCACACGCGTGAGAAGCCGAAGTCGGTGAAGTCGTTGATGTTTCGAGTGGCGAACTCGTCGACACCGTGGTGGCGCAACGCCAATGCCAGCCGGGTTTCGAATGGGCGCCGGCGAGGAATTCCAGGGGTGGCCGCCAGCACCCACACTTCGTTCATCACCGGGGCGTTCTCGATGATCGCCCACCGCGGGTTACGGCGGAACGTCTGGCAGACCTCTGCCGCCTCGGGGCCATCGAGTGGTCGCGTCAGCACCGCTGGGTTCCGCAGCAATTGATACAGCTCCGTAAGCACGAGCTCACAGACCGCGACGTCGGTGCGGCCGGCGCAGTCAACGAGGAACGCGGTGGCGGCGTCGTTTTCGGGACAATCCTGGTTTTGGGCATACAGCAGCACGTTGGTATCGATCGAGGACACGGGGCGGCTCACGCCTCGTTAGCGAGTTCGCGCCAGGCGTCTTCGGACACACGAAACGGAACTGGCCGCGGCGGGCACAGAAGGCTACGGTCGTGGGATGAAGCGGCTGTCGAGTGTTGATGCGGCGTTTTGGTCTGCCGAAACCGCCGGCTGGCATATGCATGTGGGTGCACTGGCGATCTGCGATCCCAGCGACGCTCCCGACTACAGCTTTCAGCGACTCCGCGAACTGATCGCCGAGCGACTGCCGGAGTTGCCGCAGCTGCGGTGGCGGGTGATCGGTGCCCCGCTCGGGCTGGACCGGCCGTGGTTCGTCGAGGACGAGGATCTGGACATCGACTTCCATGTCCGTCGCATCGGCGTGCCCGCTCCCGGCGGGCGGCGCGAGCTCGAGGAGCTCGTGGGCCGGCTGATGTCCTACAAGCTTGATCGCTCCCGGCCACTGTGGGAGCTATGGGTCATCGAGGGTGTCGAGGGCGGCCACATCGCGACGCTGACCAAGATGCATCACGCCATCGTCGACGGGGTCTCCGGCGCCGGGCTTGGCGAAATCCTTTTGGACGTCACGCCCCAACCGCGACCGCCGCAAGAGGAGACGGTGGGATCGCTGGTGGGATTCCAGCTGCCTGGCCTGGAGAAGCGCGCGGTGAGCGCACTGATCAACGTGGGAATCATGACGCCGTTCCGCATCGCCAGACTGCTGGAACAGACCGTGCGTCAACAGATCGCCGTTCTCGGGATCCGCAGCAAGCCGCCGCGATACTTCGACGCGCCCAAGACCCGCTTCAACGCGCCCGTGTCGCCGCACCGGCGCATTACCGGCGCCCGTGTCGAACTGGCCCGGGCCAAGGCCGTCAAGGATGCCTTTGGCGTCAAGCTCAACGACGTCGTGCTCGCGCTGGTGGCCGGCGCGGCCCGGGAATACTTGCAGAAGCGCGACGAGCTGCCGGCCAAGCCGCTGATCGCGCAGATCCCCGTCTCAACCCGCACGGACGAGACGAAGTCCGAAGTCGGGAACCAGGTCAGCTCGATGACCGCGTCCCTTGCAACACATATCGCAGGCCCCGCCGAGCGGCTCGAGGCGATCCACGAGAGCACCCAGAGCGCCAAGGAAATGGCCAAAGCGCTGTCGGCGCATCAGATCATGGGGCTTACCGAGACCACGCCACCCGGCCTGCTGCAGCTGGCCGCCCGCGCCTATACCGCAACTGGGCTGTCGCACAACCTGGCCCCCATCAACCTCGTCGTGTCCAACGTTCCGGGTCCGCCTTTCCCGCTGTACATGGCGGGCGCCAAACTGGATTCGCTGGTCCCCTTAGGGCCGCCGGTCATGGACGTGGCCCTGAATGTCACGTGCTTCTCGTACCAGGACTATCTGGACTTCGGATTTGTGACCACACCCGAAGTGGCCAACGACATCGACGAGATGGCCGATGCCATCGAGCCGGCACTGGCCGAACTGGAGCGCGCCGCGGAATCCTTGTAGGCGCACCCGGATTGGCGCTTAGTCGGCACCCGCCGTCGGCACCCCGGTGGTGGCCGTTGCCGCCGCCTTGCTGGCCGCGGTCAGCGCCGACCCGATGCTGACCAAATCCGTTGCCGTCGCCGCAAACGCTTCCGGTGCCGCTAATACAAAAGGCATCGCTGACCTCCTCAGGCCGGACCGATCACCGCGCACCAAGACGCTACAACTGTCGTGGCCGGATGATGCCGAAATGGCTAATCGGGCGGGCGGCTGGTCACGTAGACCCAGGACAAGAACCGGGCCACGGCCTCGGCGGCTTGATGCGCCCGCGACGAGCCGAAGATATCGAACGCGTGTTGGGCGTTGGGCAGGCCGGCGTATACGACCGGAGACTTGGACACCGCCCTCAGTTGGTCGACGAACTCCCGGGCTTCGGCGACCGGAATGAGGGAGTCGTCGTGACCGTGCAGCACAAAGAACGGTGGTGCGTCGGCGTGTACACGCGTGATGGGAGAGGCGTCGACGTAGATGTGCCGGTGGGTGCTGAATTTCCGTTTGACGACCAGCTTTTCGAGCAGACCGACGAACTCGCGACGCCCCTCGCCCTCGGTGGAAAACCAGTCGTAGCGCCCGTATATCGGGACGGCGGCCACCACCGACGTGTCGGCTTCTTCGAAGCCCGGCTGAAACATGGGGTCGCCCGGGGTCAGCGCCGCCAAGGCGGACAGGTGGCCGCCGGCGGACCCGCCGCTGATCGCGACGAAGTTCGGGTCCCCGCCATAGGCCGCGATGTTGTCCTTGACCCAGGCCAGCGCGCGTTTGACGTCGACGATGTGGTCGGGCCACGTGTGCCACGGGGAGACGCGGTAGTTCAGCGATACGCACACCCAGCCGCGCGAAACCAGGTGGCTCATCAAGGGATACGCCTGCGGGCGGCGCCACCCAAGCACCCACGCGCCGCCGGGCACCTGCACCAGCACCGGCGCCCTGCCGTCGCGAGGCTGGTCGCGTCGCCGCCAGATGTCGGCCAGGTTGGCGCGCCCATGCGGGCCGTAGCGCACGATGTTGGTCTTCTCGACGTAGCGCCGGCGCGCCACGGTGGTGCGCAACGGGAGATTGCGCCGGTCAATGCCGTTCCGGCGGGTCGGTTGCGTCGGCAGGGCGGCAAGCTCCTTGGCGTAGTCGGCTCCGAGTCCTTCGCTGAGCCCCGCTTCCAGCACCGGGCCCGGGGTGGTGACGCCGCGGTAGCGGATCACCCCAAGGATCGCCCAGGACGCGGCCGTCAGGGCTAGTGCCGCCTTTCCCTTCGGCCCGGCGAAGTCGCCGCGTCGGCCACGGCGCACGGCGTCCAGGATCGAGGCGGTCAAGTAGATACCCGGCACCTCCGACGTCGGCCAGCCGAACCAGAACACCAAGACCGTGCTGTAGCCCTTGCGCACGAGCGGGCGTAATCCGTTGGCCGCGTTGAGTAATTCGACTGCTCCGCGCACCAGTGGCCGGGGGCGCCGCCGCAGCGGCCGCATCAGCCGCTCACCCGTGATTGCAGTTCGGCGCGCAGGATCTTGCCGGTGCTGCCGCGCGGAAGCTCGTCGAGGATGGCGATGTCGCGGGGCACCTTGTAGTTGGCCAGGTTCTCGCGGACGTGTTGCTTGAGGGTCTCCGGCGTGGCCAACCCACCGGGCTCGAGCACCACGAAGGCCGCCAGCCGCTGGCCGTACTGCTCGTCGTCCACGCCGATCACCGCGGCCTCCGCCACCTCGGGGTGCGCCGCCAGCGTCTTCTCCACTTCGATCGGGTATATGTTCTCGCCGCCGGAGACGATCATCTCGTCGTCGCGGCCGACGACGAACAGCCGCCCGTTTTCGTCGAGGTAACCGACGTCGCCCGAGCGCATGAAGCCGGCGTGGAAATCCTTTGAGGTGCCGGACGTATAGCCATCGAATTGGCTGTCGTTGCGTACGTATATGCCGCCGACCTCGCCGACGGGCACTTCGTTGAATTCCGAGTCCAGGATGCGGATTTCGGTTCCGTCCGCGGGTCGGCCCGCGGTGTCGGGCGCGACGCGCAGGTCCGCCGGCGTGGCGGTGGCGATCATGCCGGCCTCGGTGGCGTTGTAGTTGTTGTAGATCACGTCCCCGAACCGGTCCATGAACGCGATGACGACGTCGGGCCGCATCCGCGAACCGGATGCCGCGGCGAAGCGCAACGTCCGGCCGCTGTATCGGTCACGGACCTCGGCGGGCAGCTCCATGATCCGGTCGAACATCACCGGCACGACCGCCAGGCCCGTCGCCCGGTGGCGGTCGATGAGGTCCAGCGTCGCCTCCGGGTCGAATTTGCGCCGCGTGACCACCGTGCAGGCCATCGACGCGGCGAGCACCAATTGGGAAAAGCCCCACGCGTGAAACATCGGCGCCACGATCACGACGGGCTCCTCGGCCCGCCACGGGGTGCGGTCCAGGATCCCCTTGAGCGTGCCAACTCCACCGCCAGAGTGCTTGGCGCCCTTGGGTGTTCCGGTGGTGCCCGACGTCAGCAGGATCAGCCTGCCCTTGCGGCCGGTGCGCTCGGGCCGCAACCCGGTGTGCGCGGCGATGAGTTTCGCGACCGTCAGGTCGTGCTCTCCGCCGGCCCACGCGACGATGCGGGTGGCGTCCGGTTTCTCCGCCAATGCGGCGTCCACCGTCGCGGTGAATTCCTCGTCGTAGATGACGGTGTCGACGTTTTCCCGGGTCACCACGTCGGCGAGTGCCGGGCCGGCGAACGAGGTGTTGAGTAACAAGACGTCGGCGCCAATCCGGTTGGCGGCCAACAGCGCCTCGACGAACCCGCGATGATTGCGGCACATGATGCCGACGACCCTGGGTGTGCTGCGCGGCAAGGCCTGCAGCGCGGAGGCCAGTGCGTTGCCGTGCTCGTCGAGCTGCCGCCAGGTCAGCGTGCCCAGTTCGTCGATCAGGCCCGGCCGGTCCGGGCAGCGCTGCGCCGCACCGGAGAAGCCGGAGGTGAATCCCATGCCTTCGCGGCGCATGGCGGCGGCGATCCTCAGGTAGCGGTCGGGACGCATGGGCGCGATCAGGCCTGCGCGCCGCATGGTGGCGATCAGTCCGAGGGTCGCCTTGATGCGAGAAGCCTGAGATGTCATCTTCAGCCCAGAATCGGGAATCGGCGCTGGGCGGCGAGCTCGTTGAGGGCCCGCTGCATGATCGACCGCACGTGCTCGTCGACCTCGTCGACGTCGGGATCGTCGCCGAATCGCTTGGCGATATCGATCGGTTCCAGCACCCGCGTGACGATCTTGGTGGGCAACGGGAGGTTGGGCGGGATCGCGGCGCTCAACCCGAACGGGAAGCCGAACGAGAGCGGCAGGATGTCGCTGCGCAGCAGGCGCTTGAGTCCCAGGCGCTGGGCCAGCCAGGTGCCGCGGGACAGGTAGAGCTGGGTCTCCTGCCCACCGATGGACACCGCGGGCACGATGGGCACGCCGGCTTCGATCGCCGTGCCGACGTATCCCTTGCGGCCGTTGAAGTCGATGACGTTCTCCGCTGCCGTGGGCCGGTACGCGTCGTAATCGCCGCCGGGAAAGACGATCACCACACCGCCGGACCGCAACGCCGCGGCCGCGTTCTCGCGGTTGGCCCGGATGTAGCCGGTCCGCCTGAAGAACGATCCGGTCACGCCCATGAAGAGGATGTCGTGGCTGAGGGTATAGACCGGTCGGTCGTAGCCGAATTTCTCGTAGAAGTCGACGGTGAAGATCGGAACATCCATCGGGAACATGCCGCCGGAGTGGTTGGCGACGACAAGCGCTCCGCCGGGCGGGAAGGAGTCCAGGCCGCGCACCTCGGACCGGAAGTAGGTCTTCAAGATTGGCCGCATCACTCCGACCATGCGTGCGGTCAACCCAGGGTCGAACTTGCCGATGTCGTCGCTGTCTGGGCTGTCGCTCACGTTGTTCCTTCGACCATGGCGCTGTGGGTCACTAGATGGTACCGACCGGCCAGTTCGCGGGGGAGCCGACGGGGCGAACGCTCGGGCACCGGTCGACGGGCCAAGATGTTGGCCGAAACCGCGGGATGCGCACCCCGGATCGGGCTACCATCTCCTCCTGCTCGGCATCGCCGGTGGCCGGCGAGCCGGGTTTCCTGGCCTGGCCGGAGGGGTGATGTCGTTTGTGATCGTGGCGCCGGAGGTGGTGGCGGCAGCGGCCTCCGATTTGGAGGGCATCGGCGCGGCGCTGGGCGAGGCGAATGCGGCCGCGGCGGCCGCGTTGACCCAGGTGGTGGCCGCGGCCGCGGATGAGGTGTCGGCGGCCATCGCGGCGTTATTCAGCGGCCACGGCCAGGAGTATCTGACGCTCAGCGCGCAGGCGGCGGCGTTTCATGACAGGTTTGCCCGAGCCCTCAGCGCGGGCGCGGGGTGGTATGCCAGCGCCGAGGCCGCCAATGCTTCAGCGTTACAGCTGCTGCAGAGCGCTCAGCGGGATGTGCTCAATGCGGTTGATGGCGCGTTGTTTGGCGACGCGCCCACCGGTGGGGCCGGGCAGGCCGGCGGCGCCGGTGGGTCCTCCGGCGTCCAAGCGATGATGACGTCGGCGTTGGCCCCGGGTGGGCGCACCGCGTTGATCGTGGGCTCCACCGGAACCTCGCACCCGTCATGGGGCTACATATGGCAGGTCTACGACCTGTACATCGCCCCCCATTTCTCGGGCTACACGCCATCCGGCCTCTACACGCCCGCGCAGTTCCAGCCGTGGACCGGAATCCCGAGTCTGACCTATGACCAGTCCACGGTCCAGGGCGCCGGCTATCTACACACCGCGATCATGCAGAAAGTCGCCGCCGGCGGAGACGTCGTCGTCCTGGGATTCTCCCAGGGCTCCACGGTGGCCACCCTTGAGATGCGCTATCTCGAGACCCTGCCCGCCGCCGCCCGGCCGAGTCCAGAACAGCTAGCCTTCGTGCTGCTCGGTAATCCCAACAATCCCAACGGCGGCATCCTCGCGCGCTTTCCCGGTCTATACCTCCAGTCGATCGGCCTGACATTCAACGGCGCGACTCCAGTCACCGAATACCCAACGACCATTTACACGACTCAATATGACGGCTTTGCCGACTTCCCGCAGTACCCGCTCAATATCCCGGCGGACCTCAACGCGCTGTTGGGAATTTATTACTCGCACGGCCTGTACCAGGAGCTCACGCCCGACCAGGTTGCTTCCGGGGTGGTGCTGCCGGTGTCCTCGCCGGATATCAACAGCACCTACATTCTGATCCCCAACGAGGATCTGCCGCTGCTGCGGCCTTTCCGTGGGATCGTGCCCGAACCGGTGCTGGATCTCGTCGAGCCCGACTTACGGGTAATCATCGAATTGGGCTACGACCGAACTGGATACGCGGACCTCCCCACCCCGGCCGCGCTGTTGCCGACGCACATCAACCCGATCACCGTCGCGGGCGACCTGGCCCAGGGGACCGTGCTGGGGATCGACAATGCATTGGCTGACGTAGGGTTACCGCCGCTGCCGGACGCGCCGAGCCTGCCGAGTCTGCCTTTGGTGTCGCAGCCGTCGAACATCCCCTTGACGATGCCCAGCTTGCCGCCGATCGTGCCTGACAGGATCCCGGTTCCTCCGCAGCTCGGCGGTGTCATCGGCGGCCCGCTCAATGCCCTGGATGGCTTGCTCGATACCGTCATCAACGACAACATCGATCCCGTCATAACGTCAACCATCTACCAGGCCGGTGAGGCGCTCTCGGCCGCCGCGAGCAGCCACGGCGCTCCCGCTGAACTCACTAACGCCATCTTCATTGGCGAGCAAGTGTTGCCGATCTTGGTCGAAGGACCCGGCGTCTTTGTGACAGCCGATACCCACTACCTGGTCAACGCGGTCGACGATGTGGTTGCCGGTGACCTCAGCGGATTCAATCAAAACCTGCAACTTATCCCTGCCACCAACGCGATGCTGCTGGTGTTCGCGTTCGGAATTCCCGCGGTGGCGGCTGCGGCCATCCTCACCGGGCAGGGCTTTCCGGTCTAGTTGGGCGAAACGCTGCCGGAGTTTCTGATCCGCAACCGCAGCTAGGGCGCGACGGCCGACGCAATGATGTTGCACCGCAACGCTATTCAGTATCGGGTGGCTCAGGCGATGGAACTCTCTTCCCCGTCGCAACCCGGGCGAGGCTTCCTCGATCCCTCGGAGGGCGCGGTTCGTGGTCCGATAGGTCCGCAACGAGTCTCGTGCGGCAGCACCACACAGGTTCGTCTGCCTGATGAGGGGTCCGCATGGGAGGTTGTTGCGCCAGCTGCGTGCCGCGCCGACACTCACCCGCGCCCGACCGAGCCGATGCGGATCATTGCGGACGGCCGGCTTCCGACAAACCACAGGCCTGGTGACGCCGAATAGATTGTATTGACCAACGTGTTTTCACACCCGACAGGAACGAGGCCGCCATGGGATTCATGAAGCCCGATCTTCCGGACGTCGATCACGACACCTGGCTGACCCAGCCACGGGCCGCGCGATTGCAAATCGCGACCAGGCACTGGGTGGAACACGGCTTCGGAACACCGTATGCGGCGTATCTGCTTTATCTGATCAAGATCGGCGGGTACATCGCCGCCGCGGCCGTGATCATCTCGCTGACCCCGGGCCTGGGTGGGCTGAGCCGCATCGGTGACTGGTGGACGCAACCGATCGTGTACCAGAAGGTCATCGTCTTCACGCTGCTGTTCGAGGTCCTGGGCTTTGGCTGCGGATCCGGCCCGCTGACCGGGCGGTTCATGCCGCCGATTGGCGGATTCCTTTATTGGTTGCGGCCCAACACAATTCGACTGCCCGCCTGGCCGGGTAGGGTTCCGTTCACGGGCGGAGATACCCGTACCGTCGTCGATGTCGCTCTCTACGCCATCGTGTTGTTCGGCGGGGTGTGGGCGCTGTTGTCGCCCGGCTCACCCGGTCAAGACGGGCCCGGTCCCACCGCCACCGGCGACGTCGGGCTGATCGACCCCGTCCTGGTGGCGCCGACGATCGTCGCCCTCGCGGTGCTGGGACTGCGCGACAAAACCATCTTCCTGGCCGCCCGCGGTGAGCACTACTGGCTGAAGCTGATCGTGTTCTTTTTCCCGTTCACCGATCAGATCGCGGCGTTCAAGATCATCATGCTGTGCCTGTGGTGGGGGGCGGCGACTTCCAAGCTCAACCACCACTTCCCGTATGTCGTCTCGGTGATGACGAGCAACAACGCGTTGCTGAGGAGCAAGCTGTTCAACTGGTTCAAGCACCTGCTCTACCTGGATCCGGTCGACGACCTGCGACCCTCCTGGTTGCCGAAGCTGATGGCCCATGTTGGCGGTACCACGGCGGAATTCCTGGTCCCGGGGGTCCTGGTCTTCGTCGCCGACGGTCACCAATGGCGGTGGTTCCTCATCGGTTTCATGGTGATCTTCCACCTCAACATCTTGTCCAACCTCCCGATGGGAGTCCCGTTGGAGTGGAATGTGTTTTTCATCTTTTCGCTGTTCTACCTGTTCGGGCACTACGGCTCAATCCGGGCCACCGACCTTCGGTCGCCGCTGCTGCTGGCCCTCGTGATCGCCGTGGTAGCCGTTGTGATCGCGGGAAACCTTTACCCCGAAAAGATTTCATTTCTGCCCGCAATGCGCTACTACGCCGGCAACTGGGCCACCAGCGTGTGGTGCTTCCGCGCGGGTGCTGAGGCCAAGATCGAAGCGAACGTCGTGAAAAGCTCCGCGCTCGTTGTCAATCAGCTGGCCAAGCTCTACGACGCCGCGACCGCCGAAATCATGGCCGACAAGGTGGCCGCGTTCCGGGCGATGCATACCCATGGCAGGGCGCTCAACGGCTTGCTGCCCCGCGCCTTGGGGGGTGAGGCCAACCAAGCCGACTACCGGGTGCGTGAGGGCGAGATAGTCGCCGGGCCCCTGGTCGGGTGGAACTTCGGCGAGGGCCATCTGCACAATGAGCAACTGCTGGCCGCCGTGCAGCGGCGGTGCAATTTCGACGAGGGCGACGTCCGCGTCATCATCCTCGAGGGCCAGCCGATCCACGTCCAGAAGCAGTGGTACCGCATCGTCGACGCCAAGACCGGTCTGACCGAGGCGGGCTATGTCACCGTCGGGGACATGTTGAGCCGTCAGCCATGGCCCGAGCCCGGTGACGAATTTCCCGTCCATGTGACGACGCAACGCACCACGCCCGGGAAGCCATGACGACCGCGGTCGTCGTCGGTTCGGGGCCCAACGGCCTGGCCGCGGCGATCCACCTCGCCCGTCACGGTGTTGACGTAGCGGTGCTGGAGGCTCGCGACGAGATCGGCGGGGGAGCGCGGTCGGGTGAGCTGACCGTGCCCGGACTGATCCACGATCACTGCTCGGCGTTTCACCCGCTGGGGGTGGGTTCGCCGTTCTGGAAGGAGATCGACCTTGCGAGCTACGGGCTGACGTGGAAGTGGCCGGAGATCGACTGCGCGCACCCGCTCGACGACGGCACCGCCGGGGTGCTGTACCGGTCGCTCGAGCGGACCGTGGCCGGCATGGGCTCCGACGGCAAGCGGTGGCGGGGTGCGGTGGGCGACCTGGCGGCCGGGTTCGATGAGCTGGCCCACGATTTGCTTCGCCCGATGCTCAACATCCCGCGGCACCCGATCCGCCTCGCCGGCTTCGGGCCGCGCGCGGTGCTGCCGGCCACGGCGATGGCGCGCTGGTTTCGCACCGAGCAGGCACGCGCACTGTTCGGCGGCGCGGCCGCGCACGTCTACACCCGGCTGGACCGGCCGCTCACCGCGTCGCTCGGCCTGATGATCCTGGCCAGCGGTCACCGCTACGGCTGGCCGGTCGCCGAGGGCGGATCCGGATCGATCGCCAAGGCCCTGGCCGCCGTCCTACAGGCGTACGGCGGCAGCGTCACCACGGGCGTGACGGTGACCGGTCGCGGCGACGTCCCCGATGCCGACATCGTCATGCTCGACCTCAGCCCGGCGGCGGTGCTGGGGATCTACGGCGACATCATGCCCGCCCGGATCAAGCGGTCCTATCGGCGTTACCGTCAGGGATCGTCCGCGTTCAAGGTGGACTTCGTCATCGAGGGCGACGTTCCGTGGACCAACCCCGACTGCGGGCGCGCGGGGACCGTCCACGTGGGCGGCAGCTTCGCCGAGGTCGCGGACACGGAACGGCAACGCGCACAAGGCATGATGCCACAGCGGCCGTTCGTGCTCGTCGGGCAGCAATACCTGGCCGATCCCTCCCGCTCGGCGGGCAACCTCAACCCGATATGGGCGTACGCGCACGTGCCGTTCGGCTACACCGGCGACGCCACGGCCGCCGTCGTCGACCAGATCGAGCGGTTCGCCCCGGGATTCCGCGACCGCATCACCGCAACAGTCAGCACGTCCACGACCGGGCTGGCGGCCTACAACCGCAACTTCATCGGCGGCGACATCATCGGCGGCGCCAACGACCGGCTCCAGGTCATCTTCCGTCCACGCGTGGCCATCGATCCGTATGCGACGGGTGTGCCTGGCGTCTACCTGTGTTCGCAGTCCGCGCCGCCGGGTGCGGGGATCCATGGTCTGTGTGGCTACCACGCCGCCGGCTCGGCGCTGCGCTGGCTCGCTAAGCACCGCGGCCGCTGAACTCACCTCGCCGTAGCCAAAACGTGACGGAGGCTTGATCGAATTGCCAAGGCGCGCCTTGACTTCCATTCTTCAGAGCACCCCTACCATCGCTATTGCAACTCTGTCGGTAAGAAGGAATGGATGCCATGCGGGCGGCTTTTCGGTGTGCTCTTGCCGTCTTCGGAACCGCCGCGAGTGTGGTTGCGGGGCCGGCCGGCACAAGCCTTGCGGCAGCCAACCAGGCGGGTGGGTTCGCCATCGCGTCAGTTCTGCCAACGCGCGGCGAGGTGGTGGGTGTGGCGCACCCGGTGGTGGTGACGTTCGGTGCGCCCATAACCAACTCGGCCAGCCGGCACGCGGCCGAGCGTGCCGTTGCAGTCAGATCGGCGCCCGCGATGACCGGCAAGTTCGA
Organism: Mycobacterium lacus; assembly: GCF_010731535.1. Lineage (NCBI taxonomy): Bacteria > Bacillati > Actinomycetota > Actinomycetes > Mycobacteriales > Mycobacteriaceae > Mycobacterium > Mycobacterium lacus. The sequence goes on from NZ_AP022581.1 coordinate 1,348,048, forward strand.
ATGGCTCGGCAACAGCGTCGTGCGGTGGGTTCCCGACCGCTTCTGGCCGGCGCACAGCACGGTGGCGCTTTCGGTCGGCGGCCTGTCGACGGACTTTAAGACGGGTCCCGCCGTCGTCGGTGTTGCCAACATCTCGGAGCACACCTTCACGGTGAGCATCGACGGAGTCGAGGCGGGACCGCCGCCTGCACTACCAGCGCCACACCACCGACCTCACTTCGGTGAAGAGGGGGTGATGCCCGCCTCGATGGGCAGGCCGGAGTATCCGACGCCGGCCGGCTCCTACACCGTCCTGTCCAAGGAACGCTCGGTGATCATGGATTCGAGCAGCGTCGGCATCCCCGTCGACGATGCCGACGGTTACCGGCTTGCGGTGGATTACGCCGTCCGCATCACCAGCCGCGGCCTCTACGTGCATTCGGCGCCGTGGGCCGTCCGATCGATGGGACTCGAGAATGTCAGCCACGGCTGCATCAGCCTGAGCCCCGAGGACGCGGAGTGGTACTACAACACGGTCAACATTGGCGACCCGGTGATCGTGCAGGAATAGCAGCGGCCAAGGCCGCCGATGTCAAGAGGCTCCGTAGCTCGGTGATGCGCGTCGGCACCCGCGTCGAGATGTCGTTACCCTGCATCCCCGGTGCGCCGCGCCACCCACGGGCGTGAGCCGCCGCACGCCTCAGCGCGCGCCCATGCCCGAAGGACCGGGCGGAACCGGCTGGCCGGGCACGGGCCCGCCAGCTGGCGCCGGACCACTCGGCGCATCCTTCACCCCAGACATGTCGATGATCGGAGCGCCGGCCGCAGCATCCACGGGCGCACCAGCCAGGACCGGCCCAAGCGCGATCAGCGGGGCACCAACCGGCACCACCGGCATCGGCGCAACCGCTGGCACCGGGACTGGGGCGACCGCGGGCACCGGGACTGGCGCGACCGCCGGGACTGGGGCGACCGCCGGGACTGGGGCGACCGCCGGGACTGGGGCGACCGCGGGCACCGGGACTGGCGCGGCCGCCGGGACTGGGGCGACCGCGGGCACCGGGACTGGCGCGGCCGCCGGCACCGGCACTGGCGCGGCCGCCGGCACCGGCCCAGGCGTAACCAACGGAACACCAGCCATATCAGTGAGTGCAGCGCTGCACACGTCCGCGGCCACCGGGCCGCCGGCGGCCACCGGTCCACCAGCGGCCACCGGTCCGTCGGCGGCTCCCGGCGCGTCGCCCGCCAGCCCCTGGATGCACGCATGGCCGCCCGTTATCAGCGGGGCGGCCGCCGCGTCCGGGCTCAACGCAATAACAGCAGCTCCGCACAACCCAGCGCTGGCAACCATTTTGATGTTGAACCGATCGACGATCGCCATCAGCGTCAACTCTCCTTCATTCGCGCTCAGATATTTCGCAGTCAATTCGTGCAGTGGAACCGCATAGCCGTACCGAGGTCGTTTTTCGACGACTGCCCAATTGTCGGCAACCCATGTGGAACACGAGCCGCGCCGCACCGCGCCGTTTCCAAATGGTGACGTCACGACGGCGTCACAAGTCGGCGCAATTCCACAAACACCTGCGGACCTGCACTAGCCTCGATTTTTCGCGCTGCTTGATGGGTGGGGTGTGAGCGGGGTTCTGGCCGGCTGGTGACGCCGATTCTGGCAGGTGGGTGCGACAGGTCGCCGGCTGTCGTGCCGGTGGGCGGGCTTCCTGGGGGCCGGGGTCTTTCGTCTGGTCGGGTCAGGGAGGTCGGGTGGTTAGGTGAAGGCGGCGCGGATGCGAATCCAGGCGGCGGTGATGGCCTTGGCCCAGCGCCAGGTGGCGTCGATGCGCAGGCGAACCTGGCGGGCGCCGCGGGTGATGCGGGCGGCCACGTGCAGCACCCGGTAGCGGAAGGCGGCGATCTCGCAGCGCGCCAGGTCCGGGTCCTCGGTGAAGCCGATCAGTTTGGTCCAGGCGATCAGATCGGTGGCTGCCAGGACGATTTCAAGCCAGGCGGCATTGGCGTCAAAAGCACTGAACGGTAGATTCCGCAGGCCGGTGGCTTTGGCTTGGCGGATGCGGTCTTCCACCCGGGCGTGTTGGCGGTGGCGCAACTCCAGGCCGGCCAGCTGGCCGGGGATGGCCCCGTCGGCGGTGTCGGTGAGAAACCCGGTGACCCGGTGGCCGTCAGAATCGGTGAACCGCAACTGGGCGCCGGGGTGCGGGCGCTCCTTGCGTAGGACCAACCGCGTGCCGGCCGGCCAAGCCGACAGATCCACCAGATCGGTGGCCTCGGCGACCCAGGCGCCGTCGCGGATGGCGCCGTCGGTGTCGATGGCCGGATACCAGGCATCGGCGTCGTTGAGGATCTCGACAGCGTTTTGCACGCGGGAGTCGATGACCGCGCCCAAGGAGAACCCCACGTGCGCGGTACGGCAGGCCGCGGCGAACCCGTAGGTGGCCCCGGCCGAATCCGAGCGGATCAACACCGCCGGCCCGTCGGGGTTGTCCGGGTCGGGACGGTAGGCCGCCGGTAGCGATTCCAGCGCCTGCTCAAGAACGGTGATGTGGTCGGCGGTGGTGTTCGAGCCGGCGTTGCCTGCGCGCAGCAACCCGGCCAAGGCCTCCCCGGCGGCGATGTCGGGACGGTCCAAAAACACCAGCAGCGGGTGGAATCCGAAGGTTTTCTTCCAGGTCGCTGCCGCGTTTTCCTTGTTGTCGGAATGATCAACGCAGATGGTGGCATCGACATCCAGGTGCAGCCACCCACCGTGCTCGGGGCCGCCCGGCCGCCCACGCCTGGGCGCGGGCATGCGCGCGGGCCGCCCGAATCCCCGGCAGATGCGCGGCGTCGATGCGCTCATCAACCAACCGCCACAGCGTGCTCGTCGAGGCCACCGGCCCGAACGCCTGCTGGCGGTCACCCCACAATGCGCCGACCGAATCGATGCAGTCCGCGCCGTCGGCCACCGCCGCGGCCAGATCAGCGAACACCACCCCGGGTGCATGCATCCACGGCCCCCGGTAGGTATCGGCCAACACGGCTGTGACCTGCGACGACAGCCCGGTCAGATCGGCGACCTCCCGCAGCATGCCCACCCCGGCATGCGACACGACACCGGCACCGTCGGCTGATACTTTCACCCGCGGACCCGCTGCGCTACCGTTCACTTAGAAAGTGCCTCCCCGCTGGATACTGACGACTTGAAGAAACCTCATTATCCATTGCAGGACAGGCACTTTCGCTAACTCAACACCGTGTCACGCACAGTTTCGCGAAAAATCCGGGCTAACGCGTTTCCGCTGGTGGGCCTCGCCCGGCGGATGCGCCGGGACACCCGCAGCGCATTCCCGTCATCGGCTGGCGGTCGGCGCCAGGTGCCACTGATCTAGGCTGACGGCGAGCGCTCTTCAGCGGACATAAGGAAGACAGGGAGAGACAAGTGACGGTCCGAGTGGGTATCAACGGCTTCGGTCGTATCGGACGCAACTTCTACCGGGCTTTATTGGCTCAACAGGAGCAGGGGACCGCCGACATCGAGGTGGTGGCTGTCAACGACATCACCGACAACAGCACGCTGGCTCACCTGCTCAAATTCGACTCTATCCTGGGCCGGCTGCCGCAGGACGTCAGCCTGGAAGGCGAAGACACCATCGTGGTGGGCCCCGCGAAAATCAAGGCGCTCGAGGTCAGGGAGGGTCCGGCGGCGATGCCGTGGGGTGATCTGGGCGTCGACGTCGTCGTCGAATCCACCGGCCTGTTCACCAACGCGGCCAAGGCCAAAGGCCACCTGGCGGCCGGCGCCAAGAAAGTGATCATCTCCGCACCCGCCACCGACGAGGACATCACCATCGTCCTGGGCGTCAACGACGACAAGTACGACGGCAGCCAGAACATCATCTCCAACGCGTCGTGCACGACGAATTGCCTTGCGCCGCTCGCCAAGGTGCTCGACGATGAGTTCGGCATCGTCAGGGGTTTGATGACCACCATCCACGCCTACACGCAGGACCAGAACCTGCAGGACGGGCCGCACAAGGACCTGCGCCGGGCCCGCGCCGCCGCCCTGAATATCGTGCCGACCTCCACCGGGGCGGCCAAGGCCATCGGCCTGGTGATGCCCCAGCTGAAGGGCAAGCTGGACGGTTACGCCCTGCGGGTGCCGATCCCCACCGGCTCGGTGACCGACCTGACCGCCGACCTGTCCAAATCGGCCAGCGTCGATGAGATCAACGCGGCCTTCAAGGCTGCCGCCGAGGGCAGGCTGAAGGGCATCCTGAAGTACTACGACGCGCCGATCGTCTCGAGCGACATCGTTACCGACCCGCACAGCTCGATCTTCGACTCCGGTCTGACCAAAGTGATCGACGACCAGGCCAAGGTGGTGTCGTGGTACGACAACGAGTGGGGCTACTCCAACCGGCTTATCGACCTGGTCGCGCTGGTCGGCAAGTCGCTCTAGCCGTGACGGTACACAACCTCAAAGACCTTCTGGCGGAGGGTGTTTCGGGTCGCAGCGTGCTGGTGCGCTCCGACCTGAATGTCCCGCTGGAGGACGGCGCGATCAGCGACCCCGGCCGGATCACGGCGTCGGTGCCGACATTGAAGGCGCTGCTCGAGGCCGGCGCCAAGGTGGTGGTCACCGCGCACCTGGGTCGTCCCAAGGACGGGCCCGACCCGCAGCTGTCGCTGGCACCGGTCGCCGCCGCGCTGCGCGAGCAATTGGGCCGGCACGTGCAGTTGGCCGGCGATGTCGTCGGCGCCGACGCGCTGGCCCGTGCCGAGGGCCTGACCGACGGCGACATCCTGATGCTGGAGAACATCCGTTTCGATCCGCGCGAGACCAGCAAGGACGATGACCAGCGCCTCGCCCTGGCCAGGCAGCTAGCCGAATTGGTCAGTCCGGGAGGAGCTTTCGTTTCCGACGGCTTCGGGGTGGTGCACCGCAAGCAAGCCTCGGTCTACGACGTCGCCACCCTGCTGCCGCACTACGCCGGCACGCTGGTCGCCGACGAGATCCTGGTGCTGGAGCAGCTGACCAGCTCGACCCAGCGGCCGTACGCGGTGGTGCTCGGCGGATCAAAGGTATCCGACAAGCTCGGCGTCATCGAGTCGCTGGCGACAAAAGCCGACAGCATCGTAATCGGCGGCGGCATGTGCTTCACATTCCTTGCCGCGCAGGGCCTTTCGGTTGGCAAATCGCTGCTGGAAGACGACATGATCGAAACCTGCCGCAGGCTGCTGGACACCTATGCCGACGTGCTCCGGCTGCCCGTCGACCTGGTAGTGACGGAAAGGTTCGCCGCCGATTCGCCGCCGCGGACGGTGGCCGCTGACGCCATCCCGGACGACTTGATGGGCCTGGACATCGGCCCGGGATCGATCAAACGGTTCGCCACCCTGCTGTCCAACGCCAGGACCGTCTTCTGGAACGGCCCGATGGGCGTTTTCGAATTTCCCGCCTATGCGGCGGGCACCAGAGGGGTCGCAGAAGCGATCGTCGCCGCGACCGGTAAAGGCGCGTTCAGCGTGGTCGGCGGCGGTGACTCCGCGGCCGCGGTGCGTGCGCTCGACATCCCCGAGACAGCCTTCTCGCACATATCCACCGGGGGCGGCGCATCGCTGGAATACCTCGAGGGCAAGACGCTGCCTGGCATCGAGGTGCTCGGTCGTGCACAGCCAAACGAAGGAGACATGTGAGCCGCAAGCCGCTGATAGCCGGCAACTGGAAGATGAACCTCAATCACTTCGAGGCGATCGCGCTGGTGCAGAAGATCGCGTTCTCCTTGCCGGACAAGTACTACGACAAGGTCGACGTCACGGTCATCCCGCCGTTCACCGACTTGCGCAGCGTGCAAACCCTGGTCGACGGCGACAAGCTGCGGTTGACCTATGGGGCGCAGGACTTGTCGCCACACGACTCCGGTGCCTACACCGGTGATATCAGTGGGGTCTTCCTGGCCAAGCTGGGCTGCAGCTACGTTGTCGTCGGGCATTCCGAGCGGCGCACGTACCACAACGAGGATGACGCGCTGGTGGCCGCCAAGGCCACCGCCGCGCTGCGGAACGACCTGACCCCGATCGTCTGCATCGGTGAGCACCTCGACGTCCGTGAGGCGGGAAATCACGTGAGCCACAACGTCGAACAGCTGCGCGGCTCGCTGGCCGGATTGTCCGCCGAGCAGATCGGCTCCGTCGTCATCGCCTACGAGCCGGTCTGGGCGATCGGCACCGGGCGGGTGGCCAGCGCCGCCGACGCTCAGCAGGTGTGCGCGGCGATCCGCCAGGAGCTGGCGTCGCTGGCGTCATCGAGGATCGCCGAAACGGTGCGGGTGCTCTACGGCGGCTCGGTGAACGCGAAAAACATCGGCGAGATCGTCGCCCAGGACGACGTCGACGGCGGCCTGGTCGGGGGAGCGTCGCTGGATGGGGAACAGTTCGCGACGCTGGCGGCCATCGCCGCTGGCGGGCCGTTGCCGTAGGTCAGGAACCGGGCGGTCCGGTCACCCTCCCGAGAGTGGGCGCGTCATCACCCTGGGCGTGACACCGTAGCGGGGCACCACGCCACCGCGCCCGGTCCCCGTCGGGGCCATCCCGGGCATTCCCGGCATCCCGGGCGCTGCGGCATCGCCGGCCGGCAGCGTGGTCATTGGGGTGCCCTGAAACGCCCTGACCGTGGTGACTGCCGGGGCGGTCCAGGCGGGCGGCACCGACAGTTGCCCGACCGAACCAGCGCTGCGCAATGCCGCAGACACCTCGCCAATCCCCGCGCCCAGCCCACCCTTGGCTGGCGCTGTCATGCGGAATTCACGGTGGGCCGCCTTTCGAGTCTGCGACGGCTTCGAGCACTGTGCGCTTCGATTACTTTCCCGACGCCGGGCTACGCCCGGCGACAGACGGGATGGGCAAACCCCGGGCGAAGGCCCGAGGCATGCGCCCAAGAAGTTCCGGTCAGCGGTATTTGATCAGTAGCGCAATACCGATGATGGACACCAGCCAGATGCCGGTGATGAACAGCGTCAACCGGTCGAGGTTCTTCTCCACCACCGTCGACCCGGACAGGCTTGACTGCACACCGCCGCCGAACAGCGTCGACAGGCCACCCCCCTTCGCACGGTGCAGCAGCACCAGCAACACCACCAGCACACTGGTGATCACCAGGGTGATCTGCAGCGCCAATTCCATGACCGGCAGCCTACCGAATGGGGTTGGACCCACCAACGGCGCCGTGCCTGCGATGAGTCTGCGGTCACGGCATCCAACCTGCGGCCAGGGCGTGGGAATTCGCGTAACCCGCGCCGTGTGCGCAGGTTGGATGCCGTGACCGCAGACCCGAAGCCCGGCCGACAACGGGCGCCGGGCGAGCCGGTCGCTGATACTGGGACGCATGGTCGAGGTCTCCGATACCGCGCTGGAACCCATCGGCGATGTCCACCGGACCCGCCTCGGGCGCGAGGCGACCGAGCCGATGCGCGCCGACATCAGGCTGCTGGGCGGCATCCTCGGCGACACCGTGCGCGAGCAGAGCGGTGAGGAGGTTTTCGACCTCGTCGAGCGGGCCAGGGTGGCGTCTTTCCGGGTGCGTCGCTCCGAGATCGACCGGGCCGAGATGTCGCGGATGTTCCACCGCATCGACATCCGCGAGGCGATTCCGGTCATCAGGGCGTTCAGCCATTTCGCGCTGCTGGCCAATGTCGCCGAGGACATTCACCGGGGAAGGCGCCGCGCCATCCACGTGGCAGCCGGGGAGCCGCCGCAGGACAGCAGCCTGGCCGCCACATACATGAAACTCGATCTGGCGCAATTGGATTCGGCTACGGTTGCCGAGGCCCTAAAGGGTGCGCTGGTTTCGCCGGTGATCACCGCCCATCCCACCGAGACCCGGCGCCGCACCGTTTTCGTCACCCAGCACCGGATCACCGAGTTGATGCGGCTCCACGCGGAGGGGCACACCGAAACCGATAGCGGCCGGAGCATCGAACTCGAATTGCGCCGACACGTCCTCACCCTGTGGCAGACCGCGCTGATCCGGCTCTCTCGACTGCAGATCAGCGACGAGATCGCGGTCGGGTTGCGGCTGTACCCGTCGGCGTTCTTCGAGGTGATCCCGCAGGTCAATGCGGAGGTCCGGGAAGCATTGCGGGCACGCTGGCCGGACGCCCACCTGCCGTCCGAACCGATCCTGCAACCGGGTTCCTGGATCGGCGGTGACCGCGACGGAAACCCGAACGTGACGGCCGACGTGGTGCGGTTGGCCACCGGCGCCGCGGCGTTCACCGCGCTGGCGCACTACCTGTCCGAACTCACCGACCTCGAGCAGGAGCTGTCGATGTCGGCCCGGCTGATCACGGTCACCCCCGCACTGGCCGCGCTGGCCGGCGGCTGCCAGGAGCAAGCCCGCGCCGACGAGCCGTACCGGCGGGCATTGCGGGTGATCCGCGGCCGGCTCACCGCCACCGCCGCCGAAATACTGGACCGCCAACCGCAACACCAGCTTGACCTGGGCCTGCCACGGTATTCCACGCCCGCCGAGCTGCGGGCCGATCTCGACGTCGTCGATGCCTCGCTGCGCACCCACGGCGCCGGGCTGTTGGCCGACGATCGGCTGGCCCTGCTGCGCGAAGGCGTGCACGTCTTCGGCTTCCATCTGTGTGGCCTGGATATGCGGCAAAACTCCGACGTGCACGAAAAAGTGGTCGGCGAGCTGCTGGCGTGGGCGGGTGTACACCCGGACTACAGCTCGTTGCCGGAAGACGAACGGGTTGCGCTGCTGGTTGCCGAACTGGGCACCCGGCGGCCGCTGGTCGGGGACCGTGCGCGGCTGTCCGAGCTGGCCCGTAGCGAGCTGGACATCGTCGCGGCGGCCGCGCACGCGGTCGAGATCTACGGTCCCGCCTCGGTGCCCAACTACGTCGTCTCGATGTGCCGTTCCGTGTCGGACGTGCTGGAGGCCGCGATCCTGCTGAAGGAGGCCGGCCTGTTGGACGCCTCCGGGCCGCAGCCCTACTGCCCCGTGGGCATCTCCCCACTGTTCGAGACGATCGAGGATCTGCATAACGGGGCGACGATTCTGCAAGCGATGCTGGACCTTCCGCTCTACCGAGCGCTGGTGGCTGCGCGCGGCGAATCCCAAGAGGTGATGCTCGGCTACTCCGACTCCAACAAGGACGGCGGGTACCTGGCCGCCAACTGGGCGGTCTACCGGGCGGAGCTCGCCCTGGTCGAAACCGCCCGGAAGACCGGAATTCGGTTGCGGCTCTTTCACGGTCGCGGCGGCACCGTCGGCCGCGGCGGCGGTCCCAGCTACCAGGCCATCCTGGCCCAGCCGCCGGGAGCGGTGAACGGCTCATTGCGGCTCACCGAGCAGGGCGAGGTCATCGCCGCGAAATACGCCGAACCACAGTTGGCGCGCCGCAACCTGGAGAGCCTGCTGGCCGCCACCCTGGAATCGACGCTGCTGGATGTCGAGGGCCTTGGTGACGGGGCGGAGCCGGCCTACGCCGTGCTCGACGAGGTGGCCATGCTGGCGCAGCGGGCGTACGCCGAATTAGTCCATGAGACACCGGGTTTCGTCGAATACTTCAAGGCCTCCACGCCGGTCAGCGAGATCGGGTCGCTGAACATCGGCAGCCGGCCGACCTCACGCAAGCCCACCGCCTCGATTGCGGATTTGCGCGCCATCCCGTGGGTGCTGGCGTGGAGCCAGTCGCGGGTGATGCTCCCCGGCTGGTACGGCACCGGCTCCGCGTTCGAGCAGTGGATCGCGGCGGGCCCCGAAAGCGAAGCCGACCGGCTTCAGACGCTGCACGACCTGTATCAACGGTGGCCGTTTTTTCGCAGCGTGTTGTCGAACATGGCGCAGGTATTGGCCAAGAGCGACCTGGGCCTGGCGGCCCGTTATGCCGAGCTGGTGGCCGACGAATCGTTGCGGCGCAGGGTGTTTGACAAGATCGTCGACGAGCATCACCGAACGATAGCCATGTATAAACGCATCACGGGCCACGACGACCTGCTGGCCGACAACCCGGCCCTGGCGCGTTCGGTGTTCAACCGCTTCCCGTATCTCGAACCCCTGAATCACCTTCAGGTGGAGTTGCTGCGCCGCTACCGCTCCGGCGAGGACGACGAGCTGGTGCAGCGCGGCATCCTGCTGACGATGAACGGGCTGGCGAGCGCGCTCAGAAACAGCGGCTAGGACGGCGGCGCCCCGCTAGCGCACCGTCCGATTACGGAGCCTGTCCAGCACGCCGCGCACCGCATGCTCGGTGGCCGACAGCGGCGTCATCACCGTCTCGCCCAAGCTCACGATGTAGTCGATCCGCTCGATGATGGCCTCCACCGGCTCTACCACCGTGGTCAACCGCTTGGCGAGATCGTCCAGGCTGTGCAGCGTGCCCTCCAGATGATCCAGGCCGCCCTCGAGGCGTTCCACCGTGGAGTTCAAGGCCGACAGCGAGCTGTTCAGCTCCACCATGGTTTTGCCCAGGCCGTCAAGCACGTCTTCGACCTGCTCCACCGTCCTGTCGGCGTTCAACGCTGCCTGGGTGAGGGTCTTCATCCGGCTTCGCACGGGCGTGCTGCGCACGGTCTTATCTGCCATGACGGTCATTATCACCCCGATGGGGCTGGCGAGATAGCCTTGCCGCGGCGCCCTCGTCCAGCAGCCACAGCGTGGTCTCGCGCCCGATGGCTCCGGCGGCCGGCACCGAAACCGGATCCGCACCACCGATCGCGGCGGCCACCGCGTCGGCCTTCGCCGCGCCCGACACCATCATCCAAACCTCGCGCGACCGCTGGATTGCCGGCAACGTCAAGCTGATTCGTTGTGGTGGTGGCTTCGGGGAGTCTGCGACGGCAACGACCATGCGGGTAGTCTCGCGCACGGCCGGGGTGTGCGGGAACAGCGAGTTGACGTGGCCCTCGGGCCCCACTCCCAGCAGGTGGACATCGAAGTTCGGTGCGGGATCGCCCGGTTCGGCGTTGGCGGCCAGCAGCTGTGCGTAGGCCAGTGCCGCGGCGTCCAGATCGGCGCCGAATTCGCCGTCGCTGGCGGCCATCGAGTGAACGTGGCTGGCAGGGATGTCGATGTGGTTCAGTAGAGCTTCGCGCGCTTGCCGATCGTTGCGCTCGGCGTCATCTTCCGGGAGGTAGCGTTCGTCGCCCCAGAACACATGCACCTTGGACCAGTCGATCAGCCGGCGCCGCGTGCCGAGATGCCTTAGCAGCGCGGTGCCGTTGCCGCCGCCGGTCAGCACGATCAGGGCTCGCCCCCTGGCCGTCACGGCGGCCTGGATCGTCTCGATCAGCCTGTCGCCAGCGGCGCCGACCAGGCGGTCGCTATCCGGGAAGATCTCGATGCTCGTGCTCAAACGTACTGCACCTTCTTGATCCCTTCGAGTGCGGCGAGGTAGATCTCGTCGGGATCCAGCCGCCGCAGGTCTTCGGCCAGGCACTCCCCGGTTAACCTGCGCGCCAACGGAACCAGGGCATCGGGCCGAGCCGTTCGGCGCAGGGTTGCCGTGACCCCCTCCTGGGGCCGGCTTAGGACGATGGTCTCGCTTCTGCGCACCAACTCGACTTTAAGTTCGCCGACCGCCCGGCGCACGGGTCCGTCGATCCGGCTGGCCAGCCAACCCGCCAGGATGTCGAGCGCAGGCTCGGTCTTCAACCCGGAAACCAGGGCCGAGTCGATCGGTTCGTGGGGCGGCTGGTCGACGGCGGAGGTCAGCAGCGCTCGCCAGTAGGTGATGCGACTCCAGGCCAGGTCGGTGTCGCCGTCGGTGTACCCGGGTAGCCGGCTCTTGATTGCCGACAACGGATCGATGCCATTGGTGGCGTCGGTGATGCGCCGAATTGCCAACTTGCCCAGCGGGTCTTGGGCCGGCACCGCCGGAGCAATGTCGGGCCACCATGCCACCACGGGAATGTCGGGAAGCAGGAAGGGGATGACGACGCTGTCGGCGTGGCCGGAGAGAGGTCCGGACAGCCGCAGCACTACGACCTCCCCGGCGCCGGCGTCGGCACCGACTCGCAGCTGTGCATCCAAGCGCGCTTCGTCGGCATACGGATCGCCCCTCATCGCGACGATGATCCGGCTGGGATGTTCATGGCTGGCGCCGTTGGCCGCATCAATGGACTCTTCGAGCACATTGTCGCTGTCCGGCACGATGATCAGGGTCAGCACCCGGCCCATCGTGACGGCACCGATTTTTTCCCGCAGCTCGTCGAGTTTCTTGTTGACCGCCGTGGTGGTGGTGTCGGGCATGTCGACGATCACGGCCGCCGCCATTCCCGGCCGGTGCGGCGCAGCATTTCGAAGGACGACTCCGGGCCCCAGGTGCCCGCCTCATAGGGGTCGGGTTTGCCGTGTGACGCCCAGTAGTCGAGCGCGGGATCGAGTATTTCCCAAGCCAATTCGACCTCCGCATTGACCGGAAACAGGGACGGCTCGCCGAGCAGCACGTCAAGGATCAGCCGCTCGTAGGCCTCTGGCGAATCCTCGGCGAACGCCGAGCCGTAGGAGAAGTCCATGTTGACGTCGCGGACTTCCATCGCGCTGCCCGGGACCTTGGACCCGAACCGCAACGTGATTCCTTCGTCGGGCTGCACCCTGATCACCATCGCGTTGGTGCCGAGCTCGTCGGTCATGGTTGCGTCGAATGGCAGGTGCGGCGCGCGCTTGAACACCAGGGCGATCTCGGTCACCCTGCGGCCCAAACGTTTTCCGGTACGCAGGTAGAACGGCACGCCCGCCCACCGGCGGGTGTCGACCTCGAGCGTGATCGCGGCGAACGTCTCGGTGGTGGAGTCCTTGGCGAACCCCTCTTCGTCGAGCAGCCCGACGACCTTCTCCCCGCCCTGCCAGCCGGCGGCGTACTGGCCACGGCTGGTGGTCTCGTCGAGCGGCTCCGCGAGTCGGGTCGCCGACAGCACTTTGATCTTCTCGGCCTGCAATGCGGCCGGGTTGAAGCTGACGGGCTCCTCCATCGCGGTGAGCGCCAGCAGTTGCATCAGGTGGTTTTGGATGACATCACGCGCCGCGCCGATGCCGTCGTAATAGCCGGCGCGTCCGCCGAGTCCGATGTCCTCGGCCATGGTGACTTGAACGTGGTCGACGTAGTGCGCGTTCCAGATCGGGTCGAACAGCTGATTGGCGAACCGCAAGGCCAGGATGTTCTGCACCGTTTCTTTGCCCAGGTAGTGGTCGATGCGGAAGACCGCTTCCTCCGGGAAGACGGCGTTGACCGCCTTGTTCAGCTCCCGCGCGCTTTCCAGGTCGTGGCCGAACGGCTTCTCGATCACCACCCGACTCCACCGGTCGCCTTGCGGGCGGGCCAGTCCCGACTTGTGCAGCTGTTCACACACCACCGGAAAGGACTTGGGCGGGATCGCCAGGTAGAAGGCGTGGTTGCCACCGGTGCCGCGCTCGGCGTCCAGCTTCTCCAGCGTTTCGGCGAGCCGGGCGAACGCCTCGTCGTCATCGAAAGCGCCTGGTACGAAACGGAATCCCTCGGCCAGCCGGTCCCAGTTATGCTGCCGAAACGGTGTCCGGCAGTGTTCTTTGACGGCTTGGTACACGACCTCGCCGAAATCCTCTGTGTCCCAATCGCGGCGGGCGAACCCCACGAGGGAGAACGTGGGTGGCAGCAGCCCGCGGTTGGCCAGGTCGTAAACGGCAGGCATCACCTTCTTGCGGGCCAGGTCGCCGGTGACGCCGAAAATCACCATGCTGCAGGGGCCGGCGATTCTGGGTAGCCGCTTGTCCCGTTTGTCGCGCAGCGGGTTGTGCCACTGTGTGGGCGAAGAATGGCTCATTTGGCGAGCGAGTCGAGCTGCGCCTGGGTTTCCTTGAGCAGCTCGTTCCACGACGCCTCGAATTTCTGTACGCCTTCGTCTTCGAGCACGTTGAACACGTCGGTCAGGTCGATCCCGACCGCCTCCAGCTGATCGAACACCTCCTGGGCGGCCCCTGCGGTGCCGGTTACCGTGTCGCCGCGGATCACACCGTGATCGGCGACGGCGCCGATCGTTGGTTCCGGCATGGTGTTCACGGTGTTTGGGGCCACCAGTTCGGTGACGTAGAGCGTGTCGGCGTAGTCGGGGTTCTTGACGCCGGTCGATGCCCACAGGGGTCGCTGCACCCGGGCACCGGCGGACTTGAGGGTCTGGTAGCGCTCGCCGTGTTCGAAGACTTCTTGGTAGGCGGCATAGGCCAACCGGGCGTTAGCGACACCGGCCTGGCCGCGCAGCGCCAGTGCCTGCTGTGAGCCGTTCCGTGCTAGCCGCTTGTCGATTTCGGTGTCCACGCGGGAGACGAAAAACGATGCCACCGAATGGATCTTGGACAGGTCGTGCCCGGCTTCGCGGGCCTTCTCCAGTCCGGCTAGGTAGGCGTCCATCACCTCGCGGTGCCGCTGGACGGAGAAGATTAGCGTGACGTTCACCGAAATCCCTTCGGCCAGAACGGCGGTGATGGCCGGCAGACCGGCCTTGGTTGCCGGGATCTTGATGAGCAAGTTGGGCCGGTCGACGATCTTCCACAGCTCGATCGCCTGCTGGATGGTCTTGTCGGTTTCGTGGGCCAGCCGCGGGTCGACCTCGATCGACACTCGCCCGTCGACCCCGTCGGATGCCTCCCACGCACGCGCCAGCACGTCGCACGCGTTGCGGACGTCGTCGGTGGTGACGGTGCGCACGGTGGCATCCACGTCGGCGCCGCGCTCGGCGAGCTCGCGCACCTGAGCATCATAGGTGTGGCCCTCCGCCAACGCCTTCTGGAAGATCGACGGGTTGGTGGTGACGCCGACGACGCTCATGGTGTCGATCAGCTCCTGCAGGTTGCCCGACTGCAGCCTGTCCCGCGACAAGTCGTCCAGCCACACCGATACCCCCGCGGCGCTCAACGCGGCGAGGTTGGGGTTCTGAGTGGTCATCGCCAATTACCCTTTCTCAGTTGTCCAGTGCTCGTTCCGCGGCGGCGGCCACGGCTTCGGCGGTGAAGCCGTACTCACGGAACAACGTCTTGTAGTCCGCGGACTCTCCGTAGTGCTCGATCGACACGATCTCCCCGGTATCGCCGACCAGCCTGTGCCAGCACTGCGCGACTCCGGCCTCCACGGCCACCCGGGCCGAGACATCGGGCGGCAGCACGGCGTCCCGGTAGTCCTGCGGTTGGGACTCAAACCACTCCAGGCATGGCATCGACACCACCCGCGCGAGAATGTCGTTGCCGGCCAACAACTTCTGGGCCGCCACGGCCAGCTGGACCTCGGAGCCGGTGGCGATGATGATGACGTCGACCTCGTCGGCCGGATCGGCACCGCCGAGCACGTAGCCGCCGCGGGCGACCCCCTCGGCGCTGGTGCCCTCCAGCACCGGCACGCCCTGGCGGGTCAGGATCAACCCGGCCGGGCCGCTGCCGTTGGCGCGGGCCAGGATGGCGCGCCAGGCGTGGACCGTCTCGTTGGCGTCGGCCGGTCGCACCACCGACAGGCGGGGAATCGCGCGCAGTGCCGAGAGGTGTTCGATCGGTTGATGGGTGGGGCCGTCTTCGCCAAGCCCGATCGAATCGTGGGTCCAGACGTAGATGGTGTCGATGTCCATCAGCGACGCCAACCGCACCGCCGGACGCATGTAATCGGAGAACTGTAGGAACGTGCCGCCATAGGCCCGGGTCGGGCCGTGCAGCACGATGCCGGACAGGATGGCGCCCATCGCGTGTTCGCGAACACCGAAATGCAGCGTGCGGCCGTACCAGTGGGCCGTGTAGTCCTTGGTCGAAATCGACGGCGGGCCAAAGGAGTCCACACCCTTCATGGTG
The DNA here is from genome assembly GCF_010731535.1 of Mycobacterium lacus. Lineage (NCBI taxonomy): Bacteria > Bacillati > Actinomycetota > Actinomycetes > Mycobacteriales > Mycobacteriaceae > Mycobacterium > Mycobacterium lacus. Next base: position 1,363,838 of record NZ_AP022581.1, read on the forward strand.
GTGTTGTTACTGCCCGCCAGGTCTGCGGAACCACCCCACAACTCGGGCAATTTCGATGCCACCGCGGCCAGGAACTCACCCGAGGCGGCCCGGGTGGCCAGCGCCTTGGACCCGGGCTCCCAGTGCGGCAGATCGTCATCCCAGCCCTCGGGCAACTGCCGGGCGGTCAGTCGATCCAGCAGCGCCTTGCGTTCGGGTTCGCGCTGCGCCCACGCGTCGAAGTCGAGTTGCCAGCGGTCATGGGCCTCTTTGCCGCGGGCCACCAGCCCGCGGGTGTGGGTGAGAACGTCCTCACGGACCTCGAACGTCTTGTCGGGGTCGAACCCGAGAATCTTCTTGACCTCGGCGACCTCCTCCTCACCCAGGGCCGCGCCGTGCGCCTTTCCGGTGTTCATCAGGTTGGGCGCCGGATAGCCGATGATGGTGCGCAGCGAGATGAACGAGGGCCGGTCGGTAACGGCCTTGGCGTTGGCGACGGCCTCCTCGATGCCCACGACGTTCTCGCCGCCCTCGACCTCTTGCACGTGCCAGCCGTAGGCGCGGTATCGGGCGGCGGTGTCCTCGCACAGCGCGATGTTGGTGTCGTCCTCGATCGAGATCTGGTTGTGGTCGTAGAACACGATGAGGTTGCCGAGCTGCTGGACCGCGGCCAGCGACGACGCCTCCGAGGTCACCCCTTCTTCGATGTCCCCGTCGGAGGCGATCACATAGATGTAGTGGTCGAAGGGACTGGTTCCCGGCTCGGCATCCGGGTCGAAGAGGCCGCGTTCGTAGCGTGACGCCATCGCCATCCCGACCGCCGAGGCCAATCCCTGACCCAATGGGCCGGTGGTGATCTCCACGCCCCTGGTGTGCCTGAACTCCGGGTGCCCGGGAGTCTTGGACCCCCACGTGCGCAGCGCCTGGATGTCGGATAGTTCCAGCCCGAAGCCACCCAGGTAGAGCTGAATGTAGAGCGTCAGGCTGCTGTGCCCGGCCGACAGCACGAACCGATCACGCCCAAGCCACGCGGTGTCGGCGGGATCGTGACGCATCACCCGCTGAAACAGCGTGTACGCCAACGGCGCCAGGCTCATCGCCGTCCCCGGATGCCCGTTGCCGACCTTTTGGACGGCGTCGGCTGCCAGCACCCGGATGGTGTCGACCGCTACCGAATCGATCTCGGTCCAGTCGTCGGGATGGCGGGGTTGGGTAAGCGCAGAGATCTCTTCGAGCGTGGTCACAGATTCAGTCCTCGGGCTCAGTCGCCAGGGCGTCAAACTGATCAATCCCACCCTAGTCCGGCGACCCCAATCTTCCGAGCGGGCCGGAACGGCCCGCTAAGGTGGGGCACCACCCGGGGCACCACCCGCTTGCGGGGGACCGGGCAATCCCACCCTAGTGCGGGATCGCGGGCGTCCGCAGGCCCGGATTGGGATGCGCATCGGGGTCGCTGTGAAACAGCCTGTCGGCCGTTCGGACTGGGCTGAACTGATCCGTGAAGCCGCTCACATCGCCCTCAACCCCAGCCAGGACTGGCTCGACGAGTTCGACCGGGCCGCCCTGGCCGCATCCCCGGCCCTTGGCGAGAACCCTGACCTAGCGGCGGTCATCAGCTGTGCCAACCGCGCGAACCTGCACCAATTCGCGGCCGCCAACCTGAAGAATCCTGGTGACCCGGTCCCTGCGAATCTGGGTCCCGAGCCGCTGCGCATGGCCCGAGATCTGGTGCGCCTCGGTCTAGACAAGCTGATCGTGGACGTCTATCGCACTGGATAAAACGTGGCTTGGCAGCGCTGGAGCGAGATCGCATTCGGACTGACCTCCGACCCCAACGAGCTACGCGACCTATTCGACGTGCCGTTTCGGTCGGCCACTGCGTTCATCGACACCACCCTGGCGGGCATCGCTACGCACATGGAGTTGGAGCACGACGAGGTGACTAGCAACGTTCGCGCGGAGCGTCGCAAATCGTTGACTTGCTACTCGATGGTGCCCCCATCAGCCGTGAGTACGCCCAAGCGCGTTTGGGCTGCCCTCTCGGCGGATCGCATACTGCCGCCGTCATCTTCAGCGACCATCCCGACGACGACCACCATCGTCTCGACGGCGCCGCCGGCGCAATCAGCAGTGCTCTCGGCTGCCGGCATCCGCTCAGCGTCGTAGCCGGCGCCGGAGCGCACTGGGTGTGGGTAAACGACGTCGGCGCGTTCGACATCGACCAGATCCGCCAGGCGCTCGACAGCACTTCACACGCGCGCGTAGCGATCGGAACCACCGCGCCGGGAGTCGCCGGGTTCCGGCGCAGCCATCGCGATGCGCTCACCACCGCGCGGATGTTGATCGGCTTCGGTCACCGCAACGAGTCGCCTTTATCGGCGATGTCGAGATGGTGGCGTCACCGAAAACCCGGACGGCGCTGATGGCTTCATGAAGAACACCCACGGGCAGCTCGAATCTGCCAGCCCGGTTCTGCAAACCACGCTGTTGACATTCATCAACCAGCAGTGCAACGCCGCACGTGCCGCGAGGCTGCTTTACACGCACCGCAACACGTTGATGAATCGACTCGATGCCGCTCAACGACTGCTTCCGCGATCGCTCGACGACAGCACCGTTCGCGTCGCCATGGCACTCCAAGCCCTGCAGTGGCGTGGCAAGCAAACCGGTGTTCCCGGTGTAAACGCCGACTGAACAGCGGATACGGATACCCATCGGGCCGGTGTGAAACTATCCTGTCCGCCGTTCGGGTTTGGCAATCGGTGCCCGAATGCCGTGAAAAGTCGGTGTGAATCGACCCTGCCGCGTATCCGCTGCGGTCACGCCGTCTACCATCGTGCGTAGTAGAAGCTGCGCGCGGCTGCGACCCGAGGAGTTAATGCGTGAGCGTTCGCGGGCGTGTCGCGCCCGGCCAGATAGCTGGCACCGCGTGGCGACGATGCGGCTCGGCTAGCCGCCCAAGGCGTAGCCGGGCAATCGAAACGGCGCTGGCTTACCTGGCGCTGACCAAGCCGCGGGTCATCGAGCTGTTGTTGGTCACCGCGATTCCCGCAATGCTGCTCGCTGATCGTGGGGCCGTGCATCCGGCGCTCATCCTCAACACGTTGATCGGCGGGATGATGGCCGCGGGTGGCGCCAACACGCTCAATTGCGTAGCCGACGCCGATATCGACAAGGTGATGAAGCGGACCGCCCGCAGGCCGCTGGCGCGCTCCGCGGTTCCGACCAGAAACGCCCTGATAATGGGGCTGGGTTTGAGCGTAGGCTCGTTCTTCTGGTTGTGGTGGACGACCAATCTGCTGTCGGGGCTGCTGGCCATCGCCACGGTCGCGTTCTATGTGTTCGTCTACACGCTGCTGCTCAAGCGCCGCACATCGCAGAACGTGGTGTGGGGCGGCGCGGCCGGATGCATGCCCGTGATGATCGGCTGGTCGGCGATCACCGGGACCCTCGCGTGGCCGGCGTTGGCCATGTTCGCGGTCATCTTTTTCTGGACGCCGCCGCACACCTGGGCACTGGCGATGCGGTACAAGGAGGACTACATCGTCGCCGGGGTGCCGATGCTGCCTGCGGTGGCGACCGAGCGCCAGGTCACCAAGCAGATCCTGATCTACACCTGGCTGACCGTGCTGGCGACGCTGGTGCTCGCGCTTTCGGCCGGGTGGCTATACGCAGCTGTGGCCCTGGTGGCCGGGACGTGGTTCCTGGCCATGGCGCATCAACTGTATGCCGGGGTCCGTGCCGGCGAACCGGTCAAGCCGCTGCGACTGTTCCTGCAGTCGAACAACTACTTGGCGCTCGTCTTCTGCGCGTTGGCAATCGACTCGGCGATAGGGCTGCCGACGCTGCTCGGATGAGGGCGGCGTTTCGTAGTTATCGTGCTGCGGTAGCTGGGCTTGTCGTCTGCAGGCTCGCCCACCCGGCCGATGGTGCACCACATGAAACTGTTGGGCGCCGAGGACGACGGCCTGCACCACCGTCGGAGCGCCGTCATCGCCGCGGCAATTGCGCGCCGCGATACCAGCTTGGCCGCGCATGTCCGCCCTTCGGGCGGAGTGCGTGTCACCCGAACGGTTGCTCCGCTGTTCGCCGACTGCTGCTGCGGGTTCAGGTGACGGGAATCAGCACGACCGAGCCGGTGGTCTTGCGGCCCTCCAGGTCCTCGTGGGCCCGGGCCGCGTCGGGCAGCGGATAGCGTCCGCCGACGTCGACGGTGACGGCCCCGCTGCCGAGGACATCGAACAGTTCGGTGGCCCGCCAGTTGAACTCTTCGCCGGTGCGGATGAAGTGCGCCAACGACGGGCGGGTGAGATACACCGAGCCCGAGTAGTTGAGGCGTTGCGGATCGACCGGCGGCACCGGTCCGCTCGAGGCGCCGAACAGCGCGAGGGTCCCGCGCACGGCCAGGCTGGCCAGGCTGGCGTCGAATGTGGTGGCGCCGACGCCGTCGTAGACCGCGGCGACACCGGCGCCTGAAGTCAGCGCACGAATCTGCTGGCCGAACTGGTAGGCGTCATCGGGGTAGGGGAGCACCTCGTCGGCGCCGGCCTGCCTGGACAATCGTTCCTTTTCCTCGTTTGAGACGGTGGTGATCACTCGGACACCGAGGTGTGTCGCCCACTGCGTCAGGATCAACCCGACGCCACCGGCGCCAGCATGCACCAGCACGGTATCCCCGCTGTGCACCGGATACACCGACTTCAGCAGGTAATGCGCGGTGAGGCCCTTCAGCAGCACCGCAGCTGCCACCTCAGAAGTCACGGTGGCTGGCACCTTGGCAGTCAAAAATGCTGGTGCAGTGGCGAATTCGGCGTAGGCGCCGTTCGCCGAGGCGCTGACCACCCGGTCGCCGACGGTGATGCCGCCGGTATCGGCTCCCTCGCCGAGAGCCACCACCGTGCCGCACATCTCGGAGCCGATGACGAACGGCAGCGGGCGTGGATACTGTCCCGTACGGAAGTAGGTGTCGATGAAGTTCACGCCGATGGCCTCGGCCTTGATCAGCAGCTCGCCGTGACCGGGTTCGGGTTGGGCAGTGTCGACGTAGCGCAGGACTTCGGGGCCGCCGGTTTCGCTGACTTCGATTGCGTGCACGTGGTTATCATGCCCGAGCATGAAGCTCGCCCGGCCGGATATCTTTCATCCCCGTGTCGTGCTGGCGGGTTGTCCGCGGCAGGTCGCCGGCGATGGCGACGATGCTGGGCTGGTTGCGGCGCTGCGCCACCGGGGTCTGCATGCCCGATGGTTGTCCTGGGACGCTGCCGAAGTGGGTCGCGCGGACCTGGTGGTATTGCGGGCGACCCGTGATTACGCCCAGCGGCTCGATGAGTTCCTGGTCTGGACCACCAACGTGACCAATCTGCTGAACCCCCCTGCCGTGGTGGCCTGGAACGCCGACCGGCGTTACTTGGACGATCTGGCGGACCGCGGGGTGGAGACGATGGCCGGAGAGGTGTATGCGCCGGGCACGCGGGTCGGGTTGCCGCGCACCGGCCACGCCTTCGTCAGCCCAACCATCGGTACTGGTACACGGCGTTTCAGTGACCGGTCTGCGGTCGCGGCGTATGTCGACGAACTACACCAAGTCGGCCGGTCGGTGCTGGTGCAGCCGGGTGGTTCGGGCGGTGAAACGGCGCTGGTTTTCCTCGGCGGCAAGCCGTCGCACGCGTTCAGCACACCGCACGATAGCCCGCGTCAGGGTGAACCCGACTTCGAAATCTGGGATGCGGGTGCCGCCGCGCTTGGTGCTGCCGCGGCTCAGGTGGGGATCGACGTGACCGAGTTGCTCTACGCGCGGGCTCACCTGATCGGCACCCGGTTGCTGGAGTTGCAGTTGATCGAGCCGTCGCTGGGCTGGCGACGGTTGGACCCGGACACCCGCTTCCTTGCCCAGCGCCGGTTCGCGCTGTGCGTGGAATCGGCTTTGGAGCGGCTCGGGCTTGGCCCGCGCTCGCGACCTTGAGCACAACCATCGGCTGGGGGTGGGCCCCGCGTCAGCGGGAGCGCCCGCTCAGACGGCTCCATCCGGCCGACGCCGGTCGGCCGGTCTAGCCCTCACGGGCCCGGCCCTGCGCCAGCCTCGCGCGCAGAGACTTGGGCCGGATATCCGTCCAGTTCTGCTCGACGTACTCCAGGCAGGCGGCGCGCGTTGCCTGGCCGTAGGCCACCCGCCAGCCCGCGGGGACCTCGGCGAAGGTTGGCCATAAGCTGTGCTGCTCCTCGTCGTTGACCAAGACGAAGAAACTGCCGCTGTCGTCGTCGAAGGGGTTGACGCTCAAGGTCTCCTGACCTCCTAGCCATTTCCACTGCCCGAGCCGTAACGCCAGTCTCGTCGCATGGATCGTCGGCGTGCAACCGCCGTCCGGCGAGACTTCGTGTCCTCCGACCGGTGGACCCGGACAGTCCTCCGATGGCACGCCGAGGGGCACGTTGGAGGCGTCGGTGGTTGCGCGATCAAAGGTCGGCGTCAATGTCGATGCGGTCAATTGTGCTGGCGTTGTACAGAATTCGCGTTGCCGATCGGATAGCCCGAGCCGCAGAAGGCCGGCCGGGGGGCGGTCAGCGAGCCGAAGCCGAGGCGCTGCAGTATTCGTCGCAACGACCGTCGGCATGCGGCTCGGCCCGTTCTCGCATGGACGCCCAGAGCGCCGCGGTGGCCGCCGTACATGCTGCGGCGCCGGCCACGTGCACGGCGACCAGGGCGGCGGGCACGCCGGTGAAGTACTGCGCGGTACCGACGCCGGCCTGCGCGAAAACCAGGGCGAGCAGGACGGCGAGCCGGAGCATGATCGCCGGGGTGGCCCCGACGGCCAGCAGCCCGAAGCCGAGGCCGACCAGGAGCGCGAGGTAGGCGACCAGCAGCGACGAATGCATGTGCACCAGGGTGGTGATCTCAACCCGCAATCGCGGCACCGTGCGGGCGGGGCTGCGGTCGCCCGCGTGCGGGCCCGCCGCGGTCACCAGCGTGCCGGTGACGAGCACGGCAGCCAGGTTTACCGCGCTGAGTGCCGTGAGCCCCCGCAGCGGCTTGGCCACGCGCCGTCGGACGACACCGTTATCGGGCTCGCCAACCTTGACGTAGAGCAACACCGCCAACCACACCATCGTCATCGATGCCAGCAGGTGGATGGCCACAGTCCACCACAGCAACCCGGTGCGCACCGTCACACCACCGATCACCGCCTGCACCACGGTCGATACCGGCATCAGCCACGCATAGGCCAAGACTTCGGCGCGGCGGCGTGCCCGGGTGACGGCGAGCACGGCCAGCGCCGCGGTGATGACCACGGCGAAGGTGACCATCCGGTTGCCGAATTCGACCGCCTGGTGGATCCGCGGCACCTCGGCGACCGCTACCGGGGTGAAGCTCCCCGGAAAGCACTGCGGCCACGTCGGGCACCCCAGGCCTGACGCGGTGACGCGGACGATCGCGCCGGTGACGGCGATACCGCCCTGGGTGAGGATGACGAGGGCGGCGATCAGCCGCTGGACCCGCGGGCTGGGGTCGGGGAGCAGGTCCACCAACCGCAACAGCACTCGTCCGACGGTCATCGCCCGATCGTAACGAAAACTACGCCGCGTAGTAGAAGCGGCCGTCACACCGAGATTGCCGTGACGGCTGCGGTTGAGGCGCCAACCACGACCCTGGCGGCAATGTCGCTGCCGCCGGTCAGGTGAAGCGGAACCAGCGCAGGGCCGCGAGCGCCGCCAGCGCGCCCCATCCAGCCAGGACGACGACCCCGAACCAGTCCACCGACAAGGTCATCGCCTGCGACAGCGCCTCGGCCAACGCGCCCGACGGGGTGAGCCGGGACGACCAGTTGGCCGAGGCCGGGATCATGCTCGTCTCGAGGGTCAGCGCGCCGAACCCGGCGAATATGAACCACATCAGGTTGGCGACCGCGAGCACGATCTCGGCTCGCAGGGTGCCGCCGAGCAGCAGCCCCAGGGCCGCGAAACCCGCGGTACCCAGCGCGATGATCACCGCGCCCATCGCCAGCGCGGCCAGAGCCGGTCGCCAGCCCAGCGCAAAACCGATGCCGCCCAGGACGATTGCCTGCAAGAACACCACCGCCACCACCGCGAGCGACTTGCCAGCGATGATTCCCCAGACCGGCAGCGGGGTGGCCCCGAGCCGTTTCAGCGCACCGTATCGGCGGTCGAACGCGACCGCGATGGCCTGCCCGGTGAATGCGGTGGAAATCACCGCGAGCGCCATGATCACGGGCACGAACGTCGCGGCGCGGTTCTCGCCGAACGAGCCGAGCGGCAGCAGCGCGAGCCCGACGAGCAACGTGATCGGGATGAACATCGTCAGCAGCAGCTGCTCGCCGTTGCGCAACAGCAGCTTCAACTCCAGCGTGAACTGCGCGGCGAGCATCCGGGTGACGGCGTTGGGGCGCGGATCGGGGGTGAAGGTGCCCGCGGGGAACAGCGGGCCATCGGTTTGACTCACTGCCGCAATTTCCTGCCGGTGAGATCGAGGAACACGTCCTCGAGGCTGCGTTGCTCGACCCGCATATCGGTGGCCAGCGCGTCGATCTGCGCACACCAGGCCGTGACCGTGGCCAGCACCCGAGGGTCGATCGGGCCTTCGACGAGGTACTCGCCCGGCGTCACCTCGGTGGTCTTGTAGTCCTCCGGCAGCGCGGAGGCCAGCAGGGACAGGTCAAGCCGCGGCGGCGCGGTGAATCGCAGCTGGTCTTTAGCGCCGGTGCGCATCAACTCGGCCGGTGTGCCCGCCGCAACCGTCACGCCGTGATCGATGATGACCAGCCTATCGGCGAGTTCCTCCGCCTCCTTGAGCTGATGGGTGGTCAGCACCACCGTCACGCCGTCCCGGCGCAGCGCCTCGATCAACTCCCACACCAACAGCCGGGCATGGGCATCCATGCCCGCGGTGGGCTCATCGAGGAACACCAGTTCGGGGCGGCCGACCAGCGCGCAGGCCAGCGCCAGCCGTTGCTGCTGCCCGCCGGAGAGCCGCCGATAGGTGGTGCGGGCGGCGTCAGCGAGACCCAAGGTGTCTAGCAGCCACTGCGGGTCCAGCGGGTCAGCGGCGTAGGCGGCCACCAGGTTGAGCATTTCGCCGGCGCGTGCCGCCGGGTATCCGCCGCCGCCCTGCAACATCACCCCGATACGCGCGCGCAGGCGGGCATTGTCGGTGATCGGGTCCAACCCCAGCACCCTGATGGTGCCGGCATCCGGGCGGACGAACCCCTCGCACATTTCGACGGTCGTCGTCTTACCGGCGCCGTTGGGGCCCAGCAAGGCCAGCACCTCGGCGGTGTGTACGTCGAGATCGAGGCCAGAAACCGCAGTGACCGCCCCGTAGTGTTTGCATACCCCGCGCAGCTGCACAACTGTGTCCGGTGCTTCGTGGACTTGGGGGGCCGAGCTCACGTCGAGTCAGCGTAGGCGTCGGGTGAAGCCGCCGGCCGCCGGGTCCGGGGGACCCCCACCGCGTCAATGACCTCCCGTTCCAGGCCCTCGGTTGGCGTTGGCGGAAGGGGCCGCCACGGCACGCGGGTGTACGTCAGCGCAATGAGCGCCACCACGATGATGGCGCTGGCCAGGGTGGCATCCACGATCTGAAACAGCGCGAAGCGGTCCCCGTTGGCCGTCGGGCCGAAGACGCCGACGATGATTGTGACGACGATCGCCGCCACCCGGAAGCCCGTGCGGGTGGCCCAGGCGGCCAGCGGGATGATGGCCCACAGCAGATACCAGGGCTGCACGACGGGAAACAGCAGCACCGTGACGCCCAGCGCGACACCGAGGCCGCCGACCGGGTGCAGCCGCCCGCGGAAGACGGCCAGCAACAGCCAACAGACCATCACCATGATGATCAGCACGCCAATGCCACGGGTCAGCGACAACACCGCGGTGGTGTGATCGCCCAGACGCAGCAGAATGCCCACCTGCCCGGTGCCGAGTGCCAGCAGCGTCGGCGGCGACATCCAGCTGCGGACCACGTTGGCCGTGCCCAGCGTGTAGATCCAGCCAAACCCGAGTCCGCTCGCCCACCCGACGAGGGCCATCACCGCCAGCGATAACCCCGCCATGCCGCTGCCGACCAGCAGCAGCGCCCGCAGGCCGCCGCCACAGCGGTAGGCCAACGCCACCGTGACGAATCCCAGCGCCAGCAGCGACGGCAGCTTCACCTGCGACGACACGACGATCAGGATCGACCCCGCCACCAGCATGCCCAACGGCTTCCAGTCCGCGGCGGGCCGCCACGACGTGGGCATCACGCGTGGAGCGTCAACGCCGCGGAGCGCGAACTCGGCGCCCGTCAGCATCAGCCCGAGCATCAACGCCTCGTTATGGATGCCGGCGACCAGGTGCATGAGCAGCAGGGGATTGGCCGCCCCCAGCCACAGCGCGCTCACCTCGGCGACGCCGCAGCGTCGCGCCAGCCGCGGAGTTGCCCAGACGATCAGGCCCACACCGATCAACACCACCATCCGGTGGCAGAGCACGGCGGCGACGATGTTCTCCCCGGTCAGGGCCGAGATGCCGCGCCCGATCCACAAGAACAGCGGACCGTACGGCGCGGGCGTCTCCCGCCACAGGCTGGGGACCGACAGAGTGAACACGTGGCCAAGGCCCAGGCCCGACGCCGGACCCACCCGGTAGGGGTCGTGTCCCTCCAAGGAGATCTGGCTCTGGGCCAGATAGGAGTAGACATCCTTGCTGTACATCGGCGGCGCGATCAACAGCGGCAGCATCCACAACAGCAGGGTGCGGTCCAGCTCGCCGCGCGACATCCGCCGGTTGCCCAGCGTGAATCGGCCGAGCATCAGCCAGGCCAGCGCCATCATGACCGCACCGGTGGTGGTCATCGTCAACGACACCGTCTGGATTCGTGACGGCAGGTTGAGCAGGCGGACCCCGAACGTCGGGTCTTGGACCACGGGCCTCGCCCCGGCGCCCAGGGAGCCGATCGCCATCAGGACGGTGCCGGTGGCGCCGAACAGGCGGGTGCGCGCAACCGCGGTGAGTTCGGCAGCGTCGAGGGGCGAACCCACCGCCTGCTCGTCGCCGTGCAGGCTGGCGATCGACGAGCTCAGCGTGTGGTGGCGGGCTGCCATCAGAGCAGACTAGCGGCCTCGCCGTGTGACCAGCGCAACCCGCGCACAGGGCACCCTTCCTAGACCGATCGCGGGAATTGCGTCACACTGGTGTTGTGAAAATCACCGCGGGCTCGGCGACTGTTGCTGCGCCAGTTTCCGACGGTCACACCCGTCGCGCTGTCGTGCGCCTGCTGCTGGAGTCCGGATCGATCACCGCCACCCAGATCGGTGACCGGCTGGGCCTCTCGGCGGCCGGGGTCCGGCGCCATCTCGACGCGCTGATCGAGGCGGGCGACGCCGAGTCGGTGGCCGCCGCGGCATGGCAGCAGATTGGCCGCGGGCGGCCCGCCAAGCGCTTCCGGCTGACGGCGGCCGGCCGGGAGAAGCTCGAGCACTCCTACGACGACCTGGCGTCCGCGGCCATGCGGCAACTGCGCGAGATCGGCGGTGAGGACGCGGTCCGGACGTTCGCCCGGCGGCGTATCGACGCGATCCTGGCCGGTGTCGAGGCGGCCGACGGCGCCGACGACGCCGCCGTGGAGGCCGCGGCCGAGCGCGTCGCCGATGCGCTGAGCAGGGCAGGTTACGTCGCCACCACCACCCGGGTCGGCGGGCCGATCCACGGTGTGCAGATCTGCCAGCACCACTGCCCGGTGTCGCATGTCGCCGAGGAATTTCCCGAGTTGTGCGAAACCGAGCAGGAGGCCATGGCCGAGGTGCTCGGCACCCACGTGCAGCGGTTGGCGACCATCGTCAACGGCGACTGCGCTTGCACTACCCACGTGCCACTTACACCAGCGCCCAGCCCGCGCCGGGAAGCCACGAGCATCGAAGGAGCGTCCGCATGACCCTCACTCCCGAGGCCAGCACGACTGCCGCCGAGCCCCTGACCCAGCAGCAGGCCATCGCCTCCCTGGGCCGGTATGGCTACGGCTGGGCGGATTCCGACGTCGCGGGCGCCAGCGCGCAGCGTGGGCTGTCCGAGGCGGTGGTCCGCGACATCTCGGCGAAGAAGAACGAGCCCGAGTGGATGCTGCAGAACCGGCTCAAGGCGCTGCGCATCTTCGAGCGCAAGCCGATGCCGAAGTGGGGCTCCAACCTCGAGGGCATCGACTTCGACAACATCAAATACTTCGTGCGCTCCACCGAGAAGCAGGCAGCGTCGTGGGACGATTTGCCAGAAGATATTCGTAATACCTATGACAAACTAGGAATTCCGGAAGCGGAAAAGCAGCGGCTGGTTGCCGGGGTAGCGGCTCAATACGAATGTCTGGCGGGTGCCACCTTGGTGTGGACAGCCAACCGTGGTCAGGTCCCGATCAAGGAGATCGAGTGCGGAGATCGGGTGTTTGCTTACGACGAGGAGGCCGAGCGATTCATCGTGGCCCCGGTCAAGGCGTCTGCGCAGACCGACACCCGGCTTACCTACGCGGTCAAGACGACCCGTCGCAGCATCCGCGCGACCGATAATCACCCGATGCTTGTGCTGCGTGACGAGCGCCAGGCTGGGAGGCAACGCGCCCGGTTTGCCCGGCGTTGGGTCACTGTGGGCGAGATCAAGCCTGGTGACTTCATTGCGGTACCGCGGACTGTCCCCAATTTTGGTGTGGCTGCTGAACTTCCGACTGTTGCCGGGTTGGCCGCGCCCGCGGCGACTTCCATTGACCTGATGTGGCTGCTGGGCCTCTACATCGGCGACGGCAATCTGCATCTGTCGACGAAGACCTACCGTGTTCAGTTCGCTATCCCCGCAACCGATGTCGAGCTCCGGGCCGAGTTGACCCGGGTCGTGAAGAACCTATTCAGCCTGCGTTGCATTGAGGCTGACGAGTACCGAGTGGTCGTGAACTCAAAGGCGCTGACTGAGTGGATGGTCGAGTTGGGCTTCGGTGGATTGTCGCTGACTAAGCGGGTGCCGGACTGGGTATACGGATTGCCCGTCGATCAGCGGCTAGCATTCCTCGGCGGCTGGGTCGACGCCGACGGGTACGTACAGCCCGAGCGCAGCGGCTCCGTCATGTTGACGTGCGCGAACGAGACGTTGCTTGGTCAGGCTCGCGAGCTGGCCGAGCTGTCTGGATTGCGTGCGAGTGGGCCATGGTCATTCACCCAGCCCTACCGACACGCGCCTGAGCGCATGCAGATCGCGTGGCGGCTCGGTATTTCTGGGAACTTCGATCGGCTCGGGTGTCGGAATCCGAAGCGAACCGCGCGCTTTGGCCGTCGCCGTTACGTGCATTCGTCCAATGGCGCACACGGGACGACGATTCGGGCACACACCAACGAATGGCTTGGCTTCGAGCGGGTCAAGTCGGTCGAGCCCTACGCCGTGGAACCGGTGTACGACATCGAGGTTGACGGGCCGCACAACTTCATCGCCGAAGGCCTGGTGGTACACAACTCCGAGGTGGTGTACCACCAGATACGGGAAGACCTTGAGGCCCAAGGGGTTATCTTCCTTGACACCGACACGGGTTTGCGGGAACACCCTGAGATCTTCAAGCGATACTTCGGCACGGTCATCCCGGCGGGGGACAACAAGTTCTCCGCCCTGAATACCGCGGTGTGGTCGGGCGGCAGCTTCATTGTGGTCCCGCCCGGTGTGCACGTGGACATCCCGTTGCAGGCCTACTTCCGGATCAACACCGAAAACATGGGTCAATTCGAGCGGACGTTGATAATCGTTGGAGAGAACGCTTACGTCCACTACGTGGAGGGGTGTACTGCTCCCGTTTACAAGTCGGATTCACTGCACTCCGCGGTGGTGGAGATCATCGTAAAGCCCGGTGGCCGTTGCCGTTACACCACGATCCAGAACTGGTCGAACAACGTCTACAACTTGGTCACCAAGCGGGCGCGCGCCGAGGCCGGCGCCACCATGGAGTGGATCGACGGCAACATCGGGTCCAAGGTGACCATGAAGTACCCGGCGGTCTGGATGACCGGCGAGCACGCCAAGGGTGAGGTGTTGTCGGTGGCGTTCGCCGGCGAGTACCAGCACCAGGACACCGGCGCCAAGATGCTGCACCTGGCGCCGAACACGTCGAGCAACATCGTGTCCAAGTCGGTGGCCCGCGGCGGCGGCCGCACCTCCTACCGCGGCCTCGTGCAAGTGAACAAAGGGGCGCACGGGTCCAGATCGAGCGTGAAATGCGATGCGCTGCTGGTGGATACGGTCAGCCGCAGTGACACCTACCCCTACGTCGACATTCGCGAGGACGACGTCACGATGGGCCACGAGGCCACCGTGTCGAAGGTCAGCGAGAACCAGCTGTTCTACCTGATGAGCCGCGGGCTGACCGAGGACGAGGCCATGGCGATGGTGGTGCGCGGCTTCGTCGAGCCGATCGCCAAGGAATTGCCCATGGAATACGCGCTCGAGCTCAACCGGCTGATCGAGCTGCAGATGGAGGGCGCGGTCGGATGACCGTCGCCCAGGGCTCTACCGTATTGAACAAGGGAGAGCTGTTCGCCTCCTTCGACGTTGACGCTTTCGAGGTTCCGCACGGCCGCGATGAGATCTGGCGGTTCACCCCGCTGCGGCGGTTGCGCGGCCTGCACGACGGCTCCGCGCCCGCCACCGGTAGCGCCACGATCACCGTCAGCGGGGACCCCGGCATAACGGTGGAGACCGTGCGCCGCGGCGACGAGCGGCTTGGGCAGGGCGGCGTTCCCGCCGACCGTGTTGCCGCCCAGGCGTTTTCGTCGTTCAACTCGGCGACGCTGGTCACCGTCGGGCGGGACACGCAGGTCGCCGCTCCGGTGAACGTCGCCGTCGCCGGTCCGGGCGAGGGTGCGGTGGCCTACGGACATCTGCAGATCAGGGTCGACGAGCTCGGCGAGGCCGTCGTGGTCATCGACCACCGGGGCAGCGGAACCTACGCCGACAATGTGGAATTCGTCGTCGATAACGCGGCCCGGCTCACCGTCGTGTGGATCGCGGATTGGGCCGACGACATGGTCCACCTCAGCGCGCACCACGCCCGGCTCGGCAAGGACGCGGTGCTGCGGCACGTCACGGTCACGCTGGGCGGCGAGGTGGTGCGGATGTCGGCGGGCGTGCGGTTCGCCGGAACCGGCGGGGACGCCGAGCTGCTGGGCCTGTACTTCGCCGACGACGGCCAGCACCTGGAGTCACGGCTGCTGGTCGACCACGCCCACCCCGACTGCAAGTCTTATGTGCTGTACAAGGGTGCGCTGCAAGGGGATCCGGCGTCGTCGCTGCCCGACGCGCACACCGTCTGGGTAGGCGACGTGCTGATCCGCGCCCAGGCCACCGGCACTGACACCTTCGAGGTGAACCGCAACCTGGTGCTCACCGACGGTGCGCGCGCGGACTCGGTGCCCAACCTGGAGATCGAGACCGGCGAGATCGTCGGAGCCGGACACGCCAGCGCCACCGGGCGTTTCGACGACGAGCAGCTGTTCTACCTGCGCTCGCGCGGCATTTCCGAAGAGCAGGCCCGCCGGCTGGTGGTCCGGGGCTTCTTCGGCGAGATCATCTCCAAGGTCGCGGTGCCCGAGGTACGGGAGCGCCTGACCGCGGCCATCGAACACGAACTGGCCATCACGGAATCGAGAGCGACGGTTTCATGACGACTCTGGAAATCAAGGACCTGCACGTCAGCGTCGATAACCCGAACACCGCCGCCGACGGGGAGGGTGAGATCGCCATCCTCAAGGGTGTCGATCTCACCGTGAAATCCGGTGAGACGCATGCCTTGATGGGCCCCAATGGCTCGGGCAAGTCGACGCTGTCCTATGCCATCGCGGGTCACCCCAAGTACCGGGTGACGTCGGGATCCATCACGCTGGACGGCGCCGACGTGCTGGCGATGAGCGTCGATGAACGCGCGCGGGCGGGAATCTTTCTGGCCATGCAATACCCCGTCGAGGTCCCCGGCGTCTCGGTATCGAACTTCCTGCGCTCGGCGGCGACGGCCATCCGCGGTGAGGCGCCGAAGCTGCGGCTGTGGGTCAAAGAGGTCAAGTCCGCGATGACCGCCCTCGACATCGACCCGGCCTTCGCCGAGCGCAGCGTCAACGAAGGGTTTTCCGGTGGCGAGAAGAAGCGGCACGAGATCCTGCAGCTGGAACTGCTCAGGCCCAGGATCGCCATCCTCGACGAGACCGACTCCGGGTTGGACGTCGACGCGCTGCGGGTGGTCAGCGAGGGCGTGAACCGCTACGCCGAATCCGAGCACGGCGGCATCCTGTTGATCACGCACTACACCCGCATCCTGCGCTACATCCACCCGGAATACGTGCACGTGTTCGTCGGCGGTCGCATCGCCGAATCCGGGGGTTCGGAGCTGGCCGACGAACTCGAGCAGAACGGCTACGTGCGCTTCACACAAGCGGCGGCTACCGGGGTCTGATCATGACGGCGCCAGTGACCCCACTTGACCTCGCGGCGATCCGCGCCGATTTCCCCATCCTGAAGCGCGTGATGCGGGGTGGAAATCAGTTGGCTTACCTGGATTCGGGTGCCACGTCGCAGCGCCCCTTGCAGGTGCTCGACGCGGAGCGGGAGTTTCTGGTCGCCTCCAACGGTGCGGTGCACCGCGGTGCGCACCAGCTGATGGAGGAGGCCACCGACGCCTACGAGCAGGGCCGTGCCGACATCGCGGCGTTCGTCGGCGCCGACGCCGACGAGCTGGTGTTCACCAAGAACGCCACGGAGTCGCTCAACCTGGTGTCATATGTGCTGGGCGACAACCGTTTCGAACACGCCGTCGGGCTCGGCGACGTTATCGTCACCACCGAGCTCGAGCACCACGCCAACCTGGTTCCGTGGCAGGAGCTGGCCCGGCGTACCGGGGCCACGCTGCGTTGGTATGGCGTCACCGACGAGGGTCGTATCGATCTGGACTCGTTGCAACTCGACGAACGAGTCAAGGTCGTTGCGTTCACCCATCACTCCAATGTGACCGGCGCGCTGGCGCCGGTGAGCGAATTGGTCTCCCGCGCCAAGGAAGTGGGCGCGCTGACGGTCCTGGACGCCTGCCAGTCGGTGCCGCATCAGCCGGTCGACTTCCACGGGCTGGGCGTCGACTTCGCCGTGTTCTCCGGGCATAAAATGCTGGGCCCCAATGGGATCGGTGTCCTGTATGGCCGGCGCGAGTTGATGGCCGCCGCGCCCCCATTTCTTACCGGTGGTTCGATGATCGAGACCGTGACCATGGAAGCCACCACCTACGCGCCGGCGCCGCAGCGGTTCGAGGCCGGCACCCCGATGACCTCCCAGGTGGTCGGGCTGGCCGCCGCGGCACGCTATCTCGGCGCGATCGGCATGGATGCCGTCGAAGCCCACGAGCGCGGGCTGGTTGCCGCAACCATTGACGGCCTTTCCGGTATCGACGGCGTACGCATCATCGGTCCCACATCGATGGAAAACCGCTGCTCGCCAGTGTCATTCGTCGTCGACGGGGTGCACGCGCACGATGTCGGCCAGGTGCTCGACGACGACGGCGTCGCCGTGCGGGTGGGACACCACTGCGCGTTGCCCCTGCACCGCAGGTTCGGCCTGGCGGCCACCGCGCGGGCGTCGTTCGCGGTGTACAACACCGCCGACGAGGTGGACCGGTTGGTGGCCGGCGTGCGACGCTCCCTGGACTTCTTTGGGAGAGCGTGACGTTGCGTCTGGAGCAGATCTATCAGGACGTGATCCTGGACCACTACAAGCACCCGCAGCACCGCGGACTGCGGGAGCCGTTCGCGGCCCAGGTATACCACGTCAACCCCATCTGCGGTGACGAGGTCACCCTGCGGGTCGCGCTGTCCGACGACGGCGAGATCGTCGCGGACGTCTCCTATGACGGACAAGGCTGTTCGATCAGCCAGGCCTCGACCTCGGTGCTCGCCGAGCAGGTGATCGGTCAGAGCGTGCCGGAGGCGCTGAAGACCATCGCGGCGTTCACCGAAATGGTGTCCTCGCGCGGCGCCGTTGAGGGTGACGAGGAGGTCCTGGGCGACGGAGTGGCGTTCGCCGGAGTGGCCAGGTATCCGGCGCGGGTGAAATGCGCGTTGCTGGGATGGATGGCCTTCAAGGATGCGCTGGCCCAGGCCAGCGCGGAAAACGACGCATTGGCGCAAGCCAGCTCGAAGGACGAGGCACTCGAGGAGGTCACAGATGAGCGAAGCCACCGCACCGGATGACGAATTGCTCGCCGATGTCGAGGAGGCGATGCGCGATGTCGTCGATCCGGAGCTGGGGATAAACGTCGTCGATCTGGGGCTGGTCTACGGCCTGGACCTGGAAGAGGGCGACGAAGGACCCGTCGCGCTGATCGACATGACCCTGACGTCGGCGGCCTGTCCGCTCACCGACGTCATCGAGGACCAATCGCGCAGCGCGTTGGTCGGCAGCGGGCTGGTCAGCGATCTGCGGATCAACTGGGTGTGGAACCCCCCGTGGGGCCCGGACAAGATCACCGACGACGGGCGTGAGCAACTGCGCGCGCTCGGTTTCACCGTCTGAACGCGAAGGCCCTGTCAGAACGCGGCTTCGGAAACGCGCATGATGTCGTCGTCGATGGATTCGATGACGCTACGCAGTCCTGTCAGCTTGGGCAGCATGTTGTTGGCGAAGAAGGCCGCGGTTGCGATTTTGCCCTGATAGAACGGCTCGTCATCCTTGGACGGCGAGTTGGCCAACGCGGCATGTGCGACTTGGGCTTGCACCAGCAGTCGCCAGCCGATCAGCAGGTCACCGACGGCGAGCAGGTATCGCACCGATCCGAGCCCCACCTTGTAGATCTCGGTGGGGTGTTGCGCGGCGGACATCAGGTAACCGGTCAAAGCGCCGGTCATGGCCGTGACGTCTTCGAGCGCGGTTTGCAGCCGTTGGGCGTGTGGTTTCAGTGACGCGTCGCAGTTTTCGATGGTCTGGCTGATCTGGGCCGTCACGAACTGCAGAGCCTGCCCGTGGTCGCGCACGATCTTGCGGAAGAACAAGTCCAGCGCCTGGATCGCGGTGGTGCCCTCGTAGAGCGAATCGATCTTGGCATCTCGGATGTACTGCTCGATGGGATAGTCGGTGAGGAAGCCCGAGCCACCCAGCGTCTGCAGCGATTCGGTCAGGATTTCGTAGGCCCGTTCTGAGCCCACCCCTTTGACGATGGGCAGCAGCAGATCGTCGACGCGGTGCGCCATGTTGTGGTCCGCACCCGAAACTCGTTGCGCGACATCATCGTCCTGGTGCGCGGCGGCATAGAGATACAGCGCCCGCAGACCCTCGGCGTAGGCCTTCTGGGTCATCAGGCTGCGGCGCACATCGGGGTGGTGCATGATGGTGACCCGCGGCGCGGTCTTGTCGGTCATCTGGGTCAGGTCCGCGCCCTGCACCCTTTCCTTCGCAAAGGCCAGCGCGTTCAGGTAGCCCGTGGACAACGTGCCGGCGGACTTGACACCGATCGTCATGCGGGCGTGCTCGATCACGGTGAACATCTGCGCGATTCCGTTGTGCACGCCCCCGACCAGGTAGCCGACGGCGGGCACGTCGGTCGCGCCGAACGTCAGTTCGCACGTCGGGGACGACTTCAACCCCATCTTGTGTTCCAGCCCGGTGACGAAAACCCCATTGCGGGAACCAAGTTCAAACGTCTCGTGGTCGAAAAGGTAGTTGGGCACGTAGAACAGGCTCAGCCCCTTGGTGCCCGGCCCGGCGCCTTCGGGCCGGGCCAGTACCAGATGGAAAATGTTCTCGGCGGTATTGCCCACGTCACCGCCGGAGATGAACCGCTTGACGCCCTCGATGTGCCAGGTGCCATCGGGTTGTTCGATGGCCTTGGTGCGGCCCGCTCCAACATCGGAGCCCGCGTCGGGTTCGGTGAGCACCATGGTGGCCTGCCAGCCGCGTTCCACACCGGCCGCCGCCCACTGGCG
Source organism: Mycobacterium lacus (assembly GCF_010731535.1). Lineage (NCBI taxonomy): Bacteria > Bacillati > Actinomycetota > Actinomycetes > Mycobacteriales > Mycobacteriaceae > Mycobacterium > Mycobacterium lacus. The sequence goes on from NZ_AP022581.1 coordinate 1,383,778, forward strand.
CTGCTGCTCGTTGCCCTCGACGTAGAGCGATTGCGACAACACGGGACCCAAGTTGAAGAAACACGCCGATGGATTGGCGCAGTAGATCATCTCGTTGACCGCCCAGGCCAGCGGCGGCGGCGCGGGCATGCCGCCGATTTCCTCGGCCAGGCCCAGGCGCCACCACCCGGCATCTTTGATCGTCTGCACGGTTTTGACCAATTCGTCCGGCACGCTGATGGCGTGCGCCTCGGGATCGAACACCGGCGGGTTGCGGTCCGCGAAGGCGAAGGACTCGGCAATGGGGCCCTCGGCCAAACGGGCGGCCTCGGCCAATATTGTTCGCGCGGTGTCCACGTCGAGATCGCTGTAGCGTCCGGTACCCAGGACGGCGCCTATGTCGAGGACCTCGAAAAGGTTGAATTCGAGGTCACGGACGTTGGCGATGTAATGCCCCAATGCGCTTCCCTTCGCTCCGGCCGATTTCATCCCAAGTTTGGCCGACTCGGGAAAATGTACGCAACCGTAACCTGCCGCGGCGCCGGAGTCGCGGGACCTCGGCCGTCACCGTCCCCGTCGTCAATGGCGCCGTCTAAACGACCCGTCCCCACAACAACTTTTCATGAAGGCCCGGACGAACGGCTGAGCGCGGCCGTTACCGTGTTAGGGCGACGAAACGCCCACGGCATGGCGAGCTGTCGCTGGCGGCGCTCAACCGGCGCCGCGGAGGGCAGAGGAGGGCAGGCATGGGCGGCTTTCGAGTCGGACTCGGCAATCAGATCGTCAATTCTCGATACTCTCCGACCTTGTTGGCCCGCGCCGACTACCTGACCGCGACGGCCAGCGGGATCGACTCGTTCTGGGTGGGAGACCATCTGAACGCCGTTCTTCCGCGGTCGATCGCGACACCCCGGTACCTCGGTGTCGCCAGACTCGTTCCCAAGATCGATGCCCAGCTCGAACCGTGGACTCTGCTGGGTCACCTTGCTTCGCGTAACCGGTTGGCACGACTGCGACTTGGTGTGGGGGTCACGGATGCCAGTCGACGCCTCCCGGCGGTCACCGCGCAGGCCGCGGCGACGTTGCATCTGATCACGCGCGGCCGCGCGATGCTCGGCATGGGTGTCGGGGAGCGGGAAGGCAACGAGCCCTACGGCGTGGACTGGACAAAACCGGTCGCGCGGTTCGAGGAAGCGGTCGCCACGATCCGCGCCCTGTGGAATTCCAATGGCGAGCCCGTTTCGCGTGACTCGCCGTACTTTCCCTTGCGCAAGGCGGTGTTCGACCTGCCGCCCTACCGGGGGAAGTGGCCCGAGATCTGGATCTCCGCGAACGGTCCGCGGATGCAGCGAGTCACCGGGCGGTACGCCGACGCCTGGTTTCCGGGCTTGGTGCTGCGACCGAAAGACTATCCGCGGGGGCTGGAAGCGGTGCGGGCAGCGGCGTCCGACGCGGGGCGGGACCCTACATCGGTCACGCCGGCGATGGGGCTGTTCGTCATGACCGGACGCAGCCGAGACGACGTTGACGAGGCATTGCATTCCGACGCCGCAAAGACGTTCGCGCTCAACCTTCCGGGCACGCTGTGGGCGGAGCACGGCGTGCAGCATCCGCTCGGCGACAACTTCTCTGGCGTACAAGATTTGGTTCCGCAGACTCTCGATGAACAGACGGTGCGGTCGTACATCAGACGCGTGCCGGTGTCGTTGCTGAGGGACGGCATGCTCACCGGGACCGCAAACGAGGTCGTCGACCAAGCCGCCGAGTGGCGGGATCATGGTGTGCGCTATCTCGTCGTCTTCAACGCGAGTATCTTTCAGCCCAGTCTGCGCAGAGCCGTGGCCGCGACCGCACCGTTCTTCAACATCCTGCGCGGGCTCAAAAAGTTGTGAAGCAACGGTAGGGCTGCTACTACGTGCCGTTCGCGCCGTTCACGCCGAACAGCAGCCCCCGCTGGCCGCCGGTGCCGGGCGTGCTAAGTCCGTTGGCGTCGCCGCCGTCGCCGCCGTTGCCAATCAGCAGCGCGTTGCCGCCGTTGCCGCCATTGCCGGTGAGCGTCCCGCCATCGCCACCGGCCCCGCCGTTGCCGATCAACCCGGCCTGGCCGCCGGTCCCGCCGTTGCTGGTCGTTCCGCCGCCGCCGCCGTGACCGCCGTTGCCGATCAAGAACCCACCGTTGCCGCCGGCCCCGCCGTTCCCGAAGGACAGAGAATCCCCGCCTGCGCCACCGTTGCCCAGCAACCAGGCTCGGCCACCCGCTGCGCCGCCGGCCGGGCCGGAGCCGCCGGCGGCCCCGTTGCCGAAGAACAGCCCGCCGTTGCCGCCAACGCCACCGGTCGCCCCGGCAACGCCGGCGCCGCCGGTGCCGCCGGAACCGAACAACAGAGCTGAGCCGCCGGCGCCTCCGCTGAAGCCCCCGGTATTGCCGACGCCGCCGGCGCCGCCGTTGCCGAAGAACAGCCCGCCGTTGCCGCCGGCGCCGCCGCTCGCGGCCGCTCCGCCCGCGCCGCCGGCGCCACCGAAACCGAGCAGGCCCGCGGAGCCGCCGCGGCCGCCGGCCTGGCCGGCCCCGCCATTCGCGCCATTGCCGCCGTTGCCGAACAGGATTCCCCCGTCCTCGCCGGCCTGGCCCGGCAGGGTGCCGTTGTTGCCGTCGCCGATCAGCGGGCGGTTGAACAGCGCCCGGCTGGGCGCGTTGATCAGGTCGAGCAACGGCTGCAGCGGGCCAACGCTGGCGGCCTCCGTGGCGGCGTAAGCCTGGGCGCCGCCGAACAGGGTCTGCACGAACTGCTCGTGAAACGCCGCGGCCTGGGCGCTGAGGGCCTGGTAGGTCTTGCCTTGCGCGCCGAAGAACGCCGCGACGGCGACCGACACATCGTCGGCGGCCGCGGCCGCGACCGAGGTCGTCTGCGCCGTCGCGGCCGAGTTGGCCGCGCTGATCGCGGAACCGATTCGAGCCAGGTTCCCTGCCGCCTCCGAAACGAACTCAGTGTTGGCGATCACGAACGACATCTCGCACCTCCCCGGTGAAGCGTCAGCGACAAAAGAATCTTATCGTGATTCGTCAGCAATGTTACCCATTCTTCACTTGTTTCAGGGTGAGTTGCGCAAACCGGCACGGAAGTCAATTTGCGTTGTGCCAGTGACCAATTCAATCGCATACCGCAATGCAATTGAGATACTTGGCGATCGCTGCGTCCCTAAACTCGGTTCATCCTGACGAACTCCCACCCCTTTGTGAGGCCGCCGGAATGACCCCGACCGCTCTCGAACTGACTGCCCCACAAGCTCCTATCGACCGCGATCGAAGCACCGTAGGCCAACCGTTGACGTGGCGCGCGGCATTGTGGTCGGTGGTGTCCGTGCGTTGGGCGACGCTGGCACTGGCGCTGTTCTTGGCTGGGCTGGCGGCTCAGCTGAACGGTGCGCCCCAGACCGTGTGGTGGGCGCTGTATCTGGCCTGTTACCTCGGCGGCGGGTGGGGCTCCGCTTGGGCCGGTGCACAGGCGTTGCGGAACAAGGCCCTTGACGTGGACCTGCTGATGATCGTCGCGGCGATCGGAGCGGTCGCGATCGGGCAGATCTTCGACGGCGCCCTGCTGATCGTGATCTTCGCTACCTCGGGCGCGCTCGACGACGTCGCCACCAAACACACGGCGGATTCGGTCAAGGGCCTACTGAATCTCGCGCCGGACCGGGCAGTGCTGGTCGCCGGCGACGGCAGCCAGCGGGTGGTGCCGGCCGGCGAGCTGGCGGTCGGTGACCAGGTCGTGGTGCGGCCGGGCGAGCGGATCCCCGCCGACGGCATCGTGGTGTCGGGGTCCTCCGAGGTCGACGAATGCTCGATCACCGGCGAATCGATGGCGGTGACCAAGGACAGTGGTGACGAGGTGTTCGCCGGCACCGTGAACGGGTCGGGGGTGCTGCAGCTGGTGGTGGCCCGCGACCCGTCGCAGACCGTGGTCGCCCGCATCGTCGAATTGGTGGCCGAGGCTTCGGCCACCAAGGCCAGGACCCAGCTCTTCATCGAGAAGATCGAGCAGCGTTACTCGGTGGGCGTGGTGGCGGCCACGCTCGCGCTTATCACCATCCCATTGATGATGGGTGCCCAGCTGCAGCCAACGTTGTTGCGCGCCATGACTTTTATGATCGTGGCCTCGCCGTGCGCGGTGGTGCTGGCCACCATGCCACCGCTGCTTGCGGCGATCGCCAACGCGGGCCGACACGGGGTGCTGGTCAAATCCGCTGTGGTCGTCGAACAGCTCGCCGACACCAGCGTCGTCGCGTTGGACAAGACCGGTACGCTGACGTGCGGTGCCCCGCGGGTGACGACCGTCGAACCGCTGAACCCCGACGTGGTCGACGTTCACAGGTTGCTCCAATTGGCCGCTGCCGCAGAACAATCCAGCGAGCACCCGCTCGGGCGGGCCATCGTCGAGGAGGCTCGCAGGCGCGGTATCGCCATCCCGGCCGCCGAGGACTTCCGCGCGTTGCCGGGCCGTGGGGTGCGCGCCACCGTGGGCCGCGATTTCGTCGAGGTGTGCAGCCCGCACAGCTACCGGGGCGCGCCGCTGCCCGAATTGGTGGCGATCCTTCAGGCCGGCGCCACTGCCGCGATCGTCCTGCGCGACGGCATCGCCGTCGGTGTGCTCGGACTCACCGATCAGGTGCGTCCCGACGCCGCGGAGTCCGTCGCGTCGCTGGCGGCGTTGACCTGCGCGCCGCCGATATTGCTGACGGGTGACAACGGGCGCGCGGCAACACGGGTCGCCCAGCACGCCGGGATCAGCGACGTGCGAGCCGCGCTGTTGCCCGAGCAGAAGGTCGAAGCGGTCCGTGGCCTGCAAGCCGGTGGTCACCGCGTCCTCCTCGTCGGCGACGGCGTCAACGATGCGCCCGCGATGGCCGCGGCCCGCACGTCGATCGCCATGGGCGCCGGTGCCGACCTGACCCTGCAGACCGCCGACGGCGTCACCGTCCGCGACGAACTGCACACCATCCCGACGATCATCGGGTTGGCTCGCCAGGCTCGCCGGGTGGTGGGCGTCAACCTCGTCATCGCGGCCACGTTTATCGCCGCCTTGGTGTTGTGGGACCTCTTCGGCCAGTTGCCGCTGCCGCTGGGTGTGGCCGGTCACGAGGGATCGACCATCCTCGTCGCCCTCAACGGCATGCGGTTGCTGACCAACCGTTCCTGGCGGGCCGCGGCGGGCAGGTGAGTTCAGTACGCTAGCGCGACGTGGGTACCCGAGATCTCACTGCCGAGAACTTCAAGAGGACCATCAACAGCAACGACAACGTGCTCGTCTACTTTTGGGCACCGTTGTGCGCACCGTGCGACGTCTTCACACCGACCTACCAGGCGTCGTCGGAGAAGAACTTCGACATCGTGCACGGCAAGGTCAACTTCGAAACCGAGCAGGAGCTCACATCGGTGGCCCAGGTCACGTTGTTGCCCACGCTGATGGCCTTCAAGAAGGGGAAGCTGGTGTTCAAGCAAGCCGGCATCGCCAATCCCGCGGTGATGGACGAGCTGGTCCGCCACCTCAGGGCGTACAGGTTCAAGGTCGAGTCGTCCCCGCCAGCCCAGCAAGGCTTGCTGTGATCTCACCCGCTTCAGGGAACAAGGACGGCGCCTCGCGGTGTTTGCACCCCTATGACTACCCAAGACCTCACTGCTGCGCAGTTCAACGAAACGATCAACGGCAACGACATGGTGCTCGTGGACTTCTGGGCGTCCTGGTGCGGCCCGTGTCGCGCGTTCGCGCCGACGTTCAAGGCGTCGTCGGAGAAGCACCCCGACGTGGTGTTCGCCAAGGTCGACACCGAGGCCGAGCAAGAGCTGGCCGCCGCCGCCCAGATCCGATCCATCCCCACGCTGATGGCCTTCAAGAAGGGCAAGCTGTTGTTCAACCAGGCCGGTGCCCTCCCGCCGGCAGCCCTAGAGGACCTGGTGCAGCAGCTCAAGGCCTACGACGTGGATGGCGCACCGGCCGAACAGGCGTGATCTCGAGGGGCCGGGCGACCTTACAGGTACCTTTCAAAGGTGAGTTTGGTCCTCGTTGAACACCCGCGACCCGAGATCGCGCTGATCACCCTTAACCGGCCCGAGCGGATGAACTCCATGGCATTCGACGTCATGGTGCCGCTTAAGGAGGCCCTCGAGAAGGTCACCTACGACAACGCCGTGCGGGTGGTCGTGCTGACCGGCGCGGGTCGGGGATTCTCCTCGGGCGCAGATCACAAGTCGGCGGGCACGGTGCCGCACGTCGAGCAATTGACGCGGCCGACCTACGCGCTGCGCTCCATGGAGCTGCTCGACGACGTCATCCTGGCGTTGCGACGGATGCACCAACCCGTGATCGCCGCGGTCAACGGCCCGGCCATCGGCGGTGGGCTGTGCCTGGCGCTGGCCGCCGACATCCGGGTGGCCTCGACCAGCGCCTACTTTCGGGCGGCCGGCATCAACAACGGGCTGACCGCCAGCGAGCTGGGCCTGAGCTACCTGCTGCCCAGGGCCATCGGATCGTCGCGGGCGTTCGAGATCATGCTGACCGGCCGCGACGTCAGCGCCGAGGAGGCCGAGCGGATCGGGCTGGTGTCGTGTCAGGTCCCGCCGGGCCAGCTGCTGGACACCTGCTATGCGATCGCCGCACGGATGGCGGCGTTCTCGCGGCCGGGAATCGAGTTGACCAAACGCACGCTATGGGGTGGACTGGACGCCGCCAGCCTGGAAGGGCACATGCAGGCCGAGGGCCTGGGGCAGCTCTTCGTCCGCCTGCTCACCGCCAACTTCGAAGAAGCGGTCGCCGCGCGCGCCGAGAAGCGGCCGGCGGTGTTCACCGACGACAAGTAGGTCCGGCGACGATGCAGGCCGAGATTGGCCTGAGGAGGAGCCGGACAATGAGCAAGAGGAGCGATTGTGATCACGGCTACGGGCCTCGAGGTCCGCGCTGGTGCGCGCATCTTGCTCTCACCCGACGGTCCCGATCTGCGGGTGCAGCCCGGCGATCGGATCGGGCTGGTCGGACGCAACGGCGCGGGCAAGACCACGACCCTGCGCATCCTGGCGGGGGAGAGCGAACCGTATGCCGGGGCGGTCACCCGCGGCGGCGAAATCGGTTACCTGCCACAGGATCCCAAGGAGGGCGATCTCGACGTGCTGGCCCGCGACCGGGTGCTGTCGGCCCGGGGGCTCGACGTGTTGGTCACCGATCTAGAGAAGCAGCAGGCGGTGATGGCCGAGGTCGCCGACGACGACGCCCGTGACCGCGCGATCCGCCGCTACGGCCAGCTCGAGGAGCGGTTCGTCGCGCTGGGCGGCTACGGCGCCGAAAGCGAGGCGGGGCGCATCTGCGCCAGTCTCGGCCTGCCCGAACGGGTGCTGACGCAGCAACTGCGCACCCTGTCCGGCGGTCAGCGCCGCCGGGTGGAGCTGGCGCGCATTCTGTTCGCGGCCTCCGACAGTGGCGCAGGATCTTCGACCACGCTGCTGCTCGACGAGCCCACCAACCACCTCGACGCGGACTCGCTGGGCTGGCTGCGGGATTTCCTGCGGGCGCACACCGGCGGGCTGGTGATGATCAGCCACAACGTCGACCTGGTGGCCGACGTCGTCAACAAGGTGTGGTTCCTGGACGCCGTGCGCGGCGAGGTCGACATCTACAACATGGGCTGGCAGCGCTACCTCGACGCCAGGGCCACCGACGAACAGCGTCGTCGTCGAGAACGCGCGAATGCCGAACGTAAGGCCGCCGCGCTGCGTGCGCAAGCCGCCAAGCTTGGCGCCAAGGCCACCAAGGCCGTTGCGGCCCAGAACATGTTGCGCCGAGCCGATCGGATGATGGCCGCGCTCGACGAGGAACGGGTCGCCGACAGGGTGGCCCGGATCAAATTCCCCACCCCGGCCGCGTGCGGGCGCACGCCTCTGGTGGCCAAGGGGCTGAGCAAGACCTACGGCTCGCTCGAGGTGTTCACCGGTGTCGATCTGGCCATCGACCGCGGCTCCCGGGTTGTGGTGCTGGGCCTCAACGGCGCCGGAAAGACCACCCTGTTGCGACTGCTGGCCGGCGTCGAGCAACCCGACAACGGGGCGCTCGAACCCGGACACGGCCTGCGGATCGGCTATTTCGCGCAGGAACACGACACACTCGACAACGACGAGACGGTCTGGCAGAACATCCGGCACGCCGCACCCGAATCCGGCGAACAGGATCTGCGCGGCCTGCTGGGCGCGTTCATGTTCAGCGGCGCGCAACTCGACCAATCGGCGGGCACGTTGTCCGGCGGAGAGAAAACCCGTCTCGCGCTGGCCGGCCTGGTCGCGTCGACGGCGAACGTGCTGCTGCTCGACGAACCGACCAACAACCTCGACCCGGCGTCGCGCGAGCAGGTGCTCGACGCGCTGCGCAGCTATCGCGGCGCGGTGGTGTTGGTGACCCACGACCCCGGGGCGGCCGAGGCGCTCGCCCCGCAGCGGGTGGTGCTGTTGCCCGACGGCACCGAGGATTATTGGTCCGACGAATATCGGGATCTCATCGAGCTGGCCTGAGCCACGGCGCGGCAGGTGTTTTCGCCCAAAAGCGGCCCGCGGGCGGCAGCAGGTTCCTACGCTAGGTCCCGGAGATCGGCACCATGTGGAGGTAGCGATGCGGAAGTCAAAGAAGACCCGCGATCAGTTATTGCACGAGTTGCGCAACGCCTACGAGGGTGGGGCCAGCATCCGCAATCTCGCGGCCACCACCGGCCGGTCCTACGGATCCGTCCACAGCATGCTGCGCGAGTCGGGTACCACGATGCGCAGCCGCGGCGGCCCGAACCACCGTTCGCGGCCCCGGTAGCCGCCGACCGTGAATCTGACGACCCCGCACCGGAGTGTCGCGTCGTCGGATTCACGGTCGGCGCACCGAATTCTCCACCAGGTCGAGCACGGCGCTAAGCCGCCGCGGGTCTTCACCGGAGGCCAGCCGGGCCACCAATCCGTCGAGAACCAGGTCCAGGTAGCACTGCAACACTTCGCTGGGAACGTCGTCGCGCACCCGGTGGGCCTGCTTCTGCCGGCGCAGCCGCTCGGTCGTCGCCGCTGCCAACTCCGCGGAACGCTCCGCCCAGCCGCGGCTGAACTCCGGGTCGTTGCGCAGCTTGCGCGCGATCTCCAACCTGGTGGCCAGCCAGTCGTATTGATCGGGCGCGGCGAGCATGTCGCGCATCACCTGGATGAGTCCCTCGCGCGACGCCACATGGGCCATCCGTTCGGCATCCTGGCGCGCCAGCGCGAAAAACAGCGCGTCCTTGTCCCGGAAGTGGTGAAAGATCGCACCGCGCGACAAACCGATGGCGTGTTCAAGACGCCGGACCGTGGCCTTGTCATAGCCATATTCGGCGAAGCAACGGCGAGCGCCGTCGAGGATCTGACGGCGGCGAGCCGCCAGATGGTCCTCGCTGACTCTGGGCACGGGTTTGCGTGACGTCCGGTCCTAGCCCGACTTGAGGCCCGACTTGAGCATGTTGCGCAGCACGTACTGCAGGATGCCGCCGTTGCGGTAATAGTCCGCCTCACCGGGGGTGTCGATGCGCACCAGCGCGTCGAACTCGATCGGGTCGGCACCGGAGGCCTTGCCGGCCCGCACATGCACCGTCGTGGGGGTCTTGCCGTCGTTGAGCGCGTCGATGCCGGTGATGTCGAACACCTCGGTGCCGTCGAGCCTCAACTCCCTGGCGGATTTGCCCTCGGGGAATTGCAGTGGGATCACGCCCATGCCGATCAGGTTGGAGCGGTGGATGCGCTCGAACGACTCGGCGATCACCGCCCGAACCCCGAGGAGCCGGGTGCCCTTGGCCGCCCAGTCCCGCGACGAGCCGGACCCGTATTCCTTGCCGCCGAGCACAATCAGCGGAATGTTTTGTGCCGCATAGTTTTGCGCCGCGTCGTAGATGAACGCCTGCGGCCCGCCGTCCTGGGTGAAGTCGCGGGTGTAGCCGCCGGCAACGTCGTCGAGCAGTTGGTTACGAAGCCGGATGTTGGCGAACGTGCCACGGATCATCACCTCGTGGTTGCCGCGCCGCGACCCGAAGGAGTTGTAATCCTTGCGCTCGACGCCGTGTTCGTCGAGGTATTGCGCCGCCGGGGTGCCCGGCTTGATGGCGCCGGCGGGGGAGATGTGGTCGGTGGTCACCGAGTCGCCGAGCAGCGCCAGCACGCGGGCTCCGGTGATGTCGCCGACCGGCTCCGGCTCGGCGGGCATCCCCTCGAAGTACGGGGGCTTGCGCACGTAGGTCGAGTCCGGATCCCACTCAAAGGTGTTGCCGCTCGGGGTCGGCAGGTTGCGCCAGCGGTCGTCGCCCTTGAACACGTCGGCGTAGTTCTTGGTGAACATCTCCTGGTTGATCGCCGTCGCGATGGTGTCGGACACGTCCCGCTGCGAGGGCCAGATGTCTTTCAAAAAGACGTCCTTGCCATCGTTGTCTTTGCCCAGCGGCTCCGTCTCGAAATCGAAGTCCATCGTCCCGGCCAGCGCGTAGGCGATCACCAGCGGCGGCGACGCCAAGTAGTTCATCTTCACGTCGGGGTTGATGCGGCCTTCGAAGTTCCGGTTGCCCGACAGCACGGCGGCCACCGAAAGGTCGTTGTCGTTGACCGCCTTCGAGATTTCCTCGGGCAGCGGGCCGGAGTTGCCGATGCAGGTGGTGCAGCCGTAGCCGACCAGGTAGAAGCCGAGCTTCTCCAGATAGGGCCACAGGCCGGACTTGTCGTAGTAGTCGTTGACCACTTGGGAGCCCGGCGCCATCGTGGTCTTCACCCATGGCTTGGACGCGAGCCCCTTTTCGACGGCGTTGCGGGCCAGCAGCGCCGCGCCCAGCATCACCTCGGGGTTGGAGGTGTTGGTGCACGACGTGACCGCGGCGATCACGACCGCGCCGTGGTCGAGCACGAATTCGCCGAGTTCGTCCGACTTCACCGGCACCGGGTTGCTCACGCGGCCATGTGCGTTCGCGGCGGCCGATTGCACGCCGCCGTTGTCGTCGTTGGCGAATGTCAGCTCCCCCGGGTCACTCGCCGGGAAGGTCTCCTCGACCACCTCGTCCAGCTTCGTATGCCTGATCGGCGCGGAACCGTCCCCGACATAGTTGGAAATCTGCTCGCGGAACGTGGACTTGGCTTGCGCCAACGCGATTCGGTCCTGCGGACGCTTGGGCCCGGCGATCGACGGCACCACGTCGGACAGGTTGAGCTCGAGGTACTCCGAGAACGCCGGCTCGTGCTTAGGGTCGTGCCACATGCCCTGTGCTTTGGCATAGGCCTCCACCAGCGCCACCTGCGCAGGCGTGCGACCGGTGAATTTCAGGTACTTGATGGTCTCTTCGTCGATGGGGAAAATCGCTGCGGTGGAACCGAATTCGGGGCTCATGTTGCCCAGGGTGGCGCGGTTGGCCAGCGGCACCTCGGCCACGCCCTCGCCGTAGAACTCGACGAATTTGCCGACGACACCGTGCTTGCGCAGCATCTCGGTGACGGTGAGCACGACGTCGGTGGCCGTGACGCCCGGCTGAATCTCGCCGGTCAACTTGAAGCCGACGACGCGGGGGATCAGCATCGACACCGGCTGGCCGAGCATCGCGGCCTCGGCTTCGATGCCACCGACACCCCAGCCCAGGACACCGAGGCCGTTGACCATTGTGGTGTGCGAGTCGGTCCCCACGCAGGTGTCCGGGTAGGCCACCCCGTCGCGGGCCATCACCACGCTCGCCAGGTACTCGATGTTGACCTGGTGCACGATGCCGGTGCCCGGCGGCACGACCTTGAAATCGGCGAACGCGCCCTGCCCCCAACGCAGGAACTGGTAGCGCTCACCGTTGCGCTGGTACTCGATCTCGACGTTGCGCTCGAACGCGTCGGGGCGGCCGAACAGGTCGGCGATCACCGAGTGGTCGATCACCAGGTCGGCCGGCGCCAGCGGGTTGACCTTCTCGGGCTTGCCGCCTAGGTCGGCGATGGCCTCACGCATGGTGGCCAGGTCGACGATGCACGGCACGCCGGTGAAGTCCTGCATCACCACGCGGGCGGGCGTGTACTGGATCTCAATGCTCGGCTCCGCCTGCCGATCCCAGTTCGCGATCGCCTCGATGTGGGCTTTGGTGATGTTGGCGCCGTCCTCGTTGCGCAGCAGGTTCTCGGCGAGGACCTTGAGGCTGTAGGGGAGTTTCCCGGTACCGGGGACGGCGTCGAGGCGATAGATTTGGTAGTTCTTGTCGCCAACCTCGAGGGTGTCGCGGGCTCCGAACGAATTCACCGAATCTTTGCTGCTCACATCAACTCCCAGGATTAAGTTCTCCCGTCGACGGGCCGTGTCGACGGCGCTTGAAAGGCCGAAGCCACCTTAACAGTACGCTTGTCCTGTATTGAGGCGGCCCGGCAGTCGCACCTAGCAGTCTTGTCGCCTGCGGCGCGTGGTGGAAGGCCCTCCCGCCGGGTCGCGTACGGTGCCTGTAGCACTCCGGGAGGAAGGACACGATGACCGGGCAAGGCGTATCCCAGACAATGCCGGTCCTGCCGGTCTACATCCCGCAAGACGTCGACATGACCGCAATCAAGGCCGAGGTCGCCGCGGTCGGCGTCAGTGCGCCACCGGCGGCGATGCCGGGGCTGCTCGAGGTGGTCGACCACGCTCGCGCCGAGGGCATCGACCTCAAGATCGTGGTGCTCGACCACAACCCGCCGAACGACACGCCCTTGCGCGATATCGCGACCGTCGTCGGCGCCGACTATCCGGACGCCACGGTATTGACGCTCAGCCCGAACTACGTCGGCTCCTACAGCACGCAATTCCCGCGCGTCACCCTGGAAGCCGGGGAAGACATCTCCAAAACCGGCAACCCGGTGCACTCGGCGCAGAATTTCTTGGGTGAGCTGAACAGTCCCGAGTTTCCCTGGACGGCCTTGACCATTGTCTTGCTGATCGGGGTGCTCGCGGCAGCCGTCGGCACCCGGTTGATGCAGCTGCGCAGTAAGCGATCAGCAACGTCTGCCGAGCCCGCCGAATCGCGAGCGGGAGAACCCAGCTAGGCCTTTAGCCTGGTGCATCCGGCTCGGGTGGCGCGCGTACAGTGGGCCCGTTTCTCTGTGCGGCAAACACCACAGGTCACCGTTTGGTCACATTAAACGCACGTCCAGAGTGCAGTTTGTGACTTACGTTTCCATAGCGTCAGATGTGACGTACGGTGCAAATGATGCTTGTGATGTCTTTGGCGCTTTGCCGGTGAATCCTGGGGCTGGCGCCTTTGTCCGAGGTGAGCCATAGGAGATCTGAGCCGAATGAAACGGAACAGCCGTGGCTCTGCGACATCTCCGGCCGCGAGGTTGGCGCGGCCGGCGATTCCGGCGGTGGTGAGCGTGGCCCTGCTGGTGTGCACGCCGGGACTGGCCGCAGCTGATCAGGGTGCCGACACGATGGCGGCGCTGATCGCCGACGTCGCCAAGGCGAACCAGCGGCTAGAAGACCTCAGCGCCGAAGTCGAGATCGAGCAGGAAGCCGTGAACAAGGCCTTGGTCGACGTGGAGACCGCCCGGGACAACGCGGCCGCTGCCGAACACGACCTCGAGGTCAGTCAGCGGGCGGTCGGGGACGCCAATGCGGCCATCGCCGCAGCTCAACACCGGTTCGACAGCTTCGCGGCGGCCACCTACATGAACGGTCCGTCGGGCAGCTATCTGAGCGCGACCAGCCCCGACGAGATCATCGCCACCGCGACCGCCGCCAAGACCCTGACCGCCAGTTCACAGGCGGTGATGGCCAACCTGCAGCGGGCCCGGACCGAGCAGGTGAACAAGGAGTCGGCGGCACGGCTGGCCAAGCAGAAGGCCGACAAGGCCGCCGCCGATGCCGCGGCCAGCCAGGATGCCGCGGTGGCGGCGATGAACGAGACCAAGCGCAAGTTCGACGAGCAGCGTGCGGAGGTCAACCGGCTGGCCGCCGAGCGCGATGCGGCGCAAGCCAGACTGCAGGCGGCTAGGCTCGTGGCCTGGTCCTCGGCCGGCGGGCAGGGTGCGCCGCCTCCGGATGGCATGTGGGATCCCGGAGCCGGGCCGGGCGGTGGCCGTCGGTGGGACGGCTGGGACCCCACGCTGCCCATGATTCCCAGCGCCAACATTCCCGGCGACCCGATCGCGGTGGTCAACCAGGTGTTGGGCTACTCGGCGACGTCGGCGCAGGTCACCGCCCAAATGGGGCGGAACTTCCTGCAGCAATTGGGCATCTTGCGGCCCACCGACACGGGCATCACCAACGCCCCCACGGGTACGACCCAGGGCAGGATTCCGCGGGTATATGGGCGGCAGGCCTCCGAATACGTCATCCGGCGCGGGATGTCCCAGATCGGCGTGCCGTATTCCTGGGGTGGCGGCAATGCCGCGGGTCCGAGCAAAGGAATCGATTCCGGGGCCAATATCGTCGGCTTCGACTGTTCGGGACTGGTCTTGTACTCGTTCGCCGGGGTGGGCATCAAGCTGCCGCACTACTCGGGCTCGCAATATAACTTGGGCCGCAAGATCCCGGCCTCGCAGATGCGCCGCGGCGACGTCATTTTCTACGGGCCCGGCGGCAGCCAGCACGTGACGATCTACCTCGGCGACGGCCAGATGCTCGAGGCCCCCGACATCGGGTTGAAGGTTCGCGTTGCGCCCGTGCGCACCAGCGGTATGACGCCCTTCGTGGTCCGGTATATCGAATACTGACGAGGATCCATGCGCCACAAGCTTTTTCGCCTGACCACCCTGGGCTGGATCGTCGCGACGGTGACCGGGCTGATGACATCCGTCGCGGCTCCCGCCACGGCCGACCCGGGCGAGTGGGATCCCACGCTGCCGGCGGCGGTCAGTGCGGGCGCTCCCGGAGATCCGCTCGCCGTCGCCAATGCCTCGCTGCAGGCCACCGCCCAGGCCACCCAAACCACCCTCGATTTGGGCAGGCAATTTCTTGGCGGGCTGGGGATCAACCTCGGCGGCGGTAACGCCCCCGCCGCCAACAACACCAGCGGAAGCCGGATCCCGCGGGCCAACGGCCGGCAGGCTATCGAGTACGTGATCCGCCGCGCCGGCTCGCAGCTGGGGGTGCCGTACTCGTGGGGCGGCGGCACGCTGGAGGGCCCCAGCAGGGGCGTCGACTCCGGCGCGGGCACGGTCGGCTTCGACTGCTCGGGCCTGATGCGGTACGCCTTCGCGGGGGTTGGCGTGCTGATCCCGCGGTTTTCCGGCGACCAGTACAACGCTGGCAAGCACATTCCTCCCTCGCAGGCCAGACGTGGCGACCTGATCTTTTACGGCCCGGGTGGCGGCCAGCACGTCACCCTCTACCTGGGCAACGGTCAGATGCTGGAGGCATCCGGAAGCGCCGGCAAGGTCACCATCAGCCCGGTGCGCAAGGCCGGCATGACGCCTTTTGTGACCCGGATCATCGACTACTGACCGAGGCGCGATTTGCTGGGGGACCCGCGGCGTCGACGGAATCCGGCAGGCCTGGAATAGTTGAACGCGGGCACGTCGCTGCCCCGCGACATGTGTCGTGCCGGTAGTCGTGTCCGAATGAGCTGTGGAGGGTTATTGATGACATCAGCAGGTGGGTTCCCCGCGGGCGCCAGCGGTTACTCGGGCCCGGGCGGGCCGGCCCATGAGGCGCCGTCGGGTGGCGCCGACGGGCTAGCCGCCGAGGTGCACACGCTGGAGCGGGCCATCTTCGAGGTCAAGAGGATCATCGTCGGCCAGGACCAGCTGGTGGAGCGGATGCTGGTGGGTCTGCTGTCCAAGGGCCACGTGCTGCTCGAGGGCGTGCCCGGCGTGGCGAAGACGCTGGCGGTGGAGACCTTCGCGCGCGTGGTCGGCGGCACGTTCGCGCGCATCCAGTTCACCCCCGACCTGGTGCCCACCGACATCATCGGTACCCGTATCTACCGGCAGGGCAGGGAGGAATTCGACACCGAGCTCGGTCCGGTGGTGGTCAACTTCCTGCTTGCCGACGAGATCAACCGGGCGCCGGCGAAGGTGCAATCGGCCCTGCTGGAAGTCATGCAGGAACGCCACGTCTCCATCGGCGGCAAGACCTTCCCGCTGCCCAATCCGTTCCTGGTGATGGCGACGCAGAACCCGATCGAGCACGAGGGCGTCTATCCGCTGCCCGAGGCGCAGCGCGACCGGTTCCTGTTCAAGATCAACGTCGGCTACCCGTCAGCGGAGGAGGAGCGCGAGATCATCTACCGGATGGGTGTCGCCCCACCGCAGGCCAAGCAGATCCTCAACACCGGCG
The DNA here is from genome assembly GCF_010731535.1 of Mycobacterium lacus. NCBI lineage: Bacteria > Bacillati > Actinomycetota > Actinomycetes > Mycobacteriales > Mycobacteriaceae > Mycobacterium > Mycobacterium lacus. The sequence continues at coordinate 1,400,052 of NZ_AP022581.1, forward strand.
ACCTGGTGCGGCTCCAGGAGATCGCGGCCAACAACTTCGTCCACCATGCGCTGGTCGACTATGTGGTCCGGGTCGTGTTCGCCACTCGCGCGCCCGAGCAGCTGGGGATGAACGACGTCAAGAGCTGGGTCGCCTTCGGCGCGTCGCCCCGCGCCTCGCTGGGCATCATCGCCGCCGCACGTTCGCTGGCGCTGGTGCGCGGGCGCGACTACGTGATCCCGCAGGACGTCATCGAAGTCATTCCCGATGTGCTGCGACACCGGTTGGTGCTCACCTACGATGCGCTGGCAGACGAGATCACGCCGGAGATCATCATCAACCGGGTTCTGCAGACGGTCGCCTTGCCGCAGGTGAATGCCGTTCCGCAGCAAGGCCATTCGGTGCCGCCGGTGATGCAGGCGGCGGCCGCGGCCAGCGGCCGGTGACCGAAAGCAAAGCCCCGGCGGTCGTCCACCCGCCATCGTTGCTGCGGGGCGACATCGACGATCCGAAGCTGGCGGCGGCGCTGCGCACCCTCGAGCTGACCATCAAGCAGAAGCTCGACGGTGTCTTGCACGGCGATTACCTCGGCCTGATCCCGGGCCCGGGCACCGAGCCCGGGGAGTCGCGCCTCTACCAGCCCGGTGACGACGTGCGCCGGATGGACTGGGCGGTCACCGCGCGCACCACCCACCCGCACGTCCGGCAGATGATCGCCGACCGGGAACTGGAGACCTGGCTGGTGGTCGACATGTCGGCCAGCCTGGATTTCGGCACGGCCGTCTGTGAGAAGCGAGACCTCGCGGTGGCCGCCGCGGCGGCCATCACGTTCCTCAACAGCGGCGGTGGCAACCGGCTGGGTGCGCTGATCGCCAACGGCGCGACGATGACCCGCGTGCCGGCCCGCACCGGGCGCCAGCATCAACACACGATGTTGCGCACCATCGCGACCATGCCCAAGGCCCCGGCGGGCGTCCGCGGCGACCTGGCGGTGGCCATCGACGCGCTGCGCCGGCCGGAACGCCGCCGCGGGATGGCGGTGATCATCAGCGATTTCCTGGGTCCAATCAACTGGATGCGTCCGCTGCGGGCGATCGCGGCCCGCCACGAGGTGCTGGCGATCGAGGTGCTCGATCCCCGCGATATCGAACTGCCCGATATCGGCGATGTCATCCTGCAGGACGCCGAATCCGGCGTGACCCGGGAGTTCACCATCGACGCACAGCTGCAGACCGATTTCGCCAGGGCCGCCGCGGCCCACCGCGCCGATGTCGCTCGGACCATCCGCGGGTGCGGGGCGCCGGTACTGACGCTTCGCACCGACCGCGACTGGCTCGCCGACATCGTCCGTTTCGTCGCCTCTCGCCGGCGCGGGGCAATGGCGGGAAGCCAGTGACACTGCCGCTGCTGGGGCCGATGACGCTGTCCGGCTTCGAACACTCCTGGTTTTTCCTCTTCCTCTTTGTCGTCATCGGGCTGGCCGCGCTGTACGTCCTGCTGCAGCTGGCGCGCCAGCGGCGGATGCTGCGGTTCGCCAACATGGAGCTGTTGGACAGCGTGGCGCCCAAACGGCCTTCGCAGTGGCGGCATCTGCCGGCGATCCTGCTGGTGTTGGCGATGGTTCTGTTCACCATTGCGATGGCGGGTCCGACAAACGACGTCCGGATTCCCCGCAACCGCGCGGTGGTGATGCTGGTGATCGACGTGTCGCAATCAATGCGTGCCACCGATGTCGAACCCAACCGGATGGTCGCCGCGCAGGAGGCCGCGAAGACGTTTGCCGACGAGCTGACCCCGGGAATCAACCTCGGGCTCATCGCGTATGCGGGCACGGCGACCGTGCTGGTATCGCCGACGACCAACCGCGAGGCGACGAAGGCCGCGCTTGACAAGTTGCAGTTCGCCGACCGCACCGCCACCGGGGAGGGCATCTTCACCGCTCTGCAGGCCATCGCCACCGTCGGCGCGGTGATCGGCGGCGGCGACACACCGCCGCCGGCGCGCATCGTGTTGTTCTCCGACGGCAAGGAGACGATGCCGACCAACCCGGACAACCCCAAGGGTGCCTTCACGGCCGCCCGCACCGCCAAGGACCAGGGCGTGCCGATCTCGACGATCTCGTTCGGCACGCCCTACGGGTTCGTCGAGATCAACGGTCAGCGTCAGCCGGTGCCCGTCGACGACACCACGATGAAGAAGGTCGCCGAGCTCTCCGGCGGCAACGCCTACAACGCCGCGACCCTGCCGGAGTTGAAGGCCGTCTACGCGTCGTTACAGCAGCAGATCGGCTACGAGACGATCAAGGGTGACGCCAGCGTGGGCTGGCTGCGGCTGGGTGCGCTGATCCTGGCGCTGGCCGGGCTGGCCGCACTGCTGATCAATCGCCGGCTGCCTGCGTAGGTTCTTTGGCCCGCGAGCGTAACCTGGCTGCGATTTTGGGTAGGGATTTTCGCAGTGCGGTTACGCTCGCGAAGCGCGTGCCTCGCGTACCCGGCGAATAACGCTTGGGGGTGGTCCTCGTTGATGACCCGGACCACGATCCACCCGTAACGGTGTGCCACCTTTTCATGCCGGCGGATGTCCCTTGCGTAGTGGTAGCGACTCGACTGGTGATGCTCACCCTCATACTCGACTGCGACCTTGATGTCCTCCCGCCCCATGTCCAAATGCGCTTCGGCCCAACCCCATTCGTTGCGGACCGGGATCTGCGTCCGGGGCCGGGGAAACCCCGCGCGGATCAATAGCAGGCGCAGCCATGTCTCCTTTGGCGACTGGGCTCTACGATCGACCAATTCCAGGGCGGCTCTGGCGGCCTTCATGCCGCGGCGGCCCCGGTAGCCGTCGACCAATAGCTCGACGTCGGCCATCTTCAACTCGGTCGCCTGCGCGAGGGCTTCCACCGCGGCGACCGCCGCGCCCAACGGGTATCGCCTGGCCAGGTCGAGGGCGTGCGGGCGGGTGTGGTGACCTGCATGCCGCTGATGACGGCGACCTCGTCAGCCTCGATGCGCTCTTCCCAGACCTGCACTCCGGCTTCTCGCCGGCGATTGGTGTGGATGACCGCGCCGGGTTGGGCCGAGTCGATCCACTTCGAGCCGTGTAGGGCGGAGGCGGAAAAGCCCGCGAGGGTGCCGCCGCGCCGCGAGCGCAACAACAGGCACGCGCGCGCAAGTCCGCCGTCAGTTCGGCATTCCTTGGCACGTGCACGTCTTTGTGCGGCGCCACATATCGCGTGCGCAGTTCGTAGGGGGTCAATGAGCCCGCAGCCAAAGCTTCGTTCCCAATGAATGGGTCGTTCATGGGCGAAGTGTGCCGACACACACCGACAAGAGCGCGCACAAGAATCGCAGCACGTCACGCTCGCGGGCAGCCGGTTTAGGCGCCACCGTGCCCAGGCGCTAGGTTGACGGGGTGACTGACACAGCCACCGATGCCACCACAGATTCCGCACCCGACGCGGCTCGACCCCCGTTCGTCTCCCGTTCAGTGCTGGTCACCGGGGGAAACCGGGGGATCGGCCTGGCCGTTGCGCGGCGCTTGGCCGCCGACGGGCACCGGGTGGCGGTGACCCACCGCTCGTCCGGAGCCCCCGCGGGGCTGTTCGGCGTCGAGTGCGACGTCACGAACAACGACGCCGTCGACGCCGCCTTCAACAAGGTCGAGGAGCACCAGGGCCCGGTGGAGGTCCTGGTCGCCAACGCCGGCATCACTTCCGACATGTTGATCATGCGGATGAGCGAGGAACAGTTCCAAAGGGTCATCGACGCCAACCTGACCGGGGTATTCCGGGTCGCCAAGCGGGCGTCGCGCAACATGATCAAGAAGCGCTTCGGGCGCTTCATCTTCATGGGTTCCGTCGTCGGGTTGACCGGACTGCCGGGACAGGCGAACTATGCCGCGTCCAAGGCTGGACTCGTCGGGATGGCCCGCTCGCTGACTCGCGAACTGGGGTCGCGCTCGATCACCGCCAACGTGGTGGCCCCCGGCTTCATCGACACCGAGATGACCCAGGCAATGGAGCCCAAGTACGTGGAAATGGCGCAGCAGGCGATTCCGTTGGGCCGCATCGGCAAACCCGAGGAGGTCGCTGGAGTCGTCAGCTTCCTCGCGTCGGAGGACGCCGCATACATCTCGGGCGCGGTGATTCCGGTCGACGGCGGCGCCGGCATGGGTCACTGACAACACACAAGGACGGACATGACAGGACTGCTCGAAGGCAAACGGATCCTGGTCAGCGGGATCATCACGGACTCGTCGATCGCGTTTCACATCGCGCGGGTGGCCCAGGAGCAGGGCGCCGAACTGGTGCTGACCGGATTCGACCGGCTGCGGCTGATCCAGCGCATCACCGACCGGCTGCCCCAGAAGGCCCCGCTGCTCGAGCTCGACGTGCAAAACGAGGAGCACCTCGCGACGCTGGCCCAGCGGGTGACCGAGGCGATCGGCGAGGGCAACAGGCTCGATGGCGTCGTCCACTCGATCGGCTTCATGCCGCAGAGCGGGATGGGTATCAACCCGTTCTTCGACGCGCCCTACGAGGACGTCTCCAAGGGCATCCACATCTCCGCATACTCGTATGCCTCGCTGGCCAAGGCGCTGCTGCCGATCATGAACCCCGGCGGTTCCATCGTCGGCATGGACTTCGACCCGAGCCGGGCGATGCCGGCCTACAACTGGATGACGGTCGCCAAGAGCGCGCTGGAGTCGGTGAACCGGTTCGTCGCCCGCGAGGCCGGCAAGTACGGTGTGCGCTCCAATCTCGTTGCCGCCGGGCCAATCCGGACGCTGGCGATGGCCGCGATCGTCGGTGGTGCGCTCGGCGAGGAGGCGGGCGCCCAGATCCAGCTCCTCGAGGAGGGCTGGGACCAGCGCGCCCCGGTCGGGTGGAACATGAAGGACCCGACGCCGGTCGCCAAGACGGTGTGCGCGCTGCTGTCCGACTGGCTGCCGGCCACCACGGGCGACATCATTTTCGCCGACGGCGGGGCGCACACCCAATTGCTCTAGCGCACTATGCAATTTGATGCCATCCTGCTGCTGTCCTTCGGCGGGCCGGAAGGGCCCGAGCAGGTGCGGCCGTTCCTGGAGAACGTCACCCGGGGTCGTGGTGTGCCGCCCGAACGGCTGGATGCCGTGGCCGAGCATTACCTGCATTTTGGTGGGGTGTCGCCGATCAACGGCATCAATCGCGCGCTGATCGCCGAGCTCGAAGCGGAGCAGGACCTTCCGGTGTACTTCGGCAATCGCAACTGGGAACCCTACGTCGAAGACACCGTTACGACTATGCGCGACAACGGTATTCGTCGCGCTGCGGTGTTCGTCACCTCGGCATGGAGTGGTTACTCGAGCTGCACGCAGTATGTCGAGGACATTGCCCGGGCACGCCGAGCCGCCGGTCCCGAAGCGCCCGACCTGGTAAAGCTGCGTCCCTACTTCGACCATCCGCTCTTGGTTGAAATGTTCATCGACGCTATCGCCGCCGCGGCCGGCACCTTGCCGGCCGGGGATGCGCGCCTGGTGTTCACCGCGCATTCGATCCCGGTGGCGGCTGACCAGCGCTGCGGTCCCAATCTCTACAGCCGCCAAGTCGCTTACACCGCAAGGCTGGTCGCCGCGGGTGCCGGTTACGCCGACTACGACCTGACCTGGCAGTCGCGTTCGGGGCCGCCGCAGGTTCCGTGGCTGGAGCCCGATGTCGCAGACCATTTCGCGACGCTGTCCGACGTCAAGGCCGTAATCGTTTGTCCCATCGGATTTGTCGCCGACCATATCGAGGTGGTTTGGGATCTCGACCACGAGTTGCGATTACAGGCCGAGGCGGCGGGGATGGCGTTCGCCCGGGCCGCGACCCCCAATGCCGATCGGCGGTTCGCCCGGCTCGCAACAAGTCTGATCGACGAACTCCGTTGCGGCCGTGAGCCGGTCCGGGTGGGCGGCCCAGACCCGGTGCCGGGCTGCCTGGCCAGCGTCAACGGGGCACCATGCCGTCCGCCCCATTGCGTCGCGCGGGACGTGGGGGTCAGTCCGGCCAGGCCGAACGCAGGATAGCGCCTAGCGCGGCCATCCGCGCCGAGCGCACCACGGCGGTCAGCGGCCGCAGTGCGTCGGTGGCGGTTTGGGCGTCCGACGACGATCGCGTTGTGATCGGCAATCGAGAAAGCCCGGCGCTGACCGCGATGATCGCGTCGACGTGCGCGGCGTTCTCCAGTACACGCAGTGCGCGTGATGGTGCATGGTCGGGAATCCGGTGTTGCCGTGAGGATTCCAGCAGTTGTTCGACAAGGCCGCGTGGATTTTCGACATCGGAGGTGGCGGATCCCAGCCCGATGGCGCTCAACGCGTCGGCGGCCGAGCGCACCGCGGAACGCAGCGCATATTCGGCGTCGCCCAACTCGTGGTGGTCGAGCACGGGTGCGCTGGGCAACGAGTACACCATCCATGTCAGCGCGCACAATTCGGGCATCGCGGGGTCGCCGTCCGGCTTCTCGTCAAGGTCGCCGTAGGAGAACTCCGGGGTGAGCCCTATGGCCGTGTCGGGATCGTCGGGGTTGGTGATGATCACGCCCTCTCCGGCGGCGAGGGCGTCGCGCGCGAACTGGGTTCCCGCGGACAGTCCCCGCACGTCGCCGGGCACCGGCAATACCACGTTGATCGTCCCGCGCAATCGACCAGGCGCGCTTGGTGCCGACGTCGGCCGGCCGACCGCGGCACGCAGCGTTTGCAGCAGCGACACCGTTCCGGCGTCGTGGACGTCCGGCCACGGCAGGCCGGTATGGCCGGCGGCGACAGCGTCATACGCGGTGACCGATTGCCTTGGGGCCCAGAGGGATAACGCATCCAAGACGTCGTCGGGCGCGGCCTTGCCTGCGAGCCAGGCGTTGGCCCACATCGAGAGCGTTGCACTCGGACACCACATGATTTCGCAGTGTAGTTGCTCGCCGCGGCTGAGGCGGATCACGCGTATCCTGTGGCCATGGCTCCGGGCTTGCTCATGGCCTTGATCTGGCTGATATTCGCGCTGGTGCTGGCCGGCGCGGAGGCGCTGACCGGCGACATGTTCTTGCTGATGCTGGGCGGCGGCGCGTTGGCCGCGGCCGGCAGCAGCTGGGTGATGGACTGGCCGGTCTGGGCCGACGGAGTGGTGTTCCTGATCGTCTCGGTGCTACTGCTGGTGTTGGTTCGGCCCGCGGTTCGCCGCCGTCTGACGCCGGCCGTCGGGGCGCACACGGGGATCCAGGCGCTGGAGGGCAAGAGCGCGTTGGTGCTCGATCGAGTCGCCCGCGATGCCGGCCAGGTCAAGCTTGACGGCCAGGTGTGGACGGCGCGCCCGCTGAACGAGGACGACGTCTATGAACCGGGTGATTCGGTAACCGTCGTGCACATCGAAGGGGCCACCGCGGTGGTCTTCAGAGGCGCGTCACCCCTCTAGCGATAGGAGGAAGTTCCGATGCAAGGTGCAGTCGCCGGCCTGGTTTTCCTGGTCGTCCTGGTGATATTCGCCATCATCGTCGTGGCCAAGTCGGTCGCGTTGATCCCGCAGGCCGAGGCCGCCGTCATCGAACGGCTGGGTCGCTATAGCCGCACGGTCAGCGGGCAGCTGACGTTGCTGGTGCCCTTCATCGACCGCGTGCGTGCGCGGGTGGACCTGCGCGAGCGGGTGGTGTCGTTCCCGCCGCAGCCCGTCATCACCGAGGACAACCTGACCCTGAACATCGACACCGTGGTCTACTTCCAGGTCACGGTCCCGCAGGCGGCCGTCTACGAGATCAGCAACTACATCGTCGGCGTCGAGCAGCTCACCACGACCACGCTGCGCAACGTCGTCGGCGGGATGACGCTGGAACAGACCTTGACCTCCCGCGACCAGATCAACGCCCAGTTGCGCGGCGTCCTCGACGAGGCGACGGGCCGCTGGGGTCTGCGGGTGGCCCGGGTGGAGCTGCGCAGCATCGACCCGCCGCCGTCGATTCAGGCCTCGATGGAAAAGCAGATGAAGGCCGACCGGGAAAAGCGGGCCATGATCCTGACCGCCGAAGGTACTCGGGAGGCCGCGATCAAACAGGCCGAAGGCAACAAGCAGGCACAGATCCTGGCCGCCGAGGGCGCCAAGCAGGCCGCGATCCTGGCCGCCGAGGCCGACCGGCAGTCGCGGATGCTGCGCGCCCAGGGGGAGCGCGCCGCCGCCTACCTGCAGGCGCAGGGGCAGGCCAAGGCGATCGAGAAGACGTTCGCCGCGATCAAGGCCGGCCGGCCCACCCCGGAGATGCTGGCCTACCAGTACCTGCAGACGCTGCCCGAAATGGCGCGGGGTGACGCCAACAAGGTGTGGGTGGTGCCCAGCGATTTCAGCGCGGCGCTGCAGGGGTTCACCAAACTTCTCGGTACCCCAGGCGAGGACGGGGTATTCCGGTTCCAGCCGTCGCCGATGGACGACCTGCCCAAGCACGCCGCCGGTGAGGACGACGCCGAGGTCGCCGACTGGTTCTCCACCGAAACCGATCCCGCGATCGCCCAGGCGGTGGCCAAAGCCGAGGCGATCGCTCGCCAGCCGATGGACGGTCCGCCCGGGGCGCCGCCCGAATTGACTCGGTAGATTCTGCAGATGAGCGTGTTGACTTCACCCAAAACCTATGCGGCGCTTGCCGCTTTCCAGGCTGGCGATGCGGTGGCGTGCGCGATCCCGCTGCCCCTTGTCGCGAAGACCCTGGACGACCTGGGTGTTCCAGAGAATGTCCGCCCGGTGCTGCCGGTGGCCAAGGCCGCCTCCGCGATCGGACTGCTGTCGGTTACCCGATTCCCCGCCTTGGCCAGGCTCACGACCGCGATGCTGACGTTGTATTTCATCCTGGCCGTGGGCGCGCACATCCGGGCGCGGGACAAGGCTGTCAATGCGCTTCCGGCGGCGATGTTCCTGACCACGTTCGCGGTGATGACGGTGAAAGGTCCGGAACGCACTTAGGCGAGGCGCAGCTCGGACTGCGTGGCGCTCACCTGCGACCAGTGGGCGGTTGGGGTCCGGGCGTCGCCGCCGGTGGTTGGCTCGGCCCCGGAGGCTGTGGCGCCGCCGGCCCGCTCGGACCGCCAGGCCCCCGATGCAGCGCAGGAGGCCCACCCGGGAACGGCGCCGGCGGCCGGGGCGCGTGTGGTGCCGGACCGGTAGGCCCCATGCCCAGACCCACCGGGCCGCCCGGCCCAGGTGGCGGGGGGTAACCGAAATGCGACGACGGGGACCCAAACCCCGGTGGCGGACCCGGAGGCCCGAAGCCGAAGGTCCAGATGAAGATCGACGCTGCCGCGGTGACGAACGCCCCGGCCAACAGCCCCACCAGCCCCGCGCCGACCACCACACCGGTCGAGTGGCGGCGTGTTTGGTCAATCGGCTGCTCGTTCCTTGTCGTCGGTGGTCATGGCACTCCCCACGTCGTTGATCGTCGGTCGAACCTGACGCTAGGAGCCGAACTTGAAGTGGATCTGGAGAAACTCGTCGAGTCGCTTCGTCAGGAGTGCGGTGGTGGCAGAGGCGGCGCGGGTAGGACACTCGTCGCCGATGTCGGCGTGCGGCCCGGCGCGGCGGGCGGCCCCGGTGGCGTCGACGTCAGCTGCGACGGATATAGGGGCGGGGGGAGCTCGACGCGGACTTTCCACGTGACGCCGGCTAGCGCGAAGACGGCGAGCGCGCCGAGCACCAAACCCGCCAGCCCGGCGCCGATCACCATGACCGTGGAATGGCGGCGAGCGGGGGCGGCTGGTGGCGGTGCGGGGTTGGTGCTCTGCGAGGTCATGTCGCTCCGATCTCGTTGGTTGTCGGTAATCGAGACGGTAGCGGCAGGCTGATCTCAGCGCGGCGCGTTAACGTGGTTTGTTACGGATTGTCCACGTGCGGGCCGCGCCGGCAGCCGGCCGGTCGCGGGCCGGACCGATCAATTCAGCGTCGGTGCGCCGCGGGTGCTGGTCGTCGAAGACTCCGAGACCATCCGGGAGATGGTCGGCGAGGCGTTGACCGACGTCGGGTACCACACCGACACCCGTTGCGACGGCCACGGATTGGAAGGCCTACTCGAGGGCCTGCGGCCGGACCTGGTGGTGCTCGATGTGATGCTGCCGGGCCGGGATGGGTTCGCGCTCATCGACGTCATCCGCGAATGGGGCGACATCGGCATCGTGTTGATCACCGCCCGCGATGGCCTGCCCGACCGGCTGCGCGGCCTCGACGGCGGCGCCGACGACTATGTGGTCAAGCCGTTCGAACTCGCCGAACTCGTGTCACGGGTCGGGGCGGTGTTGCGCCGACGCGGACGGCTGCCGCAGGTGGTTCAGCTGGGCGACCTGATGCTGGACGTCGATGCGGGTGTCGCCGCGCGCGACGGACACCGGCTGGATCTGACCGCGACCGAGCTGCGGCTGCTCGCGTTTCTCGTTGAACAGCGGGGCCGGATCGTCAGCGCCGGCCAGATCCTGGCTGCGGTGTGGGGCTATGACGGCGACGACGCCAACCTGGTGCAGGTGCACATCAGCGGGTTGCGGCGCAAACTCGAGGCCCACGGGCCGCGCATTCTGCACACCGTCCGCGGCATTGGCTATCGACTGCAGCCGCGGCGGTCATGACGCCCGCCCCGACCGGACCCGCGACTCCAACGCCGTCGCTGCAGCGCCGGGTGACCCTGCTGGCGGTGGCGTTGCCGGCGGTGCTGCTGGTAGTGCTGGGGGTGCGGGGGCGCTGGCCCGGGCGCACGGCGGCGAGTTGGTGTGTTTGCCGCACGACGGCGGCGCCCAATTCCGGCTGAGCCTGCCCACGCATTAGCCATCGAGCCTGCGTCTGCGGCGCCGATCCTGCGTACAAAGACACGTTCGCCGACGATTGGACGCCCTCAGCGCAGACTGGGCGGGAAGGTCGCGTCAGCCGGCGGTGACGACGCTGAGGTTCCACGTGTCCAGCCAGGGCTGCACCAGCTCGGCGACCGAAGACGTGTCCGGGGTCGAGCAGCCAGGGTTGGGGTCGTCGGGCCGCCCACCCCGGATGTGGATGCCGACCGCCGCAGCGGTGCCGTCGTCTTGGATGAGGTAGACCGGTCCGCCGGAATCGCCGCACTGGCTGGCCGCCAGAAACGCCACCTTGCTCGCGCTGATGTCGGTGACCCGCCCGCATTCGGCCCTACCGGTCTTCATGCCGAACTTGCACAGCTGCTGGCCAATTCCTACGTCAGCCATGACACCGGCGACCGGGAGCGACGCGGCGATCGCCGAGGTCCGCGGGACCTTGTCGGAGTCGAGCATGATCAGGCCGATGTCGTGGGCTTCCCCCCGCAGTCCCTCGCTGACCGATTGGCTGAAGGTACCGACCGTCACGTAGCGGTTGTTCCCCGCGTAATTGATGGACGTTTTACTCGCTTGGCCGCCCTTGTTGCAGTGACCGGCGGTGAGCACACCGGCCTGACCGGTGTCCGTTCGCACCAAAAACCCTGCCGTACAGCCCATTCCGCCGGAACCGTCGGCATAGGTGACGGCGATGCCGGCGCCGGGGCCGATGGCACCTACCGCGGGCAAAGGTATGGGTGGCTGCGCCCGACGAGCGGTCCCGCCGGGCAGCCAGATGGCCGCCACAAACGCGGCCGCGCTCAGCAGCGCGGCAACCGACAGCCTCCGGCCATCGGTTCTCAGGCGTTCCGACGGCGGGTAGGGCGGTTCGCGGTTCCGCGTGACTCGATTGGTCACCAACGGCCATACCGCCACCGTCAGACACAGCACCGCCCCGACCAGGAGCAAGACGGTGCGCGTTAGTTCCCGGGCGTCGACCGCTACCATCTCAGTCGTCCCCTCCGGGGACGGACACGGAACAGGTGATTCCAGCCGCCCGGCGGATCCGTCGGTCCAGCGTGACCGATGGCGCGGCCAAGATCTCCGCGAGCGCCACGTATGCGGCGTCGTAGCTGGACAGGGTGGCGCCCAACTCCCAAACGCGCGTCGAGAGCGCGTCGTATGGCCACAGATCGACCGGCAATTCGAGGAGATCGACATGCGCTTGAGCGGCCTGGTTGGCACTGATGACCCCGCTGAGCTCCTGTCGTCTGATGAACCACCACCGCGGATGCGTCGCAGACAATCCGGGCGGTGACCGACGATCGGGGTCTTTAGCAGCGAGGATTGCGGCACCGTCCCGGCGTACGCCCGTGGCGTTCACCCGCGCGCGGGCACGTGCGACGACGGCCTGGGCCGTCGGCTTCTGGGCGGTCGCGATGAGCAGGCCGCGCAGATACTCCTGTAGTGACTGCCCGGCTCGTGCGGCTCGTGCGGCCAACTCGTTGCGGACGTGGTCGGGGACTTCACGAATGGTGATCGCCACCACGCCTGCACAATAGCGTCAATGCAGGCATTATGCAGCCTTGCCGTAATGGGGTTAGCGCGCGATGGCGGGCTCGCGGACGCCCTCGTCGGCGCGCGACGGCCTGGGGTGATGCCGCCGATAATGGCGGAACTCGACCACCAGCCCGGTCAGCCCCACGACGCCGGTGCACACGGACACCAGGATCAGCAGCGGGCTGGCATGACCCGCAACGGCGTCGCCAAGGATCACGACCGCGGCGGTGCCGGGTAGCAGACCGGCCAGCGTGGCCACGGTGTAGGGCAGCAACCGCACGGCCGAGGCGCCGGCGGCATAGTTGAGCGCGGCAAAGGGTACGGCGGGAATCAACCGCAGCGACAAGATGGTCGGCCAGCCCCGCTCGCGCAGGCGCTCGTCCAGCCGGTGGATGGCCCGGTGGCGAACCAGGCGGTTCAGGCGCCATCCGGTCGCCCGCACCAGCAGCATCGCGATCAACGCGCTCGTCGCGCTGCCGATCACCGCGATCGGCACGCCGAACACCGGGCCGAACAACAGCCCGGCGGCCAGCGTGAATGCCGTGCGGGGGACGGGGACCACCGTGACGACGGCGTGCGTGAAAAGGAACGCCAGCGGGAACCAGGGGCCGACCGACGTCGCCCAGTCACGCAACTCCACTGCGGTGGGCAGCGGAACCAGCAATGCCACGGCCACCAACGTTGTGATTCCGACCACTGTCCCCACGATCCGCGGCCGAGACAGCTGGCGCGCCGCGGCGCCGACCGCGGCAGCGATAACGCGCACCGTGTCGGTGGTTTTGCAGATGGCGGGGGCCGTCACGTCTGCCAAGGCTACGTGGCGAAGATGAATATCTCGTTTCCCCGCGCTGGCGTTTCGCCATCGGCCGAGACGGTCGTCGCACCTCGGCGCCCATGCGGGCCGGGCAATCAATTAGCCTGCTTAGTAAGTGGCAATCCCGAAGCAATCCGTGCAATACAGGCAGTTGCTGCGAAAACAGGAGCGGTCGGTGTCCATTGATGTACCCGAGCTCGCCGACCTAGAACAGGTTCGGGGGCGCTGGCGCAGTGCGGTCGCCGGCGTGCTGTCCAAGAGCACGCGGAGTGGTCCCGCCGAATCATTGGCCGGCCAACCCGAGCGGCGGCTGGATACCCCCACGTATGAGGGGTTCGCCATCCGCGCGCTCTACACCGCGTTCGACGAGCTGCCGGAGCCGCCGCTGCCGGGCGAGTGGCCCTATGTGCGTGGCGGTGACGGTTTGCGTGACGTGCATTCCGGCTGGAAGGTTGCCGAGGCGTTTCCCGGGCCCGGCGCGTCGGATGACACGAACGCGGCCGTCCTGGCCGCGCTGAGCGACGGGGTCAGCGCGCTGCTGGTCCGGGTGGGGGAGTCGGGTGTGGCGCCGGACCAGCTCGAGGGGGTGCTCGCGGGCGTCCACTTGAACCTGGCGCCGGTAATCCTCGATGCGGGTGCCGACTACCCGGACGCGTGCGACGTCATGCTGGCGATGCTGGCCCAGCTGGATCCCGACCAGCGCACCACGGTGTCGATCGACCTGGGTGCCGACCCGCTGACCGCGCCGCTGAGCGACCGTCCCGCCCCGTCGATCGAACAAGTCGTCGCGGTCGCCTCGCGGGGGGCCGGCCACCGGGGGGTGCGCGCGATCACCGTCGACGGGCCCGCCTTCCACAACCTCGGCGCCAACGCGACGTGGGAGCTCGCGGCCAGTATCGCCGTCGCGGTGACCTACCTTCGCCTGCTCACCGAATCCGGGCTCCCGGTCGGCCAGGCCCTGCGCCAGATCAGCTTCCGGCTCGCCGCCGATGACGACCAGTTCATGACGCTCGCCAAGATGCGGGCCATGCGCCAGCTGTGGGCGCGGGTCGCCGACGTCGCGGGCGACCCGGAGGGCGGCGCGGCCACCTTGCACGCGGAGACGTCGCTGCCGATGATGACCCAGCGCGACCCGTGGGTGAACATGTTGCGCAGCACGGTGGCCGCCTTCGGCGCGGGCGTCGGCGGCGCCGACACGGTGCTGGTGTTCCCCTTCGACGTGGCAATCCCCGGTGGCTTTCCCGGCATGGCGACCAACTTCGCGCGCCGGATCGCCCGCAACACCCAGCTGCTGCTCTTGGAGGAGTCGCACGTCGGGCGGGTATTGGATCCCGCTGGGGGATCGTGGTTTGTCGAGGACCTCACCGAACAGCTGGCGCAGCGGTCATGGCAGTATTTCCAGGCCATCGAAGCGCGGGCGGCTCACGGCGGATTCGTCGATGCCCGCGACTACATTGCCGGCCAGATCGCCGAGGTTGCGGCGCGCCGCATCGACGACATCGCGCATCGGCGCACCGCGATCACCGGCGTCAACGAATATCCGGATCTTGCCGAACCCCCCCTGCGGCACAGTGATTCGGGATGCCCAGTGCGACGCTACGCGGCGCAATTCGAAGCGCTGCGCGATCGCTCGGACGCCTATCTAGCTCGCACCGGTTCGCGCCCGCGGGCGCTGTTGCTGCCGTTGGGCCCGCTGGCCGAGCACAATATCCGGGCGACGTTCGCGGCAAACCTGCTGGCGTCGGGCGGCATAGCGGCGATTAACCCCGGACCCGTCGACGTCACCGGTGTCGCACAAGCTATTTCCCAAGCGGGGTCGCCGGCTGTTGTGGTGATTTGCGGCACCGACAAGCGCTACCACGACGAGGGCCCCGACATTGTGGCGGCGGCCCGAAGCGCGGGGGTATCACGGGTTTACCTGGTGGGGCCCGAGAAAGCGCTGGGGAAGCCAAAAGGGCCCGCGCACCGGCCCGACGAGTTTCTCACCGCGAAAATCAATGCGGTCCAAGCCCTTTCGAATCTGCTCACCCGGTTGGGAGCCTAGCCACGATGACGACCCCCACACGTGCTATCGGTAGCTTCGCCGATATCCCGCTGCGCGGCGACCGGGCCGTGCAGCCGGCTTCGGCAGCCGCGGTGGACAAGCACGTCGCGGCCGCCGCGTCGGCACACGGGTACACGCCCGATCAGCTGCAGTGGCACACGCCGGAAGGTATCGAGGTCAAACCGGTTTACATTGGCGCCGATCGCCGCGCCGCAGCAGCCGACGGTTACCCACTGAACAGCTTCCCCGGCGAGCCGCCGTATCTGCGCGGCCCCTACCCGACGATGTATGTCAACCAGCCGTGGACCATCCGCCAATACGCCGGGTTCTCCACCGCCGCGGATTCCAATGCGTTTTACCGCCGCAACCTGGCCGCCGGTCAGAAGGGCCTGTCCGTTGCCTTCGACCTGGCCACCCACCGCGGCTACGACTCCGACCACCCCCGGGTTCAGGGTGACGTCGGAATGGCCGGCGTGGCAATCGATTCCATCCTCGACATGCGGCAGTTGTTCGACGGGATCGACCTATCGGCGGTCAGCGTGTCGATGACGATGAACGGCGCCGTGCTGCCGATCCTGGCGCTGTACGTCGTGGCCGCCGAAGAGCAGGGCGTGCCGCCGGAGAAGTTGGCCGGCACCATCCAGAACGACATCCTCAAAGAATTCATGGTCCGCAACACCTACATCTATCCGCCGAAGCCGTCGATGCGGATCATCTCCGACATCTTCGCCTACACCAGCGCCAGGATGCCGAAGTTCAACTCCATTTCGATCTCCGGCTACCACATCCAAGAAGCGGGTGCCACAGCGGATTTGGAGCTGGCGTACACCCTCGCCGACGGCGTCGACTACATCAAGGCCGGCCTGGACGCCGGCTTGGACATCGACACGTTCGCGCCCCGGCTGTCCTTCTTCTGGGGCATCGGGATGAACTTCTTCATGGAGGTGGCCAAGCTGCGGGCCGGCCGGCTGCTGTGGAGCGAGCTGGTCGCACAGTTTGCACCCAAGAACGCCAAATCCCTGTCGTTGCGCACCCACTCGCAGACGTCGGGGTGGTCGCTCACCGCCCAGGACCCTTTCAACAATGTCGCCCGGACCTGCATCGAGGCCATGGCCGCGACCCAGGGCCACACCCAGTCGCTGCACACCAACGCGTTGGACGAGGCGCTGGCATTGCCCACCGACTTCTCGGCGCGGATCGCCCGCAACACCCAGTTGCTGTTGCAGCAGGAGTCGGGCACCACTAGGCCGATCGACCCCTGGGGGGGCTCCTACTACGTGGAGTGGCTGACCCATCAACTGGCGCAACGGGCCCGGGCACACATCCGCGAGGTCGCCGAGCACGGTGGCATGGCCCAGGCCATCAGCGACGGCATCCCGAAGCTGCGCATCGAGGAAGCGGCCGCGCGCACCCAGGCCCGTATCGACTCCGGCCAGCAGCCGGTGATCGGGGTCAACAAGTACCAGGTCGACGAGGACCACGAGATCGAGGTCCTCAAGGTCGAGAACAGCCGCGTGCGCGCCGAGCAGCTGGCCAAATTGCGAGAGCTGCGGGCAAGCCGGGATCAGGCGGCGGTCGACGCCGCGTTGGCCGAGCTGTCTCGTGCCGCCGCCGCACCTGGACTGGGCAACAACCTGCTTGCCTTGGCCATCGACGCGGCCAGGGCCAAAGCCACCGTCGGCGAGATCTCCGACGCCTTGGAGAAGGTCTATGGGCGCCACCAGGCCGAGATCCGTACTATCGCCGGGGTCTACCGTGACGAAGTCAAAGGAGGCGGAAACATCGCCCCCCTTTCTCAAGCCACCCAGCTCGTGGAGAAGTTTGCCGAGGCCGACGGCCGCCGGCCGCGCATCCTGATTGCCAAGATGGGACAGGACGGCCACGACCGCGGTCAGAAGGTGATCGCGACGGCGTTCGCCGACATCGGGTTCGACGTCGACGTCGGATCGCTGTTCTCCACGCCCGAGGAGGTGGCGCGTCAGGCCGCCGACAACGACGTGCACGTGATCGGGGTGTCTTCGCTTGCCGCCGGTCACCTCACGCTGGTGCCGGCGCTGCGCGACGCGCTGGCCGAGGTGGGCAGGCCCGACATCATGATCGTCGTCGGTGGGGTGATCCCACCCGGTGACTTCGACGAGCTGTACGCCGCCGGGGCCACCGCCATCTATCCGCCCGGTACTGTGATCGCCGACGCCGCAATCGGCTTGCTGCACAAGCTCGCCGAGCGGCTGGGATACTCACTGGATTGATGCTGAACCGAGTCCGCGAGCGTAGCGTCACTGCGAAATTCCGCGCGATTTTTCGCAGTGCGGTTACACTCGGCGCGGTCACATGACATCCGAAAACAACGACACGGTCGAGGAATTGGCCGCGGCCGTGCGCCGCGGGGACCGCGCGGCACTGCCGCGGGCCATCACCCTGCTGGAATCCACCCGCGCCGACCATCGTGAGCGGGCTCAGCGCTTGCTGCTGAAATTGCTCCCGGAATCCGGGAACGCCGTTCGGGTAGGCATTACCGGGGTTCCCGGGGTGGGCAAGTCCACCACCATCGAGGCGCTCGGCGTCTACCTGATCGAGCGGGGGCATCGGGTGGCGGTGCTCGCGGTCGACCCGTCGTCGACGCGCACCGGCGGATCGATTCTCGGTGACAAGACCCGGATGGCGCGCCTGGCAGTGCATCCGGATGCCTACATCCGGCCGTCGCCGACGTCGGGCACGCTGGGCGGGGTGGCAAAGGCCACCCGGGAAGCGATTGTCCTGTTGGAGGCCGCGGGATTCGACGTGGTCCTGATCGAGACCGTGGGCGTCGGCCAGTCCGAAGTGGCGGTGGCCAACATGGTCGACACCTTCGTCTTGCTGACCCTGGCGCGTTCCGGTGATCAGTTGCAGGGCATCAAGAAAGGCGTGCTGGAGCTGGCCGACATCGTAGTGGTCAACAAGGCCGACGGGGAGCACGTGGCTGATGCACGGTTGGCCGCACGGGACCTGTCGGCGGCGATCAGGCTGATCCACCCGCGCGAAACACTATGGCGACCACCCGTTCTGACCATGAGCGCGGTGGAGGGGACCGGTCTGACGCAAGTGTGGGACGCGGTCGAACGCCATCGTCAGGCGCTGACCGAAGCTGGAGAGTTCGAAACCCGTCGGCGCGATCAGCAAGTCGACTGGACCTGGCAGATGGTCCGCGACACGGTGCTGGACCGGGTGCTGTCAAACCCCGCGGTGCGCAAGATCCGCGCCGACGTGGAGCGCCAGGTCCGGGCGGGGGAGTTAACCCCCGCTATGGCGGCCCAGCAAATACTGGACGTCGCGTCGACCTAACGGAAAGGTAAATTAATCTTTGTTTGCCATTAAGCAAGTGTCGGATACCAGTAAATTCGAGCCTGTGAAGGTAGACACCCGAGTCGATCGCCGCGCGGTCCCTCCCCACGATGACCCCGACGCGGGTCGTCGTATGTCCGGCGCGGCGGACTCACACTTTGGTTGCGTCGTTCGCTTCTTCGCCAGCATGTTCCCCGCGCGCCGATTCGGTGGTGGGGCGTTGGCGGTGTATCTCGACGGTCAGCCCGTCGTCGACCTATGGACCGGCTGGTCGGACCGCCGCGGGGAGGTGCCGTGGTCGGCGGACACCGCGCCCATGGTCTTCTCGGCGACCAAGGGAATGGCCTCCACCGTCATCCACCGGCTCGTCGACCGGGGGCTGATCGACTACGACGTTCCGGTTGCGCACTACTGGCCGGAGTTCGGTGCCAACGGCAAGTCGGACCTCACCGTCCGCGAGGTGATGAGGCACCGGGCCGGCTTGTCGGGCTTGCGCGGCGCCAAATGGGAAGACTTGCTGGATCACGTCCTCATGGAGGATCGGCTGGCGGCGGCGTCGCCGGGACGCCTGCTGGGCAAACCGGCCTACCACGCCCTGACCTACGGTTGGCTGTTGTCGGGGCTCGCCAGGGCCGTCACCGGAAAGGACATGCGCGTCCTGTTCCGCGAAGAACTCGCCGAGCCGCTGCGCACCGACGGCTTCCACCTGGGCCGGCCACCGGCCGGATCGCCGACGCGGGTCGCCGAGATCATCATGCCGCAGAACATCGTTGGCAATCCGATCATCAACTGTGTGGCACACCGGGTCGCCCATCAGCTGTCCGGCGGATACCGCTCCATGTACTTCCCGGGCATGATGGCCGCGGTCCAGGGTGATATTCCGTTGCTGGACGCCGAGATTCCGGCCGCTAACGGGGTGGTGACGGCTCGTGCGCTCGCACGGATGTACGGAGCGATTGCCAACGGTGGCCAGATCGACGGCACCCAATTCCTGTCACCTGAGCTGGTCGCGGGTCTGACCGGCCGGCGAGACCTCCGGCCGGATCGGAACCTCTTGGTGCCGTTGGCATTCCACCTGGGCTACCACAGTGTGCCCTTCGGGAACGTGATGCCGGGCTTCGGTCATGCCGGGATGGGCGGGTCGGTCGGGTGGACCGACCCCGCGACGGGGGTGGCGTTTGCGTTGGTGCACAACCGGTTGCTGACACCGTTCGTGTTGACCGACCACGCCGGGTTCGCCGCACTCTACGCCCTGATCCGCAGGGCCGCCGCGAAAGCCCGCAAGCGCGGCTTCGAGCCGGTGGCCGAGTTCGGGTCGCCGTTCCGCGAGCCCGGAGCCGTCGCGGGCTGACTCGCCCTGGGGGCTACGAGTCTTCCAGGCGGAAGCCGACCTTCATCGTCACCTGGACATGGCCGATAGCTCCATCCACCAGGTGGCCGCGAATCGAGCCCACCTCGAACCAGTCCAGGCCGCGCATTGTCTGCGCCGCTCGGGCCAGGCCGCCGCGGATTGCCGCGTCCACTCCGTCGGGTGAGGTTCCGACGATCTCGATCACGCGGTAGGTGTGATTGCTCATCGCGTCCCTTTCTCGGATCTGCGGTGAACAGTAGGCCAGGAGAGACATCAAGTGGGTGCAAAACGCCGTCAACGACAACCAGGACTCGGCGCCGCGCCGGACCTTTTCAAACGCGCCAGAGCGTACCCGGGATCACGGTAGGATCTGCTCCGACGAAGTGCGCTGGTGGGGGCCGGGCGTAGCGGATCGTCATCGTTCGAGGGAGGGCGCGGTGTCGTTTGTGATCGCCACCCCGGAAACGGTGGCGGCGGCGGCCGCGGATTTGGTGAATATCGGTTCCGCGATCGACGACGCCAACGCCGCCGCTGCGGCCCTGACCACGGAATTGGTGCCGGCCGCCAAGGACGAGATCTCGGCGGCCATCGCACGGTTGTTCGGCGCGTACGCCCAGGAATATCAGGCCCTCGGCGTCCAGGCGGCCGCGTTTCACGGTCAGTTGGTGCAGGCGCTGAACGCGGGCGCCGGGGCGTACGCCGCCGCCGAGGCCGCCAACGCGTCGCTGCTTCAGACGGCCCAGCAGGATGTGCTGAACGCGGTCAACGCGCCCACTCGTGCGCTGCTGGGACGCCCGCTGATCGGCGACGGCGCCAACGGGACAACCGTCAACGGGGTGGGCCAGCCCGGCGGGGCCGGCGGGATCCTGTACGGAAACGGGGGCAACGGGGGAAACAGCACGAACGTCGGGGTCGCCGGCGGCAACGGGGGAGCCGCCGGGCTCTTCGGCAACGGCGGAACCGGTGGGACCGGCGGACCCGGCGGCAATGGCGGGCTCGGCGGCAACGCCGGGCTGTTCGGCATCGGCGGGGCGGGCGGAACCGGTGGGGCGGGGACGGCCGCCGCCCCGCCCGGCACGGGCGGACCCGGGGGCCTGGGCGGGCTGATCTACGGCACCGGCGGGGCCGGGGGCACCGGCGGTGCCGCTCTGGACGGCAGCATTGGCTACGGCGGCCCCGGTGGGCTCGGCGGCAACGCGCGATTCTTCGGTGCCGGCGGGGCCGGCGGGGCCGGCGGAGTCAACACCGCCAACCCCCTGGGCGTCGGCGGGCCGGGCGGAACCGGTGGCAATGGCGGCATACTGTACGGCGACGGCGGCGCAGGTGGCAATGGCGGCGCTGGCGCTCAGGGGGCCGGACCGGGCGGCGGTGGCGGGGCCGCCGTCGGCACGTTCGGCGGCAGTCCCGGCGCCAATGGCGGCGGGGGCACCGGCACCGTGTCCGCGCCCGCAAGCGGCGGCGGCCCGATTGCGCTCATCATGGGCGGCACCGGGCTCGACGGCGGCACGCTGCGCTCCGGGCTGCCGACTCCGGCGTTCTTTGACGGCGTCGTCAGCCGATTCATCAATCCGTTGTACGGGCCGATCAACTCCATCGGCCTGGCAACCCCCGAGCAATCCGCGCCGAACACCGGGCTTTTCGACCTGAGCCTCACCCAGTCGATCGACGAAGGCGTGAAGGCGTTGCACATCGCGATCACCCAGACCTATGCGGGACAAGACATCGTCGTCCTCGGCTACTCCCAAAGCGCCACTATCGCCTCGCTGGAAATGGACGCACTCGCACAGGCCGGCGTCGATCCCACATCGGTGCACTTCGTGCTGCTGGGCGATCCCAACAATCCCAACGGGGGCTTATATGCGCGACAATTCGGCACCCCGGGTCTGCCGAGCGTGTTCGCACCGACCAACCCGAATACCCCGTTCCAAACCGACATTTACACCATCCAGTACGACGGCTTCGCGCACTTCCCCCGCTATCCCATCAACCTCCTGGCAGACATCAATGCGGGCATGGGAATGGCCTACGCGCACCTGGGCTACGCGTCGCTGACGCCCGAACAACTTGCCAGCGCACAACAACTGGCGACGTCGCCGGGCTACAACGGCAACACCACCTACTACATGATCCCGAGCGAGACCCTGCCGCTCCTGGAGCCGCTGAATCAGCTGCAGCAGGCGGTGCCGATCCTGCGGCCGGTCGTCGAGCCGTTTATCGATTTGACGCAGCCGACCTTGAAGTACGTTGTCGATTTGGGTTACGACGATCCTTTCGCCCCAACGACATACGCGAACGAGGTGACCCCGTTCGGGCTGTTCCCGAACCTCGACCCCGTCAACGTTCTTGTGGGCTTAGACCAGAGCAACGCGGCCGGAATCAACGCCGCTCTGGCCTACTATGGGTTGCCGCCGCTCGCCCACGCCAATGTGCCCGTGCTGATGAATGCGCTGACACAGCTCGATCCGGCCTTGGCGCAACAGTGCGGTGAAGCGCGTGCCGAATTCTTCGCATCGGCGGCTACCGACCTCAGCAACTGGCTGAACGGCGCGACGGGCGGCGCCGCTCAGCAAATGGTCAATAACATCGGCATCTATACCGCTTCCTTCACCTACCAAATCGTGCATCCTTCGTGGGTGGGGGCAATCCTCGAGTCGTTGAAATGACGCCGTCGCGTGCGAGCGATACCTACACTCATGTGATGCTTACCGAGCTTCGCAGCGCGTTGGCTGCCGGGGGATTGGCGAGGAAAATCCGCAGGAACCATCTCACCTATCTGAGTTACGAAAGGCTCGCCAGTTTGAAGCTTGCCGCCGACGAAGTCCGCGGCGTGCCGGGAGCGGTCATCGAGTGCGGTGTCGCCCTGGGAGGCTCGGGAATCTTACTCGCCAGAGCCCTCAAAGACCGAGAATTTCACGGCTACGACGTGTTCGGCCAAATTCCTCCGCCGGGGCCGGATGACCCGTCCGAGGCACACGAGCGGTATGCGGTGATCGCCTCCGGCCAGTCCGAGGGGTTAGCCGGGGACACGTATTACGGATACCTGGGCGATCTGCTGCCCCGGGTGTCCGCATCGTTCACCAGGTACGGTGTGCGGCCGCACCTGCACCCGGGGCTGTTCGAGGACACGTTGAACCCCGACTGGCCGATCGCTTTGGCGCACCTAGACTGTGACTGGTATGACCCCGTCAAGCTCTGCCTGGAACGGATCACGCCCTGGCTGACGACGGGCGCGCGGGTGATTATCGACGACTATTTCGTCTACGGTGGCGCCAAGAAGGCCACCGACGAACACCTCAACGCGTATCCCGGATTCACGACCGTGCGGGAGGCGGGTCATCTGGTGCTCGGCTACGCTGCCGCCGTCGGATAGCCGAGCGACCGCCCTAGTCGGGGCCAGGCCGTCGCAGCACGCAGCGGTAGTTCTTCGGCATGCCCATGCCGGTGATCTTGAATCTGGTGTCCAGGAACCCGAAAACCAAGGACAGCACGAAAAAGACGAGTTGAACGGGCAGCCATATCATCGGCAAGTTATTGCTTGCCATCATCAGCTGATAGCTGATGGTGCCGTAGTACCCCTCAAGCCATTCGAGTGACTCCACGGTGAAGCCGGCTTCGGCGGCCATGTGCCGCCATGCGAACTGCGTATAGCGATAGAAGTCATAGGGCACCTCGTGTTCTTCGTAGCAGAGCGGTGCGCTGAGCCACGCTTGCCCACCAGGCTTCAGTACGCGCCTGATCTCGCGAAGGACGGGCAGCGGATCGGGGATGTGCTCCAACACCTGGCTGCAGAGCACGAGATCATACGTCTCGTCAGCCATCGGGAGTTCCTCGAGCCGACAAACGTAGTCGAGATGAGAGTACTCCTTGTCGACCTCGCCGAAGTCGGCAGTCTCGTACGTGACATGCTCGAAGTGCTTGCGATACGGCGCAATTCCCGCCCCGGCGTCCAGCACACGGAACGACTTGCCGGTACCCACCCGGCCGGCTTCGGCGATCCATCGGTCCAGGTGCCAACGTGAAGAACTGAACAGCGTCGGGAAGACAAGCAAGCGCCGGACCACGACGAAAGCTTATATATCGGATACATCGGCTGTACGGGTGGCCACCGCCTCAGCGGCGCTGCGAAAAAACGAACAACCGATTGCCGATACAGCTCTCCACCGAGAGTTGTTCATAGCCTCGTTCTTGGAAGAGTGAGCGAAGCTCGTGTTCGCGATAGTTGTTCATCCAACCACCCCGCAGACGCCCACGAGTCTCGCGCATGCCACGCAGCGAATACCGTTGGGATTCCAAGCAAACATACGAGACCACGCAGACCGGGATCTGCTTCGCCAGCCAATCGAGCACCGAGGGCACGTCGCGCAGGTATTCCAGCACCCCCAGCATCACGGCGACGTCGTAAACGCCGGCGCCCAGGTCTGGCAGCGGCCTCTCGTTGAGATTGCAAACGAGAGTCCCCGGCCCCCGGTCGACGATGTCGGATGGCACATAGGCGCAAGACGGGTCGAGGGATTGCTCGAGGGTTCGATTGCCCGCTCCAAACTCGATGACACGACTGCGGTTTGGCACCAGCTCGGCGGCCCGCGCGGTCCGGGGCTCCCACGACGCCTCGAAGCTGGTGGGATCGGACCAGCGCTGGTAGTCGGTCTTCCGGAGAAACGTGGCGAGTCCCCTCAGCACGGTGCAGGCTCCCTACTGCGCATTGACCTAGGTCGCGGTCGCCGCGACTAGCGACTTGAACCGGGTATAGACATGATCTGCCTGCGCGATCTGCGCTTTAGCCGCCGAATGCATGTGGTCGCGATCGGATTCGCTAGCGTCCCAAGCACGATCGATGGCGTCCGACAGCTCGCGCTCGAAGCATGGCCCCGGTCGCACGATATGACAGCCACCCGGGAACTGCGCGCCGAGGCCCGCGAACTTGAGGTCGTAGTAGCGCGAATTGGTCACGCAAACCGCGGGTACTCCAGCGGCGAGACCAAAGACGGCGGCGTGGTAACTCGCTGTGACGACCACCCGGCAGCGGGCGGCACGCTCGGCGAGTTCCTCCGGCGTGAGGATGTCGTCGGCGTCGCGCCGCGCACCGTTCTCCCTGCCTGAAGCTCCGTTCTGTATGGCGTCCAGGTCGAACGTAGTTTGGTAGCGCGACACCGGTAACGGTAAGGCGGTTACGCCACGGCGACTGGCTGATTCAGCGGTAACCACGCCGGCTCGGCTGGCGAGGCCGCTGTCGATCTCACTGTACGGAGCGACCCGCATGTTGAGGCCAATGGCGGTCCCCGTTGGTGGTCGTTCCGGGGTCGTCGCCAAGAGGAGTGCGTCGTCCCCCGTCACGTGAATGAGCTCTGGGTTCACTCGACGAGCTCGCAACACGGGAACGGAGCCCAATCCTTCGCGAAGGCCGATGACGAGAAGCCGTGGCATGATGCGCGTGACCAGGCGGGTGAGCTTTGGATGGGTTAGCGGCCCAATGCCCTGGCTGAACATTGCGGTCGGCTTACCGAGTCGCTGCGCCAGGCTCAGGAGGGTCAGGACCCGCTTCCCGTGAAACCAGAAGACGTCGTTGATGAACCCGCCGCCGCTGGATACGACGAGATCCGCACGCCATAGGGCCCCGGGGAGTCGGCGCGAGTCGGAACGGCGGGACTTGCGAGGGGAGATGTCCGGCGTGACCGCGGTAGCGCCCGGACAGAACTGCCTCAGCCGTTGCGGTGAGCGCGTCAGCACGTCAATGTCGGCGTTCGGCCAGAGATTTTTGAGCCGGCCGACGCATACCTGAAGCATCGCAACGTCACCCAGGTTGAGCAGCTCGTATCCGCTCTGGTCGACCAGTATCCGCACGACAACGTCCTCCTCAAGATCCTCGAATCCGAGGCGGGCGGGGCATGCTGCAGATCGCGCGCGGATCCACTGCCCGCACACCATGGGCCCCCCGCATCGAAATCGACTTCTAGTGCCTGAAGTCATCAGCAGCCTAGCGGGTCGGCTGCATCCATGGTCGAAAATTGCGCGGGGCGTTCGAAGGGGCTGTGCCTGCCTATCCGGGGACGCGACCCCTGACCCTTCCCAGCTGACGCCTGATTCGGGCGGAGTGGACATACACCTGCGCCCTCCAGTCCGACATTTCGGTGGCGAGCCTGCTCTTGAGCCGTCGCCAGGCAGTCTGGGCCCAGTGGTGCCGCAGGGCCGCCATCGCGAACCTCGGGTGCTGCGCGATGGCGTCCAGGAGCACGGCGCGACCCTCCGGGCCCGGTACCTTCGCGATCTGGCGGAGGATGTAGTCGACCTGCTCGCCCAGGATCTCCTCGCGCGCGGGATCCTCGGAGAACAACCCAAGCATCACGTCGAACGTCGCCGCATGCCCGAGACCATGCGACAGCCAGAACTTCGCGGGGTCCACGACCGCGTCGGAAAACATGCCCTCATGATGGCGTCTGTAGACGGCCATCGTCTCCGGCAGCATGGCGATGTCGCCGTGGACTGCGTGCAGTACGTGCAGGTAGTAGTCGACACACGCGCTGGCGGCCGGGACGTCGTCGTAGCGCCGGAGGCGGCGGTACATGACCGAGGTGTTCTGGATGAAGTTCCGCCTTAGCAGCTCCTCCAGGCTCAGGTCGCGGCGCCAGTAGACCGGTGGGAACTCGTAATCGTCGGCCTGGCCGCCTTCCCAGACCACCCGCACCGGATGGAAGCACACCGTCGTCTCCGGATGCCGGTCGAGGAACGCCACCTGCTTGCTGAGCTTCGTCGGATCGGTCCAGTAGTCGTCCCCCTCGCACCACGCGACGTACTCGCCGCGGGTAGCCGCGAAGGCGCCGATCAGGTTCGCCTTGTAGCCGACGTTCTCGGACCGGAAGATCGGCCGGAACAGGTGCGGGTGGCGGTCAGCGTACTCCCGGATTATCGCTGGCGTGGCATCGGTCGACGCATCGTCGGCGACGACAATTTCCACCGGGAAGTCGGTCTGCTGGGCGACAACGCCGTCGAACGTCTGGCGGACGTAGGCCTGCTGGTTGTAGGTGGTCGACACCACGCTCACCTTGGGTGGGTTCGCTGCTGTCTTGTCGGTCACTGTGAGCTCCCTTCCTGCGCGACGGCCAGGATCCGTGCGACGTCGTGAGCCATGTCGGGCAGGTCGGCCAACTCTACGAGTTCGGGGTTCGCCACGAAGAATTGGATGCAAATGTTCCTCGCGAAGCATAGCGATGGCGTCGGCAGCCCATGTGCGTCCGGGCCAATCACCGAATTCTCGCCACAACGACCGGCGTAATCTGCAAAACTTCGTGCGACGGGAAACCTGGGATGCAAGGTCCGGCGCCCCGTCGTGGACGGCCGGGGGAGTATGTGTGGAAACCAGCGTTCGATGTGCGACGGGGCACGATCGCTGCCGTCCGGGCGCGGCCGGTGGCGCGCGTCGGACGCTCGCGCGCACCCATGTCCGCTTGAGCGCCCTCGTCAGCTCTTTGTGATCGAAAAGGAAAATGATGCTGGGGACAGTTAAAGAGTTCGCGCCGAAGTCGCCCGTTGACCTGTTCAATGTCATGAAGTATTCGCGATGGCGACTGCCCTTTCGTCAGAAATATCAGTCGTTCGTTGAGAACAAATACGGAATCGAGATCGGCGGCCCCAGTGCATTGTTCAAAACCGTGCTGCCGCTCTATCAATTCGTTGGCGGACTGGATGGAGTCAACTTCTCCGCCGATACGGTCTGGGAGGGTCGCATCGAGGCCGGCGGGAAGTTCAACTATGGTGGCGATAGATCCGGCCATCAATTCATTTCCGAAGCGACTGACCTCAGCGGAATCCCAACTGCGCAATACGATTTCCTGCTGTCTTCGAACTGTCTGGAGCACGTTGCCAACCCCATCAAAGCTCTTACGGAATGGCGACGGGTGATCAAAGGTGGTGGCGCCCTGGTATTGGTTCTTCCCAACCAGAAAAGCAACTTCGACCACCGGCGCCCGGTCACGAAGTTCGACCATCTGCTCGACGACTTCACCCGCGATGTCGGGGAGGATGATCTCACCCACCTGGATGAAATCTTGACGCTGCACGACCTGAGCATGGACCCGCCCGCGGGCACCCCGGAACAATTTAGGGCACGCAGCCTGAAAAATTATCAGAACCGAACTCTTCATCATCACGTTTTTGATGTTCCCCTGATCGAGCAAGTGCTCGATCACGTGGGCTTTGCGATCGTGGACATCACGACCACCAAGACCGACTTCTTCGCCCTCGCAACGAAGAATCTCGAGGCCGATCTCGCCTCCGAATGATGATCCATCACCGAGCGTCTGAGATCACCGGTGCACTGCTGAACAGGCTCCGCAACGAAACCGAGCGCAGCTCGTACCGGGCTGCTCAGCGCTACCGCCGAGACGGCGACGCTTTAGGCTTCGTGTGCGAAACCCACCGGGAGCTGCCGGCGCAGCCTCCGCCCGATCGGCGCACGCTGGTCTTGTTCGCACACTTCGATCCCCAGGGTGTTGTCGATCCCTACGTCGTCTACTACCTACAGGCGCTGCACGGGTTGGGAGCCACGATCGTTTTCGTCTCCGGCTCACCCAGCCTCACGCCGGAGTCGGTGGCTCCCATCCGCGAGTTGTGTGCCGGCATTTACACCCGGCGCACGCTGTCGCTGGACTTCGGCTCGTGGCATCTCGCCTGGTGCATCCTGCGGCGGCGCGGCTGGTCGCTGGATCAGTTCGACCGCCTCGTGATCGCCAACGACAGCGTGTACGGGCCGTTGTTTCCCATCGAAGAGATGTGGGGCTCGTTTCACGATGCCGACATGTACGGCGCCATCGAAAGCACCGTGCAGCACCCCCACCTCCAATCCTTTTTTCTCGCCTGGGACCTCAACTCGCGCACCCGCTCCTTCCTCAACGACGTCTGGGAGGGCTTCCAGTACACGATCGACAAGCTCCTCCTCATCCGGCGGTACGAGGTCGGCTTGTCCACGGGTGCTCGCACAGCAGGACTCAGCCTCAAACCATTCCTCTCCGCGGCCGCCATCAAAGCGACGTATCCGCTCTCGCCGGCGCATGAGCGCGCCACGGTGTTGTCCAACAGGCGATCCGTCAACAACGCCATTTTCTTTTGGGACGGCTTGATCGAGCATCTGCGGTTCCCATTTCTCAAGACGAGCTTGCCCCGCCACAACACACCGTGGCAGGACTCCATCCCGCGTCTGCGCGAGTTCATCGAGCAGCACACCGCGTACCCATACGAACTCATCCAATCGAACGTGGACCGGCTCGGCCTTGGAGAGGCTACCTGGGTCAGGCCAAGCGACACCGCCCAGCGAATCCGAATATGGCTCGAGGCCCACAGCGTGTGATGGCAACCCGATTCAGCGCTTCGAAATTGCTATGGGAGTCGCCGTGAAACTCCGTGACACGCTGCGCAGGGAAGCCGAGCGTACGAGGGCCGCGATGCGCTACCGCCGGGATGGCGACGCCTTGGGCTTCGTGTGCGAAACCCACCGGGAGCTGCCGGCGCAGCCTCCGCCCGATCGGCGCACGCTGGTCTTGTTCGCACACTTCGATCCCCAGGGTGTTGTCGATCCCTACGTCGCCTACTACCTGGAGGCGCTGCACGGGTTGGGAGCCACGATCGTTTTCGTCTCCGGCTCGCCCAGCCTCACGCCGGAGTCGGTGGCTCCCATCCGCGAGTTGTGTGCCGGCATTTACACCCGGCGCACGCTGTCGCTGGACTTCGGCTCGTGGCATCTCGCCTGGTGCATCCTGCGGCGGCGCGGCTGGTCGCTGGATCAGTTCGACCGCCTCGTGATCGCCAACGACAGCGTGTACGGGCCGTTGTTTCCCATCGAAGAGATGTGGGGCTCGTTTCACGATGCCGACATGTACGGCGCCATCGAAAGCACCGAGCTATTGAACGCCCACCTCCAGTCTTTTTTTCTGGCCTGGGATCTCAACTCGCGCACCCGCCCCTTCCTCAACGACTTCTGGAACGGCTTCCAGTACATCGTCCACAAACGCGTGCTTATCTGGCGATACGAGATCGGCTTGTCCAGGCGCGCCCGTAAAGCCGGGCTTCGCATCAAACCGTTCGTCTCCGCGGACACCATCAAAGCAACTTACGGGCGCTCGCCGGGGCATCAGTGGGCCAGCAGGTTCTCCATGTCCCTCAACAACACCATTTACTTTTGGGACGGCCTGATCGAACACCTGCGGTTCCCGTTCCTCAAGACGGTCCTGCCGCGCTACAACACGCCGTGGCACCACTCCATGGCGGACCTAGCGGACTTCATCGGGCGGCACACCAGTTACCCGTACGAACTCATCCAATCGAACGTCGACAGGCTGGGCTGCGGCGAGCCTGCGTGGGTGCGGCCCGCCCGTCACACCATCATGGCGGATAGGCTCGTCGACGCGATCCTGGATCTGACCGCGCCTGTTCGTGGCGCCAACCGCCCGATGACTTCCCGCCGTTGGCCGCGCCCATAGCTCAGCGCGGCGGGTCACGAGAGCCGGTCAGCCAACCGGTGAGCGTGGGCGAACTCGTGAACGGGTGCGCGCGCCAAGGTTTTCAGCCGCGACCACCGCTGTGGCCCGAACACCGCGACGAGTAGGTACAGCATCAGCCAGACAACCAACCACCAAGCCCGGGCGGCGTTCCGAATCACCGTGGTCGAGGCCGGGTCCACGATCAGCCAGGTGAGAATGCGTAGCTGGTCCAGCCAGCCTCGCCGGGTCTTGGCGTTGCGCACCGATTCGGTGCCACCCGTTTGAGTGCGCACGGACAGCTCCTGTGGCACAAAACAGACCGCCGACCGCAACATCAAGCGGAGCCACAAGTCCAAGTCGACGAGCTGATAGATGTCGTCTCGAAAGCATCCGACGTCGAGTGCCAGCTGGCGCCGGAACATCACGCTGGTCGGTTCGCCTATCCAATTGCTGCCGGCGCCCATCAACATCATCTGAGTAACCAGTGGTGGGCCCTGGTTGTATTCGCGGAGCTTCACAAAGAAGATATGGGGCTTGCCCACCGTTCGCGACCACCATGGAACGTCACGGTTCAACACCCGCCGGGGCGCGAAAGCGAGTCCGACAGCCGGATCGTCGAAACATGCGGCGAGTGTCTGCAGGGCTCCGGGGAGCAACCAGTCATCGCCGTGGACGAACTGGATACAGCTGCCGCGCGCGAGTTCGATGCACTTGTTGTGGTTCCCATTGAGTCCGACTCGAGATTCGTTGCGTATCAGCCGGTCTCCGTTTCTGAGCATCGTTGCGGCGATGGCGGCGCAATCGTCTGAGGAATCGTCGTCAACGACCAGTATCTCGAACTCAACGCCATCCTGATCCAGGATGCTACGTAGACAACGAACGATCGAAGTGCCGTTGTTGTACATGGGTACGCACACGGAGACGGTGGGTTGCGCAGGCAACTCGTCAACATCGTTGGGGCGCATAGCTACCGAGTCCGATCCATCAGCGGGCGGCGCACCGTGCCACCCCGTTTGCTGTGGCAGCCCCATCCCCCCTGCCGGGACCCTTGGCGGCTCTGTCGCCTTGGCGCACGGCTACCCCTTCTGTCCTTCCGGCAAAGCCGCCTTAGCATAGCCCTGCGCAAACCCGCCCGGATGGCCGTTGGCGGGGATTCCCGGCGCAGGTCACACGGCCGCAATTGTTTCGCCGCTGTTAACGATGCGTCACCAAGACCGCTCCTTGACGGTGAGCCGTTGGACTGGGCAAACCCGTCGCTCCAGTTCGCCGCCCGCGACGGCGAACTGGCCGAGTGGTGGGCGGGTGTAGCTGTTCAAAAGCCGGATGTACCAATTCGCCAGTAACGCCACGAGATACGCCGCCGCCGAGTAACGTCCCCGGTGATGTGGAATAGCGTGCTGTTCTTGGGCTTGGTCATGGCCACCGACCCCATCCGTCTTGGCCTTGCGGCCGTCTTGGTCACGCGGCGGCAACCCATGCTGAATTTGTTCGCCTTCTGGCTCGGGGGCATGGTGGCGGGTGTCGCGCTTGCGGTGGCGGTATTGGTATTCCTCCGCGATATCGCGGTTGTGGCCATTCAAACCGCGGCGTCGGTGACCAATGAATTCAGGTCCGCCGTGGTAGTCCTTGCGGGCAGCCGGCTTCAGCTCACCTTCGGCGTGATCGCGCTGGCGATCGCGATCCACATGGTGGCCCGCGAGCGAGTACGAGCACAGGTCCCGGTCGGCGCCGGCGGTGCTCCGGCCGTGCTGCTGCAACCGGATCGACCCGGCCTGATTGCCCGAATGGCCGCCGTTAGCCACAACATGCTCACGCGCGGCGGCTTTGTTTGGCCGGCGTTCATCGTCGGCCTCACATCGTCGGCCCCGCCCATCGAGACCGTGGCGGCGCTGACCGTCATCATGGCCTCGGGAGCGGGCCTCGGTGTACAGGTCAGCGCATTCCTCGTGTTCATTCTGTTGGTGCTCACGGTCATCGAAATTCCGCTGGTAGCCCACTTGGTGGTTCCACGCCAGACCGAAGCCGTGCTGAGGCGGATCGACTGCTGGCTACGCGCCCATCGTCGGCAGATCACCCTGACGCTGCTTGTGGTAATGGGTTCCATCATGCTGGTCCAGGGCGTGGCCGGCCTTTGAGCCGCAGCTAGTCGATCTCTGCCGTCAGTCCGATTCGTCGAACGTGCGTGAAGCGGCTTCACGCAACTCGTCTTGAGTTGTCAGCCCGGCCAGGGAGATACACGAATGTATGCCCGTCGCCACGACGATGCGTGGTGTTTGGGGGCCGGGCCGGGGGTGGACTGGTTGCACGGTGGTCGTATCGATCTGTGCGACGGCGCCCGTGGCGTCGCCGGAGCGTTGTCGCGAAAGGACCGTTGATGCAGGTGCGCGCGTCCCGTTACGGCCAAGAACCGTCCCTACCGAAGGTAGTCTGATGTCCGTGGTTGAATCCTCGATTCCTATCGTGCTGCGCGAGCGCGCGAGTCTGCAGCCCAACGATACGGCGCTCACATTTATTGACTACGACCAGGATTGGGACGGCGTTGAGGAAACGCTGACGTGGTCTCAGTTGTACCGGCGCACGTTGAACCTCGCCGAACAGCTCCAACAAAGTGGGTCGATGGGCGACCGGGCAGTGATATTGGCGCCGCAAGGGCTTGACTACGTCGTTAGCTTTCTGGCCTCATTGCAGGCCGGCCTTATCGCAGTTCCGCTTTCGGTTCCATACGGTGGCGCTCACGACGAGCGCACCACGTCGGTGCTGGCCGATACTCAACCCGCTGTCGTTCTCACGGCGTCCTCGGTCGTCGACAACCTCACCGAATACGTACAGCCGCAGCCCGGGCACAAGGCACCGTCAATCATCGAAGTTGATTTGCTGGATTTGGACTCCCGGCAACGGTCGCGTGGGCCGGCCTCGCGCGGCACCGGTAACAAGGGCCCGGAAACGCTGTATTTGCAGTACACGTCGGGGTCCACGCGGACGCCGGCCGGTGTCATGGTCTCGAACAAGAACCTGTTTGCCAACTTCGAACAGATCATGACCGACTACTATGGGTTCAACGGGAAGGTTGCTCCGCCGGACACCACCGTGGTGTCGTGGCTGCCGTTCTACCACGACATGGGTTTCGTGTTGGGAATTATCTTTCCGATTCTTGCGGGCGTTCGCGCCGTGCTGACGAGCCCGGTCGGATTCCTGCAGCGACCGGCCCGATGGATGCAAATGCTGGCAACCAACAGTCGAGCATTTTCGGCCGCACCGAACTTTGCCTACGAAATTGCGGCACGCAAGACATCGGATGACGACATGGCGGGGCTTGATCTCGGGGGCGTGCTCAGCATCCTCAACGGTAGCGAACGGGTACAGCCGGTCACCCTGAAGCGGTTCATCGATCGGTTCGCCCGCTTCAACCTTGACCCCGCGGTGATTCGGCCGTCCTATGGGATGGCGGAAGCAACCGTCTACGTCGCGACCCGCAAGGCCGGCGAACCGCCGAAAATTGTTAGCTTCGAATCCGACCAGCTGCCCGACGGCCAAGCGGTGCCCTGCGCAAGCGATACCGGCACACCGCTGGTCAGCTACGGGAATCCGCAGACTCAGCTGGTGCGTATCGTTGATCCGGACACATGCATCGAGTGCCCGCCGGGAAGGGTCGGTGAGATCTGGATTCACGGCGGCAACGTCGCCTCGGGCTATTGGGAGAAGCCCGACGTGACTGCGCGCACGTTTGGTGCAACGCTGGTCAACCCCGCGGCCGGCACGCCGGACGGTCCCTGGCTGCGGACCGGAGATTCCGGCTTCATCTCCGAGGACGAGCTGTTCATCATGGGCCGCATCAAGGACCTTTTGATTGTGTACGGGCGCAACCACTCTCCCGACGACATCGAGGCGACCATCCAGGAGATCACGCCCGGCCGTTGTGCGGCGATCGCGGTTCCCGAGGACGGCGCCGAGAAGCTGGTCGCCATCATCGAACTCAAGAAAAGGAACGAGTCCGACGAGGAAGCGGTGGAGAGGCTGGGCTTCGTGAAACGTGAAGTCACCTCGGCGATTTCGAAATCACATGGCCTGAGCGTGGCGGATCTTGTTCTGGTTTCCCCGGGTTCGATTCCTATCACCACCAGCGGCAAGGTCAGACGCGCGCAATGTGTGGAGCTGTACCGTCACGCGAAGTTCACTCGCTTAGACGTTTAGGTGGGCCGGTTTCACCGGCGGCCGCGTCGTGCCGTCGACGCCGTCGTGTGACACTCCAACCGGGCAGCCGAACAGCGGAAGCGGGTGGATTGTCAGATCGTCCAGCGGGTGCTCGCGGCCGTCTGTGCCGTTTGGGTGGCCGTTGCCGTTTTGCGGGCTGAGGCTGAACAACGGTAGCGCTTGCCCAGTCAGGTCGATTGTGGGGTCTTTGCCGTTGCCCTCGGCGGTCGTCGTGCACGCGTTGGTCAGCTGGGGCAGACCGACGGGGCCGAACAGCGGAATTGCGTGCCCGCCGAGGTCGTAAAGCGGGTATCCGTCAAGTTTGGCAAGAACATCGTCCTGGCCATGTCCGTTGGATCGGGGCGCGACGTTCGTTGTCGGCCGCCCGGACACCGGGGTCTTGGCCGTGCGGTTGAGCATCCCGGACAGCTGGAGGCTGGCTTTCCTTATGCGGTTGCGCAGACTCATCAGCGGAGCTTCGCCTTGTCCCAGTGTCGATGGCCACCAGTTTGCCTGGCCGATCATCGCGGCCAAGGCCGGCACGGTGACGGTGCGCACCAGGAAGGTGTCGATCACGATCCCGATCCCGATGGTGAAACCGGCCTGGGCCATGACGTTGATGCTGGCGCCCACCAGGCCGAACATTGACGCGGCGAAGATTAGACCCGCCGAGGTGATCACGCCGCCGGTCGAACCCACCGTGCGGATGACGCCGACACGCACACCATGCGGCGACTCGTCACGGATCCTGGAGATGAGCAGCATGTTGTAGTCAGCGCCGACCGCGACCAACAATATGAAGGACAATCCGGGCAGGCTCCAATGCATTTCCTGGCCCAATATCAATTGAAACACGATGACCCCGAGGCCCAGGGCCGACAAATAGGAAACGAGCACCGAACCGATCAGATATAGCGGCGCAACGATCGCCCGGAGCAGAGCGACCAGAATCAAGAACACAATGATGATCGTTGCAATGACGATGAATTTGATGTCGTTGTTGTAATAGTCTCGTATATCCCGAAGCCCGGTCGGAACTCCCAACAGGGAAACCTTGGCGTCGGCCAACTCGGTGTTCGGTTGTGCCGACTGCGCCGCCGCGATGATCTTGTTGACCTGATCCATGCCTGCGGGGGTGGCCCCGTTGAGCGAGCTTTGCACGAGGTACCGCGCCGCGTGCCCGTCGGGCGACAGGAAAATCTGGGCGCCCTTCTTGAACTCGTCCCGGGTCATGATCTGCGGTGGGATGTTGAAGCCCGCCATCGACGGCCGTTCCGCGTCGCGCTTCATCCCCAGCAGGAAGTCGGAGGCCTCGTTCAGCCCGGAGCCCATCGTTTTGACCTGCTTGACCAATTCCTCCACGCCTGCGGCTACTGCCGCGCTGCCGTCGGCGAGAGCATTGGCGCCCATTTGCATCTGAGCCAACTTTGTCGGAAGGCCGTTGACCGCCTTGAGGGTGTTGACGACTTGCTTCAACTGCTGATCCAGTTTGCCGACCGTCTGGGCGAGCGTCTGGTAGTCCTGCGTCTGCTGCAGGGTGACAGCCAGCGCCGCAATCGACCTGAGCAGCCCGTTGTTTTCGGCCTCGACAATCGCCGCCAACTCGCCGCGCGACTTCACGCAGGCCGGGTCCTTGTTGCAGACCGGGCTGGAATTGAGGGCGATCACCATCGGGTTGGCCCAGACGGCCGTTTGTTCCGCCTGCGCGACGGTCCCACTCAGATTGTCGCCGAGCGTCCTCATGCGCCCGACAAACTGGGACGCATGGTCGAGTTGTTGGATCGTCCTATCCCCACCCATCAGCGCCATCATGGCCTGCAGTGTGGTGACTAGCCCGCTGGCGCTGGTGACGGCCCCATTGACTTGGTCCCGTATCTGGGCCAGGGCGTCGGCCAACTGGCGAGCACCGCCGGCCAGCTTATCCAGGTCACCTCTGTGGTCGGCGATCGCGCCGGACGCTTCGCCGAGTTTGCTGCCGACTTCACCCGCCTGGAACGAGACTTTGGTCTCCTTCAGCGGTTCCCCGTTGGGCCGGGTCAAGCCGCGCACCATCACAATGTCGGGCAGATCGGCTATCCGGCGGGACATCATCTCGAGATCGGCGAGAGCGGCCGGTGTCCGCAAGTCGCGGGGTGACTGTACGAGCAGCGCGATGGGAGTCATCGCATTCATCGGGAAATGACGATTCAGGGCCTCGTATCCCTTGACGCTGTCGACGTCCTGCGGCACCGTCTTGAGATCGTCGTAATTGAACCGGATCAGGCTTGCGCTGCCGGCCAGGATGATCAGCACAACCAGACTGCCCACCAAGTGGATCTTGGGCCGGCGCACAATGCGCGTGCCCGAACGCCGCCAGAAGCGAGTAGTTAGGTCGCGTCGTGGCTTGATCCAGCCGCGCCGTCCGGTGAGCACGAGGATCGCGGGCAGCAGGGTGGTCGCCGCGAGAAACGTCACCATGATCGAGACCGCAATTGCCGGACCGACTGCCGAAAAGACTTCCAGTTTCGTGAAGACCATCGCGAGGAAGGTGACCGCCACGGTGGCCGCCGACGCCGCGATCACCTTGCCGATGGACATCAAGGCCTTCTTGACCGCTTGGTCGGAATCTTCGCCGTGCCGCACGTAGTCGTGGTAGCGGCTGATCAGAAAGACGGCGTAATCGGTTCCGGCCCCGATCATTACCGCAGTCATGAAGACGATGCTCTGCATGTTCACGACCAGGCCCAGTTCGGTCAGCCCGGACAACAGGCCCTGGGCGCCCACCACTGACGCGCCGATGGTGACCAGCGGCATCAGCATGGTGATCAGGTTTCGATAGACGATGATCAGGATGATCAGCACGCTGACTGCGGTGCCGATCTCAATGATCTTTACGTCCGCCTCACCGAGGGCCTGGAGGTCGGCTACGGTGGCCACGGGTCCGCTGAGGTTGGCGGTCAGGCTTGTTCCCGCGACGGTCTTCTTGACGATCTCACCGACCCGTTTGAGGGCCGCTTGAGTCTCGGGCGCGGTCGGGTCGCCGGGGAAGTTGATCGGTAGGTTCCAGGCCTTCTTGTCCTTGCTTTCCAAGATCTCGCGCATCGGCGGCACGCTGAGGAAGTCCTGTACCGACATTTTGTCCTGTGTGTCTTGGCGCAGGTTGTCGATCAGTTTGCGGTAGACGTCCTCGTCGACGGGTCCCAGCCCCTTCTCGTTGGTCAAGATCACCAGCAGCAGGGAGCCAGATCCCGTCTCACGGAACGCCTTGCCCATCTCGCGGGTGGTGATCGTGGTCGGGGCGTCGTCCGGTAGCGGTTTTTGCTCGCGCTGTGCGGCCTGCGCCTGGAGGGGTGGAAGCAGCAGCGCCAGGGCGGCAACCACCGCGATCCAGACCCCGATGACGATCAGCGGCCACTGGATGACGAAATCGCCGATGCGGTCGAAGAGCCCCCCGACTTTGGCTTGCTCATGTGAGACTTTCTGGCCCGCCACTCATCAACCGTACAAGTCGCAGCATCTCGCTCGCGGGGAAATCACAATTCCCCCGTTAACCGTGATGTTGCCGTTACCTTGACGGTGGTGCGCAGACGCCGCGATGAATTTCCTGGTCACGGGCCTAATTGCGGGCCGGCCGGCCGGGTTTTCGCCGGTCCGGCGAGCAAGATCCGGAGTCTGGGTGCGGTAGCTCTGTGACCTCAAACCTGCACGGTCGTGCTGATCCGCCGTGTGCGCTTCCCGGCTGAAGTCGCACGCGTGCTTCGCCCCGGGGCACGGGCTGGGATCGGTCTGGCGCCACGGTGGTAGTGGCCACCGACCGGCGGTCAGGCTTTCAGGCGCACCGTATCCTCCAACAGATCGGCGGCCGCGGCGACGGCGGCTGCCGGGTTGGTCATCCGAGTGGCTATTTCGCCCGCCCGCGCGACGCACTCCGGCGCAAGGATACGCCGGAGGTGTTTGATCAGCGACGTGCGCGTGATGTTCGTGAAGCGTTTGGCGGAGCCAACTTTCAGCCGTTGGACCGCACCCGCCCAGATCGGCTGGTCGGCGACATCCCACAGAATCAACGTGGGCATCCCGGCCCGCAGGCCCGCGGCGGTGGTACCGGCGCCACCATGGTGGACCACCGCGCGGCACATCGGAAGGATGGTCGAATAGTTGACCAGGCCAACGAGTTTCACGTGGTCTTCGTGGGGTAACGGGTTGGAGCCGGGGGAATCGGTCGCTGGAGAATAGATCAGGGCTCGCTCGCCTAGCTCGGCGCAGGCATCCGAGATCATGGCGACCGTCTCGGTGGGGGATTGCACCGGTGTGCTGCCAAAGCCGAAATAGATCGGCGGTGTTCCCGCCGCGATCCACGACTCGAGCTCATCGTTGGGTTCGGTATGCAACTGCATCGTCAGCGCGCCGACAAAGGGTCGCTGACCGTTCCACTCCGACGCGAGTCCGGGAAACAAAGCCTGGTCATAGGCCTGGATTTCGGGAACTTCGCGTTCTAGCATCCGTTGTCCCGCCGGTGCGGCTGCCGGTGGTAGGCCGAGTTCACGGCGTTGCGTACGATCGACCTCTTTGCTGACGGCCGAATAAAAGCGCACCGTCGCTTTCATCGCGGAGCGCATCAGGAACGCCGGCGTCGGTACCGACGGAATCTTGATTTGGCCGTTGATCCGCATCGGGAAATGATGCAGCGCCGCCAGCGGAATGTCGTAGTACTCGGCGACATTGGCGACGACGCCGTGGTACGTCTGGCCAGTCATCAACAGGTCGGCCCCGTCGGCCAGCGCGGCCAGCGTCTTGCCCATCTCCGCCCAGCCCCCAACGTAAAGCTCCTTGGCGGCGCGCAGCAGGGTGAGGGGATTCTGCACTTTGGTGAGGTTCCGAACAAACGCCGCGACCGCGATTATCTGTTCGCCCGAATCCGGCCCGTAAGCGACACCGGTCAGCCCCGCGGACTCGACGAATCCGATCAGGTTGGGTGGGACCGCCATACGGACTTGGTGCCCTCGGCGCTGCAGCTCCACAGCCACAGCGGCGCATGGCTCGACGTCGCCGCGGGTTCCATGGACTGCCAAGACACATTTCATCGGCGAACCCAGCCGTCGGTCATCCCGCGTTTCATCTCCTCATCATTCGTTCTGGCTTGGCGCCGGCGCACCCGCGTCGGGTGCCAACTTGGCGTACAGCAGATCCGCCAAACCACGCACGGTGGAGTTGATATCGGTAGCGGTGATGCGTATTCCGGTTTCGGCCTCCATGTGGGCCCGCAATTCCTGGCTGCTCAGTGAGTCAAGACCATACTCGGTCAGCGGACGGTCTATGTCGATGGTGCGGCGCAGAATCAGGCCGACTTGCTCCGCGACTAGGCGCCGGATCCGGGTGGGCCACTCTTCGATCGGCAATTCGCTCAGCTCAGCAAGGAATCTGCTTGTGCCGGAACGGTTTAGACCGGTGGATTGGAACATTTGCGCTAACGGGCTACGTTGCGCAAAGGCGGTCAACCATGGGGATGGGATCATCGGGGCATAGCCGGTGTACGCGCGGTCGTGGCGCAGCAGCGCCTGGAACGCGTAGTCGCCCTCGTCGGCGGTGATAGCGGTGTCGCGCCAGTGGGCGAAGGCGGTGCCTTCGCCGCCTTCTTCGAGAGCCTCGTCTTCGCCGATCTCGGCTCGGATTGTGGCGGCACGGCCGACGTCGGCCCACAATGCCCACCCGATCGAGATGGCTGGAAGGCCCTGGGCTCGCCGCCAGTGGGTGAACGCGTCCAGCCAGCTGTTCGCGGCGGCATAGGCCCCCTGCCCGGGCGAGCCCAGCAGGGCGACCGCCGAGGAGAACATGCAGAACCAATCCAGAGGTTGATTGGCCGTGGCTTGGTGTAAGTTCCACGCGCCGTGGACCTTTGGAATCCAGTTGTGATCGAGGAGTTCGTCGGTCATGTTGGTGAGCATGGCGTTCTCGAACACCGCCGCGGCGTGCACTACGCCCCGCAACGGGACGCCGGTGGCGGTCGCCACTGTCACCAAACGCTCTGCGGTGCCGACGTCGGCGATGTCGCCGCACTCCACCGCGATATCGGCACCCATCGCGCGGATGAGCTCGATCGTCTCCAGCGCCTTCGGATTGGGCTGAGAGCGCGAGGTGAGCACGATGCGACCGGCGCCGGCGCTGGCCATCTTCTCGGCGATGAACAGGCCCAGGCCGCCCAGCCCGCCGGTGACGATGTAGGAGCCGTCGCTCCGGAACGCCGACACCTGTTCGGGCGGTACCACGACGGTGCTCTGGCCCTCGTGGGGCACGTCGAGTACGAGCTTGCCCGTGTGCTCCGCCGCGCTCATTGCGCGGATAGCCGTGGCGGCATCGCCAAGCGGGTAATGAGCGACTTCCGGTACCGGCAACTCACCGTCTGCGACGAGCCGATACACCGTGGACAGCACGTTGCTGATCCGCTGCGGGTGGCTCGCTGCCATCAATGCCAGATCCACATAGTGGAACGTGAGGTTGCGCCGGAATGGGAGCAGCCCCAGCCGGGCGTTGGCATAGACGTCGTGTTTGCCAAGCTCCACGAAGCGTCCGCCGATAGCCAGCAGTTCCAGCCCGGCACGCTGTGCGGCGCCGGTCAGGGAGTTGAGCACGATGTCGACGCCGTAGCCGTCGGTGTCTCGGCGGATCTGCTCGGCGAACTCGACGCTGCGTGAGTCGTAGACGTGCTCGATTCCCATGTCGCGCAACATTTGCCGACGCTTCTCGCTGCCCGCGGTGGCGAAGATCTCGGCCCCGGCGGCGCGCGCTATCGCGATCGCCGCCTGGCCCACCCCGCCGGTGGCGGAGTGGATCAACACCTTGTCGCCGGCGGCAATCCTGGCCTGGTCGTGCAGGCCATACCAGGCCGCGGCATGTGCGGTGCTTACCGCCGCGGCCGCGTCGTCGGTGAGGCCGGGCGGCAGCGTCACGGCCAGGCGGGCGTCGCAGGTGACGAAAGTAGCCCAGCACCCGTTCTTGGAGAAGCCACCGACGTGGTCACCTACCCGATGAGATGTGACGCCGGGCCCGACCGCGGTCACCACGCCGGCGAAATCCATACCGAGTGCTGGCATCTGCCCGTCGATGCTGGGGTATCGGCCGAACGCGACAAGGACGTCGGCGAAGTTGATGCTGGATGCGGCGACTGCAACTTCGATTTCTCCCGCGGCCGGCGGGACTCGGTCGAACGCCGCGAACTCCAAGGTTTGCAGGTCGCCGGGGGTGCGAATGTTGAGGCGCATGCCGTGCCGCTCGTGGTCAACGACGGTGGTCTGGCGCTCCTCGGGGCGCAGCGGAGTAAGGCTCATGCGCGCGGTGTACCACTCGTCGTTGCGCCAGGCGGTCTCGTCTTCCTCGCTACCGAGCAGCAGTTGGCGCGCCACCTGCTCGGCGCCGGTGTGCTCGTCGACGTCGATGTGGGTGACCTTCATCAGCGGGTGTTCGGCGCTGATCACCCGCAGCAAGCCGCGCAACCCGCCCTGCTCGAGATTGGCGCGGTCGTCGGCCAGCACGGTCTGGGCGTTTCTGGTCACGACATACAGCCTCGGTGCCTGGCCCAAGGATTCCGTGAGCACGCGGGCGATGCGCACCACATGCTTGACGTATTCACCAGCACGGACGGGGGATTGCTCGTCGGGGGTACCGTTCTGCGGTGCGGTGAGCACGACCACACCGGTGAACGCGTCCGCCTCGAGTTGGGCGAGCAGGCGTTCGGCTTGGGCTGCATGGTCGGCATGCCGGGGCCAGTTCGTGGTCGTGCATTGTGTGTCGTGCAGCTTCAGTGCGTCGGTCAACTCGGTGGCCACCAGGTCCGCGGCATCGGAGGTGCTGATCAGCAGCCACGTGCCGGGTTCGGCGTGGCTTTGTTCGGGTAGCTCGCGCTGCTGCCATTCGATGGTCAGCAGGCGCTCGTTCAAGACACGATCACGCTCACTGGTATCGGAGGTGCCGGTGCCGATCTGCAGTCCACGCGCGGCCAGCAGCACGGTGCCGTTTTCGTCTAATACGTCGAGGTCGGCTTCGATGCCTGAGCCGCATGCAGTCACCGTCGTGTGGCAGTAGCGGGCGTGGCGGGCCGAGCCGTAGGCACGCAGCCGTCGGACACCTAATGGCATCAGCCGACCGCCATTGCTGGCGTTGCGGATACCGGGATGAACCGCCACCGATTGGAAGCAGGCGTCCAGCAGACTTGGGTGCACGCCGTAGGCGCCCTGTTGGGTGCGGATCGGCCCCGGCACGCTGACCTCGGCGAGCATTGTGTCGCCGGTCCCTTCGGCGGTGAACACGCTGGCTAGGCCCGTAAAAGCCGGACCAAATCGACGACGGCCACGCTCATCCATCCACTGTCGAATGTCAGCGCCGTCCACCCGGTTCGGATGGCTCGCCAGCAGATCAGCCACGTTCTGCGGAGCGGGCTGGTCGTCGTCCTCGGCGGCGTGCAGCACCGCGGAGGCTTTGCGCGCGCGTTCGCCGTGTTGGGTCGTTTCCACCGTGAACGGGACGACGCCGGGCACCTCGACCGTTGCGGTGACGGCGATGGGGGTCTCGTCACCAACCAGCAGCATCTGCTCGAACCGGACATCGCGGACTTCGGACGCCTCGCCGAGCACGGTGCGCGCCGCGGCCAACGCCATCTCGCAGTGCACAGCCGCCGGAAGAACGGTCGCGTCGTGTATCTGGTGGTCGGCCAGCCAGGGTTGCGTCGCGATGCCGACCTCACCTTGCCACACGTGGCGCTCCGGCTCTTCCTGCAATCGCACATGCGCCCCCATCAGCGGATGCGCTGGAACCATGGACGCCCCGTGCGCCCGCGAATCCTGCCCGGCGCAGCTCAAGAGCAGGCGTCGGTGGCTCCATGCGGGCAGCGGTGCGTCGATCAGCCGGCCGGTGGGGTAGAGCACGGAGAAGTCCGGCGCGGCGCCGGCGGCGTAGAGGTTGCCGAGCAGTCCGCGCAGCCCGTGGGGTAGTGGTTGTTCGCGGCGCATGCCGGCCAGCGCCGCGACCGGCATGTCGAGGCTGCGGGCGGTCTGATCGACCGCGTGGGTCAGCAGGGGGTGGGGGGTCAGCTCGGTGAAGACCCGGTAGCCGTCCTCGAGGGCGGCCTGTACCGCGGCGGCGAAGCGCACGGTGTGGCGCAGGTTGTCCACCCAGTAGTAGGCGTCGCAGTAGGGTTCCTCGCGCGGGTCGAACGAGGTCGCCGAGTAGTAGGGGACTTGCGGGGTTAGCGGGCTGAGGTCGGTGAGCGCCTCGGCGAGCTCGTCGAGGATGGGGTCGACTTGGGGGGAGTGGGAGGCCACGTCGACGGCCACCTCGCGGGCCATCACGTCGCGTTCCTCCCAGGCGGCCACCAGGTCGCGCACCGTCTGGGTGGCCCCGCCGATCACGGTGGATTGTGGGGAGGCCACCACCGCGACCACGGCGTCATCGACGCCGCGCGCCGTCAAATCCGTAATCACTTGTTGGGCGGGCAGTTCCACCGATGCCATGGCCCCGGCGCCGGCGATGCGGGTCATCAGCGTGGAGCGGCGGCAGATCACGCGCACCCCGTCTGCGAGCGACAGCGCCCCGGCGACCACGGCGGCCGCGGACTCACCCAGGGAGTGGCCGATCACCGCACCCGGCTGCACGCCGTAGGACTTCATCGTGGCCGCCAGCGCCACCTGCATGGCGAACAGGGTGGGCTGCACCCGCTCGATGCCGGTGACGACCTCGGGTGCGGTCATCGCCTCGGTCACCGAGAAGCCGGACTCCGCGGCGATCAGCGGCTCAATCTCGGCGACGGTGGCGGCGAACACGGGCTCGGTGGTCAGCAGCTCGGCGCCCATCGCCGCCCACTGCGAGCCCTGCCCGGAGAACACCAGACCGGTCCGCGGTCGTCGTGGCCGGCCGCGGGCGGGTAGGGGGTATCCCCGGTGGCGACCTCGCGCAACGCCGCGGTCAGTTCGGTGGTGCTGCTGGCCAGCACGGCGGTGCGCACCGGCCGGTGTCCGCGCCGCCGAGCCAGGGTGTAGGCCAAATCCGAGGCCGACAGGTCCGGGC
The DNA here is from genome assembly GCF_010731535.1 of Mycobacterium lacus. NCBI lineage: Bacteria > Bacillati > Actinomycetota > Actinomycetes > Mycobacteriales > Mycobacteriaceae > Mycobacterium > Mycobacterium lacus. The sequence continues at coordinate 1,444,607 of NZ_AP022581.1, forward strand.
CCTGGGCGTCGACCCAGTCGGCCAGCCGCGCCGCGGTCTGGCGCAGAGCGTTCTCGGAGCTGGATGACAGCGCGAACAGCAGCGCGCCCTCGACGCCCGTGGTGGTTTGCGCGGCTGCGCGGGTTTGCTCCGGGGCTTGCTCCACGATGGCGTGCACATTGGTCCCCGAGAACCCATAGGACGATACGGCCGCGCGTCGGGGCGCCTGATGGTCGGTCGTGGGCCACGGGGTAACCTCTTGCGGCACAAAAAGATTGGTCTCGATCTCGGCGAATTGATCGGGCAGCGCAGTGAAGTGGAGGTTCTGTGGCACGACTGCGTGCTGCAGGGCCAGGACCGCCTTCATCAGCCCCAGCGCTCCGGCGGCCGACTGCGTGTGCCCGAAATTGGTCTTCACCGATGCGAGCGCGCAGGGGCCGTCGACGCCGTACACCTCGGCCAGGCTGGCGTATTCGATCGGGTCACCCACCGGGGTGCCGGGGCCGTGCGCCTCGACCATCCCGACGGTGCCGGCGTCCACACCGGCCGCAGCCAACGCCGCCCGATACACCGCGACCTGCGCGGGCCGCGACGGGGTCACGATGTTGACGGTGTGGCCGTCCTGGTTGGCGGCCGTGCCCCGGATCACGGCCAGAATCCGGTCACCATCGGCCAACGCATCCGGCAACCGCTTGAGCAGCACCACGACGCAGCCCTCGCCGGAGACGAAACCGTCCGCCGCGACGTCGAACGCATGACAACGCCCGGTCGCAGACAACATGCCGAGGGCGGACCCCGATGCCGCTTTGCGGGGTTCCAGCATCACCGAGGCGCCGCCCGCCAGCGCAACGTCGCTTTCGCCGTCGTTCAGGCTGCGGCAGGCCAGGTGGATCGCGGTGAGGCCAGAGGAGCAGGCGGTATCTACCGTAATCGCGGGTCCGTGCAGTCCAAGGGTGTAGGCGATGCGCCCGGATCCCATGGCGAAGCTGTTGCCCATGTATCCGTACGGCCCCGCCAAGGTCTGGGCATCGGCATGGACGAACTGATAGTCGTCATGCATCAAGCCCACGAACACACCGGTCTGCAACTCGCCCATCTTGTCCGGCGCCATACCGCCGTGCTCGATGGCCTCCCATGCGGTCTCCAGCAGCAAGCGGTGCTGCGGATCCATCGCCGTCGCTTCTTTCTCGCTGATACCGAAGAACTCGGGATCGAAGTCGCCCACGCTATCGAGGAACGCGCCCCACCTGCACACTGACCGTCCGGGTACGCCCGGTTCGGGGTCGTAGTACTCGTCGGCGTCCCAGCGGTCGGCAGGGATCTCGGTGACTAGATCATCGCCGCGCAGCAATGCCTCCCACAACCGATCAGGGGAGTCGATGCCCCCCGGCAGCCGGCACGCCATGCCGATGATGGCGACGGGAGTAACACCCTTCCTATCCACGCTGGTTCACCTCTCCTACCTGTACTTCCGTTCCCATCAGTGGCTCCGAAATCGTGTCAGCGGTTCCGGGAAACCGCCTCGAGTTCCGATCCGGGCTCAGGAAACGCCGAGCAAACATCGCCACGCCACGCGGAACCGCCGCCTCCCCCGGTGTGACCAGAGCGTAGCTGGTCGGCCCCCACACGCGCGGAATAATCGCGCGGACGTACCAAAAAATTGCCGGTGCACTCCAGGATCGCGTCGTCGCCGAGGCACGAAGACTCACGTTTGGTGGGGCCGCCATGTCGACATCGGGGCCCGCTGGTTCCTTGGGAGCCTTCCTCTTGCCAGCTTCGCGGGGTGGACGCCTGGCCTCGGGATCGGAGAAGCTGAGCCGGTGGACCTTCGCAAGGGCGCATGCGCCTGATCTTGCTTGTTTTCCCTTGTACTCCAACGTGTTTGGAGCTAGGTGGCGTTGACGAAGCACCGAATGACTACTGTCGAATCGTGGCCATCGACGATGAATAAGCGATGACGTCGTCTGGTGGGGAACTGCCAAGTCGTTTGCCGATCAACCCGTGGCGGTGCGGCTGGCCGGGCTTGCAAAAGCCGAGTACCCGGCTGGAAAGCGCTTGCCGGCACTGGTCCAAGTTGGGGACATTGTTCTTGCCTAACAACCCGCCGGTCTGTAGGTGCGGATGCTCGGTGACGGCACGGTGAACGGCGCGGCTGTGCTCAACAGCACTCTTCTGCGCTGCGCCGATTTAGCCGCGCGGCGTTTGTTCGTCCTCTATCGTCGAGTCGTGGTTGAGTTCTCCATTCCGGCTGTGCTGCAACAGCGCGCCGGTTTGCTGTCGGATGAGACAGCGTTCACTTTCGTCGATTACCAGGAGGATTGGGCGGGCGTTGCGCAAAGCCTGACGTGGTCGCAGCTCCATCGGCGAACGTCAAACCTCGCACAACAACTCATGCGATGCGGGGCCACCGGTGACCGCGCAGTGATCTTGGCGCCGCAGGGACTGGACTACATCGTGTGCTTTGTGGCCGCGTTGCAAGCAGGCCTCATCGCCGTGCCACTTTCGGTTCCTTATGGGGGCGCACACGACGAGCGCACCTCTTCGGTGTTGGCCGATACATCGCCCGCCGTCATTCTTACGGCTTCGTCGGTTGTTGACAATCTGACCCCGTATGTACAGCCCCAATCCGGAAAAAGCGGGCCGGCGGTCCTCGAAGTTGATTTGCTGGACCTAGACACTCGGGTACCTTCCCCGGCGCCGGGCTCAGGCGTCGCCGGCCGCGAAGCGCCGGAAACCTTGTACCTCCAGTACACCTCGGGTTCCACCCGGACACCGGCCGGTGTGATGGTCTCGAACGAAAGTCTTTTCGCCAACTTCGACCAGATAATGACCGACTATTTCGGGGAATACCGAAAGGTCGCGCCACCGGACACCACGGTGGTGTCGTGGCTGCCGTTCTATCACGACATGGGTTTCATGCTGGGAATTATCTTCCCGATACTGACGGGCGTGCGCGCCACGCTCACCAGCCCGGTCGGATTCCTGCAGCGCCCGGCCCGATGGATGCAAATGCTCGGGTCCAATACTCGGGCACTCTCGGCGGCGCCGAACTTTGCTTTCGACATCGCGGCACGCAAAACCTCAGATGAGGACGTGGCGGGGCTCGATCTCTCCGGCGTGCACGCCATCCTCAACGGCGCCGAGCGGGTACAACCCGCGTCGCTCAAGCGCTTCGCGGACCGCTTCGCCCGCTTCAACCTCGACCCCGCGGTGCTGAGACCCTCATATGGGATGGCGGAGGCGACGGTGTACATCGCGACCCGCAAGGCAGGCGAACCACCCAAAGTCGTCAACTTCGACTCCGCCAAACTGCCTGAGGGCCAAGCGGAGCGTTGTGAAAGTGACAGTGGCACACCGCTGGTCAGTTACGGCACGGTCGATACCCAACTTGTGCGCATCGTCGATCCCGACACGAGTATCGAATGTCCAGCGGGAACGGTGGGCGAGATCTGGGTGCATGGCGCCAACGTTGCTTGCGGCTATTGGCAGAAGCCTGAAGAGACCAAGCGCACCTTCGGCGCAACGATTGTCGACCCCACGGAGGGCACACCAGAGAGGCCTTGGCTGAGGACCGGGGACTCAGGCTTTCGTTTCGACGGTGAGCTTTTCATCATCGGCCGTCTCAAGGATCTGCTGATCGTCTACGGGCGCAACCACTCTCCCGACGACATCGAGGCGACGATCTCGCAGATCAGCCGACGCCGCTGCGTTGCGATAGCGGTTCCCGACGATGACGGCGTTGACAAGCCGGTCGCCATCGTCGAACTCAGGCAGGTGGATGAATCGGAAGACGCTGCGATGAAGCGGATGGGCGCCATCAGGCGTGACGTCATCGCGGCGGTATCGAAATCGCACGGTCTGAGCATGGCGGATGTCGTTCTGGTGGCCCAAGGTTCGATCCCCATCACCACAAGCGGCAAGGTGAGACGAAGGGAGTGTCTACAGCGATATCTGCGCGATGAGTTCACCCGCCTAGACGCGCCGATCTCCCGGCCAGAGCGGCGCATCGTCGATGACACCGGCGTGGGCGCCGGGGCCGACCGGGGTGTGGCCCATCGCCTGCGCACGCTCCGTCGGCAGCAGCACGACCTGCTGGTAGGTCTGGTGTGCGAGCAGGCGGCAACGGTGTTGGGCCGCCCCAGCGCTGACGACATCGTCCCCGACTGGTCCTTTCAGGACTTGGGGTTCGACTCGGTGAAAGCGACCGAGCTGATTGACCGGCTCAAGGACGTCACCCAAGTGGTCTTATCCCCGGCGCTGGTGTTCGACTACCCGACGCCTGCCGCGTTGGCCACTTACCTGGGCCGGCTGATGGACGGGTCGGTTGCGGCGGCCCCGCAGGTGGCGTTGCGGCGGGAGACCGATGAGCCGGTTGCGGTGGTGGGGATGGCGTGTCGGTTTCCTGGTGGGGTGGATTCGGCGGCGGCGTTGTGGGATTTGGTGGTCGGCGGCGTCGATGCGGTGGGGGGTTTTCCGGTTGATCGTGGTTGGAATTTGGCGGAGTTGTTTGATGCCGATCCGGATGCGGTGGGCAAGACCTATACCCGCGCGGGGGCGTTTTTGGCCGAGCCCGCGGGGTTTGATGCGGAGTTTTTCGGGATTTCTGGGCGTGAGGCTCAGGCCATGGATCCTCAGCAGCGTGTGTTGTTGGAGGTGTGTTGGGAGGCGTTGGAGACCGCCCGGATTGATCCGGCCGGGTTGGCGGGTTCGCAGACGGGGGTGTTCGTCGGGTCGTGGGCACAGGCGTATGGGGGGGGTGGTTCTGATGGTGCGGAGGGGTATGCCCTGACGGGTGTGTCGACCAGTGTGGCTTCTGGGCGGGTGGCTTATGCGCTGGGTTTGCAGGGGCCGGCCATTACGGTTGACACTGCGTGTTCGTCGTCGTTGGTGGCTACGCATTTGGCGTGTCAGTCGTTGCGTCATGGTGAGTCGGCTCTTGCGTTGGCTGGTGGGGTGACGGTGATGCCCACGCCGATGGTGTTCACTGAGTTCGCCCGGCAGCGTGGGCTGGCTGTTGATGGGCGGTGTAAGGCGTTTGCCGCCGCTGCTGATGGCACCGGCTGGGGTGAGGGTGCGGCGGTGTTGGTGTTGGAGCGTCTTGGTGATGCGCAGCGTCATGGTCATCCGGTGTTGGCGGTGATTGTGGGGTCGGCGATCAATCAGGATGGTGCTTCTAATGGGTTGACCGCTCCTAGTGGGCTGGCTCAGCAGCGGGTGATTACTCAGGCGGTGGCTAACGCGGGTATTGGGTTTGATCAGGTTGATGTGGTGGAGGCTCATGGCACTGGCACCACTTTGGGTGATCCGATCGAGGCGGGGCGTTGATCGCTACGTACGGCGCCGGCCGTGGGCGTGAGCATCCGTTGTGGTTGGGGTCGGTCAAATCCAACATTGGTCACACCCAGGCCGCTGCCGGTGTGGCCGGGGTGATCAAGATGGTTGAGGCGCTCAACCATGACAGTTTGCCGCCGACGTTGCATGTTGATCGTCCGAGTCCGCACATCGATTGGTCGGCGGGCGCGGTGCGGTTGTTGACCGAGGCGGTGCCTTGGCCGGTTACCGATCATCCGCGCACCGCGGCGGTGTCCTCGTTTGGGATCAGCGGCACCAATGCGCATGTGATCTTGCGGCAGGCTCCGGTGCCGGCGGGTGGGTCGGCTGAGCAGACTGCCGATGCGGGTGTTGAGTTTGGGTTGGCGATGTGGCCGGTGTCGGCGCGTAGTCCTGCGGCGTTGGGTGCTCAGGCGAGGCGGTTGCACCGGTATCTGGTTGAGCGTGCTGGCCTGGATTTGACCGATGTGGCTTATAGCTTGGCGACTACTCGCACTCATCATCCCTATCGGGCGGTGATCACCGCGTCGGTGGGTGCCGCCGGTGGGCGCCAAGACCTGCTGGATGCGTTGGATGCCTTGGGCGGCGGGCGGCCCCATCCGCAGCTGGTCCAGCATCATTACTTGGCTCATCTTCGCGGTAAGACGGTGTTTGTCTTGCCTGGGCAGGGTGGTCAATACCTGGGCATGGGTCGTGGGCTTTATGAGCGCCACCGCGTTTTTGCCGGCATGGTCGATGCCTGTGATGAGGCGTTGCGCCCGTTTACGGGTTGGTCGGTGCGTGAGGTTTTGGGTCAGGATCCGGCGGCTGCGGGGCTGGACCGGGTTGATGTGGTTCAGCCGGTGTTGTTCACGATGATGGTGTCGTTGGCCGAGGTGTTGGGCCATTATGGGATTGTTCCTGATGCGGTGGTCGGTCATTCTCAGGGGGAGATCGCTGCGGCGTATATCGCTGGGGTGTTTTCCTTGGCTGAGGCCGCCAGGGTGGTGGCGCGGCGCAGTCAAGCGCTCAGTGCCCTAGGTGGTGCCGGTGGTATGGCCTCGGTGTTGTTGGGGGCTGAGGAGCTGCACCCGCGGCTGCGGCCGTGGGGCCAGGCGTTGAGCATTGCGGCGATCAACGGTCCCTCTCACACCATCGTCAGTGGTGATCCTGGCGCGCTGGGGGAGTTCAGCGCGGCCTGTGAGCGTGACGGTGTCCACATCCGCCAGATCGCGGTGGATTACGCTTCGCATTCCGTACAGGTGGAACCGGTACGCGAGCGCCTGGTGGGTGAGCTGGCCGAGCTGACTCCGATGCCCGCCCGCATCCCGCTGTATTCCACTGTGGAGAAAGCGCTTTCGGCTGAGCCCCTCGACACCACCACCATGGATGCCGAGTACTGGTATCGCAACTTGCGTGAGCCGGTCCGGTTCCATGACACCGTGGTCGAGCTTTTGGCCGCCGGTGAGTGCACGTTTGTGGAGTTGTCCCCGCATCCGGTGTTGGCGCCCGCGCTCACTGACACCTTGGCCCAGACCCCGGGGCGCAACCAGTCCGCGGTGATCCCCACGCTGCACCGCGAGCGGCCCGACCACGACAGCCTGGCCAGCACGCTGGCCCAGCTGCACAATCACGGCCACAGCCCGTCCTGGTCGGCCCTGTACCCCCACGCCCGCACCGTCGCACTGCCCACCTACCCCTTCCAGCACCGCCCCTACTGGCTGGCCCCCACCCCGACCGGCGACGCCCGCGGGCTCGGACTGGACCCCGCGGAGCATCCCTTGTTGAGCGCGGTCGCCGCGCTGGCCGACCAAGACCAGATCATGGTCAGCGGGCGGCTATCACTGAGCGCCGAGAGCTGGCTGGCCGGCCATCAAGTCAAGGACACCGTGTTGTTCCCGGCGGCAGGGTTCATCGAGGTGATCCTGCGGGCCGGTGAGTTGAGCGGCTGCCCTGCGATCGATGAGCTGATCTTGCATGCTCCTCTGGTCCTGTCGGGTGATGCGCCGACCGATCTGCAGATCGTGGTGCAGCCCTTCGATGAGCACGGGCGGCGACCGTTTAACGTGCACTCGCGCACCGGTGGCCAGTCTGGCGCGTGGATGTTGCACGCGAGTGGGACGTTAAGCGCTGCTCAGCCCGCTGCCGAGGTCTCGCTTGCGCCGGCGCCGGGCGTGGCGAGTTTCGACCAGGACGACTTCTATGAACGGCTGGCCCAACGCGGTTACCGCTACAGCGGTCTGTTCCGGTCCGTGCGTGGTATCGCGACCGATGCGGCGCGATCTGAGGGTGTCCAAGCCGAGGTGACATTGCCCGCCGGCACCGATGTCGCGGGCTACGGTATTCACCCGGCCCTGTTGGATGCGGCCCTGCACCCGTTGGCGGCCGTGCTGGACGGTATGGGTGCGGCAGATTCGGGGTCGCTGCGGCTTCCGTTCGTGTTCACCGGGGTGACGTTGTATGCGACTGCGGCCACCCAGCTGCATGTGCAGCTAACCCGCACCGGCGAGGACACGTTTGAGTTGCGCGCGACCGATCCCACCGGCGCGCCGGTGATCACCATTAGTGCGGTGACATTGCGCACGGTCTCTGACCGCATCGGCGGGCCGGCCCCGTCAGCCGCGACATCGGACAGCCTGTTCGAGCTGACCTGGCTGTCGGTGCCCGATCTGCCCGGTCCCTCGTCAGTTCAACCACCGGGGTGGGCGGTGTGCGCCGATGCGCCCGAGCGGCTGCCGGCCAGCTTGTCCGACGGGGTGATCCACGCCGACCTGGCTACGTTGACCCCATGCCCGGAGTTGGTGATCTGGCCGCTGCCCCGACCTGGGGAGCAGCCAGAAGGCGAGACTGATCCGCTGCGGCGCGTGCACGCGCTGACCCGCCATGTTTTGGCCCAGGTGCAGAGCTGGCTCTCCCGGCCCGAGACCGCCAACACCCAGCTGATGATCATCACCTCTCGGGCGGTCAGCGTCGGCGTCTATGACGGTGTCCCCGATCTGGCGCATGCGGCGGTCTGGGCGTTGATTCACACGGCTCAACAAGAGCAACCCGACCGGATCATTGTGCTCGATACCGATGACAGTGCTGCTAGCAAGGACAACCTGCTAGCCATCGCCTCGAGACGACCGGCCGGTGAGCCGCAGCTGGCCCTGCGTAACGGTGTTGTCTACACCCCCCGCTTGTCTCGTATGGCGAGCCTGAGCCTGCCGGATGCCCCCGACTGGCACTTGGCCACTACCGGTAAAGGTGACTTAGCAAATCTGACGCTGGTTCCCGCCAGCCCCCCCACGGCGCTGGCTTCGGGACAGGTTCGCATCCAGGTACGGGCCGCGGGCCTGAATTTCCACGACGTGGTGGTGGCGTTAGGGGCCATCGCCGATGAGGGCCTCGGCGCTGAAGCCGCCGGGGTTGTCGTCGACACCGCCCCCGACGTCACCAGCGTTCGTCCAGGTGATGCGGTTATGGGTCTATTCCCCAACGCTTTTTCGCCTACCGCCATCACTGACCACCGCGCGGTGGTTGTCATCCCGCCGGGGTGGTCGTTTGCTCAGGCGGCCTCGGTTCCGACGGCGTTTTTGACCGCCTATATCGCCTTGGTAGAACTCGCTGGGTTGTCGGCGGGGCAGCGGGTGCTCATCCACGCCGGCGCTGGCGCGGTGGGGCAAGCCGCGATCCAGATCGCTCGCCACCTTGGTGCTGAGGTGTTCGCCACCGCCCATCCGAACAAGCATCAGGTGCTCAACGAGCTTGGGGTCGATTGCGGGCACATCGCCTCGTCGCGGACGCTGGATTTCGTCGACACCTTCAGCGAGGTCACCGGTGCGCAGGGCATGGATGTCGTGCTGAACAGCCTACGCGGCGATTTTGTGGACGCTTCGCTGCAACTGCTGCCCCGCGGGGGCAGTTTCGTCGAAATTGGCAAGACCGATATCCGCCTGGCTGACGACGTTGCCGCAGCCCATCCGGGCGTCGACTATCAGGCCTACGATCTGGGCGGCGTGGCAGCGGAAGTCCTGCTACGAGCATGGGCGGCGCTGTTGCCGATGTTTGCCGCCGGTGTCCTCAAGCCGCTGCCCACCACCAGCTACGGCCTGCTGAACGCGCCTCAAGCCTTCCGCGACATGAGCCAAGCCCGGCATACCGGAAAGATCGTGCTGACCCCTCCGGCGGTGTTGGATCCCGAGGGCACGGTGCTGATCACCGGCGGCACCGGGATGATAGGCGCGCTTGTCGCCGAACATCTGGTCACTCGCTACGGCATCAGGCATCTGCTGCTGCTGTCTCGCAGGGGGCTCAACGGTCCGGGGGCCAGTGAACTGCAACAACGTTTGGCCGGGCTGGGCGCTCAAGTCGCTATCACCGCTTGTGATATCAGCGACCCTGCCGAACTGGCCGAAGCACTTGACACCATCGCTGCCGACCACCCGTTGACCGCGGTCATCCACGCCGCCGGTGTCCTGGATGACGCCGTGGTGGCCGAATTGAGCCCGCAGCAACTCGATGCCGTTCTGGCCGCCAAAGCCGACGCCGCCTGGCATCTGCATCGGCTCACCGCCGATCGCGATCTGGCCGCGTTCATCCTGTTTTCCTCGGCCGCGGGAATACTGGGCAGCCCCGGGCAGGCCAACTACGCTGCCGCCAACGCATTACTCGACGCGTTGGCCCGCCGCCGCCATCACACCCAACACCCCGCCACCAGCGTGGCTTGGGGCTACTGGCAAACCCCCAGCGGCATGACCGCCCACCTCAGCACGACCGACCTGACCCGCATTGCCGGCGCCGGCCTCATCCCCATCACCACCGAGCAGGGCCTGGCCCTCTTCGACGCCGCACTTGCCAGTCAGCGGCCCAACCTGGTGGCCAGCCCTGTCAACACTGCCGTGTTGACCCGCCGCGCGCGCAACAACGCCTTGGATCCGATCCTTTCCGCCCTGACCACCAGCCGCCCCCGAGCCGCCACCGTCAGCCCCGGGGGTTTGGCGGCGCGGCTGGCCAGTCAAACCGCCGAACAGCAACTCCACACCTTGACCACCATGGTGGCAAGCGCCACCGCCGCTGTATTGGCCCACCCCGACCCGGCTGCGCTCGATATCGACCGTCCCTTTAAAGACCTCGGTATCGACTCACTGACCACCCTAGAATTACGCAACACCCTAAACCAACAAACCGGCCTCACGCTGCCCGCAACCCTGGCCTTCGATTACCCCACGCCGGCCGCTCTGGCTAGGCACCTTCGCGAACAATTATCCGGAAGTGCCGGTATCAACGGCACTCAAAAATTGCCGGAGAGCGAAATTCAGCGTCTCATCTCAATAATTCCAGAGAAACGGCTTGCTGAGGCAGGGGTTCTTGCGATGCTTCGTGAGATCGCAGAAGATGTGAATTCATCGGTGCCGGAGCCAAAAGAGGAAGCGATTGCAAGCATGAGCCTGAGCGAACTTATGAGCGTTGCTCGAGAAAATAAGAGCAATTAGCAATAGATTCAGGAATTAGGAATAGATCTCTAGAATGGCTATTGAAAACGACGATGTAGTCGAAGCTCTTCGTGATTCATTAATACAAATCGAGCGGCTGAAGCGACAGAATCGTGCCCTTCTTGCGCGTGTCGATGAGCCGGTTGCGGTGGTGGGGATGGCGTGTCGGTTTCCTGGTGGGGTGGATTCGGCGGCGGCGTTGTGGGATTTGGTGGTCGGCGGCGTCGATGCGGTGGGGGATTTTCCGGTTGATCGTGGTTGGAATTTGGCGGAGTTGTTTGATCCCGATCCGGATGCGGTGGGCAAGACCTATACCCGCGCGGGGGCGTTTTTGGCCGAGCCCGCGGGGTTTGATGCGGAGTTTTTCGGGATTTCTGGGCGTGAGGCTCAAACCATGGATCCTCAGCAGCGTGTGTTGTTGGAGGTGTGTTGGGAGGCGTTGGAGACCGCCCGGATTGATCCGGCCGGGTTGGCGGGTTCGCAGACGGGGGTGTTCGTCGGGTCGTGGGCACAGGCGTATGGGGGGGGTGGTTCTGATGGTGCGGAGGGGTATGCCCTGACGGGTGTGTCGACCAGTGTGGCTTCTGGGCGGGTGGCTTATGCGCTGGGTTTGCAGGGGCCGGCCATTACGGTTGACACTGCGTGTTCGTCGTCGTTGGTGGCTACGCATTTGGCGTGTCAGTCGTTGCGTCATGGTGAGTCGGCTCTTGCGTTGGCTGGTGGGGTGACGGTGATGCCCACGCCGATGGTGTTCACTGAGTTCGCCCGGCAGCGTGGGCTGGCTGTTGATGGGCGGTGTAAGGCGTTTGCCGCCGCTGCTGATGGCACCGGCTTCGGTGAGGGTGCGGCGGTGTTGGTGTTGGAGCGTCTTGGTGATGCGCAGCGTCATGGTCATCCGGTGTTGGCGGTGATTGTGGGGTCGGCGATCAATCAGGATGGTGCTTCTAATGGGTTGACCGCTCCTAGTGGGCTGGCTCAGCAGCGGGTGATTACTCAGGCGGTGGCTAACGCGGGTATTGGGTTTGATCAGGTTGATGTGGTGGAGGCTCATGGCACTGGCACCACTTTGGGTGATCCGATCGAGGCGGGGGCGTTGATCGCTACGTACGGCGCCGGCCGTGGGCGTGAGCATCCGTTGTGGTTGGGGTCGGTCAAATCCAACATTGGTCACACCCAGGCCGCTGCCGGTGTGGCCGGGGTGATCAAGATGGTTGAGGCGCTCAACCATGACAGTTTGCCGCCGACGTTGCATGTTGATCGTCCGAGTCCGCACATCGATTGGTCGGCGGGCGCGGTGCGGTTGTTGACCGAGGCGGTGCCTTGGCCGGTTACCGATCATCCGCGCACCGCGGCGGTGTCCTCGTTTGGGATCAGCGGCACCAATGCGCATGTGATCTTGCGGCAGGCTCCGGTGCCGGCGGGTGGGTCGGCTGAGCAGACTGCCGATGCGGGTGTTGAGTTTGGGTTGGCGATGTGGCCGGTGTCGGCGCGTAGTCCTGCGGCGTTGGGTGCTCAGGCGAGGCGGTTGCACCGGTATCTGGTTGAGCGTGCTGGCCTGGATTTGACCGATGTGGCTTATAGCTTGGCGACTACTCGCACTCATCATCCCTATCGGGCGGTGATCACCGCGTCGGTGGGTGCCGCCGGTGGGCGCCAAGACCTGCTGGATGCGTTGGATGCCTTGGGCGGCGGGCGGCCCCATCCGCAGCTGGTCCAGCATCATTACTTGGCTCATCTTCGCGGTAAGACGGTGTTTGTCTTGCCTGGGCAGGGTGGTCAATACCTGGGCATGGGTCGTGGGCTTTATGAGCGCCACCGCGTTTTTGCCGGCATGGTCGATGCCTGTGATGAGGCGTTGCGCCCGTTTACGGGTTGGTCGGTGCGTGAGGTTTTGGGTCAGGATCCGGCGGCTGCGGGGCTGGACCGGGTTGATGTGGTTCAGCCGGTGTTGTTCACGATGATGGTGTCGTTGGCCGAGGTGTTGGGCCATTATGGGATTGTTCCTGATGCGGTGGTCGGTCATTCTCAGGGGGAGATCGCTGCGGCGTATATCGCTGGGGTGTTTTCCTTGGCTGAGGCCGCCAGGGTGGTGGCGCGGCGCAGTCAAGCGCTCAGTGCCCTAGGTGGTGCCGGTGGTATGGCCTCGGTGTTGTTGGGGGCTGAGGAGCTGCACCCGCGGCTGCGGCCGTGGGGCCAGGCGTTGAGCATTGCGGCGATCAACGGTCCCTCTCACACCATCGTCAGTGGTGATCCTGGCGCGCTGGGGGAGTTCAGCGCGGCCTGTGAGCGTGACGGTGTCCACATCCGCCAGATCGCGGTGGATTACGCTTCGCATTCCGTACAGGTGGAACCGGTACGCGAGCGCCTGGTGGGTGAGCTGGCCGAGCTGACTCCGATGCCCGCCCGCATCCCGCTGTATTCCACTGTGGAGAAAGCGCTTTCGGCTGAGCCCCTCGACACCACCACCATGGATGCCGAGTACTGGTATCGCAACTTGCGTGAGCCGGTCCGGTTCCATGACACCGTGGTCGAGCTTTGGCCGCCGGTGAGTGCACGTTTGTGGAGTTGTCCCCGCATCCGGTGTTGGCGCCCGCGCTCACTGACACCTTGGCCCAGACCCCGGGGCGCAACCAGTCCGCGGTGATCCCCACGCTGCACCGCGAGCGGCCCGACCACGACAGCCTGGCCAGCACGCTGGCCCAGCTGCACAATCACGGCCACAGCCCGTCCTGGTCGGCCCTGTACCCCCACGCCCGCACCGTCGCACTGCCCACCTACCCCTTCCAGCACCGCCCCTACTGGCTGGCCCCCACCCCGACCGGCGACGCCGGGGTCAGCGGTCCTGCTGAAGGTGCGCTGTGGAAAGCCGTTGATGATGACGCTGTCGATACGTTCGCGCAGGTGTTGGGGTTAGGCGATGCCCAAAATGGGGCAACTCTGGCAGCTGTTGTCCGCGCCTTGCGGCAGTGGCGCAGTGAACTAGGTGTGCGGTCAGCGGCGAACAAGTTGCGCTACCGGGTCGACTGGCGAGCAATTACCCCGAAAACCTTCCCTCCCACACGTTCTAGATGGCTGGTTTTGGCCTTCCCCGAACAAGCCGATGACGTGTGGATCACCGGCTTGGCTGCAAGGTATGCCGAGGCGGTCGATGTGCTCACGATCGAGCCAAGTGAACTCGAGAGAAGCGCTTTGTCCGCGTCGTTAACGAATGCTGCAACGCGGGCTCATTTTGACGGCGTTGTTTCCTTCATGGCAACAGATGAGCGGGCGCATCGAGATTATTCTGGGATATCGGTCGGTTTGCTCTCGACACTTCTTCTCGCGCAAGCTCATTGCGATTCCGGTCTCGGAATACCGTTGTGGGTCATCACCCAAGGTGCGGTTGTTGTATCCACAGATGACGGTCCTGCGAGTCCTAGCCAGTCCGCTGTGTGGGGGCTAGGACAGTCGGTATGCCTCGAGCACCCCGACCAGTGGGGAGGGTTGGTTGATCTTCCGCAAAGTCCGTCAGCGCGCGACATCGAGCTTTTCTACGGGATACTGAGCTGCCCACAATCAGAGGACCAGCTCGCGATACGCCGACACGGTGTGCATGCGCGTCGCTTGGTCGAGGCGCCGTTGCCGTTAGAGCGTGTAGAGCGTGTGGGCAGCTGGAAACCATCTGGAGCGGCTGTGGTCACTGGCGCCGCAGGGCGTGTGGGTAGACACGTCATTGGCTGGCTGGCAGAACGGGGTGCAAACCCCCTTGTCCTGCTAAGCCGCAAAGCCGCTGAGAACCCCGAGTTAGCCGAACTTGAAAGGGAACTCCAGGCGAGTGGGGTGGTCACGACATCGGTATCCGTCGATGTGAGCGATAGGTCAGCGTTGGCGGCCGTACTGGCCGACATTCGCAGTGCATACGGACCTATTAGGACCGTTGTGCATGCCGCAGCAGCCATCGGATGGAACACCCTAACCGACACAACTGCTGAAGAAGTCTCGACCAGTTATGCCGCCAAGGCGGTTGGGGCCAATAACCTGGTGGAGCTGCTTGCGGATGAACCGCCAGACACCTTCATTTTGTTCTCCTCCGCGGCAGCGACGTGGGGCGGTGCGCAGCAAGGAGCCTATGCGGCCGCCAACGCCCATGTCGATGCGCTGGCCACGCGGTTGCGAAGCAACGGATGCGCGGCGGTGTCAGCGGCGTTTGGCCTTTGGGCCGACGAGACCGGCACCATGTGGGAGGAGATCGTCGACTATCTGCAGAGGCTCGGCGTCGACCCGATCCCCCCCGACATTGCGCTGGCTGCGCTGGAACAGGCCATCGAGGCAAACGACACACTGATCACCATTGCCGACGTTTCATGGGATCGATTCCTGCCGGCGTTCACCGCCCGTCGCTCGCACTCACTACTGACCGAATTGGCGTCAGGCGCTAATAGCACTGAAAGCAGCAGCGGCAGCACATTGACCGCGAGCGCCTCGGGGCTTCGGGAAAAGTTAGCCGGTCAAACCGCCGAACAACAGCTCCACACCCTGACCACAGTGGTGGCCAGCGTCACCGCCAATGTGTTGGCCCACCCCGACGCCGCTGCCCTCGATCCAGATCTGGCGTTTAAAGACCTCGGTATCGACTCGCTGACAGCCCTCGAGCTGCGCAACGCCCTCGACCAACATACCGGCCTCGCCCTACCCGTAACCCTCGTCCTCGACCACCCCACCCCGGCGACGCTCGCCGCCCACCTCGCCGAGCTACTTGCCGACACCGCCGCAGCGCCTACGGTCCCAGCGGCACAGGTCAGCACGCGTCTCGACGAGCCGTTGGACAATAGGCTCGATTACCTGGATCAAGCGGGATTTCTCGCGCTGCGAGCGGTTCACGGCGCGCTGATGCAGGTCACCTGGGTATACGACCGTGCCGTCAACCTTGATGGATTACGACAGTTTCACCGCAATCTCGGACGCGGGTTCCTGGGGCGCAGGATCGAACGCTCTCCGTTACCGTTCGCCCGTGATCGCTGGGTCTGGTCTCCTGGATCGGCGGACATCGATATGGTCGCGACGCCGCGGCCGCGCGCCGAGGTGAACGCATGGGCCGACGAGCGGGCCCGCCTAGCCGTAGATCCGGAGTGGGGACCCGGCTGGCATCTCGGGGTGCTGCCGCTCGAGGACGGCGGGACCGCGGTAAGCCTGGTGGCTACGCATACGATCGTCGACGCGATCGGGTTCGGCCAGGCGATCGCCGATGCCGCCGAGGGCAGAACGCCCGATCTGGGCTATCCGCCTGCGGGATCGCGCACCCGCTGGCGGGCGGTCCGTGAGGACCTCCGGCAAACCGTCAAGGACCTGCCCGACGTTGGGCGGGCGCTGGCCGCAGCAGCTCGAAGGGCCAGGCGCGACCGCGGAGTTCTCAAATCAACGATCAAAGCGCCACCACCTTCCCCGACGGCGGCCGGCGACGATCAGGTAGTCGACGTGCCTGCCGTGACCGCATACATCGACCTCGCGGAATGGGATGCTCGTGCGAAAAGTCTTGGCGCAAGCAGTAACTCGCTTGTGGCAGGACTTGCGTCCAGACTTGCCGTCGGAGTGGGGCGTGTTCACGACGACGGACAGGTCACTCTACGATTTGTGGTATCGCGACGGACCGAAGGCGATACCCGTGGCAATGCGCTCACAAATGTCGACGTCACAGTCGACCCGACGCTCGCGGCGAAGGACCTCGGGGAAATGCACGTCAAGATCACGCAAGCGATCCTCGAAGCGATCGAGAACCCCGACGACGAGTATTTGGCGCCGCTCCCACTGGCAGCGATGACACCGAAGTGGATGGCCAGGAGACTGGCAGGGGTGGCGGGGGGCGGTGCCAGCGTGACTTGCTCCAATGTCGGTGACGTGCCCGCGGCGATGAACCGGCCCGATGGCACCGATGCCGACTACGTGTACATAAGAGGACTCGAGCCCGGCATTACAAGAAACACACTCGAGTGCATGGGTGGACGACTGTTGGTGTTTTCCGGGCGGGGCCGCGGGAAGATGTATCTCAGTGTCTCCGCATATCTTCTCGAGCGGTCAAACAATACTAAAGATGAGCTGAGCGAGGCCGTATCGCGTGCCCTCGCCGAATTCGATCTCAATGCTGAGATCGACTGATAACGCCGTTTTTCGCGTGGCTCGGCTTCGCGCCAGGCTCTTGGCGCCGGGAAGAGCTTGCCTGATGGGCGCGGTCAAGAGCCATCCGGGCGCGGAGTGATTCGTAAGCTCGCCCAGTGACAGGTTGCATCGGCTCTTCAATCTTCAGCGGGCAGGCGGCGGGTTGGTCGTGCTCGTGTTAGGGCTTGAGTCCCCTGGACGTCTGAAGGCCGAGTGTGGCAACGCATTCCGGCCACGGAGGCGCCAAGGGCATGACCGACGCCAGGACAGGTTGGACCTGCGCCCACACAAGGCGGCAGGTTTGACTCGAAGTCGCATGTGGGATGGAAGGCCGAATTGGCCGTGAAGCTGTCCGCCCCGATCGACTAACCCGGATTTTTCGCGAAACTGTGCGTGACACGGTGTTGAGTTAGCGAAAGTGCCTGTCCTGCAATGGATAATGAGGTTTCTTCAAGTCGTCAGTATCCAGCGGGGAGGCACTTTCTAAGTGAACGGTAGCGCAGCGGGTCCGCGGGTGAAAGTATCAGCCGACGGTGCCGGTGTCGTGTCGCATGCCGGGGTGGGCATGCTGCGGGAGGTCGCCGATCTGACCGGGCTGTCGTCGCAGGTCACAGCCGTGTTGGCCGATACCTACCGGGGGCCGTGGATGCATGCACCCGGGGTGGTGTTCGCTGATCTGGCCGCGGCGGTGGCCGACGGCGCGGACTGCATCGATTCGGTCGGCGCATTGTGGGGTGACCGCCAGCAGGCGTTCGGGCCGGTGGCCTCGACGAGCACGCTGTGGCGGTTGGTTGATGAGCGCATCGACGCCGCGCATCTGCCGGGGATTCGGGCGGCCCGCGCGCATGCCCGCGCCCAGGCGTGGGCGGCCGGGGCCCCGAGCACGGTGGGTGGCTGCACCTGGATGTCGATGCCACCATCTGCGTTGATCATTCCGACAACAAGGAAAACGCGGCAGCGACCTGGAAGAAAACCTTCGGATTCCACCCGCTGCTGGTGTTTTTGGACCGTCCCGACATCGCCGCCGGGGAGGCCTTGGCCGGGTTGCTGCGCGCAGGCAACGCCGGCTCGAACACCACCGCCGACCACATCACCGTTCTTGAGCAGGCGCTGGAATCGCTACCGGCGGCCTACCGTCCCGACCCGGACAACCCCGACGGGCCGGCGGTGTTGATCCGCTCGGATTCGGCCGGGGCCACCTACGGGTTCGCCGCGGCCTGCCGTACCGCGCACGTGGGGTTCTCCTTGGGCGCGGTCATCGACTCCCGCGTGCAAAACGCTGTCGAGATCCTCAACGACGCCGATGCCTGGTATCCGGCCATCGACACCGACGGCGCCATCCGCGACGGCGCCTGGGTCGCCGAGGCCACCGATCTGGTGGATCTGTCGGCTTGGCCGGCCGGCACGCGGTTGGTCCTACGCAAGGAGCGCCCGCACCCCGGCGCCCAGTTGCGGTTCACCGATTCTGACGGCCACCGGGTCACCGGGTTTCTCACCGACACCGCCGACGGGGCCATCCCCGGCCAGCTGGCCGGCCTGGAGTTGCGCCACCGCCAACACGCCCGGGTGGAAGACCGCATCCGCCAAGCCAAAGCCACCGGCCTGCGGAATCTACCGTTCAGTGCTTTTGACGCCAATGCCGCCTGGCTTGAAATCGTCCTGGCAGCCACCGATCTGATCGCCTGGACCAAACTGATCGGCTTCACCGAGGACCCGGACCTGGCGCGCTGCGAGATCGCCGCCTTCCGCTACCGGGTGCTGCACGTGGCCGCCCGCATCACCCGCGGCGCCCGCCAGGTTCGCCTGCGCATCGACGCCACCTGGCGCTGGGCCAAGGCCATCACCGCCGCCTGGATTCGCATCCGCGCCGCCTTCACCTAACCACCCGACCTCCCTGACCCGACCAGACGAAAGACCCCGGCCCCCAGGAAGCCCGCCCACCGGCACGACAGCCGGCGACCTGTCGCACCCACCTGCCAGAATCGGCGTCACCAGCCGGCCAGAACCCCGCTCACACCCCACCCATCAAGCAGCGCGAAAAATCGAGGCTAACACCAACGGAATATCAGCACCCGCGTGGCGGAGGGCCCTGTGGCCAATTCGCCATGTTCCTCCCCGGGTTCGTGTCATACTGGCCCGATGGTGCTACGTACGCCCAGCGAGAAGCTCATCTACCGGCTGAACCGCAATCCAACCTTCCTGAAACTCCTGAACTTACGCTTCAAGTACGGCTACCGGTTCCTCAGTCGCTTGCTCACACGAGATGACGTGTTATTCCTCAATTGGGGATATGAGGAGGATCCGCCGATGGCCCTGCCGCTGGCGGCGTCCGATGAGCCCGACCGGCTGCCGATTCAGCTCTACCACCGCACCGCAACCCAGGTGGATCTCACGGGCAAAGATGTGCTCGAGGTCAGTTGCGGCCACGGCGGCGGCGCTTCGTACATCATGCGGACCCTGCACCCGGCCTCCTACACGGGCCTGGATTTGAACACTGTCGGCATAGAGTTTTGCCGAAAGAGGCACAACCTGCCCGATCTGCGATTCGTGCAGGGCAACGCCGAGAGCTTGCCGTTTCCCGATGAGTCCTTCGATGCGGTGATCAATATCGAAGCCGCGATCCACTACATTGACTTCGCCGGTTTCCTCAAGGAAGTGGCCCGCGTGCTGCGCCCGGGCGGGCATTTCCTGTACGCCGATATTCGGGACGCCGAAGGCGTCGACGCGTGGAAGGCGACGCTTGCCAACGCCCCCATGCGACTGCTGTCGGAACAGATCATCAATGCGGAGGTTATGCGCGGGCTGGAGAAGAATCGGCTTCTGGGCCAGATCAAGAGTCGTCTGCCGAATATCGCGTTCCTACAAAACATCGCCAACGATTTTGCCAGCGGAAAGGACTCGTTGATCTACCGTCGTCTAGAAAACGGCGAGGTTACATACCGGATGTTCTGCTTTATCAGGAATTGAGGCAGCGTACGCAAGACACTATGCCGCAAGCGCTTTCACTGGTCCTGAGTACGGTTTAGATATCGCTACTGAATTCCGCCCATAGCCCAAACTCCCAAAACCCTTGTTACCAAAAACCTTTAAGTCGTTCGACATAGCGGCCTCCGCCATCACGCCCACATTGTTCGGCTACCTGTGAGCCTGGAATGGATTCGTGCACAAGCGAATCTGGCATCAGCGGTCCCGCCGGCCAGTCGCACACCCTGATCAGTCTGGTGACCGCCGCAATCCACGCCGGGCACAAGGGTTCGCCACGTGACCGTCGCCGACCTCGTGACGGCGAGCTGGTCGCCGACCACGAACTGGCCTGAGCTCGCCATCAAACTATCTCCGACCCAAGCCACGTCGAAGCAGCGAAAGCGTTGCGCCGCAAGCACATCAGCGTCACTCGGCCGGTACCAGAGCCCGACGTGGCGATCCGCTGTCTCGATGATTAATGATGACAGGGTAAGTCCCCTGGCGTGGTGGAGTTTCGGAAGCCGAGGGCGACCGTGCCGGACCTGTTGTTGGGTGTGTCGCTACCGGTGTTGAGGTGGGCCATCGCGTAGTGGTCAGTGAGTTACCGACCAAAGTGACTCACAGGAAGACACACAACGCGATGACCCAGGACCATTCTGCCCTGCTTGCCCAACTCGATGCGCTGAAGTCCGCTGACGCGGGCGCGGTTTTCGCTGAGTTGATCCGTGCCGGGCTGCAGCAGCTCATCGAAGCTGAGGCCACCGCCACGATCGGTGCCGGGCGCTACGAGCGCACCGAGGGCCGTGCGGTGCACCGCAACGGGCACCGGCCCAAGACGGTGTCGACGAACGCAGGTGACATCGAGGTGCAGATCCCCAAGCTGCGGGCCGGGTCATTCTTCCCGTCGCTGCTGGAGCGGCGCCGCCGCATCGATAAGGCGCTGCACGCGGTGATCATGGAGGCCTACGTGCACGGCGTGTCGACGCGCAGCGTCGATGACCTGGTCGCCGCGATGGGCGTGCAGGCCGGAGTGTCCAAATCGGAGGTCTCGCGGATCTGTGCCGGCCTGGACAGGGAGATCGAGGCGTTTCGCACCCGCAGTCTGACCCACACCGAGTTTCCGTACGTGTTCTGCGATGCGACGTTCTGCAAGGTCCGTATCGGGGCTCACGTGGTTTCTCAGGCGCTGGTGGTGGCCACCGGTGTCTCGATCGACGGGACCCGCGAATTGTTGGGCGCCGCTGTCGGGGACAGCGAGTCTTACGAGTTCTGGCGTGAGTTCCTGGTATCGCTCAAAGCGCGTGGACTCCGCGGGGTGCATCTGGTCATCTCTGATGCGCATGCCGGTCTCAAAGCCGCTGTGGCACAACAGTTCACGGGTTCATCATGGCAGCGGTGCCGGGTGCACTTCATGCGCATTAACCGGCCTTCGTGGTCAGGGTCAAGAGGGCGGGGTGGTGGAGGGGTTGCGGCGTAGTCGTTGGAGGTGCTGATCGAGGTTCGCTGCGACGCGCTGGTGGCGGGCAGCTTCGTCGTCCCAGCCGCGGGCTTGGGCATCGGCCTGTAAAGCGCGGATGTCGTCGAGTTGGGCGCTGATCGTGGTGGTGGCCGCTGGGTCGGGGACGAAGAAGTCGCACTGCTCGCAGATGTTGGCGTAGGGGCACGGCCCAGCGGCTTTGGGGCGGGCGCAGAAGCCGTGCGCGAGACGAGTTTTGAGCATTTCCGAATGCAGCCAGGCGACTTTGTCGGGCACCGGCGGCGCGGCGTTGACGACGGTCAGGGGGAGCAGTTGACCGGCGCGGACTTTGTCCATCGCCGCTTGGTAGGCGCTGCGGATGGTGGGCGTGGCGAGCTTGGCGTAACGCAGTGTCATCTCCGGGGTGACGTGGCCCATGAGGGCCATCAGCGCGGGCAGCCCGATACCGCCGTTAATCAGGCTGGTGCCGAAGGTATGCCGCAGCTGGTGTGGGGTGATGTGCAGCAGCTTTCCGTCGCGGCCGCGCAGCCCGGCAGTGGCGGCCGCGTCGAGCAGGCCTTTGCGCAGCCGGAATGACGTTGGGCGGCGGCCGTGTTCGAGGAACAAGAACTTGGTCAGCCGGCCGTCGCGGGGATGGGGCAGCGCACGTTGGCGGCCCCGCTGGGCGATCCAGGCATCGATCACCTGCACGGTGTCGGGGTCCAGCGGCACCATGCGTTCGGAGTTCAGCTTGCCCACCGGCACGCGCAGCCAGGTGCCGTGCCCAACGAAGTCCAGCAGGCAGTCCAGTTCCAGGTCGAGCAGTTCACCGACGCGCATACCGGTAGCGCGCAACAGCAGCAGGCCGGTGCGAACGAATGCGTCATCGAGGTTGGCGACGGCACCCATCAGTGCCCGGTCGACGTCTGGGGTCAGCGCTCGGGGCAGCGCGTCGGGGTGCGTGGGATGTCGGCGTAGAACAGCAGCCGCCGCGGCGGCGCCGAGGCCAGCCCCAGCCGGCGATGTCTTCGAAGAAGCAGCGCAGGTCGACCACATCTTGGTGGAACACGACCACGCCGACGGTGCGGCGCTCCCGGTTCTTGCCGCGCCACGGCCGGGTCCGGGCCCATGCCAGGTAGGGCTCGATGTGGCGGGTTCGTTCGATCTGCTCCAGCCGGGTCACCTCGGGGTGCTGGTCGGCGAGGTGGTCGAAGAACACCCGCAACGCCTTGGTTCGCCCGGCAACCGTGTAGGGGCGCAGCGTAGTGGTGATCGTCTGCACGTAGCGGACCACCTCCGTGCGGATCAGCGGCTGGCGCACACCAGCGGCGTGCGCAAGTGGCCCAACTGCCACCGGCCCGCTCTGTCGCGGCGGGGTGGTCAGGCTCCCGAGTTGGTAGCAGGCCTGCTGCAAGCCGAACAGCCGGGTGCGGGCATGGTGACGCGCCGAGGCCGACAACACGGCTGATCCATCCAGCTGTCCGAGCACGGCAGCGAAGTCGTCTTCGGTCAGCTGCCGCACGGGCTTTCCCACGTGCAGGCAGATCGTCGAGGCAGCCAACAGCCCGACCTGCCGCTGCCAGTTGCTGCTCCAGCCCAGCACCGCGGCGGCCTCTGCGACCGCGGCCAAGTTGTCGGGCTCGTGGGCGGCCCACTCAACCGGCAGCCCGCACCCGCCGGGCTTGGCCAGCAGTAGCTCCACGTCAGGAACCAGGTGCCGGTGCACGAAACACCAGGAGAGGAACGGCCAAGCTTTTAGCCGGTGCAGGTCGGTTAACCGGGCCGGGGTGGGGCGGCGCATCCACACCGCCGGGTCGGGATGCTGCTGCAGGAACCGGCGGGCGGCGCGGCGCCGTTCGAACTGCACACCCTTGGCTACTGTCAGCGCGTCGACGTGGTCGTCGTAGGCCGCGAGCAGCTGCGCGCTCGTCCGAAGCGGTGCGGTGGCCGGGTTGGCGGCCGCGACGCTCACCATGGCGATTCCTTACGTGCGGCGGTGTACTCGGCGGCGAGGGTCTCGGCTGACAGATGCACGTACTTGCCCGTCGTCTCGGGGCTGGCGTGCCCCATTAAGTTCCGCAGCACCAGCAGATCGATCCCGGCTGCGGCCAACTGGGTTCCGTAGGTGTGACGCAGCCGGTGTGGCCGCACCCGCGCCGCGCCCGAACGAGCCCGGTGGGTGCGGAAGATCCGACGCATCCCCGCCTCGGTCAACGGCTGTCCCACGGTCGGCCCACGCAGCACAACGAAGCATTGCTCGGTCGCGCAATCCGCTGGCCGCTCAGCGGCGCGCAGTCCGCCAAGCAGCATCAGCAGCACCATGGCACGGTCGCGATGGGTGCCCAGATCGGCCAGGAACGCCTCAACCTCGGCCAGTTCAAGGCTTTCCGGCAGTAGCTGTTGCTGCCGCACCAGCCGACCGCCCGGTCTGCGGTGACGAGCCGGGATATGCCCCAGCGGGCCCCGACGTGCCCGAAGCCCACTGGTGCGCCGCGGAGCCGGCACCGGGCTGGTCGTCACCATGCCGGTGATCTCCGCGAACTCGAACAGTGCTCTCACCGCGGCAATGCGCCGATTCTGCGTCGCTGGGGCAGCGCCCGCCGCTCGCATAACCGGACCACTGTCGAACCCGCGGTGCGCTTGGGCTGGGTCTGCCAGTCCAGATAGTCGAATAAGTCGGGCGGCCGCACCTCGGCCAGACCAATGCCGTGCCCGGCGAGGAACCGCAGGAAATTCAACACGTCGTACGCATATGCGCGCCGCGTCGCGCGGGCGAAGTTCCTACCCTTCAGGTGCGCCAGAAACCGATTCACCATTGCGACGTCGTCGCTCTGCCCGGCGGCGGCATCCGCGGCAAGCAAGAAAACGTCTCCGTCACCGGCTACCCGAAGCCCCATCGGCACCTCCCACGCGGAAAGCCACCGACCTCCAGTGTCAACGCCCAAACGCCTCACTGGTGGGACCTCACATGCACCGAGCGTGTCGCCCCGACGAGGGCCGGTTAACGGATAACCTGCACACCGCGGTGGCGGCCAAGCATGCCCCGGCGGTCACCGCGGCGGTCAAGACGATCTTCGCCCACACCGACCCCGCCGATGTCGCTGACCAGTGGGACCGGGTGGCTGACACTCTGGCGGCCAGCTTCCCGAAGGTGGCCGCGATGATGGGTGAGGCCAAGACCGACGTGCTGGCATTCACTGCGTTCCCGAAGGCTCATTGGCAAAAGATCTGGTCAAACAATCCGATCGAACGCTTGAACAAGGAGATCAAACGCCGGGCCGATGTCGTGGAGATTTTTCCCAACCGGCGGCGTTCTTGCGGTTGGCCACCGCGGTGGTCATCGAAGCCCACGACGAATGGCAGGTCACCCGCCGCTACCTCTCCGATGTTCTCCATGGAAGAACTACGGGCAGCCCGGCCGCCCTTAGCTTGCGCGCAAGTTCCAGCGAACTCACCAAGGGTCGCTGGCAAACCTGCAGGTCAACCTGCGGCGGCGGAAGATTGGCAGGCGCTGACTCGATGACGTGATGCGCGGTTGGTGGGTGTTGGCTGAGGGCAGTACTTACCAGCTTTGCTGAGCGCGGCTACCGGGGCGACTCACACGCGGGCGATCGATACCTGTTCGCCCCGGGCCTCGCCGCCAAGGAGCCCCGGAAGTGTGCGAAACCGGTCGAATTTGACGAATACACTCACATGGGGCACGCCGACGCTATATACTTCGTCCCCTCCGGTCCTGCGTCGATACCAATGGTGGCGGCGTCGGTATCAAGATTGCCGTGACTTCTATCACAATTTGAGAGGCAAACCCGCCTTTGCGCTGGGGCGCAGGGTGAGGTCAACGCAGCGCCTAATCTCGCGTTACCGCTGCCATTCCGTCGTTACGGCTGGGACTAGACTGCGTCGATTCCTATCGCGCTACTTGAACTGCCGCGGCAGTGTGGCGGCCTTCGGCAACCCGTTCATACACGGACTTGAGAACGTCCACGTAACGGCACACGGACTCGCGGGCAATCGGGTTGTTCGGGAAATTCGCCATAATGGATATCTCGTCGAAGAGTCGGATCACCGAAAAATACAGGTAAGCCGGATTTTTGCCGTCATCGTAGGCGGTTGCATTCCGCCCCGCCAATGCGGTGGCGACGATCGCGGAAAGGGGAGGAAGGCCAGCGTCCATGTAGTTCATCATGGTGAATTGTGGGCCATGTGGTTTCAGCCAGGGCGCCAATTCCAGTACGCGATGGTAAGGCACCTTCGCGAGGTCTAGGTTGTCGTCGAATGACGCCTGAGCCGCACGGGCGGTCTCGTCGAATGAGTCCGGGTCAATCGGCACGGTGAACGGGACGATGCCAGTGAACCAGCCCATTGTCATGTATTCGGCGGGAGAACTCCGCTTATCGAAGGGAGTAAGCCCATAGTAGGTTGTCTGACCGGTCAATTCGTAGTGCGCCAACGCCGCGCAGGTAAACAAACCGCCGCTGAATCGGGCGCCCGCTGCGATGCAGTTGGCTTCGAATTTCGCTGTTTGCTCTGGATTCAGCAGCCGCTCGACGATGATGTCGCCGCCGCAGTGAACTGACTGGTCACCGAGGGGCAATGGGAAGTCGGGCATGCCTCCGCCGTTGCTCTCGGCGAACTCGATCCATTTGCGGATCTCGGGGGAATCCAAGGTCATAGTGTCCGCGTAGGCCTTCTCCTGTATGCAGAATTCCTCATGACTGGCCGTGGCCGGCAACGCAACGGGCGGTTTGCCCGCTACCAGCGACTGGTAGTTCGTCAGAACCTCCACGTACAGCCCGGTGATCAACGCTGGGTCGCAGTGGAGGTGATCGACAATCGCAAAGAACGTGCAGTGATTCTCGTACTGAATCAAGCCGAATCTGAAGCAGTCCCACTGCAGCGGATCCGGCGTGGACAGCACGAAGTCTCGCCATTCAGGCTGCGTCAACTGACCAAGGTGAACCGGAGCCAACTGGATGTCGCGGGGGTTTTGGATCTTATGCCGAATAATATTATTGGCGTCCTTGTACTCGAACCAAGTGCGGTAGGTATCGTGGCGGCGAAGGTGCGAGTTGATGACATGAGTCATGGTCCGGATATCGCACCTACCAGACATGTCCCAGGAGCCCATGACCAGCCGTGAATAATCGAGCCCGCGCTCCTCGAATTCGACATAGCCACGCAAATGGCTGGTTTGCGCGAAGCTGGGCGGCGCCGTAACTGCCGGCGCTTGCCGAGCTTTCGCAATCGAGGCAGGTGTTGGCTGCCACACCGCGACCGAACCTGCTCCAGGCTCCCAGTCATGGACTATTCCCACACTCAGAGTGACATCGGCTGAGCCCCCACCTATGATCACGGTCCCTCCTCATTCCTGGCCCCTGCAGCGCAGCTGGCGCTTAGGTCCATTCCTACCTCATGAGGGTGCTGCAATGTCGCGTTTTGATGTCAATTTGTCGTAAAGCAGGTCCGCCAAACCCCGGACGGTGGAGATGTCGGATGTGGTAATGCGTATCTTTGTCTCGGCTTCGATGCGGATGCGCAGTTCCTGGCTGCCCAGTGAGTCAAGGCCGTACTCGGTGAGCTGACGGTCGGCGTCGACGGTGCGGCGCAGGATTAGCCCGATTTGCTCGGAGATCAGCCGC
Organism: Mycobacterium lacus; assembly: GCF_010731535.1. NCBI lineage: Bacteria > Bacillati > Actinomycetota > Actinomycetes > Mycobacteriales > Mycobacteriaceae > Mycobacterium > Mycobacterium lacus. Next base: position 1,471,561 of record NZ_AP022581.1, read on the forward strand.
CGGAGCCGGGCGGGCCACTCGTCCTGTGCCAGCTCGTCGAGCTCGGCGAGGAACTTGCTCGTGCCCGAACGGTTTTGCCCCATGGACTGGAACATTTCCGCGAACGGACTGCGCTGCGAAAAGGCCTTCAGCCATGGTGATCCGATCATCGGGGCATAGCCGGTGTAGGCGCGGTCGTGCCGTAGCAGCGCTTCGAAGGCGTAGGCGCCGTCGTCGGGGGCGATGGCAGCGCCGGCTTCTTCGGCAAACTTCGTGGCGCGACCGATCTCACCCCAGGCGCCCCAGGCGATCGAGGTGGCCGGAAGGCCCTGGGCCCGGCGCCAGTGGGTGAAGGCGTCCAGCCAGCTGTTGGCCGCCGCATAGGCGCCCTGACCCGGTGAGCCCACCAGGGCCGCCGCCGAGGAGAACGAGCAGAACCAGTCCAACGGCTGGCCCGCGGTGGCCTCGTGCAGATGCCAGGCGCCGTATACCTTGGGCGCCCAGTCACGCTCGATAAGCTCCGCGGTGATGTTGACCAACGTGGCATCCTCGACCACGGCGGCCGCATGCAGCACGCCACGCAACGGCAGCCCGGTGGCCGTCGCCGTGGCCACCAACCGCTCAGCCGTGCCGGCCTGGGCGATATCGCCACACTCGACCACCACGTCAGACCCGATCGCCCGGACTAGTTCGATGGTCTCCAATGTCTTTTGACTGGGTTGGGAGCGCGAGCTGAGCACGATGCGCCCGGCGCCGGCGCTCGCCATCTTCTCGGCCAGGAACAAACCCAGCCCGCCCAGGCCACCGGTGATGAGGTAGGAACCGTCGCCGCGGCAGACCCGGACCTGCTCGGGAGGTAGCACGACGTTGCTGCGGCCGACATGCGGGACGTCGAGGATGAGCTTGCCGGTATGTTCGGCCGCACCCATCACCCGGATTGCGGTGGCCGCCTCGGTCAGCGGGTAATGGGTACTCTCGGGCTTCGGCAGCACACCCTCGGCCGTCAAGCGGTACACCGTGGCCAATAACTCGCGCACCGCAGCGGGGTGACTGATTGACATCAACCCCAGGTCGACACCGAAGAACGCGAGATTCTGCCGGAACGGCAAGAGCCCGAGCTTGGTGTCGCCGTAGATGTCGCGCTTGCCGATTTCGACGAAGCGTCCACCGAGGGCCAGCAGCTTGAGCCCCGCCAGTTGCGCGGCGCCGGAGACGGAGTTGAGCACGATGTCGACGCCGTAGCCGTCGGTGTCTCGGCGGATCTGCTCGGCGAACTCGACGCTGCGTGAGTCGTAGACGTGCTCGATTCCTATGTCGCGCAACATTTGCCGACGCTTCTCGCTGCCCGCGGTGGCGAAGATCTCGGCCCCGGCGGCGCGCGCTATCGCGATCGCCGCCTGGCCCACCCCGCCGGTGGCGGAGTGGATCAACACCTTGTCGCCGGCGTTGATTCGCGCCAGGTCCTGCAGTCCGTACCATGCGGTGGCGCTCGCCGTGGTTACCGCCGCTGCCTGAGCGTCGGTCAGCCCTTCTGGCAGGGTGGCGGCCAGGCGGGCGTCACAGGTGACGAACGTGGACCAGCAGCCGTTGGGGGACATGCCGCCGACACGGTCACCGACCTTGTGGTTGGTCACATCGGGCCCGACCGCGGTCACCACGCCCGCGAAATCGGTGCCCAGCTGCGGTTGGCGCCCGTCGAGGGTCTGGTAGCGGCCGAAAGTGACCAACACATCGGCGAAGTTGATGCTGGACGCGCTGACCGCGACCTCGATCTCTCCGAGGCCCGGCGGGACCCGGTCGAACGCCGCGAACTCCAAGGTTTGCAGGTCGCCGGGGGTCCGGATCTGCAGTCGCATGCCGTGCCGCTCGTGGTCAACGACGGTGGTTTGGCGCTCCTCGGGGCGCAGCGAAGCCGGGCACAACCGCGCCGTGTACCACTCGTCGCTGCGCCAGGCGGTCTCATCTTCCTCGGCAGCCAACACTAGTTGCCGCGCCACCTGCTCGGCGCCGGTGTGCTCGTCGACGTCGATGTAGCTGACCTTCAAATGTGGGTGCTCGGCGCTGATCACCCGCAGCAGCCCCCGCAGTCCGCCCTGCTCGAGATTGACGCGGTCGTCGGCCAGCACGGTCTGGGCGTTTCTGGTCACGACATACAGCCGCGGTGCCTGGCCCACGATTTCGGCGAACTCGCGGGCGATGCGCACCACATGCTTGACGTACGCACCAGCACGGACGGGGGATTCCTCGTCGGGGTTGCCATTCTGCGGCGCGGTGACCACCGCCACACCGGTGAACCTGCCGGCTTCTAACCGCGCGCGCAGGCGCTGGGCCTGGGCGACATGGTCGCCATGCTGCGGCCAGGACATGGTCGTGCACTGCGCGTCGTGCAGCTTCAGTGCGTCGGTCAACTCGGTGGCCATCAGGTCCGCGGCGTCAGAGGTGCTGATCAGCAGCCAGGTGCCGGGCTCGGCGTGGCTTTGTTCGGGTAGCTCGCGCTGCTGCCATTCGATGGTCAGCAGGCGCTCATTCAAGACACGATCACGCTCACTGCTTTGCGAGACGCCGGTGCCCATTTGCAAGCCGCGCACGGCCAACAGGACGGTGCCGTGTTCGTCCAGCACGTCGAGGTCGGCCTCCGCGCCCAAGCCGCACGCGGTCACCGTCGTATGGCAGTAGCGGGCGTGGCGCGCCGGGCCGTAGGCACGTAACCGGCGAACGCCCAGGGGCAACAGCAGGCCGCCGTTACCGGCATTGCGCATACTGGGATGGGCCGCCACCGACTGGAAGCATGCATCCAGCAGTGCGGGATGTACGCCGTAGGCGCCTTGTTGGGAGCGGATCGAGCCGGGCATGCTGACCTCGGCCAGGACGGTGGTGCCGCCAGTCTCCTGGGCAGTGTGGGCGGTCGCCAGGCCGGTGAAGGTCGGACCGAACTGGATGCCGCGCATGTCGAACTCTTGCCGAAGATCTTCGCCTTCCGTCGGGTTCGGATGGCCGGCCAGCAGGGCGGCTATGTCCTTCGTGGGTGGTCGGTCGTCGTCCTCGGCGGCGTGCAGCACCGCGGAGGCCTTGCGCGCGCGTTCGCCGTCTTGGGTCGTTTCCACCGTGAACGGGACGACGCCGGGCGCCTCGACCGTTGCGGTGACGGCGATGGGGGTCTCGTCATCAAGCAGCAGCATCTGCTCGAACCGGACATCGCGGACTTCGGACGCCTCGCCGAGCACGGTGCGCGCCGCGGCCAACGCCATCTCGCAGTAGGCAGCCCCCGGAAGGGTGGCCGCACCGTGGATTTGGTGATCGGCCAGCCAGGGCAGTGCCTTGGTGCCGACCTCGCCCTGCCACACGTGGCGCTCCGGCTCCTCGGGTAGCCGCACGTGGGAGCCCAACAACGGGTGCACGGCGACGGTATTGGCATGGGCGACGCGATCGGTCGTGTCGTCGATGAGCAGGCGTCGGTGGCTCCATGCGGGCAGCGGTGCGTCGATCAGCCGGCCGGTGGGGTAGAGCACGGAGAAGTCCAGCGCGGCGCCGGCGGCGTAGAGGTTGCCGAGCAGTCCGCGCAGCCCGTGGGGTAGTGGTTGTTCGCGGCGCATGCCGGCCAGCGCCGCGACCGGCATGTCGAGGCTGCGGGCGGTCTGATCGACCGCGTGGGTCAGCAGGGGGTGGGGGGTCAGCTCGGTGAAGACCCGGTAGCCGTCCTCGAGGGCGGCCTGTACCGCGGCGGCGAAGCGCACGGTGTGGCGCAGGTTGTCCACCCAGTAGTAGGCGTCGCAGTAGGGTTCCTCGCGCGGGTCGAACGAGGTCGCCGAGTAGTAGGGGACTTGCGGGGTTAGCGGGCTGAGGTCGGTGAGCGCCTCGGCGAGCTCGTCGAGGATGGGGTCGACTTGGGGGGAGTGGGAGGCCACGTCGACGGCCACCTCGCGGGCCATCACGTCGCGTTCCTCCCAGGCGGCCACCAGGTCGCGCACCGTCTGGGTGGCCCCGCCGATCACGGTGGATTGTGGGGAGGCCACCACCGCGACCACGGCGTCATCGACGCCGCGCGCCATCAGCTCCGAAAACACTTGTTGGGCGGGCAGTTCCACCGATGCCATGGCCCCGGCGCCGGCGATGCGGGTCATCAGCGTGGAGCGGCGGCAGATCACGCGCACCCCGTCTGCGAGCGACAGCGCCCCGGCGACCACGGCGGCCGCGGACTCACCCAGGGAGTGGCCGATCACCGCACCCGGCTGCACGCCGTAGGACTTCATCGTGGCCGCCAGCGCCACCTGCATGGCGAACAGGGTGGGCTGCACCCGCTCGATGCCGGTGACGACCTCGGGTGCGGTCATCGCCTCGGTCACCGAGAAGCCGGACTCCGCGGCGATCAGCGGCTCAATCTCGGCGACGGTGGCGGCGAACACGGGCTCGGTGGTCAGCAGCTCGGCGCCCATCGCCGCCCACTGCGAGCCCTGCCCGGAGAACACCCAGACCGGTCCGCGGTCGTCGTGGCCGGCCGCGGGCGGGTAGGGGGTATCCCCGGTGGCGACCTCGCGCAACGCCGCGGTCAGTTCGGTGGTGCTGCTGGCCAGCACGGCGGTGCGCACCGGCCGGTGTCCGCGCCGCCGAGCCAGGGTGTAGGCCAAATCCGAGGCCGACAGGTCCGGGCCCTGGGCGTCGACCCAGTCGGCCAGCCGCGCCGCGGTCTGGCGCAGAGCGTCCTCGGAGCTGGATGACAGCGCGAACAGCAGCGCGCCCTCGACGCCCGTGGTGGTTTGCGCGGCTGCGCGGGTTTGCTCCGGGGCTTGCTCCACGATGGCGTGCACATTGGTCCCCGTCATGCCGTACGACGACACCGCCGCGCGTCGGGGCGCCTGATGGTCGGTCGTGGGCCACGGGGTAACCTCTTGCGGCACAAAAAGATTGGTCTCGATCTCGGCGAATTGATCGGGCAGCGCAGTGAAGTGGAGGTTCTGTGGCACGACTGCGTGCTGCAGGGCCAGGACCGCCTTCATCAGCCCCAGCGCTCCGGCGGCCGACTGCGTGTGCCCGAAATTGGTCTTCACCGATGCGAGCGCGCAGGGGCCGTCGACGCCGTACACCTCGGCCAGGCTGGCGTATTCGATCGGGTCACCCACCGGGGTGCCGGGGCCGTGCGCCTCGACCATCCCGACGGTGCCGGCGTCCACACCGGCCGCAGCCAACGCCGCCCGATACACCGCGACCTGCGCATCCACCGAGGGCGTCGCGATGTTGACGGTGTGGCCGTCCTGGTTGGCGGCCGTGCCCCGGATCACGGCCAGAATCCGGTCACCATCGGCCAACGCATCCGGCAACCGCTTGAAGGCCAGCATGACGCAGCCCTCGCCGGAGACGAAACCGTCCGCCGCGACGTCGAACGCATGACAACGCCCGGTCGCAGACAACATGCCCAACGCCGAGCCCGACGCGAACCTCCGCGGTTCCAGCATTACGTAGACACCGCCCGCCAGCGCAATGTCACTTTCGCCGTCGTTCAGGCTGCGACAGGCCAGGTGGATTGCGTACAAGCCGGAAGAACATGCGGTGTCCAACGTGACCGCGGGACCGTGCAGTCCCATGGCGTAAGCGACCCGCCCGGACGCGAAGCAGGCATTGGTGCCGGTATTCCCGTACGGTCCCTCGAAACTATGGCTGTCGGCGTGCACCAATAGGTAGTCGGTATGAACCAACCCCACGAAAACCCCGGTCCGCGGGGCCATCAAGTCCGGTGTCAGACCGCTGTGCTCCATGGCCTCCCAGGAGGTTTCCAGCAATAAGCGGTGCTGCGGATCGATCGCGGTCGCTTCCTTCTCGCCGATCCCGAAGAACTCAGCATCGAAGTTGCCGACGTTATCCAGGAACGCGCCCCATTTGCAGTCCGTCCGTCCGGGCACGGCGGGCTCGGGGTCGTAGTACTCGTCGATGTCCCAGCGGTCAGGGGGGATCTCGGTGACCAGGTCGTCGCCACGCAGCAACGCCTCCCAGAAGCGGTCAGGGGAGTCGATGCCCCCCGGTAGCCGGCACGCCATACCGATGACGGCAACCGGCGTTACGCGCGTCTTATCCACGGTTCTTCTTCTCTCCATACGTATGCTTCCAAGTTCTTATCACTGGCTTCGCGGTCTTATGGGCGCTTCGAGGAACATCGTCGAAACTCGGTACGTGCCGGGAACAAACTGCAGCAACCAGCGCGCAGAACTCACTGACCCCCATCGAAGCCAACCTTAAGTACGTGGCGTGATCAGAGCGTAGCGGCTTGGCCTTGCGCGCGTGGAAAAATCGTGCGGACGTACAAAAAAAGTTGCTGACGCTCGCGCAAGTTACGTCCCTGTGACGGCCATGATTGATCCGTCGGTCAATAGCGTCTTGCCATGTCATCGCGCACGCCACGCCGCATCCGGCGAGCCCCCGAGGGTGCTGGGAGCCGCTGGGCCCGAGATTGATCTTCCTGGGTTTGCCGTCGCGGGTCTGAGGGTGGGGGTTGGTTGCGGCCCGGTTGCGCGAACGTCACTAGCTATCGGCCGCCGCCGCAGTAGAATTCCTCAACTGGGAAATACGGGTAGCTGAATTGTGGGGCTCACCAACGGTACGCGGCTTGCCCAACTGCGGATCGCCGTGCAGGCTACGCCTTTCGCTGTCCGTGCATGCATGAATTCGAGAAATTCGTCGGCCGAGTTGCAAATGCAGCGTGATCAGAGTCGCTTAGAGCCTTTGCCATTGAAGCTGAGCGCCGTTGCGGCCGACGGCGATTTCACTCGGCCGGTCGATGAGACCCTCGGCGACGCGAACGTAGACCGATTTCATTTCTTGCAGGTACCGCGCCACCGATTCATGGGCGATCGGATTATTCGGGAAGGACGCGGTGACGGTGGTTTCGTTCTGAAACTTGTTGACCCACATGCATACCCGGGCGGCGATCCTGCCGTCGCTGAAGACCTTGGCGTTCATGCGGTCCAGCTGCATGGCGATGACGGCAGAAAGCGGCGGCACGCCCGCGTCGAGGAATGACAGCATGGGAAAGCCGCCTCCAGGCGGCGTCTTGTTCAGCCAGGGCGCCAGTTCCAGCACCCGCTCGAAAGGCACGTTGGCCAGATGGGCGCTCTCATCGAAGGACATTTGAGCGTTACGGGCCGTCTCAGCGAAGGAGGGCCCGATTCCGACGGCGAACGGGATGTGGCCGATGAACCAACCGGTGGTCATGAATTCCGCCGGAGTGCTGCGGGTGCTGGTGGGAGTGACCGCGTAATAGGTTTCCGAGCCGGTGAGTTCGTATTCGGCCAGCGCAGCGCACGCAAACACACCACCGCTGAACCGGGCGCCGGCGCTCATGCAGGCGGCTTCGAATCGGGCGGTTTGGCGCGCGTCCATGAGCTGGAGCGACAGCAACTCACCAGTGGCCACCAGCGATGTGTCACCCATCGGTAACGGGAAGGCAGGAAGGGCGCGCCCGTTGCGTTCGAAGAATTCAATCCACTGCCGTATCTCCGGGGACTCCAACGTCAACGCCGAGGTGTATGCGCGCTCGCGCAGGCAGTACTCGTCATAACTGCCGGCGCTGGGCAGGGCGATGGGGCCGTGACCATCCATCAGGGCGTCGTACATCGATTGGATCTCGAAGAACACGGCGCTGATGAACATCGCATCGACGTGGAGATGATCAACACTGATACACAGTGTGAAGTGGTCGTCACGCTGAATAATGGCGAACCTGAAGCAATCCCACTCCGACGGACCCGGCGTGGCCAGTATGTAGTCCTGCCATTGTTTCGGCGCCATGTCGCCATGCTCGATCGGGATCAACTCGATATCAGCGGCATCGCTGATCGTGTGCCGGACGATGTGGCCGGCGTCGGTGAATTCGAACCAACTGCGATACGTGTCATGCCGGCGCAGGTGCGAATTGATGACGTACGTCATGGCGCGGATGTCGCACTGACCGCGAATGTCCAAGGCGGCGACCACGAGCCGCGACAGGTCCCGGCCCTGCGCCGCTTGATCGCGATAACTACGCAGGTGCCTGGCTTGGATATAGCTCGGTGGCACGGCACTTTTCGGCGCTTGCCGTGCCTTCTCGAGCGAGCTTGGCGAGGGCTGCCATAGCCAGACGCACCCAGGGGCCGGAACCCAGTTGCCGACGGTCTCCAGACCCAGATGGCCCAAGACAACCAACATCGCTCCTTAAGGGTCAGCGCTGACGTCAAGGGTATTTCATCTCAGCGGTTGACCCTTACATTGTCGCCGTGGCGTTTTCGGTGGCCGCCAGCGTTTCGCACATGCGCTCCGCTAAACCGCGCACCGTGGTGATGTCGGTCGAGTGGATGCGTATCCCGGTTTCGGTTTCGATGCGGGTACGCAGTTCCAGGTTGCCCAGTGAATCGAGGCCGTAATGGGACAGCGGACGGTCCGGGTCGACCGTGCGACGCAGAATCAGGCTGACGTGCTCGGAGATCATGCGCCTAAGGTGGGTCGGCCATTCATCGAGCGGAAGCTCGGACAGTTCAGCGCGGAACTTGCTGTGATCGGCGCGCTCGGTCGATCCGAACGCGTCTGCGAAGCGGCTACGTTGCGCCAGGGCGGTTAACCAGGGTGATCCGACGAGCGGGGCATAACCGCTGTATACGCGGGTGTGCCGCAGCAGTGCTTCGAACGCGTAGGCGCCCTCGTCGGGAGTGATCATCGTGGTGTCGCCGCTTTCGGCCAGGCCTGCGCCGCGGCCGATTTCGGCCCACGCACCCCATGCGATCACGGTGGCGGGGAGGCCCTGCGTCCGCCGCCAGCGAGCGAAGGAGTCCAGCCAGCTGTTGGCCGCGGCATAGGCGCCCTGGCCCGGCGAACCCAGCAGGGCCGCGGCCGAGGAGAACGAACAGAACCAGTCCAGCGGCGCGGATGCGGCGGCCTGGTGCAGATTCCACGCGCCATGCACCTTCGGCGCCCAGTCGCGCTCGATCAACTCCTCGGTGATGTTGGCCAGGGTGGCGTCCTCGACCACGGCGGCCGCGTGCAGCACGCCGCGCAACGGAAGCCCGGTGGCGGTTGCGGCGGCGACCAGCCTCGCCGCGGTGTCCGCGAGCGCGATGTCGCCACACTCCACCGCGATGTCGGACCCGGTGGATCTGATGAGTTCGATTGTCTCCAGCACTTTTTGGTTGGGCGCCGACCGGGAGTTGAGCACGATGCGGCCGGCGCCCGCCCCAGCCATCGTTTCGGCGAGAAATAATCCGAGGCCGCCCAAACCGCCGGTGATGATGTAGGCGCCGTCGGGGCGGAAAACGCGAACCCACTCGGGCGGCGTCACCACGCTGCTGTGCCCGGTCTGCGGTATGTCGAGAATGAGCTTGCCGGTGTGTTCGGCTGCGCTCATGACGCGGATTGCGGTAGCTGCCTCGGCGAGCGGGTAGTGGGTGCTTTCGGGAATGGGCAACGCTCCCTCGGCGGTGAGCCGGTACACGGTGCTCAATAGGTCGTGGAACGCATCGGGATGGGTGATCGACATCAGCCACAGGTCAAGGGCGAAAAAGGCGAGGTTGCGACGGAACGGAGAGAGGCCCAACCGGGTGTCGTCGTAGATGTCCCGCTTGCCGATCTCGACGAATCGTCCACCGAAGTTGAGCAGGTCCACTCCCGCGCGCTGTGCCGCGCCGGTGAGCGAGTTGAGCACGATGTCAACGCCTTCGCCATCGGTATCGCGGCGGATCCGCTCGGCGAACTCGATGCTTCGCGAGTCGTAGACATGCTCAATGCCCATGTCGCGCAACATCTGTCGGCGTTTTGGGCTGCCGGCGGTGGTGAAGATCTCGGCTCCCGCCCTACGGGCGATGGCAATCGCCGCCTGGCCCACCCCTCCGGTTGCCGAGTGGATCAACACCTTGTCACCGGTTTTGACCCGAGCCAGGTCGTGTAGGCCGTACCAGGCGGTGGCCGATGCGGTGGTCACCGCGGCGGCCTGGGCGTCGGTCAGGCCCGCCGGGATCTTGGCGGCGAGCCTCGCGTCACAGAGAACAAACGTCGCCCAGCACCCCTTGGCGGAGAGGCCGCCGACACGGTCACCGACCTGGAGTCCGGTGACGTCGGGCCCGACCGCGGTCACCACGCCGGCGAAATCGGTGCCCAGCCCCGGCAGCGGCCCGAAGGTGTGGTATTTGCCGAATACGCCGAGCACATCGGCGAAGTTGATGCTGGACGCGGTGACCGCGACCTCAATCTGTCCGGGACCTGGCGAAACCCGTTCGAACGCAACGAGTTCCATCGTTTGCAGGTCCCCGCGCGTGCGGATCTGCATGCGCATCCCGTCACGCCCATAGCTGACGACGCGGGTTCGCCGTTCTTCGGCGCCCAGCGGAGCCGGGCACAACCGCGCGGTGTACCACTCGTTGTTTCGCCACGCGGTCTCGTCTTCCTCGGACCCGGCCAGCAGTTGGCGTGTCAAGCGCTCGGCCCCGGTCGGCTCGTCGAGGTCGATCTGGGTTGGGCGCAGGTGCGGGTGCTCGGCGCCGATCACCCGCAGCAGGCCGCGCAACCCCGCCTGTTCGAGATTGGGGCAGTCGTCGGCCAGCACCGTCTGGGCGCCTCTCGTGACCACGTACAGCCTCGGGGCCTGCCCACCAATGTCCGCCAGCTCGCGTGTGATGCGTACCAGATGCCGGACGGACTCGCTACCTAGAAAGCCGGGGCGCGGGCCCCCACCGGCGCGGTTGGGGGGTCCCGCGAGGATCACGACACCGTTGAGACCGCCGGCCTCGAGGCGGCCGCGTAGTCGCTCGGCACTGGTCGCTGGGTCGGCGCGACGAGGCCAGCGCATGGTCAGGCATTCCGCGCCGTGCACCCGCAACGCGTCGGTCAACTCGGTCATCGATGGTTCGGCCGCGTCGGAAGTGCCGATTAACAGCCATTTCCCGGCTGCCGGGGTGTCCGCCTCGGGTAGCTCGCGGCGCTGCCATTCGATGGTCAGCAGCCGATCCCGCAGCAGGCGATCTTGGTCGGCGCTCGCGGAACAGCCGGTGCCCATCTGCAGGCCACGCACGACCAGCACGACGGTCCCGTGCTCGTCCATCACGTCGATGTCGGCTTCGACGTTCGCGCCGCATGCGGTCACCGTGGTGAGGCAATAGCGGGCGTTGCGAGTCGACGCGTAGGCCCGCAGCCGGCGCACACCCAGCGGCAGCAGCAGGCCGCCATAGCCCACACCGCCGGCCTCCGGGACGGCGGGGTGGGCCGCCACCGATTGGAAACAGGCGTCGAGCAGCGCGGGGTGCACGTGGTAGCCGGACTGCTGTGTCCTGATCGCGCTCGGCAAATCGACCTCGGCGAGCACCGCGTCGATTGCCCCTTCCGATCGATAGGCCGCGGCGAGGCCGGTGAAAGCGGGTCCGAACCGAACACCGCGGGTGTCGAACCACTTTCGCAGTTCGTCGCCCCCGAGGCGACACGGATGGGCTGTCCGTAAAGCGTCGATGTCCCGTGCGGGCGGCTGGTGCGGGTCATCGATGGCGCACAACATCGCGGTGGCCCGCCGGACCCGTTCGCCCTGCCGGAGCGTCTCCACGTCGAACGTTGCGCGGCCGGGCGCCTGCACCGACGCAACGACGCCCACCGGCGACTCCTCGTCGAGCAGCAGCATCTGCTCGAAGCGGATGTCGCGGACCTCGGACCGTTCGCCGAGGACGGTGCGCGCCGCGGCCAACGCCATCTCGCAGTAGGCAGCCCCCGGAAGCGCGGCCACGTCGTGGATCTGATGGTCACCCAGCCAAGGCAGGGTCGCGGTTCCGAGTTCGGCCCTCCAAGCGTGCCGTTCCGGCTCCTCCATCAGCTGCACGTGCGAGCCCAACAGTGGATGCTCCACCACGGTATTGGGGGTCGTGGCGCCCGCCCGACGGCCCGTACTGTCGGGTTCAAGCAGCAGGCGACGGCTCGTCCACGCCGGCAGCGGTGCGTCCACCAGGCGTCCCCTGGGGTAGAGGACCGAGAAGTCCACGGCGGCGCCCGCGCCGTGCAGGTCGGCCACCAACCCACGCAACCCGTGCGGAAGGCGTTGGTCGCGCCGCATGCCGGCCACCGCGGCTACCGGGATGTCGAGGCTGGTGGCGGTCTGCTCGACCGCGCGGGTCAACAGCGGGTGCGGTGACAGCTCGCCGAATACCCGGTACCCGTCCTCGAGAGCCGCGCGTACCGCAGCGGAGAACCGCACGGCGTGCCGCAGGTTGTCCACCCAATAGCGGGCGTCACACGTCGGACGTTCGCGGGGGTCGAACAGGGTCGCCGAGTAATACGGAATCTGCGGTGTCATCGGGGCCACGTCGGCCAGCACCCGGGACAGCTCGTCGAGGATCGGATCGACGTGCGGGGTGTGTGATGCCACGTCGACGGCGACCTCACGGGCCATCACGTCGCGCGCCTCCCACGCCTCGACGAGGTCGCGAACGGCCTGGGTGGCGCCGCCGATCACGGTGGATTGCGGGGAAGCCACGACGGCAATCACGACGTCATTGGCGGCGCGACGTGTCAACTCCTCCCGCACCTGCTGCGCGGGCAGTTCGACCGCGGCCATCGCGCCGATACCCGCAATCCGGGTGCACAGGCGCGAGCGACGGCAGATGACCCGTGCTCCGTCTTCCAGCGACAGCGCGCCCGCCACTACGGCCGCGGCCACCTCGCCCAGTGAGTGGCCGATGACCGCCCCTGGCGCGACTCCGTAGGACTTCATGGTGGTCGCCAGCGCGACCTGCATGGTGAACACGGTCGGCTGGACGCGGTCGATCCGGGTCACGGTCCGCGGTGCGGTCATCGCCTCGGTGACCGAGTAACCGGATTCGGCGGCGATCAATGGCTCCGCGGCGGCCACGGTCGCGGCGAACACCGGCTCGTTGGCCAGCAGGTCCGCACCCATGGCAGCCCACTGCGAACCTTGCCCGGAAAACACCCACACGGGCCCACGGTCGTCGTGGCCCACCGCGGTCTGGAAGGGGGTGTCGCCGGCGGCGACCTCGCGCAAGCGCTCGACCAGCTCGGTATGGCCGGCGGCGATCACCGCGGTGCGCACCGGCCGGTGGCCACGCCGACGTGCCAGCGTGTAGGCCAGATCCGAAAGCGCCACCGAGTCGGCGCGGTTCTGCACCCAGTCGGCCAGGCGGCGCGCAGTCTGGCGCAGCGCCTCGGCCGAGGTAGCCGACAGGGCAAACACGCCGACGGCCGGCCCGAGCGGTGCCGTCGCGGTGCGCGCCGCTACGGGTTCGGGGGCCTGTTCGAGAATGGCGTGAACGTTGCTGCCCGACATGCCGTAGGACGACACCGCCGCCCGCCGGGGCGCCGCGGCATTCCGCCCCGGCCACGGCGTGATCTCCTGTGGCACAAAGAGTCCGGTCTCGATCTGGGCGAGCTCGTCGGGCAGCCGGGTGTGGTGGAGCATGGGCGGCACCACGCCATGTTGCAGCGACAGGATCGCCTTGATGATCCCCACCGCGCCAGCGGCGGCCTCGGTGTGTCCCAGGTTGCTCTTGGCTGACGCGAGCGCACATGGAGTTCCGTCGGTGCCGTACACCCGCGCGAGGCCGCCGAATTCGATCGGGTCGCCAACCGGGGTTCCGGTGCCGTGCGCCTCGACCATGCCGATGGTGTGGGCGTCCACGCCGGCCGCCGCCAGCGCGGCCCGATAAGCCACGACCTGTGCATCCATCGACGGGGTTGAGATGTTGTCGGTGTGCCCATCCTGATTTGTCGCGGTGCCGCGCAGCACGGCAAGAATCCGGTCGCCGTCGCGCAGCGCATCGGGCAGTCTTTTGAGCGCCACGACGGCGCAGCCCTCGGAACGGACGAACCCATCTGCGGCGACGTCGAACGTCCGGCAGCGTCCGGTGGCCGACAGCATGCCCTGCGCGGACGCCGAGTTGAACGTGTGCGGTGCCAGCATGACCATGCAGCCGCCCGCCAAGGCAAGGTTGCTCTCACCCTCGTGCAAACTGCGGCAAGCCATGTGCACGGCAAGCAGACTCGACGAACACGCCGTGTCCACGGTCATCGCCGGACCGCGCAGCCCCATCGAGTACGACACCCGCCCGGAAGCCATGCTGAACGCGGTTCCGGTGAACGCGTACGCGTCATCTAGGGCACCCGCGTCGCTGGTGACGAACGCGTAGTCGTGGTGGCACACACCGACGTACACACCGGTGAGCGAGCCACTCAAGGATTCTGGAGCAATGCCGGCGTGCTCCACGGCCTCCCACGAGGTCTGCATGAGCAAGCGATGCTGCGGATCGATCGCAATTGCTTCCCGGTCGCTGATGCCGAAGAACTCCGGATCGAAGGCGCCAACATCTTCCAGGAACCCGCCCCACCGCGAAACGGACCGACCGGTCACACCGGGTTGGGGGTCGTAGAATTCGTCGGCGTCCCAGCGGTCGGCGGGAATCTCGGTGATCAGGTCGTCGCCCCGCAGCAACGCCTCCCAGAATGCGTCCGGGGAATCGATGCCATGCGGGAGTCGACACGCCATGCCGATCACAGCAACCGGGGTGACATGTGTCCGATCCACGAGGTCATCCTCCCTGTTCGGCACGGTCCGGCCGGGGATCAACGCGCCGACTCTTTCTCCGCCCGAGCGGTCCCGCTTTGGGGGAAGGGGGCGAGCAGGGCCTGTCAGGGACGCCGACACGGGCCATGCCGACGGCGAAGCGGGTCTCGGCAGGTTTTGTCAACGTTGACGAAGCGTTCGAGGTAGTGTGCTGCCGTGGCCGGCTCTTCGATTCCCGCTCTGCTGCGCGAGCGTGCCAGCCTGGTCCCCAATGGTTCTGCGATCACGTACATCGACTATGAGAAGGACTGGGAAGGGGTTGCCGAGGCCCTGACGTGGTCGCAGTTATATCGGCGAATGCTCAATCTCGCCGAGCAGCTCAGACTTTGCGGGTCGACCGGTGATCGGGCGGTGATCCTGGCGCCGCAGGGACTCGATTACGTCGTCGGATTTCTCGGCGCGTTGCAGGCCGGACTTGTCGCCGTTCCGTTGTCGGTTCCGTACGGTGGCGCCCACGACGAGCGCACGATTTCGGTGCTGGGCGACACTTCGCCCGCGGTCATTTTGACGACGTCCGCTGCCGTCGACAATGTCACTGACTATGCACGGCCACAGCCCGGACAAAACGCGCCGTCGATCATTGAACTCGATTCGCTGGACCTTGATTCTCGGCAGCGATCCCGCGGTCCGGGCGCTCGCCCAACCGGTAAGGACGTGCCGGAAACCGCGTATTTGCAATACACCTCGGGATCCACCCGTGCGCCCGCCGGGGTGATGATCTCGAACAAGAATGTCTTTGCCAATTTCGAGCAGATCATCGCCGACTTCTTTGCCCCCGAGGGGGGAGTTGTCCCACCGGACCTGACGGTGGTGTCCTGGCTGCCGCTCTATCACGACATGGGTCTCCTGTTGGGAACCATCATGCCGATACTGGCGGGTCTCCCCACCGTGTTGACGAGCCCGGTGGGGTTCCTGCAGCGGCCGGCTAGATGGATGCAGTTGCTGGCGCGCCACGGCCGCACGATCTCGGCAGGACCGAACTTCGCTTTCGACTTGGCGGTACGTAAGACATCGGACGCCGACATGGCCGGGCTCGATCTCGGCGGTGTGCACACCGTCCTCAACGGCAGCGAGCGGGTCCAGCCCGCCACCCTCAAGCGATTCGCCGATCGGTTCGCCCCCTTCAAATTTGCCCCCAAGGCGCTGCGGCCCGCGTACGGCATGGCGGAGGCGACGGTGTACATCGCGACCCGTAGTGTCGGCGAACCACCCGAAATCGTTCACTTCGAGTCCGAACAGCTGCCTGCCGGCCACGCCAAGCCGTGCCCGGGTGGCGGCGGCACACCGCTGGTTAGTTACGGCGCCGCGGATTCCCAGCTGGTGCGCATCGTCGATCCCGACACGTGTATCGAGTGTCCGGAGGGCACGGTCGGTGAGATCTGGGTGCAAGGCGGCAACGTCGCTACCGGGTATTGGCACAAACCCGAGGAGACCGAGCGCACGTTCGGCGCGAAGATCGTCACCCCTTCGGAGGGCACACCCGAGGGTCCCTGGCTGAGAACCGGGGATTCGGGCTTCTTCTCCGACGGCGAGCTGTTCATTATCGGCCGGATCAAGGATCTCTTGATTGTCTATGGGCGCAACCACTCTCCCGACGACATCGAGGCGACGATCCAGGAGATCACCGCGGGCCGCTGCGCGGCGATAGGAGTGCCGGAGGGCGGCTCGGAGAAGCTGGTCGCCATCATCGAGCTCAAGAAGCGGAGCGACTCCGACGAGGATGCGCTTGCGCGGCTGCGCGCCGTCAAACGTGACGTCACCGCGGCGATATTCGAGTCGCACGGGCTGAGCGTGGCCGACCTCGTCCTGGTTTCGCCCGGGTCGATTCCCATCACCACGAGCGGCAAGATCAGGCGATCACAGTGTGTGGAGCTCTACCGGCAACGTGAGTTCACCCGGTTGGACGCCTGATCGCGCTTCGTGCATCGATCTGGTTGTGCCGCAAGCGTTTTACCACGCTGATTGACTCGCCTGTCAACGATTCATAGTGTGCTGGTATGTCGGACGGCGCGGTGGCGCGGGCACTGGTATTGGAGGCCCCGCGCAGCCTGGTCGTCCGGCAGTTTCCTCTTCCGGTCATTGGCGAGGACGACGCGCTGGTGCGGGTGGAGGCCTGCGGGCTGTGCGGCACCGATCACGAGCAGTACACCGGCGAACTTGCCGGTGGGTTTGCGTTCGTCCCCGGCCACGAGACGGTCGGGACGATCGAGGTGATCGGACCGCGTGCGGCGCGGCGGTGGGGTGTGTCCGCGGGCGACCGAGTCGCCGTCGAGGTATTCCAGTCGTGCCGCCAGTGCGCAAACTGTCTCGCTGGCGACCACCGGCGTTGTGCACGTCACGGCCTGGCCGACATGTATGGGTTCATCCCGGTCGACCGCCAGCCCGGGCTGTGGGGTGGCTACGCCGAATACCAGTATCTGGCTCCCGACTCGATGGTGTTGCCGGTGAGTGGTGATCTCAGCCCGGAAGTTGCCACCTTGTTCAACCCGCTGGGCGCCGGAATACGTTGGGGGGTAACGGTTCCCGAAACCGGCCCGGGCGATGTCGTGGCGGTGCTGGGCCCCGGAATCCGGGGACTATGTGCTGCGGCGGCCGCAAAACGGGCCGGCGCCGGGTTCGTGATGGTGACCGGGCTGGGCCCGCGCGACGCCGACCGGTTGACGCTGGCCGCGCAGTTCGGAGCGGACCTGGCCGTCGACGTCGCCGTCGAGGACCCGGTAGCGGCCCTGGCAAAGGCGACCGGTGGGCTGGCGGACGTCGTCATCGACGTGACCGCGAAGGCACCCGGGGCATTCGCCCAGGCGATCGCGCTCGCCCGTCCCGCCGGAACCGTCGTTGTCGCCGGCACCCGGGGTTTCGGCAGCGGCGCGCCGGGATTCTCGCCCGACCTGGTTGTGCTCAAGGAGCTGCGCGTCATCGGCGCCCTGGGCGTCGATGACGGCGCCTACCGGGCGGCGCTTGACCTGTTGGCGTCCGGTCGATATCCGTTCGAGAGTCTGCCCCGCCGCTGCGTGCGGCTCGAAGGCGCGGAGGAGTTGCTGGCTACTATGGCCGGTGAACGCGAGGGTGTCCCGCCTGTACACGGAGTGCTCACACCATGACCCCACCCATGAAGTCACCCCGGGTGCCCCCGTTGCCCGTCGACGAGGCCAAGGCCGCCGCGGACGAAGCCGGCGTGCCCGACTACATGGCCGAGCTCAGCATCTTCCAGGTGTTGCTCAACCATCCGCGACTGGCGCGCGCCTTCAACGACATGCTCGCCACCATGCTGTGGCACGGCGCCCTGGACTCACGGCTGCGCGAGTTGGCGATCATGCGGATCGGCTGGCTCACCGGGTGCGACTACGAATGGACCCAGCACTGGCGCGTCGCTTCGGGCCTTGGCGTGTCGCCCGATGACCTGCTCGGCGTGCGGGATTGGCGGGCGCACAACGGGTTCGGTGCCGCTGAGCGCGCCGTGCTGGCGGCCGCCGACGACGTGGTGCGCGACGGCGCGGTGAGCGCCGAGAGCTGGGCGGCTTGCGAGCGTGAATTAGACGGTGACACGACGGTTCTCATCGAATTGGTCACCGCGATAAGCGCATGGCGAATGGTCGCCTCGATTCTGCACAGCCTCAGGGTCCCGTTGGAAGACGGCGTGTCCAGCTGGCCGCCCGACGGCCTTTCGCCCGAGTGATCGCGCCGAACGTGTCACCATGGCGAAATTCGGTGAGATTTTTCGCACTGTGTGCACGTTGGGCGAGGGCGTAAAGCGTTTCGGCTCAGACGATCCGGTAGGTCTGCACCGCGTGCGCGACGACGTTGCCGTCGGCATCGGTGGCGGTGATCTCGGTGAAGGTGAGTTCCTTGCGGCGTCGGGCGGTGCGGGCATGACACAGCAGGTCGCTGCGTTTGGCGGCGCCGGTGTACTGGATGCTCATCGCCACGGTGGAGGCGCGCATGCCCTTGTCGAAGTCGTGGTTCGACCAGGCGGCGGCGGCGCCGGCGGTGTCCATCACCGCCGCGATCACGCCGCCGTGAAAGTAGGTGCCGTCGTTGGTGAGGTCTGCTCGAAACGGCAGCCGGATCGTGACGTCATCGGGTTCGTAGCGCTCGAACACGATGCCGAGCCCGCCGATGAACGGTGTGTTCGTCATCAGGTCGCGCACCGCCTGGCGACGTTTGTGTTGCTCTTCGGGGGACAAGGGTGCGGTCAGCGGCTCGGGCATGGCGGCTAGGTTACCCCATTCGATTGACATATCAATCAATAACCCATAGCGTCGTCGAAGTGCGGACCAGAGTGGCCGACCTGCTCGGCGTCGAGTTCCCGATCTGTGCATTCAGTCACTGCCGCGATGTCGTGGCCGCGGTGACCAATGCGGGTGGGTTCGGGATCCTCGGCGCTGTCGCGCACAGCGCCAAGCGGCTGGAGAGCGAGCTGACCTGGATCGAGGAGCAGACGGGCGGCAAGCCGTACGGGGTCGACCTGTTGTTGCCGCCCAAGTATGTCGGCGCCGAGCTGGGGGGAATCGACGCGCAGCAGGTCGCCGACCTGCTGCCCGAGGAGCACCGCACGTTCGTCGACGACTTGCTGGCCCGTTACGGCATCGCCCAGCCCGCCGGGGAGCAACGCGCGGGGTCGGGGGGCGGGCTCAACATCTCGCCCAAGGGCTACGAGCCCCTGCTCGATGTCGCGTTCGCCCACGACATCCGGCTGATTGCCAGCGCGCTCGGGCCGCCGCCGCGTGACCTCGTCGAGCGAGCCCACGACAACCACGTCCTGGTGGCCGCCCTGGCCGGCACCACCGAACACGCGCGCCGGCACGCGTCCGCGGGCGTTGACCTGATCGTCGCGCAGGGCACCGAGGCCGGCGGACACACCGGTGAGGTGGCGACCATGGTCCTGGTCCCCGAAGTCGTAGATGCCGTGGACCCGCTTCCCGTCCTGGCGGCCGGCGGGATCGCCCGCGGCCGCCAGATGGCGGCGGCTCTGGCCCTGGGCGCTGGAGGGGTCTGGTGCGGGTCGGTGTGGCTGACCACCGAGGAAGCCGAGACGCCCCCGGTGGTCAAGGACAAGTTCCTGGCCGCCAGCTCGTCGGACACGGTGCGGTCCCGGTCGTTGACCGGCAAGCCGGCGCGGATGCTGCGCACGGCCTGGACCGACGAGTGGGACCGGCCCGATAGCCCGGACCCCCTTGCCATGCCCCTGCAGACCGCTCTGGTCGCCGGGCCGCAGCTGCGCATCAACCAGGCCGCCAGTCATCCGGGCGCAAAGGCCCGAGAACTGGCGACCTACTTCGTTGGCCAGGTGGTCGGATCGCTCGATAGGGTGCGGCCGGTGCGCTCGGTGGTGCTCGACATGGTCGAGGAGTTCATCGACACCGTCGGGCGACTCGACGCGCTCGTTGATCGGTGACGCGGGGTGAGCACCACTCGGCGGCGCCGGGCCGTCAGCGACGAAGAAAAGTCGCGCCGGCGCGACGAGATCATGGCCGCAGCCAAAGAAGTCTTTGCCCGCAAGGGTTTTCACGCCACCACCGTCGCAGACATCGCCAAACAGGCCGGCCTCGCGTACGGCTTGATCTACTGGTACTTCGACTCCAAGGACGAGTTGTTCCACGCCTTGATGGCGGTAGAGGAGCAGGCGCTGCGCGCACATCTCACGGCGGCGCTGAACGGGGCCGGCGGGCCGGTCGACGGCGCAGGGGGAGAGGCGTCGCTTCGGGCCTTGTTGGAGGCCTCCGTCCAGGCCACGTTCGAGTTCTTCGAAGCCGACAGGGCCACCGTCAAGCTGCTTCTCCGCGACGCGTATTCGCTTGGCGACCGATTCGAAAAGCACCTGGGCGGGATCTACGAGCGGTTCATCGACGACATCGAAACCGTCATCGTCGCCGCTCAAGAACGCGGTGAAGTGGTGGCCGCCCCGCCCCGGATGGTGGCTTACACGCTGGCGGCGCTGGTGGGCCAGTTGGCCCACCGGCGGCTTAGCACGGACGACGACGTCACCGCCGCCCAGGTGGCAGACTTCGTCGCGTCGCTGGTGCTCGACGGGCTGCGCCCACGCTGACCGCGGCACCCACACCCATAGGGCGAGGTCAGGGACCCTGAACCTGGTTAACGGCTGTCAACACGCAATGTGGAACCGTAAAGATTCGGCCACGCGGACCGGATCACGTTGACCGCGCCGGGCTGGTCATGCATGATCGGTCGGGTAAGCACCTCGTTAGGTGAGGCGTCTACACGAATACAGGCCACTGACCCCGAACGTCGAAAGACGCCCCGGGTCAGGACAGCTCCTCCCGGCTTAAGGGTTGAGCCCAGGTGGCTTCCGGTTTACCGGACACGTCGTGCAGTGCCAAAGCTCTGACGAGTGGGGTGCGGATCCCCGACATTCGTCGGATTCTGTGCTCCTTTGCTCGGTGTTGTTCGTGCGGATGCCCGCACGTGTCGTGACCGCGAGGAGGTGAGGGACGTATGAGTTCCAGTGACAGTCCGGACCGATATCCGGGCTTTGTTTCGTCCCGATCCGGTCCCCGGCGCGACGTTCTCAGCTGAGTCGTCAAACAGCGTCCTTGGATCGGAACCGTTGCGGGACGGACCAAGTCAGTCCATATGTCCACGTTTCGATTTCCGCCTAGGAGGCGAGCATGACCGCAGCCCTGTACGACGAAGTAGTAACGGTAGCCCCCGCGCCCACGCTGCAGGTGGTGCGCGATGACACCCCCATTGCGGCCCCCGCGCCCAAGAAGGTGGCGCGCCAGGTCGACGCCCGACTCTTCGGTGCCGATGGGGACCCGCTGGTGGGTGGCGCCGCTCGTTTGCTGAGCATCCCGTTGCGTCACCTCTACGCGGCGCTGTGGCGCGTCGGCGTGCTCGAAATCCAGGCCTGATCCGATGGATCGCGAGGAATCGATCGGCTCCAAGGGGTTACTCGACCGCATGCGGGGTCGTGCGGCCAGGTGACCCCTTGGGGGCCGCGGCGTTGAATCATGGGATTTGTGCCGCTTAAGTAGAATCGACGTAGCGGCGTCGATCCGGCTATCACCGGGGAGCCTTCGGAAGAACAGCCCACTGGCCCAGTAAGGCCCGGTTGGCCCAGTAGAACCGAACGGGTTGGCCCGTCACAGCCGAAGTTGAGCGGTCACGCGTCGCGCGTGGCAAGCGGGGTGGTACCGCGGCGTTCACGCACCAGCATGGCGTCGTCCCCGGACCTGATCACAGGCGCGCAGCGCTCCTGCGCGAAGCGCCACAGGGCACAGGGGAGACGACGCGCTTTGACCAAGAACGCTGAGTTCAGGGCGTATCCGAAGCTGGCCGGCGGGGCGCCGGACTTCTCGGCACTCGAGCTGGAGGTGCTCGAGTACTGGTTCCACGACGACACCTTCCGCGCCAGCATCGCGCGCCGCGGTGATGCGCCGGAATACGTGTTCTACGACGGGCCGCCGTTCGCCAACGGGCTGCCCCACTACGGGCACCTGCTCACCGGCTACGTCAAGGACATCGTCCCGCGGTATCGCACCATGCGCGGTTACAAGGTAGAGCGCCGCTTCGGCTGGGACACCCACGGGTTGCCCGCCGAGCTCGAGGTCGAACGCCAGCTCGGCATCACCGACAAATCCCAGATCGACGCCATGGGGATCGCCGCGTTCAACGACGCGTGCCGGGCATCGGTGTTGCGCTACACCGACGAATGGCAAGAATACGTGACTCGCCAAGCGCGCTGGGTCGACTTCGACAACGATTACAAGACACTGGATCTCGGCTACATGGAGTCGGTGATCTGGGCGTTCAAGCAGCTGTGGGACAAGGGCCTGGCATACGAGGGCTACCGGGTGCTGCCCTACTGCTGGCGTGACGAAACCCCGCTGTCCAATCACGAACTCCGGATGGACGACGACATCTACCAAAGCCGCCAGGATCCCGCGATCACGGTCGGCCTCAAGGTGGTGGGTGGCGAATGGGACGGCGCCTACCTGTTGGTATGGACGACGACACCGTGGACCCTGCCGTCCAACCTCGCGGTTGCGGTCAACCCGGACGTCACCTATGTGCAGGTTAGGGTCGGTGATCGTCGTTTCGTGCTGGCCGAGGCACGGCTGGCCGCCTACGCCCGTGAACTCGGCGAGGAGCCCCAGGTGGTGGGCACCTACCGGGGCGCCGACCTGCTGGGCACTCGGTATCTGCCGCCTTTTGCCTACTTCATGGACTCGCCCAACGCCTTTCGGGTGCTGCCAGGGGACTTCGTGACCACCGAGGATGGTACCGGCATCGTGCATATGGCGCCGGCCTACGGCGAGGACGACATGGTCACCACCGACACGGTCGGCATCGTGCCGGTCACCCCGGTCGACTCCAAGGGCCGCTTCGACGCGACCGTCCCGGATTACCAGGGGCAGCACGTCTTCGACGCCAACGCGCAGATCATCCGTGACCTGAAGAACCAGGGCGGTCCGGCGGCCGTGAACGGTGCGGTGCTGCTCCGCCATGAAACCTATGAGCACCCCTACCCGCACTGCTGGCGCTGTCGCAACCCGCTGATCTACCGGGCGGTGTCGTCCTGGTTCGTCACCGTCACCAAGTTCCGCGACCGCATGGTGGAACTGAATCAGCAGATCACGTGGCACCCCGAGCACGTCAAGGACGGCCAGTTCGGCAAGTGGCTCCAGGGTGCCCGCGATTGGTCGATCTCCCGAAACCGCTACTGGGGCACCCCGATCCCGGTGTGGAAGTCCGACGACCCGGCCTACCCCCGGATCGACGTCTACGGCAGCCTCGACGAACTGGAGCGCGACTTCGGGGTGCGGCCGACCAACCTGCACCGGCCCTATATCGACGAGCTCACCCGTCCCAACCCGGACGACGCGAGCGGCCGCAGCACGATGCGGCGCATCCCCGACGTGCTCGACGTGTGGTTCGATTCGGGCTCGATGCCGTACGCCCAGGTGCACTACCCGTTCGAGAATGGTGACTGGTTCGACGGGCATTACCCGGGTGACTTCATCGTCGAGTACATCGGGCAGACCCGCGGGTGGTTCTACACGCTGCACGTGCTGGCCACCGCGCTCTTCGACCGGCCGGCGTTCAAAACCTGTGTGGCGCACGGGATCGTGCTGGGCTCCGACGGCCAGAAGATGAGCAAGTCACTGCGCAACTATCCCGACGTGACCGAGGTGTTCGACCGGGACGGGTCCGATGCCATGCGGTGGTTCCTGATGGCCTCGCCGATCCTGCGCGGCGGCAACCTGATCGTCACCGAACAAGGCATCCGCGAGGGGGTGCGGCAGGTCTTGCTGCCGTTGTGGAACGCCTACAGCTTCCTGGCGCTATACGCACCGAAAGTCGGTACCTGGCGCGCCGATTCGTCGCACGCGCTGGACCGCTACATCTTGGCCAAGCTGGCGGCGCTGCGCGACGACCTCACGGAGGCGATGGAGGTCTGCGACATCTCGGGGGCCTGCGAACAGCTACGCCAGTTCGCCGAGGCGTTGACGAATTGGTATGTGCGACGGTCGCGTTCGCGGTTCTGGGAAGAAGACGTCGACGCCATCGACACCCTGCACACCGTGCTGGAGGTGACCGCGCGGCTGGCCGCGCCGCTGTTACCGCTGACCACCGAGATCATCTGGCGCGGCCTCACCGGTGAGCGGTCGGTGCACCTGACGGATTGGCCGCGAGGCGACGAGCTACCCGCGGACCCCGATCTGGTCGCGTCGATGGACCAGGTCCGCGAGGTATGCTCGGCGGCGTCGTCGCTGCGTAAGGCCAAGAAGCTGCGGGTTCGCCTGCCGTTGCCGAAACTAACGGTGGCAGTGGATGATCCGCAGCGACTGAAGCCGTTTGCCGACCTGATCGCGGACGAGCTCAACGTCAAGCGCGTCGAACTGACCGACGCGATCGACAGCTACGGCCGGTTCGAGCTCACCGTCAACGCCCGCGTGGCCGGCCCACGGCTGGGCAAGGATGTGCAGGCCGCCATCAAGGCGGTCAAGGCGGGGGAAGGCGTCCTCAATCCGGACGGCACCGTGACCGCGGGCCCGGCAGTGTTGCAACCCGACGAATACAGTTCCCGGCTGGTGGCTGCCGACCCGGAGTTCACCGCGGCACTGCCCGGCGGCGCCGGTCTTGTCGTTCTGGACGGCACGGTGACTCCCGAACTGGAGGCAGAGGGCTGGGCCAAGGACCGCATCCGCGAACTGCAGGAGCTGCGCAAGTCGACGGGGCTGGACGTGTCCGACCGCATCCGGGTCGTGATGTCGGTGCCGGCCGAGCGGGTCGACTGGGCGCGGACCCACCGCGATCTCATCGCCGGCGAAATCCTGGCCACCAGTTTCGAATTCGGGGAGCCGGCCGATGCGGCGGAGATCGGTGACGGTGTTCGGGTCGCGATCGCCAAGGTCGAAGCAGGCCGCGATGGGAGGGCGGGCTGCCCGGGGTGAGTGGCGGGACGATGCGGATTCTGGCGCTGTTTCGGGTGCACAACGGTGCGGAGGTATTGCCCCGAGTCTTGGACTCGTTGTCCGGCTGGTGCGATGACATCTATGCGATCGACGACCGCAGCACCGACAACACCGCGCAGATCCTGGCACAACACCCGGCAGTGACGAACGTCGTTCGCGCCCGCCCGGATCTGCCGCCCACGCCGTGGCTGATCCCCGAGTCCACCGGGCTGGAGTTGCTGTATCGCATGGCCGATTTCTGCCGCCCCGACTGGATCGTGATGGTCGATTCCGATCAGGTGGTCGCGGCCGATGGCGATATTCGCGAGGTCCTCGCCCGCACGCCGGACGACGTCGCGGCGCTGATGTGCCCGATGATCCCCAGCTGGAATGATCCGGACTACCCAGAGATGATCCCGATCATGGGAACCGCCGAGTCCGTGCGCGGGCCGTTCTGGCGTTGGCGTCCGGGGCTGTGTGCCGGAAGAAAAGCTATTCACAACCCGCACTGGCCGGCCAACATCACCGATCACGGTCGTATCGCACTGGTGAACGAGATTCGATTGCTGCACACCGGGTGGGCCACCCTTGCTGAACGGATCGCGAAAGTCGAGCACTACCGCAGGCTCGATCCGGACTGTCTGTTGAACTTCGGGGTCTCCTACGACCGAGCCCTGCTGTTCGGCTACGCGCTCGACGAGATCGACCTGTTGAAAGCCGACTACTGGCGGCGGGTACGCGGCGACTTCGACCCCGCCGAACCGGGTACGCGGCTGCCCATCGACCGGGAGCGCCTGGCGATCGGTTCCGGATACGGACCCCGAGCCGGCGCGTTTCACCCCGGCGTCGACCTCGCCGCCGAGCCGGGCACCCCGATATATGCCGTCACATCCGGAGTCGTTTGCCGCACAACCGAACTCGACGACAACGGACTTTGGGCGGTGACGATCTGCAACGCGGGCGTCGATACCGTCTACGTGTTCCGGTCCCACGGCGAGCGACGGCTGGCTATCGATGATCACATCACCGCGGGCGCGCGGATCGGCACAATCGGCCCCGAAACCGGATCAACGGACGGCTACCTGCACTTCGAGGTCCATATCGACGGCAGACACGCCGATCCGGTGCGCTATCTGGCGAACATGGGCCTGCAACCGTGGCCACCGCGGGGACGGCCGCGGCCGGTGTCGGGCACCTATCCGCCGGCAACGCCCTGCACCGTCGCCGTCTGAGACGTCCGGCGTCACCCGTCGGACGCGGGCTTGCCCACCGGGGTCGCGAGCTGTTCGACGAGGGCCCGGGCGGATCGGATCGCCGAGCGGACCTCCTGCAGCAGCTTGGCCGGATGCTGTTGGTCCAACGCACTTAGCCTGTTATACCGGTCAACCCCGAAGCCCACCGATTCCACGCGAATTTCGAAGGGTAGCGCCAGGGTTCGCAATGCCTCGAAGTGTAGGTACGGGACGACCGGCTGACCGGTCACCAGCAGGCACGTCGACCGATGCATGCCCACAGTCCGCGCGGCGAAGGTATAGGTGTCCCCGGAGTTGGCCCGACGGTTGTCCGGGTCCGGGGAGGGTGTCTCGAGCAAAGTGATCGGCACGCCGACGTCGTTGGTATCGGGCGTGAAATTCCACACCGTCCGGTCGCGCTGGGGCCGGACGACCCGTCGCCGCAGGTGGTCGCCGGCCTGCCGG
This sequence comes from Mycobacterium lacus, assembly GCF_010731535.1. Lineage (NCBI taxonomy): Bacteria > Bacillati > Actinomycetota > Actinomycetes > Mycobacteriales > Mycobacteriaceae > Mycobacterium > Mycobacterium lacus. Next base: position 1,498,215 of record NZ_AP022581.1, read on the forward strand.
GCGTCGAGCCCGAAGGCGTCGGCCGCCGCGGCCACCAGGAGTTCGAATTCCGTCCGTGCGCCGGGCGCGCAGCTGGCGACCGCGTCCTCTTCGGAGTCCAGGAGGCGCCGCGACGCGGCGGCCAGCACCACATGGCCGATACGTCGACCGGTGGCCATTTCTCGCGCGTAGCCGGCCCGGAGCAGGTTGGTGTAGCGCCCACCGCCGATCACCAGCATGTAGTCGAAGTCCGCTCCCTCGGGCGCCGATTCGCCCGTGAGGCCCAGCTCGCCGGCCAGCGCGGTGATTTTGTCCAGTTGCGAGGCGGGTGAGTTGAGTCGCGGGATCAACCACCTGACCGCGCCGGCGGCATCCTGGCTGTGCACCCGGCCGCCGCCACGGGCCCGTGCCCGGCCCCGGTAATCCCACACCGCGCTGAACTCGTCCAGAAACGCCAGCCGGGCCGCGAGGCCGAGGCCCTGCGGGAGGCTCCCACCGAACATGTCGACCAGCTCGGCGAGGGCGGGATGCGCACTCCAAGCCTCGACTTGGCGGCGGACTTCGGCCGAGAAATCACCACCGTATCGGTCCACGGCAGTGGTCGCGGTAAGGGACGGGGGCACGCGACGTTCCTGTGATCGGGGTGGGTGAACTGTCTGGGTGGCTTCGCAGTCTAGTGAAGGAACCACCAGACCATCGATCACTTCGTCTATGTGGTCCTACCTTTCACGGTTTCAGGGTCTGGGCCGCTAAGCGACGCGGCGGAGCCAGATGCTGCCGGGTTCCTCGCTGACGCTCTCGGGGAGGTATCGGCGCACGATCTCTGGGCGCTTCTGCCAGATCCAGGAATTGAAGAACATGATTTGGAAGACGTTGTTGTAGCTCAGGAATGCACGCAACAGGTATGACTCGTTCCAGCTGCGACGCTGCTCCAGCCACGAGTCAGGGTATTCGAAGGGATAGAAAATGTCGTGAACGTGGATCACCACGCCGGGGCTTAGCCGCGGCAGCACCCTGAAAAGTAGCCAGTTGACATCGCTGCCCGGTTTGCTGACGTGCGTACTGTCGATAAAAAGAATGTCATTCTTGCCGAGCTTATCGAATGTTTCGATAGGAATGTCTTGAACGGCATTCTTGTGTATTGTTATCGCCTTGTGGTCGCCGTCTTTGAGCAGGCCTAGTAAGCGCTCGGGATTGGGCTCGACAAAAGTGAGTTCTAGGTCGTGTAGGTCGTGGTCGCGCACATCGAGGGCGATGGTGGAGGTAAAGCCCGACCCCACTTCCACAAGGTGTTTCGGCCGTAGCGCGTTCAGCATGGAGTAATAAACCGCTCCGTCGCCGAGCCCGTACCAGAGGTTTACCGGGTCGTAGCGACACCATGACTGCGAGAAATCAGCCCATTTCGGCCCCAGGCGATGGGCGAGTTCGACCTGTTCGGCTGCGCGAAGGTCGTAGGGCTCGGCGAGCTCGAGCCCCGCGCGCTGGGCGCGGGCACGATCGGCGTCGGCCACGCTCGAGATCGGCGAATAGAAATGACCCGGAGGGCTGAACAATTGAGTTGTGGGATCGGCAGGCGGCAGTTGTCCGGCGGCATCATGCGAATTCACGCCCGATAACCTCCTGTCCGCCGGTCGTGGTACGTAAAAGACCGCTCACGGCGTGCGCCGGGACGGTAGTGGCGCCTGGGGTTTGACCGCGCGCCAGCGCTGCCTGCCGGCGCCGACTTCGACGTGGACGTTGTGAAATCCCGCTGCGCGCAAGCGATCCGGCATGGTCTCCGGCGGGACCGGGTTGCAGGTATCGCGGATGTGCAGGATTCGGAACGTCACAGTCGGCACGCCGTCGCTGCCGGCGAACACGCCGCCGGGCCGAAGCACCCGGAAGGCCTCGGCAAACAGCCGGTTCTGCAGGTCGGCGGTGGGGACGTGGTGCAGCATCGTGAACGACACCACCGAGCTGAACTCGTCGGCGGGCAATCCGGTGTCGGTGCCGTCCCCGTTGATGATGCGCGCACGGTCCCCGTACAGCCGCCGCAGCCGCTGCGCCATCGGGGCATCGATCTCGACCGCTGTGAGCTTTGGCGTCTTGTCCACCAGCACGCGCAGAAACGCGCCGTATCCCGGTCCGATCTCGAGGGTGTTGTCGCCCAGTTCCACGCCGGCGAGCGCCCACGGCAACACATGGCTTTCGACTTCCTGCGCCCAGCGATTCGAGGCGCAATACAACCTGTGGCAGAGGTTCATTGCCATGTCACCGACGGTAGCCGCAGTTCGCCCGAAATAGCATCGGCAATTGTGGAGTCCCGTTGGGTGCTGCACCTGGACATGGACGCGTTCTTCGCCTCCGTCGAACAACTCACCCGGCCCACCCTGCGGGGGCGGCCGGTACTGGTCGGCGGGCTGGGCGGGCGGGGCGTGGTGGCCGGTGCCAGCTACGAGGCGCGGGTGTTCGGCGCCCGATCGGCCATGCCGATGCATCAGGCACGCCGACTGATCGGCGTGACCGCGGTGGTGCTGCCGCCGCGCGGGGTCGTGTACGGGGTGGCCAGCCGGCGCGTCTTCGACACCGTGCGGACCATGGTGCCCGTCGTCGAGCAGCTGTCCTTCGACGAGGCCTTCGGTGAGCCTCCCCAACTTGCCGGGGCGTCAGCCGGGGATGTCGAGGAGTTCTGCGAGGACTTGCGGCGACGGGTCGCCGAGGAGACGGGCCTGGTCGCCTCGGTCGGCGCGGGCTCGGGTAAGCAGGTCGCCAAGATCGCCTCCGGCCTGGCCAAACCCGACGGCATTCGGGTGGTCCGGCGCGCGGAAGAAGAATCGCTGCTCGGCGGGCTGCCGGTGCGGCGGCTGTGGGGCATCGGTCCGGTCGCCGAAGACAAGCTGCATCGACTCGGCATCGAGACGATCGGGCAGCTGGCCGCGCTGACCGACGCCGAGGCGGCCAACATCCTGGGTGCGACGATCGGGCCGGCGCTGCACCGGCTGGCGCGCGGCATCGACGACCGTCCCGTTGCCGAGCGCGCCGAGGCCAAGCAGATCAGCGCCGAATCCACGTTCGCAGAGGATCTGACCAGCCTGGATCAGCTGTACGAAGCGATCGACCCGATCGCCGAGCACGCGCACCGGCGCCTGCTGCGCGACGGCCGCGGTGCACGCACCGTCACGGTGAAGTTGAAGAAATCCGACATGAGCACGCTGACCCGCTCGGCGACGCTGCCCTACGCCACGGCCGAGGCGCCTGCGCTGATTGCGGTGGCCCGGCGGCTGCTGCTCGATCCTCGCCAGATCGGGCCCATTCGCCTACTCGGCGTTGGGTTTTCGGCCCTAAGCGATGTGCGCCAGGAGTCGTTGTTCCCGGACCTGGACACGGCGCCACAGACGGCTGAATCCCACCACGCGCCCGACGCGTTTCCCGCCACGCCGCCCGGGCACGGGACTTCGGCGTGGCGGGTCGGCGACGACGTCAGCCACCGCGATCTCGGGCACGGCTGGGTGCAGGGCGCGGGCCACGGCGTGGTCACCGTGCGGTTCGAGACTCGGGGTTCGGGCCCAGGGCCGGCGCGCACGTTTCCCGTCGACTCCGGCGACCTCACCGGCGCCAATCCGGTCGACAGCCTGGACTGGCCGGACTATGTCGGTGAACTGCGGGTCGAAGAGCCGAGCTCAGCCCCAGCGGCCGACGACGTCGGCGACCGATAGCTTGGCGGCCAGCGCCGCCATCAGCAAAACCCGGGCTTGCGACGGTGCTAGCCGTGGCACCATCACCGCGCCCGCCTCCACCAGGTCATGCCCGGGGCCGTAGCCCGCGCTGACGCGCCCGCCGGGGACTCGGGTGCACACCGCGACCGCCACCCCGTTGCGGCAGTGGCGGCGCACGCCGTCGATCACTGCCGCCCCGGCATTGCCCGAGCCCAGCGCTTCCAGCACCACCGCTCGCGCGCCGGCGGCCACACAGGCATCAAGCGCCACCGCGTCACTTCCCAGGTACGCCGCGACAATGTCGACCCGGGGCGCCGTGGCGGCGCCGAGATCGCCAAGGTACGGCCGGGTCTTGGTGTGCGTCAGCGTGACGCCGCCGTCGACGGTTCCCACGAGCGTGCCGGCGAAGCCGCTCGGGTCCTCGGTGGCCACCTTGCGCAGGCCCAACGGCTGCAACACCCGGCCCGCGAAACAGACCAGGACACCGGCTTCACGGGTGGCCGGGTCGGCCGCCACCGCCAGCGCGTCGCGCAGATTGCCCGGGCCGTCGGCGTCCGGGGCGTCGGCGCTGCGCATGGCGCCGGTCAGCACGACCGGCACCTTGCCCGCATAGGTGAGGTCGAGCCAGAGGGCGCTCTCTTCCATGGTGTCGGTGCCGTGGGTGACGACCACGCCGTCGGCGCCGTTATCGATGGCGGCCCGCATCGCGGCGTGAATCCGATCCCAGTCGGCCGGCGTCAGCACCGAGCTGTCCAGTGCCATCAAATCGATCACATCGACGTCGAGGCCCGCCGCCAGTTCCGCGCCCGTGCGGGCGGGCCGGCGCACCCCGTCGGCGCCGGTGCACGTCGAAATCGTCCCTCCCGTGGTGATGACGGTGAGTCGGCTCATGATGGGATCATTGCGCACGCGCGCGTGGTAGCCCATCCGCATACGGGGGCCGCGTTGCATCTGGGGGATGATGGGGGAGTGCGTGACGAACCAACCGGATCTGCGGATCCGCTGACGTCGACCGGGGAAGCCGGGAAGGCTGGGGACGCCGAGACGCCCGCACTGCAGACGCCTCCCAGGCGGCTGCGTCTGCTGTTGTCGGTCGCGGCAGCCGTGCTGACCCTCGACATCGTCACCAAGGTGCTTGCGGTCAAGCTGCTGTCCCCCGGCCAGCCGGTGTCGATCATCGGCGACACGGTGACCTGGACTTTGGTGCGCAATTCGGGCGCCGCGTTCTCGATGGCGACCGGATACACCTGGGTGCTGACGCTGATCGCGACGGGTGTGGTGGTCGGCATCTTCTGGATGGGGCGGCGGCTGGTGTCGCCCTGGTGGGCGCTGGGCCTCGGGATGATCCTCGGCGGCGCGATGGGCAACCTGGTCGATCGTTTTTTCCGGGCGCCGGGCCCGCTGCGGGGACACGTCGTCGACTTCCTGTCGGTCGGTTGGTGGCCGGTGTTCAATGTCGCGGATCCGTCGGTGGTGGGGGGCGCCATCCTGCTCGTGGTGCTGTCGATCTTCGGGTTTGACTTCGATACCGTCGGCAGACGGAAGGCCGACGGGCGCTGATGAGTGACCGTTCGATGCCCGTTCCGGAGGGATTGGCGGGCATGCGCGTCGACGCCGGGCTGGCCCGCCTGTTGGGCCTGTCCCGGACGGCCGCGGCGGCGATCGCCGAAGACGGCGGCGTCGAACTTGATGGGGTACAGGCGGGAAAGGCCGATCGGCTGACACCGGGCGCCTGGCTGCAGGTCCGGTTGCCCGAGGAGCCGCCACCGCTTCAGAACACGCCCGTCGACGTCGAGGGCATGACGATCCTGTACTCCGACGACGACATCGTCGCGGTCGACAAGCCGGCGGCGGTGGCCGCGCACGCGTCGGTGGGCTGGACCGGGCCCACCGTGCTCGGCGGCCTTGCCGCGGCCGGTTACCGGATCACCACGTCCGGTGTGCACGAGCGGCAGGGCATCGTGCATCGCCTGGACGTCGGCACCTCCGGGGTGATGGTGGTGGCGCTCTCCGAGCACGCCTACACGGTGCTCAAGCGGGCGTTCAAACAACGAACGGTCGACAAGCGGTACCACGCGCTGGTGCAAGGGCATCCCGATCCGTCCAGCGGGACCATCGACGCGCCGATCGGCCGGCACCGCGGCGGTGAGTGGAAGTTCGCGGTCACCAAGAACGGTCGGCACAGCCTCACCCACTACGACACCCTGGAAGCCTTCGTCGCCGCCAGCTTGCTGGACGTGCATCTGGAAACCGGCCGCACCCACCAGATCCGGGTGCATTTCGCCGCGCTGCACCACCCATGCTGCGGTGATCTGGTATACGGGGCCGACCCGAAGCTTGCGAAAAAGCTTGGGCTGGAACGACAATGGCTGCACGCGCGGTCGCTGGCCTTCGCGCATCCGGCCGACGGCCGGCGGATGGAGATCGTCAGCCCGTACCCGCCCGATCTGCAGCACGCGCTTGACGTATTGCGAGACGAGGGGTGACGAACAGACGTAAATGTCCCCAAAACCGCTGGGTTTTGGGGACATTTACGTCTGTTCGGCAGCCGGTTTGCGCGCCTCGACGAGAACGCGCGTCGGGTGCGTGACGAAGCGCCCGTCGGCCTCGATGCGTTCATGCAGTACCCGCAACCGCTCGTAGTAGGGCGCGGCCGTGAAGTCCGGCACCGTCCAGATCACCTTGCGCAGGAAATAGACGACGGCGCCGATATCGAAGAATTCGGCTCGGAGCCGCTCCATGCGCATGTCCACGATCTTTAGCCCGGCGGCCTGGGCCTGGGCGCGCTGGGCGGCCGGCTCAAGCTGGGACCATAACCGCGGCTGCGGCCCGATCACCTGTGTCAGCAGCTCGGACACCGTCGCCGGTCCGGGGTGCTGCGCTAAGTAGGTGCCGCCAGGGCGCAGCAGCCGGGCAATCTCGGTCCACCACACGGTGATCGGGTGTCGACTAGTCACCAGGTCGAACGACTCGTCGGCAAACGGCAGCGGCGGCTCGTCGCGCGTCGCGACAACAACCACTCCGAGCGGATGCAATCGCTTGGTGGCCAGCGCCGCGTTGGGCGGCCACGATTCGGTGGCCGCCATCGTCGGCGGGAACTTCTCGACACCCGCCAGCACCTCCCCGCCACCGGTGTGGATGTCCAGCGCGGCTGACACCATGGCCAGCCGTTGACTCATCAGCCGTTGGTAGCCCCAAGACGTCCGTTCCTCGGTCGCACGCCCGTCGAGCCAGGAGAAGTCCCAGCCTTCCGCGGGCGCTGCCATGGCCTCCGCCACCAGAGACTCGAACGAGCGACGCATGACTGCATTGTCACCCGGACGTGTTGCGACAGCAGAGGTTGACCGCCTTCACGGGGCGTTGCAGAGGATCTTGGCGCCGTTGAAGTCGAGGCGGACCTCGCCGTGATGTTCCCAGTATTCGATGCCCTGTCGGCCGTACCGTGCGCCACTGCCGGACAGTTGTTGGAACAAGATCTGTTGGTTTCCCTTCCAGTTCACCACCGCGGCCCGCGGGCTGAACTGGTTGTAGAACTGGGCGGTCAATGGGCCGTCCGCCGGGGGGCAGCGGTAGGTGACGACTGGTGGAGTCACCGTGGCTGGGTCGGCGATCGCCAACTCGTCCAGCCGCGTCTGGTAGGCCTCCAAGACACAGGTGCGCATATCGGCGTTTTGCGCGCACGCGTCGCGCTGTGTCGCCCAGGCATTTTCAGCGACCGTCAGCGCCGCGGTGTCCGCCCCGGGACGAGCCAGCGCTCGCCGGTAGGAGTCCTGGAGCCCGCGATCGAGGCCGCCGAGTTGCGGATCATCGCAGACCAGCTGCTGCGCCTTGTTGGTGGTCTTGGTGCAGTCGATCGAGGGTGCCGCGGCCGGTGATGGGCTAGTGGTGCCGGCCGGCGCCGCCGGATGTGTTGTTGTCGAGGCGCAGGCGCCCAGGACCAAAGCTGCTGCGATAACGGCGATCGGTTTCATACGTGCTGATTACCGGGCGCAGCGGTTGGACCCGCAGCGCGACACGCCCGATGGTGCTGGGAATCTTCTGGGCAGATTGCTCCCCTCCACAATCTGCCCAGGGCGATTCAGACCTTGGCCCGGGTCTGGCCCGATACGATGTCGGAGGCCAGCGGTGCGACGAGGCCGAGGATTTCGGTGACCGTCTCCGACGGCACTCCGGCCGCGGTCAGCGCATCCTCCAAGTGCCCGGCCACCAGGCCGAAGTGGTGCATGGTGATGCCGCGCCCCTGGTGGACCTGCTTCATCGGCGCACCGGTGTAGGGCTCGGGCCCGCCGAGAGCGGCCGCAAAGAACTCCACCTGTTTGCCTTTGAGGCGGCTCATGTTGGTTCCCGCGAAGAAGTGGGTCAGGTGATCGTCGGCGAGCACGCGAACATAGAAGTCCTCGACGACGGCTTCGATCGCTTCGTGGCCGCCGATGGTGTCGTAGATGCTGATCGGCTCGCGCGCGCGGAAGCGTGACAGTATTCCCATCTTCACAGTGCAACATCTCGCTGTTGCGCGTGCGTTAGGGCGCGATCGCCCTCGGATTACCTTCCGTAACAAGCCGATTGCATCGTGACCGCGCTCGCATCGAACTGTCGGCACCCGCGTGGCACTGGCCCGATGGCAGGCAGCTGGCGGCCATTCGTCAAAGATGTCGCTAGGTTGGCTGCATGACCCGTGGCACATCACCCACACTGACCATCATCAGGAGCGACCTTCGATGAACCTTGGTGACCTGGCGAACCTCGTCGAAAAGCCGTTCGCGGCAATGTCCAACATCGTCAACACCCCCAACTCGGCTGGGCGATACCGGCCGTTCTATCTGAGGAACCTGCTCGACGCGGTGCAGGGCCGCAAGCTCAGCGACGCGGTCGAGGGCAAGACCGTCCTCATCACCGGTGGTTCGTCGGGCATCGGCGAGGCGGCCGCGAAGAAGATCGCGGAAGCGGGCGGCACGGTAGTGCTGGTTGCGCGCACCCGGGAGAATCTGGAAAAGGTAGCCAGCGAGATCCGCGGCAACGGCGGGACCGCACACGTGTACCCGTGCGACCTGTCCGACATGGACGCTATCGCCGCGATGGCCGACCAGGTGCTCGCCGATCTGGGTGGTGTCGACATTCTGATCAACAACGCCGGGCGGTCGATTCGGCGATCATTGGAGCTGTCCTACGACCGGATCCACGACTACCAGCGGACGATGCAGCTGAATTACCTCGGTGCGGTCCAGCTCATCCTCAAGTTCATCCCGGGGATGCGGGAACGTGGCTTCGGGCACATCATCAACGTTTCCTCGGTCGGCGTGCAGACCCGCGCGCCGCGCTTCGGCGCCTACATCGCCAGCAAGGCCGCCCTGGACAGCCTGTGCGACGCATTGCAGGCCGAGACGGTCAACGAAAATGTCCGGTTCACCACCGTGCACATGGCGTTGGTGCGCACCCCGATGATCAGCCCGACCACGATGTACGACAAATTCCCCGCGCTGTCACCGGACCAGGCGGCCGGTGTGATCACCGATGCGATCCTGCACCGTCCCCGGCGGGCCAGCTCACCGTTTGGACAATTCGCCGCCGTGGCCGACGCCATCAACCCGGCGGTGATGGACCGCGTCCGCAACCGTGCGTTCGAAATGTTCGACGACTCCGCGGCGGCCAAGGGGCGCGAATCCACCACTGACACAACGGATCATCTCGACAAAAGAAGCGAAACGTTCCTGCAGGCGACCCGGGGAATACATTGGTGACGCGATGAGCCTTCCGAAACCCAACAAAGAGACCACCGTCGTCATCACCGGCGCCTCCTCCGGGATCGGTGTCGAACTGGCTCGCGGCCTCGCCGGCCGCGGCTTCCCGCTGATGCTGGTCGCGCGGCGGCGCGAACGCCTCGACGAGCTGGCCGATCAGCTGCGCGCGGAGCACAAGGTCGGCGTCGAGGTCCTGCCGCTCGACCTCGCCGATGCCCAGGCCCGGGCCCAGCTGGCCGATCGCCTGCGCGGCGATCCGATCGCCGGCTTGTGCAACAGCGCGGGCTTCGGCACCAGCGGGCGCTTTTACGAGTTGCCGTTCGAACGCGAAAGCGAGGAAGTCACCCTCAATGCGTTGGCGTTGATGGAACTCACCCACGCGGCCCTGCCCGGCATGGTCAAGCGCCGAGCCGGTGCGGTGCTCAACATCGCATCGATTGCCGGCTTCCAGCCGATTCCCTACATGGCGGTGTACTCGGCCACCAAGGCCTTCGTGCTGACCTTCTCCGAGGCCGTCCAGGAGGAACTGCACGGAACGGGCGTGTCGGTCACCGCCCTGTGCCCGGGTCCGGTACCCACCGAGTGGGCCGAGATCGCCAGCGCCGAGCGGTTCAGCATCCCGATCGCGCAGGTCTCGCCGCACGATGTCGCCGAGGCCGCGATCGGCGGGATGCTCGCCGGCAAGCGCAGCGTGGTGCCCGGGGTGGTGCCCAAGGTCGTCAGCACCGGTGGCCGACTGCTACCCCGCAGCCTGCTGCTGCCCGGAATCCGGATCGGCAACAAACTGCGCGGCGGACCCGGCCGCTGAGCTACCTGTCGGGCTGCACCGTCAGCGGCGAGCATCTCGTGGCCAGGGTCTGTGCGTGACCAGCGTGTATGCCCAGCTGACGGCCCCCGGCGCGTACCTTGAATGGCGTGCGTCCATACCTCGACGTCCTCGGCGCTCTGACGGCCGCCAAGGTTCGATATGTCGTGGTTGGCGGGGTCGCGGTTGCGTTGCACGGCCATCTTCGCGCCACCGTGGATCTCGATATCGTTATCGACCTCGTCCCCGAAAATGCGCGTAAGGCAATCGACGCCCTGACTGCGCTCGGGCTTCGCCCGAGGCTGCCGGTGGCGGCAAGGAACTTTGCGGATGACGAGATTCGACGCTCGTGGGTAATGGAACGCAACTTGATGGTGTTCTCGATGTGCCATCCGGAGAATCCAGCCATGGAAGTCGACCTGTTTGCCGCCCCGCCGATCGCGCCAGCAGAGCTGCTCGCGGCCGCCGAGCCGATGCCACTGGGTGACATTGAGGTTCTGGTTGCGTCACGCGCCCACTTGATTCGCATGAAGGAGCTGGCGGGCCGCGCCCAAGACATCGCGGACATCGAAGCCTTGAGAGAGGAGCCGGATGCCTGACGACTGGGGTGGCTGGAGCCCGCACGCTAAGGAGCGAAGGGCCGCGCGCGCGTCGATGACTCCGCTGCAGCGAATCGAATGGTTGGAGCAGGCACTGCTCGCGTGGGGGCACCAACGACTCGCGAGGGAACGCGCGAAACGCCAAGCCATCGTCGAGGCCGCATGGTCAGAGGGTGGCCACGGATCGCCAGACGACTATTGACCTACCTACCGGCGCGCAGGCGCCAGTGCCTGCGGCTTGGGGATAGTGGGCCTTGTGACGCGTTCCGTCGTCGCGATTAGGCTCAGGCGATGGCCGCTGTTGAGATGACTGCCGACGTCCCGATGAGCCCGCAACGGACGTGGGAGCGCGTTTCGGATTTGTCGGAGTTGGGCGAGTGGCTCGTGATCCACGAGGGGTGGCGCAGCGACCTGCCGGACGAGCTGGGCGAAGGGGTCGAAATCGTGGGCGTGGCGCGTGCCAAGGGCATGCGCAACCGGGTGACGTGGACGGTGACGAAGTGGGATCCCCCGCACGAGGTCGCGATGTCGGGATCCGGGAAGGGCGGGACGAAGTACGGTGTCACGCTGACCGTGCGGCCCAACAAGGACGGCTCGACGTTGGGTCTGCGTCTCGAGATGGGCGGGCGGTCATTGTTCGGTCCGGTGGGTTCGGCGGCGGCCCGCGCGGTGAAGGGAGACGTGGAGAAGTCGCTGAAGCAATTCGTCGAGCTGTACGCGTAAAGAGATTCGGACACACTCGGCGACACGCCCGAAAGACGTCGGTGCTCGGTCATAGACTGGCGTCCCTATGACCGGTTCGTCTGCCCTTCGCGCGAGCGTCCCCCGCAAGCGGGAGGTGCCCCCACATCGCGCGTCGTCCTTCGTGCACCTGCACAACCACACCGAGTATTCGATGCTGGATGGTGCCGCGAAGATCGCGCCCATGCTCGCCGAGGTGGAGCGGCTTGGCATGCCCGCGATCGGGATGACCGACCACGGAAACATGTTCGGCGCCAGCGAGTTCTACAACTCCGCGACGACAGCCGGGATCAAGCCGATCATCGGCGTCGAGGCCTACATTGCTCCCGCTTCCCGTTTTGATACCCGGCGCATCTCCTGGGGTGACCCTAGCCAGAAGGCCGACGACGTATCGGGCGGCGGTTCCTACACGCACCTGACCATGATCGCCGAGAACGCGACCGGCCTGCGCAACCTGTTCAAGCTGTCCTCGCTGGCCTCCTTCGAGGGCCAGCTGAGCAAGTGGTCGCGCATGGATGCCGAGCTCATCGCCGAGCACGCCGAGGGCATCATCATCACCACCGGCTGCCCGTCCGGGGAGGTGCAGACCCGCTTACGCCTGGGCCAGGATCGTGAGGCGCTGGAGGCGGCGGCCAAGTGGCGCGAGATCGTCGGGCCGGACAACTACTTCCTGGAACTCATGGACCACGGGCTGGCGATCGAACGCCGCGTCCGGGAGGGGCTGCTCGAGATCGGCCGCACGCTGGGCATTCCGCCGCTGGCCACCAACGACTGCCACTACGTCACCCGCGACGCCGCCCACAACCACGAGGCGCTGCTGTGCGTGCAAACCGGCAAGACGCTGTCGGATCCGAACCGGTTCAAGTTCGACGGCGACGGCTACTACCTCAAGTCGGCCGCCGAAATGCGCCAGATCTGGGACGACGAGGTGCCCGGCGCCTGCGACTCCACGTTGTTGATCGCCGAGCGGGTCCAGTCCTACGCAGACGTGTGGACACCGCGCGACCGGATGCCCATCTTTCCGGTGCCCGACGGGCACGACCAGGCGTCCTGGCTACGCCACGAGGTGGACGCCGGCCTGAGGCGCCGATTTCCCGCGGGTCCGCCGCAGACCTACGTCACGCGGGCTGCCTACGAGATCGACGTCATCTGCGCCAAGGGATTCCCGTCCTACTTCCTCATCGTGGCCGACCTGATCAGCCACGCGCGCTCGGTGGGCATCCGGGTCGGCCCGGGCCGCGGCTCGGCCGCCGGCTCCCTGGTCGCCTACGCGCTGGGCATCACCGACATCGACCCGATTCCGCACGGTCTGCTCTTCGAGCGCTTCCTCAACCCGGAGCGCACGTCGATGCCCGACATCGACATCGACTTCGACGACCGTCGCCGCGGCGAGATGGTGCGCTACGCCGCCGACAAGTGGGGCCACGACCGGGTCGCCCAGGTTATCACCTTCGGCACCATCAAAACCAAGGCGGCGCTGAAGGATTCGGCACGGATCCACTACGGCCAGCCCGGCTTCGCGATCGCCGACCGGATCACCAAGGCGCTGCCGCCGGCCATCATGGCCAAGGACATTCCGCTGTCGGGCATCACCGACCCCAACCACGAACGGTACAAGGAGGCCGCCGAGGTCCGCGGCCTGATCGAAACCGACCCGGACGTGCGCACCATCTACCAAACGGCCCGCGGATTGGAGGGCCTGATCCGCAACGCGGGCGTGCACGCCTGTGCGGTGATCATGAGCAGCGAGCCGCTGACCGAGGCCATCCCGCTGTGGAAGCGACCCCAGGACGGGGCCATCATCACCGGCTGGGACTACCCGGCGTGCGAGGCCATCGGCCTGCTGAAGATGGACTTCCTGGGCCTGCGCAACCTGACGATCATCGGCGACGCGATCGAGAACATCAAGGCCAACAGGGGCATCGACCTCGACCTGGAATCCGTGCCGCTCGACGACAAACCCACCTACGAGTTGCTGGGCCGCGGTGACACCCTGGGGGTGTTCCAGCTCGACGGCGGCCCGATGCGCGACCTGCTGCGCCGCATGCAACCGACCGGGTTCGACGACGTCGTCGCGGTCATCGCGCTGTATCGGCCCGGCCCGATGGGCATGAACGCCCACAACGACTACGCCGACCGCAAGAACAACCGGCAGGCCATCAAACCCATTCACCCCGAACTCGAGGAACCGCTGCGCGAAGTCCTCGCCGAGACCTACGGCCTCATCGTCTACCAAGAGCAGATCATGCGCATCGCGCAGAAGGTGGCCGGCTACTCGCTCGCCCGAGCCGACATTCTGCGCAAGGCGATGGGCAAGAAGAAGCGCGAGGTGCTGGAGAAGGAGTTCGAGGGCTTCTCCGACGGCATGCGGGCCAACGGGTTCTCGCCGGGCGCGATCAAGGCCCTGTGGGACACCATCCTGCCGTTCGCCGACTACGCGTTCAACAAGTCACACGCCGCCGGCTACGGCATGGTTTCCTACTGGACGGCCTACCTCAAGGCCAACTATCCCGCCGAGTACATGGCCGGCCTGTTGACCTCGGTGGGTGACGACAAGGACAAGGCCGCCGTCTATCTCGCCGACTGCCGCAAGCTCGGCATCACGGTGTTACCGCCGGACGTCAACGAGTCCGGCCTGAACTTCGCGTCGGTGGGCGACGACATTCGCTATGGCCTGGGCGCGGTGCGCAACGTCGGCGCCAACGTGGTGGGGTCGTTGCTCAAGACCCGCAGCGACAAGGGTAAGTTCACCGACTTCTCGGACTACCTGAACAAGATCGACATCTCGGCATGCAACAAGAAGGTCACCGAGTCCTTGATCAAGGCGGGCGCGTTCGATTCGCTCGGGCATGCACGCAAGGGCCTCTTCCTGGTGCACACCGACGCGGTGGACTCCGTGCTGGGCACCAAGAAGGCCGAGGCGATGGGGCAATTCGACCTGTTCGGCGGGAGCGAGGCAGGAAGCGGCAGCGCAGACCCAGTGTTCAGCATCAAGGTGCCCGACGACGAGTGGGAGGACAAACACAGGCTGGCCCTGGAGCGCGAGATGCTGGGCCTGTATGTGTCCGGGCATCCGCTCAACGGGGTCGCGCACCTGCTGTCCGCCCAGGTCGACACGGCGATCCCGGCGATCTTGGACGGCGATGTCCCCAACGAGGCCCAGGTGCGGGTGGGCGGCATCCTGGCTGCGGTGAACCGACGGGTCAACAAGAACGGAATGCCGTGGGCCTCAGCACAATTGGAAGACCTGACCGGCGGCATCGAGGTGATGTTCTTCCCACACACGTACTCCACCTACGGCGCCGATATCGTCGACGACGCGGTGGTGCTGGTCAACGCCAAGGTGGCGGTGCGCGACGACCGGATCGCGTTGATCGCCAACGAACTTGTGGTGCCCGACTTTTCCAGCGCTGCGGCGAACCGGCCGCTGGCCGTCAGCCTGCCCACCCGGCAGTGCACCTTCGACAAGGTGAGTGCGCTCAAACAGGTGCTGGCGCGCCACCCCGGCACGTCGCAGGTGCATCTGCGTCTCATCAGCGGCGATCGGATCACCACCCTGGAACTGGATCAATCGCTGCGGGTGACACCCTCGCCGGCGCTGATGGGGGATCTCAAGGAGCTGCTTGGTCCGGGGTGCGTGGGCGGCTGAGCGGGCGCTTGACGTCACGCCCACAGCAAATCAGGAATGTAGCACACTAGGTGCTACCATGGAGCGGTGGAGGCAATAGGAGTCCGAGAATTACGACAACACGCATCGCGATACCTCGCCCGGGTTGAATCCGGCGAGGAATTCGCCATCACCAACAGCGGGCGGCTCGTAGCCCGACTCGTTCCTGTGCACGCGGCGGAGCGTTCTCGCGACACCCTGATCGAATCGGGCACGCTCATTCCTGCTCGCAGTCCACAGAACCTCCTCGATCTCGCGGCCGCACCGGCGCGGGGCCGCAAGCGCAACCTGTCCGATGTTCTGGGCGAGATGCGCAACGAGCAGTGATCTACATGGACACCTCGGCTCTGACCAAGCTGCTCATCGCCGAACCTGCGACGCCCGAACTGCGCGGCTGGCTCACCGCGCAAACAGGCCGGGGCGAACATGCGGCGACGAGCGCGCTCGGCCGGGTCGAGTTGATGAGAGTTGTTGCTCGCTACGGCGAACCAGGCCAAGCCGAGCGTGCACGCTACTTACTCGACGGGCTCGACATCCTCCCGCTTACCGAAACGGTGATGACCCTCGCTGAAACAATCGGCCCGGCTACCCTGCGTTCCCTCGACGCGATTCACCTCGCGGCCGCATCCCGGATCAAGCGGGAACTGACAGCGTTCGTCACATATGACCACCGGTTGTTGGACGGCTGCCGCGAGGTCGGCCTCGCGACCGCGTCGCCAGGTATAGACCGCTGAACACTAGTGGATCCAACCCGACACGTGATCGTCCCCGTTGAGGTATCCCGAGACCGCGTCGTCGAAGTTCGCGAAGCCCGACGCAAGGTTGCCGAAGTTGAAGAAGCCCGAGATCGACGTTCCCACGTTGACGAAACCCGAGTTGGCTCCTGTGCCGGTGATCGTGGGTACCGAGTTTCTAAAGCCGGAGAGATAGTCACCTACGTTGATGATGCCCGCGTTGTAGTTGCCCACGTTTGCCAGGCCGGAGTTACCGGTAACAAATGCAGCGTGCTCGTCGCGGGCGTTGTTGTCGAAGCCCG
Organism: Mycobacterium lacus; assembly: GCF_010731535.1. Lineage (NCBI taxonomy): Bacteria > Bacillati > Actinomycetota > Actinomycetes > Mycobacteriales > Mycobacteriaceae > Mycobacterium > Mycobacterium lacus. The sequence goes on from NZ_AP022581.1 coordinate 1,514,475, forward strand.
AGTTGTAGGTGCCGACGTTTGTGTAGCCCGAGTTATTGGTGCCCGTGTGAAGCCAGCCAGAGTTCGCCACGGGCTGGTCAACCGCGTTGAACAATCCCGTGTTGAGATCTCCCGAATTGACGAAACCGGTGTTGATGTTGCCCGAGTTGAAATAGCCGGTGTTCACGTTGCCCGAGTTGAAGTCACCCGTGTTTATGTTGCCCGCATTAAAGTTGCCGGTGTTGGTATGGCCGGAGTTAAACATACCCATGCTGCCGGTGACCCCGTCGCCGCCCGAGTTTCCGATTCCCGTGTTGGTGGTGCCGGAGTTGAACCAGCCGGTGTTGGTGGTGCCCGAGTTGAACCAGCCCGTGCTGGTGGTGGCGGAGTTGAACCAGCCCGTGCTGAGCTGGCCCGCGTTGCCGATGCCCGTGCTGAGCTCGCCCGAGTTGCCAAAGCCCGAGCTGCGATCGGCTGAACTGCCGAACTCCACGCTCAACGCCCCAACCCCGTTGCCCGAGTTTCCCACGCCGATATTGCCGTTGCCCGAGTTGAAGAAGCCGATGTTATCGTTGCCCGAATTCCCGAAGCCTATATTCCCGATGCCCGAATTCAGGAGACCGAAACCCATCTGGTTATCGCCGGTGAGCCCGAAGCCGATGTTATTGCTACCGTTGTTTCCGAAGCCGATATTGTTACTACCTTTGTTGCCGAAGCCGAGATTCCCACTGCCAAAGTTGCCGCTTCCAATATTTGTGTCGCCGTTGTTGCCGTCGCCAAAGTTGGTGTTACCGGTGTTGCCGAACCCAAAATTCGAGTTCCCGGTGTTACCGCCGCCCAGGTTGAGATTCCCGATATTTCCGCTGCCGAAGTTGGTATCGCCGGTATTACCGCTGCCCAAGTTATGGCTGCCGACGTTACCGCCGCCCAGGTTGTAGCGGCCGGTGTTGCCGCTACCTAAATTGAGGTCGCCCTTATTGCCGCTGCCCGGGTTGAAGTTCCCGGTGTTGCCGCCACCCAGGTTGTAACTGCCGATGTTGCCGCTGCCCAGGTTGAGATTGCCGATGTTGGCGTGGCCGAAGTTGGTGTTGCCGGTGTTGGCGCTGCCCAGGTTGAAGCTGCCAAGGTTGCCGACGCCCAGGTTGCCGCTGGCAACGTTGAAGCCCCCGATGGTGACGTTGCTCAGGTCGAGAAACGGAAACCCCGCGACCAACACCGCGCCGCCGGTCGAGGCCGCCGGGCCCGGCAACACCGCGAACGGCGTCAATGCCGAGGCGACCGCCGACGCCTCGCCGTGATAGCCAAGCATCGCGAGCACATCCTGGGCCCACATCTCGTCGTATACGGCCTCGGTGGCCGCGATAGCCGGGGCGTTTTGCCCCAACAGGTTCGCGGCCACCAGCGCCATCAATTGACTCCGATTGGCCGACACCGCGGCCGGGTGCACAGCTGCCGTCAACGCCGCCTCGAACGCAGACGCTGCGGCCCGGGCCTGGCGCGCCGCCTGCTCAGCCTGGACCGCCGCTGTGCTTAGCCACCCCGCGTAGGAGCCGGCCACGCCCGTCATCGCCGCCGACGCGGGGCCCTGCCAGGGCCCGCCCGCTAGGTTCGAGGTCACCGACGAAAACGATGCCGCCGCCGAACCCAGCTCGCTGGCCAGCCCATCCCAGGCCGACGCCGCCGTCAGCATCGGCCCCGACCCGGCGCCGGCGAACATCAGCCCCGAATTGACCTCCGGCGGCAACACCGAAAAATTCATCACAACCATCCCGTCAGGCAGTCACGTTCACTGGGCCTGCGGACGTTGTCTTGGGCCCGGATTGCAGCGAATCCTACGAATAGCAGGAGCGCTTCGGGCGGGTGCGGGTTAAATCCGTGTAACGCGTGCGGCCACCGCGCGCGGCAATCACCTGGGGGCAAACCGGTAGCGCAGAATTCGCGTTTTGCGCGCGCCAGCCGTGAACTTCCTGGATACCTTGGTAGCGATCCGTATCCAGCCCGGGAACAGGTCAACTTCGCGCGCATGAGCCAGGCTGGCCTCTTGCACTAGCGTCAACCGCGGATCCCAGGACTCGGGCACCCGTGGAGGCGGCAACCGGGTGGGCTCGGTCGCTGGCGGGCATCACTCGCTCCCGCACCGCGATCACGTGGGGGAGGTCGACGCTGTACCAGTCGACCGGCGGCGGGCCGACGCTAAGCACGCCCGAATCCAGCCCCGCGCCGAGATCTACGACAAGGCGTCGGGATGCCCGGCCGTGACCGCCCGCACTCGGTCGTCGAGCATCTTGTCGACGACTTCAGCAGCGAGCGTCTCGTCGGCCATCGGCTGTCCAATGCCCGTGCGTACTCGGTCAGCAACGCGGTCTGCTCCAGGGGGGACGGGTCACTGACGTCGATGCCTGGATTGAAGGCCACTATCGCCAACGTGCTCGGCGCGGACGTACGCTCACCGGGGCAGTGCTGATCTGGCGCCAAGGAGAACGGGAATGACCACAACCGAGCGTCCGGCCACCATGTGCGAGGCGTTCCAGCGCACCGCGGCGATCGATCCGGATGCCGTGGCATTGCGGACGCCCGGCGGCGCCCAGTCGTTGACGTGGCGGGAGTACGCGGCCCAGGTGCGGCAAGCGGCCGCCGGCCTGGCGGGCTTGGGGGTGCGGCGCGGCGACACCGTGTCGCTGATGATGTCCAACCGGGTGGAGTTCTACCCGCTCGAGGTGGGCGCCCAACACGTTGGGGCGACGTCGTTTTCGGTGTACAACACGCTGCCCGCCGAGCAACTGACCTACGTGTTCGACAACGCGGGGACCAAGGTGGTGATCTGCGAGGCGCAGTATGTCGATCGTGTTCGCGCCAGCGGCACCCCCATCCAGCACATCGTCTGCATCGATGGCGCACCCGACGGGACGTTGTCCGTCGACGACCTATACGCGGCCGCGTCGGACGACTTCGACTTCGAGTCGGCCTGGCGTGCTGTGCAACCCGACGACGTGATCACTCTCATCTACACGTCGGGCACGACGGGCAATCCCAAGGGTGTCGAAATGACCCATACCAACCTGCTGTTCGAGGGATACGCCATCGACGAGGTGCTGGGAGTCCGCTTCGGTGATCGGGTGACGTCCTTCCTGCCGACGGCGCACATCGCCGACCGGATGACCGGGCTATACCTGCAGGAGATGTTCGGCACCCAGGTCACCGCGGTCTCCGACGGGCGTGCGGTCGTGGCGGCGCTGCCCGACGTGCGGCCGACCGTGTGGGGCGCTGTGCCTCGCGTCTGGGAAAAGCTCAAGGCCGGAATCGAATTCACGGTCAGCCACGAGACCGACGAGATGAAGCGGCAGGCGTTGTCGTGGGCGATGTCGGTGGCCGCCAAGCGCGCCGACGCGCTGCTCGCCGACGAACCCATGTCGGATCGGGTGGCCGCCGATTGGGCCAAGGCCGACGAGTTGGTGTTGTCCAAGCTGCGGGAGCGGCTTGGCTTCGCCGAGGTTCGGTGGGCGCTCTCGGGTGCGGCGCCGATCCCCAAGGAGACTCTGGCGTTCTTCGCCGGCATCGGCATCCCGATCGCCGAGATCTGGGGGATGTCCGAGCTGAGTTGCGTGGCCACCGCAAGCCATCCCCGTGACGCGCGCCTGGGCACCGTGGGCAAGCTGCTGCCCGGCCTGGAGGGCAAGATCGCCGACGACGGCGAGTTTCTGGTCCGAGGTCCGCTGGTGATGAAGGGCTACCGGCGGGAACCGGAGAAGACCGCCGAGGCGATCGACGCCGACGGCTGGCTGCACACCGGTGACATCTTCGATGTCGACCCGCAAGGCTATCTGCGCGTGGTCGACCGCAAGAAGGAATTGATTATCAACGCCGCCGGAAAGAACATGTCGCCGGCCAACATCGAGAACACCATCCTGGCCGCCTGCCCGATGGTCGGCGTCATGCTCGCGGTAGGCGATGGGCGACCGTACAACACCGCACTCATGGTCTTCGACGCCGACTCGGTGGGCCCGTACGCGGCCAAGCACGGTCTGGACGCCTCGCCCGCGGCGCTGGCGGCTGACCCCGAGGTGATCGCGCAGATTGCCGCCGGGGTGGCCGCGGGCAACGCGAAACTGTCTCGGGTGGAACAAATCAAGCGATTCCGCGTATTGCCCACCTTGTGGGAGCCCGGCGGTGACGAGATAACGCTGACGATGAAGCTCAAGCGCCGGCCGATCGCTACCAAATATTCCGCCGAGATCGAGGAGCTCTACGCGTCCGAGCCCGGACCGCAGATTCACGAGCCCGCCGCACCAACGGCGCAACCGGTGTGACGGGGGCGCGGCGGTGACTGCACGCGAAGTCGGCCGGATAGGAGCGCGAAAGTTATTGCAACGCACCGGCATTGTCGACGAGTCGACCACACCGTTGGCCACCGACCCGGCCGAGGTCGCCCAGTTGCTAGCGGCCCGCTGGTATGACGAGCGGCTGACCGCACTGGCCGGCGAGCTCGGGCGCGACCCGGACAGTGTGCGCGCCGAGGCCGCCGGCTACCTGCGCGAGATGGCGGCCTCGCTGGACGAGCGGGCCGTGCACGCGTGGCGCGGCTTCAGTCGCTGGTTGATGCGAGCCTATGACGTGCTGGTGGACGAGGACCAGATCGCGCATCTGCGCAAGCTGGATCGCAGGGCCACGCTGGCGTTCGCGTTTTCGCATCGGTCCTACCTGGACGGAATGCTGCTGCCGGAGGCGATCCAGGCCAACCGGCTGGCGCCCGCGCTGACCTTCGGCGGGTCGAATCTGAACTTCTTCCCGATGGGCGGCTTTGCCAAGCGCACCGGGACCATCTTCATCCGGCGGCAGACCAAAGACATTCCGGTCTACCGGTTCGTGCTGCGTGCCTACACCGCGCAGTTGGTGCAGAACCATGCCAACCTCACCTGGTCGATCGAAGGTGGACGGACCAGAACCGGCAAACTGCGGCCCCCGGTTTTCGGGATCCTGCGTTACATCACCGACGCCGTCGACGAAATCGACGGTCCCGAAGTGTATTTGGTGCCAACGTCGATCGTGTACGACCAGCTGCACGAGGTGGAAGCGATGACCACCGAGGCCTACGGCGCGGTGAAGCGGCCCGAAGACCTTCGGTTCCTGATCCGGCTGGCGCGCCAGCAGGGCGAGCGGCTCGGCCGCGCCTACCTCGACTTTGGCGAACCGCTGCCGTTGCGCAAGCGCCTGGAGGAACTGCGCGTCGACGAAGCGGGGACCGGGACCGAGATCGAACGCGTCGCGCTGGACGTGGAACACCGGATCAACCGTGCCACACCGGTCACCCCGACCGCGGTGGTGAATCTCGCGCTGCTGGGCGCGGACCGCTCGCTGTCCATCAGCGAGGTGCTGGCCACGGTGCGACCCTTGGCCAGCTACATCGCCGCTCGCAACTGGACGGTGGCCGGTGCCGCCGACCTGACGAATCGCTCGACGATCCGCTGGACCCTGCACCAGCTCGTTTCCTCGGGTGTGGTCAGTGTCTACGACGCCGGCACCGAGGCGGTCTGGGGTATCGGCGCGGACCAGCACCTGGTGGCGGCGTTCTACCGCAACACCGCAATCCACATCCTGGTCGATCGCGCGATCGCCGAGATGGCGTTGCTGGCGGCTGTCGAGCTGTCCGAGGGAGGCTCGGTGTCCCCGGCAACGGTGCGCGACGAGGCACTGCGTCTTCGCGAACTGTTGAAGTTCGAATTCTTGTTCTCCGCACGCGCCCAGTTTGAGCAGGACCTCGCCGACGAAGTACGTCTGATCGGGCCGGCGGCAGACACCACCAAGCCGGCCGCCGCGGCCGACGTGCGGCGGTTGCTGGAGTCGGCCGATGTGCTGCTGGCTCACTTGGTGTTGCGGCCATTCCTGGACGCCTACCACATCGTCGCCGACCGGCTGGCCGCCCACGAGGATGAATCGTTCGACGAGGAAGGCTTTCTGGCCGAATGCCTTGCGGTCGGCAAGCAGTGGGAGTTGCAGCGCAGAATCGCCAGCGCCGAGTCGAGGTCAATGGAACTGTTCAAGACCGCGTTGCGCCTGGCTCGGCATCGCGAGCTGGTCGACTTAGTGGGCTCCGACACTGGGCGGATGGCCAAGCGCCGGCAGGAGTTCGCGGACGAGATCGCGACGGCCACTCGACGGGTCAACGCGATCGCCGAATTGGCCAGGAGGCGATGACCGGTAGACGCGCGGGGATGGCAGGCCTAGCCTGGATGTGATCTAAATCACTCGGCGACCACCGCGGAGGCGAGGCGATGATTGCAGCCACGACGCACTTCCCGAAGCAAAAGGCGCCCTGCGGGCACATGGCAGACGGCGACCACCATGTCGAAAAAGACGACGACGGCCTCTCGTATAGCGACTTCACGTTCTCCTGCGGCTGCCGCGAAATCCGGCACGTCTACCACGACGGATCTACTCGGATACGAACGATCCGCCACGACGGCAAAGTGCTGAAGGACGAGCACTCCAGCGATCACGAGGCGTGAGCCAAGGCGATGCCCGCGACGCACAACATCGTGGTGATCGGTGCGGGTGGCGCCGGCTTGCGCGCCGCAATAGCGATAGCCGAAACGAATCCGCGCGCGAACGTGGCAATCGTCTCCAAGGTCTACCCGATGCGCAGCCACACCGTGTCGGCAGAGGGCGGCGCGGCCGCCGTCGCGGATGACGACGACAGCCTGGACGAACACGCGTACGACACCGTTTCCGGTAGCGACTGGCTGTGCGACCAGGACGCGGTCGGGGTGTTCGTGGCCGAGGCGCGGCGGGAGCTGTTGCAGCTCGAGCATTGGGGCTGTCCGTGGAGCCGTAAGCCGGACGGACGCATTGCCGTTCGCGCATTCGGCGGAATGAAAAAGCAACGCACCTGGTTCGCCGCAGACAAGACCGGATTTCACCTGCTACACACGCTGTTTCAGCGCCTCCTGGCATACCGGGACATCGTGCGCTACGACGAGTGGTTTGCGACTACCTTGCTCGTCGACGAGGGCAGGGTATGTGGTGTCGTCGCTATTGAGCTGGCGACCGGACGAATCGAGACGATCCTTGCCGACGCGGTGATCATCTGCACCGGCGGATGCGGGCGGGTGTTTCCGTTCACCACCAACGCGAACATCAAGACCGGTGATGGAATGGCGCTGGCCTACCGGGCCGGCGCGCCGCTGAAGGACATGGAATTCGTCCAGTACCACCCCACCGGACTGCCGTTCACCGGAATCTTGATCACCGAGGCCGCACGAGCCGAAGGCGGCTGGTTGCTTAACAAGGACGGCTACCGCTATCTGCAGGATTACGACCTCGGCAAACCCACACCCGAGCCGAAGCTGCGCAGCATGGAGCTCGGCCCCCGGGACCGGGTGTCTCAGGCCTTCATCCACGAGCGCGAAAAGGGACGAACGGTCGACACGCCTTACGGACCCGTTGTCTTCCTCGACATCCGGCATCTCGGCGAAGACCTGATCAACGAGAAGTTGCCGTTCATCCGCGAGTTGTGCCGCGACTACCAACACATCGACCCGGTTACCGAACTGATCCCCGTGCAACCCGTGGTGCACTACATGATGGGTGGCGTTCACACGGATATCGACGGCGCCACAACGCTTTCCGGGCTATACGCCGCAGGCGAAACGGCATGCGTCAGCATCAATGGCGCCAACCGGTTAGGGTCGAACTCGCTGCCGGAATGCCTGGTGTTCGGAGCCCGAGCGGGCCGCGCCGCGGCGGAATACGTGCAGACGGTCCGAAGCGCATCGTCCGCGGCGCAGGCGCAGGCACGCACGGAGGCGCAACGCCTGGAACGCGAGCTGAGTCGCCATGCCGAGGGCAGCGATCGAATCGCCGACATTCGCGCGGACATGCGGGCCACATTGGAAACCGCCGCCGGAATCTATCGAGACGGACCCACCCTCACCAAGGCGGTCGACCAGATTCGAGTGCTGCAAGATCGATTCGCGAAGGTGGGCATCGACGATCACAGCCGCACGTTCAATACGGAGCTGATGTCGCTAATCGAGTTGTCGGGGATGCTCGACGTCGCACACACGATCATCGAATCCGCTTTGCGCCGCGAAGAATCCCGCGGCGCGCACCAGCGAACCGACTTCCCCAACCGCGACGACGAACATTTCTTGGCACACACCATGGTTTATCGAGAACCCGACGGAACGGCGCGAGTTGACTACCTTCCGGTCACGATTACGCGCTGGCCTCCGGGCGAACGGGTATATGGGAGGTAGCGATGGCCGAGCGAATAGTCATGGAGGTCTCCAGGTATCGACCGGAAATCGAATCCGCGCCCGTCCTGCAGGTTTACGAAGTTCCCTTCGACCGTGAGTGGGCCGTCCTGGACGGTCTGAATTACATCAAGGATCGCCTCGATGGGACGCTGACCTTCCGTTGGTCGTGCCGGATGGGGATATGCGGCAGCTCAGGCATGACGATCAACGGGGACCCGAAATTGGCGTGCGCGACGTTCCTCGTCGATTACCTCCCGGGACCGGTGCGAGTGGAGCCGATGCGAAACTTCCCCGTGATCCGCGATCTCGTCGTCGACATCGGTGACTTCATGGCCAAGCTGCCGAGCGTCAAGCCCTGGCTCATCCGGGATGATGAGCGGTCCGTCGAGGATGGTGAATACCTGCAGACCCCCGCGGAATTAGACGAATTCAAGCAGTTCAGCTTGTGCATCAACTGCATGCTGTGCTACTCGGCATGCCCGGTGTACGCGCTGGACCCGGGCTTTCTCGGTCCGGCGGCGATCGCTCTGGGGCAGCGTTACAACCTGGATTCGCGCGACGAAGGCGCCGCCGAGCGCAGAGACGTCCTCGCCGCGGCCGCTGGCGCTTGGGCTTGCACCCTGGTGGGCGAATGCTCGACGGCTTGTCCGAAGGGGGTCGATCCGGCAGGCGCGATACAGCGCTACAAGCTCACCGCGGCAATAGATTCGGTGAAGGCATTGCTGCTGCCCAAGGGCGCGCGATGACAAGCACCTATCGTCGGCCCGTCGCCAGATACTGGTGGGCGAAGCGACGGTCCTACCTCTTGTTCATGCTTCGCGAGATCAGTTGCGTCTTCGTGGCCTGGTCCGTTGCCTATCTGCTGCTGCTGGTGAATGCGGTTGGCGCCGGTCGGGATTCATACCTTCGCTTCCTGGACTTCAGCGCCAATCCCGCCGTGGTTGCAGTGAACGTCGTCGCATGGATTTTCCTTCTGCTACACGCGGTTACCTGGTTCGGTCTGGCGCCGCGTGCCATTGTGCTACACATCCGGGGTAATCGTGTTCCTGGGCGCGTGGTTCTTGCGGGCCACTACGCGGCATGGCTGCTCGTGTCGGTGATCGTCGCCTGGATGGTCACGTCGTGAGCACCACTGCGCCCCGCCCAAGGCCGCGTCCACGGTCAGCCGAGCCCTTCTTGTGGCTGCTGTTCAGTTCCGGGGGCATGGCCGCCGCGCTCGTTCTGCCGGTTCTGCTGTTCCTGTTCGGGTTGGCGTTTCCGCTCGGGTGGCTCGGGGCGCCAGACCACGCTCATCTGCTGGCACTAGTGCGCAATCCGCTGACCAAACTGGTTCTTCTCGGCATCGGCGTGTTGGCCCTGTTCCATTGGGCGCATCGATTCCGGTTCGTGCTCGAGCACGGGTTCCGGTTGGGCGGGTTCGACCGGGTGATCGCCCCGTGTTGTTACGGCGCAGCCCTGGTGGGATCGGTGATCACGGGTTGGGTATTGCTCACCGCGTGAGCCGGCTCGTGGTGGGATTACGCCATTCGAGCGCCATTGCAACCACGACGCCAACGATCAGCACGCCGGAGCTTCATCGGAAACCCCCGAATTTACGTGGGCGCTTCAGGGTATTACCGCCGCAGATTTCCGGCCGCTCGAAGCATCGGCTGTGGCCGGGACAGTGGTTGGTCGTGGCTCGCCGGGGCCTAGAGTGGTTGGCATGCCTCTTTCCGGTGAATATGCCCCTAGCCCGCTCGATTGGTCCCGCGAGCAAGCCGAGAAGTACATGGAATCCGGCGGAACCGACGGCACACAGCTGCAGGGAAAGCCCGTCATCCTGCTGACCACCGTCGGAGCCAAGACCGGCAAGCTCCGCAAAACCCCGCTCATGCGCGTCGAGCACGACGGCGAGTACGCAATCGTCGCCTCCCTGGGCGGGGCGCCGAAGCATCCGGTTTGGTACCACAACGTCAAGAAGAATCCGCGGGTGGAGCTGCAAGACGGGACCGTCGCCGGCGACTACGACGCCCGCGAGGTATTCGGAGACGAGAAGGCCACGTGGTGGAAGCGCGCCGTGGAGGTCTGGCCGGACTACGCCGCGTACCAGACGAAAACCAACCGCCAGATTCCGGTGTTTGTGCTCACCCCGGTGCCGTGAATCGCCTGCTGGATGGCACCATTGACCGGTGTCCGCCGAACTGAGCAGGAGCCTTCAAGGTCCGATGACACTGCCGCTGCGCGCGGCCGACATCGACCAGGCGGCCAGGCGGATCGCCCCGGTGGTCACGCCCACCCCCTTGCACCTGTGCGATCGATTGTCGGCCATCACCGGCGCAACGGTTTACCTCAAACGCGAGGACCTGCAGATCGTGCGCTCCTACAAGCTGCGCGGGGCCTATAACCTGCTGGTGCAGCTGTCCGACGAGGAGCTGGCCGCCGGCGTGGTGTGCTCCTCGGCGGGTAACCACGCGCAGGGTTTCGCCTACGCGTGCCGGTCGCTGGGTGTGCGCGGCCGCGTCTACGTGCCCGCCAAGACGCCCAAGCAAAAGCGCGACCGGATTCGCTACCACGGGGGGGAGTTCATCGAGCTGATCGTCGGCGGGGCGACCTACGATCTTGCCGCCGAGGCCGCGCTCGAGGACGTCGAACGCACCGGCGCCACGCTGGTGCCTCCGTACGACGACCCGCGCACCATGGCCGGCCAGGGCACCATTGCCGCCGAGGTGCTTGCTCAGCTCCCCGACGATACGGCCGAGCCCGACCTGGTGGTGGTCCCGGTGGGCGGCGGCGGCTGCATCGCCGGCATTACCACCTACCTGGCCGAGCGCACGACCAACACCGCGGTGCTGGGCATCGAGCCAGCCGGCGCCGCGGCGATGATGGCCGCGCTGGCCGCGGGCGAGCCCGTGACGCTCGACCACGTCGACCAGTTCGTCGACGGCGCCGCGGTGAGCCGGGCGGGCACGCTGACCTATGCCGCGCTGGCGGCCGCCGGTGACATGGTGTCGATCACCACGGTCGACGAGGGGGCGGTGTGCACCGCGATGCTCGACCTCTACCAAAACGAGGGCATCATCGCCGAACCGGCGGGCGCGCTATCGGTCGCCGGCCTGCTGGAAGCCGACGTCGAACCCGGCTCCACGGTGGTTTGCCTGATCTCGGGGGGCAACAACGACGTGTCCCGCTACGGCGAGGTGCTCGAACGCTCACTGGTGCACCTGGGCCTCAAGCACTATTTCCTGGTGGACTTCCCGCAGGAGCCCGGCGCGTTGCGCCGGTTCCTCGACGAGGTGCTGGGTCCCAACGACGACATCACCTTGTTCGAGTACGTCAAGCGCAACAACCGCGAGACCGGTGAGGCGCTGGTGGGTATCGAGCTGGGGTCGGCCGCGGATCTGGATGGCCTGTTGGCCCGGATGCGGGCAACCGAGATTCACATCGAGACCCTCGAACCCGGCTCCCCGGCCTATCGCTACCTCTTGTAGCCGCGTCGTATCGGCCCTGCTACAGATACGGCGGCAGCGGGGTGGCCGGATCCAGATCGTCGGCCGGCTCCGGTGTGCCGGGCGTCAGGCGCAGCGGCACCACGCCGGCCCAGTGTGGCAGTGCGGCGTCTTCCGGATCGTCGACCGGGCCGCCGCTGCGCACCTTGGCCGAGACCTCGACGAGGTCGAGCGCGAGCATCGCGGTGGCGGCGAGTTCGCGCGCGTTGGGCGTCCGGCAGTCGGCGGAGCGCCCGGGCCGGATGTGGTCGAGGAGGGCGCGCATCGCCCGCAGCTTCTCGGCCTGGTCGTCGACCAGGCGGGCCGCGCCCAGGACCACCACCGAGCGGAAGTTCAATGAATGGTGCGTTGCCGAGCGAGCCAGCACTAGCCCGTCGACGAGCGTGGCGGTGACGCAGACGGGCAGCCTCGACGGGGCCGCCCTGGCGGCGAGCATCGGGCCGCTGCCGGTGGAGCCGTGCACGTAGAGCGTTTCCTCGTGGCGAGCGTGCGTCGTCGGTAAGACCACCGGTCTACCGGCGCTGATGTAACCGAGGTGGCAGATCAAGGCCTCGTCGAGGATGCGATGGACGGTCTCGCGGTCGTAACGCGCACGTTCCCGGTAGCGGGTGGGGGTGGTTCGCGGCGTGGGGCGGTATGCGGTATCCAATGTGATTGCCTTGCATATTGTACTAGTACATAATTTCTACTGTGCCAGTACAATACCGGATTTCGGGAAAGGGCGCGGAGTCGATAGCGGGCAGCATCGAGGAGGCCATCTCGCAGGGCCGCCTGGCGCCCGGCGACACCCTTCCGCCGATCCGCGAAGTCGCTGCACAAGTCGGCGTGAACGTCAATACCGTTGCCGCCGCCTACCGCCTGCTCCGCGATCGCGGGGCCGTCGAAACTGCGGGACGGCGCGGAACCCGGGTGCGCGATCGGCCCGCGACCACGCCCCGATCCCTGCTCGGCCTTGGCGTCCCCGCGGGCGCGCGCGATCTGTCGACTGGTAACCCGAACCCTGCGTTGCTGCCCATTGCCGACGCCCGATTGCCCGCCGCTTCCCGGACGCCGGTGCTGTACGGCGAGTCGGCGGTGTCGGCCGCGCTTGCCGAGTTCGCCCGTGCTGACCTGACCGCCGACGGCGTCGGGGCCGATCACGTCACGGTGACCAGCGGCGCACTGGATGGCATCGAGCGGGTGCTCAGCGCATACCTGCGTCCGGGTGACCGGGTTGCCGTCGAGGATCCAGGCTGGGCCAATCTGCTAGATCTTCTTGCGGCACTGGGGCTTTCAGCCGAACCGGTTCGGGTCGACGACGATGGGCCACTGGTTCTGGAGATGGCCCGGGCGCTGCGCCGCGGGGTGCGGGCGGTAGTGGTCACCAGTCGCGCGCAGAACCCCACCGGGGCAGCGTTAACCGCGGATCGCGCCGGCGCACTGCGCAGCCTGTTGGCGGGCCGGTCCGGCGACCTGCTGCTCGTCGAGGACGACCACTGCGCTGGCATCGCCGGCGCGCCACTGCAATCGTTGGGCGGGTGCACGCGCCGGTGGGCTTTCGTACGGTCGGCGTCGAAGGCCTACGGCCCCGACTTGCGGCTGGCCGTCCTCGCTGGAGATCGCCGCACCGTTGAGCGGGTGCACGGACGACTGCGACTTGGGCCGGGCTGGGTGAGTCGGCTGCTACAGGACCTCGCCGTCAGCTTGTGGTCAGACGACGCGGCGACGCGCCTCGTCCTCAGGGCCGAGGAGCGCTACGCGAGCAACCGCTCGCGGTTATGTGCGGCGCTGGCCGATCGAGGCGTCGCCGCCCACGGTCGGTCCGGGCTCAACGTCTGGATTCCGGTGCCCGACGAGGCGGTGGCGATCACCCGGTTGCTCAACGCTGGCTGGGTTGCGGCGCCGGGAACGCGGTTCCGGATCGGCACGGCGCCGGGAATGCGCATCACCATCGCTGATCTGGCTAGCGACGAGATCGATCCGCTGGCCGACGCAGTCGCCGAGGCGGTGCACGGTACCGGCCGTCGCAGCGTGTGAGTGGCCGCGCGAGCAGACGCAAAATCCCCCAAAACAGCATGGTTTTGGGAGATTTTGCGTCTGCTCGCGCACTATGGGGAGCGGAGTATTGCAAAGGAATGGGCTGGTATCTTGGTGGCCCTGTCGCCGATGGCTGGCTGCTCCCAGGCCAGCACCAGCTCACCGCCGACCGGCAGCCGCGCCGCCTCGGTGCCCAAGTTGCATGCGATCACAATTCGGTTGCGGCGCATCATGATCCAGCGTTGCTCTTCGTTGTAATCGACAACGAGGTGGTCCAGCCATGGGTCGGCCAGATCAGGTTCGTTGCGCCGCAGCGCGATCAGCTCGCGGTACAGCTTGTGCAGCCGGGCGTGTAGGCCGGAGGCGGCCTCATCCCAGTCCAGCTTGGAGCGTTGGAAGGTCTGTGGGTCCTGCGGGTCGGGAATGTCTTCGGCGTCCCAGCCATGCTCGGCGAACTCGGACCTGCGTCCCCGCGCGGTGGCGCGGGCCAGCTCGGGTTCGGGATGCGAGCTGAAGAACTGGAACGGGGTCGACGCGCCCCACTCCTCGCCCATGAAAAGCATTGCGGTGTAGGGAGCTCCGAGCACTAGTGCCGCCTTGATGGCCAGCTGGCCGACGGTGAGGTTTTGCGACGGGCGGTCACCGAGGGCGCGGTTGCCGACCTGATCGTGGGTGCAGGTGTAGGCGATCAGCCGGGTCGCCGGGACCGTTACGGTGTCCAACGGACGCCCGTGACGGCGCCCCCGGAACGATGAATACGTGCTGGCGTGAAAGAAGCCATGGCGCAACGTCTGTGCAAGGGTGGCCAGCGAGCCGAAATCTGCATAGTAGCCCTGTCGTTCGCCGGACACCGCGGTGTGGATGGCGTGATGGATGTCGTCGTCCCATTGCGCGGTTATCCCGTAGCCGCCTTTGTCGCACGATGTGATCAGCCGCGGGTCGTTGAGATCGCTTTCGGCGATCAGCGACAGCGGGCGGCCCAACTGCCTTGAGAGCCATTCGGTCTCGGTGGCGAGTTCCTCGAGGATGTGGACGGCGGTGGTGTCCACCAGCGCGTGCACCGCGTCCAGCCGCAGGCCGTCGGCGTGGAAGTCGCGCATCCAGCGTAGCGCGCACCCGATGATGTAGCGGCGCACCTCGTCGGAGCCGGCGTCGGCGACGTTGATGCCTTCACCCCATGGGTTGCTGGCCGAGGATAGGTAGGGACCGAACCGCGGCAGATAATTGCCGGACGGCCCGAGGTGGTTGAACACCGCGTCGACCAGCACCCCTAAGCCACGTGCGTGGCAGGCGTCGACGAACCGGACCAGGCCGTCGGGCCCACCGTAGGGTTCATGCACGCTGTACCACAGCACGCCGTCGTATCCCCAGCCTTGTGTGCCGGCAAAGGAATTGACCGGCATCAGCTCCACGAAGTCGATTCCGAGATCGACCAGGTAGTCGAGCTTTTCGATCGCGGAGTCGAAAGTGCCGGCGCCGGTGAAGGTTCCGAGGTGCAGTTCGTAGATCACGGCGCCATCCACGGGCCGGCCGGTCCAGTCGTCGTCGGTCCAGCTGGCACCCGAAGGGTCCCACAGCTGCGAGCGCGCGTGTACCCCGTCGGGCTGGCGCGCTGATCGTGGGTCGGGTAGCACGGTGGGGTCGTCGTCGAGCAGGTACCCGTAGCGGGCGTCCGGTGGCGCATCCACGCTCGCCTGCCACCAGCCGTCATCCGAGCGTCTCATCGGGTGAACTACGCCGTTGACGTCGAGGCGCACCAGCTCGGGCTTGGGTGCCCACACGCGGAATTCAGCCATCGCCGCGCTGCAGCAAGGCGACCGGCAGGTCCGCGAACAGCTCCGCGGCGGGCATCAGCCCACCGACCGCGGTGCCGGTGAGCGTGTCGGTCCACGAGCCGCCGGGCAGTGGTACCACGGTGTCACCCCAGCCCGTTTCGGCCAGCCGCACGGTCCAGCGAGTCACCGCGACGAGGACATCGTCCCCGCGGAGGAACGCCACCACGTGATCGCCAGCGGGGCCGGAGGCGAGCACCGGAAGGTAATCGCCGCCCAGGAAACAGTCGGGGCGGGCGCGCCGCAGCCGAAGCGCGGCAGAAACCACCCGGATTTTGGGATGCTGCAACGCTTTCAGGGCCGCCCGCCGAACGGAGTAGTCGACCGGGCGGCGGTTGTCGGGGTCCACAAGGCTGTCGTCCCAGAGTTCGGTTCCCTGGTAGACGTCGGGTACACCGGGCACGGTCAATCCGAGCAGCTTTTGGCCCAGCGCGTCGCTTTCGGCGTGCGGGTGCAGCCGCGCGACAAGCCTGGTCAGCTCCGACGCCACCGGCCCGTCGAGCACCGCATCCAGCCACCGGTGCACCGCATCCTCGAACGCGGCATCCGGGTCGTTCCACGAGGTGTGCCACGCCGCTTCCCGGATGGCCTTCTGCGCGTAGGCGTGCAGCCGGTCGCAAAGATGGCCAGAGACCTCGCCGGTCACCGGCCACACCCCGAAGATGTTCTGCCACAAGAACAATCCGGTCGCGGGATCGGGGGAGGGGACGTGCGCTTCACTGCGCGCCACGAACTCGGCCCACAGCGACGGCACCTGCGATAGCACGCCGATGCGGGCACGCACGTCCTCTGAGCGTTTGGTGTCGTGCGTGGACAGCGCCGTCACCGCGCGCGGCCACAGCCGGGCACGAGCCGCGGCGCGGTGATGGAATTCCGCTGCGCCGACACCGAACCGGTGCGGTTCGCCCCCCACCTCGTTGAGCGACACCAGCCGGGCATCGCGGTAAAACAGGCAGTCCTCGACCGCCTTGGCGGTCACCGCGCCGCACAGTTGTTGCAGGCGGGTGGCCGGCTCGCCACCATGGGCCAAGGCCGCGGCAAGGACCTGCAGCGCCGGCCCCAACTGGGGTGCCGCCGCCTGGGTTTCGGCTATGGCGGTGGGCAGGATCGCGGCGAGGCCGCGGTAATCGGTGCGGTAGACCCCGATGTGGCTGAGCACGGCGGCCACTGCCTCGGGCAGCAGCGGATCATCAGCGCCCGCCGCCGCGACGACGCATCGGCGCAGCCTGCCCAATTCGCTGGCCAGCGTGTCGGTTGCGATGCGAATCTTGAGGTCGGCCAACGTCTCCGGCATGGCGCGATAGTCCAGCCCGGCGGATTCGGCGAGCGCCGTCAGCGCCGACTCCCCGTCGGGGTCGACGAAGACTCCGGTCACCTCCCGCAGCGCGTCGTAGCCGGTGGTGCCGGCCACCGGCAGGGTCGGCTCCAGGGCCTCGTCGACCGCCAGGATCTTCTCGATCACGATCCAGGCTCCGCCGCCGATCAGCTCGCGCAGCCACGCCAAATACCCGTACGGGTCGGACAATCCGTCCGGGTGGTCGATCCGCACGCCGTCGACAAGTCCTTCGGCGAACCAGCGGGCCACTTCGGCATGGGTGGCGTCGAACACCGCGCGATCCTCCTGGCGCAGTCCGGCCAGCGAGGTGATCGAGAAGAAGCGGCGATAGCCGCACAGGCCGCTCCGCCAGCCCACCAGCCGGTAGCGCTGGCGGTCATGCACGTCAGGCCCGGCGCCGTCCCCGGTTCCCGGGGCGATCGGCAGCGCCAGGTCACCGAGCCACAGCACGTCACCGTCGACGGTCAGGTTGGCGACATCCTCGTCGGAACCCAACAGCGGCAGCACGATTCGGCCATCGGCCAGGTCCCAGTCGATATCGAAAAACGCGGCATAGTCCGACGACCGGCCATACCGCAAGACGTCCCACCACCACGCGTTCTGCTCGGGACTGCCGATCCCGAGGTGGTTGGGCACGATGTCGACGACCAGGCCCATCCCGCGTCGGCGGGCGGCCGCCGACAGCCGGGCCAGACCGTCGGGGCCGCCCAGCTCGGACGACACGGTCGTCGGGTCGGTGACGTCGTATCCGTGGGTGGACCCGCCGACCGCGGTCAGGATGGGGGACAGGTACAGATGCGAGATGCCGAGGTCGTCGAGGTAGTCCAGCAGGTTCTCGGCGTCGGCAAAGGTGAAGCCGAATCCGCTAGACGCGCCGCGCAGCTGCAACCGGTAGGTCGATAGAACCGGAAACGCCATGTGTCACTGGGCCTTATGGGCTATTGGGTCTTACGCAGTATCAGAACCGAGCGTGCCGGCAGTGCAATCTCCTCGCCGTCCTTGACGACCCGTTCGGCGGCGCCGGTGGGGCTGGTGGTGTCGAGTTCCACGGTCCACTCCTGCGCATAGTCATCGTGGGGCATGAGGAAGTTGACCTCATGGTCGTGGGCGTTGAAGCACAACAGGAACGAGTCGTCGACCACACGTTCGCCACGCCGGTCGGGTTCCGGCAGCGCCTGACCGTTGAGGAACACTGCGATGCTCTTGCCGAAGTCGTTGTCCCAGTCCTGCGCCGTCATTTCCTGGCCGGCCGGCGTCAGCCAGGCGATGTCGCGGACTTCGGCGCCGCTGCGGATCGGCTGCCCCTTCAAGAATCGGCGGCGGCGAAACACCGGATGTTTCTTGCGCAAGCTAGTCACCGTGCGGGTGAACGTCAGCAGATCCGAATTCTTCTCGACCAGTGACCAGTCCATCCAGGACAGCGCCGAGTCTTGGCAATACACGTTGTTGTTGCCCAGCTGGGTGCGTCCGATCTCGTCGCCGTGTGCGATCATCGGGGTGCCCTGGCTGACCATCAGGGTGGCCATGATGTTGCGCATCTGTCGATAACGCAGCTCCACGATGCTCGGGTCATCGGTCGGGCCCTCGACGCCGCAGTTCCAGGACCGGTTGTAGCTCTCGCCGTCCTTGTTGTCCTCGCCGTTGGCCTCGTTGTGCTTCTCGTTGTAGGACACCAGGTCGGCCAGCGTGAATCCGTCATGGGCGGTAACGAAATTGATGCTGGCGCTGGGGCGGCGCCCGGTCGCCTCATACAGGTCCGACGACCCGGTCAGCCGGGAAGCGAACTCGCCCAGCGTGGCGGGCTCGCCTCGCCAGTAGTCGCGCACGGTGTCGCGGTACTTCCCGTTCCACTCGGTCCACAAGCCTGGAAAGTTGCCGACTTGATAGCCGCCTTCGCCGACATCCCATGGTTCGGCGATCAATTTGACCTGGCTGACGACCGGGTCCTGCTGCACCAGGTCGAAGAACGCCGAGAGCCGGTCGACGTCGTGCAGCTCGCGGGCCAAAGTGGCGGCCAGGTCGAATCGGAAGCCGTCGACGTGCATTTCGAGCACCCAGTAGCGCAACGAGTCCATGATCAGCTGCAGGGTGTGCGGGTGCCGGGCGTTGAGGCTGTTGCCGGTGCCGGTGAAATCCTTGTAGAAGCGCAGATCCTCGTCGACGAGCCGGTAGTAGTGGGCGTTGTCGATGCCGCGGAAGTTGATGGTCGGACCGAGGTGGTTGCCTTCGGCGGTGTGGTTGTAGACCACGTCGAGGATGACCTCGATGTCGGCTTCGTGCAAGGTTCGCACCATCGTCTTGAACTCGGCCACCGCGGCGCCGGGCTTCCGGTTCGAGGCGTACTGATAGTGCGGGGCCAGGAAACCAAACGTGTTGTAACCCCAGTAGTTTCGCAATCCAAGGTCGAGCAGTCGATGGTCGTGCATGAACTGGTGCACGGGCATCAGCTCGATGGCCGTGACGTTGAGCGACTTGAGGTGATCGATGATCACCGGGTGAGCCAGCCCGGCGTAGGTCCCGCGCAACTCCTGTGGGATGCCCGGATGGGTCTGCGTCATGCCCTTGACGTGGGCCTCGTAGATGATCGTCTCGTGATACGGCGTGTTGGGTGCGCGGTCCGACGCCCAGTCGAAGAAGGGGTTGATCACGACACTGGTCATGGTGTGGCCCAGCGAGTCGACCATCGGCGGAATGCCGGTCTGCGACGGGTCTTCCGCCGCGGCCGCCAGGTCGTAAGAGAACAATGCCTGCCCGAACTCGAAGTCACCGTCGAACGACTTCCCGTACGGGTCGAGCAACAGCTTGCTCGGATCGCATCGATGGCCGGCCGCCGGGTCGAACGGCCCGTGCACCCGAAAGCCGTAACGCTGTCCGGGCGTGATGCTCGGCAGGTAGCAATGCCAGATATATCCGTCGACCTCGTCGAGATTGATTCGGGTTTCCACCCCGTCGTCGGCGATCAAGCACAACTCAACCTTCTCGGCGACTTCGGAAAACAGCGAAAAGTTAGTGCCGGCACCGTCGTACGTAGCCCCGAGCGGAAACGCGGACCCAGGCCATACCCTCGACAACGCGGGAGAGGTGTCGACGGCGGTCTCGGCTGTGTCGGGTGCGTTCTCGGTCGACGACATCACTCGACCTTATCCGTGTCCGATGCGGTCCAGCTTCGGTCACCACCAGCCCGTGTTTGCTGCGATCTGCCGGCCGAGCTCGCCGGCCAGGGTCCGCACGTAGGTCGGGGACAGGTGATGGGCGCCGTGGTAGATCAGCACGTTTCCCTCCACCGGACGGCAGACGTCGGCGCGGCAGATCGCGTCGGACATATCAAGCGGCTTGAGTAGCGGGAACTGCGCGACGAAGTCGAGCGTGGGATTGCGATCGGCCAGCACCTGCGAGCGTTTGATCGCACACGACTGTGCGTTGCCGCCCTTGGCCAGGCAGTCCGCGGGATCGAACGGTTGGCCGTCCTTGACCAGCCACGGGGTGTCCCGCATGGCGAGGATGGGAATGTTGTTGTCGGACAACGTTTGCCAAATCCCGATGTAGGTGGCGGGCATCACGTCGCCGGGTTTGATGTTCCACGGTCGAGTGGACGTAGTGAAAACGTAGTCGGGATGGTCGGCGACCAACTTGTCCATCGTCGCATGCACCCACTCACGGCACTGGGGGTATGCGGCGTTGTTGCCCATGATCAGCGGGACTTCCTCGGTGGACAGCGGGCAGCCCATCTTGAGGTACGTCACCACCCTGAAGTGATGGATGCGGCCGAGCAGATCGAGTGCGGTCAGCCAGTGTTCCGCGTGCGAGCCGCCGGCCAGTGCGATGGTCCGCGGGGCGTCGACATCGCCGTAGGTGCAATTGACCACCGCCGGGTTGACGAAGTCACTGATGCAGCCGTCCCTGGTGGTCGCGGGGAGGTCGTCTTTGATTTCCAGGACGGTAGGCCGCATCCGCAACGTGGGCACCCGCACATGGGCGGTCAGGGCGCGCGCCCCGGGATAGTCCTGGGCGTTAAGTCCGCTCAGCTCCTTGCCGGCAGCGCGCACGACGATGACGTGCTCGCGCCAGGTGAACGAGGTGGCGGTCAGGGTGATGCCCAGGAGCACGACCACCGATCCCAGCGCGATCGTCGGCCGTCGCGCCTGGAATTGCGGTGTCGCGTTGGCGGGCGCACGGTACCGTAGCGGGTCCTCGACGTGCCGGGTGGTCAGGTACGCGAGCAAACCTGATACCAGCAACACGGCCAAGCCCTCGACCAGATTCGCGTGGCGGTGGCCGGTATAGGAGAGCCAGAAGATCAGCAGCGGCCAGTGCCACAGATACAGGGAGTAGGCGATCGCGCCGAGTGTCACCAGCGGCGCGACAGCCAGCACTCGGTTGGGCAGCGGCATCCGGTCGCGGGTGCCGGGATGGCCTTGCAGGTTGGCCCCGGCGAGGATCATCAGCATCGTGGCCCCGACCGGTACCAGCGCCCACGGGCCCGGGAATTCCTTGACCCCGTTGATCAGGGCCCCACACGACAGGATCGCCGCCAGCGCCACGGTGGCGACGACGGTGCGCAGCCACATCGGCCAACGGATGTGGGGCACCAGCGCGCCGACGAGTGCACCCAGCAGCAACTCCCACGCCCGGGCGAAGCTGTTGTAGTACGCGGTTGACTGGTTGGCCTGATGGGCAAAGACGGCATAGCCGAAGGACGCCGTTGTCAACGCGCTCAGCAGCACCACGAAGGTGGTCCGCAGGTGCGACGCCAGTGAGACGCGAAACAGATAGGCGCACCCGGCGACCAGGAGCAGGAAGGCGAGGTAGAACTGGCCCTGCACCGACATGGACCAGATGTGTTGCAACGGGCTGACGGCTTCGCCGGCCCGCAGATAGTCGGACGCCGAGTTGGCCAGCTCCCAGTTCTGGTAATAGCCCAGGCTGGCCAGACTTTGGTCGGCGTACGTCTCCCAGCGAGTCTGCGGTTGCACCAGGATCGTGAGCAGCCCGCATGCGGCCAGGACCACGACCAGAGCCGGAAGCAGCCGGCGGACCAGCCGGACCACTTCGGTCATCGGCGAGAGTGACAGGTCCGGGTCCAGCGCGGCGCGAAGAATCTTGCCACCGAAGAAGAACCCGGACAGCGCCAGGAACACGTCCACGCCGCCGGAGACCCGCCCGAACCAGATGTGGAACGCGGCGACCAGTGCGATCGCGATGCCGCGCAAGCCGTCGAGGTCGTGACGATGGAAACCCGTGGTCCGAGTCGTCGTCGCGCCCGATTCTCCGGCCGGCTCCGCAATGCCGGCCGGTGGTGGGGGCGGTGACAGGCTGACCATGATCGACAGCCAATTTACCGAATCCGCCGCCTCCCCCCGAGAGCCGATGTCCCGGCAGATGGGCAGGTGGCGGCCGGTCGGGAGGCCGAGAACGGTTATCGCGTGATACTGACGGGTGCCTGCTGGTATGGCGCCCGCTGCAACGGCGCTTGCTGTGCTGGCGATTGCTGCAATGGCATCGGCTGCAATGGGGCTTGCTGTACTGGGGCCTGCTGTGCTGGCGCCGGCTGGGCTGGCGCTTGCTGCAGTGGCGCCCGCTGCAACGGCGCCTGTTGCAACGGCAACTGCGGGGCGGGCGCCTGTTGCAACGGGGCCTGCTGCGCCGGCGCCTGTTGCACTGGCGCCTGCGGCGCCGGCTGGGTCCCGAGAACCCGGACCAGGTAGGGCGCCATGCCGCTGGTGCGCACCGGCGAGACCTGGACGGCGTCGCCCACCTCGAGCATCTGCCCGTTCCCGAGGTACATCGCAACGCTTTGCGTGCCCTCGGGGCCGTAGAAGATCAGGTCGCCCTTGCGTGCTTGCTGGGGCAGGACCTTCTGTCCGACCTTGTACATCTGGCCGGACGAACGCGGCAGCTTGATCCCGGCGCCGGCATAGGCGTATTGCATCAGGCCGGAGGCGTCGAATCCGACCGTGTTGATACCGGTGCCGGTACCCCGAGTGGGCCCGTTGACACCGCCGCCGGCCCAGGAGAACGGCACGCCGCGCTGCGAAACGCCGCGCGCGATCACGACGTCGGTGGCCTGCTGGTAGTCCATCGGCTTGGTGCCGGGGTCCGCGGCGGCGAGGCCGGGCGCGGCCATCGCGGCGACCATCATCGCCAGACCGATCGCGAAGGCGTAGATGCGATTCATGTGGGATTCCAACCTCCTTGGCCCTCTCGGGTCGTGTGAGCCTCGGCGCGGTGACTGCGCGCGTCGGCCGCCCTGCCATGACACCCGCGATGACCACCGGGCCGGGTCAAACGGAGCTGCATGGCACCGGGGAACGTGAATCAGGCGGTTTGCCCGTTGTATTCACACCAGTCACTACAGCCACTTTGGCAACAGAAGAAGGCGGTGTCCATAGCCGGCTAGATCCGCGAAAGATTTTTTGTCGTAACGTGACCGGACAGTGACTGGCGCCGCCCAAACCCCTATGGGCAGTTGTGATTTCAGTCTCGCCGAGGCGGCGCCGTCAGCGCCAATAGCGTTCGCTGAAGCCGGTCATGGCGTATCCGGCCACGGAGGTGAGGGTGATGACGGCGATCGTGATGATCGGCCAGAACGACATGTACCAACCCTTCACCATCGAAACGAACGGGCCGAGCACGGCGGCGGCTACGGCCGCACCGATGCCGCCCCACATCACCGGGTAGATGTAGTAGTTGACGCCGTAGGGCACCGGCGGGCAATCATCCGAAAGGCACACGTGGTCGGCGAAGGCGAAGAGGCGCGTTGGCCAGCTGGTCATCGAGACCAAGACGACGAGCACCCCCAAAATCGCGAGGGTGCAGATCACGTCCCAGGGCACGATCCGCAGCTTGAGCACCCGTGGCGCCTGATGGGCGGACGGGGGTTCGGTGGCGGAGCCGGGGCGAGCGTCTTCGGGCTGATTCGGCGGTGCCATGTCATGCATGCTCCCCGATGGCCGGCGTTTCTGCGACCGCAACTGCAACGCGCTGTTGTGTGGCTGCATTAGTGTCGGTCCCCATGGCTGCGGCTGGACCTTTGGGTCCGGGGTTGACCCCCGAGCAGATCAGCGCGATCGACGCCGCCCATTTGTGGCACCCCTACAGCGGGATCGGCAGGAAAGCCGCACCGCCCGTGGTGGCCGTCGCCGCCCGCGGCGCCTGGCTGACGCTGATCCGCCACGGCAAGCCGATCGACGTGCTCGACGCGATGAGCTCCTGGTGGACCGCGATCCACGGTCACGGCCATCCCGTGTTGGATGCGGCCCTGGCCACACAGCTGCGCACGATGAACCACGTCATGTTCGGCGGCCTGACCCACGAGCCGGCGGCCCGGCTGGCCCAGCTGCTGGTGGATATCACGCCGCCGGGTTTGGAGACGGTGTTTTTCAGCGACTCCGGGTCGGTATCGGTGGAGGTCGCGGTGAAGATGGCGTTGCAGCACTGGCGCAGCCTCGGGCTGCCCGCCAAGCGGCGGCTGATGACGTGGCGAGGCGGCTACCACGGCGACACCTTCACGCCGATGAGCATCTGCGATCCCGACGGCGGCATGCATTCGCTGTGGACCGACATCCTGGCCCCCCAGGTGTTCGCGCCGCAGGTGCCACGGCACTACGACCCCGGCTACAGCGCGGCGTTCGAAAAGCAACTCGCGCAGCACGCGGCCGAGCTGGCCGCCGTGGTCGTCGAGCCGGTCGTGCAGGGCGCGGGCGGGATGCGCTTCCACGACGCGCGCTATCTGGCCGACCTACGCGACATGTGCTCCCGTCATGAGGTGTTGCTGATCCTCGACGAGATCGCCACCGGCTTCGGCCGCACCGGGGAACTGTTCGCCGCCGACCACGCCGGGGTGAGCCCGGACATCATGTGTGTCGGCAAGGCGTTGACCGGCGGCTACCTCAGCCTGGCCGCGACCTTGTGCACAACCGACATCGCGCACACCATCAGCGCCGGCGAGGCCGGCGCGCTCATGCACGGGCCCACCTTCATGGCCAATCCGCTGGCCTGCGCGGTGTCGGTGGCGAGTATCGAAGTGCTGCTCGGTCAGGACTGGCGGTCGCGAATCGCCGAGATCGCCGCCGACCTGGCCGCCGGCCTGGAAGCCGCCCGCGCCTTGCCCGCCGTCACCGATGTCCGGGTGTGCGGCGCCGTCGGCGTCATCGAGTGCGACCGGCCGGTCGACTTGGCGGTCGCCACGCCCGCGGCGCTGGACCGCGGCGTCTGGCTACGCCCGTTCCGCAACCTGGTCTATGCGATGCCGCCGTACATCTGCCCGCCCGCCGAGATCGCCCAGATCACCTCGGCGATGGTCGAGGTCGCAACGCTCGCAGGCTCCCATAAGATCTAGGCCGATGAAGGCACCCCTGCGGACGTCACCGCTGGCCTGGCTGGAGGCGGTGGAGCGGCAACGCCGCGAGGCCGGACTGCGCCGCTCGCTACGGCCGCGTCCCGCCGTTGCCGCCGAGCTGGATCTGGCCTCCAACGACTATCTCGGCCTTTCCCAACATCCCGACGTGATCGACGGAGGCGTTGCCGCATTGCGCGTCTGGGGCGCCGGCGCCACCGGTTCGCGCCTGGTCACCGGCGATACCGAGCTGCACCAGGAATTCGAGTCCGAGCTCGCCGAGTACGTCGGCGCCTCGGCGGGTTTGTTGTTCTCGTCGGGATACACCGCCAACTTGGGGGCGGTGGTCGGCCTGTCCGGCCCGGGATCCTTGTTGGTGTCCGACGCTCATTCGCACGCATCGCTGGTGGATGCGTGTCGACTGTCGCGGGCCCGGGTGGTGGTGACCCCGCACCGCGACCTCGACGCCGTGGACTCGGCCCTGGAATCACGCGACGAGGAGCGCGCCGTCGTCGTCACCGACTCGGTCTTTAGCGCCGACGGCGCGCTGGCCCCGGTTCGCGAGTTGCACGAGGTATGCCGGCGCCACCGCGCACTGCTCCTGGTCGACGAGGCGCACGGGCTCGGCGTGCGCGGCGGCGGCCGCGGTCTGCTGTACGAGCTGGGCCTGGCGGGCGCGCCCGATGTGGTGATGACGACGACGTTGTCCAAGGCGCTCGGCAGCCAGGGGGGTGTGGTTCTTGGGCCGGCGCCCGTGCGTGCTCACCTGATCGATGCCGCGCGGCCTTTCATCTTCGACACCGGATTGGCGCCGGCGGCGGTCGGTGCCGCGCTGGCCGCGCTGCGGGTGCTCAAGGCCGAGCCGTGGCGTCCCGCGGCGGTCCTGAAGCATGCGCGCGAACTGGCCCGCATTTGTGATGTGCCCGTGGGGTCAGCGGTGCCACAGGCGGCGGTGGTGTCGGTGGTCCTGGGTGATCCCCAGGCGGCGCTGGCCGCGGCGACCGCCTGCCTGGACGCCGGCGTGAAGGTGGGGTGCTTCCGGCCGCCGACCGTGCCCGCCGGGACGTCGCGGCTGCGGCTCACCGCGCGCGCATCCCTGGAGGCCGGGGACCTCGAGGTGGCCCGACGGGTGCTGACGGACGTTCTCTCCATGGCGCGCCGTTGACCGTCCTGGTCGTCACCGGGACCGGCACCGGGGTCGGCAAGACCGTCGCCTGCGCGGCGCTGGCGTCGCACGCCCGTCAGGCCGGCATTGACGTCGCGGTGTGCAAACCCGTTCAGACCGGCACCGACGTTGGCGACGATGACCTCGCCGAGGTGGGCCGACTGTCCGGGGTGAGCGAGCTCGCGGGATTGGCGCGATATCCGTGTCCGCTGGCGCCGGCCGCCGCCGCCGAGCAGGCCGGGCTGGCATTACCCGGCCGCGACCGGGTGCTGCGGCTCATCCGTGGCCTGGACCGGCCCGGACGGTTGACGCTGGTCGAAGGCGCCGGCGGGTTGCTGGTCGAACTCGCCGGCGCTGGCGTCACACTGCGGGATCTCGCCGTCGACCTGGGGGCCGCGGCGCTGGTCGTGGTCGGCGCGGGACTCGGCACCCTCAACCACACCGCGCTGACGTTGGAATCGCTTGCCGTACACGGGGTTTCGTGTGCAGGGTTGGTGATCGGCAGCTGGCCGGCAGGGCCCGGGTTGGCGGAAACGTCGAATCGGTCTGCGCTGGCCCGGCTGGCGCCCGTGCGGGCCGCGCTGCCCGCCGGGGCCGGATCGATGGACGCGGCGGGCTTCGCGGGCATGAGCGCGAAGGCGTTTGACCGCGACTGGGTGACCACGTTGGTCGGCTGATGGTGCATTCGATCGAGCTGGTCTTCGACCGCGATACCGAGGCGGCGATCCGTCGCATCTGGGCGGACCTGGCCGCCGCCGGCATTCCCAGCCAGGCGCCGGCCAGTCGTCCGCATGTGACCCTGGCCGTTGCCGAACGGGTGGCCCCGGAGGTCGACGAGCTGCTGCGTCCGCTCGCCGCCCGGTTGCCGCTGCGCTGCGCGATCGGTGCCCCGGTGTTGTTCGGCCGCGCCAACGTCGTGTTCGCACGGCTCGTGGTGCCGACGAGCGAGCTGTTGGCCCTGCACGCCGAGGTGCACCGGCTAAGCCTTCCGCATCTGGCGCCGCAGGCGATGTCCAACAGCCTGCCCGGCCAGTGGACCGGACATGTCACGCTGGCCCGCCGGGTCGGTGGCCCCCAACTGGGGCGGGCACTGCGCATCGCGGGCCGGCCGTCGCAGATCAACGGCCACTTCGCCGGCTTGCGCCGGTGGGACGGCGGTAATCGGACCGAGCATCCGATCGGCTGAGGTGATCCGAGAGGAGTAATTGCGGAAATCGACTGGTGAAGCCGGTGGCGGGCTTACGATCGGTTTGCGCTGATTCTTCGACGATGACCGGGCGTTGGCCTCGGCTGTCCTGAGCGGGTAGGGGTGAGGGTCATGTCGTTTGTGGTGGTGGCGCCCGACGTGCTGGCGGCGGCAGCGACCGATCTGACCAGTATCGGTTCGACGATCAGCGCGGCCAACGCGGCGGCGGTGGCCCCGACGACGGCGGTGTTGGCCGCGGCCGAGGACGAGGTGTCGGCGGCCCTGGCGGCGTTGTTTGGTGCGCACGGCCAGGCCTATCAGGCGCTCAGCACTCAGGCGGCGGCGTTCCATGCGGGGTTTGTGCAGGCCTTGACCGCGGGCGCGGGTTCGTATGCCGCTGCCGAGGCGGCCGCCGTCTCGCCGCTGCAGGCCCTGGAGCAGCAGGTGCTCAACGCGATCAACGCGCCCACGCTGGCGCTGTTGGGGCGCCCGCTGATCGGCGACGGCGCCAAC
The DNA here is from genome assembly GCF_010731535.1 of Mycobacterium lacus. NCBI lineage: Bacteria > Bacillati > Actinomycetota > Actinomycetes > Mycobacteriales > Mycobacteriaceae > Mycobacterium > Mycobacterium lacus. The sequence goes on from NZ_AP022581.1 coordinate 1,542,574, forward strand.
GGGGCGCCGGGGACCGGGGCTAACGGTGGGGACGGCGGGATTTTGTGGGGTAACGGGGGCAACGGGGGGTCGGGGACGAGCGCGGGTGGGCCGGGCGGGCATGGCGGGGCGGCCGGGTTGTTCGGTAACGGCGGCGCCGGTGGAGCCGGCGGGAGCGTGGGCGGGGTTGGCCCGGCCGGGGCCGGCGGCGCCGGCGGCACCGGCGGGCTACTCGTCGGCAACGGCGGGCCGGCGGCGCCGGCGGGGTCTCCGGCGCGACCTTTGGAGTCAGTGGGGCCGGCGGGGCCGGCGGCAACGCGATCGGGCTGTTCGGTCACGGCGGGGCCGGCGGGGTGGGCGGTCAATCCGCGAGCGCTGGCACCGGTGGGTCCGGTGGGGCCGGTGGCCATGCCGGATTGTTCGGCGACGGCGGCAGAGGCGGTGCCGGTGCCACCGGCGGCGGCAGCGGCACCGGGGGGTCCGGGGGGGCTGGTGGGGCCGGCGGGATGCTCGCGGGCATCGGCGGGGCCGGCGGCGCCGGCGGGAGCGGCGGTACCGGCGGGGCCGGTGGGGCCGGCGGCGACGCCGGGCTGTTCGGTGACGGCGGCGCCGGTGGGGCCGGCGCGCAGGGCACTTCCGGCAGCGGCGCCGGCGGGCACGGCGGGGCCGGCGGCATGCTCGCCGGTGACGGCGGCGCGGGCGGCAACGGCGGCAACAACCCGATTAACGCTACCGGGGCCGGGGGGGCGGGCGGGGCCGGCGGGGCCGCCAGTGGGCTGTTCGGCAACGGTGGGGCCGGCGGGGCCGGTGGGCAGGGCGCGTTCGGCGCCGGCACCGGCGGGACCGGCGGGGCCGGCGGTCGCGGCGCGCTGCTCGTTGGCGACGGCGGCCTCGGCGGTAACGGCGGGGTGGGAAGATTGGTCGCCGGGGCCGGGGGCGCCGGTGGCACGGCCGGATTGATCGGCAGCGGCGGCGCCGGCGGGGTGGGCGGGCAGAACCTGAACCCCGCCGGCACGGGGGGCAACGGCGGCAATGGCGGCAACGCCCAGCTGATCGGCAACGGCGGTGCCGGCGGTAACCCCGGGATTGGGGTTGTTTCCGACGGTACCCGCGGAGCCGACGGCACCGGTGGGATCCTGTTGGGGTTGCCCGGTGATGGGGCGGCCGCCACCTCGCCGCTGCAGGTCGTGCAACAGGAGGTGCTCAACGTGATCAACGCGCCCACCCAGGCGCTGTTGGGGCGCCCGCTGATTGGCGACGGTGTCGACGGGGCCCCGGGGACCGGGGCTAACGGTGGGGACGGCGGGATCTTGTTCGGTAACGGGGGCGACGGCGGGTCGGGCACGAGCGCGGGCGGGCCCGGCGGCCATGGCGGGGCGGCCGGGCTGTTCGGCAACGGCGGCGCCGGCGGCGCCGGCGGGAGCGTCACCGCCGGGGCAGCAGGGGCCGGCGGCGCCGGCGGCGCCGGCGGCCTAATCGTCGGCAACGGCGGGGTCGGCGGCGCCGGCGGGGTCTCCACCGACATCCTCGCCGGCGCCGGCGGCGCCGGCGGGGCGGGCGGCAACGCCATCGGGCTGTTCGGTAACGGCGGCGCCGGCGGGCAGGGAGCTGGCGGCACCGCCAGCGGCGGCGCCGGCGGCGTGGGCGGTCAGGGCGGCCTGTTCGTCGGCGCCGGCGGTGCCGGCGGCGCCGGCGGCAGCAGCAACAACGGCGCCGGGGCGGGCGGGGCGGGCGGCAACGCCATCGGGCTGTTCGGCAACGGTGGGGCCGGCGGCACCGGCGGACAGGGCACCCCGGCCGGCAGCGGTGGGGCCGGCGGCCATGCTGGGGTGTTTGGCACCGGCGGGGCGGGTGGCACCGGCGGCAACGGCTTCGACGCCGGCGCCGGCGGGGCCGGCGGGGCCGGCGGCATGCTCGCCGGCGACGGCGGGGCGGGTGGCACCGGCGGGAACAGCCAGAGGTTCGTCGGCGGGCTGGCCGGGGCCGGTGGGGCCGGCGGGGCCGCCATCGGGCTGTTCGGCAACGGTGGGGCCGGCGGCGCCGGCGGGCAGGGCGCCCTGGGTTTGAACGGCACCGGCGGGGCCGGCGGGGTCGGCGGTCGCGGCGCCCTGCTCGTTGGCGACGGCGGCGCCGGCGGTAACGGCGGCGCCGGCAGCAATGTCGCCGGCGACGGCGGCGCCGGCGGCATGGCCGCGCTGATCGGCAGCGGCGGGGCCGGCGGGGTCGGCGGGCAGAACACGAGCGTCGCCGGTAAGGGGGGCAACGGCGGCGACGGCGGCAACGCGCAGCTGATCGGTAACGGCGGTGACGGCGGTGACGCCGGGATCGGGGTTGTTTCCAACGGGACCGGCGGCACCGGCGGCACCGGTGGCACCGTGTTGGGCTTGCCCGGGACCACCGGGCAGATGTAGCCGGTGCAGTGCGGCCAACGACCCGCCTCGGCCACGTGGCGTTTGTGCGCGTGCGTGCCGCTACCCTAGCCTGAACACCGTCGCGCCCGGGCTGCGATGAGCCTGTGGCAGATCTTCCGGAAAGCAAGGATTACCAGGGGAGCATTTGGTGACGCAGGCGGCTACTGGACCGATGACCGACGCCGACCACAGGGGAGCGAATCAGACCGACATTCTGGCGGTGGCCCGCGAACAGGTGCTGCAGCGCGGCGAGGGGTTGAATCGGGACCAGGTGCTGCGGGTGCTGCGGCTGCCCGACGACCGGCTCGAGGAACTGCTGGCGCTGGCCCACGAGGTGCGGATGCGCTGGTGCGGGCCCGAGGTCGAGGTCGAGGGCATCATCAGCCTGAAGACCGGTGGCTGCCCGGAGGATTGCCATTTCTGCTCCCAGTCCGGGCTGTTTGCCTCACCGGTGCGCAGCGCCTGGCTGGATATTCCCAGCCTGGTCGAGGCGGCCAAGCAGACCGCCAAGTCCGGCGCCACCGAGTTCTGCATCGTGGCCGCGGTCCGCGGACCCGACGACCGGCTCATGGCCCAGGTCGCGGCGGGCATCGAGGCGATTCGCGACGAGGTCGAGATCAACATCGCCTGCTCGCTGGGGATGCTGACCGCCGAGCAAGTCGACCAGCTCGCGGCGATGGGTGTGCATCGTTACAACCACAACCTCGAGACCGCCCGCTCGTTCTTCCCCAACGTCGTCACCACGCACACCTGGGAGGAGCGCTGGCAGACGTTGTCGATGGTGCGTGACGCCGGGATCCAGGTGTGCTGTGGCGGCATCCTCGGGATGGGGGAGACGCTGGAACAGCGCGCGGAGTTCGCCGTCGAGCTGGCCGAGCTCGGCCCCGACGAGGTCCCGCTGAACTTCCTCAACCCGCGGCCTGGTACCCCCTTCGGCGACCTGGAGGTGATGCCCGCCGGCGAAGCGCTCAAGTCGGTGGCCGCCTTCCGGCTGGCGTTGCCGCGCACCATGTTGCGGTTCGCCGGTGGTCGCGAGATCACCCTCGGTGACCTCGGCGCCAAGCGGGGGATCCTGGGCGGCATCAACGCCGTGATCGTCGGAAACTATCTGACCACGCTCGGCCGGCCCGCCGAAGCCGATCTGGAACTGCTCGAAGACCTCCAGATGCCGATCAAGGCGCTCAACGCCAGCCTGTAGTGGGAATCGTGGCCGCAACACCTGGCGCTCCGGTCGCCGCAGGCGTCTACAACGTCTACACCGGCGAATTGGCCGGCACGCCCAACCCCACGGCGGCCCAGTTGGGGCTTGAGCCGCCGCGGTTCTGCGCGCAATGCGGGCGCCGGATGGTGGTGCAGGTTCGCCCCGACGGCTGGTGGGCACGGTGCTCGCGACACGGACAGGTGGACTCCGCCGGCCTGGAGCAGCGGTGACCGAAGAAGCCGAACCCGCGGAACCCCGGCCGCCCGGCGCCCCGCACACGTCGCGTTCCCGCGCGATCGTCGTCGTGACGCTGGGCCTAGCGGCAACGGGTGTGCTCGTCGGCGCGCTGTGGGCGTGGATCGCCCCTGCGATCCACGCGGTGGTGGCCCTCACCCGCTCGGGCGAGCGGGTGCACGATTATCTGGGCACCGAATCCAGCAACTTCTTCGTCGCGCCGTTTCTGATGCTCGGGCTCTTGAATGTGGTGGCGGTGGTGGCCTCCGTGCTGGTGTGGCAGTGGCGGGCACACCGGGGGCCGGGCATGGTCGTCGGGCTCTCGACCGGTTTGGTGGCCGCTGCGGCGGCCGCCGCGGCAGTGGGGGCCGTGTTGGTTCGGCTGCGTTACGGCGCGTTGGATTTCGACGTGGTAGCGCTATCGGGAGCCGACCACAAGCTGGCCTATGTCACCCAGGCACCGCCGGTCTTTTTCGACCGCCGGCCATCGCTGGTGGCCGCCACCCTGCTGTCGCCGGCCGCCGCCGCCGCACTGGTATATGCCTTGCTCGCGGCCGGTAACGCACGCGATGACCTGGGCGGCTACCCGCCGGTCGACGCGTCGTCGAAGCCGCTGGCCGTGACGCCCGAAGCCGCGGAAGCCGCCGTGTCCACAGCCGGGCGTCACAGCGGGCGGCGGTGAAGCTTCCTGCCAGTGATGACCTTGGCCGCGATCTTGACCAGTCGAGCCATCCCGATGTAGGTCATCGGATTGAACATGGTCGGCCACGTGGTCCTGATCAGATGGTCGGTCAGCGGTCGGCGCTCGAACCGGTCGGTGAGCCAGCGAAGTGTCATCGGGGCGGACAGCGGGTGCAGGCAGATATGTTCGTTGAAGGCGTCCCGATGGTAGGTGACCTGGGCGCCGCCGGCCGAATACGCGTCGGCCAGCGCGTCGATGTCGTCGACGGCGATGAGGTAGTCGTGCACGGCTTGCACGATCAACACCGGCGGTGTCGGCACTGAGGCGCCAAGCTTGATGTCGGCGAAGACACGCACAACCTCCGGCGTTGACAGGATGTCCTCGAGCGGTTTGTCGAGAAAGTCGCCCAAGTCCCTGTTCGCCACGCGCAGGACGGCTTCCGCCGTCGTCATGGTCTCCAGCCGCTTGAGCAGCTCGCGACCCTCTTCGTTGGTGTGCTCTTTGATCACCCGCTCCAGGCCGGGATAGGCGTGTGCGAGCGCGGCCACCATCAGCGCCGGAAGACCAGTCAGCAAGGTGCCGTTGAGCCTGCGGAACGTGTGGCCCAAGTCGCCGACGGGGGAGCCCAGCACGACCCCGACGATGTCGAGCTCAGGTGCGTACCCGCCGGATACCTCGGCCGCCCAGGCGCTGGCCAGCCCGCCGCCGGAATACCCCCACAGGCCGATCGGCGCCGACTCGGACAGACCTAGGCGCTCTGAACCCAAGGCGGCGCGGATGCCGTCCAGGACGCGGTAGCCGGGTTCGTAGGGTGTGCCCCACAGCCCCTGCAGCCCTTCGTGGTCCGGTACCGAGACCGCCCAACCCTCGGCGAGTGCGGCGGTGATCAGCAGGAGCTCGAGCTGCGTCAGTGACCCGAGCGCCTTGGCCCTGCGCCGCAGCGCATAGGACGGAAAACAGCGCGATGCCATGGCGTCGATCGCGCACTGGTAGGACAGCAGCGGCACGGGCTTTTCGGGAGTCAAGTCGGCCGGGACGATCACTGTGGTGACCGCCGCCTCGGGGTTGCCGTTCATGTCCATCGTCCGGTACAGCAACTGGGTCGCACTGAGGCGCTGCGGTATGAGACCCAAAAACGCCAGCTCAACGTCGCGCGAGCGCAGCACCGTACCGGGCTGGGCATGGTGGTAGCCGAGCGGCGGCTGGTAGAACGGGTCGTCCGACGGCAGCAGCGGGCGTACCTTGCGCTGCAACTCCTCGTGCGGCGGGCGGCCTATCCACTCCGCGGCGCGCGCCCCCGCCAGATTGCCGAGCTCCACCATTGAGGCTCCCTTCGTGGCCACCGGCATCCTCGCGCCCGAACGATCCCGAATGAAACGCGCAGGTAGCCTAGTCACACTTCGGCGCCGGCACCTCATCGGCGGCCAGCGCCTCTTAACCAAGTCTTATGCAGTCTTATCTGACTCTTATGCAATTTACCGTCATCGACGCCAAATCGGAATTCGGGCGCGGCGTGCGGCGCGTCACATTCGGCGCGTTATCCCACAAATTGGCAGGTATCTGACAGCGAGTTCGAAGAATCGAAAACAAGTGCTCCGCCCGGATGTGATACGAGGGCCATAACGTTGAGCGCTGCGACAGTACTTTCGAACGGGTTTAAGGCTGGCCGGGAGGTCGAAGTGCCGCGAATTCGTCGGTGACCCGCAGCTGGGAATCGGTGAAGCGGTACAACGCCGCCGGGCGACCGCCGCTGCGGCCGGACTGCGCGATAGTCCCCGTCTGGACGATGACATTGCGACGGGCTAGCACCCGCTGCAGGTTGGTCGCATCGACCTGATAGCCCAGCGCTGCGCCATAGATATCGCGCAGCGCGGAGAGCGCGAATTCTCTTGGCGCCAAGGCGAATCCGATGTTGGTGTACGACATCTTGGCGATCAGTCTGGCCCGGGCGTGGGTCACCATCGGGCCGTGGTCAAATGCCATCGGTGGCAGGGAACTTACCGGGTGCCAGCGGGTGTCCGGGGGCAGTTCGGGGGTGGCGGGGGAGGGCACCAGCCCAAGGAAGGTCGATGCGATCACCCGGGTGCCCGGCACCCGGTGCGGGTCGGAGAACACCGCGAGCTGTTCCAGGTGTGCCAACTCTCGCAAGTCGACCTTCTCGGCGAGTTGGCGCCGAACCGAGGTGGTCATGTCCTCGTCGTTGCGCAGCCGCCCGCCCGGCAGCGACCAAGCGCCCCGTTGCGGCTCCCGGGCGCGTTCCCATAACAGCACGTTAAGTTGTGGTTTTTCTGTTTGAGAGCCCCCCTTAATCTGCCCCGTAACCTCGCGGACCTGGAACACGACCGCGAGCACTTCGTGAGCGGTGCTACCATTGGGCATGTTTTCGATTATAAGTCGAAAACCTCCTCGCGCGCGAAAGGAGCGGCCATGACGATTTTGGATCGCACGGACCGGCTCGCGGACGACATGACGGACCGCATCGTCAACACGCCTACCGGCTACACGGGGGTGGACGGCGACGAGCAGTGGGCCGCCGAGGTCCGCCGACTGGCGCGCTTGCGTGGCGCCACCGTGCTGGCGCACAACTACCAACTGCCGGCCATCCAGGACGTCGCCGACCACGTGGGGGATTCGCTGGCGCTGTCACGCATCGCCGCCGAGGCGCCCGAAGACACCATCGTGTTCTGTGGCGTGCACTTCATGGCCGAGACCGCCAAGATTCTCAGCCCGCACAAGACCGTCCTGATTCCGGATCAGCGGGCCGGCTGCTCGCTGGCCGACTCGATCACCCCCGACGAGCTGCGTGCGTGGAAGCAAGACCATCCCGATGCTGTCGTCGTCTCCTACGTCAACACCACGGCGGCGGTGAAGGCGCTCACCGACATCTGCTGCACGTCGTCCAACGCGGTCGAAGTGGTGCAGTCCATCGACCCCGATCGCGAGGTGCTTTTCTGCCCGGACCAGTTCCTCGGCGCCCACGTCCGCCGCGTGACCGGCCGCAAGAACCTGCATGTCTGGGCCGGCGAATGCCACGTGCATGCCGGGATCAACGGCGACGAGCTCGCCGATCAGGCCCGCTTGCACCCCGATGCCGAGCTGTTTGTACACCCCGAATGTGGTTGTGCTACTTCGGCGTTGTACCTCGCTGGCGAAGGCGCCTTCCCGGCGGACCGGGTGAAGATCCTGTCCACCGGCGGCATGCTTGATGCGGCACACGAGACGCGCGCGCGCAGGGTTCTGGTCGCCACCGAGGTCGGCATGTTGTATCAGCTGCGCCGAGCGGCACCGGGTGTCGACTTCCGCGCGGTCAATGACCGCGCGTCGTGCAGGTACATGAAGATGATCACCCCCGCGGCCTTGTTGCGTTGCCTGGTAGCGGGGGCCGACGAGGTCCACGTCGATCCGGAAATCGCAGCGGCCGGCCGCCGCAGTGTGCAGCGAATGATCGAAATCGGGCAGCCGGGCGGCGGCGAATGAACGCCGGTCCCGCTTGGCGGGATGCGGCCGACGTCGTCGTGATCGGGACCGGCGTCGCCGGATTGGCGGCCGCGCTCGCAGCCCATCGCGCCGGGCGCAGGGTCGTCGTGCTCAGCAAGGCGGACAGGCGGTGCGGGGCGACCGCGACGCACTACGCGCAAGGCGGCATCGCGGTGGTGCTGCCCGACAACCCGGAAGACGGGGATTCGATCGACGCTCACGTCGCCGACACCCTGGCCGCTGGCGCGGGTATGTGCGATCCAGACGCGGTGTACTCGATCGTCGCCGACGGCTACCGCGCGGTGGCTGAATTGGTCGGCGACGGGGCGCGGTTCGACGAGTCGGCCCCAGGCCGCTGGGCGCTGACGCGCGAAGGTGGGCACTCCCGGCGGCGCATCGTGCACGCGGGCGGCGACGCCACCGGCGCCGAGGTCCAGCGGGTGCTCGACCATGCGGCCGGCGTGCTGGACATCCGCACCAGCCACGTGGCCCTGCGAGTGCTGCACGACGGGATCGCGGTGACCGGGGTGCTTGCCGTCAATCCCGACGGATCGGGTGTCATCAGCGCACCGTCGGTGGTGGTGGCCACCGGCGGGCTCGGGCATCTCTACAGCGACACCACCAATCCAGGCGGCTCCACCGCCGACGGCATCGCGTTGGGGCTGTGGGCCGGCGTCGCGGTCAGCGATCTCGAGTTCGTCCAGTTCCACCCGACGATGCTGTTCGACGGCCGCGGACGTTGTGCCGGCGGCCGCCGGCCGCTGATCACCGAGGCAATTCGCGGTGAGGGTGCGACATTGCTTGACAGGCAAGGCAATTCGATCACTGCCGGCGTTCATCCGATGGGCGACCTGGCGCCGCGCGACGTCGTCGCGGCCGCCATCGACGCGCGGTTGAAGGCGACGGGCGATCCGTGTGTTTACCTCGACGCCCGTGGCATCGAGGGCTTCGAGTCGCGGTTTCCGACCGTCACCGCGGCGTGCCGGAGCGCCGGAATCGACCCGGTCCGGCAACCCATCCCGGTTGTTCCGGGAGCGCACTACAGCTGTGGCGGCATCGTCACCGATGTGTACGGCCAAACCGAGCTGATCGGGTTGTACGCCGCCGGCGAGGTGGCCCGCACCGGCATGCACGGTGCCAACCGGCTGGCCTCGAACAGCCTGCTGGAAGGCTTGGTGGTGGGTGGTCGCGCCGGAAGGGCCGCGGCGGAGCACGCGGCGGTGGCCGGGCGTCGCCGCGCGGTGTTGCCCGAGCCGATTGCCCACGCTGCGCCGACGCGCCGCGAGCTGCAACGCGCGATGAGCCGGTTCGCCTCGGTGGTCCGCGACGCCGTGGGGCTGCAGCGATTGTCCGACGCACTGTCGGCGGCGCCGGTTCGTGACGTGGCGGCCCGTCGCGACTTCGAGGACGTCGCGTTGACGCTGACCGCCCGTGCGGTGGCGGTCGCGGCCCTGGCCCGCAACGAAAGCCGCGGCTGTCACCACCGCGCGGAGTACCCGGGTGCCGCGGCCGACCAAGCGCGAAGCACTGTGGTCCGGCTGGCTGACGACCACCAGGCCGTGCTGGTGGAGGCGCTGGCGGCGGTCGGCTGATGCCCGCGCCGGCGACGATGCAGTGGCGGCACCTCCCGCTTTGCGGGGGAGAGCGGCGCTAATGCAATTGTCCGACTGCGAGCTGGCCGCCGTGCGAGACACCATTCGACGCGGTCTCGATGAGGATCTTCGCTACGGCCCCGACGTCACCACGTTGGCGACGGTGCCCGCCGGTGTGCTGACCACCGCGTCGATGGTTCCCCGGGAACCCGGCGTGATCGCCGGATTGGACGTCGTGCTGATGGTGCTCGACGAGGTCCTCGGCGCCACCGGCTATCGGGTGTTGGACCGGGTCGAGGAGGGCGCGCGGGTGCAGCGGGGTGCGCCGCTGCTGACGGTGGAGGCCCAGACGCGCGGATTGCTGACCGCGGAGCGCACCATGCTGAACCTGGTTTGCCACCTGTCGGGAATCGCCACCGCGACGGCGGCGTGGGTCGACGCAGTGCGCGGCACCAAGGCGCAAATTCGGGATACCCGCAAAACGCTGCCCGGCCTGCGTGCTCTGCAGAAATATGCGGTTCGCGTCGGCGGTGGCCTCAACCACCGGCTGGGCCTGGGTGACGCCGCGTTGATCAAGGACAACCATGTGGCGGCAGCCGGATCGGTGGTCGCGGCGTTGCGGGCGGTGCGGGCCGCCGCACCGGAGCTGCCATGCGAGGTCGAGGTGGACTCACTCGAGCAGCTTGACGACGTGCTGGTCGAAGAGCCCGAGCTGATCCTGCTGGACAACTTCCCGGTGTGGCAGACGCAGATGGCCGTCCAGCGTCGGGACGCCCGCGCGCCCGCCGTCAAACTGGAGTCTTCCGGCGGGCTCACCCTGGATACCGCGGCGGCGTATGCCGCGACCGGTGTGGACTACCTTGCCGTCGGTGCGTTGACCCACTCGGTACGGGTTCTCGATATTGGCCTGGACATGTAGGTCTGGATGTCTCCTCAGTCTTCGTCCGAATGCTCGGGACCTGGGGCAGCCGTGCGGTCAACCCTTACGTTGATCCTCGGCCAGCGCTTACCCGGCGGACGCTGAATCGCGTATTCCCACGCCAAGCCCTGCCATAACTGCCAACCGCGCCAGCGCGCGAGCAGGCAGAGCCCGGCACCGACGCAGGTCGCCACCACCGTGCCCGCTGGCGCTTGCCCGCTATAGCTGAAGACGACCGCCACAAAGCTGGCCGCGACGGCGCAGGTGGCATAGAGCGTGTTGCCGCCGAAGATCTGGGGAACTCGTCGCACGGTCAGGTCCCGCAGCGCGCCGCCGCCGACCGCGGTGATGGTGCCCAACAGCACCGCCGGCAGCCAGCCCAGGCCGACGTCCAGGGTTTTTTGCGCCCCCGCGGCCGCCCAGCAACCCAGGGCTAGCGCGTCTACCACCGGGAAGGTCAGGCCCCAGATCCGGTCGTGCACCGGCGCGAGGAAGGCGACGATCGCTCCCGCGATCGCGGCAATCGCATACAAGTAGTCGGTCAGCGCCACTGGGGGGCCGTGTTGCAGCAGCGTGTCGCGGATGAGCCCGCCGCCGAGGCCGGACAACGTTGCCAACGCAGCAAATCCGACGGGATCCATCCGCTGCTCCCGTGCCACGATCCCGCCGAGCACCGCATTGCCGAAGACCCCGGTGAGGTCGACCACCCGGAGAAACTCACCAACCGTGCCGGTCAACGCGATCGCGCGATAGGAGCCGTCAAGAGTGGCACGCCACTACGTTTATCACGTGTTACCCGCTTTGGCGGCGCAGGAGCGCACGCGCCGCGGGTTTGGCGGCGTCGAGCGCGGCCGTGTCACCGGCGACGCGGGAGAGGATCAACGCCCCCTCGATCAACGAGATCACCGCGATGCCAACCTGTTCCGCCTCCGCCGGGGGCCAGCCCTCCAGGCGCAGCCGGTCCCCGATCGCCGCGCACCAGCCCGCGAAGGCACGCGCCGAGGCTGCGCGGACCTCCGGGCTGGCGTTCACCGACTCGGTGGCGATCGGCTCGATGGGGCAGCCGTCGCGCTGGTCGCCGGTTAGTCCCGCCGCGAGCAGATCGATCCACCGACGCCGGGCTACGCATGGCGCGAGGTGCCCGACCCGGCGATCACTGCGCCCGGGCAGGCGCTGGTGCGGCCGCTGATGGTGGCCTTTTGCGATCTTGACGTCGCGCTCTGCCACGGCCGGGGGCCGTTGCCGCCGGGGTATGCGGTCGGTCACGAGGGACTGGCCGAGGTCGTCGCGCTTGGCGACGACGTGAGAGACGTCCGGGTGGGTGACCGGGTCGTCGTGCCCTTTCAGATCAGCTGCGGAACCTGCCGCGAATGTCGCCGCGGCGTCACCGGTTCATGCGGGTCGGTGCCGTTGATGGCGACTTACGGGATGGCCCGATAGCCGGTCTGGATGGGGCGGGTTCATGTCGGACCTCGTGCTCGTGCCCTACGCCGACGCGATGCTGATCCCGATCCAAGGCGGCAAGGTCGCTACCGGGCGCAACTGGCCACATTGGAACCGGCCGAGCGCCGCGCCCTGGTGGTCGGCCGGCTGTCGATCGGGCTGTACGTGGCGGCCTTCGGGGCGGCGCTGGGGGCCCATGTCGACTACGTCGACACCGATGAGCGGCGGCTGGCCGCCGCCGAAAAGCTCGGCGCGGCGGTCCATGACCGGGACAAGCCGGACAAGTCCTGGGGCCGGTATCCGGTCACGGCGCACACGTGTCTGCCAATCCGGCGTTGCTGGCCGCGACGCTGCGTGCCACCTGGCCCGACGGAGTGTGCACCGACACCGGGGTCTACTACCAACCGACGGTCGAGGTGCCGTTGCTCGCGATGTACACCCGTGGCGTGCGATTCGTCACCGGGCGGGTCAATGCGCGGGAGGTCATCCCGCACGTGCCCGAACTGCTCGCCAACGGACTGGACCTGTCGCCGGCCGTCGACCGCGTCGTTGGGTGGGAGGACCCCCTTCGGTCTGGTCGGCGATGACCGGCAAGACCGTCTTCACCAGGGCCTAGCGAGCGCGGGTCGGTAACGGTTCCCGGGGTCCGGCGTTGCCCGACCCCGGGTGAGGTGTTCAGTCTGCGCTGAGGGCGACGAAATCGCGGTCCGCGGCACGCTGGGCGCAGACTGGGCGTCTTGGATGCAGACTCGTGTGTTCAGGCGCCCGGGAATCGACGGGCGGGTCAGCGGGCCGCAATGCTGGCCGGTCCGGTGGCGGGTCGCCGCGGCGGCACCCGTGGCGGCGACCCTGGTGATCCCGGCCGAACAGCCGAAACGCCCTGTCCACCAGCGGCTTCGGCGCCAAAGAATTGAGGATCTACCCGCACAGCGGGGTCAAGCTCGAGCAAACCACCATCATCGAAACCATCGGGCACACCCCACGATCCCAACAACCTGATCAACCCAACACCCCGACCAGCGCGTTACCGACCCGCACAACTAGTCGATGTCGGCGACAAGAACCGCCATCCGGCGCAGTTGCACGCGCACCAGCCATGGCAGCCCTTGAGCGTCCGAGCCGTCGGGGGAGCCGGCGGGCAGAATCCGTGGATTGGTGATGTGCAGCTTGCGACGGGTGTAGTGCACGTCGGCCTCGCCGGCGGCCAGCACGTTCTTGACCCAGTCCGTTTTGCCGTGGCCCAGCGCGATCGACAGCCGGTTGCCCTTGCGGTAGGTGGTCACGATGGTCCGGTACGGCTTGCCCGACTTGCGACCGCGGTGCTCGATGGTCGCCGTTCCGGGTAGGTAGCGCGCGATCGGTTTGAGCGCCGGGTTGACGTACTTGACCTGAATGTTCTCGAACCACGGGGGATACACCATCGGGATGCCCGGGGCGTTGTTGGGGTGATCCTTGGCGGACATGTGGGCCACACTACCGGTCGGATATTGACTTGAGTTGCTCTGGGACAATGGGCCACGTGACCTCACCGCCTGGGCCGATGGCCCGCATTGACTTGCGGGGCGCGGAGTTGACTGCTGCCCGGTTGCGCGCCGCGCTGCCGCGCGGCGCCGCCGACGTGGAGACCGTGCTGCCGACGGTGCGGCCGATCGTGCAGGCCGTAGCCGAGCGCGGGGCCGAGGCGGCGCTGGAATTCAGTGCGTCGTTCGACGGCGTGCGGCCGGGGGCCGTGCGAGTGCCCGAGGCGACGTCGGAGGTGGCGCTGGCCGGCCTGGACAACGACGTCCGGGAGGCGCTGCAGGTGATGATCGAGCGCACCCGCGCCGTACACGCCGACCAGCGCCGCACCGAGGTCACCACCAAGCTCGGCCCGGGCGCTTCGGTCACCGAACGCTGGGTGCCGGTCCAGCGGGTGGGGCTGTATGTGCCCGGCGGCAACGCGGTGTACCCGTCCAGCGTGGTGATGAACGCGGTGCCGGCCCAAGTCGCCGGTGTCGACTCGCTGGTGGTCGCCAGCCCGCCGCAGGTCCAGTTCGACGGTGTGCCGCACCCAACCATCCTGGCCGCGGCCCGGTTGCTCGGCGTCGAGGAGGTGTGGGCCGTCGGCGGGGCACAGGCGGTGGCGTTGCTGGCCTACGGCGGCACCGACACCGACGGCGCGGATCTGCCGCCCGTCGACATGATCACCGGGCCGGGCAACGTCTACGTCACCGCCGCCAAGCGGCTGTGTCGCTCGCAGGTGGGCATCGACGCCGAAGCCGGGCCCACCGAGATCGCCATCCTGGCCGACCACAGCGCCGATCCGGCGCATGTGGCCGCCGACCTGATCAGTCAGGCCGAGCACGACGAGTTGGCCGCCAGCGTGCTGGTCACCCCGAGCGTGGACCTGGCCGACGCCACCGATACCGAGCTGGCCGCCCAGCTGCAGACCACGGTGCACCGCGAGCGGGTGACGGCCGCGCTGACTGGACGCCAGTCGGCGATCATCCTGGTTGACGACCTCGACGCCGGCGTCAAAGTCGTGAACGCTTATGCCGCAGAGCATCTGGAGATCCAGACCGTCGACGCGGCGGATGTCGCCGGCCGGATACGTTCGGCCGGGGCCATTTTCGTCGGTCCATGGTCGCCGGTCAGCCTCGGCGACTACTGCGCCGGGTCCAACCACGTGCTGCCGACCGCGGGCTGCGCCCGGCATTCCAGCGGCCTGTCGGTGCAGACCTTCCTGCGCGGCATCCACGTCGTCGACTACACCGAGGCGGCCCTCAAAGACGTCTCGGGGCACGTGATTACGTTGGCCCAGGCCGAAGACCTGCCGGCCCACGGCGAGGCGGTCCGGCGGAGGTTCGAGCGATGACGGGACCTCGGCCATCCGAACGGCGAGCCACGCTGGATGACCTGCCGCTGCGTGACGACCTGCGCGGCAAATCGCCCTATGGTGCACCGCAATTGACGGTTCCCGTGCGGCTGAACACCAACGAGAATCCGCACCCGCCCACCAAGGCGCTGGTCGACGACGTCGTGCGGTCGGTACGGGAGGTGGCCGTCGATTTGCACCGTTATCCCGACCGGGACGCGGTGGCGCTGCGCGCCGATTTGGCCGCCTACCTGACCGTACAGACCGGGACCCGGGTTGGTGTCGAAAACGTTTGGGCAGCAAACGGTTCCAATGAGATCCTGCAGCAGCTGCTGCAGGCGTTCGGCGGGCCGGGGCGCACCGCGATCGGGTTTGTCCCGTCCTATTCGATGCATCCGATCATCTCCGACGGCACGCACACCGAGTGGATCGAGACCGTGCGCGCCGACGACTTCAGCCTCGACATCGATAGCGCAGTCGCCGTGGTGGCGGAACGCAACCCGGACGTCGTATTCATCGCCAGTCCCAACAACCCCTCCGGACAAAGTGTTTCGCTTCCGGATCTGCGCAAGCTGCTCGACGTCGTGCCCGGAATCTTGATCGTCGACGAGGCTTACGGTGAGTTCTCGTCGCGTTCCAGCGCGGTGGCCCTGATCGAGGAGTATCCGACCAAACTGGTGGTCACCCGCACCATGAGCAAGGCGTTTGCCTTCGCTGGCGGCAGGCTGGGGTACCTGATCGCCACGCCGGCTTTGGTTGAGGCCATGCTGCTGGTGCGGCTGCCGTATCACCTGTCGTCGGTCACTCAGGCCGCGGCCCGGGCCGCGTTGCGGCACGCCGACGACACCCTGGGCAGTGTGGCCACGCTGATCGGCGAACGCGAGCGGGTGACAACCGCGTTGACCGGCATGGGCTTTCGAGTCATCCCGAGCGACGCGAACTTCGTGCTGTTCGGGAAGTTCGCCGACGCGCCGGTCGCCTGGCAGCGTTACCTGGACGCCGGCATCCTGATCCGAGACGTCGGCATCCCCGGCTACCTGCGCGCCACCACCGGACTGGCCAACGAAAACGACGCGTTCCTGCGAGCGAGCGCCCGGATCGCTGCCACCGAATTGGTCCCAGCCACCCCCAGCCCCGTAGGAGCATCGTGACAACCACCGTGAGCCGCAGCGCGCGTATCGAGCGCCGCACGCGTGAATCCGACATCGTCGTCGAACTCGACCTCGACGGCACCGGCCAGGTCGACGTCGACACCGGTGTCCCGTTCTACGACCACATGTTGACGGCGCTGGGCAGTCACGCCAGCTTCGACCTGACCGTGCGCACCAAGGGCGATGTCGAGATCGAGGCGCATCACACCATCGAGGACACCGCGATCGCGCTGGGCATGGCCCTGGGGCAGGCCCTGGGCGACAAGAAGGGCATCCGCCGGTTCGGGGACGCTTTCATCCCGATGGACGAGACGCTGGCCCACGCGGCCGTCGACGTGTCCGGCCGGCCCTACTGTGTGCACACCGGCGAACCGGATCACCTGCAGCACACCACCATTGCCGGAAGCTCGGTGCCCTACCACACCGTCATCAACCGGCACGTGTTCGAATCGCTGGCCGCCAACGCCCGCATCGCGCTGCACGTGCGCGTCCTGTATGGGCGTGACCCGCACCACATCACCGAAGCGCAGTACAAGGCCGTGGCCCGCGCGCTGCGTCAGGCCGTCGAACCCGATCCGCGGGTGTCGGGTGTGCCGTCCACCAAAGGTGTTCTGTGACAAGCCCTTTTCGGCAAAAATCGGTGGTCGTCTTGGACTACGGGTCGGGCAACCTGCGATCGGCACAGCGCGCTCTGCAGCGGGTGGGCGCCTCGGTCGAGGTGACCGCCGACGCGGGGGCGGCGCTGGCGGCCGACGGGCTGGTGGTTCCCGGGGTCGGCGCATTCGAGGCTTGCATGACGGGCCTGCGGAAAATCGCGGGGGAGCGCATCATCGCCGAGCGAGTCGCGGCCGGACGGCCGGTGCTGGGGGTCTGCGTCGGCATGCAGATCTTGTTCGCCCGGGGTGTCGAATTCGGGGTGGAGACCAAAGGCTGCGGCCAGTGGCCGGGCGCGGTCACCCGCCTGGATGCCCCGGTGATCCCGCACATGGGCTGGAACGTGGTGCGGGCGGCTCCCGGCAGCTCGTTGTTCAAAGGCTTGGGCCCCGACGACCGGTTCTACTTCGTGCACTCCTATGCCGCGCGGCGCTGGGCCGGGTCATCCGAGGCGCTGCTGACGTGGGCCACCCATCGGGTGCCGTTTCTGGCGGCGGTCGAAGACGGACCGCTGTCGGCCACCCAGTTTCACCCGGAGAAGAGCGGGGACGCAGGGGCGGCCGTGCTGAGCAACTGGGTCGAAGGGCTTTAACGATGCCATTGATTTTGTTGCCCGCCGTCGACGTCGTCGAGGGTCGCGCCGTGCGCCTGGTGCAGGGGAAGGCCGGCAGCGAAACCGAGTACGGCTCGGCAGTGGACGCCGCGCTGGCCTGGCAGCGTGACGGCGCCGAGTGGATCCACCTGGTCGACCTGGACGCCGCGTTCGGTCGCGGGTCCAATCGCGACCTGCTCGCCGAGGTCGTGGGCAAGCTCGACGTGCGCGTCGAGTTGTCCGGCGGCATCCGCGACGACGATTCCCTGGCCGCGGCGCTGGCCACCGGCTGTGCTCGGGTCAACCTGGGCACGGCGGCGCTGGAGAACCCGCGGTGGTGTGCGCGCATGATCGCCGAGCACGGCGACAAGGTGGCCGTCGGCTTGGACGTCCGAATCGTCGACGGCGAGCACCGGTTACGCGGTCGCGGCTGGGAAACCGACGGTGGCGACCTGTGGGATGTGCTGGAACGCCTTGACCGCCAAGGGTGTTCGCGGTTCGTCGTCACCGATGTCACCAAGGACGGCACGCTCGGCGGCCCCAATCTCGACCTGCTGGCCCGGGTTGCCGACCGCACCGACGCCCCGGTGATCGCGTCCGGCGGCGTGGCCAGCCTGGACGATCTGCGCGCCTTGAACAAGCTAGCCACTCTCACCGGCCGCGGCGTCGAGGGCGCGATTGTGGGCAAGGCCCTCTACGCCGGGCGGTTCACGTTGCCGCAGGCGCTCGCCGCGGTTCGGGAGTGAACCGGGGGACCACTGAGATGTACGACGGCAAAGGCCTTGCGGTACGGGTGATCCCCTGCCTGGATGTCGACGACGGGCGAGTGGTCAAGGGCGTTAACTTCGAGAACCTGCGGGACGCGGGCGATCCGGTGGAGCTCGCGGCCGCCTACGACGCGGAGGGGGCCGACGAGCTGACCTTTCTCGACGTGACCGCGTCGTCGTCGGGAAGGGCCACCATGCTGGAGGTGGTGCGCCACACCGCCGAGCAGGTGTTCATCCCGCTGACGGTCGGCGGTGGGGTGCGCACGGTGGCCGACGTCGACGTGTTGCTGCGCGCGGGCGCCGACAAGGTTTCGGTCAACACCGCCGCCATCGCCCGCCCCGACCTGCTCGCCGAGATGGCAAGGCAGTTCGGCTCCCAATGCATCGTGCTGTCCGTCGACGCCCGTAAGGTGCCCGCCGGCTCCGCCCCGACACCGTCGGGCTGGGAGGTCACCACCCATGGTGGTCGTCGCGGCACCGGGATCGACGCCGTCGAGTGGGCGGCCCGCGGCGCCGACCTCGGGGTGGGGGAGATCCTGCTCAACTCGATGGACGCCGACGGCACCAAAGCCGGATTCGACCTACCGATGCTGCGGGCCGTCCGCGCCGCGGTCGCGGTGCCGGTCATCGCCAGTGGCGGCGCCGGGGCGGCGGAGCACTTCGCGCCCGCGGTTGCCGCGGGAGCCGATGCGGTGTTGGCGGCCAGCGTCTTTCACTTCCGGGAGTTGACGATCAGGCAGGTGAAGGCCGCGATGGCGGCCGAAAAGATCACAGTGAGGATCCGATGATGCTCGACCCACAGATCGCCGCACGCCTCAAGCGCAATGCCGACGGATTGTTCACCGCCGTCGCGCAGGAGCGTGGCAGCGGCGACGTGCTGATGGTCGCCTGGATGGACGACGACGCCCTGGCCCGCACCCTGGAAACCCGTGAGGCCACCTACTATTCGCGAACCCGCGGCGAACAGTGGGTCAAGGGAGCGACTTCCGGGCACGCTCAGCGCGTCCACTCGGTGCGCCTGGATTGCGACGGTGACACGGTGCTGTTGACGGTCGACCAAGTCGGTGGCGCCTGCCACACCGGTGACCATAGTTGCTTCGACGCCGCCGTTCTGCTGGAGCCCGAGGACTAGTTGGGGTGGTGAGTCGACCACGCACGATTCGGCGCAACTCGTGATATAGTGGCGGCACTGTGAGTCCCACCGACCGATGTAGGCCGACATGGCCGCGGTCCGTTCTTGCCGTCAAGGCAGCCATTGCGGTCATGGCAGCCATTGCAGTGCTGGTTGGCGTAATCGGTTATGGACACCTGTTATTCGGCGACAGCGAGTCTGTCACGACGCCCGCCGTGGTGGTGTCGCAAGGTAGTGGCGACATCGAGCGAGCGGGTTCGATCCGCACCGCGTCGTCGGTAGCCGAACAGGGATCCGCCAGGGTTTCGCCGATCCACGCGCTACCACCACGGTTGCGCGCGGTGTTATTGCAGCGCTGGCCTTCTGCGCCGGCCTTGGCGGCCGTGTCCTGGTGGTACCACGCCGGCGTGGCTGCGGCCTGGGCGCCCATCACGCATCTTGCCAATCGGGACCTCCTGGCTCAGTTCTGCGTCACGCGCCATTAATCGGTTAGCGCCAGGCTGTTTCGTCGCTGTGCGGTGACAGCCGGGTTGCGCAGCCTCCGCCGCTCCAATCGCCCATTTTGGGTTCGCGCGTAGGTACCACACGCCTGGATCGCGCGGCAGCGGTCCACATTTCACATTCAAATATTTGAATTCTCTAGGAGAGCTCCGTGTTTTTGGTCGAAGCTGACCGCTATTCAAAGGCGGGTAGAGATGGACTTTGGGTCGCTACCGCCTGAAATCAATTCCACTCGTATCTATGCCGGTCCCGGTTCAGCGCCGATGCTGGCCGCCGCGGCGGCCTGGGATGTGCTGGCCGTCGAGCTGATCACGGCGGCGTCGGGCTATCACTCGGTGACCGCACAGCTCGGCAGCGGACCGTGGCTGGGCGCCGCGTCGGCGTCGATGTTGGGTGCGGCAGGAATCCATGTGAGCTGGCTGCACCGAACCGCTATCCAGGCCGAGGAGGCGGCAACACAAGCCCGGGTTGCCGCGGGCGCCTACGAGGTCGCGCGTGCGACGTCGGTGCCCCCGCCGGTGGTCTTCGCCAACCGCGCCCAGCTAATGGCGCTGATCGCGACCAACCTTCTGGGGCAGAACACTCCGGCGATCGCGGCCACCGAGGCGCACTACGCCGAAATGTGGGCCCAGGATGCCACCGCGATGTATGCCTACGCCGCGTCGTCGGCGTCGGCCGCGAGGGTGACGCCGTTTGCGCCACCTGCTGCCACCACCAACCCTGCCGGCGTGGCCGGCCAAGCGGCCGCGGCTGCCCAAGCCGTCGGCAGCTCGGCCGGGATCCGCGCCCGGGAGATCGTGGCGGCCGGGCAGCAACTGACTTCGGCGGTGCCACAGGCATTGCAGGGCTTGGCATCGCCGGGGTCCATCTCGCGGCTGTCATCGCTGTCGTCGCGCCTGACGGACTTGGAATCCCTGGCCGGGACGGGCAGCGACGCGGCGTCAACAGTGGTCGGTGCCATAACGGATGCGTTGAACCTGACCGGCGCCGCCAGCTCGGTCGAAACAGCGGTGGGCGCAGGTGTCCACGCGGCGGGACCCAGCCTCGGCGCGCTGACGTCGGCCACACCGTCGGGCCTGGGCGGAGCTTCGGGGGTCGCGGCGGGCGCGGGCCGGGCGGTGACGGTTGGGGCGCTGTCGGTGCCGCCGAGCTGGGCTTCGGCGGCGGTGCCGAGCGCCCCTGCCGGTGTGCCGCTGTCCAGCACCGGCGGGGCTGGCGCTCCGGTGGGGGGACCCACCGGCCTGCCAATCATGCCGTTCGGTTTTCCGGGGCGCGGCGCCGGCGGGGACGATTCTTCCCGATTCGCGTTGCGCGCCAACGTTGTTCCTCGCCCGCGATTGTAGGGTGATTTAGGGCGAGCAGACGCAAAGGTCCCCAAAACCGGGCGGTTTTGGGGACCTTTGCGTCTGCTCGCGAGGTGGTGCCACCGCTACGCCGACGAGCGGGCGCGCAGCGTCTCTAACGCTTGGTCGGCGTGGGTGTCCATGCTGAATTCGCTAGCGATCACGTTGAGCACCTTACGATCGGTGTCGATGACAAAGGTCGTGCGTTTGACCGGCATCAATTTGCCGAGCAGGCCGCGCTTGACGCCGAATTGGGTGGCCACCGTGCCGTCGGCGTCCGACAGCAGCGGGTAGTCGAAGTTCTGCGTGTCGGCGAACTTGGCTTGTTTGGGCACCGGATCGGTGCTGATGCCGACCCGGCTGGCTCCGACCGCGGCGAATTCCCTGGCCAGGTCGCGGAAGTGGCAGGCTTCCTTGGTGCAGCCGGGTGTCATCGCCGCCGGATAGAAGAACAGCACCACGGGCCCGTCGGCGAGCAAGGAGCTGAGTTTGCGTGGTGTTCCGCTTTGATCGGGAAGTTCGAAGTCGGCCACGGTGTCACCTGTCTTCATGGCCGTTAGGCTACGCTCGGCCCGATCAGCGGCGGCGCCGGGCTTTTCGGTGTTGCCGCCGGAGGTCAATTCCGTGCGGAAGTTCATTGGTGCGGTTGGTCTGCCGAACTGGTTCGGGCTTAACGCCCCGGCGATCGCGGCCGCCGAGGCCGAATATGAGCAGATGTGGGCCCAGGACGTGGCCGCGATGGTGGGCTGTTGCGCCGACGCCTCGGCGGTGGCCGCGCAGCTGACCCCGTTCCAGCGGTTGCTGCCAACCCTGCGCGACCAGACCGGCGCGTCCGCCCAGGCGGCGGATCCGGTTCCGGACGTCGCGTTGTCGGTCTTCGGCACGACGCTGTTCCGGTCGGGCTCCGTGCATGCCTTTTCGGACGCGGGGGGCGTCGCGTTCTCCTTCGGCGCCGACAGCAACGCCACCGCCAACCCCATCACCCCCGGCTTCGGTTCCCTCGCACCGGCCATTGGCAACAACGACACCGCCATTGCCAACGGCACCCTTTGCACGGCAACCCTATTGGGCAACAACAGCAGCGCCACCGGGGCATCGGCAGCACCGCCGCCGTCAACGGCAACAACTCTTCGGCTTCGGCTGGGTCCAGCAACCACGACTACGGCAACCTCGCCGTCGTCTCCGGCAGCTACAGCTCGGCCCTTGCTGGGACCGCGAACGGGGCCGTGGCCTTCGGCGACCCCGGCTCCGTGAAGGCCGGCGGGAACCCCAGCGTCGCCGGCGGCCCCGCCAGCAACCTCAACCTCGCCTTCGCCCACGGCGGTTTCAGCGATGCCTCAGCCGGGGACCCTGAACCAATACTCCGCAACGGCACCATCGCCGGCGTCTTGTTCGGTGATAACAGCCACGCAAATGCTTATGACGGCAACGCCAACATCGCCACCGTCGTTGCCGGCACCGGCTGTTCCGCCCACGCCGCGTCCGGCAACCTCAACGCGGCTGGGGTCTCGGGATTGCTGCCTGGTATCAACAACCTCAGCGCGACCGCTACCGGCGGCTCGGCCACCACCTTCGAGTTCTCGCCGCCGGCATTGGATTTCTCGGGCTCGCAGCGTTCGGGTCAGGCCGAGCGGGCCCGCGCCATCTACGCCGCATCGGCCTCAGGCGTGACATGAGTATCTGCGGCGGCGCGCACACGATTTGCCCGCCTCAGCGCGACAACTTGGTCGTCACGGCAGACGCCCTCGTCGGCCCCGCGCGCCCGTCGCGCTGAGGCGGGCAAAAAGAGCATCCCTCCCGGCGGCAGCCACTGCGGATGTGACGAGCCACCGCGGGTGCATCGCGACATTGTCGCCCGGACAGGCCGGATCTGATCAGCGCATCTGCGAGGATGAAGCGGTGCACGCCAACCTTGCCACCACCACCTCGCGGGCGGACTTCCGCGTGCTGGCGGCGCAGCACCGGGTGGTTCCGGTGATTCGCAAGGTCCTGGCTGACAGCGAGACTCCGCTGTCGGCGTATCGCAAACTGGCCGCCAACCGCCCGGGTACGTTCCTGCTGGAGTCGGCCGAGAACGGCCGGTCGTGGTCGCGGTGGTCGTTTATCGGCGCGGGCGCGCCGACCGCGCTGACCGTGCGTGACGGCGAGGCGGTGTGGCTGGGCGCGGTGCCGCAGGACGCACCGACCGGCGGCGACCCGCTGCAAGCACTGCGGGCCACCTTGGAGCTGCTGGCCACTGCCGCCATGCCAGGGCTGCCGCCGTTGTCGGGCGGCATGGTCGGCTTTTTCGCCTACGACCTGGTCCGGCGGCTGGAGCGCCTCCCTGAGCTGGCCGTCGATGACCTCCGACTGCCGGACATGCTGCTGCTGCTGGCCACCGATCTGGCGGCGGTCGACCACCATGAGGGCACCATCACGCTGATCGCCAACGCCGTGAACTGGAACGGCACCGACGAACGGGTGGACGCGGCCTACGACGATGCGATCGCGCGGCTGGACGTGATGACCGCGGCGCTCGGTCAGCCACTGCCTTCCACCGTTGCCACGTTCAGCAGACCCGAGCCGCGCCCTCGAGCGCAGCGCACGGCCGAGGAATACGGCAAGATCGTCGACTATCTCGTGGAGCAGATTGCGGCCGGCGAGGCCTTTCAGGTGGTGCCCTCGCAGCGCTTCGAACTCGACACCGACGTCGATCCTATCGACGTATACCGCATACTGCGGGTGACCAACCCAAGTCCCTACATGTATCTGCTGAATGTGCCCAATAGCCAAGGCGCAATTGATTTTTCGATCGTCGGGTCCAGCCCGGAGGCGTTGGTCACCGTCCATGACCGGCGTGCGACGACGCATCCGATCGCCGGAACTCGGTGGCGGGGGGCGACCGAGGAAGAAGATCAGCTGCTGGAAAAGGAGTTACTGGCCGACGACAAAGAGCGTGCTGAGCACCTGATGCTTGTCGACCTCGGCCGCAACGACCTCGGCCGGGTCTGCACGCCCGGAACCGTTCGGGTCGAGGACTACAGCCACATCGAACGCTATAGCCACGTCATGCACCTGGTGTCCACGGTGACTGGCGTGCTGGACGCGGGCCGCACCGCCGTGGACGCGGTGACCGCCTGCTTCCCGGCCGGCACCCTGTCGGGCGCGCCGAAGGTGCGGGCCATGGAGCTGATCGAAGAGGTCGAGAAGACGCGCCGCGGCCTCTATGGCGGCGTGGTCGGATACCTCGACTTCGCCGGCAACGCCGACTTCGCCATCGCCATCCGCACCGCGCTGATGCGCAACGGGACCGCCTATGTTCAGGCCGGTGGCGGGGTGGTGGCCGACTCCAACGGCCCCTACGAACACACTGAAGCGACCAACAAGGCGCGGGCCGTGCTGAATGCGATCGCCGCCGCCGAGACGCTGACCGCTCCCGATGTGAGCCGCAATGGGTGATGCCCGGCCCGACCGGCGCGGTGCGCTGACGATCCGGATTGCTCAGTTGCTGCTGGTAGTCGCCGCCGGAGCGCTGTGGACGTCGTCCCGGCTGCCTTGGGTCGTGATCCGCTCGTTCGACGGGCTGGGTCCGCCCAAGGAGGTGACGCTTTCCGGGGCGTCGTGGTCGACCGCACTGCAGCCGTCGGCGATGTTGATGCTGGCCGCGGCCATCGCCGCGCTCGCCGTGCGCGGCTGGCCGCTGCGGGTGCTGGCGGGGTTGCTGGCGGTGGCGAGCTTTGCGGTCGGGTATCTGGGCATCAGCCTGTGGGTGCTCCCCGACGTGGCGGTGCGCGGAGCGGATCTCGCGCATGTCCCGGTGGTGACGCTGGTGGGCAGCGCTCGCGAATACTGGGGCGCGGTGGCCGCCGTGCTGGCCGCAGTGTGCACCGTGGTCGCGGCCGTGCTGTTGATGCGGTCGGCTCGCGAGGGCACGACGAAGTATGCGGTGCCCGCTGTTCGGCGTTCGATGGCGCTGCTCGATGAGGCCGCCACGGCTCCGCTGGAGGCGGAGCAGGAGCAGTTGTCGGAGCGGATGATCTGGGATGCCCTCGAGGAGGGTCGCGACCCGACCGAACGGTCGCCGGGGTCCGACACCGAGGGGCGGTGACGGACCGCGCGCCGACGGTCGCTACCCTTCATGAACGTCGTCGAAAATCGGCCGAGGGTCGTCGTGGCGGCGCGGTGGCAGCGGATTGCAGCTCGATTGCAGCTGGATCGCAGCAGGAGAGGAAACGACAGGCATGAGTCCGGCATCCGTGCTCGACTCCATCCTCGAGGGAGTCCGGGCCGACGTTGCCGCGCGCGAAGCCCGCGTGAGCCTGTCCGAAATCAAGGCCGCCGCCGCCGCGGCGCCACCGCCACTCGATGTGATGGCCGCCTTGCGTGAGCCCGGTATCGGGGTCATTGCCGAAGTCAAGCGCGCCAGCCCGTCAGCGGGGTCACTGGCCACCATTGCCGACCCGGCGGAGCTGGCGCGGGCCTACGAGGATGGCGGCGCCAGGATCATCAGCGTATTGACGGAGGAGCGACATTTTCAGGGGTCGCTCGACGACCTTGACGCCGTGCGGGCCGCGGTCTCAGTTCCGGTGCTGCGCAAAGACTTTGTGGTGCAGCCCTATCAGATCCATGAGGCGCGCGCGCATGGTGCCGATATGTTGTTGCTCATCGTGGCCGCTTTGGACCAATCTGCGTTGGTGTCGATGCTGGACCGCACCGAATCACTCGGTATGACCGCTCTCGTCGAGGTGCACACCGAGCGGGAAGCCGACCGGGCGCTGAAGGCCGGGGCCAAGGTAATCGGCGTCAACGCCCGCGATCTCGCGACCCTGGAGGTGGATCGGGATTGCTTCCCGCGCATCGCTCCCGGGCTGCCCAGCAACGTCATCAGGATCGCCGAATCCGGTGTGCGTGGTACCGGAGATTTGTTGGCGTACGCCGGCGCGGGCGCCGACGCCGTGCTGGTCGGTGAGGGCCTGGTCAAGAGTGGTGACCCGCGCGCGGCGGTCGCCGATCTGGTCACCGCGGGCACCCACCCGTCCTGTCCGAAACCGGCTCGCTAGCCGCTTGGTAATGGCAGATCTATCCCGCCCGGATATTCCGCGTACCAGCGCCGCCGTCACCGAACCCACTCGCCATGACCCGGACTCGGGTGGTCATTTCGGCATCTACGGTGGCCGTTACGTAGCGGAAGCACTGATGGCCGTGATCGAGGAGGTCACCGCCGCCTACGAGAAGGAACGCGTCAACCCGGATTTCCTGGACACCCTCGATGAGTTGCAGACGCACTACGCCGGACGGCCATCGCCGTTGTACGAGGCCACACGGCTGGGCGAGCACGCCGGGTCGGCGCGCATCTTCCTGAAGCGAGAAGACTTGAACCACACCGGTTCTCATAAGATCAACAATGTTCTCGGTCAGGCATTGCTGGCCCGCCGGATGGGTAAGACCCGGGTGATCGCCGAGACCGGCGCCGGTCAGCATGGCGTGGCCACCGCCACCGCGTGTGCGCTGCTCGGCTTGGAGTGTGTCATCTACATGGGGGCCGTCGACACCGCTCGTCAGGCGCTCAATGTGGCACGGATGCGGCTGCTTGGTGCCGAGGTCATCTCGGTCGAGACGGGCTCGAAAACGCTCAAGGACGCCATCAACGAGGCGTTCCGGGATTGGGTTACCAACGCCGAGGACACCTACTACTGCTTCGGCACCGCGGCTGGACCGCATCCGTTCCCGACCATGGTGCGTGATTTTCAGAGGATCATCGGCATGGAGACACGCGTGCAGATCCAGGACCAGGCGGGCCGGCTGCCCGACGCCGTCGTGGCCTGTGTGGGTGGGGGATCCAATGCGATCGGGATCTTTCACGCTTTCCTCGATGATCCCGGTGTGCGTCTGGTCGGATACGAGGCCGCGGGCGACGGCGTCGAGACGGGCAGGCATGCCGCGACATTCACCGGCGGGTTGCCCGGGGCATTCCAGGGATCATTCTCGTACCTGCTGCAGGACGAGGACGGCCAGACCATCGAATCCCACTCGATCTCTGCGGGTCTGGACTATCCGGGGGTGGGTCCGGAACACGCGTGGCTTAGGGAATCCGGACGCGCCGAATACCGGCCCATCACCGACGCGGAGGCGATGGATGCATTCCGCCTGCTATGCCGCGCGGAAGGCATCATCCCTGCCATCGAATCCGCGCACGCGGTGGCCGGTGCCCTGCAGCTGGGCGTCGAGCTGGGAAGGGGCGCAGTGATTGTGGTGAATCTGTCTGGCCGCGGCGACAAGGACGTCGAGACGGCGGCCAAGTGGTTCGGGTTGTTAGGGCCCACCGAACAATGACCGTGGAACAGAGCGAAGCAAGTCGGCTCGGACCGATCTTTGATTTATGCCGCAAGGACAGTCGCGCGGCACTGATCGGCTATCTGCCAACCGGTTATCCCGACGTGCGGACCTCGGTGGACGCGATGACGACGCTCGTCGAATCGGGTTGCGACATCATCGAAGTCGGCGTCCCGTATTCGGATCCAGGAATGGACGGACCGACCATCGCAAGGGCAACCGAGGCCGCGCTTCGTGGCGGAGTGCGGGTGCGGGATACGCTGGCCGCGGTCGAGGCGATCAGCCTGGCCGGCGGACGCGCCGTGGTGATGACGTACTGGAACCCGGTGCTGCGCTATGGGGTTGACGCATTCGCCCGGGACCTGGCAGCGGCGGGCGGACACGGCCTGATCACCCCGGATCTCATCCCCGACGAAGCTGGGCAGTGGCTGGCGGCATCCGAGGAGCATCGGTTGGATCGCATCTTTCTGGTGGCGCCGTCGTCGACGCCGCAGCGGTTGGCGAGCACGGTCGAGGCATCACGCGGATTCGTCTACGCGGCCTCGACGATGGGTGTCACCGGGGCGCGGGATGCGGTGTCGCAGACCGCACCCGAATTGGTACGCCGGGTGCGGGCGGTGTCGGACATACCCGTTGGCGTCGGCCTGGGGGTGCGGTCGCGCGAGCACGCCGCGCAGATCGGCGCGTACGCCGACGGTGTCATCGTCGGTTCCGCGTTGGTGTCGGCTTTGAGTGACGGTTTGCCGACATTGCGCGCACTGACCGAGCAACTCGCTGCCGGTGTGCGTCAAAGGATGTCGGCATGACACACAGGTTGCTCGCGTATTTCCCCAGCCCGCCGCAGGGGGTCTGGCACCTTGGGCCGGTGCCCATTCGCGCGTACGCGCTGTTCATCATCACCGGCATCGTGGTCGCGCTGCTGATTGGCGACCGGCGCTGGGAGGCCCGCGGCGGGGAGCGCGGCGTGAGCTACGACATCGCCCTGTGGGCCGTGCCTTTTGGATTGGTAGGCGGCAGGCTCTATCACCTCGCCACCGATTGGCGGACGTATTTCGGTCAGGGTGGCGCCGGTTTCGGGGCGGCGCTGCGAATCTGGGACGGAGGATTGGGCATCTGGGGCGCCGTCGCCCTTGGCGTCGTCGGCGCGTGGATCGGCTGCCGACGTCGTGGAATCCCGTTGCCCGCCTTCGTCGACGCGATGGCTCCGGGAATCATATTGGCGCAGGCCATCGGTCGGCTCGGGAACTATTTCAATCAAGAGCTCTACGGCCGGGAAACCACGATGCCGTGGGGCCTGGAGATCTTCTATCGCCGCGATCCCTCGGGATTCGTGGATCCGCATTCGCTGGACGGAGTGTCGACGGGACAGGTGGCGCTCGTCGTGCAACCGACGTTTCTCTACGAATTGATTTGGAACGTCCTGGTATTCGTCGCGTTGATCTACGTGGACCGACGTTTCACACTCGGTCACGGCCGACTGTTCGCAATCTATGTCGCGGGCTACTGCGTCGGGCGATTCTGGGTCGAGCTGCTGCGTGACGACACCGCCACGCATATCGCCGGAATCCGGATCAATTCCTTCACATCGACTTTCGTGTTCATCGGCGCCGTGGTCTACATCATTCTGGCGCCGAAGGGCCGCGAGGATCCGGCGACGCTGGGTGGCACCGAATATGTCCTGGAAGTACCCGAGCCAGCTGAGCTTGCGGCTGTCGCGTCGGCTACCGCTGTGACGGCGGCGGCGCCGGCCGCGGCACGAGAGGACGAGTTGGATTCGGCGGAAACAATCGCGGCTGCCGAGGTCGCGGCGCCGGAAACGGTCGAGGCCGAAGCCGTGGAGCCGGAAACCGTGCACGCCGAAGCGGAAGAGGCCGAAACGGTCGAGGCCGAAGCCGTGGAGCCGGAGACCGTGCAGGCCGAGCCTGAAGAGGCCCAGGCTGAGGAACCTCAAGTCGAGGCCGAGACGGGAGAGACCGAGCCTGCCGCTGCCGAGGCTGAGGAGCCTGAAGCGAAAGAGGCCGACCCCGTCGAGCCCGTCGAGCCCGAAGAGCCCGAAGAGCCTGACGCCGAAGAGCCGGAGACCGGCGGCGAGCAACCAGCGGAACCCGCGCTCGCCGCGCCGGAACACGTGGGAGACGACGTGTGTACCGAGATCGCCGCCGACGGGACCCCGGAGAGCGCCGAGGAAACGTCGGCCCGCGACCGCGATGCGGCGCCGGAAGGCACCGGCGCAGTGCGGCGCCGATGGCGGTTCCGGCCGAGGAGACCGCGGTCGGGACGGTAACGGCGCCGCGAGTTGCCCACCATCTGGCCCGGGCGGCAGCCCGCCGAATCTGGCATGCTGAGAACGTGACCGACCAGTCGTCGGGCGAGGGCGCACAGCCCGGGTCGCCGATCCCGCCACCGGGATATGCGTCCGGGTATCCGCCGCCGTATCCGTCCTACCCGCAGTATCCGGGGTCCGGTGGCTATTACGACCCTTCCGCACCCTTTGGTCGGCATCCCGTTACCGGGCAACCATATTCGGACAAATCCAAGACGATCGCGGGCCTGTTGCAGCTGCTTGGACTGATCGGGATCGTCGGCATCGGTCGCATCTACGTTGGTCAGACGGGGTTGGGCATCGCTCAGCTGCTCGTGGGCTGGTTGACCTGCGGGTTGGGCGCTGCCATCTGGGGCGTCATCGACGCGGTGCTGATCTTGACCGACAATGCCAGCGACCGATGGGGTCGCCCGCTGCGCGATGGGACCTAACCGCGCCGCCCCGAGCCCGGGGCAGTGCCGTCGGCATGGCCAGCGTCATCGTTACGCCGCTGCCGGTTCCGGTGTGTTGCTCGCCGGCGCCCTCGGCTACATCGGATTCGTCGACCCGCACGACACGAACTCGGTGTACCCGCTTTGTCCGTTCAAACTGCTTACCGGCTGGAACTGCCCGGCCTGCGGTGGCCTTCGGATGGTGCACGACCTGCTGCACGCAGACCTCGCGGCCAGCGTCAACGACAACGTCTTCTTACTCGCCGGCAGCCCGCTGCTGGCCGGATGGGTCTTGCTGCGCCGCCGAACCGGCCGATCGTGGCTGCCGATGCCAGCGACGCTGACCGTCGCCGTCGCGGCCGTCGTCTGGACGGTGCTACGAAACCTGCCCGGCTTCCCGCTGGTGCCGACCGTTCTTGGCGGGTAGTCGAGCGGATCAATGCTCCGCTACCTGCGATGCGCGCCGATGACCCGCAACCGAGACTATGCTGTGTCGTCGTGACGAGACGCGGGAAGATCGTCTGCACCCTCGGCCCAGCAACCCAATCGGACGAGCTGATCCGGGCGCTGGTCGAGGCCGGAATGGACGTCGCCCGAATGAACTTCAGCCACGGCGACTACGCCGATCACAAAGCCGCCTACGAGCGGGTGCGTGCGGCCTCCGACATCACCGGCCGCGCGGTCGGCGTGCTCGCCGACCTGCAGGGCCCGAAGATCCGGCTCGGACGCTTCGCCACCGGGTCCACCTACTGGTCCGACGGTGAGACGGTCCGGATCACCGTCGCCGATTGCGAAGGCACCCACGACCGGGTGTCGACCACCTACAAGAAGCTGGCCCAGGACGCCGTCGTCGGTGACCGGGTTCTGGTCGACGACGGCAAGGTCGGGCTGGTGGTCGCCGGCGTCGACGGCGACGACGTGATCTGCACTGTCACCGAGGGCGGCCCGGTCAGCAACAACAAGGGCATCTCGCTGCCGGGGATGAACGTGTCCGCGCCGGCCCTGTCGGACAAGGACATCGAAGACCTCACGTTCGCCCTGGACCTCGGCGTCGACATGGTGGCGCTGTCTTTTGTGCGTTCCCCGTCGGATGTCGAACTGGTCCACGAGGTGATGGATCGGATCGGGCGGCGGGTACCGGTGATCGCCAAGCTCGAGAAGCCGGAAGCCATCGATAATCTCGAAGCCATCGTGCTGGCTTTCGACGCGGTCATGGTGGCTCGCGGCGACCTAGGTGTCGAGCTGCCGCTGGAAGAGGTCCCGCTGGTGCAAAAGCGGGCCATCCAGATGGCGCGGGAAAACGCAAAGCCTGTCATCGTCGCGACTCAGATGCTCGATTCGATGATCGAGAACTCCCGGCCGACCAGAGCCGAGGCCTCCGACGTCGCAAATGCCGTGCTCGACGGTGCCGACGCGCTGATGTTGTCCGGGGAAACCTCGGTCGGCAAGTATCCACTGGCAGCGGTCCGCACGATGTCGCGGATCGTGTGTGCGGTCGAGGAGAATTCCACGGCGGCCCCGCCCTTGACGCATGTGCCGCGCACCAAACGCGGGGTCATCTCGTATGCCGCCCGCGACATCGGCGAGCGACTCGACGCCAAGGCATTGGTCGCGTTCACGCAGTCCGGCGACACCGTGCGACGACTGGCTCGGCTGCACACCCCGTTGCCGCTGCTCGCCTTCACCGCGTGGCCCGAGGTGCGCAGTCAACTCGCCATGACCTGGGGCACCGAGACGTTCATCGTCCCGGAGATGAAGTCCACCGACGGCATGATCCGCCAGGTCGACAAGTCGCTGCTGGAACTCGGTCGCTACAAGCGCGGCGATCTGGTGGTCATCGTCGCGGGCGCGCCACCGGGCACGGTAGGTTCGACCAACCTGATCCACGTGCACCGGATCGGGGAGGATGACGTCTAACCCGTGTCCGACTTCGAGGAATTGCTGGCGATTCTGGACCTCAAACCCGCCGCCAACGACGTGTTCATCGGATCGCATCCCAGCAAGAACCCGTTGCGGACATTCGGCGGGCAGCTGATGTCGCAATCGTTCGTCGCGAGCAGCCGCACGCTGACCCGGGACGACCTACCGCCGAGCGCCCTCTCGGTGCACTTCGTCAACGGCGGTGATACGGCCAAGGACATCGAATTCCACGTGGTGCGACTTCGTGATGAGCGGCGCTTCGCAAACCGGCGCGTCGACGCCGTCCAGGACGGGATGCTGTTGTCCTCCGCGTTGGTCTCGTACATGTCCGGCGGTCGAGGCCTCGAACACGCGGTCGCACCCCCGGAGGTCGACGATCCCCACACCCGGCCGCCAATCGGCGAGCTGTTGCGCGGCTACGAGGAGACCGTCCCGCATTTCGTCAACGCGCTGCAACCGATCGAATGGCGTTACACGAACGACCCGGCCTGGGTGATGCGGGACAAGGGTGATCGACTCGCCCACAACCGGGTCTGGGTCAAGGCCCTGGGGGCGTTGCCAGACGACCCGGTGCTGCACACGGCGACGATGGTGTACTCGTCGGACACCACCGTGCTGGATTCGGTCATCACCACCCATGGGCTCTCCTGGGGCTACGATCGCATCTTCGCGGCGTCCGCCAACCACTCGGTGTGGTTTCACCGGCAGGTCAACTTCGACGACTGGGTGCTGTACTCGACGTCCTCGCCGGTGGCCGCCGATTCCCGGGGGCTGGGCACCGGGCATTTCTTCGACCGCGCCGGGCAACTCATTGCCACGGTGGTCCAGGAGGGTGTCCTGAAATATTTTCCCGCCCCGCGCCGATAGTCCACGAGATAACGGCGAACATGGCGGCCACCTCAGGCGTAACGTTCGGGTGGTCGGGTATTGAGCAGTGGCGGCCGGTGATCCGCAGGGTGAGCGGCGCCAACGCAACCGGAGGTGGGTGTGAACAACCCGTCGATCGATGTCGCGCCGAAGCCCCGTGCGCGCGAACGTGTTGTCGTTCACGTCGATTCGCCCGCGGCGCGGTGGGTCGGCGCGCTGGCCCTGTTCTGCGCGGCGTGCTGGCTGATCGCGATACTTGCGCGCGACTACCGACATGAGGATTGGCACGCCGCCGGCCGGCTGTGCTGGTCGCTGACGGTTCTGGCGGCGGTGGCGTTGATCGCGCGCGGCATCTTCCTGGGTCGTCCGGTGACCGCCATGCACGCGACGGGTGCCGCGCTGTTCGTCGTGGCGGGGGTGGGCTCTCACGTGCTGTCTTTCGATTTGCTCGGTAACATGTTGATCGCCGGTTCGGGGCTGGTGCTGATGTGGCCGACGTCGTCGCATCCGCGACCCGAGGATCTTCCGCGAGTGTGGCAACTGATCAACGCCACCAGCGCAGACCCGTTGGCGCCGTTCGCCATGCAGCCGGGCAGGGCCTACCACTTCAACGCGACGGGCACCGCGGCCGTGGCCTACCGAACGCGGATGGGGTATGCGGTGGTCGGCGGGGACCCGATTGGCGACGAGACCCAATTCCCGGAGCTGGTCGCCGATTTCGCTGTGATGTGTCGTGCCCACGGCTGGCGGATCGTGGTGTTGGGCTGTAGCGAACGCCGGCTCAACCTGTGGAGCGACCCCGTGGTGATCGGACAATCGTTGCGGGCCATACCGATTGGCCGGGATGTTGTCGTCGACGTGGCCGGCTTCGACATGGTGGGGCGCAAGTTCCGCAACCTGCGCCAGGCGGTGCAGCGCACCCATAACTTCGGCATCACCACCGAGATCGTGGCCGAGCAAGGACTCGATGACCAGCAGTTGGCGGAGCTGACCGAAATGCTGCGGGCGTCGGGCAGCGGGGCGCACACCGATCGCGGGTTCTGCATGAACTTGGATGGCGTGCTCGAAGGCCGATACCCCGGAATACAGCTGATTATCGCGAGGGATTCCTCGGGGCGGATCCAGGGCTTTCATCGGTACGCGACCGCAGGTGGTGGCAGTGATATCACCTTGGACGTGCCACGGCGGCGCCGCGGATCTCCCAACGGGATCGACGAACGGCTCAGCGTCGACATGATCATGGCGGCCAAGGCCGCCGGGGCGCAGCGGCTATCGCTGGCGTTCGCGGCCTTCACGGAGATTTTCGACGACCAGAATCGCGGCCGGTTGCGGCGCCTGTTCTACCGGTTGATTCACTTTCTTGACCCGTTGATAGCACTCGAATCGCTGTACCGATATGTGCGCAAGTTTCACGCATTGGACACCCACCGGTATGCCTTGGTATCGCTGAGCCAGCTCCTTCCCTTGCTGGTCGTATTGCTGTCGCTGGAGTTCATGCCGCGCCGGCGACACCTGTGAGAGGTAGTTCCGTACAGCGAATGTCCTCGGGCAGGTGGTGAGTGGCCACCACGACCGTTTTTGTGCGCATGAGCCTGGGATGCCCGGCCAACAGATCACCCAAAATGAGTTTGGCGTCGGCAGCGTCGAGGTGCTCGGTGGGTTCGTCCAACAGCACGATGCGTGCGGGGGCGATGACCGCCCGGGCCAGCAGCAATCGCCTGCGCTGGCCGGCCGAGACCGCTTGCGCACCGCCGGTCAGCACCGTCGACAGACCCTCGGGCAAACCGGCGAGCCAGCCGCCCAGACCCACCTGGCGCAGGGCCGCCACCAGTTCGTCGTCCCCGCAGTCTCCCCGCGCGACGAGCAGGTTGTCCCTGACGGTGGTGGCGAAGACATGTGCGTCCTCGGCGAAAAAGCTGACGGTGCTGCGTAATTCGTCTTCATCGAACTGGCTCACATCGGTGCCGTCCAACAGCACTTGCCCGTGCAGCGGTGGCAGCAGGCCGGCGAGCGTCATCAGCAGCGTCGTCTTACCGGAGCCGCTGGCGCCGGTTACGGCCAGGCGCGCGCCGGGCACCAGGTCGACGCTGACGTGGGTTGACTGCGAATCGGGGTGACCCGAATCCACATCGGCGGACAACCTCCCGGTGACCGCCGGCGGGGCCGTCGAGGTCCGAGCCGGACGAGCGCGCTCGAGCGGAGCCAGGTCGAGCAGGCGACGCGCCGCGATCCGTGATCGCGTCAACTGCACCGCGGCGGCCGGTAGCGGAGCCGTCGCCTCGAACGCGGACAGTGGCAACAACATCAGGACGGCCAGTGTGGTGGGCGCGACCGTGGGTGCCAACCCGATCCCGGTTACCACCGCGCCAAGCACGCTGGCCCCGATGGCCAGGGTCGGCATTGCCTCGGCGACGGCGGCCGGTTTCGCGGCGGCGTCCAGGGCAGCACCCCACGCACGTTGGCGGCGCTGCGATTCGGCGATGACATCCGGCAGCGCGCCGGCGACGCGAAGCTCCGGGGCGTGTTCGAGCGCGATCATCGCCGCTTGGTCGCGTTGGGAATGGTGTTGCCGGGCAAATGCCTCCTGGGTTGCGGCGGCCCTGCCGGAGATGCGGGGCGCGATGACCCCGGCAACGAAGAGGCAGATGGCCAGCACCGCGGCGGCCGGCGGCGAGATGGCGCCGATCGCCGCGGTCGCGGCCAGCGCCAGCACCGCCGCGACACCGATCGGCACCAGGGCGCGCACCAGCACGTCGGCCAGTTGATCGACGTCGGCGCCGACTCGGGCCACCAGTTCACCGCTGTGCAGCCGGACGGCCGCGGCCGATGGTTCGGTGGCCAGCCGGTGATAGATCCGTGTCCGTGCCGAGCTGGCTGCGCGCAGCGCCATGTCGTGGGTGGCCAGTCGCCCGCAATAGTGCAGAACGCCCCGTGATATCGCGAGCGTCCGCACCGCCACCACCGCGACGGACAGGTCCAGTACGGGCGGCATCTGCCAGGCCCGGGTGATCAGCCACGCCGAAACCCCGGCCAGCGCCAGCGCACTGCCCAGCGACAGCACGCCGAGCGCGATGGCTGCCAGGATGCGGGGGAGCCGGGGACGCAACAGTGCCAACGCGGCCGCGGGATCAGATGGACGCATAACGCGCTCCATGATCCGAGGTCACCTCGACGACCTGGTCCCCGATCGCGACCACGCGATCGCGATGACCGGCCACCACCACGGTCGCACCCGCGTGGGCGCGCTCGACTATGGCCCGCAACACCCGCTCCTCGGTGTGGGCGTCCAGGTGTGCGGTGGGCTCGTCGAGCAGCAGCACCGGGGCTGACGATCCGAGCGCCCGGGCCAGGCCGAGTCGCTGCCGCTGTCCTAGTGAGAGCCCGACGCCTCCGCGTCCCAGCATGGTATCGAGCCCTTCGGGTAGCTCGGCCAGCACCGCATCGAATCCGGCTGCTGCACAAGCGCTTTCAAGGTCCTCCACGTCGCCGAGCAGACGCAGATTGTCGCGCACGGTCCCCGGCACCAGCACCTGTCGCTGGGGCAACCAGGCCAACTGGCGCCACCAAGCGGCGGGCGCCAGCTCGGCGACGTCGACCCCGGCCACCGTGACTCGGCCCGACGACGGCACGGTGAGCCCGGCGATCGCCTCCAGCGTGGTGCTCTTGCCCGCGCCGTTCTGGCCGGTCAGCACCGTCACCCGGCCCGGCTCGATCGCTGCGGTCAGATCGTACGGGCAGCGGCCGTCTCGGCCGGCGACGCCGAGCTTTTCGAGACGGATCACCGCGCCGCGGGCGGTGACCGTCTGCCGTCCGGTCGTGGCGGGGCCCGGGTCGCCGAGGAGCGCGAACGCCGCGTCGGCCGCGGTCCGACCGTCCTGGGCGGCATGGAACTCGACACCGATGCGGCGCAGCGGCCAGTACACGTCGGGCGCCAACAACAAGACGGTCAGACCGGTGTCCAGGGTCATCTCGCCGAGCACCAGGCGAAGACCGATGCCCACCGCGATCAGGGCCACGCCCAGTGTGGCCAGCAGTTCGAGCACCAGCGCCGACAGGAACGCGATCCGCAGCGTGGCCATCGCCGAACGCCGATGGGCGGCACCGAGTTCGGCGATGCGGGCTTCCGGGCCGCGGGCCCGGCCCAGTGCCCGCAGCGTCGGGATACCGGCGATCAGATCCAGCAGCCGGGCCTGCAGGGTGGTCATGGCGGCCAGCGCGGCCTGTGATCGGTCGGCGGTGGCCAGTCCGATCAGCACCATGAAGACCGGTATCAGCGGTAGCGTGATCACCACGATCAGCGTCGATTTCAGATCGTAAAGCGCGATCACCGCAACGGTGGCCGGGGTCAGGATCGCCGCGAGCAGCAAGGTGGGCAGGTATCCGGCGAAATACGGACGCAGGCCGTCGAGGCCGCGGGTGACTACCACGGAGGCGGCGTCCCGCTGTGCCGCCAGTTCACGAGGCTGACGGGCGGTCACCGCGGTGAGCACCTGACCGGCGAGGTCGGCGATCACCGCGCTAGCCCCGCGTTGGCCGAGCCGCGCCTCAAGCCAGTGCGTCACCGCGCGGACGACCCACAGCGCCAACAGGATTGACAGCGACCCTAGCCAGCAGCGCACGTCGCGTGTCGAGGGATCGGTGATGATGCGTGCCACGATGCCCGCCAGCACGACGGCCGAGCCGACCGCGCAGCCCGAAATCACCACCCCACACGCCACCGCGGCGACCAGGAAGCGGCGCAGCGCCGTCGACGCCCGCCACCATCGCGGGTCCAGTGGGCCGCGGGCTTTCCGGCCGGCCAGCGCGTCGTGTGCGCTCAGGATGCGCGCCTCGCCAGACCGATCGGCGGGGGTATCCGTTCAGCCGAGATCCGTTGCCGGAAAACCCAGTACGTCCATCCTTGGTACGCCACCGTCAGCGGAGCGAAGATCGCCGTGACCCACGTCATGATCTTGAGGGTGTACGGGGTGGACGACGCGTTGTAGATCGTCACACTCCAGTCGCTGTTCAGCGTCGAGGGCACCAGGTTCGGGTACAGCGAGCCGAACAGCAGAACCACCACCCCCGCGACGACCAGCAAGGTGCAGGCGAACGCCCACCCATCGGAAGCGCGGCGCCACACCAATGACACCGCCGCCAGCTGCGCGACCACCGCGACCCCCAGCGCCGCCCAAGTCCAGTCCTTGCCGTGCGCCAATTGCGTCCAAACCCCAAAGCCCGCAACCAATCCCGTTACGGGAATCGACAACCACACCGCGAATCGGTACGCGTCATCGCGGATCGAACCCGAGGTCTTCAACGCGACGAATACCGCACCGTAGAGCAGAAACAGTCCGGCGGTGGCCACACCGCCCAGCAGGGTGTAGGCGCTGAGCACATCGGTGAGCGACAGCTGGACGTGACCGTCGGCGTCCACCGGGAGTCCGCGGATCAAGATGGCGAACGCCACCCCCCACAGCACCGCGGGCAACCAGGACCCGGCGGCGATACCGACGTCGGCCCAGCCCCGCCATGTCGAGTCGTCGACCTTGCCGCGCCATTCGATGGCCACCGCACGCAGGATCATGCCGAACAGGATCGCCAACAGCGGTAGGTACAACGTCGAGAACACGGTCGCGTACCAGCCGGGAAACGCGGCGAACATCCCCGCGCCCGCGGTGAGCAGCCAGACCTCGTTACCGTCCCAGACCGGGCCGATCGTGTTGAGCACCGCGCGCCGATTGGTTTCGGGGTCGCCCGAGCCGAACCGGGCGAACGGCTCCATCAACATGCCGACACCGAAGTCGAAGCCCTCGAGGACCAAGAAACCGAGGAACAGCACCCCGATGACACCGAACCACACTTGTTGCAGTCCCACCGGTCAGCTCCCTTCGGGGTCAGTAGGCGGCCGATTGGCCTTAATAGGCGAACGACAGCGGCGCCACTTCGGCATCTTCGGGTGCCGGGGGCGCGACCGGTTCCGCGTCGTGTTCTTGCGGCCCTTCGACGATGTAGCGCTTGAGCAGCCAGCACCAGATGACCGCGAGCACCGCGTAGAGCAGCGTGAACGTCACCAGGGAGGTGACCACCATGCCGGAGGCGTGGTTTGAGACACCGGCCGCGACGGTGAGCCGGACCTGCTGGTCACCGGTCGGATTGGGGACGACGATCCACGGCTGGCGGCCCATTTCGGTGAACACCCACCCGGCGCTGTTGGCCAGGAACGGTGTGGGAATGGTCAGCAGCGCCAGCCAGGAGAACCACCGCCGATCCGGGATTCGGCCGCCCCGGGTGAGCCAGAGCGCGATCAGTGCGAACAGCACCGGGATCGCCATCAACCCGATCATCGCGCGAAACGACCAGTAGGTGACGAACAGGTTGGGCCGGTAGTCGTTTGGTCCGAATCGTTGTTGGTAGTCCTGCTGGATGTTGCGCACACCCTGCAACGTCACGTCGTTGGTCCTGCCCTCGGCGAGGAACGGCAGCACGTAAGGCACCTCGATGACACGGGTGAGGCTGTCGCAGTTGTTCTGCCTGCCGACCGTCAGGATCGAAAAGTCCGGATCGGTCTGGGTATCACACAGTGATTCGGCCGACGCCATTTTCATCGGTTGCTGCTGGAACATCAGCTTGCCTTGGAGGTCACCGGTGAGGAACAGGCCGGCTGCGGCGGCCAGCGAGACCCAACAACCCAGGATGGTCGCGGGACGATACATGGCGCGGGTGCCGGGGCCAACGGTTGCGGTACGCGAACGGACCAGCCACCAGGCGCTGACCGCGGCCACGAACGTGCCCGCGGTCAACAACGCACCCATGACGGTGTGTGAAAACGCCGCTAGCGCAGTGTTATTGGTGACCAGCGCGGCGATGCTGTGCAACTCGGCGCGGCCGGTCGCGGGGTTGTAATGGGCACCGACCGGGTGCTGCATGAACGAGTTCGCCGAGATGATGAAGAACGCGGATACGTTGACCCCGATCGCGACGATCCAGATGCAGGCCAGGTGCGCCAGGCGGGGCAACCTGGTCCAACCGAAGATCCACAGCCCGAGGAAGGTGGATTCGAAGAAGAAGGCCATCAGGCCCTCCATCGCCAGTGGGGCGCCGAAGATGTCGCCGACGAACCGGGAGTATTCGCTCCAATTCATACCGAACTGAAACTCCTGCACGATCCCCGTCGCCACCCCGATGGCGAAGTCGATCAAGAAGAGCTTGCCGAAGAACTTGGTGAGGCGATACCAGGCGGGGTTACCGGTGGCTACCCACACCGTCTGCATCACGGCGATCAAGGGAGCCAGCCCGATGGTCAGCGGCACGAAGATGAAGTGGTAGACGGTGGTGATACCGAACTGCCACCGCGAGATGTCGACGACATTCATGTGTCATCTCCCGGGACTGCGGGGAGCTAGCTGGTCAACTACGACGAAGTGTAGTAGCCCGAACTGTTGAGCGCTACGGGCATTATCGCGTGCCGGATCGCGAGGCTTATCCGCCGAGCGTCTTCGAGGCCTTGCGGATGCCGAACGACGAGCCGATCTCGCAGGCGCCGATGACCACGAGCCAGATGCCCACGACGATCGCCAGGGTGATGATCGACTCGAACGGCGCCGCTATCACCACAATGCCGGCGATCAGGCTGATCACGCCGACGAAAATTGACCACCCTCGTCCCGGCAGAGCCGGATCGCTGATGGCGGAAACCGTGGTGGCGACCCCGCGGAAGATGAACCCGATGCCGATCCAGATGGCCAGCAAAAGGACCGCGTTGCCGAAATGGCGAAACGCCAGCACACCCAGAATCAGCGACGCCGCCCCGCTGATGAACAACAGGATGCGGCTTCCCGCCGAAACATGCAGGCTGAACGCGAACACGACCTGCGCGACACCGGTCATGATGAGGTAGACGCCGAACGCGATCGCGGCAACCAGGACCGAGATGCCTGGCCACGCCAGCACCAGGACGCCGAGGACCAGCGAAAGGATTCCCGACAGCAGCGCGGATTTCCACAGATGCGGCAACAAGCGTGGGACAGGGCCCGAGACAAGTAGGGTTTCCATGTCACCAGTGTGACGCATGTGGCGATTTCGGTACAGAGTTAGACGTGAGCGGTTCGGGGTTCGTCGGCAAGCAGGTCGCCGGCTTCGTCGGGGACCCTGTCGGCCCCCTTGCGGCCGACGAGATACCACGTGCGCATGATGCCCTTCCCTTTGACGCTGATGCGGCCCCGCTCCTGCAGTACAAATTCATCCTTCAGCCGCTCGTAGACCTCAGCGGGTACTTGAATCTGTCCCACCGAGTCGGTGGATTCCATCCGCGACGCGACGTTGACCGCATCGCCCCATACGTCGTAGAAGAACCGGCGAGATCCCACGACGCCCGCAACCACGGGACCGGTGGCCAGGCCGACCCGCAGCGGCACCGAGCGGCCATGCGGATCCCTCAGCCCGGCGGCGACGTCGACCATGTCGAGCGCAAAGTCCGCCAGCGCCTGGACGTGGTCGGGTCGCGGCCGCGGAACCCCGCTGACCACCATGTAGGAGTCGCCGCTGACCTTGATTTTCTCCAGCCCGTGCTGGTCCACTAGCGCGTCGAACGCGCTGTACAGGCGGTCCAGGAACCGCACCAGGTCGGTCGGCGCGGTGCTGCTGGCGCGCTCGGTGAAGCCGACGATGTCGGCGAACAGAACCGAGGCCTCGTCGTACTTGTCGGCGATGACGGTTCGCTCGGGTTCTTTGAGCCGCTCGGCGATGCTGGCCGGCAACATGTTGGCAAGCAGCGCCTCGGAACGTTGGTGCTCGGCTTCCATGATCGCCTCGGCGCGGGCGGTGTCGCGTAACGCGAACCACACCGTCGCGACCACCATCGCGCACGCGGAGACGGTGGTGAGAACGAAACCCACCGACTGGGCCCATGCCGGCTGCAGCCCGGTATCGCGGGGGACCGTGAACTCCAGTGTGATGATCAGACCCGCGGCAACCGCCGCCAGTCCTGCCGCGAGCACGATGTGTTCGATGCCGAGCAGCAGCACCACCAGACAGGCCCCGATCAGGAAGAAGAATTGAGAGCCCGAACCGGTGCCAACGTCCCAGCAGCTGGCGAAGATTGACACGTAGGCGGCGCCGATGAACGTCAGCGGCGCAACCAATTCCCCGTAGCGATGAAGTAGCGGGACGATCGCGAAGATCACCGCGGATGCGACGTTGATCGGCCCGATCTGCCAGGACCATGATCCGCTGACCAGTTGCACCAGGACGAAGGTCCCGCTCACCACCACCGCCAGCCATGCGGTGATGCTGAGTATGCGCTGCCTCCTCGACACGATTTCGGCGTAGTGCTGACTGGGGGCGCGAGTTTGACTCCGCACAGCCGCGACACAATCCGGGTGTCGCGACGAACCGCCGAGCACTCCTGGTGGGGCACCGCATTTCTTAGCC
The DNA here is from genome assembly GCF_010731535.1 of Mycobacterium lacus. Lineage (NCBI taxonomy): Bacteria > Bacillati > Actinomycetota > Actinomycetes > Mycobacteriales > Mycobacteriaceae > Mycobacterium > Mycobacterium lacus. The sequence continues at coordinate 1,584,770 of NZ_AP022581.1, forward strand.
GCCACGGATCAAAGCCTAGCCGTTATCCAAAGCCGCAGCGTGACACCAAGGTCAGACGTGGGCAGTATGCTGTCGTTCGGCAGCCAATTTGCCGGCGTGGCCAACTGCCTTGCGACCGACGAGATAGCACGTGCGCATGACGCCTTTGCCTTTGACGTCGATGTGACCGCGCTCCTGCATCACAAAGTCGTCCTTGAGGCGCTCGCAGACTTCATCGGACACTTGAACCCGCCCAATTGTGCCGGTGGATTCCATCCGGGACGCGACATTGACCGCGTCACCCCAGACGTCGTAGAAGAACCGGCGAGATCCCACGACACCGGCAGCCACGGGGCCGGTGGCCATGCCCACCCGCAGTGGTACCGAGCGGCCAAGTGGATCTTTGAGTTCGGCCGCAACAGCGGCCATGTCGAGCGCGAAGTCTGCCAGTGCGTGGACGTGGTCGGACCGCACCCGAGGAACCCCGCTGACCACCATGTAGGAGTCGCCGCTGACCTTGATCTTCTCCAGGTCGTACTTGTCCACCAACGCGTCGAAAGCGCCGTACAGCTGGTCCAGGAAACGGACGAGGTCGGCCGGTGCGGTGCTGCTGGCGCGCTCGGTGAAGCCGACGATGTCGGCGAACAGAACCGAGGCCTCGTCGTACTTGTCGGCGATGAGGTTTCGTCCGGGCTCCTTGAGGCGGTCGGCGATGCTGGCCGGCAAAATGTTGGCTAGCAAGGCCTCGGATCGCTCGTACTCGGCCTCCATGACCGCCTCAGCCCGAGCGGTGTCTCTTAGCGAGACCCACATCGCGGCGACCACTATCCCGCAGGCGGAGACGGTGGTGAGGACGAAGGCCAGTGACTCGACCCAGGCTGGCTCCAGCCCCGTATTGTTTGGAACCAGGAACTCGAGCGCGACGATCAAACCGGCGGCGACTGCCGCTAGTCCCACAGCCAAGGCGATGTATTCGATGCCCAGCAGCAGTACCACCAGCGACGCTGCGACAAGCAAGAAGAACTGCGAGCCCAAACCGGTGCCCACATCCCAGCAGCTGGCAAAGATCGCGGCATAAGCGGCGCCGACAAGGGTGAGTGGCGCGACTAATCTTCCGGAGCGTCGAAGTAATGGGACAATGGCGAAAACTATCGCGGCGCTGACGTTGACCCATTCGAGTTGCGAGGACCACGCTCCGATTGCTAGTTGTACGACCACGAAGCCCAGGCTCACCGTTGCCGCCAGCACGGCGATGATGATGAGCACGCGTTCCCGGCGGGCTGCGGTTTCGGCGATGTGTTGGCTGCGGGCGCGGCTGCCAGCCCGCACGGCTCGGACACAGTCTGGACATCGCGACGAATCGTCCGGCAATCCCCCCGGCGGGGAACTGGCCCTTTTAGCCGCCATGAATCAAAGCCTAAGCCGTTGAATTGGGGCTTGCCCAGGCGTTGGGGAATTCGGCCGGGATCTGTCGGCCTCGTCGCGCGGTGCATTCGGTGCTGTCGCGATTCGGGATCTACGCACAGCGACGCTCACGACGTGGGACCTCGCAGGTGCCAATCCGGTTCGTGACCGAGGACGGCTTTCAGCTCGGACAATGGGTCAACACAGTACGGTCGCGGAAGAAAACCGGCTCATTACGTACCGAATACGCGAAACAACTGGAGGAACTTCCCCGTTGCACTTGGACACCCAAGGCGGACAAATGGGGGCGCGCCGACGCGCTTCTGCCGGAGTACGTCAACGAGCCTCCAGCGCTGTTTCTTCCTCGGGTTTCGGTTGCCCCGTGGTGCTGCGACGGCGGCGAGGTCGGAAGGTCAGGCGGGTCGTTTGATCGTAAACGAGCCCGGCGCGCAACCTGATCGGATCAGGGACAATTCGTGGCCAGTGTCGGCGGCCGGGATACCCAGCGCGGCGCAGATGTCGTCGTGGCGGACGTCGGTCGTGCGCCACAGCCGGGCGGCCACCGTGGCGATGGAGGGCCAGCAGCGTTGCAGCACCGGGATGATACCGGCAGCCGCCGCCGGGCCGCCGGCGGCATCGATCAGGTTGCGATCCTTTCGACGTGGTGCCCTCGGTGGGATTCGAACCCACACTGGACGGGTTTTGAGTCCGTTTCCTCTGCCAGTTGGGATACGAGGGCTTTGCATTCGGGGTCCGGCCTCCTACCTTAGAGGAGCCTCTTCCCGACTCGCCGCCCCCCAAGGTTCCTGATTGCAGCCGCCCACGACACAATGTCCGTCATGACCGGCCCTACCACCGACGCCGATGCCGCCGTGCCACGCCGGGTCCTGATCGCGGAAGACGAAGCGCTCATCCGGATGGACCTGGCCGAGATGTTGCGAGAGGAGGGGTACGACATCGTCGGCGAGGCCGGCGACGGCCAGGAAGCCGTCGAGCTGGCCGAGCAGCATAGACCCGATCTGGTGATCATGGATGTCAAGATGCCGCGCCGCGACGGGATCGACGCCGCGTCGGAGATCGCCAGCAAACGTATCGCGCCGATCGTTGTGCTGACCGCGTTCAGCCAGCGTGACCTGGTCGAACGCGCACGCGATGCCGGGGCCATGGCCTATCTGGTGAAGCCGTTCACCGCCAGCGACCTGGTCCCGGCCATCGAGTTGGCGGTCAGTCGGTTCAGCGAGATCACCGCGCTGGAACGCGAAGTCGCGACGCTTGCTGACCGGCTGGAGACCCGCAAGCTCGTCGAACGCGCCAAGGGCCTGCTGCAGGCCAATCAGGGCATGACCGAGCCGGAGGCGTTCAAGTGGATTCAGCGCGCCGCCATGGATCGCCGGACCACCATGAAACGGGTCGCCGAAGTGGTCCTGGAAACCCTCGACACCCCTGCCGAGTAGCTCCCGCGAGAAGACGCAAAGGTCCCCGAAAACGGCCGTTTTCGGGGACCTTTGCGTCTTCTCGGCAGTTAACGCGCCACGATCACCGACGAGCCGTGCCCGAACAGGCCCTGGTTGGCGGTGACGCCGACCCTCGCGCCCTCCACCTGTCGGCCGGTGGCCTGACCGCGCAGCTGCCACGTCAGCTCGCAGACCTGGGCGATGGCCTGCGCGGGGATGGCCTCGCCGAAGCAGGCCAGCCCGCCGGACGGGTTGACCGGAACCGTCCCGCCGATGGTGGTCGCACCGCTGCGCAGCAGCGCCTCCGCCTCCCCCTTGGCGCACAGCCCAAGGTGTTCGTACCAGTCGAGTTCCAGCGCGGTGGACAGGTCGTAGACCTCGGCCAGGCTCACGTCTTCGGGCCCAATGCCGGCTTCGGCGTAGGCCGCGTCAAGAATCTGATCCTTGAACACCCGGTCGGGTGCGGGCACCGCCGCGGTGGAATCCGTTGCGATATCCGGCAATTCGGGCAGGTGCTGGGGGTACTGCGGAGTCACCGTGCTGATCGCGCGAACCGACGGCACCCCCTGCAGCGAGCCGAGGTGTTCGCGGGCGAACCTCGCGCTCGCCACGATCAGCGCCGCCGCGCCGTCTGACGTCGCGCAAATGTCAAGCAGTCGAAGCGGATCCGAGACCACCGGGCTGGCCAGCACGTCGTCGATCGAGTTCTCCTTGCGGTAGCGGGCATTCGGGTTGTTGAGCCCGTGCTTGGAGTTCTTGACCTTCACTTGAGCGAAGTCCTCGACCGTGGCGCCGTACAGGTCCATGCGGCGGCGCGCCAGCAACGCGAAGTACACCGTGTTCGTCGCGCCGATCAGATGAAACCGCTGCCAATCCGGGTCGTTTTTCCGCTCGCCACCCACCGGCGCGAAGAAGCCCTTCGGCGTGGTGTCGGCGCCGATGACCAGCGCCACGTCGCAAAAGCCGGCCAGGATCTGGGCGCGGGCGTTCTGCAATGCTTGGGAGCCGCTGGCACACGCGGCATAGCTCGAGCTGACCGCCACGCCGTTCCAGCCGAGTTTCTGCGCGAACGTCGCGCCGGCGACGAAGCCCGGATAACCGTTTCGGATGGTGTCCGCGCCGGCCACCAGCTGGATCTGACGCCAGTCCAAGCCGGCGTCGCGCAAAGCGGCCCGCGCGGCGATCACGCCGTATTCGGTGAAGTCGCGACCCCACTTGCCCCAGGGGTGCATGCCCGCGCCAAGGATGTAGACGGGTTCGGGGGCGTTCGTGACGCTCACCATTTGCGCCGCTCCTGCGCATCGCTTCGTCCCCCGCAAGCGGGTGGGGGTACCTCCCACGTGTGGGGGCGTGCCCCCACTGCATCGTCGCCGGCGCGCCTCCACGCGTACACGATGCGCTCGACGCCGTCGTCGTCGGTGAACAGCGGCATGGTCGTCAGCTCCATCTCGATGCCGACCTTCAAGTCGGCCGCCAGCGTGCCTTCGATCACTTTGCCGAGCACGATCAGCCCCTCGTCGGCCAGCTCCACCGCGGCCACGGCGAACGGTTCAAAGGGGTCCGGGGCCGGGTAAGGCGGGGGCGGGCTGTAGCGGTTTTCGGTGTAACTCCATAGCTTGCCGCGGCGCGACAGTGCGACGGACTCTAGTGTGTCGCCGTCGCAGGCCGGATTGGGGCAGTTGTTGTCCCGGGGTGGGAAGACGTAGGTGCCGCACCCGGGGCACTTGCTGCCGATCAGATGCGGGTTGCCGGCGGCGTCGGTGGCGAACCACCCGTCGATCGCCGGTTCTCGGCTGGTGACATCTGGCACCCGCCCAGACTACCGAGCCCCAGCCCAAAACTGAAACGTGTTGCAGTTTTGGTCGGCGCGGTTGGGACGCGTCGTGCGTCACACCGGATGCCTAGAGTAGTGAGCCGTGACTACCGCCATTGAGGCCAGCGACGAGAAGGCCAAGCCGACGCTGATGCTGCTGGATGGCAATTCGCTGGCGTTCCGCGCGTTCTACGCGTTGCCGGCGGAGAACTTCAAGACCCGCGGCGGCCTGACCACCAACGCGGTGTACGGCTTCACCGCCATGCTGATCAACCTGCTGCGCGATGAGGCCCCGACGCATGTCGCCGCGGCGTTCGACGTCTCGCGGCAGACCTTTCGCTCCGAGCGCTACCCGGAATACAAGGCCAACCGGTCGTCGACGCCCGACGAGTTTTACGGCCAGATCGACATCACCAAGGAAGTCCTGGGCGCTCTGGGCATCACGGTGCTCGCCGAGCCGGGATACGAGGCCGACGACCTCATCGCCACGCTGGCCACCCAAGCCGAAAACGAGGGCTACCGCGTGCTGGTGGTCACCGGTGACCGCGACTCGCTGCAGTTGGTCAGCGACAACGTGACGGTGCTTTATCCGCGCAGAGGCGTCAGCGAACTCACCCGCTTCACACCGGAGGCCGTCGTCGAGAAGTACGGGCTAACCCCCAAGCAGTACCCTGACTTCGCCGCCCTGCGGGGCGACCCCAGCGACAACCTGCCCGGCATACCCGGGGTGGGGGAGAAGACCGCCTCCAAGTGGATCGCCGAGTACGGCTCGCTGCAATCGCTGGTCGACAACGTCGACTCGGTGCGCGGCAAGGTGGGCGACGCCTTGCGGGCGAACCTGGCCAGCGTGGTGCGCAACCGGGAGCTCACCGACCTGGTGCGCGACGTGCCGCTCGCGCAAACCCCGGACACCCTGCGGCTGCAGCCGTGGGACCGCGACCACATTCACCGGCTCTTCGACGACCTGGAGTTCCGGGTGTTGCGCGACCGGTTGTTCGACACGCTGGCTGCCGTCGAGCCCGAGGTCGACGAGGGGTTCGACGTGCGCGGCGGCGCGCTGGAGCCCGGCACGGTCGGACGGTGGCTGGCCGCCCACGCCGCTGACGGACGCCGGTGCGGGTTGGCGGTCGTGGGCACCCACCTGCCCCACGGCGGAGACGCCACCGCACTGGCCATTGCCGCCGCCGATGGGGACGGCGCCTACATCGATACCGCCACGTTGACCCCCGACGAAGAGGCTGCGGTCGCCGCTTGGCTGGCCGATCCCGCCAAGCCCAAGGCGCTGCACGAGGCGAAGCTGGCCATCCACGACCTGGCGGGCCGAGGCTGGACGGTCGACGGTGTCACCTCCGACACCGCACTGGCGGCCTACCTGGTGCGGCCGGGGCAGCGCAGCTTCGCCCTGGACGATCTTTCGCTGCGCTATCTGCGTCGGGAGCTGCGTGCGGAAACACCACAGCAGCAACAACTTTCGCTGCTCGATGACGGCGACACGGACGTCCAGGCGATCCAAACCACGATCCTGCGGGCCCGGGCCGTCGCCGATCTGGCCGATGCGCTGGACGTCGAACTGGACCGCATCGACTCCGCCGCCCTGCTGGGCGAGATGGAGCTGCCGGTCCAGCGGGTGCTGGCGAAGATGGAAAGCGCCGGCATCGCTGTTGATTTACAGCTGCTGAGCGAGCTGCAAAGCCAATTCGGTAACCAGATCCGCGACGCCGCCGAGGCCGCATACGCGGTGATCGGCAAGCAAATCAATTTGGGTTCGCCCAAGCAGCTGCAGGTCGTGTTGTTCGACGAACTGGGCATGCCCAAGACCAAGCGGACCAAGACCGGCTATACCACGGATGCGGACGCTGTGCAGGGTCTTTTTGAAAAGACCGGGCACCCGTTTCTGCAGCATCTGCTCGCCCACCGCGACGTCACTCGGCTGAAAGTCACCGTCGACGGGTTGCTGCAGGCGGTTGGCGACGACGGTCGGATTCATACCACCTTCAACCAGACGATTGCGGCCACCGGCAGGCTGTCGTCGACCGAGCCCAATCTGCAGAACATCCCGATCCGCACCGACGCCGGCCGCCAGATCCGCGACGCGTTCGTGGTGGGGGACGGATACGCCGAGCTGATGACCGCCGATTACAGCCAGATCGAGATGAGGATCATGGCGCACCTGTCCCGCGACGAAGGCCTCATCGAAGCGTTCAACACCGGGGAGGACCTGCACTCGTTCGTCGCCTCGCGGGCATTCGGCGTGCCGATCGAGGAGGTCACCGGCGACCTGCGGCGCCGGGTCAAGGCGATGTCGTACGGGCTGGCCTACGGATTGAGCGCCTATGGGCTGTCCACGCAGCTGAAGATCTCCACCGAGGAGGCCAAGGTCCAGATGGACCAGTACTTTGCCCGGTTCGGAGGGGTGCGCGACTATCTGATGGCCGTCGTCGAGCAGGCCCGCAAGGACGGCTACACCTCGACCGTGCTGGGACGACGGCGCTATCTGCCCGAGCTGGACAGCAGCAATCGTCAGGTGCGCGAGGCCGCCGAGCGAGCGGCGCTCAACGCGCCGATCCAGGGCAGCGCGGCCGACATCATCAAGGTGGCCATGATCGGGGTCGACACGGCGCTCAACGAGGCCGGGCTGGCGTCGCGCATGCTGCTGCAGGTCCACGACGAGCTGCTGTTTGAGATCGCGCCCGGTGAGCACGAGCGCGTCGAGGCGCTGGTGCGTGCCAAGATGGGCGGCGCCTACCCGCTCGACGTCCCGCTGGAGGTGTCGGTGGGCTACGGCCGCAGCTGGGACGCTGCCGCGCACTAGCCGCGCGCTAGCCGGGTTTGTCCAGCGTGTGCACCGTCGAGTAGCCTCGACAGGTAAATCCCGATTTGTCCCTACGACCCAACCTGTCCGGAGCAACCCAACAACATGCCGAGTCCCGCCGTCACCTCGCCGCAAGTAGCCGTCAACGACATAGGCTCCAGCGAGGATTTTCTCGCCGCAATAGACAAAACGATCAAGTACTTCAACGATGGCGACATCGTCGAAGGCACCATCGTCAAAGTGGACCGGGACGAGGTGCTCCTCGACATCGGCTACAAGACCGAAGGGGTCATCCCCGCCCGCGAGCTGTCCATCAAGCACGATGTCGACCCCAACGAGGTCGTTTCCGTCGGCGACGAGGTCGAGGCCCTGGTGCTCACCAAGGAGGACAAAGAGGGCCGGCTGATCCTGTCCAAGAAACGGGCCCAGTACGAGCGCGCGTGGGGCACCATCGAGGCGCTCAAGGAGAAGGACGAGGCCGTCAAGGGCACGGTGATCGAGGTGGTCAAGGGTGGCCTGATCCTCGACATCGGGCTGCGCGGCTTCCTGCCCGCCTCGCTGGTCGAGATGCGCCGGGTTCGTGATCTGCAGCCCTACATCGGCAAGGAGATCGAGGCCAAGATCATCGAGCTGGACAAGAACCGCAACAACGTGGTCCTGTCCCGCCGCGCCTGGTTGGAGCAGACGCAGTCCGAGGTGCGCAGCGAGTTCCTCAACCAGTTGCAGAAGGGCACCATCCGCAAGGGTGTGGTGTCGTCCATCGTCAATTTCGGCGCGTTCGTCGACCTGGGCGGTGTGGACGGTCTGGTGCACGTCTCCGAGCTGTCGTGGAAGCACATCGACCACCCGTCCGAGGTGGTGCAGGTGGGCGACGAGGTCACCGTCGAGGTGCTCGACGTCGACATGGACCGTGAGCGGGTTTCGTTGTCGCTCAAGGCAACTCAGGAAGACCCGTGGCGGCACTTCGCCCGCACCCACGCCATCGGCCAGATCGTCCCCGGCAAGGTCACCAAGCTGGTGCCGTTCGGCGCGTTCGTCCGGGTCGAGGAGGGCATCGAGGGCCTGGTGCACATCTCCGAGCTGGCCGAGCGCCACGTCGAGGTGCCCGACCAGGTGGTTGCCGTCGGCGACGACGCGATGGTCAAGGTCATCGACATCGACCTGGAACGCCGCCGGATTTCGTTGTCGCTCAAGCAGGCCAACGAGGACTACACCGAGGAGTTCGACCCGGCGAAGTACGGCATGGCCGACAGCTACGACGAGCAGGGCAACTACATCTTCCCCGAGGGCTTCGACCCCGAAACCAACGAGTGGCTGGAAGGATTCGACGCCCAGCGTGCCGAGTGGGAAGCCCGTTACGCCGAGGCCGAACGTCGTCACAAGATGCACACCACGCAGATGGAGAAGTTCGCCGCCGCTGAAACAGCAGGGGCCGCCGGTTCCGATGCCCCGGCCAACGGCGCACCGTCGGGGAAAGCCGCGGGCGGGTCGCTGGCCAGCGACGCTCAACTGGCCGCGCTGCGGGAAAAGCTCGCCGGCAGCGCTTGATCTTTTTCGGACCGCTCTCACGTCATGCTGCGCGTCGGGCTGACCGGTGGCATCGGCGCCGGGAAGTCGGTGCTGTCGACCGCCTTCGCGCAATGCGGCGCGGTCATCGTCGACGGGGATGTCCTGGCGCGCGAGGTGGTCGAGCCGGGTACCGAAGGGCTGGCGTCGCTGGTTGCAGCCTTCGGTCATGACATCCTGCAACCTGACGGTTCACTGGATCGGCCGGCCCTGGCGGCCAAGGCTTTCCGGGACGACGAGACGCGCAGAAAGCTCAACGGGATCGTTCATCCGCTGGTAGCCAAACGCCGTGCAGAGATTATCGCGGCAGTGGCGGCGGCTTCCGGGGATACCGTTGTGGTGGAAGACATTCCGCTTTTGGTCGAATCCGGGATGGCCCCGCTGTTCCCGTTGGTTGTCATCGTGCATGCCGATGTGGAGCTGCGCGTGCGACGGTTGGTCGAGCAACGCGGCATGTCTGAGGACGACGCCCGCGCCAGGATCGCCGCCCAGGCCAACGACGAGCAGCGCCGTGCCGTCGCCGACGTCTGGCTGGACAACTCGGGCGAACCGGGGGATTTGGTCGAGCGGGCCAATGACGTGTGGCACAACCGGATACTGCCGTTCGCGCACAACCTGAGTACGCGCCAGATTGCACCCGCACCGGCACGCCTGGTGGCGGCCGACCCCGGCTGGCCGGACCAGGCACGGCGCATTATCGCCCGGCTGAAGACCGCGTGCGGCCACCGGGCGTTGCGAGTCGACCACATCGGGTCAACCGCCGTACCGGACTTCGAAGCCAAGGACGTCATCGACGTCCAGGTCACCGTCGAATCGTTGGACGTGGCGGACGAACTGGCCGAGCCCTTGCTGGCCGCAGGCTATCCGCGCCTCGACCGCATCACCAAGGACACCGCCAAGCCCGACGCCCGCAGCACCGCGGGCCGCTATGACCACAGCAACGATAGTGCGTTGTGGCGTAAGCGAATTCACGCTTCGGCGGATCCCGGCCGGCCGACAAACGTGCACATCCGGGTGGACGGTTGGCCCAATCAGCAGTTCGCCCTGCTCTTTGCCGACTGGCTGGCGGCCAACCCAAGTGCTCGCGCCGACTACCTGGCCGTCAAGCGCGCGGCCGATGCCGGTGGGGACGGGGATATCGCGCGCTACGTTACCGCCAAGGAGCCGTGGTTCCTCGGCGCCTACCGGCGGGCGTGGGAGTGGGCCGACTCAACCGGATGGCAGCCCTAGCGGGTTTGGTGTCGCGCCGCACTGCAGCACGCCGTTCATGGGGTCGGCGCTGTTTGGCGCCGGCGCGACCAGTCGATCAACTTGGGTGGCGACGTTGTCGTCGACGTCGATCTCGCAGTGCACGTTGGCCGAATAGGGCCAGTGCAGCAAGATCTGCATGCCGGCCTGCCGCGGATCGGCCAGCACCGTGTTGGCCTCGAATACGTGGCCGGGCACCGCGCTCAAGCCGGCGCTGCTGGTTTGGCCGCCGTTGATCACGAAGGTGGCCTGGCTACCGGGTGCGACCCCGTCGATCCGGGCGATGTAGGTGATGTTGTGGAGGTCAGCCCACGCGGTCGCCGGGCTTGACTGCGAGCCGGCCGCGATGACCGTGAGCGCGGCAATCCGCATCCAGGTGCGCCTGTTAGAGCCCATGACTGCGAAGGCTACGCTGTTCGTTGCTGACGCCCTAGCCTCCTCGAGCAGGGGTGATCCCGCCCGAGGGCTAATCGCCTGTGCGAAACGGATTCTCGACGCGTATCCCCGCATAGTCCTCGCCGTCGCTCAGGTCCTCCGAGAGGACGACGTCACAACCAACAGAGCGGCCAGCTTCAAGGATCGCGGCGTCCCAGTACGACAAACGGAAACGCTGGCGTATCGCAAATGCGGCCAGCATCAATTCGGTGCTAGTCGCGACGACGGGAAACCGTAGGAACGACTCCACCAGCCCCATGGCCTGCTCATGCGTGAGCGGATCGGGCCGACTCTCGCGAGTCGCTTGAACATAGAACTCCTGCAGAACCTGGACGGAAAGCGCCAGGTCCCTGCCCGCCAGAATCTGCTGCGCGCGCTGTGCCTTGTCGCGCTCCTCGGGATCTCGTGAAATCGCGTAGAGCAGAACGTTGGTGTCAACGAAGCGCACGGTCGTGGACCTCGTCGCGGCTCAGGCGATCCCGCGCCCGGAAGGCACTGATTTCGTTCTGGATTCGCCGCTGCTTCGCCTCGAGACGGGAGAACTCGGCCTCGCGTTCGGCAAGCGAGGTCAGGAATTCGGCAACGAGGGCGCTCACCGACTTGCCAAGCTCTGCGGCCCGGATCCGCGCCCTGCGATAGACCTCGTCGTCCACCGATACCGTAATGTTTTTCACAGTTTCACAGTATCACTGCATCACAGTTAGCTGCGAAGCCTTGTCCACGTAACAGGGCCGTCGCGTGCGCCGAACCCAACAGCGGCGAATGGGATGACCGGCAATACGACCATCCTTCGGCTGAATCCCCGAGTCGTCCCTCGAGCGCCACCACCTCGCCGTCCACGACGAACCGGCGGGTGCGCTGGGCGGCGAGCGCGTCAACAAGCTCAGGGTAGTTCCGTTGAGCGGCTGGCGATTCCGCGACAACAGCCGCACCCGGTCGCCGTCGCGAAACGCCAGGCAGCGCATCCCGTCGAACTTGTGCAACTTGTGCTCGCAGATCCGGCGCGGGTCGGAAAACCGCTTCCCGGTCAGCGTCGCCAGCGGGGAGTTCGCCAATCGGGCAGCGGCTCGTCGTGCAGCGCCGCGCGCACCGCGCAGGCAGGCCTGCGAGATCCGTCATGACAGTCCATCCAGGACGCGGCCGGACAACACCGACTCGGGAATACGAGCACGCCGTCGATTTCAAAGACGAAACGCATCGTGGTCACTAAACGCCGGCTGGTGCTGCCCCGCGCCAGGTGACTTTCATCCCCTTGCCCGCTAGCCAGCGGGATAGGTCATAGTCGTTGCGGGCCAGGCCGTCGACCGCGTCGACGGCGCGCCGCACCGCCCGCTGGGCGACCTCGGGGGTCAACAGGCCGTGCCGGACGGCGTCGAGCAGCTCGTCGACGTCAGCCAGTTCCGCGCGGCTGCCGGTGCGAACCTCGATGTCGAGGTAGTGGTCTTCGGAACGCCATACGGTCTCCCCAGGTGTGTATTCGCCCACGTCGAGGTAGTAGTCGTGGTCGCGTTCATGGCCCGGATTGAAGTGAAAAACGGTGGCGCGCAAGCCCAACGACGGCAGCAACCACGACTCGAGGTAGTGGAACTGGGCCCGGCCGGGAGTGGGCCGCGCCAGGTAGAGCCCCCACGGGTGCACCGCGTACTCGTCGACGGCCCGCACGATGCCCTTCGGATCGGTGTTGGTGCGGGCGATGAGGTCGAACGTTTCATGCTTCGGTGGGTGGATGACCCGACACTACCGGCACCTACGGTGACCCGGACGCGGACCCGCCACGGTAGGTTCTCGGTCGCGACGCCGGATGTCGGTGCCTGGTTCTACCCTGGTTGGCATGGCCTTCGCCACCGAGCATCCCGTCGTCGCGCATTCGGAATACCGCCCCGTCGAGGCGATCGTGCGCACCGGCGGCCGCTTCGAGGTGGTCAGCGCGCACGCGCCGGCGGGCGACCAGCCGGCCGCCATCGACGAGCTGGAACGGCGCATCAACGCGGGGGAGCGCGACGTGGTGCTGCTCGGCGCCACCGGCACCGGGAAGTCGGCGACCACCGCGTGGCTGATCGAACGGCTGCAGCGGCCCACCCTGGTGATGGCGCCCAACAAGACGCTGGCCGCCCAGCTGGCGAACGAACTGCGAGAGATGTTGCCGCACAACGCGGTCGAGTACTTCGTGTCGTACTACGACTACTACCAGCCGGAGGCATACATCGCGCAGACCGACACCTACATCGAGAAGGACAGCTCCATCAACGAGGACGTGGAGCGGCTGCGGCACTCGGCCACATCGGCGCTGCTGTCCCGCCGCGACGTGGTGGTGGTGGCCTCGGTGTCCTGCATCTACGGCCTGGGCACCCCGCAGTCCTACCTGGACCGCTCCGTCGAGCTGCGGGTCGGCACCGAGGTGCCGCGCGACGGGTTGCTGCGGCTGCTGGTCGACGTGCAGTACACCCGCAACGACCTGTCCTTCACCCGCGGCTCGTTCCGGGTCCGCGGCGACACCGTCGAGATCATCCCCTCGTACGAAGAGCTGGCCGTTCGTATCGAGTTCTTCGGCGACGAGATCGAGGCGCTCTACTACCTGCACCCGCTGACCGGCGAGGTGATCCGCCAGGTCGACTCGCTGCGGATCTTCCCGGCCACCCACTACGTCGCCGGGCCCGAGCGGATGGCCCACGCCATCTCCACCATCGAGCAGGAATTAGCCGAACGCCTATCCGAATTGGAAGGCCAGGGCAAGCTCTTGGAGGCGCAGCGGCTGCGCATGCGCACCAACTACGACATCGAGATGATGCGGCAGGTCGGATTCTGTTCGGGCATCGAGAACTACTCCCGCCACATCGATGGGAGGCCCGCCGGCTCAGCCCCGGCAACGCTGCTCGACTACTTTCCGGAGGACTTCCTGCTGGTCATCGACGAGTCGCATGTCACCGTCCCGCAGATCGGCGGCATGTACGAGGGCGACATCTCGCGCAAACGCAACCTGGTTGAGTACGGCTTCCGGCTGCCGTCGGCGTGCGACAATCGCCCGCTGACCTGGGAAGAATTCGCCGATCGGATCGGGCAGACGGTCTACCTGTCGGCCACCCCGGGGCCCTACGAGCTCAGCCAGTCCGGCGGCGAGATCGTCGAGCAGGTGATCCGGCCCACCGGTCTGGTCGATCCGAAGGTGGTGGTCAAGCCCACCAAGGGGCAGATCGACGATCTGATCGGTGAGATCCGCAAACGCGCGGACACCGACCAGCGAGTGCTGGTGACGACGCTGACCAAGAAGATGGCCGAGGACCTCACCGACTACCTCCTCGAGATGGGCATCCGGGTGCGCTACCTGCACTCCGAGGTCGACACGTTGCGGCGGGTGGAGCTGCTGCGCCAGCTGCGGCTCGGCGACTACGACGTGCTGGTCGGCATCAACCTGCTGCGCGAGGGCTTGGACCTGCCCGAGGTGTCGCTGGTGGCGATCCTCGACGCGGACAAGGAAGGCTTCCTGCGGTCGTCGCGCAGCCTCATCCAGACCATCGGCCGCGCCGCCCGCAACGTCTCCGGCGAGGTCCACATGTACGCCGACAGGATCACCGACTCGATGAAGGAAGCCATCGACGAAACCGACCGGCGACGGGCCAAGCAGATCGCCTACAACGAGGCCAACGGGATCGATCCGCAGCCGCTGCGCAAGAAGATCGCCGACATTCTCGACCAGGTCTATCGCGAGGCTGACGACGTCGAGGTTGGCGGGTCCGGGCGCAACGCGTCCCGCGGTCGGCGTGCCCAGGGTGAACCGGGCCGTGCGGTGAGCGCGGGCATCTTCGAGGGCCGTGACACCTCCGCCATGCCGCGCGCCGAGCTGGCCGACCTGATCAAGGACCTCACCGCGCAGATGATGGCCGCCGCGCGCGACCTGCAATTCGAGCTCGCCGCCCGGTTCCGCGACGAGATCGCCGACCTCAAGAAGGAACTGCGCGGGATGGACGCCGCCGGCCTGACGTAACGCGGCCAGCGACGCCCGTTACCCCATACGGTGTAGCTGTGACCGAAACGGCGCGAGAGACGGGCAGTTGGCGTGAGCTGCTGGGTAGACATCCGGGGACGTCGATTGTGCTGGCCGGTGGCGTTGCGCTGTATGCGACCAACGAGTTTCTGACCATCAGCCTGCTCCCCAGCGCCATCGTCGAGATCGGTGGCGGCACGCTGTATGCCTGGGTGACGACCCTGTATCTGGTCGGGTCGGTGGTCGCCGCGACGACGGTCAACCCGATGCTGCTGCGCGTCGGCGCGCGCTCGTCGTATCTGATGGGGCTGGCCGTCTTTGGTGTCGCCAGCCTGGTGTGCGCGGTGGCGCCGAGCATGGAGGTGCTGGTAGCCGGACGCACCCTGCAGGGGCTGGCCGGCGGCCTGCTGGCCGGGCTGGGCTACGCGCTCATCAACGCCGCCCTGCCCCACTCGCTGTGGACCCGCGGCTCGGCGCTGGTGTCGGCGATGTGGGGGGTCGCAACCTTGATCGGGCCCGCCATGGGCGGGCTGTTCGCGCAGTTCGGGCTGTGGCGCTGGGCATTTGGCGCCATGGTGATCTTCGCCGCGCTCATGGTCATATCGGTGGTGACCGTGCTGACCGTGGGTCGCGCCGGGCAGGGTGGCGCGAAGCCGGCGCACAAGGTGCCGGTCTGGTCGCTGCTGCTGATGGGGGCCGCCGCGCTGGCAGTCAGTGTGGCCGAGCTGCCGCGCTACCTGGTGCAGACCGCCGGGCTGCTGGCCGCCGGCGCGCTGCTCGTCGGGATATTCATAGTCGTCGACTGGCGGATGCATGCGGCGGTGTTGCCGCACAGCGTATTTGGGCCCGGACCGCTGAAATGGATCTACCTGACGATGTCGGTCCAGATGGTCGCTGCCATGGTGGTCACCTACGTGCCGCTGTTTGGTCAGCGACTGGGACACCTGACGCCGGTGGCGGCCGGATTTCTGGGCGCGGCGATCGCGATTGGGTGGACGTTGAGCGAGATCGCCAGCGCAGTGCTGAACAACATACGAGTCATCGGGCATGTGATCGCGGCCGCACCGCTGGTGATGGCAACGGGTCTGGCCCTGGCCGCGGCCACCCAGCGCGTCGACGCCCCCGTCGGGATTGTCGCGCTCTGGGCGCTTGGGTTGCTGATCACCGGGGTCGGCATCGGCATGGCCTGGCCGCATCTGGCTGTGCGTGCGATGGACTCCGTCGACGACCCTGCCGAGAGCAGCGCGGCGGCCGCGGCGATCAACATCGTTCAGTTGATATCGGCGGCTTTCGGCGCCGGGCTGGCCGGCGTGGTGGTCAACACGGCCAGGGGCGGCGACGCGGCCGAAGCCCGCTGGCTGTACTCGGTATTCGCCGTCCTGGCCGCTGTCGGCGTCATTGCGTCCTACCAGGCGACGCACCGCGACCGTCGCTCACCGCGTTGATCTGACGACCTGCGAATAGTGGAATTGCCACCGCTCGACAATGCGAAAGCCGAGGTAGCTCGGAAATTTGTAGGCAGGCGTGCGCCCGAAAGCGTTTCCCGGCGACAAGGATTGGCCGACTTGATGATCGGGCAGTGACTTATCGCGACCAGAGATCGTCCACAACGTCGGGCATTTGTTGATCTTGGCCGTCGTCAGCCACACCGCGACGTGACCGTCCCACAGCGCGCCGACCCTGGGGCCGTAGAAACCGCGCTCGACATCGATCAGCGACCGGAAGGCCGCCGGCCGCGTGGCCAACAGCGCGCGGATCGGCCCGGGCTTCCAGGACACGGTGTTGTCGACCAGTAGACAGTCCCCGGGCGCGGCATGGGCGCTGATCACGTCGGCCACCTGGCTGTAGTCCCAGCCCTCTTTGGCATACGGGCTCCGCTGTGTGAACAGGTAATTCGGAAGCGCCGCGACGGCGAAGAGCACCAGGACGGTGCCGATGATCCACGGCTTGCGGGCGATCGTGACGATGCAGGCCGCCAGCACGACGGCCGCGGCCGGGGCGGTCAGGATGAGGTAGCGCGGGTAGTAGATCGGCTCGACGATCGCCGAGTAGATCAGGACGGCGGCGGTGGGAATGACGATCCATGCGGCACTCGCCAGCAACAGGCGCCGGATTTCGCCATCGGGATTCGGCGCCCCGGCCCGACGAGATGTGGTCGCGACAACGATGGCGCCGACGACCGTTAGCCCGGCCAGGATGGCGAACGCAACGCTGTGATCGAAATACTGCCGGTGCACGACGTCGAGGAAGATGTTCCTGTTCAGTCCCGCAATCCAGCCGACCTGCCACACCTGGCCGTGGGCGAACAACATGAACGGCGTCATGGCCCCGATCGCCCCGGCGGAGGCGACGGCCCACCAGGCCACGGGGGACCTCCCAGATTTCCCGGGGGCCAGCACCGGCAGCATCGCGGCGTAGACCAGCACCAGCAGCACCAGGTTGATACTCACCAAGATCGACAGCATCAACGTCAGCGCGTAGAGCAGCCACAGCCACGGGTTGTTGCGCCGCACCGCGGCGACGAACAACACGGTCAGCCAGGCGGCGGCGGTCGCCTCCAGGGCGTACGGGCGGGCTTCGATCCCGGCCCAGGTCACCCGGGGCAGCATGGCGAAAACCGCGCCCGCGCACAACGCGGTGCCCCGCCCCGAAGGTGCCAACTGTTTGGTGAAAACCACGACCCCGGCGGCGGCGCCCCCAATGGCCAGAGCGCTGGGAACCCGCGACCAGAATTCCGTCGGTGGAAATATCGCGAACCAGCCGTGCATCAGCAGGTAGTAAAAGCCGTGCACCGCGTCGATATGGCCGAGCAGGTTCCACAGCTCCGGCAACGTCCGGCTGGCAGCGGCGGAAATGGTCGCACCCTCGTCGAACCACAACGATGGCCTGCTCGCCCAGGCGCCGCCGATGACCGTGGCCAGCACGGCGATCGCCAGCGGATCGAGCCGCCGGCCGCGGCGGCGCGCGGGCGCGAACTCGTCGGCGTGGCCCTCAGGACCCGAGCGAGGCCGCTTGTCAAGGGTCGAAACAGCCATGATGCTTGTCACTGTAGGGTCCACGCGATGAGCCTGGTCACCAGGTATGCGGCCGGCGGATATCCGGCCGGGGGGCGGATGGTTAGCATGCCGCCCGTGCGTTGTGCGAAAGGTATTGTGCTGCAAGCCTTTCAGTGTGGGGCGGGAGCCTGGGACCGGGGTGCCACCGAGATTACTGTCCGATTCGCTCGACCTGACCGGGCCAAACGCGGGTTGCGCCACGCGGTCGCCGTGTGGTTAATCTGAGCCATCTTTGTCCGGCAACGCGATACTGTCTGGGGTTGGCGTAGCAACCGACACTGGGAGGGTAAATGGGCGCCTATCGGACCGTTGTGGTCGGAACCGACGGATCTGACTCGTCGATGCGTGCGGTAGACCGGGCAGCGCAGATCGCCGGGGCGGATGCCACGTTGATCATCGCGTCGGCGTACCTGCCACACCACGACGACGCTCGAGCCGCCGACATCCTCAAGGACGAAAGCTACAAGGTCACCGGCACCGCCCCGATCTACGAGATCCTGCACGACGCCAAGGAGCGGGCACACAACGCCGGAGCAAAAAACGTCGAGGAGCGAGCGATTGTCGGCGCCCCGGTCGACGCCCTGGTGAACCTCGCCGAGGAAGCGAAAGCGGATCTGCTGGTGGTCGGCAACGTCGGTCTGAGCACCATCGCGGGACGGCTCCTGGGATCCGTGCCGGCCAACGTCTCGCGGCGGGCGAAGGTTGACGTGCTGATCGTGCACACCACCTGATCGCACGGCCAGGCTTGACTCGCGAGCCCGGGTGGTTACCGCCGTTGGGTTCGGCGTGGCGGCGAGCTCCGGTCCCCCCGCGTCACCAGCCTCGGTCGCGCCATTCGTCGAGATGCGGACGCTCCGTACCCAGGGTTGTGTCGTCTCCATGTCCCGGATAGACGACGGTGTCGTCACCGAATCGATCAAAGATCTTCGACTTCACACCCGTGAAGAGCGACTCGAAGTCTGCCGATTTGGCGGTCCGTCCGACGCCCCCCGGGAACAAGCAGTCGCCGGTGAACAAGTGGGTCACGTCGTCGGTCGCGGGGCCGCCCATCGCTAGCGCGATCGATCCTGGGGTGTGGCCGCGCAGGTGGATCACGTCGAACGTCAGCTCGCCGATCTGCACGGTGTCGCCCCCCGCCAGCAAACGATCCGGCTTGACCGGCAGCGGGCCGGCGTCGATCGCGTGGGCGGCGGTGGGCGCGCCGGTGGCCTCGGCCACCGCCGCCAGCGCCTGCCAGTGATCGAAGTGCTGATGGCTGGTCACGATCAGCGACAGCTTCGGGGCATAACGCCGAATCAGGTCGATGAGGAGCCCAGCGTCGTTGGCGGCGTCGATCAGAAGTGTTTCTCCGGTCTCGGAACACGTCACCAGGTAGGCGTTGTTGTCCATCGGGCCCACCGACGCCTTGACGATGGTTGCGCCGGGCAGGGTGCGACGAGCCGCGGTGCCCGGTTCGACGTGTCCGGTGTAATTGTCATCGACGGTAGCCATAGCGGTCAGGTTACTGGCCCCCGGAGGCTTGTCGGTAGGGCCACATAGCATGGGAGCGAGCTTCGTTTGTGGAAGGATCCGAGTGGCTGACCGCCTCATCGTCAAGGGTGCGCGCGAGCACAACCTGCGCAGCGTCGACCTCGACCTGCCCCGTGACGCGCTAATCGTCTTCACCGGACTATCCGGATCGGGCAAGTCCTCGCTGGCGTTCGACACCATCTTCGCCGAGGGACAGCGGCGCTACGTCGAATCGCTGTCGGCGTACGCCCGCCAATTCCTGGGGCAGATGGACAAGCCGGACGTCGACTTCATCGAGGGTCTTTCCCCCGCGGTGTCCATCGATCAGAAATCGACGAACCGCAACCCGAGGTCGACGGTCGGCACGATCACCGAGGTGTACGACTACCTGCGGCTGCTGTACGCGCGCGCGGGAACTCCGCACTGCCCGATCTGCGGGGAGCGGATCGCGCGCCAGACACCCCAGCAAATCGTCGACCAGGTGCTCGCCATGGAGGAGGGCACCCGATTCCTGGTGCTGGCCCCGGTGGTGCGCACCCGCAAGGGCGAGTTCGCCGACCTGTTCGATAAGCTCAACGCCCAGGGCTACAGCCGGGTCCGGGTCGACGGCGTGGTGCATCCGTTGACCGACCCGCCAAAGCTGAAGAAGCAGGAAAAGCACGACATCGAGGTGGTGGTCGACCGCCTCACCGTTAAGGCCACCGCCAAGCAGCGGCTCACCGATTCGGTGGAAACCGCGCTCAACCTGGCCGACGGCATCGTGGTGCTGGAGTTTCCCGACGAGAAAAGGCACGACCGGCCGGGCCATTCCTGCGAGCAGCGGTTCTCCGAGAAGCTGGCCTGCCCCAACGGGCATGCTCTGGCGGTGGACGACCTGGAGCCGCGGTCGTTTTCGTTCAACTCGCCTTACGGAGCCTGCCCGGAATGCACCGGCCTAGGAATCCGCAAGGAGGTCGACCCTGACCTGGTGGTGCCCGACCCGGATCGCACGCTGGCCGAGGGCGCGGTGGCGCCATGGTCGAACGGCCACACCGCCGAATACTTCACCCGGATGATGGCCGGGCTGGGCGACGCGCTGGGTTTCGACGTCGACACGCCGTGGCGCAAGCTGCCGGCCAAGGCCCGCAAGGCGATTCTGGAGGGCTCCGACGAGCAGGTGCACGTGCGCTACCGCAACCGGTACGGACGCACCCGCTCCTACTACGCCGATTTCGAGGGCGTGCTGGCGTTTCTGCAACGCAAGATGTCTCAGACCGAATCCGAGCAGATGAAGGAGCGCTACGAGGGCTTCATGCGCGACGTGCCCTGCCCGGTGTGCGAGGGCACCCGCCTCAAGCCGGAGATTCTGGCGGTGACGCTGGCGGCGGGGGAGCGGGGCGCGAAATCCATCGCGGAGGTCTGCGAACTGTCCATCTCGGACTGCGCGGACTTTCTTCAGCGCCTCACCCTGGGTCCGCGCGAGCAGGCGATCGCCGGGCAGGTGCTCAAGGAAATCCAGTCGCGGCTCGGCTTTCTGCTCGATGTCGGGCTGGAGTACTTGTCGCTGTCCCGCGCGGCGGCCACGCTCTCCGGCGGCGAGGCGCAACGCATCCGGTTGGCCACCCAGATCGGCTCCGGGTTGGTGGGCGTGCTCTATGTGCTCGACGAGCCGTCCATCGGCCTGCACCAGCGCGACAACCGTCGTCTCATCGAAACCCTTACCCGGTTAAGGGATCTGGGCAACACGCTGATCGTCGTGGAGCACGACCAGGACACCATCGCCCACGCCGACTGGATCGTCGACATCGGGCCCGGAGCCGGCGAGCACGGCGGCCGCATCGTGCACAGCGGGCCGTATCGCGAGCTGCTGGAAAACGAGAACTCGATCACCGGCGCCTACCTGTCGGGCAGGGAGAGCATCGAGATCCCCGCCATCCGGCGTCCTGTCAACCACCGGCGTCAGCTCACCGTCGTCGGCGCCCGCGAGCACAACCTGCGCGGGATCGACGTGGCTTTTCCGCTCGGCGTGTTGACCTCGGTGACCGGTGTGTCCGGGTCGGGCAAGTCGACACTGGTCAACGACATCCTGGCCGCGGTGCTGGCCAACAGGCTCAACGGCGCGCGCCAAGTCCCTGGCCGGCATACCCGGGTGAGCGGGCTGGATCACCTCGACAAGCTGGTGCGGGTGGACCAATCGCCGATCGGACGCACGCCGCGATCCAACCCGGCCACCTACACCGGTGTGTTCGACAAGATCCGCACCCTGTTCGCGGCCACCACCGAGGCCAAAGTTCGGGGCTACCAACCCGGCCGGTTCTCGTTCAACGTCAAGGGCGGTCGCTGCGAAGCGTGCACCGGTGACGGCACCATCAAGATCGAGATGAACTTCCTGCCCGACGTGTACGTGCCGTGCGAGGTCTGCCATGGCGCCCGTTACAACCGGGAAACGCTTGAGGTGCACTACAAGGGCAAGACCATCTCCGAAGTGCTGGACATGTCGATCGAGGAGGCGGCGGAGTTCTTCGAGCCGATCACCGGCATTCACCGCTATCTGCGCACCCTGGTCGACGTTGGCCTGGGCTATGTGCGGCTCGGCCAGCCCGCGCCGACGCTGTCCGGCGGCGAGGCGCAGCGGGTCAAGCTGGCATCGGAGTTGCAGAAGCGCTCGACCGGCCGCACCATCTACATCCTCGACGAGCCTACGACGGGCCTGCATTTCGACGACATTCGAAAGCTGTTGAACGTCATCAGCGGCCTTGTCGACAAAGGCAACACGGTGATCGTCATCGAACACAACCTGGACGTGATCAAGACATCGGACTGGATCATCGACATGGGCCCGGAGGGCGGCGCCGGCGGCGGAACCGTTGTCGCCCAAGGAACTCCAGAGGACGTCGCCGGGGTGCCGGAGAGCTACACCGGGAAGTTTCTGTCCGAGGTCGTCGGCTGCGGCGACGCGCCCGCGGACGCGCCGGAGCGGTCCAACCGACGCCGCCGGGTCAGCGCATGACCGGCACGCGCGCAGCGAGCCTGCGGTCACGGCATCGAGACCGCGCGCAGGGCGGGGATTAAGCGAATCTGCCCGCCCTCACCGCGGACTCGTTCAGTTTCATCGGGGCCATGCTGCCACGCTACGGTGGCCGCGCGGCTTTTGCCGGCGGTTATCTGCCCGCGGTGTTGACCCGCTGAGCCGGGGCGGGAGCGCCCGCGGGAACCCGCCCGCCGCGCGCCTAGTCCGAAGTTGCGGCGTGCCGCAACTTCGGACTAGTGCGGCTTGGCCAGCGGAAACGGCAGGGTTTCGCGGATGCTGCGCCCGGTGATCAGCATGACCAACCGGTCGATGCCCAGCCCAAGACCACCCGTCGGCGGCATCGCGTATTCCATTGCTTGTAGAAAGTCCTCGTCGAGCTCCATCGCCTCGGGGTCGCCGCCGGCGGCAAGGAGGGACTGCTCGTGCAGACGGCGTCGCTGTTCCACCGGGTCGGTGAGTTCGCTGTAGGCGGTAGCCAGCTCGATGCCCCACGCCACCAGGTCCCAACGTTCGGCGACACCGCGTTTGCTGCGATGGGGTCGGGTCAGCGGCGACACCGACGTTGGGAAGTCGATGTAGAAGGTCGGTTTCTCGGTCCGGCCCTCGACCAGGCGCTCGTACAGCTCCAGCACCACCGCGCCGGCATCCCACTGTGCCCGGTAGGGAATGCGTGCGGCGTCGGACAACTTGCGGAGTTGTGTCAAGCCGGTGTCGGCGTCGATCTGTTCCCCCAGCGCTTCGGAAACCGCGTCATGCACCGTCTTGACCGGCCAGACACCGGAGATGTCGACCGGTGCGAGGCGGTCGTCGCCGTGTGGATCATCCTGCTGCCGGGGCCGCATCGCCGTGGGCGAACCGTTGGCGGCCTGGGCGGCGTTCTGGATGAGCTCGCGGCACCCGTCGAGCCAGACCAGGTAGTCGGCGTGCGCCTGATAGGCCTCCAGCAAGGTGAATTCGGGGTTGTGGCTGTAATCCACGCCCTCGTTGCGAAAGGCTCGACCTAGTTCGAACACCCGCTCCACGCCGCCGACGCACAGCCGCTTCAGGTAGAGCTCCGGCGCGATGCGCAAGAACAGGTCCATGTCATAGCTGTTGATATGGGTGACGAACGGGCGGGCGGCGGCTCCGCCGTGGATCTGTTGCAGGATCGGGGTTTCGACCTCGATGAATCCCTTGGCGAACAGCGTGTCCCTGACAGAACGCAACACGTTACTGCGGGCGGCGATCAGGTTCCGGGACTCGGTGTTAACCGCCAGGTCGACATAGCGGGTCCGCAGGCGGGCCTCCGGGTCGGTCAGCCCCTTCCACTTGTTGGGCAGCGGCCGCAGGCACTTACCGGTCAAGCGCCAGCTTCCGACGATCAACGATCGAGTTCCGTTTCTGCTCTGCCCCATGTGCCCGGTCACTTCGACCAGGTCACCGAGATCGATTGTCGCGTTGAAATCCGCGGCGCGGCCTTGTTCCAGGCGTGAATTGTCCAGCAGCACTTGCATTTCGCCGGACCAGTCGCGCAGTTGGGCGAACAACACACCGCCGTAGTTGCGTACCCGCAGGATGCGCCCGGACACCGAGACGGTTTCCCCGTCGTCGGCGTCCATCGCCTGTGCGACCGTGCGACTCGGCGGACGTCCCACCGGATAGGCGTCAACACCGTTGCCCTGCAGCTTCTCTAACTTGGCCAGCCGGACACGCACCTGCTCGGGCAGGTGGCGTCGGACAACGTCCGCACCGTTGAGGTCCGCTACCTGTAAGCGGCTCACGTCCGGCGCCGTGCCGTCGGGATGCAACAGGCCGGTAGCCACCAGCGGGGGCGGCACGGCCGGATGGTGGCCAGTGTGTACCTTGTCGCGCCGGCTGAACGGCAACACCAGAAAGCCTTCTGCGATCACCGAGGCGACCCCAACCTTGGGGATCAATCGGGCGTCCTCGTAGCAGGCGTAGCGGGGCACCCATTCCGGTTGGTATTTCTGGTTCGAGCGGTAGAGCGTCTCGATCTGCCACCACCGGGAGAAGAAAACCAACAGCCCTCGCCACAACCGGGCGATCGGGCCGGCCCCGAGTTGGGCGCCCTGCTCAAAGGCGGCCCGAAACATCGCGAAGTTCAGCGAGATGCGGTTGATGCCAAGGCTTTCGGCGTGCAGGGCGAGCTCGCTGACCATGAGCTCGATGGTGCCGTTGGGGGATTGCGGGGAACGGCGCATCACATCGAGGGAGACACCGGTGGTGCCCCAGGGCACCAGCGACAGCAGAGCCACCACCTGGTGGTCGGGTTTAATCGCCTCCACCAGCAAGCAATCGGAGTCGGCCGGGTCGCCGAGCCGGCCCAGCGCCATCGAGAAGCCACGTTCGGTTTCGGTGTCGCGCCAGGCATCCGCGCGCTCGATGGTCTGCGCCATCTCGTCGCCGGAGATGTCGCGGTGGCGCCGGATGCGCACCGTCAGCCCGGCCCGGCGCGCCCGGGTCACGGCCTGGCGCACCCCGCGCATGTCGGGGCCGGACAATCTGAAATCGGCGGGGCGCAGGATGGCCTCGTCGCCCAGCTCGAGCGCGTTCAGGCCGGCTTCGCGATATGTCTGAGCCCCCTGTGAACTGGCGCCCATCACACCGGGTGACCAGCCGTAGGTTTGGCACAGCCGCAGCCATGCGTCGACCGCCTGGGGCCATGCTCGCGGGTCTCCGACCGGGTCACCGCTGGCCAGGCAGACACCGATCTCGACGCGGTAGGTGACGGCTGCACGTCCGCTGGGCGCGAACACCACCGACTTGTCGCGACGGGTGGCGAAGTAGCCCAGCGAGTCGTTTTTTCCCCACAACTCGAGTAGGCCGCGGATCGCGGATTCGTCCTCCCCGGTCAGTGCGTTGTCGGCGCGCTGGGATTGGAACAGCACGATCGCGGCGGCAATCAAGGCAAAGGCGCCGAACAATCCGAAGATCGCGTTGAGGAACACGTGCGGTCTGCCCGTGAACAGGTCGGGGTCCGCTAGGGCGAATCCCATGACCCGGTTCGCCACGTAGGGCAATCGGTCTTGCGGCGCAAGCGATCCCGGGAACAGTTCGACCAGGCCCCAAGACGCCAGGATTCCAATGGCCCCGCCGGCACCCAGCACCGCGGCCGCCTTGAACAGCGCGCCTTTGCGGACCTTGGCCCAGAACTCCCGATAGCCCAACACCAGAAGGACGATCGCGATGATATGGACGGCAAATCCGAGATTTTCGCCGAAGCTCTGGGCGGCGGTGTTGCCACCGGCGGCGATCTCGGCGGCGTTCAACCCCGCGGCAAGGACCATGTTCCCGAGCAACAGTAGCCAGGCAATGCGTTTTCGCGCGGTCAGAGCGGCGGCCAGCAATGCCAGCACGAACGACCACGCGAAGCTGGTGTCGGGGAAGTTGAACAGGTAGTCGTTGATGAATTCGCGGGGAACCTTAATGATCCACCGGACCAGCGGCGACACGCTCGCCAGCAACGACAGGGTGGCGATGACTCCGACAGTCCAGCCGGCCGCCGCGGGCACCCACCGGTACCGGGAGGCCGGCCTGCTCTCCGGGCGAGACTTTGTGACTGTCACAGACCGCGAGGATATTCCTCCAATCCGTGAAATGCCTGGCGTTGCTCCCTGTCCGTCGGATCGGTTTGGTGTGCATGGTGTGTGCGGGGGCCGCCGCCCGGTGCCGTTTGATATCGAGTTGACGCGGCAGGGCTGTTAGACTCACCTCTGCGACCATCCTGGCTAGCGCCAGGGACAGTAAGTGGAGTCCCACTCCCACCGCTGGCCACGAGAAGGTTTCAAGGCTTCGTCAAGGCCATACGGTCCGGTCACAGGCATCTTGCAATGCCTGTTTTGCGCGTGGCGCGGGCGGCTTGAGCAAATTTGAGCCGCGATCGGTCGGCATTGGGCCCTGCTGGTGCAGGGCTTTTTTGCTGATGGCAGTGGTGTCTTCGCCGCTGATCCTGACGGGGCCGGGGCAGCGGTCGCGGGTGAAGATCACATAGCAGCCAACAAAGGGAGGCCCCATCAGCACTGAGACTCGCGTCAACGAGCGCATCCGCGTACCTGAAGTCCGGTTGATTGGCCCAGGAGGGGAGCAGGTAGGCATCGTGCGTATCGAAGACGCACTCCGCGTCGCCGCGGATGCCGATCTCGACCTTGTCGAGGTGGCCCCGAATGCCAGACCACCGGTCTGCAAGATCATGGACTACGGCAAGTTCAAATACGAGGCGGCGCAGAAGGCACGCGAATCCCGTAGGAACCAGCAGCAGACCGTCGTCAAGGAACAAAAGCTGCGACCGAAGATCGACGATCACGATTACGAAACCAAGAAGGGTCATGTGATCCGCTTCCTGGAGGCGGGGTCGAAGGTCAAGGTCACCATCATGTTTCGCGGACGGGAGCAGTCGCGGCCCGAGTTGGGCTATCGATTGCTGCAGCGGCTGGGCGCCGATGTCGCCGACTACGGATTCGTCGAAACTTCGGCCAAGCAGGATGGACGCAACATGACGATGGTGCTGGCGCCGCACCGCGGTGCGAAGACTCGCGCCAGGGCGCGCCACCCGGGTGAACCTGTGGCGGGGCCAGCAACCAATCCCAATGCGGCCGGCGACACCAAACCTTCACCGAACTGACCTGACAGCGAGACCAGCAGAACCGAGAAATTAGAGGAAACATGCCCAAGGCCAAGACCCACAGCGGGGCGTCGAAGCGGTTCCGGCGCACCGGGACCGGCAAGATCGTCCGTCAGAAAGCTAACCGCCGGCATCTGCTCGAGCACAAGCCGACCAGGCGCACCCGGCGGCTGGACGGCCGCACGGTGGTGTCGGCCAACGACACCAAGCGGGTCAATTCGCTGCTGAACGGCTGACCGGCGCGCGGGACGACCACCTAGCGCCGGCTCCCGCCCTTACGACCAGTTACGTCTGAACGAGAGTAGGAACATCCATGGCACGCGTGAAGCGGGCAGTCAACGCCCACAAGAAGAGGCGCACCGTCCTGAAGGCCTCGAAAGGCTATCGCGGCCAGCGATCCCGGCTCTACCGCAAAGCCAAAGAGCAGCAGCTGCATTCGCTGAACTACGCCTTCCGTGACCGCCGCGCGCGCAAGGGCGAGTTCCGCAAGTTGTGGATTTCGCGAATCAATGCCGCTGCGCGCGCCAACGACATCACCTACAACCGGTTGATCCAGGGCCTCAAGGCCGCGGGCATCGAGGTGGACCGCAAAAACCTCGCTGACATCGCGGTCAGCGATCCGGCGGCGTTCACTGCGCTCGTCGACGTGGCCCGGGCGGCCCTGCCCGAGGATGTCAACGCGCCCTCCGGAGAGGCTGCCTGACTTCGCGCTCCGGGTTTCCGGTGCTCACCGAGCGCTCGGCGCGAGTGGTCGCGGCGGTCAAGCTGCATCGCCACGTCGGCCGGCGGCGCGCGGGGCGGTTTCTCGCCGAGGGCCCTAACCTGGTCGAGGCCGCGTCGGCGCGCGGGCTGGTCCGGGACGTGTTTGTGACCGAGCCCGCGGCGCGGCGGCACCAGTCACTGCTGACCGGGCAGCGGGCGCCGGTCCATGTGGTGACCGAGCGCGCCGCAAAAGCGCTGTCCGACACGGTAACTCCGGCGGGTTTGGTCGCGGTGTGCGAAATGCCGGAGACCCGGCTTGAGGATGTGCTGACCGGCTCACCCCGGCTGATCGCGGCCGCCGTCGAGATCAGCGAGCCAGGCAACGCGGGCACGGTGATCCGGATCGCCGACGCGATGGGAGCCGCGGCCGTCGTCCTCGCGGGACATGGCGTCGATCCGTACAACGGCAAATGTCTGCGCGCCTCGGCCGGCAGCATCTTCTCGATCCCGGTTGTCGTCGCGCCCGATGCCCGCGCCGCCGTCACGGCGTTGCGCGCGGCCGGGCTGCAGGTGCTGGCCACCACGCTGGACGGCGAGCTGCCCCTTCACGAGGCTGACCTCGCCGCGCCGACGGCATGGCTGTTCGGACCGGAATCACACGGCTTGCCGGCCGTAATTGCCGACGCTGCCGACCACCGCGTGCGCATCCCGATGTCCGGTGGCGCGGAGAGCCTGAACGTGGCCGCCGCCGCGGCGATCTGCCTCTATCAGAGCGCGCGGGCGCTGGCCGCACTCCCTGAACCCTAGGCGCACCCTAGGCGGGGTCGCGCTGGTAAGTCCGTCGGGCGCCGGCCGACGACCATCCCACCACCGCGATCGACGTTTATCTGCGAAACGTCAATCTCGACGCGTGTGCGTGACCGCTTGCCTCGGTCGCGACAAACCCAGGAGTGAGCAGCCTCAGGCCGCCCGAGTGCGCCCCCGGGCCGGCCGCAGGCCGGCGATCGACAACGTGCTGTGCACCAGCGATCCCGCGCGCTCCATCAGGGCCCTGGCGGGGTCGAAAGGGGAGCGGGGACGAGGGGGGAAGTAGTGCATCGGCAGCCCGCGTCGGTCGCGCGGTGGCGCCATGAAACGGGGCGCTTCGACCAGCG
Source organism: Mycobacterium lacus (assembly GCF_010731535.1). Classification (NCBI taxonomy): domain Bacteria; kingdom Bacillati; phylum Actinomycetota; class Actinomycetes; order Mycobacteriales; family Mycobacteriaceae; genus Mycobacterium; species Mycobacterium lacus. The sequence goes on from NZ_AP022581.1 coordinate 1,613,515, forward strand.
GCGCGTCGCTTGGCAGCCGCCCCTCGGCCCTGCGGTAGGCGGCCAGCGCGCGCGGGTGCAGGCGGATCTCGTCGGGCACCGCCAGGAAAGCCAGCTCGACGAACTTTCCGAACAACCTGAGCAAGATCTCGTCGCCCGGTGTCCAGCGCATCCCGGCCTTCTCCCGAACGGCGGGCTCGAATAGGCCCGCCGCGATCCAGCGCTGACCCGCCACCAACGGCCTGAACAGTTGGTCCCAGATCGGGGTGGGGATCAGCACGAACTTCGGCTTGGGGATCCGCATGTTGAAGATGTCCAGGGTCGCCTGGTTGATCTCCAGCCGCTCGCGGCCGACGCGCTCCCAGTACTCCTGGAAGTCTTCCCACGACTTCGGCACCGGGCGCATGCTCATCCCGTACATCCGATACCACTGCACGTGCTCGTCGAACAGTTGTCGCTTTTCGGCCTCGGTCAAGCCTCCGCAGAAGTACTCGGCCACCTTGATCACCAGCATGAAAAATGTGGCGTGGGCCCAGTAGAACGTCTCCGGATTCAGCGCGTGATAGCGGCGCCCCGCCGCGTCGACTCCTTTGATCGTGCGGTGGTAGCCCTTGATCTGCTGGCCGGTCTGTGCCGCCCGGTCGCCGTCGTAGACGACGCCCATGATCGGGTACACCGACCGGGCCACCCGTTGCAACGGTTCGCGCAGCAGGATTGAGTGCTCCTCGACACCGGCGCCGAGCTCTGGATACATGTTCTGGATCGCGCCGATCCACACACCCATCATTCCCGTGCGCAGGTCTCCGAAATATTTCCAAGTCAGGGAATCGGGTCCGAGTGGATCAGCGGATGTCGTCGATGTCGCGGTCATCACGGCCTCCTGCTCCTGATTGGGCTCTGATGGGCCTCACGATAACTTTGACAACGTGCGTTGTCCACGATTTCGGCCGATGCCCAACGAGGGCGTTATCGCGCGTCCATACCGGTGTGGCAGCCCTGTGACCAGGCCGTTTGTGGCGGGTCGCGACGAACCCGCCGAGCCGCGAGCGGGGGTGGTCCGCGTAGCGATTCTCGGCCGATGAACCCTTGTAATTCGGGAGTCCGGTGAAAGCTGTTGGCCAAAAGCGCCGAAAAGACGTCAACCGGATCAGGCTTGCTGAGAGTACACTTTGCCTTCTGGCGATTTCTTGGTGATTTCCTTTTCGTCAAGAGGAGACCGGTTATGTCGTTTCTGAGCGTGGTGCCGGACATCGTGGGTGCGGCGGCCGGGAAATTGGAGGGCATTGGCTCCGCGCTGAATGCGGCGAATGCGGCGGCGGCGACGCCCACGACCGGGCTTGCGCCCATGGCCGCCGATGAGGTGTCGGCGGCCGTCACGGCAATGTTTGCGACACACGCGCAGGCATATCAAGCCCTCAGCGCCCAAGCAGCGGCGTTTCACGATCAGTTCACGCGCGCGTTGAACGCCGGCGCTGGCGCATATGTCAGCGCCGACATTGCCAACGCCACGCTGGTCACCGGCGGCGGTGGCGTCGGCACCACGGTCACCGGCGCGGTGGCTCCACTTCTGGGCCCCACCGCGCCCTTCAGCGCTCCGCTCGTCAATACGAACACCCCGCTGGGCCCCATCTCGCTCACGCTAAACGGAACGGTCGACCTGATTACGGGCGAAATCGCTTTCGACTCAGGATCATTCGCACTGCCCACGCCGCTGGCACTCGGCGTCGATGCGGTAGGCCCGTACTACGTCGCGCTGACCGCACTCCAACACAGCGGCGCGGCATTTGCCAACGCGGCTTCCAGCGGGAACCTGCTGGGTGCCGCCAGCGCACTCGTCCATGCTCCCGGCGACGTCGTGACGGGCTTCCTGTTCGGCCACGAAACGATATCGCAGACGGTCCCGGCACCCGCGGGATTGGGATACAGGTCGTTCGGGTTCAACGTTCCGGTTGGAGGGCTGCTGACCCCGCTTCAGCCCGTCACGGTTACGGCCACGCCGACGAGTGGGACGCCGACGGTCATCGCGTTGAGCGGCACGCAGTTCGGCGGACTTGTTCCCGCCCTACTCCACGGTGTGATCCCCGGCTACTAGGGGTGTGACACCGCGATCAGGCGGTTGTTGCGAGTTTCGACACAGGCAAGCCGGTGGTCGTTGCCCGCCGCTGCCCGAACCGCCTACCCTTGCCAGCGTGGAAGTCGGGCCTGCTGACCCGGAGTCTGGCGTGCCCGAAGAGACGGCGACCGCGCTGACGCCGCCGCGACGCTCTCCGGGGATGATGCGCAGTGCGGCCAGGTGGTTCCGCCAGACGAACCACAGCCCAGGCGTGGTGGCGTTTGTTCGTCGTGCGCGGCGGCTGTTGCCCGGCGATCCCGAGTTTGGCGACCCGCTGTCCACCGCCGGCGAGGGCGGACCGCGGGCCGCTGCACGCGCTGCCGACCGGCTGCTGGGGGATCGTGATGCGGCCTCGCGCGAGGTCAGCTTGGGTGTGCTACAGGTCTGGCAGGCGCTGACCGAGGCGGTGTCCCGGCAGCCAGCAAACCCGGAAGTGACATTGGTGTTCACCGACCTGGTCGGGTTTTCGACGTGGTCGTTGCAAGCCGGCGACGATGCGGCGCTGATGCTGCTGCGGCAGGTGGCGCGGGCGGTCGAGCCGGCGCTGCTCGACGCCGGCGGGCACATCGTCAAACGGATGGGCGACGGGATCATGGCGGTATTCCGCTTCCCAACCGTCGCCGTCAGGGCGGTGCTGGCCGCCCGGGAAGCGATGAAATCGGTTGAGGTGGAAGGCTATAGACCACGAATGCGGGTCGGCATCCATACTGGTCGACCGCAGCGGCTGGCCGCCGACTGGCTCGGTGTCGACGTCAACATCGCCGCCCGGGTTATGGAACGAGCCACGAAGGGTGGCATCATGGTGTCGAGCACTACGCTGGACTTGATACCGCACAGCGAGCTGGACGCAATGGGTGTCGTCGCCAAGCGCGCACGCCGACCCGTCTTCACCAGCAAACTCACCGGTATTCCCCCGGACTTGGCGATATATCGCCTTAAGACTGTACGAGAGTTGACAGCTGGCGATGATACGGACGAGACAAATCTCGATGCATAGTGGAAGGCGATGATTTACGGCATCTTGTCCCGGCTGGCCCGGGTTCGATTCACCGTGGGTTACGTGGCCTCTCTGGCCGCAGTCAGCATCGCCATCCTGATGCTTGGCCCGCAGGCGCGTGAACAGGTGATACGGCACGCCAGCACAAACCTGCACAACCTGGCGCGCGGCCACCTGGGGACCCTGTGGAACAGCGCGTTCGTCATCGACGACGGCCCGCTCTACTTCTGGCTACCGTGCCTGGTGTGCCTGCTGGCACTGGCCGAACTGCATCTGCGCAGCCTGCGGCTGACCCTGGCGTTTGTCCTCGGCCATATCGGCGCGACGCTACTGGTGGCGGCCGTGCTCGCGGCGTCCGTCGAGTTGGGCTGGTTGCCGTTGTCGATCAGCCGCGCTTCTGACGTCGGAATGAGCTACGGCGCCCTCGCGGTGCTCGGCGCGCTGACGGCGGCGATCCCGCGGCGCTGGCGGTCCGCCTGGATCGGCTGGTGGCTGGTGGTGGGCCTGGTGACCGCCGTCTCCGGCGGTGGCTTCACCGATGCCGGCCACGCCGTTGCGTTGCTGCTGGGCATGGTGGTGGCCATCCGGTTCGGCCGTTCCGCCCGCTGGACACCGGTGCGCTGGGCGTTGCTAATCGTGTCTTCGGGCTTCGGCTTCGTGCTGCTGGCGCACACCGGGTGGACCTCGATGAGTGGGGCGGCGTTGGGCACCCTGGGCGCGCTGGCGGCTTACAAGCTCATCCCGTTGAACGCGGCGCGCGGTTCAGCGCCGACCGGTCCGCTGCCGGTGCTGAGCGTCTGAGGGTCGTTTCCACGATAATTCACCGAAGTGCCGTGTAGATGAATGGCATGTCGGTGTAACTCGGCATTGGCAGAATTGAATTCAATTCTCGGCATCGATCGAATTGGACTCCGAGGCAGTGTATTTAGCCCGAAGTTCCGACCGCTGGTACTCGAGGATTGTGTAGCCGACCTGGGAAATCAGTAGAATCACAGTTGGCGAGTGTAGCCACGAATATGGTGTGTCGTTACGACGTTGTGTGATGAGAATGCGTTAGGATAACGGCGTGGCGGCATACTCAGGTTCGATGCACGTAGCCCGGAATCTGCGTGGATACGTGACGAAGTCAGGCGAGCAACGTCTCTACGAGACGATCCTGCTGCGCCGCTCGTTCCGCGACGGGGGCAAGGTGCGCCACCAAACTCTGGCGAACCTGTCCAAGCTCCCGCCGGAGGCGATCGCCGCCATCGAGGCGACGCTTAAGGGGCACACGCTCGTGGCGGCCGGCAGCGAGTTCAGCAAGACGCGGTCGCTGCCGCACGGTGATGTCGCAGCGGTGGCGGCGATGGCGGGCAAGCTCAAGCTGGCCGCACTGCTAGGCCCGCCATGCCGGGCCCGCGACATTGCTGTCGCGTTGATCATCTCGCGGGTGGTGCGGCCAAAATCGAAGCTATCCACCCTGGGCTGGTGGTCTGATACCACCCTCGGGGTCGACCTGGGTGTGGCCGACGCATCCACCGATGAGATCTACGCGGCGATGGACTGGCTTGTCAGCCGCCAGGAGACGATCGAAAGAAGCTGGCCGCAAAGCATCTCGCGGAGTCGGTGAACCCGGGCCGGATGGCGTTGTTCGACCTGAGTTCCTCGTGGGTGACCGGGCGCTGCTGCGAGCTGGCCGCACACGGCTATTCCCGCGACGGCAAGAAAGGGTGCCAGCAGATCGAATACGGTGTGCTCACCGACCCCGACGGGCGCCCGGTCGCGGTGCGGGTGTTCGCGGGCAACACCAGCGACCCGAGCGCGTTCACCCAGATCGTTGAGGTGATCAAAGACAAGCTCGCCATCCAGCGGCTGATCCTGGTCGGTGACCGCGGCATGATCACCGGCGCGCGCATCGACAAGCTGCGCGAACTCAACGACACCCCCGACGACGCAGCGTGTTTCGACTGGATCACCGCGCTGCGCGCCGTCGATCGCCAAACTCGCTCGCGACGACGGGCCGCTGCAGATGAGCCTGTTCGACCAGCAAGACCTCGCCGAGATCACCCACCCGACTACCCCGGCGAACGGCTGATCGCCTGCCGCAACCCAGCACTGGCCGCCGAACGCGCCCGCAAGCGCCAAGACCTGCTGGCCGCCACCGACAAGGAGCTGGCCCACATCGCCGAACGCGTCACCAAGGGCACCCTGTCCGGCGCCGACAAGATCGGCATCGAGGTCGGTAGGGTCAGCGGAAAATTCAAGGTGGGCAAACACTTCCACCTCACCATCACCGACACCGCCTTCACCTACCACCGCGACCAGGCCGCCATCGACGCCGAAGCGGCCCTCGACGGCATCTATGTCCTGCGCACTAGCGTCGACGCCCAGGCCCTCGACCCCGCCGCCATAGTCGAAAGCTACAAGAAACTCGCCAACGTCGAACGCGACTTCCGCATCATCAAATCCGACGACCTCGACCTGCGGCCCATCCACCACCGCCTCCAAGACCGGGTCAAAGCCCACATGCTCATCTGCATGCTCGCCTGCTACCTCACCTGGCATCTACGCAAGGCCTGGGCACCGTTGACCTTCACCGACCAAGCACCCCCACAACGGGACAACCCCGTAGCCCCGCACGCCGCTCCGCCACCGCCCAAGCCAAGGCCTCCACCAAACACGATGACGACGGCAACCCGGTCGGCAGCTTCCGCGACCTGCTCACACACCTGGGCACCCTCACCCGCGACCGGATCCGCTACCACGACACCGACATCGAAATCGACAAGCTCACCGACCCCACCCCCCACCAGCGCCGCGCCTTCGACCTTATCGAGGCCCCCATCCCACTGACCATCGCCGCGTAGCCACAACAACCACCCACCAAAACCAACAAACCCCCAGGTCAAACCGCGGATTCGCCTATCAGAACAGCCTTAACTTCGGTTTAGCTGCGGGCGGACGACATTGTTGAAAGTGTGGGGATTTCATGGGAATGTAGCCGGGTCGTGGTAGTTCGGTCGGGGGATGAGGATGCGGCATGGCTTTTCTCATCGCGGATTCGGAGCTGGTGATAGCCGCGGCGGCGGAGTTGGAGGGAATTGGCTCGGCGCTGAGCGCGGCCCACGCCGCGGAGGGTCCGACGACGGGAGTGGTTGCGGCGGCCGCCGACGAGGTGTCCACGGCCATCGCGGCGGTGTTCGGCACGTACGGTCAGCAATATTAAGCCCTGAGCGCCCAAGCGGCGGCGTTCCACGCCCACTTCGTGCGGACAATGGCCGCGGGCGCGGGGTGGTATGCGAGCGCCGAGGCGGCCAACGCGTCGCTGTTGCAGTCCGTCGAACATCAGGCGCTCGCCCTCGTGAACGCGCCCACCGAGACGCTGCTGGGGCGCCCGTTGATCGGCAACGGGGCCAACGCCACGACGCCGGGCGGTCGTGGCGCGGACGGAGGGCTGCTGTACGGCAGCGGCGGCAACGGTGCCGCCGGCGGGCCCGGCCAGGCCGGCGGGGCCGGAGGTAACGCCGGCTGGTTCGGAAACGGCGGGGCCGGCGGCGCCGGCGGCGCCGGCGCGCCCGGCGGTAACGGCGGCAGCGGTGGCCAGCTGGTGGGTAACGGCGGCGCCGGCGGCAACGGTGGACCGGCCGTGGCGGGCATCAACGGCGGCAACCCCGGGCCGGGGGGCTTGGGCGGGAAGGCCGGGCTCATTGGCGTCGCCGGAAGCCCCGGGCAGATTGGCACCGCCGTGACGCCGCCGCCTCCCCCTTCGGGCGGGACATCGTCGGGCGAGTTCTCTCCCTATGTCGACATGACGCTCTGGCCCCAATTCGACTACGCGGGTGCCATCAGCGACGGGCGAATCGAAGCCGTCACGCTCGGCTTCGTCGTCAGCGACGCACAGGGCAATCCGTCCTGGGGCACCTAATACGGGCTGAACGATCCGTGGGTCACCAGCGCGACGGTAGCTGTCAAGGTGTTTGAGACAGCGTCTCACTATGTGGACACTATTTTCGGTTGTGGGGTCGGTGGGTTGATCCATGCCGCGGTCGGTAGTTTCGGGGGCTGTGGTGGGCTGCTAAACCGGTTGGGGTTGGCGGCGTAGGCATCGGCCATGACCCGGGCTCGTTTGGCCTGGATGTCGGCGGCGGTGCCGAAGTACACCGACGCCGGTGTGTGCAGGCCGAGCGCGGAATGGCGGTGCTCGTGGCGCAGGTAGTCGAAGAAGTCTTTGCACCAGGTGCGGGCGTGCTCGATCGAGTCGAACCGTTCGGGAAAATCGTTGCGGTACTTCAGCGTTTTGAACTGGGATTCGCTGAACGGGTTGTCGTTTGACACCCGTGGGCGCAGTGGCTGCGCGCCACGCCGAGGTCGATTAGCAGCTGGGCGACGTTCTTCGACGTCATCGCCGAACCCCGGTCGGCGTGGATCGCGCCGGGCCGCCCGTGTAGCGCGGTCAGCTCGGCCATCCAGTCCTGGGCGATGTCGGCGTCCTCGTGGTACTCGACGCGCCAGCCGACGGGGTAGCGGCTGAAGATGTCCAGCATCACGTAGAGCTGGTAGAACTCGCCGCGCACCGGTCCCGCCAATTTGGTGATGTCCCAGGACCACACGTCGTTGGGTTGGTGGGCGACCAGCTCGGGTTTGACCCGCGGCGGGTGTGTGGCTACCCGCCGCCGTTCGCGGGTCATGTTGTGCGTGCGCAGGATCCGGTACATCGTGGACTGCGAGCACAGGTAGACGCCCTCGTCGAGCAGCTCGGCCCACACGGGCGACCGCCTTGTCGGCGAAGCGCGGCTGGCACAACACCGTAAGGATCTGCGTGCGCTCGGCCGCGTCGAGCGCATTGGGCGGCGGTCCGCTCGGCCCGGGTTTGCGGCGTGGACCGGCAGGGCGGTTGCGCTGCCGATACAGGCTCGCGCGCGGCTTGCCCAGCAGCGCGCGCCTTCGCGGTCGAGGTCAGCCGCTCCACCTCGGGCAGCAACTGTGCGATCACTTCTTCGACCCGGGCCGCGTGCCCGTGCTCTCGGAGAGCGTCTCCAAGAGCGCGTGTGCTTTTCCACCAGATCCAACGCGGCCCTCGTGCGTTCAAGCTCGGCCTCGGCCCGTTCGGCCCGCTTCCGTAGCCGTTCGATCTCGGCCTGGTCGCGGTCCTTACCACGACCGCCTGACCGGGCCAGCCCGTCCAACGCGCCCGCGTCGCGCGCTCGGCGCCACTCCACGATGTGCGATGAGTACAGGCCCTCACGCCGAAGCAGCGCACCCCGCGCACCCGGCTCGGTCAACGCGTCGTACTCGGCCACAATGGCCGCCTTGTACTCCGGGGTGAAGTTGCGCCGCCGGGGACGATCCGCCCGCGGACCCTGGGCCGAATCGGTTCCCACGCCTTCATCATCGGCGCTACCCTTCCGGACCTCAGCCAAAGTCGCCGTCATTGTTCGTTGCAATCCTTACTTGCCCTCAATACCTGGTCAGATATTTTCGAACCCTGCTGTCTCAACTAACCCTGCCAGAGAGGGCGATGGCCACCCTGCACAACGGCGGAGTCGACGCGACCATCTCCTTCGGTGGCGCGGCGAACCAGGAACTCGCTCAGACCACTACGAGCGTGACCGCGCTGACCGCGAAATACCAGTCGGTGATCGACGCCTACGGAATCCACAAACTCGATTTCGACATCGAAGGCGCGGCCCAGGCCGACCTCGCATCGCTGACGCGCCGTTCGCAGGCCATCGCTGCGCTGCAGGCGGCAGGCAACGCCAACAGCACCCCGGTGCAGGTCTCGTTCACCCTTCCCGTGATGACCACGGGTCTGACCGCCGACGGGATGCGGGTGGTCCAGAACGCCATCGCCAACGGCGTGGACATCGGACACGTGAACGTGATGGCGATGGACTACTACGACCCGAACCTGTCGTATGAGGGCAAGATGGGCGACTACGCGATCCAGGCCGCGACGGCCGTCCACGATCAGTTGGTGCCGCTGTATCCGTCGAAGACCGACGCGCAGATCTGGTCGATGATCGACGTGACGCCGATGATCGGAGTCAACGACGATCCCAACGAAATCTTCACCCTTGCCGACGCGCAGAAACTGACCACTTTCGCCGAGCAGAAGGGGATGGGCGGACTGCACATGTGGTCGATCAACCGCGACTACCCGGGTCCAGTGGGCACCCTGTCCAACACCAGCAGCGGGGTGGCGCAAGACACCTGGGACTACTCCCACATCTTCGGGCAGTTCGACGACTGATCGCGACGCACCGATGGCTCCGTCAGGCGCGCCCGCAGGGGGTTGGCGGCTATTGCCGTCGGGGTTGGACTCGGTGGAGCGGCAGCACGGTCCCGTCGCCTGACCGGGTCATGCTTTGCGGTGCGTGCGCTGCCAATAGGGCAGCCATCGTTGCTCGAGGAACTGGCGGAGGTCCGCACTCCCTCCGGGGGCTGGCTTAGTGGTTCGCCATGCGACATGTCCATCGGGACGCACCAGGACGGCGCCTTGACGACCAACCTCAAACAGCGCTAGCAAGTGGCCCTGATCTCGTGGTTCCGCGGCAGCAAGGTCTCGCACCATGACCGGAAGTGTGGCCGGATGCTGTTGTTTGCGCAGCGCGGCGGTCCATTGAGGAGCACTTGCGGTGAAGAGGGTGAGCCCTTCGGAGCAGAGGGTGTCATGAACCGAGACCGGCCGGCCCTCGTGAAGAACCGAGGCGTGCGGCAGGCGTGCCCCGGGCCTAGTGGTAGGTCGGTAGGTGACGATGGTGGACTGATCGGGCGGTGTCTCACCTGACTCCGGGGCTATCAGCGGGCCCCGGTATGTGTAGCCAAATTCAAGGCCTTGGAACACGAAGTGTTCGAGTTGACCCGGGATGAGCGCCGCGATCTGCGTGCGGAGGCGCCGGGCGCGGGCATCTCCGGCCAGCAGCATCCGCGTACGCTTGGTCTGCATCTTCGTCGCGCGGTCACATGCCAATCCCAGCAGCCGGTCCGGCAGCCAAGCGAGCGGCGGACTGGCGACAGCCTCGGTAGCTCTGCACATTGCCCGGTTAGTGATGCCAAGCGGAGCAGTGACCTCGTCGAGCCGGAAATAGTTCCTGACGCTTTGTTGCGCGAACCGTTCCACGACTGGTCGCCGCTCGGGATCGTAGGTATCGAGCAAGGCGGCGTGGGCGTGTCCTTTGACAACTGCTGCCATCTTCCAGGCAAGGTTCTGTGCATCCTGCACGCCGCTGTTGAGACCGAAACCTCCCGCGGGCGGGAAACGGTGCGCGGCGTCACCCGCGAGCAGCAGTCGCCCACGCCGAAAGCGCTCGGCGATCTGTGAGGTCATGGTCCACGTGTTGGTGGAGTGGACAGCGAAGCCGCGGGCGGTACCCAGTACTTCGCGGAGCGTTTGGTTCCAGAACGCTGCGCTATCCCGTACGACCGCTTGCCGCCGGTGGAGGTACGGCGTCATCAGCACGTAGTCGTCGTTGGCGTGCGGGATCAGGGCGCCACAGAACCTCGGCTGATATATCCAGGTCAACAACGGCGTGGGCGTGTCGCCATCAAACAGGCGGGGGGCGTGGAAGAAGACGCTGCCGATGCGGGCCAGGATCTTGCCTGTCATCCCGATTCCGGCGTGCTCGCGGAGGACGCTGTTTGCGCCATCCGCGGCGACGACGTAGCGGGCGGCTACCCGGTCGGACAGCCCTAGCCGAGGTTGGATGTCTACGACGATGCCGTCGGAGGTCTCGCGGACCCGCTCGACCGATGTGCCACGCCGAAAGTCGACTAGGGGTTCCCGTTCCAGTGCGGCCCACAGGACCGGCATCAGGAGATGCTGGCCAACATGGGATATCAGGAACGGGCTGTAGGATTTTAGTCGCGCCACCAACTCGGCGTCCGATGTCACATCTATCTCGCCCAGCGGCGGGTCAAGTAGCCCGCAGCACCAGCGGATGCTTCCCAACTTCTCAAAAGGCGTAGCGAGCGCAAAGATCTTTTCTGCGAGTGAGGCCGACGCCTGACGCCAGATCTCAAGGGAGCGCGCGTTAATGACGTGGGCGGCAGGATGGAAGAGGGGTTCCTCGCGACGTTCGGCAACGACGGAGGCTACGCCTAGCCGGGCCAGGAGCAAGGCAAGCGTGCAGCCGGTCGAACCACCGCCCACGATGACGATTTGGTTGTCGGCCATTCACTCAGCTCTTTGTCCGGCGGCCGGAATTGGTGGTTCACCTTCAAACTGGCAAAATGCGGTGCAGGGTGCCGAGCGTGCATGAAATCCCGTACCAAGACAGAGTCGACCGCGTCGAAACCAGGACGCTGGTCCGCCAACGACCGCTAAGTCGAGTCGTGATGTCGGTGGCCACATTGTCCCGGATGCCGGCCATGTCGGCGATGCCGCTGGGCCCGCGCATTCAGCATGGCGGTGAACCACCGACGAAAACTGTCGATATCTGCGGGGTGGACGGGGCACAATTCGTTGACACCCGGTGGTTCCTCCCGACTCGCTCCTGATTGGAAGATGTTGTGTTCGTGACAATTTGATCGTCCTGCTACTTGGGTGGTGCGCCGACTCGGCTACTCTGCACGCGATCTGGCTCACGCGTCGTGCCGGCGAGAGGTCGAGGCCGCCGGGCATCCCGCGCAATCGGAGAAGCCTCAATCACGCAAAACGGGGAAACGGTTTGGATAATCCGCGTCAGCTGAAAACCACTGCGCCGCAGGAGCTCTTGATGCGCCGCGGCGGTGCGCTCTTGGCCTTCACCGAGTACCAGCATGTCCAGGTCGGCCCAGTTGCCGGCGAACTCGCGGTGATGCTGGGGGATCACCATCTCCACCAGTAGTAGCGTGGCCTGATCGTGCGCCGCTTCGGCGACGTTCCGGAGAATCCGCTGAGCCGCTTCATCGCCCCAATCGTGGATGACGAACTGAAGAATGTAGACGTCTCCGCCGGTGGGCACGCTGTCGAAAAACGAGCCGCCCTCAACACGCACCCGGCCACTGACGCCCGCGCGGTCGAGCACTTCCGGCGCACCGGTGACGACGTTGGGCAGATCGAAGAGTACACCGCGGGCGTTGGGCGCGGCAGCCAAGACCGCCGCCAAGAGTCGTCCGTGTCCACCGCCGACATCGACGACTACGGAAAACTTACCAAAGTCGTAAGCCGTCACCACCGAAGCCGCCGCCACTTCGGAGATGGCCGTCATGCCGTCGTTGAACAGCGAGGCCAATTGAGGGTGCTGAGCTAGGTAGGCAAAGCCGTCCACGCCCCGCAGCGACGGAACGACCGACTGTCCGGTCCGCACCGCTTCAACAAGAAAGGACCAGAATTCGCGGTATTCCTGTGAGCCGTAATACCGCGCCCAGCCCGCCACCGAGACGGGCGCATCCGAGCGCAACGTGTCGGCCATCGGAGTCAGCGCGTAGCGTCCGTCGCGCAGTTGACGGAAGATACCGCGGGAAATCAGGGCGCGCAGCAGCCGCGCCAGCGCCACAGGGTTCGCGCCGACCTCGCGAGCCAATTCGTCGCGATGCAGGGGCCCGTTTGCCAGCGCGTCGGCCACCCGAAGTTCGGCGGCCACCGCGATGGCTTGCGACGCCATGTGCCCCATGATCAGTTCCGTCATGGCAATGGGAGCCGGGACGAGTTTTTGATGCAGACGGTAGAGGTGGTGACGGACGCGTTCCAGTGCGCGCACTAGCCGAACGGGCGCCGTAGGTATGGCTAATGACGCGGATTGTTTTACCATGCTTGGTCCTTCCCGAGTTTTGGCCGTGTGATGCGTGTGACCGGGGTCGACCGCGGTAGCTCAGTGGCGCCAATTCCGCTGGTCCAGTATGGAGTTCACACGCCATCATCAGCCGATAGTGTTGTGCCCGCCTCAGGACTCCTGGGCTGGCGCTGTTGCGCAGTGTATCCATCTTCGCTGCCAACAGGCACCCGCTGGGCGCCGCCGAAGCCGTTGACATCGCTGCCGGGAAACCCCACCGATCTTCGGATGTGCCGAAAAGCATTGCCGTAGAGCAGCGTTGGGTGCACGCTGTCACCTCGCGCGGAAGCGATCACCTGACGATACCGGTACACCAGTTTCCGCCGCCGCTGGCGGTGTATGCGATCTGCAGCGCTGCCCCGGGCTACGGTGATCGACTCGCAATCGGCTGGGTGCGGAAACCGACAGTAGACCAACGGCCGCAAGCGCTATGCAGCTGTTGATCAGCAACCGCTGTCACTGGCTCAATCCATACACCACATTGGTGGACGCAACCGGGGATGAACTGGATATCCTGCTAACGCTGTGATCGCTCGGGCGATGCACGAAGCCGTGCTCGCTGGTTTGGGCGACCGCACCGCCTCTTGCGCTAACGATGCAGTTAGCCCGCAACATGGGAAATTAACATTCGACTGGTCGACGTGCGGCACCTGCTGGCTGCGCCCAAACGATCCACCCGCAGCTGCCGAGCCAACGTAGGTGGGGAATCTGGGCCAGCAATGGGTCGGCTGAGAAAGGGCTGAGAAAGGTCGGTGGCTCTTGTGTCACTTGCACAGTATGTGAAAAGCGAAATCGTCTGCTACCCAAAGGCTCACGGCATGGAAGCCAATCAAAGCACCGTTGAACCCATGCTGGTCGATCTGAGACTGGGTTCGCTTGGCGTTCTCGCCATTGGTGACATCCTCGAGCCCAAGTGCAGGGCCCGGCTACGTACGTCCGATTTCATGACGTTTGTGTTTTCAAAGCGGCGCAAGCGGCCTGTGGACGAGCGTCTGGTTGATAACTCGATCATTCGAGCCACAGCGGCATGAGCGCGTACATCACCGCAACCGGCGCGTTCCTGCCCGGTTACCCGGTTTCCAACGACGAAATCGAAGACTACATCGGAAAAGCGGGACGCGCGTCGTCCAATCTCAAGGACCTCGTGCTGGCGAACTGCGGAATCAAGACCCGCCACTATGCCATTGACAAGAGTCAACGGACTCTGGTCTCGAATACGGCGATGGCGGCCGCCGCGGTGCGCAACGCCACCCAGCGGGCTGGACTAGGCCCTAATGACGTTGAACTGCTCACGGCGGCAACGACGATACCCGATTTGATGGGTCCCGGGCATGCCAGCATGGTGCACGGTGAGCTGGGGTACGGGCCACTTGAAATCGCGACCGCGCACGGTATCTGCAGCAGCGGGATGATGGCGTTGAAGAACGCCTACCTTCAGGTGGCAATCGGCGAAAAGCGCAATGCTGTCTGCGTGGCCAGTGAGCTGGCCTCACGCGTATTCAAGAGCACTCGCTATGAGGAGATGGCGGTGGTCGACGAGGTCGGGTCGCTGCCATTGGAGACCGCGTTCTTGCGCTACATGCTCTCGGACGGAGCGGGGGCCGCGGTGATTCAGAGCGCACCCGCTGCATCGGGGGTCAGCCTTCGCATCGACTGGATCTCGCTGACGTCGTTTGCCAACACCGAGAAGACGTGCATGTTCTTCGGTACCAACGACAACGCATGTGAGAAGACCTGGGGTGACTACCCCAACGTCCCGGCGGCCGCCGCCGACGGTGCGTTCGTGCTGCGCCAGGAACTCTCCCTGCTGCCGCATCTAATACGCGTGGGAGTGGATGAATACGAACGGCTGCTCGTCGCAGGCAAGTTCTACCCGGACACGGTGACATGGTTTCCCGCGCACTACTCGAGTGAACGGATGAAGTCCATGATGATGGACGAGTTCGCCCGGCGCGGCCTTCCATCGGGCGGACCCGAAGCCTGGTACAGCAACCTTACGAAGGTCGGAAACATCGGCAGCGCAGCCATCTTCGTCATTCTCGACGAGATGATGACCGAGGGCCTGATCAGGGACGGTGACACGTTGCTGTGCATGGTTCCGGAGTCGGGCCGGTTCGTCATGTCGTTCATGCACCTGACTGCGGTAACGACCGCTTCGGCTTCGCACTCCACGCCATGACGTCGCCGCCGGAGGTTGTCTCGGCCCAGCTGCGTCACCCGCGCGCCGTGGTGTATCTCTACTCGCAGAGCGGCCAGCTGCACGAAGTCGCCGATGCGTTGACCGCTCCGCTGGTCGCCCAAAAGTGGGATATCCGTTGGGTACACGTCGAACCGCGTGTGAGGTTCCCGTTTCCGTGGTCGATCCGCCGGTTCTTCGGGGTGTTCCCCGCGGCGGTGGATCCCAACTCGCTCATCGATCTCATCGAGCCGGCGGGCGGATTCCGCACCGACGCAGAGGAACTGGTAATCCTGGCCTATCAAGTCTGGTATCTGGCGCCGTCGATTCCCGTGCGATCACTGCTGAAAGCGCATCCCGAGGCCGTTCGCAACCGGTCGGTCGTCTCGCTGATCGCCTGCCGCAACATGTGGTACTCGGCCGCGATTGAGGTATCCGCCCTGCTGCGATCCGCTGGTGCTCAACACGTTGGGGTCATCGCTGCAACCGACACTCGGCCGCAGGCGACAACGTTAGTGACCACTCTGCGTTGGCTGCTGACCGGCCGCCGCGAACCCTTCCTGTGGTTCGGCAGGGCCGGGATCGGCGATGCCGAATTGGCTCGGATCGCCGATGTGGGCAGATGCATCGGTGAGTCGCGACGATGCCCGCGGGACGCGGCGACCGTCGTGCCTACCCTGGCCGCGGCGGATCTCGTCGCCGGGTCAGTTTTTCGGAGGTGGGGCGCAGCAGTCAGGTCGGCTCAGCGATTCGGAGCGACAGCCTATGTCGCGGGCCTCGTATTGTTCGTGCTCGGCCTCGCGGTCGCCATCGTGGTCGGTCTGCCGCTGTTCGGATGCGCTGCTCTTGCCGGTGGTGCGTGGTTCGGCAGTGTGGTGGATGGTTTAGTACGCCGACGGATCTCCATCGTCGAGGTGCCTGTCTGCGAGGCGGCGATCTCGTGAGGCCGGTGAGCGCGATTCGGAGTGAAACCCCGGTTGCCGCCGACACTTCGGAGTATCAGGAACTTGTCGAGTGGCTGACGATGAAGGTCGCGGAATATGTCAACGTTCCGCCAGACACGATCGGCATCGATACCGCGCTGGCCGACTGTGGGATCGACTCCGTCTCCGGCCTGGCGCTGTGCGCGGACCTGCGGTACGAGAAGGGATTCGACGTCGAGACCACCATAGTGTGGGATTACCCGACCATCGATGCAATCGCGGAGTACCTGGTCGCCGGGGGAGAGGCGCAGTGATACCGATCGCCGTGGTCGGCATCGACTGCCGATTCCCGGGAGCTCGCGACAAGGACGCGTTCTGGCGGCTGCTTATGGACGGCGTGGTCACCGACGCGGAAGTGCCTTCGCAGCGCTGGGACATCGACACCTATTACCATCCCGACGGTGCCGCCGGATCGATGAATACTCGACGCGCCCATTTCATCGACGACGTGGATGCATTCGACAACGAGTTTTTCGGCATCGCGCCGGTCGAGGCGGCCGCGCTGGATCCGCAGCAGCGACTGCTCCTGCAGACAGCGTGGCGCGCCCTTGAAGATGCCGGAATCGATCCCCGCTCGCTGGCCGGCACGCCGACCGGGGTCTTTGTCGGGATGATGTCCAGTGAGTGGGGCTTTCGTCAGATTCTCGACTTCAAGGGGCTTACCGTGTTTCGAGGCACGGGCAGCGGCTACTTCATGACGGCCAACCGTATTTCGTATCACCTGAACCTCACCGGACCGAGTATGGCGATCGACTCCGCCTGCTCGTCATCGTTGATGGCGGTGCACCAAGGATGTGTCGCGCTAGGTTCCGGGGAAACCGACACGGTCATCGCCGCCGGTGCGAACCTGCTTCTGACACCTGGGCTTTCGATCTTCTACACGCAGGCCGGACTCTCGGCACCGGATGGCCGCTGCAAACCGTTCGGCAAGTGCGCCGACGGTATCGGCCGCGGTGAGGGCGTGGCGGCGGTTGTGCTGCGCCGACTGGACGATGCCGTTGCCGACGGCCAGCCGATTTACGCCGTCGTGAAGAGTTCGGTCGCCAACCACGATGGTCGCAGCAACGGAATCACCGCCCCGAACCGCCGATCTCAAGTGAATCTGATGCGCCGCGCACTCGACCTGGCGGAACTCGAGCCCGCGCAGCTCAACTTCGTCGAAGCACACGGCACCGGCACGAGCCTCGGCGACATGATTGAGGCCAACGCGCTCGGCGACATTCATAAGACACGCGACAGCGCGCCATGCCTGCTGGGTTCGGTCAAGGGAAACATCGGCCACACCGAGGGCAGCGCGGGGATCGCGTCGTTCATCAAAGCCTGTCTCGCGCTGCACCATTCCATGCTGCCGCCGACGGTCTTCGGCGACACCCCCAACCCCAGACTGCGTCTGGACGCGCACGGGCTGCGCCTGGCCGACGGTCCGCAGGCACTGCCGGCCGGCGGCGCGTTGGGCGCCGTGAGCTCATTCGGACTGGGCGGCAGCAACGCGCACGCGGTGCTGGAGTCGGCGCCGAGCGCAGCGGCGCCCCATCCCGGTGCGACCGGTGTCCTGACCCTGTCGGCGCCCTCCGAGCAGGCACTGCGACGCAACGCCGCCTCGGTAGCCGCCGTGCTGCAGACCGTCGACCCCCAACGGCTGGCCCCTTGGTGCCGCGCCACCAACGTCGTTAAGCGGTCGCATCGGTTTCGCCTGGCGCTGGAAGGTAACCACGGCACCCTGGTCGAAGGGCTACGGGAATTTCTCGCCGGCGCGCGTGCCGACCTGGCGTCGTCCGCCCCGATGCGCCAGGTACCCGCCGCGGTCGGGCTGTTGTGCTCAGGCCAGGGCACCCAATACCCGGGTATGACGCGGCCGCTCTACGACGCCAATCCCAGATACCGGGAACATCTGGATGCCGTGACGGCCGCCTTCGACCCGCACCTATCGTCGGAGCTTCGCTCGGTGATGTTTGGCGACGATCCCGGCCTCGATCACGCCAGCCTCGCGCAGCCGGCGTTGTTTGCGGTCTCCTATGCGCTGGGAAAGACGCTGCTGCAGACCGGGATCCGCCCAGCCTTCGGCATTGGTCACAGCGTCGGCGAGGTCGCCGCTGCCTGCCTGGCCGGTGTGTTGTCCCTCGAAGATGCGGCCGGGCTGATCGCGATCCGAGGACGCCTGATCGGCTCCTTACCCGCAGGTGGCGCGATGATCGCGGTCGACCTCGGTGTCGAGCACGCCGTTGCGTTGGTCGCCGGAGAGCCCGACTGCGCGATCGCGGCCGTTAACGGGCCCCGCTCGTTGGTAATCTCCGGTGCCGCCGACGCGGTGGCACGGGCCTATGCCGCGGTACGCGAGCAGGGTGGAAAAGCGTTATACCTCAGTGTTTCTCACGGCTTTCATTCGCCGCTGATGGAGCCCATCGTGGCGGAATTTCGGCGCGAGCTGTCATGGCTCACGCCAGGCCGCGCGCAATTCCCACTCTTCTCCACCGTCCTTGGCAAACAAGTCGCGGGCCCCGAACTGGACAGCGACTACTGGGCCAACCAGATCTGTTCACCGGTAAGGTTTTTCGACGCCGTTGTGGCTGCCGGCAGTGCCGCACGTGCCGACTGCGTTGCGGAGGCAGGTCCGCGTCCCACGCTGCTCGCCCTGGCGATGCAGTGCGGACTACCGTCGCAAACTCGGTCGCTGCCGTTGTGCACTGGACCGAATTCAGACGGAACCGAGCTGCTCGTCGTAGCGGCGTCGATGCTGCGCGACGGGTACTCCCCGGACCTCACGCCGTTGTATGGCAGGCCGGCTGGCCGGCTGCCTCGTATTCCGCCCTACGTCTTCAACACCGCCCATCGGTTCTGGTTCGAGGGAGGTGTCGGTGCGGTGGCCCCGCCAACCCCGTCGGCGACGGTCATACCCGTCGGCGAGCGGGAGCGGCCCGAGCCAGTGCCGCCCAGCCGAGAGAGTGAACTACTGGCAATCATCGCCGATGTCGGCGGCTATCCGGTAGCTCGGCTGGGCTGGTCCAGCCGGCTCGCCGAAGACCTGGGTTACGACTCGCTGCTGCAACTTCGACTCATCGAGAGGTTGCGCGCGGAATATCCCCAACTTGGACACATCGGCGTCCCGGAGGTGCTTTCGAAAATTCGAAGCGTCGGCGATCTGGTCGAGTTCCTGGCGCGCTGGTTCGATACGGCCGGGGTGGCCGGATGAGCATCGTGACCCGCGAAATGCGTTCGGTTGCGGCATCGTCACCCCGCGGGTTAACCGTGGGCAGCCTTGCGAATTCCCGGCGGCTGAGCTGGAGCGAAGTCCACGATCAGGCGAAGCGGATGGCCGGCAATTTAGCCGTCGGGGGAGTTGGCCGCCATGGGTCGGTCGCCGTACTGGCCACAGACGCGGCGGATGTGGCATCGCTCGCACAGGCGATCTGGCTGCGCCGCGCCGCGCTGACGATGCTCCAACAACCGACACCACGCACCGACCCAGCCGTGTGGCTGGCCGACACCGTGCGCGCGATCCGGATGATCCACGCGGACATGGTCGTGGTCGGGGAGCCCTTTTTGATGGCGATGGGTCCGCTGTCGGCCCACAACGTGGCCGTCTGCACGGTCGATTCGCTGCGCGCCGGCGAACCGATTGAGCCCGACGACGCGGATGAGGCCGAGGAGGCGGACATCGCGCTGCGCCAGCTGACGTCGGGATCGACGGGCGCGCCTAAGGCCGTCGAAATCAGTCACGCCAATCTCGCCGCCAACACCGTCGCACTGTGCGATGCGCTCGACATAGACACCGACCAGGACGTCATGGCCAGCTGGCTGCCGCTCTCGCACGACATGGGCATGATCGCGTTCGTGCAGTTCCCCATGCAGGTGGGTGTGGAAACCGTCGTGGTCCCGCCCGACCAGTTCTTGCGGCGACCACTTCTATGGGCCGAGTTGATCAGCAAGCACCGAGCGACCATTACTTCCGGCCCAAACTTCGCGTACTCCGTGTTGGCCCGTGTTCTGCATCGTGCCCACCCCAGCGGGATCGACCTCTCGTCGCTGCGCGTCGCGGTGAACGGGGCCGAACCCATCGACCACCGAGATCTGGCGAACTTCGCCACTGCCGGGGCCCGCTTTGGACTGAGGCCGAGCGCAATGACACCCGCGTATGGCCTCGCCGAGGCCACCCTGGTGGTGTCGATGGCGCAACTTCATGGCGGGGCGACTGTCGACTCGATCTCCGCGCAGGATCTCAAGGAGGCACACCGCGCGCGGCCGGTTCTCGACGACTCGCAGAACGCGCAGCACGTCGTGTGTCTGGGGTTCCCGGTCACGGGCATGGACGTGCGCGTCACCCGAGACGGAACGGCGCTGGGACCCAGGGAAATCGGCGCCGTGGAACTTCGCGGTCCTGCGATCGCTGGCAGTTGCCTCACGTCGGACGGGGTGGTTCCGCTCACCGGCGGTGACGGCTGGTTCGACAGCGGCGACCTGGGCTACCTCGACGACGAGGGGCGGATCTATGTGTGCGGTCGCACCAAGGATGTCATCGTCATGGCCGGGGCGAACCTCTATCCCCACGACATCGAGCGCGCCGCAGAGACCGTCGACGGTGTGCGCAAGGGCTGCGTGATCGCGGTGCGCATCGACGCCGAGCGGGAGGGCTTCGCAGTGCTCGCCGAGGTTCACACCCCCGACGACGAGACCGTGCGCCAGCGCATTGGCCGCGACATCATAGCCACCGTGAACCGCCGAGTCGGGCACGCACCGCGCGAGTTGCGGCTGCTGCCCCCCGGAACCTTGCCGAAGACAGCCTCGGGCAAGCTGCGTCGCAACACCGCTCGAGAACTGTTGCTGCAGCAAACAATCGGCGCAGCGACTACGAGGACACCGGCCGAGCCCCCAACACAGGCCAGCGCCGGTAAGCCAGGCGGACTCGCGGCATCACCGACGCCCGCCCGATCACGCTAGACACCCACGCCTAGAGCCGGAGGTCGGTAGGCGCGTCGTTGGTCGGGGATGGGTTCGGTGAGCATGGTGGCCGGGGTTTGGGGTGAGGGTGACGTCGTTGCGGGTCGGTGTGGCAAGGTGGTCGGGCAGGGCGCGGAAGCTTGCGCAGTGCGATGCCCCACATGGGGGTAGCACCCGCGTGCGGGGGAAGCCGGGCAGCCCGAACAGCCTCGTCAACAAGGAGAGTGTCGCCGCGTGGGTGATCAACCCGTCGACCTGTCGCCGGAAGCACTGGCGAAGGCGGTCAACGCCGCCCAGCAGGCCATCGCGCTGGCGGACAGCCTTGATGCGCTGGCCCGAATCAAGACCGAGCACCTCGGTGACCGCTCGGCGCTGGCGCTGGCGCGCCAGGCATTGGCCAGCCTGCCCAGGGAAGAGCGCGCCGACGTCGGCAAGCGGGTCAATCTCGCCCGCGCCGACGCGCAGCGCAGCTATGACGAACGGTTGGCGACGCTGCGCGCGGAGCGTGACGCGGCCGTGCTGATCGCCGAGCGCATCGACGTCACACTGCCCTCGACCCGGCAGCCGCCCGGCGCCCGGCATCCGATCACGATATTGGCCGAGCACATCGCCGATACCTTCGTCGCGATGGGATGGGAACTGGCCGAGGGCCCCGAGGTCGAGACCGAGCAGTTCAATTTCGATGCCCTGAACTTCCCCGCCGATCACCCCGCGCGCAGCGAACAAGACACGTTCTACATCGCGCCGGAGGATTCCCGCCAGCTGCTGCGCACCCATACCTCACCGGTGCAGGTGCGCGCCCTGTTAGAGCGCGAATTGCCGGTCTACATCATCTCGATCGGCCGTACCTTCCGGACCGACGAGCTCGACGCCACCCACACGCCCGTCTTCCACCAGGTCGAGGGTTTAGCGGTGGATCGCGGTCTGTCGATGGCGCATCTGCGTGGAACGCTGGACGCCTTCGCACGTGCCGAGTTCGGCCCGGCCGCGCGCACCCGGATCCGGCCGCATTTCTTCCCGTTCACCGAACCGTCCGCCGAGTTCGACGTGTGGTTTGCCGACAAGAAGGGCGGCGCCGACTGGGTGGAGTGGGGCGGCTGCGGAATGGTGCATCCAAACGTTTTGCGGGCCGCGGGAATTGACCCAGAGATCTACTCGGGCTTCGCGTTCGGGATGGGGCTGGAACGAACCCTGCAGTTCCGCAACGGCATTCCCGACATGCGCGACATGGTCGAGGGTGACATGCGATTCTCGTTGCCGTTCGGGGTGGGCGCCTGATGCGCGTTCCTCATAGCTGGCTGCGTGAAATAGTTGCGGTCGGAGCGCCCGGATGGGACGTTGCGCCAAGCGATCTCGAGCAGACGCTGGTGCGCATTGGCCACGAAGTCGAGGAGGTGATAACCCTCGGTCCGGTGGAAGGCCCATTGACCGTGGGGCGGGTGGCCGACATCGAAGAGCTGACCGACTTCAAAAAGCCGATCCGGGCTTGCGGGGTGGACATCGGTGACGGCAGACATCGTGAAATTGTTTGTGGTGCGACTAATTTCGTGGTTGGGGACCTGGTTGTTGTGGCATTGCCCGGCACCACGCTGCCCGGCGGGTTCGCCATCACGGCCCGCAAGACCTACGGCCGCAACTCCGACGGGATGATCTGTTCTTCGGCCGAACTCGGTTTGGGGGCAGACCATTCCGGGATCCTGGTGCTACCGCCCGGAACCGCCGAACCCGGAGCCGACGGTGGCGAGCTGCTCGGATTGGACGATGTGGTCTACCACTTGGCCATCACGCCCGACCGCGGTTACTGCATGTCAGTGCGCGGCTTGGCCCGCGAGATCGCATGCGCCTACGACCTCGACTTCGTCGACCCGGCCAGCGTGCCCCCGTTGCCCGTCCGGGGACCGGCATGGCCGTTGACGGTGCAGGCCGAAACGGGGGTGCGCCGGTTCGCGCTGCGCCCGGTCACGGGGATCGACCCAGCGGCCGTGTCGCCCTGGTGGCTGCAGCGCCGGCTGCTGCTGTGCGGCATCCGCGCCACCTCCCCGGCGGTGGACGTGACCAACTACGTGATGCTCGAACTGGGCCACCCGATGCATGCGCACGACCGCAACCGGATCACCGGCGGCTTGGGGGTTCGGTTTGCCCGGCCCGGCGAGACCGTCGTCACCCTCGATGACGTCGAGCGCCGGCTGGACCCAGCCGATGTGCTCATCGTCGACGACGTCGCGACCGCGGCGATCGGCGGCGTGATGGGGGCCGCAACCACCGAGGTGCGCGCCGATTCCACGGACGTCCTGCTGGAGGCCGCGGTGTGGGACGCGGCGGCGGTGTCGCGCACCCAGCGGCGGTTGCACCTGCCCAGCGAGGCCGCCCGCCGCTACGAACGCTCGGTGGACCCGGCCATTTCGGTGGCCGCCCTGGACCGCTGCGCCGCGCT
The DNA here is from genome assembly GCF_010731535.1 of Mycobacterium lacus. NCBI lineage: Bacteria > Bacillati > Actinomycetota > Actinomycetes > Mycobacteriales > Mycobacteriaceae > Mycobacterium > Mycobacterium lacus. The sequence continues at coordinate 1,636,863 of NZ_AP022581.1, forward strand.
GCTCGCCGAGATCGCCGGGGGAGCGGTTTCGCCCACCCTGACCGACTGGCGGGGCGACCCGCCACGTGATGACTGGTCATTGCCGCCGATCCGGATGGCAGTGGACCTGCCGGACCGCATCGCCGGGGCGGCGTATGCGCCGGGAACCACCGCCGGGCGGCTGCGGCAGATCGGCGCTGCGGTGGCCCAAGAGGGCGACGATCTGATCGTGACCCCGCCCAGTTGGCGACCGGATCTGCTGCAGTCCGCCGATCTTGTCGAGGAGGTGCTGCGGTTGGAGGGACTGGAGGTCGTTCCCTCGGTGCTGCCGTCGGCGCCCGCGGGCCGCGGGCTCAGCCCCAAACAAAAGCGTCGCCGCGCGATTGGCAAGTCGCTGGCGCAATCCGGCTATGTCGAGATCCTCACCACCCCCTTTCTGCCCGCCGGTGTGTTCGACCTGTGGGGGCTGCCCACCGACGATCCTCGACGCAGCACGACGCACGTGCTCAACCCGCTGGAGGCCGATCGTCCGCAGCTGGCCACCACGCTGCTGCCGGCTCTGCTGGAAGCGTTGGGGCGCAACGTATCCCGAGGCCTCGTCGACGTGGCGCTGTTCGCCGTCGCGCAGGTGGTCCAGCCGACCGAGCAGACTCGCGGCGTGGAGCTCATCCCGGTCCACCGGCGGCCCACCGATGAGGAGATCGCCATGCTGGACAGCTCCCTGCCCCGCCAACCCCAGCACGTCGCCGCGGTGCTCACCGGGCTGCGTGAGCCGCGAGGCCCGTGGGGGCCCGGCCGTCCCGTCGAAGCCGCGGACGCTTTTGAAGCCGTGCGAATCGTCGCGCGCGCCAGCGGAGTCGACGTGGTTCTGCGGGCGGCGCGGTACCTGCCGTGGCACCCGGGCCGGTGCGCCGAAGTGCTTGTCGGGGAAACCCCCGTCGGGCACGCGGGGCAGTTGCACCCGGCGGTGATCGAGCGCTCGGGCCTACCGGAGGGCACCTGCGCTATTGAGCTGAACCTGGACGCGATTCCCATCGTGGAGCTGCTCCCGGCGCCCAGAGTGTCGCCGTTCCCGGCCGTCTTTCAGGACGTCAGCCTGGTGGTGCCCGCCGACGTGCCCGCGCAGACCGTGGAGGACGCGGTTCGCGAGGGGGCCGGCGAACTGCTCGAAGACATCCGGTTGTTCGACGTGTTCACCGGCCCGCAGATCGGTGAGGAGCACAAGTCGTTGACGTTCGCGCTGCGGTTCCGGGCCCCGGACCGCACGCTGACCGAAGACGACGCCAGCGCGGCGCGCGATGCCGCGGTGCAGTGCGCGTCCGAACGTGTCGGCGCCGTGTTGCGCAGCTGAGTCTTGTCGACGCGCGGGGTCGTTTGCCCCCCAGAATGGATTCATGACGGGTTCGATGTCGGATCCCGTAGGCGTGGTCGCGAGGTTCTGGCTGATTCCGTAATGAAACCTGGCAATCTGCTGAGACTTGCGCACACGGCATAGCCGGCGGGTTACATGACATTAGATTCATGTCTGATTGGGTGACCAGTGGTCACTGCCGTGGTGGGTCGAGAGGGGATTGGTATGTCGTTTGTATTCACGGCGCCGGAGATGGTGACAGCAGCGGCCGGGGAGTTGGCGGGTATCCGCTCGGCGCTAGGGGAGGCCACCGCCGCCGCAGCGGGCCCCACAACCGGGGTGCTCGCCGCGGGTGCCGACGAAGTGTCGGCGGCGATCTCACAGGTGTTCGGCTCATTCGGCCAGGAATTTCAAGCTCTCAGCGCCCAGGCCGCGGTATTCCACGACGAGTTCGTAAGCTTGCTGAACTCCGGCGCCGCCGCATATCTGCGCACCGAGGCCGCCAACGCCGCCGCCGGGGCACCCGCGTTGCTCAACGACTTCGGCGCCACCGTCGCCGGCCGTACCAAACGCTTGTCTCGAATACGGCCACCAACCTGCAAGCCCTCGGCAGCGCCATATCCGCTAACCCGGCGCCTTTCCTGCGCCAGTTCCTCACCAACGAGGCGACCTACGGCCAGACGATAGCCATGGGATTCGAGGGTGTCGTCCAGAACCTGCCTGCCGAATTGGCCAACCTGCCGGCAGGCGTCGAAGCCGGCATCCAGGGTCTGTTGGCTGCCAACCCGGCGGCTGTCCTGCAGGGGATCGTCGATAACCAGATCGGCTATGGCCAGCTAATTGCCACATCGTTGCAGAACGCCGGCAACGACTTCGTGACGGGATTGAACGCATTGCCGGCGAGCTTCCAAGCCGCGAACCAGGCCTTCATGGCCGGCGACGTCACCGGGCGGGCGGAGCCTGATCGGCGGGGGCCTCTTGAACCCGTTCTTCTCGGGCTTCGATGTCGTTGTGGGGTCGGATGGCGTCGCCACGATCACGCCGATGGGCGCCTTGGGAGACCTGCTGCCCATCTCCGCCATCCCCGGGCAGATGGCGCAGAACTTCACCAACCTGTTGCCAGCCGGCTCCGTCCCCGCGCAGGTGTCGCAGAACTTCACCAACCTCGTCAACACGGTCACGGACACCAGCGTCACCTCGACGTTCACGTTGATCCCGGACCCGAGCAATCCGGTGCTACCGATTGGGGTAGACATCAACACCCGCATGGGCTTACCGGTGGCGTTGGCCATCGATGCGTTAGGCGGGCCGGTCAACGGACTGAGCGCCTTGGGTTCCAGCGCGACTGCGTTTGCCAACGCGGCACAAACCGGAGACGTGCTGGGGGCCGCCGCCGCGATCCTCGACGCTCCGGCTGTCTTCGCGGACGGCTTTCTCAACGGTCAGACGACGGTCCCGCTGACGGTCACGGCATTGGGTCTCCCCACCACCCTCAACCTTCCGCTGTCGGGAATCCTCGTTAGTCCGGCTCCCTACAGCGCGGTGGTCGACGCCAGTGGGCTTGGGATACCGGGTCTGACATTGGACGGCGTCGTCACGGGCACCCCCCTTGGCGGCATCATTCCGGGGCTGCTGAACTTGCTGCCCGCGGACCTCGCGGCCGCACTTGGCGCCCCGGCTCCCGTTATCCCGCCTGTCGATTCGCTGTAGTCCTCGAGGCGGGTGCGCCTGCTCATCGATCGATGCCTGATTTCCCGCGGATGAGGATGGCGTGCTGTTCAATCTGGTTTGGGGTCGACATCCACGGGGTACTCGCGTCGAGCGTCGTGTGTCGATGGCGGGAGACGGGGTATGTCGTTTGTAATCGCTGAGCCGGAGACGGTGGCGGCTGCCGCTGGGGATTTGGCAGGTATCCGTTCCGCGCTTACCACGGCCGCCGCGGCGGCGGCGACACCTACGATCGAGGTGCTGCCGGCGGCCGCCGATGAGGTATCGGCGGCCATCTCACGGCTGTTCGGCACGTAAGGCGAGGAATTCCAAGCCCTCAACACGCAGGCGGCAGCGTTTCACGCCGAATTCGTGCGCTTGTTGAACGGCGGCGCGGCTGCCTATCTCAGCACTGAAGTTGCGAACGCAGAGCGGAATCTGCTGAACGCGGTAATTGCCCCTGCGGTTTCGAATGGCGCCGCCGCGGCCGCTGCCGATCCTCTCGGCGGCCCCCTGGGATCCCTCCTCGGCGGCGGCACCGGCGGCATCGGCGGGATCCTCGGCGGCAGCGGCGGGCTATTGGACCCGATCCTCTTCGGTGGCACCGGCGGACTCCTGGGCCCGCTCATCGGCGGCAACGGCGCCCTAACCTCGCTCGTCGGCAACGGACCTTTGGGCCCATTCCTCGACAGCGCCGGCCAGCAGGTCGGTGCCGCCGTATCCGCTCTGATCAGCGGCGACGGCGCCGCGTTCCTGTCCAACCAGATCGGCGCGATCGCCGGTGGCCTCGCAACCCTGCCCGGCCTGCAGGGGCTCGGGACGTTGCTACCGGGGCTATTCCCGCCCACCGGGGGTGCTCCCACTACCCCCGCGCCCGGCGGTGCATGGCAGCAGCTCTTCGCGCACACCAACGCCAACCTGGCTGCCCTCTACAGCGACTGGGCGGCTGACCCGTTCCCCTTCCTGCGCCAGGTCATCGCCAACCAGCAGGGCTACGCGTACTTGGTCGGTAGGGACCTCACACTCGCGATCCAGAACCTCCCGACCGAGGTGGCGCATCTGCCGGAGACCATCGAAACCGGCGTCCAGGGCCTCGTGGCCTTCAACGCGGGCTTCTACGCGCAGCAGTTCGTCAACGGCACGATCAGCGACTTCCAGATCATCGGCACATCACTCTCGGAAGCGGGCCGAGACCTCCAGATCGGGCTGGCTGGCCTGCCTGCCGACATGCAGCCGGCCTTCCAGGACATTGCGGCGGGCAACTACAACCTCGCGGTTAACGACGCGACGAAGGCCTTGCTCAATGTGTTCATCACCGGATTCGACACCAGCAACTTGAACGACATCAGATTGCTTGGTCCGGTAGCAGACCTGTTCCCGATCCTCGCCATCCCTGGCCGGGAGATTCAGGGCCCTCTCTGGCAGGGTTAGTTGAGACAGCAGGGTTCGAAAATATCTGACCAGGTATTGAGGGCAAGTAAGGATTGCAACGAACAATGACGGCGACTTTGGCTGAGGTCCGGAAGGGTAGCGCCGATGATGAAGGCGTGGGAACCGATTCGGCCCAGGGTCCGCGGGCGGATCGTCCCCGGCGGCGCAACTTCACCCCGGAGTACAAGGCGGCCATTGTGGCCGAGTACGACGCGTTGACCGAGCCGGGTGCGCGGGGTGCGCTGCTTCGGCGTGAGGGCCTGTACTCATCGCACATCGTGGAGTGGCGCCGAGCGCGCGACGCGGGCGCGTTGGACGGGCTGGCCCGGTCAGGCGGTCGTGGTAAGGACCGCGACCAGGCCGAGATCGAACGGCTACGGAAGCGGGCCGAACGGGCCGAGGCCGAGCTTGAACGCACGAGGGCCGCGTTGGATCTGGTGGGAAAAGCACACGCGCTCTTGGAGACGCTCTCCGAGAGCACGGGCACGCGGCCCGGGTCGAAGAAGTGATCGCACAGTTGCTGCCCGAGGTGGAGCGGCTGACCTCGACCGCGAAGGCGTGCGCGCTGCTGGGCAAGCCGCGCGCGAGCCTGTATCGGCAGCGCAACCGCCCTGCCGGTCCACGCCGCAAACCCGGGCCGAGCGGACCGCCGCCCAATGCGCTCGACGCGGCCGAGCGCACGCAGATCCTTACGGTGTTGTGCCAGCCGCGCTTCGCCGACAAGGCGGTCGCCCAAGTGTGGGCCGAGCTGCTCGACGAGGGCGTCTACCTGTGCTCGCAGTCCACGATGTACCGGATCCTGCGCACGCACAACATGACCCGCGAACGGCGGCGGGTAGCCACACACCCGCCGCGGGTCAAACCCGAGCTGGTCGCCCACCAACCCAACGACGTGTGGTCCTGGGACATCACCAAATTGGCGGGACCGGTGCGCGGCGAGTTCTACCAGCTCTACGTGATGCTGGACATCTTCAGCCGCTACCCCGTCGGCTGGCGCGTCGAGTACCACGAGGACGCCGACATCGCCCAGGACTGGATGGCCGAGCTGACCGCGCTACACGGGCGGCCCGGCGCGATCCACGCCGACCGGGGTTCGGCGATGACGTCGAAGAACGTCGCCCAGCTGCTAATCGACCTCGGCGTGGCGCGCAGCCACTCGCGCCCACGGGTGTCAAACGACAACCCGTTCAGCGAATCCCAGTTCAAAACGCTGAAGTACCGCAACGATTTTCCCGAACGGTTCGACTCGATCGAGCACGCCCGCACCTGGTGCAAAGACTTCTTCGACTACCTGCGCCACGAGCACCGCCATTCCGCGCTCGGCCTGCACACACCGGCGTCGGTGTACTTCGGCACCGCCGCCGACATCCAGGCCAAACGAGCCCGGGTCATGGCCGATGCCTACGCCGCCAACCCCAACCGGTTTAGCAGCCCACCACAGCCCCCGAAACTACCGACCGCGGCATGGATCAACCCACCGACCCCACAACCGAAAATAGTGTCCACATAGTGAGACGCTGTCTCAAACACCTTGACAGCTACCGGGGCGCTGCGAGCCTCATGCCCGCTGGTTCTATTCCTGCACAGATGACCCACAATTTCGGCAACGTGATCACCACGCTTACCGACACGAGCGTCTCGACGACGATCTCGGGAACCTTATATCCCCCCGCGCTAGTACTCGGCGCCAATTTTGGATTGCCGTTGTCGGTCCTCTTTGCGGTAGCGGGTGCGCCGGTTGCCGGACTCGACGCGTTCGCAACGGCCGGGACGACTATTGGTTCTGGCATAGCGACCGGAAACCCCTTCATGGTGGTCGGCGGTCTGATCGATGCCCCAGCCGTGGTCCTTGACGGCTTCCTCAACGGCGAAACCATCGTCGATATGACGCTGCCGGTGACTTTCGACGTGCCGCTTTTGGGGTCCGTCAACATACCGGTCGTCATCCATTTGCCCTTCGACGGGCTTCTCGTTCCGCCGCACCCCATTACGGCGACGGTGCCGTTGAACATCCTCGGGATAGATATCCCGATCAACCTGACCCTCGGCGGCACGCAGATTGGCGGACTGCTTCCCGCACTGGTGAACTCCGTGCCCCGGCAGCTCGCCGACGCAATCACCCCCGCGGCGTAGACGTCCTGATGCGGGAGCGTTGAACTAATCGGTGAAGTTGTCGTCGGCCTGTCCCTGGTCTAGTCACGATCGGAGTTGGGTCGAAAAGCGGTGCAATACAAAGACGTTTAAGTTGGTCAACTCCTTGAGGGGCGTGCTGGCGCAATCCGCTGCAGGCTTCTCACCTGGCAGTGCGGTGCGCTGACCGGGGCCGTCTGTTGCGCTAGGGCCGGGGCCGCGCGGGCTATCACGACTACTCCCTAGCGAAGCGGCACGTGAAAATTATTCTGCCACACGTGTTTAGCGATCAGGGCGGGTCGCGGGGCCGCGGATTCGGTATAGGACGACCTGCCAGATCGGACGCTGCTTTAGTCACCAGACCGGGGCGCCCTGGGCCGCGGTAGTCACATCTACCGCACGAATCCCTGAGTCGAGGCGGTATACGGGTTTGCCTGCCTCACAGCGACAACTTAAGGCACGCAAGGGATTTGTCGCTGCGAGGTGGGCACAACGAACACCCCAACCTGCGGAGAGTCGCGTGACCGATGTGACCAACTTGTGTCGCTCCGTACAGCCACGGGTAGTACGTCAGCGCGGTCCTAGTGGAGCTGAGCCCCGGGCTGCGGATCGACTCGTCCACCGCCCTTGGAGTATTGGATTCATGTCAAATACTATGAAAGATCACGATTTTCCAGTATTTGCGCGCGCACTGGGCTAGGCTCATTTTGCCGATGATTCGGGCTCATCGGGTCACAAGCAGTTCATTTGTCGTGGGGACATGAACATGTCTTTTGTGATCGCGGCGCCGGAGCTTGTTCAGGCGGCGGCCCAGGATTTAACAGGCATTCAATCGGCGCTGGCCGAGGTCACTACGGCGGCAGCGGCCCCCACGACTGGGGTGGTGGCCGCGGCCGCAGATGAGGTATCGACCGCCATCGCGGCGTTATTCGGCAACTACGGCCAGGAATTTCAAGTTCTCAACGCCCAAGCAGCGGCGTTCCACAAAGAGTTCGTCAACTTGTTGAACTCCGGCGCGGAGGCGTACATCGATGCCGAGGCTGCGAACGTTGGTGCGCTAGTCCAGAACGTGGGTTCCTTGATGACGGCGGAGACTGCCACCGCTGGCCTAGGTGCCCAGGCTGGCGGTGCGCTGGCGGCGGGCTTGAGTGGCGAGCTGGCAGTTCAGGTCGGTAGTGCACTGGTGACCGGATTGGGCGCTGGGCTTTCGGGGCTTGCTCTGCAGACCGGTGGTGTCCTCGTGTCGGGACTTGGCGCCGGGCTAGTTCAGACCGGCGAAGTGCTCGTGAGGACTGGGCTTGCGCTTGAGAATCTCGGCGCCTTTATGTCAGGTACCGGCGCCGTGCTGACCGCCCAGGCTAGTGCGGCCCTGGCTGCTGTCTTGAATGGTGAGCTGGCGGCCCAGATCAGCGCCGCCCTGTCGGCGAGCCTGAATGGCGTGGGCCTGTCGGCTTTGGTGCAAACCGGACAGGCGCTAGCAGCCGGGTTGAGTGGTGGCCTGTCGGGTCTCGTGCAGACGGGGCAATTCTTAGTCGGCACTTTGACTAGCGGCCTTGGGGCAGGAGTGTCGGGTCTGATCCAGACCGGGGAAACCCTGGCCGGGATGTCGGCGGCCAGCCTGGGTAACTTGGTTGGGCTTGGCAGTTTGATGGTGCAGCTGAGTGCGGTGTTGTCGGCGAGCCTGAATGGCGCGGGCCTGTCGGCGCTGGTGCAAGCCGGGCAACAACTAGCGGCGGGCCTCAACAGTGGCCTGTCGGGTCTGGCACAAACCGGTCAAACCCTGGCCGGCGACCTGGTCGGCAGTTTCGGTGGTGGTCTGTCGGGGTTGGTGCAGACCGGGGAATCCCTGGCCGGCAGTCTGGCGGCCCGCCTGGGTAACTTGGGTGGGCTTGGCAGTTTGATGGTGCAGCTGAGTGCGGCCCTCTCGGCGAATCTGAATGGCGTGCTATCGGGGCTGGTCCAGACCGGCGAAGCGTTGGCAGTCAATTTGAGTGGTGGCATCACGGGCCTGCTGCACACCGCTAAGGCGTTGGCGGGCAGCCTAGGAACAGGGCTTTCTGGGATGGCGCAGATCGGTCAGGCCCTCGCGGCGATCTGGCAGCGGGCGGTGGCTGGGATAGCGGCCCAGATCGGCGGCGCCCTGATGGCGAGCATCGGTGTTGGGTTCCCGGGGCTGGTCCAGACTGGCGAGGCCCTGGTGACGGGTATTGGAGGAGCCGCCACGGGGATCGCTCAGACTGGTGGCGCCATCGTGACAACATTGGACAGCGCCGCCGTGGAACTCGCTGCCGATGTCACTGACGCCTTGGTCGACCTTGAGCTAGCTATTCAGGCCGCCTTGCGGGCGAGCTTTGGATTAAAGCTCGCTGCCTAGGCCGGGGGCCTTTGGCGGGCATAGCCGACCACAAGATATATTTGCAATCTGCTGCATAACCATGCACAATCACGGAATGGCCGACGCGATAAGGGTTGCTGTTGCGGGTGCCAGCGGTTATGCGGGCGGTGAGATCCTCAGGCTGCTACTTGGACATCCGGCGTACGGCGGCGGCCGGCTGACGATCGGTGCGGTCACCGCCGCTGCCAGTGCCGGCACCTCGCTTGGTGAGCACCATCCGCACCTGACGCCGCTAGCGCAGCGGGTAGTCGAACCCACTGAGCCCGACGTGCTTGGTGGACATGACGTGGTCTTCCTCGCCCTGCCGCACGGGCATTCGGCGGCGCTCGCAGAACGACTCGGCACCGAGACCCTGATCGTCGACTGTGGCGCGGACTTCAGGCTCACCGACCCCGGGGCCTGGGAGCGGTTCTATGGGTCTTCACACGCCGGTAGCTGGCCCTACGGGCTGCCCGAGTTGCCCGGCGCGCGAGAGCAATTGCGTGGTGCACGCCGTATCGCGGTTCCCGGCTGTTATCCGACCGCGGCTCTGCTGGCGCTGCTACCCGCGGTGGCCGAGGACCTCATCGAGCCAGCGGTTACCGTCGTTGCCGTCAGCGGCACCTCGGGTGCCGGTCGCGCGGCCAAGACCGACTTGCTCGGCTCGGAGGTCATCGGGTCGGCGCGTGCCTACAACATCGCCGGCGCCCACCGGCACACCCCCGAGATCGCGCAGGGGTTGCGGACTGTCACCGATCACGACGTCACGGTGTCGTTCACCCCGGTGCTCATCCCGGCCAGCCGAGGCATCCTGGCCACCTGCACCGCGCGCACCCGCTCGCCCCTGTCCCAGTTGCGGGCCGCCTACGAAAAGGCTTACCACGCAGAACCTTTCGTTTACCTGATGCCTGACGGGCAGCTGCCCCGTACCGGCGCCGTGATCGGCAGCAACGCGGCGCACATCGCCGTCGCCGTCGACGAGGAGGCCGAGACCTTCGTGGCGATCGCGGCGATCGACAACCTGGTCAAGGGCACGGCCGGCGCCGCGGTGCAATCGATGAACCTGGCGATGGGCTGGCCGGAGACCGATGGCCTTTCGGTGGTCGGGGTGGCGCCGTGATCCGCGTCGGCGACGATCATGCCAGCGAGGCCGGGCTCGTGGGGGGCACCCATCTGTGCGGGGAAGTGGCCCCATGACGGGAGTGGCTGACGTGACGCGGCTGGTGCGTGCCCAGGGCGTCACCGCCCCGGCAGGCTTTCGGGCCGCCGGAATTGCCGCCGGAATCAAGGCATCCGGGGCCCCGGACCTTGCCCTGGTCTTCAACGAGGGCCCCGACTATTCGGCGGCCGGAGTGTTTACCCGTAACAAGGTGAAGGCCGCACCGGTGCTGTGGACCCAGCAAGTGCTGAGCACCGGGCAGTTGCGTGCGGTGATCCTCAACTCCGGCGGCGCCAATGCGTGCACCGGACCGGCCGGCTTTCAGGACACCCACGCCACGGCCGAAGCGGTCGCGGCCACGTTGTCGGACTGGGGAACCGAGACCGGGGCCATCGAGGTCGCGGTCTGTTCCACGGGGCTGATCGGCGACCGGCTACCGATGGACAGGGTGCTCGCCGGTGTTGCGCACGTCGTGCATGAGCTGCACGGCGGGTTGCATGGCGGGGAGGACGCCGCTCACGCCATCATGACCACCGACACCGTGCCCAAACAGGTTGCGCTACATCATCGGAACAACTGGACGGTCGGTGGGATGGCCAAGGGAGCGGGGATGCTGGCGCCGTCATTGGCCACCATGCTCTGCGTGCTCACCACCGACGCGGTCGCCGAGCCGGCAGCGCTCGATCGGGCGCTGCGCCGCGCCACCGCCCGCACCTTCGACCGGCTCGACATCGACGGCAGCTGTTCCACGAACGACACCGTGCTGCTGTTGGCGTCGGGAGCCAGCGAGATTGCCCCGCTCCAAGATGATCTCGACGACGCCGTGCTGCGGGTGTGCGACGACCTGTGCCTTCAGCTGCAGGCCGATGCCGAGGGCGTGACCAAGCGCGTCACCGTGACCGTGACCGGTGCCGCCACCGAAGACGACGCCGTCACTGCCGCCCGGGTGATCGCTCGCGACAGCTTGGTCAAAACCGCGGTTTTCGGGTCCGACCCCAACTGGGGCCGGGTGCTGGCGGCCGTCGGCATGGCACCCGTCACCCTCGACCCTGATCGAATCACCGTGTCGTTCAACGGTTCTGCGGTGTGCATCGACGGCGTTGGGGTTCCCGGCGCGCGGGACGTGGATCTTTCGGGGGCCGACATCGACATCACCGTCGACCTCGCCGTCGGCGACGCACAGGCCGCCGTCCGAACCACCGACCTGTCGCACGCCTACGTCGAAGAGAATTCGGCCTACAGCTCATGACGCTGGAAGCTTTGTCGATACACGCGAAAGCGCGCGTGTTGGCGGAAGCCCTGCCCTGGCTCAAGCAGTTGCACGGCAAGGTCGTTGTCGTCAAATACGGGGGCAACGCGATGACCGACGACACGCTTCGGCAGGCATTCGCCGCCGACATGGCATTTCTGCGCAACTGCGGTATCCATCCCGTCGTCGTGCACGGGGGAGGACCACAGATCACGGCCATGCTGCGGCGGCTTGGCATCGAAGGCGACTTCAAGGGCGGCTTCCGCGTCACCACACCGGAGGTGCTCGATGTGGCGCGGATGGTGTTGTTCGGGCAGGTCGGCCGCGAACTGGTCAACTTGATCAACGCGCACGGGCCCTACGCCGTCGGTATCACCGGCGAGGACGCGCAACTTTTCACCGCGGTGCGGCGCAGCGTCTCCGTCGACGGCGTCGACACCGACATCGGCCTGGTCGGAGACGTCGATCAGGTCAACACCGCGGCGGTGCTGGATCTGATTGCGGCGCGGCGGATCCCGGTGGTGTCGACCCTCGCGCCGGATGCCGACGGCGTGGTGCACAACATCAACGCCGATACCGCCGCGGCCGCGCTGGCCGAAGCCCTGCAAGCCGAAAAGCTGTTGGTACTCACCGACGTCGAAGGCCTGTACACCAGCTGGCCCGATCGGGATTCGCTGGTCAGCGAAATCGACACCGCCACACTTGCACAACAGCTACCCACGCTGGAGGCGGGCATGATTCCCAAGGTTGAGGCGTGTTTGCGGGCGGTCACCGGCGGCGTGCCCAGCGCGCACATCATCGACGGGCGGGTCGAACACTGCGTATTGGTGGAGTTGTTCACCGACGCGGGAACCGGCACCAAGGTGGTGAGCGCGTGAGCCAAACGACCACCATGCGCCGGCGGTGGGAGGCCGTGATGATGAACAACTACGGCACCCCACCGATGGCCCTGGCCAGCGGTGACGGCGCGCTGGTCACCGACGTCGACGGCAAGACGTACATCGACCTACTCGGCGGCATCGCGGTCAACGTTCTCGGCCATCGCCACCCCGCCGTCGTTGAGGCCGTTACGCATCAGATGTCGACGCTGGGCCACACCTCCAATCTGTATGCCACCGAACCGGCTATCGCGTTGGCCGAGGAGCTGGTCGCCCTGCTGGGAGCCGAGAAGCAAACGCGGGTGTTCTTCTGCAACTCCGGGACTGAGGCCAACGAGCTGGCGTTCAAGCTGTCCCGGCTTACCGGACGCACGAAACTCGTTGCCGCACAAGAGGCATTCCATGGCCGGACGATGGGTTCGCTGGCGCTGACCGGTCAGCCGGCCAAGCAGGCGCCGTTCGCGCCGCTGCCCGGCGACGTCACACACGTCCCGTACGGCGACACCAAAGCGCTGGCCGCCGTGGTCGGCGATGACACCGCCGCGGTGTTCCTCGAACCGATCATGGGTGAGAGCGGTGTCGTCGTCCCGCCCGAGGGCTACCTAGTGGCCGCCCGGGAAATCACGGCGCGCCACGGCGCCCTGCTGGTGCTCGACGAAGTGCAGACCGGAATGGGCCGCACCGGAGCCTTTTTCGCCCACCAGCATGACGGCATCACCCCGGACGTGGTGACCGTGGCCAAGGGGCTCGGCGGCGGTCTGCCGATCGGGGCATGCCTGGCCGTCGGGCCGGCCGCGGACCTGCTGACCCCCGGTCTGCACGGCAGCACCTTCGGCGGCAACCCGGTCTGCACCGCGGCGGCGCTGGCGGTGCTGCGGGTGCTGGCGGCCGACGGCCTGGTGCGGCGTGCCGAGGTACTGGGGAAATCACTCAGGCACGGCATCGAGTCGCTGGGTCACCCGCTGATCGACCACGTCCGCGGCAGAGGACTACTCCAGGGAATCGTGTTGACGGCACCACGCGCCAAGGACGCCGAGGCGGCGGCCCGCGACGCCGGCTACCTGGTCAACGCGGCCGCTCCGAACGTCATCCGGCTGGCGCCGCCGCTGATCATCACCGAAGGACAGCTCGACGGCTTCGTCGCCGCGCTGCCGGGAATCCTGGACGAGCCTGGAGCGCCGCAATGACCCGCCATTTCCTGCGCGACGACGACCTGTCCCCCCAAGAGCAGGCCGACGTCCTGCAGCTCGCCGCCGAACTGAAGAAGGACCCGTTCAGCCGGCGTCCGCTCGACGGGCCGCGCGGGGTCGCGGTCATCTTCGACAAGAACTCCACCCGCACCCGGTTCTCCTTCGAAATGGGCATCGCCCAGTTGGGCGGGCACGCCGTCGTCGTCGACGGCCGCAGCACCCAGCTGGGCCGCGACGAGACCCTGCAGGACACCGCAAAAGTGTTGTCCCGCTATGTCGATGCCATCGTTTGGCGGACCTTCGGGCAAGAGCGGCTCACTGCGATGGCATCCACCGCCACGGTGCCCGTGATCAACGCGCTCTCCGACGAGTTCCATCCCTGCCAGGTGCTGGCGGACCTGCAGACGATCGCCGAGCGCAAGGGGTCACTAGGCGGCCTGCGGCTGGCCTACTTCGGTGACGGCGCCAACAATATGGCCCACTCGCTGCTGCTCGGCGGGGCCACGGCCGGCATCCACGTCACCGTCGCCGCACCCAACGGCTTCCAGCCCGATCCGTCGATACTCGCCGCGGCCGAACAGCGCGCCCAGGTGACCGGCATCTCGGTGACGGTGACCGCCGACGCCGACGCGGCCGCCGCGGGCGCCGACGTGCTGGTGACCGACACCTGGACGTCGATGGGCCAAGAGGACGACGGGCTGGATCGCGTCAAGCCGTTCCGGCCGTTCCAGGTGAACGAGCGACTGCTGGGCCTGGCTGACCCGGAAGCCATTGTGCTGCACTGTCTTCCGGCCCACCGTGGGGACGAGATCACCGATGAGGTTTTGGACGGACCAGCCAGTGCGGTCTGGGACGAGGCCGAAAACCGGCTGCACGCTCAGAAGGCGCTGCTGGTGTGGCTGCTGGAGCGTTCACCATGACCCGCGGCGGGTCCAAGGCCGCACCCGAGATCAACCGCGCCGGTCGTCAGGCCCGCATCGTGGCCATCCTGTCGACGGCGTCGGTGCACAGCCAGAGCGAACTGGCCGCGCTGCTGGCCGCCGACGGCATCGAGGTCACCCAGGCCACGCTGTCGCGCGACCTCGAAGAACTCGGCGCGGTGAAGTTGCGTGGCGCCGACGGCGGTACCGGCGTCTACGTTGTGCCCGAGGACGGCAGCCCGGTGCGTGGAGTGTCGGGCGGCACCGACCGGATGTCGCGGCTGCTCGGTGAGTTGCTGGTGTCGACCGACGCGAGCGGTAACCTCGCCGTGTTGCGCACGCCGCCGGGCGCGGCGCACTACCTGGCCAGCGCGATCGACCGCGCGGCCCTGCCCCAGGTCGTCGGCACCGTCGCCGGTGATGACACCATCCTTGTGGTCGCCCGCGAGCCCATGACTGGCGCGGAGCTCGCCCGCATGTTCGAGAACATTCAGTAAGGGAGATTGGCCAGTGTCAAATTCCTCAGGGTCAGAGCGGGTCATCCTGGCGTATTCCGGCGGTCTGGACACCTCGGTGGCGATCAGCTGGATAGGCAAGGAGACCGGACGCGAGGTCGTGGCGGTGGCGATCGATCTCGGCCAGGGCGGCGAGGACATGGAGGTGGTGCGCCAGCGTGCGCTGGACTGCGGCGCCGTCGAGGCTGTCGTCGTCGACGCCCGCGACGAATTCGCCGAGGGCTACTGCCTTCCCACGATCCTCAACAACGCGCTGTACATGGACCGCTACCCGCTGGTGTCGGCGATCAGCCGGCCGCTGATCGTCAAGCACCTGGTCGCGGCGGCACGTGAGCACGGCGGCGGCATCGTCGCGCACGGCTGTACCGGCAAGGGCAACGACCAGGTTCGGTTCGAGGTCGGATTCGCCGCGCTGGCACCGGATTTGGAGGTGCTGGCGCCGGTCCGCGATTACGCGTGGACGCGAGAGAAGGCCATCGCCTTCGCCGAGGAAAACGACATCCCGATCAATGTCACCAAACGCTCGCCGTTCTCGATCGACCAAAACGTGTGGGGCCGCGCGGTAGAGACCGGCTTCCTGGAGCACCTGTGGAACGCCCCCACCAAGGACATCTATGCCTACACCGAAGACCCGACGGTCAACTGGAACACCCCCGACGAGGTGATCGTCGGCTTCGAACAGGGCGTGCCGGTATCGATCGACGGCAACCCGGTGTCGATGCTGGGCGCCATCGAGGAACTCAACCGCCGCGCCGGCGCGCAGGGTGTCGGGCGTCTCGACGTCGTCGAGGATCGGCTCGTCGGCATTAAGAGTCGCGAGATCTACGAGGCACCCGGAGCGATGGTGCTCATCACCGCGCACACCGAACTCGAACACGTCACCCTGGAGCGCGACCTAGGCCGGTTCAAACGTCAGACCGACCAGCGCTGGGCCGAGCTGGTGTATGACGGGCTGTGGTACTCGCCGCTGAAGGTGGCCTTGGAGAGTTTCGTCGCCAAGACCCAGGAGCACGTGTCCGGCGAGGTGCGGATGGTGTTGCACGGTGGCCACATCGCGGTCAACGGCCGGCGCAGCGCCGAATCGCTCTACGACTTCAACCTGGCCACCTACGACGAGGGCGACACCTTCGACCAGTCCGCCGCGAAGGGCTTCGTCTACGTGCACGGGCTGTCGTCCAAGCTCGCCGCCCGCCGGGATCTGCGGTGACCCTGCTACGGCGAGCAGACGCAAAAGTCCGCGACACGCCGGGCGCAAAGGAGTTTTTGCGTCTGCTCGGCACAAGAAGGTGAGCACCAACGAGGGGTCGTTGTGGGGCGGGCGGTTCGCCGCCGGTCCGTCCGATGCCCTGGCCGCCTTGAGCAAGTCCACCCACTTCGACTGGGTGCTGGCCCCCTACGACATCGCCGCGTCCCGGGCGCACACGATGGTGCTCTTCCGCGCCGGGCTGCTCACCGAGGAGCAACGCGACGGCCTCCTCGCCGGCCTCGACAGCCTCGCGGCAGACATTGTCGACGGCAGCTTCGGCCCGCTGGTGACCGACGAGGATGTGCACGGCGCGCTGGAGCGCGGACTGATCGACAGGGTGGGTCCCGACCTGGGCGGCCGCCTGAGGGCCGGCCGCTCGCGCAACGACCAGGTGGCCACGCTGTTCCGGATGTGGCTGCGCGACGCGGTGCGCCGGGTCGCCAAAGGTGTGCTCGACGTCGTGACCGCGCTGGCCGATCAGGCCGCCGCGCATCCGACGGCCATCATGCCTGGTAAGACCCACTTACAGTCCGCCCAGCCGATCCTTTTGGCGCACCACCTGCTCGCGCACGCCCATCCGCTGCTGCGCGATGTGGACCGCATCGTCGACTTCGATCGGCGAGCGGCGGTGTCCCCGTATGGCGCGGGTGCCCTGGCGGGGTCGTCGCTGGGTCTGGACCCGGACGCGATCGCCGCGGACCTCGGTTTCGATGCCGCCGCCGACAATTCCATCGACGCGACCGCTGCCCGGGACTTCGCCGCCGAGGCGGCGTTCGTGTTCGCCATGATCGCCGTCGACCTGTCGCGCCTGGCCGAGGACATCATCCTGTGGAGCTCGACGGAATTCGGCTACGTCAGCCTGCACGACTCGTGGTCCACCGGCAGCTCGATCATGCCGCAGAAGAAGAACCCCGACATCGCCGAGCTGGCCCGCGGCAAGTCCGGGCGGTTGATCGGAAACCTGGCCGGGCTGTTGGCGACGCTGAAGGCCCAGCCGCTGGCCTACAACCGCGACCTGCAGGAAGACAAGGAGCCGGTGTTCGACTCGGTGGCCCAACTGGAGTTGCTGTTGCCGGCGATGGCGGGACTGGTGGGCAGTCTGACGTTCGATGTCGAGCGGATGGCGGCCCTGGCCCCGGCCGGCTACACGCTGGCCACCGACATCGCCGAATGGCTGGTGCGGCAGGGCGTTCCGTTTCGGTCGGCGCATGAGGCCGCGGGCGCGGCCGTGCGTGCGGCCGAGGGGCGCGGCGTCGGCCTCGATGAGCTGACCGACGACGAGCTGGCGGCCATCAGCCCCGACCTGACGCCGCAGGTCCGCGAGGTGCTGACGATCGAAGGCTCGGTGTCGTCACGTGATTCCCGTGGCGGCACCGCACCGAGTCAGGTTGCCACGCAGCTAAACCTGGTCCGCGCGAGCGCGGACCGCCTACGGCAGCGGCTGCGGCGGTAGCTTCGGCTGCGCCGGCAAGGCCGGCCGCAGAGTCGGAGGAAACGTCGGGCGTGCTGTCGGGATCGCGATACGATCCGGTCATTCTGCGGCGCGACGCTTCGTGGTGAGTGGATGGGAGCGCGGTGACGGCATTTGTGATCACGGCACCGGAGACGCTGGCGGCTGTGGCCGAGGATTCGGCCGGTATTGGGTCGCCGATCAATGCGGCGGCGGCTCCGACGACGGGAGTATTGGCGGCGGGCGCCGACGAGGTGTCGGCGGCCACGGCCGCAGCGCCGCGGCGTTACACGATGAGTTTGTGTGCGCCTTGGCCGCCGGCGGGGAATCGTATGCGGCCGCTGAGGCCGCCAACGCTTCGCCGCTGCAGGAACTGCTCGACTGGTGAACGCACTCACCCGGTGCGCAAAGGGCGGGCGTACGGACAACACCGTGAAGTGCATGTTCAGACCACGTTGGGATTCATTCAGCGGTCATCGAAGGTTGCCCCCCATCAGGGCGGTGTCCCGGCGTCAAGCTGCCGGCCAACTGAACGTGCTCTTCGATCGCGCCCGGCGGCAGGCGCTCGCCCGCGCTGAGCCAGCCACGCCGCAACTTTGCCGGGCAGTTCCAAGCCGATTAAACTGCCGGGTCTAAGCGATCCGGTTGAACCGTTCTACCTAGATCTTTCGTATCAAAGGGGTGGGAGCAATGAGCGTCATCGCAGGCGTGTTCGGCGCTTTGCCCCCGTATCGCTATTCCCAGCAAGAACTCACCGACTTTTTCGTCAGCATTCCGGATTTCGAGGGCTACGAGGACATTGTTCGGCAGCTACACGCCAGCGCCAGAGTCAACAGTCGTCACCTGGCATTGCCAATCGAGGCGTATCCGACGCTGACCGACTTCGGCCGGGCAAACCAGATTTTTATCGAAAAGGCCGTGGACCTCGGTGTTGAGGCGCTGACCGGCGCGCTCGACGAGGCCGGACTGCGGCCCCGTGACCTGGATGTGCTGATCACCGCGACGGTTACCGGTCTTGCGGTGCCGTCGCTGGATGCCCGGATCGCCGGACGGCTGGGGCTGCGCCCTGATGTGCGCCGCGTGCCGCTCTTCGGCCTGGGCTGCGTCGCCGGGGCGGCGGGGGTGGCCCGGCTGCACGATTACCTGCGGGGCGCGCCCGACGGCGTCGCCGCCCTGGTCTCGGTCGAACTGTGCTCACTGACCTACCCGGGTTACAAGCCGTCGCTGGCCGGGCTGGTCGGCAGCGCGCTGTTTGCTGACGGAGCCGCCGCGGTGGTGGCCGTCGGCGAACGTCGCGCGGAAGAAACGCCCGCGGCCGGGCCGGACATCCTCGATTCACGCAGCCACCTCTACCCCGACTCGCTGCGCACGATGGGCTACGACGTCGGCGCCGCCGGGTTCGAGCTGGTGCTATCCCGGGACCTGGCGGTCGTCGTCGAACAGTATCTGGGCGAGGACGTCACCAAGTTTCTGGCCGCGCACGGCCTGACCACCACCGACGTGGGCGCATGGGTCACCCATCCCGGCGGCCCCAAGATCATCGACGCCATCACCGAGACCCTCGACCTGCCACCGGATGCCCTGGAGCTGACCTGGCGCTCACTGGGTGAGATCGGCAACCTCTCCTCGGCATCGGTGCTGCATGTGCTGCGTGACACCATCGCCAAACCGCCGCCCAGCGAAAGTCCGGGGCTGATGATCGCGATGGGTCCCGGATTCTGTTCCGAACTCGTGTTGTTGCGCTGGCACTGATGCGTACCTGTGGACTCTCCCTCCGCCCGTAACGCATCGCCTTGTAGGACGTGACGGCGATGGGACACGCAGCGCGGCTTCACCCGTTCGTTTGAGCAGGACGAAAGGCCGGGTTGGATGAACAGCACGCAAGAAGAGCTCGTCATGGCCCTGCGCAAAACGCTGAAGGACAACGAGCGGCTGAAGCAAAAGAACCGAGAGCTTGTGGCCCGTGCGACCGACCCGGTGGCGGTGGTGGGGATGGGATGCCGTTATCCAGGTGGGGCGGATTCGCCCGACGGATTGTGGGAGATGGTCGCCGCCGGCCGCGACGTCGTATCGGACTTCCCGGCGGATCGTGGCTGGGATTTGGCCGGGTTGTTCGACTCAAATCCCGACGCGACAGGGAAGTCCTACGCCCGGTGCGGCGGATTTCTCTCCGATGTGGCGGGTTTCGACGCTACGTTTTTCGGCATCGCGCCCAGCGAGGCGCTGGCGATGGATCCCCAGCAGCGGTTGTTGTTGGAGGTGTCGTGGGAGGCGTTGGAGCGGGCCGGGATTGACCCGTTGGGTCTGCGGGGTTCGCCGACGGGGGTGTTCGTCGGGGTGTTTCACGGTTCGTATGGGGGTCAAGGCCGGGTGCCCGGCGACCTTGAGCGGTACGGACTGCGCGGTTCGACGTTGAGTGTGGCCTCTGGCCGGGTGGCCTACGTGCTGGGGTTGGAAGGCCCTGCGGTGTCGGTGGATACGGCGTGTTCGTCGTCGTTGGTGGCGTTGCATCTGGCGGCGCAGTCGCTGCGGTCGGGGGAGTGTGATCTGGCGCTCGCTGGTGGGGTGACGGTAATGGCCACCCCGGCGATGTTCATCGAATTCAGCCGGCAGCGCGCACTTTCGGCCGACGGTCGGTGCAAGGCGTACGCGGGCGCCGCCGACGGGACCGGGTTTTCCGAGGGCGCGGGCGCCCTC
Source organism: Mycobacterium lacus (assembly GCF_010731535.1). Classification (NCBI taxonomy): domain Bacteria; kingdom Bacillati; phylum Actinomycetota; class Actinomycetes; order Mycobacteriales; family Mycobacteriaceae; genus Mycobacterium; species Mycobacterium lacus. The sequence continues at coordinate 1,657,139 of NZ_AP022581.1, forward strand.
GTGCTGGAGCGGTTGGCCGATGCGCGGCGGTTGGGGCATCCGGTGTTGGCGCTCGTGCGGGGGTCCGCGGTGAATCAGGATGGCGCCTCCAACGGGCTGGCGACGCCGAATGGGCCGTCCCAGCAGCGGGTGATCCGGGCGGCGTTGGCCAGCGCGGGGCTGACCGCGGCCGATGTGGACGTGGTGGAGGGTCACGGGACGGGCACCACGTTGGGGGATCCGATTGAGGCGCAGGCGCTGTTGGCGACGTATGGGCGGGATCGGCCGGCGGATCGGCCGCTGTGGTTGGGGTCGGTCAAATCCAACATGGGTCACACGTCGGCGGCGGCGGGGGTGGCCGGGGTGATCAAGATGGTGCAGGCGATGCGCCATGGGGTGATGCCCAAGACGTTGCATGTGGATGTGCCGACGCCGCATGTGGATTGGTCGGCGGGGGCGGTGTCGTTGTTGACCGAGGCGCGGCCGTGGCCGGCAGGAGATGGTCCGCGGCGGGCGGGGGTGTCGTCGTTCGGGATCAGCGGCACCAATGCGCACGTGATCCTGGAACAGGCACCTGCTCCAGTGGAAAGTGTTGCGGCCCAGCGTGGTAGCGCCGATGTGGCGGTCCCCTGGGTGTTGTCTGCCCGTGCGGCCGGGGCTTTGGCGGGCCAGGCGCGGCGGTTGCTGGAGCATGTGGGCGCCGATGAGGGCCTGGATGCGTCCGACGTGGGGTGGTCGTTGGCGACGACGCGGTCGATGTTCGAGCATCGCGCTGTGGTGGTGGGCGCCGGCCGTGAGCAGCTCATGGCGGGCTTGGCCGGGCTGGCGGCGAGCGAGCCGGGCGCCGCCGTGGCGGTGGGGCGTGCCCAGGCGGTGGGCAAGACGGTGTTTGTGTTTCCCGGCCAGGGCTCGCAATGGGCCGGCATGGGAGCGGAGTTACTCGAAACTCCCCCGGAACCGGGCCCTACCCCCACAAAGGTATTCGTCGATCATCTGCAGCGCTGCGATACGGCGCTTGCTGCGCACGTGGAGTGGTCCCTGATCGATGTGATTCGTGGAGTGGCGGGTGCCCCGGGGCTCGACCGGGTCGATGTGGTGCAGCCGGTTCTGTGGGCGGTGATGGTGTCGCTTGCCGAATTCTGGCGCTCACTGGGCGTCGTCCCAGACGCGGTGATCGGCCATTCGCAGGGCGAGATTGCGGCGGCGTATGTGGCGGGCGCGCTGTCGCTGGAAGACGCCGCGCGGGTAGTGGCGCTGCGCAGCCGGCTGCTGCTGAAGCTCTCGGGTGCCGGGGGCATGGTCTCGCTGGCGTGTGGGCTACCACGAGCGGAAGAGCTGTTGGCGCCGTGGGGAGATCAGCTGAATATCGCTGCGGTAAACGGTGTTTCAGCGGTGGTCGTCTCCGGCGCGGTAGACGCCCTCGAGGAGCTGGTGCGGCGTTGTGACGCCGACAACCTGCGTGCCCGCAGGATCGACGTCGACTATGCCTCCCACTCGGCACACGTCGACGCGATCCGCGCGCCCCTCATCCAGGCGCTGACCGGTATCGAACCCCACTCGTGCCCGGTGGAATTCTTTTCGACGGTAACGGGCGAGCGGATGGACACCGGCGCGTTGAACGCCGACTACTGGTTCCAGAGCATCCGGCGAACGGTCGAGTTCGCGCGGGCCGTACGCAGCGCACGCGACGGCGGGTATCAGGTCTTCATCGAATCCAGCCCGCATCCGGTGTTGATCGCCAGCATCGAGGAAACCTGCGCGACGTCGGCGGGTCCGAATTCCCCTGACGCCATCATCATTCCATCGTTGAGGCGCGACGACGGTGGGCTTGACCGGCTTTGGCTGTCCGTCGGCCAGGCCCACGTCGCCGGGGTGGGTGTGGATTGGCGGGCGGTTTTTGGCGCCGGGCGTCGTGTGGAGTTGCCGACGTATGCGTTTGATCGGCGGCGGTTTTGGTTGTCTTGTGGGTCGGTGGGGTTGGTGGATGTGGGGGGTGTGGGGTTGGTGGGGTTGGTCATCCGGTGTTGGGTGCGGTGGTGGAGCGGCCGGATTCGGGTGGGGTGGTGTTGACGGGTTGGTTGTCGGGGGTTGGGCAGCCGTGGTTGGTCGATCATGTTGTGGGTGGGGTGGTGTTGTTTGCGGGGGCGGGGTTTGTGGAGTTGGTGTTGCGGGCTGGTGATGAGGTTGGTTGTGGTGTGGTGGAGGAGTTGACGTTGGTGGCTCCGTTGGTGTTGCCGGAGGTTGGCGGGTTCAGGTGCAGGTGGTGGTGGGTGTTGTGGGTGATTCGGGTTGTCGTGATGTGTCGGTGTATTCGTGTGGTGGGCAATCTGATTCGGTGTGGGTGTTGCATGCGCAGGGTGTGTTGAGCGCGGGTTCGGTGGGGCCGGGGCGGATTTGTCGGTGGCCGCCGGTGGGGCGGTGGCGGTGGATGTGGCCGGTGCGTATGAGCGGTTGGCTGGGCGGGGGTATGAGTATGGTCCGGCGTTTCGGGGTTTGCGGGCGATGTGGCGGCGGGGTGAGGAGGTGTTCGCTGAGGTGGCTGTTCCGGAGGTTGCGGTGGTCGGGGGTGGGTTTGGGATTCATCCGGTGGTGTTGGATGCGGCGTTGCATGCGTTGGGGGTGGCCGGCGAGGGGGGTGCGACGGTGTTGCCGTTTTCGTGGCGGGGGGTGTGTTTGCATGCGGTGGGGGCGTCGAGGGTGCGGGTGCGGTTAGTGCCGGTGGGGTTGGGGGCGGTGTCGGTGGAGTTGGCCGATGGGGTGGGGTTGCCGGTGTTGTCGGTGCGGGAGTTGGTGGTTCGTCCGGTGTCGGCGGGGGTGTTGTCGGCTGTGGTGCCGCGTGGGGGTGGGGGGTTGTTGGAGGTGGTGTGGTCGCCGGTGTCGTTGGGGTCCAACGGTGTTGGTGGTGATGGTGTGGTGGTGTGCGAGCCGGGTGGGTCGGTGTATGCGGCGGTGCATGAGGTGTTGGGGGTGGTGCAGTCGTGGTTGGCCGGTGGGGGGTCGGGGGTGTTGGTGGTGTGCACGCGTGGTGCGGTGGGTTTGGCCGGTGAGGATGTGACGGATTTGGCTGGTGCGGCGGTGTGGGGGTTGGTGCGTTCGGCGCAGGCGGAGTGTCCGGGTCGGGTGGTGTTGGTGGATTCGGATGGGTCGTTGGATGTGGCGGAGGTTATTGGTTGTGGTGAGCCGCAGGTGGTGGTGCGTTCGGGTGTGGCGCATGCGGCTCGGTTGGTTCCGGTGGGGGCGGGGGCGGTGTTGGAGTTGCCGGCGGGGTGGCGGGTCAGCGCTGGTGGTGGGGGACGTTGGAGGATCTGGTGGTGCGGTCGTGTCCACGAGTGGAGCTGGGTGCCGGGCAGGTGCGGGTGGCGGTGGCCGCGGTGGGGGTGAATTTCCGGGATGTGTTGGTGGCGTTGGGGATGTATCCCGGTGGTGGACAGATCGGTGTTGAGGGTGCGGGGGTGGTGGTTGAGGTTGGTCCGGGGGTGGCGGGGTTGGCGGTTGGTGATGCGGTGATGGGGTTGTTGGGGGTGGTGGGTTCTGAGGCGGTGGTGGATGCGCGGTTGGTGACCGCGGTGCCGGTGGGTTGGTCGTTGGTGCGGGCGGCGGGGGTGCCGGTGGTGTTTTTGACCGCGTGGTATGGCTTGTCGGTGTTGGCCGGGGTGCGGGCGGGTCAGAAGGTGTTGGTGCATGCGGCTGCCGGTGGGGTGGGGATGGCGGCGGTGCAGCTGGCGCGGCATTGGGGTGTGGAGGTTTTCGTCACGGCTAGTCGTGGTAAGTGGGATGTGTTGCGGGCGATGGGGTTTGATGATGAGCATATCGGGGATTCGCGGAGTGTGGAGTTTGAGCGGAAGTTTTTGGCGGTCACCGAGGGCGGGGTTGATGTGGTGCTCAACTCGCTGGCCGGTGAGTTTGTGGATGCGTCGTTGCGGTTGTTGGTCGGTGGTGGGTGTTTTATTGAGATGGGTAAGACCGATGTGCGTGATCCGCGGGTGGTTGCCGCTAACCATCCCGGTGTTGTGTATCGGGCGTTTGATTTGATGCAGGCCGGTGCGGATCGGATCGCGGTGATGCTGGCCCAGTTGTTGGGGTTGTTTGCTGCTGGGGTGTTGGAGCCGTTGCCGGTCAAGGCTTTTGATGTGCGGTGTGCTGCGGCGGCGTATCGGTTTGTCAGTCAGGCCCGTCATGTCGGCAAGGTGGTGTTGACCGTGGCGGGTGGGGGTTGGCGGGTCCACGGCGCTGATCACGGGGGTACCGGGATGGCCGGGGCGGCGGTGGCCGAGCATGTGGTGGCCCGTTACGGGGTGGCCCATGTGGTGTTGGTCAGCCGCAGCGGTGCCGATGCCCCGGGAGTCGATGAGTTGGTGGGTCGGCTCGAGGGCGCGGGGCGCGGGTGTCGGTGCTGGCTTGTGATGTGGCCGATCGGGATGCGGTGGCGGCGTTGTTGGCCGGGCTGGATCCGCGCTATCCGCTTAAGGGGGTGTTTCATGCCGCGGGGGTGCTCGATGATGGGCTGATCGCGTCGTTGACACCGGCGCGGGTGGATGCGGTGTTGCGGGCCAAGGTTGATGGGGCCTGGAATTTGCATGAGCTTACCGAACACATGGATTTGTCGGCGTTTGTGCTGTTTTCCTCGATGGCCGGGATCGTGGGTGCTCCGGGGCAGGGTAATTACGCGGCGGCCAACAGTTTTCTCGACGGGCTGGCCGCCCACCGCCGCGCCCGGGGCCTACCCGGGTTGTCGGTGGCCTGGGGCCTCTGGGAACAAACCAGTGCCATGACCCAACACCTGGCCGATCACGACAAAGCCCGCATGAGGCGCCTCGGACTCACACCGCTGTCCACCCCCCACGCCCTGCACCTGCTCGACGAGGCGATGCTGACCCAACGCCCCACGCTCGTGGCTACCCGCCTCGACCCAGCCGCGCTGTCCGAGCACGGCGCCGCGCTGCCCCCCCTGCTGAGTCGGCTGGTCGCGCGCCCCACCCGACGTGTCGTCTACGACGACACCGCGGCCTCGATGACAGGCCTCGTCACCCGGCTGCACGGCCTGTCCGCCGAGCATCGGCACAGCGAACTTGTGGACCTGGTCCGCAGCAACGCCGCCACCGTCTTGGGCCGCACCAACGCCGCGGACATCAACGCCGGCAGCGTCTTTCAAGACCTCGGTTTCGACTCACTGACCGCCGTGGAACTGCGCAACCGACTCAAAACCGCCACCGGACTCACCCTTTCGCCCACCCTCATCTTCGACTACCCAACCCCCACCGCGCTCGCCCAACACCTCGACGATCAGCTGGCGGAAACCACCAGCGGCGCCGACCAACCCAACCCGCTGGCGCGCCTCAACGAGATCACCCGCGAACTGCAAACACTGCTCAACCACACCGGTTGGAAACCCGAGGACAAACCACACCTCACCACTCGCATCCAAACCCTCCTGAGCACGTTGCGCGCCCACCTCGACCCCGAGGAGCCCGACGACGAGGACATCACCACCGCCACCGAAAGCCAGCTCTTCGCCATCCTCGACGAAGAACTCGGAACGTAGGACCCTCACGACAAGGAGCGCCAGTGTCGGGCACCGCCAAACATGTTGATTACCTGAAGCGCCTCACCGCGGATCTGCGGCGCACTCGGCGGCGTCTCTCGGAATTGGAGGGCAAGCTGTCGGAGCCGGTGGCGGTGTTGGGGATGGCGTGCCGTTATCCGGGTGGTGTGGACTCCCCAGAGGCCTTGTGGGAGATGGTGGTTGAGGGCCGCGACGCGGTGTCAGACTTTCCCGCGGACCGGGGCTGGGACACAGTAGGTCTCTACGACCCGGACCCCGACGTCCCGGGAAAAATGTACGTACGCCAGGGTTCGTTCTTAAGGAATCCGGGAGATTTCGATGCCGGGTTCTTTGGTATCGGCCCCAGCGAGGCGCTGGCGATGGATCCTCAGCAGCGGCTAATGCTGGAGTTGTCGTGGGAAGCCTTGGAGCGCGCCGGGATTGACCCGCTGGGATTGCGGGGTTCGCCGACGGGGGTGTTCGCGGGCGTGATCCACGCCGGCTACGGAGGCGAAGTGCAGGGTGAACTGGAGGGTTATGGGCTCACCGGTTCGACGTTGAGTGTGGTCTCGGGGCGGGTGGCCTACGTGCTGGGGTTGGAAGGCCCTGCGGTGTCGGTGGATACGGCGTGTTCGTCGTCGTTGGTGGCGTTGCATCTGGCGGCGCAGTCGCTGCGGTCGGGGGAGTGTGATCTGGCGCTGGTCGGTGGGGTGACGGTGATGGCCACGCCCGCTGCGTTCGTGGAGTTCAGCCGGCAGCGGGCGCTGGCCGCCGACGGTCGGTGCAAGGTGTACGCGGGCGCCGCCGATGGCACCGCATGGTCGGAGGGGGCGGGGGTCTTGGCTGTGGAGCGGTTGGCCGATGCGCGGCGGTTGGGGCATCCGGTGTTGGCGCTCGTGCGGGGGTCCGCGGTGAATCAGGATGGCGCCTCCAACGGGCTGACGGCACCGAATGGGCCGTCCCAGCAGCGGGTCATCCGGGCGGCGTTGGCCAGCGCGGGGCTGACCGCGGCCGATGTGGACGTGGTGGAGGGTCACGGGACCGGGACCGTGCTCGGGGATCCGATTGAGGCGCAGGCGCTGTTGGCGACGTATGGGCGGGATCGGCTGGCGGATCGGCCGCTGTGGTTGGGGTCGGTCAAATCCAACATCGGTCACACGTCGGCGGCGGCGGGGGTGGCCGGGGTGATCAAGATGGTGCAGGCGATGCGCCATGGGGTGATGCCCAAGACGTTGCATGTGGATGTGCCGACGCCGCATGTGGATTGGTCGGCGGGGGCGGTGTCGTTGTTGACCGAGGCGCGGCCGTGGCCGGCAGGAGATGGTCCGCGGCGGGCGGGGGTGTCGTCGTTCGGGATCAGCGGCACCAATGCGCACGTGATCCTGGAACAGGCACCGATACGGCCGCCCGAGCCTGAAAGCCCGGAAAGCGTTGCGCCCGAGCGCAATGACTTGGTGACAGCGTGGGTGTTGTCCGCTCGTTCGGAGCGGGCGCTAGCCAATCAGGCCAAGCGGCTGGCAGCCCATGTGGCCGGCGATGCGAGCCTGAGCCTGGCCGATGTGGGTTGGTCGTTGGTGACGACGCGGTCCGTGTTCGACCATCGGGCAGTCGTGGTCGGCAGGGACCGCGACCATCTCCTGGCGGGGTTGCTCGGGCTAGCCGCCGGTGATCCGGATCCCGGTGTGGTGGTGGGGCGCGCCCGATCGGTGGGCAAGACCGCGTTTGTCTTTCCCGGCCAGGGCGCGCAGCGGCTAGGCATGGGCCGACAGCTGTGCGAGCAATTCCCGGTGTTCGCCAAGGCTTTTGACGAGGCGGTGACGGCGTTGGACCCGCATCTGCGGTTGCCGCTGCGGCAGGTGATGTGGGGTGGCGATGCCGCGCTGCTGCAAAGCACGGAGTTCGCGCAGCCGGCCTTGTTTGCCGTCGAGGTGGCGTTGGCGGCGTCGCTGCGGCACTGGGGCGTGTTGCCGGACGTCGTGACGGGCCATTCAGTGGGCGAGATCACCGCCGCCTATGTGGCGGGCGTGTTGTCGCTGCCGGATGCGGCCAACGTGGTGGCCGGGCGGGCCAGGTTGATGGCGGGGTTGCCCGCCGGTGGGGTGATGGTGGCGGTGGCCGCCCGCGAAGACGAGGTGGCGCCGTTGGTTACCGAAGGAGTGAGCATCGCGGCCGTCAATGGCCCCAACGCGGTGGTGATTTCGGGTGCCGACGCGCCGGTGGCCGCGGTGGCGGATCGCTTGGCGCAGCAGGGTCGGCGGGTGCATCGGTTGCCGGTGTCGCACGCGTTTCATTCGGCGCTGATGGACCCGATGCTCGTGGAGTTCTCGCGGCTGCTCGCCGGGGTTTCGGCCGCAGAACCACGGATTGCGTTGGTGTCCAACCTGACTGGGCAGTTGGCCGGACCCGGATACGGGTCGGCGCAGTATTGGGTCGAGCACGTGCGGCAGCCGGTGCGATTCGCCGACGGGGTGCGGGCCGCAGAGTCGTTGGGGGCCGGGGTTTTTGTGGAGGTGGGTCCTGGTGGCGGCCTCAGCGCCGCGGTGGAACAGTCGTTGACCGCTGAGCAGGCGGTGTCGGTGGTCACGCTGGCCAAGGACCGCCCCGAAGCCGAGTCGCTGCTGGCCGGGCTGGGGCATTTGTTCACCGCCGGGGTGGGTGTGGATTGGCGGGCGGTTTTTGGCGCCGGGCGTCGTGTGGAGTTGCCGACGTATGCGTTTGATCGGCGGCGGTTTTGGTTGTCTTGTGGGTCGGTGGGGTTGGTGGATGTGGGGGGTGTGGGGTTGGTGGGGGTTGGTCATCCGGTGTTGGGTGCGGTGGTGGAGCGGCCGGATTCGGGTGGGGTGGTGTTGACGGGTTGGTTGTCGGGGGTTGGGCAGCCGTGGTTGGTCGATCATGTTGTGGGTGGGGTGGTGTTGTTTGCGGGGGCGGGGTTTGTGGAGTTGGTGTTGCGGGCTGGTGATGAGGTTGGTTGTGGTGTGGTGGAGGAGTTGACGTTGGTGGCTCCGTTGGTGTTGCCGGAGGTTGGCGGGGTTCGGGTGCAGGTGGTGGTGGGTGTTGTGGGTGATTCGGGTTGTCGTGATGTGTCGGTGTATTCGTGTGGTGGGCAATCTGATTCGGTGTGGGTGTTGCATGCGCAGGGTGTGTTGAGCGCGGGTTCGGTGGGGCCGGGGGCGGATTTGTCGGTGTGGCCGCCGGTGGGGGCGGTGGCGGTGGATGTGGCCGGTGCGTATGAGCGGTTGGCTGGGCGGGGGTATGAGTATGGTCCGGCGTTTCGGGGTTTGCGGGCGATGTGGCGGCGGGGTGAGGAGGTGTTCGCTGAGGTGGCTGTTCCGGAGGTTGCGGTGGTCGGGGGTGGGTTTGGGATTCATCCGGTGGTGTTGGATGCGGCGTTGCATGCGTTGGGGGTGGCCGGCGAGGGGGGTGCGACGGTGTTGCCGTTTTCGTGGCGGGGTGTGTTTGCATGCGGTGGGGGCGTCGAGGTGCGGGTGCGGTTAGTGCCGGTGGGGTTGGGGGCGGTGTCGGTGGAGTTGGCCGATGGGGTGGGGTTGCCGGTGTTGTCGGTGCGGGAGTTGGTGGTTCGTCCGGTGTCGGCGGGGGTGTTGTCGGCTGTGGTGCCGCGTGGGGGGGGGGTTGTTGGAGGTGGTGTGGTCGCCGGTGTCGTTGGGGTCCAACGGTGTTGGTGGTGATGGTGTGGTGGTGGTGGGTCGGTGTATGCGGCGGTGCATGAGGTGTTGGGGGTGGTGCAGTCGTGGTTGGCCGGTGGGGGGTCGGGGGTGTTGGTGGTGTGCACGCGTGGTGCGGTGGGTTTGGCCGGTGAGGATGTGACGGATTTGGCTGGTGCGGCGGTGTGGGGGTTGGTGCGTTCGGCGCAGAGTGTCAGGTCGGATTCGGATGGGTCGTTGGATGTGGCGGAGGTTATTGGTTGTGGTGAGCCGCAGGTGGTGGTGCGTTCAGGTGTGGCGCATGCAGCTCGGTTGGTTCCAGTGGGGGCAGGGGCGGTGTTGGAGTTGCCGGCGGGGGGGTGGCGGGTCAGCGCTGGTGGTGGGGGGACGTTGGAGGATCTGGTGGTGCGGTCGTGTCCACGAGTGGAGCTGGGTGCCGGGCAGGTGCGGGTGGCGGTGGCCGCGGTGGGGGTGAATTTCCGGGATGTGTTGGTGGCGTTGGGGATGTATCCCGGTGGTGGACAGATCGGTGTTGAGGGTGCGGGGGTGGTGGTTGAGGTTGGTCCGGGGGTGGCGGGGTTGGCGGTTGGTGATGCGGTGATGGGGTTGTTGGGGTGGTGGGTTCTGAGGCGGTGGTGGATGCGCGGTTGGTGACCGCGGTGCCGGTGGGTTGGTCGTTGGTGCGGGCGGCAGGGTGCCGGTGGTGTTTTGACCGCGTGGTATGGCTTGTCGGTGTTGGCCGGGGTGCGGGCGGGTCAGAAGGTGTTGGTGCATGCGGCTGCCGGTGGGGTGGGGATGGCGGCGGTGCAGCTGGCGCGGCATTGGGGTGTGGAGGTTTTCGTCACGGCTAGTCGTGGTAAGTGGGATGTGTTGCGGGCGATGGGGTTTGATGATGAGCATATCGGGGATTCGCGGAGTGTGGAGTTTGAGCGGAAGTTTTTGGCGGTCACCGAGGGGGCGGGGGTTGATGTGGTGCTCAACTCGCTGGCCGGTGAGTTTGTGGATGCGTCGTTGCGGTTGTTGGTCGGTGGTGGGTGTTTTATTGAGATGGGTAAGACCGATGTGCGTGATCCGCGGGTGGTTGCCGCTAACCATCCCGGTGTTGTGTATCGGGCGTTTGATTTGATGCAGGCCGGTGCGGATCGGATCGCGGTGATGCTGGCCCAGTTGTTGGGGTTGTTTGCTGCTGGGGTGTTGGAGCCGTTGCCGGTCAAGGCTTTTGATGTGCGGTGTGCTGCGGCGGCGTATCGGTTTGTCAGTCAGGCCCGTCATGTCGGCAAGGTGGTGTTGACCGTGGCGGGTGGGGGGTTGGCGGGGTCCACGGCGCTGATCACGGGGGGTACCGGGATGGCCGGGGCGGCGGTGGCCGAGCATGTGGTGGCCCGTTACGGGGTGGCCCATGTGGTGTTGGTCAGCCGCAGCGGTGCCGATGCCCCGGGAGTCGATGAGTTGGTGGGTCGGCTCGAGGGCGCGGGGGCGCGGGTGTCGGTGCTGGCTTGTGATGTGGCCGATCGGGATGCGGTGGCGGCGTTGTTGGCCGGGCTGGATCCGCGCTATCCGCTTAAGGGGGTGTTTCATGCCGCGGGGGTGCTCGATGATGGGCTGATCGCGTCGTTGACACCGGCGCGGGTGGATGCGGTGTTGCGGGCCAAGGTTGATGGGGCCTGGAATTTGCATGAGCTTACCGAACACATGGATTTGTCGGCGTTTGTGCTGTTTTCCTCGATGGCCGGGATCGTGGGTGCTCCGGGCAGGGTAATTACGCGGCGGCCAACAGTTTTCTCGACGGGCTGGCCGCCCACCGCCGCGCCCGGGGCCTACCCGGGTTGTCGGTGGCCTGGGGCCTCTGGGAACAAACCAGTGCCATGACCCAACACCTGGCCGATCACGACAAAGCCCGCATGAGGCGCCTCGGACTCACACCGCTGTCCACCCCCCACGCCCTGCACCTGCTCGACGAGGCGATGCTGACCCAACGCCCCACGCTCGTGGCTACCCGCCTCGACCCAGCCGCGCTGTCCGAGCACGGCGCCGCGCTGCCCCTGCTGAGTCGGCTGGTCGCGCGCCCCACCCGACGTGTCGTCTACGACGACACCGCGGCCTCGATGACAGGCCTCGTCACCCGGCTGCACGGCCTGTCCGCCGAGCATCGGCACAGCGAACTTGTGGACCTGGTCCGCAGCAACGCCGCCACCGTCTTGGGCCGCACCAACGCCGCGGACATCAACGCCGGCAGCGTCTTTCAAGACCTCGGTTTCGACTCACTGACCGCCGTGGAACTGCGCAACCGACTCAAAACCGCCACCGGACTCACCCTTTCGCCCACCCTCATCTTCGACTACCCAACCCCCACCGCGCTCGCCCAACACCTCGACGATCAGCTGGCGGAAACCACCAGCGGCGCCGACCAACCCAACCCGCTGGCGCGCCTCAACGAGATCACCCGCGAACTGCAAACACTGCTCAACCACACCGGTTGGAAACCCGAGGACAAACCACACCTCACCACTCGCATCCAAACCCTCCTGAGCACGTTGCGCGCCCACCTCGACCCCGAGGAGCCCGACGACGACGACATCACCACCGCCACCGAAAGCCAGCTCTTCGCCATCCTCGACGAAGAACTCGGAACGTAACGAGCGAGCGCTAGCGGAGGGCGGCATGCAACCGACGGACATCGCGGTCATCGGACTCGCGTGCAGGTTCCCGGCTGCCGTCAATCCCCGCGAATTCTGGCAGCTGGTTCGTGACGGGCGCGAGGTGACCGGATCCATCGACGACGTCGCCGACTTCGACGCCAGCTTCTTCAATCTCTCGCCGCGCGAGGCGTCCGCGATGGATCCCCGCCAGCGTCTGGCCCTCGAACTGACATGGGAACTGCTGGAAGACGCGCATGTCGTTCCGGCAGCCGTACGCGGAGAACGGGTCGCGGTTTACCTGGGAGCGATGAACGACGACTACGCGTTTCTGACGCTCGACGGGAACGATATCGACCATCACTCGTTTGCCGGCGTCAGCCGGGGAATGATCGCCAACCGGCTCTCGTATGCCTTCGGGATGCATGGCCCAAGCGTCACCGTGGATTCCGGGCAATCGTCTTCGCTGGTCGCCGTTCACCTGGCCTGTGAAAGCCTCCGCACCGGTGAATCGCCGATGGCGATAGCCGGCGGCGTCCATCTCAACCTGGCAGCCGAAACCACAACGCTCGAAGCGGAATTCGGTGCCCTGTCCTCCTCGGGCCACACCTGCGCGTTCGACCGACGTGCCGACGGCTACGTGCGCGGCGAAGGCGGTGGACTCGTGCTGCTCAAGCCGTTACGTGCGGCCCTCGACGACGGCGACCGAATCCGCGCCATCATTCGCGGCAGCGCCGTCGGCAACGCGGGAGACGCCGCCGCCGGGCTGACCGTGCCGTCGGCCGCCGGGGAGGCCGACGTCATTCGGCGAGCACTATCTAACGCCGGGCTCGACATCGGGCAGATCGATTTCGTCGAGGCGCATGGAACCGGCACCGAGGTCGGCGACCCTGTCGAGGCGAGCGCGCTGGGGGAGGTATTCGTCCAACGGCACGATCGTCCGCTGATGGTGGGGTCGGTGAAGACCAACATTGGCCACGCCGGGGCCGCCTCGGGGATTGCGGGTCTGCTCAAAGCCGTGTTGGCGATCGAAAACGCTTCGATACCACCAAGTCTCAACTACTCCAGTCCGGTGATCGATCTGGAAAGGCTGGGGCTCCGGGTCAACACCGCGCTGACCCCCTGGCCGATGGGGGACAATCCGCGGCGGGCGGGCGTGTCGTCATTCGGGATGGGCGGGACGAACGCGCACGTGATCCTGGAACAGGCTCCGACGCTGCTCGCGGCGGCGGAAATCGGTGCGGCCGATCACGATAACGCGGTCGTTCCGTGGGTGCTGTCCGGCCGTTCCGCCGAGGCGCTGGCGGACCAGGCCCGGCGGTTGTTGGCGCACATCGCCACCGATAACAGGCTGCGCGTGGCCGACGTGGGATGGTCGTTGGCGTCGACGCGCTCGGCGTTCGAGCACCGGGCGGTGCTGGTGGGCGCGGACCGTGAGTCGCTGACCACGGGGCTGGCGGCGCTGGCCGCTGGCGAGCAGGGCGCCGTGGTCGGTCGCGTGCGGTCACAGGGCAAGACGGTGTTCGCCTTCCCCGGGCAGGGCTCGCAATGGCTGGGAATGGGCCGGCAGTTGCACGAGCGCTTTCCGCCCTTCGCCGAGGCGTTCGACGAGGTGGTGGCCGCGTTGGATCGGTACCTGCGGTTGCCGTTGCGACAGGTGATGTGGGGCGCGGACGGAAAGCTGCTGGAAAGTACCGAGTTTGCCCAGCCGGCGTTGTTGGCCGTGGAGCTGGCGTTGGCCGCGTTGCTCCAAAGCTGCGCTGTGGTACCCGATTTCGTGATGGGCCATTCGGTCGGGGAGATCAGTGCCGCGTGTCTGGCCGGGGTGCTGTCCGTGGCCGACGCGGCCAAGGTAGTCGCGGCGCGGGGCCAATTGATGGCGGCGCTTCCGGCCGGCGGGGTGATGGTTGCGGTGGCCGCCGGCGAAGACGAGGTGACGCCGCTGCTCATCGATGGAGTGAGCATCGCGGCCATTAATGGCCCGAACGCGGTGGTGATTTCGGGTTCCGCCCCCGCGGTGATGGCGGTGGCGGATCGGCTGGCGCAGCGGGGCCGTCGCGTGCATCGGTTGGCCGTCTCGCACGCGTTCCATTCGACCTTGATGGAGCCCATGGTCGAGCAGTTTCGCGATGCGCTGGCCGAGCTCGTCCCGGCGGAGCCGCGAATTGGCCTGGTGTCCAACATGACTGGGCAGTTGGCCGGACCCGGATACGGGTCCGCGCAGTATTGGGCCGATCATGTGCGTCAACCAGTGCGCTTTGCCGACGGTGTCCGTGCCGTCGAGGCGCTAGGGGCCGGGGTGTTTATCGAGGTGGGTCCCGGTGGCGCGGTGATGGCCGCGGTGGCGGACTCGCTGTCGGAAAAGTCTGCCGGTGAGGCGGACCCGACGGTGGTCGCCATGGCCAAGGATCGCCCGGAAGTGGCGTCGGCCGTCACCGCGCTGGGACGATTGTTCACCGCGGGTGTGGGCGTCGATTGGGGTCCGGTCTTCAACGGCGTGGCGGCCCGGCGGGTGGAGTTGCCGACGTATGCGTTCCAGCGACGGCGATATTGGCTGGGCGGCGCCGGGGATGCGCCGGTCGAGCGTCCCATGCCCAATGTGGCGGAACGGTTACGCGGCCTCCCCCCCACGGAGCGGCACCGCCAGCTGGTGGAGTTGGTGCGCACGCATGCGGCGGTCGTGCTGGGTCACCCGAGCCCCGTTGACATCGATGCCGGCCGCGCCTTTCAAGACCTCGGATTCGACTCAATGGCCGGGGTCGAACTCCGCAATCGACTCAAAGCGGTAATGGGCCCGGCCGGATTAGTGCTGCCGCGCACCCTGATCTTCGACCATCCCACGCCGACAGCGCTGGCACATTACCTCGGCCAACAACTGTCGGGCAGTCGTCATGACGAATTGGCCGAGGAGAAGATTCGGTCTTTGCTAATGCGGATCCCTATTCACGAGCTCCGGCGAACCGGACTGCTGGACAAATTATTGCTGCTGGCCGGCGCGTCGGAAAAACCCCTGTTAGAAGGGGCTGTCAGCGACGACGTCATCGACTCGTTAAGCCCCCAGGCGTTAATTGCGATGGCGCTCCGCCCGGCGGACGACGACGACGTCATTGAATGACGAAATGTGACAGACGTTGACTATGACCGGCTTTGCAAGAACGCGCAAACACCCATAAACTCTCAAGCCTGAGAAGTGTTGGTTAGCCGACCTATATTAGACGCGCGTTTAATACCTAGAAAGCAGGGCCATGAGCGTCATCGCAGCTGTATTCGGGGCATTGCCGCCGCACCGCTACGGCCAGCGTGAGATCACCGACTCGTTCGTCGAATTCCCCGGTCTGAAGGAGCACGAGGAGATCGTTCGGCGCCTGCATGCCGCCGCGAGGGTCAACAGCCGCCACCTGGTGCTGCCATTGGAACGGTATCCATCGCTGATCGACTTCGGGGAAGCGAACGAGATCTTCATCGAAAAGGCCGTCGAACTCGGCATCGAAGCCCTGATGGGCGCGCTCGATGAGGCGGGCCTGGCACCCCGGGACATCGACATGATCGCCACCACGACCGTCACGGGTGTCGCGGTCCCGTCGCTGGATGCGCGGATCGCCGGGCGGATTGGCCTGCGCCCCGACGTGCGCAGGATGCCGCTGTTCGGTCTGGGCTGCGTGGCCGGGGCAGCGGGCGTGGGCCGGCTGCACGACTACCTGCGTGGCGCGGCCGACGACGTCGCGGTCCTGGTGTCGGTCGAGCTCTGCTCGCTTACCTACCCCGCGGTCAAACCGACGGTGTCGGGCCTGGTCGGGACCGCGCTGTTCGGCGACGGCGCGGCCGCAGTGGTCGCCGTCGGCGACCGTCGTGCCGAGCGAATCGGCGCGAGCGGGCCCGACATTGTCGATTCGCGCAGCAGCTTGTACCCCGACTCGTTGCACATCATGGGCTGGGACGTCGGTTCCCACGGCCTGCAGTTGCGGCTTTCGCCGGACCTCACCACCCTTATCGACCGGTACCTTGCCGACGACGTCACTGCGTTCCTCGCCATGCACCAGCTAAGCACGGACGACATCGGCGCCTGGGTGAGCCATCCCGGTGGTCCCAAGGTCATCGACGCGATTGCCAGGAGCCTCGCGTTGCCCCCGCAGGCGCTCGAGCTGACCTGGCGCTCGCTCGGTGAGGTCGCCAACCTGTCGTCGGCCTCGGTGTTGCACATCTTGCGTGACACGATCGCCAAGAAGCCGCCCAGCGGAAGCCCGGGGCTGATGCTGGCGATGGGTCCGGGATTCTGCTCTGAACTCGTCTTACTGCGCTGGCACTGATCGCGTGACCTCGACGGTCAGCCCCGGCCGGGGGCACAGCGCCGCAAAATTGGCCGCCCGAATGCGCTGAGCCGGCAACCGAAGCGTGGTCCTGGCGACCAGCCGGGCCAGCATCACGGTCATCTCGGTGGTGGCCAGCACTGCCCCGATGCACCGGTGCAGCCCCCCGCTGAACGGGATGAACTCGTGTGGTGCCGGTTTGCGGTAGCCCGGTAAGTTGGGGTCCCAGCGCTGCGGACGGAATTCCCTTGGCTCGGGCCATAATTCGGCGAGCCGGTGGGTGACGTACGCGCTGAAGACCAGCAACCGTCCCGCCCGGATGCGGTGACCGTCGAACGTGAGGTCGCGCATCACCCGGCGGGCCGAGATGACTCCGGGCGAGTACAGCCGAAGCGTCTCGTGGACAACGCCGTTGAGGTAGGCGAGCGCGTCGAGGTCAGGGGTGGCCGGCGGCCGGCCACCGAGCACGCGGTCCACCTCGTCGGCGACGGTGTCCCAGGCGCCGGGCAGCGTCAGCAGCGTGTAGGTCGCCCAAGCCAGCGCGCCGCTGGTGGTCTCGTAGCCGGCGGTGACGAGCGAGACGATCGCATCGCGAATCTCGTTGTCGCTCAGCGTCTGACCCTCTTCGGAGCGCCCGTTGATCAACATGGCCAGCATATGGTCGTCGGGCCGGGGATCGTTGCGAGCGTCGGCTATGGCGGCGTCGACGAGGCCGTCGATGCGTGTCCGCGCTGCCATGGCCCGCCGCCAGCCGGGGGAGTTGAGTCGTCGCTGCAGCCGCATCACCTGCGGCGGACGGTGGGTCAGGTCCAGCAGGGGTTGCAGTTGTTCGCCGAGGAAGTCCGAGTGGATGGCCAGGCGCTGGCCGAACAGCGACTCGGCGGTGGCGCGCCGGACCGCCGAGCGGAACTGCTGGTAGATGTCCAGCCGCTGGCCGGGCCGCCAGCCGTCGATCACCGCGTCGATATTGGTCACCATGGTCTGCACGTAGTCCTGGATCTGCCGGTGCCGCAGCCCGGGTGCCACGACGCTGCGACGGCGCCGGTGGTCGTCCCCGTCGCTGACGATCAGCGCGGTCGGGCCGTCGACGGGAACCAGGCTCTCAAAGGTCTCCCGCCAGCTGAACGCCTCGGCATTGGCGAACACGAACCTGTTCGCCTCCGCCCCCAGCAGATAGGTGTAGCCATGCCTGCCGACCCCGGAGTTGATCACCGGGCCGCGCCGCCGGTACAACGCGAGGAGCGCCTCCCCCGGCCAGTAGGGCACCGTGCGGTAGGCACTCATTCGAGCACCTCCGACAACTCCAGCCAGCGTCCCTCCGTCGCGACGACCTCGTCCTCGAGGGCGCGCAGCTCCGCCGTCAGGCGCGTGATGCCGACGTGGTCGGACTGATCGTGCTCGGCGAGTTCGGTGTGTTTGGCCGCGATCCGCTCGGCCAGGCGGGCGAGCTGGCGGTCGATCGTGGCCAGTTCCTTCTCGGCGGCACGCCGCCGCGCGCCGGACATCGCCTTCGGCTTGGCGGGCGGCGCCTCGACGGCCGCCGGCCTGGGACGGGCAGCCAGCCGCAGGCATTCGTCGATGCCGCCGGGCAGGTGTCGCAACCGGCCATCCAGAATCGCGTACTGCTGATCGGTGACCCGTTCCAGCAGGTACCGATCATGCGAGACGACGATCAGGGTGCCGGCCCAGGAGTCGAGCAGGTCCTCGGTGGCGGCCAGCATGTCGGTGTCCACGTCGTTGGTGGGCTCGTCGAGGAGCAGCACGTTCGGCTCGCTCAACAGCGTGAGCATCAGCTGCAGGCGCCGCCGCTGACCGCCCGAAAGCTCGCCGACCCGCGCGGACAGCTGGCCGCGCGCGAAACCGAGTCGCTCCAACAGTTGGGCGGGGGTGACCTCACGGCCCTCGACCTCGTAGCCGCCGCGCAGCCGGCCCAGCACGTCGGCGATCCGGTCGCCCGCGAGCGCTGCGAGTTCGTCGCCCTGCTGGTCGAGCACCGCCAGCCTGACGGTCTTGCCGCGCTTGACCCGCCCGGTATCGGGCTGGACGGTGCCGGCGATCAATCCCAGCAGGGTGGATTTCCCGGCACCGTTGGCCCCGACGATGCCGGTGCGTTCGCCCGGGCCGATCCGCCATTCGATGTCGCGCAGCACCGGGCGGCCGTTAAACGAGACCGAGACGTCGAGTAGATCGATGACGTCCTTGCCGAGCCGCGCGGTCGCCAGCTTGGCCAACTCGACGCTGTTGCGCAGCGGCGGCACGTCGGCGATCAGCTGGTTGGCGGCCTCGATGCGAAACTTGGGCTTGGACGTTCGCGCGGGTGCCCCGCGACGCAGCCAGGCCAGCTCCTTGCGCATCAGGTTCTGCCGCTTGGCCTCGGTCACGGCGGACAGCCGGTCCCGTTCGACGCGCTGCAACACGTACGCGGCGTACCCGCCCTCGAACGGCTCGATGATCCCGTCGTGCACCTCCCACATCGTGGTGGCGACCTCGTCGAGGAACCAGCGGTCGTGTGTCACCAGCAGCAGCCCGCCGCTAGCGCGCGGCCAGCGTTGCCGCAGGTGGCCGGCGAGCCAGGTGATGCCTTCGATGTCGAGGTGGTTGGTGGGCTCGTCGAGCGCGATCACGTCCCATTCGGCCACCAGCAGCCTGGCCAGCTGCACCCGTCGGCGTTGGCCACCGCTGAGCGTGGAAACCATTGTGTCCCAGGCGATATCGGACACTAGCCCGCCGACGACGTCGCGGATGCGCGGGTTGCCCGCCCACCGGTGTTCGGGTTGGTCGCCGACGAGCGTCCAGCCGACCGTGCGGTCCGGGTCGAGGGTGTCGGCCTGGCTCAGCGCGCTCACCCGTACGCCGGTGCGTCGGGTGACGCGGCCGCAGTCCGGCCGCAGCTCACCGGTGAGCAGGCCCAGCAGGCTCGACTTGCCGTCGCCGTTGCGTCCGACGATGCCGATCCGCGCGCCGTCGTTCACCCCGAGCGTGACCGACTCGAATACCACCTGGGTCGGATATTCCAGGTGTACGGCCTCAGCTCCGAGCAGGTGCGCCACCGGGCCGACGCTACCCGCCGCACCATCAGAACTTCCAGCAGATTCTCAGGATCACGAAAAGTATTGGCCGGCAATGGTTCCGTTGTCACCTGCGTGTGCGCGTCGACGGCGCCGGCCGGGTTACCCGTCGCTCAGCTATCGGTTGGACCGGCGGAATGCAACAATATCCACCCGTAAGGCGATGACGATGCAGGAAGCCGGTGTGAATCCGGCGCGGTCCCGCCACTGTCATCGGGGAGCCACCCTCATATGCCACGGCGTCCAGCTGGAAGGTGAGGCGAGCGACGATCCGAGAGCCAGGAGACTCGCGTCATCGCGTCCTGCGACCCGGGGCGGTGTACCCCGAGAGAGCTGATCGACATCGATGCTTCCCGTTCTTGGGTTCCGATGACCGCCCCGATCTGGATGGCCTCACCGCCTGAGGTGCACGCGGCGTTGCTGAGCAGCGGCCCGGGCCCGGGCCCGTTGCTGGCTGCCGCGGCGGCCTGGAGTTCGCTGAGCACCGAATACGCTGAGACCGCCGAGGAACTCGCGGCGCTGCTGGCGGCGGTGCAGGCCGGGGCCTGGGACGGCCCGGCCGCCGAGGTATATGTGGCCGCCCATGCGCCGTATCTGGCGTGGTTGACGCAGGCCAGCGCCGATAGCGCGGCCATGGCCTCCCGACAGGAAACCGCGGCCGCCGCCTGGACCGCTGCACTGGCTGCCATGCCCACATTGCCGGAGCTGGCCGCCAATCATGCCGCGCACGCAGTGTTGGTGGCGACCAACTTCTTTGGCATTAACACGATCCCGATCGCGCTCAACGAGGCCGACTACGTGCGGATGTGGATTCAGGCCGCCACCGTGATGAGCGCCTATCAGGGCGTTGCCGGTGCCGCGGTGGCCGCCGCGCCGCGGACCACGACGGCGCCGCAGATCATGAAAGCCAACGCGCCGGCGGCCGCTTCCGACGAGTTGTTCGGGTCGCCCCCCGACTGGCAGAACCAGATCCTGCAATGGTTGCAGGAGATCGGTTACACCGCCTTCTACAACAACGTCATCCAACCGGCTATCGACTGGCTGGCCCACATCCCCTTCCTGCAAACGATGTTCGCCGGAATTGATCCTTACCTGCTCATCCTCGGGAATCCCCTTACTTTTCTTAGCCCGCTGAACATCGCGTTTGCCCTCGGCTACCCGATGGACATCGGTACCTACGTCGCCTTGCTGTCGCAAACCTTCGCATTCATCGCGGCCGATCTCGCGGCCGCGTTCGCCACGGGCAATCCCGCGACTATCGCTTTCGCCCTGCTATTCGCCACCGTCGAAGCCATCGGCACGATCATCACCGACACCATCGCGTTGCTTAAGACCCTGCTCGAGCAGACGCTTGTGCTGCTGCCGGCTGTCATGGCCTTGGTGACCGCCCCGGCGGCGTCGTTGGCTGCCGGCGCCGTGTTGGTGCCGATTGGCGCCAAGGGCTTGGCGGCGCTGGTTGCGGTGCCCCCAGCCGCGCTGTCCGTCACGGCACCTGTACCGCCGCCAGTCGCGGCGCTCGCCCCGAGCATCCCGACGTCCACCCCGAACCCGGCACCGGCCCCCGCGGAGGCGACCGCTTCGGCCCCCACGCCGGCGCCGCCACCGCCGCCGGCTACCGCACCACCGCCGGTGACCGGTGCGGGCATCGGTGCGGGCATGGGTGCGGGCATGGAAAGCTTCGGCTACCTCGCGGGTGGCCTGGACTCGGTTGCCAGGAAGGCGGCGGGCAGTGGTGCCCGAAAGAAGGCGGCCGAACCCGACAGTGTCGAGGCCCCCGCGGTTGCGCCGACGCCCCAGGAGCCGGCGCGATCGCAGCGGCGCCGCCGGGCGAAGGTCAAACAGGTCGGCCGCGGTTACGAGTACATGGACCTGGAGCCCGATGACGAGCAACGGGTCGCGCCGGCAGCCTCGGATCGGGGCGCGAGAACCCTGGGTTTTGCCGGAACCCTACCTACGCAGACCGCTACGGCGGCGGGCTTGACAACGCTGACCGACGATGCTTTCGGCGGCGGCCCGCGCATGCCGATGATGCCGGGGACCTGGGGCGCCGACTCAGGGCCCTCCTCCGAACCAGGAGACGGCGACGACGACAGCTGATGAATCCGTGCCGTCGACGGCAAATCGGTGGGACAAAGGCAAGCGCTCACGTGGATCGCCGACGTGTGCGCCCCAGCGCAGTCCGCAGGCCTCGCGTCTGCAGCGCCATTGGGCGCCGGTAACGGATAGCCAATAAGCTCCTATTAGCCTGTGTGCCAGGCATTCTCGTACTCGCTGGAACCAAGCGACATGTCTGCCAACGTGTCGCTTGTCGACCGTATCTCTGACCGCCGAGCGGCTCGACGATGCCGCCCGGTTCGTCCCCGCGCCCAACATCGGCGTTGGCCATGGCGACCCTGGCCAGCAGATCGGCAAGCTAAAAGCGTTGTCGCGCAATCGTATAGCCCATGTGAATCCCAACGTCCGGGGCCGCCAAGACTGGCGGGGTACAACGCCGACCGTTTGGGCAACGACAGCCGACCCGCCAAGACGCAAACCACCAGCAAAGGCGCTTGACTCGGTGGCCCGCACTGGGCGGACCACCAGCCGTGACGCTGTCCCCATGATGCCCGCCCCCGAAACCCTCGGTCGCAGTGGGCTGCTCACCGTCAATTCATCGTTTCGTTAACGAGATTCCCAACAAGAAACCCTTGCGCTGTAGGCCCCTCGCGGCCTACTGTTTCGCGCAGAGGACAACTGTTGCGTTAGACAACTCTTCGCACTAGCAACTTGCGTTGGCTGTCGCGGGGTTCTGGCTACCCGGCCGGGAAAAGGTGACAGCTCGGTGGCCGCTGCTGCCGAAGAGTTGACGTGATGTATCAGGTTCGTCGCACTGCTTCATTGTGATGGGTTCCTTGTTCGAGGAGCGGCGTATGACTCGGCGAATTGAAGAAGTCGGGCAGTTCAAGTGCGATCTTCGGGTTCTGGTAGCAACGAATGGTGCGGGAGATGCCTCTGGCGGCATAAGTTGTCGGTTGCTTAGGGCGTTTTCGGCAGTGCCGAAAACACTAGTGCCTCGCCGGCCATTACATGCCATTGTGCGAACACCCACTCGTAGTCATCCCGCCTCCATCAGCCACTCTTCGCCCGACCGGATTGGCGAAAGTCATGTACCCGTGCGGGCCGTCGTCGGGTAGCCGTTCGAGCGCAGCGCCGCGTTTAATGACGCCGCCGAGTATGTGGCCACGGACCCACTTCATCCTTGATTGGTTCGGTCAAAGTCGCAGAGCCATGCGGTGGCGCGCTAACTGCCATCACTGCTCTGCCGTACTGCGTGGCAGGTGTCGGATAGCAACCGTATCGGGACTAGGACGAGAGGATGGATGGCAATGGGTGATAGAGCCTGGATCATCGATTCGGCAATCGATACCATCGACGGGTTTGAAGCATTGCTTGGGCTCGGCATACCGATATCAGGGGACCTCTTCCACAACAGTTCGTCACGGTTCACCCAAATCGCCGAAGAGCAGGGATCAGCCGCGCCGGGTGACAATTGGATGGGCACCGCCGCGGAAAAGTATTCCAACCGGAACGAACTTCAGCATCTCCGCGAGGAGATTATGGCGGATTTGGACTACATAACCGGAACGCTGGTAACTGAACAAGCGGACGCGGTCAAGAAGACACGAGATGTCTTGTCATTTGGAAAGAATATTCTAGAGAAGGTGCGCCCCGTCGCCGTCGTCCTTTCTTATATACCTCTGGTCGGCCGAGAAATATCGGCTGTTTTTCAGCTTGCGATTACTACTCCCGTGATGGCCATGGTCATGGGTGCGCTGGCTTATTTGGCGCTAAAGACGGCGGAAGACGCGGCCAAACTGCTTGCCGCGCTATGGAAGCTAGTCGAGCTGCTGGAAGCCCTGATTGAAACTGAAGTGATAGATTTCTTTTCAGACATCGAATACGATATCAAGGAATTCTTGTCGAAATTGGAGACCGACTTGTACTCGGCCTGGTCGGAGATAGCCGGTCTCTTTTCTTCATCGGGGTCCGGGCTGGGTGGTCTATCTTTCCTGTCCAGCTTGACTTCTTTGTCCCGCTCGGGGGGCTCGGCGGGCTCGGCCGTCGCTCCCGACCTGACCCACTTGTCGGGCCTGGCCAGCTTGTCCGACCCGGCTCACCTCGGTAGCGGTGCCGGCTTTCCGGCAATGGGCAACGTGAGTTCTTCCATGAGTCAGATGCGTGCCCTCTCAGCGGGTGTCGGCTCGGTGGGCAACGTCGGTCAGACCGGCCAGTTCCCGGAGCTGGCGAGTTCGCAGGCGCCCGCGCAGACCCAGTCGGGCGGACTGTCCTCGCCGGGCGCATTGCCGCATTCCGCGGCGCGGCGATCGAGGGAAGATGGCAGGAATGGCGCCGCCTCGGGCGCAGTAGATGCGGATCGTGCGCCCGTCGATGCCCCGGCGGTGACTCGTGAAAAGGCGCAGAAGCAGCCCATCAGTATTTGACACGACTGCGCGAACGTCCCTGCGGGCCAATGGCGTAGCGAAACAGTAAGCGTGGAAGGAGAATAGCGATGACGGGTTCGGTATACGTCGTGCCGGACTTCTTGAGCGTGCTGGAGCGGACTCACGAGAACGTGTCGGTCGACATCAGATCGGCGATCGGCATGGTCACCGGGATGAGCCAGTCGGTTTCCACCACCCACGGCTCATTCTGCTCGCTGTTCAACCAGATCTTGGCCGAGTTCGAGTCGATCCGCAGTTCCACGGGTGACGGCCTCCAACAAGTCGCCAATCAGCTTGCCGAAAAGCTTCACAGGGCCGCCGGGGCTTACGTCGACACCGACGAAGGAACGGCCGACATGCTCAGCAATTTCTTTCGCTGATCACGTCGGGTTCGCATGGGTGGAGACGCGAAGACGTCGGGGTTCGCGGGTAAATGGCGTCACGAAAACCGCGGTCGGCCGATGTGCCATGATGTCCACGCTGGTCAAGGCCTAGTCAGGGAGCACCCAGGAGCAGTTGTGGATCTCAATTTTTCGATGGTCACGAGACCCGTAGAGCGTCTGGTGGCCACGGCACAGAACGGTCTGGAAGTCCTGCGACTGGGCGGCCTGGAAACGGGCAGCGTTCCCTCGCCGTCCCAGATCGTCGAGAGCGTCCCGATGTACAAACTGAGACGGTACTTTCCGCCGGACAGCCGGCCGGGGCATCCACCCGTGGGCCCGCCAGTGCTGATGGTGCACCCGATGATGATGTCGGCAGACATGTGGGACGTCACCCGCGAGGACGGCGCCGTGGGAATCCTGCACGCCAGCGGGCTGGATCCCTGGGTCATCGACTTCGGCTCACCCGACAAGGTCGAGGGCGGGATGCGTCGCACCCTGGCAGACCACATCGTCGCGCTCAGTCAGGCAATCGACACGGTCAAGGACACCACCGGCCACGACGTGCACCTCGTCGGCTATTCGCAGGGCGGGATGTTCTGCTACCAGGCCGCGGCATACCGGCGCTCGAAGGACATCGCCAGCGTGGTGGCGTTCGGCTCGCCGGTGGATACCCTGGCCGCGTTGCCCATGGGCATCCCGGCGAACATGGGCGCCGCGGTCGCCGATTTCATGGCCGATCACGTGTTCAACCGGTTGGACATCCCAAGCTGGATGGCGCGCATGGGTTTTCAAATGATGGACCCACTCAAGACCGCCAAGGCCCGGGTCGACTTCCTGCGTCAGCTGCACGACCGTGAGGCGCTGCTGCCACGGGAACAACAGCGCAGGTTTCTCGAGTCGGAAGGCTGGATCGCCTGGTCCGGCCCGGCGATCTCGGAACTGCTCAAGCAGTTCATCGCCCATAACCGAATGATGACCGGCGGCTTCGCCATTAGCGGCCAGATGGTGACGCTCACCGACATCACCTGCCCGATACTGGCGTTCGTCGGCGAGGTCGACGACATCGGCCAGCCGGCGTCCGTGCGCGGCATCCGGCGCGCCGCGCCCAACGCCGAGGTCTACGAATGCCTCATTCGGACAGGCCATTTCGGTCTCGTCGTGGGGTCCCGGGCCGCACACCAGAGCTGGCCGACCGTGGCCGACTGGGTGCTCTGGATCTCGGCCGACGGTGACAAGCCGGGGAATATCGGCCTGATGGTCGAGCAGCCGGCCGAACACACCGACAGCGGTGTCGCGATGAGTTCCCGGATCGCGCACGGCTTTGGTGAGGTCTCCGAGGCGGCGCTGGCGCTCGCCCGCGGCGCCGCCGACGCGGTCGTCGCCGCGAACCGATCCGTGCGCACATTGGCCGTGGAGACGGTCCGGACCCTGCCGCGGCTGGCCCGGCTGGGACAGCTCAACGACCACACCCGAATCTCGCTCGGCCGTGTCATCGACGAACAGGCGCACGATGCCCCGCAGGGCGAATTCCTGTTGTTCGACGGGCGCGTGCACACCTACGAGGCCGTGAACCGACGCATCAACAACGTCGTTCGTGGCCTGATCGAGGTCGGGGTGCGGCAGGGAGACCGCGTGGGTGTGCTGATGGAGACGCGGCCCAGCGCGCTGGTGGCCATCGCCGCGCTGTCCCGGCTGGGGGCGGTGGCCGTCGTGATGCGGCCGGACGCCGATCTGGCCGCGACGGTCCGCCTCGGCGGAGTCACCGAGATCCTGACCGACCCGACCAACCTCGATGCCGCCCGCCGGCTGCCTGGTCAGGTACTGGTGCTGGGCGGCGGTGAATCACGTGATCTGCATCTGCCGGAGGACGCCTTTGAACAGGGCCAAGTTATTGACATGGAGCAGATCGACCCCGACGCCGTCGAGCTGCCCGCCTGGTACCGGCCCAACCCCGGGTTGGCGCGCGACCTGGCGGCCATCGCATTCAGCACGGCCGGTGGCGAACTCGTCGCCAAGCAGATCACCAACTACCGCTGGGCGGTGTCGGCCTTCGGAACCGCCTCGACGGCCGCGCTCGACCGCAAAGACACCGTGTACTGCTTGACGCCGCTGCACCACGAGTCCGCGCTGTTGGTCAACCTGGGTGGCGCCGTCGTCGGCGGCACCCGCATCGCGCTGTCGCGGGGCCTGCAGCCGGACCGGTTCGTGCAGGAGGTGCGCCAGTACGGCGTCACGGTCGTGTCGTACACCTGGGCCATGCTTCGCGAGGTCGTCGACGATCCGGCGTTTGTGCTGCAGGGCAATCATCCGGTGCGGCTGTTCATCGGCTCGGGAATGCCAACCGGATTGTGGGCCCGCGTCGTCGACGCCTTCGCGCCGGCGCATGTCGTCGAGTTCTTCGCGACCACCGACGGACAGGCGGTGCTGGCCAACGTTTCCGGCGCCAAGATCGGCAGCAAGGGCCGTCCGCTGCCCGGTGCTGGGCGTGTCGAACTCGGCGCCTACGACGCCGAACATGACCTGATCCTGGAGAACGACAGCGGCTTCGTCCAGGTGGCCGAAACCAACGAGGTTGGGGTGTTGCTCGCTCAGTCTCGTGGGCCGATCGACCCGACCGCGTCGG
Organism: Mycobacterium lacus; assembly: GCF_010731535.1. Lineage (NCBI taxonomy): Bacteria > Bacillati > Actinomycetota > Actinomycetes > Mycobacteriales > Mycobacteriaceae > Mycobacterium > Mycobacterium lacus. Next base: position 1,683,820 of record NZ_AP022581.1, read on the forward strand.
TCAAACGTGGCGTCTTCGCCCCCGCCGACACCTGGATATCGACGGAGTATCTGTTCCGCCGCGATGAGGACGGGGACTACTGGCTGCTGGGGAGGCGCGGCTCGGTGGTGCGCACCGCGCGTGGGATGGTCTACGCGGAGCCGGTCACCGACGCGCTCGGCGGCATCAACGGCGTCGACCTCGCGGTGACCTACGGCGTCTCGGCCGGAGGCCGACAGGTGGCGGTGTCGGCGGTGATGCTACGGCCGGGAGCGACGATCACCGCGGCCGACTTGACCGAGGCCGTGGCGAGCATGCCGGTGGGCCTGGGGCCCGACGTGGTGCACGTGGTGCCGGGGTTGCCGCTGAATCCGACGACCTACCGCCCCATCGTCGGCGCCCTGCGCGCTGCCGGGATCCCCAAGGCGGGACGCCACGCCTGGTATTTCGACCCCGCCAGCAACGACTTCCGGCGGTTGACTCCCACGGCGCGCGCCGAGCTGAGCGGCAGGCCAAAGCACGCCGATGCTTGACGCTTGGCTCCTGAGCATCCTGGTGTGCCCCGCCGACCGGGGTCCACTGGTGCTCGTCGATGACTGCAAAGCTCTCTACAACCCCCGGCTGCGCCGCGCGTACCGCATCGAGGACGGCATCCCGGTGCTGCTGATTGACGAGGCCCGCGATGTCGACGATGACGAGCACGCCCGGTTCATGGCGCAAGGCCGTCCGGCAGATCCCCAGTGAGATAGCGCTGCAGGTTTGGCGCGATGGTCTGCGCGATCTGTTCGGCCGGCAGCGACGCGAACGGCTCGACCTTCACGACATAGCGCGCCATGACCACCCCCATCAATTGCGACGCGACGAACTGGGTGCGGATCTTGCCAGTTCCCGGGGGGATGTCGACGCGCGCCCCCAGTTCCACCGCAACCACGTCCTGGAGGTAGGAGCGCGCCAAACTCACGTCGGCGCCGGAGATCAGCGACCGTATTGTCGCGATGAGCCCCGCGCCCAGTTCGGAGTCCCACAGTCCCAGCAAGACCGACGCCAACTTGGTTCCGAGCTGCTCGACGGGGGCTTCGCGCATCGGCGCGAGCACTATCATCGGGTCGATCGGAACATTGACTGCGGCAGCGAAAAGCTGCTCTTTGGTGCCGAAGTAGTGATGCACGAGTGCGGCATCCACTCCCGCCCCCGTGGCTACCGCCCGTATTGACGTTCGGTCGATGCCGTTGCGCGCAAACAATTCCCGAGCGCTAGCCAGGATGCGCTCACGAGTATCGGAGTTCCCGGCCGGCCGCCCGCGCCTCCTGCGTTTTATGTTGTCAGGCAACGTGTTACGGCGTCCTTCGCCGCAGGGTTGCTGCGGCCAGGCACAACGCCGCGACGGCGAAACCCAGCACGACGACGATGTCGCGGACCGCGATACTGGTCAATTCCGTATGCGCGCCAACCTGTTGAAGGGCTTCCAGCGCGTAGCTGGCCGGCATGACATTGCTGATCCACTGCAGCCAGTCCGACATCGCTTCGCGCGGAACGATGATGCCGGCCAGGAGCAGCTGCGGCACCATCACCAGCGGTATGAACTGCACTGCCTGAAACTCCGTGCGGGCGAACGCACTACACAGCAGACCCAGACCCACGCCCAGCACGGCGTTGACGATCGCGATCACGAACACCCATGCGGGGCTGCCAGCAGTGTCGAAACCCAGGAACCAAAACGACACCACGCACGTCAAAGTGGCCTGCGCGGCCGCGGCGATCGAGAAAGCGGTCCCATAAGCGAGCAGCAGGTCCAGCCGGCGCAGCGGTGTGGTCAGGATGCGCTCCAAGGTTCCGGAGGCCCGTTCCCGCTGCATCGTTATCGACGTGATGATGAACATCAGGAAGAGCGGGAATAGGCCAATCAGGATCAGGCACGCATTGTTGAACGGCGACGGGGTACCCGGTCGATGCGGGGCATTTTGGAACATGTAGTACATCAGCACCATGACCAGAACCGGCACCCCCAGGATCATCGCAACGCTGCGGTAATCAACGGCCAGCTGGCGCAGGATGCGCATCGTGGTGGCCGCGTAGGCCTTCAGCCCTATCCGGCCTGGGGCGGCGTGGTGGTGCGCTTGATGATGGACAGGAACGCTTCCTCCAGTGACGTGCATGAGGTGTCCTCTCGTAGTCGGGTCGGAGTCGTGTGGGCAATCAGGCGGCCTTCGCGCATCAGCAACAGGTCACCACAATGGTCCGCTTCGTCCATGACGTGGCTGGAGACCAGCAGCGTGGTCCCGGCGCGGGCGAGCTCGCTGAACTGCTCCCACAGATCCACCCGCAGGACCGGATCCAGGCCCACCGTGGGCTCGTCGAGGAGGAGCAGCTCGGGCTGGCAGACCAGTGCGCACGCCAGCGACACCCGGGTGCGCTGACCGCCGGAGAGATTGCCGCAGAAGGCGGCGCGGTGATCCTTCAGCCCCACCCGCTCGATCGCATGATCGGCTGCCTGGCCATCGAAGCCATACAACGACGCGACGTAGCGGACGTTGTCGATGATTCGCAGGTCGTCATAGATGGTGGCGGCCTGCGGCAGGTAGCCGACCCGACGTCGTATCGCCGCGGACCCGGCCGGGTGGCCCAGCACGGTGACCGTGCCCGACGCCACGATCTGAGTGCCGACGATGGAGCGGATCAGCGTGGTCTTGCCGCAGCCGGACGGGCCGAGCAGTCCGGTGATGGTGCCCTGGGCGATCTGCACCGAGAAGTCGTGCAACGCCGGGCGCTTGCCACGAATCACGCGCAGGTGCTCGATGCTGATGGCCGGCTCGGGGACGCTCGCCCGTAATTCACCACTCGATGAACTCATCATGCGATGAATATTGAGGCCCCGATGCGCCATTGTCAAGGGTGGGGTGCACAATCTGTCCGATGAGCGCTGAGGAACTGGTGGTCGACCCGGTCGCCGCCGCGCGTCGCCTGCTCGGCGCCACGATTACCGGACGCGGAGTGCGCGCGATAGTCGTCGAGGTTGAGGCGTATGGCGGGGTTCCCGACGGGCCGTGGCCGGACGCCGCGGCGCACTCGTACCGGGGTCTCAATGGCCGTAACGCCGTGATGTTCGGGCCGCCGGGACGCCTGTACACCTACCGCAGCCACGGGATCCACGTCTGCGCCAACGTCGCGTGCGGACCCGATGGCACGGCTGCCGCCGTGTTGCTCAGGGCCGCGGCCGTCGAAGACGGCTGCGACGTCGCGAGGTCCCGGCGCGGCGCGGCGGTGCGCGGTGTGGCGCTGGCGCGCGGCCCGGGTAATCTGTGTTCAGCCTTGGGAATCACTATGGCCGACAACGGGATTGACCTATTTGACCCGTCCAGTCCGGTGACGCTGAGCCTTAACGAGGCGCGCGGAGCGGTGTCGGGTCCCCGCGTTGGGGTCAGCCAGGCCGCCGACCGACCCTGGCGGTTGTGGCTTGCGGGCCGACCGGAAGTCTCGGCCTTCCGCCGAAGTCCTCGGGCACCTGCACCGGGCGCCAGTGACTAGCCTGCAAGACTCTTCAACCATGGGCATGACCATCCTCGACGAGCTGGGCTGGCGCGGGTTGATCGCGCAGTCCACCGACCTCGACGCGCTGGCGGCCGAGGCGCAGCGTGGGCCGCTGACGGTGTACGCCGGATTCGATCCCACCGCGCCGAGCCTGCATGCCGGACACCTGGTGCCCCTGCTGGCGTTGCGGCGCTTCCAACGCGCCGGCCATCGCCCGATCGTGCTGGCGGGCGGCGCCACCGGCATGATCGGTGACCCGCGCGACGTCGGTGAGCGCGCCCTCAACGCGGCGGACACCGTCGTGGACTGGACCGAGCGAATCCGCGGACAACTGGAGCGCTTCGTCGACTTCGACGGCTCGCCAACGGGCGCGATCATCGAGAACAACCTCGAGTGGACGCGCACCATGTCGGCCATCGAGTTCCTGCGCGACGTCGGCAAGCATTTCTCGGTCAACGTGATGCTGGACCGCGACACCGTCAGGCGGCGTCTGGAAGGGGAGGGGATCTCCTACACCGAGTTCAGCTACATGCTGTTGCAGGCCAACGACTACGTGGAGTTGCACAAGCGCCACGGCTGCGTGCTACAGATCGGCGGCTCGGACCAGTGGGGCAACATCATCGCCGGGGTCCGCCTGGTGCGCCAGAAGCTCGGTGCGACAGTGCATGCGCTGACGGTTCCGCTGGTGACCGCCGCCGACGGCACCAAGTTCGGCAAATCCACCGGCGGCGGCAGCTTGTGGCTGGATCCGCAGATGACCAGCCCGTACGCCTGGTACCAGTACTTCATCAACATCGCCGACGCCGACGTGATCCGGTATCTGCGGTGGTTCACCTTCCTTTCCGCCGACGAGCTGGCCGAGCTGGAACAGGCCACGGCCGAACGCCCGCAACACCGGACTGCCCAACGCCGGCTGGCCACCGAGCTCACCGTTCTGGTACACGGCGAGGCCGCCACCGAGGCCGCCGAGCACGCCAGCCGGGCGCTCTTCGGTCGCGGCGAGCTGGCCCGCCTCGACGAGGCGACGCTGGCCGCGGCCCTGCGGGAGACTACGGTCGCCGAGCTGAAACCCGGCAGTCCCGACGGGATCGTCGACCTGCTGGTGGCCACCGGCCTGTCGGCCAGCAGAGGCGCGGCGCGACGCACGATCGGCGAAGGTGGCGTGTCGGTCAACAACATTCGCGTCGAGAGTGACGAATGGGCGCCGCGGACGTCGGATTTCCTGCACGGCCGCTGGCTGGTGCTGCGCCGCGGCAAGCGAAACGTGGCCGGGGTGGAAAGGGTGGGGTGAGGAGTCAACGCGCGCCCAAGGTACCGACCTTGATCTGCGGCAATTGGTCGTCAGCGGCGGCGACGGCGAACAGGGTAGCGGCGTTGTAGAAGGCGTCCTCGGTCATCAGGCCGCGTTGGGCCAATTCGATGCGGTCCACCGGGGTACCCCAGCGTTTGCCGAACAGCACCTTGAGTTGCCTCGGATCTGGCCGGCGCAGGTTCAAATGCGGCTTCTGACAGGCTAATTCGTCACGCCTGGCCAAGGCTCGCGCCGCCATCGCGCGCCATTCGGGCAATCGTGGGTCGTCGCGCAGCAGCTCGAGGAAGTGCTGGATCGCGGGGAGCGACCGGGAGAAGAAGAGCGTGCGGGTGGTCAGCCGCGCCGAGACGGAAATTGGGTCGTCACCAAGGGTTGCGCTTTCCTCGGCGGTGAGCCAAAACGACCTGACCGACTCGGGAAAGCCGGACTCGTCAATGACGCCGGTGGCCAACGCGTGGCGGTGCGCCACCGTTTCCAACGCACTCTCATAACTTTCGGCGCCCACCTCCGCGGCGGCACGCGAAGCGCAGTCCCGAACGCTGCCGCCCTCGTCGGGGTGCGTCAATGCCCAGTGCCAGGCGGCGACCTGCTCCAGCGCCGGCAGGTAGGCCCATCGGTCGGTCGCGCACACGCTCAGCAACGCCAGCACGTCGACATCGGGGATGTCGACAACGGACTCGGCACCGTCCCCGGCCGTGACGGCGACGGGTGTGGGTGGTGCCCACCGCTGACGCCAACGCTCCGACCACACCGTCGGGGGTGGGCCGGGCCGGACTCCGCCGCTGCCTTGACCGCGCAGGATCTCGTTCAGCGCGAGCACGGCATCGGCATGTTTGATGTCGACCCGCAATGCGCGCAATTGGCTTGCAAGGCTGCGGCTTTCGGGTGCGCCAATCGCCTCCAGGAGCCGGTTCCAGGTGCGCATGGTGAACGGCGTATTGCGTGCGGTTTCGATGAGCTGGTCAGCTAGGGGCGCGGACAACACACCGGATTCGACGGCCCGCGCCACGGTTTGCCTGATGTTGACCAGCGCGTCGACGAAGACCGGATAACCGTCTTCGGGGTCGCCGTGCACCATCCCCACTTCGTCATCGGCCTCCAGGACGCCGTCGCGGTAGGCCTCGAAAACCCAGCCGTAGCCCTCCATGCCGAACGGATGAAGCTCCGCGGCGCGCAATGCGCCCATGCTCGACGAACCGGCGACCCGTACGCCGTCGTCCATGAGGGTCAGCAGCTCTTTGTGGCGAACCGACGCCTGCTGATAGAAGAGTCCGTCGACGATCAGCAGCGTGTCGCCCGGGCGCAATCCGTACCGAAAGGCATCGCCGAACGAAATCGGCGGTACCACTTCGGCATTGGGCACCACGGCGCGGATATCGGCTACGCCGATCGAGGGTCCCGCGGTCACGACGATCCTTGCGCCGGCGGTCATGCTGGGTCCTGCAGTGGGGTGCGCATCGGCGAGACGATCGATGCCTTCAGGCCGGGGGCAATGGCCTTCACGACGGGAACACAACCGTCGGCGAAGTCGCACACCACGGCGAGCGGCTCGATGCCCGACCGGTCCGTGATCGCCGTCGTCGCCGAAGTCAACAGGTCGGCCAGCGAGTCGGTGCACTCGAGGTGCCACGGCGTTGGCTCGGCGTTCGGGATCGACTGCATGGATCGCTGGGCCGGGGCATACGTGTGCACGCGGGCGAACCGCTGGTAGATCGCCGCGGGCAGATCCTCGCGAGCTCCGCTGATGGCCGTCAGCCGCGATTGCGCGGCTTCGGTGATCGCGCGCGACAACGCCACATTCGGGTCGTGGTGTAGACCGCTACCGCTGAACGGCACCTCGACCATCGGTGAGGTTAGTTCGGCGGCAAAGCAGTAGAAACCGTCCCAGGTGTCGATCCGGGCGACCTGCACTTCGCTTCCAGCTCGGTGAATCATCTCGACCAGTTCGGCGCAGTCCGAGCCGGCGACGTCGTCAAGCGGCACCTCGAACAGGGTCGATCCAGGATCCGCGATGGCCATGGCGTGGCGTTCCATGATCTCGTAGAGGGCGTGCAGGGTGGCTTCGTGGTAGCTGTTGCCCGAGGCCAATCCCGTTGTGTCCATGGAGAACATCGGCGGTCCCCAGCGATCGCTGATCGCGATGTTCACCACGACGGACGCCCAGGGCGCCCAGGTTCGGCGGCCGGTCAGCAGTGTCGTCGCGACCATCCAGTCGAGCTTGGCGCCGGGGTGGTAGAGGCTGCCGGGGGGGCGGCTGAGGTCCGCGGGGTCATACGTCAGAGTCGAACCGAGATCCTTTGCCGCCGTGGACAACAGGTCCGGTTTGATGTTCTCGGCGTGCCAGTTCTCCAAGGATTCCATGGCGGCTGAGACCTGGGCGGCGCGGTATGTGGTGGCTTTTCCTTGGCTGACCGACAACGTCAGCGAGGCCGGGCGAACCGCCTGCACCGTGGGGATGCCGAGATCGTCGAGCCAGGTCAGGTCGGCGACGCGGGTGATGCCGGCCGGTTCCAGCAGGGGTTGGATGGCCAGCCAGGTCTGGTCGGGGGAGATGATGCGGTGGGTGCCCGCCCGGTGCCCGATCTTGGTCGGGTCGGCATGGCCCAAAACGCGCGTCGTCCAGTGCGACCAATCGGGGCCCCCTGGCGCCTTGGTGAGCTGCTCGGTGCCGGGCCAAGGGAATTGCGACATGGCCTTACGGTACTTGGTTGGGGCTTGGGTGGCGCTGGGATCCAGCGGGGATCTCATCTCGGGGGGGAGGCGGGCGATGAGACCCCCGCTGGCGGCTATATCGGTGAATATCAGGCTAATTCGCCGCGGTGATCGAGCATTGAGATTCGGCGGGGATCTCAGTATTGGGGGGATTGGGGGGCGATGAGATCCCCGCCGAGTCGGCCAGCGAGCTTTACTGAGCGTTGCTCATTCGGCGACGTCGGTGGCGTGGAACGCCGGAGACGAGTACGCGGCCTCGCCTTCACAGAACAGGAGTTCGTGGGACATGTGATTGTCACCTCCTCCTTTGCTCGACTTGTTGTGAGCGGCATCGCGCGGTGGCCGATTACCGTGTCGAGACCCATCTTTGGACGGCTTGGGCGCGTCGGCTATCCCACTACTAGCTGATGGCAGGAGGAAAAATCGTGTCCCTCAGCGGTATGAACGCCGTGTCCACCGATCGGGGGACTAGCACCTTGTGGCATGCGCCGGCCCGCTGCAAACGCGTAAGTGTGCAAACCTTTACCGCACAGTGCCGTCGTTGTGACTCTTGGTGAGCACTGTTGTCACGGTGATTTGAGCGACACAAGTGCAATAGCGGGCAGGTGAGAAGCGGGAGATGACGGCGGACGGTGGCAGACGGACCTGGCTAGCGGGGCGGCAGGCGACGGCCCTGCGGTTGCTGGCGGTGACCGCCGGCGTGCTTGGCGCGGCGGCGACCTGGCCGGCGCCGACGCGCGCCGACATGATGGGTAGCGCTTTCCTGACGGCGTTGAACAACGCCGGGATCTCATACAGCCAACCGGCAGGCACGATGGCGCTGGGCCGGTCGGTTTGTCCGATGGTGGTTGCGCCGGGTGAGACGTTCGATTCCATCACTTCGCGAATGGCCGAAAGCAGCGGCATGTCCCGGGACGCCGCGGGCGCGTTCACCATCGTCGCGATAGCGACGTTTTGCCCCGCGGTGATCGCGCCGCTGTTGCCCAACCGGCTCCAGGCCTAACCGATTGGCCCGGGCTTGCCGCCACCGCCGTCGGCGGTGTCTCCGTTCGCGGCGCACAATAATTGTCAGCCTGTCCGGTGTGCCCGTAACCTGTACCAAGTGGTCGACGACAGCCGTGGTCGCGGGGGTAGGCGAGGACCGCGACCGGCATCCGGGGGGGCGTCACGCGGCGGCCCGCGGCGCCAGCGCGAAGTTCCGTGGTCGGGGCCCGGCCGGGCGCGTCCGGTGCAGCCCCAGCACGCTTGCGCTGGCTCAGATCGCCCACCCGACAGCGGCCCGGCGATCCCCCCGAACATCGATGCCAGGCAACTGGCGCCCGAGATCCGGCGCGAGCTGAGCACCCTGGACCGTGCCACCGCCGACGCGGTCGCGCGCCACCTGGTCGCCGCCGGCGAGCTGCTGGACGAGGACCCGCAGGCCGCCCTGCGCCACGCGCGCGCGGCCCGTGCCCGGTCCAGCAGGATCGCCGCCATTCGCGAAGCCGTCGGAATCGCCGCGTACTACTGCGGCGATTGGGCCCAGGCCCTGGCCGAACTGCGCGCCGCCCGCAGAATGGGCAGCAAGTCCCCGCTGCTTGCGTTGATCGCCGACTGCGAGCGCGGTCTAGGCCGTCCGCAGCGGGCGATCGAACTGGCGCGCGGACCCGAGGCCGCTCAGCTGAGCGGCGACGATGCCGATGAGCTGCGCATCGTTGCCGCCGGCGCGCGCGCCGACCTCGGGCAGCTGGAGCAGGCGCTGACCGTTTTGTCCACGCCACGGCTGGACCCCAACCGCACGGGCGCGACCGCCGCGCGGCTGTTTTACGCCTACGCCGAGACGCTGCTGGCACTCGGCCGCGACGACGAGGCACTGCAATGGTTCCTGCGCTGCGCGGCGGCGGACGTCGAAGGCGTCACCGACGCCGAAGACCGGGTCAGCGAGCTTGGCTGAAGTGAAAACGATTGCGCAGGAACATGACTGCCTGCTGATCGACCTGGACGGGACGGTGTTTCGCGGTCGTCAGCCCACCGACGGCGCGGTGCGGTCGTTGGCCGACGTGCGCGGCCGCACGCTGTTCATCACGAACAACGCGTCGCGCAGCGCCGACGAGGTCGCGGCCCACCTGCGCGAACTCGGCTTCACCGCCACCGGCGAGGATGTCGTCACCAGCGCCCAAAGCGCCGCGCACCTGCTGGCCGGTCAACTGCCGGCGGGCGCGCGGGTCCTGATCGTGGGCACCGAAGCGCTGGCCGACGAAATCACCGCCGCGGGGCTGCATCCGGTGCGACGCTACGATGACAACCCCGTCGCCGTCGTCCAGGGCCTCTCGACGACCATCGGCTGGCCGGATCTCGCCGAGGCCGCGCTGGCCATCCGGGCGGGCGCGCTGTGGGTGGCGGCCAACGTCGACCCGACCTTGCCCACCGAGCGAGGCCAGCTGCCCGGCAATGGATCCTTGGTGGCCGCGCTGCGAACCGCCACCGGCGCGGAGCCCCAGGTGGCGGGCAAGCCGGCGCCGCAACTGATGACCGATGCGATCGGTAGGGGCGACTTCCGCGCGCCGCTAGTGGTCGGTGATCGGCTGGACACCGATATCGAGGGCGCCAACGCTGTGGGCCTGCCCAGCCTGATGGTGCTCACCGGGGTCAACACCGCGCGAGACGCGGTACACGCCGAACCGGCTCGCCGGCCCACCTACATCGGCCACGACCTGCGCTGCTTGCATCAGGAGGGCCAGCTCCTCGCGGTGGGGCCACAGCCGGGCTGGCGGGTCGACGTCGATGGCGCGGCAGTAACGGTCAGCAGTCACGGCGAACAACGCAACCCTGTCACCGAAGACGACGGGTTGTCGATCGTTCGCGCCGTCGCCAGCGCGGTTTGGCAGGCGCACCACCCTGATCCTCGAGGGCGGCCCTGGCGCATTCATGCCGCCGACGACGGGGCCCGCGACGCCCTGCACCGCTGGTCCCTGATGCAGGGTGACTAGGCAAGGACTCGTGGTGACCGCAAGCGCGGCGAAGCCGGGCGCTGGGGGTACCTCCCGCTTGCGGGGGACGGGTCGCCACCGTCGGTTTCGTGGTGATCGCAAGCGCGGCGAAGCCGGGCGCAGCGGGTCGCCACCGTCGGTTTCGTGGTGATCGCAAGCGCGGCGAAGCCGGGCGCTGGGGGTCACCACCGTCGGCTTCGTGGTGATCGCAAGCGCGGCGAAGCCGGGCGCTGGGGGTCACCACCGTCGGCTTCGTGGTGATCGCAAGCGCGGCGAAGCCGGGCGCTGGGGGTCACCACCGTCAGCTTCGTGGTGATCGCAAGCGCGGCGAAGCCGGGCGCAGCGGGTCACCACCGTCAGCTTCGTGGTGATCGCAAGCGCGGCGAAGCCGGGCGCAGCGGGTCACCACCGTCAGCTTCGTGGTGATCGCAAGCGCGGCGAAGCCGGCGCAGCGGGTCACCACCGTCAGCTTCGTGGTGATCGCAAGCGCGGCGAAGCCGAGCGCAGCGGTCACCACCGTCAGCTTCGTGGTGATCGCAAGCGCGGCGAAGCCGGGCGCAGCGGGTCACCACCGTCAGCTACGTGGTGATCGCAAGCGCGGCGAAGCCGGGCGCAGCGGGTCACCACCGTCAGCTACCGTAAGGAGCGCAATGACTATCGATCCCGAGCAGATTCGCGCTGAAATCGAGTCGCTGCTTGCTCAGCTACCCGACACCGCCGACCCAGAAAACCTGGCAGACGGGCCATCTCTAGCCGAGCTCGAAGAGATAGCCCGTCGCCTTTCGGAGGCGCACGACGTGTTGTTGGCTGCCCTGGACTCGGCGGAGAAGGGCTGAGTGCGCGGATGCCACGGCGTGCCCGCGTTGACGCCGAGCTGGTCCGGCGCGGCCTGGCGCGCTCCCGCCAGCAGGCCGCGGAGTTGATCGGCGCCGGCAAGGTGAGCATCGACGGCATGCCGGCGGTCAAGCCGGGTACCGCCGTGGCCGTGACGGCGGCGCTGACCGTCGCCGATGACGAACGGAACTGGGTGTCGCGCGGGGCGCACAAACTCATCGGTGCGCTGGACGCCTTCGGGATTCCCGTCGAGGGCCGCCGCTGCCTCGACGTGGGCGCCTCGACCGGTGGTTTCACCGAGGTGCTGCTGGACCGTGGCGCCGCCGAGGTGGTCGCCGCCGACGTCGGGTATGGCCAGCTGGCGTGGAAGCTGCGCAACGACCCGCGGGTGATCGCCGTCGAGCGGACCAACGCTCGCGACCTGTCACCCGAAGCGATCGGTGGCCGAGTCGACCTGGTGGTGGCCGACCTGTCGTTCATCTCGTTGGCCACCGTGTTACCCGCGCTGGCTGGGTGCGCTTGGCCCGCCGCCGATATCGTTCCCCTGGTGAAGCCGCAGTTCGAGGTGGGGAAGGGCCAGGTCGGTCCGCGTGGGGTGGTCCGCGACCCGGCATTGCGTGCCGACTCGGTGCTAGCCGTCGCGCGGCGTGCCGGGGAGTTGGGTTGGCACACCGTCGGCGTCACGGCCAGCCCGCTGCCGGGCCCGTCGGGCAATGTCGAGTACTTCCTGTGGCTGCGGGCCGAGGCCGACAACGCGCTGCGTGCCGATGCGTTGACGGACGCGGTGCGGCGCGCCGTCGGGGAGGGCCCACGGTGACCGCTCAACGTACCGTCCTGCTGGTGGTTCACACCGGGCGCGACGAAGCGACCGATACCGCGCGGCGGGTAGAGAAAGTATTGGGCGACAACGGAATTGCGCTTCGCGTGTTGTCGGCGGAGGCGGTTGACAGGGGATCGGTGCATCTGGCTCCCGACGAGATGCGGGCCATGGGCGTCGAGATCGAGGTGGTCGACGAGGACCCGCACGCCGCCGACGGCTGCGAACTGGTGCTGGTTCTTGGTGGCGACGGCACCTTCCTGCGGGCCGCCGAGCTGGCCCGCAACGTCGCCATTCCGGTGCTGGGCGTCAATCTGGGCCGGATCGGTTTCCTGGCCGAAGCCGAGGCGGAAGCGATCGACCGGGTGCTGGAACACGTTGTTGCGCGGGACTATCAGGTGGAAGACCGGCTCACGCTGGACGTCGTGGTGCGCCAAGAAGGCCGCATCGTCGAGCGGGGTTGGGCGCTTAACGAAGTCAGCCTGGAAAAGGGCCCGCGGTTGGGTGTGCTCGGTGTCGTCCTCGAAATCGACGGCCGGCCGGTGTCGGCGTTCGGCTGCGACGGGGTGTTGGTATCGACGCCCACCGGATCCACGGCCTACGCGTTCTCCGCCGGCGGTCCGGTGCTTTGGCCCGACCTCGAGGCAATCCTGGTGGTGCCCAACAATGCTCACGCGCTGTTCGGCCGCCCGATGGTCACCAGTCCCGATGCCACCGTCGCGATCGAGGTCGAGGCCGACGGTCACGACGCCCTGATGTTCTGCGACGGCCGTCGCGAAATGGTGATTCCGGCCGGCAGCCGAATCGAGGTGACCCGCTGCGCGACGCCGGTGAAGTGGGCCCGGCTGGACAGCGCGCCGTTCACCGACCGCCTGGTGCGCAAATTCCGGTTGCCGGTGACGGGTTGGCGCGGGAAGTAGCCGGTGCTTACCGAAATACGAATCGAGTCGCTGGGCGCCATCAGCGTTGCCACCGCGGAGTTCGATCGGGGCCTGACCGTGCTGACCGGCGAGACCGGCACCGGCAAAACCATGGTGGTGACCGGGCTGCACCTGCTTGGCGGTGCCCGCGCCGATGCGACCCGCGTGCGTTCCGGGGTTGATCGTGCGGTTGTCGAAGGTCGTTTCACGACAACCGATCTCGACGATGCCGCGGTAGCCCACCTCGACAGCATCCTGGACGCGTGCGGGGCAGAGCGCGACGAGGATGGCAGCGTGATCGCGTTGCGCTCGGTCAGCCGTGACGGACCGTCGCGGGCCTACCTGGGCGGCCGCGGGGTGCCCGCCAAGTCACTGAGTGGTTTTACCAACGAGCTGCTCACCCTGCACGGGCAGAACGACCAGCTGCGGTTGATGCGGCCCGAGGAACAGCGCGGCGCGCTGGACCGCTTCGCGGGCGCTGGTCCCGCGTGTGAGCGCTATCGCAAGCTGCGCGACGCGTGGGTGTCGGCGCGGCGCGACCTCGTCGACCGCCGCGAGCGGGCCCGGGAACTCGCCCAGGAGGCGGATCGGCTGAAATTCGCGCTCAGCGAGATCGACGCCGTCGGCCCGCTACCCGGGGAAGACGACGCGCTGGTCGCCGACATCGTTCGGCTCTCCGAACTGGACACGCTGCGCGAGGCGGCGGCCGGTGCGCGCGCGGCGTTGTCCGGGACCTCGGACGAGGCAGATGCGTTCGGGGCCGGCGCCGCTGACGGCCTCGCGCGCGCGCGGACGGCCCTGGAATCGACCGGTGACGCCAAACTGCGGGCGTTGGCGGAACAAATCGGCGAGGCGCTCACCGTGGTGGTGGACGCGGGACGCGAGCTCGGCGACTACCTCGACGAGCTGCCGGCCGACGCCAGCGCGCTGGACGCCAAGCTGGCCCGCCAGGCCCAACTGCGCACGTTGACCCGCAAATACGCCGTCGACATCGACGGGGTGCTGCGGTGGGCACAGGAGTCGCGCGAGCGGCTGGCGCAACTCGACGTTTCCGAAGAGGCGTTGGCAGGGTTGGCGAATCGTGCCGACGAGCTCGGGCGCGAATTAGCGGAGGCCGCAATCGATCTCAGCAAGATCCGCCGCAAGGCGGCCAAGCGGTTGGCCAAAGAGGTCACCGCGGAGCTGTCCGCCCTGGCCATGGCCGATGCCGAATTCACCGTCGGCGTGACCATCGACGCGGCCGGCGCAAACGATCCCGGCGAACCCGTCGCCCTCGGCTTGCCCTCGGGCGAGCTGGCCCGTGCCGGCGCCGACGGGATCGACCAGATCGAATTCGGCTTCGCCGCGCACCGGGGGATGACGGTGCTGCCGCTGGCCAAGAGCGCATCCGGTGGCGAGTTGTCGCGGGTGATGCTGGCTCTGGAAGTGGTCCTAGCGGCCTCGGCCTCCGGGACCACCATGGTGTTCGACGAGGTCGACGCCGGCGTCGGCGGCTGGGCGGCGGTACAGATCGGGCGCCGTCTCGCGCGCCTGGCCCGTACCCACCAGGTCATCGTGGTGACGCACCTGCCGCAGGTCGCCGCGTACGCCGATGTGCACCTGATGGTGCATAGCAGCGGGCGCGACGGGGCCAGCGGGGTGCGGCGCCTGACCGGCGAAGACCGGGTAGCGGAGCTGGCCCGCATGCTGGCCGGGCTCGGTGAATCCGACAGCGGCCGCGCGCACGCCCGCGAGCTGCTGGAGGCCGCGCAGAACGACGAGATCTAGACACCGCCGCGAGCGCGTGATCTGCCTGTGACAGATGTGACATTATATAACTTCTGAGGCTAATGTTACGGCGCGCCTCCTCGATACCGCCGCGCTTCACCGACAGAATCGCCCCATGAGGATGTCAGCGCTGCTTTCCCGAAATACCTCCAGGCCGGGTCTCGTCGGCACGGCTCGGGTGGACCGCAACATCGACCGGCTGCTGCGGCGGGTGTGTCCCGGCGACATCGTGGTCCTCGATGTCCTGGATCTGGACCGCATCACCGCCGACGCGCTGGTGGAAGCCGACATAGCCGCCGTCGTCAACGCATCGCCGTCCGTCTCGGGCCGCTACCCCAACCTCGGCCCGGAGGTATTGGTCAACAACGGCGTCACCCTGATCGACGAGACCGGGCCCGAGGTTTTCAAAAAGGTCAAGGACGGCGCCAAGATTCGGCTCTACGAAGGCGGGGTGTACTCCGGCGATCGTCGGCTGATCCGCGGCACCGAGCGCACCGACCACGACATCGCCGACCTGATGCGCGAGGCCAAGAGTGGACTCGCCGCCCACCTGGAGGCGTTCGCGGGCAACACGATCGAATTCATCAAGAGCGAAAGCCCGCTGCTGATCGACGGTATCGGCATCCCCGACATCGACGTCGACATGCGCCGCCGGCATGTGGTGGTCGTCGCCGACGAGCCGGGCGCCGCCGATGATCTGAAGGCCCTCAAGCCGTTCATCAAGGAGTATCAACCGGTGCTGGTCGGCGTCGGCAGCGGCGCGGATGTGTTGCGCAAGGCGGGTTATCGCCCGCAACTCATCGTCGGCGACCCGGACCAGATCAGCACCGAGGTTCTCAAGAGCGGTGCCCAGGTGGTGCTGCCCGCCGACGCCGACGGTCACGCGCCGGGCCTGGAACGCATCCAGGATCTCGGTGTCGGGGCCATGACGTTTCCCGCCGCGGGCTCGGCGACCGATCTGGCCCTGCTCCTGGCCGACCATCACGGCGCCGCGTTGCTGGTCACGGCCGGCCATACGGCCAACATCGAGACGTTCTTCGACCGGACGCGCGCGCAAAGCAATCCCTCGACCTTCCTCACCAGGCTGCGTGTGGGGGAGAAGCTGGTGGACGCCAAGGCGGTCGCCACCCTGTACCGCAGCCACATCTCGGCCGGCGCCATCGCGCTGCTGGCGCTGACGATGCTGATCGCCGTGATCGTCGCGCTGTGGGTGTCACGCACCGACGCCGTGGTTCTGCACTGGATCATCGATTACTGGAACCGCTTCTCCCTGTGGGTGCAGCACTTGGTCACGTAGTTTTTTCGAGGACGTGCTCTCATGATCTCGCTACGCCAACATGCGATCTCGCTGGCCGCGGTCTTCCTGGCGCTGGCCGTGGGGGTGGTGCTGGGTTCCGGGTTTTTCTCCGACACCCTGCTGTCTAGCCTGCGTGACGAGAAGCGTGACCTGGCCACGCAGATCAGTGGGCTCAACGACCAAAAGAACGCGCTGAACGAGAAGCTCAGCGCGGCAAACAACTTCGACGCCCAAGTGCGCGGCCGGATAGTGCACGACGCGCTCGGCGGCAAGACGGTGGTCATCTTCCGCACCCCGGATGCCAACGATGACGATGTCGCCGGGCTGTCGAAGATCGTGGCCCAGGCAGGTGGCTCGGTCACCGCGACGGTGTCACTGACCCAGGAGTTTGTCGACGCCAACTCCGGGGAGAAGCTGCGTTCGGTGGTGAACGCGGCGATCCTGCCGGCCGGCACCCAATTGAGCACCAAGCTCGTCGACCAGGGTTCGCAGGCCGGTGACCTGCTCGGCATCGCCTTGCTGTCAGAAATCGAGGCCACCCAGCGAGACACCGTGCTGGGGGCGCTGCGCGAGACCGGGTTCATCACCTACCAGCCGGCTGACCACATCGCCGCGGCGAACGCCGCCCTGGTCGTCACCGGCGGCGCGCTACCCGTCGATGCCGGCAATCGGGGGGTCACCGTGGCCCGGTTCGCCGCGGCGTTGGCGCCTCGCGGCTCGGGCACCCTGCTCGCGGGCCGGGGCGGCTCGGCGACGGGCGCTGCCGCCATCGCCGTGACCCGCGCCGATGCCGGCATGGCCGGCGCGATCAGCACCGTCGACGACGTCGACGCCGAGCCCGGGCGGATCACCGCCGTGCTCGCCCTGCACGATCTGATCGACGGCGGCCATCCCGGGCAGTACGGCACCGGTCACGGCGCGACCTCCGTCACCGTTCCGCAGTAGGCGGCGTGTTCGCCGCGGCAGGCCGTCGCGGATGTTAGGGTGGATTTCCGTGGGTCGGCAGGCCCAGCTGAGGCTAGAAACCGTCAAGCCCTGCCCGTCTTCACGGAGGTCGCCAGTGCGTAAGCACCCGCAAACCGCCACCAAGCACCTCTTCGTCAGCGGCGGCGTCGCCTCCTCGCTCGGCAAGGGTCTCACCGCCAGCAGCCTTGGACAACTATTGACCGCTCGCGGGTTGCAGGTCACGATGCAGAAGCTCGACCCGTACCTCAACGTCGACCCGGGCACCATGAACCCGTTCCAGCACGGCGAGGTTTTCGTCACCGAGGACGGCGCCGAGACCGATCTCGACGTCGGCCATTACGAGCGCTTCCTCGATCGCGACCTCTCCGGGTCGGCGAATGTTACTACCGGACAAGTGTATTCGACGGTCATCGCCAAGGAACGTCGGGGTGAATACCTCGGTGGCACCGTCCAGGTGATTCCGCATATCACCGACGAGATCAAACGCCGCATCGTCGCCATGGCCGAACCGGATGCAGCGGGCAACCGCCCTGATGTCGTCATCACCGAAATCGGCGGCACCGTGGGCGATATCGAGTCACAGCCCTTTCTGGAGGCGGCCCGGCAGGTCCGCCACGACCTGGGCCGGGAGAACGTCTTCTTTCTGCACGTGTCGCTAGTGCCCTACCTGGCCCCGTCGGGTGAGCTCAAGACCAAACCGACCCAGCACTCGGTGGCCGCGCTGCGCAGCATCGGTATCACCCCGGACGCATTGATCCTGCGCTGCGACCGCGATGTTCCCGAAGCGCTGAAGAACAAGATCGCGATGATGTGTGACGTCGACATCGACGGCGTGATCTCCACTCCGGACGCACCGTCCATCTACGACATCCCCAAGGTGCTGCATCGTGAGGAGCTGGATGCCTTCGTGGTGCGCCGGCTCAATCTGCCGTTCCGCGACGTCGACTGGACCGAATGGGACGACCTGCTGCGCAGGGTTCACGAACCGCACGAGGTGGTGCGAATCGCGTTGGTAGGCAAATATGTTGAGCTTTCCGACGCGTACCTGTCGGTCACCGAGGCGCTGCGTGCCGGGGGTTTCAAGCACCACGCAAAGGTCGAAATGCATTGGGTGGCTTCCGACGACTGCGAGACGGCCGGTGGCGCCGCGGCGGCGTTGGGCGATGTGCACGGCGTGCTGATCCCCGGCGGATTCGGCATCCGGGGAATCGAGGGCAAGATCGGCGCCATTGCGCACGCACGGGCACGCGGGTTGCCGGTGTTGGGGCTGTGCCTCGGCCTGCAGTGCATCGTGATCGAGGCCGCGCGCTCGGTCGGCCTCACCGACGCCAACTCGGCCGAATTCGACCCGGCCACACCGGATCCCGTGATCTCTACGATGGCCGATCAAGAACAGATCGTGGCCGGCGAGGCGGATCTGGGCGGCACCATGCGGCTGGGCGCCTATCCCGCGGTCCTGGAGCCGGGTTCGATTGTGGCCCAGGCATACGGAACGACACAGGTGTCCGAGCGGCATCGGCATCGCTACGAGGTCAACAATGCCTACCGGGACAAAATCGCGAAAAGCGGCCTTCGGTTTTGCGGAACCTCACCGGACGGCCATCTGGTGGAGTTCGTCGAATACCCGCCAGATCAGCATCCGTTCGTCGTCGGCACCCAGGCCCACCCCGAACTGAAGAGTCGACCCACCCGGCCGCATCCGCTGTTCGTCGCATTCGTCGGGGCGGCCATCGACTACAAGTCCGCGGAGCTGCTCCCCGTCGAGATGCCCGAGCAGCACTCGCCCAACGGCAGCCAGCATCGCACCAACGTCGCACGGCCGCTACCCGAACCCGCGGCCCGTGGCTGAGCACTGCTTCGAGACAGTATCGTCCGAAACCTTGCATAGCGGAGCGATTTTCGCGCTGCGCCGCGACCAGGTGCGGATGCCGGGGGGCACCATCGCGGTACGTGATGTCGTCGAGCACTACGGGGCCGTCGCCGTCGTGGCGATGGACGACAACGGCAACATCCCGATGGTCTATCAGTACCGCCACCCGCTCGGTCGACGGTTGTGGGAGCTGCCCGCCGGGCTGCTCGATGTCGCGGGGGAGCAGCCACACCTCACCGCGATCCGCGAGCTTGTGGAAGAGGCCGGCCTGCGGGCCAATACGTGGCAGGTGCTCGTCGACCTCGACTCCACGCCGGGCTTCAGCGACGAGTCGGTACGGGTCTATCTAGCCACCGGACTCAGCGCGGTGGACCGGCCCGAGGCGCATCACGAAGAAGCCGACATGACGGTGCAGTGGTTTCCCCTCGTCGAGGCCGCCCGGAAGGCGCTCTGCGGCGAAATCGTCAATTCGATTGCAGTGGCGGGTGTTTTGGCCGCCCACGCCGTAGCCAACGGGCTAGCCCAGCCGCGTCCGGTGGACGCCCCATGGAGCGACAAGCCGACGGCATTCATGGCGCGAAAGGCCGCGCGATGACGGCGCTCGCGCTGCACGCACAACTGCAGGGCTACCTCGATCATCTGACGATCGAGCGAGGGGTGGCGGCAAACACCTTGAGCTCGTATCGGCGCGACCTGCGTCGCTACTCGAAGCACCTGTCGGACCGGGGGATTCACGATCTGGCCAAGGTCGGCGAGGACGACGTCAGCGAGTTCCTGGTCGCGCTGCGCCGCGGGGACCCCGACTCCGGCGCGGTTGGGCTCTCAGCGGTGTCGGCGGCGCGGGCGCTGGTCGCGGTGCGTGGGCTGCATCGGTTCGCCGCCGCCGAGGGTCTGGCGGAACTGGACGTGGCCCGGGCGGTCCGGCCGCCGACGCCGGGCCGCCGGCTGCCCAAGAGCCTGACGATCGACGAGGTGCTGGCACTGCTGGAGGGCGCCGGCGGGGATAGCCCGGCCGACGGCTCGCTGACGCTGCGCAACCGGGCTCTACTCGAGCTGCTGTACTCCACCGGAGCGCGGATCTCCGAAGCCGTCGGCCTCAACGTCGACGACGTCGATACGGAAGCCAGGTCGGTGCTGTTGCGCGGCAAGGGCGGAAAGCAGCGGCTGGTGCCGGTGGGACGTCCCGCGGTGCGGGCGCTGGACGCCTATCTGGTGCGCGGACGCCCGGAGCTGGCTCGTCGCGGCCGCGGGACGCCGGCCATCTTTCTCAACGCGCGCGGTGGCCGGTTGTCGCGGCAAAGCGCGTGGCAGGTCTTGCGGGACGCCGCCGAGCGCGCCGGCATCACTTCGGGTGTCTCGCCGCACATGCTGCGGCATTCCTTTGCCACCCACCTGCTCGAGGGCGGCGCCGATGTCCGCGTCGTGCAGGAGCTGCTGGGTCATGCCTCGGTCACGACGACGCAGATCTACACTCTGGTCACGGTCCGTGCGCTGCGCGAAGTCTGGGCCGGAGCCCACCCCCGGGCACATTAGGAGACGGACCGCGATGACTAGCGTGCACCTGCCCAAGCTGCTATCCATCGAGGATTGGGCCGCTCTCCCGGAGGACAACAGTGCCCACGTCGAGCTGCAGGAGGGCGTGCTCATCGTGACGCCACGGCCGTTACGGCCGCATGCCCGGGCCGTGTTCGGCATCGCCAAGCAACTCGATGATCAGCTGCCCGCCGGTCTGGAGGCGATCATCGAATTCGAGGTCTGCGTCGATGCTGCCTACCCGCCCACGGTACGCATCCCCGATATCGTGATCACCCGCAAAGAGGGCCCGGAAAGACGCTTGGAGGGCCCGGATGTGCTGGCGGCAATCGAGGTGGTATCGCCGGGTTCGCGACGGACGGATACCGTCACCAAGCGCTCCGAATACGCCGAAGCTGGGATCGAGCATTACTGGATCGTCGAGCTTGGCCCACCCGTAACACTCACCGCGCTGCACCTCCCCGGCGAGTTCGGTTACCCGGAATCACCGGCGGTGACCGGCACATTCACCACCACTGCTCCCGTTCCGCTGCGCCTCGACCTCGACGAGCTGGGCCAGTGACCGGCCGGGCCCGATCACGCGAGCAGCCCGCGGATGTCGTCGGCGGTCAGAGCCGACCCGAACGCGTCACCGTCGTCGATGACGCTGGCGAATAACTTCGCCTTGCGGGCGTTCAGTGCTATGACCTTCTCTTCGATGGTGTCGCGGGCGGTGAGCCGGTACACCATGACGTTGCGGGTCTGGCCGATGCGATGGGTGCGGTCGATGGCCTGGGTTTCCGTGGCCGGGTTCCACCACGGGTCAAGCAGGAAGCAGTAGTCGGCCTCAGTGAGGTTCAGCCCGAACCCGCCGGCCTTGAGGCTGATCAGGAAAACCGGCGCGGCTCCGTCCTTGAACCGCTGGATCACCCGGGCGCGGTTGCGGGTTCGCCCATCGAGGTAGCAGTAGTCGATCGCCTCGGTGTCGAGGCGCTCGCGCACCCGGCCGAGGAAGCGGGTGAACTGGCTGAAGACGAGCGCGCGGTGACCGCCGTCGGCGATCTCGCGCAGGTGCTCGACGAGGGCATCGATCTTCGCGCAGGCCAGCGCGTCGTGTGCCGGGTCGACGAGCCCGGGGTGCAGCGCCAGCTGGCGTAGCACCGTGAGGGATTTCAGGATGGTGAATCGGTTGCGCTGCATGTCGTCGAGCAGGCCGAGCACCTTTTGCCGCTCTCGTTGCAGTCGCTTGTCGTAGAGCGCGCGGTGCCGGGGCGGCAGGTCGATGTCGAGCACCTGCTCCTGCTTGGCGGGCAGCTCGGCGGCCACCAGCTGCTTGGTGCGGCGCTTCACCAAAGGTTTGATCCGACGGCGGAACAGGGTGAGCAGCTCCGGGTCGCCGGTCTTCTCGATCGGCTTGGCATAGTAGTCGGCGAACTTCGTCGGGTTGGGAAACAATCCGGGGGCGGTGATCGACAGCAGCGACCACAGGTCCATGAGGTTGTTCTCCATTGGTGTGCCGGTGATCGCGATCTTGACCGGCGCCGCCAGCTTGCGTGCGCACTGGTAGGTCTTGGCGTGGCGGTTCTTCACGTACTGGGCTTCGTCCAGGATCAGCCCCGACCACGCTTGGGCGGCGTGGGCCTCGAAGTCGAGCCGGAACAAGGTATACGAGGTGACAACGATGTCGGCGCACTGGGCCAGCTCGCCGAGGTCGGCGCCGGACCGGCGCAGGGTATCGGCGATCGCGCGCACCGACAGTCCCGGCGCGAACCGCGCGGCCTCGCTGACCCAGTTCGCGACCACACTCGAGGGTGCCACCACCAAGAACGGCGCGCCAACAGAATGTTCCCGAGCCGAATTTAGTTGTTGGACATGGCAGATCAACGCAAGCGACTGAATGGTCTTGCCGAGGCCCATGTCGTCGGCGAGGATCCCGCCGAGCCCGTGGGCATACAGGGTCGCCAGCCACGAGAATCCGTCGGCCTGGTAGGGCCGCAGCTCGGCGTGCAGGCCGCCCGGCGCCGCCACGGGTTCCAGACTCCGCAGCGCCCGCAGCGCACCGACCTGGCGCCGCCATTCCTCGGCCTGGCGCGTGACCACCCCGAGCTCGGCGAGTTCGTCGAACAGCCCGGCCTGAAACCGGCTGATGCGAGCCGATCCCTCTTCGCAATCGGTCAGCGCGCGCGCCTCCTCGATCAGTTGGCGCAGCTTCACCAGCTCGGGCTTGTCCAGCGCGAAGTACGCGCCGTCGGCAAGCAGCAGGTGCGACTGTCCACGCGCGAGCGCGGTGAACACGGTGACGAACGGGATCTGTTTGCCCTCGACGCTGATCGCGACGCCCAAATCGAACCAGTCCGTCTCGCCGGGAACCGCGTCCGTGGTCACTTCGATGACGAGGGAACCGCTCGCCTCCCGGTAGTCGACCGGGTCGCCGGTCACCTCCACCACGACATCGGGCAGCCCGGCGAGCAGAGGCTGGAGTTCGGTGGCGAACCGCATCGTCTGAAGGCCGGACAATCGTGTCCAGGGGGTGAGCGTGCCGCCCTCGGCTCGGAGCCCGAACCGTTCCAACGGCGCATCGATACCCGAGGCCAGCCTGTTCTCCGCGTCGAAGTCGCGGTAGCCGACTTCGCCCGCGGCGCCAGCGGGCGAGCGAAACTCGCTGTCGCCCACCCGATATGCCCATTCCCACGTCAAATCCAGCTCGTGCTCGCCCCGATACTCGGCGCGCAGCGCCAACGTCGGACCGGCGATCGCCGGCGGCGTGAACGACTCGTCCGACGACGTGACCGCCGCGACGTGCCGCAACCTCGGGTAGTACTCGGCGGCGAACCGCGCCGCCTCGGCCGCCGGGATCACCAGGGCTTGTCCGTCGAGCGCCATGCGCTGCAACGCCGTCGGCACCGGCTTGTCCAGCCGCGCGAGCCGCAGCCCGCCGTCGGTGTAGGCCACCCCATGCCCGGCCGATCCGATGAAGGCAGCCGGACGGGCCGCGGCGCCGTCGACGTGGAGCACGGGCGTGACCGCGAGGGCGCCCGACTCGTCGGCCATGACGTCGAGACATAGCCGCGACGTGGCATACGGCGGCACGTCGTGCTGGGACCGGGGCTGCACCAGCCGCACGCCGATTCGCCGGGCCTCGTCCAGCAGCGGCCACAACTGCGGAGACTCGAACTTCAACAACGAGATCGTCTTCACATCCGAGTACGAATAGCTGTAATAGCCAGTCGAATTCGAGGCCGACGCCCGGTAGGCGGCGTAGAACTCTTGCAGCAGGTGAACGTGGGTGTCGGGATAACCGTAGTGGCGCAGCATGGAAACCCTGCTCCAGCTCAGGTCGCCGGCAACCCAGCCGCCGCGCTTGCCCGGGCGCACCAGCCGTGCGTCCAGTGCCGGAGCCGGCCCGCCCGCGACCAGGTTCAGCTCGATGGCCAGCGGTGTGGTGGGCGCGTCGGCCGGCGAAGCCGGGGGAAACAACGCGTCCAGCGACTGCCGCCACGCCGACGGCGCCCGCGGCGCCGCCGGGGTGGGCGACACGCGGTGGGTGCGGGTCTTGGCGGTTCCGGTGGCGGCGATCATGATTGCGGCGACATGCTTGCAGTCCACCTGCATGGGGCACGTGCACAGCCCGATATCGAGGCTCCAGATGTCGGCGAAGTCCGCAGACAGTTGCGCGGTGGTGGTGTAGGTGCGGCTCCCGTTACCTCGAACGTTGCCGACCAGGCTGCCCTCGTCGGGGTCCCATAGGCACCGCACCACCCGTCCCCCGCGCGCGTAGTCCAGGCCCCGGCGGTAGGTGTCGGCGCCCAGCCGGGAGTGGGCGTCCTCGAGGTCGATCGACGGATACATCAGCGATTGCACCCCCGCACCGTAACGACCCGATCCGACAGGAAGTCCCAACCGCGCCGCGTGTCACGCGAAAGTGGTGCAGATGAGGTTCAGGATTCTGCTGTGGCGACACCGCGCCGCATGCCGGCGCTAACCCAGGTATTCGGACTCCAGCACCAGATCGGACACCAGCGACTGGTATTCGAGATGTGTCTTGTGCTCGACGGTGTTCCAGAGCTTGCCCTGCTGCTGGCGCATGTATGCGCGGTACTTCGGTGCGCCGGGAAACTTGACATTGTCGGCCACCACGATCGAGCCCGGGTGTAGCCAGCCGCGGTCCAGGATGCTCAGCAGGTCGGCCAGGTACGCCGTCTTCTCGTGATCGATGAACACGAAATCGGCGATGCCAGAGGCGAATCCGTGCTCGGCCTCCAATGCGTCCAGGGTGCGCCCGCCGTCGCCGATGGTGCCGACCACACAGGTCACCCGGTCGGCCACGCCGGCGTGCGCCCAGATCCGCCGGGCGTTTGCGGCGTTGGCTTCGGAGAGCTCAACGGAGTACACCTTGGCGTTCGGTGCGGCCCGGGCGATGCGCATCGCGCCGTATCCGACGTAGGTGCCCAACTCCAGCGCCACCGCCGGGTCGGCGCGGCGCACCGCGGCGTCGAGCAGTTCGCCTTTCTCGTCGCCGACGTTGATCAGTATCGACTTGTCGTAGGCGAACGTGTCGATGGTGGCCAGCACGTCGTCGATGTCGCCGGCCCGCGCGTTCTCGAGCACGTAGTCGACGGCCGCTCCTTCGCGTCCGTCGCCGAACTGGCCGGTGTTGAGGTAGGAGCGAATCCCGAGTCCCATCCGCAAAACGGACCACCGCAACGGCGTCAGGCGTTGTTTGAGGCTCATCAGGGACCACTTTAGCTGGTAGGCGTGGCCTTGACAGCTGTTAGCATTTTGCTCAGTAATGCTAGATCGATATCCCGAATTAACCCGCGAGGACCGCCGAATGCACCGCCAGGACACCACATCCGGGGTGAGCGCATGACGCGGTGCGGACTTTGGCTTACCGGCGCCCGGGGTTCGGTGGCAACCACCTCGATCGTGGGCCTCTACGCACTCAGCGCGGGCCTGATCCCCGACACCGGTTGCGTGACGGCGACCGCGGACTTTACCGACGCGCCCCTGCCGAAGTTTGCCGATTTCGCGGTGGCCGGGCGCGACATCTCAACCATTCCGTTGGTCAAGCGCGCGGAAGCGCTCGTCGAGGCCGGGCTGTTGCCGCCGCGGGTGGTCGCCGCCGTGTCCGACCGACTCGCGGCCACCGATGAGCGGATCGTCGGCCCGTCGTGCATGGCAACCGCGGACCCGGCAGCCGCCGGTGCCCGCACCCAGGCAGAACTGGTCGACCGGCTTAGCGATGCGATGGCCGGGTTCGTATCGCGGCAGTCACTTGACGTGTTCGTCGTCATCGACGTGGCGTCCACCCAGCCACCGGCAGTGGACCTGCCGGAGTACCAAGACCCCGATCTGCTGATGCCGGCGCTGGCCGAGAAGGACCGCATCGTGCTGCCGGCGAGCGCACTGACCGCCCTTGCCGCAATCCGCAACGGCGCCGCCTACGCCTGCTTCACCCCGTCTCCCACCCTGGGCCTGCCCGCGCTGCGGACGTTGGCCGACGACGCGGGTATCCTCTACGCCGGCCAGGACGCCAAGACCGGTCAAACGTTGTTGCGAACCGTGTTGGCCCCCATGTTCGCCGCACGCGCGATGCACGTCCACTCGTGGGCCGGGACCAACCTGCTGGGCGGCGGCGACGGCGCCACGCTGGCCGATCCGGTCGCCGTGCAGTCCAAGCTTGCCAGCAAGCAGCGGGGCATCCAGCAGATGCTCGGCGGAGCTGTCACCGCCCCGCTGCACATCGACTACGTCCCGGACCTCGGGGAAACCAAGGTTGCCTGGGATCACATCCATGCCACCGGATTTCTCGGCGGCCAGATCACGCTGCAAACCATTTGGTCCGCACCGGATTCCTCGTTGGCCGCGCCACTGGTTCTCGACGTCGCGCGTCTCTTGGCGATGGCCCGCGGTCGCGGCGCCCGCGGCGTCGTCGGCGAGCTGGGCTTCTTCTTCAAGGAACCGTGGGGTTGCTCAACGCATTCGCTGGCGGCGCAATACGATGCGTTGCTGCGGTGGGCTAATTCTTTTTCGACGTCGTCGCCCGCCGGCTTGTGAAGGTTAGCGACTGCCTCGAGTTGATGAGGGCGCCGGCAGCGCTCACGGTTCTCGGCGATAGTGCCGTGGGCGCCATCTGGTCGGGGCGTCCGTTAACGGGATGGCGTCTGGCGCTGCCGCTGGCATCGGCCCTGTTGTATTGCAGCGGCATGGTGCTCAACGACTATGCCGACCGCGAGCGTGACGCGATCGAACGCCCCGAGCGGCCCATTCCTTCCGGACGAGTGTCGCCCGACTCCGCGCTGTCGCTCGCCGCGGGCTTGGCCGCGGCCGGTATCGCGACCGCGACCGCGGTTGGGGGGCGCCACGGCTTGGCCGCCGCAGGCCGGATCACGTTGTGCGTTGCCGCCTATGACCTGGTCGCCAAGGACACCGCTGCCGGACCGGTGGTCATGGCGGGTTGCCGGTTTCTCGACGTCATGCTCGGCGCCGGTCCGGGCCATCGCCCCGCGTTGGTGCCGGCGTCGGTGATCGGCGTGCACACCACCGCCATCACCCTGTTGTCCCGACGCGAAGTCAGCGGCGCACAGCGCGGCCTGCCGGCGACCGTCGCGGGCGTGGCGGGTGGGGTCGCCACAGCGGGATTGGCCACCGCTAGACCGTGGTATCGCGCCGCGCCGGCGGCGGCCGTGTACCTGTGGTCGTTTGGCCCCGGCCTGTGGAAGGCGTGGCAGCGTCCCACCGCGGAGGTGATCCGGGGTGCGGTGCGCAACGGCATCGCGGCGACGATCGGCGTCCAGGCGATGCTGGCCGCCCGATCGCCCAGCCCTGGCGCCATGCTCGCGCTGGGCGGACTGGCAATCGGCTTGCGCCTCAAAGTTTCTGCGCCGAAACCCACCGAGGTGACCTGATGGACATTGGCTACAACACGAACAGTTTGGCGGATCATCAGCTGGCCGATGCGCTGGCGTTGATCGCCGACGAGGGGTATACCGCCGTCGCGTTGACCATCGGCCATCCCCACGTGCGGCCCTTCGATGCCGATCTCGGTTCTCAGCTCGGCGCACTGCGGGCATTGCTGGACACGCATGGATTGAAGGTGGCCATCGAAACAGGAGCGCGCTATCTCCTGGATCCACGTCACAAGCACAAACCGTCACTGGTCGACGTCGACGGCGAACCCCGCGTCGAATTCCTGCGGCGCGCAATCGATATCGCCGCCGACCTCGGGGCCACCTGCGTCTCGCTGTGGTCGGGCTACGCCGTCACCCACGGCGACCCGGACGCCACCCGCGGCCTGCTGCTGAGCAGGCTCGCGCGGGTGGTCGATTACGCCGAGCGCAAGGCGGTGACACTGGGATTCGAGCCGGAACCTGGCATGTTCGTCGAGACCGTGCAGCAGGTGCGCGACGTATGCCGGGCACTCGGTGACCCGCCGCGGCTCGGCGTCACGTTGGACGTCGGTCACTGCGTGATGACCGAACCGAGTGGCGCTGACACGGCGATCGCCGAGGTGGGCGACAAGCTCGTCAACGTGCACCTCGACGACATGACGCCGCACAAGCACGACCATCTCGAGTTCGGCCAGGGCGATCTCGACCTGGGTGCCGTGATGGATGCCCTGCGTAGCATCGAGTTTGGCGGCATCGCCTCGGTCGAGCTGCCGCGCCACTCGCACGACGCGCCGAACGTGCTGCGCCGAAGCATGTGGGCGATCAAGGTGGCCCGGTTGCCGCTTGCGGCCAGATCATGGCTCGACACGGCCGCACAGGAGATCGGTCGCTCGCCGGACAAGATCGTGGAGCTGTTTCCCGGGGCGGCACGTGGGGTCGGAGGATCCGGCGATGCGATCATGTTGGCTCGTGAGAAACTGTTCACCGTCTTGCTCGCCGCAATCGGCGACGAGGCGGCCTGCGCGCTCGTCGAAAAGCTCTATCGGTGGGGCGACACCGACGAACGCCTGGCCGTGCTGCGCGGATTGGAGGTCGCGGCGCTGCGCGGCGAGCTCGGCTCCACTACGACGGCAACGGGAGTCGGCCTGGCCGAGGACGCTCTGCGGAGCAACGATCCACGGCTGGTCACCGCCGCGCTCGCCGGGTTCGGCACCCGCTTCCTTTCTCAGCACGCCTGGCGCGACGGCGTGATGAAGCTGGTGTTCATGGGCGTTCCGTTGCGCGAGGTGCCTGGCCTGCCCACTCGCGTCGATGCCGAACTGGCGCGCATGGCAACGGATTACATCAGCGAACGCCGAGCGGCCGGGCGCTCGGTGCCCGCCGATGTCGAGAGGTTGCTGACCGCCAACACAACGGAGGCCCATCGTGAGGATATTTGACCCACACATTCACATGACCTCTCGTACCACCGATGACTACGAGAACATGTACGCGGCGGGTGTGCGGGCAATCGTGGAACCGGCGTTCTGGCTCGGACAGCCCCGCACCGACGCGGCGTCGTTTATCGACTACTTCGACAGCCTCATCGGCTGGGAACGATATCGCGCGTCACAGTTCGGCATCGCGCACAATTGCACCATCGCACTAAATCCGAAGGAAGCCAATGATAGTCGTTGCCGCCCGGTGCTCGAGCAGATACCGCGCTACCTCTCTAAGAGCGGTGTGGTCGCCGTCGGCGAGATCGGCTACGACTCGATGACATCCGACGAAACCGCGGTGTTCGAGACGCAGTTGGAGATGGCAGCCAAGCGTGGGATGCCCGCCCTGGTTCACACGCCCCATCGCGACAAGCTCGGCGGAACGCTGGCCAGCATCGAGGTGGTCAAGCGGGTAGGAATCGATCCGGCTCTGGTACTGCTGGACCACCTGAACGAGGTGACCATAGAGCCCGCACTGGAAAGTGGTTGCTGGGCAGGCTTTTCGATCTACCCGGACACCAAGATGGACGAGGGACGCATGGTCGCCTTGATGCAGCGCTACGGCCTCGAGCGGATAATCGTCAACTCGGCCGCCGATTGGGGTCGATCGGATCCGCTCAAGACGGCCAAGACCGCACAGGCAATGCTGGCGGCCTCGTTCACCGAAGACGACGTCGATCGGGTGATGTGGCGCAATCCGGTCGAGTTCTACGGCCAAAGCGGACAGCTTCGCCTGCTCAGCGATGATCAGGACGCGGCGTTCGCGGGTAACACGATCAACCGCGGGGAAAGACCTTGATGTTGTCGTACTGCAGCAACGTCGTTGCCGCCGACAATCTGGACGTGCTGGAGCGCCACGTGCTGTCGGTCTTCGCTCCGGCGCGCGAACGCGCCGGGCTCGAGCGACTCGGAATCGGGCTGTGGTTGCCGGGTCGCACCGTGGGTCAGCTGACCGGCGATCGGCGAGCCCGCGGCCGACTGGCCGGGATGCTGGCGGACAACGGGCTCGCGGTGGTGACCATGAACGCGTTTCCTTACGGAGCCTTCCACGGTGAGCTGGTGAAGCACGCTGTCTACCAACCGGATTGGACAACGCCGGAGCGACTGGAATACACGAAAGGGTGCGCCGAGGTTCTCGGCTCGCTGATGGCCGACGCCTCGCACGGCACGATCTCGACGCTACCGCTGGGCTGGGCCGATCCGTGGGACGACGAGGTCAACGTCAAGGCATGCCA
The DNA here is from genome assembly GCF_010731535.1 of Mycobacterium lacus. Lineage (NCBI taxonomy): Bacteria > Bacillati > Actinomycetota > Actinomycetes > Mycobacteriales > Mycobacteriaceae > Mycobacterium > Mycobacterium lacus. Next base: position 1,713,906 of record NZ_AP022581.1, read on the forward strand.
CAACCTGTGCAGGCTGGGCGATGTTCTGCGCCGCATCGAGGACGAGTCGGGGCATCGGATCAGGCTGGCCGTCGAGCCTGAACCCGGCTGCGTTATCGGATCCTGTCGCGACGCAATGGGGTGGTTCGCGCGGGCGGTCGGCGAGAATGACGTGGATCCGCGCTATATCGCTCTGTGCCTGGATACCTGTCATCTGGCGGTGATGTACGAGACCCCTGCCGACGTCGTGGCCGGGCTGGCCGAGAGCGGGGTCGAGGTGGTCAAGATACAGGCCTCCAACGCTATTGAGATCCATGACCTTGCCGCCGCGGGTGTCGCCGAAGCGTTCGCCGAGTTCGCCGACTCCCCCTACCTGCATCAGGTCAACGGTGTCGACGCGGACGGTCACGAGTGGTTCCGAGACGATCTATCCCTGGACGACCCGTCCACACCCAGGTCGGGCAGCGCACGGGTGCACTACCACGTGCCGCTGCACGCCCGGCCGCCCGCCCCGTTGGACAACACCGCGCACGTCCTCGCCGAAGTCATGGGTCTGCTGCGCGACGGGACGATCGCGGGCCCGGTCGATGTCGAAATCGAAACCTACACCTGGAATGTCCTGCCGCCGTCGCTGCGCATGGGCAGCCTGGCCGAGGACATCGCGGCCGAGATTCGCTGGCTCGACGAACTCGTATGTGTGCGGGATCCGGCATGACGCCGCGCCGACGACGCTGCGGTGGGGGCACCTCCCGCTTGCGGGGGACGAAGCGATGAGGTGGGGGCACCTCCCGCTTTGCGGGGGAGAGCGGCGCTCATGACGCAATGTGTTCTGCTGATTGACGTCGTTGGACTAACCCGGCCTCTGCTACGGCATATGCCGAATCTTTCGGCGCTCGCTGCGCAAGGCGCCATGAGGCCGCTTGCCCCCGTATTTCCGGCGGTTACGTGTTCGGTGCAGTCGTCGATGGTGACCGGCCTGATGCCCAACCGGCACGGAATCGTCGGCAACGGTTGGTATTTCCGTGACCTCGGGGAAGTGCTGCTGTGGCGCCAGAGCAACAAGCTGGTGGCGGGCGAGAAGGTGTGGGAGACGGCCGCCGGTCGGTTCGACGGATACACGTCGGCGAACGTCGGATGGTGGTACGCGATGAACGCGAGCAACGACGTGATCGTCACGCCGCGGCCGGTGTATCACCAAGATGGACGCAAATCGCCGGACTGCTACGTCGTCCCATCGGCTCTGCATGACATCTTGACCGACAAACTGGGCACGTTTCCGTTGTTCCAGTACTGGGGGCCAACCGCGTCGATCACGTCGTCGCGCTGGCTCGTCGAGGCGTCGATAGAGATAATCCGACGCTATTCGCCCACGCTGCTCACCACGTACATCCCGCACCTGGACTACGACCTTCAGCGCTATGGCCCGGATGCGCCGCAGGCGATCACGGCGGCCGGAGCCGTGGACCGGGCGCTGGCTCCCTTGCTCGGCTTGGCCGCGCAGCAGGGAACAACGGTCATCGTCGTCTCCGAGTACGGGATAGCGGGGGCGAACCTTCCGGTGAACATCAACCGCGAACTGCGCCGCGAAGGCTACCTGAACGTCTACACCCAGCAGGGCCGGGAGTACCTGGACCCGTGGACATCTCGAGCGTTCGCCGTCGCCGACCATCAAGCAGCCCACATCTACGTGCGCGACGACTCGGATCTCGCCCGGGTCGCCAACCTGGTTCGCGGCCTGGACGGTGTCGACGAGGTGCTCGACCGGAAGAAGCAGCAAACGCTGGCCATCGATCACCCGCGATCCGGAGAGTTGGTGGCGATCGCCGAGCCGGGCGCCTGGTTCACCTACTACTACTGGCTCGACGACGACCGCGCCCCGGAGTTCGCGCCGTGCGTAGACATCCACCGCAAGCCCGGGTATGACCCCGCCGAATTGCTGATGAACCCCGACGATCGGGCGGTCAAAGCCAAAGTCGCTGCGGCCCTGGTAAAGAAGGCGCTGGGTCTGCGGTACACCATGGGGGTCATCGCCCTCAACGGCGCGTCCGTCGGGGGGACACACGGGCGACTGCCGGACTCTGAGGCCGACACCCCGCTCGTCATCACGTCGTCGCCGGACCTGTTGTCCGACTCGTCGGCGCCCATGCCCGTCACCGCCGTGCGCGATCTTGTCCTCGATGCGCACGCGCCTCGAAGATAGTGTTGTCGTCCGGCCGAGCACTCAAGGAGAAGGCCCCAATGCTGCCAACGAAACGTGACTTCCAAACCAGCATTGCTGCAATGGCGAATGTTGCCGCGTCCGATGGACTCTCAGCGGCAGATGAGAGGCTCCTGGAAGCTGCATGCGTGTATCTTGCCGATGACGACATCGACTGGCGAAAGCTTGCCGAGCGACCGGCCGACGAAATGTCGGTCAGGCTCGAATCCGACGTTGCTAAACGCTGCGTGTTGTTCCTGATGACTGCGGCGATCTTCGCGCGCGGGAAAGTTCGGCTGTCGAGGGTCGAGGCGAGCCGCAGCATCGCTAGGGCGCTGGGTTGTTACGACAGGTTCCTAGATGACCTGCTCGACATTGCTCGCGGACGCGAATTCATCGGCGCGATGCGAATCAGGGCAAAGCTCATGAGCAGCCACGGCACCTCTCGTATTCAGGTTCTGAAAGGCTTTTGGGACAACATGTCCGGGTATCTCGGGTTTTCGACCGACCCCGTGCTTGCCGCGTCCTATCACAAGCTGGGCCTCCTCGAACCGGGGTCACTCGGACGCGAACTCTGGGCGCACTATGTTCGGAACAACCTGAGGTTCCCCGGCGAGAAAGGCACTACGGGGGAGTTCATTGTTGGGCATGACGTGGCGCATATCTTGTCGGCGTATTCGACGGAGCCCGCCGGTGAGATCCTTGCCGGAGCGTTCACGGCCGGATACAAGGCTCGAAATCCATTTGCACCCCTGCTGCTGGTGCTGTTGCAGTTTCAGGCCGGCATCAAGATTGACTTTCGGTCGCAAACGACCATCGCAAAACTGGATCCTGCTGGCTATATGGATGCTTTTCGACGCGGCCTCGAATGCAACGCCGACCTCACATTTGGAAGTTGGGACTGGCGACTCTACACCGAGGTACCAGTGGCAGAGCTTCGCGAGAGGTTGGCGATTCCACGGCAAGCGGCGCCCGCCGTTGAGGGCGGCACCTATCAAGAAGTGTTGTGACGGCCACGCGGCTGGTCCCCCGGCCGGTTCGGCAAGAAGACCACGGGGATGAAGGTCAGCGCCACCAGCACGACCGACACCACGAACACCACCGTGTAGGCATGTGAAAGATCGTGCAGCACATTGCCTTTGAAGTCAGCGTTCAGGGCTTGCGGTGGCATCGTCGACGGGTCAACCGGCACCGCGCGTCGGGCGGCGTCTGCACGCAAGCGCTCGATCTCGTGTGCCGCGGAAACGTTTTCGCTGCGATTGAACTGGCCCGTCAGGATCACCGACATCAGCGCGGTTCCCACCGAGGCGGCCACCTGCTGGTTGACGTTGACCAGCGTCGAACCCCGCGCAATCTGATGCGGGGCCAGGGCCTGCACGGCGGCCGCCGAGAGCGGCGTCATCGTGGCGCCCATGCCCAGGCCCATGACCGTTAACCCGACCAACAGGGTCGGCACATAGTTGGCCTGCTTGGCGACCCCGAGGGCGAAAATGCCCATGCCGGTGGCGATCAGCGTGATGCCGACCAGCAGGATCTTGCCGGGTCCGCGCTTGTCCATCAACGATCCGGCCAGCGGCATGGTCACCATGGCGCCGATTCCTCGCGGGATCATGCTCATCCCGGCCCCCAACGGCGTCTGGTGCAACAGCTCCTGAAAATAGCTCGGGAACAGCAGCCCGGCGCCGAAAAAGGATGCGGCGAACAGAAACATCGCCGTGTTGGCCAGCGTGACCATCCGGTTGGTGAACAGGCGCAGATCGATCAGCGGGTGATCGGCGCGGTAGAGCGCGTGAAAGACGAACCCGACGATCAACACCAGCCCGAGGAAGGCCGGGATCCACACGTGGCGATCAGCCGCCGTGCCGCGGCCGGGGATGACCGACACCGCGTACAGGAAGGTCGCCAAGCCGGGGGAGAGCAGCAGCATGCCGAGGAGGTCGAAGGTTTCCGACGGCGTCGAATGATCGGGTGGGAAGACGACGGCGGCGAGGACGAACGCGATCAGGCCGATTGGCAGATTGATCCAGAAGATCCATTCCCAGCCGTAGCTGTCGATAAGCCAGCCGCCCAGGACCGGCCCGAACACCGGGCCGAGCAACATCGGGACGCCCAGAATGGCCAGCACCCGGCCGAGCCGCTTCGGACCTGCCTCGCGGGTCAAGATGGTGAGGACCAGCGGCATCAGCATGCCCCCGCCCAGGCCCTGCACCACCCGAAATGTGATGAGCAGATTGATAGTTGGCGCCATGGCGCACAGCAGCGAGCCCAGCGTGAATGCCGCAAGCGAGCCCATGAAGAGTCGTTTGGTGCCGAACCGGTCGGCCGCCCAACCCGCCAATGGGATCACGGCGGCCAGGGCCAAGGTGTAGCCCGTCATCGTCCAGGCGATGACGGCCTGGGTTGAGTCGAACGCGGTGACGAATGTGCGTTGCGCGACGGTGACGACCGTGGTATCGACGATCGCCATCAGCGAACCCAGGACACAGACGCCCGCGATCCGCAGCAGCCGCGCATCGAGCTGGTCGGGTTGGTCTGCGCCCGTACGGTCCATGCGAGACAGCATCACACACAGGATCCGTGCTTCGTGAGATTCGCCTCGCCGCTCTTGCCGAAGCCGAGCGGCGGCCAAGACATCGGCTAGCGAGACTGGGTCAAGAGATGATCGCGGGGCGCTGCGATGGCGGACCGACGCTGCCCGGCTCGACCGCGCAATAGCTGCTTGATTTGCCCGCGGGTCTCCCTGCGCAGGCGCGCCTAGCCGTTAGACTTTCCTGCGATGTCCACCCAGATGCGCGTCACCACAAGCCGCCGCCAGGCATGACCGACGACCCGGACCACGTCAGCGAGATCGGCCTGACCGGGCGGCCGCCGCGGGCCATCCCCGAGCCCCCGCCGCGCACCTCGCACGGCCCGGCCAAGGTGGTCGCGATGTGCAACCAGAAGGGTGGCGTCGGGAAAACCACGTCGACGATCAACCTGGGCGCCGCGCTCGCCGAGTATGGCCGGCGGGTGCTGCTGGTGGATATGGACCCGCAGGGTGCCCTGTCGGCGGGCCTGGGTGTGCCGCACTATGAGCTGGACAAGACGATCCACAACGTGCTGGTGGAGCCGCGGGTGTCGATCGACGATGTGCTGATCCACACCCGGATCAAGCACATGGATTTGGTGCCCAGCAACATCGACCTGTCGGCCGCCGAGATCCAGCTGGTCAACGAGGTGGGCCGGGAGCAGACCCTGGCCCGCGCGCTGTACCCGGTGTTGGACCGCTACGACTTTGTGCTTATCGACTGCCAGCCATCGCTGGGTCTGCTCACCGTCAACGGGCTGGCCTGCGCGGACGGCGTGGTGATCCCCACCGAGTGTGAGTTTTTCTCGCTGCGTGGCCTGGCGCTGCTCACCGACACCGTCGACAAGGTGCGCGACCGGCTCAACCCGAAGCTGGAGATCAGCGGAATCCTGATCACCCGCTACGACCCGCGGACCATCAACTCGCGCGAGGTGATGGCCCGTGTGGTGGAGCGGTTCGGTGATCTAGTGTTCGACACCGTGATCACCCGCACGGTCCGCTTCCCGGAGACCAGCGTCGCCGGCGAACCCATCACAACCTGGGCCCCGAAGTCGGGGGGTGCCCTGGCCTACCGATCGTTGGCCCGCGAGTTCATCGACCGATTCGGCGTGTGAACGGCCGCCGCGCGCATGGCGAGGGCTTTCAGGTCCGGCTGACCAACTTCGAGGGGCCGTTCGATCTGCTGCTGCAGCTGATCTTCGCGCACCGCCTCGACGTCACCGAGGTCGCGCTGCACCAGGTCACCGACGATTTTGTGGCCTATACCAAGGCGATCGGTTCCCAGCTGGGTCTGGAGGAGACCACGGCGTTCCTGGTCATCGCGGCCACCTTGCTCGACCTGAAAGCGGCTCGGCTGTTACCCGCCGGACAGGTCGACGACGATGAGGATTTGGCCCTGCTGGAGGTGCGGGACCTGCTGTTCGCCCGCCTGCTGCAATACCGTGCATTCAAGCACGTCGCGGAGATGTTCGCCGAGCTCGAAGCCAACGCGTTGCGCAGCTATCCGCGCGCGGTGTCACTAGAAGACCGATTCGCCGGTCTGCTGCCTGAGGTGATGTTGGGCGTCGACGCCGACCGGTTCGCCGAGATCGCAGCGATAGCGTTCACCCCGCGGCCGGTGCCGACGGTAGCCACCGGGCATCTGCATGAGCTGCAGGTCTCGGTCCCCGAGCAGGCCAAGCTGCTGCTGACCATGCTGGAAGCGCGGGGCAGTGGCCAGTGGGCATCATTTTCCGAGCTGGTCGCCGACTGTCAGGCGCCGATCGAGATCGTCGGGCGCTTCCTCGCGCTGCTCGAACTGTATCGATCGCGGGCGGTAGCATTCGAGCAGCTAGAGCCCCTTGGCGTGCTCCACGTTTCGTGGACGGGGGAGCGGCCGAGCCGCGCCGGCGATGCGGTGGGGAGCGATGAGGAGGAGCGGCGCTTGTGACCGAGGAAATGCCCGACCTCGATCTGGGCGGTGGCATCCCGGACATCGCCGAGCCCGCGGAGATGGATCCTGACGAACTTGGCAGGGTGCTGGAGGCGCTGCTGCTGGTGGTGGACACTCCGGTGACCGCCGAGGCCCTGGCCGCGGCCACTGAGCAACCCGTTTATCGGGTCGCCGCCAAGTTGCGGCTGATGGCCGACGAGCTCACCGAACGCGACAGCGGCATCGACCTGCGTCATACCGGCGAGGGCTGGCGGCTGTACACCCGTGCCCGGTTCGCGCCCTACGTGGAGAAGCTGCTGCTGGACGGCGCGAGATCCAAGCTCACCCGGGCCGCGCTGGAGACCCTGGCCGTGGTGGCCTACCGCCAGCCGGTGACGCGCGCGCGGGTGAGTGCGGTTCGCGGTGTCAACGTGGACGCCGTCATGCGCACTCTGTTGGCGCGCGGCCTGATCACCGAGGTGGGCTCCGATCCCGACACTGGCGCTGTCACGTTCGCCACCACCGAGTTGTTTCTGGAGCGGTTGGGGCTGACCTCACTGGCCGACTTGCCCGATATCGCGCCCCTGCTGCCCGACGTCGACACGATCGAGGACTTGACCGAATCCCTGGACAGTGAGCCGCGATTCATCAAACTGGGCGGCGGCCAGCCGCCCGACCAGACGCTATCGTTCGACGTGGACCAGGATTGATGGTCGATATTGAAGACCGAGGCATCCGGCTGCAGAAGGTGTTGTCGCAGGCCGGGATTGCGTCGAGGCGGGCCGCCGAGAAGCTGATCATCGACGGCCGCGTGGAAGTGGACGGGCGGATGGTGACCGAGTTGGGCACCCGGGTCGACCCGGATGTTTCGGTGATCCGCGTGGACGGGGCCAGGGTGGTTGTCGACGGCTCGCTGGTGTATCTGGCGCTGAACAAGCCGCGCGGTATGCACTCGACCATGTCGGACGATCGCGGCAGGCCGTGTATCGGCGACGTGATCGAGAGACGGGTCCGCGGCAACAAGAAGCTGTTTCACGTCGGGCGGCTGGATGCCGACACCGAGGGGCTGATCCTGTTGACCAACGACGGCGAACTGGCGCACCGGTTGATGCATCCCTCCCACCAAGTGCCCAAGACGTATGTGGCGACGGTCACCGGGACGGTGCCGCGCGGGCTCGGCAAGAAGCTGCGGTCGGGCATCGAGCTCGACGACGGGCCGGCGCACGTCGACGATTTCGCGGTGGTGGACGCGATCCCCGGTAAGACGTTGGTGCGGATCACCTTGCACGAAGGCCGCAATCGCATCGTGCGTCGGCTGCTGGCGGCCGCGGGCTTCCCGGTGGAGGCGCTGGTGCGTACCGACATCGGCGCGGTGTCGCTGGGTAAGCAGCGTCCGGGCAGCATCCGTGCTTTGCGCCAGGACGAGATCGGGCAGCTGTACAAAGCGGTGGGCCTGTGAGCGGAACGAGCGTAGTGAGTGACGGGAACGAGACGAACGATCCGACTCCAGTTAGTGACGGGAGTGAAGCGAATCATCGGGGTGTGAGCGGAGGCATTGTCGTCGCCATAGACGGCCCGGCAGGCACCGGAAAGTCCTCTGTCTCAAGGGGATTGGCACATGCTCTGGGGGCGCGCTTCCTGGACACCGGGGCGATGTACCGGATCGTGACGCTGGCGGTGTTGCGCGCCGGGGTTGATCCGACAGACGCCCAGGCCGTCGCGGCGGTCGCATCGAGGGTGCGGATGTCGGTGGGTTACGACCCCGACGCGAGCAGCTGTTACCTTGCCGGAGAGGATGTTTCATCCGAGATCCGCGGTGATGAGGTTACCCAGGCGGTCTCGGCGGTGTCGTCGGTTCCCGCGGTGCGCGCCCGGCTCGTCGACCTGCAGCGAGCCATGGCAGTCGGCCCGGGCAGCGTCGTGGTGGAGGGTCGCGACATCGGGACCGTGGTATTGCCCGACGCGCCGGTGAAGATCTTCTTGACCGCATCCGCCGAAACCCGTGCGCAGCGTCGCAACGACCAGAACGTCGCGTCGGGCCTGGCCGACGACTACGACGCCGTGCTGGCCGACGTGCGACGCCGTGACCATCTGGATTCCACGCGGGCGGTGTCGCCACTTCGGGCGGCCCCGGATGCGATCGTCGTCGACACCAGCGACATGACCGAGGCCGAGGTGGTCGCCCACCTGCTGGACTTGGTGAGGCAGCGAAGCGAGGTCGTGTCGTGACCCGCGCCGGCGACAATGCAGAGCGAAGCGATGAGGTGGGGGCACCACCCGCGTGCGGGGGAGAGCGGCGCTCGTGACCCAGGAGGGGACCTGGACCGACGAAAGCGACTGGGAACTCGTCGATTCCGAGACGGAGGAATCAGGGCCGGCGCCGGTGGTGGCGATAGTCGGTCGGCCCAACGTCGGCAAGTCGACGCTGGTCAACCGGATCCTGGGCCGACGGGAGGCGGTGGTGCAGGACGTTCCCGGCGTGACACGCGACCGGGTCTCCTACGACGCGTTGTGGGCTGGACGCCGGTTCGTGGTCCAGGACACCGGGGGGTGGGAGCCCGACGCTGAGGGCCTGCAGCAGCTGGTGGCCGAGCAGGCGTCGGTGGCCATGCGCACCGCCGACGCGGTGATCCTGGTGGTGGACGCCATTGTTGGCGCCACCACGGCCGACGAGGCCGCCGCGCGCATCTTGTTGCGATCCGGTAAGCCAGTCTTCCTGGCCGCCAACAAGGTTGACAGCGAGAAGGGCGAAGCCGACGCGGCGGCGTTATGGTCGCTGGGGCTAGGTGAGCCGCATCCGATCAGCGCGATGCACGGGCGCGGCGTGGCCGATCTGCTCGATGAGGTGCTTGCCGCGCTGCCCATGGTGGGGGAGTCGGCATCGGGCACGGGCGGCCCCCGCCGGGTCGCGCTCGTCGGCAAACCTAACGTGGGCAAGAGTTCCTTACTGAACAAGCTGGCCGGTGATCAGCGGTCGGTGGTTCACGAGGTCGCGGGCACGACGGTCGACCCGGTGGACTCCCTGATCGAATTGGGCGGCAAGGTTTGGCGGTTCGTCGACACCGCGGGCTTGCGCCGCAAAGTCGGTCAGGCCAGCGGGCATGAGTTCTACGCCTCGGTGCGCACGCACGGGGCCATCGATGCCGCCGAGGTGGCGATCGTGCTCATCGATGCGTCGCAGCCGCTGACCGAACAGGATCTGCGGGTGCTGTCCATGGTCATCGAGGCCGGGCGGGCGCTGGTGCTGGCCTTCAATAAGTGGGATCTGGTCGACGAGGACCGTCGCGATCTGCTGGAGCGCGAGATCGACCGCGAGCTGGTGCAGGTGCGTTGGGCGCAGCGGGTCAACATCTCCGCCAAGACGGGCCGCGCGGTGCAGAAGCTGGTGCCCGCGCTGGAGAGCGCGCTGGCGTCGTGGGACACGAGGATCGCGACCGGACCGCTGAACAGCTGGCTCAAAGAAGTGGTGGCGGCCACGCCGCCTCCGGTGCGCGGTGGCAAGCAGCCGCGCGTCCTGTTCGCCACCCAGGCGACGGCCCGGCCGCCGACGTTCGTGCTGTTCACGACGGGTTTTCTGGAGGCCGGCTACCGCCGGTTCCTGGAACGACGGCTGCGCGAGGCGTTCGGCTTCGAGGGCAGCCCGATCCGCATCAACGTGCGGGTGCGCGAGAAGCGGGGCGCCAGGCGCCGCTGAGTGTGCGGGCTGAATGGCTACCCGGCCGGGCCGTCGTTGCCGAACAACAGTCCGCCGCCGCGGCCCATCGGTTGCGCACCCGGGACGGGCAGTGTGTCCCACGATGCGAGCAAAAAAAGCTATATCACAGGATTTCATCGTTGACTTTGATCGCCGGGTGCGGCTAGATTTTCCTACTGTGCAGGCTGAAATAACCGTATTGCAGGAAAAAAGTGGCACGCTGGTGACGACCACACAACGAGCACCGAACCATGGCTTGACGCGGTTCAGCGTGCAGGGCAAATCGATACTGATCACCGGCGCCACCGGTGCGCTCGGCGGCGTTGCGGCCCGGGCACTCGCCGACGCGGGCGCCCGGCTGACCCTGGCCGGCGGTAACGCTGCGGGCCTGGCCGAGCTGGTCGAAGACGCGGGTATCGAAGACGCCGCGGTGGTCACGCGCAGGCCCGAAACGCCGGCCGACGCGCGGGCCATGGTCGAGGCGGCGGTCGCCCGCCACGGACGTCTCGACGGGGTGCTGGTGGCCTCGGGCATGAACCACGTGCAGCCAATCACCGAGATGGACGTCGAGCACTTCGACGCGGTGATGGACGCCAACGTGCGCGGTGCTTGGCTGGTGTGCCAGGCGGCCGGGCGGGTGCTGCTCAAGCGGGGTGCGGGAGGCAGCGTCGTGCTGGTCTCCTCGGTTCGAGGCGCGCTCGGTCACCCCGCCGGCTACAGCGCCTACTGCCCGTCGAAAGGCGGCACCCACCTGCTGGCCAAGACCTTGGCGGCCGAGTGGGGCGCGCAAGGAATCCGCGTAAACGCGGTTGCCCCAACCGTCTTCCGGTCCGAGTTGACCGAATGGATGTACGCCGACGACGAGCGGGGGCGCAAGACCCGCGAGGCGATGTTCGCCCGGATCCCGTTGCGCCGCTTCGCCGAACCGGAGGATTTCGTCGGCGCACTGATCTATCTGCTCAGCGACGCGTCGAGTTTCTACACCGGCCAGGTGATGTATCTGGACGGGGGTTACACGGCATGCTGACCCCGGGCGGTTTCTCCCGCGCCGCCGTCGTCGGCGCCGGCCTCATGGGCCGCCGCATCGCCGGCGTCCTGGCCGCGGCGGGCCTCGACGTCGTCATCACCGACACCAACGTCGAAATCCTCGACGCAGCAACGGCAGAGGCCGAACAGGTGACCGGTGCGGACCGCGGCTCGGTGACCGCCGTCGCCGACTTGGCTGTGGCGGTAGAGGACGCAGACCTGGTGATCGAGGCCATCATCGAAGACCTCGCCGCCAAGCAGGAACTCTTCGAACGGATGGCTCGGCTCGTTCCCAACGCCGTGCTGGCGACCAACACCTCCGTTCTGCCGATCGGTGCCGTCACCGAGCGGGTCGGCGACCGCGGCCGGGTCATCGGGACACACTTCTGGAACCCGCCGGATCTCATCCCGGTCGTCGAGGTGGTGCCCAGCGAAAGGACCGCCCCGGACACGACGGACCGCGTCGTGGCGCTGCTGACCCACGCCGGCAAGCTGCCGGTCCGCGTCGGGCGCGACGCCCCGGGCTTCATCGGCAACCGGCTGCAGCACGCCCTGTGGCGCGAAGCGATCGCGCTTGTCGCCGAGGGCGTGTGCGACGCGGCGACGGTGGACCTGGTGGTACGCAACACGATTGGACTGCGGCTGGCCACACTGGGTCCGTTGGAAAACGCCGACTACATCGGCCTGGACCTCACCCTTGCCATCCACGAAGCGGTAATTCCGAGCCTCAACCGCGACCCGCACCCTAGCCCACTGCTGCGCGAGCTGGTCGCCGACGGACGACTCGGGGCCCGCACCGGTCACGGCTTCCTCGACTGGCCCGCCGGGGCCCGCGAGGCCACCGCCGCGCGGCTTGCCGAACACATCACCGCGCAGCTTGAAAACATAAGGGAGACATAGCCATGAGTTTCACTTGGCCGCTCGGCAACGGCGAATCGAAGTTGGAGTTCTACGACCTGTCGCACCCGTGGGGACACGGTGTGCCCGCCTGGCCGTACTTCGAGGATGTGAAAATCGAGCGCCTGCACGGCATGGCCAAGAGCCGAGTCCTCACCCAAAAGATCACCACCGTAATGCATTCCGGCACGCACATCGACGCGCCGGCGCACGTGGTCGAAGGCACGCCGTTTCTGGAGGAGATCCCGCTGAGTGCTTTCTTCGGCACCGGGGTCGTCGTCTCAATCCCGAAGAACAAGTGGGAGGTCGTCACCCCCGAGGATCTGGAAAAAGCCACACCCGGGATCCGGCCCGGGGACATCGTCATCGTCAACACCGGGTGGCACCACAAATACACCGACAGCGCCGAGTATTACGCCTACTCCCCGGGCTTCGGCAAAGAGGCCGGCGAGTGGTTCGCAACCAACGGCATCAAGGCGGTCGGCACCGACACCCAGGCCCTGGATCACCCGCTCGCCACGTCGATCGGTCCGCACGGTCCCGCCGAACACCTCGGCGGCCTATTGCCTTGGGCGGTAAGCGAATACGAGGAGGAGACCGGTCGCAAGGTACGCGACGACTTCCCGGACTGGGAGCCCTGCCACCGGGCGATCCTGTCCAGGGGCATCTACGGCTTGGAGAACGTCGGCGGCGACCTGGACAAGGTCACCGGCAGGCGCGTCACCTTCGCGGCGTTCCCGTGGCGCTGGGTGGGCGGCGACGGGTGCATCGTGCGGCTGGTGGCGATCCTCGACCCCACCGGCACCTACCGCATCGAGACGGGGGCCGCAGCATGAGCGTCGTCATCACCGTCGCCCCCACCGGACCCATCGCGACCAAGGCCGACAACCCAGCGTTGCCGACCTCTCCGGAGGAAATCGCGACCGCGGTCGAGCACGCCTATCACGCCGGAGCGGCGGTGGCACACATCCACCTGCGTGACGAAAACGAGCGGCCCACAGCCGATTTGAACATCGCTCGCCGGGCGATGGATCTTATCGGCGAGCGGTGCCCGATCCTGGTCCAGATGTCCACCGGGGTCGGTCTGACGGTGCCCTTCGAGGAGCGCGAAAAGCTGGTCGAGCTGCGGCCGCGGATGGCCACGCTCAACCCGTGCTCGATGAGCTTTGGCGCCGGCGAATTCCGCAACCCGCCCGATGCCGTGCGGCGCCTGGCGGGACGAATGCGTGAACTGGGCGTCAAGCCGGAACTCGAAATCTATGACACCGGGCACCTCGAGGCCTGCCTGCGGCTGTGGGAGGAAGGCCTGCTGGCCAGGCCGTTGCAGTTCAGCATCGTGCTCGGGGTGCGCGGAGGCATGGCCGCCACCGCCGATAACCTGCTCACGATGGTGCGCCGGCTGCCTCCCGGAGCCGTGTGGCAAGTCATCGCGATCGGGCGGGCCAACGTGGAGCTGACGGCGATGGGACTTGCCCTGGGCGGCAATGCCCGAGTGGGGCTTGAGGACACGCTTTATTTGCGCAAGGGTGAGCTGGCGCCGAGCAATTTGGCGCTGGTGCAGCGCACGATGCGCCTTGCCGAGGCCCTGGACCTGCCGATCGCCTCGGTCGAGGAAGCCGAAGCCCTGCTGTGTTTGCCGCGCGGCGCCTGAGTAGAGGAGGTCACCGGTGGGCGTCAACGCCGAAGATCGCGGCAGCGGCATCCAGGTCATTGCTCGGGCCGGTGAGTTGTTGCGGGTGCTGCAGGCACACCCTGGTGGTCTGAGCCAGGCAGAGATTGGCGAACGTCTGACGATGGCTCGCTCCACGGTGAGCCGGATTCTCAACGCCTTGGAAGACGAGGGGCTGGTGGCCTCGCGCGGGCCTCGCGGTCGCTATCGGCTCGGCCCGGAGATCGCGCGTATGGCCAGCACGGTGCGACTCGGTGTTGTCACTGACATGCACGCTTTCTTGATGGAGCTGTCGCGGCGGCTGGATGAGACGGTGGACCTGTCGATCCTGGATGGCGATCGGGCGGATTTCGTCGACCAGGTTGTTCCGCCGCGCCGGCTCCGGGCCACGAGCGCGGTGGGGGAGTCGTTCCCGTTGTACTGCTGCGCCAACGGCAAAGCGCTGCTGGCGGCTCTATCGCCCGAGCAGTATGCTCACGCGTTGCCCAGTCGCCTGGTGCCGCTCACCCCTGGCACCATCACGGACCGGGCGGCGTTGCGCGAAGAGCTCGAGCGCATCCGGGCCGAGGGTGTCGCCTATGACCGCGAGGAGCAGACCGAAGGCATCTGTGCCGTCGGGGTCGCGCTGCCGGGGGTGAGCTCGGAGTTGGTCGCCGTCAGCGTGCCCGTTCCGGCGCAGCGGTTCTACGGCCGCGAAGACGAACTCGCCCGGGCTTTGCTGGCATGGGCGCACGAAGTGAACGCTTGGTTCAAGACCACGAAGGCTTGAGACGACAGAAGCGTTGCGCGACAAGCTAGTTGGGGCGCACGGTGAGGATGCGCAGGGCTTGATCATGTACACCACCGACGGTGACCGCTTGACCCTATCGTCGGAGTTGACGCCGCCCAATGGGCGGACGTTGCACTCGTGGTTGCTGTGGGTCCGGGTCGGGCGGGCCGACTCGCAGGCCGCTTTAGAGCCCGTGGCGGGGTTTTGGTTCGTCTGCGGTAGGCTGTCGACCTGCCGCCGGTGGACTCGCCGGTGACACTGAGCACGACCGGGCTGTGGCGCAGTTTGGTAGCGCACTTGACTGGGGGTCAAGTGGTCGCAGGTTCAAATCCTGTCAGCCCGACCAAGCGCAACAGGCTCTGACCATCGCCTCAGGAGAATCCGAGTGTTCGCGCCGCCGCGGCGTCAAACAGTGCAAGTGTCGCCATCGCCATGCCAAGAACACCACATCCGACTTCTACCGCACCCCGGTAGCTGTCAAGGTTTTTGAGACAATGGGAGGCGGATCGTCGGGGAATCTCTGAGATGATTCCCGGAGGTCGTCGAGGGAGGTCACGCTGGGACCACCCAAGGGACCACACGTCATGCGCGATGCTGCACGACCTGCGCGTCCATGAAAGTCACCCATCGTGGCCCTGGCCACGGAAACCGCAGGCGACCTGGGAAGACGCGTTACCGCTACGTCCTGGGCTGCCACGACGAAATGGCTCGCCGGACACCGAGCATGACCATCGAACAAGCGGTTCAAGCCGTCGACAGCGCGTTCAGGGCTATCGCCATTACATCGGCTATATGTAATGAAGGACGGTAGAGTAATGAACATGGACATAACCATTACCGTGACCAGGAAGGGACAAACGACGCTTCCGGTCGCCATTCGCCGCCGGCTCGGTGTAGCCGACTCGGGGGGCGTGTTGCGTGCGCATCTCAACGAGGACACCGGGGAACTCATCATCACCAAACCGCCGAGTGTCAACGAGTTGAGCGAACGCGTTAGCCGGCATATCAAGCCGGGCACCCGCCCGCTGCTGGATGTCGATGCCTTCTACCAGTCCCAGCGCGAGTCGCAGGGCTGATGGCTACATCTGGCGGTTCACTTGACGCCAACGTCGTGCTCCGCCTGCTGCTTAACGATGTTCCGAAGCAGCACGCGGCGGCAGTGGCACTCGTTGAAAGTACCGGTGCTTCATTCGTTGTGTCGGATGTTGCCGTCATCGAGGTCGTCTTCGCTCTGTGCCGCCACTACGAATTCAGCCGCGCCGCGGCTGCCGAGGCCATCGAGGGCCTGACGTCGTTGACTCAGATCGATTGCAACCGTGACATGCTCATGCGCGCACTGGCGTTTTTCACCGTTCACCCGCAGCTGTCGTTCGAGGATTGCTGCCTGGCCACATACGCGGAATTGTCGAACGCCGAACCATTGTGGACCTTCGATAGGAAGCTTGCCGGCCAGGCCCATTCGGCCCGACTGGTGCCGACATAGAGACGCGCTTCGTGAAGCTCGACGGCAGGCCGGGTCATTTGCGCGGACCGCGTGGATCCGATTGGTGACTTGCGGAAGCTCGTTACCGCGATTTCCTGCGGGTCAAGTGGTCGCAGCTTCAAATGCCGATCACCCCCTGAGCCCCGGGGAACGAAGGCCTCGGCGCTAAGCGGCTTTCGAGCTCTTGATGGAACCGTAATGCCCTGGTTGGGGCGGTATCCGAGGAGTAACGTCCGGTACGTTCGGAGTATTTGAGCGCACCGGACCAGATGGAGACAATCTCGCTAAGGGAGTACACGGATGTTGAACAGCGTAACGGTCCACAATGGCCAGGTCCCCCAGGAGCGCGCGCAGGATGCCGAATTACTAAAGGAGTCTGGTGTGCACAAACTTGTCGTCGCGGACCGCGACGGCAACTGCTTAGCGTTCGTATTGGCCTGGGACAGCTTCGACTATGACGCCGAGACCGACACCTATGTGTGCGTTGCCGACAGTGATGGCAGAGAACTCATGACCATGTACAGCGCCGGTGAAATTAAGTCAGCACCTGGTTCGAACATGTATGTCGTGACTGCACCGGATGGGTTCAGTGGCTGCAGGGCGTTGCAGCGCCTGTGAGCTACCGGGCACCGGGCAAGTAGACGATACTCTGCAGGCCGTTTAGCCGCGTCATCTGCCGACCAGGGGTCCGCGGGTGCACTCGGCGTGTCGCTTCTGGTGGGGGCTCACCGATACGCGCGGAGACGTGCGGTAAGGACTTCAGAACTTCCTCGATACGCAAACAAGTGGCCCGGACACCACGACTGAAGTCCAGGGATTGTGCATAAGAATGACGTCCGTGTCAGGCTGTCCAGCGGGCGGCGCACCAGGCAGGGGACGATCACGTCGCGAAGGTTTATGATAGACCGTCCGTACGGTTAGTTAATGCGAGGGGTTGGGATGCCCAGATCGCCTGGCAGGCGTAGCGAGATTCTCGACGCGTTTGTCCGCTATGTCGCCGAACGTGGGTACGACAGAACGAATATCGGCGACATCGCCGACGAGCTTGGCATGTCTAAGGGCACCATCGTTCATCACTTCGGAACCAAAGCGCAGATGTTGCGGGAGCTTGAAGAAACCCACCTGGCCCACCAGCTCGATGTGCTACGGATGGTATGGGATCGCCTGGCCGCGCCCCACGAACGCATCGCCGCAATCATTTACGCCTCCACGCTGCTACAGGTAATCGCCCGCAACGCGACGGTGGCGAGCCAGCGCGAGGTGGTTCAGTTGTCCGACGACCCGGCGATGCGGCAAGTGCGTAAGTTGCGGCAGCAATTGCAAACGCTCACGGTTGACGAGATCCGCAAAGGCGTAGAGAGCGGTGTGTTCCGGAGCGTGGATGTCGATCTGGCGTCACTGCAGCTGTGGGGATCGCTTCAGTGGATGTGGGTGTGGTTCGATCCCGCCGATTCCCGGACACCCGAACAAGTCGGGGCCGCGTTTGTCGACGTGTTCCTCGGTGGACTGCTGCTCGACCGCTTGGGGCTTAGCAAGTGGGCGAACCCTTCCGCGGACGTCATCTCGGTGGTGCGTGAATGCCTTGACGCGGTGACGAGTTCGAAAGATTGACCGCGCCGTTGCCGCGGCCAGTTGGCGAGAAATAGGCGACCCCGGTAGCCGGTGCGCCGCGGCGTCGGGCGTTGAAGCAACGCGAGGAAGCCCTGGCTGTACGTACAGTCGATATTCTCGCTCGAAGGCCGCTCATCGTTCAAGTCGCTGCGCGACCGATGAATGCGCGCCGTCACCCAAAAGATGCACGAAAGGCGTGGTAATGACCACGTATAAAGCGGAGCGCCGAGAGGCTCGGGGGCGGGCTGTGGTGAAGCTCAGGCGGTGCAATTCACACATTGACTGACCGTACGGTCGAATGCAATAGTTGCTGCGTGGAGCAGTCGAAGGCGACATGCAGCCGGAGGCCAGGGACCGACACCGCCGGTAGGGAAGGCCACGTGGTCGACCGGCATCGGCAACACGGTGAGGCGCTACGCCGCAGGCCGCACGAAGAATCGTCGCGCCGGAACTGGGGGCGAAGAAGTCGGAGATCGTCGTCGTTCAAACAAAGTTCGAAATATGTTCTAGCGGAATATATTTCGTGCCAGATATCGGTCGTGAGCGCGAGGCTGACGACCTCGACGGGGACAAATGTTGCGGTTGTGACGCGCCGAGCGTGGTCATGTCGGGGGCCGCTGCGATGACTACCTCGAACGCGATTGCCGGCAAGCTAGGCAGCCACATCCGACCAGGGGCTGAAGTGGCCGGCGGGTTCTTCCGAATGTGCGTGCTGACCGGCAAAGCGCTGATGCTGCCGTTCGAATGGCGTGAGTTCATCGTGAATGGCTGGTTCCTCATGCGGGTATCGCTGCTGCCCACCATCGCGGTGTCCATCCCGGAAACCGTGCTGCTCATCTTCACACTCAACGTCCTACTCGCCGAGTTCGGCGCGGCCGACGTCTCCGGCGCTGGTGCAGGGATCGGCGCGGTCACCCAGCTCGGCCCGATCGTGACGGTGCTGGTGGTCGCCGGCGCCGGCGGCACCGCCATCTGCGCCGACCTCGGCGCTCGCACCATCCGCGAGGAGATCGATGCGCTCGAGGTGCTCGGCATCGACCCGATCCATCGGCTGGTGGTGCCCCGCGTCGTCGCCTCGACAGTCGTCGCGGTGCTGCTCAACGGCCTCGTGATCGCGGTCGGCCTCGGGGGCGGCTACCTCTTCAGCGTGTACCTGCAGAACGTCTCGAGCGGTGCCTACCTCTCCACGTTGACAGCGCTCACCGGCCTGCCCGAGGTGGTGATCGCGTTTATTAAGGCCGCGACGTTCGGGCTGATCGCCGGCCTGGTCGGGTGTTACCGCGGGCTGATCGTCCGCGGCGGGTCTAAAGGTCTGGGTACGGCCGTCAACGAAACGGTGGTGCTGTGCTTCATCGCGCTGTTCGCGGTAAACGCGGCGCTGACCACCATCGGTGTCCGGTTCGGAACGGGGCGCTGACATGGCCTCGGCTACAGCGGCTGCCGCGCCACATGGCGGCTTCCCGCGGGCCGCCTTTAGGCGATACGGGGAGGCCCCGGCCCGGCTCCTGGTCGAGATCGGGCAGATGATCTGGTTCGCCCTGAGCGCGGTCGCGCAGATCCCCTTCGCCCTGCACCGCTACCGCAAGGAGCTGGTGCGGATGGTTGCCCAGATGGGGATGGGTACCGGCGCGATGGCCGTGGCCGGCGGCACCGCCGCCATTGTCGGTTTCATCACCTTGTCGGCGGGCTCACTGGTCGCCATCCAGGGCTTCGCGTCGCTGGGCAACATCGGTGTCGAGGCGTTCACCGGCTTCTTGGCCGCAATGGTCAATGTGCGGTTTGTGGCGCCGGTGGCCGCCGGCCAGGCGCTGGCCGCCACGGTCGGTGCCGGCGCCACCGCCGAACTGGGCGCCATGCGCATCAGCGAGGAGATCGACGCGCTGGAGGTGATGAGTATCAGGTCGATCGCCTACCTGGCGTCCACCCGGGTAGTGGCGGGCCTGATCGTGATCATCCCGCTCTACGGGCTGGGGATTACCCTGGCCTTCCTGTCCGCGCAGGTCACCACTGTTTTCTTGTATGGGCAGTCCGCCGGCACGTACAGCCACTACTTCCACACATTCCTGCGCCTAGACGACGTGGGCTGGTCGTTCGCGGAGGTAATCCTGGTTGCGGTGGTCGTGATGACCACCCACTGCTACTACGGCTACACCGCCACCGGCGGGCCCGTGGGCGTCGGTGAAGCGGTCGGCCGGTCGATGCGCCTGTCGTTGGTCACCATCGTTGTTGTGGTCGTACTGACCGCGATGTCGGTCTACGGCAAAAACCCGAACTTCAACCTCACCGTGTAGCCGTCATGACCATGCCGGCAAAGGAGAACCCGCCACGTATCCCGCCGTACAAGACGGCGGCCGCGGTGTTCTTGGTGGTGGCCGCCGCGGTGTTGGCGGTCGTGTGGTTGCAGTTTCGGGGCCAGTTCACGCCGAAGACGCGCTTGACGATGGTGGCTCCCCGGGCGGGTTTGGTGATGGATCCGGGGTCGAAGGTCACCTACAACGGGGTGGAAATCGGCCGGGTGGCCAGCATAACGGAGATCCACCGGGACGGTACGCCGGTGGCCAAGTTCGTCTTGGATGTGGATCCGAAGTACATCACGCTGATTCCGGCCAATGTGGACGCCAACATCAGGGCGACCACGGTGTTCGGCAACAAGTATGTGTCGTTGACCTCACCGAGGAATCCGACGCCACAGCGCATCACCGCACAGCAAGTGATCGATGCGAGGTCGGTGACGTCCGAGTTCAACACGTTGTTCGAGACGCTTACCTCGATCGCCGAGAAGGTGGATCCGGTCAAGTTGAACCTGACGCTGGCCGCGACCGCGCAGGCATTGACCGGGCTGGGCGACAAGTTCGGGCAATCGATCGTCAACGGCAACGCCATCCTCGACGACATCAATCCGCAAATGCCGCAGATCCGACATGACATTGCGCAGCTGGCTGCCCTGGGCGACATCTACGCCAACGCCGCACCGGATCTGTTCGACTCCCTCAACAACGCGGTGGTCACGGCGCGCACGCTGCACCGGCAGGAAGCCGATCTCGATGCCGCATTGCTGGCCGCGACCGGGCTGGGCAACACCGGCGCGGACATCTTCGCCCGCGGCGGGCCCCACCTGCAGCGGGGAATCGCCGATCTGGTGCCTACCGCCGGGCTGCTCGACACGTACAGTCCCGAGATTTTCTGCACCATCCACAACTACTACGGCGCCGAACCCGCGGCGTATGACACGACGGGCGGCGGCAACGGCTACGCGCTGAGAACCATGACCGAGCTGACGTCAGGGTTGGGCGGCATCCTGACCCTCCCGGGGCTGACCGGCACGGTGCTCACCCAGGGCCTCCTGGGGCTCGCCGGACTGGTCGGCGGGGCGCCGAATCCCTATGTGTTTCCGGACAATCTGCCGCGGGTGAACGCTCGCGGCGGGCCGGGGGGCGCGCCGGGTTGCTGGCAGCCCGTCACCCGTGATCTGTGGCCGGCGCCGAGTCTGGTGGTGGACACCGGCGCCAGTCTCGCGCCGTACAACCACGTAGACACCGGCTCACCGTACGCAATCGAGTATGTGTGGGGCCGTCAGGTCGGGGACAACACGATCAACCCATGAAAATCACCGGCACCGCTATCAAGCTCGGCACCGTCGCGTTGGTGCTGCTGCTGATCACCATGTCGATCGTCGTGGTGTTCGGTCAGATGCGCTTCAACCGAACCAACGGCTATTCCGCGGAATTCAGCAATGCCAGCGGGCTGCGCGACGGCCAGTTCGTCCGCGCCGCCGGGGTGGAGATCGGCAAGGTCAAGAAGGTGCGGCTGATCGACGGCGGCATGCGGGTACGGGTGGACTTCGACGTCGACCGCTCGATACCGCTCTACCAGTCGACGACCGCGCAGATCCGCTATCTCGACCTGCTCGGTAACCGCTACCTGGAGCTCAAACGCGCCGAGGGCGAGGGCTTTGACCGGGTTCTGCCGGCGGGCGGATTCATCCCGCTGTCTCGAACGTCGCCGGCGCTGGATCTCGACGCCCTGATCGGTGGTTTCAAGCCGCTGTTCCGGGCGCTCGATCCGAAGAAGGTCAATACCATCGCGGCGGCCATCATCACCGTGTTTCAGGGTCAGGGCGGGACCATCAACGACATCCTCGACCAGACCGCGCGGCTGACCGCCCACGTTGCCGAACGCGACCAGGCGATCGGCGAGGTGGTCAAGAACCTGAACATCGTGCTGGACACCACGGTGCGGCATCGCAAGGAGTTCGACCAGACCGTCGACAACTTCGAGAGACTGATCACCGGGCTGCGCAACCACGCCGATCCGCTGGCCGCCGGCATCGCGGACATCAGCAACGCCGCCGGAACGGTGGCCGACCTGCTGGCGGACAACCGCGCGCTGCTGCACAAGGAGATCAACTACCTGCAGGCTCTTCAGCAGCCGCTCGTCGAACAAAGGGATCAGCTCGACGATCTGATCCACAAGACGCCGACCGCGCTCAACCTGATCGGGCGCAGCATCGGCCTCTACGGCGACTGGGTGAACTTCTACGTGTGCGACCTCACGATCAAGTGGAATGGACTGCAGCCCGGAGGCCCGGTCCGCACGGTCAGGATCTGGCAGCAGCCCACGGGTAGGTGCGCGCCGCAATGAGAACGCTGACGGAGTTCAACCGCGGCCGTGTCGGGCTCATGGGCATCACCGTCCTTGGGCTCGTCGTCGCCGTCGGCCAAACCTTCACCAGTGTCCCGATGTTGTTTGCCAGTCCGAGCTACTACGGGCAGTTCACCGACACCGGTCAACTGAACAAGAACGACAAGGTGCGCATCGCCGGTGTGGACGTCGGCAAGGTGGAGGCGCTCGAGATCGCCGGCGACCACGTCCGGATCAAGTTCTCCATCGGCGGCAACACCATCGGCACCGACAGTCGAGTCGCGATCAAGACCGACACCATCCTGGGCAAGAAGGTGCTCGAGATCGAGTCGCGGGGCACCCAGAGGTTGCGGCCCGGGGGCGTGTTGCCGCTGGGTCAGAGCACCACCCCCTATCAGCTCTACGACGCGACCTTCGACGTCACCAAGGCCGCCACCGGCTGGGACATCGACACCGTCAAGCGGTCGCTGAATGTCTTGGCGCAGACCATCGATCAGACCTACCCGCACCTGAGTGCCGCCCTCGACGGTTTGGCCAAATTCTCCGACACCATCGGTAAACGCGACGAACAGATCAAGCATCTGCTCGCTCAGGCCAACCAGGTGGCCAGCGTGCTCGGTGACCGCAGCGAACAAGTCAACCGGCTGCTGGTCAACGCGAAGACGCTGGTGGCCGCGTTCAATGAACGTGGACGGGCCATCGACGCCCTACTGGGGAACGTTTCCGCATTCTCGGCCCAGGTTCAGGGGTTCATCAACGACAACCCGAACCTGAATCCTGTGCTGGAGCAGTTGCGCGCCCTCAGCGACGTGCTGGTGGCACGCAAAGACGACTTGGCTCAAACCCTCACGTATGTCGGCCAATTCGCCGCCTCGCTAGGGGAGTCCGTCGCGTCGGGACCGTACTTCAAGATAGTCCTGGCAAATTTGCTGCCGTACTGGATGTTGCAGCCATTCGTCGACGCCGCCTTCAAGAAGCGCGGCATCGACCCGGAGGACTTTTGGCGCAGCGCCGGCCTGCCCGAGTTCCGCTGGCCCGATCCCAACGGCACCCGATTCCCCAACGGCGCGCCGCCGCCCGCACCACCGGTGCTGGAAGGCACCCCGGAGCATCCGGGACCGGCCGTCCCACCGGGAACAGCATGTTCGTACACCCCGCCGCCCGACGCGCTGCCGCGGCCGTGGAACCCGCTGCCGTGCGCGGGCGTAGACGTCGGCCCGTTCGGCGGCAGTTTCCCGGCGCCGCTCGACGTCCAGGCGTCGCCGCCGAACCCGAACGGCCTGCCACCGACACCAGCGATCGCGATCGCCGGGCGGCCGGGCGAGCCGCCCCCGGACCTACCGGGCACACCGGTGCCGCTGCCGCCCGACGCGCCGCCGGGGGCGCGCACCGAGGGCCTGCAACCGGCCGGCCCCATCCCGCCGCCGTCGACGTTCGTGCCCGGGCTGCCGCCGGGGCCACCCGCGCCGCCGGGACCCGGACCGCAGCTGCCGGCCCCGTTCATCACACCCGGTGGGACGGGAGGCAGCCAGAATTGAGTCCCGTCTTCGATATCCGCAACCCGCGGCTCCGGAGGGTCATTACCTCGCTGGTGGTCGTGCTGGCACTCGGCGCCGGGTTCGTCGGCTGGCGGCTCTACCAGAAACTGACCAACAACACCGTTGTCGCTTACCTCCCGGAGGCGTACGCGCTCTATTCCGGAGACAGGGTCCAGATCATGGGCGTTCGCGTGGGTTCGATCGACAAGGTCGAGCCGGCCGGCGACAAGATGAAGGTGACTTTTCACTACAACAACAAGTACAAGGTCCCCGCCAACGCGTCTGCCGTGGTTGTGAACCCCACCCTGGTGGCGTCGCGGAGCATCCAGTTGGAGCCCCCCTACAAAGGGGGTCCGGTGCTGGCCGATAACGCGGTGATCCCCATCGAGCGCACCCAGGTGCCGACCGAGTGGGACGAACTGCGCGACAGCGTCGCCAACATCATCTCCAAACTTGGCCCGACACCCGAGCAGCCCAAGGGCCCCTTCGGTGACCTCATCGAGGCTGCCGCGGACGGGTTGGCCGGCAAGGGTAAGCAAATCAACACGACTCTGGACAGCCTGTCGCGGGCGCTGACCGCGCTGAACGAGGGCCGTAGCGACTTCTTCGCGGTGGTGCACAGCCTGGCGCTGTTCGTCAACGCCTTGCACAAAGATGACCAGCAGTTCGTCGCGTTGAACAACAACCTGGCCCAGTTCACCGACAAACTGACCGGGTCCGACCATGAGCTTGCCGATGCGATACGGCAGTTCGACGGGCTGCTCTTGACCCTGCGCCCGTTCTTGGTCAAGAACCGCGAGGTGCTCGCGCGCGACGTTGACAACCTCGCCAACCTGACCACCACGCTGGTCCAACCCGAGCCGCTGAACGGTTTGGAGACCGCCCTGCACGTCTTGCCGACCCTGGAGACCAACCTGAGCCAGATTTACCACCCGTCGCACGGTGCGGTCATGTCCATCCCGGCAATCCCCAACTTCGCGAACCCGATGCAATTCGTGTGCAGCATGATTCAGGCCGGTAGCCGGCTGGGGTATCAAGAATCCGCCGAACTGTGTGCGCAATACCTGGCGCCAATTCTCGATGCGATCAAGTTCAACTACCTCCCGTTAGGACTGAACCTGTTCAGCACCGCCGAGACGCTACCCAAGGAAATCGCCTACTCCGAGCCCCGGCTGCAGCCGCCGAACGGGTACAAGGACACTACGGTGCCCGGGATCTGGGTGCCCGATACCCCGCTGTCGCACCGCAACACCCAGCCCGGCTGGGTTGTGGCGCCGGGCATGCAGGGCACGCAGGTGGGGCCGATCACGGCGGGTCTGTTGACCCCCGAATCTCTGGCCGAACTGATGGGCGGCGCGGATATCGCACCCCCGCCGTCAGGGCTGCAGACCCCGCCGGGACCGCCGAACGCGTACGACGAGTACCCGGTGTTGCCACCCATCGGCGTGCAGGCCCCGCAGGTGCCGATCCCGCCGCCGCCACCGGCTCCAGGCGTGGTCTCGGGCCCAGTCGCGCCGACGCCCGCCGGACCACCACCCGCGCAGGCGGCCGCATCGACGGGACCGGGCTCATGAGGCGCGCATTTTGCGCACGAGGCCGATACCGGGCCCGGCAGGGGCTGGCGCTGCTGGGGGCTGCCGTGGCGGTGACGTCGTGCGCGAACTGGCGCGGAATCGCCAACGTGCCGATGCCCGGCGGCCCGGGCAGCGGGCGCGGCTCTTACACCGTCTACGTGCAGATGCCCGACACGCTGGCCCTGAACGACAACAGCCGGGTGCGGGTGGCCGATGTCTTCGTGGGCACGGTGCGCGCGATCCAACTGAAGAACTGGGTCGCCACGCTGACACTGCGCCTGGACAAGAGCGTCAAGTTACCGAAAAACGCCACCGCCAAGATCGGGCAGACAAGCCTGCTGGGTTCTCAGCATGTGGAACTCGCCGCGCCGCCCAACCCGTCCCCGGATCGACTACAGGACGGCGACACCATCCCGCTGAAAAACTCGTCCGCATACCCGACGACCGAGCAGACGCTGGCCAGTCTCGCCATGATCTTGCGCGCAGGCGGCGTCCCGAACATCGAAACACTGCAGAACGAGGTCTATAACGTCGTGACCGGGCGGGCCGACCAGATCCGTGCCTTCCTAGGCAAGCTGGACACCTTCACCGCCCGGCTCGACGAACAACGCGAGGACATCACCCGAGCCATCGATTCCACCGACCGGCTATTGGCATATGTGAGTCGCCGCTCGGACGTTCTGGATCGCGTCCTCACCGAATTCCCACCGCTGATCAAACATTTCGCCGACAAGCAGAACCTCTTGCTCGACGCGGTTGACGCGACGGGGGCGTTCAGCCGGGTTGCCGACCAATACCTGTCCGCCTCGCGGAGCGACCTCCACCAGGATCTGCTGTCGCTGCAGTGCCCGTTGCGGGAACTCGGCCGTGCCGCACCATATCTGATCCGCGCACTCAAGCTGATCCTCGTCCGGCCGTTCGACCTAGACGCCGTGCCTAAGTCGTTCCGCGGCGACTACTTCAACCTGTCGCTGACGCTCGACCTGACGCTGAGCGCTGTCGACAACGCGATCCTCACCGGGACGGGGTTCTCCGGAGCGCTGCGCGCGCTCGAGCAATCGTGGGGCCGCGACCCCGAAACGATGATCCCCGACGTCCGGTACACACCGAACCCCAACGACGTCCCGGGCGGGCCGCTGGTCGAAAGGGCGGACCGGCAATGCTGACCCGCTTAGTCTGGCGACAGCTGATCCTGTTCAGCATCATCAGTGTCATCACAGCGGTTGCGCTGGGCGGGTACTACCTGCGGATTCCCACTGCGGTAGGGATCGGCCAATACACGCTGAAGGCGGACCTGCCCGCGTCGGGCGGTCTGTACAGGACGGCCAACGTGACTTATCGCGGTGAAACTATCGGCACGGTCACCGCCGTCGAGCCGACCGAGAGGGGCGCGCGGGTGACCATGAGCATCGGCAATCGCTACAAGATCCCGATCGACGCGTCCGCGAACGTGCATTCGGTGTCGGCGGTCGGTGAGCAATATCTGGACCTGGTGTCAGTCGGCAACCCGGGCAGGTACTTCTCGCCGGGACAGACCATTGCCACAGGCACCGTGCCCACGGAGATCGGGCCGGCGCTGGACGCCGCCAACCGCGGGCTGGCCGCGCTGCCCAAGGACAAGATCGCCGCGTTGCTCGATGAAACAGCCCAAGCGGTCGGCGGGTTGGGCCCCGCGCTACAACGCCTGGTCGATGCGACGCAGGCGATCGCCGGCGACTTCAAGACCAACATCTCTGATATCGACGACATCATCCAAAACTCCGGGCCGATTATCGACAGCCAGGTCGACTCGGGTGGCGCGATCGAGCGCTGGGCGCATAACCTAAACATCCTGGCCGCGCAGGGCGCGCAAGCCGACGAGCACGTGCACCGCATCCTGACCCAAGCGGCGCCGACCGCCGATCAGGTCAACGCGGTGTTCGGCGATGTCCGCGAGTCGCTGCCACAGACGCTGGCAAATCTCGAGATCGTGCTGGACATGCTCAAGCGCTACCGCAAGGGTGTCGAGCAACTGCTGGTGGCCTACCCGCAGGGCGCCGCCGAAGGACAGACGGTAACAGCGCCTTTTCCGGGCTACGCGGCGCTTGGCACCTCGCTGACGATCAACCAACCCCCGCCGTGTCTGACCGGCTTTCTCCCGGCATCCCAGTGGCGGTCTCCCGCGGATACCAGCCTGGCGCCGATGCCGTCGGGAACATATTGCAAGATCCCGCAAGACACTCCGGCCAACGCCGTGCGCGGGGCACGCAACCTTCCGTGTGTCGATGTCCCCGGTAAACGCGCCGCGACGCCGCGGGAGTGCCGCGACCCCAATCCGTACGTTCCGATGGGCACCAACCCGTGGTACGGCGATCCGAACCAGCTCCTGACCTGCCCGGCGCCGGCAGCGCGTTGTGACCAACCCGTGAAGCCGGGGCTGGTGATACCCGCGCCATCGATCAACAACGGCCTCAACCCGGCGCCTTCCGACAGGGTGGCGGGGACACCGCCTCCCATCAGCGATCCACTGCAGCGGCCGGGATCGGGCACCGTCCAGTGCAACGGGCAGCAGCCAAACCCCTGCGTCTACATCCCCGGCGGGCCGCCCCCGGCCGTTTACAGCCCGCAGAGCGGTGAACTGATAGGGCCCGACGGTGTCAAGTACGCGGTCGAAAATTCGAGCAAAACAGGAGACGACGGATGGAAGGACATGCTGGCGCCGCCCGGCTGAATCCCCCCGGCGTTGCCGGCGGCTCGTCCGAAGGCATACCGCGGTCGGTTTCAACAACCCCGCGGCCGGCCGGTGAACACAGTGATCGGCGCGACACGCGGGAAGTGATTGGCCTAGGCCAACTCCGAAGTGACGCGTGTAACTATCTCGAGCGGGTTGCCGCCGGGGCGACGATCGATATTGTCCGTCGGGGCAAGTTGGTGGCACGGATCGTGCCAGTCGGCGACTGGAGGGTGGCTCCGATCCCGGCGCGATCTGTGACAGGCGTGGCACGGGACGCTGGTGGCTGGGTCGGGCTTGACGAACTGCGAACGCGGGCCGGCCGGTGCTTCGATCGCGTTGCGGCTGGGGAGACGATTTATGTCGTCCGTGGCGGCAGGTTACTGGCGCGGATCGTGTGTGCCGGTGATCCGAGGATGACCCCCGTTCCAGCGGACACTGGCCAGCGGATCGAGCTTGACGAATTGCGCAAGCGGGCGGGATGTTATTTCGACAGGGTCACGTCAGGGCAGATGATCGAGGTTGTCCGTCGCGGCAAGCTGGTTGCTCGGATCGTGTCAGTCGCCAAGAACGACGCCCGCACGAGCCCAATCGCTAGCGCCAGTTCCCGCACCAGGTCGCCGGGGTGTGCCGCGAGTGGTCACTCACCGGTGCAATGAAGCTCGACGATCCGGCCCGACGGGACCCTGGCCAGCGCAGCGTTATGAGCAGCCGCCGCGGTCAATCCCCAGTCGGCGCCCCACCGGTCAGACCCGAGAGCCAAAGCGACGCAACCATTTCGAGCCCACGACGCGACGGTGCAACCGTCGCCGTGCTGCTGGCAATTGCCCAGCGCGATGTGCGTGGCCTCCTCCATCGTGGCGGCGTTGTTGGCCCAACCCGTCCAGCCGGTGATGGGGGAGTAGGCGACCATGGCCGTAGTGGTCAATTCCTACCGCCTGCGCAGCGGGTGACAGCGCGACCGCACCGCTGAAGAGAGCGGCGCGGGCACCGGCCTCGGCGATCAACGTGTAGCTGCGGTGGCTGATCATTGCAGGACCTCGTGAGCTGTTTTGGTGGACGAACTCAGCTTCGGATGCGGCGCTTGCGAAATCCTCAAAATCCTTGGCGTGCAACCGGTCTCGCCAGGGACGGGCGCGAACCTGAGCTGCGCTTGTTCGGATGCCTACGCTGTGCTGTTCCGCTCGATCCACTGGGTGAGCGCATCCTCGAGCGCGGCCGCAATGCCCACACCGGCGGTGTGGGCGGCCTGCTGGAATCGCTCGACCAACTCCGTCGGGACCGAGGCGTTTACGTTGGAGCGTGGCGGTTTTGGCTTCGGCGGCTGGGCGGCAGGCACGTGTTGGGCGGCAGTCGCCTCCATGATTTCGCGCAGTGCGGGTATCTCGTCGAGCAAGCGGGCGAGATCATCGCGCTCGATACGCAGCACATCGGCCGGCCCGATCGTCGTCACGGTCGCGGAACGCAATTTCCCACGGCGGAGCGCAGATTCGCCGATCACCTCGCCCGGCCCCAACACAGCAATGCGGTCCTGGCCGACATACACCCCCACCTCCCCGCTGAGCAGGATGTAGCAAGCGTCGGACGGAGTCTGCTCACGAATCAGCGGCCATGGCACCGACTGCGAAGTGTGATGTGCCGCTCGGACGAGACGCTCCAACTCATCATCCGTGAACTTGTCGAATGCGGCGAACTCGCGTAGCCGACGTGCGTCTTGCTTTGCACGTCCCTCGTCGTCGACCATAGTGGGCTCCCGATATGGAATGCGACACTGACATCGAGGAGCCTAACGCGGATTTTGCCGTAGTAGTGGCAAGTCAGAGCGTGTCAGCGAATGCAAGAGCTCCGCCGTTACCTCCGACCGGGAAGCTTCATCACCGTGCGCACTATCGGCAATAGCGACTTCTGCCAAAGGGTCGCCGGAATGCCAAAGGGCGGATCGAGATTGAACACGCGCGCGGCCGCGATCGTTTGCGACTCGGTGTATTTCAACAGGCCCTCGGGGCCGTGCCTGCGGCCGACGCCGGACAAGCCCATCCCGCCCATCGGCGCGCTGAGGCTGCCCCACGCGAACGCGTAACCCTCGTCGACGTTGACCGTCCCTGACCGCAACCGCGCAGCGATCTTCTGGCCCTCGGCGGTGGAGCGGGCCCACACGCTGGCGTTGAGCCCGTAGTCGGTGTCGTTGGCTTTCGCAACGGCCTCATCCACATCGGCGACCGGGTAGATCGAAACGAGCGGCCCGAAGGTCTCGTTGGCCGCGCACTCCATCTCCGGCGTGACGTCGGTGAGCACGGTGGGCTCGTAGAACAGCGGCCCGATGTCTGGCCGAGCTTTGCCGCCCGCAATTACCTTGGCGCCCTTGGCCGTTGCGTCGTTCACGTGGCACGACACCGTCTCCAGCTGACTCGCCGAGATCAGGCTACCCATGTCCACCGAGAAGTCATACGAGGTGCCGAGCTTCATGCTCCGCACCGCGGCGCCGAACTTGCTCGTGAACTCGTCGGCGATGTCCTTCTCCACATAAATCCGTTCGATGGAGATGCACAGTTGGCCCGCGTTCGAGAAGCAGGCGCGGGTGGCCGCCTTGGCGACCTTGTCGAGGTTGGCTCCTTGCGCGACGATCATCGCGTTCTTGCCCCCAAGCTCGGCCGAGAAACCGATGAGCCGGCGGCCCGCATGTTCTGCGAGCCGACTGCCAGTTGCGGACGAGCCGGTGAACATCAGGTAGTCGCAGTTGTCGGTGATTGCGGTGCCGACCACCGAGCCGGGACCGGGCACGATCGCGTACAGCGCTCGCGGCAGGCCGGCCTTGTACAGCAACTCGGCACAAGCCAGCGCGCAGTACGGCGTCTGGCTGTCGGGCTTGAGCACCACCGCGTTGCCCGCGAGAAGAGCGGGCACCGAGTCGGACGCCGTGAGCGTCATGGGGTAGTTCCACGGCGAAATCACCCCGACGACGCCCTTGGGCTGATAGCCAACCGTGGTCTTGCCGATAGCCGGGAGCAGCGGCTGCACCGTGCGCGGCTTGAGCAGGTCGGCGCTGACGCGCGCGTAGTAGTTCGCGTTCGCGATCAGATCGACGATTTCCTCCTGCGCCGCCCATCGGGCCTTGCCCGCCTCGGCCTGCAGGAGGTCCATGAGGAACTCGCGATTCTCGATGACCAGGTCGCGATAACGGCGGATGATCTCAACGCGCTCGGCGACCGAACGCTTGGCCCAAGCAATCTGTGCCGCCCGGGCTTCGGCGAATGCCGCTTCGACGTCTTCGGCCGTGCCGACCGGGATCGTGGTCAGCGGCTTGCCGGTGAAGACCTCATCGATCGTCGTGGTCTGGCGCGCGTCGACGTCTTTGATGGAAGCCAGCTGACGCAAGCGGTCGAAGACCTCGGCTGACGGTGCAGGCATGTCGTTACCTCTCGAAGTAGCGCAGGCGTTCAGGGCATCAGACTATCGGTCGGCAATGCCAGGCCCCGGATGGTCAGGCAAGCAGCTCGATGTCTGCGTCATGGCCATGGGATTGAGCGAGTCGCTCGTCGCACGTGACGAGCGGCGCCTCGAGGCCCTCGGCGAGGGCGACGTACATTCCGTCGGCCACGGTATGAGTGTGTCGTAATTGGTAGGCGCGCTGGGCAAGTGCTTTTGTGGGCCAACGCCGAACCGGCAGGCTTTGGAAGTCGGCAACGCTGACGAGTCCTTCATGGTCGCTGAGCAGCCGGCGGATGACCGCTCGGCGTATCGCGCCGATCGCCTCCACATCGAAATGGGCAGGGGCATGCAGTGCTTCACCGCGCAGGCGCCGGGCGACCGCGGCGCCCGAGCCCGTCGCGAGCACCAGCTCGACGGCAGCCGAGGCGTCCAACACGATCATTCGGATCGGGCTTCGGCGACCAATTCGGCGGCGTTCGTGCCGAGGTCGCGGCGCGGCAGCGACGCGAGGCGGTCGAGGACGTCGTCGAGGGTCGGCTCTCCGGCGATTTCGCCGAGCCGGGCAAGCAGGAAATCGCTGAGGCTCATCCGCTGTGCCGCCGCTCGGGCCTTCAGTTCGTGGACAAGTTCATCGGGCACATTGCGGATCTGAACCATCATTGGCATGCTATCAGCATAGCAAGCATGCTTAGCACATGCGACCGCAGACCTTTGGGTCGCTTTGGAAAGCGTGGCGCCTCGGCAGGGTCACGCGCATCGATCATCCGGTGGTGGGGCTCATCGAGCCGATGTAATAGGTTTCG
Organism: Mycobacterium lacus; assembly: GCF_010731535.1. Lineage (NCBI taxonomy): Bacteria > Bacillati > Actinomycetota > Actinomycetes > Mycobacteriales > Mycobacteriaceae > Mycobacterium > Mycobacterium lacus. The sequence goes on from NZ_AP022581.1 coordinate 1,746,404, forward strand.
TGCCCGGTCGGGTATCCGCCGCCGTCGGTGGCGATATGAACATGGTCGTAGTGGTTGAGGGTCTCTGAGCCGTAGTCCGCCGTCCAGCTCGGCGCGCCGATGCCGGGATAAATCTTCTGCCGCCAGATCACATGGAGCACTCCCCATCGTTTCGCGTTCGCCAAGGCGTACCCGGCGATTTGGTTGCCGAGCTCGATGCCCTCGGGAGTGTCGTGGTTCGGGATCATCACGTCGATCGCCAACCCGTTGGGGTGCCACTTCAGGGGATCCTGTCGGAACCCGAAGATGCGGGTGATCTGCGGGAACATCACGCTGATGGCGCGGGCCGCCCAGATGGTCTTGACCTGCAATCCCTGTTCGGACGCGACGCCGGCAGGCAACGCGAACAGGAATTGCTGGGCGGCGACAGGCGCGTTTGCCGCCAACAGGTCGGCCTCTGCGGGGCTGGCGGTCTGCGTCACGCCGGCCGGCGCAGGCCCCGGGCTTGTCGGGGTTGCCGCCGGGGTCTCAACGCAGCACGGGCGCTCTGTGCTTTGGGCGTAGAGCATGGCGGCGGAGACGGCGAGCGAGGCCGCGAATGCCAACCAGCGGCCCCGGCCGTTGGCGACCACGGCTATGCGCACGAACAGCAGCTTAGTGTCGGGTGGCACCCGGTTGGCAATCTTCTCCTACCGTGAAAGCGTGGTGAGCGGCAGCGACATCGTCAGCGTCAGGGTCAAGCCCGGCAGTCGGAAGGGCCCGATGGTCGAGGTCGGCGTCGACACCGACCTGACAATCTACGTGCCCGAGCGGGCCGTGGACGGCAAGGCTAACGCCGCGGTGTCCCGCCTCCTCGCCCAGCATCTCGGTGTACCCCAGGCGCGGGTGAAGTTGGTGGCCGGCGCCAGAGCACGGCTGAAGCGCTTTCGCGTGCTGCGCTGAGCGCGCCCGCTCAGGCGTCGATCACCACGCGTCCGCTCTTCGCGCGCGAGACGCAGACCAGCATTTCGTCGTCGCCCTCCGCGGTGCGCCCGCGACGATCGACCTCCCCGGCCAGCACCTTGAGCTTGCAGGTCCCGCAGAACCCTTGCTGGCACGAATACGCGGTCGTCGGATCGTGGTCGAGCATCACGTGAAGTGCCGACCTGTTCGCCGGCACGCTGAGCACCCGCCGCGAACGCGCGAGTTCCAGCTCGAAGGAGACACCATCGATGACCGGCGGCGGGCTGAACCGTTCGTAGTGCAGTGGCGCATTGGCGTGTTTGTCGCGCGCAGTGCGCACCGACTCGAGCATGGCGGGCGGGCCGCACACGTACACGGCGATCGTCGGCCCGGCGTCGGCAAGCAGGTCCGCCGCGGTGGGCATTCGACCCCGCTCGTCGTCGGCCCACACGGTGACCCGATCCGGTGCCACCGCCACCACCTCGTCGAGCAGGGGCATGTACTGGCGGCTGCGCCCGGCATAGACTGCGCGCCAATCGATTCCGTGCTGATGAGCCAGCTGAATCATGGGCAGGATGGGCGTCACCCCGATGCCGCCGATCACGAACAACACCTCGTGCTCGTCGGTGACGAGGTGGAACGCGTTGCGGGGGCCTTCGAAAACCACAGTGACGCCCACCTCGAAGGTGTCATGCATTTCTATCGAGCCGCCACCGCCGTCGGCGATCCGGCGTACCGCGATGCGGTAGTCGGTGCGCCGCCCGGGTGCACCGCACAACGAGTACTGCCGACGGCGGCCCGAGGGCAGCCGAACATCGATGTGCGCGCCGGGTGTCCAGGACGGCAACAACCCGCCTTGCGCGTCGGCCAACGTCAAAGCGACCACGTCGGGTGCGAGCAGTTCGCGTTTGGTGACCACCGCGATGTTGGTCCGCCGCACCGGCGCTATCCGAGACGGTGTCCACCGCGACGCCGACGCGAAGCCGCCGAAGAGAACACCGACGCCCCACAACGCTGTGTAAACCCGGTCACGCTTGCGGCGACCGTACAGGTCGGCGGGTCGACTGCTCCAGATAGTCTGCGACACAGTAGATTTCCTACCTCCGGGGGCCGGCGGCGATGACGGACTCGGCCGCGGGAGCCGCACCCTCGAGGACCAGGTCGACCCACTCGCCGGTGAGCCGGGCCACGACGGCGGGACGCGAGCTCACCACCCAGTGCCCGCCTTCGATGGGAATGACCCTGCCGCGGGCGGGAATTGACCCGGTGAATCGCTGTAGGGCAGGCGACACGAAATAGTCCTTGCGCGCTACCAGTACCTGCACCGGGACTGCTGTCTGCGGCAGCTGCGCCGGCGGCGCCAGAATCGGCGCGGGCATGTTGGCTCGGTACAGGTTGAGCCCGTTGAGGTAGTCATCGATCGACCGGTACGCCGCACGGTGCTGGCTGTGGGTGCTCGGCCGGCCGATACGTTCCACCGCCTCAAAGACTTTCACCGTTGCCCGGGACCGGATCGCCACCTCGGGCGCACCGGGGCACAAAAAGAACCAGATGTAGCTGGAGGCCAGGATCTGTTTGGCCACGTCGGCCACCGCGCGAGGTGTGCGCGGTGACCGCAGAAACCGGCCCGCATAGTTCAGGTGCGGACCGGAGATCGAGGTGAACGACGCGATCTTGGCGCTCGCCGAGTCGTGGGTGACCGCCGCCCAGCATTGGATCGATCCCCAGTCGTGGCCCAACAGGTGGACCCCGTCCAATCCCAGGCCGTCGATCACCGCGCTGATGTCCGAAATCAGTTGGGGGAGTGCGTATCCCGAGCATTTGGCTGGGCGCGCTGATTCGCCGGCACCGCGCACGTCGTAGGCCACGAAGTTGTATCGGTCAACGAGACGCTCGGCGACCCCGTCCCACACGTGGTGGTTATCCGGATAGCCGTGGACGGCCATTATGGTCGGGCGCTGCGCGTCGATCTCGGTGTAGGCGTGCACCGCCAGGGGTACGCCGTCCGATGCGGTCACGGTGGTGTTGGGCATGGACGCCGCTCCTCGATGCTCAGTGAGACGCCCGGGCGGCAGGCGATCTGGCCAGGTAGTCGACGGCGCGTCCCACCCCGCCCAGCCGGGACGGATGAAAACTCGGCGTGTAGTACGCGCCAATGACCCGCAGGAATTCGAACGGCCCGGGCACCAAACCCCGGCGCGCCGCGTCGAAGTAGTTCCGCCAGCGCGGTTTGGTTCCCGGCGGCAAGTGTGGGTCCACCGAGTACATGAATCGCACGCCGCGGATGAACAACCACAGTAACGACGGCGTCACCAGCAGCTGGGTGCGCACCTGCCGCCAGTATCCGGCGCGCAGATGCTTCATGGTGTCGAACGCAACCGCCTTGTGCTCGACTTCCTCAGCACCGTGCCAGCGCAGCAGGTCCAACATCACCGGGTCGGTGCCGAGGGTGTCGTGTTGCGGGGTGTCGAGAATCCACTCGCCCAGGATGGCGGTGTAATGCTCGAGGGCCGCCACCATCGACACCCGCTCGAGCAACCAGCGCTGCCGTCGTCGCCGGCTCCAACGGGGCCGGTCACCGATGAGCTTGCCAAACAGCCAGGCCATCTGGTTGGTAAACGGTGTCACGTCAATGCCCTTGGCCGCAAAGTGGTCGAGCACACCCGAGTGGGCTTGGGAGTGCATGGCCTCCTGGCTGATGAATCCCTGCACGTCCAGCCTCAGTTGGTCGTCCCTGATCAGCGGCAACGCGTTCTTGAACACATCGACGATGAACTCCTCGCCCGCTGGCAGCAGCAGGTGCAGGACGTTGCAGAAATGGGTGGCGAAGGGCTCGTTGGGCACGTAATAGAACGGCAGCTTCGCCCAGTCGAACTCGACGTCACGCGCCTGCAGGACGATTCGCTCGTGATCGAGCGAGGCGTCATGCGGACCCGCTGCCCGGTCGTCGACAGTGAACATGGTGAACCTCCCCCGCGGAGTGGCTATGCAATGGATTGCGTGTCCTCGGTCTCGTCGGTGATCAGACGCGCGTCCCGCAGAAACCGCACGAGGTCGTCGACCGTATCGGTCAGAGACGGCTCGCGCAGGCGGACCCCGGCCAGCGCGCGCGCCCGCCGGTACTGGGTGTTGTCGTAGCGCTTGTCCCGCATCGCCGCGATCTTGTCGGACGAGCGGGTGAGGAAATCGACCAGCGGATAAAGCGGGTCGCGGGGCGCACACCGGACGTTCAACTGCTCGGCGAAGGACGGGATGTCGTAGTAGGTGAAGCGGTAGCCGTAGCGTTCGGACAACAGCCGCGTGATGTTCATCAGGTTGTAGTAGCCATCCGCGGTCATATTGAACACATGACCGCAGACGGTCTCGGCCGGAAGGCCCATCAGCGCGACGATGTGATCCGCGATCAGGTCCGCCGGCAGCAGGCTGATTTGGTTGAGCGCGCTGACGGCCACGCCGTGCTCGATCATGAACGCCGTGAGGCGCACCAAAATGTCGTCCTGGCTGCCAAAGCCCGCACTGGTGGGGGAGATGAGCGAGGGCCGGTAGATGCGCACGTCGAGTCCCTGCCGCTGCGCAGCTAGCGCCAGTTGCTCGGCGACCCATTTGGTTTGCGAGTAGCCGAAGTCTAGGCCGCTCATCTCGGCGTTCGCGTAGGACTCCCCGACGACCGGCTTGGTGCTCCAGCCGTAGATGAAGGTGCTGGAGACCAGGTGGAAGGTCTTCCGGTGCGCGGTCATGGCCAGCCGCAACAGCTCCCACGTGCCGGCCACGTTGGCGGGCCGCAGCGCGTCGTAGGTCCGGACGTAGTTGACGAGGGCCCCATTGTGGACGATGGTATCGATGCCCTCGGCCAGTCGCTGGAACTCAGCCTCACCGACGCCCAGCCGAGGTTCGGCCAGGTCCCCGCAGAGTATCCGCACTCGCGCCCTGACCTCGGCCTCCAGCGCAGGGGACCATAGCCGAGCGCGGCGCAGCGAGGCGACGATGCGGTCCAGGCCGTGTGCCGCATCCGTGGCGCGGACCAGCGCGTGGAGGGTGTACGACGTTTGGCCGAGCAAGCTGGCGAGCAGGAACGGTCCCAGGAATCCGGTGGCGCCGGTCAACAGGATGTCGCTGGGCGCGCCCGTTCGCGCTGGTGGCAATGCCGGCAGGGGCAGCTGTGCGTCGGCGCGCATCTGCGTGGCCTCGTACTCGTCGTAGTCGGCGGAAATCTGGTCGAGCGCCTGCCTCAGGGCGTGCAGCGGCTGCCCGCACTCCCCGGACCCGCTGCCGAATTGCCGCATCAGCCGGAAGAACTCGGCGACCGTCAGCCGCTGCAGCAGGCGCGCGTTGACCTCCTCGGCCACCGCCCCCGCGCCGTGCTCAGCCAGCAACGCCTGCAGGTCGGCGCGGAGCTCGGCCAGGGCCAGCGAGTCGATCCCGAGATCCGCGAAGGAGCAGTCCTCCTGACCGGTCAGGTCGTAGCTCTCGATGAGGTGGTGGAAGCGTTCCAGCGGACCCGCGGCGGCGTCCGGCGCTTCGGGGATCTGGTGGGTGTAACTCGCCACCACGGGCAGTTTGCCGTCCAGCCAGAGCTTGCGGGTCTGCGCGCGCCTGATCTTTCCCGACGTGGTCTTGGGAATGCTGTGCGCCGGTACGAACAGGATGGTGTTCGGGTCGATGTGGCAATGCCTGCGGATCGCCCGCGCCAGCGCGTGCGCGTCCGGGAGGGCCTGTCCGTCTCGCACCTCGGCGACCACGACCGGCACCTCCCCCTCATCGCGCTCGACCGAGAACGCGGCGACGCAGCCGTCGCGGACATGCGCGTCCTGCCCCACGATGGCCTCGATGTCCGAGGGGTAACAGTTGACGCCGCGGACGATGATCAGGTCTTTGGTGCGGCCGCAGACGAACAGTTCGCCCTCGTACAGGAACCCGAGATCCCCGGTTCGCAAATAGGTGTGGTGGTCATCGCCTGCGATGCGGGCTCCGAAGACCTCCGCGGTGACGTCGGGGCGGTGCCAGTAGCCACCTCCCTTGGACGGTCCGTCCAGCCAAATCTCGCCGATCCGGCCTTCGCCCAAGGCCTGCCGCGACCCGGGATCGACGATGCGGACCACGTTCCCGGCGGCGGGCTTGCCGCAACTCACCACTGGGGCCTGGTTGTTGTTCTCGGGCAGGGCCTTTTCGACTCGCGCGAGATTCTGCTGCAGCGCCCGCTTATTCAGCGCCAGGGTCTGACGCCCCCGGACGGACACCAGGGCGCCGGAAAGGTTGATGCGTAGAGCTGTGACCTCGGCCGTTATCAGTGTGTGACCGGCGTGTCGGATGTGGCGGGTGTGGCCAACGGGCTTGGATGCAGGTTGCGAAGCCAACCATCCGAACCCGAGGTCACACCCACGTGCCATCTTCTCCGACGCCGCCTGCCGATGCGAACCCGACGCGCCACGAACGCCTGTTGCAAGCCCTGCAGACAGTGCCCGACCCACGCGACCGGCGCGGGGTGCGCTACTCGTTGGCCGGGGTGCTCGCACTGGCGGTCACAGCTACCTTGGCCGGGTGCCGGTCGTTCGCGGCGATCGGCCAATGGGCCGCAGAGGCGGCAAGTGGCACACTGGCTTCGTTCGGAGTCACCAGCGGCAGCGCCCCGGACGAATCGACGTTGCGCAAATTGTTCGCCCGCCTCGATGCCGACGCCCTCGACCAAGCATTGGGCGTGTGGATGTGGACGCGAACCTTCACCGTCGAGCAGCGTCGCGTGATCGCCATCGACGGCAAGACGATCCGAGGCGCGCGCACCCGCGCTGGTGGCAAGGCCCACACCTGATCGCCGCATTCGACCACGGTGCCGGAGTCGTGCTAGGACAGGTGGCCGTCGACGCAAAGAGCAACGAAATACCGCTGCGCGAACACTGTTGAGGCATCTCGATCTCGACGATGCAGTGGTGACCCTCGATGCGATGCACACCCAAACCGATACCGCCACACTCATCACCGGCGCAGGCGGCGACTACGTGTTCACAGTGAAGGCGAATATGCCGACCCTGCACCACAAGCTCAAGACACTGCCCTGGAAGGACATGCCCGCCCACACGACCCGGGCCGCTGAGCGTGGCCGACACATCACCCGTTCGATCAAGGTCGCCGACGTTCCCGACTGGATCGACTTTCCCGGTGCAACCCAAGTCGCCCAGCTGCGCCGCACCGTCACCGTTGACGGAAGCAAAACCGTCGAGGTCGTGTACCTGATCACCTCAGCAAACCACACGGCCGCACCGCCCCAGCGGCTCGCCACCTGGGTCCAAGGGCACTGGAGCATAGAAAATCGCCTCCACTGGGTCCGAGACGTCACCTTCGCCGAGGACTCCTCGCAGGTACGCACCGGCCAAGCACCACGGGTGATGGCCACCTGCCGCAACCTCGCCATCGGCATCCTGCGAATCACCGGCTGGGACAACATCGCCGCCGGCCTACGCCACCACGCCACACACCCAGACCATGCCCTCAAACTGGTCCTGACCTCATGAGACGCGACTTTTCCGGCACCCTGGGACGGACACGACCAGCGTGTTTTCGGCCAGGCCGAAAGCGCCGGTCAGCGCGTCGGGCCGCAGACCGTAAGGAGCGAAGCGCTGCCGGAAGCGCGCGAAGGTTTTGGCGCGCAGCGGCTCCGCCCCGACGACGATGCTGTCGAGGCTGCTCAGGTCGATCCCGGCCAGCTCGGCCGCGGGGAGCTTGTCCTCGCGCAGGCAGTACTCCAGTGCGAAGTTGGGCGCTGGGGTGTGGGTGGCGCGGACGTCGCTGACGAGCCGCAGCCACGCCGCCGGCCGCTGGAGAAAGTCGACCGGCGACATCGCATGTGTGGTGCCGCCGCCCGCCAAGATGAACAAGTAAGCGGAGATCAACCCCATGTCGTGGTGCTGCGGGAGCCAGCTGACCGCTACCTCGTCGCCGTCGAAGGCCGAGGCGTTGGCGATGACGTTGGCGTGGCTGACGATCACGCCCTTGGGGTCGCTGGTGGAGCCGGACGTGTACTGCAGGAAGAGCACCGGGCCGGGAACGTCCGCCACGGGGGCGCCGCCGAAGTCTTGCGTGCCGTCCGTCGCGAACCAGGGCAGTTCCGGGAGCCGCTCGGTCTCGGGCCAGGGCACCGCGCCTTGACGGTGGCCGAGCAGCAGCCGGTAGTCGTACTCAAACTGCTTAGTCGAGAGGACAGCCTTTGCCTGGCAGTCCCGCGCGATGAAGCCGAGCTTGGCCAAGCCCGCCTCGAACGCCATGGGCAAGGGAGGGCTGACCGGTACGGCGATCACCCCGATGCGCGCGCAGGCGAAGAATGCCGCCACCATCTCCAGACCCGGTGGGTAGACCAGCAGCGCCCGCTCACCAGGCCTGAGCCCGGCCTCGGCGAACAGGTAGGCGGCCAGCTCACGCGTCCGCTCGGCGAAGCTCTGGTAGGTGTAGTGCTCGAGCTCGCGGCCTGCGGCGTCGACGAACCGGAAAAGGGTTTGGTCCGGTCTGCGCGCTTCCCACATCCGCAGGTAGTCAATCAGCGTCTCCATCGTCGGAGTCATCCTCTTCCCCCATCGCGATTGATCAAGAAAATGGTAACGCCACATACGGATAGCAAGCAAAGCATACAAGCGACTTTACAGGTGCTGAACACTAATTTCACAATGTTAATTTGGCGAACAAGCGTATATACCTATATATGCGATGCACGTCTCTGGCGTCTGCCGCCCCTAGATCGACCGCGTATCAGGAGTTCAAGGATCCCGTAAATACTGTTATCAGTAAGTCAGTACAGCAACTATGGGCAGGTAGTGGGGCTTTCTCAGCAGTTACGGCGATACTGGTGTGCGCATCTCCGTATTTCCGTACTTAGTGATGATTACGGCAGAATGCGCCTCGCCCCCGCGGACGCCAACCATCGCTAATGCCCTCTTCAGGCGTTTACTCGCAAATCATTGTGAGCGCCAGTACACTGCAATGGTGATCGAGCAGATAAAGTAAACCAGCAATCGCACAGATGCCAAAAGCAAAGCATTTGGACGACGACGCCATCGGCGGGCATCTCATGATCTACGGATATACTGATCTGGCCATCTACTGACGTTCGATGCCGACAGGAGACCACCACGATGAACCACACTTCCGACCGCATCGCGGCGGCGCCAACCGAACCTGTGGCGATCGGACGAACACGCGTCCAACGAACAAGCGTCCGACGCACGGTCGACCTCTCACCCGCCCAACATCGAGCCCTCGACATCTGGCAGCGAGACGCCGCTGACCGCATCGGCCTCACCCGCGTCACCGGACAAGAAGTCCTGTCCGCGCTCGTCGACCAACTGCTGAGCGACCCCAAACTCGCCGCCCAGATCACCCGCACCATTCAGTCCCAGCGGTGACTCCCTCCGGGGCCGACGTCAGGCCCCCACCTGGGCGACGCGGATGTGCGGCCCGGCACGAACCACCAGCCTGACGATGCCGGCGAAACGCTCGCCGTCGATGATCGGCGACAGCGGCTCGCCCTCGGCCTCGATGATCATCTCTTTGCCGTTGACGTCGCGTATCCGGTCACCGCGGATCGTGCCGTAGGTGAGTGCCGCGGGAAGCTGCGCAATGATCCTCGAGGGTGATGTCTCCCCGGCTTGGAAATGCAGCGCACCGGGTTCGGCGGCCTTGGGGAAGAGCCGAAACGGACCGCCGATACGCAGGTCGATCGCGCCGGCGTGCAGCAGCCTGTGTGTCCGCGTCGGGACCTCCTCGCCATCGATGAGGACGCGGGCGTGCGTCGGAGCGAAGAGGTGAGATGCGTAGTTGCTCCTATCGGAGCGGCCCGGGGCAACCTTAGACGTCAGGTAATCGCCGAACGTGCGAGCGATCGTTCGCGCGACCGCCGTCCGGTTATGGTCGGGGTTGGCGTAGTACTTGTCGTAGAACCGGTTGCCGACACCTCCGGCGGCCAGCCCAAAACAGAGCCGATGAAACGTTGCGCCGTCGGCGGTTTCGCCGTCGAGTTCCAGGGTGTCGAGGCACACCTCGGGCGGAGGCCGATCCGCCTGGGCGGCGGCCATCAGTGCGCGCAGAATCGCATCGGCCCGCCCGCGTACCCGTGCCTTGCGCGCGACAGCGTTGACACTGCCACCGTTGGTGGGCACGAATGTCGGCCAGCGTTCCGGATCGCCGATCCATTGCCAGGTTTCATTGACCAACCAGTGCAGCACGCCGTCGCCGCCGTCGCCCACGAGGTGGCTGACTCGTGGATCGAGCTGCTGCACGATACCGCGCAGGTCCTCGACGGAAGCGGTTTCATGCACCTCGCCGCATGGGCCGACGATGCGCCGCAGGTCGGCGCTGCGATCACCCGCCGCGGCACGGTTCCTGCGTGCGAGCGGATTGACGATGACGACTAAATACATGCGGCGGTCCGCGATCTGAGGTGCCCGGGTGGGATTCCGCCGGCCATTCTCGGCACGATACCTGCGACGCCGTTGCGAGTGAGATCACGCCGGAAACGCCGGGTCGGAAGCCCGTCGTGATTTCGACACTTAGTGTGGCTGCCATGTCCGGTTGGACCGCCGCAGACCTGCCCTCGTTCGCGGGGCGCACCGCCATCGTCACCGGCGCCAACAGTGGGCTGGGCGAGGTGACCGCCCGCGAGTTGGTCCGGGTCGGTGCCCACGTCGTCCTGGCGGTGCGCGACACCGCGAAGGGTGTCGCCGCGGCCGCGCTCATGACCGGCCCCAAAACGGGCGAAGTCGAGGTGCGCCAACTCGACCTCCAGGACCTGTCCTCGGTCCGGCGTTTCGCCGACGGCATCGACAAGGTCGACGTCCTGGTCAATAACGCCGGCATCATGGCCGTCGACTACGCGCTGACGTGCGACGGCTTCGAGCGCCACATCGGCACCAATCATCTCGGTCATTTCGCGTTGACGAACCTGCTGCTGCCCAAGCTCACCGACCGGGTGGTGACGGTGTCCTCGCTGCTGCACATGATTGGCGACGTCCGCGTCAAGGACCTGCACTGGCAGTCCCGGCGGTATTCGAGGTGGCTGGCCTATGGCCAGTCGAAGCTCGCCAACCTGCTGTTCACCAGCGGGCTGCAGCTGCGCCTGGATGCCGCCGGCTCTCCGCTGCGCGCGCTGGCCGCCCACCCCGGCTGGTCGCACACCAACCTGCAGGGCCGCTCCGGCCGCAAGTTGACCGACGCGGTGGTACTGGCCGCCGACCGTGTCGTGGCAACCGATGCCGACTTCGGCGCTCGGCAGACGTTGTACGCGGTATCGCAGGACCTACCGGGAGACACGTTCGTCGGCCCGCGATTCGGCCTCTACGGCCGCACCCAGCCGATCTGGCGCAGCTGGCTGGCGAAGCGCGCAACCACCGCCGCCGCACTTTGGGAGCTTTCCGAACAGCTCACGGGTACCACGTTTCCGCTTTGAGGCTCGACCGTGTTCCCGCGGCGCATGCCTAGGTTGTTCAGGTAGGAATTGAGGAGGTTTCACCGCGGGGGCGGCTGAGCATTCATTGCGCACCAGAGTCACCGCGGGAGAGAAGCGTCGGTGAATACCCCGTGTGCGTAGCGACTTCCGGCCCGGACGTCGGCGAGGAGGCCACCCATGTCAAATACGGATATCGCGGCAGTTCTCGCCCTGTGCGCCGCGCTGGCAGCCGCGATCGGAAACGTGATCCGTCAGCGCTCCGCACAGGAGATCACCGACGAACCGGTCGGTCACTTGACGCTGTTCGGCATGTTGGTGCGCAACACCCGGTGGTGGCTCGGCGGTGCGGGCGACATCGCCAGTTACTGCCTGCTCGCCGCGGCCCTGGACAGGGGCTCGGTCATGTTGGTCACGGCACTGCAGGTGACGGTGTTGCTGTTCGCCCTACCCATCTATGCGCGATTGACCCGTCATCGGATAACCCGCCGGGAGTGGCTGTGGGCCGTATTGCTGGCAGGGGCGTTGGCGACGGTCATCACGGCCGGGGATCCGACGGCCGGCCACTACCGTGGCTCGCTGGCAACCTGGATCGTTGTGGCGCTCGTGATGGGTCCGGCGTTGGGGTTTTGCGTGCTGGGCGCCCGGATCTGGTCGGATCGTCCGGCCGCGGCGGTGCTGCTCGCGGTGGTGTCGGGTTCGTCGTTGGCGCTGTTCGCGGTGCTGACCAAGGGTCTCGTCGAGGTGCTTCACACGGGCGCTGGCAACTTGCCGTATGCCCCCGAGCTGTACGCCTGGGTGCTCGCCGGGCTGGCCGGGATGATCTTCCAGCAGTCAGCGTTTCGCGCTGGCGCGCTGACCGCCTCCTTGCCGGCGCTTACCGTGGCAAAGCCAGTGGTGGCCACGGTGCTGGGGATCACCGTGCTCAAGGAGACGCTGGAGGCCAACGGCCCGGAGTGGATCTTGCTGGTGGCGTCGGCGGTGCTGGTGATCGTCGCGACCGTGGCCCTGGCTCGCGGTGAGGCCGCCACCATGGCGGCCGGGGCGGGGCGTGACGTGAAAGTCATCGCCCAGCCGAAGGCTCCGTCGCAGCGCCTGAGCGACTGACGCGGCGGCGTCTAGAATCTTGCTATTTATATATAATCTCGACCATGGCGTTGAGCATCAAAGATCCCGAGGCCGACCGCCTTGCCAGGGAACTGGCAGCGCGCACGGGTGAGACGTTGACCGAAGCGGTGGTGGTCGCGTTGCGGGAACGGCTCGCCCGCGAGACCGGGCGCGCGAGGTCGATTCCGCTGCGCGAGGAGTTAGCGGCCATCCGCCGCCGCTGCGCGGCCTTGCCGGTGCTCGACACTCGAACCGCGGATGAGGTCCTCGGCTACGACGAGCGAGGTTTGCCTGTCTGATGGTGATCGACACATCTGCGTTGGTCGCGATGCTCAACGATGAGCCTGACGCCGGGCGGTTCGAGGCAGCGGTGGAAGCGGATCATGTTCGGCTGATGTCGACAGCGTCCTACCTGGAGGCGGCGATCGTGATCGAAACCCGCTTCGGTGAACCGGGGGGACGGGAGCTAGATCTGTGGCTCCATCGCGCCGCAGTCGACCTTGTCAGCGTCGATTCCAACCAGGCGGAGACCGCACGAGTCGCCTACCGCACCTACGGCAAGGGGCGGCATCGTGCCGGCCTGAACTATGGCGACTGTTTCTCCTACGCCCTGGCCAAGGTCAGCGGCCAGCCGCTCCTGTGTAAACGTGACGACTTCGCACACACCGACATTCACGTGGTTCTCGCTGTCTAAAGCCCATTGACGGGCGAGATCACGACGAGATTGCCAACTCACCCGAGGGTCACGCGCAGCCGTTCCCAGCCACGCACGGTCGAGGTTGGCGCCAGCCTGAGGCTGTCGTAGTCAATACCCCATTCGGGCCAGCGGTTGAGTAACTCGTCGAGAGCGACCCGGCCTTCCAGGCGCGCTAGATTCGCCCCGAGGCAGTAGTGCACCCCCTTGCCGAACGTGATGTGAGAAATGTTGTCGCGGTGGATGTTGAACGTGTCCGGGTTCTGGTAGCGGCGCGGGTCGCGGTTTGCTGCCCCGAACAGCAGCAGCACGGCGCTACCGGCGGGCACCGTCGTGCCGTAACAGTCGACATCGCGCAAGACGTAGCGCGCGACGTGCGGACCCGTCGGCTCGAACCGCAGCGTTTCGTCGACGGCACGCGTCAGCAGCGATCGGTCTGCCGCGACTTCCCGACGCTGGTCGGGGTGTTCGGCGAGCACCTTGGCCAGCCAGCCGATGAGCCGACCGGTCGTTTCGTTGCCGGCACCGGCGACGACCTGTGTGTAGTGCAGCACCTCGTTGCGGGTGAGCTTTCTCGTCACGCCGTGCTCGTCCTCGAACTCGACGTTGAGCAACGCCGTCATGAGGTCGTCGGAGGGATTCTCGGCGCGCCAATCGATGTACTCGGCGTAGATGCTCCCGTCGGCAATTTTGTCAGGATTCACGACCTTCATCGGCGTGCCGGGCTTGGTGCGCAGGTTGGCGTCATTGGCGTCACGGACGCTGACTTGGTCATCCTCGGGAATTCCCAACAGCATGCCGATGACGCGCATCGGCATCATCGAGGCGAGTTCGGCGATGATGTCAAAGCCGTCCGAGCCGACCAGCGGATCCAGGCAACCGATGCAGTACCGCCGGATCCGTTCTTCGATCGCGGCCATCCGACGCGGGGTGAACACCCGCGACATCACCCCGCGCAACATCGTATGCATCGGCGGGTCTTGGAACATCATCACGCCGGGCGGCATGTCGAAATCGGACTGCACGAGCTCGAGGATGTCCCCTCGGCCGCTGGAGAAGGTCTGCCAATCGGCCAGTGCTCTCTCGACGTCCGCGAATCGTGATAGCGCCCAGAAGTCGTAGCGTTCGTTGTAATAGATCGGCGCCTCGTCGCGCAGCCGGGCGAATGTCGGGTACGGGTTGGCGGTGATGTTGATGTCGTAGGGGTCGTAGTAGACCTCGGTGTCGTTGGCGGTAGTCATTGATCCCGCTTCAAGGCTCGGTGAGATGCGAGTAACGGCGTTACTGCCAGTACCGTAACCGTGTTACTGGCCGAAGGCAAGGGATCGCGCGGGATCGCCGGACACGCCGGGATTTTCCAGGTGCCTACAGGTCGTTGCCGGCGTAGGACTGGTTGAAGCTCTTGTTGGCCAACGGGAAGTCGGGGACGATGGTGTCGGCCATGGCGACGGGGAGTGCGGGCCAATTGAACCACGACGGGTCAACAACTTTGGCGCGGGTAATGCGATCGGCGCCGTCAATTTCGATGCGGTGAACAATGGTGCCGCGCCAGCCCTCGACGATGCCGACGCCGCTGCTTGGGGCGCCTACCGGGTGAACCGGGGCAGCGTATTCGATTGGGCCGGAGTGCGATTCGACGATGTGTCGGGCGAGAGCGGTGGACTCGGCGAATTCGTCGCGCCGCACGGTGTAGCGGGCGAGGACGTCGCCGTCGGGGGAGCCGATCTCGGTGACGGGCAGCGCGGTGGTGGGGTGCTCGACGCGGGCATCGGTGCGCTGACCGCTGGCCCGGGCAACGTAGCCCAGGCAGCCAAGGGCGTTGGCGTCATCGGGCCGCAGGATGGCGGTGCCGGCGAAGCGGTCGTGGACAACCGAGTTGGCCAGCGTCAGTCCGGCGACCTCGGCGAGATCGGCGGCGAGCGTCCCAAGTTCGTCGGTGTCCGGAAGACCGTGCAGCGCAATCCCACCCGGGTGGATGGCGCCGCGCAGTAGCCGGTGCCCGGTGACGGCGGCGTTGAGCCGCAGCAACCTTTCGCGGATCCGCTGGGCATGGGCGTTGGCGAGCGAGTAGCCGACATCGTTGGCCAAGGCGCCGAGGTCGGCGGCATGGTTGTAGAGCCGTTCGAGTTCGACGATCAGGGCGCGCAGCCGGTGGACCTCGTCGGGCAGCTCGATGCCCAGCGCGTCTTCGATCGCCAGGCTGTGGGCCAGCGCGTGCGCGGCGGACGTGTCGCCGCTGATGCGTTCGGCGAGATCGAGTGCCCCGGTGGCAACGCGGCCGTGGAAGAGTTTCTCGATGCCGCGGTGCACGAACCACAGCCGGGCCTTCAGGCGCACGATCGTCTCGCCCGCGACGGAGAACCGGAAGTGACCGGGTTCGATGAGGCCGGCGTGCACGGGGCCGACGGGGATCTCGTATACCCCAGGCCCCTCGACGGTCAGGAACGGAAAGGCCTCGGTACCAGTGAATTCGGGCGCGGGCCCGGCGTCGGTGCGCATGGGGTGCCACTCGGGCCAATGCGCGTGGCGGACCAGCCGGCGCGGCTTGGGATGGCCGACCGGGCGGATTCCGTACAGGTCGGCCATTTCGCGCTCGAACCGGCCGGCGGGAAACGACAGATAGGCCAACGATCGCACACTCGGATTATCAATCGGCACAACGTATTCCAGCTCGACACGGCGGTCGGGCCGGCCGGCCAGGAATAGATAGACGACGCGCAGGCTGTCTCCGTCGTCGTGGGCGGCGACCAGGGCCAGGCGAAACGAATCGGCCAGGAGTTGCTCGGCCATCTCGATCAAACCGTTCTCGGATACCCGGTTGCTGATCCGGTTTCGGATCATCGCGGGACACCCACATTGCTGGCGGCGATGCCGAACAGGTCGGTCAGCGGCCCCGCGGTGATGCCGAGGGCCGCCGAGACGACGATGCCGACGATGAGGGCCGCCGCGGCGGTGGCCGGCACGGTGATCGACGGCATGCCCGCCGATGGGGCGCCAAACAGCATGCGTCCGGAATGGCGTGCCAGGGCGGTGAAGCCGATCGCGATCAGCAGCATCGCCACACCCAGCGCCCAGGCGAGCTGCGCGCTGGCCAGGGAACGCGCGATGGCCAGCTCACTGGCGAACATCGCGAATGGCGGCAGCCCAAGCAACACGATCAGGCCGGCGGCAAAGGACGCGCCGATCAGCCGTGACCGCCGCATGAGGCCGGTGATGTCGGCGATGGCGGTGGAGTGGTGCGCTGCCTGCACCTGACCACCCGCCAGGAACAGCACGGTCTTGCCGATCCCATGGGCGAGCACGTGCAGCAGCAGCGCGGCAACCGCCAAGGTCGTGCCGGCGGCCGCCGCGATCGCGATCAGGCCCATGTTCTCCATCGACGAATACGCCAGCATCCGCTTGATGTCGCCGGTGACGGTGAGCATCAGCACCGCGACGAGCAGCGTCACCAGCCCGACCACCAGCAGCCCGTTGCGCAGGTAGGTGGGCCCGGTGGCTGCGTCGATGATCGGCCGCAATCGGATGAGCACCGAGAATGCCACCGACAGCAGCACCCCACTCATCAGCGCGGACACCGGGGCGGGGGCTTGGCTGTGCGCGTCCGCCAGCCAGGTGTGGAACGGGAACAGGCCCGCCTTGGCGCCGTAGCCGATGAGCAGAAGCCCACCGGCCAGCCGGGCAACCCCGGGGTCCAGGCGGCCGGCGTATCCGGAAAGGACGTCGAGGTTCAGCGCCTGGGCGGCGGGCGCGTCGGCGCATCGGGCGGCGAAGTACAGCAGCACCGTGCCCAAGAAGGCGATGGCGATGCCGACGGAGCAGATCACCACGTACTTCCACGTGGCTTCGAGCGCGGTGCGGGTGCGACGATGGCCGACCAGGAAGGCGGTGATCACCGTCGTGGCCTCGATCGCCACCCACACCACGCCGATGTTGTTGGCGCACACCGCGAGAACCATCGCCGCCAGAAACGCCGGCGTCAGCACGCCGTAGAGGCGAGCGCCCCGCTCGTCGGTGTGGCCGTGTGCGAGTTCGGACTCGAGGTAACCGATGCTCGCCCAGGTGGCCAGCGTTCCGACGATGCCGATGACGATGAGCATGGTCACCGTCAGCGCGTCGGCGCGCAGCAATCCGCCCAGCGCGAACTGCGCCCGGGACCCCACCCGAAATCCCAGCCCCGCGGCGCATGCCAGCACGGTCGCTGCGGACGCCAGGGTCAGCGTTGCGGTCAGCCGCCGCCACCCGGCGACCAGGGCGGCGATCGACGCGCCGACCGGCGCGAGGATCGCGGCGAGCAACAGAATGGCCATCAGTCCCGCAACTCCCGCAACTTGTCCAGGTCGGCTCCGCCGAAGGTGCGTCGCAGCCGTCCTGTCAGCACGCCGATCACGATGACGGCGAACAACACGTCCAGCGAGGCGCCGAGTTCGACGATCAACGGCACCCCGGCGGTCAGCAGGAACGCCGTCGCGGCGATCCCGTTGTCTAGCAACAGGAATCCGGCCGCCTGTGAGACCGCGTGCAGCCGCGTGGCCAGCACGAACAGCGCGATCAGGACCACCGCGAACGCAGCGGGCACCGCGTTGATGGTCACACCCGGAGCCAGATTGACCACCGGCCGAGTGATGGCGAAAGCGGCGACGGTCAGCCCGCCGGCGATCAGCAGCGAACTGGTGGTGTTGACCAGCGGGGTCGCCTCCCGTTGCGCGGCCGCCTCGGCGCCCACCGCGCGGGACAGCAGCCAGGGCAACACCGCCACGCGCAGCGCGATGACAGCGAGGCCCACCCCGATGAGCGCGTGATCATGATCGTGGATACCGCGCAGCAGCGGGATCGCTGCGACCGCCACGCCCTGCCACGCCAGCAATGTCACGATGGCGTGCAGGTCGCGGCGCCAGACGATCAGCACCGAGGCAAGCACGAGCCCACCGGCGGCAAAGTCGACCAGGATCGAGAAATCAGCGTCGGTCATCGGTGGGCCCTCACGCCTGCACGGTGAAGAAGTTGGCGGCGGTAACCGCGAGCAGGGACAGCAGAAACGAGCCGGCCAGCAGCTCGGGCACCCGAAACAATCGCAATTTGGCGACGAACACCTCGAATGTCGCGAGCAGCACCGCGAGAACCGCGACCTTGGTCGCCACCGCCGTCACGCCGGTCAACACGTCGAGGGCGGTGGGCTGGGCACCGGCAATTCCCCACGGAAAGAACAGATTTGCCAACAGCGCCAGCAGGACCGTGATCCGCATCCCGGCCGCCCACTCGACCAATGCCAGCCGCGGGCCGG
This sequence comes from Mycobacterium lacus, assembly GCF_010731535.1. Classification (NCBI taxonomy): domain Bacteria; kingdom Bacillati; phylum Actinomycetota; class Actinomycetes; order Mycobacteriales; family Mycobacteriaceae; genus Mycobacterium; species Mycobacterium lacus. The sequence continues at coordinate 1,764,830 of NZ_AP022581.1, forward strand.
CATATTCGAGGACCATCGCCTCGTGCACCATGGTCAATTCCAGGTGGGTGGCCGGGTTATCCACGGGCAACCGTCCGGTCTCGGCCACGATGACGATCACCAGCGCCCCGAATGCGAGTACGCCGGCCAGGGACACGACGTGGCTGGGGTGCTCGATCGTACTTGCCACTAGCGCACCGAGGTTGGCCGATCCGGCCGGGATGGACAACGCGAACACGGCGAGCAGGATCGTCGGCTCCACCAGGGCGGCGATAGTGATCTCGCGGCTTGCGCCCATGCCGCCGAACGAGGTGCCGGTGTCGATACCGGCAAGGGTTAGTGCCACCGTGCCCAGGAACAGCAGCCCGACCACGGCGAACAAGTCGGCGCTGCTGTCCAGGGGTGACCCGGTGGCGACGAGCGGTGCGATCGCGGCGATCAGCAGCGTCGTCCCGGCGACGATCCCGGGCGCCGCCGCGAATACGACCGTCGTTCCCGACGGCGTGATCTGTTGCTTGCCAAGTTGTTTGACCAGATCGCGCCACGGTTGCAGCAGTCCGCCGCCGGCCCGGCCCTCCCAGCGTGCCCGCACCTGGCGCGTGATGCCGATCACCAGCGGCGCGCCCACCATGACCGCGCCGATCTGCGCCGCGCCCGCGCAGTAGGAGATCACGTTCACCGGGCGACCACCAGCACGATCAGCACCCCCAGCGCGCCGTAAGCCAGGTACAGGTGCACGCTGCCGGTGTGGGCGCGCCGCATGAGCCCGGCCGCGGCGGCCACCGCCTGGACCACGGGGGTGTAGAGGCGCTGTTCGATCGCGTCGGCTATCGCGGTCCGGTAGGTGATCCTGTCGACCATGAATCGCGACTCGGCAGTGGGGGTGACCTCGACGCCGGTGTCCGGGCGCAGCACGTCGTCGAAGACCCGCTGCAGCGGCTCGGCGAACGACGTGGCCGTGTACTGCATGCGCGCGGTGAGATCGTCTGCGCCACAAGCCCACAGCGGCAACACGGCCGGTGCCGGGCGCCGGCGGAAACGCCAGCGCGCGAGGACGGCCGCCGCCAGCGCGCCGGCGACCACGCCGGCGGCGATCACGCCGGGTGCGATCGATCCGGACACCCCGGGCAGCCGCACCACGGCGCCGAGATCGGTGAACTCGACGGTCCGTGCGGCCGGCAGCGTCGCAACGGCCCGCCGCACTGCGGGCGCGACGAGCACCGGCGCCACCGCCAGCGTCAGGCAGGCGGCCGCCGCGATCGCCATCCCGGCGTGCATGCCGGCCGGTGCCTCACGCGCCCCGTCGGCCCGCGGTGAGCGGGGGCGGGCGAGGAAGCCGATCCCGAACGCCTTGACCATCGCCGCCACACTCAGGCCCGTGGCCAGCGCGACCGCGCCGACCGCCAGCGGTGTCGTCAGCGCCACAATGGGGTCGCGTCCGGGAGCGGCATGGATCAACGACTGGACCAGCAGCCACTCGCTGACAAAGCCCGCGCCCAGCGGCAGCCCACACGCGCCGAGCGCGGCGACCCCGAAAAATGTGGTGGTCGCGGGCATCCGGCGGGCCAGCCCGCCGAGCAGGTCAAGATCCCGCAGCCCGGTCGCCGCCAGCACCGACCCGGCGGCCAGGAACCCGAGGCCCTTGAACGCCGCGTGCGCCAACAGGTGCAGGACCGCCGCCGCGGCGGCGATTGACGCCGGGCCGTACGCACCGGTATCCGCGAAAAGCGTTGCCGCGCCGAGCGCCAGCGTGATCAGGCCCATGTTCTCGGTCGTCGAATGGGCCAGCAGCCGTTTGAGGTCGGTGGCCACCGAGGCCTGCAGGACCCCGTATAGCGCCGAGGCGCCACCAACCCCCAGCAGCGCAAGCCCCCACCAGCGGGGGCCCGGCCCGAGCAGCTGCAGGTCGAAGCGGGCGATGCCGTAGATGCCCAGGTTGACCATCGCTCCGCTCATCAGCGCCGACACCGGACTGGGCGCCTCCGGGTGCGCCCGCGGCAGCCAGGCGTGCAGTGGCACCAGCCCCGCCTTGGAACCAAACCCGACCAGCGTCAGCACGAACACGGCGGTGCGGGGTCCGGCAGGGATCCCCGCGAGGTCGGCGAGGCGGTCCGCTCCTCCCGCCGTCACCAGCACCATCAGTCCGACCAGGATCGCGACGAACCCCAGCTGGGTCATCACTGCGTACGACAGCCCCGCCGAGCGGACCTGCGGGCGAGTGTGCTCGGACAGCACGAGGATCAGCGACGTGATCGCCATCAGCTCCCACGCCAGCAGAAACGTCGTCACCGAACCCGCGGCCGGCACCAGGATCATTGCCGCGACGAACAGCGGCACCACCGCCAGCGTGACCCCGCCCAGGTGCTCGCGCCGCGCATACCCGATCAGGTAACAACCGACCGGAACCGCCACCCCACCGGTGAGCGCCATGAAGAATCCGCCCAACCGGCCGAGTTCGATCTGTATTCCGGACAGCGGAAGCAGCCAGCCCACACGCATCGCGCGCACGGATCCGAACAGGCCCAGCAGACCCAACCCGACACCGCCGACGCCGACGGCCGACGTGACGACCCCGGCGACGGCCGAACCGAAGCCCTTTTGGGGCAACATGTTTGGCGCCGACGCAACAGGGGCTGTCGGTGCGACGGTCATTTTCCGGTCACCGATCGCAGGGCCGCCACGATTTCGGCGGGTGTCGGCGGGCATCCCGCGACTTCGACGTCGACGGGGACCACCTCGCCGACCGCGCCGACCACGCCGTAGGCGTCCTTGAACACCCCTCGGTTCAGGGCGCAATCCCCGCACGCGATCACCAGCCGCGGGCGCGGCGTCGCCTCGAGCGTATTGCGCAGCGGGCCGGCCATGTTGTGTGTCACCACGCCGGTTACCAGCAGCGCATCGGCGTGCCGCGGCGAGGCGACCAGCCGCGCCGCGAAGCGCTCCGCGTCATACACGGGGCCGAATGCTCCCGAGATTTCCACCTCGCACCCATTGCAGGACCCCGCGTCGACATGCCGGATCTGCAGCGAACCCCGCACCCCCGCAGGCGGTTCCACCGCCGGAGCCGGCTGCGCGCCGGCGGGCTCGACGACCCGTCCGACGCGGAAGATCTTGGCGACCCAGCCCATCGCTACTTCTCCGTGCCGCTGGCGCGGAGGTCCTCCAACACCGCGACGCGATCGCTAAGCACCCTGGCCAGCACCTTGCGAGCCACCGCGAGCAGCTCGGCGATATCGGGCGAGGCGATCGAATAGGTCACCGTGTTGCCGTCGCGGCGTGCGGCGACAACTCCCGCCCGGCGCAACACTCCCAATTGCTGGGACAGGTTCGACGATTCCAGCCCGACGTCGGAGGCCAGCAGCTCACCGACCGAGCGATCCCGCTCCACCAGATGCTCCAGGATCCTGATCCGCGCCGGGTGCCCAAGGGTCTTGAAGAACTCGGCCTTGAGCTTGTAGAGCGGCTCCGATTCCACCTGCATCTCCTGAAGACTTCAGCAATCCGACAGTCGACCAGTTGAAAAATTTATCAGATTGTCGGGGCTGGGGCTGCGCGGTCGAGCACCGGTGGGCGGCAAGCGTCACCGTCAGTCGGGTTCGCCGTATTCGTCGAACCAGTACGCGAGTTTGCCCCTCCGACTCACCGCACGAAGTCGGGCCTCGGTCGCGGCCCGCGTCCTGCTGGTGGTGACGATCAGAAGTTCGTCGCCGGTCTCGATGCGGGTGTCGGGTCCCGGGACGAAGGTGTGGCCGTCGCGGATGATGAGCGTGATCACGGCGGGGTCGGGCAGGCGGAGTTCGAGGATGGTGACGTTGTGCAGCCGGGACGGCGGTTGCACGGTCATGGTCAGCAGTTCCGCGTCGAGCACGTCGAGGGGCGCCGCTTCGACCTGAATCTCACGGGTGGCTTCGCGGGAAATCAGGCGCAGCCGGTGAGCGATCGGGCGAAGGCTGGGGCCCTGCACCAACGTGAATACCACCACCAGCACGAACACGATGTTGAGCAGGCGATAACTGTCCGGAACGCCGGCGACGATCGGAAAGGTCGCCAAGACGATGGGGACCGCGCCGCGCAATCCCGCCCAGGACAGAAAGACCTGGTCGCGCCACGGGACGCGAAACCCGGCGAGCGATGCCACCACCGAAACCGGCCGGGCGACCAGCAATAAGAGGAGTCCGACGACGATCGCCGCGACCACGTCAACCGTCAGTGCACTCGGGTTGACCAGCAGTCCGAGGAGCACGAACAGTCCGATCTGCGCCAACCAGCCGACACCTTCGGCGAACGACCGAGTCGTCGACCTGTGGGGCAATCCCGAATTGGCCAGCACCACCGCGGCCAGGTAGGCGGCGATGAATCCGCTGGCATGGGCCTCGCCGGCGGCGGCGAACGCGACCAGCCCCAACCCGAACGTGGCGATCGGGTACAGGCCGGATGCGGGCAGCGCGATGCGTCGCAACGCGAGGGCGCCGAAGTATCCGACCGCCAGTCCGATCGCGGCTCCGCTTAGGAGTTCGAACGCGAGGTCGGTGACCGCGCCCTCGGGTTCGAACACGAAGGGCACCACGCTGAACATGAGCACGAGAATCACGGCGGGCGCATCGTTGAAGCCGGACTCGGCCTCGAGCAGTCCGGCAATGCGCCGGGGCAAGGGCAGCACCCGCAGGACCGAGAACACCGCCGCAGCGTCGGTGGACGAGACGATCGCCCCGAGCAACAACGCGACCTGCCAGTCCATCCGGAGCAACAGATGCGCACCGACTGCGGTGATGAGCGTGCTGACGGCGACGCCGACGGTGGCCAATGCGGCCGCCGGCGCCAGCACCTTGCGGATGTCGGTGAACCGGGTGGTCAAACCGCCTTCGACAAGGATCAGCGCCAACGCCGCCGTGCCCAGGTTCCTGGCTAGTTGCACGTCGCTGAACTGCAGGCCGAGCCCGTCTTCGCCGACGACGACACCCACGAGCAGGAAGAGGAGCATGCTGGGAAACCCGACGCGAGTCGCCACTCGCGTACCCACAATGCTGGCCAGCAGCACGAGGCCACCGATCAGCAAAGCCAGATACAGCTGTTGCAAACTCATTTCGTTTCGTTCCCGTTCACGGTGACCCCGGCAGCGGGCGCACATTGTCCGACGGGGGCTGCGACTTTGGCGTGCTGCCAGTAAATCAGTACCAGGTCCGCCACGCGCCCCGTGTATGGCGCGAAGTGCCCGCTTTCTGCCGACCCGGATGAGACAAGATGGTTGGGTGGCGACACGAAAATTGCGGATCGGGATCGCCGGCGCGGGCAAGGTCGGGCGTTCGGTCGCGCGGGAGTTGCTGGATTCCGGGCACAAGATCTTGTTGATCGAACGTGAGCGCAGCAACTTCGAACCACATACCGTCCCCGATGCGGATTGGCTACATGCCGACGCGTGCGAACTGACCTCGTTACAAGAAGCGGGAATCCAGACGTGCGACGTTCTGATCGCCGCGACCGGAGACGACAAGGCCAATCTCGTCGTGGGCCTGCTGGCCAAGGTCGAGTTCGGCGTGCCCAGGGTGGTGGCGAGGATCAACGACCTGCACAACGAGTGGCTGTTCGGCCGGGCGTGGGGTATCGACGTGGCGGTCTCGGCGCCGGGTGCCATGGTTGCCGGGATCGAGGGTGCCATCGACGTGGGCCACCTGGTGCGGCTGATGGGGCTCCGCGGGGGCAGGGCGGCCCTGGCGAAACTGACGCTGCCCGAAGACAATCCACTGGTGGGGCGGCGAGTGGGCGAGTTGGATCTGTCGAGGAACACCGCTTTGGTCACGGTGCTTCGAGGCGACAGTGTGGTCGTTCCCCAGGCCGACGACGTGCTCCAAGCCGGCGACGAGATGCTGTTCGTCGCCGACAACTCTTCGGAGGGTTCTCTCCGGGCCGCCGTTCACAGCGCCAATCATCTTCGCGCGCCGACCGACCGCGAGTCCGGATAGCACCTAGCGGCCGGGTGGCGCCGGATCGCCCTCTTCGATGTCGGTTACAGCAGCTTCTCAACGGTTATGGGCAACTCGGTGACTCGCTTGCCGGTGGCGTTGAACACCGCGTTGGCGATCGCTGCAGGCACCCCGACGATCACCACCTGGCCGAGTCCCTTGACGCCGATCGGGTCGACGAGCATGTCTTCGCCGGGCAAGAAGGTCGCGTCCAGCGCCGGGATGTCGGCGTTGACCGGAACCAGGTAGTCGGAGATGTTCGCGTTGACAACCCGGCCGTCCCGGTGATCCAGTTGGGTCGCCTCCAGGAGCGCCATCCCGATCCCGCCGACCATGCCGCCGATCGCCTGACTGTGTGCGAGTTTGGGATTGATCACCCGGCCGGCGTCGTAGCACGCATAGATGCGGCGGATCCGCACCGTCGGAAGTAGTGGGTCGACGGCGACTTCAGCGAATACGGCTCCGTAGGAGTACATCGAGTAGCGGTTTTCCGAATCGTCCGGCGTCCAGGTCTGCTCGGCATCCAGCGCGTACCAGCCGCGTCGACGCAACAGGTCCTGATACGACTCACTGCGCTCGGGTGGGGCGATCGCGAACATGCGGCCATCGGTAATGGCAACATCCTCTGGGCGCAAACCACTGAGCGGCGACCCCGGGTCAGTTACCGCCATGCGAATCAGCTTGTCGCGCAGCAGATTAGCGGCAGCGAACACTGCAGAACCCACGCATACCGTGGTCCGAGAAGCCGTGTGCGGCGGCGCCGGCGGGAACCTGCTGTCGCCCAGGGTGAATCGCACCCGGCTCAGCGGCATCCCGAGGGCATCCGCGGCAACCTGCGTCATCGACGTATGCGTTCCGGGTCCCATGTCGCTGGTTCCGCTTCGCACCTCGGCTGTGCCGTCGGCGAAAACCCGTGCGATGGCGGCGCATTGACTACGATACGTGTGATAGGCGGCTGCGGCCATCCCGATCCCGACGAGGAGATCGCCGTCGCGGGTGGTCCCCGGTTTCGGATTTCGCCGGTGCCACCCGAAGGTTGCCGCGCCCTGGCGGAGGCAGTCGGTGAGTCGTCTCGTGGAAAAGGGCATGCCGTTGGTCTGGTCGACGTCGGGTTCGTTGCGCAACCGCAACTCGATGGGGTCAATGCCCAGCCGGTGGGCGAGATCGTCCATGCCGCACTCGAGCGCAAACGTCCCGGTGACCGCCCCGGGTCCCCTCATGAAGGTCGGCAGGTTGATATCCAGTGGCACAACGCGATACGTCGATCGCATGTTGGGGACGCGGTAGAGGAACTGCGGATTGCGCAGGAGTGAGTCCTCATAGGCCCCGTATCTGGCTGTCTCCGTGCGGCCCTCGTGGATGATGGCGTCGAGATGCCCGGATCGGTCCGCCCCAATCACGATGCGCTGCCGGCTGGTAGGTCGGTAGCCGATTGCGGTGTACATCTGCTTACGAGTCAGCACCAGTTTGACGGGTCGCCGCATCAGGCGAGCGGCGAATGCGGTCAGCAGCTGATGCGGCCAGATCAGGCTGGCACTGCCGAATGCGCCGCCGACGAACGGCGAGATCAGCCGTACGTGTTCGTCCGGTACACCCAGGGCAGCGGCGTAGGAGTGCCGCGCCGCGCTGATGCTCTGGACCTTGTCCCATACCGTGAGCTGGTCGCCGTCCCACTGAGCAACGGTTGCAGGCAATTCCATGGGGTTGTGATCGTTGCGCGCGATGGCGAACTGGAGGTCTGTGACCACGGCGGCACGGCGCATCGCATGGTCGGGGTCGCCGCGGGCGTAGTCGTGAACGAAGCGGCCCGGCTGCGGAATAGCTTGCGGTGCATCGATATCCGTCAGCGGCGGCCGGCTGGAGTAGCGGACGTCGACCACCGCTGCTCCATGGGCTGCCGCCTCGAGCGTAGCGGCGACTACGATGGCGACCGGCTGTCCGAAGTAGGAAACCCGGCGTGTGTCGAACGGCAGTTTCACCCCGGCGAAGTCGGTCAGCACTCGAAGGACGTCACGCTGCCGCAGTGCGGTACCGGTGTCGATACGGTCGATGGCGCCGGATGCCACCGTGCTGCAGACCAGCGTGGCGTACAGCAATCCGGGAACCTGGTTGTCGGCCGCGTAGCGGGCCGCACCGGTCACCTTCAGTGGGCCGTCGACCCGGCTGATCGGCTGACCGGAGAAGACCTGCGTGGTGACCGCGTGCGTCATGGCTGCATCATGGCAGGGCCGCCACGGTGGCTAATTGTCTCTCGACAGTGCGCTTGAGGAGTTCGAGCTTGAAACCGTTGTCGCGCAGAGGCTTTGCCCCGTCAACGGCAAGTGCGGCGGCGCGGCGGAACACCTCGGCATCGATTGGCTGGCCGCGAAGCGCTGCTTCGACGGCCGGCAAGCGCCACGGCACCGTGGCGACCCCGCCAACCGCGACCCTCGCGCTGCGTATCGCGCCCGCGGCGGTGTCGAGTCCCACGGCCGCCGACGCCAGTGCGAACCCGTAAGATTCGCGGTCGCGCACCTTGAGATAGCCGGAGCGACGCGCCTCGGGCCCGACCGGCACCTCAATTGCGACGATCAGTTCGCCCGGGCGAAGGTTGTGCTCCTGCTGCGGTGAGTCGCCCGGCTGCCGGAACAGATCCGCAAGCCGAATTTGCCGTTCCCCGGCCGTGTGTCGAGCCACCACGACGGCGTCCAGCGCCAACAATGCAACCGCGAGGTCGGACGGGTGGGTCGCGACGCAGCGGTGGCTCGTGCCAAGTATTGCGTTCGCGCGGTTGCGTCCCTCGATTGCCGAGCAGCCGGCGCCAGGGGTGCGCCGGTTGCATGCGGCTGACGCGTCGCGGAAATACAGGCATCGCGTGCGTTGCAAGAGATTGCCCCCGATCGATGCCATGTTGCGCAGCTGAGCGGAGGCACTGAGATCGAGGGCTTGACTAATCATGGGAACTTGTTGCAGGACGACCGGATGAGCGGCGAGATCGGACATCCGCACGAGGGCTCCGACGCGAATTTTCCCCGGCTGTACGTCGATCGAGGTATAGGGGAGGGCGTTGATATCGACCAGCCAATTTGGGCGTTCGACGGTTTCGCGCATCAGGTCGACCAGTGTGGTGCCGCCGGCGAGGTAGCGGGCGCCGGCCGCCCCGGCCCGCAACGCCGACCGCTCGTCGGCGGCCTTGGTGTAGCGAAACGGAAACACGTGCTAATGGTTTCGAGCCGCGGTGACGACCGCGTTGACGATGTTGGTATAGGCCCCGCAGCGGCAGATGTTGCCACTCATCCACTCCCGTATTTCCGCCGGAGAGCTCGCGTGCCCTTCCGCGATGCACCCGATGCCGGACAGGATCTGGCCGGGCGTGCAGTAGCCGCACTGGAACGCGTCCTCATCGATGAACGCCTGTTGGAGCGGATGGAGTCTGCCGTTTTCGGCCAGGCCTTCGATGGTGGTGATCCGCGCACCGTCGTGCATGACCGCGAGCGTCAGGCAGGAGTTGATCCGGCGACCGTCAACCAGCACCGTGCACGCACCGCACGCGCCGTGGTCGCAGCCCTTCTTTGTCCCGGGCAGTCCCGCCCGCTCGCGCAGCATGTCCAGCAGCGACGTGCGGTTGTCGACGGGGATTTCTCGGTGCTGGCCGTTGATCTCGGCACGCACGACGGCGGTGTGGCTTTGGTGTCGCGTGGTGCGGTCAGATCCGGCAACAGTGCTGATGGCGGCCGCACCGCCCAAGGCGGCGGAGGCGCCCACGAACGTCCTACGGTTGAGCTGTAACCCGAGCCGGCCATCCACGGATTCACTGTAGGACCGGCGACTCGGAACCTTCCCGAAAAACCGGAAACTAGCCCACGTTTGTCTCACCGGACGGCCGGCGGCGCTACTGCGGCGCGCGGCGAGGCCGCGTCCGATATCTTCGCGGTGCTGTGTGACCCACAGGGCCACATCGATCGACTCGTCGGGGATGCTTCAGGGCGCCGAAGGCGATCCGGAAAGCGGCGTAGGTGGCATCGTAACTCCTTCGCGTTGGGGTTGAAATGATGACTCCACGGTGAATCGGAGGTCAGTTCGCAAGAAGAGACGTACTGCGTGCTGCTGTGATTGCTCGCCTCGTACGGTCTCGGCTCGGCGGCAGCGCGTCGTCCGCTCGGAGCATAGCCAACCGCGACGAACCTCGGTGGCCAGCGCGGCGAGCGGTCCGTTCCCCCACCTGTCCACCTGCCGTTGGCCGGACAAGCGCACCACCACGGGAGCCAGCGGGCTACGATGCGGCCATGCCGCTCGCCGATGGTTCGACGTTCGCCGGCTACACGATCGTCCGACGGTTGGGATCCGGCGGAATGGGCGAGGTGTACCTGGCACAGCACCCCCGGCTGCCCCGGCAGGACGCGCTCAAGGTCTTGCGGCCCGAGGTCTCGGCGGACGGCGAGTACCGAGAGCGGTTCAATCGCGAAGCCGATGTCGCGGCCTCCCTGTGGCACCCGCACATCGTCGCCGTGCATGATCGCGGCGAGTCCGGTGGCCAGCTGTGGATCGACATGGACTTCGTCGACGGCACCGACTCCGGACAGTTGCTCAAGGATCGTTACCCGAACGGGATGCCCGGCCCCGAGGTCACAGAGATCATCACCGCGGTGGCCGAGGCGCTCGACTACGCCCACCAGCACAAGCTGCTGCATCGCGACGTCAAGCCCGCGAACATCCTGCTCGCCCAGCCCGACTCCGAGAACCGCCGAATTCTGTTGGCCGATTTCGGGATCGCCGGTCTGGTCGATGACCCGAGCGGATTGACCGCCACCAACATGACGGTGGGCACCGTGTCCTATGCGGCACCCGAACAGCTGATGGGCAGCGAACTCGATGGACGTGCCGATCAGTACGCGCTGGCCGCGACGGCGTTCCACCTGCTGACCGGCGCCCCACCGTTCCAGCACGCCAACCCGGCCGTGGTGATCAGCCAGCACCTCAGCGCGTCACCCCCGGCGATCGGCGAGCGCAATCCCGAACTGGCGGGCCTGAACCCGGTGTTCGCCAAGGCGCTGGCCAAGGAGCCCAAGGAACGCTTCGAGCGGTGTGTCGACTTCGCCCGCGCCCTCGGCCATCAGTTGGGCGGTGGTGATCCCGACGAAACGAGTCTCGCCCTACCTGTCGCGGGGTCCGCGCCCGCCCGACGTTCGCCGCTGCGAGCGGGCGTCCTTGTGCCCGCGGTGCTGGCGGTATTGCTGATCGCCGCGATCGCCGTGGCGTTGCTGGAGACCAGGCGCGCTGACGACGAGCGCGCCGCGTCGCCAGCCACCAGCACCAGCTCGGCGGCCCCGACGACGCCTCAGACCACGCCGGCGCTCACGCCTTCGGGCCCCGTGACGCCGCAGACCACCCCGTCCACTTCCGCGGCCGCCGACACGTCGACTTTCACCTCCGTGGCACCGGCTCCCGTCGTCGTCATCGGGGCCAACTGCTCCCCGGTCGGCAGCACCGGTGTCACAAAGACCGGGGCGACCGCCTACTGCTCGACGCTGCAGGGCACCAACACCGCTATCTGGTCGCTGACCCAAGGCACCGTGTCCAATCCGACGGTCACGGTCACAGCCGAGCCGAGCGAGACGCCGCTACCCACCGAGCAGGAGTCGCCGATTCGCATTTGCATGCAACAGACCGGCCAGACCCGCCGTGAGTGCCGCGAAGAGATCCGCAGAAGCAACGGGTGGCCGTGACGGCGTGAGGTTTGCGTCCGAGCGACGGCCACTGGCAGGAGGTCAGCTGGGACGCGGCCTTTCGTTGCTGCACCGAGTCGCTGGCGCCGGGGATTTGCAAGTACCGGATCGGCGAGGCTGGCGATCAGCCACTGCGATGAACGCCAAACTGGTAGGGGTATTGAGAATTTCGACCGACCCGCCCGCCGCTATCGCATCGTTCAAGATCGAGCCCGGAAACCCAGATGCTCGCATGTCCGCATCCCTGAGGCCCGCTGCAAGCATGGAGTGCGTGTATGGCCGCGATGAAGTCGTATTCGGCGCTGCGAGGTGGGGCGTCTGGGGTGGCACGGGCCATTAAAGCCGCGTCGGTCGCTTGCGGATAGCGCGCGTCTATGACCACCTGCGCGGCTAACCGCGAGACGTGGCGGTGCTGCTGTCGGTTGAGTGGCGCTCGCTGGGTTTAGGCCCCTTTGCGGACAGTGTTGTCCGCGGCGGCGCGCATCCGGTCCGACAATCCGAGCAGATTGTGTTCGCCTATCCCGCCAGGCAGCGTGTAGGCCAGCTGGCGTAATTCAACGGCGTAGTTGCGCAACTCCTCGCGGAGGCGCGTTTCGGAAGTGGGCAGGGTGGGCATGACATCTTCCAATCGGCAGGGGCTGACTTAAAAATCTATGCGGTCCAGTCGCTCCAGCGCGATACGCGGGGGAGTTTTTAACACAACATTGACCGACCAGACACACCCGCTGACCGGGGATGCGCCGGCCGTGGGGGAGGCGGATAGCGGTTTGGTGTCTACGAGGCGGCGTCGCTGTGCAGGCGCACCATACGCGTCGTGCTGCTCTCGTCCAGGTCGACGAGGTCGCCGCGGGAGCGCAGGAAGTCGCTGAACGTCTTAAATCCCAACGACTTCTCGTTGAACGATGGGTCCATCCGCTTCATCTGGGCCTTGACCACGGAGTTGTGCTGCCAGTCGGTGTCGTCCTTTTCCTGGCCGATCCGAAGTGCACGCTCGAGCAGGCCGGTGGCGGCCTCCTGCGGGTCGGGCGGGGTCGGCTCGTCGTCGCGTTCAGCGGTGCTCGCGCGGCGGCCGCGTTTCTTGGGCTGGGCCGCCCGTGTGCCGGCGGTGGGTATCCCGGGCAGCGCGTCGTAGGTGACGAACTCGTCGCAGGCCGCGGCCAGCGACTGGCTGCTCGAACCGGCCACCCCGATGCCGACGACATAGCGGCCGAGGCGCTTGCAGCGTTGGGCGAGGGCGATGTAGTCGGAGTCGCCCCCGACGATCACCACATGCGTCAGGTCGGGCAGCCGGAACATGTCCTCGACCGCGTCGACGGCCAGACGGATGTCGGCCCCGTTCTTGCCGTACGCGGCGGCCCGAAACAGTTGCACGAGATCGACGGCGCGGGCGACGAGCTGGCCGTGGTAAGCGGCATTCACATCGGCGGACCAATCGGCGTAGGCCCGGGTGAGCACCAGGGTGCCGAACGACGACGCGAAGTCCATGATGGCGCCCAGGTCGACGGTCGCCAACTGAAGCCGTTCCGTATCCAAACCCTTTGCCTTGTCCCGCTGGAACGAGTTGCGGCCGTGCACTTGGTCGTAGCGCGAGATCACAATGTTGTCGAAGTCGAAGTAGACCGCCACGCGGGTGGCGCCGGATTCGGTCATGACGCTGCGCTCGCTCCCTCCCACGGCCGCGGAAGATTCCACCGAACCCTACCCGGCCGGCGGCGCCGATTTGAGTGCGCTAGGCACCGATGCCGTTACAGTTGGCGATGATGAGCCAAGCAGCCCCACCCGTGCTGACGGTGCGATACAACGGAGCTGAGCGTACCTTCGCAGCAGGACACGATGTCGTCGTCGGGCGTGACCTGCGGGCAGACGTCCGCGTCGGGCACCCCCTGATTTCCCGGGCACACCTGGTGCTGCGGTTCGACCAGGGCCGATGGGTCGCCATTGACAACGGCAGCCTCAACGGGCTGTACGTCAACAACCGTCGCGTGCCGGGCGTCGACATTCACGACGGTCAGCAGGTCAATATCGGCAATCCGGATGGTCCGGCGCTGACGTTCGAGGTCGGTCGACACCAGGGTTCGGTGGGGCGCCCTCCGCAGACGACATCGCTGCGGATCGTCAACCCGCCCAGCGGATCGGTGCCGTCCCAGGCGCCGCCGCAGGCGGGCGCGCACTGGCCCGGCCAGCCTCCCCAGCCGCCGCCGACATCGCGGCTGCAGCCCGCGCAGCCGCCCAGCGGACCGCAGCCGGCCCACCCGTCGGCGCCGCAGCCCCGGTACCCAACCGGCGGGCACCCGCTACGACCGCCCAGTGGGCCGCAGCCGGCGCCGCAGATCTACCGGCCACCCACGCAATCCCAAGTGCCGCTGGCCCCGCCTGGCGGCCGCGGCGGCGAGACGGGAAACATCGCGACCTCGATGATGAAGATCCTGCGGCCGGGCAGGCCGTCGGGGGAGTTGCCGCCGGGCTCAGTCAGGATCGGTCGGGCCGACGACAACGACATCGTCATCCCCGAAGTGTTGGCGTCGCGCCACCACGCCACCCTGGTCCCAACGCCCGGTGGCATCGAGATCCGCGACAACCGCAGCATCAACGGCACCTTCGTGAACGGTGCCCGGGTCGAGGCCGCGCTGCTGCACGACGGCGACGTCGTCACCATCGGCAACATCGACCTCGTCTTCGCCGACGGCACGCTGGCACGTCGGGAGGAGACGGCGGCGGCGACGGCCGCCGGGGGCCTCGACGTGCGCGGGGTGACGTGGACGATCGAGGGCAACAAGCAGCTGCTGGACGACATCTCGCTGATCGCGCGCCCGGGAATGCTGACGGCCGTCATCGGTCCGTCGGGTGCCGGCAAGTCGACATTCGCCAGGTTGGTGGCCGGGTACACACACCCGACCGCCGGCACGGTGGTGTTCGAGGGCCACAACGTGCACGCCGAATATGCCTCGCTGCGCAGCAGGATCGGCATGGTGCCGCAGGATGACGTGGTGCATGGTCAGCTGACCGTGAAGCAGGCGCTGATGTATGCCGCCGAACTGCGGCTGCCGCCGGACACCACCAAGGCCGACCGCGAGCAGGTGGTTGCCCGAGTGCTCGAGGAACTCGAGATGTCCAAGCACCTCGAGACCCGGGTCGACAAGTTGTCCGGCGGCCAGCGCAAGCGCGCGTCGGTGGCGCTGGAGCTGCTGACCGGGCCGTCGCTGCTGATCCTGGACGAACCGACATCCGGCCTGGACCCCGCGCTGGACCGGCAGGTCATGACCATGCTGCGGCAGTTGGCCGACGCCGGTCGGGTGGTGCTCGTGGTCACTCACTCGCTGACCTATCTGGACGTCTGTGATCAGGTTCTGCTGCTGGGCCCCGGCGGTAAGACCGCGTTCTGCGGGCCGCCCAGCCAGATCGGCGCGGCGATGGGGACGACCAACTGGGCCGACATATTCAGCACGGTCGCCGACGACCCGGACGCGGCCAAGGCCCGGTACCTGGCGCGCACGGGTCCGCCCCCGCCACCGCCACCCGCGGAAGAACCCGCCGAGCTGGGCGAGCCGACGCATACCAGCCTGTTCCGGCAGTTCTCCACGATCGCCAGGCGACAGGTTCGGCTGATCGTCTCAGACCGGGGCTACTTCATCTTCCTCGCGCTGTTGCCGTTCATCATGGGTTCGCTGTCCATGTCGGTGCCCGGAGATGTCGGCTTTGGCAGGCCAAACCCGATGGGCAGCGCACCCACCGAGCCGGGGCAGATCCTGGTGCTGCTCAACGTTGGTGCGGTCTTCATGGGGACCGCGCTCACCATCCGCGACCTCATCGGTGAGCGCGCTATCTTCCTGCGCGAACAGGCGGTTGGTCTGTCCACCTCCGCGTACCTGTTGGCAAAGGTCTGCGTCTACACCGTGTTCGCGATCATCCAGTCGGCGATCGTTACCGCGATCGCGGTGGGCGGCAAGGGCGGCCCCACTCAGGGTGCGGTGGCATTGGGTATTCCGGCCCTGGAGCTGTTCGCTGACGTCGCTATGACCTGTGTCGCCTCGGCGATGCTCGGGTTGGCGTTGTCGTCGGTGGCCAAGTCCAACGAACAGATCATGCCCCTGCTCGTCGTGGCGGTCATGTCGCAGCTGGTGTTCTCCGGCGGCATGATTCCCGTCACCGCGCGTATCGGGCTTGACCAGATGTCCTGGGCCACGCCGGCCAGATGGGGTTTCGCGGCGTCAGCCTCCACCATCGACCTGCTCAGCTTGGAGGATAAGGTCCCGTCGGTCCCGATGGACTCGCACTGGCGTCACACGCCCGGCGCGTGGTGGTTCGACATGGGCATGCTGGCGGCACTGAGCATCGTTTACCTCGGCTTTGTGCGCTGGAAGATTCGTCTCAAGGGCGGCTGATCACTCGCCGATTCCGCCGAGTCGCTGAGATCACGGGTGACCGCGGTCATAATCAACCCTCGTGAGCAGCCCAGTGTCCCCCGAGGTGGGGCCGCCCGCCCATCTAGCGACTGGCATCATCAAGGCGCTGCGACCTCGGCAATGGATCAAGAACGTTCTGGTGGTTGGCGCGCCCGTGGCCACCGTCGGCGGTAATCACGACTACCGGGATGTTCTCTGCAAGGTGGTCGTCGCGATCGTCGTGTTCTGCCTGGCCGCCTCGTCGATTTATCTGATCAACGACGTCCGCGATGTGGAGGCCGACCGGCAGCATCCCGTCAAACGGTTTCGTCCCATCGCGGCCGGGGTGGTCTCACCGGCACTGGCCTGCACCTTGGCGATCGTGCTCGCCGGTGCCTCGTTCGCCATCTCAGCGATGACTGCCCAGGCGCTCGGGCTGGTCATCACGATCTACCTCGCGATGCAGCTCGGCTACTGCTTCGGTCTCAAACACCAAGCGGTGCTCGACATATGCATTGTCGCGTCGGCGTACCTGATCCGCGCGATCGCGTGCGGCGCGGCGACCGGCATTTCGGTGTCGCCGTGGTTCCTGGTGGTGATGGCGTTCATGGCGTTGTTCATGGTGGCGGGCAAGCGTTACGCAGAGCTGCAGCTCGCCGAGCGTACCGGCGCCAAGATTCGCAAGTCGCTCGACAGCTACAGCGGTGCCTACCTTCGATTCGTTTGGACCATGTCGGGCACCGCCGTCGCACTGTTCTACGGGCTATGGGCATTCGAGCAGGACGGGCACGCCGTGTCGTGGTTTGCGGTCTCGGCGATCCCGATCACGATCGCAATCCTGCGCTACGCCGTGGACATCGACGGCGGCCTGGCCGGTGAACCCGAAGGCATCTTCCTGGGCGACCACGTCATACAGCTAATGATCGTCGCTTGGATCGCGACGGTCTGCGCCGCAATCGCTTTCGGTTGAGACGTGCGGGTCCTCGAGCTCCCGCAGCCGTTCGGAGACGCGCGACATGGGCAACGGAAGCGCCCGCGGACGCGGCCCCGCGCGGCTGCTGTGCTCCTGGACGCCCCAACCCGCGCCGAGGTCGACGAGTAGCAGCGCAAACAGCACGCCCGCCGCCGTGACGGGCAATCCCAGGTAGAGCATCCACCCCACCGGCATTCCGGCTCGGCTGAGCGTGAAGTAGCGCAGTAGGAGCGTGAGAGCGACAATCCCCCCAATCACCACCACCACGACCTTGGTTTTCATTCGGATGTTCCTCCTCGGAGGCTGCTGCCGGTCACAGCGCTCATGCGGCAAGCCGACACCGAGGGCGTCGCCACCGATCCCGACATCAGCAAAACGCCTTGTGGCACAACGCTGTTGATTTCGGCGCGTTGGCCGTCCCGAGCAGGGCCAGTGGTCTGTCTGCGGCGCCGCTCAGCAGGTCCGGTCGGACCCGGGCCATCTATGGTGGTCATTTGCGCGTTCCTCTGTGCTGCCGTCGATCAACGTGAGGCGTACCGATGGGTATTGCCCAAAATGGTGCGAAACACACCACGTTTAGGCACTCCGCAATCTGGATGTTTCGTTGTCGTCGCTGGGAACTAGCGCATCCAAGCGATGTTTGCGGGTGCAGGCACCACCGGCGCCGGTCGCTTCGGCCGGAAGAACAGGGAACCCGCGACGGCACGGTCGCGCAGCGCGGCCGCGCGCCACGTGTTTACCGGGTGCGAGGACAACATGTTGGCCAGCCAGACGAAGAATCCGGCCTCGGAGCCGGCCCGGTCGGCCATGCCGTCGAAATCAACCGACCTGAGCAGATACTTCCCGGCGCTGAGCACACCGATGGTTCGCTGGGCTCCGGTGGGACGAAGCGCGTATCCGTAATTGTCGGCTGTGTATTCCATTGACCGCGAGAGCGTCTGGCCGAGGAACGGGATCTTCATTGCCAGCTGACCGAGCTGGCGCCAATAGGAGGCGTGCCCCGCGGCAATGTGGCCGACCTCGTGGCCGATGACGAAAGCCAGCGCTTCGGGATCGCGGGCCTGGCCGCCGATCTCGAACAGGTCGCTGTAGACCACCACATAGCGACGGAAGCCGTGCCCGCTGGAAAAGGCGTTGATGAGGCCGTTGCCCAGCACGACATAGGCGTCCGGTACTTCACTGAGACCGAACCGCTGGGCCGCCTCAACGACGAGCCAGTAGCCCTCGGGAAACTGGGTGGGTGACATCTTGACGCCGTTAGCTCGTTGCCGGCCGTAGGTCAACCCGCGGAGCAAGTACAGCACGACCGGCGTGGCCAGGACCGAAAGCCAGAGCAAGCTGACGCTACCGGACAGCACCATCACGCACGCGAGTAGATAGAGCAGGACGCTGGACGCGATGACCAGCACCAGAAGTCCGATCTCCCAGGGATGGCGATGGGGTCGTTCCGGGTAGCCTGCCGCGGGTTGTCCGGGTCGGGGCGGCGCGCCGTAGAAGGGGTGGGGAGCGGGTGGGTAAGCGTTCGCCGGCGATTCCACGATGGCCATGACGGTTTTCGGACTCCTCTGCGATGTCGTTTGTTGCCGTTTGTTGCGGACGGCTTAGAGTCCGAGGCCACCCTTGGAGGATTCTCAACGAATTCTTGGCATAGTCGAGGGTCTCAACCGGCCGCGGTGTTAGCCAGCCATCGCTGGGCGATAGCAATGCAGCGAACGCGGCTCACCGTGTTGTCGGGAGTCAGCGCGTAATTGACGATGCTGATGGCCGGCCGCGCTTCCGGGATTACCGCCTGAGGTTGTTGCGTGTCGGGTTCGCCCGAGTGAGGCGTTGCAGTATCCGCCGGCCACTGAGTTCGAAGACCTCATCGGGCACCACGGTGGACGATTCACCGCAACACCGACTCCGCACCGGCAGGCGGATCGTGCCGGAGATGGCGGTCGGGCTCTTCGCCCACGACCGAGACGTTACCGAGACAGGGCGAAGCAAGCCCGCACCAGGACAAGATGTTCACCTGCGACGCGTGGATCCGGTCGCGATGCCCGATTCACGCTTGCTCGAACGACTCGTCGTGGTCGACGAACTACCCGATCATCCAGAGGAAGATCCTCGCGTGTTGAAACGTTTGCGCGTGGTTTTGTCGGGCAGTTCGATGAAGCATCCTCGACGTTTGTGTGATTGAGCGCGGGGGCGGGGTGTCGCCTGTTGCCTCATGTCAAGATGCGCGCGTAGGTGGATTCGTTGCCTCACGTAAACGTGCGCGCTTGTTGACCTGGGGTTGGGCGGTGGGGCCGGTCTTGGTGGTGGTGAGGGTGAGTAGCTGGGCGGTCAGGGCTTGGAGCTGGCGCTGGGTGGCGGCGGGATTGATCAGGGAGTAGGTCCGGGTCAGCGCCACGATGCGCTCCACGGGCGTGGTTGGGTGCGCGATCGTGCGATGAAACGGGGTGGTCGCCTCGTCATGTTTCTTGGATACCTTGGCTCCTTTGCGGACCTTGGATATCAGTTTCTGCTGTGGGTAGAAGTAGTTGGTCAGTTTGGACTGAAGCTGCCAGATCTCGTTGAGTAACAACAGTTCTGCGGCGGTGTCGTAGCGGTGGTAGCCGACGGTGGCGCGCACTACCGTCCAGTTCTTCTGCTCGACGTGACAGCCGTCGTTCTTGTTGCCCGGCCGCGCCCGGGTGAAGGTGATTTGGCGGCCTTGTGTTCGGGGGCATCCAGGGTGACCACGTGGGGGTAGCGTTCCGGCGCTGGGGCTGAGCAGCTGGTCTTGGTCGGTCGGTGTCGGTTGCTGTTTGTGGTGTCGGGGCGGCACGGTGATCAGGTCATTGGAGGTGACGGCCCTCCCGTTGTCTCTTTGGCCGGAGCTGCGGGAGGGCCGTCTGTTCGCGCTTGGAGGCGCAGTGGTCACCGTAGAGGCCGATCTTGATGGAGTCGAGCGCAGGCTGGCGGCGGGTGAGTTGTGGTGCCCAACGTGTGGCAGCGCCGTGCTGGCGGGCTGGGGATGGGCGAGGTCGCGGCAGGTGCGTGGCCCGGACGGGCCGGCGCAGCTTTGTCCGCGCCGGTCGCGGTGCACCGGCTGCGGGGTGACGCATGTGTTGTTGCCGGTGAGCGCGCTACTGCGCCGTGCCGATGCGGCGGCGGTGATCGTGTCGGCGTTGGTTGCGAAAGCGCGGTGTGGCTTGGGGTTTCGGCGGATCGCAGCTGTTCTGGGTCGCCCGGGTGAGACGGTGCGGGGCTGGTTGCGGCGCTTCGCTGAGCGGGCCGAGTCGGTGCGGTCGGTGTTCACCGTCTGGCTGCGTGCGGTGGACCCGGATCCGGTGATGCCGGATGCGGCAGGCGGGGTGTTCGCCGATGCGGTGACGGTGATGGCTGCGGTCGGGGCAGTGATCGCGCGCCGGTTCGCGCTGCCCACGGTGTCGCTGGCCGAGGCCGCGGTGGCGATGTCGGGTGGGCGGTTGTTGGCGCCGGGCTGGCCCGACCGGCGGGTGCAACACGAGTCGACCCTGCCGTAGCCGTCGATGTGGCCGTAATTCTGTGCGCTGTCGTGTGTTTCAAGGACAGCAAACGGAAAGGAGCGGCCGGTGGCGGTCGGCGATGATGAGGCGAAGGTGCGCGCGGAGCGGGCCCGGGCGATCGGGTTGTTTCGGTATCAGTTGATTCGGGAGGCGGCGGATCCGGCGCATTCCACCAAGCAGCGGGGAAAGATGGTGCGCGAGTTGGCCTCGCGCGAGCACCTCGACCCGTTCGGGCGGCGGGTGCGTATCAGTCGGCAGACCATCGATCGGTGGATCCGGGACTGGCGGGCCGGCGGGTTCGACGCGCTGGTGCCCAGCCCGCGCCAATGCACGCCGCGCACCCCGGCCGAGGTGCTGGAGCTGGCGGTGGCGCTGCGGCGGGAGAACCCGGAGCGCACCGCCGCGGCGATCCGCCGGATCCTGCGCACCCAGCTGGGCTGGGCACCGGATGAACGCACCTTGCAGCGCAACTTTCACCGGCTCGGGCTCACCGGCGCCACCGCCGGCGGGTCTGCCCCGGCGGTGTTCGGCCGGTTCGAGGCCGAGCACCCGAACGACCTGTGGGTTGGAGATGCGTTACACGGCTTACGAATCCAGGCCCGCAAGACCTACTTGTTCGCTTTTCTAGACGATCATTCCCGGCTGCTGTCCGGCTACCGCTGGGGCTATGCCGAGGACACCGTGCGCCTAGCCGCCGCGCTGCGCCCGGCGCTGGCCTCCCGCGGCGTGCCGACTGCGGTGTATGTCGATAACGGCTCGGCCTATGTGGATACGTGGTTGTTGCGGGCGTGCGCGAAGCTCGGTGTGCGCCTGGTTCATTCGACGCCAGGTCGGCCAGAAGGCAGGGGGAAGATAGAGAGGTTTTTCAGGACCGTGCGCGAGCAGTTCCTGGTCGAGATCACCGGCGACCCCGACGTCGTCGGCCGTCACCACGTGACCGATCTGGCCGAATTGAATCGGCTCTTCGCAGCCTGGGTGGAAACCGTCTATCACCGCACGGTGCATTCCGAAACCGGACAAACCCCGCTGGCCCGCTGGTCAGTCACCGGCCCCATCGCGCTGCCCGCCCCGCAGACGCTCACCGAGGCATTCCTGTGGGAGGAATACCGCCGCGTGACCAAGACCGCCACCGTGGCGCTACACGGCAATAGCTACGAGGTCGACCCGGCATTGGTCGGCCGAAAAAGTCGAGCTGGTCTTCGACCCGTTCGATTTGACCCGCATCGAGGTCCGTCTGGCCGGCGTCCCGATGGGGCTGGCGATCCCCGCACCACATCGGGCGCCATTCGCACCCGAAAGCCAAACCCGAAACCCCCACCGCGCCACCGAAACCCAGTGGCATCGACTACGCCAAGTTGATCGAGACCGCGCACGCGGCCGAGCTCGCCCGCGGTGTCAACTACGCCGCCCTGTCCGGGGCTGCCGATCAGATCCCCGGCCAGCTCGACCTTCTCACCGGCCAGGAGGCCCGACCACAATGATGGACAAACTGATCTCCTACTACGGTTTCTCCCGGATGCCGTTCGGCCGCGATCTGGCCCCTTCCATGCTGCATCGCCACAGCGCCCACAACGAAGCGGTCGCCCGCATCGGCTGGTGCATCGCCGATCGCCGTATCGGCGTGATCACCGGCGAGGTCGGCGCCGGCAAGACCGTCGCCGTGCGCGCCGCGCTGGCCGCCCTGGACCGTAGCCGCCACACCGTCATCTACCTGCCCGATCCCACCGTCGGGGTGCGCGGCATCCACCACCGCATCGTCGCCTCACTGGGCGGCCAGCCGCTGACCCATCACGCCACCCTGGCCCCACAGGCCGCCGACGCGCTGGCCGCCGAACACGCCGAGCGCGGACGCACCCCCGTAGCGGTCGTCGAGGAGGCCCACCTGCTCGGCTATGACCAATTAGAAGCGTTGCGGCTCTTGACAAATCATGATCTCGACTCGTCGAGCCCGTTCGCCTGCCTGCTCGTCGGCCAACCCACCCTGCGGCGGCGGATGAAACTCGGCGTGCTCGCCGCGCTCGACCAGCGCATCGGGCTGCGCTACACGATGCAGCCGATGACCGACAAGGAGACCGGTAGCTACCTGCGTCACCACCTGGCGCTGGCCGGGCGTGACGACACGCTGTTCTCCGACGACGCGGTCACGCTCGTTCATCAAACCAGCCGCGGCTATCCGCGCGCCGTCAACAACCTCGCGCTGCAAGCCCTCGTCGCCGCCTTCGCCGCCGACAAGGCCATCGTGGATGAATCCTCCACCCGCACGGCCATCGCCGAAGTCACGGCGGACTGAACACCACCCCGACACCCCGAACACCACCGACCCCGCCGGACATCTCCCGGCGGGGTCATTTCATGACCGCACACCCTCACCGTCAATGCCGCCATCGTGCTCATCCTGAGCGCCGGTCAACACCTTGGCACCATCTGAGCAGGTCTTCGTTGATGAATTCTGATCCGTTGTCGGAGTCCACCCCCAGGATCGGGAACGGCATCCTGCGGGCGATGTCATTGAGGGCGGCCAACACGGTCTTGGCGGCCCTGTCAGGCAGTGAGCGATTCTCGGTCCAGCCGGTGGCGATGTCGGTGACCGTCAGCGTGAAGGCATGGCCCCCACCGCGATTGCCGCCGTCGTGAAAGACCGTGTCGATCTCGACGAACCCGGGTCGGGCGTCGTCCCATTCTGCCCAGGTGCGCACCGGGATCTGACTTTTGAGAGCGATCCCGGCTTGGTGCCCACACGCCCCTTACGGTGTTTGGCTCGCTCACCGGCCAGGCGGCGATCGATGGTGGCCGCCGACATCGACACCAGTAGTTCGGCGGTGTCCTCATCGATGACCAGCTCCCCGAAATGACGCAGCACGGCCACCAGTTCGCCGAGCATCGGCGCAAGCCGTTTGCCGGCGGGCATTCCGAGCACTGTCCAGCAGAGCGTCAGTGCCGCAATGACATCGGGCCCGTACTTCACGGGCCGGGGACTGCGCGGGGTGACGATCTTGGGTTGCAGCGCCGCTTTGAGCGCCTTGCGGGCATGGCTGCGGTGCCACCCGGTGTTCGCACACAACTCGTCGAGAATCCGGCTCTTAACGCCCTTACTCGCCAGCTGGTAGCGGGTCGCGGTCGTCTCGGTGATTGCTCTGCGCTCGGCCAACGTCAACCCCATCCACTGGGCGTACGCGCGCATTTTCAGTGAGGCAACGAATCACCCTTTCGCGCGCATTTCTGATGAGTCAACGCGGTCGGCGGGGTCTGCTAGTATCGAATGTATGTTCGAACAAGTGCTCGATCCGGAGGTGGTGGCCCGTTTCGATGAGCACGTCGAGCGGCGCCATCCGTCGACCACCGCGGAGTCGGCGGGGCTGATAGAGCGGATCTGTGCGGCCGCTCGGGCGGAGAACCGGGCCGCCGCCGCGCAGCTGGTGGCGATGGGGGAGTTGTTCGCCTCTCGGCTCTCGCGCTCTTCGGAGACCGAGGACTGGGCGATCGACACCATGGAGGCCGTGGCCGCCGAGGTGGGTGCGGCGTTGCGGATCAGTCAGGCGCGCGCCGCCGGCCGGCTGCGGTATGCGCGCGCGATGCGTGAGCGGCTACCCAAGACCGCTGCGGTGTTTGTGGCCGGCGAGATCGACTTTCGGGCGTTTTCCACGATCGTGTACCGCACCGATCTGATCGTCGACCCCGAGGTGCTGGCGGCGGTGGATGAGTTGGTGGCGCTCAATGTGACGCGCTGGCCCTCGCTGACCAGCGCCCGGCTGTCCGGGGCGGTCGATAGGATCGTGGCCCGCGTCGACGCCGATGCGGTGCGCCGCCGTAAGGAGTATCAGGCCGATCGGCAGATCTCGATCGGACAGGACCAAGACGGCCTCTCGCGCATCGACGGCAGCCTGTACAGCGTCGACGCCCACGCACTGGACAAGCGGCTGTCGGCGTTGGCGGCCACCGTGTGCGAACACGATCCGCGCACCCGCGAGCAGCGCCGCGCCGACGCGCTGGGGGCGCTGGCCGCCGGGGCGGATCGGCTGGGCTGTGGCTGCGGGCGCACCGACTGCCCGGCCGCCACCCGCCCGGGTGCGGCCCCGGTGGTGATCCATGTGATCGCCGAACCCGCCAGCCTCGAGGGCACCAGCTCGGCGCCGGCCTCGATGGTGGGCGCCGACGGGCTGATCACCCCCGAACTGATCGCCGAACTCGCGAAGACGGCCACACTGGTACCGCTGGCCCATCCCGGCGATGCCCCACCCGAGCCCGGCTATGTGCCCTCGAAGGCGTTGGCCGATTTTGTGCGGTGCCGGGATCTGACCTGCCGCTGGCCCGGCTGTGACCGGCCCGCCGTCGATTGCGATGTGGATCATTCGATCCCCTACGCCGCCGGTGGGCCCACCCATGCGGCCAACCTGAACTGCAAATGCCGAACCCATCACCTTGTGAAGACCTTTTGGGGCTGGCGGGAACGGCAATTGCCCGACGGGACCCTGATTTTCACCTCACCGTCGGGGCACACCTATGTCACCACCCCGGGCAGTGCGCTGCTGTTTCCCAGCCTGTGCCGCGCGGTCGGCGGTATGCCGGCACCGGAAGCCGACCCCCCGCACGACTACTGCGCCCACCGGACCGCGATGATGCCCAAACGCCGCCGCACCCGCGCCCAAGACCGCGCCCACCGCATCGCCACCGAACGCCGCCACAACCACCACGCCCGCACCACGCCGCGAGCCGAGCCCTCGAGCTACCCCGGCCCCGCCCTACCCGACACCGACCACGACCCACCACCGTTCTGACCTGGAGGGTAGTGGAAGCACCTGTCCTGCAAGGGATTACAAGAATCGCGAAGATCGGTCATCCCTAGCGGGCATCGGCCGGGCCGCGGGTTGCTGGATCGGCCTCGACCGCATCCTCGCCTACCGCGCGATGTATGGTACCGAGCAGGCGCTGGGTGAGAAGCTCACTCCTGCAGCGGTTTTCACGCAAAACTGGTGGTTCCGTGCGGTGGACGACAAGGGTGCCGGTCGAAATGCGGGAGAATCCAGAGTCACTCTGACGGACGATGCGGCCTAGGGGGCCGCGGCGGTTTCCACTTGAGGTTCGATGATTTGCGGTGGGGCAGGAGCCAACGGCTCGACGCGGTAGCGGCGTAGCCGGTTGGCGTTGCCGACCACCGACAGCGAAGACAGGGCCATGGCGGCGGCAGCGATCATGGGTGACAGTCGCAGCCCAAGAAGTGGGTAGAGCACGCCGGCCGCGAGCGGGATGCCAATGGCGTTGTAGATCAGGGCGAAGAACAGGTTCTGCTGGATGTTGCGCATGGTGGCGTGCGAGAGCCGGATCGCGGTGACCACCCCCGCCAGTGACCCGGAAATGAGCGTGATGTCAGCGGCTTCGATAGCGACGTCGGTGCCGGTCCCGATGGCGAGGCCGACGTCGGCCTGCGCGAGGGCGGGTGCGTCATTGATGCCGTCACCAACCATGCCGACTCGGCGCCCCCCGGCTTGCAGCCGGCGGATCTCACCGGCCTTGTGTTCGGGGAGCACCTCGGCGAGCACCCGTGAGACCCCGACCTGGCTGGCGATCGCGGCGGCGGTGCGCGCGTCGTCTCCGGTGATCATCACGACCTGCAAACCCAGCTTGCGCATGGCCGCGATCGCGGCGGCGGAGTCGTCCTTGACCGTGTCCGCGACGGCGAGCACCCCGGCCGGCTGGCCGTCGACCGCAACGTGGAGTGGGGTCTTGCCGGCGGCCGCCAGCTCGGTGCTGATCGGCTCTAGTTCGTCCGTAGTGACGCCATTTTCGGCTAACAGTGCAGCGGTGCCGACGAGCAGCGCACGGCCTGAGACGGTGGCCCGGACCCCTTTGCCGGTGATCGAGGTGAAGGACTCGGCGGCGGGAATGTGAATGCCGCGATCGCGCGCCCCGCCGATGATCGCTGTGGCGACCGGATGCTCGCTGTCGGATTCCGCGGCGGCAACGAGGGAAACGAGCTCTCGCTCCGCGAGTGTCCCGGTCACCTGAACATCGGTGAGTGCCGGCTTGCCGGCGGTGATGGTGCCAGTCTTGTCGAGCACGATGGTGTCCAGCCGGTGCGCGGTTTCCAGGGCTTCGGCCGAGCGGATCAAGATGCCCGCGCGCGCGCCCTTCCCGGTGCCGACCATGATCGACAGTGGGGTAGCCAAGCCCAGCGCGCACGGGCAGGCGATGATCAACACTGCCACCGCCGATACCAGGGCTTGCGTTAACGCGGGTGCCGGGCCGGCGACGAACCACACCGCGAAAGTGGTGATGCCGATGGCGATCACGACCGGCACGAAGTACCCCGAGATTGCGTCGGCCAGTCGTTGAATCGGTGCCCTGGACGCTTGGGCCTGCTGCACCATACGAATGATTTGGGCGAGCATGGTGTCCGCGCCCACCTTGACCGCGCGCACCCGCAGCGAGCCGGTGGTGTTAACGGTCGCGCCGATGACGGTGTCGCCGCCGTGTTTGGTCACTGGCATCGATTCTCCGGTCACCATGGACTCATCGACGGCGGACTGGCCGGAGATCACGGTGGCGTCTACCGGGATTTTCTCCCCGGGGCGGATGACTATCTCGTCGCCTACCACCACCTGATCGATGGGGATCTCGGTTTCGCTGCCGCCGCGTACGACGCGCGCGGTACGCGCCTGCAGCCCGAGCAGGGCCCGGATGGCTTCGCCGGTGCCGGCTTTGGCACGTGCTTCCAGCAGCCGGCCCACCATGATCAGGGTGAGGATTACCCCGACGGCCTCGAAATACACGTCGCGCACTTCGGGTGGTAGGGCCGTCGCGGCTACGGTGACCAGCAGGCTGTAGCCGTAGGCCGCGGAGGTACCCAGGGTGATCAGGCTGTTCATGTCGGGGCTGCGATGGACCAGCGCCAGCCAGCCGCTGCGATGGATCGGCCAACCGACGTAGCACATCACGGGCGTGATAAACGCCAACTGTAGCCAGCGGTTGAGCAATACCGCGGGTACCCAATGGGCGCCTAGCGGTTGGGCCATCACCGCGTAGAGCACCGGCGCGGTCAGCAGCGCCCCGATCATGACCCGACGGGTCAGGTCGGCGATGTCGGCGCGCCGTTCCTCGGCCTGCGCGGCTTCCGTATCCGCGGCAGTCGGCTCCTCGGTGGCTTCTGTTGGTACGTAATCCGTTGCAGCGTAAGGCTGTTCGGGGAATTGAGTGTCCTGACCACTGGGGGTGACGATGAGCGTGCCGTAGATCATATTCATGCTGCAGGAGAATCCGAACGACCCCGCTCGTGGCGGGGTGAACCTGACGCTGGTCCGCCGATGCGCCGGCAGCGACGCCGACAAGTGAAGGTCGGGAAAGACCACTCGGGAACTGCAATCCCCGGTTTCCTGCCGGTCGAATTCGATCTCCACCGGTATGCCCTGACGCACTTGTACGACGTTGGGGCTGTATCCGCCGCGGATCGTTACGTGGACCCGCTGCACCCCGTCGCTGACCGCCGCGGCGTGGGCACGCCGGGGGGCGAAGAAATACCACGCCAACCCCGCAACCACCAGGGCTGCGCCCGCGAGCACTGCAATATCGACGTTTGTCATCACGAACTCCTCGTCAGTCGGGCACAGCCTAATGCTGTGGGGCGTACCGCCAATAGCCGCTGGTGACCTGTCCAGATCCCGAGGTCACGGCACTCGCCGCAGTTGCCGATCGTTGCTGGCCGATTGGCGGATGTGCGGCATCCACTGTCCGGCCCCGTCCGCGACAAAGAAAAGTGGAATCCGAGGCGGCATTTCGTGGAGCTGGGGGTAACACCCGCTTGCGGGGGAACGTCCGCACTGGCCGCCTACGAGACGGTGGAGGCGACGCCAGTGCGGCTGATCTCGACGCTCCGTGCGACGCCTGTCGGCTACGACGTGCTGAACAGCTTCAAGTACCTCGGGAGGATCGGCTAGCGTCGTCGCCATGGAATTAACCGGCAAGACCGTGCTGCTCACCGGCGCCACCGGCGGCCTCGGACGGGCGATCGCCGCGGCGCTTGCCGGCCGCGGCGCGCGCCTGATCCTGAGCTCACGCAAAGCACAAGAGCTCGACCAGCTCGCGGCTTCGCTGCCGGGGTGTGGCCACCGGACGGTCGTCGGCGACCTCGCAGAGCCCGGCGCCGCGCTCGCCCTGCTGGCCGATGCGGGCGAGATCGATGTCCTGGTGGCCAACGCCGCGCTGCCGGCCTCCGGCAGGCTCGAAAGCTTCACCGCCGAGCAGGTGGACCGGGCACTCCGGGTCAACCTCGAGGCGCCGGTCCAGATGACGCGGGAACTGATTCCGGCGTTCACCAAGCGGGGATCCGGGCATTTCGTCTTCGTCTCGTCGATCTCCGGCAAAACGGCGACGGCCCGCGCTTCGCTGTATGCCGCGACGAAATTCGGGATCCGGGGCTTCGCGCTGTGTCTGCGCGACGACCTGCGGCCCGCTGGTGTCGGCGTGTCGGTGATCAGCCCGGGAGCGATCAGCGGCGCCGGGATGTTTGCCGACTCAGGGGCCGCGTCGCCACCGCTAATTGGCACCGGCAGGCCCGAGCAGGTCGGAGCCGCCGTCGTCAGCGCGATCGAGCGCAATCGCGGCGAGGTCACGGTGGCGCCGCTACGCCAGCGGGTGTTGGCACGGTTCGCGGCGAACGCACCCGAGATTTCGTCGCGCCTGGCCGGGGACATCGCGGCCCGGGCCGCCGACGAGATCGCCGCGGGTCAAACCGGCAAGCGGTAATGAATTGATGGCATCCTGGCCTCGTGGGCCTGCTGTTTCGCTTGGTCGAATTGCTAGTAGTGGTCGCGCCGGTCGTCGGCGTGATCTACGCCGGCATCCGCGCCATCTCGTCCATCAACCGAAGGTCAGGCGAGCGGCCTAGCGATCCCGCGCCGACGAACCCCGCGAGCGCGGAGTGCGGTGCGGCCACGGCCGGCAATCAAGCGGCGCAGTGGCGGGCGATCAGACGCGCGATCGATGCACACGATCAAACGGATGCACGCTGGCTGGAATACGAACTCGACGCCGCCAAGCTGCTTGACTTCCCGGTCATGACCGACATGCGCGACCCCGTCACGACGCGCTTTCATAAGGCCAAGCTGGCAGCCGACTTTCAGCGACCGTCGCGGGCGGAGGATCTTCTCGACGACCGCGAGGCTGCCCGACGCTATCTGGATGCGGTCGAGGACTATGTGACCGCGTTCAACGCCGCGGAAGCGGAGGCGATCCGCAGACGCCGAGGCGACTTCTCCAGGGACGAACGGCAGCGGCTGGCGCGCGCCCAGAACCTGCTGCGGGTGGCGTCGGACAGCGCTGCGACGCCACAAGAACGTCAGCATGCATATGGTTTGGCGCGCGCCGAACTCGACGGCCTTATCGTGCTGCCGGGCAACACCCGCGCGAGCATCGAACGCGGGATCGCCGGCGAGATCAAAGGATAAGTCGAAGGTGTCCGCCCGGGTGCAAGGCGTGGTTGTATTTTGGCGCCATTGGCGCCAAAATGGCGCCATGCCTAGCGTGCAGATCAAGGATGTTCCTGAAGACACCCACCGGGTTCTGCGTGAGCGGGCCGCGCGTGCGCATCAGTCCCTGCAGGAATACCTGCGGAGCCGGCTGATCGCCGAAGCGAATCAGCCCACTCTCGATGAGGTTCTCGACCGTGTCGCCGAACGGCGCGGTGGCCGGGTGTCCCTTACGGTCGCTGTCGATCACGTTCGGGCAGAACGTGATCGTCGTTGACGCGAGCATATTGG
Source organism: Mycobacterium lacus (assembly GCF_010731535.1). NCBI lineage: Bacteria > Bacillati > Actinomycetota > Actinomycetes > Mycobacteriales > Mycobacteriaceae > Mycobacterium > Mycobacterium lacus. The sequence goes on from NZ_AP022581.1 coordinate 1,795,090, forward strand.
CGGTAGCCCTGGGCGATGATCGGACAGATGGCCAGCTCGCCCGCGAACGATTGGCGGACGAAATGTTGGCCGCTCCCGAACTCGTCGATCTCGAGGTGGTCTCGGTATGGCGCCGCCATGTGGCCGCCAAACTGATACCTGCTCGAAGAGCCGCCGCAGCGGTAGCCGACCTGGAGGATCTGCCCTTACGCCGGGCCCGGCACCAGCCGTTGCTACACCGCATATGGGAACTGCGGCATGCGATTACGCCCTACGATGCTGCATATGTTGCCCTCGCTGAGGCCCTGGATGCCGTGTTGCTCACCGCGGATGCACGTCTGTCACGGGTGCCAGGCGTCAATTGTGCGATCGAGGTGATCGGCCGGGCCGGCGATGGTCGGTAGTCCGGGCAGGTGAGGCCTTGGGCCGCATAGTACGTTGGACTCGCCAGATGCGGGCTCGTCGTCAGAAGGGGCGGCCGATGAGTGTAGTGCCGGACGACCTGCGCACGCTGAGTTGTGAAGCGGTGCTTTACGTTTACCCTCTGGCGCTAATGGAAGTCGAGCGGTTGCAAGCGCTCAACCCTCGCGTCGGCAGCAATCCCGATGTGGGCGCCACACCGGACCGGATGCGTTAGCGTGAAGCGGCCCAACTTCCTGGTTATCGTGGCAGACGATCTCGGGTTTTCCGACATCGGAGCCTTCGGCGGCGAGATCAATACGCCCAATCTGGACCGGTTGGCCTACGCGGGCGTCCGGTTCACCGATTTTCATTCGGCGCCGGCTTGCTCGCCCACCCGGGCGATGCTGTTGACCGGAGCCGATCACCATGTGGCCGGCCTCGGCACGATGCTGGAGGTCGCCGCCCCCGGATTCCGCGGCGCACCCGGTTACGAGGGCTATTTGAACGACCGGGTTATTGCGTTTCCCGAGCTGCTGCGCGACGCCGGTTATCTGACGCTGATGTCGGGCAAATGGCATCTGGGCAAGACGATCGAGACGTCGCCGTGGGCGCGCGGATTCGAGCGTTCGTTCGCTCTGCTGCCGGCCGGCGCCAGCCATTACGGTGGCGCCGCGGCTCGCAGCTTCTTATCTGTGCCAACGCTTTACACCGAAGATGACCACTTCGTCACGGTTGGCGACGACTTCTACTCCTCGGACTTCTACACCGATACCCTGTTGCGGTTCTTCCGCGAGCGTTCCGGGGATGACGACCGGCCTTTCTTCGCCTATCTGCCGTTTCAAGCGCCACACTGGCCGCTGCAGGCACCCGCCGAATCCATCGCGGCCTATCGCGGCCGTTACGACGCCGGACCGGACGTGCTGCGCGAGGCGCGATTGGGCGCGCTCAAGCGGCTCGGCCTTTGCCCGCCCGATGTCGAGGCGCACCCGGTCGTCGCTGACGGCGCCGCGGAGTGGGCGGACATGACGGCACAGGAGCGGGCGCTTTCGGCCCGCAGCATGGAGGTCTATGCGGCGATGGTCGACCGGATGGACTGGAACATCGGCCGGGTGATCGACTACCTGACCGGGACCGGCGAGCTCGACGACACAGTCGTCATCTTCCTGTCCGACAACGGCGCAGAGGGTGCGATCGTCGAGGCGATGCCGCTTCGCGGTGCCCAGATCGCCGCGCAGATCGAAAAACACTGCGACAACAGCCTCGACAACCTTGGCGGCCCCACCTCGTTCGTGTGGTACGGCCCGCGCTGGGCACAGGCCGCCACCGCGCCGTCGCGGCTGCACAAGGCGTTCACCACGGAAGGCGGGATCCGGGTGGTCGGCTTCCTCACCTGGCCGGGCTTTGCCCGGCAGCAGCAGATCGGCACAGCGTTCGCGACCGTCATGGACATTGCCCCGACCGTGCTGGAACTGGCCGGTGCCAGGCATCCCGGCGCCGACTACCGCGGCCGTGAGGTGGTACCGATGCGCGGCCGCTCGCTGGTGGCGTATCTGTCGGGCGCGGCCGAGGCGGTGCATGACGCCGATGCCGGCACCGGTTGGGAGTTGTTCGGGCGCCGCGCCGTCCGTCGGGGCGACTGGAAGGCGCTTTACCTGCCCACGCCGTACGGCCCGGGCACCTGGCAGCTCTACGACCTCTCCCGTGACCCGGGTGAAATCGACGACCTGGCCGCCGCGCGACCCGAGAAGCTGGCCGAACTCCTCGCGCTGTGGGACCGCTACGTCGAGGACAACGGGGTCATCCTGGATCCCATCTCGGTGTACGACGCCGACCCGAAGAGTTTCTCCTGACGGGCTAATCCGTTGCGGCAAAGCCGATTTTGAGAGAAGGCCCAGCTGCGCGCGGCGGCCCGTCGGCCGACCCGTATGCTTGAGCGCTAATGGCTCAGACAACCACGTGTGCGATTGTTGGCGGCGGCCCGGCCGGGATGGTCCTCGGGCTGCTACTCGCTCGAGCGGGTGTCGGGGTCACCCTGCTGGAGAAGCACGGCGACTTCCTGCGCGACTTTCGCGGTGACACGGTGCATCCGACCACGATGCGGCTGCTCGACGAACTGGGCTTGTGGGATCGCTTCACGAGGTTGCCTTACACCGAGCTTCGCAAGGCGACGTTCCACAAAGACGGGCGCGCGGTGACCTACATCAACTTCGAGCGTCTGCGCCAACCCCACCCCTTCATCGCCATGGTGCCGCAGTGGGACCTACTGAACCTGCTCGCCGAGGCCGCCACAGCCGAGCCCACTTTCACGCTGCGCATGAAGACCGAAGTCACCGGGCTGGTGCGGGAGGGCAACCGGGTTGTCGGGGTGCGCTACCACGGACCGGAGGGCCCCGGTGAACTACGGGCGGAGTTGACGGTGGCGTGTGACGGCCGCTGGTCGATCGCGCGCCATGAGGCGGGTCTCAGGACCCACGAATACCCGGTGAGCTTCGATGTGTGGTGGTTCAAGCTGGCGCGCGAAGACACAACGGAGTTCTCCTTCCTGCCTCGCATCGCGCCGGGCAAAGCCTTTGCGGTGATCCCCCGCGAAGGTTATTTCCAGATCGCCTACCTCGGCCCCAAGGGCGCCGACGCCCAGTTGCGTGCGCGGGGCATCGATGCATTTCGTCGCGATATTGCCGAGGTGGTGCCGGAAGCAGCCGAGTCGGTGGGTGGGCTGACGTCCATGGACGACGTCAAGCATCTCGACGTCAGGGTGAACAGGCTGCGTCGCTGGCATACCGATGGCTTGCTGTGCATCGGCGACGCCGCGCACGCGATGTCTCCGGTGGGCGGTGTCGGCATCAACCTGGCGGTTCAAGATGCTGTCGCGGCCGCGAGCATACTGGCCGAACCGCTGCGGGAGCACCGGGTGACGCGCCGCGATCTGGCGGCGGTCCGCCGCCGTCGCGTGTTTCCGACCGCGGTGACCCAAGCAGTGCAACGGGTGCTGCACCGTCGACTGGTCGGTCCGCTGTTGCGCGGCGAGGACCCCACGCCGCCGGCCGCAGTGCTTGGCTTGGTCGAGCGGCTGCCGTGGCTGTCGGTGGTGCCCGCCTATTTCGTCGGCGTTGGGGTCCGGCCCGAGCATGCGCCCGCGTTCGCCCGTCGCGGGCCCGGCAGTGGGTGAGTCCGAGCAACGCGCCCCCCTGCGCATCGGCATCCTGGGCGCGGCCCGCATCGCGCCCCTGGCACTTACCAACCCCGCCAAGGCAAGCGCCGAGGTCGTGGTGGCCGCGGTGGCGGCACGCGACGCGTCACGGGCTCAGGCCTTTGCGCGCAAACATGGCATCCCCAGGGTGTTGGAGACGTACGAGGCGCTGATCGCCGACCCAGATCTCGATGCGGTCTACATCCCACTGCCCAACGGCTTACACGGCCGGTGGACGCGAGCTGCGCTGGCCTCCGGTAAGCACGTGCTGTGCGAAAAGCCGTTCACCGCCAACGCCGCCGAAGCGCGCGAGATCGCCGAACTGGCCGCGACATCGGATCGGGTCGTGATGGAGGCATTCCACTACCGTTACCATCCGCTGGCTTTGCGAATCGAGGAAATCATCGCCTCGGGAGAGCTGGGCACCCTCGAACGGGTGGAGGCCGCCTTGTGCTTCCCGCTGCCGAAGTTCTCCGACATCCGGTATGACTACTCGCTTGGCGGCGGCGCGACAATGGACGCCGGCTGCTATGCCGTCCATATGGCCCGCACATTCGGCGGTGCGACTCCGGAAGTCGTTTCGGCGCAAGCGAAGCTGCGCGATCCGCAGATCGACCGGGCTATGACGGCGGAATTGCGGTTCGCCGGCGGGCATACGGGCCGGGTGCGCTGCTCAATGTGGTCGTCGAATCTGTTGAATATCAGCGCTCGCGTGGTCGGGGACCGCAGCGAGCTGCGTGCGCTCAACCCCGTAGTGCCCCAGTTCTTCCACCGCCTTTCGATCCGATCCGCCAACAGCAAACGGGTGGAACGCTTTTCGCGTCGAGCCTCCTACGCGTACCAGCTCGATGCCTTCGCCGCCGCGGTGCTGCGCGGCGAACCGGTGAAGACGACGCCGGAAGGCGCGGTGGAGAACATGACCGTCATCGATGCGATCTATCGCGCCGCCGGCCTGCCACTCCGCGAGCCGTGTTGAACTTCCGACAACAGCGGGTCAGCGGCGGCGAAGCGCTCACGTTTGACATCCGGCACGGTCGGGTAACCTGGTTTTATCGAGGCGGTCGTGGGATCGGTCTAATCCGCACGTCAACTTTTTGCCGCTCACGAGGGGGCGGGCACGGGCCGAAAGGAGGCCGCGAATGATTGCGAAGAAGATCGCCGGGACAGCCGCATTGGCCGGTGCGCTGGGCGCTGCCGCGCTCGGGCTGAGCACGGGTGTGGCGCCGGCCGATCCGGGGCCATGGATACCAGGGCCACCGGCGCCGCACGTCGACGACTGGGCGCCGAACCCGTTGCCACCCGGACAGATCAAGCAGGTGTGCCCCTGGCAATCTCCGCCCGGCCACTGGATCGGGGGCCCGCACGGGATACCCTGCACCTGAGGTCGGTAATCGGTCTAGCAGAGGCCGCTCGGAATGCCGCGCGTGGGCGCGGTTTCCTGCGTGGGCATGGTCTGCGGGTAGGGCACTCGATAGGGGATCCCATAATGCGCAGATCCCAGCACCACGTTGGGTACGCACTGCGGCAGTTTCGACAGCTCGCCAACCACAGGATGGTTCAGGTTGGGTGGCGACGGGTTTGCCCGGACAGCGAAGTTGAACGCCGACGTCATATCGCCGACCGCGCTTCTGCGCCAGGGGGTCAGGTTGGGAACCGGCACCCCGAATCGCGTTTCGAGCAATCGCAGCTGTGACGTGTGGTCGAAGGTGTCGTGGACCATCAGGGGGCCGCGGCTGTACGGGGAGATGATGAAGCAGGGGACCCGAAAGCCCAACCCGATCGGTCCCCGAATGCCGCCGGAGCCCGGGACTGCATTGATGTCGGGCACCGTGATGTATTCGCCGGGCGTGCCCGGCGGTGCGGTGGGCGGTACGACGTGATCAAAGAAGCCGCCGTTTTCGTCATAGCTGACGATGAGCGCGGTCTTTTCCCAGACCGCCGGATTGGACAGCAGAATCTTGAGCACTATCACGAGCGCGACGGCGCCGGCTGCCACCGGGAATGCGGGATGCTCGGACTGCAGGACGTTGGGCACCACCCAGGAAACCTGCGGAAGTCTGTTGGTCTTGACGTCGGCAAGGAAATCCAGGGGGTAGGTCGGCACAAGGGCGCGGCGCGCGAGATCCGATCGCGGATCGGCGGTTTGTTTGAAGTACTCGACAAAGTTGCCGAAGCTAAGCTCCGAGCCAAGGGGCCCGAGGGTCTTGTTGCGATATACCTTCCAGCTGATCCCGGCATCGCTGAGGTTCTGCGGCATGATGCGCCAGCTGAACCGCTGAGTCGGGCTGGTGTAGGGGCTCTCCAGCTGCGGCCCACCATTGGCTCCGTCGGGGTCCAGAGTGCCGCTCAGCCAGTACAACCGGTTGGGCAGGGTGGGCCCCAACACCGAGCAAAAGTAGCGATCGCAGATCGTGAAGGCGTCCGCCAGCAGGAAGTGGACCGGGATGTCTTGGCGCTGGTAGTAACCCATCACGGTGGGGATGTGTCCCCTGTTGGTCTGCGCCGGCAGCCATTTGTCGTTGGCGCCGCCGTTCCACGATTCGTGCATCGCCGCCCAGCCGTGGTCCGGGTCGTTGAGGCACTCGCCGTCGACGATAGGGCTGCGGGTGGTGTCGAATCGGTAGGGTATCGTGACGCCGGTGGGGTCGGGTGCCTGCGTCATGGGGTTCCAGCCCTTTTGCGCAAACAGCGGCGACGGGGTGTCGAATCCATCGGTGCCGGAGAGCGTTCCGAAGTAATGATCGAATGAGCGGTTCTCCTGCATGAACAACACAAAGTGCTCGATGTCTGTCAAATGACCCAAACAGGGCCCTGCGCCATACGCCTTTTCAATCACCGGACCGGCCAGCGACATCAACACCCCGGTGGCGCCGGCACCGGCAGCCTTGGCCAAGAATTCTCGGCGCGACATTCCGAGAATTCGGCTTTCGCTCACCGTGGTGGCCTCCTTGCCGCGCATATCAGCTCAAGGTTAGGGACCAGGGTCCATTTGCCAGGGCGCGCCAACGGCGTGTCGGGCGCGAATTTGCATGCTTTGCCGGGCTATGCGGTGTGGTGAGAATCGTCGTTGCGGTTGGAGCCGACGCTCAACGTCGCCAGCATCCCGGCTGCCGCCCGCTGCCAGGTGAACATCTCGGCGCGACGCCTCGCACCGCTGCGGCGGTGGCGTTCGGGCCGGTTGACGATGGCGCGGACGGCGTGTGCGATTGCCTCAGGGTGGTTGTCGGCGGAGGCGCCGCTGTCCGGGGTGATGATCTCGGTCAGAGCCGACGTGCGCGACACCACGGCCGGTGTTCCACAGGCCAGCGATTCCAGCGCGGCCAGCCCGAACGTCTCGTGCGGCCCCGGCGCCAGCGTGACGTCGGCCGCGGCCAGCAGCCGGGCGACGGTATGGCGATTGGAGATGAAACCCGTGAAGTCGATCGGCAGCCCGGCTGCCTGTCGTTGCAACCGGGCTCGCAGTGGGCCCTCTCCGGCGACGACCAGGCGGGCGTCGACGCCGGCGTCGCACAACGCGGCGACGGCATCGATGCTGCGATCGGCGTGCTTTTCCACCGACAGCCGGCCGCAGTGCACCAGCAGGATCTGCGCTGGCGCGGCCCAGCGTTGCCGCACTAGGGCGGAGCGGCGGCGCGGATGGAACGTTTCCAGGTCCACGCCCAGCGGGACGGTGACCGTATTCGTCGCGCCGATGCGGTCGAATTCCTTGCGCGCGAATGCGGTGGTGCACACCACGGTGTCGTAGCTGGCGGCGGTGCGCGCGTTGGCGAAGTCCGCGAATTTCTGCGCGGTGCGACGGGGAAGAAACTGCCCCGCAAGGCGATCGAGACGCTCATGGGAGATCATCACCGTAGTGGCGTCGTGTTCGCGGCCCCACCGGCCCAGCGACCGCAGGGTGAGCCGGTCGGAGACCTCCAGGGCATCGGGCCGCAGCGCCTCCAGCAGTGCGCGCACAGGTCCGGGCATCACCGCCCGATAGCCGCCTGTGAATGGAATTAGCTTGGCGGGCAAGGTGATTCGTACGACATCCGTGGGCAGCCGGCTTCGATCGGCGCGACGGCCAGGCACGATCAGAAACACCTCGTGGCCGGAGGCGCGATATTCGGCCCCCAGCCGGTCCACGGCGGTACGAAGGCCGCCGGAACGAGGTCCATAGAAGTTGGCGACCTGTACGACACGCATACCGTGAGGACAACCGGCACTCGTGTGCGGTCAACGACGTGACGCCGACGGTTGCCTGAACAGTCCATGAACTCTGCTCAGCGGGATTGTTTGGCGAGGGCGGTGTTGGCGTTGAAGCTGCACAGGCGCGCCATCACACCGACAGCGACCCGCAACACGTCACGATGGGGTTTCCGGCTGACTAACAGGTAATCGCGCTGACAGTGGTCTGCTCGCGCACCTGCCGGCCTGGCCCCAGATCGAAGCGTCGGTCGGCCACCCGCCGAACGTGAACCCACGGCGAAAAGTTCGCCTCATTGTCAAGTGGTCAGTGCAACATCTGGTAGTGCTGAGCGCCGCGCAATCTCGGCCGGCGTTAGGCCCAATGAACTCTCGCCGCACCGACCTCGACCACGGGTAACCACTCGGCATCGCAACCTCCAAACACGGTGTTGCACCGACCGCATGAATCCAAGGGCCGAAACTTCGCCGTGAGTTCACGTTCGCCGCAACACCTCGCGCGCTAGTTCGCAGCGCGACTTGTGATGTGGCTAAGCAGGTCTCGCACAGCCCCGATGGGCGGAACGCGCCCGCCCACCCAGATAGCCCGGAGCTGTCGCCCCAGGCTCAATTCGGGCACCGCCACCGTGCGCAGACGTCCGATTTCCAGGTCGTCGGCAACCGCCAGTCGGCTCATGACCGCGGGCCCCGCGCCCGCTACGACGGCGGCGCGCACCGCAGCGGCAGACGACAATTCGAGGACCGGGTGCGCTTGCTGGATCGAGTCGCCGAGCGCCTTGCGCAGCGCCGCTGTCAACGAATCACGCGTGCCCGATCCTGGTTCGCGGGTCACAAGTGGCGTTCGACTCAGTTCCGATGCGGTCAGCTCTCGTTGGCGGCGTGCCCACTTGTGGTCGGCGGGAACGATCACCACGAGCTCGTCATGGCCGATGATGCGACTGCGTAATCCTGTTGGTGCGTTGGGGGTTTCGATGAAGCCAAGATCGGCTTTCCCGTCGCGTACGGCGGCGATCACCTGATCGCTGTTGGTAGCGGTCATGATGACTTCGGGAGCGACGGCGCCCAGTCGATTTGTCGCAACCTGCAGCGACACCAGCCAGCGCGGCATCAGGTGTTCGGCGATCGTTAGGCTCGCCGCCACCCGGACGCGCTTGCGGCTTTCGGATCGTAGCGACGCTAATCCGGCGTCCACGTATTGGGCGACGTCGAGCAGCCGATCCGCCCACTCGGCGACGACGACCCCGGCGCGCGTCAGCCGTGAACCGCGTGGCGTCCTCACCACCAGCGCGACGCCGGTCTGAGCCTCGACAGATGCCAATCGTGCCGATACCGCCTGCTGCGTCAGCCCGAACTCCCGGGCCGCGGCGCCGAGACTGCCCGTCCGGGCGATCGCCAAGAAGATTTCGAAAGCGGACAGTTCGGGCATGTGAGCGCTGAGCGGCGGCATGCTCAAGGATACACAAGCCAACCTTGTGGGCGGGCGCATAGTCACAAGGAGAGCTTGTGGGGACACAAGGCCAATATCCCTACTGACGGCTCGGCCAACAGCGCACCATGGAGTTGTACGGCCTGACCGAGGAAGAGAAGATGACGAAGGTATCAAGGATTGCTATGCCAGAGGGTTCGGCAACGTGGGGCAAGCGCGACGACATGATCGTGCGTGGACGCGTGCCGTACAACGCTGAGCCGCCTCCGGCGGTGTTGGCGAGTAGTGACATCACCCCGGTCAGTGCGTTCTATGCCCGCAACCACGGCCCGATCCCGGACATCGCGCCGCGGCAATGGCGCCTGCGCGTCGATGGGCTGGTGGACGCGCCGCTGGACGTGACCTATGCACAGCTGACCACCGAGTTCGACCAACACAGTGTGGTGGCGACGCTGGCGTGTGCCGGCAATCGGCGAGCGGAGCTACTGCGGGTGCGGCAGATCCCGGGTAAGGAGCCGTGGGGGCACGGGGCGATCTCGACGGCGGAGTGGCGCGGTGTGCGCCTGGCGGACATTCTCGGGGCCGCGGGAGCGGATCGAGGGGAGGGTCGCCATGTTGCCTTCGACGCGCCAGACGTCGCTCCGGAGGCGCGGCCCGTCCAGTCCTACGGCAGCTCGATCCCGCTGAGCAAGGCGATGTCACCGGAAGTGCTGCTGGCGTGGCGGATGAACTCCGAGCCGCTACCGCGCACCCACGGTGGTCCGGTTCGAGTGGTGGTTCCCGGCTACGTCGGGGCCCGGAGCGTCAAGTGGGTCACCACAGTCACCGTCCAACCCGGCCCGTCGCAGAACTACTTTCAGGCCCTGGACTACCGCATCCTGCCACCCGACGCCGACGCCGACATGGCCGCACCGGGCGAAGGTATTTCGCTGTCGTCGCTGGCGCTCAACTGCGACATCCTCGACCCGACCGACGGTGACCATGTGCCGCCCGGTGCGCTGACCATCCGCGGTTATGCGATCGCGGGCGACGGCCGCAGCGTTGAGCGCGTCGACGTATCGCTCGACGACGGCCTCACGTGGCGGCAAGGCGACCTACGTCCTGCGCCCAGCAAATGGTCGTGGCGGCGCTGGTCGGTGACCGTCGACGTCGATCGCGGACCGTTGACCATCACCGCGCGCGCGTGGGACGACACCGGTGCCCTACAGCCCGAATCGGCGGCCTCCCTATGGAATCCGCGCGGGTATGGCAACAACGCGTGGGCCCGTGTCGCACTGAGCGTCGGGTGAGTCGGCGGACAGCGGCAGACAAGTAGCGCGCGGGCACGGTCAGCTGGTGAGGGCCTTCTTGATGGCCGTGTCTTGCTTTTGGCCGACATCGGTGACGAAATCCGGCGGCACGGGCGAGTCCGGCGGCCCGTGGAATTGCAGCTCGACGAACGCCTTGCCCTCGGTGAACACCAGCACGATAACTTCGGATGGGTGCTGCAGCCGGCCACCAGCGTCGCCGCCACCAACGTCGTTATCGCCGCGTCGGCCACCGTCAGAGAAATCCTCATCGCGCGGCGCCCCTTTCACGCTGCCCCGACAAGCTCCTTCCCCGTGTGAGAACAGTAACCCAGGGATGCGCCGGCCGATCCGGTCGAAGGCCAGCGAGCGTTGCAAGAGAAATCGCGTGGTGCGCACGGCGGGGGACGTTAACCTAGTCCGGAAGGCAGGTGACTAGGATTTCGATGATCACGGCTGCACGGACCGAAGACCACCGGAAAGCCACTGCCGAGGCGGTTGAATTGGCCACCCAAGCGGGTGGCTACGGCACGACGTCGAACGAGGCGAAGGTGACGCGGCAGTTGACTCAACGACTCAACGGCGTGATACGTGACCGGCCGGTGCCCATGAGGCCGCTCCAGTGATCGTCATTGCGCGATTCATCTATCGTTTCGCGCCGTTGGTCGTCGGCGTCTGGGTCCTCGCCATCGTCCTGGGCAACAACTTTGCTCCGCCGATCGAAGGGCTGGTCGCCGCCCGCGATCAACCATTCTTGCCGGCCGGCACCGCGACGGCTGTTGCCCTGCAACGGTCGGCGGCGGCATTCTCCAAACCGCCCGGCGACAACATCGGTTACCTGGTCCTGGAACGAAGCGCAACCCTCGATGACCGCGACCGCGCCTTCTACGATCAACTGGTCCGGGCGCTGCGCGCCGATTCCCGTCATGTCGTCGAGGTAACCGACTGGTGGGGAATCCCGGCGGTCGCGGGCGCGGCCCTGAGCAGCGATCGTCACGCGGTGACGGCGACCATGCGCCTGGCAGGCATGGCCGGAACATCGCAGGCCGGCCAGTCGATTACCGCTGCGCGCGGCATTGTGGCGCAACAGCACCCCCCTGACGGTTTGCGGATATTCATCACCGGACCTGGCGCCACCATCATGGACGAGTTCGCGGCGGTCGAAAGGCAAATGCAGCTCATCACCGCGACGACAATCGCGGTGCTGCTAGTCCTGTTGTTGATCGTTTACCGATCGCTGATCACCGCGATGGTGCCCCTGGCGTCGGCCCTTGCGGCTCTAGCCGTGGCCAAGCCGATCGTTTCCTACCTCATCGACGAAAATCTCATCGGCGTTTCGCTGTTTTCCATGGCAGTGAGTGTTGCTGTGGCCGTCGGGGCCGGTACCGGCTTCTCGATCTTCCTGATCGGGCGTTACCACGAATGGCGAAGGCAGGACGTTGCTCCACCGACAGCGTTGGCAGACGCATACCGTGGTGTGGCGCCTGCGATCGTGGGTTCGACACTTATCGTTGTCGCGCCCCTCGCCGCTGTGGGATGGCTGAGCCTTGCGCGGATCAGTATGTTCGCGACGACCGGAATCCTTTGCTCCATCGGCGTTCTCGTGGTCGGCCTGGCCGCACTGACGTTGACGCCGGCCCTTATCGCGCTCGCCAGCCGGGCCAACCTAGCCAAACCGCCGCAACGTAAGCGCCTGGGGCGCCGCTGGCGGCGCATCGGCACCGCCGTGGCGCGCTGGCCGGCGCCGATCTTGGTCACCGGCGGCGTATTCGTACTCATCCTGCTGATAGCCCTGCCCGGCGTGCCGATCGGTTGGGACGAAACAGCGGCGACCCCACCCGGGGCCGAATCCACCCGCGGTTACCAGGCTGTCGACCGCCACTTTCCCCCGAACCAGCTGCTGCCCGACGTCGTCACGATCGAGACCGACCACGACATCCGCAATCCCGCCGGTTTGACTGCCGTCGAACAAATCACCGCCGCGATCATGGCGATCACCGGGGTCCGCATGGTGCAGTCGGCGAGTCATCCCACCGGAATGGTGTCGAAACAAGCTGCCTTGCAAGCTTCGGCGGGGAATATCGGCGATCGGCTCGACGAATTCTCCGACCAGCTCACCTCCCGGGAGGCGACGTTCACGGATCTCGAAAACGCCGTGGGTGACATATTGACCTCGCTTGATCTGCTTCAGACTGGCCTGCAGCAGGGCACCTACGGGATTGGTCAGGTGGGTTTGGCCGTCCATCTGATGCAGGAGGCGATAGCCAAACTTGAAGACCGCGCAAGTGACGTCGCCGACATTTTCGACCCGTTGCGAAGCTTCGCGGTGGCTATACCAGACTGCCCGGCAAACCCGGTGTGTTCGTCCGCCCAACAGGCGGTCCAGTGGGCAAACTCTGTTGTCGAAGGCTGCACGAAGCTGACCAACGCAGCAGGACAGCTCGCGAAGGGGATCGCGGACGCCGCCGCGGCGGCATCCGGTGCGCCCAGTCTGCCGAACGTCATGAACAGCGTCGGTGATCAGCTGGGGCAGATACGCGCGCTTGCGGCGGGCGTCAGAGACGTGCTCAACAATGTGGGCCCAACGCCTCTACAGGAGCTGCCCAGCCACTTGCACCAACTTGCCACCGTCTCCCAGGGGAGTTCCGGCGGCGTGGACCTGTACGCCTCCCGGCAGATCCTGACCGACCCCAATTTGCGGGCTGTCTTGGGTGATTTCGTCTCACCAAATGGGCATGCGACCCGTCTGCTCGTCTACGGCGACGGGCGCGAATGGGGTAGCGATGGCGCCCAGCGTGCTCGCGCGATCGTTGCTGCCGTAAACGACGCGACCAAAGCGGGCCCCCTCAAACCGACCGCGGTCGAACTCACGGGCGTCGGGCCGGCCACCCGCGACCTGCAGGATATTGTCGGCGGTGACCTCGGCCTGATGGCCGCCATCACACTGGCCGTTGTCCTCGCGATAGCCGTAGCGCTCCTTCGAAGTCCGGTTGCCGGGCTGGTGGTTCTCGGCACCATCGCGACATCGTACGTCTGCGCACTCGGTGCCAGCGTGCTGTTTTGGCACCACATTCTTGGCTATAACGTGCACTGGTCGGTGCCGCCGATCGCGTTTGTCTTGCTGGTAGCGGTGGGCTCCACCTGCAACCTGCTATTCGCGCTACGGATCCGCGAAGAAAGTCCCGGTGGGCCGCGCACCAGCATCATCCGAGCGTTCGCCGCGACGGGAGCGGTGGCTACCTCCGCTGGAATCGTTATTGGGACAACGGTATTCGCCCTTGCCACGAGTAGCGTGCTGAGTGTGGCACAGATCGGCGTCACCGTCGGCCTCGGTCTGTTGCTCGACGCCCTCGTGGTACGCGCCTTTGTACTGCCGGCGCTGATGGTGGTGTTTGGTCGCTGGCTCTGGTGGCCGCGTCGATCTGTCAGCAACCCTCAGGTGCCTGCGCGGTTGACCGCCGAAGTCGGGTAGGGTCGCGGTAGCCGATTCCGGTCTTGGCCTCGCCCAACGGATTCCCTGAACCGATTCGTGCGCATTTTCGTGTGCTGGAGAATGACGAGCCGAAGCGGCGCCGACAGCCTTGTCATCTGTCCGTACCCCTGTTCAGCGGCCCCGTTGTCGTCATAGATTCAGGTTTGGGGACGAGGCGACCGGAAAGCTGATTTCTTACACATGTCCGGCTACGGGGATTGGCGAGGCTGATGGCGGTGTCGAACGCGCCGTCGGCTCGGTCGCTTCGGGTGCTTGTCGTCGGCGCCGGCGTGAGCGGCATCTCCGTGGCCCGGGGATTGCTGCGCGACGGACATGACGTGACCGTCTTCGATCAGCGGCCAGCGGTGCAGGCGGGCGGCGGCGCCGTGACGATCTGGTCCAATGGCGAGACCGTCCTGCGGCAGCTGGGCGTCGACATGCACGGGGCGGGTCAGTTGCTGTCCAGCGTGCGGGTGCTGACGTCCAGGGGTCATCGACTGGCCACTTTAGACGTGGCCGCGATCATCGATCGGCTGGGCGCTCCCGTTCGGATGGTTCCGCGGCGTGTCCTGCTTGAGCGGCTGCTGGAGGGCTTTCCGGCGGAGCGCATCCGATGCAACTGCCGCGCGGCCGGGGTGGTCACCACCCGCGACGGGGTGCGGGTCGAATTCGAAGACGGCGGTTCGGCCGAGGGAGACCTGCTGATCGGTGCGGACGGCCTGCATTCGGCGATCCGAGGCGCCATCGGCGCGCGGGATGCGCAGCCGACGGGCTGGTGCAGCTGGCAAGGGCTGATTGCCCTCCCGGACGCCGTGGATGACAAGCACGCCGCGCAGGTCATCATCGGCGAGCGCGGCAACACGGGTCTGTGGCCGGCTGGTGGCTCGGAGGTGCAGTGGTGGTTCGACCTGCCGTGGACGTATGACTTTGTCAGGCCCCGGCGCCCGATCGAGCTCATCCGGTCCAATTTCACGGGCTGGTCCGACTCGGTCGATCGAGTGCTCACCGCGTTGACCGACGACGATCTGGCCCCCTCGCCGTTCCCGCATTTTCGGCACCCGATTCCTCGGCGCGGCCGGGGCCCCGTGACATTGCTTGGCGATGCCGCGCATACGATGCCGCCCACGCTCGCGCAAGGGGCCAATCAGGCGCTGCTCGACACGATGGTGCTACGCAAGGCGCTGTCGGATCTCCCGCGCGCAAACCACAGCTGTGATCTCGCCGGCGCGCTGCGCTGGTACGAGAAGACAAGGCGACATCGGGTCGGGGCGGTATCTCGGGTTGCGTCGCTGCGAGTGGCCCACGGTGAGTCGGTGCTGCGGCCGGCGGCGTTGATCTCCGACCGGCTCCACACCTGGGCACTGATGACGTTTCTGCGGTTGACGAGTCACCGCCGGATGTCCGCAAGGATCAGCCACGATCTCGCGGCGACAGCCCCGCCTGCTGTGCGTCTCGGCCAGGCCTATGAATAATCCCGACACTGATCCGGTTTCCATTTCGGGCGATCACGTCCGAGTGCGAGGCGCCGTCGACGCGCCTTCACGGTGGCTCTGGCTCGTCAAATGGTGCGTGCTGGCCGTCCCGCACTATCCCATACTGATACTTCTTTACTTGGTGTATCCGGTGTTGACGGTCATTGCCGGCGTCGCGATCCTGGTCACCGGGCGGTATCCGCGCCGCATCTTCGACTTCAATGTCGGCGTGTTGCGCTGGTCGTGGCGAGTCATGAATTACCGATTCCCGATGAACAGCACCGACAAGTATCCGCCCTTCACGCTCGCGTCTCGGCCGGACTACCCGGGCGATCTCGAGGTCGACTATCCGGAACGGCTCACGAACTGGGCGGTGCTGCTGAAGTGGTGGCTGCTGGGGATCCCTCAGATACTCCTTTGCTGGGCGATGGAGCCTCTGCTGCAAGTTCTTTGCGTCATCAACGCGGTGTGGTTGCTGTGTACCGGGACGATTCACCGGGGCATGTTCGACCTGCTGATGGGCATCGTCCGTTGGCGTTACCGGGTGGCGGTGTACGTATCGTTGATGCGTGACGATTACCCGCCATTCCAACTGGATCTAGGTGGCACATAACGCGCAGGAATCCGTTGTTCCCATACGTGTATCGATTCGGTCAGCCGATCTTCGATCGGCTTTTCTACAACCGGTATCGGCGAGCGGCGATCGCGTTTGCGACCGGCCGGCTGCTGATGGTCGGTCTTGGTCCCGGGACCGACTTGAAGTTTGTGCCGCCCGCGGTGACCTCGGTCGCCGCGGTGGAGCCGGTGGCGGCGTTCCGGCGGATGGCGTCCCGTCTTGCCCGTCGCCACGGCGTTGCGGTCGACATCGTCGACGGGACGGGCGAGTCGATTCCGTTCCCGGACAACAGTTTCGACTCGGTACACATCGGGCTGGTGTTGTGCTCGGTCGATGATGTCGCCGCCACGTTGGGCGAGATCCGGCGTGTGCTCGTGCCCGGAGGCAGGCTGGTCGTTCTCGAACACGTCCGAGGGGAGGGCGCGATGGGCCGGTTCCAGGACGTGGTCGCAAAGCCGTGGTCGTGGCTGGCTTCCGGTTGTCATCCGAACCGCCGAACCATCGACGCCATCGCCGCAGCTGGATTCGATACGTCGGGGTTGCGTAGCATCCCACGAACCTTGGTGCCGCCCCCGTGCACACCTCACCTGCAAGGAATTGCCACGTCGGTGGAACCTTGAACCTACGTCGCGGCGGGGTATAGGCTCAAGTTCTGCCGTTCGGTGCCGGGGATAGCGACGGGGATAAGCGCCGCGAATGTGGCCGCGGCGGGGTCTGAAAAATGTTAACAGGGGGCCTGGGGTGATGAATTTCTCGGTGTTGCCGCCGGAGGTTAATTCGGCGCGGCTGTTCTCTGGTGCGGGTTCGGCTCCGATGTTGGCGGCCGCCGCAGCCTGGAATGGGTTGGCCGACGAGTTGTCCGCGGCGGCGTCGTCGTTTTCGTCGGTGACGTCGGGGTTGGCGAGTCAGGCGTGGCAGGGTCCGGCGGCTCAGGCGATGACGGCCGCGGCGGCTCCGTATGCGGGGTGGCTGAGCGCGGCGGCGGCTCGGGCGACGGGGGCGGCCGGGCAAGCACAAGCGGTGGCCGATGCATTCGAGGCCGCGCGGGCGGCGACGATTCATCCGCTGGCCGTGGCGGCCAACCGGAATGGGTTGGTGCAGTTGGTGTTGTCGAATTTCTTCGGCCAGAACGCGCCGGCGATTGCGGCCGTTGAGGCCCAGTATGAGGAGATGTGGGCCCAGGATGTGGCCGCGATGGTGGGCTATCATGCCGGGGCCTCGGCGGCCGCGACTCAGCTTGCCCCGTGGCAGCAATCACTGCGAAACCTGGCCAGCCAGCTCGCCGGGGTGCTGGGCCTCAATCCGGTCACCAACCCCGTACCGGGCGACCCAGGCTTAGAGAGCCAAACCCAAAGCTTCGGACCGTTCACAATCACGGCACTTGGCGACTCCGCCGAGAACAATTTCGTTGGGCTTATTGTCGAGAGCCCGTTCTTTAACAATACGTTGACGTCTGGGCAGGAAACCTCGCTCGGTTTAGGCGCGCCCGGACAAACCGTGAATCGGTTCGAAAGTCCGGTCCTACCGTTCCTGAATAGTTCGTTCGCCCTTCCTGTCACGGATCCGCTAGCCCCACTGTTTATTGCGCTTCTTCCACTCGGCTTCTGATGACCCCGGCGTGGAGCGGCGGCAGCCCGTCGCCGAAGTTGCCGCTCCTACTCGACGCCGACGGCCTCGATGATGTTCAGTCTCGCCGCACGCCGTGCGGGTGGCAGTGAGCCCAGCAGGCTGATCGCCAGCGCACCGAAGCTAAACACCAGCGCCATAGAGCTCGGCCGGAAGCTGACTTGGAAATTCATCATCGCCCCGCTGACGAGGCTGAACAGCTTCTGGTCCGTCAGGCCGAACAGCAGTCCCAAGACCCCGCCGACGGCACCAATACCTACCGCCTCGGCCAGCACCATCCGCAGGATCAACCGACGGCTGGATCCCATCGCGCGCAGCACGCCGATTTCCCGGCGGCGTTCCAGGACCGACAGCGTCAGCGTGTTGAGAAGAGCAACCGCGGCCACCACCACCACGATGATCCACACGGCATTCGCGATGAACATGCTCTGATGCAGCGGCGCCTCGAGTCCGGCCAGCTCCGCGCGACCGTCGTACACGTAGTTCGGCGAGGGCACCGCGCGGCGGACGTCGGCCAACAAGCGCTTCGGATCCGCGCCAACGGCTGCGGTAATCTGCAGTACGGTCGCGGCCGGGCGGTCGAACCACGCCCGCATCTGATCGAGGCTCATGCCAACGGTGCCGATCACCGTCGAAAAGTACGGCACCAAGGCCAGCACGGCGATCAGCCGCAGGCCATGCGGAGTTTGCAGCCGCAGCCGGTCGCCAACCCGGACGCTCAACGCCTCACCCAGATTTTGCGAGAGCACCACCCCCCGGCCGGCGAGCACCTCGTTGCGCACCCGCTCGGTGAGCGCGCGATAGAGCGGATCGGCGGTGCCCGGGGAAAACCCGTCGAGCATCACGCGTTTGGCGCCGACGACTGCGAACGCGAATGCGCCCTCGGTGACGCGCGCAACGCCCGGCACAGCCGCCACCTTTTCCGAAAGACCCTGTGGGAGAAGCGTGGTGGGGTAGCTGTCGGGAGGATCCGCGGTGACCCATACGGGGACATCGGATACCGGCGCGAAGATGCCACGCGCCGACCGGATCATGTCGGTATTCGTGCCGGTGATCGCAACGGTAGTGACAACGGCGATGAGCAACGTCATCGCCGTGGCCCACACGCGTCGCGGGGAACGCTCGATCGTCGCCGCTGCGAGCGCTCCCACCGATCCGAACATTCGGGCCGCTGCGGCCGTGGCTCGCACGATCGGCGTGGCAAGCGCGAAGCCAAGCGCGATCTCGGCGGAGAACACCGCTGCCATCGCGACAACTGCCAACACGCCACGGTGGCCGACGACCAACGGGATCGACGCCGCGAACATGGCGACGGCGCCAACCCCGGTTGTGATCCGCAGCCAGCGCGGCACGCGGTCCGACGCCGAAACCCCGACAGGCGCCAGCGCCTCGATCGGTGAAACCTTATACACCTGTCGGGCGGCCATCGCGGAGGCAATCACACTGGTCAGTGCCGCGGTCACGACGGCAGTCGGTATCGCGTAGCCGGGCAGCCAGTACATGACGCGTGCTTCCAGCCCTTGGGTCATGGCCGGCGGCAATCGACCAATCGCAATGCGGCCCATGAGTATTCCAAGGCCCGACCCGATAGCTCCGCCGATCAGTCCGAGAATCGCTGCCTCCGTGACCATGTCGCGAACGATTGTGACGCGTCGGCCGCCGATCGCGCGCAGCATCGAGATGACCGGCCGGCGCTGGGTGATCGCCATGGTCATCGTCGTGTAGATCAGAAAGGCGCCGGCCGCCAACGCAACCATTGCGCCCATCAGGGCCATGTAGTTCATCATCTTGACGCCGTCGCCTGCGCGCGTGGCCCGCATGCTCGGTTCCGCGACGATTGCCCGGCTGTTCACCGCGGCGGAGACCGACGCGCGGACGGCGGCAAGGTCAGTGCCCGGTTTCGTGGTGATAAGTACCGAATCGAGCTGCCCTAATCGCCCGGTAACGCTCTGCGCCAATGCAAGTGGGGCAAGCACGTAATGGCCACCGTTGAGATCCGCGAGTCGCTTGCCGCCCAGTACCTCCGTGACGGTCACTGCACCCGAGCCCAGTTGAAACGTTTCGCCTTTCGCACGACCAACGCCAGGCCCGACTCGAACACCATTTGGCGCCTGGGCCGGCGCCGCCAACTGATGCTCCGCGACAGCATCTTTCAACGCGCCACCCAACGCGGCGATACCGGCGTCCGCACCCAGCAGCAGAACCGGTCCAGACGGTGTTGACGCCGACGCGCGGATCAGCGGAACAGCCGTCGCGACGCCGGGGACGGCGGCTACGTCCGCCGTTATCGTGTCGGGAAATCCCGCGTCGGTGATCCCCGATACTTCCAGCGCGGCGATGCCGGCGATCCCATCGGCCAGGCGATTGACCGATCCGGTGATCGATCCGAAGATGCCGAGTATCGCGACCAGATACATTGCTGACACAGCCATTACGGCGATCGAAGCGATGGTGCGCCGACGATGCACCGCGAGTTCCCGCAGGCTGAATAGGCGCAACCGGCTCGCGGCCGCGGCTATCGTCGAGCGCGGTTTCACCCCGCACCCACCAATGCGTCGGCACCGACCCGGCCGTCCTGCAGCGTGATCACGCGATCGGTCGCCGCCGCGGCATTCGCATTATGCGTCACCATCACCACCAGTCGACCGCGGCCGTCTTCGTGTGCCATCTCGGCCAGCAGCGCCAAAATGGAAGCGCCGGTCGTGGAATCGAGGTTTCCCGTTGGTTCGTCGGCAAGGATCAGTGGTGGGTCCATCATCAGTGCCCGAGCCACGGCGACCCGCTGCATTTGCCCGCCGGACAGTTCCGCCGGCCTGTGCTGGGCCCGGTTGCCGACTCCGACCCGATCGAGAAGCCGAAGCGCGTCTGGTTTGGCCTTGCGCAGCCGGACACCGTCGAGCAGCTTGGGGACTGCCACGTTCTCCCACGCCGACAGGGTCGGTAACAGGTTGAAGAACTGAAAGACGAAGCCGACGCGACGATGGCGAAACTGCGACTGCTGCTCCTCGCTGAGCCGGCCGATCTCGTCGCCGTCGAAGGTGATCGACCCGGAGTCGGGGGAGTCCAACGCGCCGAGCAGATGCAGCAGCGTGCTCTTGCCCGCTCCCGACGGCCCGACGACCGACACGAACTGTCCGCCGTCCAGCCGCATGCTGATCGCGTCGAGCGCGCGCACGGTGTGGCCGCCGACCCGGTATTCCCGCACCACATCCCGTAATTCGATGGTCAGCTCACGGGCGGGCGGTTCGGTGGTATCGCGCCGTCTACTCATGGGTGCCTTAAAAACGCTGGTATGGGATGCAACGGGCTGCAGTGCCCATCGGTTCAACGGCGGCCGCCCCTTCGTCGCGGCAAATTATATGCATCGGGCATTATTGACGCATGAACGTATCTGCCACCGGTCGATTCGTTGGTGCGGCAGTCGTCACGGCGTGCGCACCGCTGATTGCACCGGTGCCCTCCGCGTCCGCTGTCCCGCTCACATCCAACCCGTCGTGCCCCGACGTCGAGGTGGTCTTCGCGCGCGGCACCGGCGAGCCACCCGGCGTTGGTGAGATCGGACAGGCATTCGTCGATTCGCTGCGCCCGAAAATTAGCCCGAAGTCCATGACGGTGTATCCGGTCAACTACCCAGCAACCATGGATTTCCCCACCGCGATGAGCGGCATCAACGACGCGGGCTCCCACGTCGAACAAACGGTCGCGAACTGTCCCGACACCAAGATGGTGCTCGGGGGCTTCTCCCAGGGTGCGGCGATCATCGGTTTCGTCACCTCGGCGGCGGTACCGGATGGCGCGCCCTCGGACGCGCCCAAGCCGCTGCCGCCCGACGTCGCGGATCACATTGCTGCGGTCACTTTGTTCGGAACGCCGTCGAGCCAATTCATGAATTCGATTGGGGCGCCGCCGATCGTGATCGGCCCGCTGTATGCCGCTAAGACGAGCCAGTTGTGCACCGCCGGCGATCCGGTCTGCTCTGCAGGAGGCGATTGGGCGGCGCACAACGCATACGCCGGCGACGGAATGGTCGACCAAGCGGCAACTTTCGCCGCCGGTCACCTCAGCCAGACCGGTAGGGGCCATTGATGGTGTTCCGCGTAGCGCGCGGCGGTCACAATCGCCACCCCGTCATCAACATTTAACGCGGAAAAGGTCCGTCGGCGACTAGATCCGCGCCTTGTCGGTGCCTAAACTTTGTCTCAGTCGGGGGAATCCAAAATCCACTAGTCGGGTGGGGCGGCTATGGAACGACTAAGCGGGCTTGACGCCTTTTTCCTCTATTTGGAGACGCCGACGCAACCGCTGAACGTGTGCTGCGTGGTGGAGTTGGACACCTCGACGATGCCGGGCGGCTACACGTATGGCCGGTTTCGCTCCGCGCTCGCCACGCATGTGCAAGCGGTGCCGGAATTTCGGATGAAGCTCGCTGACACCCAGCTGAACCTGGACCACCCGGTATGGGTAGACGACGAGAAATTCCAATTGCGGCGTCACCTGCACCGAGTCGGTGTCCCAGCGCCCGGGGGACGCCGCGAGCTGGCCGAGATCTGCGGATATGTCGCGGGGCTGCCGCTGGACCGCGATCGCCCGTTGTGGGAGATGTGGGTGATCGAGGGCGGCGCCCGCGCCGACACGGTGATGGTCATGCTCAAGGTCCACCACGCCGTCGTCGACGGCGTCGCCGGCGCGAACCTGCTTGCCCACCTATGCAGCCTGCGACCCGACGCGCCGCCACCGCAGCCTGTTCGTGGCGCGGGCGGCGGCAATCCGCTGCAGATCGCCGTGAGCGGGCTGGTGGGTTTCGCGGCACGGCCGTTACGGCTGGCGACCGTGGTACCGGCGACGATGCTGACACTGGTGCGGACGGTGGTTCGTGCGCGCGGGGGTCGCACCATGGCCGCACCGTTTTCGGCCCCGCCGACCCCGTTCAACTGCCCCGTCAGCCGGCATCGCAATATCGCATACACCCAACTCGATATGCGTGACGTCAAGAGGGTCAAGGACCGGTTCGGGGTGACGGTCAACGACGTGGTGGTGGCGTTGTGCGCCGAAGTACTGCGGCGGTTCCTGCTCGACCGCGGCGAGCTGCCCGACACCGCGTTGGTGGCCACCGTGCCGGTGTCTATGCATGACCAGTCCACCCGACCCGGCCGCAACCACACCACCTGGATGTTCTGCCGGGTGGAGAGCCAAATCAGCGACCCCGCCGAGCGTATCCGTGCGATCGCCGCGGGAAACACCGCCGCCAAAGACCACACCGCGGCCATCGGCCCCACCCTGCTGCATGATTGGACGCAGTTCGGCGGCCCGACGATGTTCGGCGCGGCCATGAAAATCCTGCCGCGCATCCCGATCAGCCACAGCCCCGTCTACAACCTGATCCTGTCGAACGTGCCCGGGCCGCAGGCCCAGTTGTACTTCCTGGGTTGCAAGATCGACGCGATGTATCCCCTCGGGCCGCTCCTCGGCTCGGGACTCAACATCACCGTCATGTCGCTCAACGGGGAACTGGGCATCGGCATCATCGCTTGTCCGGACCTGCTGCCGGATCTGTGGGACATCGCCGATGGGTTCCCCGACGCGCTCAAAGAGATGCTCGAATGCCGCGATGAGCGGCCCGAAGGCAGCCACCTGGAGGCGGATCAGAATCTGTAACCGGTGCTGGTGCCAAGAATCTCGACGGCGGCGTTGATGTTCGGGACGACGCTCGCACCATATCTGGTCACGATCTGCCCGAGGGCACGGGCGATGTGCGGACCGACCGCCTCGGCAATCAAGATGTCCTCGGCGATGACGACACCGTTCACCAAGTGTCCGGCGAGCAGTCGGCCGTCGTTGGTGACCTCATAGCGCCAGTCGCCGATCTGGATTCGCTCGGGATTCGAACGGAACAGACCACGCCGCGCGGGCGTGTGCACCACTCCCGCAAGTCCAGCGAACACCTTTACCACCAACGCGGCCCCGCCGGGACCGGCGAGTGCGGCCGCGATCGCGCGGCTCACTCGCTCGGCATCGAAATCATCCATCAGCGATCCATCGGAAGCACAAACGACGGCACGATCGTTTCCGCGGCGCCGGTGCGGCGCACGGCGGTTCCCGCGGTGTAGAACTCCACGGTGTGCATTCCCCACGCATAGTTCGAGATGGAGAAGTGCACACCCACCACGCCGGTCGCGCCGTCCCGCTCCGCCTCGCCTTGCATGCGCGACATCGCCAGTTCACGCGCTTGGTAGTTGCCCTGCGTCCACTGCGGCATCTCCACGTTGCGGCCCACCTGGCGGAGCGTTTGCATGAACCCTTGCACGGCAATGTGGAATACGCAGTTGCCCATCACAAAGGCGACCGGTGCGAATCCGGAGCGCAACAGCGTCACCATGTCCTGACCTGACAGATGGCTGGAGAAAGCTTGCCCGTTGGGACGGCGAAATGCCCCGGGCTTGGCCGTGTATCGCACCGCGGTGCCGACCGCGATGAACTCCAGGTGTTCGCCGCCCTCGCCTTGATTGCGCCAACTGAGGCGGACGCCGACGATTCCGTCCGCGTTGAGCGCATCGGCTTCGGCCTGCATGCGCTGCATCGCGTTCCAGCGCGCCCGGTAGGTCGCCTCGGTCAGGACGCCCAGTTCCTGTTGCTGCCTGATGCCGCTGACTTGAAAGCCGACGTGATACACCGAAACGCCCATGACCAACTCGAGGGGTTCGAACCCCGCTCCGTGCAGCAGCGCGAATTCGTTGATCGACAAGTCGGACGTGAATATTTTTTCAGCGTGCGATAGCCGTTCGCTGGCCACCGGATCAAGCGCGCTGGGTTGCATCGGCAGGCGTCCCTTCTCTGGTTTGCGTCAGCGTACGACGCGCAAACAGCGAGCGTGTGCCATATTCGCATGCTCTGGTTCGAAAGCTCTCACCGATCGGGGAGGGCACCTGGGTCATCCTTATGTCCCGCAACTAGTCAAATTGCTTACGCCGCAAGCACTATACGCGAGGTCCGCTCAACGGAGACTTACTCGACGCGGACGGTCGAGCGTGCGCCTTCGTCGGCGTCGAAGAGGTCAGGCGCCAGTGCGTAGTAGCGTCCGTGCCCAACGCAGCGATCCGCAGCGACCGAGACATGAGTCATCGCGCCACCAACGGAAACGTCAGCGGCAGCGCCTGAAGGCGTGGAATTCCCGCGGGCTGATGTCCGGCCGTCTCGGTGCTCATCGCACCCCCGCCGCCTGTCCGGGGCCTGTGCGCGGCGCGCGCTGACCTCACCGGGCGGTCTGATGCTGCCGATCATCGCGGTGCCGGCCGCGAAGGAGCGAAGTGGCGCTGCGCAGGATGCCGCGCAACGCATAAACGGCGGTAACCACTGACAGCAGGATCAACACGACAAACATCGGCAGCCAGTTGCTGCGGCTGTGGTTGACTTCCCACCAGATGACCGTGAACAACAGCACACAGAGCAAGAGCACAATGTCTCGCCAATTTCCCTGGTAGGACATTGCGGCTTTGCGCAAGGCGCGACTTCGATCGGCGGCGTCGACCAGGTCGTCGATGCGGCCATCGATCGTGCGCTGCAGCTCGGCGCGTTGAGGGGCGTCCGCGGGAAGCCGATCGAGCAGGTCCATATCCTGCTTGAGTTGTTCGCGAAAGTTGGGGCCCTTGAATTGCCCAGCCGCAATGGCCAGTAAGGCACCACCAAAGACGGGCGCACTGCCCAACGCGATCTGTCCCAGACCGGACACGTCAATTCCTCCTTCGGCCCCAGACCGTTAACGTCGGCCCGTTGCGGATCGCTGAAGCCAACGGCGGTGAAGCACCCGCCGACAGTCGGATGGTCGCGAGCCGTCTGTTTGATCCGACCAGGACTATAAAGCGTGTCGAACGACTCTGGTGAGTGTTCGGCACCACCTTCTAGGACGTCGGCGATTCAGGCCGCCGGTGCGGCGGCAACATCAGTTAGCTCAACCGGGTCGGTTTCCCCAGCACACGCAGGTGTCGGTCAGCGCCGTCCCGTCGGCGGGCGCTGGCGGCCCGAGCGCAGCCACTAACATCGCGCGGATGCCTAAAGCGCACGCACAGGCGCGGCGTGCCAACAGCCGCGGCCTGGCCACGCGCGAAGGCATGGTGGAGGCTGCCTTGCGATCCCTGGCCTTCGGCGAACCGGGTGCGGCGCCGGCCGATCGCGTCGCATAGGTGGGCGGCTGCCACCCGGGGAGCCGTGAAGTACCCGTTCGGCGACATCGACGGGCTGTGGGCCGCGGTCCTGGACCGCACGGCGGAGAGGCG
Organism: Mycobacterium lacus; assembly: GCF_010731535.1. Lineage (NCBI taxonomy): Bacteria > Bacillati > Actinomycetota > Actinomycetes > Mycobacteriales > Mycobacteriaceae > Mycobacterium > Mycobacterium lacus. Next base: position 1,821,011 of record NZ_AP022581.1, read on the forward strand.
CGGTGAGCTGCCGTCGAATGCGGTCTGCGGTGATCCGCTGCACGAGCGCGTCGCCACCATCGTCGACACCGTGTACCAGGGGCCGACGTCAAACGATTCCCGCGTTAATTTTGGTGCTCCTGACCTATCCGTGGGTTGATGGGTTGGAAGTTTCTTCTTGCTCCCTTCCGCGATAGTTGCTCGTTGGCGCTGCCTGCGTGGGAGGTGTCCATGTGGAGCCCCCCGAGCGCAGCGAGGCGGAACGACATGGACACCGACGCGCGGGTGGCGCAGAATCGGCGACGTTGCGGAAGGGGCCCGCCAGGGGTGCCCTGGTGGGGTGTTAGCCGCGGCCGGGCAGTGTGGGGCGGTGGCCGCCGAGGGCGAGCATGGCCAGCGCGATCAGTGCGGCGGGGTTGTGAAACCCGAACGCGACGCGGGTCAGGACCCGGATTTTGGTGTTGGTGGATTCGATCAGTCCCTGGGACAGGCCGTGGTCGAGGGCGGCGTCGATGGCCTGGCGGTGGCGCACGATGCGGCCGGCCAGCTCGACGAATACCGGGATGCGGCAGCGCCGCGCCCAGGAGATCCACCGGTCCAGGGCCTGTTTGCCTTCCTCGCCCTTGACCGAAAACACGTGCCGTAGGCCCTCTTTGAGCAGATAGGCACGGTATAGCCGGGGATCGGTCTTGGCGATCCAGGCCAGTTTGGCGGTTTGACGTTCGCTGAGGTCTTCGGGGTTTTTCCACAGCGCATAGCGGGCACCCTTGAGCCGCCGTGCCCGCTCATGACCCGGCCGCGGCGCGGTGTTCTTGGCGGGCCGGCCACGGCCCCATTTGGCCTCGGTACGCGCCAGCGTCCGCGCGTCATTCCAGGCCCGGCGCCGCTCGGCGTCCAGGGCCTCGGTGGCCCAGGCCACCACGTGAAACGGATCGGCGCAACGGATCGCGGCCGGGCAACGCTCGGCGACGACGTCGGCGATCCAGTCCGCCGCATCGGCGGACACATGGGTGATCTGCGCGGCCCGGTCGGCACCCAGCGCGTCGAAGAAGCGCCGCAGGGTGGCGGTGTCGCGTCCGGCGCGGCCCAGATCAGGTGGCCGCTGTCGTGGTCGACCACCACCGTCAAATACTTGTGGTGGCGTTTGTAGGCAATCTCGTCAATGCCGATACGACGCAGATTGGCGAACCGATCGACGGTCTTTTCGGTGTCGGCCCACACCGGGCCACGACTGCCCCACGGTGCGCCAGGCGATTCGCATCAGTTCGCACACCGCGGTTTTCGAGCAGGCCACCGCCAGCCAGGCCACCGTGTCATCAAAGGCAAACGTGTGTCCAGCATGGTGACGCGCCCACGGCACCATCACCACGGTCGGCCCATGGGCGGGCAATTCACCCGCGGCGCCTCGGCCTCCAAAAACACCCGGATCGTGCCCAAGTCCAAGCCCCGCCACCGCCGCGGTCCCTCACCCCGGTCATACCAGGGCGCCTTGCGTTGACAGCGGCCACAGCGGCCCGACATACCGCTGCGCGAGCGCACCCGCGCCACCACCAACTCCGCGCCATCGCCGTCTTCAGCGAACTCGATGTCCTCGATTACCGTGCGGCGGTCGACACCAAGCAGCGCACGCCATAGCCTCACATTGCGCACGTCGTTGCTGGCTCCTTTGGTTTCGGACCCTTCACAAGCCAGAAACCTTAAGCCACAACGGCGTGCGCCCCTACTTCGCTGCTATCCACCCACGGAACTGTCAGAAGAGCCTTAATTTTCGCGGTTTAGTCAGCGCTGCGCCCGAAAGGCGCTGTGCCGCAAAATTGTTGAGCAGAGTTACGGTTGGTCGCCGCGCTATTGGGGCAGCCCTTCCTTGACGCCGCGGCCCAGATTGCGAAAGCCTGCAGCGGGTTTTCGGAAGCCCAGGGCGAACGGCAACGCACGCAACTCGAACCTCAACTTGGCCCCCAGCCGGCCGGACGCGCTGCGGTCTGGTGCTGGTGGTGGCACTTCGGACGAGGCGAGGTCGATGTAGTGGGTCGACGTTTGTCCCATGCCTTCGAAGTCATGAGTCAGTGGCTTGCACAGCAGGCGAATCGGCTCATCGAGGCACTGTGCCACGACATCGGTCATCAGCACGTATTCCGGCACCGGCACCTGATTTTTCAGCATGCGGTGCACGAGGATGACGTCGATGCCGGCGAGCTCGATGCGGCGCTTCACCTTTTGCTCTGCTACCTCGCCCTCGTGGGCGACGAACTTCAGCGACAGGCGGTCCAGCTGCGCGCAGCTCGCGCAGTCGCAGGCATGGTCTTTCTTGATCCTTTCCCGCCGGGTGAGGAACGACCGGCGCATGCCGAACAGCCGGTCGCACACCACCACGTTGGCGTTGCCCTCCGGGGCCCAAAAGAACGCGGCGTCGCCCTCCAGCTTGGCCAGCTTCAGCCCTCTGCCGGCGTCAATGACCGACTCCAGCAGCTCCGCTACCGTTTGCTGCGCGTGGGCCAGGTGCAACCGGTTCCAGTTCATGTAATTCGTGTATCCGCCGATGTCGGCAATGACGAGAACGGCGCGCCGGATGGCCATGGGTTGGGGAGTGTAGTGGCGTGACCCGGGCCGGTTGCTACCGGGTGCGGTACATCCCGATGCCGCGGAGTGAGGCCGGCGGGTTCCGGACTTCCGACTTGCTCGACAACTACCTTGTCCACCAATCTATTTGGCATGGGCACGGGATTGGAGCACCGAATTCGACTGGGCGGCCGGGCGTTTCAGGCTACCGATGCGCCGAGAATGGGGTTTACCGCGCGTCGAGTTGCCCGGCGATCTCCTGGTAGGTGACGAACCGGGCGGTCATCGGGGCATCGGTGAGAGTCATCTGCAGGGTTGGACCTCGGTGCCCGTGGCCAGCCCGGCCCCGGCGCGGCCGCGATTCGCCTGGCTAGCTCTGCGGCGATCTGTTCTCGCAAGGGTGTCACCGCCGAATCGTCGGCCATCAGGGCCTCGCCGCATGCCGTCGTCAACTCGGGTTCGTCGGCGACCCCCAGCGCCATGTCCCGCGACGTCGCACCGACCCGGGTTTGGCGGTGTCGTTGATGTCGGCATGCAGCGGCGGGTCGCGTAGTAGCGCATCGTCAGGGACGCGCGTACGACGATTCGCGCAGCTCGGCCAATCCGGCATCGAGGACCTTGTGGATCGTTTGCTCCGGCCGACGGTCCGAGTGGCGGGTCGGCTGGGCGGCCATAACCGGTGCGGCAGCGTCCTTGGACACCGGTCCAGCGCCAGAAAGTGTGCTACTTCGCCGGCTTCACGGCCGATGGAATCGTGCGCGAGCGCCCGGCCGTTCGTAAGGTGGCGCTTGTGGCCGAGCAGGATCGGCTCCGCTGGGACGAGCTGTACACGAGCCAGGCATCGGCAGCGGCCGGTGCGGTTGGGCCTCCTGGCGTCTTCGCGGGGCACGCGGAGGTATTCCCAACCGCAGGGCAGGCCCTCGATCTCGCCTGTGGGCACGGACTCGGCGCGGTCTGGTTGGCCCGCCGGGGTTTGGACGTTTGGGGGTTGGACATCTCGGCGGTAGCTATTGGTCAGGCACGGGATCTGGCCGAGCGCAGTGGCGTGGGTGATCGCTGCCGATTCGAGGTCTTCGACCTCGACGACGGCCTACCGGACGGGCCGCCCGTCGACGTCATTCTTTGCCATAGGTTCCGGGATCGCCGTCTCGACCAGGACATCGTCGAACGACTCGCCCCGGGCGGGCTACTGGCGATCGCCGCGCTCAGCGAGGTAGGCGCCGTCCCAGGGCGGTTCCGCGCAACACCTGGCGAGCTGCTGGCTACGTTTGGCCAACTGGATCTGATCGCCGCCGGCGAAGGTCAGGGCCAAGCCTGGCTGCTCGCACGGGCTTGACGCTCAGGCCTCCAGCCTGGCGCGGACAGCCGCCATGCGGCCCTCGAGTTCGGCCTCGTCGATCACGCCGCGCAGCACCAGCGAGTGCGCCAGCGAAGCCAGCTGGTTCTCCGGGAAGGGCAGGTCGGCATAGACGGTCGCCGACAGCGAGTCCTCTTCATTTCGTCGATCGTAGGCTGAGAATCTCTGGGCCGCAGGAGCTTTGATCAAGCGCATCACAAATGCCGTCGAGGCTGGTTTTCCACGGTGGCAACGGATTGCCCACCCCATACTTGGCGGCCACGCGGCTCCAGACCTGGTTGCGTTGAACAATTTTCGCCAGCAACGCGATGGCGGAGTCATCGGCCGTGGGCGGTTTGTCCGTTGTATCCACCTGATTGTCGCCGGATCAGTGGTCCGCGGGATGGATGGCCGGGCGCGTTTCGGCGATAACGTTGGTTGTCACGCCCACCTTGGGCAACGCGACACCGATCAGGCGATCCCGAGTGACTATTTCGGCCAGCCGATCCTCGTCCCAGCCGTCGGTTCCGTCAGGGCGCACGGGCATCATCATGAACCGGTGCTTCTGGTGGAATCCTCCACTCGGATCTCGACGTCCGCCGGCAGGTATAGTCCGAACTCCGCAAGCACTTGCCGCGGCCAGCGCATCGGTGAGGACGAGCCTCTTGTACTCGGCATCAAGCCATGCCCTAGCCACCATGTGTGCGGCAGGAGTCGGGCCGATGTGTTCAGCGGATTCGGTGAGGCGCCGATGCTCTTCGGCGGTGAAAAGCCCCTTCTCGATACATAATTCGCGAAGGGCGATCTCGAGGACTTCGAAGTCGGTGATCTCGTCCACCATGGGCGCGGCGGTGCGATCGTGGTCGTGATCGTCAGCGGTCATGCTGGGGTCCTCTCGAGCCAACGCTCAGGGAGTACGAGGTAGATCGTGCGGCCCAAGTCGACGTTGCCCATCCGGCGTCGCTCCTCCGATAGCCAGATTCCGCGCCCGCCGAGAACCTCGTACATGACATAGGTGTTCAGCTCCCACATCTCGTACTGCTTGTTCTGGAATTCGAGCGGGGCGTCCGGCTCACCTCCGACGTCGTGTGGCGTTTTGACATAGGCGGTGAATCGCTCGTGGTCCATGAGATCGGGCGTGGGCGCATCCGACCAACACAAGGGGATTATCGACGATCGTTGATTCGAACGTGTTGTAGCTGAGATTGATTGTGCCCATGGTCAGTCCGTCCGTGTCGGGCCGCATGCCGGCATAGCGATATACCCAATGGGGTATATTCCCGGCCCGGACGGCTGGCGCCCAGATACCCCCATGGGTACGATCGGGAGAGATCAACAAGACTGGAGGATCGACCGTGATCGGTGATCAAGAGAGCATCGCAGCGGTATTGAACAGGCTGCGTCGTGCCCAGGGCCAGCTTGCCGGGGTGATTTCGATGATCGAGCAGGGCCGCGACTGCAAGGAAGTGGTCACCCAGCTCGCCGCGGTGTCGCGTGCCCTCGACCGTGCCGGGTTCAAAATCGTTGCTACCGGATTGAAGGAATGCGTTGCCGGGGCCACGGCCGAGGGCGCGGCACCGCTGAGCGAGGCCGAGCTGGAGAAGCTATTCCTGGCGCTCGCCTGAAACGGACCCGAAACGGACGGGAGAAGTCGGTCATGAACATCGCATTGTCCACCGCGCTGCGGACCACCTTTGGCGACGCGGTTACGCGCACTCGCCAGGCGCTCGCCGAGCAGGGATTCGGCGTGTTGACCGAAATCGATGTGCAGGCAACGCTGAAAGCCAAACTCGGCGAGGAGATGGAGGACTATCTCATCCTCGGCGCGTGCAATCCGCCGCTGGCGCACAGGGCGGTGGAGGTCGATCGCCAGATCGGGCTGTTGCTGCCCTGCAATGTCGTCGTGCGCGCGGACCCCGAGCGGGCCGGCACCGTGCTCGTCGAAGCGATGAATCCCCAGCTGATGGTGGAGGTTACGGGCGAACCAAAGCTCGTCGGAATCGCCGAGGAAGTTTCAGGCAGGCTGCAGACTGTCATCGACTCCCTCGGCCATTCCGATGTGGGGGCTGCCGAACAGTCACAAGCGTGAGCCGTTGAAGGGTGGTTCGTGCGGAACAATACCCGTATGGGTATTCTGCCGGTTATGTCAGACCGTCAACATCACCACCAAATCCTCGAGGACCTACTTCCGCAACATCGCGACCTCCGCAAGCAAATTCCCGACGTCTACAAGGGGTTTGCGGCCCTGAGCGGCGCCGCGTTTGCCGACGGTGCACTCAGTCGCGGCGTCAAGGAGCTCATGGCGCTGGCGATCGGGATCGTGCAGGGGTGCGATGGCTGCATCGCGTCGCACGCTCAGGCTGCCGCACGCGCCGGTGCCACCGCGCAGGAAGCCGCCGAGGCTATCGGTGTCACCATCCTCATGCACGGTGGACCGGCCACCATTCATGGCGCGCGGGCCTACGCCGCATTTTGCGAGTTCGCTGACACCCGTCCGGCGTAGTCGGGGCGCGGAGGGGACGACCTCGTTGAAACGTTCCGGGACCGCCCGGCGAAACGCATGGCAGGTCGAACGGAAATGCGGGGTGTCGTGGCGCGATGGCGATACCCTTTGCCGAGGACAATGGCGACCGGGCGCCCGCCGGTTTCCATGAGGTGGTGGGAGGTCCCCAGTGTCGTACCTGATCGCGGCCCCGGAGGTGCTGGCTGCGGCGGCCTCGGATTTGGCGAACGTCGGCTCGTCGATCCGCGCCGCTAACGCCGCCGCGGCGACTCCGACGATGGCACTGGTTGCGGCCGGCGCCGACGAGGTATCGGCGGGCATTGCGGCGCTGTTCGGGGCGCATGCGCAGGCATATCAGGCGTTGAGCGCCCAGGCGGCGATGTTTCATCAACAATTCGTGCAGGCCCTTACCGCGGGTGCGGGCTCGTATGTTGCCGCCGAGGCGGCCAACGCCTTACCTCTGCAATCCGTGCAGCAAGACCTGCTCAGCCTGATCAACGCGCCCACCCAGGCGCTGCTTGGGCGCCCGCTGATCGGCAACGGCGCCGACGGGCTGCCGGGAACCGGGCAAAACGGGGGCGACGGTGGCATCTTGTTCGGCAACGGCGGCAACGGTGGGTCCGGTGGGCCCAACCAGGGCGGCGGCAACGGCGGTAATGCCGGACTGTGGGGCAACGGCGGGAACGGGGGCGCCGGCGCCAATGCCACCACCGTTGGCGTCAACGGGTTCAACGGGGGTGCTGGCGGCAACGGCGGACTGCTCTGGGGCAACGGCGGCGCCGGTGGAGCCGGCGGGAACGGCGGTCCCGCACCGCTGGCGGGCGGCGTGGGCACCTCCGGCGGCGCCGGCGGGAACGGCGGCGGCGCCGGCTGGTTCTACGGCTTCGGTGGCCCCGGCGGCAACGGCGGGGTCGGCGGGGTCGCGCCCGCCACCGGCCCCTCGCCGGGCATCCTTCCCGCCGGCGGCGTCGGCGGCTCCGGGGGCGCCGGCGGTGCGAGCGCGCTTGCGTTTGGCTATGGCGGGGCGGGGGGGACCGGCGGGGCCGGCGGGCTTAGCAACTCGACCGTCCAAAGCATCGGCGGCTATGGCGGCCAAGGCGGTCTCGGCGGACAGAGCGGTCTGCTGTTCGGCAACGCCGGAGCCGGCGGGGCGGGCGGTGCCGGCGGAGCCGGCGACGGAATGTTCGCCAGCTTCGGCGGCCACGGTGGCTCCGGTGGTGATGGCGGCCCCATCGGGCTGATCGGGACTGGCGGGGCCGGCGGTAACGGCGGAGCCGGCGGAAACGGTGGAAACAACGGCGCCGGGCAGGGCGGTGAGGGTGGCGTGGGCGGCCTCGGGGGCACCGGCAGCCCGGGCGGTCTGCTGTACGGCACCGGTGGCGGCGGCGGTAACGGTGCGTTGGGTGGTAACGGTGGCACCGGCACCACCACCGCGGGCTTCGCGGGCTCCGGCGGCTTCGGCGGAGCCGGAGGCGATTCCCAGCTCGCCGGCACCGGCGGCCTTGGGGGCGCCGGCGGCGGCATCGGGGCCGGCACACAGGATGCGCTGGTGGTGGGCGGTACCGGCGGCAATGGCGGGCGCGCCGGGCTGCTGTTCGGTGTTGGCGGCATGGGTGGCAACGGTGGCGCCACCAGCGTGGGCGGGACGTTGTACGCCGCAGGCGGAAACGGGGGCAATGGCGGTTTCGTGTGGGGCAATGGCGGCACCGGCGGTAATGGCGGAACCGGTGGAGCGGGCAGCGTCGGCAACGGCGGCGCCGGCGGCAACGCGGCCTTGCTGTTCGGCAACGGTGGCGCGGGCGGGACCGGTGGTGCCGGTGGGATCGGTGTGGGCGGTTCCGGCGGTTGGGGTGCGGTCCTGTTCGGCAACGGAGGCGTCGGTGGCGGCGGTGCTCCCGGCGGAATCGGTCCGGGCGGTAACGGCGGCAACGCTCTGCTGATCGGCAATGGCGGCAACGGCGGGAACGGCACCGGTGGGGCCGCTGGCGGCGCCGGTGGCGCCGGCGGATTGCTGTTCGGCCAAAACGGCACGCCAGGGACTTAAGCGGCACACACGCCGCGTAGGCCAACCGAAATGGGCAATCTGCACAACTTCGGGGCGATTTCGAAGGCAGACCGCACACAATTTGATGTCACTTCGGATCAGCTCGCGCCGAGACGGCAAAGCGCCTATGAGAGTTGACCCATGTTCAGTAGGGTGACGGCGTGCATGAGATGGCACGTTGCGGACAACGTCCGGATGGGCCGACCGGGATGGACGCGCAGGGCCGGCTGCGGCGCTACGCGGAGGCGTTCGCCGACCACGATGGGCCCTTTGCGTTCGTAGACCTCGACGCGATGTGGGGCAACGCCCAACAGATGCTCACGCGTGCGGGCGACAAGACGATCCGGGTGGCGTCAAAGTCCCTGCGCTGCAGGCCGTTACAGCGCGAAATCCTTGACGCCAACAAGCGGTTCGATGGGCTGATGACGTTCACCCTGCCCGAGACGCTCTGGCTGGCCGGGCTCGGTTTCACGAATTTGTTGCTCGCCTACCCCACGACGGACCGCACGGCCCTACGCGAGCTGGGCGAAATGACCGCGGAGAACCCGGAGGATGCGCCGATCGTGATGGTCGACAGCGTCGACCACCTCGACCTGATCGAGAGCGCGACCGGCCATCCGGTGCGGCTGTGTCTGGATCTCGACGCCGGCTACTGGCGCGCTGGCGGGCGCGTGAAGATCGGGCCCAAGCGGTCCCCGCTGCACACACCGGAACAGGCGCGGGCATTGGCGGTCGAGATCGCACGCCGGCCGGCGCTGAAGCTGGTCGCGCTGATGGCGTACGAGGGTCACATCGCGGGCTTTGGCGACAAGGTCCCCGGTAAGCGCGTGCAAAACGCGGTGGTCGGGTGGATGCAGCGCCAATCGATCGCGGAGTTGCGCGAACGCCGCGCCCGCGCCGTCGAGCTCGTGCGCCACGTCGCCGACCTGAAGATCGTCAACGCCGGCGGCACCGGCGACTTGCAGCTGGTCGCCCAGGAGCCGGCGATCACCGAGGCAACCGCCGGCTCGGGCTTCTACGCGCCGACCCTGTTCGACTCGTATTCGACGTTCACCTTGCAGCCGGCGGCGATGTTCGCGCTGCCGGTGTGTCGCCGGCCCGGCCCGAAGACGGTGACCGCGCTTGGGGGCGGCTATCTGGCCAGCGGAGTCGGCGCGAAGGACCGTATGCCCACTCCCTATCTGCCGGCTGGGCTGAAGCTCGACCCGATGGAGGGCACCGGTGAGGTCCAGACGCCACTGACGGGTCCCGCGGCCCGGGGACTGAAGATCGGTGACAAGATCTACTTCCGCCACACCAAGGCCGGCGAATTGTGTGAGCGGTTCGACCGCCTGTATCTGGTCCGCGGCGCTCAGATCGTTGACAGCGTGCCCACGTACCGGGGTGAGGGGCGCACATTTCTGTGATGCCGGAACTACGCGTAAAAAGGAGCTGCCGATGACGGCGATCACTGCACTGCCGACCGAACTGGCCACGATGCGAGAGGTCGTCGAGACGCTCGCGCCCATCGAGCGCGCAGCCGGCGAGCCCGGGGAGCAGAAGGCGGCCGCCTGGATCGTTGAACGCCTGCGCACGGCGGGCGCGCAGAATGCACGCATCGAGGAGGAGCAGTACCTCGACGGCTACCCGCAGCTGCACTTCAAGCTGTCGGCGATCGGGGTGGCGGCCGGCATCGCGGGCCTGGTCAGCCGGCGGCTGCGCGTCCCCGCCGCGTTGGCAGGGGTGGCCGCCGGACTTGCGATCGCCGACGACTGCTCGAACGGGCCTCGCTTCGCGCGCAAGACAACGGAAAAGCCCCGCACGACCTGGAATGTGGTGGCCGAGACCGGCGATCTGGCGGGTGATCTCACCGTCGTGGCATGCGCTCACCACGACGCGGCGCACAGCGGCAAGTTCTTCGAGGCTCATATCGAGGAATTCTTTGTTCAGCGCTTCCCCGGGATTGTCGAGCGCATCGACACCCAGTTGCCGAACTGGTGGGGGCCCATCCTCGCGCCCACGCTCGCCGGCATCGGCGCCCTACGCGGCAGCCGCGCGATGATGATCGCGGGAACCGTGGGTAGCGCTCTTTCCGCCGGCGCGTTCGCCGACATCGCTCACAGCCCCGTCGTTCCCGGCGCCAACGACAATCTCTCTGCCGTCGCCCTGCTCGTCGCGCTCGCCGAACGGCTGCGCGAGCGGCCGGTGAAGGGCGTGCGCGTGCTCCTCGTGTCCCTCGGCGCCGAGGAAACGCTGCAGGGCGGGATCTACGGGTTCATGGCGCGCCACAAACCCGAGCTCGACCCCGAGCGCACCTACTTTTTGAACTTTGACACCATCGGCTCACCCGAGCTGATCATGTTGGAGGGAGAGGGCACCACGGTCATGGAGGACTACTTCTATCGGCCGTTTCGCGATCTGGTGATCAGGGCCGCAGAGCGCGCCGATGCGCCTGTGCGGCGGGGCATCCGGTCGCGCAACAGCACAGACGCCGTGCTTATGAGCCGCGCTGGCTACCCGACCGCGTGCTTCGTGTCGATCAACCGCCACAAGTCGGTGGCGAACTACCACCAGTTGTCCGATACGCCCGAGAACCTTTGCTACCAGACCGTGATGCACGCCGCCACCGTCGCCGAATCCGTGGTGCGGGAGCTTGCCCGATGAGCCCCGTGTGGCGCAACTGGCCCGGCGAGCAGGTCTGCGCACCATCGACGATCGCGCGGCCCACCTCCGAGGCCGAGCTGGCAGAAGTCGTCGCGCGGTCCGCAAAACGCGGCGAGCGGGTGCGTGCGGTGGGCAGCGGGCACTCGTTCACCGACTGTGCCTGCACCGACGGGGTGATGATCGACATGACCGGCCTGCAGCGGATCATCGACGCGGACCCGGCGAGCGGTCTGGCGACGGTCGAGGGTGGCGCCAAACTGCACACGCTGTTTGCCCAGCTGGCCGAGCGGGGGCTCGCGCTGGAGAACCAGGGCGACATCGATAGGCAATCGATCACCGGCGCCACCGCGACCGCGACGCACGGGACGGGGGCCCGCTTTACCAACGTGTCGGCGCAGATCGTCTCGCTGCGGCTAATCACCGCCGGCGGCGACATTCTCAGCCTGTCGGAGGGTGACGACTACCTGGCGGCGCGGGTGTCGATCGGTGCCCTGGGAGTGATCTCACAGGTCACCCTCAGGGTAGTGCCGCTGTTCACGTTGCATCGCAAGGACGAGCGCCGGCCGCTGGCCGAGACGCTCGAGCGGCTCGACGAGCACGTGGACGGCAACGACCACTTTGAGTTCTTCGTGTTTCCTTACGGGGACACGGCGTTGACGCGAAGCACGCGCCGCAGCGACGAGGAGCCGCAGCCCAGGCCCGCCTGGAAACGCCGGATCAACGAAAACTTCGAAAACGCCGGGCTGAGCATGATCTGCCGCGCCGGGCGGCAATTCCCGGGTACGGCACCGAGACTGAACCGCCTCATGACAAGTCTGATGTCGGAGGCGGCCGTTCAGGACCGTGGCTGGAAGGTCTACGCGAGCGCGCGCAACGTCAAATTCACCGAGATGGAGTACGCGATTCCCCGCGAGCATGCGCGCGAGGCCACCCAGCGCGTCATCGACCTCGTTCGCCGTCGTGGTTTGCCGATCATGTTCCCGCTCGAGGTCCGCTTCGGCGCCCCCGACGACGCGTTCTTGTCGACCGCCCACGGCCGCGATACCTGCTACATCGCCGTGCACCAATACGTCGGCATGGAGTTCGAAACCTACTTCCGCGCCGTCGAGGAGATCATGGACGACTACGCGGGCCGGCCACATTGGGGCAAGCGCCACTACCAGACCGCCGCCACGCTCCGCGAGCGCTATCCGCAATGGGACCGGTTTGCCGCCGTCCGCGACCGTCTCGATCCCGATCGCGTTTTTCTCAACGACTACACCCGTCGCGTCCTCGGCAAGTGACCGGGCGCCGACTGACAGACGAATGGCCCGACTTGTAGGGACCAAAGTCATTGTCTGCCAACAACCTCGTGACGTTGGCGGTCGCCACCCGTAAGTTTTTGCTCGAAACCATCATGAGCGAATTCATGCGCAACAGCGACGCGTTTACCTGGGCGATGGAAAGCGATCCGCGCCTGCGATCGACCGTGGTAACTGTCGTGCTGCTGGATCGATCCCCGGAGTGGGACGCAGTGCGAGCGCGATTCGACTTGTTGAGCCGCAAGCTGCCAATGTTTCGGCAGCGCGTGGTGCCATCGCCGCCGCCGGCCCCGCCCCGGTGGGAGTATGACCCGGATTTCGACCTCGGCTACCACTTGCGGCGAACGGCCACTCCAGGGGCCGGGACTCTCGACGACGTGCTTGAGATGGCCCGGGTGGCCCAGATGCAGGATTTCGACCGGGCCAGGGCGCTGTGGGAGACGACACTGATCGACGGCCTGGAAAATGGCGGCGCGGCCGTGATCTGCAAGTTCCACCATGCCCTTACGGACGGCGTCGGCGGCATCCAGATCGCGATGCACCTGTTCGACCTCTCCGAAGACTACCGTCAGCGTGAGCCGCTACCCGCAAAGCCCGAGGTGTCCAGGGCATCGCCGCTGCGCGGGTACCGTGCCACCTGGCGCTACGGGACCGGCCTGCTGGGAAACGCCTTGACCGGCGCGGTGAAGTGGGCCCCACGGGTGATGTACGACAGCGTCCGACGACCCCTTGCCGCCGCGGGTACGGCAATGGCCACCGCGACGTCGATCTACCGGACGGTCCGACCGATCAGCCGGACCGGGTCGCCGATGGCAAGGGACCGCGGCCTGATCCGGCGACTCGGAGTGCACCGGGTACCAATGCCGCAACTGCGCGAGGCGGCGCACCGCTGTGGTGGGGCGCTCAACGATGCGTTTGTCGCCGGGATCGCGGGTGGGTTGCGTCTTTACCACGAGAAACACGGCGTCGCGGTCGGCGACCTGCACTTGACGATGCCGATCAACCTGCGGACAAAGGCCGATGAAATGGGCGGAAACCGGATCACGCTGATGCGGTTCGACGTGCCCGTGGGAGAGGCCGACCCGGCAGCACGAATCGCGGTGATACATCGGCGCACCCGCGCGGTGCGCGATGAAAAGTCGCTGCCCTACACACAATTGATCGCCGGCGTCCTCAACTTGATGCCGCGGTGGTACATCGGTTCGGTCCTGCGCCACGTCGATTTCGTCGCCAGCGACGTGCCGGGTGTGCCGGTGCCAGTTTTCCTGGGCGGCGCCGCGGTCACCGAGCAGTACGCGTTCGGCCCGACGATCGGATCGGCCGTCAACGTCACACTGCTGACCTACGTCGACACCTGCGCTCTGGGCATAGACGTCGACACCGCCGCCATACCCGACTTCGATGTTTTCTATGACGCCCTCGTCGCGGGTTTCGACGAGGTGCTAGCGCTCGCAAGCTGATTGGGCAGCCGGCGCGCGACGTGCCTCGTTACGCCCGGCCCGCATGAACCCGGGCCACCAGGGCAGCGGGCTGCCGGCCACAACGGCGGAATACCTGAAGGCGGTTTTGGTGGCACCGGCGCTACACGCTCAGCGCGTCCAGGCTGGTGAGTCCGCGGCGGCGCGCAATGCTGAGACGATGCGCTGCTGCTTTTCCGAAAATCGCTCGGTGGGTGTCGGCACCGAGATGGCGACCACGCTATCGCCGGCGGCCCGCCGCGCGATGGCGGCGGCCGAGATCCCTGCCGTGTGTTCGTCGCGGTCGAATGCGATTCCGGTACGCCGGATCTCGCCGATTTCGCGGCGCAGCCCAGCGGCGACCTTCGGGGCGAATCGGGACAGCGCGGCCTCGGCGGAGGCGTCGTCAAGAGCTGCCAGGGCTGCTTTCCCGTTGGCGGTCCCGGCCAACGGGAACCGGACCCCGACGGCCGAGACCGCCCGGAGTCGGTGCGACGATTCGATCTGGTCGATGAACAACATGCGCTGGCCACGCAGGATCGACAGGTCGACTGTCTCGCCGGTGGCGCGCGCCACCCGCTCGATGGTCGGCCGGAATATTGCCGAAATGTGCGCTCCAGTGGCGCTGCCGAATCCCAGCAGGCGCTCACCGAGCGAGAAGCGGCCGTGCGAGTCGACGCTGGCCAGTCCGACTTCGACCAGGCCGACCAGCAAGCGGCGAGTGGTCGACTTGGCGAGCCCCAACCGCTCGCCGAGGTCGACGAGGCGCAATTGTCCCGGTTCGGCGGCAATCTCGTCGAGCGCGGCGGCGGCGCGGCGCAGCACCTGGATGCCCTCGTCGCGATTGGCCGGCGAATTTCGTTCCGTGCGCGCCACTCCTCCACTATAGTGGACCGCATTATGGATTCCTAGGAACCGCAATACGGATCGAAGGAGACCTCGATGGGCGCGCTACCGGCCGGGCGGCACTACTTCCGCGGCGACGACGGGTACGAAGCCGCACGCCGGGGAACTGTTTGGCATCAACGAGTGCCCGAGCGCTACCCCGAGGTGATTGTGCAGGCCCTCGATGCCCACGACATCATCGCGGGCATCCGCTATGCCAAGGCCAACGGCCATCGGGTCAGCATCGTCTCGGGTGGACACAGCTTCGCGGCCAGCCATCTCCGCGACGGCGCCATGCTACTCGACGTGAGCCGACTCGATCACGTCACCATCGACGCCGGCAAGCGCCTCGCGGTCGTCGGTCCGGGCAAGGGCGGTAGCCTGCTCATGGCCGACCTGGAGGCGCAGGGCCTATTCTTCCCAGGCGGCCACTGCAAAGGTGTGTGTGTCGGCGGCTATCTGCTACAGGGCGGGTATGGCTGGAACAGCCGGGTCCTTGGCCCGGCATGCGAGAGTGTCGTCGGCCTGGACGTCATCACCGCCGACGGTGAGCAGATCCATTGCGATGCAGACAATCACGCCGACCTGTATTGGGCGGCGCGCGGCGCCGGCCCGGGCTTTTTCGGCGTGGTCACCGCCTTTTACCTGACGCTGTATCCGCGCCCGGCCGTCTGTGGCACCAGCGTGTACGTCTACCCATTCGAGCTGGCCGACGAGGTCTACACCTGGGCCCGCAGCGTCAGCGCCGAGGTGGACCGTCGCGTCGAGATGCAGATGCTGGCGACCCGCAGCGTCCCGGAGATGGGCCTCGACATCCCGGCCATCGTGTGCGCGTCGCCGGCGTTCGCCGACACCGAAAAGGAAGCCCAAGAAGCCCTGGCCATCTTCGACACGTGCCCGGTCGTCGACCGGGCGATCGTCAAGAACCCCTACATGCCAACCGATTTGCCCGCCTGGTATGAGGTCGTGATGACTCACTACCGCAGTGACCACCGCTACACGGCGGACAACATGTGGACATCGGCATCGGCTGAGGCGCTGCTGCCGGGCATCCGGACGATCCTCGACACGATGCCGCCGCACCCGTCGCACTTCCTATGGCTGAATTGGGGACCGTCGCCGACCCGCCAAGACATGGCCTACAGCATCGAAGACGAGATCTACCTGGCGCTCTATGGTTCGTGGCAGGACGCCGGCGACGACGACAAGTACGGCGACTGGGCGCGATCCAACATGGCCGCCATGTCCCACCTGGCCACCGGCATCCAACTTGCCGACGAGAACCTCGGCGCCCGTCCGGCCCGGTTCGCCACCGACGAAGCCATGGCCAGGCTGGACCGGGTACGCGCCCAATATGACCCTGACGGCCTCTTCAACAGTTGGATGGGGCGAATCTGATGGCCAGCGAGCTCTACCTCGGCTACCGCAACCACGATGCGAATACGCCGTTCGGCAAGTTCTTCAGGCCCGAGATGGCCCCGCTCCCACAGCATGTCGTCGAGGCCTTGCACCATGGTCCGCAGGGCGGGATGGCATTGTTGGCATTCGAGGACGTCACGAGCATCGCCGATGACGGGTACCAGCCGACGGAGAACGGCTACGGGGTTCTCGACGACGGCAGCATGCAAGTATCCGTGCGCACCGACATGCCCGGGGTCACCCCCCGGATGTGGTCATGGTGGTTCGGCTGGCACGGCAGCGATACCCGCCGTTACAAGCTGTGGCACCCGCGAGCCCACCTGTCCGCCGCTTGGAAAGACGGCGGTGATGCGGGTCGCCGGGGCGCCGAGCGTTACATCGGCCGCTGCTCGATGATCAACGAGTACATCGGATCGACAAAGCTGCGCGCCGCAATCCAATTCGTCTCGCCGACGACCATGGGCCTGCCTGCCGACAGCGACGAAGCGGTGTCGATCTGTGCGCGGTTAGGCTCCGGTGATGTCCCGGTCGACGCGGGCTGGTTCGTCCATCAGGTCCGTTCCATAACAGGTGGAACAGAGATGCGGTCACGTTTCTGGATGGGCGGGCCGCACATCGCGGTGCGCAACGCCCCTGGCGTCGCGTCCAAGGCGGTGCGTCCCATCGCGACGAAGGTCCTTGGCGTCTCGGAAGCCACGGCTCGCAATCTGCTGGTGCATTGCGCGCAGGAGATGAATCACCTGGCCGGATTCTTGCCCGAGCTATATGACGCATTCGGCGACGAGTAAACGGCCAAGCCCTGCTCGGTGAATGCGGGCGCAACAAATCGTTGGACCAGTTGGCATTCGGCTTCGCTACGAGAACCCAAGCTGCTCGGAGCATTCATCGAGGAGACCCTGGGCTACGAGGCGCCGTTCCGGCGGCACTACCGGCACGTGGCGAACGACACCACCTTGGGTGGCGTCGATCTGCCGGCTGACTCACACCCGCTGCTTATATGGGGCGCCGCCAACCGCGATCCCGCCCATTTCGAGGCGCCCGGCGAGTTCTGCCTCGACCGCGCCGAAGCCAAGGGCCACATGAGTTTTGGTCATGGGGCGCACTTCTTTGTCGACGCGGCGCTGGCGCGCTTGGAGGCCCCGATCGAATTGCCCATGCTGCTCGATCGCACCTCAGTGATCGAGGCGGCCAACGTCGGGCAGTGGTTGCCCAGCATCCTGGTGTGTCGCCTCGAACGTCTTGAGTTGGCAGTCCGATAGCGGCGCCGTTCGCCGGCCGGCACCGCCGGAGGATCTCAGCGTGCCTGCAACCTGTCCAACGCATCCAGGACCGCGGCGCTGATGGCGT
This sequence comes from Mycobacterium lacus, assembly GCF_010731535.1. Taxonomy (NCBI): domain Bacteria; kingdom Bacillati; phylum Actinomycetota; class Actinomycetes; order Mycobacteriales; family Mycobacteriaceae; genus Mycobacterium; species Mycobacterium lacus. The sequence continues at coordinate 1,838,484 of NZ_AP022581.1, forward strand.
GGGCGCCAAAGACGCCGCCCTGCATGGTGATCATCTTCAGTGCGGCCAGATAGTTCGTGTAGTCAGTGGCACCGGAGCAATCGGATACCAGAAGGCATTCGTACCCGCGGTCGTTGGCCTCGCGGAGCGTGGTGTGGACGCACACGTCGGTGGTGATCCCGGTGAAGATCAGGTGGGTGATCTCGTTGGCCTTCAGGATCAGGTCGAGGTCGGTCGCGTAGAAGCCACCCTTGCCCGGCTTGTCGACCACGGATTCGCCCGGCAGCGGTGCCATTTCCGGAACGATTTCCCACCCAGGTTCGCCGCGAACGAGGATGCGTCCGCATGGTCCCAGCGAGCCGATCTCCGCGCCGATCCGTGCCGATCGCCACCTCTTGTTGGGCGGCAGGTCGCTGAGGTCGGGGCGGTGGCCCTCTCGCGTGTGCACGATGAACAGCCCCACCTCGCGCGCGGCCTGCAGCACCTTTTGCGCTGGACCCAACGGCGCACGGGTCAACGACAGGTCGTAGCCCATGGTGTCGACGTAGCCGCCCTCGCCCACGAAGTCGACCTGCCAGTCGATGTTGATCAGCGCCGTTCTGTCGAGTGGAATATCGCCGTCGAACGGCCAGACATACGGGGTGGCGTCAACGGTAACGCGATTGGCGGTGTTCATCGGCGGACCAGCACGGTGAATGTGGTTGCTGCGCTGAGCATTGTGCGGACGGCCCCGTCAAAGACGCAGGCGCTAAACTGTTTCCACAACATCGTGGTGCTCTACCCGGCCAGCGAAATCGGGTGGCTAGGGCCGACCACGACAAAGGCCTCGACTGCGGTGGCCTGCTCGAAACCCTCTACCTCCACCCGCCATTCGTAGATTCCAGGTTCCAAGGGGATTCCGGCCGGAATGTTGAGGGTGAGTGGCATTCGTACCGAGGTGCCGTGTATTGCCCCGGGGAGACGGCCCGCCTCGGCGGCGGCTTCGAAGAGGAGTCGCTGCGGCCCTTGTGGCCCGGTCACGATCACCGGATCGCCATCGGTGGTCAGCAATTGGCATGTCAACTTGTGCTGTTCGTTGGTCTCATCCCAGTCGATATCGAGGAATAGCACCAAAGCGAAAGGGGGGGTGGGTGTTTGGCACTGCCGCCACCCCAGCCCGAGAGCATGGACCTTCCCCGATTGCGCGTCGGCTTGGGCTGCGTCCGCGAGAAACAGGCTGACCTTCATCGGGCCGCCGGCGCCTCGAGCGGTCTTCCGGTTGCCACCGCGAGATTGTGCCCTGCCATTGTCGCCGTCACAAACTCCACGCGATCCTTGTGTTGTTCCCGACCCAGCTCCACGAAAGGTCGGTCAGGGCCATGACCTCAAACTGGCTGCGACCGCCTTTTCCCGTCGGCAGGATAATACGCTCCGGCCGGGTGGACGACTCACCGAGTTTCAGCCATAGGGAGCAAGCGTTATTTTCCCGGCGGCAGTTGCCGCGGACCCTCGGGCGACCGCAGCTCACGCGGTCCGTCCCGCTTCATCAGCTCCGGCCGGCCGTCGCGGTCGGTCGATCCAACCGACAGGCCCGCCAGGTCTTTCGGAGGTACCCGATCCAGGGACGGATGCCCAGAGTTGCCGTCTAATTGGTGGTGGTTTCCCGTGTCGCCTTCCTGAGGGTCCTCGCGTGACGACTCGATCCGCTTGGTGGCAGCCGCGTCAGCAGCCGGGGATATGGCTGGCGGTTGCTCGCTGGCGTCGGAGCTCTCCGAATTGACCGTCACCTTGCGCGTGCGCTTGAACGAAAACGCGATCTCCTCGACCTCTTCGAACACCTGACGCGCGGTGCGCAGCGGCTGAGTGGTGTTGTCGATGACCCGCGCGACGAACGGCGGCACCAACGGGCGAATCCAGCGGGCCGCTGCCTTGGTGGCATCCGGAATCAACGGGATCAGCGGGGTGCCGCGCTCCTCACGGGGTTGAACGGCGCCGCCCGGCTCGGCCTGTGCCGGCAGGTTCTCCGGGGTATCGGGGCGGGGATCCGGTGCCCCAGCAGGCAATTGGGCTACTGCTCGGCTGGCAGCCTCCGCTTCGGCTGCAATCGGCAGGTACATGTCTTCCTCCACTGGCTCGAAGGTACGCTCCGCCGAAGCGCGCACAGGTGCCTCGAGCGCTTCGACGACTCGACGGCGTTGCTGCTCGCGGTCGATCTCGGCCTGGGCCTCAATGGCAAGGCGGGTCTGGGTGAGTTGATGTTCGGCCCACATGATTTCGGCGGCGCGGCGCACCTCGGCCCGCTTGATCGCGATCGCGGTGTCGGCCTCGAGCTCGGCGCGCTCGCGCTGTGCACGTGCGGCCGCGTGGCGATCGTGAGTCGTCTCACCGCGCCATAGCCGCAGAATCAGCGGCAGCAGGTACAACAGCACGAAAAACGCGACGGTCAGCGCCCGCAGGACCAGGGCGCCGGCGCTGGCCCAGGTCAGGTCGTTCATCGCGACCCAGCGCGCGCCCAGGCCCCGGCCCGCATCCGCAACCACGGCGTGGCGTGCCTCGGCAAGTGCCTGCTCGTCGCGCGCAAGCTTGGCATCCAGGTCGGGTGCTTGGCGCTCACGAGCCGCTAAAGCGTTGTCCAGCTCACGCTGCGCATCGCCGAGAAGCTGATTTGCCGTTCGTGTTTCGGGCCCTTGACCGGCAACACCGGTGATCCGGGTCTGCGGGCAGGCTGGCGTGGGATGGTATTCGCAGCGTGCGACAACCAGGGCGTTGTCCAGATGCCCGCGAGCGTGTTCGACCGCGTTGTCGAGCGCAACGCGCACCTCGCGCGTTGCAACGAGCGCGGCCGACGCTTGCGCGACGGCCGGCGCCGAATCGGCGTTGCGCAGGGCTCGCTCGTCGAGACGGTGATCGATCGAGCCGGAAAACATGACGAGCGCCGCCAGCTCGCCGACGACGACGCCGATGGCAACGGCGACCGCCGCGCGTCCCGCAATACCGGGCCGACCCCGGGCGGGGCCGCTGGCGACGCCACGAGTCACCGCGCCCACCAGCAGACCGAAGACCAGAGTCAGCGCGACGACGCCCCATATTGGCACGCGCGCCGACTCGCCCACGGCCAGGCTGGCGACCAGCCAGGCCAGCAGGGCCCCCAGCACGACAACCGCGCCGGCTACCGCGTGCGTCGACCGCTCGTGACGTTCACTGAGCTCGCGCCAGTGTCCGCCGCCGAGCCAGGTGAGCAGGCCCTCGATCCGTGGTACGGCCGAGCGCTGCTCAGGAATTTCGTGGGCGCACATGAGACTCCAAACACCTCCAATGCTCCAAGCCTGGCAGGCCGCCGCCCGACACACCGAATCGAAGAGGCCGCTTGTGGTGTGGTTCACAACCCGACTCAGTTGCGGCAGAGCGCACTGCCCGGGTTACCGCGCCCGTTGGCCGCCCGGCTCCCCGGCCGTATCTGGGCCGTATCTGGCGCGAAATTCCCGCGACGCGAGCGGATCAGCGGCCGTTATGCCGGGTTACGTGAGACGGTATAAGCCTATGCAACATCACGACTACCTCACCTACGAAGACTTCGGCCGGAGATTCTTCGAAGTCGCCGTCACCCCGGACCGTGTCGCCGCCGCATTCGCCGCTATTGCGGGCAGCGAGTTCGCAATGGAACCGATCGCGCAGGGTCCGGGCGGGATCGCCAAGGTCAGCGCGAATGTCAAGATCAAAGAGCCTCGGGTCACGCGAAAGCTGGGGGACCTCATCACGTTTGTGATTCACATTCCGCTGTCGATTGACCTGCTTCTCGACCTTCGCCTCGACAAACAGCGTTTCGTGGTTGCCGGCGACATAGCGTTGCGCGCGACGGCACGTGCCGCCGAGCCGTTGCTGTTGATCGTCGACGTCGCGAAACCGCGGCCTTCCGATATCACCGTCAATGTGTCGTCCACATCCATCCGCGGCGAGGTGTTACGCATCCTTGCCGGGGTTGACGGCGAGATCCGGCGATTCATCGCCCAGTACGTCGCCGACGAAATCGATTCGCCCCAATCCCAAGCCGCGCAGGTCATCGACGTCGCCGAACAATTGGATTCCACCTGGACCGGCCCGTGATGTGGCCCCGAGGCCCATCGAGTAGAACACCGCCCGGACGCGCTTAGTCGGCGTCGCCTGGTCGCAACCGGTGCACCGGCAGGATCTCAATCGCATTGATGGTCAACGCCCGGCAGCTGATCCGCCAGCCGGTGTCGGTCAACTCGTACCCGTCGTCGTAGCGCAGGTGCCAAACCGCATCGACCACCTCATCCGCGCGCTGAATCCAATGGTGCGCGATGCATGCGACGCGCCCCCGCGCGCTGGTTGGCTGTGGGCCCGCGTCGTAGACCTCACCGACGATCGCGTGCTCGGTACGCACGGCCTGGCCAACGGCGCCGACCGCGCTGGCGATGGCTTGCCGGCCCCGATGTGAAACGACCGGTTCGAGCGCCGCCGGCGGATCAGGCACCGTTAGCTGGGCTTTCGCAGTGAAAAGCGCTGCAACAGAATCGAATTGACGATTGTCGACGTAGACTGCATACCGGTGTACCAAGTCGCTGAGGGCGGCTCGGTCGGTCACTGAAAGGCTCACGAGCGACCTGCCCGCTCTATCTGGGCGCGCACCGCCTCGGCCAGGGTGGCCGCCCTGCGACTGGTGAACACGTCCTCGAGCATCACCGGCCGGCCGTCGGGCCCGGTCAGCGGAACCCGCCAGTTGGGGTACTCGTCGGTGGTGCCCGGCTGGTTCTGTGCGCGGCGATCACCAATCGCGTCGGTCAGGGCCACCCCCAACAGCCGAGACGGCGTTCGGCCCAGGTACCGGTAGAGGGCCACGACGATCTGTTCTGGGTCGGCTTCGGCACCGTCCTGCAGTAGCCCCACCCGGCGCAACTCGGCCATCCAGGCCGCCTGCTGGGTCCGACCGGATGCGAGTTCCGCCTCGACGGGCCTGGTCAACAACCCCAGCGACTCGCGGAGTCGGACGTGATCGCCAGCCAGGTAGCCGACCGTCGGCGGCAGGTCGTGGGTCGTAACCGACGACAGGCAGTACTCCCGCCAGCGCTCGGCCGGCAGGGGACCACCGTGGCCGTCGCGATCCAGCTCGAACCAAAGAATCGACGTGCCGAGCAGGCCGCGCAATAGTAAGTAGTCCCTGACCCATGGTTCGACCGTGCCGAGATCTTCGCCGACCACGACCGCCCCGGCCCGGTGTGCTTCCAGGGCGACGATGCCGATCATCGCTTCATGGTCGTAGCGCACATAGGTGCCTTGGGTCGGCGCGGCGCCGTGGGGGATCCACCACAGCCGGAACAGTCCGATGATGTGGTCGATGCGCACCCCACCCGCATGCCGCAGCACAGCCTGGATCAGTGCGCGGAAGGGGCGATACTCCAGCTCGCCGAGCCGGTCGGGCCGCCACGGCGGCTGCGACCAGTCCTGGCCGAGTTGATTGAACTCGTCCGGCGGCGCGCCCGCGCTCACTCCCAGGGCCAGGGCGTCCTGCAGCGCCCAGGCATCGGCCCCATCGGGATGCACGCCGACGGCGAGGTCGTGCACGATGCCCAACGCCATTCCGGCCCGCACCGCCTGGGCTTGCGCCGCGGCGAGTTGCTCGTCGAGCTGCCATTGCAGCCAGCGGTGGAAATCGACCGCGTCGGCGTGCTTGTCGACGAATTTCGCGACCCCCGGGCCCTCCGGATGCTGCAGCGATTCCGGCCATTGATGCCAGTCGGAGCCGTACGTCTCGGCCAGCGCGCACCATGTGGCGAAGTCATCGAGGGCGCGGCCCTCCCGCGCGCGAAAGGCCGCGTATGCGAGCTCGCGGCCCGCCGACCGTGGCACCCGGTGCAGGAGCTTGAGCGCCGCGCGCTTGGCCGCCCACGCGCCGTCACGGTCAATGGTGTCCACTTGGCCGGCCCGTTGCCGGACCTCCGCGCCCAATCGTCGCACCCGCGCGCGCTTGGGCAGGTCGGCGAGTTCGGGAATCGCCTCGACCCGAAGATAGATGGGGTTGACGAAGCGCCGAGATGTCGGCAAGTACGGCGACGGCTCCATGAGGCGTGACGGCCCAGCCAGCGCCGCCGCATGCAAGGGATTGACCAGCACAAAGTCCGCGCCATGCCGGGTCGCCGACCACAGTGCCACATCAGCCAGATCGGTGAGATCACCAACGCCCCACGACTTTTGCGACCGCACGCTGTAGAGCTGGATGGCCAGGCCCCACGCACGGCGGGTCCCTAGCCTTTCCGGAAGCCCCAGCCAATCCGGCGTCACGATGAGCGCGGTGCTGGCCTCAAGATCACTAGAACGTAGGTGCACGCGGTGGTAGCCCAGGGGCAGGTCGCCGGGCAGCACGAAGCTGGCTTCGCCGATCCAGCGTCCGTCAAGATCGAACGGCGGGGTGAAGTTGTCGACCTGTCGTACCCCGCCCCGCACCGTGCCGTCCTCCAGCTGCAACCACACTTCGGCCGGGCAACCGTGGGTCACGTGCACCCAGAACCGCGCCTGCGCGCCGGCCCGCGCGACGATGGTCGCTGGCAACCGACGTGCCCAGTACGACCGCAGATGCGCGGTCAGGGCCGCGTTGCGCTCCCGCTCGTTGCTCGCCGAGACGCCGAGGGCGGCGAGCACCGCGACCAGCGTGGCTTCCGAGACGAGTACATGCCGGCCGGTCCAGTCCTCGTACCCGGTAGCGATGCCGAATCGCTTGGCAAGTTCGACCAGCGAGGGCGCCAGCTCAGTCATGCCGCCATCTTGCACGCTGTGGCGGGGATCCGCCGGGCCGTCGCGTGGCGTGATCCGTTAGCTGTGGCGCGCCATCACCAAGCGGATCGGCGGAGGGAACACCGGAATTCACGACTCGACAAGCCGATTTGGTCATTGATCGTTACCATGCCTATGGGAACACGAGGTATCCGTGGGGGATTGGACAAAGTGGCAGGTCAGTGCCGCGGGCCGCGTTTGGCGCGATTCGCGACTTTGTCGACCGGAAGGCGACGGAATGGTGAACACGGCTGATCGCCTATTGTGCCGCGTGGCGCGGCCTGCGCGGGTACCTTACGGTTAGCGATGTGAAGACGCGGTGATACGCGATATTCAGGCATTTTGTCGGGGCCGGAGGATGATCAAACGTGGCTGAAGAGCGCCGCGGGCAGCGGGGGTCGGGGTATGGCCTTGGGTTGTCGACGCGGACCCAGGTAACCGGTTATCAATTCCTTGCGCGACGCACCGCGATGGCGTTGACACGCTGGCGGGTGCGCATGGAGATCGAACCGGGCCGTCGCCAGACGCTAGCGGTGGTGGCATCTATCTCCGCGGCCCTGGTGATCTGCCTGGGGGCGTTGCTGTGGTCGTTCATCAGCCCGTCCGGTCAGATCAATGAGTCGCCGATCATCGCCGACCGTGACTCCGGCGCGCTGTACGTGCGCGTGGGTGACAGGTTGTATCCGGCGTTGAATTTGGCATCGGCTCGGCTGATCACCGGGCGGCCCGATAACCCGCACCTGGTCAAGTCCAGCCAGATCGCCGGCATGCCGCACGGGCCGCTGGTGGGTATCCCGGGTGCGCCGTCGACTTTTGCGCCAAAGAGTCCACCGGCGTCGTCCTGGCTGGTGTGTGACACGGTCGCCACCTCAACTGGCGTCAGCGCGCCCGGAGGGGTGACGGTGACGGTGATAGACGGCGCCCCGGACCTCACGAGTCACCGACGGGTATTGAGCGGGTCGGACGCGGTGGTGTTGAGCTACGGCGGCGACGCGTGGGTCATCCGCGAGGGACGTCGGTCAAAGATCGACGCAACCGACCGGTCGGTGTTGTTGCCATTGGGGTTGACCCCGGAGCAAGTCAGTCAGGCAAAACCGATGAGTCATGCACTGTACGACGCGTTGCCGGTGGGGCCGGAGTTAGTGGTCCCCGAAATACCGAACGCGGGCGCCGCGGCGACGTTTGCCGGCGCTCCCGGTCCCGTCGGGACCGTGCTTGTCACACCCCAGATCAGCGGGCCGCAACAGTATTCCCTGGTTTTGACCGACGGCGTGCAGACGCTTCCGCCGTTGGTCGCACAGATCCTGCAGAATGCGGGTGGCCCGGGGAATACCAAGCCGGTGACCGTCGAACCGTCCGCGTTGGCGAAAATGCCGGTGGTCAACAGGATGGATCTGTCGGCCTACCCGGACAACCCGTTGGAGGTAGTCGACCTTCGCGAAAATCCGGCGACGTGCTGGTGGTGGGAGCGGACGGCAGGCGAGAACCGGTCCCGGGTCCAAGTGGTGACCGGGCCCACCATCCCGGTCAGGGCCACCGACGTGAACAAGGTGGTGACCCTGGTGAAGTCCGACACGAGTGGCCGCGAAGCGGACCAGGTCTATTTCGGCCCCGACTATGCGAACTTCGTCGCCGTCACCGGCAACAATCCGGCCGCCCAAACGACGGAATCGCTGTGGTGGCTGACGGAGGCGGGCGCGCGGTTCGGAGTTGACGACACCAAGGAAGCGCGCGAGGCATTGGGTTTGAACCTGGCGCCCAGCCTGGCGCCGTGGGTGGCGCTGCGGCTATTGCCACAAGGCCCGACGCTGTCACGAGCGGATGCGTTAGTAGAGCACGACACCCTACCGATGGACATGACCCCTGCAGAGTTGGTGGTACCGAAGTGAAACGTGGGTTTGCGCGGCCGACACCGGAGAAGGCCCCGGTAATTAAGCCGGAGAACATCGTCCTGCCCACGCCGTTGAGCATTCCGCCACCGGAGGGCAAGCCCTGGTGGATCGTGGTGGTGGGCGTCCTGGTGATCGGCCTGTTGATCGGCATGGTGGGCATGGTCTTCGCCAGCGGTTCACACCTATTCATGGGCGCCGGCGCGATTTTCCCGATCTTCATGGTTGGCGGGATGGCGATGATGATGTTCGGCGGCCGGTTCGGCGGCCAGCAGCAGATGAGCCGGCCGAAATTGGACGCGATGCGCGCTCAGTTCATGTTGATGCTGGACATGCTGCGCGAGACGGCCCAGGAGTCGGCGGACAGCATGGACGCCAACTACCGCTGGTTTCACCCGGCACCCACCACGCTGGCGGCTGCCGTCGGATCGCAGCGGATGTGGGAGCGCAAGCCCGACGGCAAGGACCTCAACTTCGGCGTGGTGCGAGTCGGCGTAGGCATGACCCGTCCCGAGGTGACCTGGGGCGAGCCGCAGAACATGCCGACCGACATCGAACTGGAGCCGGTGACCGGCAAGGCACTGCAGGAATTCGGGCGCTACCAAAGCGTCGTCTACAACCTGCCCAAGATGGTTTCCCTTCTGGTGGAACCCTGGTATGCGCTGGTCGGCGAGCGCGAGCAGGTACTGGGGTTGATGCGGGCGATCATCTGCCAGCTGGCGTTCTCCCACGGGCCCGACCACGTGCAAATGATCGTTGTTAGTTCCGATTTGGAGCAATGGGACTGGGTGAAGTGGCTTCCGCACTTCGGCGATCCTCGGCGTCAGGACGCGGCGGGTAACGCGCGGATGGTCTACAGCTCGGTGCGTGAATTCGCCGCGGAGCAAGCCGAATTGTTCGCCGGCCGTGGTTCATTCACGCCGCGGCATGCCAGTTCGTCCGCGCAGACGCCTACCCCTCACCACGTGATCATCGCCGACGTCGCAGATCCTCAGTGGGAGTATGTCATCAGTGCCGAGGGCGTCGACGGGGTGACGTTCTTCGACTTGACCGGCGCTGCGATGTGGACAGACGTTCCGGAGCGGGTGCTGAAATTCGACAAGTTGGGCGTGATCGAGGCGCTGCCTCGTGACCGCGACACCTGGATGGTCATCGACGACAAGGCATGGTTCTTCGCCCTCACCGACCAGCTCAGCATCGCGGAGGCAGAAGAGTTCGCGCAGAAGCTGGCGCGCTGGCGGCTCGCCGAGGCGTACGAGGAGATCGGCCAGCGGGTCGCCCACATCGGCGCCCGAGACATCTTGTCCTACTACGGGATTGACGATCCCGGCTCGATCGACTTCGACGAGCTGTGGGGCAGGCGCACCGACACGATGGGCAGGTCGCGGTTGCGGGCACCGTTCGGAAACCGGTCCGACAACGGCGAGTTGCTGTTCTTGGACATGAAGTCCCTCGACGAAGGCGGCGACGGCCCGCACGGTGTCATGTCGGGTACAACGGGTTCGGGCAAATCGACCCTGGTGCGAACGGTGATCGAGTCGCTGATGCTCGGCCATCCGCCCGAGGAGCTGCAGTTCGTTCTGGCCGACCTCAAGGGTGGGTCGGCCGTCAAGCCGTTCGCCGGCGTGCCGCACGTGTCGCGGATCATCACCGACCTGGAAGAAGACCAGGCATTGATGGAGCGCTTCCTAGACGCGCTGTGGGGCGAGATCGCCCGCCGCAAGGCGGTATGCGACAGCGCCGGTGTCGACGACGCCAAGGAGTACAACTCGGTACGGTCCAGAATGCGGGCGCGGGGGCAGGACATGGCGCCGCTGCCGATGCTCGTCGTGGTCATCGACGAGTTCTACGAGTGGTTCCGCATCATGCCCACCGCGGTGGATGTCCTCGACTCGATCGGCCGGCAGGGCCGCGCCTACTGGATCCACCTGATGATGGCCTCGCAGACCATTGAGAGCCGCGCCGAAAAGCTCATGGAGAACATGGGTTACCGCTTGGTACTGAAAGCGCGTACCGCTGGGGCCGCACAGGCGGCCGGGGTGCCGAATGCGGTGAACCTGCCGGCCCAGGCCGGGTTGGGCTATTTCCGTAAGAGTCTCGAGGACATCATCCGGTTCCAGGCCGAGTTCCTGTGGCGGGACTACTACCGCCCCGGCGTCACTATCGACGGCGAGGAGGCGCCAGCGTTGGTGCACAGCATCGATTACGTTCGCCCGCAACTATTTACGAACTCGTTCACTCCGCTCGAGGTGAGCGTGGGCGGCCCCGAGGTCGAGCCGGCGGCGGCGCAATCGAATGGCGAGGTGTTCGAAATCGAGGGCGAAGAGGACGACGAGGACGAGGAAGGGATCAGGACACCGAAAGTCGGGACGGTGATCATTGATCAGTTGCGCAAGATCAAGTTCGAGCCGTACCGGTTATGGCAGCCGCCGCTAACCGTGCCGGTCGCCATCGATGAACTGGTCGACCGGTTCCTGGGTCGCCAGTGGCAAAAGGACTACGGCACCGCCAAGGATCTGGTGTTCCCGATCGGGATCATCGACCGCCCGTTCAAGCATGATCAGCCGCCGTGGACGGTCGACACTTCCGGGCCGGGCGCCAATGTGCTGATCCTGGGCGCCGGCGGTTCGGGAAAGACCACCGCGCTGCAGACACTGATCTGCTCGGCGGCGTTGACCCACACACCCGAGCAGGTCCAGTTCTACTGCCTGGCCTACAGCAGCACCGCGTTGACCACCGTGGCCCAGTTGCCCCATGTGGGTGAGGTCGCCGGTCCCACGGACCCTTACGGCGTGCGCCGGACGGTGGCCGAACTGCTGGCGTTGGTCCGCGAGCGCAAGCGCAGCTTCCTCGAATGTGGAATCGCCTCGATGGAGGTGTTCCGGCGCCGCAAGTTCAGCGGTGAGGCTGGCCCGGTGCCCAACGACGGGTTCGGCGATGTCTACCTGGTGATCGACAACTACCGCGCGCTTGCCGAAGAAAACGAAGTGCTGATCGAACAGGTGAACCAGATCATCAATCAGGGGCCCTCGTTCGGCGTGCACGTGGTGGTCACCGCCGATCGCGAATCGGAACTACGGCCGCCGGTGCGTAGCGGGTTTGGTTCCCGGGTCGAATTGCGCCTGGCCGCGGTGGAAGATGCCAAGTTGGTGAGATCCAGGTTCGCCAAGGACGTTCCGGTCAAGCCGGGCCGGGGCATGGTTGCGGTCAACTACGTCCGACTCGACAGCGACCCGCAGGCGGGCCTGCACACACTGGTGGCGCGGCCGGCATTGGCGAGCACACCCGACAACGTCTTCGAGTCCGACAGCGTGGTCGCGGCGGTGAGCCGCCTCACCAGCGGTCAGGCCCCGCCGGTACGCCGCCTGCCGGCGCGGTTCGGCGTGGAGCAAGTGCGCGAACTGGCCGCACGAGACATCCGTCAAGGGGTCGGCGCGGGCGGAATCGCCTGGGCGATATCCGAATTGGACCTGCAGCCGGTGTACTTGAATTTCGCCGAGAACGCGCATTTGATGATTACGGGTCGGCGCGAATGTGGGCGTACCACGGCGCTGGCCACCATCATGTCCGAAATCGGTCGGCTGTATGCCCCCGGCTCGAGCAGCGCACCCACGCCGCCCCAAGGGCGACCTTCGGCACAGGTATGGCTGGTCGATCCGCGCCGTCAGCTGCTGACCGCGCTGGGCTCGGACTATGTGGAGAAGTTTGCCTACAACCTCGACGGCGTGCAGGCAATGATGGGTGATCTGGCGGCGGCGTTGGCAGGCCGCGAGCCTCCACCTGGGTTGTCCGCGGAAGAGCTGTTGGCGCGGTCGTGGTGGAGCGGCCCGGAAATCTTCCTGATCGTCGACGACATCCAGCAGCTGCCACCTGGCTTCGATTCACCTCTGCACAAGGCAGTTCCTTGGGTGACCCGGGCCGCCGACGTCGGATTGCACGTGATTGTCACCCGCACCTTCGGCGGCTGGTCCTCCGCAGGCAGCGACCCGATGCTGCGGGCACTGCATCAGGCGAATGCACCGCTGCTGGTGATGGACGCCGACCCCGACGAGGGTTTTATCCGCGGCAAGATGAAGGGCGGTCCGCTGCCCCGCGGCCGAGGCCTGTTGATGGCGGAAGACACCGGTGTGTTCGTCCAGGTGGCGGCGACCGAGGTGCGCAAGTAGCTCGGTGACCCGTTCAGCTCCACCGCAGCGGCAATGTCTTGAGCGCGAAGGATTTCGACGGGAATCGGATTTCGGGCGTGTAGCCCGGAGCCAGCTCGAACTCGGGGATTCTCTTGAGCCATTCACCGACAACCAGGGTCAGCTCAAGGCGTGCTAGATGCGACCCCAGGCAACGGTGCGGTCCGCCGCCAAACCCCCAGTGCCGGTGCACCTTTCCGTCCATGACCAACTCGTCGGTAGACATCGCGTCGCTGCCGTCACGGTTGACGGCGGCCATGCACAACCGCACCGGTGAACCCGCGGGTAGCGTCATGCCGCCGACATTGACCAAGTCGGTGGTAATCCGGGGGGCCACCGGCGCCGACGGCTCCAGCCGGACGATCTCTTCGATGAAAACCCTCGTCTGCTTGGGCTCGTCGCGAAGCATCTCCCGCAGCCGCGGCCTGCGCGCGAGTTCGAGCAGGCAGAAACCCACCGCCGCCGTCACGGTGTCCAGTCCGGCCAGTATCAACAGGTGACTCAAGCCCAGCACCTCGATCTCGCTGAGCGGGTCCTCGCCGATGAGGACTTGCGACAGCACGTCTGGGCCCGGATGCTTTTTGCGTTCGGCGATCGCCGCCACCAGATACTCGAATAGGGCCTGCTGCGCGGCGATGTCCTCGTGAGAGGGGTAGGGCTTGTCCGACATGCCCATGACGGCGTCTTTCCAGGCAATCAGACGGTCACGATCCTGTAGCGGCAGTCCGTACAGGGCCAGAAACAGCTGAAATGGAAACAGATTCGCGAAATCTGCCATCGCTTCGCACTCGCCCCGGTCGGCGATCGCGTCGATCATGGCGACCGTGTGGTCACGCAGTTCCGGCAGCTTCTTACTCAATGCGGCCGGACTGAAGAAGGGCTGCAGGATCCTGCGGTATCTGGTGTGCTCCGGCGGGTCGAACGCCAGCGGAAGCACCGGCAGTGGATTTCCCGGCGGTTGGAGCGCCTCCCTGGAGGAGAACACCTTCGTGTTCCGCAGAGCCGAGAGCACGTCTTCGCGCCGAGTCAGGTAGTACCAGCCGTTCATGAAGACTACGGGCCCCGCGTCGCGGAGGGTCTTCCACCCGAGACCCCGGTCAGTGGCCATCGGCAGGGTCGAGAATTCAAGCCGCGGTAGATGAAACGCGCCAGCCTGGCCCTCGTCGAGAGTGCTCATGTTTCTGATGTGTCCGTTCCTGTCTCGCCGACGCTGACGCAGCCAATATCGCACGTGCGGGAAACACCCACCAATCCGCCGGTTCGGCTGCACCGACCGGTTAATCTATGTATCAATCCGTCTTATTCGGTCTGGCGGGTGACCGCAGCGGTCGGGAGAGGAAATCCCGTGAAGGTTCGCCTCGAGCGGTCGAGATGCGTGGGGCATGCCCAGTGCTACGCCGTCGATCCAGACTTGTTCCCGATCGACGACTCGGGCTACTCGATCCTCGAGGAGCACGAGGTGCGACCCGAGGACGAACAGGTGACCCGAGACGGCGTCGCCGCCTGCCCCGAGATGGCGCTCATCCTTGAGGACGACTGACGGTGGTCAAGACCGAACCGGACTCATGGGCAACTCACGGCTTAACGGCGGCTTAACAATAGTCTGCAGGGAATGAATAGTTCGCTGCGCGAGCGCCGGAGCACCGTTTCGTCCTCTATGGTCTCAAATGTGCGGCTGTTCGATAACGAACCAGCGCCCGCCATTGGCTCAACGACGAACGCCTGGAGCGCATCGGCTAGCCCGAACGACCGAGGGCCGGCCGCCGAACGAGAAGCATTTCGCAGCAGTACAACTCGCTTCGTCAGCAGGCTGCTGCCGGACCATCGAGACCATCAGCGGTGATTCGGTGCGAATCGAGCGCGGCGGTATGGATCGCCCCGTGGTCCCACAACGTAGCCGAGATCGCCGATGTTGACGCGGTCGGCTGAGGAGGAGCGGAGTTGGACTTTGGGGCGTTACCGCCGGAGGTCAATTCGGGCCGGATGTATAGCGGCCCGGGGATGGGGCCGATGTTGGCTGCCGCTGCGGCCTGGGATGGGCTGGCCGCGGAGTTGGGTTCGGCTGCCAGCGGCTATGCGTCGGTGATTTCGGAGTTGTCCAGTTCGCCGTGGTTGGGTCCGGCGTCGATGGCGATGGTGGCCTCGGCCACGCCCTATTTTACCTGGCTGGACTCCGCGGCTGAGTTGGCGGAGCAGGCGGGCATGCAGGCCCGGGCGGCCGCGGCGGCGTATGAGGCCGCGTTTGCGATGACAGTGCCTCCGCCGGTGATCGCGGCCAACCGGGTGTTGTTGATGACGCTGATCGCGACGAACTTCTTCGGTCAGAACACGCCGGCGATCGCGGCCACCGAGGCGCAGTATGCCGAGATGTGGGCCCAAGATGCCGCCGCGATGTACGGCTATGCCGGTGCCTCGGCGACCGCCTCGGAGCTGACACCGTTCACCGAGCCCGCACAGGCCACCGATGCGACCGGGCTGGCCGCACAGGCAGCCGCGGTCAGCAAGGCCGCCGCGACGCCGGGCGCCGCTTCCGCACAGACCGTAGCCGCGGCGGCCCCAGAGCTGACGATCGGCTCCGCGGTGCCCGGGTTGCTGCAGCAACTATCGACAGCCGCGTCGGCGGCCATGCTGGATCTGAACAACTCGCAGATTGCGCAGTTGTTGGGGACGATCACCCCCGCAATGAGAACCTCCTTGGTTCGTACCATGGGTCTTTCATATTTCGCCGTGGGCATACCGCAGTTCTTTGCCTCGATCGGGCAGCAGTTGACGTTTGGCCCTGGTGGAACGACGGCCGGTTCGGGTGGTGCGTGGTATCCGACGCCGCAGTTTGCGGGGCTGGGTCTAGGCGGCGGTGGGCCCGCGTCGGCAAGCTTGGCGTCGGCGGTCAAGGTGGGGCCGTTGTCGGTGCCGCCGACCTGGATTGCCACGGAGACGGCCTTGGAGCAGCGGGTCGCGCGCCTGGTGGGCGCCAATGTCGCCGCCGCCGGCTCACCCAACGCGGCCAATGGTGTGCTCAACGGATTGCCGATGCGCGGCGCCGGTCGGCGCGCCGCCGCGGGCTTCACCCACAAATACGGCTTCCGGCAAAGCGTCCTAACTCGTCCACCGTCGGCCGGATAACGCTATGACCATAGTGATGATTGGCCGGCGATCGGCTGAACCGTGCGCGAACAGCGGTTGTCGGAGGGTGAGAAGTGGTCGTCCAGGAGTGAATAGTTGCCACCGGCGGCGGTGCTGCCCCGGATTGCAACTACCGTATCGGCAATCAAATCCCTGAAGGTCGTTGTGCCGGAAGGTTATTGAGGAGGAGATCGGATGTCGTATGTGACGACGCAGCCTGAAGCGTTGGCCGCGGCCGCGGGCACGTTGGCGGGTATTGGCTCGTCGATGAGTGCGCAAAATGCTGCGGCGGCGGCCCCGACGACGGGGGTGGTGCCGGCGGCGGCAGACGAGGTGTCGGCGTTGACGGCGGCGCAGTTTGCCGCGCACGCGCAGATGTATCAGGTGGTCAGTGCGCAGGCGGCCGCGATTCACGAGATGTTTGTCCACGCCCTGGGCATGAGTTCGGGGTCGTATGCGGCGACCGAGGCGGCTAACGCGGCCGCGGCGGGTTAAGCGGTCCCGACGGGTCAAGGGGTGAGTGTGATGGATTTTGGTGCGTTACCGCCGGAGATCACCTCGGTGCGGATGTATTCGGGTCCGGGGTCGGCGCCGATGGTGGCTGCGGCGTCGGCGTGGAGTGGGTTGGCCGCGGAATTGAGTTCGGCGGCTGCCGGCTATGACACGGTGGTAACTCAGTTGTCCAGTGAGGAGTGGCTGGGTCCGGCGTCGGCGTCGATGGCGGCCGCGGTGGCGCCGTATGTGGCCTGGATGAGTGGGATGGCCGCGGCGGCCGAGCAGGCGGCCACTTCGGCCAGGGCGGCCGCGGCGGCGTTTGAGACGGCGTTTGCCTCGGTGGTGCCGCCGCCGGTGATCGCGGCCAATCGTGCGCAGTTGGCACAGGCGTTGGCGTCGAATGTGTTTGGTCAGAACACGGGTGTGATTGCGGCGTTGGAGGCCCAGTACGGCGAGATGTGGGCTCAAGATGCCGCGGCGATGTACAGGTATGCGGGTAGCTCGGCGAGTGCTGCGGCGGTGACGCCGTTTTCGTCGCCGCCGCAGATCGTCAATCCGGCCGCTCACGGTGCGCAGGCCGCGGCGGTGACCGCGGCTGCGGGCACGTCGGCGGGTTCGGCTCAGCAGACGCTGCAGCAGTTCATCGGTGCGGCTTCCTCGGCCTTGCACAGCCTGGCCTCGCCGCTGACCGGACAGTTGTCGAGTGCGGCCGCGTCCAGTGATCCATTGTCGTGGCTGTGGCAGATCTTGTTCGGCACGTCCACCTTCCCGAATTCGTTGTCGGCGCTGTTGACCGCCTATGGGCCCTACGCGAGCTTTTTCTATAACACCGAGGGTTTGCCGTACTTCAGCGTTGGTATGGCGAACAACTTTGTGCAGTCGGCCAAGACGTTGGGGTTGATCGGCGGGGCCGCGCCGGCGGCGGCCGCGGACGCGGCCAAGGGCTTAGGCGGTCTAGGGGGGATGCTGAGCGGCGGTGGGCCGGTGTCAGCGGGTTTGGGCAGTGCCGCCTCGGTCGGCAAGCTTTCGGTCCCGCCGGTGTGGAATGGCACCATGCCCGGCCTGCACCCGGGTGCGGCCCCGCTGCCGGTGAGCACTATCACCGCGGCCCCCGAGGCCGCGGGGACGGGAAACCTGCTCGGCGGCATGCCGCTGGCCGGCACGGGCGCCGGCGCGGCCGGCTCGGGCCCCCGCTACGGATTCCGGCCCACCGTCATGGCCCGCCCACCCTTCGCCGGCTAGCTCATCCGCTACCACGGCCCGCGGAACGCCGCGCTGGACCGGGGTCCGTCGGCACAGGTCCCGAGCCGCGTGCCCGACGCGCCTTTGCCGGCCGCGAGATTTTATTGACCGCTCGACTTGCTGACGTAGAAATGCGCTGGTCAGCCGCCCGGCGACGACGGATAGCTGCGGTCTGTGCGCGCGCGTGGCGCTGACTCTGCCGAGTGGCCCGACAACCGGCCCGAACGCTGTTACTGTGGCGTTACCACAGGTGAATTCGCCGTAGCAACTCGTGAACAAGTGTGAACAGCTGGCGGCGAAGGCAACGTGGCATGACGCAGTCATCTACTCTCTTGCAGAGAGTGGTTGCTGGGGATAGTTCGAGGGAGGAAACAGCATGTCGTTCGTGACCACACAGCCGGAGGCCTTGGCAGCGGCGGCGGGAAACCTGCAGGGCATAGGCTCGGCAATGAACGCCCAGAACGCGGCCGCTGCTGCCCCAACCACAGGCGTGGTGCCCGCGGCGGCTGATGAGGTGTCTGCGCTGACCGCCGCTCAGTTTGCCGCGCACGCGCAGATGTACCAGGCCGTCAGCGCCCAGGCTGCGGCCATCCACGAGATGTTCGTCAACACGCTGGCGACCAGTTCCGGCTCCTACGCGGCGACCGAGGCCGCGAACGCGGCCGCGACCGGCTGACCGGCCAGGCGGTCTTTCCGCACGGCGATTTGGTGTCTGACGAAGGGATTTTGGAAGTGCCCCGGACCGCCGTGAGTATGCCGTTGACTACAACTCCACGGTGGGGGGACGGAAAGGGGGGACGATCCATGTGTTTTCGGGTCGGCGGGGGCGCTAGCGCGTGACCGGTCCCGGCCATTGCAAGAAATTTATCAACGGTTAAGCAATAAAGGAGACAGGAAGTATGACCTCACGCTTTATGACCGACCCGCACGAAATGCGGGCCATGGCGGGTCGCTTTGAAACGCACGCCCAGACGGTCGAGGACGAGGCCCGTCGGATGTGGGCGTCCGCGCAGAACATCTCGGGTGCGGGCTGGAGCGGCCAGGCGGAGGCGACGTCGCTGGACACCATGAGCCAGATGAATCAGGCGTTCCGCAACATCGTGAACATGCTGCACGGGGTGCGCGACGGGCTGATCCGCGACGCCAACAACTACGAACAGCAAGAGCAAGCCTCGCAGCAGATCCTCAGCAGCTAGCGCCGTAAGCCGCCACTGCGTAGGCTACCTAGATTAGGAGAACACCGATATGACGATTAATTACCAGTTCGGGGACGTGGACGCGCACGGTGCCACCATCCGGGCGCAGGCCGCGTCACTCGAGGCCGAGCACCAGGCGATCGTTCGCGATGTGTTGGCCGCTGGGGACTTTTGGGGCGGCGCCGGTTCGGTGGCGTGCCAGGAGTTCATCACCCAGTTGGGCCGTAACTTCCAGGTGATCTACGAGCAGGCCAACGCCCACGGCCAGAAGGTGCAAGCCGCCGGCAGCAACATGGCAAGCACCGACAGCGCCGTCGGCTCCAGCTGGGCATAAGGCGACGACATTCAGGCGCGGCAGCACACCCCTAGGCGGTGTGCTGCCGTGGCCTGCAGTCAACTGGCACGTCGACATTTGAGGTAGTGATGGACCAACAGAGCACCCGCACCGACATCACGGTAAACGTCGACGGCTTCTGGATGCTTCAGGCGCTGCTGGATATTCGGCACGTTGCGCCGGAGCTGCGATGCCGGCCGTACGTATCCACCGACAACAACGACTGGCTGAACGAGCATCCGGGGATGGCGGTCATGCGCGAGCAGGGCATCGTCGTCAACGACGAGGTCAACGAGCAGGTGGCCGCCAGGATGAGGGTGCTCGCTGCGCCGGACCTCGAGGTCGTCGCCCTACTGTCGCGCGGCAAACTGCTTTATGGAGTCGTCGAAGGCGACGACCAACCTCCTGGCTCGCGCGATATCCCGGACAACGAGTTCCGGGTGGTGCTGGCGCGCCGCGGACAGCACTGGGTGTCAGCGGTTCGGGTTGGCAACGACATCACCGTCGACGATGTGTCGGTCACGGATAGCGCCTCGATCGCGGCGCTGGTGATCGACGGCCTGGAATCGATTCACCACGCCGACCCCGCGGCGATCAACGCGGTCAACGTGCCCCTGGAGGAGATGCTGGAAGCAACCAAGGCATGGCAGGGATCGGGGTTCAACGTGTTCTCCGGCGGCGACCTACGGCGAATGGGCATCAGCGCCGCCACCGTCGCCGCACTGGGCCAGGCGCTCTCTGATCCCGCGGCCGAGGTCGCGGTCTACGCGCGCCAGTACCGCGACGACGCGAAGGGCCCCAGTGCGTCGGTGCTGTCCCTGAAGGACGGATCGGGCGGGCGCATCGCTCTTTACCAACAGGCACGAACGGCGGGTTCCGGCGAGGCGTGGCTTGCCATCTGCCCGGCGACCCCGCAGTTGGTGCAAGTAGGGGTGAAGACCGTATTGGATACGTTGCCATACGGCGAGTGGAAAACGCATAGCAGGGTTTGACAACGGGCTACGAAATACACAGTGAAACAGCGTATTTGGTTATAAAATGCGGTCGGGATGCGAACGAGGCATACTGCTCTAGACTCGGCTGCAAAGCTGAAAATTGATGTCGTGAGAAACCATTAGTCGCGAGGCGAGGCAGATGAATTCGGAATTAGTCGAGCTGCTCCTTCCGGGAGAGCGCGGCACCGCAGTGCGTCGACCGAAAGCGCGCCCCGCGCTGCTGAAGTCACGGAGTCAGGCATTTGACATGGCAGGGGGTGCAGGGAGATGACCGCAGTTGCTGACGCGCCGCAGACCGACGTTGAGTCTGTCTCGTCGCCCCAAGCCGTAGTAGTCGGCGTCATGGCTGGCGGCGGCGTCCAGATCGGCGTGCTGCTGGATGCCAACGCTCCGGTTTCGGTGATGACCGACCCGCTGCTGAAGGTGGTCAACAGCCGGCTGAGGGAGCTGGGCGAAACCCCGCTGGAGGCCACGGGGCGCGGCAGGTGGGCGCTGTGTTTGGTTGACGGCACGCCGTTGCGTGCCACCCAGTCGCTGACTGAACAGGACGTCTATGACGGCGACCGACTGTGGATTCGGTTCATCACGGACACCGAACGTCGATCGCAAGTCATCGAGCACATCTCCACCGCGGTTTCGTCCAATCTCAGCAAGCGATTCGCCGCGATCGACCCGATCGTCGCCGTACAGGTCGGCGCGTCGATGGTGGCGGTGGGGGTCATCCTCGCAGCAGGGTTGCTGGGTTGGTGGCGCTGGCACCACAACTCGTGGTTGACAACCATCTATGCCGGGGTGATTGGCGTGCTGACGTTGGCGGTGTCGATGCTGCTGTTGATGCGGGCGAGTACCGACCAGGATCGCCGCGTAGGCGACATCATCTTGCTGAGCGCGCTCGCACCAGTGACAATCGCTGCGGCGGCGGCACCGCCGGGGCCGGTGGGATCCCCCCAAGCGGTCTTGGGCTTTGGGGTGCTCGCCGTCGCTGCGATGTTGGCCTTGCGGTTCACCGGACGCCGACTCGGGATCTACACCGCGATTGTCACCATTAGCGTGTTGGCGACAATTGCCAGCCTGGCGCGGATGGTCGCGGCGGCCAGCGCGGTGACCCTGCTGGCCGGCGTGGTGCTGGCCTGTGTGCTGGCGTACCACGCCGCGCCCGCTTTATCCCGACGGTTGGCCGGCATCCGGTTGCCGGTGTTCCCGTCCGCCACGAGCCGATGGGTTTTTGAGGCTCGACCCGATCTGCCGACCACCGTGGTGAAATCCGGCGGCGGTCCCCCCACCCTGGAGGGGCCGGCCTCAGTCCGTGATGTGCTGCTTCAGGCCGAACGCGCACGGTCGTTCTTGTCGGGATTGTTGGTGGGGCTGGGCACCCTGATGATCGCGTGCGTGACCGCCCTATGCAATCCGCACACCGGGCAACGCTGGCTGCCGCTGATCATGGCCGGGTTCATCGCAGGCTTTGTGCTGCTGCGCGGTCGTTCCTACGTAGACCGCTGGCAGGCCATCACCTTGGCCGGGACGGCTGTGATCATGGTCGCCGCGATAGTTGTGCGGTACGCGCTGGTGTTGTCGTCGCCCTTGTCGGTGTCAATCGGAGTTGCGATCTTGGTGCTGTTGCCGGCGGCGGGGTTGACGGCCGCGGCGGTGGTGCCAAACACCATCTACAGCCCGTTGTTCCGCAAGTTTGTGGAATGGATTGAGTACCTCTGCCTGATGCCGATATTCCCGCTGGCATTGTGGTTGATGGATGTGTATGCAGCGATCCGGTACCGGTAGCGGAGGGTTGCGGTGCGGTCGCGCGTCTCGAGCGGCCGTCGCCGCAATCCTGCTGACCTCAGGTGCATTAGTAGGTTTGCCTCCGGCATCTGCAATTACGCCGCCGGCGATTGATCCGGGCGCGTTGCCGCCTGACGGTCCGCCGGGACCGCTCGCACCGATGAAGCAGAACTCCTACTGCACCGAGGTAGGGGTTTTGCCTGGCACGGACTTTCGGTTGCAGCCGAAGTACATGGACATGCTGAACTTGCAGGAGGCGTGGCAATTCGGCCGCGGGGCCGGGGTGAAGGTCGCCGTCATCGACACCGGTGTGACCCCACATCCCAGGTTTCCGCATTTGATCCCCGGCGGCGACTACGTGATGGCGGGTGGCGACGGTTTGTCGGACTGTGACGCGCACGGGACCATCGTGGCGTCGATGATCGGCGCCGCGCCGGCGAACGGTGCGGTACCGCCTCCGGCGGTACCGCGCAGGCCGGTCACCATTCCGACCACTGAGCCTCCCCCAAAACCGCCACCACCACAGACTGTGACCCTGTCACCGCTGCCGCAAACCGTGACCGTGGTTCCCGCTCCGCCCCCGGAAGAGGGAGCCGGCGGAGCTCCGGGACCAGCGCCGGGACCAGCGCCTGGGCCAGCGCCGGGGCCGCAGCAGGCTCCGGCGGCCAGCCACGGCGGCGGCACAGTGACAATTCCCGGCTACTCCGGGGGCGCACGGGTGATGACCGTCGATAACCCGCACCCGCGCGACCCGGCACCGGTGGCGCCACCGAGGACGCCACCGGCGGGCCCCGACGCCTTCAGCGGGATCGCTCCGGACGTCGACATCATCGCGATCCGTCAGTCAAGCCAGGCCTTTGGCCTCAAGGATGCCTACACCGGCGACGAAGATCCGCAGACCCAGGCAAAGATCGACAACGTCGAGACAATGGCGCGGGCGATCGTGCATGCTGCCAACATGGGAGCTTCGGTGATCAACATCTCCGATGTGACATGCATGAGTGCGCGCAACGTCATCGATCAGCGCGTCCTTGGTGCCGCGGTCCGCTACGCGGCTGTCGACAAGAACGCGGTCATCGTGGCCGCCGCCGGTGACAGCAGCAAGAAGGACTGCAAGCAGAACCCGATCTTTGACCCCCTTCAGCCGAACGATCCCCGCGCCTGGAATGCTGTCACCACTGTGGTGACACCCTCCTGGTTCCACGACTATGTACTGACGGTCGGCGCCGTGGATTCCAATGGTCAGCCGTTAAGTCAAATGAGCATCGCTGGACCGTGGGTGTCGATCTCGGCGCCGGGAACGGACGTCGTCGGACTCTCACCCCGTGACGACGGTGTGATCAATGCGATTGACGGCCCGGACAATTCGTTGCTGGTTCCGGCCGGCACCAGCTTTTCCGCCGCGGTCGTGTCCGGGGTGGTCGCGCTAGTACGCGCCAAGTACCCGCAGCTATCTGCATACCAAGTCATCAACCGGTTGATTCATACGGCCAGACCGCCGGCGCGCGGGGTGGACAATCAGGTCGGCTACGGTGTTGTCGATCCGGTGGCGGCACTCACGTGGGATGTGCCTGAGGGCCCGGCAAGGCCGCCGAAGCAGCTGTCCGCCCCGCTGCAGCTGCCCACGCCGCCCCATGCCCGCAATATGGTGCCGGTATGGGTGGCGGCTGGCGGCTTGACCGGGGCGTTGCTCATAGCCGGAGCGGTATTCGGTACGGCATCTTTGATGCGTCGATCACGGAAGCAGCAATGAAAGCTCAGCGCAGGTTTGGGTTGGCTTTGTCGTGGCCGCGGGTGACCGCGGTGTTTTTGCTCGACGTGCTGATCTTGGTGGTGGCCAGTCACTGCCCGCAGTCGTGGCAGGGCGAATATCGGGTGGCCTGGTGGGTGGGGGTTGGCCTGGCGGTGGCGGTAACGTTGCTGTCGGTGGTCAGCTATCACGGGATCACGGTGGTGTCGGGGTTGGCCGCGTGGCTGTGGGATTGGTCTGCCGATCAGGGAACTGCATTGGCGGCCGGGTGTACGCCGGCGATCGATCATCAGCGCCGGTTTGGGCGGGACACAGTCGGGGTGCGTGAGTATCAGGGCCAGTTGGTGACGGCGATCGCGGTCGACGACGGGGAACATGATCCGTCGGGACGGCATCGGCATCGGACGGCCTCGTCGGCGGTGGTGTCGGTGCAGTCGGTGGCTGAGGGGTTGCGGCAGTTCGATATTCACCTGGATGGCGTTGACATTGTGTCGGTGCAGGCGCGCGGCGGGGCCAGTGACGCGAACTTGTCGGCGTTGCAGGAGTGGGGGCTCGAACAGCACGGCGCCGGTGATCGGCCCGTTGCGGGTCTGCGTCGGACGTGGTTGGTGTTGCGGATGAATCCGCAGCGCAACGTGGCCGCGGTGGCCACTCGTGATTCGTTGGCGTCGACGTTAGTGGCGGCGACCGAGCGGTTGGCCCAAGATCTTGACGGGCATAGCTGCGCGGCGCGGCCGTTGACGGCGGACGAGCTGGCCGAGGTGGATAGTGCCGTGCTGGCCGATCTGGAGCCGACGTGGAGTCGTCCGGGGTGGCGGCATTTGAAGCACTTCAACGGCTACGCGACCAGTTTTTGGGTGACGCCGTCGGATATCTCCTCCGACAGCCTCGAGCAGCTATGGCCGGCCGATAACCCGGACATCGGCGCGACGGTGATCACCATCCGGCTCACCACGCGCGGGGGGCGGCCGCGGTTGTCGGCCTGGGTGCGCTACCACAGTCACGCCCGCCTGCCCAAGGAGGTATCGGCCGGGCTCAATCGGCTCACCGGGCGCCAGTTGGCCGCCGTGCGCGCCAGCCTGCCCGCCCCCGCAATCCGCCCGCCACTGGTCGTACCCAGCCGGGACCTGCGCGACCACGACGAACTGGCACTGCCAGTCGGCCAGACGCAGGAGAGCTCAACGAGCTTGACTGCAGGGCAATGAGCCGCCCACAGTCATCCGCCGAGGACGCCCGTAACGCGATGGTCGCCGGTTTACTGGCGTCGGGAATCTCCGTTAACGGGCTGCAGCCCAGCCACAATCCGCAGGTGGCTGCCCAGATGTTCAACACGGCGACCACCCTCGATCCGGGGATGTGCGATGCCTGGCTGGCGCGGGTGCTGGCGGGCGACCAGAGCATCGAAGTACTCGCAGGCGCGTGGGCGGCGGTAAGGACGTTCGGGTGGGAGACCCGCCGTCTGGGGGTCACGGATTTGCAGTTTCGTCCAGAGGTCTCCGACGGACTGTTCCTGCGATTGGCGATCACCAGCGTCGAGTCGCTGGCGTGCGGGTACGCCGCCGTTCTCGCGGAGGCGAAACGCTACGCAGAGGCCTCGAAACTACTTGACGGTGTCGACCCCCGCCATCCGTTTGATGCCGAGTTGGTCAACTACGTGCGCGGCGTACTCTACTTCCGGACCGGACGTTGGCCGGATGTGCTCGTCCAGTTTCCCGAAGGAACGCCCTGGCGTCATCCCGAGCTGAAGGCTGCGGGCGCGGCGATGGCGACCACGGCGCTTGCGTCGCTAGGGGTTTTCGAGGAAGCCTTCCGCCGCGGCCAGGAAGCGATCGAAGGGGACCGGGTGCCAGGCGCCGCCAACATCGCCTTATACACGCAGGGCATGTGCCTGCGACACGTGGGTCGCGAGGAAGAGGCCGTCGAACTGTTGCGCCGGGTGTATTCGCGCGATGCAAAGTTCACCCCGGCCCGTGAAGCGTTGGACAACCCCAACTTTCGGCTCATTCTTACCGACCCGGAGACGATTGAGGCCCGCACGGATCCGTGGGATCCGGACAGCGCACCTACCCGCGCGCAGACCGAAGCCGCTCGCCACGCCGCGATGGCTGCGAAGTACCTCGCGGAGGGGGATGCCGAGCTCAACGCGATGCTGGGCATGGAGCAGGCCAAGCGGGAAATCAAACTCATCAAGTCGACGACCAAGGTCAACTTGGCCCGCGCAAAGATGGGCCTCCCGGTGCCGGTGACATCGCGGCACACCTTGTTGCTGGGGCCGCCGGGCACCGGCAAGACGTCGGTAGCCAGGGCCTTCACCAAGCAGCTGTGTGGGTTGACCGTGTTGCGCAAACCGCTGGTGGTGGAGACCAGCCGCACCAAGCTGCTAGGCCGGTATATGGCCGACGCGGAGAAGAACACCGAAGAAATGCTCGAGGGGGCCCTGGGTGGGGCGGTGTTCTTCGATGAGATGCACACCCTGCACGAGCGCGGCTATTCCCAAGGCGACCCATACGGCAACGCGATTATCAACACTCTGCTGCTGTACATGGAGAACCATCGTGACGAACTGGTGGTGTTCGGGGCGGGTTATGCCAAGGCGATGGAAAAAATGCTAGAGGTGAATCAGGGTCTGCGACGGCGCTTTTCGACAGTGATCGAGTTCTTCAGTTACACCCCGGAAGAGTTGCTTGCGCTCACCCGCTTGATGGGCCAGGAGCACCAGGACATCATCACCGACCAAGAGGCCGAGGTGTTGCGACCGGCCTACACAAAGTTTTACCTCGACGAGAACTATTCCGAAGACGGAGACCTGATCCGCGGTATCGATATTCTCGGCAATGCCGGCTTCGTGCGAAATGTGGTCGAGAAGGCCCGCGACCACCGCAGTTTCCGCCTCGACGATGAAGCGCTCGACGCGGTGCTGGCCAGCGATCTCACCGAATTCAGCGAAGACCAACTTCGCCGGTTCAAGGAGTTGACTCGTGAGGACCTTGCCGAAGGCCTCAGTGCTGCGGTGGCAGAGAAGAAGAGGACATAGCGCCTTCCCGCACAGCCTCGGCAGCTAATCCTTGCGAATGTCGAGGTGGCGTTCGAGCAATCCCCAAGGACCGCTACTAGTCGCCGCGGTCCGGCGGCATCT
The DNA here is from genome assembly GCF_010731535.1 of Mycobacterium lacus. Lineage (NCBI taxonomy): Bacteria > Bacillati > Actinomycetota > Actinomycetes > Mycobacteriales > Mycobacteriaceae > Mycobacterium > Mycobacterium lacus. Next base: position 1,865,354 of record NZ_AP022581.1, read on the forward strand.
ATTGGGTGCGCTCTAATTCACCACGCCCCGAGCGAGGCGTGTTCCTGTTGCCAGAAATGGCGCCGGCTGCTCGTCGCCAAGCCACGTCGCTGCATGGAATGAGGGTTTGGAAAGGGATAAACGTCGATCGCCACCCGACCACCGCCAGCTAGGGATCTCCTGCCGCTGCGTGGGTTCGGCCCAACTGGCTTCGGTTATCGCTTCGGCCGGATACTCTTGGTCATGCCGAAGCTGGGGCCAGAGGGGTGCCCGCGCCTGGCAAATTCGCTAGGTGGCCTCATCCCAGTTAGCGCAACCACGGCGGCACTCCCGTAAGTGCCCCGGCCGTGACGGGAGGTGGCGTGGACTGGCCGAATTGATACCGCCTGTACGAAAACGATGACCGTTTCCCTCCGATCCGGTCGCGGCACTCCTGCCGCCGTTTGAATCGGCTGGCGCCGAGCACCTACAGCACACAGCGCAGCCATGGCGCACGTGCTAGGGGCAGCACCCCGACTTAATCACGGCGGCCAAGGTCCCGTAGCTGGGTCGGACTATCCGTATTGAGGAGAAGTTCGATGTGTTTCGTTGTGACACAACCGGAATCGCCGGCCTCAACGGCCGGTGAAGCCGCCAACTCGGTCGCGGCCGGCTGAGGGGGTGTTGGCAATGGATTTCGGAGCATTACCACCGGAAATCAATTCCCTGCGCATGTACTCCGGGCCGGGTTCGGCGCCGATGCTGGCAACTGTGACGGCCTGGGATGGGCTTGCGGCAGAGCTGCGTTCGACGGCAGCCGCGTACGAGACCGTGATCTCAACACTGACCAGCGACGATTGGTTGGGGCCGGCGTCGGAGTCGATGGCGGCCGCAGTTGCCCCCTATCTGGCGTGGATGAACATCACCGGCATGCAGGCTGAGCAGACCGCCCGTCAGGCAGCCGCGGCTGCGGGTGCATTTGAGTCCGCGTTCGCCATGACGGTGCCCCCGGCCGAGGTGGCGGCTAACCGTGCTCAGTTGGCGGCGCTGGTCGCGACCAACCTTATCGGTCAGAACACGCCCGCGATCGCGGCGACCGAGGCCGCATACGGCGAAATGTGGGCGCAAGATGCGGCGGCGATGTATGGCTATGCCGCCGGCTCTGCGGCGGCCTCGACGCTGCCGCCGTTTACCGAACCCGCGCAGACCACCGACCCGTCCGGGCAGGCCTCCCAGGCCGCGGCGGTCACCCATGCGGGCGGCCGTGCGGTGGGCAGCCTCACGCAGACGCAGTTGCCGCAACTCATGTCGGCGGTGCCGGCGAGCCTGCAAAAACTCGCATCGCCAGCGGCGGCCTCGCCACTGGACGCCATTCCCGGGTCGGGCATCCTCGCCGACATCCTGAATTTCCTGGATGGAAACGATGGAAATCCCTACGGCATCTTCTTGAGTTCCAACCTGGTGAACGGATTCACGTCGGCCGGGTACGTCAGCCCCGCCATCGTCGGCCCCGCCGTTTGGTCCGCAATGGCCGACTTCAATGCGGTAGCACTGGGCGCACAGCAAGCCCCATTGCCACCCATGGGCTCCGGCGAAGGAAACCCGACGTGGATACCCGCGCTGTCGCCGGCCAGCCCCGAAAGCTTGCCGGTTCTGGGCGAGCTGACCGCGGGCTCGCCGGGGATGGGCGCGGTCTCGGCCGGCACGAACCAGGCGGCGTTGGTCGGGCGGTTGTCCGTGCCGCAGACCTGGACGGAGGCGACCGCGGTGGCGAACCACGCCGGCGCTGCGGCCCCAGGTGGCGGCTGGACCAGTTCCGCCGCTATCCCCGAAGCTGCGGCGGGCATGCCGGGGGTGCCCGGTATGCCCGCTCCCGGCATTTACGGGCACAGCTTCGGCAACGCTCCGCGATACGGATTTCGGCCGACGATCATGGGACGCCCACCAGCCGCTGGATGATCCGGGGGAGATCCCCGCGATGTTGGTGATCGGTGCCGACTCGCATGCGGCCACCGAGGCCAACAAGGCCCGTTGGTTAGGGGTCGGTTGAAGGTCGGTTAAAGGAGGTGCAGGCAATGGATTTCGGAGCGCTCCCGCCCGAAGTCAACTCCCTGCGCATGTATTCGGGGCCCGGCTCGGCGCCAATGCTGGCTGCTCTGACGGCCTGGGATGGCCTTGCCGCGGAAATGCATTTGACCGCAACGGCATACGAATCGGTCATCTCGGCTTTGGTCAGCGAAGGCTGGCTGGGGCCGGCATCGTCCGCGATGGCGGCCGCGGCCGCCCCGTATGTGACGTGGATGAGCGTCACGGGCCTGCAGGCCGCCCAGACTGCCAGTCAGGCCGCGGCGGCTGCGGCGGCTTTTGAGGCCGCGTTCGCGATGACGGTGCCGCCGGCCGTGGTCGCGGCGAACCGTGCGCGATTGCTGGCGCTGGTGGCCACCAATTTCCTGGGCATCAACACACCAGCGATCGCGGCTACCGAGGCCGAATACGCCGAGATGTGGGCGCAGGATGCGACAGCGATGTACGGGTATGCCGCGAGTTCGGCGGAGGCCGCGGCGCTCACACCGTTTACGGAACCGGCGCAGACCACCAACCCGTCCGGGCAGGCCGGCCAGGCCGCCGCGGTCACCCAAGCAGCCGGCGCTGCCGTGGGCAGCCTGACGCAGACGGAGCTGCCGCACCTCATGTCGGCGGTGCCGGCGAGCTTGCAAGGACTCGCGTCACCGGCTGCGGCCTCACCACTCGACGCCATTCCCGGGTCCGGCCTGCTCGCCGACATCCTGAATTTCCTGGATGGAAACGATGGAAACCCGTACGGGCTCTTCCTTAACTCCACGTTGGTAAACGGTTTGGTGTCAGCCGGATACACCGCTCCCGGACTTATCATGCCTGCGGTCACGGGTGCGATGTCCGACATCAACGCCGTGGCCCTCGGCGGGGCGCCTGAGGTCGCTTTCCCGGTGATGGGCCCCGCTCCCGACGCCGCGTGGACTGGGGCGACGGTCGCCCAATCGGGTTTGGGGGGAGTGACGGCGGGTTCCAGCCAGGCGGCCTTGGTCGGGCGATTGTCTGTTCCGCCGAGCTGGACGGCGGCCATCGAGGTGGCAAAGCTCGCAGGTACCCCACTCCCGGGCGCCGGCTCGACTAGCACCATTGCGGTGCCGGAGGCAGGTGCGGGCATGCCCGGTGTGCCCGGTATGCCGGCTCCTGGTGTTTACTCGCATAGCTTCGGCAGTGGTCCTCGATACGGATTTCGGCCGACGATCATGGCGCGCCCACCGGCCGCCGGCTGACGAGAGTTGGCGGTTGTACATGACGAGCGAATGGTTAACCCCATATTTACAAGCTCGGTGTTGCCTTGCCCGCCTAGTGGGTTGACTCCCATCGCTTCGAGTGCCACGATGGGCTCCGCATGCACCTCGCTAGGTGAGGCGTCTGCACGGATACAGGCCACTGACCTCGAACGTCGAAAGACGCCCAGGGTCAGGACAGCTCTTCCCGGCTTAAGGGTTGAGCCCAAGTGGCTTCCGGCTTGACCGGCCGGATACGCCGTGTGGTGCCAAAGCTCTGACGAGAGGGGTGTCGCGTCCGGCTATTTGGCTGGTCCCTCATCCCCGATGTGCACCGCGTCGGCATCCCCGTGTGCCCTGGCCGTGAGGAGGTGAGAAGCGAAGTGAGTCCCGGCGATAGTCCGTATTCGAGATCGACGACCATTTCGTTCCGATCCGACCCCGGCGCCGTTTTCGCATTCTGAACCGGTTATTCCGAAGGCTTTATTTCACGCGTCCGCCTCGCGGTCTCGTGTGAATAGTTCGCGCGGAAATGGCTACCGGCCCGGGTTGGATTTCTTCCGGTAAGGATTTAGCCCGATGTCGTTTGTGATGACGCATCCACCGGGCTTAGCTGCGGCCGCCAGCGCCTTGGATGGCGTGGGATCAGCGCTGGCCGCTCACGAGCTGCTGGTCACTGTTGTAAACACCAGCGCAGGTTCATATGCGGCAACCGAGGCCGCCAACGCCACTTCAGCCAGCAAACAAGGAGATCGACGATGACCGCCGCACTGGATTTCGCAACGCTGCCGCCCGAAATCAACTCCGCGCGGATGTACTCCGGAGCAGGCTCGGGCCCCATGTTGGCCGCCGCGTCGGCCTGGAGCGGATTGGCTGCAGAACTGCGTGCCACCGCGCTGTCCTACGGTTCGGTGCTCACGGCGCTGACCAGCGAAGAATGGCACGGACCGGCATCCGCGTCGATGGCGGCCGCGGCCATGCCCTACGTCACCTGGATGAGTACCACGTCCGTGCAAGCCGAACAGACCGCCGCGCAGGCCACGGCCGCGGCGGCAGCCTACGAAACGGCGTTCGCCGCAACCGTGCCGCCACCGGTCGTCGCCGCCAACCGAGCCCAGCTGATGGCATTGATCGCGACCAACATTCTGGGCCAGAACGCCCCCGCGATCGCGGCCACCGAGGCGCAGTACGCCGAAATGTGGGCCCAAGACGCGGCGGCCATGTACGGCTACGCGGGGTCCTCGGCGGTCGCTACCCAACTGAGCCCGTTCGCCGAGCCCCAGCAGACCACCAACGCGACCGGGCTTGCCGCGCAGTCGGCCGCGGTCGCCCAAGCCAGCGCGACAGCCGCGGGCAACCAGCAGTCGACGCTCTCACAGGTGATGTCGGCGATCCCCAACCTGTTGCAAGGACTCTCGTCGTCCGGTTTGTCGCCCTCGTCAGGGCAGTCGGGAATTCTGGGCATGTTGGGTTCCGAACCCACCTGGCTACAGGAACTGCTGCAGGAACTAGCGACCCTGTTGGATCCCAACTCGAATTTCTGGAACACGATAGCGTCGTCCGGGCTTTTCCTGCCGAGTAACACGATTGCGCCTTTTCTAGGCTTGCTCGGCGGTGCGGCAGCCGCGAACGCGGCCGAGGAGGGCATCGAAGCGGCTGGGGCTGGCGGGGTCGCTACCGCGCTGGTAGGCCCAGCCACGCCCACCGGCGGGCTGGGCGGCCTGGTATCGGGTGGTTTGGGCAACGCGGGCGCCGTCGGCGCGCTGTCGGTACCCCCAAGCTGGACCGCTGCAGCACCATTGACCAGCCCCCTAGCCTCCGCGTTGGGCGGCACACCCATGGTTGCGCCCCCTCCAACGGTGGCAGCCGGCATGCCCGGGATGCCATTCGGCAACATGGCCGGCCAAGGATTTGGCCGGGCTCTCCCTCAATACGGCTTCCGGCCGACGTTCGTCGCGCGACCTCCCGCTGCCGGATAGGCGGGGCCGCATTTGTCAACTGCGGCTAGTGGAAACTGGGGCCTTTCAGCACATTGGCAGTAATCGAACAGCCAGGTGGCAGCTGTTTTTGTGACGTACTTCATAACGTTGTGCGTACTCTTTCCAAAACCGATGGGAGAACGCGCCGTGCCAGTTAGCTACCAGGTCAGCGACGTCGATGCCGATGGGGCGGGTCGCGCCGCGGTTCCAGCAGGATGCGACTCGACTACGGCGTCCCCTGCTAGCGATGGCGCAGGCCGTCATCATGCGGCCGTCGGTGCGGAAACAACGGTCATCGGAAAGCTCGCGGCCGGCGATCATTGGCCTGCCCGCAAACTCGGCGTGATTCGTAATAATCGTGGTTTGAACGCAAATTTAACGCCTCGAGTATTTCAAAATGGAACGAAAAGGGGTCGCAGAGTTCACGATCGACGCAGGAAGAAATGCTTTGACGGCGGTGTCGCCCGTTGGTGATTTTCGTCATTCTGTAGGCAGGTGAATCGGTCGCGATCCGTTGCCTGACGGATGGCAATCATGGCGATCGAACAGGGCTTATGGTGGAGTAATGTGATAGCTGGTGGTTGGCCTCACCGACCACCGGCGAGGGGTGACACCGAGTTTTTACGTTGCGATTACCTGAGCGGAACGCAACGCAAATAAACCATGCTGAGGATGATCGCTACATCAGGTTCGGAGAACCCGAAGCGGGGCAGAACGCGAGCCGTAAGAGATTTTTTGTGTGGGGGAATACGCGCATCTGTTGACATCAAATAAGTAAGATTGACGGGAAGCGAACATTGGGCTATTTGGTGAACTCGATAGGAGCTCGTCCTGATTTGTGGGCAGCCCGTCGGGGGCGTGATTACGATGGCGGCCATCGAGGGGACCGGAGGTAACAGATATGGATTTTGGGGCGCTACCGCCGGAGATTAACTCGGGGCGAATGTATGTGGGTCCGGGTTCGGGGCCCCTGTTGGCCGCGGCCGCGGCCTGGGACGCGTTGGCCGCCGAATTGCAGTCCACAGCGGCTTCCTACGGGTCGACCATCGAGAGCCTGACCGTCGGGCCGTGGACGGGTCCCTCCTCGATCGCGATGGCGTCCGCAGTGGCGCCGTATGTGGCGTGGATTGGTGCCACGGGCGCTCAGGCCGAGCAGGCTGCCACCCAGGCCCGGTTGGCCGCGGGTGCCTATGAGGCGGCGTTTGCGGCCACCGTACCCCCACCGGTGATCGCGGCCAACCGCGCGTTGTTGATGACGTTGATCGCCACCAATATCTTCGGGCAGAACACCCCCGCGATCGCAGCCACCGAAGCCCAGTACGCGGAGATGTGGGCCCAAGACGCCGCCACCATGTATTCGTATGCCGGCTCGTCGGCCAGCGCGTCGGAATTAACACCGTTCACCGAGCCACCCCAAACCACGAACCCGTCGGCGGCGGCCGCGCAATCGGCCGCGGCAGCCCAGGCCGCCAGCACGTCGGCCAGCTCGGACATAGCGACGCAGCTGTCCCAGCTGATCACCTCGTTGCCCGCTGCGCTGCAGAACCTGGCCACGGCGGTCACCACGGGGTCGCCGTCGGCGGCATTGCCGGGGATCTCGTTGCCGCCCTGGCTTGCGACCGACCTGGCGAACTGGAACACCATCTGGGCGACCCTCACCGGTCCGTACTCGATCCAGGGCTGGACTTCCATACCCGGTGGCCCATTCCTGTCGTTCGGTCAGGCATACGCCTGGGGCCAAAACGGGCAGGGCGTCGCCGCCTATCTCGCCGGGCCGAAACCCATCACCGGGGGGTTGGCGCCGCTGGCCCCCGAGTTGGGAAAGCTAGGCTCGGCGGGCTTGACGTCAAGCGCCGCGCCGGTGTCGGGGTCGATGGGCCGCGCGGCCCTGGTCGGCAGCATGTCGGTGCCGCAAGGCTGGACACAAGCGGCCCCCGCAATGCGACTGGTCTCCTCGGTGCTACCCGCCAACGTGGTAGCCGCCCCGGCCGCGGCATCCTTCGCCGGCGAGGGCGGCGTGTTCAGCCAGATGGCCCTGTCGAGCCTGGCCGGGCGCGCCCTGGGGGCAACCGCATTCGGCTCCGCGGGCGGTGGCGCGGCGCAGTCGCTCGGCGGTGTGGTCGCCGAGGCTGAACCCGCCGCGGCCACGATCATCGTGATACCGGCCCTCGACGAGTGACGGGCGCGGAACCGCGATGACAGCCGAGACGACAAGCAGTGGCCCACCACGGGCCTCCCGGGCGCGCACGACCAGGTAAGGGGTACGGACATGTTCTATGCAGCGTTTCCGCCAGAGATCAACTCGGGCCGGATCTACACTGGTCCCGGATCGGGGCCGTTGCTGGCCGCCGCGGCCGCCTGGGACGCGCTGGCCGCTGAATTACAGTCCACAGCGGCCGCCTATTCGGCGGTGATCGAGAGCCTCACCAGCGGGCCCTGGGTGGGTCCCTCGTCGCTGGCCATGGCGGCCGCCGTCGCACCCTACCTGACCTGGATGCAGGCCACGGCCGCACAGGCCGCGCAAGCGGCGAGCCAGGCCACCGCGGCGGCAAGCGCCTACGAGACGGCGTTCGCCGCTCACGTGCCGCCGGTAGAGATCGCGGCCAACCGCACCCAACTGGCGTCGCTGGTGGCGACCAACATCTTCGGGCAGAACACCCCGGCGATCGCGGCCACCGAGGCCCAATACGGCGAAATGTGGGCCCAGGACGCCCTGGCGATGGACAGCTACGCCGGTTCGTCGGCGGCCGCGTCACAGGTGACGCCGTTCACCGAGCCGCCCCAGATCACCAACGCGGTCGGGCTGGCCGGCCAGGCGGCCGCGGTGGGCCAGGCCGCCGGCGCCGCGGCCAGCAGTGCGCAGTCCCTCCTGGGGGTAGCTGACCCGGTGTCGTGGCTGCTGCAAATAGGCGCGGACCTCGCGACCGACTACACCGCCGCAGTCACCGCCCTCCTGAACGCCCTCTTTGGGCCGACCGGCGCGTCGACGTTCACGGCCCTGTACTCGGCAGTGAAGGTTCCACTCGCCTTTACCACGCAGTTCAACGACATCGGGCTGCTCATCAACTTTCCCGTGTCACAGTTCCTCAAGTTTGCCCCGACCCCGGGCCTTGGCGAGATCCCGAAGGATGCGTTGGGGGGCGGGCTGGGGCTTGGCGTGCCCAACTTTGGCCGGGGCACGCTGTACAGCGCGGTGTCGCCGGACAACGTGGCGGCCAACTTCGGGCGCGGCACATTGGTTGGCGCGTTGACGGTTCCGCCGAGCTGGGCCACGGCCACGCCGGCCGTCAGGATGGTCGCTGCCGCCTTGTCGGCAGCTGGGCCGGACGCCGTGCCGGCGGCCGCGCTCGGCGAGGGGGGCCTGCTCGGTTCGATGTCTGCGGCCGGCATGCTCGGCAGCGCCTTGGGCGCCGGGGCACCCAGCGCCTTGAGCCGTACCGGAGCCCGAGGCCGTCTCACCCCGCTCAAAGACCTCAAGGACGCCACGTCGCCGGAAAAGCTGAAGCGTCTGGTCGCACAGATCTCGGAGAAACCCGAAAGCGTCCAGCACCACACGGTCGATCAGGAAGGTCTTGACAGCCTGCTGGAGCAACTGTCGAAAAAGCCCGGCATCCACGCGGTGCACCTGTCCAAACGCGACAAGCCCAAAGTCGTGCCGTCGGAAGCGCAGTTGGGTTAGCGGAGGCCAAATACTTTGGCCACCATACGAACCCGATAGCCCTGTCCTCGACATGGAAGAATGGTGAGTTATGAAAACGCTTCTGGCGCTGCTCTGCGCTAGTTCCATGATCGGCTTTGCCGCGCCGGCGTATGGCGATCCCGACGACGGCGGCGGCGGTGACGACGCAGGCTTCCTCGCCGCGCTGCGACAAGCCGGCATCGCCTACTCCGACCCGGCCCAGGCCATCGGGGCCGGACAAGCGGTGTGCCATTGCTTGGATCACGGCGAATCGGGTCTGGAGCTCGTCCACGACGTGAAGACCCACAATCCCGGATTCGATATGGAGGCGGCGTCTCAGTTCGCCCTGATTGCGGCGAAATACTACTGCCCCCATCACCTCAGCCACGCCTGAGAGCTGCTACCGGTGGGTTAGACGTCGTCGGTGATTTGCCTGGCGGTCACCGCAACGCAGCCGGTTTGACCCAGGGCCACCTGATGTTAACCCGCATGTGCTTAGCTGCCCCTCGCCGGCGGGTCAGGAAGGGAGCGCAGCGTCATGCACACCCTGACCGTCGCCGATTTCGCGCTCCGGCTGGCCGTCGGGGTGGGATGCGGCGCATTCATCGGATTCGAGCGGCAGTGGCGCGCGCGGATGGCGGGCCTGCGCACCAACGCACTGGTGGCTGCCGGTGCGACGTTGTTCGTCCTTTATGCGGTCGCCACCGAGGACAGCAGCCCCACCAGGGTCGCATCCTACGTGGTGTCCGGGATCGGTTTCCTCGGCGGCGGGGTGATCCTGCGCGAGGGGTTCAATGTCAGGGGCCTTAACACCGCCGCCACCCTGTGGTGCTCGGCGGCGGTGGGTGTGCTGGCCGCCTCGGGACACCTGGCGTTCACGCTGATCGGCACCGGCACCGTGATCGCCATCCATGTGCTGGGGCGTCCCCTTGGCCGGCTGATCGACCACGACAACGCCGTCGAAGAAGAGGAAGGTCTACAGCCCTACCAGGTCCAGGTGATCTGCCGGCCCAAATCCGCAAAATACGCGCGCGCCCAGATCGTGCAACACACCAGCAACAACGACATCACGCTACGGGGCATCCACACGAGCGGGCCCGACGACGACAAGGTCACGTTGACCGCGCACCTGCTGATGGACGGCCACACGCCGGCCAAGCTCGAGCGGATGGTCGCCGAATTATCCCTGCAGCCGGGCATTTACGCCGTGCACTGGTATGCCGGCGAACAGGCGCAGGCCGAGTGAATCCGGGGCTAAGGGCGGGCCTGCAGGTCGGGCGCAGCCGCGGCCAGCAGGTCGGCGCGGTTGCCGGTCAGCGGCGGATAGATCCGCCGGCTATTGATGGTTCGCTTGGTGGCCTTGGCCTGCGCGCCACGCGACACGACCACTCGGTCCCACCCCTCGGTATAGACGGCGCCGGCCGGTCCGAGATCGAGAACCGTTACATACCAAGGGATCCTAAGTGCCAGCATCGGCGCGCCGAACAGGTCGCTGATCACGTTGTAGCCGGCATAGCGGCCCATCGGGCGCCCGTGCTGACACGACATCACGGACAGGTGCTCGTCGTCCATCCGGGCTGCGGCCACGTCACCCGCGGCAAACACCGTGGGCACCCCGATCACCCGCAGATGATCATCGACCTCAACGCGGCCCAACCGGTCGCGGGTCACCGGCAGCTGCTCGGTCAGCGAGCTGGCCCGCATGCCCGCGCACCAAACCACGGTGGCCGCCTCCAGCTGCTCACCCGATGACAGGGCCACCACGCCCTCGTCGACCGCGGTGACGCTGACACCCGTCCTAGTTTCGACGCCGTTGTCCGCCAAGGCCTCTTCGATCACCGGCCGCGCCGATTGGCCCATGTCGGAGCCGACGAACGGGTTGTGGTCGACCAACACCACGCGGGGGGCGGCCCGGCAATGGGTGAACAGTGCCCGCATCCTGTTCGGCAGCTCGCAGGCCGTCTCGATCCCCGTCAGCCCGGCACCGACCACGACAACGGTAAAGGCCGCGGGGGTCGGTGGGCCGTCGGCCAGCGCCTGCAGGTGCCGACGCAGCCTGATCGCGCCGTCATAGGTGTCGACGTCAAAGCCGAACTCCAGCAGGCCAGGTATGGCGGGTTTGACGACGTGACTGCCCGATGCCAGCACCAAGCGGTCGTAGCGGTGTATGGCACCGCGGGACGTGGCGACGGTGCGGGCGTCGGAGTCGATTTCGGTGACCTCGGCGACGACGTGCGCGACGCCGGCGGGGTCGAGCAGATCATTCAGTGAGATGCGGCAGGGGCTCAAATCGGTTTCGTAGTTGCGCACCCTGATGTCATGAAAAGGCTTGGTGCTCAACACGGTGATCTCGACGGTGCCCTCTGGGACGGCCAGCTCCTCGAGTCGTCGGGCGGCGCCGAGGGCCGCCCATAGGCCCGCGAAACCAGAGCCGATCACGAGCACAGCGCTCAATTGCTCAACACCTCACAAATCTAGGCCAGCGCGGCTGCCGCGCCGCGACCGGGCAGCAACACCCACAGGGATCAAGCAAAACATGCGTGCCCGTGAATGCGTGGAGGTCGCAGCGGGGAACATCGTAATCTGTGTGTGTGGATTTCCTCGCAAGCTTGTTATCCGCGCTGCCCCCGCCAATGCGGGACCCGGTGTTGTTCGCCATTCCGTTTTTCCTGTTGTTGCTGATTCTCGAGTGGACGGCGGCGAGAAAGCTCGAAGAAATCGAGGCGGGTGCCACCGACAAATCGGGGAAGCCACGACCGGTGTCCGGCGCGTACCACACCCGCGATTCGGTGGCGAGCATCTCGATGGGGCTGGTTTCGATAGCCACCACCGCCGCCTGGAAGACTCTCGCCTTGCTCGGCTATGCCGCGATCTACGCCTACGCGGCGCCCTGGCACCTCGCGGCGACCCGGTGGTACACCTGGGTCATCGCGATCCTGGGCGTCGACCTGCTGTACTACACCTACCACCGCATAGCCCACCGGGTCCGGCTGATCTGGGCGACTCATCAGGCCCACCACTCGAGCCAATACTTCAACTTCGCCACCGCGGTGCGCCAAAAGTGGAACAACAGCGGCGAGATCTTGATGTGGATTCCGTTGCCGTTGTTGGGACTTCCCCCCTGGATGGTGTTCTTCAGCTGGTCGCTTAACTTGATCTACCAGTTCTGGGTGCATACCGAGCGGATCGGCAAGCTGCCGCGGCCGTTCGAATTCGTCTTGAACACGCCGTCGCATCACCGGGTGCACCACGGGATGGACAAGGTCTACCTCGACAAGAACTACGGCGGCATCCTCATCATCTGGGACCGGCTGTTCGGCAGCTTCCAGCCGGAGCTGTTCCGCCCGCACTACGGGCTGACCAAACAGGTCGACACGTTCAACATCTGGAAACTGCAGACCCGCGAATACGTGGCGATCGCTCGCGACTGGCGATCGGCCACACGCCTGCGAGACCGGCTGGGTTACGTGTTCGGACCACCAGGTTGGGAGCCCCGCGCGGCAGGTCAACCCGACGACGCAACCGAGGTAGCCACGTCTCGGTAACGCGGACCCCCGACTGCGCGAAAAGCCTAACGACGGGGTGGGTTACCCCGCGACGTCAAGCTGCGGTCGGCGCTGTGCCGGCCTCGAAGGATCGGAGTCCATGGTGCGCGGCCTGGTAATGCGCGCAGTCATCGCAGCGGTAACGGCCGCGGCGCTCGCATCGGCCGTATCGCCTGTGGCCGCCAACGCCGATCCGACGTTGGTCTTTCCTGGCATGGAAATCCACCAGCACAACCGGGTCTGTACCTTGGCCTACGTTGACCCCGTCCTGAAAATCGCCTTCACGGCGGGGCATTGCCGGGGCGGGGGAGACGTCACCGACAGGGAACAAAACCCCATCGGCCATCTCGCGGCCTTCCGGGACAACACGCCCAGCGGCACGACGGTGGCCACCGATCAGGTCATCACCGACTACGAGGCGATAGCGCTGGCCGACAACGTCATGGCGAGCAATGTTCTACCGAGCGGGCGTCGGCTGGAATCCCTGCCGGGCTTGGTGGTTGCGCCCGGGCAAGCCGTGTGCCATTTCGGCGTGATCACCGGCGAAACCTGCGGCACAGTTGAGAGCGTCAACAACGGGTGGTTCACCATGTCCCACGGCGTCCTGAGCCAGAAGGGGGATTCGGGCGGGCCGGTGTACCTGGTTCCACCCGGGGGCCCCGGCCAAATTGTCGGGATCTTCAACAGCATGTGGGGCGATTTTCCCGCTGCCGTATCGTGGCAGTCCGTCACCGAGCAGGTCCGCGAGGATCTCGGCTCGCGGGCCAGCGCCAGCTAGGCGAAATTGCCCGTCACGCATCGCGCAAAATCCAAGAGCAGTGATCTCGACCGTGCCAGACTGGCGGCGTGGGTAAGCGCCGGGACTCGCGGGAGCAGATCGAATCGAAGATCATCGAACTCGGCCGCCGCCAACTCGTGGATCGTGGCGCGGCCGGATTGTCGCTGCGTGCGATCGCCCGCGACCTGGGCATGGTGTCGTCGGCCGTGTACCGGTATGTGTCCAGCCGCACCGAGCTGTTGACTCTGCTAGTTGTCGACTCCTATTCCGACCTGGCCGACGCGGTGGACCGGGCACGCGACACCGTCGGCTACGTGTGGAGCGACGACGTCGTCGCCATCGCACACGCGGCGCGTAGTTGGGCGGTCGCACACCCGGCCCGCTGGGCCCTGCTCTACGGCAGCCCAGTAGCCGGCTACCACGCGCCGGCGGAGCGCACGGTCGCGGTCGGCACCCGCGTCGTGGGGGCGATCTTCGACGCGGTCGCCGCGGGGATCGCCACCGGAGACATCATGTTGACCAATGAGCCCGCCCCACAACCGATGTCGTCTGATTTCGAGCGGATTCGTCATGAATTCGGCTTTCCCGGCGACGATCACGTCATGGCCAAGTGCTTCCTCCTCTGGGCCGGCATCGTAGGCGCGATCAGCCTGGAGGTGTTCGGGCAATACGGCGCCGACATGCTGACCGACCCCGAGGCAGTGTTCGACAACCAGATGCGGCTGCTGGTGGGTTTGTTGACTCAACATGCAGACCGAAATTAGAACGTGTTCACTTGCGTCTTCCTGACCCGGCACGGCCGACGGCGGCAAAGCCTTTCCGGGCCCTTTCTGGCGGCACGTGGGCTGGGCTATCCTGCGAGACGATGAACCCTCCCGTTCAGTCGCCGACCCAAATCGCGTGGGTTACCCCGCACCTGGATGCCACTGAAACCGCCCTCACCGGCCTGTTAGGCATCCGAAAGTGGGTGCGGATACCCGACGTGCACTTTGCACCCGAGACCTGCAGCTACCATGGCAAGCCCGCCGATTTCGTCGCGAGTATTTCGCTGAGCTATCTCGGAGACACCCAGCTGGAGCTGATCTCGCCGGTCCGCGGGGAGAATATCTATAGTGACTTTCTGCGCGACAAGGGTCCGGGCTTGCACCACATCTGCATCGAGGCCGAAAGCCTGGAGCGCTTCGACGAAGCGCTCGCCGAGAGCGCGCGCCACGGAGCCGACGTTGTACAGCAAGGCGTGATGCCCGGCGGCATGCACTTCGCGTATGTGTCGGCGCCGCAAGCGGGGGTGCCGTTCGTGGAGATCGCATACCTGTCGCCGGAGATCAGGGCGTTCTACGACTATGTCAAACAGGAGCAGCGGTGAGCCGCGCCAGCGACGATGCAGAACGAAGAAGCGATGTGGGGGTACCCCCGCTTGCGGGGGAGAGGAGTGGCGCCAATGAGCACAGAGATACCCGCGACGGTCAAGGCGGACGCAGTCGAGTCCTGGTCGGATGACGTCGACGTGGTGGTGATCGGCTTCGGCATCGCCGGCGGCTGCGCGGCAGTCAGCGCGGCGTCCGCCGGCGCCCGGGTGCTGGTGCTGGAGCGAGCCGCCGCGGCGGGCGGTACCACCGCCCTCGCGGGAGGACACTTCTATCTGGGCGGCGGGACCGCGGTGCAGCAGGCCACCGGCCATCCCGACTCGCCCGAGGAGATGTACAAGTACCTGGTCGCGGTGTCGCGGGAGCCCGATCACGCCAAGATTCGCGCTTACTGCGACGGCAGCGTTGAGCATTTCAATTGGTTGGAAGACTTGGGCTTTCAGTTCGAGCGCAGTTACTTCCCGGGCAAGGCGGTGATCCAGCCCAACACCGAAGGGTTGATGTTCACCGGCAACGAGAAGGTGTGGCCGTTCCTGGAGATGGCGGTGCCGGCGCCGCGCGGCCACAAGGTGCCGGTACCCGGCGACACCGGCGGCGCCGGCATGGTGATTGATCTGCTGCTCAAGCGAGCCGCCAGCCTGGGCGTGCAGGTCCGCTATGAGACCGGCGCGACCGAGTTGATAGTGGACGAATCCGGCGGGGTAACCGGGGTGATGTGGAAGCGGTTCTCCGAAACCGGTGCAATCATGGCGAAGTCGGTGGTCATCGCCGCCGGGGGATTCGTCATGAACCCGGAGATGGTGGCCAAATACACGCCGAAGTTAGCCGAGAAGCCATTCGTGCTCGGCAACACCTACGACGACGGCCTGGGCATCCGGCTGGGCGTCTCGGCCGGCGGAGCCACCCAGCACATGGACCAGATCTTCATTACGGCTCCGCCGTACCCGCCGTCGATCCTGCTCACCGGGATCATCGTCAACAAACTCGGACAGCGGTTCGTGGCCGAGGACTCCTACCATTCCAGGACGGCTGGGTTCATCATGGATCAGCCCGATAGCGCGGCGTTCTTGATCGTCGACGAGGCGCACTTGGAACACCCGAAGATGCCGCTGGTGCCACTGATCGACGGTTGGGAAACCGTGCCCGACATGGAAGCAGCGCTTGGCATCCCGCGGGGCAATTTGGTCGCGACGCTGGACCGCTACAACACCTACGCGGCGCGCGGCGAGGATCCCGACTTCCATAAGCAGCCGGAATTCCTTGCGCCGCAAGATCAAGGCCCGTGGGGGGCGTTCGATATGTCGCTCGGCAAGGCGATGTATGCCGGGTTCACCATCGGCGGGCTGGCCACATCGGTGGACGGTCAAGTTCTGCGCGCCGACGGCACGGTGGTGGCCGGCCTCTATGCGGCCGGTGCATGCGCCTCCAACATCGCCCAGGACGGCAAGGGATACGCCAGCGGCACGCAGCTGGGTGAGGGCTCGTTTTTTGGGCGCCGTGCCGGGGCGCACGCGGCAGCGCGAACTCGCGGGCGCCCCGGCTACGGCAACCCGTTCATCCCGTTCTGACCCAAAAGCCCGCCGGCACCCCCGATGCCGACGCTGCCGTTGGGTGTGCCGATCCCGGCGTCGCCCCCGTTACCACCGGTCCCCACCAGAGTGGCGCTGCCACCATTACCGCCGGCACCGCCCGCAGCCGCCGTGCCATTCCCGCCGGCGCCGCCGTCACCGCCGTTGCCGATCAGCCCGGCTTTGCCGCCCTGCCCGCCGGCCCCGCCGGCCCCGCCGAGGCCGAATCCGCCGGCACCACCAGCACCGCCGGCGCCGAACAGCAGGCCCGCATTGCCGCCGGCCCCACCGGCACCGCCAACACCTGCAGGCCCCCCGCCGAATCCGCCGGCCCCGCCGCCACCGCCGGAGCCGGACAGCAAGCCGGCGTTGCCGCCGGACCCGCCGGCCCCCCCGGTGGTGGAACCGACCCCACCCGCGCCGCCGGCGCCGCCGTCGCCGGAGAACAGGGCGGACCCGCCGGCCCCGCCATCGCCACCGCTTCCGCCGGTTCCGATTCCGCCGTCGCCGCCGGCCCCGCCGACGCCGAACAGCCCACCGGTGCCGCCGGCCCCACCGGCCCCGCCGGGGGCGGTGCCCAAGAGTGTCACGCCGTCACCGCCGGCGCCGCCCGCCCCGCCAGTGCCGAACAGCAGCCCACCGGCCCCGCCGGCCCCACCAGCACCCCCGAGGGCATTGGTGCCGCTGCCCGTTGCGCCTGCCCCGCCGGCGCCGCCGGCGCCAAACAGCAGCCCACCAGCCCCGCCGGGCCCGCCGTTACCAGCCTTGGCGGCGAATCCGCCGTCGCCGCCGGCCCCGCCGGCGCCGAACAGCAGCCCACCATTGCCGCCGGGCCCACCGACCCCACCGATGCCGGTAGCTCCGCCGGCGCGCCCGCCGGCGCCGCCGGCGCCACCGGCGCCGTACAGCAGCCCGCCGGACCCGCCGGCCCCACCGGCCCCTCCGGTGCCCGTCCCTACGTTCCCACCGGCGCCTCCTGCCCCGCCGGCGCCGAACAGCCCGGCCGCCCCTCCATTGCCGCCCGGCATGCCGGGCGCACCCGAGCCGCCCGCCCCCCCATTGCCGATCAATATCCCGCCATCCCCGCCGTTTGCCCCGGCCCCGGGGGCCCCGTTGGCGCCGTTGCCGATCAGCGGACGCCCGAGCAACGCCAGGGTGGGCGCATTCACCACGTCCAGCAGGCCCTGAAGTGGGGCGGCGTTGGCGGCCTCGGCGGCCGCATACGACGCCCCGCCCGCGTTGAGGGCCGCCACCAACTGGCCGTGAAACACTGCCGCCTGGGCGTTCAGCTCCTGATAGGCCTGGGCGTGGCCGGAAAACGCGGCCGCAATCGCCGCGGACACCTCATCGGCCGCGGCGGCCAAGACCCGTGCGGTCGGCCCCGCGGCGGCTGCATTCGCGCTGCTGATCATCGAGCCGACAGTTGCCAACTCGGTCGCCGCGGCCGCCAGCGCCTCCGGGATCGTGACCACAAATGACATCTGGCACCTCATCAACACCTTGTGGCCCCGTAGGGGCCGCTACGGATCCCCTGGTCGCTGTCGAGATTTCGAGGGATAGCGTATCGCGATCCAGGAGCAGACTTCGCTGAATCGCAAAAGCTCGGTCCGCGCCTACAGCGACCCGGTGGCCGGTGATGCGTTTGCGGCGCACACGGCTGGCGACGGGACCGGCATGGCTTGAGTGGAAGGCTTAAAAGCGCAGTGTGGCAATGGCTTACACTCCGGCGGGTGTCGCCTTAGTCCGGCCCAGCCGCCACGGACCACCGCCAAGCAATTGGAGCTGTTGTTGGTGGTGCTGTTCGACGGTGGGCCGATGGCTGACGCTGACCACGACGCAGTCCGGCAATTCGGTGCGCAGCATTTGGTAGAGCGCGAATTCCAGGCCCTCGTCGAGGGCCGAGGTGGCCTCGTCGAGGAAGACCGCCTTCGGCTTGGTGAGCAGGATGCGGGCAAAGGCCACCCGCTGCTGCTCACCGGGAGAGAGCACTTTGGCCCAATCCTGCTCTTCGTCAAGCCGCCCGATCAGCGGCGCCAGGGCGACCTTGGTCAACACGTCTCGCAGTTCATCGTCGGAGACGTCACCTGGCGAGTTCGGGTAGCAGACGACGGTGCGCAGGCTGCCCAGCGGCACATACGGCAATTGCGACAAGAACATCGTCGCGTATTCGCCGTCGGGGCGGCAGAGCGTTCCCGAAGCGTAGGGCCACATTTCGGCGAGACTGCGCAGCAGCGTGGTCTTGCCCGCCCCTGAGCGCCCGGTGATCACCAGCGACTCACCGTGATCCAGCGCCACGTCGAGCGGGTCGATCAGCCGGTCGCCGCCCGGCGTGCGGACTTCGACATCGCGTAGCTCAACCGTTGCCTCTTCACTCGGCTTGACCAGCATTGTTGGCAGTGCGCGACCCTGAGCGTTGGCCTCGGCCAACCCGTGCAACCGAATGATGGCCGCGCGAAAGGCCGCGAACGCGTCGTAGTTATTGCGGAAGAACGACAGGGAGTCCTGAATATTGCCGAATGCCGTCGCGCTCTGGCCGACATCGCCGAAGTCGATCCGGCCGGCGAACAGTCGCGGCGCCTGGATCACCCAAGGCAACGGAACAATCGCCTGCGAAACGGCGAAGTTCCATCCGCCGAAGATGATGGTCCGGCGAACGAACCTGCGGTAGTTGTCGATGATCGGAGTAAAGCGCCGCCATAGCTGCACCCGCTCGACTTGCTCACCACGGTAGAAGCCCACCGCCTCCGCGGCGTCCCGCAAACGCACCAGGGCATAACGAAACGCCGCGTTGAGTTTCTCGTTGTTGAAGCTGAGGCGGATCAGCGGATGCCCCAACCAGACCGCGACCACGGTCGCGACCACCACGTAGACCAGAACGGTCCAGAACATCGCGCGCGGCAACTCGATGCCAAAGACATTCAGATTTCCGGACAGGTTCCACAGGATGGCCGCAAACGAGATCACCGAGGCCACCGCGTTGACGGCGCCGAACAGCAAGGTGCTGCCCGTCCCGTTGGACGGGATGTTCGGGGTGCCGCCGGCGTTGGCGGTGAAGATGTCGATGTCTTGCTGGATGCGCTGGTCCGGGTTGTCGATCGTCTCGTCGATGAACAAATCCCGGTAATATGCCCTGCCGTCCAGCCAGTCATCGGTGAGGTGGCCGGTCAGCCACACGCGCCAGGCGATGATGAACCGCTGCGTCAGATAGACGTCGGCCATGATCCGGATGACATACAGGACCGCCAGCACGCTGAAGATCCCGATCGACATCCAAAAGCCGTGGATCCCAGATTGTTTGACTTGGTCGTCGCCCGCCGCCATGCCCTGGACCGCTTTTTGCACCGCCGTATACAAGTCGTTGCCCTGGTAGCTGAACAACACCATGAGACGCACTGAAATAAGAACCGACGTCAACAGCACCCCAAGCATCACCCACACGCGGACACTGTGTGCTCCGACGAAATACCCGCGAGTGATCCGCCAGAATTGCCGGCCCCAGGGCGTGAGATATCTGAACAGAACCAGCACGGCGAGGACACAGACGGCGCTGATCACCCACGCCCTGGTAATCCACCACAACGAGTCCAGTAATGCGCTGGACCAGTCGATCGATGGCGTAAACGGTTTCGGGCCCAAGGTCGGTCTCTCCTCACAGGCGAAGTGTTCGGGCAGGCGGCTGGAACAGAAATCCTTCGGCGAAGGTACCTGAAGGTTATGGATAGGCTGCGCTTATGAGCACCGACGCCGCCCCCACCCAGACCATCCACGCCGGCCGGCTCATCGCGCGGCGCCTGCGGGCAAACGGCATCGACACCGTCTTCACCTTGTCGGGCGGCCACCTGTTTTCCATTTACGACGGCTGCCGCGCGGAGGGCGTTCACCTGGTCGATACCCGCCACGAGCAGACCGCGACGTTCGCCGCCGAGGGCTGGTCGAAGGTGACGCGACTGCCGGGCGTGGCCGCGCTCACCGCGGGGCCGGGCGTCACCAACGGGATGAGCGCAATGGCGGCTGCCCAGCAGAACCAGTCGCCGCTGCTGGTACTCGGCGGCCGCGCCCCAGCGCTGCGATGGGGCATGGGATCCCTGCAGGAGATCGACCACGTGCCGTTCGTGGCGCCGCTGGCTCGCTTCGCCGCCACCGCCCATTCGGCGGACGCCGCGGGCCGGCTCGTCGACGAAGCGTTGCGAGCCGCGGTCACCGCTCCGTCGGGGGTGGGATTCATCGACTTCCCGATGGACCACGTGTTCTCCATGTCGGAGGACCCAGAAAGCATTAGCCGCCCGGGCGCCCTGACGGATCTCCCGACGGCCCCCGCACCCGACGGCGACGCGCTGGACCGCGTCGCGGGCCTGCTATCCGCGGCGCAGCGGCCGGTGATCATGGCGGGCACCAACGTCTGGTGGGGTCATGCGGAGGCGGCGCTGTTACGCCTCGCCGAGGAACGGCTGATCCCGGTGCTGATGAACGGCATGGCCCGCGGCACGGTGCCGGCCGATCACCCGTTGGCCTTCTCGCGCGCGCGGTCAAAGGCCTTGGGCGAGGCAGACGTCGCGTTGATTGTCGGCGTGCCGATGGACTTCCGGCTGGGCTTCGGTGCGGTGTTCGGGTCGCAAACCCGGCTTGTCGTAGCCGACCGTGCCAAACCCGACCGCGAACATCCGCGGCCCGTTGCGGACGCGCTGTACGGGGACCTGACCGCGATTCTGTCGGCGCTGGCCGTGCCGGGCGGGGCAGACCATCAGGACTGGATCGGCGAGCTGCGGGCGGCCGAGACCTCGGCGCGTGACCTCGAGCGGGCCGAACTCGCCGCGGACCGAATCCCGTTGCATCCGATGCGGGTGTACGCCGAGCTGGCCCCGTTGCTGGACCGCGACGCCGTCATCGTGATCGATGCCGGCGATTTCGGGTCATATGCCGGGCGGGTTATCGATAGTTATCTCCCAGGTTGCTGGCTGGATAGCGGTCCCTTCGGCTGCCTTGGTTCGGGCCCCGGTTACGCCCTGGCCGCCAAACTGGCGCGGCCGGACCGTCAGGTCGTGCTGTTGCAGGGCGACGGCGCATTCGGCTTCAGCGGCATGGAGTGGGACACCCTGGTCCGGCACAACGTGCCCGTGGTATCGGTGATCGGGAACAACGGGATCTGGGGCCTCGAGAAACATCCGATGGAGGCGTTGTACGGCTATTCGGTGGTGGCGGAGTTGCGACCCGGAACTCGCTACGACGAGGTGGTGCGCGCGCTGGGCGGTCATGGCGAGCTGGTGTCGGCGCCCGCTGAGCTTCGTCCGGCGCTCGAACGTGCCTTCGCCAGTGGCCTGCCGGCCGTCGTCAACGTCCTTACCGACCCAACAATTGCCTATCCCCGTCGCTCCAACCTCGCGTAGTTACTTGACCGCGAGCGTGCGCGGCGGTACGCCGGTGACCGCCGTGTCGCGGGCAAACACGCACGCTCGCGCCGGCTGGCGGTCGCGTACCGTTGACCTGTGCCCAAGACCTCAACGCAACCGGGCCGCCTGAGCAGCCGATTCTGGCGAATGCTCGGCGCCAGCACGGAAAAGAACCGAACCCGTTCGATGGCGGCGGTCACCGCGTCGGCAGACTACGACCGGGAAGCCGCCGATCTCAACGACGAGCAGCTGCGCAAGGCGGCGGGCCTGCTCAACCTCGACGACCTAGCTGATGCCGACGACATCCCGCAGTTCCTCGCGATCGCCCGGGAAGCGGCGGACAGGACGACCGGGCTCCGACCGTTCGACGTGCAGTTGCTCGGTGCGCTGCGGATGCTTGACGGCGACGTGATCGAGATGGCCACCGGTGAGGGCAAAACCCTCGCCGGTGCGATCGCGGCCGCCGGCTACGCGCTGGCCGGACGGCACGTGCATGTGGTGACCATCAACGACTACCTGGCCCACCGCGACGCGGAGTGGATGGGCCCGCTGCTGGAGGCGATGGGCCTGACGGTGGGCTGGATCACCGCAGAGTCGACGAGCGAGGAGCGCAGGAGCGCGTACGGCTGCGATGTCACCTACGCTTCGGTCAACGAGATCGGCTTCGATGTGCTGCGCGATCAGCTGGTGACCGACGTCGACGACCTGGTATCACCCAATCCGGATGTGGCGCTGATCGACGAGGCCGACTCCGTGCTGGTCGACGAGGCGCTGGTGCCGTTGGTGCTGGCCGGCACCACGCACCGGGAGACCCCGCGGCTGGAGATCATCCGGCTGGTTGGCGAGCTGGAAGCGGGCACCGATTACGACACCGACTCGGACAACCGCAACGTCCACCTGACGGAGAAGGGTGCCCTCAAGGTGGAAAAGGCGCTCGGTGGCATCGACCTGTACTCCGAGGAACACGTCGGGAGCACGCTGACCGAGGTCAACGTCGCCCTGCACGCGCATGTGCTGCTGCAGCGCGACGTGCACTACATCGTCCGGGACGACGCGGTGCACCTGATCAACGCGTCGCGCGGCCGAATCGCGCAGCTGCAGCGCTGGCCGGACGGCCTGCAGGCCGCCGTCGAGGCCAAGGAGGGCATCGAGACCACCGAAACGGGAGAAGTGCTCGACACCATTACCGTGCAGGCGCTGATCAACCGCTACGCAACGGTGTGCGGCATGACGGGCACCGCGCTGGCCGCCGGTGAGCAGCTGCGCCAGTTCTACAAGCTTGGCGTCTCACCGATACCGCCGAACACCCCGAACATCCGCGAGGACGAGTCCGACCGGGTCTACATCACCGCCGCCGCCAAGAACGACGCCATCGTCGCCCACATCGCCGAGGTGCACGCGACCGGCCAGCCGCTGCTGGTCGGCACCCGTGACGTGGCCGAATCCGAGGAGCTGCACGAGCGGCTGCTGCGTCGCGGCGTGCCCGCGGTGGTGCTCAACGCCAAGAACGACGCCGAGGAGGCCCGGGTGATCGCCGAGGCCGGCAAGTTCGGCGCGGTCACGGTGTCCACCCAGATGGCCGGGCGCGGCACCGACATCCGGCTCGGCGGGTCCGACGAGGCCGACCACGACCGGGTCGCCGAACTGGGCGGGCTGCACGTGGTGGGCACCGGCCGGCATCACACCGAGCGGCTGGACAATCAGCTGCGTGGTCGGGCCGGGCGCCAGGGCGATCCGGGATCGTCGGTGTTCTTCTCCAGTTGGGAGGACGACGTCGTCGCGGCGAACCTCGACACCAACAAGCTGCCGATGGACACCGATGAGGACGGCCGGATCGTCAGCCCCAAGGCGGCCGGGTTGCTCGATCATGCCCAGCGTGTCGCCGAGGGCCGGATGCTGGACGTGCACGCCAATACGTGGCGCTATAACCAATTGATCGCCCAGCAACGTGCGATCATCGTCGACCGGCGAAACACGTTGCTGCGCACCGCAACCGCGCGCGAGGAGCTCGCCGAGCTCGCGCCGAAGCGATATGAAGAGCTGGCCGAAGGCCTTTCCGAGAAACGCCTCGAGAAGATCTGCCGGTTGATCATGCTGTATCACCTCGACCGCGGCTGGGCCGATCATCTGGCATATCTGGCCGACATCCGCGAGAGCATCCACTTGCGGGCGCTGGGTCGGCAAAACCCGCTCGACGAGTTTCACCGGCTGGCCGTCGACGCGTTCGCGTCGCTGGCCACAGACGCGATCGAGGCCGCTCAGCAGACGTTCGAAACAGCCAATGTCCTGGAAAAGGAACCGGGTCTGGATCTATCCAAGCTGGCGCGGCCGACGTCGACGTGGACCTACATGGTCAACGACAACCCGCTGTCCGATGACACGCTTTCCACGCTGAGCTTGCCCGGAATCTTCCGCTGACCGAGCGTCGATCCGTTTGACGGACCGCAACATCCCCGGACTAATGTCACGCCTCATGGAGCCCGGCACCCCAAAGGATCGGGTACTGACGGTGCCCAACGCGCTAAGCTTCATCCGCTTGGCGCTGATCCCGGTGTTCGTCTATGTGCTGCTCGTCGCGCACGCCGACGGCTGGGCGGTGGGGATCCTGATGTTCAGTGGCGCCTCCGACTGGGCCGACGGCAAGATCGCCCGGACGTTGAACCAGTCATCGAGGTTGGGCGTGCTGCTGGATCCCGCCGTCGACCGCCTCTACATGGTGATCGTCCCGGTGGTGCTGGCATTGGCTGGGATCGTGCCGTGGTGGTTCGTCATCACGCTGCTGGCACGCGATGCGCTACTGGCGGCGACGCTGCCGTTGCTCCGCAGCCGCGGGCTGTCGGCGCTGCCGGTGACCTATGTCGGCAAGGCCGCGACCTTCGCGCTGATGTCCGGCTTTCCGTTGGTCCTGCTGGGGCAGGGGGGGGCGTTGTGGAGCCGCGCGCTGGGGGCCTGCGGCTGGGGATTTCTGATCTGGGGTCTTTATGCATACCTGTGGGCGTTTGTGCTGTATGCGGTGCAGATGACCATGGTGATGCGCCGGATGCCCAAGCTCAAGGACCGGAGCCGGCAGCTGGTGGCCGGACAGGCCGGTGAACATGGCTGAGCCCAACAGGCTGCTCGGCGGCTACGACCCCAACGCCGGCCGCAGCGCGCACGAGGCCGCGCGGCCGCAGCACATCCCCGTGCCTTCGCTGCTTCGCGCGCTGCTGTCCGAACATCTGGATCCCGGTTACGCCGCCGCTGCGGCCAGGCGTAACCGCGCTGCCACACCCCCGGATAGGCGAGCCCGCGCTCTTGGGTGGTTCTGGCAGGCCCTGGCGGCAACCCTGGTCGCCACCGTATTTGCCGCCGCGGTCGCACAAGCCCGGTCGGTTGCGCCCGGCGTGCGCACGGCCCAGCAGCTGCTTGCGACGAGCGCGCGTGCGACGCAAGCATCCGCCGCCAAGTTGGCGGGCCAGCGCAGCATGCTCGCGGCCAAGGTGGACGAGGTGCAGCGCCTCGCGCTCGCCGACGACGCCGAGGGACAGCGGCTGTTGGCCCGTCTCGACGCGATCAGCCTGGCGGCCGCCAGCACACCGGTCATCGGCCCCGGTCTGACGGTAGTCGTGACCGACCCCGGTGTCGGTCATAACCTTTCCGACGTATCCAAGCAGCGCGTGAGCGGCAGCCAGCAAATCATTCTGGACCGCGACCTGCAGCTCGTCGTCAACTCGCTATGGGCGAGCGGCGCCGAGGCCATCTCGATCGACGGCGCCCGCATCGGTCCGAACGTGACCATCCGTCAGGCCGGCGGAGCGATCCTGGTCGACAACAATCCCACCAGCAGCCCGTACACCATCCTCGCGATCGGGCCGCCGCACGCGATGCAAGACACCTTCGATCGCAGTCCCGGTCTGCACCGTCTTAGGCTGCTGGAGATGTCCTACGGCGTCGGCGTCAGCGTGAACGTCGGCGACGGTCTGGCACTGCCCGCCGGAGCGATCCGGGATGTCAAGTTCGCCAAACAGATTGGGCACTAGTGAGAGAAGTCCGGACGGGAATCCGACGAGCATGATCGGGATCGCGGCGCTTGCCGTTGGCATCGTGCTGGGACTGGTTTTTCATCCGAGCGTGCCCGAGGTCATTCAGCCCTATTTGCCGATAGCGGTGGTCGCCGCGCTCGATGCGGTGTTCGGCGGGCTGCGGGCCTACCTCGAGCGGATCTTTGACCCCAAGGTGTTCGTGGTGTCGTTCGTGTTCAACGTCTTAGTAGCTGCCCTGATCGTCTACGTCGGTGACCAGCTGGGCGTCGGTACGCAGCTGTCCACCGCGATCATCGTCGTGTTGGGTATCCGCATCTTCGGCAACACCGCCGCGCTTCGGCGCCGGCTGTTCGGCGCATGATGGAGATGACGAGGTCAGCGTGAGCAAGGACCCCCTGAAGGCATCAGCCCCCCCGGAAGGCGCCGGTCCCCCAGACGGGGAGAATGCCGACGCGCCAGCCCGGCGCGGTCACCCAAGAGCCGAGCCCCGCGAAGCCCGCCGGGGCGGCCGTCACGAACTACCGGGGAACCGTCCGCGGCCCGAGATCGGGCCGGTACACCGGACCGGACTGTCCGGGCTGCTGCGCGGCGGACGGTCACGTCTGATATTCGGGGTGCTGGCGATCTTGTTGTGCCTGGTCTTGGGGATCGCGATCGTCACCCAGGTCCGCGAGACAAAGTCGGGTGACTCGCTCGAAACGGCGCGTCCCGCAGACCTGTTGGTGCTGCTGGATTCGTTGCGGCAGCGCGAGGCAACGCTGAACACCGAAGTCAGCGAGCTGCAGAACACGCTGAACTCGTTGCAGGCGTCAGGCAATTCCGATCAAGCCGCCATTGAGAGCGCCCAGGCCAGGTTGGCCGCGTTGTCCATCCTGGTCGGCGCGGTGGGGGCCACCGGGCCTGGTGTCACCGTGAAGATCGAGGATCCGGGTCCAGGAGTGGCACCCGAGGCGATGCTCGACGTGATCAACGAGTTGCGCGCCGCAGGCGCCGAGGCGATCGAGATCAACGACGGTCATCAGTCCGTGCGAGTCGGTGTCGACACGTGGGTGGTTGGCAATCCGGGTTCCCTGACCGTCGACACCAAAACGCTGTCGCCGCCGTATTCGATTCTGGCGATTGGCGATCCGCCGACCCTGGCTGCGGCGATGAACATTCCCGGTGGCGCCGAGGACAGCGTCAAACGCGTTGGTGGGCGCATTTCGGTGCAACAGGCCGACCGCGTTGACGTGACCACCTTGCGGCAACCAAAACCACACCAATACGCTCAGCCCGTCAAGTGACCGACAACAGAACAGGATCAACGTGAGCGATATCCCGGCCGAACTGCACTACACCGCCGAACACGAGTGGGTTCGCCGAAGCGGAGATAACACCGTACGTGTCGGGATCACCGACTTCGCACAGTCGGCACTAGGCGACGTCGTCTTCGTTCAATTGCCCACCGTCGGCACCGAGGTGAAGGCGGGGGAAGCCTTCGGGGAAGTCGAATCGACGAAATCGGTGTCGGATCTGTACGCGCCGATCGCGGGCAAGGTGTCTGCGGTCAACACCGATCTGGAAGGCAACCCGCAACTGGTGAACTCCGACCCGTACGGTGCCGGCTGGCTGGTAGATCTGCAGGTTGGTGTCGCCGCTTTGGAGTCAGCCGTCGCGACACTGCTTGACGCGGAGGCCTACCGCGGCACACTCACCGAATGACGATTGCTAAGGTCCGTGCCAGCCTTTCGCGGCGACGAGACGGGCGATGACACGGCCGAAGTGGGCGTCCGGCCCAGCCGGGCAACCAGGCTTACGATCCTGTAGTGGTGGGCACATTGCAGGGCCGTGCGCGGTACGGTCGACACATCGGCACTATGGGAATTGACAAGCGGTAAAGGGCGGTAATCGTAGCGGAACGCGGGCCGAACGGCCCCGGCAAACAACGCCACGGCGGCCAGTGAGGAGCAGCGGGTGACGGACAACGCGGATAGAGAGAAGGACCAGACCTCTGACGAAGTCACCGTGGAGACGACCTCCGTCTTCCGCGCCGACTTCCTCAGCGAACTGGAAGCTCCCGCTCAGGCGGGTGCCGAGGGCGCGGTGTCCGGGGTCGAGGGACTTCCGGCGGGATCGGCGCTGCTGGTCGTCAAGCGGGGACCCAACGCCGGGAGCCGCTTCCTGCTCGACCAGCCCATCACATCGGCCGGTCGGCATCCCGACAGCGATATCTTTCTCGACGACGTCACCGTGAGTCGCCGCCATGCCGAATTCAGGTTGGAAAACAACGAATTCCACGTCGTGGACGTCGGCAGTCTCAACGGCACCTACGTCAACCGCGAGCCGGTCGATTCGGCGGTCCTGGCGAACGGCGACGAAGTCCAGATCGGCAAGTTCCGCTTGGTCTTCTTGACCGGGCCCAAGCAAGGCGACGACGGGGGAAGCGGAGGCCAGTGAGCGCGCCCGATAGCCCGGCACTGGCCGGGATGTCGATCGGGGCCGTCCTCGAGTTGCTGCGGCCGGACTTCCCCGATGTCACGATCTCCAAGATTCGTTTCTTGGAGGCTGAGGGGCTGGTCACACCACAGCGGGCTGCGTCGGGGTACCGGAGGTTCACCGCCTACGACTGCGCGCGGCTGCGCTTCATCCTCACCGCCCAGCGGGATCATTACCTGCCGCTGAAGGTGATCCGGGCGCAGCTGGATGCCCAGCCCGACGGTGCGCTGCCACCGTTTGGATCTCCTTACGGAGCACCGCGATTGGTGTCGGTGACGGGCAGCGGGGCAACTCCCACCGGATCCGACGCGGCGGCGGTGGCGCCCACCCGCATTCGACTGAGCCGGGAAGACCTGCTGGAGCGCTCCGGCGTGGACGACGAGCTACTGTCGGCGCTGCTCAAATCCGGAGTGATCACCACCGGGCCGGGCGGCTTCTTCGACGAACACGCGGTCGTGATCCTGCAATGCGCGCGGGCACTGTCCGATTACGGTGTGGAGCCGCGGCATCTGCGCGCCTTCCGCTCAGCGGCCGATCGGCAGTCGGACCTGATCGCCCAAATCGCCGGGCCGGTAGTCAAGGCCGGCAAGGCCGGCGCCCGTGACCGTGCCGACGATTTGGTGCGTGAGGTGGCCGCACTTGCCATCACTTTGCATACCGCGTTGATCAAGTCGGCGGTTCGCGACGTTCTGCACCGCTGAGGACTAGACTTCGTTGGACAGCTTGGTGTTCGACGACATGGTCGGGGCATGGCGTTCACCGCGTCGTCGTGCCGAGCGCTAGTCGTACACGGCCAGGCATGTGCGGAGGGCAGGCACAGATGGGTGAAGTTCGTGTTGTCGGCATTCGCGTCGAGCAGCCGCAGAACCAGCCGGTGCTGTTACTGCGCGAGGCGAACGGTGACCGGTATCTGCCGATCTGGATCGGTCAGTCGGAGGCGGCCGCCATCGCGCTGGAGCAGCAAGGCGTTGAGCCACCCCGTCCGCTCACGCATGACCTGATCAGGGATCTCATTGCCGCACTTGGTCATTCGCTCAAAGAGGTGCGCATCGTGGATCTACAGGAAGGCACTTTCTACGCTGATCTGATCTTCGACCGCGATATCAAGGTGTCGGCTAGGCCGTCGGACTCGGTGGCGATCGCACTGCGGGTCGGCGTTCCGATCTACGTCGAGGAGGCGGTACTCGCCCAGGCGGGCCTACTGATTCCCGACGAGAGCGACGAGGAACCCAACACCGCTGTTCGCGAGGACGAGGTGGAGAAGTTCAAGGAGTTCCTCGACAGCGTGTCGCCCGACGATTTCAAGGCCACCTAGCGAGCCGACGATGCGCGCCGTGCAACGGCGGGCTGTGGGGGTGCCCCGGGTGCGGGGGAGGCGGCGGGCCACCAACGTCACGGATGAGTCTCATCTCACAAACTGCGATGTCGACACGCCTGCCGGATATCGCCCAAGTACGCCGGCGAAGGCCATACTTTGAAGACGACTTGATGATCAACGGGGAGCACCGCGACCGCTCGACAGCGTATGCTCTCTAGCACTCGGGGCCTGAACAAACGTGGCTGTGGGGGGCAGCCATCGACGCAGCTATTGACAAGAGCGCGATCGGCGAGAGGAAGCACCGTGAGCGACCAGCCACGTCAAGACCAGCTGGACCTTGCCGACCCCGCGGACACCGCGAGCGGGGGTGACAGCGCCGCCAATGGCCTCACCGCAACGAGCGCACCGGTGCAACCCGGGCTGTTTCCCGACGATTCCGTGCCCGACGAGCTGGTTGGCTACCGCGGGCCGAGCGCCTGCCAGATCGCCGGCATCACTTACCGGCAGCTGGATTACTGGGCACGGACCTCGTTGGTAGTCCCGTCGATCCGCAGCGCGGCCGGCTCCGGCAGTCAGCGGCTCTACTCATTCAAGGACATCTTGGTTCTCAAGATTGTCAAAAGGCTGCTCGACACCGGTATCTCGCTGCACAACATCCGGGTCGCGGTCGACCATCTGCGCCAGCGCGGCGTCCAGGATCTGGCCAACATCACCTTGTTCTCCGACGGCACCACGGTGTACGAGTGCACGTCGGCCGAAGAAGTGGTCGACCTCCTGCAAGGCGGCCAAGGTGTGTTCGGCATCGCTGTTTCCGGCGCGATGCGTGAGTTGACCGGCGTCATCGCCGACTTCCGCGGCGAGCGCGCCGACGGCGGTGAGTCGATCGCCGCCCCCGAAGACGAGCTGGCATCCCGGCGAAAACACCGCGACCGCAAGATCGGCTAGCGGAGAATTCCCACCGCGAGCAGACAGAGAATCGCACGCGGCGGGTGCCTGGGGTGCGATTCTGTGTCTGCTCGGCAGTAGACTGGGAGACGCATCGCACTCGTGCGGGAGAGTTCTGTGGCCGCCAGCTACAGACGCCGAAGGAGCAACACCTCTCCGTCAACCTCTCAGGCACCCGGACCGCGCGGAATAACGATGCCTCTGGAAAGCGGTGGCGGCCCCGAGCGGTCCTCACCCGCCGATGGGGAAAGGCGACACCCACCTCCCGGTGCACGCGTCGCTGAATCTCTCAGGCGCCTGGCGAACGGGTGAAGACAGAGGGAGAGGGCCGCTAGTCCCTTTTCTTTGTGATACCCACGTCAGGAGTTTCGCCAGTGACCGACCATTCAGCATTCGCAGAGCGGCACATCGGCCCGGACAGCCAGGAAGTCGCGGCCATGCTTGCCGTGATCGGTGTCGATTCCCTCGACGACCTGGCGGCCAAAGCGGTCCCGTCGGGCATCCTCGACACGCTCACCGACGCCGGCGTCGCGCCGGGCCTGGACCGGCTGCCGCCGGCCGCCAGTGAGGCGGAGGCGCTGACCGAGCTGCGGGCGCTGGCCGACAGCAACACCGTCGCCGTGTCGATGATCGGACAGGGCTACTACGACACGCTCACACCCCCGGTGTTGCTGCGCAACATCATGGAAAACCCGGCGTGGTACACCGCCTACACGCCGTATCAGCCTGAGATCAGTCAGGGCCGGTTAGAAGCGCTGCTGAATTTCCAGACCATGGTCACCGACCTCACCGGCTTCGAGATCGCCAACGCGTCGATGCTCGACGAGGGCACCGCGGCCGCGGAGGCCATGACCTTGATGCACCGGGCTGTCTCGAATCCTAAGGGCCCAGCCAACCGGCTGGCCGTCGACGTCGACCTGTTCACCCAGACCGCCGCCGTGCTGGCCACCCGCGCCAAGCCGCTCGGCATCGAAATCGTGACCGCCGACCTGCGCGACGGAATGCCAGACGGTGAGTTCTTCGGCGTCATCGCCCAGCTGCCGGGTGCCAGCGGGCGCATCACCGACTGGACGGCTCTGGTGCGACAGGCCCACGACCGCGGCGCACTGGTGGGGATCGGCGCCGACCTGTTGGCGCTGACGCTGATCACGCCGCCCGGCGAGATTGGCGCCGACGTCGCGTTTGGAACCACTCAAAGGTTCGGCGTCCCAATGGGGTTCGGCGGGCCGCACGCTGGTTACCTCGCGGTGCACACCAGGCATGCCCGTCAGCTGCCCGGCCGGCTGGTCGGCGTGTCGGTCGACAGCGACGGCACGCCGGCCTTTCGGCTGGCGTTGCAGACCCGCGAGCAGCACATCCGCCGCGACAAGGCGACCAGCAACATCTGCACCGCACAGGTGCTGTTGGCGGTGATGGCCGCGATGTACGCCAGTTATCACGGCGCCGATGGGCTGAAGAGCATCGCGCGCCGGACGCATGCCCACGCCGAGGCCATCGCCGGCGCCCTGGGCGACGCGTTAGTGCACGACCAGTTCTTCGATACGGTGCTGGCACGGGTGCCGGGGCGCGCCGACGAGGTGCTGGCCGCGGCCAAGGCCAACGGGGTCAACTTGTGGCGCGTCGACGCCGACCACGTGTCGGTGGCTTGTGATGAAGCCACCACCGACGCCCATGTGGCCGTAGTTCTGGACGCGTTCGGTCTATCGGCTACCAACCCGGCGCGTGTCGATATCGAAACGCGCACATCGGAGTTCCTCACCCACCCCGCGTTCACCCAATACCACACCGAAACCGCGATGATGCGCTACCTGCGCGCGCTGGCGGACAAGGATATCGCCTTGGACCGCAGCATGATTCCGCTTGGCTCGTGCACGATGAAACTCAACGCCGCCGCCGAGATGGAGGCGATCACCTGGCCGGAATTCGGGCGTCAGCATCCGTTCGCCCCGGCTTCCGACACTCCGGGGTTGCGTCGGCTCATCGCCGACCTGGAGAGCTGGCTAGTGGCGATCACCGGCTACGACGCGGTCTCGCTGCAACCCAACGCGGGCTCGCAGGGCGAGTACGCCGGCCTGTTGGCGATCCATGAGTACCACGCCAGCCGGGGGGAACCGCACCGCGACATCTGCCTGATCCCGTCCAGCGCGCACGGCACCAACGCCGCGTCTGCCGCGTTGGCCGGTATGCGGGTAGTCGTGGTGGGCTGCCACGATAACGGCGACGTCGACCTCGACGATCTGCGTGCCAAGGTCAGCGAACACGCCGGCCGGCTTTCGGCCCTGATGATCACCTACCCGTCCACGCACGGTGTGTACGAGCACGACATCGCCGACATCTGCGCCGCCGTGCACGACGCCGGCGGTCAGGTGTACGTCGACGGCGCCAACCTCAACGCGCTGGTCGGCTTGGCCCGGCCGGGCAAGTTCGGCGGCGACGTCAGCCATCTGAACCTGCACAAGACATTCTGTATCCCGCACGGCGGCGGCGGCCCGGGAGTTGGGCCCGTCGCGGTGCGCTCGCATTTGGCCCCGTTCCTGCCGGGTCACCCGTTCGCCCCCGAGTTGCCTCATGGGAACCCGGTGTCGTCGGCGCCGTACGGGTCGGCGTCGATTCTGCCGATCACCTGGGCCTACCTCAGGATGATGGGCGCCGACGGTCTGCGGGCGGCGTCGCTGGCCGCGATCGCGTCGGCCAACTACATCGCCCGCCGCCTCGACGAGTACTTCCCGGTGCTCTACACCGGCGAGAACGGCATGGTGGCCCACGAATGCATCCTCGATCTGCGTGGCATCACCAAGTCGACCGGTATCACCGTCGACGATGTCGCAAAACGATTGGCGGACTACGGCTTTCACGCGCCAACGATGAGCTTCCCGGTGGCCGGCACACTTATGGTGGAGCCGACCGAGAGCGAGAGCCTCGCCGAGGTGGACGCGTTCTGCGAGGCCATGATCGGCATTCGCGCCGAGATCGACAAAGTAGGGGCCGGAATCTGGACCGTCGACGACAACCCGCTGCGCGGCGCACCGCACACAGCCGAGTGCCTGCTGGTGTCCGACTGGAACCATCCGTACACCCGCGAGGAAGCCGCCTACCCGTTGGGCACGGCATTTCGGCCCAAGGTCTGGCCGCCCGTGCGTCGCATCGACGGCGCCTACGGCGACCGCAATCTGGTGTGCTCGTGCCCGCCGGTGGAGGCATATGCCTGAGCCGGCCCGAGCCGTCAGCCAAATCGCTCGATGATCGCCGCGGCAATCCGGTCCGGCGCATCCTCCTGGATGAAATGCTTGGCGGTCGGCAGCTCGACGAGGACATGGTCGGGAAACGTTTCGCGCATCCGCGGGATTGACGGGCCGGGTCGGAACGCCATGTCCTTCATGCCCCAGACCAGCAGGACGGGTTTGGCACCCAGCTTGGCCGGCACTTCCCGGGCGAGCCGTGCGAGCAACGGATGGGCAGCCAGGATCTGCTTGGGCATCTCGGCGACGCCCAGCCGGGCCGCGGCGTTGGGCTGCACACCCCGGTAGTGCGCCATCACCGCGGCGCTGGGCCGGCGCTCGGTTCCCGCGGGGATCAGCCGCTCAACGAAGAAGTTGCGCTGCAGGATCGCGTACTGCATCGGCGGGCTGGACATCACCCTGCTGAAGAGCTTCGTCGTCAGCGTGTCCGCCGGCCAGAACCAGGTGTTGCCCAACACGATGCCGCGTATCCGATCGGCTCGCTCCACCGCCACCGCCATGCCGATCGGCCCGCCCCAGTCCTGGCCCATCGTCAGGTAGCCGTCGAGGGCCAGGTGATCGACGAACTCGCCGATCACCCGCGCGTGCTCGTCGATCTTGTAGCCGAATCCCGGGGGTCGCTCCGAAAGCCCGAAACCGAGGTAATCCGGCGCGATACAGCGGAAGCGGTCCCGCAGCGCCACGATGATGTCCCGATACAGGAAGCTCCACGTCGGGTTGCCGTGGCACAGCAGGATCGGCGGGCCGTCTCCCTCGTCGATGTAGTGGACACGGCCGCGCGAGCTGTCGAACCAGCGCGACTCGAACGGATACAGCTGAGGATCCGGGGTGAACTCCACGCCCACGATGGTATGCCCCGAGCGCCCCGGCGGCTCAGCTCAAGAATGTGTTGACGGCCGTGGCGAGGTCGGGGGAGGCCGACGTCGCGAGGTTCTGGTAACTGCCGCCGCTGAGCCGGGCGACCGCCTCCCAGGTGGCCCGGTCCGGGTCAGCGCCGAAGTCGATGACGTTGACCGCGACCGGTTTGGCCGGGTCCTGGCTGGTGCGGATGAAATCCTGCAGCCCCGGCCCATCGAGCGTTTGGTCCGTGTGCGGCCCACCGGTGATCACCAACACCGAATTAGCTTGGCCGGCACGGAAATTGGCCAGCATGTCCTGGTAGATGATGCGCAGCGTGGTGAACGACACCGCCCCGCCACCGGATGAATACTGCTTGTCCAGGGCACCCAGCAGGGCGGCCGAGCGAGGCTGGCCGTTCACCGGGTCGGCCAGCGGCCCGGTCGACACCTCCGAACGGCCCTCGCGGCCGTCGAACGTCCACAACCCGACGACCGAGCTGGGCGGCAGCGCTTTGATCCGGTTGTCGAGCGCCGCGACCACGTTGGCCAGCCGGGTCTTCCCGCCCTCGTCGGTGGGCATCGACTGGTCGAGCATGATGGTCGCGGCCACTCCGGCCGACGGCGTGGCCACGGTGTCGGCCAGGGTGGCGCGCATTCCGTCGTCACCCACCGACAGGGTGGACGCCAGCGCCGGGAAGCTGGTGACGGGGCTGCTCGGAGGCTTAACGCCGGTGACCCGGAAGCCGGCTTTGGCCAGCTTCGCGAGTTGCTCGGGTTTGTGCATGAAGCGCGAGAACGCGCTGGCCGCCGTGGTTTGCTCTTGCGACAGCCACGAACCGCTCAGCAGCACCGTCGGGTAGTCGGCGAGCGCGACCGGCCCGGGCGGCAGCCAGAAACCCAACTTGTCCTTGGCATCCGACATCGACTGGCCGCGCCGGAACAGCTGCTGTTCGGTGGTGATCACGGCGTGCACCGGCGCCGGCGCCACGTCACCGGGCTTGAGCAGCGCGTTCATCGCCTCGGTGAGCGAGTCGTCGGCGAGCTTGGGCTGCCCGCTCATCAGGGTGCGCACCGCGCCGACGCCGGCCGTCGGCGGCTCACCTGCGGGTACGGACGCGGCCGCTAAGGCTTCGCCGGCCAAAAACGCGGCGTCGCCGTTGCCGGTGATCGGCAGCGCCAGCCGCAGCGAACCCCAGTTCGGCAGGTTCAGGGCGGCCAGCGCGTTGGGGTCGGATTGCAGGCCGGGCAGTGCCGCCCAGTTTTGGTTGGCCAGGGCCTGCCGGAGTTCGGGCCGGATCGCAAGCAGCACCGGCGATGTCACCAGCGAGCGGCTGTCGCTGATGATTTTCTGGCCTGCGGCTCCGGAGAGCCGTGCCGCGGAGATCGAGCTGGCCGGGATCCACAATCCGGGCTGGCCGCCCAATTCGGGGGGCCACGTGCCGATGAAACCATTGATCACGGCGTCGGATCCGGCCGGTTTGACCGCCACCGCAACGCAGCGGTCACCGACGGGGCCGGCCGACGCGTTGTAGCTGTCGGCGAGCTCTTTCACGCTGTCGGCGATCGATGGGTCGGCGATGACGGCGACGGTGTCCGTGTCTCCCACGCAGCGGGCGGCAGCCGTGTGCGAGCGGTGGGACAACGCGTCCCCGAAGAAGCGCCACAGGATCACCCCCGCGACGACCACCACGACCGCGACGAGGGCCACGATCACACCCGCGCTGACCCCCCGTCGCCCGCCCGCGCTGCGATGGCCGCCCCGCCAATCACCGAGCCCTCGATGGCTGGCCTGGAACAGCGGCGGCGGGGCGGTAGCTTGCTCCGAGGGCGTCGACGCAGTCTCCGGCCGGGGCGGAAAGTCGGGGTACTCGTCGTCGCCGGCACCGGCAGCGGGGTAAGGCTCCTCGTCGGAGAAGTAGCCGTAGGTGCCCGGGGAGTCCGAAGGCGCGGGCTCAAACGGCTCGTGGGGGGAGTCCTCGGGATCGGGTTTGCTATGCCGACCCATACCGATGCCAATGTCTGCTGTGTCGACCTGTGAGCAATTCGAAGGCGAAATCACTCACCGGCGCGAGCCTTGAATTCACGACGACGGCGATGCAGGATCGGCTCGGTGTAGCCGTTGGGTTGCTGGCCCCCGGACAAGATCAGCTCCTGCGCGGCTAGGAACGCGACACTGTCGTCGAAGTTGGGCGCCATCGGGCGATAGGCCGCGTCGCCGGCGTTTTGCTGATCGACCAGCGGTGCCATCCGTTCCAGGCTGGCTCGCACGTCCTCGCTGGTGATCACGCCGTGGCGCAGCCAGTTGGCCAGCAGCTGGCTGGAGATCCGCAGGGTGGCGCGGTCCTCCATGAGCGCCACGTTGTGAATGTCGGGCACCTTCGAGCAGCCGACGCCCTGCTCGACCCAGCGCACGACGTAGCCGAGGATGGACTGACAGTTGTTGTCGACCTCCTCGCGGATCTCCTCGGGAGCCCAGGCCAGTTCCTCGGAGAGCGGAATGGTCAGCAGCTGTTCGACCGTGGCGCGCCGTTGTCCGGTCAACTCCTTTTGCACCGCGCCCACGTCGACCTGGTGGTAATGCATCGCATGCAGGGTGGCCGCGGTGGGCGAGGGCACCCACGCCGTGGTGGCGCCGGCGCGGGGCTGGGCGATCTTCTGCTCGACCATGTCGGCCATCAGCTCGGTCATGGTCCACATGCCTTTGCCGATCTGGGCGCGACCGGTGAAACCGGCGGCCAGGCCGGCATCGACGTTGTTGTCCTCGTAGGCCAGGATCCACGGCTGGCTCTTCATGCTGCCCTTGCGCACCATCGGGCCGGCCTCCATCGAGGTGTGGATCTCGTCGCCGGTGCGGTCCAGAAATCCGGTGTTGATGAAAACCACGCGGTCCGCGGCGGCCTTGATGCACGACCGCAGGTTGAGGGTGGTGCGCCGCTCCTCGTCCATGATGCCGACCTTCATGGTGCCCTGCGGCAACCCCAGCACGTCTTCGACGCGGCTGAACAGCTCACACGTGAACGCCACCTCGGCCGGGCCATGCATCTTTGGCTTGACGATGTAGATGGAACCGGTGCGGCTGTTCACCAGCGGCCCATTGGCCTCGCCTGCCCGCAGCCCGTGAATGGCGATCAGGCCGGTGAATAGAGCATCCATGATGCCCTCGAACACCTCGTTGCCCTCGGCGTCGACGATGGCGTCGTTG
Source organism: Mycobacterium lacus (assembly GCF_010731535.1). NCBI lineage: Bacteria > Bacillati > Actinomycetota > Actinomycetes > Mycobacteriales > Mycobacteriaceae > Mycobacterium > Mycobacterium lacus. The sequence goes on from NZ_AP022581.1 coordinate 1,902,951, forward strand.
GTCATCAGATGGCCGACGTTGCGGACGAACATCAGGCTGCGTCCGGGCAGCGTGAACTGGCCGCCGTCGGGTGCGGTGTAGTTCCGGTCCCTGTTGAGCACCCGGAGGAACGCGGAGCCGTCCTTGTCCACCGCGGCCGCCAGGTCGCCCTTGTTCAGGCCGAGCCAGTTCCGATAACCCAGCACCTTGTCCGCCGCGTCGACAGCGGCCACCGAGTCCTCGAAGTCCATGATCGTGGTGATCGCCGATTCCAGGATCACGTCCTTGACGCCGGCGCGGTCGGTGGAGCCGACCTGCGACTGCGGATCGATCACGATCTCGATGTGCAAACCGTGATGGATCAGCAGCACCGACGCCGGCGACTCGGCTGCGCCGGTGTAGCCGGCGAATTGGCCGGGGTCGGCCAGGCCGGTGGACCCGTCCGGCAGGGCAACCACCAGCCGGCCGTCCTGCACCGTGAACCCGGTGGCATCGGCGTAGGAGCCCGACGACAGCGGTACGCTGTCGTCGAGGAACTTCCGTGCGTAGGCGATCACCTTGCCGCCGCGAACTTCGTTGTAGGTCAAGCCCTTTTCGGCGCCGTCGCTTTCCGGGATGACGTCGGTGCCGTACAGGGCGTCGTACAGCGAACCCCAGCGGGCGTTGGCGGCGTTCAGCGCGAACCGCGCGTTGAGCACCGGCACGACCAGCTGCGGGCCCGCCGTGGTGGTGATCTCGTCGTCGACCCCCGACGTGGTGATGGTGAAGTCGTCCGGTTCGGGCAGCAGATAGCCGATCTCGGTGAGGAACTGACGGTATGCGTCCATGTCGATCGGCTCGATCACCCGATGCCGATGCCACTTGTCGATCTGGGCCTGCAGCTCGTCGCGGATGTTCAGCAGCGCCTGGTTCTGCGGGGTGAGGTCGGTGACCACTTTGTCGACGCCCGCCCAGAAGCTGTCCGGGTCGATATCGGTGCCAGGCAGGGCCTCGTTGTTCACGAAGTCGTAGAGCACCCGGGCGACGCGCAAGTTGCCCGCCGACACACGATCCGTCATTACTTCCTCCCTTACTGGCAATTAGCTCAGACTACCGGCCGACGGCATCACTTCCGCATCCGGCGGCCCGCAAGGCCAGGTCACAATAGGCCAACAACGCTGCCCGCCGCGGTGTAGCGCCCAGCGCGAACGTGCGCTGGCAACGCAGGCGTATTGTTCGACAGCGATCGCCAAGTTGCGGTGGCCCGTGAGATCATACGGGCCGGGCGTCCAGCCTACTACGTCCCGTCGGACCCGTTCTGGCCGAACAGCGACCCACCCGTACCGCCGGTACCGCCGGGTCCACCGGAGTCACCCGGCCCGCCGTCACCGCCGTCGCCGATCAACCGGGCATTGCCGCCGTCACCGCCGGCGCCAGGGACGCCGGCGGCGCTGACACCGGCGGCCCCGCCGTCCCCGCCATCGCCGATCAGCCCGGCGGCGCCGCCGTTGCCCCCGGTCCCGCCGGCGGCCGCAGTGCTGGACCCGCCGGACCCACCGGCCCCGCCATTGCCGAACCACTGGCCTCCGTTGCCGCCGTGGCCGGCTTTTCCGCCGGCGGCGGCAATTCCGGCGCCGCCGATGCCGCCAGCTCCGCCGTTGCCGATCAGCCCGACGGCGTGGCCACCGTTACCGCCGGTTCCACCGAACCCCACGGTTGTCACAGAGTTGCCGCCGTCGCCACCATTGCCGATCAGTGTCCCGCCGTTGCCGCCGGTGCCCGCGATGCTCTCGAAACCGGCCCCGCCGCCGGTGCCGCCGTCGCCGACCAGCCCGGCGTTGCCACCGTCACCGCCCACCCCGAGAATCGCGGCGCCGCCGTCACCACCGTTGCCATACAGCCATCCACCAGTGCCGCCCTTGCCGCCAGCACCGCCGACGGCGAAAATGGCTCCTGAGAACCCGCCGCTACCACCGTGGCCAACCAGCCGAGCGTCCCCGCCGGCCCCTGCACTGGCCCCACCCGCAAAGTCGGCACCGCCGTCACCACCGTTGCCGTACAACAGCCCGCCGGTGCCGCCGGCTCCACCGACCCCGCCGACGCCGAGCAAGCCGGCTCCGCCGGCCCCTCCGGCCCCGCCATGGCCGAACAACCCGACAGCGGTCCCACCGGCTCCGCCGGCTCCGCCATCCGCCCCGGTGCCGAGCCCGCCGATCCCACCGGCACCACCGTTGCCCAACAGCCAACCGCCGGCCCCACCGGCACCACCGGCAAAGCCGGTCGTCCCCGGCCCGCCGGTGCCGCCGTTACCGCCATTACCGATCAACCCCGCATCCCCGCCGGGACCGCCCGGCTGGCCTGGCAAACCATTGCCGCCGTTGCCGCCGTTGCCGAACAACAACCCGCCGGCGCCACCCGGCTGCCCGGGCGCCCCATCGGCGCCATCGCCAATCAGCGGGCGTCCCAGCAACGCCTGCGTGGGCGCGTTCACCACGTCAAGCGGATCCCCGAGCAGTGACCCGGGCGTGCCGTTGGCCCCATCGGGCCCACCGAAATTGCCGGGCCCGCCGGTCCCACCGTCGCCGATCAACCGAGCATTGCCGCCGTTGCCGCCGGCGCCCGCGATGCTGGCCGCGCTGACACCGGCGGCCCCGCCGTCCCCGCCGTTGCCGATCAGCCCAGCGGTGCCGCCGTTACCGCCGGTGCCGCCGGCCGCTGCATCGCTGGACCCGCCGGACCCACCGCCCCCGCCGCTGCCGAACCACTGGCCACCGTTGCCGCCGTTACCACCATTTCCGCCAGCAACGCCGGTGCCGGTCGCTCCGATGCCTCCCGCCCCGCCGTTGCCGATCAGCCCGACGGCGTGGCCGCCGTGACCACCGGCCCCGCTCACGAGGTTGAAGCGAGCTATGGCGTTGCCACCATTGCCACCATCGCCGATCAGCGTCCCGCCGGTGCCGCCATCGCCAGCGACGCTGTTTTGCCCGGCCCAGCCGCCGTTACCGCCGTTGCCGAACAGCCCGGCGTTGCCGCCATCGCCGGCCGTGCCCGTGACGGCGGCGCCACCGCCGTCACCGCCGTTGCCGACCAGCCACCCGCCGTTGCCGCCCTTACCGCCGGCGCCACCGCCGGCGCCGATGCCGCCTTGGAATCCGCCGTGACCGCCATGGCCGATCAGCCGAGCATCGCCTCCGGGCCCGCCGCTGGCCCCACCCAACCAGGCGGCGCCGCCGTCACCGCCATTGCCGTACACCAGCCCGCCGACGCCGCCGGCCCCGCCGGCCCCACCGACACTTGTCAAGCCGACCCCGCCGGCCCCGCCGGCCCCACCATGGCCGAACAACCCGACAGCGGCGCCCCCGGCCCCACCGGCCCCACCGGGCTGGCCCGCCAAACCATTACCCCCATTACCGCCGTTGCCGAACAACAACCCGCCAGCCCCACCAGGCTGCCCCGGCGCCCCATTGGCACCATCGCCGATCAGCGGACGCCCCAACAACGCCTGCGTGGGCGCGTTGACCACGTTGAGCGCGGCCTGTAGCGGCGACACGTTGGCCGCCTCGGCGGCCGCATACGACCCCGCACCGGCGGTCATCGCCTGCACAAACTGGGCATGAAACACCGCCGCCTGCGCGCTCAACCTCTGATACGCCTGGGCATGCCCGCTAAAGCAGGCCGCAACGGCCGCCGACACCTCGTCACCCCCGGCGGCCAGCAGCCCCGTCGTCGGGGCCGCCGCCGCCGCATTAGCCGCACTGATCGCCGACCCGATACCGGCAAGATCCGATGCCGCCGCCGCCACCATGTCGGGCACCGCCACCACAAACGACACCACGGCCTCCTCACGCCACTCTGCAAAAGACCAGCCGACCACTCATAGCGTATGCGTCAGGGGATCACTAATTCCCGGCGTTTCGGATCTTCTCGTCCCGTTCCTGGATGACGGGACCCGTCACCGTCATCAGTCTCCGTGTGGCCCGTCGCGCATGGTGCCGACCAGATCCTCCACCAGGTCCTCGAGGGCCACCATCCCGACCACGCCGCCGTCGTCGCCGGTTACCAGTGCCAGATGGCTGTTGCTGCGACGCATCCGCGACAGGGCATCGGCCAGCGGCAGCGATGCGGGAAGCTGCGGCAGCGGGCGAACCAGCGCCCGATCGATCACGCTGTGTGGATCGCCGTCCAGCGTCAACAGGTCCTTGATGTGCAGGTATCCGACGAACTTGTCACCCAGCCCGACCACCGGGAACCGTGAGTAACCGGTCCGGGCCAGGGCCTGTTCGACGCTGCCGATCGTCGGGCCGCAGCCCGCCGCGGCGACCGGCACCGACCGAATCTTGTCCAGCGGCACCGCGACGTCGGCGACCACCCGGGTGCGAACCTGCAGCGCGCGGGTCAGTCGGGTGTGCTCCTCACGATCCAGCAATCCCTCGGATACCGATTCGGCGATCATCTCGGACAGTTCGACCGTGGAGACCGTCATGTCGAGCTCGTCCTTGGGCTCCACCCGCAGCGCCCGCAGGATCGCGTTGGCGCAGGTGTTGTAGAAGGCGATGAACGGGCGCGCCGGTCGCACGTAGAGCAGATAGGGCGGGATCAGCAGCATCGCCGTCCGTTCCGGGCCCGCCAGGGCGATGTTTTTCGGCACCATCTCGCCGAGCAGCACGTGCAGCGTCACCACGATCGCCAGGGCGACCGCGAACGACAGCGTGTGCAGCACCGCCGGAGGTATGCCGGCCCACCCGAACGATGCCTGCAGCAGGTCGGCGGCCGCGGGCTCGCCGATGCGGCCGAGCAGGATCGAGGACACCGTGACACCCAGCTGCGCGCCCGCCAGCATCGCCGGGAGCTGCTCGCCGGCCCGGATGACGGTGACCGCGCTCGCCTTGCCCTGCTCGGCTAACGCCTGCAGGCGGTCGCGGCGCGCCGAGATCAGCGAGAATTCCGCGGCGACGAAGAACGCGTTGACGCCGATCAGCAGGATCGCCAACACCACTGCCAGCAGGTCGTTCATCCGCGGATCCCTCCCGGGTCGGAATCGCTGCCCGATTCACCAGGAGGGCCCAGTTCGGTCAGCTCGAGCAGGTCGATCCGCCGACCGTCCATCTGCAGCACCGTTGCCCGCCAGTGCACCGAGCGGTCCGACAGCCCGTCGAGGTCCAATGCGGTCAGCTCAACCGTTTCGCCGGCCGCCGGGATGTGGCCGAGCTCCCGAAGCACCAAACCGCCGATCGTCTCGTAGGGCCCCTCGGGGGCTCGATAACCGGTTGCGGCCGCAACCTCGTCGATGCGTAGCAGGCCCGATACCCGCCATCCGCTGCCGGCCGCCACCACGTGCGGCGTGGCGTCGTCGTGTTCGTCGCGCACGTCGCCCACGATCTCTTCGATCAGGTCCTCGATGGTGACCATGCCCGCGGTCCCGCCGTATTCGTCGACAACCATCGCGGTCTGCAGGGGATTGGCGCGGATCTGCGCCATCACCGCGTCGCCGTCCAGCGTCGACGGCACCACCGGGACCCGCTTTGCGATCGTGGTCAACCGCGTGCGCGCGCGATCGGCGGGCGGAATCGCGAACGCCTGCTTGACGTGCACGATGCCGACGGTCTCATCCAGGTCACCGTCGACGACAGGGAAGCGGGAGAACCCCGACGTGGCGACGGCCGCAACCAGGTCGGTGATGGTGTCGTCGGTCTGCAGCGCCACGATCTTGGACCGCGGCGTCATCAGCTCCTCCGCCGTCAGGGCGCCGAACTGTAGCGATCGGCGCATCAGCGACGCGGTGGCGTCGTCCAGCGTGCCGCGGCGCGCGGAGCTGCGCACCAGTGACACCAGCTCTTGCGGTGTGCGGGCCGACCGCAGCTCCTCGGCGGGCTCGATGCCCAATTGCCGCAGGATCAAGTTCGCCGTTCCGTTAGTCATTCGGATCGCCGGCGTGAGCAGCGCCGAAAACACCCACTGTGGCAGTACGACGGCGCGGGCGGTCGGCAGCGGACGCGCCACGGCGAGGTACTTGGGGACCAGCTCGCCGAACACCATCGACACTGATGTCACGGTCGCCAGCGCCAGGAACGTGATGAGGCCGTCGGCCGCCCGATCGGGTAGTCCGATCCCGGTCAGCGCCGGATGCGGAAACTTGGCCACCAGCGGCTCGGTCAGGTAACCCGTCGCCAGCGTGGTGATCGAGATGCCCAACTGCGCACCCGAGAGCTGGAAGGACAGCCTACGGTGGGCGAGCCGGATGACGCGGTCTCGGCCGTTACCGGCCCGGGCGTTGGCCTCGACGGCGGAGCGATCCAGCGCGGTGAGCGAGAATTCGGCGGCGACGAAGACCGCGGTGCCGATGGTCAGCGCGACGATGGCCAGCGTGCTGACGATCGTGACGGTGAGGTTCATGGGCGACCCGGCCGCCGCTCACCAGCCGGTGGGCAGGGGATGGCCTTCGGCGAACCCGGCCGCTGATTGCACACCGACCACGGCCCGTTCATGCAGCTCCGCGAGGTTCGTGGCACCGACATAGGTGCAGGTGCTGCGCACGCCGGAGGTGATGTGGTCGAGCAGGTCCTCGACACCGCCCCGGTCGGGGTCCAGCCCCATCCGTGACGTCGAGATGCCTTCCTCGAACAGCGCCTTGCGGGCGCGATCGAACGGGCTGTCCGTGGTGGTCCGGGCGACCACCGCGCGCTTGGATGCCATACCGTAGCTCTCCTTGTACGGCTGGTCGTCGCGGTCACGCAGCAGATCACCGGGGGACTCGTAGGTACCTGCGAACCACGACCCGATCATCACGTTCGACGCACCGGCAGCCAGCGCCAGAGCCACGTCGCGCGGATGGCGGATTCCGCCGTCCGCCCACACGTGGCCACCGAGCTGCCTTGCGGCAGAGGCACATTCGAGCACGGCAGAGAATTGCGGGCGGCCAACACCGGTCATCATCCGGGTGGTGCACATCGCGCCCGGCCCGACCCCGACTTTGACGATCGTGGCCCCGGCTTCGAGGAGATCGCGAGTTCCCTCCGCCGACACCACATTCCCCGCCGCCAGCGGCAGACCCAAGCCCAGGGACGAGACCGCTTTGATCGCCTCCAGCGTCTTGACCTGGTGGCCGTGCGCGGTGTCGATGACCAGCAGGTCGACGCCCGCCTCGGCGAGGGCCCGGGCCTTGGCGGCCACGTCTCCGGTAATGCCGACGGCCGCGCCGACCCGCAGCCGGCCGGCGGTGTCGGTGGCCGGAGTGTAGATGCCGGCGCGGATTGCCCCGGTGCGGGTGAGCACCCCCGCCAACGTGCCGTCGGCCGTGGTCAGCACCGCGACGGCTATGGGGGCGTGCTCGAGCAGGTCGAAGATCTTGCGCGGCTCGGTACCCACCGGCGCGGTCACGAAGTCCGTCACGGCGACATCGCGCACCCGGGTGAAGCGATCCACCCCCGCGCAGGACGCTTCGCTGACCAATCCGATCGGACGGCCCTCGAAGACCACCACCGCGACGCCATGCGCCCTCTTATGGATCAGCGCGGTCGCGTCGGACACCGAATCGTCGGGCTCGAGCATCACCGGGGTGTCGAGCACCAGGTCACGGCTCTTGACAAACTCCACCGTGTGCTGCACCGCCGGGATGGGCAGGTCCTGCGGCAGGATCACGAGCCCGCCGCGGCGCGCCACCGTCTCGGCCATCCGCCGCCCGGCCACCGCGGTCATATTGGCAACCACCACCGGAATGGTGGTGCCGGAGCCGTCGGCGGTGGACAGATCGACATCGAACCGCGACGCCACCTCGGAGCGGTTCGGCACGATGAAGACGTCGTTGTAGGTCAGGTCGTATCCGGGTCGGTGCCCGTCCAGAAACTTCATTTCGTCCTGCTCACCAATCTAGTCAGGCCGGTGGTCAGGCCGACACCTCGGCGCGGTCCCCACTCCACAGCGTATGGAACTTGCCCGGCGCGTCGATCCGCCCGTATGTGTGCGCACCGAAGAAGTCGCGCTGGGCCTGGGTGAGCGCCGCGGGCAAACGCTCGGTGCGCAGTCCGTCGTAGTACGACAACGCCGAGGAGAAGCCGGGAGTGGGGATACCGAGCTGGGCCGCGGCGGACACCACACGCCGCCAGCTGTCGATGGCCGATTCGATTGCGCCCCGGAAGTACGGCGCGACGATCAGGCTGGCCAGGTCGGGATCGGCGTCGAAGGCTTCCTTGATGCGGTCGAGGAACTTCGCCCGGATAATGCAGCCGCCGCGCCAGATGGTTGCCAGGTCGCCCGGTGCGATGCCCCAGCCGAATTCGGCGCTGCCGGCCTGGATGTGATTGAAACCCTGCGCGTAGGCCACGATCTTGGAGGCATACAAGGCCTGGCGGACGTCTTCGGTGAAAGTCTCACTGTCCGTGGGCTTTTCGCGCAGTCGGCCGGAAGCCAGGCCGCTGACGGCCTTGCGTTGTGCTACCGAGCCGGACAGCGCGCGGGCGAACACCGCCTCGGCGATTCCGGTTACGGGCACACCCAGGTCCAGGGCGGACTTGACCGTCCAGCGGCCGGTGCCCTTCTGCTCGGCCTCGTCGAGGATGACGTCGACCAGGGGTTTGCCGGTCTTTGTGTCTTTGTGGCGCAGCACTTCGGCGGTGATCTCGACCAGATAGCTGTCCAGGTCGCCGTTGTTCCACTCGGTGAACACCTCGGCGATCTGCGGTGCGCTCATGCCCAGCCCGTCGCGCAACAGCTGGTAGGCCTCGCCGATGAGCTGCATGTCGGAGTACTCGATCCCGTTGTGCACCATCTTGACGAAGTGCCCGGAGCCGTCGGGGCCGATGTGCGTGCAGCATGGCACGCCGTCGACATGCGCGGAGATCTCCTCGAGCAGCGGTCCTAGCGACCTGTACGACTCGGCGGGCCCGCCCGGCATGATCGACGGTCCGTTCAGCGCGCCCTCTTCACCGCCGGAGATCCCGGCGCCGACGAAGTGCAGGCCGCGCTCGCGCATCGCCTGCTCGCGGCGCATCGTGTCGGTGAACAGCGCGTTGCCGCCGTCGATGATGATGTCGCCCGGTTCCATGGCGTCGGCGAGCTCGTTGATGACGGCGTCGGTGGCCTCGCCGGCCTTGACCATGATCAACACCCGACGCGGGGGCTGCAGGGCGGCAAGGAATTCGGGGATCGTCTCGCTGCGCACGAAGTTTCCCTCGGATCCGTGCTCCTTGAGCAGCGCATCGGTCTTGGCGATCGACCGGTTGTGCAGCGCCACCGTGTAGCCATGCCGGGCGAAATTCCGGGCGATGTTCGAGCCCATCACGGCCAGGCCGGTAACGCCGATCTGGGCGGTCGCAGTCTTGGAATCCGACGGACTCATCTCTTCGCCTCTCAGGTTGGAGAACCATTTCCGGCGCCACGTCGGGCGCCCTTTCGAAAGCCGATCCGACAACACTGTGACACAGCGGACCCGTGGTGCTCCAAGGTGTTTGGCTCGCGCTACACGTTCAACAGCCGTCGCAGCTCCGTGAGCCACGGTAGGGCCAGCGCGATCGTGGGTACCACCAGTACCGCCGCGGCGCCAAGGTATGCGGCCGCCGCCAGCACCGGGCTGTTGCCGCGCCCGGACAGCCGGCGCACCCGCAGCACCGTGCTGGGACCGCCCGCGGCCAGCGCGCCGGACGGTGCCCGCCCGGCCGCGCAGGCAACCAGCGCCCGGGCCAGGGGAGTGCGCCCAGTCGCGCGAACGGCGGCGTCGTCGGCCAGCAGCTCGACGAGGAGCTGCACCGCCCCCAACGCGCTGGCGCTGCGGACCAGCCGCGGAAAGGCGGCGTGCACCGCGGTGAACGCCTCCAGAACGAGGTCATGGCGGGCGCGCAGATGAGCCCGCTCGTGGGTGAGGATGGCGGCGACCTCGGCGTCGGTGAGGGCGGTCAGCGTGCCCTCGCTGACGACGACCCGGCTGCGCACGCCGGGCAGGCAGTAGGCCAGCGGCTGCGGGACGTCCAGGACACGAAGAGCGCGCGTGCGCGCGCAGGACCGGGCCCGGGCCGCATCGTGCGCACTGAATCGGTCCCCGACCAGATCGACCACCATGCGGTGGTGGGCCCGCCGCCGTCGGGTCGCGATGGCCCCACGCAACACCGAGACCACCAGGCGGGCACCCACCAGCACGGTCAGCGCGAAGACGGCGACATAAGCCGCCCAGAGCGGCCAGCCGAGCCGGTCGATCGAGCCGAGGACGCTGGCGGTGGGCCTGCCGTCGGGGCCGGGCATGAGCAGCCGGCTGGCGATCGCGATGCCCGCGCTGAACGTCGAAAGGACGGCTGCCACGGCGATGGCCTGCCACAACACCATGGCGGCTCGCGGGGCGCGCAACGGCCACGTCGCTCGGGCCAACAAGGCCGGTGTCGGGCCGACCAGCAGCACCGCGAGGATGGTGAAGGCCAGCGCGGACACGCTGCCAGTCTCCCTCAGTCCTCCGCCGCAGCGCCAGCCGATGGCGAATTGCGTTGGTTTGCCTCCAATTCGGCGAGTGCGCACCGAAGCGCGTCCGCCTCGTCGGGATTCACTCGCTCGACGAAGTGCACCAGTGCGGCCCGTCTGCCGCCGGAGTCCTCCGCCTGGGCCAGCGCGTCGACCATGAGCCCGGCAACCAGTTCGTCGCGCCCATGCACGGGCGCGTAGCGGTGGGCCCGGTCGTCGCGAATCTGAGAGACCAGATTCTTCTTGGCCAACCGTTGCAGCACGGTCATGACTGTGGTGTAGGCAAGGTCGCGCCGCGCCGACAACGCTTCGTGCACCTGGCGAACGGTTTGGGGTTCCGGCGTGGACCACAGGTGATCCATCACGGCGCGTTCCAGATCTCCCAGCCGCGTCAACTTGGCCATGGTTCCATCAGCTCCATCAGCTCCATCGGCTCCCTCGGCAGTGAAACCAGCGTACTCCGGCTTACTACCGGGCGTCGTACCCAAACTGTGCCGACGGCTTCACCTCTTGTGAGGATCGTCACGCCAGCCCGGCCTTGAGGGTTGCAAAATTAGGGCAGCCTTGCCTACGCTAGGTGGCGTCGAGCGACAACGACCGCGGCAGAGTCCTGAGGGCTGCAGCGACCCCCGGTCCACTCGATCGGCGAGCCCCGTGCCCCGGTGTACGGGGCTCGCCCGTTTTGGGGGATGGTGTAGACACAAGGGCGTGCAACCGCCGGACACGGTCATCCCGCCGAATTCCTCGGGGCCGTTCGAGGCCGAGTTGGGTCTGCAGGTCACCGAGCTCAGCCCCGATGGCGCCCGCGCGCAGCTCGAGGTCACGCCCAAACTGTTGCAGCCGATGGGCCTCGTGCACGGCGGTGTCTACTGCTCGATGATCGAGAGCATGGCCAGCATGGCCGCCTTCAGCTGGCTCGCCACGCGCGGTGGCGGGAATGTGGTCGGCGTCAACAACAACACGGACTTCCTGCGTTCGATCAGCTCGGGGATGGTGTACGGCGTCGCCGAGCCGATCCACCGCGGTCGGCGCCAGCAGCTGTGGGTGGTCACGATCACCGACGCGAACGCCCGGGTGGTGGCCCGCGGTCAGGTGCGCCTGCAAAACCTCGAAACACCGCCCGGCGACGGCTGAGCCTGGCCAGCCGCCAGCGCCCACAAGTGCTGAAGTCACCAACATCTCGTGGCAGGATCGCAGAGCATGCGCCTGACGCCGCACGAACAGGAGCGACTGCTGCTGTCTTACGCCGCCGAAGTGGCCCGTCGCCGCCGGGCCCGCGGATTGCGCCTCAACCACCCGGAGGCTGTCGCGATCATCACGGATCACATCCTCGAGGGGGCCCGCGACGGCCGCACCGTGGCCGAGCTGATGGTCAGCGGGTGTGACGTGTTGCGCCGCGACGACGTCATGGAGGGGGTGCCGGAGATGCTCGCCAACGTGCAGGTGGAGGCGACGTTTCCGGACGGCACGAAGTTGGTCACCGTCCATCACCCGATCGCATGATTCCCGGCGAATTCCTTTACAGCACAGGCGATATCGAGATCAATGAAGCCGCGCCGCGCCTCGAGATGCGGGTCGTCAACACCGGCGACCGTCCGGTGCAGGTCGGTAGCCACGTCCACCTTCCGCAGGCCAATGCGGCGCTGTCGTTCGACCGCGCGGCGGCCCACGGGTACCGCTTGGACATTCCGGCGGCCACGGCGGTGCGCTTCGAGCCCGGCGTGCCCCGGTCCGTCCGGTTGGTTCCGCTGGGCGGGCGCCGGGAGGTGCACGGCCTGACCCTGAACCCACCCGGACCCCTCCGATGACCCGGCTGTCCAGGGAGCGTTACGGGCAGCTTTTCGGCCCCACCACCGGCGACCGGATCCGGCTGGCCGACACCAACCTGCTGGTCCAGATCACCGAGGACCGCAGCGGGGGACCGGGCCTGGCCGGCGACGAGGCGGTGTTCGGCGGCGGCAAGGTGCTGCGCGAGTCGATGGGCCAGGGACGCGCCAGCCGCGCCGAAGGCGCGCCCGACACGGTGATCACCGGCGCCGTGATCATCGACTACTGGGGAATCATCAAGGCCGACATCGGGATTCGCGACGGCCGCATCGTCGGGATCGGAAAGGCCGGCAACCCCGACATCATGACGGGCGTGCACCGGGATTTGGTGGTCGGGCCCTCCACCGAAGTCGTCGGCGGCAACGGCCGAATCGTCACTGCCGGAACCGTCGACTGTCACGTCCACCTGATCTGCCCGCAGATCATCGCCGAAGCGATCGGCGCGGGCACCACCACGATCATCGGCGGCGGCACCGGGCCCGCCGAGGGCACCAAGGCCACCACCGTCACGCCCGGCGAGTGGCACCTCGCCCGGATGCTGGAGTCGCTGGATTGCTGGCCGGTGAACTTCGCCTTGCTCGGGAAGGGAAACACCGTGAGCGCCGACGCGTTGTGGGAGCAATTGCGTAGCGGCGCAGCGGGTTTCAAATTGCATGAGGACTGGGGATCCACGCCCGCCGCCATCGACGCGTGCTTGACCGTCGCCGATGCGGCCGGCGTGCAGGTGGCACTGCATTCCGACACCCTCAACGAGATCGGCTTTGTCGAGGACACCCTCGGCGCGATCGCCGGACGCACGATTCACACGTATCACACCGAGGGGGCCGGCGGCGGGCACGCCCCGGACATCATCACCGTGGCCTCGCAGCCGAATGTGCTGCCCAGCTCCACCAATCCGACCCGTCCGCACACGGTCAACACCCTCGATGAACACCTCGACATGCTGATGGTGTGCCACCACCTCAATCCCCGGATACCGGAGGACTTGGCGTTCGCGGAGAGCCGGATCCGGCCGTCCACCATCGCGGCCGAGGACTTGTTGCACGACATGGGCGCGATCTCGATGATCGGCAGCGACTCGCAGGCCATGGGACGCGTCGGCGAGGTGGTGCTGCGCACCTGGCAGACGGCGCATGTGATGAAGGCGCGCCGCGGCTCATTGGCCGGTGATGGTCCGGCGGACAACGCTCGGGTGCGGCGCTATGTCGCGAAGTACACCATCTGCCCGGCCATCGCCCACGGCCTTGAGCATGAGATCGGTTCGGTGGAGGTGGGCAAGCTGGCCGACCTGGTGTTGTGGGAGCCGGCCTTCTTCGGGGTGCGCCCGCATGCCGTGCTCAAGGGCGGTGCGATCGCCTGGGCGGCGATGGGCGACGCGAACGCTTCCATCCCGACGCCCCAACCGGTGTTGCCCCGCCCGATGTTCGGCTCTGCCCCGGCCACGGCCGCGGCCACCTCGGTGCACTTCGTGGCACCGCAATCCATCGATGCGCGCCTGGCGGACCGGCTCGCCGTGCACCGCCGGCTGGTGCCGGTGGGCGACGTGCGTGCCGTCGGCAAGGCCGATATGCCGCTCAACGACGCTCTGCCCAGCATCGAGGTGCACCCCGACACCTTCACCGTGCGTATCGACGGTCAGGTATGGCAACAGCAGCCAGCGGCCGAGCTTCCGATGGCACAACGATATTTCCTGTTCTGATGGCCTCGCTCGCGGTGCTTCTCGCCCTCGCCGACTCACGACTTCCCGCCGGCTCACACGTGCACTCCGGCGGCCTGGAAGAGGCCGTCACCAGCGGGATGGTGACCAACGTGGCCACGCTGGAGGCGTTGCTCAAGCGGCGGATCCGCACCCACGGGCTGGTCACGGCGTCGATCGCCGCGGCGGTCCATCGGGGCGATCTGAGCGTCGATGAGGCCGATCGCGAAACCGACTCGCGCACACCGGCTCCCGCCGCCAGACACGCGTCGCGCAGCCAGGGCCGGGGGCTGGCTCGACTGGCCCGGCGCATCTGGCCCGGCACCGGTTGGGACGAACTGGGCCCGCGTCCGCATCTGGCGGTGGCCGCTGGCCGCGTCGGGGCAGTGAGCGGTCTCACCCCCGAACACAGCGCACTGCACATCGTCTACACCACGATGACCGCCTCGGCCACCGCCGCCCAGCGACTGCTGGCCCTGGATCCTGCCGACGTCGCCGCGCTGACGTTCCGGCTGTCCGAACTGTGCGAGCGCACCGCCGCCGAGGCGAGCGCCGGGCTGGCCGACTTGTCCGACCCGCTGCTCGACACGCTCGCGCAACGCCACGCCGAACGCGAGCGGCCCCTGTTCACCTCCTGAAAGTCCGGAAAGGTCAATCAAATGCACGATCACCCGCACCCCCATCACGATCGACCCAAGCGGGTCCGCCAGCCGGGCGAGCCGCTGCGCGTCGGGGTGGGCGGCCCGGTCGGCTCCGGCAAGACCGCGCTGGTCGCGGCGCTATGCCGGCAGTTGCGCGACGAACTGTCGCTGGCGGTGTTGACCAACGACATCTACACCACGGAGGACGCCGATTTCTTGCGCAAGCATGCCGTTCTGCCTGACGACCGGATCGCGGCCGTGCAGACCGGAGGCTGTCCGCACACCGCGATCCGCGATGACATCACCGCGAACCTGGATGCGATCGACGACCTGATCGCCGCCCACGACCGGCTGGATCTGATCCTGGTCGAGTCGGGCGGCGACAACCTCACCGCCACCTTCTCGTCGGGCCTGGTGGATGTCCAGATCTTCGTCATCGACGTGGCCGGCGGCGACAAGGTGCCCCGCAAGGGTGGGCCCGGGGTCACGTACTCGGATTTGCTGGTGGTCAACAAGACCGATCTGGCCCCGCTGGTGGGCGCCGATCTGCAGGTGATGACCCGCGACGCCGACGCGGTGCGCGGCGGGCGCCCGACCGTGCTGCAATCGCTGACCCAGGACCCGGCCGCCACCGAGGTGGTGGGGTGGGTTCGCGCCCAACTGGTCAGCTGATGGACGCCCATGCTGTCTAGGGTCGTGCTGGTCGCCTCGCGAAACCGCTTGCCGCGCATCCACTGCCGCGGCGGCCTCACGGCCCGCTGCACCGCGCCCCACACCGCGCACCTGGTATCCGCGGCGGCCATCCCGCTGGGCGGCGACACCATCGACATACGGGTGATCGTCGAACGGGGCGCGCTGCTTCGGCTGCGCAGCGCGGCCGCCACCGTGGCCCTGCCCGGCACGCGCAGCCGCACCTCGCACGCCCGCTGGGAAATCGACGTCACCGGGACCCTGGATGTGGACCTGGAGCCGACCGTCGTCGCCGCCGCCGCCCGGCATCTGTCCCGGGTGGCCTTGCGGCTGCATGGCGACGGCCGGGTCCGCTTCCGGGAGCGGGTCCAGATCGGCAGATGCGATGAGCGCGAGGGGTTCTGGTCAGGATCGCTACACGCCGACCGGAACGACCGTCCGTTGCTGCGGCACCGAGTGGAATTGGGCGCCGAATCATCGGCCGACGACATCCTTGCGGCGCCACGCGCTACAATCAGCGAGTTGCGCTATCCTGCAACGGCATTCACCGACGCTATCGACGCCGGATCGACGATACTAGCGTTGGCCGACGGGGGAACGCTGAGTACCTGGCAGGCTGACCGGTTGACTGGCTAACTGGCCACCCGCGCGCCGACCGCCGACCCCTGCGCCTCGGCCGCCAATTCGGCCAGCTGTTCGAGCCGCGTTCGGGCAAACGCCTGCTGGTCGGTGATGGTCAGCTGACCGCGCCGGGTGCTCAGGAAGGTCACCGTCCAGGACAGCAACGTGGTGATCTTGGTCTTGAACCCGATCAGGTACACCAGGTGCAGCACCAGCCATATCAGCCAGGCGATGAACCCGCTGAACTCGAGCGGACCGATCTTCGCCACCGCCGAGAACCTCGATACCGTGGCCATAGAACCCTTGTCGAAGTATTGGAACGGTTCGCGCTCGGTGTGGTCGGCCCCGGCGAGTTCGGCCCTGATCGTATTGGCGACGTACTTGGCGCCTTGAATAGCGCCCTGCGCCACCCCCGGCACGCCCTCGACGGCGGCCATATCACCGACGACGAACACGTTCGGGTGCCCGGGGATGGACAGGTCGGGCAGCACCTTGACCCGGCCGGCCCGGTCAAGTTCGACCGTTGACTGCTCGGCGAGATCTCGGCCGAGCCGGCTGGCCTGGACCCCGGCGGACCAGACCTTGCAGGCCGATTCGATGCGCCGGACGGCGCCGTCGGAGTCCTCGACCGTGACGCCGTTGCGGTCCACATCGGTGACCATCGCGCCCAGCTGGATCTCCACGCCCATCTTCTTCAACCGGGCGGCGGCCCTCTCGCCGAGCTTTTCGCCCATCGGCGGCAGCACCGCGGGCGCGGCGTCGAGCAGGATCACCCGCGCCTTGGTGGAGTCGATGTGCCGGAAAGCGCCCTTCAGGGTGTGGTCGGCCAATTCGGCGATCTGCCCGGCCATTTCGACGCCGGTGGGGCCGGCGCCGATGACGGTGAACGTCAGCAGCTTGGCCCGTCGTTCCGGGTCGCTGGACCGCTCGGCCTGCTCGAAGGCGCTCAGGATCCGTCCGCGCAGCTCCAGGGCGTCGTCGATCGATTTCATGCCGGGGGCGAATTCGGCGAAATGGTCGTTGCCGAAGTACGACTGGCCGGCGCCGGCGGCGACGATCAGGCTGTCGTAGGGGGTTTCGTAGGTGTGACCGAGCAACTCCGAGACGACGCATTGGTTTGCCAGGTCGATGTGGGTGACGTTGCCCAGCAGCACCTGGACATTGTGCTGCTTGCGCAGGACGACGCGGGTCGGGGGAGCGATTTCACCCTCGGAGATGATCCCGGTGGCGACCTGGTACAGCAACGGCTGGAACAGGTGATGCGTGGTCCGTGCGATCAGCTTGATGTCGACGTCGGCTCGCTTGAGCTTCTTTGCCGCGTTGAGTCCCCCGAACCCCGATCCGATGATGACGACCTGATGTCGACGACCTGGTTGGGCCGTGTCTTCGGGGTGGGGACTCACGCCTGTCAAGGGTAGCCAAGCCCGACTCCTGATACCCAAGCGCGAGCGTGTGTGATCAGCCACACCGGCCCCCGACGCTTGGCTACAGACCGAGCAGCGGGCGCAGTGCCTCGCCGGCGGTGGTGATGACTCCGGGGCTATACCCGTGCGGGGACAAGTTGATGATCACCCCAGCGACGCCGGCGTCGAGGACCTTGGTTTGGACTTGGTCGGCAACCTGCGCCGGGCTGCCCACCACCATGCGTCCGCTCACCCGCTCGGGAAGCTGATCGGGGTTGACGTTCTCGTCGATCATCACCGTCAGCATCAAACTGGTCTCCAGCGTCGAGGGGTCCCGGCCGGCCTCGTCGCACCGGGCGGCGAGCGCCTCCACCTTCCGCGGCAGCTCGTCGAGCGACGCGACGATGTTGAGATGGTCCGCGCTGCGCGCGGCGATCGCGAAGGTCTTCTTCTCACCACCGCCGCCGATCAGTATCGGGATGCGGTCGCGATAGCGCGGCTCGGCTATCGCCGACTCGGTGGTGTACCAGTGACCGGAAAACGTGGGCCGCTCACCTTTGATCATCGGCTCGAGGATCTTGAGCGCCTCTTCGAGCCGGTTGAACCGGTCGGTGAAACTGCCGAACTCGAACCCGAGCTGGCGGTGTTCGAGCTCGTACCAGCCGGCACCGATACCGAGGATCGCCCGGCCCGCGCTCACCACGTCAAGCGTGGTGACGATCTTGCCCAGCAGGGCCGGGTTGCGGTAGGTGTTGCCGGTCACCAACGCGCCCAGCTGCAGACGTTCGGTGGCGGTGGCCAGCGCGCCGAGGGCCGTGTACGCCTCCAGCATCGGATCCTCGGGCGGACCCAGCATGGGCAGTTGATAGAAGTGGTCCATCACGAAAAGCGCGTCGTAGCCTGCTGCCTCCGCCTCACGCGCCTGGGCGAGGACCGACGGGAAAAGCCTTTCCACACCGGTGCCGTAGGAAAACTTGGGGATTTGTAATCCAAGCCTGATCGCCACGGTACCTACCGTAGCGATCGGCTCCGAAGCCGAAAGAGGCTCAGGCGAAGTGGGTCAGCGCGCCGTGGCTGACGTGCAGCGTCTGGCCGGTGATGTGACGAGCCGCCGGTGTGGTGAGAAACAGCGCCAGCCTTGCCATCTCGGACGCGACGGGCGGGGGCGTGCGCGACAGGCCTTCGTAGCCGGCCTGGGCGCTGCGCCCACACGCGACGGCATTGACCGTGATTCCGCGAGTGCCGAAAAATTCCGCCTGGCCCTGGATCCAATTCGACAGGGCGGCTTTGATTGCCGCGTCGACGCTCCCGGCGGGCGGGTTCTCCGTCACCACGCTGACGATGGAGCCTCCGGAGCGCAGGTGATCGCCCACCGCCTGCACGGTCAGCACAGTGGAAAGCACCGTCGCGTCGAGGGCGCTGCGCCACGCGTTGGCAACATCCGCCAGCGAATAGGCGCGGGGGTCGCCGGCGTCGAACCTCGGTGCCGGCACGTTGACGATGGTGTCCAGGTGACGGGGGAACAACCCGTGGACCTCGCCGATGCTGGCCGGGTCGGTGGTGTCGCAGACGATCGCGTCCACGTCGAGCTCCTTGGCGACGACCTCGAGGTCGCCACGGCGTGCCCCGACGAGGATCACTTTGTGACCGTCGTCGCGAAAGCCCTCGGCTACCACGCGCCCCAGATCGGTGTCGCCCCCGGTGACCAGCACCTCCACAGCCATGACCTCCTCGTGTTCACCGTTGAACCCAGACCCTGGCGATTCACCACCGCATGTGCCCCGCACGGCGCGGCTAACGTGATTCCGATGGTGGGCGCACCACGGGATCTCGGAACCGCAATGCCTGGGATCTCAGCGTGTGTTATGGCGTCGATCCCCGTTGATGTTACTGGACAGTAGCTATCAGGCGAAATTCCACGCCGACGCGGCGCGCACAATTTTCGTAACTATTCAGCCGCCCCGCTCTCGCGTTGACGGGCGCCGTCCTTTCGAGGCTAAGGTTTCAGCCATGCGTCGGATCGGGGTGCTGGCCGGTTTGCTGTCCACGACGGTGGTCGCGGGCCTGGTGGCGTGCGGTTCGAACTCGCAGCCGTCGCGGTCCGCCCGGCCGATCGTGGTGTTCGCGGCCGCCTCGTTGAGGCAGGCGTTCACCAAGATCAGTGAGCTCTTCGCGACCGAAAACTCGGGCGCCAGGATCGATTTCGACTTCGCGGGTTCCTCGGAGCTGGCGATGCAGCTGACCCAGGGCGCCACCGCCGACGTCTTCGCCTCAGCAGACACCGCACACATGGACACGGTCGCCAAGGCCGGGTTGCTGGCCGGTAATCCGACCAACTTCGCCGCCAACACGCTGGTCATCGTCACCGCGCCGGACAATCCGAAGAACGTCGCATCCTTCGCGGACCTGGGCAAGCCGGGGCTTGCCGTGGTGGTCTGCCAGCGGCCGGTGCCCTGCGGATCGGCAGCCCGGCGCATCGAAGACACCACCGGAGTGCGGCTCAACCCGGTCAGCGAGGAACCCAATGTGGCCGATGTCCTCAACAAGGTCACGACCGGACAGGCCGACGCCGCGCTGGTCTATGTCACCGACGCGCTCAGCGCCGGCAACAAAGTGGTGACCGTCGAGTTTCCCGAGGCCGCCCGCGCGGTGAACGCCTACCCCATCGCGGTGCTGCAGAAGGCGCCGCAGCCAACGTCGGCGAAGAAGTTCGTGGCCATGGTGACTTCTGAGGCAGGTCAGCAGATCCTGGCTCAATCGGGCTTCGCCAAGCCCTGACGACCACCCGTGCACCGGCCTACGAATCCGCCCCGCTGGGTTTATCTCCCCGCCGCCGTGGGGACCATCTTCGTGGTGCTGCCGCTGGTGGCGATCGCGGTCAAGGTCGACTGGCCGCATTTTTGGTCGCTGGTCACCAGTCCGTCGTCGAAGACGGCGCTGCTGCTGAGCCTGAAGACCGCCGCCGCGAGCACGGGCCTGTGTGTGCTGCTGGGGGTTCCGATGGCGCTGGTGTTGGCCCGCGGCCGCACGCGGCTGGTGCGGCCACTGCGCCCGCTGATCCTGCTGCCCCTGGTGTTGCCGCCGGTGGTCGGCGGCGTGGCATTGCTCTACGCATTCGGCCGGCTCGGATTGATCGGCCATTACCTCGCGGCCGCCGGTGTCAGCGTCGCGTTCAGCACGACCGCGGTGGTGTTGGCACAAACCTTCGTCTCGTTGCCGTTCTTGGTGATTTCTCTCGAGGGCGCCGCTCGCAGCGCGGGTGCCGACTACGAGGTGGTGGCGGCGACGCTCGGGGCCCGGCCCACCACGGTCTGGTGGCGGGTCACCCTGCCGTTGCTACTACCGGGCATGTTGTCCGGGGCGGTGCTGGCGTTCGCGCGCTCGCTCGGTGAGTTCGGCGCGACGTTGACGTTTGCCGGCTCCCGGCAAGGGGTCACCCGCACCCTGCCATTGGAGATCTACCTGCAACGAGTGAGCGACCCCGACGCGGCGGTGGCGTTGTCGATCCTGCTGGTGGCGGTGGCGGCACTGGTGGTGCTGGGCCTGGGCGCTCGCCGGTTGACCGGGACGGACATCAGGTAGCCGGCGATGAGCGAGTTGCAGCTTCGTGCGGTCATGGCAGGGCGCCATCTGGACGTGGAGTTCTCGGTGTCCGCAAGCGAGGTGCTCGCGGTGCTCGGACCCAACGGCGCGGGCAAGTCCACGGCCCTGCATGTGATCGCCGGGCTGGTTCACCCCGATCAGGGCCTGGTGCGCTTGGGGGACCGGGTGTTGACCGACACCGCGGCCGGGGTGAATGTGGCGACGCACGACCGCCGGGTCGGCCTACTCCTACAGGATCCACTGTTGTTCCCGCACCTGAGCGTGGCCGCCAACGTGGCCTTCGGGCCGCGCAGCCGTCGGTCCGGGCGTGCTTGGCGGAGACCCCACGAGAAGTCAACGGCGCTGCGCTGGCTGCGCGAGGTGGACGCCGAACAGTTGGCTGACCGCAAGCCGCGGCAGCTCTCGGGCGGTCAAGCTCGGCGGGTCGCGATCGCGCGGGCGTTGGCGGCCCAACCCGACGTGTTGCTGCTCGACGAACCGCTGAACGGGCTCGACGTGGCCGCGGCAGCGGCCATCCGCACGGTGCTGCGAACCGTGGTCACCCAAAGCGGCTGCGCCGTCATCCTCGTTACCCACGACCTGATGGACGTGTTCACCCTTGCCGATCGAGTACTAATCCTGGAGTCCGGCAAGATTTCGGAGATCGGCCCGGTGCCGGAAGTGCTCACCGCACCCCGCAGTTATTTCGGAGCCCGCATCGCGGGCGTGAACTTGGTCAACGGCACGATCGGCCCGGACGGCTTGCTGCACACCGGTTCTGGCGCGCACTGGCATGGCAGTGCGGCCGAGCGGCTCGCGAGCGGACAGCAGGCGGTCGCGGTATTCGCCCCGGCCGCCGTGGCGGTGTATCAAGACCCGCCCCGCGGCAGCCCCCGCAATACCGTCCAAGTGACCGTGGCCGAGCTGGACACCCGCGGAGCCGACGTCCTGGTGCGTGGCCAAGACCAGCCCAATGGGGCACCCGGACTGGCCGCGCTCATCACCGTCGACGCCGCCGCGGAGCTGCCGTTAACCCCCGGAACACGCGTCTGGTTCAGCGTCAAAGCTCATGAAGTGGCGCTGCACCCGGCACTACAGCGGGACGCGCAACCGTAAGTCGGTGGCCGCGAACTGGATTCATGCCTGAAATGTCGTGCGCAGGCAACAGTGCGGACACCGAACGGCATAGTCCGCGCATAGACAGCACGCCCTCCTTGCGTCACAGCCGTAACACGGTAGGTTCGTCGCCATGAATCAGGTGGACCCGACCCCGACACGCCGTAAGGGACTGTGGGCGACGCTGGCGATCACCGCGGTGACCGGAGCCAGCGTCGTCACCATCGCGCTGCCGGCGACTTCGAGCGCCGATCCGGAGCCCGCGCCCCCGCCGACCACAACCGCGGCCACGCCGCCGGCGGCCACAGCGGCGTCACCCGCACCGGCACCGGCGACCACCAGCACGCCGAGCGCCCAACCGGGCGATCCCAATGCGGCGCCGCAGCCCCCGGTTGACCCGAACGCGCCACCGCCCCCGGTCATCGACCCCAACGCACCCGAACCCGGCCGGGTCACCAACGCCGTCGGCGGATTCAGCTTCGTCGTGCCCCCCGGCTGGGTGGAGTCGGACGCTTCCCACCTCGACTACGGCTCGGCGCTGCTCAGCAAGACGACCGGGCCGCCGCCCCTGCCTGACCAGCCGCCGCCGGTGGCCAACGACACCCGCATAGTGCTCGGCCGACTGGACCAGAAGCTCTACGCCAGCGCTGAGACCACCAACCCGAAGGCCGCCGTCCGGCTTGGCTCGGATATGGGTGAGTTCTTCATGCCCTACCCCGGCACGCGGATCAACCAGGAGACCACCCCGCTCAACGCGAACGGCCTGACCGGAAGTGCGTCGTATTACGAGGTGAAATTCAGCGATACCAGCAAGCCGAACGGTCAGATCTGGACCGGCGTGATCGGCTCGCCCACTGCGACCACCCCCAACGCCGGTTCTCCGCAGCGCTGGTTTGTGGTGTGGCTTGGGACCGCGAACAACCCGGTCGACAAGGGTGCGGCCAAGGCACTCGCCGAGTCGATCCGGCCTTATTCGCCCCCTTCGCCGGCCCCGGAGGCGGTTCCGGCAGCGCCCGCGCCGGCACCCGCGCAGGCACCCGCCGCGGAACTGAGTCCGACCGTTGCCCCAACACCACAACGGACCCAGCCCGCCTGATGACGCCTCGGGTTGGCCCGGCCGTCGCCAACTTGGCACTCAAAGCGTGACGAAAACGGGGTATACCGAACTTACCCCGGTATCGGAGCTGGCTTTGCCAGATGATGCAAGGAGAGCCCTCATGGACGTCATGGCTGCCACCGAATACCTTGCCCGGTCGACAACGCTGACCTCGGTCGGCTGGATTGGCTACATCATTATCGGTGCTATCGCGGGCTGGATCGCCGGCAAGATCGTCAAAGGCAGCGGGTCCGGCATCCTGATGAACATCGTCATCGGCATTGTCGGCGCGTTGATCGGCGGTTTTCTGCTGAGCTTCGTCGTCAATACTGCGGCCGGCGGCTTTTGGTTCACGTTGTTCACCGCGATCCTGGGCTCGGTGATCCTGCTTTGGGTCGTCGGTCTGGCGCGCAGGCGCTAGCTGCGCTGAACCATTGCGGCCGTGGCCAATAGCGGCATGATGAAGCGATGGCCTCACAGGTGACCACCACCACGATGACCGCGTGGCAGGTCCGTCGGCCCGGTCCGATGGAAACCGGCCCGCTGGAACGAGTTACCACCGCGGTGCCCCGGCCCGGGCCGTCCGAGTTGCTGGTGGCCGTGCGGGCGTGCGGGGTGTGCCGTACCGACCTGCACGTCACCGAAGGCGACCTTCCCGTGCACCGCCACCGGGTAACCCCCGGCCACGAGGTGGTCGGCGAGGTCTTGGAAGTCGGCTCAGCCGCCGGCGACGAGTTCGGCGTGGGGGACCGGGTGGGTATCGCTTGGTTGCGCCATACCTGCGGGGCGTGCAAGTACTGCCGGCGAGGCAATGAGAACCTGTGTCCGGAGTCCCGCTATACGGGCTGGGATGCCGACGGCGGGTATGCCGAATTCGCCACGGTCCCTGCGGCTTTCGCGCACCACCTGCCGAGCGGCTACACCGACAGCGAGCTTGCGCCGCTGTTGTGCGCCGGCATCATCGGATACCGCTCGCTGTTGCGGGCCGAGCTGCCGCCCGGTGGCCGGTTGGGTCTGTACGGGTTCGGCGGCAGCGCCCACATCACCGCGCAGGTCGCGCTTGCGCAAGGCGCCGAGGTCCACGTGATGACGCGCGGGGCCGACGCGCGCGAGCTGGCGCTGCAACTTGGCGCGGCGTCGGCCCAACCCGCCGCCGATCCGCCGCCGGTTCCGCTGGACGCCGCGATCCTGTTCGCCCCGGTCGGTGACCTGGTGCTGCCCGCGTGCGAGGCGCTGGATCGGGGCGGCACCCTCGCGATCGCGGGGATCCACCTGACCGATATTCCGCCCCTCAACTACCAACGTCACCTGTTCCAGGAGCGCCAGGTGCGGTCGGTCACGTCGAACACCCGGGCCGATGCGCGCGCGTTCCTCGACTTCGCGGCCCAGCACCACATCGAGGTCACCACCCCGGAATACCCGCTCGCACAAGCCGATCGAGCGCTGGCCGATCTCAGCGCCGGGCGTGTCGCCGGCGCCGCGGTGCTGCTGGTCTAACTTCTGACCGCGTCCGGCCCGGCGCCGTCAGGTGCTCAGGTGCCAAACCAGGGCAGCCGCCAGGGCGCCCAACCCATTCAGCGACCAATGCAATGCGATCGGCGCGATCAGGCTGCCGCTGCGCCGGCGCAGCCAACTGAATACGAACCCGGCCGACCCGGTGGCCAACACCGCCAACGTCACCCCGGCCAGCATCCCGACGATCCCGCCGCCGAACAGCCGGGTGAAACCGACATTGCTGCTCGTCAACCCCAGCGACGTCGCGATGTGCCAGAGACCGAACAGCAGCGAGCCCGCTAAGGCGACGCCGCGAAATCCCCAGGCCCGGTGCAGCGCGCCGTGCAATACCCCGCGAAAGGCCAACTCTTCGGGGATGACGGTTTGCAGCGGAATGATCAGCATCGAGGCGACCAGCGCGCCGGAGATCGTCGCGTAGTGATTGTTCATGAACATCGGCCGGGTCATCGGTAGCAGCACACCGACCGCGATCACCGACATCACGACCGCAACGGCCACCAGCGCATAACCCAGCCCAGACTTCCAGTGTTCGCGGCCCAGGCCGAGCTCGGCCCAGCCCAGACCCCTGCAGCGGATCAGGATCACCAGCCCGACGGCCGCAGCCGGGACCGTCGCTATGCTTGCCCACGGCGTCGTGAAGTGCGCGATCAGGTTTGTCGACACCAGCACCATCACGACGACGGCGATGTCGACGTAGATCCGAAACCGGTCCAGCGCCGCAAGCCGCGACACCAGCGCGTCGAGCTGAACGCTGGCGGCGGCTTGTCCGGGGGCGTGACCATGCATCGTGGCGAGTCTACCCGCGGGGCGGGTCGGCATCCGCGCACTTCGCCAACGACGACGGCATTGGCCGGCGTTTTGCCCCCCGCACGCTGCTACAGCCGGTCAGCCGTCGTTCGGGCCCAGCCGGCGGCGCGCGTAGGCCGTGAGCTCAGCCGAGAGCGCGTCGGCAGCCAACAGCCGTGGAAGCAGCTCCGGCTCCGACATTCGGGCTCGAAAGACCAGCCCTATGGTCACGTCATGATCGGGGCGGTGATCGATTGTGATTGCGTCGCCGGCACGAACCGTCCCGGGGGAGATCACCCGCAGGTAGGCGCCAGGTTTCCCGGCGTGGGTGAAGGTCTTGATCCAGTCGCTCAAATTCAGGAAAGCCGCGAACGTTCGGCACGGTGTCCTGGGCGCCGATACTTCCAGCACCAAGCCGTCGGTGCCGACGCGCCAGCGTTCACCGATGCGTGCCCCGGTGACATCGACGCCCGAGATGGTCAGGTTCTCGCCGAACATTCCGTCGGTGAGCGTGCGCCGAAGTTGGGTTTCCCATGCGTCGAGGTCTTCTCGCGCATACGCGTAGACGGCCTGGTCATCACCGCCGTGGACCTTCGGATTGCCGATGGTGTCGCCGACGAGTCCGCTGCCGAGACCACCCCGCATGGGCCCGGGTGCGCGCACCATGACCGGCTCGGTTGCGGCCACTTTGCCGATGCCCGTCACCGTCGACTGTGCGCGCGGATCGGGATTGCGTCGAGCACGAGCCAAGTTGACCGACAACACGTTCGCCACCCGCCCAGGCTAGCGCCGAGAGCAGCTTCGCTCGTCCACGGCCTATCCGTGGTTGAACGTTATGCGCGGATCGTCAGCGTCTGCCGTGTGACAAGAACTCACATAGGTCACGCTCCTTCGATCGTGAGTGGCTATGCGGCGAACCCAGCGGGCGCCTCCGACAACGCGGAAGTCCGCAGCAGGAGGCGCGCCTACCGCGCCCGATGGTCGCCAGAGGATGACGAATACGTGGGGCTGTGCGCTGAGTTCCCGTCGCTCTCCTGGCTGGCCGAAACCGCTCATGAAGCCGTCGCCGGTATCGAACAGGTCGTTGATGAGGTTGTCGCCGACATGCACGCAAACGGCGAAGCCGCTCCTCAGGCGCTTACTGAACGGACCTACAGCGGCAAGTTCGGCGTGCGTACATTTCCGGAGCTGCACGAATCTTTATCTATCGAGGCGGCAGAGCAAGGCGTCTCGCTTAACCAATTGGTCAACCTGAAGCTGTCACGGTCTGCGTGACTGCCAAGGGCCACCAACGGATTGCCCCAACGTGTCCGTGGTCTTGATGGTCGGTTGATTACCAGGCGCGAGCTGCCGTAATCGCGTTGACCCATGACCGAGCGAACCGGGCGCTATGACGAAGACACCGTCACTCACCGCGTTCGTTCCGATCACTCGCTACGCTCGTTCCGCTCGCTCGACTCCC
Source organism: Mycobacterium lacus (assembly GCF_010731535.1). Classification (NCBI taxonomy): domain Bacteria; kingdom Bacillati; phylum Actinomycetota; class Actinomycetes; order Mycobacteriales; family Mycobacteriaceae; genus Mycobacterium; species Mycobacterium lacus. The sequence continues at coordinate 1,929,784 of NZ_AP022581.1, forward strand.
AGGTCCGATGGGTCGTCTCGCTCCCGTCACTCACTGCGTTCGTTCCGCTCGCTCGACTCCCAGGTCCGATGGGTCGTCTCGCTCCCGTCACTCACTGCGTTCGTTCCGCTCGCTCGACTCCCAGGTCCACCCCGCGATCTGTGGGTCGTCCTCGCCGTATTCGCGCGTGTAACTGCGGGCGGCAAGGCGGGCATCCATCATGCGCTGGCGCAACATGGCGGCCCGGCTGCCCAGCCCGTCCACGCGATCGATGACATCTATGACCAGGTGGTAGCGATCCAGGTCATTGAGCATGACCATGTCGAACGGCGTCGTCGTGGTGCCACGCTCCTTGAACCCTCGCACGTGCATGCGAGCGTGATTGGCGCGCCGATAGGCCAGCCGGTGGATCAACCACGGATAGCCGCGGTGGGCGAAGATCACCGGCCTGTCACGGGTGAACAACGCGTCAAACTCCTTGTCGGACAAGCCATGTGGATGCTCGGATTCCAGCTGCAGGCGCATGATGTCGACGACGTTGACCACCCGTACAGCCAGCTCGGGCAGCTCGCGGCGCAGGATGTCGGCGGCGGCCAGCGTCTCCAGCGTCGGGATGTCTCCGGCACAAGCCAGCACCACGTCGGGTTCGGCTGTTGCGGTGCTTGCCCACCGCCAGATGCCCACTCCGCGGGTGCAGTGGGCGATGGCCTCGTCCATGGTGAGGTAGGCCAGCGCGGGCTGCTTGCCGGCGACGATGACGTTGACGTAGTCACGGCTGCGCAGGCAGTGGTCGGCCACCGAGAGCAAGGTGTTCGCGTCCGGCGGCAGGTAGACCCGCGTCACCTCCGCGCGTTTGTTGGCGACCAGGTCGATGAATCCGGGGTCCTGATGCGACGAGCCGTTGTGGTCCTGCCGCCAGACGTGGGAGGTCAGCAGGTAAGAGGTTCAGTTCGTCGTCGGAATGAACCGCGCGTTGAGTCGTTTGGGTTGCTCGGGTTTCTAGGCTCACTTGGCCGATTGTGCGCGCCTTCGATGAACACCGCGCTAGGCGGAACTCATTCTTCGCCGCGAGCGCGAGCCTCGTAGGCCCGGCGCTTCTCGACGTCGACGTCGTCGGTGAACACGTGCTCGCCCCCAAGGATGCGGTTCAGGCCCTCGGACACCACACGCGGCATGAACTTCTGCGACACGACCATCGCGCCGGCCGCCCTAGTCACCCGCACTCGTGGCTTGGGATGGACGACCAGCCCGACGATAGCGTCGGCGATGTCCGCGGGCTCGGCGTTCCTGAATCCCTTGACCCCTGCGGTGCCCGCGATCAGTTCGGTGTTGACGAACGACGGCAGTACCACGGAGAACTTCACGCCAGCCGATCGGTACTCGAGTCTGGCGGAGTCGGTGAACGCGACCACCGCGTGCTTGCTGGCGCAGTACGTGGCCAGCCCGACGGCATAGATCTCCCCGGCCAGCGAGGCGACGTTGATGACGTGTCCGGACCCGCGAGGGACCATGCGCTGCGCCGCCAGCTTGCTGCCCAGGATCACGCCGTAGACGTTGATGTCCAGAATGCGCCGGGTGACCGCATCCGGCTCGTCGACGATCCGGCCGACGGGCATGATGCCGGCGTTGTTGACCAGCACGTCGATCGGTCCGAGTTGGCGCTCGACCTGGTCGAGAAAGTCCGAAAACGAATCCCGGTCGGTGACATCGAGTTTCCCGTACACCTCGACGCCGAGGTCGGCACCCGACTCCTTCACCTTCGCCTCGTCGATGTCGCCGATCGCCACCTGGGCGCCCAGCTTGTGCAGCGCGGTCGCGGTGGCCAATCCGATCCCCCGTGCGCCGCCCGTGATCACGATGACCTTGTCCCGGACCTTGAGACCCATGGATGCAGCGCCCGCCATACAGCAAGCACAGCATTCGACGTCGTCGCCGCGCAATCACCGGGGCGATACTGCATGGGTGACTCACGTGCGATCGGCCGTTCCGGACGATGCGCTCGACGTCGCGCGAGTGCACGTCCGGTCGTGGCAGTCGGCCTACCGCGGCCTGATCGCCCAGGACTACCTCGACGCTCTCGATCCCGAAGTCTGGGCGCGCAGATACAGGTTTGGGCGCATGGGGCTTCGGTTGCCGTCCACCGTGGTCGCGGTCGACGGTTCGACCATCTGCGGCTTAGCTACCACGGGTCTATACCGAGACACGGACTTATCGAATTACGGCGAGCTTATGGCGATCTACGTCGATCCCGCCCGTATGCGGACCGGAGTTGGGCGTTTGCTGATGACTGCGGCCCGGGAAAGGATGCGGGGGGTCGGCGTGACGAGCGCCGCGCTGTGGGTGCTGGACGGCAACGTCCGCGCTCGGCGGTTCTACGAACGCGACGGGTGGCGGTTCGACGGGGCACGCCGCACCGAGACTTTCGGCGATGCGCCAGTAGCAGAAGTGCGTTATCGACGCACGCCCGTCTGAGGGGTTCTCGGAATCTTTTCTCTGAGCGGCAAAACCGCAAGTTGACGCCTCCGGCGGGAAGTCGTGTCGCTCGGAGGCGGGCAAAACGTCTACCGTCCGAACGCGGGACTGGTGTGGCACACAAGACCACCGCGACGTCGCCGACACGGCGATGTTCGCGCCCGGCCCCCTCGGTGAGAGCGGTTGGCTCGGTGTCAAACGTGGTGGGGCAGCTACGGTATGCAGGTGCCCGACCGGTTGCTCAATGCCGTGCGCGTCCTCGACTTGTCCGGTGCCCACGCCGACGGGGTGACCCGCCTGCTCGCTGACCTCGGTGCCGACGTTCTCAAGGTGGAACCCCCGGGTGGTAGCCCGGCGCGGGACGTGCTCCCGACGCTGGGCGGCGTGAGCCTTTCCTTCGCCGTACACAACGCGAACAAGCGCAGCGTGGTGCTCAACCCGCTCGACGACAACGACCGCCAACAGTTTCTCGAACTGGCCGGCAGCGCCGACATCGTCGTCGACAGCGGCCTTCCCGGGCAGGCCGCCGCGTTTGGGATGTCGTGCGCCGAGCTCGCCGATCGCCACAACCAGCTGGTGGTGCTCTCGATCACCGACTTCGGGGCAACGGGGCCCCGCTCGTCGTGGCGTGCCACCGATCCCGTGTTGTATGCGATGTCGGGCTCGCTGTCGCGGTCGGGTCCACCCACCGGCACGCCGGTGCTGCCGCCGAACGGCATCGCGTCGGCCACCGCCGCCGCGCAAGCGACCTGGTCGGTGCTCGTCGCTTACTACAACAGATTGCGGTGCGGCACAGGTGATTACATCGATTTCTCGCGGTTCGACGCCGTCGTCTTGGCGCTCGACCCGGCGTTCGGGGCACACGGCCAGGTTGCTGCCGGCCGGCGCGGCACCGGGCAGTGGCGGGGCCGTCCGAAAAACCAGGACGCCTACCCGATCTATCCGTGCAAGGACGGCTACGTCCGGTTGTGTGTGATGGCGCCGCGGCAATGGCGCGGCCTGCGCCGCTGGTTGGGCGAGCCGGAGGAATTCCAGGACCCCAAATATGACGTGATCGGCGCGCGTCTTGCCGCTTGGCCCCAGATCAGCGTCCTGGTCGAGGCGTTGTGTGCCGAACAGACCATGAAGGATCTGGTGACCGCCGGACAAGCGGTGGGTGTGCCGATCGCCGCGGTGCTGACGCCGTCGCGCATCCTGGCCTCCGAACATTTCGAGGCGGTGGGCGCGATCACCGAGGTCGAGGTTGTCCCCGGCGTGCGCACGCCGGTGCCGACGGGATATTTCGTCGTCGACGGGCAGCGCTCGGGCTTTCGTACGCCGGCTCCAGCCGCGGGGCGGGACGACCCGCGCTGGCTAGCTGAGCCCGCGGTCGTCGCGTCACCCCCGGGCCGGGTGGGCGGCTACCCTTTCGACGGGCTGCGCATCCTCGATCTGGGTATCATCGTCGCCGGAGGCGAGGTGGGCCGGCTGTTCGGCGATCTGGGCGCCGAGGTCATCAAAGTCGAAAGTGCCGACTACCCGGATGGGCTGCGGCAGGCCCGGATTGGCGAGCCCATCAGCGAATCGTTCGCCCGGACCCACCGCAATCACCTGGGTCTGGGCCTGGACCTGCGCAGCACGCCGGGCAAGGAGATCTTCGGCCGCCTGGTCGCCGACGCCGATGCGGTGTTCCTCAACTTCAAACCGGGAACCCTTGCCGCACTCGGGTTTTCCTATGACGCGCTGCATGCTCTCAATTCGCGAATCGTGCTCGCCGGCAGCAGCGCGTTCGGGCACAAGGGTCCCTGGAGCACCCGGATGGGCTACGGTCCGTTGGTCCGCGCCACCACCGGCGTCACCCGGCTGTGGACGTCCGACGAAGCGCCGCCGGAAAACGCCCGGCATGCCTTTTACGACGCGACGACGATCTTCCCCGATCACATGGTTGGGCGGATCACCTCGATCGCCGCGCTGGCCGCGCTCATCCACCGCGATCGAACCGGCGCGGGGGCTCACGTCCACATCTCCCAGGCCGAGGTCGCCGTCAATCAACTCGACACCCTGTTCACCCACGCCGCGTTGGGGGCCGGTACCGCCGAGATCCGTGACGACACCAGTGTGCACGCCGTCTACCCATGTGCCGGCGACGACGAATGGTGCGTGATCTCGATCGAGTCGGATGGCGATTGGCGTTGTGCCGCATCCGTTATGGAGCGCCCGGAACTGGCCGACGATGCGCGTTTCGCGACCGGTCAGTCGCGGGTGGTCAACCGAAAGGAGTTGGTGGCCCTCGTCTCGGCCTGGACCCACACTCGCACCCCCGCTCAGGTCGCCCAGGCAATGCAGTCAGCCGGGGTCGCGGCCGGCCCGATGAACCGCCCACCGGATCTGCTCGAGGACCCGCAGCTGATCGAGCGAAAGGTGCTCCGCGACATGGTGCATCCCCTGATCAACCATCCACTTCCGACCGAGACGGGCCCGGCGCCGTTTCGTCACATCCCGCCGGCGCCCCAGCGCCCGGCGCCGTTGCCAGGGCAGGACACCCGCGAGATCTGTCGCAAGCTGCTTGGGATGAGCGCCGAGGAGACCGAGCGGATGATCACCGACCGCGTGCTGTTCGCGCCCGCGGGCAGTCACTAGCAGGCCGCCAAGAATGTGGCCGCGATTGTGAATCTGGCGACGCGACGCCAGCGTGTCGCGTCGCCAGATTCACAATCGGCGCCACTTCCCGGCCCGCTCGAAACGTTCGGGGTCGCCGCGCTACGTTCGAGCCATGCGCGTCGACCCCAGAACACCGGTGTTGGTCGGCTACGGCCAGGTCAACCATCGCGACGACATCGACCCGGACATGCCGTCCGTCGAGCCGGTCGACCTGATGGTTACCGCCGCCCGGCAAGCCGCGGAGTCCCGGGTGCTTGAGGCCGTGGACGCCGTTCGCGTGGTGCACACGCTGTCGGCACATTACCGAAATCCTGGGCTGCTGCTCGGCGAACGCGTCGGAGCCGCGAGCTTCAGCACGGGTTACAGCGGCGTCGGCGGCAACATGCCGCAGACTCTGGTCAACCGGGCATGCGTCGACATCCAGCAGGGGCGGGCCGGCGTGGTGCTGCTCGCCGGCGCCGAAACCTGGCGCACCCGGACCGGGCTGCGCGCCAAGGGCAGCAAACTCGTGTGGACCGTTCAAGACGAATCGGTTCCGACGCCCGAGGTCACCGACGACAACGTGGCGATGTTCGGCGAGGCCGAGCTCAGGATCAAGTGCGACCGGCCCGCCTACGTGTATCCGATGTTCGAGCAGGCGCTGCGGATCGCGAACGGCGAATCGGTCACCGACCACGGCAAGCGGGTCGGCCAGCTGTGGGCACGCTTCAACGCCGTCGCGGTCGACAATCCGCACGCGTGGATCCGCAAACCGGTGACCGCCGACGACATCCGGCAGCCCAGCCCGCAGAACCGGATGATCAGCTGGCCGTACACCAAGCTGATGAATTCCAACAACATGGTTGACCAGGGCGCCGCGTTGGTGTTGACGTCGGTCGAGCTGGCGACGCGGCTGCGGATACCCGCCGAGCGCTGGGTCTATCCGCAGGCGGGCACCGCCGCGTACGACACCCCCGCCATCGCCGAGCGTGCCGAGCTGCACCGGTCGGCGGCCATCCGGATCGCCGGTGCACGAGCGCTGGAGCTGGCGGGACTGGCGATCGACGAGATCGATTATGTCGACCTGTACTCGTGCTTTCCCTCCGCCGTCCAAGTCGCCGCGGCCGAACTCGGCCTCGGCCTCGATGACCCCGACCGCCCGTTGACCGTCACCGGCGGGCTGACCTTCGCGGGCGGTCCGTGGAGCAACTACGTCATGCACTCCATCGCCACCATGGCCGAACGGCTGGTGGCCAATCCCGGGCGGCGCGGGCTGATCACCGCCAACGGTGGTCACCTGACCAAGCACAGCTTCGGCGTCTACGGCACCGAACCGCCGGCCGAATTCCGGTGGGAAGACGTGCAGCCGGCGGTGGATCGCGAGCCCACCCGGGACGGGTTGCTCGAGTGGGAAGGCGTCGGCACCGTGGAATCGTGGACGACGCCGTTCAACCGGGACGGACAACCGGAGAAGGCCTTCCTGGCGGTCCGCACGCCTGGTGGGGCGCGCGCCCTGGCGGTCATCACCGATCCCGCCTCGGCCGCGGTCACGGTCAGCGAAGATATCGCCGGCGCCAAGGTTGCCGTCGGCTCCGACGGCACCGCGACCCTAGGGTAACTGGCCGGTCACGCCGGTGTCGCGTAAAAACGAGACTCCTCGCGCAGCCGCACCGACGTGCTTATTGTCATGAGTGAACGTTGGGGGAGGTGAGCCCAGGTGCAGATCCTGGTTACCGACGCCTCCGGCACGCTCGGGCGGCTGGTCGCACGGCAGCTGATTGCTGCCGGACACACGGTCAGCGGCATTGCGGAGCGCCCGCACGAATGCCTGGACCCGAACGTCGAGTTCGTTTGCGCGCCGTTGCGTGACCCGGTGCTGCACGAGCTGGCCGCCGAAGCCGACGCGGTGCTCCATCTGGCCCCGGTCGACACCAGCGCGCCGGGCGGCGCGGGCGTCACCGGGGCCGCGCACGTGGCCCATGCGGCCGCACGAGCCGGCGCCCGGCTGCTCTTCGTGTCCCAGGCCGCCGGGCGGCCCGAGCTCTACCAGCAGGCCGAGTCGCTGGTCTCGACCGGCTGGGCGCCGAGCTTGGTCATCCGGATCGCGCCGCCGGTTGGCCGCCAACTCGACTGGATGGTGTGCCGCACCGTGGCCACGCTGCTCCGCGCAAAGGTCTCGGAGCGGCCGATGCGGGTGCTGCACCTCGACGACCTGGTCCGGTTCCTGATTGTGGCGCTGGACACCGACCGCAACGGTGTCGTGGACCTCGCCACCCCGGATACCACCAATGTGATCACCGCGTGGCGGCTGCTGCGATCGGTCGACCCGCGGTTGCGGACGCATCGGGTTCGTAGCTGGGCACGGTTGATTCCAGAGATGGATATCACTACGGCCCAAGAAGATTGGGGATTCGAATTCGGCTGGCAGGCGGTCGCGGCGGTGGTCGACACCGGACGCGGACTGGTCGGCCGCAGGCTCGATGCCGCCGGCGCGACCAATGGGTCGGGTCAACTGTCGCTGCCGGTGGAGGCCCTCCCACGGCCGCAGCCGACCGAAAGCGCACCGTTAGGTTCCGCGGCACCGGACGGGATGGAGGGCGAGTTCGACGACCGGATCGATCCACGGTTCCCGGTATTCAGCGCGAGCAGCCTGGCCGAGGCCCTCCCGGGACCGTTGACCCCGATGACGCTGGATGTCCAGTTGAGCGCACTGCGGAGGGCCGGTCAGGTGATGGGTCGCGTGCTGGCGCTTGGCGATGTGGTTGCCGACGAGTGGGGGAGCAGGGCGATCGCGGTGTTCGGTCACCGCCCCTATGTCGGGGTATCGGCAAATATCGTCGCCGCCGCCCAGCTGCCCGGCTGGGACGAGCGAGCCGTCACCCAACGCGCGCTCGGAGAGCAGCCGCCGATCGCCGAACTGCTGCCGTTCGGTCGCCCTCAGCTCGCCAGCGGACCGCTGGGGTCAGTCGCCAAGGTGGTGGTCACCGCGCGATCCCTGTCCCTGCTGCGGCACATCAGGACCGATACGCAGGCCTACGTCGCCGCCGCGAGGGCGGAGCACCTCGGCGCCGAACAGCTGGCCCTGCTGCCGGACGCAGGCCTGGAAGTCCGGATCCGGCTGTTGCGGGATCGGATTCACCAAGGCTGGATCCTCACGGCGCTGTGGGTGATCGACACGGGCGTCACCGCGGCGACGCTCGATCACACCCGCGCGGGGTCGAGGGTGTCCGGGGTGGGCGTCATCATGGAGAGCGGCCTGATCGCGGCCGAGGCCGCCGCGCTGGCGACGGTGTTGCGCGCTGATCCGCCGTTGGTTGGGCTGGCCCGGGAGGGCAACCTCGCCAGTGTGCGCGCGTTGTCTCCGGCCACGGCCGCCGCCGTCGACGCGGCGATCGCCCGGATCGGGCACCGGGGACCCGGGGAAGCCGAGCTGGCCAACCCGACGTTCGGCGACGATCCGGCGCTGCTGCTGATGGTGGGTGCGCAGGCGGCCGAAGCTCCCGCCGAGCCGCCGCCACCGTCGACGCTGTCCCGGCGAATGGCCGCCAGCGCCCGCAATTCCCGCGAGCTGGCCCACGACACCACCATCCGGTTTACGCACGAGCTGCGGATGGCGTTGCGCGAGCTGGGGTCTCGGCGAGTCGCGGCGGACCTGATCGATCTTGTCGACGACGTGTACTACCTGACCTGCGATGAAGTCGTCACCATGCCGGCCGATGCCCGGCTACGCATCAAACGCCGCCGTGCCGAGCGGGAACGTTTGCAGGCACAGGGACCACCCGACGTTATCGACCACACCTGGAATATCCCCGAGTAGCGGTCAACCCACCAGGGCGGACAGCGGGGACTGCGGATCGGCCAGCCGGTCGGCGTCGATGGGGGCCCTCGAACGGATCAGGGCCTTGACGTCGTCGAGCACGTCCCAGATGTTGACGTTCATCCCGGCCAGCACCCGGTTGTCGCCGTCGAGCCAGAAGGCGACGAACTCGCGGCGGGCAACGTCGCCACGGAACACCACCCGGTCGAAGCTCGGGGCGTGCCCGACGTACTCCATGCCAAGGTCGTACTGGTCGGTGAAAAAGTAGGGCAGCTCGGCGTATTCGCCCGGCTCGCCCAACATTCCGGCCGCGGCGACCACGGGTTGTTTCAGCGCATTCGCCCAGTGCTCGGTTCGGATGCGGGTGCCGAACAGGCGGTGTTCGGCGGCGGCGATGTCGCCGACGGCGTAAACGTCGGGATCGCTGGTGCGCAGCGAGCTGTCGACCAGCACGCCGCCGTCACCCACGGATAGCCCGGCCTGTTCGGCGAGTTCGATGTTGGGTTTCGCGCCAACGGCCACCAGCACGGCATCCGCGGCCACCGTCGATCCGTCGCGCATCCGCAGGCCGCTGGCTTTTGCATCCGAGCCGTCGGCCCTGGTGATCTCCTTGACCTGCGCCTGCAGCCGCAAGTCCACCCCGTGATCGCGATGCAGTTCGGCAAACACCTCGCCGACCCCCTCACCGAGGGCGGCCAGCAGCGGCTGTTTGGCGATCTCGACGACGGTGACGTTGACGCCGCGCCGGCGAGCGGCCGCGGCCACCTCCAGGCCGATCCACCCGGCGCCCACCACCGCGAGTGAAGAGCCCTCGACCAGAACGGAATCCAGGGCCTTCGCGTCGTCGATCGTGCGCAGATAGTAGACGCCGGCGGCGTCGGCGCCGGGTATCGGTGGGCGCCTCGGCGCCGATCCCGTGGCCAGCAGCAGCTTGTCATAGTGCACGGTGGCGCCGTCGGGAAGGCCGACCGTGTGTGCGGGGGGATCCAGCGCCGTGACGGGCGTCGCGAGCCGTAGGTCGACATGGTGGTCGCGATACCAGTCCGAGTTGTGCACGGTGAACTCGTCGAGCGTTTTCTTGCCCGCCAGGAATTCCTTGGACAGCGGTGGGCGCTCGTACGGGAGCTGCTCCTCCGCCGCGAAGAGAATGATGTGGCCGTCGAAACCGTTGTCGCGCAGTGCTTCTGCCGCTTTGGCCCCGGCAAGCCCGCCGCCGACGATGACGAATGTGGTCGCGCTGGCCATTACCCCAGCCTACTTATCGAAGAAGTTGCCGCAACGACAGCGCATTGCGCACGGCGTGGCCGCCCAGGTCGTTGTTGAAATACATCCATACGTCGCGCCCTTCGCCGTCCCATTTGGTGATGCGGTCTGCCCACCATCGCAGGTCGGTGGGCGTGTACGAACCCGTGTAGATCGCGCCGGGGTCGGGACCGTGCATCCGGACGTACACCAAGTCGGTGGTGGCCCGCGGGATGCACCGCAGACCCGCACCGCTCATCACCACATAGGCGGCGCGGTGGTGTTCCAGCAGCGCGTACACCGCGGGCGCGTCCCAGGATGGGTGTCGCAGTTCCACGGCCACTCGGATCGGCGTCGGCACGCTGTGCAGGAAGGAATCCAGGCGTTCCTCAGAAGAGCTGTCGCGGTGGTGCTCGGGATGCAGCTGAACCAGCAGCACGCCGCGGCGGTCACCCAACAACTGCCAACAGCGTTCGAACCGCTCGATCCAGGGTTCGGGCGAGGCCAGCCGGCGGTAGTGGGTCAATCCGCGATGCGCCTTGACCGACATGGCGAACCCGTCCGGCAACTGTTCGCGCCAGGCGGTGAACGTCGAATCTTTGGGCCAGCGATAGAAACTGGCGTTCAATTCGACGGTGTCGAAAACCTCGGCGTAGCGGGCCAACCGCTTGGCCGGCGCAAGCCCGGGCCGGTACAGCACGTCGGTCCAGTGGTCATAGGACCACCCCGACGTGCCTATCCGTATCTTCAACCGGTCACCTGCCGGCGCACCGGGCGCTCACTAACCGCGACGGTCACTTGGGCGGTAGGCCGCGTACGTAGGTTGCGCCGCGCGTCACCCAACCTTGTAGCTGACGTTTGGTTTTGACGCCGTCGGCGGCAATGCGCAACCAGCCGCGGGCCTCTCTGCCCGCCATCACCATAGGGCTGACATGGGCGCGACCGAGCAGCTTGTCGGTGTCGCCCGGCGGCACCCGCACCAGCAGTCCGCCCTGACCGCTGACCGCGACGGCCATGTGTCCGTCGATCAGGAACGCGAGCCCGCCGAACATCCGTTTCTCGTCAACACCGGGCTGCTGGGCCAGCAGCTCACGAATGCGCTCCGCGAGGTCTGTGTCATAGGCCACGCGCGTCAGTCCAGATCCACCCGGATGGTCAGCAGGTCGGTACCCATGGTGCGCACGCCCGCGCTGTTCAGCCGGGGTAGGCTCCGCAGCCGCTGCCGCGGGTCATCGTCGGGCAGCAGATGCGCGGTTCCGGTGCGCCACTTCCCGCCGATACGCACCCGTACGGCGGGATCGGCCTTGATGTTGTGGACATAATCCGAATGCTCGCCATGCTCGGAGACCATCCAAAAGCTGTTGTCCACCACCTTTCCGCCCACCGCCGTGCGCCGAGGTTGCCCCGACTTGCGCCCGGTGGTTTCGAGCATGGTCACCGGCAATTGCCGGCCAATCGGATTGACCACTAGCCGTTGCACGCGGTGGATTACCTGCCGTTTCAGTTTTCGAAGGTCGGTCATATTCCCGATTCTGCCCCGTTGCGGCGGCGGTCGGGCGATCCTGTTCCACTGCGGGCGCGCGCCACCGACCGGCACGCCACAATGAGCGGTATGGCAGCTGACCCCGGCAACCGGGTGGACTCACAACGGCTGCACTGGGACTCCACCTACGCGGCACATCCGGTCATGTACGGTGACCAGCCTTCGGCCGCAGGGGTCTACGCCGCGCAGGTTTTCAGCGACGTAGGTGCGGGCGACGTGGTCGAGCTTGGCGCCGGTCACGGCCGCGACGCGCTGTTTTTCGCCCGCCACGGTTTCGCGGTGCACGCGCTGGATTTCAGCGCCACCGGTCTGCAACAACTGCGCGAAGCCGCGCAGGCGTCGGGAATGGCCCAGCGCATCACGACAACCGTGCACGACATGCGCACGCCGCTACCGCTGCCGGACGCATCGACCGATGCCGTGTTCGCGCACATGCTGCTGTGCATGGCGCTGTCCACCGAGCAGATCCGGGCGGTGGTCGGCGAGGTACGCCGGATACTGCGGCCCGGTGGGTTGTTTGTCTACACCGTCCGGCACACCGGCGATGCGCATTACGGCGCCGGCATCGCACACGGCGACGATATCTACGAGCACGGAGGCTTCGCCGTGCACTTCTTCACCCGCGACTTGGTCACCACCCTGGCGGACGGCTGGACTTTGATCCAGATCCACGACTTCGAGGAAGGCGAGCTGCCCCGCCGGCTGTGGCGCGTCACGCAGGCGACCGTGCCCCGCTGAGGCGCCGCTATTTTCAGGCCGCCGCGATAGCCGCCGACCTCGCCGGTTCCAGTGCCGGTGCGACGATCTCGGCCACGTCGGTCACGGGCTTGACCGTCAGCGCGTCGAGCAGTCTCCTGCCGAGCAGACGCAAAAGCACCCTAAAACCCCCGAAATCAGGTGCTTTTGCGTCTGCTCGCCCTGGGTGGGTGCCCCTACTCGCCGGACTAACGGAACTGCGTCACGTGCTTGGGCGAAAGCTGCTCGAGGCACGTCACACCCAACAGCGCCATGGTCCGGAGCACCCCGCCCGCGAGGATCTCGATCGCACGCGTGACTCCCGCCTCACCGCCGGCCATCAGACCGTAGAGGTAGGCTCTCCCGACCAGCGTGCAGCGCGCTCCCAGCGCGATCGCGGCCACGATGTCGGCGCCCGACATGATGCCGGTGTCCAGCAAGATCTCGGTGTCCTTGCCGAGTTCACGCGCTACCGTCGGCAACAGATGGAAGGGCACTGGTGCCCGATCAAGTTGGCGGCCACCATGATTGGACAACACGATGCCATCGACGCCGCGATCGACGACGGCGCGGGCGTCGTCAAGTGTCTGGATGCCCTTGACGACGAGCTTGCCCGGCCATTGGGCCTTGATCCAAGCCAGGTCGTCGAAGGTGACGCTCGGGTCGAACATCGTGTTCAAGTACTCGCCGACGGTGCCCGACCAGCGATCCAGCGTCGCGAACGCCAGCGGCTCGGTGGTCAACAGATCGAACCACCAACGCGAGTGGCCGACCGCATCGAGCACCGTTCGGAGCGTCAACGCCGGCGGAATCGTCATCCCGTTGCGCACATCGCGCAACCGCGCGCCGGCAACCGGAACGTCGACGGTGACCAGCATGGTGTCGTAGCCCGCGTCGGCCGCGCGCCTCACCAACGCCGCCGAGCGGTCGCGATCGCGCCACATGTAGAGCTGAAACCATTTGCGGCCCTGCGGCACAGCGGTGACCACGTCCTCGATCGAGCAGGTGGCCAAGGTGGACAGCGCGAACGGGATCCCGGCCGCGGCCGCCGCCCGTGCGCCGGCGATCTCACCCTCGGTGTGCATCAACCGGGTAAAGCCGGTCGGCGCAATCCCGAACGGCAATACCACCGGCTGGCCGAGCACGTCCCATCCGGCTGTCACGTTAGTGACGTCACGCAAGATCGTCGGGTGAAACTCGATGTCGCGGAAGGCTTGTCGGGCGCGCTTCAGCGACAGCTCGTCGTCGGCGGCGCCGTCGGTGTAGTCGAAGGCCGCCCTGGGGGTGCGCCGTTTGGCGATGCGTCGCAAGTCGTCGATGGTCAGCGCAGCGTCCAGGCGGCGTTTGGCGCGGTTGAATTGCGGCCGTTCGAACTGGATCAGCGGCGCCAGGTCTCGGATACTGGGCACTCGTCGTTTGACCGCCATGTGTGCAACCGTAGTCATGTGACTTCTCCGGCTGGCGACCCGTTTGACCTGAAGCGATTCGTGGACGCGCAGGCTCCGGTCTACCGCAGCGTCGTCGCCGAACTGCGCACCGGACGAAAGCGCAGCCACTGGATGTGGTTTGTCTTCCCGCAGCTGCGGGGGCTGGGCAGCAGTCCGACGGCGGCCCGCTACGGCATCTCCGGGCTGGCGGAAGCCCGCGCCTATCTGCGACATGAGCTGCTCGGGCCGCGGCTATCCGAGTGCACCCGGCTGGTAAACCAGGTACCGGACCGCTCGATCGGGCAGATCTTCGGCTCGCCCGACGACCTCAAGCTGCGCTCGTCGATGACCCTGTTCGCCCGTGCCACCGACGAGAACGCAGACTTCGTCGCGTTGCTCGACAAGTACTACGGCGGCAACGAGGATCCGCTGACCGTCGCCCGGCTCACCGACAGATAGGCTGCAGGCTCCGCCAATTAGGATCAGCCCACAGGCGCCAGCGTCTGTGCAGCGGCGATCGCTTGTGCCACACCGGAAACGATTGCCGCGACCTTCAACGACTCCAGGACGGCCTCACGGCTTATCCCCGCCTCCCGCAACGTGTGCTCGTGGGCGACCATGCAATGCGCGCAGCCATTGATCGACGACACGGCGAAGCTCCACAGCTCGAAATTGGCCTTGTCCACGCCCGGATTGGCGATGATGTTCATGCGCAATCCGGGACGCAGATCGTCGTACCTGCCGTCCAGAAATGCGCGACCACGGTAGAACACGTTGTTCATACCCATGATCGACGCGGCTCCCAGCGCCGCGTTGTACGCCTCGGCCGACAGGTTCTCGGCCGCTTCCGCGCTAATCTCGCCCAGCACGTGCGCATTTCTCGTCGCCGCGGCACTGGCCAGCAGGGTGCCCCACAGCTGCTCCTCGCTCAGCGCGGCGCTGCGGGTGATCGAACCCAGGTTGAGCTTGAGGTCCTTGGCGTACTCAGGCAGCGTGGCCTTGAGGTTTTCTACACTCATCGCATTCTCCGATCGGGTGTCAGGCGGAAGCCTTCAACAGTTCACCGGCGTTGAGCGTCGGGTCGCCCTTGCGCCAGTTGCAGGCACACAGCTCGTCGGACTGCAAGGCATCCAGGACCCGCAGCACCTCGTCGACGTTGCGCCCTACGGATCCGGCGGTCGCCGAGACGAATTGGATCTCGTTGTTGGGATCAACGATGAAGGTCACCCGGTCCGCGACGCCGTCGGCGTTGAGCACTCCGGTGGCTCCGACGAGTTCCCGCTTGATGTCGGAGAGCATCGGGAAGGGCACTTTCTTGAGGTCCTCGTGTTGCGCACGCCACTGGAAGTGCACGAATTCGCTGTCGATCGAGACGCCAAGGATCTGCGCGTCGCGGTCCTCGAATTCGTCGTTCAGCTTGCCGAACGCGGCAATCTCGGTCGGGCACACGAAGGTGAAGTCCTTCGGCCAGAAGAACACCACCCGCCACTTTCCCGGGTGGTCATCGCTCGAGATGGTGGTGAAGTAGTCACCGGGTTGCTGGGCGTCGACCTCGGAGAGGTCGCCGCCGATCAGTGCGGTCAAACGGTAGGCGGGAAACTGCTCACCAATTGTCAGCAGAGACATGGCGCTCCTTATCTGGATTTATTCAAGATTAGTCTCGTCTGACACCATGTTGCCGCGCGACCGGTGTGAAGTAAAGGTGATATATCACACTATACTCATAGGTATGCCCGATAAGAGTTTTCACCCGACCTTGGCCGGGCTGCGGGCGTTCGTCGCGGTGGCGGAGAAGCGCCATTTCGGCAGTGCGGCAGCAACTCTCGGCGTGAGTCAATCGACGCTATCGCAAGCTTTGGCCGCGCTCGAAGCCGGCCTCGGCACCAACCTCGTCGAGCGGTCCACGCGTCGGGTCCGCGTGACGACCGAAGGTGCGCAACTGCTGCCGCTCGCCCAAGCCGTGCTCGAGGCGGCGAGCGCATTCACCAGCGCCGCCGTGGGGGCGTCCGATCCGCTGCAGGGCAGCATGCGGTTGGGCTTGATTCCCACCGTGGCTCCCTACGTGCTGCCCACCGTGTTGGCGGGACTGAAGCGCCGGCTGCCCGTGCTGACGGTGCGCGTCGTGGAAGACCAAACCGAACGCCTCCTGGCGGCCTTACGCGAAGGAACGCTGGACGCGGCGCTGATCGCATTGCCCGCCGAATCGCCCGGGATCACCGAGATTGCGATCTACGAGGAGGATTTCGTGCTGGCGCTGCCCCCCGGACATCCGCTGACCGGCAAGCGTCGGGTGCCCGCCGCGGCGTTGGCGGACTTGCCGCTGCTCTTGCTGGACGAGGGCCACTGCTTGCGCGATCAGGCCCTGGACATCTGCGAGAAGGCCGGCGTGCGGGCCGAACTTGCCGACACCCGGGCAGCGTCGCTGGCCACCGCCGTCCAATGTGTGACGGGCGGATTGGGGGTGACGCTGATACCGGAGAGCGCGGTGCCCGTCGAGGCCGCCCGCAGCCGGGTCGGCCTCGCGCGGTTTGCCGCACCCCGCCCCGGACGACGGATCGGCCTGGTGTTTCGGTCTTCCAGTCGTCGCGATGCGTCCTATCGGCGGCTCGCCGGGATCATCGGAGAATTGGTCTCCGATAAACAGCCGGTACGCCTGGTCAAACAGCAGGCGGGCCAGACACTAAGTTCGGCCCATGGAGAAGGTAATCGCCGTGCTCATGCGCCCCGAGCCGGATGACGCTTGGTGCGCCCGCCAACGAGGGCCGGTCGCCGACGCGCTCTTGGGGCTGGGTGTTCCCGGGCTCTCGGTCAACGTCCGGGACAGTGCGGTGCGTCACTCTCTGATGACGCTGACGACGCTGGACCCGCCGGTCGCCGCCGTCGTGAGCCTGTGGACCCAGCAATGCTACGGCGCCCAGACGGCGGCGGCGCTGCGCCTGCTGGCCCAGGAATGCGAGCAACTCGGCGCGTACGTGGTGACCGAGTCGGTTCCGATGCGTGCGCCCGCACTCGAGTCGGGCTCTCGCACACCGGGTTTGGCTAACATCGCACTATTGCGCCGGCCCGCCGGCCTGGACCAGGAGACGTGGCTGAACCGTTGGCAACGCGACCATACGACGGTGGCCCTCGAGACGCAGGCGACGTTCGGCTACACCCAAAACTGGGTGGTACGGACCCTGACGCCCGGCGCACCGGGAATCGCGGGCATCGTCGAAGAGTTGTTCCCGGCGGAGGCGATCACCGATGTGAAGGCGTTCTTCGGGGCCGCCGACGAGAACGACCTGCGGCACCGGCTTGGCCGGATGGTCTCCAGCACAACCGCATTCGGCGCGAACGAGAACATCGACACCGTGCCGACTAGTCGCTACGTATTCAGAACACCATTCCGGGATTGAGGACCTCACATGACAACACTGAAAGACGCCGTGGCTCTGGCGGCGGCAGAAAGCGGTCTCGCCGTGGTCTCTACCGTCCGCGCCGACGGCACCGTGCAGGCTTCGCTGGTCAACGTCGGCCTGCTGCCGCACCCGGCGGGCGGCCAACCGGTCCTGGGCTTTACCACGTATGGCAAGGTCAAACTCGCCAACCTGCGGGCGCGGCCGCAACTGGCCGTCACGTTCAAGAACGGCTGGCAATGGGCGACGGTCGAGGGCCGCGCGGAGCTGGCCGGCCCCGATGATCCGCAGGCCTGGCTGGGCCCAGACTTTCATGCCGACCGCTTGCGGCTGCTGCTGCGCGAGGTGTTCACCGCAGCGGGCGGCACCCACGACAACTGGCCGGAGTACGACCGGGTGATGGCCGCCGAGCGGCGTGCCGTGGTGCTGATCGAGCCCACCCGCGTCTACAGCAACGGCTAGCCCGGCGAACAGTCGCAAAAGCGCCCGAAAAGCACGCTTTTCGGGGCTCTTCTGACAGTTCCGTGGGTGGATAGCAGCGAAGTAGGGGCGCACGCCGTTGTGGCTTAAGGTTTCTGGCTTGTGAAGGGTCCGAAACCAAAGGAGCCAGCAACGACGTGCGCAATGTGAGGCTATGGCGTGCGCTGCTTGGTGTCGACCGCCGCACGGTAATCGAGGACATCGAGTTCGCTGAAGACGGCGATGGCGCGGAGTTGGTGGTGGCGCGGGTGCGCTCGCGCAGCGGTATGTCGGGCCGCTGTGGCCGCTGTCAACGCAAGGCGCCCTGGTATGACCGGGGTGAGGGACCGCGGCGGTGGCGGGGCTTGGACTTGGGCACGATCCGGGTGTTTTTTGGAGGCCGAGGCGCCGCGGGTGAATTGCCCCGCCCATGGGCCGACCGTGGTGATGGTGCCGTGGGCGCGTCACCATGCTGGACACACGTTTGCCTTTGATGACACGGTGGCCTGGCTGGCGGTGGCCTGCTCGAAAACCGCGGTGTGCGAACTGATGCGAATCGCCTGGCGCACCGTGGGGGCAGTCGTGGCCCGGGGTGTGGGCCGACACCGAAAAGACCGTCGATCGGTTCGCCAATCTGCGTCGTATCGGCATTGACGAGATTGCCTACAAACGCCACCACAAGTATTTGACGGTGGTGGTCGACCACGACAGCGGCCACCTGATCTGGGCCGCGCCCGGACGCGACACCGCCACCCTGCGGCGCTTCTTCGACGCGCTGGGTGCCGACCGGGCCGCGCAGATCACCCATGTGTCCGCCGATGCGGCGGACTGGATCGCCGACGTCGTCGCCGAGCGTTGCCCGGCCGCGATCCGTTGCGCCGATCCGTTTCACGTGGTGGCCTGGGCCACCGAGGCCCTGGACGCCGAGCGGCGCCGGGCCTGGAATGACGCGCGGACGCTGGCGCGTACCGAGGCCAAATGGGGCCGTGGCCGGCCCGCCAAGAACACCGCGCCGCGGCCGGGTCATGAGCGGGCACGGCGGCTCAAGGGTGCCCGCTATGCGCTGTGGAAAAACCCCGAAGACCTCAGCGAACGTCAAACCGCCAAACTGGCCTGGATCGCCAAGACCGATCCCCGGCTATACCGTGCCTATCTGCTCAAAGAGGGCCTACGGCACGTGTTTTCGGTCAAGGGCGAGGAAGGCAAACAGGCCCTGGACCGGTGGATCTCCTGGGCGCGGCGCTGCCGCATCCCGGTATTCGTCGAGCTGGCCGGCCGCATCGTGCGCCACCGCCAGGCCATCGACGCCGCCCTCGACCACGGCCTGTCCCAGGGACTGATCGAATCCACCAACACCAAAATCCGGGTCCTGACCCGCGTCGCGTTCGGGTTTCACAACCCCGCCGCACTGATCGCGCTGGCCATGCTCGCCCTCGGCGGCCACCGCCCCACACTGCCCGGCCGCGGCTAACACCCCACCAGGGCACCCCTGGCGGGCCCCTTCCGCAGCGTCGCCGATTCTGCGCCACCCGCGCGTCGGTGTCCATGTCGTTCCGCCTCGCTGCGCTCGGGGGGCTCCACATGGACACCTCCCACGCAGGCAGCGCCAACGAGCAACTATCGCGGAAGGGAGCAAGAAGAAACTTCCAACCCATCAACCCACGGATAGGTCAGGAGCACCCTTTTCGGGCGCTTTTGCGACTGTTCGCCGGGAGGTTGGCTCTCAGCACACGCCCTCGCTAGCGCGACGGGGCGGGTTCGAGTTGTGCTGGGACGAGTCGGGATGCGGCGATGATCGCCCGGAGTGTGCGACGGCAACGCCCGCAGTCGCCGCCGGCCCCGCACATGGCGGCAATCTCTTTGGATGTCGATGCGCCACGCGCGACGGCCTCGGAGACGGTCTGGCTGGTGGCCCCGACACACAGGCATACATACATCAGCCAACCCCCGCCGCGCGCTCACGTATCGCATCCCGCGTCGTCGGGACGGCCGGCTGCGGCGCCCAATAAACCGGACCCATGTTAGTGGAGTCTAACCTAAGTAGGTTAGCGGAGTCTAACCTAAGCCTCCGGCTCATCCCGGTAGCCGCCAGTTGCAGTCGTTTTCTCGGAATCCGTTGGTATCTGTCGATGTAACCGTCGGATGTCGTGGCCGGATCGCGATATTCTCGGTGCGAATCATGTCCGTACTCGTGATGTGTTTGCGCTGAGGGGAGGCCGTGATGTCGTTTGTGGTGGCGGTGCCCGACATGGTGGCGGCGGCAGCATCGGATGTGGCCGGTATCGGGTCGGCGATTAGTGCGGCCAATGCGGCGGCGGCGGCCCCGACGACGGGGGTGTTGGCCGCCGGGGGTGACGAGGTGTCGGCGGCTGTTGCGGCGTTGTTCGGCGCGCACGCCCAGGCGTATCAGGGGTTGAGCGCGCAGGCGGCGGTGTTTCATGCCCAGTTTGTGCAGGCGATGACCGCCGGTGCGGGGTCGTATGCGGCTGCCGAGGCGGCCAACGCCTCGGCCGTGCTGAACGTGGTGAATGCGCCGGTGCAGGCGTTGTTGGGGCGTCCGCTGATCGGTGATGGTGCCAATGGGGCGCCGGGGCAGCCTGGTGGGGCTGGGGGGTTGTTGTTCGGCAATGGCGGCAACGGGGGTAATGGTTTGGCGGGTCAGCCCGGCGGTGCCGGTGGGGCCGCGGGTTTGATCGGCAATGGCGGTAACGGCGGTGCCGGCGGGCCGGGGGCGAGCGGTTTTGCCGGTGGCGCCGGCGGGGCCGGCGGGTGGCTGTGGGGCAATGGTGGTGTCGGTGGGGTCGGCGGGCTGGGCACCGCAGCTGCCGGTGGGCCGGTGGGGCCGGGGGCGCCGCTGTTGGGTTGTTCGGCCATGGTGGGGCCGGCGGGGCCGGCGGGGGCGGCTTGGCAAGTGTCGGTGGGGCCGGCGGGGCCGGCGGGTCGGCGGGTTGTTGTGGGGCAATGGGGGTGACGGTGGCGCCGACTGGTGGGGTGGGGCCAGCGGCGGGCCCGGCGGGGATGCTCGGCTGATCGGTCACGGCGGTCACGGCGGATTCCAAGGCGGCATCGGCGCCGTCGGTGGGGTCGGCGGTAAGGGCGGCAACGGCGGGTGGCTGTTCGGCAACGGCGGTGACGGCGGGGCCGCCGAGGTGTCCGGCACCGCCGGCAACGGCGGCAACGCCGGACTGATTGGCAACGGCGGTCACGGCGGCGGGGCCGGCTTGGACAGCGCGGGCGGCAACGGCGGTAACGGGGGGACGCTGCTCGGCGACGGCGGTCACGGCAACGCCGGGGCAACCGGCGTGGGCAGGACCGGCGGTAACGGCGGCCACGCGGTCGGCCTGGTCGGCAGCGGCGGCGCCGGAGGAAGCGGCGCGGCCGGCTTTGTCGGCAGTCCTGGCGGCAGCGGCGGGAATGGCGGTAACGGCGCCCAGTGGTTCGGCCACGGCGGGGGCGGTGGGTCCGGCGGGTCCAGCGATGCAGCGGCCGGCGGCACCGGCGGTAACGGCGGCACCGCTGGGCTGATCGGCGACGGCGGGGACGGCGGCGCCGCCGGCGCCAGCGCGGCCGCCGTCGCGAGCGCCGGCGGTAACGGCGGCAATGCCCGGTTGATCGGCGACGGCGGGCCCGGCGGGCCCGGTGACTCCGGTGGGCCCGCCGGTGCCAACGGCACGGCCGGGACGCTATTGGGGGATCCGCTCGATGTGGTGAATGCGCCGGTGCAGGCGTTGTTGGGGCGTCCGCTGATCGGTGATGGTGCCAATGGGGCGCCGGGGCAGCCTGGTGGGGCTGGGGGGTTGTTGTTCGGCAACGGCGGTAATGGGGGTAATGGTTTGGCGGGTCAGCCCGGTGGGGCTGGTGGGGCCGCGGGGTTGATCGGCAATGGCGGTAACGGCGGTGCCGGCGGGCCGGGGGCGAGCGGTTTTGCCGGTGGCGCCGGCGGGGCCGGCGGGTGGCTGTGGGGCAATGGTGGTGTCGGTGGGGTCGGCGGGCTGGGCACCGCAGCTGCCGGTGGGCCGGTGGGGCCGGGGGCGCCGCTGTTGGGTTGTTCGGCCATGGTGGGGCCGGCGGGGCCGGCGGGGCGGCTTGGCAAGTGTCGGTGGGGCCGGCGGGGCCGGCGGGGTCGGCGGGTTGTTGTGGGGCAATGGGGGTGACGGTGGCGCCGACTGGTGGGGTGGGGCCAGCGGCGGGCCCGGCGGGGATGCTCGGCTGATCGGTCACGGCGGTCACGGCGGATTCCAAGGCGGCATCGGCGCCGTCGGTGGGGTCGGCGGTAAGGGCGGCAACGGCGGGTGGCTGTTCGGCAACGGCGGTGACGGCGGGGCCGCCGAGGTGTCCGGCACCGCCGGCAACGGCGGCAACGCCGGACTGATTGGCAACGGCGGTCACGGCGGCGGGGCCGGCTTGGACAGCGCGGGCGGCAACGGCGGTAACGGGGGGACGCTGCTCGGCGACGGCGGTCACGGCGGCAACGCCGGGGCAACCCTCGGCGTGGGCGGGACCGGCGGTAACGGCGGCCACGCGGTCGGCCTGGTCGGCAGCGGCGGCGCCGGAGGAAGCGGCGCGGCCGGCATTGCCGGCAGTCCTGGCGGCAGCGGCGGGAATGGCGGTAACGGCGCCCAGTGGTTCGGCCACGGCGGGGCCGGTGGCTCCGGCGGGCCCAGCACCCTGGCCGCCGGCGGCGCCGGCGGCAACGGCGGCACCGCCGCGCTGATCGGCGACGGCGGTGCCGGCGGGGCCGCCGGGGCCAGCGCGGCGGCCGTCGCGAGCGCCGGCGGCAATGGCGGCAATGCCCGGTTGATCGGCGACGGCGGGGACGGCGGGCCCGGTGACTCCGGTGGGCCCGGCGGCACCGGTGGTACCGGCGGGTCGCTGCTGGGACAGAACGGGTCCAACGGGTAGTCGGCGCTTAACGGTGGGTCCCGCGCGCCGTCGTGATCGCGGTGTGGCCACCGATGTCGGCTGCGCCGCTGGTCGGTGGTGGTTACCCCGGCTAACCGGACGGAGTTCCGGTTTTGTGACGCGCCGACGACCCGCCAAAGGTGGCGCCGATGGCCGCTTGCTGCACTAGATTCAGAGCCGGCACCGCACAACGGCGCTGCCACAGCCCCGCACGTGGTGCTCCAGCCCGGCCCACCTGCGGCGGCCCGACCCGACAGCCCTCACACGCCTAGGAGTGATCATGCAAGGTGATCCGGACGTTTTGCGCCTGCTCAACGAGCAATTGACCGCCGAACTCACCGCGATCAACCAGTATTTCCTGCATTCGAAGATGCAAGAGAACTGGGGCTTTACCGAGTTGGCGGCGCACACCCGCGCGGAGTCGTTCGACGAAATGCGGCACGCCGAGGAGATCACCGACCGCATCTTGCTGCTCGACGGGCTGCCGAACTACCAGCGCCTCTTTTCCCTGCGCGTGGGCCAGACGCTGCGCGAGCAATTCGAGGCCGATCTGGCGATCGAGTTCGAGGTGCTGGACCGGCTCAAGCCCGGAATCATCATGTGCCGGGAGAAGCAGGACACCACCAGCGCCGTACTGCTGGAGAAGATCGTGGCCGACGAGGAACTGCACATCGACTATCTGCAAACGCAGCTGGAGCTGATGGACAAGCTCGGCGAGGAGCTGTACTCGGCGCAGTGCGTCGCCCGCCCGCCGAAGTGACCCCAGTTCGAGGCTCGGCGGGGTAATGTTCGAAACGCTCACAGCGGGTTGCGGCATCACCTGATGCAACGTCGATGGGAGCGAGCATGACGAGCCCGACCGCAATCGCACAGGCCACCGAACTCCCGGACGCACATGCCGGCGGCTCACCGATCAGCCGGCAACGACGCAACCTCATCTTCGTGGCGCTCGTGCTCGCGATGCTGCTCGCGGCGCTGGGAGCGACGATTGTCGCGACGGCGCTTCCCGCAATCGTCGATGATCTGGGCGATGCCGAGCACCAGTCCTGGATGGTCACCAGCTTTCTGCTCGGCGCGACCAGCGTCGTCGCGCTCGCCGGCAAGCTCGGTGACCTGTTCGGCCGCAAGCGGTTGTTCCTGGCAGCTGTCGTGCTGTTCGCCATCGCCTCTGCGCTGTGCGGGCTGTCGCAGTACATGACGATGCTGGTGATCTTTCGGGCGCTCCAAGGTATGGGCGCCGGCGTTATCAGCGTCACGGCGAGCACACTGGTCGGAGATGTCGTGCCATTACGGCATCGCGGCGTCTACCAGGGCATCTTGGGGGGCGTGTTCGGGATCGGGACGGTGGCCGGTCCCTTGGTGGGCGGCTACCTCAGTGAACGATTGAGCTGGCAGTGGGCGTTTTGGATCGACATGCCGGTCGCGCTGGTCGTGCTGGTGCTGGCGGCAACGGCTATTCCGGCGCTGCCCCAACGCCCCAGGCCGGTCATCGACTACCTCGGGATCCTGTTGGTGGTGTTGGGTGCGACGGGCTTCATCCTGGCCACCAGCTGGGGCGGCACCAACTACGCCTGGGACTCGCCCGTGATTATCGGGCTGTTCGCCGGCTCGGCGGCGGCGCTGGGATTCTTCGTATGGGTGGAAAGCCGCGCGAGCGCGCCCATTCTGCCGCCTCGCCTATTTCGCAGTTCGATATTCGCCGTGTGCTGTGCGCTTGCTTTCGCGGTGGGATTCGCGATGCTGGGCGCACTTATCTTCCAGCCGCTCTTTCTGCGGTATGTCAACGGCGCCTCGGCGACGACGTCAGGTCTGCGCACGCTGCCGATGGTGATCGGCATCTTGATCGGCTCGATCAGCAGCGGCGCGCTGGTCAGCCGGACTGGGTACAAGCTCTTTCCGGTCGCTGGCAATGCGCTGATCGCGGTCGGATTTCTGCTGCTGTCGCAGATGCACACGTCGACGCCGGCTGTCGTACAGTCGCTGTACCTGGTCGTCTTGGGTGCCGGGATCGGGCTGTCTATGCAGCTGCTGGTCCTCATCGTGCAGAACACCTCCTGTTTCGAGGACCTGGGTGTCGCAACGTCGGGTGTGACCTTCTCCCGTGCGGTCGGGTGTTCGTTTGGTGCGGCGATATTCGGGACACTGTTCGCGAACTTCCTCAACCGGCGAATGGCCCCCGCACTGTCGGGTAGCGATGTGTCCGGGACGGCGGTCAGCTCGCCGACGGCCCTGCACCGGCTACCCGCTGACGTCGCCGCACCTTTCGTCCGGGCCTATGCCGAGTCGCTGACGCAGGTCTTTTTTTGGGCTGCCGTGGTGGCGCTGGTCGGATTCATCGTCGCGCTGTTTCTGCGCGATGCGCCGATCGGGCAGATCCACAACAGCGCCGGCCACCTCGGTGACGGGTTCGGTATGCCTTGCGGCGGATCGCGGGACGCGGTGTTGGAAGCCGCGATCTGGCGCATGTTGCACAACACGCCGGATGAGCGCCTGCGCAGCATCGCAGCCCAATCCGGTTGTGTGCTCGACGCCGCCGAACTGTGGGGCGTGTTGCGGATCAACCAATACGAGCAGTTGTTCGGCACGGCGCGGCTGAGCGACATCGCCAAGCACCTGCATGTGCCCATCGAGGTTCTGAAACCGACATTCGACCGACTGGCTGACAACGGTTACGTGCTGGTCGACGGCGACACACTGTCGCTCAGTCAATCCGGGCTCCAGCAGGTCGATGTGCTAACGACTTTGATCCTCGAGTGGACGGTGGACAACCTCGTGGGATCACCGGGGTCAGAGGACCGACCCGACAAGCGTGAAGTGGAGGCCGCACTGGGCCGCATCGCGCATCACGTTCTGGCCGAGGGCGATTGGTATCAGGATCTGACGCAGCCGGGTAGCCTCGCCCTGACCAAATAGCCGCCTTGTGGGCCGAACACGCGACCGGGCGCATGCCGAGCCGCCAACCCGATCTCCGCCCGCACAGTATCGGCTTCTGGCCCAACGGGATTGGCGCCACAGCGCGCCGACGACCGTGGGGATCGATGCCCGACGCCCACCGCACCCTCTCTGGCAGGGTTAGTTGAGACAGCAGGGTTCGAAAATATCTGACCAGGTATTGAGGGCAAGTAAGGATTGCAACGAACAATGACGGCGACTTTGGCTGAGGTCCGGAAGGGTAGCGCCGATGATGAAGGCGTGGGAACCGATTCGGCCCAGGGTCCGCGGGCGGATCGTCCCCGGCGGCGCAACTTCACCCCGGAGTACAAGGCGGCCATTGTGGCCGAGTACGACGCGTTGACCGAGCCGGGTGCGCGGGGTGCGCTGCTTCGGCGTGAGGGCCTGTACTCATCGCACATCGTGGAGTGGCGCCGAGCGCGCGACGCGGGCGCGTTGGACGGGCTGGCCCGGTCAGGCGGTCGTGGTAGGACCGCGACCAGGCCGAGATCGAACGGCTACGGAAGCGGGCCGAACGGGCCGAGGCCGAGCTTGAACGCACGAGGGCCGCGTTGGATCTGGTGGGAAAAGCACACGCGCTCTTGGAGACGCTCTCCGAGAGCACGGGCACGCGGCCCGGGTCGAAGAAGTGATCGCACAGTTGCTGCCCGAGGTGGAGCGGCTGACCTCGACCGCGAAGGCGTGCGCGCTGCTGGGCAAGCCGCGCGCGAGCCTGTATCGGCAGCGCAACCGCCCTGCCGGTCCACGCCGCAAACCCGGGCCGAGCGGACCGCCGCCCATCGCTCGACGCGGCCGAGCGCACGCAGATCCTTACGGTGTTGTGCCAGCCGCGCTTCGCCGACAAGGCGGTCGCCCGTGTGGGCCGAGCTGCTCGACGAGGGCGTCTACCTGTGCTCGCAGTCCACGATGTACCGGATCCTGCGCACGCACAACATGACCCGCGAACGGCGGCGGGTAGCCACACACCCGCCGCGGGTCAAACCGAGCTGGTCGCCCACCAACCCAACGACGTGTGGTCCTGGGACATCACCAAATTGGCGGGACCGGTGCGCGGCGAGTTCTACCAGCTCTACGTGATGCTGGACATCTTCAGCCGCTACCCCGTCGGCTGGCGCGTCGAGTACCACGAGGACGCCGACATCGCCCAGGACTGGATGGCCGAGCTGACCGCGCTACACGGGCGGCCCGGCGCGATCCACGCCGACCGGGGTTCGGCGATGACGTCGAAGAACGTCGCCCAGCTGCTAATCGACCTCGGCGTGGCGCGCAGCCACTCGCGCCCACGGGTGTCAAACGACAACCCGTTCAGCGAATCCCAGTTCAAAACGCTGAAGTACCGCAACGATTTTCCCGAACGGTTCGACTCGATCGAGCACGCCCGCACCTGGTGCAAAGACTTCTTCGACTACCTGCGCCACGAGCACCGCCATTCCGCGCTCGGCCTGCACACACCGGCGTCGGTGTACTTCGGCACCGCCGCCGACATCCAGGCCAAACGAGCCCGGGTCATGGCCGATGCCTACGCCGCCAACCCCAACCGGTTTAGCAGCCCACCACAGCCCCCGAAACTACCGACCGCGGCATGGATCAACCCACCGACCCCACAACCGAAAATAGTGTCCACATAGTGAGACGCTGTCTCAAACACCTTGACAGCTACCGCAGGCCCGGACACGTGCCGCTCGGCGTACCATCACGCCATGAGCCGAATCGGAGCATTCGCTGACGACGACATTGCCGGCTGGGTCGTGAAATCCCCCGAACTCGGCGGCGCGCTCGCCAACTTCAGCCGGGCGGTCTACACCTGCAACCGGCTGCCGATGCGCACACGCGAGCTCGCGCGAGCGGTCATTGCCCACGACAACGAATGCGTTGTCTGCGTCAACACCCGCGATGCCGACGGCCCTGCCGCGGGTGTGGACGAGGAGCTGTACGAGCACGCGTTGCAGTGGCGCACCTGGCCGGGATACAGCCCGCAGGAAAGGCTGGCTGCCGAATTCGCGCATCGGTTCGCCACCGGGCACACGGCGCTGCGCGACGACGAAGACTTCTGGAAACGCTGCAGCGAACACTTCTCCGAGGAGTTGCTTGCCGACCTGGCCTTGTCCTGCGCGCTGTGGGTGGGCATGGGAAGGGTGCTGCGGACCCTGGATATCGGCCAGGCCTGCAAGCTCACCCTGCCCAGCCGCGCATAGCGCCACCGAGCAGCCTGCGTCTCCGGGGCCGGCTCACGCTGCAGAATGGCAGCCATGACCGCCACACCGCTTGCCGCCGCGGCGATCGCCCAACTGGAGGCCGAGGGCGTCGACACCGTCATCGGCACCGTCGTCAACCCAGCCGGGCTCACGCACGCCAAGACGGTGCCGATACGGCGGACCAACACCTTCGCCGATCCCGGCTTGGGCGCCAGCCCGTCGTGGCATGCCTTCGCCATCGACCAGAGCGGCATCGCGTTCACCGAGGACGTCGGTGTGGTCGGCGATCAGCGCCTGCGCATCGACCTTTCGGCGTTGCGCATTGTCGGCGACGGGCTGGCCTGGGCACCCGCCGCGTTCTTCGAGCAGGACGGCACCCCCGTCCCCGTGTGCAGCCGCGGAACCCTCGGCCGGATCGAGGCGGCGCTTGCCGAAGCCGGCATCGACGCGGTGATCGGCCACGAAATCGAATTCCTCCTCGTCGATGCGGACGGTGGCCGGCTGCCGTCGACGCTGTGGGCGCAGTACGGCCTCGCCGGCATCCTCGAGCACGAAGCCTTTGTGCGCGATGTCAACTCCGCGGCCGCGGCGGCCGGCGTGGGGATCGAGCAGTTCCATCCCGAGTACGGGGCCAACCAGTTCGAGATCTCGTTGACGCCGCTGGGGCCGGTGGCCGCCGCCGACCAGCTGGTGCTGACCAGGATGATCATCGGCCGCGCTGCCCGCCGCCACGGGCTGCGCGTCAGCCTGTCGCCGTCACCTTTCGCGGGCAGCGTCGGATCCGGTGCCCACCAGCACTTCTCATTGAGCACCCCGGAAGGCCCGTTGTTTTCCGACGGGCCAGGCGCGGCGGGCATGACGCGGGCGGGGGAGGGTGCGGTGGCCGGGCTACTGCGCGGATTGCCGCAAGCCCAGGGCATCCTGTGCGGATCGATCGTGTCCGGGTTGCGGATGCGCCCCGGTAACTGGGCCGGGGTGTATGCCTGTTGGGGCACCGAGAACCGTGAGGCGGCAGTGCGATTCGTTAAGAGCGGCCCCGGAAACCCCTATGGCGGGAATGTCGAGGTGAAAGTGGTCGATCCCTCGGCGAACCCGTACCTCGCCTCGGCGGCGATCCTCGGGCTGGCGCTCGACGGAATCAAGCACGAATTGGCGCTGCCGCCGGAAACGACGATCGACCCAGCGAAGCTCTCCGATTCGGACCGCGATCACGCCGGCATCGTGCGACTGCCCGAAGGTCAGGTTGAAACGATTGCCGCGCTTGATAATTCGAAGCTGCTGCGAACAATCCTCGGCGATCCCGTGGTCGACATGGTGGTCGCCGTCCGCCGGCTGGAGCATGACCGCTACGGCGACCTCGACCCCGAGCAGCTCGCCGAAAAGTTCCGCATGGCCTGGAGCCTATGACCGAGCCTGTCATGGGGTCCGACTCCTCGGCCTTGGCCCATCACATCGGCGAAGTGGCGCTGGTCGACCAGCACGTGCACGGCTGCTGGCTGAACGCGGGGGACCGGCAGCGGTTCGAGAACGCGATCAACGAGGCCAACACCGAACCGCTTGCGGACTTCGATTCCGGGTTCGACTCACAACTCGGCTTCGCCATACGCAACCGCTGTGCTCCCGTCCTGGGGCTGCCTCACCATGTCGATCCACAGGCGTATTGGGAGCGCCGCAGCCAGTTCAGCGAAGCCGAGCTGGCCCGCTTGTTTCTGCGAGCCGCCGCAGTCAGCGACTGGCTGGTGGACACCGGGATTGATGGTGTTGCGGACGTCACCCAGCTGAGCCAACTGTCCGGGGGCCGGGCTCACGAGGTGGTGCGCCTCGAGCAGGTGGCCGAGCAGGCGGCACGGGCACCGGGCGACTACGCGTCCGCCTTCGACGAGATCCTGCGCCGGCGCGCGGCCACCGCGGTCGGCACCAAGTCCATCCTGGCCTACCGGGGAGGGTTCGACGGCGACCTGACCGAGCCGCCCGCCTCGCAGGTGGCCGAGGCCGCCTCCCGGTGGCGCGACCGCGGCGGCACCCGGCTATGCGATCGCGTTCTACTGCGTTTCGGATTGCACCAGGCGCTGCGCCTGGGCAAGCCGCTGCAATTGCACGTCGGCTTCGGCGACCGGGACTGCGACCTGCACAAGACCAACCCGCTGTACCTGCTCGACTTTCTGCGGCAGTCCGGGGAGACGCCGATCGTGTTGCTGCACTGCTATCCCTACGAGCGCGAAGCCGGCTATCTGGCCCAGGCCTTCAACAACGTCTATCTCGACGGCGGGTTGAGCGTGAGCTACCTGGGGGCTAGGGCACCGGCCTTCATCGCCCGGCTGCTCGAGCTGGCGCCCTTCCGCAAGATCCTCTACTCGTCGGATGGGTTCGGACCCGCGGAGCTGCACTTCCTCGGCGCAGCGTTGTGGCGCAACGGTATTCACCGGGTACTGCGGAACTTCGTGAATAGCGGCGACTGGAGCGAGACCGATGCGATCCGGGTCGTCGACCTCATTGCCCGGCGCAACGCCGCCCGCATCTACCACGTCGGCGCTGCCGGGGAATGAGCGCCGAGGCTGGCCGCTGGCCTGGTGGCGCCGCAGGCTGCGTCGGCCCCGTGGATCGTGAGGAGCCCAGTGCCGCCGCCACCGCGGCAGTGGAACGCGTAGCGTTGCTGATTTCGTCACTCGATCGGCGGTGTCCTGGGCTGCGGTAGTCGCGTCGGCCCCACGAACCCTTGGGTCCACCCGGCGCACAGTTTGCCCGCATTACAGCGACAACGTAAGGCACGCAAGGGATTTGTCGCTCCGAGATGGGCACAACGAACAACCCAACCCACGGAGACTCGTGGCTGATGTGACCAGCTGGCCGCTCCGTCCAACCGCGAGGGGTACCACGTCGGCGGCGTCGCTAGACCAGGCCCGTCGCGTCGAAAACCCAGCTCGCATCCCCATTCGCCAGGTTCCCGAAGTAGTTAGCAGGCGCGAAGCTGGTGAGGCTGGCCATGTCCCAATAGTCCTTCCAGACCGCGATTTTCGCTTCACCGTCTTGCAGGGTGACTTTGTGCACGGTGACGAATCGCAGCACACCGTGCTCGCCTGTTGCGAACGTCCATGTCTCGGCGTGCTCGTACATGACATCGGACCCGTTGGACAGCAGCAGACCGTCGTGGTTCTCATAGCCGGCAAGCGGCTCGAGCCCGACCTTGAGCCGTTGTACGATGTCGTCCGGGCCGCGCGCACCCACGGCGGGGACCGGCATGTCGACGTAGAGGCAGTCCTCCGACAAGAACGTCTTGACCGCATCCCAATCGCGCCGCGACAGTGCCTGCCACATCCCGAGTACTACTTCTCGGGCCGCGATCGTCGAAACTTCTGTCATGGAAGGCCAATAAACTCGGTCACCGCGCGGGTGTCAACCGCGCCGGCCCGGTCGTCGAACCCGGCGCCGACCACGCATTTGTCAACGATACTGGCCCGTGCTACTACGCGACCGGTACCTGGATCACCGTCAGCCGATCGATCACTGAGACCAACGTCCGGTCGTGCAAGTGCAGTCCGATGTGGTTCCGCCCACCGACCGCTCAGCGACCGCGAATCGCGTTGTATATTCGCCGCGCCCACGGGAACCGGTCACCGGCCAACCATCGACCGAGCCGGCCCCAGCATCACCGGTAGCGTCGACCACCCCCGCAGTACCCGGGTTTCGCGCCTGCTTCCGGCGCCCGCGGACCGCACATCGGGGAAACGGTCGAAGAAGGTGCGCAACCCGACCTCGCCCTCGGCGCGCGCCAGGGCGGCCCCCAGGCAGAAGTGGCGGCCCGTCGAGAACGCGAGATGCTTTCCGGCATTGGGGCGTTCGACATCGAAACGGTGCGGATCGGGAAATACCGACGGATCGCGGTTGGCGGCGGCCAGGTAGATCACCACCAACTCGCCGCGCTTGATCGACTCGCCCGCCACCTCGACATCCTTGCGGGCCACCCGTCCGGCGAGCTGGACGGGCGAATCCAGCCGCAGGATTTCTTCCACCGCGTTGGGCCAAAGCTCCGGGCGCTGCCTCAGGGTGTCCAGCTGCGCGGGCACATCCAACAACATGCGAATTCCGTTGCCCAACAAGTTTACTGTGGTTTCGAAGCCAGCGACCAACACGAGCCCGGCGATGGCCTGGAGTTCGGTCTCGTCGAGACGTGTTTCGGGACTACCGCTTTCAGCCGTCCGGATCAACTGACTCATCAGGTCGTCACCGGGGGCGCGCCGCAGCTGCTGCAAATGCCCCACCAGCCAAGAGTTGAATCCGCTGATACCCAGCTGCACGCGCTGGTACTGCCGATAAGGCACCCCGATATCCAAACTCGGTGCGCCCAGTTCACCGAACTCCAGGACGCGCCGACGGTCGTGGTCCGGCACCCCCAAGATGTCGCTGATGACGGTGATCGGCAATTGCGAGCAATACGGCCCGACGACGTCGACGACGCCGGGTTGCTCGGCGAGCCGGTCCAAGAG
This sequence comes from Mycobacterium lacus, assembly GCF_010731535.1. Taxonomy (NCBI): domain Bacteria; kingdom Bacillati; phylum Actinomycetota; class Actinomycetes; order Mycobacteriales; family Mycobacteriaceae; genus Mycobacterium; species Mycobacterium lacus. Next base: position 1,962,005 of record NZ_AP022581.1, read on the forward strand.
GCCGATCGCGGTCCGCTCGACCCGATCGCGTAGCGCGGCGACCGCGCGCGAGGTGAACACGGCCGATACGGTCTTGCGATAGCGCGTGTGATCGGGCGGTTCGACGGCCAGCAACGACGGTGGTCGCAGCGGGTGTAGCAGATTGTCGCGGGTGCGCCGCTCCAGCCAGCGCAAGAGCGTCGGCAGGTTATCGCCGAGCGAGACGGCCTGGAAATCGTCCGACCGCAGCAGCTCGTGGGCTAGCCGATAGTCGGCGGTCACACAGTTGGCGCGGTTTCGGACCAGGCGGCCGTGGTGTCGCACTTCGTCGTAGAAAGGCACCGGGTCGGCGGCGACCGCCGGATCTGCGATCAGCCGGGCCTGCAGGTCGCCCCGTCGGGCCCCAACCGCGGCCATGCCGCGGATAACCCCGTGCAGCGCGAACCAGTGCAATCTGTCCTTCACGGTCCCTCCGTCGCTCGGCGGCTCGGCAAGTCATTTCACCAAGCGTAGGCCCGGTCGAGGATGCCCGGCTTAACTTTGCCCGCCGCGTTTCAGCACTCCGCGACGATCTTGAAGTCCGTTGTCACAACTTTGTTGGGATTGCGGTCGCTGATGCCGTAGGCGCTGCCGGTGATCGTGTACGTGCGGTTGGCGAGGTCGACGCGGGCGTCGCCCACGCCGCCTTCCCAGAAGCTGCCGTTGAACCCGTCGATGTTACGGATCTTCACCCATTGCGGGATCACCCGGTCGCCGGTGAGCAGAACCACCGCTTGCACCTGGCCGTCGCGGTCGCGGATGTCGATGCTCCGGTACGACTGCTCTTGGCTGCACGCGGGTGGACGTGCCGTGTGGGTTGCACCATCGAGGGTCAGACGTGCGGCTTTCCGGGGCACCGTCTGGGCTCCCGCGCATCCGGAAACACCGGCGACGACAACCAAAGCCGCTCCGGCCACCACGGCAAACGGGTTGTGCACTGGCCATACCTCCGTTCGGGGCATTCCGCGCTCGCGCCATCCGGCGTGCCCGAAACCTTTATTGCTCTTTTGGTATCAGCGCGGGTAGGGACTTGACGACGCGACCCCGCACGGCCTCCGGACTAAGACCCTTGAGCACGTCGATCCAGCGCAGGCTCTTGGGAACGTACCAGTGCAAGCGAGTCGAGTGGTAGGCCCGCCACGCCGTCTCGGCCACACTAACCGCAGGCATCATCCGAAACGGGCCCTTCTTGGGCGCGACGGCGAGAATCTCGTCGCGGGATCGCGTCAGCACGCCATCGTTCGAGTGGTCGGGCGTCGTGGTGAGGATCGCGGTGTCGATCAGGCCGGGCAGCACGTCGGCGACCCGCACTCCAAGGCGCTGCCACTCCACGCTCAATGCCTCGGTCAGTCCCTTGACCGCATGCTTGGTCGCCGAGTACACCGCGATCCGCGGCATGCCGTAGGTGCCCGAGGACGACGATGTCGAGAACATCAGGCTGCCGGGATTCTTCTTGAGGTGGGGCAGTGCGCAGTACGCGCCGGCCAGCACCGCCTTGAAGTTCACGTCGACGACGCGCATCGCGGCTTCATACGGCACGTCCTCGAACCAGCCGGATTCGCCGATTCCGGCGTTGTTCCACATCATGTCGAGCCCTCCGCCGACATTCCCGGCACAGAAATCGGCGAGGGCGCTGCCCAGGGCCGCCTTGTCGGTGACGTCGACGGCTCGGGTCCAGAGGCGCTCGGCGCCAAGCTCACGGTTCAGCGCCGCAAGGCCGTCGTCGTTTCGGTCTACCGCCCCCACTCGCCAGCCCTTGGCGTGGAAGAGCTTTGCTCCCTCACGCCCCATTCCACTGGCCGCGCCGGTGATGAACACCGACTTAACCATGCCCGGCCTCCGAACCTTCCGCCGCGCGATTGAGATCGCTGCCGCGCCGTGATCGAACCGACCCCTCAGTCCGACTCGACCACCGCCTTGATGCGCTGCAGCGTCTTGGTCATATCACGGACATTGCGGCGCTTTCGCAGGAAACCACCGAACAGCCAGTAGACGCCCAGCAGCGGGGACGGATTGAGCCGAAACGACTCCGTCACGTCGGTGCCGTCCCCCGAGGGCGCCAACCGGTAGTGCCAGTTGTTCACCGGCCTGTCGCCCAGCATCACCGCAAACCCGAACTCACGTCCCGGCTCGCACGCAGTCACCTCGCACGTCGTCCAATACACCGGCCCGATCTCGTTTCGCCGAACATGACCGCGGAATCGAGCGCCCAGCGCCGGGCCGGTCGCGTCGCCCAGCCACTCGGCCTCGAAGGTTTCCGGGGAGAACCGCCCTGTGTTGCGCACATCGGCGATCAGATCCCAGATCTTGTCCGCGGGCGCTGCCATATGCACTGTGGCCGAACCTTCCATGGCCTGATCCAAACACATGCCCTGCGCCGGGTCATAGAGTGCGGATGATCCCCGTCGGCGTTGATCCCCTGTCGGCGTGGATCCTCAGTGCGGAATGCTCGCCTGAATGATCTGGTTGATGATCGATTTGATGCCCTGCGCGGGTTTCGACCACAGCGCGACCGGAAGGCCGGAAGCCGCCCCGCACTTGGGCCACGCGTCCAGTCCCTGCTCGTCGAGAACCCGGTTGGCTACCGCGATTTGCTCCTCCCTGGAGGCGGCCGCCGGATTGCCGACACCGCCGTATTCGGCCCAGGTGGCCGGCTTGAATTGCAGCCCGCCGTACATGCCATTGCCGGTGTTGGCTGCCCAATTACCGCCGGACTCGCACTGCGCGACCGCGTCCCAGTTCACGACGGGGGCGGCGTTCGCGGTTGCGGGGGAGAGGGACATCGACGCCGCGACGAACCCAGCGATCGTTGCGGTTCTGATGAGCGGCCTGCTGAAGTTTGTCATGCCCGGCATTTCGCCGGACGTATCCAAAGCGTTACCGATCAGAAGATCTGGCGAGATCGGATTTCTATCACGCCGAGATCGGCGCGGCCGGGTGGCAAACGCCACCGAGCCGGCCGAATCAAGCCGGGGGCGGTGCCTGGCGGTGCGAGTCGGTCAGGGTTGCCAGGGCCCGTTGATACGGGCTGTCGAATAGCGCAGCCGTTATCGCGGCGCTTCCGGCGTCGTCAGCACGCCCAGCGTGCACTCACTGCGAAATTTCGGCCGCATTTTCGCCCTGCCTGCACGTTCGGCGAAGACCTGAGTGGTGATCACCCTGGGCTATCCTTCAAGAGAGAACTTACAGACACTCAGTACGAAAGTTATGTGCACGCTGCATGGACGTCGACCCTGATAGTTCGGCGCCGGCCGGGCTCGTCGTTGTCCCTCTACCGCGCCGCAACCGGGCGGAGCGAACGGCCGCGACCCGTACGCGGCCCATGGCCGCCGGACGGAAGCCCTACGGCGAGCAGGGCTTCGCGGGCGTCACGACTCTGGCGATCGCGACGGCGGCGGGTCTGACGCGCGGCGCCCTCGACCGCCAGTTCGACAACACAAGGCGGAGATCTTTGCCGCCACTGACTGTCGACCGTCACGTAATTCCCCAGGGCTGCCGTCACGGAATTCCCCAGGTGCGGGCCTCGATGGTATGTGTACCGTGCCCGCGGTGGCGTTGTCTAGCTGACGCTGCGTCCGGGCCGTTTGCGGGGCCGGTAGCTGGGTCCGTCCATGAGGATCTGGTAGCTGCTGTTGATGATCCTGTCGAGTAGCGATTCGGCGACGACCGGGTTCGGGAATAGGCCGTACCAGTCGTTGGGGGCGCGGTTGGAGGTCAAGATCAGCGGCTTGCCGCTGACCGCGCGTTCGTTGATTAGCTCGTAGAGGTCGTCGGCGTGCATGGTCGTGTGCTCGCGCATCGCAAAATCATCAAGAATCAACACGAGCGGTTTGGTGTATTCGCGGATGCGTTGGCTAACTGCGGTCGGCGTGCCCGCCGGCGAGGTCGGCGAGCATCCGAGAGGTTTTGGCGAAACGGACGTCGCCGCCGCGTCGGGCTACAGCATGCCCGAGTGCTTGTGCCACATGGGTTTTGCCTACCCCAACGGGTCCGTAGAGGATGACCGACTCGCCGGCGTCGAGCCAGCGCAGCGCGAGGTCGCGCAGTATGGCGGCGGGCAGTTTCGGGTTGGCGGAGAAGTCGAAGGATTCGAAGGTGGCTTGTTCTTCGAACTTCGCGCGGCGGATGCGCCGTGTCAGGGCGGCCGATTCGCGGCGGGCGATCTCGTCCTCGCACAGTGCTTGCAGGAATTCGAGGTGCCCGAAGTCGCCGTTGCGGGTCTGGGCTAGCCGGGCGTCGAGGGTGTCAAGCATGCCCGACAGTTTCAGAGTGCGCAGCGCGTTGCGCAGCGCGGGGTCACAAATACCCATGAAGTCGTGTTCTCCTTGTGAAATAGCTTATGTGGGTTGTGATTCGGTCAGATTCCGGGACCCGGGTGACTTTCAGCCGACTCCGCCGGTGTCGCCGGTGGCGAACTGGTCGGGGCCACGCAGGAACGCCGCGGTAGTGGCGGCGGCGCCGGTGGCCGGTTCGGCGGTGGTGGCGTCGTGTTCGGTGCCGGCGGCCAGGATGCCCTTGATGGTCCGATACGCCGGGTCGCCGACGGCGATCGCGCAGGCGCAGGCGGCTTCGAGCCGATCACAGCCGTGCTTGTCGCGCAGCCCGAGCACTCCTTGCGCCGAGCGCAGGTGGTGGATCGCGTTGTCGCGCATGAATTCGGCGATCACCGCTTCGCAGGCGGGGCCGACCTGGGCGGCGGTGTGCCGACACCAGGTGGGGTTTTCATCGCGAAGGCGACCTTCTCCGGCGGGTAGTGGGAGAAGTCGGTGGAGCGCCCGAGGCCCGCCGCACATGGGTGGCGACGACCTCGTTGTGGGCAAAGATCTGCACGATGTCACCGGCGGTGCGGGCGTGCAGGCGCCGCCCGATCAGCCGCCATGGCACGCTGTAGAGGGCCTTGCCGACCTTGAGGTGCGTATCGACCCCCACGGTGCCGATAGACCAGGTGGTGAGTTCGAACGCGTGGCGCGGCAACGGTTTCAACGTATCGGCCTCGATCGCTTCGAACACCCGCAGCGGCTGGCCGCCGTCGAGGGCCCGTGAATGTCGTAGCCCGGCCACCTCCCGGCTCCACCGGGCCGCCTCGCCCTGCATCTGAGCCAGCGAGGTGAACTCGCGGCCCCGCCAGAACGAATCCCGCACATACGGCATCGGCCGCTCGACACGAGGTTTGTCCTTGGGCTTGAACGCCCGGGCCGGGTCGATCAAGCAGTCGTAGTGGGCGGCCAGCTCGGCGTAGGTGCGGTTGATCTTCGGGTCATATAGGTCGGGCTTGTCCACCCCGGTCTTGAGGTTGTCGCACACCAGCCGGGCCGGAATACCATTGAAGAATTCGAATGCCTCGACATGGCAAGTGCACCAGGTGGTTTGGTCCATCCTGACCACAGGGCGAACGAACAGGTGCCGCGAGCACGACAGCACCATGACAAACGCCCACACTGCGACTCGCTTGGCTGTGGCCGGGTTCAGCCACATTCCTAACCGGCCGTAGTCGATCTGCGCTTCGCTGCCCGGCGGCACTTCGCCGCGCGGCACGCTCACCCGAGCACGAGCCACCTCATCGGCGAAATTCATTGCCACCCAACGCCGCACAGAGGACTCCGACACGTCGACCTGATGGTCGTCACGTAGCCGCTGCGCGATCGTGGCGACCGTAACATCGGCGTGCAGCCAGTCCTTGATCCGGTCGCTATGCCGGTCGATCAACGGCCACGTCGATGCCCGCGCGCCGCGATCATCCAGTCCGGGAAACCACTGCGCGATCCGCGCCGCCCACTGCTCGGCGCTCAGCGGTTCTCCGCCTGGGCCAATGCCCTCGGCGACCGCCGGGGCCAGATACTTGCGGATCGTCTTACGATCCATCCCCAGCGACTGCCACAACTGCACCTGTGAGCGACCAGCCTGCCAATGCGTGTACAACTCGATCAGATCGAACATCTCGATATCTCTCCTCGCCATCAGTGCCCCTTCGTCCGCCGTACTCCGACGGATCAAGAGCGAACATGTGTGCGAGGCCCACACCCGGCAGACACACCGCCCAGGGTGGGGAATTACCTGACAGCCAGGGTGGGGAATTCCGTGACGGACAACCCCTCAAACCTGGGGAATTGCGTGACCGCTGACAACTGACGAAGAGGTCGCGCGCCCTCTCGTCGCCGATACCAGCCCAACCCGTAGGGATCACCGCGCGCGTTGTGCTGACGGCGAAAAACTCATGACGAGCCCGACCAGCTGATGATCCGGCGAGGCGGCAAATCCGCGGCATGGTTGCGCTCGGCGTGGGCCCGAGCCCTGATTGCTGCCGCGCTCGCGGTGTCGCTACTGTTGGGCGGGGCATTCCTGATGGTCGACCGACTCCATACCTCGCCGTCCGACGTGCTCGACCACCCCGGTGATCCGGTCACCGACGCGCAGACCGAGGCGCAGGTCGTCGAATCGGCCAAGCAGATCGTCACCGCCGCGGGCCTGCGGACGAAGACGGCAGGTTATCTGTTGATGTCGTGCAAGGAGCGCGACGATCCTCCGTATCAGGGCGCAATCTACCTGACCTTCGCGCTACCCGCCGAAACGCGTGCTGACACCTACTTCCCGACCATTACGGCGGCGCTGATTGCCCGCGGCTGGAGCGAGGGTCTACCGCCCAACAACCGCACGTTTGGCAAGACCCTCTCCAGGGACGCCGTGACGGCGATCATTTACCGCGACAACGACGATGAGAACCTGGGGGTAATGCGCCTGTATGGTCAGTGCCGCAATATGAACGACCATCGCAGGGACGCCACCGGGTGGATCGATATCACCGGCCAGTTCCAGCCGATCGGGTAACCCGGCGCCCGTGGGTATCCGGAAAAGGGCTGCGAAATCGCCGCGGGGCTTGACGGCGTTACCCGTCAAGCCCCGCGGCGGCTAGCCTGTCAGGCCGCTCAGGCGGCGCCCAAAGCGCCCTGGAGGTCACCCTTCATCGCGTTGAGCTGAGCACCCCAGTACTCCCAGCTGTGCGTTCCGTTGGCGTCGAAATTGAACACAGCGTTGTGGCCACCGGCGGCGTTGTAGGCATCCTGGAATTTCAGGTTGCTGCTGCGCACGAAGTTCTCCAGGAACTCGGCGGGCACGTTGGCACCGCCCAGCTCGGACGGGGTGCCGTTACCGCAGTAGACCCAGAGCCGGGTGTTGTTGGCGACCAGCCTCGGGATCTGCAGGGTGGGGTCGTTGCGCGCCCACGCCGGGTCACTGGACGGGCCCCACATGTCGGAGGCCTTGAAGCCGCCGGCGTCACCCATCGCCAGGCCGATCAACGAGGGACCCATCCCCTGGGAGGGGTCCATCAGGGCCGACAGCGAGCCGGCGTAGATGAACTGCTGCGGGTGGTAGGCGGCCAGGATCAGTGCCGACGATCCAGCCATCGAGAGACCGACCGCGGCACTGCCCGTGGGCTTGACACTCCGGTTGGCCGACAGCCATTGCGGCAGCTCGCTGGTCAGGAATGTTTCCCACTTGTAGGTCTGGCAACCGGCCTTGCCGCAGGCGGGCTGGTACCAGTCGGTGTAGAAGCTGGACTGCCCGCCGACGGGCATGACAATCGACAGGCCCGACTGGTAGTACCACTCGAACGCGGGCGTGTTGATGTCCCAGCCGTTGTAGTCGTCCTGCGCACGCAGGCCGTCGAGCAGGTACACCGCAGGCGAATTGTTCCCGCCGCTCTGGAACTGGACCTTGATGCTGCGGCCCATTGACGGCGACGGCACCTGCAGGTACTCAACCGGCAGACCCGGCCGGGAGAACGCTCCCGCGGTTGCCGCCCCGCCAGCGAGTCCGACCAGACCCGGCAGGGTGGCAGCGGCCGCTGCGCCGACCAGCAGTCGGCGGCTCCAGGCCCGAATCTTCCCGCTCACCTGTGTCATACCTGTGCCCCTTATTTCCTTAAATGTGTCGTGCCCCCGGGCAGAACTTACCGTGGGAGTGCGCCAAATGTCGATCTGGACGCGAACTCGTTCCGTTTCGGCATCGGTTACCGACGCGGGAGCAGCAAGTGTGCTATGGGGGCCACGGCGGGTTTGCCGCATTCGTTATAACCCCTTCCCAGCTCGGCTGAACGGCGCACACGCCAGCCGTTATCCACGCGTTACGCACCGGGAACGGGGGAGTCGGCGACAGGGCCGGCCCATCCCGGGTCAATTTCGGTCAAGCCACCTGCTGGTTTCCGTTGAGCAACGACACCGGCGAAGCCGAACTTGCCTCGACCGCGTAGGCTCGCTCCAAGCAAGCCGATGGAGACCACGCTATATCCCGGTCCGTTCCGGCGCTCACGTCCCGCCGCACCTGGGCTCTGGGGTGCCTCGCGGGACGGGTGCACCGTGTCGAGTATCCGGGAACGACTGAGGTGCGAGAATTTTGGACACGGTACTTGGGCTATCAGTGACGCCGACCACCGTCGGCTGGGTCCTCGCGGAAGGACACGGCGCTGACGGCACCATCCTGGACCATCACGAGGTAGAGCTGTGCGGCGGCCACGGCGTACGCGCCGTCAACGCCGCCGAGCAGGTGGCAGCAGAAGTTGTGCGGGCACAGGAAGTCGCAGCCGCCGGCAATCACCGCGTTCGTGTCATCGGTGTGACCTGGAACGACGAGGCGTCCGCGCCGGCGGCGTTGCTTTTGGAGTCATTAGCGCACGCGGGTTTCGACAATGTCGTGCCAGTTCGGTTGCTGGACTCCGTCGAGACCCTGGCGCGGGCCATCGCGCCCATCATCGGCCACGAGCAGACCGCGGTGTGCATTCTCGAGCACGAGTGGGCCACCGTCGTCATGGTCGACACGCACGACGAAGAGACACGGACGGCCGTGAAGCACGTGCGCGGCGGCTTCGATGGGCTGACTTCCTGGTTGACCGGGATGTTCGACCGCAGCGCATGGCGCCCGACCGGTGTGGTGGTGGTCGGTTCCGGCCCGGACGTCGGCGACTTCTCGTGGCAACTCAACAACGCGTTGCCGGTACCGGTTTTCGCGCAGACCATGGCGCAGGTGACGGTGGCACGGGGCGCGGCCCTGGCGGCGGCTCAGAGCACGGAGTTCACCGACGCGCAGTTGGTAGCAGATGCCAGTGAGCCCACCCCGGCGCCCATCCGGCCCGGGCGGTTGTCCTACGCCGGGGCCGTTACCGTGCTGAGCGCCGCGGCGGTCACCTTGGTGACCTCGTTGTCGCTGGCCGTGGGCCTGCAGCTGGTTCCGGACAAAGATCCCGGAACAACCCGGCACGCGGGGCACGAGTCGACGCCCCACATCGCAGTGGCCGTGGCGCCGACGGTTCCGCCGCCCGCGGAGCTCCCGCCGCCGACCAGCGAGGTAGCACCCCAACCAACGTCACGGGAAGAGCGGCCCGCTCGCCTTAGCTCGGGGGGATCGGTGGCGGGACCGTCGGCGCCGGAGGAGCCACCCAGCGCGGCTGCACCGCAACAGGATCCCAATACTCGGCCGCCTCTGTTGACCCGGGTGCTCGAGCATATCTCCGGCGCATACGGCGACTCTCGCCCGCCGCGCTAACGGAGCCGGGCGCGCCATTTCGAATGCGGCCCGTCAGCTCAATCGTCTTTGGCCCGAACGGCAGTGAAAGACACCGTGACTTCGTCGGCGACCTGCACCGAGCCCATCAACAGCGAGTGGGGCTTGATGCCGTAATCGGACTGGCGAACCCTGGACTCGGCGAACATTCGCCACGAGTCGCCGAGGTCCTTTGTGCACAAATCGATTACGTGCGCCAGCGACCTCCCGCGGATGTCCAATGCCCCGGTAAGACGGTACCCATGGCGGGTCCTGTCGATGGTGTCGGCCGTGAACCGGATCTCGGGAAACCGACTGACGCTCAACGACTTCAGCGCGTTGGACCGCACCAACACCTTTTCGGGCACCGACAAGCCCTTCACGCCGCCTTCGCCGCGCAACACCTCGAAGGAATCCACCTCGACAACGAGTTCCGCGGTAACGGGTTCGGCGCCGCCCCAGTTCACCATCGCCTGCCACCGGGTCATCGCGATGGTGAGACGATGACCCATGCGCGCGGCCCTGCCGGCGACGCCGGTGCGGATGATCAACTCGCCATCGGACGCGTCCAGCGTCCAGGTCTCGGTCACGGAACGACGATATGCCAGGGCCATTCGAGGCGGTGTCTCACATCGCGAGGACGGTGCGGGGCGCGCCCGCTGACCGTATGTGGGTGCGCATGCGGCTTCCCCGTCAGATGGATATTTAGTGTGCCACAGGGCATTTTGCTGCCTCGTTGCTGTGGTAGTCGACCTGCCAGTGCTTGATCCCGTTGAGCCAGCCCGACCGCAGCCGCTGGGGTGTGCCGATCGATTCCAGATCGGGCACAACATCGGCGATCGCATTGAAAATCAGGTCGATCGTCATCCGGGCCAGGTTGGCACCGATGCAGTAATGCGCGCCGGTGCCGCCAAATCCGACATGCGGATTGGGATTACGCAAGATGTTGAAGGTGAACGGATCGTCGAATACGTCCTCGTCGAAATTGGCTGAGCGGTAAACCATCACCACCCGCTGGCCCTTCGTGATCCGGACGCCGGACAGTTCGTAGTCCTCGAGCGCGGTGCGCTGGAACGACGTGATCGGTGTGGCCCACCGGACGATCTCGTCGGCCGCGGTGGCGGGCCGCTCCCGCTTGTACAACTGCCACTGGTCGGGGAAATCGGTGAAGGCCATCATGCCCTGGGTGATGGAGTTTCGGGTGGTCTCGTTGCCGGCCACCGCGAGCAGGATGACGAAGAAGCCGAACTCGTCGTCGGAGAGCTTGTGGCCGTCGATGTCCGCCTCGATCAGCTTCGTGACGAGGTCTTGCCCCGGGTGCTTTGCCCTGTCGGCGGCCATCTGCATGGCATACATGATCAGTTCGGCCGACGCGGCCATGGCGTCGTTGCCGGCGAACTCGGGATCCTGGTCACCGACCATCTGATTCGACCAGTGGAAGAGTTTCTTGCGGTCCTCCTGCGGTACGCCAAGCAGCCCGGCGATGGCCTGCAGCGGCAGTTCGCAGGAGACCTGTTCCACGAAGTCGCCGGATCCCTCGGCCGCCGCCGCCTCGACGATGCGCCGGGCCCGCTCGTTGAGGTCGTCGCGCAGGCGCTCTACGGCCCGGGGAGTGAAAACGCGGGAGATGATCTTGCGCAGCCGGGTGTGCTGCGGCGCGTCCATGTTGAGCAGAACGAGCTTGCCCCGCTCGATCTGCTCGCCGACCGTGCCGTCTTTGTAGCGTGGCAGGGCGGTCTTCTGCAGGCTGGAGAAGACGTCGCTGCGCAGCGAGACTTCCCTGACGTCCTTGTGTTTGGACACCACCCAGAAACCGCCGTCGTCGAACCCTCCCGTTCCCGTCGGTTGTTCGTTCCACCAGATCGGGGCGGTTCGACGCATCTCGGCTAGTTCTTCCACCGGCAGCCGTTCGGCGTAGACGTCAGGGTCGGTGAAATCGAACCCGGGAGGCAGATTGGGGATCGGCTTGGTGGTCGGCACAGGCCCGCTCCTCGATACGACGTTGTCTCGTGCCAATAATCTATTGCTGTACCCCAGTTGGGAAGCATCGAAGCGCGATTCGCCATGGCTGAATTGCAACGTGTTCGGCTGCGATGAGTTTTGGGCACATCGCCGGTCTGCACACCAACAGGTGCGCGTCGCTTTGAGCGACTTCATGGGGCTCGACGGCGTCGTCCACGCCCCCGGCGGCCAGGACGAACACAACGACGGTCTGGCCCGCCCGCTGCAGCTCGTTACGACAACTGCCGCGACCGTCAGCCTCGCCAGTCGGTCGACGGGGACGCCCAGTGCTCGGCAGGCCACGGGCAGCATACGTTCGCGCGGCGCCAATCTCTGGGACCCGATCAACCTTTGTGGCCCGCGCCACAATCGTTATGCTTTGGTGCACGTCACCGGGTGGCTCGGCCCGGGATTGTGGGGCCAGGTCGCACAAACACCGAGGGTGGAACATGATTCGCGAACTACTCACCGCCGCCGCGCTCACGGGTGTAGCGACCGGCGTCGCGCCAGTCGCCGGTGCCGACCAGCAGCATTACGAGGGCGACGTGCCGGGGATGAACTACGACGCATCGCTGGGCGCTCCGTGCGACAACTACGAACGCTTCATCTTTGGACGCGGCCCCAGCGGCCAGGCGGAAGCCTGCCACTTCCCACCACCAAACCAGTTCCCCGCCGCCACCACCGGGTACTGGGTGATCTCCTACCCGCTGTATGGGGTCCAGCAGGCCGGCGCGAAGTGCCCCGGCCCGCAAGCCGCGGCACAGTCGCCGGCCGGACTCCCGATGCTCTGCCTGGGGGCTCAAGGATGGCAAGAAGGATGGTTCACCGGGGCAGGGTTCTTCCCGCCTGAGCCGTAGCCGGTCGGATAATGCGCGAAGATCAGACCACCGAATCACCGATCCCGCGGTGGCTGCGCTTCGTGCTCGCGTCCGATCGGGCTGGCTCGGCGTGGTACATCGGGACCGGTTTCTTCTTCGCACCCGTGCTCGCCGTGCTATCGCCGTGGCCGACGGTGACAGCGGTGCTCTGGTGGATCATCGGGCTCGCGGGATTATGGCTGGGACTGCTCGGCATCGCGATGGCCGCCGGGCTCGCGCGCGTCTTGCGGTCCGGCGCCGAGATACCGGAGGACTACTGGCGCGCCCTCGTCGACCACTGAATTGGGCATCCACCGCGCGCGTTCGCCGGGTCTACAGTCATACCAAACACCCGTCAACGAAGAGGAGACTCCGATGGGTTTCAATCCCAAAGACGCGGTCGACGCGGTCAGGGACATCGCGACCACCGCCGTCGAAAAGGCCTCGGACATCGTCGACAACGCCGGTGACATCATCCGCGGCGATATCGCGGGCGGAGCCAGCGGCATCGTCCAGAATTCCATCGACATCGCCACCCATGCGGTCGACCGGACCAAAGAGGTGTTCACCGGCAAGGACGACTAGAGAACTTATTTTGCAACGCCTTCGGCGTCGCGCTCAGACGGCGGCGGCGGCGTTGAGCTCGTCCAATCTGGTGGTCGCCTCCAGGTACTCCCGCACCCAGCGCTCGATGACCGCCGACGTCTTCTCCACCTTGGTGAACTGTCCGACAACCTGCCCGACGGGGTTGAACGCGACGTCGACGGTCTCGTTCGGGTACTTGTTGGTGGCCCGCACGGCCATTCCGGAGACCATGTACTGCAACGGCATACCGAGCGGCTTGGGGTTGTCCGGCTGTTCCCACGCCTCGGTCCAGTCGTTGCGCAGCATCCGCGCCGGCTTGCCGGTGAACGAACGGCTGCGGACGGTGTCACGGCTGCTCGCCTTGATGTACGCGGCCTGCTGAACCGGGGTGTTCTGCGCTTCCTCGACCATCAGCCACTGCGAGCCCGTCCACGCCCCCTGGGCGCCCAGCGCCAAGGCCGCCGCGATCTGCTGGCCGCTGCCGATGCCACCCGCCGCCAACACGGGTATTGGGGCGACCTCCTTGACAACCTGGGGCCACAACACGATCGAGCCCACCTCGCCGCAGTGCCCACCGGCCTCGCCACCTTGGGCGATGATGATGTCGACACCCGCGTCAGCGTGCTTGCGGGCCTGCGAGGGCGACCCGCACAACGCGGCCACCTTCCGCCCGGAGTCGTGGACGTGCCCGATCATGTCAGCCGGCGGGGTGCCGAGCGCGTTGGCGACCATTGTCACCTTCGGGTGTTTCAGCGCCACCTCGACCTGTGGGGTGGCCGTCGCCTCGGTCCAGCCGAGCAGCTGCAAGCTGTCCTCGTCGGCGTCGTCAACCGGGACGCCATGGTCGGCGAGGATCTTGCGCGCGAAGTCCAGATGCTCCTTGGGCACCATTGCCCACAGCGTCTTGGCGAGTTCCTCCGCGGACAGGTGGGAATCCATGCCCTCGTATGTGTTCGGGATGACGATGTCGACCCCGTATGGGTGCTCGCCGATGTGCTCATCGATCCAGTTCAGCTCGATCTCGAGCTGCTCGGGCGTGAACCCGACCGCCCCGAGCACCCCGAAACCCCCGGCCTTGCTGACCGCGACGACGACATCGCGGCAGTGGGTGAAGGCGAAGATTGGAAACTCGATTCCGAGTTCGTCGCAAATGGCAGTGTGCATAACTGCTCCTGGGAAGCTTGACCGATGCTCAGAGAATTGGAACGTGTTCTAGTTTAGTACGGACCCCCCTGAGGTGGCCAGCCGACCCTGACCAGGAGGTCTCGCACTACGACCCGTCACACCAGGCAGTCACACCACCACGGTGTGTGTCACCCACAGCACCAGGAAAGTGAGCATGCACCCGGCGCATAGGAGGTGATCGCGGCAGATGGATCGCGCGAGGCGGGACTGGTCGACCGGACCGTCCCTGCGATAACCCAGTCGAACGGCGTTGGGGACCGTGTGCGTTAACGCCACGACCACTGGGACACCCGTCAGAACGGCCGACGTTGCCAGCAGCCAGCCGGGATCGTGTCCGCGAACAGCTTGAAACCCTAACGCGCCCAACAAGATCACCATGACCAAAACAATCAGCCGGCTCATCGGGCCCGATGTGGTGGTCGCGCGATGGTAATACCCCGCGATGGAAGCCAGCACAGGCTCCGGCAGGCCATCATGCGCCTTGCGGTGGCCGAAAACCTGGGTATCGAAAATGAGATCCATCCACAGGACAGCGAGCAAGAAACCGCTGCAGGCCGTGAGTATCGGGGCCACGACGCTCATTCACCTCCGCTCGTGTAGGACACCGTCGCCCGGCGAGGTCGCAGGCCCGGAAGCGACGGAATCCGCGCATGAGAACAGGTTCTCATCGCGCGATCTTCCCGGGTACGCTCACTGCCGCCCTTTCGTCGATACCAACGGTGGCCAGCGGCTCTTGATCCACTAGGGCGCCGGGGGTAGCGTAGTGCTGCCAATTACGCAACGTAGGGTATCGTAATTGCGGTCACCGAAAGGATCGGCGCGATGCGCAGCCCGTACGCCGGCGAGCCCTTCGCGACGCCCACCTCGGAGATCGCTGCCGCGCTGGACGACGTCAGCATCCCGACGCTCCTGCTGTCGCTCGTGCACATCACGGGCAATCCCCGTTTCGTCCGCGACTTCAAACAGATGGGCATCTTCCTCAACGAGGTCCAGGGGTTCATGTCCGAGGAGGACAAGGCCCGCGCCCGCGCCGAGGCGCTGCCGGTGATCACCGACTACCGAGACCGCGGCTGCCCCGAACCGCGGCCGCTCAGCCACGAGCTCATCAGGGAAATGCTGGACTGGGCCGCCTGCGAGCGCGTTCCCGACGACTACCTGCCCCTGGTCTTCGAAGAGATGGATCTCGACGGGGTCGATCCCCGCCGCCCGGCGGCCTTGCCGACCGAGAGCGCACAACGGCTCCCGGTTGTCGTGATCGGATGCGGCGAATCCGGCATCCTGGCCGGAATCCGGCTCAAGCAGGCCAACATTCCCTTCACCATCGTCGAAAAGAACGCCGGTCCCGGCGGAACGTGGTGGGAGAACAGCTATCCCGGGGCGCGTGTCGACGTCGCAAACCATTTCTATTGCTACAGCTTCGAACCCAACATCGACTGGACGCACTTCTTCGCCGAGCAGTCGGAGCTTTTGGACTACTTCACCCACGTGATGAACAAGCACGGCCTGGCCGAGCACGTGTGGTGGAACACCGAGGCCGTCTCGGCGGAGTGGAACGACGACGACGGCATGTGGTGCGTTTCGCTGCGCTCGGCCGACGGGCAGGCGAGCGCGCTGCGAGCGCGGGCGGTCATCACGGCGGTCGGCCAGTTGAATCGCCCATATATCCCCGGATTCGATGGTGCCGACACCTTCGCGGGACCGTCGTTTCATTCCGCGGCCTGGGACCACCGCGTCGACCTGACCGGCAAGCGCGTCGCGCTTGTCGGAGCCGGCGCCAGCGGTTTCCAGATAGCACCCGCCATTGCCCCGGATGTCATGCGGCTCACTGTGTTTCAGCGGACCGCCCAGTGGATGTTCCCGAATGCGATGTATCACGAGCGAGTTGGCGAAGGTGTGCACTGGGCGATGCGCCATCTGCCGTTCTATGGGAGATGGTACCGGTTCCTGGTCATGTGGCCCGGTGCCGACAAGGGGCTCGACGCGGCGCGGATTGATCCACAGTATGCCGACCAGGACTATGCCGTCAGCGACATCAACGCGGCCGCCCGGATGATGTTCACCCAGTGGATCACCAGCCAGGTCGGCACGGACGAAGAGCTGTTGGCCAAGGTGATGCCCGACTATCCCGCAACCGGCAAGCGGACGCTGCAGGACAACGGCAGCTGGCTGCGAACCCTGCGGCGCGAAGACGTCGAGTTGGTGCGTACCCCGATCGAGCGGATCGCACCCGCCGGGATCGTCACCGTGGACGGCGTGAAACACGACGTCGATGTCATCATCTATGCCACCGGATTTCGCCACACAGATGTGCTGTGGCCTGTGAAAGTCCTCGGCCGCAACGGAATCGACCTGCATGACAGGTGGGGGACACGCCCGTACGCCTACCTGGGAATCACCGTGCCCGAGTTCCCGAACTTCTTTCTCATCTACGGGCCCGGGGCCCATCTCGCGCACGGCGGCAGCCTGATCTTCAATTCCGAACTCCAGATGCGCTACATCAACCTGTGCCTGCAGCGCCTTGTGGAGACGAACATGCACTCATTGGAGCCGACCGCCGATGCGGCCGCGGGGTGGCATCAACGGACGCAGGCCGAGGTCAAGAAGATGGTGTGGTCACACCCGGCCGTCAAACACTCCTACTTCAAAAACGCCGACGGGGAGATCCACACCGTCAGCCCGTGGCGACTCGACCAGTACTGGGCCGCGGTTCGCCAGCCCGACTGGTCCCAATTCCTGCTGCGCCAAGGGAAGTGAACACGCCGACATGCGCGCGGTAGTCATCGACGGGCCCGGCAATATTCGGGTCGACATCCGCCCCGATCCGGCGCTTCCCGGTCCCGACGCAGTGGTCGTCGCCGTAACCGCCGC
This sequence comes from Mycobacterium lacus, assembly GCF_010731535.1. Taxonomy (NCBI): domain Bacteria; kingdom Bacillati; phylum Actinomycetota; class Actinomycetes; order Mycobacteriales; family Mycobacteriaceae; genus Mycobacterium; species Mycobacterium lacus. The sequence continues at coordinate 1,979,053 of NZ_AP022581.1, forward strand.
CGGCATCTGCGGGATCCGACCTGCAGTTCTACGAGGGCGAATACCCGCTGGCCGAGCCGGTGGCCCTGGGCCACGAGGCGGTCGGCACCGTCGTCGAGGCCGGGCCCCAGGCGCGCACCGTCAAGGTTGGCGACGTCGTCATGGTGTCTTCGGTGGCCGGCTGCGGCGCCTGCCCGGGGTGCGCCACCCGTGACCCGGTCATGTGCTTCTCCGGCCTGCGGATCTTCGGCGCCGGCGCGCTCGGTGGCGCGCAGGCCGATCTGCTCGCCGTGCCCGCCGCCGACTTCCAGGTGCTTAACATCCCCGACGGGATCACCACCGAGCAGGCGCTGCTCCTCACGGACAACCTCGCCACCGGCTGGGCGGCGGCCCAACGGGCCGACGTCTCGCCCGGCGACAGGGTAGCGGTGATCGGCCTGGGAGCCGTCGGCCTGTGCGCGCTGCGCAGCGCGGTTATACAAGGTGCTGCAACGGTTTTCGCCGTCGACCGCGTGGCCGGCCGCTTGGACCGTGCCGCCAACTGGGGTGCCACGCCGGTCACGTCGCCGGCGGCCGAGGCCATACTCGCCGCGACGGGCGGGCGCGGCGCCGACTCGGTGATCGACGCCGTCGGCACCGACGCGTCGATGGCCGACGCGCTCAGTGCGGTGCGACCCGGCGGAACCGTCTCGGTTGTCGGTGTGCACGATCTGCAACCGTTTCCGCTTCCCGCGCTGAGCTGTCTGATGCGCAGCATCACGCTGCGCATGACCACGGCACCGGTGCAGCGCACGTGGCCGGAATTGATCCCGCTGCTCGCATCCGGCCGCCTCGACGTCGACGGAATCTTCACGACGACACTGCCGTTGGACGACGCCCCCAAGGGTTATGCGATCGCGGGGTCACGGTCGGGCGAGGACGTCAAGATTTTGCTCACGCCGTAATGGCGCTGGCGCCGACTGTGAATCTGGCGACGCGACGCCGGCGCGTCGCGTCGCCAGATCCACAGTCGCCGATTCACGGATTCACACCTTCGTCGCCGTGATGTACTGCGAGCGCATGAAACTGTCGATCTTCACGTCCACGTCCGGCGGGGTCATTCCGTAACCCGCCTGCAATTCAAGCGTGCTGCGAATGGGTTGGACAGCCCATCCATGCACCGCCAGCCATCCCGCGGGATCGGTCGTGTCGTTGTAGGTGAGAGCCGAGAAGTCCACGTGACCGGACATGTTGACTCCGGGATGGGTCGATTCTAGAGCGGCGAGTTGCTCGTGATCCAAACACGTCCCCAAGGCGCCCACGGCGATTTGGCTGCCTGACGCACACAGCTCGCCGATCCGGGCGAACAGGAGGTTTTGCGTGTCGCCGGTCAGGTAGGGCAGCAGTCCCTCCAGCGACCAGGCGCTGGGTTGTCGCGGATCGAACCCGGCCGCTTTCAACGGGACGGGCCAATCGGTGCGCAGGTCGGCGGCCACCTCAGCCCTGCGGGCCTTGGGTTTCGCGCCCCGCTCGCCCAATACCCGAGCCTTGAATTGCAGGACCTTCGGCAGGTCGATTTCGAAAACTGTTGTGCCGAAGGGCCATTCGAGGCGATAGGCGCGCGAGTCCAAGCCTGCGGCGACAATCACCGCCTGCCGGATGCCTGCATCGCCGGCGAACCGGAAGAAGTCGTCGAAGAAGCGCGTTTGCACGCCATACAGGCGGGGAAAGGCGGTCTCGTCGTCCGAGGTTCCCGGGTGGGCGAGCAGCCCGGTTAGGTACGGGTCGCGTGAAGCGGTGATGAAATGCTTGGCGAATTCGTCTCGAACCAGCGGCCGCGGGCCCACGGCGTGCAGTGCGCGCCATCCCGCCACCAGCAGGGCCGTGTAGCCGACCCCGCTGACGATGTCCCACTGGTCATCGTCGGAACGCAGCGATCCAAATTCAGGCATCGTCATCGGGCCAACGTACCCGGTCTCACAGTTCCAGCATCACCGTCACCGGGCCATCGTTGACCAGTTCGACCTGCATGTGGGCGCCGAATACGCCGGTTTCCACGTGCGCGCCCAGCTCTCGCAGCGCCTCCGCGAACGCCGCGACCAGCGGCTCGGCGACCGCACCGGGCGCGGCGGCGTTCCATGACGGCCGCCGGCCCTTCGCCGTGTCGGCATACAGGGTGAATTGGCTGATCACCAAGATCGGCGCGTTGACATCGGAAGCCGACTTCTCGTCGGCGAGAATACGTAACCCCCACAACTTTTCCGCGAGCCACCGCACCTTGTCGGTGTCGTCGCTGTGGGTGGCACCGACGAATGCGAGCAGGCCCTGCCGCTCCGGCCGGATGGCGCCGACCACCTCACCGTTCACCGACACCGCTGCTGATGAGACCCGTTGCACCAGAACCCGCATGGGGTTCGATGCTGCCAGGCCGACTCTGAGTGTGAACCTGCCGGCCTGGGTACGCTCGTCGTATGTCTGTGCTGGTCGCCTTTTCGGTAACCCCGCTGGGCGTGGGGGAGGGCGTCGGCGAGATCGTGGCCGAAGCGGTTCGGGTGGTTCGGGATTCCGGGTTGCCCAACGAGACGAATTCGATGTTCACCGTCATCGAAGGCGATACCTGGGAAGAGGTGATGGCGGTGGTGCAGCGCGCGGTAGAAGCCGTCGCCGCTCGGGCACCGCGGGTCAGCACGATGATCAAGGTCGACTGGCGAGCGGGCGCCTCCGACACCATGACGCAGAAGGTCGAATCCGTCGAACGCTATCTATCCAGGCAGGCAGGCGATGCCTAGCTCACGCCCGCGCCGCGGCCTGGAACGCTCGCTCGGCCGCGTCGCCATGGACCGCGAACACGACCCGCTGAAGCGAGGTCGCTTGGTGCTGCCGAACGGCATCGACCATCAGGCGCGCCGCATCCTCGAGCGGGAAGCCGCCGACCCCGGTGCCGAACGCCACCAGCGCCAGCGAGCGGCAACCGAGTTCGTCGGCCTTCCGCAAGGTAGAAGCGGTGGCCCGGCTGATGATCTCGGGCGACGTCGGGCCGCCGAGTTCCATCGTGGCCGCGTGGATGACATAGCGCGCCGGCATCTCGCCCGCGGTGGTCTCGACCGCCTCCCCAAGGCCGATCGGCGCCTTCTGGTTCGATTCGCGTTGCACCGCGGGCCCGCCGGCGCGTGCGATCGCGGCAGCGACGCCGCCGGCGTGGCGGAGTTGGGTATTGGCCGCGTTGGCAATCGCATCGAGTTCGAGCTTGGTCACGTCAGCCTGAAGCACGTCTAACTCGATCATCGACACATTCTCCCGCAGACGGGCGCTTCGGACGATAGCTGGCGGTCAGGTAGCGTGGCGCGAGCTCACAAATCACGGGGCCGGCAGAGAGGCACACCGATGACTCATCACCTCGCTTCAGCGCGAGCGAGAACCGCATGACGGGCGACAGCGGTGAGACCGGCGGCGTCGGTGGACCCGGCGGAGCCGGAGGCAGAGGCGGAGCCGGGGGCAGAGGCGGAGTTGCAGGCAGGGGCGGAGCCGGCGGTAGGGGCGGTGCCGGGGGCAGAGGCGGAGTTGGAGGCAGGGGCGGCGACGGAGGTCGAGGCGGCGACGGCGGCGCGGGCGGAGCACCCGGCCCCGGCGGTCAGCCCGGCGAGGGTGGCGAGGGTGGCCCTGGCGGCGCACCCGGTCCCGGTGGTGAGCCAGGACAGCCCGGCCAACCCGGCCAACCCGGCACGCCCGGTTGAGACGGCGCAACCGCCGCGTCATCTCCGCTGCGGCCTGCTGTGGTTCTCGCCGATCGGATCGACCAAATGCCAAGCTGCACAGTCAATTACGCGCCGATAACGTCGGCTTACCGATCTACCCGACGATTCCGGCTCGACCTTCGCCGGCCGGGCGCTCTCGATGGCGAGTTTGCGCACGCCATGAGGCATAACCGCGGGCGTAAGTATTTACGGAAACGCGGATTTCTGACAGCGAAATGTGCGTACGCTGTGTACCTCACCGACACGCGATTCGGGTTGGGAGGCAGCGATGTCCTTTGTCCTCACGACACCGGAGATGCTTTCGGCGGCGGCAGCGGATGTGGCATCGGCTCGTCGCTCAGCGCGGCCAACACGGCGGCCGCGGCCCGAACCACCGCGGTGCTGGCCGCCGCCGCCGATGAGGTGTCGGCGGCCATCGCGACGGTGTTTTCCGGCCACGCCCAGGCCTACCAGGCGCTGAGTGCGCAGACGGCGGCGTTTCATGCTCAATTCGTGCAGGCGTTGAGCACAGCGGGCGGCGCGTATGCGGCCGCGGAGGCCGCCAATGCCTCGCCGCTGCAAACCCTTGTGGACGACGCGTTGGCAGTGATCAATGCCCCCACCAACGCGCTGTTGGGGCGCCCGCTGATCGGTAACGGTACCAATGGGGCGCCGGGGACCGGGGCCAACGGTGGGGCCGGCGGGATTTTGTGGGGCAACGGCGGCAACGGGGGCTCGGGCGCGTCGGGCAAGGGCGGCGGGGCCGGTGGTGCGGCCGGGCTGATCGGTAGCGGTGGCGCCGGCGGGACCGGCGGGGCCGGCGGCGGGGCCGGTGGGGCGGGCGGCACCGGCGGCTGGCTGTGGGGCAACGGCGGCGCCGGCGGGGCCGGCGGGGTCGGCGGGGCCAGCGTGAACGGCGGGTCCGGCGGGCTGGGCGGCAGCGCACTGTTGTTCGGCAACGGCGGGCCCGGCGGTGTGGGCGGGGCCGGCGCGGCCGGGATCGCCGGCAACCCCGGCACCTCGATGACTCCGACCGGCGGCACCGGCACCCAGGGCGGAGCCGGCGGCAACGCTGGTAACGGCGGTACCGGCGGTAACGGCGGGCTGTTGTTCGGGGCCGGCGGTAACGGCGGCCAGGGCGGCGTCGGCGGGGCCGGTGGCACCGGCGGGGCCGGCGGTAACGGCTGGGACACCACCACACTGGGCGCGACCGGCGGTAACGGCGGCAACAGCGGCTCCGGCGGCGCCGGCGGCCAGGGCGGTGCGGGCGGTGTAGGCGGGCACGGCTCAGCCTTGTTCGGCACCACCGGCGCCAACGGCAACGGCGGGGCTGGCGGCGTCGGCGGTGACCCCGGGGCACCGGGCAACGGCGGCACCGGTGGGGCCGGCCCCGACGCGACCACACCAGGTGGTACGGGCGGCAACGGCGGTGACCCCGGCGCGCCCGGGGTCGGCGGCGTCGGTGGGTCGGCCGGTGGTCCCGGCGCCGTGGCCGGTGCGACCGGCGCCACCGGCACCATAGTCCCGGGCAACGGCGGCAATGGCGGAGCCGGTGGTGCCGGTTACATTGAAACCGGCCTCGGTGACGGTGGTAGGGGCGGCGACGGCGGGGCCGGCGGTGCGTACGGCAGCGGCGGCAACGGCGGCAAGGGCGGCAACGCCACCGTTTCCGGCAGCGGCGGTCGAGGCGGCGACGGCGGAGCCCCGGGTTCGCTGGCCGGCGGTGGCGGAGACGGCGGTGGCGGCGGCGACGGTGCCGGCAACGGCAACGGCGGCGACGGCGGTGACGGCGGCGACGCGGTTAACGCGGGAACGGCGAACGCCACCGGCGGCGCCGGCGGCGACGGCGGCAACGGCATAGGCGCCGGTAACGGCGGTAACGGCGGTCGAGGCGGCGACGCGCTTACCCTTAACAGCGCCTCCACGGCTACCGCCACCGCCGGCGATGGCGGGGCCGGTGGCCACGGCGCCAGCGGCGGGCGCGGCGGCAACGGTGGTAATGCGTTCACCGCCGGAACCGGAAACGTCACGCCCGGCAACGGCGGCAACGGCGGTGCCGGCACTGCCTTCGGCGGCGGGGGTGGCGGCGACGGCGGCAGCGCGGAAATTGGCAACAGCACCAATCCGTTTAACGCCATCGGCGGCGCCGGCGGAGCGGGCGGCACAGGCTGGGATAACAGTGGCTTCACCCAACCCGGACACGGTGGGAGCGGCGGCAACGCGCAAATCGACAGCGGTGCCTCCACGGCTAAGGCGATCGGCGGCACCGGCGGGGTGGGCGGCGCCGCCGTCACCGGCACCGGCGGCATCGGCGGGTCCGGTGGTACCGCAACCAACTACGGCAAGGGAGACGCCCTCGGCGGCGTCCCCGGGCTCGGCGGCGCCGGCCCGGCGATCGCCGGGGGCGGCGGCCAAGGCGGCCATGCGTACGCCTTCGGAACCGGCAACGCCACCGGCGCCGCGGGCGCGAACGGCCTTGATAACGCCACCGGCACGGGTGGGGCCGGTGGCGGTGGCGGCGACGCGCGCATCTTCAACGCCGCATCTACGGCCAGCGCGACCTCCGGCAACGGCGGGATCGGCGGCAACGGCACCAGCGGCGGGACCGGCGGCTTCGGCGGCTTTGCGTTCACCCAAGGAACCGGAAGCATCACCCCCGGCACGGGCGGCAACGGCGGCACCGGCAGCACCGGCGGCGGCGGGGGCGGCGGCCAAGGCGGCGGCGTACAAATCGATAACGCCGCCAATCCGCATGATGCCATCGGCGGCGCGGGCGGAGCGGGCGGCACCGGCCTTGACAACGGCAGCGCCTTGCAACCCGGGCACGGCGGGGCCGGCGGCGACGCCTACATCAGCGGCAGCGCCTCCACGCACAACGCTATCGGCGGCATCGGTGGCACCGGCGGCAATGCCACCGGCGCCACCGGCACCGGCGGCATCGGCGGCACCGGCGGTACCGCGACCAACTATGGAGGCGGAGACGCCGTCGGCGGCACCCCCGGGAAAGGCGGCACCGGCTTCAACGGCGGGGGCGGCGGCCAGGGCGGTTCCGCGTACAGCTTTGGAACCGGAAACGCCGTCGGACACGCCGGGGCGAATGGCCTATCCGGCGCCGGCGGCGCCGGCGGGTTCGGCGGCGGCGGCGGCGACGCCCGTGTCTTCAACGCCGCATCCACCGCCGGCGCCACCGCCGGCAACGGCGGGGCCGGCGGTGACGGTGCCCAGGGCGGCGGGAACGGCGGGTTCGGTGGTTATGCGTACAACGCCGGACTCGGCAGCGCCACCCCCGGCGACGGCGGCAACGGCGGCAACAGCCCCACCGGCGGGGGCGGCGGTCACGGCGGCGCCGGCGGCGGCGTGGAAATCAACAACGCCCTCAACGCGAATAACATCACCGGCGGCAGGGGCGGAGATGCCGGCATCGGCTTCAATGACTTCCCCTCTGGCGTTAACGGGGGCAACGGTGGCGGCGGCGGTGGCGCGACCATCTACGCCGGCACGGGTAACGCCACCGGCGGCCAAGGTGGTGCTGGCGGTGACGCCGTCATCTTTGCCGGCAGCGGCGGCTCCGGCGGTACTGCGACCAACTACGGGGACGGAGACGCCCTCGGCGGCGATGCCGGGAACGCCGGCAACGGCGGCACCGGCGGGGGCGGCGGCACCGGCGGTGCTGCGTACGCGTACGGAGCCGGAGTCGCCACCGGCGGCGACGGCGGCAAGGGCGGCAACAGCTCGGACCTGTCCGCCAACGGCGGCAACGGCGGCGACGGCGGTGGCGCCTTCGCGCATGTCTTCCCGACGAATGCCCAGCCCGGGAACGGCGGGAGCGGTGGAACCGCCGGTGCCGGCGGTCTCCCCGGCGCCAACGGCGCAACCGGCGCCACCGGGTCGCTATAACGGGTCGCCCGGCACGCACCCGCGGCCATCGACGCGCCCTGGCCGCTAGGACCCGACCGCCGCGCGCTCCCGTACCAGTGCGTACAGCCGCCAACTGCCCGGCACCCCTTTGAGTTGGCGTTCACCGCGCTCGGCGAACCGGCGCCGCGAACCGGCGACAATGTCGCGCACCGTCGAAGACACCAGCACCTCGCCGGGCCCGGCCAGCGCCGCGACCCGCGCACCGATATGCACGGCCAAACCGGCGACGTCACGTCCCAAGACGCCCCGCACCTCGATCTCACCCGCGTGAATGCCGACCCGCACCTCGATGCCGAGCACACGGACCGCATCGATGATGTCGTCGGCGCACGCGATCGCGGCACTCGGGCTGGTGAACGTCGCGACGAAACCGTCTCCGGCCGTATTCACTTCGCGCCCGCCGAATCGACCGAGCTCGTGGCGGATGATGGTGTCGTGACGGTCGAGCAGGTCGCGCCACCGGCCGTCACCAAGCAAAGAGGCGCGCTCGGTCGAGCCGACGATGTCGGTAAACACGATCGTGGTGAGCACTCGCTCGGCATAGCCGCCGCCGCGGACGCCGGTGATGAACCCCTCGATCTCGTCGAGCATCGGCCCGGTGTCGCCGACCCAGTACAGGACGTCTGCGCCCGGTAGTTCGACCAACCGTGATCCGGCGATGTGCTCGGCCAGGTAGCGACCGTGCCCAATGGGGATAAAGGTCGACCCGACGCGGTGCAGTATCAGCGTCGGTGCCCCGATGCGCGCCAGGGCATCTCGTACGTCGGCCTCGGTCACCACCTTGGACACGGCGCGCGCCATACTTGGCGGCCCCGCACGGTTGCCGGCGAGATCCCACCACGCGCGAAACACATCATCGTCGGCGACGGTGGGAGCGACGATGCGGAGCACATCGAAACCCCGTTCGACGGCGTCGGGCTCCAGCGCGACCGTCATGAACGGATCAGCTTGACGCGCCTGGACACCGACCGGGTAGTCGGGCGCCCACAGCACGCGCGCCGATCCATTGACGACGATCAGCCCGCGCACGCGCTCGGGGTAATCGGCGGCAAGAACCAATCCGTTCATCGCGTGAAAGCTTGGCGCGAAGATCGTCGCCTGCTCGCTTCCGACCGCGTCGAGCACCGCGATCGCGTCCTCGGCCCAGAACTTAGGCCCCAGCAGCTTCATCGACGGCATCCGCGACGAAAGTCCTACGCCGCGATGGTCGAACCGAATCACCCGGGCGAACGACGCAAGGCGCCGGTGGAAGCGGTGCAGGGACGGCTCGTCGTCGATCGAGTCGATGGGGACGAACGGCCCGGGCAACACCAGCAGATCCGTCGGACCATCACCGAGCACCTGGTAGGCGATGTCCATCTCGCCGCACTTGGCGTAACGAGTCCTGTGAGTCCGGGGCGCCTGCGCCACGGCCTCAGGTTAGTTCATGCGTAGGCTCATCGCGGTGAGCGCACGTGCGGGCATCGTTGTCACCGGAACCGAAGTCCTGACCGGTCGGGTCCAAGACCGCAACGGCCCATGGATCGCCGATCGGCTCCTTGAGCTGGGGGTCGAGCTGGCGCACATCACGATCTGCGGCGACCGCCCCGCCGACATCGACGCGCAGCTGCGATTCATGGCGGACCAAGGCGTGGACCTGATCGTCACCAGCGGCGGCCTGGGGCCGACGGCCGACGACGTGACCGTCGAGGTGGTAGCCCGCTTCTGCGGGCGCGACCTGGTGTTCGACGACGGGCTTGAGAACAAGATCGCCAACATCCTGAAATCCCTTATGGTGCACGTCGATCCGGGAAGTTTCGCGTCGGTGCGCGCCGCAAACCGCAAGCAGGCCCTGATCCCGGCCGGGTCGCACGTGCTCGATCCGGTGGGCACCGCGCCGGGTCTCGTCGTGCCCGGAAAACCGCCGGTAATGGTTCTTCCCGGACCCCCGCGCGAGCTACAGCCGATGTGGCGCAGGGCCATTCAGACGTCCGCGGCGCAGGCGGCCATCGCCGGCCGGACGGCCTATCGGCAGGGGACCCTTCGCATGTTTGGGCTGCCCGAGTCGGCCTTGGCCGAAACGCTTCGTGGCGCCGAAGCATCCATTCCCGGCTTTGGCTCACTCGAGATCACCACATGCTTGCGGCGCGGGGAGATTGAGATGGTCACCCGTTACGAGCCGGAGGCCGCCGACGTGTACGCGCGGCTCATCGGGCTGCTCCGCGACCGCCACGGGCGCCACGTCTACTCCGAAGACGGTTCGCACGTAGACGATCTGGTCGCACGATTGCTGGCCGGCCGTCGGGTAGCGACCGCCGAATCCTGCACCGCCGGGCTACTGGCGGCTCGGCTGACCGATCGCCCCGGTTCGTCCGACTACGTCATGGGCGGTGTGGTCAGCTACTCCAACGAGGCGAAGGTCCAGCTGCTCGGCGTCGACCCGGCACTGATCGAGGCGCACGGGGCGGTGTCTGAGCCCGTCGCGCAGGCCATGGCGGCGGGCGCACTGCAGCGCTTCGGTGCCGACACCGCCGTCGCGATCACCGGAATCGCCGGGCCGGGCGGGGGTACGCCGGAAAAGCCGGTGGGGACGGTCTGTTTCACGGTCATGCTCGCCGATGGGCGGGGCGAAACCCGCACGGTGCGGCTTCCCGGCAACCGGTCGGACATTCGCGAGCGCTCGACGACGGTGGCCATGCACCTGCTGCTGCGCGCGCTGACCCAGTAGCCAGGGAGTCATCCGCTGGATCTCGAGATCTGATCACGTCACTTCTGTTGGGAGAAAGGCACTTTCGGCCGTCCCAAAGCGGATTCCCGTGGCGTCCTTGCCGATCAGTGTCAGCACCGCGACGGCGATCAGCACGGGCACGATCGTCGCCGTCAGCGCGAAGGAGTAGCCGTGGGTTTCGGCCAGGCGTTCCTGGATCGGCAGGTTGAAGGCCGCCAGCAGATTACCCAGCTGGTAGGTCACACCGGGGTAGAAGCCGCGAATGGCATCCGGCGACATCTCGGTCAAGTGCGCCGGGATCACACCCCACGCCCCCTGTACGCAGACTTGCATCAGGAACGAGCCGAGACACAACATCGCCGCGGTGCGCGAGTAGGCGAAGACCGGCACGATCGGCAATGCCAATACCGCACAGCAAACGACGGTGTAGCGCCGGCTCAACCGTTGTGACAGCGTGCCGAAGACAACCCCGCCAACGATGGCGCCGACGTTGTAGACCACCACGATCCACTTGACGGTCGAGCTGGACAGGCCGGCACCGTCGTTGGCTGTCGACGTCAGGAAGGTCGGGTAGACGTCCTGGGTACCGTGGCTCATCCAGTTGAACGCGGTCATCAGCAGCACCAGGTAGATAAAACGGCGGATGATGGCCGCGTCGCGCAGCACATCGCGGATTCTGGTGCTGGTGAGCCGCATCCGGTCCTGCGCGGCCTCCCAAACGTCGGATTCCGCCACCCGGTATCGGATGATCAGGCTGATCAGGGCCGGGACGATGCTCAGACCGAACAACCAACGCCACGACAGCCCCAGCCAGTTCATCACCACCAGCGATGCCACGCTCGCCAGCAGGTACCCGAATGCGTAGCCCTCCTGCAACAGCCCCGAGAAAAACCCGCGCCGCCCGACGGGAACGTTCTCCATGGCCAGCGCCGCACCCAGGCCCCATTCCCCGCCCATGCCGATGCCGTACAGCAGCCGCAGGATTACCAGCACGGTGAAGTTCGGCGCGAACGCACACAGGAATCCGACCACCGAGTAGAACACCACGTCCACCATCAGCGGCAGCCGCCGCCCAACCCGATCGGCCCAGAGGCCAAACAGCAGCGCACCCACCGGGCGCATCATGAGCGTGACGGTGGTGACGAAAGCGACTTCAGCCTTGGTGTGGTGAAAGGTCTTTGCGATGTCGGCATAGACCAGCACCACGATGAAATAGTCGAAGGCGTCCATCGTCCAGCCCAGGAACGCCGCGATGACGGAGTTTCGCTGATCGGCGCTGATCCGTTGCGTTGTCACGTCAGCATCGTGCAGTACCCGGAGCAGCATCGAGAACCCGGGGCACCGACGCTGGGACCGATCGAGGAGGTTGCACCTTCGATCGGCGCGAGAAAGTTCCGGGTTTATGCGGATCATCGATGCCGACGGGCACGTCGCCGAGAATCCCACGCTGGCGATCGAGGCCATCAAACGCTGGCCGGATTACGTCAAGCCCAGCACGGACGGGCGGCTGCGGCTGACGATCGAGGGCCGCAATTACCCGGAAGACCGAGGCCCTGGCGCGGGCTGGGTCCCGTTCTTTATCGACCGCCTGCACGAGCATTTCGAGAAGCGAGGGGACTGGGTCGAGCGTGGCTGGCGCCGTGATCCGCATGACTACCTGCAGGCCGGCAACATCTGGGTGACCTGTGAACCCGACGAGCCAATCCTGCCCGGGGTGATCGATGTGCTCGGCGCCGACTTCATCATGTTCGCCAGCGACTACCCGCATTGGGATGGCGAGTGGCCGCAAAGCACCAAGCATCTGCGCACCCGCACGGACATCAGCGAGGAGGCGCGCGAAAAGATCGGCGGGCGCAACGCGCAGCGCTTCTACGGGTTGAACTGATTGACGCGGCTCTTACATGGCAAGATCGGCACATGGTGCCTTTTCTCCTGCGTGCGGCGCTGACCGGGTTCGCATTGTGGGTGGTCACTCAATTCGTATCGGGGATGCGCTTTGTCGGCGGCGACACGACGTTGCAGCGGATCGGCATTATCTTCGTCGTCGCGGTGATCTTCGGTCTGGTCAACGCATTCATCAAACCCATCGTGCAATTCCTGGCGATCCCGCTGTACATCGTGACGCTTGGCCTTTTCCATGTCGTCGTCAACGCGTTGATGCTGTGGATCACCGCGCGGATCACCGAACACACCACTCACTGGGGACTGCAGATCGACCACTTCTGGTGGACCGCGATTTGGGCGGCGATCGTGTTGTCGATCGTGAGCTGGCTACTGTCGCTGCTGGGTCGCGACGTCCGGCGCGTCACTCGACGTTAGTCGTGCTCGTTTCTTCGTAGCAGCAGCTATCTTTCGAAAGACGGCAAATGAGGTCGCCGTCGGTGCGCGTCCGCCGGTGGGAACAATGCAAAAATTTGCGTTACGACATCCTTCATTGTCAGGACCTGTTGCACATATGCTTACTACCACCGTGAAGACGGGTTGTCTGTGGCACGATGACAGCGCGTGCCCGCCTTCCGATGCAGGACGGCAGCAGCTACCAGCACACGACGGACGGGATGTTGCACAAGATGAAGACGGTCGCGAGCGGGTCAACATCAGGTCCTGCAGGCACGCGGCTGAGCTCGCAACGTGGTGACTCCCACACTGGTCTGCGCGCGGTCACCGAGTGCAACGGCTCGGCGGTGGTCGTTCATGTCGGCGGTGACATTGACGCCAGTAACGAGGCCGCGTGGCAGCGATTGGTGAGCCGGAGCGCCGCCATCGCCATCGCGCCCGGTCCGTTCGTCATCGACCTTCGCGACATCGATTTCATGGGGTCGTGTGCGTACGCCGTCTTGGCTCAGGCCTCGGTGCGGTGTCGCCGCCGCGGCGTGAACCTGCGGCTGGTCACCAGCCAGCCGATCGTGGCCCGCACGATTGCCGCGTGTGGCCTGCGCCGCCTGCTGCCGATGTATGCGACGGTCGAATCCGCGCTGGCCCCGCCGGCCTGAGGCCCATTCACCCCGCGCCGACGAGGCGGGCCACCTCCCGCGCGCAGCCCCACGATAGGGTCACGCCATGACTGCCGTGGCCGTAGTTGTGGATGCACCGCGCCGGCCCGAGCGGTTCAACCTCCACCCGCACGCGCGGGCGGTCCGGACGCAGTCCGGTAATCGTCTCGATCACCTGGGCCTCGGCGAGCCGCGGCTCGACCCGGCGGCAGCGCTGCAGGATCCGCTCGGTTACCTCGCTATCCGGGGTGGTGTCCCAGCGGTCAGGGATGCTGATGCCTCCACAGACAACACGCCGCGGGTGGGGGAAATAGCAAGTCCACTCCGGACCGCGGTTGAGTTCCAGGAACAGTTGCCGCAGGCCGGGATTCGTGAGGACGACGTGCTGGCCGAAGAGCGGCCGCACGGTGTCATCGCCGGCCAGCTCTCGGGCGCTCAGACCGGCACAGTTGACCACGGTCGGGGCGGCGTCGGCGGCCTCGGCCAGCGACCGCACGGGATGGGCCTCGATTTCGCAGCCGGCCGCGGCCAGGCGCTGTGTCAGGTAGTCGAGGTATTGCGGCATGTCGATCATCGGCATAGTGGCGCGATACCCGGTCTGGAAGCCCTCGGGCAGACCGGCCGAGTCGGCCGGTCGCAGGTCGGGGATCAGCTTGGCCTGGGGCGGCAGTTCGTCGCCGGCCGGTAGCTCACCGACGGTCATTGCCGGCGCCATGCGCACCCCGGTCGCAGGGTGCTTGGCAAGTTCGCGGAACTCGCGCAGCGACTCCTCGGTCCAGGCCAGCGTCCTGGCGACGGGTTCGGTGAACACCGGGCCCCACACCGCACCCGCCACCACCGAGGTGGTCTCTCGCGGCGGTGCGGCCGTCCACACCCGCACCGGCCGGCCCGCTTCGGCCAGGCACACGGCCGACGTCAACCCGCTCACGCCGGCGCCGATCACGACGACTTGTTGCGCACCGGTGACCACAGCAGGACGGTAGCCGAAATCCGGCGTCACTCAGGATTGAGGTACTTGCTGTCCGTTCGGACCGAGCAATCCGTTGAGGATGCCGAGATCGGTTTGCAGTTGGGCTCCGGCGGCGGGTCCGGGCAGCTCGGCCGGCGCATTGCCCTCGCCGCCGGTGTTCTGCCAGGGCTGGCAGCCCGTCGTCCTGAACGCCTTGTCGGTCGGTTCGATCTGCACTACCTGCGGCTTCTTGCTCAGCGCATTGTCGATGAGGGCGCCATCCGGGTTGCCCATCCGCTTCCAATAGCACGTTCCGTTGCCAACCGGTCCCGCGGAGCTGTACGTACCCGGCAGGATGTCGGTCCCTACGACGTATGTGCCATCGTGGTCCATCGTCGTTTTCGGTGCGGGTGATGGCGCCGGCTGCGGATCGGCGCCCGCGACACCCGCGGACGCAACCCAGCCCACAAGAATCAGCCCCGCGACGACCAGTCTCGCGGCAACAGGTGAATTCGCCTTCGAACCCATAGGACCGCAGCGTACCGGGGTGAGCAGGCGATTTCGAACCGCCCGCCGGCAACCCCCATCGCTCGGCTCAAATCGCTTGGAAGCGATAACTCGTTCCCACCGCGGACTGGCTCACCCGGTCGCCGAATGCGTCGGCTAGGGCGTGGACGGCACGCCAGCCCGTGCAGTGTCCGGCGATGATGTGGCGAATGTTAAACGGCGCCAAGCCTTTCACCGTCTCGGCAATGATGCGCTCCATCACGCCGCCGAGGTGCAATCCGCCCATGACCGCATGAATCGGGACATCGGGGAAGCGGCTGGCCGCTTCCGTGCACACGTTGACGATGCCGGCGTGTGAGCACGCGCTGAAGACGATCAGCCCGAGGCCGCGCACGTGGGCCACCAGCATTCGCTCGTCGAGCAGCAAGGGATCGGGCTCCCACGCGGCGTCGTCGGTTGGCCGGCAGAGATGGTCGGATCTGCCGGTCTCGAACGGGCAGACGCGCGGAATTTCGCCGCTGTAGTAGAAGTGGCCATCGAGCAGCCACCGTTCACCTGCGTCGTTCACGACGATCGCACCGTGAGCGCGCATCGCGGCCGGGGTAGGGACTCGCTCGGTCGGTATTACCTGCCCGCTTGCCAGTTCCAGACCGCGTTCGCGAAACATCAGCGGGTTGACGTGGACTGTCACCGAGCCACGCTGGGCCACGACCCCATCGATCGCCTCGATCAGCGCCCCCATATGGTCCCAATGTCCATGGGTGATCGCGATTTCCTCGACAGCACCGAGGTCGATGTCGAGGTTGGTGCAGTTGCGGATGAACGCGGCACCCTCGGTGCCGGTGTCGAACAACAGCACGTGCTCGACCGGCCCCGCCAGCGACCTGAGTCGCAAGCCGTAACCCAGGTTGGCAACGAGCAGGCTGCGGCCCGAAATCAACCTTGCACCGGCGTCCACCACGTTCTGCATCTCCGACTGGGCGAACGGCGTCTTGCTCACGTAGGCGTCGCTGACGTTGTCGCTGAGCACTTCGACGATCAGCGAATCGAGGGGAACAAGCACGCCCGATTGGCCGGTCATGTCGACACCCTTTCAAGTCCGGCCCCCGCCCATATTTTCATCAACCGCGTTTTCCAGCGCCGCGGTTGGACCGGTTCCAGGGCATCCGATCCCTATCCATGTGCTGCACGGCACAGAACACGTGAGCGCTACGGCACGCTCTCAGGTCAGCCGCGTCACCCGGCCCGCGTAGCTGAGCGCGTGCTCGTAGGTCTCGAGGTGGCCGGGCGAAATCTCGCCGGGCTCTGGGGCGCTCGAGGAAGAAACGCGGCACCGGGTTGTTAGGCGTGATACGTCGCGTGGAAGGTCAGCACCGTGGTGCCGTCGGGCTGTTCGTCGAGCTGGTGATAGCCCTCGGCGCGGGACCATGGCGGCGGGCCGACGGCCACATATCGGGAAAGCCTGTTGAGCTCCGCTTCGGTGACGGTCTCCCACGACCGCGCCTTGCCGCCGGACAGCAGGTATTCGGGCACGTCGAAGACGCTTGTGCGGACCAGACCCTCGCCGGCTTCGTCGCCGTCGTTGAGGATCTCCATGCTGCCGGTGGGCCATTTGAGGACCCGCGGCCGCGGCGAGTTCGGTGGCGGCGGCGGATGCAGGACCCGCCACACTTTCTGCGGCGGCGCGTCGACATGGAATCGCAGGGTGTAGGACCGCATCAGCGTTCTCCCCAGCCGTCCCAGAAGGTGATTGTCTCCGCGGGCGGCCGCGCGGCCGGCGGGAAGTTGGTGCCGATGGTCTACGCCACCGCGAACAGCGCGGCCTGCGTGACCGTGGCCGGGATTCCCAGCAACTCGGCCACCTGCTGTTCCTTTGCCAGATGCAGCGTCCAGATCATCGCCGCTTCGCCGCCAGCGCCAGCCGGCACGTTGAGCCTGCTCATGCGCGAACTCCCGCCCGGTGACGATGAATACCGATTTGAGAAAACCAGATTCTCGACTCGGCTGCGCAGGCCGGGTAAGCGCGAACGCCGCATGTCTGCGACGCCCGACGGGAAGGCGCGCAGCCGGGCGCAGTTCACGGGCCTCTCGACACGTTGATCTGTCCGAGTTACCGTCCGTGGGACGAGGCGGTCAGGGTGGAGCGCCGCGTGTGGGAGGTTTCGGCGTGCTGTTCATGCACGAGGTACACAAGGTGCGCGGGCGCGCCGAAGACGACTTCGAGGCAGCATTTCGACACGGCTGGATGCCCATGCTCGCCGCCGGCGACGAGGCCCGGCTGTTGTGGTACACCAACCAGGCGCATGGCAGCGGCCCCGCCTACACCGTGATCACCGTGACCGCGGTTCGCGACGGAGCGGCATGGGAGAGCCTGACCAAGCGGGTCCAGAAGGGCGATCTGCAGGAGTGGATGCGCAACCTGGACGAGATGCGCCATGACGTCGACGCGAAACTGCTGGTGCCGCTCCCGTGGTCGCCCCTGCTGCAGGTGTCGTTCGACGAGGTGCCGGTCGACGGGC
Organism: Mycobacterium lacus; assembly: GCF_010731535.1. Taxonomy (NCBI): domain Bacteria; kingdom Bacillati; phylum Actinomycetota; class Actinomycetes; order Mycobacteriales; family Mycobacteriaceae; genus Mycobacterium; species Mycobacterium lacus. The sequence goes on from NZ_AP022581.1 coordinate 1,996,338, forward strand.
GCGAGCACGACATGAGCCTCTACATGGAGGACACCATGTGGCCCTACGAGGACAAGTTCGAGGAGTACATCGTCAGATGCGGTGACGTATACGCCAAGAGCCTCGAGCAACCAACGTCGATGCTGACAATGCACGCCGCGTTCCAGCCCGCCCTCGGCAGCCACGTGCGCCGCGAGGTGATCCTGATGCAGCGCATCACGAGACCGGAGGCGCTGCTCGACCTGATCCGGACGCATATTCCCGCCGAGCACCGTGCCCCTGGGACCTGGATGCACGACGCCCTGGACCTGCGCGATCAGTGGACCACCCGGTTGCTGCGGACGTCCGAGTGGTCGCCGCTGTACTGATGCGGGGCGCTCACGGCTTCGAGCGTGCGCTCACGTCACGCTCACCGACCTGATCGCATCCGAGCACGTTCCCGCGGAACTGATCGCACGGATATCCGGGCGCGATCATCGCGCCTCTTTCGTGCAAATCCACTTCGCCCTGGCCGGGCTGCCCGAATTCGCACCGCCTTGCGAGTTATTGAACGACGCCGGAATGCAGCAGTCGGTCGGCATTGTCGGCTCGCCGGAATCTCAACAGCTGCAATGGGAAACATGTCGGCAGGACATTGCCCCGGACAACCCGTCGACGGGAATGCGGATCCCCTCCCTGCACGATGCGAGCCTGGGGCCGACCGTAAGCACGCCGCGGGCGCGTTCGCGTACGCGCACCCGGTCGAAGCCGGCCGTGACCAGCATGGGTATCTCAAAAATGCGATGGCACAACGGGTTATCGACAAGATCACCCGGTTTGCCCCCAACTTCAAGGACATTGTGATCCGCAAAATCACATATGCCCCCTACCACATGGACACCATGTTCGGCGCGCAGGCCGGTGACTTCTGCCACGGGCTGCTGCACCCGGATCTGATGGGACCCAATCGCCCCGGGGCCAAAGGCTTCCTCGACTTTCCGATCCCGATCGACGGCCTCCACCTCGGTGGCGCCGGGTGCCATGGCGGCCCGGGCATAACCTTCATTCCCGGCTACAACGCCGCCTATCGGGCGCTCGACGACGCGTCGTAATCCGGGCTCAACCCCCGAATGTCCCGATGAGCTGAGCCTTTGCGGTTGCGGCCTGCGCAATCGCCTGCGCCGCTTGCGCTCCAGCCAATCCCGCGGGGAGTTCAAACGTGTTGGGAAGCTGGTAGAGGGTAAACCGGTAGTGGTGTGTCCCGGTGCCCGCGGGCGGGCAAGGCCCGAAGTAGGAGGCCTGGCGACCGGAGTTGGGCAGGGTGCGTCCCCCAGCCGGAGTTTGGCCATCCGCGGTGCTGCCGGACCCAGGCGCAATTCCAATCACGATCCAGTGGACGTAGGTTCCGCCGACGGCGTCCGGGTCGTCCACAACGAGTGCGGCCCCCAGCGGCGCCGACCACGTCAACGGTGGTGCGATGTTTGCCCCCTTGCAGGTGTACTGCACAGGGATCGGGGCGCCGTCGGCGAATGCCGGACTGGTGATCGTCAGCGGCCCGCCGGCAGGGGCTGCGCGACCGTTGGCGGCGGCGTAGCAGGCTGCCATAGCCGCGAGTTGCAGGACTGCGATCACCGATGCGATGCGATGAAGTGTGCTTACCGTTGTGCTTTTCATACAGGTCAGTGTCGCTGACCGAGGTTCGCGAAGATAGCCGTCCACCGGGGCTATGTGCCGCGCTTCTTGACCTCGAGCACCCGCTTGCGCAGGCCCTGCGTGGCCGTGTCCATCAGGCCCTTGGCCCCCCTCTTGATCAGGAATCCCGGGAGCGGCGCGACGAGATCTACCGTCAGCTCAAAGCGGACCCGGGTCGAATCGCCTTCGGGGGTCAGCGTGTACCGGGCGTGCTGCGCGCGTTGCTGTTTGGCGCTGACCAGCGTCCAGCTCACCCCGTCGTCGTGCACGTCGTAGGCCAGCACCTGCTCATCGCCCACACCCGCGACCCTGACGACCTGCCGGGACTTACTCGGGTGACCTTGAGCGTCCCGTTCGAGGACTTCGACCTCCCGGTGAGCCGAGGACCACTCGGGCAGCGATTCGAGGTCGAACAACACGTCCATGATCTCGTCGGGCGTCGCCTCGATGACGACTTCACGGGACTCGGTGGCAGCCATCGCTCACGGCACCAGCACAACCTTGCCGACGTTTTCTCGTGCCGCCAGGATCCGGTGCGCCCGACCGGCGTCGGCGAATGGCACCGCCGCGTGCACGATGGGGGAGACGATGCCGTCGTCGAGCGCTTTGGCCAGCGGCGTGATCCAGGGCTCCAGCGTGCCGCGATCGTCCCACAGTCGGAGCATGTTCAGGCCGATCACGGCTTTCGACTCCTCCAGCTGGGTGAGCAGGTTGAAGCCCCGCAGCATGGCCAACGCGTGTGGAGCCACCCTGCGCAGCGAGCGCTTCTCGCCCTGCTGCATGTTCGAAATCCCGTAGCCGACAAGCCTTCCGCCGGGGCGCAGCAGGCCGTAGGACCGCCGCAACGAGGTCCCGCCGAGCGCGTCGAGCACGATGTCATACGGCCCGAGGCCCTTCCACCAGCCGTCGCGGCGGTAGTCGATCGCCTGGTCCACCCCCAGTTCGGCGAGCTTCTTGTGTTTTCCCGGCGATGCGGTGCCATGCACCTCGGCGCCGGCCGCCCTGGCGAATTGAATGGCCGCGATGCCGACGCCACCCGCCGCCGCGTGTACCAGCACCCGCTCGCCGGCGCGCAGCGATCCGTACCCGTGCAGCGCCGCCCACGCCGTCGCGTAATTGACCGGCACCGCGGCGCCCTGCTCAAAGCTGAACGCATCGGGCAGCACCACCGAGTCGCTTGCCGCGACGTTGACGATTTCGGCGTAGCCACCGAATCGCGTGCCGGCCAGGACACGCTGGCCCACGCGGTTGGCATCGACGCCGTCGCCGACGGCCTCGACCGTCCCGGCGACTTCGTAACCGACCACCGCCGGAAGTTTCGGCGCGTCGGGGTACAGGCCGACACGCGCGAGGTGGTCGGCGAAGTTCACCCCGGCGGCGCGGACGGCGATTCGCAGCTGGCCCGGGCCCGGCGGCGGCGGGTCGGGACGCTGCTGCACCTGCAAGACCGATGGGTCGCCATGCTTGGTGATCACGACCACACGCATGTGTGCCCTCCTTGTTGGGACGCTGCGGGCGGGACTGCCACCCGCCGATCGTCGCACAGTCCGGCCGGCGAGCAGACGCAGAAGCCCCCCAAAAGGGCCCTTTTGGGGGGCTTCTGCGTCTGCTCGGCCGGGGGTGCGGCTACCTTGCTCACCGTGCATTGCGACTGGGAGCGGTTGACCGGCAGCGTGCATCGCTGTCGTCTGCCGTTCTGCGACGTCACGATCGGGCTGGTGCGGGGCCGCACCGGAGCGCTCGTCGTCGACACCGGCACCACGCTCACCGAAGCGGCCGCGATCGACGCGGACGTCCGACAGATCACGGGGTGCCACGTGACGCATATTGTGTTGACGCACAAGCACTTCGACCACGTCCTGGGCTCCTCGATGTTCGCCGACGCCGAGAGCTATTGCGCACCTGGGGTTGCCGAATACTTGGAATCGGCGGCCGGCCTGCTGCGCGAGGACGCGCTGAGCTACGGTGCGCAGGCGGCGGAGATCGACCGCGCGATCGCGGCCTTGCGGCCGCCGCGGCATCGGATCCTCGACACCGTCATCGGCCTCGGCGATCGCACCGTGACGGTCACCCACCCGGGCCGCGGCCACACCACCGCGGACCTGATCGTGGTGGCGCCCCCGGCCGACCATGAAAGGGACCCCGTCGTGGTCTTCGCCGGTGATCTCGTCGAGGAATCCGCCGACCCCTCCATCGACGCCGATTCCGACGTGGCGGCCTGGCCCGCGACGCTCGATCGGTTACTCGCGATCGGCGGGCCCGACGCCATCTACGTCCCAGGCCACGGGAACGTCGTCGACGCGGGGTTCGTCCGTCGCCAACGAGATTGGCTCACAGCGCACGGGGGCGGGCGCCCCCACTGAAGCGGGCTACTTCGCGGTGCACGCGGCGACGAACGCCTCAGGGTCGGTCACGCTGACGACCAACGTGCCGACGGTCACCGACTTTCGCCACACCGCCTTCGCCCGCGCCGGTGGGTCGATCGTCAGCGCCACCAGGCCCTTGCGCGACCCGTTGACCAGCCACCGGGAGCCGAAAAAGTGGACGCCCGCGCTGAACACCCGCGCGTTGCTCACCTCGGCCTTCTTGATAGCGGCCAGCGGGATGTCGGCGGTAAACGCCCAGCCCATCTTGACGTGAAGGTTGCCCGCATCGACCCGCAGCTCGCTGCTTGCCGGACCCAGCCCAAGAGGCACCGACAGGGGAAGAAACCACCGGTCAAACCGCAATTCTGCCTGCACGGCGGTGACCTTACCTGCGCTTGTACGCTGACGGGTGCCAACTATGCCGATCCGAGGAGGGCCGTGACCGCTCCGCTGGTGACCGACCCCGACGTTGACTCCGCGCGGCGTGTCCGGCTGGACGTTTCGGGCATGTCCTGTGCGGCCTGCGCGAGCCGCGTCGAGACCAGGCTGAACAAGGTCCCCGGCGTGCGTGCGTCGGTCAATTTCGCCACCCGAGTTGCGACCATCGACGCCGTCGGCATCCCGGTCGATGAACTGTGCCGGCTGGTCGAGCAGGCCGGATACCAGGCGGGTGTGCACGAGGAGTCCGCCGCCCCCGACCGGGATCCCGACGCCGACCATGCCCGCAGCCTGCTGCGCCGGCTGATAGTCGCAGCCGTGCTGTTCGTGCCACTGGCCGATCTGTCGACCATGTTCGCGATGGTGCCCACCACCAGGTTCGGCGGCTGGGGGTACCTGTTGGTCGCCCTGGCGGCGCCCATCGTGACCTGGGCCGCCTGGCCCTTCTACCGGGTCGCGGTGCGCAACGCAGGCCACCGCACCGCGTCCATGGAAACGCTGATCTCGGTGGGCATCGTGGCGGCCACCTCCTGGTCGCTTTCGACGGTCTTGGTCCACAAGCCCCCCCGGGAAACCCACGGAATTTGGCAGGCGATCCTGCACAGCGACTCGATCTATCTCGAAGTCGCCGCGGGAGTCACCGTCTTCGTCCTTGCCGGCCGGTTCTTCGAAGCCCGTGCCAAATCCAAGGCCGGCAGCGCGCTGCGGGCCCTGGCCGCCCTTGGTGCCAAGAACGTGACGGTGCTGCTGCCCGATGGGGCCGAGCTGGTGATACCGGCCGAAGAACTGAAAACCCAACAACGATTCGTCGTTCGGCCCGGCGAGACCATCGCCGCCGACGGCGTCGTTGTGAACGGCACGGCGGCAATCGATATGAGCGCGATGACCGGTGAGGCGAACCCCGTCCGTGCGTATCCGGACGCCACCGTCGTCGGCGGCACCGTCGTGCTGGACGGCCGCCTGGTAGTCGAGGCCACCGCGGTCGGCGCCGACACCGAGTTCGCCGCAATGGTCCGCCTTGTCGAGGAGGCGCAAGCGTCGAAGGCCGGGGCTCAGCGGCTCGCCGATCGCATCGCGGCCGTATTCGTACCGGCGGTCTTCGTCATCGCCGGACTCTCGGCCGCGGCATGGCTGACCGCGGGAGCGGGCCCCGACCGCGCTTTCTCGGTGCTGCTCGGGGTGTTGGTCATCGCCTGTCCGTGCGCGCTCGGGCTCGCCACCCCCACCGCCATGATGGTCGCGTCCGGACGGGGCGCGCAGTTGGGGATCTTCATCAAGGGCTACCGGGCGTTGGAAACCATCCATGGCATCGACACCGTGGTCTTCGACAAGACGGGCACACTGACGGTCGGGCACTTGACGGTGAGCTCGGTGACATCGACCGGCGGGTGTGGCTCCGACGAAGTTCTCGCGTTGGCTTCCGCCGTCGAGGCGGCTTCCGAGCACGCGGTGGCGACGGCCATCGTGGCCGCTTCTCCCGATCCGGCCCCAGTCACCGACTTTGCGGCGATCGCCGGGTGCGGGGTATCGGGAGTCGTGGGGGAACGCCGCGTCGAAGTCGGGAAGCCGTCCTGGGTCACCCGCAATTCGACAGCCGACGCCGTTCTCGATTCCGCCCGGCGCGAGGGCGAGTCCCGCGGCGAGACAGTCGTTTTCGTGTCGGTTGACGGTGTCGTCCGTGGTGCCATCACGGTCGCCGACACGGTCAAGGATTCAGCGGCCGACGCCGTCGCCGCCTTGCGCCGCCGCGGGCTGCTCCCGATTCTGCTCACCGGCGACAACCGGGCCGCCGCCGACGCGGTGGCGGCCCGGGTCGGCATCGACACCGTCGTGGCAGATGTGCTGCCGCAAGGCAAGGTTGAGCTGATCCACCAACTGCGCGATCGGGGGCAGATCGTCGCGATGGTCGGCGACGGGATCAACGACGGCCCGGCCCTGGCAAGCGCGGATCTGGGTCTGGCGATCGGGCGTGGCACCGATGTCGCGATCGGCGCGGCCGACATCGTCCTGGTCCGCGACGATTTGGATATCGTTCCGCAGGCGCTGGATCTCGCGCGGGCAACCATGCGGACGATCCGGCTGAACATGGTCTGGGCGTTCGGCTACAACGTCGCCGCGATTCCGGTCGCCGCCGCCGGGCTGCTCAACCCGCTGATCGCCGGTGCCGCTATGGCGTTCTCGTCGTTTTTTGTTGTTTCAAATAGCTTGCGGCTGCGGAATTTTGGTCACCGATACACCCCAATACAGTTGAGCCATGGCTGAACAGACTTTCTCCCTCAACGGACTGCGCTGCCAGGGCTGCGTCGACACCGTCACCACCGCGCTGGGCTCGTTGGGTTCCGTCAGCGCGGTCAGCGTCGACCTGGACACCGAAGGCACATCGACGGTGCGGATTTCCACCGATGTCGAACTCACCCGCGCGCAGGTTCAGGCAGCGCTGGCCGGTCGCGGGAACTTCTCGATAGTCGATTAGTCACGAGTGTCCTGGGCTGCGGTAGTCACATCTGCCGCAGGCATCTGGGTCGAGGCGGTACATGGTTTGCCCGGCTCACAGCGACAACGTAAGGAACGCAAGGGATTTGTCGCTGCGAGGTGGGCACCACGAACACGCCAACCCGAGGAGACTCGCGTGACCGATGTGACCAGCTTGCCGTTGCGCCGACCAGCCAGGGGGACTACATCAGCAGCGTTCTAGCTGCGAGTGCTTCATCGCCGCATCCGGGACAACTCCCGCAGCATCGCGTTATACGCGTCCAGCTCGTCATCGGCGTAGCGGCTGTCCGCGTGCCGGTCCTCGCGGATGGCGACCCGGCGGTCCTGACGTGCCCACTGGGCCACCAGCGCCACGATCACCAGGACGACAGGCAATTCGGTTGCACCCCAGGCGATTCCACCACCCAGGTGCTGGTCGGCGACGATACTCTCCAGCCAGGGCAGATTGACCGACCGGTAGAACCCACCACCGACCGCCGACGTCATTGTCATCAGCGCGATTCCGAAGAACGCGTGAAACGGCATCACCGCGAACAGCAGCCCGATCCGTGCCGGATAGGGGAGTCGGCGCGGCCCCGGGTCGATACCGATGATCGCCCAGTAGAAGAGATAGCCGACCAGCAGGAAGTGGACGGCCATGAACTCGTGGCCCCAGTGATAGCGAACCAGGGTATCGAACAGCGGTGTGAAGTAAACGATATACGGCGATCCCACGAAAAGGATGAAGGCCGTGATCGGGTGGGACAGGAAGGTCGTGACCCGGGAGTGCAGCAGCCAGGTCAGCCATTCGCGGGGGCCGGGGTGCTGTCCGTCACCGGCGGCGGGCAACACCCGTAACGCCAACGTGACCGGCCCGCCGAGCACAAGCAGGACGGGGATGAACATGTTCAACGTCATATGTTCGGCCATGTGCACGCTGAACATCGCCGACCCGTACGCCCGTACACCCGAGCTGCTGGTGAATACCAGTGCGGCACAACCGATCAGCCACGCCGCCAATCTCCCGACCGGCCAGTCGTTGCCGCGCCGACGCAAGCGGACGAAGCCCACCGCATATCCGACGGCAAGGACCATCGCGGCAGCCCCGATGAAGCCGTCGAAGCGCCAGACGGTCAGCAGGCCAAGGACGCTCGGCGGCTGCCGCAGTTCGTAGCCCAAGAAGACGTCCCATGGCGTGAACCTGTGGGTGAGAAATCGCGGCGCGGTCTGTGTGGCCATCGCGGCTAGTGCCGCCGTCACGGCCACCATGGCCAACGCGGTGATTCCCGAGCCACGACCGGGTGGCCGGGATCGCGCGGCGACGACCAACGCCCGGCAGTCCGACGCGCACACCAGCGTCAACAGAATCCCGGCGACCAGACCGAGCCGGCCGAAGTCCGAGCCGATCGCCCCACCGGAGCCGAGGAGGAACAGCAGCACCGCTCCATACCCGAGCGCGAGCAATCCGCAGACAACCTGCACCACCAGCACGGGGCGATTTGGTGCCGCCCGCGTTATCACGGTGGCGCCCTTCAGCCCGGTCAGCATGGCGACCGCGACCGCGAACACGATCACCGCGCTGGTGGCATAGTCATGGTCGGGTCCTTGCCCCGCGTTACCGGTCACCGCGGTCGCAATCACCCCAATCAAGGCGGGGATCAGCAGCACAACGTGACCGGCCCAACGCGTGATAAAGCGCAACGTCACGGCAACCGGCAGCGCACAGATCGCGCTGACGATCCACCCGCGCGAGGTCTCCGAGGCGGCAATGGAATCCAATAGCGCTGCGCCACCGAGCAGCTCGGGTAGCGTGACACCGGAGTCGTTGGCGGCCTGGACTGGCACCATCGCCGTGGCAAGCAACAGCCAGGCGATCGAAACATGCTCCGCTAGCAGGTGGATCCGGAACGCCCCGGCATCAAGTAGGCCATCCGGTTGCGGCCGCGACATCATGGCCACGTAGGCCAACGCCCCGAGGCACAGCGCACCCGACAGCGACGCGGCGAACCACCCGACCGGTTCGGCGACGCCGACGAGTCCGCCGGGATACGGATTGCCGGCCGCGGTATAGCGGTGCGCCCCGGAGACCAGCCCGTAGGCGGCGACCGCGACCGAGGCCACCAGCACGCCACCTATCATCTGTGCTATCCGCACAGAGATCGGTCGGGGTGATCGCAGCGCCGACGACGTCTGTTCGGTCGGCTCGTCAGTCCGCACCCCTGCAGCTTACGGCCGTTATCCGCAGGCCACGCGCGGGTGGTCGGCGACCTTCGATTGTCGGCACCGACCAGTGCCGGAGCGCATGGATTTTGGTGAGAACCCCACCGCTGATCGGCCCAGCCTCGCATGATCGGTGATGTCCTGCTGCGTTGGGCGATCACCGGACTATTCGTGCTGAGCGCGGCCGTATCCGGCTTCGCCATCCGCGCCGAAGGCCGACCGTGGACCTCGGCCATCGATGGCGATCGGATGGCGGTAATGGCCTGGCCGTGGGCCACACACTTGCCGGCAGCGGGGCCAGCGGTGTTCTTCCTGCCGGCCGCCGGATGGTTCGTGACGATGGCCGCGGGGATGGCTATTATGTTCGGCGCCATACTATTTCACGCCTGACCCGGGGGCAGGTGGTTCGGCCGCGCCCAGGGGGTGTGGTCTAGGTCACAGGAACTCATTGCCCCCCTATCGCGACTACCCACCCAGAGACGCGACTCGCCACTGATTGATTGCGACGGCAAGTACTACGTTGCGTAGTAGACGATGACCCTGGCGGGGCTTATCGCCCGTGTGCGGCCTCTCGAAGGAGCTGTTTGATGGATTTGGTGACGATGCTGGGGATGCCCGGCGACGCGCTGCGCGTGCCGCGGTCCGAGTGGCAACGATCGCTCACCGCTGCGGTGCGTTCGGCATTTGCCGTGCATTTCGAGGCGAACCGGTTCTATCGGGCGCAATGCGACGCCGCCCGGGTCGGCCCCGATGATGTCGCCGGCTTCGCGGACTTGCACCGGATTCCGCTCTTGCCGGTCGGCATGTTCAAACAGGCCGGCGCGCACGTCCTGTTGACCACGGGTCTCGAGGACATCGAGATCGAGATCCGGTCGACCGGCACCAGTGGGGTGCCGTCGGTCGCCAGGCGGGATGCGACGACCGTGACCCGGGCGTCGACGGGGATATTCGGTTGCTACCGTGACTTTTTCGGTATCTCCCAGGGCGCCGGACTGTTCCTGTGTCCGTCGCCGGCCGAAGTCCCCGAGATGGGCATGGTCAAGGTCTTCAATCTGCTCACCGGCATGCTGGACGACCACAGCTATGTCGTACGTGACTATTCCTTCGACCCCGAGGAAGCGCTCGCCTACCTGCGCAAGTGGGAGCAGAAGATGACACGGCACATCGTCGGGCCACCATTCATCATCGCCAGGCTCATGAGATTTATGGAACTGGAATCCATTCCGCTGTCCCTGGACCCTGACTCGCTGATCATCATGCTCGGCGGGTGGAAGCAATACACGGGGCGATCCATCAGCCGCGACGAGTTCAACGAGAAGGCCGAGCGCGTTTTCCGAATCGACCGCGCCCGCATCCGCGACATGTACGGGATGATCGAGTCGAACATGCTGGCCATCGAGTGTGAGCACCATCGCAAGCATGTGCCCCCCTGGTGCTACGTGTCTGTCCGCGACATCGCTGATCCCACAATCGAACTCGGACCGGGCAGGACCGGGGGCATCGCCATCCTCGACGCGTTGAATACCGCATATCCCGGGTTCCTGTTGTCCGACGACATCGGCGAGGTGGACGACAGCGACTGCCCGTGCGGTCGCACCGGCCAAACGGTGCGGTTCCGGCGCCGCCGGCACGGCGCCGAACTGGGGTGCTGCGCTGTCAGCATCGAAAAGTACATCGACTCGCGAGAAGTCGTCACCGAGTGCGGGCTGGCGGACACAGCGGTTCGGGCATAGCGATGCCTCGATTCAGCGCCACGGCGATCGACCATTTCACCAATCCCCGCAATTGCGGCCGGCTCTCGAGCGCCGACGCCTCCGCGTTTGTGGGGAACCCGGTGTGCGGCGACCGCATCCTGCTCACCGCGCGCGTCCAGGACGACGTCGTCAGCGAGGTCAGATTCGAGGCATACGGCTGTTCGGCTGCCCTCGCGATTGCGTCAATCCTGACCGAACGCCTGCGCGACATGCGGATCGACGATGTGGCCGGTCTTGAGGTCGCGCAACTGCGTCAATGGTCGGGCGGGCTGCGACCCGAGCAACAGCATGTGGCAACCCTGGGTGCCGACGCGGCACACCGGCTTGCCGACAACTACCGCAAGGGAATTCACGACGATGCCGACACAATCGCCACCTGCTAGCAGCCAGGCGAACGGCCAGCTCCGGTGATCGTCACGGTGAAAAACCTGGTCGCCGAGCGACCGTCCAGATCACGCCCACGATGCTCGCGGCGACGGCTGGCGCCATCGCTGTCATCGCGATCCTCGGATCACTGCTGCCGCTGCGCCGCCTATCACGACTCGACCCCGCGGCAGCGTTCCGCGGTTGAAGGTTCGCCAACCATTCCCACCATTCCCACCATCCTTGCAACCCCCCGGATTGGAGTTCGCTCATGACGCTGACGATCGGCAACATCGCCCCCGACTTCGAGGCCATGACCACGCACGGTCCGATCAAGTTCCACGAGTGGATCGGCGACAGCTGGGCGGTGCTGTTCTCCCACCCGCGCGACTTCACCCCGGTATGCACGACCGAGCTCGGCCACATGGCGCGGATCAAACCCGAATTCGACCGCCGCAGTGTCAAGATCATCGGCCTATCCACCGACCCGCTTCACAACCACGCCAAATGGTCCGAGGACATCGCGAATACGCAGGGCACGGCTCCCAACTATCCATTGATCGCCGACACCGACTACGCCGTGTCGAAGGCCTACGGCATGCTGCCCGGAGATACGGCCGGCGACCCCACCGAACGCACACCGGCGGAAAACGCCACTCTGCGCAATGTTTTCGTGATCGCGCCCGACAAAGTCATCATGCTCGTGTTGGTCTATCCGATGACAACCGGCCGCAACTTCGACGAGGTGCTGCGGGTGATCGATTCCCTTCAGCTGCTCACCACACACGGCCTTGCCACCCCGGCTCAATGGCGTCAGGGTGACGACGTGATCATCGCGCCGTGGGTCTCCGACGACCAGGCTCGCCAGCTTTATCCTGACGGCTGGAAATCCCCCCTCCCTTACCTTCGGATCGTCCCCAGCCCCTGACCGCGATGCCAACACTGTCGTCGCTCGCTAGCAAGGGTCTGGCGCCCGAAGGCGCCACCGCGGCCGTGTATTTGGACTATGCCGCCACCGCACCGTTGCACCCGGCCGCGCGCCGAGCCGTCAACGCCGGCCAGCTGCTCGTTGGCAACCCGTCGAGCGGTCACGGCGCCGGCCGGGCGGCCGCCGAGGCGCTGGACCGGGCCCGGCGGTCGATCGCCCTGCTCCTCGGTGTCATGCCCAGCGAGGTGGTCCTGACCTCCGGCGGCAGCGAGGCCAACACGATGGCGCTATGGGGAACCTTCGCCGCGCGCAGGTTCTCCGGACATCTTGTGACGACATCCATCGAGCATTCGGCCATTCTCGAGAATGCCCGTGCGCTAGCGCAATTGGGTGTCGAGGTGACGATCGTGGACCCCAATCCCTCGGGTCATGTCGACGCGGCGGCAATCGCTCGGGCGATGCGGCCCGACACCCTGCTGGTCTCGGTGATGCATGCCAACAACGAGACCGGCGCGATTCAACCGATCAACCAGATCGCCGCGGTAACGTCCGGCGCCGGCGTCGCTTTGCATGTGGATGCCGTGCACACCGCGGGAAAGCTCAGCCTCGCCACGGTGCGCGCGTCGTTGATGTCGGTGTCGGCCCACAAGTTCGGTGGCCCACGCGGTGTCGGCGCCCTCGCCGTCCGCCACGGCCATCGCCTGCTTCCGTTGGTGCGGGGCGGCTCCCAGGAGAACGGGCGACGGGCGGGCACGGAGAACGTGCCCGGCGCGATGGGAATGGCCGCGGCCGCCGACGTCTGCCTGGCACGGATGTCGATGAGCTACCGCTTGCGGATGCGAGAGCTCCGTGAGCGATTGCTCCTTGGTCTTGCGGGCGCCGGCGGGGTTCGGAGCAACGTCACCGAGCCGGTGTTGGCGGAGACGGTCAGCGTGCGTTTCGACGGGGTCCGTGCCGACACCCTTGCCGATGTGCTCGACATGCAAGGCATTTACGTTTCGACCGGGTCGGCGTGCCATGCGGGGCACGACTCGGTCTCGCACGTGCTCACCGCCCAAGGCATCGATGACGACGCGGCGCGATCCACCGTCCGTTTCTCGCTCGGACCCGATGTGTCCGAGACCGACGTCGACCGCGTCGTGTCGGCGACAACGCGGGCGGTCGAGCGGCTCCGCAGGATCGCCGGTGGGAAGCGGGGCCTGCGGTGATCGTCGCGGTGAAAAACCTGGTCGCCGAGCGTGCCCGGTTTGTGTTTTCGGTGTGCGGAGTCGGGTTCGCGGTGCTGCTGGTGCTGGTGATGTGCGGCATCTTCGTCGGCACCACCAACCAGGTCACCACGTACATCGACCATTCCAACAGAGCGGTGTGGGTGGTGCAGCCCGGCGTGTCCCAGATGTTCAAGGCGGTGTCGTGGCTGCCCGCCGACGGCACAGCCCGGCTGGCGGCCGTTCCCGGCGTCGGATCGGTCGATCCGATCCTCGGGCTCCCGTCCGACTTCGTCCACGACGGCTCGCACACCGCGTATTTCGTCCTCGGCTACGACCCGAACACCGGCGTGGGGGGACCGTGGTCGCTTGCGGACGGCCGCAACATTCAGCACCCCGGCGAGGTCGTGCTGGACCGGGTACTGGCCAGGAAAAACGGGATTCACGTCGGCGAAAAGGTACAGGTTGTCGACGAACATTTCACGGTGGTCGGCCTGTCCAATCAAACCGCCGCCATCGGCAACTTCTACGCGTTCGTCTCGTTGCAGGACGCCGCGCGACTGCTGCGCGCCGGAAATCGCGTGTCCTACTTCCTGGTACAGCCCAAGGACGGCTACGGCTCCGAGCGAATCGCGGCCTCGATACGCAAGGGCGTGCCCGGCATGGACGCGTTCACCTCGGCCGCGTTCGCCGACAATAGCCGCGCCATCATCGTGTCGATGATCGGCCGTCCGCTCAAGACTATGATCGCCATCGCCGCGCTGGTGGGAGTCGCGCTGGTGGGGCTGACGGTGCTGGCGGTCACCACCGAACAGCTGGCCGACTTCGGCGTGCTGCGCGCCCTTGGGGTGCGCCCAGCCCAGTTGCGCCGCACCGTGCTTGGCCAGGCCGCGGTCATCGTCGGACTTGGGTATCTGGTGGGCGCCGGCATCGCCTACGCGGCGCAGTTCGCCATCCGTGATCGGATGGGCGATGTCACCGTCCAGATCACACCCACGATGCTCGCGGCGATGGCCGGCGCCACCGCTGTCATGGCGATCCTCGGATCACTGCTGCCGCTGCGCCGCGTATCACGACTCGACCCCGCGGCGGCCTTCCGACGTTGAAATCCCTCGAAATCCGAGAAGGTAGGAGCCCACATGCGTTGCTCGGTGTGCCAAGAAGACGTGTCCGCGCCCAAGTGTGGCAGTTGCCGTAAACCCGTGCTGGACCACACTTCCGGCCCGGTGCTGCAACTGACCAACGTGAGACACCAATATGGAACCGGCGAGGCCGCGGTGCACGCGCTGCGGGGCGTCACGTTGTCGGTGGACCGTGGCGAGGTCGTCCTCGTGGTCGGACCGTCCGGTGGCGGCAAGACGACGGCGCTCTTGGTGATGGGCCTACTTCTGACGCCCGATTCCGGCTCGGTGCTGATCGGCGGCCAGGACGCAAGCCGGCTTTGCGAACGCGAGCGCGCGAATCTGCGCCTCATCCGCCTGGGGTATCTGTTCCAGGACTACAACCTGCTGCACTCGCTGACCAGCGCCGAGAATGTCGCTTTGCCCCTTCGCTATTCGGGAGTCCGGAAGGCCATCGCGATGGCACGGGCCAACGAGCTGCTCGAGTCGGTCGGCCTGGCGCACCGCGCCAACCACCGGCCGCCGGCCTTGTCCGGTGGGGAGAAACAGCGGGTCGCGGCCGCCCGCGCGCTGGCCATGGGACCGGACCTGATCCTGGCCGACGAGCCAACCGCCAACCTCGATTCCGTCACCGGCAAGAAGGTCAGTGCACAGCTCGCCGCGGCCGCCAGGGCCCAGGCTTCGGCGGTCGTCATCGTCACTCACGATTCCCGCCTCGACACGATCGCCGACCGCGTGCTGCATCTGCAGGACGGTCTGCTCGTCGGCGCGGCGTCCTAGATCGATGACCGAAACGCCAACCGCACCAACGCGTCCGGGTGCCGGCGAGAGCGTCGACGCGGTGCGTGCCGGACTGACCAAGCGACCCGAAGCGGGTTTCGGGTTGTCCCTCGACGACATTGTTCTTGCTCCGCGGGTCCGCTCCCCGAACCACGAGCGGCAAACTTCAGCGGGTCAAGGTCCGCGAGCTTATCTCGATCGCCGCCGGCATCGCGTCAGCCGGTGATTCAAACATCGAGTTCGGGGATACACTCTCTCCGTCAGAGCAAACGGGGCTGAAGAGGAGCGTAAGGCCATGGCCATCGCCGAAACGGACACCGCGGTCCACACGCCGTTCGAGCTGGATGTCGCCGCCACGCAGCGATACTTCGACAGCCCGCGGTTTGCCGGGATCACTCGCCTCTACACGGCCCGCCAAGTCGCCGAGCAGCGCGGCACGATCCCGACCGACTACACCGTGGCACGAGACGCGGCGGCGGCTTTCTACGATCGGCTGCGCGAGCTGTTCGCCGCGAAAAAGAGCATCACGACCTTCGGCCCCTACTCCCCGGGGCAGGCCGTGAGCATGAAGCGCATGGGCATCGAGGCGATCTACCTCGGTGGCTGGGCAACCTCCGCCAAGGGCTCCACCACCGAAGACCCGGGGCCCGACCTCGCCAGTTACCCCCTGAGCCAGGTGCCCGACGACGCCGCGGTACTGGTCCGCGCGCTGCTCACCGCCGATCGCAATCAGGAGTACCTGCGCCTGCACATGACGGAACCGCAGCGCGCCGCGGCCCCGTCCTATGATTTTCGCCCGTTCATCATCGCCGACGCCGACACCGGCCACGGCGGTGATCCGCACGTGCGCAACCTGATTCGCCGCTTCGTGGAGGTCGGCGTGCCGGGATACCACATCGAGGACCAGCGCCCGGGCACCAAGAAGTGTGGCCACCAGGGCGGCAAGGTTCTGGTTCCGTCGGACGAACAGATCAAGCGCCTCAACGCCGCCCGCTTCCAGCTCGACATCATGCGGGTGCCCGGGATCATCGTGGCGCGCACCGACGCCGAAGCGGCCAACCTGATCGACAGCCGCGCCGACGAGCGCGACCAGCCGTTCCTCCTCGGCGCCACCAACCTCAACGTTCCTTCCTACAAGTCCTGCTTCCTGGCATTGGTGCGGCGCTTCTACGAACTGGGTGTCAAGGAACTCAATGGCCACCTTCTCTACTCTCTGAGCGACGGCGAGTACATGGCTGCCGCCGCCTGGCTTGAGCGCCAAGGCATCCTGAGCTTGGTCTCCGACGCCGTCAATGCGAGGCTGCAGGACGGGCAGCAATCGATCGACGATCTGTTTGACCAGGTCGAATCGCGGTTCGTGGCGGCCTGGGAGGACGACGCCAGGCTGATGACCTACGGCGAGGCCGTGGCAGACGTACTGGAGTTCGGGGAGAGCGAAGGCGAACCGACGGGCATGAGTCCCGCGGACTGGCGGGCGTTCGCCGCGCGTGCGTCGCTCTACACCGCCCGGGCAAAGGCCAGGGAGCTGGGCGTCGACCCACCGTGGGACTGCGAGCTGGCAAAGACGCCCGAGGGCTACTACCAGATCCGCGGCGGTATACCCTATGCGATCGCCAAGTCGCGGGCGGCGGCGCCGTTTGCCGACATCCTTTGGATGGAGACAAAGACCGCCGACCTCGCCGACGCCCGGCAGTTCGCCGAGGCGATCCACGCCGAGTTCCCGGACCAAATGCTGGCCTACAACCTTTCGCCGTCGTTCAACTGGGACACCACCGGCATGACCGACGAGGAGATGCGCCGCTTCCCCGAGGAGCTCGGCAAGATGGGCTTCGTCTTCAACTTCATCACCTACGGCGGGCACCAGATCGACGGCGTCGCCGCCGAGGAATTCGCCACAGCGCTGCGACAGGACGGCATGCTGGCGCTGGCGCGCCTGCAGCGCAAGATGCGCCTGGTCGAGTCTCCCTACCGCACACCGCAAACCCTGGTCGGCGGACCGCGCAGCGACGCCGCGCTGGCCGCGTCCTCGGGACGCACGGCAACCACCAAGGCCATGGGCAAAGGCTCCACCCAGCACCAACACCTGGTGCAGACCGAGGTCCCCAAGAAGCTGCTGGAGGAATGGCTTGCGCTCTGGAGCGAGCACTACCAGCTCGGCGAAAAGCTTCGCGTGCAACTGCGCCCGCGCCGCGCCGGGTCGGATGTCCTCGAACTCGGAATCTACGGCGGCGATGACGAGCCGCTGGCCAACGTCGTCTTCGATCCCATCAAAGACCGGCACGGCCGCAGCATCCTGCAGGTGCGCGATCAGAACACGTTCGCCGAGAAGCTGCGGCAGAAGCGGCTGATGACCTTGATCCACCTCTGGCTGGTGCACCGATTCAAGGCCGACGCGGTGTACTACGTCACGCCCACCGAGGACAACCTGTACCAGACCTCAAAGATGAAGTCCCACGGCGTCTTCAGCGAGGTCTATCAGGAAGTCGGGGAAATCATCATCGCCGAGGTGAACCACCCGCGCATCGCCGAGCTGCTGACCCCCGATCGGATGGCGCTGCGGAAGCTGATCACCAAGGAGGGCTAGCGGCAGCCGCTCCGCCAACCCGAGCCGCTACGGCCCACTGCCGGTGCGGAAGAAGCCCGCGAGCTTCTCGCCAACGTTCTTGACGCCGGAATCAAAGGCTGACGTAAGGATGCCAGCCGGGCTGGTGTTGTACAGGCCTGAGATGGTGTTGCCCAGATTCCACAGGCCCGATTCCAGGTGCCCGACGTTGTAGAAACCCGAAACTGTCCCCGGCAATGCGTCCGGCACCTGGTTCCCCAGGCCCGAAACCGCGGCCCCGATGTTTCCAATGCCCGATACGCCTCCTCCTCCGGTGTGGAAGAAGCCCGACGACGGGGCCGCCGTGGTGTTGCCGAAGCCCGGGGTGCCGCCGATATTGATCGGGATGGTGATCGGCCCTAATTCGCCGCTCATGTCGACGTCCAGGGGGAACCCGCCGATGCTGATGCCCGGGATGGTGAATCCACCGACTTCGCCACTCAGTGGGATATTCAGACCGAACTGACCAATATTGAACCCCGGAATCGTAAACCCACTCACCTGACCACTCAACGGAATACTCAGACCAAACTGACCAATATTGAACCCCGGAATCGTAAACCCACTCACCTGACCACTCAACGGAATACTCAGACCAAACTGACCAATATTGAACCCCGGAATCGTAAACCCACTCACCTGACCACTCAACGGAATACTCAGACCAAACTGACCAATATTGAACCCCGGAATCGTGAACCCACTCACCTGACCACTCAACGGAATACTCAGACCAAACTGACCAATATTGAACCCCGGAATCGTAAACCCACTCACCTGCCCGCTGAGCGGGACGCTGAGGCCGAACTGAGGAATATTGACACCGTTGACGACGATTGAACCGGTCCCGCCGGTCAATACGGGGCCAATGTTAAAGTGACTCAGCGTGATGGGGCCGATGGAGCCCGAAACGACGAGAGCGACGCTATACGGAATTTGTTGAATAGTGATGTCGACGGGTACTGTCACGCCGATTCTCACCGGAATTCCAGGCACTGTGATACTACCCACGTTAATCGCGCCGACCGTGCCGGTCGCGTTAATGCTCAGCGGGATCGTCGGGATAGAGATAGCCGGAACCGTGATCGCGCCAACCGTACCCGCCGCGCTAATACCCAGCGGAATCGTCGGAATAGAGATAGCCGGCACCGTGATCGCACCAACCGTACCCGCCGCGCTAATACCCAGCGGAATCGTCGGAATAGAGATAGCCGGAACCGTGATCGCACCAACCGTACCCGCCGCGCTAATACCCAGCGGAATCGTCGGAATAGAGATAGCCGGCACCGTGATCGCACCAACCGTACCCGCCGCGCTAATACCCAGCGGAATCGTCGGAATAGAGATAGCCGGCACCGTGATCGCACCGACGGTACCTACCGCGTTAATGCCGAGCGGAATTGCCGGCACATTAATGTCAGGCACGGTAATGGGCCCGACACCGCCGGTCACATGGACGCCCAGGGGGATTGGTGGAATAGTGATTGTGGCCGAGAAGCCGGGCAAGCCCTGGTAATCGCCCCGCCACAACAAGCCGTCGCTTAAGTCGCCCGAAATCAACGCGCCGGTGTTGACATCGCCGGTGTTGCCCCAGCCGGTGTTCAAATCACCTGCGTTCAAGTAGCCGGTGTTTGTGTTGCCCGGGTTCAAGTCGCCGGTATTGATGCTGCCCGTGTTGAAATTGCCGGTGTTGTGGCTTCCTGTGTTGGCGATGCCCGTATTAACACTGCCAACATTAAAGAAGCCCGTGTTGACATCGCCCGCGTTTCCCAGGCCCGTGTTGTAGCTGCCGGAGTTGCCGATGCCGAAGTTTCCGGTGCCCGAGTTGAAAAAGCCAATGTTTCCGGTGCCCGAGTTGCCGAAGCCGATGTTTCCGCTGCCCGAATTGAGGCCGCCGAACCCGACCTGGTCGTTGCCGGTCAGCCCGATACCGACGTTTCCGTTGCCGGTGTTGCCAAAGCCGAAGTTGTCGTTACCGATGTTGCCGAATCCGACGTTATTGCTGCCGATGTTGCCAAAACCGATGTTGTGCAGGGCTGCCGTCAATCCCGGACCGGTATTCGCAAACCCGAAGTTGCTACCACCGACGTTGCCGAAGCCGAAGTTGTTGCCGCCAAGGTTGCCGAGGCCGAAGTTGTTGCCGCCGGCGTTGCCGAAGCCAAAGTTGTAGCTGCCGACGTTTCCGCTGCCGATGTTGTAGTCGCCGAGGTTTGCGCTACCCAGGTTGAGGCTGCCTTGATTCGAGACTCCGAAGTTGAGGGTTGTCCCGGCCACGCCGTCGCGCAAGAAGCCCGCGAGTTGGCTGCCGACGTTGCCGACGCCCGAGACGAAGCCGGGTGTCCCCGGGCCCAGGGTACTTGTGCTATAGAGGCCTGAAACGGTGTTGCCCACGTTCAAAACGCCCGATGTCAGCGGCCCGCCGTTGAAGTAACCTGAGTTACCCAGGCTCCCAGCAACATTCCAGAAACCCGAAGCCCCCGCCCCGACATTTCCGAAGCCCGATGCGCTGCCGGTGCCACTGTTGAAGAAGCCCGAGGATGGGGTGGTGGTCGAGTTTCCGAAACCCGGGCCTCCGCCGATATCGATCGGGATATTGATCGGGCCGATGGGGCCGGACACATGGAGGATCAACGGGATTCCGGGAAGGGTGTAGCCGTTCGGGAACAACGTGATGCCATTCAACGGATCACCGATGACACCACCCACATTGACACCCAACGGAATCCCAGGCAGCGTGTACCCACCCGGGAACAACGTAATGCCATTCAACGGATCACCGACGACACCACCCACATTGACACCCAACGGAATCCCAGGCAGCGTGTACCCACCCGGGAACAACGTAATGCCATTCAACGGATCACCGACGACACCACCCACATTGACACCCAACGGAATCCCAGGCAGCGTGTACCCACCCGGGAACAACGTAATGCCATTCAACGGATCACCGACGACACCACCCACATTGACACCCAACGGAATCCCAGGCAGCGTGTACCCACCCGGGAACAACGTAATGCCATTCAACGGATCACCGACGACACCACCCACATTGACACCCAACGGAATCCCAGGCAGCGTGTACCCACCCGGGAACAACGTAATGCCATTCAACGGATCACCGACGACACCACCCACATTGACACCCAACGGGATACCGGGAATGTTGACGATTGGGGTGTTGATGGGGCCGATGCTGCCGCTCACTGTGATGCCGCCTACGGTCAGATCGATCGTGGAGGGACCGATGGTGCCTGGGGCGGGCGGCAAGGGAAAGATGCCGAAGGTAAAGGAGGATTTGGGAATCGTAATCGGGATGACTAGTGGATCGCTAGATAGCGATAACCCAAACTGGTTAACGCTAATTGGCTGGATGCTGATGGGCCCGACGATGGCGCCGGAACTGTTGAGACCCAGGCTTATTGGCGGAATTTGGATCGGCGGCACGCTGATGGGCCCGACGATGGCGCCAGAACTATTCAGACCCAAGCTGATCGGCGGAATTTGGATCGGCGGCACGCTGATGGGCCCGACGATGGCGCCAGAACTATTCAGACCCAAGCTGATCGGCGGAATTTGGATCGGCGGCACGCTGATGGGCCCGACGATGGCGCCAGAACTATTCAGACCCAAGCTGATCGGCGGAATTTGGATCGGCGGCACGCTGATGGGGCCGACGATGGCGCCAGAACTATTCAGACCCAAGCTGATCGGCGGAATATGGATCGGCGGCACCGCGATCGGGCCAAGGATTGCGCCGGAACTGTTGAGACCCAGGCTTATTGGCGGAATATGGATCGGCGGCACGGTGATCGGGCCGAGGAGGCCGGTTACATCGAGGTCCAGCGCGGCTGGGGGAATAGCGATTGTGCCGGAAAAGCCGGTCAGACCTTGGTAATCGCCGCGCCATAGGAAGCCGTTGCTGTAGTTGCCAGAGATGAACGCGCCGGTGTTCACGTCGCCGGTGTTGCCCCAGCCGGTGTTGAGATTGCCGGGGTTGAAGCCGCCGGTGTTGGAGCTGCCTGTATTCCAGTTACCCGTATTGAAGCTCCCCAGGTTGAAGCCACCGGTGTTGTAATTGCCGACGTTGCCGATGCCGGTGTTGGCTATGCCGAGGTTGAAGAATCCGGTGTTCGCCTCGCCCGAGTTGCCGATGCCCGTGTTGTAGCTGGTGCCTGAGTTTCCGATGCCGAAGTTTCCGGTGCCTGAGTTTCCGATGCCGATATTGCCGGTGCCCGAGTTGAACAAACCGATATTGCCGGCGCCGGAGTTCAGGGCACCGAAACCCGATCGATTGTTGCCGGTGAGGCCGATTCCGGTGTTCCCGTTGCCCGTATTGCCGAAGCCGATGTTCCCATTACCCGAGTTACCGAAGCCAATGTTGTTGCTGCCGGTATTGCCAAAGCCGAAGTTGCTGAAGGCTGCCGTCAGTCCGGGTCCCACGTTTGCGAAACCAAAGTTATTGCTGCCGAGGTTTCCAAAGCCGAAGTTATTGCTGCCGAGGTTTCCGCCACCAATGTTGAAGCTGCCGAGGTTCCCGCTCCCGATGTTGTAGTTGCCGACGTTTCCGCTGCCGAGGCTGAGATTGCCAACGTTTCCGTTGCCGACGTTTCCAAAGCCCACGTTCGCAAAGCCGATATTGATATTGCTCATCACGTTCGGGGCGCCCGCGACGGCTGCGTCAACGGCGGCCGCTAGGGCCGCCGTTGACGCAGCCACCCGGGCCGGCAGGCTCGCCAGGCTCAGCAACGGCTGAGTGAACGGCGTCAGCGCCGAGGCGACCGCCGAAGCGCCCGCATGGTAGGCAGACATCGCTGTCACATCGAGGGCCCACATCTCCTCGTAGGCGGCCTCTATGGCCGCGATCGCCGGGGCGTTTTGCCCGAAGAGGTTCGAAAACACCAGGGACACCAAGTCGGAACGATTGGCCGCCACCATCGCCGGCTGCACCATCGCCGACCGGACCGCCTCAAACTCGGCCACCATGGCACCCGCTTGCGTGGCCGCCTGGTGCGCCCGGATGGCCGCCGCGCTAAGCCACTCCGCATACTGCGCCGCCGCCACTGCCATCGCCATCGACGAGGCACCCTGCCAAGCCCCGCCGGTCAGCCCGGACGTCACCGATCCGAACGATGCTGCCGCCGAGGTGAGTTCCTCTGCCAGGCCAGCCCAGGACGCCGCCGCGGCCGCCATCGGCTCCGACCCCGCACCGGCGAATATCAGGGCCGAGTTGATCTCCGGTGGTAACACTGAAAAGTTCATCGTTCCTACCTTTTTCGGCTCACCAGGAATAAACGGAAGCTCTCAGGCCAGTCGCCCGCGGCCCGTGTTATAGCGCACGAAGCTACGCGTTGATCTTGAATCATCTGTTCTAAGTTATCGATAAGTTTCAGAAACGTTATCTGATTGTAATAACAATTTATCGGAAATGCCAACTTTCTTTACATGACGCCCTGAATGGCGGGCGTTTACACCTTCGATGTAAAGCGATTGTGTGGTGCTGCGTCGTCAAAATCCGCGACCAACGAGATTGGCCGCGCCGATCAGGCACGGCTTGTGCCAGCAACTGATCGGCTTAAACCTCGATGAATTTATCCAAGCCCGCCGCAAACCCAATTGAAAGGGCCCCTACAGTGACCCCCTACAGTATTTCGATTTCTACCGAGTGGCGCACGCGTTATGGGGAGGTGATCGACCGTGGTGCTGACATGTCCCCTGCGGTTGTTGTGCGGCATGATTACTGGGATGGACCGCGGTGTCAGCGAGCTGCGTCTGGCGGTATGCCGGCGGTTTGGTTCGGCCGTGCGATCAGCTGGAGGAGTGGGCTCTTGCACCGACTGCCGACCGACCTCAACGCTTGGAGCGAGTCGGGTATGTTCGCGCCACCGGTTGTCGTCATGCCGACCCGCAATCAAGGCTTCGCGCCCGGCTCGGCTGCGGTCCGTCATGGCGGCCGGAGACATAAAGTTACGGTGGGATCTGAAATTCAGATTGCGATATTCTGATTGCATGCGGGAAGTCACAGCGTCAGAGGCGTCGAGGAACTTCTCGGCGGTGCTCGATTCCGTCGAGCGGGGTGAAACCATCGTGGTGACGCGCGCAGGTCGCCGCGTCGCGTCAATCGCACCAGCACCCGCGGTGACCGGTGCAGCACTGAATGCGGTACTGACACGATGGCGGGGCGCCGCGGCTCTTGACGACGACTTTGCCGAGTCCATCGAAACCGCGCGGGCCGCTGCATCATCTGAGGGCGACCGGGACCCGTGGACCGCCTGATCCTCGACACCGGCGTGCTCGTGGCTGCCGTGCGGGGACGGGCCACCGTTCCAGATGATGTCGACGTCGCCATCCCGGCAATTGTCATCGCCGAATATCTTGCCGGGGTGCACCTCGATCAGGACGCCGGACGGCAAGCAGCTCAACGAGCATTCCTCGACGAGGTCCTCGCCGTCATACCGGTCCATGCTTACGACAGGTCTGTGGCCGAACACCATGCAGCCTTGCTGGCCTACACCGCCCGACAAGGCCAGCGCCGAGGGCCCCATGACCTGATCGTTGCGGCCACCGGCCGCGCCACCGGCCGCACCATCCTCACCACTGACCGGCACGCTCAATTCGGCGAGCTGCCCGACGTCAACACGCGCACCTTTACCTGAACGCCCGGGGCTTCGGCGGAAACCGCGGGTCGCTTGGCCGGCGCCGCCTTGGTAGCAACAGCTTTCGGTCGCACTGGCAGCGCCGGACCAAACGGCAACGGCAGCATCCCAGGTGAGGCCGGGCTGATCGGGACGCGACCATGCGGCGTTAAGGTTCGGGCAAGCCGATCCCACGGGAGCGTCCTATGGCCAAGCTGAGGTTCGGATACTTCATCGCCCCATTCCATCGCGCGGGCACCAATCCGACGCTCGCTGGGGGGACAACTACCGAACCGGCGAGGTGGGCGGCCCGCAGCTGCTCGACGCGCAACTTGCCGGAGCGGTGGAAACCGAACCGGGTGGCGGCGACCGCTACGGCGCCGGAATCTTTTCGCTCGCTAACGGTCAACTCGACCACAACGGCGCGTGGGCCGGATTCGTCACGGCTTTCCGCGTCAGCAGCGACCGCCGTACGTCGGTGGCCACCAGCGTGGACACACAGGACCCCGAAGGCATGGCCGACGCATTGGGGCGCATTTGGATGTAGCCGGGCACGGCCATGAGATCAAGAATTCGGCCAAGGCGTGCAATCATTCACGGTATGCCGAAAGCGTCTGTGTTGACGAGCGAGAGTGGCCTGCCAGCCGGCGCCCAAGGTGCCTGCGACTCACGTTTCGCGAACGTCGTCCGAGCGTTCGCTGCGCTGTTCCCCGCACGCATGTTCGGGGGTGGGGCGCTGTCGGTGTACATCGACGGTGTGCAGGTCGTCGATGTCTGGACGGGCTGGTCAGATCGGCGTGGCAAGACGCCGTGGACCGCCGACACCGGAGCAATGGTGTTTTCCGCCACGAAGGGGTTGGCCGCGACGGTGATCCACCGGCTGGTCGACCGCGGGTTGCTGTCCTACGACGTGCCGGTCGCCGAGTATTGGCCGGAGTTCGGAGCCAACGGCAAGTCCGAGATCACGGTCCGCGACGTGTTGCGGCATCGAGCTGGGCTGGCGCACCTCAAGGGTGTTGGCAAGAAGGAGGTATTGGACCATCTCCTGATGGAACAGCGGCTGGCCGCGGCGCCGGTGGACCACACGCTCGGAAAGACGGCCTATCACGCGATCACCTACGGCTGGCTGCTGTCCGGGCTGGCCCGGGCGGTGACCGGCATGGGCATGCGTGACCTGTTCCGCGAAGAGCTCGCGCTCCCGCTCAACACCGACGGTCTGCATCTCGGCCGTCCGCCGGCCGATGCGCCCACCAAGGCGGCGCAGACGCTATTCCCCCAAGCGAGGATCCCCACGCCGTTGCTCGACTTCGTAGCGCCCAAAGTTGCCGGGCTGTCGTTCTCCGGCCTTCTCGGCTCGATCTACTTCCCGGGCATCATGTCCATGCTGCAAGGCGACATGCCGTTTCTCGATGGAGAGGTTCCGGCGGTCAATGGCGTCGTGACCGCGCGTGCCCTGGCCAAGGTGTATGGCGCGATCGCCAACGACGGCGTGATCGACGGAACTCGGCTGCTGTCCTCAGAGCTGGTGAGCGAACTGCAGGGGGAGCCCGATCTGACGCCGGACCTGAACCTGGGCATTCCGTTCACCTACCACCAGGGCTATCAGTCGTCGCCGATCCCGGGGCTCTTGGCGGGGTACGGCCATATCGGCCTCGGCGGAACCCTCGGGTGGGCCGATCCGGCCACCGGCAGCTCGTTCGCCTACGTGCACAACCGCCTGCTGACGCTGATGTTGTGGGATATTGGCTCGTTCGCGGGGTTGGCTCCGCTGTTGAGCAGTGCCATCTCGGCGGCGCGGCGCGGCGGCCCCCTAGAGGTGCCGCACCTCGGCGCACCCTACCGCGGGCCCGAGCAGCAGGAGCCGGCCTCCTAACGACGCTGCTGATCGCTCCGACACCTGACCAGTGCCCAACCGGGCCGATCGACCCACGCATTCAGTCAATTTTCGGTCGCCGTCGACACACTTATATATACAGTGAGTGCTCATGCGCCAGACCGTGAGCGTTAGCTCTCAGCCCGAGAGCGTTAGCCGTATTGAAGCGGTGGCGGGTCAGCGGCCGGAGCAGACGGGATTCCGCCAGGATATCGAGGGCCTGCGCGCTGTCGCGGTGTTGGCCGTTTTGCTGTTTCACGCTGAGGTGCCCGGTGTGGGCGGTGGGTTCGTCGGCGTGGACGTGTTCTTCGTTATCTCGGGCTTCTTGATCACCGGGCTGCTCTGGCGCGAGGTGAGCACCGTCGGTACGGTGCGGCTGGACCGCTTCTATGGGGCGCGGGCCCGCCGACTGCTGCCGGCATCGGCCACGGTAGGCGTCGTCACCGCGATCGCCTCGGCTGCCTTGTTACCCCCGCTGGAGGCCCGGGGCGTCCTTACGGACGGGATCGCCAGCGCGTTGTATGTCAGCAATTACTGGTTCATCGGCAAACAGGTCGACTATTTCGGTGGCATCCTGTCGCCCTCGCCGTATCAGCATTACTGGTCGTTGGGCGTCGAGGAGCAGTTCTACCTGGTCTGGCCGCCGTTGATCATCGGTACGGCATGGCTTGTCCGGCGCACGCGTCGACGCGCCAAGGCCGATGCTCCCCGGTCGAAAGGACCTTTTCTGGTGGTCCTTGCGCTGGTCGCGCTCGTGTCGTTCGCGCTGTCGCTGATGATCACCTACATAATGCCTCTCGCGGCGTTCTTTTCGCTGCCTACGCGGGCTTGGCAGTTGGCTGCTGGCGGCTTGGTTGCGCTCACGGCCGGCCAGTGGCGCCGACTCCCGGCGCGAGCCGCGGTGATCACGGGATGGGGCGGGCTGGCCCTGATCTTAGTGGCCTGCACCGAATTGAGCTCGGCCACAATGTATCCGGGTACCGCGGCACTGTTGCCGGTGCTGGGTGCAGCGCTGGTGATCGGTGCCGGCTGTGCCGCACCCTGGCAGGGATGTAGCCGGGTCCTGGCCTTGTCGCCGATGAGGGCGATAGGGCGGGTGTCGTACTCGTGGTACCTGTGGCACTGGCCGGTCCTGGTGCTCGCACCAGCATTGCTGGGCCACCCGTTGGGGTTCGTCGGCAGGCTGGTTGCGGTCCTGTTCTCTGGTGGGCTGGCGGTGCTCACACTGCGTTTCATCGAGAATCCGGTGCGATTCGCTGCTCGCGTGCGCCGCTCTGCCGTCGCCAGTCTGGCGGTCGGCGGTGTCGCCACGTCGATGGCGGTCTGTGTGGGCGTGGCGTTGCTGGTATGGGCGTCATCGCTGCCGGTGACTATCCCGGTTGGGCGCGGCGCACCGGCCGCGGCGCTGACGATCACCGCGGCGCCTCGCCCGACAGGGGACAACGCCCAGGCCTACGACGCGGCGGTGCAGTACGTGTTCGCGCAGGTACAAGACGCGGTCGCGGCATCCGCCGAGCTGAAAGCCGTACCGTCGAACCTGAACCCGCCGGTCGCCGACGCGGCAGCCGAACTTCCGGCCATGTTGTTCAACGGCTGCCTGCGCACGCCTTTCCAAGGCGGGCAGCCCGAGTGCGCGATGGGCGATACCGACTCGAAGACGACGGTGGCCCTAGTCGGCGACTCGCATGCCGCGATGTGGATTCCGGCGTTCCAGCAAATCGCCCCGCAGCGGCCCTGGCGACTCGAAACCATGGCCAAGATGGCCTGCCCATTGATGGACTTGCCCACCGCCAACCACCTCGTCAGTGGACTGGTTGAACACTTTGATCGGTGCGGGCATTGGCGCGCTCACATCATCGCCCGGTTACGCGCCGAGCATCCCCGGCTGATCGTGGTGAGCCTGTTTCGGGGATACGTCGGCAGCAACAGCCATGGTTGGCTGGCAGGTTTTACGTCATACGACGCGGCGTGGATCGACAGCCTGACCCGCCTGGTGCAGCAGCTGCGCGGCACCGGTGCCCAGGTACTGGTGCTCGGGCCGATCCCGCATCTGAACACATCGGTGCCGGGCTGCCTGTCCGCGCACCTCGATGACGCGACGGCTTGCTCGCCGCCCATGTCGATCGCGTTCAACCGACCCGGCATCGCAGCTGAGGCCGCCGCCACCAAAGCCGGCGGCGGACAATACGTCGACCTCACCGAACTGTTCTGCACCGCGAACCGCTGCCCGGTCATCGTCGGCAACACTCTGGTTTACGTCGACGCGGGTCACGTAACCCTCGAATACTCCCGGCTGATGGCACCGGCATTCGTGGCGCTGGCTGACCGCGCCCTCGCCCACAGTTGACATCCCACGAGCAGACACAGAATTGCACGATTTGAGTTCAAATCGTGCAATTCTGTGTCTGCTCGCGGGTAAAGCCGCGGCGGGGTCAGCCGATGACGGACGCCGGCGTCGGAACCTCGACCACACCGAAGTTCGCCAACCACGCCGTCCGGTAGTCGCTCCACGTAGGCGTCAGGCGGCCCCGGCCGGTGCATCGCGGCTCGTAATGCACGCACCGCTGGGCCGAGGCCGCATGCGCGGCGTCGTCGACGACGGTGACCGACAGCAGCATCTCGACGGGCTGGTTCGCGTCGAGCGTCAGCAGCAGGGTGGTCCCGGTGATCTGATAGTGCGCGACCACACCGCCGCCGAGGTCCTGCTGGCCGCTGGCCCCCTGCAGCTCGTTGCCGTCGAGTTGCCAGTTGGCCTTCTGCCCCGGCCCGAAACCGCTTGTAATGGCGTCGAATCGGCCTTCCGGGCGCCTGGTCCGCACGATCGGTCCGACGAATGTGCCGATGCGCCGATCGATAAGCGGCAACGCCAGAATGGCGTCCTTTACGGCATCGACCCCCTTGGCCGGCGCCGTGGCGGGGACCATGGCGCGGACCGCCTCGCGCATCTGGCCGCATGGATCCTGTTGCGTCCCAGTGGCGCTGACGACCGCACCGGTTGCCGACGTGACCTGGCCCAGGCCGGCGCGCAACGCCGGTGACGCCACGAACACCGCCGAGCCCGGCTTGGCGACCTCACCGAAGGTGCCGAAAACGCTTGGCGGACAGGTAAAGCCGCCTACGATCTGCACCGCCGCGAGCGGTTTCTCCCAGGTGATGTAGCGGAACCGGATGTGGTCGAGCGTCACCTCGACGGCCTGGACGGCCGCCCACCTGGCTTCGTTGGTGCGCACGCCGTAGATGCGCAGCGATTCCTTGAACGGGTTGCCGAACAGCAACCCGAACGGGTCGATGGTGGCCAGGTCGGCAAGGGGTATCGGGTTGGGCGCAGCGTAGGAGTAACCGTAGACGGCCGCGCGGTAGAGGCCGTTGAAGTCGCGCAGACCGGTCCGGGCCCAGCGCGCACCGCACACCGCCTGCACGCTGCGATCGAACGGGCCGCCGACCACCGCGAGGTCACCGCTGGGCATGTCGCGCGCGCCCACCTTGCCGCTGTCGAGGTCGAACGCCGCGCCGTTCGGCACGACGACGGTGCCGGCCGCACGCACCGGGGCGGTGTCGTTGACCTTGATCCGGCATCCGATCTGCACGTCGTCGATGCGCGCGTCGCTAAAGATCACATTGAAGCCCACCGCGGGTATGTTCACCGGCACCAGCAGCTGGTTCAGCGCGTCGGCGATGTGTGCGGCGACGCTGTTGATGGTGCCCTCGATCACCTCCTCGGCGATGTACATGATGAGCGGGACCAGCACCGCGCCGATGATCACCCCAATGACGCTGGGGAGCAGCGCCCCGAGCAGCGCGCCGATCACCGCGCCCGCCACCCAGCAATACCAGGGAATGTCGACGTCGACATTGGGATCGTCCGCCTGGACCTGCACCACGAGTTGCCCGCCGGCGACCGCGATGGTGATTTTCGCCCCGACGGTGCCGGTGGCCGAATAGCAGAACCCCGACTTGGCGATCTTGACCTGAACATGCAGCGCACCATCGTCTCCCGCGGTGATCGACAGGCCGGTCAGATCGACCTCATTGTCCTCGTCGATGCGGACGGTGCGGGTCAGCCTGCAGTTGGTGAACGCGCCGCCCAGATTCAGGGAGCTGTCGATCATCGGGCTGATGACCCGGCATACCCAGCCCATCGACGCGACGATGCCCCCGTTGCCGCCCCCGGAGATGAAGCTCTGTGTGAAAGCTGCCTTGTCGCCGGGACTGCCACCGCCGAACGTGACCAGGAACGCGGAGGCATCCTTGTCGGCCGGTGACGTGTCGTCGACGATATGCACGTCGGCGTTCTTCATCTGGGTGGTGGTGCTGGTGGCATGGTCGACCGGGAAGGGCACCAGCGGGATCAATTTGACGTTCTGCCGCAGGAAGTTGGCGAAGAGCCCATCGAGGCCGGGGATCGGGAACCCGGCAACCGCGATCTCGGTCAGCCACAGCTTGTGCTCGAGGTCGATTCGTACCAGGTCGATTCCGTTGGTGCTGGTGTCCACGTCGACGCTGGCGACGATGCGCAGCGCCCCAAGCGCGCCGGCATCGCCGAGCAGCACGCGGATGTCGACGACGTCGGTGGCACCGGGCGGGAGGCCGCCCGGCTGGTCGAACGCAACGGTCACCGAGAACGGGGTGGCAGGATCGAGATGGATCCCGAGGCCACCCAGGATGGTGCCCAGGAGAAATCCGCCGGTATCGAACACGACGCTCAGTAACTGCTGATACGCCTGTTCGGCGAACTCGACGACGAGGTCGTAGCCGTGGGTCTGCTCTCCAGACATCGCTTAACCCACCTTCGGCGCGCCGGTGAACCGGATGTTCACGTTTGCCGTGAGCACCTGACCGTTCGGCAACCGGAAAGACCGGGGCCGGTGCAGGTCGGGGGCATCGCCGGTCAGCGGCGCCGCCTTGAGGCGCTGCTTGATGATCGGCGGCACCTCGATCCTCAGAGCCGCGAACGTGGTCAGCGGGTCGGCGGCGAACTGGCGGGCGGCATCCGGTTTCGCCAGTGCCGCAAGAATTGTGCGCTCCGACTTCTGCAACTCCTCGAACTCGGCGCGCAGCCGCGGGCCGAGACTGTCGATCACTGGACTGAGCCCGCTCGTTTCGGAGTGGCTTGGGTGCTGCGGCTCGTTCGATGTCATGTGTTTAGGCCTATGCCACCAGCTGGGGTTTGGCAAGGGTGTCGGAAGATGGCGCGCGCTAGCTTATGGCCGGCCGGTTCATGGCCGGTTCGACGTCAAAGCACATGGGGGGCAATGAGGACCGCGGCGCTCGAGACCGCCAAACCGATCAGGAAGGCGATGATCGTAAAACCCATCACCTGGCGGACGTTGAGCTTCGCGATGGCGAGCAGGGGCAGCAGCCAAAACGGCTGGATCATGTTCGCGACACCCTCGCCGACCGCCACCGCCATTGAGGTCAGCCCGAGGTAGGCCGGTGAATGTTGACCAAGAGCGAGCGCCGAGTCAACCGCCACCGGCCCCTGCACGGCCCAGTGCCCACCGCCGGACGGCACAAACAACGAGATGATGACGGAGCCGATGAAGGTCAGGAAGGGAAGGGTGTACTGGTTGGCGCCCGTCACGAGCGCCTCGGCGAGCAACGTCTGCAGCGGCTTGCCTGCCGCCCCTGATGTCGAGGGCAGATAGCCCAGCAGACCAACGATGCCGCCATAGAGGGGGTATTGCAGCAGCAGTGGACCGGACACCTTCGCCGCGCCGGAAAACGCGCGGATGAACCGAATCGGCGTTCGGTGTAGCAACGCAGCCGTCACGGTGAACAACATGACCATCGACGAGATGTTCAGCGCAAAGCCGCTCAGCCAGAAGTAGGTTATGCCCGCGACGAAGACCGCGACATTGAGGATCCACAGGTTTTCCAGCCACTCGGCAAACGTCCGTGTGTCAGCGGTCGGGGCCGCGACGGGCTCCTCGCCCTCGAAGACCGCGGGATCGGGTTGCAGGCTTTGCGTCGGCTCCATCCGCCGAATTGCGATGGCGAGCAGCACCAGCACCACCACCGCGGCCAGCCAGCTGTAGGGCGCCAATATCGTGAGCTGCAGCGGCACGATCGTGCCAGTCATCTTGTGTATCACGTTGATTGGGCTGCTGGTGTCGGTGTTCGCAAGCGCGATCGACGACGACAGGCCTTGCGTCCAGACGATAAACCCCATGAACGCGGCGGCGATAAGGTAGCCGAAATGTGCACCCGCAAGCCGTTTTGCGACCTGGCGGGCTATCAAGGCGCCCGATACCAGACCAAGCCCCCAGTTCACCAAAGACAGGACGGCGCTGACGCCGAAACACAGCAGGGCTCCTTGAACCTGACTCTTCGGTTTGCTTGCGATGCCGACGATGGCCCGCTTGAGAATTGGCGCCTCGGCGAGCGTGTAGCCAGTCACCAGGACCAGCACCATCTGGAAGGCGAAGGTGAAGATGTTCTGCGATCCCCAGACTCCGGCGTACCACGCCCTGAGCACACCGGTGGGCGTCGCGCCTCTGACGAGCAGCGCGACCAGCGCGACCACGAGCACCGTCAGGATGACCGCGAACAAGTACGGGTCTGGCATGAAGCGTTCGACATACCGGACACACAGCGTGGTGAGACGCGCCGTCAAGCCGCGCCGTTCGGCCTTTCGGGCCTGATCTGTCGTCATTGACCTTCCCTAATGCCTGAGCATTCGGCTATGCCGACGCCACCGGTCGTCGCCGCGGGGATGCGTTCGCCCCGCCGGATACCGCACGGACTCTAACGCGCCTGGACCAATCTCGCCGGGTGGGAAAGCCCGGGGAGGCGCGGCCTGTCTCAGCCGATCCGGGGGATCGGCCGAAATGCGCCGGACGCCTAAACTGTGCGGTTATGGATTGCGGTTCCCGGCAGGACTCCATGGCTCCAAAGGGCCTGCTGCAGATCGAGGACTGCCTGGGCGCCGACGGCAGCATCGCGTTGCCGCCGGGCACCACGCTGATATCTCTCATCGAGCGAAACATCGCCAATGTGGGTGACTCGATTGCATATCGCTACCTGGACTACGCCCGCTCTGAGGGACACGCCGTCGAAGTGACCTGGACCCAATTCGGAGTCCGATTGCAGGCCATCGGTGCGCACGTGCAGCAGGCCGCGGGGCCCGGCGACCGGGTGGCGATCCTTGCCCCACAGGGCATCGACTACGTCGCCGGTTTCTACGCGGCGGTCAAGGCGGGCACCGTTGCGGTGCCGCTGTTCGCCCCCGAACTGCCCGGCCACGCCGAACGTCTCGAGACCGCCCTTCGCGATTCGCGGCCCACACTCGTGCTGACGACAACCGCGGCGAAGGACGCGGTTGAGAGTTTCTTGAACAAACTGCCCCAGCTACACAGGCCGCACATCGTCGTCATCGATCAGATACCCGATTCCGCGGGGGAGCGGTTCACCCCCGTCGAGCTGGACATCGATGCGATTTCCCACCTGCAGTACACCTCGGGCTCGACACGACCCCCAGTCGGCGTCGAGATCACCCACCGCGCGGTCGGCACCAACCTGGTGCAGATGATCCTGTCTATCGACCTGTTGGACCGAAACACCCACGGCGTCAGTTGGTTACCGCTCTACCACGACATGGGCCTGTCCATGATCGGTTTTCCAGCGGTATACGGCGGACATTCCACCCTAATGTCGCCGGCGGCGTTCGTCCGCAGGCCGCAGCGGTGGATCCATGCGTTGGCCGCCGGCTCGCGGGAGGGCCGCGTGGTCACCGCCGCACCGAACTTCGCCTACGAGTGGGCCGCTCAGCGCGGACTTCCCGCATCGGGGGAGGATGTCGACCTCAGCAACGTGGTGCTGATCATCGGTTCCGAACCCGTCAGCATCGATGCGGTGACGACGTTCAACAAGGCGTTCGCGCCCTACGGGTTACCGCGCACGGCGTTCAAACCGTCGTACGGGATCGCCGAGGCGACGCTATTCGTCGCGACCATCGCGCCCGACGCGGAGGCGTCGGTTGTGTATCTCGACCGCGAACAGTTGGGCGCCGGTCGCGCAGTGCCCGTCGCGGCCGATGCCCCCAACGCCGTCGCGCAGGTGTCGTGCGGTCAGATAGCGCGCAGCCTGTGGGCCGTCGTCGTCGATCCCGCTACCGGCGCGGAACTGCCCGACGGTGCGGTCGGTGAAGTCTGGTTGCAGGGAGACAACGTCGGGCGCGGTTACTGGGGACGGCCTGAAGAAACCCGGCTGACGTTCGGTGCCCAGCTCCGGTCGAGACTCACGCAGGGTAGCCACGCCGGCGGCGCGGCGGTCGAAGGCACCTGGCTGCGCACCGGGGACCTCGGCGTGTACCTCGACGGCGAGCTCTACATCACCGGCCGAATCGCGGACCTGCTGACCATCGACGGCTTTGGCCACTATCCGCAGGACATCGAAGCCACCACCGCGGAGGCCTCGCCGACGGTGCGGCGGGGATATGTCACGGCTTTTGCCGTGCCGGCGAACGAACTGCCGGGATCGGACACCGCGCATGCTTCGGATACCCAGCGCCTGGTGATCGTCGCCGAACGCGCCGCGGGCACCAGCCGCGTCGATCCGCAGCCTTCCATCGATGCCATCCGCGCGGCGGTGTCGCATCGCCATGGTTTGTACGCCACCGACGTGCGTTTCCTGCCGGCTGGCGCCATCCCGCGCACTACCAGCGGCAAACTGGCTCGACGAGCCTGCCGCGCGCAATACCTCAGCGGCGAATTGGGTGTGCATTAAAGCCAAGCCCCCATGCCGACCGGCGTTCATCGAGCGAGCAGACGCTGGTTCAGCTCCCCGAATTCCTCGTCGGTCAGCACTTTTGCCGCCCAGGGCGGATCCGGCCAGCCCCCGCGAGGCCCAGCTGGTCAATCGCACAACTGCCGGTCAGGCGCGCGCGAGTGACGCAAGCCCAGTTGCGGGGGTCGTTTGTCATTTGAATGCGCGCCGCGTCGGTGCCGCCGCGCGTCAACGAGGCGCCGGTGAGGAGCCCCGCATCAAGCTCGCTGAGCCGCCAAGCCCAATACCTCACTCGCGAATTGGCGTGTATTAGAGCGAGAGGCGCATCTGCTTACGGCCCCCAAACCAGCAGATCCTCCATTCCGTTATTCATTGCGACTATGGTCGGCGGCTCACCGGTGACGTCGAAGTAGATTTTGCCGGTCGCCTGTGCGCCCTGGGGGATAGTGGCTCCGCTAATAGTGTTCGGACCTGCGGCTTGCCACAGGACCCGATAGTTGACGCCGTCAGCTGTGCGGGCATTGAACTGCGAGATGGCCGGGGTGACGGGGCCTGAGATCGCATTGACGGTGGTGGTGGCTTCCCAAACCTGGCCGGCGACCGGATAGCCCGGGATGGTGTCGGAGCTCGATTTGAGATCGCTGACTTTCCAGGAGAGGACAACTTGACCAACGGAGTCGGTCATCGTTAACTCACTGCCAAGTTTGCCGTTGATGGGATAGGCGGCCAACGCGATCGCTGCGCTGCTGATCGCAATCGTTGCCGTGGCCACGATTGCACCTACGGTCTTTGTCATCGTGATCTTCATTTGTGCTCCCATGATCGTTTGGGCAACCACATCATGTGACGCCACCTGGCGCAATACACACCTTAATCCGCAAATGACCGGTGGTTCCAGAAAAATTTGGTGCCATGAGCGGCTGTAATTGTGCTGGCGGCCGGCCGATCATTATCCACCGACCGAGACGACTGGTAAGGCTTGATAGGCCAGGCCGCGTGTCACGATGGTGAGATGACCGCCACACCAGGTCCGTTACCCGGCGAATCCAACGACAGCCCGGTCCTTGCGGGATACCCGGTTACCCCGCCACCGTTGCCGGGCCCGGTTACGTTCGACCAGCGTTGGGGTGAGCTGACTTTCGTCCACTGGCCGGTGCTGCCGGAAACCGTTGCGGATATGTACCCGCCCGGGACCCGCCCCCAGGGCGCCGGAAAGGTTGATGCGTAGAGCTGTGACCTCGGCCGTTATCAGTGTGTGACCGGCGTGTCGGATGTGGCGGGTGTGGCCAACGGGCTTGGATGCAGGTTGCGAAGCCAACCATCCGAACCCGAGGTCACACCCACGTGCCATCTTCTCCGACGCCGCCTGCCGATGCGAACCCGACGCGCCACGAACGCCTGTTGCAAGCCCTGCAGACAGTGCCCGACCCACGCGACCGGCGCGGGGTGCGCTACTCGTTGGCCGGGGTGCTCGCACTGGCGGTCACAGCTACCTTGGCCGGGTGCCGGTCGTTCGCGGCGATCGGCCAATGGGCCGCAGAGGCGGCAAGTGGCACACTGGCTTCGTTCGGAGTCACCAGCGGCAGCGCCCCGGACGAATCGACGTTGCGCAAATTGTTCGCCCGCCTCGATGCCGACGCCCTCGACCAAGCATTGGGCGTGTGGATGTGGACGCGAACCTTCACCGTCGAGCAGCGTCGCGTGATCGCCATCGACGGCAAGACGATCCGAGGCGCGCGCACCCGCGCTGGTGGCAAGGCCCCACACCTGATCGCCGCATTCGACCACGGTGCCGGAGTCGTGCTAGGACAGGTGGCCGTCGACGCAAAGAGCAACGAAATACCCGCTGCGCGAACACTGTTGAGGCATCTCGATCTCGACGATGCAGTGGTGACCCTCGATGCGATGCACACCCAAACCGATACCGCCACACTCATCACCGGCGCAGGCGGCGACTACGTGTTCACAGTGAAGGCGAATATGCCGACCCTGCACCACAAGCTCAAGACACTGCCCTGGAAGGACATGCCCGCCCACACGACCCGGGCCGCTGAGCGTGGCCGACACATCACCCGTTCGATCAAGGTCGCCGACGTTCCCGACTGGATCGACTTTCCCGGTGCAACCCAAGTCGCCCAGCTGCGCCGCACCGTCACCGTTGACGGAAGCAAAACCGTCGAGGTCGTGTACCTGATCACCTCAGCAAACCACACGGCCGCACCGCCCCAGCGGCTCGCCACCTGGGTCCAAGGGCACTGGAGCATAGAAAATCGCCTCCACTGGGTCCGAGACGTCACCTTCGCCGAGGACTCCTCGCAGGTACGCACCGGCCAAGCACCACGGGTGATGGCCACCTGCCGCAACCTCGCCATCGGCATCCTGCGAATCACCGGCTGGGACAACATCGCCGCCGGCCTACGCCACCACGCCACACACCCAGACCATGCCCTCAAACTGGTCCTGACCTCATGAGACGCGACTTTTCCGGCACCCTGGACCCGCCCCGACGTCTTCGCCGATGGCATGACCTATGTGGCGTTGGTCGCTTTCGTCATGAACAGCACCAAACTTGGCACCGCGGTGCCGCTTCCGTATTTCGGCAGCTTTCCGGAGACGAACATCCGGCTGTACTCGATTGATGACGCCGGCCGCCACGGCGTCCTGTTCCGGTCGCTGGAGACAACTCGCCTGGCCGTTGTGGCGGTGACCCGCATCGGCCTCGGCGTTCCCTACACCTGGGCGAGGATGCGGATGACACGGTCTGGCCAGCGGATCACCTACCACAGCGTGCGGCGCTGGCCGCGGCGCGGGCTGCGCAGCCGGCTGACGATCGCCGTTGGCGACGTGATCGATCCGACGCCGCTGGAGATCTGGCTCACCGCCCGCTGGGGCGCACACACCCGCAAGGCCGGACGGACGTGGTGGGTGCCAAACGAGCACGCACCGTGGCCGTTGCGCGCGGCCGAAATCATCGAGCTGGACGACGAGCTGCTGGATGCGAGCGGGGTGCGACCCGCCGGCGAGCGGTTGCGCGCGCTGTTCTCACCCGGTGTGCGAACCCGCTTCGGCCGCCCCTGCCTCGTCCGGTGATCGCGCAGTGTGATCTCACGGACAGGTGTATCCACCGTCGATCACGGTGTCGGAGCCCGTCGGCTACCGTCGTCGGGCACCTCGCGAAATCCCAGTGTTCGCACTGGATTCCGTGAAGGATTGACCACCCGCTTTCGTCGCCGCGAGCGCACCGCCGTCAGCGCCCGATCCCAGGCGAGCATCGTGGTGGCCTTCAGGTTGGCCGGCTTGACGCTGTCCTTGGACAGCAGCGCAGTCGCGGCGGCCTTCGTGGTTGCCGACGCCTTCGACGTGTGGCCGGAATCGAACGGTGGGTGCGGGTCGTATTCGATCGCGAGTTGGATCGCCTTAGCGCGGCCTTCCCCGCCCATCTCCCCGGCCAGCCACAGGGCGAGGTCAAGGCCTGCCGACACGCCCGCGCTCGTGACGATCTTCCCCTGGTGCACGATCCGCTCGTCGGCGACGGGGATCGCGCCGAAAGCCTTCAGCGCGGGAATGGTCAGCCAGTGCGACGTCGCACGGAGATCGGTAAGCAGGCCGGCGGCCGCCAGGATGACCGAGCCCGAGCACACCGACGCCGTCCAGCTGGCGGTCTGATGGGCCTGACGCAGCCACGCGAGCAGCCTCTCGTCGCGCGCGTGCACCGGGGTCGACGGACCACCCGGCACGAGAATCACATCGGGCGAAGGCGTTTCGGCCAGCGAATGCGTGGCGCCGATCACGAGCACTCCGGAGTCGGCGGTGATCGGCCCGGCTTCGTGCCACACGAACCGCACCTCGGCGTGCGGCAGATTGCGCAGCACCTCATACGGGCCGATCATGTCCAGCGCGGTGAAGCCCGGGTAGGCCACGAATGCGATCTGTGTCATCGATTTCTCCTTACTCGGATTACGCGAAGGCCCTGCGGTATTGGTCCGGCGGGATGCCGACCCGGCGAATGAAGTTGCGCCGCATGGTTTCGGCGGTGCCGAAGCCACACCGGGCGGCGATCGCCACGACGGTGTCGTCCGTTTCCTCCAACTGCCGGCGCGCGGCCTCGGTGCGGATGCGCTCGACGTACCGACCGGGCGCCTCACCGACCTCGTCGGTGAACAGCCGAGTGAAATGGCGTGGGCTCATCGCCGCCCGGCGGGCCAGGTCGTCGATGCTGTGCGGGCCCCCCGGTTCGGCCTCGATGGCCTCCTGCACCTCGCGGATGGACGTCCGTTTGGCTCGCGGCATCCACACCGGCGCCGCGAACTGTGTCTGCCCGCCCGGTCGGCGCAAATGGAGCACGAGCCAGCGGGCGACCGTTTGCGCGACCTCGGTGCCGTGGTCGTCCTCGACCAGCGACAGCGCCAGGTCGATTCCCGCGGTGACGCCCGCCGCCGTCCAGACCGTCTCCGAGCTGCGGACGAAGATTGGGTCCGGATCCACGTCGACGGCCGGGAACTCGCGGGCCAGCCGCCTGGCGAAGGCCCAGTGCGTGGTCGCGCGGCGGCCGTCGAGCAGCCCCGCTTCGGCCGCGAGGAACGCGCCGGTGCAGACGCTGACGACACGGCGGGCGGTGCCCGACACCGCCTTGATCCATCCCATGAGCCCCTGGTTGGATCGCGCGTCACCGATACCTCCGCCGCCGGGCAGCACCACGGTGTCGACGGGGTCGCCCGGGTCTGGCAGCGGCGCCGCCATGAAGGTCAGCCCGGCTGGGGTGGTCACCGGGTGGCCTTCGACGGAGGCCAGCACGACGTCGTAGCCACCGTCGGTCAGCAACGACGCGCCGGTAAACACCTCGTAGGGCCCCACCACGTCGAGCGGCTGCACGGCGGGGAAGCCGACGACGACCACCTTGCGAGTCATGGACCCAGTCTTGGCCAGACGACGGCATGTCGTCTACGCCATATACCCCACGAATTAGGACATGCGGCCCCTGGGCCAAAAGCGCCCCGCCGGCCTTGGCAGACTGTGCGCATGGCACAGATAACCCTGCGTGGAAACCCGATCAATACTGTCGGCGAGCTACCTGCCGTCGGATCTCCGGCCCCAGAGTTCACCCTGACCGGCGGCGACCTCGGGGTGCTCAGCAGCGACCAATTCCGCGGTAAACCCGTGTTGCTGAACATCTTTCCGTCCGTGGACACCCCGGTTTGCGCGGCGAGCGTACGAACCTTCAACGAGCGTGCCGCCGCAAGCGGCGCGTCGGTGGTCTGCGTGTCAAAGGATCTGCCGTTCGCTTTCCAGCGTTTCTGCGGCGCCGAGGGCATCGAGAACGTCAAGACGGCCTCGACTTTCCGGGACAGCTTCGGTGAGGCCTACGGCGTCACGATCGCCGACGGTCCGATGGCCGGGCTCCTTGCGCGCGCCGTCGTGGTGATCGGCCCCGACGGCAACGTCACGTACACCGAATTGGTGCCGGAAATCGCGCAAGAACCCGACTACGACGCCGCGCTGGCCGCGCTGGGCGGCTAGGTGTTCGAAAGTCCGAGCAGCCGGATCGACTGGGCCCGCATGTCGACCTTGCGAACCTTTCCGGTGACCGTCATCGGGAACTCGTCGACGATGTGGACATAGCGCGGAATCTTGTAGTGCGCGAGCTTCCCAGAACAGAACGCCCGTAGCGCGTCGGCGTCGAGCGGCGAGCGGCCGGGACGCATCTTGATCCAGGCACAGAGCTCCTCGCCGTACCTGTCGTCGGGAACTCCGATCACCTGAACGTCTTCGACGTCGGGATGGGTGTGCAGGAAGTTCTCGATCTCGCGCGGGTACACGTTTTCGCCGCCGCGGATGACCATGTCCTTGATACGGCCGACGATCACGCAATACCCGTCGTCCCGCATCACCGCCAGGTCACCGGTGTGCATCCAGCCGTCGTCGTCGATGACCTCGCGAGTCTTGTCCTCGTCGCCCCAGTAGCCCAGCATCACCGAATAGCCGCGGGTGCACAGTTCACCGGGCTGACCGCGTGTGACGATCTCGCCGGTACCGGTGTCGACGATCTTGATCTCGACGTGCGGGTGGACCCGCCCAATCGTCTCGGTTCGACGTTGCAGGTCGTCGTCGATCAATGTCTGGCAGGACACCGGCGACGTCTCGGTCATGCCGTAGGCGATCGACACCTCGGACATGTTCAGCTCGTCGGCACAGCGCTTCATGACCTCCACCGGACACGAGGCCCCCGCCATGATCCCGGTCCGCAGCGACGACAGATCGCGCGCGGCGAGGTCGGGGTGGCCGAGCATCGCGATGAACATCGTCGGCACGCCGTACAGAGCGGTACAACGCTCTGATTCAACGGCTTTCAACGTTGCGGCGGCATCGAAACCCTCGGACGGGATCACCATGGTGGCGCCGTGGGTCGTGCAGCCCAGATTGCCCATGACCATGCCGAAGCAGTGGTAGAAGGGAACGGGGATGCACAGCCGGTCTCCGGGCCCCAGCCCGATGAGTTCGGTGACGAAGAAGCCGTTGTTGAGGATGTTGCGGTGTGACAGGGCAGCGGCCTTGGGCGAACCCGTTGTGC
Organism: Mycobacterium lacus; assembly: GCF_010731535.1. Classification (NCBI taxonomy): domain Bacteria; kingdom Bacillati; phylum Actinomycetota; class Actinomycetes; order Mycobacteriales; family Mycobacteriaceae; genus Mycobacterium; species Mycobacterium lacus. The sequence goes on from NZ_AP022581.1 coordinate 2,038,040, forward strand.
CCGACGTGTATTGGATGTTGATCGGATCCGACGGGCTTAGCGTGGCCATCCGGGATCGCAATGCTTCGCCGGGCACCCGTTCGGCGCGCTGCCGCAGCCGTGCCCAGTCATCGGTTCCCAGGAACACCACCTCCGGCGGTTCGGCAGCCTCGGAACGTGCCTGGTCGATCATGCCTCGGTAATCGGAGGTCTTGAAGATCTCAGCCGACACCAACAACCGGGTGCCCGAGTGGCGTAGCACGTAGGACAACTCGTGGGTGCGGTAGGCGGGGTTGATCGCGACCAGGATCGCGCCGACCTTTGCCGTCGCGTACTGAAGGACCGTCCATTCCGGGCGGTTGGGCGACCAGATGCCGACCCGGTCGCCGCGCTCGATCCCGCTGGCAATCAAAGCTCGTGCTACCCAGTCGATCTCGGCGTTCAATTGCGAGTAGGTCCAGCGGCGGGCTCCGGCGACGTCGACAAGCGCCTCGACGTCCGGATAGGACAACACGGTGCGCTCGAGGTTCGCCCCGATCGTCTCGTCCAGCAGGGGCGCGTCGACGGGGCCCGCGTCATAGGAATGCGCGCCCGAGCTGATCATGTCCTTCGTCCGGTCGACGACATAAATCTAGCCGTCGGACGCGTGCGAGGTCGCCGACAGGCCGGCGCGGTCGGCAAGCAGGTCCCGGTGGTGGGCGCTGCTGCCGAAGAGTGCCTCGGTGGTCTTGGCGCGACGGAGGTACAGGTGCAGGTCGTGCTCCCAGGTGAAGGCGATGCCGCCGTGGATCTGGATGGCGGAACCGGCGCACAGCGCGAACGCGTCCGCGGCCTGCGCCTTGGCCAGGGGCGCGGCGATGCGCAGCTCCTCCCCGTCAACGGCGCTCATCGCGGCGAACATGACCGTCGCCCGGGTCGCATCGACCTCGATCATCATGTCGGCGCAGGCGTGCTTGACCGCCTGGAACGAGCCGATCGGCCGGTCGAATTGCCTTCGGCTCTTGGCATATTCGACGGCCAGGTCAAGGCATGCCTCGGCGCCGCCGAGCATTTCGGCGGCCAGCAGCATTCGGGCCACATCGAGCACCCGCTCGAGGTCGTCCGCCGAGCCCGCGGCCAGGGTTTCGGCCGGGGCCCGCGTGAGCTGCAGCGTGGCGACCGGACGCGTGATGTCGAACGAGGGCAAGCGCTCAACCGCGACGCCGGGAGCGTCGGCCGCCACGACGTAAAACAAGACTGCGCCGTCGGCCACCGCCGGCACCACGAATACATCGGCGACGTGGCCGTGCAGCACCGGCCCGCAGTCGCCGGTGAGCAGGGTACGGCCGTCACGGCGGTCGGCCCGCACGGTGGCCCCGGATGGATGAACCTGGTTGGGGCCGCTAGCCGCGAACGCTCCTATCGTTTCTCCGGAGAGCAGACCGGGAAGCAGGCTCTTGCACTGCTCCTGGTCGCCCATTCGGAGCACCGCGTCGATCGCGAACGTCGTCGCCGCAAACGGAACCGGGGTGAGCGCGCGGCCGAGTTCGCAGAACACGATCGCGGTCTCGATAAGAGTGGCACCGGCCCCGCCGTACTCCGGTGGGGCGTGCAGCGCCGGCAGCTCCAGTTCGGTGCACAACCGCCGCCACAGCCTCCTGTCGTGGCCATCCGCGGCGGCCGCCTCGCGCACCCGCGCGCCAGCGGCCTGCTCATCCAAGAAGCCTCGCAACGACGCCCGAAAAGCGTCTTGTTCGATGCTGTAACGAAAATCCATGTCAGCCCACGATTTCCCGGCGTGGCTCTTTGGGCAGCCCGAGCAGTTGTTCGCCGATCACGTTGCGCTGGATCTGCGAACTGCCCGCGTAGATCGTCGCGGCGCGAGCGTAGAGCAGCTCGTCCATCCAGGAAGCGGGGGAGTTCGGGGTGCCCGCCTCCGGGACCACCCGCGCTCCACCGTTGCCCGGACCTTGCGCACCGAGCGCATCGAGCCCGAGGATCTCGACGGCGAGTTCGGTATACCGCCGGAAGTACTCGCTCCAGATGACCTTGGTGATCGCGGCCTCGGCGCCGGGGACCTGTCCGCTCAGCGCCAGGGTGAGGGCGCGGTAGCCCCGGTAGCGCATGATCTGGACCCGCGCATAGCACCACGCCAACGCGTCGCGGATGCGTGGGTCGGTGTGCGACCCGCGCTCGGCCGCCAGCTCACACAGCCGCTCCAGGTCTCGGCCAAAATCGATTGCCGCCGTGGTTATTTGCGCTGCGCGCTCGAAACCCAGCAGGGTCATCGCGGTCGACCAGCCCGCGCCGGCTCCGCCGACGACGTTGGCGGACGGGGTGCGGGCATCGGTGAAGAAGACCTCGCTGAACGAGGAGTGTCCGGCGGCGTTGACGATCGGCCGAACCACAACGCCGGGCTGGTCCATGGGCACCAGCAGAAACGACAGACCCTTGTGTTTGGGTGCGGTTCGGTCCGTCCTGGCCAGCAGGAAGATCCAGTTCGCGGTGGCTCCGGCCGAGGTCCAGATTTTCTGGCCGTTGATCACCCAATGGTCGCCGTCGAGCACGGCCCCGGTCCGCACCGCCGCCAGATCCGAGCCGGCCTCGGGCTCGGAGAATCCCTGGCACCAACGATCATCGCCGGAGAGAATCCGCGGCAGGAACCGCCGCTTGTGTTCCTCGGATCCCAGGCTGATCAGCGTGTTGCCCAGCAGGTCGATGCCGAGCAGGTCGCTTTCCGCCCGTTCGGGTGCGCCCGCCCGGGCGAGTTCCTCGGCGAGCACCACCTGTTCGATCGGGGAAAGGCCACCGCCGCCGTACTCCTTGGGCCAGGACACCGCGACCAGGCCGGCTGCGGCGAGTGCCCGCCGCCACCGCCGGGCGAACGCCTCCCGCTCGTCGGGCCGCAGTGCCCCGGGCCCCGCCCAGCCGGGTGGCAGGTGGTCGGCCAGGAAGGCGCGGATCCGGTCGCGGAACGCTTCCGCTTCGGGCGGATAGCCGACGTCCATGTCTGCACCCCGGAGTCAGGGTCGCTGCTTGGTCGCGGGCTGGATGTCCGGTGCGGCGCGCCAGTCGTCGAGCCCGTACTCGGCCGTTCCATAGGACAGCTTTCCGCCGGTGACTTCACCCCAGTGCGCGTGGTTGAGCTGGTGGATCTTGAAGCAGCCGTCCAGCGCTGTTAGGAAGCCCATGGCGTCGACGGCTTGGTTCACCGACTCCTTGATGAGCAGCGCCGGCATGGTCGGCAGCTTTGCGATCCGGCGAGCGAATTCGATTGTGCTGTCCGTCAATTCGTCGTCGGGAAACACCTTGCTCACCATCCCGAGCGAGTGGGCTTCGTCGGCTCCGATCGAATCGCCGGTGAGCAGGAGTTCCTTGGCCTTGCGCGGCCCGAACTCCCACGGATGGCCGAAGTACTCGACCCCACACATCCCGAGCCGGGTCCCCACGACGTCGGCGAACACCGCGTCCTGACTTGCGACGATCAGATCGCAGCACCACGCCAGCATCAGGCCGGCGGATAGGACCGTCCCGTGCACCTGGGCGATGGTGATCTTCCGAAGGTTGCGCCACCTCTTCGTGTTTTCGAAGTAGTAGTGCCACTCCTGCCGGTTGCGCGACTCCACCCCGCCGAACGTTGCGCCGTTGCACTGATAGGTGGGGTGGCGGTCCGGCCCCGGCGCGCGCTCGCGGACGTCGTCGGCCGAGCCGAGGTCGTGCCCGGCCGAGAAGCAGGGGCCGGCGCCCCGCAGGATCACCACCCGAACCGTGTCGTCGGCTTCGGCGAGGTCGAATGCGGCGCCCAGCTCGACGAGCATCCCGCGAGTCTGCGCATTGCGCTGCTTCGGACGATCCAGCGTGATGGCCGCGATGCGGCCGTCGTCGATCGTCTCGTAGGCGATGTACTCGAACGGTCGCACAGAAGGGTTTCCATCCGACCGGCGATCGACCGGACTGACCCCGGTGACGCTCATGGCGGCTCCTTACTGCTCACTGCGCGCTGAACGGGTGGCGAGTGCGAGATTACGCGGCTGTCGCCCATGATGTCCATAGTCAATACGGCCATGATGATCGGGTAGCAACACAAATTACCTAAAAAACTGACTCTTGTGCCCAATGAAGTATCTTGATAGTACTGTGGTATGCCTATAGAAGCTGCCGCGCTCCAACCAACGGAAGGGTTGAACATGGAGATCGGAATATTCCTCATGCCGGCCCACCCGCCAGAGCGCAGCCTCTACGACGCCACCCAATGGGACCTCGACATCATCGAGCTGGCCGATCAGCTGGGCTACGTGGAGGCCTGGGTCGGCGAACACTTCACCGTGCCGTGGGAGCCGATCTGTGCACCCGATCTGCTGCTGGCGCAGGCGCTGCTGCGCACTAGCCGCATCAAGCTCGCGCCCGGCGCGCATCTGTTGCCCTACCACCACCCGGTCGAATTGGCCCACCGCGTCGCGTACTTCGACCACCTCGCCCAAGGCCGCTTCATGCTGGGGGTTGGCGCCAGCGGTATCCCGGGCGACTGGGCACTGTACGACGTGGACGGAAAGAACGGCGAACATCGCGAGATGACCCGCGAGGCGCTCGAAATCATGTTGCGCATCTGGACCGAGGACGAGCCCTGGGAGCATCGCGGAAAGTACTGGAACGCCAACGGGATTGCGCCGATGTTCGAGGGCTTGATGAAGCGCCACATCAAGCCGTATCAGAAGCCCCACCCGCCCATCGGTGTTACCGGGTTCAGCGCCGGTTCCGAAACGCTGAAACTGGCCGGCGAGCGCGGTTATCTGCCAATGAGTTTGGACCTCAACACCGAATACGTCGCCACGCATTGGGACGCGGTGCTGGAAGGGGCCGAACGCAGCGGCCGCACCCCGGATCGCCGCGACTGGCGACTGGTGCGCGAGGTGCTGGTGGCCGAGACCGACGAGCAGGCGTTCCGGTATGCCGTCGACGGCACCATGGGACGCGCCATGCGCGAGTACGTGCTGCCAACGTTTCGCATGTTCGGCATGACCAAGTTCTACAAGCACAATCCTTCGGTGCCCGACGACGACGTGACGCCGGAATACCTTGCCGAGAACACGTTCGTGGTCGGCTCGGTGGAGACGGTGGTTGACAAACTCGAGGCCACTTACGACCAGGTCGGTGGATTCGGCCACCTGTTGGTTCTCGGGTTCGACTACATCGAAAACCCGGGTCCGTGGAGGGAGTCGCTACGGCTGCTGGCCGAAGAGGTCATGCCCAGACTCAACGCCCGCCTCGCCAAGAAACCGGTCGCTGCGGTCGTCTAGCAATGGCGAATCGTCAGGTCACAGTCGGCTATTCCGACGGAACGCACAAAACGATACCGGTGCGACCGGACCAGACGTTGCTCGATGCCGCCGAGGAACACGGTGTGGCGATCGTCAACGAATGCCAAAGCGGGATCTGCGGCACCTGCGTGGCCACCTGTACCGCCGGCCGCTACGAGATGGGGCGCACCGAGGGACTGTCCGATGTCGAGCGCGAGGCACGAAAGATCCTCACATGCCAGACGTTCGCGGAGTCCGATTGCCGGATCGAACTGCAGTATCCCGCCGACGACAACGCCGCACTGCTGGTCACCGGCGACGGTGTGGTGACCGCGGTCGACTTGGTGTCGCCCAGCACCGCCATCCTGCGGGTGGACGTGTCGACGGGTTTCTCGTCCAAGGCCGGCGCTCTGAACTACAAAGCGGGCCAGTTCGCCCAGTTGCAGGTTCCCGGCACGAACGCATGGCGTAACTATTCCTACGCGCATCCCCCCGACGGGGGCAGCGAATTAGAGTTCATCATCCGGCTGCTGCCGGACGGCGTGATGTCGAACTACCTGCGCGACCGCGCGAAGCCGGGTGACCACATTGCGCTGCGGTGCAGCAAGGGCAACTTCTACCTGCGCCCCGTCGTGCGGCCGGTGATCCTGGTCGCGGGCGGCACGGGTCTGTCGGCGATCCTGGCGATGGCCCAGAGCCTGGGCGCCGATACCGCCCACCCGGTCCACCTGCTCTACGGCGTGACGGCCGCCGAAGACCTGTGCAAGCTCGACGAACTGAAGGCGCTGAAGCGCCGTGTTCCCGGGTTGGAACTGCATGTCATCGTCGCGCGCCCGGACGCCGACTGGGACGGGCGGACGGGGCTGGTCACCGATCTGCTGGAGGAGCGGATGCTGGCCGGCGGCGACGCCGACGTCTATCTCTGCGGCCCGGGCGCGATGGTCGAAGCCGCCCGAACCTGGCTGGACGGCAACGGTTTCCATCGTGTCGGGCTGTACTACGAGAAGTTTGTGGCCAGTGGCGCGGCGCGGAGCCGTAGGCCGGCCCACCTCGATCCCGCGGGCGTGGACATCGCCGAAGTGCGCCGCCGCGGCCGCGGCACCGCGGTGGTGATCGGCGGCAGCATCGCGGGCATCGCCGCGGCCAAGGTATGCAGCGAAACCTTCGATCGGGTCATCGTGCTCGAGAAGGACGGCCCGCATCGCCGCCGCGAGGGCAGGCCGGGCGCGGCCCAGGGCTGGCACCTCCATCACCTGCTGACCGCCGGACAGATCGAATTGGAGCGCTTCTTCCCCGGCATCGTCGACGACATGGTGCGCGAAGGTGCGTTCAGGGTCGACATGGCCGCCCAGTACCGGATTCGCCTGGGTGGCACCTGGAAGAAGCCCGGCACCAGCGACATCGAGATCGTCTGCGCCGGGCGTCCGCTGCTGGAATGGTGTGTGCGCCGCCGGCTGGACGACGAACCGCGGGTCGACTTCCGCTACGAGTCGGAGGTCACCGACCTGGTGTTCGATCGCGCCGCCAACTCCGTCATCGGCGTCGCCGTCCAGCACGAGGATGGCCAACTCGAGGTGGTACCCGCCGAGTTCGTCGTGGACGCCTCCGGCAAGAACACCCGTGTTCCGGAGTTCTTGGAGCGCATCGGCATTGGGGCCCCCGAGGTCGAGCAGGACATCATCAACTGCTTCTACTCCACGATGCAGCACCGGGTTCCACCGGAGCGGCGATGGCAGGACAAGGTGATGGTGATCTGCTATGCATACCGTCCCTTCGAGGACACCTACGCCGCGCAGTACTACACCGACAGCTCGCGCACTATCCTGTCCACGTCGTTGGTGGCGTACAACTGCTACTCACCACCGCGTACCGCCCGCGAGTTCCGGGAATTCGCCGATCTCATGCCGTCACCGGTGATCGGGGAGAATATCGACGGGCTGGAGCCTGCCTCGCCGATCTACAACTTCCGTTATCCCAACATGCTTCGTCTGCGCTACGAGAAGAAGCGCAATCTGCCGCGCGCGCTGGTGGCCGTTGGTGACGCGTACACCAGCGCCGACCCGGTCTCCGGGCTCGGTATGAGCCTGGCGCTCAAGGAAGTTCGGGAGATGCAGGTGTTGCTGGCCAAGTACGGTGGCCGACATCGCGATCTGCCGCGCCGGTACTACCGGTCGATCGCCAAGATGGCCGACACGGCCTGGTTCGTGATCCGGGAGCAGAACCTGCGCTTCGACTGGATGAAGGACGTCGACAAGAAGCGCCCGTTCTATTTCCGCGTACTGACGTGGTACATGGACCGCCTGGTGGAGCTGGTGCACGACGATCTGGGCGCCTACCGCGAGTTTCTGGCCGTCGTCCACCTCGTCAAGCCACCGTCGGCGCTGATGAAGCCCGGGATCGCCAGCCGCGTCATCGGGAAGTGGGCGCGCACCCGATTGTCGGGGGAGAAGACGCTGATCGCCCGCAACTACGAAAACCGTTCGGTCCCAGCCACCCCCGTGGATCAACTTGTGGGTGCTTAGGAGTGAGGCGAAGATGTCGCAGGTCCATCGAAACTTGAACTGTCGGGGCACCCGGATCCATGCCGTCCAGGACGGCGCGGGACCCTTGGTGGTGCTGCTGCACGGGTTTCCGGAATCCTGGTACTCGTGGCGCCATCAGATCCCGGCGCTCGCCGCCGCGGGCTACCACGTGGTGGCCATCGACCAGCGCGGGTACGGGCGCTCGTCGAAGTACCGCGTGCAATCGGCCTACCGCATCAGGGAATTGGTCGGCGACGTCGTTGGTGTCCTCGACGCCTACGGTGCGGAAAAAGCCATTGTCGTCGGTCATGACTGGGGCGCGCCGGTCGCCTGGACCTTCGCATGGCTGCATCCGGACCGATGCGCCGGCGTGGTCGGGGTCAGCGTTCCGTTCGCCGGTCGCGGCGTCATCGGCCTGCCCGGCAGTCCCTTCGGCGAGCGTCGGCCCAACGACTACCACGTGGAGCTCGCCGGCGAGGGCCGGGTGTGGTACCAGGACTATTTCTCCGCGCAGGACGGCATCATCGCCGAGATCGAAGAAGACGTGCGGACGTGGCTCTTGGGGCTGACGTACACGGTCTCCGGTGAGGGGATGATCGCGGCGACCAAGGCGGCCATCGAGGCAGGGATTGACGCCGACGTCCTGGCATCGATGGACCCGATCGACGTGATCCGTGCCGGCCCGCTCTGCATGGCGCAGGGCGCACGGCTCAAGGACGCGTTCATCTATCCGGAGACGATGCCGGCGTGGTTCACCGAGGCCGATCTCGATTTCTACACCGGCGAGTTCGAGCGTTCCGGCTTCGGCGGACCACTGAGCTTCTATCACAACATCGACAACGACTGGCACGACCTGGCCGATCAGGAGGGCAAGCCCCTCACCCCGCCGGCGATGTTCATCGGCGGACAGTACGACGTCGGCACCACCTGGGGCGCCGAGGCCCTCGACCGCGCGCACGAGGTCATGCCGAACTATCGCGGCACCCACATGATCGCCGATGTCGGGCACTGGATTCAGCAGGAAGCGCCCGAGCAGACCAACCGGTTGCTGCTCGATTTCCTTGGCGGGCTGCGTCAGTGAATCCGTTGCTCGCCGATCGTCTTGACGAAGCCCAACTGCGAAGGGCCTTCGGCTGTTTCCCGTCCGGCGTGATCGCGGTGGGTGCGATGGCTTACGGCAAGCCGATCGGAATGGCGGCAAGCTCGTTCGCCCCCGTCTCGATTGCCCCGCCCTTGGTTTCCCTCTGCATTCAGAACGGCTCGACAACGTGGCCCGGGTTGCGACTCAGTCCACGTCTCGGCCTTAGCGTGCTCGCCGAGGGCCACCACCAAACCTGCCTGAGCCTGTCGCGCACGATCGGCGACCGGTTCGCCGAGGTGGCCTGGGCGGAGCTGCCAAGCGGCGCAGTGGTCATTCACGGAGCCAGCGCCTGGTTGGACTGCCGCCTGCGCGCCGAGGTTCCGGCGGGCGATCACCTCATCGCCCTGCTCGAAATCCGCGCGCTGGGAACCGATCCCGACACACCGCCACTCGTTTATCACGGCAGCCGGTTTCGCCGACTTTCGGTGGAGCGCCGATGAAAACCACCGATGTGCGGGTGCGCCGCGCGATCACCGCGGTCGCGGCAGGGCATCCCGTCGTCCTCACCGACGGCACCGATCGCGACGGCTATCTCGCCTTCGCGGCCGAGGCCGCGACCCCGCGGCTGCTGGCTTTCACCGTCCGCCATACCTCGGGCTATATCCGAGTCGCGTTGCCGGGTTCCGAATGCGAACGGCTGAACCTTCCGCCCATGTGTCACCGCGACGATGCACACCGGGTGTCGGTCGACCTTCGCGGGACAGGCACCGGAATCTCGGCAGGCGACCGCGCCAGGACGATCGCCGCACTCGCGTCGCCCGGATCGGATGCTTCGGACTTCCTTCGCCCGGGCCATGTTGTCCCGCTGCAGACCCGGACTCACGGTGTGCTTGGCCGGCAGGGACCCGCCGAGGCAGCTGTCGACCTGGCCTACCTGGCCGGACGTCGACGTGCCGCGGCGCTGTCTGAAATCGTCTCCCACCGCGATCCCGCACGGATGGCCCGCGGCACCGAGTTAGTCGAATTCGCCGTCGAACACGCGCTGGCCGTGGTCTCGATCGACGAACTCGTCGCGTATCGGCGGCGCACCGAACCACAGGTGGTCCGGCTCACAGAGGCGCTCGTGCCCACGTGGGCCGGCAAGTCCCGTGTCATCGGCTTTCGTGACGCGCATGACGGCGGCGAGCATTTGGTCGTGATCGTGGGTGCGCCGGACGCCGGCATACCTGTGCCGGTGCACATCCACGTTGAATGCCTGACCGGCGATGTGTTCGGTTCGAAGGCGTGCCGATGCGGCGGGGAACTCCGCGGCGCGCTCACGCGGATGTCGGCCCAGGGCAGCGGCGTCATCCTGTACCTACGCCCACCGGGACGACCACGCGCCTGCGGTCTGTTCGCCCGCAGCGCAGCCGGGGATGCGGTGTCGGATACCGTGGCGTGGATTCTGCGTGATCTCGGGGTGTATGAGCTCACATTGTCCGACGACATGCCAGGATTTGGTCTTGTGCTGTTCGGGGCCATTCGCGAGGTAATCCATGACGCATCCTGACCTGGCCGGCAAGGCTGCGATCGTGACCGGGGCGGGAGCCGGCATCGGGTTCGCGGTGGCCGAGCGCCTCGTCGCGGAGGGATGCAGCGTGCTGTGTGCGGACATCGACGGCGCCGCGGCCGATGCGGCCGCACTGAAAATCGGTTCCGGCGCAATCGGTCATCGGGTCGATGTCAGCGACGAGCGGCAGGTGATCGGCATGGTCGACGCCTGCGTCACCGCGTTCGGTGGCGTCGACAAGCTCGTTGCCAATGCCGGTGTCGTCCATCTGACTTCGCTCCTCGACACGGCGGTCGAAGACTTCGATCGGGTGATCGCGATCAACCTGCGCGGCGCATGGCTGTGCACCAAACACGCCGCGCCGAAGATGATCGAGCGGGGCGGGGGAGCCATCGTCAACGTGTCGTCGTTGGCCGGCCACATCGGGGTGGCCGGCAGCGCGGCATACGGCATGTCCAAAGCCGGGATCAGTCACCTGGGTCGCGTCACCGCAGCGGAGCTGCGCTCGTCGGGCATTCGCGCCAACGCGCTGTTGCCCGCGTTCGTCGACACACCGATGCAGCAGACGGCGATGACGATGTTCGACGAAGCGCTCGGCGAGGGCGGCGCGCGCGCGATGATCGCCCGCCTGCAGGGCCGCATGGCCGCACCGGAAGAGATGGCCAGCATCGTGGCCTTTCTGTTGTCCGATGATGCGTCAATGATCAACGGCACCACGCAGATTGCCGACGGCGGGACAATCGCCGCGCTGTGGTGATCACCCGGGCGAGCGCCGGCTTGACGTCGTGCAACGTCACCTACAAGCGGGTCGTCTTCACGACGCAGATTCCGTGTCGATGAACGACATTGCGGCACAACACTTTTTGTACTTTCGCCCGGATCCGCACCAGCACTGCAGGTTGCGGCCCGGCGGCCAGGCGATCACGTCGTGGTCGCCCTGCGCTGTCAAGTGCGCGGCATACTCGGCGCGGGCCTCCGGGGAATCAGGCTCCCGACCCTGTTCGACGCACCAGGCAGAGAACGGCTCCACGCTGCCCGGAATCGCGATGGCGGCAGCTGCTTTCGCTGTAAGCGAAATATTTTGCGTCACTGATCGTTCCGCGACCATGACGGCCGGTTCTTGTCAGTGGCGGTTCGTAGGATTCTGCCTATGAGTTCGAGCACTCGCGAGGACATCGTCGAGGTCATCGGCGCGTTCCGTCGCGAAGCGAAACGCGTGTGTGAGTTGACGTTCGACGTGTTGACGACCCCGGAACGGCTGGGAGTGCTCGAAGCCCTCGAACAGGTGAAGCGTCAACTGCGCACACCCGAGCACGCCGTGATCAACCAACTCGCCGAACAAGCCAGCGAAGAAGAACTCGGCGGGCGGCTACGCTCGGCATTGGCCGACCGGCTGCGCATCACCCCCGCTGAGGCCAGCCGCCGCATCGCCGAAGCCGAAGACCTCGGTCCGCGGCGCGCCCTGACCGGCGAACCGCTGCCACCGCAGTTGACGGCGACCGCGGCCGCCCAGCGCGAGGGCAAGATCGGCGATGGGCACATCAAGGAGATCCGTGCCTTCTTCAGGGACTTGCCCGCCGCGGTGGACCTCGGTATCCGCGAGGCCGCCGAAGCGCAGCTAGCCGACCTGGCCACCACCCGTCGCCCCCACGACCTGCGCGGGCTGGCCACTCAGCTGATGGACTGGCTCAATCCCGACGGCAACTTTTCCGACGAGGAGTGCGCCCGCAAGCGCGGCATCACGTTGGGTAAGCAGGAATTCGATGGGATGTCGCGCATGAGCGGCCTGGTGACCCCGGAGTTGCGGGCCGCGATCGAGGCCGTGTTGGCCAAGCTGGCCGCACCCGGGGCCTGCAACCCCGACGATGAAACCCCGGTCGTGGATGACACACCCGATGAGGACGCGGTCAAGCGGGACACCCGCAGCCAGGCCCAGCGCAATCATGATGGATTTTTGGCCGGGCTGCGCGGGCTGTTGGCCTCCGGCGAGCTGGGGCAGCATCGGGGGTTGCCCGTCACCATCGTCGTTACCACCACGCTGAAGGAACTGGAAGCCGCCGCCGGCAAGGGTGTGACCGGGGGCGGTTCCCGGGTGCCGATGTCGGACCTGATTCGCATGGCGAGCAGCGCGCACCACTACCTCGCGCTTTTCGATGGTGGCAAACCCCTGGCGCTGTATCACGCCAAGCGGCTAGCGTCCCCGGCACAGCGAATCATGCTCTACGCAAAGGATCGTGGGTGCACAAAGCCGGGTTGCGATGCCCCGGCCTACCACAGTGAGGTGCATCATGTGACGGCGTGGGCGGCCACCGGGCGCACCGACATCAACGACCTCACACTGGCCTGCGGCCCGCACAACCGCCTTGTCGAAAAAGGCTGGAAAACCCGCACCAACAGCCACGGCGAGGTCGAGTGGCTACCGTCGGCCCATCTAGACCACGGGCAACCGCGAATTAATCGGTACCACCACCCCGAGAAAATCCTGTGCGAACCCGACGATGACGACCAACCCGATTGACGTCGCACCACGAAGACGTTGCCGCCTGGTCGGCATCGCCGGCAGGCATGAGGTCGAGCAAGCCGTAGTGCTTGGGGCCGAGGCCGCCGTTCTGGGCGCGCCACCGAGTCGTGGATACTTTCAAGCCGCGCTGGTCAGGATCGCCATCGCCAGGGCGGTAATCTCGTCCGCTACGCCGGCATAGCGGGTGAGATGCCATGTGCGCGCGACGTCTTCGATGAAGCTGATCGCCGACGCGACGAGCAGTCGCGCCCGTGCGACGGTCGTCTGGGGGACCAGCGCGCGGATCAGCTCGATCCACACGTTCTCGCGGTCGGTCTGATTCCTGATGTAACCGTCGCGCGCCTCGCCGGAAGCGTGCGAGAGTTCGGTAACGCACACGGCCACCAGATCCGGATCGTCCAGACTGACGCGTACATAACCTTCGACAAGTCCCCGGAGACGCTGCGCCGCTTGCTGATTCGCGCGTAGCACGCGGATGCACTCGAGACTGCGCCACTCGTCGAGGCGCCGAACCAGCGCATCCAGGATGGCTTGCTTGGAAGGGAACGAGCGGTACAGCCCGGGACCCGCGATTCCGGCCCCCTTTCCAATCTCGCTGGTGCTGACGGCCGGGTAACCCTGCGCGCGGAACAGTCGCGCGCCCGCGGCCAGCAGGGTTTCGTAGCGAGAGAACAGCACACCTTCCCCGTCCGGCGCCGCAGCGACGTTCGGAAGGGGCGTCAGCTCGCACACGGGAGGCGTCGTCGCCGCCGCCATGCACGCTTGGTACAGGCAGTCGTTGAGTTCGTCGGCCGGAAGGGTCAGATTGTGCCTGCCCAGGCTGGTGAGCGTGCAGGACACCGCCCACGCGCGCAGCTCCGAGTGCGGCGGGCTCAGGTCAGGCACCTCCAACAGGACGCTGGCGCGGATGCCGGCCACGATCGCTTGTATGCGGTGCCGGACCTCCGCGCGGTCGGCTTCGTTGAGGTAACGAGCCTCGCGCTGCCACAACACCGTCAAGGACCGGGATGCGACGGCCGCTGCGATCAGGTCCGGCAGATCGGCGCTCAGCGGCCGAAGTGTCGGCTCCGCCTGGCCATCGGTGAGCCGACGCGCGCTCTGGTACTGCTCCTGGCGGGTCCGGATCGACTCGGCGAGCAACGCCTGCTTGTTGTCGTAGTGCCGATACAGCGCGCGCGCGGTCACTCCCGCTGCCTCGGCGATGTCCTCCAACTTGACCGAATGGAAGCCGCGGTCGATAAAGAGCCTGACGGCCTGCTCGAGAATTTGTTGCTTCCGGTCCTTTGGCCGGCGCCTAACGGGTTGGGCGACGGTTTCCATCGACTCGACCCCCCCTATAGCTTCATCCCGCTCTGCCGCTCGAAGTCCGCAAGGTCAAAGTAGTCGCTGAAGCGAGTGATCTTGCCATTGTTCACCTCAAACACGCCGGCCACGGGAAGCACGACTTTGCGGCCGTCATTCATGGTGAAGTAGTCGACTCGTTCGACGAGCACCCGGCCGGGCTCGGCTGCCAGTGTGACGATATCGAGCTTGGCGTCGCAGAACGCGTCCAGAAAAGACTGGAAAATCGAGCGGATGCCGGCAATGCCCTCGATCGGCTCGACGGGCACGTTGTGGTAGACCGCGTCGTCGGCGAAGGCGCTACAGATGGTTTCGAGGCTGCGTCCCTGCCAGGAGCCGAGAAAGTCGCGGACGACCTTCTCGCTGGCTTCCCTGGTATCGGTCATGCGAACAGCTCCTTAAGGGGTATCGCCTTCTCTCGGACCCATAAAATACATCAGGCATGATACATGCGCTACGACATGGGTATTTGTGGGTCAGATGTCACTAGTCTGGCATATCACTCATAGACATATTTGGCGGATTCATGGCTCGCCCGTTCGGCACGCCTGCAACATCGGGCTCGGTAGTGGTGCGTACGCCTGGCCTCAGGCGAATTCGGGCACGCTGGCCAGCCGCACGTGCGCCGACGCTGCCTCCGCACGATTTGTCGCATGCACAGAGCGATCAAGTTGTGTCCGTCGGGCGCACCCGCGGGGCGACACTAGACCCCTTACCAAGCAGTACTAGCAATATACATCACTGGGCATAACTGGGGTTTTGCTTGGATGTTTACAGATTTAGTCCTGAATATATTGCGTACCGGCTATGGACATATGGGTGTTGGGTCGCGTACCCTCGGCGGTGTCACTCGTCCAGTTCGACCTGTCCGGGGGTGCGCGGCGACATGGTGATCGCGGTCGACCAAGCGGCTCATCCAGTCACGAGGCCGGTAGGCGCGATGGGCGACTTCTTCGCGATGACACTGGACACCTTCGTGTCGATGTTCCGGCCACCTTTCGCGTGGCGCGAATACCTGTTTCAGTGCTGGTTCGTGGCGCGGGTGTCGACGCTGCCAGGGGTGTTGATGACGATCCCGTGGGCGGTGATTTCGGGGTTCCTCTTCAACGTCCTGCTGACCGACATCGGTGCCGCGGATTTTTCCGGCACCGGTTGCGCGATCTTCACCGTGGACCAAAGCGCCCCAATAGTCACGGTCTTGGTGGTCGCGGGCGCGGGCGCCACCGCCATGTGCGCGGACCTGGGCGCGCGAACCATTCGTGAGGAACTCGACGCGCTACGGGTCATGGGCATCAACCCGATCCAAGCGCTGGCCGTTCCCCGGGTGCTGGCGGCCACAACGGTCTCGCTGGCCCTGAGTTCGGTGGTGACGGCGACCGGTCTCATCGGCGCGTTCTTGTGTTCCGTGTTTCTCATGCATGTCTCGGCGGGTGCGTGGGTGACGGGTCTGACCACGCTGACCCACACGGTCGACGTCGTCATCTCGATGATCAAGGCGACCTTATTCGGGCTGATGGCCGGACTGATCGCCTGCTACAAGGGCATGTCGGTCGGCGGTGGCCCGGCCGGCGTCGGCAGAGCGGTGAACGAAACCGTGGTGTTCGCCTTCATCGTCTTGTTCGTCATCAACATCATCGTCACCGCCGTCGGCATGCCGTTCATGGTGTCCTGAGGTGAACCCATGACGATGACAAAAACCCTTGTGGGCGAATGGAATCGGTTGGGATCGCAGATGCGGTTCTACATCACCGCCATGGCTGGGATTCCCGATGCCGTCATGCACTACCGCAGCGAGCTGCTGCGGGTGATCGCCCAAATGGGTTTGGGGACCGGGGTCCTGGCCGTCATCGGCGGAACCGTCGTCATCGTCGGGTTCCTGGCGATGACCACCGGCGCCATCGTGGCGGTGCAGGGCTACAACCAGTTCGCCTCCGTGGGCGTAGAGGCGTTAACCGGCTTCGCGTCCGCCTTCTTCAACACCCGCGAAATTCAGCCGGGGACGGTGATGGTCGCGCTGGCGGCCACCGTCGGAGCGGGCGCCACCGCGCAGCTGGGGGCGATGCGGATCAACGAGGAAATCGACGCGCTCGAGGTGATCGGAATCCGCAGCGTCAGCTACCTGGCCAGCACCCGAGTGCTGGCGGGAGTGGTCGTGGCCGTACCGCTGTTCTGCGTCGGGCTCATGACCGCCTATCTGGCCGCCCGCCTCGGCACCACGGCCGTCTATGGCCAGGGCTCCGGGGTGTACGACCACTACTTCAACACGTTCCTGCGCCCGACCGACGTGCTCTGGTCGTCGTTCGAGGTCGTCGTGGTGGCTCTGATGATCATGCTGGTGTGCACCTACTACGGATACACCGCGCACGGCGGGCCGGCCGGGGTAGGCGAGGCCGTCGGCCGGGCCGTGCGTGCCTCGATGGTGGTCGCGTCGATCGCGATAGTCATCATGACCCTCGCAATCTATGGCCAGTCCCCGAACTTCCACCTGGCGAGCTAATGCCATGAGACGCAAGCCAAGTCGCCACCGTCTGCACGACGCGTGGTGGACGCTGATCCTGCTCGCGGCGACCGGTGTGATTGTTCTGGTGACGGCCGTGTCCTTCAACGGCAGCCTCCGGTCCCATGTCCCAGTGACGCTGACGGCCGACCGCTCCGGACTGGTGATGGATGCCGGCGCCAAGGTCATGATGCGCGGCGTACAGGTCGGCCGGGTCAGCCGGATCGGCGACCGCACGAACGGGACCAGCCTCAACCTCGAGATCGACCCCGACCAGATCCGGCATATCCCCGCCAATGTCGAGGCACAGATCAGCGCCACCACCGCGTTCGGCGCCAAGTTCGTCGACCTGGTGATGCCGGAGAACCCAAGTCGCGCTCGGCTTTCCGCCGGCGCCGTATTGCATTCGCGCAACGTCAGCACGGAGATCAACACCGTGTTCGAAAACCTCGTCGGCCTGCTCAACATGATCGATCCGCTCAAGCTCAACGCCGTGCTGACCGCGGTGGCCGACGCCGTACGCGGGAAAGGCCAACGGCTAGGCCAAGCCACCACCGACCTCAACCAGGTATTGCAAGCACTCAACGCGCGCAGCGAGACCATCCGCCGAAACTGGCGATCCGTCAAGAACTTCACCGACACCTATAGCGCTGCCGCCCAGGACATCCTGACCATCCTGAACGCCGCCAGCACCACCGGCACCACCGTCGTGAATCATTCGGCAGCGCTGGATGCCTTGCTGCTCAACGTGATTGGCCTGTCAAACACCGGCACCAACCTGCTCGGTCGCAACAGGGACAATCTCGCCGCATCGGTCAACATCCTCGAGCCCACCACGAACCTGCTCTTCAAATACCACTCCGAGTACACCTGCTTCCTGCAGGGCGCCAAGTGGTATCTCGACAACGGCGGCTATTCGGCATGGGGCGGTGCCGACGGCCGGACGCTGCAACTCGACGTCGCGCTGCTGCTGGGCAACGACCCGTATGCCTATCCCGACAACCTGCCACGCGTCGCCGCCAGGGGCGGTCCCGGCGGACGGCCGGGGTGTGGATCACTGCCGGACGCCACCAAGAACTTCCCGGTGCGCCAGCTCGTCACCAACACCGGGTGGGGAACCGGGCTCGACATCCGGCCCAACCCCGGCCTCGGGCATCCCTGCTGGGCTGACTACTTCCCGGTGACCCGTGCCGTGCCCCAGCCGCCGTCTATCCGCCAGTGCATCCCCGGGCCGGCAGTCGGGCCGAACCCCGCAGTACCGGTGCCCGGCCCAGAACCGGGGGGGCAGCCATGAGGGAAAACCTGATGGGCGTCGTAGTGCGCCTCGGCGTCTTCCTCGCGGTTTGCGCGCTGACCGCATTCCTGCTGGTTGCCGTCTTCGGGGAGGTGCGGTTCGGCGACGGCAAGACCTACTACGCCGAGTTCACCAACGTATCGAATTTGCGGGAGGGCAAGCTGGTTCGCATCGCCGGCGTCGAGGTCGGCAAGGTCAAGAAGATCTCGATCAACCCGGACGCGACGGTGCGCGTCGAGTTCACCGCCGACAACTCGGTCACCCTCACGCAGGGAACCCGGGCGGTGATCCGCTACGACAACCTGTTCGGCGACCGCTACCTGGCGCTGGAGGAAGGGGCCGGCGGGCTCACCATACTTAGCCCCGGCCAAACGATTCCGCTGGCCCGCACCAAACCGGCGCTGGACCTAGACGCCCTGATCGGCGGCTTCAAGCCGCTGTTTCGTGCGCTGAACCCCGACCAGGTCAACGCGCTGAGCGAACAGCTGCTGCAGGCGTTTCAGGGACAAGGCCCCACCATCGCGTCATTCCTGGATCAGGCCGCGGTGCTGACCAACACGTTGGCGGACCGAGATCAGCTCATCGGGCAGGTGATCGACAACCTCAACGTGGTGCTGGGTTCGCTCGGGGGCCAAAGCGACCGGCTGGACCAATCGGTGACATCGCTGTCGCAGTTGGTGCACGGGCTCGCCGAACGCAAGACCGACATCGCCAACGCGGTGGCCTTCACTGACGCCGCCGCCGGCTCGGTCGCCGACCTACTGGCGCAAGCCCGGATGCCGTTGTCGACCGTGGTTCGCGAAACCGACCGGGTCGCAAGCATCGCGCTGGCCGACCACGACTACCTCGACAATCTGCTCAACACGCTGCCGGACAAATACCAGGCGCTGGTCCGCCAGGGCATGTACGGTGACTTCTTCGCCTTCTACCTGTGCGACGTCGTGCTCAAGGTCAACGGCAAGGGTGGCCAGCCCGTGTACGTCAAGGTGGCCGGTCAGGCCACGGGCCGGTGCGCGCCGAAATGAAGTCCTTCGCCGAACGCAATCGGCTGGCCGTCGGCGCCGCCGGCATCGTGACGATGGCCGCAGGCGTGCTGGGCGCCCTGCAGTACCAGCGACTCCCCTTTGTCGATCAGGGCAAAGGCGTCTCAGCCTATTTCGCCGACGCCGGCGGACTGCGGACCGACAACACGGTCGAAGTCTCCGGCTACCCGGTGGGAAAGGTGTCCAGCATCGAACTCGAAGGGCGCGGCGTGCTGGTCAAGTTCAAGGTGGACAACACCATTCGGCTCGGCAACCGCACCGAGGTGGCGATCAAGACCAAGGGCCTGTTGGGCAGCAAGTTCCTCGACGTCACACCCCGGGGCGAGGGCCAGCTCGAGGGTCCCATCCCGATCGAGCGAACCAGGTCGCCCTATCAGCTGCCCGACGCACTCGGCGACCTGGCCACCACCATCAGCGGATTGAACACCGACCGCCTGTCCGAATCGCTGGGCACCCTGGCGCAAACCTTTGCCGATACACCGGCGGATTTCCGGAACGCGATCGAGGGGGTGGCCCGGCTCGCGGAAACACTCGACGAGCGTGACGCCCAACTGCGCGGCCTGCTGGACAACGCCGCGAAAGCGACTGGCGTGCTGGCCAAGCGCACCGACCAGATCGTCGACCTGGTGCGTGACACCACCGCGCTCTTGGCGCAGCTGCGCACCCAAAGCGCCGCCTTGGATCAGATCTGGGCGAACATCTCGGCGGTGTCACGGCAGCTTCAGGGCTTCATCGGCGAGAATCGGCAACAGCTGCGGCCGGCGCTGGACAAGCTCAACGGGGTGCTGGCGATCGTCGAAAACCGCAAGGACCGTGTGCAGCAGGCCATCCCGCTGATCAACACGTACGTCATGTCGCTGGGCGAATCTCTGTCGTCCGGCCCCTTTTTCAAGGCGTACGTGGCGAACCTGCTGCCCGGCCAGTTCGTGCAACCGTTCATCAGTGCGGCGTTCTCCGACCTGGGGCTGGACCCGGCCACCCTGCTCCCGTCGCAACTGACCGACCCGCCAACCGGTCAACCCGGGACACCGCCGTTGCCGGTCCCGTACCCGCGGACAGGCCAGGGCGGCGAGCCGCGGTTGACGCTGCCCGATGCGATCACCGGCAATCCCGGCGATCCGCGCTATCCCTACCGGCAGCAGCCGCCCGCCCCACCGCCCGGCGGTCCACCGCCCGGGCCGCCCGCCCAGCAACCCGAAGGCCAACCGTGACAGCGAAACTCAGACGTGCCCGCTCCGTGTTGGCGACCTCCCTTGCCTTGGTGCTCGTCGCGGGCGTGATCGTCGCCATGCGAACCGCCGGGAGCGTTGGCCGCACCGTCGTCGTTGCCTACTTCGAGAACAGCAACGGTGTGTTTGCCGGAGACGACGTGCTCATCCGGGGAGTGCCGGTGGGCAAGATCCTCAAAATCGAACCGCAACCGCTGCGATCCAAGATTTCGTTCTGGTTCGATCGCAAGCACAAGGTCCCCGCCGATGCCACCGCGGCGATCCTGTCGCCGCAACTGGTAACGGGCCGGGCGATCCAGCTGACGCCGCCGTATACGAGCGGGCCCATCATGGCCGACGGCGCGGTCATCGGCCAGGACCGCACCGTGGTGCCGGTCGAGTGGGACGACTTGCGGGCGCAGCTTCAGCGGCTCACCGAACTGCTGAAGCCCTCCCAGCCGGGCGGTGTCAGCACGCTGGGTGCCCTCATCAACACCGCCGCCGACAACCTGCGCGGGCAAGGCTCCACGATTCGCGACACCATCGTCAAACTGTCGCAGGCGGTTTCGGCGCTGGGCGACCACAGCAAAGACATCTTTACCACCCTAAAAAATCTGTCGACGCTGGTGACGGCGCTGCACGACAGCGCGGATCTGCTCGAACAGCTGAACCACAACCTGGCCGCGGTGTCGTCACTGCTGGCCGACGACCCGAACAAGATCGCTGCGGCGGTCGAGGACCTCAACGCGGTCGTTGCCGACGTGCAGGGCTTCGCCGCCGAGAACCGTGAGGCGATCGGCACGACATCGGACAAGCTCGCGTCGATCTCCAAGGCGCTGGTCGACAGCCTCGACGACATCAAGCAGACCCTGCACATCAGCCCGACGGTCTTGCAGAACTTCAACAACATCTTCGAACCGGCCAACGGTTCGCTGACCGGCGCGCTGGCGGGCACCAACATGGCCAACCCGATCGCCTTCCTGTGCGGCGCGATTCAGGCCGCCTCCCGATTGGGGGGCGAGCAAGCGGCGAAACTCTGCGTGCAGTACCTGGCGCCGATCGTGAAGAACCGCCAATACAACTTTCCGCCACTGGGGGAGAACCTCTTCGTCGGTGCGCAGGCGAGGCCCAACGAGGTCACCTACAGCGAGGACTGGATGCGGCCCGATGACGTTCCGCAAGCCACCGATCCCGCGGCTGGCCTGCGCGGCATGATGACGCCGCCGGAAGGTCACTCATGAGAGTCAGTCTGATCCTGACGCTGATCCTGGCGGTGATCGGTGTATCCGGCTGCGGCTGGCGCGGACTGAATTCGCTGCCGCTGCCCGGCACACAGGGCGACGGCCCGGGGTCCTACCTGATCCAGGCACAGATGCCCGATGTCAACAACATTCAGCCGAACTCGCGGGTGCGCGTTGCCGACGTGACGGTCGGCCATGTGACCAAAATCGAGCGCCAGGGGTGGCACGCGTTGGTGACCATGCGGCTGGATGGCGACGTCAACCTGCCCGCCAACGCAACGGCCAAGATCGGCACGACCAGCCTGCTGGGTTCCTACCACATCGAACTGGGCATACCGAAAGACGAAGCGCCGCAAGGCAAGTTGCGCGGGGGCTCCACCATTCCGCTGTCGCGCGGCGGCGCCTACCCGAGCACCGAGCAGACGCTGGCGGCGCTGTCGTTGGTGCTCAACGGCGGCGGGCTCGGCCAGATACAGGACATCACCGAGGCATTGAGCACCGCCTTTCGCGGGCGCGAACAAGACCTGCGCAGCCTGATCGGTCAGCTGGACAAGTTCTCCGCACACCTCAACGACCAGTCCGATGACATCATCGCGGCCACCGAAAGCCTGAACCGGCTGGTCGGTAAGTTCGCCACCCAGCAACCGGTCCTGGATCGGGCCCTGACGACCATCCCCGACGCGCTCGCGGTGCTCAACAACGAACGAGACAAGCTCGTCGAGGCGGCCGACCAGTTGAGCAAGTTCAGCGCGCTGACCGTCGACTCGGTCAACAAGACCAAGGCCAACCTCGTCAACGAATTAAGGCACATCGGGCCCGTTTTGGAGTCACTCGCCAACGCCGGTCCCGCCCTGACCCGGTCGCTGTCGCTACTGGCCACCTTCCCCTTTCCAAATGAGACATTCGAGAATTTCCAGCGCGGCGACTACGCCAACCTGACCGCGATCGTCGACCTCACCCTTAGCCGTATCGACCAGGGCCTGTTTACCGGCACCCGGTGGGAGTGTCACCTGACCCAGCTCGAGCTGCAGTGGGGTCGCACGATCGGCCAATTTCCCAGCCCGTGCACCGCGGGCTACCGGGGCACCCCCGGCAATCCGCTGACCGCCGCCTACCACTGGGACCAGGGGCCCTGATGCTGCATCTACCACGACGAGTCATCGTGCAGCTGGCCATTTTCGCCGTGATCGCGGTTGGCGTACTGGCCGTCACGTTTCTGCACTTCGTCAAACTGCCGGCGATGCTGTTCGGCGTCGGCCGCTACACGGTGACGATGGAGCTGCCCGAGTCCGGTGGGCTCTATGGCTCCGGCAACGTCACCTACCGCGGCTTCGAGGTCGGCCGGGTGGAATCGGTGCGGCTGACCGACGGCGGAGTGCTGGCCGTCCTTTCTTTGAAATCGGGCATCGACATCCCGTCCGACCTCAAAGCCGAGGTGCACAGCCACACGGCGATCGGCGAATCGTACGTCGAGTTGTTGCCCCGCGACGCCACCTCGCCGCCGCTGAAAGACGGCGACGTCATCGCGCTGGCCGACACCTCGGTGCCGCCGGACATCAATGTCCTACTCGGCGCGGCCAACACCGCACTACAGGCGATACCGCACGACAACCTGAAAACCGTGATCGACGAGTCGTATACCGCGGTGGGCGGGCTCGGCCCGGAACTTTCCCGGCTGATCACGGGATCGTCGGACCTGGCGATCGATGCGCGCACGAACCTCGACCCGCTGCTGGCGCTGATCGACCAGGCGCAGCCGGTGCTCGATTCGCAGACCCACACGTCGGACGCGATCGCCGGGTGGGCCTCGCACCTGGCCGCGGTCACCGCGGAATTGCAGACGCACGACGCCGCCGTCGGCGCGGTCATCGACCGCAGCGGTCCGGCATTGGGGGAGATGCGTCAACTGATCGAACGGGTGCAGCCCACCTTGCCCATCCTGCTGGCCAACCTGGTCAGCGTCGGCCAGGTCGCGCTCACCTACCAGAACGACATCGAACAGCTGCTGGTGGTGTTCCCCATGGCCATCGGCGCCGAACAGGCCGGGATCCTTGCGAACCTGAACACCAAGCAGGACTACCGGGGTCAGTATCTGAGCTTCAACCTCAACCTCAACCTGCCGCCGCCGTGCACCACCGGGTTCCTGCCGGCCCAGCAACAGCGCATCCCCACGTTCGAGGACTACCCGGACCGCCCGGCCGGCGACCTGTACTGCCGGGTGCCGCAGGACTCGCCGCTCAACGTCCGTGGCGCCCGCAACATCCCGTGTGAAACCGTGCCCGGCAAGCGGGCACCGACCGTGAAGTTGTGCGAGAGCGACGAGCAGTACGTGCCACTGGGCGACGGCTTCAACTGGAAAGGCGACCCCAATGCCACCCTGTCCGGCCAGGGCATCCCGCAGTTGCCGCCCATGGCCGCCGCGCAGTACGACCCGGCCACCGGCACCTACACCGGGCCGGACGGCCATCAGTACACCCAATCCGACCTGGCTCACACCGCACCGAAGGACAAGACATGGCAAACGATGCTGCTGCCGCCGGGCAGCTGACGGAGGATATGTCGGCGCCGCGGCGCGCGATGCTGTTCGGCGTGGCCTCCGCCGTGGCATTGGCGATGCTGTTGGGCTGGCTGGGATTTCGCATTCACCAGTCGCAGCAGGAGCAGGCCCAGCGTAGTCAATTTCTGCAAGTGGCCCGGCAGGGCGCGCTGAACCTGACGACCATCGACTGGCGGCATGC
Source organism: Mycobacterium lacus (assembly GCF_010731535.1). Classification (NCBI taxonomy): domain Bacteria; kingdom Bacillati; phylum Actinomycetota; class Actinomycetes; order Mycobacteriales; family Mycobacteriaceae; genus Mycobacterium; species Mycobacterium lacus. Next base: position 2,062,330 of record NZ_AP022581.1, read on the forward strand.
CGACGCCGATGTGCGCCGCATTCTGGACAGCGCGACAGGCGAGTTCTACAACGACTTCGTCAGGCGCTCACAGCCATTCATCGAAGTGCTCCAGCAAGCTCAGGCCACCACCGTCGGCACCATTACCGAGGCCGGGCTTCAGGCGCAGACCGCCGACACGGCCCAGGCGTTGGTGGCGGTGTCGGTGCAGACCACGAACGCCGGTGAAGCAGACCCGGTTCCGCGGGTGTGGCGAATGCGTATCACCGTCCAGAAGGTCGGCGATCGGGCCAAGATTTCTGACGTCGGATTCGTGCCATGAGGCGCGCTGGCGGCGAGCCGCGTCGCATCCGCTGGCCGCGGGTGATCGCCTACACGCTGCTGCCCGGGCTGGCGTTGCTGTTGGCATCCGCCGCGGGCTATTTGAAATGGCAGGACACCTTCGCGCGCGCCGCCGCGGTTGCCCGCGCGGAATCCGTGCAGGCCGCCAGCGAAGGCACCATCGCGCTGCTGTCCTACCGGCCCGACACCGTGCAAAACGATCTCGAGGCCGCGCGGGGCAGGTTGACCGGTGCGTTCCTGAACGCCTACACCCAGCTGACCCGTGACGTGGTGATCCCCGGAGCAAAACAGAAGCAGATCTCGGCGGTGGCCACTGTCCCAGGCGCGGCGTCGGTTTCGGCTTCGACCAACCATGCCGTCGTGCTGCTGTTCGTGAACCAGACCATCGTCGTCGGGCAGGACGAGCCGACCAACACCGCATCCAGCGTCCGGGTCACCCTCGACAAGGTCGACGGGCGTTGGCTGATGTCGCAATTCGACCCGGTGTGAGCCGACAATGCAGCGGGTGCTGGCGGGTGCGCTGTTATTCGGTGTCGCGACGGCGGCGGCGACACCGAGTGCGCGCGCCGATGAGGTGGCCTATCTGGTCAACGTCACGGTGCGTCCCGGCTACAACTTCGCCAGCGCCGACGCCGCCTTGAGCTACGGACATGGCCTCTGCGACAAGGTAACTGCGGGCCGCACCTATGCACGGCTCATCGGCGACATCAAGGCCGACTTCAACACCGCCGACGAATACCAGGCCTCCTATCTGCTCGGCCAGGCGGTCAACGAACTGTGCCCCGCGCTGATCTGGCAGTTGCGACGCTCGGTAGCCAAAGGAGATTGACATGCGGCACCGACTGCTGGCCCTGCCCGCGTTGTTCGCCCTGACCGCCGGCCCCGCGTTGGGTGCACCCGCCGCGCAGGCCGACAACAAGCGGCTCAACGACGGTGTGGTCGCCAATGTCTACACCCTTCAACATCAGGCCGGCTGCACCAACGACATCAAGATCGACCCGCGATTGCAACTGGCCGCCCAATGGCACACCCTCGATATGCTGAACAACCGAAACCTCAACGACGACATCGGTTCTGACGGGTCCACGCCGCAAGACCGCGCGAATGCCGCCGGCTTCCATGGCAAGGCGGCCGAAACCGTGGCGATCAATCCCGCCATCGCGATCAGCGGCATCGAGCTGATCAACCAGTGGTATTACAACCCCGCGTATTTCGCGATCATGTCCAATTGCGCCAACAGCCACATCGGGGTGTGGTCGGAGAACGCCCCGGACCGCACCGTCGTGGTGGCCGTTTACGGCCAACCCGATCGAGCTCCGCAGACACCACCGAGGGGAGCGCAGACCGGGCCGCCGTCTCCGGTGGCCCTGCAGGAGAACGTCCCGATCGATCCCAGCCCCGACTACGACGCGAGCGACGAGCTCGAATACGGCATCAGCTGGCTCCCGTGGATCCTGCGCGGCGTGTATCCCCCGCCCGCCATGCCGCCGCAGTAGCCAAGCGCCGGCCCCTGCCGAAGGCTGTCAGGAGCCACCGGCAATGAGTCGATCACTTCGCTTCACCACGGCCCGTGGGTTTCGCGGCGCGCGGATCGATGAGGTCGCGGAAGCCTTCCGCCCGATAGACGGATGCACCTATGCTCCGGACCCGGTCGGTCAACGCCTTGTCCGATGTCACGACACGAATTTCGTGTGGCCGGGCGTCGGCTCGCACCAACCGGACGATCTCGTCGTCGGCCGAGTTGGCGGCCGCCGCGGGCGCATGCGCCACCGCGATCACCGCGGCGCGGATAGTGGTTGACGGCGGCCGTTCGAACACCACCGTCACGTCGCAGCCGTGCTCCGAGGCCCACCGGTCCAGCCGGTCCACCAGCATGACCATCGCGCCGTGGCGGTCCTTCCACCATCCGTCCGGGCGAGTCCCGATCACGTTCATACCGTCAACGATCCACCGCACACCACACGGTACGACGCCGTGGATGCATTCGCCGCTTCAGAACCATCTGCGCTTGCGGTACTTCTTGTTGATCTCTCGCCGAAACTGCTCGACGTGCCGCTCAGCGGCTGCCGATTCCAACGCCCCAAGAGCGTTGACAACCTCCAGGTGCGAGAGGATGAGGAGCCCGTTTAACTGCTTGAGTCGTTCCGGGTTGTTCGCCAGCGACTCTTGGTCGTCGATGTGGATGAGCAAAAAGTCGCGGAGTGCCTGGCTACCGGTCATTCGCTCCGGGACTTTCAGGTTCCGCAAGATTGTGGCCATCTCGGGCTCGGTCACTACAGCCTCTCTTTCGCTTGCTGCTCAGGTGACCCCGCAAGCCTAAGAGACCGGCCCGGTGGTGGCTACGCGCTTCGGCGAAGCGGTGATGTGAGAAATGGGCGACTTGTTTACAAGACGCGCTCACCAGGCTGCTGGTCTTCCCGGCCCGCGCGCTGGTCATCGTCCTCATCCTGGGCGGGTGTTGTGCTCGACGCCAACCCGGCCTTGGATGACCCGCCGCCGGCAGCACCTTGACCCATCGAGCCCAGCGGGGCGGCGCCGCTTGCCGCCGATGATCCGGCGTTGGCGGCGGCCTGTGCCATCGGCGAAGAGGGGGCTTCGATCAGTCCGGCCATCAGCGGCGTGCGGGCGGCCGTGCCGGCCGCACCGGGCAGCACCTCGGCGCGCGCCAATCCCGCGCCAACGCTTGCGCCCGAACCACCCGCCAGCGGGTGGCGGGACATCGCAGCGGCACCCAACGTCAAGGCGCCGGCGGCGTCCCCGTCGGTCTGGTTGTAGATGCGCGCGATGTCCGTCAGCGCCGCGCCCGTGCGCATCAGCTCTTCCTGAGCAGCAGTGTTGGACGCCAGCATGGAGGTGGCCTCCGCCGCGAACGCCATCGCCGCCTGCGCCGAGACCTCTTCGCCGCCCGCAGGTATCAGCCCGGTCACCGTCATCGCTGCGGCGGCGCCGGAGTCGAGGCCGCGGGCGCCAATTTCGACCAATTGTGAACCGATGTCGCCGGCGGCCGGATCGTGTGACATGGAATCCATTTGCGTGTGCTCCTGTGCGTTTGTGCGCGGAAACCGTTCGTTACGACCGCTAACAACTCAACGTCAGTGGGGTCTCCGGCGCGATTACGGCCCTAAACCCCGGTCCAGCTACGCCGGACGATAGGACAATTCTAGAGGCACCCCGGGGGGCTAGCCAGCACGTTTCGGCGAATGAGCAGCTTGCGGGCCGATTAGCGGCTCAAAATTGGTCCTTGAGAACAAATTCGACGGTGACGGCCATCACCATGGGCGCCGGTCTATTGGGTGCATCACACGACGGTGCGTAGCGGGGTGCGCCCCGAAGCGGTACACCCGCGGAAGTGGAATTCGCAGCCGCGACGTCCTCCCCCACTAGGGGGAGGAAATTTCATCTCCCAAATCCGCCATTTGGCCGAGGGCCCCTCGGACATAGTGAGGTGACAGTGGTTGGTGGGCCGAACGTCCGCTCGGTGACGAAATCCGCTCGAACAAAGGGGATCGATGGTGATGTCGTTCGTGTTGGCTACCCCGGAAGCGCTGGCGGCGGCAGCGGCTGATGTGGCGGGCATCGGTTCGGCGCTGAGCGAGGCAAATGCGGCGGCGGCGCCGACCACCGCACTGTTGGCCGCGGGTGCCGATGAGGTGTCGCACGCGGTGGCATCGCTCTTTTCCGCGCATGCCCGGGCCTATCAGGGTCTGAGCGCTCAGATGGCAGCGTTTCACGACCAGTTTGTGCGGATCCTCAACTCGAGTGCGGGCGCATATACGGCCGCCGAGGCGGCCAACGCTTCGCCCCTTCAGCAGGTGCTCAACGTGATCAACGCGCCCACCGAAGCGTTAGTGGGTCGCCCGCTGATCGGCAACGGCGCCGACGGGGCGCCGGGGACCGGCCAAAGCGGCGGAGCCGGCGGGATCTTGTTGGGCAACGGCGGCGACGGCGGGTCGGGTGCGGCCGGCCAGGCCGGCGGTGCGGGCGGCGAGGCCGGGCTGATCGGCAGCGGTGGCAGTGGCGGGCTCGGCGGCGCCGGCGCGAACGGCGGGGCTGGTGGTCGCGGCGGCTGGCTGTACGGAAACGGTGGTAACGGCGGGAACGGCGGGAACGCGACGGCGACCAGCATGGCCGGCGGCAGCGGGGGCGCCGGCGGCGATGCCGGGCTGTGGGGTGCCGGCGGTCACGGCGGCAACGGCGGCGCCGGCATGCCCGGGGCGGACGGCGTAAACCCCACATCCAGCACCGACCCCAGCCTCGCTGGCGGAGCAGGCTCCAGTAATCAAGTCGGCAAATCCGGTGCCGTCTCCGGCGGGAACGGCGGTGACGGCCAACCCGGCCCCACCGGCGTCGACGGCGGTACCGGCGGTAGTGGCGGCAATGCCGATACCACTGTCGTAGGCGACGCCGGCTCGAGCGCCACCGCCGGTAACGGTGGCGACGGCGGTGCCGGCGGTGCCGGGGGTGCCAGCGGCGGTGACGGCGGTCAGGGCGGCTACGCCCGCTCGCAGGCCAACACGGCAACCGGGGGTTCGGGCGGTCACGGCGGTGACGGCGGCGTCGGCCTGAACGGTCAGGACGGCAGCGCCGGCGGCGCCGGCGGTAACGGGGGGCGCGGCGGGCTGCTGGTCGGCAACGGCGGTAACGGCGGCTACGGCGGTGATGGTGGCCATGGCGGCGCCGGTTCTGCCGGCGGCGCCGGCGGTGACGGCGGTGGCCTCAACCCCGTCCCGACCACCTCCAACAGCGCCTACAGCTCGAACGCCAACGCCCACGGCGGTTCCGGGGGATCGGGCGGCGACGGCGGCACCGGCGGGCATGGTGGTCTCGGCGCCGCCGGCGGGGCGGGCGGCAATGGCGGCGCCGGAGGGTTGCTGGCCGGCAACGGCGGGGTCGGGGGCCACGGCGGCGCCGGCGGGGCGGGCGGCGGCGGCGGGCACGGCGGCGACGCCGGCGCCGGCGCCGCGGGCGGCAATGCCGGTGCCCCGGCTGGTCAGGCCATCGGCGGCAACGGCGGCAACGGCGGCAACGCCGGCCACGGCGGCGATGGCGGCAACGGGGGCGACGGCGGACACGGTGGCGCCGGTGGACGCGGCGGATTGCTCGGCAAGCAGGGCGCGGTCGGCGGCGGCGGCGACGGCGGCACCGGCGGTGAGGGCGGCACCCGGGGCAGCGCGGGTAGCGGCGGTGCGGCCGGCTTGGGTCTGGGGTCTACCGGTTCTCATGGCGGCACCGCCGGAAGCGGCGGCGTCAGCACCCCCGACTTCGACGGGACCGACGGCACTGCCGGCAACCACGGGTGACCGCGGCTGCCCGCCTGACCCGTCACAGATGGGTCAAGAGCCGCTCGGCGAACGTCTCTGGATGCTCCCGATGCATGAAGTGCCCGCCTCGGACCTCCTCGACGACGTATTCGTCCTCGAACATCCGGGCGGCGGCCCGGTAGTCCGAGGGCTCGACGATGGGATCGTCGAGCCCCGCAAACACGACCGTCGGCACGGTGATTCGGGCCTTCAGTGACGCCGACAGTATCGGGGAGAGCTTTCGGTAATAGCCGAATGCCGCGTTCAAGCTCGCCTGGTTCGAGAAGGCCGCCCGGACGGCGTCGAACTCCCTGGGGTCGGGGTTCCAGAGCGGGGACCATCGCCGATAGATGGCGGGGAGCGCTGCGAAGTCGTTGCGCGCGAAGCGGTTCGGCGCGCCCGGCAGCTTGTATGCTGCGAAATGGCGGGCGCCCCAAAGCTTCTTCAGCGACGGCTTGAGCGTTGCGGGGTGGGGGATGCCGATGGTGAACAGCTTCGTCACTCGATCCGGGCACAGCCCCGCCGCACCGTATGCCGCCGACGCTCCCCAGTCGTGCCCGATGACGATGGCGTCGCCGGCGCCGAGGGCTTCGATCAACGCAAGCGGATCGCGTGCCAGGGTCTCTTGATCGGGGTCTCGATCCGGGATCGCGCTGGGGTGGTATCCACGCATGAATGGGCTGACCGCACGGTATCCCTTGGCGGCGATCCGCGGGCGCAGATCGTCCCACGTGTGCGCCGTGTCGGGAAACCCGTGCAGCATGAGCACCAGCGGCCCGGAGCCCTCCTCGAGGTAGGCGAACCTCAGCCCGTTCGCTTCGGCGAAACGGATCTCGTTTGTCATGGCTTGGCGACACTACGCCGATTGCCACGCTGTGAACAGGTGTGGACCGATCAGGTCAGCGGGCGCCGATTGCGCGCAGGTGCGCTCGGAGAGGGCGCCGAACGCTTGTTGGTGGCCGGAGCTGGCCGAACCCGTCAGGATCAACCCGGATCGGCGCGCGTAGGAGAAGTATTCGGTCCGCGTCGCGTCGGCCGGTTTCCCGCTCAGCGTCGAGGTGAGCGCGTACCGGAAGCGCTGCGGCCCGTCGGCCGGGCGAGAATCCTCGAGGATGGTCACCGTGTACGCACCGGCGCCGGCGGTAGTGAAGCGTGAGCACCGCGACACCAGCGCAATCATCGCGTCGAACCCGGCTGGGTCGAATTCACGGCCGACCATCAGGCGGATGTCCTTACGGTCGGCGACGCCGTCCGGATCGGCGGTCGCCAGCACGTACAGCGCGGCAGCGATCAGCCGTGGCCACCGTTGCGAGGGGCCGCTCACATCGCACGCAGCCTTTGCAGTGTGCGAGCGGCGACTTGCCTCACCTGGTCGGCGTCGGAGCCCTCCATGTAAATGGAGCATTCCAGCAGGACACCGCGCACCGCGTAGTAGACGACGTGGTACGTCGACGGCGGATCGTGGCTGCCGCTGGTGGTGAAGGATGTGGTGACCGCGACGGCGGCGTCAGCGCCGGCGGCTGCGCGCGCTTCCACCAACCGTGGTGACGGTGCGCTCGTCTTTGACCTCGCCGTCACGGTCGTAGTTGGTGACGCGGTAGGCGCCGCATGGCCCGAGCCAGTCCAGATAGTTGGCGATCCGCGCCGGCCCGTCGGGGGCCACCCAGATCGCAAAGCGGCTATTGGGTCCGTGTTCACGTCGCTCCCGGTCGCCGCGGCATCCGCCGCCACGGCGTCCTGCACAACGATCTGGGGTACCGGTCGACCTCGACATAAGCGGCCAGGGATGCCCCAGACTGCTTCAGGATGTTAGGGATGTTGGCGCATGTGGCCGGCGTGTAGACGGCCACCGGGCCCGGTCGCGGCGTGGGGTGCTCGACGTTGGGATGCCTGAAGGCGTGGTCCGCTGTAACCGCCCGGCCAACGAATAGCCCCAGTCCACCAGGAAGTCGGCGCTGTCGGGCAACGCCGTGGCGAGTTAACAGTCCGATCGCGATAGCAGGCTCGCCGAGGGGGACTTCGCCTCGTTCGAACCCGGCCCGATCACCACCAAGACCGCACCGCAGGCGCCGAGCATGGCGAGAGCCGCAGCACCCACCACCTGCGGCCATGCCGGTCGCGTCACCGGTCGAGAAGGTGATCCCGCGGTCATTCGGGTGCTACTCGACGCCCACGCCGCTGGCGCAATCGCGGGTAGCCGGAATCGATCTCCATGAGGTCATACTCAACCGCCAACGAGCCTCATTCGACCGGTAACGCGCCGTGTTCGGGTCCGCCTCGTTGGCGGCGCCGAGCAGACGCATAAGTCCCCGAAAACGGCCGTTTTCGGGGGACTTTGCGTCTGCTCGCGCCAGCCAGCGACGCCATGACGATCCCGTCAGGCCAGGAAGGCGCCCGCGGATGTGATCACGTCTCCGGCGGCAAGATCGCTCGTTGTGAGCTTCCTGAACAGCAGGCCGACGTTGTCGCCAGCAGTCGCGGTGTCCCTTTTCTTGCGGAAAGCCTCGATAGCGTCGACCGTGACGCCGCGCCCGCCGTTGATCTGCACCGTGTCACCGACGCGCAGCTCCCCATACTCCACGCAGCCGGTGGCGACCAGCCCGCGACCGCGGATGAAGAACACGTCCTGGACCGTCATGCGGAACATGCGGCAACGCTACTGGCCCGACGGCCACCGCGAAATGCCAGACTGATCAGACGCGCGTCAGCCGCGTCCGTTTGCTAGCCGGTGCCGACGCAGCCGCTGACGTCGAAGTACCGACCCACGTCAGCGCATGCGTTGACGCTGCCGGCCGGGGCCGGCGGCGGTGGGGGCGGAGTGGAGTCCTGCGACGACGCGTATTGCTCGACGGTACCGGCGACATCCGAACAACCACCCACCGAGACGTGTCGGCCGCCCACGCTGGCGCAGGCATCGGCCCGAGCCTGCGCGGGGGCGGCGAGGGCGAGGGCTCCCGCGGCTCCGGCCATCGCCAGCACCAGCGCAGCGGCCGATAGCCAGGATCGCGCGCGCCGAGGCGCGTTGCGGGTCCGATTCTTGCCGCTGCTCATCGGCTGGGCTGTGCCGTTCATGTCGCTTCCCCTGTCTAGTTGGCTTGCTTGCAAACCGTTGTTTGCCTCACTGACCACTATCGGCTGCCGAACGCGACAAATCAGTCGGATGAACGCCCGATCCGGGGGACGAAATTCTCTCCCCCTATTGGGGGAGGACAACGAAGTCCGCGGCCCCGCCGCAGCGCATGCATGGGCGGCCGCGAGAAAGCGAAACACATTGGTGCAGCAGGGTTTTCACTCACATACCGGGTCCCGCCGGGAGCTGCGCGGTGTCGCGGCGGCCGGTCACCGAACCCGTGGGACACGCTGGCGTTGAGGCAATGGTTGTGGCATACCAGTGGCGTGATTGAAGTGACATTGCTGGGCACGGGCAGAGGGGTGCTGCAGCGCGCGGCCGCTGTCGGCGTGAGCGCCAACGCGCTGACGGCGCTGTTGGTGACCCATCTGCACAGCGACCACATCGCCGATCTCGGTGACGTGTTGATCACCCGGTGGGTCACCACATTTGGACCCGAACCGGCGCCATTGCCAATCATCGGCCCGCCCGGAACTGCCGCCATGGTCAAGGCGACGTTGGCCGCCTTCTCCGCTGATATCGCCTATCGGATTGCCCACCACGCCGACCTGACGCAGCCCCCCGCCGTCGAGGTTCACGAACACACCGAGGGAGGCGTGGGACCGGGACGGAGTTCGGGTGTTGGTGGCACCCACGGGCCACCGGCCCGTGTCTGCGACGATAGCGTTTCGCGTCCAGCACGACCGCGTGTCGGTCGTCTTGGCCGGTGACAGCGTGCCGTGCCACGGCCTTGACCAGCTGGCCGCCGGCGCGGACGCCCTGGTGCATAGCGTGATTCGCAAGGATCTCCTGAAAACGTTGCCCCAGCAACGCATTCGAGACGTCTGCGACTACCATTCCTCGGTCGAAGAGGCCGCTTCGACCGCGTCGCGCGCCGCCGTGGGCACGTTGGTGCTCACCCATTGCGTGCCGCCGATCGCGCCGGGGCAAGAGGAGGCATGGCGGGCGTGCGCAGCCGCGCATTTCGGCGGACGCATCGAGCTGGGGCCCGACCTGCACCGCATCGAGGTGAACGGCACCACCTGACGAGCGCATTCACGGCCGCCCACGCCTCCGAATCGTCCGGCACCGACGTGACCGGGCGCGCGCGAAATTTGTCGCGCCATTCGAACGGGGAAGCAACAATGAGAAGGCGCCCGACTGACCGTCAGCCGGGCCCAGCTTTGCCGAGAGCGCTTGGAGCAGCCCATGGCCGACCCCACCCGAGTCACAGTCGTCGTCGCCGACGATCACCCGGTAACGCGCCAAGGCGTGGCGCGCGCCTTGAAGTCCAGCGGACGGGTCGAGGTCGTGGCCGAGGTGGCGGACGGTCGCGCGGCGCTGGAGGCCATCAGGCAACTGCGGCCCGCGGTCGCCCTTCTCGATTACAAGATGCCCGAGCTGGACGGCCTCGAGGTCACCCACGCGATAACCCGCGATGGGTTGCCCACTCACGTGGTGCTGCTGAGCGCCTTTGATGACAGTTCGATTGTCTACAAGGCCCTGGCCGAGGGTGCTTCGGGATACTTGACCAAAGAATCCGACAGCGACGAGATCGTGAACGCGGTGGTCAGATGCGCCAGCGGCGACACATACCTGCCCGCCGGGGTGGCAGGTGGGTTGGCCGGTGAGGTCAAACGGCGCGGCAGGGGAGACACGGCGCTACTCACCGAGCGTGAGGTCCAGGTGGTAACGATGATGGCCGACGGGTTGTCGGTTCCGCAGATCGCGTCGCGCCTGCACCTGGCACCAAGCACGGTGAAGACGCACGTGCAGAGCCTGTACGAGAAGCTTGGTGTCTCGGATCGTGGGGCCGCCGTCGCCGAGGCCATGCGGCGTCGACTGGTGGAATGAAATGAGGCCGCTGGCCCGTCATCGCCGAGGAGATGCGGCATCAGCGCCGAAGAGGCAGCTCTACGCGTAGGTGGGCCCCGATGGGCTCATCGATGATGCTCAGCGTGCCGCCCGCGGCTTCCACTCGCGCCCGATGTGAGGCCAGACCGATGTGTCCCTGCGCGAGACGGCGCGCCGCGGCGTCACCGCTGACACCGATGCCGTCGTCGGCCACGTCGATACGAGCAATGTCATGGGCGACTGCGAGTTTCACCGAAGCCGTGCTGGCCCGCGAATGACGGGCCACGTTGGACAACAACTCGCGAATCACCCCGAATAGGATCGGGTCGACGTCGTTGGCGTCCGGGTAGTCGATGTCGGTTGTGATGGCTATGCCCGAACGGGCCGAGGCAACGGAGGCCAGCTTTTCGACGGCAGCGGCCAAGCCAACCTGCTCGAGCACGGCTGGGTGTAGCTCGAAGGTTGCCTCGCGCAGTTGCCGGGAAGCATCGTGCAGGCTTGCCAATGCATGGTCGAGGGGCGCATCTGGGGCCACCTTGAGGAAGTCGGCGATGTCGCGACGGGCCGCCAGCACATCTTGCAGAGGTCCATCATGGATGGACTCCGAGATCTGCCTCCGCTCCGCCTCCGAGGCGGTCATCGTCTCGGCAAGTAGCTCCTCACGGGAGGCGGTAAGTCTGACCATTTCGTCGACATTCCGCAATCGGAAGAACACCACCAATAACGCTGTGCCGCAGATGAACCCGTATATCAGCACTATCAACGCCGTAACCGCCGGACCGAGGCGCGGCGCGATCACCGGGTCCAGGAGAACCGATGCGGTAAATACCGCCAGGCTGCAAGCCAGCACGGTCGCGGCCCGTCGCAACGACAGCTCGACGGCCACCATGCGCGGCAATAGCGCCATCACCAACAGCGGAATGTATCCGCCGGGCGACAACAGCTTGAAGCCGAACACGGCCACCACGTCAACCAGTGCGAGCGTCAATATCGGACTGTCGCTGCTAAACAGGTGACTTGGGCTCGAAAACGCCCCTATCAGCGCCCCAACCGTAACGAATGCGTAGACACTAAGCAGCACGGCCTGCGTGGGCCATCGTTTCGGATCGGTCCCGATCAGCATCGCGCCGATCATGATGATGACGACGCCGACACGAAGCACCGACCCGGCCTGCAATGACCGCAACCGCTGCTTGCCGAGGACCTGCTCGACATCCGTGCTTTTCATCGTTTACCTAACATACGGCGGCCGCGTGAACCTTCGGCTTGGTCCCATCCCGCGAATGTAGATCGCCTCTGCCTCAATCGGATCCAGCGATTGGCGGATCAGCAGGCGGAACTGTCCTCCCCCGAACGGGGGAGCTTCGGCATTTGCGATCGGACGACGGTGACGCACGCGAGCGTGGAGATCGTCCGCTAGGAGTGCGGTTCACGCGGGTCCGGCGTTGCCCGAACCGGGTGAGGTGTTCATTCTGCGCTGGGCGCGACGAAATCGCGGTCCGCGGCACTCTGGGCGCAGACTGGGCGTCCTGGATGCAGACTCGCGCGTTCAGGCGCCCGGGCAGTGGACCGCCGTCCTCGCCCGGCCAGGGGCTTGGCCAATAGCCCGGCAGGGCGGCGTCACGGCTGGACTGGCTAGACCGTGGCGAGCAGACCAAGCAGTTCCTCGGCGAGTTGCTCACCGCGGTCTTCTTGGAGAAAATGCGCGGCGCCCTCGATCCGCACCTGCTCGCGGGCGGCGGGGATCAAGTCGCAAAAAACCTGTCCCGCCTTTGGGTAGGGAAAGACGGGGTCGGTATCCGAAAACGCAACCAGAGTTGGCTTGTGCCACCGGGACAGCTCGTCGCTGATCGCGAGCATCTCCTCGACGCCCGGGGCGTCGTCGCTGGTGGGCACCAGCAGCGGGAATTGGGCGGCGCCGGCCTTTGACTCGGCGGTGGGGCATGGTGCGTCGTATGCGGCGACGACGTCATCGGAAAGTTGCGTGGTCGTGGCGCCCTGGATAACGACGCCGACGGGTAGATCCGGGTTGTTTTCGGCGAAATTGCGCCAGGCCAGGAATCCTTTGGACACCCGCCCGGTGAACAGGCCGGTATTCATGATCATCAGCGCATCAACCCGGGCGGCGTTTTCCACCGCCCAGCGCAGGCCGATCGGGCCGCCCCAGTCCTGAACGACCACGGTTGCGTGCTGCAGCTCAAGCGCGCCCAGCACCATGGCGACCGATTCACTGTGCCGGTCGAACGTGTACCAGCGGCGGTCCGTGGGCTTGTCGGAGCGGCCGAACCCGGCGTAGTCGGGCACGACGACCCGATGCCCGGCCGCGACGAGCGGTGGCAGCATCTTGCGGTAGAGGTAGGCCCAGCTCGGCTCGCCATGAAAACACACGACGGGCGATCCCTCGCGCGGCCCCTCATCCAGATAGTGCATCCGCAGCCCATCGACCTCGAGGTAGTGGGGGGCGAAGTGGTAGCCGGGAAGACTCTCGAAACGCGAATCGGGTGTTCGGAAAACCTCCGAGGCAGTGGAACTCATTGCCGCCATCTCCATTCGGTACCGGGCCGCGCGTGCACGACGCTGGACAACCTATCCGATTTTTGACCGACCAGTCAACTATCTACTACACTTCGTGAGTGCCACGGACCTCGAACGCTCGTGACCGCATCGTGTCAGTCGCCGCACGACTGTTCCTCGAACGCAGCTACCACGATGTGGGAGTCGAGGAGATTTGTGCCTCAGCTGACGTTCGCAAAGGCAGCTTCTACCACTACTTCTCGTCGAAAGCTGACCTGGCGAAAGCGGTTATCGACCGGCACATGCGGGTATTCCAGACCCGTCTGGCCAGCAAGCCCGGCGCGACTCCCGCCGACCAGCTGTACGCGATTCCGGACGCAATCGTTGCCATCCAGACGGCGCTTCACGCGGACTTCGGACGCTTCGTCGGCTGCCCATTCGGCAACATGGCCGCCGAGCTCTCCACCACCGACGAAGCCGTACGCATTCACCTCGCCGCGCGATTGGCCGCGCTGGAAGCTCAACTAGCCAAGATCTGCCGCGACGCCGCGGCTCACCGAACACTGCGCGAGGGCGTCGACCCCGACCGACTCGCCCATGCTCTATTCGCGCACTACCAGGGCCTTATCTTGCTCGCCAAGCTGCATGGCTCGAGTGTTTCCGCCCTGGCACCCGCGCTGCACGACTTCGTCGACGGCCATCTCGCCGATGAGTTCAGGGTGAGACCTTGACCACCAGCTTGCCGACATTCTTGCCGTCAAACAGCATGTTGATCGCCGTCGGCAGCTGCTCGAAGCCCTCCACGACGGTCTCGAGCGGCGTCAGCTTGCCCTCGGCGATCAGGCTGGCGATCTCGCCGATCGCCTCCGGCGCACGGCCGAAGTGATCGAGGACAATGAAGCCCTGCAGCGTCGCACGCTGAATGAGCAAGTTTCCAAAGGCGCGTGGTCCAGGCGGCGGGTCAGCCGAGTTGTATCCGGAGATCAAGCCACAAAGCGCAACACGCGCACGGATGTTCAGTCGCGCGAAGACCGCGTCCATGACGTCGCCGCCGACGTTCTCGAAGTCGACGTCGATGCCGTTCGGGGTCGCCGCGGCGAGCTGGGCGGCCCAATCGTCGGCACGGTGGTCCACGGCGGCGTCGAAGCCAAGCCGGTCGGTCAACAGCGCGCACTTCTCAGGTCCGCCGGCGATCCCGACGACGCGCGCGCCACTGGCCTTGGCGAGCTGGCCGGCGACCGAGCCGACCGCGCCCGCCGCGGCCGAGACGACGACCGTCTCGCCCGGCTGCGGCTTGCCGATGTCGCGGACCCCGATCCACGCGGTCAGCCCGGTCATCCCGAGCGCGCCCATGTAGGTGCTCGGCGGGACGCCCTCGGCGACGTCCACCGGAAACAACGGCATTGCGTCCGACGCAACCACGTACTTCTGCCAGCCGACGAGGCCCTGCACGATCTGTCCGACGGGATAGTTCGGATTCTTCGACGCGACGACGTCGCCGAGCCCGCCGGCGCGCATCACCTCGCCGATGCCGACGGGTGGCAGATACGTCGGGGTGTCGTTGATCCACATGCGGTTTGTCGGATCGAGCGAGATCCAGTCGACGCGAACAAGTGCCTCGCCATCCTTGATCTCGGGCATCGCCTCCTCGGTGAGTTCGAAGGTGTCGGGGCCGATGCGCCCGCTGGGGCGCTCGCGCAACAGAAAACGGCGGTTTCGATCCGGCATAACCGCACCGTACATATGCGCCGGGCAGACGCGAAAGCCCCCATTTGGGCCACCAATTGGGGGCTTTCGCGTCTGCCCGCCGTGTCACCGGTGGTTGCCGTCCTTTCGGCGTGGGCCCCCGACGCGCGGCGAATTCACGGTTAATTCTCATCTTTGGACACAGTTTGATCACAGGTTTGCTGGCAACCCTGGATATCGAGGCTAAGACCCACGGGGCAGTGGGTTTGGCGTTGCCGGCCGAGAGGAGTCGATAATCGTGGCGAATGCGTCAGAGGCAAATGTGATTTTCCTTCAGTCGCACCCCGTTTGGACCGCAGCCCGGCAGCGCGAATGTCAGCGCCAGGAAGAGATGCGCCGCCATCCTGCATTTCTCGCCCGCCAGCGCGCCGCCGACTTCAGGGCGTGCCCCGGCGCCGACGCACCCGCCTGACGCATGAGCTGAGAAATCGCCTCCGCGCGGCGCCGTATCCTGGATACGCGACGACCGAGGGGACAGCGTCAATGTCTCAGCCACCCGCGACAACCCGCAACACGTTTCCGGGGATCAGCTCACGCGCGTGGGAGCACCCCGCTGACCGGGCCGCCCTGTCCGCGCTGCGCCGGCTCAAGGGTTTCGACCAGGTCCTGAAGCTGATGTCCGGGATGCTGCGGGAGCGCCAGCACAGGCTGCTGTACCTGGCCAGTGCGGCACGCGTCGGACCGCGCCAGTTCGCGGACCTCGACGCCCTGCTCGACGAGTGCGTGGATGTCCTCGACGCGCCGACGAGACCCGAGCTCTATGTGATGGCCTCGCCGATCGCGGACGCATTCACGATCGGGATGGATAAGCCGTTCGTCGTGGTCACCTCCGGGCTCTACGACCTGATGACGCACGAAGAGATGCGATTCATCGTGGGTCACGAGCTCGGCCACGCGATGTCCGGTCACGCGGTATACCGCACGATGACGATGCACCTGATGCGGTTGGCGCGGTCATTCGGCGTGTTGCCGGTGGGCGGCTGGGCGTTGCGCGCGATCGTGGCCGCCCTGATGGAATGGCAGCGCAAATCGGAGTTGTCCGGGGACCGCGCCGGGTTGCTCTGCTGCCAGGACGTGGATGCCGCGATCCGGGTGGAGATGAAGCTGGCCGGCGGAAGCCGGCTCGACAAGCTGGACTCGGAGGCCTTCTTGGCCCAGGCCCGGGAATACGAGAAAACCGGTGACATGCGCGACGGCGTGCTCAAACTGCTGAACTTGGAGCTGCAGACGCATCCGTTCTCGGTGCTGCGAGCGGCCGCGCTGACCGCATGGGTAGACACCGGCGGCTACGGAAAGGTGCTGTCCGGCGACTACCCACGGCGGCTCGACGACGACAAGGCCACCTTCGCAGACGACCTCGGTGACACCGCCCGCCATTACAAGGACGGCTTCGACCAGTCCGATGACCCCCTGATCAAAGGCATCCGCGAGGGTCTTGGTGGCATCGTCGACGGCGTGGGGCGTGCCGCCACGAGCGCGGCCGATTCGTTGGGCCGCAAGATCACCGAATGGCGGCAGGGCTCGAAATAGCGGCCGGCGAGGGGACGCCGCCGCTGTCCGCCATTGCCTTATGTCTCCGGTAGTACTACAGTTGTAGTGATAATTCATCGATTGAAGAATTTCTATCCGGAAGGCTGGGCGGCGATGGACGAGCGGTTGACCCCGGTGCTGGTCGTCGGCGCGGGACCGACCGGGTTGACGATGGCAAACGAATTGACACGCCACGGCGTCGCCGTGCGGATCGTTGATCGCGAGGCCGCGCCGGCGAGGACGTCGCGTGCGCTGGTCGTGCAGCCCCGGACGTTGGAGATCCTGGACGACATGGGCGTGATCGACGAGGCGCTCGCGGCCGGCAGCCCGGCCACCTCGCTCACCCTCGTATTCAGGAAAAAGCGGGTGCGACTCGACCTTGACGGCGCGTTGAGCGGGCCGCGGAACTACACCGCCCATCCCGCCCTGCGCACGCTCTCCCAGCATGACACCGAGCGGATACTCACGGAGTCGCTGACCAAACAGGGCGTCGAGGTCGATCGCGGACGGGCACTGATCGATCTGACCCAAGACGGCGATACCGCGACGGCGTGGCTGCGCGGGGCGGACGGATCGATCGAGACCGTGCGGTGCCGGTGGGTCATCGGCTGCGACGGCGCACACAGCGCGGTGCGCAAGGCGGCTGGCATCGAGTTTGCCGGCTCCACCTACCGTGACGAGTTCATCATGGCTGACGCCGAAATCGATTGGGAGCTGCCGCATGACGGACTGTACGGGTTTCCTAGTGCCGCAGGCATTTTCGCGGCGTTTTCGATGCCCGGCGAGAACCGGTTCCGAATCTTCGGCAATGTACCGCTGGGGCCCGAGGGACCCGGTGCCGAGTACAGCGAACCAACCCACGAAGAGTTCCAGGCGATGCTGGACGAGCGAGTGCCGTTGGCCGCCAAGGTCATCAGGGAGCACTGGGTGACCCGCTACCGGGTGCACAGCCGAGTCGTGCCCGTCTACCGCGACCGGCGCATCTTCTTGGTCGGCGACGCCGCGCATGTGCACAGTCCCGCCGGGGCCCAAGGAATGAACACCGGCATCCAGGATGCGTACAACCTGGCCTGGAAGCTCGCCCTCGTCGAACGCGGCATCGGCGATCAAGCGCTGCTCGACAGCTACCAGGCCGAGCGTCACCCCGTCGGCATCCAGTTGCTCAAGACGACCGACCGGCTGTTCGCGGCGTTCGTCGGGCACAACCCGATATCGACGATCGCGCGCGGTTGGCTCGGCCCCATGGTGGCCGCGCGAGTGCTCACTCGACGCTCCCTGCAGCGCCGGTTTGTCGGCATGTTGGCCCAGTTGCGGCTGCACTACCCGGACAGCCCGCTCAACGCCGCGGACGGCACGGGCTGGGGCGCTGCGCCGGCACCCGGCGACCGGGCACGCGAGGCCGACGTGCTGATCGACGGACGACCGGGACGCCTGTACGCGACGTTCCGCGGCATCCACCACACCGTGTTGCTGTTCACCGGGCTCGACGAGCAGGCGCGACCGGCCGTCGAGCTATGCCGGATCGCCGCACAGATCGAGCGAGCCTACCCGGGGCTGGTGCGGGCGCGCGTGATCAGTGCGGAGCGGTTCGCCGATCACCCGCTGGCGCTTGGTGATCCGGATCGGTCGGCGCACCGGCAATACGGAGTGAAGTCGTCGTGCGCGTTCGTCGTCCGGCCGGACGCGCACATCGGCTACCGCGGTCGGCCGGTGGGGGTCGATCGGCTCCTGGCTGATCTGGCCGCCCGGCTGCCCGCGGGGCTCGGCTCGAGGACCTTGTGAATCATGGTGCGCGTGATCTCACCGGGGCTGCGAGCGCCCAAGGTCTGCGGCATCACAAGCGAGGTGAACAGCATGCCGTTGTAGAACGCGCCGAGAAGCTCGACGTCTTCCCTCGACGGTTCGGTGTCGTTCACGCGATGGGCAGCACGCGTGAGCCCCATGGCGTCGGCGGTAATGCGGTCGAGCACCTCGCGCAGTTCGGGCTTGCGGGCGCACTCCAGGGCCAGTTCAAGCATCGCGAGGTAGCGGCCCGGATAACGGGTCAGCGCATGATCGACCACGTCGCCAAGAAAGTCCGCCACGTTGACCGCCCCGCCCGCATCCGCGTATTGGGCGCGCAGTTCCGCAATCAACGCGAAGTGAAGGTCGACGATGCGCTGAATCGCCGCCGCCACCAGCGCTTCCCGCGAACGAAAGTAGTTGGATGTGGTTCCCCGCGGCACCTCGGCCGCCTCGTCGACCGCGCGATGTGACAGGCCGTGCAGACCCTGCTCGGCCACTATCCCGATGGCGGCGTCGGTGAGTTTGTCACGCCGAGGCTGATTGCTCGGTGGCACGTGGCTGGCTCCAAGGGCTCCCTCATCGACATATCACTATGGACATAGTAGCGCTGACGTAGTGCCAAGCCGCCGGGCGGCGTCCTACCAGACACGCACCCAGTCGACGAGCATCTGCGCGGGGTAGCTCCCCGGTCCGGGATCACCGCCACCGGATCCGGCAACCGCAAGGTTCAACACCGGAAACACCGTGTAGCCAGGATCATTGAACGGCCAGTCGGAGAGCGAGTTCGCCGACACAGTGAAGTATGGTTGCGCGCCGTCCACATGGTCTTGCCAGAAACGCATGCCGGCCTGGTCCCATTGGCATCGCCAGGTGTGCCACCCGCTGTCCACCGCGATGTTGTGGGTCTTCCATTCGGAGCCGTTTGACTTGGCGTGGACGGTGGTTGCCGACGGCCAGTTGCGGTTGCCGTACCACTCCAAAATGTCGATTTCGCCGCGGTCCTCGTTGCCCAACCACCAGGCGGGCCAGCAACCGGCGGTGAGGCAGTCGAGTTTGATTCGGGCCTCCCACGTGTGGCCGACGCCTCCCCGCCACGGGCTTTGAATCTTGCCGCTGTAGTAGGTGCTGCCGTCTTTCGCGGCACGGATGACCAGGTTGGACTTGCCGTCGAGGAATACGTTTTGCCGGTCGTCGCGGTACTGCCCGATGTTCTCGGGCAACTCCCAAAACGTCGGATCCTTGATTTGCTCTCGGGCGCGCGCGACCGTCCACTTCGACGCGTCGGGTGCCGAGCCGGCCGGGCCATCGAAGTCGTCCTGGAAGAGGTAGCTTCCCGATTGGCCATTGGGCGACGGCGCATCAGGTGGCGACGGGTGCGCCTGGGCCTCCGGAAGGGGCATCGCGGTGGCCAACGCGCCGACACCCATCATCAGCAGCAGGCTGCGACGATCCATCTCGGGCATAAGCAGGGGACGATAGCAGCCGGCGCGGTGCCGCGCGAAAGCCGGCCCAGGCTCGCAGTGCGGCGCCGAAAACGGGTAAGCCCATGTCGCGCGGGGCCGCAAGCCACAGCACCGTCTTCGTTGAACTCAACGTGGAGCGAGCCCGGCCGGTGCTCGCGCGTTTCCGAAGGATCGTAAGCGAGATCTCTTACCCGGCGGCCGGCGGTTTAGCCATCACCGCAGGCTTGAAACCGTAGCTCGGTAGATTGCGCCCGTAGTTGCTACCAACCAACTGCCCAAATGGGGCAATCGGAAGGGTGTTCAGGCCTTCCGCGGCGGCCGGGGCCGCAGCGGCGTTGGTAAGGGCCGCCAACGGAGGGTTGGTCACGGCGTTCACGGGCGCCCAGCTCGGCGGCACCGACAACGCCCCCAGCGGCAGCGCCTTCCCCAGACCCGCCGCCACACCCCCGACGTTGCCGGCGCCGTTTGTTGCGGCCGACCCCGCCGCAGCCGCTCCTTCGACCGCCTTGGCCACGGGCGCCAGCCCCTTCATAAACGTCGTCATGGCTGTAATCCCGTTGCTGATCTGCCCAAAGGACTGCCCGACCTGAACCCCCATCTGCGCCGACGAGACGTACGGCACCACGTACTTGCTGTACAGCGTGACCATGTCGTCGAGCGACGTGTTTTTCACAAGGAAGTCGTCTATCGGCTTGGCGGCGATTGGTGCAGACAGGGTCTTCAATACGTCGACGATCCTGGGATTTACCATGCCCAGCACGTTTTGCACGTTGGCTTGCGCGGAATTGTTCACCGCGTTGAGGACCGCATTAGCCTGATCGGCCAGCCCGGTCGGGTTGGCCACTTCCGCCGGCTCCGCGAAATCAGTCAACTGTGTCGCGGTCGCCGCGGCGCTCGCGTAGCCGTACATCGCCGCCGCGTCCTGGGCCCACATCTCGAAGTAGGCGGCCTCGGTGCCGGCGATCGCCGGGGTGTTTTGCCCGAAGAAGTTCGTCGCGATCAACGCCGCCAGCAGCGCACGGTTAGCCGCGATCACGGGCGGAGGCACCGTCGCCGCGTACGCCGTTTCGTACGCGGCGACGGCCGCCCCCGCCTGGCTTGCGGCCAGCTCGGCCTGTTCGGCGCTGCCGTCCAGCCAAGCCACAAACGGAGCCGCCGCTGCGACAAGTGAAGCTGACGACGGCCCGAGCCACGGACCGCTGGTCAGCGCCGAAATCACCGACCGATGACCCGCCGCGGCCGCGTGCAACTCAGCGGCCAGCCCGGTCCACGCCGCCTCGGCGGCGAGCAGCGAACCCGCACCCGGACCGGTATACATTCGCCCGGAGTTGATTTCGGGCGGCAACAACCCGTAATCCATGTCTCAAACCCCCGCCATGTTTCAGGCCCCTCGACCGACCGTTTAACCGGCCGACACCGCGTTGGCCGCCTCCGTGGTCGCGTATGAACCCGCACCCTCCGCCAGCGTCGCCGCCAGCAGCCCTTGAATCCTGACCGCACGCGCGGCCAGCGCCTGATACCGCTGGGCATGCGCAGCGAACTGCGCCGCCGTCAGCGCTGATACCTCATCGGCCGCCGCCGGAACGACCGCGGTCGTCGGACCGGCAGCGACCGCGTTGCCGGAAATCATCGCGGCGCCGATCGACTGGAGATTGCTGGCAGCCGCCGCCAGCTGCTCTGGATACGCAGTTACGAAAGACACGCGGTTTTCCTTCGCGGGCGAGAAAGACCTGTTCTGTTGCCACGGGACGATATAGATCGGCTGCCGATATATTCAATGCACCCGGGCCGGGCGAATCGGCCCTGATCTTTGCTTTTCGTCAACACTCACGTTGATTTTAATTTCTCCGCTCGAGCGAACGTTTTTCTCGCATAGATATTCGGCCCGAATATATGCGTTTCATATGCAATTAGCAAGGAAATTATTCACGCTGAATTTATGAATTTGGCATGCATTCTTAGGCAGCTGCGGCTACTCGCCGAGCCCGGGCCCTGCCCCCACCCGCCCAAGGGTTCTGTAGTAGTGGAGATAGGCCAGCGTCGGTACCGCGATGAACGTGGACGCGACCAAGGCGATCGAGAAGTAGTTGGGGCCAGCCCGGGTGAGGAAGATGGACCGGTAGTCGAAGGACACTGCCAGGCCGACCGAGACAACAACGGCGACGATCGGTAACGCCTTGTCGGTGAAAGCATTTCGCCTTATCCCCGCATGCTCTTCGGCCTGAGAGCGCGCCAACGCGATCAGCGCGATCGGCACGATGATGAACTGGACGAATCGGGCGATGACCGCTAGGCCCGTGAGGTTCATGTTGTCGAACCGAAGCGCCAGCGGGAACGCGAGCGCCAACGACGCCGTGATTCCGAAGGCGATCATCGGCACGCCGAAACGGTTCTTGCGGGACAAGCCGGTCGGCAGGATTCTGCGATCCGCCAGCGCGGTCCAAAGACGCGGGGCACCGAACGAGGCGGCCACGTTGATGCCGAACATCGATACCAGGGCGCCAACGATGACGACCGTTCGGAAAGCGTCGTTGCCGATCGCCGCCGCCAGTTTCACGGTGTCGTGGGAGGCGACGATCTTGTCCGAACCAAGCAGCATCGCGACCACCACGGCAAGCAGGTAGATCATTCCGACGGCGAAGATCGCCAGTGGTATCGCTCTCGGGAGGGTGCGATCCGGCGTGTCCATTTCCTCGGCGGCGTTAGCGATCGATTCGAAACCGGTGAAGGCGTACAACGCGGCGATCGTGGCAAGGGCCAAACTCGACGCGGTGCTCGTGCCGATCTCGGCGACGCCGAGCAGTGAGTAGGACGCCGGGTGGTACGCCGACGACGACGTTCCATAGTTGTTCACGCGGCAGGTGGCGATGACCCACAACCCGCCGGCGGTGAAGACGGAAAGCGCGAACACCTTGCCCAGGGTTGAGGTTCCGTTCGCCCACCTGATCACGCGGTTGCCGAACAGGTTGATGGTCAACAGCACGCCGATGAGGGC
Source organism: Mycobacterium lacus (assembly GCF_010731535.1). Classification (NCBI taxonomy): domain Bacteria; kingdom Bacillati; phylum Actinomycetota; class Actinomycetes; order Mycobacteriales; family Mycobacteriaceae; genus Mycobacterium; species Mycobacterium lacus. The sequence continues at coordinate 2,084,947 of NZ_AP022581.1, forward strand.
GACAAACGTCAACGTCTTCACGCTCAGCAGTTGGTCGTTGTCCGCCCAGGCCTTACCCGGGAAGGCCACTCGCAACAGCGTCGAGACGAACAGCGACGCCAGCACCCCCCAGGCAATGGACGCGGTGATCGCGTGGGTGACACCGACGTAGATGCCTACCCGCTGCCCAAACGCGGCCGTCGTATAGGCATAGGAGGCGCCGTTCGTTCTGACGTACCTCGCCGCCGACGCGAACACCAGAGCCATCACGCCGGCGAAAAGGCCGGCCAAAATGTAGGCAAGCGGTGCGAGGGGTCCGGCGAGCTTGATCACCGCGCCGGGGGTTAGGAAGATGCCCGCTCCGATTATCGAGTTGATCCCGAGCATGACAACACTCCAGAAACCAAGCTTGCTAATCGCGCGTCCTCCTGTTCGCGGGTCGACCGCCGCACAGCGGTCTACCGCTGAAGCGCTCGGTTCCTCGGCGTCCCGATCCGTCCGCGTTCTCACCTACAACTTGCCAGCTACGAAGTCGGCGGCCTGGTTGGCCATGCCCGCCGCGATGTACGCGTTGGCAAGATGTTGCGGCCAGTTCTCTTTCCACGTGTTTGGGTCGGCCGGGTTGCAGACGGGATCGGCGCCGTGGCACAGCTCGATAGTCCTGTCGTTGTAGATCGGGTTGAAGTTCGTGATCGGTCCCATCCACTGGCTCCCGTTGCCGAACAGCGCGACGGCGGCGATGTGCTCGTCGGTGCCCGGCGGGAGGGGACTGTCGAAACCGAAGGCGGCCATGGGCACCGCGAGCACCACGTCGGTGACCGCCGCACCAAGCGAATACCCGCCCAGCACCAGCCGCGTGTCCGGGCAGTTGTTCACCATGTATTGGATGTGTTGGCTCATGTTGTTTGCGCCGACGTCGACCTCCGTGTCGGCGGGGTACTTCACCGCGTACGTACCCATGCTCTTGCCCGGAATCTTGGAGCTGAGCGCGTTGATGAACGCGTTGCCCAGCGCGCCCGTCCCGGGTGATTCCATTCGGCCGCGGGCAAAGACGACCTCCACTTGCGGACAGTTCGCCGCGGCGGCCGACGGCGCGGCCCACAGGATCCCGGACGGCAACACTACAGCCGTGAACATCAGCGCCGCGGCGATCAGGACCGCCGCGGCGCCACCGTCAAACGCTTTACCGACAGCTAAGACGCGCACAGCAAGATGTTAGCGATTCGCGCCCCGCGGTTCGCGGCGAAAGATGAACCCGTGCTCGCCGGAAATTGGCAACGATGCCCGCGCCTCCGGTGACAATGCGGCCCGAGCCGCCTGATGGCCGGTGCGGAGATTTGCGCCGCACAACAACGTCACCGACCCTACTATCACCGCATGCGGATCTCGGTTAAATTCGCGCTGAGCTTCACATACCCCGAGTTGGCGGACTTCTGGCGCACCGCCGATGGTCTTGGCTTCGAAGGGGTGTGGGACTACGACCACTTCTTCGGACCAAAGGACCACACCGAACCGACGTATGAGGGATGGACGACGCTGGCCGCCATGGCTGTGGTGACGCAGCGGGCACGGATCGGCTGCTTGGTGTCCGGCGTGACGTATCGGAATCCGGCGGTGCTCGCCAACATGGCGGTCACCGTCGATCACATCTCCGGCGGTCGGCTCAGCTTTGGGCTCGGCGCCGGATGGCACGAGGCCGAGCACCGCGGGTACGGGATCGACTTTCCGAGCCCCGGCACCCGAGTCGCGATGGTCGACGAGGCACTGACCGTGATCCGCAGGCTCTGGACCGAGGAATCGGTGACCTTCACCGGGAAGTTCTTCACCCTCGAGAGCGCGCTCTGTGAGCCCAAGCCGCTCCAGCTCCCGCACCCGCCGATCGTGATGGGGGGCACGGAGCCGAAGATGCTGCGTGTCGTCGCGCGTCAGGCCGACGAGTGGAACATGCCCGGCCATGAAGGTCCGCAGAGGTGGGGCGAGGTGAACGCCCAGGTCAATATGGCGTGCGCCGAAGTGGGCCGCGATCCTGCCGACCTCCGGCGTTCCGCGCAAGTGCCGCTGCACCCGGCAATGCCGGGACAGGTGGACGAGCAGCTGGCGCTGTTGGCCGAATTCGAGCAATTCGGCTGCGAGCACATGGTATTGGCGTTCCGTGAGCCGCCGACGTTAGAGCTACTCGAGCGCTGTGCCGCACTCGCTTGACCAACATGCAGGCGTCGCAAGCAAAAATGGTTGCACTGCAACGCAACTCGTAAGCTGGGCGCAGCGGGCGCTTGGCGGTCGGGCCAGTGGGTCCACCCCGGGCCGACGGCGAGAGCGGCGACGGGGTGGTCTGCCGCGGCGGCGGTTGGGTTGACGCAGCCCGTCCGACCACGTGGCAAAATACCCCTGTGGGTACCTACCGGGGATCGGCGGTCGCCGTGTTACCATCGCGCGGTGCACGATTCGGCTGCGCCCTGCGGACGCGGCGGACGGCGGTCTGTCTCCAGACGCGAAGTCCTCAAATATGCTTTTTCACCGGTCCTGCTGAGCCTGGGGCCACTGACCACCAGCCCCGACGCCCCGCAGGCATCAGCCGCCAACACCAGACTGATTGATTTTGCCGAGCGGACGATCCCGCCGGATGAGATCAAAGCGGCCGGCTATGACGGGGTGGTGAATTACGTGTCCGAGTCGCGGCCGGGCGCGAACTTCGAGGCAAAACCCATCACCCGCCAATACGCGAACGCGCTGCGCGCCGCGGGTCTCCACATCGTCAGCAACTTCCAGTACGGCAAGCCTGGTTGGTCGGCGCCGTCGGATTTCACCCGCGGCTATGACGGCGGCGTGGCAGACGCCCAGACCGCCCTGCGGCTACACGCCGCGGCCGGGGGCCCGAACTCGGCACCAATCTTCTTCAGCATCGATGACGATATCGATCTCGACACCTGGAATGGCCTTGCGGTCGACTGGTTTCGCGGAATCAATTCGGTAATGGGCGTGGAGCGCACCGGTATCTACGGACATTGCCAGGCATGTGCGTGGGCGATCAAAGACGGCGTCGTTGGGCGCTCCACCTCCGCCGGCCACCGATGGGCATGGCAGACGAAGGCGTGGTCGCACGGCGAGCGCGAGCCCACGGCGGTGCTGTACCAGGAGGTGGTCAACAGCCCCGCGAATCCGGGCCCGCTCTTAGGCGGTATTCATGTGGATGTAGACGAGGTCCTTGCAACCGATTTCGGGCAGTGGGATTTCGATCGATGATCGTGATCAGGGTGCCGCGTCGGCGTCGGCCAGAGCGGCGTGGGTGCCGGCTCGGCGTCCAGAGAACACGCAGTCAGCCAACGAAAGCCCACTGACGTAGCCGTTAGAGCAGATGCCGATCGCCGTGCGTCCCGCAGCGTAGAGCCCGGGGATCGGATCGCCGGACCCGGTGACGACGGCGCCGCTGGCCGCGTCGACCTTGACGCCGCCGAGGGTGAGCATCGGGGTCGGGTTCAACAAGCTGGGCCGCACCGAGATGTTGAGCAGCGTGTACGGTCCCGATCCGATACGGCGGACGAACTCGGCGGGCTTGCCCATCGGGTCGGCCTCGCCGTTGTCGATGGCACTGTTGTGCGCCGCGACGGTGGCGTTCAGGCCGTCCGCGTCGATGCCCACCTTGCGGGCCACCTCGGTAAGGGTCGACGCACGCCGGGAGTCGGCCACCATCAGCGCGGCGGCCTGGGCGCGCTGAAACCACAGCGCCTGCGTGAGGAGCTGGCGCCGCGCCGTCCGCATCACGTCGGCGTCGGCGAGAATCCAGGCGCTGCCGCCGTTCTCGGTCACGATAACCTGGCCGACGGCGGCGCCGTAACGGGATTCGTCGATGATCCGCTGTCCGTGGCGGTTGACGATCAGCGCGGACAGAAACGCGCTGGGCGGGGTGATAAAGCGCCACGCGGAGACGTTGTCCATGCGGCCGGCGACGGCCCCGGCGCTCATGGCCAAGTCGATGCCGCTCCCGTCGTCACCGCTGGTGCCCAACTGCAGACCGCCGGCGAACAGCGGCGCGTGCTGGCTGATCCACGCGGTGTTGGCGATGAACCCGCCGGCGCACAGCACCACCCCGCGCCGGGCGCGGATGCGGATGTGCTCGGCGAAGCGGCGCTCGAGGGACCGCAGCCGCCGATCGGTGCGCCGCCGCAGCGGGGGATAGTAGATTCCCGGCTTGGCGGACAACGCCGCCAACCGCGCGTACGTCGCGCGCACCGCTGCCGGGGCGCCACGCAATGTCATCGCCTCGATGCCGGTGACCCGTCCTTCGGCGTCGCGGATCAGGCGCGTCGCGCGGGTGTGCGCGTGTAGTCGGACCCCGAGCTCTTGCGCCGATTGTGCCAGCGGCCGATAGAGCTTCTTGCCGGACGTTCCTTTGCCCTTGACCCGGTGTCCGCGCGGCACCGGGGGCGTGTGTCGGCGGAAGGCGCCGGAGTTCTCGCTGCCGGAGTGGTAGAGGTAGTAGCGGTTGTTGGGGAACGACGTCTTGTACGGGCATAGCGTGGCGTCGAAGGGGACGCCGTAGTTGGCCAGCCAGTCGATCATGGCGGGGCTCTCACGCACAAACGATTCCAGCGTCGCCGGGTCGACGGCGTCGCCGACTTCGAGGCGCAGATAGGCCAGCATCTGCTCGACGCTGTCGGCGACTCCTGCCCGCCGTTGAATTGCGGTGCCCGCCCCGGCGTAGATGATCCCGCCGGAGAGCGCCGTCGCGCCGCCGCCGTTGAAGCGATCGATCGCGACGACATCGACGCCTTGTTCCCTGGCGGCGAGCGCGGCACAGCCACCTGCTGCGCCGAACCCGACGATCACGACATCGGCCCGTTCGTCCCACGCGGCGCCGTCGTCGTCCTGCTCAGTCACGCCGCAAGCCGAGCATGTGTTGTAGGTCCTCCACACAAGTCCGGACGACGCTGGTGAGCACCAATTCCCTTGTGCTGCAGTCGTCTGAGGCCAGGGCCGAGGCGCAGCGGCCCGCGGCGGCGACGTGCGCGGTTGCTGCCTCGGGATCTACCTCAGCGAGGCGCAGGGCCGATGCAACGTCCCCAATCGCGACCCGTGCGGGCTGGGAGATGCTGGCGAATGTCGGCGCCAGGTGAACCAAGTGCAGCACGGAGCCGGCGAGCAGGGGCAGATGCGCGGCCTGTTCATCCGCGCCTCGCACAGCGTTGCGTGCTGCCCACCGCAGCGGCGCGGTCCGGACTAGGTGGCGGGCGTTGGATCGGGCTTCGGTGAGCTCGCCCAGCCTTTCGTGCACCCGATCCACGGCCGAGTGCGGTCGGCCCGACGTATCCGTCGCGGGCGCGCCGGCCGAATCCGCGGTTTGAGCGAGGACGTTGTGCAGGGCGCCCAATACGCCAACGCGAGCGTCGTGGAGCATGGTTAGCGGATCGGGCGGGAAGAGCAGCACGACGAACACCAAGGCCAAACCGCCACCGATCAGGGCCTCCTGGAGGCGCTCGAATAGGCGATCGCCGCCCGCCATCGCCGCGACCAGAATCGCGGAACCGGCGGCCTGGTTGGCGAACGTCAGGCCTTGCGCGATGAACCCGTGTCCGACCAGCACCGCAACGCACAGGGTGGCGAACACCGCGACGGCGATGGCAATCGATTCGGTGCCGAGTAGCAGTTGCACCGCGGCGCCCAGGGTGATCCCCAATGCCACACCGCTGATGTTCTGCATCGCGCGCTGCACGTGCAACACGTTGCTCGCCGACACGCAGACCGCCGCGGCGATCGGTGCGAAGAACGGGTCCGGATGACCGACCACGTCGTGGGCGATGTACCACGCGATGCCCGCGGCGGCCGATGCCTGCGTGATCGCCCACAGCACGTCACGGAGTCGTCGAACAGCCGCATGGCCGCCGTCAATCGCCCGGGTTAGCAGCGAAGTGTTCACCACGCTTGCCTACACCACTACACGCGGTCATGCTCGCCAGCCGGAATGAACGTTTGGACGGCAGCCGACGGGCTCGGTTCCTGTCTCACGGTGCGAGCCTGATAAAGCCCGGCGGTGTGGGTCGCGCCGGCGCCGGCTCGACCGGACCGCCACGGCCGTTGCCGCCACTGCCGCCGCCGCCGATACCGCCGCCGCCGCCGTTGCCACCACTGCCGCCGCCGGCAGCGCCCCCCGGCTGAGGAGCATCAGCGGGAGGCTCCACTACCTCTTGCGGTGGCGGCGGGGGCTCCTGCGGCGGCGGGGGCGGCTCTTGCGGTGGCGGCGGGGACTCTTGCGGTGGCGGCGGCTGTTGCGGTGCCGGCGGCGACTGTTTTGGTGACGGCGCCGCCATCGGCGGGGGTGGTGTCAGGATCTGCGCCGTCGGCGGCGGTGGTCCCGGAATCTGCGGCGGGTTCGGTAACAGGGGATCCCCCGCGGGAACCGCTCCGATCAGCGAGCCCGCCACGAAAACCCGGCCGTCTATCACATGAGACAGCCGCACCGCACCGGCGCCCGTCGGTTCCGGCCGCGCCACCGCCGCGTCGTGCGAGTACCCGGCGACCCGGTACGCCGGTTCCGTCGATCCCGGCGCGAAACTCGCCATGATGGCAGCGATCTTGGGTTGATCGTACGGGCAGTAGATCTGCACTGCCGCAGCGATGAATCGGGTCATGGTGGTCGTGAGGCGGGCGGGGTACTGACGCACGACCGGATCTATGTTGTACGCATCGTTTCTCAGCCCGTCCAGCACGTCGCCCACCGGCATGCCGGCATCGAGTTTGAGACAAACCTTATGGGCCGCGGCAATAACGCTTGGCACGTTCGCGACAGCGGGGATTTCTTTTTTGTCGAGCAATGCCAGAAACTGCTGGTCCTGGTCTTGGTCGCCCACTGCTGCGCCGCCGCGCAGAATTGCGGCGCCAGTCAGCGCCACCATGGCGGTAACCAGGATACCGGCGTGGCTGGTGATGCCGGTGAACATGGCAGGGTTTCCGTTCCGTTAGACCCGTCACCTGGCGGGCTCGGGATCGCGATCTACGCCACTCGTGTGGCTGTCTGGTCAGGGTTTCCCAGGCGCCATGACGTCGTTCACGGCGCCGATGCGGTGTGGGAGTAAGCCATGGCGGGTGCAACGAAGAGTGCGATCCCGAAAAGGACATCGGAGCTGCTCGCCATTTGCACCCGCGGTTTCGATCTCACGAGCGGTACCTCCGTATCCGTTGTCGATGCTCTCGCAGTATGCCGCGGATATACCCCACCGGGGTAGAGCCGAAGGACCCTTAGATCTGGCCAGCGGGCAGCTTCGGGCTTGCCGAGGCCGCCGCAAATAGACGACACCCCGCGAGCCGTCGGCTCGCGGGGTGTCGCTAGGTGTCGACGATCTGCCCCGGCGCTACTTGAGGTCGAACCGGTCGTTGTTCATGACCTTGACCCACGCGGCGGCGAAGTCCTCGACGAACTTCTCCTTGGCGTCGTCTTGGGCGTAGACCTCGGCCAGCGCGCGCAGCACCGAATTCGACCCGAACACCAGGTCGTTCGCGGTGGCTGTCCACTTGAGCTGTCCCGACGAGCGGTCGAATCCTTCGTAGACGTTCTCCGCCGACTCCGACGCCTTCCACTCCGTGCCCATGTCGAGCAGGTTGACGAAGAAGTCGTTGGTCAACGCGCCCGGCCTGTCGGTGAACACGCCGTGCTTGCTGCCGCCGTGGTTGGCACCGAGGGCACGCAGGCCGCCGACGAGAACTGTCAACTCTGGAGCGGTCACACCCAGCAGGTACGCCCGCTCCACCAGCAGCTGCTCCAGCGGTGCCTTCTCGCCGGCCCGCGCATAGTTGCGGAACCCGTCGGCCCGCGGTTCGAGCACCGCGAACGAGTCCACATCGGTGTTCTCCTGCGAGGCGTCGGTACGCCCGGGCGCGAAATGCACCGTGATCTCGTGACCGGCGTCCTTGGCAGCCTTCTCGACCGCGGCGGACCCGGCCAGCACGATCAGGTCGGCCAGTGAGATCTTCTTGCCGCCGGAGGCCGAGCCGTTGAACTCCTGCTGGATGCGCTCGAGAACGGGCAGCACCTTGTCCAGTTCGGAGGGCTCGTTGACCTCCCAGCTCCGCTGCGGCTGGAGGCGAAGCCGTCCACCGTTTGCGCCGCCCCGCTTATCGGTGTTGCGGTAACTACCCGCGGCCGACCAGGCCGTCTTCACCAGCTGCGGAACGGAAAGGCCGGACTCGAGCACCTTGCTCTTCAGCGCCGCAATGTCCTTGTCGTCGACCAGCTCGTGGTCCACGTCCGGAACCGGGTCCTGCCACAGCTGCGGCTCGGGAACCCACGGCCCCAGGTAGCGGCTGATCGGACCCATGTCGCGGTGCAGCAGCTTGTACCAGGCCTTGGCGAACGCCTCGTACAGTTCCTCGGGGTGGTCCAGCCAACGTTGGGTGATCCGCCGGTAGATCGGGTCCTCGCGCAACGAGATGTCGGTGACCAGCATCGTCGGGGCCCGGCCCGGTCCACCGAACGGATCGGGGATCGTGCCCGCGCCGGCGCCGTCCTTGGCCTTGAACTGCCAGGCTCCCGCTGGGCTCTTGGTCAACTCCCACTCGTAGCCGTACAGGTTCTGCAGGTACCCGTTGCCCCACTTGGTCGGGGTCGAGGTCCAGACGACTTCCAGGCCGCTGGTGATGGCGTCCTTGCCCACGCCGCTGCCGTAGGAGCTCTTCCAGCCGAGTCCCTGTTGTTCGATCGGGGCGGCCTCGGGTTCGGGGCCGACCAGATCGGCGTCGCCGGCGCCGTGGGTCTTGCCGAAGCTGTGGCCGCCGACGATGAGCGCGGCGGTCTCCTCGTCATTCATCGCCATGCGGCCGAACGTCTCACGGATGTCGCGAGCCGCGGCGATCGGATCCGGTTTGCCTTCGGGGCCTTCCGGATTGACGTAGATCAGACCCATGGTGGTCGCGCCGTAGGGCTGGGCGAGGTCGCGCTCACCGGAGTAGCGCTTGTCGGTGGCCAACCACTCGTCCTCTTCGCCCCAGAGGATCTCTTCGGGCTGCCAGACGTCTTCGCGGCCGAAGCCGAAGCCGAACGTCTTGAATCCCATCGACTCCAGAGCGACGTTGCCGGCGAAGATGATCAGATCCGCCCAGGAGATCTTGTTTCCGTACTTCTTCTTCACCGGCCACAGCAGCCGGCGTGCCTTGTCGAGGCTGGCGTTGTCCGGCCAGCTGTTAAGCGGGGCGAACCGTTGCATGCCCTGGCCGCCGCCGCCGCGGCCGTCGTGAATGCGGTAGGTGCCGGCGGCGTGCCAGCTCATCCGGATGAACAGGCCGCCGTAGTGGCCGTAGTCGGCGGGCCACCAGTCCTGAGAGGTGGTCATCACCGAGATCAAATCTGCCTTGAGCGCCTCGACATCGAGCTTGGCGAACTCCTTGGCGTAGTCGAAATCCTCGCCGAGCGGGTTGGCCTGGGGCGGTTGCGGGTGCAGCACCGACACGTCGACCTGATCGGGCCACCAGTCCCGGTTCGTCAGGGGGCCATGCGCCTTCAGCTTGGGCGAGGGGCTAGCGGATGTATCGGATGACACGGCATTCCTTCCGGGTGTGGGTGAATCGGGCCATGATCACGGCTGTGATCCGGGCATTGCGGTCGAGCAGTCGGGGCACAGGCCCCAGTAGATGACTTCGGCCTCGTCGAGGACGAAGCCATCCAGGACGTTGTTGTCGTCGGACGGGGTCAAGCACGGAGCCTCGCCGATCGCACAGTCGATGTCGGCGATGACGCCGCAGGACCGGCACACGACGTGATGGTGGTTGTCGCCGACCCGGGACTCATAGCGGGCCACCGACCCCAATGGCTGGATCCGCCGAATCAAACCCACCGCCGTCAGGGCGTTGAGCACGTCGTAAACGGCCTGGCGAGAGACGTCAGGCAGACCGATCCGCACCGCCGAGAAGATTGTCTCGGTGTCGGCATGCGGATTTGCGTCTACTGCCTCGAGCACGGCCAGCCTGGGCCGGGTCACGCGCAAATCGGCCGTCCGGAGCTTCTCCGTGTAGTCCGCCGTTGAGGCCACCCTGCCACTATTACGCTCTTATTTGGAATCAGTCAAGACTTTGCCCAGGCGGGCGGCGCATTGATTCGGGGTGAACGGGTGGGGGTGTGAACGCTGCTCTCAGCTGCTCAGGTGATCGTCCGCAGTACCGAGCGCTCCAGCGTCACCAGCGAGGCGGCGAGGTAATCCTCCGCAAACGCGGGCATCCCGCCGATCCGGTCGCGGAAGTCCTGCGGCGTGGCGCTCCAGTCATAGGTGAGGGTGACGTCTGTGCGGTCCCCGTTGGGAGCAAGGTCGTAGCGCCAGAACCAACCGCCGGGAGCGTGGTTGCCCGCGTCGTCGAGCTGACCCGGCATCCATCCGATGGAACGGTCCTGGTCGAACACAGTGACCAGGTTGTACGTGACGTAGTCACCGCCGGCCTGTGTCAGGTACATGTTCATCGCGAAGACCTGCCCGGTGCCGGTGATCGGTGCGGTGTCCGCCGCGTCGCGGACCCAGTCACCGGGCTCGGTGTCCCGGTGGCGTGACGGATCGGCGAGGACGGCGAAAATCTGCTCCGGGGAAGCCGGGATGGTCCGAGTGACGACGTAGCGTTCGGTGCTCGCGGTCATGCGTTGTCCTTGGGGTCGTAGGCGCGGGCGATATCGGGGGAATCCAGCCATTCAGAGTACGTCGGCCGCGAGGGCCAACCCTCGGGCGAGTCCAGCCATTCCTCCCCGTCGTATGCCTGTGCGGAACACGGTGTCGCCTGCGGGCAGAAACGCATTGACCGCAAAGCCGCCGCCGGGCGGCGCGTCCATGTCGGCGGCAAACGGGCTCTGCGAGGACGAGTACCAGGCCATCAGGTTGCCGGCCTTGTGCTGGTAGGCGAGTGCTTCCTCGATCCGTCCGGTGGTGGCCTTCTCGCGCTAGCGCAGTTCGTCGAGCGCGGCACGCCAAGTCTGATGATCTACGAGGGGCGGGAGGGCTGCGACGCCGTCGCCGTCGGCGGTCACCGACAACGTCCACTACTGTTCGCCCAGCGCGGCGGGTGCCGGCACCTGCTGGCCATCGACGCCCGGATTGCTGTTGTGCGTGGACAATCCGTGGGACAAGCGCCTGCATCGGGTGACCTACCGCGGACCGCTCCCGCCGGTGCGGGCTCCCGCAACGCAAGAGCCGTTCGCGCTGGTTCTCGACGACGGCACGCGTTGCCTGCTTCGCAACGGCGGCGCATGGGGTGGCCGCGATGACGGTTACGTCGGCGCCTACGGGTGCGGCGACGCCGGCGCGAACCTCGCGGTCTTGTGGCTGCCCGGCCAGGGCGTGGGTTCTGGGGGTGCTTGCATCGACCGGTCGGCTCCGGCGTGGACGGTCAAGGTCGGCCAACTGGGCACACCGGCCACCCACTTTCCGCGGCCGCAGACCCGCGCGGTGACGACCGCATGGTTCGCCGGGACGTGATCGCTCGCGGTATTCCGGTGACTGGGCCTTCGCCGATCAGCCAACGCTCTCGACGCGGGCCGCGTCTTCCAGGAGATCGGCGGCACTGGCCATGCTTTTGGCGGGCTCGGTCATCTGGGCGGCGATCTCACGGGCTCGAGCGCGGCACTGCGCGGTGAGGATGGAGCGCAGGTCAGCGACCAGTGATTGCGGGGTGGTGGCCGAGAAGGCCCGCCCCGAGCCGACTTTCAGCCGTTCGATGGCCCCGGCCCACATCGGCTGATCGAGCCAGAACCAGAGGATCAACGTGGGGAGTCCGGCCCGCATGCCCGCGGCCGTGGTGCCAGCGCCCCCGTGGTGGACGACCGCGCGGCAAGCCGGAAATATGGCCGCATGACGCACCGCGTCCACAACCTTGACGTGGTCGAACTGGGGGATCTGGGTGAAGTCATTTGGGCCGCTGCAAATCAACGCTCGCTCGCCCAACTCCGCGCAGGCCGCACCGATCATGGTGACCGTGTCGGCCCAGGATGCGATCGGCGTGCTACCAAAGCCGAAGTAGATGGGCGGCGTTCCAGCAGAGGTCCACGACGAGACCTCGTCGTCGGCATCCGTCGGCAACTCCAGGGTCAACGCGCCGACGAAGGGCCGACGGACATCCAATTCGGCCCATTCGGCGGCCAGCCCGGGCACGCAAAGCTGCTCGTAGGCCTGGATTTCCAGTCGCGTTGCGGAGCCGGTTGCCGCCGGCAAGCCGAGCGCGCGGCGCGCAGCATCGTCGGTCTCCTTCGTGACAAGCGGACCCAGCCCACCAGATGCCCAAAGCTGCGCCGGGAAAACGTCCAGCGCGGCCAGCGGAATGCCGTGATACTGCGCGACGCTGGCCGCCACACCCTGCTCGTTGATGCCCGCCAATATCAGGTCGGCCCCTGGTGCCAGCGACACCAGCGTCGCGCCCTTGTCCGCCTTGACCTGGCTGAGGTGCTCAATCACCTCGGTCAACATGCTCATCGGATTTCGGAGCTTCGTCGCCAAGTTGCGAACCAAATCCGTGGCCGGGTTCATCGCCTCCCGCGAGTCCGGCCCGTAGGCGACCGCGGCAAGCCCCGCCGACTCGGCGAAGCCAAGCAGGTTAGGCGGGACCGCCATGCGTACCTCATGACCTCGGCGCAACAGTTCGCGACCGACGGCGGCGAAAGGCTCGACATCGCCGCGACTTCCGTAGCCTGCCAGCACAACTTTCATCGGCGGTTCATCGGCCGGCGTGAACCCGGCTCACCGCCACTTGATGCTGCACCCGATCGACGGCCGCTGGTTCGGGTCGACGGGCCGCCCGGCGAGCACGGCGTCGACCGCCGCGCGGACGTCAGCGGCCGTCACCGGTAGGCCGTTCCCGGGGCGGGAGTCGTCGAGCTGGCCGCGGTACACGAGTCGACGCTCACCGTCGAACACGAACGTGTCGGGCGTGCAGGCCGCGGAGAAGGCCCGTGCCACGTCCTGGGTCTCGTCGTAGAGGTACGGAAACGCCCAGCCGTGGCGGCGGGCCTCGGCGACCATCTGATCGGGTCCGTCCTGCGGGTAGGTGGCCACGTCATTGCTGCAGATGCCGACCATCGCGACACCCCGGTCAGCGAGGTCCCGACCGAGCGCGGCGAGCGCGGCGGCGACGTGCTGGACGTACGGGCAGTGGTTGCAGATGAAGGTGACGACAAGCGCGGGACCCGTGAGCTCGTCGAGGCTGACCGTGGCGCCGGTGGCCGGGTCGGGCAGGGTGAACGACGGTGCCGGGGTGCCAAGGGGGAGCATGGTGGACTCGGTGGCCATGCCCGCCAGCGTAGTTCCGCGGCGCAGGCGGGCAAACGGCGGCTTTGGCCCGGCGGGTGCCGTCACGCATCGGCACCCAGCCCCGTCTATCGATTGAGGACAAACATTGTGGAAGGGGCGACGCGATGAATCGCTTGGGCGTGCTGGCGCGGGTTTACCTGGTCGCGGTGACGGCGCTGGTGGGGGTGGCCACCGTCGGGATCGGGGTCTGGTGCCTGGTCGATCCGACGTCATTCGCCGAGGTCGTCCAGTTTCACGCGCACCGGCACTTCCTGCACGACGTCGGCGCCTTCCAGCTGGGCCTGGGCGCCGCACTGCTGCTTGCGCTGATCTGGGGGGACGCGCTGGCCACCGCGCTCGCCGGATTCATCGTGGCCAACACCGTACACACGGTGAACCACGTGATGGACCTCGACGTGGGTGGTTCGGTCGCGCAGGCATGGGCGCTCGGCGCGGTGTCGGTGGCCCTCGTCGTGGCGTTCGCCCTGCGGCTACGCCAACTCGGCTATGTTCTGGGCCCCGTTGCCACCGCGACCAGCCAGAGCCTGGCGCCATTCGTGCGCCAGAAGACGATCAGGCTCACCACGTATCGCAAGGACGGCACCGGGGGCTCCAGCCCGGTCAGCATCGTGGTGGATGGCGACCGCGCCTACTTCCGTAGTTTCGAGCGGGCGATCAAGGTGCGCCGGATTCGACGCAACCCGAACGTCGACTTCGGGCCCGCTACGGCATCGGGCAGGCCGACCGGATCGACGCAACCCGGCGGCGTGCGCTTGTTGGACGGGGCCGAGTACCGGAAGGCGGGGCGTCTGCTCCGCCAGAAATATCCCTTCCTGCATGGCGTGGTGGTGCCGTTGGCGCACCGACTGATGCGGGACAAGTTCGGCCGCACCGTGCACGCGGAGTTGATTCCGTCGCCTGCGTACGATGCTCTCGGCCAGCCTGCGAGTCGTTCGACGTATGACCGGTGCGTTGAAAACTGAGATGCCGAGACGGGACCTCGATACGCTGTAGGCGCACATGGATTGCTGATTGACGCGGAAGGGGGCGGTGTGCCGCTTCTGGTCGTGGCTCCCGAGTTGCTGGCGTCGGCGGCAGCGGATTTGGAGAGCATCGGTGCGGCGCTGAACGCGGCGCACGCGGCCGCGGCTGTTCCCACCACTGGCTTGGCCGCCGCGGCCGCCGACGAGGTATCGGCGGCGGTGGCGGCGCTATTCGCCGGGTTTGGGCAGGAGTATCAGGCGCTCAGCGTGCAGGCCAACGCGTTTCATCAGCAGTTCGTGCAGCTGCTGAGCTCGGGGGCCGGGTCGTATGTGGCCGCGGAGGCCGCCAACGCGTCGGTGTTGCAGACGCTCGAGCAGGACGTGTTGGGGGTGGTCAACGCACCGACCCAGCTGTTGCTGGGGCGTCCGCTGATCGGCGATGGGGCAAACGGGACGGCCGCGAGCCCCAACGGCGGGGCCGGTGGGCTGCTGTATGGCAACGGTGGCAACGGCTATTCCCAGACGGCGTCGGGGGTCGGCGGCGGTGCCGGCGGTGCGGCGGGGCTGATCGGCAATGGGGGCGCCGGGGGTGCCGGCGGACCCAACGCACCCGGTGGGGCCGGCGGCAACGGCGGATGGCTGTACGGTGCCGGCGGGCCCGGTGGGCCGGGAGGCGCCGGCCCGACGGGCGCGCCGACCAAGGCCGCCGCGAGTGGCGGACTCGGCGGAGCTGGCGGTTGGGCGGGCCTGCTCGGCCCCGGCGGGATGGGCGGCGCCGGCGGAGACGCCGGCCAAACCGCGGCCCTCGAGGACGGGTTTGTCGGCGGCGGCGGCACCGGCGGCCACGGCGGCTGGTTGTGGGGCCCCGCCGGGGCCAATGGGCACTTTGGGACGGGCGGCCCGGTCAACGGGACCGTCCCGCTGCACATCTATAACGTCACCGAGCCGTTGGTGTACACGTCCGTCAACGGCGGACCGGCCGTGCCCGTGATCGTCGACACCGGGTCCGCTGGTCTCGTGGTCCCGATTCAAGACATCTGGCTACAGCAGCTCGGCTTGCCCACGAACGTTGGGATCGGCGCTTACAGCGGCGGGCTGATCTATGTCTACGCCACCTTCAACACGACGGTCGATTTCGGGAATGGCCTCGTCACCGCGCCCACCAGCGTTAACGCCGTCCTCTTCGCGGTCCCGACCTCGCCCCACGCGATCACGTCGTCTCTGCGAGCCTGGCTCGCCAATCCGACGTTGACCCCGTTCGAGGCGTATTTCGCCTCGGCCGGCGCGGACGGCGTCTTGGGTGTCGGACCGAATGCCACGGGCCCGGGCCCCAGCATTCCGACCACGGCCCTGCCGGGCACCCTCAGCCAGGGTGTTCTCATCGACATGCCCGGGGGTGAGCTGACGTTCGGGCCCAACACATTGCCTGGCCCCAACGTCTCGGTCACCGGAGCGCCGATTACCACCCTGTGGGTATCGGTCGATGGCGGGCCTCTCCAGCCCGTTCCGTCGATCATCGACTCCGGTGGCGTCACGGGAACCATGCCGTCGTCCGTGATCGGGTCCGGAACGCTACCGGCGAACACGAACATTGAGGTCTACGCCGACGCCGGGGGCACTCAGAGGCTCTACTCCTTCAACACGAACAATTACCAGCCGACCGTCATCTCATCAGGCTTGATGAATACCGGCTTCCTGCCCTTCTCACTCCAACAGGTGTACATCGACTACAGCCCCGGCGGTGTCGGGACGACGGTCTTTGATCACACAGTGTGAGGCGTACCCGTTAGGCGCGTGAAGCCGCCTGACCGAGCTTGTTGGCCGCGAATGTCGCGGCCTGGTTTGTCATCCCGGACTGGATGTAGGAAACGTGCGCCATGATGTTCGAGCCCGGGGAGCATATCGGGTCGTCGGGGGCGCACAAGTTGATGGTCTTGGCGCCGTACAGCGGGCTGATTGTCGGCAGCGGCTGGCCACCCCACAACATGCTGGAGAACCCGCTGGATGGCTCGCCGAAAAGGGCCACGGCCGCGACATGTTCGGCCACCGGAGCGGGCATCGTCGTGGTGGACAAATCGATCACCGTGGAGCCCTGCGAATACCCGCCAAGCACAATTCTGGTGCTCGGGCAGCTGGCGACGGTGTCCAGGATGTGGGCACTCGCGTCGTCGGCGCCGCTGGACGCGCTCGTGTGGTAGTCGTCGTTCGCCGGGTAGTTGACCGCGTAGACGGCCACGGACCGCCCGCCGATCTGCGAGCCGAGCGAATCGACAAATGCCTGGCCGACGTCGCCGAGACCCGGCTCTTGATGGGTGCCGCGAGCGAAAACCACCGCGACATCCGAGCATGGATCGGCGGACGCGGCGGGCGCGCCGATCGGCGCGCTCACCAGCGCCCACGTCGTCACAACCGAGACACCAACGATGCGAGTAAGCCTGCGGGCAGTCACCGCCACATGCTTGCATACCGCCGGCGACGGCGGCGCATCAGCATCAACGGTGGCATGTGTCTCACCGGTGATACGCTTGCGGTCATGGGATCGGTGACAGTGCGCGAGTTGCGCAACAGCGGGGGAGAAGTGCTGCGCCGCGTCGAGCGGGGTGAGCGCATCGTGGTAACCCGTGACGGCACCCCGGTGGCCGAATTGCGGCCGCTCCCACATCCCAGCGCCGGCCCCGCCGAGCTTATTCGCCGCCGCAGGCATCTCCCGAGAGTAAATCCCGACGCTCTGCGCCACGATATCGATAACCTGATCGATCCATCGCCGTGAATGAGCCATCCACGCGCGGAATCCTCGACACGTCCACGGTGATCCTTCTCGGTGAGATCGCCGACCCGACGACCCTTCCCGACGAATCGGTGATCAGTGCGATCACCCTGGCGGAGCTGTCCGTCGGCCCGCATGTCGCCCCCAGCGATGACGAGCGCAGCGCACGCCAGCAACATCTGCAGCAGGCTGAGGCTGACTTTGAGGTTCTCCCGTTCGACGCCGACTGCGCGCGAGCATTCGGCGGGGTGGCCGCCGCCCTGCGCGCATCGGGGCGAAAACCGGCGGCACGCGCTTACGACGCACTGATCGCCGCCACCGCGATCGCTCACGGGATCGCGCTCTACACATGCAACCCAATTGATTTTGCCGGGATCCCGCGGCTGGAACTGCGCCCTATCGCTCATCCGGACACTCGCTAGGAGCGCGTCGTCGCGGCTCAACAGCCTGGCTACAACTTTGCTACATTCGTAGCATGTCGGAAGTTGCCTCCCGAGAACTGCGCAATCACACCGCAGGGCTGCTCCGGCGCGTGCAGGCTGGTGAAGATATCACCGTCACCGTCAACGGCAAGGCGGTCGCCCTTCTCACCGCTCTGCGGCCGACCCGACGCAGATGGTTAGGCCGTGACGAACTACTGCGGAGGCTCGAGCGCGCGCAAGCGGATCTTGCGTTGCGCCAGGAACTCGCTGAGCTAGCAGGGGACACCTCCGACGAGCTTGGTCCGCTGCCGTGACCTCCGCCGGCGTGCTCGATACGTCAGTATTCATCGCGCAGGAGAGCGGTCGCCTGCCCGATGCGTCGCGGCTCCCCGACGAACTGGCGACCACCGTCGTCACCGTGGCCGAGCTCAACCTCGGCGTGCTCGCCGCCGCCTCGGCGGACATTCGAGCGCAACGACTGGCAACACTGGACGCTACTGCCGACATCGTCGCATTTCCGGTCGACGACGACGCAGCGCGGATGTGGGCGCGGCTTCGAATCCATCTCGCAGAAGCCGGTCGGCGAGTCCGCATCAACGACCTTTGGATCGCCGCCATCGCAGCTTCCCGGGGACTGCCGGTGGTGACGCAAGACGATGACTTCGATCCCCTCGACGGGGTCGCCGGCTTGACGATTGTGCGTGTCTAGCCTGTCGCGGTGGCCGGCGACGACGGCGCGGATCGTGTTATTGGCTGCCGACGGGTAGACCAGTCGCCGGACTCGAGACGCCCTCGGCCGGGGTTGGGGATGAGTACGGATGCAGGTGCGCGCCAGCAGCAGCCGCGCCAGACACGCGCGCCAGATTCCGCCACAGCGCCGCCTGATCTGCAGCCTGGCTTACCCGTTGCAGCGCACTCTGACTGAGCACCAGGACGCGGGTGCCGGCGCCCGCCGCGCGCACATCAGCGGTGCGAGCACCCCGCAGGATCAACGCCAGCTCACCGAAGACCTCGCCGGCCGCAAATGTCGCCACCACACGCCCGCCGCTCTCGACTGCGACCCGCCCGCGCTCCACGATGAAAAGCGAGCGTCCGCCGTCTCCCTTCGCGATGATCAAATGCCTTGGCAGGCAATCAACCAGGTAGGCGTGGTGCAACAGTTCGGCGACGCCCTTGGGGGACATGCCCTCGCTGAGCGCACCGTGGATCGCGGAATCGGTTTGCACATAGCGCGCAAGCCCGATGTTCACGGTGTCGTGCCGGCGCTCGTAGTCCGCCCACCAGCGCAGGGCTTCCTCGTCAAGCGGTCCCCGGTGGCTGCGCAGCACCTTGACCAGCGGAGAGCGCACGCGTTCCAGGTGCTCGCGGTCATGGTGGACCATCGCCATGGTGATCCGGAAGCCGCACGTGAATCCGGCGTGTACCCGCCCCATGGGGCGATAGCCCAGGGCGGTGTAGTAGTTGAAGAGGCCCGGCTCGCAGGTCATCAGAGACAGCGCATAGCCCAGTCGCATCGTCTCGCGGTAAGCCTTCTCCTTGAGGACCAGGGAAGCCACGCTATGGCGATAGTCCCGCTGGACGGCAAACCGCGTTCCGATCACGGTGCGCGCCAGCAGTTCCCTCGGGATGCGATCCAGGTGGTACTCCTGCTGGCTCGCCGCCAGGTGCGCCACCTGATCGGCAGGGGTCGAGCGCACACAACCGATGATCATGCCGGTGCGCGTGTCACGACAGGCCAGCAGCGTGTCCTCGACCTTTTCGCTGGCGAAGGCGGCGCTGTCCAGCGCGCTGCGCCCGTAGATGCGGCCCAGCTCCTCCCCACGCACGCGGTCCAACAGTCGCACGCAGGCCCGGCGATCGTCTTCGCTGCGGACCACGAAGGCGTCGAAGCGGCCGGTGCGGTAGTCACATAGCTGAACGAGCTTGCTCAACCAAGCCATCGTCATCCTCCATACAGACGGTGGACGCCCAGGCAGCGTCCAGGCCAAAACCCCGCCGCGAACACCCGCTGCGAGCCAAATCGACGACCCCGCCGGCACCAAACTGCAGCACCGGTCGCACAGGATCGCGGGCCAACAGCAGCTCGCCGGCGCCGCCCTCGATACCCGCCAGCGAATCTCCTACCGCGCGCGCCAGCACCATGCCGGCGCGCGTCAACAGCGAGGTTTCCCCAACCTGGCCGCCGACCACCACGGGCCAGGAAAGCGCTTGAACGGCGCGGGCCAGCTCGATGGCGCGCAGCAGCCCGCCGCAACGCGAGACCTTGAGGTTGGCGATCCACTCCACGCCGCGATCGCCGTAGAGCGCCAGGTCGGCGAGCGTACACAGACTCTCATCCAGAATGATCGCGGTATCGACCTGCCGGGCCACACGCGCCAGCTCGGTCGGACACCGCGGCGCCAGCGGCTCCTCGACCGCGTAAAACAGCGGGGCGAGCGCGCCGAGCTCGCGGATCGCGGCCTTGCTGTCTTTTCCCCACAGGTTGTTGGCGTCGAGGCGCACCCGGATCGGACCTGGGGCCAGGCGCCACAGCAGATCGAGACGCTCGCGGTTGCGCTGGGCATCCGCGCCGAGCTTGACCTTGTAGCACCGGATGTCAGCCGCGAAGCCGCGCTTGAGCTGGGCCCACGTGACCTCCAGCGGCCCATCGGAGAGGACCAGCGTGTAAACGAAACGCGTCGTGGTCTCCGGAAGATCAAGCAGCCGCTCGACGCTGCACCCGGCCTCGCGCGCCAGCGCGTCTAGCAGGGCCAGCTCCAGCGCGCACCACGCCGCTGGGTGCTGATCCAGCTCCACCCGGCGTTCCCACACGAACTCCCGCAGGCCGGCAAGGTCACTGGCAGCGGCCAGCGCGGCGGGGGCGATGGCGTTGAGCCAAGCCACGCCGGAGTCGATATCCTCACCGGTCTGGTAAGGACGCGGGCAGCCTTCGCCCACACCCACCGCGTCGCGAGCCACCGCCACCACAATCGAGGCGCTCTCGGCGCGATGAAAAGACGCCTGCCGCACACCGACGCGCAACGGAATGCGAAGCGAGCGAACCGCGAAGCCCCACGCGTTCGTCATCAGCCGGTCCGCCCGGCAAACGTCGGGAGTGCGTCCACAGGCCTGATGAAATGCATCCGCCGGACCTTCAGCGATCATGGACGTCGGGCATGGTGCTCAACTCCGACAATCGCCGCCAGAGCCTTCGGCGCCGCGTCCACAAACGACATCGTCGTTCCTCCCGCAATCAATGACCGAAAGGTGCCGCCCGCGGTGCGAGGTCTTCATCCGCCGGGAACGACATGCTGCTCGGACGGGTTCTGACCAGGGCTTCTGCATGCAAGGTCACGTTATGCAGACCACCCATCGGCGTCCACTACAAGATTGCGAACACACTCTTGCTAGGCGCGCAAGCGTCTTGCGTGAGCGTGTGTTTCCCGAACCGCGATACTGCCGCCACTGATGGAAATCCGCTAGCATTGACTGCAGTGCTAGCAAGAGTTGGAGCGGTGGATGGCGACCTTGACGATTCGCGATTTCGATGACGACCTCAAGGCGGCCCTGCGCGTGCGCGCCGCAGAGCACGGCCGCTCGATGGAATCCGAGGTCCGGGAGATCTTGCGCGCCGTGTTGGAACGCCCGTCGAGCGGTCCCGGAATGGCTACCCGGATTCGGCAGCGGTTCTCGGACATCGGGGACGCGGACCTCGAACTGCCGAACCGCACCGAGCGTCCTCGAGCTGCGGGGCTTGGCGAGTGATCGTCCTCGACACCAACGTCGTGTCGGAGCTAATGCGCCATGCACCAGAGCCTGCGGTCGTCAGTTGGGTCGACGGGTTCTCCGCCGCGGATGTCGTGCTCACCGTGGTGACGGCGGCCGAGCTGATGTGTGGCGTAGCCCGGTTGCCGGAAGGGAGCCGCAAGCGAGAGCTACACACCAAGGTCGAAGGACTGCTGACGGAGGATTTTCGAGACCAGATCCTGCCGTTCGATGCGCAGGCGGCAACGCACTACGGGGAAATCGTGGCCGCCCGAGAACAAATTGGGCGGCCAATCAGTATGGCGGACGCGCAAATTGCGGCCATCTGCCGCTGCTGGAGCGCTGGACTGGGAACACGCAACGTCGACGACTTCGCCGACACCGGAATCGACGCGGTGAATCCGTGGGCCACCGCGACGTCGTAGCAAGGATGCCGCTGGAGCAGGGGAGAGGTTCGCCCGTGTGGAGCGGTCAGCGGAACCCCGGGGCTAACTGGTGATTGCCGCCAGTTCGCGTGCCACCGCATCGAATGCGCGCAGCGTGTCCACCATGAGCGGCTCATCGGAGTGCGGCTGGGTGGATAACTTGGCGGCGACCAGCTCTGCGGCGCGGTTGACGTAGATCATCTGACCACACATGCCCAGGCACAACACGACGTTGCTGCCCGGGTAGGGAAGCCACACTTGGTTGCGGTACATTCCGCCGGGCAATCCGGTGTCGTCGGGGCTGGCGGCGAACGCCTGACGCGAGTCGGGACCGCCGTGGAGAGTGTCGGCGATCCACGCCGCCGGCACCACTTGCTGCTCGGTCAGCGAGACACCGTCGCGCAAGAACAGCGACCCGAACCGGATCATGTCGGTAAGACAGGCGCTGATGCCGCCGTCGAACAGTCCGGTGCCGACCGCGTCTATGCCGATGGTTGCGTCGCATTGGGCGCCGATGCGGGTCCACAGCAGTTCCGACATCAGTTCGGGCATCCGCTCACCGCCGACGACCTCGCAGATCCAGCCGAGTACATCGGTTTCACACGAGCGATATTGGAACGGGCCGCCGTGCGCCGACTTCTGCCGCAAGGTCAGCAGGAAGTCCTGCAGCGTGGAGGGCACGTCCGGCCCCCTCTTGGGCGCCCACCCGATCGCCTGGTCAAGGATGTGAATCTCGGCAGCCGGATCGCGGTAGTTTTCCGAGAAGGCGATACCGGACCTCATGTCCAACAGGTGACGCACCGTCGCACCGGCGTAGCCACAGTTCGCCAGGGCAGGAACGAACGCCGTGACCGGCGCGTCCAGCTCGATCGCACCGGCCCCGTGCAGCGCGCCAACGACGGCTGCCACCAGCGACTTGCTCACCGAGAACAGCAGGTGCCGCGTCTGGGCCCCGAGGCCGCCGAGGTACTCCTCGGCCACCATCGACCCGCGGCAGGCGACGGCCCACCCGTCGGTAGCGGTGGTGGCCATTACCGCGCCAACGGTGGTGGCCACTCCGTCAGTGCTGGTCACCGGGATTTCGGCCACCGGAGCACCGGACGCGGGCAACGCCGCGGCCGGCGCGGTCCCGCGCGAGATAACCGCGGTCGGCACCAAGACTTCGACGTGCTGGACTGACCACTGCGAATAGGGTGCCGATAACCAGTTGTCCAGGGAGATGCCGGCCGGGACGCTGCTCACGCTCGTGCGACAAGCCGCGAGACGATCGGCGTGGCCGGCGCCAGGGGTGTTGAGGCGAACTTCGCCTTGATGCCCTTGACCCAGCGCCGGCAGCGCTCGGTGAGCTGATAGTCGTCGGTCTGCAGGTGCCCGCGGGTGACGAGCACGCCCAGTTGGGCGCCCTCGCAGCGTAAGTCCCCAGGCGCCGCGACACGCATGTAGAAGGCTTCGGATTCGTCGAGCAGCGTGGCCCAGTCGTTGCCCTGACGCGCAAAGGAGACACGCCCCTCGTCGTCGAGGCGCCACACACCTGTGCGTGGGGTTGCAGTGAAGAGCTCGACATCCGGCGAGGTCTCGCTGATTATCAGCTGACCCCAGACCTCGTCTTCGCCATAGCCGCGCTCCCAGCGCGAGTTGATCTCCTCGATGTCGAGCTCGTACTCCACGTCCATGTACTCGAGCAGGTGGAAGAGGAACAGCGGCATGTCGGCGTAGGCCTCGGTGGTCAAGTTCGTCATCGGGCTGGCGCCACTGAGGCGCGGGTTCACTTCGCCGAGGTAGAGCTCGTCGGCGTCCAGGTCGTGCAATAGGTCCACCTCGAAGTAGCCGCGGTACCCCTCGCGGCGCAGCACGTCGCCCAGCTTCCGCACCATTTCTCGCGCGGCGTGCGTCTGTGCGGGCGGCAGCACCTCGCGCCAGATGTCATTGCCGCACCAGCCGCCCCTGCGCGGCGTCAGCTCCGGGTAACCGACGAGACTCGTCATCGCGGGACCGATCACAGTGCCGTGACGGGTCACGGTGCCTTCGAGGCACACCTCGACATTGCGGATGCGCTTCATCACCTTGACTTCCTGCCCGACCAGGTCACCGGCGTGATCGTCCCAGTCGCGCTGGCCGCGCACAAAGAACACCGCGCTGCCGGCGTCGCCATATGCGGCCACGACGACGAGGTCATGTCCCAGCCCGGCGTTCTGCGCGAGCGCCGACAGCTCGTCGTAGGAGCGGACGCGCCCGATTACGTGAGGCACGCTCGGAACGCCCGCCTCATCCGCTAGGCGCGTCATGACGATCTTGGAACCCAGGCGATGGCGCAGCTCCGCCGGGGGGTGCATGACGTCGAGCCCCGCCTCGTCCGCGAGGGCCTGGGTCTTTTCGTCAAGCATCACGAAGCAGGCCTTGCCGCCGGGCCCTCGGTTGGCGATGAACTCGAGTGTCTCGGGATCGCGCAGGAGGTGGTTGCACACATCCCCCATGGACCCGAAATCAATGCGGTCGCGCCGCCGGGGCACGAAGACGCGCGAATGTGCGCCCTCAAAGGAGTCAAAGTAGGTCAGGTAGAAGAAGTTTCGTACCCAGCGATCGATGCCCAGCAGGTTGAACGGGGTCGGCGAGATGAAGTACAGCGGCACGGTGTTGGTGTGAAAGAACGCACGTAGGTCCGAGAGGCCGCTAAGCGGGCGGCGCGGCTCGGGCTCAGGTCCGCCGGCGTGCACGATCACGCCGGCCGCGGTGACGTTGACGCCTGGGCCCGGCGCAGGGACCGCGGCGGGGGAGGCGCTGCGGTCAGCGCGGCAGCGATGAAATGACATACCTGCATTGCACAAGTGTGCGCCCTGCCCATGGCCGTGTCGACGTGTGGAGTACCTGACCGCCGGCCGGGCGTATCCAACGTTGCGCAGCACGGGCTGTTGCCGCGGATCGCCGCGAGTGAAGCTTGAGCGGTGGTGGGGGCCGGGAGTCCGCAAGTTCGCGTTCGGCCGAGTTGACACATATTTCAGGGCGGACCGAGGCAAAATTTCGTGTCGGTTTCAGTTGAGCAAAGGTACTGCAGCTTACCCGCGATGCGAGGGGGATGTCGCCTGTTTGGCTTTAGTGTTGGCTGCTATGGCCGGACTGGACAATTACGTGAAGCGCTGGCGCACAGCGCTTCACCTAACCGTGTCGGCATTGATAGTTGCCATCCTCGGACTCACCATCACCCCCGTAGCTCGTGCGGCTGCGGCCACGGCGACGTTGTCGGTGGAACACACGTGGCAGACCGGTTTCATCGCCCGCTTCACCATCACCAACTCGAGCATGGTGCCGCTCACCGATTGGAAGCTTGAATTCGACATGCCAGTGGGACAATCCGTCTCGCACACATGGAATAGCACCCTTACCCAATCTGGCACGCACTTTGTTCTCACTCCCGCGAATTGGAATCGCGTCATTGCACCCGGTGGTTCAGCCACAGGTGGTCTGAGAGGCGTGCTGACCGGTTCCTACTCGCCACCGTCGAATTGTGTGCTCAATGAGCACATTCCTTGCACCTAGAGGCGGTTCTGCATGCCGGTAGGTCGGTTTGCGGGTTGACCTCGGGTTGGCTTGTGCGGCAGATATTTTCGGGTTGCGGCATGTTTACCTGTCCCGTGTCACCGGCAGGTAACGAGATCCTTTGCAGTCAAGATTATTTCGGGCCATGCGGCGTTCGCGTCGAAGCTGTGGCAGGGCAGGTTTGGCCAGCCCGGTGACCTTGCCTTGGCGGATGCGGTCCCCGACGCGGACGGTTTACTTGACATAATGTCGCTTATCGGCACTTAAAGGTAGCGAGTCGCTTATCGGCACTTAAAGGTAGCGAGTTGCATTAGATGAAAAGACTCGCACCCCTTGACGATTGGTTGATTTTCTCAGTCGTTCTGCGCCGCGGCGACCCGCTGACCAGCACGGAGCAGAATCACGATGCACCGCCCCAACAGTGGCCTGACATGGATCCGCCAATCCCACGTCCAATCGGTTCTGCGTGAGCTGGCCCGCCACTCCACCCTCACCCATGAGGTGTTTGACCAACTGCCAGCGGGCCGCACGACCGACTACATGCGCAACTTGCTCGTCGAGCACGACGTCCTTCCGTCACGTGACGAGAGACTGGCGAGATTCCAATCCTGGGCGGTCGCGGCTCAACAGCGGATCACCCTGTCGCGCGACGCGGCGGCACGCGCCGAACTGATCGGCAAGACGTCGCACCGGCGCGGATCAGCGATTCGACACCTCCGGGGCCGGCCTCGTAGCCGGTGACCGACGAGCCTTCCTCCCACTCCCCCCCACCGCCATTGATACGTCACGGTGACGAATCACCTTTCAATTAGGTTGTTGCTGCAGCACACGGCGCGGTTAGATTCGCAGCGTTGGCGTAAGCGCAGCGGTCACGATGTGAGCGTCGCTAGTCGCGATGGTGAGGTTCCGTCGGGCAGCCTGAGCCACAAGCACCCGGTCGAACGGGTCTTTATGTTCCCACGGCAAGCGCCCAGCCAGAATGGCATCTCCCGCGTCGATCGCTAGGTTGGTAGCGGTCATGTCGGCAATAACGTCCGACCACGCTGACAGCAGCGGCTCACCGTCGAGACGCCCCAAACGGGTCTTTATCGCGATCTCCCACGCCGATGCTGCCGAAACCATGAGTTGGTTAGTCGACTCGCTCAGCACTTCACGCGCCGCGGTTGACACTTTCTCGGGCGCACTCACCAGCCAAAGCAGAGCATTTGTATCCAAGAGAACGGCCAGAGGTGGCGATGGTTGGCGCTCCGAAGTCACGAATTGCCTTCCCACGCAGCGATCTCCGCATCAGGAAGCGGCTCATCGAACGTATCGGGCACCACAAGTGCCGGCAACTGACCGAACTTTCGTGGCCGTGGATGCGCCGGCGTGAGTACCGCCACCGGACGTCCATGGCTGGTGATGATGACCGATACGCCCGTCCGCTCGACCTCGGCCAAGATCGCATTGAGCTTGGCCTTTGCCTCCGTGCTGGTCACGGACTTCACGCATCCAGCATACCACTGATAACTAGTTAGACTAGTCCGATTAGTCTTTACTTCCATGGAGCGCTAGAAACAAGGGGCGCATATCGATGCGCCGGGTCGCCTCACCACGGCAAAGACAATCGATGAGCTTCTCAACGAAGAAAAGGGCCCGTGGTGACGTACTACTATCTCGACAGCTCCGTGGCGATACGCATCATGCTTGGCCATTCGGCGTCAGCGGCCCAGTGGTTCGACAGCACGACCGGGAGAGACGACGATCGCGTCGTTTCCGCGCGCATCCTTCGCACCGAGATCACTCGCGTCCTACGGCAGGAGGGGCTTGCCAGTCGCCGACCGGGGGGGACCAGATTCTGGATTTCGTCGACACCATCCCAACGACCACGCCGTCTTGCAGGAAGCAGAAGCAATCATCCCTCGCATCCGCACGCTCGATGCGATTCACCTCGCATCGGCGTTACGCACCGGCCTCGAGGACCTCGTCGTCGCCACGCACGACACAACAATGGCATCTGTCGCTGCGACGATTGGCCGAACGACCGATCCGCCCTCACACGAGCGCGGGCGTCGACGCTTGAGTACCGGCAAGATTCGCTCGTCGACAAGTTTGCCCCAGACGATGCGGGTGAACCGCGTGCCGCGATAGACCAATTGGCCGTCGCCATCGCGGCGTAACGGGTGGCCATTTGGGGTCGACCAGAGCCCCGCCCTCGACATTCAGGTGCTCAACCTCACAGCGCAAGCGAGGCGGGCACAACGAAAAGCGCGTCAGGCAGCCACGCGCGGAACGCGCCGGCGCCGTCCAGATCCCCGTCGCCAAGGGGTGGTCGCGAAGCCCATGGTGTCCGCACGTGCGAGACGCCCATGCCGCGCCCGCCGCCAGTAACAAGTGCGGCCCTTCCCGCCAACCGTTCTGCCACCGCGCTTCTCCTGTCCAGCCGCTGCGTCCCGGGCTCGTTCCTTACGACGGCCGCGCCACGATCACCGGCGTACGAACCGAATGAACAACCGCGTTGCTGACCGAACCCAGCAACATGCCCGTCAGCCCGCCTCGGCCGTGGCCCCCGACCACGACAAGCTGAGCGGAATGCGATTCTTCGATCAGCTCTCGACCGGGGTGATCAAGAACGACGAGTCGGTGCACCGTGACATCGGGATAGCTCTCTAGGCAGCCCGCGAGACATTCGCCCAGATTCCGCTCCGCTTCCGACTTCCAGTCCTCCAGCGGTGGACGTTCGAACACCGCAACATCGCTCCAGGCGTGCAATGCCGTCAGCCCGACACCTCGACGCGACGCTTCATCGAACGCGATCGTCGCCGCAAGCTCCGAAGCTGGCGAGCAATCGACTCCCAACAGCACGGGAGCTTGCTCGGGGTGGGGCATTGACGGCTCTCCGCCGTGAATGACCGCGACCGGACAGCTCGCGCCGCGCACCACGCCCGAACTGACCGAGCCGAGCACGATGCGGGCGAGCGCGCCGCGCCCGTGGCTGCCCACGACGACCATCTCCGCTTCTTTGGAAAGTTCGACCAGCGTCGGCACCGGCGGCGAGCACTTCACCTCGCTTGCGATTGTGATCGCCCGATGCCCCTTCACGGCGTCTTCGGCGATTTTGACCGCCTGCTCGAGAACCTTCTTGCCGTCTTCTTCCTGCCATACAGCAACCCCGGTCGGCATCGGTATCTGCGGGAACGTCGGCACGAATAAGTTGAACATGTAGACCAGATTCAGCGGGACATTTCGCATCGCGGCATCACGCGCCGCCCAGCCCACGGCGGCATTCGATGCGCCCGATCCATCGACACCGACGACGATGCCGTAGCGCTTCACCGTTGCAGACATTTTGTTCCCCTTGGTGGCAGTCACGAAAACGCTATTGGCCGGACCTTCTTTGAGCATGGGGCTTTAGACCCCAAGCATATGGTCTTCGGGCCTTGTTGGCTCATCGGTCTGACACCGGCGATGAGATCGCCAGCGGCGCAACGACCGGCGTCTCCAACGAGGCGGCCGAGGAGGATCGATTCAGCCAACGGCCATTCTCGACTGCGGAGTTGTATAAAAGTGCAACCACGACGGGTCGGCCTGGCCCGATCCAAGTGAGAAGTCAGCCCACAAAGCCGAATCGTTAACCCCCGCTTGACGAGGCTTGCACCCCGGCGTCACACCCCCGGCTGAAAATCGGGCTAGCGGGGCCCTTTGCACACTTCAATTTCCAATTTCCGCCGTACACCACGGTCACGGTGCGACGAGTCGCCGACCAATGCTGACCGAATTAGTTAGGTGACGGTGAATTGGCTTAGGTCGTAGATGCCAAGGCTCTTTTCGATATCGGCGACCTTATCGACGACCCCTTGAAAGCCGGCCTGACCGAAGCGCCGGTGCTCCTCGTCTTCAAAGGTCTCGGCCATGTCGCGAAACTCGACGGCGGGCACAACGTCACGCAATGCCGGAAAAACGACCGTGTCCTCCCGCGCCTCATGCGGCTCATACATCCGGACGAATGCCGACATGTCTTGCACCAGGGCATCTCGCGCGGGCTGATCGGATGCTGCCGCCCCGGCGCTGGTGGCCAGCACCCGGTCCGTGAGCACACGGCCGCGCTGGTGCTGCGTCCGCAAAACGGCGATGAGGTCAGCGAGCTTGCCCGCTCGTTCCAGCCTGGGGAAGACATACTGTTCTTCCAGATGTGCGTGGTAGTCCTCGACGAAGCTTCGAATAATCTGCGCGCTCTCGTTGAGCGCTCGAGCGGGCGCCTGCTCACCGGCCTGCAGGCGGCGGATCCCCTCTCGATAGATCAGCAAGACGCGCTTGAGCACGCCGTGCTCGCGCATCAGGTCCTCGGGCGGAGCGACCGGCACTTCCTGCTCCGACGCTGCGCCAGGCCGGCCCGGGCTGGGCTTGGGCTGCGAGCTGCCACATGCCGAGAGCGCGACCGCGCCTGCTGCGGATATCGAGACCCCGAGAAGACGGCGCCGGCCCACCGCCGATGGCAACTGTTGCGTCACGATCACACCTTCCCTCGCCGTCGCGACCACTGCACCGGTCGGTAACCGGTTCCGGCATCCCACATCGATATCGACTGGCGATATTGATAGACGATATCAGGGCCCGCGTTCCCCGCGAGAATGGACAACCCGCCGAATCCGTCCGCGACACGACCGAATACACGACGACGGCTCACGCCGGCCCGCCTGTGCCGCCGTTGCCGGCCGATCCGGCTGAACACCGTCCGGTTACGTCGTGGGCAGCGACGCTGTGACGTGCCGTCACCTCGGCGAACTTCGCCACCTTGGACAGCGCACAGTGAGTTCGGGTTGTCCACATCGTTGACGCGTTTCGCGTCACCAACCGGCTCGGCGCTATCGTTTCGGCCACGGTCGTTTATCGGCCCGCCAAGGGCCTGGACAAAGGAGTGCCCATGCAGGCGATCGAGGCCGACTACCTCGTGATAGGCGCCGGAGCCATGGGTATGGCATTCACCGACACGCTCATCACCGAGTCCGACGCCCGCATCGTCATCGTCGACCGTGCGTGTCAACCTGGTGGGCACTGGACCACCGCCTACCCATTCGTGCGGCTGCACCAACCCTCGGCCTACTACGGCGTCAACTCAAGGGCATTGGGCAACAACACCATTGACCGCGTCGGTTGGAACCGGGGGCTCAATGAGCTCGCTCCCGTCGGCGAGATATGTGCATACTTCGACGGCGTCATGCAGCAACAATTTCTTCCGACGGGGCGTGTTTCCTACTTCCCGATGAGCGAGTATCTGGGCGACGGCCGTTTTCTCACACTCGCGGGCACCGAATACACGGTCACCGTCAAGCGGCGCATCGTCGATGCCAGCTACCTGCGTGCCATCGTGCCCTCGATGCGGCCCGCGCCTTATACCGTCGCCCCGGGTGTCGTCTGCATCGCTCCGAACGAACTGCCGAAATTCACGGCGCAGGACCGGTACGTGATCGTCGGCGCCGGCAAGACGGGCATGGACGTCTGCCTCTGGTTGCTGCGACACGACATCAGCCCGGACAAACTGACCTGGATCATGCCGCGCGATTCCTGGCTGATCGATCGCGCAACGCTACAGCCAGGCCCCACGTTCATCGACAAGTTCCGGTCCAGCTTTGGGGCCACCCTCGAGGCCATCGGGGCCGCAGCGTCGGCCGCGGACCTGTTCGACCGGCTGGAGAGTGCCGGAACCCTACTGCGCATCGATCCGTCGGTGCGGCCGGCCATGTATCGGTGCGCGACCGTGTCGCACCCCGAACTCGTCCAGTTGCGTCGCATCACCGACATCGTCAGGTTGGGCCACGTCCGATCCATCGAGCCCGGCGCGATCGTGCTCGACGGCGGATCGGTCCCTTCCTCCCCCTCGGCCCTGTACATCGATTGCACCGCCGACGGAGCGCCACAACGTCCGGCCAAGCCGGTTTTCGACGCCGACGGCATCACCCTGCAGGCGGTGCGGGGATGCCAGCAGGTGTTCAGTGCCGCATTCATCGCACACGTTGAATGCGCCTACGACGGCGATGCGGTGAAAAACGAACTATGCACGCCGATTCCGCATCCGGACTCCGACCTGGATTGGCTGCGACTGACGCAATCCGATCTCCGTAACTTTCAGCGCTGGTTGGACGACGCCGACCTGACGGACTGGCTCAGCTCGGCGCGGTTGAACCTGCTCGCGGACTTGCTTCCGCCGCTTTCCCACAAGCCGCGGGTGCGCGAGCGAGTGGTGTCGATGTTCCAGAAGAGGCTGACCGCCGCCGCCGAGCAACTCGAGACGCTGCGCAGCGCTGCCCCGGCGGCAGCCGGACAACCCTGAGGAGAGGCCGTGGCCCAGAATTCCGATGCAGACACGGCGCTTGTGGAGCTACCCGGCGACGGCTATGTCTACCAAACCGGCTGGCGACTGGCCACAACCGACATCGATGAGCACAAGCGACTGCGTCTCGACGGCGTCGCGCGCTATGTCCAGGAGGTGGGTGCCGAGCATCTTGCCGATGCCAACCTGGCGGACGTCCATCCCCATTGGATCGTCCTGCGCACGGTGATCGACGTTCTCGAGCCGATCGAGATACCGAGCGATATCACCTTCCGCCGCTGGTGTGCGGGGCTGTCGACGCGGTGGTGCAACATGCGCGTGCAGCTCGAGGGCTCGAACGGGGGACGGATCGAAACCGAAGGCTTCTGGATCTGCATGAACAAGGACACCCTGACACCCGCACGCCTTTCCGACGATTGCTTGGCGCGATTCGGCAGTACCACCGACGACCACCGGCTCAAGTGGCGCCCGTGGCTCACGGCGCCGATCCAAGACGGCAGCGAAACTCCATTCCCATTGCGTCGCACCGATATTGACCACTTCGAGCACGTCAACAACACCGTTTACTGGCATGGCGTGCACGAGATACTCGGCCAGGTGCCCGACCTGGAGGCGGCCCCCTACCGCGCCGTGCTCGAGTACCGCAGCCCCATCAAATTCGGTGAACCCGTGACGATCCGCCACGACCAGCGCGACGGCGCCGTGCGCATGCACTTCGTCGTCGGCGACGACGTGCGCGCGGCCGCTCTGGTGCGCAAGCTCTAAGCCGTTCGCGTCGCGGCGCTTGGATGGCACAAGACGACCATCATCTCTTACTATTTGCGTATGCACGCAGATAGCGAGTTGGAGCGCGACCGTTGGGGCTCGGGGCGGCGATGACTCACACCTTCCACGATCACCACGCCCGTGAACACCAGCATCCGGCCGGTGCGCGTCGGCTGCTTGCCGAGATCTTCTCGACGCACAGCCACGATGCCGCCGACAGCATCGAGGATGCGCGGTCGGCCAGTGCGTCTGCTATACGTGCGATGAAGGTAAGCCTGCTCGCCCTTAGTGTCACCGCCGCGTTTCAAGTGGCGATCGTGGTCGTCTCTGCGTCGGTGGCGCTAGCCGCGGACACCATCCACAACTTCTCCGATGCCTTCACCGCGGTGCCGCTATGGGTCGCGTTCTCGCTGGGAACACGCGCTGCCACACGGCGATACACGTACGGCTTCGGGAGGGCCGAAGACCTCGCCGGATTGTTCGTGATCGCGACGATCGCCGGATCGGCACTCATCGCCGGGTACGAGGCCGTGATGCGCCTGATCCATCCGGTCGCCATCGGAAGCCTCGGCTGGGTCGTAGCCGCGGGAGTGGTCGGGTTTATCGGTAACGAGCTGGTCGCCCTCTACCGGATCCGGGTCGGGCGACGAATCGGCTCGGCCACGCTCATCGCCGACGGCCTACACGCCCGCACCGACGGATTCACCTCACTCGCCGTGGTTTTCGGCGCCGCCGGTGTCGCACTGGGCCATCCGATGGCCGACCCCGTCGTCGGGCTCCTCATCACTGTCGCGATCCTAGCCGTGCTGCGCACCGCGGCCCGCGACGTTCTTCGGCGTCTCATGGATAGCGTCGACCCTGAGTTCGTCACCGCGGCCGAGACGGCCTTGACAGCGCAACCCGGAGTCCGAGCGATCCGCAGCGTCAGGCTGCGCTGGATCGGACACCGGCTGCACGCCGACGCCGAACTCGATATCGACCCGGCCACCAGCCTGCAAGACGCGCACCGAATCGCTCACGAAGCCGAACACGAACTAACCCACGCCATCCCGAGACTCGATACCGCTCTCGTGCACGCCTATCCACACCGTTAGCGACTGGTGGGCGCCCGGCCGGCCGAGGACAGCCGAGTACGCTCGCGCTAGTGAACCGCGTCAGGCTTTCCGCAAGCTGATGGGCCACGCCAACACCGCACCGCCAGTCCGCGACCTGGCCGTGGACTTCTATCGAGTATCGGGTGTGGTCCTCATCGTGCTCGGGCACTGGCTCGCCGGATCCGTGACCTATCGCGACGGACAATTCGGTCGGCAGAACCCGCTGGTCGACCTGCCCTGGACGCAATGGCTGACCTGGCCTTTCCAGGCGGTACCGGTGTTCTTCCTGGTGGCGGGCTACGCCGGCGCAGTGTCGTGGAACCATCGCCACGGCGCCGACGGCGTGACGCGAAGGGCCTGGCTTCGGCATCGGCTGGCGCGAGTACTGGGACCGACAACGGTCTACGTCGGGCTGATGTCGGCGGTGGCGGTGCTGCTGCAGGCCCACCGCATGCCCGGTTCCGTGTTGGAGTACGCGGGGTGGGCGGTGGCGATGCATCTGTGGTTCCTCGCCGTCTACCTAGTGGTGGCATCGCTGACGCCCATTGCTATTGCGGCACAACGCCGTTGCGGATTGTTGGTACCGGCGGCGCTAGCGGCGGGAGTCGCGATTGTGGACGCCGCCTCGATGGGCGCCCACGTGCCCCACCTCGGCTGGCTCAACTACTTCCTGTGCTGGGGGATGCTCTACCAACTCGGAATCGCTTGGCACGAAGGGCAGTTAGCGGGTCGGACAGCCGTGCCGCTCGCGGTCGTCTCGGCGATCGCGCTGGCGCTGCTGATCTGGCTGGGGCACTATCCCGTCAGCATGATCGGCGTCCCCGGTCAACCGGTGCAGAACACGTCCCCGCCCACGGTGGCCATGCTGGCGTTCGGGTGCACGCAGGCCGGAGTGGCGGTGTCGGTCGCGCCCGCGCTCAACCGCGCGCTGCGTTCCCGTCTGGTGCGGCGCGTCTTGTCCACCGCCAATGCCAACGTGATGGCCCTTTACCTGTGGCACATGGTGCCCGCCGTGATCGTGGCCGCCGCCGCCTACCCGGCCGGGGTGTTGCCGCAACCCGCCGAGGGAACGGCCGCGTGGTGGCTGGCCCGGCTGGAGTGGGCGGGTGTCCTGTGCCTCGTGACGGCGGTCGAGATGGTGCTGTTGTGGTGGCTTCGGCACATATTCGCCGCCCCGCTGCCGATGGTGAGCGTGCCGCTGCCAGATCGCTGGACCGAACCGGTGATGCTGGCCGGCGCCGCGATGGCCGCCTATGGCCTGCACATTTTTGCCGCCGACGGCTTTGCCCCGGACGGGCATTTTCCGTGGGTGATCGCGCTGGTCTTCGCCGCGGGGCTGATCCTGGTGGCATGTCGACCCGCAAAGGTCGGCCGACGCTCAGCAGCTTCCGCGCCCTAGCGCCGACCGAGCACGGTGACACTTGGGACTCTAATGTGGGTAGGCCACCTAGCCTAGATCGCCTCGGGAAGGCTGAGCTCGAGGGTGAAGTTCTGATTGACCCACACGCCGACGCCCCCGGCGCGCATGGTTGCCCTGCCCACAGTGCAATTGGGGCGCCGCGTGTGGGCAATGCCGGAGCGGCCGCAACTGCGGCACCCATTGGCAGTATCTGCTGAGCAACCGGGCAACGCGGCTGCACCTGAAGTGCCCCGGTTGCGCGACCCCGTGGTCGACCGACATGCGAAAGCGCGCACGTTTGCCTTGACCCGCGCCGCCCCGGTGCCCGTCTGCGCCACTGAGGGCGGTTGGGTGGCCAGGGCCGGCGGACACCACGCCCACACTGCCCTCATTCGGCAAATTGGGAGTATGAATCACCTGTGACGATTTCCATTTCGTCGGTCGAATGTCTGGAGATCGCGATGAACCCGAAGATCGGCGCCCGCGGCGACCCGCACAAAGGCCCGCACAACGAGCAGGGCTACTGAGAGTCCCCGCTTCATGACCATTTCCGTACTGCACACCGTCGACGCCTGGTGGGTCAAGACGCCCGCCGGCGCCGCGAAGATCGGCACCACCGCGGCCACGACCGCGCAGCTGCTGGCCGATCGGGCCGCGATCGAGGCCGCCACGGCCGGCACAGACACCGTCGCCGTCGACAGTCTGAGATTGATTTCGCCGGTGACCAGGCCGTGCCGAGTGGTGGCTCAGATGACCAACTTCGAGTCTCATGTCACTGACGCCGGCATGGACCCGGCGTCGGTACCGCTGACCTTCTTCCGCAAGGCATCCGCGTCGATCAACGGTCCGTTCGATGACATCGTCAAACCCAGCCACGTCACGCTGCTCGACTACGAGGTGGAGATAGGACTGGTGATTGGACGCGCAATCCCAGTCGGCACAAGCATTTCCGACGCGAACCTCACCGAGTTCGTCGCCGGTTTGGTCGTCGCCAACGACGTGTCGGCGCGCGACATACAGCTTCCGCAGACCCAGTTTTATGAGGCCAAGTCCTACCCTACGTTCACCCCGGTCGGACCCGAGCTGGTGCTGCTGGATGCCAATGAGCTCAAGCGGTTTGGTGACCTGCGGCTGCGCCTGAGCGTGAACGGTGACGAACGGCAAAACTCGCTCGTCGAGGGCGACATGCTCCACCGGCCGCTGCAAGCGCTGCAGTCGCTCACCCAATTCCAAGAGCTCGCCCCGGGCGACTTG
The DNA here is from genome assembly GCF_010731535.1 of Mycobacterium lacus. NCBI lineage: Bacteria > Bacillati > Actinomycetota > Actinomycetes > Mycobacteriales > Mycobacteriaceae > Mycobacterium > Mycobacterium lacus. The sequence continues at coordinate 2,120,867 of NZ_AP022581.1, forward strand.
ATCCTCACCGGCACCCCGGTCGGCACCGCCTTGAGCGCCCCGCCCAGACCATTGGAGATAATCGGAAACCTGTTGCCACCGGCCATCAAGTGGAGAGCGTTCTTCAAGCGTCAGGCCGCCAACCCCAAATACCTGCGCGACGGTGACGTAGTGGAGGCATCGGTGGCCACCGACGACGGGACCATCGATCTGGGAACCCAGCGCAATACGGTCCGATATGCGTGACTCGGGTTTGCGGGGCGTGCCCGTCGTGATCGTCGGCGCTGGGCCTTGGCGGTGGCGGTCAGCCGCGGCGCCAACGGCTGGCCGGTGAGCGCTCGACGCTCCCCGAGGTCGGCGGCGTCGTCGATGCGCCGGCCGGCCTCGGCCCGGGTGATGCGCAGCCGGTCGGCCAGCGCCGAGCGCAACGTGGCGCCCAGTTCCTCCTCGCTGGCCTGCGCGGCGAGCTGATTGATCGACGCGTGCTGCGGCGCCCGCAGCCGGCGCGCCACACGTTCCAGCCGCTCCAACGCCCGCAACCGTTCGGGGGTGGTGAACACGTCAAAGGACAACTCGCACAAGCGGTCCAGGTCCGCGTCGAGCGCATCAAAGACCTCAACGATCTGTTCGCGACCGCTCGAACCCATACCCCCAATGCCACGAAGAGCCACCGACAAAAACCCCCGCACTGCGACCACTGAAGCCACAGTGACACAAGGGATTACAGAGATCCCATGGCCCCGAAAGTTGCTCAGACACGGCCCAGACGTATGCCAACGCGACTGCACACAAAGCGCGGCTTTGGGTTCGACAGCACAGCGAAGTGCCGCGCCCGGACCAACATCAAACGTGACCAGCGGTCACCCGGGATTTCCCGACGTCTGAACTCAGCGATGCGCGGTGAATATCCCGCCCGGTCGGGTTTGTCCGCGAGTGTTTTTCACCGCGGGTCATTCACGGGCGAAACGCCACCCCTGGACAAACAATGTACGTCAATTGGCGGACAGCGAATTCATCCGCTTTGGTGGCCGATCGACCGACAGAAATTACTCACGCGTAACGGCATCGTAAACGGTATAGTCCGGGACATGTCGGAGCTGCTCAAGCAGCGCCGACAAGCCGGGAGGTTGCAACGTGAGCGCCGAGAACGGGCCAAGCCGACGGACCACGATTCAGATTGACCGTATTGCCGCCTCCGCTGCACGAGGGCGGCCGGTGAAAAGAGGCTGAACATGAGTAACACCTGCGTCAGGGTCAGACACGAATTCAGCGCGGGCCACCGCATCCTCGGGCTCACGGGCGCCGGCGAGAAGTGCCGCAACATCCATGGCCACAACTTCACCTGCTGGTGGATGTTCGAGCAGGGTTCGGGGTGGCCGCCGCGGGTCGAGTTCGGAGCGGTCAAAGCCCAGCTCAGGGCGATGGTGGACGAGCTATTCGACCACGCGTTCGTCGTGCACGAGGACGACGATTTCCTTGACTACCTGATCCGCCACGACCTCAAGCGATACACGTTGCGGGACAGGCCGACCACCGAGGCGATCGCGGCGGCGATCGGGCAGCTGACAGAGGAACGCATTCCCGACCTCGACCTGGTGTACGTGCAGCTGACCGAGGGCTCCAACAACGAGGCCATATACCTGGCCCACGATCGCGGGCCGAAGTTCGCCTACCCGCCGGGTGACCTCATGGTCAATGCCCCATCAGTGCAACCTGCTGGCGTTCTGGCGGCTGAAGTCGCGCGATGACGTAGAACGGCAGCGCCACAAATAGGGTGCCGCCGACGAGATTGCCGATGCTGGTGACGCAAATATTCGTGACCAAGCCGTGGCTGCCCAAACCCCAGGCGATGCCGCAGTGCGGCGCGGAGGGGTGAAATGCGTTGAGCAATAGGGGAAGTCCTAGAAATCCGACGTTGGCAACGACGTGCTGATCGCTCCCGATCACGAACGCGAACGGGCCGTAGAATGCAAATCCCATCCGCGCGACGTCGCTGCGGGCTTTGTAATACATGCACATGGCAGTTTGCAGGAACCACGTGCACAGCACCGCCAGCAAGAAGGTGGTCCATAAGGACTGGCCGGCCTTCTGGGCGCCCACGGTTGCCGCGCGCGTGGCGAAGGCGCCCAGGTACGGGCCCCCGGCGGCAGCGCAGACCGCGATAAACACCAGCGTGCCAACGATATTGCCACCGAGGCCGATGACCAGCAGCCGAATGTAGCCGCCACCGCTCATGCGGCGTTGCAGTAGCGCGAAGAAGCCGGCCGCCATGTCGGCAGTGATCAGCGACATCCCCGACACGAGGATCAGCACGAAGGACATGCCGAACGCCAGGCCCATCAGCAGGCTGGCGATGCCCGGCGTCCTGACACCGGTGCTCACCACTAAAGACAACAGCGCGCCGAAACCCACCATCGCGCCGCCAACCAGCGAGCGCAGCAGAAATCCACATGGGTGCGCGGATTTCTCGACGGCCATGTCGGCTATTCGGTCCACCATGGCCCCCACGCTGAGGGGCTCGAACGGATCGCCGCCGGCGCGGCCGGCGGTCTGAACGGGGTACGGTCTCGCAACGCTCTCGGACACCGGGTCTGTCCTTTCGTGAAGTACGGGAGCCGCTGCGCCGCTTAGGAAGCGACCGAAGTCACGGCGTCGACCCAGTCGTGCATGCGGCCCGAGTAGTAGAGCAGCGGCAAAGCGCCGTTGCGGCGCACGGCGCGGGCTCGGATGAGGAGGATGACGTGGTCGCCGGCGTCGTAAATGCGGTCTATGCAACCGCTTACGGATGCCGCGGCGCCGGCGAGGACGGGACAGCCGCCGTCATCGGCGTCGAATTCGACTCCCTCGAACCGGTCCTCGACCTTGCTGGCGAACCGGCGCGCCAGGTCCGCCTGGTCGCGCGCGAGAATATTGACGGCCACCGTGCAACCCACGCGGAAGGCCGGGAGGCTGCCGGCGCTGCGCGCCACGCATTGCAGCAACAGGGGCGGCTCTATCGACACCGAGGCGAACGAGCTGATGGTCATTCCGACGGACCTGTCACCCAGGCGGGTGGTCAAGACGGTGACGCCGGAAGGGAACGCGCCCATGGCATTTCGCATCGCGGCCGCGTCGACCGGCCCGCCGATCGTCCACACCTGTTCTCCGAGGCTGACGAGTTTCGGCGACTGCGAGTTGGTATTCATCCGGGTTGGCCTCTCCTGAGGGTGTTGATCGCGCTGATTACCCCCGCAATGTGCTCCTCGCTGAGCTTCTCCCCGTCAACAACGTGGTTGAGCAGGATCTTGAGGTCGAGCATTTGTTCCAGATACACCCGGCACGGAGGGCACTCCTCGAGGTGTTTGGCCACCATTGCCCCCCACTGCTGCGGGTCCGAGTCGACAAGGTCGTCGACGAGTCGCACGAAATCGACGCAATCGATCGCGGGAACGGTGTTGTCGTAGACGGTCATCGTTGATACCGCTTCTCCAGTTCGTTTCGGAGGTTTCCTCGGGCGCGGTAAAGCAGGGCGCGCTGCGCCTCGGCGGACAGCTCAAGGATCTCGGCCGCCTCTTCGGCGGGCGTACCGACGAGGTCACGCAGGATGACGAGCCGTCGTTGCCGTGCCGGCAGCGCGTCCAGCGCCGCCCGGACGCACTCAACGAGCTCGCGTCCCACGGTTTGGTCCTCGGGGAGAAATCGCCGTGACGGCGGGAGGCGCCAGTGTCCGGCGTCGGGGTGGCCGGTGGGGTGCATGCGGCCCGACAGCGGGTCGGCGTCGTCCGCGGCCAGCACCTCATGGTCGCGGATCCGGGACTCGCGGCGGCGGTGTCGCGAGGCGGTGTTCTTGACGATCCCGAACAACCAGGTGGCCACCGAAGAACGGCCCTCGAAGGAGCCCGAGGACTGGAGAACCTGCACCCACGCCTCCTGCACCGCTTCCTCGGCCAACGCCGGTGAATGCACCATCGTGCAGGCAAAATTCACCATCGGCCGGTGGTAGTCGCGCACCAGGGTGGCCAGCGGGATCCCGCCAACCAAATGCCCAGACTCAGGCCCCCCGGGCCGCTTCGCGGCCGGGGTCACCATCGACCCGGGCCGTCGCTCAAGGGCACCCGCCCAGTTCCCAGCGCAGCTGGGCCTCGGATGGCGACTGGACGGGGACGAACGCGGCCTCCCGATAGCGGCGGCTCGCCGGGGTTCGGCTCGCGTACCCCTTGCCGCCAGCCGTCCGGATCTCCAAGGCGGCGCAGGCGCTGGCGATCTCGGCCGCGCTGAGCCGCAACGACAGCAGCTCTTTCCTGCTGGGTGGCCGGGTTCCGCCGACGGCCGAGGCCAAGCTCGCCAACGTCGTCTCGGCCAGGGTGAGCTTGCCCGCGAGCAGGTCGACATCCGGGGTGAAGACCGAATTCACCCCGGTCAGCCCGAGCCTGCTCTGCGTAATCGCGGTCCTGGCCAGCCCCAGGCACATGGCCGATTGCAAGACAAGGAAAGTGGGGCGGACCGCGTCCAGAAACCCGTCGAAGTCCGTGGACAAGACTTGCCCCTCAGCGATCTCCACTTCGCTGAGCTCGAGGTACGAAGAGGCCGTGCTATCCATGGCCAACAGCTTGAAGTGATGACCCACGGTGATGCCCGGCGCGTTCAGCGGCAGGGCCACGATCAGTTTGTCGCCGCGCTCGGTTCGGGCCGCGGTCACCAACATCGAATCCTCATACAGGTTGCTGGCCCACCTGATGGAACCGTTCAACCGGTAGCCACCCGGGACCGTTGTGGCGGTGAGTTCGAGGCAGCCGCAGCCGGCCGCGTCCTTGAAGGCCGCGGCCATGCCGGTGATCCCCAGCGCGGTGCCGGCCAACAGCGGCTTGACCGCGGCCCGGCTGTATGGCGTGCCGGCCGTGAGCAAATACTCCACCGCCATCCGGTTGGCCCACACCGAGAACCCGGTGCTCATACACTCGCCGGAGATAAGCCTGATCACATCGGCCATCTGCGCAAGCCTGCCGTCGGCATTACCCGGCGCGCCGACCCCGAGCAGACCGGCGGAACCGAGCGCCGGGAAGCTGCGACGGGAGGTGTCCTCGCCGCGGTCCAGCCCGTCGGCGTGGGCACGAATGTCTGCCAGCAGCTCCGAATCGAGCAGGCCGATCGCGGCGTCTATCGTCGCGGTCACGGCGACACCTCCTGTTCAGTGTTATTCCATGTGTAGTCGAGAAACTTGCCGTCGAACGTGACAATCACGCGATCTCCCCGCGGGTCGGGCCGGCGTTGCACGCTCATTCGGAAGTTGATCGCGCTCATGATGCCGTCGCCGAATTCCTCGTGGATCAGTTCCTTGATCGCCGGGCCATAAAGCGACAGCGCCTCGTGAAACCGGTAGATCGTCGGATCGGACGGCACGGCCTCGTGACTTCCCCGGTAGGGCACCATCTGCAAGACGGCGACGGCATCGTCATCGAGGTCAAGAAGCGATGCGACGGTCGACGCGTCCTCTTCCGAGAGCGGATGCTGGCCGAGCAGCGCCGCCACGGTCCACACCCGGTCCTTGCCTATCGCCTCGGCGATTTGCGCCCAGCTCAACCCCTTGTCCACGCGCGCCCGCGTGATGACCTCCGCGAGGTGGGTCCTGGTCATGTCGCCATGCCTAGCCGATGACCAGAGTCGAGTCGACACTCACCGGGCGGCGGAACGTGTTCACCACCGGCGACCACGCGATCGCGTTGTCGTGGATCTCCTGCAGCGTCTGCTCGTCGGCGTCCCCGGCCAGGGCAACGGCGCAGCGGACCGCGGTGAAGCCGAGAATCTTGCCCTCCGGGGTGTCGCCAACCCCCCACACGGCGGAAATGTCGATGTCACCCTCCATCTCGACCTCGATCTTCGTCAGGGTGACGCCGCGATGCGTGGCGTTGGCCAGCAAGCCGACCGAGATGCAAGAGCCCAACGCGGCCAGGGTGGTCTCCGAGGGGTTCGGCGCCGAGTCGTCGCCCAGGAGTGCGGGCGGCTCGCCGACCAGCATCGGGGACAGGTCGCGGACATAGGTCATGTTGCGGAACCCGGATTCGCAAACCGTCTTCGCCTTCAGGGTCTTCTTGCCGGTGGCGGGGTTGGCCTTCGCCGAACACGACAGGCGGTCAAGGCCTTCAGCATCGATGACAAGGACGTCGGACATAAGCTCCTCCGGGTTCACAGCGAATGGGTTTCGCAGGTTTAGTGCGCGGCCAGTCCCGATACGTGACGGCGGACGGGAGTGATTTGCGACACTGCGCCACGACCCCGCTACTCGCCGGGCAGCGTCACGAAGTCGATGAGTTCTTCGACCCGGCCGATCAACGCCGGCTGAAGGTCGTTCCAGTCGCGTACCCGAGAACGGATGCGTCGCCACGCGTTGGCGATGTCCGCCCGGTCCGCGTGCGGCCAGCCGAGCGCCTCGCACACGCCGTGCTTCCACTCGACATGGCGCGGCACGGCCGGCCAGGCCGCCAGGCCCAGCCGCTGCGGCTTCACCGCCTGCCAGATGTCGACATAGGGATGACCGACGACCAAAGTGTGGGGACCACCGGGTCCGCGTCGTACCGCGTCCGCGATGCGCGCCTCCTTGGAACCCTCGACGAGGTGGTCGACGAGGACGCCGAGCCGGCGCCGGGGACCCGGCCCGAACTCGGCGACGATGTTTACCAGGTCATCAACGCCGCCGAGGTGCTCGACGACGACGCCCTCGATTTTCAGATCGGCACCCCAGACCTGCGCGACCAGTTCGGCGTCGTGGCGGCCCTCGACATAGATCCGACTGGCGCGGGCGACCCGGGCGCGCGCACCCGGCACCGCGACCGAGCCGGACGCCGTTCGCTTCGCGACGGCGGGCGCCGATCGGCGCGGCGCGGTGAGGATCACCGGGCGGCCCTCGAGAAGATACCCAGGGCCAAGCGCAAAACCACGGGTGCGGCCGTGGCGGTCTTCCAGGTAGATGCGGCCATATTCGAGTCGAACCACAGCGCCGACGTAACCGGTCTCCACATCCTCGACGACCATGCCCAGCTCGACCGGGTGCTCCGTCGAGCGGACCTTCCGCCGACCCGCGGCCAGCACGTCGGTTCCATAGCGATCCGGCACACGGCAATCCTAGGAAGGCTCCCACCGAACGTCGTTGCGACGCGCCTACAAAGATTCCGCATCAACCGTGTGGTGTTGGCCCGTCGATGACCTCAGCGCTGCTACGTTGCTATTCGTGGTGGGACGTGCCGCCGGGGCTCAGCGCATGGCGGTTAGCGAGGTGGACGTATGCACTTGGCCGATCGAGTGTCGAAGATCGTCAATTTCGTGCGCGCCGGCTACCCGACCCGCATGCCGGTCACCGGTCACGTGGCTGTGGTAGCGCTGCTGCCCCGGCGACTAACGAACGACGAGATCACCGCCATCACAAGCAAACTCATTGCGCGCCGACGTTGGCCGGTAAGTAATGCCGACGTCGGGGTCGAGATCACCCGGATCACCCACCAGATGCCGTCTCTGGACGACATCGAGCGTGTTCACCGTCGACTTGACGCGATCGGATGTTCACGCGGTCATCCCGGGTAAGACCGCGGCATCGGCAAACCGCTTGTGCCGGTGCCTTTTCCGCCTGAGTTGGTCGTTTGTGCCGCCCCAGTCGCTTGCCACCTAGACCGGCGGGCCGCAGGCCGCCAGGTAGTCCGCGTAGTTCCACGTCTTCAAGAACTCCTGGCCCGCTTGCAATCCGCGTTGGTAGAGGCCTTCCCGCTCTTTCGCGGTGATGTCGAAATCGATTGGGCTTACATCCTCGGCGGGCACGAAGATGGTCCGCCGCACGGTACACGAATCGTCGATGTAGGAGTTGTCCTGATTGCTCACCAGCGTCTCGATCGCGGCTATCCCCAGCGACACCGGCCCATACACCGGACGCGTGGGCGGTATGCCGGGACGTGCCGACAGCCGGATCCCGAACGTCGGCCATCGCGGCTGGGCCCGGTCGAACAGCTCCACCGGAAAGTTCGACAACAGCCCACCGTCGACCCACGTGGCGCCACGCACCCGAACGGGCTCGAACACAAACGGAATCGCCGACGAGGCATGCACCGCGCGCGCCACCGAGAAGTCGTCCGGGTCAATGCCGTAGGAGTCGAGATCCCACGGGATGCGAACCAGCCGGCGTCGCGACAGATCGCTGGCGGTCACGACCAGCGACCAGGCGAACTGTTCTGGCTCTTCGCCAGTGCGCAAGTCCCCGAAGGTGCGCACACCGAGGTCGGCGAGCAACCCGGTGAGCAGCTCCTGCAGGTATGCCCCCCGGTAAACGCCGTCGGACACCAGTAGCGAGAGTCCCCCACCGATCAACGGCACATGCCCGATCAGATTGCGGTCCAGGAACTTCCGATAGTCGATAGAGCGCATCACCTCGGCAAGCCGCGTCAGCGGTTCGCCCGCGGCCTGCAGGGCGGCAACCATCGACGCGACGATCGCACCCGCGCTGGTCCCCGCGACCCGGGGAAACACATAGCCCGCGGCGGCGAGCGCGTCCACCGCCCCGACCAGCCCGATACCGCGGACACCGCCGCCTTCACACACCAGGTCAACCCGAGCCGTGCTCATTGGTAGTCAGGTTAGCCCATCCGGCGGCCGTCGACACCGAAGAAGTGCAGGTGCCCGGGCTGCGGGTGCAGACGCACGCGGCTCCCCCGTTCGGGTGGGTCGCGACCGTCGGTGCGCGCGACGATGGGCTGACTGATTACCTTGCCGGAGCCAGTGGTTCGCCCGTACAGGTAGGCATCCGCGCCGAGTTCTTCGACCACGTCGACCTCCATTTCGACGCCGAGGCCGCCCAGCTCGAAGTGTTCGGGGCGGACGCCGACGACGATCTCGTTGGCCGCGCTGGCGATCTCACGCGCCAACGGGATACGCCAGTCCCCCAGCGACACGGCGGAATCGACGATCGGGAGGGTGAACAGGTTCATCGCCGGAGATCCGATGAATCCGGCGACAAATATGTTGTCGGGGTTGCGGTAGAGCTCGCGAGGCGGCGCGCACTGCTGCAGCACACCGTCGCGCAGGACCGCGACGCGGTCGCCCATGGTCATGGCCTCGACCTGGTCGTGGGTGACATAAACCGTTGTGGTGCCCAGTTGCCGTTGCAACGCGGCGATCTGGTTGCGGGTTTGCACGCGAAGTTTGGCGTCGAGGTTAGACAGCGGCTCGTCCATCAGGAATGCCTGTGGGCGGCGCACGATCGCGCGCCCCATCGCCACCCGCTGCCGCTGCCCACCGGAGAGGTCGCTCGGTTTGCGCTCCAGATACGGTTGTAGGTCAAGCAATTTCGCGGCGGCCAGCACCCTGTCACGGATCTCGGCCTTCGGGGTTTTGGCGACTTTCAGCGCGAAGCCCATGTTCTGGGCCACCGTCATGTGCGGGTAGAGGGCATAGTTTTGAAAGACCATCGCAACGTCGCGATCTTTCGGATCGACAGCGGTGACATCGCGGTCGCCGATCCGGATCCGCCCGGAATCCAGCGTTTCCAATCCGGCCACCATCCGCAGTGAGGTGGTCTTGCCACACCCGGACGGACCGACCAAGACCACGAACTCGCCATCGGCGACCACGAGGTCCAGCCGATCCAGGGCCGGTCGATCGGTGCCCGGATACCGCCGCGTTGCCTGCTCGAAACTCACCGAAGCCACGGTTATCCGCCGAGTCCGGTCATGGCAATTCCGCGGACGAAGGAGCGTTGCGCGATCGCATAGATGATCACCAGCGGCAGCATGATCAGTATCGACGTTGCCATGAACACCGGCCACCGGGCCACGTATTCGCCTCGCAACCGGACCAAGCCCAGCGTCAGCGTGGATAGGTTGTTGCGTTGAATCATCAACAGCGGCCACAGAAAGTCGTTCCAGACGTTGACCCAGGTGAGCACCCCAAGCACCGTCACCGCGGGTTTCGCGTGGGGCAGCAGGATCCGCCAGTAAATCTGCCAAGGCGTGCAACCGTCGAGGATTGCCGCCTCCTCGAGGTCGGCCGGGAGGGTGAGGAAAAACTGCCGCATGAGGTAGGTGCCGAACGCGCTGCCGAACAGGCCGGGCACGATCATGGACCACGGAGTGTCGACCCACCCCACGGTCCGCATCACCAGGAACTGCGGGATCACGGTCACGGTCAGCGGCACCATCAATGTGCCCAGGTACAACACGAACAACGTGTCTCGGCCCCGGAACTGCAGCCGCGCGAAGGCATATCCGGCCAGTGAGCAGAAGAACACCTGGCCGGCGGTGACGCATCCGGCGTATAGCACGGTATTGAGGAACATTCGCCAGAATGGGATCAGTTCGAACACCTCGGTGTAGTTCGACCACCGCGGGTGGGCGGGCAACAGCCTTGGTTCGCTTACCTCGCCTTCGTTCTTCAAGGAGCCCGACAACGCCCACATGATCGGGAACAGCGCACACCAGGCGATCCCGATCAGCGCGGCGTAGACGGCAATGCCGCGAAAGATGTTGCGCTTGACCACTCGCTCAGCCGAGGCCACGGGAAGCCTCCCACGACCGGCGCCGGGTTATCCGCAACTGCAGCACGGTCAACACCAGCAAGATGGCGAACATCACCCACGCCAGCGCCGACGCGTAACCGAACTCCAGGAACCCAAATGCGTGCTGGTAGAGCATGATGCCCAGGACGTATGTTGCGGTCTCCGGTCCGCCATTCGCGCCGGTGAGGACGTAGACGAGGTCGAACGCCTGGAACGCGTGGATGATCGATATGACCACGACGAACGAGAGGGCGCCGCGGATCAGCGGCACCGTGATCGAAGCGAACTGCCGTATCTCGCCTGCGCCATCGATTTTGGCGGCCTCGTAAACGGTCTCCGGAACGCCCTGCATCGCAGCCAGCAACACGACCGTGGCGAACGGCACGCTGCGCCACACGCTGACCAGGCACAGCGAGACCATGGCCCACCCTGGCTCGACCAGCCACGGGACGGGTCGGATCCCGACCCAGCCGAGCATGATGTTGAGCAGGCCGTTGTCGGTGTTGAAGACGAATTGCCAGACGACCGCCATCACCACCGACGAGATGGCCAGCGGCAGGAAGACGGTTGTTCGAAAGACCCCTATGCCCTTGACTTTCCGGTTCAGCATTGCCGCAACGAGGAGGCTGATCACGACCGTGGGCGCCACGGTCCCGACGGTGAAAACCACGGTGTTGCGCACGGCGATGAGAAACAACGGATCGGACGCGAACAGCCCCGCGAAATTCTTCAGGCCCACGAACTTCGGGGGAGTGAACACATCCCACCTCTGAAGGCTCATGTACAGCGAGAATCCGAGCGGAAACAGCATGAACACCACTACCGCGGCCAGGTTGGGCGCGACGAATAGGCGCCCGGCCCACGCGCGCCGGCGCCACGGGCGGAGCCGGCCTTTCGCGGTAGCCGGCGCGGCTTCGTCGACGGCCGTCATGGATTGCGCAGCACCTCGTCGACGGCCCGCGACAGGCTTGTCAGCGACGTCGCCGGCCGAGAGCCGCGCAGCACGGGCCCAAAGCTGCGGTCCATCAGGGCAGAGACCTTTGGCCACGCCGGCGTGATCGGCAGGCCCTTTGAATGGGCGGGACCCCCGGTGAGCACGGCGAGATTGTTTATCCTGCTGTGGGATTCGGCGAATCCGGGCGAGTTGATCGCGGACCGCAGCACCGGCACGAACAGTTTGGTTTCACCGATCAACGCCTGTCCGTCGGGGCCGGTCGCAAATTTCACGAACTCCCACGCCTGCTCCCGGTGCCGACTGCTCGCCGCAATCGCGAGCCCGGTGGCGCCGATATTGGAGCAGGGATCGCGTCCCTTGGGGCCCAACGGCAGTGGGGCGACATCGAAATCCAAGCCGTCGGCCCGGTCGAACGTCTGGTATCGCCAGTGCCCGCCGAGCGCCATGGCTGCCTTACCCACCGAGAAAAGATCCGTCGTGGCGACCGACTGGAGCTCGGACGCGGTGGGGGCCACCCTGTGCTTGGTGGTCAGGTCGGCGTAGAACTGGACGGCCTCGATGAAGGCTTCGTCGCCGAAATTGAGGTGTGCCGGGTTCATCCGCGGGGTGGACCACGGCACACCATTGTTCATGGCAAACAGCCCGGCGGACAGGGGCGGCACAAAGGTGTCGACAAATCCCCACTGAGTAACCCTACCCGCAGCGTCGCGCTTGGTCAGGGCCGTGGCCGCGTCGAGGAATTCGGCGAAAGTCCACGGCCGCTCCCAGCCGCTGGGTGGTGCCGGCACGCCAGCCTTGGCGAAAAGCTCCCTGTTGTAGAACAAGAAGTTGCCGGACCACTGCTCCGGAAGCGCATACTGACCGCCGTCGAAGGTGAAGGTCTCGTACAACTTTCCGATGCTGTCCGAGCCAAGCTCCGCGGCAAACGTGCGATCATGATCCAACAGGGTGCCCAGGTCCAGGAAGACCCCTCGGTCGGCGAATCCCGCATAGCTCAACTCCCACGCCATCAGCACGTCGGGACACCTGCCGCCGGCGCAAAACGTCGATATCTGCTGCAGGGGGCCCGGCCCGGACAACAGTGTCCGCACCCCGATGTCGGGATGCCGGTGCCGGAATTCGTCGACGACCCGCATCCGGGCATCGGCCTCTTCCGGATTGGCCGCGAAGAAGAAGGTCAACGCGTCGTCGTCGGAAGCACACCCGCCGGCCCACGGCGCCACGGCCGCGGCGGTGAGCGCACCGGCGCCCCGCAACAGGCTCCGACGCCGGAATGGCTTATCGAACATGGTGTTCCCGATCCTGCCCCGTTACCGGCCTCCTAGTGCCCTCACAGTCACATTTTCCGAACGGGCCACCCCGCGCCGAGCGTGCAATGAGCGCGAGATCCTGAGCGGATTTTGCAACAGGTGCACGTTAGGCGAAACCAGCCGTGATCAGCCCGGAAAATAGCGGACACTGCGGATCTCGTTGCCGCGCCGGGCCACGTCGGCGAACAGAACGCCGCGCCCACGGTCGGTCACGAGCGAGGCTGTCACCGTGGATCCCGCGCCGTTCGTCTTCGCCCAGCTCGCCCCGCTGAGTTGCTCGCCGAGTTCGGCAATGTCCACCAAGTCGTCATCACCCAAAGTTATTGTGGCAATTGGCGATAGCGCACGCACGGCGGCGGGCTTGTCTCCCCGCGCGACAGCGCGCAAGAAGGTGTTCACCAGATCCTTGTGCCGCCGGCCCGCCCGTCGGAAGCCGGTCAGGAAGCCCGCGATGCCGGACCACCCCTGATTGCTCAACAGGCCCCGGAACAGTTGCAGACCGGGCACCATCGCTCGCGATCCGGTGCGCAGGAATTGCAGCATCATCGCCGGCAACTCCCAGTAGGCGCGCAGCACGGCAATCTGCAACTCGCCGTTGACCTCTCGGAGGTCGTAGCGCAGGAAGGCGGGAATGCGCATATTCACGGCTGGACCCATCGCCACCTCGAGCTCGAGATCGCGCACGACGACGGAGCCGTAGACGATATCCAGGTCCCGATGGAACGTGATGTCACGCGGGCCGATGAAGGTGTCGTAAAAGCGGCCGATCTGCTCGCGCCCCACATGCGACCGCGAACCCACCGGATCTTCGACCCGGCCGTCCTCGGTGAACAGCCCCACCCAGCCGTCGCGGTCGTGCGCGGCGGCCGCCCGCGGCGACCGCTCCACCGCAGCCAGGAGATCGTCGCGGCCCGGGGGCGACATCAGGAGCTCAAGCCCACGGCGACGCCGGCATTGCGCATCTCCTCTATTGCCTGCACGGTCGACAGCGCCCCGGCACCCGCGGTCAGGTCCAGCAGCACCCTGGTCGCAAAGCCCGCTCGGGCCGCATCCTCGGAGGTCATGCGCACACAGTAATCGGTGGCGACACCGACCACGTCCACCTCGTCGACCCGGCGTTGGCGCAGCCAGTCGAGCAGCGGTGTCTCGTTTTCGTCGACTCCTTCGAAGCCGCTGTACGCCCCGCTGTAGGCGCCCTTGCAGAAGACCGCCTCGATGCGGCTCGTGTCGAGATCTGGATGGAACTCCGCGCCGAAGCTCCCCACCACGCAGTGCGGTGGCCAGGACGACGAGTAATCCGGCCGGTCGGAGAAATGGTCGCCGGGGTTGATGTGGTAGTCCTTGGTGGCCACGACGTGGTCGTAGCCGTGCTCACGGGCTAGATAATCGTTGATCGCGCGGGGTAGGGCGTCGGCGCCTTCCACCGGCACCGAGCCGCCCGCGCAGAAATCGTTCTGCACGTCGACGATGATCAACGCCCGCACGCAACCCACGATAGCGTCGTCGGGCGGGCGCGACCGGGGCCGCCGGACGGGTCAGTTCCGGTCGCACGCGCCGCCGCTGACGGTGGTGGCCGCGCCGGGCGGGCGCCGTCCGCGCCGGGCATACAGGGCCCATGACACCGCGACCACCGCGAACGCGACGAGCAGCGCGCCCCGTGCCCAGCCGACGGGATAGATCACCCCGGTGAGGTAGTGGGCGATGAATCCGTCCGGCGGCAGCGGCGCCATTCCGGCGCGCGCACGGGCCCAGCGCTCCACCCCGGTCAACGGGCAGTCGACACACCGGGTGCCGATGCCGATGCCCCAGAACGCCGCCGGCACGTGCAGCCACATCGTGCGTCGCCAGCGCAGCGCGAGGAAACCGCCGACGACGACGTAGCCAATGAAGGCCAAGTGCAGGGCCACCGTTAGCGCAACCGCGGTTTCATACATAATGCCCCGCTGCGGAAAACGACAGGAAGGTATCGACGATGTCATCGACGTCCCGGCCGGCATCCACGGTGACACCGCGTTCGCCGGCCCCGAGAGGTTCCAAGGCGTCGAATTGCGAGCGCAACAGCGCCGGGGGCATGAAATGGCCGGAGCGGTGGGCCAGTCGCCGGCTGATCAGCTCCGGTGAGCCGCGCAGGTGTAAGAACTCAATCCGTGGGCAGCGCGCACGCAGCTGGTCGCGGTACCTCTGTTTGAGCGCCGAACAACTCGCCACGCCACCGTCACGGTGGGCGGCCAGCCACTCGCCGACCCGCTCTAGCCACGGATAGCGATCGTCGTCGTTGAGGGGTTGGCCGGCGGCCATTTTCGCGATGTTGGGTGGCGGGTGCAGGGCGTCAGCGTCGATGTGGGGAACCCGCAGCCGGTGCGCGAGTCGCGCACCCACTGTGGACTTGCCCGACCCGGAGACACCCATCACCACGATGGTCCTGCTCACCCGGGCCGTGCCGGCATGTTGCGGTCCTCGCTCATCTGGCCGATGTCGATGCGCTCGACGGCGAAATCGGCGACCGTTCCTGCCCGGATCGTCGCGGTCAGCCACGCGGCGGTGAGGTCGGCGGGGCGCTCGATGGCTAGCGCGGTGTCCATGGTGGTCAGCGTGCCAGGGAGAAGCCGTCCCACGCCATCCGGCGGTGCGGGTGCGGATCGAATTCGATGCGGCTCTTACGGTCGAAAACCATGACGGCACGGTCGGACTGGGTGTAGATCGGCCAGTCGTCACCCGGTACGCCGGTGCGGCTGAAGGACCGCCAGCGTCGCTGCACCTCGTTGCTGACCCGCAGCGCGGGACGCCGGTCGGCGGCCGCGGTAAGCAACGAGCCGAACCTGGTTCGATAGATGTCGAAGACGGCGAAAAGTTCGCTGCCGTGGGTGGCTCCAAATCCCGCCCAGCGCAGCATCCGCGGCGCGTAGTCATAGCGGTACAGATACGTGGGCGCGTGGTTGGTGTGGGCCTCGGCGATCTGCCACGCCGCCGAACTGAACGCGAAGTCGCCGCCGAGCTGGACGCATGCCGACGGCTCGGGGTAATTCGGGTAGGCGGCGGTAATGCGTTCGCGGGCGGCCGGTTCCGCGTCGGCCAGCAGCTCTTCGACCATCGATTCGTTCGTCGGCAGCATTCCGAGGAAACGGGTGAACAGCCGGCCCTCTTCGGCGTTGGTGCCCACGATGAGGGGCACCGGGTGCGCCTGACCGCGCCGCATCGCCTCGACGGGATCCAAGGGTAGGCAGTCGTCGCCCACGACGGGCCCAATCGGGAAGGCGCCCAGCCTTTCGCGCATCCCTTGGTCGATCAGACGGTGTTGTGTTTCCACGAGTTGGGCCGGCGATGCCTGCAGCAGCGCATGGGCGGCATCCTTGGTGCGCGCGCCGAGTAGGTGGGCGAAGCGGGTCGCGAACTCGGCGGCAATCTCCTTAGACCGCACAAGGCCCGACGCCGGGCTTTCCGAGATCGCCCGGGAGAACAGGCCTTTGGCGGCGGGCACCGCCAACAGCGTGGCGGTGATGCACGCGCCCGCGCTCTCGCCGAAGATGGTGACGTTGCCCGGGTCGCCGCCGAACTCCGCGATGTTGTCATGCACCCAGCGCAACGCCAGCACCAGATCGCGCAAGTACAGGTTGCTGTCGATGGAGATCTCCGGTGTCGACAGTGGCGACAGATCCAAACACCCCAGCGCGCCCAGCCGGTAGTTGACCGACACGTACACGCAACCGCGGCGTGCCAGCGCGGCGCCGTCATACAGCGGGGTGGCCGAGCTGCCCAGGATGTAGCCGCCACCGTGAATGAACACCATGACCGGGAGTGGTTCGGTGCCGGTAGCTTCGGGCGTGACCACATTGAGGGTGAGGCAGTCCTCGCTCATGGGCTGGTACCTGCCGAGGCCGACCATGGTGTAGCGACGCTGCTGGGGCGCACAGTTGGCGAAGCCATGGCAGTGGCGCACACCCGGCCAAGGCTGCGCCGGCTGTGGCGCCCGGAATCGCAGCGCCCCCAGTGGCGCCCGCGCGTAAGGGATGGATCGCCAGCGGTGTACGCCGTCGCGAGTGAAGCCTTCGACGATGCCCGTGATGGTGCGTGCGCGGACGGTGCGCTCGTGCATGTTCCGACGGTAGCCGACTCGACGGGGACACGGCGGCCGCAGCGCCGAATTCGAGCTCGTCGCGACTAGCCTGACGGAATGCGGATCGCCGCGCTGGTCACAGTGTCGTTGCTCATTGCCGGATGCTCACACCCGGTCGAGGGCGGCTCGAGGCGGACGCCGAACACGACCGCGGTGTCTGGCGCCTCTCCGGCGGCGCCCTTGACGGCACCGACCGCCGGAGCCGCGATCTCCGCCGTCATCGCCTGGATCGAGGCAGGTCACCCAGCCGACCCCAAGGGCTATCACGTGGCCACGCGCGACGGCGTCACCACCCAACTCGGCGCCGACGTTGCCTTCAGCGCCCAGGCCGGCGACGTTTCCTGCATGACCGACGCCAAGCACACCGGCGGCGCCCTGGCCTGTCTGGTCCGCTTGGTAAATCCACCGCCCAAGCCTGAGACGACCTATGGCGAATGGAAGGGCGGTTGGGTCGACTTCGACGGCACCGAACTGCAGGTCGGGTCCGCCCGCGCCGACCCGGGACCGTTCGTCTACGGCAATGGACCAGAGTTGGTAAACGGGGACACGTTGTCAATCGGCGACTACCGATGCCGCGCGGAACACGCGGGCTTGTTTTGTGTGAACTACGCCCATCAGTCCGCGGTCCGGTTCAGCAGCGCCGGGATCGAGCCGTTCGGCTGCCTGAAGCCCGTGCCGCCGCCCGACGGCGCCGGCGAAGCCTTCGGCTGCTGAGGAATCTGCGGTGCGAACGACGCCTTGCTGCACCCGGTTAAGGAACCAAACCGACTCGGAATCTGTTGCAGCCCAATATGCTCGGCTCATCGATGCGCTGGCCTACTAACCACGTGGAATTGCTGAATACCTCAACGCCTTCCTCGGCTACGGCTGGCGTTCTCCGCGTTGCGCAACCAGGCCTGGCGACAGATCGGGTTCGGGCATAACGGCGATCTCGTCATATCCGGCGTGGATTCCTGCGCCCAAGGTCGAGTTCCGTCGTGACCTCGTTGGCAACGCGAGTAGACCTCAAAGTCGCTATCCTGCACCCATGAGCTGGACCACCAAGCCGTTGGTTGCCGGTGATGTGGAGATCGTTAAGCGCGTTCTTGCCCATGTCGACGGGGGCACCACCGACGAAGGCACCCCTTGGCGCGAGCCCGTTGAAAACTACGTGAATCCAAACCGGTTCGCTCAGGAACTCGACCTACTGCGCAGCATGCCAAGCGTGTTCGTTCCGTCCGCAATCATCCCCAACAAGGGCGATCGCGTAGAAAGAGCAGCCTTCGGGGTGCCCCTGTTCGCTGTGCGTGGGCACGATCAACGGGCTCGGGTGTTTCGCAACGCATGTCGGCATCGTGGTTTCGCCCTGGTCGAGGACGCCGGGTGTTCCCATGCACTAGTGTGCCGCTACCACGGCTGGACATATCGTCTAGATGGCGCGCTATCGCATGTCCCGCACGCGGACGGATTCCCCGATTTGGACATGTCGACGCGGGGTCTGATCGAGGTCGAGAGCTATGAGGCGGATGGGCTCATCGTTATCGGCGCATTGGATTCTGGCGGCACCAGCTTCGCGAACTCCGATCTCGACGATGCGCTGGACTGGCTGACGGACGCGACGCCGTGGCGAGACAAATTCCTGCCGGCCGAGCGGTTGATATCCGTCGAGTCCAGTCGGTTAGCCATCAATTGGAAGGTACTTATCGAGCAGTTCTTGGAGGGGTACCACATCCGCTGGACTCACAAGGAAACGCTCCCGCACTTATACGACAACCTCACCGTGGTCGAGGCGTTCGGCCCGAATGCTCGTGTTACGTTCCCCTACCGCTCGATTGAACAGCTCCGCGACCACCCGGAAACAACCTGGCAGGGAAATGTGCCGGCAACATTTGTCTATCAGTTGTTCCCCAACGTCATCCTCGGGGCGTTCCCACAGCTCGGTCAGGTAGTCGTGGTCGACCCGATAGACGTTGACCACAGCCAGGTTACGTTCTACACGATGGCCAGAACTGACGCTGACCAGAGACTATCGCTCGACGCCGAACCGGAGCCTGACCCCGAGGAAATTGCTCGCTACATTACCCGCGTTGTCGCGGAGGACAACGAAATGTCGGCGGGCGTCCAACGTGGCTTCCGCGCGGGAGCGAACAAATTTGTGGAGTTCGGACGGCACGAGAGCGCTATCGGGCACTTTCACGCCACCCTTAGCGACCGTCTGGCTCGATTCATCGCTACTCAAGCGTAGGCTTCCGCCGTAACCCCAATGTGCGGCTGCAAGAGCGCCGTGCGCTCGTCTTGTTGGCTACCAGGCTTGGCCGACACCGACATCTCGACGGATGCCACTCGGCCCGCGGCAACTACCGGGCGCCGACCGGAACAGCCCACGCGGCTTTCAAACGGAACCGGCCCCGCGAACCAGTCGAGCCCGGCCAACCTCTCGATGATTTGCCGCCCGATTGACCATACGGCGCAGCCAAATGCGGCTGCTTCCGGGCCGGCATAGCACCGCCTACGACAGCCGGCATCACCGGGTCGACATACCATGCGGCCCGCCCGGGTCGCCCGCGTACGGCGCAGAAACGAGCGCCACCCGCGCCGCGCAGCACGAAGACCTGGTAGGCCGCAATGTCGCCGCCACACCACAGGGAACCACCGGCGAGTGACCGCGCCGAGATGCAACCGACCCGCACGTCGCAAGCCGGTGATAGGCCCGGCCCTGCAACTATCAACTACTGCTATTATTGCCTCTGCGGTCGTTCTCAGCGCCGAGCAGCCGCCGGCGAGATCTGTCCCTGCATCCCGTGAAGGCGCGGTATGGGCACGTCCACCGAAAACGTCAATCACGCACACACTTTCGATGCCGCCGTTTGGCGTTCGCCCCGCAGCGCCCCGATGATGGCACGTCAGACGCAACATGCTGGGAGTACTTCACGGGAATGAAGCAAGAATTACGCGCAACCTTCCTCAGAGATGAAGAAATCCGACAATTCAGCCGTGATCTTCGCATACTGCTAGCAACGAATGGCACCCTCACTCGGATACTCAGCATCCTCGCCAATGAAGAAGTGATTGCACAGGTTGTCAACCAAGATATCCATGATTCGGCGCCAGAAGCGACCGATCCGGAGCGGTTTCCCAAACGCCGAACAATCCACCGACAGGTGTTACTTAAAGGACGGTCTTCAGGAAAACTGCTCGTAGTTGCAGAATCATTGACCTCAGTTGATCTGGCGCCGAGCGAGTTTATCGAGAATTTGACCGAGATAAGTTACCCTGTTGGCGAACTGCTATTAGCTAACCGTATTGAGGCATTCAAGGAGACCCCTAAGTTCTGGACATGCGCGTTGCCCGACTGGCTGGATGTTGATGAGTATCCGAACCTAAGCCGGCAAGCTGTCGCGCGTCGATACCGCGTCATTATCAGCGGCCAGCCAGCTATCGCTATCACCGAATACTTCCCCGAAAGCATATTCGCTTGCTCGACCAAAACAGTAATGGGCGCATCTGATGATCACGCGGCACTTGACATGGGTATTTCTGAACGTTGCCATGAAGGTTCGATACAACAGGAAACGCCAGTCTGTTAAGGCAACCGAATCGGAATAGATGTTGGTGAATTCCTCAACCAGTTGCTGCGTTGATCGCCGCAAATTATTTCGACACTGCCATTGTCAAGGGCGGAACTTAGCATAGTGCAGAGTGAGAACCTAGCAAGATTGCTCGCCAGGCGGTCGTCAGAAGCCGGATGGCACGACGCGCCTGCCTATTATGCGCCACAACCCGTGACTCATGGCCAAGTCCATGACGGCGCAGCACGTCTCGCGGAAGTGCTCAGTCGCCGCGGCCTTTCCAGAGGAGATCGCATCCTGTTGTGTCTCCCCGATTCGTTGGATTTAGTCCAGCTATTATTGGCAAGCCTCGCACGCGGGATTCTGGCGTTTATCGTTAACCCCGAGCTTCGTCCCGAGGACCACGCATTTGCGGAGCGCGATATCGGGCCAGCGCTTGTCGTGACGTCTGACGTGCTACGCGATCGATTTCAGCGATCGATCGTTGTGGCGGCCTCAGAGCTGTTTTCGGATGCAACCCGAGCCAAGCCGGCAGACTACGAACCCCTGAGCGGCGACGCCGTTGCCTACGCTACTTATACATCTGGTACGACGGGTCCGCCCAAGGCCGTGCTTCATCGGCATGCCGATGTCGCGGCGTTTGTTGACGCTATGTGTCGCACCGCATTACGGCTCGCTCCAGCAGACATCGGACTAAGTTCCGCTCGGATGTATTTCGCCTATGGCTTGGGAAATTCGGTTTGGTTTCCGCTTGCGACAGGCAGTTCCGCGGTGGTCAACCCGACGGCGATGACCCCGGAAGTGGTGGCTAAGCTTAGTGAGAGATTTAGACCATCTGTGCTCTACGGTGTTCCAACCTTTTTTGCAAGCGTTGTCGACACGTGCTCTCCCGATTCGTTCCAGTCGCTCCGCTGCATAGTATCAGCCGGCGAGGCTCTTGAGTTGAGTTTGGCTCAACGCCTTATGAAATTCTTTGACGGCATCCCTATCCTTGACGGAATTGGCTCGACCGAGGTCGGACAAACGTTTGTGTCCAATACGGTTGACGAATGGCGCCTTGGAACCGTGGGAAAGGTTCTTAGCCCTTATGAGATCCGGGTAGTGGCGTGTGACGGTACCACAGCCGGACCTGGGGTCGAGGGAAGCCTATGGGTTCAAGGACCATCGATCACAGCGGGCTACTGGAATCGGCCGAATGATGCTCTCCCCATGAATGGGAATTGGCTCGACACTGGGGATCGAGTATTTATCGACCGTGACGGCTGGCTTAGCTACTGTTGTCGCGCAGATGATTTGGAAATTGTCGGCGGCATGAACATTAATCCGCACGAGGTTGAGCGGCTTATCCTTGAGCACGATTGTGTGGCCGAGGCCGCCGTCGTCGGGGTAAGAGAATCCACCGGTGCGTCAGCGCTACAGGCGTTCATCGTTCCCAAGAGTGGCACTTCACTCGATGAGTCGGTTATACACGAGATTCACCGGCGATTGCGCATTCAGTTGTCTTCGTTCAAGGTGCCGCATAGATTTGCCATCGTACCGCGGCTCCCTCGAACTGAAACTGGAAAATTAGTGCGCAGCGATCTGCGCGCCAAAAGTCCAACAAAACCAATCTGGCAGATTTCCACTATGCCAGCGTCGAAGGACGCGTCCGCTCAGCGTGACAACGCGTCGGTCGCGAACGTCGAGACTTTGGGCAGAAATGGCCGTGGAATTAAGCTTCACGATCAACTGAAAGTTTTGCAGCAACAGCGCCACCAACTATTGGTGGATGCGGTCGGTTCACAGGTTGCGATGATGCTGGGCCAAACCAATGCTCAGTTAGTAGATACGGAACTCGCCTTCTCAGAGCTAGGTTTCAACTCGCAGATGACGGTCGAACTACGCAATCGACTGGCGGCAATGACCGGCCTGCAGCTGCCTGACACAGTCGGGTGGGATTACGGGTCGATATCAGAGTTGGCTAACTATTTGGAAGCTGAGCTCTCTGGACGGACTAGCCCGGTGGCGGTGCAGCCCGCTACCACCGGTACCGATGAGCCGATCGCGGTGGTGGGGATGGCGTGCCGGTTGCCCGGCGGGGTGGATTCGGCGCAAGCGTTGTGGGAGTTGGTCCACAACGGCATCGACGCGGTCGGGGCTTTCCCCAGCGACCGGGGCTGGGATCTGGCGGGATTGTTTGACCCCGATCCCGACGCGGTCGGCAAAACCTACACCCGCTCGGGAGCATTTTTGACCGACGCCGCCGGGTTTGACGCCGAATTCTTCGGGATCTCACCCCGCGAAGCCACCGCGATGGACCCCCAACAACGACTACTGCTGGAAGTGTGTTGGGAAGCGCTGGAAACCGCCGGCATCGACCCCACCACCCTGCAAGGCTCCGACACCGGAGTATTCGCCGGGGTCGGAGTGCAGGGCTATGGGACCCCGGCGGGCGGTGCCGACGGGGTGGAGGGTTACGGGTTGACCGGGGCGGCCACCAGCGTGGCCTCGGGTCGGGTGGCCTACGTGTTAGGGCTACAAGGCCCAGCGATCACCATCGACACCGCCTGTTCCTCATCGCTGGTGGCCACCCACCTGGCATGCCAATCACTGCGCAACAACGAATCCAGCCTGGCCCTAGCCGGCGGGGTCACCGTGATGAGCACCCCGGCACCATTCATCGAGTTCGCCCGCCAACGCGGCCTGGCCGCTGATGGCCGATGTAAACCATTCGCCGCCGCCGCCGACGGCACCGGCTGGGGCGAAGGCGCCGCCGTGCTAGTGCTCGAACGGCTCAGCGACGCCCACCGCCACCACCACCGCGTCCTCGCCGTCATCGCCGGATCAGCGATCAACCAAGACGGCGCCTCCAACGGCCTGACCGCCCCCAACGGACCCGCCCAACAACGGGTCATCACCCGCCGCCGCCAACGCCGCCATCCCCTCGACCACGTCGATGTCGTAGAAGCCCACGGCACCGGCACCACCCTCGGCGACCCGATCGAAGCTGGCACTACTGGCCACCTACGGCGCCAGCCCCACCGCCAACACCCCTATGGCTGGGATCGGTCAAATCCAACATCGGCCACACCTGCCGCCGCCGGAACCGCCGGGCTGATCAAAATGATCACCGCCCTCAACCACGCCGTGCTGCCGCCGACCCTGCACGTGGACCAACCCAGCCCACACATCGACTGGTCAACCGGAACCATACGATTGCTGACCACCGCCCAGCCATGGCCAAGCACCGATCACCCCCGCACCGCAGCAGTGTCCTCCTTCGGCATCAGCGGCACCAACGCACACCTGATCATCCAGCAAGCCCCCACCCCACCACCACCACCACCACCCACCCCCGCAACCAGCCAACCCCCCCTACGGATCTGGCCGCTTTCCGCCCGCACCCCCACAGCCCTTAACGCCCAAGCCGCCCGACTACACCAACACCTACGCGAACACCCCGACCTCAACCTCACCGACCTGGCCCACAGCCTGGCCACCACCCGCACCCACCACCCCCACCGCGCGGCCATCACCATACCCACCACCACCACCGACCCCCGCAACGCACTCCTACACGCCCTGCACGCACTAGCCACCAACCAACCCCACCCCGGCCTACACACCCACCACCTCGCCCACCACCCACCCAAAACCGTGTTCATCTTCCCCGGCCAAGGCGCCCAACACCCCACCATGGCCACCCAGCTGCACACCCACCACCCCCACTTCACCGAAACCCTCAACCAGGTGTGCGCAGCCTTCGACGCCCATCTCGAGGTTCCCCTCGCCGAGGTGATCTTCGCCCACCCCGGTAGCGCCCAGGCTGAGCTGCTCAACCAAACCATGTACGCCCAGCCGGCGCTGTTCGCCTTCGGCGTGGCCATGCATGCCCTACTCACCCAAACCGGGATCACCCCGGACTACCTGCTGGGTCATTCCGTGGGCGAACTAACCGCGGCCCACATCGCCGGCGTGTTCACCCTGCAAGACGCCGCGGTATTGGTCAGCGCACGCGGCCGACTGATGCAGGCCTGCGCTGCGGGCGCAATGATGGCCATCACCGCCAGCGAAGCCGACCTCGACACGCTGCTACCCCACTATCCCCAAGTGGCCCTGGCCGCGATCAACGGCCCCACCTCGGTGGTGGTTTCCGGCCGACCGATCAAATCCAGCGCCTCAGCCAACACTGCACCGCAGCCCATTACCAAGTCACCCCACTGCGGGTCAGCCACGCATTCCACTCGGCGTCGATGGACCCAGCAGCAGCCGAATTCGAACGCATCACCACCGGGGTGAAGCTCAACACGCCCACCGCCGCGATCATCTCCACACTCACCGGCCAACCCGCCACCGCCGACCAACTCACCTCCCCCCACTACTGGGCCCGCCAACTACGCGAACCAGTCCGATTCCACGACAGCATCACCACCTTGCTCACCCAAGGCGAACACCTATTCATAGAACTATCCGCACACCCAGTACTAGCCCCCGCCCTCACCGACACCCTGGCCAACACCCCCGAACACCACCAATCAGCAGTCATCACCACCCTGCACCGCGACCACCCCGACCTCGACAGCATCACCACCACCCTGGCCCACCTGCACACCCACGGCCACAGCCCAACCTGGACAACCCTCTACCCCGGCGCCCACAACCTGCCACTACCCACCTACCCCTTCCAACACCACCCCTACTGGCTAACCCCGCCGGCCTCCAGCCCGAGCCCGCCCAGCGAGCCCGCCGAAGGCCAGTTATGGAACGCCGTGGACACCGACGCCGTGGACACCGTCGCGCAGCTGTTGGGCATCGAAGACACAGCCCAGGCGGCAGCACTGGGCCCGGTGGTGGCCGCCTTGCGGCAATGGCGCAAACAACTCACCGACCGCTCAGCGGTGGACAAACTGCGCTACCGCGTCAGCTGGCAAGCCATCACCGCGAACACCTTCCCCCCAACCCGGCCACGATGGCTGATCCTGACCCATCCCGAGCAATCCGAGAATCCCTGGCTGCAGGCCCTGGTGACGGGCCATCCCACAGAATTCAGCACCGCGGCCATCGACACCGACCACCTGGATCGAGACGGGTTAGCTGCGCTGCTGGTAGAACAAAGCGCCGCTACCGGCTGTGATGGCGTGTTGTCGTTGCTGGCACTGCACGACCGCACCGATCCCACGTTGCCCGGACCATCCACCGGCCTGGTGTCCACGCTTTTGCTGGTGCAAGCCTATGGCGATAGCGGACTTAGCCTGCCGTTGTGGGTCCTTACCCGCGGCGGGGCCCAACTCAGCGCCGACGAGGAGCCGTTAACGCCCAGTCAGGCCGCGGTGTGGGGGCTCGGACAATCGGTGTGCCTGGAACACCCCGACTGGTGGGGCGGGCTAATCGATCTTCCCGCCGTGCCCACCGCACACGACATCACCCGCCTGCACACCATCCTGACCTGCCCACAACCGGAAGACCAACTGGCCCTGCGCCCCCACGGTGTGCACGCCCGACGCCTGCAACCCGCACCCCTGCCCGCCGATCACCGACACCGCTGGAAACCTTCAGGGACCGCCGTAATCACCGGTATCACCGGCCAACTGGGCCCGCGCATCGCCCGCTGGCTCGCCCACGCCGGAGCCAGCCACCTGGTCCTGCTCAGCCGCACCGCCGCCCAACACCCACAAATAGCCGAACTAGAACAACAACTGCACGCCGCAGGAGTCAGCACCACCACCGCATCGGTAGACCTCTGCGATCGCCACGCCCTTGCGGGCGTGATCGACCACATCCGCACCCAACACGGTCCGATCAACACCGTCGTGCATGCCGCAGCGTCTCTGGGCTGGGCCACCCTCGCCGAAACCACCCTCGATGAGTTCACCCAAACCTATGCCGCTAAAGCGCTCGGCGCGCAAAACCTCATCACCACACTTCACGACCAGCCACCCCAAACCTTCATCATGTTCTCCTCAGCGGCAGCAACCTGGGGCGGCACCCGCCAGGGCGCCTACGCGGCGGCTAACGCCCACATCGAAGCCCTGACCACCACACTGCGCGCCCAGGGCTGGCACGCTGTGGCCCCGGCCTGGGGAACCTGGGCAGACGACCGAACAACCTCCCAAGAAACCCTGGACTATCTGGCCCGCATCGGGCTGCACCAAATCCCGACCGACACCGCCTTGGCCGCGCTGCAACAATCCCTCGACGTCGATGACACCCTAATCACCATCACCGACGTCGACTGGGACCAATTCCACGACGTCTTCACCACCCGCCGCGCCCACCCCCTACTCGCCGAATTGGGCAGCGCCCAACCCCACACCAGCCCCACCCCCACCGCCATCCCCGACCAACTGGCCGCACAACTTGCCGGCCACCCCCCCCAACATCAACTAGCCATCCTGACCACCCTGACACTCAACGCCACCGCCACCGTGCTGGCCCACCCCGATGCGGCCACCCTCGATCCCGACCTACCCTTCAAAAACCTCGGCATCGACTCGCTGACCGCGCTGCAACTACGCAATCGACTGGCGGCAATGACCGGCCTGCCCCTACCCGCCACCCTGGTCTTCGACCACCCCACCCCCACCACCATCGCCCAACACCTGATGGGCCTGCTCTCCGGCACCGCCGCCACCCCCGTCACCGCCCCCCTGGCCGCACACACCGATGAGCCGATCGCGGTGGTGGGGATGGCGTGCCGGTTGCCCGGCGGGGTGGATTCGGCGCAAGCGTTGTGGGAGTTGGTCCACAACGGCATCGACGCGGTCGGGGCTTTCCCCAGCGACCGGGGCTGGGATCTGGCGGGATTGTTTGACCCCGATCCCGACGCGGTCGGCAAAACCTACACCCGCTCGGGAGCATTTTTGACCGACGCCGCCGGGTTTGACGCCGAATTCTTCGGGATCTCACCCCGCGAAGCCACCGCGATGGACCCCCAACAACGACTACTGCTGGAAGTGTGTTGGGAAGCGCTGGAAACCGCCGGCATCGACCCCACCACCCTGCAAGGCTCCGACACCGGAGTATTCGCCGGAACCTGGGCACAACCGCACCCCACCAACACAGCCGACGGGGTGGAGGGTTACGGGTTGACCGGGGCGGCCACCAGCGTGGCCTCGGGTCGGGTGGCCTACGTGTTAGGGCTACAAGGCCCAGCGATCACCATCGACACCGCCTGTTCCTCATCGCTGGTGGCCACCCACCTGGCATGCCAATCACTGCGCAACAACGAATCCAGCCTGGCCCTAGCCGGCGGGGTCACCGTGATGAGCACCCCGGCACCATTCATCGAGTTCGCCCGCCAACGCGGCCTGGCCGCTGATGGCCGATGTAAACCATTCGCCGCCGCCGCCGACGGCACCGGCTGGGGCGAAGGCGCCGCCGTGCTAGTGCTCGAACGGCTCAGCGACGCCCACCACCACCACCACCGCGTCCTCGCCGTCATCGCCGGATCAGCGATCAACCAAGACGGCGCCTCCAACGGCCTGACCGCCCCCAACGGACCCGCCCAACAACGGGTCATCACCCAAGCCGCCGCCAACGCCGCCATCCCCCTCGACCACGTCGATGTCGTAGAAGCCCACGGCACCGGCACCACCCTCGGCGACCCGATCGAAGCCGGGGCACTACTGGCCACCTACGGCGCCAGCCCCCACCGCCAACACCCCCTATGGCTGGGATCGGTCAAATCCAACATCGGCCACACCCAAGCCGCCGCCGGAACCGCCGGGCTGATCAAAATGATCACCGCCCTCAACCACGCCGTGCTGCCGCCGACCCTGCACGTGGACCAACCCAGCCCACACATCGACTGGTCAACCGGAACCATACGATTGCTGACCACCCCCAGCCATGGCCAAGCACCGATCACCCCCGCACCGCAGCAGTGTCCTCCTTCGGCATCAGCGGCACCAACGCACACCTGATCATCCAGCAAGCCCCACCCCACCACCACCACCCACCCCGCAACCAGCCAACCCCCTACGGATCTGGCCGCTTTCCGCCCGCACCCCACAGCCCTTAACGCCCAAGCCGCCCGACTACACCAACACCTACGCGAACACCCCGACCTCAACCTCACCGACCTGGCCCACAGCCTGGCCACCACCCGCACCCACCACCCCCACCGCGCGGCCATCACCATACCCACCACCACCACCGACCCCCGCAACGCACTCCTACACGCCCTGCACGCACTAGCCACCAACCAACCCCACCCCGGCCTACACACCCACCACCTCGCCCACCACCCACCCAAAACCGTGTTCATCTTCCCCGGCCAAGGCGCCCAACACCCCACCATGGCCACCCAGCTGCACACCCACCACCCCCACTTCACCGAAACCCTCAACCAATGCGACCACGCCCTGCACCCATGGACCGGCTGGTCAGTCCGCGACGTCATACACCAAAACCCCGGCGCACCACCACTGGACCGCGTCGAAGTCATCCAACCCGTCCTATTCACCATCATGGTCTCGCTGGCCGAACTACTGCGCTCCCACGGCATCACCCCCGACGCCGTGATCGGACACTCCCAAGGAGAAATCGCCGCCGCCTACATCGCCGGCGCACTACCCCTCGACCAAGCCGCCAAAATCATCGCCCTCCGCAGCCAAGCACTCAGCACCCTCCCCGGCCACGGCGCCATGGCCTCAGTCCGACTCACCCCCGAACAACTCCACCCCCACCTACAACCCTGGAACACCACCCTGACCATCGCCGCGATCAACGGCCCCACCCACACCATCATCAGCGGCGACACCACCGCCATGAAGCAATTCAGCACCCACTGCCAACAACACGGCATCCACATCCGCGCCATCGCCGTCGACTACGCCTCACACTCACCACAGGTCACACACCTGCGCCAACACCTACTCCACGAACTAGCCGACCTGACCCCCCAACCCTCCCGCATCCCCCTCTACACCACCGTGCACAGCGCACTAACCCCCCAACCACTCGACACCACCACCATGAACGCCCACTACTGGTACCGCAACCTACGCGAACCAGTCCGATTCCACGACAGCATCACCACCTTGCTCACCCAAGGCGAACACCTATTCATAGAACTATCCGCACACCCAGTACTAGCCCCCGCCCTCACCGACACCCTGGCCAACACCCCCGAACACCACCAATCAGCAGTCATCACCACCCTGCACCGCGACCACCCCGACCTCGACAGCATCACCACCACCCTGGCCCACCTGCACACCCACGGCCACAGCCCAACCTGGACAACCCTCTACCCCGGCGCCCACAACCTGCCACTACCCACCTACCCCTTCCAACACCACCCCTACTGGCTAACCCCGCCGACAGGTCTAGATGTCAGCGCCGCCGGGCTTGACAAGCCCGATCACCCCTTTTTGGGCGCGCTGACCGACCTGGCCGACCAAGGCCAAATCGTGTTGACCGGACGGCTATCGACAACCGCACACGGTTGGCTAGCCGGCCACAAGGTCGATGACACCGTGGTGTTCCCGGCGACCGGGTACATCGATTTGCTGTTGCAGGCCGGCGAGTACGCCCAGTACCCGGTGATTGACGAGCTGGTCCTACACACCCCGTTGGCGTTGTTTGACCACACGCCCACCGATGTCCAGATCACGGTGCAGGCCGTTGCGGACAACGGGCGGCGCCCCTTTAGCCTTCATTCCCGAACCGGCGGCACACACGGCCCCACGGCCTGGACTTTGCATGCCACCGGCGCTTTGAGCACCGGCGCGGATCTCGTGTCCGGCCCCCTTTCAACGCCACCGGGTGTCGACCCCATCGATCAGGACAGCTTCTATCAAGACCTGGCCCAACAAGGTTTCCACTACGAACCTCCGTTCCGATCGTTGCGTGGGATCGGCCACCACCCGACCCTAAGAAATACCGTCCACGCCGAGGTGGCCCTACCTGCCGACACTGACATCACCGGCTACGGGATCCACCCCGCCCTACTCGACGCCGCCCTCCATCCCCTGGCCGCGGCGTTCTATGACACCGACCACACCAGTGACCCAGCAACACCGCGGCTTCCGTTCGCATTCACCGGGGTCACCTTGCACGCTATCGGGGCCACCAGCCTTCACGTCCAACTCACATCCACCGGAGCGGACACCTTCACACTGCATGCCACCGACCCCGCCGGCGCGCCGGTCATCACCATCGACACACTGACCCTGCGGGCCCGGCCCAACCACATCAGCCCAGCCGTCCCGGCCGCACTGCGCGATAGGTTGTTCCACCTGGAATGGCCGTGCCTGCCCGAGGATGCGTTCCCGCCGGTGGCGACCCCACCGGTGTGGGCGGTCATTACCACGGACCCATCCCGGCTGCCCCCGAGCCTGCGCAACGGCCCCTTCCACAGCGAGCTGGCCCGCATCGAGTTGACCCACACCGATCTGGTGGTCTGGCCGTTACCCCAGGCAGATCCCGCCGATGCTGATTACCTGCAGCACGTCCACAGCCTGACCCGCCGCACCGTTACCCAACTGCAGGACTGGTTGACCCGCCCCGACACCCTCGACACCCGCCTGGTGATCATCACCAACCACGCGGTGAGCGTCAACGTCTACGACCAAGCACCCGATTTGGCCCATGCCGCAGCGTGGGCATTAATCCACTCCGCTCAAAACGAGCATCCCGACCGCATCACCGTGCTCGACATCGACACCACCCCCGCCACCGACCGCACCATCATCAACGTCCTAGCCGCCCTGGCCACGCCGACACGGGCACAAGCCGGCGAACCCCAGCTGGCCCTACGCCACGGCATCGCGCATAGACCCCGACTGACCCCGTCGCTTGCCCTGACCCCGCCGCAAGCCCCGACCTGGCAACTGACCACCACCGGCAAGGGCGTTTTAGCCAACCCGGCCTTGGTGCCAACGGAGCCGGCCACCGTGTTACCCCCCGGGCAGATCCGGGTCGCCATCCGCGCCGCCGGGCTGAGTTTCCGCGATATCGATGTTGCGTTAGGAGCCATCTCCGGTGACGGGTTAGGCCGTGAAGGCGCCGGTGTGGTCATCGAAACGGCCCCCGATGTGACCACCGTTGCTCCCGGTGATGCCGTGATGGGCCTATTCCCCAATAACGCTTTTGCCCCCAACGCCATCACCGACCACCGCATGGTTGTTGCGATCCCAGCCGGCTGGTCGTTCACCCAGGCCGCCTCCGTCCCGGTCGCGTTCCTCACCGCCTACACTGCCCTAGTCGAGCGCGCGCAACTATCGGCGGGGCAGCGGGTGCTTATCCACGCCGGCACCGGCGGCGTGGGTCAAGCCGCCATCCAGATTGCCCACCACGTCGGCGCTGAGATCTTTGCCACCGCTAGCCCACACAAACACTCCGTCCTTGCCGATCTGGGCATTCCCCGCCAGCACATCGCCTCATCACGCACGCTGGATTTCATCGACGCCTTCCACCACGTCACAAACGGGCTTGGCATGGACGTGGTACTCAACAGCCTTCGTGGAGACTTCATCGATGGTTCGCTGCAACTGCTCTCCCGCGGCGGGTGTTTCATCGAACTCGGCAACACCGACATCCGTCTAGCCAGCGACGTCAACACTGCCCACCCCGGAGTTGACTACCAGGCCTACGACCTGGCCAACACACCCGCGGACAGTCTTAGTCGGACGTGGAATGCCCTGACCGAGCTGTTCACCGCCGGTGTCCTTAAACCCATACCCACCACCAGCTACGGCCTTGTCCAAGCCCCCCAAGCCTTCAGCGACATGAGCCAAGCACTGCACACTGGAAAAATTGTGCTGACCCCTCCCAAAGTGCTCGACCCAGACGGCACGGTCCTTATCACCGGCGGCACGGGGATGCTAGGCAGCCTGTTCGCCGAGCATATGGTCACCCAATACGGTGCCCGGAATCTACTGCTGGTCTCACGCGGCGGCCCGAGCGCCCCCGGCGCCGCTGAACTACACCAACACCTCACCAGCCTGGGCGCCCAAGTCAACATCACCGCCTGTGACACCAGCAACCCCACCGAACTAGCCGCGTTATTGGCCGATATTCCATCCCGACACCGGCTCACCGCCGTCATCCACACCGCCGGCGTCCTCGAAGACGCCGTCATAACCGAAATGACCGCCGACCAACTCGATACCGTCTTAACCGCCAAAGCCGACTCCGCCTGGCACCTACATCGACTCACCACCGATAAAGACCTCGACACATTTATCTTGTTCTCCTCGGTGTCTGCGCTCCTGGGCGCCCCCGGACAAGCCGCCTACGCGGCCGCTAACGCCTTCCTTGACGCACTAGCCCAGCAACGCCACCGCCAACAGCCCGGCGCCACCAGTTTGGCGTGGGGCTACTGGCAAACCCCCAGCGGCATGACCGCTCACCTAACATCCCTCGACCACACCCGCATGACCCGCAACGGACTGGCCCCAATCCCCACCGAACACGGCCTAGCCCTCTTCGACACCGCCCTCACCCACCACCAGCCCAACCTCATCCTCACCCCCCTCAACAAACGAGCGCTGGCCCGACAAGCACGCGAGAACACCCTGCACCCAATCCTGTCAACGCTGGTCACCACCCGCCCCCAAGCCGCAACCACCAGCCCCGATGGACTAGCCACTCAGCTGGCCGGCCACACCCCCCAACACCAACTGGCCACCCTCACCACGACGGTGATCAATGCGACCGCTGCCGTGCTGGCCCACCCCGATGCGGCCACCCTCGATCCCGACCTACCCTTCAAAAACCTCGGCATCGACTCCCTGACCGCCCTGGAACTCCGCAACACCTTGACCCGCCACACCGGCCTACCCCTGCCGGCCACCCTGGTCTTCGACCACCCCACGCCCACCGCCATCGCCCAGCACTTGATGAGCCTGCTCACCGATGCGGCCACCCCGACCCCCGCCAGCATCGACCATGTCAAACAGATTCAAGAATTGGTCGCATCGATTCCTGCTGAACGCTTAGCACGAGCCAACGTATTGGCCGTCTTGCAACGACTAATGCTGGATGACGCCGATACCGTCACTCATCGGCACAAGAAATCTGATATTGCGAATATGAGTTTGGAGGACTTGGTCGCTACGGTGCTGCCCAATCACTGACTCTGGCGCCGTTAGCTTCAAGATAAGGACGCAATGGAAATTTCACTAGAAAAAGTAACAGAAGCTCTGCGAAAGTCTCTAATTGAGAATGAGAGTTTAAAGCAACTATTGGCATCGGCATTTGAGCCGATCGCGGTGGTGGGGATGGCGTGCCGGTTGCCCGGCGGGGTGGATTCGGCGCAAGCGTTGTGGGAGTTGGTCCACAACGGCATCGACGCGGTCGGGGCTTTCCCCAGCGACCGGGGCTGGGATCTGGCGGGATTGTTTGACCCCGATCCCGACGCGGTCGGCAAAACCTACACCCGCTCGGGAGCATTTTTGACCGACGCCGCCGGGTTTGACGCCGAATTCTTCGGGATCTCACCCCGCGAAGCCACCGCGATGGACCCCCAACAACGACTACTGCTGGAAGTGTGTTGGGAAGCGCTGGAAACCGCCGGCATCGACCCCACCACCCTGCAAGGCTCCGACACCGGAGTATTCGCCGGGGTCGGAGTGCAGGGCTATGGGACCCCCGGTGCGGGCGGTGCCGACGGGGTGGAGGGTTACGGGTTGACCGGGGCGGCCACCAGCGTGGCCTCGGGTCGGGTGGCCTACGTGTTAGGGCTACAAGGCCCAGCGATCACCATCGACACCGCCTGTTCCTCATCGCTGGTGGCCACCCACCTGGCATGCCAATCACTGCGCAACAACGAATCCAGCCTGGCCCTAGCCGGCGGGGTCACCGTGATGAGCACCCCGGCACCATTCATCGAGTTCGCCCGCCAACGCGGCCTGGCCGCTGATGGCCGATGTAAACCATTCGCCGCCGCCGCCGACGGCACCGGCTGGGGCGAAGGCGCCGCCGTGCTAGTGCTCGAACGGCTCAGCGACGCCCACCGCCACCACCACCGCGTCCTCGCCGTCATCGCCGGATCAGCGATCAACCAAGACGGCGCCTCCAACGGCCTGACCGCCCCCAACGGACCCGCCCAACAACGGGTCATCACCCAAGCCGCCGCCAACGCCGCCATCCCCCTCGACCACGTCGATGTCGTAGAAGCCCACGGCACCGGCACCACCCTCGGCGACCCGATCGAAGCCGGGGCACTACTGGCCACCTACGGCGCCAGCCCCCACCGCCAACACCCCCTATGGCTGGGATCGGTCAAATCCAACATCGGCCACACCCAAGCCGCCGCCGGAACCGCCGGGCTGATCAAAATGATCACCGCCCTCAACCACGCCGTGCTGCCGCCGACCCTGCACGTGGACCAACCCAGCCCACACATCGACTGGTCAACCGGAACCATACGATTGCTGACCACCGCCCAGCCATGGCCAAGCACCGATCACCCCCGCACCGCAGCAGTGTCCTCCTTCGGCATCAGCGGCACCAACGCACACCTGATCATCCAGCAAGCCCCCACCCCACCACCACCACCACCACCCACCCCGCAACCAGCCAACCCCCTACGGATCTGGCCGCTTTCCGCCCGCACCCCCACAGCCCTTAACGCCTGCCGCCCGACTACACCAACACCTACGCGAACACCCCCCCACCACCCGCACCTTCCCATCCCACCACCACCACCGACCCCAACGCACTCCTACACGCCCTGCACGCACTAGCCACCAACCAACCCCACCCCGGCCACACACCCCCACCTCGCCCACCACCCACCCAAAACCGTGTTCATCTTCCCCGGCCAAGGCGCCCAACACCCCACCATGGCCACCCAGCTGCACACCCACCACCCCCACTTCACCGAAACCCTCAACCAGGTGTGCGCAGCCTTCGACGCCCATCTCGAGGTTCCCCTCGCCGAGGTGATCTTCGCCCACCCCGGTAGCGCCCAGGCTGAGCTGCTCAACCAAACCATGTACGCCCAGCCGGCGCTGTTCGCCTTCGGCGTGGCCATGCATGCCCTACTCACCCAAACCGGGATCACCCCGGACTACCTGCTGGGTCATTCCGTGGGCGAACTAACCGCGGCCCACATCGCCGGCGTGTTCACCCTGCAAGACGCCGCGGTATTGGTCAGCGCACGCGGCCGACTGATGCAGGCCTGCGCTGCGGGCGCAATGATGGCCATCACCGCCAGCGAAGCCGACCTCGACACGCTGCTACCCCACTATCCCCAAGTGGCCCTGGCCGCGATCAACGGCCCCACCTCGGTGGTGGTTTCCGGGCCGACCGATCAAATCCAGCGCCTCAGCCAACACTGCACCGCAGCCCATTACCAAGTCACCCCACTGCGGGTCAGCCACGCATTCCACTCGGCGTCGATGGACCCAGCAGCAGCCGAATTCGAACGCATCACCACCGGGGTGAAGCTCAACACGCCCACCGCCGCGATCATCTCCACACTCACCGGCCAACCCGCCACCGCCGACCAACTCACCTCCCCCCACTACTGGGCCCGCCAACTACGCGAACCAGTCCGATTCCACGACAGCATCACCACCTTGCTCACCCAAGGCGAACACCTATTCATAGAACTATCCGCACACCCAGTACTAGCCCCCGCCCTCACCGACACCCTGGCCAACACCCCCGAACACCACCAATCAGCAGTCATCACCACCCTGCACCGCGACCACCCCGACCTCGACAGCATCACCACCACCCTGGCCCACCTGCACACCCACGGCCACAGCCCAACCTGGACAACCCTCTACCCCGGCGCCCACAACCTGCCACTACCCACCTACCCCTTCCAACACCACCCCTACTGGCTAACCCCGCCGACAGGTCTAGATGTCAGCGCCGCCGGGCTTGACAAGCCCGATCACCCCTTTTTGGGCGCGCTGACCGAGCTGGCCGACCAAGGCCAAATCGTGTTGACCGGACGGCTATCGACAACCGCACACGGTTGGCTAGCCGGCCACAAGGTCGATGACACCGTGGTGTTCCCGGCGACCGGGTTTATTGATGTGGTCCTGAAGGCCTGTGAGTACGTTGGTTGTCCGGTCATTGATGAGCTGATTTTGCAGGCTCCTCTGGTCCTTGCCGCGGGCGCTGCCGCTGATCTGCAGATCAGCGTGCATCCTTTCGACGAGCAGGGCCGGCGGGCTTTTAGCGTCCACGCGCGCACCGGTAATTACCCGCACAGGGGTTCCACCTGGACCGCGCATGCCAGCGGTACGCTGAGCAACCGACCCTCCACCCCGCCTTCTCGGACTTCACCTTCAGCTGGTGCAGAGGTCATCACCGCCGTCGAGCGAGACAGTTTCTATGAGCAGCTCGCCCAGCAGGGCTTGCGTTACGACGGCGCGTTTTGCTCGTTGCAGGGCATGGGCAGCGACCCGGTTAACCCCAACATTATTCATGCCGAGGTGGCGTTGCCCGCTGACATCGATAGCAGCGGCTATGGTATCCACCCCGCCCTACTTGACGCCGCCCTCCATCCCCTGGCCACGGCGTTCTACGACACCGACCACACCAGTGACCCAGCAACACCGCGGCTTCCGTCCGCATTCGCCGGGGTCACCTTGCACGCTTTCGGGGCCACCAGACTCCACGTCCAACTCACATCCACCGGAGCGGACACCTTCGCACTACACGCCACCGACCCCGCCGGCGCCCCCGTCATCACCATCGACACAGTCACCCTGCGGGCTCTTCCCGACACCGACAGTCTCCAACACGCCGCCGGGGTTTCGCGGGAGGGTTTGTTTGAGTTGGCCTGGCCGGCGCTATCGGCTGAGGTCCTTCCCGCCGCGCGGGTTCTACCGGCGTGGGCGCTGATCAGTGAGCAGCCCGAGCTTTTCCCCGCTGGTCTGGATGAAGGGCTTGTTTATTCCGATATGGCCGCGGTGGACTCCTGGCCGGCATTGGTGGTTTGGGATCTAGCGTCGCCGCCGCCCAGCGGTGATCACCCCGATCCTTTACAGCGGGTGCATGCCTTGACCCGTCATGTCCTGGCTGGGCTGCAAACCTGGTTGGCCCGCGCTGACACTATCGAGACTCACTTGGTGATCCTCACCCGCCATGCGGTAAGCATCAGCCCCGATGATCGGGCCCCCGACCTAGCCCACGCCGCGGTGTGGGGCTTGCTCCACACCGCACAGAACGAGCACCCGGGCCGAATCTTTGTGGTCGATATCGATACCACGTCGACTACTGAGCACACCCTGATCAAGGTCTTAGCCGCCCTGGCCAACCCCGCCCGGCGACCCAGCACAGAGCCTCAACTTGCTTTGCGCGACGGTGTGGTCCATGGCCCCCGACTCACCCGGGCCCAGATACCCGCACGGCCCCACACCGCGTCCACCCCCGTCGCGTTCGATCCTGAGGGCACGGTGTTGGTTACCGGGGGCACCGGGACGTTGGGTGGCGTTTTTGCTGAGCATCTGGTCACTGGTTACGGTGTTCGGCATCTGGTGTTGGTGTCTCGCAGCGGCATGACCGCTCCCGGGGCGGACGATCTTTATCAGCGGTTGACGCAGCTGGGCGCCCAGGTCAGCATCACCGCCTGTGACACCAGCGACGCCGAGCAACTGGCTGCGGTATTGGCCGGCATCCGTGCCCAAAACCGGTTATGTGCTGTGATCCACACCGCCGGGGTTCTCGCTGACGCGGTGGTCAGTGAGCTGACCGGTGACCAACTCGACACCGTGTTGGCCGCGAAAGCCGACGCCGCTTGGCATCTTCATCGACTGACCGCTGATGCTGAGCTGGACGCATTTGTGGTGTTCTCCTCGGCGGCGGGGGTCCTAGGGGCCATCGGGCAAGCCAATTATGCGGCGGCTAACGCTTTCCTGGACGCGCTTGCCCAGCAACGCCGCCGCAAACGTTTGCCGGCAACCAGTTTGGCGTGGGGTTACTGGCAAACGGCCAGCACGATGACCGCGGGTCTGGACGTGGTGGACCGGGCCCGGTTCACCCGTAACAACCTGATTCCGATCACCACCGAGCACGGTCTGGCTTTGTTCGATGCCGCGCTGGCATGCCGACACCCCAGCCTGGTCCCGGCCCCGCTCAACACCCGCGCGCTGGCTCGTCAAGCACGGCACGGCGCCGTGCCGGCGATCTTCTCGGCTCTGATCACCCCTCGTCGGCAGGCCAGCACCACCATCACCGCCGACACGTTAACCACAAAGCTGGCCGGCCAGACCCCGCAACAACAACTGGCCACCCTGACCCGCCTGGTTACCGCTACCACCGCCGCCGTGTTGGCCCATCCCGACCCGGCCGCCCTCGATCCCGACCGACCGTTTAAAGACCTCGGGATGGACTCGCTGAGCGCTCTTGAACTCCGCAACACCTTGACCCGACACACCGGCCTACCCCTGCCGGCGACCCTGGCCTTCGACCACCTCACCCCCGCCGCGACCGCCCGCCACCTGACCAGTCTGCTCACCGCCGCTACCGATGCCATCACGCCAGGATCCGCACCCACGGTGGACGCATCGGGCTTTGTCTTAGGTCCCCACGTGCGCCCGCAACGGTTGCCGTTGTCGTTTGCCCAACGCCGGTTGTGGTTCAGCCAACAGACCGCTGCCTCTGCGCCGATCTACAACATTCCGTTGGCGCTGCGGTTGACCGGGGATCTCGATGTGGAGGCACTTCGCGCAGCCATCGGCGATGTGATCGAACGCCACGAAAGCTTGCGCGCACTGTTCATCTGTGAGCAGGGAACCCCCTATCAGCAAATATTGACGATCGACGAGTACGAACCGGTTTTTGCCGTCATCGATGTCTGTGACGAACAACAGCTCGCCCACCGGATAAGTAACGCTGCAGGCTATCTGTTCGATTTGGCAATCGAGATCCCGATCCGCGCCGAGCTATTGAAACTTTCGGCCGTTGAACACGTGTTGGTGGTGGTGATCCACCACATCGCCGCAGACGGCGCCTCGATGGTAGCTTTCTTTTCTGATCTCGTGCGTGCCTATGCTGCCCGCGGCGAAGGCCATAAGCCCCAGTGGTCGCCGCTATCACTGCAATACGCCGACTACACACTTTGGCAGCACGAATTCTTAGGTAGCCATGAGGACCCAGAAAGTGTGCTATCACGTCAGCTGGCCTATTGGCATTCCGAGCTGAAGGGGGCACCCGAGCAGACGGTGTTGCCGTTTGATCGGCCGCGACCCGCCCGGCAGTCCTTTGCCGGTGACGTGGTCGATTTCGTCATCGACACCGACCTGCAAAGGCGGGTCAAGGAGTTAGCTCAAAGCTGCGAAGCGACGGCATCGATGGTGTTTCAAGCCGCGCTAGCGGTGCTGTTGCACAAACTGGGCGCCGGTGATGACGTGATGATCGGCGGGCTCATCAGCGGGCGCACCGACGCCGCGCTCGCCGAGCTGGTCGGGTTCTTCGTCAACACCTGGGTTTTGCGTGTCCAGATAGCTGGAAATCCCAGTTTCACCGAATTACTGGCCCAGGTGAGGCGAAAGGCACTGGCCGCCTACAACCATCAAGACGTTCCCTTCGAACACGTAGTGCAACGGCTCAACCCCACCCGCTCGACGGCGCACCACCCACTCTTTCAAGTGGCTTTCGTGTTGCAAAATACTCCGCTACCAACGATGAAGTTCCCAGGGCTATGGGCGCAACCGATACCCACACGTCCCCATGGCGCCAAATTCGATCTCCAGATTGAAATTGTCGCCCCGCAACAGCCGCCCGGCCGGCCCCCGCAACCCCTGCCGGCCAGCATCGAATACGCCACCGACATTTTCGATCGCGACACCGTCACCACTATCGTCGCCTACTACCTGCGCATCCTCACCGCACTGACTGCCGACCCTGAACTGCGGTTATCGTCGCTTGGTCTGCTTGATGACACCGCCCGCGCTCGCCTGGATGAGTGGGGTAATCGCGCGACATTGACCACCACCCCAACCATGGCATCGGTTCCGGCGCTGTTTGCTGCGCAGGTGAGGCGCA
The DNA here is from genome assembly GCF_010731535.1 of Mycobacterium lacus. Lineage (NCBI taxonomy): Bacteria > Bacillati > Actinomycetota > Actinomycetes > Mycobacteriales > Mycobacteriaceae > Mycobacterium > Mycobacterium lacus. The sequence goes on from NZ_AP022581.1 coordinate 2,161,218, forward strand.
CACCCGAAGCGGTCGCGCTGACCTTTGCGGGCACCTCGTGCCGTTACCGCGACCTCGATGAGGTGTCTAACCGTCTGGCTCACCGATTGGCCGACCGGGGGATCGGTCCTGGTGATGTGGTGGCGCTGATGTTCGAGCGCTCGGCGCAAGCCGTTGTGGCGATCCTGGCGGTCTTGAAGACCGGGGCGGCCTATCTGCCGGTCGACCCGATGCTGCCGCGGGCGCGGATCGCGTTCATGCTCGAGGATGCCGAACCGGTGGCGGTGTTGAGCACCGCCGAGCTGGCGGGCCGGCTGGACGGGTGCCCCGTCATCGACGTCGATGACCCCGTCACCAACACCTCCTACCCCAGCCACCCGCTGCCGCACCCAAGCCCCGAGAACCTCGCCTACATCCTCTACACCTCCGGCACCACCGGAACCCCCAAAGGTGTTGCCGTCACCCACCACAACATCACCCAACTCATCGCGGCACCAGGCTCGTTCGCACCCGCGGCGGGACAAGCGATAACGCAATGCCATTCGTACGCCTTCGACCTTTCCGTATTTGAGATTTGGGGCGCGCTCCTGCACGGCGGGCGGCTGGTGGTGATACCCGAATCGATCACCCGTTCCCCGACGGACTTTCACGCCATGCTGGTCTCCGAAAAAGTCGACATGCTGGTTCAAACCCCCTCCGCGGTCACGGTGTTGGCGCCCCAGCGCTTGGAATCAGTGGCATTGGTCGTCGGCGGTGAGGCCTGCCCCGCCGAGGTCGTGGACCGCTGGGCCGACGGGCGGGTAATGGTCAATCAGTACGGCCCGACCGAAACCACGATGTACGTGTCGATGAGCGCGCCGTTGAAACCAGGTTCGGGAACCGCACCGATCGGCCGCCCGGTGCCGGGCGCGGCATTGTTCGTGCTGGACCGGTGGCTGCGGCCAGTGCCCGCCGGCGTGGTCGGTGAGTTGTACATCGCCGGCGCCGGGGTGGCTTGTGGCTACTGGCGCCGATCGGCATTGACCGCATCCCGGTTCGTGGCCTGCCCCTTCGGCGATCCCGGCGTGCGGATGTATCGCAGCGGAGACCTGGTCCGCTGGAGCGCCGACGGCCAACTGCACTACGTCGGCCGCGCCGACGAACAAGTCAAGCTCCGCGGATACCGCATCGAACCCGCCGAAATCGCCACCACCATGACCGAACTCGACGGCGTCGAGCACGCCGTGGTCATCGCCCGCGAGGACCACCCGGCGACAAACGCCTGGTGGCCTACGTCGTTGGCGCGGCCGACCCGGCTCACCTGCGCGCTCAGCTGGCCGAGCGGCTGCCCCACTACATGGTGCCCGCAGCCGTCGTAGCGCTCGAGGCACTGCCATTGACGGTCAACGGCAAACTCGACACCCACGCCCTGCCCCCGCCCGACTACACCTCGGACCGCTACCGCGCCCCCACCAGCCCGGTCGAAGACATCCTGGCCGGCATCTACGCCCAGGTACTCGGGCTGGACCGGGTCGGGGTCGACGACTCCTTCTTCGACCTGGGCGGGGACTCGCTTTCGGCGATGCGCGTGATCGCGGCCATCAATACCACCCTCGATGCCCAGCTGCGGGTACGCGCCGTGTTCGACGCACCCACGGTGGCCCAGTTGGCGCCCCACATCGGCGTGTGTTCACCTCCACGCATGCCCCTGATGGCCGGAGAGCGGCCCGCGGTGGCGCCGTTGTCGTTTGCCCAACACCGGTTGTGGTTCCTCGACCAACTGGAGGGACCATCGCCCGTCTACAACATGGCGTGGGCGCTGCGATTGCGAGGTCAGCTCGACGTCGACGCATTGGCCCGCGCGCTGACCGACGTAGTGGACCGCCATGAAAGCCTGCGGACGGTGTTCACCGCGGTCGACGGGACACCGCGGCAACTGGTGTTGCCCCGCGGGGGATCGGACGTCGGCTGGCGAGTCGTCGATGCGACCCGGTGGCCGGAAAACCGGCTGCGTGAGGAGATCGACCTCGCGGCCCGCCACAATTTCGACCTGGCAGGCGAAATCCCCTTGCGTGCATGCCTTTTCAACGTCGCTAAGCATGACCACGTGCTGGTTCTCACCGTGCACCACATCGCCGCCGACGGCTGGTCACTGACCCCACTGACGGCCGATCTGAACACGGCCTATGCGTGCCGGCGTGCCGGGCGGGCACCGGAGTGGCCTGAATTGACGGTGCAGTACGTCGACTACACATTGTGGCAGCGCGCATATCTCGGCGATCTCACCGACAGACACAGCGGCATCGCCACCCAGCTGGAGTTCTGGGAAAACGCCCTAGCCGGGATGCCCGAACGCCTCGACCTGCCCACCGACCGCCCCTACCCCCAGGTCGCCGATCACCGCGGCGCCCTGGTGACCGTTCACTGGACGGCCGCGCTGCAACGGCGGGTGGCCATTCTGGCCCGCGAACACCACGCCACCGGCTTCATGGTCGTCCACGCGGCCCTGGCCGCGCTGCTATCCCAACTCAGCGCCAACCCGGATGTGGCGGTAGGGATCCCGGTCGCCGGGCGCGCCCACCCCGCGCTCGACGACCTGGTCGGCATGTTCGTCAATACTCTGGTCCTGCGCGTCGACCTCGGTGGCGATCCGACCTTCACCCAACTGCTCACGCAAGTGCGCACGCGCAGCCTGGAGGCCTTCGACCACCAGGACGTGCCCTTCGAGGTGCTCGTCGATCGACTGAACCCGACCCGGTCCATGACCCATCACCCCCTGGTTCAGGTGATGTTGGCGTGGCAAAACTTCGCACATCACCGTGACCCGCGGATCACCCTGGACGATCTGGACGTCACGCCCACGCCGGTGGACACCCGGGCGGCCCGCATGGACCTGGTGTTTTCCCTAGCCGAACGCTTCACCGACGCCGGTGAACCCGCCGGAATCGAAGTCGCCGTGGAGTATCGCACCGATGTTTTCGACGCGACCACGATCCATGCTTTCGTCGACCGGTTGCACACGCTGTTGATGGCCATGACGGCTGATCCGGGGCGGCGGTTGTCGTCGGTGGATCTGTTGGATGACACCGAACGTCGCCGCCTCGACACCTGGGGTAATCGCGCGACATTGACCACCACCCCAACCATGGCATCGGTTCCGGCGCTGTTTGCTGCGCAGGTGAGGCGCACACCCGAAGCGGTCGCGCTGACCTTTGCGGGCACCTCGTGCCGTTACCGCGACCTCGATGAGGTGTCTAACCGTCTGGCTCACCGATTGGCCGACCGGGGGATCGGTCCTGGTGATGTGGTGGCGCTGATGTTCGAGCGCTCGGCGCAAGCCGTTGTGGCGATCCTGGCGGTCTTGAAGACCGGGGCGGCCTATCTGCCGGTCGACCCGATGCTGCCGCGGGCGCGGATCGCGTTCATGCTCGAGGATGCCGAACCGGTGGCGGTGTTGAGCACCGCCGAGCTGGCGGGCCGGCTGGACGGGTGCCCCGTCATCGACGTCGATGACCCCGTCACCAACACCTCCTACCCCAGCCACCCGCTGCCGCACCCAAGCCCCGAGAACCTCGCCTACATCCTCTACACCTCCGGCACCACCGGAACCCCCAAAGGTGTTGCCGTCACCCACCACAACATCACCCAACTCATCGCGGCACCAGGCTCGTTCGCACCCGCGGCGGGACAAGCGATAACGCAATGCCATTCGTACGCCTTCGACCTTTCCGTATTTGAGATTTGGGGCGCGCTCCTGCACGGCGGGCGGCTGGTGGTGATACCCGAATCGATCACCCGTTCCCCGACGGACTTTCACGCCATGCTGGTCTCCGAAAAAGTCGACATGCTGGTTCAAACCCCCTCCGCGGTCACGGTGTTGGCGCCCCAGCGCTTGGAATCAGTGGCATTGGTCGTCGGCGGTGAGGCCTGCCACCGCCGAGGTCGTGGACCGCTGGGCCGACGGGCGGGTAATGGTCAATCAGTACGGCCCGACCGAAACCACGATGTACGTGTCGATGAGCGCGCCGTTGAAACCAGGTTCGGGAACCGCACCGATCGGCCGCCCGGTGCCGGGCGCGGCATTGTTCGTGCTGGACCGGTGGCTGCGGCCAGTGCCCGCCGGCGTGGTCGGTGAGTTGTACATCGCCGGCGCCGGGGTGGCTTGTGGCTACTGGCGCCGATCGGCATTGACCGCATCCCGGTTCGTGGCCTGCCCCTTCGGCGATCCCGGCGTGCGGATGTATCGCAGCGGAGACCTGGTCCGCTGGAGCGCCGACGGCCAACTGCACTACGTCGGCCGCGCCGACGAACAAGTCAAGCTCCGCGGATACCGCATCGAACCCGCCGAAATCGCCACCACCATGACCGAACTCGACGGCGTCGAGCACGCCGTGGTCATCGCCCGCGAGGACCACCCCGGCGACAAACGCCTGGTGGCCTACGTCGTTGGCGCGGCCGACCCGGCTCACCTGCGCGCTCAGCTGGCCGAGCGGCTGCCCCACTACATGGTGCCCGCAGCCGTCGTAGCGCTCGAGGCACTGCCATTGACGGTCAACGGCAAACTCGACACCCACGCCCTGCCCCCGCCCGACTACACCTCGGACCGCTACCGCGCCCCCACCAGCCCGGTCGAAGACATCCTGGCCGGCATCTACGCCCAGGTACTCGGGCTGGACCGGGTCGGGGTCGACGACTCCTTCTTCGACCTGGGCGGCGACAGCATCCTGGCGATCCAAGTCGCCGCCCGGGCACACGCCGCCGGGCTCAGCTGCCGACCACGCGATGTCTTCACCGCGCAGACCGTCGCCGGGCTCGCGCAGCTCGCCCGGTTCGCCAACCGGGACAACACCGGGGCGGATGACGGAGTCGGCGAAGTGACCGCGACACCGATCATCCACTGGCTGCAAGGCATCCACGGCCCCGTCGAGCAGTTCAATCAGACATTCGTGATACAGGCCCCCCAGGGGGTCACCGACGCCGACGTCGCCATCATGCTGCAGGCCTTGCTGGACCGCCATCCCATGCTGCGGCTACGCGTCGACCCCGACGCCGCCGGCGGCTGGTCACTATCCGTACCCGAACCGGGTTCGGTGCACGCACGCGATTGCCTCCAGCAGCAAAACGAGCTAACACAAGAAGCGCTGATCACGGCCTGGTCACGGCTCCAACCCACCGCCGGAGCGATGCTCAGCGCGATCTGGATTTCCTCCACAGCCCAATTGGTATTAGCCATTCACCATCTCGGCGTCGACGGGGTGTCATGGCGCATCATCCAAGACGACCTCAACACCGCTTGGAACCAACACCGCCAAGGACAACACGTGGTGCTGCCCACCGCGGGCACCTCGTTTCGCCAATGGGCCTCGGCGCTGGCCATGCACGCGCGCAGCGAGGCGGTGACCAATCAACTGCCGGTGTGGCAACACATCTCGGCAACCCCGCCAGCGCTACCCGCGCCCCCGCCACAACAAGCCCCAGGCATCAATCGGTCTGGCTGGACACCCACACCACACGCATGCTGCTCGGAGCGGTCCCGGCCGCGTTTCACACCGGGGTGCACGAGATTTTGTTGATCGCCTACGCCCTGGCATGGGCGGAATTTCTGGGCCACCCCGACACCCCGATCACCATCGACGTCGAAGGTCACGGACGCCACGAAGAAATCGCCCCCGGCATCGACCTGTCGCACACAATCGGTTGGTTCACCATCAAATACCCCGTGGCGTTGACGGTATGGACGCTGCGCTGGACGCAGATCGCGGGCGGCGACGCGGTGGTGGAATCGGTGATCAAGGACGCCAAAGAACAGCTCCGCGCCATACCCGACGGCCTAACCTACGGTTTACTGCGCTACCTCAACCCCGACACCGAGCTCACCGGAGCCGACCCGCCCATAGCATTCAATTACCTAGGCCGCCTTGGTATCTCAGCCGGGCAAGTCCCGGCCGATGGTGGGCTGTGGCACATCACCAACTCCGACCTGCCATTGACCCCACCGACGCGCGACGAGTCAAGTCTGCCGCTGACGCATACCGTGCAACTCAACGCGGTCACCGTCGACAGCGACACCGGCCCACGGCTACAGGCCAACTGGACCTGGGCATCGTCGGTGTTCGATGACGTCCAGATCGCCCGGCTAGGTGAGCTGTGGTTCGAGGCCCTCACCGGGATCTGCACATACGTCCGCGACAACGGGGGCAAACCCACCCCATCCGATCTGGCCCCCCTTCACGTCGCCCGACGGCAAATCGAACACCTCGAAGGACCCAGCTTTGCGTCCGTGCACGGCCTTTCACCGGGGGAAGACGCCCCTGACGAGGTGCACGCCCGCGACCTCACACTGGACAAGTTCATCGACGCCACGACGCTGGCCGCGGCACCCCATCTGCCGCGGGCCAGCGCCGAGGTGAAAACGGTGCTGCTGACCGGCGCCACCGGCTTTCTAGGGCGATACCTGGCGCTGGAATGGCTGCAGCGGATGGACCTGGTCGACGGCACCGTGATCTGTTTGGTGCGAGCCGAATCCGACCAACACGCACGGCGCCGGCTCGACAGCACGTTCGACAGCGATCCAAAGCTATGGCGTCGTTACCGCGAACTGGCCGGCGACCATCTGGAAGTGATCACCGGCGACAAGGGCGAGCGCGACTTGGGACTCGATCGGCAAACATGGCAGCGGCTGGCCGACACGGTCGACCTGATCGTCGACCCCGCGGCCCAGGTCCACCATCTACTGCCCTACAGCCAGCTGTTCGGCCCCAACACCCTGGGCACGGCCGAGCTGATCCGTCTCGCGCTGACCACCAGCCTGAAGCCCTACGCGTACGTGTCAACCGCGGCGGTGGGCCAGCCACTCGACCGGTCCGCGTTCACCGAGGACGCCGACATTCGGATCATCAGCCCTACCCGCGTCAACAACCACAGCCACCGCAACGGCTACGCGAACAGCAAGTGGGCCGGCGAGGTGCTGCTGCGGGAGGCCAACGACCTGTGCGGGCTGCCAGTCACGGTGTTCCGCTGCACTGACATCATGGCCGACACCACCTATGCGGGCCAACTCAACGTGCCGGACACCTTTACCCGGCTGATCCTGAGCCTGATCGCCACCGGCATCGCGCCCGCCTCGTTCTACCAGCTCGACGAGAACGGAAACCGGCAACGCGCCCATTTCGACGGTCTGCCAGTCGAATTCGTCGCCGCAGCGATCAGCGCACTGGGTGCACAGATCGCCGACGGGTTCGCGACCTATCACGTGATGAACCCACACGACGACGGCATCGGACTCGACGAGTACGTCGACTGGCTAATCGAAGCCGGTCAACCGATCCGGCGGATCGAGGACTACGGCGACTGGGCGCAGCAGCTGGAGGCCGGCCTGCGCGGCCTGCCGGATCGACAGCGCCAGCGCTCGCTGCTGCCGCTATTGCTGCTTATGCACGACCACCCGGAGCCCCCACCGCCCACCCGCGGATCGGTCGCGCCCACCGACCGGTTCCGCGCCGCGGTGCAAAAGGCGAAAATCGGCCCCGCCAAAGACATCCCACATATCACAGCGCCGATCATCGTCAAATACGTCACCGACCTGAAGCTGCTCGGACTGCTCTGAGCAGGCGGCCACCGCGGCGACGCGATGGGGGTCGATGCGCGAAGCGGCCGTCTACCTTTCGACAGCCAGCTCGAGCACATGAATCTCTCCCGTGGCGCCGTCGACCTCAACGAGTGCTCCAGGCGGCAGAAACCGGGTGGCCCCTTGGACGTCCACCACACAAGGGAACCCGAATTCGCGGGCGACCACCGCGGCATGCGACATCGGGCCGCCGAGCTCGGTCACCACGGCAGCGGCGTAGCAAAAGGCGGCGGTGTAGCCGACATCGGTGACCTCGGCAACCAGAATCTCGCCGGGCTGCAGGTCGTCGATGGTCTCGGGGCGCACGATCCGCACCCGGCCGCGGACCCGTCCACCGCAGACGCCGACGCCGCGCAGGGTATCCCCGCCGGTAAGCGTTGTCGCCGCGATGCTGACTGGCTGCCAACTCCCGCTGAACACCGTCGGCGGCACGACGGCGGCCAGCCGGTGATGTTCGGCTCGGCGCCGTGCCACCAGTTGCGAAACCTCTTGCGGCAGTGCATCGATTTCCAGGAGTTCGTCAACCAGGAGGTAAAACACGTCGTCGGGGGCGTTGAAGATGCCGGCTTCGGTCAGTCGACGCCCGTATTCACGTAGCAGTCGGCGCAGCACCCAGATAGCGCGCACCATTTTGTCGCGGCGGATTTCGCGGTCGCGCAGCTGGCGCGCGGCCAGCAAGGCAACGGGCTTGGCGCGCAACGGGATCACCGGATGCCGGGGGCTCGGCGTGGGCGCAGCGCTCAGCGCTTTGGCAACCATGCGCACCAGCAGCTCCGGATCGTCGGCGTAACTGGTCGACAACATCTCGACTTCCGCCGGACCACGGTGCCCGATCAGCGCCAGCTCGGCGAGCACCGCGGAATGAAACCCCGGTGCCTCGACGGCTAGCTTGTCGAGGCGCTCCCCCGGTTCGGCCAACACACGAACCACGGTCGGGTCGCGCCGCGCCGCGGCCACCAGCCGCTGCACCGCCTCCACCGATCGCGCGCTGACCAATTCCGGCCCGGCCGCCGGGGCGGTGTCCCGCCCGCACAGACCGCGCAACAACACGTTGAACGCGGCGCACAGCATGAACGACCCCGAGGCCAGCACCCAGCCGTGGACGACGTGGTCGCGCGCCAACAAGATCAGGCTGAGCAGCCGCCGATCGTCCAGCGCAGCGATGTCGTCGCCGGCAAGACGCTCCAGGCGATCGACATCGGCGATGTAGGCGTCGGTGTCCCGGGGCGAGCCGGCCGACAGGCCCACCAGGTTGACGCCGAACACCCCGATGTTGCGCAGGGTGCGCAACCGCCTGCGGAAAAGGCCTGATTCCGCCGGCGGTCGCTCCTCGCCGAAGATCGGCAGCGACGCCATGCTGGGTCCGAAGAACCCACTGTTGCTGACGATCGTCGCGGGCTTGGCGAACGGCACGGTTTCGGCCATGAAATGCGCCGACGTGATGGCCCCATACAGCCGGTGCGCGAACACCGCGACCGTCCGCATCGCGATTTCCCGTTGGATCACCCCGCCTGGCCGCAACCGCTCGGCGATGCCCACGCCGCCGGCGCGCAGGCCGCGCACGGTCACCGACGCCGACGACGGCGAGAACGGACCGGGCAGCGCCTCCGACAAATTGGTGGCCAGGTACGTCGGGAAGCGCGGGTCGATCGGCGTGTCGAATTCGCCGTTGTCCCCTTCTGGGCCGGCCAATCTCGGCACCACTCCGTCGTCAGCCGGCGCGTCGACGGCCGGCACGTCCGGGATATGCGCCAGCCGCCAGGGCAGCGAAAAAACGCGCTTTCCCAGGCAGATCCTGCCGCGCACCGCCAGGGCGAAGTCTTCGAGACATTCTTCGGCGTTCCAGGCCGGCTGGAATCCCCACTGGTCACGCAGGCGCGTGACATCCATCAGCGGTGCGCGCTGCACAAGCTCGAGTTCGGCGAATGACGTGACGCGCCGGAGCACTCGGGGACCGATGGGCACGAGAGGCCGCCCGAGGGCGGCCGCGATGCGACGCCACGTCAACTCACCCGGAGCGGCGAGATCGACTGGACCGCTATCGATTCCGGTGTCCAGGATCGCGCGGGCCAACAGCCGCAGCGCGTCGTCGGTGTGCACGACTTGTACCACGTGATCGGCGGACCCGGCGGGTAACAACGGCAGAGCAAACAGCTTCCGCACCCAGTTGTCGACATTTCGGCCGACAACGAGCGCGCTGCGGACGGCGACCCATTCCCGCCCGGAGTCCGACAGCATCCTTTCGATGTGGGCTTGGTGCCGGCCGTCGGTAATCATTGGGGTGGAGGCGAAAACGACCCGCGTGGTCCCGGCCTCGGCCATCGCCGCGACAACGTTGCGGGTGCCCTCGATGTTGACGGTGCCGTCCGCGCTCCGCGCCCAGGCGCAATGCGCGACGACCTCCGCGCCGGCAATGGCGCGCCGGACGGCGGCCAGGTCCCGGATATCACCCGCGACGAAATCAGCTGCGCTCGACCAGCTTTCGGGTCGATGACGGGAGATCCCGACGACGTCGTGACCCTGACTGAGCAATCGGGCGACGAGGCCGCGGCCAAGCACGCCGCTGGCCCCGGTGACCGCGACTCTCACTGAGTTTTCCCGGGACGCATCGTGGCTACTCGTCGTCGTTCATGAACGCCGCGTTGACTAGGTCGTCGAGGTCCATGTCCGCGATGTCTTGTTCCGTCGTCTCGTGCAGCGCCACCTCACCGCTACCGTCGGCTTCATTTGCCAAGGCGAGCAACAGGTCCAGCACGCCGGCCTGCCGGAGGCGCTTGACCGGTATGGACGCTACGACCCGCTGGATCTCGGCCTCCCCGGCTGCGGCGGCCGGGGCGGTTTGCTCCGAGTTGCCGACCAGTTCGGAGTGCATGTAGCCGGCCAGCGCGGCGGAGTTCGGGTAGTCGAAGATGAGCGTGGGCGACAGCGCCAGGCCGGTGGCCGCTTTGAGCCGGTTGCGCATCTCGACCGCGGTCAGCGAGTCGAAACCCAACTCCTGGAAGGCCCGGTCCGGGTCGATGGCTTCGGGGCTGGCGCTACCCAGCACGGTGGCAATGTGTGAGCGCACCAGGTCCAGCAGGACGGCGTGTTGCTCGTCTTCGGGCAGACCTTCGAGACGTTGCAGCAGGGCTGATTTCGACTTCGCGGCGGCGAGCGAGTCGTCGACCTGGCGCCGGGCGGGCGCGTTGATCAAATCGACGAACATCGGAGGCAACGTGCCGGTATCGAACTTGACCCGCAACGCGGCCAAGTCGATATGGGCGGGCAGCATGAACGGTTCGTCGATAATCATTGCGGTGTCGAGCAATTCGAGGGCTTCCTCGGAGGACATCGCGACGACGCCGTCGCGGGCGAACCGTGCGAAATCGACGGTCGCCAACCCGCCGGTCATGGCGCTGGCCTGATTCCATAGTCCCCATCCCAGCGAGATGGCCGGCAGCCCTTGGGCTTGCCGGTGGGTGGCCAGCGCGTCCAGGAACGAGTTGGCCGCCGCGTAGTTGGCCTGGCCCGACGATCCCACCAGCCCGGCCATCGACGAAAACATCACGAACGCCGATACATCCAGATCGCGGGTCAACTCGTGTAGGTTCCACGCCGCATCCACCTTGGCCCGCAACGCCACGTCGACGCGCTCGGGAGTCAGGGACGTCACCACCGCGTCATCGAGCGCCCCGGCGGTGTGCATCACGGCCGACAACGGATGCTGCACCGGGATATCGGCGATCACCTTGGCCAGCGCCGCCCGGTCGGCCGCGTCACATGCCACCACCTGAACCCGCGCACCGGCCGCACCCAGATCGGCCACCAATTCCTCGGCACCCGGTGCGTCCGGACCGCGCCGGCTCACCAGCACCAGGTTGCGCACCCCATGACGGGTGACGACGTGGCGCGCCAACGCCGAGCCCGCCATCCCGGTGCCGCCGGTGATCAGCACCGTGCCCGCCGCCCACGCGTCGGGCAGGGTCATCACGACCTTGCCGACATGGCGGGCCTGGCTCAGATACCGCAACGCCGCGGGCGCGCGCCGCACGTCAAACGTCGTGACCGGCAACGGGCGCAGCACTTCGTCGCCGAACAGCGCGGCCAGCCGGGCGAGGATCTGCTGGATGCGGTCGGGTCCCGCCTCGAAGAGATCGAAGGCGCGGTAGCGCACGCCCGCGTGCTGCTCGGCCACCGCGCCCGGCTCGCGGATGTCGGTCTTGCCCATCTCCAAGAACATCCCGCCCGGGGCTACCAAACGCAGTGACGCGTCCACGAATTCGCCAGCCAGCGAGTTCAATACCACATCAAGGCCGCGGCCGCCGGTGACCGCGCGGAACTTGTCCTCGAAGTCCAGGCCGCGCGAGTCGGAGATGTGGTCGTCGTCGAATCCCATGGCGCGCAGGGTGTCCCACTTGCCGCGGCTGGCGGTGGCAAACACCTCCAGGCCGAGGTGCCGGGCCAACTGTACCGCCGCCATGCCCACCCCGCCGGCGGCGGCATGCACCAACACTCGCTGACCGGGCCTAACGGCGGCCAGATCCACCAGCGCGTAGAAGGCCGTCGCGAACACCACCGAGGCGGTGGCGGCGGCGGTGTGCGACCACCCCGCCGGCACCTTGACCAGCAGCCGCTGGTCGGTGGTGGCGATCGTTCCGGTCCCTTCCGGGAACAGGCCCATGACCCGGTCGCCGACCGCGAAAGATCCCTGCTCCGAGCTGGTTTCCGAGCTGGTTTCCAGGACCACACCGGAGGCCTCGACACCCATGACGGCGTCGGGGTCGGGATAAAGACCCAGCGCGATCATGACGTCGCGGAAGTTGGCGGCGATGGCCGACAAGGCGACCCGAACCTGGCCGGGCTGCAACGGCGCATCGGCGTCGGGAATCCGCTCCAACCGCAGGTTTTCGAAGGTGCCGGCGCTGCTCATGCCCAGTCGCCAGGGTCCGTCACCCGGAGGCACCAAGAGACCGTTGACCGCGCGACTGCCCCGCACCCGCGCGGTGTACACCAGCCCGCCGCGCCACAATACCTGCGGCTCCCCGGCCGCCAGTACCGCCGCGACGGCCGCATCATCAAGGGGCGCATCGGAATCGACCAGGACAACCCGGCCCGGATGCTCGGTCTGCGCCGAGCGCACCAACCCCCACACCGCCGCGCCGGCCAAATCGGTGATGTCTTCGCCCGGCAACGCCATCGCTCCGCGCGTCACCACCACCAACTGCTCAGCGCCGTCGCGGGATAGCCACGACTGCAACACGCTCAGCACCGAACTCGTGGCCGCGTAGACCCCGGCGACCACGTCACCGTCGAATGGTTGGGACTCGAACACGACCGTTGCTGCCTCAGACGTCTCGGTTGTGCCCCAAAGACTTACGGGCACCGGCTCCACCGCGGACGACGGCTGGGCCGACCAGACGACCTCGAACAGCCGGTCCGGACCCGAGCCCGACCTCGCCGCCCTCAGCTGCCGCTCGGTCACCGGCCGGGCCAGCATCGACGTCACCGACAACACCGGCAACCCGAGCCCGTCGGCCAACTCGATCGACACCGCCGACGGGCCCACCGGCGCGATCCGCGCCCGCACCGCCGACGCCCCCGCGGCGTGCAACGAAACCCCTTGCCACGAGAACGGCACCAAAACCGAACCCTCCGGAACCTCGGTACGTTCGGCGCTCAACGCCACGGCGTGCAAAGCCGCGTCCAGCAGCACCGGATGGACCCCGAACCCGGCCACCGACACCCCCGCATCCGCGGGCAGGGACACCTCGGCGAACACTTCCTCGCCACGGCGCCACATCGCGGTCAGTCCCCGGAACGCTGGCCCGTACCCGTACCCGCGCTCGGCCAGTCGCTCGTACCCGTCGCCCACGTCCACCGCGACCGCACCCACGGGCGGCCACACCGACAGATCCTCGGCCGGCTGCGCGGAGCCCGCGCTCAGCACGCCCTCCGCGTGCAACAGCCAGCTGCTACCCCTATCGGCACGCGAAAACACCGATACAGCGCGCGTTCCCGATTCGTCCGGGCCAGCCACGACCACCCGCACCGCAACCGATCCGGTCGGCGGCAACACGAGGGGGGCCGCCAGCGTCAACTCGTCGACCACGCCGCAGCCGACCGCGTCACCGGCGCGGATCGCCAACTCGACGAAGCCCGCCCCCGGGAAGATCGCCACGCCGCCGACGGCGTGATCGGCCAACCACCCCTGCACGCCGCGCGACAACCGGCCCGTCAACACCACCCCGCCCGAGGCCGGCAGCTCCACCACCGCCCCCAGCAGCGCATGCTCGCCGGCTTCCAGCCCCAGGCCGGCCGCATCGGCGGCGGCGCCATCAGCGGAGAGCCAGAATCGCCGCCGCTCAAAGGCATACGTCGGCAACTCGACGAAATTCGCCTCACCCAGCACAGCGCGCCAATCCACGTCCATGCCGGCGACGAAGCCCTGTGCCGCGGCGTTGGCCAGGGTCACCGGCTCCGGGCGGTCCTTTCGCAAAGCGGACATCGTCAGGACCGGGGAATCGGCCAGCGATTCTTCGATCGACGCCGTCAAACCGCTACTGGGCCCGACTTCGAGGAAGCGGCTTGCGCCGGCCGAGTGCGCGAAGCGCACGCTGTCGGCGAACCGCACCGCTTCCCGGACATGCCGCTTCCAATACGTCGGCGACGCGTAGTCATCGCCGGCCAACTGCCCGGTCACGTTGGAGATGATTCCGATGCTGGGCTGCCCGATGGCGAGCCCGGCAGCGACCGTCCCGAATTCGTCGATCATCGGCTCCATCAACGGGGAGTGGAACGCGTGCGACACGGCCAGCCGATGCACCCGGCGGCCGTCGGCGCGGAGCCGGTCGGCCACCGCGGCCACGGCGTCCTGTGCGCCCGAAATCACCACCGAACTAGGGCCGTTGACCGCCGCGATGTCGACCTCCGCGCCCAGCAGCGGCCGCACTTCCGCTTCGGTGGCCTGCACGGCGGTCATCGCTCCGCCAGCCGGCAGGGCCTGCATGAAGCGGCCGCGGGCCGCGACCAATACCGCGGCGTTCTCCAGGGACAGTACGCCGGCGACGTGCGCGGCGGTCAGCTCGCCGACCGAGTGGCCCATCACGAAATCGGGTCGTATGCCCCAGGATTCGAGCAGCCGGAACAGGGCAACTTCCACCGCGAACAGTGCCGGCTGCGCGAATTCCGTGGTGTTCAGCAGGTTTTCGTCGTGGCCCCACATCACTTCGCGCAGCGGGCGCAGCAGGTGCCGGTCCAGTTCGCCGACGACCGTATTGAACGCCTCGGCGAATACCTGGTATCCGGCGTGCAATCCCATTCCCATGCCCAGCGATTGGGAGCCTTGGCCGGGGAAGACGAAGACGGTCTTGCCCGCGGGTGTGGCCGTGCCGCGAATCACCGAGCCGACCTCGTCAAGATCAAGGGTGGCCAGCTCATCCAACCCGGCCAGCAACCGGTCGCGATCCCCGCCCACGACCACCGCCCGATGCTCGAAGGCCGACCGACCCGCCAGCGACCACCCCACATCGGCGACATCCAGCCCGTCATCCGCACGCACAAAAGCCGCCAACCGGGCCGCCTGAGCCCCCAACGCCGCCGCCGACCTCGCCGACACCACCCACGGCACCACCGGCACCGCGCAGCCACCCCCGGCGCGCGGCTCAACCGGGACCGCCTCGAGAATCACGTGCGCATTGGTGCCGCTGATCCCAAACGAGGACACCCCAGCCCGTCGAACACGACCACCGGCCTGCCAAGGCCGGGCTTGCGTCAGCAACGACACCGCCCCCGCCGACCAATCCACATGCGGCGAAGGCTCATCGACATGCAACGTCGCCGGCAACAACTCATGGCGCATCGCCAACACCATCTTGATCACACCCGCCACCCCCGCGGCGGCCTGCGTGTGACCCATATTCGACTTGATCGACCCCAACCACAGCGGCTCGGCACGGTCTTGCCCGTAAGTCGCCAACAACGCCTGCGCCTCGATCGGATCACCCAACGTGGTGCCGGTCCCGTGGCCCTCGACCACGTCAACCTCGGCCGGACTCAGCCCCGCGCTGGCCAGCGCCGCCCGCACCACCCGCTGCTGCGACGGCCCATTGGGCGCGGTCAACCCGTTGGACGCCCCGTCCTGATTGACCGCCGAACCCCGCACCACCGCCAGCACCGGATGCCCCAACCGCCGCGCATCCGAGAGCCGCTCCACCACCAACATTCCCCCGCCCTCGGAGAACCCGGTGCCGTCGGCCGCGCCGGCGTACGCCTTGCACCGGCCGTCCGGTGACAACCCGCGCCAGCGGCTGAATTCCACGAAGATGTCTGGCGTGGCGTTGACGGTGACGCCGCCGGCCAGCGCCAGGTCGCATTCGCCCGACCGCAGCGAACCCACCGCCATATGCAACGCCACCAACGACGACGAACACGCCGTATCCACCGACACCGCCGGGCCCTCCAACCCCAGCACATACGACACCCGGCCCGAGGCCACGCTGGACAACTGGCCGGTCAGGCGGAAGCCTTCCACCGGCTCGGCGGCGAACATCCCGTAGCCCTGGGTCATCACCCCGGCGAACACACCGGTGGCGCTGCCCCGCAACCCGCCGGGTTCAATTCCCGCCCGCTCCAACGCCTCCCACGACAGCTCTAACAACATCCGCTGCTGGGGGTCCATCGCCAGCGCCTCGCTGGGCCCAATACCGAAGAAGGCGGGGTCGAAGTCGGCGACCCGATCCACGAAGCCCCCGGTGCGGGTGTAGCACGCGCCCGCCGCATCGGGGTCGGGGTTGTACAGCCCGGCGAGGTCCCAGCCGCGGTCGGCCGGGAATTCGGAGAGCACGTCGCGGCCCTGGACCAACATGTCCCACAGGTCGTCGGGGGAATTCACCCCTCCCGGGTAGCGGCAAGCCATGCCGACGATCGCGATCGGATCGTCTCCCGTGGTTCGCGCCGCGGGTACGGGCTTGATCTCTTGTGGGACTCCGGCGATTTCGGCGCGGATATACTTCGCGAGGCCATTAGGGGTTGGGTAGTCGAAGATGAGCGTCGGTGAAAGCGCCAGGCCCGTAGCGGCTTTGAGCCGGTTGCGCATTTCGACCGCGGTCAGCGAGTCGAAGCCCAACTCCTGGAACGCCTTATCCGGGTCGATCGCCTCGGGCGTCGTGTTGCCCAGCACGGTGGCGATATGGGAGCGCACCAGGTCCAGCAGAACGGCGTGCTGTTCGGCTTCGGGCAACCCGTGCAAACGATGCGCCAGAGCCGATTTCGATTTAGCGGCCGCAAGCGAATCGTCGACCCGGCGCCGGGCGGGCGCGTTGACCAGATCGGCGAACATGGGCGGCACCGCGACCGCGTGCGCGCGCAGCGCCGCCAGGTCGATGCGGGCGGGCGCGAGGAATGGCTCGTCGACAATCAGTGCGGTGTCGAACAATTCCAGCGCCTCCTCGGAGGACAGGGCCAGCACGCCGTCGCGACCCAGCCGCGCCAGGTCGGCCGCGTCCAGCCCGCCGGTCATCGCGCTGGCCTGATCCCACAGGCCCCATGCCAGCGAGATCGCCGCCAGCCCGTGGGCCCGCCGATGCGCGGCCAACCCGTCAAGGAAGGTGTTGGCCGCCGCATAGTTGGCCTGGCCCGACGATCCCACCAGCCCGGCCATCGACGAAAACATCACGAACGCCGACACATTCACATCGCGGGTCAACTCATGCAGGTTCCACGCCGCGTCCACCTTCGCCCGCAACACCGCGTCTACCCGCTCCGGCGTCAACGATGTCACCACCGCGTCGTCAAGCACACCGGCCGCGTGAATCACCCCGGTCAGCGGGTGCTGCACCCCGATGTCGGCGATCACCTTCGCCAACGCCTCCCGATTGGCCGCATCGCACGCCACCACCTGCACTTCGGCACCGGCAGCACGCAACTCCGCCACCAATTCCTCGGCACCCGGCGCGTCCGGACCGCGCCGGCTCACCAGCACCAGGTTGCGCACCGCATGACGGGCCACCAGGTGACGGGCCAGCGCCGAACCCGCCATCCCGGTGCCGCCGGTGACCAACACCGTGCCGGCCGCCCACGCGTCCGGCATGCTCATCACGACCTTTCCGGTGTGACGCGCCTGACTCAAATACCGCAACGCCGCGGGAGCTCGCCGCACGTCAAACGTGGTGACCGGCAACGGCCGCAGCACCCCGGCGTCGAACAGCTCAGCGAGTTCGAGCATGTACTGGTGCATCCGGGGACGCCCGGGCTCGAAGAGGTCGAAGGCGCGGTAGCGCACACCCGGGTATTCCTGGGCGATCACCCCGGGGTCGCGGATGTCGGTCTTGCCCATCTCCAAGAACACCCCTCCGGGGGCCACCAGGCGCAGCGACGCATCCACGAACTCGCCCGCCAGCGAGTCCAACACCACATCGAAGCCACGACCACCGGTGACCGCCCGGAACTTCTCCTCGAATTCCAGGCTGCGCGAATCGGAGATGTGATCGTCGTCAAAGCCCATGGCCCGCAACGTGTCCCACTTACCCTTGCTGGCGGTGGCGAACACCTCCAAGCCCAGATGACGGGCCAGCTGCACGGCGGCCATGCCCACCCCGCCGGTGCCGGCGTGAATCAACACACGCTGGCCCGGTCGCACGTCGGCGAGATGTATGAACGCGTAGTACGCGGTGGTGAAAACGGCTGAGATGGCTGCGGCTTCGGCGTATGACCAGTCCGCGGGCATCGGAAGCAGCAGCCGGACATCGCCGGCGACCAGCGTGCCACTGCCGTCGGGGAAGAACCCGAATACCCGGTCCCCGACCGAGAATTCGGTGACGCCGGGGCCGACCTCGACGACCACGCCGGCGCCTTCGCCACCGAGCAGCGCGTCGTGGGTGAACATGCCCAGGGTGATCATGATGTCGCGGAAGTTGGCGGCGATGGCGCGCATGGCCACCCGAACCTGGCCGGGCCGCAGCGGCGCGTCAGGGTTGGGAACCGGCTCCAGCCGCAGATTCTCGAACGTGCCCGCACTGCTGAGACCCAACCGCCACGGGCCGTCGCCCGGCGGCACCAGCACGCCGTCGACCGCCCGGCTGCCCTGCACCCGCGGCGTGTACACCCGACCGCCTCGCAACAACACCTGCGGCTCGCCGACCGCCAAAGCCGCCGCGATCGCCGCATCATCAAGGGGCGCATCGGAATCGACCAGCACGATCCGGCCGGGATGCTCGGTCTGGGCCGACCGGACCAGGCCCCACACCGCCGCACCCGCCAAGTCGGTGACGTCCTCGTTCACCAACGCCATCGCGCCGCGGGTGGCCACGACCAGCACGCCCGAGTCGCGCTCGGTCAACCATGCCTGCACGGCGGCCAGCGCTTGGCGCGTGCGCTCGTAGCTGCCGGCTACCGGATCTTGTTCGGCCGCAACGGATTCGAACACCTCATGCGAGGGCGTGGAGCCCACCGCCGAGGCCCCGGACGCCGGTGACCAGATCACTTCGAACAGCCGGTCCGGGCCCGATCCCGACACCGCCGCCCTCAGCTGCCGCTCGGTCACCGGGCGGGCCACCATCGAGGCCACCGACAACACCGGCAACCCCAGCCCGTCCGCCAATTCCACCGACATCGCCGACGGCCCCACCGGCGCGATCCGCGCCCGCACCGCCGAGGCCCCGGCGGCGTGTAGCGACACGCCCTGCCAGCAGAAGGGCATTGCGAGCTCATCCGGGTCGCCCGCGATCGCGACCGCGTGCAGGGCCGCATCCAACAACGCCGGATGCACGCCGAAGCCGCCGACTCCCCCGGCCGCCTCCGGCAGCTTCACCTCGGCGAACATCTCCTCGCCACGGGCCCACACCGCGGTCAGCCCCCGAAACGCCGGTCCGTAGCGGTAGCCGCGCGTCGCCAACCGGTCATAGCCATCGGTCACATCCACCGCGATCGCGCCGGCCGGCGGCCACACCGAAAAATCGGCCCTCGGTTCGACCGACCCTGACCTCAAGACGCCCTCGGCGTGCAAAACCCATCCCAATCCGGCGTCCGCGCGCGAATATATCGATACGCCACGCGAATTCGAGTCATCGGCCGCGCCGACCACCACCTGCACCGCAACCGTGCCGGCAGCCGGCATCAGCAGGGGCGCTTGCAGCGTCAACTCGTCGACCACCGAGCAGCCGACTTCGTCGCCGGCGCGGATCGCCAGCTCCACAAACCCGGTGCCCGGGAACAACACGACGTCCGACACGGCGTGATCGGCCAGCCACCCCTGCACACCGGGCGACAACCGTCCCGTCAACATCACCCCACCCGAGGCCGGCAGCTCCACCACCGCACCCAGCAACGCGTGCTCGCTGGCACCCAGTCCCAGGCCGGCGGCGTCGGCCCCCACCCCATCGCCGGACAGCCAGAATCGCCGCCGCTCAAAGGCATACGTCGGCAACTCGACGAAACCTGCCCCGTCCAGCACACCGCGCCAGTCGACGCTCACACCCGCAACGAACGCGGAGGCAGCCGACGTCAAGAACCGTTCGAGACCGCCATCCCCGCGGCCCAGGGTGGGCACGACGACGGCCTCGGTGCCGCCGTGAACGCTGTCGCCACACGTGTCTTCGATACCGGCGATCAACGCGGGGTGCGGGCTGGACTCGATGAAGGTGCGGTATCCCTGCTCACACGCGCTGCGCACCGCCTGGTCGAACCGCACGGTCTGGCGGATGTTGCGATACCAGTAGTCGGCATCCAAATCCGCGGTATCCAACCGGTTTCCGGTCACCGTGGAGAAGAAGATGGTGCGCGAGGAACGTGGCTCGATCCCCGAGAGAACCTCGGCGAGCTCGCCGCGAATCGCCTCGACCTCAACCGAATGCGAGGCATAGTCCACGTCGATGCGGCGGGTGCGCAGCTCCTGCTCCGTGCAGAGCTGGATGAGCTCCTCCAGCGCCGCCACCTCACCCGACACCACGACCGCTGACGGGCCGTTGACCACGGCGATGCTTGCCCGATTGCCCAAGGGCGCCAACAACTCCCGCGCGCGTTCGGCGCCGCACGCGATGGACACCATGCCTCCCGGGCCGGCCAGCGCCGTCAGCAACTTGCTGCGCAGGGTGACCACCCGTGCCGCGTCGTGCAAGGACAGCGCGCCGGCGACGTAGGCGGCCGCGATTTCCCCTTGGGAATGGCCGATCACCGCATCCGGACGCACCCCGACCGACTTCCACAACTCGGCCAGCGACACCATCATCGCGAACAGCACCGGTTGCACGACGTCCACGCGATCCAGGCCCGGGGCGCCCGGCACGCCACGCAGGACGTCGGTCAGCGACCAGTCCACGAATTCCGAAAAGGCTTCGGCGCACGCGTCGATCTGCTGGGCGAATACCGGTGCGGTATCGAGCAATTCGATGCCCATGCCGATCCATTGGGAGCCTTGGCCGGGGAAGACGAAGACGGTCTTGCCCGCGGGTGTGGCCGTGCCGCGAATCACCGAGCCGACCTCGTCAAGATCAAGGGTGGCCAGCTCATCCAACCCGGCCAGCAACCGGTCGCGATCCCCGCCCACGACCACCGCCCGATGCTCGAAGGCCGACCGACCCGCCAGCGACCACCCCACATCGGCGACATCCAGCCCGTCATCCGCACGCACAAAAGCCGCCAACCGGGCCGCCTGAGCCCCCAACGCCGCCGCCGACCTCGCCGACACCACCCACGGCACCACCGGCACCGCGCAGCCACCCCCGGCGCGCGGCTCAACCGGGACCGCCTCGAGAATCACGTGCGCATTGGTGCCGCTGATCCCAAACGAGGACACCCCAGCCCGTCGAACACGACCACCGGCCTGCCAAGGCCGGGCTTGCGTCAGCAACGACACCGCCCCCGCCGACCAATCCACATGCGGCGAAGGCTCATCGACATGCAACGTCGCCGGCAACAACTCATGGCGCATCGCCAACACCATCTTGATCACACCCGCCACCCCCGCGGCGGCCTGCGTGTGACCCATATTCGACTTGATCGACCCCAACCACAGCGGCTCGGCACGGTCTTGCCCGTAAGTCGCCAACAACGCCTGCGCCTCGATCGGATCACCCAACGTGGTGCCGGTCCCGTGGCCCTCGACCACATCAACCTCGGCCGGACTCAGCCCCGCGCTGGCCAACGCCGCCCGCACCACCCGCTGCTGCGACGGACCATTGGGCGCGGTCAACCCGTTGGACGCCCCGTCCTGATTGACCGCCGAACCCCGCACCACCGCCAACACCGGATGCCCCAACCGCCGCGCATCCGAGAGCCGCTCCACCACCAACATTCCCCCACCCTCGGACCAGCCGACCCCGTCGGCCGCCCCGGCGTACGCCTTGCACCGGCCGTCCGGCGCGAGGCCCCTGTGCCGGCTGAACTCGACGAAGACCGTCGGCGTGGCGTTGACGGTGACGCCGCCGGCCAGCGCCAGGTCGCATTCGCCCGACCGCAGCGAACCCACCGCCATATGCAACGCCACCAACGACGACGAACACGCCGTGTCCACCGACACCGCCGGGCCCTCCAACCCCAGCACATACGACACCCGACCCGAGGCCACACTGGAGGTCATGCCGGTCAGGCGGTAGCCCTCGATCTCCTCGGCCGACATGCCGTAGCCCTGGACGATGAGGCCGGCGAACACGCCGGTGGCGCTGCCGCGCAACCCGCCCGGGTCGATCCCCGCCCGCTCCAACGCCTCCCACGACAGCTCTAACAACATCCGATGCTGGGGGTCCATCGCCAGCGCCTCGCTGGGCGCAATACCGAAGAAGGCGGGGTCGAAGTCCGCGACCCCGTCCACGAAGCCCCCGGTGCGCGCGTATGACTTGTGACGCACGTCGGGGTCCGGATCGAACAACCCGGCCAGGTCCCACCCACGATCGGTCGGGAAATCCGACATCACGTCCCGGCCCTCGGCCACCATCCGCCACAGGCCTTCTGGCGAATCAACCCCGCCCGGGAAGCGGCACGACATACCGACGATCGCGATCGGCTCGCTCGAGCGCTCCAGCAGCGCGCGGTTGGTGCGCTTCAGGCGTTCAACCTGGACCAGCGCTTTCCGCAGCGCTTCGGTCGCATGCTGGAGTTGATCACCCATCAGTAACCTCGCCTAACCCTCACCTAGCATTTGGTCGTCGCTAAACCGCCGGATGCGGCTCTCGCCGAGTCACGGGAGTTGCTGCACGAAGCGCAGTCGGATTCTTCTCGACCAGCGTCGTGCTGCTGTCCGACCCAAGAATGCCGCTGGTGAGTATGGCCAACTCTGGCGGGATTTCAAAACGTCCGATACTCCCAGCTTCTACGCAAACAACTGACCCGGCGCGCTCGGTGCGCGCCGGCCCTGGCGCGACTGTACCGGCTGTGCACAGCCGGCGCTGCGACAGCGCCTGAAGACCCCGAATCTTGCCCCGTCAGACGCCCACGCGGCGCCAGCCGTCGGCGGCCCTGGCGGCCCGAACCAGCACGTCGCACAATTCGCGCAGTTCGGTTGCCCCGGCTCCTTCGTCGAGCGCCGTGGCGACGTCCTCGGCCGCACATCGCACCTGGTAAACGCGATCCGATAGGTCGGCCGCATCGTCGGCCGAGAGCACCACGGCGTCGGCCGGCAAGGCCAGCGCCGCCCCGCCCCCACCCCGGGTCATCATGGCCCGCTGCTCGTATGCACGCTGCCGACAGGACTGCCGGCAATACTGGCGGCGACGGCCCATCCCGACGTCGGTCACGTCTCGACCACACCAGCGGCATGGCTGAGGCCGGGCACGACGCGTCACGCCTGCCGACTTTAGTCCGCCGCAGCCCCCGATCCCGGTATCATTAATGGTCGCGTCGCGCGCCGCGCGCGGACCACGGGAACTAGGCAAACGCTCTTAACGTTTGCTTAAGCGGAGATAATCGCAGGAGCCCAGCAGCTCACCGGACCCAAAGGAGTACCGCCCTATGGCTGATCGTGTCCTACGAGGCAGTCGGCTCGGAGCCGTGAGCTATGAGACCGACCGTAACCACGATCTCGCACCGCGTCAGATCGCGCGGTATCGCACCGAGAACGGCGAGGAGTTCGAGGTCCCCTTCGCCGACGACGCCGAGATTCCCGGCACCTGGTTGTGCCGCAACGGCATGGAGGGCACGCTGATCGAGGGTGACTTGCCCGAGCCGAAGAAGGTCAAGCCACCGCGCACACACTGGGACATGCTGCTAGAGCGTCGCTCGGTCGAAGAACTCGAGGAACTCCTCAAGGAGCGCCTCGACCTTATTAGGTCGCGGCGTCGCGGCTGACCGGGGCCCGCAGTTACGCGTTGTCGTGAGCGCGCGCGGCCCGAGCACGGGTGCGCCGCCCGTCGAGGCCCCATCGAGCGACTTTGACCAGCGCCTCGCGGATGTTGGATCCGCTCATCTTGGACACGCCGATCTCACGTTCGGTGAATGTGATCGGCACCTCGACGACGACGAAACCGGTGTTGATCGTGCGCCAGGTCATCTCGATCTGGAAGCAGTAGCCCTTGGAGTCGACGCTGTCTAGATCGATCGTCTCGAGCACTTCGCGGCGGTAGGCGCGATAACCGGCGGTGATGTCGTGGACACCGATGCCGAGCGCCAGCCGCGAATAGGTGTTCGCCGTCTTGGACAGCGCCAGGCGCCGCCACGGCCAGTTGCGCACCGCCCCCCCGTCGACGTAGCGCGAGCCGATGGCCAGGTCGGCTCCCGCGTCGACGGCGTCCAACAGGCGGTGCAGCTGTTCGGGCGCGTGACTGCCGTCGGCGTCCATCTCGACGAGTACCGCGTAATCCCGGCTCAGGCCCCAGGCGAAACCTTGCAGGTATGCCGCGCCCAGCCCGTTCTTCGCGGTGCGGTGCAGCACGTGGGTGCGGTCGGCATCGGCCTGTGCCAGCTCGTCGGCGAGCTGGCCGGTGCCGTCGGGGCTGCTGTCGTCGACGACGAGCACATGGACGTCGGGGCAGGCGGTCCTTACCCGCCGATGGATCAGCGGCAGGTTCTCCAGCTCGTTGTAGGTGGGGATGATCACCAGAACGCGCTGGCTGGGACGACTGCCCGGGACTCGGGGCGCCGGGTGGCCGGTGGTCATATAGCTCCTCTACTTCGTCGCCCGAAACCAAGTGAGTGTCGGCCGCCCCCCGCATCCTCGGCGTCCTTTGGCGCACCGGAGCCGACGGGTTCCTCCTGGGGCTTGGGCCGCCGACGGGTTCGATGCGCGAACCATCCATTGTGCCGCATTGCGGCGAGAATGACCGCCCCGGCCGCCGCGACCAGGATCCATTGCAGGATCGCGCCCCACCGTGTGGCGGGGGTCAGCCTCGTCTTGAGGTGCACCTGGATGTCGAGATAGGCGGGCTCGAAGAAGTTCGTCCGGACCAGCTCGTGACCGTCTGGCGCGATCACCGCACTGATCCCGGTGGTGCCGGCCACCACGACGTATCGGTCGTGCTCTACCGCCCGAACTTTGGCAAAGGCCAGTTGCTGTTCACTCATCGTCTGGTTGAAGGTGGCGTTGTTGCTGGGCACGGCCAACAACTGCGCGCCGCCCCGAACCGATTTTCGCGGTGCGCGGTCGAAGATCACCTCCCAGCAGGTGGCGACCCCGACCGGTACGCCGGCGATGCGCACCACGCCGGTGCTCTTGCCGGGCACCATGTAGCCGGCGCGGTCGGCGTACCCGGACAGATGCCGAAAAAGCCACCGCATGGGCAGGTACTCGCCGAACGGCTGCACGATTTCCTTGGTGTGGCGGTCGGCCGGGCCGGTGACCGGGTTCCACACCAGCACCGTGTTGGTGTATTCGGGATTTTCTTGGCGACCGGGAAGGTCGAGCACGGTGCCGAGAAGGATAGGCGCGCCGATCGCGTCAGCCGCCGCCGAGATCTGCTGCCCGGCGTCGGCGTTGGCGAGGGGATCGATATCTGAGGCGTTCTCCGGCCAGATGACGAATTGGGGCTGCGGGGCAACCCCCGCACGGACGTCCTCGGCCAGCAGCTGCGTCTCGCGGACGTGGTTGTCCAGCACCGCTCGACGCTGCGCATTGAAGTCGAACCCGAGCCGGGGGACATTGCCCTGCACGGCCGCGACGGTGACGGTGGGCTCACCGCCTGACCCGACCCCCGCGTGCCGCACCTGCGGCCAGGCGACGGCCGCGGCGAACAACACCAGGCATATGCAGGCACCGGGCAGCACGACCGCGGGCGGAGGAGTAGCGGCACCTGTACCAGTTTTGGAGGCGGATCCTGAGACACCCGCTCCGTCCGCGCGGCCGCGCGCCTGGCCACCGGCGCGCCACCACGTCTCGATCTCCAGCGCGATCGCGGTGAAGCTGCATCCCACCAGCACGATCGCCGTCGAGAGCAGCGCGACCCCACCGAGCTGAACCAACGGCAGCAGCGGGCCATCGGCTTGGCCGAAGGCCACCGATCCCCAGGGAAATCCGCCAAACGGGCCAATCGACTTCAACCACTCCAGCGCCGCCCAGACCACGGCGAACCAGATCGGCCAGCCCGGCAGCCGGCGCACCACGACGGCGAACACGCCGAAGAGACCCGGGAAGAACGCGCACGCCGTCGCCAACGCCACCCAGGGCATCGCGCCGACCAGCATGCCGACCCACGGCAACAAGGGCACGTAGAACGCCAGGCCGAACAGGAAGCCGTAGCCCAGCCCACCCACCGGTGTGGTGGCGCGGTGGGTCAGCACCCACGACAGCAGCGCGAAGGCGACGACCGCGGCCCACCACCAGTTCAGCGTCGGGAAGCTGGCGTAGAGCAGCAGCCCGGCGACGACGGCGGCCACCAGCCGCGGCAGACGTGGTTGTGTCGCGGCCCGAACGGCGGGCAGCCGCGCCGCCAGCCCGGCGCCGGCTTGCGCCAGTCGCCGGCGCGCGGCGAACCATTCCCTAGCCATGGATGACGGCACCCCGATGCACGGTTTGGCGGCAGCGCGGCAAGGCGTCGGTCGGGCCCAGCCGCGGTAACGCGGGCACCCGGGAACGCGGGTCGGTGGACCAGCGCTGAATGCCGTCTCGGGGCGCGCTGACGTCGAGAGCCCCGGCATCCCAGACGGCATAGGAGGCCAGCGCTCCGGGCACCAGGGTGCCCGTCTTCCCGTCGCGGACACCGGCTGCCCGCCAGCCACCGCGGGTAGCCGCGGCGAACGCGGCGCGCGCCGACACGGCGCTGCCCGGGGTGTGGTGGTTGACCGCCGCGCGCACGCTCGCCCACGGCTCAAAACCTGTTACCGGGGCGTCGGAACCGAGCGCGAGGGGCACGCCTTGGGATGCTAACAGTGCGAGCGGGTTGAGTTCGCTGGCTCGCTGTGCACCGAGGCGACGGGCATACATGCCGTTGCCACCGCCCCACAGCGCGTCGAAATTGGGCTGCACGCTGGCGATGACCCCCCACGCGCCCAGCTTCGCCGCCTGATCGGCGGTCACCATCTCCACGTGCTCGAGGCGGTGCCCGCACCGCGCGACGGCGACCACACCGAGGTCGTCGACGACCCGTTCGAAGGCGGCGACCACCGCCGAGACCGCGGCGTCGCCGATGACGTGGAAACCGGCGGTCACCTCGGCCTCGGTACACGCCCGGACATGCGCGACGATAGCGTCGGGGTCGAGGTAGCAGGCGCCGACGCGATCCGGGGCGTCGGCGTACGGCTCGTGCAGCCAGGCGGTGCGCGACCCCAGCGCACCGTCGACGAACAGGTCTCCGGCCAGCCCGCGGGCCCCGGTCTCATCGACCAGCGCGCGGGCCCGTGCGGGCGTGGTCACCGCCTCGCCCCAGTAGCCGATCACCTCGACGCCGTGTTCGAGGCCGCACAGCTGCCGCCAATCGTCCAGCCCGCCGATGTCGGGTCCGGCGCATTCGTGCACCGCGACGATGCCGGCCGCGGCGAGCGCATCCAGCGCCGCTTCCCGGGCTGCGGCCAGCTGCGTGTCGGTGAGCAAGTCGCGGGCCGCGGCGCGGACCAGGTGGTGCGCGTCGCCAGCCAGCGGCCGCTGCGGTGTGAAACCGGCCGCCGCCCTCAGCCCGGGGACCAGCCGTCGCAGCCCGGTCGAGGCCAACGCGGAGTGCACATCGACACGGGCCAGGTAGGCGGGCCGGTCGCCGAGCACCGCGTCCAGGTCGGCGGTGCTCGGCGCGGCATTCTCGGGCCACGCCGACTCGTCCCAGCCATGCCCCCACACCGGCCGGCCCGGGTGGGCGGCCGCGTAGTCGGCGACCATCCGCACCATGTGCGCTCGCGAGGTGGCGGGTCGCAGGTCCAGCCCGCTGAGCGTCAGGCCGGTCGCACTCAGGTGGATGTGGCTGTCGACGAATGCCGGCGCCACGAAAGCGCCGTCGAGATCCTGCACGTCGGCGTCCGGGAACTGGCTGCGGCCCACGTCGTCACTGCCCAGCCACGCGACGACGTCGCCGCGCACCGCCATGGCGGTGGCGTCGGGGTGGGTGGGGCTGTGCACGCGGCCGTTCAGCAGCAGCTTCGTGGCGATCGGAGCCTTCGGGGTCACCCCGCAAACCTACGTGGGCTCGTGTTTCGCCCGGCGACGATGCGGGCCGCGGCGCGGCCCCAGGGGCAGCCGGGCAATCGAACTCAGACCGACGACGCGGGCGGCGCCGGGGGCTCGTCGCCGGTCGCACGCTGCGGCAAGACCGGCGGCTCGACGTCAATGACGTCGATGACCTCGCCGTCGATGAAGTCCCTGCCGTCGCCCGTGTTGCGGAGGTTCCAGGCACCGGCGACGCCGGCCGCAGCATCGGCGGTCAGCGGCACGCGCCGCAGGAAGCCCCGCACCGCAAGTGAAGTCAGCCCCGGGCGGGCGGCAGCCCGGATCGGAGGCACCAACAGCAACAGTCCCAACCCCGTGGTGACCAGACCGGGAACAAGGACCAGGCCCGAGGCGATGGTGACCAGCGCGCCGTCGCTCAGCGCGCTGTGCGGTTCTGTCAGACCGGATCGCAATTGGGCGAGCTGGCGCCCAAGCTGCCACCCACCCAGCGGCGCGAGCAGGCCGAACCCGAGCACAAACGTCGCCAGCAGCACCAGCAGGGTCCAGCCGAAACCGATCGTCGACGCAAGCGCGAAAACCACCGCGAGCTCGACGACGGCGTAGAGGAGAAGCAGCCGCGACACCATGTGACGCCAACGTCCGCGGACCGCGCCCAAGTTCCGTGAAGGCCGACGCCAAGGCTGCAGTTAGATGACGTCATGACAACGATTGATATCGACACCCCCGCCGGACCGATCGACGCGCTGCTGAGCAGCCCCCAGGGTGCAGGCCCCTGGCCCGGCGTGGTGGTGGTCCACGACGCGGTCGGCTATGCGCCGGACAACGAGTTGGTGTCCAAGCGCATCGCCGGCGCGGGCTATTTAGCGCTCACGCCCAACTTGTACGCCCGTGGCGGCCGCGCCCGCTGCATCACCAGGGTCATGCGCGAGCTGCTGACGAAACGGGGCCGTGCCGTTGATGACATTCTGGCCGCCCGCGATCACCTGCTGGCCATGCCCGAATGCTCCGGCCAGGTCGGGATCGCGGGCTTCTGCATGGGCGGCGGGTTCGCACTCATCATGTCGCCCAAGGGTTTTGGCGCGTCGGCACCGTTCTACGGCACCCCGCTGCCGCGCCACCTCAGCGAGACGCTGGATGAGGCGTGCCCGATTGTGGCGAGCTTCGGCGGCCGCGACCCGCTGGGCGTGGGCGCACCCAGACGGTTGCGCGAAGTGACCGCGGCCAAGAACATCACCGCCGACATCAAGACCTACCCGGGCGCCGGGCACAGCTTCGCGAACAAACTGCCCGGCCAACCGCTGCTTCGCATCATGGGGTTCGGCTACGACGAGGCCGCGACCGAAGACGCTTGGAGCCGTGTCTTTACGTTCTTCGGCGAACACCTGCGCGCGGGCTAGGAGGGTGGGCCACTTGGACGTTGACTCAGCTTCTGGGACAGGGCGGTCGCGAAGGTGTGGGCATCGCCTGGCCAGCGCGCGGACAGGTAGTTGTCGTCGACGACGACAAATGCCGGTCGCGAGTCGGTCGTCGTGTCCCGCACCATCCCGGAGTTCTTCAGCCACCTGTGCGGTGATCCGCGGGCGACGTCGCGGAAGTCCGATGGATCTTTAAGGGCGCGAGTAACTTCCGACTGCACTGACATGTACCCACCGGGCTGACCGGGCCCGTCGGGGTAGGTGCGGTAGTAATCGGGATCCCAGAAACGGGTGCGGCGGGTCAGCTGCCAGGCGCGCCGCTCCATCGCCCATGTCAACGACGTAGTCCTGCGCCCGTAGAGGACCGACCGGCCGGTGGTCGGATCGATGCTGCGAGCGGCGAGCAGCACGCCGTGACAGATCGCGGCCACGATCACCCCGCGGGCAAACGCATCCACGACGAGCCGCTGCAGCGTGTCGCTGTCGATGTAGCTGCGCATTCCCCGGGCGCGGTGCCCGCCGGGCAAAAGCAGAGCGTCGATGCCGTCGAGGGTGGCTTGAGTCCAGCTGATCGGATGCCGAAACTCGGTCGATTGCAGCATTTCTGCATAGGCGCGGCGACCGTCCTTATTCGCCCTCAGCATTCGCCCGACTATCGCGACAGCGCCGAAAACCGGTAGCGCAGACCAGATGTCCAAACCTCGCCCGGTCACCATGATGTCGTCGGCGACGCCCGGCCTGCCGCTTTCGGTCGCAAAGACCACCCGGTGACCGTTGGCGGTCAAGACCCGCCAGCTGACCGCGACCTCGGTCGGGTCGAAGTCACGGTCCGGAATGGGGATCAGGACGGTGCTCATGGGGATCAGCCACTGGCCACTTTGAGCTCGAGGCCGATGTTGTTCTCCATGCCGCCGCGTAGCTTGCTGAAGAAATTGAAGACCTTGCCCACGATGCCGTACCGGTTGCCGATCGCCTCGTAGACCGCGCCGGTTTGCGATTTGTCGAGGATGACCGCGGTGCCCTCGACGGCCTCACTTTTCGGGCGACCACGTATGTCGCAGATGGCCAGCGTCACGCGGGGGGTATTGCGGATCCGCTTGACCTTCCACGACTTTCCCTCGGTGATGACCAGCAGGCGGTCGCCGCGGTCGCTGTCCAAGGCGGCCCAGACCGGGACCGGTTTGGGGCGACCGTCCTTGGTGAAGGTGGTCAGCAGGATGTATTGCGCTTTGGCGAGGTCGGCAAAAGTTGGCTTCACGGGTGCCAACCTACCCGGCGAGCAGACGCAGAATCGCACGCGGAAGGCGTTCCGCGTGCGATTCTGCGTCTGCTCGCCGTACTAACCTTCCAGGTCGGCCTCGGTTTCCAGCAGCGCCTGGCGCAGGCCGTCGAGGGTGTGCGCGCGCGGGTCGGCCCACATGCCGCGGCTGGCCGCCTCCAGCAGCCGTTCAGCCATGCCGTGCAGCGCCCACGGATTGGACTCCGCCATGAACTTGCGGTTCTCCGGATCCAGCACGTAGCGCTCGGTGATCTGCTCGTACATCCAGTCGGCCATCACCCCGGCGGTGGCGTCGTAGCCGAATAGGTAGTCGACGGTCGCCGCCATCTCGAAGGCGCCCTTGTAGCCGTGCCGGCGCATCGCGGCCATCCAGCGCGGATTGACCACGCGGGCGCGGAAGACCCGGGCGGTCTCCTCCGACAGTGTGCGGGTGCGGATCGCGTCGGCTCGGGTGTTGTCGCCGATGTAGGCGGCGGGCGCCTGTCCGGTCAGTGCGCGCACCGCGGCCACCATGCCGCCGTGGTACTGGAAGTAATCGTCGGAGTCCGCGATGTCGTGTTCGCGGGTGTCGGTGTTCTTGGCGGCCACCGCGATGCGCCGGTACTGGCGATTCATATCATCGGTGGCGCGCCGACCGTCCAAACCGCGCCCGTAGGCGAATCCGCCCCAGGCGGTGTACACCTGCGCGAGGTCGGCGTCGTCACGCCAGTTGCGGCTATCGATCAGCTGCAGCAGGCCGGCCCCATAGGTTCCCGGTTTCGATCCGAAAATCCTTGTGGTGGAACGCCGTCGGTCACCGTGTTGCGCCAGGTCGGCTTGGGCGTGCGCGCGTATGTAGTTGTCCTCGGCGGGCTCGTCGAGGTCGGCGACCAACCCCACCGCGTCGTCGAGCATCGTCACGACATGCGGGAAGGCGTCCCGGAAGAACCCGGAGATCCGCACCGTCACGTCGATGCGGGGCCGGCCCAGCTCGGCCACCGGAATCGGCGTCAGGCCGACAACCCGGCGCGAGGCGTCGTCCCAGACCGGCCGAACACCCAGCAGGGCAAGCACTTCGGCGATGTCGTCGCCGGCGGTGCGCATCGCCGAGGTGCCCCACACCGACAGCCCGACCGACCGCGGCCACCCTCCATGGTCGTCCCGGTAGCGGGTGAGCAACGAATCCGCCAGCGCCACACCGGCTTCCCACGCCAGCCGCGAAGGCACCGCCTTGGGGTCGACGGAATAGAAGTTGCGCCCGGTGGGCAGCACGTTGACCAGGCCGCGCAGCGGCGAGCCCGAAGGCCCGGCCGCGATGAACCGGCCGTCCAGAGCTCTTAGCACCTGGTCGATCTCGGCTTCCGTGCCGGCCAGCCGCGGCACCACCTCGGTGGCCGCGAACCGCAACACCGCCGCGACGTCCGCGCTGCTGGTGAGCCGGTCGGCCGCGGCGGGGTCCCAGCCGGTGGCTTGCAGCCCCGCGACCACCGCGCGCGCCGCCGCCTCGACCTGATCCACCGACGTGCGTTCGTCGGTGCCGTCCTCGGCCAGGCCGAGCGCCTGGCGCAGGCCGGGGATGACATGCTCGCCGCCGAACAGCTGGCGCGCCCGCAGGATTGCCAGCACCAAGTCGAGTTCGGTCTCCCCCGTTGGCTTTTGCCCGAGAATGTGCAGACCGTCGCGGATCTGGACGTCCTTGATCTCGCACAACCACCCGTCGACGTGCAGCAGCATGTCATCGAACGAGTCCTCTCCCGGACGTTCGGTGAGTCCCAGGTCGTGGTCCATCTTGGCGGCCCGGATCAGCGTCCAGATCTGCTGGCGGATGGCGGGCAGCTTGCCCGGGTCCAGCGCGGCGACGCTGGCGTGCTCGTCGAGCAACTGTTCCAAACGCGCGATGTCGCCGTAGGTTTCCGCACGGGCCATCGGCGGGATCAAATGGTCGACAAGCACCGCGTGGGCCCGCCTCTTGGCCTGAGTGCCTTCGCCGGGATCGTTGACCAGGAACGGGTAGATCAGCGGCAGGTTGCCCAGCGCCGCGTCGGCTCCGCAGGCCGCCGACATGCCCAGCGTCTTTCCCGGCAGCCACTCCAGGTTGCCGTGCTTGCCCAGGTGCACGACGGCGTGCGCCCCGAAGCCCGCGTCCAGCCACCGATAGGCGGCCAGGTAGTGGTGGCTGGGTGGCAGGTCCGGATCGTGGTAGATGGCCACCGGATTCTCCCCGAAGCCACGCGGCGGCTGCACCATCACCACCACGTTGCCGGCTTGCATGGCGGCGATGACGATGTCGCCGTCGGGATCGTTCGTGCGGTCGACGAACAGATCCCCCGGCGGCGGACCCCAGTGCGCCTGCACGGCCTCGGTGAGCTCGTGGGGCAGGGTCGCGAACCAGTCGCGATAGTCCTTGGCGCGCACCCGGATCGGGTTGCCGGCCAGCTGTCCGGCGGTGAGCCAGTCGGGGTCTTGTCCGCCGCGTTCGATCAGCGCATGGATGAGCGCGTCACCGTCGCCCGCGTCGACACCCGGCAGGTTGCCCACCTGATACCCGCGCTCGCGCATCGCGCGCAGCAGGGCCACCGCGCTGGCCGGGGTGTCCAGCCCGACGGCGTTGCCGATGCGGGCGTGCTTGGTCGGGTACGCCGAGAACACCACGGCCACCCGCTTGTCGGCAGGCTCGACGTGCCGCAGCTGCGCGTGCCGGACCGCCAACCCCGCCACCCGGGCGCAGCGCTCCGGATCGGCGACATAGGAGATCAACCCGTCGTCGTCAATCTCCTTGAACGAGAACGGAACTGTGATGATGCGGCCGTCGAACTCGGGCACCGCCACCTGGCTGGCGACGTCGAGCGGGCTCAGGCCGTCGTCGTTGTCACGCCATTGATTCCGCGGGCTGGTCAGACAGAGACCCTGCAGGATCGGGATGTCCAGGGCCGCCAGGTGCTCCACGTTCCAGCTGTCGTCATCACCGCCGGCCGACGCAGTGGCGGGTCTCAAGCCCCCGGCGGCCAGCACGGTGACCACCATGGCGTCGGCGTCGCCGAGCGCGTCCAGCAGCTCCGGCTCGGCGGTGCGCAGCGACGCGCAAAAGACCGGCAGCGCACGCGCGCCAGCGTTTTCGATTGCGTGGCACAGCGCCTCGACATAGGCGGTGTTGCCGGCCAGGTGCTGCGCGCGGTAGTACAGCACCGCGATCGTCGGGCCTGGGCCGGGCCGGGCATCCGCGCGCGAAAGCTCACCCCAGGTCGGGGTCCTCACCGGCGGTGTGAACCCGTAACCGGTCATCAACACGGTGTCGGACAGGAATGCGTGCAATTGGCGCAGGTTGTCCACGCCGCCGTGAGCCAGGTAGATGTGCGCCTGCACCGCGATGCCGGCCGCAACCGTGGAAAGACCGGTCAGCTCGGCGTCGGCGGCTTGCTCGCCGCTGACCAGCACCGTCGGCACGCCGCTGGCGATCACCGCGTCGATGCCGCTCCTCCAGGCGCGGTAGCCGCCGAGAATCCGCACCACCACGATCGACGCGTCCGCCAGCAGGCCGGGCAGTTCTGAATCGGACAGCCGCGACGGGTTGGCCCACCGATAGTTTTTCCCGCTGGAACGGGCGCTGATGAGGTCGGTGTCGGAGGTCGACAACAGCAGGACGCTCGGCTCAACCACCCCCCATTCGTACCGCACGGTGATTGCCGCGGGCTGGGGTGGGAACCTTATTACACGGGACGTGAGGAGCGGAAATGCAGGAATCGCACTTGATGGCCGGTGTGCGTCGGGCCCTTGTCGTGGCCGGCGCCGGGTTCGGTGTCGCGCTGCTCGGCGCGGGCGTGGCGCGTGCCGCCGACCCGGTCCAGTTGAGGAGCCGATTGGGCGATTGGTGTCTCGACGGCCCGAATGGCGGCAGCACCGCGACGATGGTCAACCCCTGCGATGGGTCGAAGTCCCAGCTCTGGGCTTTCAACCCCGCCGGCCAGATCGAAAGCGTGGCGGTCCCGGGGAATTGCCTGAGCATCAGTGGCGCAGCGGACAACACCCCGGTGCTGCTCATGCCCTGCCATCCCAATGCGGACAACGGGCGGTGGACTCACCAGAGCAACGGCCAGCTCACCAGTGCGCTCGGTCCCTGCCTCAACGTTTCCGGCGGCGTCGCGCGGCCCGGGACTCCGGTGATCGCCTACCACTGCATCGCGGACGTCGAAGACGAACAGTGGGATAGCGTTTCGTGACATGCCCCGAGCGCGTGACATCGACGCCTGCCCGGGCGCGCTGCGGGTGCATCAGGCCGCCGACGGCGCGTTGGTGCGGGTCCGGCTGCCAGGCGGAATCATCACCGCCGCCCAGTTGGCGACGCTGGCCCGCTTGTCGAGCGGGGTGGGCTCGGGAACGCTCGAGCTGACCGCGCGCGGCAACGTGCAGCTGCGCGGGATCCGCGATGTCGAGGCCGCGGCGGGCGCCCTGGCGGCCGCCGGCCTGCTGCCGTCGGCGACGCACGAGCGGGTCCGCAACATCGTCGCGTCGCCGCTGTCCGGCCGGGTCGGCGGGAAGGCCGACGTTCGGCCGTGGGTGGGCGAGCTGGACGCCGCGATCCGCGCCGAACCCGCGCTCGCCGAGCTGGGCGGGCGCTTCTGGTTCAGTGTCGACGACGGCCGCGCCGACGTGTCCGGGCTGGGCGCCGACGTCGGCGTGCACGTGCTGGACGACGGCTGCGCGCTGGTGCTCGCGGGGCGTAATACCGGTGTGCGGGTCAACAATGTCACCGAGACGCTGCTCGCCATTGCGCTGCGCTTTGTCGAAGTCCGCGGAAAGGCTTGGCGGGTAAGTGAATTGGCGGACATCAACAAATTGCTGCCGGGGGTCGAGCTACGCCCGGCGTTCCCGCCCCTCACCCGGGGACCGGTTGGCTGGATACCGCAGGACGACGGCCGTGTCGCGCTGGGCGCCGCGGTGCCGCTGGGAGTCCTGGCCGCACGTGTCGCGGAGTGTCTCGCCGCGATCGAGGCCCCGCTGGTGGTCACGCCATGGCGATCGGTGCTGGTGTGCGATCTCAGTGAAGAAGTGGCGGACGCCGCGTTGCGGGTGCTGGCGCCGTTGGGGCTGGTGTTCGACGAAGCCTCGCCCTGGCTGCGCGTCAGCGCGTGCACGGGCAGCCCGGGCTGCGCGCGCTCGGCCGCTGACGTGCGAACCGATGCGGCGCAGTCACTGGGTCCACACGGCGCCGCATCCGTCGTGCATCGGCACTTCGTCGGCTGCGAACGCGCATGCGGCAGCCCGCCCGCCGGTGAGGTCCTGGTAGCCACTGGACAGGGGTACAGGCTTGTGAGGTCCGTGGCGACCGCAAGCGCGGCCAAGCCGGGCGCCGGCGGTCGCCACGCAAACAGCCCTTAGGGTGGGCGGGTGCTCGACTACATCCGCGACGCGGCCGAAATCTACCGGCTGTCGTTCGCGGCGATCCGCGCCGAAGCCGACCTGACGCGATTCCCCGCCGATGTGGCCCGCGTCGTGGTCCGGCTGATCCACACCTGCGGGCAGGTCGATGTCACCGAACATGTCGCCTACACCGACGACGTCGTCACCCGGGCCAGCGCCGCGTTAACGGAAGGCGCTCCGGTGCTGTGCGATTCGTCGATGGTGGCCGCCGGAATCACCGCCGCGCGGCTGCCCGCCGGCAACCAGGTGGTGACGCTGGTCGCCGATCCGCGCGCGGCCGAGCTGGCGGCCCGTCGGCAAACCACCCGCTCGGCGGCCGGCGTGGAACTGTGGGCCGACCGGCTCGCCGGTGCCATCGTGGCCATCGGCAACGCGCCCACCGCACTGTTCCGGCTGCTGGAGCTGATCGACGAGGGCGTCGCGGCGCCGGCGGCCGTGCTGGGCGGACCGGTCGGCTTCGTCGGCTCCGCGCAAGCCAAGCAGGAACTCATCGATCGGCCGCGCGGCATGTCGTATCTGGTGGTCCGCGGCCGCCGCGGCGGCAGCGCCATGGCCGCCGCCGCCGTCAACGCGATGGCGACCGGCAGCGAATGACCGCCCGGGGCACGCTATGGGGAGTCGGGCTGGGGCCCGGCGACCCGGAGCTGGTGACCGTCAAGGCCGCCCGGGTGATCGCCGAGGCCGACGTGGTGGCCTACCACAGCGCCCGCCATGGTCGCAGCATCGCCCGCGGTATCGCCGGACCGTATCTGCGGCCCGGTCAGATCGAGGAGCACCTGATCTATCCGGTGACCACCGAACCGACCGATCACCCCGGCGGCTACGCCGGCGCGCTCGAGGACTTCTACGCCGACGCCACCCGCAGGATCGCCGCGCACCTCGACGCCGGGCGCAACGTCGCGCTGCTCGCCGAGGGCGACCCCCTGTTCTACAGCTCCTACATGCATCTGCACACCCGGCTGACGCGTCGGTTCAACGCCGTCATCGTGCCCGGTGTGACGTCGGTGAGCGCGGCCTCGGCGGCTGTCGCCACCCCGCTGGTGACCGGCGACGAGGTGCTGTCGGTGCTGCCCGGCACGTTGCCGGCCGCCGAGCTGGCCCGCCGGCTCGCCGACGCCGACGCGGCCGTGGTGCTCAAACTGGGCCGTTCGTATCACAATGTGCGGGAAGCACTTTCGGCGTCTGGTCAGCTGGACGACGCGTTCTACGTGGAGCGCGCCAGCACCCCCGGGCAACGCGTGCTGCCCGCGTCGGAGGTCGACGAGTCCGCGGTGCCGTACTTCTCGCTGGCCGTGCTGCCGGGCGGGCGGCGGCCAGTGTCGATCGCCGGCGGCGTCGCGGTGGTCGGCCTGGGGCCCGGTGACAGCGACTGGATGACTCCGCAGAGCCGGCGCGAACTGGCCAGAGCGACCGATCTGATCGGCTACCGCGGCTACCTCGACCGGGTCGCGGTCCGGGACGGCCAGCGGCGCCATCCCAGCGACAACGCCGACGAGCCCGCGCGGGCGCGCCTGGCCTGCTCGCTGGCCGAGCAAGGGCGCGCCGTGGCGGTGGTGTCGTCGGGCGATCCGGGGGTGTTCGCGATGGCCACGGCCGTGCTGGAGGAAGCCAAGCAGTGGCCGGGCGTGCGGATCCGGGTGATTCCGGCGATGACGGCCGCGCAGGCCGTCGCCAGCCGGGTCGGGGCCCCGTTGGGCCACGACTACGCGGTGATCTCGTTGTCCGACCGGCTCAAGCCGTGGGAGGTGATCGCCGCGCGCCTGACCGCCGCAGCCGCGGCCGATTTGGTGCTGGCCATCTACAACCCGGCGTCGAAGACGCGGACCTGGCAGGTCGGTGCGATGCGCGACCTGCTGTTGGCCCACCGCGAACCCGGCACGCCCGTGGTGATCGGGCGCAACGTCTCCGGGCCCGACGAGGACGTCCGGGTGGTGCGGTTGGCCGACCTGAACCCCGCCGACGTCGACATGCGCTGCCTGCTGATCGTCGGCTCCTCCCAAACCCAGTGGTACTCAGCGGATTCCGGCGACCGGGTGTTCACTCCGCGGCGCTACCCGACATGAGGTGACGCTGGCTGGACGCTCGCCGAATGTGCACCCGCCGCGAATCCGAGCGCAATTTTTCGCAGCCGGTGCACGCTGGGCGCGGGCGAAGCGATTACGCGAGGACCTCGGCAACGCAAGTCGCCGCGGCGGCGACGAGGGCGTCGCTGGGTTCGGCGTCATACCCGCCGGCCACGCGATCGGACATGACCGCGACGACGTGGGCGTCACCGCTGGGTGACCACACCACCGCGACGTCGTTGGCTCGTCCGTAGTCGCCCGATCCCGTCTTGTCGACCACCCTCCAATCGGCGGGAAATCCCGCCCGGATGCGTTTGGCGCCCGTGGTGCTGCGCGCCATCCAATCGGTGAGCATCGCCCGCTTGTCGGTGTTCAAGGCATCACCGAGGACAAGCTGTTGGTAGACAAGGGCAATCGCGTGAGGAGTTGTGGTGTCGCGCTCGTCCCCGGGCGGGTCCCGGTTCAGCTCCGGCTCTTCCTGATCCAAACGGCCGACGGCGTCGCCCAGGCTGCGCAGGTACCCAGTGAACGCCGCGGGCCCGCCCAGATCGGCCAGCAGGAGGTTGGCGGCGGTGCCGTCGCTGTAGCGGATCGCCGCGTCACACAGCTGCTTGATGGTCATCCCGTCCTGGACGTGTTGCTGGGTCACCGGCGACGTCGACCGGATGTCGTCACTGGTGTAGGTGATCACCCTGTCCAGGCGCGTGAGTGGACCGCGGTGCAGCACGGCCGCGACCAGCGGCGCCTTGAACGTGGAGCAGAACGCGAACCGCTCATCCGCGCGGTATGCGATCTCGGCGGTGGGGCCGGTTGCGGGCACATACACCCCCAGCCGCGCCTGGTGTTTCTGCTCCAATTCGGCAAAGCGTGCGGCCAGATCCTGGCGTGCCCGGGTGGGCGGCGCCGCCGGACGAGCGGTGTTCGGGTGACGCGCACAAGCCGCCAGGGGCGCCAGCGTGGTCACCGCCAGCAGCAGCTCTCGACGGCCGAAGCCGGTGTCCGGCCTACCGCTTTCGCGCATGCCGCAGTATCACATGCCCTCACCGGCGGGTGTGGGCATGATGCACGTTTGGCCCGGTCTTTGCGCGCCGAGCAGCCATGCGCGACGATGCAGGGATGCGGTGTGACGTTGCGCGGGAGGCGCTGTCTGCGCGACTGGACGGCGAGCAGCCGCAGGTGCTCGCGCAGCAGGTCGATGCCCATCTGGAATCGTGCCGCAGGTGCCGGGCCTGGCTGATCGACGCGGCCGCACAGACCCGCCGATTCGCCACCGTTGACCCGGGTCAGGGGCCCGACCTCGCCGACAGAATCCTGGCGAGCGCCGGCGTCGTGTCGACCCCGTGGTATCGCCGCTGGCTGCGCGGACCCGGCTCGCGGTACCGCCGATGGGGGCTGCTCGCGGTCGGCGTGCTCCAGGTGGCGATCGCGGCCGCCCAAATCGGCGGAATCGATTTCGGCATCATGTCCGCCCACGGGCACGATGCCATGCCCGGCGCGCCTGGAACCATGGCCGGCGCGCATTTGCTGCACGAGTCCACCGCGTGGTTGTTGGCGTTGGGGCTGGCCATGATCGCGGCCGGCATCTGGACCGGCGCGGCGGTGGGCGTGGCCGCGATTGCCGGCGCGTATTCGCTGGCGCTGGTGTACTACGTGACCATCGACGCCTGGAATGGCCAGGTGACCGCGGCCCGCATCGCCAGTCACGCACCGGTGCTGGCCGGCCTGGCGTTCGCGTTGCTGGTGGCACGAGACCGCAGCGGGTCGCGGCGATCGCGGCCAAACGACGGCGAACCCGTCACGCCCACCCCGCCGACAGCCGCGTCACACGGTCGGCGCCGCGGACACCTCTGGCCGATCAACCGTTCTACGACAGCCGGTCGTAGGCAGGGCGCGCCTTCCCGTTTAAGGTGGATGCCCATGAGCGCGTCCAGCGACGACGAGGCCGTTACCGCGCTCGCCTTGGCGGCCGCGGCCGGGGACTCGCGGGCGCTCGAGGCGTTCATCAAGGCCACCCAGCAAGACGTGTGGCGGTTTGTCACCTATCTGTCGGACGCGGCCAGCGCGGACGACCTGACACAGGAAACCTTCCTGCGGGCGATCGGCGCCATCCAGCGGTTCTCCGGGCGCTCCACCGCCCGGACCTGGCTGCTGGCCATCGCGCGCCGGGTGGTCGCCGATCACATCCGCCACATCCAATCGCGGCCCCGCGCCGCCGACGGCGCCGATCCCGAACACCTGCTCGCCAGCGATCGCCACGCCCGCGGCTTCGAAGACCTCGTCGAAGTGACCACGATGATCGCCGACCTCACCGCCGAGCAACGCGAAGCGCTGCTGCTCACGCAGCTCCTTGGCCTGTCCTACGCGGACGCCGCGGCGGTGTGCGGCTGCCCGGTGGGCACCATCCGGTCCCGCGTCGCCCGAGCGCGCGATGCCCTGCTCGCCGACGACGAGCGCGACGACCTGACCGGTTAGCGCAGTCTGGCGACCCAATCGGCGGCTTCGCCGACGGTGCCGACCGCCGTCACCCCGGCCGGCAATGGCGGCCGCGCCACCATCACCACCGATATATCCAGTGCGGCAGCCGCATCCAGCTTCGCCCGGGTCATGTCGCCGCCGCTGTTCTTGGTGACCAGCGCGTCGATGCGGTGCTCGCCGAGGAGCGCGATTTCGTCGTCGTAGCGATACGGCCCGCGGGACAGCACCAGCTGGTGGCGACGCGGCAACAAGGCACCGTCGGGGGCGGTCACCGCGCGGATCAAAAACCAGGCGTCGCTGTCGGCGAAGGCCGCGACGCCCGAGCGACCGGTGGTGAGAAAGACCCGTGAATAGCGTTGCCGGGCAATGGCTTCTGCCGCTTCGACGTCGGAGGCCACGACGGTGGCGGCACCGGGATCCCACGCCGGGCGGGCCAGCACCAGGTGGGGCAGCCGCAACTGGGTGCACACCTCGGCCGCGTGCGCGGTGATGGTCGCCGCGAACGGGTGGGTGGCGTCGACGACGGCGTCGATGCGCTCCGCGTGCAGCCAGCGTCGCAGCCCGTCGACACCGCCGAACCCGCCGATGCGCACCGGGCCGACCGGCAGGGCCGGGTCCGGCACCCGGCCGGCCAGGGAGCTCACGATGTCGACGTGGGGGTGCAGGCTTTTCGCCAGCGCGCGCCCCTCGGCCGTGCCGCCGAGCAGCAGCACCCGCATCAGTGGGTCCCCCGGATGCGCCCAGTCGAGTACAGGTAGCTGTCGGTGAACCCCTCGGCGGCCAGCACGTCCCCGACGACGATGACGGCGGTCTTGGTGATGTCGGCGTCGTGCATCCGGGTGGCGATGTCGGCCAGGGTGCCGCGCAGCACGGTCTGCTGTGGCCAGCTCGCGAAAGCCACTACCGCGGCCGGTGTTTCGGGTCGGTAGCACCCGACCACCAGTTGGCCGACGATGTGGTCGATCTGGGCTGCCGCCAGGTGCAGGACGAGGGTCCCGCCGGTTTTGGCCAGCGTGGCCAGGTTTTCGCCGAGCGGCATCGGTGTCGACAGGGTCGCCACGCGGGTCAGCGTCACCGTCTGCGCGACACCGGGGACGGTGAGCTCGCGTCCCAGCGCCGCGGCCGCCGCGGCGAAAGCCGGTACGCCCGGGACGATTTCGTAGTCGATGCCCCGCGCGTCGAGTTGGCGGCACTGCTCGGCCAGCGCGCTGTAGAGCGATGGGTCACCGGAGTGCAGCCGCGCCACGTCGCGACCGGCGGCGTCGGCGTCGGCGAGTTCGGTGACGATCTGTTCGAGCGTGAGCGGACCGGTGTCGACGATCCTCGCGCCGGGCGGGCACTGGGCCAGCAGGTCGTCGGGCATGATCGAACCCGCATACAGGCACACCGGGCATCTTCGAAGCAGCCGTTGGCCACGGACGGTGATCAGGTCCGCGGCGCCGGGGCCCGCGCCGATGAAATACACGGTCACCGCTTGCTCACCACCCACTGGGTGACCGGCAGCTGCGGACGCCAGCCGGTGAAGCCGCCCAGCGGCTCGGCCCGGTAGTGCTGGAAGCGCCTTAGCTCGCCTTTGTGTCGCGAATAGGCTTGTGCCAGTACGGCTTCCGATTCCGCGGTGACGGCGTTGGCGACGAGGCGTCCTTGCGTCGGCAGGCGGTCGAGGCAGGCGTCGAGGAGTCCGGGCTGGGTCAGCCCGCCACCGACGAAGATGACGGACGGCTCGGGGGCGCCGTCGAACTGGCCGGGCGCATCGGCGCGCACGTCGATTTCCACGCCGGAGGCGGCGGCGTTGAATCCGATGTTGAGGCGGCGCCGCTCGTCGCGTTCGAACGCGACCGCGGTGCAGTGCGGCCAGCTTCGGCACCACTCGACGCCGATGCTGCCCGAGCCCGCGCCGACATCCCACA
Organism: Mycobacterium lacus; assembly: GCF_010731535.1. Taxonomy (NCBI): domain Bacteria; kingdom Bacillati; phylum Actinomycetota; class Actinomycetes; order Mycobacteriales; family Mycobacteriaceae; genus Mycobacterium; species Mycobacterium lacus. Next base: position 2,203,833 of record NZ_AP022581.1, read on the forward strand.
ACCGCTGCCCGGGCCGCGGCGCCAGCGCCGCCAAGGTGACCGCCCGGATCCCGTGCTTGGTGATCTGGCCGTCGTGGACGAAGGCGTCGTCGGGCAGGGATGAGACGCGCTCGTCGGGCAGGTAGCGGACGGCGATCACGTTGAGGTCGTCGATGTCGTCCTGGGTGGCGGTGGCCCAGTCCCGCGCGGTGCCGTCGCGGCGGCGTTCGCCCGGGCCGCCGAGCTGTTCGAGCACGCTGAGCTCGGAGTCGCCGCGGCCGTGGGCGTTGAGCAGCACCGCCAGGGCCTTCGGCGTGGACCGGTCGCTCGACAGCACGATCGCCCGGCCGCCGCGGCGCACCGCCGTGCGCGGCTGCGCGGTGACGAGGCTGATGACCTCGGTGTCGTGGGCGTTCCACCCCATTCGTGCGCAGGCCAGCGTCACCGCGGAGACGTGGGGCAGCACTCTTACTTTGGCGGCGCCGTGTAACCGGATCAGGGTGCCGCCGATGCCGTGCAGCAGCGGGTCGCCGCTAGCGACCACGTGCACGTCGGCGCCGTCGACGGGCAGCGCCTGCAGCGCGGGCAGCATCGGCGACGGCCACTGGCGGCGCGGCGCGGGCACGGTATCGTCGAGCAGGTCGAGCTGTCGTCTTGATCCGTAAATCACTGTGGCCCTTCGTAATTCGGAGCGTGATGCCTCCGATAGCCCGGCCATCCCGTCGGCGCCGATGCCGACCACGACGATCATAAGCGCCGCTCCTCCCCATCGCTTCGCTCTGCATCGTCGCCGGCGCGGATCATCGCGGCATCCGGCGCCACACGAACTGCGGCAGCAGCCGCATCGCGAAGAACATCGGCCGCAGCGCCCACGGTATCCAGACGGTGCGCCGCCCCTTGGTCAACGCGCGTGCGGTGGCGGCGGCCACCTGCGCAGGGGTGCTGGATAGCGGCGCGGGCGTCATGCCCGCGGTCATGCGCCCGACGACGAACCCCGGCCGCGCGATCAGCAACCGCACCCCCGAGCCGTGCAGCGCGTCGGCCAACCCGCTGGCGAAGCCGTCCAGGCCGGCCTTGGCCGAGCCGTAGACGTAATTCGCACGGCGCACCCGCACCCCGGCCACCGAGGAGAACACCACCAGTGATCCCTTGTTCGCCGTGCGCATCGCGGCGGCCAGATGGGTGAGCATGCTGACCTGGGCGACGTAGTCGGTGTGCACGACGGCTATCGCATGCGCTGCGTCCGTTTCGGCGCGGGCCTGGTCCCCGAGGATCCCGAAGGCCAGCACCGCGGTGGCGATGGGGCCGTAGTCGGCGATGATCGAGGCGACCAGCGGACCGTGCGAGGCCAGGTCGTCGGCGTCGAACTCCCTGGTGTGGACGTTGACGGCACCGGCTTTACGGAGCGCGGCGACTTGCGCGCCGAGCTGGTCGGCTTTGCGCGCGGCCAGTATCACCGTGGCCCCGGGGGCCAGGCGTCGCGCGAGCTCGGTGCCGATCTCGCTGCGGCCGCCCAAAATTAGCACCGGACCTGCGCCCGTGTCCTCCACGGCTGCGATTATGACCTGCGCTAGCGTGGGGGCGATGCCTACCACCACCACCCGGCTCACCGAGGACGCGCTGGCGTTTCTGTCCGAACGTCATCTGGCCATGCTGACCACGCTGCGGGCCGACGGTTCGCCGCATGTGGTGGCGGTGGGGTTCACGTTCGATCCCAAGACCCATGTCGCTCGGGTCATCACCACCGGCGGCTCCCAGAAGGCGGTCAACGCCGATCGTGGCGGGTTGGCGGTTTTGAGCCAGGTCGACGGCGCCCGCTGGCTGTCGCTGGAGGGCAAGGCGTCGGTGAACAGCGAGATCGACGCCGTGCGCGACGCCGAATTGCGCTACGCCCAGCGCTACCGAACCCCGCGGCCCAACCCCCGCCGGGTGGTCATCGAGGTCCAGGTGGAGCGAGTGCTTGGGTCCTCGGATCTGCTTGACCGGGGTACGGAGTAGCTTCCGCCGGAACCGCGTAGCGCACCCATGTGCCACCGGTGGGCCCGGCCGCGGCGTGCAGGCGCGCGTTCTGGTCGCCCGTTCGGGGCAGCGCGAAGGTTACGCCGACGGCCGCCCAGGCCGACGGGGCCGCGGCGAACGTCACGGGACTCGGCGTCACGGTCCAGGTGCCGTTTGCGCTCATGCAGGCGGCGCGATGCGCGTCGCCGCAGGGCGCGGCGACCCAGCGACCGTCCGCTCCCTGCAGGGCGCAGGTTCCGGCGCCCGGGCGCGGTTCGCCCGGTGCCCAGCTCCATAGCGAGGCCTGGATACGCCCGTCCTCGGGGAGCAGCTGGTCGAGGCCGAACAGGTTGACGCCGCAGTCGGTCATCGCCCGCACCTTCGCCGGGGTGAGCGCCTCCGGATTGGCGGGTGGCCGGGTCGGGTTGACCAGGGCCGCGACGAGCGTGGAGTCCTCGTAGTAGCGGACCAGTCTGGAGGCGTAGACGGGGGTGCCGTAGCTGGCATCGCACGTCGGGTACGGCCGGTACCCGGAGGTCGAGCCATTTTGCACCTCTTCGTTGGTCCAGTCGAAGACGGTGGTCGACCAGCCCAGGACGCAGGAGCTGACGAGCACGACCCGCGCGCCGGAGGCACGGACGTCGTCGCGCGACACGTCACGCGGCAGCGGGACGCAGCCGTTGGCGGCGCGCTGGCCCGGGTCGGGGTGATAGATGAGGCTTGTTCCGTTCGGGCGCCGCAGCACTTGGTCGAAGGTGGCGAGCGCCGACGCGTACGCCGTCGGGTCCTGCAATTGGTCCTCGATGAGCAGCAGGATGACCTGGCCGGCGTGCCCGGGTGCGTTCAACCAAGTCGCGATCTCCGGCAGCACCTTGGCGAAGAGTGGTTCGGTGGTGCAACCCAGGTTCGCTTCCTTTGGCCCGAGCCCGTGGCACACGGTGACGCCCGGGGCCCCGAAGAGGTCGAGTCGGCGGATGTAGTGCAGGTCCAGCTCGAGGCTGCGGACGTCGATGTCCAGCTGTTGGGTCATCGACAGCTGCTGGTTCGAGTCGGCGTGCGAGACCGTGAACGCTTGGCTGAGGCTGTTGAGCGAGTCGTGGTAACTAGCCTGGCAGTTCGTCAGCTTGGTTCGGCATTCAACCGCGCCGTAACGCTCTCGGGAAAGCCTTCGAGAAGCACGGCATCTAACTCGTCATACGAGAGCGGAAGGATGTGACTGTACGGCACATCACCGCGCGTCATGACAAAGTAAGCATTGGGATTGCTCCGCAGTACATATTTGACCACCTGATCACTTTGAACATAGGCATCTACCCGGGGATCGAGGCCCGCGTCGTCCCATCGCCAACTTATGGGTTCCAGTCGGCAACTAATTCGGAGCGATTCCGCTACTTCATAGATCATGTATTTCCCGGCATCTTGAATTCGCGCAAAAGTTCCTTGAGCCGATTCAATCGGAGTTACGCTGCGCTCCGTTGAAGCTCGTAGACACCGATAATGGTCCTCTGCGGTGGCCTCGAGCATGAAAGCCCACCAATCCGGATAGGGATAGCCGTAACGAAAGTATAAGCGACCGCCATTCAAGTCAGCGTCATCGGGTGCCGATTTGCCTGCATAGCAGTATATTTGTCGCCACCTATTATATCGATCAATCAATTCAACAACAGCAGGATCAGCTGCTTTCAAGACCACCATGTGGCTCCTTCAAATCTGGACGACCAGTATATCATTTTGGTGGATCGACTTCTTTTAGTAGTCGCGCTTTAATCAATTCCTCAACCGGAACCGGCCGTCCGGTCTTCGTGTCAAGGACGATCCATTGTTCGCCGCCGCCGGGCTCAGGGCGCCGGAAAGGTTGATGCGTAGAGCTGTGACCTCGGCCGTTATCAGTGTGTGACCGGCGTGTCGGATGTGGCGGGTGTGGCCAACGGGCTTGGATGCAGGTTGCGAAGCCAACCATCCGAACCCGAGGTCACACCCACGTGCCATCTTCTCCGACGCCGCCTGCCGATGCGAACCCGACGCGCCACGAACGCCTGTTGCAAGCCCTGCAGACAGTGCCCGACCCACGCGACCGGCGCGGGGTGCGCTACTCGTTGGCCGGGGTGCTCGCACTGGCGGTCACAGCTACCTTGGCCGGGTGCCGGTCGTTCGCGGCGATCGGCCAATGGGCCGCAGAGGCGGCAAGTGGCACACTGGCTTCGTTCGGAGTCACCAGCGGCAGCGCCCGGACGAATCGACGTTGCGCAAATTGTTCGCCCGCCTCGATGCCGACGCCCTCGACCAAGCATTGGGCGTGTGGATGTGGACGCGAACCTTCACCGTCGAGCAGCGTCGCGTGATCGCCATCGACGGCAAGACGATCCGAGGCGCGCGCACCCGCGCTGGTGGCAAGGCCCCACACCTGATCGCCGCATTCGACCACGGTGCCGGAGTCGTGCTAGGACAGGTGGCCGTCGACGCAAAGAGCAACGAAATACCCGCTGCGCGAACACTGTTGAGGCATCTCGATCTCGACGATGCAGTGGTGACCCTCGATGCGATGCACACCAAACCGATACCGCCACACTCATCACCGGCGCAGGCGGCGACTACGTGTTCACAGTGAAGGCGAATATGCCGACCCTGCACCACAAGCTCAAGACACTGCCCTGGAAGGACATGCCCGCCCACACGACCCGGGCCGCTGAGCGTGGCCGACACATCACCCGTTCGATCAAGGTCGCCGACGTTCCCGACTGGATCGACTTTCCCGGTGCAACCCAAGTCGCCCAGCTGCGCCGCACCGTCACCGTTGACGGAAGCAAAACCGTCGAGGTCGTGTACCTGATCACCTCAGCAAACCACACGGCCGCACCGCCCCAGCGGCTCGCCACCTGGGTCCAAGGGCACTGGAGCATAGAAAATCGCCTCCACTGGGTCCGAGACGTCACCTTCGCCGAGGACTCCTCGCAGGTACGCACCGGCCAAGCACCACGGGTGATGGCCACCTGCCGCAACCTCGCCATCGGCATCCTGCGAATCACCGGCTGGGACAACATCGCCGCCGGCCTACGCCACCACGCCACACACCCAGACCATGCCCTCAAACTGGTCCTGACCTCATGAGACGCGACTTTTCCGGCACCCTGCCGCCGGGCTGACCGAATGCATCCTTGGCAGAGCCATGCAACACCAGCCAATCCTTGCCCGGCGGGACTGATCTGCCGGTACCTTCGAATACGTGGTATTGCGCTGCTAGGCCAGGAGGAGTTGCACGTTCCACTAGCGGGGTTCCCTCAGGCGACAGGTAGCCTCCTGCGTTTGACCCGAGGCGGTCGAGCCGGAGATCGGTGGGGATGTGATTGGTCTCCAACGGATCTCCCGCGAATCCATTGTTGGGAGCTTGAACGTCCCAATCCCACCGTATTTCGCCGCTTGAGCCCGCAATCGTGAATTCCCTTTCGAATTCCTGCACGGTTCGTCCAGCTAACGGTTCGTAGCCCTCAAACACACTGGGCGGAACACCCCCGTCCGCCAATCGCGAGAACTCAGCACCTGGATACTTTAGGACCCGCAATGCATCAGCGGCGGGCAATGAGTAGTCGATGCCTGGAACCTTCGTTGGGGTTGGTGGTCCATGACCAACGCCGGTCCCATCAGGCGTTTCACCGGTAATGCCAGCATCCCCAGTCACCCGGTACCGTCACACCACCGTCACCACCAGGTGCGCCAACCGCGGTTGGCATTAGCGGCCCGTCGTTGCCGGCCGCTGTGCCGCCGGCGGCGGCGTCTTCCGCACCGCTCTCACCGCAGTCGTTGGGCCAGTCGTTCACCACCGGCATGATGACCGGCGCGCCGGCGGCCGCCGGTGCGCAGTCGTTGTCGGAGGGCGCGATGCACGCGGCCTCCGAACCCCTGTCGTCGGCCGCGCCGCCGGCGACATCGCCGGTGATGGCCACCCCGACAGTCCCGGCCACGACGGCCGCGCTGCCGCATTGGCAAGACGCCGGCCCGGCGGCTGCAAGCCCGGCGCCGGTGGCGCCATCACCCACGGATAGCGGCATGACCCCGGTAGCGCCCGTGATGGCCGCCGGCGCGCCCGCCAGTTCCGTCGCACCGCTAACCGCCGGCGCCCCGGCGGGACCGCTGCCGGCCTACGGCTCCGACCTGCGCCCACCGGTCGTTACCCCACCCGCAGCCCCGTCGGTCCCCGCCGGTCCGGTCTCGGGGGCCGCGGTAGCGCCCTCGTCGCCTGCAGCCGGGGGTTCGGTGATGTCGCCCGTCGTCAAATCCGACGCGCAAGCCACCACCCCGGGTCAACCCCCCAGCGGCGCCCCGCCAATCGCCGGAGCCACCGCCGCGGCCACGGCCGGAGCCACCGCCGGCGACACCGCCAGCCGAACCGCCGAGCAGCAACGCCTGCGGCGCATCGTCGACGCGGTAGCCCGCCAAGAACCGGGCTTAGCGTGGGCGGCCGGGCTGCGCGAGGACAACCGGACCACGCTGCTGGTCACCGACCTGGCCGGCGGCTGGATACCCCCGCACATTCGGCTGCCCGCCCACGTGACGCTACTCGAGCCGGCCACCCGGCGCGCCGACGCCAACGTCGTCGACCTGCTGGGCGCCGTCGCAATCGCCGCGGCCCACCAACCCCACGGCTACCTCGGCGAACCCGAACCAGACACACCCACCCTGACCGGCGACCGCACCGCCCGCACCCTGCCCAAGATCGACGAACTCGGACCCACACTGGCCGACTCCGTGCGCCGCCGCGACGGATTACCCCGCATCGCCCAAGCGGTCGCGGTGGCCGCGACGCGCAATTACGGAGTGCCGGACAACGAGGCCGAGCTACTGCGCGACAGAGCAACCGAAATGCAACACGCGGTGCTGGCGGCCTCTTAAGTCATGACTTTGCCGCGGTTGCGGACCGGATCACCGCACGCGCTGCCGATAGGCACTGGAGTGCGCAAAAACAGCGGCGCGAATAGCCTTAGTCGGATGACGAGTACTCCCCCACCCACCACAGGCCAGTGGACACCGACCTATCCCACACACCCAGCGCGCTCACGCACCTGGCCACTCGTGGGTGTGGCCGGCCTCGCCATAGTGGCCGTTGTGCTGGGCGCCGCAGCTTTGATCGTGGCATTGACACGCCCTACGACCAGCGGGCCAGCGGCGGTCCCGGGAACGACGGCCGCACCCACGTACACCGCTGCGGAAACCGCTGCCGCGCATCAGAAGTTGTGTGACGTCTACAAGCTAGCGGCGCGCTCGGTCCAAATCGACACCCATGGTGGTGACAGGGCGCTCGCAGGGGTCGCCACTGTGAATGGGGCAGTGATGCTTGAGCAAGCAGTGAGTGCGACCCCGGCGCTAGCGCCCGCCGAGCGTGCCGCCGCGATGACACTGGCTGAGGCGTTCACCAGCGCCAGCGCGACGGCTAGCTTTCTGCACCGGGACGATCCGAAGTGGCAGGCGATGGTTGATGACGTCAACGCTAAGGACGCGCGAATGAAGGCCGTGTGCGGTGGCGGCTGACCTGCCGCCGGGCAAGTGGTCGGCGCTCTTGGTCGGCGCGTGGTGGCCCGCACGGCCCGACGCGCCGACCGCCGCGGTCACGTATTGGCGCGAGGCAGCAGAGCTCAAACGCCACGAGGCGACCGACCTACAGAACGAACGGTCACAGTTGTCCCGCAATCGGGGACGCACGGCCGACGATTTGATCGAGCGGTATTGGCGTGGCGAGCAGCGTCTGGCCACCATCGTGCGCCAGTGCGAGGTCAAAAGTGACCAAAGCGATCGAGTCGCGGATGCAGTGAATCATTTGCGTGATGGACTGACCGAGATCGCACAGTCCGGTAATCAGCAGATCGACCAGATCCTTGCTGGCAAAGGATCGATAGAGGCGAAAGTTGCGGCCGTGAACCTGGTTATCGAGGAATCCAACGCCATGGCCGCCCATGCCGGAGCAACTGCAATGTCGAACATCATTGACGCGACACAGCGAGTGCTCGACGAGACCATCGGCGGTGACGCCCGCACCTGGCTCCACGGTGTGAACCTCGACAGTCCCCCGCGGCCGCGCCCACTCACCGCAGACGACTTGCGTTCGCCGCCAGCGGATTCTCCACCAGAAGCGTCAGCATTCGGTAGTGATCAACCGGCACCGGGTGCATCGGTGCCAGGTGGCGGCGCGCCGAGGTCATCGGCACCGTCGGCCTTCGGCAGTGGTCAGCCGGCACCGGGTGCATCGGTGCCAGGTGGCGGCACACCGAGGTCATCGACAGCATCGGCGTTCGGCAGTAGCCAGCCAGCATCACCCGCCCCACCATCACCCGGTACCGTCACGCCACCGTCACCACCAGGTGCGCCAACCGCGGTTGGCATTAGCGGCCCGTCGTTGCCGGCCGCTGTGCCGCCGGCGGCGGCGTCTTCCGCACCGCTCTCACCGCAGTCGTTGGGCCAGTCGTTCACCACCGGCATGATGACCGGCGCGCCGGCGGCCGCCGGTGCGCAGTCGTTGTCGGAGGGCGCGATGCACGCGGCCTCCGAACCCCTGTCGTCGGCCGCGCCGCCGGCGACATCGCCGGTGATGGCCACCCCGACAGTCCCGGCCACGACGGCCGCGCTGCCGCATTGGCAAGACGCCGGCCCGGCGGCTGCAAGCCCGGCGCCGGTGGCGCCATCACCCACGGATAGCGGCATGACCCCGGTAGCGCCCGTGATGGCCGCCGGCCCGGCGGCTAGTTCGGCTCCGCCACTGGCCGGAAGCCCGTCGGCGGGACCGCTGCCGGCCTACGGCTCCGACCTGCGCCCACCGGTCGTCACCCCACCCGCAGCCCCGTCGGTCCCGGCCGGTCCGGTCTCGGGGGCCGCGGTAGCGCCCTCGTCGCCTGCAGCCGGGGGTTCGGTGATGTCGCCCGTCGTCAAATCCGACGCGCAAGCCACCACCCCGGGTCAACCCCCCAGCGGCGCCCCGCCAATCGCCGGAGCCACCGCCGCGGCCACGGCCGGAGCCACCGCCGGCGACACCGCCAGCCGAACCGCCGAGCAGCAACGCCTGCGGCGCATCGTCGACGCGGTAGCCCGCCAAGAACCGGGCTTAGCGTGGGCGGCCGGGCTGCGCGAGGACAACCGGACCACGCTGCTGGTCACCGACCTGGCCGGCGGCTGGATACCCCCGCATGTTCGGCTGCCCGCCCACGTGACGCTACTCGAGCCGGCCACCCGGCGCGCCGACGCCAACGTCGTCGACCTGCTGGGCGCCGTCGCAATCGCCGCGGCCCACCAACCCCACGGCTACCTCGGCGAACCCGAACCAGACACACCCACCCTGACCGGCGACCGCACCGCCCGCACCCTGCCCAAGATCGACGAACTCGGACCCACACTGGCCGACTCCGTGCGCCGCCGCGACGGATTACCCCGCATCGCCCAAGCGGTCGCGGTGGCCGCGACGCGCAATTACGGAGTGCCGGACAACGAGGCCGAGCTACTGCGCGACAGAGCAACCGAAATGCAACACGCGGTGCTGGCGGCCTACCCAAACCATGACCTCGCCGCGGTAGCCGACTGGATGCTGTTGGCCGCGATCAACGCGTTAATCGAAGGCGACCAAACGGGGGCGAACTATCACCTCGCCTGGGCAATCACCGCCACATCAACGAGGAGATCCGCATGACAATCCAGGCGTTTCCCGAGGACTATGGGGCGGCCGCCGGCAAGCCGCCACCGGCGCCGCTGGCACCGGGACCCATTCATCCCGCTCGCCAATCGACGGCTTGATGTCGGCATTTGGCGGGGCCACTAACGCCGATCTCGCCGACACCAACGCCGACATCGCGGCCGATGACGCCGATCGTCGGGCTCATGCGGCCGACGCCGCGCGCAAGTTCCCGGCGAACGAGGCCGATGCGGCGCAGCAGATGCAGGGGGTGGGCGCGCAGGGGATGGCGCAGATGATCCCGCAGATGGCGTCGGGCATCGGCGGTGCGATCAGCGGCGCGCTTGGTGGCGTCATGGGCCCGCTGACGCAGCTTCCGCAACAGGCCATGCAGGCGGGGCAGGGCGCCATGCAGCCGCTGATGAGCGCGTTCCAGCAGGCCCACGGCGCTGCAGGACTGGAGGCCGCCGACGGGGCGCGGCTCGTCGGCAGTATCGAGGGCGAACCCGGTGTTGGCGCCGGCGGTGGCGGTGGTGGTCGCGTCGGCGCCGGCGGCGGGGGCGGCGGCACCACCCCGACAGGCTATCTCGGCCCGCCACCCGTGCCGACGTCGTCGCCGCCGACGACTCCCGCCGGGGCGCCGGGCAAGTCGGTGACGGCGCCACCGAGCGGTGGCACACCGCCCGCGGCGGGGCCGACCGGCATGGCCGGTATGCCGATGGTGCCGCCGGGCGCGATGGGCGCTACAGGCGAAGGCAGCAAGGATAAGCCGGCCGAGAAGCGCATCACCGCACCCGCCGTCCCTAACGGCCAGCCGGTCAAGGGCCGCCTGACCGTGCCCCCGAGTGCGCCGGTCACAACACCCGCGGAGGGCAAGCCGGTGGTCCGCAGGCGCATCCTGCTGCCCGACGCCAAAGAATATGGCCGCACCGTCGCAGACGAGAACGCCGACGGCGGTGAGTGACCAGCCGTCCGCGGCGTTCGATGTGATTTGCGCGGCTGCAGGGCGACGTGTCAACCGACGTCGTCGCGGCCGCTGAACCCGTGCGGTACTTGCTGGATCCCCAACACGGGGACGACCTCACCTACGGCCCGCTGCATCAGGGTGTGCGCGGCGCCCGTGAGTCGGTCTACGGGCGCCTGGCTGGGCTGTGGCAGGCGCGCCGCAGGGTCACCGGCGCCGATTGCGACATGCGCGACGCGCGCACGCTGCTCGTCGATGTGGAGAACGTGTTGCTGGAGGCAGGTGCCACCGCAGGTATCGAGCAGGCCTACGCGCGAGCGCAGCGGCGGGCAATGGCCGCGGCGGTGGTTGCCCAGATTCGCGGCGACGAACTGGGTGTCGATGCCCAGCGCGACGCGGTACAACGGGCCGCGACCGATGCGCTGCACGCGTTGCTAATGCTGCTTACAGACAGGTAGACACCGCATGTGCCACCCTGGCCGCCCGCAGGCGAGCGGTGGCTTCGACTGAATTGACCGGGAACCTCGCTCAAGTTAGCCTTTGCCGAAGCTTGATGGCGGGAAGGGTCAGCGATGTTCGTCGATACTGACGCGGACGCCTTTCATCTGACGCAGACTGCGCCGATGCCAGGGATATTCGGCGACTTCGAGGCCGCGCCACACTGCTGCGGCATCGTTCAAAGAGGCGGACAAGCGCGACGCGGAGAAGCGCGGGCGGTGCGATGCAACTGCGCCACATAAGCATTCCGCTGCTGATCGCCGAGGCCGGCGGCGATCCGTGGCAGGTCAATGCCACGTTGCAAAGCGGGCGGCCGGCGCAGATTTCCGATCTCGCGCAAGCGTTTCACGATGCGGGTGCCTTCACGGCGGAGGCCGACACCGCGTTCAAGCAGGCGCTTCAGCGTTTTGAGTGGGCCTGGAATCGGGAGAACGGCGAGCATCCGATCAACGACTCCGCCGAGGTGCAGCGCGTGACCAAGTCGCTGAACCTACAGGCGGCACAACTGCCGAAGATCGCCGTCGACCTGGAAAACATCGCGGCCGCCCTGGCCGAAGCGCAACGATCTGCCGGCTGGTACATCTCAGCGCTCGAGCACGACCTGGAAGCTATTGACGACGAGATCGGCGAAGCGCTTGCCGAAGACGACAACGAATGCGCCGACGCTCTGTGCGAGGAAGCGGTTGCTGCGACCAGAGCAGTCCTGGCTCAGGTCAAGCACATTCGCGACGGCTATTCGGCGATGTTGCAGAACGGCCTAGCCAACCTGCGAACCGACGGAGCCGACCCGGCCGAGATACGAAGTGTGGATGAGCTTTTGATCCCGCCGCCCGATACCAGCCCCGAGCAAGTCAAACGGTGGTGGGATTCGCTCAGCGACGAGCAAAAGCGCTTGCTGGCCGATCAACACCCGCCGGAATTGGGCAACCTCAACGGCATTCCTGCTGAGATACGCGACACGGTCAACCAGGCGGTGATGACCGACGACCTCAATCGTGTCCTCGACGTCGCACGCCAGCGCGGGGTGTCCGAGGCCGATGTGGTCAATAATCTTGCGAAATACGGGCTTTCGGTCACCGACATCACCCGCTACACCAACGCCAAGCAAACCAAAGCGGGCCTCGACCACGGTCGCGGAACCAACGCAAGTCGCCCGCGGCCCGTCATGCTGTGGGCATACGATCCGCTGGCGTTCAACGGCAAGGGCAGGGCCGCGATCGCGATCGGAAACCCGGATCGCGCGCACAACACCGCGGTCATCGTGCCGGGCACCAACAGCAGCGTGAAGGGCGGCTGGCTGTCCGACGGGCACAACGACGCCATCAACCTCTACGACCAGTCGTCGAAAGCCGATCCAGGCCAGGCCACGGCGGTGATCGCGTGGATGGGCTACGACGCGCCCGAGTTCGACTTTCAGCATCCGGATCGCGCCGCCACCGACCCGTCGACGCTGCAACAGGTCGGCACCCCCTGGATGGCACGCCAGGGAGGCGCGCTACTCGCGGCAGATGTCAACGGCCTGGCAGTTACCCATGATGGCGCTATCCCTTCACATGTGACCGTCATCGGGCATTCCTACGGCTCGACGACGGTCGCCGACGCGTTCGCCAACAGCCGCATGCGAGCCAACGATGCCGTGCTGATCGGCTGTCCCGGAACCGATTTGGCGCGCAGCGCCGCCGACTTTCACCTCAACGGCGGAAGGCTTTATGTCGGTGCGGCCTCCACCGACGCGATCAGCTGGATCGGCGAAACAGGCAACGGTGTGCCCAACGCGGTCAACGACGGTATCGGGAGCCCGCTCGGGCCGTTGGCGGGACTCGGCGCCGACCCGGCTCATGACGGCTTTGGGTCGGTGCGGTTCCGCGCCGAAGTGGCGGGCTCGCACAACGTTGTCCCCTGGTTCAACGATCATTCGCACTACTACGACATGGGCAGCGAGGCGCTGCACAACATGACCCAAATAGCCGTCGGCCGCGGCGACAACTTGGCACCAGAAGGTATGCTGGCCCCCCACCGAGCCGACGAACGGATCTCCACTCCAACCGAGGTGCACACTCCCTTTGGAACGATTCCGCTACCGCATGTCGCGATCCGCACACCAGTCACCGTCGACCCGGAATGGGACCGGCCGGGAAATGCTGTCACCAATAACCATGATTTCAAATAGCTTCTTCTCGCGTCGCCCGCTGCCACTGGTTATCGCCACGCTGGCCACCCTCGTCTTCGTCTTAGGAGGTTGTTCGCCGATGTTCCCTTTTGCCCATGACCGGGATCGTCCCGCTCATCCGCTCTCCGACGAACAAGCCATGGCCCAGGTGATCGACCCCGCCAAGCAAATCGCGAGAGTCGCTGGCCTACAAGATGTCTCAGGGGGCTTCAGCTGGGAATCCTGCAACGACCAAGGCGACCCGCCCTACCGAGGCCGAGTGGACATGACATTCAACGTGCCCGCAGGTATAGACCACAATGCCTATTACGAGCAGATCGCCAAAACGATGGTCGCCCACGGCTGGTCAGCGGGTGCGCCTTCAGGGAAGCACCTGTTCGGTACCGTGATCCGCAAAGAGGGCGTCTGGGCGGACATCGGCATAAGTCCCTTTCTCGGCGCAGATGGGGCTGTCCAGCTGTTCGGCGAGTGCCGCAACATGAACAACCACCGCCATGACAGCAACGGATTCAGCATCGAAGACCAGTTGCGTGCGGGATGAAAGTCCGGCAAATCACCGCCACGCTGGCCGCCGTCGTCTTCGTCTTAGGAGGTTGTTCACCGATGTTTCCTTTTGCCGATGACCGGGATCATCCCGCTCATCCGCTCTCCGACGAGCAAACCAGGGCCCAAGTGATCGACCCGGCCAAGCAGATCGCGAAAGTCGCTGGCCTACCAGATGTCTCAGGGGTCTTCGGCTGGGAATCCTGCAACGACCAGGGTGACCCACCCTTCCGGGGCCGAGTTGACATGTCGTTCGACGTACCCGCCGGTGTCGACCACGACACCTACTTTGAACAAATCGCCAAAACGATGGTCACTCACGGCTGGTCCGCCGGCCCACCAACGGGCAAGCACCTGTTCGGAACGGTCATCCACAAAGATGGCGTCATGGCGATCATCGGCAAAAGCGGCGGCATGTACAAAGACGGCTCAGTCGACCTTTTCGGCGAGTGCCGCAACATGGGCGAACACCGCCACGACGGCAAATGGTACGACGTCACCGACCAGCTGCAGGCGGGATGAGGGCCCGCGAGATAACCGCGCGTTCTGCTCACTGTCTTTGTCCTAACGCATCGACAGCTGCCCGCCTGTCGTGTCGATCGGCAATTCCGTGGTGCGACGCTGGTTTGCTGCACTCGGGGGCAACGGCGGTGTTCAGTGACTTTCCCGCCGTCGAGACGTTTCACGACGCGGTCAGCGCGGCGCACGCCCGACATGTGAGAACCTTGCGCGCCCGCCAGGAGGCGCTGACCGAAGCCGGACGCAGTGGGCACCGGGCTGCCATGGTGTTCACCGACATGGATGACGGCAACGCCATCGGACTGCGGGTGGTGTGATGCAGCTGCGTTACATAGGCATCCCGCTGCTGATCGCCGAGGCAGGCGGTGATCCCTGGGCGATCAATCAAAGCCTGCAAGCTGGTCGCCCAGCGCAGATTTCCGATCTAGCGGAGGCCTTTCACGCTGCAGGCCGATGCACCGCCGAGGCCGACGCCGCCTTCGATCAAGCCCGGCGCCGCTTTGAGGCAGCCTGGAATCGAGAGAGTGGCGACCATCCGATCAACGACTCCGCCGAGGTGCAGCGGGTGACCAAGTCACTGGGTGCGCAGTCCTTACAATTACCCAAGATCGGGGTCGACTTGGAAAACATCGCGGCCGCCCTGGCCGAGGCGCAACGCACCGCAGGCGGGCAGATCGCGACCCTAGCGGCTCGGTTGCAACAGCTCGACAACGAAATCGGTCAAGCGCTGGAACTGGAGAAAGACGCACGCCTCACCGCGGCCGAGAGATCCGAGCTTGATGCGCTGATCTCCACTCTTGAACAGGACGCTATTGACGACACCAAATCCACTCTGGGCCAGCTTGAGTCAATACGCAACGGCTACTCGGATTACTTGGAGAGATCACTGACCACGCTGCGCACCGACGGGTACGACCCGGCGGCTATCCAAGGCTTGGACGCCCCGGAATCGCCGCTGAAACCTGAAGAACCGATTCAGATTCCGCCATCAGGCACCAGCGCAGAGGACGTGCACAAGTGGTGGACGTCGCTGACACCCGAGGAGCGGCAACGTCTGCTCGCCGAGCAACCCGAGCAGATCGGCAACCTCAACGGCGTTCCAGTCAGCGCGCGCAGCGATGCCAATATCGCGGTGATGACCCAGGACCTCACTCGGCTCCGCGACATCGCCAGCCGATACGGCGTGTCGGCAGACGACGTGGTGGGTAATCCGGCGAAGTATGGCCTGTCAGCCACCGACATCACCCGCTATCGGAACGCCGATCAGACCAAGCAGGGCCTCGACCACGACGTGGGTAACGATTCCCTCCACCCCAACCCGGTGTACCTGTTCGCCTACGACCCGCTGGCGTTCGGCGGTAAGGGGCGCGCCGCGATCGCCATCGGGAACCCGGACACCGCGAAAAGCACCGCCGTGATCGTGCCCGGCACCAGCAGCAGCGTGAAAGGCGGCTGGCTGCACGACGGCCACAACGACGCGCTCAACCTCTACGGTCAAGCCAATGCCGCCGACCCGAAAAACCCCACGGCGGTGATCGCCTGGATGGGCTATGACGCCCCCAACGACTTCACCGATCCACGGATCGCCACCCCAATGCTGGCCCGAACCGGCGGTGCGGCACTGGCGCAGGACGTCAACGGTTTGTGGGCAACACACCTCGGCGACGGCCGGCATGTCACCGTGCTGGGCCACTCCTACGGCTCGACCACGGTGGCCGACGCTTTCGCCCTGGGCGGCATGCACGCCAACGACGCTGTGCTCTTGGGCTGCCCCGGAACCGACCTGGCCCGCAGCGCCGCCAGCTTTCACCTGGACGGCGGCCGCGTGTACGTGGGAGACGCCTCCACCGACCCAATCGGCATGCTCGGGCAGCTGGATGGCCTCAGCAACTATGTGAACAGGGACAACATTGGCGGTCAGCTGCTCGGTTTAACCGCCGGCCTGGGCACCGACCCTGCCGGCGACGGATTCGGATCGGTGCGGTTTCGCGCCGAAGTACCCGGCTCCGACGCCATTAACCCCCACGACCATTCGCATTACTACCATCCCGGCAGCGAGGCCTTGCACAGCATGGCCGACATCGCCTCGGGCCACGGCGACACGCTGGCATCCGACGGCATGTTGGCCCAACCTCGTCATCAGCCAAGCGTGGAGATCAACATTCCGGGCCTGGGTTCGGTCAGCGTCGATATCCCGGGCACGCCGGCCAGCGTCGACCCGGAGTGGGGTCGCCCCCCGGGATCTATCACCGACGATCATGTTTTCGATGACCAACACCACCACTGACCGACGGCACTTCGTGTCACGGCAAGCACTGCTGGCCGCGGCAGCCGTCGTCGCCATGTTGTTAGGAGGATGTGCGCTGGTGATGCCCAAACCACATTCCGCGGGTTCCTCTAATCCATGGGACGACTCCGCCCACCCGCTCACCGACGATCAAACCATGGCCCAGGTGATCGAGCCGGCCAAACAAATCGTCGCCGCCGCCGACCTGCAGGGTGTTAGCGGGGGATTCTCGTTCGCCTCCTGCAACGACCAAGGCGATCCGCCCTATATGGGCTGGGTCTCGATGAGCTTCCTCTTGCACGGCGAACCCGACGCGTACTTTCAGCAGGTTCGGGCTGCGATGCGGTCACACGGCTGGAACGACGGCGCCCCACCGGGTCAGCACTTCCACGGCACAACCCTGCATAAGAACGGCGTAACCGCGAACATGAGTTTCGTACCGTCCGACCACAGTTACGGACAAATCAACCTGTATGGCCAATGCCGCAACACGACGAACCACCGCAATGACGGCAAGACCAACAGCACCGACATCACCAACGAACTAGTCACGCCATGAAGACGGCCACCCGCGCTCACATCAACCCGGCACCACGACCAACTCGCGCGGCCGGTTGTTGAGCGAGACCGCGCCATCCTCGGTCACGATCACGATGTCCTCGATGCGGGCACCCCAGCGGCCCGGGAAGTAGATGCCGGGCTCGATGGAAAATGCCATGCCCGCGGCCAGCGGCAGCTGATTGCCGGCGACGATGTAGGGCTCTTCGTGCACGGACAGCCCGATGCCGTGCCCGGTGCGGTGCACGAAATGCTCGGAGAGTCCGGCCTCGGCCAGCACATCGCGGGCCGCGGCGTCGACCTCCGAGGCAACCACACCGGGACGAACCGCGTCAAACGCCGCGCGCTGGGCCCGTTGCAATATCGAATACCGTTGCGCCACATCAGAATCAGGCTCGCCGATGCTGTAGGTGCGCGTCGAGTCGGAGTGGTATCCGGGCTCATAAGTACCTCCGATGTCGACGACGACAACGTCGCCGACCGCCAGCCGTCGATCCGAATATCCGTGGTGCGGGTCGGCCCCGTGCGGGCCGGAGCCGACGATGACGAACGCCACCTCCGAATGCCCTTCGGCGACAATCGCTTCGGCAATGTCGGCGGCGACCTCGGCCTCGGTGCGGCCCGGGATCAACAATTCCGGCACCCGGGCGTGAACCCGGTCGATGGCCGCACCGGCCTTGCGCAGCGCATCAATCTCGCCCTCCTCCTTGATCATTCGGAGCTCACTTAGCACATTGGTCGCCAGCACCGGCAGCACTCCGAGCGTGATGGCCAGCGGCAACAGGTGCAGCGCCGGTATCGAATCGGTGACGGCGGTCGCGGCGGGCGAGCCGCCCAAAGCGATCGTCACCAACCGGTACGGATCGTCGCCGTCGACCCAGTTCCGCACCTGTAGACCCAGTTCCGCAACGGCGGACTCCTTGAGCGAAGCCAGCTCCAGCCGCGGCACCACGACCGTCGGATCGCCGGAGGCCGGCAAGACCAGCGCGGTGAGTCGCTCGAACGTCTGCGCGCGCGAGCCGATGAGGTAACGCAGGTCGTAGCCCGGGGTGATCACCAGACCGGTGAGGCCGCTCTCGGCGGTCGCGGCCCTCGCCGCGGCCAACCGGCGGGCATACACCTCGGTGTTGAATCGGCGAGAAGCCATGGCTGGCAGGATAGCCCGCATGCCCGCTCCGCCAAGCTCGATGAGTGGCGCCCCACTAGTGTTGCTCGACGGCGCCAGCATGTGGTTTCGCTCGTACTTCGGGGTGCCGTCGTCGATCACGTCTCCGGACGGCCGGCCCGTCAACGCCGTTCGCGGATTCATCGACTCGATGGCGGTGGTGATCACCCAACAAAAGCCCAGCCGGCTGGCGGTGTGCCTGGACCTGGATTGGCGCCCGCAATTCCGGGTGGATCGGGTCCCGTCGTACAAGGCGCATCGGGTCGCCGAGACGGGACCGAATGGCCAGCCCGACATCGAGGAAGTGCCCGACGAGCTGACGCCCCAGGTCGACATGATCATGGGCCTGCTGGACGCGTTCGGGATCCCGACGGCGGGCGCGCCGGGTTTCGAGGCCGACGATGTGCTGGGCACGCTGGCCGCGCGCGAGCGCCGCGACCCGGTGATCGTCGTCAGCGGCGACCGCGACCTGCTGCAGGTCGTCGCCGACGATCCCGTGCCCGTTCGGGTCCTCTACCTGGGTCGCGGACTGTCCAAAGCCACCCTGTTCGGGCCCGCCGACGTCGCCGAGCACTACGGAGTGCCGGTGGACCGGGCCGGCCCCGCCTATGCCGAACTTGCGTTGTTGCGCGGCGACCCGTCCGACGGCCTGCCCGGTGTGCCCGGCGTCGGCGAGAAGACGGCGGCCACCCTGCTGGCCCAACACGGCTCGCTGGATCGGATCCTGGCCGCCGCCCGTGACCCCAAGTCGACGATGGCCAAGGGTCTGCGGTCGAAACTACTGGCCGCGCTTGCCTACATCGAGGCCGCGGGCCCAGTGGTGCGGGTAGCGACCGACGCGCCGGTCACCCTGTCGACGGCCACCGACCGGTTGCCGCTGGTCGCCGCCGACCCGGCGCGCACCGCCGAGCTGGCGGCCGCATTCGGTGTCGGATCATCGATCACCCGCCTACAGAAGTCGCTCGACGCGCTGCCGTAATAACCCCTATTGCGGCCGGCCGACCTCGTAGGTGCCCTTGTTGTCCTGGAACGTCACCGTTACGTGCTTGGAGGCGCCGTCGATGCTAACGGTGCATTCGAACGTGGCGCCCTTCTTGACGGTGGGGTCGGCGCCGCCGTTGCACTTGACGTCTTTGACGTTCTTGGCGCCGTAGCCGTTGGTCTCGTCGGTGAGGATCTGCTGCACGCCGGCCTGCGCCTTGTTGACGTCCAGCTTGGTGGTCACGAAAAACCCTGGCTGCCAAAAACCCACGACCAGCACGCCGATGATGAGGAGCAGGACGATCCCGCCGATCACGCCGCCGATCACAGCCAGTGAGCGCTTCGAGCCCTTGGCCGCTTGGTCGTAGGGCGCGTACTGACCGTACTGGCCGGGCTGACCGTACTGGCCGGGCTGGCCGTACTGCGCAGGTTGGCCGTATTGGCCAGGCTGCTGCGGGTACTGGCCGTATTGTGCGGATTGCCCGAACTGCGGTGGCGGCCCGAACTGGGTGGCCTGCGAACCGAAGTCCTGCCCGTAGCCGGGCGGCGGCGACGGGTATTGCTGCGGATACGCCGGCTCGGCCGGCTGTTGGTAGGGCGGCGGGTATGCCGGGGCCTGCCACGTGCCCTCCTGGGTCGGCTGCTGCTGCCATGGCGATCCCGCCGCCATGGTCGGCTCCGAGGAATGATCGCCACCCTGGCCGGGCGGTTGCCACGATTGGTTCGGGTCCGATCCCTGTGGTCCGCTCATCGTTTCTCCTCAGTCCCCTTTTGATGCTGTAACCCTAGCCCTGGCCCAGCCTACCCGGCGTCAACTGCGACGACGCCGCGCCGAACATCGTTGATCGCGCGCTTTGCGGTGGCCCGCAGCTCGGGCTCGCGGGCCGCGTTGCGAACCTGGTCGAGCAGGTCGAGCACCTGACGGCACCAGCGCACGAAATCGCCCGCCGACAACGGTGACCCGTTATCGGCGGCCGCCAACGCCGCGGCCAGGTCTCCGGTGCGGGCCCAGCGGTAGATGACGGTGACAAAGCCGTCGTCGGGTTCACGACTCTGCGCGATCCGGTGCGCCTGCTCGTCGGCGCGCAACGCCGTGGACAGCCGCGCCGTCTGGTGCAGCGCGTGCCGCAGGCGAGGCGTGGGCGCCGCGGCCCCGTAGGGGCCACCCGGCCCGTCGCCGCCGCGCGACTCGTAGAGCACCGCCGAGACCACCGCCGCCAACTCCGCCGGCTTCAAACCCGCCCATGCGCCGGTGCGCAGGCACTCGGCGACCAACAGGTCGCTTTCGCTGTAGATGCGGGCCAATAGCCGGCCGTCGTCGGTGACCCGGGGATCGCTGGCCGGGCCCTCGATGAATCCGCGCTCGGTGAGCAGCCCGACGATGCGGTCGAACGTCCGGGCCAACGAGTTGGTGGCGGCCGCCACCTTGCGCTCCAGCTGCGCGTTGTCCCGCTCGATTCGCAGGTACCGCTCGGCCTGGCGGATCTGGTCCTCGACACCGGGGGCGTCATGCGCGGGATGCCGGCGCAATTGCGCCCGCAACGACGCCAGCTCCTGGTCGCCAGACCCGCCCGCGCGCTCCCGGGTGCGACGGGCGGCCGGAACCGCCAGCCCGGCGGCCGCCGACCGGAGCGCCGAGGCCAGGTCGCGCCGGACGCGCGGCTGGCGGTGTTCGACCCGCTTGGGCAACGTCATCGACCCGACCGGCTCCTGCGCGCCCGAATAGTCGGCCGACGAAATCCGCCCCGCCCATCGGTGTTCGGTCAGCACCAAGGGCCGCGGGTCCGAGCTGTCGCGGGCGGACTCGAGGACCACCGCCAGCCCGCCGCGGCGGCCGTGGGTGATCGTGATGATGTCGCCGCGGCGCAGCGCGGCCAGCGCGTCGCTGGCGGCCTGGCGTCGCTGCAGCCGAGACGCGCGGGCCTGCGCGCGCTCCAATTCCGACAGCTGCGCGCGCAGCCGGGTGTACGCGATGATCGGCGCATCCGGGCCGCCCAGCTCGGCGGCGATCTCGTCGAGCATCGCTTTGCCGCGTTCGATACTGCGGACCAGACCGACGACGGATCCGTCGGCCTGATACTGGGCGAACGACTGCTCGAGCAGCCGGTGCGCCTGCTCGGGACCCAGCTGGTGGACCAGGTTGATCGTCATGTTGTACGACGGGGCAAACGAGCTGCGCAGCGGGAAGGTACGGGTGGAGGCCAATCCGGCCACCTCGGTGGGGTCGATGTCGGGATGCCAGATCACCACCGCGTGGCCCTCGACATCGATACCGCGCCGGCCGGCGCGGCCGGTCAGCTGCGTGTACTCCCCCGGCGTCAACGGCAGGTGCTGCTCCCCGTTGAACTTCACCAACCGCTCGAGGACCACGGTGCGGGCGGGCATGTTGATGCCGAGCGCCAAGGTTTCGGTGGCGAACACCGCCTTGACCATGCCGGCGGCGAACAGCTCCTCCACCGTGTGGCGGAACGCCGGCAGCATCCCGGCGTGGTGGGCCGCCAGCCCACGCATCAGCCCCTCGCGCCACTCGTAGTAGCCGCACACCGCCAGGTCGGTGTCCGCGAGGTCGCCGCAGTGGTGCTCGATCACCTCCGCGATCTGCGCGCGCTCCTGCTCGGTGGTCAGCCGCAGCGGCGACCGCAGGCATTGCTGGACGGCGGCGTCACAGCCGGCCCGGGAGAACACGAACGTGATCGCCGGCAGCAGCGCCTCGCGGTCCAGCGTCGCGATCACATCCGGCCGTGACGGTGGCCGGTAGAAGCGCGGGCGACCCGGCCGGCCACGGCGCGGCTGCCAGTCCGACATCCGGTCGGCCTCGCGGCGATGCGCGATATGACGCAACAGGTCGGGGTTGACGTGATGGTCGTCGCGGTCGTAGTCGAACAGGTCGAACAGGCGCTTGCCCACCATGACGTGTTGCCACAGCGGCACCGGCCGGTGCTCGTCGACCACCACGGTGGTGTCGCCGCGCACGGTCTGGATCCAGCCGCCGAACTCCTCGGCGTTGCTCACCGTCGCCGACAGGCTGACCACGCGGACCTCGTCGGGCAGGTGCAGGATGACCTCCTCCCACACCGGACCCCGCATGCGGTCTGCGAGGAAATGCACCTCGTCCATCACCACATAGGAAAGTCCTTGTAGCGCAGGCGAATCGGCATAAAGCATGTTGCGCAGGACTTCGGTGGTCATCACCACCACGGGCGCATCGCCGTTGACCGACAGGTCACCGGTCAGCAGCCCGATCCGGTCGCGGCCGTAGCGTGCCGTCAGGTCCGTGTGTTTCTGGTTGCTCAGGGCCTTGAGCGGCGTTGTGTAGAAGCATTTTCCGCCGGCCGCCAGCGCCAGGTGCACGGCGAACTCGCCGACCACCGTCTTGCCGGCGCCGGTCGGTGCGCAGACCAGCGCGCCGTGGCCGCGTTCGAGGGCGGCGCAGGCCCGCTGCTGGAAATCGTCGAGCGAGAACGGCAGCTCGGCGGTGAACCGGGCCAGCTCGGCCAGGTCGCTCACGCCGGACTCATGTCACGTCGATCGGCGACGGCGGTTCGATGACAGACGCTTCATCATCGGGGATCATGGCCTCGCGCTTGGCGATTCGCTTGTCGTGCAGCCGCGCGACCTGAATGGCCAACTCGAGCAGCACGGTTAGCGCCACCCCGAGCGCGGTCATGGAAAACGGGTCGGATCCGGGCGTGAATACCGCCGCGAACACGAACATCGCGAAGATCAAGCCGCGCCGCCAGGACTTCAGCCGCTGATAGGTCAGCAGGCCCGCCATGTTGAGCATGACAATCAACAGGGGAAACTCGAAGCTGACCCCGAAGACCACCAGCAGATTGACTAGGAAGCCGAAATACCGGTCGCCGGACAGCGCGGTCACCTGCACGTCACTGCCCACGGTCAGCAAGAAGCCCAGCGCCTTGGACAGCACCAGATACGCCAGCACGGCACCGGCCACGAACAGCACGGCCGCCGGAATCACGAACGCCACCGCGAATCGGCGCTCCTTCTTGTAGAGCCCCGGCGTGATGAACGCCCACAGCTCGTAGAACCACACCGGACAGGCGAGCACGATCCCGGCCGCCATCCCGACCTTGAGCCGCAACATGAATTGGTCGAACGGCGCGGTGGCCAGCAGCCGGCATTGCCCGTCGGCGCTGATGTCCGCGCGCGCCGACTGCGGCAAGGAGCAATACGGATGGCGCAGCCACTCACCCAGGCTCTCCAGCCCGAAGATCGCATGCGAGTACCACACGAACCCGAAAATCGTGGTGATCAGGATCGCGCCCAGGGAGATCAACAGCCGGGTGCGCAACTCGGTCAGGTGATCGACGAGAGACATGGTCGCGTCGGGATTGACACGACTGCGTCTGTTGCGGGGGTTAAGCCGTTTGAGTAGGGCGGCGGCGCGCACTGAAGCGACAGCGATGCCGGCTAGGCCGGCCGTGCCTCGGTGTGACCCTGCTCGGTAGCCGCGGGGGGGTCGACCCGCTGGGATTGCACCGGCGTGGGGGTTTCGAGGGCAGACGGTTGCGGTTTGCTCTCGTTCTGCATTTCACGGACCTCGGACTTGAAGATTCGCAGCGACTTGCCCAACGAACGCGCCGCATCGGGGAGCTTCTTGGCACCGAACAACACGATCACCACGACGGCGAGGATCGCCCAATGCCACGGACTAAGACTGCCCACTTTGATTACCTCCAGACGTCCACCCGATGTTACCGCAGCGGAGCCGCCTGGTAGGCGTCCAGAGCCGTCGCCGCGGCGGCGCGTACCCGCTGCACGAGCGACTCCGGCGCCAGCACCTGCACAGCCGACCCGAAGCCCAGCAGCAGCCGCGTCATCCAATCGTCGGAGGCGTAGGTCATGGCCACCTCGAAGGAGCCGTCGGCCAGCCCGCGCACCTCCCGCATCGGGTAGTACTCGAACATCCACGACGCCGACGGTGCCACCCGCAGCGTCGCCGACGGCAGCGATGGGTCGCCGTCGAACAGCGACGTGTCCGGCGGCGCCTGCAGAGCCGGCTGCGGCGGCGCGGCCGGCTCGTCCAGCTCGGCGGCGTCGTCAATGCGGTCGAAACGGAACAGCCGTACCCCTTCGGCCTCGCGTGACCAGGCCTCCAAATAACTGTGGCCGCCGATCAACAGCACCCGGATGGGGTCGACGATCCGAGTGGTGAGCGTGTCATGCGACGCGGAGTAGTAGTCGATGGTCAGCGCGCGCTTGTCCCGCACGGCGGCGCGCACCGCCGCCGCCGCCCGGCTCTCGGCGGGTGCGTGCTCGCTCAGGACGGCGGCCGCCACCTTGTCGTGGCCGACGGCGCCGGCGGCCGCCGCGATCTTGGCGATCGCGCTGCGCGCCGCCCGCGGATCGACCACGCCCGGAATGTCCGCGAGCGCCCGCAGCGCCACCAACACGCCGGTGGCCTCGGGCGAGGTGAGCTTCAGCGGCCGGTCGATGCCGGCCGAGAACGTCACCTCGATGGTGTCGCCGGAGAACTCGAAGTCGATGAGATCACCGGGGTAGTAGCCGGGCAGGCCGCACATCCACAGCTGGTTGAGGTCCTTCTCCAGCTGCTCGGTGGACACCCCGAGATCGGCGGCCGCCGCCGCGCGGGTGATCCGCGGGTTGGCCTGGAAGTACGGCACCATGTTGAGCAGCCGCACCAGGCGGGTGGACACGGGTGTCATCTGCGCCGCTCCTCAGCATCGCTGCGCTCTGCATCGTCGCCGGCGCGCGTCATGCCTGACCCGCCTGTGCGCGCAACCGGGCCAGCACATCCTCGCGCAGCGACTGCGGCGCCAGCACGATCGCGTCGGCTCCATATCCGGTGACCTCCCGCGCCAGCCGGTCGCTGGACCCGATGTCGAGCTCGATCACTTCGCCGTCGCGGCCCGCCAGTCGCCGGGGGCCGACGGACCTGCCGGCGCGACGCAGGGCGGTGGCCCGCCCCTCGGCAACCCACACCGTGGCCCGCGCGCCGGTCGGCGCCTCGCCGACCGCCTGGGCCACTATCGCGCGCAGGTCCACGCCGTCGGGCACGGCGACCGCCCCGGGCGGGCCGACGGGCGTGACGTCGGCGCCGATCCGCGACAACCGGAAGGTGCGGGTCGCGTCGCGGTCGCGGTCGTGGCCGACGAGATACCAGCGACCCCTCTCGGTGACGACGCCCCACGGTTCGACGGTTCGGGTGATATACGGCTCGGCGCGCGACGACCGATGCGGGAACCGCACGGCCTGCCGAGAATCGATGGCCGACAACAGGATTCCGAGAACGTCCTCGGAACCGCGTAAGCCCGGCACGCCCGCCGCCGACGCGATCGCCACGGGGGCGTCAGGATCGACGTCCACCCCGGCGGCCCGCAGCTTGAGCAGCGCGCCCTGGGTGGCGGTGATCAATTCCGGCGATTCCCAGAGCTGGGTGGCAACGGCGACCGCGGCCGCCTCGTCCGGGGTTAGCTCGACGGGGGGCAGCGCGTAGGCGTCGCGGTTGATCCGGTAGCCCTCGGTGGGGTCGAGATTGGATACCCTGCCGACCTCGAGCGGGATGCCGAGGTCACGCAGCTCGTTCTTGTCGCGCTCGAACATCCTGGAGAACGCCTCGGGGCTGGGACTGTTCGTATAACCCGCCACGCTGGACCTGATTTTTTCGGCGGTGATGTAGCCGCGGGTGGACAACAGGGCGATGACGAGGTTTACCAGCCGTTCGACTTTCGCGGTCGCCATACTCTCGTTACATGCTCGCGATCAGCCGTTTGACCCGTTCGTCGACCGCCCGGAACGGGTCCTTGCACAGCACCGTGCGCTGCGCCTGGTCGTTGAGCTTGAGATGTACCCAGTCGACGGTGAAGTCACGGCCCGCGGCCTGCGCGGCGCTGATGAACTCACCACGCAGCCTGGCGCGCGTGGTCTGCGGCGGACGGTCGACCGCATCGGCGATTTCCTCGTCGGTGGTGACGCGCGCCGCCAGCCCCTTGCGCTGCAGCAGATCGAAGACACCTCGCCCGCGCTTGATGTCGTGATAGGCCAGGTCGAGCTGGGCGATCTTCGAGTCCGACAGCTCCATGTCGTAGCGGTCCTGGTAACGCTGGAATAGCTTGCGCTTGATCACCCAGTCGATTTCGGTGTCCACCTTGGCGAAATCCTGGCTCTCGACGGCGTCGAGCTGACGGCCCCACAGGTCGACCACCTGCTCGATCTGCGCGTTGGGCTCCCGGGTCTGCAGGTGCTCGACCGCGCGTGTGTAGTACTCGCGCTGGATGTCCAGCGCGCTGGCCTGACGCCCGCCGGCCAGCCGCACGGGCCGGCGGCCGGTGATGTCGTGGCTGACCTCTCGGATGGCGCGAATGGGGTTGTCCAGCGAGAAGTCACGGAACGCCACGCCGGCTTCGATCATCTCCAGCACCAGCGCCGCGGTGCCCACCTTGAGCATGGTGGTGGTCTCGGACATGTTCGAGTCGCCGACGATGACGTGCAGCCGCCGGTACTTCTCGGCGTCGGCGTGCGGTTCGTCGCGGGTGTTGATGATCGGCCGGCTGCGAGTGGTGGCCGACGAGACCCCCTCCCAGATGTGCTCGGCACGTTGGCTCAAGCAGAAGGTGGCCGCCTTGGGGGTCTGCAGCACCTTGCCGGCCCCGCAGATCAGCTGGCGGGTGACCAGGAAGGGCAGCAACACGTCGGAAATCCGGGAGAACTCGCCGGCCCGCACGATCAGGTAGTTCTCGTGGCAGCCGTAGGAGTTGCCCGCCGAGTCGGTGTTGTTCTTGAACAGGTAGATGTCACCGCCGATGCCCTCGTCGGCGAGCCGCTGCTCGGCGTCGACGAGCAGGTCCTCGAGCACCCATTCGCCGGCACGGTCATGGGTAACCAGCTGCACCAGGCTGTCGCATTCGGCGGTGGCGTACTCGGGGTGGCTGCCCACGTCGAGGTAGAGGCGGGCCCCGTTGCGCAAGAAAACATTCGAGCTGCGGCCCCAGGACACCACCCGCCGGAACAGGTAGCGGGCCACCTCGTCCGGGGACAGCCGGCGGTGGCCGTGGAACGTGCAGGTGACACCGAACTCGGTCTCGATGCCCATGATTCGCCGCTGCACATTTCGAGAGTACTGGTTGTCTGGCCACGACGGTGCGCGGCCGCGCCCATCAACCGGCTGGACCGGACGCGCCGGGGACGCCGAACAGTAGCCCGCGATTGCCGCCGCTCCCCCCGGGCCCGCCGGCCCCAGGAGGAGAGCCGGTTCCGCCGCCCGCGCCGGCCCCACCGGGCCCACCGTTACCGATCAGGTAGGCGGTGCCGCCGTGCCCGCCGGCACCGCCCGGCCCGCCGGAGCCGGTGGTCCCGGGCCCACCCTGGCCGGCGGCCCCACCGGCGCCACCGCTGCCGAACACAAGGCCGCCATTGCCGCCGTTGCCTCCGGGGTTGCCGGCGCCGCCGTTGCCACCGCTGCTGGCCGAGCCGGGCGCGCCGATTCCGCCGTTGCCGCCGTCGCCGCCGTTGCCGATGAGCCGCGCGCTGCCGCCGGCGCCAGCGTTGGTGGTACCGACGAACGGCAGCCCTCCATTGCCGCCGTCGCCGCCGTCGCCGCCGTCGCCGTACAGCCAACCGCCGGCCCCGCCATCGCCGCCGCGGCTACCCACCTGGAACAGGCGAGGGCCGACGCCGGGCTCACCGCCGTCACCGCCGTCGCCGCCGACACCGATCAGCCCGGCGTCGCCGCCCCGGCCACCGCTGCCGCCCAAGCCGGCGAAGCCGTCAGACGAGGTGCCGGTGCCCGCGTCCCCACCCTCGCCCCCGGAGCCGGCCGCGCCCCCATTGCCGTACAGCAGCCCGCCGGTGCCGCCGAACTGGCCGAAGCCGCCGCTGCCGCCGCTGCCGCCGGCCGCGAAGCCGCTCGCGCCGAGCCCACCATCACCGCCGTCCCCGGCGGCCCCGCCGTTGCCGAACAACCCGGCCGCGCCCCCCAGGCCGCCATCGCCGCCCCCGCCGCCGGCACCCAGGTTGCCCACACCGTCGCCGCCGTTACCACCGACCCCGCCCGCCCCGCCGTTGCCGTACAGCAGCCCGCCGTGACCGCCGTTACCGCCGTTACCGCCGGGACCGCCGTCACCCCCGGTGACCAGACCGGGTACGCCGGGTGCGCCAGTGCCGCCCCTACCGCCGTTGCCGACCAATCCCGCTGCCCCGCCCGCGCCACCGGCGACCCCGGGATTCGTGCTGTTCCCACCGTCGCCGCCGTTGCCCCACAAGATCCCCCCGGGCCCGCCGGGCTGCCCCACCGGACCATCGGCCCCGTCGGCGCCATCGCCGATCAGCGGGCGCCCCAACAGCGCCTGAGTGGGCGCGTTCACGGCGTTCAGCAGATTCTGCTGGGCGCTGGCGGCCTCGGTGCTCGCATACGAAGCCCCGCCGGTGCTCAAGAGCTGCACAAATCGCTCATGGAAGGCCGCCGCCTGGGCGCTGACCGCCTGATAGCCCTGGGCGTGAATGCCGAACAACGCCGCGATGCCCGCCGACACCTCATCGCCGCCAGGCGCCAACACCCCCACCGTCGGGAACGCCGCCACCGCGTTCGCGGCACTTATCGTGGAACCGATGGCCACCAGATCCGTGGCCGCCGCCACCAAGGCCTCCGGGCTCGCAATCACAAACGACACTGCGTACCTCCCACCACCTCGAAATGACTCGGCTCTCGCCGGGAACCATCGATGTGTGTGGTAGCAGGATCGTATCGCGATCCCGGCGCCCGATCTCGGTATTCAGCACACCAGTTCGCCGCCGTGACGCGTGGGCCGAACCACGCCTGCGCGCCTCGGCCACAACTACGACCCGAGCTCGCGCTTGAGGATGAAGGCCTCGATCTGCCGGTCGCCGGCCCACGCTCGCTCCTTGGCGAGACCGGGATAGAGCTCGACGCCTTTCGCCCATATATCCGCGCGCTCGCGGGGTGTGGCGAGCCGGGCGACGGCATCCCAGTTATCGCCCTCGATCGTCACCTGTGCTGCCGGGTTGGCCTTGAGGTTGTGATACCAGCCAGGGTGTCTAAGCGAGCCATAGTTAGCCGCGACGACGGCGACGCCGTCGGGATGTGGGATGCCCAAGAGGGCTACTGTGCGGGGCTTCCCCGACTTGGCGCCGGTGGTGGTAAGGATGACCGTCGGCAGACCGGCCGCGATCCCCGCGAAGCTATGCCTGCCCCCGGTGAGCTTACTGACAACTTGATCAAGGCGGTGTGCGGTCGGCCGGAAGATCACGCGGCCCGCCTTGGTGCCGGCAACAGCGCGCATCGCTCGATGAAACACATTTGCGTCGTCGAAGGACCGGGCCGGCATAGCAGCATTCTCCCGAAGTCGAGCCCGTCGAGAGTGGGATTCTACTTTCCCGTCAACGTTTGCCGAGGCCGCCGGTGGCCGAGCTTGTGCAACCCGCGCATGACGCCCTGACAAACCATCACAGCAGCGCCGACGGACGATCCCAGCGCATGCCGTCGAATCGGCCAAAATCGCTGTCGTAAGACACGATGCTGGCGCGATGCTCGACGGCAAGCGCCGCCAAGTGGGCGTCGTTCACGAGGTTGCCGCCGGTTCCCACCTGCGCCAGCATTCTCGCCATGAGGTCGGCGTGGCGTGCGGTCGGATTCACCAGCACCGCGCTCGGCGCGGTGAGCCAATCCGCGACCTGACCGATGGCGTCCTCCGGAGACATCGGGCGGGGGAACAAACCATGCTTGGTCACGAGCCGAACGAATGCCAGCAATGGGACCCACGCGAACCCGACGCGGTCGGCGCCCGATAGCGCGCCGTCGAGCCAGCGTAAGGACGACGTGTGGTGTTCGCTGGACGTGTTGACCGCATACAGCAGCACATTCGCGTCGACGATCTTCATGGACAGCTATGACCCGCGCCGCTGACGACGCACAAGTTCCTCGTCCTCGAGCTCGGCGGCGAGTTGCAACGCCCGGTCGAGATTGACCCCGGGCACGCCCAGGTCGGTGGCGCGGGTCACAAACCGCCCCGGTTCGGGTCGCCGGGAAGCACCGTCGCGAATCGCGTCGTTGAGCGCCTTCTTGAAGGACACCTGCCGCTCGGCCATCCGGCGCCGCACCAACTGCTCGACGTCGTCGTCCAACGTCACCGTGGTGCGCATTTTGACAGCATAACATCAAAATCTTTGACAGCATGCAGTCAATTTCACCCACGGGCCGAGCTGGCCAGCCCCGAATACAGGCCGCAAACCAAAGCCGGTCTGGTCCGCAAGTTCGTCGGGCGTCGGCTGATACCATCCCAGCGCCGAGATCGACGTTCTGCGGGCCTGCTCTTGATCTTTCTCTGCGAAGCGTCGACCTCGGCGCGTTTAGGTGATGCGCAGAACTTACGAACCAGACCTAAGCCTGGCTTAGGTCAGACCTAATCCGGCGACTCGCCGTCGGATTTGGAGTCCTTGGCACCCTTGGAGTCCTTAGATGCCTTCGATCCCTTGGCGTCTTTGCGATCCAGTTCCCGCAGCAGTTTTTCCAGCGCGGCGCCGGTGATGCGACGAAACGCGCGCCGTGGCCGGTTGGCGTCGAGGATCGCCACCTCCAGGCTGGCCACGCCGAGCGCGGGCTGATCGCCGCCGTTGGCGCTGCCCGCCCGCAGCGCCCGTACCGCTACCCGCAAGGCGTCGGTCAGGTCGGCGTTCTCGGTGTAGGACTCCTTGAGCGCGTTGGCGATCGGCTCCGTGGTGCCGCCCATCACCACGAAATGCGGTTCGTCGGCGATCGACCCGTCGTAGGTGATCCGATAGAGCTCGGGCGGTTTCGTCTCGCCGTAATGCGCGACCTCGGCGACGCACAATTCCACCTCGTACGGCTTGGCCTGCTCGGTGAAGATGGTGCCCAGCGTCTGCGCGTAGACGTTGGCCAGCTGCCGTCCGGTGACGTCACGACGGTCGTAGGCGTAGCCGCGGGTATCGGCGAACTGGATCCCGCCGCGGCGCAGATTGTCGAACTCGTTGAACTTGCCGGCGGCCGCGAAGCCGACGCGATCGTAGAGCTCGCTGATCTTCTGCAGTGACCGCGACGGGTTCTCGGCCACAAACAGCACACCGCCGGCGTAGGCCAGCGCCACCACGCTTTTGGCCCGTGCGATGCCCTTGCGCGCGAGCTCGCTGCGCTCGCGCATCGCCTGCTCAGGCGAGATGAAATAAGGGAAGCTCACCTCTCACCGCCATCGAGGCCGAAAGTGTCAGCGCGCGAACGGCTTTCGATGACCTCCCGGGCGAGTTCGGCGATGCGGCTCTCCGGCACGTCGACCGCGCCGTCGACGTCGATGGTGACCGCGGTGGGGTAGATGCCGCGGACCAAATCCGGTCCGCCGGTGGCGGAATCGTCGTCGGCGGCGTCGTAGAGTGCCTCCACTGCCACCCGCAACGCCGAATCGGCGTCGCTGACCTGGGAGTACAACTTCTTCATCGACGACTTGGCGAAGATCGACCCCGAGCCCACCGACTGGTAGCCCTCCTCCTCGATGTTCCAGCCGCCGGCGGCGTCGAACGAGACGATGCGCCCCGCGGCCTCCGGGTCGGATGCGTGGATGTCGTAGCCGGCCAGCAGCGGCAGCGCCACCAGCCCCTGCATCGCGGCCGCCAGGTTGCCCCGCACCATGATCGCGAGCCGGTTGATCTTGCCGGCGAACGTGAGTGGAACGCCCTCGAGCTTCTCGTAGTGTTCGAGCTCGACCGCATAAAGGCGGGCGAACTCGACGGCGACCGCCGCGGTGCCGGCGATGCCGGTCGCGGTGTAGTCGTCGGTGATGTACACCTTTTTCACATCGCGCCCGGCGATCATATTGCCCTGCGTCGAGCGCCGGTCGCCGGCGATGACGACGCCGCCGGGGTATTTCAGCGCGACAATGGTGGTGCCGTGCGGCAATTGGGCATCGCCGGCCGGCAGGCCGCCGCTGATGCTTGCCGGTAGCAACTCCGGTGCCTGGCGGCGCAGGAAGTCAGCAAAGGACGACAGGTCTACGGCGGGGGCTCCGGAAAGTGGCGAGTTAGTGGACAGGCGGTCGGGGAACGGCCAGGTCACTGTCCGCCCTTTTGGACGTACGCGCGGACGAAGTCCTCGGCGTTCTCCTCGAGGACGTCGTCAATCTCGTCGAGCAGGTCGTCGGTCTCCTCGGCCAGCTTCTCGCGACGCTCCTGGCCCGCGGCGGTGCTGCCGGCGAAGTCCTCATCGTCTCCGCCGCCGCCACCACGTTTGGTCTGCTCCTGAGCCATCGCCGCCTCCTGCTTCGTCTGGGCTTGTGTAATGGCCGCGTCACACGCCCGCTTGGTCCCTCTACCCTACCGGTCAACGCCGACGTTTCCCGTCTAACGACTTTCAGCTGGTCAGTTGTTCCACCAGTTCCGCCGCGCTGTGCACCGAGTCCAATAGCGCCCCGACGTGTGCCTTACTGCCGCGCAGCGGCTCCAGCGTCGGGATGCGAACCAACGAGTCGCCACCCAGGTCGAAGATCACCGAGTCCCAGCTGGCGGCGGCGATCTCGGCTCCGAAGCGGCGCAGGCATTCCCCGCGGAAGTACGCGCGGGTGTCGGTGGGCGGGTTGTTCACCGCATTGAGCACCTGATGTTCGGTGACCAGGCGCTTCATCGAGCCGCGCGCGACCAGCCGGTTGTACAGGCCCTTGTCCAGCCGGACGTCGGAGTACTGCAGGTCGACGAGGTGCAGCCGGGGAGCCGACCAGCTGAGGTTCTCCCGCCGGCGGAAACCTTCCAGCAATCGCAGCTTGGCCGGCCAGTCCAGCAGCTCAGCACAGTCCATCGGGTCGCGCTCGAGCTGGTCGAGCACGTGCGCCCAGGTCGCGACGATGTCGGCCGCGCGCGGGTCCGGGTCGCGGCCGTCGACCAGCTTGGCCACCCGGTCGAGGTAGATCCGTTGCAGCGCAAGGCCGGTCAGTTCGCGACCGTCGACCAGAGCCACCGTCGCGCGCAGCGTCGGATCGCGGCTGATCGTATGGACCGCGTGCACCGGCCGCGCCAGCGCCAGGTCCATGAGGTCTATCCCGTGGGCCGGGCCTTCTTCGATCAGGTCCAGCACCAGCGCCGTGGTACCCAGCTTCAGGTAGGTCGACGTCTCGGCGAGGTTGGCATCACCGATGATGACGTGTAGCCGTCGGTACCTGTCGGCGTCGGCGTGCGGTTCGTCGCGGGTGTTGATGATGCCGCGTTTCAGCGTGGTCTCGAGTCCGACCTCGACCTCGATGTAGTCGGAGCGCTGCGAGAGCTGAAACCCGGGCTCGTCACCAGAGGGCCCAATGCCGACCCGGCCGGAACCGGTCACCACCTGCCGGGACACCAGGAACGGGGTGAGACCCGCGATGATGGCAGAGAACGGCGTCTGCCGCGACATCAGGTAGTTCTCGTGCGACCCGTAGGAGGCGCCTTTGCCGTCGACGTTGTTCTTGTACAGCTGCAGCTTCGCGGCTCCGGGCACGCTGGCGACGTGCCGGGCGGCCGCCTCCATCACCCGCTCCCCTGCCTTGTCCCAGATCACCGCGTCAAGCGGGTCGGTGCACTCGGGCGCGGAGTATTCCGGGTGCGCGTGGTCGACGTAGAGCCGCGCCCCGTTGGTCAGGATCATGTTGGCTGCGCCGACCTCGTCGGCGTCGACCACCGGCGGTGGGCCGGCCGAGCGGCTCAGGTCGAAGCCCCGGGCGTCCCGCAGCGGGGATTCCACCTCGTAGTCCCAGCGGGTGCGTTTGGCGCGCTGAAGACCGGCGGCGGCGGCGTACGCCAGAACCGCCTGCGTCGAGGTGAGGATCGGGTTGGCGGTCGGGTCCGACGGCGACGAAATGCCGTATTCGACCTCCGTCCCGATAATCCGTTGCATGCCTTGAAGCTTAGGCGCGGCGACGATGCGGCCCGCGCAGCGGGCCGAGGTGGGGGTACCTCCCAGCCGCGCAGCGGCGAGGGGGCGAGGCGGGATTGGTACGGTCGCATTTGCGATCTATCACCTACCCGTGCCGTGGGCGAGCGGCCGAGATCACGGGGTCACTGGTCAACAAGCCGTTCAACGTACCCAACCGAAGGCCCGGCCAGACCGTCGCCGTCGCCGAATCCGCTGTCTTTGACCACATCAACAAACGCACCGACGGCACGGCCGCCGGAAATGACACCGAGAAACTCATCAGCAGCGGGCTGAACTAGTAGCACGGGCGGGGATGGCCGGCGCTAGGGTGCACCAGTGAGCGTCTCTCTGCGCCGCCCATTGGCGCGGCGAGCATCGGCGACTGCCGAGGCTGAAAGCTGGTTCTTAAAGCGGGGTCTGCCGTCGGTGCTGACGATGCGGGGTCAGTGTCGCCGGCTCTGGTCGCGCCCGGCTCCCGTGCTGGCAGCGTGGGCGACCGTCGAGGGCTGCCTGCTCGCGATCTTTGTGATCACCGCGGGCCGCGAGATCGAGATCCTCGGAACTCCGACAACCGTCGAATGGGTGATCCTGGGGATACTCGCCATTGCCCTTCCGCTGGCCGTTATCGTCGGCTGGCTGGTATCGCGGATACCAGGCAGACAGACGCGGGCGACGATCGCGACGATCGGGGTGGCGTTCGCGGCCGTATCAGCAGTCATCGAAGCCGGCCCGATCCAATTGCTACGAGTTGGCGCGATCTTGGCCCTGGTGCTGATGCTGACTGGCTGCGGTGTCGGGTCGGTGCTTGGGTGGGCGGTACGCATGACGCTGTCGCACCTCGCGACGGTCGGCACGCTGGCGATTCGCGCCCTTCCCATTGTGCTGCTGACCGCATTGGTGTTCTTCAACACGTACGTCTGGCTCATGGCAGCGAACATCAGCGGGCAGCGGCTCTGGCTGGCAATGATCTTTCTGGTCGTGATCGCGGCGGCATTCGTCGTATCCAAGACCCTGGAGCGGGTCAGGCCGCTGCTGCGGTCGACCGCGGTGCCGCCGGAAGGCAGCGAAAGCCTGGCCGATACGCCCTTCGCGACGATGCCCGACCCCTCGCCCGGCTCCCCGCTCAAACGGACCGAACGCATCAACGTGGTATTCCTGCTTGCTGCCTCGCAACTCGTCGAGATCCTGGTGGTGGCATCCGTTGGCGCCACGATCTACCTGGTTCTCGGGCTGATTATTCTCACGCCACCACTGCTCAGGGAATGGACACACACCGAGGTCACCACCGCGACGGTGTTCGGCATGACGTTTCCGGCGCCGGTATCGCTGATCAATATGTGCCTTTTCCTCGGCGCGTTGACGTTCATGTACATCAGCGCCCGCGCGGTCGACGACGCCGAGTACCGCGCCCAGTTCCTCGACCCCCTGATCGACGATCTGCACACCGCCCTTATCGCGCGCAACCGCTACCGAGGGAACATCCTGGCCGCGCCGGGCGGCGATGTTGACGTCGCTGCCGGCAATGATTAGCTTCACCTGATGTCCAGCGACCAGGTCCGTGAACCGGTGACCGACATATCCGGTAAGCGTTACGGGGAAGTTCTTCTCGTGACGCCCGGAGAGGCCGGTCCACAGGCAACCGTCTACAACAGCTTCCCGCTCAACGATTGTCCGGCCGAGCTGTGGTCCGCGCTCGATCCGCAAGCCCTCGCCACCGAACACGGTGCGGCCGCGGCCCTGCTCAACGGTCCGCGCTACTGGCTGATGAATGCGATCGAAAAGGCTCCCCAGGGCCCGCCGGTGACCAAGACGTTCGGCGGGATCGAGATGCTCCAGCAGGCCACGGTCTTGTTGTCGTCGATGAGCCCGGCGCCTTACACCGTCAACCAGGTCAGCCGCAACACGGTCTTCGTCTTCAACGCCGGAGAAGAGGTCTACGAACTCCAGGACCCCAAGGGACAGCGCTGGGTGATGCAGACCTGGAGCCAGGTGGTGGACCCCGACCTGTCCCGAGCCGACCTACCCAAGCTGGGTGAACGGCTCGACCTGCCGGCAGGGTGGTCCTACCATCCGCGCGTGCTCACCGGCGAGTTGCGGATCGACACCACCACACGCGCGGCCCGCGTCCTCCAAGACGACCTCACCAACAGCTATTCGCTGGTGACCGGCTGACGACCTACAGGTACTGCCCCAGGTTCGATTCGGTATCGATAGCCCGGCTGGCACTCGAACTCTTGCCGGTGACCAGGGTGCGGATGTAGACGATCCGCTCACCCTTCTTGCCCGAAATCCGGGCCCAGTCATCGGGATTGGTGGTGTTGGGCAGGTCCTCGTTCTCGGCGAACTCGTCGACGATCGAGTCGAGCAAATGCTGAATGCGCAGACCCGGCTGACCGGTCTCCAACACCGACTTGATGGCGTTCTTCTTCGCCCGGTCGACCACGTTCTGGATCATCGCCCCGGAGTTGAAGTCCTTGAAGTACATGACCTCCTTGTCGCCGTTGGCGTAGGTGACCTCCAGGAACCGGTTGTCGTCGATCTCGGCATACATCCGGTCGACGACCTTTTCGATCATCGCCTTGATGCAGGCCCCGCGGTCGCCGTCGAACTCGGCAAGGTCATCGGCGTGCACCGGCAGCGACTCGGTCAGGTACTTCGAGTAGATGTCCATTGCCGCTTCGGCATCCGGGCGCTCGATCTTGATCTTCACGTCGAGGCGCCCGGGCCGCAGGATGGCGGGATCGATCATGTCCTCGCGGTTGGAGGCGCCGATCACGATGACGTTCTCGAGTCCCTCCACGCCGTCGATCTCGGACAGCAGCTGCGGGACCACGGTGGTCTCGACGTCGGAGGAGACCCCGGTCCCGCGGGTGCGGAAGATCGAGTCCATCTCGTCGAAGAACACGATCACCGGCGTGCCCTCCGACGCCTTCTCGCGCGCGCGCTGGAAGATCAGCCGGATGTGGCGCTCGGTCTCGCCGACGAACTTGTTCAGCAGCTCGGGGCCTTTGATGTTGAGGAAGTACGATTTCGCCTCGCGAGAGTCGTCGCCACGGACCTCGGCCATCTTCTTGGCCAACGAGTTGGCCACCGCCTTGGCGATCAACGTCTTGCCGCAGCCGGGCGGGCCGTAGAGCAACACACCCTTGGGCGGGCGCAGCGCGTACTCCCGGTACAGCTCCTTGTGCAGGAACGGCAGCTCGACGGCGTCGCGGATCTGCTCGATCTGGCGGGTCAGACCACCGATGTCCTGGTAGCTGACGTCGGGCACCTCTTCGAGCACCAGGTCTTCGACCTCCGCCTTGGGGATGCGCTCGAAGGCATAGCCGGCTTTGGTGTCGACCAGTAGCGAGTCGCCGGGCCGCAGCTTGCGGGGCTTGGTGTCGTCGTTGAGGGCATCGGGGATCCCGTCCGGCAGGTCCTCGGCGATCAGGGGTTCGGCCAGCCAGACAATGCGTTCCTCGTCGGCGTGGCCGACGACCAACGCCCGGTGCCCATCGGCCAGCACCTCACGCAACGTGGATATCTCGCCGACCGATTCGAACGTGCCGGCCTCCACGACGGTCAGGGCTTCGTTGAGCCGGACCGTCTGACCCTTTTTGAGGGATTTGGTGTCGATGTTGGGCGAGCACGTCAGGCGCATCTTGCGACCCGACGTGAACACGTCGACCGTGTCGTCGTCGTGCGCCGACAGCAGAACGCCGTAGCCGCTGGGCGGCTGACCGAGCCGGTCGACTTCCTCGCGCAGCGCCAGCAGTTGTTGACGGGCCTCTTTAAGAGTTTCCATTAATTTGGAATTGCGGGCCGCCAGCGAGTCGATTCGGGCTTCGAGTTGATGCACATCGCGGGCGGAGCGCGCCGGGCCGTGCGGCCCGGCCGCATTCTCCAGCTGTTCGCGCAGGACCGCGGCCTCACGGCGCAGCTGTTCCAATTCGGCCGCATCGTCGCTGGACAAGGGCATATCGCGGTGGGTACCGAATGCTTCAGAACGGTCTGACTCACCCATGTTGCCCTCCTCTCCCGCACCAGACTGGTGAGTGGATACATCAACGCTACCGGCGATTGGCGCTTCATGTGTGGAGTCAAAAGTCCACGAAAAGTCGCGTCGCGGTTCCCACTGGTAATCTCTGCGTCGGTTCAGACCGAGCGAAAGGATTGCCGTGACGTTAAAAGCCCTCGCCATTGGCGTCGCGGCCGTCG
The DNA here is from genome assembly GCF_010731535.1 of Mycobacterium lacus. Classification (NCBI taxonomy): domain Bacteria; kingdom Bacillati; phylum Actinomycetota; class Actinomycetes; order Mycobacteriales; family Mycobacteriaceae; genus Mycobacterium; species Mycobacterium lacus. The sequence goes on from NZ_AP022581.1 coordinate 2,242,224, forward strand.
CCGTCGCCGGTGCGGCGGCCCTCGGTGTGACTTCTGTGGCATCCGTCAGAATGTGCGCATAACCCGAGCGCGCGCCCGGATGCTCCGACACGATTCCGTAGCCTTGGGCGTCGCCCTCGTGGTGGCGGCGCTCGGGTCGGCCGGGTGCGCGCATGGCGCGTCCACTAGTTCGCCGACGCCCGCCGAAGTAGCCAACCCGAGCACTTCGGGTGCGGTTGCGGCTATGCCGTCCGCCCCCCTGCCGGCACCCGAAGCCCTGACCGCCGTGCTGACGCGTCTCGCCGACCCGGCCGTGCCGGGCACCGACAAGGTCAACCTGATCGAAGGCGCGACACCCGAAAGCGCCGCCAAGCTGGACAAGTTCGGCAACGCGTTGCGCGACGGCGGCTATCTGCCGATGACCTTCACCGCGACCAACCTTGCCTGGTCGGACCAGAACCCGTCCGATGTGCTGGCCACGATCAGCGTCAACACCGCCCGACCGAACCGCGCCGTGTTCACGTTCCCGATGGAGTTCACGCCCCACCAAGGGGGCTGGCAGTTGTCCCGGGAGACCGCGGAAATGCTGCTGGCCCTGAGCAATTCGCAGGGTGCAACGCCCACGGCGCCGTCCGCGCCAGCCGAGGCTCCAAATCCGGCCCCGACTCCGACTCCCTCCGGCTGATCCGCGGTATGTGGATTGGCTGGCTCGAATTCGATGTGTTGCTGGGCGACGTGCGGTCGCTCAAGCAGAAGCGGTCGGTGATCCGGCCGGTCGTCGCGGAGCTGCAGCGCAAGTTCTCGGTGTCGGCCGCCGAGACCGGCTCGCACGAGCTGTACCGCCGGGCGGGCGTCGGAGTGTCCGTGGTGTCGGGCGACCGCAGCCACGTCGTCGACGTCCTCGACGCCGCCGAGCGCCTGGTTGCCGCACACCCGGAGTTCGAGCTGCTGTCGGTGCGCCGGGGTCTGCACCGCAGCGACGACTAGGAGTAGGTCGTGCCAAAGCCGAGACTTCCAGGCTGGGACCGCCATACGCTTGATTCGGCCAAGGGAGGTATTCCATGTCGTTTGTCATCCTGACACCGGAGACGATGGCCGGGACGGCCGCACAGTTGCAGGGCATCGGCTCGGCGCTGGGCACGGCAAACGCGGCGGCGGCCGCCCGGATCACCACGGTGGTGGGCGCTGGCGCTGATGAGGTGTCGGCGGCGGTGGCGGCGCTGTTTTCGTCATACGCCCAGGCCTATCACGGCGTAAGCGTCGAGGCGGCACTGTTTCATGACCGCTTTGTGCAGGCGCTGACCGCCGGTGCGGGCTCGTATGCGGCCGCCGAGGCCGCTGCCGCTACCCCGCTGCAGGACCTGTTGGGCGTAATCAACGCCCCGACCCAGCTGCTCTTGGGGCGCCCGTTGATTGGTGATGGCGCCAACGGCGCGCCGGGCACCGGCCAGGCCGGCGGGGCCGGCGGCCTGTTGTACGGCAATGGCGGGGCCGGCGGATCGGGTGGGATCGGCCAGGCCGGCGGGGCGGGCGGCGACGCCGGCTTGATCGGCGTTGGCGGCGCCGGCGGGGCCGGCGGGGCAGGTACGCCCGGCGGGGGCAACGGCGCGCCAGGTGGACACGGCGGCAGCGGTGGGTGGCTGTACGGGGCCGGCGGCGCCGGAGGTATTGGAGGTGCCGGCGAGAGCGGCGGCGGGGCCGGCGTGCCCGGCGGGGCCGGTGGCCTCGGTGGGGCCGGCGGCAGCGCCGGGCTGATGGGCCCGGCGGGCCCGGCGGCGCCGGCGGCAAAGGGGGGATGGGCGGTACTGGCGCGGACGGTGGGGACGGTGGAGCTGGCGGCGCTGGCGGCGCTGGTGGGCTGCTGTACGGCGGCGGCGGCGCCGGCGGGCGCGGCGGCGACGGCAACTTTCCTACGGGCGCCACTGGAGCCGGTGGGACCGGTGGGGCCGGCGGGGCCGGTGGGCACGCCGGACTGATCGGCGACGGTGGCTTTGGCGGTGGTGGCGGCCACGGCAACTTCGCTCCGTACATCGGCGGGGCCGGCGGGGCCGGTGGGGCCGGTGGTGACGGCGGACTGCTCTACGGCAACGGCGGGGCGGGCGGCACCGGTGGCATGGGTGACGTTGGCTTGAATCCCGGTGGGTCCGGTGGCTCTGGTGGGGCCGGCGGGGCCGGCGGTGATGCGGGGCTGCTGATCGGTAGCGGCGGGGCCGGCGGCCACGGCGGCGACGGCGGAAGCAGTAACTACCGGGGCGGGGGCGGCGGGCGCGGCGGGACCGGTGGTCGCGGCGCGCTGCTCGGCGACGGTGGGGCCGGCGGAACCGGCGGCGATGGTGGCGGCGGTGGGCCCGGTGGCGGTGGCGACGGCGGGCACGGTGGGGCCGGTGGCAGCGGGCTGTTGATCGGCACCGGCGGCCACGGCGGCGCCGGCGGTAGCGGCGGGGATGGCCCCTTTGTCACGCGCGGGCCTGGCGGCACGGGGGGCAACGGTGGGGCCGGCGGCGGTGGCGGGCTGCTGTACGGCGACGGTGGGGCAGGCGGCACCGGGGGTACCGGCGGCACCGGCGGGGACTCCTTCGTGGGCATGCCCGGCGGCAACGGTGGGGCAGGCGGCGCCGGCGGCAACGCCCGGCTGATCGGTGGAGGTGGTGACGGAGGCGACGGCGGCGGCGGGGGAACCAGTATCACGCCTGGCGCCGGCGGAATCGGCGGGGTTGCTGGCGTCGGCGGGTTCGGTGGGCGGCTCATCGGCATCCCTGGCGCCCCGGGCACAGCCGGCCCGCACGGGTGACACGATTTGGAGGACGGCGCGATTCGGCGTTCTCAGCCGTCGCGCCCCTCGCGCTTGCGACCCAGCGGCGCCGGGGCGACCGCGCCCGGCGCCAACCGTCGCGTCGTCACCAGGAACGCGGTGTGCCCGCGCATCGAATGCTGCGGCCGGACGGCCAGGCCCACGACGTTCCAGCCCCGCTGCAGCGTTTCCCACGCCCGCGGCTCGGTCCAGCACTGCTGGGCGCGCAATGCCTCCACCGCCCTGGACAGCTGGGTGACGGTGGCCACGTAGATCACCAGCACACCGCCGGCGACCACCAGTCGCGACACCGCGTCCAGCACGTCCCACGGCGCGAGCATGTCCAGCACCGCCCGGTCGACGGAACCGTCGGACAGTTCGGAGTCCGCGACGTCGCTGATGATCAGCTGCCAGTTCTGCGGTGCCCCGCCATAGAAATCCGTCACGTTGCGACGGGCGTGCTCGGCGTGATCGGCCCGCTGCTCGTAGGAGATCACCCGCCCTTGCGGCCCGACCGCCCGCAGCAGCGACAACGTCAGCGCCCCGGAGCCCGCCCCGGCCTCCAGCACACGGGCGCCGGGAAAGATGTCGCCCTCATGCACGATCTGGGCGGCGTCCTTGGGGTAGATGACCTGAGGCCCGCGCGGCATCGACATGACGTAGTCGACCAGCAGCGGGCGCAGCACCAGGAAAAGGGCGCCATTGCTGGACTTCACCACGCTGCCCTGCTCCAGACCGATCACCGCGTCATGGGCGATCGAGCCGCGATGGGTGTGGAACTCGCTGCCTTCAGTGAGCACCATCGTGTAGTGGCGGCCCTTGGCGTCGGTCAGCTGGACGCGTTCGCCAACGGTGAACGGGCCGGGTGCTGACACGCCGTCTAGCGTGCCAGCCGACTCGCCGCGGCCGGTGCTCGGGGTTGTCGGCGCCCGGTCCTAGGCTGCGGGCATGAGCGACCGGTCGGAGGTATCCCCGCGGGAATTGCGCCCGGCGCTGTCACCGTCGCGGGCCGCCGACTTCAAGCAGTGCCCACTGCTGTACCGGTTCCGCGCGATCGACCGGTTGCCCGAGGCGCCGTCGGCGGCGCAGCTGCGGGGGTCGGTGGTGCACGCCGCGCTCGAGCAGCTCTACGGCCTACCGGCGGGTCTGCGCGGCCCGGACACGGCGAGGTCGTTGGTGGGGTCCGCCTGGGACCGGGTGATCGCTGCCGAGCCCGGGCTGGCCGCCGAGCTGGATCCCGGCCAGCGGACTCAACTGCTCGAGGATGCCCGCGCATTGCTGTCCGGCTATTACCGCCTGGAAGACCCGACGCGGTTCGACCCGCAAAGCTGCGAGCAGCGCGTGGAGGTCGAACTGGCCGACGGCACGCTGCTGCGCGGGTATATCGACCGGATCGACGTCGCCGCCACCGGCGAGCTGCGGGTGGTCGACTACAAGACCGGCAAGGCGCCCCCTGCCACGCGAGCCCTGGCCGAGTTCAAGGCGATGTTCCAGATGAAGTTCTACGCGGTGGCGCTGTTTCGTTCCCGCGGTGTGCTGCCCGCCCGGTTGCGCCTGATCTACCTGGCCGACGGCCAGTTGCTGGACTACTCGCCGGACCATGACGAGCTGCTGCGTTTCGAGAAGACGCTGATGGCGATCTGGCGCGCGATCCAATCCGCAGGTGCGACAGGCGATTTCCGCCCCAGCCCGTCGCGGTTGTGCGAGTGGTGCCCCCATCGACAGCACTGTCCGGTGTTCGGTGGGACGCCACCGCCTTACCCGGGATGGCCGGAGTCGCTGTACCCGACCGAGCCGGCGGCATGAACGGTTGCTACTACCGTCGCCTGGGCACCGCGGCTGACTTTCAAGTCTTCGGTCCGACCGACTACACCCGAAGCAACTGGGACCCCGAAATTCAGCACGGCTCACCGCCCTTGGCGCTGCTGACCAAGCTGATCGAGGAATTGTCGGCGGGCTCTGGCCTGCGGGTCGGCAGGCTCAGTCTGGACATCCTCGGGGCAATACCGGTGACCCCGGTGCGGGCGCGGGCCTGGGTGGAGCGCCCGGGCTCGCGGATCTGCATGATGGCCGCAGAAATGGTGGCAGAGCGCGTGGTGGCGCGGGTGACGGCGTGGCTGTTGGCGATCAGCGACACCGCCGACGTCGCATCCGACCGCTACCCCCCGCTGGTGGAGGGACCGGCGCGGCCGCGTCCGGCCGCCTTCGCGGACGTCGGCGGCTATTTCGACGCGCTGCACTGGCGCCCGCAGAACCCCGAATCGGGCTCGGCCGCCGTGTCCTGGTTCACCCCGCTGGCACACGTCGTCGACACCGACCCGACCACGGCGCTGCAGCGGCTGGCCGCCGTGGTGGACTGCGCCAACGGTGTCGGAGCGGTCCTGGACCCGAGGCAGTCCTTCTTCATGAACACCGACACCGTCGTTCATCTGCACCGACTGCCGACCGGCAGCGATTTCGCGCTGCGGGCCCGCGCGTCCGTCGGACCCGACGGCGTGGGGGTGACCACGGCCGAGGTCTTCGACAAAGCCGGATTTGTTGGCACGTCGGCCCAGACTCTCCTGGTCCGGCACAGGTGAGCTCGAAGCGTCACAAAGCGCCCGTCGCTGCAACGACGGCGAAGCCGCCGAGCACCGCGACCGCATCCTCCAGCAAGGCGATCGGCAGGTCCTTGCCGCCGCTGACGGCCACCAGACGTTTGCGCGCCTGAAAGCCACCCACGGTGCCGAGCACGGCGCCGATCACACCGGCCCCGAGCCCGCCCCACCGATAGCCCCACGCGGTGCCGATGACCGCGCCGGCAAACGCGCCCAAGACGATCCGGGCGGCGAACACCGGTGGGGCGGTGCGAGCCGGTGTCTTGGGAAGTTTGTCGTTGACCAGTTCGCCCACCGCAAGAATGCTCAGGATCACGACCGTGATGACGCTGCCTACCCAGGATGCCCACGTCCCGTGCAGGTTTATCCAGCCCAGAAACGCGCCCCAGGCGAGCACCGCCGGAGCGGTCAGCGAGCGCAGCCCGGCGATGACGCCGATCAACAAGGCGAGCAACAGGACAAGGACGTGCGTCACGGCGACCCTCCTGGGACAGACAGCCTGGCGACGATGTGGACCGGGAGCGGCTCCCAGCGGGACGCTAACACGACCGCCCAGCCGGGCGATCAGAATCGGCAGAACCTGATGTCGGACGCCAGAATCGCTTTGGCCCCGATGGCGGCGAGCGCGTCCATGATCTCGTTGACGCCCCGGCGGGGCACCAGCGCGCGGATTGCGACCCAGTCCGGGTCGGCGAGCGGGGCAATGGTCGGTGACTCCAATCCCGGCGTGATCGACGTGGCCTTGTCAAGAACGGCGCGCGGACAGTCGTAATCGAGCATCAGGTACTGCTGACCGAACACCACGCCCTGCACCCGGGCGACCAGTTGATCGCGCGCCGCGGCCTGGCCCCCGTCATGGCCGCCGTGATCGGCGCGCTCGATGAGCACCGCCTCCGAATCACACAGCGGCTCACCGAAAGCCACGAGGTCGTGCAGGCTCAAGGTGCGGCCGGACCCCACCACGTCGGCGACGGCATCGGCCACACCGAGCTGCACCGAAATCTCCACCGCGCCATCGAGTCTGATAACCATCGCTTCAATGCCCCTGGCGGCCAAGTCTTCTCGGACCAGATTTGGGTAGGCGGTGGCGATCCGTTTTCCGGCCAGGTCGGCCACCGTCCAGTCCCGGCCCGCGGGGCCGGCGTAACGGAAGCTGGACGACCCGAAACCCAACGCCAAGCGTTCGCGCACCGGCGCACCCGAATCGCGCACCAGGTCCCGTCCGGTGATCCCGAAGTCGAGCTCCCCCGACCCGACGTAGATGGCAATGTCTTTGGGCCGCAAGAAGAAGAACTCGACGTTGTTGACGGGATCGATGACGGTGAGGTCCTTGGGATCGGTGCGGCGCCGGTATCCGGCCTCCGCGAGGATCTCGGTGGCCGGCTCGCTCAGCGCACCCTTGTTGGGAACCGCGATCCGCAACATGTTCACAGCTTCCGATAGACGTCTTCGAGGGACAATCCACGGGAGATCATCAGCACCTGGGTCCAGTAGAGCAACTGGCTGATCTCCTCGGCCAGCGCGTCGTTGGGTTCGTGCTCGGCGGCCAACCACACTTCGCCGGCCTCCTCCAAGATCTTCTTGCCCAGCGCATGTATCCCGGCGTCCAGCGCAGCCACCGTTGCGCTGCCGGCCGGCCGGATGCGGGCGCGCTCGCCGAGTTCGGCGAACAGATCCTCGAAGGTCTTCACGGCCAGGGATTGTTCCATGCGCCAGCCAGCAAAGTCACGGCGGTTTCGCCCGGGCTTTCTCGAAAACCCACCAGACTTAGCCTTACCTAAACTAGGTTAGCCTAACCTTGTTATTGTCCGCCTGTCGAAGGAGGCAGCCGATCGTGCCCTTCCCGATGTGGTTCGCGCTTCCCCCAGAGGTGCACTCCGCGCGGCTTTCCACTGGCGCCGGCCCGGGTCCGCTGTTGGCCGCTGCCGCGGCGTGGCACGGCCTCGCTGTCCACTACAGCGACACCGCAACGGAACTCGCGGGCATCCTCGCCGCCGTTCAGGGCGGCGCGTGGGAAGGGCCGAGCGCGGAGCGGTTCGTCGCGGCCCATCAACCGTTTCTCTACTGGCTGCGCGAGGCCAGCGCGGTGGCCAGCGCGGCGGCCGGCGCGCACGAAGCGGCCGCGGCGGGCTACACGTCCGCGTTGGGAGCCATGCCCACGCTCGCCGAATTGGCGGCCAACCACGCCGTGCACGGCGCCCTCGTTGCCACCAATTTCTTCGGTGTCAACACCATCCCCATCGCCCTTAACGAGGCCGACTACCTGCGCATGTGGATCCAGGCCGCCACCGCCATGAACGTCTATCAAGCGGTCTCGGAGGAAGGCCTCACGGCGCCCCCCACGACGCCACCCGCGCCCCGAATCGTCGCCGCCGAGGCCGCCTCCGACTCCGGTAGCAGCTTCCCCGACCCGACGAAGCTGATCCTTCAGCTACTCAAGGATTTGCTGGAGTTCCTCCGAAATCTGGCCGCCGAATTGCTCTCGGGGCCGCTGGGAAACCTGGTCGTCCAGGCACTGGACGCCTTGATCTCCTTCGTGACCGGCCCGGTCTTCACGTTTCTCGCATACCTGGTGCTGGACCCTCTCATCTACTTCGGGCCGTTCACTACGATGGCGAGTCCCGTCCTGTTGCCCGTTGGCCTTAGCGGTCTTGCCGGGCTCTGCGCGATAGCGCAAGACCCAGTGCCACTGGTCGAAAGCGTTCACTCCGATGAGCCCGGCCAGCGGAGTTGGCCCGCGACAACGGGAGTCACGCTGGCGGGCACCGGCAACGCCGCCGCCCCGGTTGCGACTGCCGCCCCCGCCGCGACCGCGTCCGCGGCACCGGCCTCTCCCCCGGCTCCCGGATTCGGCGCCGCCCAAGGGTTTTACGCGGTCGGCGGTCCCGATGGCGAAGGGTTCGCCCCGATCGCCACGACAAAAGGGCGCACCGGTGTCGCCGCGGACGCCGCAGCCGCCGCCGCACTCGCCGGTGACCAGGCAGCGGCCAGCGTCAAGAAAGCCGGCAAGGCGCGCGGCCGCTTGCGCCACTACCGCTTCGAGTTCCTGGAGGACGGCGGGCGCGCGGCCACGTCGGACGCGGCGGTGGCCGAGCAGGTCGCCGCCGGCGACCGTGGGATGGATGCGCTCGGATTCACCGGAACGATCCCGAAATCGGTTGCCGGACAAGCTAAAGGACTGATGCATCTGGGTGGTGGCGAATTCGCCGAGGCCCCGCACGAGCCGATGCTGCCGCGCACGTGGAGCGACCAACAATAGATGTTCGAGGCCTCGGGCAATCGGAACGATCAGCAGAAAGCCACCATTTCACGTAGCCACACGCGCAGCCCGGCGATCTCGGCGGGTGACGCGGTGCCAATCGGCTTGGACCGCGCGAACCGCTGAGTGGACACGGCCGTGATCTCCTCAGTGCGCACCCAGCTCGGCCGGTCTAGCCCCGACTCAGAGGAATCGATGCGCACGTGGTGGTCCAGGCCCCGATCGCGTGTGGTCATCGGCGCAACGAGCGCCATGTCGATCGGAAAGCGACAATGCGTCGCAGACCCAACCACGACGGCCGGGCGCAGACCGCCCTGCTCGTGTCCGATCGGCTGACCGAAGTCCACCAGCCACACCTGCCACGGCGCCAGCCTCAGCGTCCGGCTCACTGGTTGAACTCCGGGTACTCCACGCGCGCGTCTGGTAGCCCGTCGCCAGCCGAGCTGTCGGTCAGCCGCGCTTCAGCCTGGTAACCGGCCCACTCGTCGGGGTCGGCGCGCAGTTCTTCGTACCGGCGGATGATCCGACTGATTTGGTGTTCTCTGACCAGACGCCGGAGCGCTTCGCCCAGTGGCACACCGTGATAGTCACGCTCGGCGATCTTCGCCAGCTCGTCACGTAGCTCGCTGTCGAGCTGCATAGATGTCGTCGCCATAGGCATGAATATACAGATAACTTATAGAAGGCACTATGACCCGACGTGCCTCACGTACTTTGAGCGCGTAGCCGACGGTGGTGCCTCGGCTATTTTGAGCGCGTAGCGCGGAAGGCTTGCCCGATGTGAAGGGGACCAATTGTCATCCCTGAAGGGGTAGGGCGTTGTCAAGGTGCGTTTTAAGCGGGTTCGACCTCGTTGTGGACAGCGCTGAACCGATCCCCGGTGTCAAGGTGGAGCGCCCGCAGCGTAGCGAGGACGAACGACCTTGACACCGGGGGCTGAGAGGTTCAGCGCATGCTTCAGTTGGAGTCGAAGCGGTAGCTGTCAAGGTGTTTGAGACAGCGTCTCACTATGTGGACACTATTTTCGGTTGTGGGGTCGGTGGGTTGATCCATGCCGCGGTCGGTAGTTTCGGGGGCTGTGGTGGGCTGCTAAACCGGTTGGGGTTGGCGGCGTAGGCATCGGCCATGACCCGGGCTCGTTTGGCCTGGATGTCGGCGGCGGTGCCGAAGTACACCGACGCCGGTGTGTGCAGGCCGAGCGCGGAATGGCGGTGCTCGTGGCGCAGGTAGTCGAAGAAGTCTTTGCACCAGGTGCGGGCGTGCTCGATCGAGTCGAACCGTTCGGGAAAATCGTTGCGGTACTTCAGCGTTTTGAACTGGGATTCGCTGAACGGGTTGTCGTTTGACACCCGTGGGCGCAGTGGCTGCGCGCCACGCCGAGGTCGATTAGCAGCTGGGCGACGTTCTTCGACGTCATCGCCGAACCCCGGTCGGCGTGGATCGCGCCGGGCCGCCCGTGTAGCGCGGTCAGCTCGGCCATCCAGTCCTGGGCGATGTCGGCGTCCTCGTGGTACTCGACGCGCCAGCCGACGGGTAGCGGCTGAAGATGTCCAGCATCACGTAGAGCTGGTAGAACTCGCCGCGCACCGGTCCCGCCAATTTGGTGATGTCCCAGGACCACACGTCGTTGGGTTGGTGGGCGACCAGCTCGGGTTTGACCCGCGGCGGGTGTGTGGCTACCCGCCGCCGTTCGCGGGTCATGTTGTGCGTGCGCAGGATCCGGTACATCGTGGACTGCGAGCACAGGTAGACGCCCTCGTCGAGCAGCTCGGCCCACACGGGCGACCGCCTTGTCGGCGAAGCGCGGCTGGCACAACACCGTAAGGATCTGCGTGCGCTCGGCCGCGTCGAGCGCATTGGGCGGCGGTCCGCTCGGCCCGGGTTTGCGGCGTGGACCGGCAGGGCGGTTGCGCTGCCGATACAGGCTCGCGCGCGGCTTGCCCAGCAGCGCGCACGCCTTCGCGGTCGAGGTCAGCCGCTCCACCTCGGGCAGCAACTGTGCGATCACTTCTTCGACCCGGGCCGCGTGCCCGTGCTCTCGGAGAGCGTCTCCAAGAGCGCGTGTGCTTTTCCCACCAGATCCAACGCGGCCCTCGTGCGTTCAAGCTCGGCCTCGGCCCGTTCGGCCCGCTTCCGTAGCCGTTCGATCTCGGCCTGGTCGCGGTCCTTACCACGACCGCCTGACCGGGCCAGCCGTCCAACGCGCCCGCGTCGCGCGCTCGGCGCCACTCCACGATGTGCGATGAGTACAGGCCCTCACGCCGAAGCAGCGCACCCCGCGCACCCGGCTCGGTCAACGCGTCGTACTCGGCCACAATGGCCGCCTTGTACTCCGGGGTGAAGTTGCGCCGCCGGGGACGATCCGCCCGCGGACCCTGGGCCGAATCGGTTCCCACGCCTTCATCATCGGCGCTACCCTTCCGGACCTCAGCCAAAGTCGCCGTCATTGTTCGTTGCAATCCTTACTTGCCCTCAATACCTGGTCAGATATTTTCGAACCCTGCTGTCTCAACTAACCCTGCCAGAGAGGGAAGTCGATTGGGTGTTCGGCGGAGCTTATGTGGTTGTTGGTGCAACGTCTCCACAGTTGATGCCTATGGGGTTGGGGTAGGGCCGAAACCTCGGCTGCCGGTCATCCCTTCGCACCCGCGCCGGTTGGGGGGCATGGAGCGGTGCGCGTTGCAACACGCGGGGTCAATCAAAACGGCGACCGCGCCGAGATGACGGGGGTCAGATCAGACAATTGCACAACCGCACGCGTGTTGCCCTCTCTGGCAGGGTTAGTTGAGACAGCAGGGTTCGAAAATATCTGACCAGGTATTGAGGGCAAGTAAGGATTGCAACGAACAATGACGGCGACTTTGGCTGAGGTCCGGAAGGGTAGCGCCGATGATGAAGGCGTGGGAACCGATTCGGCCCAGGGTCCGCGGGCGGATCGTCCCCGGCGGCGCAACTTCACCCCGGAGTACAAGGCGGCCATTGTGGCCGAGTACGACGCGTTGACCGAGCCAGGTGCGCGGGGTGCGCTGCTTCGGCGTGAGGGCCTGTACTCATCGCACATCGTGGAGTGGCGCCGAGCGCGCGACGCGGGCGCGTTGGACGGGCTGGCCCGGTCAGGCGGTCGTGGTAAGGACCGCGACCAGGCCGAGATCGAACGGCTACGGAAGCGGGCCGAACGGGCCGAGGCCGAGCTTGAACGCACGAGGGCCGCGTTGGATCTGGTGGGAAAAGCACACGCGCTCTTGGAGACGCTCTCCGAGAGCACGGGCACGCGGCCCGGGTCGAAGAAGTGATCGCACAGTTGCTGCCCGAGGTGGAGCGGCTGACCTCGACCGCGAAGGCGTGCGCGCTGCTGGGCAAGCCGCGCGCGAGCCTGTATCGGCAGCGCAACCGCCCTGCCGGTCCACGCCGCAAACCCGGGCCGAGCGGACCGCCGCCCAATGCGCTCGACGCGGCCGAGCGCACGCAGATCCTTACGGTGTTGTGCCAGCCGCGCTTCGCCGACAAGGCGGTCGCCCGCGTGGGCCGAGCTGCTCGACGAGGGCGTCTACCTGTGCTCGCAGTCCACGATGTACCGGATCCTGCGCACGCACAACATGACCCGCGAACGGCGGCGGGTAGCCACACACCCGCCGCGGGTCAAACCCGAGCTGGTCGCCCACCAACCCAACGACGTGTGGTCCTGGGACATCACCAAATTGGCGGGACCGGTGCGCGGCGAGTTCTACCAGCTCTACGTGATGCTGGACATCTTCAGCCGCTACCCCGTCGGCTGGCGCGTCGAGTACCACGAGGACGCCGACATCGCCAGGACTGGATGGCCGAGCTGACCGCGCTACACGGGCGGCCCGGCGCGATCCACGCCGACCGGGGTTCGGCGATGACGTCGAAGAACGTCGCCCAGCTGCTAATCGACCTCGGCGTGGCGCGCAGCCACTGCGCCCACGGGTGTCAAACGACAACCCGTTCAGCGAATCCCAGTTCAAAACGCTGAAGTACCGCAACGATTTTCCCGAACGGTTCGACTCGATCGAGCACGCCCGCACCTGGTGCAAAGACTTCTTCGACTACCTGCGCCACGAGCACCGCCATTCCGCGCTCGGCCTGCACACACCGGCGTCGGTGTACTTCGGCACCGCCGCCGACATCCAGGCCAAACGAGCCCGGGTCATGGCCGATGCCTACGCCGCCAACCCCAACCGGTTTAGCAGCCCACCACAGCCCCCGAAACTACCGACCGCGGCATGGATCAACCCACCGACCCCACAACCGAAAATAGTGTCCACATAGTGAGACGCTGTCTCAAACACCTTGACAGCTACCGTTGCGTCCGAGATGCTCACGCCGCCACCTGTCGGTGGGCCAGGGCGCGGATATGTCCGTCGCGCAGCCCGTAGTAGACGAGAGTGAGCAGCTTGCGGGCTGCAGCGATCTTGGCGATGTTGCGGCCGCGGCGGCCCTCGATCCGTTTGCGATCAAGGGTGATCTTGGCAGTGTCGGGCTGGCGCTGGATGGCTTCGACCGCCGCCCAGCGGACGAGTTTGCTGCCCTGCTTGGTGATATGTCCGCGTCGCACGACTTTGTCTGATTCGCGGTGCGTGGGGGTCAACCCGGCCCACGAGCACAGGCGGGCGGGGCCCGAGAAACGGTGTACGTCCCCGATTTCGGCGACGAACACCGCCGCCAGCACTGGCCCAACGCCGGGCAGTTGCTGGATCACTTGATAGCCGCGGTCGGCGCGTAAACGTTCGGCGATTATCGCGGCGAAGCGTGCTTCGTGGCGGTCAAGGATGTCGATCAGTTCCAGCAGCGAGCTGATTCGTTGGGCGTAGGCGGCGCCCAGTGGCACCTTCGCCAGCCGTTGGCGGCCGGTAACGCCGAACAAATCCGACGCCGAGATCAGTACGCCAGCCTTAGCAAGGACCGCATGCACCTGGGCCTTCAGTCCGGATCGGAGCGCGACCAGTTTGGCGCGGTAGCGCACCAACTCCCGCAACTCGCGGGTTTGCGGTGGAGCGATCCACGCTTCGGGCAGCCGGCCCATCCGCAGGAGATCAGCCAGATCAGCGGCGTCACGTACGTCATTTTTGACCCGCCGATAGCGGAATCCCTTGACCCCCAACGGATGCGCCAAATGCACATGCGCTCCGTGCTCCTGCAGCACATCAACGGCCCAATACCAGCCGTAGGTCGCCTCTAGCACCACCTCGGGGTCAGAGCCAGCCTGCTCAAGCTGCAGTCGAAGCGCCACCGGATCGTTGACGATCCGAACCGCAGACAGCAGCTCCCCAGATTCACACTGGCGCACGATTACCGACCGCTGCCGATGCAGATCAATCCCGACGAACTGCCTGCCGTCATACTCGTCCATAGGGGCCTCCCTTTGTTTGTGGAAGTAACACCCCCAGCATCCGCCGGGAACGTCACGAGGAGCGGAGGCCCCGCCCCTTCATCGCATCAATACCTGTGGATCAAGATTTTCAGGCGGCCTCCTCCTTCTGGGTCTCTTCAGTGACCGGTTCGTCGGGTCGTTCGACGAGCTTGCCGTTCTCGAATTTGGCGCCAGCACGGACAAGGGCGACCAGGTGTGGGGCGTTGACCGCGCGCCAGCGTGATTGTGCGGCCTCGATCAGCTTGTAGGCCATGGCGATTCCTGCGGCGCGCGAACCCGGACCCTTGGTGATCTTGCTCCGATTACGCACCGTCGAGAAGGTGCTTTCGATCGGGTTTAGTGGTGCGTAAATGCACCCAATGTTCGGCCGGGAAGTCGTAGAAGGCCAGCAGCTGCTCGAGGTCGTCGGTGATCTTGGCGACCGCCTTGGGGTACGTGGCGCCGTAGGCCACCTCGAACGCCTTCACCGCGTCCAGTGCGTGGCGTTTGTCCTCGGCGTTCCAGATCTCCGCCAACGCCTTCTTCGCCCCAGGATGCGCTGATTTCGGCAGCGCTCCAAGAACATTCGAGATTTATGGAACCAGCAGCGCTGCTCCTTTGTCTGCGGGAACACCTCGCGCAGCGCGCCCCAGAACCCCAGCGCCCCATCCCCGATCGCCAGCACCGGCGCCCGCATGCCGCGACGTTTGGCATCACGCAGCAGATCCGCCCACGACTTAGCCGCCTCCCGGTAGCCGTCAGCCAGGGCGATCAGCTCCTTGCGCCCATCAGCGCGCACCCCGATCAACACCAGCAGGCACAACTTGGTCTCCTCCAGGCGCACATTGACGTGAATGCCGTCGGCCCACACATACACGTAATCAACCCCCGAGAGATCCCGTGCCGCGAACGCCTCCTGCTCGGCCTGGGTCATCGCCTGGGTCAGCTTGGTGATCGTCGCCGCCGACAGGCCCTTGGCCGAGCCGAGGAACTGCCCCAGCGTCGGCCCGAAATCCTGCGACGACAGACCGTGCAGATACAAAAGCGGCAGCACCTGCTCCACCTGCGGGGTCTTGCGCGCCCACGGCGGCAGGATCGCCAACGAAAACCGCACCCGATCACCGGTTTCCGGGTCAACACGGCGGTCGTTGACCCGCGGGGCGTGCACCTCGATCGCACCCGCGGCCGTCATCACCTCGCGGGGCTCGTGATAGCCATTGCGCACCACCAGCCGATGCCCGTTCTCGTCGCGCTCATCAGCGAACCGGGCGCAGTAGGCGGACACCTCCGCCCGCAACGCCGCGGCCAGCATCTGCCGCGCGCCCTCGCGCACGATCTCATCGATCACGACACCGGGCCCGCCAACGCGACCGGCGCAGCAGCCGAACCATCACGATCGCCGGCCTCAGGGACTACATTGAGCATGGTCGTACCTTCCCGAACCAGCGCGTCAACGCCGGTCCTTGATCAGACAACTTGGGAATTCAGATCATCCTCGGGAAGGTGCGCCCAATCACGCCGCCTCGCCGAGGCCCATCCACAGGTTCTGATCATTGCTCTGTGAAGGGCAAGATCGACGTGGCCGCAAGACGGCAGGTAACCAACAAATTGCGAGGTCAGTACCGCAATGCGTCCACGGCGGACAAGACCGCGATCCTGGATCGGGTGGTGGCGACCACGGGGATGGGCCGCTCGACGGCGCGGCGGCTGTTGACCGGCCCGAGGCTGCCGGCACCGGCCGAGCAGGTCGATGGGCGCAGCTTGCGACCGCGGGGCTTCAGCGACGACGCCAGGGCCCTTTTGGAGCATGTGTGGGCGTTGATGGGCATGCCGTGCGGCAAGTACCTGGTGGTCATGGTCGAACTATGGCTGCCGCTTTTGAAGACAATGAGCGCGGCCACCGTGGACCGCTACCTCAAACCCGCCCGGGATGCGATGCGCATCAAGGGCATCTCGACCACCAAACCCGCTGCTGCGGAATTCGATCTCCATCCGCACCTGCGCCGATGAGGCGCCCCAGGCCCCGGGAGTGATCGAGGCCGACACCGTGGCGCACTGCGGCCCGACGTTGATCGGCGAGTTCGCCCGCACGCTGACGATGACCGATCTGGTGATCGGCTGGACCGAGAACCACTCGATCCGCAACAACGCCGTCACGTGGATCCTCGAGGGCATCGAGGAACTGCAGCAGCGTTTTCCGTTCCCGATGGCGGTTTTCGATTCGGATTGCGGGTGGTGAGTTCATCAATCACGAGGTCGCCGACTGGCTGCAGGCCCGCGACATCGCCCAGACCCGCTCGCGGCCCTACCAGAAGAACGACCAGGCCCATGTGGAGTCGAAGAACAATCATGTGGTGCGCAAACACGCGTTCTACTGCCGCTATGACACCCCCGAAGAGCTGGAGCTGCTCAACGAGCTGTGGCCGTTGGTGTCGCTGCGGTGCAACTTCTTCACCCCGACGAAAAAGCCGGTCGGCTACACCACCACAACTGACGGTCGCCGCAAGCGCATCTACGACAGCCCGGCCACCCCGTGGCAGCGCCTACAGGCATCGGGAGTCCTATGCACAACAACTCTCGAACGTGGCCGCCCGAATCGAGGGCATCAACCCCGCCGATCTGACCCGTCAGATCAACACCATCCAAATGCAGCTGCTCGACCTGGCCAAGACCAAAACCGAGGCCCTGTCCGCCGCCCGCCGCCTCGACCTGCAAGCATGACAACCGTCAATCAACCGATTGGCCACCGCGAAGTAGTGCAAGCCCCCCACGCGCTCACCATGCGCGAGGCACCAACCACCGCTTCGCGCTCACTTCTACGTGAGGCACCTCGTGACCGCTGCGCGCATATGGCCCCGGAAGTGGGGCGCGCAGGGAGCAAACGGCACCGACGGACCCACGGCGACCCCGGCTGATCGGGTGCTCTGTCGGTGGGTGGCTGTGCCCCCCGACCACAGGCGTTTGCGCTCACACGTTGAAGTACTTGGCCTCGGGATGGTGCAGGACGAACGCGTCGGTCGACTGCTCGGGATGCAGCTGCAACTCCTCGGACAACGTCACGCCGATGCGTTCGGGCTGCAGCAGCTCCATCATCTTGGCCCGGTCCTCGAGGTCCGGGCATGCGCCGTAACCGAAGGCGAACCGGGCACCACGGTAGCCGAGCTTGAAATAGTCCTCGACGGCATCGGGATCGTCAGCGGCCATCGCCCGGTCCCCGGAAAACTTGAGCTCCTCGCGGATACGCCGGTGCCAGTATTCGGCAAGCGCCTCGGTGAATTGCACGCCGATCCCGTGCACTTCGAGGTAATCGCGATAGGAATTGGACGCGAACAGCTTGTTGGCGAAGTCGGCGATGGGTTGGCCCATGGTCACCAGTTGGAATGGCAGCACGTCAACCTCGCCGCGCTCGCTGGCCAGCTCTCGCGACCGGATGAAGTCGGCGATGCACAGGAACCGGCCGCGTTGCTGGCGCGGGAAGGTGAACCGGAACCGCTC
Source organism: Mycobacterium lacus (assembly GCF_010731535.1). Lineage (NCBI taxonomy): Bacteria > Bacillati > Actinomycetota > Actinomycetes > Mycobacteriales > Mycobacteriaceae > Mycobacterium > Mycobacterium lacus. The sequence continues at coordinate 2,259,716 of NZ_AP022581.1, forward strand.
CCGCGCATCGGCTTTCGGCTCGGTGAGCACCACGACGTCGTCGCCCTCGGAGACCGCCGGGAAGTAGCCGTACACCACGGCGGCGTGCGCCAGGATGCCGTCGGTGGACAACTGGTCGAGCCAGTGCCGCAGCCGGGGCCGGCCTTCGGTCTCGACGAGGTCCTCGTACGCCGGTCCCTGTCCGCCGCGCACACCGCGTAAACCCCACTGGCCCAAGAACAACGCTCGCTCGTCGAGCAGGCCGGTGTAGTCGGCCACCGCTAGGCCCTTGACGATCCGCGATCCCCAGAACGGCGGAACGGGGACCTCGACATCGGCCGCGACATCGGAGCGTTCGGGCACTTCGACCGGCTCTTCGGCCGCTTTGCGTTGCGCCGCAATGCGTTTGGACCGCTCGTGACGGGCCTTGCGCTCGGCTTCCTTCTTGCGGGCCGCGATTGCCTCCGGGCTGTCGGTGTCCGGCGCCTCGCCCCGCTTGGCGCTCATGATGGTGTCCATCAGCTTCAGGCCCTCAAAAGCGTCTCGCGCGTAATGCACTTCGCCCTCGTAGACTTCGGCCAGGTCGTTCTCCACATAACTGCGCGTCAGCGCCGCGCCGCCGAGCAGCACCGGGAACCTTTCGGCGACTCCCCGGGTGTTCATCTCCTCGAGGTTTTCCTTCATCACCACGGTCGACTTCACCAGCAGGCCCGACATGCCGACCACGTCGGCGCTCTTGTCCTCGGCGACCTCGAGAATGTTGGCAATCGGCTGCTTGATGCCGATGTTGACCACCTCGTAGCCGTTGTTGCTCAAGATGATGTCGACGAGGTTCTTGCCGATGTCGTGCACGTCGCCCTTGACGGTGGCGAGCACGATCCGTCCCTTGCCGGCGTCACCTTCGGCCTTTTCCATGTGCGGCTCCAGGTAGGCGACCGCGGTTTTCATCACCTCGGCGGACTGCAACACGAACGGCAGCTGCATCTGGCCGGAGCCGAACAGCTCGCCGACGGTCTTCATGCCGGCCAACAGGTTCTCGTTGATGATCTCCAGCGGCGGCTTCTGCGTCATCGCCTCGTCGAGGTCTGCCTCGAGGCCGTTGCGTTCGCCGTCGACGATGCGTTGCGCCAGCCGCTCGAACAGGGGCAGTTTCGCCAGTTCGGCGGCCCGGGATTCTTTTGACGACGCCGCCGACACGCCCTCGAACAGGCGCATCAGCTCCTGCAGCGGGTCATAGCCGTCGCGGCGGCGGTCGTAGATCAGGTCCAGCGCGACGTTGCGTTGTTCTTCGGGTATGCGGTTGATGGGCAGGATCTTCGACGCGTGCACGATCGCCGAGTCCAGCCCCGCCTCCTGGCATTCGTGCAAGAACACCGAGTTGAGCACTTGGCGCGCAGCGGGATTGAGGCCGAACGAGATGTTGGACAAGCCCAGCGTGGTCTGCACGTTGGGGTGACGCCGCTTGAGCTCGCGGATCGCCTCGATGGTCTCGATGCCGTCGCGGCGCGACTCCTCCTGCCCGGTGGCGATGGTGAATGTCAAAGTGTCGATGAGGATGGAGGATTCGTCGACGCCCCAGTTGCCGGTGATGTCGGCGATCAGCCGCTCGGCGATCTCGACCTTCTTCTCCGCGGTGCGGGCCTGACCCTCTTCGTCGATGGTCAGCGCGACCACCGCCGCGCCGTGCTCGGCGACCAGCTCCATGGTCTTGGCGAAGCGCGACTCCGGGCCGTCGCCGTCCTCGTAGTTGACCGAGTTGATGGCGCAGCGGCCACCCAGATGCTCCAAACCGGCTCGCAGCACCGGGGTTTCGGTGGAGTCCAGCATGATCGGCAGCGTCGACGACGTGGCCAGCCGGCTGGCCAGTGCCTTCATGTCGGCCACGCCGTCGCGGCCCACGTAGTCGACACATAGATCCAGCAGGTGTGCGCCGTCGCGGGTCTGGTCCTTGGCGATGTCCAGACACTTCTGGTAGTCCTCGGCGATCATCGCCTCACGAAAGCCCTTGGAGCCGTTGGCATTTGTCCGCTCGCCGATCACCAGGACCGAGGCGTCCTGCGCGAACGGGATGGCGGTGTACAGCGACGACACCGACGGCTCGGAGGTGACGTGGCGCTCGGGGCGGTTGACGTCAGCGACTGCGGCGGCCACCTCCCGGATGTGGGCCGGGGTGGTACCACAACAGCCGCCGACCAGCGACAGTCCGAACTCGGCGATGAAACCGGACAGCGCCTCCGCCAATTCGTCTGGCAGCAGCGGATATTCAGCGCCTTTCGCGCCCAGCACCGGCAACCCGGCGTTGGGCATCACCGACACCGGGATGCGGGCGTGCCGCGACAGGTGCCGCAGGTGCTCGCTCATCTCGGCGGGCCCGGTCGCGCAATTCAAACCGATCATGTCCACGCCGAGCGGCTCGACGGCCGTCAGCGCCGCGCCGATCTCGCTGCCCAACAGCATCGTGCCGGTGGTCTCCACGGTGACGTGCGCGAACACCGGAATGTGCCGCCCGGCCCGCTTCATCGCGCGACGCGACCCCAGCACCGCCGCCTTGAGCTGCAGCAGGTCCTGGCAGGTTTCCACCAGGATGGCGTCGGCGCCGCCGTCGAGCATGCCGAGGGCGGCCTCGGTGTAGGCGTCACGGATGACCGCGTACTCGGTGTGGCCCAGCGTCGGCAGCTTGGTGCCCGGCCCCATCGACCCCAGCACGTAGCGTCTGCGGTCCGGTGTGGCCATCTCGTCGGCGACCCGGCGGGCGATCGCGGTGCCCTTCTCCGACAGGTCGCGGATCTTGTCGGCGATGTCGTAGTCGCCGAGGTTGGACAGGTTGCAGCCGAACGTGTTCGTCTCGACGGCGTCGGCACCCGCCTCGAAGTAGTTGCGGTGGATGGCTTCCAGCACGTCGGGGCGGGTCTCGTTGAGGATCTCGTTGCAGCCTTCCAGGCCGCGGAAGTCGTCGAGCGTGAGGTCCGCGCCCTGCAACTGGGTGCCCATGGCGCCGTCGCCCACCACCACGCGCCGCGACAAAACGTCGAGGAGATCGGTGTCGTAGTGGTGTTCGTTTGCTGCAGTCACAGGGCAAGGATAGTCGGCCTCTGGGAAATTCCTCAGTCGTTGACAGCGCTCTGACAGGTCAGGCCCAGGCCGTACGCTGATTCTGTGAGCCCGTCCGATGGCAGCGAAACACTGCCCGAACTGCATAACACCGTCGTCGTGGCGGCCTTCGAGGGCTGGAACGATGCCGGTGACGCGGCCAGCGACGCGGTGGCTCACCTGGCCGCCATCTGGAAAGCCCGTCCGATCGTGGAGATCGACGACGAGGCCTATTACGACTACCAGGTGAATCGTCCGGAGATCCGCCAGGTCGACGGCGTCACCCGGGAGCTTCAGTGGCCGGCGATGCGGATCTCACACTGCCGCCCGCCGGGCAGCGACCGCGACGTCGTGCTGATGCACGGGGTGGAACCGAACATGCGCTGGCGCACATTCTGCGACGAGCTGCTGGCCATCATCGACAAGCTCAACGTCGACACCGTCGTGATCCTGGGGGCGCTGCTGGCCGACACCCCGCACACCCGGCCGGTGCCAGTCACCGGCGCGGCCTACTCCCCCGAGTCGGCGCACCACTTCGGCCTGGAGGAAACCCGCTACGAGGGCCCGACCGGCATCGCCGGGGTCTTCCAATACGCCTGCGTGGCGGCCGGCATCCCGGCGGTGACGTTCTGGGCGGCGGTGCCGCATTACGTGTCACAGCCGCCGAACCCGAAGGCGACCGTGGCCCTGCTGCGCCGAGTCGAGGACGTGCTCGACGTCGAGGTGCCGCTGGCCGACCTGCCTGCGCTGGCCGAGGCATGGGAGCGAGAGGTCACCGAGATGACCGCCGAGGACGACGAGCTGGCCGACTACGTGCAGTCGCTGGAGCAGCATGGCGACGCGGCGGTGGACGTCGGCAACATCGACGCCGACGCGCTAGCCGCCGAGTTCGAGCGCTATCTGCGCCGGCGACGGCCGGGATTTGGGCGGTAATCGGGGCGCCGGTTCAGCCGTGGGCGCCCTGGCTGCCGTCGTTCCCGGCCTTGCCGTTGATGCCGGGGCGCCGCCGGGACTTCCGCCTGGGCCGCCGGCCCCGAACGCGCCGCCGGTGCCGCCGGCCCCGCCCTCGCCGCCGCCCCCGGCAGCGCCGCTAGCTCCCGCCCGACCGAATAGCCAGCCCCCGCGCCCCCCGGAGCCGCCCGCTCCCCTACCACCGCCGGTGCCTCCGGTGCCGCCGTCGCCGCCATCACCGCCGAAGCCACCGCCGCCGCTTTGGGCCTTGCCACCAAGGACGGGGCTGGCCACGGCAGACCCGCCGGTGCCACCCGCACCGCCCGCCCCCCGGCGTCGCCCACACCGCCAACACCGCCCACCCCGCCGGCGCCGATCAGCAGCCCGCCGTGACCGCCGTCACCTCCGGCGTTGCCGGCCACGTCGCTGATATTGCCCCGACCACCGGTGCCGCCGCTTCCCCCGTTGGCGCTGGCGGAAGGACTCTGGGCGGTCCCGCCCAGCCCGCCGCCACCGCCCGCCCCGCCCGACGCCCTGGCGTCGCCGCCGGTGCCGCCCGTACCTGCTATGGATGAACCAAGGCTGGACAAACCCGCGCCACCTTGTCCGCCGGTACCGCCGGCACCGCCCAGGCCACCGGCGCCGCCGTCGCCGCCCCTGGCGAGACCTCCCCCGGTCGACTGCCCGTCCCCGCCGTGCCCGCCGGTGCCGCCGGTGACGCTGGCCAGGCCGGTGCCACCGGAACCGCCGGGCCCGCCGGTCGCATTGCCGGTCTGGGTGTCGTTCGTGCCGGCGGCGCCGGGCGCCGCGGTGTTGTTGCTGACGGTCGGGTTCACCCCGTTTGCCCCGGTGACGCCGGTGCCGCCGTGCCCACCGGCGCCGCCATTGCCGAACCGATCCCAGCCAAATCCGAAGCCGCCGCCGCGATCTCCGGCGCTACCGCGATCACAAAAGACACGTTGTCCTCCGTTCAGTTCACTGACGGCCCACACAAATCGTCACAAATCGTAGCCCCGCCGGGTCAACTACGGCCGCTTTTCCAAGCCTTGGGTGTAGGCGCTGGTGGAACGACCGAGCGCGGCGACCTCGGCGTCCATGCGGGGCATCAGCTCGGCAACGGTTCTGCGGATGGGAAATTCGCCGAGCCGCGTGGACAACACGGGCTTGAGCCAACGGAACAGGCCGACCCAGTCCGGGCAATACACCCGAGGGTCGCGGCCCTCGATGCCCTTGACGAACGCCGCCGCACACTTGTTGACCGACGTGGTCTTGTTCAACGGCCAGGGCAGCCTCGCGAGTAGTTGGTCGAACGACGGCAGGTCGGACCTGGTGTCGCGAACCAGGGCGGTGTCGATCCACGACATATGCGCGCAGCCGACACCGACGCCGAAATGCGCGACCTCGAGGCGCAGCGAGTTGGCGAAATGCTCGACGCCGGCCTTGGACATGTCGTAGGACGCCATCCCGGGAGGCGCCGCGAACGCGGCCAGCGACGAGACGATCAGCACATAACCGCGGCGGTCGATCACCGCCGGCAACGTCGCCCGCACGGTGTGAAAGACACCGAGCACGTTGACGTCCAGCACCCGCTTGAACGCCTCCGGGTCGACCTGCAGCACCGAGCCGTAGCTGGCGATGCCGGCGTTGGCCACGACGACATCGATGCCGCCGAAGCGTTCGACGGCCTGGCCGGCCGCGGCCTGCATGGCGGGCAGATCGCGCACGTCGGCGACGACGGTCAGCACTCGCTCGTCGTCGCCGAGTTCGGCGGCTATCGCCGCGAGCTCGTCCTTGCCCAGATCGATCACTACGAGTTTGGCGCCCTTGTTGCGTAGCCGGCGCGCGACCTCGGCCCCGATTCCCCGGGCACCGCCCGTGATGAGGACGACTTTGCCCTGCAGCGATGTCATGGCCGAAACGTACCGCCGCGGCGACTACAGGTCCACCCCGAGCAGGCCATCGATCGCGGTCGCCACCGACTTCGGCGCCGCGGCATCGTGGCCGCCGTACTCCAGCGCATCGGTGGCCCAACCATCCAGTGCGGCAATCGCTTTGGGCGTATCGAGATCGTCGGCCAGATAGCGGCGCACCCGGGCGATCGCGTCGGCGGCGTCGGGTCCGGCCGGCAGCGCGGTCGCGGAGCGCCACCGCCGCAGCCGGGTGGTGGCCTCGTCGAGCACGTGCTCGGTCCACAACCGGTCCGCGCGGTAGTGCCCGGCCAGCAGGCCCAGCCGTATTGCCGACGGCTCGACGCCTCGGGCCCGCAACGCCGACACCAGCACCAGGTTGCCGCGGCTCTTGGACATCTTGTGCCCGTCCCAGCCGATCATCCCGGCGTGCACGTAATGGCGGGCGAATCGCCGATCGCCGGTGACACATTCGGCATGCGCGGCGGTGAACTCGTGATGCGGAAAGATCAAGTCACTGCCCCCGCCCTGAATGTCCAGGCCGCTGCCGATTCGGCTGAGCGCGATCGCCGCGCACTCCACGTGCCAGCCCGGCCGGCCCGGACCGAACGGCGACGGCCAGCTGGGCTCGCCGGGCCGCGCGGCCCGCCACAGCAGCGCGTCGAGCTCGTCGGCCTTGCCGGGCCGGCCCGGATCGCCGCCGCGCTGCTCGGACAGCCGCAGCATGGTGTCGCGGTCATAACCGGACTCGTAGCCAAACTGCGGCGTCGCGCCCGCCCGGTAGTAGACGTCCTGGTGTCCCCCTACTTCCGGGTCGAGCACATACGCCGCCCCAGAGGCCAGCATCTTTTCGATGAGCTCGACCATCTCGGCAACCGTCTCGGTGGCCGCGACATAGTCATGCGGGGGCAGCACCCGTAGCGCCGCCATGTCCTCGCGGAATAGCCCCACCTCACGCCCGGCGAGGTCGCGCCAGTCCACGCCGTCGCGATCGGCGCGCTCGAACAACGGATCGTCGACGTCGGTGATGTTCTGCACGTAGTACACGTCGTGACCGAGGTCCAGCCACAGTCGATGGACCAGGTCGAACGCGAGGTAGGTGGCGGCGTGGCCCAGATGGGTGGCGTCATACGGGGTGATCCCGCAGACGTACATGGTGGCCTTGCGGCCGGGCGCCACCGGGCGCACCTGCCGGTCGGCGGTGTCGTACAGCCGAAGCTCCGGCCCGCTTCCCGGCACTGTGGGGACCGGTGCGCACGACCACAACTGCATGCCAACGACTCTAAAGCGTGCCGAACGCACCGAGCGGGCCGGAAAGGCCTAAGCCCGGCTGGTCGCTCGCCAGCGAGATTGCCCCCATGGTTGTCGCTTCCCGGAAATCACAGCCATGGGGGCAATCTGGTCGACCGCCTGGCTGGCTTAGCGCCACGCGTCCCGAATGGCGCCGAGCAGAATCGGCGCCACCTCGGCGCGGCACATGACAAAGTCGGGCAGGTACGGGTCGAGCTGGTTGTACTGCAGCGGCGAGCCGTCGAGGCGCGATGCATGCATGCCGGCGGCCAGCACCACCCCGGCCGGCGCCGCCGAATCCCATTCCCATTGGCCACCGGCATGCAGGTAGGCGTCGACCTCGCCGTCGATGAGAGCCATCGCCTTGGCGCCCGCCGAGCCGATCGCCACGGGTTGGACGGCCAACGTCTGCCGTATCCGGTGCAGAACCGCGGGTGGCCGGGTGGCGCTGACGGCGACCCGCACGGTGCTGGGAACGCCGACCCGCGCCGCCCCCGCCGTCACGGTGTCGGTGCGGTACACGACGTTCCCGCGGGCCGGCAACGCCACCGCGGCGTCGGTGATCTGCGGCCTGCCGTCGGCATGGCGTTGCCACAGCGCGACGTGTACCGCCCAGTCGTCGCGCCCCTGCGTGGAGAATTCGCGGGTGCCGTCCAACGGGTCGATGATCCACACCCGGTCGGACTTCAGGCGTTTCAGATCGTCGTGGGCTTCCTCGCTGAGCACCGCATCACCCGGGCGCTCGGCTCGCAGGCGGCGCAGCAACAGCGAGTTTGACTCGGTGTCACCCGCCTCGCCGAGCGCCCACGGATGCCCGAAACCGATCTCCTCACGCACCTCGAGCAACAGCTTCCCGGCATCGGCAGCCAGATCGGCGGCGAGCGCGGCGTCTGTCAGGTCACGTGCGGCGGCGCTCACCGCTTCAGTATCGCCGAGCCGAGCGTGCGTGGTGACTGAGGGATCGGGCGCATCATGATGCTTGGTTGTCCGAATTGGGGATGCAGCGAGAATTGTGGGGTGCGCGTCACTATCACCTTCGCCGTCGGCGTCGCCGCCGTGCGGCTGACCCGCAATGGCCTGTCGAAAAAGCAAGCCACCAAACGGTTTCGTCAGCAGACCTATGACATGGGCGAGGGCATCGACTACTCCAATGTCGCCGACGCCATCGAGACGCTGGACGGCCCGGCAAGTCGCTGACGCCGCTCTACGCGGTCGACGAGCGTGCGGCACAACATCGCGCCGCGGTCGGCTGGCTTTCGGCGCAGCTCAACGGATCCCGACGGGTCGGCTTGCCGTGGCAAAGCATGGCAGCGTTCCTGCGCATCGGGACTCATCCGCGAGCATTTCCGCGACCCTTGACGCCCGCTGCCGCAATCGACATCGTCGACAGCTGGCTATCCGCTCCCGTCGCGTGGACCCCGCAACCAGGACCCGATGCTGGCCGCTTTGGCTATTGAGAACGGTCTGACGCTCTACTCCACCGACACCGACTTCGCCCGCTTTGCGGATCTGCGCTGGGAGAATCCGCTGCAACGCTGAGTTGACGCCCGCGTGCTCACGCGGTGGGCAACCGGAACCTAGAACGCCGGCCAGGGAATGGGACGATGCCGGTTCGGCCCGGGCATCACCGGATTGTCGAGCAACGCGAGCGCGCGCCGCCGCAGCGCGCGGATTTCCGCAGGGGTGATCGTCCCGGCCAGTGCGTCGCCAAGCCGGTCGCCGAGGGCATCGTCGAGCCCGGCCACCACCTCCAGGGTTTCGTCGTCGATCGGCTTGCCGGCCCAACCCCACAGCACCGTGCGCAGCTTGTCTTCGACGTGCAGGCACAAACCGTGATCGACGCCGTAGACGTGGCCGTCGAGGCCGCGCAGGATGTGGCCGCCCTTGCGGTCGGCGTTGTTGATCAGCACGTCGAACACCGCGATCCGCCGCAACCGGATGTCGTCCGCGTGCATCAAGATGACCTCGTCGCCGGCGTAGTCGTAGGCTCGCAGCACCGACAGGTACCCCGGTCGCGGCTTGCGCGCGGGAAACAGATCGACCAGGTCGGGACCGGGCTCGGGATCGGAACCAACAGCATCGCCGGGCTGCTGCACCCACAGCTGAAGCATGCCGGGCCCCGCCGGTCCGTCACGAATGACGGTGTACGGCACGATGTTCCAGCCCAATTGTGTCGACACCAGGTAGGCGCTGAGTTCGCGGCCGGCCAGTGTTCCGTCGGGAAAATCCCACAGCGGCTGCTCGCCGGAGACCGGCTTGTAGACGCAGTGCACGCTGCGCTGTCCCCGTGTCGACTCGCACAAATAGGTGGCGTTGCTGGCCGAGCGGATGCGTCCGATGACCGTCAGCGCGCCGTCGCGCAACACCTCACGCTCGTCAGCCCTCGGTGTCATCGCTAGGCCCGAGCAGCGCTTCGCGCCGGTAACCGTTGGCGCGCGCACAAATGTGTCCCTCGGGGTCCAGCGGTTCGTCGCACAGCGGGCACGGCGGACGTCCCGCCGAAATGACCCGGTTGGACCGGGTGGCGAACTGCCGCGCCGACTCGGGCGTCAGAAACACCCGCACCGCATCGGGGCCCTCCTCGGTGTCGTCGAGCACCACGGAGGCATCGAACTCCGCGTCGGTGACGGCCAGCAATTCGACCACCACGGTCTGCGCTTCCGAATCCCAGCCCAGTCCCATGGTCCCGACCCGAAACTCGGCGTCTACCGGCATGATCAGCGGGCTGAGGTCATCGACCTCGGCGGGCTCCGGGGGCACCGGCGTGCCGAATCTGCGATGCACCTCGTGCAGTAGCGCTCCGATGCGTTCGGCGAGGACCGCGACCTGCTGCTTCTCCAGGACCACCGAAACCACCCGGGAGTCGTGCACCGCCTGCAGGTAGAAGGTGCGGTTTCCGGGCTGGCCAACCGTCCCGGCCACGAAGCGGTCGGGCGTGCGGAATACGTGAATTGCGCGGGCCATGGCATCTCCAAAATACCGGCAATTGGTGTTGCTGTGCGATTCGTTAGCGGGCGCGGCCCCGGCGGCTGAGGGGATCAACGCGCGACACCGCGATGCGCCGCCCGATGCACGAGCTTAGTCGTCCCGTCGAGCCTGCGCCGGTGGCGCCGAGCCTGCACTCAGGCCGCCCTGCCGGCCTCGGCGGCGGCCCTGAACGCAGGCTCGATGCGCGACGGCACATCCGCGGACACTGGCTAGTCGGCGGACCCCCCGAGCACCGCCTCGCCGGACGGGACCTCGCCGTTGGGCTGCCGCTGCGACGGCGGCGCGGCGCGCAACCCGGCCGATAGCCGCGCACCGGTGTGGTTGACGTGCACAACGAACGGTCGCAGCTGGGTGTAGCGGATGACGCTTATCGACCCGGGGTCGGCGGTGATTCGCTGGAAGCTGTCCAGATGCGTGCCGAACGCGTCAGCGATCACCGCCTTGATGACGTCGCCGTGGCTACAGGCCAGCCAGAGCACGTCGCCGCCATATTCCAAGGCCAATCGCCGGTCGTGTTCGCGGACGGCGGCCACCGCGCGGGCCTGCACCTGTGACAAGCCCTCCCCGCCGGGAAACACCGCGGCGCTGGGATGGGCCTGGACCACCTTCCACAACGGCTCGTTGACCAGCTCGCCGATCTTGCGGCCGGTCCATTCGCCGTAGTCGACCTCCGAGAGCCGCTCGTCGATGACGGGCTCGAGGCACAGCGCGTCGGCCAATGGTTCGACGGTACGACGACACCGCAGCATGGGCGAAGTCACCACCGCCCGGAGCCGCAGGTCACCGACCCGGTCGATCAGCCCGGCGGCCTGCGCGCGGCCCTTGTCGTCGAGGTCGACGCCCTCGGAACGACCGGCCAGGATGGCGGCGGTGTTCGAGGTGGACCGGCCGTGCCGCAACAGGATGACGGTCATGTCGCCGCCAGCGCCCCGGTCGCCAGCAGGATCAACACGCCCCCGCCGACGACCACTCGGTACCCGACGAACCAATCCATGCTGTGTCGCAGCAGAAACCGCAGGAACCAGGCCACGGCGGTCAAACCGATGACGAACGCGATCACGGTGGCCGCCAGCAGCTGCGGACCGGTCGCGCTCATCCCCTCGGTAACCGGGTGGAAAGCGTCGGGCAGGGAGAACAACCCGGACGCGAACACCGCCGGTATGGCCAGCAGGAAGCCGAATCGAGCAGCGAGTTCGCGTTCGAGCCCGACAAACAGCCCGGCGCTGATGGTCGACCCGGACCGCGAGACGCCCGGGACCAGTGCCAGGGTTTGCGCGATGCCCACCACCACGGCGTCCCGCCAGGTCAGCTGCTCGATGTGACGGCTCTGGCGACCGAGGTACTCGGCGAGGGCGATCACCGCCGAGAACGCCACCATCGCCGTCGCCACCACCCATAGGTTGCGCACCCCCGACCGGATCTCGTCTTTGAAAAGCAGACCTAGGATGCAGATCGGAATGGTCCCGATCATGACGTACCAGCCGAGCCGATAGTCAGCGTTGCGCGCAGCCCTGACGAGCAGCCCGTTCAACCAGGCCTTGGCGATCCGCACGATGTCCCGCGCGAAGTAGACCAGCACGGCAGCTTCGGTGCCCAACTGGCTGACGGCGGTGAACGAGGCGCCGGCATCGCCGGTGAAGAAGATCCGCGACACGATCGCCAGGTGCGCCGACGATGACACCGGCAGAAACTCGGTCAAACCCTGCGCCACGGCCAATACGATGACCTGCCACCAGGACATCGCCGAAACCGCGGTCACGACGACGACCGTACCCGGTACAGGGCTCCGCTAGCGGACCCGACTAGCCACAATTGCCCGGCTCTCCCCCTCGCCGGTACGCGGCTGGGGGTACCCCCGCAACGGGCCGCCGTACGGCCCGCATCATCGCCGGGCTAACGCGATACCGGCACTGCGCGCGCGACCGAGTCGCGCACCGCGGCCGCAAGACTGCGCTCGTCGGTGAGGTCGATGTCGACCAGGCTCCGGACCGCCTTCGCGACCACATCCTCGGCCTGCGGAACCGGCCCGGCCAGTCGCGGCCGGTAAATCTCGACAACGAGCGAGCGGTGCTCGATATGGAACGAAAAACTGCGCCCATCACCGACTTGTCCGTACCCGCTAGCGAAAATTCCCGCGATCATGTCTTCGACAGCAAACTCATGGTCTGCAACATGCCGGTCAGCGGTGACGGTCATGCCGAGAGGATACCTCCCCGGTACCACCTTGTGATGGCAACATGGCGAGATCGATACGACAACGTTTCCGAAGATGCGGAGCTGATGTCTCACGGTCGCAGGCGCAGCGTTGCCAGCCAAGCATAAACTCGCAGTTCACCGCTGTATATCTAGCTTGGCGACTTTGCTGGCGGTGACGGGCCGCGTGATGGGGTGTTCGTCGAACCCGCTCGATATCCCCCCTCCCACCATCGAGCCGGCACAGGCGGCGGTGTCGCCACCCGTGTCGCAGGATCCCCCGCAGGCGCGGTGCACCCGCTGGGTGGCCATCCTCAAGCGGCGATATATGACGAAGGCACTCGCCAGCTGGCAGTGCTCACCCCCGGCCCCGACCCCTCGGGGCCGGCCAGCATCACGGTGTTTGGCGGTGCGCAAGTCCCGCCGCATGTCATTGCCCTGCCGGGGCTGCGACCGCGGTGACCGGTGACGGTCGCGGCACGGCCTATTTTGCCGCCCGCGGCGGCTACGTCGCGGTCGACCTGTCCGCCGGCCACGGCGCACGGGTGAGCGTGGCCGACGCCCCGCGCGCGGAGTTCACCGCGATCGCGCTCCGGGCCGACGGCAAGCTGGCGCTGGGCAGCGCCGACGGCGCCGTGTGCATCCTCGCCTCCGGAACCGCCAGCATAGCCAATTGCACGAAGCTCTTCGCGCGCGTCGATGCCCTTGCGACACAAGGCAATACGACAATCGTCTTGGATCGCGAGCAGACCTCGGTGACGACGATCGGCGCCGACGGTCGTGTCGGGCAGGCGCTGCGGGCCGGCCAGGGCGCCACCACCCTGGCCAGCGATCCGCTGGGCGTGGTGCTGGTCGCCGACACTCGCGGCGGCCAGCTGCTGGTGTACGGCTGTTGTTCAAATGCGGACCCCGCTGATGTTGCGCCAGGCCTACTCGGTGCGGCAGGCCCCGAATGGGCTGGTCGGGTCGCGGGGGTTGGCCTGGGTGTCCCAGACTGCGTCGAACATGGTCATTGGTTACGATCTGTCCACCGGAATTCCCGTCGACAAGGTGCGTTACCCAACCGTGCAGCAACCCAACCTGCTGGCCTTCGACCAAGCGTCTGGGACGCTCTATGTAGTGTCGGGGTCGGGTGCCGGAGTCCAGGTCATCGAGCATGCGGCGGGCATCCCATGAAAAGCAGACTGCCCGCGGGCTGGGACACCGACATGTCCGACGAGTACGAGTGGGTGCCGTTGCGCCTCCCGCCGGAAGTCACCCGGCTCAGCGCGTCCACCCGGCTGTCGATCGAGGCCGAATATCGTGGCTGGGAACTGACGCGGGTCCGCCTCTACACCGACGGCAGCAGGCGAGTGTTGTTGCGCCGCAAGAAATCTCGGCTGGACAACCGGCGGCCCGACCAGCCGGAACTGTGACGGTGTACCGGCTGCTTCGACGGCTGCTGTTTCTGATTCCGCCCGAGCGTGCCCACGCGCTCGTTTTCGCGGCGCTGCGCGGTGTCACCGCCGTCGCCTGGGTGCGCCGGTTGTTGCGCCGGCGGCTTGCCCCGACGGATCCGGTGCTGGCCAGCACGGTGTTCGGGGTGCGTTTCCCCGGACCCCTCGGGCTGGCCGCGGGGTTCGACAAGGACGGCACGGGGTTGGCGACCTGGGGCGCGATGGGCTTTGGTTACGCCGAGATCGGGACCGTCACCGCGCACCCGCAGCCCGGCAACCCCGCGCCGCGCATGTTCCGGTTGCCCGCCGACCGCGCCCTGTTGAACCGGATGGGGTTCAACAACCACGGGGCCGGGGCGCTGGCGATCCGGCTCGCGCGGCACAACCCCGACGTGCCGATCGGCGTGAACATCGGCAAGACGAAGGGGACCCCGGCCGCAGACACCGTCGACGACTACCGGGCCAGCGCCCGGCTGGTCGGCCCCCTCGCGTCGTATCTCGTGGTCAATGTCAGCTCGCCGAACACTCCGGGCCTGCGCGACCTGCAGGCGGTCGAGTCCCTGCGGCCCATCCTTTCGGCCGTGGTGGCCGAGACCTCGACACCCGTGCTGGTGAAGATCGCGCCGGACCTCTCCGATTCCGGCGTCGACGCCATCGCGGACCTGGCCGTCGAGCTGGGCCTGGCCGGCATCGTGGCAACCAACACCACGGTGTCGCGCGACGGCCTGGCCACTCCGGGGGTCGACGAGCTGGGCGCCGGCGGCATCTCCGGGCCGCCGGTCGCGCAGCGCGCGGCCGAGGTGCTGCGCCGGCTCTATGGCCGGGTCGGTGATCGGTTGGTGCTGATCAGCGTCGGCGGCATCGAGACCGCCGACGACGCGTGGGACCGCATCACCGCGGGCGCGTCGCTGCTGCAGGGCTATACCGGCTTTATCTACGGCGGCGGCTTGTGGCCCAAGCACATTCACGACGGCATCGCCCGCCGGCTGCATGACGGCGGGTTCACCGCGCTTCGTGAGGCGGTGGGCTCGGCCCATGGCCCACGGCGGCTCATCCGGTAGAGAGTCGCCGACCTCGGCATCAGGGACGCCGGTGTGGGCTATGCCACGCGGCCGGTGCCGGGCATGCCGTCGGCGCCGTCGCCGCCCACGGTGCCGCTTGCACCGACGGCGCCGCCGGTGCCTGCGGCGCCGCTCAGAACACCACCCGTCCCGCCGTTGCCGCCACTGCCCGCCGAGCCTGGGGCGCCGCCGGTGCCGCCACCGCCACCGCCACCCCGTATGCCGACCTGACCACCGGCACCACCGCTTGCGCCGCCATCGCCGCCGTTCCCGCCCGTGCCGCCACCGCCCCCGTCGCCGGAGGTGCCTCCGGCACCGCCGGCGCCACCTGCACCCGCGAGCAGCCCGCCGGCGCCGCCGCCACCGCCGTTGCCGCCGGCGCCACCGGTCCCGCCGGTCCCACCGGTCCCGCCATCGCCGGCGTCGCCGCCACTACCGGCGGTCCCGGTACTGCTGGTGCCCCCGCTACCGCCGGCGCCGCCGACGCCCCCGATGCCGCCAATCCCGCCGGTCCCGCCTGTCCCACCGACACCGCCGCTGCCGCCGTTGCCTACCAACAGCCCCCCGTGTCCCCCGTTGCCGCCGGCGCCGCCGGTCCCGCCGGTGCCCCCGGTAGCGCCGATCGCGCCATCACCCCCGTTGCCGCCTCTGCCGCCAACGGCCCTATTGATATCGATCGATTGGTTGCTGGTGGTTGCGTTGCCGCCGGCTCCGCCGGCGCCTCCAGCCCCGCCGGGACCCCCGCCGGCGGCTCCGTCACCACCGTTGCCACCCATGGCGTCGACGGTATTCGGGACGCTGTTCGTGTTGTTGCTCGTGGCGGTCGCGGCGCCTCCGGCCCCGCCGGCGCCGCCGTCGCCGCCGGCCCCTGCCGTGCCTCCTGCACCACCATTGCCGCCCTGAGCGATGACGCTGTTTTGGCCCCCGCGGGTGTCGGTGCTGGTGGCCTGAGCGTTGCCGCCCTGGCCGCCGGTGCCGCCCACCCATCCGGGACCACCGGTGCCGCCCGTCCCGCCGGCCGTACCGGTGGCGCGGGCATCCGTGCCGTTAGTCACGCTCACAGACGTGCCAGCAGATCCGCCGGACGCCGTAGCGCCGTTGGTGCCGGGATTGGCTCCGTCTGTCCCGGTCACGCCCGCCCCGCCGGGCCCGCCATCGCCACCGTCACCCCAGAGGCCGGCGTAGCCACCGTCGCCTCCCCGCGCAGCGGAACCGCCCGCCCCGCCGTCACCGCCGCTACCAACGAGGAAGGCGTTGCCGCCGGCGCCTCCCGCGCCGCCAGCTCCTCCGGCTCCGCCAGCCCCGCCGTTACCCAGCAGAAGCGCGGCACCGCCGGCGCCACCGGCGGCACCTATTCCGCCGCCGCCGCCGGCCCCGCCGTTGCCGAACAGCAGGCCGCCGTTGCCGCCGTTGCCGCCGGCCGCGCCGCCGCCGCCGGAGCCGCCCGCGCCGCCGTTGCCGATGAGGCCGGCCGACCCGCCCGCGCCACCCGGCGCTCCGGGGTCGGCGCTGTTACCGCCGCTCCCGCCGCTGCCGATCAAGATCCCGCCCGGCTGGCCAGGCTGGCCCACCGACCCACTGGCCCCACTGGCGCCGTCGCCAATCAGCGGACGCCCCACCAGCGTCTCGGTGGGTGCGTTGATCAGGTTGAGCAGCTGCTGCCCCGCAGCCTGGAAAGGCGACACATTGGCGGCCTCAGCCGTCGCATACGCGTTCGAACTCGAATTGAGGACCTGAACAAATTGGTCGTGAAACGCGGTCATCCGAGCGCTCAGGTCCTGATAGGCGTAACCATGCCTGGAAAAGAGTGCCGCCACCGCCGCCGAGACCTCATCGGCACCCGCGGCCGATACCGCGGTCGTCGGGGTCACTGCCGCCGCATTTGCTGAACGCAGTGCCGAACCGATACCCGCGACATCAGCTGCGGCCGCCGCCAGTGCTTCCGGGCGAGCCAACACGAACGACATCACTTCGATCCCCCTTTGTTCGAGTCCAGCAACCAACTTCGCCTAACCGGGGGCGCTGAGCCCTCGCCCAAATGGCGGATTTGGGAGATGAAATTTCCTCCCCCTATTGGGGGAGGACAGCGCGGCCGTCGGCGCCAAGAAGGAGATGCATCGAGTCCGCGGTGACGATCGAAACATGTTCTTGTAGTGGCATTTTCGCGTATCTGGGCATCCTCTACCCGGCTCCGTCACCAGGACCGCCCCGGTTGGGAATCGAACCAAGGGGCTATTTGCGGATCCCCGGAAATTCACTATGAATGGCGGTGATCCTGCCTGGCGCAGCTAAGCAATCGGTGGGCGCGACACCAACCGCCCGCGGGGGTACAACACCGGCCTACTCAACACTGGCAACTACAGCACCGGCCTGGCCAACTCCGGCAACATCGACACCGGCGCACTTAACACCGGCGATATGGATAACGGCCTGTTGTGGAGGGGCGACAGCCAGGGCCTGATTGGCTTCAACTACACGATCCATATTCCAGAGATCCCGTTGAACGTGGTTGCCACCATTCCGATCAATATCCCCATGAACGCCAGCTTCACCACCACCGTCTACAGCGGGATAGCGATTGACGACATCCCGTTCGGTACCACCGCCACGCTCGGTCCAATCCCCATCCTGGAAGGGACCATCAACTCCCTCACCATTCCGCCCATCTATGCCAGCGGCCCCACACCGGCACTTCAGATTGGAAATCCCGACGGTTCTACCGTGATCGTCATCCCCGTCTCGGCCAGCCTCGGCCCCGCCGACCGGACAATCATCGACTTCGGCGGCGCGCCAGGATTCGGAAACTCGACAACCAGCCCGTCGTCGGGCTTCTTCAACTCCGCCACCGGCAGCGCCTCGGGCCTCGGCAACGTCGGCGCCAACAACTCGGGCTTGTTGAACTTGGCCTCCGGCAGCTCAGGAATCTCGGGCTACAGGAACGTCGGCGACCTGGTATCAGGCGCGGCGAACCTGGGCAACACCGCGTCGGGACTCCTCAACACGAGCACCGTGGACCTCGCGACACCGGCCAATGTCTCAGGAGTAGGAAACATCGGGGCCAACCTCGCGGGCCCCTACCGCAACAACGCGGCGGGGATGACGGCCGTTAACCTAGGTCTCGCAAACGACGGCGCCTTAAACGTGGGCTTCGCAAACATCGGTGACTCCAATTTCGGCAGCGGAAACATCGGTGACTCCAACGTGGGCGGCGCAAACATCGGCAGCTTCAATGTCGGCTTCGGAAACCACGGCTCGCATAATTTTGGCTCCGGAAACCTCGGCGACTACAACATCGGTCCCGCAAACCTCGGCGACCACAACCGGGGTTTCGGGAACGCAGGCAACACCAATACCGGTTTCGCCAACACCGGCGACTTCAATATCGGCTTTGCCAACACCGGGAATAACAACATCGGCATCGGGCTCACGGGCACCGGCGAAATCGGGTTCGGCGCCCTAAACTCGGGCAGCGGCAACATCGGCCTGTTCAACTCCGGCACCGGCAACATCGGCCTGTTCAACTCTGGCACGTCAAACGTCGGCATCGGAAACTCGGGCACCGAAAACTGGGGCGTCGGCAACGCGGGCACCGCGAACACCGGCATCGAGAACACCGGCGGCTACAACACGGGTCTGTGGGACCCGGGCACCGGCAACACCGGCATCGCCAACGCGGGCACCTACAACACGGGCTTCTACAACACGGGCGGCGCGAACACTGTCCCGAAATCCCCGCATCCTTCGATGTTCAGATCCCCGTCAATGTCCCCATCACTGTCAGCATCACCGATATCAATATCAATGCCTTCACCATTCCTAAAGTCACCTTCAGTGGCTTGGACGACGGACTCGGCGGTGAAGTCGTCGGCTACATCGGCCCCATCAGTGTCTACGGCGCCCAGACCGGCGACCCCATCGTAATCTCCTTCGGCGATCAACCCACGGTGGCAATCAACATAGGCAACCCCGACGGGTCAACGGTGATACGGATAAACGGCACAGGCGGTCTCGGCCCCATCACCATACCGATCATCGACGTCCCAGCTGCTCCGGGATTTGGAAACTCGACAAGCAGCCCGTCGTCGGGTTTCTTCAACTCCGGCAGCGGCGGCGCATCCGGCTTCGGCAACGTGGGCGCCAACAATTCGGGTCTAGGGAACGTCTCGTCCGCAGCGTTTGGAAACTCGGGCTACATAAACTACGGCGCGCTGGAATCGGGCATCGCAAACTTTGGCAATACCGTCTCGGGCATTTACAACACGGGCACCCAGGGCCTCACGTCGGCGGCCAATGTCTCGGGCTTTGCGAGCGTCGGCACCAATCTGGCCGGCGTACTCCGCGACAGCACAACCGGGACGATCTTCAACGTGGGCCTGGCAAGCGTGGGTCAACTCAACGTGGGCTTCGGAAACATCGGCGCCTACAACCTCGGCAATGGAAACATCGGCGCCTACAACCTGGGCAGCGGAAATGTCGGCGACCACAACCTGGGCAGCAGCAACCTGGGCGACCTCAACTTCGGCAGCGGCAACATCGGCAGCGACAACATCGGATTCGCCAACACCGGCCCCGCGTTGACGGCAGCCGTCCACAACATCGGGTTCGCCAACACCGGCAGCGACAACATCGGCTTCGGCAACACCGGCGACGGCAACATCGGCTTCGGCAACACCGGCAACGGAAATATGGGCATCGGGCTCAGCGGCGACGGCACGACCGGCTTCGGCGCCCTGAACTCGGGCAGCGGCAACATCGGCCTGTTCAACTCGGGCACCAACAACATCGGCATCGGCAACTCCGGCACCGGAAACTGGGGCATCGGCAACTCCGGCAGCTACAACACCGGTATCGGCAACACGTGCAGCACCAACACCGGCCTGTTCAACGCCGGCATCGCCAACACCGGCATCGCCAACGCGGGTGCCACCAACACCGGCAGCTACAACGCGAGTGCCACCAACACCGGCAGCTTCAATCCGGGCAACTACAACACCGGCCTGTTCAACCCGGGCGACTTCAACACGGGTTTGTTCAACACCGGTAACTCCAACACGGGCCTTGCCAACTCGGGCAATGTCGACACCGGCGCTTTCATTTCGGGCAACTACAGCAACGGCTTCTTTTGGAGAGGCGATTACCAGGGCCTGATTTCTATCGGGTACTCGTCGACCATTCCCGAAATCCCCTGGTACTACGACGTGAATGCCCCCATCGATATACCGATCACGGGCAGCATCAGCGAGATTACTAGGGAAACGTTCCACATTTCTGACATCCCCATAAAGGTCCAATTGCAACAAACCATCTGCTACCCCTGGTACGAGCCGCCATTCTATAGGTGCACCACCGTAACAACAACCGTGTACGACGGGAGCATAGGCGGCTGGACAAACGATGCGTTCACTCTGCGACCCGCAATTTCCGTGAACGACGCTATTACCCAAACATTTGATTCCTCCGGCAGCGGGACCTCGGGTCCCTACACGTTCGGCTTCGGTTATCAGCAGAACCCGGGATTCTTCAATTCGACCCCCGACCCCTCGTCGGGATTCTTCAACTCCGGCAGTGGCAACGCTTCGGGCTTCTTCAACTCCGCGGCTGGTCCCGTGTCGGGCCTGGCAAACGACTTCGCCTACAGTTCGGGCGTGGGCAACGCCGGGGGCACCGGAAACTCCGGCTATATCAACTACGGCGCGCTGGAATCGGGCTTCGCGAACTTGGGCAACACCATCTCGGGCTTGTACAACACGAGCACACTGGGCCCCACGGAGGCCGCCTTTGACTCAGGCATCGGAAATGTCGGCACCAACCTTTCGGGATTCTTCAACAACGTCTTCTTGCCGTAGCTGGGCGGACTGGACCCGGCGCACGTCGACGTCGGGACCCAGCCGGCGCCTTAGTGCGCTGGCGACCAATACCATCCGGAGGTTGGCCAGTGATTCGGAGCCGACCGCCGAGTGGCTTAAGAGCTCCGAAGTTGTCTAGGCGCGCTGGTAAGTGCCGTGGATGACTGCTCGCGCGATCGCGTGCATGAACAGGTTGAACCCAAGGAAGGCCGGGCTGGCATCCTCACTGAGATCGAGTTTGTCGACGTCGAGGGCGTGCACCGCGACGTAGTAGCGGTGTACGCCATGGCCGGGCGGTGGCGCCGCGCCGACGTAGCGGCGCATACCGGCGTCGTTGACTAGCGTCAGCGCGCCGCCCGGCAGCTCGCGGCCGTCGCCCGCGCCCTCCGGTAGTTCGGTCACGTCGGCAGGCAGATTGGCCACCGCCCAGTGCCAGAACCCGGACACGGTCGGGGCATCCGGGTCGTAGACGGTGACCGCGAAGCTGCGGGTTGCCCCGGGAAATCCCGACCAGCTCAGCTGCGGGCTGGCATCCTGTCCGCCCGCGCCCATGATCCCGCTGACCTGAGCGGTCGCCAGTGGCTGGCCGTCGGTCACGGAATCCGAGGTCAGGCTGAATGTCGGCAGTTTGGGTAGTGCGTCGTACGGGTCGGGCGGCACGGTCATGAACAGTCCTCTCGTGTCATCGTGTCATCAGCAGTGCGTCAAGAAGCGTGTCAGCACGTCGGTGCCGAACCTCAGGGCAGAGACGGGTACCCGCTCGTCGACCCCGTGGAACAGTGAGGTGAAATCCAGCTCCGGCGGCAACCGCAGCGGGCTGAAGCCGAAGCAGCGAATACCCAAGCGCGCGAACGCCTTCGCGTCAGTGCCGCCGGAAAGCATGTAGGGCACCGTCCGGCCGTCGGGGTCGATCGCCAGCACCGCGGCGTTCATGGCATCGACCAGGTCGCCGTCGAAGCTGGTCTCGTACGACGGCAAATCCCTGATCCACTCCCGGGTCACGTCGGGTCCGATCAACTGGTCGACCTCGGCCTCGAACGCCGCCTGCCGCCCGGGCAGGACGCGGCAGTCCACCACCGCTTCCGCCGTCGCGGGAACGACGTTGGCCTTGTATCCGGCCTTGAGCATCGTCGGGTTCGCGGTGTCGCGCAGCATGGCCTTCAACATCCGAGCCATCGGGCCAAGCTTTTCGATCGTTCCGTCCAGGTCGGGCGAGTCGAGGCCGAAAGCGAGGCCGGTCTCCTCGCTGACCGCGGCGAGGAACTCGCTGACGGTATCGGTGCGGACGAGCGGAAACCGGTGGCGGCCCAGCCGGGCGACCGCTTCGGCGACGGCGGTGACGGCGTTGTGGTCGTGCACCATCGAGCCGTGCCCGGCCCGGCCCCGTGCGGTGAGCCGCATCCACTGGATGCCTTTCTCGGCCGTCTCGATCAGGTAGAGGCGACGCTCACCGCCGTCGCGGCGAGGCACCGTCAGGGAAAACCCGCCGACCTCACCGATCGCCTCGGTGACGCCGTCGAACAGATCGGGCCGGTTGTCGACGAGCCAGTGCGCCCCGTATTTGCCGCCGTGTTCCTCGTCGGCAACGAAGGCGAACACCAGGTCGCGGGGGGGCACGATGGCGGCCCGCCGGAAGTGTCGCGCAACCACGATCATCATGCCGACCATGTCCTTCATGTCGACCGCGCCGCGGCCCCACACATGGTCGCTTTCGACCGCGCCGGAAAACGGGTGCACGCTCCAATCGGCGGCCTCAGCTGGCACCACGTCGAGGTGGCCGTGGATCAGCAGGGCGCCTCGGGAGCTATCCGAACCCGCGAGGCGGGCGAACACATTGCCCCGGCCCGGTGCACCAGATTCGACATAGACCGGCTGGTAGCCAACCTCAGCCAGCTGCTCGGCCACCCACTGCGCGCACTCGGCCTCGCCTCGTGTGGTCTCGGGTTCGCCCGTGTTGGTCGTATCGAACCGGATTAACCTGCTGACCACCTCGACCACATCATCGCTCGGGCCGATCGAAGTCGCGGCCGCACCGCTCTCTGGGGTCACAGTCACTCTTCCTACCACTCCTGTCGCCCCGGGGCCCGGCCTGATTGCCCCGATCTCGCCCGGGTGTCGACGGCGACGGCTGGGTTGGGCCCGCGCGGGCCGATCCGATAGCCTTAGCTGCCGCAGATGGTTGCTTTGTCCGAGTGGCGGAATGGCAGACGCGCTAGCTTGAGGTGCTAGTGCCCTACTAATGGGCGTGGGGGTTCAAGTCCCCCCTCGGACACGTCGTATTAGCTATGCAGATTGAAAATTTGCCCTGAACTCGATCAGAAAGAGTTTTCAGAGTTTGCTGATATCGATTGTGCATCGCGTTGATGTTCTAAATCTGTCGTACGGCGGGAACGGCGAATATCCCATTGCGGATGCTATGCCGGGGGTGTCACGTGATGCTCGTGCGGAGCGAGTACGGGACGACCGCAGAAGAGCATGACGCATCCGGCGGGCTCGCGCCTCCGGGAGCCAGTGAGTCTTTGCGGGGCGGCTGTGAGCTACGGGGGCCCGGGTCGGGTGGCGTGTCGCGCGGGTCGCCTTCGGCCTCTTGGTGCAGCGATCCGGTCATGGGGATCGACTACGTGAAACGATGGACGGGACACTCGGCCATTTTTGGATGAATTTCGGCGATGTGTACAACCCGACAAGGCAGCAGATGGATAGAGGTCCATCTAATCGAACTGGCTGTCGAGATGGAGTACTGGACCAACCTCTACAAAAAGCTAGGGCAACCTCAAGCAGAGAATTCAAAAGCCTGGTTGGTGCAAGCTAGACCCGGCGTCGACACCGAGGCGCTGCCGTCGCCATGCAGCGGACCACGAACGCCAACTGCGCCGATATCCCACCGGGGCCGGCAAACACCTTCCGCCGCAACACCTTCGGATGCAGCTCGGATGCAAGGCGACCAGCCGCCATGACGTCGACCGTCTCGACGTCACCAGCACCGCGGACGAACCGGTGTGTCGGCCCGTTGCCACCTCCCTCCGGCTTGCGCAGGTCAATCTCTCAGGTCGTCGTTGCCGCACTCCGTAGTGACATGTACAAATTACGGTTCAGTGAGTGTACAGTTCACGGTGTGGATGTATCCGTGACCGAGTTGCGCGCGCACCTCAGCGATTGGCTCGATCGGGCTCGGGCTGGTGATGAGATCGTCATCACCGACCGCGGAATGCCGGTCGCGCGACTCGCTGCGCTGGACAGCGCAGGCACCTTGGAGCGACTCACGGCCGAAGGCCTGATTGGTAAGGCCACCGCCCAGCGGCCCGTCGCTGCGGGACGGTCCGGACCCCGACCGCGGCGGCCGGTGTCTGACCGCGTCAGCGACCAGCGGCGCTGACCGGTGCCGCTCGTCTACTTCGACGCCAGCGCCTTCGTCAAACTTCTCACCACAGAGACAGGCAGCTCGCTGGCGTCCGCGCTATGGGACGGCTGCGACGCCGCATTGTCCAGCCGCCTGGCCTACCCCGAAGTCCGCGCCGCACTCGCCGCAGCAGCCCGCAATCACGACCTAACCGAATCCGAGCTCGCCGAAGCCGAGCGCGACTTGCAGGACTTCTGGGCCGCCACCCGCCCAGTCGAACTCACCGCGACGGTTGAACAGCACGCCGGCCACCTCGCCCGAGTCCATGCCTTACGCGGAGCCGACGCCGTCCATCTGGCCAGCGCGTTGGCGGTCGGCGACCCCGGCCTGATCGTCGCCGTTTGGGACCGACGCCTGCACACCGGAGCACAAGCCGCCGGGTGCCGAGTCGCCCCCGCCCAACTCGACCCCTAGCCCACCGCTCGACATTGGAGTGAGTCAACCCCAGCACAGACGACGATCAAGTACCGATTCGCCAGGTCGCAACCCGTGTCTAGGTGGGCAAGTCCCCCCTCTGACACATCCGGCTTTCGCGGCGAGATTGCCGCCACGGCAATCTCGCCGCTCGGACGGCGCACAACGCTCGATCCGCGACCAGGCAGCGACGCCGGTTGGCCACTGGCCGAGCGGCTGGCGTCCTAGACGGGTTCTTACGGGGTCGCGTCGTCGCCGCGCTCGGCGGCTACCGCTGACTCCTCCGTCACGTCGGCTTCCGCGGCCTCAACCGCGGTATCCCCGTCGCCCTCGTCCTGCTCACTGTCATCGGCGATTTCCTGCGGGTAGTCGACGTAGCCCTCTTCGTCTTCGCCGCCCCCGGCCTGGTCTTCGCTCTGCTCTTCACCCGCCTCGCGTCGCTGGCGTTCCCGCACCGCGTCGATGATCAGCAGCACCACACCCAGCACGCTGGCGGCGATGCACACCCAGGCGACCAGCTCATTGCTGGTGACCACCGCGAATACCAGCGCGACGAGCCCGATCAGGGCCAATACGAGCGCAATGAGCAGCATCGGTCATCCTCCAGCCGAGGTGCAGCGACTGCCAAACCTATCAAGAGGCGCGCAGCGCCGGACTTGAACCCCGCGCACGCCCCCCGGCTAGTTATTACCCCGATTGAATTGGTCGAACCCCCCGGCGTCCGCGCTGGAATCGACAGGTGCCGCCGACCCGCGCTGTCCGAGTTCCTCGAGCTGTGATTCCAGATAGGTCTTGAGCCGCGTGCGGTATTCGCGTTCGAACGTCCGCAGCTGCTCGAGGCGGCCTTCAAGCACAGTGCGCTGCTGGTTGATGGTACCCATGATTTCGGAGTGCTTGCGTTCCGCGTCGGCCTGCAGCGCGTCGGCCTTCTCCTGCGCCTGGCGCAATTGGGCTTCGGAGCGGGTTTGCGCATCGACCAGCATCGCGTCGGCGCGCTGCCGGGCCTCGGCGATGGTGGTCTCCGCGGTGTGCCTGGCGTCGCTGACGATCTGGTCGGCGTTGGCGCGGGCATCCGCGAGCATCTTGTCCGACTCGGCCTTGGCGGTGCTGGTGAGCCGGTCGGCGGTGTCTTGCGCAAGGGCCAGAACTCGAGCGGCCTTCATGGCCTGTTCCTCGGTCGTTCCCACCGGACCGGCAGGAGTAGTCACCGGTGCAGGCTTTACCAGTTCGGGTTCGGGTTCATAAACCGGCACCTCCGCGGTGGGCTGTGGAGCAACACGCCCCCCGGCGGCCAGCTCCTGGTCTAGCTCCGCTATCCGCTGACGCAGATCGGAATTCTCTTCGATGAGGCGCGTCAGCTCGTTTTCCACCAGGTCAAGGAAGGCGTCAACCTCGTCTTCGTTGTACCCGCGCTTGCCGATAGGCGGCTTGCTGAACGCCACATTGTGGACGTCGGCAGGTGTAAGCGGCATTGTTTGTCCCCTCGAGTTCCTGGACGGTCAAACGATCTGGAAAGTGTAGAACGGAGCGGTAGCCGTCGTGCAACTGCCGTCCATCCTGTCACACCAGACTCGGCGGTTGCCGATTGGACGAATAAATAAGGAGCAATTTCAATCTCTAAGGCCAATAAATCACAATCCTTAGATTTGAAAAATCACGCGCGCCAAACTTGTCGCCAAATCGTGGCCGAACCGTCTCCGGTGGGGTGGGGCAAAGGCTCACGCCGCGGCACCGAAAGCCAGTTGCATACCGATGAACGCGACCAGCAGCAGCACCATGATGGACAGGTCGAAACGTACCGCGCCGATGGTCAGTTGCGGGATCAGCCGGCGCAGCAGCTTCACCGGCGGATCCGTGACCGACATGATGATTTCCAGGATCACCACGGTGACGCCGGTGGGATGCCAGTCACGGCTGAACGACCGGATGAACTCAACGACGACCCGAGCGATCAGCAGCAGCCAGAAGATGAACAGCGCAAACCCAAGGATCTGAAAAAACAGCGCCAACGAGAGCCCGACCTTACCGATGAGAATGATGAGAACGTCAGCCGCCCATGCGGGCTAGCAATGGCTAGCGTACCGACTCGGCTGACCAGACACATCCGAGCTTGAACCGCGTCATGGCCTCCGCTGCCGGCCCAACCCGCGACCGACCGTGCAAGGTAGCGGAGCGGGTGGGCTATTGGTAGGCGTAGAAACCGGTTTCGGCGATCCGGCGACGCTCCTCAGGGGACACGTCGACGTCCGCCGGCGACAGCAGGAACACCTTGGTCGCGACCTTGTCGAACGAGCCGCGCAACGCGAAGGCCAAGCCGGCCGCGAAGTCGACCAAGCGTTTGGCGTCGGCGTTGTCCATCGACACCAGGTCCATGATGACGGGGGTGCCGTCGCGGAACCGCTCGCCGATGGTGCGGGCTTCGCTGTAGTCCTTGGGCCGCAGCGTGGTGATCTTCGACAGCGGGTGGCCTTCCTCGAACATCATCGCCATCCGGCGCGGGTCCATCGCCAACGCGCCGCGGGTGGAGTTGCGCAACCACGACCCCAAGCGCGGACGGGCCATTTCGGACCGGTCGAACTCCCGGGGCCGGAAACGGGGCTCCTCCCCGTAGCCGCCGCGATAACTGCTCGGCGGCGGATAGTCGGCCGGCTCACGCAGGTCGCCGCGGGGATCGTCGTACTCGGGCCTGTCATAGCGGCCGTACCCATCGTCGAAACGGGGCCGCGAATAACCGCGAGAAGGCGCCCGGTCGTCGTAATAGTCGTCCTCGTAGTCCTCCATCGGAGCCATGCCGAAGTAGGCCTTGACTTTGTGCAGTGTGCTCATCGCTTAACCCCTTCTGGGCTCAACCCCTTCTAGGCCTGGGACATTTGGTGTCTGTGATGAAGATGTGACTACAGTGACTACTCACGGTGACGGTAACCGCCGCGGACCCATTAGCGCGGTACCGACACGCACACACGTCGAACCATGTTTGACGGCGATCTCGAGGTCGGCCGACATGCCGGCCGACAGACCCACCGCGTTCGGGAACGACTCGAGCACCCGGCTGTGCTCCGATTTCAGCCGGTCAAAGGCCACATCCGGGTCCCAGTTGAGCGGCGGGATGCCCATCAATCCGACCAGTTCCAGGCCCTCGGACTCCTCCACTTGCGCGCAGATCGCCTCGACCGCGCCGGATGCCGAGATGTCGACGCCGCCACGCGACACGTCACCATCGAGGCTGACTTGGACGTAAACCCGCAGCGGGTTTTCGCGGCGCCGGTCGGCGAGCGCCGCGGCCACCGCCCGATCGAGCGCGGTTACCAACTGCGGGCCGTCGACGGAGTGGGCGGTGTGGGCCCAGCCGGCCAGTGACCGTGCTTTGTTCCGCTGGATGCGGCCCACCATGTGCCACTGCACGCCGCGCGCGTCCGCCCGTGGTGAACTTGCTAACAGCGAAGCGAGTTCGGCAGCCTTTGCTGCAGCCTCTTGCTCCCGCGATTCGCCAACGGCCCGACAACCCAATCGGGACAAAATCGCGACGTCGGTTGCTGGAAAGTATTTGGTAATAGGGAGAAGTTCAATTTCGCTCACATTGCGACCGGCCGCCTCTGCGGCCGCCGCGAGCCGCGACCTAATTGCGGCCAGCGCCCGCATCAATTGCGATTCGCGGTCGCCTCGCGCGCAAACGTCCACCGCCATCGCGCTTATTCCATCCACACCAACGACGCCATCCGCCCGGTGGGCGCACCGCGGCGATGGCTGAACAGCGTCGGGTCGGCCACCGTGCAGCGGGGGTCGATGTCGATGGACACAACACCCAAGTCGCGCAGCTGACAAGCGATTCCGGCGCGCAGGTCGAGGCCCGGGGTCCCGGCCGAGGTGGTGGTGCGGCTGCCCGGCAACGCCGCCTCGACCTCGTCGGCCATCGCGGCGGGCACCTCGTAGTTGGCGCCGCTGGCCGCCGGGCCGAGCAGTGCCGAAATATCGTGGGCCCGCGCGCCCACGC
Source organism: Mycobacterium lacus (assembly GCF_010731535.1). Lineage (NCBI taxonomy): Bacteria > Bacillati > Actinomycetota > Actinomycetes > Mycobacteriales > Mycobacteriaceae > Mycobacterium > Mycobacterium lacus. Next base: position 2,288,262 of record NZ_AP022581.1, read on the forward strand.
CGAGCATCGCCTCGACCGCACGGGCCACCACGCCCCGCTGGGCGCCGACGCGACCGGCGTGGACCGCCGCGACAACGCCGGCGCGCGCATCCGCCAGCAAGACCGGCACACAGTCGGCGGTCAACACCGCCAGCGCCAGTCGGGGGGTGCTGGTCACCAGCCCGTCGGCGTCGGCGATCGCAGCGCTCTGCGGACGGTCGACCACCTCGACCCGATCCGCGTGGACCTGGTTCATCCACACCACCCGCTCGCCGGGCAGGCCGATCGCCGCCGCCAGCCGGGCGCGGTTCGCCGCCACCGCCGCCGGGTCGTCCCCGACATGGTCACCCAGGTTGAAGGTGTCGAACGGGGGTACCGACACGCCCCCCGCCCGGGTGGTGGTAACCCGCCGGATGCGAACGCTCACATGCCCAGTATCCGGAGCCCGTTGCCAGCCGGACGGCACGGACGCCCGGCCACGGCGGGTGTGTCGCGCTGTGGCATGCAAGCTGGGCCCCTTAACGGCGCATGAAAGGCGGCACGTCGACGTCGTCGTCGTCGCCACCGATGCTCAGGGTCGCACCGTTGGTGGACAACGGGACGCTCACGGCGTCGACCGGCTCGAACAGCGTCGAGGTCAGCTTGCCAGCCCTCGCCGACTCGATCCGGTGAGCGCCGCCGGTTTCCCCCACGACCGGCTTGCGCCCGGGCCCACTGGCGGCAAAGCCCGCCGCGATCACGGTGACCCGCACCTCATCGCCCAGCGAGTCGTCGATCACGGTGCCGAAAATGATGTTGGCGTCCTGGTGGGCGGCGTCCTGCACCAGCGAGGCCGCCTCGTTGATCTCGAATAGACCCAGGTCGCTGCCGCCGGCGATCGACATCAGCACGCCCTGCGCGCCCTCCATCGAGGCCTCCAGCAGCGGCGAGTTGATGGCGATCTCGGCGGCCTTGAGCGACCGGCCTTCACCGCGGGCCGAACCGATGCCCATCAAGGCGGTGCCGGCACCGGACATGATGCCCTTGACGTCGGCGAAATCGACGTTGATCAGCCCTGGCGTGGTGATCAGGTCGGTGATGCCCTGCACGCCGTTGAGCAGCACCTCGTCGGCGCTGCGGAACGCATCCATCAGCGACACCGCGGCATCCCCCATCTGCAGCAACCGGTCGTTGGGGATCACGATGAGGGTGTCGCAACTCTCCCGCAGCGCGGCGATGCCGTTTTCGGCCTGATTGCTGCGCCGCTTGCCCTCGAACGAGAACGGCCGGGTGACGACGCCGACGGTCAACGCGCCCAGCTTGCGGGCGATGCTGGCGACGACGGGCGCCCCCCCGGTGCCGGTGCCGCCGCCTTCGCCGGCGGTGACGAACACCATGTCGGCGCCGCGCAGCAGCTCCTCGATCTCGTCCTTGGCGTCCTCGGCGGCCTTGCGTCCGACCTCTGGGTCGGCGCCGGCGCCCAGCCCGCGGGTCGAGTCACGGCCGACGTCGAGCTTGACGTCGGCGTCGCTCATCAACAACGCCTGCGCATCGGTGTTGATCGCGATGAACTCCACGCCCTTGAGGCCCTGCTCGATCATCCGGTTGACGGCGTTGACGCCGCCGCCACCGATACCCACAACCTTGATGACGGCCAGATAGTTATGCGGCGGGGTCATCATTCGCCTTCCTCCCTAATGAGGTCAGTCTCCCTGGTGGGACTCGGTGTGTCCGCTTGGCAAACTCTCAACCTCAACCATAGAGTTAGAGTTATGTCAAGCTGTTCCGCGTAACCAGAACCGTATGGGTCCGACACTTGCTATCCCTGCAGGCGCGCCGACGCGTCGCGGGTTTTTTTCTGTGGTCAAGCGTGACGAGCACTACTTCACGGTCGGCAGATCGGGGCTGGACACGTCGTAGGTGCGTCCAGGCTGCGTCAGCAGCGCGGCCAACTTTTCGGCTTTCTCCTCGGCCCGATCGGTGCTCCCCCAGATCACCACCCGCCCGTCACCCAGCGTGAGCGTGATCGAGGAGACGGACGGGGCCGCGATCTCGCCAACCTGACCCGCGACCTCGGGACGCAGCGCGAGCAATACTTGCAGCGCGGCCCTGGTCGCCGGGTCACTTGGTCCGGGATCGTCGACGTCGATGTACGGCAGCGCCGGTGGCGGCGGAGCGGTCGCGAAGTCGACGCCGTCGCGGTCAAAGAGGTGCGGCCCGTCCGGAAAATCCTTCACTACCACGGGGACTCGCTCGACGATCGTGATCCGCAGCGCCGACGGGTACTGACGTTGCACCCGCGCGCTGGCCACCCGCCGGATCGTGGCCACCCGGTCGGCGACCTGGTTGGTGTTGATCTGCAGCAGCGGCGTCCCGAGCCGCACCCCGGCCGCGTCGAGGACCTCCTCGCGGGTCACCGCGCCAATCCCGGTGACGACGATGCTGCGGGCCGACATCGCCGGCGTGAAATAGAGGACCAGCGCGAGTCCGATCCCGACGACGGCCAGGATCACCGTCGCCAGCGCCATCTTCAGGCCCCGAACAACCCCCCGCGCAGCGCGTTTGGGCTCCGCGACGATACGCCCGCTGGCCCGTCGTTTGGCCTCACGGTGGGCTTGCTCGATCGCGCGGGCGCGAGCCTGCGCGGCACGACGCTCGGCCCGTTCCCGGCGGGCGCGCCGCCGCGGCCCCTCGAAATCGGTTGCGTCGGCCGGCGTTTGAGCGTCCTGCGCGACGAGCGGTTCGGTGATGGCGCTGTCCTCGCGGTCACCGGCGTCGCCGGTCACGTCATCAGCCGCCAGCTCGGTCGGGCCGTCGCTCCGCTCGCTCACCGCAGCACCCCCGGGCGGCCGGGCGCGCTGCGGTTCGCGCGTGCCCGCAGCGCGGTGACAATCTCCGGACCCAGCAGGGTCACGTCGCCGGCGCCCATCGTGACGATCACGTCACCCGGGCCGGCGGCCGCGGCCACCTCCTCGGGGACCGCCGAGAAGTCCGGGAGGTAGCGCACCGGCACGCCGACGTGCTCGGCGACGCTGGCTCCGCTGATGCCGGCGAGCGGCTGTTCGCGGGCGCCGTAGACATCCAGGACGAACACCTCGTCGGCGGCGCCCAGCGCGCGACCGAATTCGGCGGCGAAAGCCTTTGTCCGCGAATACAAATGGGGCTGGAACACCACCAGCAACCGACCCCCGCCGCCCTGTTGGAGCACCGTGCGCACCGCCGCCAGGGTCGCGCTGATCTCCGTCGGATGGTGGGCATAGTCGTCGAACACCCGCACCAGTGAATTCGGGGCCTTGCCCTCTCCAGACGCCCCGACCAGTTCGAAGCGGCGACGCACCCCCTCGAAACCGGCCAGCCCGTCGAGCACGTCGTCGGCCGGGGCGCCGATCTCGAGCGCGGCCAGCAGCGCGCCCAGGGCGTTGAGCGCCATGTGCCGTCCGGGCACCGACAGGCGCATCACGCGTGGGTTCGGCTCACCGGCCAATTGGATGTGGGCGACCGCCTCCGTCCCGTGCTGTTCCCACGACACCAGCGTGCCGGCCTGGTCTTCACCCGCGGATCCGTACCGCAGCACCCGAATTCCCAGCTCGGCCGTGCGCTGGGCCAGCGCGGCCGCTCCCGGGTCGTCGGTGCACACCACCAGCGCGCCCCCGGGGGCAAGTCGCTCTACGAAGGAGTCGAACACGCCGACATACGCGTCGGTGCTGCCGTAGAAGTCCAGGTGGTCGGATTCGACGTTGGTGACTACGGCGACGTCGGGCGTGTACTGCAACAGTGAGCCGTCGCTTTCGTCGGCCTCTGCGACGAAGCAGTCGCCACTGCCGTGGTGGGCGTTGGTGCCGGCCTCCCCGAGCTCCCCGCCGACGGCGAAGGATGGGTCCCGCCCGCAGTGTTGCAGGGCAACGATGAGCATCGACGTCGTCGTCGTCTTGCCGTGCGTGCCGGTGACCATCAGCTTGGTGCGCCCGTTCATCAGCCTGGCCAGCGCGACCGGGCGCAATATCACCGGAATGCCGCGGCGGCGGGCCTCCACGAGCTCGGGATTGGTCTTGGGGATGGCGGCATGGGTCGTGATGACGGCGGTGGCGCCGCCGGGCAGCAGGTCCAGCGACGAGGCGTCGTGTCCGATCCGGATCAGCGCGCCCCGGGCCCGCAGCGCGTGCACGCCGCGCGACTCCTTGGCGTCAGACCCGGACACCAGCCCACCCCGGTCCAGCAGGATGCGGGCGATGCCCGACATCCCGGCTCCCCCGATGCCGACCATGTGCACCCGCCGCAGCTCGGGCGGCAGCTGTTCGGCGTTCACGCTTTTCCCCCGGCCGCCCGTGCCTGTCGCGCGATGTCCAGCGCCGCCCGGGCCACCTGGAGTGCCGCATCCCGATGCCCCACCCGCGCGGCGGCCGCCGTCATGGCCGCCAGCCTCATCGGGTCGGTCAGCAGCCCGGCCACCTCCCGAGCGACCAGACCCGACGTCAGTTCGGCGTCGCCGACCAGCATCCCGCCACCGGCGTTGACCACCGGCAGCGCATTGAGCCGCTGTTCTCCGTTGCCGATCGGCAGCGGCACGTAGATCGCAGGCAGGCCAACGGCCGACACTTCGGCAACCGTCATCGCCCCGGCCCGGCAGATCACCAGATCGGCGGCGGCATACGCTAGGTCCATCCGGTCGAGATAAGGCACCGCGACGTACGGGGGATCACGCCGCTCCGCGGCCCGCAGCTGCAGGACGTTCTTGGGTCCGTGGGCGTGCAGCACGGCCACGCCCGCCGCGGCCAGGTCGCCGGCGGCCCCCGCGACCGCCCGGTTGAGCGAGACCGCCCCCTGCGAACCGCCGAACACCAGCAGCACCCGTGCGTCGTCGGCAAAGCCGAAGTGGGCGCGGGCTTCGGCGCGCAACGCCGCGCGGTCCAGTGCGGTGATGGCCGACCGGACCGGCACCCCCACCACCTCGGCGCGCCGCAAGCCGCAGTCGGGCACCGCCGACAAGACGCGGTCCGCGGTGCGGGCGCCGATCCGGTTGGCCAGCCCCGCCTTGGCGTTGGCCTCGTGGATCAGCACCGGAACGCGGCGCCTTGAACGTGGCAGCCCGGGGATCCCGCGGGCGGCGAGGTAGGCCGGCAGCGCGACATAGCCACCGAAACCGATGACGACGTGGGCGTCGACGTCGTCAAGCACGGCGCGGACCTGCCGGACGGCACGCCACACCCGCCGCGGCAGCCGGGCCAGGTCGCGGCTGGGTTTGCGCGGCAGCGGCACTGGCGTGATCAGTTCGAGGTGGTAGCCGCGCTCGGGCACCAGCCTGGTCTCCAGCCCGCGCCGGGTGCCCAGCGCGGTGATGCGGACGCGCGGGTCCAGGACGCTCAGCGCGTCGGCCACGGCCATCGCGGGCTCCACATGGCCGGCCGTACCGCCGCCGGCGAGCACGACCGACAACGACCCGCCTGCCTGCCGACCGGACTGGTGGAGAGCCTGAACCCCGCCGGCCGGCTCGCTGACGGTGTCGTTCACCCGTAACGCTGACCTTCCAATGCGCGTGCGCGCCCCGTATGACGCGGGCCGGCGTGCCGCTGGCCAGCTCTATGATGCCCTCCCCGCACGGGGGTTGGGGCACCAGACCGGCGCACGGGCCGATCGGCCGCGCGGGAAGCCTGCCGCGAGGTCCGCGCAGCGGGCTGCCGCGGCTTGCCCGCCCTCGCCGGTTGCGGGCGAGCCTTGTTGCGGTCTCTCAACGCCTCCAGGCGGGTCGGCACATACGGCTCGGGCAGCGGCAGCCGCAGCATCCGGTTCACCTTGTCGTCGCGCCCGGCCCGCAGCGCGGCCACCGCCTCGGGCTCGTGGCGGGCGGCATTGGCCATTATTCCTATCATGAAAAGCGTTGTGGCCGTTGATGTTCCACCCGCGGAGATCAGCGGCAGCTGCAGCCCGGTGACGGGCAGCACCCCGATCACGTAGCCGATGTTGATGAACGCCTGGCCCAGCACCCACATCGTCGTGGTGGCGGTCAACAGCCGCAGGAACGGATCGGCGGACCGGCGCGCGATCCGCATCCCGGTGTACGCGAACAACCCGAACAGCCCCAGCATCGCGAGCGCACCGATGAGGCCGAGCTCCTCACCGATGATCGCGAAGATGAAGTCGTTGTGCGCGTTGGGCAGGTAGTTCCACTTGGCGACGCCCTGGCCGAGACCGTCGCCGAAGATGCCACCGTGGGCCAGCGCGAACTTTGCCTGCCGCGCCTGGTAGCCGGTGTCTTGAGGATCGTTCTCGGGGTCCAGCCACGAGCGCACCCGGTCGGACCGGTAACCCTCGGACATCGCCAGGACCGCGCCCGAAACAAAGACGGCCGCCAGCGAGCTGACGAACACGCGCAGCGGCAGCCCGGCATACCACAGCAGGGCCAACAAGATGATGCCCAGTGACACCGTCTGCCCCAGGTCGGGCTGGGCCACGATGAGCGCCAGCGCGATGACCGCGGCCGGCACCAACGGAATGAGCATCTCGCGCAGGGACGCGCGTTCCATCCGCCGCGCGGCCAGCAGGTGCGCTCCCCAGATGGCGAACGCGATCTTGGCCAGCTCGGAGGGCTGCATCGAGAGGCCCGCGACCACGAACCACTTCCGCGAGCCGTTGGCGAGATTGCCGATTCCCGGAATGAGCACGAGTACCAGCAGAATGATCGTGATCGCGAAACCGGAAAACGCGATGCGCCGGATGAACCGCACCGACATCCGCAACGCGGCATAGCAACCAATCAGGCCGATGATCGTCCACAAGACCTGCTTGCCGAAGATCACCCATGCCGACCCATCGGCGCCGTAGGACCGCACGCCGGATGCCGATAGCACCATGATCAGACCCAGCGTGGTCAGCAGCGAGGCGACGGCGATGATCAAGTGAAACGAGGTCATCGGCCGACCCAGCCAGGCCCCGAACCGGGTGCGCGGATCGTGTTCGTCGGGTCTGGTCGCAACCTTCGCGCCCTCGGGGGTCGTCTGCCCCGCTTCGGCCTGTTCGGCCGCGGGCGTCTCCTCCCGGCGCAGCAGCCGGGTCAGCGCGTTACCCACGCCCGCCTGCCCCGACCGCGGCGCGCACGGCGGACGCGAACGCGTCGCCACGGTCGCCGTAGCCGGTGAACTGGTCAAACGACGCGCCGGCCGGTGCCAGCAGCACGGTGTCACCGGGCTTGGCCATTTCTCGGGCCGCGGCCACGGCCGCGGTCATCACACGAGCGCCGAGGGGCTCGCGCGAATTGTCGACTTTTGTCTCATAAGCCTCAGCCGTCGCATGCATCTCAATATCCTCGCCTGTCACAACCTGGACGACGGGGACATCGGGCGCGTGTCGTGATAACGCCTCGGCAACCTCCGCGCGATCCCGGCCGATCAGCACCGCGCCGACCAGCCGGGGCGCGATTCGCGCGACCTCGGCGTCGATCGACGCGCCCTTGAGCAGGCCACCGGCCACCCAGACCACGCGCGGATAGGCCAGCACCGACGCCTCGGCGGCGTGCGGGTTGGTGGCCTTGGAGTCATCGACGTAACGGACTCCGTCGGCGACGGCCACCACCTCGGCCCGGTGCCGGCCCACCCGGAACGACGCCACCGCTCCGGCGATCGCCTCGGCGGACACCCCGACCGAGCGCGCCAGCGCCGCCGCGGCCAGGGCGTCGAGCACGCCGACCGGGCCCGGCACCGGTATCGACGCGACCGGCATCAGGGTCAGCTCGTCGGAGTCGTCGGAAAAGGCGCGGTCAACCAGGTGGCCGTCGCGCACACCGAGCTCCCCCACCGCGGGTTCGCCGAGGCGGAAGCCGACCCGTATCGGCGCCGCCGCGGTGCCGAGCAGCGCCGCGGCCCGGCTGTCGTCCAGCCCGGCCACCGCCACCCGGCCGCCCAGCACTCGGGCCTTCGCCGCGGTGTAGGCGCCCATCGTGGAATGCCAGTCCAGGTGATCCTCGGCGATGTTGAGGACGGCGCCGGCCTCGGGCCGCAGGGACGGCGCCCAGTACAACTGGAAACTGGACAGCTCGACGGCGAGGATGTCCGCGGGCGCGCCCAGCATGTCGAGCACCGGGCTGCCGATGTTGCCGCACAGCACACTGCGGCGGCCGCCGGCGACCAGCATGGCGTGCAGCATCGACGTCGTGGTCGTCTTGCCGTTGGTGCCGGTGACGACCAACCATCGCCGCGGCGGCCCGTAGCTGCCCGACGCGTCGAGCCGCCAGGCCAACTCCACGTCGCCCCAGATGGGCACGCCCGCGGCCGCGGCGGCGGCCAGCACGGGCGTCTCCGGCCGGAAACCGGGACTGGTGACCACCAGGGCGTATTGGGCTATGCGTTGTATCGCGACCGCCGGATCCAGCGTCGCCACCCCGCGCTGCACGTACGGGCGCAGCATGGCCGGGTCGTCGTCACACACCGTCGGCGCCGCACCAAACCGGGTCAGCGCCGCCCGCACCGCCTGGCCGGTCACCCGGCCACCGGCCACCAACACGGGCGCGCCCGGCGCCAACGGGTCAAGCACGTCAGGCACCGATCGTGGCGAGCCACTCACCGTAGAACAGCGCCACTCCCAAACCGCAGGTGATCGCGGTGAGCAGCCAAAAACGGATGATCACCGTGGTTTCGGCCCAGCCGACCAGCTCGAAGTGGTGGTGAAAGGGCGCCATCCGGAATACCCGGCGTCCGGTGGTCCGGAAGGTCAGGATCTGCAGTACCACCGAGGTGATTTCGGCGACGAACAGCGAGCCCAGCACGACGGCGAGGATCTCGGTGCGGCTCGTGACGGACAGTCCCGCGATGATGCCGCCCAGCGCGAGCGATCCGGTGTCGCCCATGAAGATCTTGGCCGGTGCGGCGTTCCACCATAGGAAGCCGATGCACGCGCCCGCGGTCGCGGCGGCGATGAGTGCCAGGTCCAGCGGATCGCGCACGTTGTAGCAGCCCAGGCCCGGCGCGGTGACGCACGCGTTGCGGTACTGCCAGAACGTGATCAGCACGTAGGCCGCGGTGACCATTGCCATGCAGCCGGCGGCCAGTCCGTCCAGGCCGTCGGTGAAGTTGACCGCGTTCGACCAGGCGCTGACGATGACCACGCAGAATAGCACGAACAACGCCGGAGCCAGTGTGACGGTGGCGATCTCGCGCACGTAGGACAGGTTCGCGCTGCCCGGCACCAGCCCGGCGGGATTGCGGAACTGCAGCACGAGCACCCCGAACAGCACCGCGGCGGTGATCTGGCCAACGGTCTTGGCGGTCTTGTTCAATCCGAGGTTGCGTGACCTGCGGATCTTGATCAGGTCGTCGAGGAATCCGACGCCAGCCAGCGCGGTGGCCAGGCCCAGCACCAGCAGACCCGATGCCGATATGCCCTCGCCGTGGAACGCCAGCCCGGCGATATGCGTGCCGAGGTAACCCGCCCAGATGCCGGCCAATATGGCCACCCCGCCCATCGACGGCGTGCCGCGTTTGGTGTGGTGGCTCGGCGGGCCATCTTCGCGGATCTGATGGCCGAACCCCTGTTTGGTGAATAACCGGATCAGCGCCGGGGTCAACAGGATGGACACGGTCACCGCGATGGCCACGGCGATGAGGATCTGTCTCACGGGCGCGCGCCCCCGCCGTTGATAGGCCCGTCGGCGACGAGCGCGTCCGCCAATGCCCCCAGCCCGGCCGCGTTGGACGCCTTGACCAGGATCACGTCCCCGGGTTGCACCTCGGCGCGCAACAGCGCCAGGGCGGCGTCGCCGTTGGCCACGTTGATGGCCCCTTTTTCAGCAGCGGCCCCCCACGAGCCCCACGCCCCTTCCAGGGCCGCTCCGTGGTGCATGGCGCTCATCGATCTCCCGGTTCCCACGACAACGAGTCGAGACACATCTAAGCGCACCGCCAGCCGGCCGATGCGATCGTGCTCGGTTATCGCGTCGTCGCCGAGCTCGGCCATCTCCCCCAGCACCGCCCAGCTCCGCCTCGGATGTCGGGCTGGAGAATCCCCGTGGGCGATCCAGGCCAGCGCCCGCAGCCCGGCCCGCATCGAGTCGGGGTTGGCGTTGTAGGCGTCGTCGATCACGGTCACCCCGTCAGATCGGGTGGTCACCTGCATCCGGTGCCGCGACACCGGACCCGCGGCGGCGAGCGCGGACGCCACCTGTTCGATGCTGGCGCCGCAGTGCAGCGCGACGGCAGCCGCGCACAGCGCGTTGGTGACCTGATGGTCGCCGAACACCCCCAGCTGAACCTCGGTTTGGGCGTCGCCGGCGTGCATGGTGAAACGCGGCCTGGCCAGTTGGTCCAGCGACACCGGGCCGGCCCACACGTCACCGGTGTTGTCGCGACGGACGCGGACGACCCGGGCGGCAGTGATGTCAGCCATGGCGGCCACCGTTGGGTCGTCGGCGTTGAGGATGACCACACCGGACGACGGAACAGCTTGCGGCAGTTCGGCTTTAGTCTGTGCGATGGCCTCCGGTGAGCCAAACTCACCCAGGTGCGCGGTGCCGACGTTGAGCACCACCCCGATCGCCGGCGGGGCGATTGCCGCCAACTCGGCAATGTTGCCGGGATGGCGTGCCGACATCTCCAGGATCAGGTAGTCGGTGTCGCGGGTTGCGCGCAGCACGGTCCAGGGATGACCCAGCTCGTTGTTGAACGATCCCGGCGGGGCCACCACCTCGCCCAGCGTGCCCAGCACCGCGGCCACCAGGTCCTTGGTCGACGTCTTGCCCGACGACCCGGTGATCCCGACGATGGTCAACCCGCCCGTGACCAGCTCTTCGGCCACCGCCCTGGCCAGCCTGGCCAGCGCGGACAGCACCGCCGCGCCCGACCCGTCGGTATCGTGCTCGAGCACGCCGGCGGTCTGTGGACCGCGGTCACCCGCGGGCGCGACGACGATGGCGGGAACCCCGACCGGCCGGGCGGCCAAGACGGCGACGGCGCCGGCCGCGACCGCCGAGGCCGCATAGTCGTGGCCGTCGGAGTGCGCCCCGGGCAGCGCCAGGAACAAGCCGCCGGGACCAACGGCGCGCGAGTCGAACTCCACGGTCCCGGTGACGTGGCATTGCGCGGCTTCCTCCGGCGAAATGTCGGCCAGCGTGCCACCCACGATGTCGGCGATCTGAGCAACCGTCAGGTCGATCATCGCCGTGCCTCGATGGCCTCCAGAGCCCGAGCCAGTTCCACCCGGTCGTCGAACGGGCGGACTTCCCCGCCGCCGCGTTGCCCCGTTTCGTGACCCTTGCCGGCGACCAGGACCACGTCACCGGGGCCCGCCCAGGCGACCGCATGCCGGATCGCCTCGCGACGGTCGCCAATCTCAACCACCTGCGCGGCACCGCCTCCGTGGGCCGCCCCGGTCAGGATGTCGCGGCGGATGGACGCCGGATCCTCCCCCCGCGGATTGTCGTCGGTCACGACGACCAGATCGGCCAGCTCCGCGGCGATCTCGCCCATCGGCGCCCGCTTGCCGGGGTCGCGCTCGCCACCGGCGCCGAATACGACCGCCAACCTACGGTCCGGCGCTAGCAGCGTGGTCAGCACCGCGCGCAACGCTTCCGGTTTGTGGGCGTAGTCGACGAGCGCAAGGAAGTCCTGGCCGCAGTCGACCTCCTCCAGCCGCCCGGGGACCCGGACTTCTCGCAGCCCCACCGCCGCTTGCTCGGGGGACACCCCGATGGCGTCGAGAATCGCCAGTGCGACAAGGCAATTGGCGACGTTGTAGCGGCCCGGCAGCCCGATGCCGATGCGGTGATGCACGCCGGCGGGGTCTTCGGCAGTAAACTCCAGTCCGCCCGCGCCCATCGGCGCCACGTCGGAGGCGCGCCAGTGCGCGGGCCGATCGGTGGCGCTGACGGTGATCGCGTCTCCGGCCCTGGCGGCCATGGCGCGCCCGGCCTCGTCGTCGATGCACACCACGGCTGTAGGTGCGCGCACCGGCGAGTCTGGGTCGAATAGCCGCGCCTTGGCGTCGAAGTAATCCTCCATGCTGGGGTGGAAGTCGAGATGATCGCGCGACAGGTTGGTGAAGGCGCCGACCGCGAATTTGGTGCCGTCCACCCGGCCGAGGGTCAGCGCGTGACTGGACACCTCCATGACCACGGTGTCCACCCCGCGTTCTGCCATTGTCGCCAGCATCGCCTGCAGCGCGGGGGCTTCCGGAGTGGTCAGCGCGCTGGGGATGTCGGCGCCGTCAATGCGCACGCCAATGGTGCCGATGAGCCCGGCAGTCCGCCCGCCGGCGCGCAGACCGGCCTCGACCAGATACGTGGTGGTGGTCTTGCCGGATGTCCCGGTGATCCCGACGACCCTCATCCGCTCCGACGGCTCTCCATACACGGTGGCCGCCAGAGAACCCAGCACCCTGCGGGGCGCAGGGTGCACCAGCACCGGCACGGCCGCGGCGTTTGCACGCATCCCGGCAACCCCGGCGGCGTCGGTGAGCACCGCGACCGCGCCGCGTTCGATCGCCTCGCCGGCGTACCGCGCCCCGTGCGTCGCCGAGCCGGTCAGCGCGGCGAATAGGTCCCCGGGCCGCGCATCCTGGGCGCGCAGCGTCACTCCGGTGACCGCCAGGTCGGGAATCGCGGTGGGGTGCTCAGGGCTGCCGGCCAGCGCCGCACCGATCTCAGCCGCCAGCGCAGGCAGCGGCACGCCCGCGACGGTATTGGGGCGCAAGCCAGTGGGCACCGACTCCACCTGCGTTACCACCTCCATCCGACGCCGGAGATCCCCATGATCGGCCATGACACCCTACCTAGGCGTGGCGCGCCAGGAGCTTTCCCGGCCTTCCCGGCTTTCCCGCGCCCGCAGCAGGCAGCGTAAATCGAGCCGCTCTTGGTCGATGCGCGGTGATTGCCCAAGTCGCCGACACGCCGGGCACGGCGCCACACCGCGAATCACCCCTGTGCGGGCGTTACCCGGCAACCCGCGTCACACGTCGACGGCAACGGGTACCCCGCGCCGCCAGCCCGACCGGCCGATCTCATCCGTAACGGCGTGAGCGACGTTGGGTGGCGCCCCGCCGTCTCCGACATCGATAGCAAACCGTTGGGCTCGTGGTCCATCACGATCCCAAACCCTTCCGTTGCTTCCCGGGCCCGGCACGCCGGCGTGCTGCCGGCTTGCGCTTGGCCTTGAGGTCGGCGTTCAGAAGCTCTAGGGCGGCGTAGTCCGAGACCAGCTGACTGTTTTTGGCTTCCAGGTCCAATATCTGGGCAATGCCAACCAGATTGACGCCCTGGTCGACGAGTTCGGTGATCCGCTTGAGGCGTTCAAGGTCTTCGTCGCTGTAGCGACGAGTGCCTCCGTCGGTGCGCGACGGAGTCAGCAGCCCCCGGCGCTCGTAGAGTCGCAACGTCTGCGGCCCAATGCCGGACAACTCCGAAGCCACCGAGATGCCGTAGACGCCGCGTGCCGAACGGGCCATCGACTGGTCGGTCAACCGCCCCCCTTTCAAAGAATCTCGTACTGATACTTGCGCAAGTATACACAGAGTGATATTACAAATCTATATCTATCAACATAGATAATCTGCATGCATAGGAGGTGAAAACGTGGTGCTGATGCGTACAGACCCGTTCCGTGAACTTGACCGATGGACCCAGCAGGTGCTGGGTACGGCCGCCCGGCCAGCGGTCATGCCGATGGACGCCTGGCGAGAGGACGAGCAGTTCATCGTCGAATTCGACCTGCCTGGGGTGATGCCGGATTCACTCAGTCTGGATGTCGAGCGCAACGTGCTCACCGTGCACGCCGAACGCCCCGAGCTTGACCAGAACCGCGAGATGGTATCGGCCGAGCGCCCCCGCGGCGTGTTTAGCCGCCAGCTATTCCTCGGAGAAAACCTCGACACCGACAAGATCGAGGCCAGCTATCACGACGGCGTGCTGCGGCTCACGATCCCGGTGGCCGAACAGGCCAAGCCCCGCCACATCGAGATCAGCCGCGACGGCCACCAGGCCGCGATCAACGCCTGATAACCGTCGGGCCGCAACGGGCTGCGGCCGATGGTGGTTCGCGGCAAGCGCGCCCCTACATTCTCGACCCTGCCACTTCGACGAGGAGGTGATGCCCCGGCGGTCGAACAACCACGCGCCGACTCGTGTGCTGTCCACCCGCATGACTAGTTTTGCGACTGACGCAGGATCGCGCTCGCATCGCCGCTTGACGTGGCCCCCGGTCGGGTGGACCGCACGGTGCCGGCATGCTCAGGTGGGTGCGCACGACAGCCCACGTGCGCACCCGCCCGCTATACGACTATCGACCCGGTCGAAAGACGCGGTACCTGATGACGACCGATCCGTACGCGGTGCTCGGTGTGCCGCCGAGCGCGACCCAAGCTGAAATCACCCACGCCTACCGGCGCCACCTGCGCGACCAACATCCCGACACACGCGATCGGCAACAGAATTCACTCGCCGACGAAAAACTGCGCCAAATCCTGGCCGCCTACGACCTGCTACGCGACCCCCAACGCCGCGCCGCCTACGACCACACCCATCCCGCGCGCAAAGACACCGGCCCGGTCCGGATAGCTGTCACCCGTACCGACCCCGCCAACGCCCAGCCGCCCCTGCGAGCAGGACCAGTCCGCTGGCGCCGCACGCCCCCCAAGCGCCGTCGGTGATGACCACCGAACATTGACGTGTTCCCGCCCGGTGCGCAAACTCAATCGGCCTACCCGCCTTGCCGCTCAGACGCGGCTGGCCGCGGCTTGGGCCAGTTGGACGCGGGAACTGAAGCCAAGTTTGGTGTAAACGTGCGTCAGGTGGGTTTGCACGGTCCGAGGTGAGACGAACAGCCGCGTCGCGATGTCCTTGTTGGCCAGTCCCTCGCTCACCAGGCGCACGACGTCCAACTCCGTCGGCGTAAGCGAATCCCAACCGGTGGCCGGTCGTTTGCGCCACCCGTGGCCACGCTGGGCATAGGCGATCGCCTCCTCGATGGACAATGCCGCACCCTCCGCCCAAGCGGCATCAAAGTCCTTGCGGTCCATCGCATCTCGCAACGCCGCCACCGCGGCCTCATACTCCGCCTGATAGATCATGAAGCGGACCACGCCAATGCGGCGCCGGATCGCCTCTGCTGCGCCGAAAAGCCTCGCCCCTTCCCTATAGGTGCCGGCGCCGCAGGCCAGCCCGGCGAGGCATTCGAGCACGTCCGGGAGATCCACGTATGCCCCAGTGTCGGCAGCGCAGCACAGTGCGTTGTGGGCGTCGCTTGCGGCGTCTTCGCGCTTGCCTTCGGCGATCGCGATCCGCGCGCGCGTCGCAAGCGCCACCATCAGATGCCGACCGGTCAACGCGCGCACGGCTTCGTCGCACCAACGTCGGGCCGCGGCGACATCACCGGCCGCCAGCGCAACCTGGGCATTGAACGCGCGCTGCGGCGCCGCAATCTGGGGTATGACCGAACCCAAAATCTTCCACGCGGCCTCGCTGGCGTTCTTCGCCGTTTCAACATCGCCGGCGGCCAAGGCGGTGGTCGCCAAGGCCGAGTAGCCCATACCCGCGAAGAACTCGCCCATGTCAGCGGCATCGAGAGCAGCGTCGGCGGCCGCTCGAGCGGCGCTCACATCCCCTTGGTATGCGAGGGCAATGGACAGCAACTGCACGCTATTCGCCTTCTGCATGATTTCCTGAGCCGCCTCGGCCTCCTCCACGACCTCGCCGAACTGAGCGGTAGCTTCGGCAAGATCGCCTCGCATCAGCTGCGCGAACCCGAGGCACCAGCGGCACCACAACCAATCGGACCGGCTACCAATCGCCCTCGCCAGGTCGCGGCCCTCTTCGGCGGCCGCGCACGCCGCGACAGGGTAACCGGCCACGACCGCGTCGATCGCCTGAAAGGTAAGAATCTGAGCCAGCCGCCACCGATCGTCGACGGCGCGGGCAAGGTCGATCGCCTCGGCGAAATACTCCGCTGCCACCTCGGCGCGGGCTACGGCCACCGCGATCAAACCGCAGGTCGTCAGCGCCCGGGCCAGCAGCGCGGGGTCGTTCAGCTCGCGCGCGATCGCCAGGGCCTGTTGGGCCTGATCCATGCCCGTCGCGGCGTCGACGAAGACGTCGAGCACGGCCTTGTCCACCAGCGCCCGGGCGCGCACCGCGGGCGCCACCTCGAGCTGGCGCGTGTCCACATCGGCGAGAACGGCGTCGAACCAATCCCGCCCCTCCCGGATGCGACCCCTCGTCATCCACACCGGCAGCAGCGAGGACGCTAGGCCCAAGGCCAGATCGGTGTCGGAATTTGTCCGGCTCCACGCAAACGCGGCACGCAGGTTGTCGATTTGGGTCTCGGCCCGGTCGAGGCGCCGCGCATACTCGGCGTCGCCGGGGTTGTCGAGCAGCGCGGCCAGCGCCGTGTAGTGGTCGCGGTGGCGCGCACGCACAACGTCGACCTCGCCGGCCTCCTCGAGCTTTTCCAGCGCGTACTGCTGCATCGTCTCGGCTAGCCGATAGCTGGTGCGGCCAGCGGTTTCGTTGGCCACCACCAGCGACTTCTCGACGAGCAGGGTGAGCCCGTCGAGAACCTGATAGCGCGGCACATCACCAACGACCGCGTGCGCGTCGTCGAGGAAAAAACAGCCCACAAAGACCGCCAGCCGGCGGAACAGGGCTCGTTCGGGGTCGGTCAACAGGGCGTACGACCAATCCACCGAACCCCACAGCGTTTGCTGGCGGCTCGACGCGGTGCGCGCGGTGCCGCCGGTCAACAGCTTGAAGCGGTCACGCAAACCGTCCACGATCTCGGCCAACGACAGCGCCCGCACCCGCGCGGCCGCCAGTTCGATCGCCAGCGGCATGCCATCGAGGCGTTCGCAGATTTCGGTCACCGCGGCGACGTTGTCGTCGGTGAGGCGGAAATCAGGCCGCACCCGCCGGGCTCGGAAGCCAAACATCTCGATGGCCTCATCGCTCAACGACAGCGACGGCACCCGATAGCTCACCTCACCGGGCACCCGGATCGGCTCCCGGCTGGTCGCCAGCAACCGCACTCCCGGACACCGTTCCGCGAGGGCCGCCACCAGGGTGGCGCTCGCCTCGATCACATGCTCACAATTGTCCAGCACCAGCAAGCCCCGCCGTGCGCCGAGGTAGCGCACCACGATGTCCGTCGTGGTGCAGCCGGGCTGGTCGTGCAGGCCGAGGACCCGCGCGACGGTGATCGGCACCAGATCCGGGTCGGTGATCGGCGCCAGGTCTACGAACCACGCGCCGCCGAATTCACCCGCCAGCTGGGCGGCCAGCTGCGCCGACAGCCGTGTCTTGCCCACACCGCCCGGGCCAGTCAGGGTCACCAGCCGATTCTCGGTCAGCAACTGGTGCACCTCGCTGATCTGCGCGGCGCGACCCACGAAACGCGTCAGGTGCACCGGGAGACCATGGGCGAGCGTCTCAGCCGATGCCCGCAACGGCGGGAACTCGACACGAAGGTCGGGATGGCAGAGCTGCACCACCCGCTCCGGGCGCGGCAGGTCACGCAGCGGATGAGTCCCCAGATCGATCAGCCACGCCCCATCAGGCAGCCGGTCGAGGACCAAGCTCTCGACCACACCCGAGAGCACGGTCTGACCGCCATGCGCTAGGTCACGCAAGCGTGCGGTCCGGTTGATGGTCGGACCCGCATAGTTGGCCTCGTCGCGGAGCCGCACCTCCCCGGTGTGCACGCCGATGCGTAACCGGATCGGGGCCAGCGTGGCTCGCTGCAGGTCCAGCGCGGCGGCCACCGCGTCGGACGCGCGGGTGAAGGCGATCACGAAGCTGTCGCCCTCGCCCTGCTCAACCGGGCGTACTCCGTCATGGGCGGCGACCACCTCGCGCAGCACTTCATCGAGGCGCTTGACCGCGACGCTCATTTCCTCGGGTTGGGTTTCCCACAGTCGTGTTGAACCCTCGACATCGGCCAACAGCAATGTCACCGTGCCCTGCGGCAGCAACTCGCTCACGCCCATCGCTCTCCTCAATCGCACTAATGCTAACTACTGCGACCCGAAAGTAGGCACGTTCATTACCCGACGACACAACAACGGGAAGCGCGAAGAACTCGCCACGGATGCATTTAATGTCGAGGCATACCTTGGGCCGACGGTTAAACAGAGTTGTCTCCAGAAATACTGGCGTCCAGCCCTTCACGTCGTCCGCAGCGGCCGGTGTGAACGCGACGCTGCCGGTGACATCGCAAGGAATAATGTGTTGTTGCGATTGCATACTTGCCTACTGGCGCACGACTGCGCTGAGTGACTGGAAAGTCGAACTCGACGCCGCAAGCGAATCCATCACAAATTCGCACAGAGACAAGCTCGCCAAGTCCGGCCTATTCGCGCCTACCAATTGTCTGGGCAACGAGACGTCACAGATTAGCCGTCGCCGCCCGCAGCGCCCTGCGTGCCGAACAGCAGCCCGCGTCTGCCGCCCGTACCGCGCGGGCATCAGCACAACCGCGTAGCTTCCGCCAACAGCCCGTGAATGATATGCGACCCCCGCGGCCCACATATACGTCCCTTGGCCGATGACTCTCCTCGCCCCGCGTCGCACAGTGGAAAGCGCAGCGCCTGGTTCGAAGTAAAGGTTCTGCGCAGTTGGTGCGCAGCGTCTGCGCCGTTGTTGCCTCGCTAGTTCGCAAGCGGCGTTTGCCGACGCATCGCCGAAATGACCTCCGGGCTCCGGCCTGAGGGCCATCGCGTGCTCGCCGAAGGAGATTTAAAGGAGTCCGAGCAATGAACAAGCCCCGTCTCATCGGCGTCGAGGCGATGCTGGCAGACCAACTCGCCATAGCTGACCCCGATTTGCTGCGCGGACTGCTCTCGGCGTTCATTCAGGCGTTGATGAGCGCTGAGGCCGACGCGGTGTGTCAAGCCGGTTACGGCCAGCGCACGGTGATTCGGGCGAACAGCCGCAATGGCTATCGACGTCGGGAGTTCGATACCCGCGTCGGCACGATCGAGCTGGCCATTCCCAAACTGCGTCTCGGCAGCTATTTCCCGGACTGGCTACTGGCGCGTCGCGAGCGCGCCGAGCGAGTGCTCACCGGGGTGGTCGCCGCCTGCTATCTGCTGGGTGTATCCACCCGGCGGGTGGAGAGGCTGGCGGAAGCTCTTGGGGTCACGAAGCTGTCCGCACCGCAGATATCGGCGGTGGCCGCCGAACTCGACGAAACCGTAACGGCACTTCGCAGCCGCCCGCTCCACGGCCCCTACCCGTTCATCACCATCGATGCACTGGCCATCACCGTACGCGCGCAAGCCCGCATCGTGGAGGCGCAGTTATCGGTGGTCACCGGGATCGACGCCGGAGGCTACCGCGAGATCCTGGGCGCGCACGTATCTCCGGCCGAAGACGAGTCACGCTGGCGGGAGCTATTCCACGGCCTGGTGACCCGCGGCCTGTCCGGGGTGGCCCTGGTGACCAGTGATTTCCACACCGGTCTGGTGACCGCTATTGACGCCGCCTTGCCAGGTGCGGCCTGGCAACGGTGCATTGCGCACTACGCGACCAGCCTCAGCTCGATCACTCCGAAGTCGTCCTGGCCGTGGGTGCGCGCCCTGCTGCGCGGCATTTTCGATCAGCCCGACGCCGACTCCGTTGCCAGCCAATACGACCAGACGCTTGACACGTTGAGCGACAAGCTGCCCAATGTGGCCAAGCACCTCGCCGCGGCGCGTCGTGAACTGCTGGCGCATACGGCGTTTCCCAGCGATCTTTGGCATCAGCTCAGGTCCACCAACTCCGGCATGGTGTACCACCCTGCGCCAACGAGCGGGCGACGCGTGATCACGTCGTCGTAGGCGACGGCCGCCCCGGCGTCCGGCAATCTGGGTCATGCGGGCCAGATCGATCGGCCGGGGGATACACGACGCCGGCGGACATCGGTGGTGCGACCCCGCTGTCACCGCCAGCTGCGCGGTATCTCGGTGCGGTGAGCTGCCGCTTGGGCGAGTTGGACGCGGGAGGTGATGCCGAGCTTGGTATAGATGTGGGTCAGGTGGGTCTGCACCGTGCGACGTGAGACGAAAAGCCGCGTCGCAATGTCCTTGTTGGCCAATCCCTCACTCACGAGCCGCACGACGTCGGTCTCGGTCGGCGTGAGCGACTCCCAACCGGTGGCCGTCCGTTTGCGCCACGAGCGGCCCCGCTGGGCGTATGCGATCGCCTCCCCGGTCGACAACGCCGCACCCTCGGCCCAGCCGACGTCGAAGTCGCTCACTCCCATCGCATCCCGTAACGCTGCTACCGACTGGTCATATCCGGCTTGGTGAATCGCGTAGCGGACCAAGCCGAAGCGCTGGCGGATGGCCTTGGCCGCGCCGAAAAGCCGGGCCGCCTCCTGGTGATTGCCGGCGTCGCCGGCCAAACCTGCCAGGCATTCGAGCACATCCGGGGCGTCCACGTGCGCCCCGCTCTCGGTCACGCAGGCCAGCGCCCTATGGGCGTCGCGTTCGGCTTCTGCCCGCTTGCCCTCGGCGATCGCGATCCTGGCGCGCGTCGTCAGCGCCACCGTCAGGTGCCGGCCGGTCATCGATTGCACCGCATCCTCGCACCAGCGGCGGGCCGCCACGAGGTCCCCGTCCGCCAAGGCAACCTCGGCATTGAACGCCCGCTGCGCCGCCGCCGTCGGGGACATGACGACACTCATGTTCTGCCAGGCCGCCGCGCTGGCGTCCTTCGCCGCTGCCACATCGCCGGACGCCAGCGCGACCTTGGCCGCCGCCAAATAGCCCATCCCGGCGAAATACTCGCCCAGATCGGCCGCGGTGAGGGCCGCATCCGCTGCCGCCCGAGCCGCACTCAGCTCCCCCCGAAAGACCAGGGCCGAAGACAGGCCTTGCAGGCCATTCGCCTTGTGCATGACCTCGTGCGCTGCCTCGGCCTCGTCGACCAGCTCGCGGAATTGTGCTGCGGCCGCGCCCAACTCACCGCGCACCAGCTGCGCCCACCCGAGACACCAACGGCACCAAAGCGAGTCGTAGCGGTCACCGATCGCATCCGCGAGCCTGCGTCCCTCTTCGGCGGACGCGCACGCCGCGACCGGGCAGCCGGCCACCACCGCATCGACCGCACGATAGGTGAGTATTTGGGCCAGCCGCCACCGATCGTCGAGGGCGCGGGCGAGCTCGATCGCCTCGGCGAAGTACTCCGCTGCCACCCCCGCGCGGGCCACCGCCACGGCGATCAAGCCGCAGGCCGTCAGCGTCCGGGCCAGCAGGGCCGGGTCGTCGACCTCACGTGCGATCGCCAGCGCGTGTTGGGCCTGACCCGTGCCCGCGGCCGCGTCGACAAAAACATCGAGCAACGCCCGGTCAGCCAGCGCCCGCGCACGCACCGCGGCCGACACCGCAAGCCCACCGGCGTCCGCGTGGGCTCTCTCGGAGGCGAAAACGGCGTCGAACCACGCCCTGCCCTCCCGGATGCGGCCCCGCGTCATCCACACCGGCAGGAGCGAGGACGCCAACGCCAAGGCGCCTTCGGCATCAGAGTTCTGCCGACTCCAGCCAAACGCGGCGCGCACATTGTCGATCTGCATCTCAGCATGGTCGAGACGCTGCCCATAGTCGATGCAGCCCGGGTCGTCGAGCAGGGCCGCCAGCGCGGTGTAGTGATCGCGGTGACGCGCACGCACAACATCGCCCTCGCCGGCCTCATCGAGCCTTTCCAGGGCGTAGTGGCGGATCGTCTCCGGCAGCCGGTAGCTGGTTCGACCCCCCCGGTCCTCGGTCACCACCAGCGACTTGTCGACCAGCAACGTAAGCTCGTCGAGCACCTGATAGCGCTGGACATCACCACCACCGGCGATCGCTTGCGCGTCGTCGAGGAAAAAACACCCCGCAAACACCGCCAGCCGGCGAAACAAGACCCGTTCGGGCGCGGTCAACAGCGCATACGACCAATCCACCGAGGCCAACAACGTCTGATGACGCCGCGACAGGGTGCGCCCGCCCCCGGTCAACAGCCGGAATCGGTCTTGTAGGCCATCGAGGATCTCGGCCAGCGATAGCGCGCGCACCCGCGCGGCCGCCAGCTCGATCGCCAGCGGCAAACCGTCGAGGCGTTCGCAGATTTCGGTCACCACCGCGACGTTGTCCTCGGTGAGGCGGAAACCCGGCAGTACCTGGCAGGCCCGGGAACCAAACATCTGGATGGCTTCGTCAGCCACCGACAGGGGCGGCACCCGGTAACTGACCTCCCCCGGAACACGGATCGGCTCGCGACTGGTCGCCAACAGCCGCACCCCCGGACACGCCTCCACCAGGCCCACCACCAAGTCCGCGACCGCCTCGATCAGATGCTCGCAGTTGTCCAGCACCAGCAAGGCATGACGCCCGCCGAGGAACCGCAGCACGGTGTCCCTCGTGGATCGGCCGGGCTGATCGTGCAGGCCCAGCGCGCGCGCCACCGTGATCGGCACCAGATTGGGGTCGGTGATCGGCGCCAAGTCCACAAACCACGCACCGCCGAACTCCGCCGCGGCCTGAGCCGTGACCGTGGCCGCCAACCGGGTCTTGCCCACACCACCGGGTCCGCTCAGGGTCACCAGCCGGTTCTCGGCCACCAACTGATGCACCTCGCTGATCTGTGCACCGCGCCCCACAAAGCGGGTCAAATGCACCGGAAAACCATGAGCCAGAACGTCATCGCTCATCCGCAACGGTGGGAACTCCACACGCAGATCGGGATGACACAACTGGGCCACCGGCTCGGGGCGCGGCAGATCACGCAGCCGATGCGTACCCAGATCAACCAACCACGCCCCCACGGGAAGCCGATCGAGCACCAGGCTCTCGGCAGTACCCGACAACAACGTCTGGCCCCCATGCGCCAAATCGCGCAGGCGTGCCGTCCGGGTGATGGTCGGACCGGCATCGTCGCCCTGGTCGCCCCGCCGCACCTCACCGGTGTGTATGCCGATGCGCAACCGGATCGGGGCCAGCGACGCTCGCTGCAAATCCAGCGCGGCGGCCACCGCATCCGAGGCGCGGGTGAACGCGACCACAACGCTGTCATGGCCACCCTGCTCCACCGGCCGTACCCCGCCATGGGCGGCGATCACGCCTGCCAACGCCTCATCAAGGCGCTTGACCGCACCGCCCATCTCCTCGGGGTGGGCATCCCAGAGCCGCGTCGATCCCTCGACATCGGCCGACAGCAACGTCACGGTGCCCTGCGGCAGCAACTCACCCACATTGCGCTCCTCGGTCGCACTAAATGCTAACCACCTCGACCCAGGTCGACGGCGCAAGTCGACGTGGCACCGATACTCGACGTCCTCCCCGCGGCTGAAGCCGGGGGACTCCAACCCGCTAGACGGGTGGGAGCAGAAATTCCTCGCGGTTTCCTAACTGGTTCCTGCGTCGACGTCACTGCAACACCCGCGGGCGGTGCGGCTTCCCGGCAGGCGGTGACCGACCCTGGGGGCAACATGTTATTGGGGGGGTTCAGATCCGCGTGCTCTACGCCGCCTGCCACGATCGCTGGTTGCGACGGCCCACTGGGGCCCAGGTATCTCAATTCGGACACCGCGCCCTCGTCGGGCCTCTTCAAACGCCGGCACTGGACGTAACTCGGGCTTTGCCAACAACGGCTCGGGACTCTCGGGATGGTTCACACCAATCCGTTGGACGGCTCACCTCCGGCTCGGGTTTTCGAAACTAAGCGGCAACATCTCGGGCGCTTCCAACCTGGGCATCGGCGTTAGCCACCGGAGAGGTTTTTCAGGTGGAGGTGGCTAGTGGTGTGTCCCGAGCTCTCGGGCTCAAGTTCGATGCGGGTTGACAGTGACATGCACCGGCGCCCAGGCAGTGTCGCACCCCGGCAGCTGCAATACGCCGCTGGTTGCTCCGTCAGCGAATTCCTTTGTCATCACGGCGATCAGCTCGTGGTCGTCGGGGTGCACGCGGGGCCTGTCGGGCGCGTTGGCTCGCCTGTCATGGAAGTGGCAGGGCTCGTCGAGCCACTCCAGCGGGGTCCAGATGTTCAGGTCGACGAGTGCCCGGTGAACTCCTGCCGGTGCCAGCCCGTCAAGGAATTTTTGCGCCGGTCGTGGGCCGGAACCACCGGGCCTTTGAGTTCGGCCCGCCAGTTCATCGCGCGTGCGACCAGGTGATCGCGGCCCTCCGATCCTGGCTCCAGCGCGCTGCGCGCGGTGAAACCAATCCTGATGGGTTTCCCTGCCAATCGGTGAGATCCCAAGTGCTGCATAGCGTTTGGCGGGATTCTGGCTTGACCAGCAAGGCCAGCACCTTGGTTTCGCTCAGACTCAGTTCGCGCGACGGCAGATCTTCGGCGAAGGCCGCCCCAACCGCAATGGGGACACCCCCGCGCCAGCGAGCCGACACCGTTCCAGCAGGCCGCGTGAACGTTTACGAACAGGCCCTAGGCTAAGTGGCCTCCAAGACCAGTGGCGGCCCGGGGTCGGGCGATAACGGGACGTTCTCGCGCTGCATCAGCCAACCGGCGATGTTGTGGAACAGCGGGGCCGCCGAGTGCCCCGGCGTGCCGTCCGCGTTGCGCTGCGGATTGTCCATCATCATGCCGATCACGTAGCGGGGGTTGTCGACGGTGGCCATCCCGGCAAACGTGATCCAGTAGACGTCGTCGAAATAGCAGCCGCAGCCGGGGTTGATCTGCTGCGCGGTCCCCGTCTTGCCGGCGATCTGATAGCCGGGCACCGCGGCCGCGGGCCCGGTGCCCTGCTGGTAGCCCATCGGGTCACGCTGCACGACGGCGCGCAGCATCTGGCGCACGGTCTGCGCGGTCTGCGCCGACACCACCCGGATGCCGTCGGGACGCGGCTCAACGGTGCGGGTGCCGTCGGCGGCGATGGTGGCCTTGATGATCCGCGGAGGCATCCGCACCCCGTCGTTGGCGATGGCCTGGTACATCCCCGTCATCTGCAGCAGGGTCATCGAAAGACCTTGGCCGATAGGCAGATTCGAGAATGTGCTGCCCGACCACTGGTCGATTGGCGGCACCAGCCCGGCGCTCTCACCGGGCAAACCCACACCGGTGCGCTGACCCAGCCCGAACCTACGGACCATGTCGTAGAAGCGTTCGGGGCCCACTCGCTGCGCCAGCATCAGCGTGCCCACGTTGGACGACTTCCCGAAGATGCCGGTCGTGGTGTAGGGCATCACGCCGTGCTCCCAGGCGTCATGCACCGACACGCCGCCCATCTGAATCGAGCCGGGAACCTGCAGCACCTCGTCGGGGTTGGAGAGTCCGTACTCGATGACCGAGGACGCGGTGATGACCTTGTTCACCGAGCCGGGCTCGAACGGGGAGGACACCGCCGGGTTGCCCAGCTGCCGCTCCCCCTGACGCCCGATGTCTTGCGACGGGTCGAAGGTGTTGTCGTTGGCCATGGCCAGCACTTCGCCGGTCTTGGCGTCGAGCACGACCGCCGACACATTGTGGGCGCCGGACAGGTTCTTCGCCTGCTGCACCTGCTGCTGCACGAAGAACTGGATGTCGTCGTCGAGGGTGAGCTGGACGGTGGAACCGTTGACCGCCCGGTGCCGGTTGCGATAGCTGCCGGGGATGACGACGCCGTCGGACCCGCGGTCGTAGGTGACCGAGCCATCGGTTCCGGACAGCACGGCGTCCAGCGAGTCCTCAAGGCCCAGCAGCCCGTGACCATCCCAGTCGATGCCGCCGACGACATTGGCCGCCAGCGATCCGCCCGGATACTGGCGCAGGTCCTGCCGCTCGGAACCGACCTCGGGGTACTTATCGGAGATCGCGCTGGCGATGGCCGGGTCGACGGCGCGCGCCAGATAGACGAACGGCTCGTCGCTTTGCAGCTTCTTGAGCACGGTCGCGGCGTCGGGCTTGTTGTTCAGCCGACCGGCGACCTCCTTGGCGATGTCGCGCAGCCGCTGCTGCGGATCGGGGGCCGCGGCGCTCTTCCTCCTGGCCTCCTCCAATTGCTGGCGGATCCTCTTGGGCTGAAACGTCAGTGCGCGAGATTCGATGGTGAATGCGAGACGGTCGTTGTTGCGGTCCACGATGCTGCCGCGGACGGCTCTTTCGACGTCGGTGACCTTGAGCTGTCCCGCGGCCTGGGCGCGCAGCTCCGAAGCGTTCGACACCTGCAGGAAGAACAGCTGGGTCGCTGCCACCAGCATCAGCGCGAAGATGACCGCGTTGCCGGCGCGATGCCGGAAGACGAACGAGGCACCGCGCGTCCCCATTTCCAGCACCTGCCGGGTGCGGCGCTGGTGCGCCGAATGGCCGGCGGGCACCGCGTCGGAGCGCGCCGTGGCCCGGGACTCCTTGGCCTCCTTGGCTGTCCGGAAGCGCTTGGGTTCCCGGGCTTCTCGGGCCCGCTGCGCTTTGTCCGGATTCCGCCGCCGCTTGGGTTGCCGGTCGTCCGCCGCGTCATTTGGCCTGCGCGGACCGGGCGCCGGCCGCGGCGACTGCGACGGGCGGGTCCGCCTCGCGGGGCCTCGGCTCACCGTGGCGCCCCTGGCACGGCTGCGGTGACCGGGCCGAACTGTTCGCCGTTAGCCGGAGCGGGGGCGAACGCCGGAGCCATCGGTATCGCTGGGCCCACCGCTTGGGGGGCCAGGGGGGCCATCCCGGGTTGCAGCGGGATCGGCACCTCCGCGGGTACCTGCGCGGGCACTTGGGCAGGCATCGGGACCGGCAGCCCGCCTATCGGAACCGGCAGTTCGGCGGGCACCCGGGCGGGAACGGTGCCACCCGGGACGGGCAGGCCCGGCGTTGGCATCGTCCCCGGGAGCGGCCCGGGAACCTGTCTGCCGGGCAGACCTGGCAGCTGAGGAGCCGCTTGCGACAGATGCTGACCGCCCAGCGTCGACGCGCCGTCTGGAGCGCGGAGCAGCGCCTCGGGTCCGGACCGCGCCGGTGGCGGGGGATCGCCCGGACCCGGCGTCACCCGAACGGGGACCTCCGGGGGAAGCGCGGGCGGTGGTGGCGACGGAGGACCGGCCTCGGGCAGCTTGGTGTTCAGTGGCGGCGGCGGTACGCCGTCGGCCGGCTTGGGGGTGCCGACCACCACCCAGTTACCGTCCGGATCCTGGACCAGATGGGCGGTATCCCTAGTCGGGATCATGCCTTGCTTGCGTGCCGCCTCTGCCAGCGCCGGCGCGGACTCCGCCTCGCGCACATCACGTTCGAGCGCCTCCTTCTGCTGCTGCAGCATCCGGGTCCGCTCGCGGGCGTGGCTCAGCTGATAGGAACGCTCGGCGGAGGCGGTGGATAACCACAGCGTCAGGCCCAGTCCGACACCGAGAGCACCAATAACCAGCACCACAAATGGAACCTTGGTTGCCAGCGTGCGTGGCCGCAGGTCGATCGCCGACAACCGGGCAGCCAAACGCTCAGCCAGCTTCGGCCGGATAGCCTTGGGCGCCTTGGCTTTGCGAGCTTTTGCCCGTGCCTTTGCCTGGCTGGTGCTCTTGGGCCGGACCGGCCGCTCGACGGGTCGGTATATCGGGCTGGTTTGAGGTCCAGGTCTCGACCCCCTGGCCTCGCGGGCGGGAGCCGAGGTCTTGCCTGACCGCGTTCGGGTGCGCCGCGTCCTTGTCGACTCTTCCGGTGTGGCCATGCGTTTCCGAGCAGAACCGTCGCGTCCGGTCCGGCGCTCGCCGCTGCGTCGTTCGATGGTCTCGCGCTTCGCCTTCATGAGTCGCCCTTCCCAACTCGTTGCAGAGCCCGCAATCGCACGGAAGCGCTGCGGGGATTGCGTTCGATCTCGGCGGCGTCCGCGCGCTCCGCACCGCGCGTCAACGACCGGAATCGAGGCTCATGGCCGGGGAGTTCGACCGGGAGACCCGCGGGACTTCGGGAGGCGACCGCATCGGCGAACAGGCGTTTGACGATTCGATCCTCCAGCGACTGATAGGCCAGCACCACGATGCGCCCGGCGACGGTCAGCGCCTCCATCGCCGCGGGAATCGCGCTGCGCAGCGAGTTCAGTTCGTCGTTGACGGCGATGCGCAGCGCCTGGAAGGTGCGCTTGGCCGGATGGCCGCCGATGCGGCGGGCCGGAGCCGGAATCGCTTGGTAGAGCAGGTCAACCAGTTGGGAGGTCGAGGTGAACGGGGCGCGGGCACGCTGGCGGACGATATGCGCGGCGATGCGCACCGCGAACCGCTCCTCGCCGTAGCGGCGCAGGATGTCCGCCAGCGCGGCCTGGTCGTAGGTATTGACGATGTCGGCCGCGGTCAACGGTGACTCCGGGTCCATCCGCATGTCCAACGGCGCGTCCCGGGCGTAGGCGAAGCCCCGCTCGGCGCGATCGAGCTGCATCGACGAGACGCCGAGATCGAACAGCACCCCATCGACCGATTCCACTGCGCCATAACCGGATTTGGCTAGCGCTGCGGTCAGGTCGTCATACCGCGTGCGCACCAGCGTGACCCGGTCGGCGAAGGGCGCCAGCCGGGTTCGGGCGATATCCAGTGCGCCCGGGTCGCGATCGAGTCCGATCAGCCGCAGGCCCGGCAACTCGGTCAGCAACCGCTCCGCGTGCCCACCCGCGCCGATGGTGGCGTCGACCAGCACCGCCTCCGAACCGTCTGCCTGGTGGCGGGTCAGCGCCGGGGTAAGCAACTCGACGCAACGTTGCAACAGGACGGGCACATGGCCGAAATCTTCTGGACCGTCAGCCACCGCACCACCTCCCCGGCTCTGGCAGTCCTGGCTTCGCGCCCGTCCTACCCGGCGGACGGCTGCCCTTGCACCCGGGTCCCTGTCCGAAGTCGCGAACCTGGCGTTGGGGAAGTACGCCAGGGTCGGTTCGGGCAGAGGCCACGATGCACGGGCATGCTCCTCAGATGATGTCGCCGAGTGCTTCATCGCTGGCCGCGGAGAAGTTCTCTTCGTGGGCTTGCTGGTAGTCACGCCAGGCCTGCGCATCCCAGATCTCGAGGTAGTCGACGGCTCCGATCACCACACAGTCCTTGGAGAGGTTGGCGTAGCGCCGATGGTCCGCGGACAACGTGATCCGGCCCTGGTTGTCGGGATGCTGCTCGTCAGTACCGGCCGCCAGATTGCGCAGAAATGCTCTGGCTTCCGGGTTGCTGCGCGACGTTTTACTGGCCCGCCGCGCCAGCTGCTCGAACTCCGCCCGCGGGTAGACAGCCAGGCTGTGGTCTTGGCTCTTGGTGACCATCAACCCTCCAGCCAGCGCGTCGCGGAACTTCGCCGGCAACGTCAGCCGGCCCTTGTCGTCGAGTTTGGGCGTGTAGGTGCCAAGAAACACCTGGGGCACCTCCAGTTAGAGCGGCTCCGACTCACCCAAACACTTCAGCCACCATACCCCACAATCCCCCACTTTGACCCATTGTTGGGGTATCGGAGGCGTGTTTTGCCGCCTAATCTGCCACTCCCGGTGGCCTGAGGTCCTTGCGGGAGCGTCGCGCAACCCGGTCGTGACCTGCAAAATCGCATGTCAGATGCGCAGAAGCGTCAACTGGGGCCAAGTGGGGAACGGTGTGGGCTCGATCCGGCCTAGATGACGTAACCGACGGGCCCGAGCCTGCACTCATGGCGCCGACCCCGCGCACCGGGCGCCAATGCGCCGCATATTCGCGCCGTCACCGCAGGCTGGGTGCCCGCCCCCCCGTTGCGGCCAACAAAAACGGGGCAGCCGGTGGCTGCCCCGTGATGTCCGTTGCGCCTACTCGTCGAAGCGGCGCCGGAAGCGATCCTCCATGCGACTGGTGAAGGAGCCTCCTCCAGAACCTTTGGTGCGACGCTGGCGTGACGCGCCAGACGCGGATCTGCCACGATCCGTCCGGCCGGACAACCGCGGACCGGTGATCGCGAACACCACGCCACCGAACATCACGACGAAGCCAAAAACGCTGAGAATCGGGAAGCTTCCGATCATCGTGGCCTTGAACGCCACACCGGAAACCAGCATCCCAAGACCGATGACGAATAGCGCCACACCCTGCAGGCGCCGCCGCGCGGTCGGTGCTCGGAAACCCGCGCCACGGACGCTCGACGCGAACTTGGGGTCCTCGGCGTAGAGAGCGCTCTCGATCTGATCGAGCATCCGCTGCTCATGATCGGAGAGTGGCATTCGTCCCTCCTTGCCGACAAACTGTCACGTTACGACCAACAGCACGAAAATACCCGTTGCCGGGGCAACTATCTCAGATGATACGAGGTCAATCTGCGCCGTACCACTAGTTCGCTGGCGATTCTATCCCGGGTGCAGCCACGGGACACGGTGAGCCCGAACGGCCGTGCGGTACAACCTGGTTAAGGCAGCTCGTCAATCCGCGGCCACTCCGTCGGATACTGGTGAGGAAGCACCGCACCGAATCACAGCGTGAGGAGGACACCGCGAGTTGGCGATATTCCTCATCGATCTGCCGCCGAACACAATGGAGCGCCGTCTCGGTGACGCCCTGAGCGTGTATGTGGACGCGATGCATTACCCGCGCGGCACCGAAAACCAGCGCGCCGCCATGTGGCTCGAGCACATCCGGCGACGCGGTTGGAAGGCGGTGGCTGCCGTAGAAACAGAAGCAGTGGATGCGGCGCAGGAGTCGAGCGCGGAACTCAGCGACGCGCCGTTGCTCGGTGTGGCCTACGGCTACCAGGGGGCCCCCGGTCAGTGGTGGCAGCAGCAAGTAGTCCTGGGCTTGCAGCGCAGCGGCTTTCCCCCGCCGGCGATCGCCCGGCTGATGGGCGACTACTTCGAATTGACCGAACTGCATATTCATCCCCGCGCCCAAGGTCGTGGCCTGGGCGAGGCATTGACCCGCCGACTCCTCGCCGATCGCGACGAACATCACGTCTTGCTCTCCACACCAGAGACCAACGGCGAGCCCAACCGCGCATGGCGGTTGTACCGGCGGCTCGGCTTCACGGACATCATTCGCGGCTACCACTTCGCGGGCGACCCACGGGCATTCGCGATCCTGGGCCGCGCGTTGCCGCTGTAGCGAACCAGGCACTACCCCACGGGGCGCGCCAAAGCGGCACACCGGATCTGGCACGATGACCTGGTGCGCGCCAGCTCCCCCCAGCTCCGGACTCGAGGATTTACGGCTCGCCGACGCCGCGTGCTGGCCGCCGTGATGCTGCTGTTACTGGTGCCCCTGGCTACCGGATGCCTGCGGGTCAGAGCGTCGCTCACCATCTCGCCCGATGACCTGGTGTCCGGGGAGATCATCGCCGCCGCCAAACCGCGCACGAGTAAAGACACCGGGCCCCAGCTCGACGGCAACCTGCCGTTCAGCCAGAAGGTGGCCGTCTCGAACTACGACAGCGATGGCTACGTGGGCTCCCAGGCGGTGTTTTCCGATTTGACCTTCGCCGAGCTGCCCCAGCTGGCCAACATGAACTCCGACGCCGCCGGGGTGAATCTATCGCTGCGCCGAAACGGCAACCTGGTGATCCTGGAGGGCCGCGCGGATCTGACGTCGGTGACGGACAACGACGCCGACGTCGAGCTAACGGTCGCCTTTCCCGGGGTAGTGACCTCGACCAACGGTGACCGCATCGAGCCCGAGGTGGTGCAGTGGAAGCTCAAACCCGGCGTGGTGAGCACGATGACCGCTCAGGCTCGCTACACCGATCCGAACACCCGGTCTTTCACCGGGGCGGGCATCTGGTTGGCCATCGCGTCGTTCGCGGCCGCCGGTGTCGTGGCACTGCTGGCCTGGATCAGCCGGGACCGCTCCCCCCGGTTCACGGCCCCGGGTGAAGAGCCGCAGGGCTAGATTTGCTCGGCTCCTCATCGGGCCGTCCCGGCCCGCATCGTCGCCGAGCGGGCTAGATTTGCTCGGCCGGCGACCAGTAGGCGAGCATCTCCCCGAAGGTCTCGAAAGCCGGCGCCGAGACACCGTACGTCGCCTCGAGATGGACGCTCAGCGGGAAACCCAGGTCAGCGACGCCGTCGATGACGCGCTTGTACAAATCGACCATGAGCTGGCGTTTCACAGCGGGCTCGCTGCCAGCCAACCTTTTGACGAACTCCTGCTCATCGGCCACTGCGGCGTTTCCCGGGTCCTGGATTAGCCAGTTGATCAAGCCGACGCGTGTTTCCACCTTCGGTACGAAGCCGAACGACAGCAGCACCTCGGGCCGATGATCCGAGTTCTCGGCGAACTTGCGCAGGAAGCCGACGATTGCGTCGGAATACAACAGCTGCGTCATGCCGTAGGTCGCGCCCTGATCGCACTTGAAGTTGAACCGGCCCTGTTCGCCGTCCCGCGTGGGGATCAGGATCACGCCACGGTTGGCCACCAACTCGCGATAGATCGATAGCGCATCGGTGGGCGCCACGCCGGAGCCCTCGCCGTCATTCATGGTGCGCGGCACACCGACGAAAACCACACCCTCCATCCCGGCAGCGATCAGGTCGGAGAGCCGATCGCGCAGGGCGTGCTCGTCCATGAACGCGGTGACCTGCGTGCACAGACCGTTAAGCCCCGGCAACTCCGGCTTGATGATCGACCAGAAGTCCAGGACGTCCAGCTTTGGCTGCATCGGGACGGGCCGATCGTCCTCCTCGGCGATCATGCCGGGAATCATTACGTGCCGAATCCGGCCGTCAAGCCCGAATTCGGACGAGTTCTGCACGACTTTTTGTGCATCTTCCAAAGCTCGCTCCTTACCACCGTCGATGTTCGGTGGCACCAGCTCGAGCGCGATGGTGTTGAGGGTCACACGGCTCCTCTTCGTCAGGCGACTGTGTCTACGGTCGCGCCACGCCGCGCAAACCTTTTGGTGCTGGGCCTTGCCGGCCAGCCAACCCAGGTCACCCCGCCAGCATAGGGGGGATTAGTGAGTCGGTCGAAGCAACTCAGCCCACGGCCGCGAGCTGAGCCCGCCCGTGCCGTCCGAAAAGGCCGCCCGGGCCCGCGCGGAATACACTGTCGGGCCAGGGACAACGCCGAGTGAGAAAGGGGCGCCGCGCTGAGCCTCAACGCCCCAGCAGCAGCGGCAACCGTCGAGTTGGCCGGCGCCATTACCGACCAACTGCGACGGTACTTGCACGACCGTCGCAGCGAGGCTGCCTACATCGGTAGCGACTACGACGCCTTAATCGCCTGCCTCGAAGATTTTGTGCTCAACGGGGGCAAGCGGCTGCGGCCGGTATTCGCCTACTGGGGCTGGCAGGCGGTGGCAACTCGTGATCCCGATCCCGATGTGCTGCTGCTGTTTTCCGCGCTGGAACTGCTGCACGCGTGGGCGCTGGTCCACGACGACGTGATCGACGGCTCCTCCACCCGCCGCGGCAGACCGACGGCCCACGTGCACTTCGCAGCGCTGCACCGCGACCGGAACTGGCGGGGCTCGCCGGACCAGTTCGGGATGTCGGCAGCGATCCTGCTCGGCGACGTGGCCCAAGCCTGGGCCGACGACATCGTCTCCCGGGTCTCCCAGGCCGGTTTACCGCGCGACGCCCAGCGACGAGTCCAGCGCGTCTGGGCCGACCTCCGCACCGAGGTGCTGGGCGGGCAATACCTCGACATCCTGGCCGAGGCCAGCGCGGTGGAGTCGATCGAGTCGGCGATGAACGTCGCGATGTTCAAGACCGCCTGCTACACGGTCTCGCGGCCGCTACAGCTGGGAGTGGCCGCCGCGGCCGACAGACCCGACGTTCAAACCGTTTTCCAGCAGTTCGGGACCGAACTCGGCGTGGCGTTTCAGCTACGCGACGACGTGCTCGGCGTGTTCGGGGACCCAGCCGTGACGGGTAAACCGTCCGGCGACGACTTGAGGTCGGGCAAGCGCACCGTCTTGGTGGCCGAAGCGGTGGCATTGGCGGAGAAGTCAGATCGCCTGGCGGCCAACCTGTTACGGACCTCGATTGGTACTCAGCTTACCGACCGGCAAATGCGCGAATTGCGCGACGTCATCGTGGGGGTGGGCGCGCTGGCCGCCGCGGAGAGACGTATCGAGGAACTAACCCAACAAGCATTGGCCACCCTGGCCGCCGCCCCCATCAGCGCCGCAGCCAAAGTAGGGCTGTCCGAACTGGCCAAGATGGCGACGGACCGGTCTGCCTGAACCGATGGTCACCGCGGCGAAAGACTCTGTCACCCAATATCTTTCGCGCCTGCGCGCGTTCGCCATCGCCCCGGAAGCCCGACCTGCGCGGCTGGGATGCCTGGGAGCGGTGCTCATCACCGTGGGCGGTCTGGGTGCGGGCAGCACCAAGCCACACGACCCGCTGCTCGAATCGATGCACCTGTCCTGGCTGCGCTTCGGCCACGGGCTGGTGCTGTCGTCGATTCTGCTGTGGGCGGGTGTGGGTCTGATGGTGATCGCATGGCTAGTACTGGGCCGACGCCTCCTCGCCGACCCCGGTCCTAACTCAGCCACCGAGTTCACGATGAGGGCTACCACCGCATTCTGGTTGGCGCCGTTGCTGCTGTCGGTTCCCGTCTTCAGTCGTGATACCTACTCATACCTGGCCCAGGGCGCGCTGCTGCGCGATGGCTTCGATCCCTATGCGGTCGGTCCGGTGGCTAATCCGAATGCGTTGCTGGACAACGTAAGCCCAATTTGGACGATCACCACAGCGCCTTACGGTCCGGTGTTCATTCTGGTTGCCAAGCTTGTCACGATGGCGGTCGGCAATCATGTGATCGTCGGCACCATGCTGCTGCGCTTGTGCATGCTGCCCGGACTGGCGCTGCTGATCTGGGCTGCCCCCCGACTGGCCCGCCAGCTGGGCACCAGCGGCGCAACGGCCTTGTGGATCTGCGTTCTGAACCCATTGGTGCTGATCCACCTGATGGGCGGGGTCCACAACGAGATGTTGATGGTCGGCCTGATGGCCGCCGGCATCGCGCTGACCTTGCAGCGCCGCCATGTTCTGGGCATCACTCTGATCACGGTCGCGATCGCGGTCAAGGCCACCGCGGGGCTTGCCTTGCCGTTCCTGTTCTGGGTGTGGATGCGTCATCTGCGCGATCGCCGCGGATATCGGCCCGTCCAGGCGTTTTTGGTGGCCGCCGCGTCATCCCTGGTGATCTTCGTCGCGGTGTTCGCGGTGCTGTCGGCTGTGGCCGGCGTGGGCTTGGGCTGGCTGACCGCGCTGGCCGGCTCGGTGAAAATCATCAACTGGCTGACGGTGCCGACTGCTGCCGCGAACCTGATCCACGCCTTCGGCAGGAGTATCTTTGCGGTCGACTTCTACGCCCTGCTGCGGGTCACCCGGTTCATCGGAATCGCGGTCATCGCGGTGTCACTCCCGCTGTTGTGGTGGCGGTTTCGGCGCGATGACCGGGCCGCGCTGACGGGCATCGCCTGGTCGATGCTGATCGTGGTGTTGTTCGTTCCCGCCGCCCTGCCGTGGTACTACTCCTGGCCGCTGGCGGTGGCGGCCCCCCTGGCCCAGTCCCGACGGGCGATGGCAGCCATCGCGGGGTTCTCGACGTGGGTCATGGTGATCTTCAAGCCCGACGGATCGCACGGCATGTATTCATGGCTGCATTTCTGGATCGCTACCGCTTGCGCGTTGATGGCCTGGTACGCGCTCTACCGCGAGGCCGAACCGCGCGGCGACGGGGACGAGAAGCCGGTCCCCATGGAGCCGGCCGGTCAACGTTAGTAGGCCCCTAGCTAGGTGGGTGGTGTCGAGCACCCGGGTGGAGTCGAGTCTGTGGGGTCGCACGGCGATTTGACCGAGGTAGAGGAAGCCTTTTAGTAGCGGCGGTCGATGCGTCCTCAGTGGTGATCCAGCCGCTGGTGCCTTCTACGGCCCAGCGCCGAGGTTGGACGATGAACTTGTGGCCGGGCGTCGGCCCGGACACCACATCGACGGTGACAGCGGCCCGGCTGGCGGCGTGGTGACGGCCTGGCCGGTGTAGCCCCTGTCCGCCCGCACGTGGCTGATGGTCGGCGCGATCCGTCCCGTTGTGGCACCAGCGCGGGAAGTGCTGGTGCGCGGCCGACCAGCACCCGGTGAGTCGTGCGGCTAGGGGCACTCCCCCTCGCAAGCTGGGGTACCCCTACCCGCTTTCGGGGAATGCCGCCACGCACACCCGGTGCGCAACACAACCGGGATGGCGTCGAGGTATTCGCGCCACCGGTGCGGCGGGCATGGCCACAGGCGCGGTAACGGATACCAGCGGCCGGCATCGACGAGCTGCTGGACGCGCCACGCCTGCTTGTAGGTGGAGCGTCATCGCATTGTTGACTGCCCCGCATTGCGGGCAACACTCATACCAGTTGTTCGACACCCTTTAATAAGCCATGGCCTGCGCCCGGCGCACCACTTCCCGAGCCTGGTGGGCGTGCAGCGCATCGACGGGGCGGGCGTTGCTGATGGCATCACGCGTGCCGTCGCGGGTGATCGTCAACGACGGGTCGGGGGTGAACAGCCAGCGCACAATCTCGGTGTCGTGATAACCGCCGTCGTGCAGGATCGTCAGCAGCCCTGGCAGACTCTTGACCACCTCACCGGAATTGGTGAAGAAGACCTGCGGCACCACCACGCCACCACCACGCCGCACCGCGACCAGATGGCCTTCCCGCAGCTGCTGCTGCACTTTACTGACCGGCACGCCCAGCAGCTCGGCGACCCGGGACAGGTCGTACGTTGGCTCGTCAGGGTCCAAAACGTCGTCGCCGGCGGGAATACTGCCCACCGGGCCAGTCTAGAACCCGATACGCATACGAGTGGCCACGTTTAGCGCACCTTCTGCCAACCGATCGCGCTACCACCTACGATGACCCCGTGGCTCAAGCAGGATTGCCCGGCCCCCCCTCGGGCCCTGCCGGCCCGCATCATCGCCGAGCTCAAGCAGGATCGGGCGACCCGTTGGACAGCACCTTGCTGGATGGCCGCTATCTCGTCCAGGCCAAGATCGCAAGCGGCGGTACCTCGACGGTCTACCGCGGCCTCGACGTCCGACTCGACCGGCCCGTCGCGCTGAAGGTGATGGATTCTCGCTACTGCGGTGACGACCAATTCCTGACCCGCTTCCGGCTCGAGGCCCGCACCGTCGCCCGGCTGAAGCACCCCGGGCTGGTCGCGGTCTACGACCAGGGCCTGGACGGCAGGCATCCGTTTCTGGTCATGGAGCTCATCGAGGGCGGTACCCTGCGCGAGCTGCTCATCGAGCGTGGTCCGATGCCGCCGCATGCCGTGGCAGCCGTGCTTAGCCGGGTGCTGGGCGGGCTGGCGGCCGCGCATCGAGCCGGCCTGGTGCATCGCGACGTCAAGCCGGAGAACATCCTGATCTCCGACGACGGCGACATCAAGATCGCCGATTTCGGGTTGGTCCGTGCCGTCGCGGCCGCTGGAATCACCTCCGCCAGCGTCATTTTGGGGACCGCGGCCTATCTGTCCCCCGAGCAGGTTCGCGACGGAAACGCCGGTCCCCGCAGCGATGTCTACTCCGCAGGAATCCTCACCTACGAGCTGCTGACCGGGTGTACCCCGTTCACCGGTGACTCGGCATTGTCGATCGCCTACCAACGACTGGATACCGACGTGCCGCACCCCAGTGCCGTGATCGATGGCGTGCCAACACAATTCGACGAGTTCGTGGCGTGCGCGACCGCCCGCGACCCCGCCGACCGGTTCGCCGACGCGATCGAGATGGCCGCCGATCTGGAAGCGATAGCCGAGGAATTGGCGCTGCCGGACTTCCGGGTGCCGGCGCCGCGTAACTCCGCGCAGCACCGGTCGGCGGCGCTGCATCACAGCCGAATGAACCAGCGCCGGGCGACCGCGCAGCAGGTACACCACCCGACCCGCCAGTTCACACGCGAACCCGAAGACTGGCCGCAGCCTGAACCCGCCGAAGCCGATGAATACGGGCATGAACCGGCATCAGGGCAATTCGCCGGTATCTCGATCGACGAATTCGTGTGGGCGCGTCAACACTCGCGCCGCATGGTGCTGATCTGGGTGGCAATCGTCATCGCGCTCACCGGGCTGGTCGCGACCGTGGCATGGACGATTGGCAGCAACCTGAGCGGACTGCTGTAGGGCCTTGGCCTTAGTCGCGCAGCATCTCCGCAACCAGGAACGCCAACTCAAGCGACTGCTGGGTGTTTAGCCGCGGATCACACGCCGTCTCGTAGCGGCCGGCCAGGTCCGTGTCCGAAATGTCCTGCGCGCCACCCAGACATTCGGTGACGTTCTCGCCGGTGATCTCGACGTGGATGCCGCCCGGGTGGGTGCCCAGGGCGCGGTGCACCTCGAAGAAACCCTGCACCTCGTCGACAATCCGATCGAAGTGCCGGGTCTTATATCCATTGGACGACTCGTGGGTGTTGCCGTGCATTGGGTCGCACTGCCAGATCACCTGGTGACCGGTGGCCTGGACCTTCTCGACGATCGGCGGCAGCAGATCACGCACCTTGTTGTTGCCCAGCCTGCTCACCAGCGTCAGCCGGCCTGGCTTGTTGTGCGGATCGAGCCGCTCAACGTACTCGACGGCCAGCTCCGGGGTCATCGTCGGGCCAATCTTGACACCGATCGGGTTGGCGATCACCTCGGCGAACGCGATGTGCGCACCGTCCAGTTGGCGGGTCCGCTCGCCGATCCACACGGTGTGCGCGGAGAGGTCATACAGCTGCAGCTCCCCCTCGATGTCGGACAACCGCAGCATGGCCCGCTCGTAGTCGAGCACCAAAGCCTCATGGCTGGCATAGATTTCGGCGGTTTGCAGATTGCGGTCGGCCACGCCGCAGGCGCTCATGAACCTCAAACCCCGGTCGATCTCCGTCGCCAGTGCCTCGTAGCGTGCACCGGCCGGCGAGGTCCGGACGAATTCGCGGTTCCAGTCGTGGACCAGATGCAGCGAAGCCAGGCCCGACGACGTGAGCGCGCGCACCAGGTTCATCGCCGCACTCGCATTCGCGTAGGCCCGCACCAGCCGCGACGGGTCGTGCTCGCGCGCAGCGGCATTGGGGGCGAAGCCGTTGATCATGTCGCCGCGATACGACCTCAGGCCCAGCGCGTCGATGTCGGCCGACCGGGGCTTGGCGTACTGGCCGGCGATGCGCGCCACCTTCACCACCGGCAGGCTGGCGCCGTAGGTCAGCACCACGGCCATCTGCAACAGGGCGCGCACGTTGCCCCGGATGTGGGGTTCGGTGTTGTCCATGAACGTCTCGGCGCAGTCGCCGCCCTGCAGCAGGAAAGCCTCACCCTTTGCGACCTGAGCCAGCTGTTCCTGCAGCCGGACGATTTCAGACGGCACTGTCACCGGTGGCACGCTCTCCAGCACCGTGCGCATCGCCGCCGCCTGTTCGGCGGGCCAGGTGGGTTGCTGGGCCGCCGGCTTGGCCAGCGCGGCGTCCAGCCGCGCCCGCAGGTCAGCCGGCAGCGGTGGAAGGGGCGGGAGCTGGTCGATCGGTATGTCGACGGTCCAGTTCATCGGTCCATGGTAACCGGGGATCGCCGCGGGCTGATCAGGGAGAACGAGGCCACAGCAGCCAATGCCGCTCAAGTCTCATCGCCCTAATCTGATTGTCCGTCTCGCCCCCTTGCCGTTTCGCGGCTCAGCGCGCCGCACCCCGGCCCGCATCGTCAACGGAGGTGATGAGCCGGAATCGACGCAGCTGGTCCCGAGCATCGACCAGCGCGTCGTGCGCATCGCGTGACCGCGGCGGCATCGGGGGGCATCCCCGGTCCTCCCACAGCTGCCGCAGTTCCCGGGTAAAGCGGGGCATTGCCGCGGGCAGGTCCGGCATTGGGCCCCACAACTGGCACAGCGCAACATGGTCATAGGCCCCCACCCAGGCCCACAGCTCGATCGGATCATTGGTCCCGACACTGAAGACGCCGAAGAAGCTCTCCAGGTCCTGGCGAATCTGACTGCGCGACCGCCACACCGGGGAGGCCGGGGACGGCAGCTTGGGCAACACATGGGTGCGTACCCAGCCGCCGGCCCGCTCGCGATCAAATTCCGTGGACACGGCGTAGTACTCGCGGCCATCCTCGGCGACCACCCCGATCGAGATCAGCT
This sequence comes from Mycobacterium lacus, assembly GCF_010731535.1. NCBI lineage: Bacteria > Bacillati > Actinomycetota > Actinomycetes > Mycobacteriales > Mycobacteriaceae > Mycobacterium > Mycobacterium lacus. The sequence continues at coordinate 2,328,135 of NZ_AP022581.1, forward strand.
CGATGGTGCGGCCGTCCTCGATGAATTCGGTGTCATAGAAGTACCGCACCGCCGCAGCCTAGTCCTGCGAGCAGTCGCAAAAGTCCCCGAAACACACAATTTTCGGGACTATTGCGGCTGCTCGCCAAATTATCGGGCGATCAGGATCGGGTCGGTTCCCTCGGGCGGAGGTGCGAGACGGACATCATGATCGAGCTGCGCGTCGACCGCACCCGCGTCGGGCACGCGCGGGGTACCTGCGACCACACACTGCAGCCGCGGCATGGCTTGCGCGACGGGGCGACGCCATCTCCGCTCCCGTTGCGGGGCACGCCACATTTAGTCCGGCTGACGGGTGTACCGCCACCGGGCCCAGGGGACATGCGGGCGCGATAGCCGGATCGCCCCGATGACCAGCAGCACAACGATGAACATGCCCAGCAGCCCGGTCCAGAGCTTGCCTTTGAGCAGCGCCAGCACCGCTACCGGCAACGTCACACCAATCCGCCAACCAGCATGCTTTGTGGCAGCACCAGTTAGTGCCATGCCGGATCGGCAGGAACAACATCAGCGGAAGCCCGGTATCAATAGTCCCGCGACGGCCACCGCCGCGAAGACGGCGTCCACCGAGCTGCGCCCGTCTTCCTCCCAGTACACGTCGGACAAGATGCAGGACCGGCGCGTACCCATCGCGCATCAACGCCGCCCCGATTCCGAAAGCGATTGCGGCCATTGTGAATTCGCGCTGTTGTCCGTCGATCGACAAGGTGACCACGGTCAGTCCGGACAGCATCACCAGGACCACCCCGGAACGCGACGTGGCGAATGTGCACCGATCCGATGTGGATGTTCCGCGGCTGCCACCACCTCGGCGACAAGCCGCTCTCAGCACGATGACGGATAAAGCGCACGAACGTCCGCGTCACGAAGAACGTCAAAATGAACGCGATCAGGCAGCACAGCAACGGCAGCCGACCGCGACCGACGGTGTCATGTTGGAGCCAACGGAACACCGTAAAAAACTACGCCCCACACCCCCACTCATCCCGGCGGCCGCGCTGCACCACACGTAACGGTCGCCGGCACCGATTACGCTGTCATGCGACATGAGTAGCAATTGGCGGGCGCCCAGCGTGGGCAGTCGACGCGGGCGGGTCTTGCTGTGGTGCCTGCTCTGGTTACTGGCCGCTGCGGCGTTGGGCCATGTGTGTTGGGGGCTGTTCGGTCACACGCCGTACCGCATCGATATCGACATCTATCAGATGGGCGGTCAGGCCTGGTTGGACGGGCGTCCGCTCTACAGCGGCAACGTGATGTTTCACACACCCATCGGGCTGGACCTGCCGTTCACGTATCCCCCGCTGGCGGCCATCGTGTTCAGCCCGTTCGCCTGGTTGCAAATGCCCGCCGCCAGCGTCGCGATAACGGTGTTGACGTTGGTCCTGCTGATCATCTCGACGGTGATCGTGCTGACCCGCCTCGACGTGTGGACCACCTCGACGGTGCTGAACGGGCCCGCGTGGTTGCGCCGGGTGTGGCTGGCCGTCGTCATCGTGGCTCCGGCCGCGATCTGGCTCGAGCCAATCAACTCCAACTTCGCCTTCGGCCAGATCAACGTCATCCTCATGACCCTGGTCCTCGCCGACTGCTTCCCGCGTCGCACGCCATGGCCACGCGGGCTGATGCTGGGCTTGGGCATCGCGCTGAAACTCACCCCGGCGGTGTTTCTGCTCTACTTCCTGTTGCGCCGGGATAGCCGGGCCGCGTGGGCAGCGCTGGCATCTTTCGCGGCCGCGACACTCGTCGGTTTCGCCCTCGCGTGGGGCGACTCGTGGGAGTACTGGACTCACACGCTGCACCACACCGACCGGATTGGTGAGGCGGCCCTGAATACCGATCAAAACATCGCGGGTGCACTGGCGCGGCTGGGCCTCGGGGAGCAAGAGCGGTTCCCGCTGTGGGTGGTCGCGTGCCTCCTCGTGCTGGCGGCGACCATTTGGGCGATGCGGCGGGTGCTACGGGCCGGTGAGCCGACCCTGGCTGTGATCTGCGTCGCACTCTTCGGGTTGGTGGTCTCACCCGTGTCGTGGTCACACCACTGGGTGTGGATGCTGCCGGCCGTGCTGGTGACGGGCGTATTAGCCTGGCACCGCCGAAACGTCGCACTGGCAGCCCTTAGCGCCGCCGGGTGGGCGCTGATGCGATGGACGCCGATCGACTTGCTGCCCAAGCACCACGAGACGACCGCGGTCTGGTGGCGACAACTTGTCGGGATGTCCTACGTGTGGTGGGCGGTGGCAGTGATCGTCGCTTCCGGGCTGACGGTCACCGCCCGGGCGATTCCCCAACGCTCCAACGCTCCCGGACTGACTGCGGTATCGGCCGTCGGCTGACGCGCTCCGACGGTGGCGACCCGCTTCGCCCGGCTACGCCGCGCTTGCGATCGCCACGCGCTCCGACGGTGGCGACCCGCTTCGCCCGGCTACGCCGCGCTTGCGATCGCCACGCGCTCCGACGGTGGCGACCCGCTTCGCCCGGCTACGCCGCGCTTGCGATCGCCACGTGCGCCAATGGTGGCGACCCGCTTCGCCCGGCTACGCCGCGCTTGCGATCGCCACGTGCGCCAATGGTGGCGACCCGCTTCGCCCGGCTACGCCGCGCTTGCGATCGCCACGTGCGCCAATGGTGGCGACCCGCTTCGCCCGGCTACGCCGCGCTTGCGATCGCCACTAGCCGGCGGCGGTCTCGGGAATCCGTACGGCGTCCTTCGCGGCACGGGTGCCGTTTTTGACGCTGGCGGCGTACATGTCGACGTACTCTTGACCCGACAGGCCCATCAGCTCGTAGATCACCTCGTCCGTGACCGCCCGCTCGATGAAATGGTTGCCCGCCATTCCCTCGAAGCGCGAAAAGTCCATCGGCTTACCGAACCGAACGGTGACCCGGCCGAACCGCAACATCTTTTTGCCCGGCGGGTTGACGACGTCGGTGCCGATCATCGCTACCGGAATCACTGGAACCCCGGTGTGCAACGCCAGCCGCGCCAGCCCGGTCTTGCCTTTGTAGAGCCGACCGTCCGGCGAGCGGGTGCCCTCGGGGTACACGCCCAGCAGCTTGCCCTGGGCCAGCAGCCCTTCGGCCGTTAGCAGTGCGGACTGCGCAGAGTCGGCGTTGGTGCGGTCGATGGGCACCTGGCCGGAGACGCTGTAGAACCAGCGGTTGATCCAGCCTCTCAGCCCGGTGCCGGTAAAGTACTCCGCCTTCGCCAGGAACCAGATCCGGCGGCGCACCACCAACGGAAGGTAGAAGCTGTCCGCCACCGCGAGGTGGTTGCTGGCCAGGATCGCTGGCCCAGAACTCGGGATGTGTTCCAGGCCTTCGACTTTCGGCCGGCCGAGCAAGGTAAAAAGCGGGCCCATGAAGATGTACTTGAATAGGTAGTACCACATGGTTCCCTCTCGGCCGCACCGGATGGTGTTCTGCGCCAACTGTACCCATCAGCGATGCCTCCGACCACCTCCGCGCGGCGGCGGCTCACTCCTCGAGGCTAACCGGGATGGGCTGATAGCGCGTTTTCGCGGCGCCGTTTCCCGCGCCGTTCCCCGGGGCCGTGTCGGTAGCGACGCCGCCATCGGGCGGGCCATCGGGTGGGGGTTGCGCCGATCGGTCAATGTCGGCGACTATGGCGCGGATCACGTCCAGCAGAGCGACGCTGTGGTTGGCGATGACGGTCACGAGCGGGTGCTGCTCGCCGGTGACCACGGCGGCCAGCGCGCACACGGGACACCACACCTGCTGGCACTTGCCGGTCCCAACGCCGGCGCCCGAGGCCATCACGGCCGCCGCCCGCACCGCGGGGTCGATCCCGTCCAGGATCGCCTGCGCTAGCCTCCGCAGCTCGGGACCGACGTCGGTATGAGCCCTACTCACCTTGGCCATACCTCCGGATCCGGTCGAAAACGAACTGTCAGCTCACTGCCCCGCAGACGCGCGTCCTGCACCGTACACCGCCGCAGGACGGACGCCAACCGAACCCGGCGCCGCACGCCGCCGGCACTGATGATCAGGTCGTCGTCGGACCGGCCCAGCGTCAGCGCCCCGGGATCGAGCTGGGGCAAGGCTAGCCTCAGCCGATAGACCGATTCCAGCCCCGACCCGGACTCCAGGTCGACGACGGGACGCAGCGGTCCCGGCGGCGCAGCTCCGCGGCGACGACGGGAACTGTCCAGCAACCCACCCAGCGCCTTGGGGCCGATCGGCTCACCGGCCAGATGCGGAACCAGCACTAGCGCCACGTCGCCGATGGTGGCGTCGAGTTCGGCGAGGACCGCACGTTGCTCGCAGATGCGTTCGGCGTACCAGTAGAACGCCGGGTGGTCGGGCAGGTTGCGGTACTCGTAGGATTCATCTCGCACCAGAACCTGATTGACCAGCAATTCCTCGACGCGCACGCCCATCAACGCCAGTGAACCCAGCGTTCGGGCCGCTTCGGCCGCGACCACCCGCTCGGGGGTCAGCACCAGGTGAGCGCTGACCAATTCACCGTCGGTCAGCAATGCGCTGAGCCGCTCCACGCTGGCGCTAATGCGCTCCAACAGTTCCACCGCCGCGGCCGACCGGGCGTCATTGGCGGCGATGGACAGCCTGCGATGCCGCGGCCAGGCACGTTCCACGTATAGCCCGAAGGTAGCGGGCAGGGTCAACATTCGTAACGCGTCCGCGGTCGAGGCACAGTCAACGACGATGCGATCCCATCGCCCGGCCGCCGCAAGCTCGCCGACCGCGTGCAATCCGAGCACTTCCTGGATGCCGGGTAGCGCCGAGAGTTCTTCGGGGGCAATACTGCTCAGCTCGGAGTCGGGAAATCTCGCGTCCAGCGCGTCGACCACGTTGTGCCACCTGGACTCGAGCAGGGCCAGGGTGTCCAGTGCCAGCGCATCGAGATATCCGCCGCCGCCCTGGTCCTCCCCGGTTCCGAGATCGGCTAGCACACGAATGGGTGCGCCCCGACCGGTCGGCGGGACCGCGATGCCCAGCACGTCGCCCAGCGAGTGCGCCTGGTCGGTGGACACCACCAGCACTCGATGACCGGCGTTGGCATCACAGACCGCGGTCGCGGACGCCAGGGTGGATTTTCCTACCCCGCCTTTGCCGACAAAAAGACTGATCCGGGCCGGGGCGGACACCACGAAGTCACTGGATTCACTCAGCCTCGACTCGTTTCTTCAGATCCTTCAGAGCCCCGTCGATCAATCTGCGTTCGGCCTTGCGTTTGAGCATCCCGATCATCGGGACGGCAAGGTCGACCGAGAGCTCATAGGTGACCTCGGTGCCAGAACCCTTGGGCGCCAAGCGGTACGTGCCCTCGAGGGACTTCAGCAGCGAGCTGGATTCGAGAGTCCAGCTCAGCGATTGGCGATCTGACGGCCACTCGTAGGACATGATCAAGGTGTCTTTGAAGATGGTTGCGTCCATCAACATCCGTGCCCGTTTCGGGTAACCCTCGTCGTCAGCCTCCAGGACTTCGACTTCCTTGTACTCCGAAATCCATTCCGGGTAAGCCTCGATGTCGGCGATCGCCTTCATCACCTCGGCTGGATCCGCGTCGATGTAGATCGTCTGCGTCGTCTTGTCCGCCACCTGACTACTTCCCTCTCTCCCGCAAGCGGGTCAACCCCCCTAGGCTATCTGCGGGAGCACCCGGCCTCCCGGCAAAACGGTACTCTCCCGTGCCAAAACGTTAACCCGGTTAAACTACCGGAGAAACTCCGATGGGGCGCGACCGCTCGAGTGTCGCCTTGACCTCGAAAGCCATTTTTTTGCCCGCCACCCGGCGGCGGTGAGTCATCTTGGCCAGGTTCATCCGGGCCAGCTGCCAGGCCGCCGCGCCGGTCGGTTCGGCATGCAGGTAGTAGTGCAGCAGCACCCCATCGAACGACGGTTCCAGCCAGACCTCTGCGGTGCCGGTCAGTGCGCCGGCAACCGCCCACCGGATTCCCCGATCGCCACGGTCTTCGGTGACCGTCAGGCGCAGGTCCGGCCACCAGCGGCGCCAACTCGACCGATCGGCGATCGCGGCCGCGACCCGTGCGCCGTCAGCGGCGACAAACGTCTCGTCGGCGATCTGGATGCTGTACATGGCCTCAGCTTCACACAACCCGTCCGAAGGACCCCGGTCAGGGCACGGAATCAAAAGCCGTACGCGGGCACGCCCCCGCAAACGAGGTCGCCGCCCAACCGGCCGCTTCGATGCAGTGCCAATGCCCGGATTAGGCTGGGCGACGGCAAGCCGGCACCCCGGGAAACGTCATACCGAAGTCAAACGAGGTCAAACGAGTGCGTGAGTACAGCGTCCCAGCCCGCTTTTCGGTCGGCGAGCGCGACAATTTAGCGGCGGTGGTCTACCAGCACGAGCGCGACGATCCCGACTTCGTCATCTACCAACGCCTGATCGACGGCGTCTGGACCGATGTCACCTGTGCCGAGGCGGCTAACCAGATTCGCTCTGCGGCACTGGGTTTGATCGCCCTGGGCGTGCGGGCCGGTGACCGGGTGTCCATCTTTTCGGCCACCTGCTACGAGTGGGCGATCCTCGACCTGGCGATCCTCTCGGTGGGCGCGGTCACGGTGCCGATCTATGAGACGTCGTCGGCCGAGCAGGTGCGCTGGGTCCTGCAGAACTCAGCAGCGGTGTTGGCGTTCGCAGAAACCGACGCGCACGCAGCGATCGTCACCGAGCTCACCGGCGAATTGCCGGCGCTGCGCCGGGTGCTGCTGATCAATGGATCGGGTCCCAAGGCGCTCGAGGAGCTCGCGCAGGCCGGCGCCGCGGTCGACCCGGCCGAGCTGACCGCCCGCCTCGAGGCACTGCGGGCCGACCACCCGGCGACGCTCATCTACACGTCAGGCACGACCGGACGGCCCAAAGGCTGCCAACTCAGCCACTCCAACCTGCTCCACGAAATGCGGGGTACCCGGGAGTGCCTGCCCACGCTGTTGTGCGAAGGTCAGCGGCTGCTGGTCTTCTTGCCACTGGCCCACGTGCTGGCTCGCGCCCTCACCTTGGCCGCGCTCGCCAGCAAAGTGACCGTCGGCTTCACCAGCGATATCAAGAATCTGCTGCCGATGTTCGCGGTCTTCAAACCCACCGTGGTGGTGTCGGTGCCACGCGTGTTTGAGAAGGTGTACAACACGGCCGCGCAAAACGCCGCCAACGAGGGCAAAGCCCCGATCTTCAAGATGGCGGCCCAGACCGCGGTCGATTGGAGCCGCGCCCAAGACCACGGCAGCCCAGGGCTGCTGCTGCGCGCCAAACATGCGTTGTTCGACCGGCTGGTCTACCACAGGCTGCGCACAGCGCTGGGCGGTGCCTGCCACGCGGCCGTCTCGGGTGGCGCGCCGCTGGGTTCACGGCTGGGCCATTTCTATCGCGGGGTGGGCCTGACCATCTACGAGGGCTACGGCCTGACGGAGACCAGCGCGGCCATCACGGCCAACCAGATCGGTGCCCTTAAGATCGGGACCGTCGGAAAGCCGGTGCCTGGCAACGGTTTACGCATCGCCGACGATGGCGAGCTGCTGGTGCGCGGCGGGGTCGTGTTCAGTGGCTACTGGCACAACGAGCAGGCCACCGACGAGGCATTCACCGACGGCTGGTTCAAGACAGGCGATCTGGGCGCGATCGACGAGGATGGCTTCTTGACGATCACCGGCCGGAAGAAGGAGATCATCGTCACCGCGGGCGGGAAGAATGTCGCCCCCGCCGTGCTCGAGGACCAGCTGCGCGCACACCCGCTGATAAGCCAGGCGATGGTGGTCGGGGACAACAAGCCGTTCATCGGCGCGCTGATCACCGTCGATCCCGAGGCGCTCGACGGCTGGAAGCAACGCAACAGCAAGCCGGCCAGCGCCTCGGTGGGCGATCTGGCCACCGACCCCGATCTCGTCGCCGAGGTGGACGCGGCGATCAAGCAGGCCAATCTGGCGGTGTCGCATGCTGAGTCGATCCGCAAGTTCCGCATTCTGCCCGTCGACTTCACCGAGGACACTGGTGAACTGACGCCGACCATGAAGGTCAAGCGCACCGTGGTAGCCGAGAAGTTCGCCCCCGAAATCGAGGCAATCTACAGCTCGGACTAACATGGCGAGCAGACGCAAAAGGCCCCATTTCGCAACGAAATTGGGGCCTTTTGCGTCTGCTCGCCACCCCTAGCCGCGCAGCAGGTCCGCCAGCCGGGCAGCCAGTGTGTCCCAGCGCCAGTGGGCCGTCACCCATTCCCGGCCGGCGGCGCCCATCGCGGCGGCCCGGTCCCGATCAGTCAGCAACTCGGCGACGGCGTCAGCCACCTTGTCGACCGCGCGGCCGTCGACCACCAGTCCAGTCTTGTTGTGCTGCACCGTTTCCGGGGCTCCACCCGATTGGCCGGCAATCACCGGCACTCCGGTGGCCGAGGCCTCCAGGAAGACAATGCCCAAGCCCTCGACGTCCATTCCGGCGCCCCGGGTTCGGCAAGGCATCGCGAACACGTCGCCAAGAGCGTGGTGTGCCGGTAGTTCGTCGCCGGGCACGCCGCCGGTGAACGTCACGTCGTCGGCCACCCCGCAATCCCCGGCCAGTTTGCGTAGCGCCGCGAGGTGCGGGCCGCCCCCGACGAGCACCAACGCGGCTCCATCGACGCGCTGCCGGATCGACGGCAGCGCCCTGATCAGCATGTCCTGGCCTTTGCGCGGTACCAGCCGCGACACGCACACCACGGTTGGCCGCTCGCCCAGCCGGTAACGTTGACGCAGCTCGGCCCGCGCGGCCGCATCCGGGTGGAATCGATCCGTGTCGACCCCGGGGGGCAGGTATTCCAACGCGGCCGCGGCCCCGAAGGCCGGCGCGAACCGGGACCGCGTGTACCGGCTGACGTACGTCACAACGTCGGTGTCATCGCCGATGCGGCGCAACACCGACCGCGCGACCGGAAGCATCGACCAACCCACTTCGTGGCCGTGCGTGCTGGCCAGCACCCGGGCCGCTCCGGCCTGCCGGGCACGCTGCGCCAGCACAGCCAGCGGTGCGGCCGCGCCGAACCACACGGTCTGGATGCCGTGTTCGGCGATCAGCCGGCGCATCCGGATATCGACCGTCGGGCCGGGCAGCATCAGCGTGCCGGGATGGCGCACCACCCGATAGCCGGCGGCCCGGGCCGAGTCGTCAAACGCATCGGCACCCTTCCATTGGGGTGCGTACACCGTCACCGCGTGGGATCCGGCCCCTGAAGCGGATTGGACCAGCCGGCCGACGAACTCGCCCAGGTAAGACTGGATGCCGCCACGGCGGGGCGGAAAGTCGTTGGTCACCAGCAGGACCCGGCTCACTGCGACAGGCTAGCCGACCAGCCACTGTTGCCAGCGCTGCAGCAGGCCGGCCGGGTCGGCGCCCAGCACGTCGCGCAGGGCGCTGAACATGTCGGCGTGTCCGACACCGCAAGCGGCCAGGTAGAGCTCGCGCAGCTTCGTCGTCCCATAACTATCGGCGACAAAGCGGGCGAACCACCACGAGCGGTCATAGCCCAACGAGCGCTGCTGCCCGGGGGTGTCCAGCTCGGCGTCCGACGGCAGCGAAGGCACCATCGACACGACCTCATCGGGCATCGCGCTGTTCGGCCGGGCGATGAAATCGGCTACCCCCTCGGTCAGCCATCGGGGTGCGTCCAGGGCAGTATCGCGCCGCGCCGCATAGTGAAAAAGCTCATGCGCCAACACTATTCGTAATGCGGCATCGCTCATGCCCGCCGCCCCCGGTGCGAACACAATTCGTTGGCCGACGGCCGTCTGGCGCGCCGGATCGACGCTGTCGACGACCGTCACCGCCGCGATGTCCGCCCACCGCGACGCCGGGCCCCCGCCCGCGGCGGCACGAAACTGTTCGTCCGATCCGGTGGCCACCACCGAGATGTCGCGCGTCCAATCGACACCCCAGAAGGCCTCCACTTCGCCGACCGCGGTGCCGATGGCCGCCGCGATACGCGACAGCAGGCGGTCGGTCCCCGGGCCGCCGAGGCTCACCATCCGGACCGTGCGATCGCCGACGACCAACGGCGTCGGCGCAGCGCTCACGTGGCCGCCATGGGGACGTAGGGGCACGGCCGCGGCCGCGATCAGCCCGACCACAAACACGCACGCCAGCAGGATCGAGGGCCACCGCCCTCGCGGGCGAGGCCGTCCCGCGACGAGGCTCTCAGTAACGGCGGGCGTCGTAGATCGGACCGGACGAGTTCATGGGCACCACCCGCACCGGCTGACCGAAGGTGGAGGAATGGACCATCATGCCGTCACCGATGTAAATGCCGGCATGAGACGCGTCGGAGTAGAAGGTCAGCACGTCGCCGGGCTGCAGGTCGGACAACGCAACCGGCTGACCACCCTGGGCCAGCGCTTGGCTGGAGTGCGGCAGCGCGATGCCGGCCTGCTGGAACGCCCACATCACCAATCCGGAGCAGTCGAATCCACCGGGTGCAGCGCCGCCCCACGCATAGGGCGTTCCGATCTGGGCCAACGCGGCCTGCACGACAACCGCACGGTCACCGCCACCGGGCGCGACCGGCATTCCAGGCATCCCACCCTGCGGTGGAGCCTCGCCCGACGGGGCCCCGCCGGCCGGTGGCTCACCCGGCGGCAACGCCCCCGGCGCCGGCGTGACGGCGATCGCGGCGGTCGCCGGGACCGGCCCTGGGTCGGCGAGGGCGGTGCGCTGCTCGGGCGTCAACGACATGTACTGCGACTTCACGACGGCGATCTGCACCTGCAGCTGACTCTGCTTGCGCTGCAGGCTCGCCCGCACCGCGGCGGCCTGCTCGGCCGCGGCCTTGGCATCCGCCGCGGACCTGGCGGACGCCCGCTCAGCCCTGGCAGCTTGTTCTCCGGCGGCCCGAAAATTGGCCATCTGCGTGGCCATCTGGGACGCCAACACCCGCTGCAAGGCCAGCCTGTCGATCACCAGCTGCGGTGACTGCCCCGTCAAGATGGCGTCCATACCGTCGGTGCGACCGCCCATGTAGGTGGCGGCGGCAAGCTTGTTGACGGCGGCCTGGAAGGTGGCCAAGCGGGCTTTCGCGGCATCGGCGGCGGCCTGGTCGTCGGCGTGCTTCTTCTCCGCAGCCTGCTGGGCAGCAAGCTTCGCGTTCAAGTCGAGTTGCGCGGTGTGCATCGCCTCGGTGGTCCGCTCGGCCTGCCGCGACAGCTCGTTGAGTTTTGCCAGCGCGTCGTCGGCCGGATCAGCGGCCGAATTCGCGGCGACAACGCCGGACAACAAGGTGAAACTCGCTAACGAACTGATGGCGGATCGCATGATTACCCGCGCGATCGACCGCGAACAGGCGAGCCTCAAAATTTGCTTCCTTAAACTGCCATCGACGTAGAGTCGCCGAGCTGGTTTAGGTCTCAAACAGGTTACGAAACGATATCGGCGTTTGTCCAAAGGGGGAGATTAAGAAAATGGATAGATTTCTGTCATTACCTTGTGAGCCGCCGCGCGTCTGCTATAGCAACCGGGACGCAGAGACCCTACGCCACACCCGATCCGCGGTCGCGGCGGATCGGCACCAGACGCAACCTCGGAGCCAATCCGGCCTGCGCGAGCACTTCCAGCGCGGCGCGTTCGTCGTGCAACAAGGTTTCCGGTACCCCGAGTAGCACGGTAACGACGCAGTCGTGGCAGCCGGGCCCACGGACAGCGCAGTCGTCACAGTCGATAACCACCGGCGCCCCCGGCCCGGGCGCCGCGCCGCCTTCACGGTCGAATCCGCTGCTTGATGCCATCTGAGTCATGTCCTTTCGTTCCGGCTTGGCCGGGTGGTCCGGCTGTCCGCGAACGCTAACCGCCGGCACCGACATTTATTCGCGTGATGCCCGGCGTGGGAAAGGCTGGGTGTCGGTCGCGATGCCTAACGTCTGCGCCATGGGTGTCACCGGCGCGACTCAGCTGAGTTTCGCCGACCTGTCGGAAGCCCAGGCCTGGGTCCCGGCCGACGAAATACCGTTGCGTGAGACCACCTTCGTCGTGTTCGACCTGGAGACCACCGGCGGACGCACGACCAGCGCCCCGGGGATACCGGCCGACGCGATCACCGAAATCGGGGCGGTCAAGGTACGCGGCGGCGCCGTGCTTGGAGAATTCGCGACCCTGGTGGACCCGCAGCGCAGCATCCCGCCCCAGATCGTCCAACTCACCGGCATCACCACGGCCATGGTGGGCGACGCGCCAACCATCGACGCCGTGCTGCCGATGTTTTTCGAGTTCGCCGGCGACGCGATTCTGGTCGCCCACAACGCCGGGTTCGACGTCGGATTCCTGCGGGCCGCCGCGCAGCGGTGCGAAATCACCTGGCCGCGGCCCAAGGTCTTGTGCACGGTGCGGCTGGCCCGCCGGGTGCTGAGCCGGGAGGAAGCCCCCAGCGTGCGGCTGGCTGCCCTGGCAAGACTGTTCGCCGTCGCCACCCCGCCCACCCACCGAGCCCTCGACGACGCCCGCGCCACCGTCGACGTGTTGCATGCACTCATCGAAAGAGTGGGCAACCAGGGCGTGCACACCTATGCCGACTTGCGCTCGTACCTGCCCGGCGTGACCGCGGCTCAGCGCCGCAAACGGGTGCTGGCTGACGGCCTGCCGCACCGCCCGGGCGTCTACCTGTTCCGCGGACCGTCGGGCGAGGTGCTCTACGTCGGCACCGCGGTCGACCTGCGACGCCGGGTAAGTCAATACTTCAACGGCGCCGACTCCCGTGGCCGCATGCGGGAGATGGTCGCACTCGCCGACGCGATCGACCACATCGAGTGCGCGCACCCACTGGAGGCCGGTGTCCGTGAGCTGCGGATGCTGGCCGCCCATGCACCGCCATACAACCGCAGGTCGAGGTTCCCACACCGATGGTGGTGGGTGGTGCTCACCGACGAAGCGTTTCCACGCCTGTCGGTGGTTCGTGCCCCGCGGCACGACCGCGCCGTCGGCCCGTTTAGATCCCGCGCCGACGCCGCCGAGACTGCGGCTTTGCTGGCACGGTTCACCGGGGTCCGAACCTGCACCAAACGCCTGGCGCGATCGGCTCTGCACGGGCCGGCCTGCCCCGAGCTCGTAGTGTCGCCCTGCCCCGCCGACCGCGACGTCACCGCGGCGAAGTACACCGCGGCGACGCAGCGTGCCGCGGCCCTGATCGACGGACGCGACAACACGGCGCTAGCGGCTGCCGTCCACCGGGTCGCGGCGCTCGCCGAACGCTGTCGCTATGAGAGCGCTGCGCGACTGCGTGACCAGACGGCCACCGCTATCGAAGCGCTGTGGCGTGGCCAGCGACTGCGCGCGCTGGCCACCGTGGGCGAGCTGATCGCCGCCAAGCCGGACGGCCCCAAAGGGGAGGGCGGCTGGCAACTCGCCGTGATCCGCCATGGTCAACTCGCCGCGGCCGGCTGCGCCCGGCGCGGAGTGCCGCCGATGCCGGTGGTCGACGCCATCGCGGCTAGCGCCCAAGCGATCCTGGCGGCGCCGGCGCCGCTCGCCGGTGCGCTGGTCGAAGAGACCGCGCTCATCGCGCGCTGGCTCGCGACGCCGGGGGTGCGCATCGTGCGGGTATCCGAGGGCGCGTGGGCGTCACCACTGGGGTCAGCGGGCGCCTGGGCGGCGTGGGCGGCGTTGGCGCGATCGGCGCGGCTGGCCGGCGACCAAGCGACGTTAGACCTGCTGGCTGAACCGCACCCATCGCGCGAGCAGCTGTTCGGCCGCACCGCTGTCGATCGCGGCGCGGGCCCGCCGCAACCCGTCCTCCCACGCCGGCAGCCAATCGGCGCGACTGGATAGCCCGGCGTGCGCGACGAATGCTCCCGCCGCGTTGAGCACCACGGCATCTCGAACCGGTCCCGTCGCGCCGCCCAGCACCGCGCGCGCTTGGGCCGCGTTGGCCTGCGCGTCGCCGCCGCGCAGGTCGTCGAGGTTGGCCCGCACGAAGCCGAATCCCGCGGGATCCAACGTCAGCCTCTCCATCGTGCCCGCGTGCACCCGCCAGATCGTGCTCGTCGTGGTCGTGGTCAACTCGTCGAGCCCGTCGTCGCCGTGCACAACCAGCACACTGCAGCGGCGCGCCGCGAACACCCCCGCCATCACCTCCGCGAGGTCGGCGAAAGCACAGCCGATCAACCCGGCGCGCGGCCAGGCCGGATTGGTCAGCGGCCCAAGGAGATTGAACACCGTGGGCACCCCGATCTCGCGGCGCACCGCCGAGGCGCGCCGGTAGGACGGATGAAACAGCGGCGCGAAGCAGAACCCGATCCCGACCTCGGCGAGGCTGCGCGCAACCTGGTCGGGCCCCAGATCGATGCGCACCCCGAGCGCCTCCAGCGTGTCGGCGCCGCCGGACAGTGACGACGCCGCCCGGTTGCCGTGTTTGACCACCGGCACGCCCGCGGCCGCCACCACGATCGCGGCCATGGTGGACAGGTTGACCGTGTTGACGCCATCACCACCGGTACCCACGATGTCGACGGTGTCGTCCCGAACCGCCGCGCGGGGCATCTGGCGCGCGTGGCTGAGCATGACGTCGGCCAGCTCGCTGACCTCGGTCGCGGTGGGAACCTTCATCTTCATCGCCACCGCGAATGCGGCGATCTGTGCCGGGCTCGCATGACCGGTCATGATCTGGTCCATGGCCCAGGAGGCCTGGCCTCTGACGAGGTCGTTCCGGTCCGTCAGCCGACCCAGGATCTGCGGCCACGACGTCGCCGACCCGGCTTGTGCTCCCGGAGAGTCTCGGTGCGAGGGGGCCTCAGATGACAACGCCACGTCGCCGATGGTCCCACGCGGGCTGCTCGCTCCCCAACCTCCGGACACGACGCGCGTCAATCGAAATGCTTGAAAATTTCTGACCCGGGTAGAGTTCGACAACTACAAAGCGTCATACTTGCGGATGTGACGACCGCCGTGGGGACCTCAGGGACTGCAATCACGTCGCGCGTGCATTCGCTGAATCGACCCAACATGGTCAGTGTTGGCACCATAGTCTGGCTCTCTAGCGAGCTGATGTTCTTTGCTGGTCTGTTCGCGTTCTATTTCACGGCGCGCGCCCAGGCCGGCGGGAACTGGCCACCACCGCCCACCGAGCTGAACCTCTACCAGGCCGTGCCGGTGACGCTGGTGCTGATCGCCTCGTCGTTCACCTGCCAGATGGGCGTGTTCGCGGCCGAGCGTGGCGACGTCTTCGGGCTGCGCCGCTGGTATGTGATCACCTTCTTGATGGGCCTGTTCTTCATCCTGGGCCAGGCCTACGAGTACCTCCACCTCACGAGTCACGGGACCACCATTCCCAGCAGCGCATACGGCAGCGTGTTCTATCTAGCTACGGGCTTCCACGGGCTGCACGTCACCGGCGGCCTGATTGCCTTCATTTTCCTGCTGGCCCGCACCGCGATGAGCAAGTTCACGCCGGCGCAGGCCACCGCCAGCATCGTCGTCTCCTATTACTGGCATTTCGTCGACATTGTGTGGATCGCGCTGTTCACCGTGATCTATTTCATCCGATGAGCCCCCGCCCGACTAACAGGAGTGCTCGGTTGAAGAAACTGGGGTCCACCCGATCCGGTGGCAGCAAGCGGATTGCTCCGTCGCGGCGGCGTCTTCGCCGCCGTTTGTCCGGTGGCCTGCTGCTGCTGATAGCGCTGACCATCGCCGGCGGGCTGGCTGCCGTGCTGACCCCCAAGCCGCAGGTGGCCGTCGCCGACGAGTCGTCCTCAGCGCTGCTGCGCACCGGCAAACAGCTATTCGACACCTCGTGTGTGTCCTGCCACGGCGCCAACCTGCAGGGCGTGCCCGACCACGGGCCAAGCCTGATCGGGGTCGGCGAGGCGGCCGTCTACTTCCAGGTGTCGACCGGCCGGATGCCCGCCATGCGGGGTGAGGCTCAGGCGCCGCGCAAGGAGCCGATATTCGATGAAGCACAGGTCGACGCGATCGGCGCCTACGTGCAAGCCAACGGGGGTGGCCCCACCGTGGTGCGCAACCCCGACGGCAGCATCGCGATGCGATCGCTACGGGGTGAGGACCTGGGCCGCGGCGGCGACTTGTTCCGGCTCAACTGCGCCTCGTGCCACAACTTCACCGGCAAGGGTGGGGCGCTGTCGTCGGGTAAGTTCGCGCCCGACCTGGGACCCGCCAATGAGCAGCAAATCCTTACGGCGATGCTCACCGGCCCGCAGAACATGCCGAAGTTCTCCGACCGCCAGCTGTCCTTCGACGCGAAGAAGGACATCATCGCCTACGTGAGGACAGTCGCCGAGGAACGTCAGCCTGGCGGCTACGGCCTCGGCGGATTCGGACCCGCGCCCGAGGGCATGGCGATATGGATCATTGGGATGGTCGCCGCCATCGGGCTGGCACTGTGGATTGGGGCGCGATCATGAGCGACGGCTCTGACGTGAAAGACGACGTGACCGGTCCCGGCACCCACACTCATGGGGCTGCCAGCGACCCGGACGAAGCGGCGCTGGCCGCGATGTCGAACCAGGAGCTGGTGACGCTGGGCGGCCGGCTGGATGGTGTCGACACCGTGTACAAGGAGCCTCGCTGGCCGGTGGAGGGCACCAAGGCGGAGAAGCGCGCCGAGCGCGGGGTCGCCCGCTGGCTTTTGCTGGGTGGCATTTTCGGGCTGGCGCTACTGCTGATCTTCTTGTTCTGGCCGTGGGAGTACAAACCGAAGGAGGCCGCGGGCAGCTTCTGGTATTCCCTGACCACCCCGCTGTATGGCCTGACCTTTGGGCTGTCCATTCTGTCGATCGCCGTGGGGGCGGTGATATTCCAGAAAAAGTTTATCCCGGAAGAGATTTCGATCCAGGAACGCCATGACGGCGCTTCTCGCGAAATCGACCGCAAGACGGTCGTGGCGAACCTGACCGATGCCTTCGAGGGCTCGACAATCGGGCGCCGCAAGTTGATCGGGCTGTCGTTCGGCATGGGCTTGGGCGCGTTCGGCCTTGGCACCCTGGTGGCGTTTGCTGGTGGCTTCATCAAGAACCCGTGGAAGCCGGTCGTCCCCACCGCTAACGGTATGAAGGCCGTGCTGTGGACGTCGGGCTGGACCCCGCGCTATCAGGGGGAAACCATCTACCTGGCGCGCGCCACCGGCTCACATGCGGGAGCACCGTTTGTCAAGATGCGCCCGGAAGACGTCGACGCCGGCGGGATGGAGACCGTCTTCCCCTGGCGCGAATCCGACGGCGACGGCACCACCGTGGAATCACGCGAGAAGCTGACGGCGATCATGCTGGGGATCCGCAATCCGGTGATGCTCATTCGGATCAAGCCCAGCGATCTGGGCCGCGTGGTCAAACGCCAGGGGCAGGAAAGCTTCAACTTCGGCGAGTTCTTCGCCTTCACGAAGGTGTGCTCGCATCTGGGTTGCCCGTCATCGCTGTACGAGCAGCAGTCCTACCGCATCCTGTGCCCTTGTCACCAGTCGCAGTTCGACGCTTTGCATTTCGCCAAACCGATATTCGGTCCGGCGGCCCGTGCGTTGGCGCAATTGCCGATCACCATTGACAGCAACGGGTATCTGGTCGCCAACGGTGACTTCATCGAGCCCGTCGGACCCGCATTTTGGGAGCGCACGACAACATGAGTCCGAAACTGAGCCCTCCGAAGATCGGTGATGTCCTGGCCCGCCAAGCGGAGGACATCGATACGCGCTATCACCCCTCGGCCGCTCTGCGCCGACAGCTCAACAAGGTGTTCCCGACGCACTGGTCGTTCCTGCTCGGTGAGATCGCGCTGTACAGCTTCATCGTCTTGCTGATCACCGGCGTGTATCTGACGCTGTTCTTCGATCCGTCGATGCTCGAGGTCACCTACAACGGTGTCTACCAACCGCTGCGCGGAGTCGAGATGTCGCGCGCCTACCAGTCGACGCTGGACATCTCCTTCGAAGTCCGGGGCGGCTTGTTCGTCCGCCAGATCCACCACTGGGCCGCGTTGATGTTCGCCGCGGCGATCATGGTGCACCTGGCGCGCATCTTCTTCACCGGGGCGTTCCGGCGGCCGCGCGAGGCCAACTGGATCATCGGTTCGCTGCTGCTGATCCTGGCGATGTTCGAGGGCTACTTCGGCTACTCGCTGCCCGACGACCTGCTGTCGGGCATTGGTCTGCGGGCCGCGCTGTCGTCGATCACCCTGGGCATGCCGGTGATCGGAACCTGGCTGCACTGGCTGCTTTTCGGCGGCGACTTCCCGGGCAACATCCTCATCCCGAGGTTGTACGCGCTGCACATCCTGCTGCTACCGGGGATCATCCTGGCGCTTATAGGGCTGCATCTGGCGTTGGTGTGGTTCCAGAAGCACACCCAATTCCCCGGCCCGGGGCGCACCGAGCACAACGTCATCGGCGTGCGGGTGATGCCGGTGTTCGCCTTCAAATCCGGCGCGTTTTTCGCCACCATCGTCGGCGTGCTCGGCCTGATGGGCGGCTTGCTGCAAATCAACCCGATCTGGAACCTGGGGCCCTACAAGCCATCACAGGTGTCGGCCGGCTCGCAGCCGGACTTCTACATGATGTGGACGGAGGGCCTGGCCCGCATCTGGCCGGCGTGGGAGTTCTACTTCTGGCATCACACCATTCCCGCCCCGGTCTGGGTGGCGGTGATCATGACCGTGGTTTTCGTCCTGCTGATCGTCTACCCGTTCCTGGAGAAGCGGTTCACCGGCGACTACGCCCACCACAACCTGCTGCAGCGACCGCGGGATGTCCCGGTGCGCACGTCTATCGGCGCCATGGCGATCGCCTTCTACATGGTCCTCACGCTGGCCGCGATGAACGACATCATTGCGCTGAAGTTCCACATCTCGCTGAACGCGACGACGTGGATCGGGCGCATCGGCATGGTGGTGCTTCCGCCGTTCGTCTACTTCATCACCTATCGGTGGTGCATCGGGCTGCAACGCAGCGACCGCGCGGTGCTCGAGCACGGCGTCGAGACCGGCATCATCAAGCGGCTGCCGCACGGCGCCTACATCGAGCTGCACCAGCCGCTCGGCCCGGTCGATGACCACGGCCACCCGATACCGCTGGCGTATCAGGGAGCCGCCGTCCCCAAGCGGATGAACAAGCTGGGCTCGGCCGGGTCGCCGGGTAGCGGCAGCTTCCTGTTCGCCGATCCGGCATCAGAGGACACCGCGCTGCGCGAGGCCGGCCACGCCGCCGAGCAACGTGCCCTGACCGCATTGCGCGAACACCAGGAGAGCATCGCCGTTTCCCCAGATGGCGAGCACGGCTAGCTGGCACGGCCCGGTGAGAAGTCCTAGCTCCGAAGCTGTAGTTAGCGCGGAGCCCACTCGGGTTTTCCCGCGCTAACTACAGTTTCGAGGGCATCGGATCCGAGGCTGCAATGTGGAGGCGCCTACTTGCCGCACGCCGTCTCCCCCAGCGGGCTCGTTTGCGTCGCCAACGGCCGAGCCCGCTAGTGCTAATGACCGGCAAGCACACGCCGCAGCTGCCGAACGTGCAGCCACTCAATTACCGGCATTCCCAGGGTGACGAGCCCGGCCAGGCCATAGCAGACCCAGGAAGCACCGTCGTGACGAACGGCCATCAGGTAGGTCGCCGCTGCGACCGCGATCAGTGCGATCCCCATGGTGGCCGTCAGCGCGAGTGTCCCGCGCAACCAGATCCGGTCTACCGCCTCTCCCGACCACTCGGCGACCTGCGAGAACGCTTTGACCTGCGTCGAGCGTGCTGTCCCACCCCGAGTGCGATTCGCGGCAGATCCCGGCCTGACCGGCTGCCCGCCGCGTACCGACACACCTACTGACCGGGCAGCTGGCTCACGGTGGGCCATGCGGCGTGCGCGCAGCAGCACAGGGATCGCCCCCACGATGATCAGCGCAGAGACAATGATGACGGCGTACAACACCCAAGTGGTGTGCGGGTTCCTCGCCATTTTGTGGAAACCGCGGCCCAGGTCGACCAGCGCCACAGTGGCGGCCACGCTCACGCCTATCAAGACCAGCCAGATCGCCGCGCACGCTCCGACAAGGACTCGATCGACGACGTCCGGGGGGACCGTATCCGGCCCACGCCGGTACGCGGAATACCTGCTGACCATCAGCAACTCGTTTGCGGTGCGTCATTGGTGTTGGACGACAACACCGTTCCGTCGCTTGTGGTGATCGAGCAGTTTAGTTTGCTGACCCGGAAAAGGCTGGAGGCCTCGACGGAACCGACATCGGACTGCGAGATCGGTGTGACCGTCATCGACCACGGGATGTACACATTGTGCTGGGTGCGTCGCCGACCGGAGGCGTCGACGTAGGTCACCGAAATGATGTCGCCCGGCGCCTTGGTCCCGGTCACCGAGTAGGTGACTTGGCGAGGACCGGCCGGCGTCGTGGTCGTGGTCGCGGGTGGGGCCGCCGCGGTGGTGGTCGCCGGTGGCGGCACGGAGGTGGTCGCCGGGGGCGGGGGCGTAGTGGTCTCAGGTGGCGGAGGGGTAACCGTCACTGTTTGGGTCTCCGTCGCTGTCGGAATCGCGGTAGTCGGCGGTGGTGGTGGCGGCGGCTTGGTGGTCGTGATCTCGTCCTGAACCGGCGCTGCCGACGACGTCGTTTCGGGTATGGCAAGTTTGCTGGTGCCCGTGCGTGTGACGAGCAGCGATACCGAAACCACGAGCGCGATCGCGGCCAAGATCGCGGCGACGCCGACCACCCACGGCCACCGCGGAACGGCCTGTTCGTCATCCAGGTCGGACTCGTCGTAGCTGTCGTAATCGTAGAGCCCGAGATCGGCCGGCACGTACGGGCCGCCGGTGAATTGCTCGGACTCCGGAGCGGAGTAGGCCCGCGAGTAAGCGCCGGTCTCGCCCGGGTGCTCGTTTAGCTGGGCTTCGCCGCTGTCGTAGGGTTCCAGTTCGCCCCCGTGGAGGCGGCTGGCATCCACGTGCAGTTCCTCCCCGGCCTCGCCGATGGGTTCTAATTCGGCGCTGGGCACACTGGCGGAATTGGCTTCTTCTGGTCCCGGGGGATTCGGCCCGCTCATCTTTGCCTACCCTGTCCAACTGCAAAACCAGCGCACGACGCCCCGCGGCTGCATCCTTGCTCATGCGCTCGGTGGATTCTCATTGTGCTTCGCCAAACCCTACCCAACTGGGCCGGGCGGAGAAGTCACGGCGAACTGGCTCCCGACCAACTGATGCCCCGATTGTGACCTTCTCGGTGCCGGTCAGTGCTTCTCAGGACCGACGTAGTACTCGAAGACCAGTCCAGCCGCCGACCCGAGGATGAATACCACGCCGGCGACGATCAGCCACGGCAACCACAGCGCGATACCGACGGCGGCCACCGATCCCGACAGCGCGACCACAATGGGCCACCAGCTGTGCGGCGCGAAGAACCCCAATTCCCCTGCGCCGTCACTGATCTCAGCCCCCTCGTAGTCCTCGGGCCGGGCATCCAGACGGCGGGCCACAAACCGGAAGAATGTGGCCACGATCAGGGCCAGGCCGCCTGTGAGCGCCAGCGCGGTGGTGCCGGCCCACTCGACACCGCCGGTGGCGAACATCGCAGTCAGCACGCCGTACAGGACCGTCGTCAAGACAAAGAATGCGGCGACGAACTCGAACAGTCTGGCTTCGATGTGCATGGGGTCCTTACCTACTGGCTTGGGGGGCCATTTCACCGCGGCGGGTGTCGAACGGGTGAGTGGTCACCGCGACCGGCGACTGGTTGATCGCGAGCAATGCCTCGGCGTTGTTCTTTCCGTCGATGCGTTGCTGCAAGTAGGCCTTGAAGTCGTTGGGGGACACCACCCGAACCTCGAAGTTCATCATCGAGTGATAGGTGCCGCAAAACTCGGCGCAGTGGCCCACAAACGCCCCGGTCTTGGTGATCTCTTCGATCTGGAAAACGTTAACGGAGTTGTTTGCTGCCGGGTTGGGCATCACGTCCCGTTTGAACAAGAACTCAGGCACCCAGAAGGTATGCACGACGTCGGCCGAGGCCATTTGGAATTCGATACGCTTGCCGGCGGGCAGCACCAGGACGGGAATTTCGGTGCTGGTTCCCAGCGTCTCGACCCTGTCGAAGTTGAGGTAGGTCCGGTCCTCCGTGTTCAGCCCGCGCACCGGCCCGACGAGCTCTTCACCGTGCGAGTCTTTGCCCTCCGGCTTGGAGACCATGGCTTTCTTGCGCGCCTCGTCGGCGCCTTCGTAGGTCAGTGTGCCGTCTTTGAAGTTGACCCTCTGGTAACCGAACTTCCAGTTCCATTGGAACGCGGTGATGTCAATCACGACCTCGGGATCCTTGGCGATGTGCAGCACCTTCTCCTGCACCACCACGGTGAAATAGAACAGCACCGAGATGATGAGGAACGGTGTGACGGTAAGCACCAGCTCCAGCGGCATGTTGTAGCCGAACTGACGGGGCAATTCGGTGTCGGATTTCTTCTTCCGATGGAAGGCGGTGGTCCAGAAAATCAGGCCCCACACGATCACCCCGACGACCAGCGACGCGATCACCGCTCCGATCCACAGTTGCCGGTTGAGGTGGGCCTCCGGGGTAATGCCCTCCGGCCATCCCATGGCAAGCGCTTCCGACCAGCTGCAACCGCTCAGGGTGACGGCCAGCGCCCCCAGAGTCCCGGCCAGCGCCAGCGGCCGAAGACGACGGGAGCGTTGCGAACGGCCGGGCTCGCGAGGTGTCACGTTGGCGCCTCCTGTATCACAAGCTGGGCCGACTGGGCGCTAGCGCCACGTGCGGCAGCGACCGTCGGCTAACTCGGATGTCGAATACTACGCAGCGTAGACCACGCCGCTCGCCCGGGCGACGACGCGGGCCGTAACCGCGACTCGCGGCGCCCCGAAACGGGCGCAACCCGACCGGCCCGTCATCGCGCCCCACCCGGTGCCGCATCCACAAGCGGCGCCGATTGCGGCATACTGAGGCGCCGTGTGTGGACTGCTGGCCTTCGTCGCGGCCCCGGCTGTCGGTGTTGGCGGCGCCGACGCTGCCGCCAAGGCCGACAGCGCCATCGCTCGCGCGCTGCATTTGATGCGCCACCGCGGGCCCGACGAGCCGGGCACCTGGTCCGATCCGGCTGCCGACGGGGCGGTGGTGTTCGGATTCAACCGGCTGTCCATCATCGACATCGCGCATTCCCACCAGCCGCTGCGGTGGGGGCCACCGGAGGCGCCCGACCGCTACATCCTGGTGTTCAACGGCGAGATCTACAACTATCTCGAGCTGCGCGACGAACTTGCCACCCAGCACGGCGCCGTTTTCGCCACCGACGGCGACGGCGAGGCCATCGTCGTCGGTTACCACCACTGGGGCGGCGGAGTCTTGGAGCGACTGCGCGGCATGTTCGCGTTCGCGTTGTGGGACACCGTCAGCGGCGAATTGTTCTGCGCCCGAGACCCCTTCGGCATCAAGCCGCTGTTCATGGCGACCGGCGCCGGCGGCACCGCGGTGGCGAGTGAGAAAAAGTGCCTGCTGGACCTGGTCGAGTTGGTGGGACTCGACATGGGGATCGACCATCGGGCCCTGCAGCACTACACCGTCCTGCAGTACGTGCCGGAACCCGAGACGCTGCACCGCGGGGTGCGCCGGCTCGAATCGGGCTGCTACGCGCGGGTCCGGCCTGGGCTCAAGCCGGAGATCACCCGCTACTTCGTGCCGCGCTTTGCCGCCACGCCAATCACCACCGACACCGAACAGACCCGCTACGACGAAATCACGGCGGTACTTGAGGATTCGGTCGCCAAGCACATGCGCGCCGACGTCACCGTCGGCTCGTTTCTGTCCGGGGGTATCGACTCGACGGCCATCGCGGCGCTGGCCATTCGGCACAACCCCCGACTGATCACGTTCACCACCGGTTTCGAACGCGAGGGATTCTCCGAGCTCGACGTGGCGGTGGCCTCGGCCGAGGCCATCGGCGCGCGCCATATCGCCAAGGTGGTCAGCGCGGAGGAGTTCGTTGCCGCATTGCCCGAAATCGTCTGGTATCTGGACGAGCCGGTCGCGGACCCGGCGCTGGTGCCACTGTTCTTCGTCGCCCGGGAGGCCCGCAAGCACGTCAAAGTCGTGTTGTCGGGCGAGGGCGCCGACGAGCTGTTCGGCGGCTACACGATCTATCGGGAACCGTTGTCGTTGAAGCCCTTCGAATACCTGCCCCGCCCATTGCGGCGGTCGATGGGCAAGGTGTCCAAGCCGCTGCCGGAGGGGATGCGCGGCAAAAGCCTGCTGCACCGCGGATCGATGACGCTCGAGGAGCGCTACTACGGCAATGCCCGCAGCTTCTCCGACGCGCAGCTGCGCGACGTGCTGCCCGGGTTCCGGCCCGACTGGACCCACACCGACGTCACCGCGCCGGTGTACGCCGAATCGACCGACTGGGACCCGGTGGCTCGGATGCAGCACCTCGACCTGTTCACCTGGCTGCGCGGCGACATCCTGGTCAAGGCCGACAAGATGACCATGGCCAACTCGCTTGAGCTGCGGGTGCCCTTTCTCGATCCCGAGGTGTTCGCCGTGGCCTCCCGGCTTCCGCTGGAGGCCAAGATCACCCGCACCACCACCAAATACGCGCTGCGGCGCGCGCTGGAGCCCATCGTGCCGGCACACGTGCTGCACCGGCCCAAGCTGGGTTTCCCGGTCCCGATCCGGCATTGGCTGCGCGCCGGCGAATTGCTGGAATGGGCCTATGGGATGGTGGCCTCGTCGCAGGCCAGTCAACTGGTCGACCTGATCGACCTCGCCGCGGTGCGACGGATGCTCGACGAGCATCGAAGTGGTGCCAGCGACCACAGCCGCCGATTGTGGACCATGCTGATCTTCATGCTGTGGCACGCGATCTTCGTCGAGCACAGCGTGGTGCCGCAGATCGTTGAGCCGCAGTATCCGGTCCAGTTATGACGGCGAGGAGACGCAAAGGCCCCCGAAAACCGCGGTTTTCGGGGGCCTTTGCGTCTCCTCGCGGGGGCTAAGCCAGCACGGCGCCGATCTCGGCGGCGGCGTCCTCGCCGTACGCGCCGGCTAGCCGGGTCACCGCGACCGTGTGGTCCCAGTCCCACTGCTGGGTTCCGGTCGACTCCAGCACCAGCACCGCAACGAGCGAGCCCAGCTGCGCCGAACGCTCCAGGCTCAGGCCAGCGCTGCGCCCGGTGAGGAATCCAGCCCGGAACGCGTCGCCGACGCCGGTGGGGTCGGTCTGGCTGATCTCGGGCACCACACCGACGTGGATCGTGGTGCCGTCAGGCTCCACCAGATCCACGCCCTTGGGACCCAGTGTGGTCACCCGCAGGCCGATCTGGGCCATTACGTCGGCCTCCGACCAGCCGGTCTTGGACAGCAGCAGGTCCCATTCGTAGTCGTTGGTGAACAAGTAAGAAGCGCCGTGGATAAGCTTGCGGATTTCCTCGCCGGAGAGCCGGGCCAACTGCTGGGACGGGTCAGCGGCGAAGGCCAGCCCGAGCGCGCGGCACTCCTCGGTGTGCAGGAACATCGCCTCGGGGTCGTTGGCGCCGATGATCACCAACTCGGGGGTGCCGATGGCCGACACCACGTCGGCGAGCTTGATGTTGCGGGCCTCCGACATGGCGCCCGGGTAGAACGACGCGATCTGGGCCATGTCGACGTCGGTGGTGCAGGTGAAACGTGCCGTGTGCGCCGTCTTGGAGATCAGCACGTTTTCACAGTTGACGCCGTGCTTTTGGAGCCAATCCCGATAGTCGGCGAAGTCATCCCCGGCCGCGCCCACCAACGCAACCTCACCGCCCAGCACGCCGATGGCAAAGGCCATGTTCCCTGCCACCCCCCCGCGGTGCACCACGAGGTCGTCGACCAGGAAGCTGAGCGACACCTTGTGCAGGTGTTCAGGCAGCAGCTGCTCGGAAAATCGGCCAGGAAACCGCATCAGGTGGTCCGTGGCAATAGAACCCGTTACCGCGATTGTCACTAAATCTCCGCCCTTCGTTCGTAAGGTCGTCTAGCCTACCCACGGATATCGGGCGTCATTGCAACCTCAGCCGCCGGCAGGTGGTGCGCTAGCCTGCCTAGAGAGCTAACTCCGTTGCCAGGATTGCATGCTTTGGCGGCAACCGCTCGTCGTCTGAAGTCCACAACCGTAGGAGAAACCACGATGGCCGGTCCGCACCCGTCGAACCACGCTGTCGGCACCGACGGTCCGCTGCCCTACCCGGACGACGCGGCGTCCCCGTCAGCCACCTACCCCGCCGCCTATCCCGGGCAGCTGCCGCCACCGGTGTCCTACCCCGAAAGGCGGCCCAAGCGCCTGCTGATCGGCACGCTGGTGGCCATCGCGCTGGTGGCCGCGATGACGGCGGCGATTGTGTACGGGGTCCGCACCAACGGGGCCAACACCGGGGCCACATTCTCAGAGGTATCAGCCAAGACCGCGATTCAGGGGTATCTGGACGCGCTCGAGCATCACGATATCGACACCATCGCTCGCAACGCGCTGTGCGGCATCTACGACGGCGTGCGCGACCGGAGGTCCGACCAGGCCCTGGCCAAGTTGAGCAGCGACGCGTTCCGCAAGCAGTTCTCACGGGCCGAGGTGACCTCGATCGACAAGATCGTGTACTTGTCGCAGTATCAGACCCAGGTGTTGTTCACCATGCAGGTGACACCCGCGACCGGCGGCCCGCCGAAGGGTCAGGTGCAAGGCATCGCGCAGGTGCTATTTCAGCGTGGCCAGATCTTGGTGTGCTCCTACGTGCTGCGCACCATCGGAGGACGATACTAAAATTTGCTCGACCTACCTGGTCAGTTGAACGAATCCCCGCACGCGCAGGAGCCGGTGGCGTTGGGGTTGTCAATGGTGAACCCCTGCTTCTCGATGGTGTCCACGAAGTCGATCGACGCGCCCTCGACGTAAGGCGCGCTCATCCGGTCCACGGTCAACGTCACGCCGCCGAACTCCGCGGTCAGGTCACCGTCCAGCGTCCGGTCGTCAAAGAAAAGGTTGTAGCGCAGCCCAGCGCATCCGCCCGGCTGGACCGCGATCCGCAGCGCCAGGTCGTCGCGTCCCTCCTGGTCCAGCAGGGACTTCGCCTTGGCGGCGGCGGCCTCGGTCAGGATCACGCCGTGGGTCTGGGTATTGGCGCTCGACTCGTTCTGCACCGTCATCGCGTCTCCTAGATGCATCATCGTTTGGATGGGTCTGCCCATTTTGATCAATCGGGGGCCAAATCCACCCGGGGAAAGCCCACTCCCTCAACGGTACCTTGCCGGACCGGTATTCCCGAGTCGGTCGGCCACCTGAGACGCCAGACCCATCAGCTGGTTGGCCGCGTCGGCCAGGGCCAGCCGCACCGAACCGGCGTATTCGGCGATGGATAGCGCGGACATAATGCCCGCTGCCCGGGTCGCGGACTTGTCCAGCGCGACCTGCCCGGCCAGCACTATCACCGGAATCCCCAGCGGCCGCGCCGCGGCCGCGATCTCGCCGACCACCTTTCCGTGCAGGGACTGCTCATCGAACCGGCCCTCGCCGGTGACGATCAGCTCCGCATCGGCAATGTCGTCGTCGAAATGGGTGTGCTCGGCGATGATTGCCGCCCCGGACTCGCACCGGCCGCCGAGGGCCAGCAGACCGGCCCCGATGCCGCCGGCGGCACCCGCACCCGGCTCGGCGCTTACGTCCCTTCCCGCGGCAGCGTCCAGTTCCATCGCCCAGGCCTCGAGGCGGACTTCGAGTCTTGCGACGGTCGCCGTGTCCGCGCCTTTCTGCGGTGCAAACACCCTGGCCGCGCCCCATGGCCCCAGCAACGGGTACTCGGTGTCCGAGGCGGCGATCAGCTCGACGTCGGCCAGCTTTCGGCGGGCAGCCTGCAAGCCGCCGAGCTCGGCGATCATTGCCTTCCCGCCGTCGGTACATGCGCTGCCGCCCAGCCCAACCACAATGCGCCTCGCGCCGGCCTGCAGCGCAGCGGCGATCAACTGGCCGACTCCCCTGCTATGGGCCGCCAGAGCCGTCTCCGGCGTGGGTGGGCCGCCGAGCAGCCCCAGACCGCACGCCTGGGCACACTCCAGATACGCCGTCGCCGACCCCGCATCGAACACCCACGCCGCGTTCACGACGGTGTCTAGCGGCCCGGATACCGGCAATCGCCGCAACCCCCCCAACCGGCTGCTCAGCACCTCCACGAAACCCGGGCCGCCGTCGGACTGCGGGGCGATGACGAAGCGGTCGTCCGGACGGGCCCGGGTCCAGCCGGTAGCGATGGCGGCAGCGGCCTCAACCGCGGACAGGCTGTCGCCGTAGCAATCCGGCGCGATCAGCACCCGCATCTCGGGTAGCTGAAGCCGGCCGGGCCTCAGGGCACCGACGGCATCATCCGAGGCCCGCTCGTCGTTCATCACTGGCCAGCGTAGGTCCGCGCATTGGCGCGTGCCTAACACTGGCAAATTCCGGGCCGTTTCTCCTGCTGCCCCGCCCGCGAAGTAACCTGACGACTGTGAAGCTGCTGGGCCGCAAGAAGGGCGATCAAGGGGGCGATCGAACGGGCACAGTGGTACCGGACACGCCCGGCGACAGTGTCGGTGCGGCCCGCAGTTCGGCCCCTGCCTCGAGCGCGTCGCGTACCACCGGCCCCAAGGGGCGACCCACACCCAAGCGCAGCGAGGCCACCCGGCGCCAAAAGGGCCCGGTTGTACCGGCACCCATGACGGCCTCGGAGGCGCGGGCCCGGCGCAAGACGTTGGCCGGCCCCAAACCCAGCCGCGAGGAACGTCGGGCCGAACGAGCGGCGAGCCGGGCCCGGATGACGGAACGGCGCGAGCGCATGATGGCCGGCGAAGAGGCCTACCTGCTGCCCCGCGACCAGGGCCCGATACGCCGTTACGTCCGCGACGTGGTTGACTCCCGGCGCAACGTGCTTGGCTTGTTCATGCCGTCGGCCCTGGCGTTGCTGTTCGCCATGTTCGCCGTCCCGCAGGTGCAGTTGTATATGTCCCCCGTGATGCTGGCGCTGATGGCGCTGATGTCGGTCGACGCCATCATTTTGGGCCGCAAGGTGAGCAAGCTGGTCGACGCGAAGTTCCCGAACAACACCGAAAGCCGCTGGAAGCTGGGGCTTTACGCGGCCGGCCGGGCTTCGCAGATGCGCCGGATGCGGGCTCCCCGACCGCAAGTCCAGCGCGGCAGCGGTGTCGGCTAGCAGTCGCCCGGGAAGGCTGACCCTCAATGCGCACCCTGGTACTCGGCGGGATCAGGTCGGGTAAATCCCGGTGGGCGGAGGAAGCCATCGCCCAGTCACTGGCACCCGGCCAGCCGGCCCGCTACCTGGCCTCCGGGCTGTCCGCCCACACCGACCCCGACTGGGCGCGACGTGTCGCCGCGCACCGCGACCGTCGACCCGAACACTGGTCGACGGTCGAAACCGACGACATCGCGACCCATTTGCGGCAGTCGCCGGACATCCCGACGCTCGTGGACGACCTGGGCGCCTGGCTGACCAGGACCCTGGACCGCGACCACGCGTGGGACGACGGATCGGCGGCGGTCCCCCTGCCAGAAACGGATGAGCTGCTCGCCGCGGTCGGCGAGTTTCTGTCAACGCTGGTGCTGGTCAGCCCCGAGGTCGGTCTGACGGTGGTGCCCACCACCGCGTCAGGGCGCAGATTCGCCGACGAGCTGGGCGCCCTCAACCAGCGAATGGCCGCGTTGTGCGACCGGGTGGTGCTGGTGGTGGCCGGGCAGGCCGTCTCGATCAAGCCGTCGCCATCATGATCGAATTCGCGCCGGTCTCGCCGCCCGATTGGGACGCGGAAACCGCCGCCCGGGCCCGCCAGGACACCCTGACGAAACCGCGGGGCTCGCTGGGCCGCCTCGAGGAGCTGTCGGTCTGGATCGCGTCGTGCCAGGGGCGCTGCCCACCGCGCCAGTTCGAACGGGCGCGGGTGGTGGTGTTCGCCGGCGACCACGGTGTCGCGCGCTCCGGGGTCTCGGCCTACCCGCCGGAAGTGACCGCCCAGATGGTCGCCAACATCGACGGCGGCGGGGCGGCCATCAACGCGCTAGCCGACATCGCCGGTGCGACGGTGCGGGTCGCGGACCTGGCGGTGGATGCGGACACGCTGCCGGAGCGGATCAGCGTCCACAAGGTGCGGCGCGGCAGCGGCGACATCACAGTCGAGGACGCGTTAAGCCACGACCAGGCCGCCGCGGCGATCGCGGCCGGTCAGCAGATCGCCGACGAGGAGGTCGACGCCGGTGCCGACCTGCTCATCGCCGGCGACATGGGAATCGCAAACACCACCCCCGCAGCGGTTCTGGTCGCTGCGATGACGGACGCCGAGCCGGTCGCGGTGGTCGGCTTCGGCAGCGGTATCGATGACGCCGGCTGGGCACGCAAGACGGCCGCGGTGCGCGACGCCCTGTTCCGGGCGCGGACGGTGTTGCGCGACCCGGTCGGGCTGCTGCGCTGCTGCGGCGGCGCGGACCTGGCCGCGATGGCGGGCTTTTGCGCGCAGGCCGCCGTCCGGCGCACCCCGCTGCTGCTTGACGGCATGGCGGTGACGGCCGCGGCGCTGGTCGCCGAGCGTCTCGCGCCCGGCGCCCGGCTCTGGTGGCAGGCCGGTCACCGGTCCACCGAACCGGGTCACGGACTGGCCCTGGCGGCCCTGCGATTGGAACCGGTTCTGGACCTGCGCATGCGGCTGGGCGAGGGCACGGGAGCCACCGCGGCGCTGCCGGTGCTGCGCGCCGCGGTGGCGGTACTGTCTTCGATGGCGACCTTCACCGAGGCCGGTGTCGCTACCCGGTGCGAGCCGACTCCCTGATGCGTTCACTGGCAGCAGCTTTCGCCTTCGGGACAATCATTCCCGTCCCGGGTTCTTGGGCCACCGCGATGGGCCGCGGCGCCATGACCGCGCTCCCGTTGGTCGGGGCCGCGCTGGGCGCACTGGCCGCGGGGATCACCTGGGCCGGTGCGCTGGCGTTCGGCCCGTCCAGCCCGCTGTCCGGGCTGCTCGCGGTCGCGGTGGTGCTGCTGGCCACCCGCGGACTGCACATCGACGCCGTCGCCGACACGGCCGACGGGCTGGGGTGTTACGGACCGCCGCAGCGGGCGCTCGAGGTGATGCGTGATGGGTCAACCGGACCATTCGGAGTGGCGGCCGTCGTGTTGGTGATCACGTTGCAGGGGCTGGCCTTCTCCGCGTTGAACGCGGCGGGGATCCTTGTGGCCGTTCTCGCCGGGCGTGTCAGCGCGGTGCTCGCCTGTCGCCGGTCGGTGCCGGCGGCCGACGGCAGCGCCCTGGGCGCGCGGGTCGCCGGTACGCAGCCCGCGCCGGTGGTGGCGGCCTGGCTCGCGGCGCTGCTTGCCGTTTCGCTACTGGCGAGCCCTCGGCTCTGGCAAGGGCCCGTTGCGGTGCTGGCGGGCGTGTGTTGCGGCGCGGCCCTGGTCGGGCATTGCGTGCGCCGGTTCGGCGGCATCACGGGCGACGTGCTGGGCGGTGCGATCGAATTGACGACGACGGTGAGCGCCGTGGCGCTTGCCGGCTTTTAGCTTGCGAGGAGCCGCAAAAGCACCCAATTCGGTGCCGAATTGGGTGCTTTTGCGGCTGCTCGCCCTACCTAAGCCAACCGCAGCATCCAGCCGTGGGTGTCGGCGAAGGTGCCCCGCTGGATCCCCGTCAGGGTGTCGCGCAGCGCCATCGTCACTTCACCCGGTTGGCCGTCGGCGATGGTGAACTCGCTGTCGCCGTACTTCACCCGCGAAACCGGGGTGATGACGGCGGCCGTGCCGCAGGCGAACACCTCGGTGATCTCGCCTGCGGCGGCCTTCTTCTGCCACTCGGCGATATCAATCTTGCGCTCTTCGACTGCGAAGCCGGCGTCAATAGCCAACTGCAACAACGAGTCCCGCGTGATGCCGGGCAGCAGTGACCCGGACAGCTCCGGGGTGACCAGGCGCGCGGAGCCGCCGCTGCCGAGCACGAAGAAGATGTTCATCCCGCCCATCTCTTCGACGTAGCGGCGTTCGACCGCGTCCAGCCACACCACTTGATCACAACCATTGTCGGCGGCTTGGGCCTGCGCCAACAGCGACGCGGCGTAGTTGCCGCCGAACTTGGCCGCTCCGGTGCCGCCCGGGCTGGCCCGCACATACTCCGTCGACACCCAGACGCTGACGGGGTTGATGCCGCCCTTGAAATACGCGCCGGCCGGCGAGGCGATCAGCAGGTACCGGTACTGCTTGGCCGGCCGCACCCCAAGTCCCGGTTCGGTGGCAAAGATGAACGGCCGCAGATACAGCGCCTCTTCGCCGCCGGCGCGCGGCACCCACCCGTCGTCGACTGCGATGAGCTGACGCAGGGACTCGATGAAAATCTCGTCGGGCAATTCCGGGATCGCCAACCGCCGGGCCGACGAACGCAACCTAGCCGCGTTGGCCGCGGCCCGAAACGACACGATCGACCCGTCCGCCCAGCGGTAGGCCTTGAGCCCCTCGAACACTTGCTGCGCGTAGTGCAACACGATCGCCGATGGATCCAGCTCGATCGGGCCGTACGCGATGACCCGCGCGTTATGCCAACCCCGGCCCTCGTCGTAGTCGATCGACACCATGTGGTCGGTGTGGTATTTGCCGAAGCCGGGCTCGGCCAGGATTGACTCACGCAGCGCGTCGGTTGCCGGGTTCGCCGCGCGGGCAACCGTGAACTCGAGTGAGCCGCTGGCCATGGCGCCGATTGTATATCTGCGTGCCAACCGGTTTTTGCCGCGCGAGGCGGTCCGCTAGCGGGTTTTCACCTCGACGAAGGGCGGACGCACCACTTCGCACTCCACGGCGCGGCCGCGGATGTCGACGGTGATTTGCTGGCCATCCTCTATCGCCGCGTCGGCGTCGATCAACGCCAGCCCGATGCCGACCTGCAACGTCGGGGAAAATGTTCCCGACGTGGTGACCCCTACCTTGGTGTCACCGTCGAGCACCGTCAGACCGGGGCGCAGGACACCGCGACCGACCATGCGCAGCCCGCGCAGCAGCCGCCGCGGTCCGGCCGCTTTCTCCGCCAACAGTGCGTCGCGGCCAAAAAATGCGTCCTTGTTCCAGCCGATCGCCCAGCCACAGCGGGCCTGCAGCGGCGAGATGTCGAGCGCAAGTTCGTGTCCGTGCAGCGGATAGCCCATCTCGGTGCGCAGCGTATCGCGGGCGCCCAGCCCGGCGGGCTCGCCGCCGGCGTCGGAGACCGCGGTCACCAGCGCGTCGAACACCACACCCGCCGTCTGCCAGGGCGGCAGCAGTTCGTAGCCGTGCTCGCCGGTGTACCCGGTGCGGCAGACGCGGACCGGGACACCCGAGTACGAGGAGTCGGCGTAGCCCATGTAATCCATGTCGGTGGGCAGCCCCAGGGAGCCGAGCACATCGGTCGACCGCGGCCCCTGCACCGCCAGCACCGCGTAGCTCCGATGTTGGTTGGTGATCGTCAGGCCGGCCGGAGCAGCGGCCCGTAGCGCGTCGACCACCGCGGCGGTGTTGGCGGCGTTGGGCACCAAAAAGATCTCGTCGGCGTCGACGTAGTAGGCGATCAGGTCGTCGATGACGCCGCCGGATTCGGTGCAGCACAACGTGTATTGCGCCTTGCCCGGCCCGATGCGGCCCAGGTCGTTGGTGAGCGCCGAGTTGACGAACTTCGCGGCCCCCGGTCCGCGGACCAACGCCTTGCCGAGGTGGCTCACGTCGAACAGCCCGACCGCGTTGCGGGTGGCGTTGTGCTCGCTGACGGTGCCGGCATACGACACCGGCATCAGCCAGCCGCCGAATTCGGCGAAGCTTGCCCCTAGTTGGCGGTGGCGGTCTTCAAGCGGTCCATGAAGCAGATCTGGCGCGGCGGTCACGGCGTCCCACCCTAGCTCGTCGACGATGCGCGCCGCGAAGCGGCGGGAGGAGGCGAGCAATTCAGCCAGGGCAGCGCTACTGGCACACTTGGGTGGGTGTCCGAGTCCCTCGATTTCGAAGCGCTGGAGGCCGCCGGAATCGCCAACCCGCGCGAACGGGCCGGCCTGATCGAGTACCTGAACGGGCTCGGCTTCACGCTCGACGAAATGGTGGAAGCCGAACGTCGCGGCCGGCTGTTCGGGCTTGCCGGCGACGTCCTGCAATGGTCCGGGCGGCCGATCTACACGCTGCAGACGGCCGCGGAACAACTCGGGTTATCCGCCGAGGACGTGGCCCGCGCCTGGGCTTTGCTCGGGCTCACCGTCGCGGGTCCCGACGTTCCCGCGCTGAGCCAGGCCGACGTCGACGCCCTGTCGACGTGGGTCGAAATCAGGGCGCTGGTCGGCGAGGACGGCGCGGCCGGCATGCTGCGGGTGCTCGGCGCCGCGATGGCCCGGCTCGCGGAGGCCGAGTCGACCGTGATCCGCACCGGGTCGCCGGACATCCAAATGACGCACACCCACGACGAACTCGCCACCGCGCAGGCCTACCGCGCGGTCGCCGAGTTCGTCCCCCGGATCGGGGCGCTGATCGACACCGTTCACCGCCACCATCTGATCAGCGCCCGAACCTATTTCGAGGGTGTCGCTCGCGACACGTCGGCGAGCGTCGTGTGCGGCGTCGGATTCGCGGATCTGTCCAGCTTCACCGCGTTGACCCGGACGCTCACGCCCGCGCAGCTGTCGGACTTGCTCACCGAGTTTGGCGCCACCGTTGCTGACGTGGTGCATGCCGACGGCGGCCGCGTGGTGAAGTTCATCGGCGACGCCGTGATGTGGGTGAGCCCGGCGCCCGAGCGGCTGGTCAAGGCGGCGTTTGATCTCGTCGACCATCCCAGGGCGCGCGAAGCCGCGCTGCGGGTGCGTGCCGGCCTTGCCTACGGAACGGTGCTGGCCATCAACGGGGATTATTTCGGCAGCCCGGTCAACCTGGCGGCACGACTCGTGGCGGCCGCGGCGCCGGGGCAGATCCTGGCCGCACCCGAACTCCGTGACAAGTTGCCGGACTGGCCTGCGATCGCCCACGGCCCGTTGACCCTCAAGGGTTTTGACGCCCCGGTGACCGCCTACGACCTGCACGCCGGGACACCGCCGAGCCAAGTCCCCACCGCTGATGACTAGGGTGATTGCCCGTGACCACCGAACCGGGTTACCAGTCCCCCTCCGTAACAGTCGCCACATCGCTGCCCAAACGTGGTGTGGCCTCTTCGGTATTGCTCGTGCCGGTCGTTTCGGCCGGCGACGAAGACAGGCCGGGCGCGGCCCTTGCCGCGGCCGAACCTTTCCTGGCCGCCGACGCGGTGGCCGAAATCGAGGCCGGCCTGCGCGCACTGGACGCGACGGGCAGTGCTGAACAGGTGCACCGGCTGGTCGTGCCGTCGTTGCCGGTGGGCAGCGTGCTGACGGTCGGGCTGGGCAACCCGCGCGACGACTGGCCGGCCGACACGATCCGTCGCGCCGCCGGTGCCGCGGCGCGATCAACTGGCAATGCCGAGGCGGTGATCACCACGCTGGCCGAGTTGCCCGGCGAGGGCGTGTGCGCTGCCACCGTCGAGGGACTGATCCTGGGCAGCTATCGGTTCAGCGCCTTCCGCAGCGCCAAGACCGCGCCGAAAGACCCTGGGCTACGCAAGATCACCGTGCTATCCGCAGCAAAGGACGCCAAGAGGCAAAGCGCGCACGGCGCCGCCGTCGCCACCGCCGTCGCCACCGCCCGCGACTTGGTCAACACTCCCCCGAGTCACCTGTTTCCCGCCGAATTCGCCAGGCGCGCAAAGGCTTTGGGTGAGTCCGTCGGGCTTGAAGTGGAGGTGCTCGACGAGAAGGCGCTGCGCAAGGCCGGCTACGGCGGGGTAATCGGTGTCGGCCAGGGCTCGTCGCGGCCGCCACGACTGGTGCGGCTGATCCATCGGGGATCGCGGCTGGCCAAGAACCCGAACAAGGCCAAGAAGGTGGCCCTGGTCGGCAAGGGCATCACCTTTGACACCGGCGGGATCTCGATCAAGCCGGCGGCGTCGATGCACCACATGACCTCGGACATGGGCGGGGCCGCCGCGGTCATCGCGACCGTCACGCTGGCCGCGCGGCTCAAGCTGCCGATCGACGTGATCGCCACGGTGCCGATGGCCGAGAACATGCCGTCGGCAACGGCGCAGCGGCCGGGCGACGTGTTGACCCAATACGGCGGCACCACCGTCGAGGTGCTCAACACCGACGCGGAGGGCCGGCTCATCCTGGCCGACGCCATCGTTCGGGCATGCGAGGACAGTCCGGACTACCTGATCGAAACTTCGACGCTGACCGGAGCGCAGACGGTGGCGTTGGGCGCCCGCATACCCGGCGTGATGGGCAGCGACGAGTTCCGCGACCGGGTCGCCGCGATCTCGCAGCGGGTGGGTGAGAACGGCTGGCCGATGCCGCTGCCCGACGAACTCAAGGACGACCTGAAGTCGACCGTGGCCGACCTGGCCAATGTGAGCGGGCAACGCTTCGCCGGCATGCTGGTGGCCGGGGTGTTCCTGCGCGAGTTTGTCGCCGACGGGGTGGGTTGGGCGCACCTCGACGTGGCCGGGCCGGCGTACAACACTGGCAGCGCGTGGGGCTACACACCCAAGGGCGCCACCGGTGTGCCGACCCGCACCATGTTCGCGGTGCTGTCCGACATCTGCGAAAAGGGCTGAGCTAACTCGTCAGATCACCCGCATCCGCGCGGCACTGCGCAGCGCCTGCGGCAGCACGCGGGAAATGCCGTACAGCGCATAGGCTTCCGGCGCGACCGGCCGGATCGGCTTGTCCTTCTTGACCGCCGACACGATCGCGTCGGCAACCTTGTCCGGTCCGTAGCGGCGCAGCGCGAACATCTTGTCGATCTGTCCGCGCCGGCCGTCGACGTGCTCGTCGTCCTTTCCGGGCGGCGCGTCGAAGCGGGTGGTGTTGATGATGTTGGTGTTGATGACGCCGGGGCAGACCGTGGTCAAACCCACACCGGCGGCGTCGAGTTCGGCTCGCAGGCAGTCGGAGAACATGAATGTCGCAGCCTTCGACGTGCAGTAGGCGCTCAGCGACTGCAGGGGCGCGTAAGCGGCCATCGAGGACACGTTGACGATGTGGCCGCCGGTGCCACGCTCGACCAGACGCCGGCCAAAGGATCGGCAGCCGTTGACCACGCCGCCGAGATTGACGGCCAGCACGCGGTCGAACTGCTCGGCCGGCGTGTCCAGGAACCGCCCCGCCTGCCCGATGCCGGCGTTGTTGACCACGATGTCGGGCACGCCGTGTTCGGCGCTGACCCGCTCGGCGAAGGCTTCGACCGCGTCGGCGTCGGACACGTCGAGCACATACGCGTGCGCCACGCCGCCGCGCGCGGCGACCTCGGCCGCGGTTTCCTTGACCGTGGCCTCGTCGATGTCACTGACGACGAGCTCGGCGCCGTCGGCGGCGAAGGCCAGCGCCGTCTCGCGACCGATCCCGCTGCCGGCCCCGGTGACCGACACCAGGGTGTCGCCGAAGTACCCGCGCGGGCGGCCGACCTGGGCTCGCAACAGCCCCCGGCTCGGCCGTTTGCCCTCCGTCAGGTCGGCGAGGTCGCGCACCGCGGCCGCCATCACCTGCGGGTGCGACATCGGCGAAAAATGGCCGGCTTTGATGTCACGCCGCCACAACCGTGGCACCCAGCGCGCGGTCTCGTCGTAGCCGTAGGGCCGCACGTACGGGTCATCGGTGTTGACGATGAGTTGCACCGGCACGTCGACGATCTGGATCGGCTGGGCGCGCCAGCGGCGGGAGAACGAACGAAAGTAGTTGGCGGGGTACGTCTTCACCGAGTGGGCTGCATCGCGGGCCAACTTGTCGGAGTGATGGATCCTCTCGACGGGGACGTTGCCGACCATACGGCGCCGGACGGCCGCGCTCGCCAGTGCCACGCGAAGCAGCAGCGGTGTCAGCGCCGGTATCGAGAACAGCACCATGTACGTCAACCGCAGCGCCTGGCTAACCGCGCGCGCGAACGTTCGTGGGCGCCAGGGCCGCCGCAACCCGCCGAGGACGTAATCGACCAGCTGCTGCTGGCTTGGGCCGGACACCGACGTGAAGGAGGCCACCGTGTCGCGGGAACCGGGCCGGCCCAGGTACTCCCACACCCCGACCGAGCCCCAGTCGTGGGCCAGCACGTGCACCGGCCGGCCGGGGCTCAACTCGCCGATGACCGCGGCGAAATCGTCGGCAAAACGGGCCATGGTGTACGCCGAAACCGGCTTGGGCACCGACGACAGGCCGACACCGCGGTTGTCGTAGCGGATGATCCGGAACCGCTCGGCCATGAGCGGAACGACGCCGTCCCACAACACGTGCGAATCCGGGAAGCCGTGGACCAGCACCACCGTGGGGCCCTGGGGGTTGCCGTCCTCGTAGACCGCGATGCGGACGCCGTCCGCGCTGTCGACGAACCGCTGCGCTTCCTGTTGTGTTGCCGGCACCGGACCTCCTCCTCGTCGCCTCACGGTAACAAGGGGGTCCGACGGCGGCTCGGAACGCCTGAGCCCGCCCCGCCCTCACGATGCGCCGACCGAGGCGCGTGACAGGATAGTTTCGGCATCTACTGCATTCCATGCCCGGTGCACGACCGTGTGGTAAGCCAGAGGTCGACCTGTGCCGACCGACGACCGATCGAGGAGTCAACAGCGATGGCCTTCTCAGTCCAGATGCCGGCACTCGGTGAAAGCGTTACCGAGGGGACGGTCACCCGCTGGCTCAAGCAAGAAGGCGACACGGTCGAGCTCGACGAGCCCATCGTCGAGGTGTCGACCGACAAAGTCGACACCGAAATCCCGGCGCCCGCCGCGGGTGTGCTGACCAAGATCATCGCCCAGGAGGACGACACCGTCGAGGTCGGCGGCGAGCTGGCCATCATCGGGACACCCTCGGAAGGCGGCGGGGAGGCGGCGCCGACCGCCCCGGCGGCGCCCGCACCCGAACCCGGCCCCCAGGCCGAACCCGCGCCCCGGCCCGAACCCCAACCCGAACCGGCAGCGGCGCCGGCCCCGGCGGCGTCAGGCGCCCCTTTCGGTGGCGACGCGACGCCGGTGCTGATGCCCGAACTCGGCGAGTCGGTGGCCGAGGGCACCGTGACCCGCTGGCTCAAGAGGATCGGGGATTCGGTTCAGGTTGACGAGCCGCTGGTGGAGGTGTCCACCGACAAGGTGGACACCGAGATTCCATCGCCGGTGGCCGGTGTCCTGGTCAGCATTACGGCCGACGAGGACGCCATCGTCCCGGTGGGCGGCGAGTTGGCGCGGATCGGCGTCACCGCCGCGGCCGCCGCGGCCGCCAAACCAGAACCCAAGCCCGAGCCCGGGCCGGAACCCAAGCCGGAGCCAGCCGCCAAGCCCGAGCCCGTGCCGAGGGCCGAACCGGCGCCCGCGCCGGGGGCGGAACCGGCACAGCCACCGGCGCCGGCGGCGGTCCAACCCGAAACCGCCGTCGTAGGCGCGCCCTACGTGACCCCGCTGGTGCGAAAGCTGGCCAGCGAAAACAACATCGACCTCACCCAGGTGACGGGCACCGGCGTGGGCGGTCGCATCCGCAAGCAGGACGTGCTGGCCGCCGCGCAGAAAAGGGAGGCCGCGAAGGCGGCCCCCGCCCTCGCGGCCCAAGCACCCGCCGCCGCGCCGGCTCCGAAGGCCCCCCCGGCGCCCGCTCCGGCACCAGCACTGGCACACCTGCGAGGTACCACGCAGAAGGCCAGCCGGATTCGCCAGATCACCGCCAACAAGACCCGCGAATCGCTTCAGGCCACGGCGCAACTCACCCAGACCCACGAGGTCGACATGACCAAGATCGTGGGGTTGCGGGCCAGGGCCAAGGCCGCATTCGCCGAGCGCGAAGGCGTGAACCTGACCTTCCTGCCGTTCATCGCGCGGGCTGTGATCGACGCCCTCAAGATTCATCCCAACATCAACGCCAGCTACAACGAGGAAACCAAGGAGATCACCTACTACGACGCCGAACACCTCGGGTTCGCCGTCGACACCGAGCAGGGCCTGCTCTCCCCCGTCATCCACAACGCCGGCGACTTGTCGCTGGCCGGGCTGGCCCGCGCGATCGCCGACATCGCGGCCCGGGCACGCTCGGGCAACTTGAAACCCGACGAGTTGTCCGGCGGCACGTTCACCATCACCAACATCGGCAGCCAGGGCGCGCTGTTCGACACGCCGATCCTGGTGCCGCCGCAGGCCGCGATGTTAGGCACCGGAGCCATCGTCAAGCGGCCGCGGGTGGTCGTCGACGACAGCGGCAACGAGTCGATCGGGGTCCGCTCGGTCTGCTATTTGCCGCTGACCTACGATCACCGACTGATCGACGGCGCCGACGCCGGACGCTTCCTCACCACCATCAAGCATCGGCTCGAAGAGGGAGCGTTCGAGGCCGATCTGGGGCTGTAGGGAAAGGCTTGAGTCGTGGCCGCCGTCGTCGCCATAGCGGGTTCGTCTGGCTTGATCGGCTCCGCGTTGACGGCGGCGTTGCGCGCCGCCGATCACACGGTGCTGCGCATCGTGCGCCGGACACCGGCGAATGCCGAAGAACTGCACTGGAACCCCGAGAGTGGTGAGTTCGATCCGGCTGCGCTCACCGAAGTCGACGCCGTGGTCAACCTGTGCGGCGTCAACATTGGCCAACGCCGGTGGTCCGGGGCGTTCAAACAGAGCCTGCGAGACAGCCGGATCACGCCGACCGAAGTGCTGTCCGCTGCGGTCGCCGACGCGGGCGTCGGCACCCTGATCAATGCCAGCGCGGTCGGCTACTACGGAAACACCAAGGACCGCGTCGTTGACGAAACCAATTCGGCGGGAACGGGTTTCCTGGCACAGCTGTGCGTGGACTGGGAAGCGGCCACGCTGCCGGCCCAATATGGCGGCACCCGCGTCGTGCTGGCCCGCACCGGGCTGGTGCTGTCGCCGGCGGGCGGGGCGCTGCGACCGATGCGGCCGGTCTTCTCGTTGGGTCTCGGCGCTCGGCTGGGCAGCGGCCGCCAGTACATGTCGTGGATCAGCCTCGAGGACGAGGTGCGAGCGCTGCTGTTCGCCATCTCCCACCCCACGCTGTCCGGCCCGGTCAACATGACCGGGCCGGCGCCCGTGACCAACGCCGAGTTCACCACGGCGTTCGGCCGCGCGGTCAACCGCCCGACTCCATTGATGCTGCCCGGTTTCGCGGCACGCGCCGTGCTCGGCGAGTTCGCCGACGAGGTGCTGTTGAACGGTCAACGCGCCATCCCCGCCGCGCTGGAACGCGCCGGTTTTCAGTTCCACCACAACACGATTGGCGAGGCGCTCGGATACGCTACCGCCCGGCGCCACCAGGATTAGGCCCGACAGCGACGCGCCGGGTAGCCTCGCCATTGTGACTGGTTCCATCCGGTCGAGCTTGGCCGCAATCGACGTCCGCCAGCTTGGGACGGTCGACTACCTGGCCGCCTGGCAGCTGCAGCGGGACCTGGCCGACGCTAGGGGCGCCGGCGGCACCGACACGCTGCTGCTGCTGGAGCACCCACCGGTCTACACTGCCGGGCGACGCACCGAACCGCACGAACGGCCGGTCGACGGCACCCCGGTGATAGACACCGATCGCGGCGGCAAGATCACCTGGCACGGTCCGGGACAATTGGTCGGCTATCCGATCGTCGGGCTGGCCGAACCCCTCGATGTCGTCGATTACGTTCGGCGCCTCGAGGAAGCGCTGATCAAGGTGTGCGGCGACGTCGGCCTGCAGGCGATACGGGTCGACGGCCGCTCGGGAGTGTGGTTGGCGGCCGGCGGCGGCCGGCCGGCCCGCAAGGTCGCCGCCATCGGCGTTCGGGTGTCGCGGGCGACGACGCTGCACGGGTTTGCGCTCAACTGCGATTGCGACTTGGGCGCGTTCACGACCATCGTGCCGTGCGGCATCAGCGACGCCGGGGTGACGTCGTTGTCGGCCGAACTCGGGCGCACGGTCGCCGTCGACGGCGTCCGCGCGGCCGTCGCCGAGGCCGTCTGCGACGCGCTGGACGGTGTCCTGCCCTCAAGTCAACACAGCGCCGCCCGCGTAGCATCAGCGATGTGACCGTCACTCCCGAAGGACGCAAACTGCTGCGCCTGGAAGTGCGCAACGCGCAGACCCCGATCGAGCGCAAGCCGCCGTGGATCAGGACGCGCGCCCGGATGGGTCCGGAGTACACCGAGCTGAAGAGCCTGGTCCGGCGGGAGGGTCTGCACACAGTCTGCGAGGAGGCCGGCTGCCCCAACATCTTCGAATGCTGGGAGGACCGGGAGGCCACGTTCTTGATCGGCGGTGACCAATGCACCCGCCGTTGCGACTTCTGCCAGATCGACACCGGCAAGCCCGCCCCCCTGGACCGTGACGAGCCCCGGCGGGTCGCCGAGAGCGTGCGAACGATGGGGCTGCGCTATGCCACCGTCACCGGCGTCGCCCGCGACGACCTGCCCGACGGTGGGGCCTGGTTGTACGCCGAAACCGTGCGCGCGATCAAGGAACTCAACCCGTCGACCGGCGTGGAGCTGTTGATTCCGGACTTCAACGGCGAGCCCGCCCGGCTGGCCGAGGTCTTCGAGTCCCATCCGGAAGTGTTGGCGCACAACGTCGAAACCGTGCCGCGGATCTTCAAACGGATCCGGCCCGCCTTCACCTACTCGCGCAGTCTGGACGTGCTTACCGCGGCGCGCGACTTCGGGTTGGTCACCAAGAGCAACCTCATCCTCGGCTTGGGCGAAACCCCCGACGAGGTGCGCACTGCGCTGGCCGATCTGCGTGCCGCCGGCTGCGACATCGTCACCGTCACCCAGTATCTGCGGCCGTCGGCGCGCCACCACCCCGTCGAGCGCTGGGTGACGCCCGAGGAGTTCGTCGAGTTCGCGCAGTTCGCCGAAGGGCTGGGCTTCGCCGGGGTGTTGGCCGGGCCGCTGGTGCGGTCCTCGTACCGCGCACGCCGGCTCTACGAACAGGCCCGCGTCTCCTCGGCATCCCATCAACCGGTTCGTCCGTATTCTTGATGATTATGGCCAAACCCCGAAATGCCGCAGAAACCAAGGCCGCCAAGGCGCAAGCGAGAGCCGCGCGCAAGGCGGCGGCCAGAGAGCGGCGCAGTCAGCTGTGGCAGGCGTTCACCATCCAACGCAAGGAGGACCAGCGGCTGCTGCCGTACATGATCGGCGCTTTCGTGCTGATCGTGGGCGCCTCGGTGGGGGTCGGCGTGTGGGCCGGCGGGTTGACCATGATCACGTTCATCCCGCTCGGCGTGGTGCTGGGCGCGCTGGTGGCGTTCATCATCTTCGGCCGGCGAGCGCAGCGATCCGTCTACCGCAAAGCCGAAGGACAAACCGGCGCGGCCGCATGGGCGCTGGACAACCTGCGCGGCAAGTGGCGGGTGAGCCCCGGGGTGGCCGCCACCGGCCACTTCGACGCCGTGCATCGGGTGATCGGCCGGCCCGGCGTCATCTTCGTCGCCGAGGGATCGGCGGCCAGGGTCAAACCACTACTGGCCCAAGAGAAGAAGCGCACCGCGCGGCTGGTCGGCGATGTGCCGATCTACGACATCGTCGTCGGCAACGGCGAAGGCGAGG
The DNA here is from genome assembly GCF_010731535.1 of Mycobacterium lacus. Lineage (NCBI taxonomy): Bacteria > Bacillati > Actinomycetota > Actinomycetes > Mycobacteriales > Mycobacteriaceae > Mycobacterium > Mycobacterium lacus. The sequence goes on from NZ_AP022581.1 coordinate 2,371,702, forward strand.
TCCCGCTGGCCAGGTTGGAGCGCCACCTCACCCGCCTTCCGGCCAACATCAGCGTCAAGCAAATCGACGCGCTCGAGTCGCGACTGGCCGCGCTGGGTTCGCGGGCCGGTTCCGGCGTCTTGCCGAAGGGACCCCTGCCCAGCAACGCCAAGATGCGCGGCGTGCAGCGCACCGTGCGCCGCAGGTAACGCAGGGTCAGCGTCGCACCACCGCGGTGCCGGTCAGGCGGTCCTGCAACCCGCGGCCGTCCGAATCGACGAACAACGGCGGAACCACCAGCCCGATCAGCAGGCCCCTGGCCGTCAACCGGCCGATCCCCACGGGCAGCCGTCCGTTCACCGACACCACCTGGATGCCCAGCACCAGCTGGCCTGGCGTGAACCCGAAAAGCCGCACCGCCACCAGACCAAGCACCAGCCAGATGGCCAGGACCACCGTCGGCAATGTCGGCTTGGACACGACGCCGAATGCCAACGCCAGCAGGGCCAAGCCATAGGCGATCAGCCAGTCGATCAGCAGCGCCAGCAGCCGCCGCACCATCGAGGCCAACGAACCCGGACCGGTCTGCGGCAAACCGAGGGTCTCGCCGGGGTATTTCGGCGGGGATTCGGCCGATTTCCCTGTCATGGGCGTCGTCCTACGGCCCGGTCGGCCCGACGTCGGGACGGCCCGCACAGCCTCCACGGTGGACCAGATACGATCTTGCCGGCCATGACCTCACAATAGGGCCCGGGGCCAGACCGGGTTCTCTGGTGGGTGCCAGGGTCACGTAACGTCTGCGCAACACGGGGTTGACTGACGGGCAATAACGGCTCCATAGCGTCGGCCGCGAATTACCAAGTAAAAAGGAGCACATCAGTGACACATATGACGCCCGACGACGTCTTCAAGCTCGCCAAGGACGAAGAAGTCCAGTACGTCGACGTCCGGTTCTGCGACCTCCCGGGCGTCATGCAGCATTTCACGATTCCGGCTTCCGTGCTCGACGAGAAGCTGTTCGAGGGCGGCGTGGCGTTTGACGGCTCGTCGATCCGCGGGTTCCAGGCCATCCACGAGTCCGACATGCTGCTGCTTCCCGACCCGGACACCGCGCGCATCGACCCGTTCCGCGAGGCCAAGACGTTGAACCTGAACTTCTTTGTCCACGACCCGTTCACCCTGGAGCCCTACTCGCGCGACCCGCGCAATATCGCCCGCAAGGCCGAGGACTACCTGGCCAGCACCGGCATCGCCGACACCGCGTACTTCGGCGCCGAGGCCGAGTTCTACATCTTCGACTCGGTAGCTTTCGACTCGCGCGCGAACGGCGCGTTCTACGAGGTGGACGCGATCTCGGGGTGGTGGAACACCGGCAACGCGACCGAGACCGACGGCAGCCCCAACCGCGGCTACAAGGTCCGCCACAAGGGCGGCTACTTCCCGGTGGCCCCCAACGACCAGTACGTCGACCTGCGCGACAAAATGCTGACCAACCTGATCAACGCCGGCTTCATTCTGGAGAAGGGCCACCACGAGGTGGGCAGCGGTGGACAGGCCGAGATCAACTATCAGTTCAACTCGCTGCTGCACGCCGCGGACGACTTGCAGCTCTACAAGTACATCGTCAAAAACACCGCATGGCAGAACGGCAAGACCGTCACGTTCATGCCCAAGCCGCTGTTCGGCGACAACGGCTCCGGCATGCACACGCATCAGTCGCTGTGGAAGGACGGCAGCCCGCTGATGTACGACGAGACCGGGTACGCCGGCCTGTCGGATACGGCGCGCCACTACATCGGCGGCCTGTTGCACCACGCGCCGTCGCTGCTGGCCTTCACCAACCCGACGGTCAACTCCTACAAGCGGCTGGTTCCCGGCTACGAGGCCCCGATCAACCTGGTCTACAGCCAGCGCAACCGGTCGGCATGCGTGCGCATCCCGATCACCGGCAGCAACCCGAAGGCCAAGCGGCTGGAGTTCCGGAGCCCCGACTCGTCGGGCAACCCGTACCTGGCGTTCTCCGCCATGCTGATGGCAGGCCTGGACGGCATCAAGAACAAGATCGAGCCGCAGGCACCCGTCGACAAGGACCTCTACGAGCTGCCACCGGAAGAGGCCGCGAACATCCCGCAGACGCCGACCCAGCTGTCCGATGTGATCGACCGTCTGGAGGCCGACCACGAATACCTCACTGAGGGCGGCGTGTTCACCCCGGACCTGATCGAGACCTGGATCGCCTTCAAACGCGAAAACGAGATCGAGCCGGTCAACATCCGGCCGCATCCCTACGAGTTCGCGCTCTACTTCGACGTGTAGGCCACCCACCCGCCACCAGTCGCAAAGGCCCCTATTTCGCTCCCGAAATAGGGGCCTTTGCGACTGCTCGCCGTCAGTCGAGCGCAAGGTCCTTGCGGAAGCGCGCCATGCCGTCGATCTTCTCGGGCAGACGGGCGTCCGGCCCGGCGTAGAACATCCACGGCATGGTGATGATGCCGGTGATGCCAGCATCGGCGGCGCGCTGATAATCGGCGATCGTGAAGGCGTCGGTCAAAGGCGTCAAAATCGTGAAATCGTCTAAAGACAACCCATTTTCGAGTCGGAGTTCATGCAGCCGGCCCACCGCCTCGATGGCGCGATCGGTCTTGATCAGGTCACCGATCCAGCCGTCGTGACGGGCGGCGCGGCGCAGCGCGATGTCACTGAGCCCGCCGACGTATACCGGTATGGGCGGCGGAGTTGGTTGCATCGCCAGCCGCGGTGTCTGGTAGAACTCGCCATCGAATTCCGTCCAGCCCGGCGCCCACAGCGCCCGCATCAAGTCGAGAATTTCGTCGGTGCGTTTGCCGCGGGCCGCGAACTGCTCACCCATCAAGGCGAATTCCTCCCGGCACCACCCGACACCGACCCCGAGCTCCACCCGGCCCGACGCCAAAACCGCCGCGGTGCCAATCGCTTTCGCCGCCGAGTAGGGGTTGCGCATCGCCGGTATGTAGACGGTGGTGACGAACCGCAGCCGGGTGGTGACCTGTGCCAGCGCGCCGACGAGGACCCAGGGGTCGGGCCAGTCGGTGAAAGGCTGCCAACGCCGTTGCCCGTCCTTGGTGTACGGGTAGGGGGTATCGAGGGTCTGGACATTGACGACATGGTCGGGGATCCCGATGCCGTCGTAGCCGAGTTCGTCGGCGGCCTTGGCGATCTCGACGATCTCTGCGGTATTCATAAAGGCGCTGCTGATGTAGAACTTCATTCGGCGTCCCCGGCCCGTGTCGGCTTGGGCGGTCGCGGCGTTGCCCCGCGGCGCCGGACGGCCGTCGGATTGGCTGCCGCTTCGATCGCACTGCGGGCCTTTTCGATCACCCCGTCGTCGGCCCGGGTCCGGATGGTGGCGTCGATGAGGTCCCGAACAACCTCGGTCAGCGGCGCATACGTCGTCTTCACCCCGTCCAGCCCCGCTGCGCCTAACACCTCGAATGTGGCCTCCAAGCCACCAGCCTCCTGACTCAACTCCCGAACACCTTGCGCACGACCGCTTTTGCGCGCCGCGTCACCCGCAGATAGTTGTCCAGGAACGCGCCGCCGTCGTCGGTGGGCCAGCCCGCGGCGACCGCGACCGCGTTGAGCTGGCGTCCGGGTCCCGGCAGCTGGTCGGTGGGCTTGCCGCGGACCAGCACCAGCGCGTTGCGCGCCCGGGTGGCCGTCAACCAGGCCTGCCGGAGCAGGTCCACCTCGTCCGCGGGCACTAGGTCCGCCGCGGCGATTGCGTCCAAGGATTGCAGCGTCGAGGTGTTGTGCAGGGCTCCGATCTCGTGCGCGTGCCGCAGCTGCAGCAACTGCACCGTCCACTCGATGTCGGCCAGTCCCCCGCGGCCCAGCTTGGTGTGCGTCTTCGGGTCCGCGCCGCGGGGCAACCGCTCGGACTCGATGCGCGCCTTGATGCGACGGATCTCGCGCACCGCTTCGGCTGACACGCCTTCGGGCGGATAGCGCGTCTTGTCGGCCATCAGCAGGAACCGCTGACCCAGCTCCGCGTCGCCGGCCACCGCGTGCGCGCGCAGCAGCGCCTGAATCTCCCACGGCTGCGCCCATTGTCCGTAGTAGGCCTCGTACGAGGCCAGCGTGCGCACCAGCGGTCCATTGCGGCCCTCGGGCCGCAGGCTGGCGTCGACTTCCAGCGGCGGGTCGATGGTCGGAGTGCCCAGCAACGCCCGAACCTGCTCGGCGATCGATGTCGCCCAGTTCACCGCCCGTGAGTCATCGACACCGGTGGCCGGCTCGCAGACATACATGACGTCGGCATCCGACCCGTAGCCGAGCTCTGCGCCGCCCAGCCGGCCCATGCCGATGACGGCGATGGCCGCCGGTGGGTTGCCGTCGTCGGGAAGGTTGGCCCGGATCATCGCGTCCAGCGCGGCCTGCAGCACGGCCACCCACACCGATGTCAGCGCGCGGCACACCTCGGTGACCTCGAGCAGGCCGAGCAGGTCTGCGGAACCGATGCGGGCCAGCTCTCGGCGCCGCAGTGTGCGCGCGCCGGCGATGGCCCGCACCGGGTCGGGGTGGCGGCTCGCCGAGGCGATCAACGCGCGAGCCACCGCGGCCGGGTCGGTCTCGAGCAGTTTCGGTCCCGACGGCCCGTCCCCGAAATCCTGAATCACCCTGGGCGCGCGCATCAACAGGTCGGGAACGTACGTCGAGGTGCCCAGCACATGCATGAGCCGCTTGGCCACCGCGGGCTTGTCGCGCAGCGTCGCCAGGTACCAGCTTTCGGTGGCGAGCGCCTCACTGAGCCGCCGGTAGGCCAGCAGTCCGCCGTCGGGGTCGGGGGCATACGACATCCAGTCCAGCAGCCGGGGCAGCAGCACCGACTGCACCCGCCCACGCCGCCCACTCTGGTTGACCAGCGCCGACATGTGCTTCAACGCGGTCTGCGGCCCCTCGTAGCCCAGCGCGGCCAGCTGGCGCTCGGCGGCCTCCGACGTCATGCCATGGCCGATCGCCAGCCCGGCCGGCCCGATCGATTCCAGCAGCGGCTGATAGAAGAGTTTGGCGTGCAGCCGTGACACCCGGACGTTGTGGCGCCGAAGCTCCTCGCGCAGCACCCCGGCCGCGTCGTGCCTGCCGTCGGGGCGGACGTGGGCCGCGCGCGCCAGCCAGCGCACCGCCTCTTCGTTGTCGGCCTCGGGCAACATGTGGGTGCGCTTGAGCCGCTGCAGCTGCAGTCGATGCTCAAGCAGCCGAAGGAACTCATAGGACGCGGTCATGTTGGCCGCGTCCTCGCGCCCGATATAGCCGCCCGCGCCCAAGGCGGCCAACGCATCGACCGTGGAAGCCACGTGCAGCGACTCGTCGTCGCGGCCGTGGACCAGCTGCAGCAGCTGCACGGTGAACTCCACGTCCCGCAATCCGCCACTGCCGAGTTTGATCTCGCGGGCGCGGATTTCGGCGGGCACCAGCTGTTCGACGCGGCGCCGCATGGCCTGCACCTCGGTCACGAAGTCCGCACGCTCGCAGGCGGTCCAGACCATCGGTGTCAGAGCGGCAACGTATTGCGCACCGAGCTCGGCGTCGCCGGCCGCGGGACGGGCTTTCAGCAATGCCTGGAACTCCCAGGTCTTGGCCCAGCGCTGGTAGTAGGCGATGTGCGAGTCGAGCGTGCGGACCAGCTCCCCACTGCGGCCCTCCGGACGCAACCCGGCATCCACCTCGAAAAACGCCGCCGAGGCGACCCGCATCATCTCGCTGGCTACACGGGTGGACAGCGAGTCGGCGCTTTCGGCGACGAAGACGACGTCGACGTCGCTGACGTAGTTCAGTTCGCGCGCACCGCACTTGCCCATCGCGATGACCGCCAGGCGCGGCGGTGTGCGGTCGCCGCACACCGTCGCCTCGGCCACCCGCAGGGCCGCCGCCAGCGCCGCGTCCGCGGTGTCCGCCAGCTGGGCGGCCACGGTAGTGAACGGCAGCACCGGTTCGTCCTCGACGGTCGCGGCCAGGTCGAGTGCCGCCAGCACCAGCAGGTGGTCGCGATACAGGACGCGCAATCGCTGCACGGCCGAGCGCGGCGCACCCGATGTTTCCTCGGCGCACTCGACGAACCCCCGGCGCAGCTGGTCGGCCAACGGCAGTCTGACGTTGCCCCGCAACAGTTTCCAGGACTGTGGATGCGCGACCAAGTGGTCCCCCAGCGCCAGCGAGGAACCCAGCACGGCGAACAGCCGCCCGCGCAGGGGGCGTTCGCTCAGCAGGGCCTCGTTGAGCTCGTCCCATTCCGACTCCGGGTTCTCGGACAGCCGAACCAGGGCGCGCAGCGCGGCGTCGGCATTCGGTGCCCGCGACAGCGCCCACAGCAGGTCGATGTGCGCCTGGTCATCGTGCTCGGTCCACCCCAGCCGAGCCAACTGGCCGGCCGCCGGCGGATCCAGCAGGCCCAGCCGGCCGACGCCGGGCAGCCTGGGGCGCTCCGTCGCGGGCTTGGTCACGACCACGACGGTATCGCAAAACGCCTGCGCGTCTAGCCGGGGGCGAGGCGGGCAGCGCGGCCCGCTACAGCGACAGGTAGGTCCTCAGCTCGTAGGGCGTGACGTGGCTGCGGTAGTTGGCCCACTCGGTGCGCTTGTTGCGAAGGAAGAAGTCAAAAACGTGCTCCCCCAACGTCTCCGCGACCAGCTCGGAAGCCTCCATGGCGCGCAGCGCCCCATCCAGGCTGGACGGCAGCTCCCGGTACCCCATGGCGCTGCGTTCCTCGGGCGTCAGGTCCCAAACGTTGTCCTCGGCCTGTGGGCCCAGCACGTAGCCCTTCTCGACCCCGCGCAGTCCGGCGGCCAGCAGCACGGCGAACGTCAGGTAGGGGTTGCACGCCGAGTCGGGGCTGCGCACCTCGATTCGCCGCGACGAGGTCTTGTGCGGCGTGTACATCGGCACCCGCACGAGCGCGGATCGGTTGGCAGCCCCCCAGGAAGCGGCCGTGGGTGCCTCGCCGCCCTGCACGAGCCGCTTGTAGGAGTTGACCCATTGATTGGTGACCGCGCTGATCTCGCAGGCGTGCTCGAGGATCCCCGCGATGAAGGACTTGCCCACTTCCGACAGCTGCAACGGATCGTCGGCGCTGTGGAAGGCGTTGACCTCGCCCTCGAACAGGCTCATGTGGGTGTGCATCGCGGAGCCGGGGTGCTGCCCGAATGGCTTGGGCATGAACGACGCCCGGGCTCCTTCTTCCAGCGCGACTTCCTTGATCACGTAGCGGAAGGTCATCACGTTGTCGGCCATCGACAGCGCGTCGGCAAACCGCAGGTCGATCTCCTGCTGGCCGGGGGCGCCTTCGTGGTGACTGAACTCCACCGAGATGCCCATGAATTCCAGGGCATCGATCGCATGCCGGCGAAAGTTCGAGGCGGAGTCGTGCACCGCCTGGTCGAAGTAGCCGGCGGTATCGACCGGCACGGGCACCGACCCGTCCTCGGGGCCGGCCTTCAACAGAAAGAATTCGATTTCGGGATGCACGTAGCAGGAGAAGCCAAGTTCGTTGGCCTTCGTCAGCTGGCGCCGCAACACGTGGCGCGGGTCCGCCCAGGAGGGCGAGCCGTCCGGCATGGTGATGTCGCAGAACATCCGCGCCGAGTGGTGGTGGCCGGCGCTGGTGGCCCACGGCAGCACCTGGAAGGTCGACGGATCCGGGTGCGCGACGGTGTCGGATTCCGAGACCCGGGCGAAGCCCTCGATGGAGGATCCGTCGAAGCCGATGCCTTCCTCGAAGGCGCCCTCGAGCTCGGCCGGGGCAATCGCGACCGACTTGAGGAAACCGAGTACATCGGTGAACCACAGCCGGACAAAACGAATGTCCCGCTCCTCCAGCGTGCGCAGGACGAATTCCTTTTGGCGATCCATAGCCCCGACACTATGCAATTGCTATTAATTTTGTGTTACCAGTGCCCGGTCGGATGCGTTGCCCCTAGGACTGGCACCGCGACGACGGCGGCGGGACCGTCGGGTCGATGAAGTAGCGCAGCACCGCAGTGTCCACACACTGGTTCCCGTCGAACACCACGGTGTGCTGGGTTCCGTCGTAGGTGATCAGCGGCGCGCCCAGCTGGTGGGCCAGATCAACCCCGGCCTGATACGGGGTGGCCGGGTCGTGAGTGGTGGAGACGACGACGACCTTGCCGGTCGGCACCGGCGCCGCGGGATGCGGCGTCGACGTGGCCGGCACCGGCCACAGCGCGCACAGATCGCGCGGCGCGTTCCCGGTGAATTGCCCGTAGCTGAGGAACGGAGCGGCCTTGCGGATCTGTTGATCGGCCGACACCCAAGCCGCCGGATCCGTTGGCGCCGGTGCGTCGACGCAACGGATCGCGTTGAACGCGTCCTGATCGTTGCTGTAATGCCCCTGACGATCGCGGCCGTCGTAGTCGTCGGCCAGCAACAACAGGTCGCCGGCGTCGGCGCCGCGCTGTAGCCCGAGCAGGCCGCTGGTCAGGTACTTCCAATGGCCCGGGGTGTAGAGCGCGTTGATGGTGCCCGTGGTCGCGTCGGCATAACTCAGGCCGCGCGGATCCGACGTCTTGCCGGGCTTTTCGACCAGGGGGTCGACCAGGGCGTGGTAACGGTCGACCCAGTGGGCCGGGTCGGTGCCCAGCGGGCAGGCCGCCGAGCGGGCACAGTCCGCGGCGTAGTCGGTGAAAGCGGTCTGGAATCCCGCCATTTGGCTGACGTTTTGCTCGATGGGGCCGACGGCCGGGTCGATGGCGCCGTCGAGCACCATCGCCCGCACGTGGGCGCTGAAGCTTTCGACGTAGGCGGTACCCAACTCGGTGCCGTAGCTGTACCCGAGGTAGTTGATCTGATCCTCGCCCAGCGCCTGCCGGACCATGTCCATGTCACGCGCGCCCGCCGCGGTGCCGACGTTCGCCAAGAATCCGAGGCCCATCCGGTCGGCGCAGTGCTGGGCCAGCTCGCGGTAGACCTGCTCGATGTGCGCCACCCCGGCCGGGCTGTAGTCCACCATCGGGTCGCGCCGGTAGGCGTCGAACTCGGCGTCGGTGCGGCACCGCAGCGCCGGGGTCGAGTGGCCGACTCCCCTCGGGTCGAAGCCCACCAGGTCGAAATGGCGGGTGACGTCGGTGTCCTTGAGCTCGCCGGCCATCCCGGCGGCCATGTCGACCGCGGACGCCCCGGGCCCGCCGGGATTGACGAGCAGCGATCCGATCCGCTGACCGGTCGCGGGAATGCGGATCACCGCCAGTTTGGCTTGTGCCCCACCGGGTTTGTCGTAGTCGACGGGAACCGACACCGTCGTGCATCGGGCGGCGGGAATGTCGCTGGTGTCGGCGACGAAATCGCGGCACGAGCCCCACTCCGGCGGCGGTGCCGCGGCCGGCGCCCCCGGGTTCGACGGCGTCCCCGAATCGGATTCCGGAGTCGCCTCGGCCGCCGGCAGTTGACCGCCGAGCACCAGCCCGAACGAGAGCAGCGCCGAGCTCCACGGTCTCAGGCGACGCATGGCGGCCATCGTCTCACCCACGGATACCCATGGCGGCGCGAAATGGTCACGCCTTGATCTCGCATCCGCTTCCCGCCCAGCGTGACACCACGGCGAAAAAGCGGCGAAGTTTCGCCATGCCGTCACGCCGGGCGAGGGCCCGCTAGCACTTTGCGCCGTTCGGCGGGGTGGTGCCGCCGATCAGATACGCCGTCACGTAGTCGTCGATGCAACTGTCGCCTTGGAATACCACCGTGTGCTGAGTTCCGTCGAAGGTCAGCAGCGAGCCGCGAAGCTGGTTCGCCAGGTCGACCCCGGCCTTGTACGGTGTCGCCGGATCATGGGTGGTGGACACCACCACGGTCGGCGCCAGGCCGGGTGCCGTGACGGCATGCGGCTTGCTGGTCGGCGGGACGGGCCAGAACGCGCAGGTGCCCAGCGGCGCGTCGCCGGTGAACTTCCCATAGCTCATGAACGGCGCGATCTCACGTGATCGGCGGTCCTCGTCGATGACCTTGGCCCGATCCGTGATTGGCGGCTGGTCAACGCAATTGATCGATATCCGCGCGTCGGTGGCGTTCGAATAGTGGCCGTGCGAGTCGCGACGCATGTACATATCGGCCAGCGCGAGCATGGTGTCTCCGCGGTGGTCGGCCAGCTCGGACAGGCCGTCGGTCAGGTGGTGCCACAGGCTCGGCGAGTACAGCGCCATGATGGTTCCCACGATGGCGTCGCTGTAGCTCAGCCCGCGGCGGTCGTTGGTGTGCGCCGGCCTGCTGACCATCGGGTTGTTGGGGTCGACCAGCGGGTCGACCAGGCTGTGGAAGACGGCCACGGCCTTGGCCGGGTCGGTGCCCAGCGGGCAGCCCGCGTCCTTCGCGCAGTCGGCGGCGTAGTCGTCGAACGCGTCCTGAAATCCCTTGGCCTGGCGCAAATCGGCCTCGATGGGATCGGCATTGGGGTCGACGGCGCCGTCGAGGATCATCGCGCGCACCTTCATCGGATAGGCCTCCGCGTAGGCGGCACCGATCCGCGTCCCGTACGAGTAGCCGAGGTAGGTCAGTTTGTCATCGCCCAGCGCCGCGCGGATGGCATCCAGGTCGCGGGCGACGTTGACGGTCCCGACATTCGCCAAAAAGTTCTTGCCCATCTTGGCGACGCACCGGGCGACGAACTGCCTGGTCTCCTCCTCGGCGTGCGCCACACCCGCCGGGCTGTAGTCCACCTGCGGCTCGGTCCGCAGCCGGTCGTTGTCGGCGTCGGAGTTGCACCAGATCGCGGGCCGCGACGCTCCCACCCCACGGGGGTCGAACCCAACCAAGTCGAATCGTTCGTGGATCCGCTTGGGCAACGTCTGAAAAACACCCAAAGCGGCCTCGATGCCGGATTCGCCGGGGCCGCCGGGGTTTATGACCAACGAACCGATCTTGTCTCCCGTCGCGGGAAAGCGAATCATCGCCAACGCCGCCACGTCGCCGCCGGGATGGTTGTAGTCGACCGGCACGGCGAGCTTGCCGCACAGCGCGCCGCCGGGGATCTTCACGTCCGAGTTGGAGCTGCGACACGGTGACCACGCGATCGGCTGGCCCAGCTTCGGCCCGGCCATCAGAGCACGCCCGCCGACGACGCGGACGCAGCCCGCGAGAACCACCGCCACGGCGGCGATCGCGGTCCAGATCAGCAGCGTGCGCGCGATCTTGCTGCGGCGAGACAAGGCCATATCACCATATGCTGCCAGACAGGACCGCGGATCCTGGTCAGCATCCCTGATCGCGTCATTAGCCGCGAGCCGCCAGCAGTTCTTCCATCACGACGGCGAACTCGTCGGCCATCTCCCATAGGTCGGGCAGCAGGTCCGGGCACGAGATCAGCCCGACGTCGAGCTTGCCGTTCAGCGACATCACGGTGATGTTGAGGCCCGAGCCGTGGAAGATCGGTCCCAGCGGATACATCGCCTTGACCTCACAGCCGAGCATGTACAGCGGGATTTGCGGCCCCGGCACGTTGGAGACCACCAGGTTGTGCACGGGCAGACTCGCGGTCAACCGCGTCCGGGCATACACGCGCATGGCGATGCCGAACACCGCCGGCGCGGCAAACTGCGACCAATCCTGCAACAGCGTGGCACCAATGGCCGAGCTATGTTGCTTGGCAACCGAGTTCGCCGCGGCGATGGCTTTCAGCCGCTCGGCCGGGTCGGCAATGTGGGTTTGCAGGTTGGCAAACATGCCCGAAACCTGGTTGCGGCCGGGGCGATCGGATTTGCCATGCACCGATATCGGCACCATGGCAACCAGCGACGAGTCGGGCAAGGCGTTGCGGTCGGCCAGGTATTGCCGGAGCACCCCAGCCACCAAGGCCATCACCACATCGTTGACCTTGACGCCGAAGCGGTTCTTCACCACCTTGATGTCCTCGAGATCCAGCTCGGCCAACGCGATGTTGCGCCGGCCACTGATGCTGGCGTTGAACGACGTTCGCGGCGCGGCGAACGGACGCGCCATGGTCAGGCCGTCGCGGGCCCGCAGCACTGTCCCGACCACCGAGGACACGGTGTCCGGCACCAGATTGGCCAGCTGCAAGGGCCGGGTGGCGAACCTGAGCAGTCCCCCGGCGGCGATCTGCCAGCCGCTGGCGCCGCCGACGCCGTCCACGGGATCGGGCGCGGGCGCGTCGGCTTCGGTGGTGCACAGCTGCGACATCAGGTTGGCGCCGGTCACCCCGTCCACGCCGGCGTGGTGCACCTTGGTCATCACCCCCAGGCGGCCCTTGCGGTGGCAATCGGTGCCGGCGACGCCTTCGACGACCCACATTTCCCACAGCGGCCGCCTGCGATCCAACGGCAACGACGCGATATGGCCGCAGATTTCCGACATTTCTGCCCGCCCGCCGGGCGACGGCAACCCGATGCGGTGCACATGGCGGTCGATATGGAAGTTCTCGTCGTCCACCCAGACCGGGTGGTCGAGGTTAAGCGGATTGTTGGCAAGCTTCTCGCGGAACTCCGGCATCGCCTTGATACGCAGGGACAATGCGTCACGCAACCGGTCGAAGGTGTACCCGCCCGGCATCGTGGAGGTATCCAATTCCATGATCGAGCACACATGCATGGGCTGCGACGAGGTTTCCAGGTACAAGAAGCTGGCATCGAGTCCACTGAGCCGCTGCATCCGCTGATGGTATGTCTCACAGGGGCCTGACGGTGCATCCGACGCCCAGAGATGGCACACTGTCAGGGTCAGACGAACCCGGGGACCCCTCCCAGGATAAAAACTTTCGGGGCCACGAGGATCGACCCGACCACCACTAGGGACAATGATGTCTGAGCAGCATGTTTATGGGTCAAACGGCGCCCAACCCCAGTCGGCGCCCAGAACCAGGATTCGCACCCACCATCTGCAGAGATGGAAGACCGAAGGCCACAAGTGGGCCATGCTCACGGCCTATGACTATTCGACCGCCCGGGTTTTCGACGAGGCCGGCATCCCGGTGCTGCTGGTCGGTGATTCGGCGGCCAATGTGGTGTACGGCTACGACACCACGGTGCCGGTCTCGCTCGACGAGCTGATTCCGTTGGTGCGCGGCGTGGTGCGGGGCGCCCCACACGCGCTGGTCGTCGCCGACCTGCCGTTCGGCAGCTATGAGGCGGGACCCACCGCCGCGCTGGCGGCCGCCACCCGGTTCATGAAGGAAGGCGGCGCGCACGCCGTTAAGCTCGAGGGCGGCGAACGAGTGACCGAGCAGATCGCGTGCCTGACCGCGGCGGGCATCCCGGTGATGGCACACATCGGCTTCACCCCGCAAAGCGTCAACAGCCTCGGCGGCTTCCGGGTGCAGGGCCGCGGCGACGCCGCGGAACAGACCATCGCCGACGCGATTGCCGTCGCCGAAGCCGGAGCGTTTTCGGTCGTGATGGAGATGGTCCCGGCGGAGCTGGCCACCCAGATCACCGGCAAGCTCACCATCCCGACGGTCGGAATCGGCGCCGGTCCGAACTGCGACGCCCAAGTACTGGTCTGGCAGGACATGGCCGGGCTGAGCAGCGGCAAGGCGGCCCGCTTCGTCAAACGGTTCGCCGAAATAGGCGGTGAATTGCGCCGCGCGGCAATGCAATACGCGGAGGAAGTGGCCGGCGGGGTCTTCCCCGCCGACGAACACTGCTTCTGAGGGGGCAACGCGCGACTCTCGCCGGAGGATGCGTAACCCTGGTGTGGCACTCTATGGGGACCCATCCACGACCCGCGACCGTGGCGACGCGCTCGCATCGGAGACGAAAATGCCCGCAAATGCGTCCAAAGCGGCGCGCCATCTGGAGGTTGAGCGCAAGTTCGAGGTACTGGAGTCGACGGTGACGCCGTCGTTCGAGGGCATCGCCGCCGTGGCGCGCGTCGAAAAGTCGCCGACCCAGGCGCTGGACGCGGTGTACTTCGACACGCCGACGCAGGACCTGGCACGCAACAGGATCACCCTGCGGCGCCGCACCGGGGGCACGGACTCGGGGTGGCACCTGAAACTGCCGGCCGGACCGGACGCCCGCACGGAAATTCGGGCGCCACTGGCCGCGTCGGGCGGCGCAGCCGGGGAAACCGTGCCAAGCGAGCTGCTGGACGTGGTGCTGGCGATCGTTCGAGATCGCCCGGTTGAGCCGATCGCGCGCATCGCGACCCAACGCGAAAGCCAGGTCTTGTACAGCGCCGAGGGCACCGCGCTGGCGGAGTTCAGCAATGACGACGTCACCGCATGGGCGGCGAGAACTCCGGACGGTCTGGACTCGGGTACCGCGGGTCCCACCGAACAACAGTGGCGCGAGTGGGAATTGGAGCTCATCGATACGGATGGGGCGGCAAATGGGATCGACGGTCGCGAGCTGCTGAACCGGTTGAGCAACCGGCTGCTCGATGCCGGTGCCGCACCCGCCGGTCACGGCTCGAAACTGGCGCGAGTCCTCGGGGCGGCGTCGCCGGCTGGCGGCCCGCAGCCACCCATGGACCCGGTGCACCGCGCGGTGGCCCAGCACGTCGACGAACTGCTGCTGTGGGATCGCGCGGTGCGCGCCGACGCGCCCGACGCCGTACATCAGATGCGGGTAACCACGCGCAAGATCCGCAGCCTGCTCAGCGACTCCCACGAGTCGTTCGGACTGCCCGACGGCGCGTGGGTCATCGACGAACTGCGTGAGCTTGCCGGTGTCTTGGGCGTGGCCCGGGACGCGGAGGTGCTCGGCGAGCGCTACCAGCGCGCCCTGGACCAACTGGCCCCGGAGTTGGTGCGTGGGCCGATCCGCGAGCGGCTCGTCGGGGGTGCCGAGCGGCGCTACCAGACCGGGATGCGGAGATCGTTGATCGCGATGCGGTCCCAGCGATACTTCCGTCTGCTCGACGCCCTCGACGCGCTGGTGGCCCAATCCCCGGTCACCGCCGCCGGCGACGCGCCGCAACCGGTAACCATCGGCCCCGCCTACCGGCGGGTCCGCAAGGCCGCCGAGGCCGCCCGGGCAAGCCACGGCAACGAACACGATCGCGACGAGGCGCTGCACCGGATCCGCAAGCGCGCCAAGCGACTCCGTTACACCGCGGCCGCTACCGGCGCGGACCGGGTCTCCCAGCGGGCAAAGGACATCCAGACGTTGCTCGGTGATCATCAGGACAGCGTGGTGAGCCGCCAGCACCTGATTAAGCAGGCCGAAGCCGCGGCCGCCGCCGGCGAGGACACGTTCACCTACGGCCTGCTGTTCCAGCAGGAGGCCGACTTGGCCGAGCGTTGCCGCGAGCGGCTCGACGCCGCCCTGCGCCAGCTCAACAAGTCGGTGCGCAAGGCACGCCATGAGCGCGGGCGAGTTGGCCTGTAAGCCGGATTCTGTTCCGCGCCGCCGCGGCTTAGCCAACGGCGGCACGGCGGCGACCATCCATCTGGACACACCGTCGCCGGGTGCCTCAAGCGGCCTACCCGCAGGCTCGGGCGAGCAACCCTCGGACGCCTGCGCGGCCGCACCCTTCGGTGCGGCCTTCTTGGCCTTGCTTCGGGTGGGGTTTGCCGAGCCACCCCGGTCACCCGGGATGCTGGTGCGCTCTTACCGCACCGTTTCACCCTTACCACCACGAGGATGGCGGTCTGTTTTCTGTGGCACTTTCCCGCGAGTCACCTCGGATTGCCGTTAGCAATCACCCCGCTCTGTGAAGTCCGGACTTTCCTCGACTCGGCGCCGGACCTGTCGGACCAACTCGAGCCGCGGCCGCCCAGCCAACTCGTCCGCGACGATCACGCTACCCGCCGCGCAATGTCTCGGCCACCACGATCCTTAGGGTGGACAGGACAGATCACCCACGACGGGAAGGATGCCGATGCTCGGCTGGGACAAACGCGTCGCCGCGGGTGATTGGGACGCCATCACCGCCGGGATCAACGAGTATGGCGGAGCGCTGTTACCGCAGCTGATCACGCCCAGCGAGGCGGCGCGGCTGCGCGAGCTCTACGCCGACGACGGCCTGTTTCGCTCGACCATCGACATGGCGCCAAAGCGGTACGGTGCCGGGCAGTACCGCTACTTCCACGCCCCCTACCCCGAGCCGATCGAAGGGCTCAAGCAGGCGCTGTATCCCCGGTTGCTGCCGATAGCCCGCGACTGGTGGGGCAAGCTGGGCCGGGACGTGCCCTGGCCGGACAGCCTCGACGATTGGTTGGCCACCTGCCATGCCGCCGGCCAGACCAGATCCACCGCCCTGATGTTGAAGTACGGCACCAACGACTGGAATGCCCTACACCAGGATCTTTACGGCGAGTTGGTATTCCCGCTTCAGGTGGTGATCAACCTCAGTGATCCGAACACCGACTACACCGGCGGCGAATTCTTGCTGGTCGAACAGCGTCCTCGTGCCCAATCCCGTGGCACCGCAACGCAATTGCCGCAGGGGCACGGGTACTTATTCACCACCCGGGATCGGCCGGTGCCCACGAAGCGGGGTTGGTCGGCGGCACCGGTGCGCCACGGGCTCTCGGCCGTCCGCTCAGGCGAACGCTATGCGATGGGGCTGATCTTTCACGATGCGGCGTGAAGCGGCGGCCGGCCGAGTTCAGCGAGCTCCGGTAGCGGCTTGCTGCACAGCTCGTGTGCCTCCTCCGCGGACAGCCCAAAAAGTCGCAACAAGTCCTCCGTGACGAGGTCGGTGGCTTGGGCCTCGTTGCGCTCGGGTTGGTCTTGCAGCAATTGGCCCAGGCCCAGCAGCGCTCCCGCGGCGACGGCCATCGCCAGTTCGGGGTCTGCCGCCTGAAACCTGCCTGCCGCGGCGGCGGCGGCGATGTCGCGCTTGGCGCGCGGCGCCAACCCCCGGTCGGCGGTGATCAGCGCCAGTCCGTGATTGAGCACGGTACGGCTGTCGGGCCGACGAAACATCCGTCCTGTCAGCCGAAAACTGCAGGCGAACGCTTCGGCCGGATCATCCAGCGGTGCCGTCAACTCATCGAGCAACGCCCCGTGGGCGTCAAGGACTTCGTTGATGGCGGCCTCGAAAAGCTGTTCCTTGCTCTCGAAGTGGTTGTAGAACGAGCCGACGCCGACGTCGGCGGCTTGGCTGATGTCCTGGACAGGCACATTGACCGTGCCGGCGGCGATGAAGCCTTGCGCGGCCTTGATCAGTGCCGCGCGGGTGCGCTGCTTGCGTCGTTCGAGGCGATTGAGCGGCTTGTCATCCTCGTCCAATTGCTGCCTCCCACTTTCTCCCGCGGGCTTCATGCGTCAGAGTACCTCACTTATGAAGATTCCTTCAGTCAGGGTCGAAAGCGCCGATCCGTGTCGACTCGGGTGCGCCGGCGTTCGGGCATCATCGCCGTCCGGTCAGCGCAGTAGTCGCGCGGGGGACTGCTCACCGACATGTCCGTCGCCGCCGACCGTCCACTGAACTGGAACCTGCTGGGTGTTTCGGTGGCGAACCCGGATGGGCACCAACGGCGGTTGTGCGCCCTCCAGGTCGCCGCCGAACACGGCGGCCGGGTGGTGCCGGTGACCCTGCCCCAAGCCATGACGATCCGGGCGTTTCGATCGCCCGCGGCACCGCCGGTCGAGTTCACTCCCGTTTAGAGATAGCCCGTCTGGTTGACCAGCCGCACCGATGACGCGCCATCGGAGTAGAACTCCGCGATGCTCAACGACGCCAGGTCAAGATGCAACCGGTAGAGGAGGCCGGCGCCGGCATCCAGCGCTAACCGCAGCAACATCTTGATCGGCGTGACGTGCGAGACCACCAGCACCGTCTCGCCTTCGTGCCCGGCGATGATCCGGTCGCGAGCCCTGAGCACCCGCTGAAGCACGTCCTCGAAGCTTTCACCACCCGGCGGCGTGGCGCTGGTGTCGTGCAGCCAGCGACGATGCAACTCGGGATCGCGCGCGGCGGCCTCGGCAAACGTCAACCCCTCCCAGGCCCCGAAGTCGGTCTCGATCACGTCTTCATCGACGGTCACGTCCAGGCGCAGCGCCCGGGCGGCCGTCTCCGCGGTGTCCAAGGCCCGTTGCAGCGGCGACGAGACCACTGCGGCGATCCCGCCCTTCTGCGACAGGTACCGCGCCGCCAACCCCGCCTGCCGCCACCCCACTTCATTCAATGCCGGGTCGCCGCGCCCCGAATAGCGGCGCTGCACCGAAAGCTCCGTCTGCCCGTGCCGTAACAACAGCAGCCGGGTGGGCGTCCCGCGGGCGCCGGTCCAGCCGGGAGCCGGCGGGGACTCCGTCGCAACCCTTCTGGCGGTCTCGGCAACCGGAACGGGCGCATTGTCGACCCTGACCGGATTGGTGGTGAGCGCCGCCGCGTCCATCGCCTCGTTGGCCAACCGATCGGCGTGCACGTTGCGGGACCGCGGAACCCACGTGTAGCTGATCCGGCGAAACCGCGCCGCCAGCGCCTGAGCCTGGGCGTGCAACTCCACCAAGTCGGGGTGCTTGACCTTCCAACGCCCGGCCATCTGCTCAACCACCAGCTTGGAGTCCATCAAGACCAGGGCTTCGGTGGCACCCATCTTCACGGCATCGTCCAAACCCGCTATCAGGCCCCGGTATTCGGCGACGTTGTTGGTCGCACGGCCGATAGCCTGCTTGCTCTCCGCCACTATGGTCGAGCGGTCCGCGGTCCACACCACCGCGCCGTATCCGGCCGGCCCGGGGTTGCCCCGCGACCCGCCGTCAGCCTCGATGATGACTTTCACTGCTCGAATCCCTTGACCCGCAACAGGATCGCACCACATTCCGGACACCGCACCACATCGTCCTCGGCTGCCGCCGTGATGCGGGCCAGCTCGCCACGGCCGATCTCGATCCGGCAGGCACCGCACCGATGTCCCTGCAACAGCCCGGCCCCCGGCCCGCCCCTGGCGCGTTGCCGTTCGTAGAGCGCCGAAAGATCGGGGTCCAGCGTCGCGTGTAGCGCGTCGCGGCGCGACGAACGTTCGTTGCGGGCCTGGTCGATCTCGGCGAGCGCGGCGTCGAGTTCCTGCTGGGCGCTGGCCAGGTCGGCCTGCAACTTCTCGATCACCGCCAACTCGGCGGCCTGCTGGGCCGCCAGCTCCTCGCGGCGCTCCATCACCTCCAGCAGCGAATCTTCGAGGCTGGTCTGCCGGCGAACCAGGGTCTCCAGTTCGTGCTGCAGGTCGGTCAATTGCTTGGCGTCGGTCGCCCCCGACTTGAGTAACAACCGGTCCCGGTCTTCGCGCTGGCGCACCGCGTCGATCTCAGACTCAAGACGCGAGACCTGGGTGTCCAAGTCCGCCAAGGCGATTCGCACGGCTGCCAGCCGGTCGTTGGCGGCGCTGTGCTCGAGCCGTACCCGCTCGTGGGCCTCCCGCTGCGGCAGATGGGAAGCGCGGTGTGCGATCCGAGACAGCTCAGCGTCCAGCTTCGACAACTCCAGCAGCGAACGTTGCTGTGCTACTTCGGCTTTCATGACCGATCTCTCCCAGTCTCGCCCGCCCGTGAAGTGTCCAAGTTCCACGGATCGGTGCGGATGGCGCACACCCGCACCGGTAGCTCCGCGCCGAATCGGGACTGCAACACGCCGGCCGCCTGGTCACACCAAGGAAATTCGCTTGCCCAATGCGCGACGTCGATCAGGGCGACATCCGAGGCCCGGCAATGCTCGTCGGCCGGGTGGTGCCGCAAATCGGCCGTGACATACGCCTGCACACCCGCGGCGGCGGCGGCGCCCAGTAACGAGTCCCCGGCGCCACCGCAGACCGCGACCCGTGATACGGGCATGTCGGGATCCCCGGCTGCGCGCACGCCGGAGGATGTCTGCGGCAATGCGGCGCCGACGCGAGCGACGAAGGCGCGCAGCGGTTCGGGTTGTGGCAGTGAGCCGATGCGGCCCAGCCCGGCTTGGGTGGGCGGCGGAACCAGCGCGAAGATGTCGAACGCCGGTTCCTCGTACGGATGCGCGGCGCGCATCGCCGACAATACGGCGGCCCGCACTCGCGCGGGCGCGACGACCTCGACCCGGTCTTCGGCCACCTGCTCGACGGTGCCGATGCTGCCTACCGTCGGCGACGCCCCTTCCTGCGGCAGAAACTGCCCGGTACCGCTGGCGCTCCAGCTGCAGTGCGCATAGTCACCGATGTGGCCGGCGCCGGCCTCAAACACCGCCGCCCGCACCGCTTCTGCGTGCTCGCGCGGCACATAGATGACCCACTTGTCCCGATCGGACGCGGCCGGCACCGGCTCGAGCACGGCTTCGACGGTGAGGCCAAGGGCGTGCGCCAGCGCGTCGGACACGCCCGGTGACGCCGAGTCGGCGTTGGTGTGCGCGGTGAACAGGGAGCGCCCGGTTCGGATCAGGCGGTGCACGAGCGCGCCCTTGGGCGTGCTGGCCGCAACGGTATCGACCCCGCGCAACAGCAACGGGTGATGGGCCAACAGCAGGCCGGCCTGCGGAACCTGGTCGACGACCGCCGGCGTCGCATCGACGGCGATCGTCACCGAGTCCAGCACATCCTCGGGGTCGCCACACACCAGGCCGACCGAATCCCACGACTGAGCAAGTTGCGGTGGGTAGGCCTCGTCTAGCACCTCGATGACGTCGCACAGGCGCACACTCACCGCAGCACCTCCGCGATCGCGTCGGTCAGCAGCGGCCACTCCGGGCGCACCGCCGCCCGCAGATACCGATCGTCCAGGCCGACGAAGGTATCACAGCGGCGTACCGCAATTCCCTTGTCGTGCAGGTGTTTTCGTATCATCTCGGCGCCGGGTGTGCGGAACAGCACGAACGGGGCCCGACCCTCGATCACGTCGACACCCACGCATTGCAGGCCGGCCGCCAGCTGCGCACGCAGCGCGGCCAACCGCGCGGCATCGGCGGCCGCGTCAGCCACGGCTTGGGGAGCGCAGCAAGCCGCGATGGCCGTCAGTTGCAGCGTGCCCAGCGGCCAGTGCGCACGCTGCGCGGTCAATCGGGCCAGCACATCCGGCGAGCCGAGGGCATAGCCCACCCGCAGCCCGGCCAGCGACCAGGTCTTGGTCAGACTGCGCAGCACCAGCACGTCGGGCAGCGCGTCACCGGCCAGCGACTGCGGCTCGCCGGGAATCGAATCCGCGAACGCCTCGTCGACCACGAGAATGCGCCCGGGCCGGCGCAATGCGAGGAGCTGTTCGCGGGTGTGCAGCACCGAGGTGGGGTTGGTCGGATTGCCCACCACGACCAGGTCGGCGTCGTCGGGCACCTGCGCACCGTCCAGGCTGAACGGCGGATCGAGCACGACGTGGTGCACCCGCACTCCAGCGGCGGTCAGGGCGGCGGCCGGCTCGGTGAACGCCGGCGCGACGATCGCCGCCCGCGCCGGACGCAGGTTGCTCAGCAGCCCGAACCCCTCTGCCGCCCCCGCCAGCGGCATCACCTCATCGCGGGCGCGGCGGTGACGGGCCGCCACCGCGTCTTGTGCGCGGTGGACATCGTCAGCGCTTGGGTAGCGCGCCAGGTCCGGCAGCCGCGCGGCCAGCCGCTGCACCAGCCACGCCGGCGGTTGGGCATGACGGACGTTGACGGCGAAATCCAGCATGCCGGGCGCGGCGGCCTGATCGCCGTGGTAACGCGCCGCCGCGAGCGGGCTTATGTCAAGACTCGCCACAGCGTCAAACAGTAGTGGGCCAGTGCGTTAGCGAGGAATCCAGAGCATCGCCGCCGAGCCATAGGGGTTGGCATGCGCGTACCTGCGCACTGGTGCAGCGCAACACGTCGCGGCGAAATCAAAGGTCGTCGGGCAACGGGGCATCAAAATCATCGGGCACCGTGTACACGCCTCGATCGATACCCAAGCGGCGCCCGTCAAGGGGCGTGCAAGATCGACAGACGAGCCGACCGTGCAACCAAACCATCAACGACAATGGCAAGCGTGACCGACACCATGGCGGGCAGGACCGAATCGCAGGGAGACCCCGCGGCCGCGACGCCGCAGCTCGTAATCTTCGACCTCGACGGCACCCTCACGGACTCCGCGGATGGGATTGTCGCCAGCTTCCGCCACGCGCTCGATCGGGTCGGTGCCGCTGTGCCGGACGGTGATTTGGCCGCCCGGATCGTCGGCCCCCCGATGGACGAAACATTGCACGCGATGGAGCTCGGCGAGTACACCGGAGAGGCTATCGCGGCCTTCCGGGCCGAGTACGGCACCCGCGGCTGGGCGATGAACAGCCTGTACGACGGGATCGCTCCGCTACTGGCCGACCTGAGCGCCGCCGGTGTCCGGCTGGCCGTGGCCACCTCCAAGCTGGAACCGACGGCGCGACGCATCCTCGCCCATTTCGGGCTTGAGAGGCATTTCGAGGTCATCGCCGGCGCGAGTCCGGACGGCACCCGCCGCAGCAAGGCCGAGGTGCTGGCGCACGCGCTCGCACAGCTGCAGCCGGTGCCCGAGCGCGTGCTCATGGTCGGTGACCGCAGCCACGACGTCGACGGGGCGGCCGCGCACGGCATCGACGCGCTGGTGGTCGGCTGGGGCTATGGGCGAGCCGACTTCGCCGACGGCAGCGCGCCGACGGCAACGCACGTAGGGACCGTCGACGAGCTGCGGAGGGCGTTGGGTGTCTGATCCGTTACACGTGACGTTCGTCTGTACCGGCAACATCTGCCGTTCGGCGATGGCCGAGAAGGTGTTCGCCGACCAGCTCCGTCGGCGCGGCCTGGGCGACGCGGTGCGGGTGACCAGCGCGGGCACCGGCAACTGGCACGTCGGCGACGGCGCCGACGAGCGCGCGACCCGGGTTCTGCGTGCCCACGGCTATCCCACCGGGCACCGGGCCGCGCAGCTGGACGCCGACCACCTGTCGGCCGATCTGGTGGTGGCCTTGGGCCGCAACCATGTTCGGATGCTGCGAATGCTGGGCGTCGAGGAGGCCCGGATACGGATGCTGCGATCCTTTGACCCACGGTCAGGTCCCTATGCCCTCGACGTCGAGGACCCGTACTACGGCGACTACCACGACTTCGAGGAGGTTTTGGCCGTCATCGAGGCGGCCCTGCCCGGCCTGCACGACTGGGTAGACGAGCGACTCGGTCAGGACGGCCAGGGGTGATGCGCCGCCTGGCTTTCCTGCTGCGGCCCGGATGGATAGCGCTGGCCCTGGTGGTCGTCGCGTTCACCTACCTGTGCTTCATGGTGCTCGCGCCGTGGCAGCTGGGAAAGAACACCAGGACATCGCGGGAAAACCACCAGATCGAGTATTCCCTCAACACTCCCCCCGTATCGCTGAAAACCCTGTTACCGCAGCAGGATTCGACGGCGCGGGACGCACAGTGGCGCAGGGTCACGGCGACCGGGCATTACCTGGCGGACGTGCAGGTGCTGGCGCGGTTGCGGGTGGTCGAGGGCGACCCGGCGTTCGAGGTGCTGGCGCCCTTCGTCGTCGACGGCGGACCGACCGTCCTGGTCGACCGGGGGTACGTGCGGCCCGAGCGCGGCTCCCACGTGCCACCGATCCCCCGCCCGCCGGAGCAAACCGTGACCATCACAGCCCGGCTGCGTGACTCCGAGCCGACCGCCCGGGGCAAGGATCCGTTCACCGGAGACGGTGTCCGGCAGGTGTATTCGATCAACACCGGACAGGTGGCCGCGTTGACGGCAATCCCGCTGGCCGGCTCGTATCTGCAGCTGGTCGAGGGCCAACCCGGCGGGCTTGGCGTGATCGGCGTGCCGCATCTGGACGCCGGGCCATTCCTGTCCTACGGCATCCAGTGGATCTCGTTCGGCATCCTCGCACCGATCGGATTGGGCTATTTCGTCTACTCCGAGATCCGCGCCCACCGCAAGGAGAAACCGGCGCCGCCGTCGGACAAGTCGATGACGGTCGAGGAGAAGCTCGCCGACCGCTACGGCCGTCGGCGCTGAAGACACAGCCCGACGACCACGGCGGCGCCCGCCTGTACCGCCCGCGACAACACCACCGCGCGACGCAGATCGGCCACGGTGGGTGGCGGACCATCGCCGAGGGTGGGCCGGATCTGCAGCTCGTGACGGTACTGGGTGGGCCCCCCGAGCCGCACGCGAAGGGCCCCGGCAAAGGCCGCCTCGACCACTCCGGCGTTGGGGCTCGGATGCCTGGAGGCATCCCGTCGCCAGGCCCGCACCGCGCCCGACGGTGATCCACCGACGATCGGCGCGCACACCACCACCAGCAATGCCGTCGCACGCGCGCCGACATAGTTGGCCAGGTCATCCAATCGCGCTGCGGCCCAGCCGAATCGGAGATAGCGCGGCGAACGGTAGCCGGTCATCGAGTCCAAGGTGTTGACGGCGCGATACCCCAAGGCCGCCGGCGCTCCCCCGACCGCCGCCCACAGCAGCGGTGCCACCTCGGCGTCGGACGTGTTCTCCGCCACCGATTCCAGCGCCGCGCGTGTCAGGCCGTCGCGGTCGAGTCGGCCCGGATCGCGCCCACACAGCGACGGCAACAGCCGTCGGGCGGCCTCGACGTCGCCGCGGTCCAGCAACTCCGACATCCGCAGGCCAGTGCGCGCCAACGAGGTGCCGCCCAGCGATACCCAAGTGGCGCCCGCGGTGGCCGCCATGGTCCAGAACCGGCCCCGGCGTTGCAGGGCCGCACCCAGCAGAACCGCCGCACCGACTGCCAGGCCCACGTGAACCGCGCCGGCGATCTTGCTGTCGCGGTAGGTGACCCGCTCCAACTCCGCGGCCGCTCGACCGAACAACGCGACCGGATGACCTCTCTTCGGGTCACCCAGCACGAGGTCGGCCAGGTAGCCGACCAACACGCCGATGATCCGGGCCTGCCCTGTCGACGCAAACACCCCGGCAGCGTCTCACACGTGGTCTACTCGAACCTATGAGGCAGCTGTCACCATGAGGCGGCCCGCAACCCGGGTCGCCGACCTGTTGAACCCGGCGGCGTTGTTGCTGCCGGCCGCGAATGTGATCATGCAGCTGTCGATGCCGGGCGTCGGTTATGGCGTGCTGGAAAGTCCGGTGGACAGCGGCAATGTCTACAAGCATCCGTACAAGCGCGCCCGCACCACCGGCACCTACCTGGCGGTCGCGACCACCGGGACCGAATCCGACCGCGCCCTGATCCGCGGCGCCGTGGACATCGCGCACCGGCAGGTTCGGTCGACGTCGTCGAGCCCGGTGTCCTACAACGCATTCGACCCCAAGCTGCAGCTGTGGGTGGCCTCGTGCCTGTACCGCTACTTCGTCGACCAGCACGAGTTCCTGCATGGCCCGCTGGACGACAGCGCCGCCGACGCCGTCTATCGCGACGCCAGACGGTTGGGGACCACGCTGCAGGTGCCCGAGCACATGTGGCCGCCGGACCGGGGCGCCTTCGACGAGTACTGGAAGCGCACGCTAGACGAGCTGCGGATCGACCCGCCGGTGCGAGAGCATCTTCGCGGGGTGGCCTCGATGGCGTTTCTGCCGTGGCCGTTACGCGCGCTGGCGGGCCCGTTCAACCTGTTTGCGACCACGGGGTTTTTGGCGCCGGAGTTCCGGGCGATGATGCAGCTGGATTGGTCGCAGTCCCAGCAACGCCGGTTCGAGTGGCTGCTGTCCGCCCTGCGGCTGGCCGACCGGCTGATCCCGCATCGGGCGTGGCTGTTCACCTATCGGCTCTACCTGTGGGACATGCGGTTTCGCGCGCGTCGCGGCTGGCGGATCGTCTAACCACCGGCGTCGAGTGTGCAACCTGCGACGGGTCCGCGGCCTTGAATCCAAGGCGCCGAAAGTCGCAATGACGTTACGCTCGCGAACCTGGTGGGCGCGGACGGGATCGAACCGCCGACCGCTGGTGTGTAAAACCAGAGCTCTACCACTGAGCTACGCGCCCCGTGCCCGCCGCAGGCTACACGCCAGAAGGCCAAGCGGCCAGCTCAGGCCCACTCAAGCCTTTAAGGCCGCCAGGGCCTCGGTCCACAGCCGCTGGTCGCGGACTTCACCGGGCTGCTTCATCTCGGCGAACCGAATGATCCCCGACCGATCGACGACGAAGGTACCCCGGTTGGAAATCCCCGCCGCGTCGTTGAATACGCCGTAGGCCTGGCTCACCGCGCCGTGCGGCCAGAAGTCCGATAACACCGGGAACGTGAAACCACTCTCGGTCGCCCAGATCTTGTGGGTGGGCGGTGGGCCCACCGAAATGGCGAGCGCCACGCTGTCATCGTTGTCGAAGTCGGGCAGGTGATCGCGCAACCGGTCCAGCTCGCCCTGGCAAATCCCGGTGAAGGCCAGCGGGAAGAACACCAGCAGCACATTCTTGGATCCGCGGTAATCGCTGAGCGTGACGGGCTGCTGATTCTGGTCGCGCAGCGTGAAGTCGGGGGCGGTGGCGCCGACGTCCAGCATCAGCGCTTCCCGGCCCGCGATTTGGGCTGCACCAACCGGCTGGCGCTCCAGTCCCCGAGGTTGACCGACGAGGTCGGCATCAGGCCGGCGGTGGGGGCCGCCTCGGCGATCTCGGCGGGCAGCACGTGACCGGGCCTGCCCGTCTTGGGCGTCAGCACCCAGATCACGCCGTCTTCGGCCAGCGGGGTGATGGCGTCCATCAGGGTGTCCACCAGATCGCCGTCTCCGTCTCGCCACCACAGCAGGACGACGTCGATCACCTCGTCGCTGTCTTCGTCGAGCAGCTCACCGCCACACGCTTCCTCGACCGCAGCGCGGATGTCGTCGTCGGTGTCTTCGTCCCACCCCCACTCCTGAACGACTTGGTCTCGTTGGATGCCCAGTTTGCGAGCGTAACTCGGGGCGTGATCCGCCGCGACCACAGTGGAACCTCCTCTAACCATTCGCACGCCGTGGGATCGGCATTATCGTCGCACAAGCGAAACCCGACGGACACGGCCGCCTCAGAAGGCAGCCAGGCACAGTTTTAGCGCTTTGGTCTTGGTGTCGTTGAGCTGGTCTACGCGGCGGTTGAACTCCCCCGTCGGCGCGTGCGTGCCGATGGCGTTGGCGACCGCGCGGGCCGCGTCGTCATACGCGTTGAACGCGTCCCGCAGCTGCTGCGAGATCGCGTCGCTGATGCTGCCCGAGACCGCCGATGCGCTGTTGTTGAGCGCGTCGATGGCCGGGCCTTCGGTCGGGCCGGTGTTGCGGCCCGCGTTGAACGCCGAGACAAACGCATTGACCTTGTCGATGGCGTCCTTGCTGGTGGTAGCCAGCGTGTCGCAGGAGCTGCGAATGGCCTTGGTCGTCAGCGATTGTTGTCGCTGAGACTCCCGGATGCTCGACGTCGCCGACGAGGCCGACACCGACAGGGATACCGACGACCGGTACGCCGGGGCAAGCCGGGTGTCGGGCGTGGCCGTGCCCTCGGTCACCGTCGTGCACCCAACGACGCCCATCAGCACCGCCGCGGTGCAGCCCAGCGCCAGGGCGCCTCGCTTGACAGGGACGGCACGCCATCCGATAAGCACGCTTGCAGACGTTACCGGGTCGGGATTGTAACCGCCCCCGACGCACCGGGTTCGCCCTGGACGGTGGCGGTTCCCGCCCGAAACGCATGTGCGGCAGGATAGGAGATAGACCACCCCATGCATCCCAGGTAGAAAGCCCCGCCAACTACAGGAGTACCGCGTTGACCACCGAGTTCGCGCGCCACGATCTGGCCAAAACCCCAAGCAGCGCAAGGGAACCCGACCGCGTTCGGGTGATCCGCGAGGGTGTGGCGTCCTACCTGCCCGATATCGATCCCGAGGAGACGTCGGAGTGGCTCGAGTCCTTCGACGAATTGCTGGAGCGGTCGGGCCCGACGCGGGCGCGCTACCTGATGCTGCGGCTTCTGGAACGCGCCGGCGAGCAGCGGATCGCCATCCCGGCGTTGACCTCGACCGATTACGTCAACACCATCCCGACCGAACTGGAGCCGTGGTTTCCCGGCGACGCAGACGTCGAACGCCGATACCGGGCCTGGATCCGATGGAACGCGGCGATCATGGTGCACCGCGCGCAAAGACCGGGCGTGGGCGTCGGTGGTCACATTTCGACCTACGCGTCGTCGGCTGCGCTCTACGAGGTCGGTTTCAACCACTTCTTCCGGGGCAAATCGCACCCCGGCGGCGGGGACCAGGTGTTCATCCAGGGCCACGCGTCCCCCGGCATTTATGCGCGCGCCTTCCTGGAAGGCCGCCTGTCCGCGGACCAGCTTGACGGCTTCCGCCAGGAGCACAGCCATCTCGGCGGCGGGTTGCCGTCCTACCCGCACCCGAGGCTGATGCCCGACTTCTGGGAATTCCCCACGGTGTCAATGGGGCTGGGCCCGATGAACGCCATCTACCAGGCCCGGTTCAACCATTATCTGCACGACCGCGGTATCAAAGACACCTCCGACCAGCACGTGTGGTGTTTCTTGGGCGACGGCGAGATGGATGAGCCGGAGAGCCGCGGCCTGGCCCATGTGGGCGCCCTGGAAGGCCTGGACAACCTGACGTTCGTGATCAACTGCAACCTGCAGCGCCTCGACGGCCCGGTCCGCGGCAACGGCAAGATCATCCAGGAGTTGGAGTCGTTCTTCCGCGGGGCCGGCTGGAACGTCATCAAGGTGGTGTGGGGCCGTGAATGGGACGCCCTGCTGCACGCCGACCGCGACGGCGCCTTGGTGAACTTGATGAACACGACGCCCGATGGTGATTACCAGACCTACAAGGCCAACGACGGCGCCTACGTGCGCGACCACTTCTTTGGGCGCGACCCACGCACCAAGGCTCTCGTGGAGCACATGAGCGACTCCGAGATCTGGAACCTCAAGCGTGGCGGGCACGACTATCGCAAGGTCTACGCCGCCTACCGGGCCGCCGTCGACCACAAGGGACAGCCGACGGTGATTCTGGCCAAGACCATCAAGGGCTACTCGCTGGGCGCGCACTTCCAGGGCCGCAACGCCACCCATCAGATGAAAAAGCTTGCGCTGGAAGACCTCAAGTACTTCCGGGACGCCATGCGCATTCCGATCAGCGACGCTCAATTGGAGGAGGATCCGTACCTGCCGCCGTACTACCACCCCGGGCCGGACGCCCCGGAGATCCGGTACCTGCTCGATCGGCGCCGCGCGCTGGGGGGCTTTCTGCCCGAGCGCCGCACTAACGCCAAGGCGCTGAAGCTTCCTGGCCGCGACATCTACGCCCCGTTGAAGAGGGGCTCGGGAAGCCAGGAGGTCGCCACCACCATGGCGGTGGTGCGCACCTTCAAGGAAGTATTGCGGGACAGGCAAATTGGCCCGCGGATCGTGCCGATCATTCCCGACGAGGCGCGCACGTTCGGGATGGACTCGTGGTTCCCGTCGTTGAAGATCTACAACCGCCTTGGTCAGCTGTACACGGCGGTCGACGCCGAGCTGATGCTGGCGTACAAGGAGAGCGAGATCGGGCAGATCCTGCACGAGGGCATCAACGAAGCCGGGTCGGTGGCCTCATTCACCGCGGCCGGCACCTCGTATGCGACGCACAACGAACCGATGATCCCGATCTACATCTTCTATTCGGCGTTCGGGTTCCAGCGCACCGGCGACGGCCTGTGGGCCGCGGCCGACCAGATGGCGCGTGGCTTCCTGCTCGGCGCCACCGCGGGACGCACCACACTGACCGGCGAGGGCCTGCAGCACGCCGACGGTCACTCGCTACTGTTGGCGGCCACCAACCCGGCGGTGGTCTCCTACGACCCCGCGTTCGCCTACGAAATCGCCTACATCGTGGAAAGCGGGCTGTCCCGGATGTTCGGGGAGAACCCGGAGAACGTGTTCTTCTACATCACCGTCTACAACGAGCCGTATGTTCAGCCGCCGGAGCCGGAGAACTTCGATCCCGAGGGCCTGCTGCGGGGCATGTACCGGTACCGGGCCGCCACGGAGCAGCACACCAGCAGGGCGCAGATCCTGGCCTCGGGGGTGTCCATGCCCGCCGCGCTGAAGGCGGCGGAGCTGCTGGCCGCCGAGTGGGATGTCGCCGCCGACGTGTGGTCGGTGACCAGTTGGGGCGAGCTCAACCGCGACGGGGTTGCCGCCGAGACCGCCAACCTGCGCCACCCCGAACGACCGGCCCGCGTCCCGTACGTGACCCAGGCCCTCGCCGGGTGCAGCGGGCCCGTGATCGCCGTATCCGATTGGATGCGCGCGGTCCCCGAGCAGATCCGGCCCTGGGTGCCCGGCTCCTACGTCACGCTGGGCACCGACGGGTTCGGCTTCTCCGACACCCGGCCCGCCGCTCGGCGCTACTTCAACACCGACGCCGAATCCCAGGCGGTCGCGGTGCTGGAGGCGCTGGCACGCGATGGTGAGATCGACCAATCGGTGCCAGTCACGGCCGCCAAGCAGTACCGGATCGACGACGTGCAGGCCGCGCCGGAGCTGGGGGTACTCCCCAGCTCCGCGGTGACCCCACCCGCTTGCGGGGGAACGTCGGATCCCGGCGTCGCGTGATCCCGTCACACGCCCGCGTCGCTCTTGGAGGAAAGTTCCAGAAACCTGGCGTAGCTTTTAGGCGTGAATGACAACCTGTTTGCCGGCCCCTTCGCGCGCCATCCGCGGTCGCCGCTCGAACTGCTGGACACCGTGCCCGAATCGGTGCTGCGGCGGTTGAAGCAATACTCGGGCCGGCTGGCCACCGAGGCAGTCTCGGCCATGCAAGAGCGGTTGCCGTTCTTCGCCGACCTGGAAGCCTCTCAGCGCGCCAGCGTGGCGCTGGTGGTCCAGACGGCCGTGGTGAACTTCGTCGAGTGGATGCAGGACCCGCACAGCAACGTCAGCTACACCGCGCAGGCATTCGAGTTGGTCCCCCAGGACCTCAGGCAACGAATCGCGTTGCGCCACACCGTGGACATGGTGCGGGTCACGATGGAGTTCTTCGAGGAAGTGGTGCCGCTGCTGGCCCGCTCCGAAGAACAGTTGACCGCGCTCACAGTCGGCATTTTGAAGTACAGCCGCGACCTGGCGTTTACCGCCGCCTCGGCGTACGCCGACGCGGCCGAGGCGCGGGGCACCTGGGACAGCCGGATGGAGGCCAGCGTTGTCGACGCGGTGGTCCGCGGCGACACCGGCCCTGAGCTGCTGTCGCGGGCGGCCGCGTTGAACTGGGACACGACCGCGCCCGCGACGGTCGTGGTGGGCACCCCGGCACCCGGCCGGGACGGCTCGAACAACGAGGTCGACAGCGAACGGGCCAGCCAGGACGTCCGCGATATCGCCGCTCGCCACGGCCGCGCGGCACTGACCGACGTGCACGGCACCTGGTTGGTGGCCATCGTGTCCGGTCAGTTGTCGCCGACGGACAAATTCCTGCAGGACATCCTTGAGGCCTTCTCCGACGGCCCGGTGGTCATCGGACCGACCTCGCCGATGCTCACCGCGGCCTGCCACAGCGCCAGCGAGGCGATTTCCGGGATGAACGCCGTCGCCGGGTGGAGCGGGGCGCCACGGCCCGTACTGGCCAGGGAGCTGCTGCCGGAACGCGCACTGATGGGTGATGCGTCGGCGATCGTGGCGCTGCACACCGACGTGATGCGGCCATTGGCCGATGCCGGACCGACGCTCACCGAGACACTCGATGCTTATCTAGACTGTGGCGGCGCGATTGAGGCCTGTGCCAGGAAGTTGTTCGTTCATCCAAACACGGTTCGATATCGGCTCAAGCGCATCACCGACTTCACCGGCCGCGATCCCACCCAGCCGCGTGACGCCTACGTCCTTCGGGTGGCGTCCACGGTGGGCCAACTGAACTACCCGACGGTTCACACCAGCGTCGGTAGCAACGCCATCGCCCCGCTGCCCGCCGCGGTAAGGGGCGGTATCCGACCGCACCTGGGCGCGCAGTGATCTAAGCAACAGATCGCGGGACGATCTCAAACGTGTAGCTTACGGGCCTGTTTTGTAGGGTGTACACAAAAACCTAAGACGAGGTTCATAATCTGTTACACCCCGCAAAACCGTCTTCACAGTGTTCTCTTAGACACGTGATTGCGTTGCTCGCACCCGGACAGGGTTCGCAGACCGAAGGAATGCTGTCGCCGTGGCTGGAACTGCCGGGCGCGGCAGACCAGATCGCGTCCTGGTCCGAGGCCAGCGGCCTGGATCTGGCGCGGTTGGGCACCACCGCGTCGACCGAGGAGATCACCGACACCGCGATCGCCCAGCCGTTGATCGTCGCGGCCACCCTGCTCGCTCACCGGGAGCTGACCAAGCGTGGGCTGCTGACGGCGGGGCCATTCGTCGTGGCCGGTCACTCCGTCGGCGAGATCGCGGCATACGCGATCGCCGGCGTCATGGCCGAAGACGACGCCGTTGCGCTGGCTGCCACCCGCGGCGCGGAGATGGCCAAAGCGTGCGCCATCGAGCCCACCGGCATGTCCGCGGTGCTCGGCGGTGACGAGGCCGAGGTGCTGGGCCGCCTGGAGCAACTCGACTTGGTCCCTGCCAACCGCAACGCCGCTGGCCAGATCGTCGCCGCCGGCCTGCTGACCGCGCTGGAGAAGCTCGCCGAGGACCCGCCCGCCAGGGCTCGGGTGCGCCCGCTGGGTGTGGCCGGAGCGTTCCACACCAGTTTCATGGCTTCGGCTCTCGACGGCTACGCCGCAGCGGCGGCACGCATCGCCATCAACGAGCCGACGGCCACGCTATTGTCCAACCGCGACGGGAAGCCGGTTGCCTCCGCGACCGCGGCGATGGACGCCTTGGTCTCTCAGCTCACGCAGCCGGTGCGCTGGGACCTGTGCACCGCGTACATCCGTGAGCACAGCGAGCACAATGTCACGGCGATCGTGGAGTTCCCCCCGGCGGGCGCCCTCACCGGTATCGCCAAACGTGAACTTCGGGGGGTTCCGACGCATGCCGTCAAGTCGCCCGCAGACCTGGACGAGTTGGCAAACCTGTAACACCAGCTTTGGCCAGTACAACCACACACCGCTCCAAGAGCACGTCAATTCGATTTACCCACAACACATTACGAAGGGAAGCAAGGCTGTGGCCGTAACTCAGGAAGAAATCATCGCCGGTATTGCCGAGATCATCGAAGAGGTCACCGGTATCGAGCCGTCCGAGGTCACCCCGGAGAAGTCGTTCGTCGACGACCTGGACATCGACTCGCTGTCGATGGTCGAGATCGCGGTGCAGACCGAGGACAAGTACGGCGTCAAGATCCCCGACGAGGACCTGGCCGGTCTGCGCACCGTCGGTGACGTTGTCGCTTACATCCAGAAGCTTGAGGAAGAGAACCCCGAGGCCGCTCAGGCGCTGCGCGCCAAGATCGAGTCGGAGAACCCCGAGGCCGTCGAAAAAGTTCAGGCAAGGCTGGAAGCGGACAGCAAGTGACTAAGCCTTCCACTGCTAATGGCGGTTACCCCAGCGTTGTGGTGACCGCCGTCACAGCGACGACGTCGATCTCGCCGGACATCGAGAGCACGTGGAAGGGTCTGTTGGCCGGCGAGAGCGGCATCCACGTCCTTGAAGACGAGTTCGTCACCAAATGGGACCTACCGGTCAAGATCGGCGGCCACCTCAAGGAACCGATCGATAGCCACATGGGCCGGCTGGACATGCGGCGGATGTCGTATGTCCAGCGCATGGGCAAATTGTTGAGCGGTCAGCTGTGGGAAACCGCAGGCACCCCGGAGGTCGATCCGGACCGATTCGCCGTCGTCGTCGGCACCGGTCTGGGCGGCGCCGAGCGGATCGTGGAGAGCTACGACCTGATGAACCAGGGCGGGCCCCGCAAGGTGTCCCCGCTTGCCGTTCAAATGATCATGCCCAACGGCGCCGCGGCGACCGTCGGGCTGCAACTCGGCGCCCGGGCCGGGGTGATGACCCCGGTGTCGGCCTGCTCGTCGGGCTCGGAGGCGATCGCTCACGCTTGGCGTCAGATCGTCATGGGTGATGCGGACGTCGCCGTCTGCGGCGGTGTCGAAGGACCCATCGAGGCGCTACCCATTGCGGCGTTCTCCATGATGCGGGCCATGTCGACCCGCAATGACGAGCCCGAGCGTGCGTCGCGGCCGTTCGACAAAGACCGCGACGGCTTCGTGTTCGGCGAGGCCGGGGCGCTCATGCTCATCGAGACCGAGGAGCACGCGAAGGCCCGCGGCGCCCAGCCGCTGGCCAGATTGCTGGGTGCCGGGATCACCTCGGACGCCTTCCACATGGTGGCGCCTGCGGCGGACGGCGTGCGTGCCGGCAGGGCGATGACACGGGCGCTGGAGCTGGCGGGCCTGTCGCCGGCGGACATCGACCACGTCAACGCGCACGGGACGGCGACACCGATCGGCGACACCGCGGAGGCCAATGCCATCCGGGTCGCCGGTTGTGAGCGGGCGGCGGTGTATGCCCCGAAGTCGGCGCTGGGCCACTCCATCGGCGCGGTCGGTGCCCTCGAATCCGTGCTCACGGTGCTGACGCTTCGCGACGGCGTCATTCCGCCCACGCTGAACTACGAGACCCCGGATCCCGAGATCGACCTCGATGTTGTCGCGGGTGAACCCCGCTACGGCGATTACCGTTACGCGATCAACAACTCGTTCGGGTTCGGCGGCCACAATGTGGCGCTCGCCTTCGGGCGCTACTGAACACGGCGTCCGGCGACGATGCGGGCCGCACGCGGCCCGAGGAGGAGCCGGACAGATACGGAAGGAACGTTCGCTAGACCCATGACGGAGCTGGTTACAGGGAAGGCCCTGCCCAATGTGGTGGTCACCGGTATCGCCATGACCACCGCACTCGCGACCGACGCGGAGACCACCTGGAAGTTGTTGCTGGACAGCCAAAGTGGAATTCGCACCCTCGACGACCCGTTCGTCGAGGAGTTCGACCTACCGGTCCGCATCGGCGGGCACCTGCTGGAGGAATTCGACCATCAGCTGACGCGGGTCGAGCTGCGTCGGACGGCATACCTGCAGAGAATGTCCACCATATTGGGCCGCCGGGTATGGGAGAACACCGGATCGCCGGAGGTCGACACCAACCGGCTGGCGGTGTCCATCGGCACCGGGCTGGGCTCGGCCGAAGAGCTCGTATTCGGTTACGACGACATGCGCGCTCGCGGCTTCAGGGCGATCTCTCCGCTGGCCGTGCAGAAGTACATGCCCAATGGTGCCGCCGCGGCCGTCGGCCTGGAACGCCATGCCAAGGCCGGGGTGATGACGCCGGTGTCGGCGTGCGCGTCTGGTTCCGAAGCGATCGCCCGCGCGTGGCAGCAGATCGTGCTCGGTGAGGCCGACATCGCGATCTGCGGTGGCGTGGAAACCAGGATCGAGGCGGTACCCATCGCCGGGTTCGCCAACATGCGCATCGTGATGTCCACCAACAACGACGATCCCGCCGGTGCCTGTCGCCCGTTCGACAGGGACCGCGACGGCTTCGTCTTCGGTGAGGCCGGCGCTTTGATGGTGATCGAGACCGAGGAGCACGCCAAGGCACGCGGCGCCAACATCCTGGCTCGCATCATGGGGGCCAGCATCACCTCGGACGGCTATCACATGGTGGCACCGGACCCCAACGGGGAACGCGCCGGGCACGCGATCACGCGGGCGGTGCAGCTGGCGGGCCTGGTTCCCAGCGACATCGACCACGTCAACGCCCATGCCACCGGCACCCAGGTCGGCGACCTGGCCGAGGGCAGGGCGATCAACAACGCCCTCGGCAGCAATAGGCCGGCGGTATACGCGCCCAAGTCCGCCCTCGGCCATTCGGTCGGTGCGGTCGGCGCGGTGGAATCGATCTTGACGGTGCTCGCGTTGCGGGATCAGATAATCCCCCCGACACTGAATCTGGTCAACCTCGATCCAGAGATCGACCTGGATGTGGTGGCCGGGAAGCCGCGGCCGGGTAACTACCGGTATGCGGTCAACAACTCGTTCGGATTCGGCGGTCACAACGTGGCGATCGCCTTTGGGCGTTACTAGGCCCGAGCACCACTCGGAACACAGGAGACCTGCGATGACGATCATGGCCCCCGAGGCGGTTGGCGAGTCGCTCGACCCCCGCGATCCGCTGTTGCGGCTGTGCAACTTCTTCGACAACGACAGCGTCGAACTGCTGCACGAGCGTGACCGCTCCGGCGTGCTTGCCGCGGCCGGCACCGTGAACGGTGTGCGCACCATCGCGTTCTGCACGGACGGCACCGTGATGGGCGGCGCGATGGGCATCGAGGGCTGCACGCACATCGTCAATGCCTACGACACCGCGATCGAGGAGCAGAGCCCGATCGTGGGCATCTGGCACTCGGGTGGGGCCCGGCTCGCCGAAGGCGTGCGCGCGCTGCATGCGGTCGGCCTGGTGTTCGAGGCCATGATTCGCGCGTCCGGTTACATCCCGCAGATCTCGGTGGTCGTCGGCTTCGCCGCCGGCGGCGCCGCCTATGGGCCGGCGCTGACCGACGTCGTCGTGATGGCGCCGGAAAGCCGGGTGTTCGTCACCGGGCCCGACGTGGTGCGCAGCGTCACCGGCGAGGACGTCGACATGGCGTCGCTCGGTGGTCCGGAGACCCACCACAAGAAATCCGGGGTGTGCCATATCGTCGCCGACGACGAACTCGACGCCTACGAACGCGGCCGCCGGCTGGTCGGATTGTTCTGCCAGCAAGGGCATTTCGACCGCAGCAAGGCCGAGGCCGGTGACACCGATATCCACGCGCTGTTGCCCGAGTCTTCGCGCCGGGCCTACGACGTGCATCCGATCGTGACCGCGATCCTCGACTCCGACACACCGTTCGACGAGTTCCAGGCCAATTGGGCGCCGTCGATGGTGGTCGGTCTGGGCCGGCTGTCCGGCCGCACGGTCGGCGTGTTGGCGAACAACCCGCTGCGTCTGGGCGGTTGCTTGAACTCCGAAAGTGCCGAGAAGGCAGCGCGTTTCGTGCGCCTTTGCGACGCATTCGGGATACCGCTGGTGGTCGTCGTCGACGTCCCTGGCTATCTGCCCGGTGTGGACCAGGAGTGGGGCGGCGTGGTGCGCCGCGGCGCCAAGCTGTTGCACGCGTTCGGCGAGTGCACCGTTCCGCGCGTCACGCTGGTCACCCGAAAGACCTATGGCGGGGCCTACATTGCGATGAACTCCCGCTCGTTGAACGCGACCAAGGTGTTCGCCTGGCCGGACGCCGAGGTCGCGGTCATGGGCGCCAAGGCGGCCGTCGGCATCCTGCACAAGCGCAAGCTGGCCGCCGCCCCGGATCACGAGCGCGAGGCGCTGCATGACGAGCTGGCCGCCGAGCATGAGCGGATCGCCGGCGGTGTGGACAGCGCCATCGACATCGGCGTGGTCGACGAAAAGATCGACCCGGCGCACACCCGCAGCAAGCTCACCGAGGCGCTGGCCCAGGCCCCGGCACGCCGCGGCCGCCACAAAAACATCCCGCTCTAATACCGCGAGCAGACGCAGAATCGCACTGCGCGGACCCCGCGCGTGCGATTCTGCGTCTGCTCGCCAGTTATCCCCAGCGGTGGCTGGCCAATGCGACGCGCTTCTCGCATGCTTTCGCGGTGCACCCCGATGTGACAGAGCTCCTGCGGCAGGCCGGCGGATTTGCCACCACCGCGCAATTGCTGACAGTCATGACCCGTCAACAGCTCGACGTCCAAGTGAAATGTGGCGCCCTCGTTCGCGTCTGGCATGGCGTCTACGCCGCCCAGGAACCAAATCTGTTGGGCCGCTTGGCAGCGCTCGACATCTTTATGGGCCGACATGCCGTAGCGTGCATGGGCACGGCTGCCACGTTGTACGGATTTGACACCGAGAACACCACCGCCGTTCACGTGCTAGATCCTGGCGTACGGATGCGCCCCACGGTGGGTCTGATGGTCCACCAACGCATTGGTGCTCGCCTGCAGCGGATATCAGGGCGTCTCGCAACCGCACCGGCCTGGACCGCCGTGGAGGTCGCAAGGCAGTTGCACCGTCCGCGAGCACTGGCAACGCTCGACGCCGCACTGCGTTCAATGCGCTGTACCCACAATGACATTGAAACCGCCGTTGCGGAGCAGCGAGGACGACGAGGCATCGTCGCAGTGCGCGAGCTCTTGCCCTTCGCCGACGGGCGCGCCGAGTCGGCCATGGAAAGCGAAGCGCGCCTCGTCATGATCGACCACCGCCTGCCTCTGCCAGAGCTCCAGTACCCGATCCATGGCCCCGACGGCGAGCTGTGGCGCGTCGACTTCGCGTGGCCTGAGGCCTACGTGGCAGCCGAATACGAAAGTATCGACTGGCACGCGGGGCGGGACGAGATGCTGCGTGACAAAACGCGGTGGGGCAAAATCCAAGAGCTTGGGTGGACGATCATTCCAATAGTCGTCCACGACGTGAGGCGCGAACCCGACCGGCTCGCGAAACGAATCGGGAGCCACCTGGCCCGCCCACGTATGGCCAGCTGACCTTGGCGAGCAGACGCAGAATCGCACTGCGCGGACCTCGCGCGTGCGATTCTGCGTCTGCTCGCCAAGAACTACCCCACTCCGGCAAGGAACTCCTCCGCCACACCGACAACCCGCTCCCGGTCGCGCGGCACAAGACCGATCCGGGTCCGCCGATCTAGGATGTCGCCGACATCCAGCGCGCCCTCGTGGGTCACTGCGAATTCGAACTCCGCGCGAGTCACGTCGATGCCGTCGGCGACCGGTTCGGTGGGCCGCGCACACGTGGCGGCGACGACGACGTTGGCCGCCTCGGCGCCAAAGCGCGCGACCAGCGACGCCGGCACACCGCCCGCGGTTCCCGCGACCGGGCCGGGGTTCGCCGGTGCGCCGATCAGCGGCAGGTTACGAGTCCGGCATTCGGCGGCCCCCAGGTGTCGCAGGCGGATGGCGCGATTCAGCACATCCTCAGCCATGTAGCGGTATTCGGTCAGTTTGCCGCCGACCACGCTGATCACGCCAGACGGCGACTCGAAGACGGCGTGGTCGCGCGAGACATCGGCGGTGCGGCCTTCGCCGGTGTCGATAAGCGGCCGCAGGCCGGCGTAAGCACCGATGACATCCGTGGCCGTCACCGTCGTCCCCAGCGCGGTGTTCACCGTGTCCAGCAGGAACGTGATTTCCTCCGAAGTCGGTTGTGGCACATCGGGTATCGGGCCGGGGGCGTCTTCGTCGGTCAGCCCAAGGTAGACCCGGCCCAGCTGCTCGGGCATGGCGAACACGAAGCGGTTTAGCTCACCGGGAATCGGAATGGTCAGCGCCGCAGTCGGATTGCCGAACACGCTGGCGTCGAAGACGAGGTGGGTTCCGCGGCTGGGCCGCAACTTCAACGCGGGGTCAATCTCGCCGCCCCAGACCCCCGCCGCGTTGATGACGGCCCGCGCCGACACGTCGAACGACTGTCGCGTGCGCCGGTCGGTCAGCCGCACCGAGGTGCCGGTGGCCTCGGACGCCGCCACGTAGGTAAGGACCCGGGCGCCGTGCTGCGCCGCGGTGCGCGCGACCGCGGTGACTAGCCGGGCGTCATCGATCAACTGCCCGTCGTAGGCCAGCAATCCACCCCGAAGCCCGCCCCGTCGCACGGTAGGAGCCATCTCCACGACGCGCCGCGGCGGAACTCGGCGCGACCTGGGCAGCGTCGACGATGGCGTTCCGGCCAGCATGCGTAACGCGTCGCCCGCCAGAAATCCGGCGCGCACTAACGCGTGCTTTGCGCGACCCATCGACGGCAACAGCGGAACCAGCTGCGGCATCGCATGAACCAGGTGCGGGGCGTTGCGCGTCATCAGGATTCCGCGTTCGACGGCGCTGCGCCGGGCGATCCCCACGTTGCCGGTCGCAAGGTAGCGCAGGCCACCATGCACCAGCTTGGAACTCCACCGGCTGGTGCCGAACGCCAGATCGTGCTTTTCCACCAGGGCCACCCGCAGGCCTCGGGACGCGGCGTCCAAGGCGATGCCGACGCCGGTGATTCCGCCGCCGATGACGATGACGTCGAGCGGCTCCCCGTCCGCGAGTGCGGCAAGGTCCGCGTCGCGGCGCGCCGCGTTGAGCGCGGTCGAGTTGGTCATCAGGACAGGTATCCGTTCAGTGAGTAGGTGAGTTCGGCGGCCAGCGCTTCGGCATCGAGGATCGGTGCGACGATGTCGGCGGACTGAATGGTCGACTGGGCGATCAGCAGCACCATGGTCGCGAGTCGACGGGGGTCGCCGGCGCGAACGCTGCCCGTTCGTTGTGCCACGCGCAGGCGTGCCGCCAGCCCCGCTATCAGGAACTGCTGGCTGGCACCGAGGCGTTCGGTGATGTAAACCCTGGCCAGCTCCGAATGCATCACCGACATGATCAATTCGTCGCGGCGCAGTCGGTCGGCCACCGCCACGACTTGCTTGACCAACGCTTCCCGGTCGTCCCCGTCGACCGGCACCTCACGCATCACGTCGGTGATGTGGTTGGTCAGCAGCGCCGACATGATTGACCGCGTATCCGGCCAGCGGCGGTATACCGTCGGGCGGCTTACGCCCGCGCGCCGTGCTATCTCGGCGAGGGTCACCCGGTCCACGCCGAAATCGACCACACAGCTCGCGGCCGCCTGAAGTATGCGGTCCCGGGTATCCGCAGTGGCATTACTCATTGACAGCATGTGTAATACTGTAACGCATGACGCATCTTGACGAACTCCTTCCGCCGATGAAATGGAACGCGTGGGGGGATCCCGCCGCGGCCAAGCCACTGTCCGAGGGCGTCCGGGCTTTGCTGAAGCAGGTTGTAGGCCTGGAAGACTCGACCGAGACCGAACTCGAACCCGACCAGGTGCGGCTGCGCCCGTGCGCCTTGTCCCAGGCGGATCAACACGCGCTGGCCAAGATCGTGGGCGCCGAGTTCTGCCGCACCGCCGACCGCGACCGGCTGCTGCACGCCGGCGGCAAGTCGACCCCCGACATGCTGCGGCGCAAGGATCGCGGAGTCCAGGATGCGCCCGACGCGGTGTTGCTGCCCGGCGGCCCCGGCGGCGAGGACGCCGTGGCCGCGATCCTGCGCTACTGCTCCGATCACGGCATCGCCATCGTCCCGTTCGGCGGCGGCACCAACGTCACCGGTGGGCTCGATCCCACCCGCGGTCGGTTCGGCGCCGTCGTGTCGCTGGATTTGCGGCGCTTCAATCAACTCCATTTCCTCGACGAGGTATCCGGCATCGCCGAGTTGGGGGCCGGCGTCACCGGCCCGGAGGCCGAACGGCTGCTCGGCGAGCACGGCTTCTCGCTCGGCCACTTCCCGCAGAGCTTCGAGTACGCCACCATCGGCGGGTTTGCCGCGACTCGGTCGTCGGGCCAGGACTCGGCGGGCTACGGCCGCTTCAACGACATGATTCTCGGGCTCCGGATGATCACTCCGGTCGGCGTGCTGGATCTGGGCCGGGTGGCCGCGTCGGCCGCGGGCCCGGACCTGCGCCAGCTGGCCATCGGCTCGGAAGGAGCCTTCGGAGTCATCACGAGAGTGCGGCTGCGGGTGCACCGGGTGCCCGAGACGACCCGGTATGAGGCGTGGTCGTTCCCCGACTTTGCCACCGGGGTCACGGCCCTGCGCGCCGTCACCCAAACCGGCACGGGACCCACCGTCATACGGCTTTCCGATGAGGCCGAGACCGGAGTCAACCTCGCCACCACCGAGGCGATCGGGGAAAGCCAGATCACCGGCGGCTGCCTGGGGATCACCTTGTTCGAGGGCACCAGGGAGCACGCCGAGAGCCGCCACGCCGAGACGCGGGCGCTGTTAGCCGCCCACGGCGGCAAGTCACTTGGCGAAGGGCCGGCGCAGGCCTGGGAGCGGGGCCGGTTCGCCGCGCCGTACCTGCGTGACTCCCTGCTGGCCGCGGGTGCCCTCTGCGAGACGCTGGAGACCGCCACCGACTGGTCCAACGTTCCCGCACTCAAGGCCGCCGTCACCGAGGCGCTCACCGCCTCGCTGGCCGAATCGGGCACACCGGCGCTGGTGATGTGCCACGTCTCGCACGTCTATCCCTCCGGCGCGTCGCTGTACTTCACTGTGGTCGCCGGGCAGCGCGGCAATCCGATCGATCAGTGGTTTGCCGCCAAGAAGGCCGCGTCGGACGCGATCATGGCCACCGGCGGCACCATCACCCACCACCACGCGGTCGGCGCTGACCACCGGCCCTGGATGCGCGACGAGGTGGGCGATCTGGGCGTGCAGCTGTTGCGTGCGGTCAAGGCGACGCTGGATCCCGCCGGAATCCTCAATCCCGG
This sequence comes from Mycobacterium lacus, assembly GCF_010731535.1. Taxonomy (NCBI): domain Bacteria; kingdom Bacillati; phylum Actinomycetota; class Actinomycetes; order Mycobacteriales; family Mycobacteriaceae; genus Mycobacterium; species Mycobacterium lacus. The sequence goes on from NZ_AP022581.1 coordinate 2,413,777, forward strand.
CAAGCTGATTCCGTGATGCCGCACGACCCCCTGGACTTCACGGCCGGGCAACTACGCCGGCGCGACATCGGCAAGGTGACCGCGCTGACCAATCCCGTCTCGGGGCACGGCGCCGCGGTCCGGGCCGCACACCTCGCGATCGCCCGGCTGCACCGTCGAGGCGTAGAGGTCGTCGAAATCATCGGCGACGACGCCGAAGACGCGCGCCATCTCGTCGCCGCGGCACTCGAGAAGGGCACCGACGCAGTCGTGGTCACCGGCGGCGACGGCGTGATCTCCAACGCGCTGCAAGTGCTGGCGGGCACCGACGTACCGCTGGGCATCATCCCGGCGGGAACCGGGAACGATCATGCTCGCGAATTCGGTATTCCCACAAAGGATCCCGAGGCTGCTGCGGACATCGTCATCGATGGCTGGACGGAAACCATTGACCTGGGCCGGATCCGCGATGACAAGGGTGTCAACAAGTGGTTCGGCACGGTGGCGGCAACCGGATTCGATTCCCTGGTGACCGATCGGGCCAATCGGATGCGCTGGCCGCACGGGCGGTCGCGCTACTACCTCGCGATGCTCGCGGAGCTGTCGCAGCTACGGCTATTGCCGTTTCGGTTGGTCCTCGACGAAACCCGGGAGATCGACGCCGATCTCACGCTGGTGGCCTTCGGCAATACCCGCAGCTATGGAGGCGGGCTGCTGATCTGTCCGAACGCCAATCACGCCGATGGCCTGCTCGACATCACCATGGCGCAATCGGATTCCCGGACCAAGCTGGTCCGCTTGTTCCCTACCATTTTCCAAGGCGCCCATGTCGAGCTTGACGAGGTGAGCACGGCGCGCGCCACATCAATCCACGTCGAGTGCCCCGGCATCAACGTCTACGCCGACGGCGACTTCGCGTGCCCACTGCCCGCCGAGATCTCCGCGGTCCCAGCGGCGCTGCAGATTTTGCGTCCCCAACGTTGATGTCCGGTTTTCGCGGGGCCGCGCTTGCCGCCTTGGCGGCTGCATCCCTCAGGGCCCCACGTTGTCGGCCACGTAGTGGAACGCGACCATCGGGGGGCTGTGATCCGACAGCGGCTCCCCCTTGGAATTGAAGAACTTCGGCGCCTCGTTGGAGTAGTCGGTCGCCTGCAACGTCACTCCCTGGCCGCTGCGATAAAAGATCTTGTCGAGCAGCTCGCACTGGTTGCCCACCATGCACGTGGGCGCATTGAGCGGTGTGACGCCGCCGTACTCCAACTGCACCCAGGCGTCGGTGAGTCCGGTGGCATTGGCAAAATCGGTGACGATGCCCCCGGGTTCCGAGTACCGGGCGTTGAAGTCACCCGTGACGATGACCGCGCGGCCGGCGGAGTTCTGCAGGATGTAGTTGGCGATCTGCCCAAGGTTGGACTTGGTGAACACCCCACCGCCGGTGTTCGTGTGCAAGTTGTAGAGGTCGATCGTTTCACCCCCCGGAAGCTGCAGCTGGCTGTAGCTGAAGCCTTTCGGGGTGAGGCAGTTGTCGGCGCTGCACTCCCACCAGGTCTGCCGGTCGAGCCTCTTCACCTTGAACTCCGAGAGGGTGTTGAGCCCGTCGGAGAAGGGCACACCGATGGGCCACAGCAAGGTGGGCGGCTCGGGCGGTGTTTGGCTCGGCATCTTGGATTTCTTGATGAGGAAATCGTGGTAGGCGAAGTCCTCCTGGACGTTGGCGACGTAGTAATTGTTGAGCCGCTGCCCGATCTGCTTGGTGTACAAGAAGCGCGGGAGAATCGCGCTGGACAGTGGGAAGGGCAACCCGGCGATGTTGTACGTCAACATGCTGAAGTCACCGCTGATCGTCGTGGTCGGCGTCGCACCGACGAAGACGGTGACGGTGGCGACATCGTCGTGCCCATGAAACGGCCCCAAGTATCCCGCCAAGCCGTGCACGTGGAGGCTGGTGTCATCGCTGACGGCGACGGTGAAGGTGTCGCTGCCGACGAAGGCCGGATCGGCCGTATAGGTGAAGCTGGCGGTCCGTTGGTCGATCGACACCACGCCGTGCTGGGGTCCACCGGGTGTGCCGCGCTGGCGCACCGCGAAGGTCATCCTGTTGCCGTCCGGGTCAAAGGCGTTGAACGGAACCGGGCCGACGGTGCCGCCCTGGGGGACGCTGACCTGTTGCGGGGTCGCGACGGGGGTGCGGTTTTCGATGATGGGCACCAGCCCGTTGCGCACCGACGCCAGAAAGTCGATCACGGCATTGAGCAAGTCGTCTGGGATGCTGCCGGGGTCGACCGGCTGCGCGCTGGCCCCCGGCAGGCCCGCGGCGGGCATCGCCGCCGGCGCGGTGTCAGGCCCACCCGGCGACGGGGACACGTCCGCCCACGGATCGCCGGTCGAGGAGCCCGGATCCGTCGGTGCGCCATAGCCGATCGCGTGCGTTGTCGCCATCACCATGACAACCGCTAGCGCCCCAACCTGGCTGATACGCCTGGCGTAACCCATGGATTCTCCTCATGCATCCACTAGCGAAAGTGGTTGACATACGCGGTTGATGTTCGGAGTCGCGAGCCCCGATAACGGTTTGGTGGCGTCACCTGGAAAGGGCGGTATTGAGTTCGGGGTGTGCAACCTAACGGGTGAAACGTGGAGCGAAGTTTGCCGGGTCGTCAGAGCGGTTGTCAATACCGATCTTTGGGTTCGAAGGTCCCAATCGGCCTCGTCGCGGGGTTCGACCACCTTCGCGGTTTCGAAGGTCGCGCCCGACGCGGACAAGACTGCGTGGCACTCGATCCGGTTGAGTGCCAACGTGATTGCCGCGGCTCGGTACCCTGATCTATGTTGGTCGTGAAATCACTTGCACTGGTAGGTAGTTGAGTTAGCCGGATCGTGCCCGGCGCCTAGCCGGCCCGATCACAGTGGTGAGCAATGGATTTCGGCCGACGAATAGGTGAGTCGGTATGCGTTCGGTCGCGTTGTCGAGTTCGTTGGTCGACGTACGTCTTCGACTTATGTTGTGACGGAAAAGTATTGGTGTCGTGATGAAAAAGTACCTGTGGCGTGACGGAAATGTGCCTGTGGCGTGATGGAAATGTAGTCGTCGGTGAACTGTCCCGGCTATGGCGCGCAGACTAGCCAACACCCCGGCTGAGCCAGGTCACTTCACCGGCGTCGCCGCCGTCGCGATAGACCTCGAGCGCCTCGTCCCACGCCGTCCCCAGCACCGAGTCCAGCTCGGCGGCCAATGTGTCGGCCCCTTGGGCCATCATCGCCCGCAGCCGCATCTCCCCGACCATGATGTCGCCGTTGGCGCTCATAGCGCCGCTCCACAGGCCCAGCTGCGGGGTGTGGCTGAACCGTTGGCCGTCCACTCCTGGGCTGGGATCCTCGGTGACCTCGAACCGCAGCACCGACCAGGAGCGCAGCGCGTTGGCCAGCCGGGCGCCGGTGCCCACCGGTCCGACCCAGTTGGTGACCGCGCGCAACTGACCGGGCATGGCCGGTTGCGGCGTCCATACCAAGTTCGCCTTGGCCTGCAGGGTCGACGACAACGCCCACTCGACATGCGGGCACACCGCCGCGGGCGACGCGTGGACATACACCACGCCGGTCGTCACGTCGGCAAATTGGTTCGACGCGCGCATCTGCTGCTCCTTCGGTTCCACGAGGGACGTCTTCCCCAACGACCTGGTGAATCCGATAAGCAGGACGCTCGCATCAAGTTGTGTGTCGTGCGTGTCTATTGTGCCTTGTGAGACCCCTGTTGCGCTAGTGTGCATTTTTCTCGGCGAGCACCGCGTCGGATAGCACCGGCCAGGTGTCCACCGCCCACTCACCGAAATCGCGGTCCGTGAGGACCACCAGCGCCAGATCCGCCTCGGGATCGGCCCAGATGAAACCGCCCGATTGGCCGAAATGGCCGTATGTCCGCGCCGAGTTGCGGGTGCCCGTCCAGTGCGGCGATTTCGAATCCCTGATCTCGAAGCCCAATCCCCAATCGTTGGGCCGCTGGACGCCGTATCCGGGCAACACACCGTCCAGGCCGGGGAATTGCACGGCCGTCGCGTCGGCGTGCATCTGAGCCGAGACCGCCGACGGGCGCAGCAGGTCACCGGCGAAAACCGCGAGGTCCGCGACCGTCGACGTTGCGCCGAACCCGGCCGCCCAGGTGCCACCGTCCAGTCGCGTTGCCGCCATACCCAGCGGCCCAAACACCGCCTCGGCTACATAGCGGTCGAACTCGATTCCCGATTCCTGCTGCAGGGTCTCGGCCAGCACGGTAAACCCGTAGTTCGAGTACATCCGGCGGGTGCCGGGCCGGGCCAGCACGTGCTCCGAGTGCATCGCCAGGCCCGAAGCATGCGCCAGCAGGTGACGGATCGTCGAGCCAGGCGGACCGGCCGCGGTGTCAAGATCGACGACCCCTTCCTCGATGGCGATCTGCACGGCGCGGGCCACCAGCGGCTTGGTCACGGAGGCCAGCACGAACTCCCGGGCGGTGTCACCATGGGTGGCCAGCACTCCGGTGGGTCCAATCACCGCGGCGGCGACATTGGCCACCGGCCAATCGGCGAGGGGGTCAAGAGCGTCGAAGGCGGCCATCGGGTCGGGCGCGTCACTTCCTGGCGATGTAGTAGTTGTTGATCGGGTCCGACTCGATCTCGGCCACCACCACGTCGTCGAACCCGGCGTCGGCGAGCATCGAGGTGGCCAGCTGCCGGCCCCACACCGTTCCCAGACCGGCACCGTCCAGGGCCAGTGACACTGTCATGCAGTGCATCATCGAAGTCGTGTAGAGATAGGTGCTCATCGGGACGCCGACGTTGTCTTCCAGTCGGCTCGACGCCTTGATGTCGACCATCAGCAGCACGCCGCCGGGTCGCAAGGCGCGATAGATGTTCTCCAGCACGCGCGCCGGCTGCGCCTGATCGTGGATGGCGTCGAACGCGGTGATGACGTCAAAGGTCGCGACTTTGCCCAGCTCGGTCAGGTTGTGGCTCTCGAAGGTCGCGTTCGTCAGCCCGAGGCGGGCCGCCTCCTCGGTTCCGGTCGCGATGGCCTCGTCGGAAAAGTCGATGCCGGTGAACCGGCTCGCCGGGAACTCCCGCGCCATCAGGTTGATCGCATGACCGCTGCCGCAACCGAAGTCGGCCACGTCGGCGCCCGACCGCAAAAGCTCGGGCAGGCCGTCGACCAACGGCAGCACCACATCAATGAGCGCGTCATCGAACACCACGCCACTCATCTCGGCCATCAGCGCGTGGAAGCGGGGAAATTCGCTGTAGGGCAGCCCGCCACCGGCACGAAAACAGCCGATGATCTTCTGTTCCACCTCGCTGAGCAGCGGAATGAACTGGGCCACCACTGCGAGGTTGTCCGCCCCGGCCGCGCGGGTCAGCACGGCCGCACGATGGGCGGGCAGCGAGTAGGTCTCGCGCGCGGCGTCGTAGTCGACGACCTGCCCGGTGGTCATCCCGCCCAGCCATTCCCGCACGTAGCGTTCGTTGAGGCCCGCCGCGTCGGCGATCTCGGTGCTGGTCGACGGCGGTAGCCCGGCCATCGTGTCCAGCAGGCCGGTCTGATGTCCGACGCTCACCAGGATCGCCAGGCTGGCGCCGTCGATGGCCGCAATAACCCGCTCGGTGAATGCCTCAGTGGTTTCGGCGGTGGTTTCGGGTGCTCCGCTCATGCTCGCCGACGCTACACCGGGCCTTTCGACCGCCGAGCCTGCGTACAGGGCTGCCAATTCGCCGGGATGGGCGATCTCGGTGCAGGTTCGGTGCCACTGACGCAGGCTCGATGCCAACAGTAGGTTGGACGCCATGAGCCAGACAGTGCGCGGCGTGATTTCACGACAAAGGGGCGAACCCGTCGATCTGGTGGACATCGTCGTCCCGGACCCCGGCCCCGGCGAGGCCGTCGTCGACGTCATCGCCTGCGGGGTGTGCCACACCGACCTGACCTACCGCGAGGGCGGCATCACCGACGAGTATCCATTCCTGCTCGGCCACGAGGCCGCGGGCACTGTCGAATCGGTCGGGCCGGGTGTGACCGCCGTCGAGCCCGGCGATTTCGTGATCCTGAACTGGCGCGCCGTGTGCGGCCAGTGCCGGGCCTGCAAACGCGGCCGGCCGCGCTACTGCTTCGACACCTTCAACGCGGAGCAGAAGATGACGCTGACCGACGGCACCGAGCTGACGCCGGCATTGGGCATCGGGGCGTTTGCCGACAAGACGCTCGTGCACTCCGGTCAGTGCACCAAGATCGATCCCGCCGCCGATCCGGCGGTCGCCGGCCTGCTGGGCTGCGGGGTGATGGCCGGCCTGGGGGCCGCGGTCAATACCGGCGCGGTCGGCCGCGACGACACCGTCGCGGTGATCGGCTGCGGCGGGGTGGGCGATGCCGCGATCGCCGGAGCCGCGCTGGTGGGCGCCAAGCGGATCATCGCGGTCGACACCGACAACACGAAACTGGACTGGGCCCGCCAGTTTGGCGCCACCCACACGGTCAACGCCCGCGAGTGCGACGTCGTCAAGACCATCCAGCACCTCACCGGGGGCTTCGGCGCCGACGTAGTGATCGACGCCGTCGGCCGGCCCGAAACCTACAAGCAGGCCTTCTACGCCCGCGACCTGGCCGGAACCGTTGTGCTGGTGGGCGTCCCCACACCCGAGATGCGCCTGGACATGCCGCTGGTGGACTTCTTCTCCCACGGCGGCTCGCTGAAATCCTCGTGGTACGGCGATTGCCTGCCCGAACGCGACTTCCCCACCCTGATCGACCTCTACCTGCAGGGCCGTCTGCCGCTGGACAAGTTCGTCTCCGAGCGCATCGGGCTCGACGGCGTCGAGGAGGCGTTCCACAAGATGCACGACGGCAAGGTGCTGCGCTCGGTGGTGATGTTGTGATGGTCACCATCGAGCGCATCATCACCCACGGCGCCTTCGAACTCGACGGTGGCAGTTGGGAAGTCGACAACAACATCGGGCTCGTCGGCGACGACTCCGACGTCGTGGTTTTCGACGCCGCCCACGACGCCGCCCCGATCCTGGCCGCCGTCAATGGCCCCAATGTGGTCGCGATGGTGTGCACGCACGGCCACAACGATCACGTGACGGTGACTCCCGAACTGGACCCGGGCACGGACTTTCGTGCGGTTTCCGACGAAGACACGTTGCGCGTCGCGGGGACGGAGTTGCAGGCGCTGCACACCCCGCGCCACTCCCCCGGATCGGTGTGCCGGTATGCCCCGGAGCTGAGCGCGGTGTTCATGGCGCGAGGGCATTGAAGCCGCGCGCGAGCGCGCGCAAAATGTCGGCCGTAACGGCATGTCGGTGCACAAACACGCGCTCGCCGCGGGCGACAGTCACCGCCCGTCCAGGATCTGCCGTTTCTCCGCCTGAAACTCCGCTTCGGTCAATGCCCCCGAATCCCGCAGCGCCGCAAGCGTTTTGATCCGCTCCAGCCGAACACCTTCGTCTGTGGGTTCACGGGCCGCTCCCGGTGTCACCGGTAAGTACGGCTCGGTCACTATTGCCGACGCCGCCTTCCGCCTCGGGCGAGCCATCCACCAGATCGACAACGCCAAATCGATCAGGCCGACAACGAACAAGGCAACGAACACCCACACCAGGTAGCCGTAGGAACTCCCGTGGCCGAACGCCAGTCGCGGGTTGATGTATCCGCTGACCTGGCCGTCCGTCGTGATGTGGTAGGTACCCTCGGCGGGAATCCGAACCACCCACACCTGCACATGCGCGTCATTGTTGACCGTCGTTGTGCTACCGATGCTTTGCGTCACGACCGGTTGCGGCACGCCGTCAGGCGGGGTGATCGTAACCCCGAGCGGCGGTACCGGCAGGCCGCCGCCGTTGGGACCACCGATGATCACGGTGTGCAGGCTGGCCCTGACTTCGCCGGCCGGTAACTGCAGGCTGGCCGATCCCGGGATGGGTACTTCGCCGTAGGCGTTGTACTTGTCCAGGAAAAATGCATTGAGCACCACTGTGGTGATGAAGCCGACCACCGAGACCACCACTATCGCGATGGCGGCGGCCAGCGAAAGCTTGGCGAGCCGTGCGCTACTCATCCACGCAGTCTGTCACGCGGGCGAATCGACGACGACGGAACACCGCAACCGCGCCGGCGCCGCCCAGCACCACAAACGCCGTCACCAGCACCCAGTCCCCAAGCCGTTGGTACGGGGTGCTGGTCGACCCCAAGGGCACGTTGACCACGACCACCCCCCGGAATTTCGATGGGCACCACGCCAACCGGCGGCCCCGGGCGTCGTACGCCGAGCTGTCGCCGGATAAACCGGCGTGCACCGCCGGGCGGCCCACCTCGACGGCATGCACCGCGGGCTGGCTGGCCAACTGCGGCTGCGCCCAACTTCCTTGAAACGTCGACGTGGAACTTTGATACACCAATAACTCGGCGCCGAGCTCGACCTCACGGCGGGCCAGGTCGGAGAAGGTCGCCTCGTAGCTGACCAACGGTCCGATATCCAGCGAGCCCGCGTGCAGCACCACCGGCCCGGTACCCCGCTGCCGGTCGGTGGCGGCGGCCTTGCTGTGGCGGGTAATCCAACCCAAAAGCGGCCGCAGGGGCACGTATTCGCCGAACGGCACCAGCCGTGTCTTGTGGTAGCTGCCCAAGATTCCGTGCTCGCCGACGAGCGCCGCCGACTTGTAGATTCCCCCGTCGGGCGCAAGCGCGTCGACGTTTACCAGCAGGTCGGCACCGACCCGCCGGGACAACTCCGCAAGGCGGGCCAACACCTCCGGGTGGCTGGCGACGTCTTGACCCACGCTGCTTTCGCCCCACACCACCAAGTCCGGCCGCTGGCCCGCGAGCGTTGCGGTGAGTGCTTCGCCGGCCGCCTCGCGCGCCCCCGAGTCGGCGATGTCGCCGGTCTGCACCAGCGCCACCCGCACGGCCGTATCGCCGGCAGGGGTGGGACCCAGCAGATACCAGGCCGGGCCAAGTCCCGCGCAGGCCAGCACGCAGCCGAGCGCGACGAGTCGACCGGCGGCGTCGCGATGCAGGATCATGCCGGCGATCGCCGTATTTGCCCCGGCCAGAACAAAACTCGTCAACCACACCCCGCCCAGTGCGGCCGAGGCCAGCGTGACGGGCTGGTTCCATTGCGACGCGCCCAGCGAGGCCCATGGACCGCCCAGCGAGGGCAGGGACCGCACGCCTTCGGCGGCCACCCACGCGCCGGGCAAAACCACCACCGCGGCAGCCGTGCGGCCGACGCTGACCGGCGCCGACAGCAGCCGGTGCGCGAGCCACCCCCACGGCAGCCACAGCGCGCCCAGTCCCATGGCCAGCGCCGCTAGCGTCGGGCCGATGCTGGTCACCAGCCAGTACTGCGTGGTCAGTACGAACGCGCTCAAGCCCCACCAACCCCGGATGGCGCCCTGCCAAGGGGTCGGCGCGGCCCGCACCACCAAAAGCAAGGGAACCAATCCGAACCACGCCAGCCACCACCACGAAGGCGCGGGGAATGCCAGCGCGGGGAGCGCGCCCGCGGCCAACGCCACAACCCAACCGCGGATGCGAGCCATGACGATCAGAATGCCGGATTCGCTGACGGCGAGGAAAAGGGCAGACTAGGTCCCATCGGGGTCCGAACAACCGAAAAAGGAGTGATACCCATGGCCAACGATCTCGTCGCCACTGTGCCTGATCTGTCCGGGAAGCTGGTGATCATCACTGGAGCCAACAGCGGTCTGGGGTTCGGGCTGGCCCGGCGGCTGTCCGCGGCCGGCGCCGACGTCGTCATGGCGATCCGCAATCGCGCCAAGGGTGAGGCGGCGATCAACGAAATCCGCGCCACGGTTCCCGACGCCAAGCTGACCATCAAGGCCCTCGACTTGTCGTCACTGGCCTCCGTCGCCGCGTTGGGCGAGCAGCTCAGCGCCGAGGGCCGGCCGATCGACATCCTGATCAACAACGCCGGCGTCATGACGCCGCCGGAGCGCGACACCACCGCTGACGGCTTCGAATTGCAATTCGGCAGCAACCATCTCGGGCACTTCGCGCTGACCGGGCACGTATTGCCGCTGTTGCGCGCGGCCAACGGCGCGCGGGTGGTCTCGCTGAGCAGCCTCGCGGCTCGCCAAAGCGGCAAAATCCACTTCGACGACCTGCAGTTCGAGAAGTCGTATGCCCCGATGGCGGCCTACGGCCAGTCGAAGCTGGCGGTGTTGATGTTCGCCCGCGAGTTGGACCGCCGCAGCCGCGCGGCGGGCTGGGGAATCGTGTCCAATGCCGCGCACCCCGGCTTGACCAAGACCAACCTGCAGATCACCGGACCATCGCATGGCCGGGCAAAGCCCGCGCTGATGGAGCGGTTGTACAAGGCGTCCTGGCGTTTCACGCCGTTCCTGTGGCAGGAGATCGACGAGGGAATTCTGCCCGCGCTGTACGCGGCCGCCACACCGCACGCCGAGGGCGGCGCCTTCTACGGGCCCCGCGGCTTCTTCGAGGCCGCCGGCGGCGGGGTAGCGATGGCCAAGGTGCCCAAAAACGCCCGTAACGAGGCTGACAGCCAACGACTTTGGGAGGTTTCTGAGCGCCTCACCGGTGTCAGCTATCCCAGCGCGACCTGACGTGGAGCCGGGATCCCCGGGACCGGCGGTATCCCGGGGATGGGTTGGCTGATCCCGGGGATGCGCGGAATGTCGGGAATCGCCGGGATTGGCGGCACCGGCGGCGGATTCGGCGGTGTCGGTGCCTGCTGGGTCACCGGTGGCTGAGTCGTTGCCGGCGGCTGTGTGGTCGCCGGCGGGGCCGTGGTCGTCGGCGGCGGGGTATCCGTCGTCGTCGGCGCAGTCGTCGGCACGGGCGGGGTCGTCGTGTCCGTCGCCGCGGGCGGCGGCGCCGTGTCCGTCGTCGCGGGCGGCGGCGGGGGTGGCGGCTGCTGCGGCGGCGCGCTCGCCGGCGCCTGCGTTTCCGGGGCCGGACTCGCCGATGACGGGGCCGGCGCCGGAGAACCCGCAGCGGGTGTGGTGCTCACACCCGGCGACGGCGACGGGGATGGTGCTGCCGGCTTGCTTGCGGAGTCCAATCCGATCGCCACCGCGATACCCACCAGCAGCACCGCAACGGCCGTAGAGATGACGATCACCGCCGGCAAGCGATACCAGGGCAGCACCGCCGCCGTGGGCTCCGGAGCGGGGCGTGCATCACGGTCGAAGGTGAGCTGCGGCCGAGCTTCGCCCGTGTCGATCGGCATGATGCCCGACTCGTCGCCAGCCTCCGACCAGGCCAGCGCGGGTTGCAAGGCAGACACCGGCGCGTCGGCCTCGACGTCCGGGTTGGCGGATCCTTGCGCGGCCGCAGCCACGGGCGCCAGCTGCGTCGCCGTGGCCGACGCGGCCGGGGTCAACACCGTCGCACTCGTATCACCCGGGCCGCGCGCAGCCCGCAGCGCGCCGCCGATCGCCGCCGTCAGTTGCGGACGGGGCGTCGTGACGACCGGTACCCGAAAGTGTCCGGACAGCCTCGTGGTGACCTCCGGGATGCTGGCCCCACCGCCCACCGAAACGATCGCGGCGAGCGCCGCCCCGTGGATTCCGTTGCGCCCCATGGTTTGTTCCAGAAGCCCGACCACGCCGTCCAGCGAATCGCGGATCACGTCCTCGAGTTCGTTCCTGGTCAGCCGGATATCCCCGCGGATTCCGGGCAACCCCGGCAATTCGTCGATCAACGTGGTCACCGTGCTCGACGACAGCTGCTCCTTCGCCGTCCGGCAGCCGAGGCGCAACCGGGTCAGCGAGCCGATCGCCGACGTGCCCGACGGGTCGAACGAACCCGTGCGCGCCAATTCGGACATGACGTGGGTCAACAGCGCCTGGTCGATCAGGTCACCGGAGAAGTCGTGGTGGCGCACGGTCGGGGTGACAGGTTGATATTCGGCGGCGGCGTCGACCAATGTGATGCTGGTCCCGCTGCCACCGAAGTCGCACACCGCGACGATCCCGCGCGCCGGTATGCCCGGGTTGGCCCGCACCGCGATCAGCGTCGCGGCAGCGTCAGGGATCAGCGACAGCGGCCGGGCCCCGGTCGACCATTCCGGCACCCGGCCCAGCGCGACGCCGAGCGCGTCGACCACAGCGGGTCCCCAGTGGGCGGGGTGGGTCACCACGACCGCTTCGGGCAGGGCGCGGCCGCCGGTGGCGGCATAGGCGAGCGCACGCAACCCGTCGGCCACGAGCGCCTCGCCGCGGTGCATCGAGCCGTCGGCCGCCACGATTCCGACGGGGTCCCCCACCCGGTCCACGAAGTCGCCGACCACCAGCCCGGGCTCGTCCAGCCTCGGGTTCTCCGACGGCACCCCGACCTCGGGCGGACGGCGCCCATACAGCGTCAGCACGGGCTTGCGGGTAATGGCGTGGTCGGCGGTTACGGCCGCCAGGTTGGTGGCACCGATCGACAGGCCCAGCGCGGGCCTAGCTCCTTCTGCCATCTGGTCCAATCCCCATGTGTGGCGACATGCCCCACACCCGCCTACCCGAAATGTTGCCGGTTGTACCTATAGCCGTTCTAGGCGCCGGCTATGCGTGAGCTGTATAACGACATTGCCTCACCGGATCGTGCCCGCGCCGGGAATCAGCGGCAGGTCGAGCGCGGTAACCCAGCCCGGCGCCAACTCGTTGACCGCGGGGACCGCGTTGAGCGCCCGCATGCCGGTCGCCAGGCACCCGGCCGTTGCCGCGTCCCGGCCCGAGCCGTCGGTGAACCGGAACGCGGTTTCCTGAAAGATGCTCGGCGTCCCCTCGATGTCCACCCGGTAGACGTCGTCGTCGTGGCCAGATGGCCAGTCGGGCGCGGCGTCGCACCCGATGCGGTTGACGTGCTCGAGCGCTATCCGCGTTTCGCCCCGGTAGATCCCGTTGATGGTGAACCGAACGGCGGCCACGCGGCCGGGCAAGATGGCGCCCTTCGCCGAGTGACGCTCGGTGGGAGTCACCCATTTTTCCCAGGTCGTGGTGATCTGGTCGAGCATGATGCCGGCGGCGTGGGCGATCATCGGGACGGTGGCGCCCCACGCGAAGATCAACACGTCGCGGTTTTCCAGCATCGGGCTGAACTCCGGCTCGCGGCCGATGCCCATTTCCTTCTCGTAGTCGCCCTCGTAGTTGGTGTAGTCCAGCAGCTCGGACGCGCGCACTCGCCGAACCTCGGAACACAGCCCCATCAGCGTCATGGGAAACAGGTCGTTGGCGAATCCCGGGTCGATGCCGGTGGTGAAGCAGGACGCCTCCCCCAGCTCGCAGGCCTCGGTGATGGGCTGGATCCACTGCGGCGGGTTCAGGTGCATCGTCGGCCAGATCCACGGCGTCATGGCGGTCGAACAGACGTCGATGCCGGCCCGCAGGAACCGCGTGATCAGCGAGATGTTGGCGGTGGCGTGCATTGCGGTCGGGCCGTAGTGCACCAGAGCGTCGGGCCTGAGCGCGATGAGGGCGTCCACGTCGTCGGTGGCGGTGATGCCCACCGGTTCGGGCAACCCGCAGATGTCTCCGACGTCGCGGCCGAGCTTGTCGGGGTTGCTGACGCCGACACCCACCAACTCGAACAGCGGATGCTTGACGACCTCGGGGATCACCATCCTGCCCACGAACCCGGTGCCCCAGACCACCACACGCTTTGCACCGCGCTCCGACATCGGCCGCCTTTCACCTGGAGTACGGCTTCACCATAGAGCGTGGGCCCGGGGCGACATCTAGTGGTGTGACCCGTGCCAGCGGTATCCGTGCCACCTCCGTTGAGCGCCTGGCGATTCGTCACCATATTCGGCACGATCAGCCTGCTCCGCATCCCGAGTCGTACGAGAGCCGCTTACCGACCCGGCCGATTCTTCGACGCCGCAACGCTGGGCGCTGCCGACGAAGTTCTGGCTGTACTGCGGGTTTACCGCGGTCACCATGACGGGCTTCGCCACGTTCGGGTTGCTGACGCCCGCCGCGGTGCCGGTGATCTACGCGGCGGCGATGACCGCGGATGCGTTGTCAGCCCTGGCTGCCGGCCGGACCAACGACCGGTTTGGCGCGAAAACCATTGCCGCACTACCGATTCTGTCAACCATGGTCGCGCTGTTAGCCTTCAGCGGCAAGGTGGCGATGGTGGTTGTGGGCGCGCTGCTCAGGGGCCGCGGCGGTCGGAATACAGGAGTCCACCCTGCGCGCGGCGGTCGCCGATCTGGTCACGGCCCCGCGGCGAGCCGGCGTTTACGGTGTGTTCGCCGCCGGATTGGGAGCGGCCACAGGAGGCGGCCGAGCCCTCATCGGCTGGCTGTACGACATCTCCATCGGCACGCTCGTCGTGGTCGTGATCGCGATTCAGCTGGTGGCCTTGGCCGCGATGCTTGCGATCCGGCTGCCTCGCGCCGGCCAATCAAAGAGCCCGAAAGGCTTCCGTGGGGCGCCTCGGTGATGACACCATGAGGACCATGACCAGTCTTTTCGTAGCCGAGCCACCGAAGATGAAGCATCCCAGCGGACCGTCGATCCTGCTCGCTGCCGGTATGGGGTTCGTGGCCATCTGCGGTGTTGGTGTCGGTGTTGCACGGGCAACGGGCGAACCTCAGGTCCGCTACGAGGTGAGCGGCAGCTCGCCGGTCGCCGATTAGCTCTCCTACCAGACGGCCGCCGGCCAGCAGCAAGAGGCAAACGTCAAGCTGCCATGGTCGACGCAATTCACAGGTTTCAGCGGCCAAGTGTTCGTGCTCAGCGCACAGGGTCAGGGCACGATGACCTGCCGGATCCTGATCAACGGCAATGTGGTGAAGGACGCGACAGCCACGGGGACGCCCGCAAGGACCGCCTGTTCGCTCTGAACTGGGCCGAGCAGACGCAAAAGCACCCCAAAAGACCACTTTTGGGGCTCTTTTGCGTCTGCTCGCACGGAACTCGGCCGCCAGCGGGTCTAGGCTCGCGAGTGGTACCCCTTCAAGGGCGAAGCGGGACATAGGAGCATCCACATGGACCTCAAGACGGGCCTAAGGCCGCGGGTAAACGGAACGCCACCGCCGGACGTTCCGCTCGCCGATATTCATCTCGACTCGCTGGACTTCTGGGACCTCGACGACGACATCCGCGACGGCGCCTTCGCCACCCTGCGCCGCGAAGCGCCGATCTCGTTCTGGCCCGCGCTCGAATTGCCCGGGTTCACCGCCGGCAACGGGCATTGGGCGCTGACCACGCACGACGATGTCTTCTATGCCAGCCGTCATCCCGAGATTTTCAGCTCCAGCCCCAACATCACCATCAACGACCAGACCCCGGAGCTGGCCGAGTACTTCGGCTCGATGATCGTGCTCGACGATCCGCGACACCAGCGGCTGCGCTCGATTGTCAGCAGGGCGTTCACTCCGAAGGTCGTCGCCCGCATCGAGGCGTCGGTGCGCGAGCGGGCCCACCGGCTGGTGGCATCGATGATCGCCAATCATCCTGACGGGCAAGCCGACCTGGTCAGCGAACTCGCCGGGCCACTGCCGTTGCAGATCATCTGCGACATGATGGGGGTTCCCGAGGAGGACCATCAGCGCGTATTCCATTGGACCAACGTGATTCTCGGGTTCGGCGACCCCGATCTGGCGACCGACTTCGAGGAGTTCATTCAGGTTTCGACGGATATCGGTGCCTACGCCACCGCGCTGGCCGACGACCGTCGCGCCAACCATCACGACGATCTGACCACGAGCCTGGTGGAAGCCGACGTCGACGGCGAGCGGCTGACATCGTCGGAAATCGCAATGTTTTTCATCCTGCTGGTGGTGGCCGGTAACGAGACGACGCGCAATGCGATCAGCCACGGCCTGCTGGCGCTGTCGCGCTATCCCGAGGAACGCGAGAAGTGGTGGTCGGACTTCGACCGCGTGTCGCCCACCGCGGTCGAGGAGATCGTCCGGTGGGCCTCTCCTGTGGTCTATATGCGCCGCACCCTGACCCGGGATATCGAGCTGCGCGGCACCAAGATGGCAGCCGGCGACAAGGTCTCACTGTGGTATTGCTCGGCCAACCGTGATGAGTCAAAGTTTGCCGATCCGTGGATGTTTGATGTCACCCGCGATCCCAACCCGCACGTGGGCTTCGGCGGCGGAGGCGTCCATTTCTGCCTAGGTGCGAACCTGGCTCGTCGTGAGATCAAGGTCGCGTTCGACGAGTTGCGCCGCGAGATGCCCGATGTCGTCGCCACCGAGGAGCCCGCGCGGTTACTTTCCCAATTCATTCACGGCATCAAGCGACTGCCGGTCGCCTGGACTTGATCTGCTGAGAAGACGCAAAAGTGCCCGAACACCCTGCGTTTCAGGGGCTTTCACGTCTCTTCGCCGTTGAGTGTTCGTCCGAGACCCCGTAGACGAACAACACTCGCGGGTAGGCCGCAAACCATTCGGGTGGCTGCGGTACTCGTGCAACACAAGAAGCGTTGTCGTCCAGCCACTTCAGCGCACAACGATAGTTGCCAATGCTCGCCGGCCGGAACGGATAGCGGTGATACCGCGCGAACAACTCCACGTGCACGCGCAGGATTAGCTTGCCAAAACGCCCGGCCGGCATGTCCTCGAACACGATGATCGTGCGGCGTGCTACGGTAGCTGTCAAGGTGTTTGAGACAGCGTCTCACTATGTGGACACTATTTTCGGTTGTGGGGTCGGTGGGTTGATCCATGCCGCGGTCGGTAGTTTCGGGGCTGTGGTGGGCTGCTAAACCGGTTGGGGTTGGCGGCGTAGGCATCGGCCATGACCCGGGCTCGTTTGGCCTGGATGTCGGCGGCGGTGCCGAAGTACACCGACGCCGGTGTGTGCAGGCCGAGCGCGGAATGGCGGTGCTCGTGGCGCAGGTAGTCGAAGAAGTCTTTGCACCAGGTGCGGGCGTGCTCGATCGAGTCGAACCGTTCGGGAAAATCGTTGCGGTACTTCAGCGTTTTGAACTGGGATTCGCTGAACGGGTTGTCGTTTGACACCCGTGGGCGCGAGTGGCTGCGCGCCACGCCGAGGTCGATTAGCAGCTGGGCGACGTTCTTCGACGTCATCGCCGAACCCCGGTCGGCGTGGATCGCGCCGGGCCGCCCGTGTAGCGCGGTCAGCTCGGCCATCCAGTCCTGGGCGATGTCGGCGTCCTCGTGGTACTCGACGCGCCAGCCGACGGGGTAGCGGCTGAAGATGTCCAGCATCACGTAGAGCTGGTAGAACTCGCCGCGCACCGGTCCCGCCAATTTGGTGATGTCCCAGGACCACACGTCGTTGGGTTGGTGGGCGACCAGCTCGGGTTTGACCCGCGGCGGGTGTGTGGCTACCCGCCGCCGTTCGCGGGTCATGTTGTGCGTGCGCAGGATCCGGTACATCGTGGACTGCGAGCACAGGTAGACGCCCTCGTCGAGCAGCTCGGCCCACACTTGGGCGACCGCCTTGTCGGCGAAGCGCGGCTGGCACAACACCGTAAGGATCTGCGTGCGCTCGGCCGCGTCGAGCGCATTGGGCGGCGGTCCGCTCGGCCCGGGTTTGCGGCGTGGACCGGCAGGGCGGTTGCGCTGCCGATACAGGCTCGCGCGCGGCTTGCCCAGCAGCGCGCACGCCTTCGCGGTCGAGGTCAGCCGCTCCACCTCGGGCAGCAACTGTGCGATCACTTCTTCGACCCGGGCCGCGTGCCCGTGCTCTCGGAGAGCGTCTCCAAGAGCGCGTGTGCTTTTCCCACCAGATCCAACGCGGCCCTCGTGCGTTCAAGCTCGGCCTCGGCCCGTTCGGCCCGCTTCCGTAGCCGTTCGATCTCGGCCTGGTCGCGGTCCTTACCACGACCGCCTGACCGGGCCAGCCCGTCCAACGCGCCCGCGTCGCGCGCTCGGCGCCACTCCACGATGTGCGATGAGTACAGGCCCTCACGCCGAAGCAGCGCACCCCGCGCACCCGGCTCGGTCAACGCGTCGTACTCGGCCACAATGGCCGCCTTGTACTCCGGGGTGAAGTTGCGCCGCCGGGGACGATCCGCCCGCGGACCCTGGGCCGAATCGGTTCCCACGCCTTCATCATCGGCGCTACCCTTCCGGACCTCAGCCAAAGTCGCCGTCATTGTTCGTTGCAATCCTTACTTGCCCTCAATACCTGGTCAGATATTTTCGAACCCTGCTGTCTCAACTAACCCTGCCAGAGAGGGCTACCCGGTGGCACTCCTTGACCAGCGCCATGGGGTCGTGGCTGTGGTGGAGCACCTCACTGAGCACAACATGATCGAAAGCATTGTCCGGAAACGGGATTGACGTTCCGTCAAATTCCCGAAACGGGATTCGGGCCCGGCGGGAGTCCTTGACGTCTACGCCGGTCGGGTCAACGCCGTACATCTCCTGCAGGTAAGCCGAAAGATATCCGGTCCCGCAGCCGACGTCGAGCGCGCTATCGCCGCCGCCGAGGCAGTCGGCGAGCGCTTCAGCTTGTTCGCGCAATCTGACCGCGGGCCGCAGGAGGTGCTGCGCTTCTGCGAGACAGGTACCGATACGCGTCCGGATTGTCCCGGCAAACGGTTGTACAGCAGTCATTTACATTCCATTTGAGCCTCGGATGAGTGTGAAGACTATCACGGGATGGATAGGCGATCCCGCAACCGAGAACGGGCCAGATCGCCCGCGGCCAGCTTTCGCATGCACCCAAAGACGTCTTAGATAAATCGCGCGGCGACATCGCGGTCGTAGGTTTATCGTCAAGCATGCCCATTCCCGCGTTTCCCGCTCCCGACGTGCTGGCCGCCCGGCAGAAGCTCGTGCTCGACCATTTCCACGACGAGGTCCGCCAGGACTGGGACGACGTGTTGTCGACCTTCCCGCACCCCCGCTACGAGCTGATCCCGCAAATGACCGTTCACGACGGAAACGAAGCGGTGCGCGGCTACTACACCTACACCCGAACCGCATTCCCCGACCAGGACCACGAGTTGGTCGCGTTGCGGCACAGCGCCGACGCGGTGATCGTCGAGTTTTGGCTGACGGGGACCCACCGCGGCTACCTGGGTAAGGTGCCGCCCACCGGCAGCCGGTTCCGGGTCAGGGTGACCGCCTACTTCATCTTTGACGACGCCGGAACGCTGGTCTGCGAACGTATTTACTTCGATACCCTGACAATGATCAAGCAGCTGATCGGTGGCCTCGATATGAAAAAGCCAACGAACTGGCTGCTGGCCGCGCGCTGCGTGCGTGGCTTGCTGTCGATGTCATCGGGAAAGCCGGACCCGGAGCTGACCAACACCGTGGCGCCCGAGTTCGCCTAAGCGCCTGCCCCCGACGCGATCTCGTCGATCACGCGAATGTTGTGTGCGGTGTCGCGGCTTTCCGCAGCAGCAATCGCGTCGACCCACTCGGATATCGGCGGAGGCGGGTTTCACGCGTCGTCTGACCAACCAGGCAAAGATCGTGTCGTGGTCGTCAATCACTTTGGCGCGGTCGCTCTCTGGCTCGACGAGCAACTGTTGCACGAACGTCCACGCGAGTTCGCGAGACTGCTTCAGTTCGGCGCTGATCAATCCGATATCGTTGCCGGTCAACTGTTTACGGTACTGAGCAATGTTCGGCGAGACCCGTTCCATGGCGTCGGCTCTGCACGGCGGTGAAATACCGCCGGGCGAACGTCACGCCGAATCGGCTCGTGCGCGGTTCGTCTTCGAACACTCCTCGTCGATGTCGCCGCGAATCGCGATAGTCGACCGCTTGTACATCACAGCGAAATAGCCGACCGGGCTTGCCGTCTCAATAGACCAGTCGATGATCGCTTGAAGCCCTTCGACGATGTCGTCGACGCTGTGGACGGCGGTAGACGCCATCCGCCAACATCACCGCGTTCGTCGAGCTCTATCGCGACCACCCGTTCGTCCTGATTCCGGTGGTCATTCCGGAGGCATCCGGTGCCGGGTGTTGACGATCACGTATCTCGATTGAATGGATTGGACCGCGGCACAAGACGCGGATCAGCAACTCAAGAACGTCTGGGCCGAAGTCGTCCTGCGGTTGCGACAGGTTCCGCCCGCCACGCGAATCCGTTCCACGCCGATCCCCATCCGGGCAACTATCGCTTTCGCCCCGACGACAAGGTCGGCTTCCTCGACTTCGGGTGCGTGAAAATCGTGCCCGAGCACTTCCGTCGCACGCACATGCGCACCGTTCGCGCCGCACTGGACGGACGCGCCGACGACCTGCGCGAGCTCGTGGTGCAAGCCGGCTTCCCGTCCGCCGATACCACTCTGACCGCCGACCAGGTGAATCGGTGGTGGGCCGAGATCCTCCATGAGTTGCTGCGGCCCCGGCCGGTCACCTTCACCAGGGACAACTCACGGCGGGCGGTCCGCGCACTGATTCCTTTCTCGCCCGGCCACCCCGTCCGCCAGATGGCGCTGGCCGACGACGTCGTGTTCATGTCCCGGATCAGCCTCAACGTCAACGCGATATGCGGCATCCTCGGGTCACCCTGCACGCCCGGTCAATCGCGGACGACCTGAACGGAGTCGCCGGACCAATCACCACATTGGGCGAGCAGCATCACGCCTGGGTGCGCCGACGCGGCCTGCCCTGGGGGTTGGACCCCCACGATCATCCCTAGCCCTAACGGGACGGTTCCGCGCCTATGCCGGTTCACGCGCCTGACCGCCATAGCCATAGCGGTCGATGACCTCACCCCACCGCTCAGTGACGATCGCCCGCTGCTCATCCGTCAGTTGGTAGGTGTTCGTTTCGTAGTCCCGACGGTCGGCAAAATACCGCCGCACACGCGGCCGTACCCGCTCGAAGCCGCCCAGCCCCAGGTGCTCGTACAGCCGGCGCAGCTGCCCCTCGGGATCAGCGATGAGATCCTCATAGCGCAATTCGTAGAAGCGTGACGGATCAACGAGGTCTCGCCCTTCGTCCAACTTCCGATACAGGTCGACGTAGGTGGACAGAACCGCTTCGGCCAGTCCCTCGAACGTCGGTCGCTGCAAGCCGTGTATGCGATACAACGCCTTATGAAGATGAATGGTCGATGGATAAACGACGTAAGGATCTCGGACGATGTGTACGAACCTCGCTTGCGGAAATATGTCCAACAGCACCTTGATTCGGAAACTATGCGTCGGGTTTTTGAGGATCACCGCCTTATGACGGCGGAAGTACACCTGCTGAACGAACCGGAAGAGAGTGCGTTTCCACGCTCGGAGTTCTCGCGATGTCAGCCGCTCCAAATCCAGATACCGCTCATCCTGAGGCGGCCGGTTCGGAAACGCGATGGTCAGGTAGGGCGACGGCTGCCCCAACATGCACCACACGAACTCGTCTTCCTGAGGGTGTTGCAAGCTCAAAGCCATGTTGTCCATGGCCCGATGCTTCGACACCAGGAATTCCACATAGGGCGCGAACCACTCGGTCAGCAGAAAGTGGTGCGGCGCAAGGCATTCGTAACCCGTGGGACCGGTGTGGCGATCGTCGAGGACCAACAGTTCGTGCAGCAAGGTGGTGCCGGTGCGCCAATGCCCAACGATGAAGATTGGCGGATCCGCGATCACCGTTTTGGCCACGCGCCTGCCGAACAAGATCTTCTGCCAGCACCCCAGAGAGGAATTGACGACACTAAGCAACGTGTAGAGGACGGCGAAGTGCCAGCGACTCCAATGCACGGCGAACCGGTTACGGATCAGCAGGCGCGTCCAGGCCGAGAAACTGCAACCGATCCACAGCGGGGCCGCCCACTCGTGCCACCAGGAAAATCGAGACGTCGAGCGGGAGGCCTTCATGACACGGAGGGCAGACCTATGCGGCTGCGCGGGGCGTAACCGCCACACGCAGCCGGGTCAGGCCGCGAAGGTTGGCGTTTGTCGTCCACGCCGGCGGCTCGACCACCTCGATCCGGTCGATGTTGGCGACGATCTCGCGCAGAACGGCGTGGCCCTCCATCCGCGCCAGCTGGGTCCCCGGACACAAGTGGATGCCGGACCCAAACGCGAGATGCCCGGTCGGGTTGCGGTCGGCGCGAAAGACATCGGGATCGTCGTATTGACGCGGGTCACGGTTCGCCGCGCCCCACGCCAACAGCACCAGTGAACCCGCGGGGATGACGGCCCGCCCGACCGGGTAGTCGACGCGCGTTGTGCGGCAGATGTTTTGGATTGGCGACGCAAAGCGAAGCTGCTCCTCGATCGCCGACGGGATCAGATCTGGTCGTTGCGCAAGGAGCCGGAGCTGATCTGGATAGTCGGCCAACGTGAGAAACAAGGTGCTGATCATGTTCGCGGTGGTCTCATAGCCCGCAACCAGCAGCAACACCGCAAAGAAGAATAACTCGTCATCGCTGAGCCGACCATGATCCGCGTGCCCGGCAAGCTTCCCCAGGACGGTGCGCTCCTGCAGCAGACCGTTATCGCGCCATTGGGTGAACAGCGCACGCAATCGCCGGAATCCGGTGAAGCCCTGCACCAGTGAAACCAGCCCCGACAGCGACAGGTCGACATCGGTGATCCGAATGGCCTGATTGGACAACCGGCAAAAAGCCGCCTCGTCCGTTCCCGACATGCCGAGCACCGTAGTGATGGTGCGCATCGGCATCGGCGCGGCCACGGTGGAGACGACGTCCGTGGGTGTCTGCGCCGGAAGCCGGCCGACGAACTCACGGGCAAGTTGGTCGACCATCGGACGCCAGGACTCCAGCGCGCCGCGCGCCATATCCGGCGCCAATTGCTTGCGCATCCGGGTGTGCGCCGGCGGATCAGACGTGGGGAGGAAAGGCAGGCACCCCCGTGAAAAGGTGACTCCGCGGGCGCTGGACAATGCGTCGTGGTTACGCGCGGCCTCGCGGACGTCGGCGTAGCGGCTCAGGATGTAGACGTCGCGTTTGGGGTTGTACTGCACCCGCTCGCCCGCCAACAGCTCCCGGTAATGGGGGTAAGGATCGGCGGCCGTCGCGGGATCGAACGGGTCGAAGTCGGTGAGCTGCACATACTTTCGGTCGCGTTTGCCCACCAGACGCGACCGGGCCTTCCCGGCGACCCGCAGCGCGAGTGCCTTCGCGACCTCGGGCCCATAGGTTCGCACAACCCTGGCGTCGCGCATGATGGTTGCGGTCAGGGGGTATCCGCCCGGGGCGGACGAGCCCCGATCACCAGGTTGGGGCGTGCCCCGCCCGAACGGGCATCCGCTCGTAGGAGCCCGACCGTGTGCTGCCTGTGCACTGGACCGCGTCGCTGTCATGACCCTCCAACCTCTGGCAGCGCACGTTCTTGAACACCTGTAGGGTAGCGGCGCGTGTCACGATACGTGCGCGGTTCGGCACGGCGTTTTGCAGTCCCCGGCGGAACAGACAGAGCTGGCCTGTTTCGCTCGCAGTCCGTGAACCATGCTCATGTCGACGCGCAGGTGAAGGCGATCCAGCAACCCGATCGGGTCGTTGAGTTCCTCGATGGCAGCGTGCGGGTCGCCGTCGAGCTATTGGGAACGGTCGCCGTCGGGCACGGGACCGACCGGCCCGGGTGGAGATGGTCGCTCCACGTCGCACCAATGACGGGTCGCGCCTCCGGGCACCACGTCGGCGACGTGCTAAGCGGACACATGGTGGTGAGGAGCCGCGCGGGCCTCGAGATCGAAGTTGGCCCGAACCAGGCGTTTGCCGCAGAACCGGGACACGACGCGTGGGTGCTCGGAGACGAGCCGTGCGTCGCACTTGATTGGTGGCCGATCAGCGACCCATCCTCCTAGGCATTCGACACGCGTTAGACTCCGTCGGGATCAAGGAGGCTGCGATGCGGGGCCGAAGCTGCCGGGCATTGTGCGGACTGGCATTGTGCGGACTGGCCACAACTGCCGCGCTGGGCGCCTGTGCCGCTAACGGCGTCCATTCAGGTGCCGTCCCGGCGACCACCAAGCCGACAACGGCAGCAGCAACGGCAACGGCCGCCACCCCCACTAGTGCACCCGCTACGCAAGGCGCGCGGACCAGCAAGTGGATTGACCTGCAAGCCGGCCAGTGCGTGGCGGACCTGCCACCGGCCGACTTGAGCCGGGTGACCGTCACCATTGTCGACTGCGCGACAGCGCATTTGGCGGAGGTGTATCTGCGTGCTCCGATGGCCGTCGATACCGCTATCGCCGCATTCGCCAATCGCGACTGCACCGCCGGATTTGCCTCCTACACAGGACAATCCGTCGATGGCAGCCCATATTCCGTGACGTACCTCATCGACTCCAATCAAGACAGAACCGGGGCCAATCCGGCCCCGAGCACCGTCATCTGCCTGCTGCAAGCCGCGAACGGTCAACTCCTGACCGGCTCCGCGCACCACTGACTTCGTGATGGCTACCCCACCCGACAAGGAGCGACGCCGCCAGCTTCGCGACGCCTACAAGAATGCCGAGAGCGCGGCGCGCACCTCATTGATCCAGGTCGACCAATACCAGCTTCAGCAGCTGCTGGACCACGTCGATGAGCGGCTCGGGGCAGAGCCCTGTGACCACACAACCCGGCACGCCGAGCAATGGGCCGAGTCGCACCGGATCGACTGGTCGGCCCTGGCCGAGGGCCTGCGGGAGTTTGGTGGTTACTGCGACTGCGAGATCGTGCTGAATGTCCAACCCGGCGAGATCTTCGACTAGTGGGCCTGGCCGACGATCACCGGGCGGGTCGCGCACCATGGCGGCCGATCACCGAAATCAGCTGTCCGGCAATGCCTCCCATCGCGTTCGATAGCCATCCGGCACTTCCCCACTCATCCCATTAATCCCGGCCTGGCCCACCAGCTTCCCGCCGGCACCGCCGCTGCCACCGGCGCCCGACACATGTCCCGTTCCCCCGTTGCCGCCGTTGCCGCCGTTGCCGATCATCGACGCGTTGCCGCCATCTCCGCCGTCACCGCCGCTGATCGCGCCGGCGCCGCCGTCACCGCCGTTGCCACCGTCGCCGATCAACCCGGCATCGCCACCGTTGCCACCCGCTCCGCCATGGCCAGTAAAACCATTCCCACCCGCGCCACCCGAGCCGCCGTTGCCGAATAGATGGCCGGCGTTTCCGCCAGTGCCACCGCTACCGCCATCGGTGACGCCGAAACCGCCGTCACCACCGGCACCGCCGTTGCCCGCGAGCCAGGCCCCACTGCCGCCGTCGCCGCCGTTGCCACCGTGGCAGTCGCCGCCGACTCCGCCGAACCCGCCATTACCGCCGTCACCGGACAACCAGCCGGCGTTACCGCCGGCCCCTCCGCTGCCACCGCTGCTGTTACCGTATCCGCCCGCACCGCCGTCGCCCCCGTTCCCGGACAGCAAACCGGCGTTGCCGCCGGCCCCGCCGTTGCCCCCGTTGTTGACGGTGCCCGCTCCACCAGCGCCACCGTCACCGCCGTTACCGGAAAGCCAGCCACCGTTGCCCCCGGATCCACCAGCGCCACCGGAGCCGGAAGGCCCGCCGACTCCCCCGGCCCCGCCGTCGCCGCCCGAGCCGGAAAGCCATGCGTTGCCGCCCGCCCCGCCGGCTCCGCCACCGCCCACGCCGGACCCGCCCGCCCCGCCGGTGCCCCCGGTGCCGAAAAGTCCGCCGGTTCCGCCGGTTCCACCGGCACCGCCCATGCCGGTCATCGAAGTCCCCCCGGCCCCACCGGCACCGCCGGAGCCAAACAACCCTCCGGCGCCGCCGGAGCCGCCGGCCCCGCCGGCGCCGCTTGCCGAGGCTCCACCTGCCCCGCCGGCGCCACCGGAGCCGAATAGCCCAGCGTCACCCCCGTTGCCGCCGGGCTGGCCGGGCGCGCCTGATCCGCCGTTACCGCCGTTGCCCCACAAGATTCCGCCATTCCCGCCGTTCTGCCCCGTCCCCGGGGCCCCGTTGGCGCCGTTCCCAATCAGCGGCCGCCCGAACAGATATTCGGTCGGTTCATTGATGACGTGCAGGGCATTCTGCTCGGCGTTCTCAAGCTCGGTGGTCACATACTTGATGGCGCCACCATTGAGGGCATCAACAAACTGCTGATGAAGCCATGCGGCGTCCTTGCTAATCGCCTGCCAAACTTGGCCGTGCCCGGAAAATAGCGCGGCGAGCGCGGCGGAGACTTCATCGCCGCCCGCGGGAAGTATTCCCGTTGTCGGGGTAGCCACAGCCGCATTCGCCGCAGCAAGCGCCGAACCGATGTTCGCCAGGTCCGCTGCCGCGGCCTGCAATGCCCCCGGTGTCGCGAACACAAACGACATGTAGACCTCCAAATTACGCGAAAGTGCTTGTCCGGCAACGATCCATTCACTCCCCGGACTGCACGCGCCTTCCCCTTTCGCGCAATTGGGGTTGCAACAGCATAGCGGTCCGGCCGCCCGGCCGCAATCATCACGTCAGTGGGGTGTGGCCGGATTCTGCTGTCGGGGATCATGTTTCGGCTATGAGTTGATCTGCACGTCGTGCGCCGGCCCTCGATCAGCCTTCTTGTAGACCCGCAGGATATTCACGGCGCCCGAGGGTTGCAAGGCACAGCTGGCCCTGGTAGCCGCGGCCCGGGGACCGCTTGGGAACATCAACGCCAGCGTCAACGTCGCGGTTGACACGGTAGCTTCCCGGCGAAAAGCACAGTGCACCAAGCCTTTCAAAGCCCGCACATTGCGTGGCATCGGCGATGGCTCGAGCTTCCCGCGGTTGTTCGGCCAGGGTCCGGATTGCACAAGATGCGCGTTTCCCCGCCGTGGGGTCGGGCGAGCACTTGCACCGGGTACCCGATGAGGAAGAGGACGGCCACCAGGGCCAGCAGCCACTCCGTACGCTGCTCCCAGGGCTGTTCTTTGGTTTGCCCGGTCGCGTGGCTGGTCTACGACCGGATCATGGCTAACCGTCTGCGCCGAGTTGCTGACGGCTTCAGGCTAGCCTCCCAGCTGCTCAAGCCGCACACCGTCACCAGGACGAATCTACGATGTGCTTCGTGGCCGAAAACACCGTGTCCGCCGGCGAACCTGGTGCCAACACCGCGACCGAACGCGAGCCCGACTACCGGTTCACCCTGGCCAACGAGCGGACTTTCCTGGCTTGGCAGCGCACCGCGTTGGGGCTGCTCGCCGCGGCGGTCGCCCTGGTGCAGCTCGTTCCGGAGCTGACGGTCCCCGGCGCGCGCCGTCTGCTCGGCGTCGGGCTGGCAGTGCTGGCGATCCTCACCAGCGGGATGGGGCTGCTGCGCTGGCAACAAGTGGATCGCGCCATGCGCCGAGGTGAACCCTTGCCCCGCCACCCCACGCCGGCCTACCTCGCGGTGGGGCTCAGCGTGGTCGGGCTCATCGCGCTCGGGTTGGTGATCGCCAAGGCGGTGATGGGTTGACCGGCTCGACGGCCACGGGCGATCGTCGGTATCGCGAGACACAGGCGGCGAGGACGGCACTGGCCTGGACGCGCACGTCGTTCGCGTTCTTGGCCAACGGCGCGCTGCTGAGCGTCAAGTACCTGCATGGCCGTGAGATGCCGGCGAGGTTGATCCCGGCGTTACTGGCTGCCGCGGTGGCGTTGGGTACCTACATCATCGCTGTGCGACGCCAGCGGACGCTGCAGCAGGAGCAGACCCCGACGCGGATCACCCCCCGCCGCCAGGTGTACGTCATCGGGTTAGCCGTGGTGGTGCTCGTCCTCGTGACTATGGTTTCCCAGGTGATCTAGGCGCAACCTGGAACGTTGGGCTTACCGCACCCTCGTGATCCGCATGGCGGAGCCTTATGAGTCCGATCGGTGGAGCGATTGTGTCCCCTCTTCGGCGGACACAACATCCCACCCGGGCGGGGTCCGATCGGGCCATAGACATCGCCAAATCACCCCGTCACCCTGGTCAGTGGCCTCAACGTCGAGCGTCGACACCTGCCCCTGCGGCTCAAGGAAAACTATGACTTGTGTGACTGCCGAACCGGAGCTCCCGAGCTCGGCAGCGGGCGACTCGCATAGCCCCCGGTTTCAGCTGGGCCGGCGTGTTCCGGAGGCCATCCCACAGGAAGGGTTTCTGGTTCAGCCCTTCACCCAGCAATGTCAGGTCATCCACACCGAGGGAGATCATGCTGTCATCGGGGTATCTCCGGGGAACAGCTACTTCTCGCGTCAGCGCATACGGGATCTCGGAATCTGGGGGCTCGCGAATTTCGATCGAGTGGACTTCGTCTACACCGACATCCACGTCGCCGAGAGTTTCGAAGCGCTAGGCGATTCTGCGATCGAAGCCCGGCGGAAAGCGGTCAAGAACATACGCGGTGTCCGGGCCAAGATCGCCGCCACGGTGGATGAGCTCGATCCGGCAGGGAGCCGGCTGTCCGCCCGTCCGATGTCGGAATTCCAGTCCAACGAGGCATATCGGCAACTGCACGGGGACCTGCTCGCACGCCTGGACGGCGACGAGGACTTCCGCGTCGTCTGCCAAGACCTGGTGCGGCGCTTCCTGTCCACGAAAGTGGCTCCGCGGCAGGAGCCGACAGCTGCTCAGGAGCAGGTGTGCCTGAATTACATTTGCGCCGAAGCCCCGTTGTTCCTCGACACACCCGCGATTCTCGGAGTGCCGTCGTCGTTGAATTGCTACCACCAGTCGCTGCCGATGGCCGAGATGCTCTACGCCCGAGGATCGGGATTACGAGCATCGCGCAATCAGGGCCACGCCATTGTCACCCCTGACGGGAGCCCCGCCAAATGACCGCCACCGTTCTCCTCGACGTCCCATTCTCGGCACGCGGGGACCGGATTCCCGACGAAGTCGCCGAATTACGAACCCGCGAGCCCGTCCGTAAGGTACGAACCGTTGCCGGCGCCGAAGCCTGGCTCGTCTCCTCGTATGCACTGTGCACGCAGGTGCTGGAGGATCGGCGCTTCTCGATGAAAGAAACCGCCGCTCCCGGTGCTCCCCGCCTCAACGCGCTGACCGTTCCACCCGAAGTGGTCAACAACATGGGAAACATTGCCGACGCGGGCCTGCGCAAGGCGGTGATGAAGGCGATCACACCGAAGGCCCCCGGTGTGGAGCAATTCCTGCGCGACACGGCAAACTCGCTGCTGGACAACCTGATTGCCGAGGGCGCGCCAGCCGATCTGCGCAATGACTTCGCCGACCCGTTGGCCACCGCGCTGCACTGCAAGGTCCTGGGCATCCCGCAAGAAGACGGCCCGAAGCTGTTGCGCAGCTTGAGTTTCGCTTTCATGAGTTCGGCCGATCCCATCCCCGCCGCGAAGATCAACTGGGATCGCGACATCGAATACATGGCCGGTCTCTTGGACAACCCTAACGTCACGACCGGACTCATGGGCGAACTGTCCAGGCTCCGAAAAGATCCCAGCTACTCACATGTCTCCGACGAGCTGTTCGCCACGGTCGGCGTCACCTTCTTCGGCGCCGGAGTGATCTCGACTGGCTGCTTCCTCACCACGGCGCTGATATCGCTGATCCAGCACCCGCGCCTGCGGAGCCTGCTGCGTGAAAAGCCGGAACTGATCCCGGCCGGTGTGGAGGAGCTGCTGCGGATCAATCTCTCCTTCGCCGACGGGCTACCACGCCTGGCCACCGCCGACATCCAGGTCGGCGACGTGCTGGTGCGCAAGGGGGAGCTGGTGCTGGTGCTGATCGAGGGTGCCAACCTCGATCCCGACCACTTCCCGAACCCGGAGAAGATCGAGCTCGACCGGCCGAACCCCACCTCTCACCTTGCGTTCGGCCGCGGCCAACACACCTGCCCTGGATCAGCTCTCGGCCGCCGCCACGCACAAATCGGCATCGAGACGCTGCTGCACAAGATACCGGGCTTCGACCTGGCCGTGCCGATCGACCAACTGGTCTGGCGCACCCGGTTCCAAAGACGCGTCCCCGAACGCCTGCCGGTGCTCTGGTAGGCCCGCAAGCTTGATCCGGTGAGCAGACGCAGAATCGCACCGGCGAGGCCCTCGCGGTGCGATTCTGCGTCTGCTCGCGGTGGGCTTTACGGCGGCCGGGGCGGCAGCCCGGCCAGCCACGCGTCCGAAAGCAGATCGAGCATGACCGGGCCCGGCAAGCTGCCGGTCACCTTCACCCGGGTGGGGGCACGTCGCGCCCCTGGCGAGCCGTTACAGTGTCGTCATGAGCGACTTGACGGCGCGATTTGCCCAGATCGTCGGCACCGACAACGTGCTGACCGGCGACGCGATTTCCGAGGACTACTCGCACGACGAGGAGTTGACCGCGCCGCCGCAGCAGCCGGCGTACCTCGCCAAGCCGGCGAGCGCAGAAGAGGTCGCGCAGCTGCTGCTGGCCGCCTCAGAGCACGGGGTGCCGGTGACGGCCCGCGGGTCCGGGTGCGGTTTGTCGGGTGCGGCGCGGCCGCTGCGGGGTGGGCTGCTGATCTCTTTCGACCGCATGAACGCGGTCTTGGAGGTCGACACCGTCAACCAGGTCGCCGTTGTCCAGCCCGGGGTGACGTTGACCGAGCTGGACGCCGCGACCCTCGACGCCGGCCTGCGGTACACCGTTTACCCCGGCGAGCTGTCCTCCAGCGTCGGCGGAAACGTCGGAACGAACGCCGGCGGGATGCGCGCGGTCAAATACGGGGTAGCCCGCCATAACGTGCTCGGGTTGCAGGCGGTGCTGCCGACCGGCGAGATCATCCGAACCGGCGGCAAGATCGCCAAGGTGTCCACGGGCTACGACCTGACCCAGCTGATCATCGGCTCCGAAGGCACCCTGGCTTTGGTCACCGAGGTGATCGTCAAGCTGCACCCGCGGCTCGACGATAGCGCCACCCTGCTCGCCCCGTTCGCCGACTTCGACCAGGTCATGGCGGCCGTGCCCAAGATCCTCGCCAGCGGGCTCGGGCCCTACATCCTGGAGTACATCGACAACGTGTCGATGGCCGCACTCGTTGCCACCCAGGACCTGGAGCTAGGCATTCCCGACAGCATCCGCGACAGCTGCGAGGCGTATCTCGTTGTGGCGCTTGAGAACCGTAGTGCCAGCCGAGTGCTCGAAGATGTCGAGACCGCCGGTGAAATGCTCGCCGAGCTGGGTGCGGTCGATGTCTACGTGCTGGAAGGAAGTGCGGCACGCAAGCTGATCGAGGGGCGCGAGAAGGCATTTTGGGCGGCAAAGGCGGCCGGCGCGGATGACATCATCGACACCGTGGTTCCCCGCGCGGCGATGCCGAAGTTCCTTGCCACCGCACGCGGTCTAGCGTCGGCCGCCGGCGGTGGCGCCGCCGGCTGCGGGCACGCCGGCGACGGCAATGTACACATGGCCATCGTGTGCAAGGATCCGGACAAGAGAAAGCAGCTGATGGCTGACATCTTCGCGCTCGCAATGGAATTGGGCGGCGCGATCTCGGGCGAACACGGCGTCGGTCGCGCGAAAACCCCTTACTTCCTGGAGCTCGAAGACCCGGCCAAGATAGCCCTCATGCGCCGAATCAAGCGGAGCTTCGACCCAGCGGGCATCCTCAACCCCGGTGTTGTCTTCGCCGCAGAGCAAGCATGAGAAGACGCCACCCTATGTTGACAGGACGTTGTCGAGCTCCCGCAGCGCTGCCGCGACCCGTGCGGTGCCGTACTCGGCGCAGAAGCGGACAACGTCACGGACGTCGTCCTTGCTGAGACCAGCATCGAGCGCGAGTTCGACGTGCCAATGGAAAGATTCGTCAAGGGTCTGCTGGCCGACATCGGAGGTAAGCGCCATGATGGCGCGTTCTCGCCTGCTCAGTAGGTCCTCCGACCACGCGCGAGAGGTCTGCCACTCCTGGAATCTGGTGGTCCATTCGTCGGTGGTGTCGAGGCGTCTCATAACGTTATCCACCGCGCCAGGCGTCGGCTTCTCGCCGAGATCGCTTGTGTCCATGCCGATTTCGGTTGCGACCTCCTTGAGCCGGGCGAGCGCGTCCGCCGCGGCCGGATAACCCGAGTGGGGCGCAATAAACCGGATCGCGGCCAACGGGTCGGCGTAGGCGACACCGTGCATCTTGGCCGCGGTGAGGTGCATACGGAAAGCCAGCCCCGTGTGTGAACGGCAAACATCCAGGGTCAGGTTCTGCAATAGCTTTTCCCGGATGCTCGTACCGGGCAGTCCGAACGTGAATGCGACCACGTCGAGTGCGAGCTTCTCGAACTGCGGGTCTACTTCTCCCAGGGGACTGCTCGGTAGGTCCACCGTCATCGGGCTCACCATTATCTTTCAACCGTGACAACGGAATTCAGTTCGCGTACGACGTCGAGCTTGAGGAACTCGGGCGCCTTGATCACCCTGCGGAGCATGAACCGGATGAACGGCGGCATGTCGGTCGCATTTTCGTCGCGAAAGAGCGTCGGGGCGCTGAGCAGGTAGTGTCGCCCCCTGGTCCGCAGTTCACAGCCGCCCGCGGCGAGGACATTGCGAACCCAATCGGTATTGGGTCCGTAGGTCAGCGCGATCACAAATCCGTTGCGGCGGCGGAAGACCCACAGTGGGGTGCGGAAGGTGCTCCCCGATTTGCGCCCGCGATGGATGACGACCCCCCATCCCGGCGCCCATGGGGCGATGTACTTAGTGAGGCGATTGAGACCGATCTTGTTGGCCCGAGCGACCCATCGTGGTGTAGGCATCTCATTAAACTCCTCACTCGTGGAATTTATAGAGGCAGGCTACCGCCGGCGGAGACGGAAGTCAACGACTGTAGAATTTCGGGATATGCGCCCGATTGGACGACGTCCGGGTAACCCGGATACCCGCGAGGTGATCGTGACGACGGCCCGGAGGCTGTTCGCCGACTCCGGATACGACAAGACCTCGGTCCGCGACATCGCTACCGCGGCTGGCGTTGACCCGGCGCTGATCCGGCACTATTTCGGCAGCAAGGCAGAACTATTCCGGTCCACCGTGGGGTGGCCGTTCGAGCCAGTCGAGCTTGGCGCACGCATCACCGGCGGTGATCGCCGCCACATCGGCGCGCGACTGACGCGGGTTTTCTTCGAAGCGTGGGAGCAGCCGGGCTCGCGCGCCCCGCTGCTGGCGATCCTGCGCGGTGCGGCCACCCACGAGGAGTCCACCACCCTGGTGCGTCAGTTTATTCAGGACCAGTTGTACCCGCAGTTGGCCAAGCCATTGCGGGGATCGGATACCGAACTGCGGATCGACTTGGCGATGGCGCAGCTGTTGGGCATCGCCTATCTGCGCCACGTCCTGCAGGTGGAACCGATCGCGTCCGCACCCGCGGACGAACTCATTGCGCGGGTCACGCCAATCATCACCGCCCATCTCAATCCAGAGCGCTAAGCGGTGGCAAAGTGACCCACTTGCGACTCGTCATCGAGGTCAGCTACGGCGACGACCCCGAGACGGTCGACATCCGTTCCGGCGACGAGATATCCGCGCCGTGCCGCGAGGCGGCCACATCGGCATGCCCTGACCTCCTTGTAACGCACGTGAATTCCGCATCAGACGAGCGATTAACGGCAAGCCGGACTCACATGCCGAAGTGCGTGCGCCGCACAGCGGCAACGGCTTCCGGTGATCCGCCCACGTCGACCTGCGCAGCCGCTTGGCGCCCAAAGAGGCATAGCAGAAGTTCGCCCGGCGCACCGCTGAGTCGGGCCGTCGGTTCGCCCGACGCAACCGTCACCCGCTCGTTCGTTCCGGCCCACTCGATCTCGAGCCCGAAACCGCGCAGCCGCCGGCTCAGGTAGTGGCCGCCGCGGCGAACGTTTCGCCACAAGGCGGCGTCCATCGCGGGCGTGAGGCTCCGGGGCCCCAGACCGTTCGCTCTGCGAACATCCTCGTGATGAACGAAGAACTCGTTGAGGTTCGCCATAGCGCGGACCCATCCAATGCGGAACAACCCGATGGGCGGGCCGGACCGGATCCGCGCGACAAGCCACGTGAAGTCCTTGCCCCCTGCCAGCCTCGCCCTGCGCCGCTCGGCGAACCGCTGAAACGGGCCGGGTAGCACGAGGCAGGGGCCGGCGACGAGATCGCGTTCTCGCAACACGAGGTGCGCGGCGAGGTCACGCGCGGTCCAGCCGTCAAGCAGGGTAGGAACGGAAGGGCCGAGCTCGTCGAGGAGATCACAGAGCTCAACGCGTTCCTGCGCATCTAGCGGAACGTCAGCCACAACGCCGGAGTCTACGCAGAGGCGCCCTCCGCCACGGCAAAGATCGCCTCGTAAGGTGGCCGCATGCGGACCGCTCGAATGATCCACATCGTCCGGCAAATCGGGGCGTTGGCGGTGGCGGCGGTGACCGCGGCATCCACCCTCAACGCATATCGGCCGCTGTCGCGCAGCGGATACCCGTCGCTGCCCTCCTGGGCGTTCGGCCTGGTTGTCACCGAGTTTCCCCTGCAGACCCTGGTCAGCCAGATCGGCGGGCTCGCGTTAGCAGCGCGCCGCCTTACCCGGCCGGTGCGGGCGGCCTCGTGGCTGGTGGCGGCCGTCTCGGCGCTGGGCTTGTTGAACTTCAGCCGCGCCGGCCACAAGGCCAATGTGCCGCTGAAAAGGGCGTTGGACATCGGCCTGGGAACCTCTCGCCGCACCGACTCGGCCGGTTTGTGGCGCCGGCCGGCCGGGCCGGCCACCGCCAAGGCGCCGGGACCGGTGCGGATGTTGCGGATCTACCGCGACTACGCGCACGTTTCGAACATCAGCTACGGGGAGTTCGGCAGCGCCAACCACCTGGACATCTGGCGACGCCCCGATCTCGACCCGGCCGGTCGGGCGCCGGTGCTCTTCCAGATCCCCGGCGGCGCCTGGACGACGGGCAACAAACGCGGTCAGGCCCATCCATTGATGAGCCACCTCGCCGAGCTGGGCTGGATCTGCGTGGCGATCAACTACCGGCACAGCCCGCGCAATACCTGGCCCGATCACATCGTCGACGTCAAGCGCGCCCTCGCCTGGGTCAAGGCGCACATCGCAACGTACGGCGGCGACCCCGACTTCATCGCCATTACCGGCGGTTCGGCGGGCGGCCACCTGTCGTCGCTGGCGGCGCTGACGCCCAATGATCCGCTGTTTCAGCCGGGA
This sequence comes from Mycobacterium lacus, assembly GCF_010731535.1. NCBI lineage: Bacteria > Bacillati > Actinomycetota > Actinomycetes > Mycobacteriales > Mycobacteriaceae > Mycobacterium > Mycobacterium lacus. The sequence goes on from NZ_AP022581.1 coordinate 2,448,686, forward strand.
TTCGAAGACGCCGACACCCGGGTGCAAGCGGCCGTGCCGTTCTACGGTGTCTATGACTTCACCCGTTTCGAGGACGCGATGCATCCGATGATGCCGGCCCTGCTCGAGGGATGGGTTGTCAAGCGACCGCGCACCACGGACCTGCAGTCGTATGTCACCGCGTCGCCGGTCACCCATGTTTCCGCCGGCGCTCCCCCGTTCTTCGTGCTGCACGGACGCAACGACTCCCTGGTTCCCGTTGAGCAGGCGCGCGTCTTCGTCGATAGGCTGCGACAAGTCAGCAAGCAGCCGGTCGTATACGCCGAATTGGCGTTTACCCAACACGCTTTCGACATTTTCGGCTCGGCTCGCGCGGCGCACACGGCGATCGCCGTCGAGCAATTCCTGGCCGAGGTCTACGCGACACAACACCGATGACCGCTACGTACCTGCGATGGGCAGCGGAGGCCGCCGCCAAGCGTCTGGTCGATGGCTACCGGCGCACGGGCGCCGATGTGCCGTTCGGCGATCCCTTGCCTTCACATGGAACCGCGATGGAGGGCTGGTCCTGGCGCCTCACCGATTCCGCATCGGGCCGCGTCGTGGTCGCCTCGTGCTGCGTGAACCAGAATCGGGACGGGAACTGGGCAACGGTCGCGGTGGCGGTGCAGCCCGGCGGGATTGTGCGGTCGGCAACCTTGGACGGTGCCGATGCCGACCTGTCCCGCTTCGCGGTCCACGCCGGCACCGACCCGGCGGAGCGGTTGGCAGCCGACATCGAGCGGCTCCGAATCGATCTCGATGACATCCACCTCAAACTCCGATTTGCCGATTCGTTCGAGTGGCCCATGGCCTTGGGTGGTAGCGGGATCCTTTCCTCGATTCCCTTCCTCAACCGATACTGGCATCCGTATCTCCTCGGCGGAAATGCAAGCGGCACAGTCAAATTCGGCGATGATACCTGGTCGTTCGATGGCGCGCGACTGTACGCGGAACGCAACTGGGGCACGGGCTTTCCGCAGCGCTGGTGGTGGGGTCAGGCACACGATTTCGCCGGCGCCGACGTCTCGGTCGCGTTCTCGGGCGGCCTTCTCGAGCTCGGCCCCATTCGCCGGGACGTCACCGCGGTCGTAGTTCGACTCGGTGAGCGCGTGATTCGCATGACCCCGCCGGCGCTGGCGCGATCGCACGTCAGCGACGGACGCTGGACCGTGCGAGCACGCACACCGCGCCACCAGATCGACCTGGACGGCGACGGCACCGGCCTGAACCCGCACGTCTTGGCGGTGCCGCTACCCACGGAGCGGCGCATTGTCGGCACCGGCTTCGAGCGCCTTGCCGGCCGACTTCATTGCACCGTGCGCCGGTTCGGTCGGGTGGTGTTCGACGGCACCAGCGAGCTGGCCGGTCTGGAAGCCGGCGGCCGGCCGTGATCGAACGAGCGCGTGCAGGTCTCGCCGATCGTGATGGTGTGAGCTAGCGTCCGGCGAGGCGGTCGATATCGACGACTTCACCGCGATTGATGCTGACCCAGTCGCGCCCTTCGAGTTAGGGGCGCAGGCTTTGGGCGATGAGGTCCGCGTCGGCCGGCGACTTCGGCCGCTGAAGCTCGTAGACGTGCGGCAGCTCGGCCATGCCGGTGACGACGCCCCACAGCTTGAGAGCGTCCGGACCGGTCGGCGGATCCACCAGGACCGGCCCAAACAGGTATTGTCCGCCCATGAACAGCGTCGGCACGCCGAATCCGCCGGCGTCAACGACCCGCTGATGGTCGACGCGGATCTCGTCGTGGGTGGTCGGATCAGCCAGCGCGGCATCCAGAACCGAGCCCCCTACGCCGATGTCGCCCAACAGGCGTCGCGCTACCCCGGGATCGTGCGGTTTGCCGCCGAGGTCGTGCAGCTCATGGCCGATCGCGGCATACCACCGGTCGAGCAGCGACATATCGGTTCGGCGCAGCAACGCGCCGATCCGCATCAATGACCAGCCGTAGGACCAGTCGCGCTCCCACGGGTGCTTCTTGCCCTCCTCGCGGTTGATCTCCTCCAGGCTAAAGAACCGCCAGTCCACGGTGATACCCAATTGCGAGCGCACGTCGCGGATCCAGATTGACGTTTGATATGCAAAGGGGCACATCGGGTCAAAGTGAAAATCCACGGTGCTCATCGGGCCTTGCTCCTTCGGCTCGTCGAGTTGCTGCCCCGACGACATTGTGCCGCCTGAACCGAGCCAAGTATCGGGAAGTGGCGCTTAGCGGCCAGTGCCCCCGCACCGGCTCAGCGCGATGACATGCTGGGTCAGGGCGCGATCCCAGGTGTCGATCTCGCTCATTCGCCTCTGGAACGCGGGCCGGTGAAGACGCACTACCACACTGTCACCTTCGCCGTAAACGTGCAGACCGGGGAGGTATCGCTGCCGACGATGCCGGCGTAGCGCATGACAATCGTCGTGGTCCCGGTCTTCGTCGCCGTGAATATCCACACGTCGGTGCCGGGCGCTCCCATCCGGTCGGTGTTTGGTCGAACATACTCGTGACTTGTTTGCCTCACGATTGTGGAATCGCCGATCTCGGGGTCGGCCGTCCACCGGTAAGGAGTGGTGTGATTGGAGCCCAAGGCGACTTTTAGCGTGTTGCCAACCGAAAGCGTGGTGTCCCGAACGATGGCGCTCTGTTTCAAAATGTCGTCCATGGAGACCTGAATGGTCTTGGTCGCCTCGCGGCCTCCGGTAGAGCAGCCGAGCATCGCTGACGAGACGATTACGGCGACCGTCGCCAAGAGCCTTACCGTCATACCTGTGCACGATAAACCCCGCACGCTCGGGCTGGTCCGGTAACTTTCGGTGCATGTTTGGCATCATCCGGCCCTGCCGCCATCGGCTCGGCCGCGAGCTTGCACAAGCCTGGCGGGCCCAGTTGTGCGGTCTATGCTTGGCGTTGCGCGACGACCACGGCCAGGTCGCGCGGATCGCCACCAACTACGACGGGTTAGTGGTTTCCCTGCTGGTCGAAGCGCAGTCGGACGCGCAACCAACGCGCCGCACGGCCGGGCGGTGTCCGTTGCGCAGGATGAGCCGCGCCGACGTGGCCACGGGTGACTGTGTGCGGCTGGCCGCGGTGGTGTCGCTGGCGCTGGCCGCGGCCCGGGTACGCGATCACATCGACGATCACGACGGCATGGTCGGTGCGTTCGGGGTGCGGCCCGCCGCCCGCCGGGTTGCCGAACGGTGGCTACGCCAGAGCACCGAAACCGGTCACAGCCTGGGATTCGACGCGAATGTTCTGGTGGCCGCGATCGACCGCCATGCCGAGATCGAGGCGACGACCGGTCCCGGCAGCCCGGTGCTGCGGGTGACCGAGCCCACCGAGACGGCGGTCGCCGCGGCATTCGCGCACACCGCCGTGCTGGCCGGCCGCCCGGCCAACGAAGCACCCCTGCGCGAGGTCGGGCAATTGTTCGGACGGGTGGCCCACCTGCTCGACGCGGTCGCGGACTACCACCAGGACGTGGCGCGGGGAAAGTGGAATCCCTTGGTCGCCACCGGAATATCCGTCGACGAGGTGCGCGTTCTGTGCGACGACGCGGTGCTGGGCATCGAACTGGCCCTGGCCGAAGTGGACTTCACCGATGGACGCCTTGCCCTGCGGCTGTTGACCCGCGAGGTGCGCCGCGCGATCGCCCGCACTTTCGGCGCGGCCGGTTACACCCCGCGGAGCGGAACCCCGCATGGCGAACAGGAAGGGATCAGCTTCGGCAACCCACCGCTCGGCGCCGGCTACCCCGTCCCCGATGGCGTGAGCGAGGTGGCGCCCGAGGCCACCCCCAAAGCGGGCCGCGGCTCGAGCTGGTGCGACGGCTGCTGCGACTGCGGCGACTGCTGCGACTGCTGCTGCGACGACTGCTGCGACTGCTCGTAACTTCCGCGCGACCGCGACGACCATCCCAGAGGTCATGCGCGAGGATGGGCTGGTGTTTGCGCTTGTCGTCATCGTTGCGCTGGTCACCACCGTGGTCGTTGGGACGATCCTGGGCCGGCGCTATCGCGTGGGTCCCCCGGTCCTGCTCATCCTCCTCGGCGCGCTGCTGGGTCTGATCCCTCGCTTCGGCGGTGTCCACATCGACGGGGAACTCGTGCTGCTGCTGTTCCTGCCGGCGCTCCTCTATTGGGAGAGCTTGAACACCAGCTTTCGCGAGATCCGCGCGAACCTGCGCGTCATCGCGATGACCAGCATCGGTCTGGTCATCGCCACCGCGGTGGCGGTGTCCTGGACAGCGCGGGCGATGGGCATGGAGTCACACGCCGCGGCGGTCCTGGGCGCCGTGCTCTCCCCCACCGACGCCGCCGCCGTGGCCGGCCTGGCGAAAAAGTTGCCCCGCCGGGCCCTGACCGTGCTGCGCGCCGAGAGCATCATCAACGACGGAACCGCGCTGGTGCTGTTCGGCGTGACGGTCTCCGTCGCCGTCGGCGGCGCCGCAGTCGGCCCGGTCGCGCTGACCAGCCGCTTCGTCGAATCCTACCTGGGCGGTATCGCCGCCGGCCTGATAGTCGGCGGGCTGGTGACCCTACTGCGCCGCCGCATCGACGCGCCGCTCGAGGAGGGTGCACTCAGCCTGCTGACACCCTTCGCGGCGTTCTTGCTCGCCCAAACGTTTGAGTGCAGCGGTGTCGTCGCCGTCCTGGTGTCCGCCCTGGTGATCACTTACGTCAGCCCACGGGTGATTCGGGCTCGTTCGCGCCTGCAGTCATTTGCCTTCTGGGACATTTCGACCTTCCTCATCAACGGCTCGCTCTGGGTGTTCGTCGGAGTCCAAATCCCCGGGGCCCTTCGCGGTATCGCCGGCGTAGGCGGCGGACTTCGCCACGCCGTCTGGCTGGCGCTGGCGGTTGCCGGGGTCATCATCGTGACCCGATTTGCCTGCGTCGAACTCACCACCGTCGTGGGTCGTGCCGTCGACAAAGGCATGCGGCGGCAGGCCCGTCAGGTCGGTTGGCGTCAGCGCTGCGTGACCAGCTGGGCGGGATTCCGTGGCGCGGTTTCGCTGGCGGCGGCACTGGCCGTCCCGCTGACCGCGCACGGCGGCGCCCCGTTCCCCGACCGCAGCCTGATCATCTTCGTCGTATCGGGCGTGATCCTGGTGACCGTCCTCGTCCAAGGAAGCACGCTGCCCCTCGTCGTGCGCTGGGCCCGCATGCCCGAAGACGTTGCCCACGCCGACGAATTGCAACTGGCCCGCACTCGCGGCGCCCAAGCAGCCCTCGACGCGTTGCCGGTGGTCGCCGATGAGCTCGGTGCGGGCCCGGAGCTGGTGAAGCGTCTGACAAAGGAGTACGAAGAACACGCCGCGATCGCCGAGGCAACCGGCGACCCCTCGGCGAATAGCGATCTGGCCGAGCGCGGCGATCTGGCTCGGCGGGTCCGTCTGGGTGTGCTCGAGCACAAGCGCCGGGCCATCACCGAGCTGCGCGACCAAAACCGCATTGACGACATCGTCCTGCGCGAGTTGCAGGCCACGATGGACCTCGAAGAGGTGCGACTGCTCGGCCCGGCCGACGTCGACTAAGGGCTGAGTCATTTGGGAGGCCTGACTGAGGTCTATCGTGGCCTGGTAACAGAGGACCGCGACGATGAATCCCGACCGACGTTTGCCAATCCTGCTCGGCGCTGCCGGGCTCATGTTGGTAGGGACAATCGCGCAGGCCTGCTCCACGAAGGGCGGCGAGCCGGCTTCTGCCCCAAGCTCGAGTCCGACTCCCACAAACGCAACCGTCATGGTGGACGGGCACAGCCATACGATTTCCGGGGAGGTCGACTGCCGCACCACGCCAACGCAACCGAGTGCGACGCCGGCCGAGTCGGGGAGTCAGACCACGCGCATCAGCGCCCACGACGACACGGCATCGGTGTCGCTGTCCCTGTCGGATGCGACGCCGCCAGGCGTCAATGGCTTTGCGATTTCGCTCAACGCGGCAAGCGCCACTTACCAGATGCCGTATCAAGCGGTTCAGTCGCCCAACCAGGTCCAAGCAAGCAGACAGGGCAACAGCTACACGGTGACCGGGACCGGCAAGGCCTTGGCACCGGGTCAGGGGGGAATGCGCGATCTACCGTTCGAGATCGACGTAACCTGCTCGTGAGCAACCGATTACGTAGCCATGCCTGCTATAAACCAGACGCGGCCCACGTTCCCTGCGGGTAGGGAGGAACCTGGCCGGCAAACACGCCGTCGGTGAGGCTGCACAGCGCGTCGGAGATGGTTCCCGCATTCGCCAACACCTTGGTCTCACCGCCCGGGACGACGCGCACGACGACCGCCTGCCAGAAATGGCCGATGCCGCCGTGTTCATACCAGACGAACCAGTCGCTTCCGCGATCACCGGCACGAATCATGCGCCGAAACGGCAACGTTGGGTCGCTGACCGAATCGGTCGCGTTGAAGGGCGCGCCGACATCGGCGATGGGCGAAAGAAGCTTGAGTAGCTCCGGCGGTAGTTGGGACACGCTCTGGACTTCCTGAACTGGAGTCGCCAGCGTGCATTTCGTGTTGGGTGCCGCTCGAGCCGGGATCGCCGTCACCAGACCCAGGGCGACGCCGACGGCCGACCCCGCTAACGCCGCGGTGAAGACCCGTACGTTGCAAAGCCGCGTCACGATTGATCCGCCTAACTCGTCCGTGTACAGAAATTATCGCCCGTCGCGCCGACAGTTAGGCTCGTTGCAAACAACAAGGAGGTGAACCCCGGTGGATGCGCGCTCGCACGTGCTGATCACCGCCGCAGAGCTGGCCGGGCTCATCCGGGCCGGCGATCCGGTGTCCATACTTGATGTGCGTTGGCGGCTCGACGAGCCCGATGGGCACGCGGCCTACCTGCGGGGCCACCTACCGGGCGCGGTCTATGTGTCCCTAGAGGAGGAGCTCAGCGACCACACGCTCGCCGGCCGGGGCCGTCACCCGCTGCCGTCCGGGCGCAGCGTCGAAGCCGCCGCGCGCCGATGGGGCATCCGCCAGGACACGCTGGTCGTGGTTTACGACGACTGGAATCGAGCCGGTTCCGCGCGAGCGTGGTGGGTGCTGACCGCGGCGGGGCTGCCGAACGTGCGCATTCTGGACGGCGGCCTGTCGGCGTGGCGGTCCGCCGGCGAAGGCCTGCAGACCGGCCCGGTCAGCCCACAGCTCGGCAATGTGACTGTGCCGCATGGTGATTTGTATGCCGGAGGCCGGCCCACGTTGACGGCACAAGAGTCCGGCGCCGGAAGCGTGACGCTGCTCGACGCGCGCACGCCCGAACGCTTCCGCGGTGACGTCGAGCCCGTCGACCCGGTTGCCGGTCACATCCCCGGCGCCAAAAGCCTTCCCAGCACGGCTGTTTTGGCGGGCGACGGAACGTTTCTCGGCCAAGACGCGCTGTGCGAACTGTTGTCCGATCGCGGCGTCTCTCCCGGCGACCGCGTAGGCGCCTACTGCGGCTCGGGCGTCACCGCGACGGTCACAATCGCGGCGCTCGCCGCCGCGGGCCGGGAGGCCGCGTTGTTCCCGGGGTCATGGTCGGAATGGAGCGCGGATCCGAGCCGCCCGGTTGGCCGCGGTTCCGAATAGCCCGAGATCCCAAACCTTTCCGCATGCCCTCATGGCCCAACCCAGTTCTGCAGGAAGGCCTTGGTGACCCGGGCGGCGTTGTCCGCCGCGAGTTGCTTGTAGAAGAAGAACGAGATCGGGAAGCCCGGCAGGTGCAGCGGCTCGCCGGGCCCGTCCGACATTCCGCGGATGCCGAGGAACGGGATGCCGTGCGCGTCCGCGACCGCCTGCGCCGCCGCCGTCTCCTCGTCCACCGCGTCGAAGGCCGGGTTCTGTGCGGTATTGATATTCAGGTTGCTGAGCAGCCCACGGGTAATGAACGGCCCGAGTGCCTGGAAGAAGTTGCCGGTGTAGAGAATTGAGCGATCGGGTGCGCTGCAGGGCTGGCAGCCGAAAACGTCGCCGCCGTTGGGGATGCATGGCAATGCCTGGCCGTTGTTGTTGTCACTGCTGGAACCATCGCCGCCGACGAACAGCTGGGGCTGGCGCCCCAGATCGCTCAGTCTGATGGCGGGGACACGGCGGCACAGACAAATGGGATTGCCAAGGTTGTTGACGCCGCTCAAGCTGACGGAGAGGGTCTGCGCGGCGGCCAGCATACCGGGATCGACAGGACGAAATGTCACACCGTCGTCGAGGGTCCACCGGGCTGGTACCGCGACATCTCCAATGCGGGTGCGCCCGGCACCACCAGCGACTCCCGAAAACACCACTGCCCCAACCGCGACGCTGGACCCACAGGTGAAGCGCTTCAACGCGACACGGGTGGTCTTGGTCGCGTTCACCAGGCCGATGCCGGTCATCGCAACGACCACCTTCTTGCCCGCGATCGAGCCGAGGTAGAAGTGCCGATAGCCGAGAACCACGACCGGATGCGGGTCGAGGGTGGTGCGGGCCAGCACGGCGTCCGCTTCGGCCGGGAAGGCCGACAGCACCAGCGTGCGCTTCTCGCAGGGAACCGCGCCGGCCATCTTCACGATATCCCCCGGGTCGGCGACGGCCACGCCACCACCCACGCACAAGGCAACCAGCACGACCAGGGCGGCCCGGAACCGATTGAGCACGATCCTCCCGTCTCTGGCCTCGTCTCGTCGGTCATGGCTGCCAGAATTCGCTCTCGGATGGGCGTGGCTGATAGTGCTTGGCTGATATTGTTTGGCGTTGATTTTCGCGCGACACGACGAGCAGGTGGAGAGTCGTTATCGATCTTTTTGGTTAGCGATTTCTTCGCGTTATCCGATTGCAATCCGGCGCCACGACCTCCGAAAGGACCCCCTTGGACATCTTCGCGGAATGGCAAAGCGGCGGAACGGAATTGCACTGGCGGTCGACCACCACCGGCAACGACGGGAAGGAAGTCACGGTCTTCAGCCGACGCTGCGGCACGGCGGGCAAACCCGCGCTGGTGTGCGTACACGGCTTCCCGACGTCGAGCATCGACTTCTTCGCGTTGGCGTGCGAACTGAACTCCGAATTCGACATCTTTGTGTTGGACTTCCCGGGCTACGGATTGTCCGACAAGCCAGCGGCGCCTCACGTGTATTCGTTGTACGACGACGCGCGTCTGCTCGTCCACGCGATCACGCAGGTATGGAAGCTGACCGAATACCGGATGCTCACCCATGACCGCGGCAGCAGCGTCGGCATGATCGCGCTGGGCATGCTGGCCGCCGGAGACCCACCGGCACTGCCTGTCGACGTCATCGTGACCAATGCCAACATCTACCTTCCGCTGGCCAACCTCACGGTGTTCCAAACCGCGCTGCTCGACCCCGCGACGGGCCGGGCGACCGCGGCGGTGACCACACCGGAACTGCTGGCGGCCGGTCTGGGAGCGAGCACCTTCATGCCGCGGCGCACATTAGAAGACCCGGAAATCGCCGCGTTGGCCAAATGCTTCGCCCACAACGACGGCACCCGCGTGTTGCCGGACACCATTCAGTACCTCAATGAACGCGCCGCGGGTGAAACCAGTTGGCTCGAGGCGCTTTCCAAGCTCCCCGTCAACGCCACGCTGGTGTGGGGCCTGCACGACAACGTCGCGCCCTTGCGCGTCGCCAACCATGTCTGGCAGGCGTATCTGAGGGACATGCCCGGCCGGAGCCGCTACTGGGTGGTGCCCGGCGCGGATCACTACGTGCAATGTGACGCGCCCGGCCAGTTGGCCCAGATCGTTCGCCTCACCGCCGAAGGTGGGGACATTTCGCTGCAGACGCTTGCCGACCAGCCCGAGGGCGCGGTCCTCGTGGATCAAAGCGCAACCTCTCGACCATGATGCCGAACCCGCTCGAGGAACTCACGCTGGAGCGGCTGCGTCGCCGCACGAGCATGAAGTGGCGTGCGCACCCCGCCGATGTCTTGCCGTTGTGGGTCGCGGAGATGGATGTGCCGCTTGCGCCGACGGTAGCCGACGCCGTCCACCGGGCGGTCGACGACGGCGACACCGGCTATCCCTACGGAACCGCGTACGCCGAGGCGGTCAGTGAATTCGCCTCGCGGCGCTGGGAATGGCACGACCTGGAGGTTGGCCGCACGGCGATCGTTCCCGACGTGATGCTCGGCGTCGTTGAGATGCTGCGTCTGGTCACCGATCGCGGTGACGCCGTCATCGTCAACTCGCCGGTGTACGCCCCGTTCTACGCTTTCGTGTCCCATGACGGCCGCCGAGTGATCGAAGCCCCGCTGGGCCCCGACGGCCGAATCGATTTCGACGCGTTGGAGCACGCGTTCGCCCGTGCCCGCAACTCCGGCGGGAACGTTGCGTACCTGTTATGCAATCCGCACAACCCGACGGGAGCGGTGCACACCGCCGAAGAACTGAGCGAGGTCGCCGAGCGTGCCCGCCGGTTCGGGGTCCGGGTGGTGTCGGACGAGATTCACGCCCCGCTGGTCCTGTCCGGGGCGCGTTTCACCCCGTACCTGAGCGTGCCCGGCGCGGAGAACGCGTTGGCCGTGATGTCGGCCTCGAAGGCGTGGAACCTTTGCGGACTGAAAGCAGCGCTGGCCATTGCCGGTCCGGAGGCGGCCGCCGACCTTCGCCGGATGCCCGAGGAGGTCGGTCACGGCCCCAGTCACGTTGGTGTCATTTCGCACACCGAAGCGTTCCGGACCGGCGGCGACTGGCTGGATGCGCTGCTGGGGGGTCTGGACGCGAATCGAACGTTGCTGGGCGACCTGGTCGCCGAACACCTTCCCGGGGTGCGGTTGCTGCGGCCGCAGGGCACCTATCTTGCGTGGCTGGATTGTCGAGAACTCGGCCTCGACGATCCCGTCACGAATGGCCTTGCGGTGGTGTCCGATCTGTCCGGGCCCGCCCGCTGGTTTCTCGATCACGCCCGGGTCGCGCTCAGCTCGGGCCATGTGTTCGGAACCGGCGGATCCGGGCACGTCCGCATGAACTTCGCGACCTCCCAAGCCATCCTGGCTGCGGCCGTGTCACGGATGGGTCGGGCACTGCGCGCGCACCCGCCGTAGCGCGACTCAGAGCCCGACCTGGTCCTCGATGATGCCGAGCCAGACCTGCGCCACGTCGATGGCAACCTTCTCGCTGATGAATGCGTGCTGGGTTCCGGTGTACATGTCGCGAAACGCGCGTTCCAGGCGGCTGCCCTCCCGGATCGAGCTGGTCCCAGCGACGAGGTGAGCCCATTCCGCGCAACCTCTGGCGGTATCGGTGGCGAAGACGGCGGCCGCGCGCATGTCCGCGCGCAGGGTTGGCGTCAGGTCTGCACCTGAGGCGACGGCGGACTCGGCTGTGGTGAAGGCGTCGAGGACCAACAGGCGCGCGGCCCGCCAGGCCGCGACGTGGTGGGCGAGTCCCTTCTGGAAGGTCGGGCGACTGGCCAACGCCGCCATGTCACTCATCCGATACTTGGTTGCGGCCAGCTCCGCGACGTCGTCGAGCATGCTCTTGGCGACCCCAAGTGCCCATGACGCGTGACCGGCGGCGGTGACGGGCATCAGCCCCATGCGGGTGGCCGGCGAGCTACCCCGGTACGGCTCGCGGGTAAATAGTGGAAACGTCCGGCGCAGCGGCACGAACACATCCCGGGCGCTGTAGTCGTAGGATCCAGTTCCCTTGAGCCCCTGCACATACCAGCCGTCGTTGAACGAGATGTCCGCTCGCGGAACCACGGCCACCTGCATGTCGGGGATGCCTTCGCCGATCCAGCGCATCTCGCCATGGTCCATCGGGAAAAACCCGGCGGCGATGTATTGCGAGTGACCGACGCCCGAGCCGAAACTCCACGATCCGCTCAACCGGTAGCCGCCTTCGACAGCGTTCCCTTGTCCGTTGGGGAAAAACTGGCCGCCCATGGTGACCCGGTTGTCGTGGGCGGTGAATACCTCGGCAAAGCCTTCGTCGGGGAGATATGTCGCCGCCGCGAACCTCGACGGCAGGTTCGCGATCCCGATCCACCCGAAAGACCCGTCCTGCCAAGCCATTTCGATCCATGTCTCGATCATCGCGGCAAGCGACGGTTCCACACCCCCGGCTTCGACGGGACTCAACGCCGACATCAGCCCGGTGGCCCACATTTCGTCGACAATCGTGCCGGTAAGCGTGCGTATCCGCTCGGATTCGGCCGCCTCGGCGGCCACCAGCTCCCGCATCCCGCGGGCCAACTCAACGACCAAGCCGCTCATTTCGGGAATCCGAAGAGCGCAACCACCCCGTGATCCCGACCGGCCGTATAGCCGCCGTCGACGGAGATGGCCTGACCGGTGACGAAGGAGGCGTCGGGAGAGACCAGGAAGGCCGCCATGGCCGCGACCTCCTCGGGCTTGCCCAGCCGTTGCAGGGCATGCTCCTTGGTGATCGAGGCCCGCGGAGCCTCCATGCTTGGCATGCGAAAGACGCTGTCGCTCATCGGCGTTTCGATGAAGCCCGGACAGATCGCGTTAGCGCGGATGCCGCTCGGCCCGTAGTCCAGCGCAATGTTCTTGGTCAACAGCACAACACCACCCTTGGCGGCGTTGTAGGAGCTGCCACCCGCCGTGCCTTCGAGGCCCTCGATGCTGGCAAGGGTCACGATCGAACCACGCTCGCCGTCGACCCGGGGTTGCTCGATCATCCTGGCCAGCGCGGCCTTGGCCACCAGGAAGGTGCCGGTGAGGTTGATCCCGATCACCCGCTCCCATTCGGTCCGCGGGAGCAGATGGACCGGGCCGCCGCCGGCAACACCGGCGGAATGGACGACCCCGTCGAGGCGGTCGGGCACGGCATCGAACACCGCGGCGACCGCGGCTTCGTCGGTCACGTCGGCCGTCACGAAACCGAATCGCGGACCAAGCTCCGGCGGGCTCGCCAGGTCGGCGCCGACGACGGTGCCGCCCTCGTCGAGCAGGCGCCGGGCGGTGGCCAGGCCGATGCCCGACGCCGCTCCGGTCACGACGAAGGTGCGCGAGCGGGCCCGATCAGGGGTGACCATGGGCCGCCGCTAGCTTTCGACTGCCTTCGCGCAGGCGGCGAGGACGGCACGAAAGCTCGAGCGCAGTAGCGGACGGCTGACCGCTGCCATCAGCTTGCCTCCCGCGTGAACCGGATGGGTGTAGCGGGTCAGCCAGTCGACGTGGGTGCCGTCACCGGACTCGGCGAACGTCAGTGTGCCGCCCTCGTGAGTGAACGCCGGGAACGAGCGGACAATCAGGTACGAGTAGCTGTGCGGCCGGTCGTAGGCGGTGATCTCTTCGCGAAACCAGGTTCCGACCCCGGTCACCTCCCGCACCGCGCCCACGCCGGTCCCCGGCGAGTCCTTCGTCCAGCCGGCCCTCAGTACCAACGGAGCTGCGGCCAAACTGGCCGGGTCGGCCAGCCAGTCGAAGACCCGTTCCACAGCCGCGGCGATCGTCTTCTCCACGTGAATCTCGACCATGAGATCTCCTGCCTGGCATTGGCCGTGTCCTCCCGCACATGCTAGACGCCACCCACTCATCACCGCCGGCGAGCACTGCGGGCCCAAACCCACGCCGCCGCGTGGTCCCGTGGTCGTGGCGATCGTCTGATTGAAAAGGCTTGGCTGGACCGGTTTCTGGCGCTGCTTCCGGATGATCCCTCCGTATCGTGGCCTGGGACAGCTTCTTTCACCCACCCCACACCGGGGCGAACCCGCTACCACGCGAGGCGCGACAGCGCCGAATATCGTGCACTGCTGCACGACAACGGATTCGACGTGGCGACGCACGTCGTGGAAGATCCCACGTGCGGTATGCACGCCATCTGGCTCGCACGACTCAGGTAACCGCATGGCCATGGAAGCGACCGCGTTTGGGGTCGATCGCATCGACGGTGAAACCCCGGCCGGCGAGCCGTTGTTGAAAAATGCCGCGCTCACGTCACGCCCCAGCCGGGCACCGCTCTCCCGGGAGAACACCCGGGCCTGGGGAAGCACGATGGCCGGTGTGCCGGCACCTGCGGGGGTGAACCGGATCGTCGTTCCGTCGGCGGTGACATCCGAATACTCGCATTCGAGCACCTGAAACCACCCGCGCGCGCCCCGGACCGAAATCGAGCCGTCCGGCTCGGCCCGAAACTCGCGTCCCCGCTTGAGGACCGGAACGAGATTCCACCAGATCACCAGCAAACCGGGCACGACCAGCACGAACAGCCCATAGGCGTGGGTTTCTTCCAGGTGCGCGTCGTGAGACCAGCCGGTTACCACTTCGTACGTCCAGCCCACAACGAAGGTCCCCATGTCGCTGAACACGTCGCGGACGGTCGCGCGACCGGTGCAAAGGTCGTAGGCGATCGCGCCGATGGCGCCGACCCCTCCAACCGTGAGGGCCACGCCGAACAACGCCAGACCCCAGTTCGTTCTCGACACAAACGAGCCGCGCACGTCGGCGACGTCGTCCAAACTCACCTTCGGCCCACCCAGCGGCCTGGCCAGGCACCAGACGCTGACGCCGATCGCCGCCGCGAGCGCCAACAGCTCGACCGGACCGAAGGAATCGCGGTCAGAATTGGCGATCGCCAGGCCCACAAGAGTCAGCCACGCCAGCCACCGCAGCGCCCGTTGCCAGCCCGCGACGCGCCTCGCGCGAGTGGATTCACCATCCTCGGCCTCGATCAGGTCGTCGTCGGGCTCCCGATCAGCCATCCCAGGATTCTGCCAGGTCCCCCTCCTAGACTGCCGTGAATGACGGAACGCTTGACGTCGGCAACGCACTGGGGCGCGTTCACCGCGCGGGTGCAAGACGGCGACATCGTGGCGGTGAGTGCGCTGCGCGGTGACACCAACCCGGCTCCGCAGCTACAGAATCTTCCGGGAGCGGTTCGGCATCGCAGCCGCGTGGCCAATCCCGCGGTGCGGCGCGGATGGTTGCGCAGCGGCCCGGGCCCCAGTTCAATGCGCGGCGCCGACGAGTTCGTGGAGGTCGGCTGGGACGAGTTGATCGAGCGGCTGGCCGCCGAGCTGCGCCGCGTGGTCGACCGCCATGGCAACGAGGCGATTTACGGCAGCTCCTACGGCTGGGCCAGCGCCGGCCGGTTTCACCACGCGCAAAGCCAGGTGCATCGTTTCCTCAACATGCTCGGCGGATACACCGCGTCGCGGCACAGCTACAGCGCCGGCGCATCCGAGGTGATCTTCCCCCATATCTTCGGCGCGGGCCTGTTCGACGCCTGGGCCGACACCACCACCTGGGATGTCATCGTCGACCACACCGACCTGTTGGTGGTGTTCGGGGGATTGCCGTTGAAGAACACCGCGGTCATGCCCGGTGGGGCCACCTGCCATCCCGACCGCGACTACGTCGGCCAGTACCGGGCGCGCGGCGGGCGGTTGGTGTCGATCAGTCCGCTGCGCGACGACATCACCGCGATCGCCGGCCCGCTCGACGATCGGTGCCGCTGGCTCGCGCCGGTGCCCGGCACCGATGTGGCGATCATGCTGGCCCTGGCGTACGTGCTGGCCACCGAGTCGCTCGCCGATCGGGCGTTCCTCGACACTTATTGCACCGGATACGAACGCTTCGAGCGCTACCTGCTCGGCGACGATGACGGGCTACCCAAGACGCCCGAGTGGGCCGCGGCGTTGTCCGGACTGGACGTCGACGAGCTGCGGGCTCTGGCCCGCCGGATGGCCGCCGGCCGGACCCTGATTACCACCAGCCTGTCGCTGCAGCGAATCGAGCATGGCGAGCAGAGCGTGTGGATGGGTGCGACGTTGGCCGCGATGCTGGGCCAGATCGGGCTTCCCGGCGGGGGCTACGGTCATGGCTACGGCTCCAACGGTGTCGGCAACCCGCCGCTGGCATGCAAGCTGCCGGGCCTGCCGCAGGGAGCCAACCCGGTGCGGAAGTTCATCCCGGTGGCGGCGATCAGCGAGCTGCTGCTGCGGCCCGGCGGGCAGCTGGCCTACGACGGCAAGCTGCTCGACCTGCCCGACATCAAGTGCGTCTACTGGGCCGGTGGAAACCCGTTCCACCACCACCAGAACCTGCCCCGGCTGCGTCGCGCGCTTTCTCGGGTCGACACGGTCGTGGTGCACGAACAGTTCTGGACCGCGATGGCCAAGCACGCCGACATCGTGGTGCCCACCACCACCAGCTTCGAGCGCGACGATTTCGCGGGCAGCCGGACCGACCCCGTGTTGCTCGCGATGAAGACGCTGGTGCCCAGGTACGCCAACGCCCGCGACGATTACGACACCTTTTCCGCGCTTGCCCACCGGCTGGGATTCGGCGAGCAATTCACCGAGGGCCGTAGCGCTCGCGAGTGGCTGCAACACTTGTACGAAAAGTGGTCGGTGGAGCTGGATTTCCCGGTGCCGTCGTTCGACGAGTTCTGGCGCGCCGGCCGGCTGCGGTTGCCGACGAGAACGGGCCTGACGATGTTCGCCGACTTCCGGTCCGATCCGGTCGCCTATCCGTTGGGCACGCCCAGCGGGCGTATCGAGATTTTCTCCGAGACGATCGACGGCTTCGGGTTGCCCGATTGCGCCGGGCATGCCACCTGGTACGAACCCAACGAGTGGCTCGGCGGTCCCCGAGCGCGGCGGTTCCCGTTGCATCTGATCGCCAACCAGCCGCGGACGCGCCTGCACAGTCAGCTCGATCACGGCGGCGCCAGCATGGCCTCGAAAATCCTTGGGCGAGAGCCGATCCGGATGCATCCGGACGACGCCGGGGCGCGCGGGCTTGGTGACGGCGACATCGTGCGGGTGTTCAACGACCGCGGCGCCTGCCTGGCCGGTGTGGTGATCGACGACAATCTGCGGCCGCGCGTGGTGCAGCTGTCGACCGGAGCGTGGTTCGACCCCGCCGATCCGACCGACCCGGATTCGATGTGTGTGCACGGCAATCCCAACGCGCTGACCAACGACGCCGGAACGTCGTCGTTGGCGCACGGCAGCACCGGCCAGCACGTCTTGGTCCAGATCGAGAAGTTCACCGGCGAACTGCCACCGCTACGCGCGCACGAACGGCCGCCGCTTTCGGGCTAGAACCGACCTCGGCGCCTACAGCGCGGTGCGCGCGAGGGTCGCCCCGGCGATGTGATTCAGATGCCCGACGGCCACCTCGACCGAACTTTGTCCGGGTACCGCCGGAACGCTCTGGTAGCTAAGGTGCGGCAACGTCGGCGGGGTGGTGGCATAGAAGCGAATCGCGAGGTCGATCGCCTCGACGAGCGCCGGGCCACCCACAATCGGATCCGTGACCAGGGCCAGGACCTGCTGGGCCAGGCTTCCCTGACCGGTTAGCCCGGCGATGAGGGCCACGATCGCGTTGATGTCGATGCCGAGCTGGACAGCCGCCTTGTAGACCGCGGTGATGTCCGCGCCGGCGGTGTCGTTCGGCGTTGTCGTGTACAGGTCACCGGGATTGGCGAAGTCCCACCAGGTGTCAACGCCGTTCGCATCCTTAGGGACCTGTGCCGCGGTGAGGTTGGTGGCGGCGATACCGCGGCCGCCCGGGTCGGGTCCGCCCGGGAACGTGTGCCCGGTCAGCCGCCACGGGTTTCCGAAGGTGTAGCCGCCGATCAGGTTCGGCCGTGCCCATTGCAGTGGGCCGGTCATGATCGCCGCCAGCACACGCGATGCGGCCTCGGCACCCTGGCTGTAGCCGCCGAGCGCAAACGTCTGGTTGGGGTTGGCGTTGATCCACGCCGTCGCGTTGGCGACGGCGATCTGCACGGATTGGGCGTAGCTCGGTGCATTCGGCGCGCCGGGTGGTATCGGCCCGAACGTCCAGGGCGCCTGCACCGGCACCTCGAAGACAAGGTCGGGGTTGGCCGCACTGACGACGTCGGACGGGTAGCCGGTGCCGGGCGCGGCCCACGTACCGGCGAACGTGAGCACCGCGTGCCGCACCAGCCTTACGCCGGAGATGTGAGCGGCGATATCGCCGAAAGTGGTTGTCATTTAGCCGTTGTGGGCAATCCGTTGGCCTTGCGCCACTGGATTGCGAACTCCATCAGCTCGATGAGCACGTCCCCGCTGTCGCGGGTGATGCCGTCGCTGAACGTGTGCACCCACGCCAGCTGTTCGGCAACGGTGACCTGCTGTTCGAAGGCGTCGTAGGTGCCCTGGTATGGCTGTCCGTTGTGGGTAGAGTTCCACGGGCCGCGGGCTGGGTCGTCGACGATGTCGCCGATGTCGCGGGGATGGCGCGCGAGCACCCGGCGCCAGGGTTCGGGTACCCCGTTGATCGCGACTCCGGAAATATCGGCTTGCAGGGATTGTGGGTCTGGCACGGTAATTCCTCCTGGGTGAGGTGACGATGCCGCATGCTATTGGCCAGCGTAGGCCCGCCGCCGCCGGTTGGCACGGACCGATTGAGGCGGCGTCCTCGCCGGACGTGGTCGGCAGCATCCACTCTGCCGCCGCAACGCCATTCACCGTTCGCCGACGGATTCGACCGCCAAAGCTCCTGCGCAGTAACCTGTTTCGACCTCAGAATGGCGGTGGCTTGTTGCGTGCGGCGATGTGCGCATCGTTGAGGGCGCGTTCGCATGTGATGCGGTGTGCCAGGTCGGCGGCTCGGGTGCGTTGTCGGCGTAGCATCATCACGCCGCGGTGCTCGGCGGCGATTGGGGTCTGGGGTTTGCGGTAGTTCGGCGGTGGTTGTGTGCCAGGCGGGCAAGAAGATGCGACTGCCGGGGTAGGTGGTGTAGGTGCGGCCGTTGGGTGCGGTCCAGATCACCATGCCGTCGGGCAGTTGCCCGTCGCGCCAACCTGCCCAGAAGGTTTTCAGCAAATGATGGCAACGACTACGCCAAGAACACTCAGCGTTTCCGGGCTGTTTCCGCTGGTCAGGTGCGTTCGGGCGCCTTCCGGGCGTTGCCGCTAGACCCGTTTAGACTGAACGTCAGCGTTGGGTCAAGAGGGCCCGCGCCTGCCGGGTGTAGTGGATGAACGGTTGCCGGCCTCGTCTCCATGAGAGGGCCGTTCGATGCCGTCCCCACCATCGCCCCGTGTCTCGCACTTCCGCGCGAAAGTCGCGGGGCTGTCCCAGAAGCGCCCGCCCGAGGACCCGGAACTGGCTGAGGCGCAACAGAACCTGCGCGTGGCGAGACTGGCCGACCACATTAAGAGGTGCGTCGACCAGGCGCCCGCGCTGACCGCCGAGCAGCGCAACCAGCTGGCCGAGTTGCTGAGGCCGGTGCGCGGCGCGTGACCGAAGGAAAACCGATGCCAGACAACGGAAAAGCCGGGCGCGACCAGACGCCCGACTCCCCAATGCAACACCCCCACGGTGCTGACAACAGTGTAAGCGGGGTGCGCCCCGATGGACGGTAAGGCGAACGCGATCACGCCGCCGAGCGAGAGGGCGCGGTACCTCGCCCGCGTGAAGGCTGAGGCCCGGAGGCGTGTCTACAACGACGGCATGAACCGCACCGACTTCACCGCGATGCTCGCCGACGCCGCCGTCCCGGAACCGCGGGAACCGGACGTGCTGCGCCGGGGGGACGGGGTCGGCCTGTTCTACCGCGGCGGGTTCGACGCCGACCCCGGTGGGTTCTGGCGTCACCGTCACGACTGGGACACGAACACGTGGCTGGCGTACAGGCGCACCTACGTGATGGACGAGACCGGGCAGGGGCGCTACGACGTCACGGTCGACGAAACCGAGTCGTGCGCCCCCGGCGCGATCTGCGGCTTGTTCGGCCCCACGGAGGCCGGCAAGACCATGATCGCGACCGCGGGCTGCGCCGAGGGGGCGACCTCCGAGGAGCGGGGGTTGCGCCCGTTCCTGTACCTGGACGTGGACCGCAACGGGGCGGACGCGTTTTACCAGAGGATGACGATGCTGGGCGCGGACCGCGACTACCTCCACCCGGACGCCGACCTGGCGTGGCACGCCCAGCCCGCGGACGCCGAGGACCTGCAGGGCTGCGTCGAGGACTTCGCCTCGTTCAGCACCGGCGGCGTGGCGGTCATGGACGCCGTCAACGAAATGGTGGGACTGTTCGACGGCAACCCGAACCAGACCGACGACTACCTGGAGATCGTGCGCCTGGTGTCGGACCCGCTCATCAGGGCCGGGCACTGCGTCCTCCTCCTGGACCACACGGGGCACGGGGCGAGTGACCGCGAGGTCGGCAGCCACGCCAAGCGGGCCGTCATCTCCGGCTCATCCATCGAGGTCCGCCCCGTCCGGCAGTTCACGCCGGGCAGGGGCGGCGCGGTCGAGCTGTGGGTGGCCAAGGACCGGCCGGGCCAGCTCCGCCGCTGCTGCCCGCCCGGCCGCGGCGTCGGCCGCTGCCAGTTCGCGGGCACGTTCGTGCTCGACCCGCCCCGCGAGGACGGCGTCGCGCGGTGGCGGGTCGAGCCGCCCACGGGCGGGCGCATCGGCGGCGGAGCCGCGCACCCCGGCGACCGCGTGATCGAGGCCGCAAGGGCGTTGGGCGACGAGTTCACGGCCGACCGGCTGTCGGCCGCCGTCCACGGCCGCGAGCCGACGCGGGCGGAGATCGAGGCAATACGGCGGACCATCGACGAACTGGTTGACGAGGGCGAGTTCGTGGTGGTCCGCGAGGGCCGCAAGGGGCGTGGCGGCGCGGCCGTGTGGGCGGTCCAGGAGCACGCATCGGAAAATCACGGGGACGCGGAGGCCGACGCATTTGCTTGTGATTAACGCGGAAAATCACGCCAAATCACGTGCGGCACAACGCCGCACGTCAGGAAATCACGGACAAATCACGCAAATCACGGGCGGGCATGAAAAAGGCAAATCACACACTTCCGGGGGTCTAGTAGAGACCCCGGAATGTGTATTTGCATTCTGCCTGGTCCGCCGGGACCTTGAAACATCGCCAGCGGTCTTGGTCCGCGGCACGCCCGAACCACGGCCCCGCGGCCGCCCGCCCGCCAGGACCACCAGCCCGCCATCCACGAGGAGAGGAACAGCACCCATGACAACGACGAAACTGGAGGCCGCAATGGCGACGATCCGCCCCGCACCCGGCGGCCGCGGCCTGCCCGAGGGCACGGTGCGGCTGAGGCTCGAGGCCGTTGAGTTCATGGTCGGCCAGGTGGACGTCGGCGGCCGCCCGATGGCCAAGTTCGGGATGCTGCTCGAGACGGACCTAGGCCCGTTCCTCGTCCAGATTCCGGTCATGAAGGTCCGCGCGGTCGCCAACAACATGATCCGCGCGCTGGAGCGCGGCGCCTGCCAGCCCGACTGGGAGGGCCGCCCGTGACCGCCGCCGCCGTCGCCGACCGCATCGTCGTCAAGCCCTGGACGTGGACCGCCCCGGACGGGCAGACCGTCGTCAACGTCTTCGTCCAGGTGGCCGCCGCCCCGATGGTTCGCGGGTCCGCGGGTGACCGCGAGGCCGCGGTGCTGGCCGCGGTCGAACGGTTCGAGAAGGCGCTGCGGCTGATCACCAGGCCGCCCGGCGCGCCGCCCGCGCCCAACCGTGAGGCCACGTGAGCGCCGCGGCGTGGACCGTCTTCTGCGCCGCCGCCCAGTGGCCGGTCACCTGGAACCGCGGCCACCTGGTGGTCCACGGCCGCCGCCCGCTACTGGTGCGCGTCACCGACGCCGAGGGCGAATCCGCGCTCGCGGCGGCGACACCCGGCCTCGAGCGTCACGCCCGCGCCACCGGCTGGGTGCATGACCTGGCGGTGACCGGCCGTCGCCCGCTGCCGCCGGTCAGGAGCTACCTCGGCGACGCGTGCGCGGGGCTGATGGGCGAGCCGGTGTGGCACGCATACGACGGCGAGCGCGAACTCATCGGTTGGGACTGGGCCGAGGCGATCTGGGTGCTGTGCGCCGACTGCCAAAGGCTCGGCATTCACCACGCGGCGGCCAACTGGGACGTCAGGCCCTGCGGCCACCCGTGCCACCAGCGCCGCAACGCGGTGCCGGTGGTCAACCAAACGTGGCGCGACGCCCGCGCCCAAAGGAGAAGGAAACCGTGACCGACGACGACCTGTTCGACGAGCCCATCCCCATCTGCCCGAGCCACTTCGACATCGAGATCCGCCCCGACGGCGCGGGCCGCCCGGCGGTCGGGCTGCTGCTGGACGGCGAAATGAGCGGCAAGTGGGTGGTCTGGCTCCCGGCCGCCGAGGCGGCCGTGGTCGGCGCCGCCCTGCACCACGCCGGGCGCGACAACATGAAGGAGGATCAGGAATGACAACGACCGACGACACCACAACCACGCCCGGGGACGCCCAAACCGCCCCTGGCGCACCGGAACTCGACGACGCGGCGGAAGCCACGCCGGACGACCCCGGGGACGCCACGGACGCCCTGGGCGACGACGGCGACGGCGACGACGGCGGGGTGCCGTCCTACGAGGAGCTGGAGGCCGAACGCGACCACTGGAAGGACGTGGCCGGGTCCGACAAGGCCAAGCTGGCCGCCGAGGCGGCCGGTTACAGGACGAAGCTGCGGGCGACCGAGGAGGAGCGCGACGCGGCGCTCGGGCAGGTGGCCGGCCGTGACGACGCGCTGTTCACGGCGGCCGTCCGGATCGCCGGCTGCAACCCCGGGCAGACGGCCTACCTGCGGACGCTGGTCGACCCCGCCGACCACGTGGTGGACGGCGCGGTGGACCTCGACTCCCTGGCTGGCGCGATCGACCACGCCAGGGCCGAGGCGGGGCTGACCAGGCGGCCACGGCCCAACCCGGCAGCCGGGCGGCGCACCGATGACTACCGCCAGCGCACCGGCCGCGACGACTGGGACGCGGCATTCGGGCTGGGCGAGTGAGACTACCCCCGGGGGGTATGTGATAAACTGACGAACGGAACCCGCCAGCGGCGGGCCCGCGGCCAGGCCTGTGGCCCCGCGAGACAGAAACCCCAGTTAAGTTGTCGCCTTGTGCGGCAACGCGTCTCGCGGCCGCGCGGCCGAAAGCCGCTGCCGCGGAAAGTGAGTCACAAGTGACCGCTCCGTTCTCAACGCCGGACGCCGTCAAGGCGCTGGCCATGGACGTCAAGGGCGTCGAGCCCAGGGACGTCGTAAGCGAGGCCATCATCCTGCAGGTGTCCGTGAAAGCCGGCGCCGTGGAAGGCGACGCGCCCTCGGTGCTCGTGCCCAGGGTCGAGTTCGATCCCGACGACGTGCCCTTCGTCCCCGAGGGGGACGCCATCGTCGAGCTCGACGTGCCCGACAGCCAGACCCAGATCTTCACGGGCAAGATCGGTCTCATCGTCCCGGTGAGCCGGGAGCAGTGGGGCCAGCCCGACGCCGCCTCGCTCATCAGCGACGCGGCACGGGAGGCGTTGGTGCGCAAGGCCAACCGTGCGTTCCTGTCGCAGGCCGACCCGTCGCCAGCGACCACGCCGCCCGCGGGCGTCCTCAACCAGACGATCACCGTCTGGCCGGACGACATCGCCACGGCCGCATCGCTGGACCCGGTGGTCGACGCGATCGCCAACATTCAGGCGGACGGCGGGGTGGCCACCCACGTACTGGCCCACCCCCTGGACTGGGCCACCCTGGCGAAGCTCAAGCTGGCCACCGACTCCAACGCCAGCCTGCTCGGCGCGGGCACCGACGGCTCGCCGGCCGTCGCGCCGCAGAGGCGGCTGCTCGACGTCCCGGTCTTGATCGACCGCGACGTGACGCAGGGCAATCTGGTGGTGCTCGATAAGCGGGCAATCTTGTCGGTCATCGGCCAGGTCTTGGTGGCAACGAGCCAGGACTACCTGTTCGGCAAGGACTCGATCGCGACGCGCCTGACCTGGAGGTTCGGGGCGAAGGTCAGCCGCCCCGAGCGAGTGGTCAGCGTGCCGCTCGACAACGGCTCGGTGTAGTAGGCCAACCGAAACGCCGGGGCGCCGCGTCCTCCGTTTGGTTGACGTTGCGCGGCGCCTCGGTGCCGGGCGGCGGGGCTACGTTCGCGGCCCCGCCGTCCCGACAAACCACCCGGCACCCCAGGGCGGGAGGACCCCGGCACCCATGCGGGGCCCCCGGTCGGCGTTGGTCCTCCCATACCGCCGGAGTCTGGGGTTTTCCGCCGGGCTGCCTGTCGGCGTTCATAGCTAGGCTCCCGAGCGTGGCTCACAAGAAGCAAAAGACTAAGAGGTCCGGGCCCGCGAAGTCGCACGCGTCACCGTCTCGTCCGCTCGCCTGGCAACAGTTCCAGGAGTTGAACTTCTCCTTCTACGAGGAGCGCCCCAGCGAGTTCCTGCATATGCGAATCGAGGTCTTGTCGTTGATGCTGTGCAACGAGCAGCAGCTGGCGTCGGCCTACGCCGCCGACCGGATCGTGGCGGGAATTCAAATCGGCGGCACCACACCGCCCGACAACGAGATGAGAAGCAGGTACGTCCGGACGGAGGCTGTGGTGATCTTTCACCACGCCGCGGAGATGATCCTTCGGCTGTTCTACGCGCACGTCGACTACCCGGACTGTCCTTGGTTGGGCATGGCGTCGCTCGTCAGCTTCGCGGAGTTCAAAGAGAAGGTGGCCAAGTCGCTTTCGGACGGATTTGACCGGTCCAAGCTCGCCGAGGTGTTCCTTGGCGGCAGCAGCCCGCGAGACGCCTGCATCGCGATGTCTGACGAGGACTTCGAGGACGCGATCGACGGAGTCAACCTCCTGCTCGGCCACTGCGGTCACCGGCTGCTGTCCCAGTCGTTCCTCTACAACTCGATCAAGCACGGTCTCAGCACGATCGCGCTGGACGAGGCAACGGAGATTGCGGTTGAACGGGATCGCAGCCGCCGGGCGGTTGGCCACAAAGGGCCGATGTTCGCGTATATGCACCGGCGCCGTCGGCCGGGCGACGCTGGCGGCGGCCGAGAGTGGTTCATCAGCATGACGGGCGCGACCACGCCGAGCGACCTCGCTTTGTCGATACTTGTCGCGAGGGCTGTCGAATCGCTGTGGGATGTGGCCCGCCGCCGGTACACGGGGAAGAGCGGGTCTATCCGGCATATCCGGCGTTCCGTCGTCGAACTGGCTATCTACGGGCTGCTGCGGGACTCGCTGAACATCGTCAACACGGTCACGATGGAAATGCCCAAGCTCAACGACGACGGATCGCACGGCGACGTCGAACACGACTTCATCATGAACCACATGCCCAAAGGCTTGGAGTTACCGGCCGGAGAACACCCGGCCGACACCCCGCGCATCAATCTGCCGGCGCGGCAACGGGACCAGCGGGTGTTCTCCACATCGAAGCGCGCGTTCTACCCCTTCTCGCCGAAAGGGAGCCAGCGAGCCTGAGAGCGTTAGGCGGACTCCGGGTCAACAAGGCAGAATTCGCTCGCCGTCAGCCACCGGGCGGGTGCAATATCCGGCCCAGTTCCTCAAGGAGGGGGGCGCTCAATGCGGGTGTTTCCGTGCTGATTCCCTTGGCTGGGGTCGCTGGGAGGATGAACGTATGGCAGACGATGAACGGATGGCAGACGACGACGACTCGGGCGGTGGCGTGACGCAGGAGTGGCCGCTGGAGGGTCATTTCGTCGTCGGCGGCTCAGGGCTATATGTGAGCACAGATTGCTTGGGTCGCGCCTTCACCTCACGCACCGCAAGGTATGACCTCACCATCGGTTTACCGCAGGTCGATACGAGACCAGATCCCATTCCCCCAGAAGTCCGGCGGCAACTTGGTGAGCCCCCCATACGAAACATGGAGTTGATCCCGCCCGCATGGGCCTACGGCCCAACGCACGAGAACGAGCGCGCCGAAGAAGAACACATCAGCCCTGTCTGGGGTGGCGTGCTTGACGACGGCCGGGCCAAAATTGTGTATCCGGAGTCCGCGAGGGACACCGCTGTTGTTTACCGTTGCCGCTTCTACACGACGCTCACCGCGTCGTCTGATAGCGAGGGGGAGTTCGAAGCTGCTGCCAAGGGTTTCCTGAACGAGCTTGACGATTGGTGGACGCGGTTCACGTCGTGGGTGGGCATTCTGACGGGGCAAGACTTCGTGGGTCTTGGCGGAAATCCAGGGGGCATTACCCGGGCCTACCCGCTGTTCACATGGACGAGTGACCAGAGTGGACAGCGGGCGGGCGTGCAATGGCGGTACTTCCCGCCGCCGAATCAGGGGATTCCACAAAGCAAGCTGCGGTTGAGCGATCTGCAAACGTGCGTAACAGCTGCCGGGAACCAGTCGCCTCCAGCCGCGTGGCTGTTCATTCGCGATGCGCGCTCACTCTTGCGAGCAGGTCAGGCCCGGCGGGCGGTACTCGATGCTGGAACGGCCGCAGAGCTGGCGATGACGACGCTGATCGACAAGTACCTCGATGACACGCACGTCACCGATTCAGCGGTGAGATCTGCCTTCGGCAGGTTCAACAACCTCGTCGCAAAACAAGAGGTCCTAAAGTTGCTCCGGCCTGGCCTCCTGCCCGAGCGCACGCGACCCGACTTGATCGACCTGCGCAACACGGCAATTCACGGGCGCAGTAGGGAAGGTCATGGTTGGGACGAAGTAACCTTTGAGCAAGCACAGACAGCGCTCGAAATCGCAACGGAGATAATCGAAGCGGCGCATCCCCTCGCTAGCCTCCTGCCTTCCTCGCGCTGACCGTGCGTGCCCCAGGGAGACAACGTGCCCCAGGGAAATACGGCCTACTTGCAACGCGCAGAAACGGCGGGGGACTCAGCGCGTGGGGGTAAAGGGAGATGCGCAGCTGGCAGGCTGCGCTGACGGACGTGGCGTAAACGTCACCGCCGCGTCGGCTGCTCCGTGGTCGACCAGGCCCAGCGTGTCGCACCACGGGCAGCCCGCGATCGCCTCGCGCTCGGCGGGCGACAGGCCGTCGCGTGGGATCAGCCGCCACTCGCTGACGCGGACAAGGTCGGAGGCCCGCCAGACGTCCAGCTCCCAGCCCGACGCGTAGGCCCTGACCGTCACGAGCCCGTCTTCCGTGCGTACCACGACGCCGATGGGGTCGTGCGGCCTGGTGCGCTCGGCGACGTGCTGGCCGCGTTGCAGTGCGGCGGTCACCGCCACTTCTCCTTCACCCGTTTGGGGTCGAAACGCTCGCCGTCGTCGGGGCGGTGCCCCTTGCCGACTGGCATCACGGTGAACTCGGCCAGCACATTGAGCACGGCGCGGAAGCGGTCGGGCGACAGCGCGCGCACCGCGGCGTCGGCCTGCGCCCGCGCCTTCTCGGCCATCTCCTTGGTCATCCCGGGCCTGCCCAGCGGCAGGCCGTCGAAGAGCCTCATCCGCTCCTGGTCCTGCTGCTTGGCCTCGATCGCGTCGAGCTTCGCGTTGATGATGTCGGTGGCGATCTTCGCCTGCTTCCCGGTCAGTTCGCCCTCGGCGCGCTCCACGGCTATCTCGTCCAGCCTGGCCAGCAGCGCGTTGGCCTCAACCCGCAGCGCCTCGGCGTTGGCCTCGTCGTGGACCTCGGCCCTCAGCAGGCCCGCGGCGTCGGGGCGGGCCAGCCGTTCGGCCACCATTCCGTAGACCAGCGGCTTGACGTGGTCCTCGCGGATAGACACGCCGCGGCAGGACTTGCAGACGTAGACGATGGAGTGCGACACCTGCTTGGGCGCGCGCGTCTCCCCGGCCCTCGGCCGCCCCGGCTTGCCGCCCGTCTTCTGCATCGCCCACCGCCCCGAAAGGGTGCTGCCGCACCCCTCGCAACCGCAGCGCAGCACGCCCGTCAGCAGGTGCTGCCGGACCGTCTTGCGGCCGGGCGCGCGCCCCGGCGCGTTCAGCACGGACTGCGCGGCGCGCCAGGTGCTTTCGTCCACCAGCGGCGTCCACTTGCCCCTGCCGACGACCTCGCCGTTGTACTCGCGCAGCCCGGCGTTGCGCGGCTTGCGCAGGAACAGCGACACGGTGGACCGCGACCACGGCTTGCCGTTCAGGCCGTAGGCCCCGGCGTCGTTGAAGATCGCCGCCAGGTCCTTCGTCGAGGCACCGGCCAGCAGTGCGGCGTAGGCCTGCTTCACCAGCGGCGCGGCCTTCGGGTCCGGCTCCGGCCCGTTCGGGCCGTCCAGGTAGCCGAACGCCCTGCGCCATTGCGGCCGCCCGTGCTCGGCCTTCTGCCGCGCGGCCGCGCGCTGGCGGGCGGACTTGCGTTCCGTCTCGCCCTTGCTGGTGGCGCCGACCAGGCGTGCGACGAGCCGCCCCATGTCGGTGGACAGGTCGATGTCGCCGCTGACGGTGGCCAGCGCAAGCTTGTGCTCGTCGGCGAGGTCGATCAGGTCCTCGAGGTCGCGGGGCTGGCGGTACAGCCGGTCCGTGTGCCAGGCGACGATGGCGCCGACCCTGTCCTCGGCGATGTCGGCCAGCATCCGCTGGTACGCGGGACGGGGCTTTCCGTTGGTCGCGGACTTGTCGTTGTCCACGTACTCGACCGGGTCCCAGCCGCGCTGGGCGCACAGCGCCAGGCAGTCCTTGCGCTGGCGCGCGACGGCCAGCTCGGTCCCGTCGCGGTCGAGGCTTTGTCGCAGGTAGAGGGCAGCTTTCATAACCTCTAGTGTACTATGCGTAGTCGCTGTTGTTTTCTACAAAGGCATTTGAGATTTGACGGATGCGTCGGCCCGTAAGGATAGGGAATCGCGTGGCCGACGTCGCAAAATTCGGCGGTGTGATCGCAACCGGGGAACCGGCAGGTCATGTCCCGCACGCGGACGAATTCATCCAACCCGGTGGAGGGCCGGTAGCGGGGTTCGGGTGCGAAGTCACTGGGAAGGCGGACGGGGCGGATGTTGGCGCCGCCGCCGATCAGGGCGGCGGGCGGTTGGACCGACGACCTCGCGGGCGGGTCGGGTTCGGGGGCGGGGGCCAACGCCTCGGCGAGGGGTCATCTCCGCCGTGATGGGTCGCGGTGCGGGCGCCTCGGCCGACAGGTGCGGGTCGGCGTGCGCGTCGAGTGCGGATGCCGCGGCGACGACGTGGATGACCACACCGATGGCCGCGCGTCGTTGCCGGCAGCCGATGAGCACTCGGCGCTGCCGCAGCCGCATGCCCGCCGGTCGGCGCCGGCGGCCAGCGCGCCCAGCGCGTCGGCGCGGCGCTGGGCGAGGGTGCGCGGGTCGTTGTCGCACACGCCGTGAGCCATCTGCGTCAGCCGCCGATCCAGCACCGCCGCATTGGTGGAATAACAGCCGGCCCCACAGCGCGGCGGTGCCGGCCTCGTGATCGGGGTCGCCGATGCACACGTCACGGCTGCGCGCGCTGGCGCAGGTGCGCCGCAGCGCGCCGGGGTCATAGCGATCGATCCAGGCGTCGATCGCGCGCTCCAGTTTGGTGGCCGGCAGCCGACCCCAGGCGGTGTGCCCGCTCGTCATCACCGGTGCGCCGGCCGACCAGTTCGGCGATCGCCGCCCGCCGCCGAGCACTCACCGCCGCCTCAACGCGCGCACAGTCCTCGATCGCGGCCACCAACGCGCCGTCATCGACTCCGCGCAGCTCGGCCGGGTCCAACAACGACATATCGAACATATTTTCGATACTACCCAAGGGCACCGACCAACATCGGGGGGCCGTGTCACACCTCGTGGGCGGTGGCTCAGGCAGCCGTGGGTGCCGGCTTGCGATACAGGGCGGCACCGGCCGTGACGCCCGCGGCGGCGGCGACCAGCAGAACCTGCGCGCCCGCTGGGAGCCGCCCGACGTGCTGCTCGAACGCCGACGCCAGCGCCGCGGTATGCATGCGCTGATCGTCGGCGACGCCGATCTGTTCGACCGGCACCCCGAGTTGGTCGCTCAGCGCCGCACGGAACTCGTGCCGCGCGGGCGCGGCGACAATCGCGTCGATGTCCGAAAGCCCCACAGAATGCGCATCCAGGCACGCGCGCGCCGCCGCCGCGGCAGCCGCGACGAACCGCTCGTCCATCGCAGCCGACCGATCGAACCGCAGGACGTTACGCCCATCGGCGAACCCCACTGTCGCGGAGAATGTCTCGGCATCGTCTGCCACATCGTTGGCGTTCACCCAGGACACGCGGCTCAGCCCGTAGCTGTCATCGGTCCATCCGCACAGCAACGCCGCGCCGGCGGCGGAAAACGGGAAGTGCTCACTCATCCCATGACCCGGATCGGCATCACTGGCGACGACCAGCGCGCGGTGGATGCTGCGCATCCGCATGAATCCGTCGACGATCTGCAGCGCCGTCAACACCCCGCAGGCGCCGTTGGAGATGTCGAAGGAAAACGTGCCGTGGGCGCCGGTGTGCGGGTCCTCGGGGTTGGCTCCGATGTCGTCCTGGATCAGCGCGGCCAGCGCCGGCTCCCCCAGGTTGCGGTCGCGGTAGATCCCCGCATTGACCACGAGATCCAACTCGCACGCGTCGCATCCGGCCCGGTGCAGGCAATCCTTGGCCGCGGTGACGGCGAGGCGCAGCGCGCTGTGCCGGCCGCGCAGCCGCGGGTGGGAGATGTCGACCCGGTCAATGACTGTGCCCATAGCGTTTCACCAAATCCTCATCCAGGGTCAGCAAGACCACGCCGATCTCGAGCCCCGAGGCCAGCGCGAGCAGCGCGACCCTTTCCCCGGCCTCGATCCGTCCGGCCTCGAGTTCCTCGACGAGGGCCACGGTATGGGTCGTCGATGCGGTGTTGCCGTACCGGTCGACGGTGATCACGGCGTCGTGCCGGGGGCTGTCGCCGAACGACTCGGACATTCGGGCCATTCCCTTGCGGATGGCGCGCGCCGACGTCTGGTGGGTGATCACGTGGTCGATGTCATGAATCGAAATGCCAACGGCCTCAAGGACTTCATGCAGCAGCAGCGGGGTGTTGGCGATCGCGGCCTTCTGGATGGCGCGGGAATTGGTGAACATTCGCGCGCCCGGATCGTGGCCCTGCGGGTACGCCAGGCACAGCCGGCTATAGTCGGCGACCGTGGTGAATCCGGCGAGGGCGATTCCCGCGGACCCCGACGGGGCCCGCTCGAACAAGAGTGCCGCGCCGGCATCACCGAGGGTGAGGCTGGCGAGTTCCTTGCTCATGATGTTGCGGATGTGGCGGGCGGCGTTGGTGCCCAGCTGCGAGATGTACTCGCCGCTGACGACCAGGCCGCGCTCGGCGATGCCTTGACGGATCCAGTTGTTCAAAATCGTGACCCCGGTGAGCATCCCGGCGCATGCGTTGGACACGTCGAAGGTCATCGCCTTGTGCGCGCCGATTCCGCGGGCGACCGCGCTGCTCATCGTCGGCTCGAGCCATTGGGTAAGGCCGCCACGGAATTTCGTGATGCTGCAGCTGATGACGACGTCGAGGTAAGCCGGGTCCTGCTGCGCGGTGGCGAGGGCGTTGCGCGCCGCCGAGGTGGCAAGACTGTAGGAATCCTCGTCGCCCACCGAGACCCGGCGCTCGCGGATCCCGGTCAGCCGTTCCAGATCGATGTGGGTGTGGTGGCGTGTCGTCGCCATCAATTCGTCTGTCCTGAGGTGAGTCTCGGGGAGATGCCGGCCGGCGCCCGCCAGCCGGGCGACGAACGGTGCCCGAACGCCTTCGCCTTCGGTCTCCATCACCAGCCAATGGCGAGTCATCGGCTATCCCTCCGTTTAGTACGACCGAGCGCCGCTTCCAGCAGCAGCCGGCGCTCGGCGGCGGCGACTGCCCGGCGGGTGGCGGCGACCGCGTCCGGGTTGACCGATACCGACGTGATTCCCATCCTGACCAGATGCTCGGCGAAGGCCGGGTTGGTCGAGGGCGCCTGGCCGCACAGCGATGAGGTGATGCCGTGCTTGCGCGCTATCGCCACGACGCGGCCGATGGCGTCGAGGACAGCGCCGTCGGATTCGTCGAAAAGTTCGGCACAGATATCGGAATCGCGGTCGACGCCAAGGATCAGTTGCGTCAGGTCGTTGCTGCCGATCGACACACCATCCACGCCCAGCCCGACGTACTCGGGAAGCCAGTAAATGACCGACGGCACTTCGGCCATCACCCAGCGATGCAGACCACGCTGGCGGCCCAGCGGGCACGCGTCGACCAACGACAGGCAGGCCTCCAATTCCCATCGCGTCCGCACGAACGGAATCATCAGGTGCACGTTGGGATTCCGCTCGCGCACCCGAGCCAATGCCTCGAGTTCCAGGGCAAACAGATCGGGATCCTTGATGTATCGGTAGCAGCCGCGGTACCCGATCATCGGATTGTGCTCGACCGGCTCGTAGGCCTCGCCGCCGCGCAAGCCACGGAACTCGTTGCTGCGAAAATCGGTGGCGCGGTAGACCACCGGCCGGGCTCCGAAGGCCGACGCGATGCGGCCGATGGACGTCACCATGGCGTCGACCATGTTGGCCTGCTCCCCCCGCGCAATGAGGTCGCGCGGATGACGCCCGGAAAGCGCTTGGGTGAGCAGGAATTCGGCACGCAGCAAACCCACCCCGTCGACGTCCAGCGCGGCGACGGCTTCGGCCGTGTCCGGGATGGCCAGGTTGACATAGATCTTCGTTCCCGTCGTCTCACTGACCGGGGTCGCTGCGGGCGGCTGGACCGTCGAAACCTGCGACTGGGGGCCAACGCTGCCGGCGCTGACGCTGCCGCGGGCGCCGTCGACGGTGACGGTCTGGCCGTCGTGTAGCACAGTGGTCGCGTTGCGGGCCCCCACCACACAGGGAACCCCGAGCTCGCGCGCGACGATGGCCGCGTGGCAGGTCATTCCACCGGTCTCGGTCACCAGCGCCGCGGCGCGGCGGATCGCCGGAAGCCAGTCCGGATTGGTCATCGGAGCGACCAGGATCTCGCCGCCCAGCAACCGGCTGCCCTCTTCCGGAGTGTGCAGGACGCGCACCCGCCCGGACGCCGAACCGGGCGCCGCGGGCAGCCCTCGAAGCAGCACACCGGTTGTTTCCGCCTCCTCGGCTGCCCTGGTGTCCAACGTCGTGATGGGCCTGGCTTGCACCAACCAGGTCTTGCCGGAGGCGATCGCCCATTCGACGTCCTGTGGGCAACCATGGTGCGCCTCAATGGCAATCGCCAGTTCGGCGATGCGGCGCAACGACGCATCGTCGAGGACACGCGCTTGCGCCTGTGCGGGTTCCAACTCCACGATGACGTCGCGGCCGTCGGCACCGCGCTCGATCTTGAACGCCTGGTAGCCGACCCTGACGTCGAGCACTTCCAGGGTCTTCTTGTCGACGACGTAGGTGTCGGGCTGGACCTTTCCGGACACCACGACCTCACCCAGGCCGACGGCGGCTTCGATGACGACATGATCGCGCTCCCCCGTGCTGGGGTCGGTGGTGAACGCGACTCCGGACTGCTCGGAGGCGATCATCTGCTGGACCACGACGGCCATCGCGGGATCGGCCATGAAGCCTCGGCTGGCGCGGTAGGTGATCACCCGTGGGCTAAACAATGAAGCCCAGCATCGCGTCACGGCGTCGATCAGCGCGTCGTCGCCTGTCACGTTCGTCAGCGTCCGGTTCATCCCGGCAAACGACGCGTCGCGGCCGTCCTCGCCGGTAGCCGAAGAACGCACCGCCACAACACAATTGGGCCCCAGTCTGCGGTAGGAATCGAGGAGCTGATCGCTAACGTCGTCACTGACACCGGCCTTGGTCACCAAATTCTGCATTCGCTGGCACAGCTCGGACATGCGGGCGGGGTTGTCCACCTGCGCCAGCGCCTCGCGATGCAGAGCGGCGAGCTCACGGTCGACTCCGCCCGCCTGCATCGACGCCAAATAACCGCTCCGCATCAAGACGAATCCCGGGGGAACGGGAAGGCCGGCTGCGACCATCTCACCCATGTTGGCGCCCTTGCCGCCGGCCTCTTCGGCATCGCTCATCCGCAATGTGGAGATGTCCGCGACAAAGTTGGTGACGTCGGTGTTCGTTGCCATGTCCTACTCCTTCTCAACCGATCGCTCGAGACCAGGCATCGTGGGCCTCCCGCAGTGAGTCTTCGAGCGGCCGAGAGGTATCCACCCGGCGCGCGGTGTCCCAGCCGCCATGTCGGGCAGCCAACGCCGCGGCTATGTCCGTCGTCGCGTCGGAGGCGCCTGGCTGCCTCGTCGTTATCCGGCCGGCCGCCGTGTCAACCGTCGTCGTGCATTCGAGTTCCACCGTCGCCGAATGTGTTTCGGCCGCAAGGCGATGAGCGTGCGCGCGATGTTGCGGATCTCGCCAGGTCGCGTCGATGATCACCGATTGCCCGTTACCCAAACACGGGCGGGCTCGGCGCAGGACTACGTCGTAGACGGCCGTGACGTTGTCGGGGGCATACAGCCCAGCGTGCAGCACACCCGGCTCTCCGGCGATGGCGCCCGATTCTCGTAGTTCGCGGCGCACGTCGTCGGTTGAGATGACTTGCGCTCCAACCTTTTCGGCGAGCGCACGCGCCAGGGTCGACTTGCCGGTGCCTGGATTTCCGCCGACGAGCGCCAGCCGAAGGGCGCCGTTCTGCAGGTGCCGGGTCGCGATGGCGAGGTGTCGAGCCGCGTCTTGAGCGGCCTCCGGCTTGCCCTGCGACAGCCGCACGCAGTCGACCTTGGCCCGGACCACGGCGCGATAGGCGACGTAGAAGTGTCGCAGCGACGGCGGCGCCGTATCGTCCGAGTGCGCGACGTAGCGTTGCAGGAAGTAATCACCAAGGTCTGCCCGACCCAGGAACTCCAGGTCCATCGCGAGGAAGGCGGCGTCGTCGATGCCGTCGACGTAGCGGAGTCGGTCGTCGAACTCCAGGCAGTCCAGCAGGGCGGGTTCGCCGTCGACCCAGAAAATGTCGTCGGCGAGCAGGTCCCCGTGGCCGTCGACGATGCGTCCTTCGTTGATCCGGCGGGTGAACAGGGGCGCGCGACCCGAGATGTATTCGGCGGCCAGGTGCGCGATCCGCCCGACCGACTCGCCGGAGAGGCCTGAGGCCGCGCTGCCCACATAGCGGTCAAATTCCGACAAGTTCTCGCGCCAGCGTCGGTCGATCGCGCCGGCCTCGCCCTCGGCGCTGATGGCCCGACTCCTCGCGGCATGCCGGTGAAAGCGGGCCACCACGCCGGCGATGGCGTCCAGGACGCCTTGGACAGACCCGGCGGCCCCGCCGGGCCGGCCACCCGTCACGATGGACGTCAACCGATCGTCGTCGCGATATCGCCGCATGACGATGATCGGTTCCGCGGGACCTCCGCGGGGGTCGGTGAGATGCGCGACGCCAAGGTAACTGCCCGGAGAGAGCCGGCTG
This sequence comes from Mycobacterium lacus, assembly GCF_010731535.1. Classification (NCBI taxonomy): domain Bacteria; kingdom Bacillati; phylum Actinomycetota; class Actinomycetes; order Mycobacteriales; family Mycobacteriaceae; genus Mycobacterium; species Mycobacterium lacus. The sequence continues at coordinate 2,483,751 of NZ_AP022581.1, forward strand.
TTCAGTTCGACTTCGCGGAAGCATGCGCGCTCGCGCTGCTCGGGTGTGCGGAAGTCGAGAAAATCAGTCAGCACCGGCTTTTTCGCCTTGTACGCGCGGTCGCCGGCCAACACCACCACACCCGTGTGCGTTTCGTGCATATCGATGTAGGGCACCGCGGCCGTCGTCGGAGATGCGGCATGCCCGTCGGCGATCATCGCGACTGTCATGACTCAGGACGGGCGCGCCACGATTACCGGCGTGCTGACCGAGTGCACGACCGCGTTGCTGACCGAACCCAGCAACATGCCGGTAAAGCCACCCCGGCCGTGGCTGCCGAGGACGACTAGCTGGGCGGATCGCGACTGTTCGATCAGCTGACGGGCCGGCCGATCGCAGACGACGAGCCGGTGCACCGTGACGTCGGGGTAGCGTTCCTGCCAGCCCGCCAGACGTTCGGCCAGGCTGAGCTCGGCCTCCGACTTGACCGCCGACCAGTCCAACCCCGGGAGTTCGACGACCTCGATGTCGCTCCACGCGTGCACCGCCTGCAGACCGACGCCACGGCGCGACGCTTCGTCGAACGCAATGGCCGTCGCGAGCTCCGAGGCGGGCGAGCCGTCAATGCCGACCAGCACCGGGGCCCGCTCGGGGTGAGCCGGACGGGGTTGCGACGGATCTTGGTCGTGAACGATCGCGACCGGACAGCTCGCGCGCCGCACCACGCCGGAACTGACCGAACCCAGTAAGGCCCGGCCCACCGCCCCACGCCCGTAGCTGCCTACGACCACCATCTCTGCCTCTTCGGACAGCTCGACCAGCGTCGGCACCGGCGGCGAACACCTCAGCTCGCTCTTGATGGCGATCTTTGGCTCTGCCTTCAGGTTGTCTTCGGCGATCTTCACCGCGTGTTCGAGGACCTGGCGCCCCTCCTGCTCCTGCCACACCGCGATCCCAGCCGTTATCGGCATCTCCGGCCACGTCGGCACGGCCGCGTTCACCATATGGACCAAGGTCAGCGGAACATGACGCATCGCCGCTTCCTGCGCGGCCCACATGACGGCGGCATTCGACGCGGCAGACCCATCGACGCCGACAACGATGCCGAGGCGCTTCCCGCTTACAGACATTTCGTCCTCCCTCTGTCAGTCACGACGTTATTGGCGGCGAGGTCGTCGGTCGTGAGGCTTTTGTCACCAACCAGATGGCCATGGGGCCTTCGTTGGATCACCTGGGTTCGATCGGAGTGCCCGCTGTGGCATCGTCAGAGAAGTGACCGAAGAGGCCGCCACCATCGATAGGCGCTACCACGACGCGGTGATCTTCGACCTCGACGCCGTGGTCATTGACGGTGCCTCGGTTGGCGTACGCACCTTCGATTCGACGTTGCCGTTGCTGCGCCGGCTGCACGATGCCGGCATCGCGACGGCCGTCTGCTCTTCCACCCGCTGCACCCGCGACTGCGCGCGGGTCCTGCGCGCCGCGGGCATTCACGAGGTCGTCAGCGTGGGTGTCGGAAAGCCCGCAGCGGCTGTCCTGACCGAGACCGCGACCCGCCTGAAGGCCCGTCCGGGTCGCTGCGTGGTCATCGCCCACGACCCAGTCGTGGTGCGAGCCGGCGGTGACCGCGGGTTCGGCCTCGTCATCCGCGTGGACGACACCGAGCGCGCCGACGACCTCATGTCGTGCGGCGCCGACGCCCTGATCGCCGACCTCGCGGAGATCTCGGTGCGAGCCGGCGACAGTGTCATGTCCACCATCCCCGATGCCCTGCTGGCCTACGGCCAGCTCAAGGAACTCGTGGCGGACCGGCGACCGGCGGTGTTCCTCGACTTCGACGGCACCCTGTCCGACATCGTCAGGCGCCCCGAGTCGGCAACGCTGATCGACGGCGCCGCCGAGGCGTTACACGCACTGGCAACACAATGTTCCGTCGCGGTGATCAGCGGCCGCGACTTGGCCGATGTCCGCGACCGGGTCAACGTCGACGGGCTGTGGTTCGCCGGTAGCCACGGTTTCGAACTGGTCACCCCGGCCGGAATCCATCACGAGAACGCCTCGGCGGCGCCAGCGGTCTCCACGTTGGCGCGTGCGGCCGCCCGATTGGCCGAGGAGCTGAGCGACACGCCGGGAATACTGGTGGAGCCCAAACGCTTCGCCGTGGCCGTGCACTACCGCGATGTCGACGCCGGGCGCGTCGACGGTGTGATCGCGGCGGTGCGTCACCTCGGGCGTTCCGAAGGTCTGCGGGTCACGACGGGCCGCAAGGTCGTTGAACTTCGCCCGAACGTGGCCTGGGACAAGGGCAAAACACTGGAATGGATGCTCGACCACATCGCGGGGAGCGACCGCACGGCCGACCTCGAGACCCTACTGCCGATCTACATCGGCGACGACATCACCGACGAAGATGCCTTCGACGCCGTCCGTTTCGACGGCGTAGGAATCGTGGTGCGTCACGAAGAGAACAGCGAACGGCCCTCCGCCGCCTCATTTAGGCTCGAAAGCCCCACCGCGGTACGCGAATTCGTCCAGCGCCTGGCAGATGACCTGCGAAATGCGGCGTCGCGTCGCAGCGACCTGTGGGAACTCGTCTACGAGGGTTACGACCCGAAGGACGAACGGCTGCGCGAGGCACTGTGCACGGTTGGCAACGGTTACGTCGCCACGCGTGGTTGTGCGCCGGAGGCAGTAGCGTCGGAGACGCACTACCCCGGTACCTATGCCACCGTCGTATACAACACGCTGACCGATCAGATCGCCGGCCGCACCGTCGAGAACGAAAGCCTGGTCAATCTGCCCAACTGGTTGTCGCTGACCTTCCGCATCGACGGCGGGGCCTGGTTTCACGTCGACGACGCCGAGTTGCTGTTCTATCGCCAGACATTTGACCTGCGGCGTGCGACGTTGACCCGCAGGCTGCGATTCCGGGACGACGCGGGCCGGATCACGACACTGACCCAGCAGCGGTTTGCCTCCATGCACCAGCCCCACATACTTGCCATGCAGACCACGATCAGCGCCGAGAATTGGTCGGGGACAGTCGAATTCAGATCACTGCTGGATGCGACCGTGCGCAATACGATGGTCGACCGCTACCGTTCCTTGTCCAGCACCCACCTCACCGCATCGGTGATCGACGAAATGCCGCCCGACTCGGTGATATTGCGAACTCGAACGTCGCAATCACGCATCTGGATCGCGGTGGCCGCGCGCACCACAGTGTGGCGTGACGATGCGCCGGCGGACGCGCAGTACGCGGTGGTGCGGGAAGCCAACCGTGGCGGTCACGACATCCGGGTCGCGGTTTCCGCGGGGCAATCAATCACGTGCGAGAAAGTCGCGACCATCTTCACCGGCCGAGACCCCGCCATTTCCGAGCCGACGAGCGCCGCGCAGCACTACCTCGATGAGGCCGGTCGCTATGCCGACCTCCACCGGCAGCACGCCCGGGCGTGGGCCCGACTGTGGGAGCGATGCAACGTCGGCCTGGCCGACGGCACGGGATCGTTGCGGATCCTCCGGCTGCATTTGGTGCACCTGCTGCAGACCATCTCGCCGCATACTGCCGAACTCGACGCCGGAGTGCCGGCGCGGGGGCTCCACGGTGAGGCGTATCGCGGGCACATTTTTTGGGACGCACTGTTCGTCTCACCGGTTCTGAACCTGCGGATGCCCAACGTGTCCCGGTCACTGCTCCTTTACCGGCATCGGCGGCTTCCCGAGGCACGCCGCGCGGCGCGCAGAGCGGGCTACCTCGGCGCGATGTATCCGTGGCAATCGGGCAGCGACGGGCGGGAGGTGAGCCAGGAAGTCCACCTGAATCCGCAGTCCGGCCGGTGGGTTCCGGATGCCAGCGCGCGCGCACACCACGTCGGCCTCGCTATTGCCTACAACGTATGGCAGCACTATCAGGTGACCGGCGACCGCCAATATCTCGCCGACTACGGAGCCGAGACGCTGGTCGAGATCGCGCGTTTCTGGGTGGGACTGGCCAACTTCGACGACAGTCGCGGCCGCTACATGATCCGGGGAATCATCGGCCCCGATGAGTTCCATTCGGGCTATCCGGGCAAGGAGTACGACGGGATAGACAACAACGCGTACACCAACGTGATGGCGGTCTGGGTGATCATGCGGGCGATGGACGCACTGGACCTGCTGCCACTGCGGGATCGGCTCGAACTCGTCGCGAAGGTTGGTCTGACAACCCAGGAACGCGACCGATGGGATCACGTGAGCCGGCGCATGTTCGTCCCGTTCCACGACGACGTGATCAGTCAGTTCGAAGGCTATGCGGAACTGGCGGAACTGGATTGGGAGCGTTATCGGCGGCGATACGGAAACATCCAGCGGCTCGATCGCATCCTCGAAGCCGAGGACGACAGCGTGAACAACTACAAGGCGTCCAAGCAAGCTGACGCGCTGATGCTGTTCTACCTGCTGTCGTCGGAAGAATTGCTGGGCTTATTCGGCCGGCTCGGCTACCACTTCGCCCCAGAACAGATCCCCAAGACGGTCGATTACTATCTCGCGCGCACCTCACATGGATCTACGTTGAGCGCCGTCGTCCACACGTGGGTTCTTGCCCGTGCCAACCGGGATAACGCCATGGAGTACTTCGAACGGGTACTGAGTTCTGATGTCGCCGATATCCAGGGCGGTACCACGTCGGAGGGAATACACCTGGCGGCGATGGCCGGTAGCGTCGATCTGCTGCAACGGTGTTTCACCGGGATGGAAACGCGTGACGACCGCCTGGTGCTTGGCCCGCACTGGCCGGAGTCCCTGGGCCCAATCGAATTCGCCTTCGTGTATCGCGGCCACCGGCTGCACCTCCGGATCAGCGGTAGGAGCGCCGCCCTGACGGCTGAGGCCGGGGGCGCTGGAGCGATCGACGTCGAATGCCGCGGTAGGGTGCAGCCGCTCCTGCCCGGACAGACCGTCGAAGTCGGCTGAGCGGCGGCGCCCGGTGACCGCGAGGTGACCAAAGCCGGCACATGAGGGTCGAACGGCCCTGCTGGCACGTGGCCGACCCAAATAGCGTGGGTGCAATGAGCCATCCACAACCAGCACAGTGGATTGTCGTGGGTATCGACGGCTCCGACGCCGCGATCAATGCCGCCAAGTGGGCCGTCGCCGAGGCCGCCAGCCGCGACATCCCGATGCGTCTGATCCACGCCATCCCCGAGCCGCAGCCCGGCGCACCCGAAGGCGATGCCGGCCTGGATCTGGAATTCGCGGAAACGGCGCTGCGCACCGCCGCGGCCGAGGTCCATGCGATGGGGCAGCCCATCAAGGTTGAAGCCGAAGTTGTGCGTGGACCGTCGGACCGCGCGTTGATCGACGAATCACGCAATGCGGAGATGGTTTGCGTAGGGTCTGTGGGGATCGGATGGGTCGCCCGCAAGGTGCTGGGCTCGACCGCCGACGCGGTGGCTCGGCAGGCCCATTGCCCGGTGGCGATCATCCGCACCACTCGTGACGGGTCACCTGTTGGGTCCGATTCCGGCTGGATCGCGGTCGTCGTCGACGATTCGGCCGGCAACGACGCGGTCCTCGAGCATGGCTTCCGGGAAGCCCAACTTCGTGGGACGCCGATTCTGGCGCTGGGAGCCTGGCGATGGGGTGTTGGCGAGATTCCTTATCGGCAGCTGAATCGCCGGCTTGGCCCCTGGGTGTCTCGGTATCCCGACGTGCACGTGCGACCGGCCGCCGCGCGACGCGGAGTCGCCGAATTTCTCGCTGGCACCGAGGAGCCCATCCAACTGGCCGTGGTGGGCAGCGGTGCGGCCGGCGACGTTGCGCGGATGATCGGCCCCGCCACTCCCCACGTACGCCGCCACGCCGGCTGTTCGGTGCTCGTGGTGCGCGGGTAAACCGTTCCCGCTCGGGATGACGGGATCTTCGTAAGTCTCGTTATCCCTTGCAGGACAGGCACTTCCACTACCGTCCGGGTTAGAAGGGTGGTGGGTCGTCGTCGGTGTGGGGTGGGGCGGGGCCGGGGTGGTTGGGGGGTTCGGCTAGTCGGGTGGTGTGGGCGACCGTGCGGACGTGGTGGTTGTGGCGGCGTTCGGTGGCGATGCGGTGGGCGCGGTCTTGGGCGCGGGTGCGCCGGCGTTTGGGCATCATCGCCGTCCGGTGGGCGCAGTAGTCGTGCGGGGGGTCGGCTTCCGGTGCCGGCATACCGCCGACCGCGCGGCACAAACTGGGGAACAGCAGCGCGCTACCCGGCGTGGTGACATGGGTGTGCCCCGACGGTGAGGTGAAAATCAGGGTCCCGTCGGGCAGTTGCCGTTCCCGCCACCCCCAAAAAGTTTTGACAAGGTGATGAGTTCTACATTTGCAGTTCAGGTTGGCCGCATGGGTGGGTCCACCCTGGGCGTAGGGGATCGAATGATCCACATCGCAGTGGATCGCGGGTTGGTCACAGCCGGGCCAGCGGCAGGTCAGATCCCGGCACCGCACAAAATCGGCCAACGCCTTCGACGGCACATAGCCGGGCTCGGGTGGGGCATCGCCGGGGTGGATCAGCGGTACCAGTTTCGCGGTCTTGGCCAGTTCGGCGATCAGTTCGGGGGTGATCAGCCCGTCGGCGTTCATCATCGAGGCGGGCGCCGAGCTGGTGCCCTCGAGGGTGGCGGGTTCGGCGATCACATGGATCACCACCGGGGCGGCGCCCGGGCGGGTGGCGGCCGCGCAGTCGGTGCGCCCGCAGCGACAGCCCAGCCGATCCGCCCCGGCGGCCAGCGCCCCCAGCGCGTCGGCGCGGCGCTGCTCGCGGGTGCGGGGATCGTGGGCACACACCGTGGCCGCCAACGCGCTCAACCGCTTGTCCAGCGCGTGGGCGTCGACGCTGTACAGGCTGCCGTCGATGCGCGAGAGGCCGTCTTGGTCCTGTCCGATCGAGATCTGCCGATCGGCCTGATACTCCTTACGGCGGCGCACCGCATCGGTATCCACCTTCGCCACGATCCTATCGACCGCCCCGGACAGCCGGGCGCTGCTCAGCGAGGGCCAGCGCGTCACATTGAGCGCCACCAACTCATCCACCGCCGCCAGCACCTCGGGGTCGACGATCAGATCGGTGCGGAACACAATCGTGGAAAACGCCCGAAAGTCGATCTCGCCGGCCACAAACACCGCAGCGGTCTTGGGTAGCCGCTCACGCATCGCGCGGGCATAACGCAGCCGGCCGGCGGCGCGCGCCTGGCTGATCCGCAACGCCGCACCCACCTCCGCGCTCACCGCCTCCATGGTGTCGATCGCCCAGTCCTCGGTCTCCGAAGAGCGCGAGAGCCGAGAGGCGAACAACTCCCCCATCGCCACCAGCTGCGCGGCCGCCGCCCGATTCTCCGCCCGCGCGGCCGCACAAATCCGCTCCACTAGCCCCGCCGACTCGGCGGTGGTCGACGGATAGCATCGCTCGACGTGCTCCTCAATGTGGGCGATCACCTCTGGCGACGGCACGCGACCCGACGATGTCTCGAACATACATTCGATACTAGCAGACCCCGCCGACCGCGTTGACTCATCAGAAATGCGCGCGAAAGGGTGATTCGTTGCCTCACTGAAAATGCGCGCGTACGCCCAGTGGATGGGGTTGACGTTGGCCGAGCGCAGAGCAATCACCGAGACGACCGCGACCCGCTACCAGCTGGCGAGTAAGGGCGTTAAGAGCCGGATTCTCGACGAGTTGTGTGCGAACACCGGGTGGCACCGCAGCCATGCCCGCAAGGCGCTCAAAGCGGCGCTGCAACCCAAGATCGTCACCCCGCGCAATCCGCGGCCCGTGAAGTACGGGCCCGATGTCATTGCGGCACTGACGCTCTGCTGGACAGTGCTCGGAATGCCCGCCGGCAAACGGCTTGCGCCGATGCTCGGCGAACTGGTGGTCGTGCTGCGTCATTTCGGGGAGCTGGTCATCGATGAGGACACCGCCGAACTACTGGTGTCGATGTCGGCGGCCACCATCGATCGCCGCCTGGCCGGTGAGCGAGCCAAACACCGTAAGGGGCGTGTGGGCACCAAGCCGGGATCGCTCTCAAAAGTCAGATCCCGGTGCGCACCTGGGCAGAATGGGACGACGCCCGACCCGGGTTCGTCGAGATCGACACGGTCTTTCACGACGGCGGCAATCGCGGTGGGGGCCATGCCTTCACGCTGACGGTCACCGACATCGCCACCGGCTGGACCCAGAATCGCTCACTGCCTGACAGGGCCGCCAAGACCGTGTTGGCCGCCCTCAATGACATCGCCCGCAGGATGCCGTTCCCGATCCTGGGGGTGGACTCCGACAACGGATCAGAATTCATCAACGAAGACCTGCTCAGATGGTGCCAAGGCCGCCAAATCACCTTCACCCGGGCGCGGCCGGGCAACAAGAACGACGGCTGTCACGTCGAGCAGAAGAACTGGACGGTAGTGCGCGCCACCGTCGGCTACCACCGCTACGACACCGCCGCAGAACTGTTGTTACTCAACGAGATCTGGCAGCTTCAGTCCAAACTGACCAACTACTTCTACCCACAGCAGAAACTGATATCCAAGGTCCGCAAAGGAGCCAAGGTATCCAAGAAACATGACGAGGCGACCACCCCGTTTCATCGCACGATCGCGCACCCAACCACGCCCGTGGAGCGCATCGTGGCGCTGACCCGGACCTACTCCCTGATCAATCCCGCCGCCACCCAGCGCCAGCTCCAAGCCCTGACCGCCCAGCTACTCACCCTCACCACCACCAAGACCGGCCCCACCGCCCAACCCCAGGTCAACAAGCGCGCACGTTTACGTGAGGCAACGATTCCACCTACGCGCGCATCTTGACATGAGGCAACAGGCCGACACACCGGCGCTCGATCACGCAAACGTCGAGGGTGCCTCGGCCTCGCCGTCGCTGAGTTCGGCCGGCTCGGGGCGCGCGGTCCAGCCAACGTAGGTCAGGTACCGACCGACCAGCGCCCGTCAGGGCGTTGGTGGGCGAATTGTAGGCCTGGGGGGACCACCAGCAGCAGGCCGCAGTGACGGCCGCGCCGCTGCGCCAGTACTGATGAAGGCCCGCGCACCGCTATCGCTACTTGGGGCGGACGACGATCACCGGGACCGTGGCCGACTGCGCCACCGCGGAGCTGACCGATCCCAGCAGCATGCCGGGGAAACCGCCGCGGCCGCGGTTACCGACCACCACCAGCTGAGCGCGTTTGGATTCGTCGAGTAGCCACCGGGCGGGCTTGTCGCAAACGAGCATTCGCTTCACGTGCACATCGGGATACTGCTCCTGCCAACCGGCGAGGCGCTCGGCAAGGACTTCCTGCCCTTGGCTCTCGCGGTCGCGCCAGTCCATCCCGAGCACCGGAAACACTCCGACGTCGCTCCATGCGTGCAAGGCCACCAGCTCGACCCCCCTGCGGGACGCTTCGTCAAAGGCCAAGGCGGTCGCGGCTTCCGACGCCGGTGATCCGTCGATGCCCAGTAGCACCGGCGCATGGGAATCGGGGGCTCCGCCTTCATCCGAATGAATCACCCCAACGGGGCAATGCGCGTGGTGCAGCAGGCCCGTAGCCACCGAGCCCAGCAGCAGGCGGCCCAATGCGCCCATCCCCTCGCTACCCGCGACGATCATCCACGCGTCCCTGGATGCGTCGATCAGTGCCGGCACCACGCTGGAATAGACCATCTGAGTGTGCATCTCGGGTGGCTCGGACGCACCTACGCTGGCTTCAAATGTCTTGCGGGCGTGATCGATGACCTGCTGTGCGCCCTCTTTCTGCCACTCGGGCATGGTTGCATACAGTTGGCCCACCGGCCACCCGACAACCACGGGGGTGACAGCGTGGAACAGGGTGAGCGGCACATGTCGCATCACGGCCTCGCGGGTTGCCCAGGCCACCGCCGCATCGGATGACGTCGACCCGTCGACGCCAACCAAGAGTCCGTATTCGGCTGTGTGATCAGACATTTCGCACTCCCTGCGATGAAACCTCGTGAGCGGTCGTCGGCAGTGCCCTAACGGCCTCGGTACCGATGCGGTTCGTCATGTGCATGACGTTATTCTCGGTCGGCGCGGTTCGGCAGGGGCCATAGGACCCCCGCACGTGCGCCTTTGGTCCGCGCTGCGGGTCGGGCGCTAGCGGTCGGCCAGTGGAGCGGTCCAGTGGATCTGAGTGCCGCCCTCGGGTGGACTTTTGATTTCGCAGCTGCCGCCAAGCTGTTCGGCGCGGTACGCCATGTTGGCTAGACCGCTGCGGCGAGAATTACCCACGGGCACGCCGCAGCCGTCGTCGATGATGTCCAGGGTGAACATGTCGGCGACACTGACCTCGACGGTCAGCCGTGATGCGCCGGAGTGGCGGAGGGCGTTGCTGATGGCCTCGGTGGTGACCGCTTCGGCCTGCTCAGCAAGTTCGTCGCCAACGGCCGTCATGGGTCCGTGCATTTGGAGGGTCGTCACGATGTCTCGATTCTCGGTCAAGTCGGCAACCACTCGCTGGATGCGCTGCCGAAATCCGCCGTCGTGCCCCAACGGCGATTTGAGCTGGAAGACGGCGGTGCGGATCTCCTCGATGATGGTTTGCAGATCATCGAGGGTGCGGTTGAGCCGGTCGACGACCTCCGGTGAGCGCGCCCTGGCAAGCGTCCCCTGCAGATCCATGCCCGCGGCGAAGAGCCGCTGGATGACATGGTCGTGCAGATCATGCGCGATGCGCTCGCGCTCCGCCACGATGGTCAGCTGTCGCGCGTGCTCGCGGCCCGAGGCGAGGACGAGCGCTATCGCAGCATGAGTCGCGAAATCGTGCACCAGGTCGAGGTAACTGCTGTCGAACGGTGGCTGGTCAGGACCGCGCGCGATGGCGATCACCCCGGCGACTTCATCGTGGGCGCGCAGCGGCATCACGATCCCCGGGCGCTGTCCGACGTCGGTGAATGCCTGAATCGGGTGACTCAACGCGTCGGTGATCAGCGGCTCGCCGGAACGGAACACGGCACCGGTGGTGGACTCGTCCACCGGAACCCGTCGGCCGACCACCTCGGCGGCATGCAACCCCACCGCAGCGGACACGACCAACGTGTCGACTTCGTCAACGGGCAGGTCGGCGTCCGTCGGAACCAGCACAATCGCCTGCTCGGCATCGGTCAGCGCGCATGCGCGTTCAGCGATCAACTGCAGGGGGCGCTTGTGCGGCTCGCTGCTGGACAACAGCGCGGTAGTGATCTCGCGGCTGGCCTTCATCCACTTCACCGACATCCGCTCGCGCTCGAATAGTTGCGCGTTGTCGACGGCGACCGCGGCCCCAAACGCCAACGCACGAGCGGCGAATTCATCGGACACCGAGAAGACGCGCCCCGGCTCGTCGTGGGCCAGATAGAGGCTGCCAAATATCGTTCCCCGGATCGTGATCGGCACCCCGAGAAAGGCGCGCATTGGGGGGTGGTGCTCCGGGAACCCGACGGCGGCCGGGTGCATGGTCAGGTCATCCAGCCGCAGGGCCGGGACATCGGCCAGCGAAACACCCAGCACTCCCTTGCCGGCCGGCGTGTGCCCGATCCGTCGAACCGTGTCGTCGTCGATTCCCGCGTGGACAAACGACACCAACGTGCCATCGGGATCGCGGACGGCCAGGGCGCCGTAAGGGGCCACCGTCAGCTCTCTGGCCGCGCGGACAATCCGATTCAGGGTTGCGTCGAGGTCAAGATCGGAACCGATCTCGACGATCACACGCAGCAACCGCTCCATTTGATCGCGCGCCGCCAGCAACTCATCGAGCTGCGCGTGCATCCTGCCTACCAGCCCGGGCTGGCCGAGGCCAGCGAAAGCCTCTGCACTCTCCCCGCTGGTCACCAGACCTGATACCTCCAGGACGCCCGCGGCCAAGGCATGGTCACATTTTAGGAGGCGCGAGCCAGACTAGGATGCCGCTGGCCAGCTTAGTCTCGCCGGGCTGAGACAGCCACATTCGATTCCCGGGCCGGCGGCGTTCACCAGCAAACAGACTCCGCTCGCCTCCCGGCGAGACTGCTCAGTCCGCTGCAGTTGGCGGGATGGAGCCTCGGCCCAACTTCGACCCGAACACCGCCGCCTGGGTCCGCCGCTCCATGCCGAGTTTGGCCAGCAGGCGCGACACGTAGTTCTTCACTGTTTTCTCGGCGAGAAACATTCGGGCCGCGATCTGGCGGTTGGTCAATCCCTCGCTGAGGTGGCCGAGCAGCGTCCGTTCCTGGTCGGTCAATCCCGACAGCGGATCTTTGTGCTCCGCCCCGCTGCGGAGCTTTGCCATCAACGCGGCCGCCGCCCGGTTATCCAGCAGCGACTTGCCGGCACCGACGTCCTTGATCGCCCGGGCCAGCTCCATGCCCTTGATGTCTTTGACGACGTAGCCGCTGGCGCCGGCCAGGATCGCCTCGAGCATGGCTTCATCGGACGTAAACGACGTCAGCATGAGACACCGAAGCTCCGGCTGACCGGACAGCAGGTCGCGGCACAATTCGATGCCGTTGCCATCCGGGAGGCGCACGTCGAGCACCGCGACGTCGGGCTGCAACGCCGGTATCCTCGCTAGCGCTTCGGCCACGGTGCCCGCTTCGCCGACGATCTCAAGCTCTGGGTCCGATGCGAGCAGGTCGGCCAGCCCGCGACGAACGACTTCATGGTCGTCGACCAAGAAAACCTTCACCATGGTGAGTCCTTCCGGCTGACCGTGCGAGCTAACGATGATGAAGCCCTGGGGTCAATATCCCACACTCAACCGGGCGAAGCCGTCGGATTCAGTCACGAACCAACAGCACCGAGCAGTTGGGAAAGCCCAGAATCGGATGGCAGTTCGGGGTGGCCAGCCCCGCGATCTGATCGGCTTCGGCCCTACCCACCACGGCCAAGTCGATTGCGCTGCTGTGGTTTTCAGTGGCTTTCGCGCCGGTGCCGGCGGCGACGAGCTGGACCGGAACGTCCGGATAGCGGCGCACCCAGCTGTTCGCTCGCCGATCGATCTGCCGGACAGTCGCGTGGCGGCGCCGTCCCTCCTCCATGGCCTGGTGCACCACTTCGTCATTGTCGGGTTCGTCATTGAGAACGACCGAGATCACCCCGACCTTGGTCGGCGATCCGTCCGGATTGGTCCGGATGATCGCTACCGGGCAGCGTGCGCGCCTGACCAACGCGCCGGCAATTGGGCCCAACAACTTGTCGGCCACCCATCCCCGCCTGGCGGTGCCCACGCAAACCAGCGCCGCATCCTGGGATTCATTGATCAGCACCTGATCGGGATCTCCGGAGAGGATGGCCGTTTCGACCTCGACCGGCTCGCCCTCGCTTTTTGCGGCGCTGTGTACGGCGCAGGCCGCCTGGGACAGCGCAAGTTCGCCACGTTCGAGGTCCCACTCGCCGCGTGCCGATACGATCCGCGCCTTCGTACGCGGGATGACATAGACAAGCCGAAGGGGTAGCTGCCGGCTGGTCGCCTCCACGATCGCCCACTCGGCGGCATTGACCGCGGCCTGCGAGCCGTCCACGCCCACGACCACCGACTTCGCGTGCAGTTGGTTCATGTGGGTTCCTGACTAGTTTCTGGCGGCCGACCTTTCGATCGGCTCAATAGCTCAGGCTATTCCGCCGTCACGCTTGACACAGGAGTCGTTAGGCCCCATCTTGGCCGCCGACCGTCCGACGCCGTTGACCTCAGCGGGTTCGGCGACTTGCTCGAACAACTTCTCCACATCCGTGCGCTCGCAGGCCGCCGTGCCGGGGGTCTTCAGCATTGCCGCGCCGGCCGCGATTCCGTACCGAACGCACTTGGCGAGCGGCCACCCGCGACACAGACCTACCGTGATCGCGGCAACCATCGCGTCACCGGCCCCGACGCCGCTGCCGCGCTCCATCGGAACCGCCGAAAACCGCTGACTTTCATGGCGTGTCGCCAGCAGCGCACCGTGCGAGCCCAGGGACACCACGACGACGTGTGCCAGACCGCGGTCGATGAGCTCGTGCGCGGCGGCTAACTGCTCGGACTCGGTGGCGAGCTCGCGCCCGACGCGTTCCCTGAGCTCACGCACGCTTGCCTTGAGCAGATAAACCCCGGAGGTGATCTGCTGCAGGCCGCCTCCGGAGGTGTCCAGGATGAGCTTCGCGCCCAGCTGCCGGCAGACGTCGGCGACCCGCTGGTAGTAGTGAGCGGGTACGCCCGGCGGGAGGCTGCCGCTCGCCACCACGAATTCCGCCGAACGCGCCGCCATCCGCAGTTCCTGCAGGCATCGCTCCTGTTCTGGCAGTGTCAGCTGCGGTCCGGGAAGGACAAACCGGTACTGCTGGCCGGTACTGGTCTCATTGACGGTGAAGCTCTCTCGCGTTTGCCCGGCGATCGGAATTTCTCCAAACGGCACCCCCGCGTCGCTGAGCAGCCTCGTGACGAGACCACCGTGGGAACCGCCCGCGGGATACACCGCAAACACCGAACCGCCGAGGACGTGCGCGATCCGGGCGACGTTGATGCCGCCGCCGCCCGGGTCGTAACGAGTCGCGGTGCAACGCAATTTTTCGGTCGGCAGCACGACGCCGACGCTCGTCGTGATGTCGAGCGCCGGATTCATGGTCAACGTGACGATCCGCGGTAGACCCACCGCCGGGTCGGCCTGCCCGCTCATCTCGTCGGCTCCGCTCGTGGTTGGTGGTTACAGGCCGGTCGGGTAGGTTTCCGGCGTCTCGCCGGCGATCCACAGGCTCGTGGGCTCGAGAGGTTCGAGCGCACGGGTTTGATCGATGTGAATCATCGCGTCGAATTGGTCTGCGGGGCGCACATGGAAGTAGTGGCTTTGCCGTTCCGTCGCGGGCAGGTAGATCACCCCGATGGCGCGTCCCAACCGAACGACTTCCAGCGGGTCCGCGGCCTCGCGGCTAATCGCCGCCGACACCAGGAAAGCGTCCTTGCCCGTCTCGTGGAACAGTTCTTCGACGCTTCCGTTGAGGGCCGGTCGAACCACCTTTCGCTCGGCGACACCGCCCCACTCGCTGGCGGCGGTGACCGTGCCGGTGTAGGTGCTCAGCCCGATGAGGCGGGACTCGTCGCCGTAATTCTGACGAACGAGTTGACCGAGCGTGAGCTGCCCGTCGGCCCACACTTCGGTCGCCCTCGCGTCCCCGACGTGAGAATTGTGGGCCCACACCACGATTCGCGCGGGTGGGGCGTCGCCGTGGCGGTCCAGGTGTGCTACCAGCGCCTCGAGAGTCTGCGCCATGTGGCGGTCACGCAAGTTCCACGAGGTGACACGCCCGCTGAACATCGCGCGGTAGTACACCTCCGCGTTGCGCACCGTTTGTGCATTCTGCTTGGCGTAGAACAGTTCGTCTTCGGCGAGCAGTCCGTCCATGCGCGCATACACCAGCGCATTGCGTTGCAGCTCAACCAATTGCTCGATGGCTTCCCGTTCACACGACGGGCCGGCGCCGAATGCGGCCGAATACCCATACGCTTGGCCGTCGTCGGCCGACGTGTGGTCGAAGCACGCGTAACGGGCCCGCGCTCGCGCCGCCGCCTTCGGATCGACCTTGTCGAGGTAGGTGATCACCTCGTGCATCGACCGGTGCAGGCTGTAGAGATCAAGGCCGTAGAAGCCCGCCTGCCGCTGACCGGTCGACTCGTGCTGTCGGTTGCGCGCGCGCAACCACTCGACGAAGTCACGGACGACCACGTTGCGCCACATCCAGGCCGGGAAGCGCTCGAAGCCACTCAACGCCTCGTCCGCGCTCTTGTCGTCGCCCAGGCCGCGAACGTAGCGATTCACCCGGTACGCGTCGGGCCAGTCCGCCTCCGCGGCGACGGCGCAGAATCCCTTCTCCTCGATCAGCCATTTCGTGATGGCGGCCCGAGCCTCGTAAAACTCGTGCGTGCCATGCGAGCTCTCGCCGATCAACACGATCCGCGCGTCACCGATAAGCTCCTCTAGCGTTTCGCGCGGCGGAATACCTGCGGGGGCATCAATGGCCACGCTGCCGATCAGCTCGGCCGCCGTCGGGGCCGCGGGCCTGATCACCGAGATCCCGGTCGTCGGGGTGGCCAGCAGCCGGCGAACCTCGTCGTCGGTGGTCTGGCGGAAGTCCCAGAACGACTCCCCGACCGCCAAGAACGGGGTCGGCATGGACGCGCACACGACGTCGTCGACCAGGCCAGCGAATTCCCGGCAGGTGGATTCCGGGGCCGCCGGCACGGCGATCACGATGTGGGCGGGCTCGGCCTCGAGTAAAGCCTGCACCGCGGCGAACATGCTCGCGCCGGTGGCCAGCCCGTCGTCGACGAGAATTACTGTCTTGCCGGCCACGTCGAGGGGCGGCCGTCCCGCGCGATAGGCGGCCTCGCGCCGGACCAGCTCGCGGCCCTCCCGCTCGGCGATGTCGCGCAGTTGCTGGGGCGTGATTCGCAACCCCCGGACCACGTCGTCATTGACGACGACGCGGCCACCGCTGGCCAACGCTCCCACGGCGAACTCCTCATGGCCGGGGACGCCGAGCTTACGCACGATGAAGGCGTCCAGCGGGGCGCGCAGCGCGGCCGCGACCTCCCACGCGACGGGTATGCCGCCCCGCGCCAAGCCCAGGACGACGACGTCCGGCCGGTCGCGATAGGCGCTCAGCAGATTTGCCAACACCCGGCCGGCCTCGCGCCGATCACGGAACACGCGCCGCGGCGAGCGCCCGGTAGCCCTAGCTGCGCGGGTCATGACGTGGATCAGTTTGCCGACCGGACCCGGACATGCCGCTCGACCGGCTGCGGCTCCGAAATACCCATCGCGACGGTGAGGATGCCCTTGTCGCAGGTTGCCTCGATGTTGTCTTCATCGGCGCCTTGTCTCCTAGATCTCGAAATCGCCGTGGTGGCTGTGTCTATCCGGGACCATCCGACCAGTCGGTACCGGTCGGCGGTAGGGACCGAAGTCCCCGGCCAGCGGGCCGTTCGTCGGCTCTGGATCGGTGCGCCGAGCCGGCGTAGGAACCGATGTAGGACATGACACGGTTGAGGATGAGGTCGTAGGCGTCGCCGTCTTCGGCGAGCCGGACGAGTCCCCGCCGGCGCAGATAGCCCTCGAGGCGCCGGTCCAGCGGCCAATCCCGATACATGCTGTTGTCGGCGTAGGCCGACTTCAGGAATTGCCACGCGAGCGCATCGGCGTCGGGATCTGTCAATAACGGCGAATCGCCTAGCCTAGTGGGCATTTCACTTCCTATGCGTATGCGACAGCTCCAGTTGAGCCGCGAGTTGGTCGGGGTCTGAAGTCACCTTTGACGGGGCCATCTAGCGATGCATCTCCAACACCTCGCGCAACGGTCGCCGCGGCGTCAGTGGCGGGATCTCGCCGGCGGGTCCAATCCCAACCCGGATCAAGACCTGAGGTACCGCCGCCCGGCCGCCGGTGAGATCCCGAATGATGTCGCGGCCGGCCTCCAGCTCGGTGATGTGGGTGACCGGGCACGTTGCCAGCCCCGCCAGGGTGCATTCCAGTAGCACTGCCGAGAGCGCCTGGCCGCAATCGAAGGCGTCGACACGCGTGTCCTCGAGCGTGGACAGCACGATGATTTTCGCCTGGTCCTGCAGGCTCGCCGAACTCCGCTCGGCGGCCCAGGTGGTGGGAAACAGGCGGTTCACTTCGACTTCGCGGGCTGCCGACCCGGCCACCAGCGCGCTTTGGGGTATTCCCTCCGATTCCCTGAAAGGCGCCGTCCACCAACTCAGTTCATGGTGATAGGCGTCGTCGTAGCGGCGCAGCGCCTCCGTGAGTCGAGCGGCCTCTGCCAATAGCGGCCGCGCATCGTCGGCCAATACCTCGAGCGCCACCAAGTCGCTGTCGTAGGAGCTGCGCAGCACCGGTTCGAAGGACGCCCACTCCTTGGGCGCACGGAACGGGCGCCGATCGGTGCGGCGACGCGGTATCGCATCGGCGCGCTCGCGCCGGCCCTGGGCGACGTAGTCCATCGGCGCGAAGTCGATCGAGGCGAGGTGGTCGAGATAGTTCGGGTTGGGAAACGTGTCGACCTTGGTATCCCAGCCTACCGCGGCCATCGCCACCCTGAAGTGATCGAGCAGGGCGCCACAGCTGATGATCGCCTCGCGACCCGAGCTGTCGGCCGAGGTGACCATCCGGTGTGGGTCAACGAACAGATCGACGGTCGTGCTGCTGGCCACCCATCGCCAAGGTTGGCTGTTGTGCAGCGAGGGAGCGCGGCACGCCAATTCCACAGCCCTCGTGATCACCCCGGCGTCGACCATCGTTTGGGTCATTGCACTCACCTGCCTTTGTCTGATTCGACCCTCGGGCACGCGACGATCGGACGCCAGGGTCCTTGGTCCCATGGCGGCACGTCATTGGACACCGCGAGCGGCAAAGCCTCGGGCGAAGGGACGACCGACCGGTCGATTGATGACCTTTTTCCCTATTCCGGCATTCAGTGCCCGGAAAACGATGGACCAACCATGGATGTCGTTCACAAAACACCTCACGACTACCGCGTCCGGCCTAACCTCACGGACTACGACCGAGCCCGCGCCCGATTCGACTGGTCCGACGTGCCGGCGTTGTGCGCAGGCATGGGGGACGGCCGGTGCAACATCGGCTACGCCGCCCTGGACCGACACGTACGGCAGAACGGCCCGGCCGCGACGCGCACCGCATTGCGGTTCGTCACCGACAAGGGCTGGGACGGCTCGGTTTCCACGCGCGACCTCAGCTACGCCGAGCTCGGCCGGCTTACCCAGCGCTTCACCGGCGCGCTGCGCGCGCTCGGCGTCGGCAAGGGCGACCGGGTGTTCACCATCATGGGCCGCATCCCCGAGCTCTACATCACCGTGCTGGGCGCGCTTCGCAACGGCAGCGTCGTCTCGCCGTTGTTCTCGGCCTTCGGACCTGAGCCCATCGCCACCCGGGTGGACATCGGGCAAGCCGATGTGCTGGTGACGACCAAGGCGATCTATCAGCGCAAGATCGCCAAGATCCGCGATCGACTGGCGTCGGTGCGGCACGTTTTCGTCGTCGACGACGACAGCGCCAGCGATCGGGCCCGCGGAACGCTCAACTTTTGGGACCGGATGGACGCGGCCGGGGAGAACGCGCCGATTGCGCCCACCACCGCCGACGACCCGGCATTGCTGCACTTCACCAGCGGCACCACCGGTACACCGAAGGGCGCCATCCACGTTCACGGTGCCGTCGCGATGCACTACGTCACCGGCTTGTACGCGCTCGACCTCCATCCCGACGACATCTATTGGTGCACGGCCGATCCCGGCTGGGTCACCGGAACGTCCTACGGCATCATCAGCCCGCTCCTGCACGGGGTCACTTCCGTCGTCGACCAGGCCGAGTTCGACGCCGAGCGGTGGTACCGGATCCTGCAGGACCAGCACGTGTCGGTGTGGTACACGGCACCCACCGGCATCAGGATGCTCATCAAGGCGGGCCCCGAACTGCCGGCGCACTATCAGTTCCCGCGGCTCCGTTTCATCGCCAGCGTGGGCGAGCCACTCAATCCCGAAGCGGTCTGGTGGGGCAAGCGCGTGCTGGGCTTACCGATTCACGACAATTGGTGGCAGACCGAGACGGGCGGCATCATGATCGCGAACACGCCCGCCTTCGACATCAGGCCCGGGTCGATGGGACGCCCGCTGCCGGGCGTGGACGCATACATCGTGCGCGAAAACGACGACGGCACAACCTCGGTCATCGAGGAGCCGGGCGTGGAAGGCGAGCTCGCGCTCAAGCCGGGCTGGCCGTCGATGTTCCGCGGTTATCTGCACGACGAGGAACGGTATCGAAAGTGCTTTAGCGGCGGGCTGTATTTGACGGGAGATCTGGCGAAAAAGGATGCGGACGGCTACTTCTGGTTTGTCGGGCGCAAGGACGACGTGATCAAGTCCGCCGGACACCTGATCGGTCCGTTCGAGGTGGAGAGCGCGCTGACCGATCATCCCGCGGTGGCCGAGGCGGCGGTCATCGGGAAACCCGATCCGACGGTCGGCGCCGTCATCAAAGCCTTTGTCACACTCAAGCACGGCTATGCCGGCGACGAAGATCTGCGCCTGGAGCTGCTGGGCCACGCGCGCACGCGGCTCGGAGCCGCCGTGGCACCCAAAGAGATCGAGTTCGCCGATTCGCTGCCGCACACCAGCAGCGGAAAGATCATGCGGCGGCTGCTGAAGGCTCGCGAACTTGGTCTGCCCGAAGGCGATACGTCCACCATCGAGCAGCTGTCCGCGCCTGCACCCCAGGGGGTGTCATCGTGATCGAGGCGAAGCTGGCGCGTGAACTGTTGTCGGACATGGTCCGCGTGCGCCGCATGGAGGAAAAGTGCGCGGAACTGTACAGCGCGGCCAAGATTCGTGGGTTCCTGCATCTGTATGTTGGAGAGGAGGCCGTCGCCGCCGGATCCCTGCGCGCGTTAGCCAACGATGACGCGGTGGTGGCAACCTACCGCGAACACGCGCACGCGCTGTTGCGCGGCATCCCGATGACGTCGATTATGGCCGAGATGTTCGGCAAGCAGGAGGGCTGCTCGCGCGGCCGCGGCGGGTCGATGCACCTGTTCGATGCCGCACGGCGCTTCTACGGCGGCAACGCCATCGTCGCCGGTGGCCTACCGCTCGCGGTGGGCATCGCGCTCGCCGACGCCATGCTGAAGCGAAACCGGGTGACCGCGTGCTATTTCGGTGACGGTGCCGTGGCCGAGGGTGCATTCCACGAGTCGCTGAACATGGCAGCGCTGTGGAACTTGCCGGTGTTATTCCTATGCGAGAACAATCTTTACGCGATGGGCACCGCGCTGGACCGCGCACAATCACAGACCGATCTCACCGTCAAGGCGGCGTCGTATCGTGTCCCGACGCTGGCTGTCGACGGGATGGACGTCCAGGCGTGCCATAGTGCCACACAGCGGGGTGCCGATCACGTCCGTGGCGCCGGCGGCCCGTTCTTCATCGAGTTCCGCACCTATCGGTTCCGGGCGCATTCGATGTTCGACCCGGAACTGTACCGGGACAAGGCCGAGGTCGAGAAGTGGCGTGAGCGCGACCCGATACGCCTGTTCACCGAGCGGTGCCGGCGCGACGGCGTCCTCGCCGAGGATGACCTGACCGACATCGAACGCGCGGCGGCCGCCGAGATAGAGGCCGCGGTGGCGTTCGCCGAAGCGGGAACGTGGGAGGACGTGGCGGACCTCGAACGCGACGTGCTGACACCGGAGCTGGCGCGATGAAAACGACCTATCGAACAGCGGTTCACGATGCGCTTCGCGACGCCCTGCGCAACGACCCGCGCGCCGTGCTGATGGGCGAAGATGTCGGACGCTACGGAGGAACCTATGCGGCGTCCAAAGGCCTGCTGGCCGAATTCGGCCCCGAACGGGTGCGCGATACCCCGCTGTCGGAATTGGGCTTCGTCGGCATCGGAATCGGCGCGGCACTGGGGGGATTACGCCCGATAGTCGAAATCATGACGGTCAACTTCAGCTTGTTGGCACTCGATCAGATCGTCAATACCGCTGCGGCGCTGCGTCATATGTCCGGCGGGCAATTCTCCGTACCGATCGTCGTGCGGATGGCGACCGGGGCCGGGCGTCAGCTCGCCGCACAGCACTCGCACAGCCTCGAGCCGTGGTACGCCCACATCCCGGGCATCAAGGTGCTGGCTCCCGCCACCGTCGAGGACGCCTACGGCATGCTCGCCCCTGCGCTGGCGGACCCCGACCCAGTGATCATCTTCGAGCACGTTGCGCTCTACAACACCTCGACCGATGTCGATACGCTGAGCCCGACCGATATCGGCCGGGCGGCGGTGCGCCGCAGCGGCAATGGCGTCACGCTGATCGCCTACGGCGGTTGCGTGCCGAAGGCGCTCGACGCCGCCAACGAGCTGTCATTGGCCGGAATCGACTGCGAGGTAGTCGATCTGCGGGTCCTGCGACCACTCGACACCGACACGATCCTGGAATCCGTCCGCAAGACGCATCGCGCGGTCGTGATCGACGAGGCGTGGCGCAGCGGCAGTTTGGCGGCGGAAGTCTCGGCCCAAATTATGGAGGGCGCGTTCTACGACCTGGATGCGCCGGTCGCCCGGGTGTGCAGCGTCGAGGTCCCCATGCCATATGCAAAGCACTTGGAAGAGGCGGCCCTCCCACAACCCGCCAAGATCGTCGCCGCGGTGCAAGACCTGTTCGGTGACCGATCATGATCGAGTTCACAATGCCCGCCCTGGGCGCGGACATGGACGAAGGCACCCTGATCGAATGGCTGGTCAAACCCGGCGACAAGGTCAGCCGCGGGCAGATCGTCGCGGTCGTCGAGACCACCAAGGCGGCGGTCGAAATCGAATGCTGGCAGGAGGGCATCGTCGACGAGTTAGTCGTACCCGTCGGCGAAACCGTCGCGGTGGGAACCGTGTTGGCCACGTTGCTGGAACCGGGCGAGCGTGCCGGGCGCCGGCCCCGGCCACGATCCCGGCCGCCCGAAACACCTGCCGCCGAGCCGACGACCGCTCAACGACGGCGGTGGGTTTCACCGGCCGCGCGCCGCCTGGCCCAGTCCCTGAGCGTCGATATCGACGCCGTCAGCGGTACCGGTCCGCAGGGGGCGGTCACCATCAGCGACGTCGAGCACGCCGCCGCCAGGGAACCCCTCGCCAAGCCGGCAACCAAGACCAAGCCGGCCGACCGCGCGGCACAGATGCGCAAGTCGATCGCGGCCGCGATGAGCCGGTCGAAGCGCGAGATTCCGCACTACTACCTGGCCCAGGAAATCGCGCTGGAGAACTCGTTGACGTGGCTGACATCACGAAATGCGCAGCGCTCCATCACCGAACGCGTGCTGCCGGCCGTCCTGCTGTTGAAGGCCGTCGCCCTCGCCGCGCAGCGGTTCGGTGAGTTCAACGGATTCTGGCGAGACGACGCGTTCCGGCCCGCGACCGGAGTCCACGTCGGTGTGGGGATCTCGCTACGCGCCGGTGGGCTCGTCGCGCCGGCAATCCATGACGTTGCGGACAAGAAACTCGACGAATTGATGGGCGACCTCACCGATCTCGTCGCCCGGGCACGCGCGGGCTCGCTGCGGAGTTCGGAAATGTCGGATCCGACGATCACAGTCACCAACCTGGGCGACCAGGGCGTCGACACGGTCTTCGGCGTGATCTACCCGCCGCAGGTGGCCCTGGTCGGCTTCGGTAAGCCGGCCCAACGAGTCTGCGTGATCGACGGCGGAATCCGGGTTGTCACGGCGGTGCAGGCCACCCTTGCCGCCGACCACCGGGCAAGCGACGGTCACCGGGGCGCCCTATTCCTGGCCGCGATCAACGAACTGCTGCAGCAGCCCGACCTACTGGAAAAGTGATGCGCAATGACGACACAAGAAGACACTCGTGACGTGGTCCTGTCCGTGCTGACCACCATCGCCCCCGAGGTCGACGCCGACGACATTCGCGACGACGTCCTGCTGCGCGACCAAGTCGATCTCGACTCCATGGACTGGCTGAATTTCCTGCTGGGTATCCACAAGAGGCTGAAAATCGACATCCCGGAGTCCGACTACGCGTCGCTGCGGACGCTCGCGGACGTGGTCGACTACGTCGACGAGCGCGCGGCCAGGTGAGAGGGGTAGCTGATGTCAGCAACCGGTGACGGGGTCACCATCCTGCCCGAGAGCGAATGCTGGGAGCTGCTGAAAAGCGTGGCGCTCGGACGGCTGGTCACCAGCGTCGACGGCCGGCCCGAGATCTTCCCGGTGAACTTCGTCGTCCAGCGCCGCACGGTGCTGTTCCGCACCGCGGAAGGCACCAAGTTGATCAGCACCGCGATCAACAATCATGTGGTGTTCGAGGCCGACGAGCATAACGTCGCCGAGGGCTGGAGCGTGATCGTGAAAGGCGTTGCCCGCACGCTTCGTACCGAGGAGCAGCTCGCGGAGGCCGAGCGCGCCCAGTTGCTCACCTGGACAGCGTCTGCGAAAACGCATTATGTGCGAATCATTCCCGAGATGGTCACGGGCCGGCGGTTCCGGTTCGACGTGCCGAGGCCGGAGGACCCGGCTTGGTGACGAGCCGGCCGCGCGTGGCGCCGCCGGGGTACGAACTCCGCGGGCTGGGCTGCATCTGAGTTACGAGCCACGCCGAGACCGCGAGCACGACATCCAGACTGCGCCTGCGGCGTCCCGCAGGCCCGAACACTGACCCTCACCGCAGTCTCGACGGCCGCCCTACGAGTTCGTTGCGCGGTGGTGTCGGTTGATCTCTTCCACAACCAGCCGGACCACTTCCGGCACGGCACCCGCGACTTGCGGCGTCATGCCGATGCCATTGCCGGTGTCGGCCACTTCGATAGTGAACACCACCAGCTCGTCGGGCACCAGGCCGAGCGCCTGACCCAGCGCGTGGGCACGGGCGATATCGACGCCGTGCGAACTCAACCCGTCGCGTGCGACCACTTGGCTCGGGTCGCTGCGCCGGACGCGGCCTGGTGTCGACGGCGTCGCAACGACGGCGTCGATCACCACGGCTAGCCCCGCACCCGACCATGCCTCGAGCAGGCTCGTCGGCTCCGCAATGTCGGTCACCACGCGAACATCGGGCAACCCCAGTGTGTTGAGCGCCTCTGCCGCCGCGACTCCCACGCCGTCGTCGCGCCGGTAGCTGTTGCCCAGGCCGATCACAACCGTTTTCACCGACGCCGCACCGTCAGCGTCAGGAAGTGTGCCGAGCAGGAGATGCAGGGGTCGTAGCTGCGAATCACGCGCTCACACAGCGTGGTCAGTGCGGCATCGTCGAGTTCGAGGTTGCCGGAGACCACGCGGGCCAGGTCGGCTTCAATAGCCGCCTGATTCTGGGAGGTGGGCGGGATCAGGGTCGCCGCGGAAACCAGCCCGTCCGTGTCGATCTCGTATCGGTGATATAGCAAGCCGCGGGGGGCCTCGCTGACCCCATGCCCCACGCCGGCACGAGCGGGAACCTCCACGAACGGGCGCGACGGACGCTGGTAGCCGTCGATGATCCGCAGCGCCTCGTCGATCGCGTAGACCACCTCGACGGCACGAACAATAATGCTTCGGAACGGGTTTCGACATTGGCCCGAAAGCCCGGCGCTGGCGGCGGCCTGCGCGGCGACCGGCGACAGCGCCGACGAATTGAGCGAATACCGGGCCAGCGGCCCGGTCAGGTAGCGACCGCCGTCGAGCGTGGCGTGCAGCGCGGTGGAGTACGGCACTTGCGCCTCGCGCACATGCCCGGTGAAGTCGGCCGCCGGAAACGACGGGCCCGCGCTGCGCGCGATGGCGCCGTTCTCGATCGGATATCGACCGGGCTGGCTCAGCGCCAGCATTTCGTGGTCGAGCTCGAGCTCGGGGAACTCGAACCCGGACACCCACTCGACGGTCGCCAGCGCGCTGTCCAGCGCCCGGCGCAATTGCTCGACCAGCGGGCCGAAATCCGCCTTGGCTGGCACCGAGTAAAACCCGCCGAGGCGGACATTGACGGGGTGTATCGCCCGCCCGCCGATGAACTCCATTAGCCGGTTGCCCGCCTTCTTCAGCGCAAGCCCGCGCTCGACGATGTCGCGCTCGTCGCGGGCCAACGCGATCGCGTCGGGGTAGCCCAGGAAATCCGGTGCATGCAACAGGTAGATGTGCAGGACGTGACTGTGGATCCATTCGCCGCAGTACAGCAGCCGCCGCAGCGCGACGAGCTCGGGATCCACCTCGACGCCGCAGGCGTCTTCGATCGCGTTGCAGGCGCTGACCTGATAGGCAATCGGGCATATTCCGCAGACCCGCGCGGTCAGGTCTGGGGGCTCGGTGTAAGCGCGTCCCCGCAGGAACGCCTCGAAAAACCGCGGCGGCTCATAGATGTTGAGCTCGACGCGTTCGAGGGCTCCGTCCTTCAGCGTGATGTATAGCGCCCCTTCGCCTTCCACGCGAGTCAGCGTGCCGACGCTCAGCGTCCGCTCGGAGGCAGTCACCGTGTGCTCCGCTCGGCGGCGAAGGTGGCGACGTTGAAGGTCGAAAACACCCGATCGACATCGCCCTGCGCCATCCCGTCGCGGCGCAGCACCGGGATCAACGTCGACGTTTGCGGCGCCGCGGACGGACCGAAGCAGCCGTAGCAACCACGATGGTGCCTGGGACACAGCGCTCCGCAGCCGGCGTGGGTGACCGGGCCCAGACACGGTATGCCTTCGGCGACCAGGACACACGTGACCCCGCGGAGCTTGCACTCGGTGCACACCGTCTTGGCCGGCAGCCGAGGTTTGCGCCCGATCAGCAGCGCCGCGAGCGTGTCGAGCAGCTGTCCGCGGTCGATCGGACAGCCCTGCAGCTGGTAGTCCACCTTGACGTGTGCCGACGCCGGCGTGGAGGTGGCCAGCGTGTCGATGTACTCCGGTTTGGCGTAGACGACCGAGGTGAACTCCGCGATGTCGGCGAAGTTGCGTAGCGCCTGCACGCCCCCGGCCGTCGCGCACGCGCCAATCGTGACCAGCACCCTCGACTGCTCCCGGATTTCGCGGATCCGTTGCTCGTCACGCCGGGTGGTGATCGAGCCCTCGACCAGCGACACGTCGTACGGCCCACCAACCATGGCGCTGGAGGCCTCGGCAAAGGTGGCGATCTCCACGTGGTCGGCGATCGTCAGCAACTCGTCCTCGCAGTCGAGCAGCGTCAGCTGGCAACCGTCGCAGGAGGCAAATTTCCACACCGCCAACGTAGTTGGGCTCATCTACAGCTCCTTCACCCGCAGAAGGGGGCCCGCAACGTCGTAACCGACGACGGGGCCGTCGCGGCATAGCAACAACGGACCCAGCTGGCAATGGCCGCACCAGCCGATGCCGCACTGCATGTTGCGTTCCAGTGAGACCCGAATGTCATGCGCGGCTATGCCTTTCGATATCAGGGCCTCGGCGCCGAACCGAAGCATCGGCTCCGGCCCGCAGAGGAACGCGGTCGTGCGATCGGGGTCCAGCGTCAGCCGGCGCAGCGGCTCGGTGACCAGGCCGACTTCGCCGCGCCAGCCTTGGACTGGGACGTCGACCGTGACATGTAGTTCGATCTGCGGGTCTTGCGCCCACATTTCGAGCTGGGCGGCAAACAAGAAGTCCGAGCGCGAGCGGGCACCCACGATCAACGTCAGCTTGCCGTAGCGCGAGCGCTCGGCCAGTGCGCCCAGCACCGCCGGACGCAACGGGCACAGCCCCACGCCACCGGCGACCATGACCAAATCCCGGCCGACAGCTTCGGCCAATCCCCAGGTGGTGCCGAACGGCCCCCGCACACCGACGACGCTGCCGGGCTGGGCATCGCGCAGCGCGCGGCTGACCGCCCCCACCGCCCGGATCGTGTGTGTGATCGAGCCGTCCTTCACGGTCGGATCGCCGCTGATCGAGATCGCAGCCTCGCCGACCCCGAAGGCGTAGAGCATCATGAATTCGCCCGGCTGCGGTGCCCGCAACACCTCGCCGAGCGGCTCCAGGCATAACGTCGCCGAATCCGGGCTCTCCACAACGCGACTGCGCACCCGATACGGGACAGGCGCCATCGGCCCGTCAGTCATCGCCGACCGTCCCGGCCATCTTGTTCACCTCGGCGGTGATATCGATGCCGGTCGGACACCAGGCGATGCATCGCCCGCAGCCGACGCAGCCCGACATGCCGAACTGGTCGTGCCACGTGCCCAATTTGTGGGTCAACCAGTGCCGGTAGCGCGAGGCCCCGGAACGTCGGACGCTGCCGCCACCGTGCACGTAGGTGAAGTCGAACTCGTAACATGACGCCCAATGACGCCAACGTTCGGCGTGTTCACCCGTGAGGTCGCTGACATCCTCGGTGCTGGTGCAAAAGCAGGTGGGGCACACCATGGTGCAGTTGCCGCAGGTCAGGCAGCGACTGGCCACCTCGTCCCACTGCGGTGACTCGCGTGACCGGATCAACAGGTCCCGCAGGTCCGCCTCCGGCATCCGGCGGCCCATGTGCTGCGCCGCGTCCCCCACATCGGCACGGGCACAGTCGATTTCCGCACGGCTGGCCGCCCGGTTCGGAACGGCCGCGAGCACGTCCGCGCCCGCTTCGCTGCCGACGTCAACCAGGTAGGTCACCTCGTCACCGTCGACGCGCTCGGTCAGCGCCAAGTCGTACCCGCCTCCGACGGCGGGCCCGGTGCCCATCGAGGCGCAGAAGCACAGCCCGCCCGGTTCTGTGCAGTTCACCGCGACCACGAAAATCTGTCGTCGACGGCTGACGAACGAGTTGTCCGGATATTGCGAACGGCCCAACACCCGGTCGAGGGTGGCGATCGCGGCGAGGTCGCAGCCCCGCACGCCGAGGAACGCGTACCGCGGCGCCTCCCGTTCGGCTTCGCTGTCACTGACCCCGTCCCGCGTGCCGGCCCATAGCCGCAGCCGCGGCGGATGCAGGAACTGCTTCCACGACTGCGGCCCGGACGAATGCCCGAACACCGCGTCGTCGTCGCGACGACGCACCCGATAATGCCCCGGACCCACATCAACACCCCAGCCGCGCGGAAGATCGCGCGCCGACTCGAGTTCGGCCAGCACGATCGCGTTGTCGCGCAACGTCGGACCGATCACGCGATACCCACGCTCGATCAACAGGTCGACGAGGCGATGCAGCCCGGCAGTATCGAGCAGCGCGGCGTTGGCT
The DNA here is from genome assembly GCF_010731535.1 of Mycobacterium lacus. Classification (NCBI taxonomy): domain Bacteria; kingdom Bacillati; phylum Actinomycetota; class Actinomycetes; order Mycobacteriales; family Mycobacteriaceae; genus Mycobacterium; species Mycobacterium lacus. Next base: position 2,512,388 of record NZ_AP022581.1, read on the forward strand.
TCGTCAGCGTATCCGCCCATCGACCCATCATCCGTCAGTGAAGGCTGGTCTGGCCATGGTCAACGCCGATTGGTCCGACCGCCATCTTCTTACCGGGACCTGATCTCGCGCTCCCACTCGGTGTCGCGTGCTCGATCGAGCCGTGCGCGGACCCCACCCACCACCGACGTCATCGCGACACCCACGATCAGCAAGCCCACCGTCGCCGCCCCTATCGCGTCGCCCACGGCATGCGACGCCGGTGTTGGCGCGCGACCGGGCAGCTGGCCAATCCCAGCGCGGTAGCGGTGAGGAGCACGACGCTGGTGACCTCGCCGGCCCGCACCCATGCGGCGTTGTCCTCGTCGGGTGAGGAGCCGGGCGGCATGGCCAGCGCTGGGCGGCAAACATCCGGCTGGGCATCGCCGCGGCGGAGTCCGATACTGGCGTGTTGCGAGCTGGAACGCCGGCCACGGAGGCGTATCGCCCGCTCCACATGGTGAGCTCGGCAAGATAGTCCGGTTTGGTTGCGTGGTTCCAAACGGATTGCACCACAATCTCATTCAGCTTGTCGGTAGCGCAAACTGGGCGCAGCGGCACCCCGTTCCCGGCCGCCCGAGCCATCAGGGCAATGTCACCCACCGATACCGGCCAGAAGCTGTAATGCCGCCGATCGGTCCGCCGCCGCGGTATCGCCGCAGCGAGCACAATATCGAGCTGATCCGCGTTATGCGCAGACACTCCGATCGCGGCAAGGCGAGTCGCAAAGACCCGCCACCGCCATGGCTGCGTATTGTGCACGGACGGGTCCCGGGAAGCCAGGGTCAGCACCGTCCGGAGTGTGCCGGCATCCGGAAATCCCGTGTTCATGGTTCTCGCTCCCGTTCAGTCGGCGAAGTCTTCATCTCCACGGTCGCTCGGTCGCGCCGGCTATACGTAGAGCATGCCGTCCATAATCGAAGAGGACTTTGTGCTATGCGCAGGCGGACTTTCGCTACCCCGCGGCTGCCAGGGTGACTTCAACCGACAAGTTCTGGCCGACGGCATAGGCCGCCGGCCAATCGCCGAGTCGCGCGGCCCGGGCGAGATCGTCAACCAGAGGGCTCTGGACTCCAAGCTCCGCCAGCCACGCCGAAACTGTGGGCGCGATCTGGTGAGCCGGCACATCGACTGCGCGGCCTGCGTGCAGGCGATCGATCACGTGGTACATCGTCGGTGCCGGTTCGCGATGTTTCCCCAGCCCGATCGCCAGGGCTATTCGGTCAACCCGCGCCACAGATGTCGTGAAGTTCATCGCGGCCTCCTCGATCAGCCTTGCGTGCCATCCGACCACATCCCGGTGTGTGGCGAGTAGGGCCGAACGGAACGGGATGGCAGTGATTTCGGTCGTGATTGTCGCCTTGCCGAAGTCCCCAGCGGAGAGGCCGTTCGTCACACTCGTCCCAAGGCCGAATGGCCCTAACTGTTCGGCGCACGGCACTCTGGTCACATCTGCCACGCACGTCTCGGCGGGTTGGGGTGTTCGTTGCGCCCGCCTCGCGGCGACAAATCCCCTGCGTGCCTTAGCTCGTCGCTACGAGGTGCGCAAACTGTGTACCGGCTCAACCCAGCGATTCGTGGGGCAGATGTGACGACCGCGGCCAGGTTCGACCCGCGAGTGCCCCGCCAACTCCAACGGCCGGTGGCGGATTCCCTATCACCCACCATCAGAAATACTCTCGACCACAATGGTTTCGGCGTCCGCCGGTCAACCCTATGTGGAGTTACCGGTGTCAGCCTGCCTATCCGTTGCTGCGGCGGCCTGGCCGCGCGCCGCCAGCGCGCCGGCGATGGACGTGCAACCGATTGTCAGCAAGGCGCCGAGCATCAGCGCCGACGGTTCACCGGCGGCGAGCAGGTGTTCCTGGGTGCCTATGGTGGCCGCGGCCACCGGCACACCCAGCTGCGCGGCCGACAGCACCGCCAGCGTCAGCGGCTGGCCGAGCAGCCTTCCGGCGCAATGCGCCAGCACGGCACCCAGCCCCAGGCCCACGCCCAGCAGAATGAGTTTTGGGTGCGAACCCAGGTCGCGTACCTGCAGCGAGGCGCCCAGCCAGACGAAGAACAATGGGCTGAAGAACCCCTCGGTGATGCCGAACAGCTGACGGGCCAGCCGACGCGGTTCGCCGATCAAGGCGATCACCAAACCCAGCGCGAAGCCCGCCAGCATGATCGACACGTGGGTGCTGACGGCGAGCGCCGCCAGCGCGAACAGGAGGATCAGGTTGGTCCGCAATTCCAGCGCGAACCGATGTTGCTTGGAATACTCGTGCACGCGCTGCCGCCAGCCCTTGCGGTCGAACGCGCGCAACAGCGCGAAAAGCACCACCGCGCAGCCCGCGACGGCCAGTCCCCCGAGTGCGGCCGTCGGCGCCTGTCGCACGTCAATCACCAACGGCAGCAACACGATACATGCGGAATCCGCAATGGCGATCTGCGCGGTCACGGAGAGCACCTGCGGCCCTTGCAACCGCAGCGAATCCATCACCGGTAGGGCCAGCGCCGCCGACGACGAGGCCATCAGCACCGCGTAAAGCTCCCCGTGGCCGGTGCCGAACCCCGTCGCCAACCCGACACCGAGTACCCCGGCAACGGCACCGACGAAAACGGCGCGCGCGAACGCCCGCGGCACCGCCGACCGTAGCGCGTGGCCACGGACCGGAACATCGGTGCCCACGACGAACATCACCAGCGCGAAGCCGATGTTCGCGAACATCTCGAGCGTCGGGTTGGCGGCGTCGACGACGCCAAAACCGGTCCTGCCGACGACGAGTCCCACGATCAACTCACCGATGATCACCGGAATCCGCAGGCGCGGCAGCGACGCCAGCAGCGGACCCGCCAACCCTATGACGGCAAGCAGCGCCAGCGTTTCGAAGCCGAACCCGTGCACGTCAACGCCCTTTCAGCGGCGGTGTGCCCGCGAGGTTTCCGGCACGCATGTTCCGATCGTCGGAGGTCATGGCCCGTTAGGCAAGCACGAAGTCCTCGTCGGTTTTCCCGGACGGGCATCCGCCGACATGTCGAGATTGCTTCCATGCCCAAGGCGCGCCGAACGATAGCGATCATCGCGGTGTGCTGTGCGGGTGTTGCAGCATGCGCGAGCGCGGCCGTTTCGCAGACCACACCAAGATCGAAGCCGGCCAGCAGGTGCATCGCTTCGAATTTCCGGGTATCGACAAGTCCGCCGTCTGGAGGTATTGCTCACCACCAGCAATGGCCGATGCTTCGTGATCGGACCGGGCAGCTAAACACGTCAGGCGCGAACGAGCCACGGAGGATGCAATGAGTTCTGGCACGACCGAATCCATGACTGACATTTCGCGGCGCTCATTCGGACGGATCGCAGGGGAATTGAGCGTGCTGAGCGTTGCTGGCCTGGCGGCCGCATGCAGCTCACAACCCGCTCGCTCACCATCGCCCCCCGCCAGCCCCGCGCCATCATCGGGCACGAACGTCGGCTTCGTGTTGTCACACGAACAATTCGCCACCGCCCAACTGGTCGACCAGGCTCAGGCGGCTGAGCAGGCCGGATTCCAGTACCTGTGGGTCAGCGACCATCTGCAACCGTGGCAGGACAACGAGGGGTACGCGATGTTCCCCTGGCACACTCTGGCGTTGGTGGGCCAACGAACGAACCACATCACGTTCGGAACGGCCGTGACCTGTCCCATCTACCGCTACCACCCGACGATCGTCGCGCAAGCGTTCGCTTCGCTTGCGATCCTCAACCCGGGGCGGGTTTTCCTCGGTCTGGGCACCGGAGAACGCCTCAACGAGCAGGCCGCGACCGGACAGTTCGGCCCGTATCACGAGCGCCATGACCGATTGATCGAAGCCATCCACATTATCCGGCAACTGTGGAGCGGACAACGAATCTCATTCCAGGGTCGCTACTTCCAGACCAACCAACTCAAGCTGTATAACCTGCCGCAGTCACCGCCGCCCATCTTCGTGGCCGCGGCGGGCCCAAGAAGCGCGCACTTGGCCGGGCAACACGGCGACGGCTGGATCACACACAACACCACCGATATCAAGGACCCGAAGCTGTTGGCCGCCTTCAACAACGGCGCACGCGCGTCCGGCCGCGATCCCGCCACCCTAGGCAAGCGTGCGCAGATATTCGCCGTCGTTGGTGATCAGAACGAGGCCAACCGGGCCGCAGAACTGTGGCGGTTCACCAACGCCGGGCCGGTTGATCAACCCAACCCGGCGGACATCCAGAGGGCGTCCGAGGCAAACCCGCTCGACCACGTGATCGCACACTGGGTCATCGGTACTGATCCCGCTGCCCACATCGACGCGATAAAGACCGTTTTCGATGCCGGCGCCATCCCATTCATGCACTTTCCCCAGCAGGATCCCCTCGTCGCCATCGACTTCTACCGCACCCAAGTGCTGCCTCTTCTGCACTAGGGTCGCCCGGGGCGAAGCTCTAGCACTCGCAGGCGAGACCGTCGCCGTCGCGGTCTTGCTTCGGGCAGTAGTGGGCGCTGCCGTCGCGAATGTTGCACTCGCCGTTGGCCTTCGCCTGGGTGCAGTTGGCCCAATAGCAACTGCCGTCCTCGTTGAACTGCGTGCAGTTGATGTCGGGTGGGTCTGCCAATAGCACTGGGTCCACGCTGAACGCGGCTCCCCAGATCGCCATTGCCGCGGCTGCCGCGACGACTGGTGCACGAGGCATTATCAGAAACCCATATCGGCGGCCGAGCCGACACGGCCCAGCCGGCAATCGCTCGATGGGAGTCCGGTCGCACCGCCGTCAGTCTCGACAACGTCCGTCGACTGGTGCGCCTGTGCGGCTTCGACCTCGAGCTCACGCTTGTGCCACAGGACAACAGCGATATGGCCCAGGCGGCGCGGCTTTCTGTTCTCAGCGGCCAAGAGCGGATGGATCGTCACGCCACGGTGGCGAGGCAACTGAGGGCGCTCCGGAGGCTGGACGGGATTGAAATGGAGCTCAACCTCCCCCGCACTCTGGACGTTCTCGTCCGAAACAAGGTCGCCTACATCCTCATTGGCGGCCTCGCCGCGGTGTACCACGGCTCACCGTTTCCGACCGAAGACGCCGACATCACGCCCGAAATGGGCCGGCGAAACCTCGACAAGCTCGCCAGTGCGCTCCGCGAACTCAACGCGCGAGTCCGCACCGACTCCAAGCCCAGCGGCCTGCCGTTCCGTTGTGACGGCGAGGCACTGGCCGCTGCACAAACCTGGAATCTCACGACCGACGCCGGCGATCTCGACGTGACGTTCCAGCCATCCGGAACACGCGGTTACCCTGACCTGCGCCGCGATGCGGCCCAGGTCCAGCTGTACGGAGTGAGTGTGCGCACCGCGTCGCTCAGTGACGTCATCCCGTCAAAGCAAGCAGCCAACCGGCCCAAGGACCAACGAATGCTGCCGGCCCTCCGTGAAATCCTTGCCGAACGGCGGGGCGGCGATCGAGACACGTAGCAATCGCACACCCGCGTGTCGCCGGGATCACCCCCAACCCTTAACCCTGGGTGCCGACGGTTATCAGGTCGCACAACGATTCGCGTCCACGCCGGCCGCCGCACGCGGTGTTGGTCGCTGACCGCGAACCCCGCGCTTTCGAACAATGTCCGCATCTCGGCCGGCGATGCGTTGTGCTCAGATTCCAGTAACGCCGCCGGGCTGGGAACGTCCACATCCGCGGGCCGGCGCCGTGCAGCTCGCGGCGTCGCGGCAGCGTCATGTGCTCGGTTCGACGGTCATCACCCGGGCTACCGCCGCCCGAGAGGCCTAGCGTGGGCCGGGTCCACCGGGTCCGCCCGGTCCCCCGGGTCCACCCGGTCCCCCAGGCCCGCCGGGTCCCCCGGGCCCGCCGGGTCCATTTGCGGCGGGAAGCCAGAACACGCATTGGTTCAAGTCGGCGTCCCAGTACCAGCCGGGGGAGCAGGGATCGTCGGCCCGGCTAATCGCCGGCGCGGCGAGCCCGGTCACCGGCAATCCCACCAACACCAGGGCGAACACGCCGGATGCGCAACAGCGCAGAAAACACCTCATTGCAGGACTCACTCTCTGGCCGTCCGGCGGTCGTCGTCGGTGCTGGCCTGTCGCATCGATTGCCTCGACCATGTCGATTCTCCTCAACTTTTGCCCCGTCTCACGTGTCGAGTCGGAGTAGACGATTGGCGTTTCGCCACAGCCAGTCCTCGAGGACTTCCCGCTGGACCGGCAGCCCACGCATCTCGTCGCACAATTCGGGGTAGGGACGGTTGATGAGAAACCCGCCGGTGCCGTAAACGATCTTGTCACGGATCGTGGTCTGTCCGAAGCGCACCAGCGGTTCCCATCCGGCGCCCGGCGCAGCGAAGTACCTGGGACGGTGGGCCGCCAATTCGAGGTAGACGTTGGGGTGTTTCCATGCGATCAGGCATGCCTCTAACACCCACGGGTAGCCGCCGTGGCTCATAAGGATTGTCAGCTCAGGGAAGCGACAGGCGACGTCGTCGATGTGGCGGGGATGACCAAGATCGCTGGGCCGTGTCCGAGTCCAATTGGCGGAGGTGTGGATGGAAAGGGGAACATCGAGTTCGACGCACTTGGCGTAGAAGGGGAAGTAGGCGGGGTCCGTTGCCGGCCGCCCAATCATGAACGGACGCAGGCTCAGCCCTCGGAAACCGTGCTCAACCACCCACCGCTCGAACTCGTCGAGCGCCGAGCTGCCGGCCACGACGTCGGCACCTGCGAAGGGTATGAATCGGCCGGGATGGCGCACCGCGAGGGCGGCCACCGAGGCGTTGTGTACGAAAGTGACACCGCACGTGGACTTTTCGTCGAATCCGGTGATCAAACTGCGCGTGATTCCGGCAGCGTCGAGGGAGTCGAGGATTTGGCCGTCGGTGCAGCGCCGGGATTCCACGTAATCGCTGAACTGCTCGGCGCTGATCGTCTGCTTGGTAAAGACTTCCAGGTACGACAGCAGCTCAGCGGGAAATCCGGCCCGCAGGTCGTCGATGATCTCGGCGGACGGCACGAACGGAGCCCACATGTCGATGACGGGCACCCGGGGTTCTGGCCCGGTCATGACAAATTATTGACCCCGCGCATCGCTGGCTGGCAAATCAAACTCGCACGATGCCACTTGGGAGCGGCTACCACGATTGCGGCGAGCCCATCACGCTCCGAGACCTGCGCGTGGTGTCAGCACCTGGGCGACCGGAGCAGATGACGAGCCGACCGCCCTGACACCGCCCCAATGGGCGGCGTGGGGAGATCGTCCAGTGCTACCTGGAGCGCTGCTCCTGCCAGGGGAGGATCATGTCGATCAGTCCGCAGCTCGGCCACGAGCACCGCATGGAGATTCCGGCTGGCGTGACCCGCTACCGCGACTGCGGCAGCGGCCTGCGCCCGTGTTCGTTCACGGCGTCGGCGTCAACGGCGCGAGCTGTCGATACGAAGTACACATTCGCGGCCCCGGCCGGCCTCACCAGCTTCGACTAACCCGCACTGTGCTGTGGGCCGACAACGACAAGATGATCTTCCGTTGCGAGCACGGACGACAGCTGCCAAAACTGTTGCCGCAAGGCCGATTCGAGCTGATCACGGGAAGTCGCACAGTCATCCCCGAAGACCAGCCCGACCGCCTGATCACCGCGATCACCGTGTTTCTTACCGCGCACCCAGCGGGAACTGAGTGACGGATGAGGCCGCCAAGTCAGCCGTAATCACACGGGCCACACGAGTAACCTCCGCCGACCATGAGGTGATTTACGAATGCGATATCGCGGGCGATATCGCATTCAAGAGTTGCTCATCGGTCGGTCGCGCGCACCCTGCGTACCAGCTTGAGCCAACCCGGCCTTCGGCTTGCAACCGAATCCCATGAAATGCGCCCATCGAATTTGCCTGGAAAGCCGGCGCATAAGGCGTTCATGCCAGACGCGTGATGCCTGGATAGCCGTCAAAGCCGCGGTCGAAGCTCATGAGGCGCGTAATGTCATGGCGTGCCATGACGGCAACGTGCAGCGCATCCCGCGCGGACAAGCTCTGGTAGCGCAACACGGAGTCCCGGGCTTGCTCGACGTCGGTGCGTCCTATCGGCAGCACGTCGTCGACCACGCCGAGGATGGCATCGAACGCCGGCTGGATCGCCTCGCGTCTATCGATGGCCACGTAGCGATGGCAGATCTCCTGTAGCACCTCCGCGTCAGTGACGAGGCGTTCTCCGGCGGACAGGGCCGTCTCCAGCAGACGCTGCGCATCAAACTTGTGGGGGTGGGCGGCACCCACCAGATACATCGGGATGTTGGAGTCGATCAGGATCACCGCGCGGTTCCCGGCAACGCCTCGCGTCCGCGGTCGATCTCCTCGAGCATCTGCTCGATGTCGGCGGTGGGAAACTCGTGGCGTGCGGCCGCGCGGATAGCACGCAGTTTGGTGTCCAGGTCGCCGCCAGGTTCGCGCTCACGTGCCTCGCGCAGGGTGCGACGAACCCACTCCGAGACCGTCGTGCGGTGGCGGCGGGCGATCTCTTGGAGCTGTTCCCATTCGTCTGCGTCAAGGAGGACCTGCAGGCGTTTACTCATGCGATGAGTATAAATGTCGCATTAGAGTCTCAACCGGTCGCGGCAGACAAGAGCCCGTCGCAGGGCGCCGGTCACCCACCGCCCCGGTGACGCCCGGGGTGACTGGCCCTGCGTGGATGACCGGTCGCCTCAGTACCGGCTGCTATCAGCCAGAACTTGGTGGGGCGGGCGGGGCTCGAACCCGCGACCAACGGATTATGAGTCCGCGGCTCTAACCAACTGAGCTACCGCCCCGTGCGCCCCTGACCGGGAATTTCCCGCTGCAGGCTTTTCGTCTCTCGCAGACATGATGCCCAACTCATCATCAAACACGAGCGTAGGCAGCGAGGCCATGGCCGATGATGCACGGCCGACCTTGCTTCGCACGACGATGAGATTAGCGCTTTCCGGCATGCGAGCCCACGCGAACCCATACCCCGCCGACCCGGGCCGCCGCCAGCGTGGCGAGACGGCCGTGGAGTATTACGGCTGCATATACTCGGGGCCTTCAGCGGCATCGGCCGCGGCGATCAATGCCCTCGCCAGCCTGCGAGCGCGTTGGGACGTGATCGGCCAATCGGGGCACAACCCGCCAACCGCGACCCTGGACACGACCCGACCGTCCGCGCACTGCATGCCGTGGATGCTCACGGTGATGTCGTGGCCCTCGCTCGCGCTCTCGACGGTCCATTCCCTGCCGTCGAATACCCGTGCCCCGCCGTCGCGCCCAGTGATCCGCGTCGTGCCGGCAGGAACCTCAACATCAGGATGACCGCTCATGGTCGTAGCTCTCTTGGGATGTCGTTGGTCGCGGCCCCAACGGTACGCCCACGTGACGAGCGCCCACAAGCGAACATTGCTGTGCTACACCATAATCCGTACATGTACAGCGGGCATACGGCACTTAGCGAGAGCGTGAACACCCATGGGCTTGCCCGCGGCCGTTAACCGACCGGCTTGGCCTTCGGTCCCCGCAATGCCGTCGATGTGCGGCGGCCGCGCAAGCTACGACAGCAGCTTTCGCCGCCGTCGTCCAGTCGCGATCACGCGAGTACTGGCCTCGGTTATAGCATCTTGGCTATTGCGTGCAGGGTGCAACCGCTCTCTGGCCAACCGCTGCACGGGGTTCGTGGTTAGCGCCGTTAAGACTCACTGAGGCAACAGAATTCGATGGGCACTGGGGTGTCGCCGAAGGGAGAACCATGGCCGGTGTCATGGTGCCGGGGCTGACGACGGCGCAAGCCGCCGAGCGGCGTGCGCGGGGTGGCGCCAACAGGCTGCCCGCGTCGAGGCGGCCCTCGGTCGCCCGCCGCCTGCTCGGTGAGCTGACGCACTTCTTCGCCCTGCTGCTCTGGGTGGCCGCGGCGCTGGCCTTCTTCGCGAAGCTTCCCCAACTCAGTGTCGCGATCATCGCGGTGATCGTGCTGAATGGGGTCTTCGCCATGATCCAGCAAGCCCGGGCCGACCGGGCCGCCGATCGGCTCCAGGAGATGCTGCCGACGCGCATCACCGTGTGGCGCGACGGAGGTCGGCGGGTGATCGAGGCCGAGGATGTGGTGGTCGACGACATCCTCCTCCTCGAAAGCGGCGACCGGGTGCCGGCCGACGCGGTGGTGCTCACCGAGAACCGGTTGCTCGTCGACTCGTCCATGCTCACCGGTGAGAGCGAGGCCGGCGCCGTGGCCGAGGGCGAAGCGCTCTTCGCGGGCACCTTTGTCGTCGAGGGCGACGCGTGCGCCCGGGTCACCGCGATCGGCGAACGGACGCGCGTGGCCGGGATCGCGCGCCTGACGACGTCGACGACCAAACCCGACACCCCACTGACCCGCGGACTGCGCGGCGTCGTGCGCGTCACCGCGACGATCGCGGTCAGCGTCGGCGCGCTGTTCCTGCTCCTTTCCGTGCTCGTGGGCAACCCGATCCAGCAGGCCTTCGTGTTCGCGATCGGCGTCACCGTCGCGCTGGTCCCGGAGGCCCTGCTCCCCACGGTGACGCTGTCCCTCGCGTGGGGTTCGGAGCAGATGGCAAAACGGCAGATCCTGGTCCGCAACCTCGAGGCCGTCGAGACGCTCGGGTCCACGACGTTCATCTGCACCGACAAGACGGGCACGCTGACCCGCAACCAGATGACAGTGGTCGAGGCCTGGACGCCCGCCGGTTCTCTGGCCATCGAAGGCGCCGGTTACGGGCCGACGGCCAGGCTGGCGTGGTCCACCCCCGACGCGGAGGACCCGGTGCGGGAGCTCGCCCTGGCCGGGGAACAATGCTCTACCGGGTACGCCGAAGAGGTGGGTGGGCAGTGGCGTGCCCACGGGGACCCCATGGAGGCGGCCCTCGACACCCTCGCCCGGCGAGTCGGCATCGATACGGTCGAGGACCGTCGCACCGGTTCCGCCGAGTTGCGGTTCCCCTTCGACCCCCGGTTGCGTCGCATGGCCGTGGTGCTGGCCGACAAGATCGTGGTGAAAGGGGCACCCGACATCATGCTGGGGCTCTGTGGCGCCGGCCCCGAGGCCCACCGGGCGATGGAAGCCCTGACAGCCCGCGGGCTGCGGGTGCTCGCAATCGCGGCGGGCCCGAGGAACGGTCGCACGCCCCGGAATCAGGAAGAGTGCGCCGAAGGACTGCGGCTGCTTGGCTTGGTTGCGTTGGAGGATCCTCCGCGTGACGATGTCCCGGCGTCGCTGAAGGCCTGCCGCAGGGCTGGAGTGAAGGTGGCGATGGTGACCGGCGACCATCCGGCCACGGCCACCGCGATCGCTGACGAGGTGGGCCTACGCTCCCCCGGCTCACCCGTGCTATCCGGCAGTGATCTGCCCCAGGACGAGCAGCATCTCGCCGCTTTGCTCGACCGCGACGGCGCGGTGATCGCGCGGGTGTCCCCCGAAGACAAGCTCCGCATCGCCCGCGCGATTCGCTCGAGGGGCCACGTCGTCGCAATGACGGGTGACGGCGTCAACGACGCGCCGGCGCTGCATGAGGCCAACATCGGTGTGGCCATGGGCCTGTCGGGGACCGACGTCGCCCGCGAGGCGGCCGACCTGGTGTTGCTCGACGACTCCTTTGCCGGCATCGTCGCCGGCGTCGAGCAGGGTCGCGCGACCTTCGTCAACATCCGGCGGTTCCTGACCTACCACCTGACCGACAACGTCGCCGAGCTCGCACCGTTCCTCGTCTGGGCGCTCTCGGGCGGCCTGTTCCCTCTTGCCCTTGGCGTCCTGCAAATCATCGCGCTGGACATCGGCACCGACACGCTGTCCGCGGTCGCCCTCGGCGCGGAGCCGCCCGCGCAGCACCTTCTCGAGGGACCGCCGGTTCATGGCCGGCTGATGAATCGCACGGTGTTGCGCCGGGCGTTCGGGATGCTGGGCCCACTCGAGGCCGTCCTCAGCCTCGTTGCTTTCGTGGTGTCCCTCGTGGCACTTGGCTGGCGTCCCGCGCATCCGTTTCCCACCGGGCACGACCTGGCGGCCGCATCCGGCGCGGCCTTCATGACCGTCGTCTTCGCCCAGACGGCGAACGTCTTCGCCTGCCGGTCCTCCTCGCGCTGGCCCGGCGCGCTGGGCTGGCTCACCAATCGGCTCTTGGTGCCGGCGGCGCTGATCGGGCTGGCCATCTCACTGGTCGAACTGTGGGTGCCACCCGTCGCGAGGCTGCTTGGCCAGTGGAATCCGCCCCTGTGGGGATGGTTAGTCGCGCTCGCCGCGATGCCGATCCTGCTCGCCGTCGATGCCCTGGACAAGCACCTGCGGGGGCGTCGCCAGGCGAGGGCGATCTGCCACGGCACCGCCCGCTCCGCCGTCAGCTGAACACCGTCTTACCGTCGGCGCCAATGAGATACCGCTCGGTGCCGTGCTCAACCCGCGGCGCGTCAGCCCCCAACGACAGTTCGATGACTTCGGCCTCGGAGAACCGAGTGCGCACCTCGGCGACGTCATTGGCGACGAGGTGCGCAGGGCTCCAAATTAACGCATCCGTATACCGCGGGGCGGCTTTTGCGCGATCGTCGGACAGCGCCGAGCTCTCGAAGCGTTCGATGTGCCGGAGCCCCGGCGTCGGCGGAGTGCTCTCGCGCGCCGACCTGCAGAGATGTCTTCTCGCGCCGAACCGCTGCCGGCATTCCTTACACGCTAGATCGCCTGGCTGACCGACGACATGTGGAAGTCCGGTATCCGCAGCGACGGCATCGACGTCCGGGTCACCCAGTCTCCCCATTCCCGCGGCAGGGTCTTCTCGCTGACGCCGGCCTCCGTGGCCCGTCGCAGTAGGTCCAGCGGGCTCTCGTTGAACCGGAAGTTGTTGACCGCCGCGGTCACCTCGCCGTCTTCGATGAGGTACACACCGTCACGGGTCAGCCCGGTGAGCAGCATCGTCGTGGGGTCGACCTCGCGGATGTACCACAGCGTGGTCAGCAGCAGGCCGCGCTCGGTGCCGGCGATCATGTCGGCAAGCTCGTTCGACCCGCCGGTCATCACCAGGTTGTCGGCGGCGACGGCGACCGGCGCGTCGAACTTCGCGGCCGCGGCGCGCGGGTAAGCCAGCGCGTTGATCACGCCGTTGCGGATCCAATCCACCTGGCCGATCTCCATCCCGTTGTCGAACACCGACACCGTCTCCGAGGAGTTGCTCACCGCGACGAACGGCGCACACGCCAGGCCCGGCGCCCACGGATCGGAGAACAGCGTCAGCGGCAAGTCGGTGAGCCGCTCGCCCACCCGGGTGCCACCGCCGGGCGCCGAGAAGGCGGTCCGGCCCTCCTGGGCGCCCCGTCCCGCCATCGACCACCAGAGGTGGATCATCATGTCGGCCACCGTGGACGGAGGCATGATCGTCTCGTACCGTCCCGCGGGCAGCTCCACCGTTCGCTCTGCCCATCCCAATCGCCACGACAGCTCCTTGAGCAGCGAATCGATTGGCACGTCTACGAAATCGGGCGTGCCGACACCCACCCATGCGCTCGCGTCGCCGCGTTTGCCGTTGATCTCGACCGCACCGGCGGGCTGGGTGTAACGTCGGCGCAGCCCAGTCGACGACGCCAGGAAGGTCGTCGAGACACTGTGGTGCGCAAAGCCATACAGCCGGTCGCCGCCACGGAATCCCCGACTCAACGGACCGGCGATGCCGGCGAAAACCTCGGCCCCGGTGCCCGGCACCGGCGCGTCCCAATCGACCGGCTCCCCCGCATCGGCAAGCAGTGGCGCGGCGTCACCGGCCTCCGGCGCCGAGCGTGCCGCTTCCTGGGACGCCGCCACCAGCCCCGGGATCACCGACGGGTCCACTTCGGCGGATACCACAGTGCCGACGAAAGCGCTTTCACCTTGGCGCACAAATGAAATCACGGTCATGCTGCGGCTCACAGCGACCCCGTTGGTGGTCATCGAGTTGCCCGCCCAGCGCAACGATGCCTCCATCCGGTCGGTTACCAGCACCACGGTGTCGTCGGCCCCGCCTGCTTTCGCCGCTTCCTCCAGGACGATGTTGATGGCGTGCTGTGGCGTGATCATCGGCCGCCCTCGGTACGGGTGTTGAGCACGTTGACGCCCCGGAACAACGCCGACGGACAGCCGTGGCTGACGGCGGCCACCTGGCCGGGCTGGGCCTTGCCGCAGTTCATCGCGCCGCCCAGCCGCCAGGTCGACGGGCCGCCCACAGCTTCCATGGAATTCCAGAAGTCGGTGGTTGTGGCCTGGTACGCGACATCGCGCAACTGTCCGTACAGGCGGCCGTCCCGGATGCGGAAGAATCGCTGGCCGGTGAACTGAAAGTTGTAGCGCTGCATGTCGATCGACCATGACTTGTCGCCGACGACGTAGATGCCGTCGTCGACACGGGCGATCAGGTCCGCGGTGCCGAGGTCGTCGGTGCCCGGTTGCAGCGATACGTTGGCCATCCGCTGGATCGGGACATGGTGTGGCGAGTCGGCATATGAGCACCCGTTGGAGCGCGGCTCGCCCAGCCGATGGGCGAACACCCGGTCGAGTTGATAGCCGACGAACACCCCGTCACGCACCAGATCCCAGCTTTGCGCGGCCACGCCTTCGTCGTCGTAACCGACGGTGGCCAAGCCGAATTCGACGGTGCGGTCCGCGGTCACGTTCATCACCGGCGAGCCGTACCGCATCGTGCCGAGTTTGTCGGGGGTGGCGAACGAGGTTCCGGCGTAGGCGGCCTCGTAGCCGATAGCACGATCGTATTCGGTTGCGTGGCCTATAGATTCGTGAATGGTCAGCCACAGGTTGGTAGGGTCGATCACCAGATCCGTGGGCCCGGGCATCACGCTGGGCGCCTTGACCTTCTCGGCGAGCAAGGACGGCATCTCGGCTAGTTCATCGGTCCAGTTCCACACCTCGTCGCCGGCGACGGCTTCCCAGCCGCGGGCGGTCGGCGGCGCCAGTGTGCGCATCGAATCGAAACTGCCCGCTTCGGCGTCGACGGTCACCGCCTCGATGGACGGCATCACCCGCACCCGCTGCTGGGTGATCGACGAGCCGAAGGTGTCGGCGTAGAACGTCTGCTCCTTGACGGCCGTGAGTCCGGCCGACACGTGGTCGATGCCGTCGGCGCCCAGCAAGCGCCCGGAGTACTCCTGAAGCACCGCGATTTTGTCCGCTACCGGCATGCCGAACGGGTCGATCTGGTAGTTCGACACCCAGGTGGCGTCGGCGTACACCGGCTCGGGCGCCAGTTTGACGCGCTCGGTGTTCAGCGCCGCCAGTATGGTCGCCACCTGGACCGCGCGGCGAGCGGTGGCGGCCGCGACGTGCGCCGCCAGCTCGGCGTGGGAGGCGAATCCCCAGGTACCCGCGACGATCACCCGCACTGCCAACCCCACTTCGCGGTTGATGACCGCGGTCTCCAGCTCGCCGTCGCGCAGCTGGATGACCTCGGTGCTGATGCGGTGAACCCGCAGGTCGGCGTAGCTGGCACCGGCCGCGATAGCCGCCGATAACGCGGCATCGGCCAATTGGTGGCGCGGCAGGTCCAGGAAGTCGGCATCGATCCCCTGGTTGGGTGTCACGGCTACACCGTAACGACCGGCTTTAATACATCCATGAGCGACGCGCCACGCCGAACCAGCGCGCTGGCGTACGCGCTGCTGGCCCCCAGCCTGTTCGGCGTGGTCGCCTTCCTGTTGCTGCCGATCCTGGTCGTCGTCTGGCTAAGCCTGTACCGGTGGGACCTGCTGGGACCGCTGCGCTACGTCGGTCTGGCCAACTGGCGATCGGTGCTGGTCGACTCCGACTTCGGCGACTCGTTGGTGGTCACGGCCATCTTCGTCGCGATCGTGGTCCCGGCGCAGACGGTGCTCGGACTGCTGGCCGCGGTGCTGCTGGCGCGGCGGCTGCCGGGCACCAGCTTCTTCCGCACGCTCTACGTGCTGCCGTGGATCTGCGCCCCCCTGGCGATCGCGGTGATGTGGCGCTGGATCCTGGCGCCCACCGACGGCGCGGTCAGCGCCGTGCTGGGGCGCCGGATCGAATGGCTCACCAATCCCGACCTTGCCCTGCCGATGGTTGCGGCCGTCGTGGTCTGGACCAATGTCGGTTATGTCTCCTTGTCCTTCCTGGCTGGCCTGCTGGCGATCCCCGACGACATTCACGCGGCCGCGCGCACCGACGGCGCCAATGCCTGGCAGCGGTTCTGGCGCATCACCCTGCCCATGCTGCGGCCGACGACATTCTTCATCCTTGTCACCGGAATCGTCAGCGCCGCACAGATTTTCGATATCGTCTACGCACTGACCGGCGGCGGGCCCCAGCGCAGGACCGACCTGGTGGCCCACCGCATCTATGCCGAGGCGTTCGGTTCGGCCGCCATCGGACGGGCATCGGTGATGGCGGTGGTGTTGTTCGTCATCCTCGTCGCCGCCACCTTCGTTCAGCATCAGTACTTCCGCCGACGGATTAGCTATGACCTCACGTAGCTTGTCCAACACGGTGATCTACGCCGGCTTGCTGGTAGGCGCGGTAATCACGTTGCTGCCGTTTGCACTCGGTTTGTTGACATCGTTTACCTCCGCACATCAGTTTGCGACGGGTACGCCGCTGCAGCTGCCGCGCCCACCGACGTTGTCCAATTACACCGACCTGGCCGGCGCCGGCTTCGGCCGGTCGGCGGCGGTGACCGCGCTGATGACGGCGGTGATTCTGCTGGGCCAGCTGACCTTTTCGGTGCTGGCCGCTTATGCGTTCGCGCGGTTGCGGTTTCCCGGACGAGACGTGTTGTTCTGGGTCTACATCGCGACGTTGATGGTGCCGGCGACCGTCACCGTCATACCGCTGTATCTGATGATGGCCCAGCTAGGTCTGCGCAACACGTTCTGGGCATTGGTGCTCCCGTTCATGTTCGGTTCCCCGTATGCGATATTCCTGCTACGCGAACACTTTCGCCTCATTCCGAACGACTTGATCAACGCCGCGCGCCTCGACGGCGCCAACACGCTCGACGTGCTCGTGCATGTGATAATTCCGTCCAGCCGACCGGTCTTGGCCGCGATCACGCTGGTCACCGTGGTCTCGCAATGGAACAACTTCATGTGGCCGTTGGTGATCACCAGCGGTCGCAAGTGGCGGGTGCTGACGGTCGCGACGGCCGACCTGCAGTCCCGGTTCAACGCCCAGTGGACGCTGGTGATGGCGGCGACCACGGTCGCGATCGTCCCGCTGATGGCACTTTTCGTGGCTGCTCAGCGGCATATCGTCGCGTCGATCGTCGTCTCAGGGATCAAATGACACCGCGCTTCTCATCGCTGGTCGCCGGGGCTCTCGTGCTGGTCGCGGTGCTGTTGGGTGCGACGGCGGTGTTCATGGGCCGGGCGGGCGAACCCGGTGGCGGCAAGATCGTTGTGACCGTGCGGCTCTGGGCGGAACCAATCGCGGCGGCGTATCGGCAATCGTTCGAGGCCTTCACCCGAACGCATCCGGGCATCGAGGTGCACACCGATCTGGTGTCCTATTCCACGTACTTCGACACCCTGCGGACCGACGTCGCCGGCGGAAGCGCCGACGACATCTTCTGGCTATCCAATGCCTATCTCGCCGCCTATGCCGACAGCGGCCGGCTGATGCGCATCGATAGGGACAGCGCCTCGGACTGGGAGCCTGCCGTCGTCGAGCAGTTCACCCGCTCCGGTGTGCTGTGGGGCGTGCCGCAGCTGACCGACGCTGGCATCGCGTTGTTCTACAACGCGGATCTGCTGGCGGCGGCCGGTGTGGATCCTGCCCAGCTGGACAGCCTGCGGTGGAGTCCCGGCGGTGACGACACGTTGCGCCCCCTGCTGGCCAGGCTCACCATCGACGCCGACGGACATTTAGCGGGCACAAAGGATTTCGAACCCAGACGGGTGCGCCAGTGGGGCTACAACGCGGGCAACGATCCTCAGGGCATCTACCTCAACTACATCGGCTCCGCCGGCGGCATATTCCAGCGCGACGACGAGTTCGCATTCGATAACCCTGCCGCGATCGAAGCCTTCCGCTATCTCGTCGCCCTGATCAACGACGATCATGTGGCGCCGCCCGCGTCCGACACCAATGACAACGGGGATTTCTCCCGCAACCAATTTCTGGCCGGCAAGATGGCCCTCTTCCAGTCCGGCACCTACAGTCTTGCGCCGGTGGCCCGTGACGCCGGCTTCCGCTGGGGTGTGGCGATGATGCCGGCCGGCCCCAAGGGCCGGGTGAGCGTGACCAATGGTATTGCGGCGGCCGGTAATTCGGCGTCCAAACATCCGGATGCGGTGCGTCGGGTATTGGCGTGGATGGGCAGCAGGACGGGCAACGCATACCTGGGCCGTACCGGGGCGGCAATTCCCGCGGTGCTATCCGCTCAGTCTGTTTACTTCGCCTTTTGGGCCGCCAAGGGCGTCGACGTCACACCCTTCTTCTCGGTGCTGGACGGCCCGCGCATTCCGGCTCCGGGTGGCAGCGGCTTCGCCGCGGGGAACCAGGCCCTGCAACCGTATTTCGACGAAATGTTCCTCGGGCGCGGCGATGTCGCGGCAACCCTGAGACAGGCCCAGGCCGCGGCCAACGCCGCCGCCGACCGCTAGCCGGGCAGCACCAGCACCGGTATCGGGCTGTGGCGGATGATCTTGGTGGCCCGGGATCCGAGGAATACTCTGCGAATTTCGCCGCCGGGTGATGTGCCCAACGCCAGGATCTCGCCGTCATCCCACTCCGCCGCGTGCAGTGCCTCCTCCCAGCTGTTTCCGGTAACCACCTGCAGCACCACGTTTTCGCCGACGATGCCCTCGGTCTTCAAATTTTCCAGGATTTCTCGCGCTTGCGTCGCCCATGCATCCAGAATCGAATCCTCGGCATCCAGCCCCACCTCGGGTGGATACATCGTCCGGCCGCGAACCGCGAAGGTGATCACCCGAACCGGTAACTGGACTTCCTCGGCGAAGTCGATGCATCGCCGCAGCACGCCAATCGACTCCGCGGTGGCCGCGTAGGCACACGTGAGCCGGGTAAAGCTGCCCGTGTGGGCACGGTATCCGCTGGGGCTGATCGCCACCGGCACGGGCGACGAGTGCAACAGCCGGCCGGCGGTCGAGCCGATCACCACTCCCCCGCGACCGGGTAGTGCCCCCAGCCCCGGCAGAGCGCCGGGCAGCGACCCCAGCACCAGCACCTCGGCGTCGGTTTCCTCGACGACCTCGATCAGCCCACCGGAAACCGATCGGTGCGCACGGTGCTGGTAAGTGACGTCGACGCCGTCGGCCAATTCGCGCAGGTAGCGTCGGGCCTCCGTCGCCGAATCCGCGGCCAGCTGATCCGCCCAGTGCTGGTACTCGGCCAACGGCGGTGTCAGCCACGGCTTTCCGACGATGGTCGCCACGGTTAGCGAGGTGCGCAGCGTCCGCGCCGCGCGCACCGCCAGCTGCAATCCCGACAGCCCGATCTTGCCGGCGCGGTACCCGACGACCACGGTCACGGGTTCTCCTTGGGCGGATGGTTGAGCGGCCCGTTGAGCGCGCTGTGATGGCGACCCCATAACAGGTAGAAGACCAGCGCCACCGCAACCCATCCACCGAACGCGATCCAGGTGTACCAATGCAGGCTGGCGAGGATGTACCCGCAGGCCAGCATCGAAAGGACAGGCGTGACAGGGTAACCGGGCACCCTGAACGCGCGCGGCAGTTCGGGTTCGCGCACCCGCAGGACGATCACCCCGGCGGATACCACGATGAACGCGGTGAGTGTGCCGATGGACACCATGTCCGCCAGATTGTCGAGCGGTACGAAGGCGGCCAAGGTCGACGCGGCGATCGCGACGATCACCGTGTTGGTCACCGGGGTCATCGTGAGCGGGTTCACCGCGGCGAACCGCGCCGGCAGCAGCCCGTCGCGGCCCATCGCGAACAGGATGCGGGTCTGGCCATACATGGTGACCAGCGTGACGGTGAAGATGGAGATCACCGCGCCGGCGGCCAGGATGGTGCTGGCCCACCGGCCGTGCGTGACGTTGTCGAGGATCGTGGCCAGTCCGGCCTCCTCCTGCGCGGCGAAGTCCTGCCACGGCTGGGTGCCGAGTGCGGCCAGCGCCACGAGGACGTACACGCCGGTGACGATCACCAGCGCCGCGACTATTGCGCGGGGCATGGTCTGCTGCGGGTTGCGCACCTCGTCGCCGGCGGTCGACACCGCGTCAAGGCCGATGAACGAGAAGAAGATGGTCCCGGCCGCCGACCCGATACCGGCGACGCCGAAGGGGGCGAAGTCCTTGAGGTGGTCGGCATCGTAGGCGCTGAGCGCGATGATCACGAACATCGCCAGCACGCCGAGCTTGATCAGCACCATGATCGCGTTGACCGTCGCCGATTCGCTGGCACCCCGGATCAGCAGCAGGGCGCACATCGCGATCAGGATGACCGCCGGCAGGTTTACATATCCCGGATGCGAGTCCCAGGGCGCGGCCGACACCGCCTGCGGCACGTGAAGCCCGAACAGGTTCTCCAGCAGCTTGTTGACGTAGCCGCTCCAGCCCACCGCCACCGCGGCTGTGGCCACCCCGTACTCCAACAGCAGGCATGCTGCCACACCCATCGCGACCGCTTCACCCAGCGTGGTGAACGCGTACGAGTACGCCGAACCCGAAACGGGCACGGCGGACGCCAATTCGGCGTAGCAGATAGCCGCGAAGCCGGCCGCGAGGCCGGCGACGATGAACGACACGATCACGCCGGGCCCGGCTTCCGGCACCGCCTGCGACAGCACGAAGAAGATGCCGGTGCCGATGGTCGAGCCGACCCCGAACATCGTCAGCTGGAATGCGCCGAAACTTCGCTTGAGGTGCCCTGCGGCCCCGCACGCGACGGGCGCGCCGCTCACCGGGCGGCGCCGCAACATCTGCTCTCTCAGGCTGATCGATGTAGCCGGCAATTGCGCCTCCCTGTTGCGGGGCCACGCTGATTATGAGCCCGCCTCCTGCAATTGCGGCGGCGAACTGCCGATCCGTGTCGGTGGTGACTGGCGGGGTGTCGAAGACCGTCACGAGTACACCTCCAGCGTGCAGCACTTGACGGCACCGCCACCCTTGAGCAGCTCGGACAGATCGACGCCGATCGGCTCGAAGCCCGCGCTACGCAGCTGGGCGGCGAAACCCGTTGCGGCAGCGGGAATCACAACGTGCAGCCCGTCGGAGACGGCGTTGAGCCCGAATGCGTATGCATCGGCGGTACCGACCACGATCGCGTCGGGAAACAGCGCATGTAACTGTTCCCGCGCTGCCTTGCTGAATGCGGGAGGGTAGAACGCAATCGTTTGGTCGTCCAGAACCGCCAACGCGGTGTCGAGGTGGTAGAAGCGAGGGTCCACCAGCTCGAGGGAGATCACCGGCATCCGCAGCGCCGCGGCGATTTCGTCATGCGCGCGCCGGTCGGTGCGAAAGCCGAAGCCCGCCAATACCTTTTCGCCGATCATCAGCAAGTCGCCCTGCCCCTCGTTGACGTGGCGGGTATGCACGGGCCGATATCCAACCGAGGACATCCACCCGGCGTAGGCCTTCGATTCCCCGGCCCGTTCGGCGAACCGGAATCTCGCAACAATGGCAATGTCGTTCGCGATGAAACCTCCGTTGGCCGCGTAGACCATGTCCGGCAGCCCGGGGACCGGCTCTACCGAATCCACGTGGTGGCCCAGCCGAAGGTAGGTTTCACGCAGACGCTCCCACTGCGCTTGCGCGACGTCGACGTCGACCGGCGTGCTGACGTCCATCCACGGGTTGATCGCATACTCGACGTCGTAAAACGCCGGCGGGGTCATCGCGTACCGCCGCGCACGCGACGTCCGGATGGGGACTGTCGACCGAGGGCACGGCGCGTCGACACAGTAGTCCGTCATGGATCAACGATATTTGTCCGATTGGCGCAATTGAGCGACGATCATTGCGTATTTGCCAGTGATATATTGCGTATGATTTGCCGATGCAGCGATTTATTGCATGAGATACGAGGGCGGCGATGGACCGGCTGGACGACACCGACGAGCGCATCCTCGCCGAGCTGGCCGAGCACGCGCGGGCCACCTACGCCGAGCTCGGCCAGAAGGTGAGTTTGTCCGCGCCGGCGGTGAAGCGCCGCGTCGACCGGATGCTCGGCAACGGTGTGATCAAAGGCTTCACCACCGTCGTCGACCGCAACGCGCTTGGCTGGAATACCGAGGCGTATGTGCAGGTGTTCTGTCACGGCAGGATCGCCCCCGACGAGCTGAGGGCGGCGTGGGTGGGCATCCCCGAGGTCTTGAGCGCGGCGACGGTGACCGGCACGCCGGACGCGATCCTGCACGTGCTCGCCCGCGACATGCAACACCTGGAGACGGCCCTCGAGCGCATCCGGTCAAGCGCCGACATCGAACGCAGCGAGAGCATTGTCGTGCTGTCGAACCTCATCGACCGGATGCGGTCCAACTGACCCTCGACCCGAAGGCCGCAACCCCATCCGCCACAAGGGCCTTCAGACCATCAATGCCAGCGCAGCGCCATCAACCCGCGCTTCAAACGCGCGACTTTTCAGGTCGAAGTAGCTACGTCGTCTTCGGTCCGGCGAAGTCGAGCCAGCCACCGCGTTGTCCCTCGAAATTGAGTCCGGTTGACCAGACCTCGTCCCGCATTTCCGCGAAATCCAACCCCAGATCGGCCTTGGCGGCGCACCTTTCGGCTAAGTCGGCGCTCATCGGCGACGGCAGGAACATGTTTGTCGACGCCGCGGCGAATCCAAGCTCTTCAGCAAAACCGAATTCGCATGCCCGACTAAAGACGTCGTCGCCGAAATCGGGTCCCCGTGCGTTCAGCACGCGATCAAAGTCGCAGAACTTGATGAGATTAACGTGGTGATTCAGCTGCCGGTGCTCGTGCTCGTGCGCCTCCCGATAGATATGCAGCCCCATCTGAAGGCCCAAGTCGCACCAGTTGACCACTCTGATTTGGTCCCTGGTTTCTGAGGCGTCGATCAACGGATCGGCAGGGATCCAATCCTCCGTCTTCGAACTGGCGCCAATCCGAAAGCGGACTTGTGCGATCAGATAGTCGATCACGCCGTCTTCGGTGCGGATGAAGTTCGGCAAACCTCGCCCCTGCAGCAGATGCCGCCGCAGTTCACCCGGCCGTTGCGGATAGAGCGTTTGCTCCGCGTGGTTGTAGGCGCCGTACCTGAACCCACACTCTGCGAACACCTTCTCCAGCAACCGGGTCTGTCCTGGGCGGGCAAGGAAGTCGACGTCATATGTCTTGCGTTCGTATTTGGTGTAAGCAGTGCCGAACATGGCGATCCCGCCCTTGGCGACAACCAAGTCGCACTCATGCGCCGCTGCGGCCGCACATAAATCCACGGCCGCGGACGCATAGAGCTCGCTACGAATTTCGTTGACCTTCGTAAGCTGTTTCCAGTGATTGAGGAGCAGCAGCGGAAGGTTGCCGTCGGCCATGGCGATGTCTAGCGCGCCGACTTCACGCAGGCGGGCATACACCAGAAACGCAACCTTGTGCCACAGCGACGAAATGAAAATGGCATTCCAATCGCAGCGCATCCGCACAAGATCGAGGATGTCGTGATCATGTTCACGATCACGACTGATGCACCGCAGAATCAGAGCACGTTCGCGTTCGCCAAGCCGCCACCCGTTTGTGCGTGATTCGGACACAGCCGTAGCCTACCCAGAACGATTGAACCCACAGGCACGGCCGCGACCCGTCTCGTGCCGACGCTGTTGCCTGGGCGCCGTCCAATGAACCGGGCGGCGGGTTCTTGGTTTTGCTCGAGACTTGGTGAGCGAAACACGAATCGGCGATGCCCGAGAAGTGCTCCCGGGGCTGTCCCGGGGCCGAATATCCGTTTCTGCGTTGCGTGATTCAGGGGAAAACAGCCCAACATCCAGGCCATTATTGCCTGCCAAAGACAGCGATTAGCTGGTTAACTGTCAGCAATCTGCCAGCTAATTGGCTGGTAGCCTGTCGACAACATCCGCGAGGAGAATGGGTATGACACGGCCCCGATTTAAACAGGCGCGGCGGGTCCTATGAGTGGTCCGGGCAGTCGTCACCGGCTCGGGACGAACATGTTCGTGCGAGAACTGGGGATGAGGTTCGCTGCCTGTCCGGCCGATTTGCTTTCCGAAACGCAGGGGCTACTCAACACGTTGGATTGGCAACTGGCCCGCGGCTGGCACACAATACGAGGCGGCGCCGGCGACGAGCACACAGCCCAGGCGCAGCGGCACGACGAAGTAATCGAGCTGCGTCTGGTGGACATCACGGCCGCGGATCGGCTGCGGCAACATCCCATGTTCGCGGGCATGGCAGCAACATCCGCTTTCCTCTACACACCGACGATGGACTTGTCACCATCCGCTGCGGAATTTGCCGCGCGATGGTGCGCATTCAGTCCCGTGGAACTCGCACGCATCGAATCGATGACTCCCACGACAGTTCCAGGCCCGCGCTGGGCCTCGACCAACGCTCTCGTGGCGATACGAGAGCATCCGCTTATCGAAAAACTGGCAGTCGTACAGGCCGTGCTTCGCGTCACCAACGACGTCTGGTTTATTCCCAAGCCGGACAGCACGAAATATCGAGCGCGGACGCTAGCGACCATGAGCGCTCTCGGTGTTCGCGTCATGACTGACATGACCACCCTGGAGGTCGCCCAACACCTTGCCGCCGAATCAGATTCGCGCCACCTGGTCGTCGTCGACGACGGTGGCGCCCTCATTGCGGCCGTCGCCGCCCATGAGGCGCTTGCCGCGCGAGCTACCTGCATCGAGACAACAGCCCGCGGGCGCAGCTTGCTCCGCGAAGCC
Organism: Mycobacterium lacus; assembly: GCF_010731535.1. NCBI lineage: Bacteria > Bacillati > Actinomycetota > Actinomycetes > Mycobacteriales > Mycobacteriaceae > Mycobacterium > Mycobacterium lacus. The sequence continues at coordinate 2,537,238 of NZ_AP022581.1, forward strand.
GGCCTCAACAACCAGTTCATCGACCTCTCCGGAACCGCGACGAAACTCGATCTCAGCAAGGCGATCGCGGTGAGCTGCCTGCGTGAATTTCTCCACCACTCTTGCCATCGCCCACTCACCGACGCACTTGCCCATGTTGTCGGCTTCGGTGCGATCGGCCGCGAACTGGCTCTGCTATTGCGGGCAATAGGGCTGACCGTGACCATCTCGGACATCAGCCCGCGACGGCGCAGTTTGGCAGCGAGCGACGGGTTCCGGGTGTTCGACCGGGTTGACACGGCCCTTGCCGCCCGCGTGCACCACTATCTGATCGGCTGTTCTGGACACCAAACCGTGGACCTGCGCATCGGTGCCCTTCTTGCCGACGGCGCGATGGTTTGCGCTGCATCCTCGCAAGACCTGGCCAAAATCGTCGCCGAAGCGCGCAACGCAGGCATTGCTCGCAGCATCGCAGGGACAGGACTGGAGGTGCGGATTCCGTCGGGCCCGTCGCTCATCGTCCTTGCCGAAGGCAACGCGATAAACCTCTTTCACGCCGAAGGCGTCCCAGATCCAGACTTCCGCTGCTTCGAGAACGAGGTGGTCTCCAACATCTTCGCGGCGATCCAGGCAAAGCCGGCGACCACGACCAACCCGGCCGTCCCCGCTGCAGCGACGGACAGCTAACTGCCGGATGCGCAGCCCCTTCGAAAACCAAAGTCCGACAGATGCTTTTGCGTCTTCGTGGGTCACTCGCGAAACGGCGGCAGCCGCCGTGGCGGCCGCCGAATCGATGCTGCGCCTTGGCGAGGTGGAGGTGCTGGATCCCGCGCCGCACGCATGGGGCTCCCGGCGACTGTGGCGCGTGCAATCGAACACCAGGCGGCTCGTCGCGAAGTTCTGGAGCGGCCGCCAAGTCCGCCGGCTTCGCGCCGAGGCGATGCTAGCCGCGAGCGCGGCGAGCGAAGCCTCACCGATCGTCGCCCCGGCCGCAGCGATCGGGTGGGGTGAAGGCCCACCGAAGACACTGCTGCACTCACGATCTCATTACCTGGAAAACGACCCAGATGTTTGGCGGGCATGCACGCATGCCGCGTCGTTTTATCGGCTGCTCGGAGGAGCCCATGCCAGCGGCGCCGACGCACACGCCCTCGGTCGAGCACTGGCCCAACTACACCAGGTATTCCGTCACACGACGTTGCCAGTTGGCCCACGTTGGCCGGCCCTGTGCCAAGCAAGCCTGCCAAACCCTCAACCAGGTGCCCCGATCATCGTTGCGCAACAACGGATCCGGCAGCGGGCCAAGGAGTTGGCGGCAATGCCCACGACGGTGGTGCATGGCGACGCCAGGTATGACAACGCAATCCGGGTCGATCGCGGCGTCATCGTGTTGATCGATCTGGAGTTCTGTCGTCGCGACTCATCGCTATTCGACCTCGCCTCCCTGGTAGCCCCGACGCGGACGACCGATGGCAACTTCCAGATGGCTACTGCGGCCGAATTAGCGCAAGCCACACAGGGATACGAGTCGATCGCCGGCGACCTCAGTCGAGCTTGTTGGGCATTGTTGCCCACCGTCGTCCTGGCGCATTACGCAATCGTGGCGATGGACTTGCGCACGCGCCCAACGGAGAACCTGCACGTACTACAGCTCGTTTCCGACCTGCTTGAGCAAATCGACGATCTGATCGCCGATGTACGGCGGTTGGTAGTGTGACGATGCGGAGGTGGCTATGACCGAGCAGGAGGCTCGCCAACTTCTCGAACGCGGGCTTACCAGCCTGCTGGGCAAAGCCATAACAATTACCACGGATCGTGCCGAAACGGTACGGCTGACTGAGCTGGGCGCCGCTTCCGTTCGTCTGTTGTTCGAATTGGCTGCCAGGCTCGAATCATTAGGCGGATTCGTCTTCGATGATTATGACGTCACCGCCGAAAACTTCGCCACCGTCGAGAGTCTGGTAGCCACCCTCTGTCACTACGAGTTGGACACGGCGCCCTAGCGATATGCTCGACTTGCTGACCGACTTCCACGTCCTGGACGGCGTTGTGCTGATAACCGGCAGGCCCTCCGCGGGAAAGACGACGCTGGCCCGTGCCCTTGCCGACTGTGTGGGGGCGAAGCATGTGAGCGTCGGCGACCAGATACGGTGGCTGCGCACGTCGGACGTGTGGACCGACGTTGATGCGGAAGCGTACGACGGGCACCGGCCGTTTCCCATCTCGACACTCACCAGAGCGCTGAGCCGTGGGATCGGGCGGACACCATGGCGAACACTAGTGCTCGACGGTTCCGTCGGACTCCGCGAAGCTGTCGTCGACGTCACCGGCCGCTCGCCCGTCGTTGAACTGCAACTCACGGTCGACGACACAACTGCCATGAATCGGCTTGCAGCACGAGCAATCTCCGGTCAACGTCAGTGCGAGACGCTCGCAGTCATCCAGCGGCGCGCGACCATATGGCGCGATTACAGCGACAGGTCCTGCCCGCCCTGGCCCGTCAGACCGCTCGATGCCAACGCAAGCGCAGCCGACCTGCTTGGCCGCGCGCTGAGGGAATTGGTCGTCCGCGGTACCGCCGACGCGTCCAAACAGCTCGCCCGCGTTGACCCGGTCGCCGGGCAAACACTGGGGCGCCAACTCATCGACCTGGCCGATCGCGCGCGGTCAACCGCTCAACCGTACGCCGCCGAACTCAAACCGAATACCGCCGACCGCACCGGCATCCTGCTGATCAAGCCCGGATTGGGCCAGTGTGCCGCGACATTCGAACGATTCGCCGACTGGATCGGGCGCGCCGGCTACCACGTCTCGGCAGCGACCGCATGGCCGCTGACGGCACCCGACGTTGTTCGACGAATTGCCGCGCACCACGGTGCTCACTATGTGAATTGCCGATGGGGCGACCGAGTGGTGGCACACATTGCCGGCGATCCACGCCCGGTCGTCGGATACCTGCAGACAAGACCACCTCCTGCGGAATGGTTGTCGGACATGACGATACGGACACGGGTAAAACAGGGACAGAGCCTCTGGGTTGACGTCGATGGCGAGCGCGCGGTGGTCAACTCGCATGTGCCCGGTGTCATTGCCGGGTGGTTCTCAGAGCGGAACGACGTCGTGCTCGCGCTTGCGGTTGACGGGCCGACGTTGGCAATGCACGAGGATCGGTCAGCGACCCTGGGGGTCCCCGACCCTGGCCAGGCATTGCCGCGGAGCCTTCGAGGCAGCGCCTATGCAGGTCAGATACCGTTCGGCCGCCGGCCAACCCTGCAGAACAACGGATTCCACGCGTCGGACTCACCGACGGCCGCCGAACTGGAAATGCGAGTGTGGTTCGCCGACCACTCGCCTAAGCGTGCATGATCGTCTCGATCGCCACCGCGGCACCGCTGGCCATGACGGTGATGGCGAGCGCAACCCAGTCCGCCAACTTCGGTCGCGCCGGATTCGCCGACAACTGCCCGGTGCCGCCGCGGGCGGTGATCGCGTCACCCATCTCGTCGGCGCGACGCAGCGTCACCGTCATGGCCGCGGCGAGCAGGTCGATCAATTCCCGTGCGTGCCGCTGGCGCCGAGCCTTGCGGCTCGGCGGTACCCGCTTGGGTCGTAGCCGGCGAGCGGCGTAGAGCACCTGGAACTCGTCGATCAACATCGGGAAGGCCCGCAGCGCGAGCGCCAAGGCGACCGCCCACTCGTCGACCGGGATCCGCAATATTCGCAACGGCCGTCCCAAAGTGGCTACGGCGGGCCCGATTTCGGCCACATTGGTGGTCCAGGACACCATCGCCCCGAGAGCAAGCAGCACGACCGACAGCGCGGTGATGCGCAAGAAATTCAACGTCCCGCCCAGCCCAAGCTCGACCCCGCCCACCGAGATCGACGGACTGCCACCGGCCAGCGCGACTGTCAAACCGCCGATTGCGAGGACGACCCACAGCCAGCGCGGCACCGACGGCAGCGCGCCGCGCGGAATGTGTGCGATCCAGGCCGCGGCTAGCACCAGGGCCGCCATCAGCCCGATCGCGACCCATCCCGGATAGAACGTCAGCAGCACCGAGACACCGAAAACGACCACCAGCTTGGTGCCGGCCCACAAGTCGTGGATGGCCGACGTGCCGGGTACCGGAATCAGCAGGACAACCGGACGTCCGGGGCGGCGGGTCTCGCCGGGGGTCGGGACGGAAGTGGAAGTCATTACCTACCCCGCCACCTTCGGCACCGATTCCAGCACACCGTCGCGCAGATGCAGCGTGCGCGGGCAAAGTTCCTCCATGCCGACGAAGTCATGCGAAATGACGACCACCGTCAGATCCCGCTCCCGGCGCAAGTCCTCCAGCAGCCGCACCAGACCGCGCTGGCTGGCGGCGTCCAAACCCGCCAGCGGCTCGTCGAGAATCAACGCCCGCGGCGAACACGCGAGCAGTCCGGCCAGCACGACGCGGCGCATCTGACCACCACTGAGCTGGTCGATGCGCCGCTTGCCCAGCGCCGGATCCAGCCCGACCACGGCCAGCGCAGCGGCCACGCGGTCTTCATCGCGGTGCGAAAACCCCGCTGCCGAGGCCACTTCCAGGTCGACGCGGCTGCGCATCAACTGCAGGCGGGCCGCCTGAAAGGACAACGCCACCGCACCGACCTGCTCATGGGTGGGCCGGCCGTCAAGCAGGCACAAGCCGGTCGTGGGAATCGTCAGTCCGGCCATGATCCACGCCAGCGTCGACTTGCCCGACCCGTTTCCGCCATGGATCAGCACCCCGTCACCCTGCTCCACCACGAAGCTGATGTCGCGCAGTGCGGTCTTGGCCCACGGGGTGCCGCTGCCGTATTCGTGGCCGACGCCCACGATTTCGAGCACCGGTTGGCGCCCAACGTGATCCACCGCAGCCGCCGGCACCGGCGCCGCAACGGTCTCGACCATCTCCGTGTTGTCGGGCGAATCGGTGAGTTTGATCGTGCGGTCCGCGGAAGCGGCCTCGTTGTTGTAATGCGTGATGTGCACCAGGGCGGTCCGGTGGCGTTTGGTCAAACCGGACAGCACGCCGAGCAGGGCATCCCGGCCCTGTTGATCGACCATCGTGGTGACCTCGTCGGCGATGAGCATCGCCGGCTCCCGGGCCAGCGCCGCCGCGAGCGCGAGGCGCTGCAGTTCGCCGCCGGAGAGGCTTCCGGTGTCGCGTTCGGCGAGGGCCTCGAGACCGACCTCGCCCAGCAACCGGCCAACATCGATCTTCATACCTGGCGGCAGCCCCCACACCACGTCGTCGGCGACCCGGGTGCCCAGGACCTGACTTTCCGGGTGCTGCAAGACAACCGCCGTGCCGCCCAGCTTGCCCAGGCCCACCGCGCCCGGGCGATCAACCGTGCCCGACGTCGGTTCCCGACCGGCCAGGACCAGCATCAACGTGGTTTTCCCGGACCCGTTGGCGCCGGTGATCGCTACGTGTTCGCCGACCGAGACGTCCAGGCTGACCTCGCGCAGCGCGTCCTGGCCGGCACGGGGGTAGCGGAAGCGCACCTTGTCCAACCGCACCGGAACCGGCGCGATCGGAACGTCCCTGCCCGCGTCGCCGGCTGGAGCGTCCAGCTTGTGCACATCGGGTATGCCGCGCATCCGTTCCAACAGGCGAGACAACGCCCAAAAGCCGATCAACGACACGATCAGGATCCCGAGGGTGAAATAGCCGATCATCACCCACGGCCAGTAGTGCAGTCCATCGGCAAAATATCGCTTCAAGTCCGCACCGAACCCCTGCATATGCATACGAGTCAGGGTGGCCGCGACGCCCTCGACATTTGCGGTCATCACAGTGAAAATCAGGTGCCGCAGTCGGGCCAACAGGGCCAACAGGGCCACCATCAACGCACCGAACGCGAGCCCGGCGATCAGGGACGAGACGATCACCGTCGGTGTGCCCCGGCCCTTGCGCTTGACGATTCCGGTCAGCCCGCCAATGTAGGCGCTGTGGACGACCCCCATGAAGCCGCCCAGCCCGGCGATCAGGAAGGCGATCACCCCAGCGGCAACCGCCGCGGCGATCAGCGCACGGACGCGGTAACGGTAGGCGAGCAAGCCCGTCGGCACCGTGCCCAGTAGCGCCAGTCCCGCAGCGAAGGGGACGACGACGGCGATGATCGCGGTCACCGCACACAGCGCGGCCATGACCGAGGCCTGCGCCAGCTCACTCGGCGGCAGCGGCCCACCCCGGTGAGGCAAGCGGAGGGGGCCAGGCACGGTCACTTTACCGATTCTGCCAGGCACGGGCCCTGAGGCGCGGCAGCACACCGTGCCGCATCGGGTTTCGGCGGGCGGGAGGCAGCGATTGGTCTCGCATAGCAAAGCTATGCAACGATGAGGGAATGGATTCACCCCTCGCCGCCAACCACGCCGAGGTCGCCGAGCCCCATCAGGGCCTAGGAGCGGATCTACTCGGCGTGGTCGCGAGGCTCAACCGGCTGGCCACCCAGCGCATCCAGATGCCGTTGCCCTCGGCGCAGGCCAGGCTGCTGGCGACGATCGAAGCCCACGGGGAGGCCCGCATCGGTGACCTGGCCGCGGTCGACCACTGTTCCCAGCCGACGATGACCACCCAGGTGCGAAGGCTCGAGGACGCCGGCCTGGTGACCCGAACCGTCGATCCCGGAGATGCCCGGGCTGTCCGCATCCGCATCACGCCCGAGGGGATGCGCACGCTGACCGCAGTTCGAGCTGACCGGGCTGCGGCGATCGAACCGCAATTGGCCCGGCTCGACCCGGCGGATCGCCAGGTGCTCGCGGATGCCGTTGAGGTGTTGCGCCGTCTGCTGGATGACGCCACAGCTGCGCAGGGTCGCAAAACGCCGTGATCAGTGCCTTGCTCTGGGTGGATCGAACCCCTGCACATCTGTCGGTGTGGAACCCAGTGATTTGGGCGGAACCCGGTGATTTGGACGGCGGCGGCGATGCGGAGCGAGGCCTCTTGACTTCGGGCGCCTCCCCATTGACCGTATGGGCCGGATCGATGCGGTACGTCTTTGCGCCCGGCCGCGACGTTGTGGTGGGCTTCGGCAGGGAATGCGACATCCGCCTGGACCGCCCGGGCCCCGTTAACCCGCCCGCCGCGCGGCAAACGAACCCGGATCTGGTGCTGCGCTTCACTGTGGTCGGCAAGACCCTCGTTTTGTGCGCGGCCGCGGCCGTCGATGCCGCCATCCTGACCGGCTTCGTCGTCGTCGCCAAGGGCGGGCCCGTGCACGGCGCGGTCTTGCTTCGCGATCCCGCCGTCGAGCTCTATGTGAGCGTGGCCGCCACTACCGTCGTCTCGGCGATCGTCGCGCTGGCGCTTTCCACGCTGGGCAAGTCGGCGAGAAAGGTGGTGCCGCTGCTGTTGCCGGCGGTCCTGGCTTCCTGCGTGTTCGCCGGCGGCCTTCTTTCGCTGGTCGGCACATGGGGCTTCGACCAGGTCTCCTGGTATATCCCGGCGTGGGGGTTCGCCGCCTCCGTTGATCTGCGCCGGGTCGATTCGCTGGCCACCCACAACGAGACGTGGATCTTTGGCGCAATGTGGGCCGGGCTCGTCCTGTACCGACTGCGACCACCCAGCCGTGAAAGTTAGGTATACCGCCTGACAGAAGTCCTGGCCCGGTTTGGTCAGCCGACTCCGCAGACCCTCGCCGGCTCGGCCGTCCGGACGCCCACCGGAAGGCGTACGGCCGGCTCGCGCACGTACACCTTCCAGGTCACAAGGGCGGCGACGGCATAGAACAGCATGAAGATCCAGAACGCGGAGGTCGCCGTGCCGGTGCTGACATAGGACTCTCGCAGGGCCAGGTTGATTCCGACCCCACCGAGCGCACCGACCGCCGCGACCAACCCGATGACCACGCCCGAAATGACTCGTGACCAATCGCGGCGCTCGGCATCGCCGATCTCCAGGGAGCGGCTGCAGGCCTCGAAGATCGTCGGGATCATCTTGTAGACGGATCCGTTGCCCAGCCCGGCCAAGATGAACAAGGCGATGAAGCCGACTAAGTAGCCGGCCAGCTCGGTGTCGCCGGGTTGTCCGGTGTGTCGGTGCTCGACGGTGCTGACGCAGACCAGGAGCCCGGCGGCGAGAACCATGGCGGCAAAGACCCTCAGGGTGAGGCGGCTGCCGCCGATTCGGTCGGCCAGCCGGCCGCCATAGATCCGGGCCAGCGCCGCCAGCAACGGTCCGAGGAAGGCAAGTTCGGCGGCGTGCAGCGAGGCCTGCCCAATGCTTTGTCCGGCCACCAGGAAGTTGGTCTGCAACACCTGGCCGAACGCGAACGAGAATCCGATGAACGAGCCGAAGGTGCCGAGGTAGAGCAGCGAGAGCAACCAGGTGTCTCGGGCGGACACGACGGCGGACAGGACCGACCGCAGCCGGCTCACCTCGACCCGGTGCTGTTCGACGTTGTTCATGAAATGCGCCGCTCCGATTGCCGCGATGGTGAGTAGCACGGCATACAGACCGCAGACCAAGTAGGGCTTCCCGTCGCCCGCGGTGGCAATAACGAGCAGCCCTACCAACTGGATCACCGGCACCCCGAGATTGCCTACCCCACCGGCAATTCCGAGCGCCGAGCCCTTGAGCCGATGCGGGTAGAAGGCGTTGGCGTTGCTCATCGACGCGGCGAAATTGCCGCCGCCCAGGCCAGTCAGTGCCGCGCACACCAGATACGGCCACAACGGCAGCCCCGGATGGGTCAGCAGCGCCATGGTGCCCACGGTGGGGATCAACAGCACGAGCGCCGAGAACAACGCCCAGTTACGACCGCCAAAGATCATGGTGGCCAACGAATAGGGCATCCGCATGCACGCACCAACCAAGGTCGCGGTGGTGCCCAGCAAGAACTTGTCGCCCGCTGAAAACCCGTACACGTCCTGGGGCATAAACAGCTCCATCACCGGCCACAGTGACCACACCGAGTAGCCCAGGTGCACGGTCACCACCGACCAGAGCAGATTGCGCCGGGCAATGAGCTTGTTGCCGGCCTCCCAGGCCACCAGATCCTCGGCGTCCCAATGCGAAATGCGACGCGAGCGATCCGCGGCCTTGGCCCGGGCTGTCGAATCGCATTGCGGGACGGTCGTTCTACCTGTCAGGCCGTCACCTGTGCCGCTTGGCGACTCCTCTCTTTGCAGCAGCGCCTGCTGTTTCATCACCCTCCTTAGATCGAGCCTCGAGCGGCACCGGCCCTCCAGGCTGCCAGGCTTTTGTATACGAGTCATCTCGGGTGCTGCATGAATGTCCTGGGGAATTCCTGTAGAAGTCCTGAAGGCGAAGGCGCATTCGTGCCCGTAAAACCCTGTGCGCGAGGGCTACTGATGCGGAATAGGGTCGAGCGCCTTCAGCCTGCCGTCCGGGCCGATCTGGAACCGCACCGTGCCGCTGCCACTGGGGCAGCATGGCTGATCGCCGCCGACCCGCCATTGGTAGCGGACCGTCACTGTGTCATCGGCGGCAGGCAGCACGGTGATGTACGGCTTCGGACTTGGGGTGGGTGCGCCCAATGAGGTGTTGTGGTCGAAAAACAACAGCTGCTGGGGGGTCGCCTCGTCGGCGATGCTCGGGATGATCTGCACCCAGTACAAGCGGCATTTCTTGGTGTGTCCCCGCGCGATTTCGACCCACATCGACCCGGGTATCAGGACCGGAACAGAATCAATGGACCGCTTTACCGTGTCGGCTGTCGGTCCATCGGACGCCTTGCAATTGTCGGGCGGCGGGGGCGGCGGTGCCGGCGACTTCCCGCCGCAACCGACCGGGAGGCCCAACAGCAGGCCCAGGACCATCAGGATCGCGGTCCGGTGACGACGCACGTCGCGAGCTTAGCGAAGGCTGTGACTGTCCCCTCGGTTCGGTCGAAATCAGGTTCGGGGCCCGAAACAGGAACTTATGCGAGCAACGTCAGTGCCGTAATGCGACCGAAACGTCGCGCACCCGCCGCTGAAACATCCCGGTCGCACTATTCACCCAGGGTTTGGGATTGCGCAGTCGAGGAGGGCGGTTGGCGTGGCTCGGGAATATGACGGGCCCGATAGGGACGCCACAAACATTGGCTGCCCCGTGCACGGTCGGACGCGCCCTGGCGCCGCAGCAGACAACCCGCCCGGCGGCCCCGCGTCGGCACCCGTTCAAGTCGATTGGGCGGGGTTGCCCATCAACCTGGACTTGGTGTTCTCCCGGGAGCAGCGCGACAAGGTCTACGTTCAACACCTGATGCGCAAGCGCGGGGCCCAGCTGTGGCGATGGTTGCACGACGGGGCACCGCCGTGCATCTGCGACATCGCTGCCGATTATCGCCAGCTCGACCCGGGCGCGGCCGAATTCATGTCCAGTCGCTGAACGCGGGCTAGCACGAGCTTTTCAAGGCGCGTTCACCTCGATCGGCGTTACCGTGACTCGACGAGCCAAGTCACGGATGGAGACTGCCATGGGCGACCCTTGCGTGCCACGAATCCCGCTCGCTTTGTCCGCGCCGAGTCTCAATCGCGGGGTCGGCTTCACCCACGAGGAACGACGGCGGCTGGGCCTCACCGGCCGGCTTCCGTCGGCGGTGCTCACCCTCGACGAACAGGCCGACCGCGTCTGGCATCAATTGCAAAGCCTCGCCACCGATCTGGGCCGCAACCTGCTCCTCGAGCAGCTGCACTACCGCCACGAGCTGCTGTACTTCAAGGTCCTGGAAGACCATCTGCCCGAGCTGATGCCGGTGGTGTACACACCCACCGTCGGCGAGGCCATCCAACGCTTCTCAGATGAATACCGCGGGCAGCGCGGACTGTTTCTGAGCATCGACGAACCCGACGAGATCGCCGGCGCCTTCGAAACATTCGGGCTCGGGCCCGACGACGTCGACCTGATCGTGTGCACCGACGCCGAAGCGATCCTCGGTATCGGTGACTGGGGTGTGGGTGGCATCCAGATCGCGGTGGGCAAATTGGCGCTCTACACCGCCGGCGGCGGCATCGATCCACGCCGCTGCATCGCGGTGTCGCTCGATGTCGGCACCGACAACGAACAGCTGCTGGCCGACCCGTTCTACCTGGGCAATCGCCACGCCCGACGCCGTGGCGCCGAATACGACCGGTTCATCGGGCGCTACGTCGAGACCGCACACCGGCTGTTTCCGCATGCGATGCTGCACTTCGAGGACTTCGGGCCGGCCAACGCACGGGTGATCCTGCAGAGATACGGCGCGGATTACTGTGTGTTCAACGACGACGTGCAGGGAACCGGCGCGGTGGTGGTCGCGGCCGGGTACGGGGGATCGCGCGTCACCGGCATCCCCATGCGCGACCAGACAACGATCGTGTTCGGTGCCGGGACGGCCGGGATGGGGATCGCCGACCAGATCCGTGACGCGATGGTCGCCGACGGCGCGACCATCGAGCAAGCCACATCGCAGATCTGGGCCATCGACAAGCAGGGCCTGCTGTTCGACGACATGGACGACCTGCGCGACTTCCAGGTGCCCTACGCGAAGAACCGCCGCCAGCTCGGTGTGGCCGCCGGGCATCGGGTCGGACTGGTCGACGCGATCAAGATGGCGTCACCGACCATCCTGCTTGGCTGCTCGACGGTCTACGGCGCGTTCACCCGAGAGGTCATCGAGGCGATGACGGCGTCCTGCGAACGACCGATGATCTTTCCGCTGTCCAACCCGACCTCGCGCATGGAGGCCATGCCGGCCGACGTGCTGGGCTGGTCGAACGGCAAGGCGCTGCTCGCCACCGGCAGCCCGGTCGCTCCCGTCGAATACGGCGAGACCACCTACACCATCGGCCAGGCCAACAACGTGCTGGTGTTCCCGGGCATCGGCCTGAGCGTCATCGTCGCCCGGGCCAAGCAGCTCACCCCGAACATGCTGCACGCGGCAGCGAACGCCATTGCGCGACAGGCTAATCCAACGAATCCCGGGGATTCCCTGCTGCCGGACGTCAAGGACCTACGCTCGATCTCGATGGCGGTTGCCGAGGCGGTGTATCACGCCGCGGTCGACGACGAAGTGGCCACCCGAACCCATGACAACGTGCGCCAGGCCATCCTCGACACCATGTGGGTACCGCGCTACGACTAAGCGATTTCGGTCATTCGACGGTCGACGCTGTCACGGCCTCGAGTTCGGCGACGCCACGCGGGAACCAGCGCCAACCGGCCAGAAACACGCAGGCCAGCGACACCGTGGCGATGAGGAACGCGACGCGGATGCCGTCGATGAAATCGTCCTCCGCGATCTGAGCGGGGTCGCGGTGCACGATTGGTTGCCGCGGCACGATTCCGCTGACATGGGCTCGCGGGTTGGCGTTGTCGATGATGACCACGGCGATGGCGTGCCGCTCGACCGGATCGGGCACTGCCGGCGCCAGGTGGGGCTCGAGTGTGGCCGTCAGCCAGGCGGCCAGGACCGAGCCCAGGACCGCGAACCCAATCGTCGAGCCGATCGCCCGCTGGGCGCTCATAATGCCGGACGCCATGCCCGCACGTTCTAGCGGGACGGCGGTCATCGCGACGGTCGTGATCGGCGTCAGGCACAACGCGACGCCGGTGCCGCACAATCCCAGCCCGGCCAGGACCAAGCCCGCGCTGCGGTGCTCGCTGGCGATCAGCGTGAGCAGACCCAGCATCAACAAACAGAGCCCCACCAGGACGAGCATGCGTGCCCCAACCCGGCCAACCAGGACGCCAACCAGGGGCGACACGATGGCCACGACCGCGCTGAACGGCAGGATCATGAGGCCGGTCACGCCCGGGGTATAGCCACGCACGTTCTGCAGGAACTGCGTGGTGAGCAGCAGCATCCCGTAGACGGCGAAAAACACCGTGCAGATGGTCCCGATGGACACCGCGTACGAAGCGTCGCGGAACAAGGTCAGATCCATCATCGGATCCGGCGATCTGCGCTCGATCCACAAGAACAGGACACAGCCAACGACGGCCGCCAACAGCAGCGCGATGATGTGGGGCGACGTCCAGCCGACCTCGGGACCTTCGATGATCGCATACACGAAATGCCCCTACCGTCACAATGAACAGCGTCTGCCCGGACACGTCGAAGCGTGCTGCGCGCTCGTTGCGCGATTCCTCGACGAAGCACACCGTCAGAAGAACCACGACCGCGCCCATGGGCACATTCACGTAGAAGATGCTCCGCCACCCCCACTGGTCCACCAGCAGGCCGCCGAGCGTCGGGCCCGCCGTCGTGCCGACGCTGGCGATGGCGGTCCAGATCCCGATTGCTTGCGCCTTCCGCTTGGCGTCCGGGAAGGCGGCGCTCACCAGGGCCAGCGAGGTCACACTGGCGGTCGCCGCGCCCAAGCCCTGTACACCGCGCGCGATGGCGAGCATCCCTAATGAGGGCGCCAAGCCGCAGGCGACGGATCCCGCCGTGAACACCGAAACACCCGTCAAGTACCAGCGGCGGCGGCCGAAGCGATCGGCGAGCGTGGCCGCCGACATGATGAAGACCGCCATGCCGAGGCTGTAGGCCGCCACCACCCACTGCAGGCCGTCCTCCCCCACCCCGAAGCCGCGCTGGATATCGGGCAGCGCCACGTTCACGATCAGCGCGTCGAGGAAGATCATGAACAGGCCCAGGCCCGTGGCGACGAGGGTGAGGAGCTGCGTGCGGTTCATGGCGATCTGGCGATGAACTCTATGCGGCAGGCTGCGCGAGCAGACGCAAAAGCGCCCAAATCGGACGATTTTGGGCGCTTTTGCGTCTGCTCGCGCTACCTACCGCCCTCGGCGATGCGCCGCACCGCCCGCAGGAAGACGTCGATCTCCTCGAAGGTGTTGTAGAACGCAAACGAGGGACGGACGGTGGCCTCCAGGCCATAGCGACGCAGAATCGGCTGGGCGCAGTGATGCCCGGCCCGCACCGCGATGCCCTCGGCGTTGAGCGCCTTGCCGACCTCGAGCGGATCGTGTCCGGCCAGCACGAACGACAACACGCTGGCCTTCTCGTCCGCCGTGCCGACGAGGCGAACACCCGGAATGTCGGCCAGGCGGGGAGTCGCATAGTCCAGCAACGCATGCTCATAGGCGGCCATGCGCTCGATGCCCACCCGCTCGACGTAACGCAGCGCCTCGCCGAGCCCGACGGCGTCGGCGATGTTTCCGGTGCCGGCCTCAAACTTGTTGGGCAGTCCCTGGTACAGCGATCGCTGCAGCGTGACGTCGGCGATCATGTTGCCGCCGCCCTGCCACGGTGGTGTCTCGGCCAGCGCTTCCTCGGTCCCGTAGAGCACGCCGATCCCCGTGGGGCCGTAGATTTTGTGGCCGGAGAACGCGAAGAAATCAACGCCGAGCGCCGAGACATCGATCGGCAGATGCGGAATAGACTGTGCGCCGTCAATCAGCACCCGTGCGCCGTAGCGGTGGCCCAGCTCGACGATCTTCTCGACCGGCGTCACCGTGCCCAGCGCATTTGAAACATGGGTCGCGGCAACCAGTTTCGTCTTCGGCCCCAGCAGGTCCTCGAACTCCGACAGCAGCAGGTTGCCCGCTTCGTCCACCGGCGCGACTTTCAGGATCGCGCCCGTTTGTTGCGAAATCAGTTGCCAAGGAACGATATTGGCGTGGTGCTCTAGATGGGTGATGACGATCTCGTCGCCGGGTCCCAGGTGTTTACCGCCCCAAGCGTAGGCCACCAGGTTGATGGCCTCGGTGGTGCCGCGGACGAAGATGTTCTGTTCGGCCGCCGAAGCGCCGATAAACCGGCGTACGGTCTCGCGGGCCTCTTCGTAGGCGTCGGTCGCCCGGGCCGCCAACTCGTGTGCCGCGCGGTGGATGTTGGAGTTCTCGTGGGCGTAGAAGTACGCCAGCCGGTCGATCACGACCTGTGGCTTCTGGGTGGTAGCGGCGTTGTCGAACCAGATCAGCGGCTTGCCGTTGACTGTCTCCTGGAGGATCGGAAAGTCGGCCCGCACGGCGTTCACGTCGAACACCTCGTGCGCCTGGCCGATCTCGGGCAGCTGCGGCACCGGCTCGGGCTTGTTCAGGAAGTAGTAGCTCGCCTCATCACCCGGTGGCGCATCCGGGCGCGATGGCACTGCATCCGACCAGCCCAGATCGCCCGCCGATGGCGCTTCGGGTAGCCAGCCCGGCGCTGAGCCGCGCGGCGCCACCGGCACCGTCGGCGGCACCCCGGCCAGCACACCGGGCACGGTCGGCACGATGCCCGACGTCGGCACCGCAAAGGCCGTCAGATCCGCGACACCGGACGGCAAAAACGGATCGGCCAGCGCGGCTGTCGTCTCGGCCGCCGACGGCGCCGCGGTGGCATCCGGCACGTTTCCGCGCGGAGCCACCGGCACCGTCTGCGGCGGCATGGCTTCAAGTCCCGGCGATGTCGGGGCCGGGACATAGACGTCCGAGAGGCTGACAGCCGGAATGCCCGCCGTGAGCGGATCGGATGTACCGGCCGCCGTCCGCCCAGCCGACGTCGCGGCCGTCGTGTCGGGCACGCTGCCACGCGGGGCGACCGGTGTCGTCTGCGGCGGGCTATCGGACCCTGGGCGAATGCCGACCGCGTACAACTGATTGGCCAGCGCGGCGAGCTCCGCGGCGCTCACCGGCAGCTCGCTTTCGGCGTCTACCGAGCGGTACTCACTTGTACTCATGGAACTGGTCCACAGCGACGTCGTCGAGCACGGCGAGCGCGTCGTCAGTGAGGACGGCCAAAGACGTGTAGAGGGTGACCAGATAGGTCGCGATCGCCGACTGATTGATGCCGGTAAACCGCACCGAGAGCCCCGGGGCTTGTTCGCCGACCAGGCCCGGCTGGAACAGGCCCACCACGCCCTGGCGCTCCTCGCCGGTGCGCACCAGGATGAACTTGGTTTTGCCGTCCTTCACCGGCACCTTGTCCGACGGGATCAGCGGAACGCCGCGCCAGGTGATGAATTGCGCGCCGAACAGGCTCACCGTTGGGGGCGGCACGCCGCGGTAGGTGGCTTCACGGCCGAACGCCGCGATGCCCTGGGGGTGCGTCAGGAAGAAGCTGGGTGTCTTCCAGACCTTGGTGATCAGCGCGTCGAGGTCGTCGGGCGTGGGTGCACCGGCCAGCGTTTGGATGGTCTGCTCCGGGGTAGCCTGCGCCAGCAACCCGTATTCTGGGCTGTTGACCAGCTCGGATTCTTGGCGCTCCTTGATCGTCTCGATGGTCAGCCGCAGCTGCTGCGCGATCTGATCGTGTGGGCTGGAGTACAGGTCGGACACCCTGGTGTGGATATCCAGGAGCGTCGAAATCGTCCGCAGCGTGTACTCGCGTGGGCTGGTCTCGTAGTCGACGTAGGTCTCCGGCAGCGGCGCTTCGGTTCCGGCGCCCGCTTCGGCCTTGACCGCGACCCGCTCCGGGTTGACCACCCGGTTCACCCGATAAATGCCCGCTTCCACCGGCACCCAGCTCAGCAGATGCAGCAACCAGCGCGGCGTGATCGTCGAAAGTTGCGGAACGGTCTTCGTCGCGTTGGCAAGCTGCCTGGCGGCGAGATCGCCGAGCGCTTGAGATTCGTTTTGGGCCCCCGTTTGAGGTGCAGTCATCATGGTCCTTCCGTGGGTGGTCCGGTAGTGCACTGGTGGTGAGGCAGAGTCGTTTTGCCCCACACGGAATGCTCGTGCGCGGCGAGCCTACGTGATAGAAATCCATAGGCAAAGAGTTAGGCCCGCACCCGAGCAGAACCGGCGAAATGCGCCCATGCCGTATAGTGGGGCCATGCAACAGGCCCTTCAGCCGCGCTTCATCCCCTCGCGCTGCCTCGCCGTGGACTGTTGTTGTTGATTTCCTGACCCCGTCTGACCCTGACCTCGCGCGCGGTCTCCCGCGGCATCGCGACGCGCGTGGCTCGAATTCTTTCAGGAAGATCAACCGCTCATGACTGTGCTCTCCCTACCCGGCCGTGCCGTGGCGCCCGTGGCGACCCGTCGCCGCATCCAGCTGCGGCCGGTCACCGACCTGACGCGCATGACGCGCTACCGCGGCGGCACCTACTCGCACACGGTCGACAAGATCGTCTTCGCCGACGGCACCTCGGCGCGTACCGATCTGATCCGGCTCAACCCGAACCTGCAGGCGTACTCGCTGGATTTCACCGGCACCGCGCCCCACCACCCATCTCGCTACCGCCTGGACACCTGGTCCGCGCTGCCACACCTGCGCACACGTGGTTGCGAAGCCGAAGTGAACTGGATACTGCGGCACTCCTTCCCGATACGCCCAGCCGCCGAATTGAGCGAGCAGTTGCGCGAGGCCGGCTACCCGCTCGGGCCGGCGAACATCAGCGAACACGAGGCGATCGCCGGAACGCAGGCCGCGATCTGGCATCTCACCAACGGCCTGGCCCTGGACACCCGACCCCTCAACGTACCCGTGGCGATGCATCGAGCGCCCGGACCGGTGATCACGTTTGAATTCGACGGTGACCCGCAACTCGGCGGCTACTCGGTGTGGGTTGCGTCCGATACCACGGTCGGCATCACGTTGCAGAAATCGGCCAACGGCGTTGATTGGCAAGATATTTCCGGCTCGCAACTTACCGCAAGCGCTGGCCGGAGCCGGCATAGGCGCACACTTGGCGTTGGCAGCACATTGTCAGCAAGTAGCCATGGCCGTGGCGGGCGCGGCTACCGCTACTATCGGCTCATCACCACCGCGGACGGTCCCACCCCGACGATCGACCGAGTCCGCTTCTGGCTGACCGGTTCACGACACTACCGCAACGCCGACCGCGTCGTGCACCTCTACAACTACCTACTCGCTGGAGCGCGAAAAGCCGCTCACCACAACGAGGAACCTTTACTGATCGACACCAAAGCGACCGCCGAATCCGACCTCGTGGGCCCGTTCCAGCTGCGAATCCCCTTGACGCTGAACGCCTCCGATGGTCACACCCTGCTCGACGTCGACGGTATCGCGATCGACGACACCATCCAACCCGGCACAGACTTCTACCTGCGCCGAGCGCCCGGCGCGACCGGAACAACGCTGACCGCGATGGCACCACATCACAGCAGCCGACGTGTGCTGATCGGCGTCGCGCGCGAGGAAGCGCCGCAGGCGCTGCCCGGTCCAACAGCATTCACGCCCGTTGCCCTGACCACGCCCGCCAACGTTGCGATCCATTTCGACATCAGCTGGGATGGCGACTGTCGGGCCGACAACGTTGGAGAAGCAGATGAGCATCGCTGAGAGCATCACACAGCTGATCGGCCGCACGCCGCTGGTGCGGCTGCGCCGGGTCACCGATGGCGCCGTGGCCGACGTCGTCGCCAAGCTGGAATCCTTCAACCCGGCCGGCAGCGTGAAGGACCGCATCGGGGTAGCGATGATCGATGCTGCCGAGCAGGCGGGCCTGATCAAGCCGGACACCATCATCCTCGAGCCGACCAGCGGGAACACCGGCATCGCGTTGGCGATGGTGGCCGCCGCGCGCGGCTACAAGTGCGTGCTGACCATGCCGGACACGATGAGCATCGAGCGGCGGATGCTGCTGCGCGCCTACGGTGCCGAGCTCGTCCTCACCCCGGGCGCGGACGGCATGGCGGGCGCCATTGCCAAGGCCGAGGAACTGGCCAAGACCGATGATCGGTATTTCATACCGCAGCAATTCGAGAACCCGGCGAACCCAGCCATCCACGCCGTCACGACCGCGGAGGAGGTGTGGCGCGACACCGACGGGAAAGTCGACATCTTCGTGTCCGGAATCGGCACCGGCGGCACCATCACCGGAGTCGCCCAGGTCATCAAGGAACGCAAGCCATCGGCGCAGTTCGTCGCCGTCGAGCCCGCAGCGTCGCCCGTGCTGTCCGGTGGCCAGAAGGGACCGCATCCGATCCAGGGCATCGGCGCCGGGTTCGTCCCGCCGGTACTGGACCTGGGCCTGGTTGACGAGATCATCACCGTCGAGAACGACGACGCGGTTGACCTGGCCCGGCGGCTGGCCAAGGAAGAAGGACTGCTGGTCGGCATCTCGTCGGGCGCGGCGGTCTGGGCCGCCCTGCAGGTGGCTCGCCGGCCCGAGAACGCCGGAAAGCAGGTCGTCGTCGTGCTTCCCGATTTCGGCGAGCGATATCTGAGCACGGTGCTGTTTGCCGATCTGAGCGACTAGCGATGCTGGCAGCGATACGGCGCGACATACAGGCGGCCCGGCGGCGCGATCCGGCCCGCCCCACCGCGCTGGAGGTCATCTTCTGTTACCCGGGCGTGCACGCGGTATGGGGCCACCGCGTCAGCCACTGGCTGTGGCGGCATCGAGCCCGGCTGCTCGCACGGGCATTAGCCGAGCTCACTCGCATCCTGACTGGAGTCGATATCCACCCCGGGGCCGTGCTCGGCGGCGGCCTGTTCATCGACCACGCGACCGGCGTGGTGATCGGAGAAACCACGGAGGTGGGCGACGACGTCACCATCTACCACGGCGTCACCCTCGGCGGCTCGGGCACCGATACCGGCAAACGCCACCCCACCGTCGGTGACCGCGTGACCATCGGCGCCGGAGCCAAGGTCCTCGGCCCGATCAAAATCGGCGACGACAGCCGGATCGGCGCCAACGCCGTCGTGGTGAAGGAGGTCCCGTCGAGCTCCGTGGTCGTCGGGGTTCCCGGGCAGATCATCGGCCGCAGCCGTCCCGGCCCGGGCGCTCCGGACGACTCGATGCTGCCCGATCTCGTGGGTGTCAGCCTCCAATCCCTGCTCATCAGGGTGGCCAGGCTGGAAGCCCTGGGCAGTGGCGTGCAAACAGGCCAGCAGACTGGCCCACAGCATGGTCGCGTTATCCGGCCGCCCGAAGCCGGGGTCTGGCACGGCGAGGACTTTTCCATATGAGGTCATCGATGGAGCAAAAGTGAGCACTCTTGTAGCCGCCGGGACGACCGTCATCGCGGCGCTGGTAGGCGCGTCGGGGATCGGCGTTGTGGTCAATCGACGCTCGGGCGTATTGCGCGAAATTAGGTCCGAGCCCGAACAGGACACGTCGGGGCTCGGCCTGTCCAACACCGGGCCCACCGTCTTGCACTTCAGCGCCGCGTGGTGCGGTCCGTGCGCCGCCGTGCGCCGCGTGGTCGACCAGGTGTGTGCCGACCTTCCCGGAGTGGCACACGTGGAGATCGACATCGACGCGAATCCCGCTGCGGCAAAACGGATGTCGGTGCTATCGCTTCCCACCACGTTCATCTTCGACGCGGACGGGCGGCAGCGATACCGCACCGCTGGTGTGCCGAAGGCGGCTGACCTGCGGACAGCATTGGCCCCCCTGCAAATTCAATTGCCTTGAAAAAGGAGCGATCTCATGTCGACCGATCCCGGACAAGTGGACATCCGCGGTCCCCGATTTGCCGCGTGGATCACCACCGCGGTTCTCGTCCTCACCCTCATTGTGTCGGTATTCAACGAGCCGGGCGCGGCGGTGATCCTGGGCGCTCAGGCCGCCGTCTTCGCCGTCAGCGCCGTACGGGGCCCGCGCAACAGCCCTTACGGGTTGCTGTTCGCGAAGCTGGTGGCACCCCGGCTGGCGCCGGTCAGCGAACGTGAACCCGTGGCGCCGCTGAAGTTCGCCCAGTTGGTCGGACTGATATTCGCGGTCATCGGGGTAGTCGGCTTCGCCGCGGGCCTCCCCGTGTTGGGCATGGTCGCAACGTCGTTCGCGCTGTTCGCCGCCTTCCTGAACGCCGCCTTCGGCATCTGCCTTGGCTGCCAGCTGTATCCCCTGATCGCTCGATTGCGCCGCGCACCCGCCGCGTGACGACGCCATCGATCACTCGTGCCCGGGCGGCCTAAGGCCGAGAGCGTGCAGAAGCTGTTCACGCCCCCAGGGCCGGCTGCTCTCATCGGCGCGCGGAAGCTTCCGCAGTCCACTTGGCTCTCGAATCCCCAACCGCGTCCGTAAATTTCGGCGCAGCCCCCGAAGGCTTGTCAAGGGGAGGGGCAGGAGCAGTGGCGATTTGTCGCGATCGGCACCAGCCGGGGTGCCCGGGCGCGCCGGGTCGCCCGGGTGCGCAGCGTTGCCCGGGTGCACCGCTTGCGGCTTGGTTGCCATCGGTAAGGCCGGTTCGCCCGCCGCCGGGGAGGCCGCCGATGCCAACGGTGTTTGGGGTGCCGCCGGTACACCCAAGCCCCCGCTGGCGCCCCAATCGGCGCTACCGCCGGCCCCCCAAACACCACCAGCGCCTCCCGGGCCGAACGCCAACCCGCCATAACCGCCAACGCTACTGGGCGAGCCGGCGCCGCCGGCCCACCCCGCACTCGGGAGCGCGGTGCCCCCGGCAGCCACGGCACCGGTGGTGGCGCCAGCTCCGCTGGGGCTGCCGGCCCCGCCACCACTGCCACCCGGGTGGGCGGCCGCGCCGGCCCCACCGCTGCCGTGGGTTCCGCCACCGTCCCCGGCAGAGACGCCGTTAGCGCCGCCGGCCCCGCCGACCGCGCCGCCGTCGCCGCCCGAGGGGTTGCCGCCACCAGAGCCGCCGCCCGGCCCGGCGCCGACGCCCCCGCCATTGCCGCCGCCCCCACCATTGCCGCCCGCAATTCCGCCGCCCCCCGCATCGCCGTGCGGGCCACCGGCCGCGGCTGGGAGACCGTTACCGGGATGTGCTCCAAGCCCGGCCCCGGCCATGCCCCCACCGACCCCGCTACCGTTCGGGCCCGACGCGCCGACGCCGGCGAAACCGCCCGGCGGGCCGCCGCCATGTTGCCCCGCACCCACCGCCGCGTTGGCGGCATTTCCCATCAGCGAGCCTTCGCCGGCGTTCTGGGTCACCGCGCTGAACGCGCCCGACGCCTGCTGCATGGGCGAGGCGTTGTTGGCCTCGGCACTCGCATATGCCCCCGCGCTCGCCTGTAGGGCCTGCACAAACTTGTCGTGAAACGCCGCCGCGTGGGCGCTGACGGCCTGATAGGTCTGCGCGTGCACGCCGAACATCGCCGCGATGCCCGCTGACACCTGATCGCCGCCCGCGGGAAGCACTCCTGAGGTCGGGGCCGCAGCGGCCGCGTTGGCCGCCCGCATTGTCGAACCGATGGCGGCCAAATCCCCGGCCGCCGCTGCCATCTTCTGCGGCTCCGCATTCACATGCGACACGGGCCAGCTCCCACCGCCTGCTGCCGACCCGGCTGTGGTCGGGTCGTCATCGATCCACGTTGTCAGGCAGATCGTAGCGCGCTACGCGGTGGACATCTTCCCAATCCAGGCATCGACTGCAGCACCAAGACCCGGCCGGGTCGGGCTCGGCTGAGAAAAGGAGCGCAAATCCTGCTCCCCCGGGAGGACTCGAACCTCCAACCCTTCGGTTAACAGCCGAACGCTCTGCCAATTGAGCTACAGGGGACCACGCGGATCGCGGGACGACTCTAGCGTACTGGCATACCAGCGCCCAACCAGAGGGATCCGGTACGCGGCGCGCACGCAACCCGGCGGGTGAGGCAGGATGGAGACAACCGCACCGTTCGTCGGAGGGACCGCTTTGATCGGGTATGTCGCCGTGCTTGGACTGGGTTACGTGTTGGGCGCAAAAGCCGGGCGCCGCCGCTACGAGCAGATCGCCGGCACCTATCGCGCGCTTACCGGCAGTCCCGCCGCCAGGTCGGTGATCGAAGCGGGGCGTCGCAAGATCGCCAACCGAATCTCCCCCGACGCCGGGTTTGTGACGTTGACCGAGATCGACAACGAGACGGCCATCGTCGAGCGCTCGGTAGAGTGTCCGGCCGAGCGGCGGGCGAAGGCAGCGCGCTGACCCTCACGCGGTCAGATCGTCGCCGCTGGCCTGCTCCAACAGGCTGCGCCGGTAGGCCTCCATGGCGACCAGGTCGCCGAACAGCGCGTGATACTGGTCGCCCTGTTCGATTGGCGACATGCGCTGCAGCTTGGACTTCACCTCGGCGATCTGCCGCCCCATCCAGACCTCCTGCAGACGGGCCAGTACCCCGGCGACGTAGCGCGGCACCTTGTCGTCGTCGACCTGGATTGCCTCCACCCCCAGCTCGCTGATCAATCCGGCGGTCAAGGCCGACGTCGTCTGCCGACTCACCGCATCGAGCCACTGCGCCCCGATGACACCGGCCGCGGTACCCCCCGCCGCCTCGATGGCCGCGCGGACGGCCGCGTAGCCGGGGTGGGTGAAGCTCTCAACGGTCAGCGAGTCGAAAACCGGGCCGGCCAACGCCGGATACTGCAACGCCGACTTCAGCGCCTCGCGCTGCGGCCACAACGTGGGATCACGCGGGTCGGGACGGGTGACAGCGGGCTCACCCCGGGTTACGTCGGGAGCCTGCTGCGCGCCCCGGCGCGCGGCCCTCGATCCGGGGCCGCCCGGGCCGGGTTTCTTGGACCTCTTGGCCTCGCCCCGCACCCGGTCGATAACCTGCGCGACGTCGGCCCAACCGACCCAGCCAGCGAGCTGTCGGGCGTACTCGTCGCGCAGCGTGGGGTCCTTGATCCTGCCCACCATTGGCACACAGCGCCGCAGCGCGGCCACCCTGCCCTCCGCGCTGTCCAGGTCCATCTCGGCAAGTGCGCTACGAATCGCGAACTCGAACAACGGTGTTCGCCGTGCCACCAGATCGCGCAGCGCGCCGTCGCCGGACGCCAACCGTAGGTCGCAGGGGTCCATGCCGTCGGGTGCTACCGCGACGAACGACTGACCGGCCAGGTTCTGCTCGCCGTCGAGGGCCTTGAGCGCGGCCGCGCGGCCGGCCTCGTCGCCGTCGAAAACATAGATCAGTTCGCCGCGAAAGAAGCTGTCGTCCATCATCAGCCTGCGCAGCATCGCCAAATGCTCGTCGCCGAATGCGGTCCCGCACGACGCCACCGCGGTGGTCACCCCGGCCAGATGCATTGCCATCACGTCGGTATAGCCCTCGACGACCACCGCCTGATGGCCCTTGGCGATGTCGCGCTTGGCCAAGTCGATGCCGAACATCACCGACGACTTCTTGTACAGCGGCGTCTCGGGCGTGTTGACGTACTTGGCCTCCATCGGGTCGTCGTCGAACAGGCGCCGCGCCCCGAACCCGATCACCTCGCCGGCCGAGGTGCGGATGGGCCACAGCAGCCGTCGGTGAAACCGGTCCATAGGGCCGTGCCGGCCCTGCTTGGACAGGCCCGCGGCTTCCAGTTCCTTGAACTCAAAACCCTTGCGCTGCAGGTGCTTTGTCAACGTATCCCAGCCCGACGGAGCGAATCCGCAGCCGAAGCGACGAGCGGCCTCGGCGTCGAAGCTGCGCTCGGTCAGGTACTGGCGAGCCGCGGCCGCCTCGTCGGACTCCAGCGCCGACCCGTAGAACTCCGCCGCGGCCGCATTGGCGGCGATGAGCCGGCTGCGGCTACCGCGGTCGCGCTGCACGCTGGTGGCCGCGCCGGTGTAGCTGATCGTGTGGCCGATCCGGTCGGCCAGCAGTTCGACCGCCTCGACGAAGCTAACGTGTTCGATTTTCTGAACGAACGCGTATACGTCGCCGCCCTCACCGCAGCCGAAACAGTGGAAGTGGCCGTGATTGGGCCGGACGTGAAATGAGGGTGACTTCTCGTTGTGGAACGGGCACAGCCCCTTGAGCGAATCGGCGCCGGCGCGACGCAGCTGAACGTAGTCGCCGACGACTTCCTCGATGCGGACCCGTTCGCGGATGGCGGCGATGTCGCGATCAGAAATCCGCCCGGCCATCGGCTCAGTCTAGAGCGTTGGCCCGATGCTCATCGGCCCGCTTACCGGCCGGCGCCGTGCCCGAATTGACCGGCGTCGATGCGTTCCAGCCGACCCTCGGTGTAAGAGGCGATCTGATCGACGACGACCCGCAGCCGGGCGCCGTCGTCGGCAGCGGTGTTGAATGCCGCGGCGAAAAGCGGGTCGAGCGTCCGCGGCGCCCCAGCGTACAGTCCTTGCGCCACCCGATGGATACGCTCGCGCTGGCGGGCCTGCGTCTGAAGGTGCCGCGGGTCCGACATGATGAACTGCAGCGCCAGGGTCTTCAACAGCGCAACCTCGGCACGCACCAAGTCCGGCACCCGCAAGTCGGCGCGGTAGCGCACCAGCGGGCCCGGGCCGGCCGCGGCGCGGGTGGTCGCGATGGCGGCCGAGGCAAACCGGCCCACCAGCTCACTGGTCAGCCGCTTGAGCGCGACCGACGCCGACAGCGTGGCGTCGTACTTGCCGACCGCGGCGACGACCGGCAGCCTCGACAGCCGTCGCGCGGCCGCCATCAATTCGTCGGCACTCACCCGGGGCATTTCCTTTTCCCCCAGCTTGGCCAACGCGGCCGCGTCGTCGTCGTCGGCGAGCACGCGCAGGTCGATGCGTTCGGAGACGACGCCGTCCTCGACGTCGTGCACCGAATATGCGACATCGTCGGCCCAGTCCATCACCTGAGCTTCAAGGCACGTCCGGTTCGCCGGTGCCCGTGCGCGCACCCAGGCCGCAGGATCGCGGTCCTCGTCGTAGAACCCGAACTTGCGATTACCTTGCCCCGGCATCCATGGATACTTGGTGACCGCGTCCAGCGATGCGCGCGTCAGGTTCAGCCCCGCGCTATATCCCTGTGCATCAAGGACTTTCGGCTCAAGGCTGGTTAAGATGCGAAAATTCTGCGCATTGCCCTCGAAGCCGCCGTACTCGGCTGCGACTTCGTCCAGCGCCCGCTCCCCGTTGTGCCCATAGGGCGGATGCCCGATGTCGTGGGCCAATCCGGCCAGTTCGACGAGGTCGGGGTCGCAGCCCAACCCGATCGCCATTCCCCGCCCAATCTGGGCGACTTCCAGCGAGTGAGTCAGCCGAGTGCGCGGAGTGTCACCCTCGCGGGGGCCGACAACCTGTGTCTTGTCGGCCAGCCGGCGCAGCGCCGCGCTGTGCAGCACCCGGGCCCGGTCGCGGGCGAAGTCGGTGCGATGCTGGCCGTCGGTACCCGGCAGCCCCGCGGTCTTCGGCGCTTCGGGCACCCGCCGCTGACGGTCGAAGTCGTCGTAGGGATCCTGCTGATTCGTGCTCACCGCCCCACAGTCTGCCAGGGAGGACTCAGACCAGTCGGCATCGTCGCCGCGCTCGATTAAATTGCCCGTATGCGCATCGGTCGCCTGCTCGGCATGATCCTGACGATCGTCACTGTGGGCTTCGCCGGATTGCCGGCGGCGCCGCCATGTGCCGCGCAGCCACCATTCCGGCTTCCGGGCTACGTCACCGACAATGCGGGCGTCCTCACGGAATCTGGTCGCGCCGCAGTGAAGTCGGCCGTCGACAAGCTCTACGCCGACCGCCGCATCCGGTTGTGGGTGGTCTACGTCGACAGCTTCTCCGGGCAGACCGCGGTGACTTGGGCGCAGCGCACCATGCGCACCAGTGAGCTGGGTGATTACGACGCGCTGCTGGCCGTGGCGACCGCCGCACGTGCGTATGCCTTCCTGGTGCCGTCGACTGTGCCGGGGATCAGCGAGAGCCAGGTCGACAGCCTGCGGCGCAATCAGATCGAACCCGCACTGCGCAACGGCGACTTCGGGGGTGCGGCCGTCGCCGCGGCCGACGGGCTCAACAGGTCGCCAAGTTCGCCAAATCGGTTGCCACTGCTGATTGCGCTCGGCGTCATCGTCGTCGCCGCCGTGGCCTTGCTGGTTGTGATGCGCTATCGCGGCCGGCGACGGCGCGCCGCGGCGCTGGCTGCGGCACGACGAGTCGACCCCACCAACGCAACGGCGCTGGCCGCCGTACCGCTGGACGCCCTCGACGATCTCTCCCGCTCGATGGTGGTCGACGTCGACAACGCGGTGCGTACGAGCTCCAACGAGCTTGCGCTGGCGATAGATGAGTTCGGCGAAGAGCGGACCCAGACGTTTACCCGGGCGGTGAACAACGCCAAAGCTGCCCTGGCCCAGGCCTTCACCGTGCGCCAACAACTTGACGACGGCACGCCCGAGACGCCGGCGCAGCGGCGCGAGCTGCTCACCCAGGTGATCGTGTCGGCGGCGCACGCCGACCGCGAGCTGGAGTCGCAGACGGAGGCCTTCGAGCAACTGCGAGATCTGGTGATCAATGCCCCATCCCGGCTCGACGGGCTGACGCAGCGGTACGTCGAACTCACCAGCCGAATCGTCCCGGCCGAACAGCGGCTCGCCGAGTTACACAACGAATTCGGCACTGCGGCACTGGCTTCGGTCTCCGGCAATGTCGCGGCCGCCAAGGAGCGGCTGGCATTCGCCGACCGCAACGTCGGCTCGGCGCGAGATCTGGCGACCCGGGCGGTGAGCGGACAGCAGAGCGGTTTGGTGGATGCGATCCGTGCCGCCGAGTCGGCGCTCGGCCAAGCCCGTGCGCTGCTCGATGCGGTGGACAACGCTGCCGACGACATCCGGCGCGCAGTTGCGACACTGCCGACACTAATCGCCGATGCCCAAACGGGCATCCAGCGTGCCAATGAGCAACTCGAGAAGGCGCAGAACGGGAATGTTGGCCACACCCGCGAACTGATCGCAGCGCGTGATGCGGCGGCCAGCGCGCTGGACAGTGCCCGCGGCGCCGGCTCCGCCGATCCGCTGGCCGCGTTCGCGCGACTGACCAAGGCCGATGCGGACCTTGACCGGTTGCTGGCGACGCTGGCCGAAGAACGGGCAAGCGCCGAGCGGCTCAACCGTTCATTCGAGCAGGCGTTGTTCACCGCCCAGTCGCGGGTGCGTGCAGTGTCCGAGTACATCGACACCCGTCGCGGCAGCATCGGGCCGGAAGCCCGGACCCGGCTCGCCGAAGCGAAACGGCAACTCCAGGCCGCGCAAGACAAGAAGGCGACGAACCTGGCCGAGGCCATTGCCTACGCCAACGGGGCGTCGACGCTGGCCGCTAACGCGCAGGCGCTGGCGAATGCCGACGTGCAATCGGCTCAGCGCGCCTACGCCCGCGGCGGGAGCAACGACATTGGCGCGATGATCGGCGGGATCATCATCGGCAACATCCTGAGCGGGGGCCTGCGGGGCGGGTTTGGCGGCTGGAGCCCCACGTCGTTCGGGGGTTCCTCGAGCTCAACCGGGGGCTCAC
This sequence comes from Mycobacterium lacus, assembly GCF_010731535.1. NCBI lineage: Bacteria > Bacillati > Actinomycetota > Actinomycetes > Mycobacteriales > Mycobacteriaceae > Mycobacterium > Mycobacterium lacus. The sequence continues at coordinate 2,565,221 of NZ_AP022581.1, forward strand.
CCGACGGCGGCTTCATGGGCGGCGGCGGACGGTTCTAAGCGCCCCGGCGGGCAACAAAGCTGCGCACGCCCTCACAGGGGTACTCGGTGCCCCCCGTAAGGGCGTGCGCAGTCTCCGATAATGGCGGCGCACCGGGTGGCCAGTGCGCCGCCGCGAACCGAACTTGTCTAGCTTCCCTTCAGTAGGGTCAGGCCCAACTGGACCCGACAGCGCTGTCGGTGCTCGCCATGTTGCTGCCGGCGGCTTGCACCTTCTGGCCGTGGGCGTTGGCCTGCTCGTAGATCACCTGGAAGTTACGACCCAACTGGGTGATGAACTCCTGGCACGCCACCGAACCGGCGCCGCCCCAAAAGTCCCCAGCGGCCAACACATCGCGAACGATCGCCTGGTGCTCGGCCTCGAGTGACGCGGCCTGCGCCCGGATGGTGGCGCCGTGGGCGTCGACATCGCCGAACTGGTAGTTGATGGTCATCGAACCTGTTCTCCTTAGCTTGTGAAGTGTTGCGCTACAGCGGCTTTCACCGCGATGGCCGTTAGCTGCTGAGGATCTGCTGCGAGGCTTGCTCTTGCTGTTCGTAGTTGTTGGCGTCGCGGATCAGCCCGTCGCGCACCCCGTGCAGCATGTTCACGATGTTGCGGAACGCCTGATTCATCTGGCTCATGGTGTCCAGCGACGTCGCCTCCGCCTGGCCGCTCCAGCCCGCACCCGAGATGTTCTGCGCGGACGCCCACATCCGACGGGCCTCGTCCTCGACCGTCTGGGCGTGCGTTTCAAAGCGACCCGCCATAGCCCGCATCGCGTGCGGATCGGTCATAAAACGTGTTGCCATGTCGCCTGTCTCCTTATTACCTGGACTTACTACCTGGATTTATTACCTGGGATGCTCGTAGGGTTACCTGGATACTCGTAGGGATTGAGCGTCGTGATCGCCGGCGACGAAGATTGCCGAGGCCGCCGATCACTTGTGAAAAAGCGGCAGTCTTCCCCCTCTCTCTCAACCCGCCGCCGGGGAATGCGGTACCACGCTGCTGCTGCTACGCGGCATTTCGAAGCGAGGCTCGGCGTTCTCGGCTTGCCACTCACGCCAAGCTTCCCACTCGTCCCACTCCTCCATGCCTGGGTCGAGCGGCTCCGGGTCCACCGCACCGGGCACCAGCTCGGCGGCGGAGTCCGCGTCGGAATCCTTGGCCCAGTGGTCATAGTCATCCGGTGGAACGGCCACCCCCCAGCTGAGCGGAACCGACAACCCGCCGAGCATGCCCGACTCACCCCGTTTCGCCGACACGGCGTCGTCCGGCAACGGCGGACCAAGAGGCAAAAGCACACCGTCCCCTTCCAGTCCCGATCTCAATGCACATCACTCGACGGCGAGAAATCACCACCAAGCACTCCGCATCGTAAGGCAATCCGGGGGGCAATATCGACGAATTCCACGATTTCTTTGCCCTTATCCCGCGGAGAAACGGGCGCACCTCCGACAGTGGACGCATCGCGGCGCGAGTCGTGACACTCCCTTGGGCCTCCCGGGGGGTCGAGCCAACGGGATGGGCCGCACGGCTTGCGACCGCCTGGCGTTAGCAGATGCCGCTGGGCAACCCGCGGACAGGCACGGATTCCTGGCTCGGCATGGTCTGCGGATAGGGCACCCGGTAGGGAAGCCCCTCGTTCAAGAATCCCAACACCACATTGGGCACACACTTGGCGACCTTCGGCAGTTGGCGGACGGGGTGATCCAGGTTGGGGCGCGACGGGTCGGGCGGAAGGGCGAAGTTGAATGCCGACGTCATATCCCCGGTCACGCTGGCCCGCCACGGCGTCAGGTTGGGAACCGGAACCCCGAACCGCTTTCCGATGAATTGCAGCTGCGACGTGTGATCGAACTGGTCGTGGACCATCAGCCCGCCGCGGCTGTAGGGCGAAATGACGAAGCACGGCACGCGAAAGCCCAGGCCGATCGGGCCACGTATGCCACCGGAGCCGTCGACCTTGTTGATGTCGACACTGTTGGGAATCCATTCGCCGGGCGTCCCCGCCGGCGCCGTCGGAGGTGTGACGTGGTCGAAAAAGCCGCCGTGTTCGTCATAGGCGATGATCAGCGCCGTCTTTTCCCATACCGCCGGATTGGCCAGCAGCGCCTTGATCAGATTCACGATCGTCCATGCCCCGACCGCTATCGGGAATGAGGGATGCTCGGACTCGACGGTCAACGGGACGACCCAGGAGACCGCAGGCAATGTGTTGTTGATGATGTCACGGACGAAGTCGCCGGGATAGGTCGGCGCAATGCCGTAACGGGCCAGGTCCGACCGTGGGTTTCCCGCTTGCTTGAAACTCCCCACATACCCGTTGCGGCTTAGGGACGTGTCGTTGAGCCCGCCGAGCAACTTGCTGTTGTAGACCTTCCAACTGATCCCGGCATCACTGAGGTTCTCCGGCATGATGCGCCAGGTGAACGTCAACTTCGGCTGGATCGAAGGTTCGACAATCTGGGGTCCACCTTTGTCGCCGTCGGGATTGACCGTGGCGCTTATCCAGTACAGCCGGTTGGGCATGGTCCCGCCCAGCAGCGAAGAGTGGTAGTGGTCGCAGATCGTGAACGTGTCCGCCAACAGGTAATGGATCGGTATGTCGGGACGTGCGTAGTAGCCCATCACCACGGGGGTATTGCCCACCGACCGGGTCCTCGCTTGCGCAGCCAGCCAGCCGTCGTTGGCGCCGCCGTTCCAGGACAGGTGGGCGGCGATCCACTGGTGGTCGGGGTCATTGACGCACTCACCAACACCGTTGGGTCCCCTGGTCGTATCGATGCGGTAAGGCAAGGTGATGCCGGCGGGGTCAAGCGACTGCGTCTGGGGATTCCAGCCCTTTTGCTGGAATAGTGGAGTAGGGGTGTTGAATCCATCGACGCCGGAGAGGGTGCCGAAGTAGTGATCGAATGATCTGTTTTCCTGTAGGCACAGCACAATGTGCTCGATGTCGGTCAAATGACCGGCGCAGGTACCGGCACCATAGGCCTTTTCGATCACCGGGGCGGCCCAGTCCGTCAGAAACGCCGCGGCGCCAGCACCGGTGGCCTTAGCGAGGAATTCTCGACGCGACATTCCGGCGAATGCGCTTTGAACCATCACGCCCGCCCTTCTTGGCATATTCCGGCTCACCGTATATTCACGTCAGCGATCTTTGGTCAAGCACCAGCCGGCGTGTCGTGCGCTGCGACCATTCAAAATTCTGGATCAGCAGAGACCGCTGGGAATTCCGCGGACAGGCTGGGTTTCCTGAGTGGGCATCGCCTGCGGGAATGGCACCCGATACGGAATTGATGTCTTAAGCGTCGATCCCAGTACGACGTTGGGAACGCACTGCGGCAACTTCGGAACCGCGGACAGCACCGGATGATCCAAATTGGGCCGCGACGGATTCGGCGGGACGGCGAAGTTGAACGTCGAGGTCATATCGCCGACCGTCGCGTTTCGCCAAGCGCTGATGTTGGGAACCGGCACGCCAAAGCGCGCGCTGATTAGTTTCAGCGTTGAGGTGTGGTCGAAAACGTCATGCACCATCAGCGGGCCACGGCTGTACGGAGAAATGACTATGCATGGGACGCGGAAACCCAAACCGATCGGACCGCGGATACCACCGGACCCCGGAACCGAGTTGATGTCGGGGACGGTGACGAATTCGCCGGGTGTGCCCGGCGGCGGCGTGGGCGGGGTGACGTGGTCGAAGAAGCCACCGTTTTCGTCATAGTTGACGATCAGCGCGGTCTTCTCCCACACCGCCGGATTGGAAAGCAAGATCCGCAGGACGTCCACTATCGCGACAGCGCCGACGTTGACCGGAAACGCGGGATGTTCCGACAGCAGAAACCCCGGGAGCACCCAGGAAACCTTGGGCAGCTGGTTGGCTTTGACGTCGGCGGCGAAGTCGCGCGGGTAGGTCGGGGCGATACCGAAACGGGCCAGGTTCGACCTCGGATCCCCGGCTTGCTTGAAATCATTGACCAGCCCGTTGTAGCCAACGACCGTGTTGTTGAGGGCTCCCAGCAACTTGTTCTGGTAGACCTTCCAACTGATCGCGGCGTCCTCGAGGTTCTCCGGCATGATGCGCCAGCTGTAGTGCTGCAGCGGCTGGATGTTGGGCTCTACCAGCACCGGACCACCATTGGTGCCAGCGGGGTCGATCCAGGCGCTCATCCAGTAGAGCCGGTTGGGCGTGGTTCCGCCGAGCAACGAGCAAAAGTAGTGGTCACAGATCGTGAAGGTATCTGCCAGCAGGTAGTGGATGGGCAGGTCACGGCGCGTGTAGAAGCCCATCGTCACGGGCACATTGGCTTGTAGCGGACTGCTCGCGGCCTGCGCTGGCAGCCAGCCGTCGTTAGCACCGCCGTTAAACGAGTTGTGCATGGCGACCCATGCGTGGTCGGGGTCGTTGACGCATTCGCCGTCCACTGCGGGGCCGCGGGTGGTGTCGAAGCGGTACGGGATCGTAATACCGGCGGGGTCAAGATTCTGCGTCTGCGGGTTCCAGCCCTTTTGCGCGAATGCCGGCGACGGATCGTCGAACCCCAGGGTGCCGGAGAGTGTCCCGAAGTAATGATCGAACGACCGGTTCTCTTGCATCAACAACACGATGTGTTCGATATCGGTCAAATGCCCCGGACAGGGGCCCGCACCATAAGCCTTTTCGATCACCGGACCGGCCAAGGATAGGAAAGCTCCGGCGCTGGTTGCGGCAGCCGCTTTGGCGAAAAACTGTCGACGGGTCATCCCGTCGACCGGATGCTCGCTCCCCACGCGCCCTCCTTGACCGCCTCCCGGAACACATTCCAAATCACGGTATAGTTGCGGCGCCCACCAGCCACGACACGCCGACCGGCGTGTCGTGCTCGGATTCCGCTTACTTGCCGGGCGGTGGCGCATTGTCGCGTTGGCGAACTATCCGTTTCAGGTTTTGCTCCGACCTCGATTCCAGGGTTTGCTCCGCAATTTTCTGGCCATCAAGTGGTGTCAAGAGTTTTCTGGTAACCAGTCGCGCGCCATTCAGCTGCACAGGCCACTGGGAATCCCCCGAGTGGGCCCGGTTTCTTGGGTGGGCATCGACTGCGGGAACGGCACCCGATACGGAAGGCTCGGCAACGCTCCGTCGGTTGTGCCCAGCACGACGTTGGGGATGCATTGCGGCAGCTTCGGCACGGCCGCCAGCAAAGGGTGGCTCAAATTGGGTCGCGATGCCTTCGGCGGGACGGCGAAGTTGAACGCCGAAGTCATGTCGCCGACCACACTATCTCGCCAGGCAGTCAGGTTGGGAACCGGCACGCCGAACCGCGCGCGGATCAACTTCAACTGCGACGTGTGGTCGAACGTGTCATGGACCATCAGCCCGCCTCGACTCCACGGGGAAATGACGAGGCAGGGCACCCGAAAGCCCAGACCCAGCGGACCGCGGATGCCACCGGACCCAGGAACCGCGTCGATGTCTGGCACCGTGACATATTCGCCAGGAGTCCCGGGCGGCGCCGTCACCGGCACGACGTGGTCGAAGAAGCCGCCGTTTTCGTCATAACTGACGATCAGGGCAGTCTTTTCCCACACCGCCGGATTGGACAGCAAAATCCGCAGCGCGGTCACCATCGATACCGCCCCAAGCGCTACCGGCAGGGCAGGGTGCTCGGACTGCAGGATGTTCGGAACCAACCAGGACACCTTGGGCAGCCTGTTGGCTTTGACGTCCTCGGCGAAATCGCCGGGATAGGTCGGGGCGATGCCGAAACGGGCCAGGTTCGACCTCGGATTTCCGGCCTGCTTGAAGGCCTGGACCAGTCCGTTGTTGCTGATCGGCGTGTTGATGAATCGCCCAAAACTCTTGTTTTGGTATACCTTCCAGCTGACTCCGGCATCTTCGAGGTTCTCCGGCATGATGCGCCAGCTGTACTGCTGCAGCGGCAGGAAGCCGGGCTCGACAAGTTGCGGGCCGCCGTTGGTGCCGGCGGGGTCGATGTGGGCGCTTAGCCAGTACAGCCGGTTGGGCAGAGTCCCCGTCAGCAGCGAACAATGGTAGCCGTCGCAAATTGTGAACGTGTCCGCCAGCAAATAGTGGATTGGGATGTCTTGACGCGTGTAGTAACCCATTGTCATAGGGACATAGGGGCCCGTGCGGGTGGTCGCCTGCGCCGGTAGCCAGTTGTCGTTGGCGCCGCCGTTCCATGCCAGGTGCATCGCGATCCACTGGTGTTCGGGGTCGTTGACGCACTCGCCGTCCACGAAGGGACCTCGGGTGGTGTCAAGGCGGAACGGAATCGTGATGCCGGCGGGATCCAGTGCCTGCGTCCGCGGGTTCCACCCCGGTTGCTGGAAGGCTGGCGACGCGGTGTTGAATCCATTGGTGCTCGAGAGCGTCCCGAAATAGTGATCGAATGAGCGGTTCTCCTGCATCAACAGCACGATGTGCTCGATGTCGGTCAAATGCCCCGGGCAAGGCCCCGCGCCGTAGGCCTTTTCGATCACCGGTGCGGCCCAGTCCATCAGAAACGCCGCGGCGCCGGCACCGGTGGCTTTTGCCAGAAAGTCTCGGCGCGACATTCCGAGGAATGGGCTTACGCTCACCAGACCTGCCTTCCCGCGCACATTCTTCAGATCACGGTATAGTTGCGACCCTCGTCGAGCGCGCTATGCCAACGGGCGTGTCGCGTGCGCGTATTGGCAGAGCAGCAAACACAACTATGCTGTTTTGGGCGTCACTGGGTGCCCGAATGCGCGCCAGCGACTCGCGACACCGCACCGGGCACACAGGCTGACAAACGGGCGCCGACCGATCACCTGAAAGGTCTTGGGCGCCAGGGGATGACGTCGCCACTGCCCTGCCTAAGGTGACCTCGGCTGCAGATCCGGCCGTTGGCGTCGTCACGTCCGCGAGGAGCTGCGGCGCACGAGCGACCGCGACGCCAGCGTCGCCCGTTGCCTCGCGGGCCTCCTTGTCGGCAAGTTCCCGGGCCGCGCCGCCGCGCAACCAGCGACCCGTGAGAGCTCCCCGGCATCCCGAGCATTCCTGGGCCCGCCAATTCGGCCGGGGAAGCAGCTGCCGATCACAACGAAAGAGTGCCTCGACAAAAAATTTAGCCAACCCAATATTTTTAACCGAACCCTCATAGACCCATTTCGCTTCCGGCTTGGGTGCCGGCATTTCAGGCGAATAATTCGAGGTCAACGACCGGGCCACCGGGGTGGCGGTGAAATGGCTTGTCCCGCTGGCCGTCTTATGAGTTCGCCAGAAATGACTCTGGGCGGTCATCGCACCGCGTGATCTGGCGGTTATTGGCAAACCAATCTGCTAATCGCACAAGACAACCCGCCCCTGGCGCGGTAGCGTTCCCTGCCATGTGGGGCACAGTGCTGGTGTTAGCTCTGGTGGCGACAGCCGACCCCGTGCGTATCGGGATCAGCGTCCTCTTGTCCTCACGACCCCGGCCGCTTCGTCAGCTGGTCGCGTGCTGGCTCGGCGGAGTAACAATCAGCGTTGGTATGGCGCTGGGTGTGCTCTTCGGGCTGCGGGACTTCGCACTTTCAGTCATGCAGAGAGTCCAACTCGCCGCCGCCAGTTCCGCGGGCGGGCAGGTTCGGGTCGCGATGGGTGTGGTGGCGTTGATGATCGCCGCCCTCGCGCTTGGGCTGTCACCGCGCTTGCGGGCCCGGGTGGCTCTGCCCGGCGCCAACCCGTCGCATCTGCAGGCGCTGACGTCGACCGCATTCTCCAGATTGTCGACGCACGCCCACGGTGCGCTGCGGGCCAGACCGCTATGGGTGGCGTTCATCATCGGACTTGGGCTATCAACGGACCTCAGGTATTTGGCGGCGCTTACCGCCATCTTGGCCTCGGGAGTCGCTACCGGCAGCCAACTGATAGCCGCCGCCGTGTACTCCGTCGTGGCCCTGGCGTTCGTCGAGATCCCGCTCGTAAGCCAACTGGTCGCACCGGCAAAGACCTGCCAGGCCCTGACTGTCGCGCACGGCTGGGTGAAAGGTCGCCGGCAACAGCTGTTCGCCGTCGTCATCGCGATGCTGGGGGTATTCCTGGTGACCAGCGGAATGGGCTACGCCTGAGCAAAGCATCACGTCCCCACGGCGAACTGCTTCGGCGACGGCCCCGTCCGGCAACATGGGCGCGCCGTCCCGGCCTGGCTCGTATTGTGCTGCGCTGCAACACGGTTCGTGTTGGCATGCCAAGGGCGCGGGTAATGCACGTGCCCCCTGGTGCTACCCGCGCCCCTGACAGTGTGGCTAGGGCTGGATGGCCCGGCTTCTCACTCGCGCCGTTCCGGCGCTCGCCGGCGCCGGCTAGGGCTAGCCTAGAACTGGCTAGGCCCAGCTAGAACCCACCGCCGAGTCGGTGCTGGCCATGTTGCTGCCCGCGGCTTGTACCTTCTGCCCATGAGCATTGGCCTGCTCGTAGATCACCTGGAAATTACGGCCCAACTGGGTGATGAACTCTTGGCAGGCCACCGACCCGGCACCACCCCAGAAATCACCGGCCGCCAACACATCACGCACGATCGCCTGATGCTCAGCCTCCAACGACGCCGCCTGAGCCCGAATCGTGGCCCCATGGGCATCCACATCACCAAACTGGTAATTAATCGTCATCACCAACGTCCTTTCAGCTGCTCAAGACCTGCTGCGAAGCCTGCTCTTGCTGCTCATAGTTATTCGCGTCGCGGATCAACCCGTCCCGCACCCCATGCAGCATGTTCACAATGTTGCGAAACGCCTGATTCATCTGGCTCATCGTGTCCAACGACGTCGCCTCGGCCAGCCCACTCCAGCCGGCACCCGAAATGTTCTGCGACGACGCCCACATCCGCCGCGCCTCATCCTCAACCGTCTGCGCATGCACCTCAAACCGACCAGCCATCGCCCGCATCGCGTGCGGATCGGTCATAAACCGAGTAGCCACCACACCGCTCCCTTCCACAATCCCGTCAATCGACAATCAATCCATCACCACAAGCACCGAAGACCCCGACCTATCACCCCCGCCCTATCCGACCCCAATGCGCGGCACCACGCTGGGCCGCGCCTGCACCACATGCGGATTGGCCCCACCGCGGCCCATCATTCCCGCGGGCATACCAGCACCGGCCCCACCCATCGGCATTGGCATCGGCATCATCCCCATACCACCAGTACCGGCAGCCTGCGCCATGGCCGCGGGATTCATCGCACCCAACCCCGCCATCGCCGACGACGCCATCGCCTTGGGCATCGACCCCTGCCAGGTCGGTGGCACCGACATCGACCCCACCAGATGCGCCTTTCCTAAACCGGCACCCATCTCCGCCCCCAGCCCACCGGCACCGCCGCCCAGCCCCTTCAACCCTGGAGCGGTGTCACCAACAAACTTCGGCATATCGGCCCCCACGGTCGCCGCATTAGCCAACCCGGCCGAACTCGCATTGGCGCTCTGCGCCAACGACATCATCGGCGAGATCAACATGCTCGCCGGATACGCCGCAACCTGAGCCGCCGACATCAACGTCGACACCGGCACCGCCGACGCCAACGACTGCACACCAGTCACCACACCGGGCAACGCCGCCACTGCCCCCTGAGCCACCGGCACCACCGGAGCCACCACCGCCGACATCGTCCCAGCAACCTCAGCACCCACCTGCGAGGCCAACCCCGCCAAGTCCACCGGCGGCACGCTAAACGGCGTCAACGTCGACGCCACCGCCAGTGCCCCGCCGTGATAGCCCACCATCGCGGCCACATCTTGCGCCCACATCTCCATGTAATCGAACTCCGTGGCCGCAATCGCCGGCGTGTTCTGACCCAAGAAATTCGTCGCGATCAACGACACCAACGACACCCGATTCGCCGTCACCGCCGCCGGATGCACCGTGGCCACCAACGCCGTCTCGAACGCCGTCGCCGCCGCCCGAGCCTGACCGGCCGCCAACGCCGCCTGCGACGCCGCCGCGCTCAACCAACCCACATACGGTGCCGCCGCCGCCGCCATCGCCACCGACGCCGGACCCGCCCAGGGCCCACCCGTCAACCCCGCAATCACCGAATCGAACGACGACGCCGACGCCGCCAAATCCGTCGCCAAACCATCCCACGCCGCCGCCGCCGTGAACAACGGCCCAGCCCCCGCGCCAGCAAAAATCAACGCCGAGTTAATCTCCGGCGGGAAAAACACAAAACCAGGAATCATCGACATCGCAACCCCAAACCAACACGCCGCGCTAACGGCCCCATCAACCACACACCCCAGCAGTCACCCACCGCGGCCAAGCACACCACGGCTGAAGCCTAAGACAAACCAGACCGAAAATCCCGGACTTTCACCAAATCCTTAGCCGGCAAATGTGGAGCGCTTGAACCGCGCCCGTCACGACTCCCGGCCGGGCGCCCGTCCGGACGCCCACCTGTCAACAGATTGGACGACGGCATCGCCGGTGAGGATGGCGCGCCATGTGGGAAGTTGTAGGAGTAAAATTTGCCGACTCACCGGCATTCCGAGCGTGGGTGGGGCCGTCGGTGTCGGTCGGCGGCGTGGCGTGCGCGGGCGCGCTGGACAATATTCAGCGAATATGGAGTTCCGCCCGCAGCCTGCCTAGAGCCACCCGGTCACGCGATTTCGTCTCACCTTTCAGATGCGTCCGTAATCGCGCGCGGCCGACCCGTCCCAGGACAACCCCTCCGCCTAGTAGTTCATCACTGCGGCGCCAACACGAGAAGCGATCACCACTAACCGCCGAACAACCCCTTGAAGAAACCTGACACGAAATTGCCGTTGTTGAACAGGCCCGAGTTGCCACTGCCGGAGTTGAATAAGCCCGAACTGATGGCACCTGTGATGTTGCCGATCACAAAGATGCCCGAGTTGTCGACTGCCCCGTTATAATAACCCGAATTGCCGTAGCCGGTGTTGAGAATACCTGAGTTTCCTCCGAAGGCCATTGTGGTGCTGGTATTGACCCAGCCCGAGTTACCGAAACCTGATTGCTGGAATCCCGAGTTGCCGCTGCCCGACGGGTCGTTCTGCCCAAAACCGGAGTTACCGGTGCCGACGTTGAAGAAGCCCGAGTTCGGCCCGACTTGGGTCACTGCGCTGAAGAAGCCCGTGTTAAGGCCGCCCGCGTTGAAGCCCCCGGTGTTGGTGTTGCCCGAGTTAAAGAACCCGGTGTTGACGTCGCCCGCATTTGTGAAGCCCGTGTTGGTGTCGCCCGCATTAAGGAATCCGGTGTTGAAGTTGCCCGCATTCCCGAAGCTCGAGTTGACGTTGCCGGCATTAAAGCTGCCCGAGTTGCCGTTGCCGCCGTTGAAGAAGCCGGTATTTCCATTGCCGGCGTCGGCGAAGCCCGTGTTGGTGCTGCCGCCATTCCAGAATCCCGTGTTGACATTGCCCGCATTCCCGAAGCCCGTGTTCGAAATGCCCGAGTTCCCAAAGCCCACGTTGCCGGTGCCCGAGTTGAAGAAGCCGACATTGTTGGTACCGGAGTTGAACAAACCGATGTTTCCGCTGCCGGAATTCAGATTGCCGAACCCAAATTGACCGTTGCCGGTCAGCCCGAATCCGATGTTGTTGTTGCCCGTGTTACCGAAGCCGATATTCCCGCTGCCGGTGTTCCCGAAGCCCCAGTTGTTGCTGCCGAAATTCCCGCCGCCGACGTTAGAGCTTCCATTGTTGCCGCTGCCCAAGTTCGTGTTGCCGATGTTGCCGCTGCCCAGATTTTGGTTGCCGACGTTGCCGCTGCCCAGGTTGCTGGAACCGATGTTGCCGCTGCCCAGGTTGCTGGAACCGATGTTGCCGCTGCCCAGGTTTTGGTTGCCGATGTTGCCGCTGCCCAGGTTGGTGTTACCGATGTTGCCGCTGCCCAGGTTGAGGCTGCCGATGTTGCCGCTGCCCAGGTTGGTGTCACCGCTATTGCCGCTGCCAAAGTTGGTGTCACCGGTGTTTCCGCTACCCACATTCAGGGAGCCGATGTTGCCGAAGCCGAAGTTGATGCCCTGCAGAGGTGCCGGCACGCTGGAAGCTGGGGCGGACAGCGGTCCGTGCCAGGGCGCCAGCTGCGCCGCCACCGCCGACGCCCCCGCGTGATACCCCGCCATCGCGGCCACATCCGCGGCCCACATCTGTTCATAGGCAGCCTCAGCAGCCGCAATCGCCGGCGCATTCTGCCCCAACACATTCGCCAACACCAACTGCACAAACCCACGACGGTTGGCCGCCACCACCAGCGGATGAACCGTGGCCGCCCGCGCCGCCTCAAACACACCCGCCACCGCCCGCGCCTGAGCCGAGGCCCCCGCAGCCCGCGCCGCCGCCGCACTCAACCACCCCGCATACGGCGCCGCCGCAGCCACCATCGCCGCCGACGCCGCACCCTGCCACCCCTGACCCGCCAACCCCGAAGTCACCGACGCAAACAAATCCGCCGCCGAACCCAACTCCGACGCCAACCCGTCCCAGGCCACCGCCGCCGCCAACATCGGCCCCGAACCCGCCCCAGAGAACATCCGCAACGAATTGATCTCCGGCGGCAACACCGAAAAACTCATCACCCACCGCCCTCCTCTAACCGAATATTCTCAACCGCACACCCCGCCGTTACCGCAAACGACACGCGCCACCCACCACAGGCCCCCGTCGATGCGTCTACCGACAGACGGCTTCGATGGCTACCGGAAGAAGCCCGACAGCATATTGCCCACGTTGAACCCACCGGAATTCTGGCTGCCCGAATTTACGATGCCCGAACTGTCGTCGCCCGAGTTGGAGATACCCGCGAGCCGGCTACCCGAGTTGGTAATTCCCGCATTATGGCCGCCGATGTTTCCGTATCCGGAGTTGAAGCCGGGCGTGAACCCGGCGCCCGCGTTCGAGATGCCCGAGTTACCTGTCCCGAAGTTGAAGAAGCCGGAGTTTCCGGTGCCCGAGGGATCATTGTTCCCCCAGCCCGAGTTGCCGGTGCCCAGGTTTCCGAAGCCGGAGTTGCCGACTGTTTGAGTGAGTGCGCTGCCAATGCCGGTGTTGAGGTCACCCGCGTCCCAGAAGCCGGTGTTGATATTGCCCGCGTTGAAGAACCCGGTGTTGACGTTGCCAGAATTTGCGAAGCCGGTGTTCGAGTCGCCCGAGTTGAAAAATCCCGTGTTTCCAGCACCCGAATTTGCGAAGCCGGTGTTCTCGAAGCCCACGTTAAAGCTACCGAAGTTCGAATTTCCGCCGTCGAAGATACCGAAGTTTCCGCTACCGGCACTGCCGAAGCCAGTGTTCGAATTACCGGAGTGCCAGAAGCCGGTGTTGAAGTTACCCGCATTTCCAAAGCCCGTGTTTCCGTTGCCCGAGTTGAAGAAGCCAATATTTCCATTACCGGAGTTGAAGAAGCCGATATTGTTGTTGCCGGAGTTGAACAATCCGAAGTTTCCGCTGCCGGAGTTCAGTTCGCCGAAGCCGAATTTATTGTTGCCAGTCAGCCCGAATCCGATGTTGTTGTTGCCCTTGTTCCCAAAGCCGAAATTGGTGTCTCCGGTGTTGCCAAAGCCGAAATTGGTGCTGCCGATGTTTCCGCTGCCGAAGTTGAAGTCGCCGATGTTTCCGCTGCCTATGTTGACGTCGCCGTTGTTTCCGTTGCCGATGTTGATCGTGCCGAAGTTTCCGCTACCCAGGTTGATGCTGCCGATATTCCCGCTGCCCAGGTTCCCACTGCCAAAGTTTCCGCTACCGATGTTAAAGTCACCGATGTTACCGCTACCGGTGTTTCCGGTTCCTATATTTCCGGAGCCGAGGTTGTCGTTACCGTAATTTCCGCTTCCCCAATTCCAATCGTTGACGTTTCCGCTGCCGAAGTTCAGGTTGCCGATGTTTCCGCCGCCCACGTTCAGTGTGCCGATGTTCCCGAGGCCCAGGTTCAGACTCAGGTCGGTAAGGGACTGCGCCGCGGCGGCGGGCATCGCATTTGCCTGCGCGCCGAGCGCTCGGGCGGCCGCCTGCACGCCGCCCGCGGCTGCCGCGGCCGGCGCGGCGCCCCCCAGCAAACCCGACAGCGTTGACGAACCCGGCGGCGATCCGTGCCAGGGCGCCAGCTGCGCCGCCACCGCCGACGCCCCCGCGTGATACCCCGCCATCGCGGCCACATCCGCGGCCCACATCTGTTCATAGGCAGCCTCAGCAGCCGCAATCGCCGGCGCATTCTGCCCCAACACATTCGCCAACACCAACTGCACAAACCCACGACGGTTGGCCGCCACCACCAGCGGATGAACCGTGGCCGCCCGCGCCGCCTCAAACACACCCGCCACCGCCCGCGCCTGAGCCGAGGCCCCCGCAGCCCGCGCCGCCGCCGCACTCAACCACCCCGCATACGGCGCCGCCGCAGCCACCATCGCCGCCGACGCCGCACCCTGCCACCCCTGACCCGCCAACCCCGAAGTCACCGACGCAAACAAATCCGCCGCCGAACCCAACTCCGACGCCAACCCGTCCCAGGCCACCGCCGCCGCCAACATCGGCCCCGAACCCGCCCCAGAGAACATCCGCAACGAATTGATCTCCGGCGGCAACACCGAAAAACTCATCACCCACCGCCCTCCTCTAACCGAATATTCTCAACCGCACACCCCGCCGTTACCGCAAACGACACGCGCCACCCCCGGCAAGCATCGATCACCCACCCGGCGGTGGCGGCTAGCTGCCCTTGAGCCGCACTGCCAGATAATCGGCGACGGCGTCCATCGAGATCCGCTCCTGGGTCATGGCGTCGCGCTCGCGCACGGTGACTGCGTTGTCGTCCAGTGAATCGAAATCCACCGTCACGCAGAACGGCGTGCCGATCTCGTCCTGGCGCCGGTAACGGCGGCCGATGGCGCCGGCATCGTCGAACTCGACGTTCCAGCATTTCCGCAGCTCGGCGGCCAAGTCGCGCGCCTTCGGGCTCAGGTCGGCGTGCCTGGACAGCGGCAACACAGCGGCCTTGACCGGCGCCAGCCGCGGGTCCAGTCGAAGCAGCGCACGCTTGTCCATCCCACCCTTGGCATTTGGAGCCTCGTCCTCGCTGTAGGCGTCGATCAAAAACGCCATGAACGAGCGGGTCAGGCCGGCCGCCGGTTCGATGACATACGGCGTGTACCGGGCGTCGGCGACCTGGTCGTAGAACGATAGGTCGACACCGGAATGCTTTGCGTGCGTTGATAAGTCGAAATCGGTTCGGTTGGCCACACCTTCCAGCTCGCCCCACGGGTTACCGACGAAGCCGAACTTGTACTCGATATCGACGGTGCGGTCGGAGTAGTGCGACAGCTTGTCCTTGGGATGCTCCCACAAGCGCAGGTTGGCGGGGTCGATGCCGAGGTCGACATACCATTGCAGCCTGGTGTCGATCCAATACTGATGCCACTGCCTTGCGGTCGACGGCTCAACGAAGAACTCCATCTCCATCTGCTCGAACTCGCGGGTGCGGAAAATGAAGTTGCCCGGCGTGATCTCGTTGCGGAAGCTCTTGCCGATCTGCCCGATACCGAAGGGCGGCTTCTTGCGAGCCGTCGTCACCACGTTCGCAAAGTTGATGAAGATGCCCTGCGCGGTCTCCGGGCGCAGATAGTGCAGCCCCTCCTCGGTCTCGATGGGTCCGAGAAAAGTCTTGAGCATCATGTTGAATTCGCGTGGCTCGGTCCACTGCCCGGGCTCGCCGGTGTCCGGGTCGCGGATATCGGCCAACCCGTTGGGCGGCGGCTGCCCGTGTTTGGCTTCATAGGCCTCGATGAGATGGTCGGCGCGGTAACGCTTGTGCGTGATCAGCGACTCGACCAGCGGGTCGTGGAAGACCTCGACGTGGCCGGAGGCCACCCAGACCTCTCGCGGCAGGATGATCGACGAGTCGATGCCCACGACGTCGTCGCGGCCGGTGACCACCGAGCGCCACCATTGCCGTTTGATGTTCTCTTTGAGCTCAACCCCCAACGGACCGTAGTCCCACGCCGATTTTGTGCCGCCGTAGATCTCACCCGAGGGATAGACGAAGCCCCGCCGTTTGGCCAGGTTGACTACGGTGTCGATGACAGACGCCACGGGGCCGTGACTCCCTTCGCCAGGATCGGGGCCGACGCGTGCAGCGGTGACCGCGGCTCGCAAAACACCAGTCATGGTAACGACCGGCACCTACGACCCATCCCCGTCTTTTGACATGCGTTATCACGCATGTGACAGTGGAGGTCAGCCACCAGGCTTCTCGATGCCGGCTACTCCACGAGGTGATGACTCCGACATGGTGACGTCCCCCGCCGCCCAAGATTCATTCTCAGCCGTGGGCGGCGACCACGAACACGTCGCCGCTCGTACGGAGTTCCCCGCGCCGCCACCACGGGAGATTCTCGACGCCGCCGGCGAGCTGCTGCGGGCGCTCGCCGCGCCCGTGCGGATCGCCATCGTGCTGCAATTGCACGAATCTGAGCGCTGCGTGCACGAACTGGTCGACGCGCTGGGCGTGCCACAGCCGCTGGTCAGTCAACACCTCAAGATCCTCAAGGCGGCGGGCGTGGTCGCCGGTGAGCGGTCCGGCCGCGAAGTCTTGTATCGGCTGGCGGACCACCACTTGGCGCACATCGTCGTCGACGCGGTCGCCCACGCCGGCGAGGATGCGCAGTGACCCGCGCGGGCGACGATGCAGTGGGGGCACCGCCCGCTTACGGGGGGCAGCTATGACAGGAGCCGGCGCCCGTTCCACCCGTCAACGAGCGGCGATCTCGACCCTGCTGGAGACGCTCGACGAATTCCGCTCAGCCCAGGAGCTGCATGACGAACTGCGCAGCCGCGGCGAGAACATCGGCCTGACCACCGTCTACCGAACGCTGCAGTCGATGGCCGCGGCGGGCATCCTCGACACGCTGCGAACCGACACTGGCGAGTCGGTGTATCGCAGGTGCTCGGAGCACCATCACCACCACCTGGTGTGCCGCAGCTGCGGGGCCACCATCGAGGTGGGTGACCACGAAGTCGAAATGTGGGCCGCCGAAGTGGCCACCAAGCATGGCTTTTCCGACGTCAGCCACACGATAGAGATCTTTGGCACCTGCTCAGACTGCAGGGCGTTAGGCGATTAGAGCGCGGCGCATCTGAGTTCCCGTATCCAGCACCAGCAGGATCAGAGTGCGCAGCGCGTCGTCTGTCAAGCCGGCGCCGGGAAAGTTGTATCGCAGCATCACGTCTGCCGTTTTGGCCGCACCCTTGCCCGAGTCTCGCTGTACGGCCTTGTCCCCGACCTTTTCCACCATCGTCACGGAGCCGAAGTTCGAATGCTGCGCCTGTTTGGCCACCTGATCGCGGATCTTCTTGGTCAGCGGCAGGTCCCACACCAATATCTGCGTCAGGGAAACCAGGTCGAGGTCTTCGACGATGGTCACCACCCGTAACGAAGCGAACGTGCCATCATGGCGGACCGTGAGACTGCCGTCGGCTTCCTCTTCGAGGGAAAGGACGTCGCGCAGTATTGATGCCAGCCGCTCCTGCAGAGATGGCACTAGGCGCTCCCGAATCGTCGATTGCGGGACGCGTATTCCTCGCAGGCCGCCCACAAGTCGCGACGGTCATAGTCAGGCCACAGCTTGTCCTGGAAGACGTATTCGGCATACGCCGCCTGCCACAACATGAAATTGCTCGACCGGTGCTCACCGGAGGTACGCAGAAACAGGTCCACATCGGGTACGTCGGGCAGCTGCAGGTGCCGGGAGATGGTCGACTCGGTGATCCGCTCCGGGTTCAGCCTGCCCGCGGCGACTTCACGGGCGATTTGCCTTGTTGCTTCGGCGATTTCGGTTCGGCCGCCGTAGTTGACGCAGTAGTTGATGGTGATGACGTTGTTGTTCTTCGTCATCTTCTCGGCGACCTCGAGTTCTTTGATGACGCTGCGCCATAACCTCAGTCGTGAACCCGACCAGCGGACCCGGACGCCCATCGTGTTGAGGATGTCGCGCCGATGCCGTACCACGTCTCGGTTGAACCCCATGAGGAAGCGCACTTCCTCGGGGGAACGCTTCCAGTTTTCGGTCGAGAAAGCGTAGAGACTCAGCCATTTGATCCCAAGTTCGATAGCGCCGCAGACGATATCGAGTACCACGGCCTCACCCGCCTTGTGGCCTTCGGTGCGGCGCAGTCCGCGCTGCGTGGCCCAGCGGCCGTTGCCGTCCATCACGATGGCGACATGAGTGGGCATCCGGTCGGCCAGAATCCGTGGCGCAGCCGCCTTCGAAATGTGTTGCGGCGGCCGGAGCGGTCCCCCGTCGGGCGACGGTGGCAGCTGCGGGAAGACAACCGGCCAGGTCGACTTGTCGGGAAAGGTTGGATAGTCGTCGGGCACCGGGGGCAGTTGTGGGAAGTCGGTGGACCTCAGCTGTCGCTCTGCCTTGCTAGCCACACTCCATATCCTGCCCGATCAGCGCGGCGCGACGTTCGACAACCGAACGATCGGCCTGGTATGACCGCTCTACCAGTGGCAATGTTTTGAGCTGTCGTTCCAGATGCCATTGCAGGTGTGCGGCCACCAATCCGCTGACGTAGCTGCGATGCGATTGCGGTGCCTGCTCTGCGGCCTCCCAATCACCGTCATGCAGCGCGGACATCAGGTCCAGCACACCCAACGGCGGCGTGGTCGAACCTGCCGGGCGGCAATGCGCGCACACACTGCCCCCGGCGGCGATGTGAAACGCCCGATGCGGACCGGGGATGGCGCAACGGGCGCACTCGGTCAGCGCCGGCGCCCATCCGGCGATGCTCATGGCACGCAGTAGATAGGCGTCCAACAGCAGGTCACGGGGCCGACGGCCGTCGGCCACCGCGCGCAGCGCGCTCACCGTGAGTCGATGCAGAGCCGGGGCGGGCGCCCGCTCCTCACCGGCGAGGCGTTCGGCGGTTTCCAGCATCGCGCAGCCGCAGGTGTATCGGCCGTAGTCGCTGACGATGTCGGTGGCGAACGCGTCGATGGAGACGACCTGGGTGACGACGTCGAGGTTGCGGCCGGGGTGTAGTTGCGCGTCGATATGCGCGAACGGCTCCAGGCGCGCGCCAAATTTGCTGCGGGTGCGGCGCACACCTTTGGCCACCGCGCGCACCAGCCCGTGATCGCGGGTCAACAGGGTGACGATCCGGTCGGCTTCGCCGAGCTTGTGCTGGCGCAACACCACAGCCCGGTCCCGATACAGCCGCATCACAACAGTTTTGCACCCCACCGCGACATCACGGGTATCCGCGCCGATAGTCTCGTACCCCGTGATTGGCGCTTCCGCGTCCGCTTCTGGACCCACATCTGCACACGGCAGCCAGCGCCTGCCCACCCTCACCGACCTGCTCTACCAGCTGGCCGCCGGCTCCGTGACGTCCGATCAGCTGGTGCGCCGCTCCCTGCGCGCGATCGACATCAGCCAGTCCACCCTGAACGCCTTTCGCGTGGTGCTCACCGAGTCCGCGCTCGCCGACGCGGCGGCGGCCGACCGGCGACGGGCCGCGGGTGACACCGCGCCCTTGCTGGGTATCCCGATCGCGGTCAAAGACGACGTCGACGTTGCTGGAGTGCCAACCGCCTACGGCACCGATGGGTACGTCCCGCCCGCTACTCACGACGCCGAGGTTGTTCGGCGCCTGAAGGTGGCCGGGGCGGTGATCGTCGGCAAGACCAACACTTGCGAACTGGGCCAATGGCCATTCACCAGCGGACCTGGATTCGGACACACCCGAAACCCCTGGTCGCGCCGGCACACGCCGGGCGGATCCTCGGGCGGTAGCGCGGCTGCGGTGGCCGCGGGGCTGGTCACCGCGGCAATTGGCTCCGACGGCGCCGGCAGCGTGCGCATCCCGGCAGCGTGGACACACCTGGTGGGCATCAAGCCGCAACGTGGGCGCATCTCCACCTGGCCGTTGCCCGAGGCGTTCAACGGCATCACGGTCAACGGCGTGCTGGCCCGCACGGTGGCCGACGCGGCATTGGTGCTCGACGCCGCGTCGGGAAACGTGGCGGGCGATCGGCACAAACCGCCCCCGGTCACGGCATCCGACTACGTCGGCATCGCACCGGGTCCGCTCAAGATCGCGTTGTCAACGCGGTTCCCGTACACGTTTTTCCGGGCCAAGTTGCATCCCGAAATCCTGGCTGCGACGCAACGGGTCGGCGAACAGCTCGAGCTGCTCGGTCACACGGTGGTGCCGGGCAACCCGGACTACGGTCTGCGGCTGGCGTGGAACTTTCTCGCTCGGTCCACCGCGGGCCTGTGGGAATGGGAGGAACGGCTCGGCAACGGTGTCACCCTCGATCCGCGCACCGTGTCCAATCTGCGCACGGGCCACGTGTTGGGTCAGGCGATTCTGCGCAGCGCGCGCCGGCACGAAGCCGCCGATCAGCGTCGGGTGGGCTCGATCTTCGACATCGTCGACGTGGTGTTGGCACCGACCACCGCGCAGCCACCGCCGCTGGCGCGCGCCTTCGACACGCTGGGCGGCCTCGCCACCGACCGCGCGATGATCGCCGCGTGCCCGTTGACGTGGCCGTGGAACCTGCTGGGCTGGCCGGCGATCAACGTGCCGGCGGGGTTCACCGCCGACGGCTTACCCATCGGGGTGCAGCTGATGGGTCCGGCGAACAGCGAGGGCATGTTGATCTCGCTGGCCGCCGAGCTGGAAGCCGTCTGCGGCTGGGCGACCAAGCAGCCGCAGGTGTGGTGGGAGGGTTAAAACCCCAGTCGACCAAGCTGTTTCGGGTCGCGCTGCCAGTTCTTGGCAACTTTGACACGCAAGTCGAGGTAGATCCTGGTTCCGAGCAGCTTCTCGATCTGGTTGCGCGCCGCGGTGCCCACTTCCCGCAGCCGGGCACCGCCCTTGCCGATGACGATTCCCTTCTGGCTATCCCGCTCGACGTATAACACGGCGTGCACGTCGATGAGATCGTCCCTGCCGTCACGCCTGTTTACCTCCTCGATCACCACCGCCAACGAATGCGGCAGCTCCTCGCGCACTCCCTCCAGGGCGGCCTCGCGGATGAGCTCGGCCATCAGCATCTCCTCGGGTTCGTCGGTCAGCTCCCCGTCGGGGTAGTACGCCGGCCCCGGGGGCAACGCCGCGGCCAGCACGTCGATCAGTACGTCGACTTGTTCGCCGGTAACGGCCGACACCGGAACCACTTCTGCCGAATTGCCCACCAGCTCGCTGGCCGCTACCAGCTGGGCGGCCAGCCGCTCCCTGGGCACTTTGTCGATCTTGGTGACGACGATGACCAGCGTCGTCTTGGGAGCGATCGAACGGACCTCGTTGATGATCCATCGGTCGCCCGGACCGATCGCCTCGTCGGCCGGGATGCATAGGCCGATGACGTCGACCTCGGCATAGGTGTTTCGGACCAGGTCGTTGAGCCGCTTGCCCAGCAGGGTGCGCGGCCGGTGCAGGCCGGGGGTGTCGACGAGAATGATCTGGAAGTTCTCCCGGTGCACGATCCCCCGAATGGCATGCCGGGTGGTCTGCGGTCTCGTCGAGGTGATCGCCACTTTCGCGCCCACGAGCGCGTTGGTCAGCGTCGACTTGCCGGTGTTGGGCCTGCCGACCAAACACACGAAGCCCGAATGGAATTCGCTCACCCGCGTTTCCTCGCCGAACGTGCACACAGGGCGACTATCGGCGCGATTTTTCGCCGTGAGTGCACGCTCGGCGTCATAACGGGTTGCCCGCGCGGTCGGTGACGATGATCGCCGCGGTGGGGGCGAGTTCGCGGACCGCGGCGACGCCGGGATCGTCCGCGGACCCGGCGACCAGCACGGCGGCCTCGATGCCGGTCGTCCCGCTGGACGCGGCGGCCGCCACCGCCGCCTGCAGGCCGGTCAGCCGAAGCGTCGACAAGCACACCGGCGCAGCGGCATACGTGCGACCGTCGACGTCACGCACCGCGGCGGCGCTCGCGGCTTCGGCTCGCGCCATCGCTGCCCGCGCCAGCACCACCAGCTTCGCGTCTTCGGCGTCCAGCGGCTCAGCCATGGTGATCGGTCTCCGTGCCGTCGGGGCCGTCCGATTCGACCGGACTCACCAGGACGGTGCCGATCCGTACCCGCCCCCGATGGTCGGGGCCGCCCTCGGCGTGCAGGCGCAGGCCATGCGATATCACTTCGGCGCCGGGCAGTGGAACCCGGCCCAACTCCAGGGCCAGCAGGCCACCCACCGTGTCCACATCGAGATCATCGTCGAACTCCATGCCGTAAAGCTCGCCCACGTCTTCGATCGGCAAACGCGCCGACACCCGGAAACGTTTGTCGCCCAAGTCTTCCACCGGCGCCGTCTCAGTCTCGTCGTACTCGTCGGCAATCTCACCGACGATCTCCTCCAGCACGTCTTCGATGCTCACTAGGCCGGCTATGGCCCCGTACTCGTCGACCAGCAGGGCCATATGGTTGCGGTCGTGCTGCATTTCACGTAGCAGCGCGTCCAGGGGCTTGGAATCCGGCACGAACACCGCCGGGCGCATCACCAGCGTCACGGGCGTTTCCCGGCCGCCGTTCGGCGAGCAGAACGTCTGCTGGACAAGGTCTTTCAGGTATACAACTCCGACGATGTCGTCGACGTTCTCGCCGATTACCGGAATGCGGGAATGTCCGCTGCGTACGGCCAGGGTCATCGCTTGCCCGGCTGATTTGTCGCTTTCGATCCAGACCATCTCGGTGCGCGGCACCATCACCTCACGGGCCGGGGTGTCGCCCAATTCGAAGACCGACTGGATCATCCGGCGCTCGTCGGCGGCGACCACGCCGCGCTGCTGGGCCAGGTCGACGACCTCACGCAGCTCGATCTCGGACGCGAACGGCCCATTGCGGAAGCCGCGGCCCGGGGTGAGCGCGTTGCCCACCACCACCAACAGCCGGCTGATCGGCATCAACAGCCACGAAATCGCCTGCAACGGAAGGGCCGTCGCCAACGAGATGGAGTACGCGTTCTGACGGCCGAGGGTGCGTGGCCCCACACCGATGACGACGAAGCTGGTCACCACCATCGTGGCCGCGGCGATGAACAACCCCCAATCCATGCTGACTCTGTGCCGGAAAAAGACGACCAATAGCGCGGTCGCGGTGATCTCGCAGATGATCCGCAGCAACACCACCAGATTGATGTAGCGCGGCCGATCGGTCATCACCTTCTGCAGCGACACCGCGCCGGGCCGGCCGTCGCGCACCAGCTCGTGCACGCGGGCCAGCGACACCGTGCTGATGGCGGCGTCGATCATCGCGAACACCCCGCCCAGGCCGATCAACGCAATCGCTCCGAGCAGCTGATCAAGACCCGTCACGGCCGGTCGAAATACCTTGACTTATCCAGCAACCGGCGGTCCCTTTCGTCCTGGCGTTCGTGCTCGTAGGCCTCGACCTGATCGGCGACCCACTCTTCGAGCAACCGGTCCTGCAGGGCGAACATCTCCTTTTCCTCGTCCGGCTCGCCGTGGTCGTAGCCGAGCAGATGAAGCACGCCGTGGATGGTCAGCAGGGCCAACTCATGTCCGAGGCTGTGGCCCGCGGCGGCCGCCTGCTCCGCGGCGAATTCCGGGCACAGCACGATATCGCCCAACATCGACGGGCCCGGCTCGGGAGCATCGGGACGACCGCCCGGCTCGAGTTCGTCCATCGGGAAACTCATCACATCGGTTGGCCCGGGCAAATCCATCCAGCGCATGTGCAGGTCGGCCATCGCCGCGGTGTCCAGCAGCACCATGGACAGCTCGGCGCCCGGGTTGACGTCCATCTTGGCGAGGACAAACCGCGCGACGCTGACCAGTTCGACCTCCGAGACGTCGATGCCCGACTCGTTGCATACTTCAATGCTCATAAGATTGCCCACGCACTCATCATCGGCGACCGCGGGAGCCGGCCGCCCGCCGAGCCGCCCTGTTCATCGTCAGACCCGGCTCTTCGTATTTCGCGTAGGCGTCGACGATCTCCGAGACCAGCCGGTGTCGCACCACGTCGACGCTGGTCAGCTCCGCGACGTGGATGTCGTCAATGTTCTCGAGGATGTCGACCGCCGCCCGCAGGCCGGATCTGGCGCCGCCCGGCAGGTCGATCTGGGTGACATCCCCGGTGACGACGACCTTGGACCCGAAACCCAGGCGGGTGAGGAACATTTTCATCTGCTCGGCGGTGGTGTTCTGCGCCTCGTCGAGGACGATGAACGCGTCGTTCAGGGTGTTGTGGGTGAGCAGGAAATCGTCGGTGACATATAGCGAGTCAGCGGCCGCAACCTGGATGCATACAGCCTCTTCGGTGCCCGCGGGCTCGATCTGATCGATGAAACGCATTGGCCGACCGCCACCTGCCGCGTCGTACTTCGCGGCCTTGCGGGCCAACCGGAAGGGGGTTAATCCCTCCGGCAAACGAAGGTCGAGGATGTGCGAATCCGAACGATGGTGCACCGCTCGGCCACGCGCCCGCCCGGGCCTGCGACCTACCGCCCGCCTGGTGCGCGGGTACACCACACCGCCGAGGGATTGGACCATGAAAACGACGTCGTCTCGCAGTCGAGCGGAGACAGTGGTGAACTGGATGCGGCACGTCCGTCCCTGTTGAGTTACCGGACCGCCATCGGCGTCGAGAAGACCCTGCAGAACCGCCAGCCGCGTACCGGGCGAATTGAGCAAATAGTCCTCGGGGATGAACTTCGTATCAGACCGCGTACCGGCCAGTCCTAGCTGACGGAGAACGCTGGTGATCGGGTTTGCGGTAGTGATGACCTCACCGGGACGAGTGATCCGGTTTAGCACATGATCCACGCCAGACTTCCGGCGCACTTCGATCCCGGGAATGAGACGTTCCAGAGATTCGGCCAGCTCGGGATCGGTCGTCGCGAAACTGGGTGTCGTCGTACATGTGATGCAGCCGTCGCCCAACAGCAGCCCGAGCGCGTACGGATCGAGCGGCACCGACCGTGTTTCGAAACTCACCGGCGCACTCAACAGCGGCAACTCGTAGCGGTGGTGGTGCGCCTGGCGGAGGTTGCCGATCATCTCCTTGGTCTGTAACAGGCGCGGCGACTTGCCACGGCGCTTGTCGTCACGGGTGCAGACCGACCACAGGTGATCACCGGACGCCAGTGTCGACGAACCATCCTGCGTGGAGACCCGATAGATCTCCTTGAAGCCCTGCGGATAGACACCCAAGACTTCGGTCGGGAGTCCGTCGGAACCGATCACGAAATCCCCGACCCGAAGTTCGCCGATCGGCCGAAAACCGCCCGGGGTCAACACCTTGGTGAACACCGGCTGCGCCCGGCCGCGCATGTACGCCAGCGGCGCCACCTCGATCACCCCGGCGGACATCAGCTTTGGGATCAGCTCGGGGTCCATCATGTCGTACAGCGCGTCATACAACGGCCGCAGGTACGGGTCGATCTTCTCGCTCAGCGTGCCGGGCAAAAAGCCAAGGCGCTCACCGGCTTCCACCGCGGGACGGGTCAAGATGATGCGGGTGACCTGCTTGGTCTGCAGCGCGTTGACTGCCTTCGCCATCGCCAGGTATGTCTTCCCGGTGCCGGCCGGACCGATCCCGAAGACGATCGTGTTGGCGTCGATGGCATCGACATAGCGCTTCTGGTTGAGCGTCTTGGGCCGGATTGTCTTACCGCGGCGCGACAAGATGTCCAGGGTGAGCACTTCGGCCGGTGACTCATTACCGGTGCCGACAAGCATGGCGACGCCGTGCCGCACCACTTCAGGCGTCAACGCCTGGCCGCTGGCCACGATCGCGACCAGCTCGGTGATCACCCGCTCGGCGAGCGCGACGTCGGCCGGCTCACCCGAGAGCGTTACGGTGTTGCCACGCACGTGCAGGTCGGCGTTCAGGGTGCGTTCCAGGGCGCGCAGGTTCTCGTCGGCCGAGCCCAGCAAGCCCACGACGAGGTCGGGCGGAACGTCGATGCTGCTGCGAACCTGAGCGTCGGGCTTCTCGGCTCCGGCTGCGTCAGCAACGCGGGTCTCGCGGGGCGTCACGTGGTTTCTGATGCCTGCTTTCTTGGCCGGTAGGGGGGTTTGCGCGCGGTTTTTTCGGGTGCCTCAGTCTACTGCCGGCAGCCCCGGTTGGTCAGCGTTCAGCAGCGCATTTGCCGGTAGATCTTTGTCAAGCACCTTGCGGGCCTGGGCCGCACCGGTGACGGGCAATACCGTGCTGTCCAGGAGCCCCACTTGTGCCAGCAGTGAAGCCTGATCCCAATAGATCCGTTCGTAGGCGACCTTCTCCCCCTCGAACCCCATCACGACCACCACCGGCAACATGACCGCACGACCGGTGGGCGCCACGCCGGGAAGGAACGTCGGCATCGGGATGTCATGCGTGAACGACATGACCATCTCGTCGACGACGCGGCCGGTGCCCACGGTGCGGCAGACCGGGATGATCTTGGTGTCGGAGGGCCAGTGCCCGATGAAGAACTTGTCGTAGAAGTCGGCAACCCCGTCGCAGCCGACGCCGCCCATCATGGTGGGCACGTGATTGACGAATGGGTCTGCGGACATCGTCGCCATGGTCGCGGCGACGTCCTTGGTGACAAACTCGTGGGCGACGTGTTCGTCGAAGATCGCACTCAGGTCATGGGCCGGCTCGGTCACCACGCTCTCCCTTCGTCGTCGCACCCCGCGGGGCTGCCGGCACCATCCCATCGCGGGGTGAGCACGCCCAACGCCCCCAGCGCCACCGCGGCCGTGGTCGACGTCCGCAGCACGGTCGGGCCCAGCCGGACCGCGACAGCGCCCGCCTCCGTCAACACGGCGAGCTCCTCCTGGGCGATACCGCCCTCCGGACCCACCACGAGCATCAGCGAATTCGCTTGCGCCACCGGGAGATCCGCGAGCCGAACGGTTGCCGACTCGTGTAAGGCCAACACCACGGCTCCCGTGGCGATCTCCTGACGAACCCGCTGGGTCAGCGCCTCCGTGGACAGCACGCCCTCGACCGGCGGGATGTGCGCGCGGCGGGATTGCCGCGCCGCCGAGCGGGCGACCGCACGCCATCGGCGGAGCCCCTTGTCGGCCTTGGCGCCATCCCAGCGGGCCACGCACCGCGCCGACTGCCACGCCACGAACGCGTCGGCGCCGGCCTCGGTGGCCAATTCGACCGCCAGTTCGGAGCGCTCGGACTTGGGCAGCGCCTGCACCACCGTTACCGCCGGCCGCCCGGGCGTGACGCTCCAGCGCCCCAACACCCGGGCACGCAACCCGTCGCGCCCGGCGTACTCCACCAGGCAGTGGGCCATGCCACCGGCGCCGTCGCCGAGCACCAGCCGTTCGCCGGGACGGATCCGCCGCACCGTGGCGGCGTGAAAACCCTCGTCGCCGTCCACGACCGCCAGAGCGCCGGCGTCGGGCAGTGTATCGACGTAGAAGAGCGTCGCCGCCATGTGCACGGCCCCCAGAAAATCCCGACTAGCGTCCGGTGAAGGTCTCGCGGAGCCGGCTGAACAGTCCGCCCCCGGCGGCGTGCGTCGAACGCACCTCGGCCACGTCGCGGCTGCGGCGGTTCTTCAGCTCGCGCAGCAGTTCGGTGTCGTGGTGGTCGAGGTGCGTGGGAACCACGACCTCGACGTGGACGTGCAGATCACCGCGCGTGGCCGACCGCAGGTGCGGCATCCCGCGGCCACGCAGGGTGATGACCGAACCCGGCTGTGTGCCGGGCGGAATGGCGATCTCGCTCAGTCCGTCCAGGATGGCGTCGACAGTGACCGTGGTACCCAGCGCCGCGTCGACCATCGGTACCGAGATGGTGCAATGCAGGTGGTCGCCTTCTCGGGTAAAGACGTCATGGGCCTGCTCATGGACCTCGACGTACAAGTCACCGGCCGGTCCTCCCCCGGGCCCAACCTCGCCCTGTGCGGCCAGCCGCACGCGCATCCCGTCCCCGACTCCGGCAGGGATCTTCACGCTGATCTCCCGACGGGCCCGCACCCGGCCATCACCCATGCACTGATGGCACGGGTCGGGGATGACCACCCCGACACCGCGGCAGGTGGGGCACGGGCGTGACGTCAGCATCTGACCCAGCAGCGAACGCTGCACGGTCTGCACCTCCCCGCGGCCGCCGCAGGTGTCGCAGGGCATCGGCGCGGAGTCGCCGTTGGTGCCCTTGCCCTGACACCGGTCACACAACACCGCGGTGTCGACGGTGACCTGCTTGGTGACGCCGGTCGCGCACTCCTCGAGATCGAGCCGCATGCGCAACAGCGAATCCGAACCCGGACGCACCCGGCCGGTGGGGCCGCGCGATCCCGCGCCGCCACCGAAGCCGCCACCGAAGAAGGCCTCGAATACGTCGCCCAAACCCCCAAAGCCGCCGAACCCGCCGGCCGATGCGCCGGCGCTTTCCAGCGGATCCCCGCCCATGTCGACGATCCGACGCTTGTCCGGGTCGCTCAGCACTTCGTAGGCGAGGCTGATCTCCTTGAACTTCGCCTGCGCGGCCTCATCGGGATTGATGTCGGGATGCAGTTCGCGCGCCAACTTGCGATAGGCGCGCTTGATGTCCGCATCGCTGGCGGTCCTGCTGACGCCGAGCAGCCCGTAGTAATCGCGTGCCACGCCTGCCTCTCCTAATGCCGGATCTCATGCCGCTTCTCAGGCGGCTGTCCACCGATTCTGCTGTCGGTGCGCGGTCATCGAGCACCCAGGACTTCGCCGATATACAGGGCAACCGCGGCGACACTTGCCATAGTTCCCGGATAGTCCATCCGTGTTGGTCCCACCACGCCCATTCCGCCGTAGACGGTGTCCGAGGTGCCGTAGGCAGTGGACACCATCGAGGTGCCCGCCATCTGCTCGGCCGCCGTCTCATGGCCAATGCGCACCGTCACCTTGCCGGCTTCCTGTTGGGCCGCCAGCAGCCGCAGCACCACAACCTGCTCCTCGAGCGCTTCCAGGATGGAGCGCAACGAACCACCGAAGTCCGCGGCGTTGCGGGTGAGGTTGGCCGTGCCACCGAGCAGTAGGCGTTCCTCGGTGTGTTCCACCAGGGACTCCAGCAGCACCGTCGCCGAACGGCCGACCGCGTCGCCGAAGCCGCCGGCGCCGTTAAGCTGCCCCGCGAGGTCGGCAACCGCGACCGAAGCCGCGGCGAGCTTCTTGCCTTCCAGCGCCTGGCCGAGCACCTCGCGCAGCTGGGAGAGCTGATGATCGTCGATGACATCGCCGAGTTCGACGATGCGCTGATCCACGCGGCCGGAATCGGTGATGACCACCATCAGCAACCGGGCCGGCGTCAGCGCGATCACTTCCAGATGGCGAACGGTCGACGTCGACAACGTCGGGTACTGCACCACGGCCACCTGGCGGGTCAGCTGCGCCAGCAGCCGAACCGCGCGGCGCAGCACGTCGTCGAGGTCCACACCGGACTCCAGGAAACTCTGGATCGCGCGGCGCTCCGGCGGTGACAACGGCTTGACGTCTTCGAGCCGGTCGACGAACTCGCGGTACCCCTTCTCCGTGGGCACCCGCCCGGAGCTGGTGTGCGGCTGGGTGATGTAGCCCTCGGCCTCGAGCACCGCCATGTCGTTGCGGACGGTCGCACTGGAAACGCCCAGGTTATGGCGCTCGACCAGGGACTTCGAGCCGATCGGTTCCTTGGTGGCAACGAAGTCGGCGACGATCGCGCGCAGCACCTCGAAGCGCCGCTCGTCGGCACTGCCCATCGACGCACACCTCCGGAGGAAACCTCCCTGATCATCCTGACCGCTTCATTTTACGGTCTCAGCAGACCGGACTGTCGTGCTGCGCTAACAGCGGCGCCGGGGAGGTCCGGCCGTGGCGGTAGCGCTGATCGCGGGGCGCGAGCTGTGATTGTGGTGATGAAATGCGACTAGCCTGTCCACCATGATCCCGTCGGGCCGCTGCGACGCGTCAGAGCTGATCCGCGAATGATTTTCAAGGGTGTGCGGGAGGGCAAGCCTTACCCCGATCACGGGCTGTCCTATCGGGATTGGGCACGGATCCCGCCGCAGCAGATTCGGCTCGACGAGTTGGTCACCACCACGACGGTGCTCGCGCTGGATCGCCTGCTCTCGGAGGACTCCACCTTTTACGGTGACCTCTTCCCGCACGCGGTGAGATGGAAGGGCGTCACCTATCTGGAGGATGGTCTGCACCGGGCGGTACGCGCGGCGCTGCGCAACCGGACGGTGTTGCACGCGCGGGTCTTCGACATGGACCGGCCGCTCAGCGAACAAACCTAGGCTGCGCGGTCACGCTTGGGCGCCGCCGGGTGTCGACATAGTGAAGACCGCCAACGGTGCCACCCGACTGTGAGGAGGATGCCATGTACCGGCTCAAGGGAGTCTCCGACCGCGACGCCGGCCTAGGCGCCAAGATTGCCTTCTTTTTCACCAAACGCAAGCTGGCGAAGATGGCCGGCTTACACAACGGATTACGAACCGCCGAAATGCTCGAACCGCTGCGGATGTACGCCCACATCCCCAGGTTGCTCAATGCCTACGGCAGGCTGGAACGGGCGGAGTCGAGACTCGACGTGCTCAGTCCCCGGCACCGGGCGCTGGCCGAGCTGAAGTCGGCGACCACGGTCGGCTGCGAATACTGCATCGACCTGGGATCACAAATCGCGCGCGGGCTCGGCATCACCGACGAAGAGCTGCTGGCGCTGGCGGACTACCGGCACGCTGCGTGCTTCTCCGACGTCGACAAGCTGATCCTCGAGTACGCCACGGCGATCAGCCGCACCCCGGTCGAGGTGAGCGACGGGCTTTTTGACGCGCTGCGCGCGCACTTCGACACCGCCGCGCTCGTCGGGCTGACCCACATCATCACGCTGGGCAACCTTCGTGCCCGGTTCAACATCGCGCTCGGCATCGGGTCTTCGGGCTTTTCGGGTAACCGGGTATGCGCGCTGCCCGACGCCGGCCAGCGATGACTGCCGATGCCGCGTTGACGGCACGTTTCCAGGCGGCCCGCCCGCAACTGGGCGCCCTGGCCTACCGGATGCTCGGCTCGATCGACGACGCGGAGGACGCCGTCCAGGAAGCGTGGCTGCGGCTGAGCCGCCACACCGCCGACGGGATCGACAATGTCGACGCGTGGCTGACCACGGTGGTGGCACGGATCTGCCTGAACGTGTTGCGGCAGCGCCGGGCGCAGCGCGCCGAGGAATTGGTCGCGCACCTGCCGGATCCGATCGTGGACGCGACGGGGGAATTCGACCCGGAGCATCGGGCGATGCTGGCCGACGCGGTGGGCCTGGCGTTGTTCGTGGTGCTGGACACCTTGCGGCCGGCGGAACGTTTGGCGTTCGTGCTGCACGACGCCTTCGCCGTTCCGTTCGATCAGATCGCGCCGATTGTCGAGCGGTCTCCGGAGGCCACCCGCAAGCTGGCCAGTCGCGCGCGTCGGCGCATCCAGCAGGCGGGCCCCGTTCCGGACGGCGACATCGCTGCCCAACACGACGCCGTCGACGCCTTTTTCGCGGCCGGACGCAGCGGTGACTTCGACCGCCTGGTATCCGTGCTGGACCCGAACGTGGTGTTGCGCGGCGACTTCGGCGCAGCTGCCGCCCGCTTCCGCACCGAGGGCGCGTCCTCGGTGGCCAAGGTGGCCCAAGATTACGCAAGGCCGGAGCGCGAAGTGCGCGTCGCTACCGTCAATGGCGCGGCCGGCGCGGTCATCTTCGTCGCCGGCCGGCCAACCGCGATCATGGGGTTCGTCGTGCGCAACGGACGAATCACCGCGATCGACGTGCTGGCCGACCCTAGGCGCATCGCGAAACTGGACCTGAGCGCCTTGACAAAATAGCCGCTGGGTGAACGCCGACTTGGCGATCAGTGTCCGGCGGCCTGCAGCAGCGCCATCGCCGAGCTGCGCGACAGCATCCAGCTGCCCTGATTGACGAACGTAACGTTCTGGGTAACCCGGGTTGAGAGCTTCGGACCCGAGACGGACACGTCGGCCGTGGCCACACCGGGAGCTCCCGGTTGGATGTTGGTTACGTTGAACGCCAAGGGCAGGTCCCCGTTCCTGGCCGCTTTCTTCAGCTCGTGGTCCGCAAGGTGCGCCTCGGTCCCGCTGATGCCGCCTTCAACCAAGTCGCTCTTGTTCGCAAAGGGAACGCTGGGATCGGCGAGGCTGTCGAGCAAGCCGGTCAACTGGGCGGCGGTGGGAAGGTTGGCGGCCGGGGCCGACATGAATCTTGGCTCGCCTACGCTGAGGGCCTTGACACCAACGTAAGGGGTTTTTGTCAAGGGGTTGGGGGGCCTGCCCGTTCCTCGTCTCTACGTAGCGATCAACCGGGGTTCGTGATGCCCCGACAGCGTGCAATCGAGTTCGGTGAGGAATGGGCGGGGCCTGCTCATGGTGTCGGTCGAGGTGGTCCTCTACGCCGAGTGGAGCTTGGCCCCAACCTATTTCATTCGGTTGGTTCGGGGTGGGTGAGGTTAGGCAGCTGCGGGCAGCTCGGTGGGGCCGGCGATGGCGGCGTCCCAGGTCACCCGGCGGGTGACGATGGTATGTATCCAGCGCAGCAGCGCGGCCGCGATAGCGGCTCGGGCTTGCCCGTCTTTGAGCGGATTGCGCTCTCGGCTAGTCCGAAGTTGCGACTGTTGGGTTAGGTGATTTCTTGGGTTTACCTGGGGTTTTGCCGGTTCGGGTGGGTGTTTGTTCTGGCTACGCGGCGATGGTGAGGGGAATGGTGGTGTCGATGAGGTCGAAGGCGCGGCGTTGGTCGGGGGTGGGTTCGGTGAGTTTGTCGATTTCGATGTCGGTGTCGTGGTAGCGGATGCGGTCGCGGGTGAGGGTGCCGAGATGGTCGAGCAGGCCGCGGAAGCTGCGTAGCGGTTGCCGTCGGCGTCGTGTTTTGTCGAGGCTTTCGCGTTGGCGGCGGCGGAGCGTTGCGCGGGCGCGACCGGGTTGTCGCGCGCCGGTGGTGTTTCGTCGGTGAAGGTCAGCGGCGCCCAGGCCTTGCGTAGGTGCCAGACGAGGTAGCAGGCCAGCAGGCAGATCAGCACGTGCGCGCACGCGCTGATCGAGACGGTGATAGATGGGTCGCAGATCCAGGTCGTCGGCTTTGATGATGCGAAAGTCGCGTTCGATATTGGCCAGGTTCTTGTAGCCGGCGACGACGCCGGCCGCATCGAGGGTGTCGGGGTCAACGCTGGTGCGTAGCACGTAGATGCCATCCAGGGCGGCTTCGGCGTCGATGGCCGCCTGGTTGCGTGCGAAGGTGAAGCTGGTGTCGGTGATGGTGGTGACAAAGTGCTTGTCCACCTTGTATTTTCCGCTGACTTTGCCGAGGGCTTTGCCGATCTCGGCGGCGCCGGACAAGGTGCCGCGGTCCACCCGGTCCTTGATCCGGGCGAGCTCTTTGTCGGTGGCGTCCAGTAGATCGCGGCGTTTGCGGGCACGCTCGGCCGCCAGAGCGGGTTGCGGCAGGCGATGAGCCGTTCGTCGGGGTAGTCGGGGTGGACGATCTCGGCCAGGTCCTGGGTGTCGAACAGGGTCATCTGCAGTGGCCCGTCGTCACGGGCGAGTTTGGCGATCGCCGGTGCCCGCAGCGCGGTGATCCACCCGAAATCGGTTGGGGCGTCGGGGTTGTCGTTGAGTTCGCGCAGCATGCCGATGCGCGCGGAGGTGATCATGCCGCGATCACCCACCAGCACCAGGTCGGTGAGGCCGAAGGTGGCGGGCAGTTCGGCGACGATCTCGGTGAACGCGACCGGGTCGGCGGTATCCCCGCGCACCACCCGCACCGCCACCGGCCGTCCGCCGGGGTCGGTGAGCACCCGTACTCGATCTGCGCGCAGCCCTTCTTGCCGTCGCGGGAATACCCGTGCGCGGCCAGCTCACAACACCGCCCGGTCACCCACGAACTGGTCAGGTCAAACAACGCCATCCGATGCGGGTTTGCTTGCGGGCTCAGGTGTTTGGCGGCCAGTTTGCGCTCGATCGCATCTTGGCGGTGCGCCAGCCAGTCCATCGCCGCGTAGATCTCGTCGGTCGACGCCCCCGCCACGTCCAGATCGACACCCAACGTGGTATCGGGCCACCGTGACAGGGTGGACAGCTTGGACGCTGGGCGGATCACCCGCGAGATGATCAACGCGAACACCACATCGCGTGACCGGCAGGCCGGGCCCAGCAGCGCGGGAAACCCGAGCCGATGCGCCATCGCCGACACCGCGGCCACATGCCCGTGCGGCAGCGAGCGGGTCTTGGTGAACTCGCTGCCCGCCGGGATCAGGGCCTGCCCCTTCAGCGTCGCCTCCAGCGCGGTGATCGAGGCCGCCGGCAGCATCGACAGGTTGGCCACCGTCTCGTTCCGCACTTTGGCGCCGTCGCGAAACGTGCGGCGCAGATACACCGATTCGTAGTCACGCCGCCGCCCCTGCTTATCCACATGAGTCTTCTTGACTCTGACTACGTGGACTTTCCCCATGTTGCGCGGCATACCAAGCATCGTAACCGACCTACCGCGACGATCATCAACACAACACACCAGTATTCTGACTACAAACACCAGGGCTTCAACACCCGAAACGTCAGGTCACATCACACTTCCGCGTCAGAACCCGTCGCAACTTCGGGCTAGTCAAATGCCGGTAGCGGGCGGCCATTACCGGGTTATTCGGCAGGGCGCCCCACACGGCGCGCCAGGCCGCCAGCCGCAGCCGGGGCCGGCCCCGCCCGGAGATCCGCGACCGGCCCGTCATGGTGCCGCTGGCGTTCTCCCGCGGGCACAGCCCGGCGTGTTTGACCAGCGCGCGCGGGCTATCGAAGCGGGTGGGGTCGCCGGTTTCAGCCAGGATGGCGGCCGCCCCCAGTGCCGAGACGCCGGGGATGCTGCTGACCAGCTCGGTCAACCCGAGTTCATCGAGGATGGCGACCATGTGGGTCTCCACCTCGGCCAAGCGGGTCTTGGTGGCGCGCCAATCGGCCAGCACCCACTTGGCGCGCTGCAGCGCACCCAGGCGCTGCGCCAATACCCGGCCGGATCGGTCAGCGCGGTAAAGACCGCGGTCAGGATGCGCCGCCGGGGCCCCCGCCTTCCCCCCCAGCGCGCGAACTCCCGGCGTACCGCCTGCTCAAACCGCGTCGGGCCGAGCCGGGCCAGCCGCTGCGGGCGGCCATCACAACGCTCCAGCACCACCGCCAGTGCCGCACACCAGGTGATCGAGTCAAACGGGTCGGCGGCCGCGGTCAGCACCGCCGGCCAGGCGCACTCCAGCAGATCGCGCAGCTGCTGGATGGCCGCGGTGGCTGTGGTGATCAGCCGGTCCCGATAGGCGCCCAACTGGCGCAGCTGCGCCCAGCTTTCGTCGGCACGCTCGGGGACATAGCAGTCCAGCTGGGCCACCAGCCGCGCGATCAGCACCGCATCCTTGTGATCGGTCTTATCTCGGGTGTAGTCCTCGGTCTCGCGGGCCCGCCCAACCAGCAGCGGCTGCACACACACCAACGCCATATCCTGTTGGGCAGCAAGCTGATCCAGCACCCGCCAGCGATGCCCGGTCGGTTCACAACCCACCGTCACATCAGCGAAACCATGCTTGCGCGCCTCCTGGCGCGCCACGCCAGTACCGGGCCCAGCCGCCAC
Organism: Mycobacterium lacus; assembly: GCF_010731535.1. Classification (NCBI taxonomy): domain Bacteria; kingdom Bacillati; phylum Actinomycetota; class Actinomycetes; order Mycobacteriales; family Mycobacteriaceae; genus Mycobacterium; species Mycobacterium lacus. Next base: position 2,600,795 of record NZ_AP022581.1, read on the forward strand.
GCCTTGGCTTTCACCGTGCGACGGGCCAGCACCCGCGAATCATGATCGCAGAGCACCACCGCCTGCTTCTCATCGGCCAAATCGATCGCCAAAATCGCGTTGCTGGCCGGCACCAATTCCCGCAACCGAGCCAACCTGGCATTGCGCCGCTTGTCACCGCGCGACAGACCACTACCCTGAACCATGACGCCCTCCTGGATGTATTGGGATTCCAAGCCCGTCAACGACACCAGGAGGGCGTCCTTCTGATCAACATTCATCGGCATAGCTCTCTTACTACGCTGAATCGCATTCAGAAACGGAAGGGTCTTCGGATTGCCCGGCATCACCTACCCCGACCAAACGAGATTCGCGTTCCGTCCGGGCGTCACCTGCGTGACCACGCCCGCGGGGGCCGTGCTGCTTGATCCTCCGCGCAGCCAGAAGCTGACGCGGCTGACCGCTGGCCAGCTACGGGCGCTCAAAGGTCTGAATCTAGGGCCGGCAACGTTGTCGGACATGTCACCGAAAACACCTGAGCCACCAGGCGATGTCGGCACGCTGATAGCTCAGCTTGCCGCCGGCGGATGGCTGACGATCGCGGTGCGCGACGGCGACCGGGACTTCTACTCCATTGTGCCGTTCGGACAACCGGCGCAGCGGCCGCTGTCGTCGCGATGCGTCGTGCTGTCGAAATTTGCTGTACTGCACCGGGATTCAGAGAGCTTCGTCCTCGAACATCCGCGGGCATGGTGCGATGTGCGCATCTATGACCCACGCCTGCTCGTCCTTCTCGACGGGGCCACAGAGGACGGCTCGGGCTTGCCGGCCGCGCTCGCCTCGCGGTTCATCGAGGATCTGCAGTGGTGTGGCATCCTCGTTCCGGCTGGCGACGAAGAGCGCAGCTTCGACGTCCTCGGCTGGAGCGCACCGGATCTGTGGTTTCACCGCCGCAGCACGCTGGGTGAGCGCACCGTCACGTGGGAGACCTTCGGCCCGACCAAGTGGGCGAAGGCCCGATTCCCACAGCCGCCCGCGCGCAGGGCGAATTATCCGGGTGAGCCGATCGCGCTGCTGGTGCCCGATCTGGTGGCCAGGCGGGCACAGGATCCGACCCTGACGGCCGTCCTCGAAGATCGCGTTTCGACAAGGACATTCGACGACGCCCACCCGATCACCATCGAACAACTCGCCGAACTGCTGTACCGCACCGCGCGGACACGGAGAACGTTGCCGGTCGGTGACGGCGAAGAACTCGCATCCCGGCCCTACCCATCCGGCGGCGGCCTGTATGAACTCGAGCTCTATCCCGTGGTGCGAAACGTCGCCGGGTTGAGGCCGGGCATGTACCACTACGACTCGTTCGACCATCTGCTCCGCCCGGTCGCCGCCGCGGATTCGAAGCCGGTGTCCCAGTTGATGAAAACGGCCGCAGCGACACTGACCGCAGGCGCCGAGCCGCAAGTGCTCGTCGTCATGGCCGCACGCTGTGGTCGCATCATGTGGACCTACGAGCAGATCGCCTACGCCACCGTTCTCAAGGATGTCGGCGTCCTCATGCAGACGATCTACCTGGCCGCCACCGCGATGGGTCTCGGAGCCTGCGCGCAGGGCTTCGGTGACACCGCCGCCTTCGTCGCGGCCACCGGAATCGACGAGCTACAGGAGTGCAGCGTGGGCAGCATCATCGTCGGCTCACTCGCCACGAATTAGCCCCCAAGGTCTTGGGCGAGCACCTCCTCGTCGGTCATTGCCGCAATATCAAGGTAGTGGCGCGCGATCACGGCCAGCCGTTGTGGCGTACCGCGGTGCGCTTCCCGGCCATTCAGCCGCGCGGCCAAGCCGGCGACGGTTCGGGTGGCGAACAGGTCCGAGACGACGGCATGATCGATGTCGAGCCAGTCGCGTACCCGCGCGATGACGGTGGTGGCCAACACCGAATCCCCGCCAAGCGCAAAGAAGTCGTCGTGCACGCCGACCGAGGCCTGACCGGCTAGGCCCAGCACCTCGGCGACAATGTCGGCGAGCGCGGCCTCAATATCATCGCGCGGAGCATCGTCTTTGGTTGCCAACGCCTGTGCGGCTTCCGATTCGAGCAGCTCGGCCACCGCGCGACGATCCAGTTTGCCGTTCGGGGTCAACGGAAACCGCTCGAGAAATGCGATGCGTGTGGGAACCATATAGCTCGGCAACAGCTCGGCAACAGCCTCTCTAACCGCCACAGTGATATCGCCAACCTCGTTCGGATCGGCGACGACGGCGGCAACCAGCTTCGGCGCGTTGGCGCCGACGACGGCCGCGACGGCGTGGCGCACGCCTGGCACCGTGCGCAGCGCGCTCTCCACCTCGCCGAGTTCGACCCGGTATCCCCGAATCTGCACCTGGTTGTCGGCTCGGCCGAGAAACTCGATGGTGCCGTCCGGCCAGTACCTGGCGAGGTCGCCGGTCCGGTACCAACGAATGCCGTCGTGCTCGACGAAACGCTCGACGGTTCGTTGCGGGTCGTTGCGGTAGCCGGCAGCGACATTCGCGCCGCCGACCCACAGTTCACCCGGAACCCAGTCGGGGCAATCGCGGCCCGACGGCGCGACGACCCGACACCGCACATTGCGCAACGGAATGCCGAACGGAACCGTCGCCCAGTGCGCCGGTGGTTCGCCGGCCACTTCGCAGATGGTGCTGTGGATGGCTGTCTCCGTCGCACCGCCCAGACCAGAAAACCGGCATCCGGGCACCTGCCTGGCCAGCCGGCGAGCCAACTCAGCGCCCACCCAGTCCCCGCCCAGGATGACGGCACGCAGCGAATCGCCCAACCGACCCCGACCCTGCTCCAAGATCATGTCGAGCATGCTTGGCACACAGTTGAGAATCGAAACCCGGTGCTGGCGAATCAATTCCACCCACGCGCTCGCTGCGGCCCGTTGGTCGGCACCGACCGCGACCAGCGTCCCACCCGCTGAGAACATGCCGAAGATGTCGTAGACCGATAGGTCGAACTCGAGGGCCGACAGCGCGAGTGCTCGATCGGAGCCGTCGACCCCAAACCACTCATTCACCGCGTCGATCGTGTTCATCGCCGCGCTGTGCGGTACCTCGACGCCCTTGGGTAGACCGGTCGAACCCGACGTGAACAATATGTAAGCGATCGCATTGGCATCGGGGAATGCCGGCGCCGGCAGCGGTTCCGCGTAGTTGCCCGCCGCATCGATGGAAAGACACGGAATGGATAGGCCGGTTCCGGCGCCATCGACGGTGAGCGCCGCGACGGCCTCAGCGCCCTGAATAATCTTGGCGCGCCGCGCATCCGGCTGATCGGATCCGATCGGCACGTACGTTGCGCCGGCGGCGAGCACCCCGAGCACCGCCAGGACTTGATCGGGTCCCTTGGGCAATTGGACGGCGACGGCGTCACCGGCATCCACGCCCTGAGCGCGCAGAGCCCCCGCGACCGCAAGCGCCCGCTTCGCCAGTTCGCGGTAGTTCCATGCGCCCTCATCGTCACCGATACCCCACAGCACGGCCGGCGCGTCCGGATTCGCCTCGGCGTGCTCGAAAAAGCCCTGATGCAGCCGCCTCCCGCTGACCGGACCGTCAGTCGCGTTGATCGCCGCGCGTAGCTCCGCCTGTGCGCTTGGCAAACGAACCGGCGCCTCGGCGTCCCAGCCGGCGTCGTCCTCGGCGAGCCGGTCAACCGTTTCGGTAAAGGCGGCGAACATCGCGTCGATCAGGCCGTCCGGGAACGCCGACGCGCGGACGTCCCAATTGAGCAGCAACCCTCCCCGCACCTCGGTGACCTGTGCGTCCAGCAACACTTGGGGTCCCTGCGAGATGATCCACACTGGCTCACCAAAGGTTTCGATGACGTGGTCCGCGAACAGCTCACCTAGATCGAGCGCGCTGGTGAACACCACCGGCGCCAGCACCGGCTCGCCGCGGTGTCTGCCCAGGTCACGCAGGACATCGAGGCCGGAATAGGCCGCGTGCGAACCACTTTCATACATGCTGCGCTGAATTGCGCGGGCCCGGTCGGCCACCGACGCGTTTTCGGTGACGTCGACCTCGAGCATGATCGACGAGGTGAAGTCTCCCACCACCCGATCGATGTCCGGGTGCACCGGTTCACGGTGAAACAACGGCACATTCAGCAAAAACCGGCCATCTGCCGACCAGCCGCCGACGGCGTCGGCGAAGACCGCCGCCAACGCCATCGCCGGCGTGACACCGCGTGCGTGGGCGCCGGCCACCAGCCGCTGTTTGGCGTCCGGGGCCAACCAGTGGTCGTAGCGGACGGTGCGGTGTGGTGCCGTACGTTCGCCGACCGGGACGGTCGGCAGTTCGGGCGCACCGGGCATCGCGGGGAGCCGCTGCTGCCACCAGTGGCGGTCTCGTTCCCGCGCGGCGCGGTCTTCCTGGTGCTCCGTGCGATAGCGGCGGTAGCTGTACCCGAGTTCGGGCAGCGTCGCCCCCCGGTACAACTCGGCCAGGTCCGAAACCAGCACACGGTAGCTCATCGCGTCGCCCGCCAGCATGTCGACGTCCAGATGCAGCCGCCCGCGGTCCTCGTCATGCAAAGTCAGGGTGATGTCGATGACTTGGCCGTCTTCAATTGCCAGGCGCTGGTGGGTTTTACGGTCACGCAAGTCCACCAGTGCGGACTTGACCTTCGCCGGGCTCTGTCCGCGGAGATCGACGACATTGAACACCGGCCCACCCGGGCGGGCCATCGTTTGCTGGGTCCCGTCGGCGAGGAATTGGGTGCGAAGCATCGGATGCGCCGCGACGAGGTTGGACACGGCGCGCTCCAGACGCACGGGATCCAGTTGTCCGCCGTCGAATTCGACGTAGAGATGCGCCGCCACACCGCCAAGCGCTTGCTCGTCGGAGCGGCCGATCCAATACGCGTGCTGCATGGCGGCCAAGGGGAACGGTGAATCTTCGGAATCGGTGGGCTGGTCTGTGACTGGCTCTGCGGCGCTTCGCGTCGGTTTACCACGAAGCAGGCCGTGCCAGGAATCGACCGTCGGGGCGGCGGCTAGTTGGGCAAAGGTGACGTCGACACCCCGTTTACGCCAACCGCCCGACAGCGCCATCATGCGGATCGAGTTCAGGCCCAACTGGATCAGATCGTCGTGGTCGGTTATGTCCGCGGCCGGGCAGCCGAGTTGGGCGGCAACCGTGGCCCTGATCTCTTCCTTGCTGATCATGTCAGCCCCCTCAGCAGCGCCACGATGCCGCGCTCCCAGAACTGCGTCATACGGCCGATATCCGACGGCGCGAACAGGGCGTCGCTGTAGCGCCAGTTGGTGAGCAGTTGCGTGCCCTCGGCCGTCGCACCCACAAGCACACTGATGTTCAGGGCGAAACGCAGTGGCAGATCCGGCTCGGGATCAATCGGAAGAGCATCGATATATGGCCCCGTGAGCAGGGACCACGGGTGATCGGTCACGCCGCTGAGGTCCATCCGTCCCAGATAGCTGAACTGAATCTGCGGTTCGGCACCCCGCTGCAACTCGGGGATGCGTTCGACGTAACGAAGCAGACCATAGTCCAAACCCTCATTGGGGATGCCGCGAAGTTGGGTGGCGACCGAGCCGAGCAACGCCCGAGCCGCCGCCGGATCGTCCTCGGCCCGCTCGACATCCACAACATCCGCACCCACGCCAAGCCGCACCGGAAAGGCAGTGGTGAACCAGCCGACGGTGTTCGTGGTGTCGGCGTCCAGCATCGCGTCGGCGCGCCCATGGCCCTCGAGGGCTACTAGCGTGCCCAAAGCCGGATCCTGCGCCCGGACACGGCGCCAACTGGCAATGGCCATCGTGGTTGCGGCCAGCAGAAATTCGCGCATTCCCTGATCTCTGGTGAGAGTGGCCAGCACTTGCTCGGTGACCGCAGCCGGGGTGAGGACCGGGGCGACTCGCAACGTGGACCAGGTATCCCGGGTCGGGTCCGGATGCCGCCTGCCCAACGCGGGGTCGGGATCGCGGACCTGCGCGATCCAGTAGTCGCGCTGGGTCCCCACCTCCGGCGTGCCGGCCCGCTCCCACATCAGTTCCGACCACCGGCGGTAGGAAGTGAACTCCGGCAGCGTCTTCGGTGCCGCACCCGATTTCACCGCGCGCCACGCCTCCGCGATATCGCCCAGCATGATGTGCCAGGACACCACATCCACCGCCAAGTGGTGCGCGGCGATCAGCAGCACCTGATCACGCTCGGCGCGGGAGAACCATACCGCTCGCAGCATCACACCCGCGTGGGGGTCGATCTCGTCGTTGGCCTCACGTGCGGAACGTGTTATGGCCGACCTCAGTTCCGCATCGGTCGAATTCGGTAGCTGAACGCGGTCAAGCAGGTCCGCGGCACGGACCGCACCGGGTGCACGGGTAGCCAGCCGAGGCCCCTCGGGCGTGTCCGTCAGGATCGATCGCAGGGTGTCGTGCCCATCGAGCAACATCTGCAGCATCAACTCGATTGACGGGCTATCGATTTCAGGAGGCAATCGGAGCAGAACGGTATGGGTGAACCGGCGATAGTGCCCGTACTCGTAAAGCCAGGACACCATCGGCAGCGGCAGCACCTCACCGTATTCGGCACGCTCGCCAGCCGGATCCGAGCCGGCCGCCGCATCGATCGTGGCCGCGAGTTGACGAATTGTCGGGGCGGCGAACACCATTCGGGGACTCAGCGCCAGACCGCGCCGTCGGGCCTTGTGGACCAACGAGATCGCCACAATGCTGTCCAACCCGAACGAGAAGAAGTCGTCGTCGATATGCGGCACCATGCCGTCGAATTGCTCGTCGAATGCCTCACACAGCAGCCGCTCGGTATGGGTGGACGCCGACGCCGCGCCACCACCCGAGACATGCGCGAGCGCGTTCTGGGCCAGCCGGTCCAATGCATGGGTATCCAGCTTGCCGTTGGCGTTCACCGGCAGCTGAGGCAATGCCACGATCCGGGCCGGAATCATGTACGCGGGCAGGCGCCCGGTCAGCGCGACCCGCAGCCGCACCGGATCGGCATCCGCATTCGGTTGCCACACAACGAAGCCCACCAGGCTGGCACCACCCTCGCGACGCTGCACCGAAACGGCCGCATCGTGCACCTCGGGCTGGCCACGCAGTGCGGCCTCGACCTCGCCGATCTCGACGCGGTAGCCGCGAATCTTGACCTGGGTGTCGCCGCGTCCGACGTAGGCGTAGCCGCCGTGCGGTAGGCGACGCACGAGGTCTCCGGTGCGGTACATGCGCTGGCCCGGACGGAGCGGATCCGCGACGAAGCGAGTAGCGGTCATTGCGGACCTGCCGACATAGCCACGGGCCAGCTGCGCGCCCGACAGGTAAAGCTCACCCACCACGCCGTTGGGCACCATCCGCAGCGCCGAATCCAGGACATAAGCGAAGCTTCCAGCGTTGGCGGTGCCGATGGTCGGTGACTGGTAAGCGATGACGGGTGCCACCACCGCCTCGACCGTCGCTTCTGTGGGCCCATAGCAGTTGTAGACGGCATTGCGGGCCGGGGGCGCGGACAGCTCACGCAACCGCTCCCACAGCGCGATGTCGATCGCCTCCCCGCCCAGGGCCAACACCGAAAGATGGTGATCCAGCAATCCAGCGGCACACAGTTGTCCAAACATCGACGGGGTGGTGTCGATCATGTCGATCCGGTACGCGGCAATGCCTTTCACCAACCGATCCGCGTCGCGCATCTCGTCGGCGTCGAACAGATGGATCCCATGACCGTCCAGCAGGCCGACCATGGGCTGCCACGACGCGTCGAAGCTCAACGACCAGGCGTGTGCGATACGCAGCCGGCGTCCTAGCCGCCTGGTGGCCCCGCGGTAGACGCGCTCGCGGTGGTCGGCGAAGTAACTGAGTAACGCGGCATTGGTGCCGATGACCCCCTTGGGTTCGCCGGTCGAACCGGACGTGAAGATGACATAGGCGCAGTGTTCGGGATGGCGGTGAACCACCGGAGCGGCGGCAGCACGCCGCGAAATGCGCTCGGCCACCGCGGGATTGTCGAGGGCCAACGTGGGAATCGTAGCGTCGACCAGCTTTGAACAACCAGCCTCGGTGATTGCGAGCACCGGGTTGGCTTGGCGCAGAATCGATTCAATCCGTGCGCGCGGAAGCGTGACATCAACCGGCAGATAGGCGCCACCGGCGGCGAGCACGGCCAAGATGGCGAGAATGGATCGGGTCGAGCGTGGCAACACCAGCGCGACGACCGCTTCGGGACCCGCGCCCCATTCGGCCAGCTCCCCCGCCAGCCGGCTTGCCTCGGCATGCAATGCGGCATAGGAATAGCGCTCACCCCCACCGGCGGTCAGCGCGACGGCATCCGGTGTGGCGCGGGCCTGCCGCTCGAACATCTCCCACACCGTCGTGCGCGGGGTGGGAGCCGACGGCGTCGGCAGGGCATCGACCTCGGCGCGCTCCGCCGCGGTGAGAACGTCCAGCGCATCGGGGGTGTCGTCGCCGATGTCGGGGAGTTGACGCAGCACGCTGGCCAACCGTTCGCCGATCTCCGAGGGCCGAAGATGCGGCAGCGCTTCCCGAATCGCCTCGACCAGCACGACCAACTCATCGCCGCTCATGTGTGAGACAACCGTCAACGGGTAGTGCGTCAGACTTTCCATCTCCACCGGGCGGAAGCGAGCGCCGTCGGGTGTGCTTACGGTGCGGATGGCGTCCTCTATCGGTGCGTTCTCGAAGACGAACAGGGAATCAAACAGGGCTCCGCGGCCGTGTTCGCGTTGGATTTCCGACAGGCTGAGATAACCGATGTCGCGCATCGCCGACGATTCGCGCTGCAGCCGGGCACACTGCTCGACCACCGAGTCGGTGCTGCTCACCCGGTGCACAACCGGCACGACGTTGATGAACAGTCCGACCATGGTCTGCACGCCGGGCAAGCTCTCGGGACGGCCGGACACGATGGTGCCGAAGACGACGTCGCGACGGTCGGTGAGCCTGCCCAGCACGACGGCCCAGGCAAAAAGAACCGCGGTACCAAGCGTCAGGCGGCTACGACCCGCCCACTCTCGCAGTCGTGCCGTATCGGCCTCGGGCAACAGTAGTTTCGTCTTCTCCGGCACGCCGGCACCCATTGCCGGGCCAGTTGCCACCATGAGCGGTCCGGACGAACCCTGCAGATACTCGGTCCATTGAGCGAGCGCGGCCGCCCTGTCCTGCCGGGCGAGCCAGACGATGTAGTCCCGATAGGGACGCGGGGTGGCTAGCCCGTCGGTCGTTCCCCCCGACCGATACACGGCGAGCAATTCGCTGAAGAACACGGCAAGCCCCCAGCCGTCCACCAGAATGTGGTGTGCGGTGAAAATCATCCGACGGCTGGCCTCACCGGGAACAGTGAGCAGGACGACACGCAGCGCCGGCCCACGACCTAGGTCGAACGGGCGGCGTCGTTCCGATCGCGCGATGGCGTCGAATTCCGTTGGCAGCGCTACCCGTTCGTACCACGGCAGTTCGGCCTGGGCGGGTAGGATCTGCACCGGCTTTGGTACATCACGATCCCAGAAGGCGGCACGCAGATTCGGGTGCCGGTCCAGCGTGGCTTGAGCGCTGCGACGGAGCAGCTCGACATCAACCGGTCCATCGATGTCTATCACGAACTGCATGCTGTAGACGTCGATGCCGCCTTCGGCCAGCCGGTACAAGGCAAACAGCCCTTCCTGCAGGGGGCTGAGCGCGAGGACGTCCTCGATCTGTGGCGGAGCTGTGCTCATGACTGCGATTACGGCTGCTTGAGCCAGGACGCGGTGAGCTCGGCCAACGCTTCGGGACTCAGGCCCGATGCGCTCATCGGCGAGTACTGCGGCGCGGGCACCGAATCCGCCTCGGCCGCAGGTTGATCGGCGGCCGCATCGACCGCCGCGGCCAGCTCGGCGATGGTCATGTGCTCGAACACCATTGCCGGGGTGAAAGCCAGTCCCCGTGCGGTGGCCAGCGCCGACCACTTGATGGAGATGATGCTGTCGCCGCCCAGAGCGAAGAAGTTGTCGCCCCGGTCGACGCCGGTGATGTCGAGCAACTCTTCCAGCAAGGCGATCAGGACCCGTTCGGTTTCCACCGAACCGCCGGTGATCGGCTCCGGCGGCGCGGCGACGGGTGGGGCCGGCCCAGCGAGCAGCTTCTCCAGGTCGGCTGCCGGCAGCAACTCCAAGGTGGATACCGGACGGTCCGGTGTGGTCGCGAACGCGTCGAGCGCGGCATTGAGGGCATCGGCGATAAGCGCAACGGTCGCTTCCTCGTAGAGATCGGCATTGCCGACGACCCGCACGTCGAGTTCGCCGTCCGCGGTCACCGTCATCCCCACGTCCAGATCCACCAGCGAGACCTCGAAGTCCAGCGAAAGTACGACGACGGTGGTTTCGCCGGTGCCGGTGAGGTCGCGTGGCGTCAGCGCACGGTCCGCACCGCGAAAGTGGATCATGCTCTGGAACAACGGGTTCCGGGACAGCGAGCGCGCCGGGTTGAGTGCCTCGACCAGGCGTTCGATGGGCAGCTCCTGGTGTGCGAACGCATCGAGCACCGTGTCGCGGCTACGGGCGAGCATGGTTCGCGGACTCGGATCGCCGGACAGGTCGTTGCGCAGCACCACCATGTTGGCGAACAGGCCGATGAGGCTCGCGGTCCTCGATTCGACCCGCGACGCGACCGGGCTGCCGAGTGCGATGTCGGTGCCGCCGCCGAGCTTGTGCAGCAACACCGCAAGGACGGCCTGATAGACCATGAACTCGGTGGCGCCATTGTGCTCGGCGAGCTGCGTCAGGGCCGTCCGGCGGGCCGCGGACACCGTGAAACTCGCCATCACACCGCGCTTCCCGAGCGCCGGCGGACGCGGGCGGTCGGGCGCGACGGAGATCTCGTCGGGCAGTCCGGCCAACGCCGCACACCAATACCTCAGCTCGGCGCGTCCCCAGTCGGAATCCAATGCGTTTCGTTGCCACAGTGCGTAATCCGCGAACTGGATCGGCAGGGTGGCCCACCGCGGCGCCTTACCTCTCACCCGGGCGCGATACGCGATGACGAGGTCGTCGAAGAGGATGCCGAGCGACACCTGATCGCTCACGATGTGGTGCACGATCACGAACAGCACGTGCGCATTTCGAGTATCCGGGCCCAGCGCCAACAGGGTTGCCTTGATGAGCGGCCCGGATTCCGGCGTAAACACATGCCGACGCAGCTCGGCCACCGTCCGGTCGAGGTCGTCGGCGTCGATCGTTGCGACCGGTAGTTCCACCTGAAGGCTCGGGTGCACGACTTGGTATGGCACGCCTTCGTGCTCATCGAAGTTCGTGCGCAGCGGCTCGTGACGGGCCACGACGTCGTTGAGCGCCGCCGCGAGGGCGACGGTGTCCAGCGGACCGTCGAAACGAAGCGCAAAGGGTATGTTGAAGCCGTCCCGCGCGCCTTCGATCCGGTATTGAAACCACGCGGCGAGCTGAGAGTAGGACAACGGCAGCCGTTGCGGCCTCACCGATTCGACGAGCTCCGGACGGCTCGACCGCGCCAGCGGTGTTGCGTCGTCGGAAGTCTTCTCGGCATCCAGCTCGTCAAGGTCGATACCGAACTCGGCGCGGAACCGCTCGAGCAGTTGTGCCGCCAATCCGGCCGGCGTCGGGGTATCGAACACGGCGCGGACGCTCAGCTCGACACCGAATTCGGCACGGATCTGTGCGACCAGGCGAGCCGCCAGCAGTGAGTGGCCACCAAGCCCGAAGAACGAGTCCTGCGCACCGACTCGCTCCCAGCCGAACAACCGGGCGAAGATCGAGCACATCCGGCGCTCGGTGGCCGTCGCCGGCTCACGGTAACGGCGCGCCGCGACAGGGGTGGGCGCGGGCAGTGCCCGCTTGTCCAGCTTGCCGCTCACGGTCAGCGGGATCTCGGGGATCACGGCAAACGCGCTGGGCACCATGTATTCCGGCAGCACCGACGCGGCATGCGAGCGTATCTCGTCGAGATCTAAGTCAGCCGAGTCAACCACGGGCACCAGGTATGCGGCGAGCGTGGGCCCGGCCTCGGCGTCCTCCGCGACGACGAGGCAGTGCCGGACGGCTGGATGCGTCGCGACCGCGGACTCGACCTCGCCTAGCTCGATACGGAAGCCACGGATCTTGACCTGCTCGTCGGCCCGGCCGATGAATTCCAGATCACCGGAGATGTTGCGGCGGACCAGATCTCCCGTGCGATAGAGCCGCATACCGGGGTTGAACGGGTCGGCGACGAACCGCTGCGCGGTGAGGCCCGGGCGGCCCAGATACCCGCGCGCCAACTGAACGCCGCCAAGGTACAGCTCCCCGATCACCTCGGCGGGCACCGGCTGCAACTCCTCGTCGAGCACGTAGGCGTAGACGTTGCGGTTCGGCACGCCAATCGGCACCACGCGCGCGCCATACGACCCCTCCACCAGCTTGTGTGTCGAGCAGACGACAGCCTCGGTCGGGCCGTAGTGGTTGCGCAACTCCGCGTCGAAATAGCTGGCGAATCGGTCGGCTACCTCACCGGGCAATGCCTCCCCGCCCACCGGCACGTGACGCAACGCCCGCCATTGTTTGACGTGCGGCAACATCAGCAGGGTGCTCAGCATGGAGGGCACCATGTGCAGCACGGTGACGCCGCGGCGGCCGATCAGGTCCGCGACGTATCCGACGTCGCCGAACGCCTCCGGCCTGGGCACGATGAGCTGTGCGCCAAGCGACAACGTGACGAAGATGTCCAGCAGTGAAGCATCGAAGCTCACCGAGGACGACTGCAGCAACCGGTCCTCGGCGGTCATGCTCCACTCGGCAATGAAACCGTCCACGTGCTCGGCGATCGCGCGATGCGAGACCGCCACGCCCTTGGGTTGGCCGGTGGAGCCGGAGGTGTAGATAACATAAGCCAGGTGGTCGGGACGCAACGGGCGCGGCCGGTCGGCGTCGGTTAGCGTGGCGTCCGAGAGCCGCGCGGCGGCGCGCTCGGCGGCGTGGAGTTCGGGTGGCCCGATGACCATCTGGGGGCGGGCGTCGCCGACGAGATAGTCGATGCGTTCGTCGGGGTAGGCTGGATCGATCGGCAGGTAGGCCGCACCGGCTTTCAGCACGGCGAGCATGGCGACGATGAACTCGATCGACGTGGTCATGCGCAGGCCGATGATGGCTTCGTCGTCCTGCGCCCCGAAACCCTGCCCGATCAGCCAGCGCGCCAGCCGGTTCGCGCGCCGATGCAGTTCGGCATAGCTCAGCTCTGCCTCGTCGGAAACGAGCGCGACCGCGTCCGGCGAGGTGGCGGCGGCCTTCTCCAGCACGGCGACCATCGTGGTGGCGGGCGTCGCGACGACTTCGCCATGCGACTGCGCCAGCACGGCGGCCCGCTCACCGGCGCCGAGCATATCCAGGCCGGTGACGCGGTGTTCGGGCGCGCTCAGCGCGTTGTCCAACAGCTGAATGTAATGAACCAGCATTTGGCCGACGAGTGCGGAACTCAGCGCATCGGTCTGGTACTCGAACTCGGCGAGCACGCCTTCCGGGTCGAGCTCGATCGCAAGGGCAAGCGGAAGGTGCGCGGCCACGGCGCCCAGTTCGAGCCGACGCACGGCGACGCCGTCCAACGCGAATTCACTTGCGCCCTTGCGCATGCTGAACCCCAGTCGGACCAGCTGGTCCATGCCATCGTGTCCCATGCGCTCCGGGTTTACTTCGCGAACCACCCGGTCGATGCCGACCGACTGATGGGCGAAGCCGTCCAGACAGGTTTCGCGCACCGCGTCGACGACCGAGGTGAACGTGTCAGTGGATCGCGCGGCGATCCGCAGCAGCAGGGTGTTGCCGAAATAGCCGATGGCGCCCTCGGCCGTTGCCCTGCGCTGAGCGACCGGCACGGAGACCAAGAAATCTTCCGCGCCGGTGTAGCGACGCACCAGCACACCGAAGGCCGCCAGCAACACCATGAAGGGTGTCGCGGAGCGTTTTCGGGCGAAGTCCTCGACCCGGCCGAACAGATCGGCGGGCAGCGCCCGAGTTCGACGCCGCGCCCGCCTGGACGGGCGCGCGGGGGCGAGGCCCGGAAGCGGCAGCGGTTCGGGTGACGGCCGCAACGTGTCAGCCCAGTAGCCGAGGTCAGCGATGCCGGGTTCCCCTGGTGTCTCGAGCACCTCGACCGCGACGAACTGTGGTGCGGGCCGACCCGGTTGGCGACAGTTGTAGGCAGCGCTGAGATCACAGAAGAAGACCGCCCAGGAATCGTCATCCCAACAGATGTGGTGCACGACAAGAAGCAGGACGAATTCGTTTGTGCCGGTCCGGATCAGGGCTATCCGCAGCGGCAACTCGTTGGTGAGATCGAACGGCGAGCCAAACTCGTCTCGCGCCAAGGCCCCGATCCGCGCCTCCCGGTCCTCCTCGGGGAGATGAGTCAGGTCGCCTGTTCGCCAACTGATCTGGGCGTCGTCGGAAAATACCTGATACGGCTCGCCCTCGGTGTCCACGCCGTAGGTGGTGCGCAAAATGGCATGGCGTGCAACGACAGCATCGAACGCGGCGCGCAAGCGGGCCTCGTCCACCGCACCCGTCAGTCGATAGGCAACGCAGATGTTCAGCGTCACGTCGTCTGGGTCCATGGTTTGCAGAAACCACATCCGGCGCTGGCCGGTCGACAAGGGGTAACGTTCTCCGGCGCAGATGGCTGCCTGTTCGGCGGATTCCGTTGCCGCCATGCCGCTTTCGCGGATCCGGCTGCGCAGCAGTTCCCGGCGACGTTCCTGTGCCGTCTTGACGTCGTCTGTCATGGCTCGCCCCACTCCTGAAATTCAGTTCGCCGGAAACGTATGGCTTGCGAGATAGCCGCCGCCCCTGAAGAATTCGTCCCCGTTACGCTCGACTCCGCCCGCGGCCCGAACGCGAGTGATCACCAAGGCGCGGTTTCGGCCGCGAAACGCGTCGGGTCCGGACACCACCGCGCCGCCGCCCTCCTGCACGATCACACGGCCGGGCGTACCGCCGTACCTGGCCTCGGAAACCCGCGCCTCGAGCACCTCGATCCGGTCACCCCGGTAGAAGGTGAATGGGCGAGGATATGGGTCGGACAACGCACGCACGAACCGCTCGAGATCCTCGGCGGGCCAGCTCCAGTCGATCAAGCTGTCCCGCTCGGAACGCTTGTGGAAGTACGTCCGTTCGGCTTTGTTCTGTGGTCGCCAGACGGCGGTCTGCGACTCCAACGCGCTCAGCGCTTCGGCCAGCGCGCCCGGAATCAGATCCATGCCCCGCAATACCAGGTCGGTGCCGGTATCGGTGGGCCCGATGGGCAGCGAATGCTGGATCAGGATGTCCCCGGTGTCGAGGCCGTCGTCCATCCGATGAATCGTCAACCCGAACTCGGACTCGCCGCTGATCAATGCCCACAGGACCGGGGAGAATCCGGTGAACTTCGGCAGCAGCGAATCGTGCAGGTTCAACGTGCCGTGCGGGGGCAGGTTGTACAGCTCCGGCGGCATCCAGGTGTACCAGCTGTTGACGACGATGACATCGGGTTCGGCGCGCTTGACCATGTCGATGGTCTGGGCGTCAACGCGGTCGGTGAGATGGACCGGGATGCCGTGCTCGGTCGCGAGTTTCTCGACCGACTCCGAGAAGATCGCCTTGTAGGACTGCTCACTGGCCGGGTGGGTCACCGCGAGCACGACCTCGTGATCCAGATCGATCAGGGCCTGCAGGGTCTTGCACCCCCAGGTCTGGAAGCCGAACGACACGATGCGCATCAACGAGCCCCTCTAACTGTTCACCTCGGCGAGGACCGGACTGGTGATTGGTCCGCTCGCGCGGGTACCGGCCACGCAGTCCGGAGCTTATGTTAGCCTTCGCTAAGTTGCATGGGTTCTGCGGCTGTCCGGTAAGCGAAAGGTAGTGGTGAATGCCGCGCACACTGGGGTGGATCAGGCAGTTCCACGAGCCGGATTCGCCCGAGAGTCTTCCGCTGCTGGTTTTTCCGCATGCCGGAGCCGGCGCGTCGGCCTACCGCGAGTTCTCGAAGATACTCAGCACGAAATTCCAGGTCATCATTTTCCAGTACCCGGGACGCCAAGACCGCGCCTCTGAAGCCTCGCCCGACTCGCTCCCCGAGATCGCGGCGGGAGCCTTCGACGACTTCGCGACCTCGGAGCACAATCGCGGGGTTCCGATCGTCGTGTTCGGTCACAGCATGGGGGCATTGGTCGCCTTCGAGTTCGTCCGGATCGCGGAGGCCAAGGGAGTCGATGTGCGGCATCTCAACGTTTCCGCGGCGGTTGCCCCCTGCAACGCCGCGGCCAAACCACCTCATCCCACCGATGACGAGGAGATCCTCAACCATCTCGCCGCGCTGGAGGGCACCGACACGGATGTGTTCGCTGACCGCGAGCTGATGAGGCTGGCGCTTCCGGTGATCAAGGCCGACTACCACGCCTTCGACGCGTACTCCTGCGCCGAGGACGTCAAGGTAGCGGCCCCGATTCACGCGATGGGCGGTGATCGGGACCCGTATATCACGCTGGGCGATCTGTACGGGTGGGGTAGGCACACCGACACCGTCAGGGTGACGATGTTCGACGGCGGGCATTTCTATTTGCGGTCACACATCGACGCTGTCGCGGAGCTGTTGGCGTCGAGCGCACGATGCGAGCAAACAGCTTGAGCGACAACGGATCTGGTATCGATCCGATCGTCATTTCCGGAATGGCCGTCGAGGCGCCGGGGGGAATCGACACCCCCGGCGCCTTGTGGTCGGCGCTCACCGAAGCCCGGGAGCTGATCACCCCCTTCCCGCGGGATCGCGGCTGGCCCATCGACGAACTTCTGTCATTGTCGCAGGTGGACGGCTGGGGTCAGGTTTGCGACGCGGGCGGATTCCTGGACGGTGCGGGAACGTTCGACCCTGCCCGCTTTGGCGTCACCCATCGCGAAGCCATCGCGATGCATCCCCAGCAACGAGTCGCGTTGCGGGTGGCCTGGAAGGCATTGGAGAACGCCGGGATCAACCCCGGCTCGCTCGACGGAGCGGACGTCGGCTGTTTCGTCGGAATGTCGCAGACGGAGTATGGCCCGCGCGTGACCACGGTCGACGCCTACAGCGGACACCGGCTGGTCGGGATGGGACAACTGGGCGCCGCTGGCCGGATCTCGCACTGCCTGGGGCTGACCGGTCCGTCCATGGCCATCGATTCCGCGTGCGCATCCTCGCTCACCGCGTTGCAACTGGCCGCCACCTCGGTGCGGACGGGCGAGTGCGATTGGGCGCTCGCGGGCGCGGTGTGTGTCATGGGTTCGCCCGCCGCTTTCTACGAGTTCGCAAGGCTCAATGCGCTTTCCGACGACGGGCATTGCCGTGCCTATTCGGACGACGCCAGCGGCACGGTCTGGGGTGAAGGCGCCGGGATGGTTGTCGTCGAGCGTGAATCGCGAGCTCGGCAATCCGGACGCCGGATCTACGGACGCATCCTGGCCGTCCGCACCAACCACAACGGCAAAGGCAAGCCGATCCTCGTTCCGCGCGTGCGCGCGCAAGAGCAGCTCATGCGCAAGACGATCGACGCGGCGGGAATCGATCCTGTCGATGTGGGCATGATCGAGGGACACGGCACCGCGACTCCAGTGGGCGACCCGGTGGAATTGCTCGCGCTCTTCAAGACCTACGGGGCGGCGGGCTCCGAGGCGCTGCTGGGCTCGATGAAGTCGAACGCCGGACATGCCCAAGCGGCTTCCGGAATCCTCGGCCTGATCAAGCTGCTGCTCGCCGGCCGGCATGGTCACATTCCGCCAACTCTGTTCTCGGACAACCCGACCAAGAAGGTGGACTGGGATCTGACGGGCCTGCGCCTGGCGACGAAGGTGCACGAGTGGCAACCCAAAGACGGCCTCCGCTACGGCGCCGTGTCTTCGTTCGGCGCCGGGGGCGCCAACGCACACGTAATCATCGCCATGCCCGCGAGTGAGCACTGTGACTCCTAGCTACCGGCTGCCGAACGGCGCCATCCCCGTCCTGCTGTCGGCTGATACTCCTGAGCTGTTGCGCGACGAGGCGGCAGCCCTTCTTGCGTATGCCGTGGATCATCCCGAGGTCGCGCCCGACCGGATCGCCGAAATGCTGTTCCGGACACGGATCGCCCGCCGGCACCGCGCGCTGGCTATGGTGGCCAACCGCGACGACTTGGTCGGCGCCCTGCGGGCGGTTGCCGACGGCCTCGAACATCCTTCGTTGGTGCGCACCAACGCGCCAGCCGCCGCGCGCCGGGTCGCCTATGTCTTTCCCGGACAGGGCGGCCAGCGCCCCGGGATGGGGCGGCTGTTCTACGAATCGGTCCCCGCATTCCAGGCCGAGGTGGATCGCTGCGCCGCGGTATTCCAGGCGCAGTTCGGCGGATCACCGCTGGATTACCTTCTCGACGAACATCTTTCGGCCGACGATAGCGCGGCCACCGTTCAGCCCGCGTTGTTTACCCAAATGGCTGGGCTGGCCGCGATGTGGCGCTCATTCGGCATCGCACCGAGCATCACCATCGGGCACAGCCAGGGCGAGATCGCCGCTGCCTATGTATCCGGCGCGATCACGTTGACGGATGCCGCCGCCGTGGTCGGGATTCGCGCGCGTGCCGCCGACGAGTTCGCTTCCGGTGACTACGCGATGGCGGTCGTCGCCGCCGACCGCGACACCTGCGAGGACGTGCTGGCGCGAAGCTCGGGCTGGACGCAACTGTCGGTGGTCAATTCGCCGAGCATGGTGGGAATCTCCGGTGACCGCGAAACGGTGCGGGGCATCGTGGACACGTTCACCGAGCGCGGCACGTTCGCCCGAGTTATTCGCGTCCAATACCCCGCACACACCAGCCTGATCAATGAGTTCGCCGACAAACTGCGTGCCACCACGCGCAGCCAGCTGCAGAACCCGAAATTCCTCGACACGGAGATCGACTGCCTCGGCGCCACACTCGGCGGTCCCATCACCCAAGACCTGCCGGTCGACCAGTACTGGTTCTGGAACCTGCGCAACACCGTCCGGTTCGACAAGGCGATCGCGGCCGCGGCGGCCCGCGACGTCGACACGTTCGTGGAGCTTGCCGAACACCCGGCGCTACAGTTGGCAATTCAAGACAATCTCGCCGCCCTGGGCGGCGACGCCGCGGCCATCGTGGTCGGCACATCCGACCGAACGGCCACCAGCCTCGACCGGTTCACCCACAATCTGGCTTGGCTGGCAGTACATGACCTGGACTATTCCTGGGAATGCCTGCGCAGCGAGTCGGGCGCTCCAATCCCGTTGCCGCTAACCGATTTCCCCAACGCGCGAATGCACGAGACCCGGCTGTGGTTGCCGTATCAGGATGCCCCGGGTCAAGTTGTTGCCACCACGGCGAATCCCGCTGAGGCCCCGAGAACCACACCGGCACGACTTCTCGTCGAGCAGTGGAGCAGGCTGGCACAGCGCTCACTCATCCCACCGCGTGCGATCGGCATCGTCGATCACACGGGCGACTGCGCGGACCTGGCCGCAGCCGTACGCGTTGCCGCGGCGGAGGTTGGTGCGACGGCTCGGGTGATCGATGCCGAACGCGGCCTCGACACCAACACGACCGGAGTCGATCTCAACACCCTGGTCATATTGCTTCCGCCGTCGCCGAAGCTGGACGACCCCGCCGCGGCGGCCGAGGTCGCCACGTTCTTCGGGAACCGCACGTGGTGGCCGGGAATATCCGAAACGGTTACCGACTGCTGGCTGGTGACGGTGGGCGGTGAGGCGGTGGTTGCCGACGATGCGCCGCCGGATCTGGTCCATGCGGCCGCAAGTGCGGGCTTTCGCAGCATGGGCGCCGAGCATCTGGGTGTGGGATTCCGCCATCTCGATCTGGCGGGGGGATCGACGACGGCAGAATCGGCACACGCGATACTCGCCGCGCTGCACACGGGAGACGAGCCGGAGCTGGCATTCCGCAACGGCGGCCTCTACGCCAAGCGGATCGTCGAGGGCGACGGCGGGGTGGTCGACTCCGATAGTGTGCACCCCGAGCACGTGCTGATCATCGGGGGAACCGGAAACCTCGGGCTCGAATTCTGCGAGCACTTCGCACGCCGCGGCGCGCGGCGAATCACGCTGGTCAGCAGGTCGGGCGAGACCGCTGCAATAGCCGATCGACTGCAACGGATCCGTTCGGCCACTCCGACGCAAATCCATGTCACCAAGTGCGACGTGGGCGACCAAGCCGCGGTATCGCAACTGGCCGCCGAAAGCCAAGACACACCCGCGGATCTGATCATCCATGCCGCCGTGCACTATTCGGCGATCACGCTAGAGCACATAACCGCCGAGAAGGTCGAGCAGGCGTTGCGGGCCAAGGTTGTCGGCATCTGGCGGGTCCTGACAACATTTCCCCGGACCGACGACTGTCGCGTCGTTCTGTGCTCCTCGGCGAGAGCAACGATCGGCGGTCGCGGCCAGGTCGTCTACGCGGCGGCCAACCGAATGCTCGACGCCATGGCGCACCGGCTCCGAGCCGAGGGCCTGGACTGTGTTTCCGTGCAGTGGGGCCAATGGACCGTTCACTTTGACCTCGATGCCGACAGCGTGGCGCAGCTGGCCGGCATCGGTGTGCTTCCCATGGCGCCCGCCGATGCAATCGCCGTGGGGATGACCCGGTTTCGTCGAAATGCCATCGTCTTGGCCTTCGACTTCGATCGTGCACGACCGATTCTGCAAACCCTCGGCTACGGCCCGTTGGTGTCACGGCTGACCTCGCCTGTCGTCGAAACCCGCGCCCTCGCCGATCAGGCGTCGCTCCCGCGGCGGTTGATACACCTGCTGGCCGAGGCCATCGGTGTGGATCGCGCCGAAGCGATCGACACGGAAGCGCCCATGGTCGCGATCGGCCTGGACTCGTTGCAGGCACTCGAGCTACGGCGTCGCGTCAAGATCGAGTTCAATCACGACCTCGAGGTCGCCGATCTCCTCGGCGGGGCATCCATTTCCGATGTTCTGGCCCAGTTGGAGGTGAGGTGAGCTTCGCCACGACCAAGCGAATCTGGTTGAGTCTCCGCGGGTCGGGGGCGAGCGGCAAATCGCCTGCGTGCCTTAGCTTGTCGCTATGAGGTGGGCAAATATGTGTAGCTTGACCCGGGATTCATGTGGCAGATGTGATTACTCGGAGGCCATCGCTTCGCGCAGGGACCTCGGCCGCATATCGGTCCAGTTCTTCTCGACGTATGAAAGGCAATTCGCGCGGGTGTCTTCGCCAAACACCACGCGCCAGCCCGCCGGCACGTCGGCGAATGCCGGCCATAGGCTGTGCTGTTCCTCGTCATTGGCCAGGACGTAGAACGTGCCATTATCGTCGTCAAACGGATTGATACTCACCGCTTCTCCCCATTGGCGGATTGGTCCCCATTGGCAGATCATCGATGCCGGCGCCAAGCACGCGGTCAGAAAGCAGCCCCAGGCAGCTCAGATTCGGAAATCCGGGGCCCTCGTTGACACCGGACAGATTGGGCAGGATCAGTTTCGGGCTGACCCCGGCCACCGCCAAGTCGTGGCCGATCGCCTCTTCCAGTCGCTCGCTCGTCAGGGGTCCACCCACGCCCAGCTCCAGCAGGTCCACGGCGGCCGGGCTCAATAGCGGCAGGAACCACAGCGGGTCCGCGCCGGATCCGTCGATGACGAGGTCAAAGCGATGCAGGGTCTCAAAGGGCTTACCACAGTTGTCGGTGCAGACCGTGATCCAGATTCGGGTGTCGCGGTTGACGACGCGAACGACGCGTCCGCGTAAATGCTTGATCCGCTCGTCGGCAAGTAATGACTCCTGAACCCGCGCGGAGAAGACTCCGCGGTCGGTCCGGGCGATGCAGTCGCGCCGTTCGGCTGGCGTGAGGCTGCGCCAGCCCGTGGGATCGGAAAACAGCGAGTTCTCGAAGAAACCCTCGCCCCGGGTGAACAGGGTTGCTTGCGGTGAGATCGCCGTGATCGCCGAAACCCGGTGATGGAATAACTCGTTGAGTATCGACGCCGCGGTCTCCCCGCCGCCGATCACCGCAACATTTTCGGCGACGATCCGCTCGTGTTGCGCGGCGCGCTGCCAGAACTGCGCGATCGACAACACCCGAGGCTCACCGGAAAGCACGGACCGCTCGGGCTGACCGGGACCGGTCATCATGACCGCGTCGGCCGACAAGCTCGACTCGCGGGTGTGCAGCACCCACGCGGACCCGTCGACCGAGATCTGAATCACCTCGCCGCGAACGACTTTCAGCCCCACCACGTCGGCAACCCAGCCCAAATACCCAGCCCACGTATCGTGGGTCGGCGCCGGCCTCCCCCGGTCTATCCAGCCCACGAATTGGTCCGTCGCAACGAGATACGACTGCCAGCTGAACCGCATCATCCGCTCGTCGAGTTCGGTGTCGCGGCCCGGAACCAGCGCCGACCGGTACGGGAAGCCGACGTCCTTTTCCGGGCTGGTGCCCAACCGTTGCCGACCGTCCGTCCAACCGCCGCCGGACCGCCAGTTGGCTGCCACGCCGGCGCGTTCGACCGCCACGACGTCGGCCACCTCGACGCCCATCTCGCGCAGCACCGCCGCCTTCGCGGCCACAGCCACCGCCTTGGCCCCGGCCCCCACGATCGCCAGCGTGCCGCTCATGGCGCACCGGCCAACAGCGCGCGAAACCGGGGACGTTGGTGGGGACAATCGCGGCATTGCCGGTTCGCCGGCACGCCGGCGAATGATGCGCCACCCACAACCCCACCTCCGACGGTCAGCTTAGCCCAGGCTGCCCTAACTTGGTGTACGCTACCCTATATTCGAACGGCAGAACACGCCCGCCCCGAGGGAGCTGACGAGTTGCCTGTTATCCCTCCCCGACCGCCCGAAACCACGGCGCCGGACGGCTTCATTCCCTTTCCGCCGCACCGCGCGGCTGCGTACCGGGCGGCCGGCTACTGGACGGGCCGCAGGCTCGATTCCTTGCTCCGCCGGGCCGCAACGAGGTCGCCGCAGCGGGTTGGGGTCGTCGATGCTCTCGGCAGCTATACGTACTCCGAACTGGACAAACTCGTCGACCGAGCGGCCGCTGGGTTCGCCTCGCTCGGGATCGCACCGGCTGACCGAGTGCTCCTGCAGCTGCCCAATTCGTGCCGGTTCGCCGTCGCGCTGTTCGGGCTGCTGCGCGCTGGAGCCATCCCCGTGATGTGCCTGCCCGGGCATCGATTGGCCGAATTGAGTCACTTCGCCCGGATCAGCGGCGCGGTCGGGTTGATCATCGCCGATACGGCGAGCGGCTTCGACTATCGCTCGATGGCCGAGCAGTTGGTGGCGGCGCATCCGAGGCTGCGCCACGTCATCGTCGACGGGGAACCCGGCCCCTTCATGTCCTGGTCAGACCTGCCCGCCGGTGACGTGCCCGAGATGGGGGGCGACACCGCGTCGCCCGCGTTGCTGCTCGTGTCGGGTGGCACCACCGGCGCGCCGAAACTGATCCCCCGTACGCACGATGACTACGTCTACAACGCCACCGCGAGCGCCGAGCTGTGCCGTCTGACGTGCGACGACGTGTACCTTGTGTCGTTGCCGGCGGCGCACAACTTCCCGCTGGCATGTCCCGGCATCCTCGGCGCGATGACTACCTGCGCCACAATCGTTTTCGGTACTGATCCAAGCCCGGAGGCCGCCTTCGCCACGATCGAGCGCCATGGTGTCACCGTCACCGCGCTCGTGCCCGCGCTGGCCAAGCTGTGGGCACGGGCGTGCGATTGGGAACCGGTGACACCCAAGTCGCTGCGGCTCTTGCAGGTTGGCGGGGCCAAGCTGGAGCCCGAGGAGGCGCGCCGGGTGCGCGACGCGCTGACCCCGGGCCTACAGCAGGTGTTCGGGATGGCCGAAGGGCTGCTGAACTACACCCGGCTCGACGATCCCCCGGAGCTGCTCGAGCACACGCAGGGACGGCCGCTCTGCGCGGCCGACGAGCTGCGTGTCGTCGACACCGAAGGCCGTCCGGTGGCGCCCGGCGCAGAGGGCGAACTGCTGGTGCGCGGTCCGTACACCTTCAATGGCTATTTCGGTGCCGAGCGCGACAATGAGCGCTGCTTTGATCCCGACGGGTTCTACCGCAGCGGCGACCTGGTGCGCCTGAGGGACGACGGCTACCTGGTGGTCACCGGGCGGGTCAAAGATGTCATTTGCCGTTGCGGCGAGACGATTGCCGCCCAGGGTCTCGAGGAGCAGCTGATGAGCCACCCGGCGATCTGGTCGGCCGCGGCCGTTCCGCTGCCCGACCCCTGTATGGGGGAAAAGATATGCGCCGCAGTCGTTTTCGCCGGACCGCCGGTGACACTTGCAGAGTTGAATGCCTACCTTGACGAGCGCGGGGTGGCGAAGCACGCCCGGCCCGACATGCTGGTCGCGACGGCGTCGCTGCCGACCACGCCAGTGGGAAAGATCGACAAACGCGCGATCGCGCTCCAGGTCGCCGCGGCGGCTGAACCCACAGCCCTGTGATGGCTGAGCTGGCTTTACGTTCCAGGGCATATCGGCCCAAGACGGTACCGTCGGCAAATCTGGCGCCGACGGCATCCACGGGGCCGACGGCGCACCCGGTCACTGATCGACACCACGGCTCGACCGCGAGCCACGAAGCCAACGCCGCTGCGAGAGACGGGTCGGATCCACGACCGTGGGTGGGCTAACGCCTGGTCCAAACTGCCGTTGACTAATGGTGGCATTTGCGATTCACTGCGTCCTCATGAACGACGGCGTGCCGGCGCGCGGGTCACTACGATCACGCGCCGCGGTAGCAGTGAGCAAACTGATGCTACGGCCGATCACCGGGGCCATTCCGCCGGACCGAGCGTGGGGGATCTGGGCCTCGCGCCTACTCATCGCCAGACTCATGGGCACGTTCGGGCCGTCACTCGCAGGCACCCACGTCGCGCAGGTCAACTCCGTTCTGCCGGACGGGCGCCGGGTCATCGGCGAATGGGTGCATCGCGGGCCAGCCCGCTCGTCGACCAGCGCGAGCCCAAATGGCACTGGCTCTCCTCGCGGGCCAGCCCGCTCGTCGACCAGCGCCGGGGCGATCTACTACGTGCACGGCAGCGGCTACACGATGTGCTCACCCCGCACCCACCGGCGGTTGACGTCTTGGCTTTCGTCGCTGACCGGGCTACCGGTGTTCTGCGTCGATTACCGGCTCGCGCCGCGCTACCGCTTCCCCGCCGCGGCCGACGACGTGCGTGCGGCCTGGGACTGGCTACCAACAGCGTGCGGCTTGCCCCCGGAACGCATTGTGGTCGTTGCTGATTCAGCGGGCGGACACCTGGCGGTGGACATGCTGCTGCAACCCGACGTCGCCGCCGAACCGCCGGCGTCACTGGTGTTGTTATCGCCCCTGATCGACCTTACGTTCACGCTCGCGGCCGCGCGGGAACGGCAACGCCCGGATCCCGCCGTCCGGGCGGCCGTCGCAGCCCGGACGGTCGGCTTGTACCACGCAGGAATCGACCCCACTCACCACCGCCTGGCCCTCGACGTTGCCGCAGGGCCAGTGCTTCCCCCGACGCTGATCCAGGCCGGTGGGGCCGAAATGTTGGAGGCGGACGCACGGCAACTCGCCGCCGACATCCACGCCGCCGGCGGCAGTTGCGAGCTGCAAATCTGGCCGGACCAGATGCACGTATTCCAATCACTGCCTCGGATGACGCCCGAGGCAGCAAGGGCCATGGACCATGTCGCCCGGTTCATCGTCGAGGCGTTGTGGGTAGACACCACGGCCGCCGACCAAGCGGTCTGACGTTGTGCAGGCCGCCGGATAAGCTTCATCGAGCGAAGTCCGCATCGCGCGGCTAATGCCGGCTGAGCGTAAGCGTCCCTTCGGTTTTGAGCACCTTGCTGGCCGTGATCTTCTCCGTCCTGCGAGCCTCGCGTTCAAGGTAGCGCCGCTTGGATTCGTCGAATTTGTCGGCGGCCTGCTCGAGCTCCTTGATCAGCACGGCTAGATCGTCGCGCATCCGCGCCGCCTCGCCGGTGAAATCCTCGCGCTCGAAGATCCGCCACTTCCTCAGTACCGGCATCACCACCTCGTCGAGGTGGATCCGCGGGTCGTAGACGCCGCCGACGGCGATGATCACGGCCTTGCGCCGGAACTCTGGCACGGTGAAACCGGGCATCTTGAAATTGCGCAGAATCCGGTGCACGGACTTCATCGCCTGGTTGGGCGCGATGTCCAGGCCGGCCGCGCTGACGTCCCGGTAGAAGATCATGTGCAGGTTCTCGTCGGCCGACACCCTGGCGAGCAGCTTGTCGGCGATCGTGTCGTCGCAGGCCCTGCCCGTGTTGCGGTGCGACACGCGCGTGGCCAATTCCTGGAAAGAGACGTACATGACGGAGTCGAACAAGCTGTCAGCAAACATATCGCCCTGGTGGTTCTGTCCGGGGCTGAAGCCTCTGGTCATTTGCTCCAGGCGCAGCTTCTCCAGCTCGACCGGATCGACCGCGCGGGTCACCACCAGGTAGTCGCGCAGCGCGGTACTGTGCCGGTTCTCCTCGGCGGTCCACCGGTTGACCCACTGCCCCCAAGGGCCGTCCATGCTGAAGTTCATCGCGATCTCACGGTGATAAGACGGCAAATTGTCCTCTGTCAGCAGGTTTTGCACCATCGCCACCTGAGCTACGTCGGAGAGCTGGCTTTGCCGGGGCTCCCAGTCCTGACCGTCCAGGGCGTAGTAATTCTTGCCGTCCGACCACGGAATGTAGTCGTGCGGGTTCCATTCCTTGAACATCGACAGGTGTCGGTTGAGCAGGCGCTCCACCACGGGCTCCAGCTCGTGAAGTAGCTGCAGGTTGGTCAAGCTCTTGGGCATCGCGGCTCCCAGCTATCTGTAAATGTCAGTAACGGGCAATATATCTGTAAATCTCGGTTACATTCAAGTCAGACACGCCGGGGCGCCGCGGACTAGGGACTAAAGTCCCAGCCGGTGATGTGACGTCGATCACGCCGCCGCTACGGAGCCGGCGGCCGTCGCAACCAGGAAGCTAACGAGGTACTACCGACGCGCGATGAGATACGGCGCCAGTGTGGACAGCTTCTCGCAGGTCTCCTCGAATTCGCGCTCGGGTTCCGATGCCTTGATGATGCCGGCGCCGGCCCGCAGCCAGGTGTGGCCGTCGCGTTCGTAGGCGGCCCGCAGCGCCAGCGCGGCATCGAGCCCACCGTCTGCCGAAAACATCACGACCGCACCCGAATACAGGCCTCGTGGGCCTTCATCGAGACGCAGGATGGCTTCGACGCCGGCCGCCTTCGGAATCCCCGACGCGGTGACCGCGGGGAACAGCGCCTCAAGAGCATCCATCCGGTCGCGCTGCGGGTCCAGCCGCGCACTGATCGTCGAACCCAGGTGCTGCACGCTGCCGCGCTCGCGCACCGTCATGAAATCGACGACGGCCGCCGTCCCCGGCTCGGCGACCTCGGTGATCTCCTGAAGTGAGCTTCGCACTGAAATGGCATGCTCGACAATCTCTTTGGAATCCGATTGCAGGTCGTCACGAGCCTGCCGGTCACGCGCACGACCGCGCCCCAGCGCTCGGGTGCCGGCCAGCGGCTCGGTGACCACCCCACCGTCGGGGTGAACGGCGGCGACCAATTCCGGGCTGTAGCCCAAGGCGCGAATTCCACCTAGCCGCAACAAGAACGACCGCGCCGGGGTATTGTGCCGGCGACCCAGCCGGTAGGTCGAAGGGAAGTCGAGCGCGAAAGGCACGTCGACACAACGAGACAAGATCACCTTGTGATAGCTACCGGCGGCGATCTCACCAACGGCCGCCGTCACCCGATCGCGGTAGCCGGACGGGTCCCCGGCCACCTCGACCGGCGAGGCCTGCGGCAAATCGCGCACACCGTCGCCGAGTAGCCGCTGCACCGCCTCGCCGTGACCAGCCCCTGCGCCGAAAAGGCGAACCGCATCCGCGCTCACGACGATCCGGGTCCGGGGCCAAAACACTCGGGCAAGCGGGGTGTGCGGCGCCAGGCGCTGCTGCAGCCCATAGCGGTGCGCGCCGAATTCGAAGGCTATCCAGCCGAAGGCTTGCTGGGTTTCCAGCAACAGCCGGTCCACCGCTTCGCCCAGGACCGGTCCCGGCCTGCCCGACCACTGTTGCCGCCGGGTCACGCCGTCGCGGATGATGCGCAGTTCGTCGCTGTCCAACTCCACCATCGCCCGCACGCCCACGGCCAGGACCCATTGACCGTCGTGCTCGTAGAGCAGGTATTCCTCGCCGGCGGGCTCGGCCAGCAGGACGGCCAGTTCGGCTGCCAGGTCGGCCGGGTTCACATCGGCGGGCATCGGAATGACTGGCATGGGCGGTGACGCGGTGCTGATGGAATCTGTCTCGACGCTGAGCTCGGTCACAGCTAGTAAATGTAGCCTAACCTATCAAAGTCCGTCGCGACCCCTCCCAATCTCCGACAACCGGGGCGTCGGGCATTATGAAAATCACGCCTGGAATTAATCACTGACGCCGGTCCGGCGCGCAGAACGCGGACGCGTTGGTGTGTCCGACCGGTGCGCCGCTATTCACGGGTGCGCCCGTGCGCTGTTCAGGCTCGGGTGAGACGCCAAACATTTACCAACCGTTTACCGGCCGAGCGCACAACCAACTGTTGCCATGCCCGCAGTTCTCTTACCATCACTAGCTGGATGCGGGGGCCTGTGGGTTGATGGCGCGCCGCGGCCGGTGTAGTCCGCTCACCTCAGCCCGATCGCGACCGGCACCAATCAAGGGAGGACGACCACATGTTCGTGATCAAGCTCGCGGACGGCGAAGAGGTCCAGGGCGAGTGCGACGAGCTCTCGATCAACCAGGACACGGGGGTATTGACGGTTTGCCGGGTCGACGGGTTCGAGGAAATCACGACCCACTACTCGCCCGTCGCCTGGCGGTCGGTGACACACCGCAAGCGCGACATCGCGGTAAGGCCTTCCCTGGCGTCTTCCGCGCGTTGACGTTCCCGTCATCCACAGCGATTACACAGTAGATTCACATTGAACTCACGGTTCTTCACCTGACCGGCGTATCACCAGCGCAATCATGACAGCTGACTGTGTCAGGGCCGTAACGCGCGGAAAACTCGGTAATGCCTGTAGTTTCCCGCGCATCGGCGAGTGGCGATTTGGCGGCAGCCTCGCTAGATTTTTTGCGGTTGTCTGGGAGTTCGTGGTCACGCCGCCGACGGTCGGTGCTTCCTTGATTGCCACACGACGCTCGGGAGGCGCCAATGCTGCATGAGTTTTGGGAAAACTTCACCCACAACCTGTTCAAGCCGCTGTTGCTGTTCTTCTACTTCGGATTCCTGATCCCGATCCTGAAAGTGCGGTTCGAATTCCCGTACGTGATCTACCAGGGCCTCACCATGTACCTGCTGCTGGCTATCGGCTGGCACGGGGGCGAAGAGCTCGCCAAGATCAAGCCGTCCGCGATCGGCAACATCGCCGGTTTCATGGTTTTGGGCGTTCTTCTGAACTGCGCGATCGGTTTGGTTGCCTACTTTTTGCTGAGCATTTTGACGAAAATGCGCCGGGTCGATAGAGCGACGGTCGCCGGCTATTACGGGTCGGACTCGGCAGGGACCTTCGCCACTTGCGTGGCCTTTCTCACCAGCGTCGGCATCGCCTTCAACGCCTATATGCCCGTCATGCTGGCCCTCATGGAGATCCCCGGTTGCCTGGTGGCGCTGTACCTGGTGGCGCGACTGCGGCATCGGGGACTGAGCGAGGCGGGGTACATGCCGGACGAGCCCGGCTACGTCCCACCGGCGAAGGTCGGGGTGGGGCCCGGCACCGCCGCCCGGCCCGCTCGCGGCGAGAGCCTGGCGAGCCAGCACGAACGGGAGATCGAAGAGGAATTGGAGATATCACTGGAAAAGCGGGAACATCCCGACTGGGACCACCCGGACGAAGTCAAGGAGAGCGGCCAGCGACAGTCCTTCTTCTCCCGTGAGCTCCTGCAGGAAGTCTTCCTCAACCCAGGCCTGTGCCTGTTGGTCGGCGGCATCGTCATCGGCCTCATCAGTGGGCTGCAGGGCGAGAAAGTGGTCCACGACGACGACACTTTCTTCGTCACGGCCTTCCAAGGCGTGCTCGCCCTGTTCCTGCTCGAGATGGGCATGACGGCCTCGCGCAAGTTGAGGGACCTGCGGTCGGCGGGCGCCGGTTTCATCTTCTTCGGTCTGCTGGCGCCGAATCTGTTTGCGACGCTTGGGATCTTCCTCGGGCACACCTACGCCTACTTCACCAATAGCGACTTCAAGCCAGGCACCTACGTGTTGTTCGCGGTGCTGTGCGCAGCCGCGTCCTACATCGCCGTACCTGCCGTTCAGCGGCTTGCGATCCCCGAGGCCAGCCCGACCCTGCCGCTGGCCGCGTCGCTGGGTTTGACGTTCTCGTACAACGTCACGATCGGCATTCCGCTCTACATCGAGATCGCCCGCATTGTCGGGCAATGGTTCAATACGGTCTAGCACGCCGCCGTTACCCCAACAGCGTGCGCACCACCGCGTCGGCCAGCAACCGCCCCCGCCGGGTGAGCACCACAGTGTCGCCGTCGGATACCAGCAACCGGTCGGCCACCCCCTCAGCCAAGAGGGTCCCGGCGCGCTCGCGTTCGGCGGCACCCAGCAGGGCAAGCGGCAGCCCTTGGCGCAACCGGATTTTCAACAGCACGTCTTCGGTGTGCAACGCCTCGGAACCGAGCTGTTCGAAGCCCGCTACCGGCAGCCTCGCACCGGCCAGCAGCCGCGCATAGGTGCTGGGGTGCTTGACATTCCACCAGCGCGTCGCGCCGACGTAACCGTGCGCTCCCGGTCCTGCGCCCCACCACTGGCCACCGTCCCAGTACCCAAGGTTATGCCGGCATTCACCGCCGGGTTTCGACCAGTTGGACACCTCGTACCAGGTCAACCCGGCCTCGGATAGCCGCGCGTCGACCAGCTCGTAGCGATGCGCCAGCACGTCGTCGTCGGGCGCGGCCAGCTCGCCACTGCGAACCCGCCGTGCCAACGCGGTGCCATCCTCGACGACGAGGGCGTACGCGGACACATGGTCGACACCGGCCTCCACCGCCGCGTCGACCGACCGGAGCACGTCGTCATCCGACTCGCCAGGGGTGCCGTAAATCAGGTCGAGGTTGACGTGGTCGAAGCCCGCGCCCATCGCCTCGCGGGCCGCGGCCAACGCCCTCCCCGGCGAGTGGACCCGGTCGAGCGTCGCCAGCACCCGCGGCGCCACCGACTGCATGCCGAGCGACACCCTGGTGTAACCGGCCGCTCGGATCGCCGCGAAGAATTCCGGCCACGTCGACTCCGGGTTGGCCTCGGTCGTGACCTCGGCACCGGGAGTCAGCACGAAATGCTCCCGCACCATATCCAGCAGTGTGGCCAGGCGCTCACCGCCCAGCAGTGACGGCGTCCCGCCGCCGACGAACACGGTGTGCACCACCGCAGCGTCCAGCCGTGCGGCCGCCATCTCGAGCTCGGTCCGCACCGCCAGCAACCAGGCGTCCGGGTTCACCCCACCCAGCTCGGCCGGGGTGTAGGTATTGAAATCGCAATACCCGCAACGGGTTACGCAGAATGGCACGTGCACGTACAACCCGAAGGGCCGTCCTGGAATCGGCCGCACCTCGGGTAGGTCCACCGGTGCCTCGCGAAGGGCCATGCCAAATCATGTCATGGCTGACCCGCTCAGTCGTCGTTGTTGCCCATGCAGCCCCCGCCGGACGCCATCAGGGCTGTCAGGATCTGGGTCAGGGAACCCGCCGGGGCATCGCCACGACTGCAGGAACTGCATCTCGGCCACGCGCCCGGTCCCTGGGTGGCCATGATCCTGTCCGCGACTTCGATCTGCCCGTCCGGGCTCGTGGTCGACGGCAATCCGGTTCCGCCGTTGCCCTCCCACGTCGGCTCGCTGATCTGCAGACCACCGTAGAAACCGTTGCCGGTATCGGCTGCCCAGTTGCCGCCGGATTCGCATTGCGCGATGGCTTCCCAGTTGACGCTGTCCGCGTGCGAGCTGCCGGTCGATACCGCGACCGACAAAACCGGGACAGCACCCGCGAGGGCTGTCACCGCGAGCAACCTGTATACGCCGCTACGCGTGCTACCGCCAGGCTGCCGCGCCCCGATCTGGAACCTCATAGCAGTTGTACCTTCCTGGCCACCCACCGACCGTCCAGCTTCACCATCGTCAACTTGATGCGACTGTGGTCGATCTGCGATCGCGGGCTATTGCGATTACTGATCGATTCGTCGACGAACATCAGGACCACGACCTTGTTGGCCGTGGCCGACTTCACCGCGGCCTCGACGACAGAGCCTCGCGTGTGCACCTGGTTGTCGACCACCATTTGGCGCAGCTGCTGACCAGACTTGCCGTACGAATCCCGGAATTCGCCAGTCGAGCCGTCCAGGATGTCGCCGAACCTGGCGTCGACCGCGTCCGAGTCAAGGTTGGTCAGCTTGACGACGTAATTCCGCGCGGCGGCAAGCGCTTGGCTGGCGGCCTCGTTCCTCTGGTGCTGTTGAAAGAGCAACCAGCCCCCAAAAGCCAGCCCGGCCACACCGAAGACCACGGCCACAGCAAGCGCGCCGAGCCAGCGGGTCTTCAGTCTGCTCGCGCGACCAGCACCGCTGCCTTTGATGCCCTTTACCACCGGTTTGCTCTCGGGAGCAGACGCCCGTGCTACCGAATCGCCGTCGACGGCGGATCTACGGGCGCCACTCGCGCCCTCTCCGGACGAGACCATGCCATTCACCTACGGCTTTCAACGTTTGGAACACCGATCGTTAGATCCTGGAACACGGGTCACTATAGTTACCTATAGCCACATTTGTCACTACTAACACTCGACTCGGGCAACATTTGCGGTACAGCGCCCAACGGTCGAGCCCATCGGGCCCGACGCCTCCCTCGGCTACCCGCTAGGGGCGGGTGACTCTCAGCCGATTCCCGGTTTTGTTTACCCAATCACCCAGGGTTGATCCGTAGTTTTGATCATCATGAGGAGAAATTCGGCCTGGTCGCGCGGCTGGGTGCCATCCATGGCAGAATGTCCCCGTGACCGTCGCCAACCCGGACCTGCGCCCCAAACCGCGGACCCCGCTGGTGGCGCGGCGGCATATCGACCTCAAGCGTGTCTGCAGCTGTAGCTGTCTGCCTTGATGTCGTAGACCCAGCCCACCTGTACCTTCAGCTGGCCGCCGGATCTGCGCCGCCGGAGAGCCGGCGTTTCGGCGCGTTCCAAGGCTTGCAACGTTCGCGAAGGAGCACCCTCGAATGACGACGGCACGTCCCGCGAAGGCCCGCAACGAGGGCCAGTGGGCGCTGGGCAATCGCGAGCCCCTCAACGCCAACGAAGAGATGAAGAAGGCCGGCAACCCGCTCGACGTGCGGGAACGCATCGAGAACATCTACGCCAAGGGCGGGTTCGACAGCATCGACAAGAGCGACCTGCGCGGGCGCTTTCGCTGGTGGGGCCTTTACACCCAACGCGAGCAGGGCTACGACGGCTCGTTCACCGGCGACGAGAACATCGATATGCTCGAGGCCAAGTACTTCATGATGCGGGTGCGGTGCGACGGCGGCGCGCTATCCGCGGCCGCGCTGCGCACGCTGGGCCAGATCTCGACGGAGTTCGCCCGGGATACCGCCGACATCTCCGATCGGCAGAACCTGCAGATGCACTGGGTTGAGGTGGAAAACGTCCCCGAAATCTGGCGGCGGCTGGATGTCGTCGGGCTGCAGACCACCGAGGCGTGCGGCGACTGCCCGCGCGTCCTGCTGGGGTCGCCGCTGGCCGGCGAGTCGCTCGCCGAGGTGCTGGACCCGACCTGGGCGATCGAGGAAATCGTGCGCCGCTACATCGGCAAGCCCGACTTCGCCGACCTGCCGCGCAAGTACAAGACCGCCATCTCGGGTCTGCAGGATGTCGCGCACGAGATCAACGACGTCGCATTCATCGGCGTCAACCATCCCGAGCACGGGCCCGGCCTGGACCTGTGGGTCGGCGGCGGCTTGTCCACCAACCCGATGCTGGCCCAGCGGGTCGGCGCCTGGGTTCCGCTGGACGAAGTGCCCGAGGTGTGGGCCGCGGTGACGTCGGTGTTCCGTGACTATGGCTACCGGCGGCTGCGGTCCAAGGCGCGGCTGAAGTTCCTGATCAAGGACTGGGGCATTGAAAAGTTTCGGGAAGTTCTCGAGCGGGAGTACCTCAAGCGCGCCCTCATCGACGGCCCGGCCCCCGAGCCGATCAAGCATCCGATCGATCACGTCGGAGTGCAACGGCTGAAGAACGGGCTCAACGCCGTCGGATTCTCCCCGATCGCCGGACGAGTGTCCGGCACCATCCTCTCCGCGGTGGCCGACCTGGCCGAGCAGGCCGGTTCGGACCGGATCCGATTCACCCCCTACCAGAAGCTGGTCATCCTCGACATCCCCGACGACAGGCTCGACGACCTGATCGCCGGCGTGGAGGCGCTGGGTCTGCAGTCGCGGCCGTCGCATTGGCGCCGGAATCTGATGGCCTGCAGCGGGATTGAATTCTGCAAGCTGTCATTCGCCGAAACCCGGGGCCGGGCACAGGGTTTGGTGCCCGAGCTGGAGCGCAGGCTCGAGGACATCAACTCCCAGCTGGACGTGCCGATCACGGTGAACATCAACGGCTGCCCGAACTCGTGCGCGCGAATTCAGGTCGCGGACATCGGCTTCAAGGGGCAGATGGTCGACGACGGGCATGGCGGCTCGGTCGAGGGCTTCCAGGTGCATCTGGGTGGCAGCCTCGGCCTGGACAGCGGATTCGGCCGCAAACTGCGTCAGCACAAGGTCGCCAGCAACGAGTTGGGCGACTACATCGAGCGGGTGGTGCGCAACTTCGTCAAGCATCGCAGTGACGGTGAACGCTTCGCGCAGTGGGCCATTCGGGCCGAAGAGGACGACCTGCGGTGAGCGGCGACACGACCAAGCCGACCGAATCCGAGCTGCGTGCGCTGGCGGCGCGCGGCGCGGCCGAACTCGACGGCGCCAGCGCCACCGAACTACTGCAATGGACCGAAGAGACCTTTGGCGGTGTCAACGGCCCCCGGGCGTGGGCGACGTGCAACTACGTGGTGGCCTCCAACATGGCCGACGCCGTGCTGGTGGACTTGGCCGCCAAGGTGCGGCCGGGCGTACCGGTGATCTTTCTCGACACCGGCTATCACTTCGTAGAAACCATCGGCACCCGAGACGCGATCGAATCCGCCTACGACATCCGGGTACTCAACGTCACACCAGAGCACACGGTCGCCGAGCAGGACCACCTGCTGGGCAAGGACCTGTTCGCGCGTGACCCTGGCGAGTGCTGCCGGCTGCGCAAGGTCGTCCCCCTGGGCAAGGCGCTGCGCGGCTACTCCGCTTGGGTGACCGGGCTGCGCCGGGTCGAGGCGCCCACCCGCGCCAACGCCCCTCTGATCAGCTTCGACGAGGCGTTCAAGCTGGTGAAGGTCAATCCGCTCGCAGCGTGGACCGACCAGGACATGCAAGACTACATCGCCGAGCACGACGTGTTGGTGAATCCGCTTGTCCACGAAGGCTATCCGTCGATCGGTTGTGCTCCGTGCACGGCCAAGCCCGCCGAGGGCGCCGACCCGCGCAGCGGGCGCTGGCAGGGGCTGGCCAAGACCGAATGTGGATTGCACGCCTCGTGACCACCCGCGCCGGCGACGATGCAGTGAGGGTACCGCCCGCTTGCGGGGGACGAAGCGATGATGAGGGGGCACCTCCCGCTTGCGGGGGAGAGCGGCGCCAATGACCACCCTCGTGTTGACCGCGCACGGAAGTGCGGATCCGCGGTCGGCGGCCAACACACGGGCCGTCGCGCAACAAGTCGCGCGCATGCGGCCCGAGGTCGATGTTGAGGTTGCGTTCTGCGAGCACAATTCGCCAGGCCTGGTCGAAGTGCTCAACGGGTGCCCTGGCGCGGCTGTTGTCAGTCCCCTGCTGCTGGCCGACGCCTACCATGCCCGCGTCGACATCCCTGGCCAGATCGCACGCTGCGCTGCCAGTCATCGAGTCTGCCAAGCCGACGTGCTCGGCGAGGATGATCGGCTGGTGTCAGTGCTGCGTCAGCGTGTGACGGAGTTGGGCGTTTCTCCGCTCGACGACACCCTCGGCGTGCTGGTGGTGGCAATCGGCTCATCGAACGCCGCCGCCAACGCGCGAACCGCGGAGGTGGCGCCGAAGCTGTTGGCGGATACGCGCTGGACGGCCGCGACAACAGCCTTCGCCAGCCATCCGGAACCGTCGTTGGCCGAAGCCGCCAACCAATTGCGGCGCCGCGGCGCCCGCCGGGTGGTCATCGCGCCGTGGTTCTTGGCCCCGGGGCGATTGCCGGATCGGGTGCAACGCTTCGCGCGGGGTGCCGGCATCGCGATGGCGGCACCACTGGGAGCCCACCGGCTGGTGGCCGCGACGGTGCTGGATCGGTTCGATCAGGCAGCGGCTGAGCGCGTAGCGGCCTGACGGCCACGCCGAGCCGATCACGCAGGTGGAACCAACCGTCAAGCGGAAGTGTCAGCGAGAAGCATTCCGCATGCCTGCGGGTCCAACGATTGCTACCCGCGCTGAGCGTTACAAGTGCACGCGCATCTGTTAAGAAATGTGGAGCTTAACGGGTCCGCTGGATCTCAGTGGCTATCTTCAAGCTGCCGCAAGGTTGGGTACCACCGCGCAGAGATGCCTCGTTATGGAGGATTCACCGGTTGGCGTACGCGCGGGAAAGGATGCTGGGGCAGCGCCCAGTCGCGCCCTGGCTAGCGCGGTGGTACATGAGGTGACGATCGCCCAGGATGACTCTTCTAGGCATGCCAAGAGCCGAGCCGCCCCTGGCATCGGTGCCATGTCATCCAAGTCGAGCAATTCCCTTTCGTCCAGCCTCTCAATGGCCCGTGCGTGTTCACTTTCCGGCAAGAGCAAAGCGACGGTGTCCTCGGTGCGTCGTCCATGGCAGATGCGGACAACGTGGGCAGCGTCTAACCCATAATGTTCGGCCCACAGACGCCAAGTTCGTTCGACAGCTGACCGGGAATCGACAAGCGTGCCGTCTACATCGAACAATATTGCATCGCATACGAAATACATTTTGGGAATCAGAGCTCCCGATGCTCGGACCCATGTCGCGAGGGACAGAGGGCGCCCACTCGTAGCATCGTCCACGCTTCGTCGGCCGCGGTTGCGTCGGCCTGCCGCCGGACTCCGGACGTTTTCGGTATCCATCGACCGGAAGCGATCATGAGAGACGTCGAGTTGGCGAGTGGCAATGAGATCATGGTGGTCATCCGCGATGTGTGATTTACTTGTTTGCCGTCAATCTTCCCTTCCTTCATCCCGGACCGAACCGTATGACAATCTGGAGAAATGAGTCCATGCGTCGAGCATGTCGTCCGCGAACAATTTCTC
Organism: Mycobacterium lacus; assembly: GCF_010731535.1. Classification (NCBI taxonomy): domain Bacteria; kingdom Bacillati; phylum Actinomycetota; class Actinomycetes; order Mycobacteriales; family Mycobacteriaceae; genus Mycobacterium; species Mycobacterium lacus. Next base: position 2,638,267 of record NZ_AP022581.1, read on the forward strand.
CGATACCTCGCCGGAGATCCTGTCTCGGAGTTGTGCACCTGAATTTTCTATTCCCTCTGTATGGAACCGCTGGATAGCGCTGCATAACTTATCCTGTTCCGGGACGAAACGATACTCGCTCGGAAACAGCCTTGATGCCTCTACCTCGCGCGAGTTCGTGACCAGCGTGCAGACTCCACTCATAGCGGCTTCCAACGGTGTGATACCCAGTGTTTCATACCGCGAGGGGAAGACAAATATACCGTTACGCCGGGCCGCCTGGAAAAGAGAATACAGCTTTGGCTTGGATAGCTTGTCGGCAATCATGAAATGAGTCGAATACCGCGGCGAATCCGGCTGAGAAGATAGGCCTGCCGGGCATCATCATACTCGTTACCTCCCACGATCAGGACACGGACGGGAATATTCTTCTCAAGTGCATGAATACCTGTGTCGATGAGAAGTTCGACGTTCTTGAAATAATCTAGACGGGCAGCGGCGGTAAAAACAAGAATTTCCGCCCCAGCGATGAACCGGAACAGCGGCTTAGGCAGGCGAGATTCCGCCGTTGCGGGAACGCTGATTGGGGGCCGCACAGGGCGTATGCGCGCACTGTCGATACCGTTGCGAAGTAGATAGTCGCGTTGGAGCTGCGAATGTTGCAAGTACGAACATGTTGTTGTTAGTCCGTACTCGCTGTATACCTAGCTCCTGATACTTCAGGAGGTGCAGGGCTTTATCGGCAGTTCCGTACGCCTGACCCGTCTCATCCGCAGAAAACTTGCTGATGAAATCATGAACAAACGGACCGTGATGCGTTACGCAGCAAGGAAGATTCGCTGGGTGATATCCCAACAGGGTATCGGTCTGATAAGCCTATCGTAGAAGTCCTTCGCAAGGCCGGGCTTCGCTTGTGCTTATCTGCGGTTCAACTTCAGGATGGATCATAAGGCTGTCAACCGCTTTCATCGCGGATTCCGCGAAGCGGCTTTCCAATAATCATCGGCCACGCGGAATCCCTATGCTTTACTGACCGGCTTAGAGTATTTGCGCGCCGTCCGCTTTGGCTATGACGGCGGGTTTGGCCTGCACCTCAACCGTGGTTCGCCGATGGGCGCGTGCTCCAGATGCGGTCCGGCGGCCACGTGGCAGCAGGGCTGACCGACGCGTCGTTGCCATCGGCCCAATTAATGGCAGGTTCCCTTCAATGTTGACTCAGATGGGGACCTTTCAACTATGCAAACCGGCGCGGCAAAGGTCGTCGGCTACGACGCGTAAATGTCCCGTGCTTGGGGTCGTAGACAGGGTGCCGGAAAAGTCGCGTCTCATGAGGTCAGGACCAGTTTGAGGGCATGGTCTGGGTGTGTGGCGTGGTGGCGTAGGCCGGCGGCGATGTTGTCCCAGCCGGTGATTCGCAGGATGCCGATGGCGAGGTTGCGGCAGGTGGCCATCACCCGTGGTGCTTGGCCGGTGCGTACCTGCGAGGAGTCCTCGGCGAAGGTGACGTCTCGGACCCAGTGGAGGCGATTTTCTATGCTCCAGTGCCCTTGGACCCAGGTGGCGAGCCGCTGGGGCGGTGCGGCCGTGTGGTTTGCTGAGGTGATCAGGTACACGACCTCGACGGTTTTGCTTCCGTCAACGGTGACGGTGCGGCGCAGCTGGGCGACTTGGGTTGCACCGGGAAAGTCGATCCAGTCGGGAACGTCGGCGACCTTGATCGAACGGGTGATGTGTCGGCCACGCTCAGCGGCCCGGGTCGTGTGGGCGGGCATGTCCTTCCAGGGCAGTGTCTTGAGCTTGTGGTGCAGGGTCGGCATATTCGCCTTCACTGTGAACACGTAGTCGCCGCCTGCGCCGGTGATGAGTGTGGCGGTATCGGTTTGGGTGTGCATCGCATCGAGGGTCACCACTGCATCGTCGAGATCGAGATGCCTCAACAGTGTTCGCGCAGCGGGTATTTCGTTGCTCTTTGCGTCGACGGCCACCTGTCCTAGCACGACTCCGGCACCGTGGTCGAATGCGGCGATCAGGTGTGGGGCCTTGCCACCAGCGCGGGTGCGCGCGCCTCGGATCGTCTTGCCGTCGATGGCGATCACGCGACGCTGCTCGACGGTGAAGGTTCGCGTCCACATCCACACGCCCAATGCTTGGTCGAGGGCGTCGGCATCGAGGCGGGCGAACAATTTGCGCAACGTCGATTCGTCCGGGGCGCTGCCGCTGGTGACTCCGAACGAAGCCAGTGTGCCACTTGCCGCCTCTGCGGCCCATTGGCCGATCGCCGCGAACGACCGGCACCCGGCCAAGGTAGCTGTGACCGCCAGTGCGAGCACCCCGGCCAACGAGTAGCGCACCCCGCGCCGGTCGCGTGGGTCGGGCACTGTCTGCAGGGCTTGCAACAGGCGTTCGTGGCGCGTCGGGTTCGCATCGGCAGGCGGCGTCGGAGAAGATGGCACGTGGGTGTGACCTCGGGTTCGGATGGTTGGCTTCGCAACCTGCATCCAAGCCCGTTGGCCACACCCGCCACATCCGACACGCCGGTCACACACTGATAACGGCCGAGGTCACAGCTCTACGCATCAACCTTTCCGGCGCCCTGGGGTCGTAGATTGGCGCGGGGCCGTGCTTGGGATCGTAGATCGGCGCGGGGTGCATTGCGCTCGTAAGCGGTTTCGCGCACGTTGGGGCCGCGCGGCGGCTCGATGTGCTGGCCAACAGCCGTGTCCGGCACCCGGCTTTTCGTCTCACCCCGCACCGAGGGGGCATCACGCCGTCGTCACTGTCGCCCGACCTTGGCCGGCGTCCACGGCGCGGCCGAGGGGTCTCGTCGCCTCAACGGGAATCGGCGGAACCCGGGTGGCGCGCACGTAGACGGTGTCACCCTCCCGAAGGGCCAGCGCCTCGGCGTCGCCCCGGGTGATCTGGGCGGTGAACGCGCCTCCCGTGGCCGCGCTGGTCAGCTCGACACGAACCTCGAACCCCAGCACCACTACCCGATCGACGATCGCGCGGAGCACCCCGGCGGACTCCGCGGTGCCGTCGGCGGCGGCAACCGCCAGGTTGGGGGTCCGACCAACCCGGATGTCGTGCGGGCGGACCAACGCACCGTTCAGCATGGAAACAGCGCCGAGGAAGGACATGACGAACGCGTTGGCCGGAGCGTCGTACACCTCGGTCGGCGACCCGACCTGCTCAACCCGGCCCTTGTTGAGGACGGCGATCCGATCGGCGACATCCAGCGCCTCGGCCTGATCGTGGGTGACCAGCACCGTGGTGACGTGCACCTCGTCGTGCAAACGGCGCAGCCAGCTGCGCAGATCCTCGCGGACCTTGGCGTCCAGCGCGCCGAACGGCTCGTCGAGCAGCAGCACCTCCGGGTCGACCGCCAACGCTCGGGCCAGCGCCATGCGCTGACGCTGGCCCCCGGACAGCTGATTCGGGTAGCGAGCCTGAAAGCCGCTGAGGCCCACCACCTCCAGCAGGTTGTCGACCTTCGCCTTGATCTCCGCCTTGGGCCGCTTGCGGATCTTCAACCCGTACGCGACGTTGTCGCGCACCGTCAGGTGCTTGAACGCGGCATAGTGCTGAAACACGAACCCGATGCCGCGACGCTGCGGCGGCACCCGGGTCACATCGCGACCGTTGATGGTGACGGTCCCATGGTCCGGCTGGTCAAGGCCGGCGATGGTGCGCAACAGGGTCGACTTGCCCGAACCGCTGGGACCCAGCAACGCCGTCAGCGAACCGGCGGGGACGGCGAAATCCACGCGGTCCAGTGCGACGAAATCGCCATACTGCTTGTAGGCGTTCCGCACGACGATGGCGTGGTCGGCTGTGTTCGTCATGTCACCTCCTTGCGCACTCGGCGGGCGTCGAAAACCAGCTGGACTATCAGCACCAGCACCGCAACGGCCATCAGCAATGTCGACAGCACGTAGGCGCCGTACTCGGCCCCGCGGTTGTAGCGGTCGGAGACCAGCAGTGTCAGCGTTTGCGACTTCCCGGGCAGGTTGGACGAAACAATGATGACCGCGCCGTATTCACCGAGAGTCCGGGCGACGGTCAGCACGATGCCGTACGTCAGGCCCCACCGGATGGATGGCAGCGTGATCCGCCAAAACGTCTGCCACCAGCTAGAACCCAAGGTTGCGGCCGCCTCCTCCTGATCGGTTCCCAATTCGTGCAGTACCGGTTCGACTTCGCGCACCACGAACGGCAGGGTGACAAAGACGCTCGCCAGCACAATGCCCGGCAGGCCGAAGATGATCCTCAACCCGAGGTCGTTTTCGACAAAGCCGAGCGCGCCGGCCGATCCCCACAGCAAGATCAGCGCGACACCCACGACCACGGGCGAGACCGCAAAGGGCAGATCGACGATCGCCTGCAGCACTCCCCTGCCACGAAAGCGGTTGCGGGCGAGCACCAATGCCGTCGGAATACCGAAGATCACGTTCAGCGGCACCACGATGGCCACCACCAGCAGCGACAGGTTCAGCGCCGAAATCGCCGCCGGGGTGCTGACCCAGTCGTAGAACTGGCCCAACCCTGGCTGGAAGGTCCGCCACAGGATCAGGGCCACCGGAATGACCAGCAGCACAAAGGTGTACGCCAGCGCGATAGATCGGATGAGATAACGAACCCCGGGCGCCGATGTCATGCGCACCACTCCTCCTCATCGCTCTGCATCGTCGTCGGCGCCGATGTCATGCGGCCATCTCCTCACGTTTGGCCGCACGCGCTCCGATGATACGCAAGAACAGCAGCACAACGAACGAGATCGACAGCAGCACAATGGATATCGCAGCGGCGCCGGTACGGTCGTCGTTCTCGATCAAGGTCCGGATCCACTGCGACGACACTTCGGTCTTGCCCGGCACCGCGCCGCCGATCAGCACCACCGAACCGAACTCGCCGATGGCTCGCGAGAACGCCAGGCCCGCACCGGACAACAGCGCCGGCGTTAGCGATGGCAATATCACCGAGGTGAAGATCTTCGGACCGTTGGCACCCAACGACGCCGCCGCCTCCTCGGTCTCTCGATCGATCTCGAGCAATACCGGCTGGACGGCGCGCACCACGAACGGCAACGTCACGAACGCCAGCGCCACCCCCACGCCCCACGCGGTGTGCTGCAGATGAAGACCCACCGGGCTGTTACTCCCGTAAAGGGCCAGCATCACCAGGCTGGCGACGATGGTGGGCAGCGCGAACGGCAGATCGATGATCGCGTCGACGAGCCGTTTGCCGACGAAGTCGTCGCGCACCAGCACCCAGGCGATCAACAGACCGAACACCATGTTGATCACCGTGACAACGGCGGAAATGGTCAGCGTCACCTGGAAGGACTGCAGCGCGGCGCGGGACGTGACCGCCAGCCAGAAGGCCTGCCAGCCGGCGCCGGCGGCCTGCCAACCGATCGCGGCCAGCGGCAGCAGCACGATCACCGAAAGCCACACCATCGCCACGCCAACCTGCAGTTGCGTACCGCCCGGCCGGCCCAAGGGGCGCGCATCCGCCAGCCGGCGGGGAGCACCATCGTCGGGTTCGAGTGCGGGCCGGATCGCTCCCGGATCCGGGATCGTCGCTGTCATCCGGTGGCCTGCATGTAGATCTTGGTGATGCTGCCGGCGTTCTTGTCGAACAGCTGCGGATCCACGGTGCCCCAGCCGCCCAGGTCGGCGATCGTCCACAGCTTCACCGGCGCCGGAAACTGGTCCCGGAAATCGGCGGCGACGGCGGGGTCGACCGGCCGGAAACCGGCCTGCGCCCACAACTTCTGCGCCTCGGCGGTGTATTGGAAGTTCCTGAACGCGGTCGCGGCTCCCAGGTTCGTGCTGCCGCTCACGACCGCCAGCGGATTTTCGATCTTGAAGGTCTGCGGCGGGTTGACGTGTTCGACCGGCTTGCCTTGTCGCTCCGTGGCGATGGCTTCGTTCTCGTAGCTGATCAGCACGTCACCACTGCCCTGGACGAAGACATCGGTGGCTTCTCGCCCCGATCCGGGGCGCAACCTGACGTGTTCGCGCACCAACCGGTTGACAAAGTCAACGCCGGCCTGGCCATTTCTGCCGCCCTCGCTCTTGACGGCGTACGGGGCGAGCAGATTCCATTTGGCCGACCCCGAGCTCAAGGGGCTGGGCGTGATGACCTCGACACCTGGCCGCAGCAGGTCGTCCCAATCCCGGATGTTCTTCGGATTGCCCTTGCGTACCACCAACGTCACCACCGACCCGAACGGGATGCCCCTGGTGGCGTCGGTGTCCCAGTCCTGGGAAACCTTGCCGGCCTTGACCAATCGAGTGATGTCCGGTTCGACCGAAAAGTTCACGATGTCCGCCGGCTTGCCATCGACAACGCCGCGTGACTGGTCGCCGGAGGCACCATACGAGGTGATCACCTGGATGCCCTCGCCCTCCTCGGACGCGTTGAACGCGGGAATCACCTTGCTCCAACCGGGTTCGGGGGCCGAGTAGGCGACCAGCGTGATACTCGTGTGTGCGTTGGCCACCCCCCCGCCGCCGACGACATCGCTGGCACCACCATGACACGCGGCGACGACACCGACGGCGACGGCGAGCGCGACGACGTTGCCGAGGCCACGGAGCGTTGGCGACATTGGCGACCTTCCAGTGCGGGACATATGGACGACGGTCCCATCGCTGCGGAAAGGCAGGCAAGGCGATCGATCAGATCACGAACTCGACCAAACCGCGCGCGGGTTGGGAGTCAGCGACAACAGTGCAAGTCGGCCACCGCGCACATGCCCGCGGCCGCATTCCCGCAGCAGAGCGCGAAGCCGGGGCGCTCCCAAGCGTCGGTTGCTGCGTGCATGGCGCGAAGCCTAACAGAATTCGCTAGCGTGTCGCCCTCAGTGCGTGAGCAGCCAGGTGACGACCACCAGCACGATGAGCGCGACGAGAACCAGCGTGACGTGCGACCGCGGCATCGAAACTACCGGGACGCCTCGTCGGTGTGGCGGGCGCGACGCATCAGCTGGATGCCCTTGCCGAGCAGACCGTCCAGCAATGCGGCCGCGGTGAAGGCCAGGGCCAACACGACCGGCATCACCGCCAGGGCCTGCACCACGAAGGGAAGCCCGGAAAGCCAGAGCTCCACGCCGTCCCACCAACTGAGGAACTTGTCCACCGACTCAGGTTATTCGGCCCAGCACCCGAAACCAATGTGCCAATATCGGCCGATGCCCCAGGGACCGGACCACACTACGTGCCTCGTCGCCGGCGGCGGGCCGGCGGGAATGACGCTCGGTTTGCTGCTGGCGCGTGCCGGAGTTGACGTCACGGTGATGGAAAAGCACGCCGATTTCCTGCGTGACTTCCGCGGCGACACGGTGCACGCCAGCACCCTGCGGCTGCTCGACGAACTTGGTTTGGGGTCACGATTCGCCCAGATTCCACATCGCCTCATCGACACCATCCGGATGCGGCTGCAGGGCCAAGAAGTCGACCTGGACCTGACCCGCCTCCCCGGCGCACACCAGCACATCGCCCTGGTCCCGCAATGGGATTTCCTCGAGCTGTTGGCCGGCGCGGCCGAGGCCGAACCCAACTTCCGGTTGTTGCGCTGCACCGAGGTCACCGGGGTGGTTCGGGGTTCGGGAAACGAGCGCGGCCGCGTCATCGGGGTCACCTATCGCGATCCGGCGGGCGAAACCAAGCAGATGCGCGCCGAGCTGACGGTGGCCTGCGACGGCCGGACGTCGACCGTGCGCTCGGCGCTGGGCCTGGTACCACGCGGGTTCGGCGCGCCGATGGACGTCTGGTGGTTCCGGGTGGATCGCCGGCCCGACGATCCACCCGGACTTGCCGGCATGTTCCAGGCCGGGCACGGGATCATCCTGATCGACCGCGGCGACTACTACCAGATCGCCTACGTGATTCCGAAGGGAACCGATACCGAGATGCGGGCACAGGGCATCGAGGCGTTGCACCGCGTGCTGGTGGGCATGGTGCCCTGGCTCGCCGACCGCGTCGGCGCAGTGAATTCGTTCGACGACGTGAAACTGCTTGACGTGCAACTTAATCGGCTGCGGCGGTGGTACTGCGACGGTGCGCTGTGCATCGGCGACGCGGCGCGCGCGATGTCACCGGTCGGCGGCGTCGGCATCAACCTGGCGGTCGCCGATGCGGTGGCCGCCGCGCGCCTGCTGGCCCCTCCGCTGCGCGCGGGCCGGTGTCTACCGGGCAACTGGCCCGACTGCAGGCGCGCCGCCGGGCGCCAACGGCGCTTCTGCAGGCAGCACAGCGGGCGATGCACGCCGGCGTCATCGCGGTGGGGTTGGCTGGCGCCGACCCTGAACCGGGACGCGCGGTGCGGCTGGTCGGCCGCACACCAGCGTTGCGGCGGATGCTCGGCCACATGGTGGCGATCGGCCCGCTCCCCGAGCGCGCGCCCGGGTTCGCCAGGCGCCCGGGAAAAGCCCTGCCCGACACCTCAGCGCAGCAAGTGGACGCCGGGCAGGTCGACAGTTGATGATGTCGAAATGGTCCTGCACGCCGAACCCGCCGACCAGCCCACCGACCAGGCCGCCGAGGCTGAAGCGTTGGAAGTGCTTCCGACCGCCGCCTCCCGAAGAAGCCTGTCCACGCCCGTCGCGTTCAGCTCGCCCATGACGTTCCCGTCCAACCCCTCGCTGCGCAACCCGTTTCCGCCGATCGCCGATTACGCGTTCCTGTCCGACTGGGAGACCACCTGCCTGATCTCACCCGCCGGTTCGGTGGAGTGGCTGTGTGTGCCCCGGCCGGACTCCCCGAGCGTGTTCGGCGCGATCCTGGACCGCAGCGCCGGCCATTTCCGCCTGGGCCCGTATGGCGTTTCGGTGCCCTCGGCGCGGCGCTACCTTCCCGGCAGCCTGATCATGGAAACCACCTGGCAGACCCACACCGGCTGGCTGATCGTGCGCGACGCGCTGGTGATGGGCAAGTGGCACGACATCGAGCGGCGATCGCGCACACACCGTCGCACCCCGATGGACTGGGACGCCGAGCACATCCTGCTGCGCACGGTGCGTTGCGTCAGCGGCACCGTCGAGCTGATGATGAGCTGCGAACCGGCGTTCGACTACCATCGTCTGGGCGTCACCTGGGAATACTCGGCCAACGCATACGGTGAGGCCATCGCCCGTGCCAGCAAGCAACCCGACGCTCATCCGACACTGCGGCTGACCACCAACCTGCGGATCGGCCTGGAGGGCCGGGAGGCGCGAGCACGCACCCGGATGAAAGAGGGCGACGACGTGTTCGTCGCGCTGAGCTGGACCAAGCATCCGGCACCCCAAACCTACGAAGAGGCCGCCGACAGGATGTGGCAAACCACCGAGTGCTGGCGGCAGTGGATCAACATCGGCAACTTCCCCGACCACCCGTGGCGGGCCTACCTGCAGCGCAGCGCGCTCACGCTGAAGGGACTGACGTACTCCCCCACCGGCGCGCTGCTGGCGGCCAGCACCACGTCGCTTCCGGAAACGCCTCAGGGCGAACGCAACTGGGACTACCGCTACGCCTGGATCCGCGATTCGACGTTTGCCTTGTGGGGTCTGTACACCCTCGGACTGGACCGCGAGGCCGACGACTTCTTCGCGTTCATCGCCGACGTGTCCGGCGCCAACAGCGACGAACGCCATCCGTTGCAGGTGATGTACGGCGTGGGTGGCGAGCGCAGCCTGGTCGAAGAGGAACTGCACCACCTGTCCGGCTACGACCACGCCCGCCCGGTGCGCATCGGCAACGGCGCCTACAACCAGGACCAACACGACATCTGGGGCTCGATTCTGGACTCGTTCTACCTGCACGCCAAATCCCGCGAGCAAGTCCCGGAAACCCTGTGGCCGGTGCTGAAAAGGCAGGTCGAAGAGGCGATCAAGCACTGGCGTGAGCCCGACCGCGGAATCTGGGAGGTTCGCGGCGAGCCGCAGCACTTCACCTCGTCGAAGGTGATGTGCTGGGTGGCGCTCGACCGCGGGGCCAAACTGGCCGAGCGGCAAGGCGAGAAGAGCTACGCCCAGCAATGGCGGGCTACCGCCGACGAGATCAAGGCCGACATTCTGCAGCACGGGGTGGACTCCCGGGGGGTGTTCACCCAGCGCTACGGCAGCGAGGCGCTGGACGCCTCGCTGCTGCTGGTGGTGCTGACTCGATTCCTGCCACCGGATGACCCGCGGGTGCGCAACACCGTGCTGGCCATCGCCGACGAACTCACCCAGGACGGCCTGGTGCTGCGCTACCGCGTGGAGGAGACCGACGACGGGCTGTCCGGCGAGGAAGGCACGTTCACCATCTGCTCGTTCTGGCTGGTGTCGGCGCTGGTCGAGATCGGTGAGGTGAGCCGGGCCAAGCGCCTGTGCGAGCGGCTGCTGTCGTACGCCAGCCCGCTACACCTCTACGCCGAGGAGATCGAGCCGCGCACCGGGCGGCACCTCGGCAACTTCCCGCAGGCGTTCACCCATCTGGCGCTGATCAACGCGGTGGTCCACGTGATCCGCGCCGAGGAGGAAGCCGACAGCTCGGGAATGTTCCAGCCCGCCAACGCGCCCATGTAGCGTTAGGCCGAAGTTCCGACCGCTGGTACTCGAGGATTGTGTAGCCGACCTGGGAAATCAGTAGAATCACAGTTGGCGAGTGTAGCCACGAATATGGTGTGTCGTTACGACGTTGTGTGATGAGAATGCGTTAGGATAACGGCGTGGCGGCATACTCAGGTTCGATGCACGTAGCCCGGAATCTGCGTGGATACGTGACGAAGTCAGGCGAGCAACGTCTCTACGAGACGATCCTGCTGCGCCGCTCGTTCCGCGACGGGGGCAAGGTGCGCCACCAAACTCTGGCGAACCTGTCCGCTCCCGCCGGAGGCGATCGCCGCCATCGAGGCGACGCTTAAGGGCACACGCTCGTGGCGGCCGGCAGCGAGTTCAGCAAGACGCGGTCGCTGCCGCACGGTGATGTCGCAGCGGTGGCGGCGATGGCGGGCAAGCTCAAGCTGGCCGCACTGCTAGGCCCGCCATGCCGGGCCCGCGACATTGCTGTCGCGTTGATCATCTCGCGGGTGGTGCGGCCAAAATCGAAGCTATCCACCCTGGGCTGGTGGTCTGATACCACCCTCGGGGTCGACCTGGGTGTGGCCGACGCATCCACCGATGAGATCTACGCGGCGATGGACTGGCTTGTCAGCCGCCAGGAGACGATCGAAAGAAGCTGGCCGCAAAGCATCTCGCGGAGTCGGTGAACCCGGGCCGGATGGCGTTGTTCGACCTGAGTTCCTCGTGGGTGACCGGGCGCTGCTGCGAGCTGGCCGCACACGGCTATTCCCGCGACGGCAAGAAAGGGTGCCAGCAGATCGAATACGGTGTGCTCACCGACCCCGACGGGCGCCCGGTCGCGGTGCGGGTGTTCGCGGGCAACACCAGCGACCCGAGCGCGTTCACCCAGATCGTTGAGGTGATCAAAGACAAGCTCGCCATCCAGCGGCTGATCCTGGTCGGTGACCGCGGCATGATCACCGGCGCGCGCATCGACAAGCTGCGCGAACTCAACGACACCCCCGACGACGCAGCGTGTTTCGACTGGATCACCGCGCTGCGCGCCCCGTCGATCGCCAAACTCGCTCGCGACGACGGGCCGCTGCAGATGAGCCTGTTCGACAGCAAGACCTCGCCGAGATCACCCACCCCGACTACCCCGGCGAACGGCTGATCGCCTGCCGCAACCCAGCACTGGCCGCCGAACGCGCCCGCAAGCGCCAAGACCTGCTGGCCGCCACCGACAAGGAGCTGGCCCACATCGCCGAACGCGTCACCAAGGGCACCCTGTCCGGCGCCGACAAGATCGGCATCGAGGTCGGTAGGGTCAGCGGAAAATTCAAGGTGGGCAAACACTTCCACCTCACCATCACCGACACCGCCTTCACCTACCACCGCGACCAGGCCGCCATCGACGCCGAAGCGGCCCTCGACGGCATCTATGTCCTGCGCACTAGCGTCGACGCCCAGGCCCTCGACCCCGCCGCCATAGTCGAAAGCTACAAGAAACTCGCCAACGTCGAACGCGACTTCCGCATCATCAAATCCGACGACCTCGACCTGCGGCCCATCCACCACCGCCTCCAAGACCGGGTCAAAGCCCACATGCTCATCTGCATGCTCGCCTGCTACCTCACCTGGCATCTACGCAAGGCCTGGGCACCGTTGACCTTCACCGACCAAGCACCCCACAACGGGACAACCCCGTAGCCCCGCACGCCGCTCCGCCACCGCCCAAGCCAAGGCCTCCACCAAACACGATGACGACGGCAACCCGGTCGGCAGCTTCCGCGACCTGCTCACACACCTGGGCACCCTCACCCGCGACCGGATCCGCTACCACGACACCGACATCGAAATCGACAAGCTCACCGACCCCACCCCCCACCAGCGCCGCGCCTTCGACCTTATCGAGGCCCCCATCCCACTGACCATCGCCGCGTAGCCACAACAACCACCCACCAAAACCAACAAACCCCCAGGTCAAACCGCGGATTCGCCTATCAGAACAGCCTTAACTTCGGGTTAGGCCGCCGAGCAGACGCAAAAGCCGCCGAATCCAAGGGATTTCGGCGGCTTTTGCGTCTCTTCGCGGGGGCTACTTCTTGGATTTGTCGCCCGCGGCATCGGTGGACAGCGCCGCGACGAACGCTTCCTGCGGCACCTCGACCCGACCGATGGTCTTCATCCGCTTCTTGCCTTCCTTCTGCTTCTCCAGAAGTTTGCGCTTGCGTGTAATGTCACCGCCGTAGCACTTCGACAGCACGTCCTTGCGGATCGCCCGGATGTTCTCGCGCGCAATGATTTTCGATCCGATCGCAGCCTGCACCGGCACCTCGAACTGCTGGCGCGGAATCAGCTCCTTGAGCTTGGTGGTCATCTTGTTGCCGTAGGCGTATGCCGAATCCTTGTGAACGATCGCAGAAAACGCGTCGACGGCCTCGCCCTGCAGCAGGATGTCGACCTTGACCAGTTGGGCCTCCTGCTCCCCCGCCTCCTCGTAGTCCAGGCTGGCGTAACCGCGGGTGCGCGACTTCAGTGCGTCGAAGAAGTCGAAGATGATCTCCCCCAACGGCATTGTGTAGCGCAGTTCGACCCGCTCCGGCGACAGGTAGTCCATTCCGCCCAATTCGCCGCGGCGTGACTGGCATAACTCCATGATGGTGCCGATGAACTCGCTGGGCGCGATGATGGTGGTCTTGACGACGGGCTCGTACACCGTGCGGATCTTGCCCTCGGGCCAGTCCGACGGGTTGGTGACAAGAATCGCGTTGTCCGCCCCGCCTTCCAGCACGACGCGGTACACGACGTTCGGCGACGTCGAGATCAGGTCCAGGTCGAACTCGCGCTCGAGGCGCTCGCGGGTGATCTCCATGTGCAGCAGGCCCAGGAAGCCGCACCGGAACCCGAAGCCCAGCGCGACCGACGTCTCCGGCTCGTAGGTCAGGGCCGCGTCGTTGAGCTGCAGTTTGTCCAGGGCGTCGCGCAGGTTCGGGTAGTCCGAGCCGTCGACGGGATACAGGCCCGAATAGACCATCGGCTTGGGCTCGCGGTAGCCCGTCAGCGCCTCCTTGGCCCCGTGGCGGGCCGTCGTCACGGTGTCGCCGACCTTGGACTGGCGGACGTCCTTGACTCCGGTGATCAGGTAGCCCACCTCCCCCACACCGAGACCCTCGCTGGGCTTCGGCTCGGGCGAGACGATGCCCACCTCGAGCAGTTCGTGAGTGGCGCCGGTCGACATCATCGCGATGCGCTCGCGCGGGGTGATCCTGCCGTCGACAACGCGGACGTAGGTCACCACACCGCGATAGATGTCATAGACGGAGTCGAAGATCATCGCGCGCAGCGGCGCGTCGCCATCCCCTTGCGGGGGCGGCACCTCATGCACCACATGGTCGAGCAGGTCGGCGACGCCCTCGCCGGTCTTGCCCGAAACCCGCAGCACGTCGCCGGGCTCGCAGCCGATGATGTGGGCGATCTCGCCGGCATAGCGATCGGGGTCCGCCGCGGGCAGGTCGATCTTGTTGAGCACCGGGATGATGTGCAGATCGCGGTCCAGCGCCAGGTAGAGGTTGGCCAGCGTCTGCGCCTCGATGCCCTGGGCGGCGTCGACCAGCAGCACCGCACCCTCGCAGGCCTCCAGCGCGCGCGAGACTTCGTAGGTGAAGTCGACGTGTCCCGGGGTGTCGATGAGGTGCAGCACGTAATCGATTCCAGCGACCCGCCAGGGCAGCCGCACGTTCTGCGCCTTGATGGTGATGCCGCGTTCCCGCTCGATGTCCATCCGGTCCAGGTACTGGGCCCGCATCGAGCGCTCGTCGACCACCCCGGTCAGCTGCAGCATCCGGTCGGCCAGCGTCGACTTGCCGTGGTCGATGTGAGCGATGATGCAGAAATTCCGAATCTGTGCCGGCGGGGTGAAGGTCATGTCGGCGAAACTGCTGATGGGAATCTCCTGGTTGAGCGGTTGCGAGTATGCCCAGCGTATCCGTGCAGAACAGCCCGGACACAATCGCTGGTCCGGATGCGCGTCTATGCTGCGAACATGGCGTCCGCCGGGAAGTCACAATGGAAGACGCTCCGGCGCTTGGCGGAAAACCTGGTGAACGGGGCACCGAAGGTCGCCCGCCAGCTGCAGAATTCGCAGACCGTGCTGCGGGAACTCCAGCACGCCGTGAAGATCACCGCGAACATCATGGCGATGGGTCTCCCGCCACCACCGGCCGAGGTCACCGCGGGTCGCCCGGTGACCAGCACGAGTTTCCCCACCGCGCAGCGCGCCCGCAAGGTGGTCTACGCCCCGAACCTCGATGGCCGGGCCGACCCCGGGGAGATCGTGTGGACGTGGGTGGTCTACGAGGACGATCCCACCCGTGGCAAGGACCGGCCGGTCCTCGTCGTGGGTCGTGACCGTAACGTCCTGCTGGGACTGATGGTGTCCAGCCAGGAGCGCCACGCCGCCGACCCGGACTGGGTCGGGATCGGCTCCGGCATCTGGGATTACGAGGGCAGACAGAGCTGGGTGCGGCTGGACCGGGTGCTCGACGTGCCCGAGGAGAGCATCCGGCGCGAGGGCGCGATCCTGGAACGCGAGGCCTTCGATCTCGTAGCCGCCCGGCTGCGCGCCGACTACGCCTGGCGCTGAGCCGCCACCGAGCGTGCAATCACTGCGAAAATGTTCGGCGACGCTGAACCTCAGCCCTGAGTGATGTAGGACTGCAGCTGCTGCTGCTCGGCCTCGAGCTCGCCCATTCGCGTCTTCACCACGTCGCCGATGCTGACGATGCCAATCAGCTTTCTCCCGTCCAGCACCGGCACATGACGCACCCGGTTTTCGGTCATCAGCACGCTGATGCTGTCGACCGTGTCCGATCTGGTACAGGTGGCAACGTTGGTGGACATGATCTTGGAGACGGGACGCGACAGCACGCTGGCGCCATGCGTGTGTAGCTGGCGCACGACGTCGCGTTCCGAGACGATTCCGACGACGCCCTCCTGGTCGATCACCACCATGGCGCCGATGTTCTGTTCGGCGAGGCCGGCCAGCAGTTCCCGGACCGTCGCATCAGGGTTGATCGTTACCACCGCCGCCCCCTTGTGCCGCAAGACGTCCGCGATCCGCATCAAGCCCTCCTGCCGGTTGTGATCCGATTCACACCAGGCTACGGCTAACTCACGCGGCGGGAAAGACAACCCGCAAGACGCGGCGCCTACCGGCCCCGCGGCGGACCCCGGCCAGCACGGCGGCTCACCCGCATCGCGAGGCCGAATCCCCTTTCCCGACAGGCGAATCGGTCGATTGGGCCACCTCGCGGGCATTGGGCTTGCAAGGATAGGACCATGATCGAGATCACCTTGCTCGGAACCGGTAGCCCCATCCCCGACCCGAACCGCGCCGGGCCGTCGACCTTGGTGCGGGCCGGCGGCCAGGTGTTCCTGGTGGATTGCGGGCGCGGCGTGTTGCAGCGCGCGGCGGCCGTCGGCGTGGGCGCGGCCGGGTTGTCGGCGCTGCTGCTCACGCACCTGCACAGCGACCACATCGCCGACCTCGGCGACCTCCTCATCACGCGCTGGGTCAGCACGTTCGCGCCCGATCCCGCTCCCCTGCCGATCATCGGGCCGCCGGGAACCGCGGAGGTGGTGGAGGCGACGCTGAAAGCATTCGGCCACGACATCGGCTATCGCATAGCCCACCACGCCGATCTGACCGCGCCGCCGGCGGTCGAGGTCCACGAGCACACCGAGGGCCAGGTGTGGGACCGCGACGGCGTGTTGATCCGGGTGGCGTCCACCGACCACCGGCCGGTAGCGCCGACCATCGGGTTCCGAATCGAAACCGGCGGAGCCTCCGTCGTGCTGGCCGGCGACACCGTGCCCTGTGCCGGCCTGGACGAACTGGCGGCCGGCGCCGGCGCATTGGTACACACCGTGATACGCAAGGACATCCTCAGCAACGTCGGCCAGCAGCGCATCAAGGACGTCTGCGATTACCACTCGTCGGTGCAGGAAGCGGCGGCGACCGCGGCCCGCGCGGGTGTGGGCGCCCTGGTCTTGACGCACTATGTGCCCGCGATCGCGCCGGGGCAGGAGGACCAATGGCGGGCGCTGGCCGCGACCGAGTTCAGCGGACCGATCGAACTCGGCGACGACCTACACCGCGTCCAGGTGCACGCGCGACAGTAGCGCGCCCGCCGCGACCAGCCAGGCCAGCGCCGAGACCCGGGCGATCGGCAGGATCGCGCCCAGCTCCGGCCAGGCCAACACCAGCGTCGCCGCTTCGGCGAGGGCGGCGATGGTCAGGCCGGTCCAGGCCACCGGTCTCGGCAAGAACCCGCAAGTGAGGCCGGGCAGCGCCACACCGGCCACCAGCAGCCCGAGGGCCACGATGTGCCCCGGGCCGCCGACCAGGAACACCAAGAGGTAAATCGCCCGAACCAGCGCGGCGTCGGCGCCAACCTCCGGTCGCGTCAACGTCCAGCCGAGCAAACCGGCCAGCCCCAACGCGCCCGCCGCCAGCGTGCCGCCGGCCAGCGCGAGGGCCGCCGCGGGCCCCGTCGCTCCGAGCTGCCGCAACCGGGTGGCGGCGGCCGCGGCGTAGACGGCCAAGGGCACCGACGACCCGAACACCGCGACGGCAATGACTTGCACCGCGGCCGGCCGGGCGCGGACGTACGCCACGACCGCGGTCGCCGGCCCGTAGGGCAACGGCAGCACGCCGCCCAGTGCGACGCCGATGGCAAGTCCGCCGAAGAGCAGCCCGATACAGATCGAGGCAAGCAAGGCCAGTCCGCCTCGTTGGCGCCGACTCGAACCGGTCCTACCAGCCAAACCGTTCACAGTGCCCATGTTGCCGCCGGACAGCGCGAGCGGACCCGATTTAACCGAAACGCAGGTTGTGGGCCCGGCGAACTTGGCTTAGGCCAAACGGGTGATCTCTACGACGACATCGAGGTCGGTGACACCCTCCCCGGAGTAAATGCCTTTCATCGGGGACACGTCGGCGTAGTCGCGGCCGGCACCCACGCTGATGTATTGCTCGGTGATCTCGGTGTCATTGGTGGGATCATAGGCCCACCAGCCGCCCGTCCAGGCTTCGATCCAGGCGTGGCTGCGGCCGTCGACCGTCTTTCCGATGACGGCGTTGCGCTTCGGGTGCAAATAACCGGACACATACCGTGCGGGAATTCCCATGCTGCGCAGCACCATTAGCGACAAATGCGCGAAGTCCTGGCACACGCCCTTGCCCTTCTCCAGTGCCTCCAACCCCGACGAGTGCACACCGGTGGTGCCGCGAATGTAGTCCATCTCGCTGCGCGCCCACCGGGCCGCGGCCGCGACGGCTTCGCACGGGTCGTGGTACTTGGCGATCCGCCTGCCCACGGCCGCAACGCGTTTGCTTGCCGGGGTGTAGTCGGTGGCCCGCAGCACTTCGTCGAACCGATCGATCACATCCGCCGATTGCAGGTCTTCCCAGGTGACCTTTGCCACCGGTGGCTCGGGGCGCTCGGTCTCGACGACCGACGAGGATGTCACCGTCAGTTCGGTGTGCGGCGCATGCAGGTCGAACGCCGTCACGGCGGTACCCCAATAGTCGATGTAGCGGTAGGAGCGGGTCGCCGGAATGGTCTCCACACGGTTGAGGATGACGTTTTGCCGGGTGTTGGATCGCGGCGTCAGCCTGGCCTCGTTGTAGGAGGCCGTCGCGGGGGACTGGTAGATGTACCCGGTGGTGTGTACCACCCGCATCCGCCACATCAGGATTCTCCCTGCCTGGTTACCAGTCGGCCGCGCTCGCCCGCGTCCGACCAGGCCACCCAGGGCGCGGCGTGGAAATACTGCAGCGCCAAGGCATCTCCCACATCACGGCAGGTTCTCTGCAAGCCCGCCAACCGGGTTTCCAACGTCTCGAGCAACGCACCGGGTTGCACGAATTCCAGTTCGCTGCGCGCCTGCCCGAGCAGCCGCTGCGCTTCCACGGTCGCCCCAACCCGGCTCTGCGGATTGTGCAACAGCTCGTCGAGGTTGTGCTCCGCCAGCCTCAGCGAATAGAACACCGAGCGCGGGAACAGCCGATCGAGCATCATGAACTCGACCACTCGTCCCGCATCCAACACGCCACGGTAGGTACGCAGATACGTGTCATGCGCACCGGCCGAACGCAACAGCGTCACCCACGCCGGGGATGACGCACTGTCCCCCACCCGCGACAGCAACAGCCGCACCGTCATATCGACCCGTTCGATCGCGCGACCCAGCAGCATGAAGCGGTACCCGTCGTCGCGCGAGAGCGTCGAGTCGGCCAAGCCGGCGAACATCGCGGCACGACCCTCGATGAACGACAAAAACTCGTGCGGCCCAAGGCGTTTGGCGGCACGTTCGCGTTCCGCGAGGGCATGGTATGTCGTGTTGAGGCACTCCCAGGTCTCGCTGGACGTGACTTCCCTTGCCGACCTTGCGTTTTCCCGCGCCGCGGAGATGGCGTCGACGATCGAGCAGCCGCCCGAGGTGTTGGAGCGAAACGCCACCAGGTCGGTCAGCGACCACACATCCAGGGCGTGATCCGGAGGCTCGATGCCGAGCACCCGCAATAGCAGCCGGGAAGCGTGGTCAGGATCGACGCTGGAGTCCTCGAGCAATTGGTGCACGGCCACATCGAGAATGCGCGCGGTATCGTCGGCGCGCTCCACGTAGCGACCGATCCAATACAGTGCCTCGGCATTGCGCGCGAGCATCAGTGGATGGCCTTCTGTTGTTGCTGCTGCTGCGGTTGCTCATCCTGCGGCTGCGAAATCGGCTGCACCTGCTGCGGTGGACCCGACCCGTCGAGTGGACGCTCGGGCAAAGACTGCGGCAGCGCGCGCACAACCTGCGCGGCACCGAGTTCACGCTCGCCGGCCGCCGCGCGCGGCGCCAGCACCCAGGTGTCCTTCGAGCCGCCGCCCTGGCTGGAGTTGACCACCCGCGATCCCTCGACCAGCGCCACGCGGGTCAGCCCGCCCGGCAGCACCCACACCTCGTTGCCGTCGTTGACCGCGAACGGCCGCAGGTCGACGTAGCGGGGCGCCAGTGTGCTTTCGACCTGGGTCGGCACGGTCGACAGCTCCATCATCGGCTGGGCGATCCAGCTTCTGGGATCGTCTCGGATCTTCTTGGCGACGGCCGCGAGTTCCTTCTCGGAGGCTTCCGGGCCGAACACGATGCCGTAGCCGCCCGACCCCTCGACCGGCTTGAGGACCAATTCACGGATTCGGTCCAGCACCTCTTCACGTTCGTCATCCAGCCAACAACGGAAGGTATCCACGTTGGCCAGCAGCGGCTTTTCGCGCAGGTAGTACTCGATCATGGTCGGCACATAGGTATAGACAAGTTTGTCGTCGCCGACGCCGTTGCCGATCGCACTGGAGATGACGACGTTGCCGGCGCGCGCGGCGTTGACCAGACCGGCCACCCCGAGCACCGAATCGGCACGGAACTGCAGCGGGTCCAGGAAGGCATCGTCGATGCGCCGGTAGATGACGTCGACCTGGCGCTCCCCTTCGGTGGTACGCATGTATACCTGGTTGTCGCGGCAGAACAGGTCGCGGCCCTCGACCAGCTCGACACCCATCTGGCGGGCCAGCAGCGAATGTTCGAAGTACGCCGAGTTGTGCACCCCCGGAGTCAGGACGACCACCGTCGGATCCGCCTCGTTGGTGGCCGCGGAGTTGCGCAGCGCCCGCAGCAGGTGCGATGAGTAATCGTCGACCGCCCGTACCCGGTGGGTGGCGAACAGGTTCGGGAAGACCCGCGCCATGGTGCGCCGGTTCTCCATGACGTAGGAGACCCCCGACGGCGACCGAAGGTTGTCCTCGAGCACCCGGAAGTTTCCGCGGTCATCGCGGATCAAGTCGATGCCGGCGACGTGGATTCGCACCCCGTTGGGCGGGACGATGCCCACGGCCTGGCGGTGGAAGTGTTCGCAGGAGGTCACCAGGCGGCGCGGGATGACGCCGTCGTGCAGGATCTCCTGATCGCCGTAGATGTCGTCCAGGTACATCTCGAGAGCCTTGACCCGCTGGGTGATGCCGCGCTCCAGCCGGCTCCACTCCGCGGCCGAGATCACCCGGGGCACCAAGTCGAGCGGGAATGGCCGCTCCTGGCCTGACAGCGAGAACGTGATGCCCTGGTCGATGAAGGCTCGGGCCAGCGCCTTCGCCCGGGCCTTCAGATCCGACGCGTCCGAGGGCGCAAGCTCGGCGTAGATGCCCTTGTATGGGCCGCGGACATTGCCCGCGGGGTCGAACATCTCGTCGAAGGCCATCGAATAGCCCTCCGACGTGTTATACCCGCCGAAGATGCGCTCGGTACGGGCGCGCGACCGTGGTTGAGTCCGTTCGAGCGGGCTTGGAAGGCTCACCTGTGACATGCTGCCTCAATCTGGCCGTTTCAGCAGGCCAGGGGTGCCGCTTTTGTCGGAAATCGTAACCGACTGATAACCTGGGCAGCCGAACCAACGCCTGCCGTCAGCCGAATCGACTCAAGGGAACTCAAGCGTGGCCAACATCAAGTCGCAGCAGAAGCGCAACCGTACCAACGAGCGCGCCCGGCTGCGCAACAAGTCGGTGAAGTCCTCGCTTCGCACCGCGGTCCGCGCGTTCCGCGAGGCGGCCCAGTCCGGCGACAAGGAAAAGGCCGCGGAATTGCTGGTGTCGACCAACCGCAAGCTGGACAAGGCTGCCAGCAAGGGTGTGATCCACAAGAACCAGGCGGCCAACAAGAAGTCGGCGCTGGCCAAGTCCCTGAACGCGCTCGGCTGACCCGTCAGCTCCGGTCGGCCGCTAGTTCGGCGATTTTTCTGACCGCCGATTCCAGCGCGTAGTCGGCGTCCGCGACCGCGCCCTTGACGTTCGCGTTGAGTTCCGCCACCACTTTCATCGCGGTGGCCACCGTGTCGCGCGACCATCGCCGGGCCTGCTTCTGGGCCTTCTGAACTCGCCAGGGCGGCATTCCCAGCTGCGCCGCCAGGCGGTATGGGTCCCCCGACTGGGGCCCCACCCGGCCGATGGTGTGCACGGCTTCGGCCAGCGCGTCGGCCAGCACCACCAGCGGCTCGCCGCGCATCATCGCCCAGCGCAGCGACTCCGTGGCGCCCGCCACATCGCCGGCCACGGCCTTGTCGGCGATGTCGAAGCCCTTCACCTCTGCCTTGCCGCTGTGATAGCGACGCACGGCGGCGGCATCCACGCGACCGGCGGTATCGGCGGCCAATTGTGAACAGGCCGAGGCGAGTTCCCGGATGTCGGAACCAACGGCGTCCAGCAGCGCCGTCACCGTCTCCTCGTCGACCTTGACGCGCAACGAGCGAAACTCCCCGCGGATGAAGTCGGCGCGCTCGCTGACCTTGGTGATGCGCGCGCACGGATGCACCTGCGCGCCCAGCCTCTGCAACTGGGTGGCCAACCCTTTGGCGCGACCACCGCCCGAGTGGACCACCGCGAGCACGGTGCCCGGCGGCAGGTCGGCCGCGGCCGAGGCGATCAGTGCGGCCGCCTCCTTGCCGGCCTCGGCGGCGGCCTCTAGGACGACGAGGCGCTCCTCACCGAACAGGGACGGGCTCAGCAGCTCGGCGAGCTCATAGGTACCGACGTCGCCGGCCCGCGTTCGGCTCACCGGGACGTCGGACGTGCCTGAGTCGGCGCCTGCGCGCTTCCGGACCGACCCCAGCACCTCCGCCACAGCCCGCTCGACCAGGAGTTCCTCGTCCCCCAGGATCAGGTGCAGCGACGCGACGTCGTTCACCCCACGATCCTGTCACGGGCCTCCGACGAGCCCCGACAGTGACCAGGCCAGGATGCACGCGATGGCCACCCCGAGGGCTGAACTGGTCACCACGCGAAACCACCGCCAGCGCCACAGCGAAACCACGAGCACCGACAGGCCGGCGACCACCAGCACGCCCGGAAGACCGGCGGGAACCGGCACGGTCGCCGCGGGCATTCCGGCGGCCCAGTGCGCCACCCGCAACACCCACCACAGCTCGGGCCCGGTGAAACGGATCAGCAGCTGCGCGCCGGCCGGCCACGCGACGACCAACACGGCCGTCGCGGTGCCCAGCACGGTGATGGGTGCTATCACGGCAGCCACCGCGAGATTGGCGGCCACCGCCACCAGGCTGACCCGGCCCGAGATGCCGGCGACCAACGGGGCGGTCACCACCTGCGCGGCCCATGCGACCGAAAGGGCGTCCGCTAGCGGCTTGGGGCAGCCGCGGCCGACCAGGCGCCGCGACCAGATCGGCGCGATGACCACCAAAGCGGCCGTCGCCACCACCGACAGCGCAAAGCCGATGTCGACGGCCAGCTGCGGCGCAATGGCCATCAGCAGCAATACGGTGGCCGATAGGGCCGGAATCGCTTGCCGCCGACGCGAAGACAGCATCCCGGCCAATGCGATGGCGCCCATCACGGCCGCCCGCATGACGCTGGCCGTCGGCTGCACGACGACGACAAAAGCGATCAGTGCCACGGCGGCCATCGTCACGGCCGCGCGGGGCCCGAACAGCCGCGCCGAGAACAGCACCGCAGCGCAGACGATGGTGACGTTGGCCCCCGACACGGCCGTCAGATGCGTCATGCCCGCCGCGCGGAATTCGCGGCCGGTTTCGGTCGTCACCGCCGAGGTATCACCGAGCACCAGGGCGGGCAGCATCGCAGCCTGATCGGCAGGCAGCACCCCGCGAGCTGCGGCGGCGAAACGACCGCGGACGGCGTGCGCGGCCCGTTGCACCGGCGCGGCCCGGCCCATGGTCGGCCGGCCCGTCGCGTTGAGCACCGCGACCGTCAGGTCACGGCGGGCGGGCCGGGTGATGCGCGCCGTGAACCGCACTGGCTGGCCCACCATCAGCTCGCCGTAGTCCGACGCGCGCGCGAAAACCACTACCCGTCCGGAGGTCTCGTCGTCGCGCAGCCGCTGCAGCGTCGCCCGGAACATCAACCGGCCGCGCCCCAACGACAGCGGGCTCTCGCTGGGGGTTACCGTCACCGGGGCGGAGGTGCCAAACGCCTCGGCGATCGGGTGGTGACCGACCGAGTCGGCACGCATCGCGACCGCGAGCCCGAACCCCGCGCCCACCACGCCGATCCCCACCAACCCGGCGCTGATCGCACGCAGCCGCGGCGCTCGCCGCGGCTGGCGCGTCGCGCGCCACCACAACGCCCCCGATGCGGCGGCCAATGCGCCGCAGCACGACGCGAGCGCACCGCCGATGGGCCACACGATCCCGCCAGCGGTCACCGACCAGCTGGTCAATGCGGCCGGGACCAGGCGCACGTCCAGGTGCGCCACCGCCGATTCGCCGGAGCCCGGGCGGCGCACCGAGGTCACACACGAACGAGGGCACGCAGCTTGTCGAGCCGCGCCGGGCCGATGCCGTCGACGTCGGCGAGTTGGTCGACGCTGGTGAACTTGCCGTTGTGCTGGCGCCACGCCACGATCGCGGCGGCGGTGACGGGCCCGACGCCGGGCAGCGTGTCGAGTTGCTCCACGGTCGCGGAATTGAGGTCAAGCACGTCACCCGGCTGCGGCCTGCCCGAGGTGCCGGGGGCAGCGGGCGGTCCAGATACCGGCCCCGAGGCCGTGCCCGCGCTCACCGAACTGCCCAGGGCCGTGGGCTGCCCCGACGCAGGAGCGAGCCCGACCACGATCTGCTCGCCGTCGCCGACCTGGCGGGCCATGTTCAGCCCGATCGTGTCCGCGCCGTCGATCGCGCCGCCGGCCGCCTGCAGCGCGTCGGCGATCCGCGCGCCCGGCGCCAGGGTGACCAGTCCAGGGGTGTGCACCAGGCCCACCACGCTGACCACCACGGGACGGTCCGGGCCGGCACCCGGGCTTGCCGACGACCGGGGGCTCGTCCCCGAAGCCGGTGAAACCCGTTCCACCGAAGGAAGTTTGGCCGACATCACCGGGGCGGGCCGATCGCGCACCAGGGTGAATATGGTGACCAGCACCGCGAGGGCGGCCACCACCGCCAGTGCAATGGCACCCGCCCGGCCGGGATCGGCACGGACCCTGGCCACCCAGCCCGTGCCACGCGGCGTGTCCGGAAGCCAGCGCGGCAGCAGCGAGTTCGGGCCTTCGTCCGGGTGCTCGGATTCTGCGGCGTCCAGATCGGGACACGAGTCGGCATCGGGGTCGGCACCGAGCCGTCGGCGCAGGCGCTCGGCGGGAAGTTCTGTTCGCATGCGCCGACCGTAGGCGCGGCGACCGTCATGACGGCCCCACCGGGCGGGCTCGCAATGCCTGCCTGTGGATCAACCCGAGGCTGTGCACAGGCGCGGGCAACGAAGTCAACGAGGTGTTCTTCTGCGACGTTCGGGTGCCCGCCGATCAGCTTGTCGGACAGGAGAACCACGGTTGGACATACGCGAAGTTCCTGCTCGGCAACGAACGCACCGGCATCGCGGACGTGGGTCGCACCAAGGTGCGCCTCGCCCAGGTGAAGAAGCACGCCGCGCACACCGGACTGCTCGACGATCCCCTGTTCGCCGCGCGACTGGCCGAGGCCGAAAATGAGCTGCTGGCACTGGAACTCACCCAGGCCCGCGTGGTCTCGAGTTCCGCGGACGGTAAGCCCAACCCGGCGTCGTCGGTGCTCAAGTTGCGGAGCAGCCAATTGCAGCAGGTAGCAACCGAATTGCTGGTGGAGGTGGCCGGACCGGATGCGCTGCCGGTCGACGGAGATGACCTCGCTTCTCCCTACTGGGCGCGAACCAGCGCCCCGCACTACCTCAACTACCGCAAGACATCCATCTACGGCGGCAGCAACGAGGTGCAGCGCAACATCATCGCATCCACCATTCTGGGCTTATGAGCATGTTGGGATTGTGAGGCAGTCATGGACTTTCAGTGCAGTGATGAGCAGACGCTGCTCGCCGACACCACCCGCGAACTACTGTCTCGCAGCTACGACGCGGAGAGCCGCAACAAGGTGATCGACACCGAACTCGGCTGGAGCCGCGAGGTGTGGAGTCAGCTCGCCGACACCGGCATTCTGGGCCTCGGGTTCGAGCCGGTCGAGGCGGGCCAGATCGAGATCATGCTCGTGCTCATCGAAGTCGGGCGTCGGCTGGCGCCCGAACCCATCGTGCATGCCGCACTGGCGCCCGGCACGATCATCGCCGAGCTCGGCACCGAAGCGCAGATACAACTGCTGGACGATGTCGCGGCCGGCCAACGACTGCTGGCGTTCGCCCACCTCGAACCCGGCCATCTCCTGCCTACCGCCGATGTTGCCACCAAGGCTGTGCGGCAAGGAGATTCGTGGACACTGACCGGACGCAAGAACCCGGTGCTCGCCGGTGACTGCGCCGACACGGTGGTGGTCAGCGCCGCGTTGCCGGACGGTGGCACCGGGTTGTTCCTGGTCGATGGAGCCGCCGTAAATCGGCACCAGTACCCGACATTCGACGCTCAGCGCGGCGCCCAGATCGATCTGGACCGAACACCCGCCGAACCGCTCGGCGATGGGCCCAGAACTCGGGACGCCACCACCGCCATCCGCGACGCCGGCATCCGCATCCAGTCGGCGCTGTGCTCCGAGGCCGTCGGAGCGATGGAGGAAGCCCTCCGCCTCACCACCGATTACCTCAAGACGCGCAAGCAATTCGGCGTCACGCTCAACAACTTCCAGGCGCTCACCCAGCGCGCCGCCGACGTGTATGTGTCGCTGGAAATGGCCCGCAGCATGAACCTCTATGCCGCAATGTCGATCGCCGACGGCAACCTTGACCCGGTGATCGCGTCGCGGGCGAAGCTGCAAATCGGTCGGTCGGGCCGCCATATCGCACAGGAATCGATCCAGTTGCACGGTGGCATCGGCATCACCGCGGAGTATCCCGTCGGCCACTACGCCGCCCGGCTCACCGCGATCGAGCAGACCCTGGGCTCCACACACGACCACCTGCAGGTCCTCATCGACCACATCGCCGACTACGAGCTGGCCAGGCTGTAGTCGGTGGCCGGACTCTGCTTGCACTACAACGTGATCCGTAATGAGTGATCCGTGTGGACGATAGCTCGGCCCGGTCGGCTGTCCCGGCCCGAGCCGTCACGATGCGCAGCAGCCGACACGAGACCGCGACCCATGCGGGCGCCGCTCTGGATAGCACGGCGAACTTTCCCACCCATAACCGAGCGCGTGCTAGGCCACAGGCATTGCAGGGCCGCCGGCTGTCGTGACCGCCGCCAACACGAGGCGCCAAAGTCGTAATCACGCCAGGCCGCGGTTAGTCTGGGAGCAACCGATAACTGGGAGGTTTAGGTGAGTAACGGTGAACCGCAGCAGCCCACTGCTCCGCCGCCCAACACGCCGCCGGCCCACGAACCCAAGCCCCCGCCACCGCTGATCCGGTGGGAGACCGAAGTGAGCACCCGGGGCGAGCCTTCTTCACTGGGGGGGCGGCGATCGATGTCGTACGGAAGCTGATTCACGGCGACACCAGCGACGGATGAGCAAGGAAGCGAATGGGGTGCGTTCATCGCGAAGAACTCGACCGGGAGTATGACCGGCGCGACAGATTGAATACGCGCTCGGCTACTGCGATAACCAGCGCTACGACGCTAGTAACCGTCTCATTAGCCGTTGTTGCCGTGTTGAAGGGCCAGCACTTCACAGTGTCGGGAGTCCTCAAAGTGGGATCCCTGCTGGGCGCGGTGCTGTTGCTATTGGCTGCTGCGGTGTTGAGCATTCTGGCGGGCTGAGCGCAGTGTCGTGCGATGTCCCCTTGGGGCGCGGACCGCAGGCCGGACCATCAAGATCTGCGCTTGGTCGATCAGACAGCGACCCCATCGGCGGGTCGCGCTTTAGAATTCGAACGCGCTCTCGGCGGGAACATCGCTGACAAACGCCGCATCTAGGCGTCCCACCAAACGGGAGTCCTTGGCGCACAACCGGTTAGCGGCCGCCAACGTCGACGCCCGGTGCGTGCCCAGGTACAGACTGCCCAACACGTCGATACCCATCTCGATCTCGGCCGCCGCATCCGTCGGTGTACAACGCGCGCGGCCGTCGCGGATCTCCAGCGCGAATCGGCCACCATCGGATACGCCGACCACCGTGGCGAGATCCCCGGCATAGCCGCGTGCCTCGAGGGCGGCCGGCACATCCATGAGCCGCAGCCACAGGCCGTCCTGGCGCCAGGTACTGCGGGCCAGCCGGGCATCGGTGAGCAGGTAGGGCAACGGGTCCTCCGCATGGGTGACGATGCTGACCCGCTCCATCGAGTCGAGCCCCAGCAGTGCTCGCCACAACGCGCCGTGCGCGTCGGCGGTAATGGCCCGCAGCTCGTCGACGCGCGCCCGCTTGAGATCGGTACGATCCACCCGATACAGCGCGTAGCCGTCGGGGTGCAGTAACGCGAAGGATTCACGGTCCCCACCGGGCGAGGCACTACATTCGGCCAGCAGCTCGTCCCACAGCACCGGCGGGCGCAGCAGCCCGCCGGGCACCCGCAGGCGCCAGCGCTCGTAGATAGCCGCGAACTCGTCGCGGTGCTCGGCCGGTCTGACCAATCGGACCGCACCGCCGTCGGGTGCGTCGGCGCGCAGGCGGGCGAAGCGCCGGTCGACCGTCAGCTCATGCAGGACAGTGGCGGGCCCGTAGCCGAACCGGCCGTAGATGCCGCCCTCGCTGGCATACAGCGCGGCCAGCGGGTACCCGGAATCGGCTATGCGCCGGTGCAATTCGGTGCACATGGCGCGCAGCAACCCGCGTCGGCGATGCGTCGGTGCGACGGCCACGAAGCTGAGACCGGCCGTCGGCAGCACCGTTGCACCCGGCACCGTCAGCCGCAGGTCCAGATACAGCGCCATCCCGACCAGGTCGGAGCCATCACGGACCACCACCGCGCCGTCGGTCGGCACCAGGGACCGCCACGCGTTCGCCGCCTGGGGACCGATGAAATCGGTGAAGCTGGCCCCGGCTAGGAAGTACATTCCCGGCCAGTCATCCTCGGTCGGACTGCTAACACGCAGGGTCACGGCATCCGACTCTGGCACACACCCGCGCCCGCGCGCATCCGAATATCGCCGCGATAATGACTCCCGTCGCACCGCCGAAGGAGCACTCGATGGGAACAACCAGCGCAGACCGTCCGCTGCGCGTGATCCAGTGGACGACCGGGAACATAGGACGGCGATCGCTGCACGCCATCATCGGAAGACCCGACATGGAGCTCGTCGGCGTGTATGCACACGGGCCGGACAAGGTCGGCGTTGACGCCGCCGAGCTGGCGGGCTGGCCGGAGCCGACCGGCGTGCGCGCCACCAACGACATCGACGCGCTGCTCGCGCTGGGCGCCGACGCATGTTGCTATAACCCGTTGTGGCCCAACATCGGCGAGCTGGTGCGCTTGCTGGAGTCGGGCGTCAACGTGTGCTCCAGCGCCGCCTGGATCACCGGCGGCAAGCAGACACCTGCGGACCGCGAACGCATCATCGCCGCCTGCGAGCGCGGCGGCTCGACGATCTTCGGCAGCGGCGCACATCCCGGGATGTCGAACCTGGTCGGCATGGTGCTCAGCGCGGCCTGCGAGCGCGTCGACGAGATCCGCATCACCGAGTCGGTGGACTGCTCGACCTACGAGTCCGCGGAAACCCAGACGGCGATGGGGTTCTCACAAGATCCCGACACGCCGGGGCTGGCCGAGAGCGTGCGGGCCGAAAGCGAGGTCTTCGCTGAGTCGGCGGCGATGATGGCCGATGCGATCGGGGCACGGCTGGACCGCATGACGTTCGACGTCACCTTCACCGCCGCCACCGCCGACACCGATTTGGGCTTCATGAAGATCCCGGCCGGAACCGTCGGCGGCGTCTACGGCTACCACCGCGGCTGGGCCGGTGACCGCAACGTGGTCAGCGTCGGATTCAACTGGGTCATGGGCAATCACGTGGTTCCGCCCAAGCCGCTCGAGCACGGCCACGTGATCCAAGTTTTTGGGTTGCCCAACATGCGCACCGTCCTGCACTGCCTGCCGCCGCGGGATTGGCCCGAGCCCGGGTTCATGGGCCTGGGCATGATCTACACCGCGATGCCGGTCACCAATGCGGTGCCCGCGGTGGTGGCCGCCAAACCCGGGATCGTGACGCTCGCCGATCTGCCGCCCATCACCGGCCGCGTTGCCCGCTAGGTCGTTCGCCGCTTGACGGGACCCCGAGGAACGCATCCGTGCACTAAGGTCTAGGATGCTTAGCCGAGCAAATATTCTGCCGGCTGCGGTGACGCAGAAAGCAAGCCCTCCGATGGGGCGTTACACCGCAGGATCGGCGCCTGAATATTCGTAGAAGGCGGTGAGATGAGCTCGGTTCCCATTACCCGCGCGGTCAGACGAGTTTGGATACCCCTGGTGCTGGTGGTCGTGCTGGCGGTCTCGGGACTGGTGGTGTCGCGGCTGCACAAGATCTTCGGCTCCGCCGACCTCAATGCGAACGCCGGCGCCGGGATCGAGATCGTGCAGTTCAATCCGAAGGTCGTCACCTATGAGGTCTTCGGGTCGGCCGGGACCACCGCAAACATCAACTACTGGGACGAGAACGCCAACACGCACCAGGTCAATGCCGCCGCGCTGCCGTGGTCGTTCACGATCTCGACGACGCTGCCCTCGGTGAGCGCCAACATCATGGCACAAGGCGACGGCGATCGGATCGGCTGCCGCATCACCGTCGACGGAGTCGTGCGGGAAGAGAAACGGGCCGACGGCCTGGGCGCCCAGACCTTCTGCCTGGTGAAGTCGGCATGAGCGATGTGAACAGCAGGACCCGCGTCGGCACCGAGGACACCGCGCCGATCAACATCGAGGGCATCGAGCGCCCGCAGCGCGGCCACCGACCCGTCATCCCACACACGATCCGCATCTTCGCGGTGCCGATCATCCTGGCCTGGGTGCTCCTGACGGTCGTCGTGAACGTCATCGTTCCGCGACTGGAAGTGGTCAGCGAACAGCACTCGGCGCCGATGGCGCCGCTCGACGCGCCGTCGATGAAGGCGATGATGCGCCTGGGCCACAACTTCAGGGAATTCGATTCCAACAGCACGGTCATGATCGTCCTGGAAGGTCGGCAATCCCTCGGCGACGACGCGCACCGCTTCTACGACAACCTGATTCGCCAACTGCGGCAGGATCCGACACACATCCAGCACATCCAGGACTTCTGGGGGGATCGACTGACCGCGGCGGGGGCACAGAGCGCTGACGCCAAGGGCTCCTATGTCATGTTGAACCTTGCTGGCAACCAGGGCACGACGCAGGCGAATGATTCCGTCGACGCGGTGCGCAAGGTCATCGACCGCACGCCGCCACCTCCCGGGGTGCGGGCCCATGTGACCGGTCCCGCCGCACTCAGCGACGACATGCACATCATCGGGAACGACAGCCTGGCCAAGATCACGCTGTTCACCCTGGCGGCGATCGCGGTCATGTTGCTGCTGGTCTACCGCTCCATCGTCACCACGCTCGTCCAGCTGTTCATGACCGGCATAGCGTTGGCCTCGTCGCGGGGAGTCATCGCGGTTCTCGGGTACCACAACGTATTCGGGCTCACCACGTTCGCGGCGAATATCCTCACGATGCTGGCGATCGCGGCCGGCACCGACTACGGGATCTTCCTGGTGGGCCGCTATCAAGAAGCACGCCAGGCCGGCGAGGACCGGGAAACGGCGTACTACACCACGTTTCGTAGCGTGGCCCCGGTCGTGCTGGGTTCGGGACTGACCATCGCCGGGGCGACGTACTGCCTGAGCTTCGCGCGGCTGCCCTGGTTCAACACCATGGGCGCACCGGTGGCGATCGGAATGCTGGTCGTCGTGCTGGCCGGCCTCACGCTGGGCCCGGCCGTCGTCTTCGTGGGCAGCAAGTTCGGCCTTTTCGAACGCAAACGGGCGGTACGGGGCCGGCTCTGGCGGCGGGTCGGCACCGCGGTCGTGCGCTGGCCGGTGCCGGTTCTGGCCGTCAGCGCCGCCGTCGTCCTGATCGGCATGATCGCCCTGCCCGGATATGTGACGAGCTACAACGACCGGTACTACCTGCCCACCAGCGCCCCGTCCAACCTGGGATACGCGGCCGCGGACCGACATTTCTCTCAGGCCCGGATGAACCCCGACATGCTGATGATCGAGGCCGAGCATGACATGCGGAATCCGGCGGACATGCTCGTTTTGGACAAAGTGGCCAAAAACATCATCCGCACCGTGGGCATCGCCATGATCCAGGACATCACCAGGCCGCTGGGCATTCCCATTCAACACAGCTCGATACCGTTCCAGAACAGCATGCAGAGCCAAACGACCATGCAGAATATGGCTTTCCTGCGGGATCGAATGAACGACATCCTCAAGATGGCCGACGAAATGCAGTTCATGATCGAAACCATGCAGCGGATGTACCAAGTGACACAAGATCTTTCGAGTGCGGCCGACGACAGCGCAAGGACCACGGCTGAAACATCGGCCATCACCGACACCTTGCGGGACCACGTCGCGGACTTCGACGACTTCTGGCGGCCGATACGCAGCTACTTCTACTGGGAGAAGCACTGCTACGACATTCCCATCTGCTGGTCGTTCCGGTCCCTATTCGACGCGTTGGACGGGTTCGATCAGCTCGCCGAGAAGTTCCACCAACTCTCGGGTGACATCGGGCGCACCGCCGCGGCCACCCACGAGATGCTGGTGTTGATCCCGCCGATGATCGAAACGATGAAGACCACAAAAGGCCTCACGCTGACGATGCACGCCACGTTCTTGGCAATGCTCAACCAAATGGAGTCCATGAGCAATACGGCGATCGTCATGGGGCAAAGCTTCGACGCATCGAAGAATGACGACTTCTTTTACCTGCCCCCGGAGGCATTCGACAACCCGGACTTCCAGACCGGCCTGCGAATGTTCCTATCACCCGACGGCAAGTCGGCGCGCTTTTTCATCACCCACCAGGGCGATCCGATGACGCCGGAAGGAATATCCCGGGTCGACGCGGAGCGAACGGCGGCGCAGGAGGCCCTGAAGCAATCCTCGCTGTCGGACGCCAAGGTGTATCTGGGCGGTACGGCCGCCACCTTCAAAGACATGCACGACGGCGCCAAGTACGACCTGATGATCGCGGTGGTGTCGGCGCTGACGCTGATCTTCATGATCATGCTGCTGCTCACCCGAAGTCTGGTCGCCGCACTGGTGATCGTCGGCACCGCGGCCAGCTCGATTGCCGCGTCGTTCGGTCTGTCGGTGCTCGTCTGGCAGGACCTCTTCGGCATCAAAATCCACTGGGTCGTCATGGCGCTGTCGATCATCATCCTGTTGGCCGTCGGATCCGACTACAACCTGTTGCTGGTCTCCCGGTTCAAGGAAGAGATCCATGCCGGGCTGAAGACGGGGATCATCCGGTCGATGTCGGGCACGGGTGGGGTGGTGACGGCCGCGGGCCTGGTATTCGCGTTCACGATGGCTTCCATGCTCGGCAGCGACTTGCGGGTCCTGGGCCAGTTCGGGTCGACCGTGTGCATTGGCCTGCTGCTCGACACGTTGATCGTGCGCACGTTGCTGATGCCGTCGATCGCCACCATGCTGGGCCGCTGGTTCTGGTGGCCGCAAATCGTCCACCCACGCGGTGATAACGCCCGGCGGGCGCGAGGCCTAAGGCTCACCCAATAGCGGGCAGACCGCGGAAGTTGGGCTGGACGGGGCGGCGATATCAGAATAATTTCATTGTTACTTCACTGCCGCTGCGTATCCCGGTGGTCGATCGCGACCACGCATTCGTGGGCCTGGCGGAAGGTATGAGATGTCGTTCGTGAGCGTGGCGCCGGAGGTGGCGGCGACGGCGGCTACGGATCTGACCAGCATCGGCTCAGCAATGAGCACCGCTAATGCCACCGCCGCGGCCCCGACGACCGAGGTGATGGCTACGGCCGCTGATGAGGTCTCGGCGGCGTTGGCCAGGCTGTTTGCCGAATATGGTCAGCAGTATCAGGCGCTGGCCGGGCGGGTGGCGACGTCCTACGAGCAATTCACCCGCACTGTAGTGGCCAGCGTGAATGCGTATGCGGCCGCCGAGACCGCCAACGTCAGGCAGTTCGTGTTGAGCGCGGCTGGCCCGATCAATGAGCCCTTCGTAGAGCTGACCGGACGCCCGCTGGTCGGCGACGGCGCCAACGGGTACACCAACGCTCAAGGCGTGGGGACGGACGGCAAGCCCGGCGGTTGGTTGTACGGCGACGGCGGTACCGGTGGCACCAGCACTCGCGCCGGAGTGGCTGGGGGTGCCGGCGGGCCCGCGGGTCTGATCGGCGATGGCGGGACCGGCGGAAAAAGCGTTTACGGCGGAATGCCCGGGGGTGCCGGCGGGCACGGAGGCCTCCTGATCGGCGACGGCGGCACGGGCGGGGCCAGCGGGCCTGGCGGCGTTGGCGGGCTCGGCGGTCGTGCCGGGCTGCTGTGGGGACACACCGGTACCGCGGGCATCAGCACTCTTCTTTCGCCGAACCAAACGCTCATCTCTGTCGATCAATACGGCAACCCGCTGCTCAACATCTCGGTAGGCGGCGGACCAAGTATGCCCGCCATCGTCGACTCCGGCTCCACTGGTCTGTTGGTTCCACCCCACTACGTCAATTTGGCGACTCTCGACCAGCCCACCGGGACGGGTTCCGTCAGTTACGGCCTTAGCAGCGCCGGTCGCCTCTACGTTGACTACCAGACATATCAAACGACCGTGAATTACGGGAACGGAATCGTCAGCCCGTCGACCACCGTTGCCGTCGCCACCTCCGCATATCTGGGGGATCCATCCAACCCCATCGACGTTTCGTTGTTACCCGCTTATCTGGGCGTGGGTCCGAACAACATGTTCCCGTTCTCGACCCCCACGAATGCGGCGTTACCGGTCAACATGAATCAGGGTGTGCTGTTCAACATGCCTCGCGGTTTGCTGGAGTTCGGCCCCAACTCACTGCCGCCCATCGTCCAGCTCGACGGAGCACCAGGGACCGTCGTGCAGGTACAGATCAACAACGAATTACCGCAGACCGTCAACGCGTACATTGATTCCGGTGGGGTGGGCGGAACCATCCCACAATCGCTGGTGCCGGGCCTGGCGGTCGGCAATCACCTGCCCGAGGGAACAACCATCACGGTCTCCACGATCAACGGCGTGACCCTCTACACGCAGACGGTCACCGCGGCCAACTCACCAATCGTTGTGTCCTCGGGCAGTCCGTTCAATACCGGGAATTACCCCTTCTCGGTCGGACCGATCTATGTCTGGAACAACGACGCCATAGGAACGACGGTCTTTGACCGACTGATCTGACGCTTCGGCGCTACTCGTCAAATTGCAGACAGACGGCGACGGCTCCGTATCCGACGTGCACCGCCAGCACCGGCCCCAACGGCGTAACGAGCGCCGGCGCGCACGTGGGTAGCCGTTCAGCCAACGCCGTCACCACAGTGTCGGCCCCATCCGGGTTGGCGACGTGATGCACCGCCAGGGCGGCCGCGCGCTCGCCCACCACCTCGCAGACCTGGTCGACCATCGCGGTGATCGCGCCTCTCGCTGTCCGTATCCGTTGCGCCAGAACAAGATTGCCGTCGTCGACGCGCAACAACGGCTTGAGCGCCAGCGCGGTACCCAGCCACGCCTTGGCGCCGCCGATCCGCCCGCTGCGGCGCAGGTTGTCCAACCGGTGCACCACCATGAACGCGTGGGTGCGGGGCACCGCGGCATCCGCGGCGCCCGCAACCGTCTCCAGGTCAGCGCCCGCGGCCGCCGCCCGCGCGGCAGCCAGCGCGACGAAACCGGTGCCCATCGCCGCGGATCTCGAGTCGACGACCCGCACGGCCGGACCGAGTTCGGCCGCCGTCAGTTCCGCGGCACGGTAGGTCCCCGACAGCGCCGACGAAATATGCACTGCCACCACGCCGTCGCCGCCACTGTCGGCCAGCGCTTCCAGGTAGGCCGCGCGCAGCTCGGCGGGGGTGGCCCCGGCGGTCGTCGCGTGGCGCTTGTAGACGTCATCGGGGATCGCGTCCACACCGTCGCGCAGGTCGAGGCCGTCGAGCAAGACGTGCAGCGCAACCTCGCGGATCGCCCACTGTTCGCGCACATCGGCCGGCAGCCGCGACGACGCGTCGGTCACCACCACGACGGTCATCAGCCCCGCGGCTTCTCGTTCGATACGCCGGCCTCGGCCAGCGCCTTGAGCATCAGCTCCGCGACCGCCTGGTGGGCTTCGAAATTCCAGTGAATACCGTCCGGATTGCCATGCCCGTTCATAATGTGTTCGGCGACAGCGGCTTTGAGATCAACCAACGGCACATCGTGGCGCTGCGCCCATTCCGTGATCGCCGACGTCGTCCCGGCACGGCCATGGTGCGCCTTGCCGTAGGTCTCGGCGATGTGCACCGACGGCAGCGACGCCACGATCGGGATGCCCGGGCGGTTGAATTCGATTGCGCCCCGGGTCCGTTCAAGGTATTCGGCGCTCAGGTGCGGCGGCAACGCGGACCGGGCCACCGGGGAAAGCCGCGGCTGCACCCAGGCGTACCCGTCGCGGACCCAGCGGCGCAGCCACGGCGGCCGGACGTACCGGATCAGCTCGCGCAGGGCGGTCGGCAACACCGACGGCAAAGAATCCATCCCGCCGGTGGCAAAGATCACCGCCCCCGCCCTGGGCAGCGCCGCCCAGGCCCGCGGGTCCTGGGTCGCCGCCCACCAGACGTCGCGGCAGGTCCAGCCGATGCGACCTATGAGTTCCAGCTCCCAACCCAATTGGGAGGCAACAATATTGGGCCAGATGCGCGCGTCGTCGGCGGGCAAGCCACCGGTGGGGCCGTAATAGGCCAGCGAGTCAGCGAAGATCAGCAGCACGGGCTTCGATGCGCGCTCAGAGGACATCGTTGGCGACCTGTGCCGATGCGTTCCACACGTCGAGGCGCCACCGGATGAGGTCCAGCTCGCCGTCAGACTCGGGGCGGGAGTCGTCGGAACACCCACTCAGCTGCACCCAGCTGGCATTGCCCATGCCGCCCAGGCTGGGCCAGTTTGCCACCGGCAGCTTCAGCAGCGCTGCCGACAGGGCGGCGATGAGGCCCCCATGGGCCACCAGCACCACCGGGCGATCCGGCTCGTTCGGGCCGCCCCATTCCTGGTTGCCGGACACCAACTCGGCAACCAACGGCACGCTGCGTGCGGCCACGTCGACCCTGCTTTCCCCGCCGTGCGGAGCCCACGTCGCGTCCTCGCGCCAGGCCAGCCGGGCGCCGGGCGCCTCGGCGTCGATCTGGGTGTGCGTCATGCCCTGCCAATCGCCCAGGTGGGTCTCGCGCAGCCGCTCATCCACCAGGACCGGCAGCCCGCTGCGCTCCCCCAGCTGGACCGCCGTGTCGTAGGCGCGGCGCAGATCCGACGACACGATCAGCAGCGGCGGCAGCTTGCTCAGCACCTCGGCGGCGGCGACCGCCTGCGCGCGCCCCAGATCACTCAACTCGGTGTCCAGCTGACCCTGCATCCGGCTGCCGAGGTTGAAGTCGGTCTGCCCGTGCCGCAACATCACCAGGCGACGAATCCTCATTGCGCGCTCGCCGATTCCGCGGAGTCCGCCGATAGGTCCACCGGCACCACGGGGCAGTCACCCCACAACCGGTCCAGGGCATAGTAATTGCGGTCATCCTGATGCTGGATGTGCACCACGATGTCGCGGTAATCCAGCAGCGTCCAGCGGCCTTCCCGGGCACCCTCACGGCGCGCCGGGCGGTAGCCCGCCCGGCGCATCTTCTCCTCGACCTCGTCGACGATGGCGTTGACCTGCCGTTCGTTGGACGCCGAGGCGATGACGAAGCAGTCGGTGATGACCAGCTGCCCGGAGACATCGATGACGATGACGTCGTCGGCGAGCTTGGAGGCGGCCGCACCCGCAGCCACCCTCGCCATGTCGATGGCTTCCTGGGTGGCGGTCATGTGTCGTTCCCGGCGGACAGGCTTGACGTGGGACGCGCGCCCTCGGCATTCGGCGTGCGGTAGAGCCGGCGCTTGGAGACGTACTGCACCACGCCGTCGGGCATCAGGTACCACAACGGTCGGGACTGTTCGGCGCGCTGGCGGCACTCGGTCGACGAGATCGCCAACGCCGGGATCTCGATCAGGGTCAACGCATCCTTCGGCAGCTCACCCAGGGCGTCGGTGATGTGATCGTGGCGCAGCTCGTAGCCCGGCCGGCTGACCCCGACGAACCGCGCCAAATCGAACAGCTCCTCCCAGTCCTGCCACGACAGGATGGAGGCCAGCGCGTCGGCGCCGGTGATGAAGTACAGCTCGGAGCCCGGGTTGAGCGCCTGCAGATCCCGCAACGTGTCCTTGGCGTAGGTGGGGCCACCGCGATCGATGTCGACCCGGCTCACCGAAAAGCGGGGATTGGACGCGGTGGCGATGACCGTCATCAGGTAGCGGTCCTCCGCGGCGGAGACCTGTCGCTCCTTGAACCAGGGCTGGCCGCTGGGCACGAACACCACTTCGTCGAGGTGGAACCGGTTGGCCACCTCGCTGGCGGCAACCAGGTGGCCGTAATGGATGGGGTCAAACGTCCCACCCATCACTCCTAGCCTGCGTTGGTGCTTTTGCACGATCTGCCAGCTTACTTGACCAGAAAAAACGGTATTGTTTAGGCATGCGTGCAACCATTGATAAGGCAGGCAGATTGGTTATTCCTAAGCCATTGCGAGATCATCTCGGGCTCAGGCCGGGTGAAGTCGAGGTGACCGCCGACGGGGCAGCCCTGCGCGTCGAGCCCCTCGCCGGTGAGTCGCTCGATGAGCGGGACGGCCGCTTAGTGATACCCGCCGGCGGCGCGGAGATTGACGACGCGGTCGTGCGGACGCTGCGCGATGCCGGCCAGCGGTAGCACCGTGCTCGTAGACACGAGCGTCGCCGTCGCACTGGTGGTCGCCGATCACGACCACCACGAAGACACCTTCCAAGCGCTACGCGGTCGGACGCTCGGTCTTGCCGGCCACGCCGCGTTCGAAACCTTCTCCGTTCTCACCCGCTTGCCGCCGCCGGCCCGCAGGACACCGGCGACCGTCGCCAAGCTGCTGACGCGCACCTTCCCAGAGACCAGATTCCTCGGCCCACGGGCGGCAACGTCGCTGCTGACCGGACTCGGAGCCGCCGAAATCGCCGGTGGGGCGGTGTACGACGCGCTGGTCGGTGCGGTCGCAAACGAGCATCGACTACCCCTGGCAACTCGCGATCGGCGGGCGCTGGAGGTCTATCGCGCGCTGGAGGTGAACGTCGAGCTGCTGGCCTAACGGCCGTTCCACCCCGGCGGTGCGCTCAGTCGTGTAAAAGGGGTCTGTGGATAACTTGCCGATCGAATCAGCCGAGCCGACTCAATTGGTAAAGAACGCCATGATCCGGCGGTTCTATACCCGATCGGTGGTGGACGGCAAGGTCAGGCTGCCGGCCGTCCCGGGCATGATCGACGAGTACGTGACGATGTGTGACAACCTCTTCGCGGGTGTGGGCCGTAAGTTCTCCGCCGAAGAACTTGCTCACCTGAGATCGGTGCTCGAACGCCAGCTGGCGGCGGCGTACAAGACCTCCCCGCGCTCGAGCATCGTCATCTCGTTCAACGCCCCCATCGGACCTACCCTGCACTACCAGGTCGACACCCAATGGTGGACGGTCGAGGCCGCCTACGAGAACTGGATCGATACCCGCGAGCCGCCGCTATTCGGCACCGAGCCCGACGCTCGCGTGTGGGCGCTGGCCAACGAGGCAGCCGATCCGACGATGCATCGAATCCTTGAGATCGGGGCGGGAACCGGGCGCAACGCCCTTCCCCTGGCACGCCGTGGACACCCGGTCGACGTGGTGGAGTTGACCCCGAAGTTCGCCGACATGATTCGATCCGACGCGCAAAAGGAGTCCCTCGATGTGCGCGTCATCGTGCGCGACGTCTTTTCGACCATGGACGATCTGCGCCGGGACTATCAGCTGATTGTGCTTTCCGAGGTGGTGTCGGATTTCCGGACCACGCAACAGTTGCGCGGCCTCTTCGAACTCGCCGCCCAGTGCCTGGCCCCCGGTGGGCGCTTGGTGTTCAACGCCTTTTTGACGCGGGGAGGCTACACACCCGACCAGGCGGCGCGTGAGTTCGGGCAGCAGGAGTACACGAGCATGTTCACCCGACACGAAATGTCGGCCGCGGGGGCGGGACTGCCCCTCGAACTCGTCGCCGATGACTCCGTATACGACTACGAGAAGGCGCACTTGCCCGAAGGCGCCTGGCCGCAGACGAGCTGGTACGCCGATTGGGTCAGTGGCCTCGACGTATTCCCCGTCGAGCGGGAGATGAGCCCGATCGAGCTGCGCTGGCTCGTGTTCCGCAAAACGCGCTGAAGGCGAGGTGAGCAGACGCAAAAGCCCCTATTTCGGGTCCGAAATAGGGGCTTTTGCGTCTGCTCGCGCTAAGGCTCACACCGGCAGCAACTGGTCGATCACCGCGGCCAGCTGCTTGGCCGACCTGCATTCGTGCATGGTGATCACCTCTTGGTAGCGCGGCGCCGCCGAGTCGCCGCTGCCCCATAGGTGTTTGGGCTCGGGGTTGAGCCAGTGCGCGTGCCGGCTGGCGGTCACCATGTCGGCCAGCACGTCGGTGGCCGGGTTGCGGTAGTTGGTGCGGCCGTCACCCAGCACCAGCAGCGAGCTGCGCGGCGACAGCACACCCGGGAAGGCCTGCATGAACGAGACGAAGGCGTTGCCGTAGTCGGAATGACCGTCGCGGTTGAAAACGCCGGCCTCCCGGGTGATCCGCTGGATCGCCACGGCCAGGTCGGCCTCGGGGCCGAACATGTGGGTCACCTCGTCGGTGGTGTCGATGAAAGCGAACACCCGAACGCGCGAAAACTGTTGGCGCAGAGCGTGTACCAACAGCAGGGTGAAGTGGCTGAAGCCGGCGACGGAACCGGACACGTCGCACAGCACGACCAGTTCGGGGCGGGCCGGTCTCGGTTTGTTCAGCACGACGTCGATCGGCACGCCGCCGGTGGACATCGACTTGCGCAGCGTCTTGCGCAGGTCGATCGATCCCGCGCGCGCGCGCCGCCGGCGCGCCGCCAGCCGGGTGGCCAGTGTGCGGGCCAGCGGGGCCACCACGCGGCGCATCTGGCGCAGCTGCTCACCGGATGCCCGCAGGAACTCGACATTCTCGGAAAGCTGTGGGATGCCGTACATCTGGACATGGTCGCGGCCGATCTGCTCGGCGGTGCGCCGCTTGGTCTCGGCATCGACCATCCTGCGCAGCTGCGCGATCTTCTGTGCGGCAAGCGCTTTGGCGATCTGCTCCTGGGTCACAGTGGGCTCGTCGCCGTAGGGGGCCAGCAGCCCGGCCAGCAGCTTGCCCTCCAGCTCGTCCAGCGCCATCGCCTTGAGCGCCTGATACGACGAGAACGACGGGCCGCGGCTGGAACTGTATTTGCCGTAGGCCTCGACGATCCGGGCGATCATCGCCGCCAACCGCTCGTCCATGTCGGCGAGGTCCTGGTTTTCGGTGAGCAAATCCAGCAGCATCTGCCGCATCGCCTCGACATCGTCGGGTGGCACAGATCCGGGGGCCCCCTCCAGTTCGTCCAAGACCACCGCACGCTCCCCCGTCGCCGCGGGAAACCACAGGTCGAACATGGCGTCATAGGTGTCGCGGTGCTCGGGCCGGCGCAGCACCGCGCAGGCGATCCCCTCACGCAGCACCTCACGATCGCCCAACCCGAGCGTGGCCATCACCCGGCCGGCGTCCACCGTCTCGGATGGGCCGACCGAAATCCCGCTCCCGCGAAGCGCTTCCACAAACCCGACCAAGTGGCCGGGCAGCCCGTGCGGGGCGAGCGGCCGGGTGGGGCGGACCCGTCGTGTGGCCATCAGTTCAGCCGCAGTTCGCCGGCCGCGCGTTGCTGGTCGGATTGGTGCTTGAGGACGACGCCGAGCGTGGCGGCAACGACCGCGTCGTCGATGGTGTCGAGGCCCAGCGCCAGCAGCGTGCGGCCCCAGTCGATGGTCTCGGCGATGGACGGTAGCTTCTTGAGTTGCATCCCGCGCAGCACGCCGATGATGCGGACCAGCTCCTCGGCGAGGTGTTGGGGCAATTCGGGGACTCGCGACAACAGGATGCGGCGTTCCAGGTCGGGGGTGGGGAAATCGATGTGCAGGAATAGGCAGCGGCGCTTGAGGGCCTCGGACAGCTCCCGGGTGGCGTTGGAGGTCAGCAGTACGAACGGCGCACGGGTTGCGGTCAGGGTGCCCAGTTCGGGGACGGTCACCGCGAAGTCGGACAGCACCTCCAGCAGCAGGCCCTCGATCTCGATGTCGGCCTTGTCGGTTTCGTCGATCAGCAGCACCGTCGGCTCGGTGCGCCGGATGGCGGTCAGCAGCGGACGTTGCAGCAGGAACTCCTCGCTGAAGACGTCGGTCTTGGTGGCCTCCCAGTCGCCGGACCCCGCCTGGATCCGCAGGATCTGCTTGGCGTGGTTCCACTCGTAGAGGGCGCGCGCCTCGTCGACGCCCTCGTAGCACTGCAACCGGACCAGGCCGGAGCCGGTGGCCGCGGCGACAGCGCGGGCCAGTTCGGTCTTGCCGACGCCGGCGGGGCCCTCCACGAGCAGCGGCTTACCGAGCCGGTCGGCGAGGAAGACCGCCGTCGCGGTGGCGGTGTCCGGCAGGTAGCCGGTCTCGGCCAGCCGTCGCGAGACGTCGGCGATGTCGGCGAATAGCGGCACGGACCGCGCGGGCACGCTCACGATGGAGTTCTCCTAATCAACGAGGGTCAGGCCGGGCGGATGTGGCCGTCGCCCCACACGATCCACTTGGTCGAGGTCAACTCCGGCAGTCCCATCGGGCCGCGGGCATGCAATTTCTGGGTGGAGATGCCGATCTCGGCGCCGAAGCCGAACTGCTCGCCGTCGGTGAACGCCGTCGACGCGTTGACCATCACGGCGGCGGCATCGACCTGTTCGGTAAACCGTTGGGCCGCAGCCAGATTGGTGGTCACGATGGCCTCGGTGTGACCGGTGCCGTACTCGTTGATGTGGGCAATCGCGGCGTCCACGCCGTCGACCACCGCTACCGCGATATCCATCGCCAGGTATTCACGGCGCAGATCGTCCTCGTCGGGGTCCAGATGCACGGTGA
Organism: Mycobacterium lacus; assembly: GCF_010731535.1. Classification (NCBI taxonomy): domain Bacteria; kingdom Bacillati; phylum Actinomycetota; class Actinomycetes; order Mycobacteriales; family Mycobacteriaceae; genus Mycobacterium; species Mycobacterium lacus. The sequence goes on from NZ_AP022581.1 coordinate 2,680,975, forward strand.
CACCGGAATCCTGCAGGACACCCAGCAGCCGGGGCATCGCCCGCTCGGCGATCGCCGCGTCGACCAACAGCGTCTCCGCGGCGTTGCACACGCTGGGGCGCCGGGTCTTGGAGTTCAGCAGCACCCGTTCGGCGACGTCCAGATCGGCGGCCTCGTGCACGTAGACGTGGCAGTTGCCGACGCCCGTCTCAATGGTGGGAACCTGCGCGTCGCGCACCACCGCGTCGATCAGGCCCGCTCCCCCGCGCGGAATCACCACGTCCACCAGGCCGCGGGCCTGGATCAGGTGGGTGACGGTGGATCGGTCGGCGGCCGACAGCAGCTGGACGGCGTCCGCGGGCAGCTCCTCGCTGACCAGCGCGGCGCGCAACACCGTGACCAGGGCGTCGTTGGATCTCGCGGCCGAGGAGCTGCCGCGCAAGAGCGCGGCGTTTCCTGACTTGAGCGTCAGCCCGAAGGCGTCGACGGTGACGTTGGGCCGGCCCTCGTAGATCATCCCGACCACGCCGAGCGGGACACGCTGCTGGCGCAGCCGCAGTCCGTTGGGCAGGGTGTAGCCGCGCAGCACCTCGCCGATCGGGTCCGGCAGCCCCGCGACCTGCCGCAGGCCGCCGGCGATGCCGTCGACGCGCTGTTGGCTGAGCGCCAGCCGGTCGAGCATCGCGGCGGGGGTGCCGGAAGCCCGTGCGGCATCGAGGTCTTCGGCGTTGGCGGCCAGGATCTGGTCGGCGTGGGCCAGGATCTGGTCGGCGGCGGCGTGCAGGGCGCGGTCTTTGACGGCCGTCGGCAGCGAGGCCAGCCGGCGCGCCGCCACTCGCGCACGGCGGGCCGCGTCGTGCACCTCGTGACGCAGGTCGGGGGCCGATGGTGCGTGCACACTCATTCCCCCAGGGTATCGGGCTCTAGCTGACCGAGTAAGACGGCCCGCTCCTGGCCCGCTGCGCCTTGGTTTGCCGCTCGTCGATGAGCCGGCCCAGCTCTTGCAGCAGCACCGGTTTGCCCATGACCACCTGCTCGAGGTGTTCGCGATCGATCTCTAGCGCGGTCACCTCTTCCAACGCCACCGCGCCGGTGGGGTTGGGCTGCCGGGTCAGCGCGGTCACTCCCAGAAATGCGCCCTCGCTGAGCGTAGAAATCGGAACGACGCTGCCGTCCTCCGTCTTCGCCGTCAGGCGAACGCTGCCCGCGATGATGAATGTCATTGCCTTGGGTACGACGCCCGCGTGCTGGACGATTTCGTCGGTGCCGTACCGCACCACCCTCGCGTAGGGGACCAGGGACTGCTGATCGGTGAGACTCAGCCGCAGCTCCGGACCCACCACCGTGCGCAAGGCGTCCCAGACGCGCTCGGTCGTCGAGAATTCGTCATCGGCCTCGTCGAGGTGAAGTCCCTCGCGTCGTGCGGCATACCAGACCCACGGCAAAAACGTCGCCTGCGCGGCCCCGTCGTCGGCGGGCGAGCGCAACCGGACCGTGGTGCGGTATTCGCCGCCGCCCAGGGCAACCGTCGACGGCGCTTCCCCGGGCTTGAGATGCGGTAGCGAGCCGGCAATCCTCGTCAGCATCGCACAAACCCTGTTGGGTGAGTCCGCGAGGGCGAATTTGGTTGTGATTGCGCACTTGTGCGAGCCGCCGGGCCGACTGAGGTTCGTGAAGGAGGTGGTGGCCAGCATCGAGTTCGGGGTGATCCGCAGCCCGGTTGGCGTCTCGATGTGCACGGCGCGCCAGTTCACCTCCACAACGCGTCCCCGCGCGGTGGGCGTGTCCAGCCAATCGTCGATCCGGAAGGGCTGTTCGAAGAGCATGAACAATCCCGACACGATCTGGCCGACGGAGTTTTGCAGCATCAGGCCGATGACCACCGACGTGACACCCAGCGCGGTGAACAGGCCACCGACGCGCACGCCCCAGATGTAGGACAGGATCATCGCCAGGCCGGTGCCGATCAACGCAAACCGCGCGACATCGAGGAATATCGCGGGCAGCCGCTTGCGCCAACTGTCTTCGGGCGCCCCCTGGAACACGGTGGCGTTGAGCCCGGACAACAGCAGCACCAGCACCATGAAGCCGAAAACGGTGGTCAGGATGCGCACCATGGCGTCTCCGGCCGGGATCTGCGCGGCCTTGACCAGAAGCAGCAGCAGCGCACCGAGGGGCAGGAGATAGTTGCGCAGCAGGCTCACCTGCCTGGCCAGGCGGCTGCTCCGGCGCACGAGCGTGTGGTGCAGCTCGGTGAGAAGGATCAGCCCGACGGGCAATCCGACCGCGATGCCGACTGCCCAGTAGAACCACGAGGCGTGGAATACGTTCATGACCGCTCCGACAATCGGTAGATCGGCTCGTCTGTTCCGTCGACCGAGATCGTGCCGGCCGGCGTGAACTGGCGCACGTCCCTCATCACCTCGTACACGTGGGAGGTGACGTAGATGCCGGGTTGGGGTGAGCCGCTGTGCATCTGGTAAGCCAGGCTCACCGCGGCACCCCACATGTCGTAGACAACACTCGACCGGCCAACCAGCCCGCTGATGACATCGCCGGTGTTGATGCCGACCCGCAAGCGCAGCTCATGGCCGGTCTGGCGATTGAACCGTTCGATGATGCGCCGCATTTCGAGGGCGAAGTCGACCGTCCGGGCGATGTTGTCCAGCCGCGGCGTGGTGATCCCGCAGCTCGCCAGATAGCCATTGTGCAGCGTGCGAATCCGTTCGACGCCAAGGGATTCCGCGGCCGAATCGAACTGTCGGACCAGTTCGTCGACGATCCCGACCAGCTCGTTACCGGATAGGTCGCTAGAGATCTCGTCGAGCCCCAGGATGTCGGCGAACAGAACGGTGACGTCCTGGTGCTCCTGGGCAATGGTTTGTTCGCCATCGCGATAACGCTGCACGACCGGCTCCGGCATCATCGACAACAACAGGCGGTCGTTTTCCCGGCGCTGCTCGTTGAGTAGCTCCTCTTTGATCTCCAGGTTCCGGCTCATTTCGTTGAAAGCCGCTGTAAGGTCACCGATTTCGTCGTGTGACGTCACGGGAATCGTGACGTCGTAGTCGCCTGCGCTGATCCGTTGCGTGCCGGCCTCCAGCCGCCGGATCGGCCGTACCATCGCCTGGGCGATCAGCATCGAGGCCACACAGATGACGACGATCATCCCCACCGTGACCAGCACGAGGGCCCTGCTGAACGCCGCTACCGCCGCAAACGCCTCGGAGTTGTCCCGCGTCGCCAGGATGGACCAGTGCAGGTCCGAGTTCGACACGGTCAACGGCGCGTAGGCCTCCAGTTCTTTGTTGCCCGTGTAGTCGGTATCGGACACCGTTCCGGTCTGCCCGCGTTGCGCGGCACGCAAACCTTCGCTGGCTACGGGCTGCAACAGCGTCGTGCCCCCAATTTGGATGGCTCGGTTCACCACGTCGGCCGGGGTGCCCGCGGCCACCGCCTGCCGCTGATATTCCTTGGGATCCTGCAGGAAAAGCCTGGAATCGGATCGCATCAAACTGTCCGGACCGGCCAGGAATGTCTCCGTCCCATCGCCCACGCCGGCGGTTTGCCACTGCTTGTTGGCGGTCATGATCTTGTTGATCTTGGCGATCGGCAACGGGAGCGCAAAGACGCCCTCGGCCCTGCCGCCCACCTCGACCGGCGCCACCAACCACGCCGTCGGCACGTCGAGCTGGGGCTGATACGGCTTGAAGTCGGTGATCCAGGTGAAGTCAACAACGTTGGCGCCCAACGCCTTAAGGTAGGCGTCGCGCAAATTGGATTCCCGATACGGCCCCGTCAAGATGTTGGTGCCCAGGTCCGGATCTTTGCTCAGGCTGTAGACGATGTTGCCCCGGGTATCCAGCAACACGGCATCGTCGTAATCGAACCGGCTGACGATTTCCCGGAAATAGCCATTGAAGCGCGCGTTGGCGGCCGACCATGCACTGCCATCGCCGGCGTCGTCAAGGCGCATCGAATCTTGGTCAGAGGCAAAGGGCGCGGTGTAGTACGCCTGGAGGTACTTCTGCGCGGGAGCGGTTGGCAGCAGCGCGTTGATGTCGAGTTTTTCACCAGTCGCGCGTTCGACGGGTTTGATGAGTTCGTTGTTGTAATAGTTGACAATCGCCTGTTGCTGCGTGGGGTTGATCGTTGCATCGGCCAGTTGATCGAAGCCAGCGGTGAATTGGGCGACCGCATCGATCACCGTCAATCCACGGGCATAAATGACCAGCGAATTCGTCAGGTCGGAAAACAACGTCTCCACAGCCCGTTTCTGCGACTCGCGCAACTCGATCAACCGTTCGTAGGCCGCCGCCTTCAGTGAGCCGCGGCCGGCTTGGTAGCCGACGACAACGATCGCCGCCACCGACACGATGCTCGACAGCAGCAGCAGCACCATGAGCTTGGATTGGATGCTCGCCCGGAAATGCGGCCGACGGCGACGCCCACCTCTGTTGGTCTTGTGGGTCTTGCTCTCCTCGGCCGGGGCCGCTTCGGCCTCCACCTCTGTAAGCTCGCCCGAGGTCAAATCGCCGTCCTCCTTCGCGGCCAGGATTGCGCATCTATCACGCAGCAGACTAACGCGCCAACCCGAACGTCGGGACAGCTCGGCGAATCGAAATGCGGCTGCGGCTAACGTCGGTGGAATGGCAACGCGAGTGTGCGTGGTGGGCAGCGTGAACATGGACCTGACGTTGGAAGTGGCCAGCCTGCCGCGCCCGGGCGAGACGGTGCTGGCGTCGTCGTTGAGCCGCGCACCCGGCGGCAAGGGCGCCAATCAGGCGGTGGCCGCCGCGCGGGCAGGCGCCCAGGTGCGCTTCGTCGGCGCGTTGGGTGACGACCCGGCCGCCGACCAATTGCGCGCGCACCTGCAGGCCAACGGCGTCGGGCTGGACGGAACCATCACCGTGCCCGGACCAAGTGGGGCCGCGATCATCGTGGCCGATGCCCACGCCGAGAACACCATCGTGGTGGCACCCGGCGCCAACGCCCGCCTGACGGTGACCCCGGCGGTGGTCGCCGATTGCGAGGTGTTGTTGACCCAGCTCGAGATACCGGTGGCGGCGGCAGTAACCGCGGCGCGGGCCGCGCGCTCGGCCGGCGCGGTCGTCATGGTCAACGCTTCGCCGGCCGGCCACGACAAACGGCAACTTGCGCGACTGGCGGCGGTCGCCGACGTCGTGATCGCAAACGCGACCGAGGCGAGCGAATGGTCCTGGCAGCCAACCCACTTCGTGGTCACCCAGGGCGCGCGCGGCGCCCGCTACCTCGGCGTGGACGGCGAGTTCGAGGTGCCCGCCCCTACGGTGACGGCGGTGGACACCACCGGGGCCGGCGACGTGTTCGCCGGGGTGCTGGCCGCGAGTTGGCCGCGCAACCGGGGTGCAAACCCGGCGTCAAGGGCCGAGCGGATGCGCGCGCTGCGGCGGGCCTGCGCGGCAGCCGCACTGTCGACGCTGGCGTCCGGCGCCGGTGACTGCGCACCCAACATCGAAGCGATCGACGCACTATGCGACGGGAGGAGCTGATGTCCGCGACCACGGCCGCCGGCAGTGCCCGGTGTGGTGGTCGTCTTCGCGCTGTCGATGCCAACTCACACCCCGATTCTGCAGTGGGCCAACAGTATTGCACCCATCCGGGTCATGCGGGCACACCTCGCTGGTGCACACCGGCGTGGTCGGTTGGCTGCGCGGTGTCGGACGGATCCGCTAGGGCGCTGCTGATTTGGCCACTAGATCGGTGGTGTCCTGGGCGAGGGTAGTCACATCGGCCCCACGAATCCGTGGGTCGAGCCGGTACACAGTGTGCTCGCCTCACAGCGACAACGTAAGGCACGCAAGGGATTTGTCGCTGCGAGGCGGGCACAACGAACACCCTAACCCGAGGAGACGAGCGTGACTGCTGTGACCACCTGGCCGTTGCGCCGAACAACTAGGGGGTACGACATCAGCAGCGTTCTAGGCGGGGCGCGCGGCGTACGTCGAGCAGCCGCGCATCGTTCGGGCCGGCGATCTCCGCGGTGTCTCGGGTCGCACACGGTCCACGATGGCCCCGGCGTCAACAGCAGCTCGTAGAGCGGCGACTGGAGCAGCGCGGACTCCCCGGGGTTATCTGCCGTTCGAAAGCAACAAACCGCGCTAACTCTCCGGCACCTCGCGCTCGATCTCGTCGAGCCAGATTTGCGCCGACATATCCGACGGAGCGCGCCAGTCGCCGCGCGGCGACAACGAACCGCCGTGCGAAACCTTGGGCCCGTTGGGCAATGCCGAGCGTTTGAACTGGCTGAACGAATAGAACCGCTGGACGAAAACCTGCAGCCAATGCCGGATCTCCGCCAGCGAAAAGGACGGTCGCTTCTCCTCCGGGAAGCCGGGCGGCCAATTGCCCCGCTCGGGGTCGCTCCACGCATGCCAGGCCAAAAAAGCGATCTTCGACGGCCGGAATCCGTAGCGCAGCACACAGAACAGCGAAAAGTCTTGCAGCACATAAGGCCCAACCGTGGATTCGCTGCGCTGAATCTCTTCGTCCGCACCGGTGGGTACGAGTTCGGGGGTGATCTCGGTGTCGAGGACGGACTGCAGCGTCGCACTGACCTCGTCGTCGAACTGGCCCGACGAGATGACCCACCGGATCAGGTGCTGGATCAGCGTCTTGGGAACCCCGCCGTTGACGTTGTAGTGCGACATGTGGTCGCCGACACCGTATGTCGACCATCCCAGCGCCAACTCCGACAGGTCGCCGGTGCCCAGCACGATGCCGCCGCGCTGGTTGGCCAGCCGGAACAGGTAGTCGGTGCGCAGGCCGGCCTGGATGTTCTCGAAGGTGACGTCGTAGATTTTCTCTCCGCGGGAAAACGGGTGACCGATGTTGGCGAGCATCAATTCGGCGGTGTCGCGGATGTCGATCTCCTCGAAGGTGACGCCCAGCGCGCGTGACAACCGAATCGCATTCTTCTTGGTGCGGTCGCCGGTGGCGAAGCCCGGCAACGTGAATGCCAGGATGTCGCTGCGCGGACGGCCTTCGCGGTCCATCGCGCGAGCCGCGACGATCAGCGCGTGCGTCGAGTCCAGCCCCCCGGACACGCCGATGACCACCTTGGGGTAGCGCAGCGCCCGCAGCCGCTGCTCGAGTCCGGAAACCTGGATGTTGTAGGCCTCGTAGCAATCCTGTTGCAGCCGTTGCGGGTCGGCCGGGACGAAGGGAAAGCGCTCGACCGCCCGTCGCAGCCCGATGTCGCCGGACGGCGGGTCGAGCCGGAACTCGATGCGCCGGAACGATTCCGCCAACGCCCGGTGGTGGCGTCGGTTGTCGTCGAAGGTGCCCATCCGCAGCCGCTCCGACCGGAGCAGCTCCGTGTCGACGTCGGCGACGCTGCGGCGCTCCCCCCTGGGGAAGCGTTCGGACTGCGCGAGCAGCACCCCGTTCTCCCAGATCATCGTCTGGCCGTCCCAGGCCAGATCGGTCGTCGACTCACCCTCCCCCGCGGCCGCATAGACGTAGGCGGCCAGACACCGCGCCGACGCCGAGCGGGCCAGCAGGCGGCGATCCTCGGCGCGACCGATCGTGATCGGGCTGCCGGACAGGTTGGCCAGCACGGTCGCCCCGGCCAGCGCCGCCTCGGCGCTGGGCGGCACCGGCACGAACATGTCCTCGCAGATTTCGGCGTGCAGCACGAAGCCGGGCAGGTCCGACGCGGCGAACAGCAGGTCAGGGCCGAACGGTGCCTGGGTATCGCCGATCCGGATGGTGCCGTACTCGCCGTCCCCGGGTGCGACCTGGCGTCGCTCGTAGAACTCTCGGTAGGTGGGCAGATACGACTTCGGGGACACACCGAGCACGACACCGCGGTGGATGACCACCGCGGTGTTGTAGATACGGTGCCGGCGCCGCAGCGGCGCGCCGACCACCAGAACCGGTAATAGCTCGGTGGACGCGGCGACGATGTCGAGCACTGCGTCCTCGACCGCGTCGAGCAGGGCATCCTGCAGCAACACGTCCTCGATGGAATAGCCCGACAACGTCAGTTCGGGAAACACCGCCAGCGCTGCCCCGTCGTCATGGCAGGCGCGCGCCAACCCCAACACCGACGCCGCGTTGGACGCCGGGTCACCAATAGTGGTGTGGTGCGTGCACGCGGCAACGCGCACGAACCCGTGCGCATAGGCGGAATAGAAGCTCATTGCCCTCCATTGTCGCGTCCCGTCGGTCAAGATCGGGTGACGGGTCCTCAACGAATGCCTACGCTCGGTTCCGTGCAATGCCCCGAACTCGTCGCGGTGCTGGCCGGTCGCCGGGTCGCGGTGCTCACGGGCGCGGGGATTTCCACGGACTCGGGTATCCCCGACTACCGGGGCCCCGATTCGCCGCCGAGCAACCCCATGACGATCCAACAGTTCACGTCGGATCCGGCGTTCCGGCAGCGGTACTGGGCACGCAACCACGTCGGCTGGCGGCACATGGACAACACCCGGCCCAATGCCGGCCACCGGGCGTTGGCCGCGCTGGAGCACGCCGGTGTGGTGACGGGTGTGGTCACGCAGAACGTGGACCTGCTGCACACCAAGGCCGGCAGCCACAACGTGGTCAACCTGCACGGCACCTACGCCTGGGTGACGTGCCTGGGCTGCGGCTACACCATGAGCCGAGCCGCGCTGGCCAACCGGCTCGAAGCGCTCAACCCGGGTTTCATCTCACGCGCCGAAGCCGTCGGTGAGCTGGCGGTGGCACCCGACGCCGACGCCGTCGTCGCCTCGGCGGCCGATACCGCGTCGTTCCGCTACCTCGACTGTCCGACCTGCGTCGGCATGCTCAAGCCCGACATCGTCTATTTCGGCGAGAATGTGCCTAAAGAGCGCGTCGCCCAAGCGTATTCACTCGTTGATGAGGCCGATGCGCTGCTGGTCGCGGGTTCGTCGCTCACCGTGTTCTCCGGCTACCGGTTCGTACGCCACGCCGCGGCGCTCGGAATCCCGATCGCGATCATCAACCGCGGCCGCACCCGAGGCGACGACCTGGCCACCGTCAAGGTCGACGGCGGCTGTTCGGAACTGCTGGCATTGCTGGCCGACGAGCTCCTACCGTCGGGCGTCACAGAACGAACACCGGTGCCCTAACCCAGCTTTTACGAGCCGCCGATTCCGGTGTTCAAGCTGCCCGAGTTGAAAAGGCCCGCGTTGGAGTCGCCCGAGTTGAAGTGGCCCGTGTTCCCGGAGCCCGAATTGAAGCCACCCGTGTTGGCGTCGCCCGAGTTGAAGCTGCCGTTGTTGTCGGAGCCGGAGTTCCCAAAGCCCACGTTGTCGTCGCCCGCGTTGTCGGCGCCAATGTCGTGGGAACCAGCGTTCCCGAAACCGAGGTTGTGGCTGCCCCCGTTCCCGAACCCGATGTTGACGGAGCCCGCGTTCCAGAAGCCCGTGTTGAAGTCGCCCGAATTCGAGGAGCCGAAGTTACCGTTGCCCGAGTTGAAGACGCCCACGTTGTTGTTGCCGGAGTTGAAAAATCCGATGTTGTTGTTGCCCGAGTTCCCGAAGCCGATGTTCCCGAGGCCCGAGTTCAGCTCGCCGATGCCCACCAGGTTGTCGCCCGTGAGCCCAAAGCCGATGTTGTTGTTGCCATGATTCCCAAAGCCGAGGTTGAGGTCACCGGTGTTGCCGAAGCCCTGCTTAAAGTTACCGGTATTTCCGTAACCCAAGTTGTAGTCACCCAAATTTCCGAAACCGTTGTTGAGAGTGCCGGTGTCCCCGGCACCAAAATTGGAGAAACCGACGCTTCCGAAGCCTGCCATGAACGATCCGTTAGCTCCGAAGCCAATGTTTCCGTCGCCGTTGTGGTTTCCGCTGCCTAAGTTGAGGTTGCCGACGTTCCCGTTGCCGATGTTTATGTAGCCGGAGTTTCCATTGCCCACGTTGAAGAAGCCGAAGTTGCCGCTGCCCAGATTGGCCCGCCCGGAGTTTCCGCCGTCCAGGTTGGCAGTGCCAAGATTTCCGCTACCTAGGTTGTAGTCGCCAGTGTTGCCGACGCCCAGGTTCCAGGCACCGTTGTTCCCCAGGCCGAGGATCGCCGGGAGTCCGATCGCCTGTGCGGCGGCCGCGGGCGCGGCGGCCATGCTCGTCGTCTTTGCGGCGCCCGCGAGCGCTGCGGCCACCCCACCGGCTAGGCCCGGGAGGCTCCCCGGCGCCTGCTGCCACGGTGACAGCTGGGCGGCCACCGCAGCGGCCCCGCCGTGATAGGCCACCATCGCGGCCACATCCTGGGCCCACATTTCCGCGTAAACGCCCTCGGTCGCCGCGATCGCCGGAGCGAGCAACCCCAACAGGTTCGACCTCACCAGCGACACCAACTGCGTGCGGTTGGCCGCCACCACCAGCGGATGCGCCATCGCCGCCCGCGCCGTCTCATAGACCGACGCCGCAGCTTTAGCCTGGGCCGCAGCACGCGACGCTTGGGCCGCCGCGGCGTTGAGCCAACTCGCATACGAGCTGGCCGCAGAAGCCATCGCCGCCGATGCCGAACCCTGCCATGACGAACCCGCCACCCCCGAAGTCACCGACGAAAACCCGGCAGCCGCCGAACTCAGCTCATCGACCAACCCGGCCCAGGACTGCGCGGCGGCCAGCAGCGGCGCGCCGGACCCGGACCCGAATAGATCTGCCCCGAAAGGATCTCTGGCGCCAACAGTGAAAAACTCATCCCACTCGTCCCGTCTTAACCATTCCCCGGCTGCCGCACACGGCACGCCGCATGGCGGCCCTCCCCTCCAAGCAACCTCGGTAACGAGAGACTTTATGGCAACCACCACCGGATATCGGCATCTTCAGCAATCCCATCCGCAAACGCCTGCGTGCAAAGGATCGGACGCCGATCGATCAGAACGTGCAGGGCATGGTGCGGATGAACTCCTCCATCGCGATGCCGATGCGGTTGTCGAAATCCTCGAGCAGCCATGCCCTCTGGTTGGGGAAGTCGGTGAGCGCCTTCATCGCGTGGCTGGATGTCTGCCGGGTGGTGTCGTTGGCGGCCACGGACAGCAGGACGAAGAACGCGGCCACGTCGGCGTCGGCCAGCCGGTCGCCGTCCAGCTCGGCGTTGACCAGGCCGCTGAACAAGTCGTCGCCGGGACGCTCGCGACGCTGTCCGGCCGGCGCGCCGGCGACTTCGTGCAGGTATGTCTGGTTCTCGACCAAGACCTCCAACGGGTTGCGGCCGTCGAGGTATACCGCGTCGGCCCAGGACACGAGCGCATCGGCGGCATGCGCCACGTGCTGGCGTTCGGACTCCGGGATCCCCACCATGTCCGACAGCGTTCGGATGGGCAGTTCCTTGGCGCAATGGTCGACGAAATCGACACGGCTGCCGACGGTTTGGAGCTCGTCGACGATGGCCTTGGCGTTTGCCTTGATCGAGTCCTCGATGCGGCGCACCTGCCTGGGGGTGAACGCGGCGCTGACGAGCTTGCGCAGCTTGGTGTGCCGCGGCGGGTCCATCGCCAGGAACGACTGCGACGCCTCGAGCAGTTCCACCGGGACGTTCTCGAAGATCACCCCCTGCCGGACAGGAACACTTGGTTGGTGCGGCTGACGGTGACGATGTCGGCGCGCCGGGTGATCGCCCAGTAACCGGGGACGTCGGGATCGGGCATCAGGGCGTCTTCGACCGGAGGATGCCAACTGACCGGGGCTGGGCCCGCAGCACGGCAAGCGCGCGTTCCCGCTCCGCCGCGGGCGTGGACCAACGCGCGCGAGGACAGATCGATCGTGTCGTAGGGACGGCCAGCCGCAGACATAGCTGTCATGGGGTCCTCCATTCCAGCAAAGGTGGAACCGATCACGACCCTATTCCACCTGCTGCGCCGCCTCGGCACTACCGCCTCACTGATGCGTGCGGTGCACCGCGACCAGGTCGTCGGCGTGCACCGCGGGCCGGCGCAGCTCGCCGGGCAGCTCGGAGGTGCACCGGCCCATCATGGTGGCCAGTTCGGCCGCGTCGTAGGCGACCACGCCCCGGGCCACCACCACCGCGTCCGGTCCACGCAGCTCGACGACGTCGCCGGCGTAGAACCGGCCCGACACCGCGCTGATGCCCGCGGGCAGCAACGACCGGCGTTGTCGCACCACGGCGCGCACCGCGCCGGCGTCGAGCGTCAGCGAGCCGGCCGCCTCGGCGGCGTAACGCAACCAGAACCGGCGCGCCGACATGCGCTGGGGCCGGGCGGCGAACACCGTGCCCACCGAGGCGTCGGTGAGCGCCGTCGCCGCGTCGGCCGCAGGTGCCAGCAATACGGGCACCCCGGCGTCGGCGGCCAGCAACGCCGACGACACCTTCGACGCCATCCCGCCCGTGCCCAGGTGGCTGCTTCGGCCGGCAACCACACCGTCGAGGTCGGTGGGCCCGGTTACCTCGGCGATAAACCGCGGCGCTACCGCGTGCTTCTTTCGCGGGTCGGAGTCGTAGAGACCGTCGATATCCGACAGCAACACCAATGCGTCGGCCCCCACCAGATGCGCCACCAACGCCGACAGCCGGTCATTGTCACCGAACCGGATCTCGTTGGTGGCCACCGTGTCGTTCTCGTTGACGATCGCCACGGCGTGCAGCGACCGCAGCCGATCCAGGGTGCGCTGGGCGTTGGTGTGCTGGACCCGCATCGAAATGTCGTGCGCGCTCAGCAGCACCTGTCCGACCGTGCGGCCGTACCGGGCGAACGCCGCGCTCCACGAGTTCACCAGCGCGACCTGCCCGACGCTGGCCGCCGCCTGCTTCGTCGCCAAATCCTTTGGGCGACAAGATAAACCGAGCGGCTCGATGCCAGCCGCGATGGCGCCCGAAGACACGATGACGACGTCGGAACCCGCCTTCATCCGCCCCTCTATGGCGTCGGCGAGCTCGCCCAGCCGACCGGCGTCGAACATCCCCGACTGCGTGGTCAGCGCGGTGGTGCCGACCTTGACGACGAGGCTGCGCGCGGTCCGGATGGCTTCCCGGTGCGAACTGGCCATCAGCCGTCGCCCCGAGCCGTGCGGCGCTGACGGCGGGCGGCCTTGCGTTCGGCGGCGCCAACCCGGTCACTACGGTCCAAACGCGCGTCGGTGCCGCGGCCGGACAACGCGACCTGACCTCCCGCGGGCGTCTGCGGCTCCCAGTCGAACGTCATCTCGCCGATGGTCACCGCACACCCGGGCTCAGCCCCCAGCCGAAGCAGCTCTTCTTCGACGCCCAGGCGCGCCAATCGGTCGGCGAGGTAGCCAACGGCCTCGTCGTTGTTGAAGTCGGTCTGGCCGATCCAGCGCTCGGGCCGCGCGCCGCGTACCACGAAGCCGCCCGGCTGCCCCGGATCGGGCTCGACGGTAAAGCCGCTGTCGTCAACCGGCACCGGACGGATCACCGGCCGACGCACCAGCGGTTGCGGCCGCGCGGCGGTGTAGTCCGATATCATCTGCCGCAGCCCAAAGACCAACGGCTGCAAACCTTCCCGGGTAACGGTGGACACGCAGTACACCGGCCAGCCACGCTGGGCGGTGATGTCGTCGCGCACCAACTCGGCGAGATCGCGGGCCTCGGGCACGTCGATCTTGTTGAGCACCACCGCCCGGGGCCGTTCGGCCAGGTCGCCCAGGGCCGCATCCCCCTGCAGGGTGGGTGTGTAGGCGGCGAGTTCGGCTTCCAGCGCGTCGATATCGGAGATCGGGTCGCGGCCCGGCTCGGCGGTGGCGCAGTCCACGACGTGCACCAGCACGGCGCAGCGCTCGACGTGCCGCAGGAAGTCCAGGCCCAGGCCGCGGCCCTGGGACGCACCCGGGATCAACCCGGGCACATCGGCGACGGTGAACGAGTGCTCACCCGCGGGGACCACCCCGAGATTGGGAACCAGCGTGGTGAACGGATAGTCGGCAATCTTGGGTTTGGCCGCCGAGATCGCCGACACCAGCGAGGATTTCCCCGCTGACGGGAACCCGACCAGGCCGACGTCGGCGACGGTCTTGAGCTCGAGGGTGAGGTCGCGGGACTGTCCCTGCTCGCCAAGCAGGGCGAAGCCGGGGGCCTTGCGGGCGCGCGACGCGAGCGCGGCGTTGCCCAAGCCGCCGCGGCCGCCGGCGGCGGCTTCAAAGCGGGTGCCCGCGCCGACCAGGTCGGCCAGCAAGCGGCCGTTTTCGTCCAGCACGACGGTGCCGTCCGGGACCCTGACTTCCAGGTCGGCTCCGGCGGCCCCGTCGCGGTTGCGACCCATCCCCTGTTTGCCCGACGGTGCCGTGATGTGGGGACGGAAATGGAAGTCGAGCAGGGTGTGCACTTGCGGGTCGACGACGAAGACGATGCTGCCGCCGCGGCCGCCGTTGCCGCCGTCGGGGCCGCCCAGCGGCTTGAACTTCTCGCGGTGGACCGAGGCGCAGCCGTTACCGCCGGAACCCGCTCGCGTATGGATGACGACCCGATCGACGAATCGAGGCATCGGTGATCCCCTTATTCGCCGAGCGTGCAACCACGGCGAGTTTTAGCCCGAATTTTCGCCACAGGTTCACGCTCGAGAACATTCAGTCGGCGGTCACCCCGGCCGCGACGATGCTCACGGTCTTGCGTCCGCGTTTGACGGTGAACTCAACCGCCCCGGCCGCCTTGGCGAACAGCGTGTCGTCGCCGCCGCGTCCGACGCCCGCGCCCGGGTGGAATTTGGTGCCGCGCTGACGGACCAGGATCTCGCCGGCCTTGACGATCTGGCCGCCGAACCGCTTGACGCCCAGCCGCTGGGCTGCGGAATCGCGACCGTTGCGCGAGCTGGAAGCGCCCTTCTTGTGTGCCATCTGTTCGCTCCCTACTTGATGCCGGTGACCTTCAGGACGGTCAGCTGCTGACGGTGGCCCTGCCGCCTGTGGTAGCCGGTCTTGTTCTTGAACTTGTGGATACGGATCTTTGGGCCCTTGGTGTGCTCGAGCACCTCACCCGTCACGGCGACCTTGGCCAGCGCCGCGGCATCAGTGGTGACTTTGGCGCCGTCGACGACCAGGGCCACCGGCAGCGACACCTTGGCTCCGGGCTCGGACTCGAGCTTCTCGACCTTGACCACGTCTCCGACGGCGACCTTGTACTGCTTGCCGCCGGTCTTGACGATTGCGTAGGTCGCCATCGTTGCGCTCCTGCCCTTGTCTGCGTCTTCTACGTTCGTTGCGCCTCGCGCGCGGGCTACCGGCGGCGCGCGTGGTGGGTCTTGTGGTGCGGGGTCACGTATCCCGCCGTCGTCGGCTGGCGTGCCCTGACGACAACTGTCCAAGGGTACGTGACCAGCGGCTACAGGGTCAAACCGGACCCGTTGACCGCCGGGTTTCAGTCCGCATGGATCGGTGGGCCGGCCGGCCGGCCGGCGGCGCGCCGCCGCCGCGGACGTCCAAGGAGTGACGCGGAGCCGGCTGCAACACCGTAACTGACGGGGCTCTCGACGTCGGAGTCGACGTCTTCGGACTCCGAATCGGAGTCTTCGTCGTCGGAGTCTTCCGAGTCGTCGAGGTCGTCGTCTAGGTCGAGGTCCTCATCGACGTCAAGGTCCTCATCGTCATCGAGGTCCTCCGCGTCGTCGAGCTCGTCCTCGTCCTCTTCGGTGTCCTCGTAGTCTTCCCGGTCGGTGTCCTCCAGGTCTGCGGGAACCTCGGCTTCGGTCTGCTCTTGAATCTCTTCGGTGAATTCCTCAGCGGACTCGCCGGATTCGTCCTCACCGCGACGAGCCAGCCCGGACCCACCCGCCGCCATCGCCTTGAACATCGGATGCTCACCGGGCGCGTGGGCGGGCACCTTGGCCACGACGCCTTTCTCAGCCGACTCTTCGGATCGGTTCTTCTTCGACCGCCTGGCCCGCCGACCACCAGAGTCGGACTTGCGCCCGTTGGCTGGCGGCGACTCGACCGGGTCGGCGTGCAGCAGGAGCCCGCGACCACAACAGTTGGGACACGATGTCGAGAACGCCTCGATCAGCCCGGTTCCCAGCCGCTTGCGGGTCAGCTGGACCAGGCCGAGCGAAGTCACCTCGGACACCTGGTGACGGGTGCGGTCACGGGCCAGCGCCTCGGTCAGCCGGCGCAGCACTAGGTCGCGGTTGGATTCCAGCACCATGTCGATGAAGTCGATGACCACGATGCCGCCGATGTCACGCAGGCGCAGCTGGCGCACGATCTCCTCGGCGGCCTCCAGGTTGTTCTTGGTGACCGTCTGCTCCAGGTTGCCCCCGGACCCGGTGAACTTGCCGGTGTTGACGTCGATCACCGTCATCGCCTCGGTGCGGTCGATCACCAGTGTGCCGCCCGAGGGCAGCCACACCTTGCGGTCCATCGCTTTGGCCAGCTGCTCGTCGATGCGATGCACCGCGAACACGTCGGGCCCGGCCTGCCCGTCCTCCCCGGTGGGGGGTTCATACTTCGTCAGCTTCGAAACGAGATCGGGCGCAACCGAATTCACGTAGTCGTTGATGGTGGTCCACGCCTCGTCGCCGGAGACGACGAGGCCGGCGAAGTCCTCGTTGAACAAATCCCGGATGACTTTGACCAGCACGTCGGGCTCTTCGTAGAGCGCCACCGCGGCGCCGGCGGCCTTCTCTTTGATCTCGTTTGCCTTGGTCTCGATCTGGCTCCAACGCTCCTGCAGCCGGCTGACGTCCGCGCGGATGTCGTCCTCTTTGACGCCCTCCGACGCGGTGCGGATGATGACGCCCGCATCGGCCGGCACTACCTCCCGCAGGATGTCCTTGAGCCGTTGGCGTTCGGTGTCGGGCAGCTTGCGACTGATCCCGGTCGACGACGCACCCGGCACGTAAACCAGAAAGCGCCCGGCCAGTGACACCTGGGTGGTCAGCCGCGCGCCCTTGTGTCCGACCGGGTCCTTGCTGACCTGCACGACGACGTAGTCGCCGGGTTTGAGGGCCTGTTCGATCTTGCGGTCGGCCCCGCCCAATCCCGCGGCATCCCAATTGACTTCACCGGCGTAGAGCACGCCGTTGCGGCCGCGGCCGATGTCGACGAAGGCCGCCTCCATCGAGGGCAGCACGTTCTGCACGATCCCGAGGTAGATGTTGCCCACCAAAGACGCAGAAGCGGCGGAGGTCACAAAATGCTCGACGACGATGCCGTCCTCGAGCACGGCGATCTGGGTGTACCGCGTCCCTGGGTGCGGCGGCTCGGCGCGGACCCTGTCGCGCACCACCATTACTCGCTCGACGGCCTCGCGGCGAGCCAGGAATTCGGCCTCGCTCAACACCGGTGGGCGGCGCCGTCCGGCGTCGCGCCCGTCCCGACGACGTTGGCGCTTGGCCTCCAGCCGAGTCGAGCCGTCGATGCCCTTGATCTCAGTGGGGTCAGAGCCGCCCCCATCCTCCGAGCCGCCGGACTTGCCGGCCATGCGGGGCGCCCGCTCATGCACGACGGTGTTGGGCGGATCGTCGGGTGCCGGTCCGTCCTCGTTGTCGTCACCGGAGCCGGACTTGCGCCGCCGCCGGCGGCGGCGGCGCCGGCTGCCGACCTCCGCCGGTCCGTTGTCTTCCTCGCCGTTTTCGGTCTCGTCGGTGTCTTCGGCCTCTTGGCCGTCCACATCCTCGGTTTTGGTGGATTCGGCTTCGGACCGCTGGTCGGTTGGGGGGTTCGTGTCGTCACCGGCTGGGCCGGGACGGTCGGGTCCACCCTGTTCACCCCGGCCGCGGCCACGACCGCGACGACCACGCCGCCGCCGCCGATTGGCGGGGCGGTCGACCTCGCCCTCTTCGCCGGCGTCGTCACCGTCGGCGTCATCATCGTCGTCGTCGCCGCCGTCGTCGACCTCGATCGGTTGCGGCGCGACGAACAGCGGCATGTAGTGCGGCCGCTCGACGAGGGTCTCCAGCATCAACCGCGATTCGGGTTCTTCGGGCGCGGCCGGCGCCCCCGGCGCCACCGGGGCGGCTGGGAGGTCGGAGGCGCCGGGCTCTGCTTGCGCGGCCAGCAAATCGCGCACCCGCACGGCGTCGACGCGATCCACGCTGGAATGCGCGCTGCGGATCCGCCCATCGAGTGCGGTCAGCGCGTCCAGCACCCGCCTGCTGGTGGTTCCCAGCGTTCGCGCCAGCGTGTGGACTCTTAGGCGATCCGGCAGTTCTTCACGCTGTATCGGCTCTTTTGCTGGGTCTGAAGATGGGGCACCGTCTACCACGTATTCTCCTCAAGCCCCCGGGCGCGTCCGATCGACGCGGCCACGCGAGGGCTTCGCTATGTGCCCGGGTCACTTCTCCCGGGCTTGTGATGGTCTTGCCCCGAGCGGCTCGAAGAGAACCCACTCGGCGCCGTGCTGAATGACGGCTCGACATGCCGCGCCGCATCGCGGTATGACCGATGGTCGCGCTTGTCTAAGTCTTCATTCGGGTGTCTGTCGCCGGTTCGACGACGTTCACCCGCGATCAGTATCCCACATCGCCGAGCGCGGTCACTCCCGCCTGAGCTGGGTACTCCGCTACCCGCTAACGCACGCCTGCCTCGGCGCTAAGCGCCCGGAAACCAGAGCGCGATCTCACGCTGCGCCGAATCGGTCGAATCCGAACCATGCACCAAATTGAACTGCGTTTCCAATCCGAAGTCGCCCCGGATTGTGCCGGGCGTAGCGTTGTCCACCGGGTCGGTGCCCCCGGCCAGCTGGCGAAACGCCGCGACCGCTCGCGGTCCCTCGACGATCGCCGCCACCACCGGTCCCGAAGTGATGAACTCCAGCAGCGAGCCAAAAAATGGCTTGCCTTCGTGTTCGGCGTAATGATCGCCGGCCAGCTGCTGGCTGACGTTCCTGAATTCCAGCGCCGTGATGGTGAGGCCTTTGCGCTCAATGCGGCTGATGATTTCGCCGATCAGCCGCCTTTCGACGGCGTCCGGTTTGATCAACACGAGGGTCCGTTCGGTCACGGTGCCCAACAGTAGATGGCTAATTGTGGATGCCCAAGCCCCCGCATTCGGATGCGGTGAGGTGGGCGTGGCTTGCCCGGGGCCGGCCCGAATCCAGCGGGTGGGCGTGTGGTTTGAGGAGGGGGTACCGGCTTGGCTGCCGGCGGTTCCGGGCACGTCGCCGGGTTTGCCTGCTAGGCGCCCGTGGGCACCGCGACGACGGCGTCGGACCGCGGCGGCAACCCGGTCAAGGTGCCTGCTCCGCCATCAACGCAACCCGCCGGCCAGACCGCGGATGCCGCAGCGATCACCGCGCCGGCGGGCGCCGCGACCGTTCGTATCCCTGGCGCCGCCGGACCTCGGCGCGGAAGTACGCGATCAACGCCCACACCCCGGTGAACATGACACCGATGAAGCCGATGCCCGGGTAGACCGCGAAGCCGGCGAGCAGCACCGCCTGCACGCCGAGGTTCACCCAGATTGCCCAGGGTTTGCGCTGCAGGCCGGCAAGCAGGATCAGCAGCGCGGCCAGCCCGATCAGGTAGGCCAGCGATATCGCAGTCAGCCCGCCGCCGACCGTGCCCACGACCGGCACGGCCAACAGCACCACGATCGCCTCCAGGAACAGCGTCGCGGCCATCACCGCCCCGAAACTCCGCCACGGGTCCGCCGGCGGCCTCGGGGCCCGATCCTCGGGGCGGTCAGTCATTCCGGATCACGCCCAAACAACGTCCGAGCCGCGCCTGCGGTGACGACCGAGCCCGTGATGACGATTCCGGTGCCGGAGAACGTGTCCTCCTGTGCCGCGACATCGTCGAGCAGCGCGGTCGCGACGTCGATGGCGTCGCGCAGGTTCCCGGCAGTCATCACCCGGTCGGATCCGAACCGCTGCCGTGCCGCCACCGCCAGGGACTCAACCTCCAGGGCCCGCGGCGACCCGTTGTGCGTCACCACGACGGACCCGAACGCCGGCTCGAGCGCGGCGAGAATTCCGTCCACGTCCTTGTCGGCCAGCACGCTGAGCACCCCGACCAGGTATCGGAAGTCGAACTCGCCGACCAGCGTCTGCGCCAGCGCACCCGCGCCGGCCGGATTGTGGGCCGCGTCGATGAACACCGTGGGCGCGCTGCGCACGCGTTCCAGCCGCCCAGGGCTGGTGACGGCGGCGAAACCGGCCCGGACCGCATCCACGTCGAGCTGACGCTGCGCACCGGCGCCGAAAAAGGCCTCGACCGCCGCCAGCGCCACCACCGCGTTGTGCGCCTGGTGCTCACCGTGCAGCGGCAGGTAGACGTCGGAGTACACGCCGCCAAGACCCTGAAGTTGCAGCACCTGGCCACCCACCGCGACCTGCCGGCCCAAGACCCCGAATTCCGAGTCCTCGCGCGCGACCGCGGCGTCGGCGCGCACCGCTCGGGCCAACAACACCTCCATCGCCTCTGGCGCCTGACGTGCGATGACCGCCACGGTGTCCGGTGCACCCTCGGCGGCACGGGTGATGATGCCCGCCTTCTCGCCGGCGATCCCGGCGATGTCGCGACCGAGGTAGTCGACGTGGTCGACGCTGATCGGGGTGATGACGGCCACCGGTGCATTGATCACGTTGGTGGCGTCCCAACGCCCCCCGAGGCCCACCTCGACCACCGCCACCTCGACCGGGGCGTCGGCGAACGCGGCGAACGCCATCGCGGTGAGGACCTCGAACTTGCTCATCGCCGGCCCGCCACCAGCCTGAGACTGCCGGTCGACCATCTGCACCAACGGCTCGAGCTCCCGGTAGGTCGCCACGTACTGGGCCGGGCTGATCGGTTTGCCGTCGATGGCGATGCGTTCCACCGCCGACTGCAGGTGCGGGCTGGTGGTTCGACCCGTGCGCCGGTGCAGCGCGGTCAGCAGCGCGTCGGCCATCCGCGCCACCGACGTTTTGCCGTTGGTGCCCGCGATGTGGATCGACGGGTAGCCGAGTTGCGGCGAGCCGAGCAGGTCCATCAGCGCGCTAATCCGCGTCAAGCTCGGCTCGATCCGGGTCTCCGGCCAGCGCTGGTCCAGCAGGTGCTCGACCTGCAACAGGGAAGCGATCTCGTCCGGGGTCGGGGCCACGTCGGTAGGGCCGGAAGTCTCGAAAGTCATTGCAGCGCGGCCAGCCGGGCGGTGATCCGGTCGGCTTCTTCGGTCGCCACCCGTTGCCGGTCGCGGATCTTGTCGACGACAGCTTCCGGCGCCTTGGCCAGAAAGTCGGCGTTCGCCAGTTTGGCGGTCGTCGAGGCCAGCTCCTTTTGCGCTGCGGCCAAATCTTTTTCGAGGCGGCGGCGTTCGGCGGCCACATCGATGGCGCCGGAGGTGTCGAGCTCAACGACAACCGTACGGTTCATGTTGGGGCCAAGCCGGACCTCCAACGACACCGACGAGCGGAAATCCGGGCCCGGCCCGGTGAGCCACGCCAGCGACATCACGGCGGCCACCTGAGGGTTCAGATCCGACTCCTCGGCACCGGCCAACCGGGCCGGGACCCGTTGCCGGTCGGCCAGACCCTGATCGCTACGAAACCGACGGACCTCGGTCACCAGCTTCTGCATGTCGCTAATCCGCTGTGCGGCAGCTGAATTCAGCGCGATGCCGGATGGCTTCGGCCACTCGGCGATCACCAGCGACTCCCGGCCGGTCTCCCCGTTCATCAAAGCCTGCCACAATGCCTCGGTGATGAACGGGATCACCGGGTGCAGCAACCGCAGCAGTGTGTCCAGCGCCGCGGCCAGCACCGCGGTGGTGTGCGTGCGATCCTCGGCAAGTTGCGTCTTGGCCAGTTCGACATACCAGTCGCAGAATTCGTCCCAGGTGAAGTGGTAGAGCGCCTCGCACGCGCGGCTGAACTCGTACCCGTCGAAGGCCGAATCGACTTCGGCGCGAACCTCTTCCAGCCGCCCAAGGATCCACCGGTCGGCGTCGGTCAGCTCGTCTAGCGGGGGTAGCGATGCCGGTTTCGCACCGTTGAGCAGAGCGTAGCGGGTGGCGTTGAACAGCTTGGTAACGAAATTGCGCGACGCCCGGACGGCGTCCTCGCCGACGGACAGGTCACCGCCGGGACTGGCGCCGCGCGCCAGCGTGAACCGCAGCGCGTCGGCACCGAACATCTCCATCCAGTCCAGCGGGTCGATGACGTTTCCCTTGGATTTGCTCATCTTGCGACCGAACTCGTCACGGATCAGTCCGTGCAGGAACACGTCGGTGAACGGCACCTGCGGGCCCCGGCGGCCGTCGAGCGTGATGGCGTCGTCGCCGCCGACGAAGGTGCCGAACATCATCATCCGCGCGACCCAGAAGAACAGGATGTCGTAGCCGGTGACCAGAACGCTTGTGGGATAGAACTTTTCCAGCTCGGGAGTCCTGTCCGGCCAGCCCAGCGTCGAGAACGGCCACAGCGCGGACGAAAACCAGGTGTCCAGCACGTCGGGGTCCTGCTCCCAGCCTGCCGGGGGCGATTCGTCCGGACCGACGCACACCTGCTCGCCGTCGGGCCCGTACCAGATCGGGATGCGGTGGCCCCACCACAGCTGTCGCGAGATGCACCAGTCGTGCATGTCGTCGACCCAGGAAAACCAGCGCGGTTCCAGGCTTGCGGGGTGGATCAGGGTGTCGCCGTTGCGCACCGCGTCGCCGGCGGCCTTGGCCAGCGATTCCACCCGCACCCACCACTGCAGCGACAGCCGTGGCTCGATCGGCTCGCCGCTGCGCTCCGAATGGCCGACGCTGTGCACGTACGGGCGTTTCTCCTCGACGACACGGCCCGCAGCCGCAAGGGCCTCCCGCACCGCGACCCTGGCCTCGAAGCGGTCCATGCCGTCGAATTGCGTTGCGGTGCCGGTGATCCGGCCCTTGGTGTCCATGACCGAGGGCATCGGCAGCTGGTGCCGCAGCCCGATCTCGAAGTCGTTCGGGTCGTGCGCTGGCGTGACTTTGACTGCGCCGGTGCCGAATTCGGGGTCGACGTGTTCGTCGGCGACGACGACGAGCTCCCGGTCCACGAAGGGGTGCGGCAGGCTGGTACCGACCAGATGGCGGTAGCGCTCGTCGTCGGGATGCACCGCGATCGCGGTATCGCCGAGCATCGTCTCGACCCGGGTGGTGGCGACGACGATGTGTGGTTGGGAGTCATCGAGCGAGCCATACCTAAACGACACCAGCTCGCCCTCGACGTCAACGTAGTTGACCTCGAGGTCGGAGATCGCCGTCTCGAGCACCGGTGACCAGTTGACCAGCCGCTCGGCCCGATAGATCAGCCCGGCGTCGTAGAGCCGCTTGAAGATCGTCCGCACCGCCCGCGACAGGCCCTCGTCCATGGTGAACCGGTCGCGGCTCCAGTCCACCCCGTCACCGAGCCGGCGCATCTGGCCGCCGATGGCACCGCCAGACTCACGCTTCCAGTCCCACACCTTCTCGACGAACAGCTCCCGGCCAAAGTCCTCCTTGGTCTTGCCGTCGACCGCGAGCTGCTTTTCCACCACGCTCTGGGTGGCGATGCCGGCGTGGTCCATCCCCGGTTGCCACAGCACCTCGTAGCCTTGCATTCGCTTGCGACGGGTCAAGGCGTCCATCATGGTGTGTTCCAGCGCGTGGCCCATGTGCAGGCTGCCGGTCACGTTCGGCGGTGGCAGCACGATCGAATATGCGGGCTTGGGACTGCTCGGGTCTGCCGTGAAGTAGCCGGCGTCCAGCCACTTCTGATAGATCGCACTCTCCATCGCGGCCGGATCCCACGACTTGGGCAGCGGGTCGGCGGTGGGACGGGGGCTGGCGGTCACCGGTCAATTCTAGGAACCGCCACTTACGGGCGTGTAAGCGCCCGAATCCCCAGGTGATGGGCCCGTCGGGGACCGCAATCGGGGTGTCGTGAGCACCTGGCGCCGGTGTGGATCAGATCCGGATTCGGAACGCCGCTGGTAGCGGCGATCATCCGATATTTGCTGCCGTCGCCGTAGAGCCGCTCCGCGATGGCCCACGCGGTGTCGCCCGAAACGTCGGTGTAGGTCAGCGCGGCGGGTTCCGGCGCGAGCGCTGGGGCGGGCTGCGTCTCCGACACAGCCCCTGCGACGGGCTCCCTGGCCGCTTGCCCGGCAGGCTGGGCCGACTCGGCGGCAGAGGTTTCCCGCGCGGCAGCGGACCCGGGCGGCGGGACGTCAGTCTCCGTATGCGTCGACCGTGCCGAGCCGACCACTGGCGGCGGACTCGATCCTGCCGGCGTGTTCGGGATCTTGGGAGTTCTGCTGCCCTGGGGGCACGGATCAGCCAAGCCGCTCGGTCTGCAGGGACACCCCCGCGGCCGGCAGGCGCGCCAGCAACGCATCCCCCATCGCCGCCGCCGGAGTCAGCACGCCATGCAGGTCGGAGAGTTTGTCGCGGTCGAGCGCGAGCGCGAGGCCGCACTCCCCCAACAGCACCGAGGTCGCCTTGTAGCCGGGGTCGCCCCGCTGCTCCATGCGCGCCACATAGCGGGCGCCGCTGGTCGTGGTGGTGTAGGTCTCAACCTTGTAGTAGCCGCGCTCCCGGGCCTTCGCGCTCGGGCCGGTGCCGGGTTTGGGAACGACACGCTCAACCAGTCCGCGCGGCAACAGCCTGAAGTAGCGACTGCCCAGTCCGAACGTGGCGTTGGTGAACCCGGTGACGACGGCCGACGCGATTGGCGCGAGGAGCGACGACCCGACGCTCATGTTTTCGCTGTAGCGGAACCCCCGGCCGTAGGCCCGGTCCAGTAATGCGTTGCTTCGCCGCACGATCCGGGTGTTGTAGGGCGCCATCATGAATCCTGCCGTCCACAGGCCGGTCAGTTCCGGCGCGAGTTGACGGCCGCGACGCAACGGTAGGTCGGGCTGCGGGCCCAGTTCCGGTTCGGCGCCGCGATGGGTGGTCAGCGTGTAGGGATCGGCGAGCTGGCGGCGCGCGTCGGGATCACTGGAGGCGGTGCGCAATACTTCCACCAACGATGCGATGGTGCCACCGGAAAGCCCGCCCCGGAAGGAACGCACCACGAAGTTGGTGTCGGTCAGCTCGCCGGTGCCGTCGTCCCGTGCCGCCCGGTACAGCGCGTACACGCTCAGATCCGAAGGGACCGAGTCGAATCCGCAGGCATGAACGATGCGGGCACCGGTGTCGGCGGCCTGCTTGTGGTAGAGGTCGATACTTTGGCGGACGAACATCGCCTCGCCGGTCAGGTCGGCGTAGTCGGTGCCGGCCGCGGCGCACGCCGCCACCAGCGGCAGACCGTAGCGGGTGTACGGCCCCACCGTGGTGATGACCACCCGAGTGCGCGCGGCCATCGCATCAAGCGTCGACGGCGCGGTCGCATCGACGGTCATAATTGGCCAGGCCTGGGCAGATTCGCCGAGCGTTTCGCGGACGGCGAGCACACGTTCAGTCGACCTGCCGGCCAACGCGATCCGCGCGTCTCCGCCGGCCCTGGCCAGGTACTCGGCCGTCAGCTTCCCGACGAAGCCGGTCGCGCCGTACAACACGATGTCGAATTCAGCTGGCGTTGCACTCACGCGCCCGACGCTACCCGGAAAGCTCGGGTTGGGTTCATCCCATGGCACATGGGATCGGATCGTCGTCATCGGAGCGGGCATCGCCGGCTCGCCAACCGCGGTGGCGCTGCAGCGGCGGCATTGCGATGTCAGCATCATCGAAGCGCGCACCGAAACTGCGACCGGCGCCGCCGTCAGTATCTGACCCATCGCGCTGGCGGCGCTGGACAACCATGGTTTCGGCGACGCAGTCCGCGAGGCGGGCGGCCGGATCACAGCGGGCGCGCTCCGCTGGCGCTGGCCCGCCACCTCAACAGCCCACGGACCCACCGCTACGCGGGCTATACCGCATGGCGCGGGATGGCTTGCTACGCCATGGACCTCCGGCTGGCCGGCCAGACGCTCGGACCCGGTGTGGAAACCGGTCACGTCCCGGCCGGTCCTGGCCGGACATATTGGTACCCAACCGAACGCGCGCCAGCGGGGCGGCAGTCGTTCCGCGGAAGCTACCCTGCCCGCGGGCAAGCTGGCCGGATGGCCCGAACCCATCCCGAGCGTCCTGGCGGCCACAGCGGAGGCCGACGTGGTGCGTAACGACCTCTACGATCGCAGCCGCGCCCGGCATTGGGCACGGGGGAGCGTGGTGCTGGTCGGCGATGCGGCCCATCCGATACGCCCACATCTGGGCCAGGGCGGCTGCCAACGGATAGAAGACGCCGCGATCTTGCGGGCCTTTGTCGAGCGAACCGCCGACCTGCCGACAGCTTTCGCCCGGTTCGCCGTTTTTCGCCGGCCGCGGATCAGATCGCTGGTACGCGAGTCGGCGTAGATCGGCCGCGTCATCAATCTACGACCCGCGCTTCTCGGTGCCTCCGCCAGCCGCGCAGCCGGACCGGTACCCGAGGCTATGTTCACCCGGTAGCGGGCATCGGTGGCGGCGCGGTCGGCGTTCGCTGTACCCACCCGGCGCCACAGATGCCAGTGCCGGGCCCGAAGGCCCGGCACTGGCGTCACTCCTGCTCGTTAGCCGCGGCGGCCGCAGACCGGCCAGGCGCCGATGCCCTGCGAACGCAGCACGTTCTCGGCCACCCGGATCTGCTCTTCACGGCTCGCGCTGGCGGCGGATCCGGTGCCTCCGTTGGCACGCCAGGTACCGGCTGTGAACTGCAGCCCACCGGAGTAACCGTTGCCGGTGTTGATCGACCAGTTTCCGCCGGACTCGCACTGCGCGATCGCGTCCCAGTTCACGCTGTACGCCTTAACCGGGGCGGGAGCAGGGGGCGGCGCTTCCACCAGCGGCGGTAGCAGGGCCTCCTCAGGCGCCTGCGGCGACCCGATGTTCGGGTCGAAGTCCACCCGTTCTGCAGCGGGCGGCACGTCCACCGGGGCGATGTCGGGGGCCGGCGGCGGGGGCACGCTCGGGTCGAAGCCCACGGGCTCCGGCGCAGGCGGCGCGTCAACCGACGGGTCGTCCGGGCCAGCCACGTTCGGCTCAAAGCCCACAGGCTCCGGGCCGGGGGCCACGTTGGGGTCCAAGCCCGGCTCCGCGTTTGCGATACCGGCTGAGGGCACAGTCACGAGCGTCCCTGTGATCGCGGCGACGATGAGCGTCTTGCGGACGTTCTTCAACATGGTTCCTTTCGCGTGCGCGCGCCAAAGCAAGCCCACGCGGGCGTGGGCAGGGTGCCTCGTCCATTTGGATTGCTGCTTTGGGACGTGCCGTCTCGTTCTGGCACGACAGCGGAGGGCTCGATCTGCCCGGCGGGGCTCCTAGCCACCGCCTGCGGGGCGGCTCGGGCCGTCCCGCAGCTCCGCTCACACGTGGGTCCGTGGATTCAGTTTTCTGTTGATTTCCAATGCCCGTTCTCGGGCTAAGAGGGACCGTACGATAACGATTTGGATTCGTCATCTCCGCCGCGCGGGCATTTCCGTTCTATAACGAGCCGATTACAAAGCGATCGCGGAATTGTTCTCGCAGGTCAACCACATTTTTGGCCGGAAGCCAATCTCTGGTGACGGCGGTTCCGTGGTGAGCCGAATCACGCAAATATTGTGAGCTGAGACACGGGCTGGCGGAGCCGCGCGATGCCTCCGGTTCCGGAATGGCGCCACGGAAGATATTGGAGAGAACGACCTTAGGCCGCGCCAGCTTTGCTGGCACAACACACGTTGCCATCTGAACATGGGCCGCCGCGTTCAGCGGTTAGATCCAAAGGCATTGTGCTATAGCATTATTCGCCGACCAACAGCTGGCGGATGCATCACCTCAAACTCACGAGGACGACTGCGGTACTCACCAACCATATCTAATAACGTTGTCCGTCATCATCATTGGGCACCGCCCAGTAATGAGCGCAGATCGCCGTCGCGATGCCACCTGAGCGCCCGGACGGATCGTGTCGCAGCCGTATGCCAGTTGATGATTTGCCCGCGCACCGATGCCCATCTGAAACCCAAATAGTCTGGCCTGCAACATAATACGGCACACCTTCACCGTCTCGGGTAAGATGGCCCGTGGCCGACCGTTGGAATTGCAGATTTTGCGGTTGCCGCTAATAACATTTTAATTCAGAATGCTCGGCAGAAAGGCCTGATATCCGCCAATCTTTGTAAATTCTTGCCTAATTTAACGCCGCACCGGTGGTGCGCAGGTCGGCCGCCGCATTGACGTTGGTCAGCGACCGGGAATCCGACATCACGATCCGCTGCGAATCCGAAGCGTCCGCAAGGGCGCTCATCCTGCGCACGCCGGCAGCCACCAGTGCATCGACCCGGTCGGCCAGGTCGGTACGGTACACCGCGGCCAGGTAATGGCTGCGACCGTCCCAAGGCAGCACCACTTCGGCGTTGGTCTCGATCGCACGGCGGGCGAGCCCATCGATCAATTCGACGGTCAGAAAGGGCATGTCGACAGCGCAGACGAACGCCAGCCGGGCACCCGCCTCGGCAGCCGCACGCAGCCCACGCCCGGTCGCCGGCAACGGTCCCAGCCCCCGCAGGTCATCGCGGATGACCGGCACCTGTAGCGCGGGCAACGGTTGGCCGGGGGCGGCCATCACGAACACCGGCTCGCATCGCTGGCCGACAACGCCGACCACATGCTCGACCAGCGTGGTGGCGCTGCCCTCCGGGAACGGCAGGGTGGCTTTGTCGCGACCCATGCGCCGCGATTCGCCTCCGGCGAGTATGACCCCGGCCAAGGACACGGCGTCAGGCACCGACGTAGCCACGTCAGTCGACGGTCCAGGTGTCGCGCCCGCGCAGCAGCGATTGCAGCGCGGCGGCGTCGGACGGGATCGAGCTCTGCGCGGCATCGACCTGCGAGCGCGCCGCGTCATCGTAGGTGGGCCGGCTGACGTGCCGGAAGATCCCCAGCACGGTGTGGTCGAGGTTTTGATCGGACAGACGCGACAATGCGAACGCATAGGCCGCATCGTCGGCGTGCGCGTCGTGCACGACGATCTCCTCGACGGACACGTCGGCTGTCTTGGCCACATCGAGGCCGAAGCCGGACTTCACGACGCAGTACTCACCATTGGCGCCGAAGACGATTGGCTCGCCGTGCCGGACATTGATCACCCGCTCTTCGGCGCCCTCCTTGCGGAGCGCGTCGAACGAGCCGTCGTTGAAGATCGGGCAATCCTGCAGGATTTCGACCAGGGCGGCGCCGCGATGCTGCGCGGCGGCGCGTAGCACCTCGGTGAGCCCGTTGCGGTCGGAGTCCAGTGCGCGCCCCACAAAGGTCGCCTCGGCACCCAGCGCCAATGACACCGGGTTGAACGGGTGATCCAGCGAACCCATCGGCGTGGACTTGGTGACCTTGCCGACCTCCGAGGTCGGCGAGTACTGACCCTTGGTCAGCCCGTAGATCCGGTTGTTGAACAGCAGGATGGTGATGTTGACGTTGCGGCGCAGCGCGTGGATCAGGTGGTTGCCGCCGATCGACAATGAGTCACCGTCGCCGGTGACCACCCACACCGAAAGATCCTCGCGGGCCAGCGCCAGGCCGGTGGCTATCGCAGGCGCACGGCCGTGGATCGAGTGAAATCCGTAGGTCTCCAGGTAGTACGGGAACCGGCTGGAGCAGCCGATGCCGCTGATGAACACGATGTTCTCGCGGCGCAGCCCGAGTTCGGGCAGAAAGTTGCGGATGGTGTTCAGGATGACGTAGTCGCCGCAGCCCGGGCACCAGCGCACCTCCTGGTCACTGGTGAAGTCCTTGCCTTTTTGCGGCTGGTCCGTGGTGGGCACCCCATCGTTCTTGGTCAACCTCGGAGTCAACCCGAGGTCTGTGCCCGCCAGATTCCCGATCAGGTCGGTCATGCGCTAGCTCCCGCTTCGACCGTGGCCGCCGCCAGTCTGGCGACCATCGTCTTGTCTTGTTCAATTTCGGCCAGGGTCCCGCCTAGCGCGGCACGGATGACGCGCCCTATTTCGTCGGCCAGGAACGAGACACCCTGGACCTTGCTGACCGATTGCACGTCGACCAAGTACTTGCCGCGCAGCACCAGCGCCAGCTGACCCAAGTTCATCTCGGGCGCAACCACCTGCGGGTAGCTTCGCAGGACGTCACCGAGGTTGGCCGGGAAGGGGCTCAGATACCGCAGATGCGCATGCGCGACCTTGATGCCCTTGCGGCGTGCCCGCCGGCAGGCCTCCCCGATCGGGCCGTAGGAACTGCCCCACCCAATCAGCAGCAGTTCGGCGTCTCCGGTCGGATCGTCGACCTCCAGATCGGGCACCCGAATGCCGTCGATCTTGGCCTGGCGCAACCGAACCATGAGGTCGTGGTTGACGGGCTCGTAGGAGATGTTGCCCGAGCCGTTCGCCGCTTCCAAGCCGCCGATGCGGTGTTCCAGGCCGGGAGTACCCGGAACGGCGAATTGGCGGGCGAGCGTTTTGGGGTCGCGAGCGTAGGGCTGGAAGGGCTCGTCCGGTTTGGCGAAGGTGTGCCTGATGGGCCGCAGCGAACCGACGTCCGGGATCCGCCAAGGCTCGGAGCCGTTCGCGATCGCGCCGTCGGACAACACGATCACCGGAGTGTGGTACGACACCGCGATGCGCACCGCTTCGAGGGCGGTCTCGAAGCAGTCGGAGGGAGACCGCGGCGCGATTACGGCCACCGGCGATTCTCCGTTGCGGCCGTAGAGCGCCTGAAGCAGGTCGGCCTGCTCGGTTTTGGTGGGCAGACCGGTCGACGGCCCGCCCCGCTGCACGTCGATGACAATCAACGGCAATTCGGTCATCACACCCAGCCCGAGCGCTTCGGACTTCAGCGAAATGCCCGGCCCCGATGTGCTGGTGACTCCCAGCGCACCGCCGTAAGCCGCGCCCAGCGCGGCGCAGATGCCACCGATCTCGTCTTCCGCCTGGAAGGTGATCACGTTGAAGTTTTTGTGCTTGGACAGCTCGTGCAGAATGTCCGACGCCGGCGTGATCGGATAGCTGCCGAGGACAACCGGGATGCCCGCGAGCTGACCGGCGGCGACGATTCCGTAGGCCAGCGCGGTGTTGCCGGAGATCTGTCGGTACTCGCCGGCCGGCAGCGTCGCCGGCGAGACCTCGTAGCTGGTGCCGAAAGCCTCGGTGGTTTCGCCGTAATTCCAGCCCGCCTTGAGGGCCAGCACGTTGGCCTCCGCGATCTCGGGCTTGCGAGCGAACTTCTCCCTGATGAAGGCTTCGCTGTGCTCGAGTTCCCGCCCGTACATCCATGACAACAGGCCGAGGGCGAACATGTTCTTGGCGCGCTGGCCGTCTTTCTTCGATGCGCCGATCGCCTCGACAGCGCCCAGCGTGAGCGTCGTCATGGCGACCGCGTGCACGACGTACTCCTCGAGCTCGTCAGACTCCAGCGGATTCGTCACGTAGCCCACCTTCATCAGGTTGCGCTTGGTGAACTCGTCGGAATTCGCGATGACCATTCCGCCACGCGGCAGGTCGCCTATGTTTGCCTTCAGTGCTGCCGGGTTCATTGCGACAAGCACATCGGGCCGGTCACCGGCGGTCAGGACGTCGTGGTCGGCGATTTGAATCTGGAAGGACGAAACTCCGGGGAGGGTGCCCGCGGGGGCTCGGATCTCGGCGGGGTAGTTCGGTTGGGTCGCCAGGTCGTTACCGAAAAGCGCTGCCTCCGAGGTGAACCGGTCGCCGGTCAGCTGCATTCCGTCGCCCGAGTCACCGGCGAAGCGGATAACGACATTTTCCAGGCGCTGCCGTTGGGGCCCGATATGAGACTCTGGCCGGGCTCTGCTGCCGTTCGGATCCACGTCTCCGCCTTCCATCTGTTATCCGGACAGGCACTCCGCATTGCAGATCAGGTTACGCGTCGTCGGAGCGACTCCGGCGCACT
Organism: Mycobacterium lacus; assembly: GCF_010731535.1. Classification (NCBI taxonomy): domain Bacteria; kingdom Bacillati; phylum Actinomycetota; class Actinomycetes; order Mycobacteriales; family Mycobacteriaceae; genus Mycobacterium; species Mycobacterium lacus. The sequence continues at coordinate 2,712,690 of NZ_AP022581.1, forward strand.
CACGTTTTGTGTCACTGGCGGTATCAATTATGGCACTTGTTTTTGGGTAAATGGCCGGCTCCGAGCCTGCGTACACGGGGTGCGCAGAACCAAAAGCCGAAGTCAGAAGGGGATCAGCAGGGGTTGGTGGCAACAGCGAAATCAAACTGTGGTGTTGGTCACTTTCCCCGAGTCCGATTGCGGGCCGCGCGCTAGGCACTCTTATCGCGGCGCTCGGAACGCGACGGCTTGCGCGGCACGATGGTCGGCAGCACGTTGTCCTGCACGGTCTCCTTGGTGACGACCACTTTGGCGACATCGTCGCGGCTGGGAATGTCGTACATCACGGGCAACAGGACTTCTTCCATGATCGCCCGAAGACCGCGGGCGCCGGTGCCACGATGAATCGCTTGATCGGCGATTGCCTCCAGCGCATCGTCGGTGAACTCCAACTCCACGCCGTCCATCTCGAACAACCGGGTGTACTGCTTGACCAGTGCGTTCTTCGGCTCGGACAAGATCTTGACCAACGACTCCTTGTCCAGGTTGGTGACCGAGGCGACTACGGGCAGGCGGCCAATGAATTCGGGGATCAAACCGAACTTGATCAGGTCCTCGGGCATCACATCGGCAAAGTGGTCGGTGGTGTCGATCTCGGCCTTCGAGCGAACTTCGGCGCCGAAGCCCAGGCCACGCTTTCCGACTCGCTCGTAGATGATCTTTTCCAACCCGGCGAACGCGCCCGCGACGATGAACAGCACGTTCGTGGTGTCGATCTGGATGAACTCTTGGTGTGGGTGCTTGCGGCCACCCTGCGGGGGAACCGATGCCTGGGTGCCCTCGAGAATCTTCAGCAGGGCCTGCTGGACGCCTTCACCGGAGACGTCGCGCGTAATCGACGGGTTCTCGCTCTTGCGGGCGATCTTGTCGACCTCGTCGATGTAAATGATGCCGGTCTCGGCGCGCTTGACGTCGTAGTCGGCGGCCTGAATGAGCTTGAGCAAAATGTTCTCGACGTCCTCACCGACGTAGCCGGCCTCGGTCAACGCGGTGGCATCGGCAATGGCGAACGGCACGTTGAGCATCTTGGCCAGCGTCTGAGCCAGGTAGGTCTTGCCACAGCCGGTAGGCCCGAGCATCAAGATGTTGGACTTGGTCAGCTCGACTGGCTCGCATCTAGAGTCGCGGCTCTTCTCACCGGCCTGGATCCGCTTGTAATGGTTGTAGACGGCGACGGCCAGCGTGCGCTTGGCGGTGTCCTGCCCAATGACATAGCCCTCGAGGAACTCCCGGATCTCGACGGGCTTGGGCAGCTCATCGAGTTTCACATCGTCGGCGTCGGCGAGTTCCTCTTCGATGATCTCGTTGCACAGGTCGATGCACTCATCGCAGATATACACGCCGGGGCCCGCAATGAGTTTCTTGACCTGCTTTTGGCTCTTCCCACAGAACGAACACTTCAGCAGGTCACCGCCATCTCCAATGCGCGCCATGATGCTTCAGGGCCTACTTCCTGTTCGCCGTTCGTCTTGCTGTGTCGCCTGTATCCCACGACGCTACCCGCTTGCTCCGGCCCGCCGCGACCGTTAGCGCCGAATAGCGTCCTTGGTATTCGTGGTTGTTCACGTCTTCCCGTCCGAATGAAACATATAGCCCGACGGCACCCCTCACTTGCGAACAACGCGCAATCCGTGTTCTGGGCGTGTCGCGCTCGTTACGCGACCGAGGCCCGCAAGCCGGCGGACCCGTCGCGCCGGACCCCCCGGGTGCACACCCTACAGTGACTTCGTGGGATTGATCGGCGATTCGGTGCTGATCGGCGATGGCGGCCTGGCCACCGAGCTCGAGGCCCGCGGTCACGACCTGTCCGATCCCCTATGGTCGGCGAGGCTGCTGCTGGACGCTCCACAGGAGATCATCGCGGTGCATGCCGCGTATTTTCGCGCCGGCGCGAAGATCGCCACGACGGCCAGTTACCAAGCATCGTTCGAGGGCTTCGCGGCTCATGGGATTGGCCGGGACGATGCCGGCGCGCTGCTGCGCCGCAGCGTCGAACTCGCGATGACCGCACGAGAAGAAGTCGGCAAAGACGGTCTCTGGGTCGCCGCCTCGATCGGGCCGTATGGTGCGGCGCTCGCCGACGGGTCCGAATATCGCGGGCGCTATGGCCTGTCCGTCGCGGGGCTAACCCGGTGGCATCGGCCGCGGCTGGAGGTATTGGCGGCCGCCGGCGCGGACGTGCTCGCCCTGGAAACCATCCCCGATGTCGACGAAGCCGAGGCACTCGTCAACTTGGTGCACGGCCTTGGCGTGCCGGCCTGGCTCAGCTACACGATTTCCGGGACGCGCACCCGCGCCGGACAACCCCTCGCCGACGCGTTCGCGGTGGCCGAGGGGGTGCCGGAGATCGTCGCGATCGGCGTCAACTGCTGCGCCCCGGGCGACGTGCTACCGGCAATCGCTATCGCAGACATCGGCAAGCCGGTGATCGTCTACCCCAATAGCGGTGAGCGCTGGAACGGCCGCGCCTGGACGGGATCGCGGCGATTTTCCGGGCAGCTTGCCCGCCAGTGGGCTGCGGCCGGGGCGCGCATCATCGGCGGTTGCTGCCGGGTCGGGCCGGCCGACATCGCTGCGGTGGCGGCCCTCCTGCGCGAACAGACGTAAAAGCCCCCGAAAACCACCGGTTTTGGGGGCTTTTACGTCTACTCGGCAGGAAAGTTAGGCGGTCTGCGCGGAAAGCTTCCGGTACTCGAGCACGGTGTCGATGATGCCGTAGTCCTTGGCTTCCTCCGCGGTCAGGATCTTGTCCCGGTCGGTGTCCTTGCGGATCACCGCGGCGTCCTTGCCGGTGTGGCGGGCCAGCGTGGCCTCCATCAGGGTGCGCATCCGCTCGATCTCCGCGGCCTGGATCTCGAGATCGGAGAATTGCCCCTGGATCACGCCCGACAGCGACGGCTGGTGGATCAGCACCCGGGCGTTGGGCAGCGCCATCCGCTTCCCCGGCGTTCCGGCGGCCAGCAGCACCGCAGCCGCCGAGGCGGCCTGTCCCAGGCACACCGTCTGGATGTCGGCCCGCACGTACTGCATGGTGTCGTAGATCGCCATCAGCGACGTGAAGCCACCACCCGGCGAGTTGATGTACATGGTGATGTCACGGTCGGGATCCAGCGACTCCAACACCAACAGCTGCGCCATGATGTCGTTCGCGGACGCGTCGTCGACCTGGACGCCGAGAAAGATGATGCGTTCCTCGAACAGCTTGTTGTAGGGGTTGGATTCCTTGACGCCGAAGCTGGAGTGCTCGATGAACGACGGCAGGATGTACCGCGCCTGGGGTTGGATGTAAGGATTCATTGCGCTTCTCCGTTGACTTGGGCGCGGGTGATGATGTGGTCGACGAAACCGTATTCCAGGGCTTCCTGGGCGGTGAACCAGCGGTCGCGATCCGAATCCGCCTCGATGCGTTCGATCGGCTGGCCGGTGAATTCGGCGTTGAGCCGGAACATCTCTTTCTTGATGACGGCGAATTGCTCGGCCTGGATGGCGATGTCGGCCGCGCTACCGGTCACCCCGCCCAGCGGCTGGTGCATCAGGATGCGTGCGTGCGGCAGCGCGTAGCGCTTACCCTTGGTGCCCGCCGCCAAAAGAAATTCGCCCATCGATGCGGCCATGCCCATCGCGTAGGTGGCGATGTCACAAGGCGCCAGCACCATGGTGTCGTAGATCGCCATCCCGGCGCTGATCGATCCACCCGGGGAGTTGATGTACAACGAGATGTCCTTGGTGGCGTCTTCGGCGGCGAGCAGCAAAATCTGTGCGCACAGCCGGTTGGCGATTTCGTCGTTCACCTCCGAACCCAGGAAGATGATGCGCTCGGACAGCAAGCGCTCATAGACCGAGTCCGTGAGGGATAGACCCTGCGAGTTCGAACGCATGACAGTCACGACTGGCTTACCTGCTTTCTGGAGTTCTGCTATGCACCGACCCTAACCAACCGGGCCCGTTGTGTGGCGGTCGCGCGCCCCTGAAACCGGCGCGTTCGCTCACAGCGTCATGGAGCGGCCTCGTCGGCCTCGTCAGCGTCGGCCTGGCCGTCCTCGTCGGTCGCGGCGGCCTCGTCGGCCTGGGCGCGCTTGCCGAAAATCTCGCTGGTGTCGATCGCGTTCCCGTCGGTGTCGGTGACCGTGGCCGCCTGGGCCACCGCCCTGATGGCCAGCTCGCGCCGGACGTCGGCAAACATCGACGGCAGCTGGTTGTTCTCCTGAAGGTAGCCAAACAGCTGCTGCGGCTCGATGCCGTACTGGCGGGACGTCGTCAGCAGTCGTTCCGTCAGGTCGTCCTGGCCGACCTGGACCTTGAGGTCATCGGCCAACGCATCCAGCAACAGCTGCCTCTTGACGTCCTTCTCTGAGGCGCTGCGCGCCTCGGCGTCGAACGCCTCGCGCGACGACCCCTGCTCGACGAGCAGCTCATTGAACCTGGCCTCGTCGTGGTTGAGGCCGCTGAGCGCGCTGTGTATGACGCTGTCGTACTGGGCCTGCACGTACGACTCCGGCAACGGCACGTCGACCTGCTCGAGCAGGGCGTCGATCGTGGCGTTGCGAATCTGCTCGGCCTGCGCGGCCCGTTTCACCTGGCGCACCTGGTCGCGAAGGTTGGCCCGCAGCTCGTCAATGGTGTCGAACTCGCTGGCCAATTGCGCGAATTCATCGTCGGGTTCGGGCAGCTCGCGTTCCTTGATGGACCTGACGGTGACGGTAACTTGCGCATCATCTCCGGCGTGCTCGCCGGTCGCCAGTTTGGCGGTGAAGACCCGGGACTCGTCAGCGGACAACCCGACGAGCGCGTCGTCGAGGCCTGCGATCAGCCGGCCGGAGCCGACCTCGTGGGTCAGGCCTTCGGCGGCGGCGCCCGGTACGTCCTCGCCGTCGACGGTGGCGGACAAGTCGATCGAGACGAAGTCGCCGACGGCCACCGGCCGGTCGACCCCGGTGAGGGTGCCGAACCGGGCGCGCAATGACTGCAGTTCGGCATCGACGTCGTCGTCGCTGACCTCGATCGGATCCACCGAGACCGTCAGCGCGCTCAGGTCCGGAAGAGTGATCTTGGGACGGACGTCGACCTCGGCAGTGAAAGCCAGGTCCTGGCCGTACACCTTCTTGGTCACCTCGATGTTGGGCCGGCCGAGCGGCTGAATTTCCGACTCGGCCAGCGCCTGACCGTAGCGGCTGGGCAGCGCATCGTTGACGATTTGATCGAGCATCTGCTCCCGACCGAAACGCGCCTCAAGCAGCCTGACCGGCGCCTTTCCCGGCCGGAAGCCGGGCAGCCGCACCTGTTTGGCCAGCTCCTTGTAGGCCCGCTGGAAATCGGGCTCGAGCTCGGCGAAAGGCACCTCCACATTGATGCGAACCCGCGTCGGGCTCAACTGTTCGACGGTGCTCTTCACGGGTGCTCCTTGTTGTCGTTCTGCCGGTGAGTGTTGGTCGGGGTGACAGGATTTGAACCTGCGGCCTTCCGCTCCCAAAGCGGATGCGCTACCAAGCTGCGCTACACCCCGCACTGACCTCGCGATCCTACGGCCCGACGGCGCCAGCCCCGCAGCGACCTCACCAGCCTCACAGAACGGTCACGTAACCGCGTCGATTAGATTTGATCTCTGCCACCACGTACAGTCTCGCTCGACTAATACACGCGGGCGTAGCTCAATGGTAGAGCCCTAGTCTTCCAAACTAGCGACGCGGGTTCGATTCCCGTCGCCCGCTCGGGCAAGGCATTCGCTCGACAGAAAGGCGCCATGGGCGAAGTCGACATCAAAGGCTCATGCGCGCCCGAGTTCGGCCGAGTGCGTGACGCATTCGAGCTCAACTTCGAGCTGCGCAACGAGGTCGGCGCAGCCGTTGCGGTGTGGGTGGACGGTGATCTCGTCGTCAACCTCTGGGGCGGGTCCGCCGACGCCTCCGGTAGCCGGCCCTGGCAACAAGACACTCTGGCCACGGTGCTCTCCGGCACCAAGGGCCTGACCGCCACCTGCGTCCACCAACTCGCCGACCGCGGTGAACTGGACCTGCAGGCGCCCGTCGCGCGGTATTGGCCCGAGTTCGGGCAGGCGGGCAAGGAAGCCATCTCGCTGGCCATGGTGATGAGCCACCGATCGGGCGTCATCGCGCCACGCACCCGCATGAGCTGGGAAAAAGTCGCCGACTGGGACTTCGTCTGCGAGCAACTGGCCGCCGCCGAGCCGTGGTGGGAGCCCGGCACCGCCCAGGGCTACCACATGACCACGTTCGGCTTCATCCTCGGCGAGGTGTTCCGCCGTGTCAGCGGTCGCACCGTCGGCCAGTACCTGCGCACCGAGATCGCCGAGCCGCTGGGCGCCGACGTCCACATCGGCTTGTCCCCGGCCGAACAACACCGCTGCGCCGATCGGGTGAACAAGCCGCACATCCGCCAAATGCTCGCCGACGTCCACGCCCCCGGCTATCCCACCACCCTGGCCGAGCACCCCAAGGCGGCGCTGTCGATCTCGATGGGTTTCGCCCCCGACGACGAACTCGGCTCCAACGACCTGCAACTGTGGCGCCAGCTCGAGTTCCCCGGCACCAACGGCCACGTGTCGGCGCTGGGATTGGCGACGTTCTACAACGCGCTCGCGCAGGAGAAATTGCTCAGCCGCGAGCACATGGACCTCGTCCGGGTGTCGCAGGGCGGGTTCGACACCGACCTGGTGCTCGGCCCCCGGGTCGCCGACCACGGGTGGGGTCTGGGCTACATGCTCAACCAGCGTGGCATCAACGGGCCCAACCGGCGGATCTTCGGCCACGGCGGGCTGGGCGGCTCCTTCGGCTTCGTCGATCTCGAGCACCGGATCGGCTACGCGTACGTGATGAACAGGTTCGACGCCACCAAGGCCAACGCCGACCCGCGCAGCCTCGCCCTGTCCAACGAGGTCTACGCCGCCCTCGGGGTGAAGTGAGCAGACGCGTTGTCACGCTTGGCAGGTGGGACACCAGAACACGTTGCGGCCTTCCAGCACGGCGGTGCGGATCGTCGTTGCGCACACCCGGCATCGGTCGCCGGCACGGCGGTAGACGTAGGTGCGGGGTCGGTCCGGCAGGTATGAGGGCGGGCCGTGGTCGTGCTCGGGACGCACCACGATGATCTTGCCGCGACGCAAACCGATTTTCATCAGCGCCACCAGATCGGTCCATACGGCGTCGAACTCCGCCTCGGTGATCCGCTGCCCAGGCCGGAACGGGTCGATACGGTGCCGAAACAGCAACTCGCTGCGGTAGACGTTACCGACGCCGGCGATGACCGTCTGGTCCATCAGCAGCGCGCCAATGGGCCTGCGGGACTTCGTGATTCGGGTCCACGCCCACGCTGGGTCGGCGTCGTTGCGCAGCGGGTCGGGGCCCAGTCGGGCCAGCACGTCGCTGACCTGGCTTTCGTCGATCACCTCGCATACCGTGGGGCCCCGCAAGTCGGTGCCGTAGTCGGCGCCGACCATTCGCATCCGCACCTGCCCGACCGGTTCCGGGACGGGCGCACCCGCGGGCCGTGCCCATTCGGTGAAGGTGCCGTAGAGCCCGAGATGCACGTGGACGATCGGGCCGTCAACCGGACCGTCTACGTAGTGATGGAAGAGGTGCTTGCCCCACACGCTGGTGCGCCGCAACACCCGACCGTCCACAGCGGCGGCCGAGTCGGCGAATCTGCCCTGCGGGCTGGAGACGGCCACCGGCGCGCCGGCGAACCGGCGCTGGTGCAGACGGGCGAGCCGGTGCAGGGTATGCCCCTCGGGCACGGTTGTCTTTCAGGCCCGCGCGCCGGGCACCGGCGGCGCTTCATGGGTGCGTTCGTATTCGGCGAGAATGTCGATACGTCGTTGGTGGCGTTCGGCGTTCGACCACGGAGTGGTCATGAAGGCGTCAACGATGGCGAGCGCCTCGGCGACGGTGTGCATGCGGCCGCCGATGCCGATCAACTGGGCGTTGTTGTGTTCACGGGCCAATGTCGCGGTCTGGACGCTCCATGCCAGCGCGCAGCGGGCTCCGGGCACCTTGTTGGCGGCGATCTGTTCACCGTTGCCCGATCCGCCCAGCACGATGCCCAAGCTACCCGGGTCGGCCACCGTGCGCGTCGCCGCGGCGATGCAAAACGCCGGGTAGTCGTCGTCCGCGTCGTAGCTGAACGCGCCGCAGTCGATCGGCTCGTGCCCTGATTTCTCGAGGTACTCGATGATCTGCTGCTTGAGCTCGAATCCGGCATGGTCAGAACCCAGGTAGACGCGCATGCTGGACATTGTGCCCGACACCGTCGCGGCATCCGGCGTGGGTCAGCGCGCGGCTCAGTCGAATTGAGGCGGCTCGGTGCGGGTCCGCTTGAGCTCGAAGAAGTGCGGGTAGGACGCGAACGTGACCGCGGCGTCCCAGAGCTTGCCGGCCTCCTCGCCGCGCGGAATCTTCGAGAGCACCGGCCCGAAGAATGCCACACCGTTGACGTGGATGGTGGGCGTGCCGACGTCGTCTCCGACCGCGTCCATCCCGGCGTGGTGGCTCGTGCGCAGGGCCTCGTCGTAGGCGTCGCTGGTTGCGGCCTCGGCCAGTTCCGCGGGCAAGCCCGCGTCGGCCAGCGATAGCGTGATGACCTCGTCGAGGTCCTTGTTGTCCTCGTTGTGAATCCGGGTGCCCATCGCGGTGTAAAGCGGGTCCAGCACCTTGGCACCGTGGGCCTGCTCGGCGGCAATGGCCACCCGCACCGGTCCCCAGGCCTTCGCCAGTCCTTCCCGATATTGCTCGGGCAGATCTTTCCGGTTTTCGTTGAGTATCGCCAGGCTCATGACGTGGAAGTTCACCTCGATATCGCGAACCTTCTCCACCTCGAGAATCCAACGCGAGGTGATCCAACACCACGGGCAGAGCGGGTCGAACCAGAAATCGGCGACAGACTTTGCGGGCATGCTGCGGTCCTTTCGTCCAGGGTCGAATCACCGTTCAGGACAACCCTGAACAACACCAGTGGCCCCGCGCCTGTTCCCGCCGGCACGTTTAAGTTAGAGCGCGTGGCCCTTCCAAACCTCACCCGTGACCAGGCGGTCGAACGCGCCGCCCTGATCACCGTCGACAGCTACCGGATCAACCTCGACGTGACCGACGGTAGGGGCGCCCCGGGCGAACGCACTTTCCGCTCCACCACCACCGTGGTCTTCGACGCGCTCGCCGGCGCCGAGACGGTCATCGACATCGCCGCCGACACCGTCCGCAACGCCAGCCTCAACGGTCGGCAGCTCGATGTCTCCGGGTATGACGAATCGACCGGGATTCCGCTGCGCGGACTGGCCGACCGCAATGTCGTCGTGGTCGACGCCGACTGCCGCTATTCCAACACCGGCGAGGGCCTGCATCGCTTCGTCGACCCGGTGGACGGCGAGACGTACCTGTACTCGCAATTCGAAACCGCCGACGCCAAGCGCATGTTCGCCTGCTTCGACCAGCCCGACCTCAAGGCCACGTTCGACGTGCGGGTGACCGCGCCCGAGCACTGGAAGGTGATTTCCAACGGCGCGACGACGGACGTCGCAAACGGCGTACACACCTTCGCCACCACACCGCGGATGAGCACCTACCTGGTGGCGCTGATCGCCGGGCCATACGCCGAGTGGACGGACACTTATCGCGATGAACACGGGGAAATCCCGCTGGGCATCTACTGCCGGGCCTCGCTGGCCCAACACATGGACGCCGAGCGGCTGTTCACCCAGACCAAACAGGGATTTGGCTTCTACCACAAGCACTTTGGCCTGCCCTATGCGTTCGGCAAATACGACCAGCTGTTTGTCCCGGAGTTCAACGCAGGCGCGATGGAAAACGCCGGCGCGGTGACGTTTCTGGAGGACTACGTCTTCCGCAGCAAGGTCACCCGGGCTTCCTACGAACGGCGCGCGGAGACGGTGCTGCACGAGATGGCCCACATGTGGTTCGGCGACCTGGTCACCATGAGCTGGTGGGACGACCTGTGGCTAAACGAATCCTTCGCCACCTTCGCGTCGGTGCTGTGTCAAAGCGAGGCGACCGAATACACCGAAGCGTGGACCACCTTCGCGAACGTCGAAAAGTCGTGGGCGTACCGCCAGGACCAGTTGCCGTCGACGCACCCGATCGCCGCCGACATCCCCGACCTGGCGGCGGTCGAGGTGAACTTCGACGGAATTACTTACGCCAAGGGCGCTTCGGTGCTCAAGCAGCTCGTTGCCTACGTGGGCCTGGAGCACTTCCTGGCTGGGCTTCGGGATTACTTCCGCACGCACGCATTCGGGAATGCCACATTCGACGATCTGATCGCCGCGCTGGAGAACGCCTCCGGCCGCGACTTGTCGAACTGGGGCCAGCAATGGCTGAAGACCACCGGGCTCAACACATTGCGGGCGGATTTCGACGTCGACGGCACCGACGGCAATGGGGGCAGATTCACCCGGTTCGCGGTGACCCAGAGCGGCGCCGCGCCCGGCGCGGGCGAGACCCGGGTGCACCGGCTGGCGGTGGGCATTTACGACGACGACGGGTCCGGGAAACTGGTGCGTGTCCACCGGGAGGAACTTGACGTCTCGGGGTCGAGCACGGATGTTCCTGCGCTGGTTGGCGTTTCGCGCGGCAAACTGATCCTGGTCAACGACGACGACCTCACCTACTGCTCACTGCGGCTGGACGCCCAGTCGCTGCGAACGGCACTCGCGCGCATTGCCGATATCGCCGAGCCGCTGCCCCGCACGCTGGTGTGGTCGGCGGCCTGGGAGATGACCCGCGAGGCCGAATTGCGTGCCCGCGACTTCGTGTCGTTGGTGTCCGGCGGCGTGTACGCCGAAACCGAGGTCGGGGTGGCACAGCGGCTGTTGTTGCAGGCGCAGACCGCGCTGGGTTCCTATGCCGAGCCGGGCTGGGCCCGCGAGGTTGGCTGGCCGCAGTACGCCGACCGGGTGCTGGAATTGGCGCGGTCTGCCGAGCCCGGATCGGATCACCAGCTCGCCTTCGTCAACGCGCTGTGCTCGTCGGTGTTGTCGCCGCGTCACGTGGAGACACTGAGGCTGCTACTCGACGCGGACCCCGTTGAGCAGGGATTGGGCGGCTTGACGGTGGACACCGACTTGCGGTGGCGCATCGTGACCGCGCTGGCAACCGCAGGCGCCATCGACGCCGACGGCCCGCAGACGCCGCGGATCGACGCCGAAGCGCAACGGGACCCGACGGCGGCGGGCAAGCGGCACGCCGCCCAGGCCGCCGCGGCGCGGCCGCAGTTCGACGTCAAGGACAGGGCATTCACCACCGTCGTCGAGGACGACACCCTGGCCAACGCCACCGGCCGCGCGATAATCGCGGGCATCGCCGCTCCGGGACAAGGCGAGCTGCTCGAGCCGTTGACTGCGCGCTACTTCGAAGCCATCCCGGGAGTCTGGGCGCGACGGTCCAGCGAGGTCGCGCAATCGGTGGTGGTCGGCCTGTATCCCCATTGGGACATCAGCGAGGCGGGCATCGCTGCCGCCGACAGTTTTCTGACCGCCCCGGAATCTGAGGTGCCGCCGGCATTGCGCCGGCTGGTGCTCGAGGGTCAAGCGGGCGTGAAGCGGGCGCTTAGGGCGCGTAGCTTCGACGCGGCATGACGGTCGGTCACGGGGCAGGAGGCGGCCCCAGGATCTCGATGCCGTAGGACGCGGCCATCGCGGCGAGGGCCGCCGGGTCGGGCGGCAATTCCTCGAGGGCGGCGCGCCCGCGGTGTCGGTCGGGCTGCCGCCGGCGAGCGTGAACCGGTCGAACCCAACGGGGTGTGCAGGGTGAGGTCATGCCTAGATCAGGCAGTCAGCGAACCCCGTCTGTCCACTGCCTATTCGAACATCCGCCGTCAGGGCGGGGACGAGGCCGTGTGATCGAGACTGCGCTCAGTGCGACCAAATCGCTCCGATCGCCGCGCTGACCGCAGGGTCGGCGAGCTAACCGGCGCGCTACGCCGGCGAAATCCCCGAACTGAGCACGCGGATCGCGCTGACCAGCCCGTCGATCAGGCTGCCCTGCTCGAACGCCGACGCAGCGGCGGCGACCCCAAGCGGTGCGGCCGACTCGGCGCCGCGACCCCGCAGCTGCGAGCCGTAGACCACCTCGATGGCGCACTGCTCGGGTGAGACGGCGAGCAGCACCGCGTTGTCGGGCGTCGGCACCTTGGCCAGAATCTCCCGGGCCCGCGCGGCGGTGTCGCTGCCCAGGTCGCCGAGATAAATCGCGAACCGCGCGTTGGACGAGCGCGAGCCGTACTTGAGCGCGTCGTCCACGGCGACGAGGTCCTTGATTGGGAACGGGTAGTGCACGGACACTTCCCCCGGCTCGGTGACGCCAGAGATTCGTCCGCTGGTGGTGAGCACCCAACCCTTCGGCAGCTTGGTGTGCTCGATCGTCGCGACATCACCACGTGCCACTGGCGCCACCCCCAATCGTGAACTCCGATGCCTCATGGCCCCCATGTCCGCTGTGGGCGTCGCCGACAACCTCGTCGGTGGCGGCCCACAGGATCGGCGGATGTGTCCACGGCTCCGACAATTGGTAGGTCGCGGGGTGGGGCCCCTTGCGGGAAAAGATCAGACCCGCCAGCACAGCAACCACCAACAACGGAATTCCCACGAACAAGAGGTGGATCTGCAGAATGCTCACGACGCAAACGGTATCCCAACGGGGAATGAACCGGGCACTTAGGACACGCGATTTCGTTACGCAGCGCCTTCACCGAGGTATCGCGCCCACGCCGGATCCAGCTCCTTGACCGTCGACAACAGTCGCCAGTGCTGGCCCGTCGGTGGTAGCGGCACACGGCGCAACGCCCAGCCGAGCTCGGCGAGCAGCTTGTCACCCTTGCGGTGGTTGCAGGTCGAGCAGCAGGCGACGCAGTTCTCCCAGGAGTGGTCCCCGCCGCGGCTGCGTGGCACCACGTGGTCGACGGTGTCGGCCTTTGCGCCGCAATAGGCGCAGCAGAACCGGTCGCGGTGCATCAGCGCAGCACGGGTCATCGGGACTCGGGCTCGGTAGGGCACCCGCACATAGGACCGCAGCTGGATCACCGACGGCACCACGATAGACCTGGTCGCCGAGTGGATGACCGGCCCGGCCGGATCATCGTGCACCACGTCGGCCTTCCCACAGATCACCATGACGATCGCCCGTCGCATCGGCAACGCGGTGAGCGGCTCATAGGTCGAGTTCAGCAGCAGCACCCGACGCCGATTCCAGATCGACGCGCTGTCGTGGCGGTTCGGCGGATGGGTGTCGGCACCGGGGGTGAGGTGGTGGGAGTAGACACTGTGCAGAGATGGGGCGGGTGCGTGCCCGGCTAGGCCTGCCGCGACACCGGAACCGCGGTGGCCGCGGCGCTTCTTCGCATGCGCCATAAATCCTCCGCGGAACAGTCCACCATGATTCGCTGCCAACTGCACGCCAATTGGTGCGCCCACGCCGTGTCGAACCGGTGAACGGGGGGTATTGGGGCACGGATTTCGTCGTGCATCGCCGGGCTGCCGCCGGGGGGATAATGCCCGTAGCCATCGCTCGACGACCTACGCGCGGCGGTCGAGGAACGTGACAAGCGACCGTATGAGCGGGGCATTCCATGCGAGAACCGGCGAGCGGGAAGTGTGATGGCTAAGGATTCGGCGGCTCCGTTCGGCGATGACGGCACGACAGCCGAGCTTTATCGACGCCGCGCCCGAAATCCGCTCGCTCCGCGCGCAGCGGTGGAGGAGCTGCTCGCGTCGATGAACCGCATCATCGAGATCACAGAGCCAGATCCGGCGTTGCCCGCAGCGCTGAACTTCTCGCAATCCAGACGGGCGGCTCTAGCGGCCAAGCGTGGCATCGAGAAGGGGCTGGCACAGCGCGACGCGGCCGACCGCGTCGAGCCTCGGCGCCGCGAGTTGCCGCACCGGCTCGAGACGGCACTGCAAGCGATAGGTGACTGTATCTCCGGGATGGGCGCCCTCGACCGTCAAAGATCTGCGATCGAAACGGACGCGCGCAATGAGGGCTTCGTTGTCGACGCCGATGGTTGCGTCAGCATTTCGCCTGAACACGGGCATCCACAGGAGGCCGGCGACGATACCGCTGCGCGACGGGCTCGTTACGAGCATCGCCTCATGTCGGTGCTGGCAGAGATGGCTCGGCTGCAGGAGCACACGGTGGCGACCATCAGCGAACGCTTAGGTGCCGACGAACCCGGGATACCGTGGGCCTTCGTCGAGTGCGCCCGGGAAGGCCTCGAGCTGACCTTGTTCGAATCCGGCGGCGCGGGGCTGCCGCCGTCGCCGCTGCGCGACTTGTTGGAGAGGCTTACCGCCGAGATGGCGCGCGCCAAGCAACGATTCGGCGCACGCCGCCCGGCACGGTCGAACGAAGATCGGTAAGAGCAGTAACCCGTGTGCCATGCCGCGAGCTGCGCGCGCAGCCTGCAGGCGACATGGCCCGCCGTGCCGCCCGGTCATGGACCACAATGGAGGCGATGGAACCGGTACCACAGCAGTCTTTCTACGAAGCGGTCGGCGGCACCGAGACGTTCAATGCGATCGTGTCGCGCTTTTACGCGCAGGTCCCCGAGGACGAAATATTGCGTGAGCTGTATCCCGCGGACGACCTGGCGGGCGCCGAAGAACGGTTGCGGATGTTCCTCGAGCAGTACTGGGGTGGCCCACGAACCTACTCCGACCAGCGTGGCCACCCTCGGCTGCGGATGCGGCATGCCCCGTTCCGGATCACCCCGATCGAGCGCGACGCGTGGCTGCGGTGCATGCACACCGCCGTCGCCTCCATCGATTCGGATACCCTCGACGACGAGCATCGCCGTCAATTGCTGGACTATCTGGAGATGGCCGCCCACTCCCTCGTCAACTCCTGGTTTTGATGTCCAGCCAAGAAACGGAGCCCGGTGACGGCTCAGGTCGGACGGGCCCCGACTCTCCTCGCGCACGCGCTCGTCGACCGGAGCCGGGTCGGACGGGCCCCGACTCTCCTCGCGCACGCGCTCGTCGACCGGAGCCGTGGTGGTCGCGTGCGGTGTTCTACCAGGTGTACCCGCGGTCGTTCGCCGACAGCAACGGCGACGGGGTCGGTGACCTCGGGGGGCTGGCGGCCCGGCTGGACCATCTGGAATGGCTCGGCATCGACGGCGTCTGGATCAACCCGGTCACCGTCTCACCGATGGCCGACCATGGCTACGACGTCTCCGATCCACGAGACATTGACCCGCTGTTCGGCGGCATGGCCGCGTTCGAACGCCTGATCGCCGCGGCGCACCGGCGGGGCATCAAGGTCACCATGGACGTGGTGCCCAACCACACCAGTTCGGCGCACCCGTGGTTTCAGGCGGCGCTGGCCGCCGGCCCGGGGGGCGCCGCGCGGGATCGCTATTTCTTTCGCGACGGCCGCGGGCCCAGCGGGGCGCTGCCGCCGAACAACTGGGAGTCGGTGTTCGGCGGACCAGCCTGGACACGGGTGGTCGAGCCGGACGGCAACCCCGGCCAGTGGTATCTGCACCTCTTCGACACCGAGCAGCCCGATCTGAACTGGGACAACCCCGATACGTTTGACGACTTCGAGAAGACGCTGCGCTTCTGGCTGGAACGCGGGGTGGACGGCTTCCGCATCGACGTCGCACACGGGATGGCCAAGCCGCCAGGCCTGCCGGACTCGGAGTACCTGGACATCGAGGTGCTGCACCACCTCGATGACGACCCACGCTTCAATCGCCCCCACGTGCACGCGATCCATCGCGATATCCGCGCGGTGATCGACGACTATCCCGGAGCGGTAACCGTCGGCGAGGTCTGGGTCCACGACAACGCCCGCTGGGCCGAATACGTGCGGGCCGACGAACTGCATCTCGGCTTCAATTTCCGGCTGACCCGAACCGATTTCGACGCAGGCGAAATCCACGACGCGGTGCTGAACTCGCTCGAGGCCGCGGCGCTGGAAAACGCCACCCCCACGTGGACGCTGGCCAACCATGATGTGGGCCGGGAGGTCACCCGGTACGGCGGCGGCGACGTCGGGCTGCGCCGGGCGCGGGCCATGGCGATGCTGATGCTCGCCCTGCCGGGCGCGGTATTCATCTACAACGGGCAGGAACTCGGGTTGCCGGACGTGGACCTGCCCGACGAGGTGCTGCAGGACCCGACGTGGGAACGCTCGGGGCACACCGAACGCGGCCGCGATCGCTGCCGGGTTCCGATCCCGTGGTCGGGCGAGGCTCCCCCGTTCGGATTCTCGACGTGTGCCGACACTTGGTTGCCGATGCCCGCGGAATGGGCGGCGTGGACCGTCGAAAAGCAGCGCGCAGATCCCGACTCCACCTTGTCGTTCTTTCGGCGAGCGCTCGAATTACGCAGGGAGCGTGATGAATTCGAAGGTACTGAGATCGAATGGCTTGGTGCTCCTAGGAATACACTAGTGTTCCGGAGGTGTGGCGGCGGGCTTGTGTGTGTGCTCAACGCCGGCGAGGATCCCGTGGGGCTACCCGACGGGAAACTCATCCTGGCGAGCTCGCCGTTGGTGGACGGCAAGTTGCCGCCCGACAGCGCGGCCTGGCTGGTGTAGCTACCTACCAGCTCGCAGTCCGGTCACCGCAGCACCAGCGCCGGATGGCCGCGGCGCCGGTACACCGAGCCGAACCGGGCATCGACACGCAACCACGCCGGCAGGATCCGGACCCGGATGATTTCGTCGGCGTCGATCGCCTCTGGCGACTGCGGCAAGAATCCCATTGCGGTCAACGCGAACACACAGCGCATCGGTAGCCCCACGCTGACGTCGGCCGAGCTGACCCGGATGACTTCCTGATCGAGAAGCGAAACCGGCGGGCCATGGGCACCGCCGTGCTCCTTGGCGAGTCGCGCGCCTTGCTGCGCCAGGTCCAGCATCACCCGGGCCGGCACGTCCTCGAGGTGGGTGAAGCCGGATTCCGGGGGCAGAGCACCCCGCCACGACGAGTCCATCGGAAAGCCGGGATCGACGTAGCCCGAGACGTCCATAGCAGCCAGACCACGCGCCAATTCGTCGGCGCCGACCGACAAATCGTCGGGCCGCACCTTGCCGACCACCACCCGGCTGGCCAGCACGTCGAAACCCGTTGCCACCCATGCCGTCAGCAACCCGGTGGATCGTGCGCGCAGTCGGATCACCGCGGCGTCGTCGAGCCGCATCGCGTGATCGACGAACGTGGCCAGGTCCGTGCGGTTGGCCGCCTTGTTTTCCGGGCCCAACCATAGTCCGCGCTCGGCTATCGCAGCCACCGTTGCAGATACTCCCGATGCTGCGGCGACAGTCGCACCAGCCGCTGCTCCTCGATGTGGAAGGCGGCCAACTGCGACTCTCCGATGACGGCCGGCTTCGAACCCGGCTCCGCGTGGACCGACCGGACCTCGTAGCCGAGGGTGAAGTCCACCGCCCGAAGCCGCTTGGTCCAAATGGTCACCTGCAACGGCGAATCCGCCAGCCGCAGTTGACCCTTGTAGGTGACCCGGACGTCGGCGATCAGCAGACCGGTGGACGCGATGTCGGCGGCGAAAGCGTCCCTGAGAAACGGGACACGGGCCTCTTCGAGGATCGTGACCATGGTGGCGTGGTTGACGTGCTGGTACATGTCGATGTCCGACCAGCGCACCGGCACGGGGGTGACGAACCCGACGCTCATCCCGAGGATCCGCGGCCGCTGGTGCGCGTCATGCGGCGGATCTGTCGCGCCGCCACGGACAGTGTCGCCAAATCCTTTTGGCCGCTGTCGTAGATCTCGGTGAGCGTCCGGCGCGCTCGTTCCACCCGGGAAGCGCTGATGTGTTCCCATTCGGCGATCTTCTGCTCTGCGCTTTCGTCCGGTTCGCCGACGGCCAACACGTCGAAGCACAACGCCCGCAGCGAGGCGTAGATGTCGTCGCGAATCGCCAAGCGCGCCAACGAATGCCACCGGTCGTTTCGGGGTAGCTCGGACACCGCCGTCAGCAGGCCGTCGGTGCCCAGTCGGTCCATCAGCGCGAAATAGGTGTCCGCCACCTCGGCGGCGTCGATTTCGGTGATGTCGCCGATGTCGATGATGTCGAGCAGGCTATACCGGTACAGCCCGGTCGCGACCCGGTAGGCCAGGTCTTGAGGTGCGCCCTGCGAAATGAATTCCGCGGCTTCCTTTTCGACGATGGCCTTGTCGTCGCCGCGCAACCATTCCGACATCCGCGGCGTCAGCGCCTTGACCTTCGCGGCGAATCGGTTGATCTCGGCGCCGACGGCCAACGGTTGCGGACGATAGTTCAGCAGCCAGCGTCCGGCACGGTCGATCAGTCTCCGGGTGTCCAGCGTCAGCCGGTCCGACAGCGCCACCGGCAGGTTGGCCGCGCGGATCCGCCGCCAGAGGTGATCCACACCAAAGATGGCGTCGGTGGCGATATAGGTGCGCACCGCGTCGATCGGGGTCACGCCGACGTCCTCGGCGATCCGGAAGGCATAGCTGATGCCGGCGGTGTCTACCAAGTCGTTGACCAGCATGGTGGTGACGATCTCGCGGCGCAGCTGGTGCGAGCGGATCTCCGTGGGGAACCGTTCGCGCAGCGGCTTCGGGAAGTACCGCGGCAACCTGGAGGCGAACACGTCCTGATCCGGCAGTTCCGTGCCCAACAGATCCTCTTTGAGTCCCAGCTTGACGTGCGCCATCAGGGTTGCCAGCTCGGGCGAGGTGAGCCCGATGCCGGCCTCGGTCCGCCGTTGGATCTCCTTCTCCGACGGCAGCGCCTCCAACTCGCGGCTCAGGCCGCGATCGGCCACCAGGTGCCGGATCTGGTCGGCGTGCACCGGAAGCAGGCTGGCCGCGTTGGCGCGGCTGGTACCCATCAAATCGTTCTGGTCCTCGTTGTCGGCCAGCACCAACCGGGCGACCTCGTCGGTCATCGACTCGAGCAGCTCCTTGCGTTCCTCGGCCCTGACCTTGCCGGCAGTGACGAGCGAATCGATCAGGATCTTGATGTTGACCTCGTGGTCGGAGCAGTCCACACCGGCGGAGTTGTCCATCGCGTCGGTGTTGATCCGTCCGCCCGACAGATCGAACTCGACTCGGCCCCGTGCGGTCACGCCGAGGTTGCCACCCTCGCCGATAACCTTGGCGCGCACCTGATTCGCGTTGACGCGCACCGGGTCGTTGGCGCGGTCGCCGACGTCGGCATCCGACTCCGTTTCGGCCTTGATGTACGTGCCGATCCCGCCGTTGAACAGCAGGTCCACCGGCGCCTGCAGGATCACCCGAATCAGGTTGGGCGGGGCCATCTCCGTGACGTCACCGTCGATGCCAAGGGCCGCGCGGACCTGTGCGCTGATCGGGATGGCCTTCTGCTCGCGGCTGTACACGCCGCCGCCCTCGCTGATCAAGGACTTGTCGTAATCGTCCCAGCTGGACCGGGGCAGGTTGAACAACCGCTGGCGCTCGTCCCACGAAGCCGCGGCGTCGGGGTCCGGATCGAGGAAGATGTGGCGGTGATCGAAGGCGGCGATCAGGCGGATGTGCTTGGAGAGCAACATGCCGTTGCCGAACACGTCGCCGCTCATGTCGCCGATGCCCACCACGGTGAAGTCCTCCGTCTGGGTATCGACGCCGATCTCCCGGAAGTGCCGTTTGACGGCCTCCCAGGTTCCCTTCGCGGTGATGCCCATGGCCTTGTGGTCGTAGCCCACCGATCCGCCCGAAGCGAACGCGTCACCGAGCCAGAATCCGTAGGACTTGGCGACATCGTTAGCGATATCGGAGAACGTCGCGGTGCCCTTGTCCGCGGCCACCACTAGGTACGCGTCGTCGCCGTCACGGCGCACCACCTCGGGCGGCGGGTTCACGTTTCCGGTCGCGTGGTCGACGTTGTCGGTGACGTCCAGCAGCCCGGAAATGAACAACTGGTAGCAGGCCACGCCTTCGGCGCGGATGGCGTCGCGGTCGCTCGCGGAATCGCCCGTGGGCAACGGCGGTCGCTTGACGACGAATCCGCCCTTGGCCCCGACCGGCACGATGACCGCGTTCTTCACCGCTTGCGCCTTGACCAGACCCAGGATCTCGGTGCGGAAGTCGTCCCGACGGTCCGACCAGCGCAGGCCGCCACGCGCCACGGGGCCGAACCTCAGGTGCACACCTTCCACGCGGGGCGAATAGACGAAGATCTCGAACTTGGGGCGCGGCAGCGGCAGCTCGTCGATCAGCTGCGCGTTGAGTTTGAGCGCCAGCACGTCGCGGCCGCGGGCCGAACCCGCCCGTGTCACAAAGTAATTGGTCCGCAACGTGGCCTGAACCAGCGACGCGAACGCGCGCAGGATGCGGTCGGTGTCCAGGCTCACGAGCGCGTCGATATCCGCGGCGACCGCGGCGGCGGCCGCCTGCGCATCGCGGCTCGCGGGCAAACCCGACGGCCTGGGATCGAAAAGAGCCTCGAACAAGACGACCAGCGATCGCGCGGTCGAGGGGTGTTCGTTCAATACGGATTCGATGTAGGACTGGCTGTACGGAAAACCCGCCTGCCGCAGGTACTTCGCGTAAGCGCGCAACAGGACAACCTGTTGCCAGGTCAGCCCCGCGCGCATCACCAGCTCGTTGAACCGGTCGACCTCGACACGGCCGTGCCATATCGCGGTGACCGCGTCGGCGAATCGCTGCGCGGTCGCGTCCCGCTCGGCTTCGGTCGGCGCCAAGGGGATGGTGGGGTGCGGCGAGATCTTGAACAGGTAGATCCACACCGGCAGTCCGTCGGGGCGGGTGACGGTGAACGGCCGCTCCTCGAGCACCACGACGCCCATGCTTTGCAGCATCGGCAGCAGTTGGCTCAGTGAAGCGGTGCGCCCACCGAGGAACCAGGTCAGCTGGGCGACCCCGTACTGGTCGCGTTCGGAGAACACCAGCTTGACCGAATCATCGGCCAGCTCGTTGATAATGGCGATGTGGTCGATGGCGTCGGTCGGGCTGACGGCCTGCTTGTAGGCCTCGGAAAAGGCGGACGCGTAATGCTCGGCGTCGGCGTGCCCGACGATGCCGTCGGGCAACCCAGCCGCGGCGCCGATCAGCCGGTCCGCCCACGTTCGCGCGGCTTCGGTGAGCAACCCCTGAATCCGGATGCGGTTGGCTTCGGACACGTCGACCGGGCCGGAGGCAGTGTCGCCCTCGGGCAGCCGGACCATGAAATGCATGAGCGCCCAGGGTGATTCACTGACACGAGCGGTGAATTCCAGTCGTGTCCCGCCGAACTCGCGGACCAGGATGTCTTCGATCTGCAATCGCACCGGCGTGGTGTAGCGGTCGCGGGGCACATAGACCAGGCACGAGACGAAATACTGGAGGCGGTCAGCGCGCAGGAACAACAACGCGCGCCGTTGCGATCCAAGGTCCAGAACGGCTTTGGCCATTGCCAACAACCGTTCGGCGCTCAAGCTGAACAGCTCCGGGCGCGGGACGGTCTGGATGACGTCGAGTAGCAGCTGACCCGGGTGGATGGGGTCGCTTTCGGCCAACGCGAGCGCCTCGCGGACCCGGCCCGAGATTGTCGGGATCTCCAGCACGTCGGCGTTCATGGCGGCGACGGTGAAGAGCCCGACGAAGCGATGCTCGATCACGGCGCCGTTGCCGAATTCGCGGACCGCGATGGCATACGGGTAAGCGCCGTAGCGCAGGTAACTGCCGACGCGCGCCTGGGCCAAGACCAGCAATTTGTCGTCGTCGGTCAACCGGGGGCGCGAACCGCTGCGCGCGCGCAGGACGCCCAGGCCACTCGACCCGTCGCCGGACACCACGTTGCCGTGCACCTGGCAACGTTGGTACCCCAGCAGCAGGAAGTTCCCGTCGCCCAGCCAGCGCAGCAGCGCAGCGACGTCCTCACGGTCCGGCGCGGAATAGCGACCCTCGGCGTTGGTTTCGACATCCGCGGCCAGGTCGCCCAGGGTGGCGATCATCGCCGATGCGTCGAGAGCAACCCGTTGCACGTCGGCCAGGACCTTGGGCAGGAGCCGTTCAACTTCGGCTAGCCCCGTGCGATCGACGGAGGGTACGAGCTGGACGTGTATCCATGCCTCGCCGACGTATCGCGAGCTGCCGCCCGTCTTGGGTTCGATGCCGAGCAGCTCCCCCGCCGGGCTGCGGCGCACCTCGAACACCGGGGTCATGATGGCCGTGTAGAACACTCCGAGCCGGTGCAGCAGTACTGTGACCGAATCCATCAGCATGCTGCCGTGGTCGGTGACCACCTGCAGCGCGGGACCGAAGCCCGCGGGATCGTCCGCCGGGTACACCGCGACGCGGCTTTCACCGGCCGGGCGGTGCCGGCCAAGCCGATAGTGCGCACCCAGCATGGCCGGTGTCACCAGGGATGCCGGAGTCGGAGCGGCGCCGACGGCAGTCGCGTCCTCCGCCCCGCCGTCGTGTGGACCGCGATAGCTTTCGATGTAGGCCTTCGAGATCCAGTCTGGAATGTCCGCACTCCGGGCGAACGTGGTCCACGCCTCGACGTCCTGCCTAGCTCCGGGATCGATCGCCATTCCGACTGCTCCCAACTCACGACGCGCTGGCAGAGCTGACACTAGTCCCGTGTCAGCTTGCGGTGGGTCACTCGGTGCGGACGCGCCGCTTCGACACCGAGCCGTTCCACCTTGTTCTCCTCGTATCCCCCGAAGTTGCCCTCGAACCAGAACCACTTGGCCTCGTTGTCCTCGTCGCCCTCCCACGCCAGGATGTGCGTGCACGTCCGGTCGAGAAACCAGCGATCGTGCGAAATCACCACCGCACAACCGGGGAAGTTCACCAGGGCGTTCTCCAGCGAGCTCAGGGTCTCGACGTCCAGGTCGTTGGTCGGCTCGTCGAGCAGGATCAGGTTGCCACCCTGCTTGAGCGTCAGCGCCAGGTTCAGCCTGTTGCGTTCGCCGCCGGACAGCACCCCGGCAGGCTTCTGCTGGTCGGGGCCCTTGAACCCGAACGCCGAGACGTAGGCCCGCGACGGCACCTCGGTCTGACCGACCTGGATGTGGTCCAGCCCGTCGGAGACGACTTCCCACACGGTCTTCTTCGGATCAATGCCCGCACGGGCCTGGTCCACGTAGCTCAACTTGACCGTCTCGCCGACCTTGACGGTGCCGCTGTCCGGCTGCTCGAGGCCGACGATGGTCTTGAACAGCGTGGTCTTGCCGACCCCGTTGGGGCCGATGACGCCGACGATGCCGTTACGCGGCAGGGTGAAGGACAGGTCCTTGATCAGGGTGCGTCCGTCGTACCCCTTGTCGAGGTGTTCGACCTCGACCACCACGGAGCCCAGCCGCGGCCCGACCGGGATCTGGATCTCCTCGAAGTCGAGTTTGCGCGTCTTCTCGGCCTCGGCGGCCATCTCCTCGTAGCGTTGCAGACGCGCCTTGCTCTTGGCTTGACGTGCCTTGGCCCCGGACCGCACCCAGGCCAGCTCGTCTTGCAACCGCTTCTGCAGCTTGGCGTCCTTGCGGCCCTGCACCGCCAGCCGCTCGGCCTTCTTCTCCAGGTAGGTCGAGTAGTTGCCCTCGTAGGGGTACGCGCGGCCGCGATCGAGTTCCAGGATCCATTCGGCGACGTTGTCCAAGAAATAGCGATCGTGGGTGACCGCCAGAATCGCGCCGGGATAGCCGGCAAGGTGCTGTTCGAGCCACTGCACGCTTTCGGCGTCCAGATGGTTGGTCGGCTCGTCGAGCAGCAGCAGGTCCGGTTTCGAGAGCAGCAGCTTGCACAGCGCCACCCGGCGCCGCTCACCACCGGACAGGTTGGTCACCGGATCGTCGGGGGGCGGACAGCGCAGCGCGTCCATCGCCTGCTCCAGCTGTGAGTCCAGGTCCCACGCGTCGGCGTGGTCCAGTTCCTCCTGCAGGCGGCCCATCTCCTCCATCAACTCGTCGGAGTAGTCGGTGGCCATCAATTCGGCGACCTCGTTGAAGCGATCGAGCTTGACCTTGATGTCGCCCAGACCCTCTTCCACGTTGCCGCGAACGGTCTTCTCCTCGTTCAGCGGCGGCTCCTGGAGCAAAATGCCGACGGTGGCCCCGGTGGCCAGGAAAGCCTCGCCGTTGTTCGGCTTGTCCAGACCGGCCATGATCCGCAAGACGCTCGACTTACCGGCCCCATTCGGACCGACGACACCGATCTTGGCTCCCGGGTAGAAGCTCAACGTGACGTCGTCGAGGATCACCTTGTCGCCGTGCGCCTTGCGGACCTTCTTCATCGTGTAGATGAACTCAGCCATGCCGCGGTATTGCCTTTCTGATCTTTGGCGAAATATCCCGCCGACCATCCTAGGCACCGCCGAGCATCGCTAGGCCGACAGTGGCAGGGCAGCCGAGTCGTCGGACTCGGCGCTGTCAGAAGCGTCGGTGTCCGCGGCGGCGTCGGCCTCGGCCGGCGTGGGTGCCGTGGCCTCCTCGGTGGTCGGGCCGGTGTAGCCCGGCTTCTCGATGCGCACGATCGTCCGCGACACATCTGGTCCCACCGATGTCGCACGCATCTCCAGCGACGAGCGGCGATTGCCGTCGCGGTCCTCGTACTCGCTGGTGTAGACGTGGCCCACGACGATCACCGGCGCGCCCTTGCCCAACGCCGCGCCCACTCCGGTAACCAGCTTGCCCCAGCAGTTGACATTGATGAACAGCGAGTTTCCGGGCTCCCACCCGCCATCCGCGGTCCGGCGGCGAGAATTGCTGGCCACCCGGAATTTGATGACCTCCTGGGTGCCGACCTGTCGGCGCTCGAGGTTGTTGACGATGTGGCCGACGACGGTAAGCGGTGTTTCGAACATTGACCTAATTTCCTTTCATTCGCGGGGTAGCGCTCGTGTCGGGTGCTCATTCAGCCCGGCTGCACCGACAGGCCGCGGGGACCCCGGAGTACTGGCCGGCGAGCCTGTGGACAAAGCCGCGACTGTGGATGGGCGGTCGGGCCGCGAGCGTAGGGGCCGTTCGCCTGCCGTCCAAGCGATTCCACCGCCCAGTCGCTGATCCCCCAGCAGGTCGGTGTGCCAGCTCAGACCCACCGATCGGTAGTAGGCGGCGCACGGTTCGGGTGCTCATCAGTTCGACGCCGAAGAACGCGTGCAGCGGCAATGACGCGAACACGACGGCGACTTTGGCCAGCGGAGGGATCGGCAGCGGTGTGGGTGGGCGGCCCGCTCAAGTCGTAGCGGCCGCCGTGCCGCCCGCCAGCATCGCGACGCCGATAACCAGGGGGGGCACCCGGACGGCCCGGCCGCCAACCGCGTTATTGGGCTTGGCCAGCCTGCCGCCCATGTTGCGCCTTGAATTCGCGGGCGACGAATCGATTTCGCGCGATCTGCTCGACATAGGCGAAATCCCGCAAAATGTCCCGCAATTCGCGGCGGAAAGCCTTCCGGCGCTCGGCGAGATCCGCTGCCGATGCGATCAGATCCTGATCGGCAACGACCTGGCGCGCGGTGGCGAACAGCAGCGTCGAAACCGACTCGCTGCTGCGCACCCGGCCCTGCGCCACGTACTGACGGCCCACCCCGAGAGCGGTCTCCGTCAGTTCCTTCTCGCCGACGCCGGCAGGGGCGTCGCGCAACACGTCCGCGACGATCTCATAGGCCTCGAAGAACACCCGCAACATCGCATCCGACATCAACGGCCTTTTCGCATACAGCATGGCTTCGATCTCGTCGCCCCCGGCAGCAAGATGGGCTTCCCAATTGTCGTGCCACGCCATCTCTTCGGCGATGTTGGCCCGAAACGACGTCGAATCGGCAAAATAGAAATCGAATTTCAACAGATCGCGCAACCGCGTCGCCTGGTCCCAGAAGGCCGCCACACGATCGCCCTCGGCGCGCCTGGCGTGCGCCAGCGCGAGTTCGACGATGGAGGTCTCCAGAAACGCGTGTATCACCGAGTTCCGGTAGAACGCCGCGGCGTGCTCATCGTCGGGGGCGATGTACCACACCGGCTCACGGCCGCTGTCCACTCGGGTGACCGGATGCCCGTTGGACAAGGCGTCCACCGCCGCGCGTACGCCGTCGCGCGAGCGCAGCCGTAACGCACTGGTGGACACCGGGGTTTGTTTTCGTTCGAGGTAATCAAGCGAGTCCTGCAAGGTGTGGTGCAGCTGATCGAGCGTCAACGCCACCCCGCGAGTGGTGAGCAGCAGCGCCGACACCAATCCCGTCGCTGTCACCGGCGTCGACTGCAGGATCCGCCACGCAACCTCGAACGACATCTTTTGCAGCGCAAGCCGTTTCGCGGCCTGATCAGAAGCGAGCGGCCCGTGCGGTGCGCCGAGGTACTGGCGCATAGAGACCGCCTCGGGGAAGCGGACGTAGATCTTGCCGTAGTTGCGTTCACCCTGCGCCTTGATGAAGTTGTAGAGCCAGCCGAATCCCTCGGGCGTCTTCTCGCCCCCGCGTGCGTAGGCGGCATATTCGGCGATCTCGTGCAGCTGGTCGAAGCAGATCGAAACCCCTTGCAGCAGGATGTCGTCGCTGCGGCCATCCAGGTACGCGTCCGCCACGTAACTCAGCAACCCGAGCTTGGGCGGCAACATCTTTCCGGTGCGCGACCGAGTGCCTTCGATGGACCAGCTCAGGTTGAACCGCTTCTCGACGACGTAGCCGACGTACTCCTTGAGCACGTACTTGTACAGTGCGTCGTCGCCAATATTGCGGCGGATGAAGATCATCCCCGCGCGGCGCATCAGGGGCCCCATCACGCCGAATGACAGGTTTACGCCGCCGAACATGTGCACTGGCGGTAACCGGTTGTCCTGCATGGCCACCGGTACCACCGCACCGTCGATGTAGGACCGGTGCGAGAACAGTAAGACCGCCGGATGAGCCTCCAGCGCGGCGCGCATTGCCGCGACCTGATACTCGTCGTAGTCGAATTCGGGGTCGAACCCGCGGCTGATCAGCCTGCCGAGGACGGAGATCAGGTCGATCGACACCTGGCTCCATCCGGTCGCGAGTTCGTCGAGCATTTTTCCGGCTTCCTCGACCGTCGCACCGGGGATCTGCTTAAGGCCGGCACGAAATCGCGCCGACGCCAACATCTCTGGCTTCACGAGCCGCGGAGACTTGTATTGCGGCCCCAGGATCCGGTATTCGGCCCGGGCCAACGCCAGGATCGCCCGGCGGGTGACGAACTGGGCGAAATCGCGCTCGTTTTCGCCGACGGTGGTGTCGCGCCACTGCTGACGCAATTCGGACACCTTGGCCGACTCGCCGGCCACCACCCGCGCGCGCAGCGGATCCGTGCGCAGGATGCGACGCTGCTGACGTTGGTTGGGGTGGTAGGGATCTCGACCGGGGAGCAGCGCGGCCACCTTGCCGGCCCTGCTGCGGTCCGCGGGGGGGAGCCAGAAAACCTGCACGGGAACGATCGAACGGTCTTCACCGGATTCGGCGCCCGACTCAAGCTGCTCGACCAGCGCTGTCAGCGCCATAGGTGGTGCATTGCGGGAGGGCAGCTTCAATATGTCGAGTCTCGCTTCTGGATTGCGGGCGCGCTGCTGGCGCAGCCAATCCATGACCAGTTCCAGTTCGACGGGAGTCTCCATGGACGCAAGCACCAGCGTGTCTTCGGCGGTGAGGACCGCGCTGGCGTCTGCAGCCGGTGCGGTCACGGCCGTCCTCTGGACCCAGAGCTCGAAGATTCGGAACTGGCGGTGGGCCGTTGTGCCGCAGCGTCTTTGAGATCGATCTTCGACGTGTTCGGGCTGGCCTTGGCCTTCGCGGGGGCCCTTGGCTGGGTCCGCTTCGCGGTCGTCTTCGTTGCGGACTTGGTCGCAGCCTTCTTCGTGCTGGTCCTGGTCGCGCGGGTCCGGCCGCCCTTCTTCGGTGCCGCCTTCTTGGCCCTGGCGTACAGCCCGACCTCGGGCAGCTCGTCGACCGGCCAGTCGGCCAGCGTGTCGAGGTACACCTGGCGCACCTCGGCGATGCGCTCCGGCAGCGTGTCGAGAGTCCAGTCGTCGACCGGAATCGGCGGGTACACCGCGACATCGACCGTGCCCGGATTGATCGTGGTGGAGTTTCGAGAGGCGACGATCTCCGCGTTGCGGATCACGATGGGGACGATCGGGATCCCCACCGCCATCGCGATGCGGAACGGCCCCTTTTTGAACGGCCCGACTTCCGTGGTGTCCAGTCGGGTGCCTTCGGGGGCGATCACGATCGACAGGCCCTTCTTGGCGCGCTCTTCCACGGTGTGCAAAGTCTCCACCGCGGCGACCGGATCATCCCGGTCGATGAACACACCGTCCAGCAATTTGCCGAGGGTGCCCATGATCGGGTCGCTCTCGAGTTCCTTCTTGCCCACGCCAACCCAGTTGTCACGCACCAGGGCACCGGCTATGACCGGGTCAACCTGGTTGCGGTGGTTGAAGATAAATACGGCCGGGCGCCGCGCGGTCAGATTCTCTTTCCCGATCACGTTCAGGTGCACGCCGGCGGTCGCCAGCAACATCTGAGAAAAGGTGGAGGTAAAGAAATTCACGCCTCGCCGGCGGCTGCCGGTTAGCAGACCGATTCCCACTGCGCCGGCCGCGACCGGGAACATGGTGCTGAAACCGGCAAGCGTTCGCAACTGCCGCCGGATACCCACGCCGCCGCGGCTGTTGAACTTCAGAATCGGCCAGCCCCGGCGTTTGGCGACGGCGGCCATCTTGCCTTCGGGATTGGTGGGCCGCGGGTTGCCGACCAGATACATCAGCGCGACGTCTTCATCACCGTCGGCGTAGAAGTAGCTGTCTTTGAGGTCGATGTCGTGCTCGGCCGCAAACCGCTGTACCGCAGCGGCTTTCCCGGGTCCCCACAAGATCGGCTTCGCCACGCCGCCGGTGAGCATCCCGTCTTCATTGGTCTCGAACTTGTTGGTGAGCGTGTTGGTAATCCCGAGGAAGCGAGCCACCGGATTCACCTGGATCGTCAGCGCCGACGAACTGAGGA
Source organism: Mycobacterium lacus (assembly GCF_010731535.1). Lineage (NCBI taxonomy): Bacteria > Bacillati > Actinomycetota > Actinomycetes > Mycobacteriales > Mycobacteriaceae > Mycobacterium > Mycobacterium lacus. The sequence goes on from NZ_AP022581.1 coordinate 2,741,650, forward strand.
CCACGGTGTGGCCCCGAGCCACGTGAGCCCGCACCAGCTCACGCATTTCCGGATAGATCCGGGACTCGATCCGCTGGGCGAACAGTCGCTCGCCGATCTCCTCCAGGTCGTCTATCAACCGTCCGGCCAGCGCCGAGGACGCCTTCGAGATGAGGTCTTCGAACTCGATGCGCCCCAGCGTATGGTTCAGGCCGGCCTGAACCATACCGAGTAGCTCTCCCACACCCACATCGCGGCGCCGTAGGCGCTCCTGGGTAAGGATGACGGCGGTGAAGCCCGCGACCAACGTCCCATCCAGGTCGAAAAACGCACCGACCTTCGGGCCCGGGGGGCTGGCCATGATCTCGGCTACCGAGCCGGGCAGCCGCAAATCGCGGGACGGCTTGCGCGTCTCGCGTTGCGCTCCCTGCTCCTCTGCGGCGCTCATGAGCCCGACGCCGATCGGGACGCCGAATCGGCCGGCTCAGCGGTGAACGACGCCGGCACCGCACGTGGTGCCGGATCGCCGGCCAGCGCGAGGATTTCGTCGAAACCCTCCAGCAGGCATCGGGCGAACAACTCGTCGTCTCGCACGGACGCCCTGTCGTAACGCACGGTGATGGTGCACCACCCGCCGCGGGAAATCAGCACCACCATCATCGCCACACCAGGCAACGGACCAATGCCGTACTGCCGCAATATTTTTGCGCCGGCGATGAAGGTGTCTCCCGGGTAGACCGGGACATTGCTGGCCTGCACATCGGAGCCGATCACCGAACCGGTGATCCCTTCGAGCACGGCTGTCGGCAATATGCTCAGCACCGGCGCGATGGACCCGATGATGTTCATCGCGGGCTCATCGCGGCGCTGCGTCATCTGGGCACGGATCTTCCTCATCCGGGCCGCGGGATCGACGGTGCCCACCGGCGCGGCCAGGTTGACGCCGGTGAATCGATTGCCACCGGTCGCGTCGTCGTCGGCCCGCAGGTTCACCGGCACCGCCATCGGCAGCGTGCTGATCGGCACACCGAGGGCCTCGTGGTAGCGCCGCAAGGCGCCGCACAGCCCGGCGAGGTAGGCGTCGTTGATCGACCCGCCACCGGCCTTTGCGGCCTTGTGCAGGTCGGAGAGCGGGATGTCGATTGCCTCGGTGCGGCTGGTCAGGCTGCGCCGGCGCAGCAGCGGCGACGGCTCGGCGGCCCGGTTCATCACCCGGATCCCCGAAAGGGCGTAACCCACGATCCCCGAAACCGTGGACGCGGGGTCCAGAACCGCCCGCCCCGCCGCTGATACCACCCCGGATAAGGCGCCCAGGACCCCACCGACAAACGCGATGGGTAGATGGTTGATGCCCTGCCGCATCAATTCGTTGGGGGACAGATCCTGCGGAATGGGTTGCGGGGGCGTCGGCTTGGGCGGTGGGTCCCGCTCCAAGTCATAGATCTGCGCGAACATCTCGACGCCGCCGACGCCGTCGGTGACCGCGTGACTGACGTGCAACAGCGTCGCGGCCTTGCCGTCGGCAAGACCCTCGACCAGGGTGGCCGTCCACAGCGGCCGCGAGATGTCCATCGGTGACTGCAGCATCACCTCCGCGAGATCGAACACCTGGCGTAGCGTGCCGGGTTCGGACACGCGGACCCGACGCACATGGAAGTCCAGATTGAAATCGGGATCCACCACCCAGCGCGGTGCCGCCGTCGGCAGGGTCGGCACGACGACCTTTTGCCGCAGCCGCAACACTCGCCGGGAGGCGTTTTCGAACCGGGTGCGGAAGCGGTCCCAGTCCGGCGTGATGTCGAGGAGTTCCAGCGCCATGATCCCCGAACGAGTCCGCGGATTGGCCTCGCCTCGATGCATCAGGTAGTCGACGGGTCCAAGCTCGTCGGACAACCCGCCGGGTTCGACGGAGTCAACCATGGTCGCCACCTCGCGTGTAGTGGATAACTCGACGCGCCAACCTTGTCACCGCCGATCAAGCCTCCTGCCTCAGACCCACCCAGCCCGATTGCCAACACAACGCTAGTCCGGTTGACGCGCTGGTGAAAGCCGGTCACGGGTCAGTATTCACGCGCCGCCCCGGCGCCCAACAGTTTGCACACGACAAGCCCTGGCGCGCATATGAATTGGAACTGCGGGGGTATTGGCTTGCTCAGCTGGCCGGCGATGCCGACAGCGCCAACGGATCCATTCGCGAGCCGGGGCACCGCCCGTAGACCACACCCAGAAAGTCCGAGACGGCACCGGCGACTAGCCGAGATCGGGCGGTGGGAGCGATGTCGAAGGCGTGGTGAGCGTTGGCCAGCTCGGCATACGCCACCGTCGAGGCCCCCGCCTTTCGAAGCGCGGCGCAGAAGACCCGCGCTTGCGCGCTCGGCGCCATCGGGTCCTTGTCGCCGTGCAACACGAAGAACGGCGGCGCATCGGCGCGCACGTACGAAATCGGCGAGGCCGCCGTGAATCGCTCGGGCGCCTCAGAGTAGCGGGCCTTCATCACAAAGTGCTCGAGGAACGGCAGCATCATTTCATGCATGTTCTCGAAGTCGGTGAAGTCGTAGACGCCGTAGTACGGAGCAACCGCCTGCACCGTCGTGTCGGCGTCTTCGAATCCGGGCTGAAACTTCGGATCGTTGGGGGTGAGCGCGGCCAGGGAGGCCAGGTGCGCGCCCGCCGACCCGCCGGTGATGGCGATGAAATCGGGGTCGCCACCGTAGTCGGCGATGTTCTCGCGGACCCAGGCGATCGCCCTCTTGACGTCGATGATGTGCGCCGGGAACGTGCAGCGCGGGCTCTTGCTGTAGTTGATCGAGACGCAGATCCAGCCGAGTTCGACCATCCGGCTCATCAACGTGTAGGCCTGAGGGCGTTTGCCGTTGACGGACCACGCCCCTCCCGGGACCTGTATGAGCACCGGCGCCCGGCAGCCTGGCGCCTGGTCGGGACGCCGCCAGATGTCGAGCAGATTGTCACGGCCACCCGGGCCATAGGAGATGTCGGAGGTGTGCGCCGCGTACCGACGGTGGGGCCCGGACGGCAACAGCCCGCCGCGGCGCGCACCCCCGGAGGGATCCCCGGACGGACCGCCGGTCGGGTGATACACCAGATCGCGGAATTTGGGCCCGAAGGACTCTTCGAGCGCAGCGGTGAGAGCCTGGTCGGCTCGTTGGGCCGCCCAGGTGGTGGCAACCCGGCCGATCGCCGACGGTGTCATCCGGGACAACGCATGCCCGGTCACGACGTGCAGCGGAAACTCTGTGGATAGCCAGCCGGCAAGCCAACTGACCGCAAACGGCGAGCCCCGCAGCAGCAGGGCGCAGGCCCGGCAGGTATCTCTCGCGTCGGCCGCCAGCCGCGCTCCTTGCCGCAGCGCATGGGCGCCGGCCCGCGAGCACCGCGCAGTCACATCGGTCACACACATAAAACGCCATCCCTCGACGTCAGGCACACGCTTCGTTGCGGTTAACGGCTGTTTACCAGCCGGTGTTGTAGGTGTGTCGCGGCTCACACAATAACCGATAATTGGCTCAGCGGAAGACCTTTCGCGCGCGTGGTGTCGCCGGAATCCGTCGGTGACCGCCGTTAGATAGACTGACCTGCGCATTGCCTCCGTAGCTCAGGTGGATAGAGCAAGGGCCTTCTAATCCCTAGGTCGCACGTTCGAGTCGTGCCGGGGGCACTGGTCAGGGGCGGTTCGATCTCGGCGTGCGCGACGGCCCGCCCACGTCGCCGACTTGGGGAACAGCCAGTTCGATCGCCGGCGCATTGCGATCGCGCCGCCCCGCTGGTGCGGCGCTCGGCGGCGGATCGTAGGACCGCCGCCCCGCGGGCATTCGCCACCCCGCTGAGGGCAGCCCACGATCCGGTCGGGCAGGCCGTGCAATTTGGGCGGTACGCTTCGGTCGCGATGTGTCAGCATTGGTACGTGAACGCACGCCATTTCACTCGTTTGCTGGGTGTCGCGGTGGCGACGACCTGCGCGACGCTAAGCGCACCGATCGCCCCTGTCCCCGCCTCCGCTGCTCCCTGCCCCGACGTCGAGGTGACATTCGCCCGCGGCACCAACGAGGCACCTGGTGTTGGTGGGGTCGGACAGGAATTTATCGATTCACTGCGCTCGCGGGTTGGGGGTCGGTCCATCGGGGTGTATCCGGTCAACTACCCCGCCACCGAGGATTTGGCTCCGTCTGCATCCGCCGGTGCCAGCGATGCGAGCGCTCACGTTCAGTCGATGGTTGCGAACTGTCCCAGTACCAAACTTGTACTCGGTGGATATTCGCAGGGCGCGGGGGTGATAGATCTGATCACCATCGCCCGAGCATCCGTTGCGGGCTTCAACGCCGCGACGCTATCGGCGGACGAGGCCGAGCATGTCGCTGCGGTCGCCGTCTTCGGGAATCCGACGACCAGATTCCTCGGGGGGCCGATAAGCGAGATCAGCCCGTGGTATGGGGCGAAGGCCATTGACTTATGTGCGCCCGGCGATCCGGTGTGCTCTCCCGGGGGGCTGGCGCTGCCGACGCATGACGAGCTGTTTTCCCCGGAGCACCTATCCTATTTGCACTCCGGGATGCCCAGTCAGGCGGCGGCTTTCGTGGCGAGCCAGCTCTAACGCGCGCGGGAACGACTTACCGGTGAATACACCGCCGTCGGTGATCGGCTGCGGGAAAACGTCCGGGCGCCGACCCTCGCCCGAGGACACGATGTCGAGCTGCTGACCACGCCCGGCCCACGGGGTCACGCCCGCCCTCATGAACCCTGACAGCACGGAGGTGCCAGATGGTCCAGTCCGACCTTGTCCTGTTCAGCATCACCAATCGCGTCGCGGTCATCACCGTCAACGATCCCGATCGACGAAACGCCGTCACCGACGAGATGTCGACACGGCTGCGCGCCGCGGTGGAACGGGCCGAAGCCGACCCCGGCGTGCACGCCGTCGTGATCACCGGAGCAGGCAAAGCATTCTGCGCCGGTGCCGACCTGAGCGCCCTGGGCGCCGGCGCGGGCGGCGAGGCGGAACCGGGACTGATACGGCTCTATGACGGATTCATGGCCGTCGGCAATTGCAGCCTGCCCACGATTGCCGCGGTCAACGGCGCGGCCGTCGGCGCCGGACTGAACCTCGCGCTGGCCGCAGACGTACGCATCGCCGGCCCCGCCGCGCTGTTCGACGCCCGCTTCCAGAGGCTCGGATTGCACCCGGGAGGGGGTGCGACCTGGATGCTGCACCGAGCGGTGGGACCACAAGTCGCCCGCGCGGCCTTGTTGTTCGGGATGAGCTTCGACGCCGAATCCGCTGTGCGGCACGGCTTGGCGCTTTGTGTTGCCGACGACCCCGTCGGTGCGGCGGTGCAGCTGGCCGCCGGACCCGCGGCCGCGCCGCGCGAGGTGGTGCTGGCAACCAAGGCCACGATGCGCGCCACCGCAAACCCGGGGTCGCTCGACAACGAGCACCACGAACTCGCCAAGCGCTTAGAGCTTGGGCCGCAGGCGAAATCGATCCAGTCACCGGAGTTCGCCGCGCGATTGGCCAGGGCACGACGCAGATAGCGCCTAGCCGGCCAAGGCCGAACCAGGCTCAACTCTAAGCGGTTCGGTATTTGACGAAACCACTTGTGTAACCCGACTTGGCTCACGATTCGCAGCTCGGCATCATTGCAGCCCGCTGACCTGTGAGTTTGCTTCGTAACGCGTCGAAAATTGTGCACTAAAACCCGGCGCGCTGCTGGAGTCTTCATGGCGGGCCGGTCGCTCAGGAGCATCTGGACGCCAGGATAGCGAATCGCTGCCACTCCGGACTACGTTGGCGCGCAACATGACTCAATTGACCCGAATGCTGCTCCAGCCGTCTGTATTGCGCTCTAGCCACATCCGCAACACTGGCCTCTGCCGGAGGCGATGGTCGCCCTGCCCACCTACGCGCGACAACTCGGTTTCCGCAGGTCAACGCCACACCGAAACCCGCACGGCCACTAACAATTTGGGAACAACACCGCAGGTCATTCCTGAAGGAGCGGGGCCGGTCAAGGCCCGGCTGCGTTTGTTTTTGCTTTGTTTTGGGGCTTCCTGGTCCTGGCTGGGCGCGTCGAAGGAGGCGTCGGGGTCAAGCTCGGGCGTAGCCCGACCGCGTAGCGGCCCGTAGGGGGCCTTGACGGCGGCGCCGTTCGGCGCATGCTGTTCAGGGCAGGGAGGATTGGAGGGCAAGGAAAGTGGCAGCACGACGCAGGCACAAGCAGAAGCCGGTGGTGGTGTCGGGGCCGGTGGGCCAAGCTGTGCCCGCGCACCATCGAGTCCGGGCCCGTTACCCGCGCCGGCAAGACCGGCAAGGCAAACCCGCATCTGAAAGGTGCGCTCGGCGAGGCCGCGACCGCGGCCGCCAAAACCAACACCGTCCTCGGCCAACGCTACCGGCGCCTAGTCAAACGCCGCGGCAAACTCAAAGCCCTCGTCGCGGTCACCCGCTCCATCCTGGTCATCGTCTGGCACCTGCTGGTCAACCCGGCCACCCGCTTCCATGACCTCGCCCCCGACTACTACACCGACCGCATCGTCACCCAACGACGACTACGCAACTACCTCGCACAACGTGCCGCCATGGGCTACCGGGTCACCATCGAGCCCGCTGCACTCCGCCGGGTCGCTTCGCGGCGCCCACTCACCTTGGTCATTTTCCGGTCAGTCAGGACGCCGCGCGATTGGCCAGGGCACGACGCGATAGCGCCTAGCCGACCATAGGCCGAACCGGGCTCAACGCTAAGCGGTTCGGTATTTGACGAAATCACTTGTGTCACTGTGGTTTCAGTGGTTTGTGGGCGGCGTTTCTTGTCGGTGGCCTGCGATAGTTTCGCGGTATGGATCGCGAGGCAATCACCGCGGCGTTCGACGCACTCGATGCCGCGGTCGACGGCGTGGTCGGGCTGAGATTCGATGCGTTGAGCACCCGGGAGTGGCTGACGCTGCTGGAACGCGTTGAGCGGGTGCGCCGTCGGCTGCCGGTGCCCGAACATCAGTTGATCAACAACCTGGCCCGCCAAGCCACTACCGAAGAATTGGGCGCCAAGCTCTCGCATGCGATCGCCGACTAGACACTGACCAGCCGCGCCGAAGCCTCCCGACGCATCAACGAGGCCGCCGACCTCGGGCCGCGCCGCGGGCTCACCGGCGAACCCCTACCGCCGACGCTGGCTGCGACGGCCGCCGCGCAGAAAGCCGGGAAACTCGGCGCCGGTCAGGTCGCGGTGATCCGCCGCGTCCACCACCAGCTGCCCGGCTGGGTCGACGCGGCCACCCGCGATAAGGCCCAAGCCGACCTGGCGCGCCAGGGCACCCAATACCGGCCCGAACAATTGGCCGGGCTGGCCGACACCATCGCCGACTGCCTCAACCCCGATGGCACCTACCGCGACGAGGACCGGGCGCGGCGGCGCGGGCTGAGGTTGGGTAACCAACAGTCCGACGGCATGTCGGAGCTGCGCGGGATGATCACCCCCGAGTTGCGCGCCACCCTGGAGGCGGTGTTGGCCAAACTGGCCGCCCCCGGCATGTGCAACCCCGACAGCGACACCCCCTGTGTGGACGCCACCCCCAGCCAAACCGCCATCGACACCGACACCCGCACCGCCAGCCAGCGCAACCACGACGGCCTCAACGCCGCGCTACGCGCCATGCTGGGCCTCCAGAGATTTGGGCCAGCACAACGGGCTACCGGCGTCGATCATCGTGTCCACCACCCTGGCCGAGCTGGAAGCCGCCGCCGGCACCGCACTCACCGGCGGGGGCACCATCCTGCCGATGAGCGACGTGATCCGCCTGGCCCGCCACGCGAGGCACTATCTGGCCATCTTCGACCAGGGCAAGGCCCTGGCGCTCTATCACAGCAAACGCCTGGCCTCACCGGGGCAACGAATTGTCCTGTACGCCAAGGACCGCGGCTGCTCAGCGCCGGGGTGCGACGTCAAGGGCTACAACGCCGAAGTCCATCACCTGACCCCCTACGCCCAGTGCCGCACCACCAACGTCAACGACCTGACCTTCGCCCGCGGCGGCCATCACCCACTAGCCGAACAAGGCTGGACCACCCGCAAACGCGCCAACGGCGACACCGAATGGATACCCCCGCCCCACCTAGACCGCAGCCAACCTAGCACGAACACCTTCCACCACCCCGAAAAACTGCTACACAACGAAGACGACGAAGACCCCGCGTAGCGACCGCGCGATTCCTGCTACGCCTCACGAACGAGCATTGAGAACCCGCGCGGCCCGCTGCAGGGTTTCGTCGATCAACCTGTCGACCGCACCGAAATAGGTTGCCGACGGCTCCTTGCCCACCAGGTCGGCGATGGCGCGCTGTTCACCGAGCACAGCTGTCGCACTGAGATTCTTTGCCATCTGCTCGGCGTGAACCCTTAGTCCAGCCAGCAGCTCGCCGCACTGCGAACCCGCCACAATGGTCCACCGGGCCAGCTTCCGCAGGGTGTCCCATTCGGCATGCCATGCGCCGTCGGGTCGTTCGTCGTTGGCCAGCGCGGCCGCGGTGTGCAACGTCGCCGCCAATTGCGGCGCCGAAATGGCGGCACGTCGAATCAAGATGGACAACACCGGGTTGCGCTTGTGGGGCATCGACGACGATCCGCCGCGATTTTCGGCGGCGGGCTCGCTTAGTTCGCCGATCTCCGGGCGAACCAGGATGACGATATCCGAGGCGATGCGGCCCCAGCAATCGGTACACCCGACGAAGGCGTCCGCGGCCGCGGTGACCGGCGTCCGTGTGGTGTGCCATGGTGAGCGGGTGTCCAAACCCAAAGTGGTTGCGGCGCTGCGTGCCACGCGATCCGCGACCGCTGCCGGGTCCGTCGCCCCGGTGAGCAAGGTCGCCAATTCTGTGGTGGCCGACCGCGTTCCGACGGCACCGCCGATCTGCGCCGGCGTGACGAGCTCGGTCAGCTGCCGGTGGGCGTCGACGACACCGTTCAACCAGCCGGCGACCTTGGCACCGAATGTGGTGGGTGCCGCGTGCTGGGTCAGGGTTCGGGCCACCATCGGCGTGGCCCGGTGCGCGGCCGCGAGCGCCGACAGTACTGAAATCTGTTCCACAAGAAGCGATATCAGGTGATCGACCACGCCGCGCACCCCAAGCATCAGGCTGGTGTCGACAACGTCCTGGCTGGTGAGGCCCCGGTGGATCCACGGGGCGACCGCCGGGACGGCTCGCCGGCGCAGCAGTGCGACCAGGCCGATGACCGGGTTGCCGCCGTCCTCGGCGCTGACCGCGAGGTGCTCGCGGTCGTTGTGACCCACTAGGCGCCACAGGTCAGCGCCGGCACAGTCGAGCGGCGCCAGGCCGGCGGCTGCCAGGGCGCCCAACCAGGCGGATTCCACCGCGACCATCGATCGCAGCAGCGCCTGGTCCGTCATGTGCTCGCCGGCCCGCTGGTCCCCGGGCCACAGCAGGTTGGTCACCGCTGATCGTCCTCGTACGCCAGGAACACCGTCTCGTTCGGGCCCTGCAGGTGAATGTCGAAGCGGTATCGTAATCGGCCCGAAGCACTTTCGGCGATACACACCAAGCTGTCCCGTCGCCCGGGGTCGACGGTGGACAACAGCGGATCGGCGGCAAGGTCACCATCGGGCAGGTAGGCGCGCGTGAACAGGCCACGCAGGAGCCCCCGCGCGAAGACTGTGATCGCAAAGAACGGCGGTCGGCCTGCGCTCACTGCACCTGGTATCACGGTGGTGAATCCGTAGTGGCCGTCCGCGTCGGTCGCCGCTCGACCCCATCCGGTAAAAGTCCAACCGTCCCGCCGCAGCGAGCCGACCGCCCGGGAGATCCGACCCGCGGTGTCGGGCTGCCAGAGTTCGATCAGGGCATCGGGGACGCCGACGCCGGCGCCGTCGTAAACCATGCCGTGTAACCGGATGGCCCCCGGATACGCATCCCCGACCAATTCGCTGTCGCGTGGATACGCCATCCCGAGGCCGAAGAAGGGTCCGACGGTTTGCTCCGGGGTGCAGGCCAATTCAGCCATTCCGAACCCCCTCGGTCCAGGTTCGGTCACTGCCGGAGACCACGATGTCCCACCGATAGCCGGTCGCGTATTCGGGCTGGGTGAGGTCGTGGTCGTAGGCGGCGATCAGCCGTTGGCGCGCAACGGGATCCACGATCGATTGGAAGATGGGATCCAATCCGAACAAGGGATCGCCGGGAAAGTACATCTGGGTGACCAGGCGTTGCGTGAAAGCGGTTCCAAAGACCGAGAAGTGAATGTGAGCCGGCCGCCAGGCATTGTGATGATTGCTCCACGGGTACGGGCCGGGCTTGACCGTCATGAAGCGGTATGTCCCGTCCGGCCCGGTCAAACAACGGCCGGCGCCGATGAAGTTCGGGTCGAGCGGCGCCGGGTGCAGGTCGCACTCGTGGCGGTAGCGGCCGCTGGCGTTGGCTTGCCAGATCTCGACCAGCTGGCCCGCCACCGGCCGGCCGGATTCGTCGAGCACCCGCCCGGTGACGATGATGCGCTCCCCGATCGGCTCGCCCGGATGGCCGGCAGTCAGATCAGCGTCGAGGGGGTCGACGTCCTGATGGCCGAAGCACGGCGCCCAGCGTTCGACCTCCTCGGGATCAACGGCCAGCGGCCGAAACTTGGGATGACGCAGGGCGCTGCTGCGATACGGCGGGTAGTCGAGGCGCGGCTGGGTTTCCCCGCCGCCCAAGCGCCGGTAGTCGGCCGCGATCGCGGCAATCTCCGCCGTGATCTCGCCTTGCGACGCGACACCGTCCACTGCGGCCTCCACGAAGCGAGAGGCTACTAGCCTTGGCGCCATGCCCCGTGACTACGTCTATGACCAAGGCTTCTCCGAGGAGCGAACCCGACTGGGTGGCATCGAGAGTTTGTGGGACCCGGGCACTCGAACGCTCCTCGACGAGCTCGGCATCGGCGGGGCCGAAAAGCCCTGGCACTGCCTGGAAGTCGGTGCGGGCGGCGGCTCATTGCTGCAATGGATGACCGGCCGCGGCGCCACGGTGGTGGCGATCGACATCGACACGCGTTTCATCGAACCGCTGGCCAGCGACACGATCGAAATCCGGCGCGTCGACATACGAAGCGACGAGCTGCCGCGGCAAGAGTTCGACCTGGTTCATGCCAGGCTGGTGCTCGAGCACCTGGCCGAGCGCCGGCAGATCCTCGACCGCCTGATCACGACGTTGCGCCCCGGCGGGTGGATAGTGATCGAGGACTACGACTGGACCGCCTTCGGGTTCGAAGGTGGTGACGCTCGGCTCGACCGGGTGACCGAGGCGATCATCCGCTTCATGCAGCGCGCCGGCTTCGAGCCTCACTACGGCCGTCACGTCGTCGCCGACATGGCTGCCGCCGGGCTGATCGACGTGCGCGGCGAGGGCCGCGCCCGGGTGATCGACTCCCGTTCACCGGGTTTCGACTTCTTCAGGCTCTCGTTCGAGAGCCTGCGGGAAGCCGTGGTCCGAGAGGGCCTGATCTCGGCCGAGGACGCCGCGGCGGCGTCCGCCCGGTTCGGGGAGGACATCCGGGTCTTCACGCCAATCATGATGGCCGGAATCGGCCACCGTTAGAGCGGGCTAGACGGCCTTCAGCAGCGCTGCCTTGCCCTTCGTACGAAGCTGGTACAGGGCGGAGCCGCGCAACTGCTCGATAAGGGCGGCCATCTTGTTACCCAATTCTTCGAGTTCCGCGTCGGTGATCTGCACCGGGGCGGGAGCGGGAATCAGGTCGCGTTCCTCTTCATCGGCGTGCGCCTCCAGCACGCTCTTGAACAGGTTCCACTCGTCCTCGTAACCGGGCGCGGACTGCGGGGTGCGAAGCAGCTCGCCAAGTTGGTCGACCACCTGGCGATGGTCGGCATGGGCGATCGCGATCAGTTTGCTGGCCGCCGATAGGGCCGGGTAGTACAGGTCGTCTTCGATGCGGAAGTGAATGTCCAGCTCGATCAGCATCTCGTCGAAAAGGGCATGGCGCTCTTCGCTGTTCACCGGCGCCTCGCTGACCTTGCGGCCGAGCCCCTTGATCACAACGTGATGCTCCTTGAGCACGTCGTAGGCGTTCACGTGGCTACTCCTTTCAGACGCAAAGACGGCGGTTGGCGTCCGGCCGATTCGCGCCTTCGTGCACATCGGGCACACCGTGATCACCGTAACGTCGGCATTCCCCGGCGCCGCTGATCGTTCATTGTGAGCTGTCTGTGAGTTAGCTCGACGTTGTATGTGGAGGCGCTGTCACCCGAGTATCTCTTTATAGCAGAGGTATATTCTGTATAACAGAAATTTCTTCTGCGATTGTGAGGCCCCGTGACAGACCATCGCGACGTCTTCCAGAACATCCGCCGGGGCATGATCCCTGCCCACATCTACAACGACAAGAAGCTGTTCGCGCTGGAGAAGGAGCGGCTGTTCAGCCGGGCCTGGATGTTCGTGGCCCACGAGTCCGAGATCCCGCAGGAGGGCGACTACGTGGTGCGCCGGGTGCTCGACGACTCGTTCATCATCGCCCGCGATTCCCATGGCGATGTGCGCGCCATGTTTAACATGTGCCTGCACCGTGGGATGCAGGTATGCCGCGTGGAGATGGGCAACGCGTCCAATTTCCGCTGCCCATACCACGGCTGGTCCTACCGCAACGACGGCCGGCTCACCGGCCTGCCGTTCCACCGTGACGCGTACGGCGGGGAGGAGGGGTTCGCGAAGAGCGGCCAGACCTTGCTGCCCGCGCCGAACCTGGCGTCCTACAACGGTCTGCTGTTCATCAGCATGGACCCAGCCGCCCAGCCGCTCGCGGACTTCCTGGGCGACTTCGGGTTCTATCTGGACTTCTACACCAAACAGAGCGCCCGGGGCCTGCAACTGCGTGGACCGCAGCGCTGGCGGATCAAGGCGAACTGGAAGATCGGCGCCGAGAATTTCGCCGGCGACATGTACCACACGCCGCACACGCACGCGTCGATCGTCGACATCGGCCTGTTCCGCGAGCCCAAGGCGCAAAAGCGCAAAGACGGCGCCACCTACTGGGCGGACCGTGGCGGCGGAACCACCTACAAGCTGCCGCCGGGCAGCTTCGAGGAACGCATGCGCTACGTCGGCTACCCCGACGACATGATCAGCCGGATCAAAGAACTCTGGACCCCGCGGCAGCGGCGAGTGGTCGGCGAGGACGGGTTCATGATCTCGGCCGCCACCTGCTTCCCTAACCTGAGTTTCGTGCACAACTGGCCAAAGCTCCCCGGCACCAACGAAGTGGTGCCCTTCATCTCGATCCGGCAGTGGCAGCCCGTCAGCGAGCACGAAACCGAGGTGTGTTCGTGGTTCGCGGTCGACGCCGCCGCACCCGAGGAATTCCAGCAGAACTCCTACCGGGCCTACCTGATGTGCTTCGGGTCGACCGGCATGTTCGAGCAGGACGACGTGGAGAATTGGGTGTCGCTGACCACCACCGCGGGCGGCTCGATGGCACGGCGGCTGCTGCTGAACAGCCGGATGGGCCTGCTCGCCGACGACCGTCCCGTGGTCGAGGCGCTGCCGCCCGAGTCCTTCCACGGGCCGGGACGGGCGCAGGTTGGCTACAACGAGTACAACCAGCGCGAGTTGCTCAAGTTGTGGGCCGCCCATCTGGAGCGGCCCTTGGCGGTCTCGGCATGAAAAACCCCTTGCTGTTCAACGACATTCGTCATCTCCAGGCGCATCAGTTCCTGGTGGACGAGGCCTACCTGTTGGATGCCCAGCTGTATGGGACGTGGCTGGACACGCTGACCGACGACATTCGCTATGTGATGCCGGTCCGCGTCACGACCGCACGCGGCGCCGGGTTCGACACGTCACCGGGGATGGCCCATTTCGACGAGGACAAGTACTCGCTGAGCCAGCGGGTCGCGCGTTTCGCCACCGAGCACGCCTGGACCGAAGATCCGCCATCGCGGCTGCGCCACTTCGTCACCAACGTGCGCACGTTTGAGGGCGAGGACGACAACCACCTGATCGTCGAATCGGCCGAGCTGCTGTTCCGCAGCCGCGGCGACGTCAACGAGGGCATATTGCTGTCCTGCGGCCGCGAGGACCTATTACGCTCGTGTGACGGTCGATGGAAACTGGCCCGCCGCACGATCATTGCCGACGAGGCGGTGCTGCGGATGCAGAACCTGGCGGTGTTCCTATGAACCCGGTCGGCGAGCCCATCACCGTCGCAAACGAATTCACCGAAGTGGTCATCCAGCGGGTCGACACCCGCAACGGATCGCGGCTACTGATCACCGCACCCAGGACCGGGCAGTGGATCACCCTGGACGCGCTCGAGGTCGAGGCGTTGACCTGGCAGAACACCCGCACGCTGGCCGCCATGGTCGGCAATTCCTGCGCCCCGCTGCTACCCGATGACCCCCACGAGATCGAGGGCCACGATGACAGGCTGGCTTGACGGCAAACGGGCCCTGATCGTGGGAGCCGGTTCCGGCATCGGGCGGGCCGTCGTCGACGCGTTTCGCGCGGAAGGAGCGAAAGTCGCCGTGCTGGAACGTGATCGCGGCAAGTGCGACCAGTTGCGCGAGCAGTTGCCCGGGGTGCCGGTGACCGAAGGTGACGCGGTGACCCGCGATGCCAACGATCGCGCCATCGCCGCCGCGGTCGCCGCGTTCGGCGGTCTCGACACGCTCGTCAACTGCGTCGGCGTTTTCGACTTCTACAAGGGCGTCATCGACATCGACGCCGATGACCTCCCCACGGCGTTCGAGGAAATGTTCCGGACCAACGTGCTGAGCCATCTGCGGTCCGTCCAGGCCGCGGTCCCGGCGCTACAGGCCGGCGCCGGATCCTCGATCGTGCTGACCGAGTCGGTGTCGTCGTACTATCCCGGGCGCGGCGGCGTGCTGTACGTCTCGTCGAAGTTCGCCGTGCGCGGGCTGGTGGCGTCGTTGGCGCACGAGCTGGCGCCGCGGATCCGGGTCAACGGGGTGGCGCCGGGCGGCACCCTCAACACCGACCTACGCGGGCTGTCCAGCCTCGGACTCGACACCACGCGCCTCGACGACACCCCGGACAGGGCGCGCTATCTGGCCGTGCGCACGCCGCTGAACGTGGCGCTCACCGGCGAAGACCACGCCTGGAGTTTCGTGTTCCTGGCCTCCGGCCGCTCCCGCGGCATCACCGGCGAAACGATCCACCCGGACGGCGGATTCGGCGTCGGAGCGCGGTCGTGACCGACCAACTCGACCGGCAGCGTGCGTTGGTGGCACAAGCCTGCCGCGTCGCCGCGGCGCGTGGCTTGGTCGACGGCATCCTCGGGCATCTGAGCCTGCGGGTCGACGACGAGCATCTGCTTATCCGCTGCCGCAGCGACACCGACACCGGGCTGGCATTCACCCGCCCCAGCGATATTCGACTCGTCACCTTCGACGGCACCGCGGGCGCCGAGGGAGAACTCGACGGATACCGGGTCCCCAACGAGCTGCCGATCCACATCGAAACCATGTTGTCCGACCGGACATTTCGGGCCGTCGCGCACCTGCACCCGGCGGCCATCGTCGCCGCGGACCTGGCCGGCATCGCGATCCGGCCGATCTACGGGGCCTACGACATTTCCGGCGCCTGGCTGGCGCGCCGCGGGGTGCCGGTCTACGAACGCGCGGTGCTGATCCGAAACTCGCGGCTGGGCAAGGAAATGGTGGCGGCGATGGGCGGCGGCCCGGTGGTGATCTGCCGCGGGCACGGAATCACCAGCGCCGCCGCCACCGTCGCGCAGACCGTCCTGCAGGCGATCAGCCTCGACGAGCTCGCCCGAATGTCGTTGCGGGTGCGCGCCGCCGGCGGTGTCCCGCGTGACATCGACGAGCGGGACTGGGACGACCTGCCGGACCTGGGGCCGGCCTTCGCCGTCGAAGCGGCGTGGCGGCATGAGGTCGCCCGGCTGGGCGAAGTCGGATTGTCCGCCTCGCCCCCGCAAGCGGGTGGGGGCACTCCCCCGCAAGCGGGAGGTGCCCCCACCCTCTGGGGGCGTACCCCCACCTCGACTCCCTCAGGGCCCGCATCGTCACCGGACGCTAACCGAGTTGATCGCCAATCTCCTTGGCCGCCTTGACAAGTGCGGCGGCGATCGTCGAGTACCGGGAGCTGTCCAGCCGGTTGTGTGGGGCCGCGGCGTTGAGCGCGAGACGCAGGCCCGGCGCCCGGGTCGGTATCGGCACCGCGACGGAGGCGACGCCCTCCTCGCTTTCCTCACGATTGACGGCATAGCCCCGCTCGCGGATGCGGGAGAGCTCGGCCTCTAGCTCGGTGCGGATGCCGATCGAGCGGGCGGTGACGCGCTCCAGATTTTCATGCGGAAGCAGTTGCCGCAGTTCGGTTTCCGACAACTGGGCCAACAAGACCTTGCCCGTCGAGGTGCAGTGCGCGGGCAGCGTGCGGCCCAGCCGGGAGGCCACCCGAACCGCCGTCGGGCCCTCGACCGCGGCGACGAACCGGACGCTCGGCCCGTCCAGCATGCCGACATGAGTCGTTTCCCGCAGGCGCTCGCTGAGGCTGCGCATGATCGGCAGTGCGGTGCCTTGGATGTCGATGCGACCGAAGATCGCAAACGCCACACCTGTTAACGCCGGTCCGGGCAGGTAGGCCCTGGACACCGGGTCTTGGCGGACGAACCCCCGATAGGTCAGCATCGCCAGCAGCCGGTGCGCGGTGGACGACGCCACACCCAGATACCGGGTTGCCTCGCTCAACCGGATGTGCGGCCGTTCGCCCAACAGCAGCAGCAGCTTCAGCGCATTGTCCACCGATTCGATCGGATACTGCGGCGCAAGCGAATCGGCCGCCCGCTCCCTCTTCGCTTGCATGACACTGACGGTACCTGCGATAGGGCCGGCGAACAGACATCACGGGATGATGGTGGTCGTTCCGGCCTTGCCGGGGTCGCCGGGAACGCCCAGTAGACCCGCGTTGCCGGCATGGCCGCCCGGCCCCCCGGCTGCGCCACCGGCTCCGCCCTGGCCGCCCAACGCGAAGTTTCCACCCGTGCCGCCCTTGCTGCCCGCTCCACCAACAGCGTTCCCGCCGTCGCCGCCACTGCCGCCGGCGCCACCCTGGCCACCCATGCCGCCGTTGCCCCCGGCGCCGGCAGCGCCCGTGGCGCCGGCCCATCCGATGAGCCCGCCGGCTCCGCCGCTGCCACCGGTGGTGCCACCCGCGCCCCCGACACCGCCGGTGCCGCCGGCGAGGCCTACCAGGCCGTTATTGCCGGCGGCACCAGTTGCAATGCCGCTGCTGGTGGTGGTGGCTGAGCCGCCGGCACCACCGCTGCCGCCAGCGCCACCGACACCGCCGACCCCGCCGGTGCCACCGACACCACCGGCACCGCCGGCGCCGCCGATACCGATGAACGACCCGGCCGCGCCGCCGTGTCCGCCGACGCCCCCGGTGCCGCCGATACCGCCGTTCCCGCCAATACTGCCGGCCGCGGCAGCCGATCCGCCGTTGCCTCCAGTGGCGGCCCCACCGGCGCTCTGGGCCGCCCCGCCGGCCCCGCCGTCACCACCTGAGAAGCCCGCGGCGCCGGCACCACCGGTCCCTCCGATCCCGCCGGCGCCGCCGGCACCGCCATTGCCGACGAACATGCCGCCGCGCCCGCCATTGCCACCGGCACCACCAGTGCCGCCGTTCTGGCCATTGGCGCCCACTGCGGTGCTGGCGGCACCGCCGTTTGCGCCGTTGCCGCCCACGGCGTCACCACTGCCCGTGTTGTTGCCGAGGCCGCCCGCGCCGCCGTCACCACCGTCGCCGCCATTGGTCGAACCCGATTGAGCTTGGCCCCCGTTACCTCCGGTCGCCTTACCCCCGTTGCTGCCGTCGGTTTGGCCGGTGCCGCCGGCGCCGCCGCTGCCGCCACTGCCACCGTCCGTGCCAGCCTTCCCGCCATCGCCGCCGTTGCCACCTGTGCCGTCGAAGCCGTCGGTCGACTGCCCTAGCCCGCCTTTGCCGCCGGTTCCGCCGCTCTCGTTGGTGGCGGCGGTGCCATCGGCACCGGGATCCCCGTTGCCGCCAGTTTGAGCGCCGGTGCCGGTGTTGTCCGCACCGGGGTTACCGGGCGCAGCAGGGGGACCGGGCGATTGGCCGTTTGCCCCCGTCAGACCGGTACCGCCCTGCCCACCGGCGCCGCCGGAGCCGAACCAGTTGGCGTTGCCCCCATTACCGCCCTGTCCGGGAAGGCCGCCGAGGATTCCCGCCAAGGCCGGCCCGCCTTGCCCGCCGGCGCCACCGTCGCCGAACAACGTGCCACCGGCACCGCCGTTACCGCCGGGCGCGCCGGCCCCGCCCTGCCCGCCGATACCACCGTTGCCGATGAACCCACCGGGGCCGCCGTTCCCGCCGGCCGCGCCGTCCCCACCAACGCCACCAACGCCGCCGCCACCGAAAAAGCTGCCGGCCCCGCCCATGCCCCCAACGCCGCCTCCGCCGGTCGGGCCACCGAGGCCGCCGTGCCCGCCGAAGCCGCCGTTACCGAACACCGCGCCAACCCCACCGGTCCCACCCACGCCGCCCGCGGTTCCGGTCCCCAGCGCCCCGCCAAAGCCACCCGTTCCCCCGTTGCCGATCAACCCCGTCGCGCCGCCCACCCCGCCAGTACCTCCGACTCCGCCGGTCCCCGCGGCTCCACCGGCGCCACCCGTCCCACCATTGCCCAGCAACCACCCACCGGAACCGCCGGCACCACCGGCGCCACCGTTCCCGGTTACCGAATCCCCGCCCTTCCCGCCGATCCCGCCGTTACCGAGCAGCCCGGCCGGCCCGCCGGCACCACCCGGCTGGCCCGCCGCGCCGGAACCGCCGTTGCCCCCGTTGCCGAGCAAGAGCCCGCCCGGCCCGCCGGGAGCCCCTGTCCCGTCAGCGCCGTTGGTGCCGTTGCCGATCAGCGGGCGCCCGAACAACGCCTGGGTGGGGGCATTCACCAAACCCAGCAGTTGCTCCAGCGGCGAGGCATTCGCGGCCTCAGCGGCCGCATACGAGGCCGCACCCGCCGCCAGGGTCTGCACGAACCGGTCGTGCAGCGCCGACATTTGCGCGCTGAGGCTCTGATAGCCCTGGGCGTGCGACCCGAACACGGTCGCAACCGCCGCCGAGACCTCGTCCGCCGCGGCCGCCACCACTGCCGTCGTCGGCAACGCCGCCGCCGCGTTCGCCGCCGTGAGCGCAGACCCGATCCCCGCCAAATTCGACGCCGCCGCCGTCACCGCCTCCGGCCCCGCGATTACGAAAGACATCCGCCAACCTCCCAATCAGGAAAGCCCCATGATCAAGCACCCGGCAGCAATCGATCCTATCCCGGCAGCGAACAACTCGAAGACCATTCGCCTAACCGTGACTCCGTGTCAGAGAATTCCCTTGTCTCACGACCCGTTCGCCAATACCACCGGATCAGACACGCGGCTCTTCGGCCAATGCACTAACGGTACGCACGGCGGAAATGGATTCACGAAACCTGTTGTCATGCATGCGGTTAATTTCTGCTGGGATCCAACCCGCGGCCGCGAACAACACCGACAGTCTGCCCACAGACTCCCGCCCCGCAGCACCGGCCCGCAGTAGCCAAGCCACCGTCGGCATTCGGCGCGGGGACAATCGATCGACCACAACCCGAGAGCGAATCAAGCAAAACCATCAGCATCTGGTGATCACGCGCAGGAAGGTCTTAATGGCACTAGCCTCCCTCGCATACCTATGCCGCAATCAAACAAGTCTCGGCCGCATGAACCGCAGCCGGTGCAGGTTCCCGGCCCCAACGGTCACTCGGTCGCGCTGCACGACTTTGGTGGTGACGGTCCGCTGACCCACGTCTTCGGGACGTTGACCCCGACGGTGCAGCAGGAGACGATCGCCAGCGTTGCGCGTCTCAGCGGGACCCCGACGATACCGGTGGACGGGCTCAGTCATTTTGGGCCCATGGAGCAACCATGGCTATCGCAAGGGTGATCGGACACCGTCTGCGAACCACCGGATCCGATACCCTAGGGCGGCTATGGCTATGACGGTTCCGGCAAGTGGCAAGCTGATCATCCTCAACGGCGGATCCAGCGCGGGCAAGACGTCGCTCGCGTGCGCGTTTCAGGATCTGGCCGCCGAATGCTGGATGCACCTGGGCATCGACCTGTTCTGGTTCGCGCTGCCGCCGGAGCAGCTGGACCTCGCGCGGGTACGGCCCGAGTACTACACCTGGGACAGTGTGGTCGAGGCCGACGGCCGGGAGTGGTTCACCATCCACCCTGGTCCGCTTCTGGACAAGGCCATGCATGCCCGCCACCGAGCCATCAGGGCCTACCTGGACTACGGCATGAACGTCATTGCCGACGACGTGATCTGGAAGCGCGAGTGGTTGGTGGACGCGTTGCGGACCTTCGACGGCTGTCGGGTCTGGATGGTGGGAGTCCACGTGTCCGACGAGGAAGGGGCGCGCCGGGAGGAAGAACGCGCCGACCGCCACCCCGGGTGGAACCGGGGCAGCGCCCGCGCCGCCCACGCCGACACCGAATACGACTTCGAGCTGGACACCACGGCCACCCCGGCCCCGGTGCTGGCGCGCCAACTCCACGAGCGCTACCAGGCCTGCCGGGAACCCACGGCGTTCAACCGGCTGCGCAAGCGCTTCTGTCCCGACCTCGCATGAAGTCCCTCACCGTCGTTAGCACCTTTACGCGGCGCTCGCCGAATCCCGGGTGACGGTGGTGACGACGACCTTCCCGAACGTCGCGCAACTCACCCCGCTTGGCCGGATCGTGTCTGGCCTGATCGCGCGCATCAACACGACCCTCCGAGCGGCCATCGACCGCTACGGGTTCGCCCTCGTGGACCTGTACACAGCTGCCTCGGTCCGCGACCCGGAAATGCGGACCATCGACCGTTTTCATGCGTCCACCGGAGGGCACCTCCGGTTCGCTGCCGCGGCGGCCGAAGCTATCAATTTGCCTGGCAGCAACCATGATTGGGCCAAAGCAAGCAGCAATTCGGTGCGACCGTCATTCGCGGCCCGCGGCTATGCTCAGCTGCGCTGGATGCAAGGCCTGTTCCTGCCGTGGTTCTGGAGGCGGCTGCGCGGCTACTCCTTGGCCCCCGGGCGAGTCCCCAAGCGTCCGCAGTTGGAACGTGTCGGCGCGCGATGCGAAGACGTTTCGGCGTGCGCCCCCCGTGCGTGAGGCATTCTTGACCCATGGATGTCGACGCCCTGTTGCAGTCAATCCCGCCGCTCGCGGTCTACCTACTGGTCGGCGGTGTGGTCGGGATCGAGAGCCTGGGCGTGCCCCTCCCCGGCGAGATCGTGCTGGTCAGTGCGGCACTGCTCGCGTCGCATGACGATCTGGCTGTCAACCCGATCGGCGTAGGCGTCGCGGCGGTGATCGGCGCCGTTGCCGGCGACTCGATCGGCTACTCGATCGGACGCCGGTTCGGCATGCCGCTCTTCGACCGGCTGGGCCGGCGGTTTCCGACGCACTTCGGTCCCGGGCACGTGGCGCTCGCCGAGCGAACATTCAACCGCTGGGGTGTCCGGGCGGTATTCTTCGGCCGCTTTATCGCGCTGCTGCGAATATTCGCCGGGCCGCTTGCCGGTGCGCTAAAGATGCCCTACCCGCGCTTCCTGGCGGCCAACATTTCCGGCGGCATCTGCTGGGCCGGCGGGACTACCGCGCTCGTCTACTACGCCGGGGTGGCCGCCGAACGCTGGCTGACACGGTTCTCCTGGGTCGCGCTGGTTGTCGCCGTCGTGGCCGGTGTGACGGCCGCAATCTTGCTGCGCGAACGCACGTCCCGCGCGATCGCCGAACTCGAGGCCGAGCACTACCGCAAGACCGGCACCCCCGCCACCTGACTCGGGCAGACCCCTGTCTTGTCCTGAATATGAGCTTCTGAACTAAGCCCGTCTTCAGATGCGTTGGGCCAGAATCGTTTTCCCCGGGCCGGATAGTTGGTTGAGGGCATCGTGACGTGCCGCCATCGCCATCAGGAGCGCTTGCGCGGGACCGGTGACCTCAGGACCGCTGCCGTGCGTCCAGTCGAGGTCGGTTGCGACCAGTCGTGCGCCGCGGGCCGCCGGGCACCGCGCACCGCGGGAGACGTCAGCGCGTAGTCCAGTGCGGTCCGCAGCCGCTGTGGCGGGATGTCACGCGGGAGACCGAGCGGTCGTCGGATGTCCTGTTGGTGAATCATGCCGTCTCCGTCTAGCAACGCGATCACCCCCGAAGCCCGCCGTCAGGCCCCGCGGCGGGCTGCAGGCGCGCATCAGCTCGGTGAGCTGCTCGGGGGACCGAACTGCGTACTCCGCGACACCGATCGCGTTGGCGCAGCTGGGGACAAACCCCGCGCGAAGGAACCGCCGCGCCAACCCCCACCGGCTGAGCTCGTCGCAACTGAGCACGTGGGCGACGACGTCGCGCACCCGCCAGCGCTCACACAAGCTGGGCTGTTCCCACTGCCCCGGCGCCAGCCCGGCGAGCAGGTCCGCGAAGTCTTGGCGCTCCTCGCACGCCAGCTGCATGGTGGTCATTGACCCGTCTCGGTCGCGATGCCGACAAAGCGTGCCAGGGTCCCGGCCCAGCCATCGGGATGATCGAAGACCACCTCTGCGAGCTCCGAGCTGCCGATCGAATGCTCCTTGGGCCAGAACTCGGTCATCCGGGTGGTGAACAACTCGAAGGCGCGCGCCAGTGGCAGCGGCACGTTCACCGATCGGACAACCTCGACATCAGCAGAGGATTCAATGCTCATGAGCATGAGCGCTCCTTCTCGGCGGGACCCGGGTTCGTGTCAGATGACCGGATGCCACCTTCTGATTCGGTGGCCGCGAGGATCGCGAAGTTGTCCAGCGTGGTTTCCCGGAACCGATCGAAGTAGTCACGTGGGCGTCTCGTTTCATAAGTAACTCATAGCGCCCGGCCGATTCCGGTGAGCAGCGCTCGGTGACAGACTGTTAGGAGACCTTAGTAGATAGCAGGCCAGGGGGACTCGCACCGCACATCGGTCTGGCGGCGACGAAGCTTGGAGGTTCCGTGGACGTCGTACTCGGGGTGTCGATGGGCTCCACCGCGATCGGGATGGTGCTGATCGAAGGCGAAGACGCCGACGGGGCCACCGTCGACGAAGACAGCTTCCACACCACCGCGATCCCTGGCCCGCCCGGTCAGGTGCTGGCGGCGATATTGGGAACCCGCGAAGGCGCCGCCGAGGGCGGCTACCACCTGAGGTCGACCGGCGTGGCGTGGACCGACCCCGCCGAGGCGGTCGCTCTGTCCGACGCGCTGGCCGCCCACAAGATCGAGAACGTCATGCTCGTCTCGGCGTTCCTGGCGGCGGCCGCTTTGGCCCAAGCCGTCGGGCAGGCCATCGGTTACCACCACACCGCGATGCTGCTCGTTGAGCCGGACAGCGCGACCCTGGGCATCGTCGATTCCGACGACGGGTCGATCACGGCAGTACGCAGGGAGCCGTTGCAATCTTCGGGGCATTCTGGCCACACCGCCGCCCAGCTGGCCGCCATGGTCAACGCCTGCGACGGGCAACAGGCGCGCCCCGAGGGCGTGTTCATCGTCGGCCAGGGCGTCGACATCCGGCCGCTCAAGCCGGCACTGGAGGCGGTGGCCCCGCTGAGGGTGAGCGCACCCGAGGAGCCGGCGCTGGCGCTGGCCCGCGGGGCGGCGCTGGCCTCGGCGAATGCGCCGTTGTTCGTCTCATCGACAGCCGCATTGGCTTACGCCCAGGACCCCGGCACCGACGATGTGGACGCCTATGCCGAGGTTGGGTCCCGCCCCGTCGCGGACAGCCACGCACCCGACCCGGACGCCGACGCCGACATGCTGCGCACCCTCGTCGACCCCAGTCCGGACGAGACACCAACGCGGCGCAGGCCAGTGCTGCTGGTCATCAGCGCCGTGGCGGTGATCTTCATTGCTGCGGTCGTGGCGCTCGAGGTCGCGCTGGCGATCAATATCCGCACGACGGTCGCGCTGCGACCGAGTCCTCAGCAGAGTCTCATCGCCCCGACCCAGCAGCCGCCCCCGCCTGCGCCTACGTTGCAGGCATCTCCTCCGGCTCACCAGCTGGTGCCGCCATCCGTCCCCAATGCGCCGATTGCGCCCCGTGTCCGGACGCCGGCCGCCCCGGCGCCCGCGGTGCCTGTCCCGGCGGCGGTGCCGGCACCCGCGCCAGCCCCAGCCGCGCCGGTGCCTGTTCCGGTTCCGGTACTTGTTCCCGCGGCTCCGCCGCCGGTTCCGGGCATCCGGCTTCCGCTGAATCTGCCGGCGAACCCGCCGCCGGTAAATCCGCCACGGGTCAGCCCGCCGACCCCTCCGGTTCAGCTGCCGAAGCCTATGCCGCCGGTGGCGCGACCGACACCGAAACCGCCCGTACAGCTGCCGACACCCAAGCCGCCGGTGCAGCTGCCGCTGCCCACGGCACCGACCGCGCCCCTCCTGCCCTCGCCCGCTGCACCGCCGATCCCGGTCATGCCGGCTCCCGTGGTTCCACCGGTTCCGGTTGTGCCACCACTCGTGCCCCGAATCCCCGTGATACTGCCCCACTTTGGGTTCTAATTAGGCTGCCCCATTGCGGCAAAGACCGACCAGCTGTCAAATCACGCTCCGACGCCAGCGGCTGGGGGCCAACATCGAGGACCGCTCGCACCGCCGCGAAGATATTCGCGCGTCATGGTCCCGTTGGATCGCTTGCCGCGCAAGACAATCCACTTCGGAAGTTCGATGACACAACTCGCGATCACGTCGACCGCTTGAGTATCGGCGCGATCCCACAGCCGCATCGCCAGCTGCGACATGACATCGGCGAGCTCGCGGTCGAGCGCTCGCAACTGCTCGACAACCTCGGGCGGCATCGGCTGGCTCAACGCGTCCTTGCGCCGCACCGCCATGAGCAATCCCGCCGATCTCGGATGCTGCCGCGGGCAGCGGAGCGACGCCTCCACGGCCGCAAGCGCCACATCGAAGGGATCACCATCGTGGTTGTGCGCCTCATCGATCAGACTCGTCAGCAGCGTCATGAAGCGGCGCTCGGCACGAATCCAGAGACGGCCGAGCAGCCCGCCGCGCTATCCGAAGGCGCGGTACATCGCGCCGTTGGAAACGCCGGTGGCCTTCGGAACGCTTGGATCGTCAGAGCTCCTACGCCGTCGCGCAACTATCGCTTGCGCGGAATCGATGACAACGTCGAGATCGCGAGAAATTGTCAAGACCTGTGGATCGGGATTTTTCAGGCGACCTCCGTTCCGGCTTGCTCGTTGGCATCTGAGTGCGGTGGCGGCTGGGTGATGTCGGTGGGCCGTTCGAGCAGTTTGCCCTTGTGGAAGACGGCGCCGGCGCGCACGAGGGCGACCAGGTGCGGGGCGTTGACGGCCCGCCAGCGGGCCTGGGCGGCGTCGATCAGCTTGTAGGCCATGGCAAGACCGGCCGCCCGCGATCCCGGGCCTTTGGTGACCTTGGTCCGTAACCGCACGGTGGCAAAAGTGCTTTCGATGGGATTTGTCGTGCGTAGGTGGATCCAATGTTCGGCCGGGTACTTGTAGAACTCCAGCAGCGTGTCGAGATCGTCGGTGATCTTGGCGACCGCGTTGGGGTACTTCGCGCCGTAGCCGACCGCGAAGGCTTTGACCGCCACCTGCGCCTCGTCGATATCCTCGGCGTTGTAGATCTCCTTGATCGCCGCCAATGCGGCCGGATGCGCCGACTTCGGCAGTGCAGCAAGGACATTGGCCTGCTTGTGGAACCAGTACCGCTGCTCGCGCGTGGCCGGGAACACCTCGCGGACCGCTTTCCAGAAACCGAGGGCACCGTCACCGACGGCCAGCACCGGGGCGGTCATGCCGCGGCGGCGGCAGTCGCGCAGTAGATCAGCCCACGACTCGGTGGACTCCCGATACCCGTCGGTGATCGCGACGAGTTCCTTGCGACCGTCATGTCCCTTGACACACACAGCGATCGGTCCGTCGCACTGGAACGACAGGTACGCCTATACGTATGGCAGCGTCGCAACCTTGTGAGTCTCGCCTGGGTCTTCGATCAATATGCGCAACTTGTCCTGGAGCGTCGCCGTGGCATCCCCCACCGGTTTTTCGCAGAAACGGCACCGCGTTTTGAATTGCGGCTGCTCGCTTTCGTCCGGCCAGAACCGGCGTGGGCCAACCGCGGCTCCTGGGTCGTATTGGACTGTCTGATGCGGAGCTTCCTTGAGGATCCTGCCAACGGGATGGCTTTGCGGGCACTCGAGCTTCAGCACGCCAATCCCCTCGTTGTTTGCCACCGTTCACCGTCCTTACCGAGTCTTAGTCCGGTTATCAGCGCCCGCCCCATTGTCACCCCCGGAGGCCGCTCGATGCCCGGGTAAGCCTCGCGGCAGAAGGCGACGGTCTGATCACGAACGACGAGGTGTGCGCGACCGCGCGCGCAAACGGAACACAACCAGAGCCGTTCGCAGGGATGGGCTACATGGTGATGATGCTAGAGCCGGGTGCAAGGCCGTCGCCGAACGGATCCATGCTTGGCTCGGCGCGCAAAGGCTTTTGGGGTCCGCTTGAATCGAATACCGGCTGCATCCAGACCACCAGCCGAGGCGGCCAGAATTACCGGCGCGCATGCCTGGTCATGGCCGCTGGACGGCTCAGTGTTATGTCGCTGGCCGAGATATATGATCTGACCTGCCCTAATACTTGTGGTCCCGGCTGGGATCGAACCAGCGACCTTCCGCGTGTGAAGCGGACGCTCTTCCACTGAGCCACGGGACCGGCGCCGACGGGCGAACGAGGTCGAAGACTAGCACGACCCGCGGATCGGCAGCACCCGCCACATGCGCGTGACCTGGGCGCGCGATAGCCTGGACATGGTCCGCACCAAGAGATTTGTGTGGGCCCGCTCACGTGGACTATCGTCGTGCTTCGCACCGGGCGACGATCTCGTCCGTTGCGCGCGGATGTAGCGCAGTTGGTAGCGCATCACCTTGCCAAGGTGAGGGTCGCGGGTTCGAATCCCGTCATCCGCTCGAGGGTGCAAGTGGCATCAATCCCCCGCGGTGGAGTGGCCGAGTGGTGAGGCAACGGCCTGCAAAGCCGTGCACACGGGTTCGATTCCCGTCTCCACCTCCAGATTCGACCCCCAAGCGCGATTAGCTCAGCGGGAGAGCGCTTCCCTGACACGGAAGAGGTCACTGGTTCAATCCCAGTATCGCGCACCAGCGTTTACGCAGGTCAGAGGCGGTTTTTGAGCCTCAGATTTGGATAGCGTGCCAGATACATGCCAGATCGGGCAGGCGATCTCGCCCGACCCGAGAGTTAGCCATGCCCACTACCACCAACACCACGACCGCCTTCGACGCGACCGCGACAAGGCCCGGGCGCGGCGGCGCTCGGCGAAAATCGCCGCCCGGGAAGCCGACGAAACCCGCGCACGAGGGCCTAGTCGTCAGCCACGAGGGCCTACTCGTCAGCAGTGAAGACGACGTCGAACCACTTCCTGGGCGTTGCCCGGTTGGTGTCCCACTCGTCGGTCTCGGTCGCTTGTGTGACGCGGATGTTCTTCAGCTTCGGAAACTGGACGCGGAGATTCCTCTCGAGGTACGAGTCGAGCGCGTCATCCGCTAGGGTCCGGGTCAGCTAATGCCCTGCCTTCATGTCTCGCCATGGGGTCGATGATGCTCCCCCGTTCGTCACCGACAGAAGCTCGGATAGCGTGTCGAGGCCGAGAGACCGGCTGACCCTTCGATCAGGAGGCGTTAGCAAGCTGGCTCACGCGCTGGGGTGAGACGCCGATTAGCGCCGCGGTATCACGCACCGGAATGCCCCCGCGGGTGAGCTGTTTGGCGTATTGCTGCACAGCCATCGCCGCATCGGACTGGGCCTGTTCTGCCCTTCGCCGCAGATCCGCAATATGATGCGCGGCACCAAGGATCTCGCCGACACCCGGCACCACGATGCTCACCACATGCACCCCGACGTCGGCTAGGGGTGTGTCGGTGCTAACGGCGATGAGGCTACACGCCATATCTTCGATCTCGTCGACGCGGCGGGCCTGAGTGAGTCCGTCGATTCCGGGGACGCTAACCATCCACCAGCGACCGTCGCGGGTGACCTCAACCTTGTACTCGCGCATCACTTCCCTTACTGTCGTCGATGGCCTTGTTGATTTTGCGAACCACGCCCGGGCTGATCGTGTGGTGGCTGTGTGGGACCGCCACCCAGACGCCCGACGGATGAGTCCGCGTGGCGTGGCGTCCGTTCGTGCTGGTGCGGGTGAAGCCTGCGTCCTTGAGCCGCTTGGTGACCGACCGGGTAGGTTCCTCCATGACGACCAAAATAGTCTAGTGCACTAGACAAAATAGCCAGCGGGTGGTCGCGCTATTGTTTGGCCGTCATCGCTGGCGCCACGCTATCGTCCGGCCGCGAGCCACAACCGCCTCGCCAGGCGCGCCGCCGATAACCGATGGTCCCAACGAATGCCCTGCGTGGAACCGACCGTCCAACCCCCGCGCCGGGGGTTGGCCACACATTTCGCCCAGGCCCATCTAGCGGGGCGAAACAAGACTTGCCTCATCCCCGGGGGAGAGGTCGAACGCTTGCCGGACTCGGCGCCTTTTGCGTCGCGCTGGTTACAGGCCCGGTTCGGGGGTTCCGGGCCCTGAACTGCTGCCGTCGTAAGCGTGTCCTGCCTCTGCGGCCGCCTCGTAAGCAACTAATCTCGGCCTATGCGCCCAGTACGTTTCGCCGGTACGGCTGCTGATCTTGCCAAGTACCAGGGCCGCGGCATGCCGCTGCGCCTCCGCATAGAGGGCGATCCCGACGATCCCGCCATGTGGCATCCAATCGCCGTCGTCCACGACGACATGCTGCAGGACGTAGTGGCATTGTCCATTGAGTTTCACGATGGAACACCCGAAAAGCTCTACAACGATATAGATTCCGTCGAGTTCACCGTTCAAGCTCCAAATTCAGGCCCGCGGTTTATCTAAACCACTCAGCCTCGATCCACCGACGCGCCTTCTGGCCGCAGAGTCGCGCATTATGCGTCCAAATCCCCTGTGCTGCAGATGATTCGATAGCCTGCCGGCGCGCTGCTGTCCGGCGATCTGGGCCTGGCCGGCCTGGGGTGGGCGCGCATTCCGCCCACGGCACTCCCGGGACTGCCTGGGCGGAAGCTACATACGGTGGCGCCCGGGCGACCCCGATCCGGCCGACAGAGCCATGCCCCGGGACTCGAGCGCCTGGCACGACGTCTACTGGGCCTCGGCTGGCGTCCACGACGTCGGCACCGGCACCTTCTACGCCGGGTCTTCGCTCCCGTTCAAGCAGCCACTGCCGCCTGGCCCTGTGCCCATTCAAACTTCCTATCTACCGCTGCCGAATCTGCCGTCGACAAGTCCCGCCCCGATGTCCCTGACCAAGAGCCCAATCACGTTGCACTGAAAACGATTTCGACGACACTGACCAGCTCGGCGCCGCGTCCTCCCGCTGCGGATTGCGCCGTCGACGCCAGCTGGCGGGTTCCGTCACCGGCCAGCTCAGCTGGAGCAGGGCTAACCGCCGCTCCCACCTGAGGTGCTGTCGGGGCGTAGTTGTCTCGGACAGTAAACACCGGCCGAGATTGCCGTGAACCTGGCAGCGTTGACCTGCGTGAGTGCCGGGTTGAGGTCTTGGAGGTACTTGACGACCTCGGCGGCCGACTTGCCGGCGTTAGCCATCTCGCACACCTTTTTGCCGGTTGCTGCCGCGCGATCCGGGTCCTGGTAGGTGATGCCCGCCGCTCCGAGCGCGACCAGGAAGGCCTGATCTTGACTTTGGTCGGCGTGCGCCGGACCGGCCACGCCGACGACTGCGGCGACACTTGCTAACGCGAGCAGAAGTTTCATGACGCCCTGAGTGTCTCAAACCGGCGCCACCCCCGCATCCCACGCGCAAACACGTTACGCCCGCACGCCGGACCCGAAAAGCCCGGCCACGCTACGCCGCCAGCGCCCTGGCGACCCGCCACGTTCAGTTTGCCAGCTGACGGATCCGTCGCGCCCGGTGCACCGTGCCGCCGCATTCGTCGACCTCCCTGCGTACCCAGACGTCGCCGTCGAGAATGCCTGGCAGGCCAGCCCCGTTGGCAACGAAGACCGCCTGTTGCCCTGCGCGTCCTTACGGTGAAAATCCCTCAGGGCCGCAAACGCCCATTTGCCGAGCAGGCATATTGCAATCAGGTTGAGGATGGCCATCAGCACCATCACCAATCGGCCAACGCGCAGACCACCGTGAGCCTGGCTGTGGCCCCCACCACGATCGCCGTCAGCGTCACAGTTTTCAGCACATTGAACGCGCTGGGCCGAGCTACCAGAAGACATCAGGTTGGTCTCGGCTCACACGTAATTGCTGAGCACCGAGGCGAACGCAAAGACCCGCGACACAAGGCCGACGCAGAACGCCTGAAACGACGAGATCCCCCCCGTCGGGGCCGAGGGATCTGCACAGCTGGCGAAGCACGCGCCGAAGTACCGAACCTGGATGAACCGGGTGCGCACCGTGAAATAGCTGCCAACACCGATGAGCAGATAATCAGGACGTGGATGTTCAGGAGTTTGCTGAGCGGATCGACCACCTGCGGGGCAAGGAAGTCCAAATTTCCTTCTTCCCACGCCACCACCGCTGAAGTCGGCAAAAACGTAAGTGCCAAATGTTTACGAAACGTTTCGCCTGTCGTAGGCGTCGTAGCCGAGTCGTTAAACCTTGTCCGCGGCGCCGCCCAGCACACGCGTCAACCCAAGGTTGACAGGGTCTCTGTCGTCAACCTACTGTTGACGACATGGCTCAACCAACACCCATCGCCTATCCCGTCCGCCTCGACGAGATGATCAACGCCATCAAACAGGTGCACAGTGACGCACTGGATCAACTCACCGACGCCGTCCTGGCGGCCGAGCACCTCGGCGAGATCGCCGACCACCTCATCGGGCACTTCGTCGATCAGGCCCGCCGCTCGGGAGCCTCCTGGACCGAGATCGGCAGGAGTATGGGCGTCACCAAACAGGCAGCGCAAAAGCGATTCGTCCCGAAGGCCGAGGCCACCGCGCTGGACCCCCGTCAGGGCTTCGGGCGCTTCACCCCGCGCGCCCGCAGTGCTGTCGTCGCGGCCCAGAACGCGGCGCACGAGGCCGCCAACAGCGAGATCACGCCCGACCATCTGCTACTCGGCGTGCTCAGCGATCCGGGCGCGCTGGCCACCGTGCTGCTGCACGCCCAACAGATCGACACCGAGGCCGTGCGTGCCGCGGTGCAGCTGCCCCCAGCGCAGGACGAACCACCCGCGCTGATCCCGTTCAGCGGACCGGCACGCAAGGCGCTCGAGCTCACCTTCCGGGAGGCACTTCGCCTCGGCCACAACTACATTGGCACCGAACACCTGCTGCTGGCGCTGCTCGAGCTCGAAGACGGACCGCTGCGCCAAGCCGGCATCGACAAGGAACGTCTCGAGGCCGATCTCGCCACCACCCTGGAATCGATCACCAGCGGTAAGGGCGTCGGTGGGGCCGGGTTCAGCTGAGCCGGCCGACCCCTCCCCGTCGCGACCTCGCGTGTGTAATCATGCGAAGGTCCCCAGCCGGGAGCCGAGGAGGCAAAGATGCGCCGCTGGCTGATCGCCCTGTCCACGTTCCTCGTCGCCGCCGCGAGCGTCACCGCCGTGGGCGTCGCCACCCCCCGCGCCCGGGCCGGCGACGCACCGATCGGTCACATCGGCGACACGCTGCGGGTGGACACCGGCACCTACGTCGCGGACGTCACCGTCAGCAGCGTCGTGCCGTGCGACCCGCCACCGGGATTCGGCTACACCCGCAGCGGCGTTCCCGTCAAGAGCTTCCCTGGCAGCTCGGTCAATCGCGCCGACGTGACGATCCGCGCCGTGCGGGTGCCCAATCCCTACATCATGGCCACCAACTTCAGCTTCGACGGGGTGACCCCGTTCGCCGACGCCTACAAACCGCGGCCCTCGGATGCGCCCGACGCGCTGGACAACGTGCTGGTGAACGCGCCGCAGGGAGCGATCGTCCGCGGCGGAGTCTATTGGGACGCCTACCGCGACCCGGTTTCCAACGTCGTCCTGCTGGACAAGAAGACGGGCCAGCACCTGGCACAGTGGAATCTCTGACCGTACGCATCGCCACGACGGATTCCGTCGACACCCAAGAGCTGGCAGCCGTTGCCGCACAAACCTTCCCGTTGGCGTGTCCGCCCACGACGTCGCCGGAGGACATCGCGTCGTTCATCGCGGCCAACCTGTCCGCTAGCCGCTTCGCCGAATTTCTGGCCGACCCGCAACGTGCGGTTCTCACCGCACGCCAGCACGGGCGAATTGTGGGTTACGCGATGCTCATTCGCGACGTCGTCGATCGCGATGTCCCAGCGGCCGAGCTATCAAAGCTGTACGTGTTACCCGACTTTCACGGGGCGGGCGCCGCGACGGCATTAATGGACACCGCGCTGACCGTCGCGGTCGACTGGGGCGTCCGCCGCGTATGGCTTGGCGTCAACCAGAAAAACCAACGCGCACAACGCTTCTACACCAAGAGCGGCTTTACGATCAGCGGCACCAGGATGTTTCAGCTGGGCACCCATACCGAGAACGACTACGTCATGGTTCGCGGGCTTGAGTGATCCCGGCCGCGGTCAGCGCCAGCAGCCGCGAGGTGGCCCGCAGGTATTTCTTGCGGTAGCCACCGGCCAGCATGTCCGCGCTGAAAATCGTGTCCAGCTTCGCCCCCGAGGCCACCACCGGGACGCCGGCGTCATACAGACGATCGGTCAGCGACACCAACCGCAGCGCCACATTCTGGTCGTCGATGCCGTGCACGCCCATCAGGAACACCGCGGTCACACCCTCGATCAGCGTCAGATAGCGTGACGGATGCATGGTGGCCAGGTGCGCGCACAGCGCGTCGAAGTCATCAAGGGTCGCCCCCTCGATGCGCGCGGCGCGCGCGGCGACTTCCTCGTCCGACAACGGCGGCG
The DNA here is from genome assembly GCF_010731535.1 of Mycobacterium lacus. Taxonomy (NCBI): domain Bacteria; kingdom Bacillati; phylum Actinomycetota; class Actinomycetes; order Mycobacteriales; family Mycobacteriaceae; genus Mycobacterium; species Mycobacterium lacus. The sequence goes on from NZ_AP022581.1 coordinate 2,774,652, forward strand.
GCGCTGGCGGCAGGTCGCGGTGCCGGTAGTCCGGTCCCTCGATCCGCACCGTGGTGAAAATTCGTGCCAGCGTATGGATCTCGCGCAGGAAATCCTGGGCGGCAAAGCGCCCCTCGCCGAGCTGTTCGGGCAGCGTGTTGGAGGTGGCCGCGACCGACACACCCCGCTCGACCAGTTGCGAGAGCATCCGCGAGATCAGCGTGGTGTTTCCCGGGTCGTCCAGCTCGAACTCGTCGATGCATACCGCCGTGTAATCGGCCAGCAGATCGATGCATTCGACGAACCCGAACACGCCGGCCAGCTGTGTCAGCTCCGCAAACGTCGCGAACGCCTTGGGTCGTGTGGCCGTGTTTGACCGCCCATCCGGCCCGGGGCCGGGCAACTGGTAGTACGCCGAAGCCAGCAGGTGCGTCTTACCCACTCCGAACCCACCATCGAGGTACAGCCCAACACCGGGCAGAACCTCCGGCTTGCCGAACAGCTTCTTGCGGCCCGCGCGCCGCGCGACGGCCTGCCGGCAGAACTCCTGGCAGGCCGCGACGGCCGCCGCCTGGGTCGGTTCGGCCGGGTCGGGCCGATACGACGAGAAGCTCACGTCGGCGAACGTGGGCGGCGGTCTGAGCTGGGCGATCAGTCGCTCCGGGGACGCGGTCGGATGCCGATCCACCAGGCGGCCCACCCCGTGCATGCAGGCACTGTAGCTGCGTGTTGCAATCAAACTCATGCCCGACTCTTCAGCCGGTACCGTCACCATGACACTGCTGGGAGCGGATCGCGACGTCGACGACGGCGAACTCCTGCAGCTTTACCGCTATCCGGAAGAACACGACGGCACGTGGCTGCGCGCGAATTTCATCACCAGCCTCGACGGCGGCGCCACCGCCGACGGCAAGACCGGCGCAATGGCTGGCGCCGGCGACCGAGTCATCTTCAACCTGCTGCGTGAGCTCGCCGATGTCATCCTGGTCGGCGCCGGCACCGTGCGCATTGAGGGCTACTCCGGCGCACACCTCGGGGTCGTCCAGCGCCAGCAGCGGCAGGCCCGAAAGCAAAGCGAAGTCCCGCAACTGGCCATCGTCACCAAGGCCGGTCACCTTGACCGAGGCTTGGGAGTGTTCACCCGCACCGAGGTGGCGCCGTTGGTGCTCACCTGCACGGCGGTTGCCGACGAAACACGCCGCGCGCTGGCGGGCCTCGCCGAGGTGATCGACTGCTCTGGGGATGATCCCGGCGAGGTCGACGAGGCAGCGATCCTGGCGAACCTCGCCGCTCGCGGTCTGACCCAGATCCTGACCGAGGGCGGACCGATGCTGCTCGGCGCGCTCATCGAGCGCGACATGCTCGACGAGTTGTGTCTGACCATCGCGCCGTGTGTTGTCGGTGGCGTGGCCCGACGCATCGCGACGGGTCCCCGCCAGGTGCAAACCCGGATGCGTCGCGTCCATGTCCTCAGCGACGGCGCCGGCTACCTGTACACGCGTTACGTCAAAGCGTGAGGGACGGCAACGGTAGCTACTGTGGTCGGCATGAGTCGGCGCATCACGTCCACCACGATCCTGGTCTCGATGGCCTGCTCAGTGAGCGCAGTTCTGGCCGGCTGTGCCCCGCTCCTGGGCGCCGGTCCGCGCTTCGCCACCAACTCCGGCGCCCGGCCACAAGGCGCGGTCACCACGACCAAGCCGGTCAGCGGCCCGCCGCCGATCGCCGTGCCCAAGAACGACTTGTCGTGGCACGACTGCACGTCGCGGGTGTTCGCCGACGCCGGGGTCGCGGCGGCCCCCGGGATCAAGCTGGAGTGCGCCAGCTACGACTCCGACCTCGACTCGGTCAGCGGTGGATCCGGGTCGATCAGCATCGGCGTGGTCCGCGCCAAGTCGACTCAAACCCCGACGGACGCTGGGCCCCTCGTCTTCACCACCGGCTCCGATCTGCCGTCCTCGACGCAGCTGCCGGTCTGGCTGACCCACGCGGGCGCCGACGTCCTCAAGAGCCACCCCATCGTGGCGATCGACCGCCGCGGCATGGGCATGTCGAGCCCCATCGACTGCCGCGATCACTTCGACCGCGAAGAGATGCGCGATCAGGCGCAGTTCCAGTCCGGCGACGATCCGGTCGCCAACCTCTCCGAGGTCTCCAATACCGCCACCACTAACTGCACCGATGCCATCGCGCCCGGCGAGTCCGCCTACGACAACGGGCACGCCGCCTCGGACATCGAGCGACTGCGCAACATCTGGGACGTCCCCGCGCTGGCGCTCGTCGGAATCGGCAACGGCGCCCAGGTGGCGCTGACCTATGCCGGGTCGCGGCCTGACAAGGTCGCCAGGCTGGTCCTCGACTCGCCGGTCGCGCTGGGCGTCAACGCCGAAGGAGCCGCCGAACAGCAGGTCAAGGGCCAGCAGGCGGCACTCGACGCGTTCGCGGCGCAGTGCGTCGCAGTGAACTGCGCGCTGGGCCCCGATCCGAAGGGCGCGGTCAGCGCGCTGCTGGCTGCCGCCCGTTCCGGTAATGGGCCCGGCGGCGCATCGGTAGCGTCGATCGCCAACGCGATCACCACCGCCTTGGGCTTTCCCACTGGCGACCGCGTCGGCACCACCACGAACCTGGCCAACGCACTAAATGCGGCCCGCTCCGGCGACATCAACCAGCTCACCAATCTGATCAACCGGGCCACCGAAATCCGGGATACCGACGGCGAATTCGTCAGTGCGTGCAGCGACGCGCTCAACCGTCCGACCCCGGACCGGGTGCGCGAACTGGTCGTCGCCTGGGGGAAGCTTTACCCCCAGTTCGGCTCCGTCGCCGCGCTCAACCTCGTCAAGTGCGTGCACTGGCCCACCGGTTCACCGGCGCAACCGCCGAAGGATCTCAAGGTCGACGTCCTGTTGCTGGGTGTGCAGGACGATCCGATCGTCGGCTCGGAAGGAGTCGCCGCCACCGCCGCCACCGTCATCAACGCCAACGCGGCCAGCAAGCGGGTGATGTGGCAGGGCATCGGTCACGGCGCCAGCGTCTATTCGTCCTGCGCCGTGCCCCCGATAATCGGGTACCTGGACAGCGGCAAGCTGCCCGGAACCGACACCTACTGTCCCGCCTGACAGTTGGCCTCGCCCCAAGTGCCCGGCTCTCCATCTCGCCGCTGCCCGGCTGGGGGTACCCCCCACCTCGGTCGCTATGCGGCCGCATCGTCGCCGGACGCCCGGTGTACGGTGCGCTGGTGACGGCAGCTGACTCGACTCGAACCGGCCCACCGAGCACCGCATCCATCCTGCGGTCGGTGTTATGGCCGGCGGCCATCCTGTCCGTGCTGCATCGCAGCATCGTGCTGACGACCAATGGCAACATCACCGACGATTTCAAGCCGGTCTACCGTGCGGTGCTGAACTTCCGCCATGGCTGGGACATCTACAACGAGCACTTTGACTACGTCGACCCCCACTACCTCTACCCGCCGGGCGGCACCCTGCTGATGGCGCCGTTCGGCTACCTGCCCTTCGCGCCCTCGCGCTACCTGTTCATTTCGATCAACACCGTGGCCATCCTCGTCGCCGCCTATTTGTTGTTGCGGATGTTCAATTTCACGATGACCTCGGTGGCCGCGCCCGCCCTGATACTGGCCATGTTCTGCACCGAAACGGTGACCAACACCCTGGTGTTCACCAATATCAACGGCTGCATCCTGCTGCTGGAGGTGCTGTTCTTGCGGTGGCTGCTGGACGGCCAGATCAGCCATCAGTGGTGGGCCGGCTTGGCCATCGGGCTGACGCTGGTGCTCAAACCCCTGCTCGGACCGCTGCTGTTGCTGCCCGTGCTCAACCGCCAGTGGCGGGCGCTGGTGCCCGCCATCGCGGTTCCCATCGTCATCAATCTGGCCGCGCTGCCGCTGGTCAGCCACCCGATGGACTTCTTCACCCGCACGCTGCCCTACATCCTGGGCACCCGCGACTATTTCAACAGCTCGATCGAGGGCAACGGCGTTTACTTCGGCCTTCCCACGTGGCTGATCGTGTTCCTGCGGCTCCTGTTCACGGCGATCGCCATGGGCGCCCTGTGGCTGCTGTACCGCTATTACCGCACCCGCGATCCCCTGTTCTGGTTCACCACCTCGTCGGGTGTGCTGCTGCTGTGGTCGTGGCTGGTGATGTCGCTGGCCCAGGGTTACTACTCGATGATGCTGTTCCCGTTCCTGATGACGGTGACGCTGCCCAACTCCGTGATCCGCAACTGGCCGGCGTGGCTGGGAATTTACGGCTTCATGACCCTGGACCGCTGGCTGCTGTTCAACTGGATGAGATACGGCCGCGCCCTGGAGTACTTGAAGATCACTTACGGCTGGTCGCTGCTGCTGATCGTGACGTTCACCGTGCTCTACTTCCGCTACCTGGACGCCAAGGCGGAGAGCCGGCTGGACAGCGGCATCGATCCCGTCTGGCTCACGGCCGAGCGGGAGCCCGCGCGGTGATCGCAAGCGCGACGCAGCCGGGCGCGGCGGGTCACCGCCATTGTGGTCTAGCGTGGACGCATGACCCCGAAGCTGGAACTCTCCGACGACGAGTGGCGTAAGAAACTCACCCCGGAGGAGTTCGCCGTGCTCCGCCAAGGTGGCACCGAGCGGCCCTTCACCGGTGAGTACACCGACACCAAAACGGCGGGCGTGTACCAGTGCCGGGCCTGTGGCGCCGAATTGTTCCGCAGCACAGAGAAGTTCGAATCACATTGCGGCTGGCCGTCGTTCTTCGATCCGTCCAGCTCCGGCGCGGTGTTCTTGCGCACCGACTGGTCGATGGGGATGAAGCGTACCGAGGTGTTGTGCGCGAACTGCTACAGCCACCTGGGCCACGTGTTCGCCGGTGAGGGGTATCCCACGCCAACCGACAAGCGCTATTGCATCAACTCGATCGCGCTGCGCCTGGTGCCGGACGGCACTTAGCGTAGCGCCGAGCCTGTAGTTGGCACGGTCTCCACTCGCACTTCTCCGCGCTAACTACAGTCTCGCGGAGAATCCGTCAACCCGCGTGGCGTGGACCTCCCAGAACGGGGCATGCACCCGGCCGTTGACCAGCCATGGCTCCATGACGCGGAACCGCTCCAGCACGCACTGCACCCGGTCGGCCAGGTCGGGATTCCGCGCAGCCATCAGCTCGAGCGTCTCGACGCTCAGGTTGACCTGGTAGGTCGTCGTCCCCAGGTAGCTGATCTCCCAGCCACCAAGCGGAAGCACCTGGCGAAAATCGTCCTCGGACAATGACCGCGGCATGCTGAACCCGTTGACGTTGTGCGCGCCGAACTCGTACATGTACAGCCGCGCTCCCGGCCTGGTGGCCCGATGCAGCGCCCGCACATAAGACTTCTGCAGTTCGGGAGCGGTGCTGAAGGTGTGGTAGAAGGCGCAGTCGACGACCGTGTCGAACCGGTCGTCCAGCCCGTCCAGCCGGGTCGCGTCGGCCACCTGGAAGTTCACCGAAACCCCGGCCTTTTGCGCGTTCGCCAGGGCGCGATCGATAGCGGCCGCCGACCCGTCGATGCCGGTGGCCGAGTAGCCCTTGGCGGCGTAGTAGATCGCGTGGTGACCAGGGCCGGTGCCAGGGTCGAGCACTTCGCCCTTGATCGCGCCGACGGCAACTAGTTGCTGAACCACCGGCTGCGGGCCGCCGATATCCCACGGCGTGGCAGCCGGCAGGCCGTGCACGAACCGGTCATCGCGATACATGTCCTCGAAGCGGGTGGGATCGCTCGGGTCGGATTGAGTCATGAGCGCCGCTTTCCCGCGCAAGCGGGCGGGACCCCCACCCCTTCGCTCGGGCTCCGCATCGTCGCCGGCGCGGTCATGGCAGGGAGTTCACCAACTGCTCCACCCCCACCCGCGGCCCGGTGAAAAACGGCGTCTCGGCGCGGGTATGCCGCCGGGCGTCGGTAGCACGCAGGTCACGCATCAGGTCGACGATGCGGTCCAACTCCGGGGCTTCGAAGGCCAGGATCCACTCGTAGTCGCCGAGCGCGAACGCCGGCACTGTGTTGGCCCGGACGTCCTTGTATCCGCGGGCGGCCATGCCATGCTCGGCGAGCATGCGACGACGTTCCTCGTCGGGCAGCAGGTACCACTCGTAGGACCGCACAAACGGATACACGCAGACGTAGGCACCGGGCTCCTCGCCGGCCAGGAATGCCGGGATATGGCTCTTGTTGAACTCGGCCGGTCGATGCAGCCCGACGCTGCTCCACACCGGCGTGCAAGCCCGTCCCAGGGTTGTGGTGCGCCGAAAGTCGGCATAGGTCGCCTGCAGCGCTTCGACGCGTCCGGCGTGGGTCCAGATCATGAAATCGGCGTCCGCCCGCAGGCCCGCGACATCATAGAGGCCGCGCACCACAACGCCGCGTTCCTCCTGCAGCTTGAAAAAGGTGGAGGCGTCGTCGATGGCTTCTTTCCTGGCATCGCTTCCCTCCGGGCCGAGCTCGCCGGGGCGCACCGAGAACACCGAGAACATCAGGTAGCGAAGCGTCGCGTTCAAGGCGTCGTAGTCGAGACGGGACATGAAACCTATCGTGCCACTTGCGCGTCTAAGGCCTCGAGGACGCCGCTCACCGCCCGACCGGCCGCCGAGACGCAGGCCGGCACGCCAATTCCGTCGAGGTAGCCGCCGGCCACCGCGAGGGTGGGCGGCAGGCCGGCGCGCACCTCGGCGACCACGTCGGCGTGGCCTGGGCCGTATTGCGGCATCGCCTCGATCCACCGCTGCACTCGGGTGTCCACCGGCTGGACCGTTACACCGAACACCGTGGCCAGGTCGTCCACCGCCCAGGCCAGCAATTCGTCATCCGGGGCGCTCGCGGCCAGATCTTGACCGAACCGCCCGAACGACAGCCGCAGCAACTGCACATCCCCGCGTGGACCCCACTTGCGGGAGGACAGGGTGATCGCCTTGGCCCGCAACGACTCGCCGCTGGCCACCAGGACACCGGAACACTGCGGAAACGGCGTATCGGCCGGCACCGCGAGCGCCACCACCGCCGACGAGGCACTCACGATCCGGCTCGCGGCGGCGAAAGTGCGCGGCGCGATCCCGTCGACGAGGCGCGCCAGGCGCGGCGCCGGGACAGCCAAGACCACCGCATCGGCGTGCCAGCGGCCGCCGGTATCGTCGTGCAACACCCAACCGGGTTCCAGCTTTTCGACGGCGGCCCTTACCCATCGCGGCTGGCTGCGGGCCACGAGCGCATCGACCAGGACCTGGTAGCCGCCCTCTAGTGCGCCGAACACCGGTGCGCCGCTGCTCGGCGGCAACCCCTGACGGACCGCGTCGCTCAGGCTGGCGGCGCCGCCGTCCAGCGCCGCAGCCACGCTGGGGGCGGCCGCGCGCAGCCCGATCGTCGCCGCCGAGCCCGCGTAGACGCCGCTCAGCATCGGGTCCACCGACCGGGCCACGACCTGCTCACCGAAGCGGTCGGCCACCAACTCGGCGACCGCCGGGTCGCTGCCGACGCGCCACCTGAACGGACGACCGGCTTCGGCCTCGATATGCGCCAGGGTTGCGTCATCGACCAGCCCCGCCATGGACCTCGCCGACGACGGGATCCCCATCACCGTTTCCGGCGGCAGCCGGTGCAGCCGTTGCTGACTGTAGATCAGCGGCCGGGCGCCGGTGGTGCCCAGCTGATGCCCGGATAACCCCAGCTCGGCCAGCAACGCCGGCACTTCGGGCCGGCGCAGCACGAACGCCTCGGCGCCCACGTCCAAGGGCTGTCCCCCGACCCACTCGGTGCGCAGTATCCCCCCGAGCCGGTCGGCCGGATCGAACAGTGTGATGGTCACGTCGCCGCCGGCGGCCACGCGCAGCCGGTAGGCCGCCGTTAACCCCGAGATTCCGCCGCCCACAACACAATACGAGCGAGAAGTCACAGCGAGTGGACCAGCGATACCAGCTCGGCCAGCACGCCCGGGTCGGTCTCCGGCAGCACCCCGTGGCCGAGGTTGAATACGTGCCCGGCGGCCCCGGCGTCGACCGCGCGCCGCCCGTCGTCGACGACGGCCCGCGCGGCGCGCTCCACCACCGGCCACCCGGCCAGCAACACCACCGGATCGAGGTTGCCCTGCAGCGCGGTGCCCGGTTGCACCCTGGCGGCGGCATCGGTCAGTGTCGTACGCCAATCCACGCCGACGACTGTCGCACCGGCCTCTGACATCGCGCCCAGCAGTTCGGCGGTGCCGACCCCGAAATGCGTCATCGGCACGCCGCGCTCGGCCAGCGTGCCGAACACCCGCGCGCTGTGCGGCAGCACGTGCTGACGGTAATCGGCCAACGACAACGCCCCCGCCCACGAGTCGAACACCTGGACGGCGTCCACCCCGGCGTCGATTTGGCCCCACAGGACCGCGATGGTGAGGTCGGTCAGCCGTTCCATCAGCGCGTGCCAGCTCGCCGGCTCGGCCAGCATCATTGCTTTGGTACGGGCGTGGTGGCGGCTCGGTCCGCCCTCGACCAGGTAGGACGCCAGCGTGAACGGGGCGCCCGCGAAACCGATCAGCGGAACTTCGCCCAGCGCGTCGACCAACAGCGAAACCGCCTCTAACACCGGCTGAATCGCTTGTGGATCAAGGGGTTTCATGGCCTCGATATCGGCAGCGGTGCGCACCGGGTCCGCGATCACGGGTCCCACGTCAGCGACGATGTCCACATCGATGCCGGCGGCACGCAGCGGCACGACGATATCGGAGAACAGGATCGCCGCGTCGACGTCGTAGCGGCGGATCGGTTGCAGGGTGACCTCGCAGGCCAGGTCCGGCTCGAAGCAGGCCGCCAGCATGCTGTGCCGTTCGCGCAGGGCCCGATATTCGGGCAGCGAGCGGCCGGCCTGTCGCATGAACCACACCGGAACCCGGTTGGGTTTGCGGCCGGCGACGGCGGCCAGATAGGGCGACTTCACAAGGTCGCGACGGGTACGCGCAGGAGTATTCACTGGCTTCAATGCTGCCATGAGCGCAGATCGGCACTTGCGTAACATCAACCCGGTGCCGGTCACCTACGACGAGTTCCCCAGCCTCCGCTTCGAACCCAGGGAAAATGGCGTGCTCGAGCTGGTCCTCGATGCGCCCGGGCTGAACTCGGTCGGGCCGCAAATGCACCGCGACCTTGCCGACATCTGGCCGGTGATCGATCGCGACCCGGACGTAAGGGTCGTGCTGGTCCGCGGGGAAGGTAAGGCGTTTTCCTCCGGCGGCAGCTTCGACCTGATCGACGAGACGATCGGCGACTACGAGGGCCGGATCCGGATCATGCGCGAGGCGCGCGACCTGGTGCTCAACCTGGTCAACTTCGACAAGCCGGTGATATCGGCGATTCGGGGCCCCGCCGTCGGCGCGGGTCTGGTGGTGGCGCTGCTCGCCGACATCTCCGTCGCCAGCCGGACCGCGAAGATCATCGACGGGCACACTAAACTCGGCGTCGCCGCTGGGGATCACGCCGCGATCTGCTGGCCGCTACTGGTCGGCATGGCCAAGGCCAAGTACTACCTGCTCACCTGCGAGACGCTCTCCGGTGAGGAGGCCGAGCGCATCGGCCTGGTGTCGACCTGTGTCGACGACAACGAGGTACTCCCGACCGCGGCCCGGCTCGCCGAGAATTTGGCGCACGGCGCGCAAAACGCGATTCGCTGGACCAAGCGCAGCCTGAATCACTGGTACCGGATGTTCGGGCCCACCTTCGAAACGTCGCTCGGCCTGGAATTCGTCGGTTTCAGCGGTCCCGACGTCCGCGAAGGGCTGTCCGCACACCGCGAGAAGCGCCCCGCGCGATTTGCCGCCGGCCCTAACGGCTGAGCCCTCACGGCTGAGCGCGATTCGGCGCGCCTGTTCACACCTGTCGGACGATGGGTCTACCGTCGAATTCTGTGACCCGCGCCAGCGACGATACGGAGCGCAGCGACGGAGGGGTACCTCACGCTTGGGGGGGAGAGGAGCGGCGCAGATGACCTCAGCCGAACCGGCCCCCTTCCGCGAGGCGGTAGCAGCGATGAATGCCGTCAACGTGCGGCCGGAGATCGAGCTTGGGCCCATCCGCCCACCGCAGCGGCTGGCGCCGTACAGTTACGCGCTGGGAGCCGAGGTCAAACATCCCGACCTCGACGTCGTCCCGGAACGATCCGAGGGAGACGCATTCGGGCGGCTGATCCTCTTGTACGACCCGGAGGGCTCCGACGCTTGGGACGGCACGATCCGCCTGGTCGCCTACATCCAGGCCGACCTGGACTCGCACGAGGCCATCGACCCGCTGCTGCCCGACGTGGCGTGGAGTTGGCTGGTCGAGGCGCTCGAGTCGCACACCGAGCACATGACCGCCCTTGGCGGCACCGTCACCGCCACCACATCGGTGCGCTACGGCGACATCTCCGGACCGCCGCGCGCCCACCAGCTGGAGCTGCGGGCGTCGTGGACGGCGACCACCCCCGAACTGGGCAGCCACGTCGAGGCGTTCTGCGACGTTCTCGAGCACGCCGCGGGCCTGCCGCCGGCCGGGGTCACCGACCTGAGCTCCCGGTCACGCGCCTGACATGTGCCCCGAGCTGTCTCCGCGGGGGACCGATCTGCCGGGCAGCACTGAACCCGACCCCACCCCGCTGATGCACCCCGCTGATGGGATACCGGAGCTCTCCGTGACCGTCAGCCAGATCGAAGCGGCCGCAGCGCTCCTGGACCACGGCACGGGACCCTTTGCCGTGGACGCCGAGCGGGCATCGGGCTTCCGATACTCCAACCGTGCCTACCTGATCCAGATACGGCGGGCCGGCGCGGGCACCGTGCTCATCGACCCGGTCAGCCACGGCGGTGATCCGCTGACCGTGCTGCGGCCCGTCGCCGAGGTGCTCGGCCAGGGCGAGTGGATCGTGCACTCCGCCGATCAAGACCTGCCGTGTCTGGCCGAGGTCGGCATGCGACCGTCGGCGCTGTACGACACCGAGCTGGCCGGACGCCTGGCCGGATTCGACCGGGTGAACCTGGCGACCATGGTCCAGCGGCTCCTGGGCCTGGGGTTGGCGAAGGGGCATGGCGCGGCCGACTGGTCCCGGCGACCGCTGCCGCCGGCGTGGCTCAACTACGCGGCCCTGGACGTGGAGCTGCTCATCGAACTGCGTGCGGCAATTTCAGCGGTGTTGGCCGAGCAAGGCAAAACCAGATGGGCCACGGAGGAATTCGAATATCTGCGGACCTTAGGCGAACGTGGGAGCCCGCCCGCCCGACGCGATCGCTGGCGCCGGACGTCGGGCCTGCACAGGGTGCGGGATCGGCGAGGCCTGGCGGCGGTTCGCGAGTTGTGGCTGGCGCGCGACCGCATCGCCCAGCGTCGCGATATCGCGCCCCGCCGGATCCTGCCGGATTCGGCCATCATCGAGGCCGCGATCGCCGACCCGAAGACGATCGACGATCTGGCGGCGTTGCCAGTGTTCGGTGGACGCAATCAGCGTCGCAGCGCCGCGCTGTGGTTGGCGGCGCTGGAAGCGGCCCGGGAAAGCCGAGATCTGCCCGAGGAAGTCGAGCAGACGAACGGGCCGCCGCCGCCGGCGCGGTGGGGCAGGCGAAAACCGGAGGCCGCCGCACGCCTGGATGCGGCCCGCACGGCGCTCGCGCGGTTGTCGCAACGGGTGAGGGTGCCGATCGAGAACCTGGTGCCACCCGACCTGGTGCGACGGCTGTGCTGGGAGTGGGAGGGCGCCTCTGACCCCGTCACGGCTGTCGAGGAGTACTTGCGCGCCGGCCAGGCGCGGGCGTGGCAACGAGAACTCGTGGTGCCGATCCTGGCCGCGGCGGTGACACGGGCTGCCGACACCGGCGCCGAGACCGACGAGAACTCCTAGTCCAGCTGTTCGCGGATCTCGGCTACGGCCGGGTTGTCGGACGCGCAGGCTCCCAGCGCGGCGACCCAGCCGGTGATCCGGCGGGCCACGTCCTGGTCGGTGAGCCCCAGATCGGCCAACACCTCACCCCGTGACGCGTGGTCGTAGAACTCCTGCGGCAGCCCGACGTCGCGGCACGGCACGTCGATCTCGGCGCGCCGCAACGCGGCCGACACCGCAGCACCCACACCGCCGTTGACCCCGTTGTCCTCCAGCGTGACGAGCAGCTTGTGCTCGATGGCCAGTTCGCGCAGACCATCGCACACCGGCAACACCCAACGCGGGTCGACCACCGTCACGCCGATCCCCTGGTTGTGCAGCCGCTTGGCCACCGCCACCGCCATCGACGCGAACGCACCGACCGCCACCAGCAGCACGTCGTGATTCAAGCCGGCCGCCGGCACCGCGAGCACGTCCACGCCAGCGCGCCGCTCGAGGGCCGGAATATCTTCCCCCACATCGCCTTTGGGAAACCGTATCGCCGTTGGGCCGTCGTCGACGTCGAGTGCCTCACCGAGTTCCTCGCGCAACCGGGTGCCGTCCCGGGGTGCAGCCACCCGGATGCCGGGCACGATGTCCAGCATCGACAAGTCCCACATGCCGTTGTGGCTGGCGCCGTCCGACCCCGTGATCCCGGCCCGGTCGAGCACCATGGTGACGGGCAGCTTGTGCAGCGCTACGTCCATCATGATCTGGTCGAACGCCCGGTTGAGGAACGTCGAATAGATCGCCACGACGGGATGCATCCCGCCCATCGCCAGCCCGGCCGCCGACGTGATCGCGTGTTGCTCGGCGATGCCGACGTCGAACAACCGATCCGGAAAACGCTGCCCGAACGCCGCCAGCCCGGTGGGCCCGGGCATGGCGGCGGTGATGGCCACGATGTCGCGGCGCTTCTTGCCGTAGTCGATGAGGGCGTCGGAAAACGTCGCCGTCCAGCCGGGACCGCCGATCTTGGTGGCCTGGCCGGTGGCCGGGTCGATCACCCCGCAGGAATGCATCTGTTCGGCCTCGTCGTCCTCGGCCGGCGGGTAGCCCATCCCCTTGCGGGTGACAACGTGCACGATCACCGGGCGGCCGAAGCCGCGGGCCTTGCGCAGCGCGACCTCCACCGCCCGTTCGTCGTGGCCGTCGACCGGGCCGACGTACTTCAGCCCGAGATCGGTGAACAGCAGCTGCGGCGACAGCGAGTCCTTGATACCCGCTTTCACGCTGTGCAGGAAGTGGTAAAAGACCTCTCCAATGAGCGGCACCGCGCGCACCACGTTGCGGCCCTTCTCCAGCGCCTGCTCGTAGACCGGCTGCAGCCGCAGCGTGGCTAGGTGGTCGGCGACGCCCCCGATCGTCGGCGCGTAGCTGCGGCCGTTGTCGTTGACGACGATGATCACCGGCCGGCGGGAAGCGGCGATATTGTTCAGCGCCTCCCAGCACATACCGCCGGTGAGAGCGCCGTCGCCGACCACCGCGACCACGTGCCGGTTGCGGTGCCCGGTCAGCTCGAACGCCTTGGCCAAGCCGTCGGCATAGGACAGCGCGGCGCTGGCGTGGCTGGACTCGACCCAGTCGTGTTCGCTCTCCGCGCGAGATGGATAGCCCGACAGCCCGCCCTTCTTGCGCAGGCTCTCGAAGTCCTGGCAGCGCCCGGTCAGCATCTTGTGCACGTAGGCCTGGTGACCGGTGTCGAAGATGATCGGATCGTGCGGCGAGTCGAATACCCGGTGCAGCGCCAGCGTCAGTTCGACGACGCCGAGGTTCGGCCCCAGGTGACCCCCGGTGGCAGCAACCTTGTGGATCAGGAACTCACGGATCTCGGAAGCCAGATGCCGCAGCTGCTGTTGGGAAAGGTGCTGCAGATCAGCGGGCCCGCGGATCTGTTCCAGCATCCCGTTAGTCTACGCAGCCACCGCAAGGGTCGGTCCCATGAAGCGGGTACCGACACCGCGTCTTTGGTAGCGTCGGTCGGCGGTGAGCCGGGAAGCCTGGTCGGCATCAGTGTCCCGCAACCCCGGAGTTTGCCGTGAGTCTCGACATCGCCCAGACCACACCTGTGATCCAGACGTATCGTCACAACATGCGTGCCGAGGAATTCGCCGAAGACTTTCCCGTTGTCACGATCGATTCGAACGCGCTGGATGCGGCCCGCTTGCTCGCCGAGCACCGGCTGCCGGGACTCCTGGTCACCGACACGTCGGGAAAGCCGTACGCCGTGCTGCCTGCCTCCCAGGTGGTGCGATTCATCGTGCCCCGCTACATCCAGGACGATCCCTCGCTAGCCGGCGTGCTCAACGAATCGACGGCCGACCGGGCCGCGGAAAAGTTGGGTGGCAAGAAGGTCCGCGATGTGTTGCCGGACCGCCTTGTCGACGTTCCCTCGGTCAATGCCGACGACACCATCATCGAGGTGGCCGCCGCCATGGCACGGCTGCGAAGTCCGCTGCTCGCGGTGGTCAAAGAGGGACGATTACTCGGGGTGATCACGGCATCGCGCCTCCTCGGGGCGGCGCTGGAACATTGATCCCCGCGGATGCAGTGACAAATCTGCTGCGGACAGCAGCGCAGGAAACCCGATGAGCGTCATCGCGGTCGCCGTGTTCGTGGTGGCCTATGCGCTGATCGCCTCCGAACGTGTCAACAAGACGCTGGTGGCCCTGGTGGGCGCGGCGATGATGACCGCCCTGCCGGTGATCAATTCCCACGAAGTGTTCTACTCCCGTGAGACCGGAATCGATTGGGACGTCATCTTTTTGCTGCTGGGCATGATGATCATCGTCGGCGTGCTGCGGCAAACCGGGGTGTTCGAATACGTCGCGATCTGGGCGGCCAAACGCGCCGGCGGCTCCCCGTTGCGTATCATGATCCTGCTGGTGTTGGTCACCGCCGTTGCGTCGGCCTTGCTGGACAACGTGACAACGGTGTTATTGGTCGCGCCGGTCACGCTGCTGGTGTGTGACCGGCTGGCTATCAACGCGGCGCCGTTCTTGATAGCGGAAGCGTTCGCCTCCAACATCGGCGGCGCGGCGACGTTGGTCGGCGACCCGCCCAACATCATCATCGCCAGCAAGGCGCGATTGTCGTTCAACGACTTTCTGATCCACCTGGCCCCGGTTGTGATCGTCGTGCTGATCGTCCTCATCGCCGTGCTGCCGCGCCTGTTTCCCGGCGCGTTCGCCGTCGACCCCGAGCGGGTTTCCGATGTCATGTCGCTCGAAGAGAAAGAGGCCATCCACGATCACGGGCTGCTCATCAAGTGCAGCGCCGTCCTGGTGGCGTTATTCGCCGCGTTCATCGCCCACGCGCAGGTGCACATGGAGCCCGCCATCGTGGCGCTGCTCGGGGCCGGCATTCTGATCACGGTCTCGGGGCTGCACCGATCCGATTACCTGTCCAGTGTCGAGTGGGACACGCTGCTGTTCTTCGCCGGCCTGTTCATCATGGTCGGGGCGTTGGTGCAGACCGGCGTCGTCAAACAGCTCGCACGGCTGGCCGTGACCGCGACCGGCGGCAACACGTTGTTGGCGACGATGGTGATCCTCGCGGCGTCATTGGTGATCAGTGGCGTCGTCAACAACGTCCCGTACGCCGCGACAATGGCGCCCATCGTCGCCGAGCTGGCACCATCCCTGGTGGACCACATCAACCCGCAGGTGCTGTGGTGGGCACTTGCCCTCGGCACCGACTTCGGCGGCAACCTCACCGCCGTCGGGGCCAGCGCCAACGTCGTCATCCTCGGTATCGCCGGGCGCGCGGACAATCCCATTTCCTTCAGGGAATTCACCAGCAAGGGCGCGGTGGTCACGGTGATGTCCCTCGCGGTCGGCGCGATCTATCTCTGGTTGCGCTACTTCGTGCTGAGCTGACCGTTGCACATAACGACGATGAGCCTCTTGAAGATTCGAAAGGACAGCCCGTGAGCGTCATCGCGATCGCGGTGTTCGTAGTCAGCTATGTGCTCATCGCCGGCGATCGGGTCAACAAGACCCTGGCGGCGCTCGGGGGCGCGGCGATCATGGTCGCCACCGGGATCGTCAGCACCCACGACGTGTTCTACTCCCACGAGACCGGAATCGATTGGGACGTCGTCTTTTTGCTGCTGGGCATGATGATCATCGTCGGCGTGCTGCGGCAAACCGGGGTGTTCGAATACGTCGCGATCTGGGCCACCAAACGCGCCGGCGGCTCCCCGTTGCGCATCATGATCCTGCTGGTGCTGGTGATGGCGGTCGGATCGGCCTTGCTGGACAACGTGACCACCGTGTTGTTGATCGCCCCGGTCACGCTGCTCGTGTGTGACCGGCTGGCTATCAACGCGGCGCCGTTCTTGATGGCCGAAGTGTTCGCCTCCAACATCGGGGGCGCGGCGACGTTGGTCGGCGACCCGCCCAACATCATCATCGCCAGCCGCGCGGGGTTGACGTTCAACGACTTTCTCGTCCACATGGCACCGATCATCGTTATCGTCGTCGCTGTGCTCGTCGCACTCCTACCGCGCCTGGTCGGCACCTGCTCCGTCGACCCCGAGCGAGTCGCCGACGTGATGTCGCTCGAAGAGCGCGAGGCCATCCGCGATCCCGGGCTGCTGATCAAGTGCGGCGTCGTGCTGGTGTTGGTATTCACCGGATTCGTCGCCCATCCGGTGCTGCACATCGAGCCGTCCGCGGTGGCGCTGCTGGGCGCCGGCGTCCTCATCGTGATCTCCGGGCTGCCGCGTTCCGAGTACCTGTCCAGCGTCGAGTGGGAGACGCTGCTGTTTTTCGCCGGCCTGTTCATCATGGTCGGGGCCTTGGTGAAGACCGGTGTCGTCGACAAGCTGGCGCGGGCAGCGACCGAGGTGACGGGCGGCAACGGGTTGCTCACGGTGCTGCTCATCCTCGGCGTCTCGGCTCCGGTGTCCGGCATCATCGACAACATTCCCTACGTCGCCACGATGTCACCGATCGTCACCGAGCTGGTCGCGGTCATGCCGGGCCACGTCGACCCCGACACGCTGTGGTGGGCGCTGGCGCTGGGCGCCGATCTGGGCGGCAACCTGACCGCCGTCGGGGCCAGCGCCAACGTCGTCATGCTCGGAATCGCCCGGCGCGCCGGCGCTCCCATCTCATTCTGGGAATTCACCCGCAAGGGCTTGGTGGTCACCGCGATCTCGCTCGCGCTCACCGCGGTCTACCTGTGGCTGCGTTACTTCGTGTTGAGCTGAGGGGCAGGCGCCGCAGCGGCGATCAACGGGCCAGCAGCGCGACGCACTCGGTGTGATGGGTCAACGGGAAGGCATCGAAGACCCTGATCTTCTCGACGGCGTAACCGCGGCCGACGTAGAGTCCGATATCGCGAGCGAAAGACGCTGCCTCACAACCGATATGCACCACCCGTGGTACCCCGACCGCGGCGAGTAGGTCGATGACGTCGCGCCCGGCCCCGGATCGCGGCGGATCCAGCACCGCGACATGAGCTCTCGAGGCTTCGGCTTGTTGCGCCAACAGCGCGCGCCGCACCGAATCGGTGACGACGTCCACTTGCGGCATGTCGATGAGCGCGGCACGCGCGGCCCCCGATGACCCGCGCGAGGTGTCGACCGTCAGCACGCGCCCCGACTCCCCTACCGCCTCACCGAGCACCGCGGCGAAAACCCCCGCGCCGCCGTAGAGGTCCCAGGCGGTCATGCCGGCGGCCGGTTGTGCCCAGTCGGCGATCAGTCTGCTGTAGACCTCCGCCGCTTCGCGGTGTGCCTGCCAGAAGGCGGTCACCGGGACCCGCCAGCTGCGCCCACCCACCCGTTGCGCCGCCTGGTAGTTTCCCTCCACCACCGTGGTCGCGGTGCGCCGGCCCTGCCTCAGGCTGCGCACCACATGGCGCCGCCCGTCGTCGTCGACGGCCACGTGCAGCTTCGCGCCCGGCGGCCAATCGGACGCTGCGAGTCCATCCAACATGCCGGCGGGCAACTGCCCGCAACGCAGGTCGGTCACCAGCTCGTCGCTGTGGTAGCGGTGGAAACCCGGGCGACCGTCTGTCCCGACCTCGAGCCGGACCCGGGTGCGCCAGCCCGTGGGGCCGCCATCCGAAAGCGGTTCAGCCTCACCGGACCAGTGGTGTCCGCCCAGCCGCGCCAGCTGATTGGCCACAACTTGAGCTTTGAGCGCGCGGGCCGGCTCGGGGGCCGCGAACGCCAGGTCGCAACACCCTGCGCCGTCTACCCCGGCGATCGGGCACAGCGACGCGATCCGGTCGGCCGACGCGTCGACAATCTCGAAGGCCTCTGCGTGCCAATACGAACCACAATCGGCGGTGACCCGCACCCGAACCCGTTCGCCGGGCAACGCATAGCGGACGAAGATCACCCGGCCCTCGTCGTGCGCTACGCAGCTGCCGCCGTTCGCGGGGGCGCCGGTGACCACCGTCAGCTCCCGGCCCGCGGATTCTCTGGTCAATCGCGCCGCTCCTCTTCATCGCTTCGCTCTGCATCGTCGTCGGCGCGGGTCAATCGCGCCGCTCCTCTTCATCGCTTCGCTCTGCATCGTCGTCGGCGCGGGTCAATCGCGCCGCTCCTCTTCATCGCTTCGCTCTGCATCGTCGTCGGCGCGGGTCAATCGCGCCGCTCCTCTTCATCGCTTCGCTCTGCATCGTCGTCGGCGCGGGTCAATCGAATATTCCCCGGCGGGCGTCACCCGGAGCCACATGCGGCTGCAGAGTCTTGACCCGCTCAGACGAAGTCAGTTGCCAGGGAACCGAAGTCACCATCACCCCGGGCATGAACAGCAGGCGGCCCTTGAGGCGCAGCGCGCTCTGGTTGTGCAGCAACTGCTCCCACCAGCGGCCCACCACATACTCCGGGATGAACACCGTCACCACGGTGCGCGGAGACTCCTTGCTGACCCGTTTGACGTAATCGAGCACCGGACGGGTGATCTCCCGGTACGGCGAGGCGATGACCTTTAGCGGCACGCTGATGTCACTCTCCTCCCATTGGTGCACCAACTCCCTGGTTTCCGCGTCGTCGACGCTGACCGTGACAGCCTCAAGCACGTCGGGACGGGTCGCTCGCGCATAGGCCAGTGCCCGCCGTGTCGGCAGGTGCAACTTCGACACCAGCACGACGGCGTGATTGCGGCTGGGCAAAACCATCTGGTATTCCTCTGCCGCGGCCTGTTCCGCCAGTTCCTGGTTGACGCTGTCATAGTGCTTGTGGATCAGCTTCATCATGATGAACAGCGCGCCCATAGCGACAATCGCGATCCACGCCCCCACAAGGAACTTCGTGATCAGCACGATGAATAGGACCGTGCCGGTGGACAGCAAGCCGACCGTGTTCACCACCCGCGAGCGGATCATCCTGCGGCGCGCCGAAGGATCGGTCTCGGTGCGAAGCAACCGGGTCCAGTGCCGGACCATGCCGATCTGGCTCAGCGTGAACGAGATGAACACGCCCACGATGTACAGCTGGATCAGGGCGGACAGCTCGGCGCGGAACGCGACAACCGCCCCGATCGCCGAGGCCGACAGGAACAGGATCCCGTTGGAGAACGCCAGCCGGTCCCCGCGGGTGTGCAGTTGGCGGGGGAGGTAGCTGTGCTGCGCTAACACCGAGCCGAGCACCGGGAAGCCGTTGAAGGCGGTATTGGCGGCTAGCACCAGGATCAGCGCGGTCACCCCGGCGATCAGCAAGAACCCGAGGTGAAAGCCGCCGAACACGGCCTGCGCCAGCTGCGCGACCAGCGTCTTCTGTTGATAGCCCGGCGGGGCGCCCGTCAGCTGCGTGTCGGGATCGTCGACAACTTGGACCCCTGTCTTGATGGCCAGCACGATCATGCCCATGAACATGCTCACCGCGATGATGCCCAGCATCAACAACGTGGTCGCCGCGTTACGCGACTTGGGCTTCTGGAACGCCGGCACCCCGTTGCTGATCGCCTCGACACCGGTCAGCGCCGCGCACCCCGAGGAGAACGAGCGCGCCACCAGGAACACCAGCGCGAATCCGACGACCGTGCCGTGTTCGGCGTGCATTTCGAAACCCGCGGACTCGGCGCGCACCGGATTTCCCAACACGAAAATCCGGAACAGCCCCCAACCGAGCATCGTGCCGATTCCGGCGATGAAGGCATAGGTCGGGATGGCGAACGCCACTCCGGATTCGCGGACCCCGCGCAGGTTCATCGCCATGATCAGCACGATCGCGCCGACCGCACACAACACCTTGTGTTCGTACACGAACGGGCTCACAGAGCCGATGTTCGACATCGCCGAAGCTATCGAAACCGCAACGGTGAGAACGTAATCCACCATCAGCGCACTGGCAACCACGAGGCCGGCGGTGTCCCCCAGGTTGGTGGTGACGACCTCGTAGTCACCGCCGCCGGAGGGGTAGGCATGCACGTTCTGCCGGTAGCTGGACACAACGACGAGTAAGACCGCGGCGACCGCCAGGCCTATCCACGGCGCCATCGAGTAGGCAGCCAGGCCGGCCACCGAGAGCACCAGGAAGATCTCCTCGGGAGCGTAGGCAACCGACGACATCGCGTCTGAGGCGAACACCGGCAAGGCGATCCGCTTGGGCAGCAGCGTGTGACTCAGCCGGTCGCTGCGAAATGGCCTGCCGATCAGCAGCCTGCGCGCAGCGGTTGAAAGTTTGGACACGAGAGCCAAGAGTAAGCCCCCGCGGCTTTGGCGGTAGCGTTCCCTAGGCGGGAATGTTCCGGACCGAAATCGGCTGGCCAACGGGGATTGCCGAGTGAACGGGACGCGCAGGGACGCAGCCGAGAGGATCTCAGGTGCGAGTGGTAGTGATGGGGTGCGGCCGGGTGGGTTCATCGGTAGCCGATGGACTGTCCCGGATCGGCCACGATGTCGCGGTCATCGACCGCGACAGCACGGCTTTCAATCGGCTCAGCCCGGAGTTCGCGGGCGAGCGGGTGCTGGGTCAGGGATTCGACCGAGACGTGCTGCTGCGGGCGGGCATCGAGGAGGCCGACGCGTTCGCCGCGGTGTCCTCCGGCGACAATTCCAACATCATCTCGGCACGGTTGGCCCGGGAGACCTTTGGGGTGAAGCGCGTCGTCGCACGAATTTACGATGCCAAGCGCGCGGAGGTCTACGAGCGCCTCGGCATCCCCACGATCGCCACCGTGCCCTGGACCACCGACCGCCTGCTCAATGCCCTGCTCAAGGAGACCGAGACCGCCAAGTGGCGCGATCCGACCGGTACCGTCGCCGTCTGCGAGGTCGTCTTGCACGAGGATTGGGCGGGGCATCGGGCCACCGACCTGGAGCAGGCCACCGGCGCCCGGATTGCGTTCTTGATCCGCTTCGGGACCGGTGTGTTACCCGAACCCAAGACGGTCCTGCAGGCCGGCGATCAGGTCTACGTCGCCGCGATATCCGGTCGCGCCGCCGAGGCGGTCGCCATCGCGGCGTTGCCGCCCAGTGAGGACCTCGAGACAGGACCTGGCCGCAAATGAAGCGCGGCACGAAGACGCCGGCGAAGCCGGGGTGAAGGAGTGGCGCACATGAAGGTAGCTGTCGCCGGAGCGGGCGCGGTCGGCCGCTCGGTCACCCGCGAACTCGTCGAAAACGGACACGAAATCACCCTGATCGAACGCAACCCCGAGCACCTTGAAGCCGACGCCATACCGACCGCACATTGGCGACTGGGCGATGCCTGCGAGCTGAGCCTGCTGGAGTCCATCCACCTCGAGGACTTTGACGTCGTGGTCGCCGCCACCGGCGACGACAAGGTCAACGTGGTGCTCAGCCTGCTGGCCAAGACCGAATTCGCGGTCCCGCGAGTGGTAGCCCGGGTCAACGATCCCCGCAACGAGTGGCTGTTCACCGACGCCTGGGGGGTCGACGTGGCCGTATCCACGCCGCGCATGCTGGCGTCCCTGATCGAGGAGGCCGTCGCCGTCGGCGACCTGGTGCGACTGATCGAATTCCGCCGGGGTCAGGCCAACTTGGTCGAAATCACCCTGCCCGACGACACGCCGTGGGGCGGCAAGCCGGTGCGCAAACTGCAGCTGCCCCGGGATGCCGCGCTGGTGACGATCCTGCGTGGGCCGCGAGTCATCGTGCCGGAGGCCGATGAGCCGCTGGAAGGTGGCGACGAGTTGCTCTTCGTCGCGGTCACCGAGGTCGAGGAGGAGCTGCGTCAGCTGCTGTTGCCGGCAACCTAGCCCGACGACGGCGAGCGCCGGAACGGCGCGAGCAAGGAATCGGGCAATCGGTCCTAGCCCGACGACGGCGAGCGCCGGAACGGCGCGAGCAAGGAATCGGGCAATCGGTCCCAGCCCGACGACGGCGAGCGCCGGAACGGCGCGAGCAAGGAATCGGGCAATCGGTCCCAGCCGCCAGAACTACTCGCGGCCGGTGTCAGTGTTGAGGTCAGCGTCGCCCGTCGCAGCTGCGGCGTCATGGGGCGCAGGCAGGGCCCGCTGGGCGGCCTTGACCGCCCAGTAGGTCGCCAGCGCGGCGATCGCGGTCAGCGGCCAGCCCATCCCGATCCGCGCCACCCCCAGCCAGCCGGTCAAATCGGCGTCGTAGAGCAGCCGTTGGACAACGAACCGGGCGCTGAACACCAGCGTCCAGCCGAGCGTGGCGATGTCGAACACGAATACGGCCCGGGGCACGACGCGCCAGCCGCGATCACGCCCGCTGGCCCAGCTCCACAGGTAACCGACCACGGGTCGGCGGATCAAGACCGACAACGCGAAGACCACCGCCCACACCAACGACATCCAGATGCCCACCAGGAAGTAGCCCCTCGACTCCCCCACGGCGTAGGCGATCAGCGCGCACACCGCGACCCCGAAGAATCCGGCAACCGCCGGCTGGACAGACTCCCGTCGAATTAGCCGCCACAACAAGACCATCCCGGCGATCCCCACCGCAGACGTGATCGCGGGCAGTAAGCCGGCGGCACTGGACGCGATCACGAAAGTCATCACCGGCAGCGATGAGTAGACGAGGCCGCTCACCCCGCCGGCCTGTGCCAGCAGCCGCTCGGCGCTGACTCGGTTGGCGTTCACGAGATACCGGGGGGCCCGGTCTTCGAGGCGATCACCGCTGAATTTCGTAATGCGGGTTGTAGATGGCCTTGGTCCCGTTCTCTAGCTTGCCCAGCCGGCCCCGGACCCGCAGCGTCCGGCCGGAGTCGATGCCGGGGATCCGGCGTTGCCCCAACCACACCAGCGTGACTGTGTCGCTACCGTCGAAGAATTCGGCGCGAACCCCGCCGGAGCAACCCTTGCCGTTGGTTTCGACGCTGCGCAAGGTGCCAACCATCGTCACCTCCTGGCCACGCTCGCAGTCGATGGCACGCTGCGCGCCGGTATTGACGACCTCGTCGGACAGCTCCTCGACGTCGCGTTGCTCCGGGTCCTCCGTCAACCGACGGGTGAGCCGGCGCAGATAACTTTGGGCCCCCATGGCCCCTCCTGCCACTTCAGATCGTTGTCGGAAGCTCACTGGCTATCGGCGCGTTCCATCTATGCCAACGGTCACCGTAGACCCGTTGGTTCCCGGGCGCCACACAGATGAAACCACCGATCTTGGAGGACCTCAAAACGCCGGGCACTATCGAGGTGTGCCTGTCGATTTGCGCGGTATCACAACCGTGTTGTTGCCCGGAACGGGATCCGACGACGACTACGTCTACCGGGCATTTTCCGGCGCCTTGCAAGAGGTGGGAGCGATGCTGGTGACGCCGCCGCCACGGCCGGATCATCTGATTGAGGGCTACGTGGCCGCCCTGGATGACGCCGCTTGCGCAGATTCGATCTGCGTCGGCGGCGTGTCGATCGGCGCCGCGGTGGCCGCCGCGTGGGCACTGGCCCATCCCGATCGCACGGTCGCCGTCCTGGCCGCGCTACCTGCGTGGACCGGAGCGCCCGGATCAGCCCCGGCGGCTCATGCGGCACGACATTCGGCTTCCCAGTTGCGCCGCGACGGCCTGGCGGCGACGACGACGCACATGCGGGAGTCCAGTCCGCGCTGGTTAGCCGACGAACTGGCCCGGTCGTGGCGGGTTCAGTGGCCGCAGCTTCCCGACGCGATGGAGGAAGCGGCGGCCTATATTGCCCCAAGCCGCGCCCAACTGAGGCGGCTGGCCGCGCCGTTGGGGGTCGTCGCGGCCGTCGACGATCCAATTCATCCCCTGCAGGTCGGCGTCGATTGGGTGAATGCCGCGCCGCGCGCGGCGCTGCGGACGGTGACGCTCGATCAGATCGGCACCGACACCGCCGCGCTGGGCGCTGCCTGCCTGGCCGCCCTGTCTGACGCCTGGAGCCGCAAAACCCCCTAGTTTCCGCCGGTTGTGCTGCGCAGCTGCTGCATCGCCGAACCTTCGGCGCCGCGTCGTGGGGTCGGCTGGCTGGCCTGTCCCCCACTAGCGGGTGGGGGCACCTCCCTCTGGGGGCGTTCCCCCAGTTGCGCCTCGGCATGTTGGGCGGCCGCGGCCTCGCGCAGCTGTTCCACCATCGGCTCGGGCAGCTGCACCGGCAACGGCGTCCGCACCGGCAGCGGTGTAGCGCCGCGGCGAACCACGGTGTCCGCCAACGCTGCCCGAGCCTCCTCGGTCAGCGCGTCGATGGTTTCGTGGGGACCGTTGACCACGCAGCGGACCATCCAGCGGTAGCCATCCACGCCGATGAAACGCACCACACCGGCGGCGGTGCCAAGCACCTCACGACCCCACTTGCCGTCCCTGATAGAGACCTTGGCCGAGTCCCTGCGCAGCGATTCGGCGAGTTCACCGGCCACCTCACGCCACAGGCCGCCGGTCTTGGGTGCGGCGTAGGCCGCGATGGTGAATCGACCGTTGGGTGTGACGACCCACACCGCGTTGGGAACCCCGGACTCGGTCAGCTCGACCTGTAACTGCCCCCCCGCCGGCATGGGGATCAGCACCGAACCCAGATCAAGTCGAGCCAGCTCGGCGACCGAGGGGTCGTCGAAGTCGTCGATGTCGAAGGGTCCCTCCAGTTCTTCCAGCTCGTCACCTTGCTCGGAGCCGGCTTCCGCTTGGACCTCCGGTTCGGGGTGTTCGTCCGCCGGCTCGACGGAACCGTTTTGCCTGTCGCCCTTGCGTCTACCGAATGCCATCACAAACTCGCA
Organism: Mycobacterium lacus; assembly: GCF_010731535.1. Lineage (NCBI taxonomy): Bacteria > Bacillati > Actinomycetota > Actinomycetes > Mycobacteriales > Mycobacteriaceae > Mycobacterium > Mycobacterium lacus. The sequence continues at coordinate 2,799,636 of NZ_AP022581.1, forward strand.
TGTCCGCCGGAGGAACCGTGACCCCCATCGCCACGGGTTGTTTCGGCCAGCCCCGCCTCGTCGAACGACGAGACCTCAACCAGCTCCATCAGCTCGACCCGCTGCACCAGCAACTGGGCGATCCGGTCGCCCCGATGTACCACGATCGGAGTGTCCGGGTCGAGGTTGATCAGGGCGACCTTGATCTCGCCACGATAGCCCGCATCGATGGTCCCCGGGCTGTTGACGATCGAAAGTCCCACCCGCGAAGCCAATCCCGAGCGCGGGTGCACGAGGCCGACCATCCCGAACGGAATGGCGACCGCGAGGCCGGTCGCCACCAGTGCACGTTGCCCGGGTGCCAGCTCGACGTCTTCTGCGCTGTATAGATCCACCCCGGCGTCGCCCTCGTGAGCGCGGGTGGGCACTGGAAGCCCGGGGTCGAGGCGGACAACGGCCAGCGTGGTCGACACGGGGCCACAGACTACCCTTGACCGGATGTTTGGTACCCATGTCGCACCGCATAACGTGCGATATCGCGAACGACTGTGGGTGCCATGGTGGTGGTGGCCCCCGGGTTTCGCGCTTTCGGCCCTCATCGCGTTCGAAGTGAACATGGGTGTTCGGGCCCTGCCCGACTGGCTGCCGTTCGCGACGCTGTTCATCGTTGCGGCAGCGACCCTGCTGTGGCTGGGCCGCATCGAGATCCGGGTGACCGTAGGCTCGGAAGGCGAGCGCGCAGTCGAACTTTGGGCCGGCGCGGCGCATCTGCCCGTCACAGCCATCGCCCGGTCCGCCGAGATCCCGCGCACGGCCAAGTCCGCGGCGCTGGGCCGCCAACTCGACCCGGCTGCCTATGTGCTCCACCGGGCCTGGGTCGGTCCGATGGTCCTGATCGTCCTCGACGATCCCGACGATCCGACGCCGTACTGGCTGGTGAGCTGCCGTCACCCGAAGCGGGTGCTGTCGGCCCTGACAAGCTGAGTGCGGCTATCAGGCCGCGCAGTCGGTACAGATCATTACGCCGTTCTTCTCGCTGGCCAGCCGGCTGCGGTGTTGCACCAAAAAGCAGCTCGAGCAGGTGAATTCGTCAGCCTGCTTTGGAATCACGCGGACCGAGAGCTCTTCACCAGACAAGTCGGCGCCGGGCAGCTCGAAAGACTCGGCGGATTCGGATTCGTCCACATCAACCACCGCCGACGCCGCCTCGTTCCGTCGTGCCTTCAGCTCCTCCAGCGAATCCTCTGAGACATCGTCGGCCTCGGTGCGCCGCGGAGCGTCATAGTCGGTAGGCATCGCCCTATCCCCTCACATGCCCTCATCACTTCAAGCAACGCTTTGTACCAGCGTCGAACGCATCCACCAAACGATTCGTGCCCGGATCTCGGCCCATTCAAGTGTGATTTGCGTCACATCCTAGTATTGACCCTTGTATTCTGCTCCAAACAGTGCGTTTGGCGTGCGACAACGATGCATCTGAGGCGCATTCGACGTCGACTAGAGTGCACGTGTGGTCGCACAAATCACCGAGGGTACCGCCTTCGACAAGCACGGCCGGCCGTTTCGGCGACGCAATCCCCGGCCCGCCATCGTCGTCGTGGTGTTCCTGGCGCTGGTGACGGGCGTGGTGTGGACTGTGGCGCTGACGCGACCGGCGGATGTTCGAGAGGCCGCAGTGTGCAACCCACCCCCGCAACCCGCGGGTTCGCCACCGACAAAACTCGGTGAGCAGGTGTCGCGGTCGGAGATGACGGACGTCGCGCCCGCCAAACTCGGCGACACCAAGGTCCGAGTCCTCAACGCCAGTGGCCGGGGCGGTCAGGCTGCCGACATTGCCGGCGCGCTACAGGACCTGGGATTCGCGCAGCCATCCGCTGCCAATGACCCGATCTATGCCAACACCCGCCTGAATTGCCAAGGCCAGATCCGCTTCGGCACGGCAGGACAGGCCACTGCCGCCGCCGTGTGGCTGGTGGCGCCGTGCACCGAACTGTTCCGCGACAACCGCTCCGACGACTCCGTCGACCTTGCGCTCGGCACGGACTTCACCGCTTTGGCGCATAACGACAACATCGACGCCGTCCTCGCGACCCTGCGTCCCGGTGCCACCGAACCGTCAGATCCCGCGCTGCTGTCGAAGATTCACTCCAGCAGCTGCTGATTGACCCGGCTTAGTCGAGGATCGGGTCCAGACCGTTCACTTGCCCGAGGGCCGCCAACAGATCGTCGGCGATTCCTGGCGCCGCAGCGACCACCAATCCTGCGCGGTCTTCGTCCCACGCGGGCAACAGCACGCGGGCCCCCGACTCGGAAGCGATCAGCGCACCAGCCGCACAATCCCACAGCTGCAGTCCGTGCTCGTAGTAGGCGTCCAACCGGCCCGCCGCGACCATGCACAAATCGAGTGCCGCGGAGCCGATGCGCCGCACGTCGCGGACCACCGGCAGCATCCGGGCCAACAGCTCCGCCTGAGTCGCGCGGCGCCGCTGCGAGTACCCGAACCCGGTGCCCAGCAACGCCATCGACAGGTCTTCGACGGCATTGCAGCGCAACGCGTGTCTCCCCTGCTCGTCGGTGACATGCGCCCCGAGACCGCGTGCCGCCGAGTACAGCCTGCCGGCGACGACGTCAGCGACCGCGCCGGCCACCGACACGCCGTCCACCTGGGCCCCGACCGACACCGCGTAGGCGGGAATGCCGTAGACGAAATTCACCGTGCCGTCGATCGGATCCAGCACCCAGGTGACCGCGCCAGCCGACGTTGCCGTCGGGTCGACGGGCCCGCCGCCCTCTTCGCCGAGAATCGGGTCGCCGGGCCGAAGCTGAGCCAACCGATCACGCAACAGCCGTTCCGTATCGGTATCGACCACGGTTACCGGGTCGGTGGGGGTGGTCTTCGAGCGCACCGCGCCGCCGCCGGGGCCGCCCGCGCAGGCGCCGAACACCTCGGCGCGGCGACAGCGCACGAACTCGGCGGCCTCGGCGGCTAGCGTTTCGGCGACCGAACGCAGCTGCGCGGGCCCGTTGTCAGGTCGAGTCACCGGTCTATCGCATCACAGTCTTCTCCGCCGGGGTCGTCGCCGGCTCCGCGCGGTGCCCCGAGCTAAGGTGAGCGGACACCCAAGTCTCGCCGAGGAGATTTCGATGACAGCCGCCGACTCGACCGCGGAATCGTCTGACCCCGACACCGGCACGGCGGGCGCCACGTCGCAACGTCGCGGATTCGGCATCGACGTCGGCGGCAGCGGCATCAAGGGCGGAATCGTCGACCTGAACACCGGACAGTTGATCGGCGAGCGGATCAAGCTGCTTACCCCGCAACCGGCCACCCCGTCGGCGGTTGCCAAGACCATCGCCGAGGTCGTCAACGGATTCGGCTGGACCGGCCCCCTCGGGGTGACCTATCCCGGTGTCGTCACCCACGGCGTCGTTCGAACCGCGGCAAACGTGGACAAGTCCTGGATCGGGACCAACGCCCGCGACATCATCAGCGCCGAGCTGGACGGTCAGGATGTGACGATTCTCAACGACGCCGACGCGGCCGGGCTTGCTGAAGAACGGTATGGGGCGGGCAAGAACAACGCCGGCTTGGTCGTCCTGCTGACATTCGGCACCGGAATTGGGTCTGCACTCATCCACAACGGGACACTGATCCCCAACACCGAGTTCGGGCATCTCGAGGTCGGGGGTAAGGAAGCTGAGCAACGGGCGGCGTCGTCGGTCAAAGAGAAGTTCGACTGGAGCTACCCGAAGTGGGCCAAGCAGGTGACAAGGGTGCTGGTCGCCATCGAGAACGCGATCTGGCCCGACCTGTTTATCGCTGGTGGCGGCATCAGCCGCAAGGCCGACAAATGGGTGCCGCTGCTTGAAAACCGCACCCCTGTGGTTCCCGCGGCGCTGCAGAACACTGCCGGGATAGTCGGTGCTGCGATGGCATCTACCACAAATGTCATGCATTGAATTTTCCCCGCTCGCGCAGTATGGGTCCGCACTGTCGTTACAATGGTCACCGGCGGCCGCCCGACGATAGCGCGCGAGTACTCACGCTGATATCAACGCCGACATTCGACATAGCAGACACTTTCGGTTTACCCATGCCCAAACCCGCCGGAAGTGAGCCCAACCGAAGGGGTGTATGTGGCAGCGACCAAGGCAAGCTCGGCGACCGATGAGCCGGTGAAACGCACCGCCACGAAGTCTGCCGGGTCCCCGGGCAAAGCCGGCGCTAGGCGAACGGCGGCGAAGCCCGCCAACGGCTCCACCCCCGCAAAGCGGGCCGCCAAGACGACGGCCCGGGCCGCTAAGTCCGCTGCGACGTCCGGGACCACCCACCACGCCGCGAAAAGCGCCACACCGAAGAAGGCCCGCGCGGCGGCCAAACGTGGGGCTGCAACGGCACCTTCCGCGCGCGGCCACGCGACGAAGGCCAAAGCGTCGGCGCCCGCCGACGGCCCCGACGCCTCGATAGATCCCGAGGTAACCCTGGACGCTGTCGAGGATCTCGACGTCGAACCGGACCTCGACGTTGATCCCGGTGAGGATCTCGACATCGACGCCGCCGACCTCAGCCTCGACGACCTGGAAGACGTGGCGCCCGACGCCGAGGACGAGGTCGAGCTGCCTGACGGCGAGGAGATCGAGGCCGCCGCTGAAGCAGCGACCGGCGAGACTGCCGCCGAGGACGACGAGGAGATCGCCGAGCCCACCGAAAAGGACAAGGCCTCAGGCGATTTCGTGTGGGACGAGGACGAGTCGGAAGCGCTCCGGCAGGCGCGCAAGGACGCCGAACTCACCGCATCCGCGGACTCGGTTCGCGCCTACCTCAAGCAGATCGGCAAGGTGGCGCTGCTCAACGCCGAGGAAGAGGTCGAGCTGGCAAAGCGCATCGAGGCCGGCCTCTACGCGACGCAGCTGATGAGCGAGCTGGCCGAACGTGGCGAGAAGCTACCCGCCGCCCAACGGCGCGACATGATGTGGATTTGCCGCGACGGCGATCGCGCGAAAAACCATCTGCTGGAAGCCAACTTGCGGCTGGTGGTCTCGCTCGCCAAGCGCTACACCGGACGAGGGATGGCGTTTCTCGACCTGATCCAGGAAGGAAACCTCGGCCTGATCCGCGCGGTCGAGAAGTTCGACTACACCAAGGGGTACAAGTTCTCCACGTACGCGACATGGTGGATTCGCCAGGCCATCACTCGCGCCATGGCCGACCAGGCACGCACCATCCGCATACCGGTACACATGGTCGAGGTGATCAACAAGCTGGGCCGCATCCAGCGCGAGCTGCTGCAGGACCTGGGCCGCGAGCCCACGCCTGAGGAGCTGGCCAAGGAGATGGACATCACACCGGAGAAGGTGCTGGAGATTCAGCAGTACGCCCGTGAGCCGATCTCGTTGGACCAGACCATCGGTGACGAGGGCGACAGCCAGCTGGGCGACTTCATCGAAGACAGCGAAGCGGTGGTGGCCGTCGATGCGGTGTCGTTCACGCTGCTGCAAGACCAGCTGCAGTCGGTGCTGGACACGCTGTCCGAGCGCGAGGCCGGCGTGGTACGGCTGCGCTTCGGCCTCACCGACGGCCAGCCACGCACCCTCGACGAGATCGGCCAGGTCTACGGCGTCACCCGTGAGCGCATCCGCCAGATCGAGTCCAAGACGATGTCGAAGCTCCGCCACCCCAGCCGTTCGCAAGTCCTGCGCGACTACCTGGACTGAGCCCTAGCGAGCAACCGGGCCCGGGTCGCTCCAGCGTCCCGCTCGGGTCGTAATACAGCTCCTGGCGCGGCGTCGTCGTAGGCTGAATGCACGGAATTGCACTTGAATCCCCTGCGGCGCAATAAATTCGGACTCCGTCGACGGCCGCAACGTCATCTCGTCCGAATCCACCTTCGAACCGGCCGTCGGTTACGCGCGAGCCATGCGTGTCGGGCCCCACGTGGGGGTGGCCGGAACGACCGGAGCAGGGCCGGCCGGTGATATCGCCGCCCAGACCAGGGATGCTTTGCGCCGCATAGACCGAAGTTAAGGTTGTTCTGATAGGCGAATCCGCGGTTTGACCTGGGGGTTTGTTGGTTTTGGTGGGTGGTTGTTGTGGCTACGCGGCGATGGTCAGTGGGATGGGGGCCTCGATAAGGTCGAAGGCGCGGCGCTGGTGGGGGGTGGGGTCGGTGAGCTTGTCGATTTCGATGTCGGTGTCGTGGTAGCGGATCCGGTCGCGGGTGAGGGTGCCCAGGTGTGTGAGCAGGTCGCGGAAGCTGCCGACCGGGTTGCCGTCGTCATCGTGTTTGGTGGAGGCCTTGGCTTGGGCGGTGGCGGAGCGGCGTGCGGGGGCTACGGGGTTGTCCCGTTGTGGGGGTGCTTGGTCGGTGAAGGTCAACGGTGCCCAGGCCTTGCGTAGATGCCAGGTGAGGTAGCAGGCGAGCATGCAGATGAGCATGTGGGCTTTGACCCGGTCTTGGAGGCGGTGGTGGATGGGCCGCAGGTCGAGGTCGTCGGATTTGATGATGCGGAAGTCGCGTTCGACGTTGGCGAGTTTCTTGTAGCTTTCGACTATGGCGGCGGGGTCGAGGGCCTGGGCGTCGACGCTAGTGCGCAGGACATAGATGCCGTCGAGGGCCGCTTCGGCGTCGATGGCGGCCTGGTCGCGGTGGTAGGTGAAGGCGGTGTCGGTGATGGTGAGGTGGAAGTGTTTGCCCACCTTGAATTTTCCGCTGACCCTACCGACCTCGATGCCGATCTTGTCGGCGCCGGACAGGGTGCCCTTGGTGACGCGTTCGGCGATGTGGGCCAGCTCCTTGTCGGTGGCGGCCAGCAGGTCTTGGCGCTTGCGGGCGCGTTCGGCGGCCAGTGCTGGGTTGCGGCAGGCGATCAGCCGTTCGCCGGGGTAGTCGGGGTGGGTGATCTCGGCGAGGTCTTGCTGGTCGAACAGGCTCATCTGCAGCGGCCCGTCGTCGCGAGCGAGTTTGGCGATCGACGGGGCGCGCAGCGCGGTGATCCAGTCGAAACACGCTGCGTCGTCGGGGGTGTCGTTGAGTTCGCGCAGCTTGTCGATGCGCGCGCCGGTGATCATGCCGCGGTCACCGACCAGGATCAGCCGCTGGATGGCGAGCTTGTCTTTGATCACCTCAACGATCTGGGTGAACGCGCTCGGGTCGCTGGTGTTGCCCGCGAACACCCGCACCGCGACCGGGCGCCCGTCGGGGTCGGTGAGCACACCGTATTCGATCTGCTGGCACCCTTTCTTGCCGTCGCGGGAATAGCCGTGTGCGGCCAGCTCGCAGCAGCGCCCGGTCACCCACGAGGAACTCAGGTCGAACAACGCCATCCGGCCCGGGTTCACCGACTCCGCGAGATGCTTTGCGGCCAGCTTCTTTCGATCGTCTCCTGGCGGCTGACAAGCCAGTCCATCGCCGCGTAGATCTCATCGGTGGATGCGTCGGCCACACCCAGGTCGACCCCGAGGGTGGTATCAGACCACCAGCCCAGGGTGGATAGCTTCGATTTTGGCCGCACCACCCGCGAGATGATCAACGCGACAGCAATGTCGCGGGCCCGGCATGGCGGGCCTAGCAGTGCGGCCAGCTTGAGCTTGCCCGCCATCGCCGCCACCGCTGCGACATCACCGTGCGGCAGCGACCGCGTCTTGCTGAACTCGCTGCCGGCCGCCACGAGCGTGTGCCCCTTGAGCGTCGCCTCGATGGCGGCGATCGCCTCCGGCGGGAGCTTGGACAGGTTCGCCAGAGTTTGGTGGCGCACCTTGCCCCCGTCGCGGAACGAGCGGCGCAGCAGGATCGTCTCGTAGAGACGTTGCTCGCCTGACTTCGTCACGTATCCACGCAGATTCCGGGCTACGTGCATCGAACCTGAGTATGCCGCCACGCCGTTATCCTAACGCATTCTCATCACACAACGTCGTAACGACACACTATATTCGTGGCTACATCCGCGAACTGTGATTCGACTGATTTCCCAGGTCGGCTACACAATCCTCGGGCAAAAGCGGTCGGAACTTCGGCATAGAGGTTGCGCTCAAAGAGGCGGGCGCAGCACTCGACGACGTAGTCCGTACCGGATCTACGTGACGGATATTTCGCGCTGGCGCGAGGTCGGGGAGGTGCACGCACAGGTTTTCGGCGACATCCGGCCCGTGACCACGATGATCGAGGTTTCCGCACTCATCGCGCCCGACCTGCTGGTGGAGATCGAAGCCGACGCCTACGTCGACTCCTGAGCTTGTTGCGCCGGCGGGAAGGTGCCGTCCGGAGCCGGCGGGTAAGCGCTGACTCGCACGACAGCTCTCAGCGGCAGCGGGCCATACAGATGCGGGAACAGCACCGACTCGGGATCCGTCGCTACGCCCGGTTCCCAATGCAGCGGTGAGTCCAGCGCCGCCGGGTCGATGTAGAGCAAGACCAGGTCACTGCGCCCGCGGTAGAGCCGGTTAGCCGGCAGATGTACCTGCTCGAGCGTCGACAGATGGACGAACCGGCCCGGCGATTCAGGGTGAATCGCACCGCGATCGCGGGCCCGCGACCACTCGGCTGAACCGCATAGACGCACCAGGAGGGCGGGAGTGGAGGACATGATAACCACCCTGCCCGATTTTCGGGCAGAAATGCGTGAGTAACGACACACCCGATAACGAACGGGGAACAACGCGAAAACCCCGAACGTCTGAGAGAGTGAAGACACGAGAACGGAGAGGCTATGAACGCGACTCTGACCGGTCCCGAGCTGACCAGAGCTGACCGCTGCGACCGCTGCGGCGCAGCAGCCCGGGTACGTGTCAAGCTGCGTTCCGGAGCCGAACTCCTCTTCTGCCAGCATCACGCGAACAAGCATGAGGCGAAACTGACTGAGTTAGCCGCCGTGCTGGAGGTTAGCGGGAGCTAAGTTCGCCCAACGCGCCCGGCGGCAATGGCGGCGGCGCGAGCCGTCTTGGGTAATGCTGGACTTGATGAGCGACTTAAGCCCCAAGCCGTCCCGCCACCACATCTGGCGAATCAGTCTCAGGACGCTCTCCAAGAGCTGGGACGACTCGATCTTCTCGGAGTCAGCACAAGCAGGTTTTTGGTCAGCCCTATCCCTACCGCCGCTGCTATTGGGATTGTTGGGCAGCTTGGTCTATGTGGCTCCGTTGTTCGGCCAGGACACGCTGCCCGCCATCGAAAAAACCATCATCTCCACGGCCCACAGCTTCTTTTCCTCCAGCGTCGTCAACGAGATCATCGAGCCGACCATCCGCGACATCACCACCAATGCGCGTGGCGAGGTGGTGTCGCTGGGGTTCGTGATCTCGCTATGGGCGGGGTCGTCGGCGATCTCGGCATACGTCGATGCCGTGGTCGAGGCTCATGACCAGACTCCGCTGCGGCATCCGGTGCGGCAGCGATTCTTCGCGCTGTTCCTGTATGTGGTGATGCTGGTGTTCGTCGTTGCGACCGCGCCGGTGATGGTGGTGGGCCCGCGCAAGGTGAGCGAGCACATCCCGTACAGTTTGGCCAACATACTGCGCTACGGCTACTACCCCGCGCTGATTCTGGGACTGCTGGTCGGGGTCATCGTCCTGTACCGGGTGGCGCTGCCGGTACCGCTGCCGACGCACCGCCTGGTCGTCGGCGCCGTGCTGGCGATCGCGGTGTTCCTGATTGCCACCCTGGGCCTGCGGTTTTACCTGAGGTGGATCACCAGCACCGGCTACACCTACGGCGCGCTGGCCACCCCCATCGCGTTCCTGTTGTTCGCGTTCATCGGCGGCTTCGCGATCATGCTGGGGGCCGAACTCAATGCCGCCATCCAGGAAGAATGGCCGGCGCCGGCGACACATGCCCACCGGCTGCGCAACTGGCTGCTGTCACGCACCCGCGACATCACCGCGACGACAGATGCGGGGGCGCCGCAACAAAACACCGCCGCCGCAGAGCCGCCGGGCTGATCAGCCTTTTTTGAGCCTGTCGTAGATCTGCTTGCAGTCTGGACAGACCGGCGAGCCCGGCTTGGCGGCCCGGGTGACCGGAAATACCTCACCGCACAACGCCACCACGTGGGTGCCCATAACCGCGCTCTCGGCGATCTTGTCCTTCTTCACGTAGTGGAAGTACCTAGGGACATCACTGCCGGTCCCGTCATCGACGCGTTCTTCGGCGTCGGTGCGTTCGATCGTCTGGGTGCGCATACCTCACATTGTGCCCCCTGACTCCCCCCGAAACCGAACCAAGCCGGAATCGATCGCGTGTGGGAGAGTGGAGTGATGAAGCGCGGCTCCGAGCTGGGTTTCGGTGGCGGGTACGACGACAGGTTCGACGACTTCGACGATAGGGGCCGCCCGGTCCTCATCACCACCGCCGCTCCCTCGTACGAGGTGGAGCATCGTGCGCGAGTGCGGAAGTATCTGACCCTGATGGCGTTCCGGATTCCGGCGCTCATTTTGGCCGCGGTCGCCTACGGCGCTTGGCACAACGGTCTGATCTGCCTTCTGATCGTGGCAGTGTCGGTGCCGTTGCCGTGGATGGCCGTCCTGATCGCCAACGACCGACCGCCCCGCCGCGCCGACGAGCCTCGTCGATTCGACCGCGCCCGGCGACGCACCCCGCTGTTCCCGACGGCCGAACGGCCGGCGCTCGAGCCGCGGCGACACCCGGCGCCGCAGTCGGACTCGCCGGACCTCCAGGACGAGAGCTAGCCGGAGCTAGCCGAGAGTTGGCCGGGCTTGCGACTAACCGTCGACTCGCCAAGGCTTCTCAGGACATTCTCAGGTCACCGGGACATTTCTGCACGTCAGGGTGTGTGAGATGGCGAGTGCGTGGGAACTCCTAGCGCGTATCCGTCGTTAATCCACGTGACAGTGCAAGCCGATTGGAGGTCGCTATGGCACAGCCCACCACACGGGGCACCACGAACCGGGTTGACGGCGATCTGGATGCTCAAAGCCCCGCAGCGGACTTGGTGCGCGTGTATCTGAACGGCATCGGCAAGACGGCGTTGCTCACCGCCGCGGACGAGGTCGAGCTGGCGAAGCGCATCGAGGCTGGGCTGTATGCCGAGCATCTGCTCGAAACCCGGAAGCGCCTCGGGGAGAACCGCAAACGCGATCTGGCGACCGTGGTCCGCGACGGCGAGGCGGCACGCCGCCACCTGCTGGAAGCGAACCTACGGCTGGTCGTGTCGCTGGCCAAACGCTACACGGGTCGGGGAATGCCGCTGCTGGACCTCATCCAGGAAGGCAACCTGGGCCTGATCCGCGCGATGGAAAAGTTCGACTACACAAAGGGATTCAAGTTCTCGACGTATGCCACCTGGTGGATCCGTCAGGCGATCACCCGCGGTATGGCCGACCAGAGCCGCACCATACGGCTCCCGGTGCACCTCGTGGAGCAGGTCAACAAGCTGGCGCGGATCAAGCGCGAGATGCACCAGAACCTGGGCCGCGAAGCGACCGACGAGGAGCTGGCCGCGGAGTCCGGCATCCCCATCGACAAGATCAACGACCTGCTCGAGCACAGCCGTGACCCGGTGAGCCTGGACATGCCGGTCGGCTCCGAGGAAGAGGCCCCGCTCGGTGACTTCATCGAGGACGCCGAAGCCATGTCCGCGGAGAACGCGGTCATCGCCGAGCTGCTGCACACCGACATCCGCAGTGTGCTGGCGACTCTCGACGAGCGCGAGCATCAAGTGATTCGGCTGCGCTTCGGCTTGGACGACGGCCAGCCACGCACCCTGGATCAAATCGGCAAGCTGTTCGGCCTGTCCCGCGAGCGGGTCCGCCAGATCGAGCGAGACGTAATGTCCAAGCTGCGCCACGGCGAGCGGGCCGATCGGCTTCGGTCGTACGCCAGTTGAGCCTGACGGTAACCCATACCTAGGTAGCAGACGGTATGCCCGCCGCGGTCGCGGCGGGCATGCTGCTGCCATGGGAGCGTTGGCGAACCATTTCTGCACCTGGCCAAGTAGACTCGGCTGCAATGGAGGGTGCTGAATGAACGAGTTGGTTGATACCACCGAGATGTACCTGCGCACGATCTACGACCTCGAGGAGGAGGGCGTAATTCCGCTGCGTGCCCGTATCGCCGAAAGGCTCGAGCAGAGCGGGCCCACCGTCAGCCAGACCGTATCGCGGATGGAGCGCGACGGCCTGCTCCGCGTGGCCGGCGACCGCCACCTAGAGCTCACCGAGAAGGGCCGAGCGCTGGCCATCGCGGTGATGCGCAAGCACCGGTTGGCCGAACGGCTACTCGTCGACGTCATCGGGTTGCCGTGGGAAGAAGTGCACGCCGAGGCATGCCGGTGGGAGCACGTGATGAGCGAGGACGTCGAGCGCCGACTCGTCAAGGTGCTCAATAACCCGACCACGTCGCCGTTCGGCAACCCGATTCCGGGCCTGCTGGACCTTGGCGTGGGCCCGGAGTCCGGCGCCGACGACGCCAACCTGGTCCGGTTGACCGAGCTGCCGGCCGGGTCGCCGGTGGCCGTCGTGGTTCGTCAGCTCACCGAGCATGTGCAGGGCGATATCGATCTCATCACTCGGCTCAAAGACGCCGGCGTCGTGCCCAATGCCCGAGTGACCGTCGAGATAAGCCCTGCCGGCGTGACCATCCTCATACCGGGTCACGAAAACGTCACCCTGGCGCACGAGATGGCGCACGCGGTCAGGGTCGAGAAGGTCTGAAACATCGCAAGACCCGAGCGCCTATCCGGCGCGTCGCCCAAACGGACGACGCGGGGGTAACCGCACACCGAGCCGTTTCGCCAGCCGGTAGCCGGTCGCCGCGAGTTCACGGATGCGCTCCGGCCGAAGCCCTGACTGCAATGCCGTGTCCAGCATCCCCGCCATCCGATGGTCGGGATCGCACCGCAGCGCGGCCTCAAGCGACACCCCGGCCAACGGCCCGTCACCGCGGGCATAGGCGCTGAACGCGAGCAGCACCAGCGCCTCGACGCGCCATGGCCGTGGCAGCACGCGCGCCAACACGGCCCACAAGGCCTCGGCTTCGCCAGCGGTTTCGCCCACGGCCAGGGCATACAGCGTGTCACGCACCTGCACGTCTGCCAGTGCGCAGCCCAGCTCCGCCAGCTCGGCGTCACAGAGCGGTACCCCGTCGGCGACCCTAGCGGCGGCCACCATTGCGTTTTCCACGTCCCGGCGGCTGCAGCCCGCGGGATCCGCGCGGCGGGCGAGCTCGCGCGCCGCCGCCTGCCGCTCGAGGGCGAGGGCCAGCTGGGTACTGCGCGCCCGATCGTCGACCGCAATCACGGCTTGCAGATCGGCGCGCCTCGGGTAGAGCCGACGGCCGTCCAACACCGCCGCCGCGGCCAGTGGCGACGCCGAAGGATCGTCGACCACGCCGGCCGAGCCGCAGCCGTCGGCGCAATGCCACTGCCCGCCGCGGGCTATCCGGTCCACCACATGCGCTGCCCAGAGCACAATGTCGTACCGTGCCAATGCCGTTGTGAGCGTCGAGCACAATTGCCGATATTCCTCATTGCACGCCGGGCAGTGTGCATGCTCCGCGTCGACAATCACCGCGATCGCGGCCTCAGGCTCAGCCGCGGCGGCCAGTTCAGCGAGATCGCCAATCCGGTCGGCGAGCTCTGTGGAGAGGTCCGCCCGCAGGACCGAGCCCAGTTGGCCACCGTCCACCGACACCAGGACCAGCGAATCTTCCGGCACGAAGCCGAGAATGGCCGGTAACGCGGCGATCAGCGCACCGGGGCGGTTGAGTTCGAAGTCAGGCGCATGCGTCGTCATGACCATCAACGCTGACGCCCCGCACCGTCAGGGGGTGCTCGCGCGACGTGATTGAGGCAGGCATCTGTGGAGAAAGTCACGACTGTGGGCTCTATCGTCTATCTCATGGGTTCGATGCAGGAGTACGACATTGTCGTCATCGGCTCGGGGCCAGGCGGCCAGAAGGCCGCCATCGCCGCAGCCAAGTTGGGCAAGACGGTTGCGATCATTGAACGCGGCCGAATGCTCGGCGGGGTGTGCGTGAATACGGGCACGATCCCGTCCAAGACGTTGCGCGAGGCGGTGCTTTACCTCACCGGCATGAACCAGCGCGAGCTCTACGGCGCGAGCTACCGCGTGAAAGACCGGATCACCCCGGCCGACCTACTGAGACGAACCCAACACGTGATCGGCAAGGAAGTCGACGTGGTGCGCAACCAGTTGATGCGCAACCGAGTCGACCTGTTGGTGGGGCACGGCCGGTTCGTTGACCCGCACACCATCGTCATCGAAGACCCGGGCCGCAGGGAGATGACCACCGTCACCGGCGATTACATCGTCATCGCCACCGGCACCCGGCCGGCGCGCCCGTCTGGAGTCGAGTTCGACGAGCAACGCGTGCTGGACTCCGACGGCATCCTCGATCTCAGGTCGCTCCCGTCCTCGATGGTCGTGGTCGGTGCCGGAGTGATCGGCATTGAGTACGCCTCCATGTTCGCCGCGCTGGGCACCAAGGTGACCGTCGTGGAAAAGCGCGAAAACATGCTGGACTTCTGCGACCCTGAGGTGGTCGAAGCGCTGAAATTCCACCTGCGCGACTTGGCGGTCACCTTCCGGTTCGGCGAGGAAGTGACCGCGGTCGACGTCGGCTCTGCGGGCACCGTCACCACCCTGGCCAGCGGCAAGCAGATTCCCGCCGAGACTGTGATGTACTCCGCGGGACGCCAAGGGCAGACTGATCACCTCGACCTACACAACGCCGGGCTGCAGGTCGAAGGCCGCGGACGGATCTGGGTCGATGAGCAGTTCAAGACCAAGGTGGACCACATCTATGCCGTCGGCGACGTCATCGGCTTCCCCGCCCTGGCCGCGACCTCGATGGAGCAGGGCCGGCTGGCCGCCTACCACGCCTTCGGCGAACCCACCGACGGTATCACCGAGCTGCAACCCATCGGGATCTACTCGATTCCCGAGATCTCCTATGTGGGGGCCACCGAGGTGGAGTTGACCAAGGACTCAATCCCATACGAGGTTGGGGTGGCCCGGTATCGCGAACTCGCGCGGGGGCAGATCGCCGGCGACTCCTACGGCATGCTCAAGCTGCTGGTTTCCACCGAGGATCGCAAGCTGCTCGGGGTGCACATATTCGGCACCAGCGCCACCGAGATGGTGCACATCGGGCAGGCCGTGATGGGGTGCGGAGGCACCGTCGACTACCTGGTCGACGCGGTGTTCAACTATCCGACGTTCTCCGAGGCCTACAAGGTCGCCGCGCTGGACGTGACGAACAAGATGCGGGCGCTCAGTCAGTTCCGCCGCTGACCCGTCGCGCGACGATGCGGACCGGAACGGTCCGAGGTGGGGGATCCCCATGCGACGAGCGGCCTGTCAGCAAATGCCGCCGCACTTCTTCGCAACGACGCGCCAGTTGCTGTTCAATTATTGGTCCCCGTCGATTTGAGGGACACTGGTTGGGAAGCCCAGGAGCGACCCTCGAGAGGAGGCAAAACCCATGGCTCACGATCAGGACCCCGAAGAGGGACAGTACTACCAGCCAGGCCAACCCGGCATGTACGAGCTCGAGTTCCCGGCGCCTCAGTTGGTGACCTCCGATGGCCGCGGTCCGGTATTAGTGCACGCTTTGGAGGGCTTCTCCGACGCGGGGCACGCGATCCGGCTGGCAGCCGCGCACCTCAAGGCTGCCCTGGACACAGAGCTCGTCGCGTCCTTTGCGATCGACGAGCTGCTGGACTATCGATCGCGGCGCCCGCTGATGACCTTCAAGACCGACCACTTCACCCACTACGAGGATCCCGAGCTCAGCTTGTACGCGCTGCGCGACAGCGTCGGCACGCCGTTTCTGCTGCTGGCCGGCATGGAACCGGATCTGAAGTGGGAACGCTTCATCACGGCGGTGCGACTGCTGGCCGAGCGTCTGGGGGTACGGCAAACCATCGGCCTGGGTACCGTCCCGATGGCGGTTCCACACACCCGGCCGATCACGATGACTGCACACTCCAACAACCGAGAACTGATCGCCGACTTCCAGCCATGGATCTCCGAGATCCAGGTTCCTGGTAGCGCTTCCAACCTGCTGGAATACCGAATGGCCCAAAACGGTCACGAGGTCGTCGGGTTCACCGTGCACGTCCCGCACTACCTCACTCAAACCGACTACCCCGCCGCCGCCCAGGCGCTGCTTGAGCAAGTGGCAAAGACCGGATCGCTGCAGCTGCCGCTCGCGGCGCTGGCCGAAGCGGCAGCGGACATCCGGGCCAAGATCGACGAGCAGGTCCAGGCGAGCGCCGAGGTCGCTCAAGTGGTGGCCGCGCTCGAGCGTCAGTACGATGCGTTCATCGACGCTCAGGCGAACAGGTCGTTACTAGCACGCGACGAAGACCTGCCTAGCGGCGACGAGCTTGGGGCCGAGTTCGAGCGATTCCTAGCTCAGCAGGCAGAGAAGAAGTTTGACGACGACGAACCGGCTTAACCCTCTCGAACGCCCCATTCAGCCCGACAACGAGGTTGGCGAGATGACCGAGCGGAAGCGCAATCTTCGCCCGGTGCGGGAAGTGACTGCGCCCTCATTACAGTTCCGCACCATTCACGGTTACCAGCGGGCGTTCCGCATCGCGGGTGACGGGCCGGCAATTCTCCTGATCCATGGCATCGGTGACAATTCGACCACCTGGAATGACATTCACGCCAAGCTCGCACAGCGGTTCACGGTCATCGCCCCGGATCTGCTGGGCCACGGGAAGTCCGACAAGCCGCGCGCCGACTATTCGGTCGCGGCGTACGCCAACGGAATGCGCGACCTGCTTAGCGTGCTCGATATCGAGCGGGTGACCGTTATCGGACATTCGCTTGGCGGTGGGGTGGCGATGCAATTCGCCTACCAATTCCCGCAGCTGGTCGAGCGGCTGGTTCTGGTCGCTGCCGGCGGCGTCACCAAGGATGTCAACGTCGTCCTGAGACTGGCCTCGTTGCCGATGGGCAGCGAGGCCCTGGCCTTGCTGCGGTTACCCCTGGTGCTGCCTGCCGTTCAGCTGGTCGGGCGGGTGGTAGGCGTGGTGCTCGGATCGACCGGCCTGGGACGCGACCTGCCGAATGTGCTGCGGATCCTGGATGACCTACCGGAACCGACGGCCTCCTCGGCGTTCAGCCGCACCTTGCGGGCTGTGGTCGATTGGCGCGGGCAGATCGTCACCATGCTGGACCGATGTTATTTGACGCAGGCCATCCCGGTGCAGATCATTTGGGGCACGCGGGATGTGGTGGTACCGGTGCGCCACGCCCACATGGCGCACGCCGCCATGCCGGGCTCCCAGCTGGAGATCTTCGAGGGCTCAGGCCATTTCCCGTTCCACGACGACCCAGCCCGATTCATCGACGTCGTCCAGCGCTTCATCGACACCACCCAGCCCGCCGAATACGACCAGGTCGCGCTTCGCGAGTTGCTCCGCACGGGCAGCGGCGAACGTACGGTGTCGGGCCCGGCCGACACTCGCGTCGCCGTGCTGAACGCCATGGGCGCCGACGAACGCAGCGCCACCTGATCATCTGGCCGCACCGCGTCGTACAGTCAGGCCATGGGAATCGACGTCACGGTGTTGCGGGTTTTCACAGACTCGGACGGGAACTTCGGGAATCCGCTTGGCGTGGTCGATGCCAGCAAGGTTGAACCACGGGATCGGCAGCACCTGGCGGCCCAATTGGGCTTCAGCGAAACGGTATTCGTTGACCTTCCCCACCCCGGCTCGACCACCGCACACGCTGCGATCTACACTCCGCGAACCGAGGTCCCGTTCGCCGGCCACCCAACCGTAGGGGCGTCCTGGTGGCTGCGCGAGAGCGGCATGCCGATCAACACGCTGCAGGTGCCGGCCGGCATCGTGCAGGTGAGCTATGAAGGCGACCTCACCGCGATTAGAGCACGCGCAGAGTGGGCACCTGAGTTGGCCATCCACGACCTCGATTCACTCGACGATCTTGCGGCCGCCGACCCCGCCGATTTTCCCGACGACATCGCGCACTACCTGTGGACGTGGACCGACCGGGCGGCCGGATCATTGCGTGCCCGAATGTTTGCCGACAACCTGGGCGTCCCGGAAGACGAAGCCACCGGTTCCGCGGCCGTACGGATGACCGACTACCTCAGCCGCGACCTCGTCATCATCCAGGGCAAGGGATCGATAATCGAAACCACCTGGAGCCCCGAGGGCTGGGTTCGGGTTGCCGGCCGGGTCGTCAACGACGGTGTCACACACGTTGACTGACGCGGAGGTCAGTGCTGTCGGTGCAACGTGGCCGCGAGGTGATCCTGCAAGGGTTGCCCGACCGCGCCCATCCGCAACGCGTACGAAAGGTCGTCGCCCGCCACGCGTACGGAACGGCCAAGTGCAGTTACCTCTTTGGCGGTCGGCGTCAATCCGATGGCCCCGATCGGACTCGTGGATAACTCGATCTCGACGAGGTCACCGGTCACCGAATAGGTGCCCACCTCGATTTCGGTGATGCCGCTCGGATGCGCCAGAACCAGTTCAACGTGACCTGGTCTCGGCACGCGGAGATACCCCGTCTCGGCGTGCAACGGCTTCCCGTCGGCGACCGCCCTGGTCTTTTGCGCGTAGGCCAGAAATGGCTTGCCCACGTGGGAGAACAGGACTTCCTCGAAGTACTCGAACGGCTCGATCGTCGGATACTTGCCCGCGCCACGGCCGGCCCAACTACCAAGCAGGGGCGCCAACTCCTCGAGGTCGGGGTGCAGGTCGGCAGGCATGAAGCCAGCCTAGCGCCGCGACGATGCGGGCCGCGGAACGCGGCGTGCGGCGGGGTACCACCCGCGTGCGGGCAAGAGCGGGCCAATCCAACCGAGCCCCGCGACGATCCGTCAACTCGGAGTCGATACCTTGCGGTGCGCGCGAAGCGCCTCGATTTCGCGCTCGAAGTCGTCCGCCGACGAGAAGGACCGGTACACCGACGCGAAGCGCAGGTATGCGACCTCGTCGAGTTCGCGCAACGGCCCGAGGATCGCCAGGCCAACTTCGTGACTTGGGACCTCCGGCGACCCGGCGGCGCGCACCGTGTCCTCCACCTGCTGGGCCAGAAGGTTCAACGCGTCGTCGTCCACTTGACGGCCCTGACAGGCCCGACGAACGCCACTGATGACTTTGTCCCGGCTGAAGGGTTCTGTGACACCGCTGCGCTTGACCACAGCAAGGACCGCGGTTTCTACGGTGGTGAACCGTCGTCCACACTCAGGACACGACCGGCGGCGCCGAATGGCCTGGCCCTCGTCGGTTTCCCGCGAGTCGATCACCCGGGAGTCGGGATGCCGGCAGAACGGACAGTGCATGGCCGCTCCTTCGCCGTGCTGATATCCAGGTACCGCAGACCACTCCGAGAGTACCTGTGCGCTCGCCCGCACGGCCAATGCGGCCGCCATCCATACGAGCTCTATGCCCCGATTACCGAGGAGCCTTGGCGTAGAGCCGTTTTCGCGCTCCATCGTGATTCTCTCAGCCGACCGGCACGATCAGGGTCTGGCCCGCGCTTAGCGTCGTCGAGTCCAAGGCGTTGAGTTCACGGATACGGTCAGCGACCCGGCGCACCGGCGCGTCGGGCGCGACCCGCGCGGCCACGTCCCGCAGGGACTCGCCGTCTTCAACCCGCACCACCGCGAGCCTGTCGGGTACTCGAGCCGCCGCATCGGCGGGGTCGCCGTTGATCATGCCCCCGAAATGGCCTACCAAGCCGAGCCAGAGCGTGATCACCCCGGCGAGCAGGGCCAGCCCCACCGTCGTCGTCAGCGTGACGGGACGAGTGCGATGGGGCGCGGTCGAGAACGCGACACCCGTTCGGTGGTAGCGCAGCGGTGCCCCCGCTGGCCTCGACGGGCCGGGCCTCCGCGACGGCGCCAACGCAACCCGGCCGGGCCGAGGTTGCGCGACGAACGGCCCGTGGACCGGGCCACGCACACCACGCGTACGCGACGGGCCTGCCTGGCTGAGCATCATCTTGTTCCTCCGGTCGACGGGTTCTCGCTCGTATGTTCGACACTAGTCGCTCGTGTGTTCGATATCGAACATTTGAGCGGAGCGTGTCGCGCGAACAAAACGCTAGAGCATCCCGCCGACAGGTTTCGTCGGCGCCGGTCAGCCGGCGCCCGCGACACACTTGTCGAACACATGTTTGATTATTTGCGCCGCTGCGGCTACATTCAGTGCCATGAGCGACAACACCGACACCTCGACCCGGCGTAAGAGATCTGAAGCAGACGCCGCCGATGGCCGCTTGATGCCCGTGGATTCGACGCTGACGGAGCGACAGCGCACCATCCTGAACGTCATCCGCGCTTCGGTCACCGGCCGCGGATACCCGCCGAGCATCCGGGAAATCTGCGACGCCGTGGGTCTAACGTCGACGTCCTCGGTTGCTCACCAGCTCCGCACCCTGGAGCGCAAGGGCTACCTGCGCCGTGACCCCAACCGCCCACGGGCGGTCGACGTGCGCGGTGCCGACGACGCGACACCGCCGCCCAGCACCGAAGTCGCGGGCTCGGATGCCTTGCCGGAGCCCACCTTTGTCCCGGTCCTCGGACGCATCGCGGCAGGCGGTCCGATCCTTGCCGAGGAGGCCGTCGAAGACGTCTTCCCGTTGCCCCGCGAGTTGGTCGGCGAGGGCACCCTGTTCCTGCTCAAGGTGGTCGGTGACTCGATGATCGAAGCCGCCATCTGTGACGGCGACTGGGTGGTGGTGCGGCAACAGAACGTCGCCGACAACGGCGACATTGTCGCGGCCATGATCGACGGCGAGGCCACCGTGAAAACCTTCAAGCGAGCGCGCGGTCAGGTCTGGCTGATGCCGCACAACCCGGCGTTCGATCCCATACCCGGCAACGACGCGACGGTGCTGGGCAAGGTCGTCACGGTGATTCGCAAAATATAGGGCCGGGCGTTCAGTCGGCCTTGATGAAGCCGTTGGCCTGTGCGACTTCTTCGCTGGCGAACCAGATTTCGGCGAGCGTGTCGTGATACAGGGCGCTGCTGGGGCTGTAATACAAACCGAAGCGCGCGCTCGCCTTGATGGGGTAACCCTCGGGCGCCTGGTACGGGTCGTCCAGCGGCAGATGGATCGTGGGACGCGCGGCCGGAGCGGGCGCGACCCCGGCCGGTGGCGCGCTCGGCATTTCCGCGGCCGCCGCGGCGACCGCCTCAAAAGCATCTGCCCCGGGCTCCGCGGCGGCGTGGCGCCCGGTTCTCACCTCGGGTTCGGGGACAGCGGTCTCCGGGAATCCCATCTCCGAAGCCCGGGCCTTGGCACCCGCGATGTCCGGACCAACGTCGTCCGGAAACACCTCGTCTGCGGCCACGACTTCCGGAACGACAGGCTCGGGAATGACGGTCTCGGCTACCGCTGCGTCCGGAAAGCCGGCACTGCGCAGGTCGGCATCCGTCACGACGGGGGTGGGCGTGGTGTCCACCGCGTCGGCATCCTGCTCTTCGAACGCGAAGCCCTCGTCGGATCGGGGCGCGACGTCGCCGCCGTACGCTCGGCCGGTCGGGACATGCTCCGTCTGGCCGGCACCAGCCGCGGCGCCTCGTGGCCAGCTGACCCGCGACACGGAGCCGGCATGCAGCCCATAGTCGTCCGGCGGATGCTGGTCGCCCGGGTAGTAGTGCTCGAGGCCGAGATCGGCGTCCTCATGCGGCCAGTGCCCGTCAGCCGCGGCGCTCTCGTAGGCCGCGTCCTCCTCGTAGTCATGCTCGTAGGCGGTGGTGTCAGGGGCGGTACGGCGCCGACGCCACCCGATCGCCACCAATGCGAACATGACGATCAGTAGCAGCACCGGGATGACACCCATCAAGTACCACCAGTGCCAGGTGAACGCCTTGGCGTGCGGCGGCGACGCGGAAGTGCTGGGCTGGTTTTGCCCTGACACTTGTAGACCGGACAGCAACGGTGCCAGGTTCGCCGGGTCGGTGGTGAACGTGTTCGTCGCGCGGTTCCAGGAGATCTTTCCGCCGGTGAATTTTTGCGACACGACGTCGCCATCCACGGTCTGGTCGCCGACCGGCGCGCCGAGTTTGCCGGTGGGGCCCTTGAGCTTGTCCCACGCGGCCTTCATGGCTCCGCGCACGACGACCGCGCCGTGGTCAGACGTCCAGAAGATCACCGGCTTGTCCGCCGCAGAGAACGTCACGATCCGGCTCTGCCCGACGCCGCCGTCCGACTCGTTGGCGACGGGGAAACCCAGGTCGCTGCTCACCGGCCCACCCAGCGACTCGTACTTCGCCAGGATGTCGCTCTCGACGGCATTCGCACCGGTGGCCGGGCTGAAAAAGATCTTGCCGCCGACGAAGTCCTGGGCAATTCCGTCGCCGCCGATGGGGTACTGACCGCCCTTCTTGGCGCCCAGCGGACCGGTGGCGCCGCCTGCCGCGCGCCAGGCCATGTTGATGGCCGCAGGGGGGTCCATCACGAACTGCAGCCCTTGTAGTTGCTCGCCCAGCACTGCAGGGATCGTGGTGAACTCCTTGGTTTTCCGGTTCCAGGAGAGCTCACCGCCGCTGAACTTCTGGGAAGTTACGTCGCCGTCGTAGGTTTCGTCCCCGACCGGTGCACCCAGAACGCCGCCCGAGCTGCCAAGCTTGTCCCACGCCGCGTTGAGCGCGCCGCGCACAACGAATGCGCCGTGGTCGGGAGTCCAGAAAATCACCGGGGTGTCGCTGGCCGAAAACGTGCTCACGCGACTGTCGGGTCCCGCAAGGCCGGGCACTTCGTTGATGGTCGGGAATCCCAGATCGCTGCCGACCGGACCGCCTAGCTGTTCGTATTTGGCCAGGACCGGCCCGTACATGAACCTGGCACCGCTAGCCGTCGTGTAGAAAAACTTGCCACCCGCAAAGTCGCAGGCGAACCCGTCGCCAACGGGGTAGACATCACCGGTGCGGGCGCCGAGCGGTGAACTGTCGCCACCGGCCTTCTCCCACGCGGCCATGATGGCATCCTCGGCGTCGCCTATCGGCGAAGCCACTGCGACAGGTGTCAGCACGGCGGCCAACGCCATGCCCGCCAAGCCGACCAGCGCCCGTGCGACCAGCCTGCCCAATTGACCTCTCTGCCTGTTCACCAAGCCTCCCAGCCGACGGAGACGCCCCTATCTGCGGTCATGCCCGTGCGCTGCCCACCCCACGGGCCGGTGGCACCCCCACCGTGGGCCGCCCGGGGCTCGCATAACTTTGCTCCAGCGAATGACAATTGCGAAGTCAATTCGAAAATCTTACGAAAACGGATACCCAGCCGATGTCGAAATGATGCCGGAACGCGCCGGTGCTGCGAATAACCGGGCTGCGCCCGCCGCATGGTTTCCGCTACCGTCCCGGAAAGTGGGGGTATCACCCGCTTGCGCTGGACAGGCCGACCGATGCGGCGAGAGGAAACACAGCTGACATGGGTGTTTCCGGACTTGCCTGGGCCCTCACCATCGCCGTGATCGTCGGCCTGATGGTGTTCGACTACGTCTTCCAAGTGCGCGCGACACATGTCCCGACGTTACGTCAGGCCGTCGTCTGGTCGGCAACCTATGTCGGGATCGCGATCCTATTCGGCATCGCGGTGGTGGTCTTCGGCAGCCCGGCCATGGGTATTGAGTGTTTCGCCGGCTACCTGAGCAACGAAGCCTTGTCCGTCGACAACTTGTTCGTTTTCTTGGTCATCATCAGCGGTTTTGGGGTGCCCAGGGTGGCCCAGCAGAAGGTGCTGTTGTTCGGTATCGCGTTCGCGCTCGTCGCGCGCACCGTACTCATCCTGGTCGGTGCCGTGCTCATCGAGAACTTCGATTGGGCGTTCTACGTGTTCGGTCTGAGCCTGTTGTTGCTGGCGGGCAACCTCGCCAAACCCGCAGAGCCAGAAGGCCGCAACCCCGATCCGGTTGACAGGCGGTTTGTCGTCCGGCTGGCCAACCGGTTCTTGCGCACCTCGCGGGACTACGACGCCGACCGATTGTTCACGGTGGAGAACGGAAAACGGGTGATGACACCGGTGTTTCTGGCCATGATCGCCGTGGGCGGCAGTGACGTCCTGTTCGCGTTCGATTCGGTCCCGGCGCTGTTCGGCCTGACCGCGAACGTCTACCTGGTGTTTGCGGCCACCGCGTTCTCATTGCTGGGCCTCCGCCAGTTGTACTTCTTGATCGACAATCTGCTGGATCGGCTGGTCTATCTGTCCTACGGGCTGGCGGCCATTCTTGGCTTCATAGGCATCAAGCTGATCCTAGACGCGTTGCGCAACAACAATATTCCGTTCATCAACCACGGTCGGACGGTCACCGCCGTGAAAGTGAGCACAGCGACGTCGCTGGCGGTGATCGTCGTCATCCTGCTGATTACGACCGCGGTATCGGTGCTCTCGGCGCGTGGACGCGCGCAGAATTCCATAGCCCGGGCCCGCCGGCATGCCACCGAATACCTCGACCCGCACTATGAGGCGAATCCCATCGAACGCGAGAAGATCTTCACCACACTTCTCGCCGAGGAACGCCAAATCCGCGCGCTCCCAACCAAATACCGCACGAATATCCGAAACGAAGCCGAGCTGATGGAGTTGCTGCGAAGGGCGCACCAGGAGCACGACGGACAGAACCAGGGCTCGACGCCCTGAGCCGAGCTCAGACGCCCAGGCTGCGGCCGATGATCTCCTTCATGATCTCGGTGGTACCGCCGTAGATCGTCTGTACCCGTGCATCGAGATAGGAACGGGCAACTGAGTATTCACGCATGTATCCGTAACCGCCGTGCAACTGCAGGCAGCGGTCGATCAGGTGTACCTGCTTCTCGGTGGAATACCACTTGGCCATAGCGGCCTGTTCGGCCGTCAGCTTGCCCTCGAGGTGCAGCTTGACGAACTCGTCGACCATGATGCGCACCAGGGTGGCCTCGGTGGCCAGCTCGGCCAACACGAACCTGCTGTTTTGGAAGCTGCCGATCGGCTTTCCAAAAGCCATGCGCTCCTTGGTGTACTGCAGCGTCCGCTCCAGCACATCTTCCATCGCGGCGGCCGCCATGACGGCGATCGAGATCCGTTCCTGCGGCAGGTTCTGCATCAGGTAGATAAACCCCATACCCTCCTGCCCGAGGAGGTTCTCGGCCGGAACGCGCACGTCGGTGAAGGACAGCTCGGCGGTGTCTTGCGCGTCCAGCCCGATCTTGTCCAGATGGCGGCCGCGTTCGAAACCCTCCATGCCGCGTTCGACAACCAGCAAACTGAACCCTTGCGCACCTTTTTCGGGGTCCGTCTGCGCCACCACGATCACCAGGTCGGAGTTGATCCCGTTGGTGATGAATGTCTTTGACCCGTTTAATACGTAGTGATCGCCCTGTTTGACCGCGCGGGTCTTGATGCCCTGCAAGTCGCTACCGGTTCCCGGCTCGGTCATCGCGATCGCAGTGATCAGCTCGCCGGTGCAGAACTTGGGTAGCCAGCGCTGCTTCTGCTCTTCGGTCGCCAGCGCCAGCAGGTACGGCGCCACGATGTCGTTGTGCAAGCCGAACCCGATGCCGCTGTAGCGCCCGGCGGTGGTTTCCTCGGTGATGACGGTGTTGTAACGGAAATCGGGGTTACCGCCGCCGCCGTATTCCTCGGGCACCGCCATTCCCAGGAAACCCTGTTTGCCGGCCTCGAGCCACACCCCGCGGTCGACGATCTTGGCCTTCTCCCACTCGTCGTGATGCGGCGCGACGTGGCGGTCGAGGAAACCCCGGTAGGACTCGCGGAACAGTTCGTGTTCGGGTTCGAAAAGAGTGCGCTGGTACTTGATGGCACTGCCCATGCGTGCGGCCTCCGGTTATCGGATGAAAGCGGAACTCTGCCGCCCAACATACCTACCAGACGGTTGGTCGGCAGCCGGTGGCGTTCGTGGATGACGGCGGGCGGCGCGCTACGGCGCCGAGAACTCCCGCAGGCTGGCGGCCAGGCCCAGCGGAACGCGGGCCCTGATCCGGGTGCCCTCCGAGTTGTGCTCGGCGTGCTGCACCCGCCCGTCGGCGTGCACGCGGGCCACCAAGTCTCCCCGGTGGTACGGGATCATCACGTCCACCGCGGTATCGTCGGCGACGGCAAGCTCGGCCATCCGTCGCCGTAACGCGTCGATACCGTCGCCGGTGCGGGCCGAGACGAACACCGCGTCGGGCAGCTCGTGGCGCAGCCTGGCCAGCATCAGGTCGCTTGCGATGTCGACCTTGTTCACCACCAAAAGCTCGGGCGGCTGATCACCGTTATGGTCGGCGATGACCTCGGAGACCACTTGACGGACCGCGCTGATCTGGGCAAATGGATTGACGTCGGAGCCGTCGACCACGTGCACCAGCAGATCGGCGTGGACGACCTCCTCCAACGTGGAGCGGAACGCCTCGACCAACTGCGTGGGCAGGTGCCGCACAAAGCCGACAGTGTCGGTGAGCACGAACGGCCGGCCGTCCTCGAACTGCGCGCGGCGGGTGGTGGGTTCCAGGGTGGCGAACAACGCGTCCTGGACCAGCACCCCGGCCCCGGTCAGCGCATTGAGCACGCTGGACTTGCCCGCGTTGGTGTAGCCGACGATGGCGATCGACGGCATCTCGCTGTGCAGCCGGCGGCTGCGCTGGGTGTCGCGGACCTGTTTCATGGCCCTGATCTCGCGCCGCAGCTTGGCCATCCGCTCGCGGATGCGCCGCCGGTCGGTCTCGATCTTGGTTTCACCGGGACCGCGCAGCCCGACGCCTCCGCCGCTGCCGCCGGCGCGCCCCCCAGCCTGTCGCGACATCGACTCACCCCAGCCGCGCAGCCGCGGCAGCATGTACTCCATCTGGGCGAGCGACACCTGGGCCTTGCCCTCCCGGCTGGTGGCATGCTGGGCGAAGATGTCGAGGATGAGCGCTGTGCGGTCGATCACTTTGACCTTGACGGCCTTCTCCAGCGCGGTCAGCTGAGCCGGGGACAGCTCGCCGTCACAGATGACGGTGTCGGCGCCGGTCGCCACGACCACCTCACGAAGCTCGGCAGCCTTGCCCGAACCGATGTAGGTCGACGGGTCGGGCTTGTCGCGACGCTGGATGAGCCCTTCGAGCACCTGCGAGCCGGCGGTTTCGGCCAGCGCCGCCAGCTCGGCCATGCTCGCCTGGTTGTCGGCCGCGCTGCCCTCGGTCCACACGCCGACCAGCACCACCCGCTCCAGGCGCAGCTGGCGGTACTCGACCTCGGTGATGTCGGCGAGCTCGGTCGACAACCCGGCGACGCGGCGCAGGGCCGAGCGGTCATCGAGGGCGAGTTCGCCGGTGCTGGGCTCAGAAGCCGGCTGAGCGGGGTTGGGAAATTCGGGATGTGTCATCGGCAATTAGCAATAGTGCACGCTCAATCCGTATCGTGCATCGGAATTAACGCCGTTGCGCGCGCCACCATTCCTCGCTTACCTCCCCGCGGGCGACCAGCACCGACGGTCCGCGCAGGAAGCTGGTGGAGTCGGTGACGGTGACCAGCACGTCACCGCCGGGCACGCGGACGGTGAGCGCGCCGGTGTCGGCATCGGCCAGCGCGGCGACTGCCGCCGCGACCGTTCCGGTGCCGCACGATCGGGTTTCGCCCACCCCGCGTTCGTGGACCCGCATGCGGACCACCCCGCCCACCGGGGCGGTGATCACTTCGACGTTGACGCCATCGGGGAACTGCGCGCGGTCGAAGCTCACCGGCGCGGCGACATCCAGGGCCGCCAGCTCGTCGCCGCTCAACCCCGGATCAACGCACGCCAGATGCGGATTGCCCACGTCCACCGCCACGCCGCGGAAGCGCCGACCGCCCACAACGGCCTCCCCCACGCCCACCCGGTTGGCCTTGCCCATGTCGACGGTGACGTCGGCATCGGTGGGGTCGGCTCGGTGCAGGGTGACCAGTCGAGGGCCGGCCAACGACCCGACGACGAACTCGTCGCGGGTCTCCAAGCCGGTGGCGCGCAGGTAGTGCGCGAACACCCGCACGCCGTTGCCGCACATCTGCGCGGTCGAGCCGTCGGCGTTGCGGTAGTCCATGTACCAGTCGTCCGCGCCGACACCGTCGGGCAGGCGATCGAGCACACCGGCCGTCGCGGCGGCACCCGCGGTGGTGACCCGCAACACCCCGTCGGCACCCAGCCCCCGGCGCCGGTCGCACAGCGCGGCCACCTGGGAAGTCGACAGCGTCACCCGGGCATCTATGTCGGGCAGCAGCACGAAGTCGTTCTCGGTGCCGTGGCCCTTGGCGAAGATCACGCTGATCAGGTTACTTGCCGCCATGCCCGCAATGCGTCCTCGACGAGGCGGTCCCCCGCGCCCGCGTCGAGCCAGTGCACCCGGTGGTCGCGGCGGAACCAGGACCGCTGCCGGCGCACATAGCGACGGGTGCCCGCGTAAGTCTGCTCCCGCGCGTCACGCAGGCGGTCGGCTGCCGAACCGGCTCCGCCGGCGTCGAGCGCCGCGATCACCTGGGCGTAACCCAACGCTCGCGAAGCGGTGACCCCGTCGCGCAGCCCGTGCTCCAACAGCGCGCGCACCTCCTCGACCAGGCCGTGCTCGAACATCGCATCGGTACGCCGGGCCAACCTTTCGTCGAGAATCGTTGTCTCACAATCCAACCCGACGATAACCGTGTCCCAGCGCGGGGCGCCGATGCGCGGCGCGGAGGCGGCGAACGGCCGCCCGGTGAGCTCGACCACCTCGAGTGCGCGCACCGTGCGGCGGCCATCGGTCGGCCGGATCGCCGCGGCGGCGGCCGGGTCGCGGCGGGCCAGCTCGGCATGCAGCCTGCCGACCCCGACCTCGGCAAGCCGCTGCTCCCAGCGCGCGCGCACCGCGGGGTCGGTCGCCGGAAACGCCCAGTCGTCGAGCAGCGATTGGACGTACAACATCGAGCCCCCCACCACGACCGGTACCGCTCCCCGGGCCGCGATCGCCTCGATGTCCGCGGCGGCGGCCCGCTGGTAGCGGGCGACCGTCGCGGTTTCGGTGACGTCCAGGACGTCGAGCTGGTGGTGTGGGATGCCGCGGCGCTGCTCGACGGGCAACTTCGCGGTCCCGACGTCCATGCCGCGATAGAGCTGCATGGCGTCGGCGTTGACAATCTCCGCGCCGACTTCGCCGCTGATCCGCTCGACGACGTCCAGCGCGAGTTGGGACTTGCCGGTGCCCGTGGGGCCGATGATCGCCAGTGGTCGCACGGCTACCCTCACAGCTGCCAAACGCCGGCGAAGTACCCCACACCGAAGGGCGCTCCCCGGTACAGCTCCTTAGCCGATCGCGGCCCGGGCCAGGTCAGGCCGGCCAGCACCTGAAACGCCACCCGCCCGAGGATCCGCCCGGGCAGCCGGGTCAAGGCGGCGATGTCGCCGGTTGCCAGCGCGTCATCAAGGGCCAGTTGCGCGTCGACGCCGGCCGAGTCATAGCCCCCCGGCGCGGCCGGTGTCAGCGTGTTCGCGCCGTCGGCGACTACCAGCACACCGACCGGATCGGGTGCCCGATCGATCTCGGCGCGCAGTCGCCTGCCGCGGGCCAGCGCGACGTCGCGATCGTGGTCGGCCGCGTAGACGTGGACCCGTGCGCTGGCCTCGGGCCCGGCCCGGCCACGCACCCAGCCGGCGACCAGGGCGCACAGCGGCAATTCGACCGGCGGATCGGCCCGGTCACCGTCCTGCGGTGAAAGGCGAACGCGCACATCGGCGCCGAAGCCCGCGAAGGTGCCAACCCCGCCGGGGCCCAGCACCTCGTCGGCACGGCCTGTTCCCACGACAACCCAGCGCGACGGCAACACGGCGGCCGCCGCGATGACGGCCGCGCCAAGGTCGGCCAACTCCGCGGCGGCCGCCCCGGCGAGGTCGGGAACAAGCACCGGCGCGGACGGAACGATCGCGATGGCGCTCAACACGCCACCAAACTAACGTCTCGACGACGCGAGGATTGAACGCAGCGGGGCCGACTCCTTCTCGAGGCCTGACCTGTGCCAGCTATGCCCGGAACTCGGATGCCGGCGGCGGAGCCGACCAGCCCGCGTACGGATGCTGGCCGCAGCCACAGCCTGGGATGGGCTGGCCGCGGAGTTGGGGTCGGCGGCGGACTCGTTCGGATCGGTGACCTCAGGCCTCAACGGTGGATCGAGTCAGGCGTGGCAAGGTGCAGCGGCGGCCGCAATGACCGCGGCGGCGGCTCCGTATACGGGGTGGTTGAACGCGGCCGCTGCGCGCGACGGGGGCAAGCAAACGCGGGCTTCTTGAATTCGGGTGCCGAGGTAGCGTTGGCTTCTTGAACTCGGGTGCCGGCGGTAACGTAGGCGCCTGGAACTCGGGCACCCGCAGCAACCCGGGGCCCTCGGGCACGGCGCTTACAACGTTGGCTTCAACAACTCCGGCGCCGGCGCTAACACGGGCTGGTACAACTCGGGCGGCACGGCCGACTCGGGCGTCGGTAACTCCGGCGACAATGACTCGGGCGCTTTCAACACGAGCGATAACCAATCGGGTGCCTTCAACTAGCATCGGTGAAACATCGCCGCTGGGAGCTTGCTGCTCCTAGGGAACCACGAGCTGGCGGGTGGCTTCCATTTCGCAGGTGGGCGCCGCCATCATGGTGGCCTCGTCACGGGCCAGCGCAACGGTGGCGGCAACCACCGCCGCCACCGCAGCCGCCAGCGTGAGCAACTGTCCCTGCCCGGCGTGCAGCACCTCATCGAGCACGGTGACCCCCAGCACCGCCGCGATTACCGGCCTGACTACGGTAATCGTCGGCAGGGAGGCCGTCAGCGCACCCGCGCGCAACGACGACTGCTGAAGCATCAGGCCGATTGGCAGCACCAGGATCCAGGCATACAACTCGGGCGTGCGGATCAATGTGGCGAAGCCCTTGCCGAGTTCGGCGACGACTCCTTTGGTCAGCACCGTGAAAACCGCCAGCGTCGCCGCCGACGCCGCCGCGAGCAGCACCGCGGAGATCGGAGCAGACCAGATCCGCGCCCCCAGCACACAGAGCAGCACCGCCGGAACCATCACGCTCGCCACCACGGCCCAGTCCGCCAGCGGCGCCCGGGCGTGGCCAGCCCTCGGGTCACCGGATATCACGATGACCGCCACCGCGCCGGCCAGCAGTATCGCCCACATCCACTCCTTGGCGGTACACCGGTGATGAGTCAGCCGGGCATCGATCGGCAACGCGAACAGCAGCGCCGTGGCCTGCAGCGACTGCACCAACACCACCGAACCCATGGTCAGGGCGACAGCCTGCAAGCTGAAACTGGACAGGGCGGCCACGCTGCCCAGCCACCACTGGGCGTGGCGGAGTGAGAGGTGGAACAGGGTGAAATGGCCGACGTCGTCGGTGGTAACCTGCTGCGCGGACCGCTGAAGAATCACATACCCGATGCCGGCCAGCAGCGCGGCACCTAGCGCGAGCACCGTCGCGACCCCCGGGTTGCTCATCGGCGACCTCCCACCGGCATCCATCCCCCGGCAACTGACCAGAAAACCACGCGTCAAGCAGTTGTTCAATAGTGACGCTTATACGCCGGATAAGCAGCACAATCGGGCTTTCCGCCCGAAACGATTGGTGTGCTGCCGGCATGCGGCCTTGCCGCCCATAATCGGTTGCTCATTGCGCTATCCAGAATCGCTTTTCCGGGCGTCGCGGCGGAATTCGCGGCAAGCAATCGAGGTGGCTCACGACTCTTGTGACGCTGGGGAGGCGGGCCCCGGGCCAATACCGATCAGGGTAGCGACGCGCGGGCCGCCATGCTGCTTGAATACTGTTGTAACAGGTTGGGAGGCCCTGGTGACGGCAGTGGCCCGCACCCGACCGCCCGGCTGTATAGGTGCCGCTTCGCGCGGCAGCTGCGCGGGACATAGACCGCGCGATGGGTGGCAAAGGTAGGTGACCAGCGCATGACGCCTGACGAGGCCCGCGGCAACGATGCAGCTGGGCCGGTTTCGGGGCCGGTTTCGGGGCCGGTTTCGGGGCCGGTTTCGGGGCCGGCGCCCCGCCCGGGCCCGCGTCCGGGCCCCCGGCCAATGCCGCGACCGACCGCCCACCCGGTGGCCCTCCCGCACAGCGATCCACACCGGTTCGGACGAGTCGACGACGACGGCACGGTGTGGTTGATCAGCGCGGCCGGCGAGCGCGTCATCGGCTCTTGGCAGGCCGGCGATCCCGAGGCCGCCTTTGCCCACTTCGGCAGGCGATTCGACGACCTGAGCACCGAGATCACGCTCATGGAGGAGCGGCTGACCTCGGGGACCGGCGACGCGCGCAAGATCAAAGCCAATGCGGCAGCGCTGGCCGAGACGTTGCCGACGGCCTGCGTGCTGGGCGACGTCGACGCGCTCGAGCACCGGCTGGCCAGCCTTCGTGAGCGCGCCGACGCCGCCGCCGCCGAGGACCGCGTACGTCGTGAGGAGCATCGCGCCGCCCAGACCGCCCGCAAGGAGGCGCTGGCCGTCGAGGCCGAGGAGCTGGCCGCGAATTCGACCCAATGGAAGCTCGCCGGCGACCGGCTGCGGGCGATCCTCGACGAGTGGAAAACGATCAGCGGTCTGGACCGCAAGGTCGACGACGCGCTGTGGAAGCGCTATTCGGCCGCCCGGGAAACCTTCAACCGGCGGCGGGGCTCCCACTTCGCCGAGCTGGACCGTGAGCGTTCGGGTGTCCGCCAGTCCAAGGAACGGCTCTGCGAGCGGGCCGAAGAGCTGTCGGATTCGACCGACTGGACCGCGACGAGCGCCGAGTTCCGAAAGCTGCTCACCGAATGGAAGGCGGCGGGACGAGCGACCAAGGATGTGGATGACGCCCTGTGGCGGCGATTCAAGGCCGCGCAGGACACGTTCTTCACGGCGCGCAATGCCGCGACGGCCGAGAAGGAAGCGGAGCTGCGGGCCAACGCCACCGCGAAGGAGGCGTTGCTGGCGGACGCGGAAAAGCTTGACACCAGCAACTACGACGCCGCCAGGACGGCGCTGCGATCGATCGTGGAGAAGTGGGACGCGATCGGCAGGGTGCCACGGGAACGGGCCGCCGAGTTGGAGCGGCGGCTGCGCGCGATCGAGAAGAAGGTGCGTGACGCCGGCGAATCGGATTGGTCCGATCCGCAGGCGCAGGCCCGTGCCGAACAGTTCCGCGCCCGGGCCGAGCAATTCGAACAGCAGGCCCACAAGGCTGAGGCCGCCGGCCGCACCAGAGAGGCCGAAGAGGCGAAGGCGAACGCCGAGCAGTGGCGGCAGTGGGCCGAGGCGGCCGCCGAGGCGTTGTCCCGCAGGCCCTAGCGGTCCTCGTGATCCGAGTGGTCGCCGCCCTGGCTCGGGGCCGTCCCCTCATCGGGTTCTTCCAGAGTTTCCAGCAACGTCCCGGGCTGCTGTTGCGCGACGACTCGGCGGCGCTGTTCCTCGGCCGCGAGTTGCACGATGGTGCGGGTCCACACCACCCGGGCCCAGTGAAAGGTCAACACGATCACGGTGATCCACGCCACCACGAGCCCGAGGCCCGGGCCGGGATGTCCCGCGGCCACAGTCTGCCGCGACCAGACGGCCAACAGCCCGGTGGCACTGGCCGTCGCCGAACCAACCAGCGCTGTCCAGGCCAGCGCCCAGCGCCGGGTCATCAACGCCAGCATCGAGAAACCGACACCGAATACCAGCGCCAACCACGCGAACACGCGCGAGGGCAGCGCCACCGCCGCCGCCGCGGCACCGTGGGTGCCGAACAGCGCATCCCATCCCCGCACGTGGCCGGTGTGCGGCAGGATAAACGACCCCAGCAGCACGAACACCAAGATCGCGACAACGAAACCCCTTACACCTGGGTCGATTTCACGCGCGACGCGGCGCTCTGCCGCCTCGATTTCAGTCCGGTAGGCGTCGAAATCCTCAGCGCCGTGTCCGCGGCTCATCGGGCACATCCGAGGGGTTCGACGGGTTTGAGGGGGGCGACGGGCTGTCCTATGCCGGGCATGCCGAGGCCGACGCCGCGTGGGCGCTGCCCGGCCGCGTGCGCGTCGCCGGCGCGGGTGCGACGGTGGGTCAGCACGCCGGCGTCGGCGATGAGGTGATGCGGCGCGGCATCGGTGATCGCCACGGTGACGAAGTCGCCGGGACGCACCTGTTGGTCGCTTGCCGCGAAATGAACCAGCCGACCGTCGCGTGCCCGCCCGCTCATGCGCGCCGTGCGGGCGTCTTTGCGCCCTTCGCCGGTGGCGACGAGCAGTTCGACGGTCTTTCCGATCAACGCGCGATTCTGCTCCAGCGAGATCTGCTCCTGCAGCTCGACCAGCCTCTCATACCGTTCCTGCACAACGGCTTTCGGCAGCTGATCACCGAGTTCGGCGGCCGGTGTTCCGGGCCGCTTGGAGTACTGGAAGGTGAACGCGGCCGCGAACCGGGCCCGTCGCACCACGTCCAGGGTGGCGGCGAAGTCGTCCTCGGTCTCACCCGGGAAGCCCACGATCAGGTCGGTGGTGACGGCAGCGTGCGGCATGACCGCCCGCACCCGCTCGACGATGCCGAGATAGCGCTCGGCGCGATAGGACCGACGCATCGCACGCAGGATCCGGTCGGATCCGGACTGCAGCGGCATGTGCAGGGCGGGGCACACGTTCGGCGTCTGTGCCATCGCCTCGATGACGTCGTCGGTGAACTCCGCCGGATGCGGGGAGGTGAATCGGACCCGCTGCAGCCCGTCGATGCGTCCGCACGCCCGCAACAGCTCGGCGAAGGCGCCCCGGTTGCGGGGTAATGCGGGGTCGGCGAAATTGACTCCATAGGAGTTGACGTTTTGGCCCAGCAGGGTGACTTCGAGCACGCCGTCGTCCACCAGCGATCGCACCTCGGCGAGGATGTCGGCCGGGCTGCGGTCGACTTCCTTGCCACGCAGCGACGGGACAATGCAGAAGGTACAGCTGTTATTGCATCCAACTGAGATGGAAACCCAAGCGGCGTAAGCGGATTCGCGTGCGCTCGGTAGCGCCGAGGGAAACTGTTGCAGCGCCTCGGCGATTTCCACCTGAGCGACCTTGTTGTGCCGGGCCCGATCGAGCAACGTGGGCAGCGACCCGATGTTGTGAGTGCCAAATACCACGTCCACCCACGGCGCCCTGCGCAGCAACGCGTCTCGGTCCTTCTGCGCCAGGCAACCGCCGACCGCGATCTGCATGTCGGGATTCGTGCGCTTGCGGGAGGCCAGGTGGCTGAGGTTGCCGTACAACTTGTTGTCGGCGTTCTCTCGCACGGCACACGTATTGAAGACCACCACGTCGGCGTCAGCGCCGTCGGCCGCGCGCCGGTAACCAGCCGCTTCGAGCAGGCCGGCCAGCCGCTCGGAATCGTGGACGTTCATCTGACAGCCGTAGGTGCGGACCTGATAGGTGCGCGCCGACCGCGATACCGGCGCAGCCTGGCCGTCTCGCGCAACCATCGACGTCACGGGGGCCATCGTACGGCGATTGACCGTGTCGGGCCGAGCCGGCCGAGTCGAGCCAGCTAGACGCGCCGCCGCTCCCGTTCGGCGGCCAGTTCGGCGATGACCACCTCGCACGCCACGGTCTGGCTGTAGCCACGGCGGGCCAGCATCGCCACCAGCCTGCGGCTCACCCGCGCATCGTCCTCGCTCAGCACCTCTCGCCGCAGCCTGGCGCGTACCAGCTGCTCGGCCCGGGCCCGCTCGGCACCGGCATCCATCCCGCCCAGCACCGCGGTGATCACGTCGTTGTCGACGCCTTTGGTATGCAGCTCGGCGGCCAACGCGCGCTTGCTCTTGCCCGCGTTCGCCCGCCGGGATTGCACCCACTGTTCGGCGAAGTCGGTGTCGTCCACCAGGCCGACGACGGTCAGCCGATCCAATACCCGGTTGCTGATGTCGTCGGGGTATCCGCGTTTGGCCAACTGACCGAACAACTCGGCTCGGGTGCGTGATCGCGCGGTGAGCAGGCGCAGGCACAACGCCCGCGCCTGCTCTTCGCGCGATGGCTCAGAAATCGACGGGGGCGGGCAGGACGCTGTCATCGGTCACCACTGCACCAATGCCGAGCTTTTCCTTGATCTTCTTCTCGATCTCGTTGGCCACGTCGGCGTTCCCCAGCAGGAAATTGCGGGCATTCTCCTTGCCCTGGCCCAGCTGCTCGCCCTCGTAGGTGAACCAGGCACCGGACTTGCGGATGAAGCCCTGATCCACGCCCATGTCGATCAGCGAACCCTCCCTACTGATGCCCCTGCCGTAGAGGATGTCGAACTCGGCCTGCTTGAACGGCGGCGACACCTTGTTCTTGACGACCTTGACCCGGGTGCGGTTGCCCACCGCCTCGGTGCCGTCTTTGAGCGTCTCGATCCGCCGCACGTCCAGGCGCACCGACGCGTAGAACTTCAAAGCCTTTCCACCCGTTGTCGTCTCGGGCGAGTTATGCACCATCACCCCGTCGACGAAGTAATTGTGGTTGCCTTCCACCTCGATATCGAACCGGTTCATCGAGCGAGTGTGTGGTTTGACATGCACATCAAGAACGCGGGCCGGCACCAGCTGTTGCGTGGGTTCGACGAACTGTGGCGTGACCGCCCCTTGATCGCGGAACCGCGGCAACAGCTTGTACTCCATGGACGGAGCCATGTACGTCGCGACCAGTTCCTGGAACTTCGCCGTGGCCGCGGTGGAGAACACCAGCACCGCCTTACCGGCTGAACCAGCCTGTCGCAAGCGCACATCCAAGCCATGTGTGTCACGCAGATAATCGCGCAGGCGGACGCGTGTGCCTTCGGTCATGGCCTCGACGCAGATTTCAATGCGCCCGCTGCCACCAGTGGTACGCTCCTGCAATCCCTTGGAACGCATGGTGAATGAGCCGTCGTCCATGTACCAAATGGCCAGGGCTAATGGCGTCAACGCCTTGAGATACTCCTCGGAGAAGAACTTCTTGCCGTCTCCGAGATAGACCGCGCGCTGGAGTTCGGCGAGCTCTGGAAGTGGGGTGAAGTCGACGAAGTTCGCGCCCTTAGTGTCCTCCCGGACCGTATGCCGAATGTTGCCCATTAGCGCGATCTTCCACCGCAGGTACTCCGCCTGCTTGGCGCCGTGTCCTAGCCGGAAGCGGACTCCGTTGCGATCACGTCGACTAGACGAGAGGTTCCCGTCACCCATCAGCGATCCCAGCACCACCTGGAACTGCTGATCGCCGAGCAAACGGGGTTCGGTGGCCAGTACACGGTCACCTGCAATCAGATCACCAGCTTCGGTCCAGCCGCCCGGTGTGCGAATGAGGTGGTTGGGCGTCGCTGCGAACTGCGACTTACCATTGCCACCGGACTTCTCGACGGTGAACTGAAGGAACTGTTCGGCTGGCCCGTTGTTGAACCAGTTCACCACCTTGCGAGGCACGATCCGGTCGGTGGCCGGGTCGTAGGACAGCACCTCGACATCCATCTTGTTGTTGACGATCTTGCCGATCTTTTCGGTGGTGCCGTCAGCAAGCGTCACTCGGGTCGAATAGTTCATGCAGCCGAACATGACGCCGATCTTGTCGCGGAGCTGGTTGATGAAGATCGCCGTGGTTCCCGAATTATTCAGCGCGCCAGTCATTTTCCGCAGGGCTTGGCTCATCAGCCGGGCTTGCAGGCCGACATGGCTGTCCCCCATCTCGCCTTCGAGCTCCGCGCGCGGCACCAGCGCCGCCACCGAGTCGATGACAATGATGTCGAGCGCGCCGGAGCGGATCAGCATGTCGGCGATCTCGAGTGCCTGCTCCCCGGTGTCCGGCTGACTGACCAGCAAGGAATCGGTGTCGACGCCGAGCTTCTTGGCGTACTCCGGATCCAGCGCGTGCTCGGCGTCGATGAACGCCGCGACACCCCCGGCGGCCTGGGCGTTGGCCACCGCGTGCAGCGCCACGGTGGTCTTACCCGAGGACTCCGGGCCGTATATCTCCACGATCCGGCCACGCGGCAGGCCGCCGATGCCCAGGGCCACGTCCAGCGCGATGGACCCGGTCGGAATGACCGAGATCGGCTGACGCACCTCGTCGCCGAGGCGCATCACCGATCCTTTGCCGTAACTCTTCTCGATCTGGGCCATCGCCAGTTCGAGAGCCTTCTCACGGTCGGGGGCTTGCGTCATGGTGCCTCTCCTGTAGTCGGTGTTCGATGACCGGTATCGGTCGGTTGGCCGTGACACTAGAGAGAGCCACCGACAAATCCAGTCTCCGAATGATCACCACAGTAGCCGAACATCTGTTCGATTCAAGTTCGACACGCCGGGTGTGGCAATATCGGCTATCTTGAATCGAGCCAAGAACACATGAATATCTCCGTGGAGCTGTCCGAAATTTCCTCCTATGGAGGGTTTTTCGCGCTCACCGTGGGTGGCGACGCGGCGGGTTGGCATCCGGTCGCCCGGTCGTACGCCGACGGTTTCGCGGATCTGATCGACGTCACCGTCGCGCGATATCGCACTACCGAGCCGCGGATCGGTGCCTCCTTGGTGCACCTCGGCCATGCCGCCCGGCTGTGGTCACCCGTTCTGGCCTGCGTCCTGGGCCACGGCGCCGTTCCCGACCTGACTGAACTGCAGCGTGCCGATGACGGAGCTCAGCTACGGCTGCCCGAGCCCGTCGGAAACCCCGCCCCGCCTTCCCCCGAGCTCTTGTATCGCATAGTCGTGCAGGACCACATGGAACCGCTCGCGGCGGGCCTGCGCGTCAAGTTGGCACCCAGGCTGCTGTCCGGCAACGTCGCGTCCGCCCTCGTCGGCGCGTCGCGGGCGTTGCTATCGGTGCGGCCCGACCTACGCGGGCCGATCGTCCAGACCACCAACGACCTCCTGGACATCGGCAAGCTGGCCGGATCCGGCGTGATCACCAGCCCGGATCTGGACTTCAGGCGCCGCAGCTGCTGCCTGTACTACCGCCTGCCCGACGGGGGCAAATGCGGCGATTGTCCGCTCTAGCCGGGCCGAGTCTGCGCAGACGGCGTCGAGTCCGCGGTGACGGCGCGATTTTCCAGCCGACCCAGACCCGGTACGCAGAGTCGATGCCACGCATGGCCGAACCAGCATCACCACTGCTCGCGCGGGACGTCGAAGTCGGCGCACAACGCCCGCCACACGTCGCGGGGTTCGACACCGTCCTCGATCGCCTGGGCGGCGGTACGGCCGTCGAAACCGGTCAGCACGTGGTCAACCAGCACCGATGCGCCATAAGCCGTGCCGAATCGCAGGATCACCCGCTCGTTGAACTCCGTCAGCCGCACGCCAGCCAACATACCCAGGCGATTACCCCGGCACAGCGAGCGCTTCGTGGCACACTCGCACCGGATCTGCAACCCCGGCAAGGCTGGCGGCGGCCTTCTTCGCGGCCTCGCGGTATCTCGGCGACGACAACACCTCACCGACCGCGGCCACCAGCGCCTCGGCGGTCAACGGCCGAATCAGCCGGGCGCTACCCTGGCGCACGACCCGATTGGCCATCTCCCACTGATCTCCGCCGCCGGGCACCACCACCAACGGCACCCCCGCCAGCAACGTCTTGGCAACCATCCCGTGACCGCCTCCGCAGACCACCAGGTCGGCGTGCGTCAGCAGCTCGTCCTGCCGTCCCAGCCCCGCCGCCGCCCACGCCGGCAGTGCCAGGTCCGGACCCTCCAGCCGCGAGACCACCAACCGCGATCCCGGTGGCAGGGTGTCGCCCGGCCGCAGGCATTGCAGCGTGAGTTGAACCAATCCGATGGTCCCGGTCATTGCGGTGGACGGCGCGACCACCACCACCGGCCCGGAGCCTTCCGGGATCGCCAGCACCCGATCGGTCGGCTCGAAATGCAACGGGCCCACCACGACGGCCTCGGCCGGCCAATCGGGACGGGGCACCTCGAGCGCGGGCAGGGTGGCGATCAGCCGCCGTAAGGGCCCGGGGTCGCGCGCCGGCAGGCCAATCTCGACCCGCACGGCCGCGCGCTGTCGCAGTCCCGCACGCCATGATCGCGCCGTCAACGCCCGCATCACGGCATCCCTCAGCCGACCGCGGACACCGGTGCCCGGCGCCAGCCCGCTGCCGATCGGCGGCAGCCCCTTGGACGGCAGGTACAGCGGATGCGGGTTGAGCTCGATCCACGGGATCCCCAGCAGCTCGGCGGCCATGCCACCGCACGCAGTGATGACGTCGGACACCACCAGATCGGGGGCCAACTCACGCAGGGCCGGCACGTTGAGCACGGCCATCCCCGCCGCCCGGCGATGGATCCTGGCCCCGGCGTCGACGTCGTCGTCGATAGCCGCGAGCCCTTCCAGCTCCACGGCATCGATCCCGGCGGCGCGGGCGGCGTCCAGCCATTCCACCCCGGTGAAAAGAGTGGGCGCGTCGCCCGCCTCGCGGAAACGTTGACACAGCGCGATCGCGGGAAACGAGTGCCCGGGATCCGGCCCGGCGACCACGGCGACACGCATCCGCCTTACCCTCCCACACTGCCCCGGCCGTACGCTGGCAACCATGACCGAGCAGACCGGGGTAGCCACCGACAACATCCGCACGGTCGAGGGTTTCCTGAACGCCCTGCAGGACGAGGATTTCGAAACCGTCGACGCGGCACTGGACGACGACCTCGTCTACGAAAACGTCGGATTTTCGCGGATCCGTGGCGGTCGCCGAACGGTGAAGCTGCTGCGCAAGATGCAAGGCCGCATCGGGTTCGAGGTGAAGATTCATCGCGTCGCCGCCGATGGCGCAGCAGTGCTCACCGAACGCACCGACGCGCTGATCGTGGGCCCGCTGCGGATACAGTTCTGGGCATGCGGCATCTTCGAGGTGCACAACGGCCGGATCACCCTGTGGCGCGATTACGTCGATACCTACGACATGCTCAAGGGGCTCTTGCGCGGACTGGCCGGCGTGGTGTTCCCGTCATTGCGGGCAACGCTGTAGACAGATGAGCGAGGCCAAGGTCCGCACCAAACCGACTGCGCTGCAGTACATTCGCTACTGCTACGGCAGGCGATTGCCGGACTCGATGCGCGATTGGGTCCGCAACGACCTGGCGGGAAAGGGCGCGGCCGCCCGGATGATGATCCGTGTCGCGGTTCCAGCCGTGCTGGTGCTCGCCCCGTTCTGGTTGATCCCGACGACGCTGGACGTCCACCTGAGCATGACGCTGCCGATTCTCATCCCGTTCGTCTACTTCTCGCATGCGCTCAACAAGGTTTGGCGCCGGCACATGCTGCGCGTACACGACCTGGACCCCGAGCTCGTCGACGAACGTGCGCGTCGACGCGACGCCCATGTCCACCAGGCGTACATCGAACGCTA
Organism: Mycobacterium lacus; assembly: GCF_010731535.1. Lineage (NCBI taxonomy): Bacteria > Bacillati > Actinomycetota > Actinomycetes > Mycobacteriales > Mycobacteriaceae > Mycobacterium > Mycobacterium lacus. Next base: position 2,840,866 of record NZ_AP022581.1, read on the forward strand.
TGGCCCCCGGCCGCCCGATTAGCGGCTCGACAAATTAGCGGGGTAATCCGCCGAGTTCGTCGAACGCCTGCGCCCACCCGACCAGACGATCGGTAGCGCCAACCAGTTCGTCTCGGTAACGCTGTTGCGAACCGGCTTCCCCTGCGCCCCCGCCGTTGGCCGACGAAACCAATTGCGCTGCGGCGGTAACCATTTCGTTGTACTGCCGGACCCCGGTGCTCAACTGTGCGGTGAACGCATTGATGGTCGGCACCAGATACTCGCGTGACGATTCGGAGTGCTGAGCCGCCCGCTCCATCGACGCCACCTCGGCGGCGGTGGCCGCCATCGCCGCCGACGTCTGGTTGGCCGCGGCCGTCAAGTCGCGTATTTCGGATGCCGGCAACAAGGCGCCACGCTCGATCACGCCGAGCAGCGAGAAGAATCCGCGTTCCGAGGCGCCCAGCGCGGACATCGCGGGCCGCGCCGCCGAACCCGGTGGGGGCAGCCGACGCGTGCTGACCGGCCGCTGCGCCGGCAGCGGCTCCGAACGCAGCCAGTAGTAGCGAAACAACAACAGCGTCGCGGGAATCGCCTGGACGACGGAGATCGCGCCGGTGATCTGCAGCAGCAGCGTGAACCAGCCCCACGCGGCCAGCACCGCCGTCACCACTGCCCAGAACAGGCACCCGGCAGCAAATATCAGACCCCACCGCAGCGCCCGCCGACGACGACGCAGCAATCGTGCCCGCGGATCGGTCGCGGCGCTGATCTTCTGGGCGAGCAGGTCGGACACGTCAGCGAGGGCGTCACATCCCCGCTGCAGTAGCGAACGCCACTGCCCGCGCTGATGCGACTTCACCGCCATCTGAAGCCCTACTGGCCGAACGGCTTCTCGGCAACCCCGCCGGTCTCGGTGGCCGGCGCGGCCGCGGGAGTGGCCGGCGTGGCCGCGGGAGTGGCCGCACCTCCGGCGGGCAGAGCTTCGCCGCGCATCGACGCGCGGATCTGCTCCAGCCGGGAATGACCGGCCATCTGCACACCGGCCTGCTGGACCTCGAGCATGCGGCCCTGCACCGAGCTCTGCGCCAGTTCGGCCGAACCGAGCGCGTTGGCGTAGCGACGTTCGATCTTGTCGCGCACCTCGTCGAGCGTCGGCGTGTTGCCGGGAGCAGCGAGCTCACTCATCGACCGCAGTGACGCGCTGACCTGCTCCTGCATCTTGGCCTGCTCGAGCTGGCTGAGCAGCTTGGTGCGCTCGGCGATCTTCTGCTGCAGCACCATCGCGTTCTGTTCGACGGCCTTCTTGGCCTGAGCCGCCGCGGACAGCGCCTGGTCGTGCAACGCCTTGAGGTCTTCGACGCTCTGCTCGGCGGTGACCAGCTGGGCGGCGAATGCCTCGGCGGCGTTGTTGTACTCGGTCGCCTTGGCGGCGTCTCCGGCGGCGGTGGCCTGGTCGACCAAGGTCAACGCCTGACGCACGTTGACCTGCAGCTTTTCGATGTCCGCCAGCTGGCGGTTGAGCCGCATCTCCAGCTGGCGCTGGTTGCCGATCACTTGCGCGGCCTGTTGGGTCAGCGCCTGATGGGTGCGCTGTGCTTCCTCGATGGCCTGCTGGATCTGCACTTTGGGATCGGCGTGCTCGTCGATCTTCGAGCTGAACAGCGCCATGAGGTACTTCCACGCCTTGACGAACGGATTGGCCATGAGTTAGCTCCGCCTTCGTTTCTCGTATGCGCCGATGGCTCAGCACTTACCCTGCCGCTCAATTTATCGGGTCAGAGCCGATCCCCCCACCCGTGGTGCGCTTCTCGTTCACACCCACTGCCCGATAGCGCTCATGCCACCGCCAACGACGCCACCGGGCGAATGACGACTTTGGTGCTGGCATCGATGGTGGCACCGCTGGCTACGTTGGCCGGAGCCGTGGGCGCCGCGCGCTCCTCGCGCGCCATCCGCTCGCCGGCATCGGTGAGCACCGTCGACAACGGAACCGCCAACGCGTCGCAGATCGCGTTGAGCAGCTCGCTGGAAGGCTCCTTGCGGCCACGCTCGACCTCCGACAGATACCCGAGGCTCACCCGCGCCGAATCGGACACCTCGCGCAGCGTCCGGCCTTGCGAAGTCCGGGCCTGGCGCAGTACGTCGCCTATGACCTCGCGCACCAATGACGCCATCGTGCTCTCCTCGTTCGATCGGGGTCCGCCCCAGCCTGCTCGGCACCTACTCCGCAATGATCATTAGGTTGAACGCCGGCGCCGGTGCCGGGGTTCCCGTCCGGTCCGCTATCAGCCGGTCGTCCGGCGAATTTCCCTGACGGTCGATGCGACGTAGTCGAGACCGGTCACCACCGTGAGCACGATCGCGGCGGCCATGACAACCTCTGCCGCCACGCGCAGCGGACCCGGAAGCGGCAACACGAACAGCCCGATCGCCACCGCCTGCACCACGGTCTTGAGCTTGCCTCCCCAGCTGGCCGGAATGACACCGCGGCGAATCACAGCCAACCGCAACACGGTCACCCCGAGCTCGCGAGTCATGATCAGCGCCGTCACCCACCACGGCAAGTCACCAAGCATCGACAGGCCGACCAGCGCCGACCCAATCAGCGCTTTGTCCGCGATGGGGTCGACAAATGCACCGAATTCGGTTGCCATACCGTAGTTGCGCGCCAACAGGCCGTCGAACCGATCGGTAATGCAGGCAACCGCAAATATCGCCCAAGCCACGACGCGGGCCGTCCAGTGGTGACCGCCCCCATAGAACAAGGCGAGTAAGAAAATCGGGACCATCAGCAGCCGCGACAGCGTCAGGATATTGGCGAGGTTGGCGATGCGGGCGCGGCTGGTCAATTGACCGGTTTCAGCCTGCCCCGACACGGCAACAGAATAACGGGTTGACCAGCTCATGCGATCCCTGATGTCGATACTGTTCACCCGTGAGCGAGAGTCCACGGGATTACCGGCCGATAATCCGGCGCGCGCGCACATCTGATGTGCCCGCGATCAAACAACTCGTCGACACCTATGCGGGAAAGATCCTGCTGGAAAAGAATCTCGTGACGCTCTACGAGGCAGTCCAGGAATTCTGGGTGGCAGAACACCCCGAGATTCCGGGCAAAGTGGTCGGTTGCGGTGCTTTGCACGTGTTGTGGTCGGACCTCGGCGAAATCCGCACCGTGGCAGTCGACCCCGCGATGACCGGCCACGGTATCGGCCATGCCATCGTCGATCGGCTTCTCGAACTCGCTCGGGACCTGCAGCTGGAGCGACTCTTCGTGTTGACGTTCGAGACGGAGTTCTTCGGCCAGCACGGGTTCACCGAGATCGAGGGCACACCGGTCACCGCCGAGGTGTTCGAGGAGATGTGCCGTTCCTATGACATCGGGGTGGCCGAATTCCTCGATCTGAGCTATGTCAAGCCGAACATCCTCGGCAACTCCCGGATGCTGCTGGTCCTCTAGTGCGGCGAGCAGTCGCAAAAGCCCACGACACGCCGAGGATTTGGGCGCTTTTGCGTCTGCTCGGCGCTATTTGCCCTCGTTGTCGGAGCCGCCGAGGCCCCGGATCGCAGCCAGCGTCGCCGCCAGCTCATCGGGCTTGACGAGCACCTCCCGCGCCTTGGAACCTTCGCTGGGCCCGACGATGCCGCGAGTCTCCATCAAATCCATCAACCGCCCCGCTTTGGCGAAGCCCACGCGGAGCTTGCGCTGCAGCATCGAGGTGGAACCAAACTGGCTGGACACCACCAGCTCCACGGCCTGCAAGAAAACGTCCATGTCGTCGCCGATGTCCGGGTCGACGTCGGCGCGCTCGCCGGTGGGCTTGGCGGTGGTGACGCCCTCGGTGTATTCGGGTTCGGCCTGCTCCTTGCAGGCGCTGACGACGGCGTGGATCTCCTCGTCGGTGATGAACGCGCCCTGCAGCCGGATGGGTTTGCTCGTGCCCATCGGCAGGAACAGGCCGTCGCCCATCCCGATCAGCTTCTCGGCGCCCGCCTGGTCCAGGATCACCCGGCTGTCGGTGAGCGACGACGTCGCAAAGGCAAGCCGGGAGGGCACGTTGGTTTTGATCAGGCCCGTGACCACGTCGACCGACGGGCGCTGGGTGGCCAACACCAGGTGGATGCCGGCCGCGCGGGCCTTTTGGGTGATCCGCACGATGGCGTCCTCGACGTCGCGCGGCGCGGTCATCATGAGGTCGGCCAGCTCGTCGACGATCGCAACCACATAGGGATAGGGCCGGTACTCGCGCTGGCTGCCCAGTGGCGCCGTGATGGCGCCGGATCGCACATGAGCGTTGAAGTCATCGATGTGGCGCACCCGGGATGCCTGCATGTCCTGGTAGCGCTGCTCCATCTCGTCGACCAGCCAGGCTAGCGCGGCCGCCGCCTTCTTCGGCTGGGTGATGATCGGAGTGATCAGATGCGGAATGCCTTCGTACGGCGTCAGTTCCACCATCTTCGGATCGATCAGGATCATCCTGACCTCTTCCGGGGTGGCCCGGGTCAACAGCGAAATCAACATAGAGTTGACGAAGCTGGACTTGCCCGATCCGGTCGAGCCGGCGACCAGTAGGTGCGGCATCTTGGCCAGGTTGGCCGAGATGAAGTCGCCTTCGATGTCCTTGCCCAGCCCGATCACCAGCGGATGGTGGTCCCTGCGGGTCGACGGCGCGGTGAGCACGTCGGCCAACCGCACCATCTCGCGGTCGGTGTTGGGAACTTCGATGCCGACGGCGGACTTGCCGGGGATCGGGGCCAGCATCCGGACACTCTCGGTGGCCACCGCGTAGGCGATGTTCTTCTGCAGCGCGGTGATCTTCTCCACCTTGACGCCGGGCCCGAGCTCGACCTCGTAGCGGGTGACGGTGGGGCCTCGGGTGCAGCCGGTGACGGCCGCGTCGACCTTGAACTGGGTGAGCACCTCGCCGATGGCGCCGGCCATGTGGTTGTTGGCCGCGCTGCGTTTCTTGGGCGGGTCGCCCGCCACCAGCAAGTCCAGCGACGGCAGTGCGTAGGGACCTTCGATGACCCGGTCGAGGACTTCGGTGCCCTTACGTGAACGGCGGCGGGAACGCGCGACGGCGGGTTCGGGAATGGTCGGCGTGTCGTCCCCAACATCCAGCGATTGCGCGGACGGCCACGCCCGCGGGTCATCGTCCACGGCCTCGTCGTAGTAGCCGTCGGAAAAATCCTCACACGCGACTTCCACGGTGTCCGCTTCGTCGCCCACGAAGTCCTGACAGTCCCGGCAGTCGTCGTCGTATTCGCGCTGGAATATCCGGGTGCCGAACATGCCAAACACCGCATCGGGCACCTCCCGGATCGTGATCCCGGTCAGCAGCAGCAGCCCGAACAGCGCACCGATGAACAGCAGCGGCGCCGCGATCCAGGCCGTCAACCCGTCCGAGAGTGGTCCACCGATGGCGTAACCCACGAAGCCTGCGGCAGCCCGCCGCACTCCTGGGTCGTCGGGCGAACCCGCCCACAGGTGGCACAGGCCGAGAATCGACAGGCCAATCAAGCTCGAGCCAAGGATCAGCCGGGGCCGCGCGTCGGGATTGGGCGGGGTGCGCATCAGCACCACCGCCGCGGCGGCGGTGGCCACCGGAAGCACGATGACGGCCGAGCCGATGAATGTCCGCAGGATCGTGTCGACCCACGCACCGACCGGCCGGGCGGCGTCGAACCACGAACTCGCCGCGATGACGACGGCGACGCCCAGCAGGAACAGCGCGATTCCGTCGCGCCGATGTCCGGGTTCGATGCCGCGGGCTCGTCCGATCGACCGCGCCGCGCCGCCCGCGCCCTTGGCCGCCATCATCCAGGTGGCGCGCATGGCCCGGCCGCAGGTCAGCCCGGCGGCGACCAACAGGGACCGATCGCGCCGCCTGGCGGGCCTGCTCGGGCGCTTGACGGGCTGGCGCGCACGCTTTCTGGGCCCCCCGGCCAGCCCAGTTGATCGCCCACCTCGGGATGAACCCCGCGAAGTGGCCTTTGACCTGCTCGTTCGGGTGCCGGAGCGGGCGACGGTCTTACTAGCCATGCCCGCAAGCCTAATCGCAAATACAACATACGCACCATCCGCCACACTGGTAACGGCGCCTTGTTCCGCATGCGCTCGCCGCGTTATCTCGGCGCGTGGGTAGTGTGACAAACGGTGACCAAAGTCGCGCCGCGTCACGCCGGATAGTCCCAGGAGGCTCGAGCATGTCCGTCGTCGTCGTCGCCACGCTGAGTGTCAAGCCCGAATCGGTCGGCACCGTCCGCGACATCCTCACCGCCGCGGTCGAAGAGGTGCACGACGAGCCGGGCTGCGAGCTGTACTCGCTGCACCAAACGGGCGAGACCTTCGTCTTCATCGAGCAATGGGCCGACGCCGACGCCCTCAAGACCCACAGCGCCGCACCGGCGGTCGCCAAGTTGTTCGCGGCGGCCGGCGAGCACCTGGTCGGCCAACCCGACATCAAGATGCTGCAGCCAATTCCCGCCGGAGACTTCAGCAAAGGGCAGCTCCGTCCTTGATGGGCCGGCCATTGGCGGGCCGGGTCGCCTTCATCACCGGCGCCGCGCGCGGCCAGGGCCGCGCCTACGCGGTTCGGCTGGCGACCGACGGCGCCAACGTCATCGCGGTCGACCTGTGCGATCAGATCGCCAGCGTGCCATATCCGTTAGGCACTGCCGACGACCTGGCGGCCACCGTCAAGCTCGTCGAGGACACCGGTGCCCGAATCGTCGCCAAACGGGCTGACGTCCGCGACCGCGCATCGCTGTCCGCCGCGTTGCAGGCGGGCCTCAACGAGTTCGGCCGGCTCGACATCGTGATAGCCAATGCCGGTATCGCTCCCATGCAGGCGGGCGGCGACGGCTGGCGCGACGTCATCGACGTCAACCTCACCGGCGTCTACCACACGATTGACGTCGCGGTACCGACCATGATCGAGCAGGGTGCCGGCGGGTCGATCGTGCTGATCAGTTCGGCCGCGGGGCTGGCCGGCATCGGCAGCGCCGATGCCGGCTCCATCGGCTATACCGCTGCCAAGCACGGTCTCGTGGGGCTAATGCGGCTGTACGCCAATCTGCTTGCGCAGCACAACATTCGGGTCAACTCAGTGCATCCCTCGGGTGTTGACACACCGATGATCAACAACGAGTTCATCCAGCAGTGGCTTGTCGACATGGTCGCGCAGGGCGCGGCCGCGGGTGCGGGCAACGCGCTGCCGGTGCAGGTTTTGCCGGCCGACGACATCGCTAACGCGGTGGCGTGGTTGGTGTCCGATCAAGCTCGCTATGTCACCGGCGTCGCCTTGCCGGTCGACGCGGGCTGCGTGAATAAGCGGTAACTGATGACTCGAAATCCCGTGGCACAGACTGCCTTTGGCCCCATGGTGTTGGCGGCCGTCGAACAAAACGAGCCGCCCGGCCGCCGGCTGGTGGACGACGACCTCGCCGAGCTGTTCCTGCCCAGGCCGCTGCGCTGGCTCGTCGGCGCCACCCGGCCGGCGACGGTCAGGCGCCTTTTCATCCGGTCGTTGGAGTGGTCCGGCCCCGGGCTGTGGGCGAACCTGGTCTGCCGCAAGCGGTTTATCGGCGACAAGCTCGCCGAAGCGCTCGACGACATCGACGCGGTGGTGATCCTCGGCGCCGGATTGGACACCCTCCCGTATACCTTGACCCGGCGGGTGCGTATCCCGGTCTTCGAGGTAGATCTACCGGTCAACATTGCCAGAAAGGCCAAGACGGTCCGACGGGTGCTGGGCGAGCTGCCGCTGTCGGTTCGGTTGGTGGCGGTTGACTTCGAACATGATGACCTGCTCACCGCTTTGGCCGAGCACGGCTATCGCACCGACTACCGGGTCTTCTTCATCTGCGAGGGCGTGACCCAATACCTGACCGAAGCCGCTGTCCGGAGGACCCTGGAGGGGCTGCGCGCGGCCGCGGCGGGCAGCCGAATCGTGTTCACCTACGTCCGCAAGGACTTCATCGACGGGACGAATCGGTATGGCACACGGACGCTATACCGCTCGGTCCGGCAGCGAAGGCAACTGTGGCACTTCGGTTTACATCCTGATGACGTAGCGGGATTCATCGCCGATTACGGGTGGCTCCTGGTGGAGCAGGCCGGGCCCGACGAGCTCGTCGAGCGCTTCGTCAAGCCCACCGGGCGCGAACTCAAGGCGTCGCAGCTGGAATGGTCGGCCTACGCGGAGAAGACCTAGAAGCTAGACCTCGATGACCGTGGGCACGATCATCGGCTGCCGGCGGTAGGTCTCGCCCACCCACTTACCGACCGTGCGGCGCACTCCCTGCGCGATGCGGATCGGATCGGTGACGTCGGCCGCCACCAACTGTTCCAGCTCCGCCTCGACCCTGCGCACGGCGGGTTCCAGCGCCTTGGGGTCTTCGGAGAAGCCACGCGAATGCAAGTGTGGCGCGGCCACCGGCCGACCGGTGCCACGCTTGACCACCACGGTCACCGCGACGAAGCCGGACGACAAGATGAGCCGTTCACCCAGGGTGATGTCACCGACATCACCGGTGATCAAGCCGTCGACGAACATCTTGCCCACGGGCACCGCACCGGAAATCGAAGCTTTGCCGGCAACCAGGTCGACGCTGACACCGTTCTCGGCCAACAGGATTGACTCCTCCGGCACTCCGGTGCGGCCCGCCAGCTTGGCGTTCGCGCGCAGCATCCGCCAGGTCCCGTGCACCGGCATGACGTGGCGCGGCCGCACCCCGTTGTACAGGAACAACAACTCGCCGGCGTACGCGTGGCCCGAAACGTGCACTCGGGCTTGGGCGTTGGTGACGACTCGGGCTCCGATCTTGGACAGCTCATCGATGACACCGTAGACCGCCTCCTCGTTGCCGGGGATCAGCGACGACGACAACACGATCAGGTCACCCGAGGTCAGGTTGATGCTTCGATGCTCGCCGCGTGACATGCGCGACAACGCCGACATCGGCTCGCCCTGGGTGCCGGTGGTGATCAGCACCACCCGTTCGGGCGCCATCGTCTCGGCGGCGGCGATGTCGATCAGGTCGGAATCGGACACCCGCAGGAAGCCCAGTTCCCGCGCAATTCCCATGTTGCGCACCATCGATCGCCCGACGAACGATACCCGTCGGCCCAATGCAACTGCGGCATCGATGATTTGCTGCACTCGGTCCACATTGGAGGCGAAGCACGCGATGATGACCCGCCCGTCGGCGCCCCGGATCAGCCGGTGCAGTGTCGGGCCCACTTCGCTTTCGGACGGTCCGAGGCCGGGGATCTCGGCGTTGGTCGAGTCGCACAGGAACAGGTCCACACCGGCGTCGCCGAGCCGGGACATGCCCGGCAGGTCGGTGGGACGGCCGTCCAGCGGTAGTTGGTCGAGCTTGATGTCGCCGGTGAACAAGACGGTGCCCGCGCCGGTGTACACCGCGATGGCCAACGCATCGGGGACGGAGTGGTTGACGGCGAAAAATTCGCACTCGAACACACCGTGCCTGGTGCTTTGCCCCTCCGCGACTTGGACGAATACCGGCTTGACGCGGTGCTCACGGCATTTGGCGGCGACCAGCGCCAAGGTGAACTTGGAGCCGACGATCGGGATGTCCGGCCGCAGTTTGAGCAGGAACGGGATCGCCCCGATGTGGTCTTCGTGCGCATGGGTCAGCACCAGCGCCTCGATGTCGTCGAGCCGGTCCTCGATGTGGCGCATGTCCGGCAGGATCAGGTCGACGCCGGGCTCGTCGTGGGTGGGGAACATCACGCCGCAGTCGATGATCAGCAGCCGACCGAGGTGTTCGAAAACCGTCATATTGCGGCCGATTTCGCTGATGCCGCCCAGCGCCGTAACCCGCAACCCGCCTGAGGCTAGAGGACCTGGGGGGGCGAGGTCTACATCCACGTGTCGGCCGCCCTTTGGCTCACCTGAGCACCGAGGCCGCACGCATGTCGGCGGCCAACGCGTCGAGCTGCTGGGGTGTTGCGGGCATCTGAGGCAGCCGGGGATCGCCGACATCGATGCCCTGTAGCCGCAAGCCCGCCTTGGACAATGTCACCCCGCCCAGGCGGCCCATCGCGTTGCACAGCGGGGCGAGGCCGACGTTGATCTTGCGGGCGGTGGCGATGTCCCCGGATTGGAAAGCGGACAACAACTCTCGAAGCTGGCCCGCTGCCAGATGGCCGATCACGCTGATGAAGCCGACGGCACCCATCGCCAGCCAGGGCAGGTTCAGCTGGTCGTCACCGGAATAGTAGGCCAGGCCGGTTTCGGCCATGATCTGGCAACCGTTGTGCAGGTCAGCCTTGGCGTCCTTGACGCCGACGATGTTGGGGTGCTTGGCCAGCGCCCGGAGGGTGTCGGGCTCGATCGGCACTACCGACCGGCCGGGGATGTCGTAGAGCAGCATCGGCAGCTCGGTCGCGTCGGCGACGGCGGTGAAGTGTGCCCGCAGCCCGGACTGCGGCGGCTTCGAGTAGTAGGGCGTGACCACGAGCAGCCCGTGCGCGCCTTCCGCCGCGCAGGACTTGGCCAGCCGGACGCTGTGCGCGGTGTCATAGGTGCCCGCGCCGGCGACGACCCGCGCCCGGTCCCCCACCGCCTCCAGCACGGCCCGCAGCAACTCGAGCTTCTCGTTGTCGGTGGTGGTCGGCGACTCGCCGGTGGTTCCCGAGACCACCAGGCCGTCGCACCCCGCGTCCACCAGGTGGTTCGCCAGTCGCGCCGCGGCGGCGGTGTCGAGGGAACCGTCGGCGCCGAACGGCGTCACCATCGCCGTTAGCAGGGTTCCCAGGCGCGCGGGAACGTCGATTCCGACGGTGCTCACGGCTCCTTAGGTTACCTGCCCCTTAACCATTTGCCGCGAGGGCGCGTGTTTGTACATCTGCGCGCGCTCGCTCTGGGGCTCAGGCTTCGGTCGCGAGCGGGCTCGTCGCGACCTCGGTGCCGTCGGCCAGGGTGGAGACCTCGAAGTCGGCGAACACCGCCGGAGCGACCTCGACGAGCTGACGCAGGCAGGCGATGGCCAGGCGCCGGATCTCGACGTCGGCGTGCTCACTGGCCCGCATCGCGATGAAATGTCGCCAGGCCCGGTAGTTGCCCGTCACGACGATGCGGGTCTCGGTGGCGTTGGGCAGCACCGCGCGAGCGGCCTGGCGGGCCTGCTTGCGGCGCAACACGGCGTTTGGCTGGTCGGTGAACTTGGCTTCCAGCCTGGCCAACAGCTCGGCGTAGGTGGCACGGCTGGCATCGGCGGCGGCGGTCAGGATCTGCCGCAGCTCCGGGTCGTCCTCCATGCCCGGCGGCACCACCACCCGCGAGTCTTTTTCGGGGACGTAGCGCTGCGACAGCTGCGAGTAGGACAGATGCCGGTGGCGGACCAGCTCGTGGGTGCATGACCGCGAGATGCCGGTGATGTAGAACGACACGCTCGCGTGCTCGAGCACCGAAAAGTGCCCGACGTCGATGATGTGCTTGATGTAACCGGCGTTGGTCGCAGTCCGGGGATTGGGCTTGGACCAGCTCTGATAGCAGGCCCGCCCGGCGAACTCGACCAGCGCGGCGCCACCGTCGGCGTCCGTGGTCCACGGCACGTCCGGCGGCGCCTCGAACTCGGTCTTGGCGATCAGTTGCACGCGCAGCGGCGCGGTTTCGGCCACGGCGCTCACCTTAGCCTTAGCGGGGCGACGATGGGTGCCGTGCAACGGCGCGAGCTTGGGGCTACCCCAGCCGCGCTGGGGGCCTTCCCGCTTGCGGGGCCAGCGGGAGAGTCCGGCAATCGAGGCTAGCGGGGCGAGTCTGCGTTGGTGGCGTCGAGACTGCGCACAGCGCGTGCGTGCGGCCCGATCGGGCGCGCTGAGCGCAGTCTCGGCGCTGGGATCGTGTAGGGATGTCGATGAAGACCAACGTGAATCTTCCCGACGAGCTTCTGCGCGAGGCGCAGGAATTGGCTCGCCGCGAACGAACTACGCTGCGCGAGTTGATCGAGACCGGCCTATGCACCGTAGTCAAGCAACGATCCGGCTCCTCATCGCTCGTGCTCACCGATGCCAGTGTCGACGGCCAGGGATTACAGCCGGCGTTCCGCGGGGCGTCGTGGGACAAGATTCGCGACACCGTCTACGGCCACCCAACATCCCGGTGTTTGCCCATCGGCGGGACGCCGAGTTCCACTCCGCCGCGGCCGAGCTGATCAAGGAACTTGCCGAGGGCAAATCCGCATGGGCGATTCCCTGGCCATGCCTGCGCATCCGAAGATCTACAACCCGCCAAGCTCCCAATGCCCGGCTCGCTTCGCCAACGCTCTCCGTGCTCAGCGAGCCGGCAAGCTATTGGGACCGGCTTGAGACGACGCTCACGGCGGATAAGATCGTCGGATCTCCGGTGCACGACGCGCGAATAGCCGCACTTGCGGGAAACCGGAGGCGACCACCTTGATCACGCCCGCGGGCACGGGTCACCCACCGATTCGCTCCAACTGCTCGCGCACGACCCGCTCCAGCCGCGCCGACTCGTCGAACGCCGCCAGTAGCTCCTTCGTCAGCCGCGCAATCTTTTCGTCGATCGGCTCGCCGTCGTCCTCCGCCTCAGGGACGTCCACATACCGCCCCGGCGTTAGTGTGTAGTCAGCTGTCTTGATCTCCTGAAGAGTCGCCGACTTGCAAAATCCCGGAATATCTTCGTAAATAAGACGTTTCGCGACAGCCGACTTCGATCCCCGCCAGGCGTGATACGTATCGCCGATCCGGACGATCTCATCGTGCGTCAACGCCCGCTCAGCCCGGTCAACCATGTAGCCGAGCTCCCGAGCGTCGATAAATAGCACTTGCCCGGACCGGTCGATCGAACCCCGCTTTCCCGCCGTCTTGTCCTTGGCGAAGAACCATAGACACACCGGGATTCCGGTGCTGCGGAACAGCTGAGTGGGCAGCGCGACCATGCAGGACACCAGATCAGCTTCGATGATCTGAGCACGAATATCACCCTCGCCGTTGGTGTTCGACGACATCGAGCCGTTGGCCATCACCACTCCGGCCTTACCACCGGGCGCGAGCTTTGACAGGATATGTTGAATCCAGGCATAGTTCGCGTTGTTTGCCGGCGGCACGCCGAAGCGCCAGCGCGGGTCTTCCTCGTTGCGCGACCAGTGCTTAATGTTGAACGGTGGATTAGCCATCACGTAGTCCATCTGCACATCGGCATGCTGATCACTGGCGAACGTGTCGCCCCACCGAGCACCGAGGCCCTTGTTGTCGATGCCGTGAATGGCCAAGTTCATCTTGGCCATTCGCCAGGTCTCCTCGATGCTTTCCTGCCCGTAGATCGCGATGTCCTTCGGGTCGCCGTCGTGCTCGTAGATGAACTTCTCCGTTTGCACGAACATGCCGCCCGACCCACAGCACGGGTCATACACCCGCCCCCGTGACGGCTCCAACACCTCCACGATCACCCTCACCACGCTGGGCGGGGTGAAGAACTCCCCTCCCCGCTTGCCTTCCGCACGAGCAAAATTCCCGAGGAAGTATTCGTAGACCTCCCCCATCAGATCGCGGGCGCGGTGCTCACCCTGTCGGCTGAACCGCGCGCTGTTGAACAAGTCGATCAGCTCACCCAGCCGGCGCTGGTCGACGTTGTCTTTGTTGTACAACCGCGGCAGCGTCCCTGCGAGCCTCGGATTCGCCGTCATCACCGCGTCCATCGCCTCGTCGATCAGCTGGCCGACGTTCTTCGCGGCGTCGCCGCCGACCGCCGGTTTGCCTTTTGCGTTCTCGGCCAAGAACTTCCAACGAGCATTCGGCGGCACCACGAACACCCCGTAGCCGTGATATTCCTCGGGATCGTCGATCAGGTCTTCGATCTGCGACTCGTCTAACCCATCGGCGGACAGTTCGGCCCGAATCGCTTCTCGTCGTTCGTCATACGCGTCCGACACGTACTTCAAGAACACCAGACCCAGGATCACGTCCTTGTACTGGCTAGCCGACAGCGATCCGCGCAGCCTGTCGGCGGCCTTCCAGAGCGTGTCCTTGAGCTCTTTCATGGTCGACGGCACCTGCCGCTCCGGCTGCTGTTTCCTCGGAGGCATCGGAGAATTCCTTCCTGTTTCTCGTCTCTCGGCCGCGCCCTCGCCGGGCGTGGTGGGGTGGGCATCGAGCGTCCGGGCACCGGCAGCAACCCGTCGATCAGTACCTTCTTCAGGTCACACGCCGCATCGGATCTGCGCCACGCCTCACGTTCGAACTCGTCGGTCCGCACAAGCGCCCCTTCGAGCCGCGCAGCCTCTTCGAGCCGCATCGCGGGAATACTCCATATCTTCCATTCGCTTCCGGCAAGGGCCATCTCATTGATCACCCTCGCGAGCAACCCATGTGGGTAGACCATCTACACCATGGCCCTTGCGACGGGCTCGGCACCCTTGACCCCGACGTTGCCGGACATTAGAAGCGCGAGCAGGGCATCGCGACGCGACGACAAGTGCGCGGATTCGATTCGTCGCCCATGACAGAGCGCACCCAGGCGCGCAATCGCCTTCGCTTGTCCGGGGGTCAACCCCCGGACATCGCGCACCCGAACCCGCAGGAGGTCATGCGGTCGGATTCGTTGGCGGCTTCCGGTCACGCCCGCGACCATCTGTTGGAGGCTTGCTGACAGATCAGGTTGTCGTAGCGCTGACCACACCGCCGAAGTACTGACGCCAATTGGCCGCAGAACTACGAATTCCGTACTTGCCAGAGCCATTTCTGGCGGCAGACTCGTCACATTCCAGATTCGTGGAATTCTCGGATTCAGCTTGGCCAATAATACACACGGCCCTGACAAAACGAACTTGGTGCTTTTGATCGTTCGACCATCGACGCGGGTTGGCTGAGCGCCGTCATCGAAGGCCGGGAGGCTGTAATAAGCGACTTTGTCATCGAATTTCCGAGGATCAAGACACGCGGTCAACCGTCTCGCCAGCCTCGACAAAGGCACGTAATCAGAGATGCGCCCGACGATCGCAAGCATCAACGCCTCCGCGGCTTCGATGACGCGGTCGTTGGCGGCCAACTTGTCGTCCAAGGCACCGAGGATGTTGCCAATTCGAGGGCGATCGGGCCCTGCGACGGCCTGGACCGAAACGTTTCGAAGAATACTCTGACTCAACAGGGGTTGTCCCGAGCCGACCCGATATCGATTTAGTCCGCAGCACTGCAGTGCGTAATACCAATATCGCGTTTCCGAGGGGAATTTCGCGCGACAGACGAGTGCGTTGTCGGTTACCCAGGCATCGGACTCGTGGTAGTACAAGCTACCGCAATTCGAACCAACGCGACCGATTATTATTAGCGGCCCGCGAGCATTGTGCTCGGCCGCATACCCGATAACGCCATTGGCGCCATAGACGGGATAGCGGCCGTCAGACCCTCGCGCTGGCGAAACATTTCCGCTGGCGAAATCGAGGTGATCACCAAGCCGTTCTCTCTGTGCGCCGCACATCAGCTGGCTCGCCTGGCTGCCGTGCGTAGCTCCCCCGCGAGATCCCCGCGGTCGGACACGGTGACGCCGCCCAACCCCAGCCACGCCGCCATCGACTCCAGCTCACCGGCCAGCGCCGCGGCAACCCGGGCCCGCGACGTACCCGGCTCCCCGAACGCCCCCAGCACACGCAGCGTGTCGGCGGCCCGGTCGGCCTTGAGGTCCACCCGCGCGACCAGCTGCCCGTCCAGCAGCAGCGGCCACACGTAATAGCCGTACCGGCGCTTGCTCGCCGGGGTGTAAATCTCGATGCGGTAGTGGAAGTTAAACAGCCGCTCTACCCGGGGCCGGAAGAAGATCAACGGGTCGAACGGACACAGGAGCGCCGTGCCGCGGTCCACGCGCGGCACCGTCCGGCCAGCCCGCAGATACGCCGGTGCCGCCCAGCCCTCGACGTCCAGCTTCTCGATCTCCCCGGCGGCCAGCAGGTCGGCCAGGGCCGGCTTCACCTGTTGAGCCGACAACCGGAAGTAGTCGCGGATGTCGGCCTCGGTGCCCACTCCGAGCGCGGTGGCCGCGCGCAGCGTGAGCTCGCGGACGGCGTCGTCGTCGTCG
This sequence comes from Mycobacterium lacus, assembly GCF_010731535.1. Lineage (NCBI taxonomy): Bacteria > Bacillati > Actinomycetota > Actinomycetes > Mycobacteriales > Mycobacteriaceae > Mycobacterium > Mycobacterium lacus. Next base: position 2,856,909 of record NZ_AP022581.1, read on the forward strand.
ATCTCGCGGGCCAGCACATCGGGCGGCAGCACCCGCTCCACCAGGTCGTAGTGGCGGGCGAAACCGACCCGGGTCGCGGTCGTGAGCACGCCGGAGGCGAACAGCGCCTCGGCGACCCACTTGGTGTCGCTGCGCCTGTCGCTGCGCCCCCACCAGGGTCCTCTCGCGCCACGCGGTTCGGCCTCGAGGTGCGCCTCGATCTGACCGGCGGTGCTCGGCCCGAGCTCGGCGACGGCCGCAACGACGTCGTCGGCGAGCTCCGGGTTGGCCTTGACGATGTGGCTGCCCCACCGGCCGTGCCGGTACCGGCGCATCCGCCAACGCAGCAGCGGCCAGTCGTCGACGGCCATCAGCGCAGCCTCGTGCGCCCAATACTCCACCAGCAGCCGGGTCCTCGAGAGGCCCCAGGCCGCGCGGTCCAGCACGCCGCGATCGTACGGGCCGAGCCGGCTGTACACCGGCGCATAGTGGGCGCGCACCGCCACCGACACCGAATCCAGCTGCAGCACTTGGATCCGCGAGATCAGCCGCCTGAGATGCGCGCGGGCGATCGCGCCGGCCGGTTTGGGCTCGGCGAACCCTTGTGCCGCGACCGCCACCCGGCGGGCCTGCGCGGCCGTAATGGTGCTCATGAGCGGCGGTAGCTGTGAAACCGGTACCGTAACCCGGCACGGCTGGTCAGCCACTCCCCGGGCTCGCCCACCCAGGCCTCGTCGAGCACCGGGGCCAGCGCGTCGTCGTCATCGCGCGGCAGGTCAATGTCGACCTCGGTGACCTCGCAGCGGGTGGCCAGCGGCAGCGCGAGCAGATAGATCTGCTCGCCGCCGATCACCCACGCCTCGGGGTCGGTCAGGGCTTCGTCGAGTGCGTCGACCACCTCCACTCCGTCAGCCATGAAGCCAGTCTGACGGCTCAGTACGACATTTCGGCGGCCGGGCAGCGGCCTGGATCTGGCCGGCAGGGAATCCCAGGTCCGCCTGCCCATCACGACTGTGTGGCCCATGGTGAGCCGCTTGAAGCGGGCCAGGTCCTCGGGCAGCCGCCACGGGATGTCACCGCCGCGGCCGATGACACCGGACGTCGACTGAGCCCAGATCAGGCCCACCACCGTCATACGGCCACTGGCGCCTTTATCGCCGGATGCGGATCGTAGTTCTTGACGACGATATCGTCGTAGGTGTAGTCGAAGATCGAATCCCTAGGCGCTAGAACGAGTTCCGGATACGGCCGCGGGTCGCGCGTGAGCTGGAGCTGTACCTGCTCGACGTGGTTGTCGTAGATGTGGCAGTCGCCGCCGGTCCAGACGAACTCGCCGACGTCCAGGTCGGCCTGGGCGGCCATCATGTGCGTCAGCAGGGCGTAGCTGGCGATGTTGAACGGCACACCGAGGAACAGGTCGGCGCTGCGCTGGTAGAGCTGACAGCTCAGCCGCCCGTCGGCGACGTAGAACTGGAAGAACGCGTGACACGGCGGCAGCGCCATCCGCGGGATGTCGCCGACGTTCCATGCCGACACGATGATGCGCCGGGAATCAGGGTCTGTGCGCAGCAAATCCAGCGCCGCGCTGATCTGGTCGATGTGCTCACCTGAAGGCACCGGCCAGGATCGCCACTGCACGCCGTAGATCGGCCCGAGATCGCCTGTGTCACTGGCCCACTCGTCCCATATGGTGACTCCATGTTCGTGTAGCCACCCGACGTTGGAGTCGCCGCGCAAGAACCACAGCAACTCGTAGACCACCGACTTGAAATGCACCCTCTTGGTGGTGAGCAGCGGGAAGCCGGCCGCCAGGTCGTAACGCAATTGCTGACCGAACAAGCTGCGGGTGCCGGTGCCGGTACGGTCGGCTTTGGCCGCACCCCTGTCGAGCACCACGCGCAGCAAATCCTCGTAGGGCGTGGCAATCCGCACGCGGTCAGCTTAGCGGCGATCGCGAGCACGGCGAAGCCGGGCGCGGCGGGTCGGCGCCAAAGAATCCAGCGGCGATCGCGAGCACGGCGAAGCCGGGCGCGGCGGGTCGGCGCCAAAGAATCCAGCGGCGATCGCGAGCACGGCGAAGCCGGGCGCGGCGGGTCGGCGCCAAAGAATCCAGCGGCGATCGCGAGCACGGCGAAGCCGGGCGCGGCGGGTCGGCGCCAAAGAATCCAGCGGCGATCGCGAGGAGTAGAACGGGTGTCATGCCGAAAGTCAGCGATCGCGTGGCAACTCCCGACGGCACTTGCAACGTCCGGTTATTCACCCCTGAAGGCTCGGATCTCCAAGGCCCATGGCCGGGGGTGATCATGTTCCCCGACGCGGGCGGCGTGCGCGAAACGTTCGACCAGATGGCGGCCAAGCTGGCCGGATTCGGTTATGCCGTGCTGCTGCCGGACGTGTACTACCGCGAGGGCGACTGGGCCCCGTTCGACATGGTCACCGTGTTCGGCGACGCGAAAGAACGCGCACGGATCATGTTCATGATTGGCACCGTCACGCCGGATCGGATCACCCGCGACGCCGCCGCGTTCTTCGACTACCTGGCCAGCCGCCCCGAGGTCACCGGCCAGCGATTCGGCGTCTGCGGCTACTGCATGGGTGGGCGGATATCGGTGCTGGTGGCCGGCCGTCTTCCGGACCGGGTCGCCGCCGCGGCGTCGTTCCACGGCGGCGGCCTGGTGACCGACAGGCCGGACAGCCCGCACCTGCTGGCCGACCGGATGAGCGCGACCGTGTACGTCGGGGGAGCCGAGAACGACGCGTCGTTCACCCCCGAGCACGCCGAACGGCTTGACAAAGCGCTGACGGCGGCCGGCGTGCGGCACACCATCGAGTGGTACCCGGCCGCCCATGGCTTCGCGGTCCCGGATAACCCGCCCTACGACGCCGCCGCCGACGAGCGGCATTGGACCGCAATGGTGGACACTTTCGGCGCCGTGCTCGGCTAGCCCCCGCGAGGAGTCGCAAAAGCCCCATTTTCGTGCCGAAAATGGGGCTTTTGCGACTGCTCACCATTAAGAGACCGGGAGGTCGACCAACTCAGCTAGCCGGCTCCGGTGCCGATAGGCGGTGCCGAGGGCCAGCTGGTCGCTCTTGGCCCGCTTCAGGTACAGGTGCGCGGGATACTCCCACGTCATCCCGATGCCGCCATGCAACTGCACGCACTCCTCCGCGGCGTGCACCGCGACACCGCTGCAATAGGCCTGCGCGATGGCCACGGCGATGGCCGCGTCGTCGTCGCTGCGGGCACAGGTGTCGGCGGCGTATCGAGCCGCCGCCGTGGCCGAACCGACCTCGAACCACAGATCCGCCAGCCGGTGCTTGATAGCCTGATACGAGCCGATCGCGCGGCCGAACTGCTTGCGGTCCTTGACGTAGGTCAGTGTGGTGTCGAAACACCACTGCGCGACCCCGAGTTGCTCGGACGCGAGCAGCGCCGCCCCCGTATGCAGTGCCGCCTGCACCGAAGCAGCCGCCGCCCCAACCCGCGACGACTCCACGCCCGAAAACCGCACGTCGGCAATCGGTCTGGTCATATCCAGCGCGAGCAGCGGCGACACCTCGAGGCCGGCCGCCTCGCGCGAAACGGTATGCAGCTCAAGCCCATCCGCGCCGGCGACCGGCACCACCAGCACGTCGGCCTCGCTGGCGCCCGCGACGGAGCTGACGCGTCCGGTCAGCCCGTCGACTTCGTAGCTCACCCCGGCGACCGGATCGGCCGGCGCGGTGGACACCGGCACCACCAGCGCCGCGGTGATCGCACCGACAGCCAACTCCGACAGGGTTTCGCTGTCGCCGGCATGCAGCAGCGCGACGGTGGCCAGCACGGCGCTGGACAGGAACGGCACCGGCGCGACGGCCCGGCCGATCTCCTCCATGACGACTGCGGCCACGCGAGCACCCGCGCCGGCCCCACCGAGCGACTCGGGCACCAGCAGCCCCGCCACCCCCAGCTCGGCGGCCAGCGTTTGCCAGAGTGCCGAAAAGTCCGGTGGCGCCGAATCATAGGCACGCGCCACCAATTCCGGCGGGCACCTTTCGGCGAACAGGCACCGAACGCTGTCCCGCAACGCCTCCTCGGTGTCGGAGTAGAGCAGATCCCCGGTGCTCACCGCGGCAGGTCCTTCCAGGCGACGGTCTTGTCGACACGGTGCTCGCCCGGCAGGCCCAGCACCCGCTCGGAAATCGTGTTGCGCAGGATCTCCGAGGTGCCACCCTCGATCGAATTGCCGCGCGCCCGCAGGTAGCGATACCCGGGCCCGCGGCCGATCAGGTCGACCGTTTCGGGCCTGCGCAGGGTCCAGTCGTCGTAGCGCAGCCCGGATTCGGCATGCAGCTCGATCTCGAATCCGGAAATCGCTTGTGCGAGACGGGCAAAGGCCACCTTCATTCCGGCGCCCTGCGGGCCGGGCTGACCGGTGGCGGCCTGCTGCCGCAGCCGCTCACCGGTAAGGCGGACAACCTCGGCTTCGACCCACAGCCGCATCATCTCGTCGTGCATCGCCGGGTTGCGCAGCGCGGGCTCGTCTCGCCAGGCCGCGGTGACCCTGCCGATATGACCGCCCTCCCTGGGGATTCCGGTTCGCGAGCCAATGGCGACGCGCTCGTTGTTGAGTGTGGTCGTCGCCACCCGCCACCCGCCGCCTTCGGCGCCCAGCCGGTTCGCGTCGGGCACCCGGACGTCGGTCAGGAACACTTCGTTGAACTCCGCTTCGCCGGTGATCTGGCGCAGCGGACGGATGTCGATGCCCGGTTGCCTCATGTCACACAGGAAGTACGTCAGGCCAGCGTGTTTGGGCACGTCGGGGTTGGTGCGCGCGACAAGGATGGCCATCTGCGCGTGTTGCGCCATCGACGTCCACACCTTCTGCCCGTTGACAATCCAGTCGTCACCGTCGCGAACGGCCCGGGTTGCCACGGCGGCCAAGTCGGATCCGGCTCCCGGCTCGCTAAACAACTGGCAGTACAGGTGTTCGCCAGTAAACAACGGGCGCAGGAACTTTCGCTTCTGTTCGTCGGTCCCGAACGCGGCGATCGTGGGTGCCGCCATGCCGATACCGATGATGTTCCTGCCGCCGCCTGGCGGCGGCGCGCCCGCGGCGGCCAGTTGGGCATCGACCTGCGCCTGATAGGTGGGCGGCAGGCCGAGCCCTCCGTTACCCCGCGGAAAGTGCACCCAGGCCAGGCCCGCGTCGAACCGCGCGCCAAGGAAATCTTGCGGGTCGCTGGTGATGGGGTCGTGCTCGTCGAGCAGCGCCCGCACCCTGGCCTGAAGGTCGGCTTCGGTAGTCATCGGGCCTGAAAGCCCTGCGCCGGCCCGAGCAACAGGCCACCGTCGACGACCAGCGTCTCCCCGGTAATCCAGCTGGCCGCGTCCGAAACCAGGAAGGCGACCGCGTCGGCCACATCGGCCGGCTCACCGATCCTTCCGAGCGCAATCGAGCGCGCCAACGCGTCCTCGTGGTCCTTCCAGAGCGCCTCGGCGAGCCGGGTTCGCACCACGCCCGGGCAGATTGCATTGACCCGGATGCGCGGCGAAAGTTCCAGCGCCAGTTGCTTGGTGACGTGGATCAGCGCCGCCTTGGTGGCGTTGTACATGCCCATGGCCGGCGATTGGTGCATGCCGCCGACGGAGGCGGTGTTGACGATCGCGCCGCCGTGCTCACCCATCCATGACTTGACGACGAGCGACGTCCACAGCAACGGGGCCCACAGGTTGACGTCAAAGATCTTGCTGAAGCGGGCGTGGTCCTGGTCGATCAGCGGGCCGTACGCCGGGTTGGTGCCAGCGTTGTTGACCAGCATGTCCACGCCGCCGAAGCGTTCGAGCGTGAGGTCGATGCAGCGCCGCGCGGCCTCCTCGTCGACCGCGTGCGCGCCCACGCCCACGGCCCGGTCTCCGACCTGCGCCGCCGCCGCATCGGCGGCCTCCTGCTTACGGGCGGTGAGCACCACGTTGGCGCCCGCCTCGGCCAGGCGTTGCCCGATCGCCAACCCGATTCCCCTGGAGGCGCCGGTGACTATCGCGGTGCGGCCGGTCAGATCCATTGAGGTCATAGCGCCCGATTCCTTGTGCCATGTTTTGCACATGCTTGGACGTGGTATGCGAAAAGAATGTTAGCGAAATTCAACCTCATGAAACCACTGGTGGCGGCCGGGGCTATCGCTACAGCGATCGCTGCGGCACCAGCGGCGTCAGCCGGGGGTTTTACCGCTGGTTCTGCTGGTCCCCCGATGACCACCACTACGGTTACTCACTTCTTCCCAGCAAATGAACCCGGCGGCGGCGGCTGCGACGCCAACGGCAACTGCGGCTCCGGGGGCGTGAACAGCGGCCCGGGCGGCGGTCCCGGGGGCCAAGGCTGCATCCCGGGCGTCGGTTGCGGTTCCGGCGGCCAGTTCTGGGGCCCCGACCTGGTGCCGGGCGGCGGCGGCTGCATCCCGGGCGTCGGCTGCGGCGGCGGCCACGGATAGCAGGGGCGGCGGCGCCGTTCCGTCGGGGCTGTCGGCGCGACACCGGTGTAGGTTGCGACCGTTCGGGTGTCCAGTTCGGTTGCCGCACGGCCGATTCGGAGCGCGATCTCGCCACGGTGGTCGGCCGCATAGCGGTCATGTTGCGGGCGCGGCGGTCAACCGAGCGACATGCCCCTTACTGGCGTCACACCACCACTTGCTTGGGCATAACGATCGGCTTGAACCCGTATCGCGGGCCCGCGTAGGCACCGGTGCCCTTGGTTGCCGAGGCCATCCCCGGCATCCCGGGCATACCGGCGATCGGCGCGGCTTCGTCGGGGACGGCCCAGCCGCTGCCTTCCAACGCTGTGGCGCCCGGAGTCATCGCCGGGGCGGCGCTGGACCAACTCGCCGGCACCGACAGGCCGCCGACCGCGGAGGCCTTGCCCAGACCCGCGACCATCGCTGTGCCGGCGCCCGCCGGTGTCACGGCTTGCGACAAGCTGGCTGCGCCCGCGGCGGCCGGGGCGGCGGCAGCAGCTGCGGGTGCGGCGCCGGCAAGAACATGGTGCAGGAGTACCGCGTTGGGGATGGTGTTCATGACAAACCACGCCGCGGTGTTGACCGCACCGTTGATGGCGTTTTGCACGAACGGAATGTCGAGCAGCCCCAGAATGTCATCGATGATTCCGCCCAGCCCCGTCGCCTGGACCGGGGAGGCCAGCCCCATCACCGCGTTGGGCAAGTTGCTGATCAGGTTGCCCAGGCCCACCTGCGCGACGGTGGCCGACGCGGCGGCTTGACTGACCGCGGCGGCCTGGCTCGCCACTCCGGCCGGGTTGGTGATCTGCGACGGCGCGATCAATGGGTTCAACGTGCCGGCGGCCGCCGAGGACGCCGCGTAGCCGTACATGGCCAGAGCGTCCTGGGCCCACATTTCGGCGTAGTGGGCCTCGGTCGCCATGATCGCCGGTGTGTTCTGGCCCAGGATGTTCGTCGCCACCAGCGCTGCCAGCAGCGCCCGGTTGGCCGCCACCTCGGCGGGTGGCACCGTCGTGGCAAACGCCGTCTCGAAGGCGGCCGCCGACGCGGTGGCCTGCGAGCCGGCGCGCTGCGCGCACTCGGCGGTGTAGGCCAGCCAGGCCACGTATGGCTGGGCCGCGGCGGCCATCGCCATCGACGCGGGACCCGTCCACCGCTCGGTGGTCAGCTGCGTGATCACCGACTCGAAGGACGATGCTGTGGTGCTCAACTCGACGGCTAGGGCATTCCACGCCGCCGCCGCGGCCATCATCGGTGCCGCGCCCGCGCCGGCGTACATGCGTGCGGAGTTGATCTCAGGGGGCAAAGCTCCGAAATCCATTTTTCCTATCCGTTCCTTATCGGCTTTCGCTGGTTGGTGTCGATTGGGCGACCACGTCGGCTAGCCGACCGCAGGCTTTGGCATGACGATCGGCTTGACGCCGTAGCGCGGCGCCCCGAAGCCGGCGCTGTTGCGTGTTGCGGAGGCCAGCCCCGGCATTCCGGGAATGACGGTTCCCGGGGCGGCCTGCGGCGCGGCGGCGGTCCAGCCTGCGCCCGGTAACGTGCTACTGCTCGATACCAGGGTGGCCGGACCGGCCCAGCTGGGTGGTGCCGCCATCACGCCGATCGAGGATGCCTCGCCCACACTGGCCGCGACCGGGGCCGCGCCGAAGGCTGCTGCCGCCCCCAACTCCCCCAGGCCTGCGCCCTCCGCGCCGGCAGCGCCGGCGGCTTCGGCGGCTTCCTCGCTACCGACCTCGGCGGCAACGAGGCCGCCGCCCGTCAACCCGAGCAGGTCCGACGCGGCCGAGGCCCAGTTCCCAACCCCGATGTTGAAGAGGTTGGCGATATCGGACACCCAAGGCGGCACCGGATTCGGCGCCGCGCCGAGGATGCTCGCGATACCCGACAGGGGTGAAGCCGCCGCGGACGAGTTGGCGGCCTCGGTGGCCGCATATGTGCCGGCGCTGATCCCGAGGGTGTGCACGAACATCTCGTACATGGCTTGAGCCTCGGCGTTGACCTGCTGGTAGAGCGTGCCGTATGCCGTGAACAATGACGCCTGCAGCGCCGAAACCTCATCCGCGGCCGCGGGAATCACGCCCGTGGTGGTCGGGGCCACTGCGGCCGCGTTCTGGGCGTCCATCGCTGAGCCAATCGTCTGCAGCTTGCCCGCTGCCGCCGCCAACTCTTCAGGCTGAGTCGTCAGGAATGACATCTGTTGCTCCTCATGTTTGAACGGTGCCGACCCGCATCGGCTCCTGTGAATTTGCTGATCAGATTCTGCGGATTAGCTGACCAGTGTCTGTGTGTCGGGATAAGACTAACGATGCGCACCCCCGCAGTCCCGGCCGAAAGGCGCCGGTGATGAATCCAGTTACGGCTTCTTAACGCTGGCGCCGGCAGTCTTAACATTGCCCTTTCGAGCGTGTCATCTGGCCGGGGGCACCCGCACTGGAATGCACAAGAATTGAGGCACGCGGCGGGCGACGCCACGCACGCGTGCCGGTCATCGGAGCGGAGAACCCCACTTCACCTGTTCGCGGAGCTAGCCCTTGAGCAGTTTGCCGCCGGCGTTGCGTGGCAACTCGCTGTCTACCACCGTGACGTATCGCGGAACCTTGACGTCGGCGAGCCGCTCGCGGCAGTGGTCGATCACCGCGGTCACGTCGATGTGGTCCCGGCCGCCGAACAGGATCGCGCCCACCTTCGCAGGCGTCGACGACTTTGGGGGCCGCCAGCAACACGGCCTCGACCTCGACGAGAATGTCTCCAGACCTTCGGTTGATGATGTCCTTGAGTCGATCGATGATGCGCACCCGACCCCCGTCGTCGACCCGGACGGCGTCGCCGGTGCGCAACCAACGGTCGACTATCGCCGCCGCAGTGGCGTCGGGCCGGTTCCAGTAGCCGGCCGTCACGTTGGCTGCGCGCACCACCAACTCACCCCAGACCGGGCTCGTCGCCGTATGGGATCAGGCCAAGGTGCCCCGAAGGGACCGGATATCCGACCGAATCGGCGTGCGCGACGGCATCGCGGTCATCAGCGACGCGGTTTCGGTCATGCCGTAGCCGTTGAACACCGTGACCTGCGGCAACGCGTTCTTCACCGCCCGCACCAACCACGGTACTGATCGGCGCGCCCCGGTAGCCCACCCAACGGACCCCCCTGGAAGGCAAAGTCCTTGTGCCGCAACACTAATGAATACACCGCCGGGACGGTCACCAGCAACGAGATCCGTTCGGCGGGCAGCGCGGCGATCAATTGGTCGACGTCGAGCGCGGGCATGAACACCGACGTTCCCCGACGCGGGCGGCAAACAGCAGCTGTGAGTTGCAACCGGTCACATGGAACAGCGGTACCGAGATTAGGGTGCGCATCCCCTCACCGAGATCCGTTGGCAGTCCTAGACATCGGAACCCGTTCCCCCGAGGTGTAAAACAGCGCGGCCGTGTCTTCGGGGCCGAGCTTTTCGGTCACGTAGGGTTCGGCGTCGGGCAACGCCGTGTCCGGTGTCAGGTCCAGGCGCGCACCGGCGTCGTCAACCTGCTCGGCGAGCATGTCCAGCAGGGTGGCGGGCAGCTCCTGGTGGCGGGGGACGCCATTGGAGTCGGGGGAAACACCCGCGGTTGGGAACGGGTCCTGGTCGCGGGGAATCTCGGCTATTTCGGGCACTTTCGCTACTCCATCAACGTTGCGGCCAACGTGCCGCCCAGTTCGTAGGCGCGCTCGCGCGCCGCGGCGTCGATGGCGCCGACAACCTCCAGCACGTCGGCGACCCGGCTCAGCGACAACCCGGCCGCCAGCTTGCCGACGGCGGCGGCGGCGCCGACGGTGTCGTTATTGCCGTGGACCCACAGACCGTAGGGGCGGCCCGCCACGTGGTCGAGGCTCGGGTAGTAGACGGTGTCGAAGAAGTGCTTGAGCGCCCCCGACATGTAGCCGAAGTTGGCGGTGGTGCCGAACAAGTAGCCGTCGGCGTCGAGCATGTCCGGGATGGTCGCGGCCAGCGCCGGCCTCGAGACTACGTCGACGCCTTCGATCTCGGGGTCGTGGGCTCCGGCGAGCACCGCTTCGAGGAGTTCGCGAGTGGTTGGCGACGGGGTGTGGTGGACGATGAGCAGCGTCTTACTCATTGGCCCGCGTCTGCAGTTCGACAGCGGTCTTCATGGCTTCCCGGGCTCGGCGCCGGTCCCCCGCATAGTCGTAGGCACGCGCCAACCGGTACCAGCGACGCCAGTTGCCAGGGTCGCCTTCCAGCTCGCAACGCACGGCGTCGAACAGCGCGTCGGCCGCGTCTGGCTGAATGCGGCCCGACGGCCGTCGCGGCAGCGCGCTGACATCGAGCTCCATGTCGTCTTCGGCGATAAGCCGGGCCAGCCTCTGGTGCGCGAAACCGGCCCGCAGGGTAGCGATCATCGCCCACACCCCGAGCCCGGGCATGATCAGCAGCGCCACCCCCAGCCCCACGGCGGCGGCGTGGCCCGAGCCGATCATCGCGACCGCGAGGCGGCCAAGCATGACGAAGTACGCCAGCAGCGCCACGCACATGAAGGCGATGAGGAGCTGGATACGTACGATGCTTGTCATTGCAAATTGAGCAGCGGCTCAAGACCGACGGTCAGTCCGGGGCGTTCGCGGATGCGGCGAACCGCCAACAGCACACCCGGCACGAACGACGAGCGGTCGAGGCTGTCGTGGCGGATGGTCAGCGTCTCCCCCTCGGTACCGAACAGCACCTCTTGGTGCGCGACCAAGCCGGCCAGCCGCACCGCATGCACCGGAATCCCGTCGACGTCGGCGCCGCGCGCCCCGGGCAGGCTGGTGCCGGTTGCATCGGGGTTGGGCGGCAAGCCCTTTCGGGCCTCGGCGATCAGCTTGGCGGTACGCGTGGCGGTGCCCGAGGGCGCGTCCGCCTTGTGGGGGTGATGCAGCTCGACGACCTCCGCCGAGTCGAAGAAGGGTGCGGCCTGCCGGGCGAAACGCATGCACAACACCGCCCCGATTGCGAAATTCGGCGCGATCAGCACCGATGTGGCCGGTTTCTCGGCCAGCCACGTTTGAACTTGCTGCAGCCGCTCGGCGGTGAAGCCCGTCGTGCCCACCACGGCATGAATTCCGTTGTCGATCGAGAACTTTAGATTGTCCATCACCACGTCCGGGTGGGTGAAGTCGATGACGATCTCGGTGTTGGCGTCGGTCAGCAGAGTCAGCGGATCGCCGGCGTCCACCTGCGCGGACAGCGTCAGATCCTCGGCGGCCTGGACCGCCGCTACCATCGTCGCCCCCACTTTGCCTTTGGAGCCCAGCACGCCTACCCGCATGGTCTTCACCCTAGACCGGGCGGGTTTGTCCACAGTTCGGCGTCTGTCCACAGCTGTCGGCCTTGGGACGTTATCCGTGTCACGGGTCGACTATGATTCGAATATGCGTTCGATAGATGTCCTGCTGGACGGGCTCGACGAGGCCGTGGCGGCGATCGGTGACGTCAACTTCGACGCGTTCGACCCCGTTATCCGGCTGCGCGCGCTGGAGCGGCTGCAGACGACCCGCCGGCGCCAGGTGGCGCTCAGTCACGACGTGATCGCGGGGCTGGCCAAAGAGGATCCCGCCGACATCGGCGGCCCGGTGCACAAGGTGGTCGCCGACTGGCTGCGGATCAGCTGCGCCGAGGCGCGCCGCCGGGTCTATGCCAAGGACCGCGGCTGCACCCACCTGGCTGCGACGTCCCCGGCTATTGGTGTGAAGTCCACCACGTCGACGACTGGGCCGCCGGCGGCCACACCAACGCCGACAAACTCACCTTCGCCTGCACGCCCAACCACAACAGGCCGGACCAGACTGGCGCACAAGAAAACTCCCAACGGCCACACCGAATGGATCCCACCCCAAAAACCACGACCACGGCCTACCAAGAACCAACGACTCCCCGAACGCCTCCGCACCGACGGCGAGGAGCGGGCGGGTCCATGACGTCGCGCTTACCGCGGCGACTACACGCCACCGCGAATCTAGGCTTGGATGATGTTGCCGCTACCAGCGGAGGTGCTCGCGTGAAATCCAGCGACATCAGGATCCGTGAAGCCAAGCCGATCGATTTCCCCAAGATCGTGGAAATGCACTATCCGGTTTGGCGACAGTCCTGGTCCGGAATGCTGGCGGCGCACCTGCTCGACATGCTCGCTCAGCCGCAACGCTGGGCCTCGGAGTTCTACCCCCAAACCCTCAATCGCCGCGGGTGGAGTATGTGGATTGCCGAATCCGGTGGCCGGACACTCGGTATGACCATGTTCGGGCCGGACCCGGCACAACCCGATCGCATTCAAATCGACGCACTGTACATAGCAGAGGAAAGCCAACGGCACGGCATCGGCGGACGCCTGCTCAACAAGGTTCTGCGCTCGTATCCGTCAGACGACGTGGTTCTGTGGTGCGCGGAGAAAAACGCCAAGGCGCGCCGCTTCTACGAGAAGAAGAACTTCGAAGTCGACGGCCGCACCTTCGCCTGGAAGCCACTGCCCGGTGTGAGCGTGCCGCACGTAGGCTACCGACTCAAGCGTCGATGACCACACCAAGCCCCGGCGAGCCGCGTTGAAATAGTGGCGCCAATGCGGCGTGGTCCCGGGCGACAGGTGCGGGTCCACCGACTAGAGGAAACGCACCGGCAGCTAGAGGGCCAGGGTCAGGCCTCACTGAGGGTGCGACGCAACTCGTACTGCTCGGGATCCGGATTTGCCAGCATGGTCCGGTGTCGGGCGGGTGTAAACGGCCAAACCTCGGGCACACCGTCTTTGCCCAGATACCAACTGTCGCAACCGGTGGTCCACACGGTGTTCGGCATCGCGGCCCGCAACTCGGCGTTGAAGGTTTCGGTCGCCGACGACGTCGGCTCCACCGTGTCGAATTCGTCACGGCGCCAACGCTGGATCCACTGCAGTATGTGATCGGCCTGTGATTCGGCGACGGCCGTGAGTGCGAAATTTCCCACCGGGCTGTGCGGCCCCAACATCATGAAGAAGTTGGGAAATCCCGGCATCGCGACGGTTTGGTGCGCCCGTGGGCCGTCGCGCCAGACATCGTCCGCCACGATGCCGTCCCGCCCGGTCAGTCGCATCGGACGAAAGAATGCGTGCGTGTCGAATCCGGTGGCCAGCACGATGATGTCAGCCTCGTGTAGGACGCCATCATCGGTCACGATGCCCCGGTGTTCGACATGGTCGATACCGGCGGTGACCAGTTCGACGTCATCACGCTGCATCGCACGGTAGAACCCGCCGGACATCACCAACCGTTTGCACATCGGTTGGTAATCCGGGGTCAGGGCCCTGCGCAAACCGGGGTCGCGCACGGTACGCAGATTGGCGCGGCACACGGCTCCCATCAGCTTTCGTTGCCAGCCTGGTCGGGTCACCGCGGCCGCAAGCAGCTCGAAAACAAGGCTGTACGCCCGATAGGCCGCCCAGCCCAGCCAGGGAACGGCGCGATGGCAAACGGAGGCCAGCCTCGAGTAGCGAGGGTTGGGCAACGGGAGGATCCATTGCGCCGTGCGCTGGAACATGAGGAGTTTGCCCGCCAGGCCCGCCAGGCCGCAGATGATCTGAACGCCAGTCGATCCGGTGCCGATCACCGCGATTCGCCGGCCCCGCAGCGGAACCCGATGGTCCCAGCGGGCGGAGTGAAAGACGGTCCCGCCGAAGTCGGCCAAACCGGCGATGGCCGGGATTCGGGGATGATGCAGCACCCCGGTCGCCGAGATCAGGAAGTCGGCTGTCGACTCGGCTCCGGCATCGGTGCGCAGCACCCACCGGCCGGCGTCGAATCGGGCGCTGACGATTTCCGTGCCGAACCGAATCCGGTCCCTCAGTGCGTGCCGATCGGCGACCCCCCGCAGGTAGGTCTGGATTTCGGGGCCAGGCGAGAACAGGTGGGTCCAGTCCGGGTTCTTGTCGAACGTGTACTGATAAAACCGCGACGGCACGTCACACGTCAGACCCGGATAAGTGTTTTCCCGCCACGTCCCGCCCACCTCGTCGGCCTTCTCGTAGATGGTGATGTTGGTAATCCCGTTGCGCAGCAACGCAATTGCGACACACAATCCGGACATACCCGCCCCGACGATGGCGACGGCGGGATCGCGGCGAGTCATCCGACGATGATAGCCAGCCTAGATGGGCGCGGCTCCGCGCAGATGCTCGAAGATCAGTGACGTCTGCGTCCCCGCGACGTCGGCGTCGGCATTGAGATTTTCGACCACGAAGGAACGCAGGTCCTCGGTGTCGCGCGCGGCGACGTGCAGGATGAAATCGTCGGCGCCGGCCAGGAAATAGACGTCCATCACCTGTCGCCGACGCCGGATCTGCTGGATGAAGCTGCGGATTTTCCCGCGCGCGTTGGACTGCAGGTTGACCGAGATCATCGCCTGCAGCGGCAATCCCACGGCGACCGGGTCGATATCGCTGTAGAACCCCCGGATGACGCCGAGGTCCACCAACCGCCGAACGCGGCCGTGGCACGTTGACGGCGCGATCCCGACGGCCTCCGCGAGCGCATTGTTTGTGATCCGGGCATCGCCGTGCAGCAGGCTCAGGATTCTGCGGTCCACCTCATCAAGATCAGCCGGCCGAACATTCTTCGGTGAGTCGTCTGGCCGGCCCGTCCGTTCCGTTATCTTATCGGGCATAGCGGAACTTTACAGAATTATCATCGGTCGAATTGCGATATTCTCGAACTTTCTTCAAACTTGAGGCCATGCTAGTCGGCATTCCCACGGAGACCAAGAACAACGAATTCCGGGTGGCCATAACCCCGGCGGGTGTCGCCGAACTGACGCATCGCGGCCATGAGGTGCTGATCCAGTCCGGCGCCGGAGACGGGTCGGCGATCGCCGACGCGAAATTCAAGGCGGCGGGCGCCCAACTAGCCAGCACCGCCGAACGGGTGTGGGCCGAGGCCGACCTGGTGCTCAAGGTCAAGGAACCGATGCCGGCCGAGTACGGCTATCTGCGCTCCGGGCAGACGCTGTTCACCTACCTGCATCTGGCGGCTTCGCGAGCCTGCACCGATGCGCTCTTGGCTTCCGGCGCAACGTCAATCGCCTACGAGACCGTCCAGACGGCCGACGGCGCATTACCCCTGTTGGCCCCGATGAGCGAGGTCGCCGGCCGGCTCTCCGCGCAGGTCGGGGCCTACCACCTGATGCGGACGCACGGCGGGCGCGGTGTGCTCATGGGCGGGGTGCCCGGCGTCAAGCCCGCCGACATCGTCGTGATCGGCGGCGGCACCGTGGGCTACAACGCCGCCCGGGTCGCCAGCGGCATGGGTGCGTCCGTCCGGGTTCTCGACGTCAACATCAACAAACTCCGGCTACTCGACGCCGAGTTCGGCGGCCGCATCAGCACCCGCTACTCGTCGGCGTACGAGCTTCAAGGTGCCGTCAAACGTGCCGACCTGGTGATCGGAGCCGTCCTGGTGCCGGGCGCCAAGGCTCCCAAGCTGATCTCTAATTCGCTTGTCGCACAAATGAAGCCAGGTGCGGTGCTGGTCGATGTCTCGATCGACCAGGGCGGGTGCTTCGAAGACTCGCGGCCAACCACCCACGATCGGCCGACGTTTCACGTGCACGACGCGCTGTTCTACTGCGTGGCGAACATGCCCAGTGCGGTGCCGAAGACGTCGACCTATGCGCTGACCAACGCGACGATGCCGTATGTGCTCAAGCTCGCCGACCAGGGTTGGCGTGCGGCATGCCGTTCGGATCCCGCGCTGGCCAAAGGCCTTTCGACGCATGCCGGTGCGCTGTTGGCGGAGCACGTCGCCGCCGACCTGGATTTGCCATTCGTCGAGCCGGCGAGCTTGCTGGGCTGACGTCAGCGGTTACAGGGAGCGAACATCGGGGGCCAGCCACGCCACGATGTCGACCGCCGAGCCCGACCGGACCTCCCGGTACGCCGTTCCCGCCCAGAGGTTTGTCCCATGCGGGTCATCCGCGGCGATCGCCGCGGCCCGTATCGGCTTGGTCATCTGGTTGACCTCGGGATAGCCCAGCGGCGCCACGTGGTCGAGCAGGCGCGTGAAATTGTTCGCCAGCCCACGCGCGTACCGACCCGAAAACGCCCTGGTGACCACGGTGGAGTCGAATGCGGGATTCTTCAACGCACCACGGTGTGCAGAGTTGGTGCCGGCTTCGTCGCTGAGCAGCAGCGCGGTGCCGACCTGCGCGGCCACGGCCCCCCTGCGCAGTGCGGCCGCGACGTCTTCGGCGGTGCCCAGGCCACCCGCCGCGATGAGCGGGATGTCGTGCGCGCTGCCGATCCGATCCAATAGCTGGTGCAACGATTCCGCGCCGGGTTCCATGTCCGGCGCAAACGTGCCACGGTGCCCGCCGGCAGCCGGGCCCTGGACGACGAGGCTGTCCGCGCCGGCGGCGATGGCCACCCCGGCCTCATAGGCCGACGTCACGGTGATCGACACCAACAACCCCAGCGCGCTCAACCGGCGGACGACATCCGGCGGCGGCGCACCGAAGGTGAAAGACACCACCTCGGGCCGAATATCGGCCACCACTTCGAGCTTGCGTTGCCAGTCGTCGTCGTCGCCGTAGTGCGGCTGGCCCACCTCGACGCGGTAGAACTCGGCGACCTCTTCCAGCTCTTCCGCGTAGTAGTCCAGCTGGACCCAATCGGCGACACTGGGTTGGGGCACGAACAGGTTGGCCCCGACCGGGCCGGTGGTGGCGGCGCGGGCGGCAGCAATATCGTCGGCGAACTGCTCCGCGCTCAGGTAGCCCCCCGCGACGAAGCCCAGTCCGCCCGCGTTCGACACCGCCGCCGCCAGGGCCGGGGTGCCCGGGCCGCCGGCCATCGGCGCGCCCACGATGGGCACCGCGATGTCCCAGAAGCCCAGTACCATCGCGCTACCCTACCATCGCCCGAAGTTGTTGTGGCAGCGATCGTTTCGAGGTATACGGTCCGAGAACGGCGGCGCCGTAGCGCCTGCTCAGCACGCGGCGGGCCACGGCGTTGACCTCCTCGACGGTGACCCGCTCGATTTGCTGCAAGGTGTGCTCGATGCCGCGGTGCGCGCCGTAGTTCAATTCGCTGCGACCCAGCCGGCTCATCCGCGAGCTGGAATCCTCCAGACCGAGCACCAGCCCACCACGCAACGAACCCTTGGCGATGCGGCATTCCTCCTCGGTGATGCCGTCGCGTGCCACCGATTCGAGCACCTCGGCGGTCACCCGCATGACGTCGGCGAAGCGTTCGGGCAGGCAGGCGGCATACACCGAGAGCGCTCCGCTGTCGGCGAAGATGTCCAGCGTGGAGTAGACCGAGTAAGCCAGCCCGCGGGTCTCGCGGACCTCTTGGAACAGCCGGGAGCTCAGGCCGCCGCCCAGCGCGGTGTGCAGGACCGACAACGCCCAGCGATGGCCCCAGGTGCGCCCGGGCGTGCGTACCCCCAACGACACGTGGGTCTGCTCGGCGTCCCGGGTGCCCAGCGCCAACCCGGGGTTGCCGTTTACCCGGCCCGCTCCTTTGCGCGGCGCGACGGGCCGCCGCCCGCGGACCAGCCGCGGCCCGAAGTGCTGGCGCACCAACGCGACCACGTCGTCGTGGTCGACGTTGCCGGCCACCGCGACGACCATCCGCTCCGGTGTGTACCGGCGCACGTGAAACGAGTGCAATTGAGCCCGCGTCATCGCCGACACGGATTGCGCGCTGCCGATCACCGGGCGGCCCACCGGGTGGTCGCCGAACAACGCCGCCAGGAACATGTCCGCCAACGCATCCTCGGGGTCGTCGTCGCGCATCGCGATCTCCTCGAGGACGACGTCGCGTTCCAGTTCGACATCGTCGGCGGCACAGCGACCGTTGAGCACCACATCGGCCACCAGGTCGACGGCCAGCTCCAGATCGCTGTCGAGCACGTGCGCGTAGTAGCAGGTGTGCTCTTTGGCGGTGAACGCGTTGAGCTCCCCGCCGACGGCGTCCATGGCCTGTGCGATGTCCACGGCGGTCCGTGTCGGAGTCGACTTGAACAGCAGATGTTCCAGGAAGTGCGCGGCCCCGGCCACCGTGGCACCCTCGTCGCGCGATCCCACCCCGACCCAGACCCCGACCGACGCCGAGCGCACCGCGGGCAGGTGCTCGGTGACCACCCGCAGGCCGCCGGGCAGCGTGGTGCGACGGACGGCCGGGGCAGCCCCCGGGTCAGCTGCTGGCCGTCGCGGCATCGGCTGGCGCGGTCCCGGCGGGAGCTGCGGCGCTTGCTTCGTCGACCAGGACGAGCGAGATCTTGCCCCGTTTGTCGATGTCGGCGATCTCGACCCGCAGCTTGTCGCCGACGTTGACCACGTCCTCGACCCTCGCGATGCGCTTGCCCTTGCCGAGTTTGGAGATATGCACCAGACCGTCACGCCCGGGCAGCAGCGAGACGAACGCACCGAAATCGGTTGTCTTGACCACGGTTCCGAGGAACCGCTCCCCCACGGTCGGCAGCTGCGGGTTGGCGATGGCGTTGATCCTGTCGATCGCCGCCTGCGCCGAGGGCCCGTCGGTGGCGCCGACGAACACCGTGCCGTCGTCCTCGATGGAGATCTGCGCGCCGGTCTCCTCGGTGATGGCGTTGATGACCTTGCCCTTAGGACCGATGACCTCACCGATCTTGTCCACCGGGACCTTGATGGTGGTCACCCGCGGGGCGTATGGGCTCATCTCGTCGGGTGAGTCGATGGCCTCGGCCATGACCTCGAGGATCGTGAGTCGGGCGTCTCTGGCCTGGTCAAGCGCGCCCGCCAGGACCCTCGAGGGGATCCCGTCGAGCTTGGTGTCCAGTTGCAGCGCGGTGACGAAGTCCTTGGTGCCGGCGACCTTGAAGTCCATGTCGCCGAATGCGTCCTCGGCGCCCAGGATGTCGGTCAGGGTGACGAAGCGGCGCTCGGTACCCCCATCCGTCTCGACGTCGTCGGAGACCAGGCCCATCGCGATGCCGGCCACCGGCGCCTTCAGCGGCACTCCGGCGTTGAGTAGCGCCAGCGTGGAGGCACACACCGACCCCATCGAGGTCGAGCCGTTGGAGCCCAGGGCCTCGGATACCTGGCGGATGGCATACGGGAATTCTTCGACGCTCGGCAACACCGGCACCAGTGCGCGCTCCGCTAGCGCGCCATGCCCGATCTCACGCCGCTTGGGCGAGCCGACCCGGCCGGTCTCGCCGGTGGAGAACGGCGGGAAGTTGTAGTGGTGCATGTACCGCTTGGTCGTCTCCGGCCCGAGCGAGTCGATCTGCTGGGCCATCTTGACCATGTCGAGCGTGGTCACCCCGAGGATCTGGGTTTCGCCGCGCTCGAACAGCGCGCTGCCGTGGGCCCGTGGAACCACGGCGACCTCGGCCGACAACGCGCGGATGTCGGTGATACCCCGCCCGTCGATGCGGAAATGGTCGGTGAGGATGCGCTGCCGGACCAGCTTCTTGGTCAGGGAGCGGAACGCCGCGCCAACCTCCTTTTCCCGGCCCTCGTACGTGTCGGCTAGCCGCTCAAGAACCTGGGTCTTGATCTCGTCGGTGCGCTGGTCGCGTTCGGCCTTGCCGCCGATGGTCAACGCGGCGGCCAGCTCGTCGGTCGCCACCGCGGCCACCGAGTAGTACACGTCGTCGCCGTAGTCGGGGAACACCGGATAATTGCCGGCTGGCCTTCCGGCGGCGTCGGCCAGCTCCTGCTGCGCGCCGCACAGCGCGGCAATAAACGGCTTGGCGGCCTCCAGGCCTTGGGCCACAACGCTTTCCGTCGGGGCCTGGGCGCCGCCGTTGACCAGTTCGATGACGTTTTCGGTGGCCTCGGCCTCGACCATCATGATCGCGACGTCACCACCAACGATCCGGCCCGCCACCACCATGTCGAAGACGGCCCGGTCGATCTGCTCCACGGTGGGGAAGCCAACCCAGGTGCCGTCGACGAGCGCCACACGGACACCCCCGATCGGCCCGGAGAACGGCAGGCCCCCCAGCTGGGTGGAGGCCGACGCGGCATTGATCGCCAGCACGTCGTACAGATCGTTGGGATCCAGGCTCAGGATGGTCACCACGACCTGGATCTCGTTGCGCAGGCCGTCGACGAAGGACGGACGCAGCGGACGGTCGATGAGCCGGGCGGTCAGGATCGCGTCGGTGGACGGCCGGCCTTCACGACGGAAGAACGAGCCGGGGATACGGCCGGCGGCATACATCCGCTCCTCGACGTCAACCGTGAGCGGGAAGAAGTCGAAGTGCTCCTTGGGGTTCTTGCTGGCGGTGGTCGCCGACAGCAGCATGTTGTCTTCATCGAGGTAGGCGACCACCGCGCCAGCGGCCTGCAGGGCCAGCCTGCCGGTCTCGAAACGGACGGTGCGGGTGCCGGAGCTCCCGTTGTCGATGATGGCGGTCGCCTCGAACACGCCCTCTTCAATTTCAGCTACAGACATGGGTGTCCGTACGGCCTCTCTGGGTTATTCAGCTGTTTCGCGTGGTCACGCGCGACCGGGGAGGTTTGGTAGACAAGCAAGGCCTGAATGCGGCTACGGCCGTCGATCGAAGCGGCCGACCTTCCCCGGATCCGGGGAGCCCGGCAGCCACTACCGAAGACCGCCCGATGCAGGCTGGACCGCTCCCTGACATGCATAGTGACTCGCTGGAACGGCGCACGCGGATCTGCGCGAACCGCACCATTTGCTGGACCGAACCGGCCCAGGACGTCCTCACTCTACACGGGCCAACCCGCGGTTTTGCGAGGACTAGCCGGCAAGGCCGGGATCAAGGCGCGTGGCGCCAGCGTCAGCGACGCAGGCCCAGCCGCTCGATCAGCGACCGATACCGCTCCACATCGACCTGCGTGAGGTATTTGACCAACCGCTTGCGGCGCCCCACCAGCAGCAACAGCCCCCGCCGCGAGTGGTGGTCATGCTTGTGCACCTTGAGGTGCTCGGTCAGGTCCGCGATCCGCTTGGTCAGCAGCGCGATCTGCGCCTCGGGGGATCCGGTATCGGTCTCGTGCAGGCCGTAGGAGCGCAGAATCTCCTTCTTCTGCTCGGCTGTCAGCGCCACGAAATGTCTCCATCGATTGGTCCGCGATCAGGGATCTCACGGCACGGCCACCGCGAACCGCAGCACGCGCCGATGCAGTCTAGCAGGCTGTGCGCGCCCTCAATCGGCGGACAGCAGGGTGCGCGTCCGGTCGGTGTCGGCACCCATCTCGGCGATGAGGTCGCGCACCGAGTCGAACTTCTTCTGGCTGCGGATGCGCGCGACGAAGTCCAATGCCACGTGCTGGCCGTACAGGTCGGCGGAGGTATCGAGCACGAACGCCTCCACGGTGCGGGTGCGTCCGGAAAAGGTCGGGTTGGTGCCCACCGACACCGCGGCCTGATAGCGCTCACCGGGAACGACGGTGCCGGTCGCCGGTCCATGCCCGAGCGCGGTGAACCAGGCGGCGTACACGCCGTCGGCCGGAATCGCCGAATACATCGGCGGCGCCACGTTCGCGGTGGGAAAACCCAGCTCGGCGCCCCGACCCTCACCGCGGACCACGACACCTTCGACGCGGTGCGGACGGCCCAGCGCCTCCGTCGCCGCCTGCATGTCGCCCGCGTCCACGCAGGACCGGATGTAGGTGGACGAAAACGTCACGGTCTCGTTGCTGTGGTGCTCGGACAGCAGTGACATCGACTCCACCGCGAACCCGAACCGCTCGCCGGCCCGGCGCAGGGTCGCCACGTTGCCGGCCGCCTTCTTGCCGAAGGTGAAGTTCTCACCCACCACGACCTCCACCACATGCAGGTGTTCGACCAGCAGCTCGTGGATGTAGCGGTCCGGCGTGAGCTTCATGAAATCGATGGTGAACGGCATCACCAGGAAGACGTCGACGCCCAGGTCCTCGACGAGCTCGGCACGTCGGGTCAGTGTCGTCAGCTGCGCGGGGTGACTGCCGGGGTAGACCACTTCCATTGGGTGCGGGTCGAACGTCATCAGCACGGTCGGCACATTGTGTGTGTGGCCGGCCTTCACCGCGTGCGCTATCAGCTCGGCATGTCCGCGGTGAACTCCATCGAACACGCCGACAGTGAGCACACACCGACCCCAGTCCGTGGGAATCTCGTTCTGTCCCCGCCACCGCTCCACGACCGTCAGCCTACGGCGCGGTGCGGCATCCGGGTGCCTGATCCACCGGTCTCGCGCGGCCGAGACTGCGGCGCCGCGCGCCGAGACTGCGCACGGGGCGCCCAGGCTGCGTCCACGTCCCCACCGGCCCGCTCGGAACCGCCGTCACCGCAGACTCGATGGCAGTGGAAGACCTAGACTTTCTCGTTGTGAGGGCTGATGAGGAGCCTGGCGGTCTCACCGCGGTTGCCCAGGATTATTTGAAGGTCATTTGGACCGCCCAAGAGTGGTCAAGGGAGAAGGTCAGCACCAAGATGCTGGCGGAGAAGATCGGGGTGTCCGCCAGCACCGCCTCGGAGTCCATCCGCCGGCTCGCCGAGCAGGGCCTGGTCGATCACGAGAAATATGGCGCGGTGACGTTGACCGAAGCTGGGCGACGGGCGGCGCTGGCGATGGTGCGCCGGCACCGGCTGCTGGAGACGTTCCTGGTCAATGAACTCGGCTACGGCTGGGACGAGGTGCACGACGAAGCCGAGGTGCTCGAGCACGCGGTATCGGATCGCCTGATGGCGAGGATCGACGCCAAGCTGGGGTTCCCACGCCGCGATCCGCACGGCGACCCGATCCCCGCCACCGACGGCCAGGTCCCCACCCCGCCCGCGCGTCAGCTGTGGGCCTGCGCCGACGGCGACACCGGGACGGTGGCGCGCATCTCCGATTCCGACCCGGAGATGCTGCGCTATTTCGACAGCGTCGGGATCAACCTGGATTCGCGGCTGCGGGTGCTGACCAGGCGCGAATTCGCCGGCATGGTGTCGGTGGCGATCGAATCGGCCGACGGCGCCGCGACCACCGTCGAGTTGGGCAGCCCGGCCGCCCAGGCGATCTGGGTGGTGGCCTGACGCGGCGATTCCTCGCGCGAACGTAACGGCTGCGTTTTCTTGCGAGGTTCTTCGCAGCCCGGTTACGCTCGCGAAGCTGGCTCAGGTCAGCAGCCCCCTGGCGATGTGGGTGACCTGCACCTCGTTGCTACCGGCGTAGATCATCAACGACTTCGCATCGCGCGCCAGCTGCTCCACCCGGTACTCGGCCATATAGCCGTTGCCGCCGAACAACTGCACGGCCTCCATCGCGACGTCGGTGGCGGCCTCCGACGAGTACAGCTTGATCGCCGAGGCCTCGGCCAGCGTCGGCTCTTTCCCGGCCTTGAGTCGCTCGATGGTCTGAAAAACCATATTCTGCACATTGATCCGGGCGACTTCCATCTTGGCCAGTTTGAGCTGGATCAGCTGGAACTGCCCGATGTTGCGGCCCCACAACGTGCGAGTCTTCGCGTAATCCACACACAGCCGGTGGCATTCGTTGATGATGCCCAGCGCCATCAAGGCCACCCCGAGGCGTTCGACGGCGAAATTGGCGCGGGCGCTGTCGCGGCCGTCCCCCTCGGAATGCTGTTCGTCCTCGCCGAGCAGGCGGTCCGGGGTCAGCCGCACGTTGTCGAAGAACAGTTCCCCGGTCGGCGAGGACATCATGCCCATCTTCTTGAACGGCTTGCCCTGCGTCAGACCCGGCATGCCCGCATCGAGCACGAAGACAAGCACCGGCCAGTTTCGCCGGTCCACGGTTGGGTCTCCCTCATCGAGTTTGGCGTAGACCACCAGCACGTCGGCGTAGGGCCCGTTGGTAATGAAGGTCTTGTGCCCGTTGAGGATGTAGGCCCCGTCTCCGTCGCCGGAGCGCCGGACGTAGGTCTTCATGCCGCCGAACGCATCCGAACCGGAGTCCGGCTCCGTGATCGCCCACGCCGCAATCTTTTCCAGCGTCATCAGCTCGGGCAGCCAGCGCTCCTTCTGGGCCAGCGTGCCGCGGCTCATGATGGTCGCCGCGCCCAGCCCGAGGCTGACGGCGACGGTGCTCAGCAACCCGATGCTGACTCCGGCGATTTCGGACACCAGCACCGCGATCATCGACACCTGCGCGCCTCCCGCGAAACCTCCCATGCCGCCTTGCTTTTCGCTCTTCCCCGCGCGCTCCCGCTCCAGCATCGCCTTCACCGCCTCGGCGGCCATGACGTCGAGACCGAACTGACTGAACAGCTTGCGCACGATCGGATAGGGCGACAGCGCACCGGTTTCCAGTTCGTCCCGATGCGGGCGGATCTCCTTGTCGATGAACTGCCGAACGGCGTCGCGCACCATCAGGTCGGTGTCGGACCACTCGATCATGGCGTTTCGGCCCCTAACGTCCGGCCCGCTGGTAGGCGGTGACGACGGCCGCGCCGCCCAGCCCGATGTTGTGTTGCAGTGCTGCGGTGACGTTGTCGACCTGGCGCTTGTCGGCGGTACCGCGCAACTGCCAGGTCAGTTCGCAGCACTGGGCCAAACCGGTCGCACCCAGTGGGTGCCCCTTGGAGATCAGGCCGCCGGACGGGTTGACGACCCACCGTCCGCCGTAGGTGGTCTGGTTGTCGTCGATGAGCTTCGGCGCCTCGCCTTCACCGCACAGGCCCAGCGCCTCGTACAGCAGCAACTCGTTGGCAGAGAAGCAATCGTGCAGCTCGATCACTTCGAAGTCCTCGGGGCCGAGCCCGGATTGGTGGTAAACCTGTTGGGCGGCTTGCACATTCATGTCGTATCCGATGATGTTGCGGGCGCTGCCATCGAAGGTGGAGGCGAAGTCGGTGGCCATCGCCTGCCCGACGATCTCCACTGCCTGCCCGGAAAGGTCGCGCCGGGTCACATAGTCCTCGCTGGCGAGCACCACCGCGGCCGAGCCGTCGGAGGTGGGCGAGCACTGCAGTTTGGTGAGCGGGTCGGAGATCATCTTCGCGGCCAGGATGTCGTCGAGGGTGTACTCGTCCTGGAATTGCGCGTACGGGTTGTTGACGGAGTGCTTGTGGTTCTTGTAGCCGATCTTCGCGAAATGTTCGGCGGTGGTGCCGTAGTTCCTCATGTGCTCGCGGCCGGCGGCCCCGAACATCCACGGCGCCACCGGAAAGGCGAACTCGTCGATCTCGGCCAACGCCTTCACGTGCCTGCCCAGGGGCGATTCGCGGTCGTCGGCGCCACCGCCGAGCGCTCCGGGCCGCATCTTCTCGAAGCCCAGCGCGAGCACGCAATCGGCCAGCCCGCCGCGGATGGCCTGCGCACCGAGGAACAGCGCCGTGGATCCGGTGGAGCAGTTGTTGTTGACGTTGACGATCGGGATGCCCGTCATGCCGAGTTCGTAAAGGGCGCGCTGGCCGCAGGTGGAATCGCCCGCGACGTAGCCGACGTAGCCCTGCTCGATCTCGGTGTAGTCGATCCCGGCGTCGGTGAGCGCCTTGGTGCCGGACTCCTTGGCCATCTGCGGGTAGTCCCAGCCTTCGCGGCGGCCGGGCTTCTCGAACTTCGTCATGCCAACGCCGACGACGTAAACCTTGTTAGGCATCTTGCGAGACATAAATGCCCCTTCCGAGTGGCTCGCGAGCGACCCCGCCCTCAGTGTGCCTCACAGCGTGGCTGGCCGGATCACCACCACCGACTTGGTCCGCGAACCCTCGTCACGCAGCAGCACGATCACCCGTCCGTCGGCGTCGGTGGCGGCATAGACGCCGGCGATACCGGCGGGGGAAAGCGGCCGGCCGTGGCCCGCGGCCTGGGCCTCCTCGGCGGTGAGGTCGCGGCGGGGAAACATCAGCAGGCACGCTTCGTCGAGGCTCAGGCTCAACCGTGGCCGCTTCGCCAGGTCGTCCAGTGACCACGCCTGGTCCAGGGTGAAGTGGCCGACGCGGGTACGTCGCAACGACGTCACATGGCCGCCCACCCCGAGGGCGTCGCCGAGGTCGCGGGCCAGAGCGCGGATGTAGGTTCCCGATGAGCAGTCCACTTCGACGTCGAGGTCGACCAGCCGATCGTGGGGACGTGTGGCCAGCAACTCGAACCGGTCGATGCGTACCGGGCGTGCCTCGAGGTCGACGGGCTGACCCTCGCGGGCCAGCCGGTAGGCGCGACGACCGCCGACCTTGATCGCGCTGACCGCCGACGGCACCTGGCTGATGTCACCGCGCAGCCGGGCCATCGCGGCGACGATCGCCTCGGCTGTCAGGTGCTCAGCCGAAACAGACTGCAGGAGCTCACCTTCGGCGTCCTCGGTGGACGTGCGCTGGCCCAGCCGGACGGTGGCAGCATACGACTTGGAGGCCCCGGTCAGCAGGCCGAGGATCTTGGTGGCACGGTCGATCCCGATCACCAGCACACCGGTGGCCATCGGGTCCAGCGTCCCGGCGTGTCCTACCCTGCGGGTGGAAAAGATTCGGCGGCACCGCGTCACGACGTCGTGACTGGTCATTCCGGCGGGCTTGTCGACGACGACGATTCCTGGGCCGCTAGGGCTTTCGCTCATAGCACGATCGCGGTCAGCACCAGCCCGCGCTCGACCGACCATCGGCCGGTCAGCGCCGTCAGTGGCGGACCCGACAGCGTGGACGCATCGATCAGAATCCGGGACACGAAACGGCCCGCCGACCCGGGTCCGTCCACCTCGAACGTGATGTGCGCGTCCTCGAAGCCCAGCCACCTCTTGGTCAGCGGAAACCACGCCTTGTACGTTGCCTCCTTGGCGCAGAACAGGATTCGGTCCCAATGCAGGCCCGTGGGCATCTGCTGGGGCATCTCGGCGCGTTCCTCCGGCAGGCTGATCGCGTCCAGCACACCATCCGGCAACACGTCGTGCGGTTCGGCGTCGATGCCCACCGATCGCACCGCGGCACTGCGCCCGACCACGGCGCCGCGGTAGCCGGTGCAGTGGGTGAGGCTGCCCACCACGCCGTCGGGCCAGCACGGTTCGCCCTTGTCGCCCTTGAGGATCGGTACCGGTGGCACGCCCAGCCGACCCAGCGCGATCCGGGCGCAGTGACGAGCGGTGATGAATTCGTTGCGCCGCTTGGCAACCGACCTGGCGATCAGTGGTTCCTCCTCGGGCAGTGGGGCCAGCCCGGGCGGGTCGGAATACACCTCCGCGTACGCCAGATCCTCGATGGCCGTGCCGGGCAGCAGCGACGACATCAGCGTGCTTGCCGTCATCGTGACTGCCGTTGCCGCAATCGTTCCCGGAACTGGGCGGCCTGCGCCCGCATCTCGGGCGTGATGACGAAGTGACCGCCGAAGTCGTTGAGGTAGCCGGGCGCGTACTGCGGATCCGGCAGCACCTGGCGCAGCCAGCTGTACGGCTTGCGGCGCCGCCACTCCCGCGGGTACCCGACCGACACCTCTTCGAAGCGCACGCCGTCGTACCAGGTGGTGCGCGGAATGTGTAGGTGGCCGTAGACCGAGCAGACGGCGTTGTAGCGGGTGTGCCAGTCGGCGGTCTTGGTGGTTCCGCACCACAGCGAGAACTCGGGGTAGAACAGCGCGTCGCAGGGCTCGCGCACCAGCGGAAAGTGGTTCACCAGCACGGTCGGTTGCATCCAGTCGAGCTGCTCGAGCCGCTTACGTGTGCTGGCGACCCGGTCGCGGCACCAGGCTTCGCGGGTGGGGAACGGCTCGGGCGAGAGCAAGAATTCGTCGGTGGCCACGACGTTGCGCTGTCGCGCGATGGCCATGCCCTCGGCCTTGCTGTTGGCCCCGTTCGGCAAGAAGGTGTAGTCGTACAGCAAGAACATCGGCACGATGGTGGCCGGGCCGCCGCGCTCGGTCCACACCGGGAAGGGATGCTCGGGCGTGACGACGCCCATCTCGTCGCACATGGTGACCAGATAGTCGTAACGCGCCCGGCCGAAGATCTGCATCGGATCCCGGTTGGTGGTCCACAGCTCGTGGTTGCCGGGCACCCAGATCACCTTGGCGAAACGGCGCCGCAGCAGGTCCAGTGACCACCGAATCTCGTCCGTGCGTTCGGCAACGTCACCGGCGACGATCAACCAATCCTCCGGCGAGGACGGATACAGCGATTCGGCGACGGGCTTGTTACCGAGGTGACCGGTGTGCAGGTCGGAGATCGCCCACAGCGTCGGCTGTGCCCCGCGTGTCTCCTGCCCCGATCGTTTCCAAGTCACGACTCATCACCCTAACGACCCGGCGAAGTGCAGACGAAATCCGACGACGTGTTCGCCGCTTACCTGGTCGGCGAGGGTTTCGGGGTGTCGGTTTGGCTGATCCGGTAGTCCGACTGTGCGGTGAGCGATGAGGCTACCTGGGTCCCGAGCTTGAACTCGACACCGCCACTGCCAGAAATGTAGACGTCGTGGTCGCCGGGCTTGTTCTTCATCACCCCAAAGTTGGTGGCGCCGAACTGTTTCGCGCCATCCTTGACGATCTGCACGGCCTGCGGCCACTTGTCGTCGGGGATCGGTCCACTGAAGACAACCATCAAATACGCCATCTTGGCGTCGGTCCACACATACTCGCCACCACAGTGATTCCAGCTGTCCATATCCGTTCGCCACGTCAACCCCGGCACCAGGGCCGTGATGGCGTTGGCCATCTGGGTGACCGCGGCCCGGTACCCCTCCTTGGCGGCCTCCAGCGGGGGCTTGGCGCGCAGTGGGTTCTCCAGTTCGGCAACTTTTTCCGGGCTCAAAGGGCCCTCCTCTCCACCACCGGTCCCGTGACCGCTGGGTCCGCAGCCCAGTGCCAATACGCACACCATGGACATCACCCACGCCATCGGCCACCGCATCAACGTCCCCCGGGGGATACTTGCCCGGGCGATGCCGGTGTCGGCGTATCGGTTTCGCGCATCCGGCAATCCGACGTCGCCGCGAGGATCGTCTGCACGGCAGTCCCAAAGTGGAACTGGGCACCCTCAGGGCTAAAGACCACCAGATCCTTGTTGCCGGGCTGGTCGACGAACGAACTAACACTGGTGGCGCCGAAACGCGCGGCACCGTCCTTGACGATCTGCAGCGCCTTCGGCCACGCCGCATCAGGAATCGCGCGGTCCAGCACGATTCGAATGTGAACCTTCCTCGCGCGAGTCCAGACATATTCGCCGCCGCAGCCTCCCCAGCTGTTTTCCTCGACGTGCCAGCTCATGCCCGGGACCAAGGCGGCTATCTGCTCTGCCATCTGGTTCGTAGCGGCGACGTAGTCGGCTCGCGTGGCCTCAAACGACGGCTTAGACCGCAGCCCGCTTTCCAGCTCGGCCACCCGCTCCGGCCCGGGGTTGCCGTGCATACCCGGACCGGGGTCACCGCATCCCGAAACCGACAAGCACATCACCACCATCCCCAAAATTCCCGCGACAACCCGGAACATCATCGGCCCGAGTGTAGGCTGTCCCCCATCCGCCTCCTGCCTTGTCACGACTCACCTCCGAAATAACCCGGCGACGCGGAGACGAAAGTCTGCCGTCCCACACCTTGCTCCCGCACTGGCGCGGGACGAGTCGTTGCTACCTGGTCGGCGAGGGTTTCGGGGTGTCGGTTTGGCTGATCCGGCAGTCCGACTGTGCCGTGAGCACCGCCGCTTTCTGGGTCGACAGTTTGAACTCGACACCGCCATGACCGGCGATGTAGACGTCGTGGTCGCCGGGCTTGTTCTTCATCACACCAAAGTTGGTGGCGCCGAACTGTTTCGCGCCGTCCTTGACGATCTGCACGACCTGCGGCCACTTGTCGTCGGGGATCGGTCCACTGAAGACAACCATGAAGTACGCCGCTTTGGCCCTGGTCCATTCGTAGTCCCCACCGCAACCCGTCCAGCTGTCCATATCCGTTCGCCACGTCAACCCCGGCACCAGGGCCGTGATGGCGTTGGCCATCTGGGTGACCGCCGCCCGGTACTGGTCCTTCGCGGCCTCCAGCGGGGGCTTGGCGCGCAGTGGGTTCTCCAGTTCGGCAACTTTTTCCGGGCTCAACGGCCCCTCCTCTCCACCACCGGTCCCGTGACCGCTGGGCCCGCAGCCCAGCGCCATCACACACACCAGGGCCAGCGGCCACGCCATCGGCCACCGCATCAACGTCCCCCTGCCACTGGGCGGGGGGCTCCCGGCATGCCGCCGCCCAGAATCGGCGGCAGCAGCGGCGCGACAACCTTGTTGTCCGGCAGCCCGGCGGCAATCGCCGCCAGGTTGTAGCCGGACATCCGCAGCTGCGGCTGACCGGCGGCATCTTGGAAGACCCGCGGATAGTCACCATGGGCATACACCCCGTCGCGCCAAATGCCGCCCGGATCGAAACCGGCCTGCGACGACAGCTCCGTCAACCCAGGAGTCAGATACGGGTCCGGGCCCCAGCCGTGCAGCGGCGCGAGCGGGGCCACCGCGCCGGTGATGGGGTCGTGCGGCGCCTGCATGACATAGGCCATTCCGTGATCGAGCCCGAGCTGCGCCGGACTGTACAGTTCCAGCCCGGGTGAGCCGTAGAACACGGC
This sequence comes from Mycobacterium lacus, assembly GCF_010731535.1. Classification (NCBI taxonomy): domain Bacteria; kingdom Bacillati; phylum Actinomycetota; class Actinomycetes; order Mycobacteriales; family Mycobacteriaceae; genus Mycobacterium; species Mycobacterium lacus. Next base: position 2,887,842 of record NZ_AP022581.1, read on the forward strand.
ATCGTTGACGGGATGGGCACCTTGGGCGTTGAGGTCCTGCAGCGCCAGCGACGCCGTCAACGACCCGTAGGAGTGGCCCAACACCGTCAGATGGCCGGTGGGGTTGTTGGCCCGAACCTGCTGCAGATACCTCGACAAGTCGGCCGCGCCCACGTGTGCCTGCCCGTCGGTCATGGCCTGCCACAGGTCCCCAGCACTACCGGTGTCGAGCGGGTTGGGGGGCGGGCTGTAGCCCATCCAGGCGATGGTGGCAACCGACGCGGGCTTTCCGGCGGCATTTAATTGCCGGATTTCCTCCGACCGTAGGTCGCGCGCCTCAGCGACCATGCCGGGCAAGGTGCCCCGGGTGGTGGACCCGACGCCGGGCACGGTCACCGACACGTTGGCGGCGGTGTCCGGATTACCGACGGCCACGGCCGCCAGCACCTGCTGGTGTGGGTCCTCGGGAACCCGCAGCTGGGTCAGGTAGGTCTCCGGGGCGTTGCTCAGCGCCTGGTCGACGGCATCGAGGTCGCCCAGCCGGCCCTTGGCGGCGCTCAGCTGATCTGTGAGGGCCGCGAGTTGGCCCAACGCATCGCTGTCCAGGAGGCCGTTGTTGTAGTCCTCGGCGGCCTGCGCCGCGAGTTGGTCATACCGCCCCTGCAACTGCCCGATCTGTGTTTGCAGCTTCGCCCGCTCCTCGCGCAGCAGCTCCTCGTTGGCATCGCTGGCGAGTTGTGTGGGGGTCAGCCCCTCGCGGCCGACCGGCGGGCCGGCCTCGGCGGGGATGGGCACATCGCCGGTGGCCATGCCGACCGCCGATGCCAATTCCTCGTCGACGGCGTTAGCCTCAGCCACAATCGCATCCAGATCGGCCTGCAGCTCCGCCTGCCTGGCGAGCATCCGCGCCCACTGCGCCTCGGTGTACCGCAGGCCGGGGATCGGCACCACCTGGTTGGTCAGCGCATCGACCGTCAGCTCGGCGGCCGCGGCATCCTTGCGCAGCGCGGCCAGCTCGGACTGGACCTTCACAATCCCGTCGGCGGCCTTGTCGGCCGCCCGGGCAACGGCCAGCGCCTCGTTACCGTGGGCGTCAAGGTCTCGGCGAATCCCCGCGTTGTGGTGTGCCGCCGCCTCGGCGGTCTTGCCACCCGAATTCGCAAAAATCGACAGCGTCGCCAACTGACGCGACACCTCCAACGTCACCTCCGCTCGGGCCTTGGCCGCGTGAAACACCTCCCGGACCGCTTGCGCGTTCCACCGATCGATATCGGCCACCGTCAACGGCACCGATCACCCCTGACGCCCACTGGCGATGGCGCCGGCGGAAATCCCCACCTGGGCAAGCGCCCGCGCGCGCTCCTGCTCGGCCGCCGCATGCTGGACACCCGCCTCGTGCAGGCCGCGTGCGTGATCACCGATCCTGGTCAGTAGCGCCCTCGACGCTTCCAGCCAGTCGTCCATCTTCGCGCTGAGCGCCGCCGCCGAGGCGCCCTGCCAGCCAGACTGCGCGGCCTGGATCCGATAGTCGCACGACAAATGTGCGGCTGCCAGGTCCTCACCGTGCGCGGTCACGTGCGCGGACGAGCTCAGCCACTGCTGCGGGCTGATCTGAAGCACCCCCGACCTCCTCATGTCCTTCGAAGGGCACCCCATTATGCGTCGGCGGGGGCTGCCGCAAAATTCACCGCATCAAAGGCGGCCGAGGTTGGAACACGTTCTGGTTTTGCCATGACGCGACTTGTACACTCCCGGCAAAGGGACCCGCCGAGGGCAGGGGGTGGCGTGCTCACCAAGGTGCGTCTGGTCGCAGCGCTTGCTGCGCTGATCACCGCGATCGTGGTGGGCGCGCACGGAATCCCGCCAGCGGCCCCCGGCGCCGGTCGGACCGTCCAGCTGCGCTCTACCGCCCAGCCGCTGGAAACCACCATGAAGAGCCCGATCGTGGCGACCACCGACCCGAGCCCGTTCGACCCGTGCAACGACATTCCCTTCGACGCGGTGCAGCGACTCGGCCTGGCATTCACCCCGCCCGAAGCCGAGGAAGGGCTGCGCTGCCACTTCGACGCCGGCAACTACCAGCTGGCCGTCGAGCCCATCATCTGGCGCACGTACGCCCAGACACTTCCCCCGGACGCGATCGAGACGACGATCGCGGGTCACCGCGCCGCGCAGTACTGGGTGATGAAGCCGACCTATCACAACAGCTTCTGGTACTTCTCCTGCATGGTGACGTTCAAGACCAGCTACGGGGTGATCCAGCAGGCGCTGTTCTACTCGACGGTCTACTCCGAGCCCGACGTCGACTGCCCGTCCACCAACCTGCAGCGGGCAAACGACCTCGTCCCGTACTACAAGTTCTAAACCGTGTCGTGACCGCGACCTCCCTCTCTGGCAGGGTTAGTTGAGACAGCAGGGTTCGAAAATATCTGACCAGGTATTGAGGGCAAGTAAGGATTGCAACGAACAATGACGGCGACTTTGGCTGAGGTCCGGAAGGGTAGCGCCGATGATGAAGGCGTGGGAACCGATTCGGCCCAGGGTCCGCGGGCGGATCGTCCCCGGCGGCGCAACTTCACCCCGGAGTACAAGGCGGCCATTGTGGCCGAGTACGACGCGTTGACCGAGCCGGGTGCGCGGGGTGCGCTGCTTCGGCGTGAGGGCCTGTACTCATCGCACATCGTGGAGTGGCGCCGAGCGCGCGACGCGGGCGCGTTGGACGGGCTTGCCCGGTCAGGCGGTCGTGGTAAGGACCGCGACCAGGCCGAGATCGAACGGCTACGGAAGCGGGCCGAACGGGCCGAGGCCGAGCTTGAACGCACGAGGGCCGCGTTGGATCTGGTGGGAAAAGCACACGCGCTCTTGGAGACGCTCTCCGAGAGCACGGGCACGCGGCCCGGGTCGAAGAAGTGATCGCACAGTTGCTGCCCGAGGTGGAGCGGCTGACCTCGACCGCGAAGGCGTGCGCGCTGCTGGGCAAGCCGCGCGCGAGCCTGTATCGGCAGCGCAACCGCCCTGCCGGTCCACGCCGCAAACCCGGGCCGAGCGGACCGCCGCCCAATGCGCTCGACGCGGCCGAGCGCACGCAGATCCTTACGGTGTTGTGCCAGCCGCGCTTCGCCGACAAGGCGGTCGCCCAAGTGTGGGCCGAGCTGCTCGACGAGGGCGTCTACCTGTGCTCGCAGTCCACGATGTACCGGATCCTGCGCACGCACAACATGACCCGCGAACGGCGGCGGGTAGCCACACCCGCCGCGGGTCAAACCCGAGCTGGTCGCCCACCAACCCAACGACGTGTGGTCCTGGGACATCACCAAATTGGCGGGACCGGTGCGCGGCGAGTTCTACCAGCTCTACGTGATGCTGGACATCTTCAGCCGCTACCCGTCGGCTGGCGCGTCGAGTACCACGAGGACGCCGACATCGCCCAGGACTGGATGGCCGAGCTGACCGCGCTACACGGGCGGCCCGGCGCGATCCACGCCGACCGGGGTTCGGCGATGACGTCGAAGAACGTCGCCCAGCTGCTAATCGACCTCGGCGTGGCGCGCAGCCACTGCGCCCACGGGTGTCAAACGACAACCCGTTCAGCGAATCCCAGTTCAAAACGCTGAAGTACCGCAACGATTTTCCCGAACGGTTCGACTCGATCGAGCACGCCCGCACCTGGTGCAAAGACTTCTTCGACTACCTGCGCCACGAGCACCGCCATTCCGCGCTCGGCCTGCACACACCGGCGTCGGTGTACTTCGGCACCGCCGCCGACATCCAGGCCAAACGAGCCCGGGTCATGGCCGATGCCTACGCCGCCAACCCCAACCGGTTTAGCAGCCCACCACAGCCCCCGAAACTACCGACCGCGGCATGGATCAACCCACCGACCCCACAACCGAAAATAGTGTCCACATAGTGAGACGCTGTCTCAAACACCTTGACAGCTACCGATCCTTCGTGTATGACATTGCCGATCTATACAAGGCGGAGGTCAGCATTCCGGTGGCCTTCGACGTCGCAGCCGACACAGTCACGGACCTCGGCGGTGAGACGCGGCGTCGAATGCGCGATCGATTGCACGATGGCCGACTCCTGCAACGCTGCGCTCAGGACGTTCAGATGCTCTTACTCGGAGACTCGGAACCACCCAGCGATGACTACCTCGACTTCGACGTCCTCTCGCTTTGGGACGAACGCGCCGAAGCGGTGCCGGGCGGCACGTCATACGGGAGCGACTTGTGACCGTCGTCGTTCTTACCGCCGTACCACCAGGCCTACGAGGGCACTTGACCCGCTGGTTGCTTGAGATCAGCCCCGGAGTGTTCGTAGGCCACATCTCCGCGCGCGTCAGGGAGCTAATGTGGCAGCGTGTAGTCGAGTTCGTTACCGATGGCCGAGCCTTGATGGTCTTCACGGCACGAAACGAACAACGACTCGCCTTCAAGGTGCACGGTCATGATTGGGTTCCGGTTGACTACGAGGGGATTTCGCTAATGCGCCGACAGACTGTTCCCGACTATGTACCGGTCTACCGACCGGCCCATGATGCGGCCGCTCGGCCGCCGCAGCGTTCACGTCAAGCGACGGGAACAGCCTCGGACACAATCTGGAAGCGCCGCAACGCCCGAAGGAAATTCAAAGGTAAGACGTGAACATCTGCCACATCTCGTTACCGGCCAAGTGATCAAAATTTGTGGGAAAGGTTAGCGATTGCCCTAGTCAAGAAGTGTGCTCCCCGCAAACGCGGGGGTGATCCTCATCGGGCAGGACTACGTGTCTCGGGTATGTCGTGCTCCCCGCAAACGCGGGGGTGATCCGGCTGCATCCTGGCGGGAGACCAATTTACGAGTGTGCTCCCCGCAAACGCGGGGGTGATCCTCGATCACATACCGAGAAACATAGCGCTGCAACGTGCTCCCCGCAAACGCGGGGGTGATCCGGCGCGCCCAATTGTCACACGACTGGTGATTATGTGCTCCCCGCAAACGCGGGGGTGATCCGCGCTCTCCGGCATAGACGCCACCATCATCTCCGTGCTCCCCGCAAACGCGGGGGTGATCCTCGTCGCTCATCGACTAATCCTTCCTGTTGCGGGTGCTCCCCGCAAACGCGGGGGTGATCCGAACCCGGCTATGTCGATCGGCTAGTGGCCAACGTGCTCCCCGCAAACGCGGGGGTGATCCGTTCGCCGCCCGAGGCTACCCGCTCAAGACCCAGTGCTCCCCGCAAACGCGGGGGTGATCCCATGATTGCCGCTTGCACGCCTGACATGCTCGGGTGCTCCCCGCAAACGCGGGGGTGATCCGGGAAACGGAAATGACCACCATCATCACCTACGGTGCTCCCCGCAAACGCGGGGGTGATCCCGCCTTAGCCGCCTGCCCGACGAATTGGTCTACGTGCTCCCCGCAAACGCGGGGGTGATCCTAATAACGTCATCAGTACAGCTGCTGAAAGGATGGGTGCTCCCCGCAAACGCGGGGGTGATCCGTGCCGACAATCAACTTCCACTCGCTTACCAAAGTGCTCCCCGCAAACGCGGGGGTGATCCCGGTAGGTGACATCGTCCACAGGTTTTCTCCACCGTGCTCCCCGCAAACGCGGGGGTGATCCGTCAAACACGTTTTGCATCGCGTTGACAGCCCTGTGCTCCCCGCAAACGCGGGGGTGATCCTGTGGCCTGTGTTGACTGACTATTCCCAGTCCCGTGCTCCCCGCAAACGCGGGGGTGATCCGGTCTCCGCTTTGGGCACCCAGTCAGCTTGCTGGTGCTCCCCGCAAACGCGGGGGTGATCCCCGGTTGTGGCCCACAGGATTACAGTTTCGCAGGTGCTCCCCGCAAACGCGGGGGTGACCCGAGGCGTCGCCAGGACCCATGCGGACCTCTTGCGTGCTCCCCGCAAACGCGGGGGTGATCCTCGTCGCTCATCGACTAATCCTTCCTGTTGCGGGTGCTCCCCGCAAACGCGGGGGTGATCCTTCCCCACTCTGGGTTGTCCAGTAGCTCGGCTAGTGCTCCCCGCAAACGCGGGGGTGATCCCGCAACCTGCCCGCTGTTGAGTGGACCGAATGAGTGCTCCCCGCAAACGCGGGGGTGATCCCACCTCTTGCGTCCGCATGGATCCTGCTATAGAGTGCTCCCCGCAAACGCGGGGGTGATCCGAAACAAGTGATCAAAAAAATAATCGCGCGTTTGTGCTCCCCGCAAACGCGGGGGTGATCCGCTGCGCGGGCTGTCGCGGAAATTGCCCAACGCGTGCTCCCCGCAAACGCGGGGGTGATCCGTTATGGCCACCAACGGGAGACGGTGGAGGCGGGTGCTCCCCGCAAACGCGGGGGTGATCCCCAGCGAAGCACAGGTTAATTGACCGGTTGTTTGTGCTCCCCGCAAACGCGGGGGTGATCCTGTCGCCATCACGGATCTGTAAAACGACATTGTGTGCTCCCCGCAAACGCGGGGGTGATCCCGCGTCCTTAGCTGACACACCAGGCAATGTCAAGTGCTCCCCGCAAACGCGGGGGTGATCCCTGTATATGTAGCTATCAAAAGAGGGGGGAGACGTGCTCCCCGCAAACGCGGGGGTGATCCTCCCCACTGGTGGTACACCGACTGACGATGCACGTGCTCCCCGCAAACGCGGGGGTGATCCTCACCCCATACATGCGGTCCTCGATGAACGCACGTGCTCCCCGCAAACGCGGGGGTGATCCCAGGAAGCGGCCGGCAACGTTCGCGGACCGTGCGTGCTCCCCGCAAACGCGGGGGTGATCCCAGCGCGAGAGGCAGCACACCACCTCATCCCTGGTGCTCCCCGCAAACGCGGGGGTGATCCGCGCACGCCACAGCGCGTCGAGGCGCTCACTGTGTGCTCCCCGCAAACGCGGGGGTGATCCTTAGCGATATCGTCGAGGAGGTAGAAGACCATGAGTGCTCCCCGCAAACGCGGGGGTGATCCCCGCGTAGACAACAGCAACACCAACGGGTTAGGGTGCTCCCCGCAAACGCGGGGGTGATCCCATGATTGCCGCTTGCACGCCTGACATGCTCGGGTGCTCCCCGCAAACGCGGGGGTGATCCGCTTTACACGTTACTCGACATCCTCATCTGCGAGTGCTCCCCGCAAACGCGGGGGTGATCCGTAGCCCCTGCTCGATGTCCCTCTGTCGGATTTGTGCTCCCCGCAAACGCGGGGGTGATCCGCGTGGTGCTTACTAGCGTTGTCAAGGCGGCTGGTGCTCCCCGCAAACGCGGGGGTGATCCCCGTCAACTGATCGAGGAACTCCCCGAATGAACGTGCTCCCCGCAAACGCGGGGGTGATCCTTGGAGGCACTTGAGGGGCATCAACGAACCATTGTGCTCCCCGCAAACGCGGGGGTGATCCGGCACTCGACCCGGAGGCACTCGACCCAGATGCGTGCTCCCCGCAAACGCGGGGGTGATCCCCATCCTCCAACGGATACGCAAAGGGCTCTTTAGTGCTCCCCGCAAACGCGGGGGTGATCCGTCGTCGTCGGCCCCGACGGGGGGGTGTACTTCGTGCTCCCCGCAAACGCGGGGGTGATCCCTCCACCTCATACGGAGGGTCGACCAGGACACCGTGCTCCCCGCAAACGCGGGGGTGATCCTCCAGAGGCTGGAATCTCCAAATCGCTGAAGCCGTGCTCCCCGCAAACGCGGGGGTGATCCGTTCTGGGTAGGATTCCCAGCAGTCGATGCAGGGTGCTCCCCGCAAACGCGGGGGTGATCCGCGAAAGCATCCGACGATGCGCTGTGCGAGCAGGTGCTCCCCGCAAACGCGGGGGTGATCCTACCCGTTCCGCCCCAAGTTGATTGACTGGTTAGTGCTCCCCGCAAACGCGGGGGTGATCCCTATCTGACACCGGAAAACTCCGTGCTAGTCCTGTGCTCCCCGCAAACGCGGGGGTGATCCTGTCTCACGTACGCGTTGGACAGCAATGAGGTGCGTGCTCCCCGCAAACGCGGGGGTGATCCTACGTGCCAGCCCCATTCGGTGTAGCGCACAGCGTGCTCCCCGCAAACGCGGGGGTGATCCTGCTCGACAACTCCGTATCGCCCAAGCTTGCTCGTGCTCCCCGCAAACGCGGGGGTGATCCGTGTGCGTTGCCCGGACAGGTACCACAGTCACTGTGCTCCCCGCAAACGCGGGGGTGATCCCGATGCAACCCATAATCAAAGCAAACGGCAAACGTGCTCCCCGCAAACGCGGGGGTGATCCTATCTGCGTGACAGTGTCCGTATTACCGCCCGTGTGCTCCCCGCAAACGCGGGGGTGATCCCAGGTGATTCAGATGCGGGCAATAAACGATGACGTGCTCCCCGCAAACGCGGGGGTGATCCGAAGGCAAAAATGACACGCAAGATACTGGAAAAGTGCTCCCCGCAAACGCGGGGGTGATCCCCACCACCAAACGCCTTACTGAACGACGCACCAGTGCTCCCCGCAAACGCGGGGGTGATCCCGACCATGACGCGGTCGCGGGCCCCATCGAGCCGTGCTCCCCGCAAACGCGGGGGTGATCCTATCCAGTTGGCGTTTTGGTGATGTGACCGACTGTGCTCCCCGCAAACGCGGGGGTGATCCGGTGTCCGTCCCATCTGCGGTGAACGTGACGGTGTGCTCCCCGCAAACGCGGGGGTGATCCTGGTCCTCGCTAGGCTGGATCACCCCTACAGGCGTGCTCCCCGCAAACGCGGGGGTGATCCGATACAGCGTAGACGAGAAAACAACACCACAAGGTGCTCCCCGCAAACGCGGGGGTGATCCCCAATCGTGGCACCGAAGACGTGTACCCGGTCTGTGCTCCCCGCAAACGCGGGGGTGATCCTCGTCGAGGCGGTCATTGTCCCCCTCTTTCGCAGTGCTCCCCGCAAACGCGGGGGTGATCCCGGAGCCAGCGGACCAGACAGATAGAAGATATGGTGCTCCCCGCAAACGCGGGGGTGATCCGCAGCTCCGGTTGTCCAAGGCGACGCAGGCGTTGTGCTCCCCGCAAACGCGGGGGTGATCCGCTCAACGGCTTGTTCACCAGACCGATAGTTGGGTGCTCCCCGCAAACGCGGGGGTGATCCCACACCGCAGGCTACCCAGTTGTCAAGCGCGCCGTGCTCCCCGCAAACGCGGGGGTGATCCGCGAAAACAACTGCGGCTAAAGCAGATTGGAACGTGCTCCCCGCAAACGCGGGGGTGATCCTCCGGGGTACCGAACATGTCAGACGGTTGACCAGTGCTCCCCGCAAACGCGGGGGTGATCCCAGTCGCTACAAACAGCAGGACCCATGCGGACGGTGCTCCCCGCAAACGCGGGGGTGATCCTTCACCCGGACCTTTCCGCTGAGCATTACGGGAGTGCTCCCCGCAAACGCGGGGGTGATCCGCGATCAACGCGCGAAAACGCGCCCACTACAAAGTGCTCCCCGCAAACGCGGGGGTGATCCGATGCGAACCAGTCCCGCACAACCTGTCGCAGCGTGCTCCCCGCAAACGCGGGGGTGATCCAGATTCCCGACAGCAGGTCGCTCGGTATCCCTGGTGCTCCCCGCAAACGCGGGGGTGATCCTCAGCTTGCTGTGTAGTCATGTCACCAGTGTGCGTGCTCCCCGCAAACGCGGGGGTGATCCGCAGGCTGCGACGGTGGCGCATGGTTTTGGCGAGTGCTCCCCGCAAACGCGGGGGTGATCCACACATCAAGGAACTGTTGTTGCAAGCTCGTTGGCGTGCTCCCCGCAAACGCGGGGGTGATCCGAAAGTGTCATTGACGGCGTAGTACAAACACAGGTGCTCCCCGCAAACGCGGGGGTGATCCTTCTGTTGCATACCTGACACATTGCCCATCGTGGTGCTCCCCGCAAACGCGGGGGTGATCCTCGATGACCGGAAACTGAAACCGGGCCGACGCTGTGCTCCCCGCAAACGCGGGGGTGATCCTGCCACTGCCGCCGAACCCAAACGGATACGACAGTGCTCCCCGCAAACGCGCGGGTGATCCCAAGTTAACGACGCGCCGCATGTCACCGGGAATGTGCTCCCCGCAAACGCGGGGGTGATCCGTGCAAAAGGGCGAACTCGGATTACAGGAAGCAGTGCTCCCCGCAAACGCGGGGGTGATCCCTTCGTTCAGCCGTGGGTTTTGTTGAACGGAGAGTGCTCCCCGCAAACGCGGGGGTGATCCAACCACCACAAGCTCATCAGCAGTCAAGCCAGCACGTGCTCCCCGCAAACGCGGGGGTGATCCGAGACGCATGGCGACGGATTTGCGGGAGGACCTGTGCTCCCCGCAAACGCGGGGGTGATCCGGCGTACTGGCAGGAGGTGTCTCCGATGGAGACGTGCTCCCCGCAAACGCGGGGGTGATCCAATGATCAAGATCGCGCGGCTGCTCCGGCTGGCGTGCTCCCCGCAAACGCGGGGGTGATCCGCGCTCGGCGACGTCTCGTGTCGTGAGGAGCACGTGCTCCCCGCAAACGCGGGGGTGATCCGTGTTGCAAGATCGGCCGCCGCGAGTAGGGCGGGTGCTCCCCGCAAACGCGGGGGTGATCCGGCGTTGCGCACCGTCCGATTTGCGTTGATGTGGTGCTCCCCGCAAACGCGGGGGTGATCCGCTGAGCGGGCCGTCGCTGACTACCTCGCGCGAGTGCTCCCCGCAAACGCGGGGGTGATCCGATTCATCTGCCGATGCCGGTTGATACCAGTAAGTGCTCCCCGCAAACGCGGGGGTGATCCCTGTAGGTGGCACTGACATGTGAATATGCTGCGGTGCTCCCCGCAAACGCGGGGGTGATGCCGACCAGCATGAAACACAGCATCATCGAGGTCCGTGCTCCCCGCAAACGCGGGGGTGATCCTCAACTTCCACTCTTGGCCGGGCACAGGGAGCCGTGCTCCCCGCAAACGCGGGGGTGATCCCGCCTGTCAGCACATGTCAGTGTGTGCCCGCGAGTGCTCCCCGCAAACGCGGGGGTGATCCCCCGACCCGCCCGTATCCGTGAGCGATAGCCGTGTGCTCCCCGCAAACGCGGGGGTGATCCTCAGTGATCAAGCGTCGATTCAGACCAACACATGCGTGCTCCCCGCAAACGCGGGGGTGATCCTCTGCTAGACCGCGTCAAAGGTAAGCCGAAAACGTGCTCCCCGCAAACGCGGGGGTGATCCTCCCCAACCACGATGGCCTGCATCCATTTTCGAGTGCTCCCCGCAAACGCGGGGGTGATCCCAAATTGCGAGACACACGGAGTGCAGTTTGCCTGTGCTCCCCGCAAACGCGGGGGTGATCCGGCGAGCTCTGATGTCTGTGGGTGCGCGTTGGGGTGCTCCCCGCAAACGCGGGGGTGATCCCGGTATTTGCGGGTATCGGTGACTAGTACTGGCGTGCTCCCCGCAAACGCGGGGGTGATCCGGTGTTGTCGCAGGGCGCTTGGGTTATTGATCGGTGCTCCCCGCAAACGCGGGGGTGATCCCAGCAGCCGCGTGACCGCGTGGGACAACAGTCAGTGCTCCCCGCAAACGCGGGGGTGATCCGATCGACATCGGGCTCGCGATCGCAGTCCTCGAGTGCTCCCCGCAAACGCGGGGGTGATCCGTCAGGCTGCTGCGTCATGATTGCTGCGTCTCCGTGCTCCCCGCAAACGCGGGGGTGATCCACACGCCAACCCCTGGGGGTTGCGGGTCGCCGGGCGTGCTCCCCGCAAACGCGGGGGTGATCCCCAGGCACGCCAATCCACGCTCAGATTCGCGAGGTGCTCCCCGCAAACGCGGGGGTGATCCGCAGGTCGGGCAGGCACAGGCACAGGCTGCTGGGTGCTCCCCGCAAACGCGGGGGTGATCCCCGGGTCAATCGACTACCCCCACAAAATGGCCAGTGCTCCCCGCAAACGCGGGGGTGATCCCTATCGATGTCTGAGAGGCTAGAGAGGAAGGGAGTGCTCCCCGCAAACGCGGGGGTGATCCGCGTCCTGCGTCATCAGGGGTGAACCCGCGGTTGGTGCTCCCCGCAAACGCGGGGGTGATCCAGTTGGCCACCAACAAGGGGCACGCTTTGACCGCGTGCTCCCCGCAAACGCGGGGGTGATCCATCACCCTGCGCGCAGCAGAAGAAGACTCCGAAGTGCTCCCCGCAAACGCGGGGGTGACCCGGGTTCCGAGCGCGTTCGGAAACAGGTCAACACGTGCTCCCCGCAAACGCGGGGGTGATCCGCAAAATGAACTGCGTCAGCGCGTCCTGAAATTGTGCTCCCCGCAAACGCGGGGGTGATCCCCTGATGCGACTAAATTCATCAAAGCCGGTGTGGTGCTCCCCGCAAACGCGGGGGTGATCCTCCTTGACGCGCTTGATGCGGAAATGGACGAATGTGCTCCCCGCAAACGCGGGGGTGATCCGGCGATGGCCGAGTTCGCGCGCGGCGGGCAGGCGTGCTCCCCGCAAACGCGGGGGTGATCCGCCGCTTTGCGTACGGCGTCAAGGTCGGCGTCTGTGCTCCCCGCAAACGCGGGGGTGATCCTTATTGTGGAAATTCTCAATATTGACCCATGGCGTGCTCCCCGCAAACGCGGGGGTGATCCGAGGCTATTTGATGTACGTGCCCGGACAGGTACGTGCTCCCCGCAAACGCGGGGGTGATCCGGGTGGGTGCAGCACAGGTTACACATCTATGCGGTGCTCCCCGCAAACGCGGGGGTGATCCTGGCAAGCGGCCCCCGCCGGACCTGCGCACCGAGTGCTCCCCGCAAACGCGGGGGTGATCCGCCCGTATGCACCAGCAGTCGCAGATCATCCGCGTGCTCCCCGCAAACGCGGGGGTGATCCGTTCACCGACCTAATACGGCTCCGCCGCATGCTGTGCTCCCCGCAAACGCGGGGGTGATCCGGTATCCGCTTTGGGCACCCAATCAGCTTGCTGGTGCTCCCCGCAAACGCGGGGGTGATCCTGACCAGGCACGTTCAGACTCAGTCGACCAGGGGTGCTCCCCGCAAACGCGGGGGTGATCCGCCACAGCGGCGCCGCGCCGCGATGAACGACCCCGTGCTCCCCGCAAACGCGGGGGTGATCCTTACCTGTTCGCAATGCGGCAAGGCGTGTGGTCGTGCTCCCCGCAAACGCGGGGGTGATCCTCGACTGGCTCCCCAGACGTCCACACCGTCCGCGTGCTCCCCGCAAACGCGGGGGTGATCCGGTGTTGCGGCGATGATTGGGTTGCCGACGTGGGTGCTCCCCGCAAACGCGGGGGTGATCCCCAGCTCATCGCCGAAGTAGTGAGTGACGACGAGTGCTCCCCGCAAACGCGGGGGTGATCCCTCCTTGACGTCGTCGCGTTTCCCGTTCAGCAGGTGCTCCCCGCAAACGCGGGGGTGATCCCCAGATCAGGTCACACCGTGTGCGCGCCGCGATGTGCTCCCCGCAAACGCGGGGGTGATCCGCAAGATGGGCTGGCCGGCTGGCTACAGCACCGGTGCTCCCCGCAAACGCGGGGGTGATCCGCGATCCGCACCGCGCTGGCTGTGGCGGCCGCCGTGCTCCCCGCGAACGCGGGGGTGATCCGAGCGAGGATGAGCCGCCTACATCGCTGACAAGGTGCTCCCCGCAAACGCGGGGGTGATCCCCCCTTAGCCCACCGCGTCGCGGACCCGAACGGCAACTTCGGCCTAGCGCGCCGTCGTCGTGCACGGGCGCCGCCAGCCTGGGCGTCACCGGAACCTGCACCCAACTGGTGCAACCGGCATACTCGGGGGTGCGGGTCAGCGCCACGGGCTCGACGAGCGGGATCGCCGAGACCACCAGCACGGCCAGCTTGTGCTTCGGCCGGAAGTCGAGCCGGTCGGCGCGCACGGACTCCGCCGTCCAGATATGCAGATCCTCGATGGCGCCAAGACCGTCGGGCCGGTTAACCGGCACCGCCGCAACAACTTTCGCCGCAGCACGCACCAGCACGGACTCGTCGGTGCTGTCGGCGGCCGCCGGGCCCAGCAGGTCGCGGTGCTCGGGTCGGACCCGCTCGGCGTGGCTATGCGCGACCGTCGGGAACAACAGGAACTCCCGGGCCGCCACCTCGAATCGCTTTTCTCCGATGCCGCCCTTGCGCAGCAGGATGGTTTGACGACCGTCGAGCAGGGCGTGCACGGCCGCGCTCCACTCCTGAGCGCGGACGTCGTCGCCACCCGCGTCATCTGGCCGCCAGTCGGCGCAGCGGCGGTACGGTCTTCGGCGGCTGGCGCCGTGGTGGCAGCTCACCCAGCAACCAGGTCGTGGTCGCGGTGACCTCGGCGACCGCGGCCTCGAACGCCCGGCGCTGGCCCCGGACGGGTGGGTGATGCCGCTGACCTTGCGCACGTACTGGCGCGCCGCCGCCGCGATCTCGGTGGCCGTCGCCGGCGGCTCGAGCCCGCGCAGTTCGGTGATGTTCCGGCACATGCCCCCAACGATAGGCGCGGCCCGCGGCTACCAGACCGTGACCGGGCGCGGATGCCGATGACCACGCAGCCGCCGATCCTTGGTCACTAGGCGCCAGCCTTGCTCGACGGCGGTGGCATAGATCAACCGGTCGGCCGGATCGCCCGGGAACGACGAGGAAGCGACACCGCGGTGGCCGCGATGGACGGAGTGATGCCGATTGTGCGGACGTGCTCGGCGAGCCGCTCAAGCCAGGACCGCATCGGAATCGTCAAGTGGATGCGTTCGTGCTCCGCGAGCCAAGACAGCTCGTACCACGTGATCGCGGCAACCGCGAGCTCGTGGGCCTGTTCAACCGCCCGGCTGGCGGCCTTGCTGAGTCGCTCTGGCTCGGCCGACCACCAATGGACCACGTGGGAGTCGAGCAACAAGGTCGTCACGAGGCGTTCCAGGATTCCCCGGTGGTGAAGAGTTGGTCTTCATCGGCGGCCGTCATCGCGATCCCGGACAACCGACCCTTGAGAGCGTGGGACCCGGGTGCTGCTACCAGCCGGGCTATCGCGCGGCCATGTTTGGTGATCTCTATTTCCTCGCCGGCTGCCACTTCGTCAAGCAGCGCAAGGATCTTCGCCTTCACCTCGGTAGCGGTCATATTTCTGGTCATATCGTCAGTTTACTGGTCTGCACGCGGCTGGCTACGGTGAAACTCATGACCGAGGACATCCTGCTGATCGAAACCAACGAGCGGGTCCGCACCCTGACGCTCAACCGGCCGCAGTCCCGCAATGCCCTGTCCGCGGCACTGCGCGATCGGTTCTTCGGGGCCCTGGCTAACGCCGAGGCCGACGACGGCGTCGACGTCGTCATCGTCACCGGCGCCGACCCAGTGTTCTGCGCGGGACTGGATCTCAAGGAGCTGGGCGGCCAGTCAGCGTTGCCGGACATCTCACCGCGGTGGCCGGCGATGACCAAACCGGTGATCGGCGCGATCAACGGCGCCGCGGTCACCGGCGGGCTGGAGCTGGTCCTTTACTGCGACATCGTGATCGCCTCGGAGCACGCACGATTCGCCGACACGCATGCCCGCGTGGGCCTGCTGCCCACCTGGGGGCTGAGCGTGCGGCTGCCGCAGAAGGTGGGTGTGGGCCTGGCCCGCCGGATGAGCCTCACCGGGGACTACCTGTCGGCCGCCGACGCGCTGCGGGCCGGCCTGGTCACCGAGGTGGTACCGCACGACCAACTTTTGGCCACCGCCCGCCGGGTCGCCACGACCATCGTCGGCAACAACCAGAACGCGGTGCGTGCATTGCTGGCGTCCTACCACCGGATCGACGAGTCGCAGACCAGCGGGGGCCTGTGGCTGGAGGCGATGGCGGCCAGGCAATTCCGGGTCAGCGGTGACGACATCGCGGCCAATCGAGAGGCCGTGCTGCAACGCGGACGCTCCCAGGTGCGCTGACCGCGATGGCCTCACCGCAGGGATCGCCGCAGCGGCGATCGACAGCCGACATCGTGGCGACCGTGCTGTGGTCTGTCGTACTGCCGGCGGCATGCGCGTTGGCGCTGGCTGCCGCACTGTTGCGGTCGTTGTGGTTGATGATGCCCTGCTGGCATGTATCGGAATGGTCATCGCGGGTGCACGCCGAACACCCTCTGTGGGAGTGGTCGGCGTTCGCGTTCACGGTACTCGTCACCGCGTTCCTCGTGGCCATGATCATTTGGATTAACGCGAAAACGCTAGATCGTGGACTGGACCGCATTACTGTGTCGTTCACGGTGGGTTGACCCCGAGCGCAGTAGCAGGTCGCTGAGCGTCCATGGCGAGAGGAAAGCCGATGTCGTATCTAATCGCGGCGCCGGAGATGGTGAGCGCCGCAGCCAGAGATCTAGCCAGTATCGGGTCGGCGATCGGGGTCGCCAACGCGTCGGCGGCCCCGACGACGGTGGTGCTGGCTGCCGGCGGCGACGAGGTGTCAGCGGCCATCGCGGCACTGTTCAGCACGCACGGGCAGGCGTATCAGGCACTGAGCGTCCAGGCGGCGCGGTTTCATGAGCAGTTCGTGCAGGCCTTGTCCGCGGGCGCGGTGTCATACGCGGCCGCCGAGGCGGCCAACGCATCGCCGATGCAGCAGGCTTTGGCCGTGGTCAACGCGCCTACCCAAGCGCTGATTGGGCGCCCGCTGATCGGCAACGGCGCCAACGCGACGACGCCCGGCGGCAACGGCGGCGACGGCGGAATTCTGTTCGGCAACGGCGGTAATGGAGCCGCCGGCAATCCTGGTCAGGCCGGTGGAAGCGGCGGGGCCGCCGGGCTGATCGGCAACGGCGGCCGCGGCGCGGCAGGCGGGGCCGGCGCGCGCGGCGGCCACGGCGGCGCCGGCGGGCTGCTGTTCGGAAACGGGGGCAGCGGCGGCGCCGGAGGTCCGGGTCGCCAGGGTCAACGGCGGGATCGGTGCGGCCGGCGGCGACGGCGGCAGCGCCGGGTTGTGGGGCGCCGGGGGTGCCGGCGGCACCGGCGGTACCGGCGCCACGGGTGCTAACGGCAATCCCGTTCCGGCTACCCCGGTGACGCCGGCGGCTGGGGGCAGCGCGGGCACGAACAATCCCAGCGGCAATGGCGGCCACGGCGGCGCGGGAACCGCCGGCGCATCCGCCGGGCAGGCCGGCGGCGCCGGCGGCGACGGTGGCTCGGGCATGTCCAGCGGAAGCGTCACCGGCGGGGACGGCGGTGCCGGTGGCGACGGCGGCGACGCGCCCGGCGGCGGCGCACCCGGCGGGGCGGGCGGTGCCGGTGGCGACGCCGGCGGTGCCGGCACCGGCGTCGCCATCGGCGGCGACGGCGGTGCCGGCGGTGATGGCGGCGGCGGGGCCAGCGGCGGGCGGGCGGAGCCGGCGGCGGGGCCGCCATCGCCAGCTTTGGCTCCGCCATCGGGGGTGTCGGCGGGGCCGGGGGTGCCGGTGGGGTCGGTGGGGCCGGTGGGGCCGGCGGGGCCGGTGGCTTCGCCAACGCTCCTGCCGGCGCCGCCACCGCTGGGAACGGTGGGCCCGGTGGGGCCGGGGGCGCTGGCGCCGCCGGCGGGGCCGGCAGCACCGGCGGGCCGGTGGGGCCGGGGTAATGGCGGGTTGCTGTTCGGGGTTGGGGGTGCCGGTGGGGCCGGGGGTGCCGGTGGGGCCGGCGGCCTCGGCGCAAATGGCGGCATCGGGGGTGCTGGCGGTGCGGGCGGCGACGTCACCAGCGCTTCAGGCTCCGGCGGCGATGGCGGGGACGGAGGCGCGGGCGGTGATGGCGGTGATGGCGGTTCCGGTGGAGCGGGTGGCAACGGCGGCGCCGGCGGCAGGGGCGGACTGTTCGGGAGCGCGGGCAACCCGGGCGCCGGTGGGGCAGGCGGAGCCGGCGGTGGCGCCGGCTCGGGTGCCGTGGGCGGCCTCGGCGGCGCGGGCGGCGCGGGGTCCAACCCGGGGAGCGCCGGTGCCGCCGGCAAATCCGGGGCATCAGGCGCGACGGGGGCACCCGGAGCCCCCGGCGCGGTCGGCTGACCGGGGTTGCGGGCGGCGACCCGTCACCGCAGCCGGCGCCGATCGGCTCGCAGGCCCCGGATGTCGTCAGCTTCGGCTCCACGAGGATGGGTGCCGCGCCGCGGCTGGCAATGCCCGCTGACGCGGTCGAGCAGGTCTGCCGTTGGCCCGGCGCAGCCCGGACTGGGTGTGCGGATCGATCAAGAATTCGCGCTGACCTATTAACCCGAAGTTGCGACTGTTGGGTTAGGTGATTTCTTGGGTTTACCTGGGGTTTTGCCGGTTCGGGTGGGTGTTTGTTCTGGCTACGCGGCGATGGTGAGGGGAATGGTGGTGTCGATGAGGTCGAAGGCGCGGCGTTGGTCGGGGGTGGGTTCGGTGAGTTTGTCGATTTCGATGTCGGTGTCGTGGTAGCGGATGCGGTCGCGGGTGAGGGTGCCGAGATGGTCGAGCAGGCCGCGGAAGCTGCGTAGCGGGTTGCCGTCGGCGTCGTGTTTTGTCGAGGCTTTCGCGTTGGCGGCGGCGGAGCGTTGCGCGGGCGCGACCGGGTTGTCGCGCGCCGGTGGTGTTTCGTCGGTGAAGGTCAGCGGCGCCCAGGCCTTGCGTAGGTGCCAGACGAGGTAGCAGGCCAGCAGGCAGATCAGCACGTGCGCGCACGCGCGATCGAGACGGTGATAGATGGGTCGCAGATCCAGGTCGTCGGCTTTGATGATGCGAAAGTCGCGTTCGATATTGGCCAGGTTCTTGTAGCCGGCGACGACGCCGGCCGCATCGAGGTGTCGGGGTCAACGCTGGTGCGTAGCACGTAGATGCCATCCAGGGCGGCTTCGGCGTCGATGGCCGCCTGGTTGCGTGCGAAGGTGAAGCTGGTGTCGGTGATGGTGGTGACAAAGTGCTTGTCCACCTTGTATTTTCCGCTGACTTTGCCGAGGGCTTTGCCGATCTCGGCGGCGCCGGACAAGGTGCCGCGGTCCACCCGGTCCTTGATCCGGGCGAGCTCTTTGTCGGTGGCGTCCAGTAGATCGCGGCGTTTGCGGGCACGCTCGGCCGCCAGAGCGGGTTGCGGCAGGCGATGAGCCGTTCGTCGGGGTAGTCGGGGTGGACGATCTCGGCCAGGTCCTGGGTGTCGAACAGGGTCATCTGCAGTGGCCCGTCGTCACGGGCGAGTTTGGCGATCGCCGGTGCCCGCAGCGCGGTGATCCACCCGAAATCGGTTGGGGCGTCGGGGTTGTCGTTGAGTTCGCGCAGCATGCCGATGCGCGCGGAGGTGATCATGCCGCGATCACCCACCAGCACCAGGTCGGTGAGGCCGAAGGTGGCGGGCAGTTCGGCGACGATCTCGGTGAACGCGACCGGGTCGGCGGTATCCCCGCGCACCACCCGCACCGCCACCGGCCGTCCGCCGGGGTCGGTGAGCACCCCGTACTCGATCTGCGCGCAGCCCTTCTTGCCGTCGCGGGAATACCCGTGCGCGGCCAGCTCACAACACCGCCCGGTCACCCACGAACTGGTCAGGTCAAACAACGCCATCCGATGCGGGTTTGCTTGCGGGCTCAGGTGTTTGGCGGCCAGTTTGCGCTCGATCGCATCTTGGCGGTGCGCCAGCCAGTCCATCGCCGCGTAGATCTCGTCGGTCGACGCCCCCGCCACGTCCAGATCGACACCCAACGTGGTATCGGGCCACCGTGACAGGGTGGACAGCTTGGACGCTGGGCGGATCACCCGCGAGATGATCAACGCGAACACCACATCGCGTGACCGGCAGGCCGGGCCCAGCAGCGCGGGAAACCCGAGCCGATGCGCCATCGCCGACACCGCGGCCACATGCCCGTGCGGCAGCGAGCGGGTCTTGGTGAACTCGCTGCCCGCCGGGATCAGGGCCTGCCCCTTCAGCGTCGCCTCCAGCGCGGTGATCGAGGCCGCCGGCAGCATCGACAGGTTGGCCACCGTCTCGTTCCGCACTTTGGCGCCGTCGCGAAACGTGCGGCGCAGATACACCGATTCGTAGTCACGCCGCCGCCCCTGCTTATCCACATGAGTCTTCTTGACTCTGACTACGTGGACTTTCCCCATGTTGCGCGGCATACCAAGCATCGTAACCGACCTACCGCGACGATCATCAACACAACACACCAGTATTCTGACTACAAACACCAGGGCTTCAACACCCGAAACGTCAGGTCACATCACACTTCCGCGTCAGAACCCGTCGCAACTTCGGCCTAGCGCGCCGTCGTCGTGCACGGGCGCCGCCAGCCTGGGCGTCACCGGAACCTGCACCCAACTGGTGCAACCGGCATACTCGGGGGTGCGGGTCAGCGCCACGGGCTCGACGAGCGGGATCGCCGAGACCACCAGCACGGCCAGCTTGTGCTTCGGCCGGAAGTCGAGCCGGTCGGCGCGCACGGACTCCGCCGTCCAGATATGCAGATCCTCGATGGCGCCAAGACCGTCGGGCCGGTTAACCGGCACCGCCGCAACAACTTTCGCCGCAGCACGCACCAGCACGGACTCGTCGGTGCTGTCGGCGGCCGCCGGGCCCAGCAGGTCGCGGTGCTCGGGTCGGACCCGCTCGGCGTGGCTATGCGCGACCGTCGGGAACAACAGGAACTCCCGGGCCGCCACCTCGAATCGCTTTTCTCCGATGCCGCCCTTGCGCAGCAGGATGGTTTGACGACCGTCGAGCAGGGCGTGCACGGCCGCGCTCCACTCCTTGAGCGCGGACGTCGTCGCCACCCGCGTCATCTGGCCGCCAGTCGGCGCAGCGGCGGTACGGTCTTCGGCGGCTGGCGCCGTGGTGGCAGCTCACCCAGCAACCAGGTCGTGGTCGCGGTGACCTCGGCGACCGCGGCCTCGAACGCCCCGGCGCTGGCCCCGGACGGGTGGGTGATGCCGCTGACCTTGCGCACGTACTGGCGCGCCGCCGCCGCGATCTCGGTGGCCGTCGCCGGCGGCTCGAGCCCGCGCAGTTCGGTGATGTTCCGGCACATGCCCCCAACGATAGGCGCGGCCCGCGGCTACCAGACCGTGACCGGGCGCGGATGCCGATGACCACGCAGCCGCCGATCCTTGGTCACTAGGCGCCAGCCTTGCTCGACGGCGGTGGCATAGATCAACCGGTCGGCCGGATCGCCCGGGAACGACGAGGGAAGCGACACCGCGGTGGCCGCGATGGACGGAGTGATGCCGATTGTGCGGACGTGCTCGGCGAGCCGCTCAAGCCAGGACCGCATCGGAATCGTCAAGTGGATGCGTTCGTGCTCCGCGAGCCAAGACAGCTCGTACCACGTGATCGCGGCAACCGCGAGCTCGTGGGCCTGTTCAACCGCCCGGCTGGCGGCCTTGCTGAGTCGCTCTGGCTCGGCCGACCACCAATGGACCACGTGGGAGTCGAGCAACAAGGTCGTCACGAGGCGTTCCAGGATTCCCCGGTGGTGAAGAGTTGGTCTTCATCGGCGGCCGTCATCGCGATCCCGGACAACCGACCCTTGAGAGCGTGGGACCCGGTGCTGCTACCAGCCGGGCTATCGCGCGGCCATGTTTGGTGATCTCTATTTCCTCGCCGGCTGCCACTTCGTCAAGCAGCGCAAGGATCTTCGCCTTCACCTCGGTAGCGGTCATATTTCTGGTCATATCGTCAGTTTACTGGTCTGCACGCGGCTGGCTACGGTGAAACTCATGACCGAGGACATCCTGCTGATCGAAACCAACGAGCGGGTCCGCACCCTGACGCTCAACCGGCCGCAGTCCCGCAATGCCCTGTCCGCGGCACTGCGCGATCGGTTCTTCGGGGCCCTGGCTAACGCCGAGGCCGACGACGGCGTCGACGTCGTCATCGTCACCGGCGCCGACCCAGTGTTCTGCGCGGGACTGGATCTCAAGGAGCTGGGCGGCCAGTCAGCGTTGCCGGACATCTCACCGCGGTGGCCGGCGATGACCAAACCGGTGATCGGCGCGATCAACGGCGCCGCGGTCACCGGCGGGCTGGAGCTGGTCCTTTACTGCGACATCGTGATCGCCTCGGAGCACGCACGATTCGCCGACACGCATGCCCGCGTGGGCCTGCTGCCCACCTGGGGCTGAGCGTGCGGCTGCCGCAGAAGGTGGGTGTGGGCCTGGCCCGCCGGATGAGCCTCACCGGGGACTACCTGTCGGCCGCCGACGCGCTGCGGGCCGGCCTGGTCACCGAGGTGGTACCGCACGACCAACTTTTGGCCACCGCCCGCCGGGTCGCCACGACCATCGTCGGCAACAACCAGAACGCGGTGCGTGCATTGCTGGCGTCCTACCACCGGATCGACGAGTCGCAGACCAGCGGGGGCCTGTGGCTGGAGGCGATGGCGGCCAGGCAATTCCGGGTCAGCGGTGACGACATCGCGGCCAATCGAGAGGCCGTGCTGCAACGCGGACGCTCCCAGGTGCGCTGACCGCGATGGCCTCACCGCAGGGATCGCCGCAGCGGCGATCGACAGCCGACATCGTGGCGACCGTGCTGTGGTCTGTCGTACTGCCGGCGGCATGCGCGTTGGCGCTGGCTGCCGCACTGTTGCGGTCGTTGTGGTTGATGATGCCCTGCTGGCATGTATCGGAATGGTCATCGCGGGTGCACGCCGAACACCCTCTGTGGGAGTGGTCGGCGTTCGCGTTCACGGTACTCGTCACCGCGTTCCTCGTGGCCATGATCATTTGGATTAACGCGAAAACGCTAGATCGTGGACTGGACCGCATTACTGTGTCGTTCACGGTGGGTTGACCCCGAGCGCAGTAGCAGGTCGCTGAGCGTCCATGGCGAGAGGAAAGCCGATGTCGTATCTAATCGCGGCGCCGGAGATGGTGAGCGCCGCAGCCAGAGATCTAGCCAGTATCGGGTCGGCGATCGGGTCGCCAACGCGTCGGCGGCCCCGACGACGGTGGTGCTGGCTGCCGGCGGCGACGAGGTGTCAGCGGCCATCGCGGCACTGTTCAGCACGCACGGGCAGGCGTATCAGGCACTGAGCGTCCAGGCGGCGCGGTTTCATGAGCAGTTCGTGCAGGCCTTGTCCGCGGGCGCGGTGTCATACGCGGCCGCCGAGGCGGCCAACGCATCGCCGATGCAGCAGGCTTTGGCCGTGGTCAACGCGCCTACCCAAGCGCTGATTGGGCGCCCGCTGATCGGCAACGGCGCCAACGCGACGACGCCCGGCGGCAACGGCGGCGACGGCGGAATTCTGTTCGGCAACGGCGGTAATGGAGCCGCCGGCAATCCTGGTCAGGCCGGTGGAAGCGGCGGGGCCGCCGGGCTGATCGGCAACGGCGGCCGCGGCGCGGCAGGCGGGGCCGGCGCGCGCGGCGGCCACGGCGGCGCCGGCGGGCTGCTGTTCGGAAACGGGGGCAGCGGCGGCGCCGGAGGGTCCGGGGTCGCCGGGGTCAACGGCGGGATCGGTGCGGCCGGCGGCGACGGCGGCAGCGCCGGGTTGTGGGGCGCCGGGGGTGCCGGCGGCACCGGCGGTACCGGCGCCACGGGTGCTAACGGCAATCCCGTTCCGGCTACCCCGGTGACGCCGGCGGCTGGGGGCAGCGCGGGCACGAACAATCCCAGCGGCAATGGCGGCCACGGCGGCGCGG
Source organism: Mycobacterium lacus (assembly GCF_010731535.1). Classification (NCBI taxonomy): domain Bacteria; kingdom Bacillati; phylum Actinomycetota; class Actinomycetes; order Mycobacteriales; family Mycobacteriaceae; genus Mycobacterium; species Mycobacterium lacus. Next base: position 2,911,340 of record NZ_AP022581.1, read on the forward strand.
GAACCGCCGGCGCATCCGCCGGGCAGGCCGGCGGCGCCGGCGGCGACGGTGGCTCGGGCATGTCCAGCGGAAGCGTCACCGGCGGGGACGGCGGTGCCGGTGGCGACGGCGGCGACGCGCCCGGCGGCGGCGCACCCGGCGGGACGGGCGGTGCCGGTGGCGACGCCGGCGCCACCGGCGGCGGCAGCACCGCCATCGGCGGCGCCGGCGGTGCCGGCGGTGATGGCGGCGGCGGGGCCAGCGGCGGGGCGGGCGGAACCGGCGGCGGGGCCGCCATCGCCAGCTTTGGCTCCGCCACCGGGGGTGTCGGCGGGGCCGGGGGTGCCGGTGGGGTCGGTGGGGCCGGTGGGGCCGGCGGGGCCGGTGGCTTCGCCAACGCTCCTGCCGGCGCCGCCATCGGCGGGAACGGTGGGCCCGGTGGGGCCGGGGGCGCTGGCGCCGCCGGCGGGGCCGGCAGCACCGGCGGGGCCGGTGGGGCCGGGGGTAATGGCGGGTTGCTGTTCGGGGTTGGGGGTGCCGGTGGGGCCGGGGGTGCCGGTGGGGCCGGCGGCCTCGGCGCAAATGGCGGCATCGGGGGTGCTGGCGGTGCGGGCGGCGACGTCACCAGCGCTTCAGGCTCCGGCGGCGATGGCGGGGACGGAGGCGCGGGCGGTGATGGCGGTGATGGCGGTTCCGGTGGAGCGGGTGGCAACGGCGGCGCCGGCGGCAGGGGCGGACTGTTCGACAGCGCGGGCAACCCGGGCGCCGGTGGGGCAGGCGGAGCCGGCGGTGGCGCCGGCTCGGGTGCCGTGGGCGGCCTCGGCGGCGCGGCCGGCGCGGGGTCCATCCCGGGGAGCGCCGGTGCCGCCGGCAAATCCGGGGCATCAGGCGTGACGGGGGCACCCGGAGCGCCCGGCGCGGTCGGCTGACCGGGGGGCGGCGACCCGTCACCGCAGCCGGCGCCGATCGGCTCGCAGCCCCCGGATGCCGTCAGCTTCGGCTCCACGAGGATGGGTGCCGCGCCGCGGCTGGCAATGCCCGCTGACGCGGTCGAGCAGGTCCGCCGTTGGCCCGGCGCAGCCCGCACTGGGCGTGCGGATCGATCAAGAATTCGCGCTGACCTATTAACGGACTACCCGCGCCGGGCAACCAGCGCTCAACGAATACGGGTCTCGGTCTGGGCATCGAAAAAGCGCACTTCGACCGCGTGTGGCACGATCGACAACGCCTCGCCCACACTGACCCCGGTGCGGCGGTCCGCGCGGAACACGATCCGTTGCGCGCGTGACGACCACCCCTCCTGCGCGACGGGCGTTGCGTAGACGAACGATTCGAAGCCAAGCTCTTCGACCAGCTCGACGCGAACGGTCAACGCTCCCGGTGTGCCCGCCGGCACCACGTCCCACGACTCCGGCCGAACACCGACCAGCACACGGCCAACCACTCCGCGGGGAACCGGTATCGACAGGTCGGGTGATTTCACGACGCCGTCGGCCACCGCCGCGTCGATGAGGTTCATCGCCGGCGCCCCGATGAAGGTCGCGACAAACGTGTTGACCGGGTTGTCGTACAGCGCTCGAGGAACGTCGACCTGTTGCAGCACACCATCTTTGAGCACTGCGACCCGGTCACCCATCGTCATCGCCTCCACCTGATCGTGGGTGACGTACACGGTGGTGGTGCCGAGCCTGCGCTGCAATTCCGAGATCTGCGATCGGGTGCTCACCCGCAGCTTGGCATCCAGATTCGACAGCGGCTCATCCATGCAGAACACCCGGGGCCGCCGCACGATCGCACGTCCCATCGCCACCCGTTGGCGCTGCCCACCGGACAGTTTCGAAGGCTTGCGGTCAAGCAGCTCGGTCAGTTCCAGCATGGTGGCGACTTCGAGCACGCGCTGTCGGGTCTCGGCGCGCGATGCGCCGGCGTTTCGCAGCGCGAACCCCATGTTGGCGGCCACCGTCATGTTCGGGTACAGCGCGTAGTTCTGGAACACCATCGCGACGTCGCGAGCCCGCGGCGGAAGGTGCGTCACATCCTGATCACCGATCGTGATATGGCCACGCTCAACGGATTCCAGCCCAGCCAAGAGGCGAAGGACGGTGGACTTGCCGCAACCCGAAGGACCGACGAGCACCAGAAACTCACCGTCGGCGATGTCGAGGTCCAGGTTGTCGACGGCCGGCGCGTCGGCGCCGGGATAGCGGTGGGTGACCGCGCGGTACTGGACTTTAGCCATGGCGCGCCAGCTTGCGCTTGATCTGGCGGTCGAGGATGACTTGCAGTTGCCGGTCGATCTCGGCGAAGGTCGTGGTCACGTCGGCCCCCTGCAGCCCGATGGATTCCAGGCCGGCCGAGATGATGCGGTCGCCGCCGGGCAGGAACACGCGCGCGTAATCCTGCGGGCGAGTGTGCGGGAGCTGGTCGAGCGCCACCCGGGCGGCGGGATTGCTCGCCAGGTAGTCCTGTTCGCTGGGGTCGTCGCCGGCGGATTTTCGCACCGCCAGATAGCCGGTGCGCTGGCTGAAGTAGGCGGTGTTTGCCGGGTTGGTGACGAACGCAATGAACTTGAGCGCGTTCACTTTCCGCTCCTCGGACAGCTTCGCGGGAACCGCCAGCCCCGCCCCGCCCGTCGGACAGGCGGGCGCTCCACCGGGGCCGGTGGGCAGCGGCGCCGCCCCGACATCGAATCGAGCCGCGGCGGTGATGCCGGTCAGGGCGCCGGTCGATGCCACGGCGGAGGCCAGGATGCCGGTGGCGAACTCGTTGGCCACATCGTTGGCGATTACCGCGTAACCCTTGCGGTGGACCGAATCCCGGAAAAAGTTGCCCGCCGCAATCGTGGCCGGGTCGGTGAACCTCAAGGCCCACTCGTCGGAGTAGGCGCCGCCGAATGCCCAGTTTGGTCCTTCGAACGTCCACGAAATCAACTGGGCGTTGGCCCAGCCGTGCGCCGATTTCCCAGCGCCGACGACGCGCTGCAGCCGCGGACCCCAGTCGTCGAATTCCTGCCAACTTTGCGGCCCGCGGTCGGGCAGGCCGGCCAGCTCCCAGGCCACCTTGTTGTAGTAGAACAGCGGCGTCGAGCGCGCATAGGGCAACGCATAGTGGCGTCCATCGAACTCGTAGTCGGCCAGCATCGTGTCGACGTAATCGGTGGTGTCCACTCCGACTTGACGAAACAGGTCATCGAGCGGGGCGATGACGCCGCTGAGGGCGAAATGGAACCACCAAATGTCGTCCAACACAACGACATCGGGAACATCGGTGCCGATGAGCGCCGCGTTGAACTTCTGCGCCACTTCGTCATAGTCCTTGCCGGCGTCGATCAGCTTGACCGGCAACGCGGGGAACTCGCGCTGGAAGCGGCCGATGAGTTCTCGTTCCACCCCACCGGATTGACCAGGGTGATTGGACCAGAAGGTGATCGGTCCAGAACCCGACTTCACCGAGACGCCGCGGCCCATCCCTGCACAGCCAGCTGCGACGGTCGCACTCGCTAGCGCCAAGAAGCTCCGTCGGCTCAGGGCGTCCATGTCAACCCTTGACCGCGCCCGAGGTGAGGCCCTTGATCATCTGCCGTTGCAAGGCGATGAAGATGAGCAGGATGGGCAGCATCGCCAGCAGCGTCACCGCCATCACCGGACCCCAGTTCGTCACACCCTCGGCTTGCTGGAGGAAGGTCAGGCCCACCGGCAGCGGCGCCACCGATTCGTCGTCGGACATCAAGAACGGCCAAAGGTACTCGTTCCATTCGTTGACCACCGTGATGATGCCGAAGGCCACCATGGTGGGCCCGGACATCGGTAACACGACCCGCAGCAGAAGTTGCCACCAACGCGCGCCATCCATCCGGGCCGCCTCGATGACCTCGGACGGCAGCGACTGAAAATGGTTGCGCATCAAGAAGGTTCCGAATGCGACTCCCGCGAGGGGCACGATGATGCCGGGGAAGGTATTGCGCAGGCCCACCTGCGAGATCAACGCGTAGTTCGAGATCACGGTGATCTGGTTGGGCACCATCAGCGCGGCGATGATCAACAAGAACACCGCGTTCTTGCCCGGAAACCGCACGAACACCAAGCCAAACGCGCTGAGCACACCAAGGACGAACTTCACCACGGCCAGCACCGACGTGATGATCAGCGAATTGCGCAGGAACCTCCAGAATGGAATCTGCTCGGTGGCCGTCCGGTAGTTCTGTGGATACCAGCGCGGCGGCCACCACGTGGTCGGTTGCGAGTAGATGTCGGGCTGGTCCTTGAACGACGTGAAGAAGACGAATACCAGCGGCCCGGCGATCAACACGACAACCAGGAACATCGCCGCATAGCCGAGCAGTCGCGCGGTCCCGCGACGCCGATCCTCGGTCACTGCCGCTGCCCCCGATCCATGACACGCACCTGGTAGTACGTCACGGCCAGCAAGGCCAGGAACATGATCGTGGCGACGGTGGCGCCGTAACCGGCCCGGAAATTCCTGAAGGTCTCCAAGTACACCTGATACACCATGGTCGTGGTGCCGGTGCCGAGCGGGCCGCCTCGCGTCATGACGTTGATGATGTCGAACACCTGCAACGAGTTGATCAGCACCGTGATCGACAGGAAGAAGGTGGTCGGACGCAGCTGGGGCAACAGCACTCGGCGGAAGGTGGCCCAGCGGCTGGCGCCGTCGATTTCGGCCGCCTCCAACAGGTCTCGGCGTACCCCTTGCAACGCGGCCAGATAGATGACGAAGGTGTACCCGAGGTTTTTCCATATGTAGGTCACGGTCACCATGAACAACGCCCAGCGCTGGTCCTGGTAGAAGTCGGGCACGCCGATTCCAACACGGTGCAACAGGTCTTGCGCCAGACCGAAATGCGGGTCGAAGACAAACTGGGCCGCCAGGCCGACGGCGGCACCCGAGATCACAAAGGGCGCGAACACGGTGGAACGCACCAGATTCCGTCCCCGCAGCGGTTGATCGAGCAGCGTGGCCAGAACCAGGCCCAGCACCATCGAACCAATCACCGCCGCGGCGGTGAACACCGCGGTGTTGAGCACGATTTGACGGGTATCCGAACGCGTGAACCACTCCGCGTAATTCGACAACCCCACAAACTGCGCGCTCGTATCGGAGATATTCCAGTCGAAAAACGACAGCCGGATGTTGTCGGCCAACGGCCGGTAGATGAACAACACCAACAGCGCGACATTGGGACCCACCAAGACGGCGAACAACAGATAATCCCTGGACGGCCGGTCTCGCCATGGCCGCGGCGTCGTCACCACGGGCGCAGTGTAGCCGCTGGCTTTTCGCCGAAAGTGCGGCCACGGTCGTGCTTGATGCGCGAACGACAGCCATGGCGGCAATCTCGGCGCGTTACGCCGTTTCGGTCACGGCCCATCGCCGGGAGGAGGCCCGCCATGTCGGCCCGGGTCAGAATCCGCTTCCGTCAAGGCGGCTAGCCGAGCGCCGCCCGCAGCGACGCCACCACGTCATCGATCGAGCCGGTGGTCGTATAGCCGGCGGCCAGCAGGTGGCCGCCGCCGCCGAACCCCGAAGCCACGGCCGCCAAATCCACGTCGGCCTTGCCCCGCATCGACACCGACCACCGCCGCGGTTCGACCTCCTTGAACACCGCCGCCACCTCGGCCTCGGCCGTGGTGCGCACGATGTCGACGATGCTTTCCACCTCCTCCGAGCGCGCGCGGGCGAACTCCAGATGGTCGATGACCACGTAGACCAGCCCCCGACCGCCGACCGCCTCGGGCACCAACTGCGCCGAGCCCAGCACCCGCGAAAGCAGCGGCAACCACGCGAACGGATGGGTATCCATCAGCGTCCGGCTGATGGCGGCATTGTCCACACCGATGTCGAGCAGCCGGGCGGCCAGCCGTAGAGCGCGCGCGCTGGCCCAGCGAAACGACCCGGTGTCGGTCGTCAGCCCGGCGTAAATGCAGTGCGCGACGTCGGTGTCTATTGGCTTCCCCCACGCGTCGAGCAGTTCGGCGACCATCATCGTGGTGGAATCCGCCGACAAGTCGATGAAGTTCGCGGTGCCGAACATGTCGTTGGACGCGTGATGGTCGATGACCAGCAGCTCCTGGCCCGGCGCCGCCAGGTCACTGAGCCCGCCGAGTCGGTTGACAGTCGGAACGTCAACGGTCACAACCAAATCGACGTCGCGGCGCATGCCCTCCGGCGCGACCAGCAGGTGGCAGCCGGGCAGCGACCGCAGCGACTCGGGCAGTGTCGTCGGCGCGGCGAAGCTGACCTGAACCCGCTTGCCGCACCGGTCAAGCACCATGGCCAGCGCCAGCCCGGCACCTATGGTGTCGGCGTCGGGATTGACGTGGCAGACCACCCCGATCGTCGTCGCCGCCGACAGTAGTTCGGCGGCGCCGAAAGCATCGACGCGTCCGACGTCCGCGGCCAGCTCAGTCTTCGGGTCGGTCGCCGTCACCGGTGTCCTTAGGGTTGGGCTCCCTGCTCACCCGGTACGGATCCGCCTCCCCCGCCGGCTTTGCCCCGACCCGAACCCGCGCGAGATCGGCATCGGCGGCGCGGGCCCGAGCCAGCAGCTCGTCCATTCGATGCGCGCTGTCCGCCGTCGTGTCCCGGGTGAACGTCAGGGTGGGAGTGAATCGCACGCCGGTGCCCGCCCCGACCTTGCTGCGCAGCGTGCCCTTGGCCCGCTCCAGCGCCGCGGCTGCGCCGGCGTAATCCGGCTCGTCGTCCAGCGTGCGTCCCATCACCGTGTAGTACACCGTGGCGTCGTGCAGGTCGGCGGTCACCTTGGCGTCGACGATTGTCACACCGGCCAACCCCGGGTCCTTGATCTCGTACTCGATCGCCGACGCGACGATCGAGTAGATCCGCTTCTCCAGCCGACGCGCCCGGGCCTGGTCAGCCATTACCCGCGTTCTTTCTGAACGAGCTCGTAGGACTCGATGACGTCGCCTTCCTTGATGTCGGCGTACCCCAGCGTCAGACCGCACTCGAAGCCCTCGCGGACCTCGGTCACGTCGTCCTTTTCCCGCCGCAGCGACGCGATCGTAAGGTTCTCGGCGACCACGATGTTGTCTCGCAACAGCCGGGCCTTGGCGTTTCGGCGCACCACCCCGGAGGTGATCAGGCAGCCGGCGATGAGGCCGACCTTCGAGGACCGGAACAACGCCCGGATCTCGGCGCGACCCAGCTGGTTTTCCTCGTATATCGGCTTGAGCAGGCCGCGCAGTGCCTTTTCGATCTCGTCGATCGCCTGGTAGATGACCGAGTAGTAGCGGATCTCGACGCCTTCGCGGTTGGCCAGCTCGGTGGCCTTGCCTTCGGCGCGCACGTTGAAGCCGATGATGATCGCGTCCGAGGCCGACGCCAGGTTGACGTTGGTCTCGGTGATGCCACCGACGCCGCGGTCGATGACGCGCAGCGCCACCTCGTCGTCGACCTGGATGCCCATCAGGGCCTCCTCCAGCGCCTCGACGGTACCGGCGTTGTCGCCCTTGAGGATCAGGTTCAGCTGGCTGGTTTCCTTCAGCGCCGAGTCCAGGTCCTCCAGGCTGATCCGCTTGCGGCTGCGCGCCGCCAGGGCGTTGCGCTTGCGGGCGCTGCGCCGGTCGGCGATCTGGCGCGCGATGCGGTCCTCGTCGACGACCAGGAAGTTGTCGCCCGCGCCGGGCACCGACGTGAAGCCGATGACCTGCACCGGACGCGACGGCAACGCCGCCTCGACGTCCTCGCCGTGCTCGTCGACCATCCGGCGGACCCGGCCGTACGCGTCGCCGGCGACCACCGAGTCGCCGACGCGCAGCGTGCCGCGTTGCACCAGCACGGTGGCGACGGGACCGCGACCGCGGTCCAGGTGCGCCTCGATGGCCACGCCTTGGGCCTCCATGTCGGGGTTGGCCCGCAGGTCCAGGGCGGCGTCCGCGGTCAACAACACCGCCTCGAGCAGCTGATCGATGTTGGTGCCCACCTTCGCCGAGATGTCGACGAACATCGTGTCACCACCGAAATCCTCTGCCACCAAACCGTATTCGGTGAGCTGCCCGCGGATCTTGGCCGGGTCGGCGCCCTCCTTGTCGATCTTGTTGACCGCCACCACGATCGGCACGTCGGCGGCCTGCGCGTGGTTGATCGCCTCCACCGTCTGGGGCATCACGCCGTCGTCGGCCGCGACCACCAGGATCGCGATGTCGGTGGCCTTGGCGCCGCGGGCACGCATGGCGGTGAACGCCTCGTGACCCGGGGTGTCGATGAAGGTGATCGGCCGCTCGCTGCCGTCGAGGTTGACCGACACCTGGTACGCGCCGATGTGCTGGGTGATGCCGCCGGCCTCGGCCTCGCGGACGTTGGCCTTGCGGATGGTGTCCAGCAGCCGGGTCTTGCCGTGGTCGACGTGGCCCATCACCGTCACCACCGGCGGGCGAGTCTGCAGGGCGGCCTCGTCGCCCGCATCTTCCCCGTAGGTCAGGTCAAACGACTCGAGCAGTTCGCGGTCTTCGTCCTCGGGGCTGACGACCTGAACGTTGTAGTTCATCTCGCTGCCCAGCAGCTCGAGCGTCTCGTCGCCCACCGACTGCGTGGCCGTCACCATCTCGCCGAGGTTGAACAGCGCCTGCACCAGCGCCGCCGGGTTGGCGTCGATCTTCTCGGCGAAGTCGCTCAGCGACGCCCCGCGGGCCAGCCGGATCGTCTCGCCGTTCCCATGCGGCAACCGCACGCCACCGACGACCGGGGCCTGCATCGAGTCGTATTCCTGCCGCTTCTGCCGCTTGGACTTGCGGCCGCGCCGGGGCGCGCCGCCGGGACGGCCGAACGCGCCGGCCGCACCGCCGCGCTGCCCGGGACGGCCACCACCGCCGCCCGGCCCGCCGCCACCGGGGCGACCCCGAAAACCTGCGGGGCCGGCTCCGGGCGCGGCGCCCACGCCACCGCGGTAGTTACCACCGGCATCGGGGCGGCCGACGCCGAGCCCACCGGGACGGCCACCGGGTCGCGGCGCACCGGCGCGTGGTGGGCGGGGTCCACCGGCCGCGCCGCCGGGACGCGGCGGCATGCTGCCGGGCGTAGCGCCCGGACGCGGCGCCCCTGGCCGGGCCGCTCCGGGGCGAGGAGCCGCCGGACGCGGGATGGGCCGGTCGACCGGTTGCGCCGACGAGAACGGGTTGTTGCCGACGCGCGGCGTGCGAACCCCCGGCTTCGGCGCCGGGCCCGGACGCGGACCCGGCGTCATACCCGGGTGGGGCGCGGACGGGCCGGGCGTCGGCGGCAGCTGTCCGGGAGCTGGCGGCGCGGAAGCCGCGGCCGTCGCGGCTGGAGAAGGAGGCGCGGTGGCAGCTGCCGCCGCACCGGAGCCGACGGCCTTGACAGCCGCGCCGGCCGCCTCGCCGTTGCCGGGGGCCTTGTCAATCGCCTTGTCGAGGGACTTGTCCGGGCCTTTGCCGGGGGCCTTGGCCGGAGCCTTCTCGGACGCCGCCTTGCCGCCACCGAACGATTCGCGCAGCCGCCGGGCGACGGGTGCCTCCACCGTCGACGATGCCGATTTGACGAATTCGCCCTGTTCGCTCAGTCGGGCGAGAACTTCCTTGCTGGTTACACCGAGTTCCTTGGCCAACTCGTGTACGCGGGCCTTACCTGCCACTACATCTCCTGTCCATGAGGCGACAGTCGTGGGCCGCGCCTCGAGTGCTAGCTGTAACGCATAGAGGTGGGAGTCATCGGGACTTCACGGTGTGCTCATGTTCGTTGCTACCTGTTCTGTTGCCCGGTGGGGCGAGCTCACTCAAACCACCAATGTGCTCGACCACCGCGGATGTGTCCGGTGCACCGGCGATGCGCAGCGCTCTGGTGAAAGCCCGCCGTCGAATCGCCCGTTGCACGCACTGCCGTGTGGGGTGCAGCCACGCACCCCGCCCCGGCAGGCTTCCGCCTGTGTCAACGATCACGGCGTAGTTGCCGTTCCCGATCGACACAGCCACCACTCGAAGCAGATCGACGGCCAACTCTCGCCTCCGGCACCCGACACACGTTCGCACGGGACCATCCGTGCTTCTGTGCGCCCAGCGGGTTTGGGGGGCCGAAGGCTCGCGCTGGATCACGGCTCAGTCTAGCGTCACCAAATGGGTGGTCAGAACCACCCGGGGATAAGCCGTCGGGTGCTCAAGCCCGATTGTCCAGCTCTCCCCAGACGGCTGCGCCGTCTGCATCGTCGCCGGGCTACCGCTCGTGTGCCATTCCGCGGCTAGCGCCCTGTTCGGGCTGGCCAGCCGGAGAACTCGGGGAATCACCGCGGATGTCGATACGCCACCCGGTGAGCCGAGCCGCCAACCGAGCGTTCTGCCCCTCCTTGCCGATGGCCAGCGACAGCTGGAAATCGGGCACCACGACGCGAGCGGCCCGGGCGATCTGGTCGATGACCGTCACCGAAACCACCTTCGCCGGCGACAGCGCGTTGGCGACGAAACGGGCCGGGTCTTCGTCATAGTCGATGATGTCGATCTTCTCCCCGGAAAGTTCGCTCATCACATTGCGAACCCGTTGCCCCATCGGACCGATGCAAGCGCCCTTGGCGTTGAGGCCGGGAACGTTCGAGCGCACCGCGATCTTGGAGCGATGGCCAGCTTCCCGCGCCACCGCCACGATCTCTACCGACCCGTCGGCAATCTCGGGAACTTCCAGTGAGAACAGCTTGCGTACGAGGTTGGGGTGGGTGCGCGACAACGTGATCAGCGGCTCACGCGCACCCCGGGTCACGCCGACCACGTAACACCGCAGGCGGTTGCCGTGCTCATAGCTCTCGCCGGGGACCTGTTCGGCCGCCGGGATCACACCCTCGGACGCCTTGGTCTCGGTGCCCATCCGGACCACGACCAGGCCACGGGCGTTGGCGCGGCTGTCGCGCTGGATCACGCCGGCGACGATCTCACCCTCACGGGTGGAGAACTCGCCGTAGGTGCGCTCATTTTCGGCGTCGCGGAATCGCTGCAGCATCACCTGACGCGCGGTGGTGGCAGCGATACGGCCAAACCCCTCGGGGGTGTCGTCCCATTCACTGATGAGATTGCCGTCGGCATCGGTCTCGCGCGCGATCACCCGGACAGCGCCGGTCTTGCGGTCGATATCGATGCGCGCGTCGTTCTGGTGGCCATGAGTGTGCCGGTAGGCGGTCAGCAGCGCCGACTTGATCGTCTCGAGCAGTTCATTGACGGAAATGCCGCGGTCCACCTCGATCGCATGCAGCGCCGCCATGTCGATGTTCACGCTCCGGCCTCCGTCCCACGGGGCCGACTCGTCTCGGCCGATCCCGCCAGTTCCAACTCGGCTCGGGCTGGTGGCGAAAACTCAACCTGGACAACGGCTTTCACAATGTCGGAAAGTGGAATTTCGCGTACCGCCAATTCCCGGCCCTGCCGGACCACCAGCGCGATCGCGTCAGCCCGCGTCTCGCCGACTCGACCGGTCAACTGCGATCCGTCCGACAGCACCAGCTCGATCCTGCGGCCGCGCGCGCGCCGGAAGTGCTTCTCGCTGGTCAGCGGGCGTTCCACACCGGGCGAACTGACCTCGAGGACGTAGCGGTCGCGGATGCCGTCCAGGCCGTCCAGCAAGGCTGACGCCGAACGCGACAGCGCGGCTATGGTGTCGAGGTCCAGCGGGATGTCACCGTCGGCGATCACGGCAATCCGCGGCGGGCGGACATGGGTGTCGATGACCACGTCTTCGATCTCAACGCCGGCGCGCGCGAACTCTCCACCGAGTAGCTCGATCACCTGCGTCTGCGACGGTAGCCCGGTGGTCACGGCGAGCTCCTCATCTTGAGTTGTCCGGTCATCTGGCACAAATCGCCGCCAGGCGCGGCTCCCAGGGTCTCACCGCACACCAAGACCGGCGTTCGGAGAAAATCCGGAGAGCCAGTTATCAACGATACGCCAGGAATCGCCAATCCAGCCGTCATCGCCTCGTCAAGGTCACCGCGCCGTGCCCGCCGCCATCGCGGTGGGTTCTAGTGGCAGGATGTTGCTGTGCCCAGAGCAGTACCTGTCGTTGACAGGCGGGGTGTGCTCGCCGGTGGTGCCGCTCTCGCTGCGCTCGGGGTGGTCGTGTCCGCCTGCGGCGGGCCCCCGCCCAAGCCTCCCGCGGTCGACGAGCTGTTGTCGCCGTTGGACCAGGCGCGGCGGGACAGCGCCCTGGCTTCCGCAGCGGCCCAGGCGGTCGGGAACCCGCCGCAGATCGCCGCCGCGTTGACCGTGGTCGCCTCCCAACGTGCCGCGCACGCGCGCGCCCTGGCCACCGAAATCGCCCGGGCCGCGGGCAAACTCGCCTCCGCAACGAACGAAACGAGTAGCTCTAGCCCTGGCCCCAGCCCAACCGAGCCGGCGCCACCGCCGCCACCGGTGTCCGACGTGATCGATTCGCTGCGCTCGTCGGCCGAAAATGCCGGTCGCCTGGTGGCCACCGCGTCGGGCTACCGGGCCGGGCTGCTGGCCTCCATCGCCGCTTCCTGCACCGCGTCCTACACGGTTGCCCTCGTGCCCGGGGGTCCCTCGATATGACCTCATCCGAGCCGACCCCGGGTGCCACTCCGAAGCGGTCCCCCACCGGCAAGAACGGCGACAACACGTCGCTCAGCGACGCACTGGCCATCGAGCACGCGACTATTTACGGCTACGGCATCGTGTCGGCGTTGTCGCCTCCGAGTGTCAACTCGTTGGTGGCGGAGGCGTTGACCCAGCACCGCCAGCGCCGCGACGATGTCATCGCGATGCTGGCCGCCCGCAAGATCACCGCCCCGGTCGCCGCTGCGGGCTACCAGCTGCCCATGCAGGTGGGCAGCGCGGCGGATGCGGCGCGGCTGGCCGTGCGGATGGAGAACGACGGTGCGACCGCGTGGCGCGCGGTCGTCGAGCGCGCCGACACGGCGGGTGACCGCGCGTTCGCGTCGACGGCCCTAACCCAGAGCGCGGTCATGGCCGCCCGCTGGAACCGGGTCCTGGGCGCCTGGCCCATCACCGCGTCCTTCCCGGGCGGGAACGAGTAGTTTTGCCGAGCAGACGCAAAATCCCCCAAAACCAGCCTGTTTTGGGTGCTCCTGACCTATCCGTGGGTTGATGGGTTGGAAGTTTCTTCTTGCTCCCTTCCGCGATAGTTGCTCGTTGGCGCTGCCTGCGTGGGAGGTGTCCATGTGGAGCCCCCCGAGCGCAGCGAGGCGGAACGACATGGACACCGACGCGCGGGTGGCGCAGAATCGGCGACGCTGCGGAAGGGGCCCGCCAGGGGTGCCCTGGTGGGGTGTTAGCCGCGGCCGGGCAGTGTGGGCGGTGGCCGCCGAGGGCGAGCATGGCCAGCGCGATCAGTGCGGCGGGGTTGTGAAACCCGAACGCGACGCGGGTCAGGACCCGGATTTTGGTGTTGGTGGATTCGATCAGTCCCTGGGACAGGCCGTGGTCGAGGGCGGCGTCGATGGCCTGGCGGTGGCGCACGATGCGGCCGGCCAGCTCGACGAATACCGGGATGCGGCAGCGCCGCGCCCAGGAGATCCACCGGTCCAGGGCCTGTTTGCCTTCCTCGCCCTTGACCGAAAACACGTGCCGTAGGCCCTCTTTGAGCAGATAGGCACGGTATAGCCGGGGATCGGTCTTGGCGATCCAGGCCAGTTTGGCGGTTTGACGTTCGCTGAGGTCTTCGGGGTTTTTCCACAGCGCATAGCGGGCACCCTTGAGCCGCCGTGCCCGCTCATGACCCGGCCGCGGCGCGGTGTTCTTGGCGGGCCGGCCACGGCCCCATTTGGCCTCGGTACGCGCCAGCGTCCGCGCGTCATTCCAGGCCCGGCGCCGCTCGGCGTCCAGGGCCTCGGTGGCCCAGGCCACCACGTGAAACGGATCGGCGCAACGGATCGCGGCCGGGCAACGCTCGGCGACGACGTCGGCGATCCAGTCCGCCGCATCGGCGGACACATGGGTGATCTGCGCGGCCCGGTCGGCACCCAGCGCGTCGAAGAAGCGCCGCAGGGTGGCGGTGTCGCGTCCGGCGCGGCCCAGATCAGGTGGCCGCTGTCGTGGTCGACCACCACCGTCAAATACTTGTGGTGGCGTTTGTAGGCAATCTCGTCAATGCCGATACGACGCAGATTGGCGAACCGATCGACGGTCTTTTCGGTGTCGGCCCACACCCGGGCCACGACTGCCCCCACGGTGCGCCAGGCGATTCGCATCAGTTCGCACACCGCGGTTTTCGAGCAGGCCACCGCCAGCCAGGCCACCGTGTCATCAAAGGCAAACGTGTGTCCAGCATGGTGACGCGCCCACGGCACCATCACCACGGTCGGCCCATGGGCGGGCAATTCACCCGCGGCGCCTCGGCCTCCAAAACACCCGGATCGTGCCCAAGTCCAAGCCCCGCCACCGCCGCGGTCCCTCACCCCGGTCATACCAGGGCGCCTTGCGTTGACAGCGGCCACAGCGGCCCGACATACCGCTGCGCGAGCGCACCCGCGCCACCACCAACTCCGCGCCATCGCCGTCTTCAGCGAACTCGATGTCCTCGATTACCGTGCGGCGGTCGACACCAAGCAGCGCACGCCATAGCCTCACATTGCGCACGTCGTTGCTGGCTCCTTTGGTTTCGGACCCTTCACAAGCCAGAAACCTTAAGCCACAACGGCGTGCGCCCCTACTTCGCTGCTATCCACCCACGGAACTGTCAGAAGAGCCCTGTTTTGGGGGATTTTGCGTCTGCTCGGCAAAACTAGCCCGAAGTTGCGACGGGTTCTGACGCGGAAGTGTGATGTGACCTGACGTTTCGGGTGTTGAAGCCCTGGTGTTTGTAGTCAGAATACTGGTGTGTTGTGTTGATGATCGTCGCGGTAGGTCGGTTACGATGCTTGGTATGCCGCGCAACATGGGGAAAGTCCACGTAGTCAGAGTCAAGAAGACTCATGTGGATAAGCAGGGGCGGCGGCGTGACTACGAATCGGTGTATCTGCGCCGCACGTTTCGCGACGGCGCCAAAGTGCGGAACGAGACGGTGGCCAACCTGTCGATGCTGCCGGCGGCCTCGATCACCGCGCTGGAGGCGACGCTGAAGGGGGCAGGCCCTGATCCCGGCGGGCAGCGAGTTCACCAAGACCCGCTCGCTGCCGCACGGGCATGTGGCCGCGGTGTCGGCGATGGCGCATCGGCTCGGGTTTCCCGCGCTGCTGGGCCCGGCCTGCCGGTCACGCGATGTGGTGTTCGCGTTGATCATCTCGCGGGTGATCCGCCCAGCGTCCAAGCTGTCCACCCTGTCACGGTGGCCCGATACCACGTTGGGTGTCGATCTGGACGTGGCGGGGGGCGTCGACCGACGAGATCTACGCGGCGATGGACTGGCTGGCGCACCGCCAAGATGCGATCGAGCGCAAACTGGCCGCCAAACACCTGAGCCCGCAAGCAAACCCGCATCGGATGGCGTTGTTTGACCTGACCAGTTCGTGGGTGACCGGGCGGTGTTGTGAGCTGGCCGCGCACGGGTATTCCCGCGACGGCAAGAAGGGCTGCGCGCAGATCGAGTACGGGTGCTCACCGACCCCGGCGGACGGCCGGTGGCGGTGCGGGTGGTGCGCGGGGATACCGCCGACCCGGTCGCGTTCACCGAGATCGTCGCCGAACTGCCCGCCACCTTCGGCCTCACCGACCTGGTGCTGGTGGGTGATCGCGGCATGATCACCTCCGCGCGCATCGGCATGCTGCGCGAACTCAACGACAACCCCGACGCCCCAACCGATTTCGGGTGGATCACCGCGCTGCGGGCACCGGCGATCGCCAAACTCGCCCGTGACGACGGGCCACTGCAGATGACCCTGTTCGACACCCAGGACCTGGCCGAGATCGTCCACCCCGACTACCCCGACGAACGGCTCATCGCCTGCCGCAACCCGCTCTGGCGGCCGAGCGTGCCCGCAAACGCCGCGATCTACTGGACGCCACCGACAAAGAGCTCGCCCGGATCAAGGACCGGTGGACCGCGGCACCTTGTCCGGCGCCGCCGAGATCGGCAAAGCCCTCGGCAAAGTCAGCGGAAAATACAAGGTGGACAAGCACTTTGTCACCACCATCACCGACACCAGCTTCACCTTCGCACGCAACCAGGCGGCCATCGACGCCGAAGCCGCCCTGGATGGCATCTACGTGCTACGCACCAGCGTTGACCCCGACACCCTCGATGCGGCCGGCGTCGTCGCCGGCTACAAGAACCTGGCCAATATCGAACGCGACTTTCGCATCATCAAAGCCGACGACCTGGATCTGCGACCCATCTATCACCGTCTCGATCAGCGTGCGCGCGCACGTGCTGATCTGCCTGCTGGCCTGCTACCTCGTCTGGCACCTACGCAGGCCTGGGCGCCGCTGACCTTCACCGACGAAACACCACCGGCGCGCGACAACCCGGTCGCGCCGCGCAACGCTCCGCCGCCGCCAACGCGAAAGCCTCGACAAAACACGACGCCGACGGCAACCCGCTACGCAGCTTCCGCGGCCTGCTCGACCATCTCGGCACCCTCACCCGCGACCGCATCCGCTACCACGACACCGACATCGAAATCGACAAACTCACCGAACCCACCCCCGACCAACGCCGCGCCTTCGACCTCATCGACACCACCATTCCCCTCACCATCGCCGCGTAGCCAGAACAAACACCCACCCGAACCGGCAAAACCCCAGGTAAACCCAAGAAATCACCTAACCCAACAGTCGCAACTTCGGACTAGCGCCGTCGCTAGCCGGTGACCGTCGCCACAATATCGGTGGCCAGCGCCGCACCGACGGTCATCGTGCGAATCTCGCCGCTGAAGCGGTTGCGCAGCTCGACCACGCCGTCCGCCCAGCCTCGCCCCACGACAACGATCCAAGGCATACCCAGCAGTTCAGCGTCTTTGAACTTCACGCCGGGCGAGGCCTGGCGGTCATCGAGGAGCACCTCAACGCCCAACCGATCCAGGTCGGCTGCCAACGCGGCGGCTCCCGCGCGCGCCTGCGCGTCCTTGTTGGCGATCACGAGGTGAACGTCGAACGGTGCCACCGCTGACGGCCAGCGCAGTCCCAACTCGTCGTGATGCTGCTCGGCGATAACGGCCACCAACCGCGAAATCCCGAGGCCGTAGGAGCCCATGGTCAGCCGCACCGGCTTGCCGTCCTCACCGAGCACGTCGGCGGTGAACGCGTCGGTGTATTTGCGGCCAAGCTGGAAGATGTGCGCGATCTCGATACCGCGCGCCGATACCAGCGGACCGCCACCATCGGGAGATGGATCACCGTCGCGCACCTCGGCGGCCTCGATGGTGCCGTCGGCGGTGAAGTCGCGGCCGGCCACCAGCCCGACCACGTGGCGGCCGGGCTCGTCGGCCCCGGTGATCCAGCTGGTGCCGTCGACCACCCGCGGATCGACGAGGTAGCGAACATTGTTGTCCCGCAACGCCTTCGGTCCGATATAACCCTTCACCAGGAACGGATACTTGGCGAAGTCGTCGTCGTCGAGCAATGCGTAGTCGGCCGGTTCCAGCGCCGCGGCCAGCCTCTTGTCGTCGACCTCGCGGTCGCCCGGCACGCCGATGGCCAGCAGCTCCCAATCCCCGCCCGGCGGGTGAACCTTGACCATGACGTTCTTCAAGGTGTCCGCGGCGGTGACCGCGCGGCCCAGGTCGGCCTCGTTCGCCCAAGCCACCAAGCTGGCGATGGTCGGGGTGTCACCGGTGTCGTAGACCACCGCCTCGGGCTGCCCGTCGATGGGCAGCGTCTCCGGGCGCGAGGTCACGACCGCCTCGACGTTGGCCGCGTAACCCGACTGAAGGCACCGCACGAAGGTGTCCTCACCGATCGGGCTCTCGGCCAAGAACTCTTCCGACGCGCTGCCGCCCATCGCCCCGGACACCGCGGACACGATGACATAGCGCACCTGCAGTCGGTCGAAGATGCGCTGATAGGCCTCGCGGTGCGCGTGGTAGGCGGCCTTGAGGCCCGCGTCGTCGATGTCGAAGGAGTAGGAGTCCTTCATGAGGAACTCCCGGACGCGCAGGATGCCGGCGCGCGGCCGCGTCTCGTCGCGGTATTTGTTCTGGATTTGGTACAGCAGCAGCGGAAAGTCTTTGTAGGAGCTGTATTCGCCCTTCACCGTCAGGGTGAAGAACTCTTCGTGCGTCGGGCCCAGCATGTAGTCGTTGCCGCGACGGTCCTTGACGCGAAATACCCCGTCGCCGTAGTCGGTCCACCGGTTGGTCGTCTCGTACGGCGCCCGCGGCAGTAGCGCCGGGAACAGAATCTCCTGCCCGCCGATCGCGTTCATCTCGTCGCGGACGACGCGTTCGATCTTGCGCAGCACCCGCAGGCCGAGTGGTAGCCAGCTGTAGAGCCCGGGCGCGACGGGCCGTACGTATCCCGCCCGGATCAGCAGTTTGTGGCTGGCGACTTCGGCGTCGGCGGGATCGTCGCGCAGCGTGCGCAGGAACAACTCGGACATCCGGGTGATCACAGCGCGCAAGCCTAGTTAGCCGAGCAGACGCGAAAGCTCCCAGGTCTGCCCGAAATAAGGCACCTTTGTGTCTGCTCGGCCGGCTATAGCTCGCCGGCGTCGATCGCTTCCTTGACCTCTTGCGCGTGGGCAACTTGCGCGGGGGTGTAGCCGATGAGCAGCGCCGCGCCGCCGACGATGACGGCCGCCCCGGCCACCCATAGCAGGCCGTAGGTGTAGCCGTGGTCAAGGGCTTGCAGCTGAACGTCGTTCATGAACTTCACCGGGCCGGTGGTACCGCCCAGGTACAGCGTGCGCGAGGTGATCACGGCCTGGATGACGGCCAACACCAGCGGCCCACCCAGGCTCTGCAGCATCAGTGTCATCGCCGACACCGGGCCGATCTGGTCGAAGCCGACGCCGGCGATCGCCGACAGCGTCAGCGGGACGACGGCCATGCCGATGCCGATCCCGCCCACGACGACGGGCGCCACCAAGTTCGGGAAGTACGGCACGCCGCGGTGCATGAACCACCAGCCGTACAGCATGGCGAGAAATAGCAGGTACCCACCGGCGATCGTGAGCACGCGTGGTGAGAACCGCGACACCAGCTGCGACGAGATACCCAGACCGATGCCCATCGCGAGCACGAACGGGATGAAGCCGACGCCCGCGCGCAGCGCGCTGTACCCCAGGATGTCCTGCACGTACAGGCCGATGCACACCGTCAGGCTGAACATGACACCCCCGGCCAGGAAGATCGCGGTGAACGTCACCAGCCGGTTGCGGTCGCGGAACAGGCGGAACGGCACGACGGGGTTGTCGGCGGTGCGCTCCACTACGACGAACGCGATGGCGGCCGCCAAGGCCACCATGCCCGAGCCGATCGTGGTGATGGAGATCCAGCCCTTCTCCGGCCCCATCGAGAAGGCGAAGACGGCGGCCGTGCAGGCCAGCGTGGCCAGCACGGCCCCGGTCGCGTCGAGCTTCATCCGCTCTCTGCTGGTCTCCCGCAGCGCCGTGCGGGCCAGGTAGATCATCACCAGCCCGATCGGCACGTTCACCATGAAGGCCAGCCGCCAGGAAACCTCGGTCAGCGCCCCGCCGACCACCAGGCCCATCACCGAGCCGATCGCCGTCATCGCGGCGAACACGGCCGTCGCGGCATTACGGGCCGGCCCCTTCGGGAAGGTGGTCGCGACTAGCGCCAGACCGGTCGGCGAAGCGATCGCAGACCCGATGCCCTGGGAGAGCCGCGCGATGACCATCGTCGCCTCGTCCCAGGCGACCGCGCACAGCACCGACGAGATGGTGAACAGCGCGACGCCGACGATGAAGGTGCGCTTGCGTCCGATGGTGTCGCCGAGGCGACCCCCGAGCAGCATCAGCCCACCGAACGTCAGCACGTAGGCGGTGATCACCCAGCTGCGGCCGGCGTCGGACAGGCTCAGCTCGTTCTGAATCTTAGGAAGCGCCACGATGGCGACGGTGCTGTCCATGGTCGCCAGCAGCTGCATACCACCGATGGCGATGACGGCGGCGACAAAGCTACGCGAGGGCAGCCAGGTCGGGTAATACCTGCTAAGACGCTCTGAGACGGTTACGGTCGGGCGCGGCGGACGCTCCGGGGCCGGACGTTCCTGGCGGCCGGACGTCCAGTCGTGGACTGCCCGCTCTGTGTCATTGAGAGCCGTCATAGCGGGTTACCTTACAGTAATCTTAAGAATTGTTTAAACCCCGAACGCCGCTACGGCCCCGATCACGATGATCGCGGGAGGTCGAACCCCCTGCGCGCGGACCTTCTCCGGCGTGTCAGCGAGGGTCGTCCGCAACGTCTGCTGAGCGGCCGTCGTTCCTTGTTGAACCACCAGCACTGGCGTATCCGCAGGTCGTCCGCCTCTAATCAAGGCTTCCACGAAAAGCTCGATGCGTTCGACCGCCATCAGCAAAACGATGGTGCCCGTCATTGCGGCCAGTGCATTCCAATTTACTAACGATTCGGGGTGGTCCGGCGCGAGATGGCCGCTGACCACCACAAACTCGTGATTTGTGGCCCGGTGGGTGACGGGAACGCCCGCCAGCGCGGGCACCGCTATGGCACTCGTCACACCCGGCACCACGGTCACCGGAACTCCGGCGTCGGCGCAGGCCAGCACTTCCTCATAACCCCGGGCGAACACGAAGGGGTCCCCCCCTTTGAGGCGCACCACAAACTTCCCCGATCTGGCCCGTTCGATCATGACGTCGTTGATCGCGTCCTGAGCCATGGCCCGGCCATACGGGATCTTGGCCGCGTCGATGACCTCCACGTGAGGCGGCAGCTCGGCCAGCAGTTCGGGCGGCGCGAGCCGATCGGCGACCACCACATCGGCCTGGGCGAGCAGACGGCGGCCACGCACCGTGATCAGTTCGGGATCGCCAGGGCCGCCGCCGACCAGCGCGACCCCACCGCGGACGACATCGGAACTCTCGGCGGCGATAAGGCCCTGTTGCAACGCCTCACGAATGGCCGATCGGATCGCCGCCGAACGGCGGTGCTCGCCACCGGCCAGCACACCCACCGATAGTCCCGCGTAGCTGAACGAGGCCGGGGTGACCGCCGTCCCCTCAACGGCAATGTCGGCACGGACACAAAAGATGCGGCGGCGATCGGCCTCGGCGACGACGGCCGCGTTGACGTGCGCGTCGTCGGTGGCCGCGATCGCATACCATGCCCCCTCGAGGTCGCCGTCGCGGTATTCACGGGTCACCAGGGTGATCCCGTCCATGGCCTCGACGGCCCGGGTGGCGCTCCGGGAGATGACATGCACGTCTGCGCCGCTGGCAATGAGCAGGGGCAGCCGACGCTGGGCCACCGTGCCCCCGCCGACGACGACGACCCTCTTGCCGGCCAGTCGCAGTCCGACGAGGTAGGGACTCTCAGTCACCCGCCAAGCTTAGTGGCGGCGGCGTGTGCGACGAAGCGGGCGAGCGCATCGGGCTTGGCAGCCGGATGGGTATGCAGGTATGACGCGTGCACCCCGGTATGCACCACGCCGTCATGTGCGGCTTCGTCCTGGCCGCGATATATCCACGCCGGCTGATAGTTATCGGTGAAAGTGATTGCGGTGCGGTGGAATTCATGCCCAACCACCCGCTGGCCGGCCGAATACAGCGCCGAATCGGCGACCGCGACGGCGTCGCGATATCCCAACGTGAGGTGTTGGGTGAACCGCGCCGATCCGGCCAGCACGCCGCACATCGGGTATCCGTCGAGTTCGGACACCAGATAGGTGAGCCCCCCGCATTCGGCATGTACCGGCGCGCCGGCGGCGGCCAACTCGGCGATCTGTCGACGAACGACATCGTTGCCCGACAGCTCCGCGGCGAACTGCTCGGGGAAACCCCCGGGCAGCAGCACCGCGCCGGTCCCGTCGGGCAGCGGGTCGACGAGCGGGTCGAACTCGACCACTTCGGCCCCGGCGGCCCGCAAGAGCTCGGCGTGTTCGGCATAGCCGAAACTGAATGCCTTGCCAGCCGCCATCGCGACCGTGGGTCGCGGGCCCGCTGCCTCGCCCACCGCCGTTTCGGGGTCCCACGGCGGAGCGGCGGCCGTGCTTCCCGCGGCGCCGATCACCGCGGCGAGGTCGACGTGGCGAGCGACCAGGGCGGTCATCGCGTTCACCGCCGACAGTGCACGACCGCCGTACTCCACGGCGGTGACAAGTCCCAGATACCTGGTCGGCAGCTCCAATTCAGCGGTGCGCGGGATGGCGCCCAGCACCGCGACACCGACCCGCTCGCACGCCTGCCGCAGCACCTGCTCATGTCTGGCCGTTCCGACCCGGTTGAGGATCGCGCCCGCAATCCGGGTCGTCGTGTCGAACGTGGAAAACCCGTGCAGCAGCGCCGCAATGCTATGGCTCTGGCCACGCGCGTCGACCACCAGGACCACCGGGGCGCCGAGCAGACCGGCCACGTGCGCGGTGGAGCCTGCCGCCGCAGCGGTCGCGGCTTCGCTGATTCGACCGTCGAATAGGCCCATCACGCCCTCGATGACGGCGATGTCGGCGCCGGCAGCACCGTGGGCGTACAGCGGGCCAATAAGCGTTTCCCCCACCAAAACCGGATCCAGGTTGCGGCCGGGCCGTCCCGCGGCCAGCGTGTGGTAGCCGGGGTCGATGAAGTCCGGGCCCACCTTGAAAGGTGCCACAGTGTGGCCCACCTGCCGCAGGGCTCCGATCAAACCGGTTGCGACGGTGGTCTTTCCGCTACCGGACGCGGGAGCCGATACGACCACCGCGGGTACGCGGGTCACGTCGTGACCCGGCGCCGCGAGCGTGCGCAATATGCCGCCCGATACGGCGTGTCGTGGCGCAGACACGCGCGCTCGCCGCGCACATCAACGCTCACCACTCGATGCCCTTCTGCCCCTTGCGCCCCGCATCCATCGGGTGCTTGACCTTGGTCATCTCGGTGACCAGGTCGGCGGCCTCGACCAACCGCGCCGGGGCGTCGCGCCCGGTGATCACGACGTGCTGAAAGCCGGGCCGGGCCAGCAAGGCGTCCACCACCTCGTCGACGTCGAGCCAGCCCCACTGCAGCGGGTAGGTGAATTCGTCCAGCACATAGAAGTCGTGGCGTTGCGCGGCCAGCCGGCGCGCGATCTCGGCCCAGCCGTCCGCAGCTGCCGCCGCGTGCTCGGCGTCGCTGCCGGCCTTGCGCGACGTACGCGTCCAGGACCAGCCGCTGCCCATCTTGTGCCACTCCACCGATCCGCCCACTCCGTGCTGGTCGTGCAACCGGCCGAGTTGACGAAACGCCGCCTCCTCGCCCACCTTCCACTTGGCACTCTTGACGAACTGGAAGACGGCAACGTCCAGCCCGGCATCCCAAGCCCGCAACGCCATCCCGAACGCCGCCGTCGACTTCCCCTTGCCGGCACCGGTATGCACGGCCAGCACTGGTGTGTGGCGCCGGGCCCGGGTGGTCAGGCCATCATCGGGCACCTGGAGCGGATTACCTTGTGGCATAAACGGTTACCTGTACCCACTCATGCCACGCAACGCACGGCCCGCGTCAGGTGATCGGCGTGCAACTGCTCCAGCCGCACCGCTTGCGCCCCCAGCTGGCGGGCCAATTGCCCGGCCAACCCCAGCCTCACATACGAAGTTTCGCAATCCACGACCACGGCGGCCGCGCCCTCGGCGACCAGCCGGGCCGCCGCGGTTCGACTGCGGCCCAACGGGTCCGGCCCGGCGGTGGCCCGGCCATCGGTGAGCACCACCACCAACGGCCGTCGAGCCTTGTCGCGCACCCTCTCCCGGAGGATCAGCTCACGCGCGGCCAGCAGGCCCTCGGCGAGCGGCGTCTTGCCCCCGGTGTCGAACCGGGCCAGTCGGCGGCCGGCGATGTGCGCCGACGAGGTCGGCGGGAGCAACAACCGCGCCTCGTGCTGGCGGAAGGTGATCACCGCGACCTTGTCCCGCCGTTGGTAGGCGTCGCGCAGCAGCGACAGGGTGGCGCCGCTGACCGCGGCCATGCGATCCCGGGCGGCCATCGAGCCGGAGGCGTCGACGACAAAGATCACCAAATTGCCTTCTCGTCCCTCGCGGACGGCCCGGCGGACATCATCGGGCCGCGGGCGCAACGGCCCGGCGCCCGTGGTGCGCTCGGCGGCGGACAGCAGGGTGGCGAACAGGTGCAGTCCGTGGGCGTCGTTGCCGTCGGCGGCGGCCACGACCCTGCCGGAGGCGTTGCGGGCCCGTGATCGTCGTCCCGGCGCCCCTTGACCGACCCCGGGCACGGTGAGCGCGCGGGTACGGAAGGTCTGCGAAGGCGGCGCACTGGGCCGCGGCGGTTGCGGCTTCGAACCAGATTGCGAGTTCGGTTGCGGCGCAAACTTATCGGTGAACCCGCCGCCGCCGGGCGGGTCGGGATCAGGCTCCGGGTCAGCACCGGCCCGCGCCAGCGCATCGTCCAGCTGGTCGCGGTCGATGCCGTGATCGTCGAACGGGTCCCGACGGCGCCGATGCGGCAGCGCCAATTCGGCCGCCACCCGGATGTCCTGCTCCTCGACGGCCTTGACGCCGCGCCAGGCGGCGTGGGCGACGGCGGTTCGGGCGACCACCAGATCGGCCCGCATGCCGTCGACGTCAAACGCGGCGCACAGCTTCGCAATGCGTCGTAACTCGTTGTCCGGCAACACCACATCGTCGACGATCGCGCGCGCGGCGGCGATCCGGCGCGCGAGTTCGGCGTCGGCGTCGGCGTGGCGCTCGGCGAACGCATCGGGATCGGCCTCGTAGGCCATCCGCTGGCGGATGACCTGCACCCGCACGTCAACATCACGTGACGCGTGCACGTCGACGGTGAGACCGAACCTGTCCAGCAGTTGGGGACGCAGCTCGCCCTCTTCCGGGTTCATCGTGCCGATCAGCACGAACCGGGCCTCGTGTGAATGGGAGATGCCGTCGCGTTCGACGTGTACCCGTCCCATCGCGGCGGCGTCGAGCAGCACGTCGACCAGGTGATCGTGCAGCAGGTTGACCTCGTCGACGTAGAGCACGCCGCCGTGCGCACGCGCCAGCAACCCGGGTGAGAACGCGTGCTCGCCGTCGCGCAGCACCCGCTGCAGATCCAGTGAGCCGACCACCCGGTCTTCGGTTGCGCCCAGCGGCATCTCGACCAGGCCGGCCCCGCTACTCCCGGTGGCCGCGGACAGCAGCGCGGCCAGCCCGCGCACGGCCGTCGACTTGGCGGTGCCCTTCTCGCCGCGGATGAGCGCGCCGCCGATCTCCGGGCGGACCGCACACAGCAGCAGCGCGAGGCGCAGCTGGTCGTGCCCGACGATCGCGCTGAATGGGTACGGCTTCACGGCTGCGCCGCCAGACCGGAGCCGGGCCCGCCCGCCGACGATGCAGGCGGGGTATCGGCCTGCGCAGGAGGCGGGCGTGAGGGCTTGAGCATGGGCACATGCGGTATGCCGTCGTCGATGAAATCGTCGCCGTCGCGGACGAATCCGTGCTGGGCGTACATGTCCGCCAGATAGGTCTGCGCGTCGATCCGGCACGGATAGTTCCCCACTTCGGCCAGCGCGGCGCGCAGCAGCCGGGTGGTGTGGCCCTGTCCACGCGCATCGCGTTTGGTGCACAGCCGGCCGATCCGGAACGCCTTCTCGCCTCCGGCGTGCTCTTCCATCAGCCGCAGCGTGCAGATCACCTCGCCCTCCGGCGTTTGGAGCCAGAAGTGCCGGGTCTCGGCGAGCAGGTCACGTCCGTCCAGCTCCGGATACGGGCACGCCTGTTCGACGACGAAAACCTCCACCCTTAGCTTGAGCAATTCGTAAAGGGTCGGGGCGTCAAGGTCTTTGGCCCACATGCGGCGCAGCGTTTCGGTCATGCGACGTCCAGCTGCAGTGCCTTGGTGCCCCATGACCACACCTCGTCGTACAGCGCGGGTTCGCGGGACAGCTCGGCCCCCAGCGACGGCACCATCTCCTTGAGCGCGGGCAGCCAGGACTGATACCGGTTGGCGAAACAGCGCTCCAACACCTCCAGCATGATCGGCACGGCGGTCGACGCCCCCGGGGAACCGCCGAGCACCCCGGCGATGCTGCCGTCCGCTGAACACAGCACGGTGGTGCCGAACTCGAGCACCCCGCCCTTGCGCTTGTCTCGCCGGATCACCTGCACTCGTTGACCGGCTATCGTCGGCTCCCAATCGGAATCGGATGCGCTGGGTGCAAATTCGCGCAACGCACGGACACGGTCGGGCTCGGAGAGCCGCAGCTGGCCGACCAGATAGTTGAGCAGCTTGACCTGGGTGACGCCCACACCAAGCATGGACAGCAGGTTATCCGACTTGACCGACCGGGGCAGATCGCTGAAGCGGCCGTATTTCAAGAACTTTGGCGACCACCCGGCATACGGCCCAAATACCAGCCAGGACTTGCCGTTGACAAACCGCAAGTCCAAGTGCAGCGCGCCGAGCGGTGGCGCGCCCGGCGACGGAGAGCCGTACACCTTGGCCCGGTGCGCCGCGGTGAGCGCCGGGTTGTCGGTGCGCAGGAACCGGCCGCCAATCGGAAAGCCGGCGAAGCCCTTCACCTCGGCGATGCCGGACCTTTGCAACAACCGCAACGCGCCACCTCCAGCGCCGACAAAAACGAATTTGGCGGTCAGCTTGCGCTTTTCGCCGCTACGGCGGTTCCTGACGCTCAGCGTCCAGCCGCCGTCGGACCGTCGCGACAGGTTGCCGACCTCGTGACCGAACAGCGCGGTTGTGCCGTTGCGCACGCAAAAGCCGATGAGCTGTCGGGACAGCGCTCCGAAGTCGACGTCGGTGCCGTCTTGGGCCCAGTTGAGCGCAAACGGCTCGGAGAAACCACGTTTGGCGGCCATGAACGGCAGCCGGCGGGCGAATTCGTCCGGGTCGTCGATCAATTCGGTGCGGCCGAACAACGGGTTGGCGGCCAGCGCCAGCCATCGCCGCCGTAGGTAGTCGACGCGCTGCGCCCCGTGCACGAAACTCACGTGCGGGACGGGGTTAAGGAAGCCGCGCACGTCGGTCAGGATCCCATTCTGGGCGGCATACGCCCAGAACTGGCGGGTGACCTGGAATTGCTCGTTGACGAGTACGGCCTTGGCGATATCGATCGAACCGTCGGGTCGCTGGGGGGTGTAGTTCATCTCGCACAGCGCGGAGTGCCCGGTGCCGGCATTGTTCCAGGGACCGCTGCTTTCGGCGGCGACGGCGTCCAGCCGCTCGATCAGGGTGATCGACCAGTCCGGCTCCAGCCGTCGCAGCAACGCACCCAGGGTGGCGCTCATGATGCCCGCGCCCACCAGCACGACGTCGGTTCTGGCCAGTTCTGACACCGGGTTCCTTTCCTGGGCTGTGCCGGTCCCAGGTTATCCCGACGCGCATAGCTACCCGGACCGATGCCTCCCGGGCGCAGCCAGCCCAAGACGTTTGCCCCGAAGCGCACACTGCGCGGCCCCGGCCGCCATACAATCCGCACAATCCGAGTCCGGTTCTCCCTGGGAGGTAACCGATGTCGTACGTGGTCGCTTCACCGGAATTGGTTGCGGCGGCGGCCACGGATTTGGCGGAGATTGGTTCGGCGATCGAGGCGGCAAACGGCGCGGCGGCACTGACGACGGTCGGGGTTGTGGCCGCGGCCGCCGACGAGGTGTCGACGCAGATCGCGGCGCTGTTTGGGGCGCATGCCCGCAGCTATCAGACCCTCAGCGCCCAAGCGGCGGCGTTCCATACCCAGTTCGTGCAGGCCTTGACCACGTCCGGGGGCGCCTATGCCAGCGTCGAGGCCGCCAACGCGTCACCTTTGGACGCGCTGCTGGACCTGGTCAACGCGCCCACCCAGGCCCTGCTGGGACGCCCGCTGATCGGCAACGGCGCCGACGGGTCGGCACCGGGTCAGGCCGGCGGGCCGGGCGGGTTGCTGTACGGCAACGGCGGTAACGGCGCCGCCGGTGGACCCACCCAAGCTGGCGGTGCCGGCGGGGACGCGGGGTTGATCGGCAACGGCGGGGCCGGCGGCGCCGGGGGGACGAGCGCGGCGGGTGGCAACGGCGGAATGGGGGGCCTGCTGTTCGGCAATGGTGGGGCCGGCGGCCAAGGCGGGCTCGGCGTCGCGGGTGTCAACGGCGGCGTTGGCGGGCACGGCGGTCACGGTGGCAGCGCCGTCCTGCTCGGAAACGGCGGAATCGGCGGGCGGGGCGGCACCGGGGCCACGGGCGTCGCCGGCAGCAACCCCATCCCCGTTGGCACGGCCGCGCCCGGCAGCGACGGCGCAAATTCAACCGCGGCCAATGGGGTCGGCGGCCCCGGCGGGGCCGGAGCTGACGGCGGGGTGGCCATGACCGGCGGGACCGGCGGGGCAGGCGGCAGCGTGAGCACCTCAGTTGGCACCGCCACCGGCGGCCACGGCGGCGACGGCGGGAACGGCGGCAACGGCGGCAATGGCGGTGCCGGCGGGACCGCCACCACGTCCGGGGGCGCGACCGCCGTCGGCGGTGCCGGCGGTGACGGAGGCAACGGGCAGGCTCTCGGCGGTGCCGGCGGAAACGGTGGCAAAGGCGGGAACGCCAGTGCGGTCAGCAACTCCACCGGGGGTAATGGCGGCAGCGGCGGTAACGGCCACGACACCGACGTGTCCGGCGGCGCGGGCGGTGCCGGCGGCACCGGTGGCAACGGCGGTCGCGGCGGTCTGCTGGCGGGCAGCGGCGGCATCGGAGGCAGCGGCGGCACCGGCGGCGACGGTGGTGCCGGCGCCCCCGGCGGTGCCGGCGGCAGCGGTAGCGGCGGCGGCGATGCCGGCAACATCGCCGGCGCAGGCAACTCGGCCATCGGCGGCGACGGCGGTACGGGAGGTAACGGCGGCAGCGCCCTCGGCACGGGCGGCACGGGTGGCGCCGGGGGTCTGGGCGGTCACGGGGGCGCGGGCGGGCTGCTGATTGGGGACGGCGGCGCCGGCGGCGCCGGCGGCAACGCCGGTGCCGGTGGCGCGGGCGGCGACGGCGGCGCCGGCGGGGCTGGTGGCGCCGGCGGAGCCGGTACAGGTGGCGGCGCGTCTCTCCAGTTCATAGGCGGCGACGGTGGCGACGGCGGTTACGGCGGCAACGGCGGCAACGGCGGTGCCGGCGGTGCCCCGGGCTTCGGTGGCACGGGTGGGTCTGGGGGGTGGCTGATCGGACGCACCGGCGGCACCGGTGCCGGCGGCGCGGGTGGTGCGGGCGGTGCCGGCGGCGCGGGCGGCGCTGCCGGCGGCGGCGGCGCGGGGGGCTTCGGGTCAATCACGTCCGGCAGCGACGGCGTCGGCGGTGTTGCGGGCGCGAATGGCGCGACTGGCGCACACGGTTGATCGAGCCGACCGGACAGGGGGCAATGGCCCGACCGCGCTCTCAGCCGACCGCACGACGCGCCCGCGCCTCTTACTCCAATCCGCGAGACGCCACCTGCGTGTTAGCTATACGATCTGATTTGCCGATCGTGCTCTGACGGAGGGCCGGATGGCCGGCCTCTTGAGTGGAAGGTCGCCCCCATGTCGTTCGTCATCGCAACACCGGACATGCTCGCGGCCGCCTCGTCAGATCTGGCGGCCATTGGGTCGGCGATCGGTGCGGCTAATACGGCCGCGGCGGTTCCGACGACACGGTTGCTGGCCGCGGCCGCCGACGAGGTGTCGGCGGCCGTGGCGGCGCTGTTCGGCACGCACGCCCAGGAATACCAGGCCGTTAGCGCCCAAGCGGCGGCGTTCCATGACCAGTTCGCCCGGGGGGTGACCACGGCCGGGGTCTGGTATGCCAGCGCCGAGGCCGCCAACGCGTCGCCGCTGCAGACCGTGCTGGACGCGGTCAATGCGCCCACCCAGACACTGCTGGGACGCCCGCTGATCGGTAACGGCGCCGACGGGTCGGCCCCGGGCCAGGCCGGCGGGGCCGGCGGGTTGTTGTACGGCAACGGCGGCAACGGCGCCGCGGGCGGACCCAACCAGGCGGGCGGCCCCGGCGGCAACGCCGGGCTGATCGGCCACGGCGGGGCCGGCGGCGCCGGGGGGACGAGCGCGGCCGGCGGTAACGGCGGCACCGGGGGGCTGCTGTTCGGGAACGGCGGGGCGGGCGGCCACGGCGGGATCGGCGTAGCCGGTGTCAACGGCGGCGTCGGCGGGCTGGGAGGCCACGGCGGCAACGCCGTCCTGTTCGGCGACGGTGGCGCCGGCGGGCAGGGCGGCACCGGCGCCACCGGCATCGCGGGCAGCAATCCCACCCCCCTCGGCACCGCCGCTGCCGGCGGCGACGGAGCGAGTCACGACGTGAATGGTAGTAATACCGACCTCACCGGCGGCCCCGGGGATCCCGGCGATGCTGGCGGCGTCACCGTGAACGGCGGCAACGGGGGCCACGGCGGCGAAGTAAGGAACCTATTTGGTGGTACCGGTAACGCCTTTGGAGGCGCGGGCGGCCACGGCGGAGACGGCGCCAACGGCGGCAGCGGTGGCGCCGGTGGGGAAGCCGTCACTGACGGCGGTGCTACTGCGATCAGTGGTGCCGGGGGCAACGGGGGCAACGCCCTGGCTTCCGGCGGGAACGGTGGAAACGGCGGCAACGGCGGGTTTGCTCAGGCCAACACCAGCGTGACCGGGGGTAACGGCGGTAACGGCGGCAACGGCCACGACAGCGACGTGTCGGGCGGCGCCGGCGGCAGGGGCGGCGCCGGCGGTGACGGCGGCCGCGGCGGTCTGCTGGCCGGCAACGGCGGCATCGGAGGCAGCGGTGGTGCCGGCGGCATGGGCGGCGCCGGTGCCGCCGGTGGTGCCGGTGGCAGCGGCGGCAAGGCCGACGTTGCTAACAGCCTCAGCAGCGGTGCCACCATCACCGGTGGCGACGGCGGAGACGGCGGTGACGGCGGCAGCGCCCTCGGCACCGGGGGCGCCGGGGGCGCCGGGGGTCTGGGCGGTCACGGGGGTGCGGGCGGGCTGCTGATCGGTAACGGCGGCGACGGCGGCGACGGCGGCAGCGGCGGTGCGGGCGGTGTGGGCGGCACCGGCGGCGGCGGCGGCACCGGTGGTGCCGGGGGCGAAGCCCTTGCCGGCGCCGGTTCTACCACCTCCAATGGCGGTGACGGCGGCGCGGGCGGTGACGGCGGCGCGGGCGGCGACGGCGGTAACGGCGGCGACGGCGGGCCCGGCGGGGCCGCCGGCCTCGGTGGTGACGGCGGGGCCGGGGGCTGGCTGATCGGACAGGCGGGCAGCACCGGCGCCGGTGGCGCCGGCGGCTTGGGTGGTGCCGGGGGTGCCGGCGGCGCGGCCGGCGGCGGCGGCGCGGGCGGCCATGGGGACACCACCTCCGGTGCCACCGGCGTGTCCGGCAAAGCGGGCTTCCACGGCAACCCCGGCCAGGACGGCTGACCGCACGAGCGCTGACCACGCTCTAAGCTGACCCCGTGACTGGCTGGGTACCCGACGTCCTGCCCGGCTATTGGCAGCACACGATCCCGCTCGGGCCCGACCCCGACGGTGAGGGCGAGATCGTCGCGACCCTGATCCGCCGCGGAGACACCGACGCCGCCGAGCGGGCGGTGCTGGCGGTGCACGGGTACACCGACTACTTCTTCCACACCGAGTTGGCCGATCACTTCGCCAGCCGTGGCTTCGCCTTCTATGCGCTGGACCTGCGCAAGTGCGGCCGGTCTCGGCGGGACGGCCAGACGCCGCACTTCACCACGGATCTGGCCCACTACGACGCCGAACTCGAACACGCCCTCGCGGTCATCGGCGAGCAGAACCGCTCCCCCAGGGTCTTGATCTACGGCCATTCGGCGGGTGGGCTCATCGTGTCGCTGTGGCTGGACCGGTTACGTCAGCGCGCCGCCACCACCCGCTCGGGCATCGCCGGCCTGGTGCTCAACAGCCCGTTTCTGGATCTGCGGGGGCCGGCGATTGTGCGACTGAGCGTGACCGCGGCAACGATCGCGGCGGTGTCGCGAGTGCGCTCCAAGGCAGTGGCCCGCGGGCCGGTTGAGGGCGGTTACGGCACCAGCCTGCACCGGGATTACGACGGGGAGTTCGACTACAACCTTCAGTGGAAACCGGTGGGCGGATTTCCGGTCACCTTCGGCTGGCTGCACGCCGTGCGCCGCGGCCAGGTCCGGCTGCATCGCGGTCTCGACGTTGGCGTGCCCAACCTGATCCTGCGTTCGGATCACACGGTGCGCGAGAGTGCCGGCCCGACGGCGCTGCACCGCGGCGACGCGGTTCTCGACGTCCGCCAGATCGCCCGGTGGGCCGGCTGCATCGGCAACCGCACCACCGTCGTTCCGGTGGCGGACGCCAAACACGACGTGTTTTTGTCGCTACCTCAGCCACGCCAGGTGGCATACCAGCAATTGGATCTCTGGCTGGACCACTACCTCAACACACGCAACGACACCCACGCCTCGTCCTCGTCAACGAAAGGCCAACGGCCCCAATAAAATGGAAACCTACGACATCGCGATCATCGGAACCGGTTCGGGCAATAGCATTCTCGACGAGCGCTACGCGCGCAAACGGGTGGCGATATGCGAGCAGGGCGCCTTCGGTGGCACCTGCCTCAATGTCGGGTGCATCCCGACCAAGATGTTCGTCTACGCCGCCGAAGTCGCCAAAACCATTAGGAACGCGGCCCGTTACGGCGTCGACGCCCGCATCGACCGGGTGCGGTGGGACGACATCGTGTCGCGCGTCTTCGGGCGGATCGATCCCATCGCGCTCAGCGGCGAGGACTATCGACGCTCCGCGCCCAACATCGACGTGTACCGCCAGCACACGCGATTCGGGCCGGTTCAGGCGGACGGGCGCTATTTGTTGCGCACCGACGCCGGCGAAGAATTCACCGCCGAACAGGTGGTGATCGCGGCGGGCTCACGGCCGGTGATTCCGCCGGCCATCCTCACATCGGGGGTCGACTATCACACCAGCGACACCGTGATGCGGATCGCCGAGCTGCCCGAGCACGTGGTGATCATCGGAAGCGGCTTCGTGGCAGCCGAATTCGCACACGTCTTCTCCGCGCTCGGGGTGCGGGTCACCATCGTCATCCGGGGCGGCTGCTTGCTGCGGCATTGCGACGACACCATTTGCGAACGGTTCACCCGCATCGCGGCAACCAAGTGGGAGCTGCACACCCACCGCAACGTCGTGAACGCGCGAAACCGTGACCCCGGCATAGCCCTGGAGCTCGACGACGGCGGCGTCCTCAACGCCGACCTGCTGCTGGTGGCGACCGGGCGGGTGTCCAACGCCGATCTCCTGGACGCCGAGCAGGCCGGCATCGAGGTCGAGGACGGTCGAGTGCTGGTTGATGAATACCAACGGACTTCGGCGCGTGGCGTTTTCGCGCTCGGCGACGTCTCCTCGCCGTATCTGCTCAAGCACGTCGCCAACCATGAGGCCCGCGTCGTCGCGCGCAACCTGCTGTGCGACTGGGACGACACGGGATCGATGGCCGCGACCGACCACCGCTATGTTCCGGCGGCGGTGTTCACCGATCCCCAGCTCGCCGCCGTCGGGTTGACCGAAAACCAGGCAATCGCACGGGGTTTCGATATCTCCGTGGCGATACAGGATTACGGCGATGTCGCCTACGGCTGGGCCATGGAGGACACCACTGGAATCGTCAAGCTCATCGCCGATCGCGCCAGCGGATGCCTGATCGGCGCGCACATCATGGGCTACCAGGCGTCCTCGATCATCCAGCCGTTGATCCAGGCGATGAGCTTCGGGCTGACGGCCGCCGAAATGGCGCGCGGACAGTACTGGATACACCCGGCGCTGCCCGAGGTCGTCGAAAACGCGCTACTGGGTCTGCGCTGAGCTCAACGTCGACGCTGCCGCGGGTCGCGCCGCTTGAGCGGACGCGGGTCGGTCGGGTCGTCAAGATCCAGCGCGCTGTCCTGGCACTGCGGGCAAAGGCCACGCAGCGTCAGCCCGGCCCGCTCCGACAGCGCGAACGAGCTGCCCGCCATCGCGTGCTCCAGCGCCGAGGTCAGCTGCCGCGCGGGTACCTCGATGATCGCACCGCACTGGGTGCACACCGCGTGGTGATGTGGGGCGGTGGCGAGCCCATAGGTGGTAACCCCGCCGTCGAGGGTCAACGTGTGCAACACCCCCTGGCCGACCAACGTGGTCACCGTGCGGTAGATCGTCGCCAGGTCGGGCACCGGTGCGCCGGGCGGCACGCACTCCGGCAGCCGCCGATGGATCTCGGCCACCGACAAATGCCCGTTGACCGGCTCGAGCACCGCCAACACCTGGATCCGCGACGCCATGCGCCGCAATCCACGGGCGCGCAGGAATTCGCCGATCCGTTCGGTGACCGCCGGGTCCAGCCCCGACGGCTTGCGTGTCACCTTTTCAGTGTTGCGCCTGATACCCGGGATTGCCAGCGCTGGCCTCCCCCGGCCATGACACCATTCTTGCAACTGACTTGCATCCAGCCCATCACCGAACCTAAAGTCGGGTCGGTTGCTTTCTGCCCAGCGGTGGAAGGACGGGCATGGCCGACAGCGCGCTCGACTTGCGGCTGTCATGGTGGTCTAGGCTGCTGACACCATCGGAGTGGCGGCGCCTCGCGGCGATGTTGGCGGTCATCGTCGCGCTGCACCTGGTTGGTTGGATCACGCTGGTCTTTCTCGTGGAGCCGGCGCGATTCGCCGTGGGCGGCAAGGTATTTGGCGTCGGCATCGGGCTGACCGCCTACACCCTGGGCATGCGGCACGCGTTCGACGCCGACCACATTGCCGCCATCGACAACACCACCCGCAAGCTGATGAGCGACGGGCATCGCCCCCTCGCCGTCGGATTCTTCTTCTCGCTGGGCCACTCCACCGTGGTCTTCGGGCTCGCGGTGCTGCTGGCAACCGGAATCAAAGCCATCATCGGCCCGGTCGCCGACGACTCCTCGACGCTGCACCACTACACGACGCTGATCGGCACCGGCGTCTCAGGGGTGTTTCTGTATCTGATCGCCGTCCTCAACGTCGTGGTCTTGGTTGGGATCCTGAGGGTGTTCGTGCGACTGCGCCGAGGGCACTACGACCCACAAAAAGACGGAGCCGAGCTGGAACAGCAGTTGGACAAGGCTCTCCGGCGCGGGCTGCTCAACCGAATTCTGCGCCGCCTCACCCGGTCGATCACCAAGTCCTGGCACATGTATCCGGTCGGATTGTTGTTCGGGCTCGGATTCGACACCGCCACCGAGATCGCGCTGCTGGTCCTGGCGGGCACCAGCGCGGCGGCCGGGTTGCCCTGGTATGCCATCCTGTGTCTGCCCCTGCTGTTCACCGTCGGCATGTGCCTGCTGGACACCATCGACGGCTCGTTCATGAACTTCGCTTACGGCTGGGCGCTTTCCAAGCCGGTGCGCAAGATCTTCTACAACATCACCATCACCGGGCTATCGGTGGGCGTGGCGCTGCTGATCGGCAGCGTCGAATTGCTCGGCCTGTTCGCCGGCCAGTTCGGCTGGCGCGGAGCGTTCTGGGACTGGGTCGGCGCGCTCGACCTCAACGCCGCCGGCTTCTTTGTCGTTGGGATGTTCGTGATCACGTGGGCCGTCGCCGTGCTCGTCTGGCGCTACGGTCGCATTGAAGAAAAGTGGGCCCCAGCGGCCGACAGCGCGAACTGACCGCAGCGCGGTCACGCATCGAAATTGCCACCATGGTCGCGACCGGCGTCAGAATCACAGCCTTGGCGGCAATCTCGGCGCGGTGTAGAACGGTGCTCATGCATGAGCTGTCCCTGTGCGAAGCGATCGCCGGTGTGGTCAAAACGCATGCCCACGGTCGCCACGTCGACGTGGTCCGGGTCCGGGTCGGCGCGCTTCGGCAGGTGGTCCCGGAATCGTTGTCGTTCTGCTGGACACTGGTCCGGGACTCGGAGAACATGCCGGATGCGGAACTGGAGCTCGAGTGCGTCACCGCCGAGGTGCGCTGCCGTGCGTGCGGTAGACGGTCGGAGATCACCTCGGCCTGGTCGATCTGGTGCCCTGGGTGTGACAGTTCCGACGTCGAGGTGCTACGCGGCAACGAATTCCTGGTGACGTCGCTGGACGTCTCGTGAAAGGTGTTCACAGTGGGTAGGTTTCACCGGCACGACGACGGAACCGTGCACACCCATGAACACGGGGATCACAGTAGTTATGAGACCGGACCACAACGCGTCGACGTGTTGGAG
Source organism: Mycobacterium lacus (assembly GCF_010731535.1). Lineage (NCBI taxonomy): Bacteria > Bacillati > Actinomycetota > Actinomycetes > Mycobacteriales > Mycobacteriaceae > Mycobacterium > Mycobacterium lacus. Next base: position 2,947,506 of record NZ_AP022581.1, read on the forward strand.
GGGATCTTCGCCGAAAACGATATCCGGGCGAACCTCAACCGGGCGGTCTTCGAGAGCCACGGGATCCGCGCGCTCAACCTGATGAGCTCCCCGGGGTCGGGGAAGACGACCGTGCTGCAGGCCACGCTCGATGAGCTCGCCGGCGAGTTCGCCATCGGGGTCATCGAAGGCGACATCGCCACCGATCTGGATGCCGCCAAGCTCAGCGGTCGCGGTGCCCAGGTGTCGCTGCTCAACACGAGCAACGGCTTCGGCGGCGAATGCCACCTCGACGCGCCGATGGTCAACCGCGCCCTGCCGGGCCTGGACCTTCCCAGCCTGGACCTGGTGATCATCGAAAACGTCGGCAATCTGGTGTGCCCGGCGGAATTCGACGTCGGTGAGCACGCCAAGGCCATGGTCTACTCCATCACCGAAGGCGAGGACAAGCCACTGAAATATCCGGTGATGTTCCGATCGGTGGACGTCGTCCTGCTCAACAAGATCGACCTGGTGCCCTACCTGGATGCCGATGTCGGCGCCTACATCGCGCACGTCCGCGAGGTCAACGCGGCCGCCACGATCCTGCCGGTCTCCGCGCGCACCGGAGCCGGCATGGGCGCCTGGTTCGGCTGGCTGCGGCGGTTCGCGGCAGGTCCAGCCGATTGAAGCCAACCGCGAACCGTTGACAACGACCGGGCCGCGGGAGTAGACCCAGACACAGCGCTGCGCAAGTGGGCCGACGGTCGACTCCGGCGGCGCAGGGGTTTCAGCCCGGCCCCGGAGAGCTGCAGCATGCCACCCGAAGCAGCGGAAACATCGACCCACGTTCTCTGGATCAACGCGGGTCTTGGCTGTGACGGCGATTCGGTGGCGTCAACTGCCGCCACCCAGCCCAGCATCGAGGAGATCGCACTCGGCGCGCTTCGCGGCCTCAAGGTCGCCGGTGCGATGGGTGTGTCCGATCATCTCGGCTGGGAGTGGAAGAGCAAGGCCGGTATTCCGATCGTCTGCGTTCCGGGTTGCCCGATCCACCCGGACAACCTGTCGGAGACGCTGACCTATCCGCTCTACACGGCAACCGGCCCGGGCGCTGAGCGTGGTGGTGCGGTTCCTGCGGTTGCAACGTCGCCGGGCCGAGCGCGCGCTCGATGACGGGCTTTCGAGCCCGTCGGCGACCTGGTCACGCCGGGCGGCTCGTGGCTGACGTGGGACGAGGCGGTTGACTGCGAAATGTCCTTTGGCCCTAGCGCATTCGAACCGCTGGGAGCCCCCGATGCCACACCAACCGACGAAAGGAGTTCGAGATGGATGTCTTGGGTTGGGTATTGCTGGCCGTCATCGCAATTGCCGTCGCGGCGGCGGTGGTGATTGGGCCGGTGTCCCTCCCGGACGCCCGCCGCTACCTCAAGCACCGACGCATGTAGCGTGGGGTGACCCGATGGCAGCAAGCATCCTGGTGGCCGGAATCGGAAACATGTTTCTGGGCGACGACGGGTTCGGCTCGGAGGTGGTGCGACAGACCGAGCTCCTGCGGGACGACACGGCCGTGCGCGTCATCGACTACGGCATCCGCGGCATGCACCTGGCCCACGACCTGCTCGAGGGATGGGACACGCTGATCCTGGTCGACGCGGTACCCAATCGTGGCAGCCCGGGCACGTTGCACGTCTTCCAGGCCGATTTCCAAGCCGACCAAGCATATTGGCCCAGCGCGACGGGCATGGATGCGCACAGCATGGATCCGGCAACGGTATTCGCCCGACTGCGCGCGCTGGGGGGCAGTCCGCCGTATACGGTCGTCGTCGGATGCGAGGTGGGAAGCGTCGAGGAAGGAATCGGGCTCAGCGAGCCGGTGGCCAGAGCCGTCCCGCGCGCGGTGCGGGCCGTCGAGGAGATCGTCGCGGCGTTGCAAATCCCGGCGGGCGCGGCGTCGGTGCGAAAGGAGTGCTGACCCATGCGTCTGGGCATGCCCGGTCAGGTGATCAGGATTGCTGGACGGTTACCAGGGGCAGCTGTCACCGGCGAACAACGCAAGGTCGATGTCGGCATGCCCCCGGAAGGGACATCCGCGCCCGGCGACCGGGTTGATCATCCACATGGGTTTCGTAGCCGAGAGGACAGGCCGGGCCAACGCCAAGCAAGCGATGGCCGGCCTGGAGCTGATCGGCCGGGGCCGCGGCGATCCGGGTGGCGGTTGAGATGACCGACGTCTCCCTGATGTTGCGGGCCGGCCCACCCTGTACGCAGGTCCGCCGACGCGTCACGGTGACCGGTGTCGTCCAGGGGGTTGGCTTTCGCCCGTTCGTCCACCGCATCGCCAGCGAGCTGGGCCTGGCCGGATTCGTCGGAAACGATTCGGGCGCAGTCTTTCTCGAGGTGCAGGGAGACCGCGCACGGGTGCAGGAATTCGGTCGCCGGCTGCGCGCCGACGCCCCGCCGCTGGCGCGGATCAGCGCCGTCTCCGTCACCGACGTTCCCATCGACACCGCCGAACGCGAGTTCCGGATCGTGGCCAGCCAGGCCGTCACCGGTGCTAAGACTTCTAAAACCGCCATCCCCCCCGACATCGCGGTGTGCGACGACTGTGTCGCCGAGCTGTTCGACCCGCACGACCGGCGGTACCGCCACCCCTTCGTGACCTGTACCAACTGCGGGCCGCGGTTCACCATCATCCGCGCGTTGCCCTACGACCGTGCGTCCACCACCATGTCGGAGTTCGCCATGTGTGAGCGCTGCGCCGCCGAATACCACGATCCGGCCGATCGCCGGTTCCACGCCCAGCCCATCGCCTGCCCGGACTGCGGGCCATCGCTGTGGTTCCGGACGGATGCCGCGCGCCGCATCGACGGGTCGGACGCCGCACTCGCGGCCACCCAACGGGCCCTGGCCGCGGGTCAGGTGGTCGCCGTCAAGGGAATCGGCGGTTACCACCTGGCGTGCGTCGTGCACGACGAGGCGGTGGTGAGCGCGCTGCGGGTCCGAAAGGCGCGGGGCGCCAAGCCTTTCGCCGTGCTGGTCCGCGACCTGGCCGTGGCGCGGCGCTACGCCTACATCGACGACGCGGAGGCGGCGGTGCTGTCGAATCCCGCACGGCCGATCGTGTTGCTGCGCCGACGTCCCGGTAGCGACACCGCGCCCGTCGCCGACGCGGTCGCGCCCGGCAGCCCGCTGATCGGGCTGATGCTGCCGTACTCCCCCATCCATCACCTGCTGCTGGCGGCCGTGCCCGGTGCGCGCGGTCCGGTCCCCGACGCGCTGGTGCTCACCAGCGCCAACCGCTCCGACGAACCCATCTGTTTCACCGAAGAGGATGCCGCACTCAGGCTTCCATTGCTCAGTGATGCCGTCCTCGACCACGACCGGGTCATCCACGTGCCGTGTGACGACTCGGTGGTGCGCGTCGTTGACGGCCGGGAATTGCCGATCCGGCGTTCCCGCGGCTACGCGCCGTTGCCAATCGAGATCGGGTACCGGGGCCCGGCGGTCCTTGCGGTGGGCGGGGAGCTGAAGAACACCTTCTGCCTCACCGACGGGTCACGCGCCTACATGTCCGGGCACATCGGCGACATGGCCACCTGGGAGACGCTGCGCGCGTTCGAGCGCGCGCTCGGCCAGCTCAGCGAGTTACGGGGCCGGCCGGCGCGATTGGCCGCCGACCTGCATCCCGGGTATCACACCCGCGGCTGGGCGGAGCGCCACGCGGACGATCGACCGGTGGACCTGGTGCAGCACCACCACGCCCACGTGGTGTCGCTGTTGGCCGAGCACGGCCGCATCGGCGAACCCATCGTCGGGGTCTCCTTCGACGGCACGGGTTACGGCAGCGACCGGACGATCTGGGGCGGGGAGATCCTCGCGCTCGGGCATGACAGCCACCGTTTCGTGCGGGTGGGGCATCTGTTGCCGGTCCCGCTGCCGGGCGGCGACGCCGCGGTGCGCAATCCCTGGCGGGTGGCGCTGTCGGCGTTGTGGATGGCCGACATCGACTGGACCCCGGATCTGGCGCCGGTCGCCGCGGCAACGCCGGACGAATTGCGGCTCACCCGTTCGCAATTGGAGAGCGGCGTGGGATGTGTCCCGTGTTCGAGCATGGGCCGGCTGTTCGACGCGGTCGCCTCCCTGCTCGGGGTGCGGCACCGGATCGACTACGAGGGCCAGGCCGCCATCGAACTCGAGGCGCTGGCCGACTCGGCGCCCGGCCGGCCTGGCCCGTCACTGCCACTCACGGTGCGGGCCGACGGGGTGATCGATCCGGCCACGCTGGTGCAAACGCTGGTGTCGGCCCTGCGCGCCGGCACGCCGCCGGTGCTGCTGGCGGCGGCCTTCCACCGGGCCGTCGCGGACGCCGTCGCGAAGGTGGTCGGTCAGGTGGCCGGCGAGGTGCGGCTGGTGGGCCTCACCGGTGGGGTGTTCCAGAATGTGCTGTTGCTGCGCGCGTGCCGGGAGCGGTTGCGGCTGGCAGGATTTGACGTGCTGACCCATCACACCGTTCCGCCCAACGACGGCGGGCTGGCGCTGGGTCAGGCGGTGGTCGGCATGCTGGCGGGGCTAGGGGAGGCGAAACGGTGACGGGCGCTACCGGTATCGATCGCGGGCTTGGCGCCGACCTGGCCGCCGACCTGGCCGCTACCGCGTTCACGCTGGCCAGACGGTTCGCGGCGGGCGCCACGATGTGGTCCATCGCGCCGTCCTGGGAACCGCATGCCCTGCACATCGCGGTCGAGTTCGTGCATCCGGTGATCATGGGCAAGCGGGCCTTGCCGGCGGTGGCGCTGACCGGCCCCGGCCTGGTGGACCTGGCGCGGGTGTCGGTGCGGCCCGGCGACCTCGTGGTCGCGATCGCCGCTGCGGACGACGCGCAGGTGCGTTCGGTGATGCGCCGCACCCCGGCGTGGGGTGCCACCACCGTGTGGATCGGCAGCGGCCAGCGACCTTCGGCGGGCAGGGCGGACCACGTGCTGTGGCTCGACGATCCGGACCCCCGAGCGCCCGCGACCGGTGGCTTCGTGCTGTTGTATCACCTGTTGTGGGAGTTGACCCATGTCTGTTTTGAGCATCCGGGGTTGCTCAAGCCGGGGGATGCCGACGACGTCTGTGTCACGTGTGGTGACGAGGGTCGTTTGGGTGAGGTGGTGGCCGCCTCGGACGACGGGCTGGCCGCGGTGCGCACCGCGCGCGGCATCGAGGACGTGGCGACGACGCTGGTCGGCCCGGTCGCCGCCGGCGATCTGGTGCTGGTGCACGCCGGTACCGCGATCGGCCGCGTCGGCGACGAGGAGGACGATTCATGACGCACGACGAGCCGACCAACTTCCTGTATCCGTTCATCGACGCAGCCGAAGACGACGCCGACTCGCTGCTTGCCGACCTGACCGCGTCGGCGCAGGCCAAGGCGGCCGAGAGCCTGGCCCTGAGACGCTGGACACTGGAAGCCAATGCCGAGTTGCTGGCGCGGACCGCAGCGGAGATGGCGCGCCGTTTCGCGACGGGTGGGCGGTTGTTCACCTTCGGAAACGGCGGCAGCTGCACGGATTCGACCATCCTGGCGGGGCTGTTCGCCCACCCGCCGGTCGGAAAATCCCTGCCGGCCTGGTCGTTGACCGCCGACCAGGCGATCCTGACCGCGCTGGGCAACGATGTGGGATTCGAGTTAGTGTTCGCCCGCCAGTTGATCGCGCGCGCGAGGACCGGCGACATCGCGATCGCCATGTCGACCAGCGGCAATTCGCCCAACCTGCTCACCGCGCTGGCCGAGGCGCGCCGGCGTGGCCTGTATACCGTCGGTTTCGCCGGATACGACGGCGGCGCGTTTGCCGACAATCCCGACGTGGACGCCTGCTTCGTGGTTCGCTCCCAAAGCGTGCACCGGATCCAGGAATCCCAAGCGCTGCTGGGCTATCGGCTGTGGTTGGCCACCCATGAACACGTCGATGATCGGGGCGCGGCGTGAGCAGACCGGCAAGCGAATACCTGTCCTCGGGGCCGCGGTTCGGCGAGGGCGAGGTCGGCGAGCGGATCGAATCGTTCCGGCGGCGCCGTCCCCGCCTGCTCGACGATCACGTGACGCTGGCGCACGGGGCGGGCGGGAAGGCCTCGGCGGCGCTTATCGACGCGGTGTTCGTGGAGGCGTTCCGCAATCCGCCGCTGGAATCGCTCGGCGACAGCGCGGTGCTGGCCTTGCCCGGCGGCGAGCGAATCGCGATGTCCACCGATTCGTTTGTGGTGGCGCCGCGTCGTTTTCCCGGCGGCTGCCTCGGCGAGCTCGCGGTGTACGGAACCTGCAACGACCTGGCGGTGGCCGGGGCGGTGCCGGCCTGGATCGCCGCGGCGTTCGTGCTCGAAGAGGGCTTCGGAATCGCCGAACTCAAACGGATCGTCGCCGACATGGCGGCGGCGGCCTCCCACGCCGGGGTGCAGATCGTCACCGGCGACACCAAGGTGGTGCCCAAGGGCGCCGCCGATGGCGTGTTGGTCACCACCACCGGCGCCGGCGTCATTCCCGCGGGGCGACGGCTGTCGGCACAATCGGTGCGCGCCGGGGACAAGGTGTTGTTGTCCGGGTCGATGGGCGATCACGGCATGGCGGTGATGCTCGCCCGGGGCGATTTGGGGATCGAGGCCAACATCGCCTCCGACACGGCCTCCGTCAGCCCGCTCGTGGAACTGCTGCTGGCGGCCGCGCCGTCGACCCGCTGGCTGCGCGACGCCACGCGGGGCGGGGTGGGCACCGTGTGCAACGAACTGGCGGCGGCGTGCGGTCTGGGGGTGCTGCTCACCGAGGAGCGACTTCCGGTGCGGCCCACGGTGAATGGCGCCTGCGAACTGCTGGGCATCGACCCGCTCTACGTCGCCAACGAGGGCAAGTTCGTCGCCGTCGTCGCGCCGGAGGAGGCCCAGGTGGGGCTGGCCGCGCTGCGCTCGCATCCTTTGGGCGCCGAGGCGGTCGAGATCGGGGAAATCGTCGCCGAGCCAGCGGAATGCGTGGTGCTGCGTACCGGGTTCGGCGGCACCCGCATCGTCGAGATGCTCGTCGGCGACCCGCTGCCGCGAATCTGCTGAACCGCCAAGGGAGGAGAGCGACATGTGCCTGGGGATTCCGGGCCGGATCGTCGAGATCACCGATCCGGCAAACTATTTGGCGAGGGTCGACGTCGGCGGTGTGCAACGCACCATCAGCGTGCGATTACTGGAAGACGACATGCCCGAACCCGACGACTGGGTACTGGTGCACGTCGGTTTCGCTATGGCCAAGATCGACGAAACCGAGGCCTTGCTCACCCTGGCCGCCGTCCAAAAGCTCGGCGAGGCGTACGCCACCGAACTGGAGGCCTTCGACTCGTCGGCCATCGGCTAGGGAGTGTCCATGCGTTTCGTCGACGAATTCCGCGATCCCGCGGCCGCCCGCCAACTGCTGGGCGCCATCGACCATTTGGCCGGTAACAGTGAGCACTTCAAGTTCATGGAGGTCTGCGGCGGGCACACCCACACCATCTACCGCCACGGCATCGAACGCCTGCTGCCCGACAACGTCGAACTGGTGCACGGCCCGGGCTGCCCGGTCTGCGTGATCCCGATGGGCCGCATCGACGACGCGATGTGGCTGGCCGGCCAACCCGGCGTCATCTTCACCTGCTTCGGCGACATGATGCGGGTGCCCGGATCGTCCGGCAGCCTGCTGGACGCCAGGGCCCGCGGCGCCGACGTGCGGTTCGTCTACTCCCCTCTGGATGCGCTCAAGATCGCCGCCGACAACCCCGCCAAGCAGGTCGTGTTCTTCGCCATCGGATTCGAAACCACCGCACCCTCGACCGCGGTGACCCTGGTGCGCGCCCGCGACCTGGGCCTGCCCAACTTCAGCGTGTTCTGCAACCACGTCACGATCGTGCCGCCGATCAAGGCCATCCTGGAATCACCCGACCTGCGACTGTCCGGGTTCATCGGACCAGGGCACGTATCCACGGTCGTGGGCACCCGCCCGTACCGGTTCGTGCCGGCGGTGTACCGAAAACCGTTGGTGGTCTCCGGATTCGAGCCGCTGGACATCCTGGCGTCGGTCGCGATGCTGCTGCGCCAGCTCCGCGAGGGCCGCTGCGAGGTGGAGAACCAATACACGCGGGTCGTGCCCGAGCACGGCAACCCCGCGGCGCTGGCGCTGCTGGGCACGGTGTTCGCGCTGCGCCCGCACTTCGAATGGCGTGGGCTGGGATTCATCTCGCAGAGCGCGCTGCGGCTGCGCGACGAGTTCGCCGAATTCGACGCCGAACTGCGTTACGCGATGCCCGGCGTGCGGGTCGCCGACCCCAAGGCCTGCCAATGCGGGGAGGTGCTCAAGGGCGTGCTCAAACCCTGGGAATGCAAGGTTTTCGGCACCGCATGCACCCCGGAGACCCCGATCGGGACGTGCATGGTGTCCCCCGAGGGGGCGTGTGCGGCCTACTACAACTTCGGGCGCATCCACCGTGACGCCGCCAAGCTGGCGGGGCGGGCTTGACGGACAACCGGGGCGTCGAGATGTTCGCTGCGCCTACGCCCCCAACACGCTGGGCTATTGCGGTCCCCCACCGGGCGCCACGTTGCGAGACGGATCGGTCGACGAGGTGCGCCGCGCGGCGACGAGGTTTTCCGGGGCATGGCCCACCCGCGGGTGACCGGCCGACGGCTGGCGCACGCTTCACTTCGTGCCAGACTGACCATCGTGCCCGGTTCGATCTGCGATGTGCTGCCCGCCGCGGCCGCGCTGCTCGGGGCACCGGGTGTGGTTGACCCGCTGGGATTGTCGGAATCGGTCGACGTCGATCAGGTTGATCGTGTCGCGGTGCTGCTGGTCGACGGTTTGGGCTGGCACCTGCTACCGAAGTTGGTCGGCGACGCGCCGCTCCTCGCGTCGGTCTTGGCGGGCGGCGACGGACGGCTGGAGCAACTCGTCTGCACCTTCCCGTCGACCACACCCAGCAGCCTGGTGTCGCTGGGCACCGGCGCACAACCCGGCGAGCATGGCATCCTGGGCTTCACCCTCAACATCCCCGGCACCGACCGGGTCCTCAACCACATCCGTTGGCGCGATGACCCACCACACGCCGAATGGCAGCCGCTGCCAACGTGGTTCGAGCGGCTGACGCGGGCCGGGTTCGGCGCGCGCGCCGTGCTACCGGAGTGGTTGGTCGGCAGCGGGCTGACCGATGCCGCGTATCGCGGCGCTCGGTTGTGCCCGACGCGCACGGCGGATGACTACGCCCAGCGCCTGACCAACGAGCTGGACGCGGCACCAGGATTGGTCTACGGCTACACGGCCGAACTCGACACGGCTGCCCATGTGTTCGGCATCGGTTCGGACCACTGGCACGACGCGGGCGCCCGTATCGACGTGTTGCTGACCCGGCTGGTCGAGGCCTTGCCGCGCAACGCGGCGCTGCTGGTTACCGCGGACCACGGCGGCCTCAACGTTCCGGCGAATGCCCGCGTCGACTTCGACACCGACCCGAGGCTGCGAGCGGGCGTACGGGTGGTCGCCGGCGAGCCGCGGGTGCGTTACCTGCACACCGAGCCCGGCGCCGCGGCCGATGTAGTGGCCACCTGGAGCGAGCTCCTTGGCGGCTGTGCCAACGTGCAAACCCGCGAAGAGGCGGTGGCCACTGGCATCTTCGGGCCGATGAGCCCTCGGCACCTGCCCCGGGTCGGAGACGTCGTGGTCACCTGCACCTCCGATGCCGCCGTGCTGGCGACCGGCCATGAGCCCCCAGAAACGGCCCGACTCATCGGATTTCATGGTGGGGCCACCGCAGTCGAAATGGCAATTCCGCTAATCGTTTTCAACGCGGTCTCGCGCGGCTGACGGACCCGCTCGGGCGCTTACCGGACGTGCCGATCCCCAGCGACCGCGGCAGGTCGCCAACCTGCGAATAAGTTCGCATATTTGCTTCTGCAAATCGATTGCATCTGCGCGCCGGCTGGAGTTACCTATTTGTGACAGGAGGTTTCTTCCCACGTCGAGGGGACGCCACATGGCCGTTCCATTCTGGAGCCGGCAGCCGCCGTCGCAATCCAGGCGGCGGGGGACCGTGGCACCACATAGTCGGCTCCTCGACAAATCGGCTTTGGTTTACCGCAAGCCGCGATCACCACCGGCTCTGGGCTTGACGAAGAAAACACGAAGATCGTTGCAGCACCGTAGGAGTCGACGACTGTAGCCAATCCGCTGCGGTCCCGGCGCGGTTGTTGCTGGCTGAAACACGGTTCGCCAAGCCATCTCTCACGCACGTTCGCAGATCGCCGTCGTGCGCTACGGTCGTGCGCCCTGATACCGGCGCCCTACCCCGGGCCGTCAATTCCCAAGGAGCATTCCATGTCGTTCGTCCACATCGTACCCGAAATGCTTTGCACGGCGGCCGTCGACGCGAGCTAGAGGAGGACAACCGATGGATTTCGCAGCGCTGCCACCCGAAATCAACTCCGGGCGCATGTACACCGGCGCGGGCTGTGGCCCGATGCTGGCCGCGGCGACGGCCTGGGAGGGCTTGGCCGCCGAATTATCCACGGCCGCTGGCAATTACGCTTCGGTGGTCACCGATCTCGCCGGTGGGCCGTGGCGGGGCCCGGCATCGGTGGCGATGGCGGCGGCCGCCGCCGGGTATGTGCAGTGGGTGGGGAGCACGGCCGCGCAAGCCGCGCGGGCCGCGGTCCAGGCCAAGGCGGCCGCCGGGGCCTACGAGGCCGCGTTCGCCATGACGGTGCCGCCGCCCGCGATCGCCGCCAACCGTGCGCTGCTGGCGTCGCTGGTGGCTACCAACCTGTTCGGCCAAAACACTCCGGCGATCGCCGCCACCGAGGCGCAGTACGCCGAGATGTGGGCCCAAGATGCCGCGGCCATGTACGGCTACGCCGGCTCGTCGGCGACCGCATCGGCGTTGACGCCCTTCACCGACCCACCACCAACCACCAGCGCCCAAACCGCCGCGCTCACCCAGACCGTCGCGACCACCGGCAATGCGGGGACGCAGGCCACGCTCGCGCGGCTGATGTCCGCCGTACCCGGCGCGCTGCAGGGACTCGCCGCGCCTACCTCAACCGTGCAGTTGGGCGACCTGAAGAATTGGCTCGGGCTGGGCGGAATCGACCTCACAACGCCAACCGGGCTGCTCGCGTTCTTGAACGGGTCCGACGGGTCTCCGGTGGGCACCTTCCTCAATGCCATCGAGATGAACGCCCTTTCCTCCGGCTTCTACACGCCGGGCAACTTCTTCGGCACCATGTGCGATTTCATCGGCCTTTCCGGTGCGGGTGCGGCCGCCGAGGCCGCCGAAGGGGCCGCCGAGGCCGCGGCAACCGGGCTTGGCGACGCGGTGCCCGGGATGGGCGGCCTCGGGGGTGCGGTGTCGGCGGGGGTGGGCAACGCGGCCTCGATCGGGCCGTTGTCGGTGCCGCCCAGCTGGACGGCGACGACGCCGCTCGGCGCCGCCGGGTCGGCGTTGCCCAACGGCGCCGCGGGCGCCCCCGCGGTCGGCGGAGGACCGTCGAGCATGCTCGGCGGGATGCCGCTGACCGGCTCGTCCGGACGCGGCTTCGCTGAAGCCCCCCGCTACGGGTTCCGGCCGACGGTGGTGACCCACCCGCCGGCCGCCGGATAGCGGGCGCCTACCACATCCGCTGGCCCGCAACCGGGTTCGACCTACGGGGGAAGCTCGGTCGGCGCGGCCCGCTGTTTCGCATCCCGGGCGGCCCTCGTCACTGCTACAGTTGGGGCACTGTGAATTTCCGGGGCTCGGGCAGACCTCCGCGATGGCAGTCTGTCATCGCAGCTGTCGCCGGGCTAGCCTTGTTGGCCGCCATCGTCGGATTTTGGACATTGCGGACCCATCTTGCTGCGGCCGGCCCGCCGCAGCCCGTGGCGGCGTCACAGCTGACTGTCGCTATTGTCCCCGCCCAAGTGACCGATAGCTCCAAGCCGGCAATGACAGTCGATCGGGGTTCCTCCTCGAAAAATCAGAAGCCACTCAAAAGCGCTGGGATAAAGCGTGATCGGCCACCGACTTGGTCGCGCTCGGCGCCACCGGAGTGGTCACTGCCAACGCCGGCTTCCGTGAGGACCGTCGGGCACGCGCCGGGTGTACCACATTCCCGTGCTCCTGCCATCCCTCAGGGTGGTCACGACCTACTGAATCAACTCTGCGTCGCCCGGCGCTGATCGGCCGGCGCCAGGCTATTTCGCGCTCTGTCACGAGCGCCGGTGAGCATTCATCCGCAGCGTCGGTTTGATGGGGAAACTCGATCACAGCGCTCCGCGTGAATCGGCTCCGCAGCGCGGGCCAAGGCCCTCCGCGACACGACACAGTAACTTCCGTATCTTGCAGGAGAAGTCCATGTTCTTTAGCAGCACAACGCAATTCGAAACCGTCGTTCTTCCAGTCGCACTCGGGGTGGGATAACAATGGATTTCGCGACGTTACCGCCCGAAATCAACTCCGGGCGCATGTATTCCGGTCCGGGCGCAGGATCGATGTTGGCCGCCGCATCGGCCTGGGAGGAGCTGGCCGTCGGGCTCTACGCGGCGGCCAGTGGCTACGGTTCGGCCACCGCGGGACTGGCCGGCAAGTGGGACGGCCCCGCGGCGGCGGCGATGGCCCGAGCCGCGGCACCCTATACGGCCTGGCTCAGCGCCACCGCCGCCCAGGCCGAGCAGGCGGCCGCCCGCGCTCGGGCGGCCGTCCGCGCCTATGAGGCGGCGTTCGCCGCAACGGTTCCGCCGCCGATGATCGTCGCCAACCGCACGTTGCTGATGTCGCTGATGGCGACGAACATCCTTGGTCAGAACGCCCCCGCGATCGCAGCCACGGAGGCCGATTACGACGAGATGTGGGCCCAGGATGCCGCCGCCATGTACGGCTATGCCGCCGCCTCGGCGACCGCGTCGAAGGTGACACCATTCACCCCGCCGCCGACGACTACCGACCCGGCAGGCGTGGCCATGCAAGGCGCCGCGGTGGCCCACGCGATCGGCACGTCGGCCGGGACAGCGGCTCAGGAGGCCATACTGGCCGGGTCTCGGCTCGTCTCGACTGTGCCCCAAGTACTCGAGGGGCTCGCCGCGTCGTCGACAGTCACACAGCTCAACGCGGCGTGGGCGTCGCTGTCATCGTCTGTGTCGAAGCTGAGTTCGCTGACCGTGCCCTTGAATTTCGCGATGTACCCGCTGAACTTCCTGGATAAGGGCCTGGGGTTCGCCAAGGCCGCCACCGGGCCGGTCACGGCAGCTGCCGCTGGTGCGATGAAGGCGGTCGAGTCCGGGGCGCATTCGTTGGGATCGGTCGTGTTGGGCGTGGGCGGCGCCGGCAGCGACGCGGCGATGTCCGCGGCTGTGGGCCGCGGGATGTCGATCGGAGCGCTGTCGGTGCCGCAGGCCTGGATCACGACGCCGGCGAGTCCTATCGCCGCGGCGTTGCCAAGCGCCGGACTGAACGCTGCCCCGCTCGGATCGGCAGACCTCGGATCCGCGGGAATGCCGCTGATGCCGTTCGCGAGCATGGGCGGTCGTGGCACCGGCGGCCCTCCCGCGTCCCGGTTCGAGCTGCGCCCCAGCGTGGTCCCCCGCTCACCAGCAGGAGGATGACCAGCGCCACACGGGCACTACAACGGGGTGACGTAGGCCGAGCTGATGCCGCCGTCGACCAAGAACGTCGAGGCGGTGACGAACGACGCGTCGTCGCTGGCCAAAAACGCGACCGCAGCGGCGATTTCGTCGGGCTCGGCGAATCGGCCCAACGGAACGTGCACCATGCGGCGGGCGGCCCTTTCGGGGTCCTTGGCGAAAAGCTCCTGCAGCAGTGGGGTATTGACCGGGCCGGGGCACAGCGCGTTGACCCGGATGCCCTGCCGGGCGAATTGCACCCCGAGTTCGCGCGACATGGCCAGCACCCCGCCCTTGGATGCGGTGTAGGAGATCTGCGAGGTCGCCGAACCCATCACGGCCACGAACGACGCGGTGTTGATGATCGACCCCTTCCCAGCGGGCACCATGTGCCGCAGCGCCGCCCGGCAGCACAGGTACACCGATTTCAGGTTGACGTCTTGAACCCGTTGCCACGCCGGCAGTTCGGTGTTTTCGATCAGGTCGTCCTCCGGTGGCGAGATGCCGGCGTTGTTGAATGCGATGTCGACCGCGCCGCAGGTTTCGGCTGCAGTGTCGAACAGCCGGTTGACCGCGCCCTCGTCGGAAACATCTACGGGCACGAACAATCCGGAAAGCGCCTCGGCGGCCGCCCCGCCGGCCTCGCGGTCGATGTCGCCGACGACGATCGTCGCGCCTTCGGCACGCATCCGGCGGGCGGCGGCCAGGCCGATGCCGCTACCGCCGCCGGTGACGACCGCCACCCGGCCCGCCAGCCGCCGCGTCAGGTCAGTCACTCGACCTCCTTGATAGCGATGAACACGTTCTTGGTCTCGGAGAAATGCAACGGCGCATCCGGCCCAAGCTCACGGCCCAGGCCCGACAGCTTGAAGCCGCCGAACGGCGTGTTGTAGCGCACCGACGAGTGCGAATTGACGGACAGATTCCCCGATTCCACGGCCCGCGATACCCGCAGCGCCCGGGACAGGTCGTCGGTCCAGATCGATCCGGACAGTCCGTAGGCGGTGTCGTTGGCCAGCGTGATCGCGTCGTGCTCGTCGTCGAACGCCAGCACGGTGACCACCGGACCGAAGATCTCCTCGGCGACGGTGCGGTCGGTGCGCGCTGGCGTGAGAACCGTTGGCGGAAACCAGAATCCGGGTCCGGAGGGTGCGGTGCCGCGAAACGCCACGGGTGCGTCGTCGGGCACGTAAGAGGCCACCTTGGCCCGGTGCGCCGCGGAGACCAATGGACCCATCTCGGTGTCGCGCGAAGCCGGGTCACCGACGACGACGCTTTTCACCGCCGGCTCCAGCAGCTCCATGAACCGGTCATAAACGCTGCGCTGCACCAGGATCCGGCTGCGGGCGCAGCAGTCCTGTCCGGCGTTGTCGAATACCCCGGCCGGCGCGGTCGCCGCTGCGCGTTCCAGGTCGCAGTCATCGAAGATGATGTTGGCGCTCTTGCCGCCCAGTTCCAGCGTCACCCGCTTGACCTGAGCCGCCGCACCGGCCATCACTTGCTTGCCGACCTCGGTGGACCCGGTGAACACGATCTTGCGGATGTCCGGGTGGGTGACGAACCGCTGCCCGACCACCGCGCCCCTGCCCGGCAGCACCTGCAGCAGGTCCGCGTCGAGCCCGGCCTCGACCGCCAGCTCGCCGAGCCGGAGCGTGGTCAGCGGTGTCGGTTCGGCCGGTTTGACCAACACGGCGTTGCCGGCGGCCAGCGCCGGCGCGATGCCCCAGGACGCGATCACCATCGGGAAATTCCACGGCGTGATCACACCGACCACGCCCAGCGGTTCGTTGAAGGTGACGTCGAGCCCGCCAGCGACGGGAATCTGCTTGCCGGACAGCCGTTCCGGGCTGGCGGCGTAGAACGCCAACACGTCGCGGACGTGGCCGGCCTCCCACTGCGCCGACCCGATGGGATGTCCGGAGTTGGCGACCTCCAGGGCGGCCAGCTCGTCGCTGTGCGCCTCGACGGCGGCGGCGAAGGCCCGCAGGCCGGCCGCCCGTTCGGCGGGCGGCAAGCGTGCCCACCGCCGCTGGGCCACCCGCGCCCGCCGCACCGCGTCGTCGACGGCAGCGGCATCGGCGTGCTCGATCGACCGCAGCACTGCCTCGGTGGCGGGGTTGATCAGTTGCACCGTGCTCATCGGCGGCCTGCGTACGACCCCGCGGCGTCCACCAGCGCCTTGAACAACCGCAGGTCGTCCAGGGACTTCTCCGGATGCCACTGCACGGCGAGCACGAACCCGTCGCCGGGCAGCTCCAGCGCCTCGACCACGCCGTCGATGTCCGACGCGCTGACGACCAGGCCCGCACCCACCTTGTCGATGGCCTGATGGTGGTAGCACGGCACGTCGGCGGACTCCCCGATCAGCGCCGACAGCCGGGTGCCCGGCACGGTGCGGACCGGCAACCTGGTGAACACCCCGTCGCCGGCCCGGTGCCCGTGGTGGCCGAGGACGTCGGGTAGGTGCTGGTGCAGCGTGCCCCCGAGCGCGACGTTGAGCACCTGCGCGCCGCGACAGATGCCCAGCACCGGCAGCCCCCGGTCCAGCGCGCCCGCCAACAACGCGAACTCCCAGGCGTCGCGGGCCCGGCGGGGCTCGTCGGTGGCCGGATGGGGTTGCTGGCCATAGGCGGCGGGGTCGAGGTCATACCCGCCGGTGATGACCAGAGCGTCCAGGCTGTCCAGCGCGCGGCCGGCGATGTCGGGGTCGACCGGCTGCGGCGGCAGCAGCACCGGGATACCACCGGCCATGGTGACGCCCTCGAAGTAATCGGCGGGCAAGTAACACGCCGGGACATCCCAGATTCCGGCCTGCACCCGCTCGAGGTATGCCGTCATGCCCACTACCGGCCGTCTAGAGACGCTCAAATCCACGCATCCTCTCCCAATCGGTGACCGCCGCGTTGAAGGCCGCCAACTCGACGCGCGCGTTGTTCACGTAGTGCGCGACCACGCCGTCGCCGAACGCCTCCCGGGCGACGGCCGACGCCTCGAAGGCCTCGGCGGCCTCCGCCAACGTGGTGGGTAGGCGAGCTATGCCGGTGGTTTCGTAGGCGTTGCCATTGCACGGCTCGGGTGGCTCCAGTTTCCGCTCGATTCCGCACAGCCCCCCGGCGACCAGGGCAGCCACCGCGAGGTACGGGTTGACATCGCCGCCGGGGACGCGGCATTCCATCCGGATGTTACGGCCCTGGCCGACGACCCGCACCGCGCAGGTGCGGTTGTCCAGTCCCCAGGCTACCGCCGTCGGCGCGAAGCTGGCATCCGCAAATCGCTTGTAGGAGTTGATATTCGGCGCGTAAAACAGTGTGAACTCGCGCAGGGTGGCGAGCTGGCCGGCGAGGAAACCGCGGAACATCGACGACATGCCATGCGGTCCGCCGCCATCGGCGAACACCGCGGAGCCGTCCTTGCCCCGCAGCGACAGGTGGATGTGGCAGCTGTTGCCTTCGCGCTCATCGTATTTCGCCATGAACGTCAGACTCTTGCCGTGCTGGTCGGCGATTTCCTTGGCGCCGTTCTTGTAGATGGCGTGGTTGTCGCAGGTGACCAGCGCGTCGTCGTGGCGGAATCCGATCTCCTGCTGGCCCCTGTTGCATTCACCCTTGACGGCCTCGAACCGCAGACCGGCCCCCTCCATGCCCAGCCGGATGTCGCGCAGCAGCGGTTCCATCCGCGTGGACGCCAAGATGGCGTAGTCGATGTTGTAGTCGCTGGCCGGCGTCAGGCCGCGATAGCCACTAGCCCAGGCCTGGCGATACGGCTCGTCGAACACGATGAACTCCAGCTCGGTGGCGACATCGGCGACCAGTCCGCGCTCAGCGAGCCGGTCGAGCTGGCGGCGCAGGATGGCGCGCGGCGAGGCGGCGACGGCGCTGCCGTCGGCCCAACCCAGGTCGGCCAGCACGAGTGCCGTGCGGGGTAGCCAGGGAACGCGCCGCAGGGTGGCCAGGTCCGGGGTCATCACCATGTCGCCGTACCCGGTGTCCCAACTCGACATCGCATACCCGGGCACCGTGTTCAGGTCCACGTCGGCCGCAAGCAGATAGCTACAGCAGTCGACCCCGTGCTCGACCACCTCGTCGACGAAAAACCGGCCCGAGACCCGTTTGCCGGCCAGCCGGCCCTGCATATCGGTGAACGCGACGATGACGGTGTCGACGTCGCCGGCCGCGACCAGCCGTTCCAGGTCGTCCGGCGACAGCATGGGAGCACCGGGACCATTCATCGAGCCGCCCCGCCTTCCGCCAAACCATCCGCCGCCGTGAACAGTTCAGGCTAGCGCGTCGCGGGCCACCCCTATGTCCCGACGGCGGCGCGGGGCCGATGGCGCTACCAGCCGCTGGTGCGCAACACGATCTCGGTGGCCAGCTGCGCGGTCGAGTCGTGTGCGTTGCGTCGCCCCGGGAGGCACACGATGCGGTAGTCGGCGTACACCAACCGCTGGCTGTCGCGGGCCACTGCCCGGACGGCGTCCGAGCTCACCAGGACGGTGGTCGCGGCCTCCACCGGCGGGCAGTGTGGGTCGCGAATCACGCCATCGACACCGGGCACCGCCGGATGCCCGCGATCGATGGCCACCAGGCCGACGAACCGCCCCAGCCTGGTCGCCGCCAGCACCCAGGCGAGCTCGGCCCCGGCGCGGTCGCCGACCACCACCGCCCACCCGATTCCCAGGCCGTCGAGGATGCCGATCACAGACTTGGGGGTCAGCCGCGGGTCAGGACCGATGACCACGGTCCGAAGCGATGCGTTGTGCAGGCGCTCACATACCGGGTCATAGGCCGTCGGCGGTCGCTGTTCGGCGGCGAGGACCACGACGACAACGCCCTTTTCCGGACCGGCCACGGCCACCGGGACCGGAAACCCATCGAGCGTGGTCATCATCGAGGGCACTTACGCAAGTTACCGGAATGGGCCTGCGAGCGGCTACCTTCGGAGCTCGCTGACGAGATGCGGCCGTCGTGGCGGTGGGCCATCGAGCAGGCCGGTGACGGCGTCCATGTCGAGATGCGACGCCAACAGCTCGGCCATCAGATCCAGTTGGGCGTCGCGTCGGGCGGCAACGTTGACGTCGTCGGCGACATGAAATCGGTTCCGACCGGCGGCAGCGGCAACGCGGGCGAGCCATGCGCGACGAAAGTCGTCGTTGTCGAGGAGGCCGTGCCAATGGGTGCCGAAAACCGCGTCGCGCACTATGCCGTGCGGTTCGGATCCCGCGTCGAACCAGGACGCCTCCGCGCAGCGGGCGAGCCGACCATGATGGATTTCATAGCCGGTCAGCGGCGCCTGCCAGCGGCGCAGGACCTTGGCCGCGGAGAAGACGATGTCGGCGTCCAACAGCCCCAGCCCGGCGACAACCCCGGCACCGGATTCCACCGGGTCCTCGATGCGCCGGCATAGCATCTGGAAACCCCCGCAGATGCCCAATACGGGCTTGCCCGCGCGCGCGTGCTGGGCAATCCCGCTGGCCAGGCCGCGCTCACGCAGCCAGGCCAGGTCGGCGACGGTGGCCTTGCTGCCGGGCAGCACGATCAGGTCGGCGTCGGCCAACTCGGCGGGGTCGGTGATCCAGCGCGCCAGCACGCCCGGTTCGCAGGCCAGCGCCTCGACGTCGGTGGAGTTGGAAATCCGGGGCAGCCGGATCGCGGCCACCCGCAGCCATTCGTCGCCGCGCGGCGGCGCCGGCGCGCCGACGGCGCGGTGAGCGACCACCGACAGCGAGTCCTCGGCGTCGAGCCAGAGCTGATCGGTGTAGGGCAGCGCTCCGTAGGTTGGGCGGCCGGTCAATGTGCGCAGTTGCTGCAGCCCGGGTTGCAGCAGCGCCGGGTCGCCGCGGAATTTGTTGACGATGAATCCCGCGATGAGCGCCTGGTCGTCGGGCTCCAGCACCGCTAGCGTCCCGAACAGATGTGCCAGCAGGCCCCCACGGTCGATGTCGCCCACCAGAACAACCGGCAGGTTCGCCGCCCGGGCCAGTCCCATGTTGGCTAAATCCGTTGCCCGCAAGTTGATTTCGGCTGGCGAGCCCGCGCCCTCGCAGATCACAGCGTCGAATTCGTCACGCAGGCAAGATAATTCGTCGATCACCACGCCGGCGAGCCGGTCGCGGTGCCGCAGATACCCGGACGCAGTGACCGCGTCGGTGACCCGTCCCCGAATCACCAATTGCGACGTCCGATCACCGCCGGGTTTGAGCAGGATCGGGTTGAACCGCACGCTGGGCTCCAGCCCCGCCGCCCGGGCCTGAATGGCCTGGGCCCGGCCGATCTCACCGCCCTCGACGGTGACCGCCGAATTGTTGGACATGTTCTGCGCCTTGAACGGCGCGACCTGCACGCCGTTGCGCGCCAGCAGCCGGCACAGACCCGCGACCACCACCGACTTCCCGGCGTCGGAGCTGGTGCCCGCCACCAGCAGCGCCCCGCTCACCTCGTTGTGGCGAGCAGACGCAAAAGCCCCCAATTTCGTGCCGAAATGGGGGCTTTTGCGTCTGCTCGCGCCACTTAGGCGACCGTGAGGATCTCGGCGCCGGTGTCGGTGACCAGCAGGGTGTGCTCGAACTGCGCGGTCCACTTGCGGTCCTTGGTGACCACCGTCCAGCCGTCGTCCCAGATCTCGTAGTCCAGTGCGCCGAGGTTGATCATCGGCTCGATGGTGAACGTCATTCCCGGTTGCATGATTGTCCCGACGGCCGGCTGGTCGTAATGCAGGACGACCAGCCCGTTGTGAAACGTGGTGCCGATGCCGTGACCGGTGAAGTCGCGAACCACGTTGTACCCGAACCGATTTGCATATGACTCGATGACGCGGCCAATGATCGACAACGCGCGCCCCGGTTTGACGGCGTTGATCGCGCGCATCGTCGCCTCCCGGGTTCGCTCAACGAGCAGGCGGTGCTCTTCGGCGACGTCGCCGGCGAGGAAAGTCGCGTTCGTGTCGCCGTGCACCCCGTCGATGTAGGCGGTGACATCGATGTTGACGATGTCTCCGTCCTCGATCACCGTCGAGTCAGGGATCCCGTGGCAGATGACCTCGTTGAGCGACGTACAGCACGACTTCGGGAATCCCTTGTAGCCCAGCGTCGACGGATAGGCGCCGTTGTCGACCATGTATTCGTGCGCGATCCGGTCGAGTTCGTCGGTCGTCACCCCGGGTGCGACGGCCTTACCCGCCTCGGCCAGCGCACCGGCCGCGATCCGCCCGGCGACGCGCATCTTCTCGATTACCTCCGGCGTCTGCACCCACGGCTCGGTGCCCTCCTTGGCCGTCGACTTGCCGACATATTCCGGGCGCGCGATCCACTTCGGCACCGGCAGCGTCGGCGACAGCACGCCGGGGGAAAGCGCGGTTCGGGTAGGCATGCGGCTAGCTTAGGTCACGCGTGACGCGCGCGGCGCAGCAATGCCCGCCGCGGTCCCCGGATGACCACCGAGCCGCACACCACCTGACCAGTCAGTACGACGTGCGGCGTTCCCTCCGCCGGTGCGTCTTTGCGACGATCGCTCGCGCTGCCCACGTAGACCTCGACGTCGTCGATCGACGCGCTGGCGCCGTCCGGGAGCCGCAGGTCCAGCGAGCCGAACTTCAGGTCGAGCTCGATGACCACCACCGGCCCCGCGAAACGGGCCCTGGTGAGGTCGAGATCGATCGAGCCGAGCCGGCGCACCAGTGCCAGCCTGGTGGGCACCGTCCAGGCGCCGTGGCGCTTCAGCGAGCCCGCCCAGCCGCGCAGTTCCACCCGGTCAGCCGCCGAGGTGACGATGGCGCCGGGCCCGGGCAGGTCGCCGACCAGCCCGTCCAACTCGTTTCGGGTCCGCGCGAAGGCCACTTGTGACGAGCGCTGTTCGAACTCGTCGATGTCGATCAGCCCGAGCGCAACGGCGTTGTGCAGCCGGCGCAACGTGCCGTTGCGGTCGGCGTCGGAAACCCGCAACGCCACCATGTCCCCACCACTGCCGTTCGTCATGGCCTTTCCTTGGGTGCTGCGACGGCGGTCTCCGCCCTCCCCCGCAACTTACCGCCGTTGCGGCGTCAACGATCAGCCCGGCCGCGGGGTCTCCGCCGTTGCTGTTGCGCAAACGGACGGGCCGCACCACGGGCGGCGTCGGCACCGGCGGGCTGCTGCTGGGCCAGAACGGATTGAACGGGTTGACGTAGCCGGCCACTAAGCCAAGTAGCCCGGCGGCAGCGAGTCGAGCATCACCTTGGTCATCCGGACCGCGTATTCCGAGCTGCCACCCCCGACGATCAGCGATGCGAACGCCAGGTCACCGCGGTACCCGGCGAACCAGGAATGCGATCCGCCCGGAAACTCGGCTTCACCCGTTTTACCTAACACCTCGCCGCAGCCGGCGATGTCCTTGGCGGTGCCGTTGGTCACCACCAGCCGCATCATCGGTCGCAGGGCGTCGACCATCTTCGGGCTGATCGGCGTGAGGTCGCCCTGGACAGCGGTCGGGCGGCCCACGATCAGCTGCGGCACCGGGGTCTTGCCGGCCGCGACCGTGGCCGCGGCCAGGGCCATGCCGAACGGGCTGGCCAGCACCTTGCCCTGGCCAAAGCCGTCCTCGGTGCGCTCGGCCAGGTCCACCGTCGGTGGAACCGACCCGGTCACGGTGGTGATGCCCTGGACTTGATAGTCGAGGCCAATCCCGTACCGGCTGGCGGCCTGCGTCAGGCCACGAGGCGGCATCCTGCTGCTCAACTCGGCGAACGTGGTGTTGCAGGAGCTGGCGAACGCACGTGACATCGGCACCACGCCAAGATCGAATCCGCCGTAGTTGGGGATGGTGCGGTGCCCGATGTCGATGTGGCCCGGACAGCCCAGCATCGTGTTGGGCGTGGCCATGTCACGCTCGACGGCCGCACCGGCGGTGATCATCTTGAAGGTCGACCCGGGCGGGAACAGGCCGGTGGTGGCGATCGAGCCGTCCGCGTCCGCCCCGGCGTTCTGCGCGATCGCGAGAATCTCCCCGGTCGACGGCTTGATCACGACGATCATCGCTTTGCCACCGCGGGTGTCCACCGCGCGCTGAGCGGCGTCTTGCACCGCCCGGTCCAGGGTGATCGAGACCGACGGCGCCGGTATCCCTTCGACCTCGTGCAGCACGGCGACGTCCACGCCGTTCTGGTTGACGCTCACCACCCGCCAGCCCGCCTGACCGTCAAGTTGATCGATCACGACCTTCTTCACTTCGCTGATGACGGCCGGCGCGAAATGGGGATCGGTTGGCAACATGTCGGCCTGGGGTGTGATCACGACGCCGGGTAGTTTTCCAATCGCTGGGAAGACCCTGTCGTTGTCCTCGGGATGCAGGGTGACCAGATCGATCGGCTGGGTCGCCGAGCTGGCTTGTTCGGCGAGCAACTGCGGGTCGTTCAGCGTGTCGTTAAAGGGATGCAGGACCTCGACCACCGCGTGAGCCGTCGCAATCAGCGCGGGCCCGGCCGCAGTGGCGTCCAGCGCGTAGTGGTACAGGTAGCCGGGCACCAGCACATCGCTGCCCCCGAGTTCGTTGACCGAGGCGCGGCGCGGCGGGTCGGCCCGCAGCGCGAACGTCTGATGCTCGCCCAGCTTGGGGTGCAGCCCCGTGGTGGCCCAGCGAACCTGCCAGCGTCCCTCGTCGCGGGACATCTTCAGCTGGCCGTCGTAGCTCCAGGTCCGGTTCTTGGGCAAATGCCAGGTGAAGCGATACGCGACTATGCCGGTGTCCTCGGCGTATTTCGAGCTGAGCAGCTGCGCGTCGAGGTGGGTGGCCTGCAGTCCCGACCAGGCCGCGTTGAGCGCTTCACGGGCTTCGTTGGGGTTGTCGCAGAGTTGGGCGGCCGTCGCGATGTCGCCAACGGCCAACGCCGCGAAGAACTTCTCGGCGGCCGGGCCCGGACCGTCGGGCCGCGGAGTGCAGCCCGGCAGCGCGGAAACCGCGACAAACAGCACACACACGGCAGTTGAGGCAAATATTGTTCGAGTTACCATCGTTGCTGATGTTAGAACTGTGACTTGGACATCGGCACCGACACACCGAGACATCTCCAGCCTGTCGTTACCGTGCTCGCTATTCGCACTTTCGCGCGCTAACTACAGGCTCGCGACTCAGTCCAGGAGCACCGTCGCGAAGGTGCCCACTTCCTTGAACCCGACTCGGCTGTACGCGGCGCGGGCCACTGTGTTGAAGCCGTTCACATACAGGCTGGCGATGCGCCCGCTGCCGACTATCACGGCGGCGAGCGTTGCGGTGCCGGCGGTGCCCAGCCCCAGGCCGCGCCACTCGGGATGCACCCAGACCCCCTGGATCTGCCCGACGCCGGGAGACTGCGATCCCACCTCGGCCTTGAAGACAACGTGCCCCTGCTCGAAGCGCGCCCAGGCACGGCCGGCCGAAATGAGGCCAGCCACCCGGCGGCGGTAGCCGCGCCCGCCGTCGCCGAGCCGCGGGTCGACGCCCACTTCGCCGATGAACATGTCGACGGCGGCCACCAAGTAGGCGTCCAGTTCCTCCGGCCGAACCTGGCGCACGCCGGGGTCGATCTCGCAACTCGGGTGGGTAGCCAGCGCCATCAGTGGTTGGTGGTCACGCACATCACGCGCCGGACCCCAGGCCGACTCGAGCCGCTGCCACATCGGCAACACCAGGTCGGCCCTGCCGACCAACGACGAACACCGCCGCGTCGAGCCCATCGCCGCGTCGGCGAAGGCATTCAAGTCGATCGGACCGCCACGCAGCGGGATGAGGTTGGCACCGGCGAAGCACAGCGATTCCTCGGCGCCGCGAAGGGTCCACAGTTCCCCGCCAATCGAATTGGGTTCGATGCCATAGTCCGCTACCCGTGCGGCGACCATGCACGAAGCCACCGGGTCGTCGTCAAGTACGCGCCACACGGCGTCGAGATCACGCACCACGGACACCCGTCGCTCGCCGACAAGGCGAAAGATGGGCGGAGCCGACATCTGAAGAACTCTCTGGGTTAGAACTCTTTGGATTAGAAATCTATGCGGGCGCGAACTGACGGCCTGGAGGATTGGCCACTATCAGCTTACGGTCACAATAGGCGAACCGCTGGCTGTCGCGCCCGGATCGTTGTCGCTCATTTCCGACGCGATCCGCATCGCCTCCTCGATCAGCGTCTCGACGATCTGGGCTTCGGGCACGGTCTTGATCACTTCACCGCGAACAAAGATCTGCCCTTTGCCGTTGCCCGACGCGACGCCCAGGTCGGCCTCGCGCGCCTCACCCGGGCCGTTTACGACGCACCCCATCACGGCCACCCGCAACGGCACCTCGAGGCCGTCCAGCCCGGCGGTCACCTCGTTGGCCAGGGTGTAGACGTCGACCTGCGCGCGTCCGCACGACGGGCAGGACACGATTTCCAACGAACGCGGCCGCAGGTTCAGCGACTCGAGAATCTGGTTGCCGACCTTGACTTCTTCGACGGGCGGGGCCGACAACGACACCCGGATGGTGTCACCGATGCCCCGCGACAGCAGGGCACCGAACGCGACGGCCGACTTGATGGTGCCCTGGAAGGCGGGGCCGGCCTCGGTGACCCCGAGGTGCAGCGGGTAGTCGCACTGGGCGGCCAGCTGCTCGTATGCGGCGACCATCACCACCGGGTCGTTGTGCTTGACGCTGATCTTGATGTTGCCGAAGCCGTGCTCCTCGAACAGCGAGGCCTCCCACAGCGCCGACTCGACCAGGGCTTCCGGCGTGGCCTTGCCGTACTTGGCCATGAACCGCTTGTCCAGTGAGCCGGCGTTGACACCGATGCGGATCGGGATGCCCGCCTCGCCGGCGGCCTTGGCGACCTCGCCGACCCGCCCGTCGAATTCCTTGATGTTGCCCGGGTTTACCCGCACCGCGGCGCATCCGGCGTCGATGGCGGCGAAGATGTATTTCGGTTGGAAGTGGATGTCGGCGATCACCGGGATCTGGCTGTGCCGGGAGATCTCGGCCAGCGCGTCGGCGTCCTCCTGACGCGGGCACGCCACCCGCACGATGTCGCAGCCGGCCGCGGTCAACTCGGCGATCTGCTGCAGCGTGGCATTGATGTCGTGGGTTTTGGTGGTGCACATCGACTGCACCGAGATCGGGTGGTCGCTTCCCACCCCGACGTTGCCGACCATCAGCTGACGCGTGGCGCGCCGGGGGGACAGCGTGGGTGCCGGCGGCTGCGGCATGCCTAGGCCAATGGTCACTGTTAACCCCTTACTGGAAGAGCCGGATTGGGTTGACCAGGTCGGCGGTGACGGTCAACAGCATGTAGCCGACGACTAAGGCCAGAACCACATACGTCGCGGGCATGAGCTTGAGGTAGTTCACCGGCGCGGCGGCCACCTTGCCCCGGGCGAACCGGATCGTGTTGCGGATCTTCTCGAACACCGCGACGGCAATGTGGCCGCCGTCGAACGGCAACAACGGCAGCAGGTTGATGGCGCCCAGAATGAGATTCAACTGGGCGAGGAAGAACCAGAACGCCACCCAGAGCCCATGGTCGACGGTGTCGCCGCCGATGATGCTGGCCCCGACCACGCTCATCGGGGTCTGCGGGTCACGCTGTCCGCCGCCGATGGCGTGCACCAGCGCGCCGACCTTGGTCGGGATCGCCACGAGTGCCTTGCCCACCTCACGGGCAAGGTCGGCGGTGAAGACGAAGGTGCCCGGCACCGCGGAGATCACGGTGTACTGCTTCGGCCCGACGTGGGCAGCGCCGACCCCGATCGCGCCCACCGTGGCCGGCTCGGGCTGACCACCTCGCCCGTGGCTGACGAAGCGCTGGGTGACGGCGACGTCGACATAGGTGCTGAGTGTGGTGCCGTTGCGCTCGACGACGATCGGAACGGTGCCGTGCAATTTGCGCACCGCGGCGGCCATGTCGTCGAAGCTGGACACCGGGGTGTCACCGACCTTGACGACGACGTCACCGGCGCGGATTCCGGCCAGCGCCGCCGGGCCGGGACCGGTGCACTTGCCGAGGTTGCCCGGACTGACTTCCTGTGCGACACAGCCAGTTTCGCCAATGACGGCCCTGGTCGGCGGATGCAGGTTCGGCAACCCCCAGATCACGGCGATGGCATAGATGAGCACCAGGCAGATGACAAAGTTCATCGCGGGCCCGGCGAACAGCACCGCAACGCGCTTCCACGTCGACTGCTTGTACATCGCGCGGTCACGTTCGTCGGCCGCAAGGTCCTCGACCGGCGTCATACCGGCGATGTCGCAGAAGCCGCCCAGCGGTATGGCCTTGACACCGTACTCCGTCTCGCCGCGCCGGGTCGACCACAGTGTCGGCCCGAAGCCGACGAAATAGCGACGCACTTTCATGCCGGTGGCCCGCGCGACCCACATGTGGCCGCATTCGTGCAGGGCCACCGAGATCAGGATGGCCAGCGCGAACAGCACTATGCCGACTATGAACATCATCAGGTGCGTCAGGACCTTTCTCAAGTCGATGCGTGTCGACCCCCAGCGCCCGGCTTCGCCGCGGTTACGATCGCCACGGAATCCATTCCGGATACCGCGCGCCGCGCTCGCTCACGGGCCCAGCGCTGCGCCTCGAGTACGTCATCCACGGTAGCGGGTACCTCGCCCCATTGGGGGGCCCATTGGTCGGCGGCATGCAACACCTCGGCGATGGTGCCGACGATGGCCGGGAAGCCGATCCGGCCCGCAAGGAACGCCGCCGCCGCCTCCTCGTTGGCCGCGTTGTAGACGGCGGTCATGCAGCCGCCGGCCCGGCCGGCCTGCCGGGCCAGCTCGACGGCGGGAAAAACGTCGGTATCCAGCGGCTCAAATTCCCAGGTCTGCGGGGTATGGAAATCACAACAGGTGGCCGCCGCGGGCACCCGCCGCGGCCAGCCCAGCGCCAACGAAATGGGCAGTTTCATGTCCGGGGGGCTGGCCTGGGCGATCGTCGAGCCGTCGATGAAGGTGACCATCGAATGAACGATCGACTGGGGGTGCACCACCACCTCGATGCGGTCGTAATCGATGCCGAACAGCAGGTGGGTCTCGATGAGTTCGAGCCCCTTGTTGACCAGCGACGCCGAGTTCAGCGTGTTCATCGGCCCCATCGACCAGGTCGGGTGCGCGCCGGCCTGCTCGGGGGTGACGCGCTCGAGGTCCGCGGCGGACCAGCCCCGAAATGGCCCGCCCGAGGCGGTCAGCACCAGCTTGGCGACTTCGTCGGCGCGACCGCCGCGCAGGCACTGGGCCAGCGCGGAGTGCTCGGAGTCGACGGGCACGATCTGGCCCGGCCGCGCGGCCCGCAGCACCAATGAACCCCCGGCAACCAGCGATTCCTTGTTGGCCAGGGCCAGCCGGGCTCCCGAGGCGAGCGCAGCCAACGTCGGTCGCAGGCCCAACGCCCCGACGAGCGCATTGAGGACGACGTCGGCCTCGGTCTCCTCGATCAGCCGGGTGACCGCATCGGGCCCGCGGTACGGGACATCGCCGATCAGCTCGGCCGCGTGATTGTCGGTGACGGCGATGTTGGTGACCCCGGTCTCGGCGCGCTGCCGCAGCAGCGTGTCCACGCGCGCACCGCCCGCCGCCAAGCCGACAACCTCGAAGCGGTCCGGATTATCGGCGATCACCTCCAGCGCCTGGGTGCCGATCGAACCGGTACAGCCCAGCACCAGCACACGCAGGCGCCCGTCGGCGGGGTTAGTCACCCATACATTGTGCCGCCTGCGAAGCGGCGCGCGTGCCCGCGTGTCGCCTTTTCCTCGCCGGTTCGGGGCCCGGCCCATCCATGACCCCCGTGAGTCCGAATCACTCGTGTACGGCCGGATGGATGGCGGAAATCGTCGTTTCAAAGGCCGTCACTAGCACCGTCAGTAGCAAAGGAATCGAATCGCGATGATGAACATGCAGGCCAAGACCGTCGCGGCGGCAAGCCTCGCCGCGCTCGCGATCGCGGGTTTAGCGGGGTGTTCCAGCACGAAGCCCGCGTCGCAAGGCACCACCACCCCACAACCCGCGACCAGCATGGCGGCACCCACCATGCCGTCGACGATGGCGGACCCCGCGGCCGACCTGATAGGTCCCGGGTGCGCGGAATACGCGGCGCAGAATCCCAGCGGCCCCGGGTCGGTGGCCGGGATGGCGGCCGACCCGGTCGCGACCGCGGCATCGAACAACCCGCAGCTGAGCACGCTGACCGCCGCGTTGTCGGGCAAGCTGAACCCGGACGTGAACCTGGTCGACACCCTCAACAGCGGCCAGTACACGGTTTTCGCGCCCACGAATGCCGCATTCGACAAGCTTCCCGCGGCCACCATCGACCAACTCAAGACCGACTCCAAGCTGCTGAGCAGCATCTTGACCTACCACGTGGTGGCTGGTCAGGCGAGCCCCAGCAAGATCGACGGCACCCACAAGACCCTGCAGGGTGCCGACGTGACGGTGATGGGCACCGGCAACGCGCTCACGGTCAACAACGCCGGCCTGGTCTGCGGCGGGGTACATACCGCCAACGCGACGGTGTACATGATCGACACCGTGCTGATGCCTCCGGGGCAGTAGCGCTGGTTTCGCATCACGGCAAGGTGGCCCGGTCCGCGGGCTACCTTGCCGTCTTCGTGTGTTCGGTGGGGTAAAACTCGTTGCCGCCGTGGCCAATCCATGAGCGCGGCGGCAACGAATAGCAGACGTGTTGACCCTCGCATTAGTGGGCTTCCTCGGAGGCCTCATCACCGGAATATCACCATGCATCCTGCCCGTCCTACCAGTGATCTTCTTCTCCGGCGCGCAGAGCACCGGCACTGGAACTGCCGCGAAATCCGAAGGAGCAGTGGCGGTCAAGCCGAAACGCACACTGTCAGCCACCTTGCGCCCCTACCGGGTGATCGGCGGTCTGGTGCTCAGCTTCAGCGTGGTCACCCTGCTCGGCTCGGCGTTGCTGTCGGTGCTGCACCTGCCGCAGGACGCGATCCGCTGGGTTGCGCTGGTCGCGTTGGTGGCGATCGGCATCGGTCTCATATTTCCGCGCTTCGAACAGCTGCTGGAAAAGCCGTTCTCCCGGATTCCGCAGAGGCAAGTCGGCACTCGTGGTAACGGTTTCGGACTGGGCCTGGCGCTGGGTGTGCTCTACGTCCCCTGCGCGGGTCCGGTGCTGGCCGCGATCGTCGTCGCCGGCGCCACTGCCACCATCGGCGTGGGAACGATCGTGCTCACCGCCGCGTTCGCCATCGGGGCCGCGTTGCCGTTGCTGTTCTTCGCGCTGGCCGGCCAACGGATAGCCGAGCGGGTGAACGCGTTTCGGCGCCGCCAGCGCGAGATCCGAATCGGCGCGGGCATCGTGACGATTCTGCTCGCGGTTGCGCTGGTGTTCGACCTGCCGGCGGCCCTGCAGCGTGCCATTCCGGACTACACCGCGCCGCTGCAAGACAGGGTCGGCAGTTCTGAGGCGATACGGCAAAAGCTGAATCTCGGCGGCATTGTCAACGACCAGAATGCGCAGCTGTCGAACTGCAGCAATGGAGCCACGCAACTCGAAAACTGCGGCACTGCACCAGATCTCAAGGGAATCACCGGCTGGCTCAACACACCCAGCGGCAAACCGATCGCTCTGAACTCGTTGCGCGGCAAAGTCGTGCTGGTCGACTTCTGGGCCTATTCCTGCATCAACTGCCAACGGGCCATCCCGCATGTCGTCGGCTGGTACCAGGCGTATAAGGACAGCGGTTTCGAGGTCATCGGCGTGCATACCCCCGAGTACGCGTTCGAAAAAGTCCCGGGCAACGTGGCCAAAGGCGCGGCCGATCTGGGCATCACGTATCCGATTGCGCTGGACGACAACTACTCAACGTGGACGAACTACCGCAACCGGTACTGGCCCGCGGAATATCTGATCGACGCCAACGGCACGGTGCGGCACATCAAGTTCGGCGAAGGCGATTACAACGGCACCGAGACACTGATCAGGCGGTTGCTCACCGATGCCAAGCCCGGCCTCAAGCTGCCCCGGCCCGTAGGGGCAGACGCCGCGCCCGACCTTACCCCGCAGACCACGCTTACCCCGGAGACCTACTTCGGGGTCGGCAAGGTGGTCAACTACGGCGGGGACGGCGCGTACGACGAGGGGTCGGCAACGTTCAGCTACCCGCCGGCTCTGGCTGCCGACAAATTCGCGCTGAGTGGCCCGTGGTCGCTGGATTATCAAGGCGCGACGCCCGATGGCGACAACTCCACGATCAGACTCAACTTCCACGCCAAGAACGTCTACATCGTTGTCGGCGGGACCGGGACTGTGACCGTGGTGCGTGACGGAAAGTCAGCCACGCTGCCCATCGGCGGGGCACCGACCGCTCACGAGATCGTCGCCGGCGATCAGCCGATGTCCGGAATGCTGGAAGTGCGGCCCAGCAAGGGGTTACAGGTCTACTCCTTCACCTACGGCTGACCCAGCGATCTTGCGGCGGCGCCAATCCAAGTGCCGTCTGGCTCCGAATCCATTGTGTCAGAGAAAAATTGGGCGGTACTCATCCGCCTCATCGATTACGAGGAGTACACGGCAATGAAATTCCACGACAAGGCGGTAGCGGCAACGACTTTCGCGGCCGCGGCAATAGGTTTCGCGGTGGCCGCCAGCCCGCTGGCAGCGGCCGCGCCCACATCCAATTTGGTCGGACCCGGTTGCCAGGCCTACGCGCAACAGGTACCCACTGGACCGGGTTCGGTGGCCGGGATGGCGACGGACCCGGTCGCCGTGGCGGCGTCGAACAACCCGCAGCTGACCACGCTGACCGCGGCGGTCTCCGGCAAGCTCAACCCCAAGGTGAACCTGGTGGACACCCTCAACGGCGGCCAGTTCACGGTATTCGCTCCCACCGATCAGGCGTTTGGCAAGCTCGACGCTGCCACCATCGAATCGCTGAAAACCAATGCGCCGCTCCTGAATAAGATCCTTACCTACCATGTGGTTTCCGGGCAGCTGAGCCCGGCACAAGTCGGTGGCGCACACAACACCGTCGAGGGTGCCCCGGTGACCGTGGCGGGATCGGGTGACAGCCTGAAGGTGAACAACGCCTCGGTCGTCTGCGGTGGCGTGCAGACCGCGAACGCGACGGTGTACATGATCGACACCGTGCTGATGCCGCCCATGTAATTGCCACGCGGCTCGCCAGAACCGGGTGTGCCAGAATGTCGGGAGATTTGCAAACCCTGTCGATCAGGGGCCAGACCAACCGGAGGGATCGCCGTGGCCAGTACCGAGGTGGAGCAGTTCACCGGCGTCGACATAGCTGAGGTGCCGTCCGCACACTGGGGATGGAGCGCAATCAATCACCGCACCTGGCACATCACCGGTCTGTGTGCCTTCGGCTTCCTGCTGGCGATGCTGCGCGGCAACCACGTCGGCCATGTCGAGAACTGGTTCCTGATCGGGTTCGCCGCACTCGTGCTCATCGTCCTGGTACGCGACCTGTGGGGGCGGCGGCGCGGCTGGATCAGGTAGCCGCGCCGGGTCGGGGACAAGCCAGTCAGCGCCGCACTCGCCGGTACCAAGTACCGGCGAGTGCGGCGGCCACCAACAGCACCAACGCCGCCGCCCAAGGCCACACGCCATGCACGTGCACCCAGCCCGCCAACGCACCTTGCAGCCGACCGGCCGCGGCAATCACCGCATCCTGGGGATTCGCCCCGGCGCCCGCGACCAGGCGCACCTCGTAGAGCCCGTAGTAGGCCACGTACAACCCGACCAGCACCAGCAGCGCACCACCGATCCGGTGCACCACTGGCAGGACGCGGCGCACACGCTCAGCCAGCGCCGTGCTTGCCGTCGCCGCGGCGACGGCAAGCACGCCGACGACCAGCGTCAGCCCAGCGACGTAGGCAAGGTAGATCGACACGACCCCGAGAATCGAACCGCCCCGCAGCCCAGCGCCGGTGACCGCGAGAAACGGTCCAATGGTGCACGACAGCGAGGCGATCGCGTAGCTGACGCCGTACCCATACATCGACCCAAGCCGAACCGTGGGAGCCCATCGCACGCCGAGCTGACGCGGCGTGAGCGCCGTCAACTCTCGGCCCGATAGCAACCAAACCCCCAGGGCCATAAGCGTGATTCCGATGACCACCGTCGCATACGGCAAGTATCGCTGTACCGTCGTGGCCGCCGAGATGGTTAGCGCTCCGAACGATCCGAATACCGTTAAGAAGCCGAGCGCCATCGCCACGGTGGCTCCCAGAGCGCGGCCGAGCGGAGCCAACCCCCGCCGCGCGCCGGATTGCTGCCCGCGCACCACCAGCAGCAGGTACACGGGCAGCATGGCGAAACCACACGGGTTGAGCGCTGCCACCAGTCCGGCGGCGAAGGCCAAACCGATCAGGGCCTGGTTCACGACGTCAGGACGTCAGCGCGGCCACCCGGCCGGCCAGCTCCTGCTGGGACATAGCCGAGGTGGGGTTGTTCACGAACGTCGACGAGCCATCCGCGCGATAGAACACCCACGCCGGCTGCCACGGCACGTTGTAGCGGGCCCAGATCGCGCCGTCGGCGTCATTGAGGTTCGTAAAGTTCAGGTTGTACTTGGAGACGAAGTTCTGCATCGCGCCGACGTCAGAGCGGGCCGCGACGCCGACGAACGTGACCCCCGGATTGGCGGCCGCCACCTGGCTAAGGCCCGGGCCTTCGGCGTTGCAGAACGGGCACCACGGTGCCCAGAACCACAACACCGCCGGCTTGCCTTGCAGACTCGCGCCATCGAAAGGAGCACCACTGAGGGTGGTGGCGGTGAACTGCAGACGATCGTCCGCGGCCAGGGCGCGCGGGGCGGTGGCCAGCCCGAACGTCAGAGCGGCGGCGACCACGCCAGCGGCAAACAACTTGAGTGGGAACAACGGTCGAATACGCATGGCTGGCCTCATTTGCTGGTAGGTACGCCTAGGACGACGAAATTCCCGCCTTGGTGGTTCAGCCCGCTGCGGGCACCCGTGACTGCCCAGCGGGAAATCCACGACGCCTGCGCGGCGTGTCGCGTCGTGTGGTTCACACTCGGCGCGGGTACGGAGGGCCTTCGGCGGCCAGCTGTCCGCAGGCTGGTGCTCAATCGCCTGCGCTCCAGCTACCCGCCTTCGGCGGCCAGCTGTCCGCAGGCGGCGCTGATTTCGCGGCCGCGGGTGTCTCGCACGGTGCACGAGACCCCTTTCGCGCGCACACGCTTGACGAACTCGCGTTCCACCGGCTTGGGGCTGGCGTCCCAATCACTTCCGGGGGTCGGGTTAAGCGGTATCAGGTTCACATGCACCAGCGGCCCGAGAACACGATGCAGCCGCTTGCCCAGGAGGTCGCCCCGCCACGGTTGGTCGTTGACGTCACGAATCAGCGCGTACTCGACAGACACTCGCCGGCCGGTCGTATCCGCGTAGTACCGGGCGGCGTCGAGCGCCTCGCCGATCTTCCAGCGGTTGTTCACCGGAACCAGCGTGTCGCGCAGCCCGTCGTCGGGCGCGTGCAGGGACAGCGCCAGGGTTACCCCGAGCCGTTCGTCGGCAAGTTTGCGGATCGCCGGGGCCAGACCCACCGTCGACACCGTCACCGAGCGGGCCGAGATGCCGAATCCGTGCGGCGGCGACTCCGTGATACGCCGGACCGCGGCCAGCACCCTGGCGTAGTTCGCCAACGGCTCCCCCATGCCCATGAACACCACGTTCGATAGCCGCTGACCATGGGGGCCGAAGTCGTCCCGCAGCGCCGCTGCCCCGGCCCGCACCTGTTCGAGGATCTCCGCAGTCGACAAGTTCCGCGTCAACCCGCCCTGGCCGGTGGCGCAGAACGGACAGGCCATGCCGCAACCGGCCTGCGACGAGATGCACACCGTGTTGCGGTGCGGGTAGCGCATCAGCACCGACTCGAATGTGGTGCCATCGATGGCCCGCCACAACGTCTTTCGCGTCTCGCCGGCGTCACAGGTGAGTTCGGCGGCCGCGGTGAGTAGGTTCGGGAACATCGTCTCGGCGATCAGGTCGCGAACGGCCGCGGGAAGGTCGGTCATCTGTCGCGGGTCCGCGATCAATCGGCCGTAGTACTGGTGTGCAAGCTGCTTGGCCCGAAACGCCGGCAGCCCCAGTTCCGCGACGGCCGAAGCGCGACCCGCCGCATCGAGGTCGGCGAGGTGCCGCGGCGGCTTGCCGCGGCGCGGCACGTGGAACGTCAACTCTTGGACCATTACCCGTCCAGTATCGGCCAAGTCAGGGGCAGCCTAAGGTAGCAAAGTCAGCACGATCCAGGCCGCCACCGCGGATGGGAGCACGCCGTCGAGCCGGTCCATCAGGCCTCCGTGGCCGGGCAACAGCCGGCCCATATCCTTGATGCCGAGGTCGCGCTTCACCTGAGACTCCACCAGGTCGCCGAGCGTGGTGGTAAGCACGAAGAGAACACCCAGCAGCGCACCGACCCACGGCGCTTTGCCCACCAGGAACGTCACGGTGAGGATCGTTGCGGTGATCCCGCAGACCAGCGAACCGGCGAATCCCTCCCAGGACTTCTTCGGGCTGATCGTCGGGACCATCGGGTGCTTGCCGAAGAGCACCCCCACGGCGTAGCCACCGACGTCGGAAGCGATGACCGCGAGCATCAGGACGTACACCCGTCCCGCGCCGTTGTGCGGGTAGACCAGCATGGCTCCGAACGAGCCGAACAGCGGGACCCACGTCGCCAAGAAGACCGTTGCGGACACGTCGCGCAGGTAAGACGACTGCCCCGCCACGCCATTGGGGTCATGGGGGTCATGGAACCTGGTGTCCCGCATGAACAACCGCCAGATCATGCAGACAACCGCCGTGCCACCGAAGCCTGCCAACGCCCCTACGGCGTGGAACGGCCAGGTGAGCCACACGATGGCCTGACCACCGGCCAGCAATGGGATGAGCGGGATCAGATGCCCCGCTGCGCGCAGGCGCCGCACCACCTCGTGAGTCGCGACAAACATCGCGACGGCGACGATGGCAACCCAAAGGCGAGGAGCGAACTGCAGCGCCGCGATGAGGACGCCGCCGATGGCAACGCCGACCGTGATCGCGGCGGGCAGATCGCGTCCCGCCCGGGACGTCTTCTTGGCGACCGGCTCGTCGGGCGGATTGCCTGCGCCGGCATTGGTCGTTGCCACGGACTTGATTGCTGGCGGCCGCTAGACCTCCAGCAGCTCGCCTTCTTTGTGTTTGACCAGCTCGTCGATCTGGGCGGTGTACTGGTGGGTCGTCTTGTCCAGATCCTTTTCGGCGCGGCCGACCTCATCCTCTCCGGCCTCGCCCTCCTTACGGATGCGATGCAGCTCCTCCATCGCTTTGCGACGGATGTTGCGCACCGACACCTTGGCGTCCTCGCCCTTGCCCTTGGCCTGTTTGACGAGTTCCCGCCGGCGTTCCTCGGTGAGCTGTGGCACGGCCACCCGGATCAGGGTGCCGTCGTTGGTGGGGTTCACCCCCAGGTCGGAGTTACGGATGGCCGTCTCGATCGCATGCAGCTGGTTGGCCTCGTAAGGCTTGATGACGACCAGCCGCGCCTCGGGGACATTGATGCTGGCCAACTGCGTGATGGGAGTACTCGTGCCGTAATAGTCGATGACGATCCGGGAGAACATACCCGGGTTGGCGCGGCCGGTCCGGATGGTTGACAGGTCCTCCCGGGCCACCGACACGGCCTTCTCCATCTTCTCTTCGGCGTCGAAGAGAGCCTGGTCGATCATTTGCGCCGCTCCTCCTCATCGCTTTGCTCTGCATCGTCGCCGCCGCGGATCACTTGCGCCGCTCCTCCTCAGGTGGTGACCAGCGTTCCGATCTTCTCACCAGCGACCGCCCGGGCGATATTGCCATCGGTCAGCAGGTTGAACACCAGAATCGGCATGCCATTGTCCATGCACAGGCTGAATGCGGTGGCGTCGGCTACCCGCAACCCGCGGTCGATGACCTCGCGATGACTGATCGCGGTGAGCAGTTCGGCCTCGGGGTTCTCCCGCGGATCCTCGGCAAACACACCATCGACCGCTTTGGCCATCAAGACCACGTCCGCGCCGATCTCGAGCGCCCGCTGCGCTGCCGTCGTGTCCGTCGAGAAGTACGGCAGCCCCATGCCGGCGCCGAAGATCACCACCCGGCCCTTTTCCAAGTGTCGGACGGCCCGCAACGGGAGGTAGGGCTCGGCCACCTGACCCATCGTGATCGCGGTCTGGACTCGCGTGACGATGCCTTCCTTCTCGAGAAAGTCTTGCAGTGCAAGGCTGTTCATGACGGTGCCGAGCATTCCCATGTAGTCCGAACGGGTTCGCTCCATGCCGCGCTGCTGAAGTTGTGCGCCGCGGAAGAAGTTGCCGCCGCCGATCACGACGGCGACCTGCACGCCGCCCCGCACCACCTCGGCGATCTGACGGGCCACCTGCGCCACGACGTCCGGATCCAGCCCCACCTGGCCGCCGCCGAACATTTCGCCGCCGAGCTTGAGCAACACTCGCGAATACTTGGGCCGAGTCGCCGATTGGAGGCGAGGATGTCCAGAGCGCGGTCCAGCTGCCGGCACGCCGTTGCCGCTACTCGGCTCGGGCTTTCCCGGCGCCGCACCGGCGACATCCGACTCCGTCATCAGACTCCTCGTATGCAACTGCGTGCATGAGCTGCCAGCCCGGCGGCCACCCCGGGACGGCACCACACATCCTGCCTCATCGCCGCACTGCGGCGTGGGCCGGGTGCACCAGAAGCAATGCATAATTCTGCGCCGAATCGGGTACTCACGGCTGCGCGGATAGACATCTTCCAATGAGCTGTCCATTGGGTCGGGGGGTAATGGCACCCACAAGAAATCCGGAGATGCCTGTTGGACGTCGTACTGCTTACCGATGCGGCCGATTTCGAATCGGCCTTGCCGACGCTGGAGTCGTTCGCGCGTAGGGTGCGGCGTGAACCCCTTGACGCAGGTGCCGACGGGAACCATGAGGGGGCCGACGTCGCGATCATCGACGCCCGCACCGACCCGACGGCGGCACGCTGGGTGTGTCGGCGGTTGACAGCTAGCGCGCCAGCCCTGGCGGTTGTCGCCGTGGTCACGCCGGCGGACTTCGTGGAGGTCGACGTGGACTGGCATTTCGACGACGTGCTGCTGGCGCCTGCCGGCACCGCCGAGCTGCAGACGCGGCTGCGGCTGGCGATCGCGCGTCGACGCTGTGCGCTCGAGGGCACACTCGAATTCGGCGACCTCGTCCTTCACCCGGCCCGCTATTCCGCGTCGCTTCGGGGCACGGACCTGGGTCTGACCCTCACCGAGTTCAAGCTGCTGAATTTCCTGGTGCAACATGCCGGTCAGGCGTTTTCCCGTACCCGGCTGATGCATGAGGTCTGGGGGTTTGACTGCACCGGCCGCGTCCGCACGGTCGACGTTCACGTGCGACGACTACGCGCCAAACTCGGAGCCGAGCACGAATCGATGGTCGACACCGTCCGCGGCGTGGGCTACATGGCGGTGACACCGCCGCAGCCGCGCTGGATTGTCGGCGAGCCGGTGCTCGGTGCCGCGCTGGCATCAACGCCGGCGCCAACGCCCGACTCGATCGCGCGATAGGCATCTGCTCGGCACGTCGGCGCGGTCGAAGGCCACATATATGTCAAGATCGTTGATATGGTTCAGGCCGAAGACGCGCCGCTGGGCTACCTGTTGTACCGGGTGGCGGCCGTATTGCGGCCGGAGGTTTCCACGGCCTTGAGTCCGCTCGGCCTGACGCTCCCCGAATTCGTGTGCCTGCGCATTCTTTCGATCTCGCCAGGACTGTCCAGCGCCGAACTGGCCCGGCACGCCAACGTCACACCACAGGCGATGAACACCGTGCTGCGCAGGCTGGAAGACCTCGGCGCGGTGGCACGGCCCGCATCGGTGTCGTCCGGGCGCGCGCTGCCGGCCACGCTCACCGGCCAAGGCCACATCCTGCTGAAGCGGGCGGAGGCAGTCGTGCGCGCCGCCGATGCCCGCATCCTCGCCCGACTGAGCGGGGCTCAGCAGCGCGAGTTCAAACGCATGCTGCACACGCTCGGATCCGACTGACGCTCAGGCGCGACTCACCGTTGGGGGCCCTGGATCCTGGCCCACGGCTGGGCCTCTTCGAGTTCATAGGCCAGTTCCAGCAGCCGCGCCTCGCGCCCCACGTCCGCGGACAGCATCATGCCTACGGGTAGGCCGTCGGCCGATTGAGCCAGCGGCAGCGATATCGCGGGCTCCCCGGTGACGTTTTGCAGCGGCGTGAACGCGACCCAGTCGACCAGCCGGTCGATGACCTGCTGATAGTCGGTGGGCGCGAGATGCCCTACCCGCGGCGTCTCCTCGGCAACCGTTGGTGTGAGCACGGCGTCGTAGGTACCGAAGAACGATGCGCTGCGCCGTCGCACCCTGCGCAGACGCAGGATCGCCAGCGGTAGCCGGTGCAGGTTACGGCCGCTGTGGCGGGCCAGCCCCAACGTCAGTTTGTCCAGCCGGGTCGGGTCGAACGTGGCGCCGAATTCGCGCCGGCCGATCCGAACCTGCGCCAGCGCCAACAGTCCCCAATACAGCACGAAATCGTCCGCGAAACTGTCCGGTACCGGAGGCTCGTCGACGTGTTCGACGTGGTGCCCCAGTTCCTCCAGCAGCGCCCCGGCCTTCAGTGTTAGCTCCCGCACCTGGGGGCTGGCCTCGCGCAGCAATGAGCGGGTCACCATAGCGATGCTCAACCGCTGTTTGCCGGGCCGTGTGACGTCACCGATCGGCGGCAGCTTGGGGTTACGCCAGAG
Organism: Mycobacterium lacus; assembly: GCF_010731535.1. Lineage (NCBI taxonomy): Bacteria > Bacillati > Actinomycetota > Actinomycetes > Mycobacteriales > Mycobacteriaceae > Mycobacterium > Mycobacterium lacus. The sequence goes on from NZ_AP022581.1 coordinate 2,986,857, forward strand.
ACGCTCGGCCTCCCGGTAGAACGCGGCGGTGTCGCGTACCGATCGGGTCACCACGCCGTTGGCGACGATCCCCACCGGCATCCGTCGATACACCGGGTCCAGTGGCAACCGCCCGCGTGAGGGCTTCAGCCCGACGAGCCCGTTGCAGGACGCCGGGATGCGGATGGAACCGCCACCATCGTTGGCATGCGCGATCGGCACCACACCAGCGGCGACGAGCGCGGCCGAGCCCGACGACGAGGCGCCCGCGGTGTAGTCGGTGTTCCACGGGTTGCGGACCGGTCCCAACCGGGGATGCTCCGCGGCGGCGCTGAAGCCGAATTCCGACATCTGCGTCTTGCCCAGCGACACCAGCCCGGTGGCCCGCACCACCCGGGTTATCTCGCTGTCGGCGACGGCCGCGTATGGTTCCCATGCGTCGGTGCCCCGCATCGACGGCTGCCCGGCGACGTCGACGTTGTCCTTGATGAATGTGGGCACGCCGTGAAAGAAGGCGTGGTCGGAGTCCCCTCTTGCGGCTGCGGCCCGTGCGGTGTCGAAGGCGGCGTAGGCCAAGCCGTTGAGTGCCGGGTTGACCGCTTCGGCGCGCGCGATCGCGGCCTCGGCGACCTCGCCCCGGGCCAGCCGGCCGGACCGGATGGCGTCGGCAAGGGCAACGGCGTCGAGGTCGCCGAGGGCGTCGTCAGTGAAAGCGTGTACGCGGTTCATACTCTTGGCGGTTAAGCCTGGCCCACCTCGAAGCGAACGAACCGCGTCACCGTCACGCCGGCCTCGTCGAGCAGGGCCTTGACGGTCTTCTTGCTGTCGGCGACCGAGGGCTGCTCGAGCAGGACGGAATCCTTGAAGAAGCCGTTGAGGCGGCCCTCGACGATCTTGGGCAGGGCCTGCTCCGGCTTGCCCTCGGCCTTTGCGGTCTCCTCGGCGATGCGGCGTTCGCTGGCCACGACGTCCGCGGGCACGTCGTCGCGGGACAGGTAGCGCGCCTTGAGTGCGGCTATCTGCAGGGCGACGGCGTGCGCGGCTTCGGCATCGCCGCCGGTGTACTCGACCAGAACCCCTACCGCCGGCGGCAGATCGGCCGACCGCCGGTGCAGGTAGGTCTCGACGGTGCCGTCGAAAATCGCGACGCGGCGCAGTTCGAGCTTCTCGCCGATCTTGGCCGACAGCTCGGCGATCGCCTGCTCGACGGTCTTGTCGCCGGCGCTGGCACCCTTGAGCGCGTCGACGTCGGCGGCCTTCGATGCCGCAGCGGCGGCCACGATCTCGTCAGCCAGCTGTTGGAACTCCGCGTTCTTGGCAACGAAGTCCGTCTCGCAGTTCAGCTCGATCAGCGCGCCCTCTTTGGCCGCGACCAGACCTTCGGCCGTGGCCCGCTCGGCGCGTTTGCCGACATCCTTGGCGCCCTTGATGCGCAGCGCCTCGACGGCCTTGTCGAAGTCGCCGTCGGTTTCGGCCAGCGCGTTCTTGCAGTCGAGCATGCCGGCACCGGTCAGCTCCCGAAGTCGCTTGACATCGGCCGCGGTGAAGTTCGCCATATCAGCCTTCCGTGGTTGTGGTGTCAGTGGTGGACTCGGTGCCGGCCGCGGGGGTTGCCGAGGCCAGCAGCTCCTGCTCCCACTCGGCCAGCGGCTCGGCCGATTCCGCTTCGGGCTTGCCGTCACCGCGGCCCAGACCGGCGCGGGCCTGCAGGCCCTCGGCGACCGCCGAGGCGATCACTTTGGTCAGCAGCGCGGCCGAGCGGATCGCGTCGTCATTGCCCGGGATCGGGTAGTCGACCTCGTCGGGGTCGCAGTTGGTGTCCAGGATCGCGATGACCGGGATGCCCAGTTTCCGGGCCTCGCCGACGGCGATGTGCTCCTTGTTGGTGTCGACGACCCAGATCGCCGACGGCACCTTGGCCATGTCGCGGATGCCGCCGAGGCTGCGCTCGAGCTTGTTCTTCTCGCGGGTCAGGCCCAGGATCTCCTTCTTGGTGCGGCCCTCGAAGCCACCGGTCTGCTCCATCGCCTCGAGCTCTTTGAGACGCTGCAGGCGCTTGTGCACCGTGGAGAAGTTGGTGAGCATGCCGCCCAGCCAGCGCTGGTTCACGTATGGCATGCCGACGCGGGTCGCTTCGGCCGCGACGGACTCCTGTGCCTGCTTCTTGGTGCCGACGAACAGCACCGACCCGCCGTGGGCCACAGTCTCTTTGACGAACTCGTACGCCTTGTCGATGAAGGTCAGCGTCTGCTGGAGGTCGATGATGTAGATGCCGTTGCGGTCAGTGAAGATAAACCGCTTCATCTTGGGATTCCACCGACGGGTCTGATGCCCGAAGTGGGTGCCGCTATCAAGCAGCTGCTTCATGGTCACTACGGCCATGCTTGTGCCTTACTTGTGTGTCGGTTGTCGCCCGGCATCGGGTGAAGCCGGGCCCTGGCGTCTGCTGCGATGCCGGACCCTGTTACGGGACCGCCCGGCATGCGGTGCGAACTCCGCAAGAAACTCAGAGCCGCGGCGCAAGCGCGCGAAGTCAGCCCGCGAACGAGCTGCGACGAGCAGTTTACACCGGCCCAGCTGGCGCTTTGTCCACAGCGGCGCCGTCGTGCACAGAACGGGCCGACCCGGCTGGCCGGGTCACCGGCACGCGAGTGAACTGTATACATGCGGTGGGTGATGCTGTTGGCCCTGGCACTGCTGTGTACAGCGCCGGCGCATGCCGAGGGCGAGCGGCTTCAGTGGCCGTTGCGGCCGCCTCCGGGCGTCGTCCGCGGATTCGACGCGCCGTCGCCCAACTGGAATCCCGGGCACCGGGGCGTCGACCTGGCCGGGGCGCCGGGACAGCCCGTCTACGCCGCCGGCAATGCCACCGTGGTCTTCGCCGGGATGCTGGCGGGACGGCCCGTCGTTGCGCTGGCCCACCCCGGCGGTCTGCACACCAGCTACGAGCCGGTCCGGGCCGCCGTCCGGGTCGGGCAGCCGGTGACGACCGCGACGGTCATCGGCGAGGTGGTTGCCGGGCACCCCGGCTGCTCGACCGCTGCGTGCCTGCACTGGGGCGCGATGTGGGGTCCGGCGTCGGCCGCCCGGTATGTCGATCCGCTGGGTCTGTTGAGGTCCACTCCGCTCCGGCTCAAACCGCTGGGACGACTAACGGTGTGCTAACCGGCGAACGGCGGGCGCTGCATCACCGCCAGGCGGAACCCGTACTTGTGGCCATAGCCGCCACCCGTGGCCTGGCCAGCGCCGGACATTTGGATTCCCCGGAGCAGGGCGTTTTCCGTCGGACCCTTCAGGATTTCGGTGACATTGTTCGCGACCGGCCCTCCCATAGCTGTCGGATTGGCCATTCGAACGCGGAAGGCCCAATCCTCCGGTACCCGCAACGATCCAATCGAGCCACCCTTGCCCAATGCCGCGCTCGGGTGGCCCTGATATGCCCAGTACTGCGACACCGCCGTCGGCACGCCGCGAACAACGGCGCCGCCCGCGCCGGCCGCGGTGCCGTGGCCCGCCCCGAAACCGGACGCCAAGCTCGGTCCCCACCAGTCAAGGACCGAGGATCCGGCGTCACCCGCGCCACCCGGGGTGCCTGGGATCATTTGCTGGACGATCGAGGCAACATATTGGCTTATCCCGGCAAAGAAATAGGATTGCCCGAGGATCCGGACAATTGTGACCCGGTTGGCGACCGTGAGGTCAGGCAGGTGCGCCTCAATCCACTGCGCGATTTCCCAGTACCACGGCATCGACGCCGGCGACGAGAGTTGCCGTAGCACTTCGGCGACCGCGGTGGCAGCGACGAGCTGTGGGGTCATCGACGCCGTCGACGCGGCGCTTTCGGCAGGTGCGGCGACGGCTTGGCCGACCGCCGCGGCTTGCAGGACCACTGCGGCCGGGTTGGTGGTTTCTGGCGCCGGCATGAAGGGGGTCAACACCGAGGCCGTCGCCGAGGAGCTGGCGTAGGCGTACATGGCGGCCGCATCCTGGGCCCACATCTCGGCGTACTGCGCCTCGGTGGCCGCGATCGCCGGGGTGTTCTGACCGAAGAAATTGGTCGTGATCAGCGTCATCAACAAAGCCCGATTGGCCGCGATCACCGGTGGCGGCACCGTCATCGCAAACGCGAGCTCATAGGCCGCCGCGGCCGCCCTGGCCTGTGTGCCCGCCTGCTCCGCCCGCTGCGCGGTAGTGCCGAGCCACGCCGCGTAAGGCGCGACCGCGGCCACCATCGCCGCCGACGCGGGCCCCACCCACTGCGCGCTGGTCAGCTCGGAGATCACCGAGCTGTAGCCGGCGGCCGCCAGCGCCAATTCGGCCGCCAGACCATCCCAGGCCGCCGCGGCGGCCAGCAACGGTCCCGATCCCGGACCCGCATACATGCGCCCAGAGTTGATCTCGGGCGGTAAAGCGCCGAAGTCCCACACAATCCCTCCTCAGCCGGCCGAGATCGCGGCAACGTTCTCGACCGCCCCATGGGAATGGGTGGTGACCCGCGGCGCCGTCACGAACCAAGCCGGCTGTCCACGTGGATCGCACGGCGGCAACCCTGCCGGTCGTAAGGCAAACCATTCCATCTGTGCTCTCATCGCTGATAGCTGGATAGTTGGCACCGTCGCCGCCAGCATTTTCGGGTATGCGGTTACAAACAATAAGCGCTTTCTGCCCCAGTTGATTCAGGCAACAGTCGCTTATTAGTGCGATAAGACGGTCATCCCGGGAAACACCGTCGGATTGTTGATTTCCGGCGAGTCGCCGTTAATCCGCGAATCGCCAACTTTTCATCCAAAGTTAGGATTCTGTCGTCCTCGCCCGTCCACTCCACAACCCTCATACCATCAAGCCCGCGGATGGGCTTGATCGTGCACCGCTCGCAACCGGGCGACCGTGACATGGGTGTACAGCTGGGTGGTCGCCAGGCTGGAATGACCCAGCAACTCCTGGACCACGCGCAGGTCGGCGCCGCCTTCAAGCAGGTGGGTTGCCGCGCTGTGCCGCAGCCCGTGCGGACCCATGTCGGGCGCGCCGTCCACCGCGGCAACGGTCTGGTGCACCACGGTGCGCGCCTGCCGCACATCGAGCCGCCGCCCCCGGGCGCCGAGCAACAGCGCCGCGCCGGACTCCGCGGTGGCCAGCGCGGGACGCCCGTCGGCCAGCCAGTCAGATAGCGCGTCGGCGGCGGGCTGGCCGTACGGCGCGGTGCGCTGCTTGTTTCCCTTACCGAGAACTCGCACCAGCCGATGACCGGAGTCGATGTCGTCGACGTCGAGGCCGCACAGTTCGCTGACCCGGATTCCGGTGGCATACAACAGTTCGACAATCAGCCGGTCCCGCAGAGCCAGCGGATCACCTTGTTCGGCACCGGATTTCGCCGCCGCCATGGCCGCCAGCGCCTGGTCCTGGCGCAGCACCGCCGGCAGTGTGCGATGCGCTTTCGGCGCCTGCAACCGGGCGGCGGGGTCGGTGGCCAGCAGGCCGCGCCGGGCCGCCCACGCGGTGAACGCCTTGACCGCCGAGGCGCGCCGGGCCAGGGTCGTGCGCGCCGCGCCGGCGCCGGCCGCGGTGGCCAGCCACGACCGCAGGACCGGCGGGCTCAGCGCGTCCAGATCGGCCCCGCGGTCGGCGAGAAAGGCGAGCAGCGAGCGCAGGTCGCCCAGGTATGCGCGGCGGGTGTGCACCGAGCGACCGCACTGCAGCGCCAGATAGTCGTCGAACTCGTCGAGGACGGTCTCCACCCCCCCACGGTCGCAGGCGCGTCCCGCCGAGTGGTATTCGACGCGCCGCAATGTGTCCGGGGTGAGATCTTTGAGGTCCCCATGCCGTGGGGTGGAGATCCCAGCCGGTGGTCAGCGCTACTGAGCCCCCGCCTCCGCCTCGGCCAGTTCTTTCTTCCACTGCCGGAACGTCTCTTCGGTGCGTCCGCGCCGCCAGTAACCGGAGATGGACGACGCCCACGCCCCGTCCACACCGCGCGCATTGCGGATGTAGGGGCGCAAGTTGTGCATGACGGCTTGTGCCTCGCCGTGGATGAAGACGTGCACCTGCCCCGGTAACCACTCGGCGGTGGTGACCGCCTCGATCAGCGGTGCGTGATCACCGGCGCGGTCCTCGGGAACCAAATCGGCCCGGCCGCCGCGATAAACCCAGTTCACCTGAACAGCCTTCGGCGCCGTCAATCCGATCTCGTCATCAGGGCCTGCGACTTCGATGAAGGCCTTGCCGATTGCGTTGTCGGGCAACGCTTCCAACGCCGCCGCCATGGCCGGGAGCGCGGATTCGTCCCCGGCCAATAGATGCCAGTCGGCGGCCCGGTCGGGGGTGTAGGCGCCGCCCGGGCCCATCAGGTATATCGGCTGACCGGGTTGGGCCGATAGCGCCCACGGACCGGCTATCCCGCGCTCACCGTGCACCACGATGTCCACGGCAATCTCGCCGGCCGCGACGTCGACGCGCCGGACGGTCATGGTCCGCACCGAAGGCCGCTTCTCGGGGGGCAGGCCCGCAAAGCTGTCCAGGGTCAACGGCCGCGCCAACCCGGCCACGTCGACGTCGTCGGCGAGGAATACCAGCTTGACGTAAGAGTCGGTGAACTTGCTGGGCACGAAGCTGTCGAAGTCCCTGCCGCCGAGCACTACCCGAACCATGTGCGGTGTGAGCTGTTGGGTACCGACAACCTCGAAGGCTTGCAGAGGTCGACCTGCCACTCTGTCCTCCTGTCCAGACTCGACCCTCGTTGACTATACGAGCCGCGGCTGCGAAATCCGGGCCGCGGCGTCGGCCTTAGCGACGCGAACGATTCGCCACCGACCGTCGTGGCGCTCAGCCAACCCGGTCACCTCGAGGATCGCCAGCGGCCCCAGTACCCGCTCGGGCATCAGTCCGGAGGCGACGGCGATCTCGTCGATCGTGGCGGCGCCCCGGCCCGGCAACGCCTCGTACACCTGACGCTCGGCTTCGCCGAGCCCGTCCAACGCCGTCATCGGCCGGGGTTCTTCGGGCGCCAGCTCGCCGATGCGACCGATCAGCTCGACGATGTCGTCGGCTCGGGTGATCAACTCCGCGCCGTTGCGCAGCAGCAGATGACAACCCGCCGACGCCGACGACGTGACCGGCCCGGGAACCGCCGCCACCACCCGGCCCAGCGCCCGTGCCCAGGCGGCGGTATTCGCGGCGCCGCTGCGCAAGCCCGCTTCCACGACGACGGCCGCCGCGGCAACCGCGGCCACCAGGCGGTTGCGGATCAGGAATCGGTGCCGGGCCGGGCGGACGCCGGGCGGGTATTCGGTGAACAGCAGCCCGTGCTGGCCGATGCGATGCAGCAGCGCCGAGTGGCCGGCCGGATAGGGGATGTCGAAGCCGCCCGCCAGCACCGCCACGGTGATGCCGTCGGAACTGAGCGCGGCGCGATGAGCGGCGCCGTCGATGCCGTACGCGCCACCAGAGACCACCGCGACGTCGCGCTCGACCAGCCCGGCCGCCAGATCCGAGGTCACGTGTTCGCCGTAGGCCGTGGCGGCCCGGGTTCCCACGACGGCCGCGGCCCGCTGGGCGACCTCGTCGAGACGGGCGGGACCCAGCGCCCATAGCACCATCGGCGGCCCGCCGCGGAACCTGTCCCGGGCTCCGGGGCCGCGGAATGCAGCGAACGCGAGGACCGGCCACTCGTCGTCGTCAGGGGTGATCAGTCGCCCGCCGCGGCGGGCGAGTAGCTCGAGATCGGCTGCTGCCTGGTCGATTCCGCGCCTGGACTCGGTGTGCCGCGCCAGATCCTCGTCGACCTGCCCGCGCCGGACGCGCTCGGCCGCCTCCATCGGGCCGACCCGGCGGACCAGTGCCGCCAGTTCCGCGCACGGCGGCTCCGCCACCCGGGACAGATAAGCCCACGCCCGCAATGCCGGACCGCCACTCATCGCCGGGCTCCCGGCTGCCGGAAGCTCAGCGCGGCGGCCACCTCGTCGAGACCGGGCGAGGTCCGCCCGGCCAAGTCGGCCAGCGTCCACGCGACCCGCAGAGTGCGATCCAGGCCGCGGATGCTGAGCAGCCCGCGATCCAGCGCCGCACGCAGCGGTTCCATCGCCGTGCTGGCGGGACGGTATTTCCGGCGCAGCAACGCGCCGCTGACCTCGGCATTGGTGCGGAAGCCGTGCGGTCGCCAGCGCTGGGCGGCGGCGTCGCGGGCCAGCGCCACCCGGTGGCGCACCCGCTGCGTCGGTTCGCCGGCCGCGGCGGAGAATGCCCCCGCCCGCACGGGATTCATCTGCACCCGCAGATCCACCCGGTCCATCAGCGGCCCGGACAGCTTGCCCAGGTACCGCCTCTTGACCGCGGCCGCACAGATGCAGTCTTGTGGATCAGCGGGCGCGCACGGGCACGGATTGGCGGCCAGCACCAGCTGGAACCGGGCCGGGTAACACGCCACGCCGTCGCGGCGGGCCAGGCGAATCTCGCCGTCTTCCAATGGTGTTCGCAATGCTTCCAGGGCCCTGACACCGACCTCCGCGCACTCGTCGAGGAACAGCACCCCGCGGTGTGCCCGGCTGACGGCGCCCGGGCGGGCCATCCCCGAACCTCCACCGACCAGCGCCGCGACGGTCGAACTGTGGTGCGGCGCCACGAACGGCGGCCTGGTGATCAACGGCGTGTCCCCCGACAGCAGGCCGGCGACCGAGTGGATCGCGGTGACCTCAAGCGACTCGTCATGCGACAGCGCCGGCAGCAATCCCGGAAGACGTTGTGCCAGCATCGTTTTGCCCACTCCCGGTGGGCCGGTCAACATCAGATGATGCGCCCCGGCGGCGGCCACCTCGACCGCGAAGCGCGCTTGCGACTGCCCCACCACATCGGCCAGATCCGCTGACGGCTCCGCGGTCGTGGCCGGCGCGGTGATCCTGTCGTCCAAGCCGGACGACCCGCTGAGCCAGCACTGCAACTGCCCCAGCGTGCGAACGCCCCAGACGTCGATACCGTCAACCAGGCTGGCCTCGGCCAGGTTGTCCGTCGGGACGACGACCGTCGGCCAGCCGTCGCGTTTGGCGGCCAGCACGGCGGGCAGGACCCCGCGCACCGGGCGGACCCGCCCGTCCAGTGACAGCTCACCGAGCAGCACGGTTTTCTCCAGACGGTGCCACGGCTTCTTCCGCTGCGCCGACAACACGGCGGCCGCCAAGGCGCAGTCGTAGACCGAGCCCATTTTCGGCAGCGTCGCCGGCGAGAGTGCCAGCGTGAGCCGGGCCATGGGCCAGCTGTTGCCGCAATTGGTGACCGCCGCCCGGACCCGGTCGCGCGACTCCTGCAACGCGGCGTCGGGCAGACCCACCAGGTGCACACCCGGCAGCCCCGAGGCGATGTCGGCCTCGATCTCCACGGTCTCCCCGTCCAATCCGTGCACCGCGACCGAGAACGCCCGCCCCAACGCCATCAGCCGATCCCCTGCAGATGCGTGATCTCCGGGGTGCGGCGACGGCCGATCCGCACGCCGATCATGTCGATCCGCACCGCGGACCAGCGCTCGTCCTGACCGGCCAGCCACAATGCGGCCAGCCGGCGCAGCCGGCGAACCTTGCGCTCGGTCACTGCGTGCGCCAGCCCCCCGTACCCGTCGCCGGTACGGGTCTTGACCTCCACGAATAACACCGTTGCGGTGGCGGTGTCGGAGGCGATCACATCGATTTCGCCGTAGCGGCAGCGCCAGTTGCGGTCCAAGATCCGCAACCCCGTCCGCGTCAGGTGGTCCACGGCGAGGGCCTCGCCAAACGCTCCCAGCTGGACCCGAGTCAATGTTGTCATGCTGGCCACCCTGCATGGCCGCACCGACATCGGACGCCACCGTCAGCGTCTCACCGACGGGGCAACCACCGGTTATCCCCAGCCGGCGGTCTATGCACAGCCTCGCCGCCGGCACACGGCCGCTACACGATTCGGTCGGTCCTCGTGTACACGTTCATCGAGTCTTGCCGCAGGAAGGCCACGAGGGTGATCCCGAACTCGTCGGCCAACGAGACGGCCAGCGACGACGGCGCGGACACCGCGGCAAGGATCGGGATCCCGGCCATCGCCGCCTTCTGGGTCAACTCGAACGAGGCCCGCCCGCTGACCAGCAGCACCGACGCGCCCAGCGGCAGCCGGTCGTGCTCCACAGCCCAGCCGATGACCTTGTCCACCGCATTGTGCCGGCCGATGTCCTCACGCACGGCGAACATGGTGCCGTCCACCGAAAACAGCGCCGCGGCGTGCAACCCACCGGTGCTCGCGAAAACCTTTTGCGCGGAGCTAAGTTGGTCCGGCATTGCCCTGAGCGTGGCGGCGGCGACGGTCGTCGCGTCCTCGCCGGGTGAGAAACGGCTGATCATCCGCACGGCCTGAAGCGACGCCTTGCCGCAGACCCCGCACGACGACGTGGTGTAGAAGTTGCGGGTGACATCAAGACGCGGTGACGCGACGCCGGGCGCCAGTGTCACGTCGAGAACGTTGTATGTGGTGGCTTCCCTGGTAGTGGGGTCCTCATCCGGCCCACCGCAGGAGCGCGCGATCAGCACATCTTCGCGGTGCCCGATCACCCCTTCGGTGAGCAGAAAGCCTTGCGCGAGCTCGATATCCGAGCCGGGGGTGCGCATGGTCACCGTGATTGGCGTCCCGTTGACGCGGATCTCCAGCGGCTCCTCGACGACCAGGGTTTCCGGCCGGATGATCGCCTGATCGGCGGACAGATGCTTCACCCGTCGACGCGCCGTGACGTGTCCCACTAAGACGCCGGCTCCACTCGGATGACGATCGCCTTGGACACCGGGGTGTTGGATTTGGCCGCGGTGTGATCGAGCGGAACCAGCGGATTGGTCTCCGGGTAGTAGGCCGCGGCGTTGCCGACCGGAGTCGAATACGCAACCACCAGAAAGTCTTTCGCCCGCCGTTCTTGCAGGCGGCCCTCGGCGTCGGTCCACTCCGACACCAAGTCGATGCGGTCGCCCGCGCTCAGGCCCAGCGTGTCGATGTCGGCAGGGTTGATGAACACCACGCGACGGCCACCCTTGACCCCGCGATAGCGGTCGTCAAGTCCGTAGATCGTGGTGTTGTACTGGTCGTGGCTGCGCAGTGTCTGCAGCACCAGCCGCCCGGGCGGCACCGGCTCCCACTCCAACGGGTTGACCGCGAAGTTGGCTTTTCCTGTGCTGGTACGGAATTCGCGAGCGTCGCGCGGCGGGTGGGGCAACTGGAATCCGTCGGGCGCTCGCACCTTGCGGTTGTAGTCGGTGCAGCCGGGAACCACCGCCGCGATCGCGTCGCGGATCGTGTCGTAGTCGGCGGCGAACCGCTCCCACGGCACCGGATGCTGCGGCCCCAGCAGCGTGCGGGCCAGCTGACAGACGATCTCCACCTCGCTGCGCACCAGGTCGCTGGGCGGATGCAGGCTGCCGCGCGACAAGTGCACCATCGACATCGAATCCTCAACAGACACCAGCTGTTTGCGCCCGCCCCGGATGTCGCGGTCGGTGCGACCCAGCGTCGGCAGGATCAGCGCGGTGGCCCCGTGGACCAGGTGGCTACGGTTGAGTTTGGTCGAAACCTGCACGGTCAACGCACAACTGCGCAAGGCGTTCTCGGTGACGGCGGTGTCGGGGGTGGCCGAGGCGAAGTTGCCGCCCATGCCCATAAAGAAGGTGGCCCGCCCGTCGCGCATGGCACGGATCGCGTCGACGGTGTCGAAGCCGTGCTTACGGGGGCTGACGATGCCGAACTCGCGATCCAGCGACGCCAGGAAGGTCTCGGGCATCTTCTCCCAGATGCCCATCGTGCGGTCGCCCTGCACGTTGGAATGCCCGCGGACCGGGCACACTCCGGCGCCGGGCTTGCCGATCATGCCGCGCAGCAGCAGCACGTTGGTGATCTCGCCGATGGTGGCGACCGCATGCCGATGCTGGGTCAGGCCCATCGCCCAGCAGACGACGGTGCGCTGCGACGCCATCAACATCGCGGCGACGCGGTCAAGCTGTGCCCGTTCGATACCGGTGGCGGCCAGCACCACGTCGAAGTCGACCGCAAGGGTGCGGCGCCGATACGAGTCGAACCCGGCGCAATGCCGCTCGACGAACGCGTGGTCGATCACGGTGCCCGGGGCGCGGTCGTCGGCCTCGAGCAGCAGCCGGCCCAGTCCGGCGAACAAAGCCATGTCCCCGCCGAGGCGGATTTGCACGAACTCGTCGGCGATCGGGACGCCATGCCCCACAACCCCGTGCACCCTCTGCGGATCCTTGAAGCGGATCAACCCGGCCTCGGGCAGGGGATTGACGGCAATGATCTTGGCGCCGTTGGCCTTTGCCTTCTCCAGCACCGACAGCATCCGCGGGTGGTTGGTGCCCGGGTTTTGCCCCGCGATGACGATCAGATCGGCATGCGCGACGTCGTCGACGGTGACCGATCCCTTGCCGATGCCGATCGACTCGGTCAGCGCCGAGCCCGACGACTCGTGGCACATGTTGGAGCAGTCGGGCAGGTTGTTGGTGCCAAAGCTGCGAACCATCAGCTGGTAGCAGAACGCGGCCTCGTTGCTGGTGCGCCCCGACGTGTAGAACACGGCCTGATCCGGGCTGTCCAGGGCATTGAGCCGGTCGGCGATCAGCCGGTAGGCGGCATCCCAGCCGATCGGCCGGTAGTGATCGTCCCCGGGGCGCACCACCATCGGGTGGGTGAGGCGGCCCTGCTGGGAAAGCCAGTACTCCGGCCTGGCAGACAACTCGCCGATCGAGTGCCGGGCGAAGAACTCCGGCGTGACCGTGCGCTTGGTGGCCTCCTCGGCAACGGCCTTGGCCCCGTTCTCGCAGAACTCGGCCAACTTGCGTCCGCCGTGCTCCTCCGGCCATGCACAGCCAGGGCAGTCGAAGCCGTGGCGCTGATTCAGCCGGGCCAGCGCCGCAGCGGTGCGCACCGTGCCCATCTGCCGTAGGCCTCGCTGCAGCGATACCACCACCGCCCGTACGCCCGCCGCCACGTGCCTGCGCGGCGAGACCGTCACCGCGTGCTCGTCGTAGTCGGCGCGGATGTCGCGCGACGCGGCTGACCGCTGAAACCTCACCGCCTCAACGTACATCCATCGCCAGCCCCACGACTGCTCCGGCCCGACCGAGCCGTCGGGATCGCTATTCCGGCAGCCGCAGCTCGGGCTTTTCGACCTCTTCGATGTTGACGTCCTTGAACGTGACCACCCGCACCTGCTTCACGAAGCGCGCCGGGCGGTACATGTCCCACACCCAGGCGTCCGCCAGCCGCAGCTCGAAATACACCTCGCCGTCGGCGTTGCGGGGCACCATTTCCACGCTGTTTGCCAGATAGAAGCGTCGCTCGGTTTCCACCACGTAGCTGAACTGGCCGACGATGTCCTTGTATTCGCGGTACAGCGAGAGCTCCATCTCGGTTTCGTACTTTTCGAGATCCTCAGCACTCATCTGCCACTCATCTGCTCAGACGTCCTTCTCCCTGCGAATATGCTCGACTTCCCGCTCAGGACCCCGCGGGGTCCGGAAGCCCTCTAGCGACCCGCATCGCCGCCGGGTGGGAAATCTGATCCCATCTTTCCTCACTCGTATTCGCCGTGCTCGCCCGAGGGTCCGGTTTGCATTCGGCCACCGTGCGGGTGCTCGATCCGGTTGCCACGCGGCGGACGTTGATGAACGAATAACGGTGCTCGGGGCAGGGACCCAGCCGGGTCAGCGCCGCGCTGTGCGCGGGGGTGCTGTAGCCCTTGTGCTCGGCGAACCCGTAGCCGGGGTGCTCGGTGTCCATCGCGACCATCAACCGGTCCCGGCTGACTTTGGCCAGCACACTCGCCGCCGCGATGCAGGAGGCCGCCGCGTCGCCCCCGATCACCGGCAGCGACGGCATCGGCAGTCCGGGAACGCGAAAACCGTCGCTCAGGACATAGCCGGGACGCACCGAAAGGCCCGCCACCGCACGCCGCATGCCCTCGATGTTGGCCACGTGCACGCCGCGCCGGTCGACCTCGGCCGGCGGGATGAAAACCACGTGGTAGGCCAGCGCGTAGCGGCAGATCAGCGGGAACAGCTTCTCCCGGGCCTTCTCGGTGAGCTTCTTCGAATCATCGAGGGCAACAAGGCTTTCCAGGCGATTCGGCCCCAGCACACAGGCCGCGACCACCAGCGGGCCCGCGCAGGCGCCACGACCCACCTCGTCCACCCCGGCCACCGGCCCCAAACCACTGCGGTGCAGCGCGGACTCCAGGGTGCGCATCCCCCGCAAACCCCCAGATTTACGGATCACCGTCCGCGGCGGCCACGTGGTGGCCATGGCTACTGACCCTGCTGGGGGTTCACGGAACCCACACCGCGCCATCGCGTCGGTGGCCAAACGATGAACCTGGCCTTACCGATGACGTTGCCCACCGGCACGGTTCCCGGGTTCGGATCACCGGTGCACAGGATGCCCTTCAATGCCTCGGCCGGGCTGCTGGCGCAGTGGGCGCGCGAATCCGCCGAGTGCGTCCGGTTATCGCCCATCACCCACAGTCGACCCTGCGGCACGGTGACCGGCCCGAACTCGCTGCCCAGGCACGGGTACACCGACGGGTCGGCCATCATGGTGCCGGGATTCAGGTATGGCTCCTTGAGCGGCTTGCCGTTGACCGTCAAGCCGGAGTCGGACCGGCATTCAACCGTCTGGCCCCCAACCGCGATGACGCGCTTGACCAGGTCGTTCTCGTCGGGAGGCACGAAACCGATGAACGACAGCGCGTTCTGCAACAAGCGCAGCGCGGTGTTGGGTGAGCGGATCGATTTGTAACCGACGTTCCACGACGGCGGGCCCCTGAAGACAATGACATCGCCGGGCCGCGGTGAGCCGAAGCGGTAACTGAGTTTGTCCACCATGATGCGGTCGCCGACGCAGCCCGAACACCCGTGCAGCGTGGGCTCCATCGACTCCGAGGGGATCAGGTACGGACGCGCGACAAACGTCAACATGACGTAGTAGAGCACCACCGCGATCACCGCCAGGATCGCGAGTTCCCGCAGCGTGGATTTCTTGTCGGGCTCCGGCTTATCCTCGTGGGCTGCCGCAGGTGCCTCTTCGGGTGCCGTTTCGGCGGCGGCGGGGTCGCGGGTAGAGACCTTCGGCTCCGACTGACCAGCGTCGGACTGGGGCTCAGATGGGTCGGTCACCAGATCAGCGTAGCCAGCACAATTCGCGGCTTAGCAGGGCGAGGCGAGCCGGGCGCCGCCCAGGTCTGCGCACTCAGCGCTTCTCCTTGATCTTGGCCTTCTTGCCTCGGAGTTCGCGCAGGTAGTAGAGCTTCGCGCGGCGGACATCGCCACGGGTCACCACCTCGATGTGGTCGATGTTCGGCGAATGCACCGGGAAGGTCCGCTCGACGCCGACACCGTAGCTCTCCTTGCGCACCGTGAACGTCTCGCGGATACCTCCGCCCTGCCGGCGGATCACCACGCCCTTGAACACCTGGATGCGCTCCTTGGCGCCCTCAATCACCTTGACGTGCACGTTGATGGTGTCGCCCGGGCTGAAGGCCGGGATGTCGTCGCGCAGCGACGCCTTATCGACGAAGTCCAGCCTGTTCATTGGAGTCGCACTTCCTCGCGGTCGCGGCTCGGTAGCTGCCCACACGAGGGTGAGGGCGATTACCAAGCCGATGGATTCGGGCTTCTGGGCGTGCCTCACAGCGGGCGGGAAGCGGCCCGACCGGCCGACAACCGCTGGAGACAACTGGTCAATTGTGCCAGACAGTCCGCAGGCAGTGAAAATCACAGGAGGTCGAGGTGGTTCGTGCCCGACAGAAAGCGCTGCCGAATGGTACATATGACTGGGGTCAAACCTGAATAGGGTCAAACCTGAATGAGGTCAAACGTGAATGGGGTCAAACCGCGCGAGTCGAACCCGAACCTAGCGTGACGCCCGGGCAGATGGCAATGCGGCCGCCCAGATAACACGATGTCGGAGGATGCCGGAGGAGAGGGATGCGAGCCCGGCCACTGTCACTGCTCACCGCCGCAGCCGCGGCGGCGCTGATCGTGGTGGCCGGGTGCGAGGCGAAGGTAGCGGCAAAAGTATCCGGGGCATCCCGCACGCCGGACCGCCACCCGTCTCAACTGCAACTACAACCGCAACCCCAGCTGGTTGATCTGCTGCTGCGGGTCATCTCCGCACCAGGCCAGCCGATGCAGTCACTGCCGAACGCCGCGCTGCGCGGAGTGCAGGCGCGCATTCAACAGGCAACCGACGAAGCCGCTGCCAGTGGAGCCACCCTTGCGGTGGCCATCCTCGATCGGGCCACCCACCAGCTGGTCTCCAATGGCAACACCCAGATCATCGCCACCGCGTCGGTGGCCAAGCTCTTCATCGCCGACCAGCTGCTGCTGCAGGAATCCGAAGGCCGGACCACGCTGTCCCCCGAGGACCACCAGGCATTGGACATCATGCTGCGGTCATCTGACGACGGCGCCGCGGAAAGATTCTGGGGCCTGGACGGCGGCGACGCCATCATCACTGCGGTCGCGAACCGGTACGGACTGTCGTCGACCATGCCGCCTAGCGACGGGCGGTGGTGGAACACGATCAGCTCGGCGTCTGACCTGATCCGTTACTACGACATGCTGCTCGATGGGTCGGGCGGGCTCCCCCGGGAGCGGGCCGGCATCATTTTCGACGACCTGGCGCGCTCCACCCCAACCGGAGTCGACGGCTACCCGCAGCGGTTCGGCATCCCGGACGGTCTGTACGCCGAACAGGTGGCGGTCAAGCAGGGCTGGATGTGCTGCATCGGCAACGACTGGATGCACCTGTCGACCGGGGTGATCGGGGCGGACCGCCGCTACATCATGGTGATCGAGTCGCTGCAACCCTCCGACGACGCCACCGCGCGGGCGACAATCACCCAAGCGGTCAAGACCATATTTCCCAACGGTCGAATCTGACCGGCGCCACTGGCTCGCGAGCGGCCGCAAAAGCCCCCAAACTGGCCCAATTCAGGGTGCTTTTGCGTCTTCTCGCCGGTCCTTTAGTCCGAAGTTGCGACGGGTTCTGACGCGGAAGTGTGATGTGACCTGACGTTTCGGGTGTTGAAGCCCTGGTGTTTGTAGTCAGAATACTGGTGTGTTGTGTTGATGATCGTCGCGGTAGGTCGGTTACGATGCTTGGTATGCCGCGCAACATGGGGAAAGTCCACGTAGTCAGAGTCAAGAAGACTCATGTGGATAAGCAGGGGCGGCGGCGTGACTACGAATCGGTGTATCTGCGCCGCACGTTTCGCGACGGCGCCAAAGTGCGGAACGAGACGGTGGCCAACCTGTCGATGCTGCCGGCGGCCTCGATCACCGCGCTGGAGGCGACGCTGAAGGGGCAGGCCCTGATCCCGGCGGGCAGCGAGTTCACCAAGACCCGCTCGCTGCCGCACGGGCATGTGGCCGCGGTGTCGGCGATGGCGCATCGGCTCGGGTTTCCCGCGCTGCTGGGCCCGGCCTGCCGGTCACGCGATGTGGTGTTCGCGTTGATCATCTCGCGGGTGATCCGCCCAGCGTCCAAGCTGTCCACCCTGTCACGGTGGCCCGATACCACGTTGGGTGTCGATCTGGACGTGGCGGGGGCGTCGACCGACGAGATCTACGCGGCGATGGACTGGCTGGCGCACCGCCAAGATGCGATCGAGCGCAAACTGGCCGCCAAACACCTGAGCCCGCAAGCAAACCCGCATCGGATGGCGTTGTTTGACCTGACCAGTTCGTGGGTGACCGGGCGGTGTTGTGAGCTGGCCGCGCACGGGTATTCCCGCGACGGCAAGAAGGGCTGCGCGCAGATCGAGTACGGGGTGCTCACCGACCCCGGCGGACGGCCGGTGGCGGTGCGGGTGGTGCGCGGGGATACCGCCGACCCGGTCGCGTTCACCGAGATCGTCGCCGAACTGCCCGCCACCTTCGGCCTCACCGACCTGGTGCTGGTGGGTGATCGCGGCATGATCACCTCCGCGCGCATCGGCATGCTGCGCGAACTCAACGACAACCCCGACGCCCCAACCGATTTCGGGTGGATCACCGCGCTGCGGGCACCGGCGATCGCCAAACTCGCCCGTGACGACGGGCCACTGCAGATGACCCTGTTCGACACCCAGGACCTGGCCGAGATCGTCCACCCCGACTACCCCGACGAACGGCTCATCGCCTGCCGCAACCCCGCTCTGGCGGCCGAGCGTGCCCGCAAACGCCGCGATCTACTGGACGCCACCGACAAAGAGCTCGCCCGGATCAAGGACCGGGTGGACCGCGGCACCTTGTCCGGCGCCGCCGAGATCGGCAAAGCCCTCGGCAAAGTCAGCGGAAAATACAAGGTGGACAAGCACTTTGTCACCACCATCACCGACACCAGCTTCACCTTCGCACGCAACCAGGCGGCCATCGACGCCGAAGCCGCCCTGGATGGCATCTACGTGCTACGCACCAGCGTTGACCCCGACACCCTCGATGCGGCCGGCGTCGTCGCCGGCTACAAGAACCTGGCCAATATCGAACGCGACTTTCGCATCATCAAAGCCGACGACCTGGATCTGCGACCCATCTATCACCGTCTCGATCAGCGCGTGCGCGCGCACGTGCTGATCTGCCTGCTGGCCTGCTACCTCGTCTGGCACCTACGCAAGGCCTGGGCGCCGCTGACCTTCACCGACGAAACACCACCGGCGCGCGACAACCCGGTCGCGCCCGCGCAACGCTCCGCCGCCGCCAACGCGAAAGCCTCGACAAAACACGACGCCGACGGCAACCCGCTACGCAGCTTCCGCGGCCTGCTCGACCATCTCGGCACCCTCACCCGCGACCGCATCCGCTACCACGACACCGACATCGAAATCGACAAACTCACCGAACCCACCCCCGACCAACGCCGCGCCTTCGACCTCATCGACACCACCATTCCCCTCACCATCGCCGCGTAGCCAGAACAAACACCCACCCGAACCGGCAAAACCCCAGGTAAACCCAAGAAATCACCTAACCCAACAGTCGCAACTTCGGTTTAGTCCAGCAGCTCGGGGCGGCGTTCACGAGTGCGGCGCAGCGAGATCTCCCGACGCCAGGCGGCGATTCGGGCGTGATCACCGGATAGCAGCACCTCCGGAACGTCGAGGCCCCGCCAGCTCGGCGGCCGGGTATAGCTTGGCCCCTCCAGCAGCCGATCCAGGCCCGGCGAGTGCGAATCATCGTGGTGCGAAGCAGGATTGCCGAGCACGCCGGCCAGCAACCGTAGCACGGCCTCGATCATCACCATGGCCGCCGACTCCCCACCGGGCAACACGTAGTCACCGATCGAGACCTCTTCGACGCGCATCCGGCGGGCGGCATCGTCGACCACCCGCTGGTCGATGCCCTCGTAGCGGCCGCAGGCGAACACGAGGTGCGTTTCGGTGCTCCAGCGCTGCGCGGTGGCTTGGGTGAACAGCGCACCGGCGGGTGTGGGCACAACCAACAGCGTTTCGCCGGAACAGATTTCGTCGAGCGCCTCGCCCCACACCGGAGCTTTCATCACCATCCCCGGACCGCCGCCGTAGGGCGCGTCGTCCACCGAGTGGTGCACGTCGTGGGTCCAGCGTCGCAGGTCGTGCACCCGCAAGTCGACCACGCCCGACGCAATCGCCTTGCCCGGCAACGATTGTCGCAACGGCTCTAGGTAGGCCGGGAAGATTGTGACGACTTCAATCCTCATGTCAATGCGCCCGCTACGTCAGATCCAGCAGGCCGGCGGGCGGATCGATCTCCACGGTGCCGTCATCCAACGACACCGACGTGACGATCGCGCTGACGAACGGCACCAGCACTTCCGGAGTCGGGAGGCCGGATTCGCGCCGGACCGCCAGTAACTCACCGGCCGCGGTGTGCAGCACCTCGGCAACGACCCCAACACGCTCCCCCGTCGTCGTCCGGACCTGAAGGCCTTCCAGCTGGTGGTCGTAGAAGGTGTCCGGCTCATCGATCGGCGGCAGGTCATCGGAGTCGATGACGAACAAGCTGCCGCGCAGCGCGTCGGCGGCGTCGCGGTCCGCCACTCCGGCCAGGCGCACCAGCAGCCGTCCACCATGGTCGCGCACGCTGTCCACGACATAGCGCCGTTGTTGACCGCCGTCGCGTGGCATCTTCGCGCGCAACGTCGTACCCGGCGCAAACCGGGCATCCGGATCGTCGGTGCGGATCTCGACGACGACTTCGCCGGTGACGCCGTGCGCCTTCACCACGCGCCCGATTACCAGCTCCATCTCGATCCCCGAGTCGCTACCGCTCATGCCCGACAGGCGAGCGGGCACGCTGATTACTGGTCGGTGTCCACCACGTCCACTCGAATACCCCGGCCACCGATACCGGCAACCAGCGTTCGCAACGCGGTCGCGGTACGGCCCCCGCGACCGATCACCTTGCCCAGGTCATCGGGATGAACATGGACCTCGACAGTTCGCCCACGCCGACTGGTTACCAGGTCCACCCGGACATCGTCCGGGTTGTCGACGATCCCACGGACCAGGTGTTCAACAGCGTCGACGACGACCGTACTCATGGCGCCTGTCAGCTTTCCGTAGACGAGGCGGTCGGCCCGGACTGCTCGCCACCCCCGGGCGGCGTCTCGGCCTGCTCGGCTTCCGGGCCCGCCTCAGCGGCGGTTTCTTCAGGGGCGTCGGCGGGGGCTTCCTTCGGGGCCTCTTCCGTAGCCTCGGCAGTCTTGGCGGCCTTCTTGGCCGGGGCCTTTTTCTTCGGCTTCGCAGCCTCGGTGGTGGGCGCGCCGTCGGCGGCGGCGAGCGCGGCGTTGAACAACTCGAGCTTGCTCGGCTTGGCCGGGGCAACCTTGAGCCGGCCCTCGGCACCCGGCAGGCCCTTGAACTTCTGCCAGTCGCCCGTGATCTTCAGCAACTTAAGCACTGGTTCGGTGGGCTGCGCACCCACGGAAAGCCAGTACTGGGCGCGCTCGGAGTTGATCTCGATGAGGCTCGGCTCTTCCTTCGGGTGGTAACGGCCGATCACCTCGATGGAGCGGCCGTCGCGGCGGGTGCGCGCGTCGGCGACGGCGATGCGGTACTGGGGATTGCGGATCTTGCCAAGCCGAGTGAGCTTGATCTTCACAGCCATGGTTGAGCGATTTCTCCTGTGTGCGTCACGCTGCAATTCAGCGACCTAGGCGGGATGCCCGGATCCGGTTTTGCCTCGCGTGTGTGACCACCGGGCAGCATCCGAAAAAGCGCGTAGTCGCCCGGCGGACAGCCGCCTATTGTGCCAGAACTCAATCCTCCAGGAGAAATTCGCTGCCGGCGTTACATCACCTTCTGAAAGCATTTGGTTTCGACCCGCCGGGTCATCCGCCACCCCTCGGGCGTGCGCACAAACTCGTCGTCATACCACAGCCCGCAGAACAGCACCTGTTCCGTGTTCTTGGGTGGGTCGCCCCCGAGCACCATCGGGTTGAAGCAGATCACCCGCGACGACGCGGTAGCCCCGTCGATGCACACCGAGAAGTTACCGAGCATGTGCGCATACATCGGAAAGTTGGGCAGCACCTGCGACAGCCACCGCTTCACTTCCGGATACGGGCCGTCGATGCCTCCCAACGCCCGGTAGTCGATGTAGGCATCGGGCGTGAACACGTTGTCGAGGTCGTCGAATCGGCGCAGGTCGATCGCGGTGGAGTAGTCCACCAGCAGCTGCTGTATTTCCAGGCGGTCCGAGATTTCAGCGAGGCTCAACATGGCTCGATTCAAACACCGAGGGTGCGCTGGGCGGCAGGAAAGTTAAACTGGGCGCCCATGCGAAAGCTCATGGCGGCGGCCACCGTGCTGCTCACCGTCGGTGCCTGCGGTATGGGCACCGCCCTTCCGATCGCGACCGCCGACAGCGACGCACAGCCTGCCGGTTCGACGCCCATCCCCGACGGCCCGGCCCAGACCTGGATCGTGGCCGATCTCGACAGCGGTCAGGTGCTGGCCGGCCGCGACCAGAACGTGGCCCACCCGCCCGCGAGCACCATTAAGGTGCTGTTGGCGCTGGTCGCCCTCGACGAGCTGGACCTGAACTCGACCGTCGTCGCCGACGTCGCCGACACCCAGGTGGAGTGCAACTGCGTCGGCGTCAAGCCGGGCCGCACCTACACCGCACGCCAACTGCTCGACGGGCTGCTACTGGTTTCGGGCAACGACGCCGCGAACACGCTGGCGCACATGCTGGGTGGCCAGGACGCCACCGTCGCCAAGATGAACGCCAAGGCCGCGGCCCTGGGGGCTGCCAATACCTACGCGGCGACACCGTCCGGTCTGGACGGACCCGGTGGCTCCGGGGCGTCCACCGCGCACGACCTGGCGGTCGTCTTCCGGGCCGCTATGGCCAATCCGGTCTTCGCGCAGATCACCGCCGAGCCGTCGGCGATGTTCCCCGGTGACAACGGTGACCAACCGATCGTCAACCAGGACGAACTGCTGCAGCGGTATCCGGGCGCGATCGGCGGCAAGACGGGCTTCACCAACGCGGCGCGTAAGACGTTCGTCGGCGCCGCCGCCCGCGGTGGCCGCCGGCTGGTGATCGCGATGATGTACGGGCTGATCCAACAGGGCGGACCGACATACTGGGATCAGGCTGCGAGCCTGTTCGACTGGGGTTTCGCCCTCAACCCGCAAGCCAGCATCGGCTCGCTGTGACGGGCTACAAGCGCGATAGGGCCGGGATAGGCGATAGATTCAGCCCGCGATACGCCGCGCGGCTGACTTGAAATCGTGTTCCGGCAGGCCGCAGGACGCGATCACGGTGTCACGGAACGCGGCGGCCGACGGCGGCAGATACCGGTTGGTCATCCAGCCGACCGCGATGGGCCGGACCAGCTGCGTGTCGTCGACGGCGATCTCGACGATGTCCGGCGGCGGTGTGGCCGCCCTGGGCAGCACACCCACCCCCAACCCCGCCCCGATCAGGCCGCGCAACGTGCAGATGTCGGCGCCCTCGAAGGCGATCGTGGGCCTGATGCCATGACGCTCGCAGGCGTCGTCGAAGATCCTGCGCAGCGTGTGATTGCGGTCCAGGGCCACAAACGGTTGTCCGGCAAGCTCTTCGAAGCCGATCACCTCCCGGTGAGCCAACGGATGCTCCGGATCGACCACGGCATAAAGCGGTTGGGTGAACAACGGATGCCATTTCACCCGGGTGATTCGTCGAATGTCACGCGGTAGCTAAGGCAGACGTCGATGGCGCCGCTGGTGAGATCGTTGACCAGTACGGGTCCGGAGCGCTGGCGCAGCTCGAATCGGGCCGCGGGGTGGCGGTCATGATGACGGCGGATCAGCCGGGGCACCGTGGCCGCGCCCAGCGACATGAGGAATCCCAGGGCCACCGTGCCGGCGTCGGCGCCGGCGAGTTGGCGCACGTCGGACACGGCGGTCTCGAGGCTGTGGTGCGCGCTTCGGCTCGCGCGCAGGAACGCCCGCCCGAACCGGTTGAGTTCGTTGGCCCGGCCGCGCCGGGTGAACAGCTCGACCCCGATCTCGGATTCGAGCATGGCGATGGCCCGGCTGACGGCCGATTGCGACACCGCCAACTTCTCGGCGGCGTCGCGCAGCGTGCCGACCTCGGCGACCGTCTGGAAGTAACGCAGCTGATAAAGCTCCACAGTCAGACTCCAAAATTCCGTGGCACGCAAGGGTTTGCGCCCAACCCGCACTCAGATGCCCATCGTTGGGTCGCATCGGGATAGCGGTGGGCCAGGACGGACAACGTCGCTGCCGCCACTCCGAAGTAGATTCCGAGATGGGTGTTGCCCGCGCCATTGCTGGGCGTGATGATCAGTTCGAAGTCGTCGCGCATGCCAGGCTCTCCGGCCGGACCGACGAATAGGGCATGCAGCGACCACAGGGATGCCGACAGCGTCACGACCCAGAAAGCGGTGTCCATGATGGCGGCTCCATGGTTGAGATTGACCCCGACGGCCGCGTGGAACGGCCGGCACATTGCGATCACGGGGGTGGGAGCACGATCGCGTCATGATGCTCCTCACCATCGCCGGTACCCCCCGTGGTTCTCGTCAAGTGGTTCACTGCGGGCAACCCGACTCACGTCGGGGGTCCATCGAGGGCTGTTGAAGGTGCGGCCCGGGCGGAAAAATCGCGCCATGCCGCGGTCAGTATCGCCGCGAGCAGCTGAATCCGTCGATCCTCGATGTCGAAGTCCGGCAGCAACCCTCGCACGAGGGCGGCCCCGTCGAACACGTTCGTCAATAGGGCCACCAGAACCGGGAATGCCTCCTCGGCGAAGCCGTCTGCCCCGCTGAAGTTCGCGGCCCCGGGCAGTGCGCGTGCGGCGTCGTGGATCTTGGCGCTGTACCGCCCGAACACATTCTGCAGGTGCGCGTGGAGCTTCTCGTCGGTGCGGCCAGCGATCAGCAGTTCGTACAGGACCGCGTTGGTGGGGCTGCTGGTGAGGTCCCGCTGGATTGTCAGCACCGCCTCCAGCGCCGACCGGTCGGCGGGTATATCAGCGACTCGCTTGGTGAACGCCTCCAGCTGACGGCGCAACACCTCCGATGCGGTGGCCGCCATGAAGTCGCCCATCGTTTCGAAATGGCGGAACAGCGCGCCGACGGACATCCCCGCGCGCTTGGTGATCACCGCGGCGGAGGCCCGGGCGTATCCGACCTCGCTGATGGTGGCGATGCCGGCCTCGATCAGCCGTGCGACGGTTTCTTCGCGGCGTTGCCGCTGGGTCCTGGCCATTCAGGCCCCGACTCCCAGGGCCCTCACGCCCCGGTGCCGCTCGCCCGCCCGCAGGTACCGGCCCGACTTCACGGTTTGGCCGTAGCCCTCGCGGAATCGGCCTCCGAATTGGCCTCCGCGGAAGACGACGGCGCCGCCCACTCCCGTCGCGACGACAGTCGCATCGTTGCGGTTGACCATGCGCCGCAAGCCGCCGTAGAAGGGGACCTCCTCCTCGTAATAGCCGTCGACGGACTCGTCCAGGTGGGCGGGGTCGATCACCGCGAAGTCCGCGCGGTCGCCCTCCCGCAACGTTCCGGCGTCGATGCCGAACCAGTCGGCCAGCTCGCCGGTGAGGCGGTGCACCGCCCGTTGCACGGACAAGAACGGCGTTCCGGCCCGGTCGGCATCCCGCGCGCGCTTGAGCAGCCGAAGGCCGAAGTTGTAGAACGCCATGTTTCGCAGGTGGGCGCCGGCATCGGAGAAACCCATGTGGATGCTCGATTCCGCGGCGAGTTTGTTGAGCTGCTTGGGCCGGTGGTTGGCGACGGTGGTTGTCCACCGCACGTTGCGCTCACCATTTTCCACCAACACGTCAAGGAATGCGTCGAGCGGGTGCAGCCCTCGCGCGTCGGCGATTGCGCCAAAGCTCTTGCCGATCAACGACTTATCGGGGCATTCGACGATCACCGCGTCGTGGAAGTCGCGGTGCCACAACGAAGGTCCAAGCTTGATCCGGTCGAACTCACGGCGAAACCAGCGGCGGTAGGACGTGTCGGCCAGCAACTCGTTGCGCTGCAGCTGTTCGCGCAGATGAAGGGCCGCCGTTCCGGCGCCGAACTCTTCGAAGACGGGCAGATCGATTCCGTCGGAATACAACTCGAACGGGACCGGCAGATGCTGGAAACGCACGCTCGAGCGCAGAAGCTTGTTGAGAATGCGGGTGCCGAGCCCAAAGACGTACACCGCAAGGGGCATCGACTTGGCGTCGGCGGACACCAGCATACTCATCCGAACTCCCTTGCCGCGGTTGAGTATCCGGCTGCTGGACAGGAAAAACATCAGGGCCGACGCCGGGTTGTCGACGTCGGGTGCGCTCTGCAGGATCCGGCCGCGCTTGCGCAATACCTCGATCAGCCTGCGCCGTTCCCGCCACGTCGCGAAGGTGGACGGCAGCGCACGCGACCGGAAGCGGTCGCCGTCGAGCTTGTCGATCGCCGCATCCATCCCCGACATGCCGAGCACCCCGGCATCGAGCGCGTCATCGAGCAATGTCGCCATCCGCTCCAGTTCGGCGTCGGTGGGCCGCACGGTGTCGTCGGTGGCGCGATCAAGTCCCAGCACCGCGGCTCGCAAATCCGAATGACCAAGCAGCGAGCCCACATTCGGCCCCAGCGGCAGGGCGTCGATCGCCTCGACGTATTCGGCGGCCGTCGACCATGCCTTTTCGGTCTTGGCGGCGTCCAGGGCGCCAAGGACGTATTCCCGCGGCACCGCCTCGACCCGGCTGAACAGATCGGCGGCATCCTCGGAGTTCGCGTAGACCGTCGACAGCGAGCAGTTGCCCAGCAACACCGTGGTGACACCGTGGCGCACCGACTCGCGCAGGCCGGGATCCAGCAGCACCTCGGCGTCGTAGTGGGTGTGCACGTCGATGAAGCCCGGCACGATCCACTTGCCCGCCGCGTCGATCAGCTGTGGGCAGCCGGTCTCCTCGAGCGGCCGCTCCGAGGGGTTAGCCACCGTGGCCACCACGCCGTCGCGAATACCCAGGGTCCGGACTAGCGGGGCGTTGCCCGTGCCGTCGAACCACAATCCGTCGCGAATGATCACGTCGTACGTCACTGCGCCCTCCGGGTCGCCCGAGTTGCGACGACGGTAACAGAGATAGCGAGCGCTCGCAATCTTTTCTACCTGCGAACCCGCCGCCGCGACAGATACGCAGGTCAAGGGGGTGTGAGCGATGACCGGATCAGCGACCGGGCCCCGAAGCCGTTGTGGTCGGCGACGTTGGGGCGGGCGTCATCGTTCCCGGATCTGGCACGTTGACCGCCGGCGGCACGTCCCCGCTGCGGGTCGCCACCGCGGGAATCCGGACGACGGCTCCTTGCTGGCCGCATTCGTTGGTTTGCACGGTGACCGTCATCTCACCGACCAGCTCGTGCTGGGGCTGCAGACGCAAGGACAGTGCCTGCAGCGTGGTCTGGGTCTTTGCTTCCCCGTTTGGTCCGACGCAGGGGAAGACCACCGTTTCCGGGCGGGACTGCCAACGACCGTCGGTGAAGTCGAGGATGATCGGGCGGCCGCCGTCCGGCTTTGCCCGCGTGTGGTCGTTGTCGTCGAGCAGCGTTCCGGTGGCAACACAGGTCGTCGGCGTGCACGACGAACGGAAAGCCCACCAGGTGCTCACGTCGGGTGGTTGCGGGTTGGGCGTGTAATCGAACGTCTGCTTCGAGCGTTCGACCTCGATGCGGTAGGTGCCATCGAGCGGAACAGGCGCGGCGACCGGGGCGCTGGTCGTCGGCGTGCCGGCCGCGGGCGGGGCGCTCGTCGTCGGGTTGGCTGCCCGGGTGGACGCCCTGTCGGTCTCGCGCCCGATCACGACACCCAAGGCGACCAGCCCGACCAGCAGGACCGCCGCTGCGCTCGCGAACAGGATCGAGCGCGGCGCGCGGCGCTTCGGCGGGGAGGACGGCGGCCCGGCGCCGACCGCTGATGACGCCTTAGTCGGCACCTTGGCCGGGGTGGAGAAGCTGTCCAGGCGCCGCGCCAACGCGGAAGCCGCCGACTGCAGGATCGTGCCGCGTCGTTTCGACGTGCCCGGGGCATGGAGTAGCGGCTCGGGGGCCGATTCGGTGTCGCCGGCGTCGTCGGCGCCGGGCCACTCGTAAGCCGGGTAGTCGACCACGAAGACGGCCTCGGGACTGCGATCACCGCCGCCGACGCCAGCTTGCCGGTTGACCGCCTCGGCGAACTCTCGACAGCTCCCGAACCGGTCCGCGGGCCTTTTGGCGAGTGCCCTGGCGAACAGCCCATCGAGGCGTGCCAGCTCCGGGCGCTGGTCGCTGAGTCGCGGCGGCCCGGAACGTTCGACCGGCCGCGCGCTGGTCAACAGGTGAAATGCGGTGGCAGCCAACGCGTATTGGTCGGCGCGCCCGTCGACGGCGGCACCCATCAGCTGTTCGGGCGCGGCGTAGGCGACGGCGCCATCCGGTCGGCGGGCTATCCCGAAGTCGGTCAACAGAATCCGTTGTTCGCCGTCCCCGGGTCCGGTTAGCAGGATGTTGGCGGGTTTGACGTCGCGATGCAGTAGTCCGCGCTGGTGGGCATAGTCGAGCGCTGCCGCCGTTGCCGTGATGATCGCGAGCACCTCACCGGCCGGTAGAACCGCCGGGAATCGATCGGCCATGAGCTGCTCGCCGTTGACGCCGTTGACGTAGTCCATCGCGACCCACAGCTGTCCGTCGAACTCGCCGCGGTCATGCACCTCGACGATGTGCGGATGATAGAGGTTTGCGACGATCGGCGTCTCCTGGTGAAACCGGCGGCGGAATTCGTCGTCCGCCGACATCGCCAGCGGAAGAACCTTCAATGCCTGCCAGCCCGGCGAATCGGTCCGCTGGACGAGGTAGACGTCTCCGGTCCTGCCGGAACCCAGCCTCCGCACCACGGTGTAACCGGCAAAGCTCGTTCCAGTGGCCAACGCCATTTCGCGATAGTAACCACGTTCGGGCCCGGCCGCGCGGCTAACAATTGGGCCGAAACACCGTGCCGCGCAGGACCACCAGATCGGGACGATTCAGCACGCCGGGACCCCGGCGTGGGTCGTCGACGTAGCACAACAGGTCCGCCGATGCCCCTGGATCCAGGGCTGGGCGGCCCAGCCAGCGCCGGGCGTCCCAGCACGCCGCACCCAACGCGTCGGTGGGGTTCATCCCGATGGCCTTGAGGGCCTCGACCTCGTCGGCGATCCGCCCATGCGCGACCATGCTGCCGGCGTCGCTGCCGGCGTACATCCGCACACCCGCCTCCCGCGCCGCGGCCACCCGCCGATAGCCGCGGTCATGCAGGTCGCGCATATGGGCGGCGTAGGTCGGATAGCGCGCGGCCGAGTCGGCGATGCCGGGGAAGTTTTCCAGGTTGATCAGCGTCGGGACCAACGCGGTGCCGTGTTCGAGCATCAGCTCGATGGTGTCGTCGGTGAGCCCGGTGCCGTGCTCGATGCAATCGATGCCGGCCTTGATCAGGCCGGGCAGCGCGTCCTCGCCGAAGACATGCGCGGTGACCCGGGCCCCGTGGTCGTGTGCCGTATTGACCGCGGCCTTGAGCACATCGTCGGACCACAGCGGAGCGAGATCGCCGACTTGGCGGTCGATCCAGTCACCGACCAGCTTGACCCAGCCGTCACCGCGCGCCGCCTGCTCGGCAACGGCTGCCGGCAGCTGCGACTCGTCCTCGAGCTCGACCGCGAAGCCGGAGATGTAGCGCTTGGGTCTGGCAAGATGCCGCCCGGCCCGGATGATGCGGGGTAGGTCGGCGCGGTCGTCGAGGCTGCGGGTGTCGGTTGGCACGCCGCAGTCGCGCAATAGCAGCGCGCCGACGTCGCGTTCCGTCTCGGCCTGGGCGATCGCCTCGTCGAGTTCGATCGCGCCGTGACGTCCGAGCCCGACGTGGCAGTGCGCATCGACCAGCCCGGGCAGGATCCAGCCACCGTCGAAAACGGTGTCGGCCCCGGCGACCGGTTCGGCGCTGATGCGTCCGTCGACGATCCACAGTTCGGTCGTGGTCTCGTCGGGCAGCCGCAACCCGCGCACGTGCAAACGCACGACGCGACTACTTCTTGCCCGGGAACTTCAGCTTGGACAGATCGAAATCGGCCAGCCCGGGCGGCAACTCGTTGAGACCTTCCGGCATCTGCGACAGATCGGGGAACCCCCCGGGTAGGCCGGCCATGCCCGCCATGCCGGCCCCGAACGGGCTCTTAACCTTGGGCGGCGTCGGACCCCGTCCACCCTTCTTGCCCTTCTTGCCGGCTTTTCCTTTGGCTCCCTTAGACTTTCGTGTCGCGGACTTGCGGCCCAGACCGGGAATGCCCATGCCGCCCAGCATCGACGACATCACCTTGCGGGCCTCGAAAAAGCGGTCCACCAGTTGGTTGACCTCGGACACCGTGACACCCGAGCCGTTGGCGATGCGCAGCCGCCGCGACGCGTTGATGATCTTGGGGTCGGCCCGCTCTTCGGGCGTCATCCCGCGAATGATGGCCTGCACCCGGTCGAGCTGTTTGTCGTCGACTTCGGCCAGCGCTTCCTTCATCTGGCCCGCGCCGGGCAGCATGCCCAGCAGGTTGCCGATCGGGCCCATCTTGCGGACGGCGAGCATCTGCTCGAGAAAATCTTCCAGAGTCAGCTCACCGGCCCCGATCTTGGCGGCGGCTTCCTCGGCCTGCCGCTGGTCGAAGACCTGCTCGGCCTGCTCGATCAGGCTCAGCACATCGCCCATGCCCAGGATGCGGCTGGCCATCCGGTCCGGGTGGAAGACGTCGAAGTCCTCCAGCTTTTCGCCCGTGGAGGCGAAAAGGATTGGCACACCGGTCACTTCGCGGACCGACAACGCCGCCCCACCGCGGGCGTCACCGTCGAGCTTGGTCAACACCACACCGGTGAAACCGACGCCCTCGCCGAAGGCTTGAGCCGTGGCGACGGCGTCTTGGCCGATCATCGCGTCGAGGACGAAGAGCACCTCATCGGGCTCGACGGCATCCCGGATGGCCGCGGCCTGGGTCATGAGCTCCTCGTCGATGCCCAGCCGACCCGCTGTGTCGACGATGACGACGTCGAAGTGTTTGGCCCGGGCCTCGGCAAGCCCTGCCGACGCGACGGCGACCGGGTCGCCGGGACCCGACTCGGGCGAGGCTCCGGGATGCGGCGCGAACACCGGCACACCGGCACGCTCGCCGACAACCTGCAGCTGGTTCACCGCCGCCGGCCGCTGCAGGTCACAGGCCACCAGAAGTGGCGTGTGCCCCTGATTGCGGAGCCGTGACGCCAACTTCCCGGCCAGCGTCGTCTTACCGGAGCCCTGTAAGCCGGCGAGCATGATCACCGTCGGCGGTGTCTTCGCGAACGCCATCTCGCGGGTCTGCCCGCCGAGGATGCCGATCAGTTCTTCGTTGACGATCTTGACGACCTGTTGCGCCGGGTTGAGGGCGCCGGACACCTCGGCGCCCCTGGCACGTTCTTTGATCCGGTGGACGAACGCCCGCACCACGGGCAGCGAAACGTCGGCTTCCAGTAGCGCCAGCCGGATTTCGCGGGTGGTGGCTTCGATATCGGCGTCGGTCAGGCGGCCCCTGCCGCGCAGCCCCTGCAGGGCAGCGGTCAACCGGTCGGACAGCGTTTCAAACACGCCCGCCAGCCTAGTGGTGAGTGCCAGCGCCGCGTAGCGGGGCGCAGCAGCTCACCACCATCAAGCCCCGTGGTGAGTGCCAGCGCCGCGTAGCGGGGCGCAGCAGCTCACCACCATCAAGCCCCGTGGTGAGTGCCAGCGCCGCGTAGCAGCGCAGCAGCTCACCACCATCAAGCCCGTGGTGAGTGCCAGCGCCGCGTAGCGGCGCAGCAGCTCACCACCATCAAGCCCCGTGGTGAGTGCCAGCGCCGCGTAGCGGGGCGCAGCAGCTCACCACCATCAAGCCCCGTGGTGAGTGCCAGCGCCGCGCAGCGGGGCGCAGCGGGTCACCACCGTCGAGCCCCGTGGTGAGTGCCAGCGCCGCGTAGCGGGGCGCAGCAGCTCACCACCATCAAGCCCCGTGGTGAGTGCCAGCGCCGCGCAGCGGGGCGCAGCGGGTCACCACCGTCGAGCCCCGTGGTGAGTGCTAGCGCCGCGCCGCGTGTTCTTGAACTCCCCAGGATCGGGAACGGCATCCTGCGGGCGATGTCATTGAGGGCGGCCAACACGGTCTTGGCGGCCCTGTCAGGCAGTGAGCGATTCTCGGTCCAGCCGGTGGCGATGTCGGTGACCGTCAGCGTGAAGGCATGGCCCCCACCGCGATTGCCGCCGTCGTGAAAGACCGTGTCGATCTCGACGAACCCGGGTCGGGCGTCGTCCCATTCTGCCCAGGTGCGCACCGGGATCTGACTTTTGAGCAGCGATCCCGGCTTGGTGCCCACACGCCCCTTACGGTGTTTGGCTCGCTCACCGGCCAGGCGGCGATCGATGGTGGCCGCCGACATCGACACCAGTAGTTCGGCGGTGTCCTCATCGATGACCAGCTCCCCGAAATGACGCAGCACGACCACCAGTTCGCCGAGCATCGGCGCTAACCGTTTGCCGGCGGGCATTCCGAGCACTGTCCAGCAGAGCGTCAGTGCCGCAATGACATCGGGCCCGTACTTCACGGACCGCGGATTGCGCGGGGTGACGATCTTGGGTTGCAGCGCCGCTTTGAGCGCCTTGCGGGCATGGCTGCGGTGCCACCCGGTGTTCGCACACAACTCGTCGAGAATCCGGCTCTTAACGCCCTTACTCGCCAGCTGGTAGCGGGTCGCGGTCGTCTCGGTGATTGCTCTGCGCTCGGCCAACGTCAACCCCATCCACTGGGCGTACGCGCGCATTTTCAGTGAGGCAACGAATCACCCTTATCTGTGTTGGGGACCCCCGGTAAAGGTGGATCCCCCAGATGCACACCCACCCCCGCAGCGGCCAGCTCCTCGCTGACATACCGCCACCCGGTGCAGCCCTCCAACCCAAACTCGCCGTCCCCATCCGGGCAGTGCTCGGCCAGCCAGGCCCGCAATGTTTTCCGCGTCGCTGGACGGATCTGACCCCAATGCACCACCCCGTCGTCATCGACATAATCGAAGGTGATCTGCTGCCGATGCACGTCCAAACCGCCTACCATCGTCATCAGTGGGACCTCCTCGAGCTCCTGAAAAATTTCTCTGACGCCCACATCACGAGCGTCTGAGCCGAGGGGGTCCCCATCACATGTCATCTTTCGCGCGCATTTCTGATGAGTCAACGCGGTCGGAAAGACGTGCTATTATCGAATGTATGTTCGAACAAGTGCTCGATCCGGAGGTGGTGGCCCGTTTCGATGAGCACGTCGAGCGGCGCCATCCGTCGACCACCGCGGAGTCGGCGGGGCTGATAGAGCGGATTTGTGCGGCCGCGCGGGCGGAGAACCGGGCCGCCGCCGCGCAGCTGGTGGCTGTGGGGGAGTTGTTCGCCTATCGGTTGTCGCGGTGTTCGGAGACCGAGGACTGGGCGATCGACACCATGGAGGCGGTGGCCGCCGAGGTGGGTGCGGCGTTGCGGATCAGTCAGGCGCGCGCCGCCGGCCGGTTGCGTTATGCCCGCGCGATGCGTGAGCGGCTACCCAAGACCGCTGCGGTGTTTGTGGCCGGCGAGATCGACTTTCGGGCGTTTGCCACGATCGTGTATCGCACCGATCTGATCGTCGACCCCGAGGTGCTGGCGGCGGTGGATGAGTTGGTGGCGCTCAATGTGACGCGCTGGCCCTCGCTGACCAGCGCCCGGCTGTCCGGGGCGGTCGATAGGATCGTGGCGAAGGTGGATGCCGATGCGGTGCGCCGGCGTAAGGAGTATCAGGCCGATCGGCAGATCTCGATCGGACAGGACCAAGACGGCCTCTCGCGCATCGACGGCAGCCTGTACAGCGTCGACGCCCACGCACTCGACAAGCGGCTGTCGGCGTTGGCGGCCACGGTGTGTGCCCACGATCCGCGCACCCGCGAGCAGCGCCGCGCCGACGCGCTGGGGGCGCTGGCCGCCGGGGCGGATCGGCTGGGCTGTGGCTGCGGGCTCACCGACTGCGCGGCCGCCACCCGCCCGGGCGCGGCCCCGGTGGTGATCCATGTGATCGCCGAACCCGCCAGCCTCGAGGGCACCGGCTCGGCGCCGGCCTCGATGATGAACGCCGATGGGCTGATCACCCCCGAACTGATCGCCGAGCTGGCCAAGACCGCGAAACTGGTGGCGCTGATCCACCCCGGCGATGCCCCACCCGAGCCCGGGTATGTGCCGTCGAAGGCGTTGGCCGATTTTGTGCGGTGCCGGGATCTGACCTGCCGCTGGCCGGGCTGTGACCAACCCGCGATCCACTGCGATGTGGATCATTCGATCCCCTACGCCCAGGGTGGACCCACCCATGCGGCCAACCTGAACTGCAAATGTAGAACTCATCACCTTGTCAAAACTTTTTGGGGCTGGCGGGAACGGCAACTACGCGACGGGACCCTGATTTTCACCTCACCGTCGGGGCACACCCATGTCACCACCCCGGGCAGCGCGCTGCCGTTCCCCAGCCTGTGCCGCGCGGTCGGCGGTATGCCGGCACCGGAAGCCGACCCCCCGCACGACTACTGCGCCCACCGGACCGCGATGATGCCCAAACGCCGGCGCACCCGCGCCCAAGACCGCGCCCACCGCATCGCCACCGAACGCCGCCACAACCGCGCCGCCCGCACGGTCGCCCACACCACCCGGCTAACCGAACCCCCCAACCACCCCGGTCCCGCCCCACCCCACACCCACGACGACCCACCACCCTTCTGACCCGGACGGTAGTGGAAGTGCCTGTCCTGCAAGGGATAACGAGACTTACGGAGATCCACCGTCCCCCATCGGAAAGACACTTCTCGTGTCGCGCGTCCTAAAACGTTCACGTCTACTTTGGGACCACCGACTGCAGGCCGGCGCAAGTAGCGGAGTCGTCGCGGCGGGTCCTCCAGCGAAGCGCATCACGTGCCGCTACTCTTCGTGCACGGTCGCTGGTGAGCCAGTCGGACCGCTCCGGATAACTGGGGGGAGTGACGAGCCGAACTTGGCGACCTGATAATGATTGCGAACAAGCAACAGCCTCGGTCGCGCGACGCCCGGGGGTTTTGGCAATTCAACAGATAGGTGTCGAACGGAATCGCATGAGTGCGCATGTCGAGCAGTTGGAGTTTCAGGCGGAGGCACGCCAGCTTCTGGATTTGATGGTCCACTCGGTTTACTCCAACAAGGATTCATTTCTGCGGGAGTTGATCTCGAACAGTTCCGATGCGCTGGACAAGCTGCGGCTTGAGGCGTTGCGGAACCAGGATCTGGATGTCGACACCTCCGATCTGCACATCCAGATCGACGCAGACAAGGACGCCCGCACCCTGACCGTTCGCGACAACGGCATCGGCATGACGCGGGCGGAGGTCGTGGATCTTATCGGCACGTTGGCCAAGTCGGGTACCGCCGAGCTGCGTCAGCAGTTGCGAGAGGCCAAGAATGCGGCCGCCTCCGAGGAACTGATCGGTCAGTTTGGTATCGGCTTCTACTCGTGTTTCATGGTTGCCGATAAGGTCCAGCTGCTCACCCGCAAGGCCGGCGAGAGCGAAGCTACCCGATGGGAATCCAGCGGCGAGGGCACCTACACCATCGAATCCGTCGACGGTGCCCCGCAGGGGACCTCGGTCACCCTGCACCTCAAGCCCGAAGACGCCGAGGACGAGCTGCACGACTACACAGCGGAGTGGAAGATCAGGAACCTGGTCAAGAAATACTCCGACTTCATCGCCTGGCCCATCCGGATGGAGGTCGAGCGACGTACCCCGGCCCCAGAAGAAGGCGGCGAAGACGTCGTCACCCTCGAAACCGAGACCATCAACTCGATGAAGGCCCTCTGGGCCAGGCCTAAAGACGAGGTCTCCGACGAGGAGTACAAGGAGTTCTACAAACACATCGCGCACGCCTGGGACGACCCGCTGGAGGTCGTCTCGCTCAAGGCGGAGGGCACCTTCGAATACCAGGCGCTGCTGTTCATCCCGTCACACGCCCCGTTCGACCTGTTCAACCGGGACGCGCACACCGGCGTCCAGCTGTATGTCAAGCGCGTGTTCATCATGGGCGACTGCGACCAGCTCATGCCCGAGTACCTGCGCTTCATCAAGGGCGTGGTCGATGCAGCGGACCTGTCGCTCAACGTCTCCCGCGAAATCCTGCAGCAGGATCGGCAGATCAAGGCGATCCGTCGCCGCCTGACCAAGAAGGTCCTCTCGACGATCAAGGACCTGCAGTCCGAGCGACCGGAGGACTATCGCACCTTCTGGACCCAGTTCGGCCGGGTCCTCAAGGAGGGCCTGCTGTCGGATTTCGACAATCAGGACACCCTCCTACGTGTGTCCTCGTTCGCCTCGACACACAGCGACGAGGAAGCCACCACCCTGCCCGAGTACGTCGAGCGGATGAAGGACGGTCAGAAGCAGATCTTCTACGCCACCGGCGACACGCGCCAGCAACTCCTGAAGTCCCCGCACCTCGAGGCGTTCAGGGCCAAGGGTTACGAGGTCCTGCTGCTCACCGACCCGGTCGACGAGGTCTGGGTGGGAACGGTGACCGAGTTCGACGGCAAGCCGCTGCAGTCGGTGGCCAAGGGCGAGGTCGACCTGGCCTCCGAAGAGGACACCAGCCAGGCCGAGCGTGAGGAGCAGGAAAAGGAATTCGCCGAGCTGCTGACGTGGTTGAAGGAGACCCTGAGCGAGCACGTCAAGGAAGTGCGGCTGTCGACCCGCCTGACCGAGTCGCCGGCCTGCCTGATCACCGACGCCTTCGGGATGACACCGGCCCTCGCGCGCATCTACCGGGCCTCCGGGCAAGAAGTTCCGGTCGGGAAGCGGACTCTCGAACTCAATCCGAATCATCCGCTTATCACCGGCCTGCGCGAAGCGCACAAGGACAGCACCGACGATGCTCAAAAAGCCCGCCTTGCCCAGACCGCGGAATTGTTATACGGCACAGCACTTCTCGCCGAGGGCGGCGCGCTCGAGGATCCGGCAAGGTTCGCCCAGCTGCTCGCAGACCGACTGACGCGCACGGTGTAAACCGCGCGCGGCGGACCGCCGCGACGGACTCATGGCGCGGCCGCGCCGAAAAGGCCGAAAAGCGTTGGCATGCTAGATTTCACAGCCGGCGCGGCTTCGGCGCCATCGTGAGCCGCCGCGGCTGAACATCTACGGGGGGAGTCTGTGTCGATGCAGCCGCTGCGGGGCTGGCAGCGCCGAGCGATGGTGAAGTACCTTGCCGCTCAGCCGCGCGATTTCCTGGCCGTGGCCACCCCCGGATCCGGCAAGACAACGTTCGCACTGCGGGTTGCGGCCGAACTGCTTGGCCATCGCGCCGTCGAGCAGGTCACCGTCGTCGTGCCCACCGATCACCTCAAGGTGCAGTGGGCGCGGGCCGCCGAACGGCACGGTCTGGCGCTGGATCCCAGATTCAACAACTCGAATCCCCAGACCTCCCCGGAGTATCACGGCGTCATGGTCACCTACGCCCAGGTGGCGTCGCATCCCGCGCTGCATCGGGTGCGCACCGAGCAGCGCACGACCCTGGTCATCTTCGACGAGATCCACCACGGCGGCGACGCCAAGGCGTGGGGTGAGGCCATCCGCGAGGCCTTCAGCGACGCCGCGCGCCGGCTTGCCCTGACGGGGACGCCGTTTCGTAGCGACGACAGCCCAATCCCGTTCGTCACGTACGCGCCTGACGCCGACGGGCTGATGCGTTCGCAGGCCGACCACAGCTACGGCTATGCCGAAGCCCTTGCGGACGCCGTGGTCCGGCCGGTGGTGTTTCTCGCCTACTCGGGGCAGGCGCGCTGGCGGGACAGCGCCGGCGACGAGCACGAGGCGCGACTGGGCGAGCCGCTGTCTCCCGAACAGACCGCACGGGCGTGGCGCACGGCGTTGGACCCAGCCGGCGAGTGGATGCCCGCCGTGATCACGGCCGCCGATCAGCGGTTGCGCCAATTGCGCACACACGTGCCCGACGCCGGGGGCATGATCATCGCCTCCGACCAGACCGCGGCCCGCGCCTACGCCGGCCTGCTGACCGAGCTGACGTCGGAAGCACCCACAATCGTGCTCTCCGACGACCCCGGATCGTCGGCCCGCATCAGCGAATTCGCCGCGGGAACCAGCCGGTGGCTGGTCGCGGTGCGCATGGTCTCGGAAGGCGTCGACGTACCCCGGCTCTCGGTGGGGATCTACGCCACCAGCGCCTCGACTCCGCTGTTCTTCGCGCAGGCCATCGGCCGGTTCGTGCGGTCGCGCCGGCCGGGCGAAACGGCAAGCATCTTCCTGCCGTCGGTGCCTGGCCTGCTCCACCTGGCCAGTGAGTTGGAGGCCCAGCGCGACCACGTGCTCGGCAAACCGCACCGCGAAGCCGACGATCCCCTCGTCGGCGATCCCGCGACGCGTACGCACACCGAGAAGAGCGCGGCGCAGCAGACCTTCACCGCATTGGGGGCCGACGCCGAACTGGATCAGGTGATCTTTGACGGTTCCTCGTTCGGAACCGCCACCCCCGCCGGAAGCGACGAGGAGGCCGACTACCTCGGCATCCCCGGGTTGCTCGACCCCGAGCAGATGCGCGCCCTGCTGCACCGCCGCCAGGACGAGCAGCTGCGGAAACGGGCCCGGCTCCAGAAAGGGGCTGCGCCGGCGGCAACATCAGAGGCCCCGGCGTCGGTGCATGGCCAACTGCGCGAGCTGCGCCGCGAACTCAACACCCTCGTCTCGATCGCCCACCACCGCACCGGCAAACCGCACGGGTGGATCCACAACGAACTCCGCCGCCGCTGCGGAGGGCCTCCGATCGCCGCCGCGACCCGCGACCAGCTCAAGGCCCGCATCGATGCCGTGCGGAAGCTCAACGCCGAGCAATGACCGCGTGGAGCTAATCCCCGGCCGGCTCGTCGAGCAGGACGACCGCGGGCGCTCCCAACACCGCCAGTAGCTGTTGCTCCACGGCGGCGCGCGCGCCGTCATCGCCCTTGGCGGACGACCCGGCTCCGCCGTACCCATCCGGCACCGTCACGCAGAACACATCGGCTGCCGTCGACCCGAACGTGTTGACCTTCGCCCACACGATGTCCGCTCCGGCGAGCTCTAGCGCCCGGGCCAAGAGAGCGAGCAAGCCAATGCGATCCATGGCGCGGACTTCGACCACAAGCTGATCCGGTGCGGCGCTGTCGAGCCACAGGATGCGCGGCGGGGCGGTCGAACGTGTGACGGGCACACCCGCCTGCACCTCCCCGGCCTGGGCCGACGCCGAACCGGCGGCATCGCTGTGGCGCTTCTCCAACGTGCCGAGGACGTCGATGTCACCCGCGAGGGCGCCGACAAACTGCTGACGCAGCAGGTCCGCCGCGGGCGGGGAACCGAAAATCGGTGACACCACGAATTCGGTGATCGCGACACCTTCGTGAATGTTGACCGCCGCCGAATGGACCCGCAGGGAGTTCAGCGCCAGCACGGCGGCGGCCTTCGACACCAATCCCCGTTCGTCCGGCGCAACCATCACGGCGTCGATGCGCTCGCCGTCGCCAGGCTCGATCACCAGATGCACTCCGCGGTCGGCAGCCAGCGAAAGATAGTGGGGCGCAATCGGTTCGGCTTGCGGCAGCGGCTCACCGGCCATCAGAATCCGACAGCGCCGCACCAGGTCCTGGATCAGGGAGGCCTTCCAGTCGCTCCACACGCCGGGTCCGGTGGCCTTCGAGTCCGCCTCCGACAGGGCGTGCAGCACTTCGAGCAATTGCGGATCCCCACCCAGGGCCTCGCACACCGCCTCGATGGTCTTCGGGTCCTTCAGGTCGCTTCGGGTCGCCGTTATGGGCAGCAGGAGGTGATGGCGGACGAGCTTGGAGAGGGTCTCAATGTCGGGGGGCGAGAGCCCCAGCCTCCTGCCGATGGGGATAGCCAACTCGGCCCCGAGCATGCTGTGATCGGTGCCCCGCCCCTTGCCGACGTCGTGCAGCAGCGCGCCAAGCGCAAGCAAGTCGGGCCGCGCCACACGGGTGGTCAGCGGGGCAGCCTGCACGGCGGTCTCGACCACGTGACGGTCCACGGTCCACTTGTGCGCGACGTCGCGCGGCGGAAGGTCGCGGATGGGCTCCCATTCGGGCAACAGCCGACCCCAGAGGCCGGTGCGGTCGAGGGCTTCGATCGTGGCCACCGCGGTGGGGCCGGCGGAAAGCACGACCAGCAGATCGTCCAATGCCTCGCGCGGCCAAGGAATCGGTAGGTCGGGGACGCTATTGGCCAAATGACTCAGCGTGGCGGCGCCGATGGGCAATCCGGTGTCAGCCGACGCGGCGGCCACTCGTAGCACCAGGCCGGGGTCGTGCTCGGGTTGCGCCTCGCGGGCAAGCACAATTTCTCCGGCATACTCGACGACGCCCTCGTCCAGGGGGCGCCGCTTCGGCCGCCGCCGCAAGGCCGCGATGCCGCGCCGCGGCAACGCGTTGGCGGCGGTCCGCAGCCCGGTTTCGGCGTAGTAACTGATCGTGCGGGCCGCGTTTGACAGCATGCGCGCCAAGGCAAATCGGTCCCCCACACCCAACGCCGCGCTGATCTCGTCGGCGAACTGGGCCAGCAGCTGATCGCGTCCGCGGCCCGACACCCGGTGCAGCTCGGTGCGCACGTCGAGCAGTGTCAGATACGCGGCGTCCAGTGAACCCTCCGGCATGTCCGGGTGGCCCATCCCGCGGCGGTCGATGAGCTGAGCGATCGCCAGCGCGTTCAGCAATTGGACGTCGCGAAGGCCGCCGCGACCCGACTTGAGGTCGGGCTCGGCCCGGTGCGCGACGCGGCCCAAACGCAGCCAGCGGGCGTGCGTCATTTCGACGAGCTCGTCCATCCGGGACCGAATTCCACCGCGCCACTGCCGCCGAACGCCGTCGATCAACTCCGCCGACAACCGCTGTTCGCCGGCGATGTGGCGTGCCTCCAGCATGCCCAGGGCGGCCGTCATGTCGGAACCGGCGATGCCCACCGCCTCACCGACCGTCCGCACGCTGTGGTCAAGCCGAATGTTGGCGTCCCACAACGGATACCACAGCCGATCGGCGACCTTCCTCAGCACATCGGGCGGCCTGCCGTCATGCACCAGCATCAGGTCCAGGTCCGAGTAGGGCAGCAGCTCACGGCGGCCCAACCCGCCGATTCCGACGACGGCAAAGCCACTGGTGTCGGTAATCCCGATCTCGGCCGCCTTGGCGACCAGCCAGGACTCGTGCAAATCCAGCAACGCCTGCCGCAGCTCGGCCGCATTCAGCGCGTGGTGGTCCCCGGACAACAGCCTTCGCCGCGCAGCAGCCAAATTGACTGCCGCACAAGCACTTTCCGCTTCGCAGATCCCCAGTCGAGATACCCCGGACGGGTCGGGTCGGCTTGGTTTCATACCGTCGGCGCCCGTCCAGGCTGAATCAGCAATGAGCGTTTAGCCTCATAACGCATCGTGTCCGCGTTCACCGGTGCGTACCCGCACAATGGTTTCCACAGGGCTCACCCACACTTTGCCGTCGCCGATCTTGCCGGTGCGCGCCGCCCGCACGATGCTGTCCACGACCTTGTCGACGATGGAATCGTCGACGACTACTTCGATCCGTACCTTCGGCACGAAATCGACCGAGTATTCGGCGCCGCGATAAACCTCGGTGTGGCCCTTCTGCCGCCCGTAGCCCTGGACTTCGCTGACGGTCATCCCCAAGACACCCGCGTCTTCGAGGCTTGTCTTGACGTCGTCGAGCGTGAACGGCTTGATGATCGCGGTAATCAACTTCATTTCCGCTCTGCCTCCACTCTCTCGCCCACTAGCTCCTCCTGGCCGTTACGGATGCCCTCCAGGCTGCCCGGACGGGGAACCCCCGAAGCGGTGAGTACGGCGAAATCGTAGCCGGTCTCGGCGTGCTCGGCCTCATCGATACCCGAGACTTCTTCCTCGGCGCCCAGCCGCAGCCCGATGGTGTATTTCAGGATCAAAGCCAGGACCAGGGTGACCAGACCAGAATAGAAGAGAACGCTGAACGCGCCGATGGCTTGCCGTTCCAGTTGGGCCCAACCGCCGCCGTAGAACAACCCCTTTGATACCCCGGCCACGCCACTGATCGCCGGGCTTTCCGGGGCGGCAAGCAGACCCACCAGCAGCGTGCCCGCCAGACCACCGAACAGGTGCACCCCGACCACGTCGAGCGAGTCGTCGAAGCCGAGCTTGAATTTCAGCCCACACGCCAGCGCGCACACCACACCGGCCACCAAACCGACCACCAAGGCGCCCAGGGCGTTCACCGATGAGCAGGACGGTGTGATGGCGACCAGCCCGGCGACGATGCCCGACGCCGCGCCCAGCGTCGTGGCCTTGCCGTCGCGGATACGTTCGGTGAGCATCCAGCCGAGCATCGCCGTGGCCGTCGCGATCGTGGTGGTCATGAAGGTCGACCCGGCGGCACCGTTGGCGCTGGTGGCCGATCCGGCGTTGAACCCGTACCAGCCGAACCACAGCAATCCCGCGCCGAGCATCACAAACGGCAGGTTGTGCGGGCGAAACAGCGTCGTGGGCCAGCCGCGGCGCTTGCCGAGAACGATCGCCAGCATGAGGCCGGCCACACCGGAGTTGATGTGGACCGCGGTCCCGCCGGCGAAGTCGATCGCGTGCAGCTTGTTGGCGATCCAGCCGCCGTGCGCGGACGCGAACTTGTCAAACGCGAATACCCAGTGCGCCACCGGGAAGTACACGAACGTCGCCCACAGCCCGGCGAACAACAGCCAGGCGCCGAACTTCAATCGGTCGGCCACGGCCCCCGAGATCAGCGCGACCGTGATGATCGCGAACATCAGCTGGAATGCCACAAACACGGTCGCGGGCAACGTGCCGGCCAGCGGGATGTTCGTCGCCGCGGTCCCCGTGCTCGGGTCGGCGGCGACGGCGTTGACACCGATGAGGCCCTTCAGGCCCCAGTATTCGGTTGGCCTGCCCATGACGTTGCCGACGTCGTCGCCGAATGCGATCGAGTAACCGTAGAGCACCCACAGCACCGTCACCACGCCCATAGCGCTGATGCTCATCATGAGCATGTTGAGCACGCTCCTGACGCGCACCATGCCGCCGTAGAAGAACGCCAGACCCGGCGTCATCAGCAGCACAAGCGCGGAACTGGCCAACATCCAGGCGGTATCGCCGGCGTTGGGCTGGCCCAGTATCGGGTATTGGTCCACTCGCTATCACCTCCGGTCGCCCCTGAACTGGCCGTCAGACATGCGCCTGATGACCTAATCTGTGAACCTTGCGCAATGGTTGTTGCGGCAATGGGGCCGAAATGTTTCGGCAGGATTAACGTCACACTCGCCGGGTAAGGACTCTCAGCCGAGCAGGGCGTCGACGAAAGCGGCGGGTTCGAACGGCGCCAGATCGTCGGGACCTTCGCCGAGTCCGACCAGTTTCACCGGGACCCCGAGTTCCTGCTGTACGCGGAAAACGATGCCGCCCTTGGCCGTTCCGTCGAGCTTGGTCAACACCGCGCCGGTGATGTCGACGACGTCGGCGAAAACACGGGCCTGCGCCAGCCCGTTTTGCCCGATCGTGGCGTCGAGCACCAACAGCACCTCGTCGACGGCGGCGCGCCGGGTCACCACGCGCTTGACTTTATCGAGTTCGTCCATCAGCCCGACCTTGGTGTGCAGCCGGCCGGCGGTGTCGATGAGGACCACGTCGGCGCCGGCGGCAATACCCTTGTCGACGGCATCGAACGCCACCGCTGCCGGATCGGCGCCTTCGGCGCCGCGCACCACCTCCGCGCCCACCCGCGCCGCCCAGGTCTGCAGTTGATCGGCCGCCGCGGCCCGGAAGGTGTCGGCCGCGCCGAGAACGACGCGCCGGCCGTCGGCCACCAATACCCGCGCCAACTTGCCGACCGTGGTGGTCTTTCCGGTGCCGTTGACACCCACGACCAGCAGCACCGACGGGTGGTCGGCGTGCGGCAGGGCGCGGATCGAGCGGTCCATGCCGGGGTGCAGCTCCTTGATCAGCACGTCACGCAGCACAGCCCGGGCGTCGGCCTCGTTACGAACGTTGCCGCTGGCCAGCCGGCTGCGCAGCTCCGACATCACCGACGCGGTCGCCACCGGGCCCAGGTCGGCGACCAGCAGGGTGTCTTCGACGTCTTGCCAGGAGTCCTCGTCCAGGTCGCCGCCGCCGATCAGCCCCAGCATGCTGCGCCCGAACGCGTTCTGCGACTTGGCGAGGCGTCCGCGCAACCGCTCCAGCCGGCCCGAGGGCGGCGAGATGGCCTCCGTTTGTGGAGCTTCGGGGACCTGTGGCCCCGACTCGACCGTCGGCGCGCCCGGGCGGGCGATGGTCTCGGGTTCGGGAAGGTGGACATCGGCGATCGTGCGCCGCGGCGCATCGCGAGGGACGGTCGCGTCGTCGCCCACGGCGGGCAGACCGCTGGTGTCGATCCGGTCGGCGGGCTCGACCGTCGGCGTCCGACTAAACGCGATCCCGGACGACGCGGTGTAACCGCCCGAGCGGTCAACGGTTTCGGGTTCGGGCCGGGCCGACAGACTGATGCGCCGCTGGCGGTAGAGCACCAGGCCCAGGGTCAGCGCGGCGACGACGACCAGGGCGGCGATGACCGCTATGGCGATCCACAGACCTTCTGACACGCCGATAATCCTTCCAAGGTTTCAGGGTTCCAGCGGCCGAGCTAGGCGGTGCTAGTAACCAGCTGATCCACCTGCTGACCGCGCATCCGCTGCGAGATCACCGCGCTGATGCCGTCGTTGCCCATGGTCACGCCGTAGAGCGCGTCGGCCACTTCCATCGTCGGTTTCTGGTGCGTGATGATGACGATCTGCGACTGGTCGCGAAGCTGCTCGAATAGGCCGATCAAACGGCCCAGGTTAACGTCGTCCAGCGCGGCCTCCACCTCGTCCATGATGTAGAAGGGCGACGGGCGTGCGCGGAAGATCGCCACCAGCATCGCTACCGCGGTCAGCGCCTTCTCACCGCCGGAGAGCAACGACAGCCGGGTGACTTTCTTGCCGGGCGGGCGCGCCTCGACCTCGATT
The DNA here is from genome assembly GCF_010731535.1 of Mycobacterium lacus. Taxonomy (NCBI): domain Bacteria; kingdom Bacillati; phylum Actinomycetota; class Actinomycetes; order Mycobacteriales; family Mycobacteriaceae; genus Mycobacterium; species Mycobacterium lacus. Next base: position 3,031,449 of record NZ_AP022581.1, read on the forward strand.
CCGGTGGTGAGCATGTCGTCGGGGTCGGTGAGCCGCAGCCGACCTTCGCCGCCCGGGAACAGCGAGCCGAACACCCCGCGGAATTCGCGCTCCACGTCGGCGAAAGCGTCGGTGAACACCTGCAAAATGCGGGCATCCACGTCGGCGACGACGCCGAGCAGATCCTTGCGGGCAGCCTTGACATCCTCGAGTTGGGTGGCCAGGAAGTTGTAGCGCTCCTCCAGCGCAGCAAACTCCTCGAGCGCCAACGGATTGACCCTGCCCAATTCGGCCAGCTCGCGCTCGGCGCGTTTGGCCCGACGCTCCTGGGTAGCGCGGTCGAAAGGCATCGGCGCGGGCGCGGTCACCTGTTCGCCGCGCTCGCGGGCTTGCTCGAATTCCGCGATTTCCAGGTCGGTCGGCGGCAGCGCGACATGTGGCCCGTACTCGGCGATCAAATCGGCCGGGGTCATTCCGAATTGCTCGAGCACCATTTGCTCAACCTGTTCGATGCGCAGCGCCGCCTGGGCATTGGCCACCTCGTCGCGGTGCAGCGAATCGGTGAGCACGGCCACTCGGGCGCTCAGCGCGTTCGTCTCGTCGCGGACCGTGGCCATCGCCACCGTACGCCGATCGCGCTCGGCGGCCAGGGCGTCGCGATGTTGCGACGCCGCATCAACCGCCCGGTTCAACCGCCAGGCGAGCAGCCGCCCGCAATCGGCGACCGTCGCGGCCACCGCGGCCGCGTGCAGTCGCGCGGCACGCGCTTGCTCGGCCCGCAGCCGCGCCTCACGTTCGGCCGCGGCCGCGCGGCGCAGCGAATCCGCGCGCCCGCGAACCGCATTGGCGCGTTCCTCCGCGGTCCGCACCGCCAGCCGGGCCTCCACCTCGACGCCTCGGGCACTTTCGGCGGCGGCGGCGATTGCCTGGCGATCGACGGGTTCGACGGCCTGCACCTGCTGGGTCTCTTGGGCGTTGCGCAGCCGGGTCTCGAGCTCAACGACCTCCTCGACGGTTTGCGCGCGCCCGGTTTCCAGTTCCTCGCGCTGTTGCAGCAGCCTGTTCCAGTCTTCTTCGGCCGCACGCGCCTCCTGCCCGAGCCGGCCCAGCTGCTCGTACATCGCCGAGATCGCCGTGTCCGATTCGTTGAGCGCGGCCAACGCCTGCTCGGCCGCGTCCTGACGGGCCGACTGCTCGGTCAATGCCCCGGACAACGCCGCGCTCAGTCGCGCCACCTGCGCCTCGGCCGCCGCCAGCTCGCTGCCGGCCTTGTCGATTTCGGAGGTGATTTCCAGCGTGGACAGCTTGCGGTCGGAACCGCCGCTCATCCAGCCGGCGCCCACCAGATCACCGTCGACCGTGACCGCACGCAACTGCGGGCGAATCGCGATCAGACGTAGCGCTTCGGTCAGGTCGTTGACCACCGCGACCCCCGAGAGCATCGCGATCATCGCGCCGCGCAGTCGCGGCGGCGCTTCGACCAAGTCGAGCGCCCACAAGGCGGCGCCGGGGAGCGCGGGCGCCGGGTCTTCTCGTGCCGGCCAGTCGCCCAAGACGATGGCCGCGCGGCCCCCGTCGGCCTCCTTGAGCGCGGTGACCGCGCGATGGGCGGCGCTCAGGTCGTCGGCGGCCAGCGCGTCGGCCGCCGACCCGAGCACCGCCGCCAGCGCGGCCTCATAGCCCGGGCACACTTTCACCAACTTCGCGATCGGTCCGAAAAGCCCTGCGCCACTGTGATTCCGGGCGAGCCACGCAGCGCCGTCCTTACGCTCGAGCCCTACCGAGAGCGCATCGATGCGGGCTCGCAGCGACGCCACGTGGCGCTCGGCGTCGCGTTCGGCGGACTGCAGTTCGGCGACGCGTTGGTCGGCCAGCCGCAGCGCGGCCACCGTGCGCTCGTGCTGCTCGTCCAGGCCGACCTCGCCCTGATCCAGTTCAACGACGCGGCCCTGCGCGGTTTCGAACTCCGCTCGGCTCTGCTGCGCCCGGGCGGCGGCCACCTCGATGCGCTCGGACAACCGCGCGATGCTGTCATCGATCGACTCGACGCGCGCGCGCATGGTCTCCACCTGACCGGCCAGCCGCGCCAGGCCCTCACGACGGTCCGCCTCCGCGCGCACCGCCGCCAGATGGGCGCGGTCGGCCTCGGCGGCCTGACGCTCGCGGTCGGCCAGCTCGGCCCGGGCGGCATCGAGCCGGCTGCGGGCGGCGGCGAGCTCCTCCAGCAGCCGCTGCTCGGTGACCGCGACCCGCTCGGCCTCGGCCTCCAGCTCCTCGGGTTTTGTGGGGTCGCGGTCGCTGACCGCTACCGGCTCGACATCGAGATGGTGGGCGCGTTCGGTGGCGATGCGCACCGTCGCACCCACCCGTTCGGCCAGAGCGGACAGCCCGAACCAGGTGTGCTGGACCGACTCGGCCCGGGTGGACAGCTCGGCCAGGGCCGCCTCATGGGCCGTCAGCTCCTCGGAGGCCACCGCGAGGCGGGCGGCGGCCTCGTCATGCTCGCGGCGCATCGTGAACTCGGCCTCGAAGATCGCCTCCCGCTCCGTTCGCCGGCTGACCAGGTCGTCGGCGGCTAGCCGCAGCCGGGCGTCGCGCAGATCGGCCTGGATGGTCGCCGCGCGTCGGGCCACCTCGGCTTGCCGGCCCAACGGCTTGAGCTGGCGCCGCAGCTCGGTGGTCAGATCGCTGAGCCGGGCCAGGTTCGCCGACATCGCGTCGAGCTTGCGGAGCGCCTTTTCTTTGCGCTTGCGATGCTTGAGCACGCCCGCGGCTTCCTCGATGAACGCTCGCCGGTCCTCGGGCCGCGACTGCAGGATCTCCTCCAGCTTGCCCTGCCCGACGATCACATGCATCTCGCGGCCGATGCCGGAGTCGCTCAGTAGCTCCTGGACATCCATCAAACGGCAACTGCTGCCGTTGATTTCGTATTCGCTGGCGCCGTCGCGGAACATCCGCCGCGTGATCGACACCTCGGAATACTCGATCGGCAGTGCGTTGTCGGAGTTGTCGATGGTGACGGTGACTTCGGCGCGGCCCAGCGGGGCGCGCGACGAGGTGCCGGCAAAGATGACGTCTTCCATCTTGCCGCCGCGCAGGGTCTTCGCGCCCTGCTCCCCCATCACCCACGCGATGGCGTCCACCACGTTGGACTTGCCGGATCCATTGGGCCCGACGACGGCGGTGATGCCGGGCTCGAAACGCAGAGTCGTCGGCGACGCGAAGGACTTGAAGCCCTTCAGCGTCAGACTCTTGAGGTACACGGCCTGCCAGATTACCTCTCGCTGAAGCCGACGATCGGCTCCGTCGGCTCCGACCAGTCGGCGACGACCTTGGTTACCCGGCCCGGCGTGGCACCCCCCTGCAGCAGGCGCAGCAATTGCTCGCCGGACTCGCGCGGCCCCTGGGCGACCACCAGCACGCGGCCGTCGGCGTGGTTGGCCGCGTAACCGGTGAGCCCAAGCTCCAACGCCCGCGAGCGGGTCCACCACCGAAAACCGACACCCTGGACCCGTCCGTGCACCCAGGCGGTCAGCCGCACGGGCGCCGGGGAGGGCCCAACATCGGCGACCTCGAAGGTGACGGCGGTGCCGGACTTGAGGGTGCGCCCCACGGTGCAGACCCCATCGACCGCTCGGTCGACAATCACCAGCAGGCGCTCCTTCTCCGCCGCGGACAATCCCGATAGGTCGAGTTCGAGCGTCTCCGCAAGCAGCGGATAGATCTCCCGGTCGCGGTCGGCCGCTCCCGACACCCTGACCACCGCTTGGTAGTCGTCGCCGAGTCGGCGGGCGAGCGGCTGGTCACTGGCCATACCGCTGCACGCTGCGAGCGCGATCTTGAGCAACTCGCCGGGGGTGAATGCCCCCTCGACGTCCTCGGAGCCTATGAGAACCTGCGCACCGCGCGAGCTGTGGCCGGTGTAGCGGCGCGATCCGGTGCGTTCGACCCACAGTTCGGTCATGGCTTCTTTCTTACCGGCGCCGCCACGCTGTCGGCACAACACGTGCTGGCCCGGGGCCGTGGCTGGCACCGCGGGCAGTAGAACGACGAGCGGTTCATGAATTTCTCCCGACGCATCACCGCGCCGCAGCGGCGGCAGTTTTCACCCTCGCGGCCATACGCGTCCAGCGACCGGTCGAAGTACCCCGACTCGCCGTTGACGTTGACATACAGCGAGTCGAACGAAGTCCCACCCTTCGCCAGCGCCTCACGCATCACATCGGCCGCGGCGTCGAGGACCGCGGCCAGCTGCCGACGCGTCAGGGTGGCGGCCACCCGCGCGCCATGCAGGTGGGCCCGCCACAGTGCTTCATCGGCGTAGATGTTGCCGATTCCCGACACCACTCGCTGATCAAGGAGCTGGCGCTTGAGCTCGGAATGCTTGCGCCGCAACACTTTCACAATGGCACCGGCATCGAACCGGGGATCCAGCGGGTCGCGCGCGAGGTGCGCCACGGGCGCCGGCACCACCGTGCCGTCCACGGTCACCAGGTCGGCAAGCAGCCACCCCCCGAAGGTCCGCTGGTCGGCGAAGCTGAGCACGGTCCCGTCGTCGAACAGCGCGGAGATCCGGACGTGGTCCGCGCGCGGCACCGTCCCGAGCAGCATCTGCCCGCTCATGCCCAGATGCACCACCAGCGCGGTGTCTGTCCCATCCAGCGTGAGCCACAGGTACTTGCCGCGCCGACCGGTGCCGGTGACCCGCGCGCCCAGCAACCGAGCCGTCAGGTCGGCGGGCCCGGCTTCGTGGCGGCGCACGGCGCGTGGATGGTGCACCCGCACCGCGGTGATCGTCTTGCCCACCACATGGGCCTGCAAGCCGCGCCGCACCACCTCGACTTCGGGCAGTTCGGGCATCGACCTAAACGGGGGTCTTCCCGGACACGGCGCCGTCCAGCACGTCCAGTTGCTTCCACGCGGCTGCCGCAGCCTTTTGCTCGGCTTCCTTCTTGGAGCGGCCCACGCCGGTCCCGTACTCGGTGTCCATCACGACGACCACCGCGGTGAACTCTTTGTCGTGATCTGGGCCGGTGGAAGTGACCAGGTACGACGGCGCACCCATGCCGCGCGCCGCGGTTAACTCCTGCAAGCTGGTCTTCCAGTCCAGTCCCGCGCCCAACGTGGGCGCGGCGTCCAGCAGCGGACCGAATAACCGCAGGATCACCTCCCGGGCCACATCGATGCCGTGTTGCAGGTAGATCGCGCCCAACAGCGATTCCATACCGTCGGCCAGGATGCTCGACTTGTCGGCTCCACCGGTATTCGCCTCGCCGCGCCCCAGCAACATGTGAATGCCGAGCCCCTCGGGCGACAAGTTCCGCGCGACGTCGGCCAGCGCCTGGGTGTTGACCACGCTGGCCCGCAGTTTGGCCAGGTCCCCTTCCGAACGGTCGGGATGGCGATGGAATAGCTCGTCGGTGATGGTCAATCCGAGGACGGCGTCGCCGAGAAACTCCAAGCGCTCGTTAGTCGGTAGCCCGCCGTGCTCGTAGGCGTAGCTCCGGTGCGTAAGCGCGAGGGCCAGCAGCTCATCGGGCAGCTCGACACCGAGCGCATCGAGCAGGGTTTGCCGTGACGCGGTCACCGCTCACCCCGCGAAGCATCGTTGTCCGGCGCGAGCATGCCGGCCAGCTTGGCCCACCGTGGATCGATCTGTTCGTGGTGATGACCGGGCTCGGAGGCCAACGGTATGCCACATTGTGGGCAAAGCCCCGGGCAATCCGGCCGGCACACAGGCGACAGCGGCAGTTCCAGTCCCACGGCATCGATGATTGCCTGCTCGAGGTCGATCGTCTCGCCGATGACGTGTCCGACCTCGTCCTCTTCGGTGGTCGCCTCGGTGGCGCTGTCGGGGTACGCGAACAATTCGGTCAGGGCAACCTGGACGCGACCGTGGATCACGCTCAGGCAGCGAGAACACTCACCGGTGGTAGGCGCGGCCACGGTTCCGGTCACCAGAACCCCCTCAGACACCGACTCCACCCGCAGATCCAAGTCCAGCGGGGCGCCCCGCTCGATCGCGATCAAGTCCAAACCGATGCGCGAGGGACTGTCCACGGTGTCACGCACCACAAACATGGCGCCTGGGCGACGCCCCAGCCGGGCGATGTCGACCGCCATCGGCGCGGCCGTTTGTCCCTGATGCGCCCGCGTCGTCTGGCTATGCTGCCCGGCCATAGGACAAATCCTACGGCGCCAGCGCGTCCAGGGTCGCTGACCGGCGAACGCGACTATCGCGTCGCGTAGTCGTGAGTTCCGGCCGCCGTGCGCAGCTGGTGGCGGCCGCGTCCGACGGAACGCAGCGTGCCGTTGAGGAATTCCTCGAACTCGGCGAGCTTGTTGTCGACATAGATGTCGCATTCGCCGCGCAGCCGGTCGGCTTCGGCGTGCGCGGTGTCTATGAGGCGGGTGGACTCCGCGTTGGCTGCCTGAACCACCTCGTTCTGCGACACCAGCCGCTGCTGCTCCTTAATGCCCTCTTGCACAGCTTTCTCGTAGGAGATGTTGCCGTTTTCGATCAGCCGGTCACATTCGGCTTGCGCGCGGCTAACGCTGGCCTCGAATTCACGTTTTGCCGAGGCCGCGATGCGCATCGCCTCCTCGCGAGCCTCGCCGACCATCCGCTCGCTGTGCTGGCGGGCCTCGCTCACCATCCGGTCGGCCTGCGCTTTGGCGTCTGACAGGATCCGGTCGGCCTCGGCGCGGGCATGGTTGAGCATCGACTCCGACTCTGTTGTCGCAGACGACACCATTGCGTCGGCATGGGCCTTCGCATCATGGAGCATCGAATCGCGCGCGTCGAGCACATCCTGGGCGTCATCCAGCTCACCGGGGATCGCATCTTTGATGTCGTCAAGCAACTCCAGCACGTCCCCGCGGGGCACCACACAGCCCGCGGTCATCGGCACGCCCCGGGCTTCTTCGACAATGGCGCCCAATTCGTCCAGCGCTTCAAACACTCGGTACACGGCCATACCCTCTCGACATCCGGAAAAATTCCTGTTGTTACCAGTGTGCCTGGTGTTACCTCTGTGACAGTGGTGGTGAGGTGGGTGTGTCGGACATTGGCGCGGCGAGCGCGCAAGCCCAGGTCGCGGCGGCCCCGGCGTCTCGGGTTTGCCAAGCGCGACCTCGACCTGCCGCGGCGACCACGCGCTGGCGACGGCCCGGGCGGCGCACGCGTACCGGGCGCCGGAACGCAACCGGTAGGGTGGCCGGGTGAACGGGCGCACCGATCACAGGAGCTCGCCATGGAAAGGACCGCGACGCTGGCCGCGCCAACGCTATACATTTTCCCGCATGCAGGCGGCTCCGCGAACTTTTATGTTCCGTTTTCAAAAGAATTCTCCGCCGACATAAAACGAATCGCCGTCCGGTATCCCGGGCAGCGCGAGGGGTCTGGCCTGCCGCCGCTCACGAGCATTCCCGCCCTGGCCGACGAGATCTTTGCGATGATGAAGCCGTCGACTCGGCCCAACGCACCGGCCGCCTTCTTTGGTCACAGCATGGGCGGGATGTTGGCCTTCGAAGTAGCGTTGAGATTCCAATCGGCGGGGCACCCGATCATCGCCCTCTTCTTGTCGTCCTGTGCAGCACCAGGACATGCCAGATGGAAGCAATTCCAGGGGTATTCGGATCGTGAGATGTTGGACTTGGTCGCGCAAATGCCGGGAATGAATCCCGATGTCCTCGCCGACGAAGAATTTGTTGTCGGGATGCTGCCCACGTTGCGAGCCGCCCGTGCTATTGCCGGCTATACTTCCCCGCCAGGCACGACGGTGTCATGCCCGATCTACACGTTCCTCGGGGACAAGGACTGGATTGTGACCCCCGCAGACATGGCACCATGGCGCGAACGCACGACCAACGAATTCGCGGACCGAGTGTTCCCCGGCGACCACTTCTACCTCAACAACAATTTGCCGGAACTAGTGAAAGATATCGAGGACAGGATCCTCTACCGCTGCGGTAGTGGTTAGCCGCGCCAGCGACCTCGGAGCGCTAAACAGATCGACGATCGCCATTTTGGGCGGTGCTGACGTAAGTTCGCTGCGGAGGCGCCTAAATTCGCTGTTGATGCCGCTGTGAAATACGGCCCCAGAATCCTCCCGCCCGGGCGACCGGCAGACCCGCCACAACGTCAACCGGAAGACGCGAAGGGCTGCTCCACACCCGCCCGCGCCGACTGCACGGTTTACGATCCCCGTGACAAAACGGTGCGCCTGTCCCAAAACTGAAGTGAACGTCAACGAGTTGGACGAGCGCCAGTCCCGCCTCACTCTACTGGCCTTCCGTCACCTCTGCATCACAGATCTCACGAACAACACCGGCCCACAGGGCATATCACCTGCTTGTACTCCAAACCCGGCGCCAAACTGTGAAATTCGACACGTTGGGGCCTCCCCACCGCCGCGCGAGTCTGTGGATTTCGTAAATCCCGTCTCTTGCGGGTAAAACAGGCTTACCGTTCTCCAAGGGGCTGGTTGGGGAGGGTAACGATCGACCTCCGTGTCACCTGGCTCTAGCGCGCACGACGCCCCCGCCAGCAGGCGGCGTGCGCCACGCACCGCGAAAGGGCCTCGCTAGCCTGATACCGGCAGGTTAAGGGGGCTCTGAGGGGGCCCCAAAGCCGCTCAACAGGCAGCTCACAGGGTGCGTGCCCATAATGAACGCCGACAGTCGAAAACGGGAAGGTAACGCAATGCCGGTGACCGACTCTTCCATCCCCGCTTTGCTAGAGGAGCGGGCTGACCAACAGCCGGATGCCGCTGCGTTTACCTATATAGACTATGGACAGGACCCAAAAGGGTTTGCTGAGAGTCTCACCTGGTCACAGGTTTATGCCGGTGCATGCGTCATTGCTGAAGAGCTCAAATTGTGCGGCTCGCCCGGCGATCGGGTGGCGATACTGGCGCCGCAGGGGCTGGAATACGTCATGGCCTTCCTCGGGGCGCTCGAAGCTGGTTTCATCGCGGTGCCGTTGTCAACTCCGCAATACGGCATTCACGACGACCGCGTTTCCGCGGTGCTGCGGGATTCCGGGCCGGTCGCCATTCTCACGACGTCCGCTGTGGTGGGCGACGTGACGAAGTATGCGTGCGCGCACGACGGCCAGCCGGCCCCCTTCGTGATCGAGGTGGATCTGCTCGATCTAGATTCGCCGCGGCAGCTGCCTCGGAAACACCATCCGAAACACCAATTCTCTTCCGGCGCGGCCTATCTTCAGTACACGTCCGGATCCACGCGCACGCCGGCCGGTGTCGTCGTGTCGCACAAGAACGTAATCGCCAACGTGACGCAAAGCCTGTATGGCTATTTTGGGGATCCGGCAAAGCTTCCAACCGGGACTGTGGTCTCGTGGCTGCCCTTGTACCACGACATGGGGCTGATTCTCGGCATATGCGCACCAATGGTGGCCGGACGCAGCGCGGTGTTGATGAGCCCGATGTCATTTTTACGGCGCCCGGCCAGCTGGATGCGACTGCTTGCCACCAGTGGCCGCTGCTTTTCCGCGGCACCGAATTTTGCCTTCGACTTGGCCGTGCGCAGGACATCCGACGACGACATGGCCGGGCTGGACCTGGGCAACGTGGTGGGAATCGTCAGCGGCAGCGAACGAATCCACGTCGCAACGGTGAAGCGGTTCACCGAGCGCTTCGCTCGTTTCAACCTGAGCCCAACGGCAATACGGCCCTCGTATGGCCTCGCGGAAGCGACCCTTTTCGTGGCGGCTCCCGAAGCCGGCACCGAACCCAAGACAGTCCGTTTCGACTACGAGCACCTGACGGCCGGTCGGGCTACGCCCGGCGGAACCGAAGGGACGGTCGGCACCGAACTCATCAGCTACGGTTCGCCCGACCCCACGTCGGTGCGGATCGTCGACCCGGAGACCCTGATCGAGAATCCACCGGGAACGGTCGGCGAGATCTGGGTACATGGCGACCACGTGGCCATGGGATATTGGCGTAAGCCCGAGCAAACCACCCGCACGTTCAACGCGAAGATCGTCAATCCCGCGCCCGGAACCCCGGAGGGACCGTGGCTGCGGACCGGCGACTTGGGCGTGTTGGCAGGCGGCGAACTGTTCATCATGGGCCGCATCAAAGACCTTCTCATCGTCGATGGGCGCAACCACTATCCCGACGACATCGAGGCGACGATCCAGGAAATCACCGGGGGCCGTGTCGCGGCAATAGCCGTGCCGGATGACATCACCGAGCAGTTGGTGGCGATCATCGAACTAAAGAGACGCGGGACTTCCGCCGAAGACGCCATGCTCAAGCTCCGTTCGGTGAAGCGTGAAGTCACCTCGGCGATATCGAGGTCGCACAGTCTGCGTGTCGCCGATCTTGTTCTGGTGTCACCCGGTTCGATTCCCATCACCACGAGCGGCAAAATCCGGCGGTCAGCCTGCGTCGAGCGGTATCGGAGCGACGGATTCAAGCGGTTGGACGTGGCCGTATGACGGCGAGTATCAGTGGTGAAGCCGACCTTCGCCATTGGCTTGTCGACTACCTGGTAACCACTATCGGCTGCACACCCGACGAGGTCGACCCCGATCTCTCACTGGCCGACCTCGGTGTGTCGTCCCGCGACGCGGTTGTGTTGTCCGGGGAATTGACGGAATTGTTGGGCAAGGCCGTATCCCCGATCGACTTCTGGGAACACCCGACGATCAACAGTCTGGCCGCATACCTCACCGCGCCCGAGCCTGACCTTGAATCGGACCCGTCGCGGCGGCGCCCGGCGCGCACCTCCCTCGAAGAGCCGATCGCCGTCATCGGAATGGGATGCCGCTTCCCAGGGGGGATAACTGGGCCAGAAGCGTTGTGGCAGTTCCTCTGTGAGCGCCGTTCTTCGATCGCGGAGGTTCCCCCGGAACGGTGGCAGCCGTTCGACGACGGCTCACCCGAGACGGCGGCCTCGCTGGCGCGCACGACGAAATGGGGTTCCTTCCTACCCGATGTCGCCGCCTTCGACGCCGAATTCTTCGAGATCTCGCCCAGCGAAGCGGCCAAGATGGACCCGCAGCAACGCCTGCTGCTGGAAGTCGCCTGGGAGGCGTTGGAACATGCGGGGATTCCCCCCACCTCGCTGCGCAGGTCACAGACCGGGGTGTTCGCCGGGTCGTGCGCAAGCGAATACGGGGCCATTGCTTCCACCGATATCGGCGAGATCGACGGATGGACCAACACCGGTGGCGCGCAAAGTATCATCGCGAATCGCCTCTCCTACTTCCTGGACCTGCGTGGTCCCTCCGTGGCGGTGGACACCGCATGTTCGTCGTCGTTGGTTGCGATACACCTGGCCTGCCAGAGCCTTCGAACCCAGGACTCCCAGCTGGCCATCGCGGCTGGAGTGAACTTGCTGTTGTCCCCTGGCGTTTTTCGCGGTTTCGACCAAGTCGGCGCGTTGTCGCCCACGGGGCGATGCCGCGCGTTCGACGCGGCGGCCGACGGGTTTGTGCGCGGTGAGGGCGCCGGCGTGGTGGTGCTCAAGCGGTTGACCGACGCGCAACGCGACGGGGACCGGGTGCTGGCGGTGATCTGCGGCTCGGCGGTCAACCAAGACGGTCGCTCCAACGGGCTGATGGCGCCCAATCCGGCGGCCCAAATGGCGGTGCTGCGCGCGGCCTACGCCAATGCGGGGATGCAGCCGAACGAGGTCGACTATGTCGAAACTCATGGGACCGGAACACTGCTGGGCGACCCCATCGAAGCGCGCGCCCTCGGCACGGTGCTCGGTCGCGGACGTCCCGAGGATTCTCCCCTGCTCATCGGCGCCATCAAGACCAACCTCGGTCATACCGAGGCGGCGGCCGGGATCGCGGGCTTCATCAAGACAGTGCTGGCGGTGCAGCGTGGCGAGATTCCGCCGAACCAACGATTCGAGAGCCCGAACCCGCACATTCCTTTCGCCGACCTCCGGATGAAAGTCGTTGACGAACAAACGGATTGGCCGGCGACCGGGCATCCCCGCCGCGCTGGGGTGTCGTCGTTCGGATTCGGTGGGACGAACGCGCACGTGGTGATCGAGCAGGGTCAAGAGGTGGCCCCGGCGCCCACGCGAGCTGCTGACCACGAAGTGTCGACGTTGATAGTGGCGGGCAAGACCCCGCAGCGGGTGGCCGCCACGGCCGGTGTGCTGGCCGACTGGATGGAGGGGCCGGGCGCCGAGGTGGCGTTGGCCGACGTGGCCCACACCGTCAACCACCACCGGGCCCGGCACGCCAAGTTCGGCACCGTGGTTGCCCGCGACCGCGCCCAGGCGGTGGCGGGATTGCGCGCGCTGGCCGCCGGCCAGCTCGCCCCCGGCGTGGTGGGCCCGCACCCCGGCCCATCCGACGGCTCTCACGGGCCGGGCACGGTGTTCGTCTATTCCGGGCGCGGATCCCAATGGGCCGGGATGGGCCGCCAATTGCTGGCCGACGAACCGGCTTTCGCCGCCGCCTTGGCCGAGCTGGAACCCGTGTTTGTCGAGCAGGCCGGGTTCTCGCTGCGCGACGTGATCGCCGAAGGCAAGGAACTGGCCGGCATCGAGCAGATCCAGCTGGGCCTGATCGGCATGCAGCTGGCGCTGACCGCGCTGTGGCGCTCCCACGGCGTGACACCCGACCTGGTGATCGGCCACTCCATGGGTGAGGTGGCCGCCGCCGTGGTGGCTGGAGCGCTCACCCCGGCCGAGGGATTGCGGGTGACCGCGACCCGGTCGCGGCTGATGGCCCCGCTGTCCGGGCAGGGCGGCATGGCACTGCTGGAACTCGACGCGGCGGCGACCGAGGCGTTGATCACCGACCACCCGCAGGTGACGTTGGGGATCTACAACTCGCCGCGCCAGACCGTGATCGCCGGACCCACCGACCAGATCGATGAGTTGATCACCCGGGTGCGCGCGCAGAATCGGTTCGCCAGCCGGGTCAACATCGAGGTGGCCCCGCACAATCCGGCGATGGATGCGCTGGCGCCCCAGATGCGTGCGGAATTAGCGGATTTGACCCCGCGAAACCCGACGATCCCGATCATCTCCACCACCTACCAGGATCTGGACACCAACCCGGTCTTCGACGCCGAGCACTGGGCCACCAACATGCGCAACCCGGTGCACTTCCAGCAGGCCATCGCCCGCACCGTTCGGGGCGGGGACCGCCCCTACCACACCTTCATCGAAATCAGCGCCCACCCGCTGCTGACCCAGGCCATCACCGACACCCTGCACACCGCCCAGCACGGAACCCGATACACCACCATCGGCACCCTGCACCGCGACACCGACGACACCATCACCTTCCGCACCAACCTCAACACCGTCCACACCACCCACCCACCGCACACCCCGCACCCCCCCGAACCACACCCACCCATCCCCACCACCCCCTGGCAACACACCCGCCACTGGATCGCTCCCAAACGTGCGGCCATCGCTGTCGGATCGGCACCCCGTGCGGGCACACTGCTCGGCCACCACACAACGGTGGCCCCAACTGCCGAGACTCCGCCCACCCACCTGTGGCAAGCGAGGCTGACGCCGGAGGCCAAGCCATATCCCGGCCGGCACCGATTTCATGGGGTCGAGGTGGTCCCGGCATCGGTCGTGCTGCACACAATCCTTTCCGCGGCAGCCGAATTGGGCTTCTCCGGGTTATCCGGAATCCGCCTCGCGCAGCCGATCTTTGTCGACCAGCCACGCCATATCCAGGTGGTGGCCAACGGCGAATCGATCAGCCTGGCCTCGGCTCCGGCTGCGGACGCGACCGCGGACCCCTGGACACGACATGTGACCGCCCAACTTTCGAACGACCGGCATAAAGCCAGCGGGCACAATCACACGAATGGTCAGTGCGACCCGATTTCGGGGCCGGTTTCAGACCCGGTTCCAGACATTGCCGGCCTGCTCGCCGTGCGTGGGGTGGACGGCCTGCCCTTCACATGGTCGGTGGATTCATGGACAGCAACGTCGAGCGGCCTCGACGCCGTGATCGCCCTCCCGGAGTCACTCCCGGAGGGCTCGGCGGCGCCGCTACTGGACGCCGCGGTGCACGTCGCCGCCCTGGCGGATATCAGCGATTCGCGTCTTTATGTGCCGGCAAGCATCGAGCAACTGTCGCTCACCGGCACCGTCACCGAACCGAGAGCCTCGATATCGGTGAGCCCCACCGCCCGTGGCGGCGACGAGGTCACCGTCGATGTGACCATCGCCGGCCGGGGCGGTGCGACCGGCCTCTCGATGCGCTCCCTTCGGTACCGGGCACTGGACCTCGGCGACGGACAAGCCGACGGATCGGGCGGCCTGGTCGAATCGCACGCCGACGCAACGAAGTTCGTGCACACGATCGACTGGCAACCGCGGCCCGCGCTGGAGGATGGTCAGGCGCTCACGGTTACCGGTCCCATCGCAGTGATCGGTCATGACGCTGGTGGCACCCTGTTGGGAGCGCGCCTCGAACATGCCGGCTACGCGCCGGCCGCGGTTTCCGAAGCGCGTTACGTGCTTTACGTCGCGAATTCGCAGTTATCGGGCGCCCAGGAGACCGACGTCGACTTTGCCGTGCGGACCGCGGCCGAGGTGGCCGACCTGGTGCGGACCTTGGCGGCGCGCGACGCCGACAACCCGGCGGCGCTGTGGATCGTCACGCGCGGAGTCCACGAAGCGGCGCAACCGTCCGCGCTGCGTCAGAGCTTCTTGTGGGGGCTTGCCGGTGTCATCGCCGCTGAGCATCCCGACCTGTGGGGCGGACTGGTCGATCTCGTCGCCGACGCTGATCTCGGCGACGTCGCCGCGGCGCTTGCCAATCTGTTTGCAACACCGAGCAAATCGATCTTGGTGCTGCGCGACGGGATGGTTCTCGCCCCGTCCTTGGCGCCGCTGCGCGGCGAGGCAATTCGTAAGCCCTTGCAATGCAGGCCCGATGCCGCCTACCTCATCACCGGTGGAATGGGCGCACTGGGCCTGCTGATGGCCGGTTGGCTCGCGGACCGCGGCGCTCGCCGCGTGGTGCTGACGGGCCGCACTCCGTTGCCGCGCAGGCGGGATTGGGACCTCGACACCATCGGCGCCGACCTGCGGCAGAAGATCGATGCCATCCGCGCACTGGAGACGCGCGGCGTGACCGTCGAAGCCGTCGCCGCCGACATGGGATGCCGCGAGGACGTGCACGCCCTGCTGGCCAAGCGAGATCGTGAAGGAGCGGCACCCATCCGCGGGATCATCCATGCGGCAGGCGTCATCAACGATCAACTCGTGACGAACATGACCGACGATGCCGCGCGGCAGGTTGTGTGGCCCAAGATCGGCGGCTGCCAGGCGCTGCACGAGGCATTTCCACCCGGCAGCGTGGACTTCTTCTTTTTGACCGCATCGGCCGCGGGGATATTCGGCATCCCGGGACAGGGTTCCTACGCCGCCGCCAATTCCTACCTCGACGCGTTGGCCCGGTTTCGCCGGCAACAGGGCTGCCACAGCATGAGCCTCGACTGGGTGGCCTGGCGTGGACTCGGATTCGGCGCGGACGCCCGGATCGTCAGCCAAGAGCTGCGGCGGATGGGTTCACGGGAGATCACGCCCGCGGAGGCCTTCACCGCTTGGGAGTACGCCCACGGCTTCGACGTCGCGCAGGCGGTTGTGGTGCCGGTGCCGACGGCGACCGGCGCCGACGGGTCCCGCGGGTCCGGCGCCGCGGCTACCTGTCTGGTCCCGGCCCGCAATTGGTCACAGATGTCGCCCACCGATGTTCGCGATGCACTCGAAAATGGGCTAAGGACCATCATCGCCGCCGAGCTCCGGCTGCCGGAGGCAGACCTGGAGACCAACCGGCCGTTCGCCGAGCTGGGACTCAACTCCCTTATGGCGATGGCGATTCGGCGTGAAGCTGAGCAGTTCGTGGGGATAGAGTTGTCGGCCACCATGCTGTTCAATCATCCCACCGTTGCGTCGCTGGCCGGATATCTCGCTAAAATCGTTGCGCCGCAGAATAATTCAGGCGACGACAAGATGGCCGCGTTGTCCGCATCGGCGGGTAGTGTGTTGGACAGCCTGTTCGACCGCATCGAATCGACGCCGACCGACGCCGACAGGTCCTCGTGATGCGCACCGCATTCAGCCGAATCTCCGCCATGACCGCGCAGCAACGCGCCGCCCTGGCCGACGAGTTCGACAAGATCTCGCGCATCGCGGTGGCGGAGCCGATTGCGGTGGTGGGGATCGGTTGCCGCTTTCCGGGCGAAGTCAGCGGGCCGGAAAGCTTCTGGGACTTGCTGGTCGAAGGCCGCGATGCGATCTCGCGGATACCGTCCGATCGATGGGACGCGGAGGACTTCTACCACCCCGACCCTCTGACGCCGGGGAGGATGACGACGAAATGGGGCGGTTTCGTACCCGACATCGCAGGATTCGACGCCGAGTTCTTCGGCATCGCCCCGCGCGAGGCCGCGGCGATGGACCCCCAGCAGCGGATGCTGCTGGAGGTTGCCTGGGAAGCCCTCGAACATGCCGGCATTCCACCGGATTCCCTCGGCGGCACCCGGACCGGCGTCATGATGGGCGTCTACTTCAACGAATACCAATCGATGTTGGCGGCAAGCCTGGAGAATGTGGACGCCTACAGTGGCACGGGAAACGCCCACAGCATCACGGTCGGCCGGATCTCCTACCTGTTGGGGCTGCGCGGTCCGTCGGTGGCGGTGGACACCGCGTGTTCGTCATCGCTGGTAGCGGTGCATCTCGCCTGCCAAAGTTTGCGCCTGCGGGAAACGGACCTGGCTCTGGCCGGCGGAGTAAGCGTCACCCTCCGCCCAGAGACCCAAATCGCGATTTCCGCATGGGGATTGCTCTCCCCGCAGGGCCGGTGCGCCACGTTCGACGCGGCGGCGGACGGGTTTGTGCGGGGCGAGGGCGCCGGTGTGGTGGTGCTCAAGCGGTTGACCGACGCGGTGCGCGACGGCGACCGGGTGCTAGCGGTGGTGCGCGGGTCGGCGGTCAACCAGGATGGTCGTTCCAATGGTGTCACCGCGCCGAATACGGCCGCGCAGTGCGACGTGATCGCCGATGCGCTGCGATCCAGCGATGTTGCGCCCGAAACCGTGAACTACGTCGAAGCGCACGGAACCGGCACCGTGCTGGGCGATCCGATCGAGTTCGAGGCGCTGGCCGCCACCTATGGCCGAGGCGACAGCCCGTGTGCACTGGGGGCCGTGAAGACCAATATCGGCCACACCGAGGCGGCGGCCGGGATCGCGGGCTTCATCAAGGCGGCGCTGGCGGTACAACGGTCCACGATCCCGCCGAATCTGCACTTCTCGCAATGGAATCCAGCCATCGATGCCGCCTCGACCAGGTTCTTCGTTCCCACCGAAAACGTGGCCTGGCCGACCGCGGAGGGGCCCCGGCGTGCGGCGGTGTCGTCGTTCGGATTGGGTGGGACGAACGCGCACGTGGTGATCGAGCAGGGTCAGGAGGTGGCCCCGGCGCCCGCGCGAGCTGCTGACCACGAAGTGTCGACGTTGATAGTGGCGGGCAAGACCCCGCAGCGGGTGGCCGCCACGGCCGGTGTGCTGGCCGACTGGATGGAGGGGCCGGGCGCCGAGGTGGCGTTGGCCGACGTGGCCCACACCGTCAACCACCACCGGGCCCGGCACGCCAAGTTCGGCACCGTGGTTGCCCGCGACCGCGCCCAGGCGGTGGCGGGATTGCGCGCGCTGGCCGCCGGCCAGCTCGCCCCGGGCGTGGTGGGCCCGCACCCCGGCCCATCCGACGGCTCTCACGGGCCGGGCACGGTGTTCGTCTATTCCGGGCGCGGATCCCAATGGGCCGGGATGGGCCGCCAATTGCTGGCCGACGAACCGGCTTTCGCCGCCGCCTTGGCCGAGCTGGAACCCGTGTTTGTCGAGCAGGCCGGGTTCTCGCTGCGCGACGTGATCGCCGAAGGCAAGGAACTGGCCGGCATCGAGCAGATCCAGCTGGGCCTGATCGGCATGCAGCTGGCGCTGACCGCGCTGTGGCGCTCCCACGGCGTGACACCCGACCTGGTGATCGGCCACTCCATGGGTGAGGTGGCCGCCGCCGTGGTGGCTGGAGCGCTCACCCCGGCCGAGGGATTGCGGGTGACCGCGACCCGGTCGCGGCTGATGGCCCCGCTGTCCGGGCAGGGCGGCATGGCACTGCTGGAACTCGACGCGGCGGCGACCGAGGCGTTGATCACCGACCACCCGCAGGTGACGTTGGGGATCTACAACTCGCCGCGGCAGACCGTGATCGCCGGACCCACCGACCAGATCGATGAGTTGATCACCCGGGTGCGCGCGCAGAATCGGTTCGCCAGCCGGGTCAACATCGAGGTGGCCCCGCACAATCCGGCGATGGATGCGCTGGCGCCCCAGATGCGTGCGGAATTAGCGGATTTGACCCCGCGAAACCCGACGATCCCGATCATCTCCACCACCTACCAGGATCTGGACACCAACCCGGTCTTCGACGCCGAGCACTGGGCCACCAACATGCGCAACCCGGTGCACTTCCAGCAGGCCATCGCCCGCACCGTTCGGGGCGGGGACCGCCCCTACCACACCTTCATCGAAATCAGCGCCCACCCGCTGCTGACCCAGGCCATCACCGACACCCTGCACACCGCCCAGCACGGAACCCGATACACCACCATCGGCACCCTGCACCGCGACACCGACGACACCATCACCTTCCGCACCAACCTCAACACCGTCCACACCACCCACCCACCGCACACCCGCACCCCCGAACCACACCCACCCATCCCCACCACCCCCTGGCAACACACCCGCCACTGGATCACCACACCCGCCGCCAGCGCGGCAGCGCTGCAACGCCCGGACCGTAACGGGGCTGCGGTAGGAGGGCAATGGAACTCCGGACCCGGCGGCGACGCGCTCGAAGACTGGTGCTACCAGCTGGCCTGGCCTATCCGCCCGGCCCCCGGCATCGCCACACCCAGCACCGAAAGCTGGCTCGTGCTGGCAGACACCGGGCTCGCCGCCGAACTGGCCCATGCCGTGGGCGCGTCCCGGGTGGACCTCCTCGCACCGACGGCGCTAGCCCACGATGGCGATCCGTCCACGCTGCTCGACGCGCTCCGCGGTGTGGACAACGTGCTCTACGCGCCACCCCCCTCCGGGGAATTCCTCGATGTTGCGGCGGCCTACCAGCTATTCCACGCAACACGAAGGCTTGCCGCCGCGATGGTCGCGAGCGGCTCGCCACCGAAGCTGTTCATCGTGACCCGCAATGCGCAGCCGGTTGCCGACGGCGATCGGGCCAACCCCGTCCACGCGGTGCTGTGGGGCCTGGGCCGCTCGCTGGCACTGGAACATCCCGAAATCTGGGGCGGGTTAATCGATCTCGACGAGACGACGCCCGCCGAGCTGATCGCGCGGTACGTACTGAACGAAGCCGCCAGCAGCGACGGGGAGGACCAGGTCGTCTACCGCACAGGTTTGCGCCGTGCGCCCCGGCTGCAGAGACGGACCGCGCCTGCGACGACGTCGCCGGTCACGCTGGGTGACGACACCAGCCACCTCGTCATCGGGGCGACCGGAAATATCGGGCCGCAGCTGATCCACCAACTCGCGGATATGGGCGCAAAGACCGTCGTCGCGGTGTCCCGCACTCCTGGCAGCCGGCTGGCGGACCTAGCCGAAAGCCTGGAATCAACCGGGACAAACCTCATCCAGGTCGCCGCGGATGCATCCGACCCGGTCGCGATGACCGCGCTGTTCGACCGGTTTGGGGCGGACCTGCCACCGCTGGAGGGAATCTACCTGGCGGCCTTCGCCGGCCAGCCAGTGACGCTCGGGGACATGACCGACGACGACGTGGCCGCGATGTTCCGGCCCAAACTGGACGTCGCCCGGCTAATCCACCGGTTGTCACTGAAACACCCGGTGCGGCAGTTCGTTTCGTTCTCCTCGATCTCGGGTCTCATCGGTTCGCGGTGGCTGGCCCACTACACGGCGACCAGCGCCTTCCTGGACACCCTTGGCCATGCCCGTCGCCTGATGGGGCTGCCGGCCACTGTCGTCGCGTGGGGATTGTGGAAATCCTTGGCCGACGCGCAACAAGACGCGAGCCAAGTGAGCACCGAATCCGGACTACAGCCCATGGCTGACGACGTAGCGATCCGCGCACTGCGATCAGCAATGAGTCCGGATGCCGCCGTGCACTCCGTTGTGGTCGCAGCGGATTGGCCGCTGCTGGCCGCCGCCTACCGGACGCGCGGGGCGCTGCGCGTCGTCGACGACCTGTTGCCCGTGCCCGGCGACGCACCGATGCCCGAAAGCGAGTTCCGCAAAGCGCTGCGCAAATGCCCGCCGGAACGACGCCATGACATGTTGTTGGACCACGTCGGTGCCCTGGCCGCCACGGTGATGGGAATGCCGGCCACCGAGACGCTCGATCCATCGACCGGTTTCTTCCAACTCGGCATGGACTCGCTGATGAGCGTCACCCTGCAGCGCGCGTTGTCCGAGAGCCTCGGCGAGTTTCTCCCCGCATCCGTCGTCTTCGACTACCCGACCGTCTACAGTCTTACCGACTATTTGGCCACCGTCCTGCCCGAGCTCCTCGAAACGGCAGAGGCCACGAACGACCAACCGGTCGCCGATGCCTACGACCAACTCACCGAAGCTGAGTTGTTGGAACAACTTTCGGAAAGACTAAGAGGATCGCAATGACCGCCGCGACACCTGATCGCCGGGCGATCATCACCGAGGCGCTGCACAAGATCGACGACCTCACGGCGCGCCTCGAGATCGCCGAGAAGGCCGGCACCGAACCGATCGCGGTGATCGGCATGGGGTGCCGGTTCCCGGGCGGGGTCAACAACCCGGAACAGTTCTGGGATTTGTTGTGCGCCGGCCGAAACGGCATCGTTCGGGTGCCCGCCGACCGGTGGGATGCCGACGCCTACTACACGGACGATCACACCGTGCCGGGGACCATTTGCAGCACCGAAGGCGGCTTCCTCACCAGCTGGCAGCCCGATGAGTTCGACGCGGAGTTCTTCTCGATATCTCCGCGCGAAGCCGCGGCAATGGACCCGCAACAGCGGTTGTTGATTGAAGTTGCCTGGGAAGCGCTAGAAGACGCGGGCGTCGCGCCGCATACCATTCGCGGTACGCAAACCTCGGTATTCGTCGGCGTCACCGCCTACGACTACATGCTCACGCTGGCGGGCCGGTTGCGCCCCGAAGACCTCGACGCCTACATCCCGACCGGAAACTCGGCGAATTTCGCCGCCGGACGGCTGGCCTACATCCTCGGGGCTCGCGGCCCCGCGGTAGTCATCGACACGGCCTGCTCATCGTCGTTGGTGGCGGCGCACCTGGCATGTCAGAGCCTGCGCCGGCGGGAAAGCGACACGGCGTTGGTCGGTGGAACAAACCTGCTGCTGAGCCCGGGTCCGAGCATCGCGTGCTCGCGATGGGGGATGCTGTCGCCGCAGGGACAGTGCAAGACGTTCGATGCGTCCGCCGACGGGTATGTGCGTAGCGAGGGCGCCGGGATAGTGGTGCTCAAGCGGTTGGATGACGCGCTGCGCGACGGCAATCGCATCCTGGCCGTGCTGCGCGGTTCGGCCGTCAACTCCGACGGTGCCAGCAGCGGAGTGACCGTTCCCAACGGTCCGGCGCAACAGGCGTTGCTACGCAACGCATTAACGTCGTCGAAGCTCGAGCCTGCCGACATCGACTACGTCGAGGCTCACGGCACCGGTACCCCACTGGGCGACCCGATCGAACTCGATTCGCTGAGCAAGGTTTTCAGCGATCGAAAGGGCTCCCCTCCGTTGGTGATCGGGTCGGTGAAGACGAATCTCGGTCATCTGGAAGCGGCGGCGGGCGTCGCCGGGCTCATGAAGGCCGTGCTCGCCGTCCGCAACGGCTACATTCCGGCGCACCTCAACTTCCACCGGTTGACCGAGCATGCGAGCGAGGCCGCATCTCGGCTGGCCATAGCCGCCGAGGGCATGGCATGGCCGACCACCGGTCGGCCGCGCCGGGCGGGGGTGTCGTCGTTCGGCGTCAGTGGGACGAACGCGCATGTGGTGATCGAGCAGGCGCCCGATCCTGTTGCCGTTCCGGGACAGGGGCCGGAGCGGGGCCCAGCGCCGGCGTTGTCAACCTTGGTGGTGTTCGGCAAGACGGCGCAGCGGGTGGCCGCGACGGCATCGGTGCTTGCGGATTGGATGGAAGGCCCCGGCGCCGAAATCCCGCTGGCCGATGTCGCGCACACCCTCAACCATCACCGGGCCCGGCAACCTAGGTTCGCCACGGTGGCGGCCGTTGACCGGTCCCAAGCGGTGGCGGGATTGCGCGCCCTGGCCGCGGGCCGATCCGCCCCCGGCGTGGTCGCCCCCCGGGAAGGCTCCATCGGGCCGGGGACGGTGTTCGTGTACTCGGGACGAGGATCGCAGTGGGCCGGAATGGGGCGCCAACTACTGGCCGACGAGCCGGCGTTCGCGCAAGCCATCGCCGAGCTGGAGCCCGAATTCGTTGCTCAAGCCGGCTTTTCGCTGCACGACGTGATCGTCGGCGGCAAGCAGCTCGTCGGCATCGAACAGATCCAGCTGGGGCTGATCGGGATGCAGCTGGCGCTGACCGCGCTGTGGCGCTCCTACGGTGTGACACCCGACGCGGTGATCGGTCACTCGATGGGTGAGGTGGCCGCCGCGGTGGTGGCCGGGGCGCTGACCCCTGCCCAGGGGTTACGGGTGACCGCGACACGCGCACGGCTCATGGCGCCCTTGTCCGGGCAGGGCACGATGGCGTTGCTCGAACTCGACGCCGCGGCCACCGAGGCGTTGATCGCCGACTGCCCGCAGGTGAGCCTGGGGATCTACGCCTCTCCGCGCCAGTCCGTGATCTCCGGGCCGCCGGCAGCGATCGACGTGCTCATCGACAGGGTGCGTCAACAGGGCGGCTTCGCCAGCCGCGTCAACATCGAGGTGGCCCCGCATAACCCAGCGATGGATGCATTGCAACCCCAGATGCGTTCGGAACTAGCGGATTTGACCCCGCGGCCACCGACCATCCCGATCATCTCCACCACCTACGAAGACCTCGGCAACAACCCCGTCTTCGACGCCGAACACTGGGCCACCAACATGCGTAACCCGGTGCGTTTTCGGCAGGCCATCGTTGCGGCTGGTGGCAGCCACCACACCTTCATCGAGATCAGCGCCCACCCGCTGCTGACCCACTCCATCACCGACACCCTGGCCAGCACCTACGACACCGGCAACTACCTGAGCATCGGCACCCTGCAACGCGACTCTCACGACACCCTCGAGTTCCATACGAACCTCAACACGGCGCACACCACCCGCCCGCCCCAAACTCCCCACCCGCCCGAACCACATCCCGTGCTGCCCACCACCCCGTGGCAGCACACCCACCACTGGATCAGCGCCACTTCGTACTCCGGGGCCGCGTACCACCGGACCGGCGCCCACCCGCTCCTCGGCGCGGGTGTCACCGACCCCACCAACGGCACCCGGGTATGGGAAAGCGAGCTCGCCCCGGATCTGCTGTGGCTCGGCGATCACGTCATCGACGACCTCGTAGTGCTGCCGGGCGCGGCCTACGCCGAGGTGGCGCTGGCGGCGGCGGCGGACACCTTCCCAATCGAGCGAGCCGAGCAAGATCGGCCCTGGATGATCTGCGAGCTCGACCTTCATCAGATGCTGCACGTCACCGAAGGCACGGTTCTGGTCACCACGCTCACCGGCGACGAACAGCGGTGCCGGGTTGAAATACGCACCCGCAGCGGCACTTCGGCATGGACCACCCATGCCACCGCCACCGTTGCGCGCGCTGGCACATCCGAGCCCTCGGACCTCGAGCCACCGCGAACCGAGGTAACCCCGACAGGCCTGGCGGACGAACTGGACCCCGACGACCTCTATCAGCGCCTGCGCGGCGCCGGCCAACAACACGGACCGGCGTTTCAGGGCATCGTCGGGCTCGCCGTCGAGCAATCCGGCGCGGCCCACGCACAGGTGCGGCTACCTTCTTCGGCCAGGGCGGGTTCGCGCGACTTCCTGCTGCACCCGGTGATGATGGACATCGCGTTGCAGACGCTGGGCGCCACGCGGACCGCGACCGACCTGGCTGGCGGGCAGGCCGCGCGCAAAACGCTAGTGGTGCCAGTTCGTTTCGCCGGCGTGCACGTGTACGGCGACATAACCCAGGGCGTCCGCGCGGTTGCCTCACTGACCGCAACCGATGAGAGGCTCGTCGGAGAGGTCGTCCTGACCGATCCGGATGGTCAACCGCTGCTGGTCATCGACGAGGTCGAGATGGCGGTGCTTGGGGCCGGCAGCGGCGCAACGCAACTCGATGACCGCCTATTCACGTTGGAGTGGGAGCCCGCACCCCTGGACAAGACGCACACAGCGGCCGATGTTTCGGGTGGCCTGTTGTTGATCGGTGACCTCGCCGCGGGCGACCCCGTGCTACCCGGGCTGCAGTCGGCGTTGCGTGACCGCTTGGGCGAGATCGAGGCCGAAGTCGAGCTCGTCTCTCCCGGCGACGAAGCCAGGCTGCGCGCCGCGATCACCCGATCCGACATCGGGTGGGACGGCATCGTCGTCGTCTGTCCGCCCCGAGCGGGCGATGAATCGCTGCCTGATGACGCGCAACTAGACCTGGCACACGCGCGTACGCTGCTGATCGCCGAGGTTGTCAAGACGGTGACACGCATGGGCGCCCGAAAGAGCCCACGGCTGTGGATCGTCACCCGTGGCGCCGCGCAGCTCGATCCCGCCGAGTCGGTCACGTTGGCGCAGACGGAGCTTCGCGGGATCGCGCGGGTGCTCACATTCGAGCATTCGGAGCTAAAGACCACGGTCCTCGACATCGACCCCGAAGGCGCCGGCTCGCTCGCGGCCCTGGCCGACGAGTTGCTCGCCGGTTCGGACGCCGACGAAATCGCCTTGCGCGACGGGCAACGCTATGTCAACCGGCTGGTGCCCGCGCCCACAACGGCGAAAGGCGACCTCGTCGGCGAGACTCGCCGCACGGTCGTGAATCTGGATGCCACCAAAGCCGTCCGGCTGCGGATCGACCAACCCGGGCGACTGGACGCCCTCAACGTCCACGAGGTGAAACGAGGCAAGCCGCGAGGCGATCAGGTCGAGGTTCGCGTCGTCGCCGCGGGGCTCAACTTCAGCGACGTGCTCAAGGCCATGGGCGTGTATCCGGGGCTCGACGGCGCCGCGCCGGTGATCGGCGGCGAGTGCGTGGGCTACGTGACGGCCATCGGCGACGACGTCGACTCCGTCGAGATCGGACAGCGCGTCATCGCGTTCGGCCCCGGCACATTCGGAACACACCTGGGGACGATCGCCGATCTCGTCGTCCCGATCCCCGACGCGCTGCCCGATCACGAGGCGGCCACGTTCGGCGTCGCGTATCTCACCGCCTGGCACTCGCTGTGCGAGGTCGGGCGGCTGTCCCCCGGCGAACGCGTGCTCATCCACGCCGCGACCGGTGGGGTCGGCATGGCGGCGGTCTCGATCGCGAAGATGATCGGCGCCCGCATCTACACGACAGCCGGCTCGGACGCCAAACGCGAAATGCTGTCCGGGCTCGGCGTCGAGTACGTGGGCGACTCCCGAAGCGTGGACTTCGCCGACGAAATACTCGAGCTCACCGACGGCCACGGCATGGACGTCATTCTCAATTCGCTGGCAGGCGAAGCGATTCAGCGCGGCGTGCAGATACTCGCTCCCGGCGGCCGGTTCATCGAGCTGGGCAAGAAGGACGTCTACGCCGACGCCAGCCTGGGACTGGCGGCGCTGGCGAAGAGCGCGTCCTTCGCCGTGGTAGACCTCGACCTGAATCTCAAGCTGCAGCCCGCGAAGTACCGCCAGCTCCTGCGGCACATCCTGGCGCACGTGGCGGACGGCAAGCTGGCGGTGCTTCCCGTCACCGAATTCAGCCTGCCCGACGCGGCCGACGCATTCCGGCTCATGGCATCCGGCAGGCACACCGGCAAGATCGTCATCTCCATACCGCAAAGCGGCAGCATTGAGGCGATCGCGGCCCCACCGCCGCAACCGCTGGTCAGCCCCGACGGCGGCTACCTCATCGTCGGCGGCATGGGCGGTCTCGGCTTCGTGGCCGCGCGGTGGCTGGCCACCCACGGCGCGGGATTGGTTGTGCTGAACGGACGTTCGGCTCCCGGCGACGAGGTTCGGGCGGCCATCGAAGACCTCGGCGCAGCGGGTCACCGGATCGAGGTGATCACCGGCGACATCGCCGAGCCCGGCACGGCCGAGCGGCTGGTGCGAGCGGTCGAAGACGCCGGCTTCCGGCTGGCCGGGGTCCTGCACAGTGCGATGGTCCTCGACGACGAGATCGTGCTGAACATGACGGATTCCGCCGCCAGGCGGGTATTCGCCCCGAAGGTCACCGGCAGCTGGCGGCTTCATCAGGCCACCGCCGCGCGCGACGTCGACTGGTGGCTGACTTTCTCGTCCGCCGCGGCACTTCTCGGCACGCCGGGGCAGGGCGCGTACGCCGCCGCGAACTCGTGGGTCGACGGCCTCGTCGCCTACCGCCGCGCGCTTGGGCTTCCCGCCGTCGGGATCAACTGGGGTCCATGGGCCGAGGTCGGGCGTGCGCAGTTCTTCGCCGACCTTGGCGTCTCGCTGATCACCGCCGAGCAGGGGCTGGCCGCGATGCAGGCGGTGCTCGCCGCCGACCGTGGGCGCACCGGCGTGTTCAGCCTCGATGCGCGGCAGTGGTTCCAATCCTTCCCGGCGGTGGCGGGGTCGTCGCTGTTCGCGACGTTGCACGACAGGGCGGCCATGACAAGCGGGGACCGGCGTGGCGGCGGCAAGATCCGGGCGCAACTGGACGCCCTCGACCCGGCCGAACGACCGGGACATCTCGCGTCCGCGATCGCCGGCGAGATCCGGGGGGTGCTGCGCTCGAGCGATCCCATCGACCACGACCGGCCGCTGGAGACGTTGGGCCTGGACTCCCTGATGGGTCTCGAATTGCGAAACCGGCTGGAAGCAAGCCTGGGCATCACGCTGCCGGTCGCGTTGGTATGGGCATACCCGACGATCAGCGACCTGGCGTCCGCGCTGTGCGAGCGGATGGACTACGCGACACCGGACACCGCCCAGGCCACCACCGATTCCGCAGACTCCGCACCCGAATTGTCCGATGAGGAGCTGGACTTGCTCTCGGATCTGGTCGAGGCCAGCGAGCTGGAAGCCGCAGCGAGGGGCGAATCATGACGAGTCTGGCAGAGCGCGCGGCGCAACTGTCGCCGAACGCGCGAGCGGCCCTGGCACGCGAGCTTGTCCGCGCGGGGACGGCCTTCCCGACCGACATCGCGGAGCCGGTGGCGGTGGTGGGCATCGGTTGTCGTTTCCCGGGGAATGTGACTGGGCCGGACAGCTTTTGGCAGCTGCTGGTCGACGGCGTGGATGCGATTGGCGAGGTGCCCCCGGATCGGTGGGACGCGGACGCGTTCTACGATCCCGACCCGTCGGCGTCCGGGCGGATGACGACGAAGTGGGGCGGTTTCGTTTCCGATGTCGACGCATTCGACGCCGACTTCTTTGGCATCACACCCCGCGAGGCCGTGGCGATGGATCCGCAGCATCGGATGCTGCTCGAGGTGGCCTGGGAGGCGCTCGAGCACGCCGGCATCCCACCGGATTCCCTGAGCGGCACCCGAACCGCTGTGATGGCGGGGCTGTCGTCGTGGGACTACACGATCGTCAACATTGAGCGCAGGGCCGACATCGACGCGTACCTGAGCACGGGAACCCCGCACTGCGCGGCGGTGGGTCGGATCTCGTACCTGTTGGGGTTGCGTGGCCCGGCCGTCGCCGTGGACACCGCGTGTTCGTCGTCGTTGGTGGCAATCCACTTGGCGTGTCAGAGCCTTCGGCTGCGGGAGAGCGACGTGGCGTTGGCCGGCGGGGTGCAGCTCACCTTGTCGCCCTTCACCGCCATCGCGCTGTCCAAGTGGTCGGCGCTGTCGCCGACCGGGCGATGCAACAGCTTCGACGCCAACGCGGACGGATTCGTGCGGGGCGAGGGCTGCGGCGTGGTGGTGCTCAAACGGCTGGCCGACGCGCTGCGCGACCAGGATCGGGTGCTGGCCGTGGTCCGCGGTTCGGCGACCAACTCCGACGGCCGGTCCAACGGCATGACCGCACCCAACGCGCTGGCGCAACGCGACGTGATCACGTCCGCCCTGCGGCTCGCGGATGTCGCCCCCGACAGCGTGCACTATGTCGAAACACACGGCACCGGAACTGTTTTGGGAGATCCGATCGAGTTCGAGTCGCTGGCGGCCACATATGGTCGCGGCGAGGGCCGGTGCGCGCTGGGGTCGGTCAAGACGAATATCGGCCATCTGGAAGCGGCCGCCGGCGTCGCTGGATTCATCAAGACGGTGCTGGCCGTGGAGCGCGGGCACGTTCCGCGCAATCTGCACTTCACCCGGTGGAACCCGGCGATAGACGCGTCCGCGACGCGTCTATTCGTGCCCACCGAGACCGCACCCTGGCCCGCGGCCGCGGGCCCCCGCCGCGGAGTGGTTTCGTCGTTCGGTCTCAGCGGCACCAACGCGCACGTGGTGATCGAGCAGGCGCCCGACACGGCCGTACCGGTCGCCCTTGGGACGCAACAGGTTTCGGCCCTGACGGTATCGGGCAAGACGACCGCAAGGGTGGCGTCGGCGGCCGCCGCGTTGGCCGACTGGATGTCGGGGCCGGGCGCGGGGGCGGCGCTGGGCGATGTCGCCCACACGCTGAGTCGGCGCCGGACCCGGCACGCCAAGTCCGCCACCGTCCTCGCGCGTGACCGCTCGGAGGCGGTCGCGGGGTTGCGGGCGCTGGCAGCGGGACAGCCGCGGGCCGGCGTGGTGGGTTGCGATCAGCATGCCGGCGGGCCGGGCCGCGTGTTTGTGTATTCGGGCCAGGGTTCGCAGTGGGCCGGCATGGGCCGGCAATTGCTGGCGGACGAGCCGGCGTTCGCCAAGGCAGTGGCGGAGCTGGAGCCGATATTCGTTGCCCAGGTCGGCTTTTCGTTGCAGCAGACGCTTCTCGACGCCGACGACGTGGTGGGCATCGACCGCATCCAGCCGGTGCTGGTCGGGATGCAGCTGGCGCTGACTGAGTTGTGGGGGTCCTACGGCGTCACACCCGATGCGGTGATCGGGCATTCGATGGGTGAGGTGTCCGCGGCGGTGGTGGCCGGCGCGTTGACCCCCGAGCAGGGCTTGAAGGTGATCGCCACCCGGTCGCGGCTGATGGCACGGCTGTCGGGGCAGGGCGCGATGGCACTGCTCGAGCTGGACGCCGACGCCACCGAGGCACTGATCGCCGACTACGCTCGGGTGACGCTGGCGGTGCATGCGTCGCCGCATCAGTCGGTGATCGCCGGGCCGCCCGAGTCGGTGGACGCGATAATCTCCGCAGTGGCGGCGCAGAACCGGTTGGCGCGCCGCGTCGACGTCGATGTGGCCTCGCATCATCCGATCATCGATCCGATACTTCCCGAGTTGCGAAGCGCGCTGGCGGATTTGGCCCCACAGCCGCCGAACATCCCAATCATCAGCACCGCCACCGAGGACGCCCGGCCGGTCATGGATGCCGACTACTGGGCGGCCAACCTGCGCAACCCTGTGCGGTTCCACCAGGCCATTGCTACCGCAGGCGCCACTCACCACTCCTTCATTGAGATCAGCCCCCACCCCGTGCTCGCCCACGCCATCACCGACACCCTGGATCCGGCCGGCAGCCATCTCGTCACCGGGGCGATGAACCGCGACCTTGACCAGACCCTGTTCTTTCACACCCAACTCGCCGCGGTCGGTGCGAGGCCATCGGAGGCCACCAATGGTCGGCTCGTGGATCTGCCACCCACACCATGGCACCACAGCAGATTCTGGGTCGCGGACCGATCGGCGTACTCGGAGCTGGCCGCCAGCCATCCGCTCCTCGGCGCGCACATCGAGATGCCCAGCGGCGGAAACCATGTCTGGCAGGCCGATGTCGGAACCGACGTATGCCCCTGGCTGGGCGACCACAAGGTGTTCGGCCAGCCCATCATGCCGGCCGCGGGGTTTGCCGAGATCGTTTTGGCGGCGGCCGGCGAAGCGCTCGGCGTGGCCGCCGACGCCGTTATGATCAACCAGTTCGAGGTGGAGCAGATGCTGCCCCTCGATGGCCACACCCAGCTGACGACCCAGTTGATTCGCAACGGGAACAGCAAGATTCGAATCGAGATCTACTCCCGCTCCCCCGGCGGCGATTTCCGCCGGCACGCCACGGCCAGGGTCGAGCGGTCAGCGCCCGATCTGCCGCGCGACCATCGGAAAACACCCGCTTCTTCCGGCGGGACCGCGGTGTCGCCGGCCGATTTCTATGCCGTGCTACGTCAGACCGGTCAACACCACGGTCCCGCGTTCGCGGCATTGAGCCGGATAGCGCGGCTACCCGACGGGTCCGCGGAATCCGACATCACCGTTCCCGACGAGGCCCCCTGGCATCCCGGTTATCGACTGCACCCCGTGGTGCTGGATGCGGCGTTGCAAAGTTTGGGCGCCGCGCTTCCCGACGGCCAGCCGGCTGGCTCGGCCGAAGCCAGCTACCTGCCGGTGTCGTTCGAGACGATCCGGGTCTACCGCGACATCGGTCGGCACGCCAGGTGTCGTGCGCACCTGAGCGACCTCGATGCCGGCGCCGGCAAGCTGGGCAGGATCGTCTTGATCGACGACGCCGGCGACGTGGCGGCCGAGGTGGACGGCATCTACCTGCGACGCGTCGAGCGTCGTGCGGTGCCACTGCCGTTGGCGCAGAAGATCTTCGACACCGAGTGGGTCGAATGCCCGCTTGCGGCCGAAGAGGCGTCGCCGCAGGCCTCCGAAACGCCGGGAAGCTGGCTGGTACTCGCCGATCCGGCATTAGACGCGCCGGCCACATCCATGGCAGACGAATTCGCGAGGCGGTGGCGCTCTGCTATGCGGCGGGTGCACACCGCCGACCTGGACGACGAATCGGCGGTGCTCGCCGCGTTCGCGGAAACAGCGGGCGATCCCGACCACCCGCCCGCCGGGCTGGTCGTGTTCGTCGGCGGTGCCTCGACCGGACTGGACGACGGGCTGGCGGCGGCAAGAGACGCGGTGTGGTCGGTCACGACCGTCGTGCGCGCCGTCGTCGGCACGTGGCACGGCCGGTCGCCACGCCTGTGGTTGGTCACCGGGGGCGGGCTCTGCGTGCGCGACAACGAGCCGGGAGCACCGGCGACGGCCGCCTTGAGGGGCCTCGTGCGAGTCCTCGCTTTCGAGCATCCGGACCTGCGCGCCACATTGATCGATTTGGACAGCACCGGCGATCCGTTGGCCGCCCTGACCGCGGAACTGCACAGCCCCGGTGGCGACGACGTCATCGCGCGGCGGGGTGACCGCAGGTTCGTCGAACGGCTTTCGCGCGCCACTCTCGATGCATCCAAAGGCAATCCGGTTGTGCGCCAAGGAGCGTCGTACGTGGTCACCGGCGGCCTCGGCGGTCTCGGCCTGGTCGTCGCCCGATGGCTGGTGGACCGCGGAGCCGGCCGGGTGGTGCTGGGTGGTCGCAGCGATCCCACCGAGGACCAGCGCAAGGTCCTGACCGAATTGGAAGCCCGCGCCGAAATCGTGGTCGTTCGCGGCGATGTGGCGGCGCCGGGCGTGGCCGAACGCCTCATCGAGGCCGCCGGCCTTGCGGGGCGTGAGGTGCGTGGCGTCGTGCACGCCGCGGCGGTCATCGAAGACAGCCTGGTGTTCTCCATGACCAGGGAAAACCTTGAGCGGGTGTGGGCACCCAAGGCCGCCGGGGCGTTGCGGATGCACCACGCCAGCGCCGGCTGTGAGCTCGACTGGTGGCTCGGATTCTCTTCCGTGGCTTCACTATTGGGCTCTCCCGGGCAAGCGGCGTACGCGTGCGCCAGCGCGTGGCTGGACGCGCTGGTCGCGTGGCGCAGGGCATCGGGTCTGCCGGCGGCAGTGATCAACTGGGGGCCGTGGTCGGAGGTGGGCGTCGCCCAGGCCTTGGTAGGCAGTGTCCTCGATACGATCACGCCGGCGGAGGGCATCGAGGCGCTCGACTCATTGCTGGCCGCCGACCGGACGCGCACCGGCGTCGCCCGGCTGCGCGCCGACAGGGCGCTGGTCGCATTCCCGGAGATCCGCGGCATCAGCTATTTCACCCGCGTGGTCGACGAGCTGGACTCGACGGGCGACCTCGGCGACTGGGGCGGGCCCGACGCGCTCGCCGATCTCGACCCGGCGGAGGCCCAGCGCGTGGCGACCGAGCGGATGTGCACGCGCGTCGCGGCGGTGATGGGCTACGCTGACCGATCAGCGGTCGATCCCACCATTGCGTTGACCGACCTGGGACTGGATTCGCTGATGGCCGTGCGAATCCGCAACGGCGCACGGGCGGACTTCGGCGTGGAGCCGCCGGTGGCACTAATCCTGCAGGGCGCGTCCCTGCACGACCTGACGGTCGACCTGATGCGCCAACTCGGGCTATCGGGCCCGGAGGAGCACGAAAAAGCTGACGCTGTTCGCGACCGGGCGCGCCACCGCGCGGCGGCGCGACAGGGAGCCGCGATGCGGCGGCGAACCACACCCCCCAAACCTCAAGGACAGGGAGGACAAAGCCTGTGAGCTTCCCCGACAACGCGATCGCCGTGGTCGGCATGGCCGGCAAATTTCCGGGCGCCGACGATGTTTCGGCGTTCTGGAGCAATCTTCGGCGCGGCAAGGAGTCGATCGTCACCCTGTCCGAACAGGAACTGCGCGACGCGGGGGTCAGCGAAAAGACACTGAATGATCCGGCGTATGTGCGTCGCGCTCCGCTGCTCGACGGGATCGACGAGTTCGACGCCGACTTCTTCGGGTTTCCGCCGTTGGCCGCCGAGGTGCTCGATCCACAACACCGACTCTTCCTGCAGTGCGCGTGGCATGCGCTGGAGGACGCGGGCGCTGACCCCGCGCGATTCGACGGCTCGATCGGCGTGTACGGAACCAGCTCTCCGAGCGGCTATCTCCTGCACAACCTGCTGTCGCATCGCGACCCCAACGCCGTTTTGGCCGAAGGCCTCAACTTCGACCAGTTCAGCCTGTTCCTGCAGAACGACAAGGACTTCCTGGCCACGCGGATATCCCATGCGTTCAACCTGCGGGGCCCGAGCCTCGCGGTCCAAACCGCGTGCTCGTCGTCGCTGGTCGCGGTTCACCTGGCCTGCGGCGGCCTGCTGTCCGGCGAATGCGACATGGCCCTGGCCGGCGGGTCGTCGCTGTGCATCCCGCACCGCGTCGGTTACTGGAACTCACCGGGGTCGATGGTGTCGGCGGTCGGCCACTGCCGGCCCTTCGACGTGCGAGCCGACGGCACGGTCTTTGGCAGCGGCGTCGGGATGGTGGTCCTCAAAACATTGCAGGCCGCCATCGACGCCGGGGACCGCATTCACGCCGTCATCCGGGGATCGGCGATCAACAACGACGGATCGGCGAAAATGGGGTACGCGGCACCCAATCCGGCCGCCCAGGCCGACGTCATCGCGGAGGCCCATGCGGTGGCCGGCATCGATTCGTCGACGGTGGGCTATGTCGAGTGCCACGGCACCGGCACACCGCTGGGTGACCCCATCGAAATCCAAGGGCTGAAAACGGCATTCGAGGTGTCCACAACGACTCGTGCGGCCCCCTGTGTCTTGGGGTCGGTCAAGTCGAACATCGGCCACCTGGAAGTTGCCGCCGGAATCGCCGGCCTGATCAAAACGATTCTGTGCCTAAAGAACAAGGCGATCCCCGCGACACTGCACTACACGAGTCCGAACCCGGAACTGCGGCTGGATCAGAGTCCGTTCGTCGTGCAAAGCCAGTACGGCCCGTGGGAGTCCGACGGTGTGCGGCGGGCCGGGGTGAGCTCGTTCGGGGTAGGCGGCACCAACGCGCACGTCGTGTTAGAGGAAGCACCGGCGGTTGAAGCGCACACCGAGCCGGCCGGACCGCAGGTGCTCCTGCTGTCGGCGAAAACTGCCGCGGCGCTTGGCCAGGCGCGAACCGCGCTGGCCACGGCTTTGGGAAGTTCGGACGGCCCGAACCTGGCCGAGGTCGCCTATACGCTCACCCGGCGCCGCAAGCACAACGTCACGATGGCCGCCGTCGTTCACGACCGGGAGCATGCGGTCACGGTCCTGCGGGCGGCCGAGCACGACAACGTGTTCGTCGGCGAATCCATCGAAGCCGCCGAAACGGCGGAATCATCCACCGACCGTATCGTGTTCCTGTTTCCCGGCCAGGGCGCTCAACACGTCGGAATGGCCAAGGGGCTCTACGACACCGAGCCCGTTTTCGCCGAACACTTCGACGCCTGCGCCGCGGGATTCCGCGACGAGATGGGTATCGACCTACATGCCGAGATTTTCGGTGGGACCGCAACGGATCTGGAGCGCATTGACCGTTCGCAACCGGCGCTGTTCACGGTGGAATACGCGCTCGCGAGGTTGGTCGACACCTTCGGTGTGCGCGCCGGGGCATACATCGGTTACAGCACCGGCGAATACATCGCGGCAACCCTGGCAGGGGTATTCGACCTCGAGACGGCGATCAAGACGGTGTCGTTGCGCGCCCGCCTGATGCATGAGTCGCCGCCGGGCGCCATGGTCGCGGTGGCGCTGGGCCCCGATGACGTCGCGCAGTACCTCTCACCTGGGGTGGAACTCTCCGCGGTGAACGATCCCGGCAACTGCGTGGTCGCCGGCCCCAAGGACCAGATTCGCGCGTTCAGCCAACGCCTCGACGAGCAGGGGATACCCGTTCGGCGGGTGCGCGCGACCCACGCGTTCCACACCAGCTCAATGGATCCCATGCTGGCAGAATTTCAGGAATTCCTGTCCCGACAGCGGCTGCGCGTTCCGCGCACGCCGTTGCTGAGCAATCTCACCGGGACCTGGATGTCCGAGCAGCAGGCGACCGATCCCGCCTGCTGGACGCGTCAAATCAGTTCCACGATCAGGTTTGCCGACGAGTTGGACGCGGTGCTGACAGGTCCGGGTGGGCCGGGTCGAGTTTTGGTCGAGGTCGGCCCCAGCGGCAGCCTGACCGGTTCGGCGATGCGGCACCCGAAGTGGTCGAGTGGGCACCGCGCCGTCCGGCTCATGCGCCACCCGATCCAAAACGCCGACGACCGCGACACTTTCCTGCGCGCCCTGGGCGAACTCTGGTCGGCGGGAATCGAAGTCGACTGGGCCCCGCGGCGTCCGGCCCGGCCGCATCTCGTGTCCTTGCCCGGTTACCCGTTTGCCCGCCAACGGCATTGGGTCGAACCCAAGCACGCGGTCTGGGCGCACGTTCCCGCCACGAGCAACGGCTCACCGGTCGGCCCTGGGGTTGGCTCCGGAGCCGGCTCCGTCACCGTCGATGTGGCACGCAACGGCGAGTCGCAGACCGAGGCCACCTTGGCGCGCATCTGGGCGCAATGCCTGGGTGTGAACTCAGTGGATCGGGACGCCAACTTCTTCGACATGGGCGGCGATTCCCTGATGGCCATCAGCATCGCGATGAGCGCCGCCAACGAAGGTCTGACCATCACGCCGCAAGACCTGTACGAATACCCGACGCTGGCCGCGTTGACGGCCGCCGTCGATGCCTCGTTCGCGGCGAGCGGATTGGCGAAACCCCCTGAGGCTGATGCGCATCCGGCGGTGACGCCGAACATCGCGTACTTCCTGGACCGGGGGTTGCGCGACACCGGCCGCTGGCGCGTCCCGCTGATCCTGCGGCTCGACCCCAAGATAGGTCCGGAGGACATTCGAGCGGTGCTGACCGCGGTGGCCAACCACCACGATGCGCTGCGCCTGCACCTTGTGGACAACGCGGGAATGTGGGAGCAGCGCATCGCACCCGCTGAAGAATTCACCCGGCTTTCGACCCGGGCGCTTCCCGAGGATGTCGCCGCCAGCAGCACGGAGGAGCGGGCCGCGGTGTCGAACATCCTGGCCGAATTCCTTAAGGACCAACGCGATTCGACTGCGCCTCTGGTGGCCGTGCACATCACTGCCGCCCACGGCGGTCCGCACTACCTGGGCCTCGGCATGCACGAGACGGTCATCGACGACGCGTCGCGACAGATCCTGGGAACCGACATCATCACCGCGTTCGGGCAACGGCTGGCAGACCAGGAGATCACGCTGGAACCGGTCGCCACCGGGTGGCGCGAGTGGTCACTGCGCTGCGGGGCCCTCGCAACGCATCCGGCGGCCCTGGACACTCGCTCCTTCTGGATCGAGAATTCAGACAAGGTGACGTTGTGGCTCGCCGACCCCGGTGTGACGCAACCGCCCGGCGCCGACGATCTGACCAAGTTGTCGTGCACACTAAACGTCGAGCAGACATCTGAGCTGGACGACGCCCGGCGCAGGTTCCGACGCTCGATTCAGGAGATCGTGCTGGCCGCACTGGGCCGGACAATCGCCCAGACGGTCGGTGACGGTGTGGTCGCCGTTGAACTCGAGGGCGAGGGCCGCTCGGTGCTGCGCCCGGACGTCGACGTCCGCAGAACCGTCGGCTGGTTTACGTCCTACTACCCGGTTCCGCTGGCATGCGCCAACGGGCAAGGCGCGGCGGCGATCGCGCAGCTGGACGCCGTGCACAACACCCTTAAGTCCGTTCCGCACTACGGAATTGGATACGGGCTGCTGCGGTATCTCTACGCACCCACCGGCCGCGTCCTGGGCGCGCAGCGCACACCCGACATCCACTTCCGTTACGCCGGCGTGATCCCCGAGCTGTCGCCCGTCGACGCGCCGGTACAATTCGACTCCGACATGACGGTGCCCGTGCGAGAACCGATCCCGGGGCTCGGCCACGCCATCGAACTCCGCGCGTATCGGTCCGGCGGCGAACTGCATCTCGATTGGTGGTACGACACCCGCCGGATCACGGCGGCAACGGCGGAAGCACTGGCGCGGACCTTCCCGAACGCCCTCAGCGAGCTGATCCAGGAGGCCATCTCGGCCGAGCACGACGACAGCGAAATGGTCGGGGAACCCGAAGCGGGCGCGCTGGTGGACCTGTCGGGCCTGGACGCCGGCTGAGGAGGATCTGATGCGCAACGACGACATGGCTGTGGTGGTTCGGGGGATTCGCAAGGCATTCGGCAAGGTTGTGGCCCTGGATGACGTCAGTTTCGAGGTGGGCCACGGTGAAGTGATTGGTCTGCTCGGCCCAAATGGCGCGGGCAAGACGACCATGGTGGACATCTTGTCGACGCTGACCCGGCCGGATCGGGGCTCGGCCAGCGTCTCCGGGTACGACGTCGTTTCCGAGCCGGCCGGTGTGCGCCGCTCGATCATGGTCACCGGACAGCAGGTCGCCGTCGACTACGTGCTTTCCGGCGAGCAGAACCTGGTGTTGTTCGGTCGTCTGTACGGGCTGAGCAAGTCGGCGGCACGCACGCGGGCGCACGAGCTGCTCGAGCAGTTCGGCCTCATGCATGCCGCGAAACGGCCCGTCAACACGTATTCCGGCGGGATGCGCCGACGGATAGACATCGCGTGCGGATTGGTGGTCCAACCCCGGGTTGCGTTCCTGGACGAGCCCACCACCGGGCTGGATCCGAGGAGCCGGCAAGCCATTTGGGACCTGGTGGCCAGCTTCAAGAAGCTCGGCATCGCCACGCTGCTGACCACACAGTATCTCGAAGAGGCCGACGCGCTCAGTGACCGGATCATCCTGATCGATCACGGCAAGATCATCGCCGAGGGCACCGCGAACGAGCTCAAGCACCGTGCCGGCGACACGTTCTGCGAAATAGTGCCGCGGGATCTGAAGGATCTGGACGCTGTTGTCGCAGCGCTCGGTTCGCTGCTGCCCGAGCACAGCCGGGCCATCGTGACACCCGAATCAGACCGGATCACGATGCCGGCACCGGACGGCACCAGAACGCTCATCGAGGCCGCCCGCCGGCTCGATGAGGCGAATATCGAGCTGGCCGACATCGCGCTACGCCGGCCGTCGCTCGATGACGTATTCCTGTCCATGACGGCGGATCCCAGCGAGACCCACGCCCTAACGCACCTGGCGTCGGGGGCCATGCGATGAGCGCCCCGGCCCTCGATCCGACTCCGATCCCGATCAAGCCACGCCCGTCGATGCTGCAGCAGTGGTGGGTGCTCTTTGTGCGGTTCATCATGCCGGGCCTGCGCAACGGTGAGAAAATCACCACGATCGGCGCGCCCGTGGCTTTCATGGTGGGCTTCTACATACCGTTCTCCATTCCGTGGAACCATTTTGTGGGCGGTGGCAGCTCGGGCGTCGCCAGCAACTTGGCGCAGTACATCACGCCCTTGGTCACCCTGCAGGCGGTCGCATTCGCCGCTATCGGGTCGGCGTTTCGGGCGGCCACCGATTCTCTGCTGGGCGTCAATCGACGATTCGCCACCATGCCGATCGCCCCGTTGACGCCGGTGCTCGCCCGCGTGACGGTGGCCGTGTACCGATGCTCGTGGGGTTTGGGGGTATCCCTGATCTGCGGCTATGCGTTCGGATTCCGGTTCCATCGCAGCCTGCTATGCATCGTGGGGTTTTGCGTCTTGGTGATCGCGATTGGGGCCTTGCTATCCTTCGGCGCCGACCTGCTGGGCACCGCTGTCAAAAACCCCGACGCGATGCTGCCGCTGCTGACGCTGCCCATTTTGATCTTCGGGCTGCTGTCCGTTGGTCTCATGCCGCTCAAGTTGTTTCCTCGTTGGGTCCACGGGTTCGTGCGCGACCAGCCGATCTCCCAGTTCGTGGTGGCGCTGCGCGCACTGGCCGGGGATACCACCAAAACGGTCGTCCCGGTGACATGGCCCGTCATGGCGCCGACGTTGGCGTGGCTGTGCGGTTTCCTGGCGGTCGGGGTGATCTCATCCTTCCTCGTTTTGTCGAGACCGCGATGACCGCCGTGACAACTCGGGAAATCGGGTTTGCGCCCGCGCGGGCGCAGGACCCGGAAAACTCTGTCCGGCTGCTCCTTTCGCATACCCTGTTGCAGACCCAGCGATTGCTCACTCGGTGGGCGCACGACTTTGTCACCATCATCGGCGCGATCGTGTTCCCGATTCTGTTCATGCTGGTGCTGAATATCGTGCTCGGTAACCTGATTTACGCCGTCACCCACAACGGCGCGCTGTACAGCATCGTTCCGCTGATCGCGCTCGGCGCCACGATCACCGGGTCGGCGTTCGTGGCGATCGACCTGATACGCGAGCGCTCCTGCGGCCTGCTTTCCCGATTGTGGGTGCTGCCGGTGCACCGGGCATCGGGCCTGCTCTCTCGAATCCTCGCGAACGCGATCCGGATTCTGTTCACCACCCTCGTCATGCTGGGAACCGGGATGCTGTTGGGCTTCCGGTTCCGTGAGGGCATGATCGCGAGCCTGATGTGGCTCGGTGTCCCGATGATCCTTGGCATCGCATTCGCCGTCATCGTCACCACCGTGGCGCTCCACACAGCGCAAACAGTCGTGGTTGAGGGGGTCGAGTTGGTGCAAGCGATCGCGATCTTCTTCTCCACGGGCCTGGTACCGCTCGACCAGTACCCACACTGGATTCAGCCGGTCGTGGCACATCAGCCCGTGAGCTACGCCGTCGCGGCGATGCGCGGACTATCGATGGGCGGTCCGGTCCTGGCTCCGATGACCGGAGTGCTGCTGTGGACCGCGGGTATCTGCGCCGCATGCGCCGTACCCTTGGCGATCGGCTATCGACGGGCCAGCACGCGCTGAGTCAGCATGCAGTGAAAAGACGGGAGTTTCGAGGTGTTTCCCGGATCCGTGATCCGAAAGCTGTCGCACAGCGAGGAAGTCTTCGCGCAGTACGAGGTCTTCACGAGCATGACAATCCGGCTGCGCGGTGTCGTCGACGTCGACGCGTTGTCGGAGGCTTTCGATGCCCTCGTGGCGGCCCACCCGGTCTTGGCCAGTCACCTTGAGCCAAGCCCCGACGGCGGTTGGAACCTCGTCGCCGACGACCTGCTCCACTCTGGGATCTGCGTCGTCGACGGCACCAACGGGGCGGCGCCGCGCAACGCCCAAATGCGGCTCGACCAGAGCGTGTCGCTATTGAACTTGCGGCTGACGCTCCACGACGGAGGAGCCGAGCTGACGCTTTTTCTCCATCACAGCATGGCCGACGGCCACCATGGGGCCGCTCTTGTCGATGAGCTGTTCTCCCGATACACCGACACGGTGTCCACCGGTGACCCCGGTCCAATAAACCCGGAGCCCGCCCCGCTGCCGATGGAGGTCCTGCTGGAACAGCGGGGCATCAAGAAGCAAGGGCTGTCGGGAGCTGAGCGGTTCATGCCGGCGATGTTCGCCTATGAGCTCCCTGCCACGGCGACGCCGACGGTCCTGGCGAATCCCGGATCGCCCCAAGCCGTTCCGGTCGTCAGCCTGCGGCTCACCAAACAGGAGACGGCGGACCTGGTGGCGTTCGGCCGTGAGCATCGGCTAAGCCTCAACACCGTGGTCGCGGCGGCCATCCTGCTCACCGAGTGGCGACTGCGCGAGACCCCGCACGTCCCGATTCCCTACGTTTACCCCGTCGACTTGCGATTTCTTCTCGTGCCCCCGGTGGCCCCGACCGAATGTACCAACCTGCTCGGGGCGGCTTCTTACCTCGCTGAAATCGGTCCGGACACCGACATCGTCGATCTGGCACGCGATATCGTTGCCACACTTCGGGGTGACTTGGCCGACGGTGTGATTCAGCAGTCGGGGCTGCACTTCGGTACGGCGTTCGAAGGCACTCCTCCCGGGCTGCCACCACTTGTCTTCTGCACTGACGCCACTGCGTTTCCAACGATGCGCACACCGCCGGGCATCATACTGGAAGACATTCGGGGCCAGTTCTACTGCGCCATCACCGTCCCACTCGATCTCTACTCCTGCGGCCTCTACGACGGGCAACTGATCCTCGAGCGTCACGGCCACATGTCGGAACCGGAAAAGACCCTCGAGGCGATACGCTCCCTGCTCTGCACCGTTCCCTCGGAATATGGCTGGATCATGGAGTGACATCGCGGTCAACCGCGATCGGCGCCATCGCACACTCCACCACCGTCAACTGTTCGGAAAGCCCTGCGCTCCGGCGGATTTCGACGAACTCTGCCCGCATAGCCTCGGTAACCTCGTGCGGGTCCTCGACAGTCGCGTCATCGGTCAGCACCGAGACATTGAGCTGATCGACATAGCTCCAGGCGGTGATGTTGAGCCCGCTCCACGGGGCCAAATGCCCGACCGAATAGATCTCGGTGACCAGAGCGCCGCCCACCCGGCCACGTCGTTCGAACGGACCGCGAACGTTCGAGATTATCAGGTTGGGCATTGTGCTCACCGCTTTGCGGCTGGACGCCAGCCGAATGACGGGTTCGGCAATCACGGGTGGGGCGCAGTCCAACCAGCGGCTTGCCAGCTCTGGTCCCCTGAGCCGCTGACGTTCCTTGCTCGACATGGCACTCCGCCGGCAGCCACGGACCCGCTCCAGCGCGTGTTCGAGGTCAACGGGAAGCGCGACCGACAACGCGTCGGCGCAATTGCCGGAAAACCGGTCCGCTGACCCATCGAGGCTCACCGGGATGACGGCCGACAGCGGTTCGGCCCTGCCGTCATAACGCAAGAGCAATGTGCGCAGCGCGCCGGTCGACATGGCCAGCACCAAATCGTTGACGGTGACCCCGAGGCGCTGACCGGTCTGTTTGACATCGGCCAACGCCAAGGAGATGCTCGCGAATCTGCGCTTCGGGCTGCGCAAGTGGTGATTCATGAAGGTCGGTGGTGGAGTAAACGGCCGGCGCAACACCTCTGAAAGCGTGCGCGAGCTGCGCCGCACCCGCGACAGACCCCGCGCGGTGTAGCCGATGGCCCGCGGGATCCGCCCGCCGTGACGGACGTGGTCCGCCAACGCCCAACCGATCAGCCGCCGCGTGCTCGGAACGGGGTCGGGTGGCTGCGGGCCGCGTTGCGGCCCGGGCCGCAGGTCCATGCCGAGGGCCATCAGATTGGCGGCGCCCACCCCGTCGACGAGTGCGTGGTGGATCTTGCCCACCACTGCAATTCGGCCGCCGGACAAGCCTTCGACGAAGTACAGCTCCCACAGCGGGCGGCTGCGGTCAAGCGGGGCGCTGCCGATCTGTCCGATCGCCTCGTCCAGCTCGCGACGACCGCCCGGGGCGGGCAGCCGCCAAGGCCGGATGTGGTAGGTGAGCTCCACGTCGCAGTGCTCGCGCCACATCGGGTGGTGGAACTTGAACGGGACCTCGACGAGCTGATAGCAGAAGGGCTCGAGCTTGTGCAGCCGAGCGCCGATGGCCGCGCGGAACGCCTCGATGTCGAAGTTCCGGCAGTCCTGGTCTAGCTCGATGACCGCGACTTTGAGCGTGTGCAGGTGGACGTTCGGCGTCTCGCTGGAGAGCATGAGGGCATCCGTGCCGTTAAGCCATTTCATCGTCGCACCGCGCTCACACGAGCCATTATTTGCGGATCAGGAACCCGTTGGTGGCGAATGTCCAGCCGAATTTTTTCTCTCGCGCCACGTCATGCTTGTAATCGTTGGGGAATTCATGCTCGTATGCCTCGATGGCTTCATACGGGCCGGCCCCGACTCCAGGAAGGACGGGGTGGCCGTTGATGTTGGAATCTTCCACCACCAGGTAGTCGCCGGCGGCGAGTAACGGCCGCAGTAGCGTCATCTCGGCCAGTACATGATTCATCGAGTGGTCGCTGTCCAGAATGGCGAAAATCCTGCCGGGATATTCGCCTTTGAGGCGCTGAATGTGCTCGGCGACGGCCGGCGCGGTGGATGACGATTCAACGAACAAGATATCGCGGTCGCGCCGGGCCGCCGGATCGAGAGCCTTGTGGGAGATGTCCACCGAAAGCACCTTGAATGGTTGGCCGCCGTGCCTCATGACATCGGCGAAAAACAGCGCCGAGCCACCGT
This sequence comes from Mycobacterium lacus, assembly GCF_010731535.1. Taxonomy (NCBI): domain Bacteria; kingdom Bacillati; phylum Actinomycetota; class Actinomycetes; order Mycobacteriales; family Mycobacteriaceae; genus Mycobacterium; species Mycobacterium lacus. Next base: position 3,074,456 of record NZ_AP022581.1, read on the forward strand.
AGCGAGTGCCGAACTCTATGACCAGGGATGGTTTCAACTCGGTCAGGATCTCCTGGTAATTCCACATATCGCTGACAGACTTCCAGCATTTGATCCCAATCCAGGTGGTCGTATTCCAGGCTAAGCTGCCGTAATACCACTTGTGGTATTCTTCCGCGACCGAGCCGGTCGGTCGGTAAACCAATCCGGCCACCACGCTCACCAATATTCGCGCTAGCGCGGTCAGTCGCCTTGTCACTCCCACCCCGTTCATCTTCTCACCGCCATCCATGGGTGCAGCGCGTCGACGAGTAGCCGTTGTCCTCTGGCGCCGGCTCTCATGACGCCGCGGGTTGGGCCTCCTCCTCGGCCAACGTGTCCGCCAGGTGTTGGGCCAAGGCGCGCGCGGTGTTGTGGGTGGCAATGACCTTGGGCGACAGCCGGATCCCGGTCTCGGTTTCAACGTGGGTGCGCATTTCGAGCATGCCCAGCGAGTCCAAGCCGTACTCGATGAACGGGCGGTCCGCGTCGACGGTGCGGCGCAGGATCACGCTGGCCTGCTCGACGATCAGACGCCGAAGCCGGCCGGGCCATTCGTCTTGCGGCAGCGCGTTCAGCTCGGTGCGGAACTTGCTTGGGCCCCTTGTGCTTTGCCCGGTCGATGCGAACATCTCGCCCCACGGGCTACGCCGGACAAGGTCGGGCAGCCACGGCGCCCCGATGATCGGAATGTAGCCCGTGTAGGTGCGGTCATAACGCAGCAGCGTCTCGAAGGCGAACGCTCCTTCGTCGGGGGCGATCATGATTTCGCCGCCCTCGGCCAGGAACGTGGCGCGGCCGACCTCTCCCCACGCACCCCAGGCGATCGCGCTGGCCGGCAGGCCCTGTGCGCGCCGCCACTGGGCGAAGGCGTCGACCCAGCTGTTGGCCGCCGCGTAGGCACCCTGACCGGGCGAGCCCAGCAGGGCCGCTCCCGAGGAGAACAAGCAGAACCAGTCCAGCGGCTGCCCGATCGTGGCGCGGTGCAGGTTCCACGACCCGTAAACCTTCGGCGCCCAGTCGCGGTCGATCAACTCGTCGGTGATGTTGGTCAGCGTTGCGTCCTCCACCACCGCCGCCGCGTGCAGCACGCCGCGCAGCGGAAGGCCGGTGGCGGTTGCCGCGCTCACCAGGCGGTCAGCGGTGTCGGCTTCGGCGATGTTGCCGCACTCGACCACGATGTCGGCCCCGCTCCTGCACAGGCGCTCGATGGTCTGACGGGCTTTGGGGTTCGGCTGGTTGCGTGCGGTCAGCACGATGCGGCCACAGCCCGCTCCCCCGTTCGCGGCGGCCAGCTTCGAGGCGAAATAAAGGCCGAGACCACCCAAGCCGCCGGTGATGATGTAGGCGCCGTCGCTGCGGAAGACCGGAGCCTGGTCCGGCGGCACCACCACGCTGCTGCGCCCACCGCGCGGCACGTCCAGCAGGAGTTTGCCGGTGTGCTCGGCGTTGCTCATCGCCCGCACGGCGGTCGCCGCATCGGCCAACGGGTAGTGAGTGCACTGCGGTGCGGCCAGAACACCGTCGGCGGTGAGCTTGAACACCGTGCCGAGCAACTCGCGCACCCGGTCGGGCTGGACGACAGACATCAGCGCGAGGTCCACGTAGTAGAACGTCAGGCCGCGCCGGAAGGGATACAGCCCCAGCCGGGTGTTGCCATACACGTCGGCCTTGCCGATCTCGACGAACCGCCCACCGAAGGACAACAGTTCCAATCCGGCGCGCTGGGCCGCGCCGGTCAGCGAGTTCAGCACGATATCCACGCCGTAACCGTCGGTGTCGCGCCGGATCTGCTCGGCGAACTCGATGCTGCGCGAGTCGTAGACGTGCTCGATGCCCATGTCGTGCAGCAGCGCTCGCTTCTTCGGGCTGCCCGCCGTTGCGAAGATCTGCGCTCCCGCGTGGCGCGCAATCGCTATGGCCGCCTGTCCCACACCGCCGGTTGCGGAGTGAATCAGTACCCGGTCCCCGGCCTTGATCCCGGCCAGGTCGTGCAGCCCGTACCAGGCGGTGGCGTTGGCGGTGGCACTCGCGGCCGCCTGCTCATCGGTCAGCGTGGGCGGAAGGGTGATCGCCAGGTTGGCGTCGCAGGTGAGGAAGCTGCGCCAGCAGCCGCCCTCGGCGAAGCCACCGACACGGTCACCGACCTGGTGGTCCGTGACATTCTCCCCGACCGCGGTGACCACACCGACAAAATCCATACCCAACTGCGGTTGGCGGTCGTCGATGATGGGGAACTTGCCGAACGCGATCAGAACGTCCGCGAAGTTGATGGTGGACATGGTGACCGCGACCTCGATCTGCCCGGGCCCGGGCGGGATACGGTCGCACGCGGCCAGTTCCAGCGTTTGCAGGTCACCCGGCGTGCGGATCTGCATCCGCATGTTGTCGCGTTCGTGGTCCACGATGGCGGTGTGCCGCTCGTCATGGCTCAGCGGACTGGGGCACAAACGTGCCGTGTACCACTCGCCATTGCGCCAGGCCGTTTCGTCCTCGTCGGAGCCTCCCAGCAGTTGCCGGGCCACCTGTTCGGCATCGGTGTGCTCGTCCACGTCGACCAGGGTGGTACGCAGCAGCGGATGTTCGCTGCTGATCACCCGCAGCAGGCCACGCAGCCCGGCCTGCTCCAGGTTGACCTGGTCTTTCGGCCGCACCACCTGGGCTTGCCTGGTCACCACGAACAGCCGGGGAAGCTCCCCCTCCAATTCGGCCAGCTCCCGGGTGATCCGAACCAGATGGCGCACCTGCTCACGGCCCTGCAGCAGGCTTGCCTCATCCGGCTCCCCGGCGCCCGGCCCGCACAGGATCACCACACCATCGACGGGGCGGGCGCGTAGCTGACTGGTCAACCTTTCCAGGCCGGCCGCGGGGTCGGCCTCCACCGGCCAGTGCAGGTTGGCGCATTCGGTGCCTTGGGGTCCTTGGGATTTCAGCGCGTCCGTCAACGCGGTGGCCAGCATGTCGTCGGCGCCGGACGCATCGATCAGCAGCCATGACCCGGCCTCGTCGTGGGTGGCGTCGGGCAGCGCTCGCTGCTGCCACGCCAGGGTCAGCAGCCGCTCGCTGAGCACCCGATCGCGCTCGCCGCTCTCGGTCGTCCCGGTCCCCATGCGGAGCCCACGCACGGCCAGCAAGACGGCGCCGTTTTCGTCCAGCACGTCGAGGTCGGCCTCGCCACCCGTGGCGTCGACCGTGGTGACGCGTGCGTAGCAGTAGTGGGCGTTGCGGGTGGAGCCGTAGGCACGCAGGCGGCGTACACCCAGGGGCAACAGCAGTCCGCCCTTGCCGTTGGCCTCAACGCCGGCGGCGACGGACTGGAAGCACGCATCCAGCAGCGCCGGGTGCACGCGGTAGGCGCCCTGCTGGAAGCGGATCGAAGCGGGCAGCGCGACCTCCGCCAGCACGGTGCCGCCGCCCGTTTCCGCGGTGTGCGCGGTGGCCAGACCGCTGAACGCGGGACCAAGCTGAATGCCGCGTTCGACGAACGACTCCCGCAACTGTGCCCCGCTTACCGAGCACGGATGCGTGGTCAGCAGCGCGTTGACGTCGTAGGCGGGTGGCGGACAGTCGTCCTCCACGGCGTGCAGTTCCGCGGTGGCGTGCCGGGTGTTTTCGCCGTCCTGGTTGGTCGCCACCGCGAAGTTGACGACGCCTGGCGCAGCCGCCGACGCGACGGCCTCGATGGGAGTCTGCTCGTCGAGCAACAGCATCGACTCGAAGGCGATGTCGCGGATCTCCCAAGACTGTGTTGGCGCCTCGCCGAAGACCTCCCCGGCCGCGGCCAGCGCCATCTCGCAGTAGGCGGCCCCGGGGAGGGCGGCCACCTTGTGCACCTGATGATCGTCGAGCCAGGACAACGTCGCGGTACCGACGTAGGTCTGCCAGACGTGGCGCTCCGGCTCCTCGATCAGCCGCACGTGCGAGCCAAGCAGCGGATGCACCGTGATGGTGCAGGCGCCTTGCGCCTTCTGTTCGTGCCCGTCGCCTTCGATGAACAACCGACGGTGCGTCCACACCGGTAGCGGCGCATCCACCAGCTGTCCGGCGGGATACAACACCGAAAAGTCCACCGCGGCACCCGAGCTGTGCACGTCCGACAGGAGGCCGTGAAGCCCCTGCAGCAACGGTTGCTCCCGCCGCATGGCGGCCAAAGCGACCGCCGACATGTCCAGACTGCGGGCGGTCTGCTCGACCGCGTGGGTCAGCAGCGGGTGCGGTGACAGCTCCACGAAGACCCGGTGGCCATCCTCCAACGCGGCCTGCACGGCCGCGGCGAACTGCACGGTATTGCGCAGGTTTTCCACCCAGTAACGGCCATCGCAGACCGGTCGTTCACGCGGGTCGAACAGGGTCGCCGAGTAGTAGGGAACCTTGGGTGGCCTCGGGGCTATGTCCGCCAGTGCGGCGGCCAACTCGTCGAGGATGGGGTCGACTTGAGGCGAGTGCGATGCCACGTCGACGGCCACCTCGCGCGCCATCACGTCACGCTGCTCCCACCGCGCGACGAGTTCGCGCACCGTGTCTGTGGCGCCGCCGATGACCGTCGACTGTGGTGAGGCCACGACCGAGACCACCACGTCGTCGATGCCGCGGGCCATGAGTTCCGAGTTCACTTGCTTGGCAGGCAATTCCACCGATCCCATCGCCCCGCCACCGGCGATGCGCAGCATCAGCCGGGAGCGACGGCAGATGACGCGGGCCCCGTCTTCGAGCGACAGTGCACCCGCGACAACGGCCGCGGCCGCTTCGCCCAGCGAGTGGCCGACAACCGCGCCGGGCCGCACCCCGTAGGTTGTCTCCATGGTGGCGGCCAGCGCGACCTGCATGGCGAACAGGGTCGGCTGCACCCGGTCAATGCCGGTCACGGTCTGTGGCGCCGTCATCGCCTCGGTCACCGAGAAACCCGATTCGGCGGCGATCACCGGCTCCAGCGCCGCGACGGTCGCGGCGAACACCGGCTCGCTTGTAAGCAGGTCCGCGCCCATCCCGGCCCACTGCGACCCCTGCCCGGAAAACACCCACACCGGTCCCCGATCGCCCTGCCCCACCGCGGCCTCGTATCGGGCGTCGCCGTCGGCAACCTGCCGCAAGCCCTCGGCCAGCTCGGCCGCGCTGCCGGCCGCCACCATGGCGCGCACCGGCCGGTGCGCGCGCCGCCGCGCCAGCGTGTAGGCCAGATCCGTTGGCGCCAGGGAGTCCCCGCGGTCTGCCACCCATTCGGCCAGCCGGCGTGCGGTCTGCCGCAACCCGTCGGCGGAGGTGGATGACAACGCGAACAAGAGCGGGCCCTTCGCCGCCGGTTCCACATGTGCCGGGGGCCCCGCAGGAGCTTGCTCCAGGATGGCGTGGACGTTGGTTCCCGACATCCCGAACGAGGACACCGCGGCCCGCCTCGGGGCGCGTTCGCCGACGCCCGACCATTCGGTAATCGCTTGCGGCACAAAAAGTCCCGTCTCGATCCCGGCAACCTCATCGGGCAGCCGGTTGAAGTGCAGCAGCGGGGGCACCACCCCGTGGCGCAGCGACAAAATCGCCTTGATCAGCCCGACCGCCCCCGCCGCGGCCGTGTTGTGGCCCATGTTGCTCTTGGCCGACCCCAGCGCACACCGGGTGCCGACGCCATACACCCGCGCCAGGCTCCGGTATTCGATCGGGTCACCAATCGGTGTGCCGGTGCCGTGCGCCTCCACCACACCGACCGTTTCGGGCTCAACGCCCGCCGCCGCCAGCGCCGCACGGTAGACGGCGACCTGGGCGTCCTCGGACGGCATCGTGAGCGTCTCCGTGCGACCGTCCTGATTCGTGGCCGTGCCGCGCACCACCGCGAGGATTTGGTCGCCGTCGGCCAACGCATCCGGCAGGCGCTTGAGCAACACCATCGCGCAGCCCTCGGACCGCACAAACCCGTCCGCCTCGGCGTCGAACGAATGGCAGCGACCGGTCGCCGAAAGCATGCCCTGTCCGGACGCCGCCACACTTGCGTGCGGTTCCAGCAGCACCGCGCAACCGCCGGCCAACGCGAGGTCGCTTTCGCCGTCGTGCAAGCTGCGGCAGGCCAGGTGCACCGCCATCAGACCCGACGAGCACGCGGTGTCAAATGTCATCGCCGGACCGTGCAGGCCCAGCGCGTGGGCGATCCGCCCGGACGCGACGCTGTTGTTGAGGCCGGTCACCACGTATGGGCTCGCCAACCCGCTCGCGCCGTGGGTGAGGATCAGGTAGTCCTCGTGGGTCAGCCCGGTGAACACGGCCGTCGAAGACCCGGCCAACGACGCCGGATCCAGACCGGCGTGCTCGATCGCCTCCCATGCGGTCTCCAGCAACAACCGGTGCTGCGGATCGATCGAGATCGCCTCCCGCTCGCTGATCCCAAAGAACTCGGCATCGAATCCGGCGACGTCGTCGAGGAACCCGCCCCACCGCGACACCGTTCGACCGGGAACCCCGGGCTCGGGGTCGTAATAGTCATCTGCGTCCCAGCGGTCCGCCGGGATCTCGGTGACCAGGTCATCGCCGCGAACCAACGCCGCCCATAGCTTGTCGGGCGAGTCGATCCCCCCGGGGAGCCGACATCCCATTCCGATGACCGCAATGGGAGTGACACGTGATTCCATCGCTCTTTGTTCCTCGTCTCAGCTCAACCGGTGTTACCCGACAACGTGACCGAATTTTCGATGCGGGCAACGGAATGGCGCAGCGCCGCTCTGACAACCCCCAATCCGGGCTCACCCGGATCTCGACACCATAGGCAGGTCTCGGAGAGCCAAGCTTAGACGCCCCGATGGGCAGCGGAGGACAAAAGCAGTGAATTCCCAGCTTGGGGCCAGGTCGAGGCGGTTGAGCCGGGGAAACGGCGTCGGCGACCGTGCCGCACGGTGGGATGCGCTCCCCGGTTGCCGGGACGATGGTCGCGGCGGCCCACATGGCGGGCGGTCTGGCCCGTCGCAGGAGGGCTGAAGACCCCCAATCCGGCTGAACAAAAGTTGCCCAGCTAGGGTCCATATCCGTTGCACGCCACGACCCCGTCGACGCTTCAGCTCGGATTCGACGAAGACCTGCGACGACGCCCGAACCAGGCCGGTACCGTGATGGCCATGAGTGTGCGTTCCCTTCCCGCTGCGCTGCGTGCGTGCGCCCGGCTGCAGCCCAATGACCCAGCGTTCACGTTCATGAATTACGAACAGGACTGGGCCGGCGTTGCGGAGAGCCTGACGTGGTCGCAGCTGTATCGGCGAACGCTGAACATGGCACGGGAGCTGAGCCGTTGCGGCTCGGCGGGTGATCGCGTGGTGATCTTGGCGCCGCAAGGGCTCGAATACATCGTCGCCTTTCTCGGCGCATTGCAGGCTGGCCGGATCGCGGTTCCGCTTTCGGTTCCACAGGGCGGCGCCAGCGATGAACGTGCCGACTCGGTCCTGCTGGATGCGGCGCCGGTTGCCGTCCTCACGACCTCGTCGGTCATCGACGACGTGGCCCAGCATGTTAAGGCGCGGTCCGGCGCGACCGCCCCGTCGATCATCGAAGTCGACCGGCTGGATCTGGACTCTCCGAATGGATCCGGCGCCGTCCAGGACAATTTCCCAACGACGGCGTACTTGCAATACACGTCCGGATCGACCCGCGAACCGGCCGGCGTGATCCTCTCCCACCAGAATCTTCGGACCAATTTCGAACAGCTGATGTCGGGGTACTTCGCGGACACCGACGGGATCGCGCCGCCGGACTCGACGCTGGTCTCGTGGCTGCCCTTCTACCACGACATGGGTTTGGTTCTGGGAATTTGCGCCCCGATTCTGGGCGGATATCAATCGGTGCTCACCAGTCCGGTGGCGTTCCTGCAACGCCCGGCCCGCTGGATGCAGATGATGGCCAGCAGCCCGCACGCTTTCTCGGCCGCACCGAACTTCGCCTTCGAATTGGCGGCCAAGAAAGTGGCCGACGACGACATGGCCGGGCTTGATCTGGGCAATGTACTCACCATCCTCAGCGGTAGCGAGCGGGTGCAGCCCGCGACGCTCAAGCGCTTCGCCGACCGCTTCGCCCGCTTCAACCTGCGTGAGCAGGTGATCCGACCCTCGTACGGCCTGGCCGAAGCAACGGTGTACGTGGCGACCAGCAGGCCGGGTCTACCGCCGGAACTCGTCGGCTTCGAGGCGCAGAGTTTGTCCGCCGGCCAGGCTCAGCGGAGCGCAAGCGGCGACGCCACGCCACTGGTCAGCTACGTTGTGCCGCAATCGCCGATCGTGCGGATCGTCGATCCCGATGCCCGCACGGAGTGTGCGGACGGAACGGTCGGCGAGATCTGGGTGCACGGCGACAACGTCGCCGTGGGCTATTGGCGGAAGCCCGAGGAGAGTGAGCGCACTTTCGGTGCAAGGATCGTCACCCCTTCGCAGGGCACGCCCGAAGGCCCTTGGCTGCGGACGGGGGATTCCGGTTTCGTCGACGACGGCCAATTGTTCATCATCGGCCGGATCAAGGATCTCTTGATCGTGTACGGCCGCAACCACTCTCCCGACGACATCGAGGCGACGATCCAGGAGATCACCCGAAGCCGCTGCGCGGCCATATCGGTTCCCGGTGATCGCAGCACCGAGAAGCTGGTCGCCATCATTGAACTGCGGAACCGTGGCGGCGAATCGGACCGGGATGCCGGCACTTTCAAGGACAGGCTGGGCGCCATCAAGCGGGAAGTCACCTCGGCGTTGTCCAATTCGCACGGCCTGCGCGTCGCGGATCTGGTGCTAGTAGCGCCCGGCTCGATCCCGACCACCACCAGCGGCAAGGTCCGACGACAGGCGTGCGTTGAGCAGTATCGGCAAGACCAGTTCGCCCGCCTGGACGTTTAGCGTGCCGGCCGACGGTAGTCATAGGTCATCCCGGCTCGCCAACCTCCTCGTCGTCGCCGCCTGGATTTCGGTGGCGGTGATCGCGAACGTGATTCTCGCGCTGACCCAGGGGAAAGCAAGCGATGCCGGCTCGGCGCTCCTGCCCCGGGATGCCACGACGGCCGCCGTCACCGGACGCATCGCGAAGGCCTTCCCGGGCACCGGCACCAACGCCATCGCCTACCTGCTGCTGGACGGCCACGACACGCTTGGGCCTGCGGACCAGCCGTACTACGACGCCGTCGTTGCCGCCCTGCGCGCCGACACCCGCCACGTGGGATCCGTCCTCGACCTGTGGTCGGATCCCCTCACCGCCCCGCTGGGAACCGGCCCCGACGGCCGGTCGGGTATCGCGATGGTGTGGCTGGTCGGCGAGGCGGGGAGCGCCCAAGCGCACCAATCGCTCGACGCCGCACGATCGGTCGTGGGTAAGGTGCCGCTGCATCCGGGGCTGCGCGCCCGCATTGTGGTCCCGGCGAGCACCAGCGGCATGCCTATGCACATGAGCGCGTGGCAGGGCGCCGCGATTGTGACCGCCGCGGCGCTGATCGCCGTCCTGCTGCTGCTGCGAGCGCGGCAGCCCAGGATCGTTATGGGGATCGCGCTGCTGACCGCTGGGCTATCGCTCGCGGTGGCGTGGCCGCTCGCCGCGGTGGTGCGCGGCGACCACGGGGGCAGCATGTCGGTGTTCGCGGTGACCGTGGCCGCGGTCCTGGCGATCGCCACGATCACCACATCCGCGATGCTGGTTGTCCGGCTCCGGCCCGGCGCAGGCTGCTACCGTGACGCGCTGCCCGCGTTAGCCCTGCCCGGGGCGTGCGTCGCGATGCTGACCGCTCCCCTGCTGCTGGCCCGAACCCCGGCGCTGCACAGCGTCGGCACGGCCGCACTGGGTGTCGTTGTGGCACTTGCCGCCTCGTTGACGCTGCTGCCCGCCCTGCTCGGGATCGCGGGGCCGTCATCGCAGCCGTCGTCGGGAGCCGGCGGTGCCGCCCAGACACCCGCGCTGTCGATGTCGCGCGCGGCCGTCGTCACCGCCGTCGTGTTGGCGATCTGCGCGCTGCCCGTCGTCGGGATGCGGTGGGGTATCAGCGAGAACCCAACGAATCCGGCCGGGACCGGCAGCGCGCGGTTGTTCCCCGGGACTTCGCCGCCCGACGTGGTGGTGATCGAGGCCGTCCGCGACCTTCGGGACCCGGCCGGGCTCATCGCCATAGACCAGGCCAGCCACCGTTTGATGGAAATTCCCGGCGTGCGCAGGGTGCAGTCGGCGGCATGGCCGGCCGGTATCCCGTGGGCCGATGCCTCGCTGACCTCCGCTGCCGGACGGCTCAGCGATCAGCTGGATCGCGGGGCCGGGAATTTCATGCCGCAGGTGAATGCGATCAAGTCGATGCGGTCGATGGTCGATCAGATGACCGGCGCGGTCAACGAGCTGGAAAAGAGCGTGAACCTCGGTCTTGCCGGGGCGGCCCAAATCCAGCAGAACGTCGATGTCCTGCTCTCCGGCACGCGAAACATCAAGGGCATGACCGTGGAGTTGTCGGGATACCTGGACCCGGTGCGCGGCTGGATGGACGGGGTCGAGAACTGTCCCGCCGACCAGCTGTGCTCGGCGGTGCGCAAGGTCGTTGGTCCCGTCGACAGGGTGGTCGGCGACGTGGCGTTGCTGTCGGATGGCGCGGACCGCATCGCCGAGGTGTCGCGCAGAACAATGGGCGCCTTCGCCTCCGCACCGCACGTCGTGGCGGAAATGAAGTCGGTGCTGGCGCAGCTGCGCTCCTTTGTGCCCAGCCTGGAAACAACCATCCAGGACACCCTCCCGCAGCTCGTGCAGGTGTCGGCGTTCCTCAAGAGTCTCAGCACCGATTTCGCCGATACCGGCGAGGGCGGCTTCTATTTATCTAGGAAGGCGCTGGCGGATCCGTCGTACCAGCACGTGCGGCAGACGATGTTTTCGTCGGACGGAACGGTGACCCGCCTGTTCGTTTATTCCGACGGCAACAGACTCGGTCTGGATACCGCGGCGCGCGTGCGGCAGCTCGAAATCGCGGTCGGCAAGGCGGCGAAGTACGGAAGCCTCCTGGACAGTGAGATGACCGTGAGCGGAGGCGCGCACGTGGCCACGGCCGTCCGCGGCGCCCTCACCCACGATGCCGTGCTACTGGCGGTCATGACGCTCGCGGTGGCGGTCCTGGTCGGCATGTGGCGCGGCGCGGTCGGTGGCCTGGTGGTCGGTCTCGCGGTGCTGGCCTCCTACCTCGCCGCGCTGGGGATCGCGGTCGCGCTGTGGCAGTACCTCCTGGGTCGCGAGCTGCACGCCTCGGTGCCGCTGGTGGCGTTCGCCCTCCTCGCCGCGTGCGGCGTGCCGTATCTCCTGGCCCTTGGGGCCGCGCGCACCGACGCGGGATCTGCGGGCACCGTGTCGGTTCGCGGCGCCGTCGCCCCGCTCGTGGCGCTTGGTGCCGCGTTGGGCTTGGGGCTGGTGCTGGTGTCGGGCGGTTCCTTCAGCGCCCTCGGTCAGCTCGGTGCCGTTCTCGTGATCGGGGTGGGTGCGCTGACCGCGGTGGCGCACGTATGCAATCCGGGCGCGATCCACGACCGCAATCAGCGACCCACCGCCACCGCGTCGGCCGCAGCGCTCATCAATCTACGTTCACGGGTTCGTTCCATTTGGACAACGTGACCTCGACGGAGCCCGGGCCGAGGTCCACACGTGCCTTAACGAGGCGGTGCGAACCGTCCTGGGCAATCCACACGGTCGCCGGCCTGGGGTTTCTGGCACCGGGATCCAGGATCTTGACGGCGTCCGTTGGCAGAGTTCCCGCGATTTTGGTGGTGGCAATTCCGCCGATAACCTCGGTGCCTTGCGATTGCAGGTTGGTGACACCCTCCAGCAACTTCGTCACACCGTTGATGGGGTCGATGAGGCGCGAGGCCGACAGCTCGGACACGGAGCCGAGATTGCTCCAATCGTCGAACAGTTTCACCGAGATGTTGTCGTCCTTTACCCGGAAAGGAACACCCGCCTCGTCGTTATAGGTGCACACGCCCTTTGCCGCGAGCGGGTTGGCCCGCACATCGACGTCGGCAGTGCTGATGCCGAGCATGCTGTCGACTTTCCCCGTTGTGCGGATCGCCAGATGCGCGCTGGTCAAAGCCTTTGTCGCGTCAAGTGACTGCCTGATCTCGGCAACAAGAGCCGGGTCGGCCGTCGTGCTGACCGACGGATGCGTCTCGGCAGCGGGTTTGTCAGCGGAGCAGCCCGATAGCCACAGCGCCAGGCAGACGCCCAGCGCCACCAGAACCGCGGACCTCACCGCCGATTTTCGATCGTTCATTGCTCACCCACCTCGATGATGTTCGCCCATGCCGTCGCGAGCGGGACGACCAGTACGACGTTCACCCGGTTGGGCGCCCTGCACCACGCATTCTCCCGCCAGCACCATTCGCAACGCGTCATCGACAAACCCGGCCAAGAAAAGATTCGGTGCGTCCACAGTTGGCCCGAACATCGCGAGCTTGCTGGCGTTCACGATCGTATCGTGTAGCCGGCATGGCTGTCGCACACCCGGCCAACGTTCGTTCGGGCCACACCCAGCCCGGCGAATTGGCAAGCGCTTCCCATCAGTGCGCCCCGGGGGACCGGCGGGTTTAGCCGTCGGGGGAGTCGTGGCGGGTGATCGGCGGCGGTTGGCGGGTTTTGTCGGTCCCGTTTCGTAAAGTGCGTCGCATGGCAGGTCAGCGGTTTCGTTGCACGCCGGGAGGCGTGTGTTGGCTGAGGCTGCATCTGGTGTGGTATCCGAAGTACCGGCGCCGGGTGTTGGGCGGGTGGGTCGCCCGCCGCCTGGACGAGCGGATCGTGCAGATCGCCGACGAGCACGGTTGGCAGATCGTGGCTCACGAAGTGATGCCCGATCACATGCACCTGTTCGTGCAGGTCGGACCTAGCGACTCGCCAGCGGCGGTGGTACGGGCGTTCAACGGGCGCACGGCGCGGGTGGTGCGGGCTGAGTTTCCGTACGTACGTTGGTTGGCGACGGTGTTGTGGTCGCCGTCGTATTTCGCCGCGTCGGTCGGCTACGTGTCGAAGACGACGGTGCGCGGCTACATCGAGCACCAGTCGGACGCGGCGGCGGCATGAGACGCGCTTACGTGTTCCGTCTGCGCCCGACGGCGCGCCAGCATGTGGCGTTGGCCGCGTGTGTGGATTCCCACCGCGAGTTGTATAACGCTGCCCTGCAGGAGCGCCGGGACGCATGGGCGCACAGCAAGACGGGGATCAACTACGGTGATCAGTCTGCGCAGCTGTCCGAGATCCGCAGTATGCGACCGGATCAGGCGCAATGGTCGTTTTCCTCGCAGCAGGCCGCGTTGCGGCGGTTGAACAAGGCGTTTGCCGGGTTCTTCCGCCGCGTCAAAGCTGGGCGGACGCCGGGGTATCCGCGCTTTAAAGGGAAGGCCCGCTTCGACAGCGTGCAGTGGCCCAAAGACGGTGACGGTGCTCGCTGGCTACCCGATCAACGGCGGGTGTATCTGCAAGGCATCGGGCAGGTGAAGGTGCATCTGCACCGTCAGGTCCAGGGCAGGGTCAAGACGATCCAGGTCTAACGCCAGGGCCGGCGCTGGATGCTGGTGTTGTCCTGTGATGAGGTGCCGACCAGGCCGTTGCCGGCGACCGGCGCCCAGGCCGGTATCGACGTCGGGGTGGTGACGTATGCGACGCTCTCCGATGGCACCGAGGTCGCCAATCCGCGGTGGGCACGTCAGGAGGCCGGCCGGGTGCAGGTGGCCCAGCAGCGACTACAGCGCGCTCAACGCGGCTCCAATAACCGGGTCGCTCGCCGGGAGACGGTGGCGGCGCGGCACCGTAAGATCGCCAACCGGCGCAAGGACTTTCACCACAAACAGGCCAGTGAACTCGCGGCCCGCTACGACCTGCTGGTGGTGGAGGACCTCAAGATTGCGAATATGCTGCGCCGAGCGAAGCCGAAACCTGACCCGGACAACCCGCAACAGCTCCTCCCCAATGGGGCCCGAGCGAAGTCTGGAGTCAACCGATCAATCAGTGACGCTGGCTGGGGTCAGTTCGTCTCGATACTGCGCGCCAAAGCGGAAGACGCTGGGCGCACCTGGATCGAGGTAGACCCCCGGCACACCTCCGACGGGTGTGAGTGTTGCGGTCACGCAGCGCCCGAGAATCGCGTCAGCCAAGCGGAATTTGTCTGCCAACGCTGCGGTCACGCCGCACCGGCAGACCAACACGCCGCACGCAACATACTCAGGGCTGGACTGGCCCTACACGCCGCAACCGCAGCGTAAAAGAAGCCGACGGCTTCCAGCCGTCGGAGAAGTCACTCGAGCAGTTCGTCTCACACTAAACATGCACCGGCACTTTCTCGTCGTCGGACTCGGGGAGCCGCGGCCCTTCGCCATTTGATTCGGGATTGCGGCTTCCAAGGATTTGCAGTCCCACATAGTCGGCGACCGCGGCGGGGGTTGGGTGGTCGAAGATCAGGGTGGGTGGCAATGTCAGCCCGGTGGCGGTTTTGAGGCGGTTGCGGAGTTCGACGGCGGTCAGCGAGTCGAAGCCGAGGTCCTGGAATTCGGCAGTGGGGTCGATGTCCTCGGGGGACGGCCGGCCCAGCACCGCCGCGGCCTGTAAGCACACCAGCCCTACCAGCAGGTCGTGTTGTTCGCTGGAGGCCAGCCCGTGCAGGCGTTGGGCCAGTGCCGATTTCGATTGGGCGGCATCACCGGTGTCCTCGATTTGGCGTCGCCGTGGGCGGCGTGCGAGCCCGCTGAACAACGGCGGTAACCCGCCGCTGCGGACCAGGGCATCGAGTGCGCCGCGGTCCAGGCGGGTGGCGACCATGACGGGTGAATCGATCGCCAGCGCGGCGTCAAGCAGCTCCAGCGCCTGCCCGGGATTCATCGGGGCCAGCCCGCTACGGCTCATCCGGGCCAGATCGCGGGCGCTCAAATGAGCGGTCATGCCGCCGGGTTGTTCCCACATCCCCCACGCCAGTGATATCCCGGCCAACCCGGCCGCCTGCCGGTGAGCGGCCAGCCCGTCCAGAAATGCGTTCGCCGCCGCGTAGTTACCCTGCCCCGGTGAGCCGACCGTGGCCGCGATCGAGGAACACAGCGCGAACATCGACAGATCCAGATCGCGGGTGGCCTCGTGCAGGTTCCAGGCCGCGTCCACCTTGGCCCGCAACACCGCATCCATCCGATCCGGCGTCAACGAGGTGATCACCGTGTCATCGAGCACCCCGGCGGCGTGAATCACCCCACGCACCGGCGGAAACTCCCGCGCCAGCCGGGCAAACAACCCGTCCACCGCGTCGCGATCGGCCACGTCACAGGCCACCACCTGCACCCGGGCGCCGGCCTCGGTCAACTCCGCGGCCAGCTCGGCGGCTCCCTCGGCGCGATCGCCCCGCCGGCTGGCCAGCACCAGATGACGCACGCCAAAGGCATCGACCATGTGGCGCGCCAGCACGGCACCGACCGCCCCGGTGGCACCGGTGATCAACACCGTGCCATCGGCAAGCCCATCGGCCAGGGCCGAGGGCATGGTCAGCACCACCTTGCCGATGTGGCGGGCCTGACTCATGAACCGGAAGGCCGCCGGAGCGCAGCGCACATCCCAGGTGGTGACCGGCAGCCGATGCAGCACCCCGGCGTCGAAGAGCTCCCTCACCTCGCCCAGCATCTCGTGCATGCGCACCGGACCGGCCTCCGACAGGTCGAACGCACGGTACTGCACGCCGGGATAGTTGGCGGCGATCTTTTGGGCGTCGCGGATATCGGTCTTGCCCATCTCGAGGAAACGCCCGCCACGTACCAGCAAGCGCAGCGACGCATCCACGAACTCACCGGCCAGCGAGTCGAGCACCACGTCGACCCCGCGGCCCTCGGTGACCGCCAGGAACTTCTCCTCGAACTCACATGTGCGGGAATCACCGATGTGGTCGTCGTCAAATCCCATGGCGCGCAACGTGTCCCACTTACCGCGGCTGGCGGTGACGAAAATTTCGACCCCCCAGTGGCGGGCCAGCTGCACCGCCGCCATGCCCACCCCGCCGGTGCCGGCATGGATCAGCACCGATTCCCCCGCACGGATTCCGGCCAGGTCCGCCAACCCGTACAAGGCCGTCAAGAACACCACCGGCACGGCGGCGGCCTGGGGGAACGACCAGCCCCGCGGCATCTCGACGATCAGTTGCTGGTCCACCACCGCCAGCGGACCCGCCCCGCCGAGGAAGCCCATCACCGCGTCGCCGACGGCCACCGTGGTCACCCCGGGGCCGATCTCGGTCGCC
The DNA here is from genome assembly GCF_010731535.1 of Mycobacterium lacus. Lineage (NCBI taxonomy): Bacteria > Bacillati > Actinomycetota > Actinomycetes > Mycobacteriales > Mycobacteriaceae > Mycobacterium > Mycobacterium lacus. Next base: position 3,090,690 of record NZ_AP022581.1, read on the forward strand.
ACCCCGGCGCCCTCCGCACCCAGCGGCGGAGCCTGGCCCGGATACATCCCCAACGCGGCCACCACGTCGCGGAAATTGACCCCGACCGCCGCCACGGCCACCCGCACCTGTCCCGCCTGCAGGGGTGCTTGCGCCTCCGGGCAGGGCTGGATCACCAGGTCTTCCAACGTCCCACCGCCGCCGGCGGCCAACCGCCACGCCGGCTCCCCGGCCGGCGGCGCCAGCAACGGCGGGGCCGGGGCCAGCCGCGCGGCATGCACATCGCCGCCACGCACCAGCAGTTGAGGCTCCCCAACTGTGGCCAGTTCGGCCAGCACCGCCGCATCAACCGCCGTGTCGGTGTCGATCAACACGATCCGGCCCGGGTTTTCGGCCTGCGCCGAACGCACCAGGCCCCACACCGCAGCGGCGGCCAGATCGCTGACATCTTCACGCGGCAACCCCACCCCACCATGGGTCAACACCACCAACGTGCCCGCCCGGTCCGTGCCGAGCCAGGACTGCAGCACCTCCAGGGCTGCATGGGTGCCGGCATAAACGGAGCCCACCGCCGAGGGTTCTTGGGCACCGGTAGACCCGCATTCCCACACCACCACGCCGACATCACCATCACCGGCGGCGGCAAAGTCCGCCCAGGACAGCACCGTGGGCTCACCGTCCCGGTCAACACTGTTGTGGCCCAACGGTATTGGTGACCACATCACTTCCAGCGGTCCCTGATCGGGTGCACCGCCGGCCGCTGCCACCGCGGCGCGTAGCTGCTCGGCGCTCATCGGTCGGGTGACCAGCGAGCCCACCGTCAGCACCGGCAATCCCGTGGCATCGGCCAGCTCAACCGAGATCGCATCCGCCCCCGCGGACACGAAGCGGGCCCGCACCCGCGCGGCACCCCCGGCATGCAGCGACACCCCCCGCCAGCAAAACGGCAGCCTCGTCTCGGTGGTCTCGATTGCCAGCCCCAGGGCATGCAGCACCGCGTCCAACACGGCCGGGTGCATCCCCATCCCGTCGACCGCCACGCCGGCCCCGGCGGGAGCGGCCACCTCGGCGAAAAGCTCGGACTCGCGCCGCCAGATCGCCACCAACCCCTGAAACGCCGGACCGTAGGCATAACCGCGCTCGGCCAGCTGCGCATAGCCATCGGAGATGTCGACACTCACCGCACCCTCCGGCGGCCACACGGATAGGTCCGCCGCGGCCGCCCGGGCCTCGGGGGCCTCCACGCCAAGCGTGCCCTCGGCGTTCAGCAGCCAATCCTGGGACTGACCGGCCCGGGAATACACCGATACGGCCCGGAGCCCCGAGTCCACGGCGGCCCCCACCACCACCTGCACCTGCACCGCCACACCCGGGTGCAGCACCAGCGGTGCCGCCAGGACCAACTCCTCGATGACCGCGCACCCGGCCTCGTCACCGGCGCGGATGACCAACTCCACGAAACCCGCCCCGGGGAACAGCACGACCCCGCCAACCACGTGATCGGCCAGCCACGGCTGATCCGCCAGCGACAACCGGCCGGTCAACACCACCCCGCCAGAATCCGGCCGCTCGACCACCGCGCCCAACAGCGGATGCTCGGTCCCGCCCAGACCCAACCCGGCCGCATCGGCGGGCCCATCCCCGCCCGGCGTCTCCCAAAACCGCCGCCGCTGGAACGCATAGGTGGGCAACCCCACCCGCCGCCCACCCGATCCGGCGAACACCGCCGCCCAATCCACCGGGACACCGGTGGTGAACAACTGACCCGACGCACCCAGCACCGAGGCGACCTCCGGGCGGTCTTTGCCCAGCATCGACACCACTATCGCCTCAGCCGGGGCCAAGGACTGCTCGATGGAGCCGGTCAAACCACTGCCGGGACCGACCTCGATGAGATGCGTCGCCCCAAGCGTCTGCAAATGACGCACGCTGTCGGCAAACCGCACCGGCCGACGTACATGCTCCACCCAATAGTGGGACGAGCCGTATTGGGACGACCCGAGACCACCACCGGCGCCGGCCAATTCGCCCGTCACGTTGGACACCAGCCCGATCTGCGGCTCGCGTGCCTCAACCCGGGCCGCGACCCGCGCGAACTCCTCGAGCATCGGCTCCATCAAGGGCGAATGAAACGCATGCGAGACCGCCAACCGGTGCACCCGCCGACCTTGCTGCGCAAACCGGTCCGCGATCGCGGTCACCGCGGCCTGGGCGCCGGAGATCACCACCGATTGGGGCGCATTGATCGCAGCGATCCCTACCCCCTCAACCAGCGACGGCAGCACCTCTTCTTCAGATGCGGCGACCGCCACCATCGCCCCACCCGCGGGTAGGGCCTGCATCAACCGGCCCCGCGCGACCACCAGCATCGCGGCGTCCGCCAACGTCAACACCCCGGCCACGCACGCCGCCGACAACTCCCCCACCGAGTGGCCCATCACAAAGTCGGGCTGCACACCCCAGCGCCGCAACACCGCGAACAACGCCACCTCGACCGCGAACAACGCCGGCTGAGCAAACTCGGTGCTATCCAGCAGAGCCGCATCGGCACCCCAAACGACCTCGCGCAGCGGCAACCGCAGATGCCGATCCAACTCATCGGCCACCGCATCGAACGCCTCAGCAAACACCGGCAGGCAGTGGTGCAACTCGCGGCCCATCCCGATGCGCTGCGAGCCCTGTCCGGGAAACACCACCACCGTCTTCCCCACCGGCCCCGCCTGACCGATCACCGCGCCCGCGCCCGGGTCACCGGCGGCCACCCCCGCCAGTCCCCTCATCAACGCCTGCCGATCGGCGCCGACCACCACTGCCCGGTGCTCGAACACCGACCGGCCCGCCAACGAGCTCCCCACATCGACCGGATCCAGCCCCGGGTCGGCCTGCACATGGGCCAACAATCGACCCGCCTGCGCCGTCAACGCCTCGGGAGATCTCGCCGAAACCACCCACGGCAGCACCGTCAACCCTGACCCGCCCCCGGTGGTTTCGCTCACCTCAACCGGAGCCTGTTCCAAGATCACGTGCGCGTTGGTGCCGCTGATCCCAAACGAGGACACCCCCGCCCGGCGCGGGCGCCCGTCAACCACCGGCCATTCTCGAGCCTCGGTTAACACCGATACCGCGCCGCTCGACCAATCCACCCGCGGGGTGGGCGCATCGACATGCAACGTCGCCGGCATCACGCCATGCCGCATCGCCTGAATCACCTTGATCACACCCGCCACGCCCGCCGCGGCCTGGGTATGACCCATGTTCGATTTGATCGAACCCACCCACAACGGCCGCTCCGACGACCGGCCCTGCCCATAGGTGGCCAACAATGCCTGCGCTTCGATGGGATCGCCCAACGTGGTGGCGGTCCCGTGTGCCTCCACCACATCCACCTCGGCCGCGGTCAACCGTGCGTTGGCCAACGCCGCCCGGATCACCCGTTGCTGGGCAAGCCCGTTGGGCGCGGTCAAGCCGTTGGATGCGCCGTCCTGGTTGACGGCGCTCCCACGCACCACCGCCAAGACCGAATGCCCCAACCGCCGCGCATCCGACAGCCGCTCGAGCACCACCACCCCGGCGCCCTCTCCCCACCCCGTCCCATCGGCCGCTGCCGCAAACGCCTTGCAACGCCCATCGGCGGCCAGCCCCCGCTGCCGACTGAACCCCACGAAAATCGATGGCAACCCCATCACCGTCACGCCACCGGCCAGCGCCAAGTCGCACTCCCCCGTGCGCAACGACGCCATCGCCCAATGGATCGCCACCAACGACGACGAACACGCCGTGTCCACCGACACCGCCGGGCCCTGCAGCCCCAGCACATACGCCACCCGCCCCGAGGCCACGCTGATCGACGTGCCGGTCAACCCGTACCCCTGCAAACCCCCGGTGTCTCTGTTGCCATAACTTGCGGCGAAGATCCCGGTGAACACCCCGGTCGCCGACCCCCGCAACGACAACGGATCGATCCCCGCGTGCTCGAGCGCCTCCCAGGAAACCTCGAGCATCAATCGCTGCTGAGGATCCATCGCCAACACCTCGCCGGGGGCGATCCCGAAAAACCCGGCATCAAAACCCGTCGCGTCCTCCAAAAACGCACCCCACCGCGTGTAGGTCTTGCCCTCCGCGTCGGGGTCCGGGTCATACAACCCCTCTACGTCCCAACCGCGATCCGTCGGAAACTCCGACACCACATCGCGGCCTTCCGAGACCACCTCCCACAACCGCTCCGGACCGTCCGCGCCACCCGGGAAGCGGCACCCCATCCCCACCACCGCGATCGGCTCCGTCGCGCGTTGTTCATATTCCCGCAGCCGCGCGCGCGCCTCGTCGAGCTCGACAGCAACCTTTTTCAGATAACGCAGGAGCTTGTCGCTCTGCGGGTCGGCCCCCTCAACGCTGACAGTCACAATCAGTTGCTCCTCTTTTATGACTCGTTTTATGACTCGCCGAACTCGGAATCGATCAGCTGGAAAACCTCGTCGGCGGTCGAGGCCGCATGGATCCGCTTGCCCAGGTCGCCCTCACCGCCGGTGATGGCGCCGAGGAGGGCACGCAAACGATCGGCGACACGTTGCTTCTCGCTGTCCCCGATGGACACCACCATCGCTTCGAGCTTGGTCAGCTCCTCTTCGATGGGTGAGTGGCCGTTCGCGCGCGTATGCGTTGTCGGGGCCGGGCCCAGCCCCCGGTCCCACCCGGACAGGGCGGCGTCCACATAGCGAGCCAATCCCGATATCGAGCCGCAATCCCACCCGACCGCGTCAGGCAACCGCAGGCCGGTAACGGCGGCCAATCGTTTGCACAGTTGGACCGTCATCTGCGAGTCGAAGCCCAGCTCCGCGAACGCGAGATCGCGATTGACCGACCGATGATCGGGCTCGCCCAACATCTTCGCGGCCTCTTCGGATACCGCCTCCACCACCAGCCGGTGACGTTCCTGCTGCAACACGGCCAACCGCTCATTGAGGGTCACCCCGCCGATGTCTCCTCCAACAATCGGCACGTTCGGCACCGGTCGGTTCTCAACCACCGCGTGCGCGTCGGCCTCAGGCTCAATCAACGGGACTTCCCAGATCGGTTTCGTTGGAGCCTCCGCGCGAAGCGCGCCGCGCATCAATTTCCCGTTCGGGGTCCGCGGAAGTCGATCGAGGGTGGCAAACCTATGCGGAACCTTGAATGCGGACAGTCGGGTGAGCAATCGCCGGTGGATGCCTCGCGTAATCGACTCGTCGACGATTGCACCGCTCGCCGGGACCAGAAACGCCTGCAGCACCGACGCTCCCGTGGATTCCTTTACTGCGACAACCGCGGCCTCGGCCACCGCGTCGTCTTCAATAATGAGTCGCTCGACCTCTCGCGGATTGACGTTAACCCCTCCGACGATTTCTGTATCGTCCGCGCGGCAACGGAACGTAACCCATCCGTCGTCGTCGACACGCACCCTATCCCGCGTGTTGAGCCAACCCTCTCGCAGCGGCAAATCGGGCCAATTCCAATAGCCCGGCGCGATCGATGCCCCTCGGACCCATAGGTCGCCCTCAACCCCGGGTTCGACGGTGGTGCCATCCGGCGCCACAACGCGAATCTCATAGGGCGGAAGGACCTTTCCCAGAGTCCCCAGGCGCCATTCGTCGACAGTATTCGATACGAATGTCTGCCCCACCTCAGTGGATCCGATCCCGTCAAGAATGGGGATACCGCCGAAGAATTCCGTGATTCGCTCGGCGAGGGCGACCTCAAGGGGCTCTCCCGCTGATACCACACAACGCAGCGTTCGGAAAGAGTCAGGAGAGCACTCGTCGACAACTCTCGCGAAGAAAGTTGGGACACCGTACAGCACCGATGGCCCAAACCGCGCGCTCAACTTGGCCGCCGCTTCCGCACCTAACGGCGAGGGATTGATGACGGCGGAACCACCTGTCGCAAGTGGAAACCAGACGGAATTACCCAGACCGTAGGCAAAATACATGCGTGCGCTGCTTAGCCCGATATCGTGGGCGGTGAGGCGCAACGCTTTACGGCACATCGCTTCGACAAACATGAGCGCGTCGGCGTGTCGATGGATCGCCGCCTTCGGCGGCCCCGTAGTGCCAGAGGTGTAAGTCGCGTAGGCATGGGCGTCACCACCGACCGGCTCGTAATCTCCCGGCTCGACTCGGGTCGCCTCGGACAGCAGCTCTGCGGCTTCCACCACGGCCGACGGCTGAAAACGACCGCGCAGCGGGCCAGACGTGACGACAAGCGCCGGCTCCGTGTCGCGCTCGGCAAACGCGTGGTCTTCGCGATGGAGCTCCGGATTCGCCAGAAACGCTATGACTCCACGAGCCAGGCACGCCAGCAACAGCTGCACGAGGTCCGGCGAATCCGGGAGACACAACAGGACGCGATCTCCTCTGCAAAGGCCGCGGTTTCTCAGCACTTGCCCGAGACGCGCTCCGCCGTCATGGATTTGGCGATGGGTGACGACGCCCGGCGCATAGTAGGCCGGGCTGTCGTACCATGCCGCTTCCGATGCCCGCTGAGCGAGCAGGCCCGCGAGATTCCCATTCCGCATTGTCGGATGACCGCCCTAGCACTCCGCCGTGACGTACGAGGTCCGCCACCCGACATTGTCAGCGCCAGGAACCTCTGGGGATCCGATCATTAAATACAAATCGATCGCCACTCCTTGTTTCGATGTGTGAATGTTGGCAATAATCCAGTTCTTCACGCAGAGCATCCTGGAATACACTTCGAAGAAAATACTCGGTAATAATAATGACCGGTTGTCCGCCGGCAATGATGCGATACCTCCGGGCAACGGTTTTCGCGCGCGAATTCCGATAGCCTTCGAGCTTGAGCCAACCCGGCGATTCTCCTACCCAGACTGTGGCCTCTTCCTTAAAGGTCTCAATGCAACTGGCCGCCATGACCTCGCCGATAGGACGATCCGTCTGCGTCAAGCTTTCCGTGATTGCGGGGGGTAACAGGTCAATGGCAACCAACGACTCCGCGGCTACGAGCGCGTCTCCTGAGGCCCGTCCCTTGAGCAAGATATCGCGCTGCAGAACCCGGCCGCTCGGTAACTGCTCCAATTCGAGTGTTTTCGGCGCGACATCGTGAATCTGCTGGTTGATAATTTGTACGACGATCTCATCGTTGGCGACCACGTTGAGAATCCGGGTAAGAGTGCCATTGGTTGCTATTAGTATCCGAAGGTCGCGATTGAGGCCTCGGATGTTTTCATCAGACAGGATGCGCTCGGTCATATTTTATTTCTTGGGTAAGAGCAGCGACCCCGTTGGACGCAGGCGAGGTTCCGCAATTCTGGTCGCCGCAAGCCGTGTTCGCAAGACGCGCTTCGTTGCCTGGCCCGAGGGTGCACGATCGCTTCGTGGCGGCCGTCGGTCGTCATGCCGGAACGTCCAAGCGGGTGAACTCATGGTTTCGGTAGCGCTCCACACATGCCGAACGTCGAACCTTGCCGCTGGTGGTGACCGGGATCGAGCCCGGGGCCACCATCACGACATCGGCGACCCGCACCCGGTGTGACCTGGATATCGCGGAGGTGACTTCGCGTTTGACGGCGCGGAGCCCATCCGTTGCCTCGGCATCCGTGTAGCCCCGCTGGGTGAGCTCGATGATGACGACAAGCTGCTCGCCGCTATCGTCCGGCACGGCTATCGCGACGACCCGGCCGTCGGTGATTTCCTGGATCGTCGCCTCGATGTCGTCCGGATAGTGATTGGACCCATCCACGACCAACAGATCTTTGATGCGGCCTGTGATGAACAGTTCGCCTTCGAAAATGACGCCGAGGTCTCCGGTCCGCAGCCACGGACCCGCCAACGTCCCGGGCGCGGGACTGACCAGCTGCGCACCGAACGTCCGCTCGGTGAGCTGGGGGTTCCGCCAATAGCCCATGGCGACGTTATCGCCCTGCACCCAGATTTCACCGACCGTCCCCTCCGGGCTCTCCACCCGGGTCTCGGGGTCGACGATCCGCACTGTCGAGGCCCGCGGCGCGCCGTAACTGACCAGCTTGGCGCCGTCGCTCGCGCCGCCCTCGCTGCGCTTCGCCCGACCGGCCGACAGGTGCTGGTAGTCAAAGCAGACCGCTTTCGGAGGGCGTCCCGGTCCGGCGGTAGCCACGTACACCGTCGCCTCGGCGAGGCCGTATGACGGTCGGATTGCCCTCTCGCTGAGGTTGAACTTGGCGAACCGGTTGATGAAACGCTCGACCGTCGCGGGGTTTACGCGTTCGGCACCCGTGACGATCGCGCGCACGTGGCCGAGATCAAGTCCGGCCATATCGTCATCCGATGTTCTGCGCACCGCCAATTCGAAGCCGAAATTCGGCGCGCTGGAAACCTGTCCACGATATTTGCCCAACAATTGCATCCAGCGGGCTGGCCGTTGCAAAAATGCCATTGGGTCGAGCAACACGGCGGTGTCCTGATTGATCATCGGGAGGAATATGCCCAGGACCAACCCCATGTCGTGATAGAACGGCAACCACGACACCGCAGTCGACGGCAGCTTTTCGGAATCCCCGAAGTAATCGGACATTAGCTGTGCGCAGTTGGTGATGACGTTCTTGTGCGAGATGACAACACCGGCGGGCGAACGGGTCGACCCCGATGTGTACTGCAGATATGCCGTGCTCGGATGCACATGTGAGATCGCATCGAGCTCTCGCGGGGAGTCCAGGTCCAGCGAGTCCACCGCCATGACGAGCGGTGCACGGCCCTGCGCGGCGCACGCATGGGGCGCATATGTTGCGACCTCGTCAACGACCGACGAGGTCGTAAGGATGACGGTCGGCAGGGAATCCCGCAACGCCGCCGAAATTCGTTCGTCGTGAATGCCGAACTGAGGCACTGGAAGAGGCACCGCGATGAGACCGGCCTGTAATGCACCCAGAAAGGCAACGATGTACTCAAGCCCTTGAGGGGCCACGATCGCGACCCGATCGCCGCTCGACGCGCAGATCCCGAGTTCCTCCGCGACGATCACCGCACGCCGGTAGACCTGCCACCAGGTCAGGGTTTCGGTAAATCCCGCCGGATCGCCCTCATAGTCGATGAACTTGTACGCAGCGCGGTTGGGATACTGGCTGGCTGCCCGCCTCAGCAGATCGGTAAGCGACGACTCGCGCGTCACGAATCGCGTTGTGGTCGTGTTCTGCGGTTGTGCCGCTTGCCCATCCGTCCCTGGTGCCGGCCGCGTCGCTACCTCGTCGCCAGCTCGAGACGACACAGCGTTCGTGTTCATTTCCACCCTTTTGCCCCTTGACGCAAGTAGAGTACGGGCGTTTCGCTGCCCTGTCACACGTATCGGTCGATAAGTGCCCACCGCCACAGCAGATTCCCAGCGCAGCCGCCCGTGGGCGAAATTGACCTGATCGTCATTCCCGATGTCAGCGCTGCCCATCGGCTCGCGACACCTGGCTCGGTCTCGATGATGTGGCCTTCACCCCCATTTGATGGACACGGGCCGGAGGAGATCAGGCTCGAACTCTAAACCCGTTGGTATCCAATCGCTTTAAATGAGTCTCGCAATGCCGGCGGCGCGATCCTCGGTGGTCACAGCTTCCTGAGTCCACGCAGGACCTTGGCATGCGGCAGGCTCGCCGCAACAGTCTTGCGCAGTTTCGCGTTAACCAGGCTGCCGTTGATCACCAGCAGGTACTTCAGGCCGTGATCGCGCCATTCCGCTACTTGATCGATGACTTCGTCGGGCGTTCCGCTGAAAACGACTTCTCTCATGAGTGCGGCCGGAACTTTCGCCGCATATGACAAGACCGTCTGCTTGTCCATGGTTTGCGGAATAATATCTTGCACGCCGGAGAAGTCGGCCCCCATCGGATGCTCGACGCCATGGCGTGCCCAGGCCTCGCCAGGCACTCCGAGCGCGGTCATTTTCACGATGACCGAGTCCAGCGCCTCCTCCACGTCGTCGCGATTGCGGCCGGTGATTACGCCGCGCACCGCCGAAGGGGTAATCGACATTGGGTCGCGACCGGCGTCCGAGGCCGCGGCGCGCACGGCTTCGAGCGCGCGAGCGTAGTCGGTGGGACGAACCAGGACAATGGGAATCCAGGCGTCGGCGTAGCGTCCGGTGGCCCGCAGCATCCGCGGCCCGTGGGCCGCGACCCAGATTTCGGGCCACTTCCCGCGGTACGGCGGTAGGTCGAACAGGGCGTTACGCAGCGGAAAGAAGGGCGATTCACGCGAGACAAGCTCGCCGTTCGAATCCCACAACGCGCGGATTGTGGCCAGGGCTTCCTCGAAGCGCGCGACCGGTTTGCTCCACTCCACCCCGTAGGGCTCGTTCCCCTCGCGTTCCCCGACACCGATCCCGAGGATGGCTCGTCCCCGGGTAAGCAGATGCAGGGTCGCGGCGGCCTGCGCCGTGACCGCCGGATTGCGGCGACCCGCGTCGGTCACGCACACGCCGAGGCGCAGGCGGTTGACCCGGTTCCCGGAGGCGAGGTTTCCCAGCATCGTCCACGGCTCGTAGTTGGCGTCGATCTTGGGCACCAGCCTCGCCGCTACTCCGAGATATTCGCGCGTCGCGACCGAGCGCGGCACCAGCGCGTTCAGATGGTCGCCGACCCAATACGAATCGGCCCCCATCACCGTCGCGGCCACCATGCTCGACCGCGGCACCATGGTCGGCGGAAGGCGGGTGTGCACCAGCGCATCGACAAAGCCGTACCGAAATCCACCCATGCTCAGTGCCCGCGTGCCGCGCCGTTGGTGACCGTCATGGCGGGCACGTTACCTCACGCGCTCCCGCGGTCGGGCGACCATTCTTTGCCGCAAATCGGGATCGCGCACGTTTGGTGTCTGCCATACTCCGTGCCCATGGCCTTCAGTCCCACCCACCGCCTCCTCGCCCGCGTCGGAAGCACCTCGACCTACAAGAGGGTTTGGCGGTACTGGTACCCGCTGATGACCCGCGGGCTCGGCGCCGACGAAATTGTGTTCATCAACTGGGCCTACGAAGAGGATCCGCCGATGGACCTGCCACTGGAGGCGTCCGACGAGCCAGACCGGGTCCACATCAACCTGTACCACCGCGCGGCGACCCAGGCGGATCTGAGCGGCAAACGAGTGCTGGAGGTCAGCTGCGGCCACGGCGGCGGAGCCTCGTACCTCACACGCACCTTGCACCCGGCCTCCTACACGGGGTTGGACTTGAACCAAGCCGGCATCAGGTTGTGCCAAAGACGACACCATGTGCCCGGCCTGTCTTTCGTGCGAGGCAACGCCGAGAACATGCCCTTCGACGACGAATCCTTCGACGTCGTGCTCAATGTCGAAGCCTCGCACTGCTACCCCCATTTCGCTCGTTTCCTCGCCGAGGTGGTGCGGGTGCTGCGCCCGGGAGGGTATTTCCCCTACGCCGATCTGCGCCCCAGCAACGAGATCGCCGACTGGGAGGCCGACCTGGCCAGCGCAGGGCTGCGGCAACTTTCACAGCGGGAAATCAATGCCGAGGTCCTGCGCGGCATCGAGAAAAAGTCGCGGCAGTCACGCGACCTGGTGGACCGCCACATGCCGGCCTTCCTGCGCTTCGCGGGCCGCGAGTACATCGGCGTAGAGGGCACGCAGTTGTCCCGCTACCTGGAAAGCGGGGATATCTCGTACCGAATGTACTGCTTCACCAAAGACTGAGACGATTTCCGGATGAGCCCAGCTGATCGCGAATTCGACATCGTCTTGTACGGCGCCACCGGCTACTCCGGCAGGTTGACCGCCGACCACCTCGCACGCAGGGGGTCAACGGCACGGATCGCGCTGGCGGGTCGGTCGAGCGGGCGGCTGCGCACCGTGCGGGACGCGATGGGCCCGACCGCCCGGAACTGGCCGCTGATCGTCGCCGATGCGTCGCAACCGTCGACGCTCGAGGCGATGGCCACCCGGGCCCAGGTCGTGCTGACGACCGTTGGCCCCTACACGCGCTACGGCCTGCCGCTGGTGGCGGCCTGCGCGAAGGCCGGGACGGACTATGCCGACCTGACCGGCGAGTTGATGTTCTGCCGAAACAGCATCGACCTGTACCACAAACAAGCCACCGACACCGGCGCCCGGATAGTGCTCGCGTGCGGATTCGATTCGATTCCTTCGGATCTCAACGTCTATCAGCTCTACCGCCGGGCGATCGACGACGGCACCGGTGAACTCTGCGACACCAACCTCGTGCTCCGCTCGTTCTCCCAGCGCTGGGTCTCCGGCGGCTCGGTTGCCACGTATTCCGAAGCGATGCGCACCGCATCCAGCGACCCCGAGGCCCGTCGGCTCATCAACGACCCGTACACGCTGACCACCGACCGAGGCGCCGAGCCAGAACTCGGCCCGCAGCCGGATTTTCCCCGGCGCCGAGGACTCGACCTGGCACCCGAGCTCGCGGGCTTCTGGACCGGCGGATTTGTGCAGGGCCCGTTCAACACTCGAATTGTCCGGCGTAGCAACGCATTACAGGACTGGGCCTATGGCCGGCGATTCCGTTACTCGGAGACGATGAGTCTGGGAAAGTCAGTGGCGGCGCCGGTCGCCTCCGCGGCCGTCACCGGCGCTGTCGCGGGTGCCATTGGCTTGGGGAATCGATACTTCAGTCGACTACCCCGCCGGTTGGTGGAGCGCATGACGCCGAAGCCGGGCACCGGTCCAAGCCGCAAGACCCGGGAACGCGGCCACTACACGTTCGAGACGTACACCACGACGACGACCGGTGCTCGCTACCTGGCGACGTTCGCACACCACGTCGACGCCTACAGTTCGACGGCCGCGCTGCTCGCCGAGAGTGGCCTGGCGCTGGCGCTCGATCGCGATCGGCTCTCCGGCCTGCGCGGTGTGCTCACTCCCGCCGCGGCGATGGGCGATGCGCTGCTGGCGCGTCTGCCGGGCGCCGGGGTGTCCATGGGGACGGCTCGGCTGAACTGACACCGGCCTTCCAGGGTTAGACCATATACCCCCTTAGGTATATGTTCTTAGTCTGCACGCCGGGGACCGCTGAGCAATGATCGCCAAGACATGCAACCGAAGCGGAGGACCGAGTGTGGCAGGCACGGCGCTAGGGGCGATCGAGCACACGTGGCATTGGCGGGCGTCGATGACCTGGGCTTCGCGCTGTCGGCGGTGGTGCAGGCCGTGGTGCACCACTCGACGATCGTGGCGCTGATGGGCGACGACCGGCCGCGCACCCCGGCGATCACGGCCGGACTAGGAGCGGCATCGTCATCGTGCTCTATGCGGACCTGTTGATCCTGCCGATCTTGAATATCTACCGGAAGTACTGCGGTACGAAGATGATGCTGACCCTGCTCGGCACCTTCTACGCCGCGATGGTCGCCGCCGGAATCCTTACCGAATTGATCTTCGGCACAGCGGATCTCATCCCAACTCAGCGCGGCGCGATGATCATGCAAGCGGAAATCTCGTGGAACTACACCACCTGGCTCAACATCGTCTTTCTGGTCGTTGCGGCAATGCTGGTCGTCCGGTTCCCTAGGTCGGGGGGACTCCCGATGCTGCGCATGATGGGTGGCTCTCCCGACCCAGAGGCGCACGACCACCACGATCACAGCCATCACGGCCACTAGCGGCCGCGGGATGCTGCGGGGAATTTGTCAGAGCTTCGGGGGGATTCGGCACTCTGACGCGAGAAATTCGTCTAGGTACGCGGGTGGCTTGAGGTTGAGCAAGCGCCCCCGGTCGGCGGCGAGGTCCGCATAATCGAGCGCCTCGATCTGCGCCACCGAATAGGGCAATCGCGATTCTGCTAATCCCTTTCGTACGATCCCGACGCCAAAATCACAGTCCAGCACCGCGATTCGCAGGTCGTGCCGGGTGCTGCGCAGGTGGACGATCGCCTTCCAAACATCGCCGCTCCAGAACAAATTCCACCATGGGTTCTGCGCACGAAAGTCGGCGTAGGACGCCGCGGGTCGGGCGATCGAGGCGCGCGCGGGGTTGCAGTCGTGCAGGACGATGACGCCGTCGTCCCGCAGGTAGCGCACGGTGTTTTCGACATCACGCACGACCTGTTTGTAGGTGTGCAGCCCGTCGATCAGGGCGACGTCGATGCCGTGCTGCTCGAGGAAGGCCGTCTCGTTCGCGAAGAAGCCGTCGCTGGTCGTCTCGAAGTAGTGGGTAGCGCGCGCCGTTGCGGCGGCGAGCCTGCGCGAGCGCGCCGTGAGCTTGAAATCCGGATCGACGGCGATCTTGCGGTCGGCGGTGATATGCCGGAATGCGAACCCGTGCGAAACGCCGATCTCGAGGTAGACGGGCGCCACCCGCCCATCGAGCGCCTGCCGCACGGCCCTGATCCGGTTGGTATGACGATCTTTCCCGAGGTGGAAACTGCCGGTGTTCCATGCCTCTTCGGTGACGCGCCACACGAGCGCCTTCGAAGCTTCGGTTGCTCGCATGACGGGTTCCTTTCGCAGGGGGTCGGGGCCGGCTAGCCGATCGGCGATGTCGCGGGCACGTTGTCGGACACGAGGCGCAGCCCCCTCTCTACGTGCTGGGCGAATCGAGGAAAGTCTCGTCCAAAGGCTTGGGCCAGTCGCCGGGCGGCTTGCCGATAGGCGGACCGACCAAGCGCCTGCTCGACGGCTGCGGCCACCCGCCGACCGTTGAGCCGCTCGGTGCGCAGCAGCATGCCCGCACCGGCCCTCTCGATGGCCTCCATGTTCAGGTGCTGGTCCAGGTTGCTGGCGATCCCGACGACCGGCACCCCGGCCACCAGGGCCTGTTGCGTCGTCAGGCTCCCGCCGTTGCAGACCACCACCGCCGAGCGGGCCGCCGCCGCCTCGCCCGGCAGGTAGTCCGCCACGAAGGCGTTGGCGGGCACGTTCTTCAGGTCGCTGCGACCCGCGGTGGCCGCGATCACCGTCACCGGCAAGTCAGCCAGGGCGTCCAACACCACCTGCAACAGATTCCTCCCGCCGGAAGTGCCGAGGGTCGCGTAGACGATCGGCCGGTCCGTCGGCAGCGAGTCCCACCACGGCGGCGGCTTCCCGGCGGGCGACCAGAGGATCGGGCCGAGGTACTGGTGGTTGGCCGGCAGCTCGTACGTCGGGATCAGCTCCGGCGCGTCGGCATAGAGCGTGTAGTCGGCGTCGGTGAAAATGCGGCAAAGGTTCCAGCCCAGGCTCGGCAACCCATGTCTGCGGCGGACCCAGTTGAGCGGCATGCACTGGATAGCGAAGTACAAAGGGCGTTCCAGGCGGTACAGGAACTTGACCAGCCCGACGCCGAGCAAGCGGGTCCACAGCACGTCCGGCAGCGGAAAGCGGCGGCGGGCATAGGGACTCCAGTAGGCGTTCGCGATGGCGATGTAGGGGATGCCGGCCAGCCGGGCGCTGACCGACAGCGAAATGCGAAGGTCACCGACGACCAGGTCCGGTGCGATCGCGGCCAGCATTTTCCTGTCCTCCTCGACGTACGCCCGCAACGTCCGCGTGGTGTAGAAACGGCCCTGGACCAGGTTGCCGAGAAACCGCTCGCTGGGGATGGTGCGGATCGGGTGGTGAGGGAACGGCAGCGGGCCCAGGAGCTCGTTGAACCGCGGGTCGCAGGCGAAGTGGACCTCATAATGGCTCGGGTCGAGCGACCGCGCCACGACGAACGGCCGGACCACGTGGGCCAGGGTCACCGCTTCCGCGACAAACAGAATCCGCAGCCTGCGAGGGGGAAGCCCGAGTGGGTTCGGTACGGCACTCATGCCCGCGTCCCTTCTCAGTTGCGGGCGACCGTTGATCGTTACGCCCCTTCCCGAGGCCGTAGCGTACACGCGCGGCGCGCGCGCTCGGGAAGATCTGGCCAAATGCGGGCGCGCTTGACGTCATCGACCACCGCCGGGCCACGCTGGAACTTGTCGGCGATATTGGTCGACTGACCCCGCTCGACCAACACGTCGACATCGAACTACGCTTTGGCGCAACAAATCTCATTCCGAGCCAATGCAACGGCCGGTCACGCACGCCGACGCGTCAGGGAACGACACCACCCCGGCTCCACATCGTCCTTCCCGGTGTTGCCGCGCCGCCGGTGACCCGATTCTTCACTGGCGGCGGACGGCCGGCGGTATCCTGGCCTGCGGCGATGTCTGACAGCTATCCGCCGCCGCCGAGCGGTCCACCGCCGCCGGCCGATATCGGTCGGCTATTGCTTCGTTGCCACGACCGCCCCGGAATCATCGCCGCGGTGAGCACCTTCCTGGCCCGGGCCGGTGCCAACATCATTTCCCTGGACCAGCACTCCACCGCGCCGGAGGGCGGGACATTCCTGCAGCGCGCGATCTTTCACCTGCCCGGCCTGACCGCCGCCGTCGACGAGCTGCGACGCGACTTCGGCAGCACCGTGGCCGACAAGTTCGGCATCGATTACCGGTTTACCGAGGCCGCCAAGCCCAAACGGGTCGCCATCATGGCATCCAAAGAGGACCACTGCTTGTTAGATTTGTTGTGGCGCAACCGTCGTGGCGAGCTTGAGATGTCGGTTGTCATGGTGATTGCCAACCATCCCGAGCTGGCCGAGCACGTACGGCCCTTCGGTGTGCCGTTCATCCACATCCCCGCCACCCGCGACACTCGCGCCGAAGCCGAACAACGGCAGCTTCAGTTGCTGAGCGGCAACGTGGATCTGGTGATTCTCGCACGCTACATGCAGATACTCACGCCGGCGTTCCTCGACGCAATCGGCTGTCCGCTGATCAACATCCATCATTCGTTCCTTCCCGCGTTCACCGGCGCGGCCCCGTACAAGCGCGCACGAGAACGCGGGGTCAAGCTGATCGGTGCGACCGCTCACTACGTGACCGAAGTTCTCGACGAGGGGCCCATCATCGAACAAGACGTCGTTCGTGTCGACCACAATCACACCGTCGACGATCTAGTGCGCATGGGCGCCGACGTCGAACGCGCCGTGCTGTCCCGCGCCGTGCTCTGGCACTGTCAGGACCGAGTCATCGTGCACGACAACCAGACCATCGTCTTCTAAAGAGTTGCACCTACCCGCCGACAGCGCCGCGACCGCCGATGGGTCTTGTCGCACACGTCCAGCTCCACAATCAGTCCGTGGCGAACCGACATTCGCCGCTGTGTGGCACGCCGCCCGGTTCGTAGGCGACGAATCTTGATGCATCGCTGAGCCATCCAACACTTCACACGAGATCGGTGGTGCCCGGGGCCGCGGTAGTCACATCTGCCCCACGAATCCCTGGGTCGGCCCGGCACACCGTTTGCCCGCCTCGCAGCGACAACCTAAGGCACGCAAGGGATTTGTCGCTCGGAGATGGGCGCGACGAACATCCCAACCCGCGCAGACTCACATGACTGATGTGACCGACAGCGCCGATCAAGCTCAGTAGCCCGGTTTCGGCGTGGCCGAGCGATGTGCCCGCGAGGATCGGTGTGCGGGCTCTGGGACGTGAGAATCGGCCGGGTGAATTCGATGACGTGATCAGCGGCCCGATGGCAGCATCTATCGAGCACGGCGCTGCGCTGTTCCGCGATAAGCATCTCGCCGACCCACCGGCTGGGCCATCGCCTGACCCGGACCCGACCGTCAGCCAGTACCGACACCTCGAGCAATATTGCCGTCGACCGCACGCCGCTTCCGGCACGCCAACCACATCGGCAACCCGCCCCGCCGAGGGCCCTCAGCGCCGTTCCAGAACGCTCCAAGGATTCGCCAAGTGCCCGCCGTCAATGTTTGTTCAGCGGCAACGGCCGCCAAACCGAAACGTCAACGACGCGAAGGGAGTATCAATGTTCACTGCCAGTATCCGCGCCCTCGCGGGCCTGTCCCTGCTGGCCGCGGCGATCGGCGCGGCGGTCTTCGGATCCAACGTCGGCCACACCATCGCGACACCGCCCCACCAGAACGCATACGGCGCCTACACCTGCTACGACTACGCAACGCAGACATTCTACGAGTGCTTCGACCCGAGCTGATCGCCGCAGGACCAAGCGAACGGACCTGGTCCCGTCCCGGGGCCAGGTCCGTTCATGTCCCGCGAGAAAGCCTTACCCGCAGCCGCCGGTTCACCGGCTCGGGCAGCAGGTCCGACACATCACCGCCGAGCATCGCGACCTCTTTAGCCAGCGACGACGACACGAAGGAATACCTCGGTGCGGTCGCGACGAAAAAGGTGTCCACGCCGGCGATGTGCTTATTCATCTGCGCCATCTGCAGCTCGTATTCGAAGTCGGTGCCGGTGCGCAAACCCTTGATGATGGCCGTCATCCCGCGGGCCCTCACGAAGTCGACCACCAGCCCTTCGCCGGCCTCCACCCGCAAATTGGGCAGGTGCGTCGTCGACTCCTTGATCATCGCGATCCGCTCATCGAGGTCGAACATGCCCTTTTTCCCGGGGTTGACCAGGATCGCGACCACCACCTCGTCGAACTGAGCCGCTGCGCGTTCAAAGACGTCGATGTGGCCCAGCGTCACTGGGTCAAACGACCCCGGACATACCGCGCCCGTCATATGCGCCGCTCCTCCTCATCGCTCCGTCCCCCGCAAGCGGGTGGTACCCCCACCGCATCGTCGCCGGCGGTCATGTGCGATGACGCTACACGGTGGCTGCGCGGCGTTCGGCCAGCTCCAAACGGGTGTCGCCGTACACGCGAGCCGGCCACGGTTCCCAGGCGGCCGGCCAGGTCAGCTCCGGCCCCGCGGCCGCACGCTCGACTACCGCAATCGTTTCCTCGCGCACCCATCCGTGCGTGGTGAGCGCCGCCAGGACGGCGTCAACCTCGCTGGTGTCGATGTCGTAGGGCGGGTCGGCCAGCACCAGGTCCACCGGTGACGCCGTCCCGGCCGCCAGGACGGCTGCCACCGCGCCGCGCCGCAGCGTCGCACCCCGCAGGCCCAGCGCCGCGATATTCCGCGCAACGACGGCCGCGCTGCGCCGATCGGACTCCACGAACAGCACCGACGCGGCCCCGCGGGACAGCGCCTCGAGCCCGAGCGCGCCAGAACCGGCATAGAGATCCAGCACCGCCAGGCCGGTCAAATCCCGCCGCGCGGTCACGATGTTGAACAGCGCCTCACGCACCCGATCCGTGGTCGGCCTGGTCCCCCCGGGTGGGACGACGAGGCGCCGGCCCCCGGCGACGCCGCCGATGATCCTGGTCAGCTGCGGACACCTTCCGCTTGCGGGGGACTCACCACCACCAGCAGGTCTCCGCCCTCCACTTGGACAGTGCTCGACACCGCCACCCGCTCCACGACGCCGTCGTGGGGTGCGGTGATCGCGGCCTCCATCTTCATCGCCTCGATCGCGGCGATGGTCTGGCCCGCGCTCACTCGATCGCCGGCGGACACCGACACCGTGACGACCCCCGCGAACGGGGCGGCGACGTGCCCCGGATGGCCGCGATCGGCCTTCTCCGCGACCGGAACCGAGCTGGCAATGCTGCGGTCGCGCACCAACACCGGCCGCAGCTGACCGTTGATGATGCACATCACCGTTCGCATGCCGCGTTCGTCGGGTTCGGAGATGGCCTCCAGCCCGATCAACAACTCCACCCCGCGCTCCAGCTTCACCCGGTGCTCTTCGCCCTGTCGCAGGCCGTAGAAGAACTGGTTGGCCGACAATTGCGAAGTGTCGCCGTAGGTTTCCCGGTGCTCCTCGAATTCCTTTGTCGGGCCGGGGAATAACAGCCGGTTAAGGGTGGCCTGGCGCCTCGCCCCGGTTAGCGACAGGGCGGCCTCGTCGGCCGGCGTCAGTTGCGGGGTGGGCCGGGCCGGCGCGCGGCCGGCCAGCGCCGCACTGCGCAGCGGTTCGGGCCACCCGCCGGGCGGCTCGCCCAACTCGCCGCGCAGGAACCCGATCACGGATTCGGGGATATCGAATCGTCCTGGCTCAGAAGCGAATTCGTCTGCGCTTATCCCAGCGCCGACCAGCGCCAGCGCCAGATCGCCGACCACTTTTGACGACGGGGTGACCTTGATCAGCCTGCCCAGCACCCGGTCGGCGGCGGCGTACGCGTCTTCTACCTCCTCGAAGCGATCCCCCAGCCCCAGCGCGATCGCCTGCTGGCGCAGGTTCGACAATTGACCGCCCGGAATCTCGTGGTGATACACCCGCCCGGTGGGCCCGGGTAACCCGGACTCGAAGGGCGCGTAGACCTTTCGTAGCGCCTCCCAGTACGGCTCCAGCGCGCACACCGCCGAGAGCGACAGGCCCGTATCGTACTCGGTGTGCGCGGCGGCGGCCACGATCGAGCTCAGCGCGGGCTGGCTGGTGGTGCCCGCCATGGGTGCGGCGGCGCCGTCGACGGCGTCGGCCCCGGCCTGCCAAGCGGCCACATAGCTGGCCAGCTGGCCGCCGGGTGTGTCATGGGTGTGAACGTGCACGGGCAGGTCGAAGCGACTTCGCAGCGCGCTGACCAGCGTATGCGCCGCCGGTGGTCGCAACAGACCGGCCATGTCCTTGATGGCCAGCACGTGGGCGCCGGCATCCACGATCCGCTCGGCCAGTTTCAGGTAGTAGTCGAGGGTGTACAGCCGCTCCCCCGGGTCCGACAGGTCGCCGGTGTAGCACATCGCGACTTCGGCTACCGCAGAACCCGTTTCGCGTACCGCGTCGATCGCCGGGCGCATCGACTCAAGGTTGTTGAGTGCGTCGAAGATGCGGAAGATGTCGATGCCGGTGGCCGTCGCCTCTTCGATGAACGCCGACGTGACGATTTCCGGGTACGGCGTGTAGCCCACGGTGTTGCGCCCCCGCAACAGCATCTGCAGGCAGATGTTGGGCATCCGTTCCCGCAGTACGGCCAGCCGCTCCCAGGGGTCCTCCTTGAGGAAACGCAGCGCCACGTCGTAAGTCGCACCGCCCCAACACTCCACGGACAACAGCTGCGGCATGGTCCGCGCGAGATGGGGTGCCACCCCACCCAATCCGCTGGTGCGCACCCGGGTGGCCAACAGCGATTGGTGGGCGTCACGAAATGTCGTGTCGGTAACGCACAGGGCCGCCGACTCCCGAAGCCAACGCGCGAAGCCCGCCGGTCCCAGCTCGACCAGCCGTTGCTTGGATCCGGCGGGCGGGGGGACTTCCAAGTCAACATCGGGCAGCTTGTCGTGCGGGTAGACCGTTGACGGCCGGGTGCCGTGCGGCTTGTTGACGGTGACATCGGCCAGGTAGTTGAGGATCTTCGTGCCACGGTCGGCCGAGGCGCGCGCGG
Organism: Mycobacterium lacus; assembly: GCF_010731535.1. NCBI lineage: Bacteria > Bacillati > Actinomycetota > Actinomycetes > Mycobacteriales > Mycobacteriaceae > Mycobacterium > Mycobacterium lacus. The sequence goes on from NZ_AP022581.1 coordinate 3,111,853, forward strand.
TCAACAGCCGCGGGCGCTCGTCGATGAACGACGTGTCGACGCGACCGGCACGAAAGTCCGGGTCGTCCAGAACCGCTTGCAGGAAAGGAATATTCGTCGACACCCCGCGAATCCGGAATTCCGCGATGGCCCGGCGCGCCCGCGCCACCGCCGTCGAGAAGTCGCGGCCCCGGCAGGTCAGCTTGACCAGCATGGAGTCGAAGTGGGCGCTGACCTCCGCGCCGAGGTTGGTGCTGCCGTCCAGGCGGATGCCGGCCCCGCCGGGGGTGCGCAAGGCGCTGATCCGCCCGGTGTCGGGCCTAAAGCCGTTGGCGGGATCCTCGGTGGTGATCCGGCACTGCAGCGCGGCGCCGTGCGGTGCGATCTCCTCCTGCCGCAGACCCAGATCGGCAAGCGTCTCCCCGGCGGCGATACGCAGCTGGCTAGACACCAGGTCGACGTCGGTGACCTCCTCGGTCACGGTGTGCTCCACCTGAATCCGCGGATTCATCTCGATGAAGACGTACTGGCCGTCTTCGTCGACGAGATATTCGACGGTGCCGGCGCAGCTGTATCCGATATGGCGAGCGAAGGCGACGGCGTCCGCGCAGATCTTCATCCGCAACTCGGCGGACAGGTTCGGCGCCGGGGCCAGTTCGATGACCTTCTGATGGCGACGCTGCACGCTGCAGTCACGTTCGTAGAGGTGGATCACGTTGCCGTGGGTGTCGGCCAGGATCTGCACCTCGATGTGACGCGGCTTGAGCACCGCCTGTTCGAGATAGACCGTCGGATCGCCGAACGCCGACTCGGCTTCCCGGCTGGCGGCTGCGATCGCTTCGGGCAACGCCGCGATATCGCTGACGCGGCGCATGCCACGGCCCCCGCCGCCGGCGACCGCCTTGACGAACAACGGAAATCGCATGTCATCCGCGGCTGCCACCAGCTCGTCGACCGAAGCCGACGGTGCCGACGACATGAGTACGGGCAAGCCGGCCGCGCGGGCCGCCGCGATGGCCCGGGACTTATTGCCGGTCAGCTCAAGCACTTCGGCGCTGGGGCCGACGAACGTGATGCCCGCGGCCGCGCATGCCGCCGCCAAATCCGGGTTCTCCGAAAGAAATCCGTAACCGGGGTAGACGGCGTCGGCGCCCGCGCGGCGGGCGGTGTCGACGATTTCGTCGACGGACAGGTACGCCCGCACCGGATGGCCGATCTCACCGATTTGATATGACTCGTCGGCCTTGAGGCGATGCTGCGAATTACGGTCCTCGTATGGGTACACGGCCACGGTGGCAACACCCAACTCGTAGGCGGCGCGGAATGCGCGGATCGCGATCTCCCCGCGATTGGCGACGAGCACCTTGGCGATCAACCCTTGGCCTTTCAGACGAGTGTCGACCAATAATTCCAGAACCGCACCATGATGAGCAGGAACACGGCGGTGAACCAGAGCGCGGCGATCGACCATCGCCACTGGTGGGCCGCCCGCGCGACGCGGCTTTGGCTCGCCGGCCGAAACGCGATGGAGGAGACCACGACCAGCAGGGTGATGGTGACGGCCCAGACCACCATGCAATACGGGCACAACGCCCCGATGCGGTACAGGCTCTGGAAGATCAGCCAGTGCACGAACGCCGCACCAATCAGCGTCCCAACCGTCAGCCCGATCCAATACCACCGGGGCAGAGGCACTTTCGCCACCGCCAACACGCCGGTGACCAGCACCACGGTGAAGGCGGCGATGCCGACCAGCGGGTTGGGGAAGCCCAGCAGTGACGCCTGGGGGGTCACCATCACCGAGCCGCACGACACTATCGGGTTGACGTTGCACGAGGGCACATAGGACGGGTTGAGCAGAATCCTGATCTTCTCCACCGTCAGCGTCATCGAGGCACCCAGGCCGATCACACCCGCGATCAGCAGCCACCACGCGCTGAGCGTGGGAACCCATACCTCACGCGGTGTCAGGTCGCCGGGTGGTTCGGCGAGGTGAGCTGACACCGCACCGGTCACGACGCCGCGGGGGTTACGGCGGCGTCCAGGCCCGGCACGTCGCCGACGATTTCTTTGATCTTGGCGACGAGCGCGTCCGGAGTAGTCGGGTCGTAGTCGGTGCCGTTGATCTTGATCGTCGGGGTCGCGCGCACGTTTGCCGCGGCGGCCGCCCCCTCAACCTTGGCGATGTACTTCCCGCTGTTGATACAGTCGCCGACCTTGCCCACGACGCCGGCTTCGCGGGCGATTTCGATCAGCCGCGCGTTGTCGGGGAAGTTCTTGCCGCCTTCAGCGGGCTGCAGGTCCGCACTGAACAACGCGGCATGGAAACGACGGAACGCATCGATGGATTCATCGGCGACGCAATACGCCGCGGCGCCCGCCCGCGACGAATAGTTCTGGTTCCGCGGGCTGTCCAGAATGGCGACCATGTCGTAATCGGCCGCAATGGCGCCGACGTCGATGAGTTTGGACACCGTCGGGCCGAAATTCCGCTCGAAATTGCCGCACGCCGGACACAAGAAGTCCTCGTAAAAGGTCACGACGGCCTTGGGGTTGCTGGTGCCGGGTTGGGTGACCAACTTGCTCGAAGTCACGCGCACCGCGCCGCCCGCACCCTCGGCGCCGCCGTCCTTGTGGTGCGACGTCACGATGTAGAACACCAGGACGACCGCGAAGATGACGACGAGCGCGGTGCCCCCGATCTGGAGAAGCCGGCCGAACCCGCTGTCGGCGTTCTTCAAGTCGAATTTCGGGGGACGTTTAGGTTTGTCGGCCACAGGTTCGCTGATCCTCCGGTACTGGATTTTGCCCGAGCGCGGTTGGGCGACGGCGCCTCTAGAGTACCGGCGGCAAACAACGGCCAGCTCAGGCCCGGCTCAGGTGCGCACGGAGCGCCGAGATCAGCTCGCTGGTCCCGGCGGCGCTGCCGCCCCCGAGCTGAAACAGATTGACGAAGCCGTGCGTCAACGAACCCTGGCTACGCAAGTCGACCGGGGTCCCGGCGGCCCGCAGTGCGGCGGCGTAGCTCTCGCCCTCGTCGCGCAGCGGGTCGAAACCCGCGACCGCCATCAGCGCCGGCGCCAGCCCGGACAGCGACTCGGCCAGCAACGGCGACACCCGGGGGTCGGCGCGGTCGATCCCGGCAGCCCGCAAATATTGAGCCTCGAACCAATCGATGTCCCGTTTGGTCAGCAAAAAACCGTGCCCGAACAGGCTCAGCGATCGGCTCCGAGAGGTGAAATCGGTACGCGGGTAGATCAGCCACTGCAGCACGGGGGCCGGGCCCCCGTCATCGCGCGCCAGTTGGCACACGACGGCCGCGAGGTTGCCGCCCGCGCTGTCCCCGCCGACCGCGACCTTCCCCGCGACCGCGCCGAGGTCCTCGGCGTGCTCGTACGCCCACTTGAAGGCCGCGTAAGCATCGTCAACCGCGGCCGGGGCCGGATGCTCCGGGGCCAGGCGATAGTCGATCGACAGCACGTGGATGCCGGCGTCGCGACAGGTCAACCGGCACAGGGCGTCATGGGTGTCCAGGTCGCCGATTACCCAGCCGCCGCCGTGGTAGAAGACCAGCAACGGCGCGGCCACGTCGTTGGGCGGGCTGTAGTGCCGCGCCCGGAGTTCGCCGGCCGGTCCTGGTATCGACGTTTCGCGCACCTCGACATGAATCTGCGGGCCGGGAAAGTCGTGCATGCTCTGGCGAAACTGGGCCCGGGAAGCGGCCGCGTCGTCGTCGACGACCAGGCCGTCGATGCCGACGACCCGCAGACTCGACAGCATCAATTGCAGCGTGGGATCAAGCGTATTGCCGTCGATGACGACCGCCCGGCCGCCCGTTAGCAGCCGCTTGGCGCGCTCCGGGATCCACGGAATGGCCTTGACGCCAACGTTGATGACGGTGCTCTGCACGCGACTCGTCCACCGAATCGGCGTGGGCCGTGCTCCGAGGTGGAGGTCCTGCGCGCCTGGCAAACTCTTGGTCATGGGCTGCTCCCTCGATAACTGCGGGGTCACGCTGAAAGGCCGTCTTTCGATCCCCACCGTCGGGCTTGGAGTTTTCCAGACGCCGCCGCCGCGTTGCGCCTCGGTCACCGGGATATCGAGCCGACTCCGGCGTTCCCCGCGACCAACTGTACGTGGTGACCAAGTAAACGCCGTCACCGAAGGCCGCGGGCGAACACCTGCCCAGGTGTTGATTAGGTGGCATATTCAACTCGGTAATATCGTGATCCCCAGTCGGTCAACCCGCACGGATTGCGAGCAACTTCGACGTGTTCGACTTCGAACTCAGCGCCTCGAACTCGGCGCCGAAACGGGCGTCGATCTCCTCGCAAGATGTCGGCCCCGACTTGGTCCTGATCCGAGAACATTCAATTTCACAGGCAGGTGAGATGACGTGACTGGCGAGTCGGGCGCCGCCGCCATACCCTCAATAGCCCTCAATGACGAAAACACGATGCCGGTGCTTGGCCTCGGCGTGGCGGAATTGTCCGAGGACGAGACCGAACGCGCGGTGTCGGCGGCCCTGGAAATCGGTTGCCGGCTCATCGATACCGCCGCGGTCTATGGCAATGAAGCCGCGGTCGGCCGCGCGATCGCGGCCTCCGGCATTCCGCGCGCGGAGCTGTTCGTCACCACCAAACTGGCCACCGCGGACCACGGCTTCACCAGCGCGCAGGAAGCTTGCAAGGCCAGCCTGGAGCGACTCGGCCTCGATTACGTCGACCTCTACCTGATCCACTGGCCGGCCCCGTCGGTGGGGAAGTACGTGGATGCCTTCGGCGGCATGATCCAATCGCGCGGGAACGGGCATACCCGCTCGATCGGCGTGTCCAACTTCACCGAGGAGCATCTCTCGAACGTCATCGATCTCACGTTCTTCACACCGGCGGTCAACCAGATCGAGCTGCATCCACTGCTCAACCAGCTCGAACTGCGGACAGCAAATGCGCAGCACAACGTCGTCACACAGTCCTATACCCCGTTGGTTCTGGGCAGGCTGATGGACAATCCGACCGTCACATCGGTGGCCGCCGAATACGACCGCACCCCGGCGCAAGTGCTGCTTCGGTGGAACCTGCAGCTCGGTAATGCGGTGATTTTCCGTTCGACGAAACCCGAGCGCATCGCCAGCAACTTCGACGTCTTCGATTTCGAATTGGCGACCGAGCATATGGATCGGCTGAACGGACTCAACGACGGCACCCGGGTGCGGGAGGACCCGCTGACCTACGCCGGAACGTAGCCGTTTCGAACCGACGACTGTGAACCTCACGACGTTTCGTCGGCGAGTCGCGTCGTCAGATTCACTGTCGGCGGCGAACCGGCCCAGCGCCGCTATGCCGTCGGGCAGGTTTCCGCGGCTTTTCGCAGGACGCCCGCGGACGCCTGGTCCACCGGCAACGAATAGCCCCGCAGCACGGCGATGAATTGCATGGCGTACTGGCACGCGAACGCGGTGTTGGGCGGCATCCACTGAGCGGGCGGCAAGTCGCCCTTGTCCTGATTCGCTTGGCCCTGGACGGCCAGTAGGTTCGCCGGATCGTTGGCGAACCGCAGCCGTTCGGGATCGGCCCAGCCGCTGGCCCCCATGTCCCACGCGTACGCCAGCGGCACGATGTGGTCGATCTGCACCGATTCGCCGACCTTGGCGCCGCGCTGGAAAGCGATGACGGTGTTGGTGTACGGGTCGTGCAGGATGCCGGTGGCCACGGCATTCGGGCACCGCTTGATCGACACATACGTCTTGTCGACGAGATCGCGGTCGAGGATGTCGTCGCGGGTGTCGCACCCGTTGTGCCCGAGCGGGGCGTCGTTGTTGTCGTCCCAGGCGTCGCCGTAGGCCGCCCGGCGGTAGTCATAGCGGTGGATCCGCTGCGGCAGCACGGCGATGCCGGCGAGCACATCGGTACCGGGTTGCACGGTCGGGATGTCAGCGCGCGCGGCGAACTCCTGGGCGTGCCTGGCCGCCGATGACCCCAGCGTCTGATAGGCGACCACGAGCGCAAGGCCCGCGGTCGCCGCCAGCCCCAGCAGCATTTTGCGGTTCATGACTTGTCCAGGTATTCGATGCGGTCGGTGTCGGTGAATCGTGCTGCCAGCAGCGCCAATCCGGGATGCGGGCGGTGGTCGTCGTAGGCGTGCGTGCAGAAATCCCGGGCGGCCTCGATGAACACCTGATGCTCGGCCAACGACAGCAACCGCAGCGTGATCGCCTTGCCGGACTGGTTGCGGCCCAGCACATCTCCCTCCTTGCGCTCCTTCAGATCCAGGTCGGCGAGGGCGAACCCGTCCATTGTCGCGGCGACCGCACGCAGCCGCCGTCCCGCCGGCGAATCGGGCGGCACCCAACTGACCAGCAGACACAGGCTCGGATGCTCGCCCCGGCCGATGCGGCCGCGCAGCTGATGCAGCTGGCTGATTCCGAAGCGGTCGGCGTCCATCACCAGCATGACCGTGGCGTTGGGGACGTCGACGCCCACCTCGATCACGGTGGTGCACACCAGCACATCGACCTCACCCACCCGGAAAGCCGCCATCGCGGCGTCCTTCTCGTCGGCCGACAACCTTCCGTGCATGAGCGCCAGCCGCAGTTTCGCCAATTCACCAGAACGCAACCGATCGAAAAGACCCACCGCGGTCGCCGATGGGCGACCGCCCTCGTCACCCTCGTGCGGGTCGTCGGTCTCGTCGATCCGGGGCGCCACCACATAGGCCTGGCGGCCTTCGGCGATCTCCTCGAGGATGCGCTGCCAGGCCCGGTCGAGCCAGGCGGGCTTTTCCTTGACGAAGATGGCGTTGGTGGCGATCGGCTGACGCCCGAGCGGAAGCTCGCGCAGCGTCGAGGTCTCCAAGTCGCCGTAGACGGTGAGTGCGACGGTGCGCGGGATCGGCGTCGCGGTCATCACCAACAGGTGCGGCGTGATACCGGCACGCGCCTTGGCGCGCAACCGATCTCGCTGCTCGACACCGAACCGGTGTTGCTCGTCGACCACCACCATGCCCAGGTTGTGGAAGTCCACCGCATCCTGCAGCAGCGCGTGCGTGCCGATCACGATGCCGACCTGACCACTAGCGATCTCGGCACGAGCTCGCTTTTTCTGCGCCGCCGTCATCGAGCCGGTGAGCAACGCTGCCCGGGTGGCATCGTCGGCGCCACCCAGCTGGCCCCCCATCGCCAATGGGCCCAGCACGTCACGGATCGACAGCAGATGTTGTGCGGCAAGGACTTCCGTCGGTGCCAGCAGGGCGCACTGGTAACCGGCGTCGACCATCTGCAGCATGGCTAGCACCGCGACGATCGTCTTGCCCGATCCGACCTCACCCTGCAGCAGACGATTCATCGGGCGGTTCGACGCGAGCCCGTCGGACAGCACGTCGAGCACCTCGCGCTGTCCCGCCGTCAGCTCGAACGGCAGCCGCCGCAGCAGTTCGGCCGCCAGACCATCAACGCGCGGCGGTGCCGAGGGGCCTGACTCCGACAGCTCACCGTGCCGGCGAGCGACCAGCGCCCATTGCAGGCCGACGGCTTCGTCGAAGGTGAGCCGCCGGCGCGCGCGCTCGCGTTCGGACTCGCTCTCGGCGAGGTGGATGGCGCGCAGGGCTTCGTCCTCGGAGATCAGGCAGTGCTCGGCGCGCAGGTCCGCGGGCAACGGATCGGCCACCGGGTCAAGCACGTCGAGCACCTGACGCACGCACTTGAAGATGTCCCAGCTCTGCACCTTCGTGCTAGCCGGATAGATGGGGAAGAAGCGGCGCTCGAACTCCTCCATGGCTAGCTCGCCGCTGATGGCCTTGGAGGCATCGGCGATGCTTTTCAGCGACTTGGTGCCGCGGTTCTTCCCGTCCGGCGAGTCGAGGATGAGAAACGCGGGGTGTGTGAGCTGCATGGCCCCCTTGAAGTAGCCGACTTCCCCGGACAGCATGACCCGCGTGTGCTTGGTGAGGTCTTTCATGATGTAGTCCGCGTTGAAGAAGGTGGCGGTCACCTTGTTGCGGCCGGCACCGACGCTGATCCGGAGACACTTCCGCTTCGGGGTCTTCTTCATCGGGAACGACTTCGTATCGGTGATGACGTCGACGATGGTGATGTGCTCACCCTCCTCGGGCCGCGTACCATCGGCGCCCACCCTCGTCGCGCCCTCGACGTAGCTGCGCGGATAGTGCCGCAGCAGGTCGTCCACGGTCCGGATGCCGAATTCCTCGTCGAGGGGAACGGCGGACTTGGCGCCCAGCACGCGATCCAGTCGATCGCTCAGTGAGACCACGGCTACTCGACCCCGATCAGCAGCGTATCGCCGCGGTGTCCGGTGTGGTAGACGACCAGCTCGGTGCCCGGATGCTGGTCGTGCACATGCTCTTGCAGGATGCCGGCTATGTCGTCGGTCCCTGTCGCGGTGCCGGCGCCCACCAAGACGGTCACCAGGTCGCCGCCGGAGGCCAGCAGCAGGTCGAGCAGACCGATCGCCGCGGCGGCGACGTCGGCGGCCACGATCAGCACCTCGTCGCCCGCGATGCCCAGGCCGTCGCCCGGCTCACAGGTGCCGGCCCAGGTCAGCGCCTTCTCGGTGGCGATGCGCACCGATCCGTGCCGGGCGGCGCCGGCGGCCCTGGCCATGGTGTAGCCGTCGTCGACGGCGTGGCGGCCAGGCTCGTGCACGGCCAGCGCGGCCAAACCCTGCACCATCGAGCCGGTCGGCACGGGCACCACGTCGACACCCCAACCGATAGCCGCAGCGCATCCGGCGACCAGTTCCTCGGCGGCGACGTAACCGTTGGGCAGCACCATCACCTGCGCGGCACCGGTGTCCACCACGGCCCGCACCAGCTGATGGGCGCTGATATCGGGGGCCGCTGCCGGCCCGGGACCCCACGCGTTCGGGCTCGGTCGCAGCACGCTGGCACCCTCCCCCGTGAACAACTCGGCAGCACCGTCGCCGTCGACGACGGCAAGCACCGCACGCTCCCGCGTCCAGCTGCCCGCGGGCAGTCCGACGGCGCCGGAGCTAAGCGCCGAGATGACGATCCGGCGCAGTTGCCCGGCCGCCAGTCCTGCCTCGACAGCGGCACCAGCGTCGTCGGTGTGGACGTGCACGGAGTAGCTGCCCCCGGTCGCCGAGGGCGCGGCCGCAATGGCCACCGATTCGCCCAGCTCCGCGAGCCGATACCGCAGCGATTCCGCTTCTGCGGCCTCGCACCCATCCAACAGGTACATCACCTCGAATTGTGGGGCACGGCGCTCCGCGGCCGCCTTTACCGGCGACGCCCGCGTCGGCGACGGCTCATAGACCGAACGGGCGGGCGCCTGCCCGGTGATCGTCGAGCGCAGCGCGTCCAACAGGACCAGCAGGCCCCGTCCGCCGGCGTCCACCGCGCCGGCCTCGGCGAGAACGTCGAGCTGCTCGGGGGTCTTCTCCAGGGCGACAACCGCCGCATCACCGGCGGCGATGACCGCGCCGGCCAGACCCTCTCCGCCCTGGGCGCACTGCTCGACGGCACCGGCGGCCGCGCGCAGCACCGACACGATGGTTCCCGGAACCTCCACGCCTCCCATCGAGGTGATGACCAGCTCGACGCCGCGCCACAACGCGGCCCCCAGGACGGCCGCGTCGATCACGGGCAATCCGCCACCGGAGTCGGCCGCACACGCGGTCACGTCGGCAATACCGCGCAAGATCTGCGACAGGATCACCCCGGAGTTGCCGCGTGCTCCGTTCAGCGCGCCGGCGGACAACGCCGCGGCGACTCGGGCGACATCGTCCGGGGAGCTCACCGTATTGGCTTCAGCGAGCGCGGAGCGCATGGTGAACAACATGTTGGTGCCGGTGTCGGAATCGGCGACCGGGAACACGTTGAGCCGGTTGATCTCGTCGATGTGGGTGATGAGGTCGCCGACGGCGATGTGCGCCCAGTCCCGCAATGCCGAGGCATCCAGCAGACGATCTCGTCCAGCGCGAGTGCCCACCGCAGACACACCTCCTCCGCGCCGGCGCCGGTGCGCGCCAGCGTAGCCCGGCCCCCCACCGGCGGCCACGGCCAGTCTTGGCGCCTAGAGCGTAGCGAGCGGCGACGACAGCACTGGTCATGACGCGTCTTCGACCGGTTGATCGTTTTGGCCTTTGCCCACGACAATGGCTATCCTGGGCTGGCCCGGTTCAGCCTGGGCTCTGCTCCGGCCACCCCAGCGGGAGAGTCGCCGGATGCTAGCCAGAGATTTGAGGAGTTTGAAGATGGCCGCTGTGTGCGATATCTGCGGGAAAGGCCCCGGCTTCGGCAAGTCGGTGTCGCACTCCCACCGCCGCACTAGCCGCCGGTGGGACCCCAATGTTCAGACCGTGCACGCCGTTGCCCGTCCCGGCGGCAACAAGAAGCGGCTCAACGTCTGCACTTCCTGCATCAAAGCTGGCAAGGTCAGCCGCGGCTGACCTGTTTGAGCGCGCGACCGGTCAGGGCAGCCGCCAGTCGATCGGGTTGGCGCCCATCCCCACGAGCATCTCGTTGGCACGACTGAACGGCCGCGATCCAAAGAATCCGCGGGAGGCCGACAGCGGTGAAGGATGCGCCGACTCGATGGCAACGCAGTTGCCGGCCGCCAGCATCGGCTTGAGCGTCGACGCGTCGCGCCCCCACAAGATCGCCACCATCGGCCGCGACCGCGCGGCCAGCGCGCGGATCGCGCACTCCGTGACGGCTTCCCAGCCCTTGCCCCGATGCGACGCCGGGTTACTGGGCCGCACCGTGAGCACCCTGTTCAACAGCAGCACGCCGCGCTGCGCCCAGGGCGTCAGATCACCGCACGAGGGCTGGGGATAGCCCAGGTCGGCGCTGTATTCACCGAAGATGTTTTCCAGGCTGCGCGGCAGCGGTCGTACGTCGGGGGCCACCGAGAAGCTCAGGCCCACAGCATGCCCGGGTGTCGGGTAGGGGTCCTGCCCGACGATCAAAACCCGGACATCGTCGAACGGAAACGTGAAGGCGCGCAACACATTCGGACCAGCAGGGAGATATTTGCGCCCGGCCGCGATCTCGGCCCGGAGAAACTGCCCCATTTGGGCCACCTGATCGGCGACAGGTTCCAGCGCGGCCGCCCACCCCTGCTCGACGAGTTCACACAACGGGCGCGCGGTCATCCCAACCCCTTCACCAGCAGCGCCTTCGAAATGTCCTGGTACTCAGGCGATTGCACCCAGCCACGGAATGCCTCCTCGGTCGGTGAACCTCAGCTACCCTACTTTTTCCTGCCCGCGAGCGTGCGTGTCAGTACAGCGACACGCCGCGTGGACTGGCATTCTGCGCACGTTCGAGCGGTTGACTCACCGCTCGAACGACTGCCAGCCCGCGTAACCACCCCACTCCGCGCCGTCGACGAGCACCCGGGCCGGCCCGTCGAACACCCGCCCGATGACGCGCCATCCCGCCGGCAGCGGACCGGCGAAACAGGCCACCAGGGCGTGATCCTCTCCGCCGCCCAGCACCCACGACCACGGATCGGTGCCGACGGCGGCGCCGGCCGCGGTCAGCGCGGCACGATCGGCGGCCAAGGCCGCGGTGGACAAGTCGATACTCACCCCGGATGCCTCGGCGACGTGCCGCGCATCGGCGATCAGACCGTCGGAGACGTCGATCATCGCCTGGGCGCCGGCAGCGGCGGCCGCCGCTCCCTGCCCGTAGGGTGGCTCAGGCACCAGGTGGCGGCGCCGCAACTCGTCGAACCCGTCAACCCCCCCAATATCCTTGCGCCACAGTGCATATCCGGCGGCCGATCGGCCCAGTTCACCGACGACGGCTATCACCGAGCCGGCTTTGGCCCCTGACCGCAACACCGGCGCACGACCGTCAAGGTCTCCGAGCGCCGCCACCGACATCACCCACTGCGGACAGCTGACGAGGTCGCCGCCGACGATGCTGGCCCCGACCCGCTCCGCCTCGTCCCACAGTCCGTCGACCAGAGCATCCACTTTCGCGATCGGCGTATCACCTGGCGCGCCGAAGCTCACCACGAACGCGGTGGCCCGCGCGCCCATCGCCTCGATGTCGGCGGCGTTCTGGGCGATCGCCTTGCGTCCGACGTCGTGGGGGGTCGACCAATCCAGGCGGAAGTGCCGCTCCTGCACGAGCATGTCGGTCGACACCACGACGCGACCGTCGCCGACCGACACCACCGCCGCGTCGTCGCCGGGCCCGAGCTCGACCCCCGGCGGCTGCCCGCGGCCCCGCACCAACCGGTCGATGACGGCGAACTCACCGACCTGCTCCAGCGTCGGAGACTCCCCCGATGCATCGTCGCGCACGTCGCCTACACCTTCCCCACCTGCGGTAAGTTGGGTCCCTGCCCGCGCCAGTGTAGGGCTGCCAGCTGTTGCTGGTTGAGTGGTCGGTCGTTGTCGGTGGTGTGCTGTAGGAACAGTCGTATGAATCTCGCGGCGTGGGCTGAGCGCAACGGTGTTGCGCGGGTGACTGCGTATCGCTGGTTCCATGGTGGCCATTTGCCGGTCACGGCGCGGAAAGTGGGTCGTCTGATTCTGGTGGACGAGCCGAGCGAGAAGGCTGGTGCTCGCCTGCGGACGGCTGTGTATGCGCGTGTGTCGTCGGCGGATCAGGGAGCGGATCTGGATCGGCAGGTGGCGCGGGTGACCGCGTGGGCCGCGGCCCAGCAGATTCCGGTCGACAAAGTCGTCACCGAGGTCGGTTCCGCCTTGAATGGGCACCGCCGCAAGTTCCTTGCTCTGCTGCGTGATCGGTCGGTGAATCGGATCGTGGTCGAGCATCGGCACCGGTTCTGCCGGTTCGGTTCGGAATGTGCAGGCCGCGCTCGCCGCTCAGGGCCGCGGGCTGGTTGTCGTAGACACAGCCGAGGTTGATGACGACCTGGTGCGGGATATGACCGAGATCCTGACCTCGATGTGCGCTCGTCTGTATGGCAAGCGGGCCGCGGAGAACCGGGCTCGCCGCGCACTAGCAGCTGCCGCAGCGACCGAGGACGCGGAGGCTGCGTGATGGCGAGGTTCGAGGTGCCTGACGGGTGGTGTGTGCAGGCGTTCCGGTTCACGCTGGACCCGACCGAGGATCAAGCCAGGTCGCTGGCACGGCATTTCGGCGCCCGGCGCAAGGCATACAACTGGACTGTGGCCAGCTTGAAAGCCGATATCCAAGCCTGGCGCGCCGACGGGATAGCGAGCGCGAAGCCGTCGCTGCGGGTGCTGCGGAAACGCTGGAACGCCGTCAAGGACAAGGTGTGCGTCAACGCCGAGACCGGGCAGGTGTGGTGGCAGGAATGCTCGAAGGAGGCCTACGCCGACGGAATCCGCGGCGCGGTGGACGCGTACTGGAACTGGCAGACCTCCCGCGCGGGTAAGCGGGTCGGGTTTCCGCGGTTTAAGCGCAAGGGCCGCGACGCGGATCGGGTGTGTTTCACCACCGGCGCGATGCGTGTGGAGCCCGACGGCCGGCATCTGACGCTGCCGGTGATCGGCACCGTCCGCACGCACGAGAACACCCGCCGCATCGAACGGCTCATTGCGAAGGACCGGGCACGGGTGTTGGCGATTTCGGTGCGCCGCAACGGCACCCGTCTGGATGCGAGCGTGAGGGTCCTCATCCAACGGCCCCAACAGCCGCGCGTGGCCTGTCCTGATTCGCGGGTGGGTGTCGATGTCGGGGTGCGCCGGCTCGCCACGGTCGCCGACGAGTGCGGGGCCGTGATCGAGCAAGTTGAGAACCCGCGACCGCTCGACGTTGCGTTGCGCGAGCTGCGCCAGGTCTGCCGGGCCCGGTCGCGCTGCACGAAAGGCTCCCGGCAATATCGTGAGCGCACCACCCAGATGTCCCGGTTGCACCGCCGGATCAACGACGTTCGCACTCATCACCTGCACGTCCTGACAACACGATTGGCCAAAACCCACGGCCAGATCGTTGTTGAAGGTTTGGACGCGGCGGGGATGCTGCGGCAAAAGGGCTTGCCGGGTTCCCGCGCCAGACGGCGCGGACTGTCGGACGCGGCCCTGGGCACGCCTCGACGCCACCTGCCGTACAAGACGGGCTGGTACGGGTCGGCACTGGTGGTCGCCGACCGCTGGTTTCCTTCGTCGAAAACCTGCCACGTGTGCCGGCATGTGCAGGACATCGGCTGGGACGAAAAATGGCAATGCGGCGGCTGTTTGGTCACACACCAGCGTGATGACAACGCCGCGATCAACCTCGCACGCTACGAGGAAACATCTAGCGTCGTCGGCCCAGTTGGGGCCGCCGTCAAGCGTGGAGCCGACCGTAAGCCCCGGCCTGGCCGGGCGGGTGGCCGTGAAGCGCGGAAGGGACGCAGCCACAAGGCTGCCGAACAACCCCGAGATGGGGTGCAAGTCGCGTGACCACTAAAGATCACTCACTTGCAACGGGAGAAGCCGGAGGTGTCTAGGTGGTGGGTGCCCGACTCAGGCGGGCCGCCGCGCGCCCTGATCATCGCCGCCGTGGCCTTGGCGGTGACGGCGACCGGAGTAATCCTGGGCATCGCCGTGACCCGCCAGGCGCCACAACCACCCGTTACGTTGCCTGCCGCACCCGCCCCGGACGCCACCACCCCGGCCTGCCGGGCATTGGTCGCGGCGCTGCCGCAGCGACTCGGCGACTACCAGCGCGCGCCGGTGGCGCAACCGGCGCCCGAAGGCGCCGCCGCCTGGCGGGCCGGGTGGGACGGCGCACCTGTGGTGCTGCGCTGCGGACTCGAACGCCCGGCCGACTTCGTCGTTGGTTCGCCCATCCAGATCGTCGACCGGGTGCAGTGGTTCGAGGTCGCCGCGCAATCCACCGACGGGGGCCGCTCCACCTGGTACACCGTCGACCGACCGGTATATGTGGCGCTGACGCTGCCCGCGGGATCAGGGCCCACTCCAATCCAGCAGCTGTCCGAGGTGATCGACCGCACGGTCGCGGCGGTGCCCATCGACCCGGCGCCAGCTCGCTAGTGCCGATCGCAAGCGCGGCGCTAGCGCCGGGCGCGGCGGGTCGGCACCAGCTCGCTAGTGCCGATCGCAAGCGCGGCGCTAGCGCCGGGCGCGGCGGGTCGGCACCATCGGGCGTAGTGACGATCGCAAGCGCGGCGCTAGCGCCGGGCGCGGCGGGTCGGCACCATCGGGCTTAGTGCCGATCGCAAGCGCGGCGCTAGCGCCGGGCGCGGCGGGTCGGCACCATCGGGCTTAGTGCAGACCCACGCCCCGCGCCAACGCCGTGTCCACCATGGTCGCCACCAGCGTGGGATAGTCGACGTGGCTGGCCGCCCACATCCGCGGGTACATCGAGATCGTGGTGAACCCCGGCATCGTGTTCACCTCGTTGATCACCGGCCCCTCGTCGGTGAGGAAGAAATCAACCCGGGCCAGGCCCTGGCAGTCGATGGCGCGAAACGCCCGGATCGCGAGCTCACGAACGGCGTCGGCGACGTCGTCGTCAACCTTGGCCGGCACGTCCAATTCGGCCGCGTCATCAAGGTATTTGGTCGCGAAGTCGTAGAAGGCGTCCTCGCGTCCGCGCACCCCGGCCACCCGGATCTCCCCCACCGTGCTGGCTTCCACCGCGCCGTCAGGCATTTCGAGCACACCACATTCCAGCTCGCGACCGATCATCGCGGCCTCGATGATCACCTTCGGATCATGCCGGCGAGCCTCGGCGACCGCTGCGGGCAGCTGGTCCCAGCTCGAAACCCGGCTGACACCGATCGACGACCCGCCCCGCGCGGGTTTGACGAATACCGGCAGCCCCAACCGCTCGCGCTCCTGCCGCTGCAGCGCCGGCCGGGACGGGCGCAGCACCGCGTGCGGGCCGACCGGCAGTCCCTCGGCGGCGAGCAGCTTCTTGGTGAATTCCTTGTCCATGCCGACCGCGCTGGCCAGCACGCCGGCGCCGACGTAGGGCACACCGGCGAGTTCGAGCAGCCCCTGGATCGTGCCGTCCTCGCCGTAGGGGCCGTGCAGCACCGGGAACACCACGTCGACCGAGGCCAACGCCTCACCCGCACCGGGCGGCAGCGCGACCAGCTGACCGCCACGGCGCGGATCGGCCGGCAGGGCCAACTCGATGCCCGATCCGGCGCTGACCTCGGGCAGTCGCCGGTCGGTGATCGCCAGTGCATCCGGGTCGCCGTCGGTGAGCACCCAGGTGCCTTCCGGGGTGATGCCAATCGCGATCACGTCGAACCGCCGCGGGTCGAGATTGCGCAAGATGCTGCCCGCCGACACACACGAGATCGCGTGTTCATTGCTGCGCCCGCCGAACACGACGGCAACCCGGATACGCCGGTCGCTGGCATTCACAACCTAAAGAGGCTACCGGGTGGCGCGCTCGAAGGCCGGGTTCCCGCTCCGAGCTGGGGTTTTACCGGGCCGTCGGGGCTCATTCCGGCTTGGTGCTGCGACCCAACAGCAGGGCTATCGCGTCGTGCACCGACAACCCCATGTGACAGACCCGGTGCACCGCGTCGGTCAGCGGCATTTCGACGCCGTAGCTGGACGCCAGCGAGAGTATCGCCGCACACGACGTCACCCCCTCTACGACGTGAGCGTCCCTGCCGTTGGGGGCGCCGTGCAGCGCGGATTCCATGGTCTCGCCCCGGCCCAGGCGTTCGCCCAACGACCGGTTGCGCGAATGCGGTGACGTGCAGGTGGCCACCAGGTCACCCACCCCGGCCAGGCCAGCCAGCGTGGCGTCCCTGGCGCCGAGCGCAAGCCCGAGCCGCATGATCTCCGCGAGGCCCCGGGTGATGATCGCAGCCGCGGTGTTTTCGCCCAGGCCGACGCCGACTGCCATCCCACAGGCAAGCGCAATGACGTTCTTGCAGGCACCGCCGATCTCGGTGCCGACAACGTCGGAGTTGGTGTAGGGGCGGAAGTAGCCGCTGTTCAAGAAGCGTTGCAGCGCCACCGCCCTACCGGAGTCGCTGCACGCGACGACGGTCGCCGCGGGCTGGCACTGCGCTATCTCACTGGCCAAGTTGGGGCCCGAAATCACCGCGACCTGCGCCGGGTCCACTCCGGTCACCGAAACGATCACTTGGCTCATCCGCATCAGGGTGCCCAGCTCAATGCCCTTGGCCAGACTGACCAGCGTCGCGCCGTCGCGCAACAGCGGCGCCCACTGCTCGAGGTTGGTCCGCATCGTCTGCGCCGGAACTCCGAGCAGCACCGTCGACGCACCGCGCAGCGCACCTTCCGCGTCGGCGGTGGCACGGATGCCCGGCGGCAGCAGCGTGCCGGGAAGATAGTCGGGGTTGTAGCGGGTGGCATTGATGTGCTCCGCGACGTCCGCTCGCCGCGCCCACAGCGTGACCTCGGCTTCCGGTCCGCCGGCCTCGGCGAGCACCTTGGCCAGGACCGTGCCCCAGGCACCGGCGCCCATCACCGCGATGGCGCCTCCCGTGCTGGTCATCATGTGCACCCTACCCTGCGCCGAGAGTGCCGTCTGGGCTGTGCTGCGGGCGCCGACCACGACCGGGGCGGCAATCTCGCCGAAAATAGGATGACCCCATGAGCGGCACACGAGCCGACGGCACGGGTGACATCGGCTTGATCGTCGCCGTCAAGCGGCTGGCGGCTGCCAAGACCCGATTGGCGCCGGTGTTTTCGGCGCCGACCCGGGAGAGCGTGGTGCTGGCGATGCTGGTCGACACCTTGACCGCGGCGGCCCGCGTCGGTGCGTTGCGCTCGATCACCGTCATCACGCCCGACGAAGCCGCGGCGGCTGCGGCGGCTGAGCTCGGGGCCGACGTGCTGGCCGACCCGACGCCCCAAGACGATCGCGACCCGTTGAACAACGCCATCGCCGCCGCCGAACGCGTCGTGGCCGTATCGTTCTCCAATATCGTTGTGCTGCAAGGTGATTTGCCGGCGTTACAGACGCAGGAGCTGGCTGAGGCGATCGCGGCCGCCCGCCACCATCGGCGCAGCTTCGTCGCCGACCGGCTGGGAACCGGAACGTCGGTACTCTGCGCATTCGGAACCGCGCTCGACCCGCAGTTCGGGCCGGATTCGTCCGCGCGACATCGCCGTTCGGGCGCCATCGAGCTGACGGGCGCCTGGCCTGGCCTGCGATGCGACGTCGACACACCCGCCGACCTGGCCGCCGCGCGCCGGCTGGGGGTGGGCCCCGCGACGGCCCGAGCCGTCGCGCATCGTTAGCAGGCGCCGGCACAGCGTCCGCGCGATGAACGACAGACCAACTACGCATTGAAGTGCAGCAGGCGCTGGCAGCGGGCGAGGGTGATGAGCAATGATCGCAGTGTGACGGAAATCCAAGCAAAGGTACGCCCCGACGAGAATGCCTGGGATCCAGGCGACTCCGCCCTGGCAGCACCGCCCGCCGCGACCGCCCCTGAGTTCAGTCCCGCGACCAGCGACCAGCTGCCGGCGGACCGCTACCTGAACCGCGAACTGAGTTGGCTGGACTTCAATGCCCGTGTGCTTGCACTGGCCGCCGACGACTCATTGCCCTTGCTCGAACGAGCGAAATTCCTGGCGATCTTCGCTTCCAATCTCGACGAGTTCTACATGGTTCGGGTGGCCGGCCTCAAACGCCGCGACGAAATGGGGCTGTCGGTCCGCTCCGCCGACGGTCTGACACCGCGGGAGCAACTGCGCCGCATCGGCGAGAAGACCCAGCAGATCGCCATCCGTCATGCGCGTGAGTTCCATGATTCGGTCCTGCCCGCGCTCGGCAAAGAAGGCATTTACATCGTCACGTGGGCCGACCTGGATGAGGCCGAGCGCGACCAGTTGTCGACGTATTTCCATGAGCAGGTCTTCCCCGTCCTGACACCGCTGGCCGTGGACCCCGCGCACCCCTTCCCATTTGTCAGCGGGCTGAGCCTCAACCTGGCGGTCACCGTGCGCCAACCCGAGGACGGTGCCCAGCACTTCGCCAGGGTCAAGGTGCCCGACAATGTCGATCGCTTCGTCGAACTCGAAAGTCGTAGCGATACAGACGGGACCGAAGGGACCGAGAACCGTGCGACCTTGCGATTCCTGCCAATGGAGGAGTTGATCGCGGCCTTTCTCCCGGTGCTCTTCCCCGGGATGGAGATCGTCGAGCATCACGCGTTTCGCATCACCCGCAACGCCGACTTCGAGGTTGAAGAGGACCGCGACGAAGACCTGCTGCAGGCGCTCGAACGGGAATTGGCGCGCCGCCGGTTCGGTTCGCCCGTGCGACTGGAAGTCGCCGACGACATGACCGAGAGCATGTCGGAGTTGCTGCTGCGCGAACTCGACGTGCACCCCGGTGATGTCATCGAAGTGCCCGGGCTCTTGGACCTGTCGTCGTTGTGGCAGATCTACGGCGTGGACCGGCCCGCGCTCAAGGATCGGACATTCGTTCCGGCCACCCATCCGGCCTTCGCGGAGCGGGAGACGCCAAAGAGCATCTTCGCAACGCTGCGCGAAGGCGATGTGCTGGTGCACCATCCGTACGACTCGTTCTCCACCAGCGTGCAGCGATTCATCGAGCAGGCCGCCGCCGACCCCAACGTGCTGGCGATCAAACAAACGCTGTACCGCACATCCGGTGACTCCCCAATCGTGCGGGCGCTGATCGACGCGGCCGAGGCCGGAAAGCAAGTGGTGGCGCTGGTCGAAATCAAGGCACGCTTCGACGAACAGGCCAACATCCGCTGGGCACGCGCACTGGAGCAGGCCGGCGTGCACGTCGCGTACGGCCTCGTCGGGCTGAAGACGCATTGCAAGACGGCACTCGTGGTGCGCCGCGAGGGCCCGAACATCCGGCGGTACTGCCACATCGGGACCGGCAACTACAACAGCAAGACGGCGCGTCTGTACGAGGATGTGGGCCTGTTGACGGCGGCCCCCGACATCGGCGCCGACCTGACCGATTTGTTCAACTCGCTCACCGGTTACTCACGCAAGTTGTCCTACCGCAACCTGTTGGTGGCCCCACATGGAATCCGCACCGGCATTATCGAACGCGTCGAGCGCGAGGTTGCCGCTCACCGGAAGAACGGTGACGGCCGCATCCGGCTCAAGATGAACGCGCTTGTCGACGAACAGGTCATCGATGCGCTGTATCGCGCGTCGCAGGCAGGCGTGCGGGTCGAAGTGGTGGTGCGCGGCATCTGTGCGCTGCGCCCGGGCGCGGCGGGCTTCTCCGAGAACATCTTCGTCCGCTCGATTCTCGGCCGTTTCCTGGAGCATTCGCGGATACTGCATTTCAACGCCATCGACGAGTTCTGGATCGGCAGCGCCGACATGATGCACCGCAATCTGGACCGCCGCGTCGAGGTGATGGTTCAGGTCAGGGACCCCAGGCTTACCGCGCAGCTAGACGAGTTGCTCGAGTCCGCGCTCGACCCCGCCACTCGGTGCTGGGAGCTCGGGCCCGACGGGCAGTGGACCGCTTCACCCCAGGAAGGCCACAGCGTGCGCGACCACCAGGAATCACTCATGGAGAAGCATACGAGCCCCTAATCGTGTCGTGATTCCCGCGAGCGGCCCTGGCCGAATTGACCTGCAGGAGTTAAGGTGTCGATCCAAGACTCGTCGGCCCGCCGCCGATCGGGGAACCGGATCGTGTATGCCGCAGGCGCGGTGTTGTGGCGGCCCGGCAATGACAAGTCCGCCGATTCGGCCGCAGGCGCCGTCGAGATCGCCGTGATCCACCGCCCTCGCTACGACGACTGGTCGCTGCCCAAGGGCAAGGTGGATCCTGGCGAGACCGCGCCCGTGGCGGCCATGCGGGAGGTACTCGAGGAGACGGGGCACCGCTGCGTCCTTGGCAGGCGGATCCTCGCGGTGAGTTACCCAGTCGACCCACCCTTCCAGGGCATCAAGAAGGTGCACTACTGGGCGGCGCGCAGCACCGGCGGGGCATTCGTCCCGGGACGCGAGGTCGACGACCTGGTCTGGTTGCCGATTGCCGAGGCGATGAAAAAACTCCACTACGAACAAGATCGAAAGGTCTTGCGCCGGTTCACCAAACACCCGGCCGGCACGCACACGGTGCTGGTCGTGCGGCACGGCACCGCGGGCAGCAAGGCCCGCTTCTCCGGGGACGACACCGCGCGACCGTTGGACAAGAAGGGCCGCGCGCAGGCCGAAGCACTGGTTGGCCAGCTGCTGGCGTTCGGCGCCACCGACGTGTACGCGGCCGACCGGTTGCGCTGCCATCAGACGGTCGAACCGCTCGCCGCGGAACTCGGTGTGGCCATCCACAACGAGCCCGACCTGACCGAGGAGGGCTACGCCAAGAACCCCAAACGCGGCCGACGCCGAGTTCTCCGGATCGCCCGCCAAAAAGGCACACCGGTGATCTGCACACAGGGCAAGGTGATTCCGGACCTGATCGCGTGGTGGTGCGAGCGCGACGGGGTACACCCCGACAAATCCCGCAACCACAAGGGCAGTACGTGGGTGCTGTCGCTCTCGGCCGGCCGGTTGGTGGCAGCCGACCACATCGGCGGCGCGCTGGCCGCCAACGTACGGGCCTAACACTGGGCCAAACGCGAATACCCTTCGGAGACATCGCTGCCGCCCGAAGGGTATTTGCGTCGTTAGCGCTACTTGCGGCCCCGCCTGGCCGTAGCCTTCTTGGCTGGAGCCTTGCTGGCCGGCCGCTTTGCCGCCGCCTTCTTGGCCGGTGCCTTGGTGGCCGCCTTGCGCACGGGCGCCTTGGCGGCGGCCTTCTTTACCACTTTGGTCGCCTTCTTGGCGGGCGCCTTCACGGCTTTGACGGCCTTCTTGGCGGGCGCCTTTGCGGCCTTGGCCGGTGCCCTCTTGGTGGCTGCCTTCTTGGCCGGCGCCTTGCTCGCGGCCTTCTTGGCCGGTGCCTTGCTCGCAGCCTTCTTGGCGGGCGACTTCTTCGCCGCCGTCCTCTTGGCCGCGCCGGCCATGACGCCGCGCTTCACAGCGGGGCCTTCTGCCGGGAGCTTCTGTGCGCCAGACACAACCGCCTTGAATTGGGCCCCGGGACGGAACGCCGGGACGGACGTCGGCTTCACCTTCACCGTCTCGCCGGTACGCGGATTGCGGGCTACGCGAGCCGCGCGGCGACGCTGTTCGAACACACCGAACCCGGTAATGGTGACGCTGTCGCCCTTGTGCACCGCCCGCACAATCGTGTCGACGACATTCTCGACGGCGGCGGTCGCTTGCCGACGGTCCGAGCCCAATTTCTGTGTGAGCACGTCAATGAGCTCTGCTTTGTTCATCCAATCCTCCGAAGCTAGTGGTCCTCGTTTTGGAACCGACTAGTGGACACGGTAAACCCTTACCTAGCAAATTTCCAAGAGCCACGCGCAATTTCAGGACCCGACAATCGAAATTTTCGCAATCCGGTTGCCGCCCTTGACCGGTGGCGGGCCCCGATTGCGGCTCACTTAGCCGAGCTACTCAGGGTCGTCGGTTCTCGATGTCCGCGCCGGTCGACCCTTCAGGGTGTGGGCAGAGTACGCGGCTTCCACTCCGGATAAGCCGCCTCGAACGACTCGATCTCAGCGAGTTTCCGCAGCGTAAGGGCTATATCGTCGAGCCCTTCGAGCAGTCGCCAGGCGGTGTGATCATCAATCTTGAACGGCAGCACCGCCGTTCCCGCGATGATATTGCGATCTTGAAGATTGGCAGTGATTTCCAAGCCGGGGCTCTGCTCGATCAGCTTCCACAGCAGTTCCACACCGTCTTGGTCGACTTCGGCGGCCAGTAGCCCCGCCTTGCCGGCGTTGCCGCGAAAAATGTCACCGAATCGAGACGAGATAACCACCCGGAACCCGTAGTCCATGAGCGCCCACACCGCGTGCTCCCGTGAGGACCCGGTGCCGAAATCGGGCCCGGCAACCAGGACCGAACCCCGGTCGAAGGGGCTCAGGTTTAGCACGAAAGACGGATCCGACCGCCACGACGCGAACAAGCCGTCCTCAAAACCGGTTCGGGTGACCCGCTTCAAGAAGACCGCTGGAATGATCTGGTCGGTGTCGACATTGGACCGCCGCAACGGGACGCCGATGCCGGTGTGGGTGTGAAAGGCTTCCATGTTCTCCCCTAATTCGGCCAATCAAGATCAATTCAAATCGGCAGGGGCGGAAAGGGTGCCGCGAACCGCGGTGGCCGCGGCGACCGCCGGGGACACCAAATGCGTGCGGCCACCTTTGCCCTGTCGCCCTTCGAAGTTGCGGTTGGACGTCGACGCACACCGCTCACCCGGCGAAAGCTGATCGGGGTTCATGCCAAGGCACATCGAGCATCCCGCCTGCCGCCACTGCGCACCGGCGGCGACAAAAATCTCGCCGAGTCCCTCAGCTTCGGCTTGCGCGCGTACCCGCATCGAGCCGGGAACGATCAACATCCGAACACCCGGGGCGACCGTCCGGCCGCGCAAAACGTCGGCCACCACCCGCAAATCCTCAATGCGACCGTTGGTACACGACCCCACGAACACCGCATCGACCGCGATATCCCGCATCGGGACCCCGGGCCGAAGATCCATGTACGCCAACGCTTTCTCGGCGGCCTGCCGCTCGGCGTCATCGGTCATCAGTTCGGGATCCGGCACGGCGGCGGCCAACGGCACCCCCTGGCCGGGGTTGGTTCCCCAGGTGACGAACGGGCTCAGCGAAGCCGCGTCCAGATAGACCTCGGTATCGAAGACGGCGCCGTCGTCGCTGCGCAACTGCTGCCAATACGCCAGTGCCGCGTCCCACTGCGCGCCGGTCGGCGCGTGCGGACGGCCGCGCAAGAACTCGTAGGTGGTCTCGTCCGGGGCCACCATGCCCGCTCGGGCGCCGGCCTCGATGCTCATGTTGCAGATCGTCATCCGGCCTTCCATCGACAGGGATTCGATGGCGCTGCCGCGGTATTCGATGACATGGCCCTGCCCGCCACCCGTTCCGATCTTGGCAATCAACGCCAGGATGATGTCTTTGGCCGTCACACCCGCGGGCAAGCACCCGTCGACAGTGACCGCCATCGTCTTGAACGGCCGCAGCGGCAGCGTCTGGGTGGCGAGCACATGCTCGACCTCCGAGGTTCCGATGCCCATCGCCAGCGCACCGAACGCGCCGTGGGTAGAGGTGTGGCTGTCGCCGCAGACGATCGTCATACCCGGTTGGGTGAGTCCCAATTGAGGTCCGACGACATGCACGATGCCCTGCTCGACGTCACCCATCGGATGTAGCCGGACACCGAATTCGGCGCAGTTTCGCCGCAAGGTCTCCACCTGGGTGCGCGACACCGGGTCGACGATCGGCTTGTCGATGTCGACGGTGGGGACGTTGTGATCCTCCGTGGCGATCGTGAGGTCGGGCCGGCGCACTCGGCGGCCATTCAGCCGCAGGCCGTCAAAGGCCTGCGGACTGGTGACCTCGTGCACCAAATGCAGATCGATGTAGATCAAGTCGGGCGCCCCACCCTGCTGTGAGCCCGCACCGGATACCACAACGTGGTCGTCCCAAACCTTCTCGGCCAGCGTGCGCGGCTTGCCCGCCCCGTGAGCTGTCTGTGCCATCACGAAGTTCGCCTCGATTCGCTTGATTGCGGCTCGCCGATGGGCTCTCAGGATGCGAGACGCTAGTATCTCTTTGTGAGACAGCATAGCGGTATCGGCGTCCTCGACAAAGCCGTGGGTGTACTGCACGCAATCGCGGAATCGCCGTGTGGGCTGGCCGAACTGTGTGGCCGGACCGGCCTGCCAAGGGCCACCGCGTACCGGTTGGCGGCCGCCCTAGAGGTTCATCGACTGCTCGACCGCGACGGTGAGGGCCGCTGGCGGCTTGGTCCCGCGGTATCCGAACTGGCGACCCACGTCACCGATCCGCTGTTGGCCGCGAGCGCGGCGGTGCTACCCCGGTTGCGCGAAACCACCGGCGAGAGCGTGCAGCTGTACCGCCGCGAAGGCATGTCGAGAGTCTGCGTGGCCGCGTTGGAACCGCCTGCGGGCCTTCGCGATACGGTTCCGGTCGGAGCGCGGTTGCCGATGACCGCGGGCTCGGGGGCCAAAGTGCTGCTGGCCCACAGCGACACCGCCACCCGGGAGGCCGTGCTGCCGACGGCGATGTTCACCGACCGGGCGCTGGCCGAAGTACGCCGGCGCGGGTGGGCCCAAAGCGTGGCCGAGCGCGAGCCGGGGGTGGCGAGCGTTTCGGCGCCGGTACGCGACGGCCGCGGTGTCGTCGTCGCGGCAATATCGGTCTCCGGTCCGATCGACCGGATGGGCCGGCGCCCGGGCGCACGTTGGGCCGCCGACCTGCTGGCCGCGGCCGACGAAATCACGCGGCGCCTCTCGCTGCGCGCCGAGCCTGCGTCCACGGCGCGCCAATCGCCGAAGCTGACGCCCTAGGCGCAGGCTCACCGCCGCCAGTGCAGGGTCGCTGCACACCACCTGACACACTGACGCCATGGGAACCAACCAGCGCGCCGAGATCGTCATGTCCCAATCCGAAATCGCCGACTTCGTCACCAACAGCCGTACCGGCACACTGGCCACCATTGGACCCGACGGCCAGCCGCATTTGACGGCGATGTGGTACGCGGTGGTCGACGGCGAAATCTGGCTGGAGACCAAGGCCAAGTCGCAGAAGGCCGTCAACCTGAGGCGGGACCCGCGGGTGAGCTTTCTGCTCGAGGGTGGCAACACCTACGACACGTTGCGCGGCGTGTCCTTCGAGGGCGTTGCCGAGATCGTCGACGATCCCGACACCCTGCACCGGATTGGGGTCAGCGTGTGGGAGCGCTATACCGGCCCCTACACCGACGACATGAAGCCCATGGTCGACCAGATGATGCATAAGCGGGTCGGCGTACGCATCGTCAGCCGCCGCACCCGCTCGTGGGATCACCGCAAGCTCGGGCTGCCGCACATGCCGGTGGGTGGTACGACCGCACCGGCCGCGCGCTGACGCGCCGGGCAGACGCAAAATCCCCCATTTCGGCACGAAATTGGGTGATTTTGCGTCTGCCCGCAAGCGGGTGGGGGTCCCCACAGCGCTGCGGATAAGTAGCCCCGATGGGATTCGAACCCACGCTACCGCCGTGAGAGGGCGGCGTCCTAGGCCGCTAGACGACGGGGCCGGAACTGATCCGAGGAGCCAGCATAGCTCACCCCGGAAAGCCCACCTAATCGCTTGCTGTGGCGAAACTTTGCTGGGGTACCAGGACTCGAACCTAGAATGGCTGAACCAGAATCAGCTGTGTTGCCAATTACACCATACCCCATTGGCCGCCTAAAACCGCTGGTCAGACGACAATTCCGGGCCAAAATTGGCGCCCAGAGACCGCCGCCGCCAGTGCAGACTACCAAAGACTCGCCCGGTAATCCTCCTCCTCAGCCCACCCGCTCGCTCGCAGCGCGCAACCGCCGCAGGCTGCGGTCGCGGCCCAGCAGCTCCAGCGATTCGAACAACGGGGGGCTCACCGACGTCCCGGTGGCGGCAACCCGGATCGGGCCGAACGCCTTGCGCGGCTTGAGCCCGAGACCCTCGATGAGCGCCGCCTTGAGGGCATCCTCGATTCGGGCCGCGGCCCACTCCGCCACGCCGTCCAGCGCGGCGACGGCGGCGTCGAGGACCGGGCGCCCGTCCGGACCCAGCTCTTTCGCGGCGGCCTTGGGGTCGATCGCGTACTGGTCGTCGTTGAGGAACTTCAGCAGGTCCCACGCGTCACCAAGGACGACGATACGGGTCTGCACCAGCCGAGCCGCGGCCGCGAATTCGGTGTCGCCCAACTCGATGTGACGGCCGTGCGCGTCCAAGTAGGCGCGGAGCCTGGCGGCGAAGTCATCCGCATCGAGCATCCGGATGTGCTCGGCATTGATCGCGTCGGCCTTTTTCTGGTCGAACCGGGCCGGGTTGGAGTTGACGTCGGCGACGTCGAACACGGCCACCATCTCGTCGAGGCTGAACACGTCGTGATCGTCGGCGATCGCCCAGCCCAGCAACGCAAGGTAATTCAGCAGCCCTTCGGGGATGAAGCCCCGTTCGCGGTGGGCGAACAGATTCGACTGCGGGTCGCGCTTGGAGAGTTTTTTGGTGCCCTCCCCCAATACCGTTGGCAGATGGGCGAATTCCGGAACGCGCTCGGTGACCCCGACCCGGATCAGCGCCTGATACAGCGCCAGCTGGCGCGGAGTCGAGGGCAGCAGATCCTCGCCGCGCAGCACGTGGGTGATCCTCATCAGCGCGTCGTCACACGGGTTGACCAAGGTGTACAACGGGTCTCCGCTGGCGCGGGTCAGTGCGAAATCGGGCACGGTGCCCGCCGCGAAGGTGGTGGGCCCGCGCACCAGGTCGTCCCAGCTGAGATCCTCGTCGGGCATCCGCAGCCGCACCACTGGCTTGCGGCCCTCGGCCAGGAATGCCGCGCGCTGCGCTTCGGTCAGGTCACGGTCGAAGTTGTCGTAACCCAATTTCGGATTGCGACCCGCGGCGACATGGCGGGCCTCGACCTCTTCGGGCGTCGAAAAGGCGTGGTAGGCCTCGCCCGCCGCGAGCAGCTGGGCCACCACATCGCGGTAGATATCGGTGCGCTCGGACTGCCGGTATGGGCCGTAGGGTCCGCCCACCTCGGGTCCTTCGTCCCAGTCCAAGCCGAGCCAACGCAGCGCGTCGAGCAGCGCCAGATAGCTTTCCTCGCTGTCGCGCGCGGCGTCAGTGTCCTCGACGCGGAAGACGAAGGTACCGCCGGTGTGCCGGGCGTAGGCCCAGTTGAACAGCGCGGTGCGGACCATCCCGACGTGGGGAATGCCGGTGGGCGACGGGCAGAATCGGACGCGGACCGTGGCTCCTCCAGTTGCTGGGGTCACGACTTTCCTTTGCGGACTACGGGATTGGTTAGGGTGCCAATGCCCTCGACAGTGATGCAGACGGTGTCACCGTGTTCGATGGGACCGACTCCGGCGGGCGTTCCGGTGAGGATGAGATCACCGGGCAGCAATGTCATTACCGCCGAGATCCATTCCACGATGGCGCCGACGTCGTGGATCATCAGCGAAGTGCGGCTGTGCTGTTTGACTTCGCCGTTGACTTCGGTGCGCAATTCGAGATCAGCGGGGTCCAGGGGACCTAGGTCGGTGACGATCCATGGCCCAACCGGGCAGAAGGTGTCGTGCCCTTTGGCCCGCGTCCATTGGCCATCGGCCTGCTGTTGATCGCGGGCCGACACGTCGTTGGCGATGGTGTAGCCGAGAATATTGGCGGCAGCTTGCGCGGCTGGAACATCCTTGCACGGCCGGCCGATCACGATCGCCAGCTCGCCCTCGAAGTGCACGGGTGATGCGTTGGCCGGCAATCGAATCGGCGCGTTCGGTCCGATGATCGCGGTATTGGGCTTGAGGAATATCACCGGGTCGGCCGGCGCCCCTCCCAGTTCGAACCCCCCCATCTCGGCGATATGGTCGGCGTAATTCTTCCCGACGCACACCACCTTGCCGGCCAGGATCGGAGCCAGCAGCCGGACATCGGCCAGCGGCCATGAGCGACCGGTGAAAGTCGGCGTGCCAAAGGGGTGCTCGGCGATCTCACGGGCAGTCAGCCCGCCGGAATCATCCCGCTCGCCTTCGATGCTGACAAAGGTCGATCGACCGGAGGGGCCGTCCGGGCTGGCGATTCGACCGAGGCGCATTCGGTTGAGCCTAGACCGGCGACGAGGCACGCCGCCAAGCGGCGGGCTGCTCTCGCGGGCGAGCGGGAACGTCCGAGCGGGCCGGCACGGACTGGCGTGACGGCCCCCGGGGCCTGGCCCAGCACATTCTGCGCCGCCCGGCATCGCAGGTATGTGTGTGCGAGCATGGGCGGATGGCGAAGGACTCGACTAGCGCGGGCGCGCGCTGGTCGATCATGATCGTCTCGCTCTACGTCACGGCGAGCTCGTTCTTGTTCATCAACGGCGTGGCCTTCCTGATCCCGTCCCTGGAAGCCGCTCGTGGAACCCCGCTAACCCAAGCCAGTCTGCTGTCGTCGATGCCCAGCTGGGGCATGGTGTTCACCCTGGTCGTCTGGGGCTACCTGCTGGACCACGTCGGCGAGCGCGTCGTGATGAGCGTGGGCTCGGCGCTTACCGCGGCTGCGGCTTATGCCGCGGCGTCGGCCCATTCCCTGGTGGCGATCGGTATCTATCTGTTCCTCGGTGGCATGGCGGCGGCCAGCTGTAATACCGCCGGCGGGCGGCTGGTGTCCGGCTGGTTTCCGCCGCACCAGCGCGGCCTGGCGATGGGAATCCGCCAGACCGCACAACCGCTGGGGATCGCCATGGGCGCGTTGGTGATGCCCGAGCTGGCCGAACATGGCCCACATGCGGGGCTCATGTTCCCGGCAATCGCGTGCACGCTGGCGGCGGTGGCCAGCACGGTGGGCGTCATTGAACCGCCGCGGAAATCCCGCGAAACGGCCACGGAAGCCGAGCTGGCCAGCCCTTATCGCGGATCGTCCGTGTTGTGGCGCATTCACGCGGTATCGGCGCTGCTGATGATGCCGCAGACGGTGACGGTGACGTTCATGCTGGTCTGGCTGATGAACCATCACGGCTGGTCGGTCGCAGTGGCCGGCGGCCTGGTTACCATCTCGCAGCTGCTCGGTGCGCTGGGCCGCATCGTGGTGGGCCGCTGGTCTGACCGCGTCGGCTCCCGAATGCGACCGGTCCGCACGATTGCCGTCGCCGCCGCATCGGCCCTGTTCCTGCTCGCCCTTACCGACGACATCGGTTCGCGCTACGACGTGATGCTGATGATCGTCATATCTGTGATCGCGGTGCTCGACAACGGGCTGGAGGCAACGGCAATCACCGAGTTCGCCGGGCCCTTCTGGAGCGGACGCGCGCTAGGCGCCCAGAACACCATCCAGCGGCTGGCGGCGGCTGCCGGGCCTCCGCTGTTCGGTGTCCTGATCACCACGGCCCAATACCCGCCGGCATGGGCCCTATGCGGATTGTTCCCGCTCCTGGCAGTTCCGCTGGTGCCGACACATGTGCTCCCACCGGGCTTGCAGACCAGGTCTGATGGCCCGGCGCCACCTCGGACGACCCCGCCGTCTGCATCGTCGCCAGGCTAGAGCGCGGCTGCGATCCGTTCGCCGACATCGCTGGTGGCAAGTCGTTCGTTCCCGCGACTTGCCAAATGGGTCTCGACGGCCCGGTCCACCCGAGCGGCGGCGTCGTGCTCGCCGAGGTGGGAAAGCAACAACGCCACCGACATGATCGCCGCGGTCGGATCGGCGATGCCCTGGCCGGCGATATCTGGCGCGCTGCCGTGCACCGGCTCGAACATCGAAGGATTGGTCCGAGTCGCGTCGATATTTCCGCTGGCGGCCAAGCCAATTCCACCGCACACCGCGGCGGCCAAGTCGGTGATGATGTCGCCGAACAGATTATCGGTGACGACCACGTCGAACCGACCGGGGTCGGTGACCAGGTGGATGGTGGCGGCGTCGACATGTTGATAGGCCACCTCGACGTCGGGATACTTTTCGCCGACCTCCTGCACGGTCCGCGACCACAGCCCTCCGGCGAACGTCAGCACGTTGGTCTTGTGCACCAGCGTCAGGTGGTTGCGACGCTGCCGGGCCCGCTCGAACGCGTCGGCGACCACTCGTCGCACCCCGAACGCCGTGTTCACGCTGACCTCGGTGGCCACCTCGTTGGGTGTGCCGACGCGTATCGCGCCGCCGTTGCCGGTGTAGGGCCCCTCGGTGCCCTCGCGGACCACCACGAAGTCGATGCTGGGGTGGCCCACTAGGGGGCTGCTCACCCCCGGATAGAGCCGGGCCGGTCGCAGATTGATGTGATGATCCAGTTCGAAGCGCAGCCTCAGTAACAGACCTCGCTCCAGCACGCCACTGGGGACCGACGGATCACCGATCGCCCCGAGCAGGATCGCGTCGTGCTCACGCAGTTCTGCGACGACCGAATCCGGCAGTACCTCGCCGGTGGCATGAAAGCGCCGGGCTCCGAGGTCGTACGTGGTTTTCTGGACGCCCGGCAGGACCGCGTCGAGAACTTTGACCGCTTCGGCGACCACCTCAGGACCGATGCCGTCGCCGGCGATCACAGCCAACCTCATTGGCGCCGCTCCTCCTCATCGCGTCGCTCTGCATCGTCGCCTGCGCGCCTCACGAGAGATCGACCACCTCGAGCTTGTAGGCGTCGACGGCCGCAGCGATCGCCGACCGCACGTCGTCGGGCACGTCGCGGTCCAGGCGCAGCAGAATCGTCGCGCCCGGACCCTCGACGTCCTCGGACAGCTGCGCGGCATTGATATTGACCCCCGCACTGCCAAGCAGGGTGCCGATCTTGCCCAGCGCTCCGGGCCGATCGACGTAGTGGATGACCAGGTTGCTGCCCTCGGCACGCATATCGAAGTGCCGGCCGTTGATCTGCACGATCTTGTGCACCTCTTGCGGCCCGTACAGCGTGCCGGCGACGTTGACGACCGAACCGTCAGCGGCGACCGCCCGCACGTCGACGACACTGCGGTGATTGGGGCTTTCCGAGGCCTTGGTGATCTCGGCGGTGACTCCGCGTTCGGCGGCCAAAGCCGGCGCGTTGACGAACGTCACCGGATCCTCGATAACCGCCGAGAACAGGCCGCGCAGCGCCGAAAGCTTCAACACCTCGACGTCTTCGGCAGCCAGCTCACCGCGCACCTGCACCGACAACGACACCGGCAGTTCGTCGGACAGCGCGGCCACCAGCACCCCGAGCTTGCGCGCCAGGTCCAGCCAGGGCGTCACCTCCTCGCTGACCACACCGCCGCCGACGTTGACCGCGTCGGGAACGAACTCCCCCGCCAACGCCAGTCGCACGCTCTCGGCGACGTCGGTGCCCGCCCGGTCCTGCGCCTCAGCGGTGGACGCTCCCAGATGCGGGGTGACCACCACCTGCGACAGCTCGAAAAGCGGGCTGTCGGTGCATGGTTCGGTGGCGAACACGTCGAGGCCCGCCGCGCGCACATGGCCGCTGGTGATCGCATCGGCCAGCGCGGCCTCATCCACCAAACCGCCGCGCGCGGCGTTGACGATGATGACACCGGGCTTGGTCTTGGCCAGCGCTTCCTTGTCGATCAAGCCTGCCGTCTCGGGCGTCTTGGGCAGATGCACCGAGATAAAGTCGGCCCGCGCGAGCAGGTCGTCCAGGGACAACAGCTCGATGCCCAGCTGGGCGGCCCGGGCCGGGGACACGTAGGGGTCGTAGGCCACGACGTCGGCGCCGAAGGCGGCGACCCGCTGCGCGACCAGCTGCCCGATCCGGCCCAGGCCCACCACACCGACGGTCTTGCCAAAGATTTCGGTGCCCGAGAACGACGACCGTTTCCAGGTGTGCTCGCGCAAAGACGCGTCGGCGGCCGGAATCTGACGGGCGGCGGCCAGCAGCAGCGCCACCGCGTGTTCTGCCGCGCTATGGATGTTCGACGTCGGCGCGTTGACCACAAGCACACCGCGGGCGGTGGCGGCCTCCACGTCGACGTTGTCGAGCCCAACGCCGGCGCGCGCGACGATCTTCAAGTTGGGGGCCGCGGCCAGCACCTCGGCGTCGACCGTGGTGGCCGACCTCACCAGCAGCGCGTCGGCCTCGGGCACCGCGGCCAGCAGCTTCTCCCGATCCGGACCGTCGACCCAGCGCACCTCGACCTGGTCTCCCAGGGCGGCGACGGTTGATTGGGCAAGTTTGTCGGCGATTAACACAACAGGCAGGTTCACGCGGCCAGCGTAGCGGTGTTCGCCGTCAGCGGCGCGGTGGAGCCGGGCGCTGGGATACCACCCGCTTGCGGGCGACGGGTCGCCCGCAAGCGGGTCAGTCGGCTGTAATCGACTGTGTGGACGTCACCGTCGTGGGCAGCGGCCCCAACGGGCTCGCCGCCGCCGTAATCTGCGCCCGCGCGGGCCTCAAAGTCCAGGTGATCGAGGCGCAGCCGACGCTTGGCGGCGGCGCCCGCACCGCGGCCGACTCGACTTTCCCTTCGGTGTTTCACGACGTGTGCTCGGCGGTTCACCCACTGGCGCTGGCGTCGCCGTTTCTCGCCGAGTTCGACCTGCGGGCGCGCGGCGTGACGCTGGCCGTTCCGGAGATCGCGTATGCCAACCCACTGCCGGGCCGTCCCGCGGCAGTCGCCTACCGCGATCTGACGCGCACCTGTGCCGAGTTGGAAGACGGCGCGTCGTGGCGGCGCCTGCTCGGCCCGCTGGTGCGGGACGCCGCCGCTGTCAAGGACTTCATGCTCGGCGACAAGCGGTCGGTACCCCGGCCGCTGGGACCGGCTCTGCGCCTCGGCGTGCGGATGCTGGCCCAAGGCACCCCGGCGTGGCGGTCGCTGGTGGGCGAGGATGCCCGCGCACTATTCACCGGTGTTGCCGCCCACGCGATTTCACGGTTGCCATCCTTGGTGTCGGCGGGCGCCGGGTTGATGCTAGCGACCCTTGCCCATTCGGTCGGCTGGCCGATTCCGTTGGGCGGCAGCCAAGCGATCGCCGACGCGTTGATTGCCGACCTGCGCGCGCACGGCGGCGAGCTGACCGCCGGTGTCGAGGTCACCGAACCTCCAGGCGGCGTCGCCGTTTTTGATACCGCTCCGACCGCGCTGCTACCGATCTACGGTGGCGCGCTGCCGAGCCGTTACGCTAAGGCATTGCGCCGCTACCGATTTGGTGCTGGCGCGGCGAAGGTCGACTTCGTGCTCAGCGACGAGATTCCGTGGTCGGATCCGCGGCTGCTCAAGGCGCCGACGCTGCATCTCGGCGGCACCCGCGAGCAGATGGCGCAGGCCGAAGCCGATGTCACCGCCGGACGCCACGCACAGTGGCCGATGGTGCTGGCCGCCTGTCCGCACGTGGCCGACCCCGGGCGGATAGACGCCGACGGTCGCCGTCCGTTCTGGACCTACGCCCATGTGCCATCGGGGTCTAACGTCGATGCGACCGAGGCGGTGACCCGCGTTGTTGAGCGGTTCGCGCCGGGCTTCCGCGATGTCGTCGTGGCCGTGCGGCCCGTGCCCGCCTCGCGGATGACGGACCACAACGCCAACTACGTCGGCGGCGACATCACGCTGGGCACTGGTTCGGTCTGGCGCGCCATCGCCGGTCCCATACCACGCCTAAACCCTTGGTGCACACCGGTTCCCAAGGTGTACCTGTGTTCGGCGGCCACCCCGCCCGGTCCCGGGGTGCACGGCATGGCCGGTTACTACGCCGCCCGCACTCTGCTGCGCCGCGAATTCGGCATCACCGAAATGCCTAAGCTGACGCCATGACGAAACTCGCGATCATCTACTATTCCGCCACCGGCCACGGAACGACGATGGCGCGTCGCGTCGCCGCGGCGGCCGAATCCGCCGGCGCCGAAGTCCGAGTGCGGCACGTCGCCGAGACACGGGACCCGGAATCGTTCGCGCAGAACCCAGCCTGGACGGCGAACTATGAAGCGACGAAGGACCTTCCCGTTGCGACCGGGGAGGATATCGTTTGGGCCGACGCAGTGATTTTCGGTTCGCCGACCCGCTTCGGCTCCACCACATCGCAATTCCAGACATTCATGGACTCCCTCGGCCGCCTTTGGGCGGAAGGCAAGCTGGCCGACAAGGTCTACGCGGCGTGGACCTCGACGGAATCGCCGCACGGCGGTCAGGAAACCACCCTCATGGGCCTCTATGTCTCGCTGATGCATTTCGGCGGCATCATCGTGCCGCCGGGATACACCGATCACCTGAAGTTCGTCGACGGCAATCCGTACGGGGTGAGCCTGGTTGCCACCCGCGACAACATCAACGGAATCGACGATGCCACGGCCAACGCGCTCGACCACCTGGCGCACCGGGTGGTAACAGTCGCCGGGCGACTCGCGACACTGTAGTTACCGCGACGACACGCCGCGAGCGTGTGCGGCAACTACAGTTTCGCGACGGCGACTCAAGCAGTCTCGGTGATCGGGCGGTCGACCCAGCTCATCAAGTCACGCAGCTTCTTGCCGGTGACCTCGATGGGGTGCTCGGCAATTTGCTTGCGCAGCGCCTCGAGCTGCTTGTTGCCACCCTCGACGTTGGCGACCAGCTTCCTGACAAAGGTGCCGTCCTGGATCTCGTGCAAGATCTGGCGCATCCGCTCCTTGGTGCCGGCATCGATGACGCGCGGACCCGAGAGGTAGCCACCGAATTCGGCGGTGTCAGACACCGAGTAATACATCCGCGCCAGGCCGCCCTCGTACATCAGGTCGACGATCAGCTTTAGCTCGTGCAGCACCTCGAAGTAGGCCAATTCCGCGGGGTAGCCGGCTTCGACCATGACCTCGAATCCGGCCTTGACCAATTCCTCGGTACCGCCGCACAACACCGTTTGCTCGCCAAACAGGTCGGTTTCCGTCTCGTCTTTGAACGTGGTCTTGATGACGCCTGCGCGGGTGCCGCCAATCGCCTTGGCGTAGGACAGCGCGAGCGCCAAGCCGTCGCCATCCGGATCCTGCTCTACCGCAACCAGACACGGCACGCCCTTGCCGTCGACGAACTGGCGCCGCACCAGGTGGCCGGGACCCTTCGGGGCCACCATCGCGACGGTGACGTCGGCGGGCGGCTTGATCAGGTTGAAGTGGATGTTGAGTCCGTGACCGAAAAACAGTGCGTCACCGGGCTTCAGGTTGGGCTCGATGTCGTTGGCAAAGATCTCGGCCTGCGCGGTGTCGGGCGCCAGCAGCATGATCACATCAGCCCACTTCGCGACCTCGGCGGGGGTGTCGACGTCCAAGCCTTGCTCGGTGACCTTGGGCCGGGACTTCGAGCCCTCCTTCAGGCCGACGCGCACCTGGACCCCAGAGTCGCGCAGGCTCAGCGAGTGGGCGTGGCCTTGGCTGCCGTATCCGATCACACCGACCTTGCGGCCACCGATGATGGACAGGTCGGCGTCGTCGTCGTAGAACATCTCTAATGCCACTGCTGCATTTCTCCTTCTTGTTGACTACTTAGCGGTGCCGATGCCGCGCGGGCCGCGGGACAACGACACCATTCCCGATTGGGCGATTTCGCGGATACCGAACGGCTCCAGTACCCGCAGCAGGGCCTCCAGCTTGCCGCGGTTGCCTGTGGCCTCGACGGTCAGGGAGTCCGGAGAAACGTCAATCACGTTGGCGCGGAACAGATTAACCGCTTCGATCACTTGGCTGCGGCTACCGGCGTCGGCCCGCACCTTGATCAGCGCCAACTCGCGTGACACCGAATGCTCGTCGTCCTGTTCGACGATCTTGATGACGTTGATCAACTTGTTGAGCTGCTTGGTGATCTGCTCGAGCGGAGTCTCCTCCGCGGAGACCACGATGGTCATCCGCGACCTGTCCTTCTGCTCGGTGGCCCCGACCGCCAACGACTCGATGTTGAAACCGCGCCGCGAGAATAGCGCCGCGACCCGCGCGAGCACGCCGGGCTTGTCCTCGACGAGTACCGACAGCGTGTGGGTCTTCGCGTTCATCAGGCGTGCCCTTCGCTGATGTCGTCGAACAACGGACGGATGCCCCGGGCGGCCTGGATCTCGTCGTTGCTGGTCCCCGCTGCCACCATCGGCCACACTTGCGCGTCGGCGCCGACGATAAAGTCGATCACCACCGGTTGGTCGTTGATCGCCCGCGCCTGGCTGATGACGTCGATGACGTCTTCTTCACGCTCGCAACGCAATCCGACGCAACCCAGCGCCTCGGCCAGTTTCACGAAGTCCGGGATGCGGTGTGAATGGGTGGCCAGGTCGGTCTGCGAGTAACGCTCCTCGTAGAACAGGCTCTGCCACTGCCGCACCATGCCCAGGTTGCCGTTGTTGATCAGCGCCACCTTGATCGGCACGCCCTCGATCGCGCAGGTGGCCAGCTCCTGGTTGGTCATCTGGAAGCAACCGTCGCCGTCGATCGCCCAGACCTCGGTGTCAGGCAGCGCGATCTTGGCGCCCATGGCCGCCGGAATAGCGAACCCCATGGTGCCCAGCCCGCCGGAGTTGAGCCAGGTGCGCGGCTTCTCGTACTTGATGAACTGCGCCGCCCACATCTGATGCTGGCCGACTCCGGCGACGTAAACGGCGTCCGGGCCGGCGATTTCGCCCAGCTTCTCGATCACGTACTCCGGGCTCAGGCTGCCGTCGCTCTGCGGCCCGTAGCTCAGCGGATACCTGGCCCGCACGTCCTCCAGGTATGCCCACCAGTCGGTCATGTCGATGTTGCCGGGGGTCTGGCAATGGCGCAGCATCGCGATGAGCTCGGTGATGACGGCCTTGACGTCGCCGACGATCGGTACGTCGGCGTGGCGGTTCTTGCCAATCTCGGCCGGGTCAATATCGGCGTGGATGACCTTGGCCTCGGGGGCGAAGGAGTCGAGCTTTCCGGTCACCCGGTCGTCGAACCGGGTGCCGAGCGCGATCAGCAAGTCGCTGCGCTGCAACGCCGCCACCGCGGCCACCGTGCCGTGCATGCCGGGCATGCCCAGGTTCTGCCGATGGCTGTCCGGAAACGCGCCGCGGGCCATCAGCGTGGTGACCACCGGGATGCCGGTCAGCTCGGCCAACTCCCGGAGCTGATCGGTCGCCTCGCCGCGGATGATGCCTCCGCCGACGTACAGCACCGGCTTGCGGGCCCTGGCGATTAGCTTGGCGGCCTCCCGGACCTGGCGGCTGTGCGGTTTGGTGTTCGGCTTGTAGCCGGGCAGATCCATTCGCGGTGGCCAGCTGAACGTGCACTGGCCCTGCAGCACGTCCTTGGGGATGTCGACGAGCACCGCGCCGGGACGCCCCGAGGCCGCGATGTGGAAGGCCTCGGCTAACACCCGGGGAATGTCGTCGCCGGAGCGGACCAGGAAGTTGTGCTTGGTGATCGGCATCGTAATGCCCGAGATGTCGGCCTCTTGGAAGGCATCGGTACCGATCAGCCCACGCCCGACCTGCCCGGTGATGGCGACCACCGGGATCGAGTCCATCTGCGCATCGGCCAGCGGTGTCACCAGGTTGGTGGCGCCGGGACCAGAAGTCGCCATGCACACCCCAACCCGGCCGGTGGCGTGCGCGTAGCCGCTGGCCGCGTGACCGGCGCCTTGCTCGTGGCGGACCAGCACGTGGCGCAGCCTTTTCGAGTCGAACAGCGGGTCATACACCGGCAGCACGGCGCCGCCGGGGATCCCGAAGATGATGTCAACGTCGAGTTCCTCTAACGACCGGATTACCGACTGGGCTCCGGTAAGTTGCTGTGGTGCAACGCGTTTCGGATGGGCAGCCGGGGGCTTTGGTGCGGGTTGCCCGGTGTCAGGCGCTCCATTGGTCGTCTGCGCCTGTGGCTTGGTAGGTGCGCTCACTGTGGTCCTCTTTGTCCTCTTAGTCCCTGGGCAAGAAAAAACCCCCGTCAGCTCAGCTGCTGCACGAGGGTCGCGTTGGTGCTCGATCGGGCTAGTCAGGCACCAACGCGCCGACCAATTACTACGAGCATTCCGGCGGTATCCATAGCGTCCGACGGTAGCCTTCGCACAGCTCAGCCGTCAAATCCGGGGCCGTCATCCGATCGCACCGACGGCACAATCCGGGCGATGGAATGATGCCAGGGTGGTTACTGGCTCGCCGGTGGTGATCAAGGTGTCGCCGATGGCGCACTTCGCCGTCGGATTCCTGACCCTGGGCCTGCCGGTGCCGGTGCTGACCTGGCCGGCGACCGCCCCCCTGCTCGTCATCCCGATGCTGTTGTCGGCTCTGATAATCCGGCAGCGCACGGTCGCCGATGATCAGGGCGTGACCGCACGGACGCTACTGGGCAGCCGGACCGTGTCCTGGGACGAGATCGACGGGCTGCGCTTCAACAGGGGCTCCTGGGCACGCGCCCGGCTCAAGAGCGGTGCGGAACTGCGATTGCCCGCGGTGACGTTTGCGACCCTGCCGCTGCTGGCCGAGGCCAGCTCGGGACGGGTCCCCAACCCGTACGGCCCGTGGTGATCGCGAGCGCGGCGTAGCCGGGCGAAGCGGGTCACCACCATCGACGCCCGTGGTGATCGCGAGCGCGGCGTAGCCGGGCGAAGCGGGTCACCACCATCGACGCCCGTGGTGATCGCGAGCGCGGCGTAGCCGGGCGAAGCGGGTCACCACCATCGACGCCCGTGGTGATCGCGAGCGCGGCGTAGCCGGGCGTTAGGCGAGCGGATTGACGCCGT
This sequence comes from Mycobacterium lacus, assembly GCF_010731535.1. Classification (NCBI taxonomy): domain Bacteria; kingdom Bacillati; phylum Actinomycetota; class Actinomycetes; order Mycobacteriales; family Mycobacteriaceae; genus Mycobacterium; species Mycobacterium lacus. Next base: position 3,150,940 of record NZ_AP022581.1, read on the forward strand.
TGAGCACCACCCACACGCCGATACCGGCGGCAACGCCACCGAGGAGCGCGACAAATGACCCGATGAAAGGCCGATAGGCCCAGCCACGGCCGGCATCGAGGCCGTAACGTCCGGGACCGGCCAAGATGACGGCGACGGCCATGACGATCAAGCTGATCTGGTATTCGTGGCCGTCCGGCAGGAAGTACGAGAAATGCGGGTGCGGCCGCGCCGCGAGGGTAGCGAGCAGGCCGTTGATCAGGAACGCCAACGCGCCCGCAGCGGCCAGCGGTGTGAACAATCCGAGCACCAGAAGCACCCCAGCGGCGATCTCGCCACCGGCACTCACGTAAGCGAGGACGTCGGCGTGTTGGTAGCCGACGTCGGACAACGAGTGCTTGAACCCAGTCAGCCCCTGACCATCCCACCAGCCGAACAGCTTCTGCAGTCCGTGGGCGCCCAGCACCACTCCCAGCCCAACCCGCAAGATCAGCAGACCGAGGTGCTGGGTTCCACGCCGACCGACGGCGCGCAGCCGCTCGTCGCGCGCTTCCGGATCGATCTCGACGGGCTCCAGCGCAGCGTGCCGGGCCGCGGGCTGGGGCTGGACGTACGGCAACGGCTCCTGCTGGTCGATCAAGTTGTATCCCGTGCCGGCGGAGACACCCGCGTTTGCGGGGTCGTACGGCGGGATGACGGTGGTGGTACCAAACTCACCTGGATACCCGACTGGTGTCAGGTCGTCTTCGGGGTCGACTACGCTGGCCGAGACGGGACGTCCCGGGATTGACTCCGGTGAGTCGCCCGGCCGCCGCCAATGCGATTCGTTCGATTGACTGGTCACGCGTGCCAGGGTAAGGGCATTTAGTCCCGTATTGGGGATTTGAGCGGCGCTTTCGCCAGACAAATCCGCATCTGGACCGCCAAGAGCCCGCCAAACCGCCCAGATCGGGCCCCAGACGGGCGTGACGGGAGCCATGCGTCGACCATTCCCGTAGCCTGTCGATCATGCGGATAAGACGGTCGGTTCGATACGGGCTTGCCGCGCTGTGCGCGGCAGTGCTGGCATCGAGCGGCTGCGCCCGCTTCAACGACGCCCAGTCCCAGCCGTTCACGACCAACCCGGAACTGCGGCCCCCGCCCAGCTCGACGCCTCCCCCGCCGCCGCCACTGCCGCCCACGCCTTTCCCCAAGGCATGTCCGGCCCCCGGGGTCATGCAGGGCTGCCTGGAAAGCACCAGCGGCCTAATCATGGGCATGGACAGCAAGACCGCACTGGTCGCCGAACGCGCCACCGGGGCGATCAAGGAGATTTCCATCAGCGCCGAGCCGAAGGTGAAGATGGTCATCCCGGTCGACCCGTCCGGTGATGGCGGCTTGATGGACATCGTGCTCTCACCCACCTACAACCAGGACCGGCTGATGTACGCCTACGTCAGCACGCCCACCGACAACCGGGTCATCCGGATCGCCGACGGCGACGTCCCGAAGGACATCCTGACCGGGATCCCCAAGGGCGCCGCCGGGAACACCGGGGCGCTGATCTTCACCAGCCCCACCACGTTGGTGGTGATGACCGGCGATGCGGGCAACCCGGCGATGGCGGCCGATCCCAAATCATTGGCAGGTAAGGTGCTGCGGATCGAGCAGCCCACCACCATCGGGCAGGCGCCGCCGACGACGGCGCTGTCCGGCGTCGGCTCGGGCGGCGGCCTGTGCATCGATCCCGTCGACGGCTCCCTGTACGTCGCCGACCGCACTGCCACCGCGGACCGGCTGCAGCGCATCACCAAGAAGTCGGAGGTCTCCACCGTGTGGACCTGGCCCGACAAGCCCGGCGTGGCCGGGTGTGCGGCCATGGACGGCACTGTGCTGGTCAACCTGATCGACACCAAGTTGACCGTGGCGGTCCGGCTGGCGCCGTCGACCGGTGCCGTCACGGGTGAACCCGACGTGGTCCGCAAGGACACTCACGCGCACGCGTGGGCACTGAGGATGTCGCCGGACGGCAACGTCTGGGGCGCGACCGTCAACAAGACCGCCGGTGACGCCGAGAAGCTCGACGACGTGGTGTTCCCCCTGTTCCCGCAGGGTGGCGGCTTCCCGCGGAACAACGACGACAAGACCTGACGCGCCCGGTCACGGCACGTCGAGTGTGAACCTCACGCCGCCGTATCGGCGTGTCTCTTCGCCCCTTTCGCGGTTGTAGAACCGCTGCTGCGCAGCCTCCTGACCGGGGTCGATATCGTCAACCTCAAAATCGAGGTCGGAGAGGTAGAGCAGGTCTTCCGTGCACTCCGGAGCCCACACACTCACGGGCTCCAACAGGTAGGCCACATAGTCCCCGACTTCACTGCGACTGGCCGTCCTGCCGACAAACCAGGCCACCGCATCGTCGAGAATCGGCATCCCGTAGGGGCCGGCGCGCCACCTGCAACGCATGAATGGGTCGATCTCTTCGTCGGTTTGGTTGGCGAACAGTCCGGCGAGCACATGCTGGCGCTGTGCAAGCACGTGGACCGCGAGGTGCTCGGATCGGCTCGCCACCTCGGCGATGTCGGCGTTCCTCGGCAGACCGACCATAAAACTCGGGGGGAGCACGCTCGTTTGGGTGGCGAAGCCGACGAGACAACCCGAAGGGTGACCGTCGGCCTGGGTCGTCACCACGAACACTGGGCCGTCCAGCATGCCCATCAAGTCGTCGAACGCTTCACCGATCACATGACCATCATGAATGCGTACGACGCGTTGCAACACTGGTTCCGAGCGATCGGTCGGCAAGTTCGACGTACGCCGCCTGGTAGCGGTGTCGTGCAAACCATGAAACGCCACGCCCCTGCACTGGCAGCGGTCAATCCGCTAGCGGCCCCGCCACCGATGACAGTGGCGCGACGGGCGGCAACGGCGGCCCCAACGTGATCGGCGGCACCGGAGGACACGGCGGCACCGCGCAGGTCACGGGCAGCGGCGACCCGCCGTCACCGGCGACGCCGGCGCCAACGGCACCACCGGCGCCGACGGTACCAGCGGTTAGCGCTAACCCTGACCGCAGGCCGCCAGGACGAGTTCGCGCACCCGCGCCGCGTCGGCCTGCCCGCGGGTGGCCTTCATCACCGCGCCGACGATCGCGCCCGCCGCGGCCACCTTGCCGCCGCGAATCTTTTCCGCCACATCGGGATTGGCGGCCAAAGCCTCAGCGACTGCGGCCTGCGTCAATGAGTCGTCGCGCACCAGCGCCAAGCCGCGGGCCGTCATCACCTGCTCGGGCTCGCCTTCACCGGCCAACACACCCTCCACGACCTGGCGGGCGAGCTTGTTGGACAGCTTGCCCTCCTCGACCAGCGCCACCACGTCGGCGACCTGCGCGGGGGTGATGGCCAATTCGTCGAGGCCGACGCCGGCCTCGTTGGCCTTCTGCACCAGGAAGTTTCCCCACCAGGCGCGCGCTTCCTTGCTGGACGCGCCGTGCTTGACGGTCTCGGCGACCAATTCGACCGCGCCGGCGTTGACCAGGTCGCGCATCACCTCGTCGGAAACACCCCATTCTTGCTGAATCCGCTTGCGGGTCAACCACGGCAGCTCGGGAATGGTCTGGCGCAGCCGCTCGACCAGCTCGCGGCTGGGCGCTACGGGTTCCAGGTCCGGCTCGGGAAAATAACGATAGTCCTGTGCCGTCTCCTTGGTGCGACCTGGGCTGGTGTACCCGGCCTCGTGAAAGTGCCTGGTTTCCTGGGTGATCCGGCCGCCGGCCACCAAGATCGCGGCTTGGCGCTGCATTTCGTAACGGACGGCCACTTCGACGCTTTTCAGTGAGTTGACGTTCTTGGTTTCGGTGCGGGTGCCGAACTCGGTCGTTCCGATCGGCTTCAGGGAGACGTTGGCGTCGCACCGCATCGAGCCCTGGTCCATCCGCACGTCGGATACATCCAGCGCTCTCAATAGGTCTCGTAGCGCAGTCACGTAGGCGCGGGCAATCTGCGGTGCCCGGGCCCCGGTTCCCACAATGGGTTTGGTGACGATTTCGATGAGCGGCACGCCGGCGCGGTTGTAGTCGATCAGCGACGTCGTCGCGCCGTGGATGCGGCCGGTCTCGCTGCCGATGTGAGTCAGCTTGCCGGTGTCCTCCTCCATGTGCGCCCGCTCGATCTCCACACGCCAGGTGGTGCCATCGTCTAGTGGCGCGTCGAGGTATCCGTTGATGGCGATCGGCTCGTCGTACTGCGAGATCTGGTAATTCTTGGGCATGTCCGGGTAGAAGTAGTTCTTCCGGGCAAAGCGGCACCAGGGCACGATCTCGCAGTTCAGCGCCAGCCCGATCCGGATGGCGGACTCCACCGCCGCCCGGTTGAGCACCGGCAGCGAGCCGGGCAGGCCCAGACACACCGGGCACACCTGAGTGTTCGGTTCGGCGCCGAATGTGGTGGCGCAGCCGCAGAACATTTTGGTGACGGTGGACAGTTCGACGTGCACTTCGAGTCCCAGCACTGGGTCAAAGCGCGCGACGACGTCGTCGTAGTCCAGCAGGTCAGCCCCAGCAGCCTTGGGTGCCCCGGCAGCAACAGTCATGGATCCGATCCTAGTGGTGATCGCGAGGCCGGCGGAGCCGGGCGAAGACCGGCTAGCGGGGACGCAAATGTATCCGAGATCCCGCGGCAAGGTCGCGCTCTCTACCCTTGCCGGCGAACATGTCGGCCAACGCCGCCGCCATCTCCAGGTAGCTGCGTCGACTTTGCTTGCTCAGCCGGTCCAGGCCAATCTCTTCGCCTGCATGTATAGGCCGATCGAACGGCAACGCCACCGTGGCGGGCACCTGGGCGGACAACTGCTCAAGTTCCTTCGCGGCCAAAGTATTCGGCTTGGCCAGTTCGGTGTGGTTGATCGCCAGCACCGTCGAGGTAAGCAATCGCTGATATCCGTTGTTACGCAACCACTCTTCCAGGGTGATTCTGGTTTCTCTATCGCGTCGATAGAGGTGTTGCTGACCACCACCAAGGCCCGTGGCGCCGGCAGAACCGCTTCCATGACACCGGACTTCAGCGCCTTGACGCAGTCCACCAGCACCACCGAGTAATGGTTCCTCAGAATCGAAAACACTTTGACCACGTCGAAGCGCTCGATACGCCAATTGGTGTTCGCATATTCCGGTAGACCAAGCACTTCCAGCCCGCAGCTGTTCATGTATGTATGCGCGCGCACATCGAGATACCCCGTGACCGAATCGTCCCTGAGGATGTCGACCATATTGAGTCGGCTCCGGCGACCATGCCGCTCGGACAGATCGCCACCATCGATGTCGACGGCGATGACCCGGTCGTCGCGCACGTCGGCGAAAGTTGACCCGAGCGCCTCAACGACCGTGGTCTTGCCGACCCCACCTTTGAGGTTGAGGACCGCGATAGGAAACGCGCTCTCGACGACTGCGCGGATGCGCTCGCGCAGCCTGAGTTCGTCACGTCAAGTCTTTGCTTGGCCCAAGGTCGATCCTGGTGAGGCGGATAGATCAGGTCTCGCCAGCCCAATCCCGCGGAGCCCGCGGTAACCCGCTGATCGAGGCCGTCGAGCGCCGTCCCGCCCGGGATCCGCTCACGACGGACCGGTGTCTGCAGCTGCGTTGCCGACGGGGTCGGTGCGCGGGACCGAGACCACCCGGGGGACTCGCGGCGCTGGGGCGCATCTGCCACGCAGGGCCGCGGCACCGTAGTGGACGCCCGGTCGGTAACGCGCCAGCTTGGCGAGGGCGCCCGACGAGCGGCCCGCGTGAGATCTCCGCGAGAATGACCGCGGTTGCTCATGGTTGACGGTATAGCCGTTCAGATTGTCCGAAAACCGAAAACCAGCGAATACCACACCGCATTCAGCCAGTCGTTAAGCCCGCGTTCGACGAATTCGGGGCTAACCGAAGAACGCCGCAGCATCGTCGTAGCGGCTCGGCGGCACCAGTTTGAGCTGGCGCACCGCATCGGCCAGCGGAACTCGGCCGATGTCCTGCCCGCGCAGCGATACCATCTGGCCGTATTCGCCCGCATGCGCGGCGTCGGCCGCGTTGACGCCGAACCGGGTGGCCAGCACCCGGTCGAAGGCCGTCGGGGTGCCGCCCCGCTGGACGTGGCCCAGCACGGTCACCCGGACGTCCTTGTTGATGCGCTTTTCCACCTCGAGCCCGAGCTGCGCCGCGACCCCGGTGAAACGCTCATGGCCGAACTCGTCAAGCCCGCCCTCACGCAACTGCATTGACCCCGGAATCGGCTTGGCTCCTTCCGCCACCACGCAAATGAAGTGCGAGTCGCCACGCTGAAAGCGTCGCTTAACGAGCCTGCATACCTCTTCGACGTCGAAGGGCTGTTCGGGGATCAGCGTCATGTGAGCGCCGGACGCCAGCCCGGAGTTCAGCGCGATCCAGCCGGCGTGCCTCCCCATCACCTCCACCAGCATCACCCGCTGGTGGGATTCGGCGGTGCTGTGCAACCGGTCTATGGCCTCGGTGGCCACCGTCAACGCGGTGTCGTGGCCGAAAGTTACGTCGGTGCAGTCGATGTCGTTGTCAATGGTCTTCGGCACGCCGACCACGGGGACGTTCTCCTCCGACAGCCAGTGCGCGGCGGTCAGCGTGCCTTCGCCGCCGATAGGGATGAGCACATCGATGCCGTTGTCGTCCAGGGTTTGCTTGATCTGCTCCAACCCGGCGCGCAGCTTGTCGGGATGCACCCGCGCGGTGCCCAGCATGGTTCCGCCCTTGGCCAGCAAGCGGTCGTTGCGGTCGTCGTTGCGCAGCTGCATGCGCCGGTTCTCCAGCAACCCGCGCCACCCGTCCTGGAATCCGACCACCGACGAGCCGTACCGGGCGTCGCAGGTGCGCACCACCGCCCGGATGACGGCATTAAGCCCGGGGCAGTCCCCGCCCCCGGTGAGAACTCCGATCCGCATGCCTTCATCTTGCCTCGTGCCGGGTGAGTGGCGCGAGCAGTCGCAAAAGCACCCAAAACGGCACGTTTTGGGTGCTTTTGCGTCTTTTCGCGCTAGATGGCGCTCGGCAGCGGGCCGCGGGCGGCCTCGTAGGAGGCACCCACCCGATACAACCGGTCGTCGGCCAACGCGGGCGCCATGATCTGCAGCCCGACCGGCAGCCCGTCGTCCGGGGACAGCCCGGACGGCACCGACATGCCGCAATGGCCGGCCAGGTTCAGCGGCAACGTGCACAGGTCGAACAGGTACATCGCCAGCGGATCGTCGACCTTCTCGCCCAGCCGGAACGCGGTGGTCGGGGTCGCCGGCGACACCAGCACGTCGACCGACCGGTAGGCCTCGTCGAGGTCGCGCGCGATCAACGTGCGCACCTTCTGCGCCTGGTTGTAGTAGGCGTCGTAGTAGCCCGCCGACAACGCGTAGGTGCCGATCATGATGCGGCGCTTGACCTCCGGCCCGAAACCGGCCGCCCGGGTCAACGCCATTACCTCTTCGGCACTGTGGGTGCCGTCGTCGCCGACCCGCAGCCCGTACCGCATCGCGTCGAAGCGCGCCAGGTTGGACGACACCTCCGACGGCAGGATCAGGTAATAGGCGGCCAACGCGTGATCGAAATGCGGGCAATCGACCTCGCTCACCTCGGCGCCCAGCGCGGTCAGCTGCTCGACAGCGGCCTGAAACGACGCCAAGACGCCCGGCTGATAGCCCTCACCGCGCAGCTGCTTGACCACCCCGATGCGCACGCCGCGCAGATCACCGGCCGCGCCGGCCCTGGCCGCGCCGACGACGTCGGGCACCTCGGCGTCAATCGACGTCGAATCGCGGGTGTCGTGCCCGGCGATCACCTGATGCAGCAGCGCGGTGTCCAGCACGGTGCGCGCACACGGGCCACCCTGATCCAGCGACGACGCGCACGCCACCAGCCCGTAGCGCGACACCGTGCCGTAGGTGGGTTTGACGCCGACCGTCGCGGTCAGCGCGGCGGGTTGACGGATGGAGCCCCCGGTGTCGGATCCGATGGCCAGCGGCGCCTGATACGCGGCCAGTGCCGCCGCGCTGCCGCCGCCGGACCCACCGGGCACCCGGTCGAGGTTCCACGGGTTGCGGGTCGGGCCGTAGGCGGAGTTCTCGGTGGACGAGCCCATCGCGAACTCGTCCATGTTGGTCTTGCCCAGGATCGGTAAGCCGGCCGCGCGCAGCCGCGCGGTCAGGGTGGCGTCGTAGGGAGATCGCCAGCCCTGCAGGATCTTGGACCCGCAGGTGGTGGGCATGTCGATCGTGGTGAAGACGTCCTTGAGCGCCAGCGGCACCCCGGCCAGCGCCGAAGGCAGCTGTTCACCGGCGGCCAGCTTGTTGTCGACGGCGGCCGCGGCGCCAAGCGCCTCGTCGGCGGCCACATGCAGGAACGCATGATACCGGTCGTCGGTCGCCTCGATCTGGTCCAGGTAAGCCTGGGTGATTTCGGTGGATGACAGCTCTTTGGCGGCGACCTTGGCGGCCAGCGTGGCGGCGTCGGATCGGATGATGTCCGTCACTCTTCGTCTCCCAGGATTTGGGGGACGGCGAAGCGGCCGTCGACGGCTTCGGGCGCCTCGGCCAGCGCCTCCTGCTGCGTCAGGCACGGTGTCGTCTCGTCCGCGCGGGTGACGTTGACGTCCTTGAGCGGGTTGTCGGTCGGTTCGACGCCGGTGACGTCGACGGCCTGGATCTGGCTGACGTGGGTCAGGATGGCGTCGAGTTGACCGGCGAAGCTGTCCAGCTCGGCCTCGGTCAACGCCAGCCGGGCCAGCCGGGCCAGGTGGGCTACCTCGTCGCGGGAGATCTGGGACACGAGCGAAAAGCCTAGCCCGGCGGCTCGGATCGTTAAGAGTAGGCCGGAACGGCCTGAGGTGGGGGCACCACCCGCTTGCGGGGGCGAGCCGGGCACTCAGGCTAGGGGAGTGTGAAGCCGGCCGACGCGACCCAGAGGGAGCCGGGCAATCCAACGCTGCCGAAATGCCGTGGATACATCGCTGTGCGACAGTGTTGGCCGTGCGTTCTTATCTGTTGCGCATCGAGCTAGCCGACCGACCTGGCAGCCTGGGGTCGCTGGCGGTCGCGCTCGGTTCGGTGGGTGCCGACATCCTCTCGCTCGACGTCGTCGAGCGCGGCAACGGCTATGCGATCGATGACCTGGTGGTCGAACTGCCCCCGGGAGCGATGCCCGACACCCTGATTACCGCCGCGGAGAAACTCCCCGGCGTCCGGGTCGATAGCCTCCGCCCACATACCGGCCTGCTGGAAGCGCACCGCGAGCTGGAGCTCCTCGACCACGTCGCAGCGGCCGGGGACAATGCGTCCAGGTTGCAGGTTCTGGCCGACGAGGCGCCCCGGGTGCTGCGGGTGAGCTGGTGCACGGTGTTGCGCAGTTCCCACGGCGAGCTGCGCCGGCTCGCCGGCAGTCCGGGTGCGCCGGAGACTCGGGCTGATTCGGCGCCGTGGCTGCCGATTGAGCACGCGGCGCCGCTGGACGGTAATGCCGAGTGGGTGCCGCAGGCATGGCGCGACATGGACACCACGATGGTGGCGGCACCGTTGGGCGACCCGCACACCGCGGTGGTGCTGGGCCGTCCGGGGCCCGAATTCCGGCCTTCGGAGGTGGCTCGGCTGGGCTATCTGGCCGGCATCGTGGCGACCATGCTGCGCTGATCGGTCATTGGCTGGAGAGCAACTCCCCGAGCACGTCATGGTTGCGCTGCAACCAGTCCGCCTCTTCACCGGGCGCCGGCATGATCAGCCCGGCTTCCATGATCGAGGTGGGGTCGACTTCGTTCAGGCCGATCAGCAGCGAGCGAGCGTCCTGGCCGGTGATCGACACCCACGCTTGCGACAGTTCGGTGAGCAGTCGCGCCCGCGTCTCGCGGTCCCGGCCTGCGCGAATGTTCCCGTTGATCACCGAACACGTGTTGGGTTTGCCGGCGGTGAAGTATGCCGCCGGGTCGTACTCGACGAACAAGACGTTGACGAATCCGCGGGGTGCACCCGTTACGGTGCAATGAATTTCGGTGATGGCTTCGGCCAATGCGGAGCGGTTATCCGCGCTGAGCGATCCTGCTGGAACGACACATTGATACAGCGGCATCAGCCACTATGGCACGCCTGCTGCTTCGGTGTCACCAGGCCCTTCCGCCAAGAGCCTTCGGAACCCGTCCTCATCGAGAATGGGCACGCCCAACTGCACCGCTTTGTCGTATTTGGATCCCGGGGAGTCGCCGGCGACAACGTAGGAGGTCTTCTTTGACACCGATCCGGCGGCCTTGCCGCCGCGCGCCACGATTGCCTCCTTGGCGTCGTCGCGGGAAAAGCCGGTCAGCGAGCCCGTGACCACGATGGTCAGCCCGGCCAGGGTGCGTGGGACGGTGGCGTCGCGCTCGTCGACCAGTCGAACCCCGGCCGCGCGCCACTTGTCGACGATCTCGCGGTGCCAGTCGACGGTGAACCACTCGGTGACCGCGGCAGCGATGGTAGGTCCCACACCCTCCACCGCGGCCAGCTGGTCAGTGGATGCGGCGATAATCGCGTCGAGACTGCCGAACTCGGTGGCCAGTGCGCGGGCGGCCGTCGGGCCGACATGGCGGATCGACAACGCCACGAGCACCCGCCACAGCGGTGCGGCCTTTGCCTTGTCGAGGTTGGCGAGTAGCCGTTTGCCGTTGGCCGACAAGTCGCCGGCCTTGGTCCGGAAGAGTTCGGTGCGCAACAGGCCGTCTTCGGTGAGGGCAAACAGGTCGCCCTCGTCCGCGATCACGTGTGTCTGCAGCAGCTCGACCGCGGCCTCATAGCCCAGCACCTCGATGTCCAAGGCGTTTCGGCTGGCGACGTGAAATACCCGCTCCCGCAATTGCGCCGGGCAGCCGCGGGCATTGGGGCAGCGAATGTCGGCATCGCCTTCCTTCTCCGGCGCCAACGGGGCGCCGCACTCGGGACATGTTGTGGGCATGACGAATTCGCGCTCGGACCCGTCGCGCAGGTCGACCACGGGACCCAGCACCTCGGGGATCACGTCGCCAGCCTTGCGGATCACCACGGTGTCGCCGATCAGCACGCCCTTGCGCTTCACCTCCGAGGCGTTGTGCAGCGTCGCCTGCCCCACCGTCGACCCGGCGACCTTCACCGGCGTCATGAACGCGAACGGCGTGACCCGCCCGGTGCGACCGACGTTCACCCGGATGTCGAGCAGCTTGGTCTGCGCTTCCTCGGGCGGGTACTTGTAGGCGATGGCCCAGCGCGGAGCCCGCGAGGTGGAACCCAGCCTGCGCTGCAGCGCCATCTCGTCGACTTTGACTACCACACCGTCGATTTCGTGGTCCACCTCGTGGCGATGCTCGCCCCAGTAGTCGATGCGCTCCCGCACGCCGGCGATGTCGTTCACGACGGTGGTGTGCTCGGAAACCGGCAGCCCCCAGGCCCGCAATGCCAGATAGGCTTCGTGCTGCGTGGCCGGGCGAAAGCCTTCGGTGTGCCCCAGCCCGTGGCAGATCATCCGCAGCTTACGGCGCGCCGTAACCGCAGGGTCTTTCTGACGCAGCGATCCCGCCGCGCTGTTGCGAGGGTTGGCGAACGGCGCCTTGCCCGCCTCGACGAGGCTGGCGTTGAGCGCCTGGAAGTCCTCCAGCCGGAAGAACACCTCGCCGCGGACCTCGAGAACCTCGGGCACCGGGTAATCGTCGCTGGCGCTGAGCCGTTCGGGGACGTCGTCGATGGTGCGGGCGTTCAGCGTGACGTCCTCGCCGGTGCGCCCGTCGCCCCGGGTCGCCGCCGCGGTCAGGCGTCCGCCCCGGTAGACCAGCGACAATGCGACACCGTCGATCTTGAGCTCACATAGATAGTGCGCGGCCCCGATGTCCGGGCCGACCTCCGCACGGATGCGGGTGGCCCAGGCGTCGAGTTCCTCCGTGCTGAATGCATTGTCCAGGCTGAGCATTCTGTCCAGGTGGTCAACCGGCTCGAACTCGGTGGCGAAGCCGGCGCCGCCGACCAGCTGGGTGGGTGAGTCGGGGGTGCGCAGCTCGGGGTACTGCTCCTCGAGGGCCTCCAGCCGGCGCACTAGGGCGTCGAACTCCGCGTCGGAGATGATCGGCGCGTCCCGCACGTAGTAGCGGAACTGGTGTTCGCGCACCTCCTCGGCCAGCTCCTGCCACTCGCGCAACACTTCTGGGCGCAACACCTCAGGCGAAGTCACCCTGGCAGGCTATCGAAACCGGCTGACACAGCCGAGATTGCCGTGATGGTCGTGCCCGGTCGCCCAGCCACAGCCGTGGTGGCAATCTCGACGAGATCAGTCCTCGGCCTCCTCTTCGACATGAGCCCGCAGACGATCCACCGCGGCGTCCCACTTGCGCGACAGCTGGGTGAGGAAATCGCTAGCCCAGGCCAGCGGCGCGGTCTGCACAGTCCAGAGGCGCTCCCGGCCGCGTCGCGTGCTGGTGACCAATCCCGCGGACTCTAACAGTTGCAAATGCTTGGTGACCGCCTGCCGACTGACCGGAATCGCCCGTTTGACTTGAGACGTTGAGCTCGGGCCGAGATCGCAGAGCCGGACGATGATGCGCAGCCGATGCGGGTCCCCGAGCGCATCGAAGAGCGGTGCCGCGACCGTGCTCACACCCGGGTTTCTTCCAAATACCTACGCACCAGGCCGGTTTGGATGGCCCAGCCCTCGGAATTGGCCTCGAACGAGGTGGAGCGGCGCGCCTCCGGAATGGCGGATGGCTATACGGCAACGGCGGCAAGGGCGGCATGGGTGGCAACGCCACCGTCGCCGGCCAGGCCGGCGGCGACGGCGGTGACGGCGGCATCGGCGGCCACGGCGGCGCGGGCGGACTATTCGGCGGCCAGTCGGGCAGCGCCGGCCTGGGCGGCGCCGGCGGTCAGGGCGGGACGGGCGGCGTCGGGGGCGCGGGCGGTGCCGGCGGCAAGGGCGCCATCAACGGCATCACCGGCAGCACCGGCAATCAGGGCGCCACCGGAACTACGGGCGCAGCCGGACGTCCGGGCTGACGCGGTCAGAGGGCGTCCGGGTCGTGGGCCAACGCCTCGGCGGCCTTGCGGGCAAGCTGGATCGCGGTCCGCGCCCACTCGTGGGTTGCACCAGCCAGACCACACGCCGGGGCCACACCGAGGTGGTCGCGCAGCACCGCGCGCCCGAAACCGAGCCGATCCGTCACCGCCACCACCGCGGCCGCCACCTCCTCCACCGACGGCCGCCGCTCCGGCGCGGTCGCGGGCACGACGCCCAGCACGATGACCCGCCCCGACTCGACGAACGCCGCGATGCCGTCCAGATCCGCGGCTTGCAGCGTGCCGGCGTCCACCGCTACCGCACTAATACCATTGCGCTGCAACAGATTCCACGGCAACTCGGGAGCGCAGCTATGCAGCATGACGTCGGCGCCGGCGCCCGCCACACAGGTGTCGAGCAGGGCGCCCGCCACCGCCTCGTCGAGCGCGGCGACCGGGCTCAGCGCGGTCACCCCGGCCAGCCGTCCGCCCAATGCCGCCGGCAGCGACGGCTCGTCGAACTGCACCACCACCGGCGTGTCGAGTCGACGGGCCAGCTCCGCGCGGTGTGCGGCAACGCCTTCGGCCAGCGACTCCGCAAGGTCACGCAGCGCACCGGGGTCGGTGATCGCCCGGTGGCCGTTGGCCAGCTCCAACCCCGCGGCCAGCGTGATCGGCCCGGGAGCCTGCACCTTGACCACCCGCCCGCCGCCGCGCAGGCCGGCGGTCTCCCAGGCCTCTTCCAGCGCGTCCATGTCTTCGTCCAGCATGCTCGCGGCCCTACGTGTCACCGCGCCGGGCCGGGCGGCGATGCGGTAACCGCGCGGCACGGTGTCGATGGCCACGTCGACCAGCAACCCGCCGGCGCGCCCGAGCATGTCGGCTCCCACCCCCCGGGCGGGCAGCTCGACAATGTGGGCCAGCGCGCCCGCCAACTCACCGACGACGACCTCGGCGGCCTGCCGCGGGACGATGCCGGGCCAGGATCCGATGCCGGTGGCCTTCGCAAAAGGCGAGGCGAAAACACTCACCCGGCAACCGTATTCGACCACCTCTCGCGCCCAGGCCGGCAGGGGGGAGTCACCACCACGTCACGCGAGCAGGTTCGAGCCCGGAAGGGCGGCAAATGGCGAGACTGATGCGGCCGCCGCTGTTGTGCTGCGCAACGTTGCCGACAGCGGCGTGCACGCGGGTGGTGGGTGGCACCGCACTGCCGGCGTTCGGCGCCGGGCAGCGGGGTGTGCTCGACGTCGCCACGATCCTGCTGGGCCAATCGCGGATGCGCGCGATCACCGGCGCGGGCGAGCACCTGACGATCATTGCCTCGATGGACGGCAGGTATCGGGTCCTGTCGGTGGCGTTGCTGGAAGTCACCTTTTGCGGCTTTCCGGAATCGTGTCTGACATCGCGCTAACGAACATCGCGGCGAACGTGCCAGGTTCGCGCCGTCGGGGCCGTCGTCAAGATTGGACGGCGAAATCCCGGGACAGCCGTACGTCCGGGAACCATTGGCCGTCGGGCAAACCGGCGGTGAGTTGGTCGATCGCGACGGCTATCGCATACGGCGTCCCGGGGCTAAACGTCGATACCCACTCGCCGTCGTATGCGCGGGACGGACTGACCAGAATGCGGCCCCCGGTGGTGTCGACGATGCTCAGGCCCACTTCAGTGGTGGCGGACTGGCCGTCTTGGTCGCGGGCGCCCGCCACGACCTCGACGTAATTGCGCGGGCCGTTGAACACCGACTCCACCACCGCGCGCGCCGATTCCGGGATACCCAGGTAGTCAACGACTTCCGCTAGTGACGCCCCGGCCCGCAGGCGCTCGTCGGCCCGAGTCCCGACCCGCGCCGGCAGGCTGAACTCATCGAACCGCGCCGGGGGCCGGTTCGCCAGCCCGGCGCCCAGGACCGGAACCAGCGCCCGGGGTTCGTGAATATCCAAAGCTGTCAACGTGATCAGCTGCGCGTTGCGCAGCGCGACGACGGTCTTGTCGCTGACATCGCCACGCCGCGCGACGACGCCGCGCAGTAGTTCCTCGGCGCCGGTGGCCGGTGCTGGACCCACATAGCGCAGGTCGAGCCACCGGTCCGGGAAGCACAGCACCTTGACCCAGTCGGCCACTGCCCGGTTGACGACGCCGCCCGCGGACAGCACGCCCATCCGGGCCAACTCCGTGGCCTGACGACTCGCCCACCCATCGCGTTCTGCGGCATCGCGATACGGCGTGGTGATTGCCAGCACCCACGGAAAGCTGCCCGCTTCAATGGTTTCGGCGATGAACCAGGCGTGATCGACCGTCAGCTCGACGGCGTTGGGTGCTGTTTGCATCTAGCTAACCGACGAACGGGCTAGCCCCATTTGGCGGCTTCGGCGCCGTCGCGGGCCAACATGGCCATGGTGTTGGCCTCATGCGTGGAGGCCATCGACTGATAGGCCCGCACCAGGTCCTCTAGGGCCTGGTTCCACTGCGCCTGCCAACCCTGATAGGTGATCCCGGTATCACCCTGCCAGGCATTCGACAGCGCGGCCTGCTCGCTGGCGATATCGGCGCCCAGGCTCTGCAGCGTGCCCGCATACCCCGACATGTCCCCGGCATGGGCCATCATCGCCGGGTAGTTGTACATAATCTGCGACATCACAAACCCTTTCGATAATCAGTAACGGGCGGCTTTAGAACCCGGTGTAGCTGGACGCAGCGGCGGCATCGGCGGCCACATAGGTGCCCGCGGCATCCCCCAGGTTGGCCTGCGCGAGATCCAGCAAGGCGTTGACCTTGGCGGCCGCGGCGACAAACCGGGCATGGGCGGCCTGAAACGCCGCCGCGGACTCCCCCTGGTGAAACGCCTGCGCCGACATCGCCGACTGCTCGGCCTGACCGATCGTGTGGCGCATCAACCCCGCCTTGGCGGCAAACGCCGACTGCGAGGCCACCAACTGCGGAATATGGGCATCCAACAAACTCATCACGATCCCTCTCTTTTTCGGGTTTCCCTTGACAACGCCGTTAACACACGGCGCCAACCACATTCGGCTCCCAGCTCGCCGGCAGCATCGGCACCCGCACACCACCACCAAGCCCATCGCCGGCCAACACCGTCAAACCACACGGCGCCGCAACCGCCTCCTTACCGGCCGTCCCGGCAAACCCCAACACCCCAGCACCCCGATCAGAAGCCACCACCGACACCAACCGCGCGCCAGAAGCACCACCCGCCAACGGCTCCACCGCCCCGACAGCCACAGCGGCCGGCGCGGCAACCACCCCCGCCGCCGGCATAGCGGCCAATCCCGCCACACCGGCCACACCCGCGACAGCCGGAGCAACACCAGCGGCCAACACCCCCAACAAGGGAGCCGCCAAAAGCGGAACAGCGCCAATCAAATTCGAAATAATCCACGCAACAACAATCGTTGTAATGGCTAATGCGTTACCGAAGATTACTAACGGAAGTAAAATGAGTCCGATGGTGAATGGTATCCCAAGCAGAGCGAGGGATACCAGATCATCAAAGGCCAGTATGAACTGGAAATTCAAGAGATTCACGACCAATAGGAACAGTAGCTCAATGAAGGCTTCGGCGGTCTTTTCGAAAATTTCGCCGATCTCTGCCAGTTCTTTAGCGGCCTCGGTTAAGACCTGCATTATGGCTTGCCACGGGAATGGTGTGAGGGTGGCGGCCAGGGCGCCGGAAAGGTTGATGCGTAGAGCTGTGACCTCGGCCGTTATCAGTGTGTGACCGGCGTGTCGGATGTGGCGGGTGTGGCCAACGGGCTTGGATGCAGGTTGCGAAGCCAACCATCCGAACCCGAGGTCACACCCACGTGCCATCTTCTCCGACGCCGCCTGCCGATGCGAACCCGACGCGCCACGAACGCCTGTTGCAAGCCCTGCAGACAGTGCCCGACCCACGCGACCGGCGCGGGTGCGCTACTCGTTGGCCGGGTGCTCGCACTGGCGGTCACAGCTACCTTGGCCGGGTGCCGGTCGTTCGCGGCGATCGGCCAATGGGCCGCAGAGGCGGCAAGTGGCACACTGGCTTCGTTCGGAGTCACCAGCGGCAGCGCCCGGACGAATCG
This sequence comes from Mycobacterium lacus, assembly GCF_010731535.1. Classification (NCBI taxonomy): domain Bacteria; kingdom Bacillati; phylum Actinomycetota; class Actinomycetes; order Mycobacteriales; family Mycobacteriaceae; genus Mycobacterium; species Mycobacterium lacus. The sequence continues at coordinate 3,168,000 of NZ_AP022581.1, forward strand.
ACGTTGCGCAAATTGTTCGCCCGCCTCGATGCCGACGCCCTCGACCAAGCATTGGGCGTGTGGATGTGGACGCGAACCTTCACCGTCGAGCAGCGTCGCGTGATCGCCATCGACGGCAAGACGATCCGAGGCGCGCGCACCCGCGCTGGTGGCAAGGCCCCACACCTGATCGCCGCATTCGACCACGGTGCCGGAGTCGTGCTAGGACAGGTGGCCGTCGACGCAAAGAGCAACGAAATACCCGCTGCGCGAACACTGTTGAGGCATCTCGATCTCGACGATGCAGTGGTGACCCTCGATGCGATGCACACCCAAACCGATACCGCCACACTCATCACCGGCGCAGGCGGCGACTACGTGTTCACAGTGAAGGCGAATATGCCGACCCTGCACCACAAGCTCAAGACACTGCCCTGGAAGGACATGCCCGCCCACACGACCCGGGCCGCTGAGCGTGGCCGACACATCACCCGTTCGATCAAGGTCGCCGACGTTCCCGACTGGATCGACTTTCCCGGTGCAACCCAAGTCGCCCAGCTGCGCCGCACCGTCACCGTTGACGGAAGCAAAACCGTCGAGGTCGTGTACCTGATCACCTCAGCAAACCACACGGCCGCACCGCCCCAGCGGCTCGCCACCTGGGTCCAAGGGCACTGGAGCATAGAAAATCGCCTCCACTGGGTCCGAGACGTCACCTTCGCCGAGGACTCCTCGCAGGTACGCACCGGCCAAGCACCACGGGTGATGGCCACCTGCCGCAACCTCGCCATCGGCATCCTGCGAATCACCGGCTGGGACAACATCGCCGCCGGCCTACGCCACCACGCCACACACCCAGACCATGCCCTCAAACTGGTCCTGACCTCATGAGACGCGACTTTTCCGGCACCCTGGGGTGGCGGCGGCCACGGCGTTGCTGATTTCGTTGGCGCCGGGTTTGACGATGACCGGTGCGGGGCTGGTGTGCGGTGTTGAGGTCACCGCCGCACCCGCAACGGCGTCATAGACGCTCATCGTGGTGGCGGCCTGGATCCACATCCGCACGTAGTCGGCCTCGTTGAGCGCGATGGGGATGGTGTTGATGCCGAAGAAGTTCGTCGCCACCAACACCGCGTGGGTGACGTGGTTGGCGGCCAGCTCGGCCAGCGTCGGCATCGCCGCCAACGCGCCGACATAGGCGGCCGCCACCGTCTGATGCTCGGCGGCCGTCGCCGCGGCATCGGCGCTGGCCTGCATCAACCACGCCACGTACGGCACGTTGGCGGCCACGTACGCCTCGGCGCTGGGGCCCAGCCAGGCACCGGCCTGCACCGCGGCCACGATTGCGGTGAGTTCTTCTGCCGCAGCGGCGTATTCGGTGCTCAGCGATGCCCAGCCCGCCGCGGCCGCCTGCAGCGAAGCCGGACCCGGGCCGGCGCTGAGCAGCGCCGAATGCACCTCCGGCGGCGCGGCCATCCAGACCGGCGCCGTCACAGCGAACCACCCGCACCCGCATACGACGCCGCCGCGGCGGCGTCACCGACGGCATAACTGATAGCGGACTCACCCACACCGATCCCGGAACGGCCCAGCTCTTCGACCCCTTCGGCGGCCACCGCGGCGTGCTCGTTGCCCAGGGCGCTAAACCCGGCCGCGGTCTGCAGCGACACCGGATCGGCCGCCGGCGGCACCACCGCCGTAATCGCCGGCGCCGCACCGGCGTGCGCGGCCGCCAGCCGCGCGGTCAGCGCTTCCACCGCCGCACTGGCCGCCGCCAAACCCTCAGGAACCACCCGCAACGTCACTACCGACACTCCTTCCGAGACGCACCTGCACCCGACAATGAATCTCACGGATTATATTGCTTGTCAACTGTTGCCGTAGGCTACGGTTACGTAGGTAAAGGCGACGGTGCCGTAGGTTTCTGACACACGGCGCGGGCTACCTAACCGCGGAACGAATGCGCCAGAGACATAGCGACATTCGGATTTGGCGCCGCGTCAGGCCCGGGGTTTGGCGCCGGACGACGACCGCGAGGTGCCGGTGATGATCGCGCTGCCGAGCACCTCGTCACCATCGGGATCGGGCCGGTACAGCACCAGCGTCTGCCCGCATGCCACACCACGCAGCGGCGTGACCAACCGCACGCAAAGCTCGTCACCGACCAATTCGGCTACCGCACTGGCGGTTTCGCCATGCGCGCGCACCTGAACCGCGCACTCGATCCGACCCGGCGGCGCGCAACCCGCGGTGAACACGGGCGCCCGTCCGGTCAGCGCGTGCACGTCGAGGTCGGTCACGTCGCCCACGTGAATGGTCTGTGTGCCGGGGTCGATCGCCGTCACGTAGCGCGGGCGACCATCCCGCCCGGGCCCGGCTATGCCCAGACCTTTGCGCTGACCGATCGTGAAACGGTGCACCCCATCATGTTCGGCGAGCACGGCACCGTCCGCATCGACCACGGTGCCGCGGCGAACCCCGATGCGCTCACCCAAAAAGGCTTGCGTGTTCCCGGACGGAATGAAGCAGATGTCGTGGCTGTCCGGCTTGTCGGCGACCGCGAGGCCGCGGCGGGCGGCCTCCGCACGGATCTGTGGCTTAGGAGTGTCCCCGATCGGAAACACGGTGTGGCGCAGCTGTTCGGCGGTCAGCACGGCCAGCACGTAGGACTGGTCCTTGTCCCGGTCGACGGCGCGGCGCAGCCGCCCATCGGACAGGCGGGCATAGTGGCCGGTGGCCACGGTGTCGAAACCCAGCGCGATGGCCCTCGCGGACAGGGCGGAGAACTTGATCCGCTGATTGCACCGCACGCAGGGGTTGGGGGTTTCCCCGCGGGCATAGGACGACACGAAGTCGTCGATCACGTCTTCTTTGAACTTCTCGGCGAAATCCCATACGTAGAACGGGATTCCGAGTACATCTGCGACACGGCGGGCGTCCGAGGCGTCCTCCTTGGAGCAGCAGCCCCGCGACCCGGTGCGCAGCGTGCCGGGCGCCGTCGACAGCGCCAGGTGCACGCCGACCACGTCGTGCCCGGCATCGACCATGCGGGCCGCCGCGACCGACGAGTCCACGCCACCGCTCATCGCGGCGAGAACCTTCACCCCGACGCCCCCGTGGCGGCCAGGGCGGCCCGGCGCGCTCGGGCGACCGCACCGGGCAACACCTCCAGCGCCGCATCAACATCGGCGTCAACACTGTTGTGTCCCAACGAAAGACGCAGCGATCCTCGGGCGCTGGCCGGATCGGCGCCCATCGCGATCAGCACATGCGACGGCCGCGCGACGCCGGCGGTGCAGGCCGAGCCGGTCGAGCACTCGATTCCGTTGGCGTCCAACAGCATCAACAGCGCGTCACCTTCGCAGCCGCGGAAGGTGAAGTGCGCGTTGCCCGGGAGCCGCAGCGGATCGCGGGCACCGTTGAGTCGAACGTCGTCAACCTCTGCGAGCACACCTTCGACCAGGCGGTCCCGCAGCGCCCGCAGCCGCGCGCCGTTGGCCTCCAGCCCGTCGACCGCGATCTGTGCCGCCGTTGCCATTCCGACGGCACCAGCGACATCGGGTGTGCCCGAACGAATGTCGCGCTCTTGCCCACCGCCGTGCGACAGCGGCACACAGCTGACGTCGCGGCGCAGCAGCAAGGCGCCTACGGCCGGCGGACCGCCGAACTTGTGCGCGGCGACGCTCAACGCCGACAGCTTGCTGGCGCCGAAATCGACCGGCAGCTGTCCCACCGCCTGAATGGCATCACTGTGCATGGGCACGCCGAACTCGGCGGCGACGGTCGCGAGTTCGGCGGTGGGCATGATGGTGCCGACCTCGTTGTTGGCCCACATCACCGACACCAGCGCTACGTCGTCGTGGCTCTCCAGCACCTCGCGCAGCGCGGCTGCCGACACCGAGCCGTCGGCCGCGGTGGGCAGCCACGTCACCTGGGCGCCCTCGTGTTCGACGAGCCAGTTCACCGAGTCCAGCACGGCATGGTGTTCCACCTCGCTGGTGACGATGCGCCGGCGACTCGGCTGCGCATCGCGGCGGGCCCAGTAGATCCCCTTGACGGCCAGGTTGTCGCTCTCGGTGCCACCCGCGGTGAAGATCACCTCCGACGGGCGCGCGTGCAGCTTGTCCGCGATCAGCTCACGGGATTCCTCGATCCGCCGACGCGCCTGACGTCCGGTGGTGTGCAGCGACGAAGCGTTGCCGACGGTGCCGAGGACGGCCGTCATCGCCTCGATGGCGGCGGGGTGCATCGGAGTGGTGGCGGCGTGATCCAGGTAGACCATGACTCGGCCCACGATACCTGCAGGCCCGAGGGGTCAGGCGACCAGCGCGTGCCCGCGACCTGGGTGCCGCGAGGGGCCCACCTCCACCGCGGACTGGCAGCGACTGGCCAGGGCCCGCCGGTCGGTGCCCGGCAGCTGCAGCGATTCGACGCGCACCCGGGCCACAGTGCGGCGCACGCGGAGCAGCCGGCAGACCGATCGCAACAAGGTGTCCTCGCCGACGAAAGCCGGCGCCGTGGAGACGCTGCCGTCGACGTGGTGGTACGTCAACCGCAGTGGCTGCACCGGACGGCCGGCATCGATCGCGGCCTGAAACATCGCCGGGTAGAAGGACCCGCACCCCTTGTGCGATTGCCCGGCTCTCCCCCGCAAGCGGGTGGGGGTACCTCCCGCGTGCGGGGGAGTGCCCCCATCTCGGGCCGCGTCGCGGCCCGCATCGTCGCCGTGCCAGCCGCACCAGGTGGTGCCCTCCGGAAACGCCACCACCGTGTGCCCGGCGCGCAGCCGACGGGCGACTGCGTCCACCACGCCGGGCAGGCGCCGCAGGCTGGATCGCTCGATCGGGATGACCCTCAGGATGCGGGCCGCAATCCCGGTCGCGCGTCCGGTGAACATATCCGCGCGGGCGACGAACGAGCCCGGCAACACCGCACCGATAGCGAAGACGTCGAGCCAGGACATGTGGGGGCTGACAACCAGGACTCCGCGCAGGTTGCGAATCGGATTGCCCGACACGGTGATTCGAACGCCGAAACAGCGCAGCACCAACCGGCAATAGCCGCGTTGCGCGCGCGTCCGGCCCGGCAGTGGCACCGCCAGCAGCGGCAGCCCCGGAGCCAGCAACAGCGCCAACATGACGCGAAGCGTCACTCGCAGCGCCACCCGCACCGGCCGCGCCGCAGCCGTGTCGCCGACGCCCACACAGCTGACGTCACACGATGCCCGCGGGAGCCAGGCGTGCGCGGCCGTCCCGGTCATCAGGCCGCTCCGCCCGCCATCGCGCCAGCCATCTCGGAGGCCGCCGACACCGACCGCAGTCTTCGCAGATAGCGGGTATCGGCATGCTGTTTGGCCAGCAGCGCGCAGAAATCGCCAACACCGAAGTCTGGGTCGTGCGCCGGCTCACCGCAGACCCGGGCACCGAGGCGCAAGTATCCGCGCATGAGTGGTGGGATCGTCGGCCGTGGCGGCGGGGCCAAGTCGTCCAAGCCCTTGCCGTCGATCCGCACCGGCCGGTAGGGGCGCACCCGGTAGTGCGACGCGTGACGGCTCAGCGCGAAGTCGCGCACGCCGCGGATCTGGCTACCGGGTGCTTCACCGTCGGTATCGATCGGCACCGACACGCAGCCGGTCACGTAGTCGTAGTCGTAGCGGTCCAGGTAGGCCAGGATGCCCGCCCACATCAGCAGCACTACGCCACCGTTGCGGTGGCCTTCGCGCACAACCGCGCGGCCCATCTCCACCAACGATGGCCGCAACGAATCGAACGCGCGGACGTCGAACTCAGTGGCGGTATAGAGCCCCCCGGCGGCGATCGCACCCGCCGGCGGCAACATCCGGTAGCAGCCCACCAGCTCCCCGGTGCCGTCGTCGCGGACCAGCAGGTGGTCGCAGTACTCGTCGAAACGATCGACGTCACGGCCGTCGCCCGCCGCCGGTAGCGCGAAGCCCGGCGTGCTGCTGAACACGTCATAGCGGAGCCGCTGCGCCGCCTCAATGAGAGAAGCGTCGGTGGACAGCAACAGGGAATAGCGCGGCCCGGGAGCCGACGCGGAACACGAAGCCAGCGCGCCACGCTCTTTCTCGCTGGGTATGAGGACAGAAGCAATGCTCATGCCAACAACGTGGCTCAGCCGGTCAGCTAATCGGCATCGGCGCTATGACATGTCGGTGCACGTCTGATGACGAAACTGGGCGAGCAGTCGCAAAAGCACCCATCCCGGCACGGGATTGGGTGCTTTTGCGACTGCTCGGCCGCAGAAACTCAGCCCTTGCGGGCCTTGATCGCCTCCGTCAGCTGCGGAGCGACCTTGAACAGGTCACCGACCACGCCGTAATCGGCGATCTCGAAGATGGGTGCCTCCTCGTCCTTGTTGACCGCGACGATGGTCTTGGAGGTCTGCATGCCCGCGCGGTGCTGAATCGCCCCGGAGATGCCGAGCGCAATGTAGAGCTGCGGCGACACGGTCTTTCCCGTCTGGCCCACCTGGAACTGGCCCGGGTAATAGCCGGAATCGACCGCCGCGCGCGACGCCCCTACCGCCGCACCCAACGAGTCGGCCAGCGCCTCGACCACGCTGAAGTTCTCCGCACTGCCGACGCCACGACCACCGGACACCACAACGGTGGCCTCGGTCAGCTCCGGCCGGTCACCGGCCACCACCGGCTCGCGCGAGGTGATCCTGGTGGCGTTCTCGGCCGGAGCCGGCACCTCCACGCTGACCTGTTCACCCGCGCCGTCGGCTGGCTGTGCCTCGATGGCCCCGGCCCGCACCGTGATCACCGGGGTGTCGCCATTGGCCTGCGCCTCGACGGTGAAGGCGCCACCGAAAATGGAGTGGACGGCCTTGGCGCCCTCTTTGACCTCGACGGCGTCGACCAGCAGACCGGATCCGATCCGGGCCGCGAGCCGCCCGGCGATCTCCTTGCCGTCGGCGGTGGCCGCCAGCAACACCGCCGCGGGAGCGTTCGATTCCGCCAGCCCGGCCAGCACGTCCACCACCGGGGTGATCAGGTAATTGTCTACGGCGTCGGACTCGGCAACGTAGATCTTGGCGGCACCGGCCGCCTTCAGCCCGTCAATCAGCGGGGCGGCCGTGCCCGGCGCGCCGACCACGACGGCGGCCGGCTCGCCCAGCGCGCGGGCGGCGGTGATCAATTCGGCGCTGACCTTCTTCAGCGCGCCTTCGGCGTGCTCGACGAGCACCAATACTTCAGCCATGGGGTTTTGTCAGCCTCGTCTCTAGTTGGATTGCCGGGCTCGGTGCTCGCGCCGTTCCGGCGCTCGCCGTCGCCCGGCTAGATGATTTTCTGGGCTATCAGGTACTGCGCGATCTGGTTGCCGCCTTCACCCTCATCGGTGATCTTCTCACCGGCGGTCTTCGGCGGCTTCGGTGTCGAAGCCAGGACGGTCGACCCAGCGTTGGCCAGCCCGACCTCGTCGCTCTCGACGCCGATGTCGGCCAGGGTCAGCACCGTGACCTCCTTCTTCTTGGCGGCCATGATGCCTTTGAAGGACGGGAAGCGCGGTTCGTTGATCTTCTCGTTCACGCTGACCACCGCGGGCAGTGAGGCCTCGAGGGTGAATACGCCCTCGTCGGTCTCGCGCTCGCCGGTGATTTTGCCGTTCGCTACCGACACCTTGCGCAGGTGGGTGAGCTGCGGCAAGCCCAGGTACTCGGCGATGATGGCAGGCACCGCGCCGCCCACGCCGTCGGTGGATTCGTTGCCGGCGATCACCAACTCGGTGCCCTCAATGGTGCCCAGCGCGCGCGCCAGCGCCCACCCGGTCTGGATCACGTCGGAGCCGTGCATGCCGTCGTCCTTGAGATGAACGGCCTTGTCGGCGCCCATCGACAGGGCCTTGCGGATCGCCTCGGTGGCGCGCTCTGGGCCCGCGGTCAGCACGGTGACCGACCCCTCGATGCCATCGGCGGCCTCTTTCTCCCGGATCTGCAGCGCTTCTTCCACCGCGCGCTCGTTGATCTCGTCCAGCACCGCGTCGGCGGCTTCGCGGTCCAACGTGAAATCGCCGTCGGTCAGCTTGCGCTCCGACCAGGTGTCCGGGACCTGCTTGATCAGGACCACGATGTTTGTCATGAGTCTGGCTCGTCCTCCTCAAAGGAGTCCCGCAGTGGTCAACTGCGGGACCTCGGTCACGCATTTCACGACCGCACAGGCATGTTACTAATCGGTAACTTCGTGCGGTCTGCCCTCACACCATAGCGGGTCGTGCTTGCCCGATTGCCCGCTCTCCCCGCAAGCGGGAGGTGCCCCCACCCGCTTGCGGGGGCGTGCGGCCACGGGCGGCTACCACGGACCGCATCGTCGCCGGGCGGCCTTCGGTCGCCTCGATGTCCCCGCAAGCGGGCGGTACCTCCGGTGCGCGGTTCGCGAAACGGGCGGCACGGGTTAGCCTGCCTTAGCAATGAGCGCATTCGTCCCTGACGTCCCCCACCACATCTCCGGCGCCACCTCGCCGGGGGTCGATACGGCGTTGACGCTGACGGGCGAGCGCACCATCCCCGGTGTGGACATCGAGAATTACTGGTTTCGCCGCCACCAGGTGGTGTATGAGCGGCTGGCGCCCCGCTGCGCGGGCCGTGACGTGCTGGAAGCCGGTTGCGGCGAAGGCTACGGTGCCGATTTGATCGCCGCCGTCGCCCGCCGAGTCGTCGCGGTGGACTATGACGAGGCCGCGGTGGCCCATGTCCGCAGCCGCTACCCCGGGGTGCACGTGCTGCAGGCAAACCTGGCCGAGTTGCCCCTAGATGACGCGTCGGTGGACGTCGTGGTCAACTTCCAGGTCATCGAACACCTGTGGGACCAGGGCCAGTTCGTCCGCGAGTGCTTCCGGGTGCTGCGGCCCTCGGGGCTGCTGATGGTGTCCACTCCCAACCGCATCACCTTCTCCCCCGGCCGCGACACCCCGATCAACCCGTTTCACACCCGCGAACTCAACGCCGACGAACTCACCGAACTGCTGCTCGCCGGGGGGTTTTCCGACGTGTCGATCAGCGGTCTGTTCCACGGGCCGCGGCTGCAAGACATGGATACCCGCCACGGCGGTTCCATCATCGACGCGCAGATCGCCCGCGCGGTGGCCGACGCACCGTGGCCCCCCGGGCTTGCGGCCGACGTTGCGGCGGTCACCACCGCGGATTTCGACGTCGCTGAGGCCGGCGACCGAGATGTAGATGACAGCCTGGATCTAATCGCGATCGCGGTGCGGCCGTGAGCACGTCCTCGAGCCGGGTTCCGGGCATGTTCAGCCTGGTTCTGCACACCCACCTGCCGTGGCTGGCCCACCACGGCCGCTGGCCCGTCGGTGAGGAATGGCTCTACCAGTCATGGTCGGCGGCCTACCTGCCGCTATTTCGCGTGCTGCGCACCCTGGCCGACGAGGGTCGGCACCGGTCGATCACCCTCGGGATGACGCCCGTGGTCAACGCCCAGCTCGACGACCCGTATTGCCTCGACGGCATGCATCACTGGCTGGCCAACTGGCGACTGCGCGCGGCCGAGGCCGCCAGCGTGCGGATTGCTTCCCGCGCGAAGTCGGCCGACTATCCGTCGTGTGCACCGGAGGCGTTGCGGGCCTTCGGGATTCGTGAATGCGCCGAGGCGGACGAAGCACTTGAGGACTTCGCAACCCGGTGGCGCCATGGCGCCAGCCCGCTGTTGCGCAGCCTGATCGACGCCGGCACCGTGGAGCTGCTGGGCGGCCCGTTGGCCCACCCATTCCAGCCATTGCTGGCGCCGCGGCTGCGCGAGTTCGCGCTGCGCGAAGGGCTGGCCGACGCACGGCTTCGCTTGGCGCACCACCCGACCGGGATCTGGGCACCCGAATGCGCCTACGCCCCAGGCCTGGAAACCGAGTACACGACTGCCGGCGTCTCTCACTTCATGGTCGACGGCCCGTCACTGCACGGTGACGCCGCGCTAGGCCGGCCGGTCGGCGACACCGATGTAGTCGCGTTCGGACGTGACCTGCAGGTCAGCTACCGGGTGTGGTCGCCGAAATCCGGCTACCCCGGACACGCCGCCTACCGCGATTTCCACACCTATGACCACCTCACCGGTCTCAAGCCGGCCCGGGTCACCGGCCGCAACGTGGCGTCCGAGGCCAAGGCACCCTACGATCCCGAGCGGGCCGACCGCGCGGTCGACCTGCATGTCGCCGACTTCGTCGAGGTGGTGCGCCGCCGGTTGCTCACCGAGTCCGAGCGCATCGGGCGGCCCGCCCACGTGGTGGCCGCCTTCGACACCGAGTTGTTCGGCCACTGGTGGTACGAGGGCCCGACGTGGTTGGCGCGCGTGCTGCGGGCCCTGCCGGCCGCCGGCGTGCGGGTGGGCACGCTGAGCGACGCGATCACCGATGGCTTTGTCGGTGATGCGGTCGAATTGCCGCCCAGCTCGTGGGGTTCCGGTAAGGACTGGCAGGTGTGGGACGGCGAGAGGGTGGCCGATCTGGTCCAGCTCAACAGCGAAGTGGTCGACACCGCGTTGACCACGGTCGACAAGGCTTTGGCGCAGACGGCGTCGTTGGACGGACCTACTCCTCGCGATCATGTTGCCGATCAGATCCTGCGCGAGACGCTGCTCACCGTGTCCAGCGACTGGCCGTTCATGGTGAGTAAGGATTCCGCCGCCGACTACGCCCGGTACCGCGCACACCTGCATGCCCACGCCACCCGGGAGATCGCCGGGGCGCTGGCGTCGGGTCGGCGCGAGGCGGCGCGGCGGCTGGCCGACGGGTGGAACCGCGCCGACGGTCTGTTCGGCGCCTTGGACGCCCGAAGGCTGCCCAGGTGACGGCCCGGTTGGCCAGCAGGCGAGACTGCGGTGACGGCGTCGATCCTGCGGCCACGACATGGCGTGGCCACGATTGCACGCCGTGGGCGCAGTCTCGGCGACAAGAGGGACGCTCGTGAGGATCCTCATGGTGTCGTGGGAATACCCGCCGGTGGTGATCGGCGGGCTTGGGCGGCACGTGCATCACCTGTCGACCGCCCTGGCCGCGGCGGGTCACGACGTCGTCGTGTTGTCCCGCCGTCCGTCGGGCACCGATGCCAGCACGCACCCGTCCTCCGACGAGGTCTGCGCGGGTGTCCGGGTGATCGCGGCGGCGCAGGATCCACACGAATTCACCTTCAGCGACGACATGATGGCCTGGACCCTGGCAATGGGCCATGCGATGATCCGCGCCGGCATGCCCCTGAAGAGACGCGGCACCGATCGCCCATGGCGTCCCGACGTCGTACACGCACACGACTGGCTGGTCGCTCATCCGGCCATTGCGCTGGCCCAATTCTACGACGTACCAATGGTTTCCACGATTCACGCGACTGAAGCCGGCCGGCATTCCGGCTGGGTTAGCGGCGCTCTCAGCCGTCAGGTGCACGCCGTCGAGTCGTGGCTGGTACGTGAATCCGATTCGCTGATCACGTGTTCGGCGTCGATGAGCGACGAGATCACCGAGCTTTTCGGGCCCGGCCTGGCCGAGATCACGGTGATACGCAACGGTATCGACGCGGCGCGCTGGCCGTTCGCTGCCCGACGCCCACGCACCGGGCCACCCGAACTCCTCTACGTCGGGCGGCTGGAGTACGAGAAGGGTGTACACGACGCCATCGCCGCGCTGCCGCGGATCAGGCGCACCCACCCGGGTGCCACGCTGACCATCGCCGGCGAGGGCACCCAGCAGAACTGGCTTGTCGAGCAGGCCCGCAAACACAAGGTGCTCAAGGCAACCAGGTTCGTAGGACACCTCGACCACGACGAGCTGCTGGCGCTGCTCCATCGCGCTGACGCCGCCGTGCTGCCCAGCCACTACGAGCCGTTCGGCCTTGTTGCCCTCGAGGCCGCCGCTGCCGGCACCCCGCTGGTGACGTCGAACATCGGCGGCCTCGGCGAGGCGGTGATCAACGGACGGACAGGGGTATCCTGTGCACCCCGTGATGTGGCGGGACTGGCCGCGGCCGTGCGCACAGTGCTCGACGATCCGGCGGCCGCGCAGCGGCGCGCCCGGGCGGCCAGAGAACGGCTGACCTCCGACTTCGACTGGCAGACAGTGGCCAGCCAGACCGCACAGGTGTACCTGTCGGCCAAGCGCCGCGAACGGCAACCACAGCCGCGACTGCCGATCGTCGAACACGCACTGCCGGACCGTTGAGCAACGATCGGAGCTGGGATGAAACCGCAGGACGAGAACGGACGCCACTTCCCCTACCGCTACGATCCGCGACTGGCGCTGATGTGGCTGCCGTTTCGATGGCCGGGCAACCAAGGCGTGACGCTAACCGGCGACGGCCGTTTCATCGCCCGCTACGGGCCATTCCGCGCCGAAGCTCCATTGGCGAGTGTGCGCGATGCGCATATCACCGGCCCCTATCGATGGTGGACTGCGGTCGGCCCCCGACTGTCGATGGTCGACGACGGACTGACCTTCGGCACCAACGCCCAGGCCGGGGTGTGCGTCCACTTCGAGCCGCCTATACGCCGCGTCCTCGGGCTGCGCGACCACTCAGCGCTGACCGTGACCGTGGCAGACACCGAAGGCCTGGTCGCCGCGCTCAAGAGGGTCACGTAGGGAGGAGCCGTTCCGGCCACCTGTCCTGTGGCAACGATCGCTCCGACGCCGGACTTCGGTTGACTTAGCCCATCGAGGCTCGTCGCGCTCAGGTTCATCGTGCAGCGCACCCACGGCGACCGCCATCGCCAGTTTCCGGTCTCCCCTGAATTCTCGGCGTCGGCCACGGGCCGCCTCCTGTGCCTTCGCCCCAGGCTTGACGGCAGCCTTCGCTTGTGAATATTTCTTCACAAACCTTGACTGATGATTAGTTCGTAAGTGAAGATATCATCATCTCCTGAGGAGGCATTCCATGACACCCGACGTCGAGGCACACAACGGCTTACACAGCGAGTACGGCGCCCGCAGAGGTGAGCATCCCGGCCGCTCGCGCAACCCCGTGATCAAGGTTCACGACATCGCATGGTTGGAGTTCGAAAAGCCCGATCTGGATCACGCCGAAGCTTTCGGTAAGGCATTCGGATTCGCCGTCGCCGTCCGCACACCCGACGCGCTGCACCTGCGCGGCGCTGACGCCGGAGCACCGTGCGTGCTCATCCGGCGCGGCCGCAGGTCTCGCTTCGTTGGGGCCGCCTTCACCGCCCGCGACCAAAGCGATGTGCAGCGGCTGGCCGACGCGACGGGACGCCGGCCGCGCGATCTGCCCGCACGGCTGGGCGGCCTAACCGTCGACCTGACCGATCCCAGCGGGCTCACGGTTCGTGTGGTGGCGGACACCCATCAGCTCGAGCCGTTGCCGGCTCAGGCGCCGCACACCTTGAACGTCGCGCATGAACTCAAGCGCGTCAACGCGACCCAGCGGCCGCCACGGAGACCCGCCACCGTGCAACGGCTCGGACACCTGGCGCTGCAGACCACCTCGTATCTGCGGACGCTCAATTGGTACCTCGACACCCTGGGAATGATCGTCAGCGACTTCCTGTTCTTTCCCGGCCAGCGCGACCGGGGACCCGCCATGAGCTTCATCCGCTGTGACCGTGGGATGACACCGACCGACCACCACACGCTCGCCCTAGCGTTGGCACCGGCGAACCGCTACCTGCATTCGGCATATCAGGTATGCGATCTCGACAGCCTGGCGGCGGGCGGCGAATACCTCGCCAGCTGTGGTTATCACCGGTCGTGGGGAATCGGCCGCCACATCCAGGGCAGCCAGATCTTCGACTACTGGCGCGACCCGGACGGATTCATGGTCGAGCACTTCAGTGACGGAGACATGTTCGACTGTTCTCTGGAGCCTGGCTGGGCACCGCTGACCGCGTCGGGCCTGGTGCAGTGGGGGCCGGCGCCAACCAGAGATTATCTTGGCACCAGTCGCAAATCCTTACCCCGCGAAGCACTTTCAGCTATCAGCGCGCTCTGCGCCGACAACGAGTTCGATTACCGCCGCCTGATCGGCCTGATCGAAGCGGCCAAGTCATGACCATATCCGTCCTGAGAACCGATGATGCCTGGTGGGTGCAAGTCGCCACCGGCGCAGTCAAAGTCGCGACCGACGCGGTCAGCACCGCAGAGTTGCTCGCCGACCGCGTGGCCATCAGCACGGCAGCGCGACGCAATGACGTCGTGCCCCCCGAGAGCCTGCAACTTGTCTCACCGGTCACGGCACCATGCCGAGTAGTGGCCCAGATGACCAACTTTGCCTCACACGTCGAAGACTCCGGCATGGACCCGAAGAGCATCCCATTGACGTTCTTCCGGAAGGCCTCGGGCTCGATCAGCGGGCCGTTTGACGACATCGTCAAACCCGGTCATGTTCGGTTCCTAGACTACGAAGTCGAGATCGGGTTGGTCATCGGCCGCGAGCTGCGTGTCGGTGCCACGATCGCGGCGGCCAATCTGTCCGACTACGTTGCCGGACTGGTGGTCGTCAACGACGTGTCGGCTCGCGACATCCAGCTTCCCAAAACCCAGTTCTACGAGGCCAAGTCGTATCCGACGTTCACTCCCGTCGGCCCGGCGCTGGTGCTTCTGGATGCCGGCGAGCTTAAGCACTTCGGTGACCTGCGGCTCCGATTGCGAGTCAACGGCGAAACCCGCCAGGACATGGTGGTGGGCACGGACATCATCTACTCCCCCCTGCAAGCACTGCAGGCGCTCGCCCGGTTTCAGCAACTCCAACCCGGAGATCTAGTGCTGACCGGCACACCGGCGGGCACTGCGCTCAGCGCTCCCCCAAAACCGGTGCAAATCATCAGTTCCCTGCTGCCGCCCGCCGTCAGGTGGAAGACCTTCTTCAAGCGGCAGGCGAGAAATGCCAACTACCTACACGACGGCGACCTCGTCGAGGCCACCGTGGCCACCGATGACGGCGCAATCGACCTTGGGACGCAACGAACGGTGGTGCGGTACACGTGAATACATCCCAGAGCGCGGTGCCGGTCGTCATCGTAGGCGCCGGCCCCACCGGTGTCACGTCGGCAATCTTGCTAGCCCAGTACGGCATACCGTGTCTGCTTCTTGACCGGTGGACAAGCGTGTACCCACAACCGCGGGCCGCGCACCTTGACGACGAGATCAGGCGGATCATCGGCCGGCTCGGCATCGGCGATGAATTCGCTGCGACAACGCGGCCGGGGCTGGGTCTGCGGCTTGTCAACAAGGACTTGCGAACGCTGGCTCAGTTCGATCGCGATCCGGCGCACAGCATTCACGGTTTCCCACAGGCCACTATGTTCGACCAACCCGAGCTGGAAGGTATTCTGCGGGCAAACCTAAAGAAACACGACTGCGTTCGCTTTCAAGGAAACGCTGAAGTCACCCATGTCAGCCAGCACGAGCCCGGCCGGGTGCGAGTCAGGTTCACCGATCTCATCAGCGGCGACGAACACGTCGTAGACACCACCTACGTCTTGGGTTGCGACGGCGCCAACAGCGTCATTCGCGCCTGCATCGGCGCGGTGATGGGTGAGCTTCGTTTCGCCCAACGCTGGCTGGTCGTCGATGTGGCAACCGACGCCGCAATCGACCTGTGGGACGGTGTGTACCAAGTCTGCAACCCCGACCGGGCCGCCACCTACATGCGTACCGGCGACAACCGCTACCGCTGGGAATTTCGGCTTCGGGAGGGCGAAACCGTTCACGACTTCGCATCCCCGGAGAACCTCTACCCGTTGATTTCCACTTGGGTCAAAGGCATCTCGGCCGACGAGTTGTCCTTGGTGCGCGTCGCCGAGTACACGTTTGGCGCCGGTGTGGCAAGCTCGTGGCGCCAGCGCAATGTCTTCCTTCTCGGCGACGCCGCCCATCTCACGCCCCCGTTCATCGGCCAGGGCATGGGGGCCGGACTACGCGACGCGGCGAACCTGACCTGGAAGCTTGCCGGCGTGCTGACTGAAAACCTTCCGGCCAGTGTTCTCGAGACCTACGAGCAGGAGCGCAGACCCCACGCAAGGGCCATGATTAGGCTTGCCCTGATCGTGGGATGGTTGATGACGGCCGGCGGGCGACCTGGAAACGCCGTCCGCGACGCTCTAATTCCGCGACTGCACCTCATCCCTGGCGCGCGGCGATTCATCACGAACAGCCAGACCCCCGCACTTCGCGCAAGCGCCCTGGTGCACAAGACGATCGGTGGCCGCCGCCTCGCGGGCCAGTTGTGTCCGAATCCCGCATTGTCTGACGGCGCCCGGCTCGACATGGTGCTCGGAAACCGTTTCGCCGTCATCACCACCGAACCACCCACCGCAGCGCAGCGCGAGCAACTTCGTCACCGCGGGACTGTCATCGTCGATGCGCCGCCGGGAAGCGAACTCGCGCGCTGGTTACAGGGCGGCGGCGTCACGGCGGCGGTCATCCGGCCGGATCGCACCGTCATGCGAGCCGGTCGCCAGCTCACCACCCTGTGTGCCTCGGTACCTCGATTTGTGCTGTCCCGCAATGGCGATAGCGCCACGTCCTATGGGAGATGAAATGCGCAACGATTTTCGCGGCGCCCGCGTGATCATGGGCGTCGGCGCCGCACTCCTCGTGCCAAGCAGGTTGTCGACGATCACCGCTGTTGTCCACTCCGACCAAAAAGGCCGAGCCGTCGGCACCTGGACCGGATTCGCAAGCGCAGGAGCGATTTTGGGTTTGCTCCTCAGCGGCGCGTTGCTCGAGCACTACTCGTGGCGGTCCTTCATCGGGACCGCCGCGATGGCGGCGGTCTCTCTGCTCGTCACGGTGGTGTTGGTGCCCGACACCAAGAGCCTCGCGCTCTCGGCCACTGCGGCCACGAATACCATCGTGGATTCGCTGCCGCCAGACAAACAAGGCGTGGCGTCGGCCATGAACGACGTCACTCGCGAACTGGGTGCGGCACTGGGCATCGCCTTGCTCGCCTCGCTGTTCAGCGACGGGTACCGCG
Source organism: Mycobacterium lacus (assembly GCF_010731535.1). Taxonomy (NCBI): domain Bacteria; kingdom Bacillati; phylum Actinomycetota; class Actinomycetes; order Mycobacteriales; family Mycobacteriaceae; genus Mycobacterium; species Mycobacterium lacus. Next base: position 3,184,920 of record NZ_AP022581.1, read on the forward strand.
GCCAACTCAAGCTGCCCACCGCGGTTCCCCAACAGGCAGTCGGCACGATCCGCGATCACCGGGCTAACCCTTGTCCTGATGCTTGTGTTCCCGCTGCCACGACGCGGACGACACCGCAAGGTAGCAAGGTACGACGCTTGCCCACGCCTCCGAATCCATCGTGGTGGCCGCCGCGATTGCGTGGGCAACTGCGCGGCACGCCCGTGTCTGTTAAGGAACAACAATGACCATGCCGGCAACTTTGTCCTACACCGAACCGCCGCAGCGGGTGAGGGAAACGCTGCACGAAGGGCTGACCCAAGCCGTTCAGGCTGCAGCGGAGATGGTCGCAGAACTGGGCGACGCCACCCCTGCCCGGGTCAATCAAGACGGCGATATCGAGCACCTTGGCGACGTGACCGCCGTCCATCGGTTGGTCGACGCGCCTGGCGACAGCGAAACTGTCAGATGGCATTTCGTGGAATCCGGCGCCTCTTCAGATCCCACGGTGGTGTTCCTGCATGGACTGCCCGACTCGTGGTGGCAGTGGCACTACGCCCTGGAAGCGCTGAGCCGCCGCTACCACTGCCTGGCGATCGACCTCAAAGGCTATGGCCAATCCGACAAACGCAGCGGTGACTACCGCCAGGCCGGCGTCGCAGGGCAGCTCGGCGCCCTCCTCGACGAGCTGCGCATCGGCGAATTCACCCTCGTCACCCACGACCGCGGCAGCCCAGTCGGCGACCACCTGGTGGCGGCGATGGGTGAACGCGTCCGCGGATACGGTCGCGGCCAGCAACATCTTTGGCATCTACACCCCAGTCTGCACCCCCAGGAACAGCTGATGCTGGCGGCGGAAGCTCCAGCCATGCTCGGCGACGCCAGACGGTTCGTGTCGACCGTCTACACATGGCTCACCGAACGACCGGTCGCCCAACAGGACCTACTGCGCACCGTTGAAGAATTCAGCCATCCCGGAATTGCCACCGCGGTGCCGCGTTACTTCCACTCCTCATCGTTTCGACAGGAGTGGGTGGACCGCCGAACCCGGCTTATTCGGTCCTGGAAGGCTCCGGTGCTGCTGCTCCAGGGCGCCCATGACCGTCTGCAGCCACGCGAGTTTTACCAGGACGCAGAGCTTTTGGGCATGCTTCCGCCTGGCAGCGACGTGCACGTGTTCGACACCGGCCACTTCTGGCCCTTCGAGGCGCCGCAGGCGACGGTCAGCGTCGTCGCCGACTTCTGCGACCGCGTCGCCACGAAATCGTCGTCGCTGAGCGACGGCACGCCAGAACACTGATCGGCCACATCTCAAGCCCACGCCGAAACGGTGAAAGGCAAGCGCCTGATGTTGAGCGATGAGATTGCTGGCACCTGGCAGTTGGTGTCGTATACGGCCCAATCCGACCGGGGCGGCCCGGTCATCTACCCGCTGGGCGCCGACGCCGTTGGGCTGATCATGTACACGCTCGACGGCTACATGTCGGCTCAGCTGATGCGGCCGAATCGATCCGCCCACGTCCATCCGTGTACTGCCGGCACGAACGAGGCTGCGACGGCGGCCGACTATCTGGCCTATGCCGGTCCCTACCGCGTCGACGAGGCTACCGGCGTCGTGTATCACGACGTGGCGGTGTCGCTACTACCCAACTGGGTGAACACGACGCAGCTGCGAAACGTCACCCTGGACAACGATCGGCTGACGCTGGTTGCCGACGTGCCGGCCGGCAGGGCGACGATACGGGCGACCCTGGTGTGGGCGCGCCCAGCCGTAGGGCGCGAAGCGAACTCCGCGCAGGGCAGGCATGACGATGGATCAGGGGGCTGATCGCGAAACACACGACGAACTTACGAGCGAGAACACTTAGATTAGTTGCACGCCCACTCGACGACCCACCCGCCGCCGAGGCGGCTAACGGCATCGATTTCTGCCGCGCCGCGTGTCAAGCCGGCTCCCCCGTGGTACTTCGAGCCGTCATAGGCGACCGCGCCGCACCGAGTGAAGTGGCTGAGCACTTTGCAACTTCGCACGCCGCACTGCTCCAATGCGACTTCTACCGCCCGTGCCTTGGATCGCTGGTGCCACGATTTGCCTATCGCGCCGTTGGGGGCAACGGCGATCGCACCATGGTGGATCACCGGGGGGACAGGCAATTCGGGCATCATATCGGACATCATGATCTCGGACATCGTGCGGTTGTCCATGTAGGCGCCTACCGGCGTAACCAGTAAGGTAGTCAGCCCGGCGGCAGCGCCCAGGCAGGCCACCACAAGCACGGTTCGGCGTCGAAGCTTTGTCATCCTTTCCTGACCCCTTTCCTTTGTGCGGTCCGCCAATCCGTCGCTTCGAGCAGGTTCAGATGACTGGCGAAGTGGGTGCGCCGTGAGCAGCTGGCCGTGGCCGTTACTGCTGGCTCAGCCCCGAACGTGCGTGGCATTACTGGCGCGACATAGCTGCAGAGCAACCCAGCCGCGATGGCCTGCTCGGCCGCGACTTCGGGTGACTGGGTCATACTCGGATTATCTGCGCATATACCCCACCAGGGTAGGGCATAAGGTCCCACCGGGGTAGGGGACAAAGGCCCGTGCGAAACGGCATCGAACCGGGAGCCGACTTCAACGTGTGCGAATACGTCGACAGTGGCCGACAATGAAGCTGAGTCGACCTGCTGACAAAGATGCTAGGAGGCCAGGTGGCAGCCACATACGGGTACGTAGCCCACAAAGACAGCTACGCCAAGCGGCTGCGTCGAATCGAGGGTCAGGTCCGCGGTATCGCGAAAATGATCGAAGACGACAAGTACTGCATCGACGTCCTCACCCAAATCAGCGCCGTCACCAGTGGCTTACGATCAGTAGCGTTGAACCTGCTCCACGAGCACCTTGACCACTGTGTGACCGACGCGATCACCGAGGGCGGCGATGAGGCGCAGGCGAAGCTCGCCGAGGCGTCGGCCGCGATCGCGCGGCTTGTTCGCTCGTAATCGAACCGCGCCAGCGTGGTTGGAAGCGGGGGTGTCTTCGCGTCCTGAGGATCGTCCTCGCCGACGCCATCGCCGGCCGCACGTCGTTCGGTGTGCATTTGCCGGTTCCGCCTACCAGAACCCGTTTGGCATGCAATCATCAGCCGATTCACAGTTGTCGATGCCACGGGAGGCGACATGGCCCACTCGATCGTTCGCACGTTGCTGATCCCAGCTGCGGCTGCAGGGCTGATCGCCAGCGCCGGAGCCTGTTCGTGGTCGATCGGTTCGTCGTCGCATACGGTGAGCAGGAGCGATATCGCCAGCCAGATCACCTCCAAGATGACAGACGCCGCCGGCAACAAGCCCGATTCGGTGACGTGCCCAAACGACCTGCCGGCAAAGGTCGGAGCGCAGATCAACTGTGAGATGAAGGTCAAAGACTCCACCTACAACGTCAACGTCACGGTGACCAGCGTTGAGGGCAAGGACGTGAAATTCGACATGGTGGAGACGGTCGACAAGAACCAGGTCGCCCGCGTCATCAGCGACAAGCTGTATCAGCAGGTGGGCAGTAGACCCGATTCGGTGACCTGCCCCGACAACTTGAAGGGCGTCGAGGGCGCCACACTGCGGTGCCAACTCACCGACGGCAGCCAGAAGTACGGCATCAACGTGACCGTCACCAGCGTCGACGCCGGTGATGTCAGCTTCGATTTCAAGGTTGACGACCATCCCGAATAGTTCGGCACCGGAATCTGTTGTCCGCCTGTGGCTTTCCCATCGCGGCTGCTATCCGGCTCGCGGGGGCTATTGGGCCGCCTTCTTACGTTCGATGTCGGCCAGGGCCGCGGCCAGCTCGGCGCGCTGCGCGGCCGAGCTCTCCCAAGCCAGCTGCCGGTTCTTGACCACCTTGGCCGGAGCGCCGACCGCGATCGAATAATCGGGGATGACGCCGCGGACCACGGCGTGCGACCCCAACACGCAGCCCCGTCCGATCGTCGTGCCCCGCAGCACGGTCACCTTCACACCCACCCAGGTGTCCGGCCCGATCCGCACCGGCGACTTGACGATGCCCTGGTCCTTGATCGGCAGGTTGATGTCGTCCATGCGGTGGTCGAAATCGCAGACGTAACACCAGTCCGCCATCAGCACCGAGTCCCCGATCTCGATGTCGAGGTAGGTGTTGATGACGTTGTCGCGGCCCAGCACCACCTTGTCGCCGAACCGCAGCGAGCCCTCGTGTGCCCGGATGGTGTTCTTGTCCCCGATGTGCACCCAGCGACCGATCTCCAGCTGCGCAAATTCGGGTGTGCAGTGGATCTCGACACCCTTACCGAGAAACACCATGCCGCGCGTGATGATATGCGGGTTGGCCAGCTTGAACCTCAGCAGCCGCCAGTAGCGCACCAAGTACCACGGGGTGTACGCGCGATTCGCCAACACCCACTTCAGCGACGCCAGCGTGAGGAACCTGGCCTGGCGGGGGTCGCGCAGCATCGACCCACGCCAGCGACGATGCAGCGGTGCCCCCCACATACTGGTCATGGGCGGACAGCTTAGCCCGGCGACGATGCGCGCCGGGACGGCGGGCTGAGGAGCCGGGCAATCAGGCCCAGCCCGGCGACGATGCGCGCCGGGACGGCAGGCTGAGGAGCCGGGCAATCAGGCCCAGCCCGGCGACGATGCGCGCCGGGACGGCGGGCTGTGGGAGGCCGAGCCACCACGGGTTACCCTCACCTGTACTCGATCGCTGCTCACACCGAACGACCGGGGCCGCCCGGCAGCGGCCCGCGTTGGACGAAGGATTTGGGTCCCTCCGAGAGGAAAACGTGCTTGCGCGACATCTCCGCGGTGCGCCGCTGCGTTGGCTATCTACGGTTTTCGTCCCTGTGCTTGCCGCCGGACTCGGCGGTTGCTCCAGCACCGACTCGTGGGTCGACGCGGCACCCGCGCAGGGCTGGCCGGCGCAATACGGCGACGCCGCCAACAGCAGCTACACCGCGACCAGCGGCGCCACCAAGCTGACGCTGGGGTGGACGCGCTCGGTCAAAGGGAGCTTGGCGGCCGGGCCCGCGCTCAGCGCGCGCGGTTATCTCGCCCTGAACGCGCAGACCGCGGCCGGATGTTCGTTGATGGAGTGGGAGAACAACGGCGACGGCCGGCAGCGCTGGTGCGTGCGCCTGGTTCAAGGCGGCGGTTTCGCCGGCCCGCTGCTCGACGGGTTCGACAACCTCTACGTCGGCGAGCCGGGCGCGATCCTCTCGTTTCCGGTGACGCAGTGGACGCGCTGGCGCCAGCCAGTGATCGGCATGCCGTCCACCCCGCGGTTTCTGGGAGGCGGTCAATTACTCGTCACAACGCACCTGGGGCAGGTACTGGTTTTTGACGTCCACCGCGGCACCGTGGCCGGCAGCCCGCTGGACCTGGTGGAGGGGATCGATCCCACCGATGCGACCCGCGGTTTGGCCGATTGCGCAGCGGCCCGACAGGGCTGCCCGGTCGCGGCCGCCCCGGCCTTCTCGCCGGTCAGCGCGACGGTGGTGCTCGGCGTCTGGCAGCCCGGCGTTCCAGCCGCGGGGCTGGTGGGGCTCAAGTACCGCCCGGGCCAGACCCCCCTGCTGGCGCGCGAGTGGACCAGCGACGCCGTCAGCGCGGGCGTCATTGCCAGCCCGGTGTTGTCCGCCGACGGATCGACCGTCTACGTCAATGGCCGCGACCAGCGACTGTGGGCTCTCAATGCCGCCGACGGGAAAGCGAAGTGGTCCGTGGCGCTGGCCTTCCTGGCGCAGACGCCACCGGCAGTAACCCCGCAGGGCCTGATTGTGTCCGGCGGCGGCCCCGACACCCGGCTCGCGGCGTTCCGGGACGCCGGCGATCACGCCGACGAGGTGTGGCGACGCGACGACATCACTCCCCTGTCGGCGTCGAGCCTGGCCGGCACCGGCGTCGGATACGTAGTCGTCAGCGGTCCACCCCACGACGCTGCACCCGGCATGTCGTTGCTGGTCTTCGATCCGGCCAACGGTCATACGATCAACAGCTACCCGCTGCCCGCCGCCACCGGATATCCCGTCGGGGTGTCGGTTGGCGCCGACCGCCGGGTGGTGACCGCCACCAGCGACGGTCAGGTCTATAGCTTCACGCCCTAGGTTGCCGCTAGATCGCCAGAGCCGGGATGGCGCTGCGCGGCACCTGGGCTTGGGTGGCCCCGACATACTGCGGCAGCATCTCGCCCTGGGCGAAGTAAAAGATCAGCTGGTCGTCGGTGATGGCGAAGTTCTGGTAGTGCGACGGGTCGAGACCGGTCGAGGGCAATATCGCGGCACCGAAACCGGTCTGACGTTCCAGCTCGCGCTGCACGATCGGGAAGATGCTGTCCAGCGGCGTGGTATTGGGCGCGAACAGGTTGTCGAAGGTGATGGGTTGCTTGGCGCCGAGGTTGTAGTTGAAGGCCTTGTACCACGTCGACGGATGTGCCCCGCCGAGGTCCTGGAAGAACTTGATAACCACGCTGCGGGTGTTGTGCGGCGGCTGGCCGGCGGTGTGCTGTTGCGTGCTGGCGTCGAGTTGATACGGCTGGTCGCGCCGCGGGGAGCTCTGCGCCACGTTGATGAATCCATCGCGGTTTTGCGTAACGTAGTCGGTCAACGCCTGCTGGTCGGGATAATCGACGGGAAACTTCATGTCGAGCGTGTAGCTGGCGCTCGAGGCATGCAGATGGCATATCTGGCCGGCCTCGACGGTGCCGCCCAGGCTCGCGCAAGACGGCGGCGTCGCGGCGGCCGGCCAACCCATCAGGACCACCGGGGCCAACACAGCGGCCGCTATCAAATAACGCATCGTCTTAATCGTCCTCGCAGACCAAAGAGGGGTGGTGGCACCGCAAAGGGGGATCGCAGCCAGCGTACCCGGCCCTACCGCGAGGGCCGGCAGACGAACACTGTTGCGCGACTGGCCAGCCCGGAGCCGATGCGGGTAATCACCACCGACAGTGGCCGGCTGCCGCGCAGCCGCAACCGCCGCCGCAGGGTGTCGGGGTCAACCTGGACGCCGCGAACCAGGATCTCCAGCGCTCCGCAGTCGAGTGCGGACAGCGCCTGACGCAGCCGACGCTCATCGAACGCCAACCGTTCGAGCACCTCGAAACCGCGCACCATCGGTGGCAGCCGGTCACCGGACAGGTACGCGATATCGGGATCCAGCTGCCACAGTCCGTGCCGGGTGCCGTAGTGGCGCACCAGGCCGGCCCGCACGACGGCCCCGTCGGGGTCGACAATCCAGCGCCCCGCGGGCCGCACCGAGCACTCGTCGGGCTCGGCGTCGGTGATCTGTTCGCCGCTATCGAGAACGCTGGCGCGACGGCGCACACCCGGCGCGGCCAATCCGGCCGACCACAAGCACGCCTCCCGGACCGAACCCCGATACGACGTCACCTCCACCTCGCCGTCGAAACCGAGGCGGCGCACCTGCGCGAAATCTATTCCGGGAGAGCACTTTACGGCCAGGCCCCGGCCACGGTAGGCGTCCAGCACCGCGCCCAGGCCGGGCTGGTAGTCATGCGGGCTCAAGCGTCGCCGCCCGCCGCCGCGACGTCCCGGGTCGACGATGACCACCGCGTCACGGGTCACCGGGTGCAGCGCGTCGGCACGGCACAGATCGACCCGGGGTTCAATTGTGAGCCCCAGGTTGTGCCGCGCCATCGCCAGGCGCACGGGGTCGATATCGCTGCCCAGCGCGCGGGCCGCCGAGCCGCGCAGCGCGGCCAGTTCGGTGCCGATGGAGCACGTCGCGTCGTGTACGACAAGACCGGCGAGCCGCCTGGCACGGTGCAGTGCCACCGCCGCCACCGTGGCCTGCTGCAGTGCCTCGTCGGTGAACAGCCAGCCCGAAACATCGCACAGACCGGCCAGCTTGGTCATCGCCCGACGGCGCAGCAGCGTCGTTTCCACCAGGGTCGGCGCCCGGTGGCCGAATCGGGCGCGCACCGCGGCGGTATCGGCGATCCGGGTGGCGTCGGACAGCTCGAATTCGGCGGCCGCCGCAAGCGCCGCGGCACCCGAGTCCGAGCTCAGGTATCTGACGTCGTCCGTGCTGAATTTGATTGCCCGGCTCCTCCTCACGCCGCTGCGCGGCCCGCATCGTCGCCGTGCTGAATCTGATTGCCCGGCTCCTCCTCACGCCGCTGCGCGGCCCGCATCGTCGCCGTGCTGAATCTGAGGCCCGGTGAGTCACTCCTCAGGACGGCTTGACCCCGGTGACTATCACGTTGTAGAACCAGCCCTTCGGGGCGACCCGGCGCCACACGTTGAGGTCAAGCCAGCTCAACGCCTTCCAGCTGGTGAACGCGAACTTCGCCCAGCCCCAGCCCAGCCGCCCCGGCGGCACCGCACATTCGAACGTGCGCAGGGGCCAGCCCAGCATCGCCGCGGTGAACTCCTCGGTGGTGGTTTCGACCTGGACCGCGCCGGCGCTGGTGGCCATCCGTTCCAGGTCGGCGGGCGCGAAGGTGTGCAGGTCGACCAGGGCCTCCAGCGCCGCGGCGCGCGAGGATTCGTCGAGCTCGGCCTGTGGACGACGCCAACCGCGCAGGCCAGGCAGCTTGGTGGCGTTGGTGACGACTCGCCAGGTCAGCGTGGACAGCGCGCGAGCGTAGCCGTCGCCGACGTTGGTCGGCTCGCCGGCGAACACGAACCGGCCGCCCGGCTTCAGGACCCGGATCGCCTCGCGCAGCGACAGCTCGACGTCGGGAATGTGATGCAGCACGGCGTGCCCGACCACCAGGTCGAAGGTGTTGTCGTCATACGGGATGCCCTCGGCGTCGGCCACCCGGCCGTCGATGTCGAGCCCCAGCGACTTCCCGTTGCGGACGGCGACCTTGACCATGCCGGGCGAAAGGTCGGTGACCGACCCGCGCCGGGCGACACCCGCCTGAATCAGGTTGAGCAGGAAAAATCCCGTCCCGCAGCCCAGTTCCAGGGCGCGGTCGTAGGGCAGCCCGCGGATGACGTCGGCGGGCACAATCGCGTCGAACCGGCCCCGGGCGTACTCGACGCAGCGCTGGTCGTACGAGATCGACCACTTCTCGTCGTAGTTCTCGGCCTCCCAGTCGTGGTAGAGCACCTGGGCGAGCTTGCTGTCATGCCGCGCCGCGGCCACCTGCTCGGCTGTGGCGTGCGGGTTGGGGACAGCGTCAGCGGGGATTTCGGTCCTCGTCATGAAGGGCAAGCCTAATGGCCTTCCTGGTCGGCCTTACCGGCACCATCATGACCGGCGGCGAACACCTCGAGGTAGCGGCGGCGCTGGGCGGCGCGCCGGTGGGCCGGCTCCAGGTCGACGATGTCGTTCATGCCGGCCTTGGCGGCGGCCAGCGCATGCGCCGGGCCGTCGAGGAAACGGCGCGCCCAGGCCGCGGCGGCGTCGTACACGTCGTCGGGAGCCACCATGTCGTCGATCAGGCCGAGCGCCAAGGCCTCCTCCGCGTCGACAAAGCGCCCGCTGAAGACCAGCTCCTTGGCTCTGCTCGCCCCGGCCGCGCGGGTCAGGCGGGTCATTCCGTCGCCGTCCGGGATCAGGCCGGCCAGGATCTCCGTCGCGCCGAATTTCGCGTTGTCGCCGCCGACTCGCCAGTCGGCGGCCAGCGCCAGCGTCAGGCCCGCGCCCAGCGCGTATCCGGTGATCGCGGCGACGGTCGGCTTCGGGATCGCCGCCACCGCCGCAATCGCGTCGCGCCGCACTTGCGCGGCGATGCCGGCCTCCGGCGCGGTCAGGGTCCGCAGCTCGGACATGTCGTCCCCGGCGGAGAAGATCTCGTGGCCACCGAACAGGATCACCGCGGCAACGTCGTCGCGGCGGCCGAGTTCGACGGCCGCGTTCGTGATTTCCCGGTAGACCTGGCGGGTCATCGCATTGGTGGGTGGTCTCGACAGGAGCAGCATGGCCAGCCCGGCATCCCGTGAGCCGTCGCTGACCACGACGCTGACGAACTCGCTCAAAACGGCCATCCAGTGGCCCCGCCCGAGATGCGCGCCGCGTTGTATCGGTCGGAGTCGAAGTACTCGATCTCCCAGTTGTCGCCGTTTTGGGTCAGGTTTGGCTGCACCGGCACGATCTGGCGCTCGACGGCCAGCACATCGGCGACGGTGCGGCTGGCCAGTGAGTCCAGCTGTGTCCAGGTCGGCGGCAGCAGGATGTTGCGGCCGGCTGCGAAGTCGTCGAGCGCGTCTTGCGGCAAAGTCCAATCGGCGCGGTCGGATTCGGTGTTCTCGCCGTCGGCGCGCTGGCCCTCCGGTAGCGCCCCCACAAAAAAATAGGTGTCGTAGCGGCGGCTGAGTTCGGCCTCCGGGGTGACCCAATTCGCCCAGGGCCGCAGCAGGTCCGACCGCAGCACCAGGTTTTCGGTGCGCAGGAAGTCCGCGAAGGACAAGGTGCGATCAGCCAACCGGGCGCGGGAGCCGCCGTACACCGAGGCATCCCGGACGATGCCGTTCGGATCGTCGGCCCGCCCGGCGAACAGCACCCCCGATTCCTCGAAGGTCTCCCGGGCCGCGGCGCAGACCAGGGCCTCGGCCAGGTCGGGTTCGATTCCGAACCGCTGCGCCCACCACTGCGGCGGCGGGCCGGCCCAGGCCCCTAGCCGGCCCAAGTCGGCGCTGCGATCCCGCTCGTCGACACCTCCGCCGGGAAACACCATTACCCCGGCGGCGAAGTCCATCGCCGAGTGCCGTCGCATCAGGAAGACGTTGAGGCCGTCGGGGCTGTCGCGGACCAGCATCACCGTCGCCGCCGGGCGCGGTGTCCGGGGCTCGCTGGGTGTACTCATACCTGCCTCCGATGGGCTGGGCGGGTGCGAACCCGCCGGGCGAAGTATCGCCCGTCGACGACGTCCAGGGCGATCGACTGGCCGAACGCGGTGGACAGGTTTTCGGCGGTCAGCACGTCCGGCAACAGACCCGCCGCAACCACCCGCGCCTCCGACAGCAGCATGCAGTGGCTGAAGCCGGGCGGCACCTCCTCCACGTGATGGGTGACCAGCACCAGCGCGGGCGCGTCGGGGTCGGCGGCCAGGTCGGCCAGCCGCGCGACCAACTCCTCGCGGCCACCCAGGTCCAGGCCGGCGGCGGGTTCGTCGAGCAGCAGCAGCTCCGGGTCGGTCATCAGCGCACGGGCGATCTGTACCCGTTTGCGCTCACCTTCGGACAACGTCCCGTAGGTGCGGTCGGCCAGATGCTCGGCGCCCAGGCTCTCCAGCATGTCGATCGCCCGGCGATAGTCGAGATCCTCGTAGCGCTCCCGCCACCGGCCCAGCACCGCATAGCCGGCCGAGATGACGAGGTCGCGCACCACTTCATCGTCGGGCACCCGCTGGGCCACCGCTGAGGAACTCAGCCCGATCCGCGCCCGCAGCTCCGTGACGTCGACCCGACCCAGCCGCTCGCCCAGCACAAAGGCGACGCCCGACGACGGGTGCTCGGCTGCTGCGGCGATGCGCAGCAGCGACGTCTTGCCGGCCCCGTTGGGACCGATGATCACCCACCGTTCGTCGAGTTCGACCGCCCAATCCACCGGGCCGACCAACACGCGCCCGTCGCGGCGCAGCGAAACGTCTCGGAAGTCGATCAACAGATCGGGATCTGCCGCAGCCTCGGGCACCCGATCATCGTGCCGTATGTACCGCGAGCAGACGCAAAAGCCCCCAATTTCGGCCCGAAATGGGGGCTTTTGCGTCTGCTCGCGCAACCTAGTCAGGCGGGATCTCGACTCGGCGCATCACGCCGTCGACGGCGTCGGCGGCCTCGATCTCGCCGCGCGTCACACCCAGCAGAAACAGCACCGTGTCCAGGTAGGGATGGCTCAACGACGCGTCGGCCACTTCGCGCAGCGCCGGCTTGGCGTTGAACGCGATTCCCAGCCCGGCCGCGGCCAGCATGTCGATGTCGTTGGCCCCGTCGCCGACCGCGACGGTCTGCTCCATCGGCACCCCGAACTCGGCCGCGAAGTCGCGCAACGCCTGAGCCTTGCCGGCCCGGTCGACGATGGGCCCAACCACGCGGCCGGTGAGCAAGCCGTCGACGATCTCGAGCTCGTTGGCTTTGACGAAGTCGAGCATCAGCTCCCGGGCGAGCGGTTCGATGATCCGCCGAAAGCCCCCGGAGACCACGCCGCAGCGAAAACCCAAGCGGCGCAACGTGCGTATCGTGGTGCGGGCGCCCGGCATCAGTTCGAGCTGTCCGGCGACGTCGTCGATCACCGTGGCGGGCAAGCCGGCCAAAGTGGCCACGCGCTGCCGAAGCGACTGCGCGAAGTCCAGCTCGCCGCGCATCGCGGCCTCGGTGATCGCCGCGACCGCTCCCTGGGCGCCCGCCCGGGCCGCCAGCATTTCGATGGCCTCGCCCTGGACCAGGGTCGAATCGACATCGAACACGATGAGCCGCTTGGTGCGCCAGGCCAACCCGTAATCCTCGACCGCGACGTCGACATGCTCGTCGATGGCGACCTTCGTCAGGGCGGTTTGCAGCCGGCCATCGACCCCGGGCGGCACCGAGACCCGCAACTCCAATCCGGTGACCGGATAGTCGGAGATGCCGCGGATGACGTCGATGTTGACGCCCAAGGCGGCCACCTCCTTGGCCACCGCGCCGAACGCGGACGCGGTTATCGGCCGGCCCAGCACGAAAATGGTGTGGGTCGACGGATCCCGGATCACCGGCACGTCGTCGCTGCGCTCGATCGTGACATCGAGGCCCATCCCGTGGATGGCGGCTTCGACATCGTCTCGCAACGGGGTACCGTCGGCCACTTCCAGCGCAGCCGACACCAGCACACCCAGCGTGAGCCGGCCCCGGATCACCACCTGTTCGACGTTGAGCAGCTCGACTCCGTGCCCAGAGAGCACCTCGAAGAGCGCGGACGTCACACCGGGTTGATCGACGCCGGTGACGGTGATCAGCACCGACACCTTGGGTGGTTTGGTCACCCGCAAGTGCCGCCCTGCCAGTGCGGCCCCATCAGTTCGCGGTCACCTGGGCGAGCTCGTCGTGGTGACGTCCGACGTGCGCCTCGGCGCGCAGCCGTTCCACCATGTGTGGATAGTGCATTTCGAACGCCGGCCGCTCGGAACGGATGCGCGGCAGTTCGGTGAAGTTGTGCCGCGGCGGCGGGCAACTGGTCGCCCACTCCAGCGAGTTGCCGTATCCCCACGGGTCGTCAACGGTGACGACCTCGCCGTACCGCCAGCTCTTGAAGACGTTCCACACGAACGGGAACATCGACGCGCCCAGGATGAAGGCCCCGATCGTCGAGACGACGTTCAGGCTGGTAAAGCCGTCGGTGGGCAGGTAGTCGGCGTAGCGGCGCGGCATGCCCTCATCGCCCAGCCAGTGCTGCACCAGGAACGTGGTGTGAAACCCGATGAACGTCAACCAGAAGTGCAGCTTGCCCAGTCGTTCGTCGAGCAGCCGGCCGGTCATCTTCGGGAACCAGAAGTAGATACCGGCGAAGGTGGAGAACACGATCGTGCCGAACAGCACGTAATGGAAGTGCGCGACGACGAAGTAACTGTCGGTCACATGGAAATCCAGCGGCGGGCTGGCCAGCAGCACGCCGGTCAGACCACCCAGGAGGAAGGTGACCGCGAAGCCGACCGAGAACAGCATCGGCGTCTCAAAGGTCAACTGGCCCTTCCACATCGTGCCGATCCAGTTGAAGAACTTGATCCCGGTCGGCACCGCGATCAGATACGTCATGAACGAAAAGAACGGCAGCAGGACGGCTCCGGTGGCGAACATGTGGTGCGCCCACACCGCGACCGACAACGCCGCGATCGACAGCGTCGCGTAGACCAGCGTGGTGTAACCGAAGATCGGCTTGCGGGAAAACACCGGGAAGATCTCCGAGACGATCCCGAAGAACGGCAGCGCGATGATGTAGACCTCGGGGTGGCCGAAGAACCAGAACAGGTGCTGCCACAACAGGACCCCACCGTTGGCCGGGTCGTAGATGTGGGCCCCCAGGTGGCGGTCGGCGGCCAGCCCGAACAGCGCCGCGGTCAGCAGCGGGAAGACGATCAGCACGAGGATGGACGTCACCAGGATGTTCCAGGTGAAGATCGGCATCCGGAACATCGTCATGCCGGGCGCGCGCATGCAGACCACGGTGGTGATCATGTTGACCGCACCCAAGATGGTGCCCAGGCCGGCAACCGCCAGACCCAGGATCCACAGGTCACCGCCGGTGCCGGGCGAGTGGATGGCGTCGCTCAACGGGGTATAGGCGGTCCAGCCGAAGTCGGCGGCCCCGCCGGGCGTGATGAAGCCGGCCATCGCGATCGTGGCGCCGAACACGAACAACCAGAACGAGAAGGCGTTTAGCCGCGGGAATGCCACGTCGGGCGCGCCGATCTGCAGTGGCAACACCAGGTTGGCGAAGCCGAACACGATCGGGGTGGCATAGAACAGCAGCATGATCGTGCCGTGCATGGTGAACAGCTGGTTGAACTGCTCATTCGACAAGAACTGCAGACCGGGCGTGGCCAACTCGGCGCGCATGAACAGCGCCAACAGCCCGCCGATGAAGAAGAAGACGAAGCAGGCGACGCAGTACATGATGCCGATCATCTTGTGATCGGTGGTGGCGATCAGCTTGTAGACGAGGTTCCCTTTGGGACCGGTCCGGGCCGGATACGGACGGATGGCCTCGAGTTCTCCCAACGGGGGCGCTTCGGCTGTCAACAGCTCCTCCAAACATCCATCACCGAACATCAACGGCTTCTGGAGCCCAGAAAACCAGCCCAGAAACCCGCAATGACACGAATCTTAGCCGCCGATCAGGCCCGCGGAAGGCCTGGTCCTACAAACTGTCGTAAATGCCTCGCCGGTGCCGGTGCGACCTTTCGGCGGCCCGGTCCCAGCAGGCCGGATGTTAACGTCGAACACGTGCCAATCGGGGGGACGCGAGCGAGACGCCTAGCCACGGGAGCCACCTCGCTAGCGGCCGCGGCGGTGGCGACGATGGTGACGTGCAGCGGCTGCGGGTCCGATCAGCCGCCCACCACATCATCGCGATCGGTCGTCACCCCCACCACCCAAATCGCCGGAGCCGGGGTGCTGGGCAACGACCGCAAGCCGGACGAGTCATGCGCACGCGACCCGGCCGCCGCCGATCCCGGGCCGGCCACCCGGCCAGCGCACAACGCGGCGGGCGTCACCCCCGACGTCGCCCAGGTGCCGGCCGACCCGCAGCGCATCGTGGTGCTCTCCGGTGACCAGCTCGACGCGCTATGCGCCCTTGGCCTGCAATCGCGGGTGATCGCCGCGGCGCTGCCGGATGGCTCCTCGAGTCAGCCCTCCTACCTGGGTAAGGCGGTGCACGGGCTGCCCGGTGTCGGGACCCGCAGCTCCCCCGACCTGGACGCCATCGCGGCGGCTCATCCGGACCTGATCCTGGGTTCGCAGGCTTTTACGCCGAAGCTGTACCCGCGGCTGGCCGCGATCGCCCCGACGGTGTTCACCGCCGCACCGGGCGCGGCCTGGGAGGACAACCTGCGTGGTGTAGGCGCCGCGACGGCCCGCAGCGGCGCCATGGACGCCCTGCTCACCGGGTTCGCCGCACGGGCCAAGCTGGTCGGGGCAAACCATGACGCGACTCACTTCCAGGCGTCGATCGTTCAGCTGACCACCAACACCATGCGGGTGTTCGGGGCCAACAACTTCCCGGCCAGCGTGCTGACTGCGGTCGGGGTGGACCGACCAGCATCACAGCGCTTCACCGACAAGCCCTACATCGAGATCGGCACCACCGACGCCGATCTCGCCAACGGTCAGGACCTTTCCGCGGCCGACGCCGACATCGTCTACGTGTCCTGTGCGTCGTCTGCCGCCGCCGAGCGCGCGGCCACCGTCCTGGACAGCGGCCCGTGGCGCAAGCTGTCCGCCAACCACGACAACCGAGTCTTCGTCGTCAACGACGAGATTTGGCAGACGGGCGAGGGCTTGATCGCGGCCCGCGGCATCGTCGAC
This sequence comes from Mycobacterium lacus, assembly GCF_010731535.1. Taxonomy (NCBI): domain Bacteria; kingdom Bacillati; phylum Actinomycetota; class Actinomycetes; order Mycobacteriales; family Mycobacteriaceae; genus Mycobacterium; species Mycobacterium lacus. Next base: position 3,200,878 of record NZ_AP022581.1, read on the forward strand.
GACCTGCGCTGGGTCAACGCCCCGATCAATTAGGCTTTTGGGGTAACCACAGCTAAGAAGTCACGCGCCTCAACGATGCCAGAAGAAGGTGCTCATGAACACTGTTTCCGCGTACGCCGCCACCTGTCAGCGGTCACGCAATTCCCCAGGTTTGAGGGGTTGTCCGTCACGGAATTCCCCACCCTGGCTGTCAGGTAATTCCCCACCCTGGGCGGTGTGTCTGCCGGGTGTGGGCCTCGCACACATGTTCGCTCTTGATCCGTCGGAGTACGGCGGACGAAGGGGCACTGATGGCGAGGAGAGATATCGAGATGTTCGATCTGATCGAGTTGTACACGCATTGGCAGGCTGGTCGCTCACAGGTGCAGTTGTGGCAGTCGCTGGGGATGGATCGTAAGACGATCCGCAAGTATCTGGCCCCGGCGGTCGCCGAGGGCATTGGCCCAGGCGGAGAACCGCTGAGCGCCGAGCAGTGGGCGGCGCGGATCGCGCAGTGGTTTCCCGGACTGGATGATCGCGGCGCGCGGGCATCGACGTGGCCGTTGATCGACCGGCATAGCGACCGGATCAGGACTGGCTGCACGCCGATGTTACGGTCGCCACGATCGCGCAGCGGCTACGTGACGACCATCAGGTCGACGTGTCGGAGTCCTCTGTGCGGCGTTGGGTGGCAATGAATTTCGCCGATGAGGTGGCTCGTGCTCGGGTGAGCGTGCCGCGCGGCGAAGTGCCGCCGGGCAGCGAAGCGCAGATCGACTACGGCCGGTTAGGAATGTGGCTGAACCCGGCCACAGCCAAGCGAGTCGCAGTGTGGGCGTTTGTCATGGTGCTGTCGTGCTCGCGGCACCTGTTCGTTCGCCCTGTGGTCAGGATGGACCAAACCACCTGGTGCACTTGCCATGTCGAGGCATTCGAATTCTTCAATGGTATTCCGGCCCGGCTGGTGTGCGACAACCTCAAGACCGGGGTGGACAAGCCCGACCTATATGACCCGAAGATCAACCGCACCTACGCCGAGCTGGCCGCCCACTACGACTGCTTGATCGACCCGGCCCGGGCGTTCAAGCCCAAGGACAAACCTCGTGTCGAGCGGCCGATGCCGTATGTGCGGGATTCGTTCTGGCGGGGCCGCGAGTTCACCTCGCTGGCTCAGATGCAGGGCGAGGCGGCCCGGTGGAGCCGGGAGGTGGCCGGGCTACGACATTCACGGGCCTCGACGGCGGCCAGCCGCTGCGGGTGTTCGAAGCGATCGAGGCCGATACGTTGAAACCGTTGCCGCGCCACGCGTTCGAACTCACCACCTGGTCTATCGGCACCGTGGGGGTCGATACGCACCTCAAGGTCGGCAAGGCCCTCTACAGCGTGCCATGGCGGCTGATCGGGCGGCGCCTGCACGCCCGCACCGCCGGTGACATCGTGCAGATCTTTGCCCACAACGAGGTCGTCGCCACCCATGTGCGGCGGGCCTCGGGGCGCTCCACCGACTTCTCCCACTACCCGCCGGAGAAGGTCGCCTTCGCGATGAAAACCCCCACCTGGTGTCGGCACACCGCCGCCCAGGTCGGCCCCGCCTGCGAAGCGGTGATCGCCGAATTCATGCGCGACAACGCGATCCACCACCTGCGCTCGGCGCAAGGAGTGCTCGGGCTGCGCGACAAGCACGGCTGTGATCGGCTCGAAGCCGCCTGCGCCTGCGCGATCGCCGTCGGCGACCCGGCGTATCGGACCATCAAGGGCATCCTGGCCGCCGGCACCGAACACGACGCCACCACCGCCGAACCGGCCACCGGCGCCGCCGCCACTACCGCGGCGTTCCTGCGTGGCCCCGACCAGTTCGCCACCGGCGACACCGGCGGAGTCGGCTGAAAGTCACCCGGGTCCCGGAATCTGACCGAATCACAACCCACATAAGCTATTTCACAAGGAGAACACGACTTCATGGGTATTTGTGACCCCGCGCTGCGCAACGCGCTGCGCACTCTGAAACTGTCGGGCATGCTTGACACCCTCGACGCCCGGCTAGCCCAGACCCGCAACGGCGACTTCGGGCACCTCGAATTCCTGCAAGCACTGTGCGAGGACGAGATCGCCCGCCGCGAATCGGCCGCCCTGACACGGCGCATCCGCCGCGCGAAGTTCGAAGAACAAGCCACCTTCGAATCCTTCGACTTCTCCGCCAACCCGAAACTGCCCGCCGCCATACTGCGCGACCTGGCCGCGCTGCGCTGGCTCGACGCCGGCGAGTCGGTCATCCTCTACGGACCCGTTGGGGTAGGCAAAACCCATGTGGCACAAGCACTCGGGCATGCTGTAGCCCGACGCGGCGGCGACGTCCGTTTCGCCAAAACCTCTCGGATGCTCGCCGACCTCGCCGGCGGGCACGCCGACCGCAGTTAGGGCCAACGCATCCGCGAATACACCAAACCGCTCGTGTTGATTCTTGATGATTTTGCGATGCGCGAGCACGACCATGCACGCCGACGACCTCTACGAGCTAATCAACGAACGCGCGGTCAGCGGCAAGCCGCTGATCTTGACCTCCAACCGCGCCCCCAACGACTGGTACGGCCTATTCCCGAACCCGGTCGTCGCCGAATCGCTACTCGACAGGATCATCAACAGCAGCTACCAGATCCTCATGGACGGACCCAGCTACCGGCCCCGCAAACGGCCCGGACGCAGCGTCAGCTAGACAACGCCACCGCGGGCACGGTACACATACCATCGAGGCCCGCACCTGGGGAATTCCGTGACGGCAGCCCTGGGGAATTACGTGACGGTCGACACACCTCGGCCACCGAGCCGCTAACCAAGACCACGATCACCCGCCGTGACCCCGGTCCCCACGACGTGGCGATCGACATCAAGTTCGCCGGGATCTGCCATTCGGACATCCACACCGTCAAAGCCGAGTGGGGCCAACCGAATTACCCGGTGGTCCCCGGCCACGAGATCGCCGGGGTGGTGGCCGCCGTCGGCTCCGCGGTCACTAAGCACAATGTCGGCGATCGCGTCGGGGTGGGCTGCATGGTGGACTCCTGCCGTGAATGCAGCAGCTGTCTGGCCGGGCTCGAGCAGTACTGCAAGCCGGGCGCGACCTTCACCTACAACTCGGTCGGCAAAGACGGCCAATCGACCCAGGGCGGCTACAGTCAAGCGATCGTCGTCGACGAAAACTTCGTGGTGCGCATCCCCGACGCGCTGCCGCTGGACGCCGCGGCGCCCCTGCTGTGCGCGGGCATCACGCTCTACTCACCGCTGCGGCACTGGAACGCCGCGCCGAACACGCGGCTGGCGATCATCGGCTTGGGCGGATTGGGTCACATGGGCGTCAAACTGGGCGCGGCGATGGGTGCCGACGTGACGGTGCTGTCGCAATCCCTGAAGAAGATGGAGGACGGCCTGCGCCTGGGTGCCAGCCACTACTACGCCACCGCCGACCGGGACACCTTCCGCAAGCTGCGCGGCGGCTTCGACCTGATCCTGAACACCGTCTCGGCGAACCTGGACCTCGGCGACTACCTGAACCTGCTCGACGTCGACGGCACGCTCGTCGAGCTCGGCATCCCCGAGCACCCCATGCCGGTGCCGGCGTTCGCGCTGGCCCTGATGCGGCGCAGTTTGTCCGGGTCGAACATCGGTGGGATCGCCGAGACCCAGGAGATGCTGAATTTCTGCGCCGAGCACGGCGTCACACCCGAGATCGAGCTCATCGAGCCGGATTACATCAACGAAGCCTACGAGCGCGTGCTGGCCAGCGACGTGCGCTACCGCTTCGTCATCGACATCTCACGCTTGTGACGCGATCGAGGCGCGTGAGGCAAGCTGTTCGGCGGCCTCCGCGTCTTCATCACCGGGAACAACCTCGCTGACGTCGATTGCGGCGAGCGGCCAGCCGGCGGCGGCCAACCTCGCGGCGACCCGCTGGATGTTCTCCGGTCCCGCGTCGTAGTGGGTCATATCCTTGATGAACTCGGCGATCTCGTCACGGTCGATCCGGCCGTCGGCCAGCGCCGGAGATCCCTTTTCGGTGATGTTGCCCACGACTTCCCTGACCTGATCCTCGGTCAGTGGCGTGCTTCGCAACAGCGCCAGCAGGGGCACCCGGTCGGGACCTGGTACGCCGTCGGGGTAGCCGGCCTGCAACCAACGGACCACTGAACTAAGGAAATGGCGGTGAGAAGGGTGGGTTTTCGTCACCCCAACAGTGTCACGAAAGCCGTGTCACCGCGGCCACCGCGGGGGCACACAAAACGGACAATTCATGTGCCGTTCACGGGCCGACCATGTGGGCAAAGGCCGAAGACTTTAGAAGTCCCAGTCCTCGTCCTCGGTGACGACGGCCTTGCCGATCACGTAGCTCGACCCCGAGCCGGAGAAGAAGTCGTGGTTCTCGTCGGCGTTGGGTGACAGCGCGGACAGGATCGCCGGGTTCACGTCGGTCTCATCCCGTGGGAACAGCGCCTCGTAGCCCAGGTTCATCAACGCCTTGTTCGCGTTGTAACGCATGAACTTCTTGACGTCTTCGGTGAGTCCCACTTCGTCGTAAAGATCCTGGGTGTACTCGACCTCGTTGTCGTAGAGCGCGAAAAGCAGCTCGTAGGTGTAGTCCTTGATGTCGGCGCGCTTGGCTTCGTCTACCATCGCCAGTCCGCGCTGGAACTTGTAGCCGACATAGTAGCCGTGCACGGCCTCATCGCGGATGATCAACCGGATCATATCGGCGGTGTTGGTCAGCTTGGCCCGGCTCGACCAATACATAGGCAGGTAAAAGCCGGAGTAGAACAGAAAGCTTTCCAGCAGCGTGGAGGCCACCTTGCGTTTGAGCGGCTCGTCGCCTCGGTAGTAGTCGAGCACGATCTCGGCCTTGCGCTGCAGGTGGTAGTTCTCCTCCGACCAGCGGAACGCGTCGTCGATCTCGGCGGTCGAACACAGCGTGGAGAAGATCTGGCTGTAGCTCTTGGCGTGAACCGACTCCATGAACGCGATATTGGTAAAGACGGCTTCCTCGTGCGGGGTCAGCGCGTCGGGAATCATGCTGACCGCCCCTACCGTGCTCTGGACGGTGTCCAGCAGCGTCAACCCGGTGAACACCCGCATCGTCAGCTGCTTCTCGCTGGCGGTCAGCGTGCCCCACGACGGGATGTCGTTGGACACCGGCACCTTTTCGGGCAGCCAGAAGTTTCCGGTCAGCCGGTCCCAGACCTCGGCGTCCTTCTCGTCTTGCACCCGGTTCCAGTTGATCGCCTTGGCCCGGTCGATAAGTTTCGCGTTTTCGGTCACCAGAACCCCACTTCATACGCCTTGATTGGCTACCGGATTGTCTGTCGTACTTCAGACTTCAAACACTACCCCTGGTGGCCGACAAGCCGGCGCAACACAAGAAGTTGTGTTTGCGTGTCGCGAAACTCGAGTCCGCTAGTGTGCCGTCGCCACGGCCGCGCGGTCCCGTGATGAGTCCGCACCCACCCCCAGGAACTCGTACTCCTCGGGCTTGACCGAGCGGGTCGTCAACCAGTACTGCCAGGTGTAGCCACCCCACAGCACCGTGTTCTTGCCGTGCTCGTCGAGATACCAGCTGCGACAGCCGCCGCTGTTCCAGACCGAGTGGGCCAGCTTGCGTTGCAGCTCGTCGTTGAAACGGTCCTGCGCCGCCCGGGACGGAGCCAGTGCCTGCGCGCCCAACCGGTCGCACTTGGCGATCGCGTCGGCGACGTAGTGGATCTGGGATTCGATCATGAACACCACCGAGTTGTGCCCCAGCCCGGTGTTGGGTCCCAACAGGAAGAACAGGTTGGGCATGTCGGCGACGGTGATGCCGCGGTGGGAGCCGATGCCCTCGCGGTTCCAGCGGTCGACCAGGTCCTCGCCGTGGCGGCCCTTGATCTGAACGTAGGTGTAGGAGTCGGTGACGTGGAAACCGGTGGCGTACACGATCACGTCGACGGGGCGCTGGGTGCCGTCGGCGGTGACGATCCCGTTCGGCGTGATCCGGCTGATGTGGTCGGTGATCAGCTCGGTCTTCGGGTTCGCCACGGCACGGTAATAGGTGGAGGAGTTCAGGATTCGCTTGCAACCGATGCGGTAGTGCGGGGTCAGCTTGCGACGCAGTTCGCGATCCTTCACGGAGTGGCGGATGTTCCACTTGGCGAGTGCCTCGATGACCTTGAGCGTGTTCGGCCGCTTGGTCATGCCGTAGGCCAGCGCCTCCTGCGCCCAGTAGATGCCCAGGCGCAGCAGGGCCCGCAGCCCGGGGACGTTCTCCAGCGCCCGCCGCAGGCCCAGCGGAAGCTCCTCGTTGGTGCGCGGCACCACCCACGGCGGGGTGCGTTGGTAAAGCTGCAGCCCGGCGACCTGCCTGACGATCTCGGGCACGATCTGAATCGCGCTGGCACCGGTCCCGATGACAGCCACCCGCTTGCCGGTCAGGTCGACGCTGTGGTCCCACTCCGCGGAATGGAAGGCGCAACCGGCGAAGTCGTCACGACCCTCGATATCGGGCACGGACGGGATGTGCAACGCGCCTGCCCCCGAAATCAGGAACTGGGCTACATATTCCCGTCCGTCGACGGTGAATACATGCCACCGGTACTCGTCGTCGTCCCAGTACGCGCGATCGACCAGGGAATTGAACACGATGTAGCGGCGCAGCCCGTACTTGTCGGTGACCCCCTTGAGGTAGTCCCAGATCTCGTCCCAGTACGAGAACAGGTGCTTCCAGTCCGCCTTGGGCTCGAACGAGAACGAGTACAGGTGCGACGGGATGTCGCACGCGCACCCGGGGTAGCTGTTGTCTCGCCAGGTGCCCCCGACGTCGTCGGCCTTTTCCAGAATGACGAAGTCCACGCCGCGCTGCTGCAGCTTGATGGCCATACCCAAACCGGAGAATCCGGTCCCGATGATGAGGGCCCGGGTATGCAGGGGTGGCTTTTGGGCCTCGGTGGTCGGTTCCGCTTCTGTCATGGCAGGGGTCGCGGTATCGGTCATGGTGAATCGGTCTTCCTGTCGGAGCCTGGTGTCGGCTGGCGCATCCGGGGCCATCGGCGCCTCGCCGGACTCAAATACCCGGTACCCAGGGTATCGGATAGAACGAGTGTATCGATCGCCACAGCGATGTCAACGACGCGGTCGCTCAGCTCGCGGCTGGGTTACTTGGCACCACGCTGTGGATCGGCTGGTCAGGGTCCATCACGATGCCGAGCGCCTCCGCGGTGCCGACGATGGCCGCCATCATGATGGTCGTCAGGTGCGCGACGAACTGGTCACGCGGCATGCGTCGCGGGCTTTGCGGGTCGGGTCCCAACCACCACTCGGTGGCCGACGCGGCCGATCCGAAGGCCGCGTGGGCGGCCAGTTCGAGCGCCGCATGGTCCAGCTCCATCTCACGCAGCTCGTTGTCAAACATGTCGGCCATGGCCAACGTGATCTCACGACCCTCGTTGAGGGTTCGAATCGTCGCCTCGGAGGTACCCCCCGAGGTACCCTGAATGAACACTCGCAGCACGTTGGGATGCATGTCGACGAGGTTGACGTACTCCTCGACGCTGCGACGGATAACTTCGCGGGCCGAGTCGGTGGTCAAGTTGATCGACGGGAAGATCGCGGCCCACAGCATGTCGCGCAGACGCTCCCCGATCGCCTGGAACAGGTCGGACTTATCGGTGAAGTGGCGGTAGATCTTTGGCTTCGCGGTCCCGGCCTCTTCGGCGATTTCCCGCACACTCAGCTCGGGCCCCAGGCGGTCGATTGCGCGGAATGCCGCCTCGACAATTTCGCCGCGCACCTTCTTGCGATGTTCGCGCCAGCGTTCGCTGCGCGCGTCGACCTTCACTCCCGGGGTCGGGGTGGAATGGGGTCGGGCAATTCTCCGCACGTCAAGTACCTTACCGCGGTGCAGCCCTGACCTGGGCCGCTGGCGCCTGGCCAGCTTCGCCGAGTGTGAATTGGGCGACGCGACACGCCGCGAAGCCGTCGCCTGATTAACACTCGGCGCGCGGAGATGAGCCAACCGCAGCGCCAATGCGGCCAGCGAATTTGACGACGCGGTTTAAGGCTCTAGAAGTAACGTGCTGCTGGGCGCATCCGACGGTCAGCTCAGACCCTTCAAATCGCTTATGTGGGGCTCATTTACCGACCTACACCGCTAACTGCTCTTGCTCCTGCGCCCCGGCGCCCATCGACTTGATGGAATACCAGCGCGGTAGACCGCGCCCCTGGTGGCGATGCCCGTCGGCGCGCCTCCGCCAGGCTGACGATTCCCTCCGCGTTCTAACTGTCCGCGTTCATATGCGTGTACCAAGTCCATGACGTCCCGCGTCAGATGGTAGTCACAGTCATCGCGTGTATTGACGAACACCTCGTGCGGCGCCCACTGCGAGCAGTGGAGGTAAGCGCACAAGAGATCCTTGTTTGCGATCGGGCGCAAGGCGTCAAGCGCTCGTACACTCCCTTGGAAACCAGCCTCATGCAACGAGGTTCGGACCCTAACTTTTCTATATCTCCTCGCACGTCCTCTACAGCATGCAGGACACGCACCCCTCGACCTCGGTGCCCTCCAGCGCCAGCTGCCGCAGTCTGATGTAGTACAGCGTCTTGATCCCTTTGCGCCAGGCGTAAATCTGTGCCTTGTTCACATCGCGGGTGGTGGCGGTGTCCTTGAAGAAGAGCGTCAGCGAAAGCCCTTGATCCACATGCTGAGTGGCCGCCGCGTAGGTATCGATGATCTTCTCGTAACCGATCTCGTAGGCGTCCTGGTAGTACTCCAGGTTGTCGTTGGTCATGTAGGGCGCCGGGTAGTAGACCCGCCCGATCTTGCCTTCCTTGCGGATCTCGACCTTCGACACGATGGGGTGGATCGAGGACGTCGAATGGTTGATGTAGGAGATCGAACCGGTCGGCGGCACCGCCTGCAGGTTCTGGTTGTAGATGCCGTGCGCCTGCACCGACTCCTTCAGCCGGCGCCAATCGTCCTGCGTCGGGATGCGGATGTCGGCATCGGTGAAAAGCTGGCGCACCTTCTCGGTCTTGGGCTCCCATACCTGCTCGGTGTATTTGTCGAAGAACTCCCCCGACGCGTACTTGGAGCGCTCGAATCCCTTGAAGCGCGTACCGCGTTCGATGGCGATCCGGTTCGACGCCCGCAGCGCGTGGTAGAGCACCGTGTAGAAGTAGATGTTGGTGAAGTCGATGCCTTCTTCGGAGCCGTAGAAGATGCGCTCGCGGGCCAGGTAGCCGTGCAGGTTCATCTGCCCCAGCCCGATCGCGTGGGAGTCGTTGTTGCCCTGCTCAATCGAGGGCACCGAAGTGATGTGGGTCTGGTCGCTCACCGCGGTCAGCGCGCGGATCGCCACCTCGATCGTCTGGGCGAAGTCCGGTGAGTCCATCGTCTTGGCGATGTTCAGCGACCCCAGGTTGCACGAAATGTCTTTGCCCACTTTGGCATACGACAAGTCATCGTTGAACAACGACGGCGTGGACACCTGCAGGATCTCCGAGCACAGGTTCGAGTGCGTGATCTTGCCCTCAATAGGATTAGCGCGATTGACGGTGTCCTCGAACATGATGTACGGGTAGCCGGACTCGAACTGCAGCTCGGCCAGCGTCTGGAAGAACTCCCGCGCCTTGATCTTGGTCTTGCGGATGCGCGCGTCGTCGACCATCTCGTAGTACTTCTCGGTCACCGAGATGTCGGCGAACGCCACACCATAGACCCGTTCGACGTCGTAGGGCGAGAACAGATACATGTCATCGTTGCGCCTGGCCAATTCGAACGTGATGTCGGGGATCACGACCCCCAGGCTCAGCGTCTTGATCCGGATCTTCTCGTCGGCGTTTTCCCGCTTGGTATCCAGGAACCGGTAGATGTCGGGGTGATGGGCGTGCAGGTACACCGCGCCGGCGCCCTGGCGCGCCCCCAGCTGGTTGGCGTAGGAGAACGAGTCCTCGAGCAGTTTCATGATCGGAATGACGCCCGATGACTGGTTCTCGATGTTCTTGATCGGCGCGCCGTGCTCGCGAATGTTGGTCAGCAGCAACGCGACTCCCCCGCCACGCTTGGACAGCTGCAGCGCGGAGTTGATCGAGCGACCGATCGACTCCATGTTGTCCTCGATGCGCAAGAGAAAGCAGTTGTGCACGACCGTGCCATGAATTGTGTACGTATGCGTGCCCTGGACGTGGAGGTTGTACACCTTCTCCGGAATTTCTTGCGTATGGACCATTTCACGGATTCCATACACATGGCGCCCATGCACAACCTGGTATGTCGTGCGCGACGATCCCTTTCGTCCGACGTAGTTGTGCAGGTTCTTGCCGACGTCGAAGATGAACTCCTCATTTGTGCCGGGCAACCCAGGAACGAATACCTGACCAGTCACATTGCCTGAGCGATTGACGTATCGGCGAACGACGGAAACGATCCCCAGACGGCGGAGGATCAACTGCACCTGATCAACCAATTCCGGATTCACCAGGTCAAGCATCATTCCGCCGGTGGTGCTGCATCCGTCACCACGGAACAACCCGGCCAGCAGTCCACGCTGGAAGTCTTCATTGGCCGTTAAAACGTCTTGGGACAATCGCTTCAGGTGGTATCCAGTGCCGGCCATCGACAGGAACAGCGAAGCCACGACCTTGCTGTTGCAGATCATGCGTACCGACTGGTCCGACACACTTTGGTTGACGGAAAGGTCAGCCGCGAACACTCGCTTGAACGCCGCCGCCAACTCCTGCTGGAACTCGAGCTCATGTGCGCCAAGCGTGAAGCGAATGCCGTTAAGCGCTAGTCCCTCTGAACCCGATCGCTTGGAGATCTGACCTTCGGCCACGTACCACCCGAGCATGAGGCCAAGGTCGTACGATTCCTCGACATACCGGTTCACTGAAACGAAGCCGATCCGATGACCTTGCTTGCTACGGTGCTTCAGGTCGGAGTTAACCGTGCGAATGAGCCCGTCGACCTCTTCGTAGGCGCCCGCGCCGACATGCTCCATCAGGTCATAAACGCGCCGCTCACGTCCCTCCAGCGGTGCTGCCGTCACGATGAAGTCAGTGGGCTGAATGTCTTTGGCAGCTAGCCAAACGAATCCATTGAACGGATCGGCACCATCGCCTTCGATGAGAGTGTCGACCTCGCGCGTCGTCCATACGAGGATCGGATGCTCCGGAGTGCATCGGATCGGCTCTTTGTGCCCGAAGTGCGAGATCGATACCAGGGCATGGTGATTCGGGTTCTCAACGACAGCTTCCACGACAGAATAGGCCCCATCGTGCGAGAGCACCCGGTCACCCGCCTGCAGAGTCTCGATCGCCTTCGGTCCTTCGGAGGTATCCACCGGAGTTCCAGCTGGGAAGCAGCTCACCGGCTCACCGCGCTGCTTCTTGCCCGAGTTCAAGAAAGTCGGGGTGGCCGGCTGGAACCGGCCGTCGATGATCTCGTCGACCAGCTTCTCGGCCAACGCGGTGTCGCCCGCGGCCAGGGTCAGGGCCACCATGACCACGCGGTCCTCGAAGCGCTCGAGGTAGCGCTTCCCGTCGAAGGTCTTCAGCGTGTAGGAGGTGTAGTACTTGAACGCGCCGAGGAACGTCGGGAACCGGAACTTCTTGGCATACGCGCGATCCAGCAGCGTCTTGACGAAGTTGCGCGAGTACTGGTCGAGAACCTCACGCTCGTAATAGTTCTCGCGGATCAGGTAGTCGAGCTTCTCGTCCTGGTTGTGGAAGAAGACCGTGTTCTGGTTGACGTGCTGCAGGAAGTACTGGTGCGCCGCCTCACGGTCCTTGTCGAACTGGATCTTGCCGTCCGCGTCGTACAGATTCAGCATCGCGTTGAGCGCGTGGTAGTCCGTCTCGCCGGGTAGCGCGTGCGCGCCGGTAGTTACCGGCTCTGCAGCTGTGACGGTTGGTGGCACGTCTGTTCCTTCCAGAAGTCAGCCCAAAAGTTCGTTAGGCCCTCGCGGACGGCGGCGACGTCGTCCGCGGTGCCCATCATTTCGAAGCGGTAGAGGTACGGAACGCCGCACTTGCGGGCGACAACGTCGCCGGCATAGCAGTACTCCGCGCCGAAGTTGGTATTGCCGGCCGCGATCACACCGCGCAGCAGCGCTCGATTGTGGTCGTTGTTCAAAAAGGCGATCACCTGTTTAGGGACATGACGTCCGGTCCGAAGATCCGAGAGATCCCGGTTAGCCCGGCCACCGCCGTATGTGGGCACCACCAGCACGTACGGCTCGTCGACCTCGATCCGGCCGTGCAACGGTATCCGCGTGGCGGGAACACCCAGCTTCTGCACGAAGCGATGGGTGTTCTCCGACACGCTGGAGAAATACACGAGGTTGCGCCCATTGACCTCCATGGCACCGCAATCCTCCTGACTGACCGTCTGCCGCGCTACGCGGTCAGCGCGGCCCCGGCAAGCGCCTTGATCCGATCGGGCCGGAAGCCCGACCAATGGTCGTTCCCTGCCACCACGACGGGAGCCTGCAGGTACCCCAGCGCCATCACATAGTCCCGAGCCTCGCAGTCCAGGCTGATGTCGACCTTCTCGTAGGCGATGCCCTGCTTGTCCAGCGCCTTGTAGGTGGCGGTGCATTGCACGCATGCCGGCTTGGCGTACACGGTGATGCTCATCGCGGATGCCGCTCCTTTGCGGAAGATGGGAACTTATCACGGACTGGCAACTACTCGGGTAATACATGTGCGCTCTAGTTCAGCGACCCGCCAACCCCCAAAAATCCCGTCGCGCGGCCGCCTGGTCGATAGACCTGCGATGCCGATTCCAGGAAAGCTCACCGGGCCTGGCCGACTCGGTGAACCTGGGAGCTGCCGGTGCTCGAAACACTACACCTAGTGGGTGACAAGAAGAAGAGGTACAAGATGTTCTGAATAACATTTCTGAAATTCCCTGGTCGTAAGCCTGTGTTCGGTACCGCCTCGGCGTGTCGCAGATCACAACATCCGCCGGGGATGTCGATGCGCATCGGTATATCACCGGCCACCGACAGTGCTGCTGACCAGCCGGCCGCGGCCGACACCGCGGCCCGGCGCTAGCAAACCGACCGGTCGCGGCCCAGGCTCTGGCGTCGATCAAGTACCGTGCGCCTCATGAAGCTGCGTGTGCCCGAAGTCGTCTTCCTGTTCGCGCTGGGAGCGCTGGCGGCACTGATCGGCGATCACAGTCATGTCGTCACCGGCACTACCGAATACCTTGCCCACGCGGTTCCGTACGTGTGGAGCAGCCCGATCTGGTTCCCCTTGCTCGTCGCGTCCGCGACCGTCTCGCTGGCCGAGCTGCGGCTGCACCTGCCCGCACCGCGTGCCACTGTCAGCGCGCGCCAGGGACTCGCCGCAGTGACAGCGGTGCTCGCCACCTACGTCGTCACCGCCTTGGTGCACTCGGCGCCCGCGGTCCCGACGAACGTGCTCATCTTCGCCCTCGCGATCATCACCTGGTGCGTCCTGGGTGACGGCCCCGGCGCGGTGTGCGGCCTGCTCGCCGCGACCGGCGGCCCGCTGTTCGAAGCCGTCCTCGCCGGGGCCGGGGTGTTCAGGTACGCCGCCGACTCGAACGCACTGTTTGGGGTGGCGCCATGGCTGCCAGCGCTGTACTTCGCGTTCGGTGTGACGGCCGCACTGCTCGCCGAGATCGCCGTCGAGAGGCGCCAGCCTGACTAAGATTCGGGCCGCATCGACCGCCTGCTCAGCCGACCTCGGCGGCGAGTTTGCCGACCACGTCGCCCACCTTCGCCGCGAGCTCGGCGCTTTCAGCCGGCGCCTTGCCGTCCAGGGTCAGGAACGGTACCGAAAGTTTGATCGCGTCGATCACCCGGCTCCCGGCGATCCCGAACGACTTGCGCGTCTCGTCGTGCGCCCACACCCCGCCGTACCGGCCCAGGGCCCCGCCGATGACCGCCAACGGCTTGTCCTTCAACGCGCCGTTGCCGAACGGGCGTGAGAGCCAGTCGATCGCGTTCTTGATGACCGCGGGAATGCTGCCGTTGTACTCCGGGGTGACCACCAGAGCGGCATCGGCGTCGGCCGCCGCGGCCCGTAGCGCCGCGACCGGGGCAGGTGGCCGCTCGACGGCGCTGTTGACCGCATCGTCGATGTCCTCGTTGTAGAACGGGAGATCGCCCAGCCCCTCGAACACTGTGATGGTGACGCCGTCCGGAGCGACCGCCGCGGCCAGGTGGGCAATCTGGCGGTTGATCGACGCCGCGCGCAGGCTGCCCACTAACGCCAAGACCTTAATGTCGGACTTGCTCTCTGCCACTGGCTCGTTCCCTTCGGTTGTTGGTCTACATCTTCCCACACGAAACCGGACTCTAGTCCGATTTATTCCGGCCCGTTAGAGTGCAGGTGTGAGCGGTGCCGAGCGGTTGGGCGAGTTGCCCGTGTCCGCTCCGCGGCAGCCTCCGACCGAGCGAGGCGATGCCGCGCGCAACCGGGCGCTGTTACTGGAGGCCGCCCGCAGCCTGGTCGCAAAACGCGGCGCCGACGCCGTCACCATGGATGACGTCGCCGCGGCCGCCGGGGTGGGCAAGGGCACACTGTTCCGCCGGTTCGGCAGCCGCGCCGGTCTGATGATGGTGTTGCTGGACGAGGACGAACGCGCCAGTCAGCACGCATTTCTGTTCGGCCCGCCGCCGCTGGGCCCGGATGCGCCGCCGCTGGACCGGCTGGTGGCGTTCGGCCGCGAGCGGATCCGCTTCGTCCACACCCATCACGCGCTTCTGTCGGCGGCCAACCGCGATCCGCGCACCCGCTACGGACCGGCCGCGGCGGTGCAGCGCACACACGTGCGGGTGCTGCTGGCCTCCGCGCACACCACCGGCGATCTTGATGCCCAGACCGACGCCCTGTTGGCCTTGCTCGATGCCGACTATGTCGAGCATCAACTCAACGTCGGCGGCCACACGGTGGAGACGTTGGGGGACGCCTGGAAAAGCCTGGCCCGCAAGCTGTGCGGGCGGTGAGGACCCCGGCCATGCCCGAGCCTTTGTCGACGCCGCGTTGGGTCCTCCATGTCGACCTGGACCAGTTCTTGGCGTCGGTCGAGCTGCGTCGCCACCCCGAATTGGCGGGGCTGCCGGTCATCGTCGGTGGCAGCGGCGACCCAACCGAACCGCGCAAGGTCGTCACCTGCGCCTCGTATGAGGCCCGCGAATTCGGAGTGCACGCAGGCATGCCGCTGCGCACCGCCGCCCGTCGCTGCCCCAACGCCACCTTCTTGGCCTCGGATCCGGCCGCCTATGACGCGGCGTCCGACCAGGTGATGGGTTTGTTGCGTGACCTCGGACATCCAGTCGAGGTGTGGGGCTGGGACGAGGCCTACGTCGGGGTGGACGATCCTGTGGACCCCACCGAGGTCGCCGAACTGATCCGCGCCGTCGTCATGTCGGAAACCGGGTTGTCCTGCTCGATCGGCATCAGCGACAACAAGCAGCGGGCCAAGGTCGCCACCGGCTTCGCGAAGCCAGCCGGAATCTTCGTGCTCACCGACGCGAACTGGTTGACGGTGATGGCAGAGCGTCCGGTCGACGCGCTGTGGGGGGTGGGTCCAAAGACGGCGAAAAAGCTCGCAGCCCTTGGGATAACCACGGTCTGGCAGCTTGCGCGCAGCGACGCCGAGTTGCTGACATCCACGTTCGGCCCACGCACCGGCTTGTGGCTGTTGCTGCTCGCCAAGGGTGGCGGCGACGCCGGCGTCACGGCGCAGCCGTGGGTGCCGCGCTCCCGCAGCCACGTCGTCACCTTCCCGCGCGATCTCACCGACCGTGCCGAAATGGAATCCGCGGTAACGGAATTGGCGAAGCGAACGCTGGACGACGTGGTGGCTTCGGGGCGGATCGTCACCCGGGTGGCAGTGACCGTGCGCACGGCGACGTTTTACACCCGCACCAAGATGCGCAAACTTCCGGCGCCCACCACCGATCCGGATGTCGTCACCGCCGCCGCCCTGCGGGTCCTGCACCTGTTCGAGTTGGATCGGCCGGTCCGGTTACTCGGTGTGCGGCTGGACCTCGAAATGCCCAATTAGGTTCGGGTTGGCGCCGGGCTGGGTTTCACTTGCCCAGCTCCTCCTCGGTCCGCTCCGCGGACCACATCGTCGCCGGGCTGGGTTTCACTTGCCCAGCTCCTCCTCGGTCCGCTCCGCGGACCGCATCGTCGCCGGGCTGGGTTTCACTAGCCCAGCTCCTCCTCGGTCCGCTCCGCGGACCGCATCGTCGCCGGGCTGGGCCGAAGTGCGCGCGTGAAGAAGACGTTGACCCGGCGCATCACCGCGCTGTAGGGCCACCAGGCCACCCGTTTGACGGCGTACAGCGCCCGGATGTCTGCCGACGTGTAGATCAGGTACCTGTTCTTCGCGACGCCGGCCAGGATTTTGTCGGCCGCCCGTTCCGGCGACACCGCATGACCGCCGAAGCGCTCGAACCATTGGGCCACTTTGGGGTGGTCGCGGTCGACACCGGCGATCTCGACGGTATTGACCAGCGGGGTCTTCACCGCGCCGGGCACCACCACCGACACCCCGATGCGGTGCCGGTCCAAGTCGAAGCGCAGCACCTCGGACAGCCCGCGCAACCCGTACTTGCTGGCGCTGTAGGCCGCATGCCAGGGCAGCGCGACCAGCCCAGCCGCCGACGACACGTTGACCAGATGCCCGCCCCGGCCGGCCGCCACCATCGGCGGAATGAACGCCTCGATGACATGGATGGGCCCCATCAGGTTGATGGCGACGATATTGCTCCACTGCTCGTGGGTGAGCTGGTCAACGGTGCCCCAGGCCGATACGCCGGCGATGTTCATCACGACATCCATGCTGGGATAGCGGGTGTGGATGTCGGCCGCGAACGAGGCGACGTCGTGGTAGACGGAAACATCGAGAGCTCGATGCGCGGGCACCCGCGCGCCCAGCGCGCGGGCGTCGGCCACGGTGAGTTCGAGACCGTCGGCGTTGCGGTCGGTCAGGAAGAGCTCGGCACCGTGCTCGGCGAGCCGCAAGGCGGTGGCGCGGCCTATGCCGCTGGCCGCGCCGGTGAGTAAACACCGCTTTGCCGCGAAATACCGCCCCGATGCCGTCTGCGCCATAGCCGTGACGATACCTACGGGATCAGCCGCCCCATCAGTCCTTAGGCGAGCCGCCCCACAGCGCGTTGAGCCACATCTGCTCGAGCACCCGCACGCGGCGCTCCATGTCATCGTCGCGACCGACCAGGAGGGGGTCGCCGGTCAGCATCAGTGCGGTGGTGCCGGCCAGGGTCCGGATCAGTGTCGGGAGGTCCTCGCTGATCGGGTGCGCGGTCCCGGCCTTCATCTCGGCCTCCACCACGCCGACGATCTGGCGCAACACCACGTCGAACTGCCGCTCGAGAATGTCGCGGATCTCCATATCGGTGTGGCGGGCGGCGTTACAAGCCGTCATCACCGGGTCGTTGTGCGCGTAGACGGCGGCGGCGCTGCCGACCATCCGCTTGGCGAACTCCTCGGGTGACTCCCCCCGCTGACGGGGGGCGAAATACTGCGTGAGTTCTTCGAGTTCTTCGGCGGCCTCCGCCAGGATCTGGGCGAGCACCGAATATTTGGAGTCGAAGTAGAAGTAGAAACCGGATCGAGCTACCCCGGCTCGGTTGCTGATCGTGCTGACCGACAGCTCCGCGAACGGTCTCTCCTGCAGCAATTCACGCACCGCCTGCAAGATCGCTTGCCTTTGCCGATCACCGCGCCGCCTCATTGCCGGCGCGGTCCGCCGTTCGTTGGCGACGTTGCCGTTCACGCTGTTGATCACCCCATGACGATGCACCACTGCGCCCGAAAAAGAAAACTTGACAGTCGTCAAGTTGGTCCGAAGGATAATTTGTAGTGACGGCTGCCACAACCGTTTAGGAGCGCCAATGGCGACGATCAGCACCCCGGCGTACCTTCTTGACCAAGCCCAGCGTCGATTGACCCCGTCGTTCAACAACTTCCCCGGCATGGGCCTTGTCGAACGCCGGCTGCGAAACACCCACTTCCCGGAGAAGACGCTGGCCGAGCCGCCCCCGGGCAGCGGGCTCAAGCCAGTCGTCGGCGACGCGGGACTGCCGATCCTCGGGCACTTCATCGAGATGTTGCGCGGCGGGCCGGACTATCTGCTGTTCCTATACCAGACCCAGGGTCCGGTCATATTCGGGGACTCGCCGGTGTTGCCGGCCGTCGCGGCGTTGGGCCCCGACGCCGCTCAGGAGATCTACTCCAACCGCAACAAGGACTACTCGCAGCAGGGCTGGGTCCCGGTGATCGGCCCGTTTTTCCGCCGCGGGCTGATGCTGCTCGACTTCGAAGAACACCTATTCCACCGGCGAATCATGCAGGAGGCATTCGTCCGGTCCCGGTTGGCGGGGTACGTCGAGCACATGGACGCGGTGGTGTCGCAGGTGATCGTCGAGGACTGGGTGGCAAACGACGCGCGCTTCCTTCTTTATCCGGCGATGAAGCGGCTCACCCTCAACGTCGCCTCGATGGTGTTCATGGGCCATGAGCCCGGCACCGACCACGAGCTGGTCACCAAAGTGAATAAGGCGTTTACGACCACGACCCGCGCCGGCAACGCGGTCATCCGCACCAGCGTGCCGCCGTTCACCTGGTGGCGTGGGCTGCGGGCGCGTGCGCTGCTGGAGAACTATTTCGCGGAACGGGTCAGCGAGCGCCGCGGGCAGAAAGGTGACGACCTGCTGACGGTGTTGTGCCAGACCGAAGACGAGGACGGCAACCGGTTCTCCGACGAGGACATCGTCAACCACATGATCTTCTTGATGATGGCCGCCCACGACACGTCGACGTCGACGGCCACAACGATGGTGTACCACCTGGCGGCCCACCCGGAGTGGCAGCAGCGCTGCCGCGACGAATCGGACCGCCTCGGCGACGGCCCGCTCGACATCGAATCGCTCGAGAAGCTGGAGTCGCTCGATCTGGTGATGAACGAGTCGATCCGGTTGGTCACGCCGGTGCAGTGGGCGATGCGCCAGACGGTGCGGGACACCGACCTGCTGGGCTACTACCTACCCAAGGGCACCAATGTCATCGCGTATCCCGGGATGAATCACCGTCTGCCGGAGATCTGGACGGACCCGATGAAATTCGACCCGGAGCGGTTCACCGAGCCACGCAACGAGCACAAGCGGCACCGTTACGCGTTCACGCCGTTCGGCGGCGGCGCGCACAAGTGCATCGGGATGGTGTTCGGCCAATTGGAGATCAAGACGATCCTGCACCGGCTGCTGCGCCGCTACCGGCTGGAACTCGCCCGGCCCGGCTATAAACCGCGCTGGGACTACAGCGGCATGCCGGTCCCGAAGGACGGAATGCCGATAGTCCTGCGCCCGCTCTGATTTGTGCCGAGCAGTCGCAAAAGCACCCATTCCGGCACGGAATTGGGTGCTTTTGCGACTGCTCGGCTTTCAGCGCCTCAACTGGCGAAAACAGCGCGCGGCGTTGCTCGATGGCGATAGCATCTGGTGGCGGTAGAAATCGCACAACCGGTGTGAACCAGCAAACGAAAGGCTCGATCGATGAGCGCGACAAATGCCGGCAAGGGGATGCGAACTGTTCGGATGCTGATCGCGGCGCTCGGCGCGGTGTTCGCGGTGCTAGCGGCGGGCTGCGCGGCCCAACGCACGCCCGGCCCGGTGCCCGAGCTGCGCGCGCTGGCGCCGGGCGCCGGGATCGTGGTACCCCTGCACACTGGCGTCTAGCCGAGCTACGCCGGATACGGCCGGGTACGGGCGACCCGTCGGGAACCGCCGCGAGGCCGGTGACGCCCTTCGGCAAAGGGCATCGGGGACCGAACTCGCGGGCGCTCCCGGCGGGCTGAACCGATGCGTCACGTCCGATTCATGCCTCGGGACGCGATGGCCGTCGGCGGCTGTCGTAATGGATCCAACTTCGGTCAGGTCCCAGCGGCGCCCAGCCCGCCAAGAAACTGCAAAACAACCCGCCGCCCACGGTGACGGCGATAGCATCGGCAGGCAGTGTCGTTGCAAAACCACGCCCATCGACGAGCGAAGAAAGGCGCGACAGATGACGACTAAAAAGAGCAGCAAGGCCCGCACTGTTGGCATGGTGGCCGCGGCGCTGATCGCCGCGTTCGCGACGCTGGCGACCGGCTGTGCGGCAAAGATTCCCCAAGTTCCCAGCCCCGAGATGGGAGTGCCCCGCTAGGGTCGCCCGCCCGCCGGCCGCACCGGCACAACTCCTCGCCGGCATCCGGGCTCGCGTGTCATCCGGTCGACTCTCGCGACGGTTCAAGCCGAATGTATGCCTGGATCGTCGTGCCTGTTGTCGTGGTGTGAGTGCGCACCAGATCGGCCATGGCATTGACCAGAAACAGTCCACGGCTGGCCGTGCCACCGGCGCCCGGACGCCGGTGACCGACGGCCGGATCATCGAATCGTCCGCCGTCGCGCGCCTCACACACCACATGGTCCTCATGCCGCCAGAAGGCCAGCCGGCACGCTCCATTGGTGTACAGCAAGCTGTTGCTGGCCAGCTCGGTGGCGATCAATTGCAGCTCGTCGATGCCGTCCTGCGATAGTCCAACCCAGTCGGCGTAGTTGACGGCGAACGACCGCGCCGGACGGAGGTCGGCGGTCTGCCTGACGGTATATGTCACGGCCCCCGGGTTGGTTGTCAGCGGCTGGTTGCAGCGCGCCAGGGCGTGCTCGGGCGAGTACTCGGCGCTGCGATACACCGATCCGCGCTTCCACAACAGCGGGTGGGTGGTGCGGGCGCCTTCCAGCACATCCTCATCCAGTCGGCCGGCGTCGTAGAGGCACAACCCCATCACGTTCTGGTTTTTGAGCTCCCCGTTGATCAAGGCCTCATGCTGCACGCAGACCAGAGACTCATCGGGGGTGCGGCCGGGCCAGACCAGTTGGCTGACAATGCGCACCCGTCGATCGGGGTATCGCTCAACGAAGTCAGCCTCGATCGCCAGAAATCGGCTGGGGTTGCGGGCGGCCTCCGCGATGTTGGCCAAATGCAATTCGGCTGTGGGGACACCGCGCGCGCGCCACAATTCGCCGCGCAGCAACGCCAGCTTGTCGCTTGGCACGGCGACCAGCACCGGCTCATCAATCTCCAAGCCGTCGACCACGAAGCGCGTCACGAAGTCCAGGTACTCCCGCTGGGATTGGTAAAACAGCGCGGAGTGAACAAAGCCTCGTTGCTCGGCTTCCGTGCTCGTGGTCATGTGGGTGCTCCCGCGTTTGGTCCCCATGCCGACCCCTGCTGGACCGGCGCTCACTCTCGTATCCACATACCCCGGACCAGCGTTCGCTATGCGCGAATGGTGCGCCGACACGACGACCAGACTCGCGTCCTATAGCCACCACGAAGCAGCGGCGTCTAGATGGCGACGGAGGCGGTAGCGGGCTAGGCTGTCGTCACCGGCGCTGATCGCCTCGACGATCTTCTGGTGCGCCCGCTCAACGGCGATAACGTCGCTCCAGGTGGGCAGTGCCTGGCCGGTGCTGGACCAGTGCCGTCGGAACAACTCGACGATGATCCGAAGGAACAGGTCCAGCGGCGCGTTGCCGGCCAGCTGTGCCAGCCCCACATGGAACCGGAACTCCTCAAGGGATGCCGTGCGCACATCGCCGGCAGATTCTCGAGGGTTTTCGCCGAACGCGAGGTCCGTCGGACGACCATGGGTGTCAAGAAAGGCCGCCACGTCGGACTCGGTGCGCCGGTTGCCAACCTTGGCAACGACTTTGGTGACGCTGTCGATCTCGATGGCATCCCGCACGCAGCGTAGGTCTTCGCGCCCCGGCCTGCGGTACTGCAGGTAGAGCGCGATGGTGTCAATGCTGGCCTGCGCCTGAGGCTTTGTCACGATCAGCCCGCCGCCAGGCCCCCGGCGCATCTGCGCGATCGAGTGATATTCGAGCAGCCGCACCGCTTCCCGCAACACCGCACGGCTCACCCGGTAGCGTTCCAGCAACGCCGCTTCGGTGCCGAAGACCGAACCGATTCGCCATCCGCAGGCGGCGATATCGTCGCCGATGGTGGCGGCCAACACCTCGGCGAGCTTGCCTCGGGGAGCCTCGTTATTGAGCCGCGATACACCCCGCGACTCACGTGCCCGCCGCGGGCTGGCCGTCTTGTCGCCGGGGCGATGGCGCCGCAGCCGGGCGGTCACCGCTTCCACATGCCGCTCGCTGAGAGTCTTGGCCCGTGCCGCATCACCGGCGGTGACGGCGGCGACGATGTGGGAGTGGTCGTTGCGCATCCGGTCCGCCTCGACAGCCTCGGTCGCCGAGTCTGTCCGCGACTGCAGGGCATAACGCCTGGTGAGGCTCGTCAGCACTTCGATAAACAGTTGTAGGACAGGATTTTTCGAGCGCTTGGCCAGCGCGATGTGGAACTCGTCGGCCGACGCCTGCTTCCGGCGTTCCTCCGCAAGCAACACCGCTCGCAGCGCCTCGATGCCCGCCTCGTCGATCCGTTCGGCGGCAAGCGAGGCCGCCAGGGGCTCGAGCACCAGGCGCGCGTCGAGCAGTTCTTCGATGGTAGTGCCGACGTATTCGAGGTAGATGACGACGGCGCGGGTCGCGGGGCCGGCATCGGGTTCGCAGATGAGCAGCCCCCCGTTCGGCCCGCGACGCATCCTGGCGACCTGATGGTGCTCGACAAGGCGAACGGCTTCCCGCAGCACCGATCGGCTCACGCCATAGCGTTCTTGCAGCGCGTGCTCCGAGCCCAGTGATTCCCCAACGTTCCAGCCGCGCCGCACGATATCGGCCTCAATGCGACGGGCGACCTGCGATGCTCGTTTGTCCGTCCGCGCGATGTCCGCGTCGAAACTCATC
Organism: Mycobacterium lacus; assembly: GCF_010731535.1. Lineage (NCBI taxonomy): Bacteria > Bacillati > Actinomycetota > Actinomycetes > Mycobacteriales > Mycobacteriaceae > Mycobacterium > Mycobacterium lacus. The sequence continues at coordinate 3,223,725 of NZ_AP022581.1, forward strand.
GAGGGCTCAACATGTGAGCAACATGCAACCCGCGACGGGACCGCCGCCCACAGAAACCACCGCGACCTCGGGGCGCCGGGACACTTGCCGCTCTCCCGCCTCACCGCGCAACTGCAGGCACCCTTCGTGCAGCGCCCAGTAGCCGTGCATCCGACCGGCCGAAAGTTGGCCGCCGTAGGTGTTCAGCGGAAGTTGCCCGTCGCGGGCGATCCGTTCGGCGCCCTCGACGAATGGGCCGCCCTCGCCGTCGCCGCATATTCCGAGGGCTTCCAGCCACGCGATCGCCAGAAATGTGAATCCGTCGTACAGCTGCGCGACGTCAAGGTCGGCGGGCGTCAACTGCGTTCGCGACCACATCTGCGCCGCCGCATCCGACATCGCCATTTTGGGATAGTCGTCGCGGTGAAACCAGCCACCGGCACCATCGGACCCGCCGACCGCCTCCACCGCCACGGCGCGGTGCGGGCAGTCTCGCGCGTATACCGCGTTCGATACCACCACCGCGATCGAGCCGTCGATCGGTACATCGCAGTCCAGCAACCCGAACGGCGTCGAAACCAGCCGCGCGCCCAGATAATCGGCCATGGTCAGCGAATCGCGGTAGACCGCACGGGGATTCAATGCGGCGTTGCGCCTGGCATTGAGGGCCAGCCAGCCCAGTTGCTCCTTGGTGGTTCCGTACAACTCCATGTGGCGACGGCAGTTCAGCGCCAGCCAGTTCGCCGCCGAGTAGGCCTGGGCCGCAACCAGTTCGTTGACATCGTCCATCGCACCGACGGCGGGCCGTGGTGCGCCGTGCCGCGTCTCGAACATGCGCGCAAGCGCCGGGGCGCGGGCATTGCCCTGGGGTTTCACCGGGACCGTGCCGCCGAGCATGTGAATCGTCCGATAGACCACCACGTGACGAGCGCGCCTCTCGGCGACCGCACGGCACGCCGACATCACCGGGCTCAGCAAGCCGCCAGTGCCGAACCCGCTGCCGCAGTCCGCGGCGACGATCCGCAATTCGGCATTGACGTGTTCGGAGGGAGTGTCGCCCAGGGTCGCGACGCCGTCGATGTCGGCCGCGACCAAGCCGGCGTCCGCGATGGCGGCTCGCACCGCCTCCATCGTCAGCTCCAGACCCGGGATGCCGGTGCGACGGCCGATGCGCGAGATGCCGATGCCGGACAGGATCGCGTCCTTCTCGAAGTACCTCATCCGTACCGCCCGTAAGGCCAAACCCGCTGCTTACAGCGGTAACAAATAGAGTGTACTGTATTGGCCGTGCCAGCCGAGCCGCCCACGCCGATGCTCATCGAGCACTGCGACGCGTGCGCACGCTGGGTGCATCCGGCGACCGGCGAATGCCGCGACTGCGGCGGCCCGCTCGTGGCGCGACCGGTGTCCGGGCGCGGCACGGTGTTCACCTACACGATCAACTACCACCCGTACAATCCCGACATTCCCGTGCCGTACGTGATCGCCATCGTGGAGCTCGCCGAGCAGAGCGGGCTGCGGGTGGCCGCCAATATCGTTGGCTGCGAACCGGAAACGGTGACGTGCGGGATGCCCGTCAACATCCGGCCCGAACGGGGCGCCGGTGGCGCGCCGTTGTTCGCCCCGGCTTAGTGGCGCGAGCAGACGTAAAAGCACCCCAAAAGCGCCCTTTTGGGGCGCTTTTACGTCTGCTCGCGCCACCTAGTTGATCAGCGGGTCGCGGGGCATGCCCAAAATCCGCTCGGCGATTTGGTTGCGGGTCACCTCCGAGGTGCCGCCGGCGATCGCCATGCCGCGGGCGCCCATCACCATCCGACCGACGACCGCGCCCGGTCCGTCGACCAACGCGATCTCGGGCCCCAGCAGCGCCGCCGAAATCGCCGCGCCCTCGATCATGTGCTCCGCGAGCATGAGTTTGGTGACGTTGCCTTCCGGGCCCGGGCCCGCTCCCTCCACGCTGCGGGCGGCGCGGCGCAGGTTCAGCAGCCGCAGCGCGTGATCCTGAGCGAGGAAGGATCCGACCCGAATTTCCGCACCCGCCAACCGGCCTGGCCTCTGCTGCACCAGCTGCACCAGCTTCATCGCCAGACCCTCATAAAAAGATCCGCTGCCGCCGATGCTGACTCGCTCGTTGCCCAGCGTTGCGCGCGCCACCGTCCACCCGGCGTTGGGCGCGCCGACGACGTCCTCGTCGGGGACGAACAGGTCGTTGAAGAACACCTCGTTGAATTCCGAGCCGCCGGTGATCTGGCGCAGCGGCCGCACCTCGACTTCGGGTGCCTTCATGTCGACGATCACGGTGGTGATGCCGGCGTGCTTGGGCGCATTCGGGTCGGTGCGCACGGTGGCCAGACCACGCGCGCAGTATTGCGCGCCACTGGTCCACACCTTCTGCCCGTTGATCTTCCAGCCGCCATCCACCCGGGTCGCACGGGTTTTGACCGACGCCGCGTCCGACCCGGCGTCGGGCTCGGAGAACAGCTGGCACCAGATCTCCTCCTGGCGCAGCGCCTTCTCGACGAATCTTTCGATTTGCCATTCGGTTCCGTGCTGGATCAGGGTAAGGATCACCCATCCCGTGATTGAGTAGTCCGGTCGCTTGATGCCCGCCGCGCGAAACTCCTCCTCGATCACCAACTGCTCCACGGCGTCGGCGGCGCGACCCCACGGCCTGGGCCAGTGCGGCATCACGTAGCCCGTCTCGATCAGCTTGTCGCGCTGCGCCCGCTTGTCCAGGGCGGCGATCTCGGCGGCGTCGGCACGGATCCGGGTGCGTAGTTCTTCGGCCTCGGGCGGCAGGTCCAGGCTGTTTTGCCGGGTAGCGCCCGCCGCGGTGCGCGCGAAGACATCCGCGGCCGGCGCGTCACCGCCGAACAACCCCGCGATCACCAGCGCCCGGCGCAGATGCAGATGCGCGTCGTGCTCCCAGGTGAATCCGATGCCGCCGTGCACCTGAATGTTGAGTTCGGCATTGCGCGCGTAGGCAGGAAACGCCAGCGCCGCCGCCACCGCGGCGGCCAGCCGGAATTCGGCTTCGTCCTCCGATGGGTCCTCGCCCGCCGCGCGGGACGCGTCCCACACCGCCGCGACCGCCGACTCGGTCGCGACCAGCATGTTGGCGCAATGATGCTTCACCGCTTGGAAAGTGGCGATGGCGCGGCCGAATTGCTGGCGCACCTTGGCATAGCCGACGGCGGCATCGACACAGTCGGCCGCCCCACCTACCGCCTCGGCCGCTAGCAGTGTCCGCGCGCGGGCCAAGGCCGATTCCCGCGCCCCCGGCAGGATGTCGTCGGCGGCCACACTCACGCCTTCCAGGCGGACACGTCCGGAGCGCCGGGTCGGGTCGAAGTTGTCCGGCACGTCCACGGAGACGCCTGCGCGCCCGCGCTCCAACAGCAGCACGTCGTCGCCGGCCGCGATCAGCAGCAGTTCCGCGAGTCCCGCGCCGAGCACGACCCCGGCCTCGCCGTCGGCGACCCCGTCTTTGACCCGCACTTGGCCGTCCAGGCCGACGCCCGCGGTGACGGTTCCGTCGATCAGTCCCGGGAGCAGCCGCGCCTTTTGATCGGCGCCGCCCTCTTTCGCGATCACCGCCGAGGCGATCACCGTCGGCACGAACGGTCCGGGCGCCACCGCGCGGCCGAGTTCTTCGACCACCACCACGAGTTCGGGCAATCCGTAGCCGGAGCCGCCGTGCTCCGCGTCGATGTGTAGACCGAGCCAGCCGAGCTCGACCAGGTTCGGCCAGAAGGGCGGTCGGGCCTCGTCGGTGGCGTCGAGCAGGGCGCGCGCCTCCGCGCGCGCCTTCTGTGAGGTCAGGAACGCCCGCGCCACCTCGGCAAGTTCGCGATGGTCGTCGGTCAGCGCAATACCCATTCGGGCCCTCCTCGCGCGGCTACCCGGCCCGCATCGTCGTCGGTCCGGTTCGCCTAAAGAGTGTACTTAATGTGCGAGCGTGACCAGCTGGCCGCCGGAGCCCGCTATTTGGGCGCGAACCGTTGTCCCGCGTCCAGTCGCAGGCATTGGCCGTTGAGCATCGGGTTGTCCACGATCGCGGCGACCAGCTTGGCGTACTCGATCGGGCGGCCCAACCGCTTGGGGAAGGCCGCGTCTTTGACCAGCGTGGCCGCCATCTCGTCGGGAACCATGGCGGTCAACCCCGTCAGAAACAGGCTCGGCGCGATCGCGAGCACCCGGATCCCCAACGAGCCCAGGTCGCGCGCCATCGTCAGGCACATGCCCGCGATTCCCGCCTTCGCGGCGGTGTAGGCGACCTGCCCGATCTGGCCCTCGAAGGCCGCGATCGATGCGGTGTTGATGATGACGCCCCGCTCCTCATCCTCCGGCTCGTTCTTGGCCATGTGCGCGGCGGCCAGCCGGCTGATGTTGAAGGTGGCGATGAGGTTGAGATCCACCACCGCGCGGAAGGATTCGAGATCATGGGGTCCGGACTTGGTCAACGTCCGCTTGGCGATGCCGCCACCGGCGGTGGTCACGGTTACGTGCAGGCCGCCCAGGTTGTCGACCGCCGCCTGCAACGCTTCCTCGGTGCCGGCGAAGTCGGTGACGTCGACCGGATAGAACGCTCCGCCCACGCCCTCGGCGACGGCCTTGCCGTCGGAACCCTCGCGATCGAGCACGGCCACCCGTGCGCCCCGTTCGGTCAGTAGTTCGGCGCTGGCACGACCCATCCCCGATGCGCCGCCGATGACGACCACCTTCTTTCCGCTGATCTCCATCCGGACCTCCGTTGCGTGGCTTGTCAGAATCCCTGCAATCTGTAACGCTAGCGTGTCCGCTCCGCGCGTTTGTCGGTGCGCCGTTGCTGCGACTGCTCGGCGGCGAGCGGCGGCGGTCTGAAGGCGGGCCCGTCCGGCGGGGCGGCGGCGCTGCACGCGTTCACGCTGCGGGTGGGCCGGCCGGTCGGCGCGATGTTGGCGCAGACCGCGACGAGCGTCGCCGATGCGCTCGAACGTCACGGCGGCACAACAATTTTCGAGGCGAAGTTGGACGGCGCCCGGGTACAGATCCACCGGGCAGGCGACCAGGTCACGGTCTACACCCGCAGCCTTGACGACGTCACCGCCCGGCTGCCCGAGGTGGTGGAGGTTGCACTGGCGCTGCCGGTGGACACCCTGGTGGCCGACGGAGAGGCGATCGCGCTGCGTCCGGACAACCGGCCGCACGTCGATTGTGAACCTCACGACGCGACACGCCGTTGCGGCGTCGGCAGATTCACATTCGCGTAGGGTTTTCGCCGTGGCAGTCCACTACATTCGCACCGACCCTGACCTGCCGCCGGTCGCGATCGTCGACCGCTCCCCTATCACCGTCGGGCACCGGATCGTCTTCGGCGTGATCGCCGTGATCGGCGCCATCGCTTGGGCGATCATCGCGTTCGTCCGCGCAGAGCCGGTGAACGCCGTCTGGTTGGTGGTCGCGGCGGGCTGTACGTACATCATCGCCTTCCGCTTCTATGCGCGGTTGATCGAAATGAAGATCGTCCGCCCGCGCGACGACCACGCCACGCCCGCGGAGGTCTTCGACAACGGCACCGACTACGTGCCAACCGACCGGCGGGTGGTATTCGGCCACCACTTCGCCGCCATCGCCGGCGCGGGGCCGCTCGTTGGTCCGGTACTGGCCGCCCAGATGGGATACTTGCCCAGCGCCATCTGGATCGTCGTCGGCGCGGTGTTCGCCGGGTGCGTGCAGGACTATCTGGTGTTGTGGATCTCGACACGGCGGCGGGGCCGTTCGCTGGGCCAGATGGTCCGCGACGAGCTGGGGGCGACGGCGGGGGTGGCCGCACTGATCGGGGTACCGGTCATCATTACGATCGTCATCGCGGTGCTGGCACTGGTGGTGGTGCGGGCACTGGCAAAGAGCCCGTGGGGTGTGTTCTCGATCGCCATGACGATCCCCATCGCCCTCTTCATGGGCTGCTACCTGCGCTTCCTGCGTCCCGGGCGCGTGACGGAAGTCTCGGCGATCGGGGCCGGGCTGCTGCTGGTCGCGGTCATCGCCGGCAACTGGGTCGCCAACACGCCCTGGGGCGCAACGTGGTTCAGCCGCTCGCCGGTCACGCTGTCGTGGTTGCTCATCGTCTACGGCTTCGCGGCGTCGGTGCTGCCGGTGTGGCTGCTGCTCGCGCCGCGTGACTACCTGTCGACCTTCATGAAGGTCGGCACCATCGCGCTGCTGGCCATCGGCGTGTGCGTGGCCCGCCCGGTCCTCGCCGCGCCCCCGATCTCGCAGTTCGCCACCAAGGTCAACGGGCCGGCATTCGCCGGCTCACTGTTTCCGTTCCTGTTCATCACCGTGGCCTGCGGCGCGCTGTCCGGATTCCACGCGCTGATCTCGTCGGGAACCACGCCGAAACTGCTGGAGAAGGAAGGCCAGATGCGCCTGATCGGCTATGGCGGCATGATCACCGAGTCGTTCGTCGCCGTCGTGGCGCTGATCACCGCGACGATCCTGGACCAGCACCTGTATTTCACGCTCAACGCGCCCTCGGCCCAGACCCACGACACCGCGGTCGGCGCGGCGCGCTACGTCAACGGGCTCGGCCTGTCGGGAGCCCCGGCGACCGCCGAACAGATCGATCAGGCCGCGGCCAGCGTGGGCGAGCAGTCGATCGTGTCGCGCACCGGCGGAGCGCCCACGCTGGCATTCGGCATGTCCGAGATGCTGCACCGGGTTTTCGGCGGCGACGGCCTCAAAGCGTTCTGGTACCACTTCGCGATCATGTTCGAGGCGCTGTTCATCTTGACCACCGTCGACGCCGGAACCAGGGCCGCGCGTTTCATGGTTTCCGACGCGCTGGGCAACCTGGGCGGGCCGATGCGCAGGCTGCGCAACCCGAGCTGGCGCCCCGGCGCCTGGATATGCAGCGTGGCGGTGGTCGCGGCGTGGGGCAGCATCCTGCTGCTCGGTGTCACCGATCCGCTCGGTGGCATCAACACCCTGTTTCCGCTGTTCGGAATCGCCAACCAGCTGCTGGCGGCGATAGCGCTGACGGTCATCACCGTCGTCGTCATCAAGAAGGGTCGCCTGAACTGGGCATGGATACCGGGTGTTCCGCTGCTGTGGGATCTGGCCGTCACGCTCACCGCGTCCTGGCAGAAGATCTTCTCCGGCGATCCCGCGGTCGGCTACTGGACGCAGCACTACCAATATCTGGCGGCGCGAAACGCGGGTAAGACCGCGTTCGGTTCGGCGACCGACGCCCGCCAGCTCGACGACGTCATCAGGAACACGTTCGTCCAAGGCAGCCTGTCGGTGGTCTTCGCCACGGCCGTCATCATTGTGCTCACCGTGGGAATCATCGTGGCGTTCAAGGCAATTCGTGGTGCGGGCAGGCCGCTCACCGAGGATGACCCGGTGGCGTCGATGAGATTCGCGCCGTCGGGTCTCATTCCCACCGCCGCGGAGCGGGAGGTGCAAAGACAGTGGAAGGAGCTGCCGGCGACGGCCGCGCGATCGGTTGGCGCTCGGGGCCTTTGATCCACCGCACTGCGTCGTCCCAGCCAGCGGCGGACTACGGACTCAAGCAGCCGGATGACCAAAGGGCGGGGGTTTATTGTTGGGATTCAGCGACCCATTCGCGCGCACTGTCGGCTTCAGCGTCGGAGAACGTGCGGTATTCGCCGGGCCACAGAAAGTGAAAGAACTCGCTGAATTTCGCCACACGCGCCACCCATTCCACGTCGGTGACCATCGCGGCGCGATCCCAGTCGAAGAAATGACCGAAACCAAACTTTGTATCCGCCCAAACCGCGCCCGGCTCGAACTTCTTGAAATCGGACGGTATCTCGCAGTAGATCCGCACCTTCTGGTGGCGAGACAGTCTGTCTTCGAAGTCTGGTATCAGCACCGTGTCGTAATCGTGCTTCGTCACATGCCCATGGCAGGCGAACGCGGCAACGTTGTCCGGAAAGCCCTTCAGTAGCTCGATCACCGTGCCTCCTCGTGGCGGTGTCGTCATCGTCTCCCATGCCGAGGGTCCCCGCGTAGAGGCCAAAGTCCCCGAAGGCCCACGTGCCCGCCTCCGACGACGGTGAAGCGGGCATCACGCTCGAGGGCGGGCGCTCGGACGCGCGGCGCGCAGGGCGTCGATCGAGTAGCTTCCCGCGCCGGTGAAGACCAGCAGGAAGAAGCCGAAGCAGAAGAGAATCGCCGGAGTCCCACCATTGCCCGTCGGGGGATTGCCGATCGGCCACAGTACGTGTGGTTGATGCTGCCACAAGTAGGCGATCGCCATCTCTCCCGACGCGATGAACGCGGCGGCGCGGGTCCACAAGCCGGTCGCAATCAGGAACCCCGCGACGAATTGGATCAGCCCGGCATACCACGCGGGCCAGACTGCGAACTCGACGGCATGCGGCGGACTTACCGGCCAGCCAAAGAGGTTCATCGAGCCGTACCCGGCGAAGAGCAGGCCGTAGACGAACCGGAAGAGGCCCAACACAGCTGGCGAATAACGGGTGAGGCTCTCGTTGAGATTCTCCTTCACGACACAACGTTACGGCCGCCGAAGTGGCGAGCAGGGCCATGCGCGAGTGCCGGCGGGTGACGGCCGCTCGGGATGACGAGCGCGACGCGGGCGACGATCGTCGCGGCCAATTTTGCGCCCAAGCCTCGGTTATGTACGTTTGTACATGTACATTCGTACACAAGGAGGCATCTTGACCTATCTGCTCCTGTTCTGCGCGATCGCCGCGGAGGTGGTGGCGACCAGCCTGCTGAAGAGCACCGAAGGTTTTACCCGACCCTGGCCCGCCCTGGCCTGCCTGGGTGGTTACGCCGTTGCTTTCGTCCTGCTGGCGCTGTCCATCTCGCGCGGCATGCAGACGGACGTCGCCTATGCGTTGTGGTCGGCAATCGGCACGGCCGCCATCGTGCTGATCGCCGTGCTGTTCCTCGGCTCGCCGGTGTCGGTGGCGAAGGTGGTGGGCGTCGGGCTGATCATCGTCGGCGTCGTGACGTTGAACCTGGCCGGTGCCCATTGACCGCTGTCCCCGACCGCCGTCCGCGCGACCCTGCCGGTCGCCGGCAGGCGATCGTCGAGGCGGCCGGGCGCGTGATCGCCCGCCGGGGCCTCGGTGAGCTGACCCACCGCCGGGTCGCCGCGGAGGCCGGCGTACCGGTTGGGTCGACGACCTACTACTTCAGTGACCTCGGCGCGCTGCGCGAAGCCGCGCTGGCGCACGCCGCAAACGCGTCGGCCGAATGGCTCGAGCAGTGGCGTCGCGAGCTCGACGACCACGACGACCTTCCTGGCACCCTCGCCCGGCTCACCGCCGAATACCTGGTCGACCAGGACCGGCACCGCGCGCTCAACGAGCTCTACGCCGCGGCGACCCACCACCCCGAGTTGCAGCGCCTGGCCCGGCTCTGGCAGGAGGGTCTATGCGCGCTGCTGGAACCGCGCATCGGCCGGCGAGCCGCCGACGCGGTCATCGTGTTTCTCGACGGCGCCACGCTGCACTCGCTCATCACCGGTACGCCGCTGAGCACCGCCGCGCTCACCGACGCAATCGTCAGACTGGTTGCCGAAAGCCCAACCGGCCCTTCGCATTAGCGTGCGCTCCCGGTCTCCTCGGCGGCCAGTGGTGAACACGCCGACTGTGCAGTGACGGCACGCGAATAATCAGCGACTACAGCGTCGTACGCGGTGGTGACCTCGTCACGAAGCCACACGTGTGCCTGATCGGTCGGATGTGCCGCGAGGAGAGCTCTGCGGCCGACCAAGGTTGACCACCGCAGGACGAGACCGAACGACCCTGATTCTCGGCACCAGCCGCGCAAGACGACACCTCCTGGTGGTCGTCACCGAAGCCGCCGACGGTCGGGCCTTCGCCGTCACCGCTCGCGGATATGACAAAAACGAAAAGCGCCTGTTCCGCGAGAAGGGACGATGACATGAACCACGACAAGCTCAACGAGCTTCGCGACTACTACGACAACACCGACGTCGCGAACGAATTCGCCGACGCGGAAATGGACACCCACACCACCGGCGAGGTCATGGTCTCGACGTCGATCCGACTCCCCCAGTCATTGGTCGACAAGGTGCGCAGGCAAGCCGGCGCCCTGGGCATCCCCGCAACGACGCTCATGCGGCAGTGGGTCGTCGAGAAGGCGACGACCCCACCGGCCGACGCGGTTGTCTCCGTCGCGGAACTCGAGCGATTCATCGCCGAGCACAACCGACCAATGGCGTCCTAACAACGGATTTCCCACCCATCCCCACGCGGCGATGCACACACTGGCGAGGTTCGAAGCGCCAACCGTCGTCCGCCGAAAGCCGCGCTTTTCGGTGGAGCTAAGGGGACTCGAACCCCTGACCCCCACACTGCCAGTGTGGTGCGCTACCAGCTGCGCCATAGCCCCGAGAAGTTGTGCCCATCGAAGCTACACCACTGTCAAGATGGGTTCAAAGTCCCTGGTCACTGCCGCTCACCCGATGACCCGATTGACCACTTCCCGGGCCATCTTTTCGACCTCGGCCAGATGCTCGGGTCCGCGGAAGGACTCGGCGTAGATCTTGTAGACGTCCTCGGTGCCCGACGGTCGTGCGGCAAACCATGCGTTGGCCGTCGTCACCTTCAGTCCACCCAGCGGCGCGCCATTGCCCGGCGCGGCGGTCAGCTTTGCGAGGATCGGCTCGCCGGCCAGCTCGGTGGCGCTGACCTGATCGGCCGACAGCTTGGCCAGCCGGGCCTTCTGCTCGCGGTCGGCGGGCACGTCCACCCGGGCATAGGCCGGCGCGCCGTACTCGCAGGCCAGCTCGGCATACCGCTGCGACGGCGTGGCGCCGGTGACGGCCAGGATCTCGGCGGCCAGCAGCGCCATGATGATGCCGTCCTTGTCGGTGGTCCACACCGATCCGTCGCGCCGCAGGAACGACGCGCCCGCCGACTCCTCGCCGCCGAACCCGATCGTTCCGCCGATCAGGGGATCGACGAACCACTTGAACCCGACCGGCACCTCAACCAGCCGACGCCCGATGCCCGCGACCACCCGGTCGATGATCGACGAACTGACCGCCGTCTTGCCGACGGCGACACCAGACGGCCAGGACGGCCGGTGGGTATAGAGGTAGTCGATGGCCACCGCCAGATAGTGATTCGGATTCAGCAGCCCCGCGTCGGGGGTGACGATGCCGTGGCGGTCGGCGTCGGCGTCGTTGCCGGTGGCGATCTGGTAGCGGTCGCGGTTGGCGATCAGCGAGGCCATCGCGTCCGGCGAGCTGCAGTCCATCCGGATCTTGCCGTCGTGGTCGAGCGTCATGAACCGCCACGTCGCGTCGACCAGCGGATTGACCACGGTCAGCTCCAGGCGGTGCCGGGACGCGATCTCGCCCCAGTAGTCCACGCTGGCCCCGCCCAGCGGGTCGGCGCCGATTCGCACCCCGGCGCGGCGGATCGCGGCGACATCGACCACGTCCGGCAGGTCGTCGACGTAGTTGCCCAAATAATCGTGGCGCTGGGCGCTCCGCAGCGCGCGCGCCAAAGGCACCCGCTTCACTTCCGAACCATTACGCAGAATCTCGTTGGCGCGCTTGGCTATTGCGTTGGTGACGTCGGTGTCCGCCGGACCGCCGTCGGGCGGGTTGTACTTGAAGCCGCCGTCCGGTGGCGGGTTGTGCGAGGGGGTGACGACGATCCCGTCGGCGTGCGCGTCGGTGCGGCCGCGGTTGTAGGCGAGGATGGCGTGGCTGATCGCCGGCGTCGGCGTGTACCGGTCGCGGCTGTCCACCACCGCTACCACTTCGTTGGCGGCAAGCACCTCCAGCGCCGACACCCAGGCCGGCTCCGAAAGGCCGTGCGTGTCACGGCCGATGAACAACGGCCCGGTCGTGCCGTGGGCGCCGCGGTACTCGACGATCGCTTGGGTGATGGCCAGGATGTGGGCTTCGTTGAACGCCCCGGCCAGCGCCGAGCCGCGGTGGCCCGAGGTACCGAACACCACCTGCTGAGCGATGTCGTCGGGATCGGGCTCAACCGCGTAATACGCGGTAACCAGGTGGGGCAGGTCGACGAGGTCCTCGGGCTGGGCCGGTTGACCGGCACGCGGGTGGGCCACCATGGGTACCAATTCTGCCCGCAGGCCCTACGCTGCGAAGCGATCACCGGCACACCGAAGGGAATCGACGAGTGGCAAACCACGACTATCGCGAGTTGGCCGCGATTTTCGCCGGCGGGGGATTGGGTGCGCTGGCTCGAGCCGCGCTGGGCATGCTGGCCGTCCCCGACCCGGCGCGGTGGCCCTGGCCGACGTTCACCGTCAACATCGTGGGCGCCTTCCTGGTGGGCTACTTCACCACCCGGCTGCTGGAACGGCTGCCGTTGTCGAGTTATCGGCGCCCGCTGCTCGGCACCGGATTGTGCGGTGGCCTGACCACGTTCTCGACGATGCAGGTCGAGACGCTGAAGATGATCGAACACGGCCATTGGGCGTTGGCCGCCGGCTACACCGTCACCAGCATCGTGCTGGGATTTCTGGCGGTGCACCTGGCCACGGTGGTGGTACGCCGAGTGCGGATACGTTCGTGACGGCGACGACGGCCGCCCTCTGGCTCGGCGTACTGCTGGTCGGCGGCATCGGGTCCGTATCGCGTTTTCTGGTGGATCGCGCGGTCGCCCGCGGGATGGCCCGGGCGTTTCCCTACGGCACGCTGACGGTGAACATCAGCGGCGCCGCCCTGCTCGGGTTTCTCGGCGGCCTGGCGCTGTCCAGGGATGCGGCCCTGCTGGCCGGCACCGCGTTCGTCGGCGCCTACACCACCTTTTCCACCTGGATGCTGGAAACCCAGCGGCTCAGCGAGGAGCGCCAGATGCTTTGGGCGTTCGCCAACATCGGAGTCAGCGTCGTGCTCGGCTTGGCCGCCGCGCTGATCGGGCAATGGGTCGCGCAGCAGGTATGAACCAGCAATGCCTGAAGTTGACCGCGTACTTCGGTGAGCGCCAACGCGCGATCGGCCCAACCCGCGGGTTTCTGGCCGATGCGATGCTGGATCTGTTCGGTGCATTTCGGGCTGACGATCGTCTCACCGCCTGCGGAATCAGCGGCCTTGGAGCAGCCTCGCGAGGACGGCCGCATGGCTGATCTCCACCTCGCGAACGGCGGTCACCAATGTCACGACGCCGCGCTGGGTCAGCGTGCGCAGCTCCTCGAGCGCGGCGCTGTCGGAGAGCTCCCGCTCGTAGCGCGACGCGAATTCGTCGAACCTTTCGGGCCGGTGCTGATACCACTCGCGCAGTTCCTTCGACGGCGCGACATCCTGGCACCAGATGCCCACCCGTGGGTCGTCCTTGCGGATGCCTCGCGGCCAGATGCGATCGACCAGGACGCGCTGGCCGTCGTCGGGGTCGACGTCTTCATAGATCCGCGCCGTCCGGATCCGGCTGGGCGACATCCAGTCGCCGCCTAGTAGTGATACGTGTCCGACGGCGCGGGCATGTGCACCGGTTCGTCCTCGAAGTCGGACACTTCGATGCCGTAGGCCCGGGCCAGCTCGAGGATCTTGGTGGCCCGGGCAATGCGCGGCAGGTCGGAACCGTTGCGGATCTCTCCCCCGTCGCGCTCGAACTCGGCGAAAAACTCCTTCGCCCAACCGATTTCGTCCGATGAGGGGGATAATCCCTCGTTCACCACCACACACTGGTCCGGCGACAGGCAGATCTTGCCGGTCATCCCGAACTCCACGGAGACGGCCGTCGCCTCGATGAGCTTCAGCGGGTTGGAGCCGATGGTCGGACCGTCGATCGCGCTGGGCAAGCCGGCCGCCTTGGCCGCGATGGTGAAGCGTGACCGGGCGTAAGCGAGGGTGCTGGGGTCCTCCCCGAAACCGGTGTCGCGCCGGAAGTCGCCGATGCCGAACGCGAGCCGGAAAGTGCCCTTGGCCGCGGCGATCTCGGTGATGCGCTCCAGTCCGCGGGCCGTTTCGACCAGCGCCACGATCGGCACGCTGGGCAGTCGTTTCGCGGTCTCGGTGATGTGGTCCACCGATTCGACCATCGCCAGCATCACCCCGCCCACCGAGCTACCGGCCAGCGTGGCTATATCGTCGGCCCACCACGGGGTACCGAAGCCGTTGATGCGAACCCAGTCGGTGTTGTCGCGGTCGAGCCAACCCACGACGTTGTCGCGCGCGGCCTTCTTGTCTTTGGGCGCGACGGCGTCCTCGATGTCGAGCACGACGATGTCGGCGCGGGAACGCGCGGCGGCCTCGAAGCGGTCGGCGTGCGCGCCATTGACCAATAACCAACTCCGGGCCAGGACCGGATCGATGCGGGAGCCGATGTCGGCCGGATCCACCACGTGGCTGTTGACCTGTTCATACATGGGGTGATCTACCGTCTCTTCGGTTCGTCGGTGTTTCCCTAACCGTAGCCACCTCGCCAAACGGATTTCCGGCCGGTGTTTGGAGCACTGCCTCTAACGGCTGCCTCGCCTCGAACCCCCGCCGCTCGTGGCCCGATGTCAGGCGAAACAGCGCGCGATCCAGCGTCGACAAGATCTCGGTGATGGCGATCTCGCCGGCGGCAAAACGCCCCACCAGGCCGTAGGCGAGGTTGGACACGATTGGGGGGAGGTCCGCCACGAGATCGGGCTCGGCCTCGGCGAGTACGGCCATGGCGGCGGGGACGACGGCGTCCAGACCCCGGCTCACCAGCCGCTGACCACCCGGTGCAAAACGCGCGCGGTAATACGCTCTCAGCATGTCCGGGTGACGCTCCCACGGCTCGAAGATCGTCCGGAATACGCGCATGAGGCCGTCATAGAGGGATTCGTTCGGGTCGGGCGCCTGGGTTGCCAGTCCGGCGTATCGGTTCTCGTCCATCCAGCACTCGAGGGCGGCCACGATCAGCGCATCCCGGGTCGGATAGCGCCTGTAAATGGTGGCCAAGGATGTCCGCGCGCGCCGCGCGACCTCCCGCAGCTGCACGGCGTCGTAACCCTCGGTTTCCAGGATGTCGACGACGACGTCGAGGATGCGGTCGTGGCGGCGATCCGCCTCGCCGGTCACAACTTCTGCGCTAACCATCGTCGAGTTCGCCCCTTGTCACAGCCGAGTAACAAGGTTACGGTACCCCATCCGGCCGAGCAGACGCAGAATCGCACGCGCGAGGTCCGCGCGATGCGATTCTGCGTCTGCTCGCGCGCAACAGCCTGAAAGCTTGGCCCGCCATGGTGTTGGATGGCGGGGTGGCAGACATCAGCCGACGCCGCACGATAGCGGCGCCGCGGCAGGCGGTCTGGGACGTACTGGCCGACCTCGGCGCCGTGAGTTCGTGGGCCGACAACGTCGACCACTCGTGCGTCATGAACCGCGGCCCCGGCGGCGCGCCGTTGGGCACCACCCGCCGCGTACAGATGGGTCGCAACGCGCTGGTGGAGCGCGTCATCGAGTTCGACCCGCCCGCGACGCTGGCGTATCGCATCGAGGGCCTCCCCACCCGGTTGGGCAAGGTCGTCAATCGCTGGACGCTGCGCCCAACCGGTGACGCGACCCTGGTGACACTGACCAGCTCGGTCGAGATTGGCGCCGGCCCGCCGGCTCGCCTGGCGGAGTGGGCCGCACTCCGCGTCATCGCCAAGCAGTCCGCCGTGTTGCTCGCCGGGCTGGCGCATCGATGGGAGAACACGCATGCCTGACCGTCCCGACATCGTCATCCTGATGACCGACGAGGAGCGTGCGGCGCCGCCGTACGAGTCGGCCGACGTGCTCTCCTGGCGCCAGCGGACGCTGCGAGGACGCGGTTGGTTCGACGAGCACGGGGTCAGTTTCACGCGGCATTACACCGGCTCGTTGGCGTGCGTGCCCAGCCGCCCAACGATTTTCACCGGACAGTATCCGGATCTGCATGGCGTCACGCAGACCGACGGCATCGGCAAGCGATTCGACGACTCCCGGCTGCGCTGGCTGCGTGCCGGCGAGGTGCCGACCCTGGGCAACTGGTTTCGCGCGGCGGGCTATGACACCCACTACGACGGCAAGTGGCACATCTCGCACGCCGACCTGCCCGACCCGACAACTGGCGGATCGCTGGCCACCAACGACGACGACGGCGTCGTCGACCCGGCCGCGGTGCGGCGCTACCTCGACGCCGACCCGCTCGGCCCGTACGGCTTCTCCGGATGGGTAGGACCCGAGCCGCACGGGGCGGGATTGGCTAACAGCGGTTTTCGCCGCGACCCGCTCATCGCCGATCGTGTCGTCGCGTGGCTGGACGACCGCTACGCGCGGCGTCGCGCGGGCGACGCGGCGGCGATGCGCCCGTTCCTCCTGGTGGCCAGCTTCGTCAACCCGCACGACATCGTGCTGTTCCCGGCATGGGTACGACGCAGCCCCGTGAAGCGCTCCCCCCTGGATCCGCCGCACGTGCCGGCCGCGCCCACCGCCAACGAGGACCTATCGACAAAGCCGGCCGCCCAGATCGCTTTCCGCGAGGCGTACTACTCCGGATACGGTCCGGCGGGCGCGGTCAGCCGCAGCTACGAGCGCAACGCCCAGCGCTACCGCGACCTCTACTACCGCCTGCATGCCGAGGTCGACGGGCCGATCGACCGGGTGCGCCGCGCGGTCACCGACGGTGGCTCCGGCAACGCCGTCCTGGTGCGCACCTCCGATCACGGGGACCTGCTTGGGGCGCACGGCGGACTGCACCAGAAGTGGTTCAACCTGTACGACGAGGCCACCAGGGTGCCGTTCGTCATCGTCCGCGTCGGCGAGAATGCGACGCAGGCGCGCACGGTCTCGGCGCCGACGTCGCATGTCGACCTGGTGCCGACGCTGCTCGGCGCGGCGGGCATCGACGTGGAGGCGACGGCCGCCGCGCTCGCCGAGTCGTTCTCCGAGGTGCATCCGCTGCCCGGCCGTGACCTGATGCCGGTCGTGGACGGGGGGCCGGCGGACGACGGCCGAACCGTCTACCTGATGACGCGCGACAACGTGCTCGAAGGCGACACCGGCGCCTCGGCGTTCGCCCGGCAATTGGGTCGGGCCGTGAATCCGCCTGCGCCCCTTCGAATCAGGGTGCCGGCGCACGTCGCCGCCAACTTCGAGGGTTTGGTCGTGCGGGTGGACGACACGCAGGCCAGGGGCGGCGCCGGGCATCTATGGAAGCTGGTCCGCACCTTCGACGACCCGGCCACCTGGACCGAGCCCGGGGTGCGTCACCTGGCCACCAACGGCGTTGGCGGCGAGGCCTATCGCACCGATCCGCTCGACGATCAATGGGAGCTCTACGACCTGACCGCCGATCCGATCGAGTCCCAGAACCGGTGGACCGACCCCGAACTGCACGAGCTGCGACGGCACCTGCGGATGCAGCTCAAACAGCAGCGGGCGTCGTCGGTGCCGGAGCGCAACCGGCCCTGGCCGTACGCGAACCGACAGCCGCCCGCCGGCGGGTCGAAGGGTCGGGCGCGGCGAGTGTTGGGCCGCTTGGGCGGTCGCGTCGGCGGTAGACCGGCCGTCGGGCCGCGCCGATAGGGTTCTGCCATGCAGACTCTGCTGTTCACCCTTGGACTGGTCCTGTTCCTGCTCGGCCTGCTCACCGGGTTCGCCGTCCCGGCACTGACGAACCCCCGCATGGCGCTGTCGAGCCACCTCGAGGCGGTCCTCAACGGCATGTTCCTCGTGCTGCTGGGCCTGCTCTGGCCGCACATCGACCTGCCCGGCGCATGGAAGGTCGCCGTCGTCGTGCTTGTCGTGTACGCCGCCTACGCGAACTGGCTGGCGACGCTGTTGGCGGCGGCTTGGGGCGCGGGCCGCAAGCTCGCGCCGATCGCGGCCGGCGGCCACGAGGCGTCGGCGGCCAAGGAGGGATTCGTCAACTTTCTCTTGCTGTCCCTGGCGGCGTCCATCGTGGTCGGGGTGGTCATCGTCATCGTCGGGCTCTGACGGCGAACTCAACCGTGCCGCGGTCCTCGAAGCTGGTCCATGACGGCCTCGATCTCGGTCGCGCGATCATCCCAGCGTGCGAACTTGCGGGACCGGGTCCGACAGCCAGACTCCGGCCCTGTCGAACAGGACACGAGAGAATAGGGACGGCTTCTCCAAGACCGTGAATTCGGGCTCGATTCCGCACAGACGGGGCTTACGCCTCGGACTCGCCGAGGAGGACACGGGCCAGATCGATGGGCTCAATCTCAACACCGGCAAGGTCGGCATTGAAGTCGGGTCCCACCAAATCACCGCTTTCCTGCATGGTCTTCAGCGGCCCGGCGATGAACTCGTCGAGGTCCAACGATGCCGCCTCCCAATCCGCCCACTCCGCCGTGGCGTGCTGGCGCGCATAGGCGGCCGTGGAGAAGATCAGGTGGACCCGGACGGGCTCGTCGTCTTCTGCCACGTAGTGGTTTGACTCGACCCACGCTCCCCGCATCTCTGGGCCTACAAGCACCCAGACCTCGCCCGTCGCGCGCACGCGGTCGACAAAACGCCCATACCGCGCCTGAAGATCGACAGTCAAGTGAAAAGCCACCACTCACCCCTAACCCTTAGAACCCGAACAACTTTCGGTAGCCCAGCGTGTTTGGGAGCTGGGTGCAACACGCCGTACGCCGCCGGCAGAACCCTACACCGAGCCGATGTTGATCATCCGGCCGCTTTCCTGGGCACACAGATGCGGCAACACAGCCGCCGATCGACCAAGCGCTGGCATAGTGGCGTCGTCCCGCTAGTCCGATGCCTCGCCTGGGGTCCGGCGCGCCGCGCCCCAGAGCCCGACACCGATGCCGACGACGGCGCCGCCGAGGCCGACGATTCGCTGGGCGGGCTTCAGCTCGTGACGCACGCTCAGCCCGCCGAGCAGGTCGGACGCATCCGCGCCGGCGGAGGCGAGGAACCAGCCGCCGGTGTTCTTGCCGCGCAGCGCGGCCGTCGCGAGTAGGCCGCCGATCAATGCGTCGCGATAGCCCATCGACCGCGACAGCAGCAGCGCCGTCGGCGACGACTCCTGCGCATCCGCTCCCCACAGCCGGTTCGCACGAACGGGGTCGACGAGAAACGAGATGCCCGAGGCGAGCCGGATGCTGCCCGCGACGAGCGCGACACGATCGATCGACATGGCAGCAGCCTAGGCTTCCACTACCACCTGCAGAAGGAGTCTAGGGATGACGTGGCAGATCGTATTCGTGATCATTGGCTTGATCGTCGCCGGCGTAGCGGGCTTGTTCTGGCTGCTCAAACGTAATAGCCAAGGCGCTCGCGCCAAAGCGGTCACGATAGGCGCACTGGCGGCGGCGGTGCTGTTCTTCTTCTGGGGCTGCTTCACCATCGTCGGAACCCGCCAGATCGCGATCGTCACCACGTTCGGCCGCCCGACCGGAGTCAGCCTGAACAACGGCTTCCACGCCAAGTGGCCCTGGCAGATGACCCACCAGATGGACGGTGCCATTCAGATCGACAAGTACGTCAAAGTCGGCAACCACGACGAGCGCATTATGGTGCGGCTGGGCAACCAATCCACCGCCCTGGCCGACGTCAGCATCCGCTGGCAGCTCAAGCAGCACGCCGCCCCCGAACTGTTCCAGCAGTACAAGACCTTCGACAACGTGCGCGTCAATCTCATCGAGCGCAATCTGTCGGTCGCGCTCAACGAGGTGTTCGCCGCGTTCAACCCCCTGGACCCGCAGAACCTCGACGTCTCCCCGCTGCCGTCACTGGCCAAGCGTGCCGCCGACATCATGCGCCAGGACGTGAGTGGCCAGGTCGACATCTTCGACGTCAACGTGCCCACGATCCAGTACGACCAGGGCACCGAGGACAAGATCAACCAGCTCAACCAGCAACGCGCCCAGACCTCGATCGCCGTGGAGGCCCAACGGACCGCCGAGGCCCAGGCGAAGGCCAACGAGATCCTGTCCCGCTCGATCAGCAACGACCCCAATGTTGTTGTGCAGAACTGCATTACGGCCGCGATCAACAAGGGGATCAGCCCGCTCGGTTGTTGGCCGGGCAGCTCAGCTCTGCCCACCGTTCCCGTCCCGGGACGCTGAATCCTCATGCAGATCCCGTTCGCCGACGCGGTGCTCGGCCCCCTCGGGCGCCGCGGGGCCGCACTTGACCTCATCGAGGAACTCGAGGACGAGAGCATCGAGTCCGTCGACGCCACCGACCTGCTGTCGGCCGAGCCGGCGCTGCTGCTGCAACGGATGGAAAACCGGCTCGTCCGGCACCAGCTATCCGCACCGGACGTGTTGAGCAGCGAGCAGCTGCGCAAGCTGCGCTACATCCTCAACTTCGCCCGGCTGGCCGACTTCGAACCGGGGGCCGCGGGTCCGGGCTCAACGCGCGGGCGCGGAGACGTCTCGATAGGTGCCGAAGTCGCGCCCTGGCGGTCCAGGGTCGCCGACGCCCTGTACGGACCGCTGCGCGAGGAACCAGACCCGATCACGGCCCTGAAGACGGCGCGGGACGTGCTGCCGGGTCTGGCCGCCGACCAGGACGACCAGCGGCAAGTGCTCATCGAGCGCCACAAGAATGACTTCTCCCCGGCCGAACTGGACGCCGAGGTCGGCTACAAGAAGCTCGTCACGGTTCTCGGCGGCGGCGGCGGTGCGGGTTTCGTCTACATCGGCGGCATGCAGCGGCTGCTGGAGGCCGGCCAGGTGCCCGACTACATGATCGGCTCGTCGTTCGGCTCGATCATCGGCAGCCTCGTCAGCCGCGCCCTGCCCGTGCCGATCGAGGAGTACGTCGCGTGGGCGAAGACCGTGTCGTACCGCGCCATCCTCGGGCCCGAGCGCCTGCGCCGCCGCCATGGCCTCGCGGGCCTCTTCGCGATGCGTTTCGACCAGTTCGCCCATGCGATGCTCAGCCGCGCGGATGGCGAACGGATGCGCATGTCGGACTTGGCAATTCCGTTCGACATCGTGGTCGCCGGCGTGCGACGGCAACCCTATGCGAAGCTGCCGTCGCGGTTCCGCCGTCCCGAACTGGCGGCCCTGCAATTGCGATCGCTTCCGTTCCGCCCGATCGGCATCGGCCCGGTGGTGGGCATGCGCATGTGGCAGGTGGCCGCCTTCATCGATGTGCGGGTGGTCAAGCCGATCATCGTCAGTGGCGATGAGCCGGCCCTCGACTTCGACGTCGTCGACGCGGCGTCGTTCTCGTCGGCCATTCCTGGTGTGCTGCACCATGAGACGAGCGACCCTCGCATGGTGCCGATGCTCGACGCCCTGTGCGCCGAGGAGGACATCGCCGCGATGGTCGATGGCGGCGCGGCGAGCAACGTCCCGATCGAGCTGGCGTGGAAGCGGGTCCGGGACGGGAAACTCGGCACCCGCAACGCATGCTATCTGGCCTTCGACTGTTTCCATCCGCAATGGGACTCCCGGCACCTGTGGCTGGCCCCGATCACCCAGGCGATCCAGCTGCAGATGGTGCGCAATCTGCCGTACGCCGATCACCTCGTTCGATTCGAGCCGACACTGTCGCCGGTCAACCTGGCGCCCTCGGTCGCGGCCATCGATCGCGCGTGCGCGTGGGGACACAAGAGTGCCGACGAGGCGATCCCGGTGACATCGGCGCTGTTGGAACCGACATGGTGGGAGGGCGACAACCCGCCGGTCGCCGGGCCGGCGGTGCGGGCGAAGTCGGTGGCATCGTCGATGAGCTCGGTGATGGCCGCGATCCAGGCGCCGACGGGTCGGTTCAGGCGGTGGCGAAACCGCCACCTGACGTGATCGCTACCATGACGCCCATGGCCGAGCCGGGCCCGGCCCCCGACGAACCAGCCGCAGCCGACGGTGGCGAGACCGTCGGCGTGCCCAATCCCTTACCTACCGATGCCGTCGAGCTCGCGTGGTCGGGCGACGATGGCGGTGCCATCGAGCCGGCCATCGAGCCCGCCCTCGACGACGAAATCCACGGCGACGTCGAGCACGAACCGGCGGCCGCCCACCAGTCATGGCGGGCTACCTGGAGCAGGGCCGCCACCATCTTCGTGATCGGTGTCGGGTTGGGGGCACTCGTTTTGGGGGTTTGGGCGTTAACCAGGCCGCGGTCTGCCACCAACGCAGTGGAGCCGGCGCCTGGGCCGTCCGCATCGGCGACGACGTCGGCGCCGGGCGCCGCCCCCTCGTCGATCGCATCCACACCGGACCAGGACAGCAGGTACCTTCAGGCGCTCAACGACCAAGGCATCTCGTTCGCCAATCCCGAGGCGGCCATCTACAACGGCAAGACGGTGTGTCAGAACATCGGCCAAGGGATGACGGTGCAACAGGTCGTGGCGGCGTTTCGGGCTAGCAGTCCCGCGTTCAGCGACAACGCCGATCACTTCGTGGCCATCTCCGTTCGCGCGTACTGCCCGCAAAACAACAATCTGGTGGCGGGGTTCTGAACCGGATCAATTCGACTCACCGAGTGACGTCCCGGAAGGCACGCACCAGCGCCGACAGCAGCTCGGTCGCTTCGAGGGGATCCGTCGGTAGCGATCCGGCGAAGCGGATGTCGGTGCCGCCGTCCGCCAGGATCTGCGGCACCGGGGCAACTGTGGCGTGCACGTCGATGGCACCATCGGGGCCCTTTACCAAATTGGCGGAGCCCTGGACGTGCAGGTCGCTCGGGTCCCCTCCGACGTCGGCGATCGCCCGCTTCATGGCCGGGATGGCGCCCTGGAGGTCGCTGATCGCGGGGCCCCAAGGGATCCAACGGTTTCCGAATCTGCTCAGCCGTCGGGCGACGGCGGCGTTGACAGTGCCGCTGACCCAGACCGGTATGCCGCCGGATTGCACCGGCTTCGGCATCTGGTGAATGCCGGCGAAGGACAGTTCGGGTGAGCGGTAGGCGGCGCGTTGCTGGGTCCACAGCGCCTGGCAGACCTCCAGCGTGTGGTCGAGCAGGCGTCCTCGGCGCTCGAACGGCAGGCCCGCGGCTTCGTACTCCTCACGTTGCCAGCCGATGCCCACGCCGAGGTCGACCCGCCCGCCGGACAACACGTCGATGGTCGCCAATTGCTTGGCCAGCACGACCGGCCGTCTCAGCGCCGCGAGCAGGACTCCGGTTCCGAGCCGAATGCGCGTCGTGGTGGTAGCCAGCGCGGTCAGGAAGACAAGGGGTTCCAGCCAGTTACCGTCGGGCCCGGTCGGTTGCCTGCCACCGACGGTTCCCCCGACCGCTGGGTTGGCGTAGGCGGCGAGGTTCTCGCCGAACGCGATGTGGTCCGACACCATCACCCGGTCCACGCCAGCGGCATCCATGGCGCGAGCGGTGTCAAGCGTCGCGTTCCAGTCGTGGTTCGGATCTTCGCTGTAGGTGCACAGGTGCAGCGAGATCTCCGGACGATGTGTCATCTGCCAACCTCGCCTGCCGAGTTACGCGTCGAAACGGCGCGCAGCAGGTGCATGACCGCGACCGCTACAGCCCCGACGGCCAATCCAATCACCGCCGAAATACCGTTGTTGACCAGCCAGGCCAGCACGGCGCCGACGGACTCGACGGCGTGGTGCACCACGCCGTAGGGGGCGTGCCAGCCGAGCTGGTCGCTGCCGACCAGCAGTATGTGGCCGCCGACCCAGAGCATCACCACCGTCCCGATCGCTGAGAGCGCCGAGAGCAGCTTGGGCATCCCGGCGACCAGGCCGCGGCCGAGCGCCCCACCGAATCGTGCTGCGGTCTGGGAGAGGTGCAGGCCCACGTCGTCCATCTTGACGATCGCGGCCACGACGCCGTACACCCCGACCGTGATGACCAAGGCGACGACCACGAGGATGATGAGCCGCGGCACGAACGCCTGGTCGGCCACCTCGTTGAGGGCGATCACCATGATCTCGGCCGACAGGACGAAGTCGGTTCGGATCGCCCCGGTCACCACGTCATGCTCGGCGGCCAGCGGCGCGGCCCGGCGGTCATGACCGCGGATCGTGCCCCACGCCTTCTCGGCGCCCTCGTGGCACAGATACGTGGCGCCGATCATCAGCAGCGGGGTCAGCAGCCACGGGACGAACTGACTGAGCAGCAACGCGCCGGGCAGGATGAACAGCAGCTTGTTGCGCAGGGAGCCGAGCGCGATGCGTTTGACGATGGGCAACTCGCGCTCGGCGGCGATGCCATGGATGTATTGCGGGGTCACCGCGGTGTCGTCAATGACCACGCCGGCGGCCTTTGCGGTCGCGCGACCGCTTGCGGCGGCCAGCTGTGCCAGCGCCGCGACGTCGTCTAGGAGTCCGAACAGACCCGCACTCATTGCGCCGTTGCCATGGCGTTGGAGGGTACCTGTGTCCTCACCCCGCGCCGGTTGGAGGACCCAATGAGCTGCACCGGCCTGGCCGAATGTCACTGGGGGTGGGCCGCCGAATAGTCGGCGACGGGCACCGGCTGGGTCTCGGCGTAACCGATGGGGAAGAGCACGTCAGCCTCCGACGACGACGGGTCGCGCAGCGCGTGCTCGTCGGCGGCCAAGTCGCCGGCGAGCAGCGTGGGGTCTGACGCCAGCGGTGGCTGCGCCGGGAGAGTGGTCGCGACCGGAGTCGGCCCGGCGGTCGACGCTCTGGACGACTCCGAGCGAGCGACCAGCCCCAACGCGATCGCGACGACGAGAAGCACTGTGCCACACCGCATCGCGTGGGATCCATGCACGGGGGCCCGGTGTATCCGCTGCATCGCTCGACTATGCGGACTGGCCCACAAGGCCTCCCCGGCGACGCGAGGAACGGCCATCGAGCGCGAGGACCAGCTTGCCGGTGTTATCACCGCGAAACAACGCCAACAGAACCTCAGGAAAGTCGCCGACGCCGCCGTGCACGACCTGCTCACGCGAACGCAACTCACCGTGGCCCAGCCAATTCGCCAGCTGCGCAAGGGCTTCGGCATATCGGTCGGCGTAGTCGAAGACGACGAAGCCGGTCATCGATGCCCGTGCGACCAGCAGCTGCATGTAGTTGGCCGGTCCGCGTAGCTCGCCGGCGGCGTTGTACTGCGAGATGGCCCCACAGATGACAACGCGCGCGCCACGGGCCAGCCGCGACAGCGCAGCCTCCAGAACCGCTCCCCCGACGTTGTCGAAGAAGACGTCAATTCCATTGGGGGCGTGCATCTTTAGCTGCGTCCGCAGATCAACCGCCTGGTAGTCGATGGCGGCGTCGAATCCGAGCTCGTCCACCAGCCAGCGACACTTGTCCGCGCCACCGGCGATGCCGATCGTACGGCAGCCGTTGATCCGGGCGATCTGGCCGGCGATGCTGCCCACCGAACCGGCGGCACCGGAGACGGCGACGGTTTGGCCCGGCTGCGGGCGACCAACATCGAGCAGTCCGAAGTAGGCCGTCAAGCCACCGATTCCGAGAGCGCCCAAATGGACCGGCGCGGGTGCGACGGAGGTGTCCACCGGAGTCACGCCAGTCCCGTCGGAAACCGCGTAACGCTGCACCCCGAACACGCCATACACCTCGTCGCCGGCCGCGAAATCCGGGTGACGCGAGTCGATGACGCGCCCGATGCCGCCGGCGCGCATCACCTCGCCGATCTCGACGGGCGGCACGTACGACCGCCCCGCGTTCATCCACGTCCGCATCGCCGGATCGACCGATAGGTATTCGACCCGAACCAGGAACTCGCCGTCCGCCGGATCCCCGGCGGGCTGGTCGACGACCTCGAAATCCGAGGGCTTCGGCAGGCCGATCGGACGGGCCGCCAGACGGCACACGGTGTTGACAAGGGTCACGATTCACATCTCCTGGTTAGCGCTTCCAGGGTCACCCGGCCGCCCGGGTCTTCGGCCGTGGCGGGCACGACCGCGCCGCAGTCGGCGCCGGCTTCGCCGGTCGCCGCGGCGCGGCCGGGTCCCCATGGACAGTGATGCCAGCCGGCCACAATCGCCGGCTGGAGGCCTCCAAGGGCGATGTCAACCGGGCTGGCGGTGAGCGAGGCGACCGAACTGATCCCCAGCGCTAGTCCCACCTGCGCGACGTCCACTGCCTCGAGGTCGGGCCGGTCCAGCCAGAACGGCAGAACGACTTCGATACCGCTCACAGCATCGACACGTCGGCAGGCTGATCGAGCAGGACCCGGCCGGGCAGCTCGCGCGATGCCTCGTTGACCTGGAAATGGGCGGTCGCCGTGAATGCGTCGCGGAATCGGCGCTGCAGGGGTGCGCCGTCGTAGATGGCGCTGCCGCCGGCCAGGTCATACATGATGCGCACCACGTCGGCCGAGGTCCGGACCGCATGCGTGGCCGCCAGACGCAGGCGGCTGCGCATCGCCACCGGCACCGCGTCAGGTTGGTGACTGGCCTGCCAGGCGTCGTCGATCGCCTCGTAGTACAGCGCGCGGGCGGCGCCCAGCGCCGACTCGGCCGTGGCCACCGCCGCTTGGGTCGCCGGACGCTGCGCCAACGTGCGCGTTGCGCCGAGTCCCCTCTTGCCGCCGGCGAGCTCGACGAGGTCGTCGATCGCGGCGCGCGCGTTGCCCAATGCCGCCGCCCCGATCGACAGCGCGAAGAAGCCGAACACCGGAAAGCGATACAGCGGCCGATCGATGGTCGGCCCGTCGAACACCGAGAACACCCGATCCGTCGGCACAAAGACCTCGTCGGCAACACAGTCGTGGCTGCCGGTGCCGCACAAGCCCAGCGTGTGCCACGTGTCGAGGATCTGCAGGTCATCCTTGGGCAGCGCGACGACGGAGGGCACCCGCTTGTCGTCGACGAAGCAGCCGGCGAACATCATGTCCGCGTGGTTGATGCCGCTACAGAAGGGCCAGCGCCCGGACACCACAACACCGCCGTCGACCGACCGCGCCGTACCGCGCGGCGCCCACACCCCCGCCGCGACACTCCGTCCGCCGCCGAACATCTCGTCGCGGCCGGACGCCGGCAAGTAGGCGACCAGGAGGGCGCTGGTAATAGCGATGGACACACACCATCCCGCCGAGGCGTCACCACGCGCCATCGCTTCGGCGCACCGCAGCGCCGGCCCGGGCGCCAGCTCCAGCGCCTGCACCTCCTGCGGCATGGTGGCGCGCAGCAGCCCGGTCTCGCGCAGCCGGACCACCAGCTCGTCCGGAAGTCGGCGGTCGCGGTCGATCTCCGCGGACATTTCCCGGGCCGACAGCGCGATTTTCTCGGCGTGGTTCTCGATCTCGGTGTCGCTCTGATCCATCGGAGTTAAGTTACCACCCATGGTTCAGCAATTGAACCAGGTACAGTAGTTGAACTATGCCCATCGCCGACCTGTCCCACCGCTTCGAAGGCGAATCGGTCGGCCGCGCACTTGAGTTGGTCGGCGAGCGCTGGACGCTGCTCATCCTGCGCGAGGCGTTCTTCGGGGTGCAACGCTACGGTCAGCTCGCTCGCAACCTCAACATTCCGCGGCCCACGCTGTCATCGCGGTTGCGCACGCTCGTCGATGTGGGCCTGCTGAACCGGGTGCCGTACTCGCGTGATCCCGAGCGTCACGAGTACCGTCTCACCGACGCGGGACGCGAACTCTTCGGAGCGATAGTCGTCCTGATGCGGTGGGGGGACGAACATTTGCCGCACCCAGGCGGGCCACCCATTCTGCTGCGGCACCACACGTGCGGAGAGTTCGTCGATCCCCGCCTGATCTGCGCCCGTTGCGGCGACGAGATCACGGCGCGAAACGTGACACCCGAAGCCGGACCGGGCTTCCGCGACAAGCTGGCGTCGCCGTAAGCGCCGTGGCACAACGTCATTAGCGATTCCCAACCTCACCTATTGCGAATCGATAAGCAAGGCTAAACTCGTCTGCCTCCTCTTCCCCTGAATGCGCATTCGCAGTGTGGCACCCGGGGCTCGGAACTGCTGGGACACTTCGAAGAAGGTGAGGATTCGATCACCCGCCCGCCCAGCTTCGTAGCGAGCTGGAGCGCAAAAACCGCCCCGTAGAGGAGGTTTCCGATGACGACGACAGCGGCGATGGATAGGACGGACGACGGACACCATGTGGCCCAATGGGCCGGAAGTCATGTGCGAGGTGGCCTCGCCTGACCCGTAATCAGGCCGCGATACCGAGTTCCTGGTTGATCTGCGGGAGGTAGTGCAAACCGTCCAAGGTGAGCAGAATCCAGTCGTGAATTTGCCCGTTGGCCAGTACGAAGCTGATCGGCGCGCCTAGCGCTGCGGCATTTTGCTGCAGGATAAACACGTCGGGAGCGAGGATGTCCAGGTTGCCCGAATACACATACGTCGGCGGGAGTCCGTTCAGTGACCCGTACAGCGGACTCACCCGGGGGTCATTCACAGCAAGATTGCCTGCCCACGCCCTGCCGATCTGTTGCGCAGGCCCAAGCGGGAGCAGGGGGTCTTGGACGAACGCAATATTCGGATTGGTCATCCCGACGTCCAGCCACGGGGACAGCAGAACCATTGACGCCGGCACGGGGTCACCCTGGCCCACCATGTATTGGACGGCCGCCAGTGCGAGGTTGCCGCCCGCGGAGTCGCCGATCACGCTGACGTTGGAGGCCCCGTGTTGAGTGATTTGCGTGGAGATAAGACCCGCCATTTGGGGTACCACAATGCCGGCGGTGCCTCCTTCCTGCACCAACGGGTAAATCGGCACTTGAACGGTTGCGCCGGTCTGGTAGGCCATCACCGAGTAATTGATCCAGTGCAGGAATGAGGGTGGAAGGACAAACCCGCCACCGTGAATGGCAACGACGTATTCGCCGGTTGGATGAGCCGGCGTGATTTGCACGACGCTCATCCCGTTGGATGTGGTGTACTGGACCGTTTCTCCCAGCAGCAAATTCAACAACGGTGGCGGAGAGTTGCCGATAAACCACGATAGTGGTGGGACGTCGCTGGCAATCAGCGTCAATAGCGGGTTACCCGGCACCGCAAGTTGAGTTTCGAGTCCGGACAAGCTCAGGAGGGGTTTCACCGGCCACAGCGCAGCTTCTTCAAATCTGGTCGCCAATGACGGTGTGCCGGTGAAGGTCCCTGTTTGCGTTGCCGCGAAGGGCGGATTAGCGGGCGATCCGAAGATTCCGGTGAGGAGCGTGTTGGACGCCTGAGTGAATCCGGTGGCCAGCGCCGTGGTGGTCTGCTGAATTTCCTGCTGAATGAGGGCGAAACCGTTGTCGAGAGCGCTGGCGAGTTCGCCGGGCAGTCCAGGCAGAATTTCCAGCGGTTGCGCCCACGAGGCCAGCCGCGCGACCGTCGCCGACGCGCTGGCGTGATAGCCACTCATGACGGCGACATCCTGAGCCCACATCTGCTCATACGCAGCCTCGGCGGCCGCGATCGCCGGGGCGTTTTGGCCGAACAGGTTGGAGATCGCCAGCGACACCAGCTGGCCGCGATTGGCGGCGATCAGTCCGGGGTCCACGATCGTCGCCAGCGCCGCCTCATAGGCGATCGCGGCCGCCCGCGCTTGGGCCGCTGACTGCTCGGCTTGAGCGGCCGCCCCTCCCAGCCAGTGCACATACCGGGCGGCAACGGTCGTCATGGACACCGACGCCGGGCCTTGCCAGGCCAGGCCCGCCAGATCCGAGGTTATCGAGCCAAACGCCTTCGCCGCCGAGCTCAACTCACTGCCGATCCCGTCCCAGGCCGCCGCCGCCTGAAGCAGCGGCCCGGAACCCGGTCCGTCACGCAGCAGCAGCGAATTGACCTCGGGTGGCCACACCGAAAAGCTCATTGCCGGTCCCCTCGATCAGCCCTTCAGCAGCCCATTGCAGCAACGTACATCCTCCACGTCCGAGAGGAAGAGGTTTCCTGCGCAATCGCTCTGTCGCTCGTCGAAGTCAACGGGCGGGCGCGGAAGTATGCGCGCGGGGAAGCCGAAGAAGCCGGGTCCCACTGCCAGCCAAGCAGAAACGGCCGAATCTCTAGCGCAGAACTGGAATTGGCCAGGATCAGAGTCGGCATCGACTTCGGCAACCGCGGTCAGAGGGCCTTGGTGGTGCCGACGTAGGACAGCACCACGTCGGATTCATCGGTAATGCGAGTCAGGGTCGAATAGGAGCGGATGAACGACTGGCCGACGCATCCGTCGATCTTGACGTGGAAGTCGTGGATCATGATCCAAGGATTTGCACCATGGAACTCTTTCCTGACCACCGGCACGATGACGACGAACCCGGGCTTGAGCCCCACGCTGACCACGTTGTTGTACGACCCGGTGATCAGCGGTATGACAACCGGCGGCTGACCAGGTCCCAGCGGCAGCTCCGAGGCAATAGATGGAGCCACACCGCTGCCATTTGCCGTGACGACGCCGTTGGACGTGCTCATGTCGATCCCGCAGCCGATCTCGTAACCCGCTTCGAGGTAGCCTCGAGGGGATTCCGGCCCGGCTAGCGAAGCGCCGAATATTCCGCTGGAAAGGTATTCACGAGACGACGTCGCGGTGGTCAGCGGCGGCACGGCAACGTGTCTCTCGTCCTTCGCGCCGAGGGCCAGTATCCAGCCGTCGGGTGTGTTCACCCTGACCGGTGCTCCAGGGGGTACGGCCCCGTCGGCCGGTGGCACCGCACCGGGAGGGGGTTCGGCGTCCGGTTGCGCACCTGCCGAAGGCGCGGTCATCGATACGACCAGCCAGACGGCGAGAACCGCAGCACGACGAACGACCGCGGAAATCGGCATCACGGCCTAAACGCTATGCACGGGCCCAATTCGCTCACGGCTTTGCTGGTTCGCGAAATCGGAGTTGTTGCGCGTTTGTAGCCGGTTTGCGATGCAGACAAGGCAGTCTGGCCAGACCGACGCCGCTCGACTGCGGTGGACCGCTCACATGTTCGCTCGGCGGGTAAGCTTCAGACTTAGCCGGGGGTTGGTGACAGGTAGCAGAGAGGGCGATCAATGACCCTTCATAGGTTGGCGCGCGCAGCGTTTGCCGTCCTGGTAGGGGTGACGGCCCTCCTGGGCAGCAGCGGCGTCGCTCGCGCAGACCCCGACGATGACGCAATTCCCGCGATCATCGACGATTTGCTCATCCTTGTCCCGAACCTGACGCAGGACCCGCGCACGCTCAATCCCGGCATCAAAGGCGGCCCACAACGCGACTGGGGTGGTATCGGCATGTACTGCCAGAATCGAAATGTTAAGTGCAAGAAGAACGGATTCTAAAGCCGAGGCTGACACCTCCCTGAACCACGGATCGGCTGCGGCCCTGCCCACAGGGATCGCGACGCTAACCTCGAGGCAAGCCGGAGAGCTCACCGAAGAGCCGCGTAGGGATGGAAGCGAGCGGTGAGGACGCATCCCCATTGACGCCCTTCGAGCGGCGGGGTGCCTTGCTGACGGAATTGCTCGCAGCGG
The DNA here is from genome assembly GCF_010731535.1 of Mycobacterium lacus. Lineage (NCBI taxonomy): Bacteria > Bacillati > Actinomycetota > Actinomycetes > Mycobacteriales > Mycobacteriaceae > Mycobacterium > Mycobacterium lacus. The sequence continues at coordinate 3,254,951 of NZ_AP022581.1, forward strand.
TTGTCATGCTGGTGCAGTGCGCCGCCGCCCCGCCACCTCATGCGGCCAGAGCATCAACGTCTGTCGCCCCGTCACCGTCAGGCCCCGCGTCGTCGTCCAGCGCCCCGCCTGCGCCTGCCGGTGGGACCGTGGCGCCGGTCACCGCCGCCGAACTCGGCGCGACCTGGCGGCCCGGTTGTCCCGTCGAACCCGGGCAGCTGCGTCGGGTCACCGTCGAGCACATCGGTTTTGACGGCCAGACCCACCGCGGCCAGCTGATCGTGCACGAAGACCTGGTGCGGGAAGTCATCGAGATCTTCGAGCAGCTTTACCGATTGGGCTATCCCGTCGACAAAATCCGCACGGTCGATAACTACCCGGCCGCCGACGATGAGCTATCGATGGAGGACGACAACACTTCGGCGTTCAACTGCCGAACCATCCCGGGAAGCGACCAATGGTCTCCTCACGCTTACGGTCGGGCTATCGACCTCAATCCGCTCCTCAACCCGTGCATCTACGCCAGCGGCGCATTCGAACCGCGGAACGCGGCGGCCTACCTGGACCGCAGCCGCGCCGACCCCGGACTCTTGCACAACGGCGACCCAGCCGAGCACGTCTTCACAGATCGTGGCTGGCAATGGGGTGGCTACTGGCCAACTCCCACCGACTACCAGCACTTCGAGCGGCCCTAAAGGCCCAGGGCCTGGGCCGTCGCCGTAGCAACCTCACCTCGCAGATTCGACATCGGTGGACTGCCTCGCGTATGGATCGAGTTCGCGAGCAGAACGACGTAGGTATCTGAGCCTGGGTCCATCCAAACTGAGGTTCCGGTGAAGCCGGTGTGGCCAAAGCTACCGATGGGGAAGACCATGCCCCGCGCCGTGGACTGGGCGGTATCGATATCCCAGCCAAGGCCACGCAGGTTTTGCCCCGCGATCGCCGGATAGCGCGGAGCGAGCAGCGGATCTGTTCTATTTGGTCTGTTTGCGACGGCTGCTCGGGCGGCGGCGTTCGCTGCTTCGAGTTGCTGAGCTGTATGCCCCGGCTGCTGCGGAGTCGTCATCAATTCCAAAGTTGGTTGCGTCAAAGGAAACTCGCTCGGGCGGCCGGCGAGCCGGTCAAGCAGGGCCTGCGCAAAGACGCTGACATCATGGGCGGTCGAGAACACGCCGGCATGCCCGGCGACTCCACCCATGCGCCGCGCCGTCGTGTCATGGACGGTGCCCCGAAGCAGGTAGTCAATATCGGGATTCTTGCTCGGATCGGCTCGGCTCTCCTCGTCACGTGCCGTCGGTGCGATGCGCGACAGGAGACCGGTGTTCCACGTACCCGCAGGACAAGCGACCGGCGTGCGCCCTGCGGGCGCGGGAGCCCACCCAATCGCGGCGCCTCTCATCGCGTGCGGACCACATGCTTTGGCCGGAGGGAGATATCGGGTGTCGTCCATGCCGAGTGGCGCAAACACGTGTTCCTGAACGTAAACGTCTTCCGCCTCGCCGGTGAGCTGCTCGATCAGCGCGCCAAGCAGAATGAAGTTGACATCGGAGTAGCGGAAAACCTCACCCGGGCGCAACTGCATTGCCGTAGTAAGCGCACGATGAATGCCTTCTGCTTTGTCGGCTCCCGCTAATCCCCACGGGTCTGCGAGATTGACATCTCCCGGCTCGCCGGACGTGTGGGTCAGCAACATGCGAACCGTCACCTTTGCACGCCGTGGATCGTTCGCCGTGTTGAAGTCCGGCAAATAGTTCTGCACGGGATCGTCGAACGCGACCTTGCCTTGTTCGTAGAGCTGCATGACGACGGTCGCCGTTGCGAGGCTCTTCGTCAACGACGCCAAGTCGAAGATGGTGTCCTCGGTCATCGGCTCAGCAGGGGCGGGTGATCCGTCTAGCCCCGGCTCGCCGGCAAGCTTGCGCAAGCCATAGGCCTGATGGAAGACGACGTTGCCACCGTGCCCGATCACAACCACGGCGCCGGGCAGCCTGTCCGCCGCAATCGCATCGTTGATCAGCTTGGAGACCGTTGCGAAGCCAGGTGCGGGGGCCGCATCGGGCGGCTTGGAGACCGTTGCGTGCCCGCTGCCGGTTGCCGCTGTGGGCGCCGTATCGCCACGCGAGCAAGCCGCAACGAATGCAAGCAAGGCCGTTCCGACGGCGATGGCTTTTCGTAAGGCCGTGAGCATCGGCTTACGGAGGGCGATGCCGCTCAGCGAGCCGTCGACGTTCACGTGATTCCCCGCCGCCGCGTTCTCGGAATTCCGCAGGTGGGTCCTACCGCCATGATGCTTGATCCGGCCCAGCGGCTTGTCAAGGGCGCAGGACGATTAGGGGCCAAGCGCCGATGGCGCCATGACCCGCCGTCGGCGATTGGCGCTCATCGCTCGGGAACGCTAATTTCCTGGGGTGATGTTCTCAGCTGCTGGTGCAGTCGCGCGGTGGATCGCCCCCTCCCTAACGGTTGCGGCCGTGGCCGCCATCGGTTTTGTTGCCGACCCGGTGCAGGTCGGTGCCGCCCCGGCGGTGCGCTTGGCCGGTGATGCCAACCCGTTGGCCGGCATGCCCTTCTACGTCAATCCGAATTCAGCGGCCATGCGCGCCGCCCAGCATGCCGATCCGCCGAGTCCCGAGTTGACCGCGATCGCCAACACGCCGCAGGCGTACTGGATCGTCCCGGGCCCTTCGGCAGCCACGGTCGCGAAATACACCGCCGACGCCGCCGCCGGCGGCGCCATCCCGGTTCTGACGATTTATGGCATCCCGCACCGCGACTGCGGCAGCTTTGCTGCGGGTGGCTTCGCGACCGCCGCCGAGTACCGTGCGTGGATCGACGGCATCGCAAACGACGTGGGTGCTTCGCGGGCGGCGATCATCCTCGAGCCCGATGCACTCGCCATGGCCGACTGCCTGTCGGCCGACCAGCGCCAAGAACGCTACGACTTGATTCGCTACGCCGTCGACATACTGACGCGCAATCCCGCCACGGCCGTGTACGTCGACGGTGGTCACTTGCGCTGGCATAGCGCCGAGGACATGGCCGCCAGGCTCAATCAGGTCGGTGTCGCCCGCGCGCGGGGTTTCAGCCTCAACATCGCGAACTTCTTCACCACCGAGGACGAAATCGGTTATGGCGAGGCGATTTCGGCGCTCACGAATGGTTCGCACTATGTGATCGACACGTCGCGCAACGGCGTCGGACCGGCGCCCGACTCCGAGCTCAACTGGTGCAACCCCAGCGGCCGAGCGCTGGGCACTCCGCCTACCGCCGCCACCGCGGGTGCGCACGCCGACGCCTACTTGTGGATCAAACGTCCCGGTGAATCCGACGGAACATGCGCCAAAGGTGATCCGCCGGCGGGCACCTTCGTCAGTCAGTACGCCATCGATCTGGCCCGCAGGGCGGGCCAGTAGCAGGGCCGCGCGCCAAATCCCGTCGGGGGCGTCAGGCCGCGATACCGAGTTGCTGGTTGATCTGCGGCCAGTAGAGCAAACCGCCCGGGGTGAGCAGAACCCAGTCGTGTATCTGGAAGTTGGCCAGTACGAAGCTGATCGGGGCCCCTTGGGCTATGGCCGCTTGCTGGAGGTCAAACGCCTGCACCACGAGTGGATCCCAGGAGCCCGAGTAGACATACGTTGGCGGAAGTCCGGCAAGTGACCCATGCAGCGGACTCACCAGATAGTTGTTTACAGCAAGATTTCCTGCCCACACCTTGCCGATCCCCCCAGTCCCTACGTCTAGCCACGGAGACAGCAACACCATGGACGCCGGTACGGGGTCGCCCTGACTCACCATGAGCTGGACGGCCGCCAGTGCGAGGTTGCCGCCCGCGGAGTCGCCGACCACGCTGACGTTGGACGTCCCGTGTTGAGCGATTTGCGAGGAGATAAGGCCGGCCATTGCGGGTACTACCATGTCGGCGGTACCTCCTTGCTGCAGCAACGGGTAAATCGGTACTTCGAAAGTCGCGCCGGTCTGGTAGGCCGTCACCGAGTAATTGATCCAGTGGAAGATCGAGGGCGGAAAGATAAACGCGCCACCATGAATCGCGACCACGTATTCGCCGGTGGGATGGGCCGGCGTGATCTGCACGACGCTCATCCCGTTGTATGTCGTGTACTGGATCGTCTCCCCTAGCAGCAAATTCAAGAAAGGTGGCGGGGAGTTGCCGATAATCCACGATAGGGGCGGGATGTCGCTGGCAAGCAACTGCAACAGCGGATTATTCGGCAATGCGAGTTGAGTTTCGAGTCCGAACAAATCCAGGAGGGGTTTCACCGGCCACAGCGCAGCCGTCTCAAGTCTGATTTCGGTGACCATCGTGTTAGCCACCCGGGTGAATCCATTGGCCAGCGTCGTGGGGACCTGCTGAATTTCCTGCTGAACACCTAGCAACGCCTGCTCAAAGGCCGCCAACGGCGAAGCGTTGGCCACCTCGGCGGTGGCATAGGCCCCGCCCGCGCGGGTCAATGCCTGCACAAACTGCTCATGAAAGGCCGCCGCCTGTGCGCTAAGAGCCTGATAGCCCTGGCCGTGACCGCAAAACAAGGCCGCGATCGCCGCCGACACCTCGTCCTCGGCGGCGGCTGAGATCGCCGTGGTGGCACCCGCCACGCCCCGGTTTGCCGCCGCGACCGCCGAACCAATCGACGCCACGTCCGAGGCCGCGGCAGACATCAATTCGGGCGACGCAACAACGTACGACACCGGGTCGCTCCCGCCATCTCAGGGCAACTCCGAAGTTGCCCAACCGATATTGATCGCCGGGTAGCCGGAGCTTATGCCCACGCCGAGGAGTCGCGTGGCAGTTTGCGAGGATTCCACAGTGACAACCTGCCGCCCTGCCTGGCATTAGCTGGTCTGAGCTGCCGGTTCGTTGCGTCTCGGTCCGGTGTGGTCCGCGGAATTCGCTGCCAGGCCGTGCCGGTTTGTAGGCTTTCGGACATGCCGTTCAACAGCGGTGAGGTCTTCGCTGGCTACGTGATTCAGCGCTTGCTGGGCACGGGTGGTATGGGTGAGGTGTACCTCGCCCAGCATCCTCGTCTGCCTCGTCACGACGCGCTGAAGATCTTGTCGTTGGCCTCGACGGCCGACGAGGAGTTTCGGGCGAGATTCGAGCGCGAAGCCGAATTGGCGGCGACGCTATGGCATCCGCACATCGTCGGCGTTCTCGATCGTGGTGAGTTCAACGGCCGGCTGTGGATCTCGATGGAGTACGTGGACGGCGCTGACGCGGGTCGCTTGGTTCGGGACCGACACCCGCGCGGCATGCCAGAAGCAGACGTCGCGGAAATCGTGACGGCGGTCGCTGACGCGCTCGACTTCGGTCATGAACGTCGTCTGCTCCATCGTGACGTCAAGCCCGAGAACATCCTGGTGACCGCGACCGATGGCCATCGCCGCAGGGTGTTGTTAACCGACTTCGGCATCGCTCGCAGAATCGATGACGTCAGCAACCTCACTGAGGCCAACGTCGCCATCGGGACCATCAGTTACGTGGCCCCCGAACAACTTTTGGGCAAACCGCTTGACGGTCGAGCGGATCAATATGCGTTGGCTGCCACGACCTTTCACCTACTGACCGGCGCACCACCTTTTCACGACTCGAATCGCGCCGTCGTCGTCAGCCAGCATCTCGGTACGCCACCACCGCGGATATCGCAGCGCCGACCCGATCTCGCGCACCTGGACGCCGTGCTGACAAGGGCGCTGGCCAAAGACCCGAGCGAGCGGTACCCGACTTGCGTCGACTTTGCCCGAGCCCTCACGCAGGGTCCCGGCCGCGATGCCGCTGCGCAGGACCTCGGTTCCGGCGAACGTCCACCCACGCAGCGCCTCGAGCGTGTGGTCGTTCATGGGACGGCGCGCGGGGTGCGCCAAGACGTTCCTGGTGGTCAAGATCAGGTCGGAGCCTTGTCCTTCAAGTTGATCCCTTATGAGCCACTGGACGACCGGCGTGCCTACGTTCCGGTCGAGATACACACCGATCTCGTCGCGGGTCAGCTCGCCGACGGGGACGAGGTCGAGGTCAGCGGCTTCTGGGACGGCGCCACCCTGGATGCCGACAAAATCGTCAACCTTTCGGCCGTGGCCAGTCCGAAGCGCCGCCGGTCCCAGGTCCGCGCCAAATCGCCGCGCGACAAGGCACCGAAAGGCAGAAAGCTGCGGTTCGTTGGCCTCGTCGCCGCGATCGGTGTGATCGCGTCGACCGCGGCGGCGGTTTTGTGGTTCACCGACGGCTTCGGTCACTGGACTCGCCCCGGACCGATCGTCAAGCCGGTGAGCGCGACGGTGTTTTCCCCCGACGGCGCCCCCGACAATCCGCAGGATGCCAGGTTGGCGATCGACGGCAACCCGAACACGGCGTGGTCCACCGTTACTTATAAGGACGCCGTCCCCTTCCCGAAATTCATCGAAGGCATGGGTCTATTGATGCACCTGCCCGAACCGACCGCCCTGGGCGCCGTGACGATCGACGTGTCCAGCACGGGAACCCAGGTGCAGATCCGCTCGTCGCCCACCGAAACCCCCGCCACGTTGTCGGACACCAGCGAGCTGACCCCAACCACGTCACTGCGGCCGGGGCACAACCGCATCGCAGTGCATGACCGGGCCAAGACCTCCAACGTGTTGGTGTGGATCTCCACCTTGGGCACCACCGATGGCGAGAGCCGGACGGAAATCTCCGAGATCACCCTGCAGGCGGCTGCGTCGCCAACCAGGTGAGTCGAACACTGATTGCGTTACGCGTAACGCAGAGCCGTGGCATCTACACGCGACTGGGTCCAGCGGCACCGTGCCCGGCTGCGACAGCAAAACTTGCGGCCGATCCAGATCTGGGCTTGAGGACGTAGACGCCCCCGAGTTGGTCCGCGAGGCGCACCGCCAATCAGCACTCATAGCCGCCAGCGAACAAGATCAGGATGACCAAGCCTTCATCGACGCGGCGTCGTCCGACTGGGATGCCGACGCATAGCGTGCCACGAGGCGACATCGTATACCGCGGCCGCGCGACGGGCCTACGGCGGCAAACCCCGTTTGCTGACCTCCTCGGCCGGTTATCAGATGCCGACATCATTCGGCTAAACCGTGCCCTCCTCGTCTTTTTGGGACTCGCGGCCCTGAACAGATTGGGCCGCAATCGGACTCATCGCTGAAGGAACGCGCCGCTCGCTGCGGTCCTCCTAATGGAGCCAACTGTGTCAGTGTCTTCCGTGTCAGCTGCCCGCGGTCGCATTGTTCGGGGGCATCCAGGGTGACCACGTGGGGGTAGCGTTCCGGCGCTGGGGCTGAGCAGCTGGTCTTGGTCGGTCGGTGTCGGTTGCTGTTTGTGGTGTCGGGGCGGCACGGTGATCAGGTCATTGGAGGTGACGGCCCTCCCGTTGTCTCTTTGGCCGGAGCTGCGGGAGGGCCGTCTGTTCGCGCTTGGAGGCGCAGTGGTCACCGTAGAGGCCGATCTTGATGGAGTCGAGCGCAGGCTGGCGGCGGGTGAGTTGTGGTGCCCAACGTGTGGCAGCGCCGTGCTGGCGGGCTGGGGATGGGCGAGGTCGCGGCAGGTGCGTGGCCCGGACGGGCCGGCGCAGCTTTGTCCGCGCCGGTCGCGGTGCACCGGCTGCGGGGTGACGCATGTGTTGTTGCCGGTGAGCGCGCTACTGCGCCGTGCCGATGCGGCGGCGGTGATCGTGTCGGCGTTGGTTGCGAAAGCGCGGTGTGGCTTGGGGTTTCGGCGGATCGCAGCTGTTCTGGGTCGCCCGGGTGAGACGGTGGTTGGCGGCGGCGCTTCGCTGAGCGGGCCGAGTCGGTGCGGTCGGTGTTCACCGTCTGGCTGCGTGCGGTGGACCCGGATCCGGTGATGCCGGATGCGGCAGGTGTTCGCCGATGCGGTGACGGTGATGGCTGCGGTCGGGGTGATCGCGCGCCGGTTCGCGCTGCCCACGGTGTCGCTGGCCGAGGCCGCGGTGGCGATGTCGGGTGGGCGGTTGTTGGCGCCGGGCTGGCCCGACCGGCGGGGGCAACACGAGTCGACCCTGCCGTAGCCGTCGGTGTGGCCGTAATTCTGTGCGCTGTGTGTGTTTCAAGGACAGCAAACGGAAAGGAGCGGCCGGTGGCGGTCGGCGATGATGAGGCGAAGGTGCGCGGAGCGGGCCCGGGCGATCGGGTTGTTTCGGTATCAGTTGATTCGGGAGGCGGCGGATCCGGCGCATTCCACCAAGCAGCGGGGAAAGATGGTGCGCGAGTTGGCCTCGCGCGAGCACCTCGACCCGTTCGGGCGGCGGGTGCGTATCAGTCGGCAGACCATCGATCGGTGGATCCGGGACTGGCGGGCCGGCGGGTTCGACGCGCTGGTGCCCAGCCCGCGCCAATGCACGCCGCGCACCCCGGCCGAGGTGCTGGAGCTGGCGGTGGCGCTGCGGCGGGAGAACCCGGAGCGCACCGCCGCGGCGATCCGCCGGATCCTGCGCACCCAGCTGGGCTGGGCACCGGATGAACGCACCTTGCAGCGCAACTTTCACCGGCTCGGGCTCACCGGCGCCACCGCCGGCGGGTCTGCCCCGGCGGTGTTCGGCCGGTTCGAGGCCGAGCACCCGAACGACCTGTGGGTTGGAGATGCGTTACACGGCTTACGAATCCAGGCCCGCAAGACCTACTTGTTCGCTTTTCTAGACGATCATTCCCGGCTGCTGTCCGGCTACCGCTGGGGCTATGCCGAGGACACCGTGCGCCCAGCCGCGCTGCGCCCGGCGCTGGCCTCCCGCGGCGTGCCGACTGCGGTGTATGTCGATAACGGCTCGGCCTATGTGGATACGTGGTTGTTGCGGGCGTGCGCGAAGCTCGGTGTGCGCCTGGTTCATTCGACGCCAGGTCGGCCAGAAGGCAGGGGGAAGATAGAGAGGTTTTTCAGGACCGTGCGCGAGCAGTTCCTGGTCGAGATCACCGGCGACCCCGACGTCGTCGGCCGTCACCACGTGACCGATCTGGCCGAATTGAATCGGCTCTTCGCAGCCTGGGTGGAAACCGTCTATCACCGCACGGTGCATTCCGAAACCGGACAAACCCCGCTGGCCCGCTGGTCAGTCACCGGCCCCATCGCGCTGCCCGCCCCGCAGACGCTCACCGAGGCATTCCTGTGGGAGGAATACCGCCGCGTGACCAAGACCGCCACCGTGGCGCTACACGGCAATAGCTACGAGGTCGACCCGGCATTGGTCGGCCGAAAAGTCGAGCTGGTCTTCGACCCGTTCGATTTGACCCGCATCGAGGTCCGTCTGGCCGGCGTCCCGATGGGGCTGGCGATCCCGCACCACATCGGGCGCCATTCGCACCCGAAAGCCAAACCCGAAACCCCCACCGCGCCACCGAAACCCAGTGGCATCGACTACGCCAAGTTGATCGAGACCGCGCACGCGGCCGAGCTCGCCCGCGGTGTCAACTACGCCGCCCTGTCCGGGGCTGCCGATCAGATCCCCGGCCAGCTCGACCTTCTCACCGGCCAGGAGGCCCGACCACAATGATGGACAAACTGATCTCCTACTACGGTTTCTCCCGGATGCCGTTCGGCCGCGATCTGGCCCCTTCCATGCTGCATCGCCACAGCGCCCACAACGAAGCGGTCGCCCGCATCGGCTGGTGCATCGCCGATCGCCGTATCGGCGTGATCACCGGCGAGGTCGGCGCCGGCAAGACCGTCGCCGTGCGCGCCGCGCTGGCCGCCCTGGACCGTAGCCGCCACACCGTCATCTACCTGCCCGATCCCACCGTCGGGTGCGCGGCATCCACCACCGCATCGTCGCCTCACTGGGCGGCCAGCCGCTGACCCATCACGCCACCCTGGCCCCACAGGCCGCCGACGCGCTGGCCGCCGAACACGCCGAGCGCGGACGCACCCCCGTAGCGGTCGTCGAGGAGGCCCACCTGCTCGGCTATGACCAATTAGAAGCGTTGCGGCTCTTGACAAATCATGATCTCGACTCGTCGAGCCCGTTCTGCCTGCTCGTCGGCCAACCCACCCTGCGGCGGCGGATGAAACTCGGCGTGCTCGCCGCGCTCGACCAGCGCATCGGGCTGCGCTACACGATGCAGCCGATGACCGACAAGGAGACCGGTAGCTACCTGCGTCACCACCTGGCGCTGGCCGGGCGTGACGACACGCTGTTCTCCGACGACGCGGTCACGCTCGTTCATCAAACCAGCCGCGGCTATCCGCGCGCCGTCAACAACCTCGCGCTGCAAGCCCTCGTCGCCGCCTTCGCCGCCGACAAGGCCATCGTGGATGAATCCTCCACCCGCACGGCCATCGCCGAAGTCACGGCGGACTGAACACCACCCCGACACCCCGAACACCACCGACCCCGCCGGACATCTCCCGGCGGGGTCATTTCATGACCGCACACCCTCACCGTCAATGCCGCCATCGTGCTCATCCTGAGCGCCGGTCAACAGTCGCATTCGCCGTGGCGAGAAGTTGTGTCTTCCTACGATCAGCCCACACCTACCCAGCTGTTAAATGAAGAGCGCGCGGTGCAACTGCGGCTGGCCGCCGGGGCTGAACACATAACTGGCGCGGGGGCGGTTGGCTGCCACCGCGAGCTGTGTTGGCTTGGGCGAGTGCACAGGTAGCAAGCGCACGGATGGGCCCGTTTGTGCGTTGATTGGTCGCGCTGGCGAGGGAAGGGGGACACGATATTGATGTCGGCCGCGCGCTTGGTGCGGTGCGCGAAGAAGCGCGATCCCGGAGGGCGAAAGAAATGACCTGGAGCGGGCCGGTGGGCAGGGTGCAAACTCTGTGGCGGTTCCCCGTTAAGTCGATGCTGGGCGAGCAGCTCGCCGCGGTTGTAGTGGGTCGCGGCGGGATCCTCGGCGACCGCGCCTACGCGGTCCGAGACCGGGCGACGGGCAAGGTCGCGAGCGCGAAGTACCCGAGGCGGTGGCCCGGCCTGCTGGCGTGCCGTGCGGCTTTCGTCGAGCCGCCATGCATCGATGACGAGCTTCCGCCGGTGCGGATCGAGCTCGCCGACGGCGACTCGGTGCTGAGCGACGCGCCGGATGTAGACGCCGTCCTGTCGCGCTTCTTCGGGCGCGATGTCGAGCTGGCGCGCACCGCGCAGAACGGCTACACGATCGATCAATATCACCCCGCTGAGGAGAATTACGATCCCGAGGGACACCGGGACGAGGTCGTCGAAGCACGATTCGGCGCCGCATTCTTCAACGACCGCGGGCTCCCCTCCGCGGTTTCCGAAGGATCGTTTTTCGACCTGTTCCCGCTCAGCGTCATCACGTCGTCGACCCTTGAGCGACTCCACGAGCTCGCACCACAGAGCCGCTTCGAGGCCCGCCGGTTCCGCATGAACGTGGTCGTCGAAACCCCCGCGCGGGGGTTCGTGGAAAACGACTGGCCCGGCCACACGCTCACGATCGGCGACGACGTGCGGATCGGAGTGGCCATACCGGACCCTCGTTGCGTGATGCCGAGCCTGGCCCAGGGCGATCTTCCCCCGGATCCCAAGGTCCTTAAGGCGCTCATGCACAACAGGATCGAGGTCGCGGGTTCGCTCTACCCCTGCGCCGGCGTCTACGCCGTCACGGAGGCGACGGGCACGGTTCGCGGGGATGACCTCGTCTGCCTGCTCTAGGCGCCGACCGGTTGCACACGCACTATCGGGGCCGATTTCGACGTCGCGATCGGTATGCACATACAGCGGTACCCAGGTGCGCGCCTGTACCCCGCTGATCTGCGCGACGAGAAAACCCTCCCATCGACCTGAATCCGCGTGAACCCACTACGGCGGACGCACGAATCTGCCTGAGTTACAGCGGAATTGGAAACTCTTCAATGCATGCCTTGATGTCAACATGGAGGGCATACGTGCGGGGTGGCCTGCCGGTAAGCCTCGGTTGCGTGCCCCCGGGGTTGGAGCGGCTACGGATTCGGTTGACCGCCGTGCAATGCAGGGGTGACGACAATGGCGTCGTGCGTGCTTTCCACGATCTCCACGAGAGCCTGTGCCTCGGAGCCGGGCACCCGGAACTTGACCAGGCATTGATGTAGGTCGTCCATGAACGCGGTCCACTCGTCCTCGGTGATGCCCAGGTGCCGGTGTGAGTCGTCCATCGACCGCCCCGAGTATCGCTGGGGCCCGCCGGCGGCCCAACAGACCATCTCGGTGACCAGAAACTTGAAGCCGGCGGGCGAAACCCGGTGGTGCGCCTCGTCCACGGCCGGGTTCTTGTTTAGCCGGGCGTCGGTCATGACCCGGTCGATGAGGTCGTCCACCACGGCGGCGATGTTGTAGACGCCACCGAGGCGGTCATACAGTGTTGGCGCTTGATCGGACTGCATTGTGTTCTCCATGACGTGCGGCGGCGATCGGGGTCACCCCAGCGTGAACAGGGCGCAGGAGCACAGTCAAGATGTCGTGGCGCTTGATCTCGCGTACGGTCATGGAGGGCTAAGACGGTTACGTAGGCCCGACGTGAGCGCGCCGACGCAGAGCATGCAGCCTTGCAATTGCAACAAAACTTCAGTGGAGCTGCCGGGAATCGAACCCGGGTCCTACGGCATTCCCTCAAGGCTTCTCCGTGCGCAGTTCGCTATGCCTCTGCTCGGATCTCCCGGTCACGCGAACTAGCCAGGATGACGATCCCAGTCGCTGTGGTTGTCCCGATGAGTCCCGCGACCGAACTCATCGGTGGATCCCTCTAGCTGATGCCAGGGTCCGGGTCGAGGGCGTTCCCGGTCTGACAGACTAGCCGTCGCTTAGGCAGCGAGAGCGTAGTCGCGCTGATGTGAATCGGCGCTTATCTAGTTGCAACGACGCTTACGGTGGTCTCTTGCCTGCACCGGCACGCTTCCCTTGATTCGATGCGCGAAGTCGAAACCTTTCAGCCCCTCGCATCCCCGCCGACCTTCGGCAGGACCATCAATGGTACGCCCATATCAACCAGCGGCAACGAAATTAACTTCCCGAAACCAGGCCCTCAGATCACGAACGCAAGGTGTGCCACGACATGGCCGGCCAGGTCTTTGTCGCCCCCGAGTTCGATGTCCTGGGGGCGGTCGGGGCTCATCGGACGGCCGCCGGTGAGCCTGGTGAACTGGACCCCGTCCAGCCGGATCGTCGCCGTCGGCTCCAGCCCACCGAAGTCGTTGACCACCTGCGCGCGCCCGTCGACGCGGACGTGGATGCTGCGCGCCAGCGGACCGGTCAATTCGAACAGGACACGTGACCCGTCGGGCGCCTCGGCGAGCTTGCCGACGACGAACCCCATGGTCGCCGCGATCTCGTCGAGCGCTAGCTGCGCCGCCGGTGCGTCCAGCTCGTCGTCCGACGACGGCCGCTGCAGCGCCTCGCGGATGTCCTGCTCGTGCATCCAGCAGTCGAAAACCCGGATCCGCATGAACCGCCCATAGCTGTCCTGGCCGGCGGGCGTGGGTGTCGGCGCGCTCCAGTCGTCGTCGGACATCCCCGGCAGGACCTCGCGGCGACCACCCGTTACCTCACGGAATCGCTCGAGAACGCTGGCGCCCGCTTCCCCGCTGAGATGGCGCACCCAGCACTCGTTCATTGCGCCGATGTCGTTGCGCACATGCTCGAGCGCCTTGACGTCGATGTCCGGTGGCGGTGGGGCGATGCCGGCCAGGAATGACTCGGTCCCGATCACGTGTGACACGACGGCCTTCACGTCCCACCCGGGTAGCGGCGTAGCCGCCTGCCACTGGCTCTCGGGCAACCCTTCCAGCAGCGCGTCGATGGAGTCCCACACCGCGAAGAGGCCGGGCAGCACGTCGGACTTGTCGAGGTGGGTGAGGGAACGGGCAGCCATGGTCGGATACTAGGCGGGTTAACGTCCGCCGTAGCGCCCGGCCCGCGTGGGCGGGTGTGGCGCCAGTCAGTTCACGCCCTTGGCCCGGCGCCCAAGCTCGCGAACCACTTCGCGGTGGGCGTCGCGGCGGGCCATGTCCTGGCGTTTGTCGTACGCCCGCTTCCCGCGTGCCAGCGCGAGCTCGACCTTGACCTTGCCGTCGGAGAAATACAGGGACAACGGCACCAGGGCGAGGTTGCCGTCGCGGATCTTGCCGATCAGGGTGTCGATTTGCCGACGATGCAACAGCAGTTTGCGGTTTCGCCGCGGATCGTGGTTGGTCCAGCCGCCATGCTGGTACTCCGGAATGTGCATGTTGCGCAACCAGATTTCGCCGTCGTCGACGGTCGCGAACGCGTCGACCAACGATGCGTGCCCCTCCCGCAGGCTCTTCACCTCGGTGCCCAGCAAGGCCACACCGGCCTCGAACACCTCGACGATCGAATAGTTGTGTCGCGCTTTGCGATTGGTGGCGATGATCTGTCGGCCGCCGCCACGCCTGGATCCCGCGGCCATGGCTAGCGCCGCACGTAGATGCGCAACGTTGCGTAGGCCGTCACCGAAGCCATCGCCACGCCAAGCAGCAGCAGGATCGGGGAGATGTAGAGGATGTCGGCGTAGTCAACCCTTGCGATCAGATGAGCTTGGTAGAACTGATTTAACGCGTTGTCCAAGAACAGCGCCCGCACCAGGATCAGGCCGGCGATCGCGATGGCTACGCCGATGGTCGCGGCCACCGTTGCCTCCACCAGGAACGGCAGCTGGGTGTACCAACGACTGGCGCCAACCAGTCGCATGATGCCGACCTCCGTGCGCCGGGTAAAGGCCGCTACTTGAACCATGTTGGCAATCAACAGGATTGCGCCGACGGCCTGGACCAAGGCGACGGCGAACGCGGCATTGCTCAGACCGTCCAACACGGCGAACAGCCGGTCGATCAGGTCCTTCTCGTTGAGGATGCTGCGCACCCCCGGCTGTCCCTGCATCGCCGCGTCGAATTCCGTGTGCTGCTCGGGGTTACTGAGCTTGACGATGAACGACGCGGGGAACGAGTCCTTGCCGGCCACGTCCTTGAACTCCGGGAACTTGCGGATGGCGTCGGAGTAAGCGTCCTCGCGGTTGACGAATCGCACCGACTTGACGTCTTGGCGCCCTTCGATCTTGTCCCGCAGCGCCTTGCACGGAGTGGTGGCGCACGCGGCGTCGTTGGCGGATATGTCGTCGGTGAGGAAGACCTGCGTCTCCACACGGTCGAGGTAGATCTCCCGGGAGTGGTCGGCCAGCCGGACCACCAGCAGGCCGCCGCCGAAGAGTCCGATGGAGATCGCCGTGGTCAGGATCATCGCGATCGTCATGGTGACATTGCGACGGAGGCCGGTCAGGACCTCGTTGAGAAGGAAGCCGAAACGCACCTAGCGATCCATCCCGTAGACGCCGCGCTGTTCGTCGCGAACCAGCCGACCCAACGACAGCTCGACGACCCGCTGCCGCATCGAGTCGACGATGTGGTGGTCGTGCGTTGCCATCAGCACCGTCGTCCCGGTGCGGTTGATCCGCTCCAACAAATCCATGATGTCCTTACTGGTGTCCGGGTCGAGGTTGCCGGTGGGCTCGTCGGCCAGCAGCACCAGCGGCCGGTTGACGAACGCGCGGGCGATCGCGACCCGCTGCTGCTCGCCGCCCGAGAGCTCGTCGGGCAGCCGGTTAGCTTTGCCGGACAGGCCGACCGTCTCGAGCACGTCGGGCACCACTCGGTTGATCGTGTCGGAGCGTTTGCCGATGACCTCCAGCGCGAAGGCCACGTTCTCGAACACGGTCTTTTGCTGCAGCAATCGAAAATCCTGGAAAACGCAGCCGATCACCTGGCGCAGCCGCGGGATGTGACGGCCGGGCAGATTGTTGACGTGAAATTTCGACACCCGGACATCACCCGTCGTGGGGTTTTCCGCGCCCAGCAGCAACCGCATGAACGTCGACTTACCCGAACCCGACGGGCCGATCAGAAAGACGAATTCACCCTTGTCGATTTTGACGTTGATGTCGTCCAACGCCGGACGCGCCGACGATTTGTACTGCTTGCTGACATGGTCCAGGGTGATCATCACGGCACGTCAGTGTAGCCGTGAATTTCGCTGGCACGCGAAGATCAACCCGCGGGTGGCGCCGAGGCGGGTGCCGGACCCGGCCCGGGCTGCGGTAGCTGGGCGGGTGATGTGGTTGGGCTCGTTGTCGCCGGGCAGAACGGCGGCGGCAGCAGGCATGGCGGCGGACCAGTCGTGGTCGTGGTCGTCGGGCTCGGTGCCGTGGTCTCGGTGGTGGTCGGTGTTCTTGGCGCCTTGACGGTAGGTTGTGGCTGGTTCACTCTGGTGCGCGGCACCCAGGTGTAGTTGGGGTCGGGAACGAAACCCGGCGGCACCACCTGGGCGGGCGGCGGCTTAGCCGGCGGTTGCGGGCGGTAGGTGTCGTACACCCACCACACCGCCAGGAACGCGACGACCAGCGCCAGGGTTGACGTGCGGACTCGCCCCCCGAACAGGTGGCTCGGCCAGCGCCGCGCCCTGCCGTCGGCGCGCTTATCCAGGACGTTCAGTGAGAACTTCATCGCTGCTGCACCGGACCCGGGGGTTCGCCTGCACCTTCGTCGACAGCACCCACCGTCGCGTCGGCCGCGGTCATGATTCCGGCGCGCGCGAGCGCCCGGATGACGAGCACACGCAGTTGCCGGCCCGCCTCGAACTGCTTGCCGGGCAGGGTGCGGGCCACCAACCGCAGGGTGACGGTGTCGATTTCAATGCGTTCCACGCCCATCACGGTGGGTGCGTCCAGCAGCAGCTCGCCCAGCGCCACGTCGTCGCGCGCGTGCTCACACTCCTGATGCAAGACCTCGTTGACCCGGTTGAGGTCGGCGCTGGTCGAGACCGGGATGTCGACGACCGCGCGGGCCCAGTCCTTGGAAAGGTTGACCGACTTGACGATCTGGCCGTTGGGAATGGTGAACACCTCGCCCTCGCTGGACCGTAGCCTGGTCACCCGCAGCGTGACGTCCTCGACCGTGCCACGCGCCTCGGCGCCGATCCCCGCGACCGTTAACGAGACCAGGTCGCCGAACCCGTACTGCTTCTCGATGATGATGAAAAAGCCGCCGAGCAGGTCCTGGACCACGCGCTGAGCCCCGAAGCCCACGGCGGCGCCCAGCACCGCGGCCGGCGCGACCAGCGAACCGACTGACAAACTCATGATGTCCGTGATCTGAACGGCAACGACGACGCAGATGATCGCGATCGACACCCAGGAGATCACCGACGCCACGGCCTGACGGTGTTTGGTTGCCTCCGAGCGCACCAACGCGTCGCTTTCGGCAAAGCCGATGTCGAGCTGCCGGGTCACGCGTTGCGCCACCCAGGTGACGAAGCGGGCCGCCAGCACCGCCGCGATCAGCAGCATGACGATCCGCAGACCCCGAGTGATGATCCACTCACCGATTTCGCCTCGCCAGAAGTCATGCCAGCGCTGCGCCCAGGAGGCCCCCAAAAAGACCCCAGCCGTGGTGAGAACGGTGGAACTAGTCGTCATCTTTTCGGTTGCGCCAGCGGATACCCGCTTCCAGGAATCCGTCGATGTCCCCGTCCAGCACGGCCGCCGGATTACCCACCTCGTGCTCGGTGCGCAGGTCCTTGACCATCTGATAGGGGTGCAGCACGTAAGACCGCATCTGGTTGCCCCAGGAGCTGCCGCCCTCCCCTTTCAATGCGTCCAGCTCAGCACGCTCTTCTAAACGCTTACGCTCCAACAACTTTGCCTGAAGAACCCGCATCGCGGCGACCTTGTTCTGCAGCTGCGACTTCTCGTTCTGGCAGGTGACCACGATGCCGGTCGGGATGTGGGTGAGCCGCACCGCGGAGTCGGTGGTGTTGACCGACTGGCCGCCGGGCCCGCTGGAACGGTAGACGTCGACGCGCACGTCACCTTCCGGGATGTCGATGTGATCGGTGGTCTCGACCACCGGGAGCACCTCGACCTCAGCAAACGACGTCTGTCGCCGGCTCTGGTTGTCGAACGGGCTGATCCGCACCAGCCGGTGGGTGCCCTGTTCGACCGACAGCGTGCCGTAGGCGAACGGCGCGTGCACGGCGAACGTCGTGCTCTTGATCCCGGCTTCTTCGGCGTAGGAGGTGTCAAACACCTCGACCGGGTACTTGTGCTGCTCGGCCCACCGGATATACATCCGCATCAGCATTTCGGCCCAGTCGGCCGCGTCCACCCCGCCCGCGCCGGATCGGATGGTGACCAACGCCTCGCGCTCGTCGTACTCGCCCGACAGCAGAGTGCGTACCTCGGTGGCCTCGATGTCGGCGCGCAGCGCCTTGAGCTCGGCGTCGGCCTCGGCCAGCGCGTCGGCGGCGGCCGAGCCTTCTTCCTCGGCGGCGAGCTCGTAGAGCACCGGCAGGTCGTCGAGGCGGCGCCGCAGCTCCTGGATCCGCCGCAGCTCCCCCTGCGTGTGGGACAACTCGCTCGTCACCCGCTGCGCGCGGGCCTGGTCCTCCCACAGTTTCGGGTCGGCCGCCTCGTGCTCGAGCTTCTCGATGCGGCTCTTGAGACCGTCAACGTCGAGCACCCGCTCCACCGTGGTCAGGGTGGAGTCGAGGGCGGCGATGTCGGCTTGACGGTCGGGTTCCACACCCGTCCACGTTACCGGCGAGGCCGCCCGGGTCGAACGCTCAGGTCACGACGGCGCCGCAGCGTCTAGCATCGAGTGACGATCGTGTGCACCGCGCGACTGCGACGCTCAGCCCCTCTGCGGCGCAGCCGGGTACGAAACAGAAGGCTCAATATGCGTCCATACCATGTTGCCATCGTCGGCTCGGGACCGTCGGGCTTCTTCGCCGCGGCATCTTTGCTGAAGACCGCCGACACGTCCGACGAGATCGACGTCGCCGTCGACATGCTGGAGATGCTGCCGACGCCGTGGGGGCTGGTGCGCTCCGGCGTCGCGCCCGACCATCCCAAGATCAAGTCGATCAGCAAACAATTCGAAAAGACCGCCGAAGACCCCCGCTTCCGCTTTTTCGGCAATGTCATCGTGGGCGAACACGTCGGGGCCGCCGAACTCGCCGAGCACTATGATGCGGTCATCTATGCCGTCGGCGCGCAGTCCGATCGCGCGCTGAACATTCCCGGTGAGGAGCTGCCGGGCAGCATCGCCGCGGTCGATTTCGTCGGCTGGTACAACGCGCATCCGCACTTCGAGCAGATGTCACCCGACCTGTCGGGCCGTCGCGCCGTCGTCGTCGGCAACGGCAACGTCGCACTCGATGTCGCACGCATTCTGGTCACCGACCCGGACGTGCTGGCGGTCACCGACATCGCCGATCACGCGTTGGAATCGCTGCGCCCACGCGGGGTGGAGGAAGTAGTGATCATCGGAAGGCGCGGGCCGCTGCAGACCGCGTTCACCACGCTGGAGTTGCGCGAGCTGGCCGATCTCGAGGGCGTCGACGTGGTGATCGACCCGGCAGAGCTGGAAGGCATTACCGACGAGGACGCGGCCGCGGTGGGCAAGGTCTGCAAGCAGAACATCAAGGTGCTGCGCGACTATGCGGGCCGCGAACCCCGCCCGGGACACCGTCGCCTGGTGTTCCGGTTCCTGACCTCGCCGATAGAGATCAGGGGCAACGGCCGCGTGGAGAAGATCGTGCTCGGCCGCAATGAACTGGTCACCGACGACAACGGCCGGGTGGCGGCCAAGGACACCGGCGAGCGCGAGGAGCTCCCGGCCCAGCTGGTCGTGCGGTCGGTCGGTTATCGCGGTGTGCCCACTCCCGGGCTGCCGTTCGACGAGAAGACCGGAACCATCCCCAACACCGACGGCCGCGTGGACGGCAGCCGCAACGAATACGTCGTCGGGTGGATCAAGCGCGGGCCGACGGGTGTGATCGGCACCAATAAGAAGGACTCCCAAGACACCGTCGACACCTTGCTGGCGGATCTGGCCAGCTCTGGCGATGTCGCGGATTTTCCCCAGGACCACGCCGACAAGCTGGCCGACTGGCTGGCCTCGCGCCAGCCGAAGCTGATCACGTCGGCGCACTGGCAAAACATCGACAAGTTTGAGCGGGCGGCGGGCGAACCGCACGGGCGTCCCCGCGTCAAGCTGTCGAACCTGGCCGAGCTGCTGCGCGTCGGGCACGGCTGATCAGCTATCCCCGTGGCGGTCGCGAGCGCGGCGGAGCCGAGCGAAGCGGGCCGCCACCAGCTATCCCAGCAGCACCCCGGGGTTGAGGATCCCGGCCGGGTCCAGCGCGGACTTCGTCGCCCGCAGGGCCGTCGCGAAGGGGTCCGGGCGCTGTCGGTCATACCACGGGCGGTGGTCGCGACCGACCGCGTGGTGGTGGGTGATGGTGCCGCCGGTTGTGCTGATCGCCTCGGACACGGCGGCCTTGATCTCGTCCCATTGCGCGTCCAGCGATCCCCAGCGCCCGCCCCCATAGATGCCGTAGTACGGCGCCGGGCCATCGGGGTAGACGTGGGTGAATCGGCAGGTGACCACGCCGGCGCCGCAGACTCGCTCGATCGCCGTGCGGGCGGCCTGCATCACCGCGGCATGCAGGGTGTGGAATCGGTCCCAGGTGCAGGCGGTCTCGAACGTCTCGGCGATGACGGCCCGGCGCGCGAGGGCATCCCGTTGGTAGGGCATGCGCAGGAACGCCTTACGCCAGTTTGCGGACGCGTCTTTGGTGTCTTGCGTTGTGTCGCTTGCGGTTTCGAGGCCTCGCTGTGAGGTGACAGTGCCGCCGTGTTCGGCGGTGATCTCCAGCGCGCGGCCCAGCCAAGGGTCTATGGGGTGGTCGGCCGATTCGAATGCCAGCACCAGCAACCCACCCCCGACCGGCGTACCGGTGTGCAGGAATGCCTCGGCCGGGTCCAGCAGCCGGCAGTTCGCCGGATAGAGCCCGGCCTGCGCGATCGCCCGGGTCGCGTCAACCGCGGCGGGCCAACCGTCGAACGCCACCGACGCCGTGACCTGCCACCGGGGACGGTCGTGCAACCGCATCCACGCCTCGGTGATGATGCCCAGCGTGCCCTCGGAGCCGAGGAACAGCCGGTCCGGGGAGGGCCCGGCGCCGGATCCGGGCACCCGCCGAGACTCGCTCACTCCAGCCGGGGTGACGACCCGCAGGGCTTCGGTCAGGTCGTCGATGTGGGTGTAGAGCGTGGCGAAGTGCCCGCCGGCGCGGGTGGCCAGCCAGCCGCCGAGGCTGGAAAACCCGAAGGACTGCGGGAAGTGCCGCAGCGTCAGATGGTGCGGGCGCAGCTGGTCTTCGATCGCCGGGCCCAGCGCGCCCGCCTGGATCCGCGCGGCCCGGCTGACCCTATCGACCTCGAGGACGGCATTCATGGCCGTGACGTCTACGGTGACCGCTGCCGCGTCGAAGCGCGGCTCGACGCCCCCAACCACCGAGCTGCCGCCGCCGTACGGGATGACCGAGATGCCCTCGCGCGCACACCAATCCAGCACATCGACGACGTCCTGTTCGCGTTGCGGTCGGGCGATGACGTCGGGGACATGGTCGAGGTTTCCCTGCAGGTTGCGCGCGACGTCGCGAAACGCCTTGCCGCGCGCGTGTCCGGCCCGATCGACAGGGTCGGTCGAGCAGATCGCGGTCAGCGACACCGGCGGTGCGATCCGCGGCGTTGCCAACCCGAGTTCGTTCGGGTCGGGCGGCTCGTGATCCGTCAGGTCGTGCCCGGGCAACAGCTCCGCTACCCGTGACACCAGAGCATGTGTCTCCCGCTCCGACAGAGCTTGCTCGACGGTGCCCCAACCCCACCACGAACGCATGCTGCCGAGGTCAGCGTTTGAGGACGATGAGGGCTCCGCCGCCGAGCAGCAGCACGAGGGCCGTAAAGATAGCCCAGCCGGCGCCGGCGAGCCACCAAATGACACCTAATACCACGAGCGCCGGCGACAGCGCGAAGAGCACCAATACCGGGTGCTGCCTGATCACCGCGAGCGCGCTCTTCGCCCGGATCCGATCGATTTCCTTGCCTGGCATGCCATCAGGATGCCAGACAATCCCCTTCGTCTTCATCGCCGTCGCGCAGAAGTTTTTCGGGGTGGTGGTAGCTGTTGGTCCTCGGCTGGCCGTGGTCGAGGTGCGGCGGTGGGATCCATTCGGTGGTGCCGTCTTTGCGTTTTCGGGTGGTCCAGCCTTGTTCGGCCAGTGGGTGATGCCCGCCGCAGGCGAAGGTCAGGTCGTTGACGTCGGTGGTATGGCAGTGGGCGTAGGGGGTGCAGTGGTGCACCTCGCAGTAGCCCGACACGTCGCATCCCGGCGCGGTGCACCCGCGGTCCTTGGCGTACAACACAATTCGTTGCCCAGGAGGCCAGGCGTGTGGTGTGATACAGCGCCAGGGCGTTGCCCTGGTCGAAGATCGCCAAATAGTGGTGGGCGTGGCGGGCCAGGCGGATCACATCGGACATGGGCAGCATGCCGCCGGCGCCGGTGCGCCCTGCCGGCGGCGGCCTCGAGGTCGTTGAGCGTGGTGGTCACGATGATGCTGGCCGGCAACCCGTTGTGCTGGCCCAGCTTTCCGGAGGCCAGCAGCGCGCGCAGCGCGGCGTTGAGACCATCGTGGTTGCGCTGCGCGGTGCTGCGGGTGTCGTGCCGCACGGCCTGTTCCGACGGCGCGCCGTCGATGACCGGAGTCTCATCGGTGGGGTTGCACATGCCCGGGGCGGCCAGCCTGGCCAGCACCGCCTCCACGGTGGCCCGCGCCTCGGGCGTCAGATAGCCACTGATCCGTGACATCCCGTCGACATCGTGCTTGCCCACCACCAGCGCGCGCCGGCGCGCCCGATCCTCCTCGGAGAAGTCGCCGTCGGGGTTAAGGCAGTCCATCAACCGCGCGGCCAGCCTGGCCACCTGGTCGGGGCGAAACTGGGTGGCCAACCGGGCCAGATGGGCCTCGGCCTGGTCTTGGGTCTCCACATCAACACCGACCGGCAGGCGGCGAACGACATCGCGGATCACCCGAACATGCCCGTCACCGATCCGGCCCGCCCGCTGCGCCGCCGCGGTCGCGGTCAGCCGCGGCGCCAACGGCTGACCGGTCAACGCCCGCCGCTCGCCCAGATCGGCAGCCTCGGCCACCCGCCGGCTGGCCTCACCCCGGGTGACACCCAACCGGCTGGCCAACACCGACCCCAGCTTGCCGCCCAACTCCTCCTCGCCGGCCCGCTCGGCGAGCTGATTGATCAACCCATGCCGAGCCACCGGCAGCCGACGCGCCTCGTCTTCGAGTTTCTCCAGAAACCCCAACCGCTCCGGGGTGGTCAACACATCAAAGGACAGCTCCAGCACCCGAGACACCGCGGTGTGCAGGACCTCAAAGGCCTCCACAATCTGTTCCCGCGTGCTCGAACCCATACCCCGAATACTATGAAGAGCCACCGACAAAAAGCCGAGCCCTGAAACCGGTGAAACAAAAGTGACACAAGGGGTTTCGGTCGGCATCGTGGACGTGACAACGCAGTGAAATGCGCGAGGACCAACGGCCCTACTGACCCAAGCTGTTTCGCAATAGCCTCGATGTCATGGACATGGAGGTTCTCAAGAAGGCGGTCTTCCTGGCCTGCCGGGCTCCGTCCGTACACAACAGCCAGCCCTGGCATTGGGTGGCAGAAAAAGGCGCTGTTCACCTGTTCGTCGATCGTCACCGCACGGTGCCGGTCACGGACCGTTCGGGCCGCGAGGCCCTTGTCAGCTGTGGTGCGGTGCTTGATCATTTCCGTGTCGCCGTGACGGCCGCGGGTTGGCAGCCGAAAATCGCCCGCTTCCCCAACTCGAATCACCCTGACCATCTGGCCACCGTCGAATTCCGCCTGCTCGATCGCGTCACTGCGGCCGATCGAAACCGCGCGCAGGCAATTCTGCAACGCCGAACGGATCGGCTTCCGTTCCAACGACCCACGTACTGGCAACTGTTCGAACCCGTCCTGCGCGACACGACCGAAGACAGCGTCGCGATGCTTGACATCCTCTCCGACGATGCACGACCGCTGCTGGTCGAGGCGTCGCGGCTTAGCGAAGCGATTCGGCGTGACGATGTGACCTATCAGGCTGAACTCCAATGGTGGACTTCGTCGTTCGCCCTGGCGCAAGGTATGCCGCCGAGCGCCCTGGCATCGGATACCGAACGCCAGCGCGTCGACGTGGGTCGGGATTTCCCGGTTAGGAGCCATACGGATCGGCGTGCCGACATCAGGGAGGATTGGTCGCAAATCCTCGTGCTGTCGACCCCAGAGGACACCCGGGCCGACGTATTGCGTTGTGGCGAAGCGTTGTCCAGCGCCTTGCTGGAGTGCACCATGGCCGGCATGGCGACCTGCACGTTGACCCATCTGATCGAATCGAGCGAGAGTCGCGACATCGTGCGTAATCTCATCGGCCGGCGCGGCGAACCGCAAGTTTTGATTCGCGTCGGCATAACGCCTCCAATGGAGGAACTGCCGGCACCGACTCCGCGACGGCCGCTGCGCAGTGTCCTAGAGATTCGCTAGCGATCCTTGGAACGCTGCTGATGTAGTACCCCTTGCTGTTCGGCGCAACGTGAGCCGGTCACATCACTCACGCGGTTCTCGGCGGGTTGGGGTGTTCGTGGCGCCCGCCTCGCAGCGACAAAATCCCTTGCGTGACTACGTTGTCGCTGTGAGGTGGGCAAACCGTGTGCCGGGTCGATCCAGGGATCCGTGGGGCAGATGTGACTAACGCGGCCCAGGACGACACCGATCTGGTGACTATCAGCAGCGCCGCGGACGAGAGTTGTGACCGCCTGGCCGACGTCGCACTCATACAACCAGCGATAGTTTTCCGCGTCGGCGAGGCGTCTTGCGCCCCTTGCTGATCGCGACCAGGCGCGCGACGGCGGCTTCGATTCCCCGGGCCAGCTGGTCGATATCGGCCACCACGTCGTAGTCGGCCAGGATCCCGAAGAACAGGTCGTCAGCGTAGCTGAGCATCGCAACGGCGATCCGCAGTTGCAGCGCAATCGGCGAAATCGGGTACATCGCTAGCACCCGTCGGCCCATGAACTGCAGCGGCCGGCGCGGACCGGGCACATTTGTCGCCACCGTCACGACACCGCGCTGAGGCAGCCGCATCAACAGCCTGATCGCCCAGGAGCTCAGGGAGAACGGGAGGCGGTTGGTTATCGCGAGGAACGCATGTCCCGCCTGACGTTGCCCCCCGGCCTTCGTCCGATTCAGCCGCGAGTGCACCGTCCGCAGCCGCTGGACCGGGTTCTCCTCCTCAACGGGAAGATAGGGCAGCATCAGCGAGACACGGTTATCGGTCTCCCCCAGAGCGCCGGCGGAGCGCACCGACACCGGCACCAACGTACGTAGCGAATCGGGCCGAGGTCGCTCACCCTGCTTGATGAGTAGCTCACGGAAACTTTCCGTAACCGCCGCTAGCGCGACATCATTGATGGTGACATCGAACTTCTGGCACACCAGTTCGATGTCGGCGAGCGCGACTCGAGCCCCGCTGTAGCGACGCAGGTCGCTGATCGGACCGTTGAGCGACGACGCGGCCGGGTGCAGCAGGCCGGCGACGATCTCGGCGGCACCCTGTGCGGTACGGGCCACGCCCGCCGTGAGGGCGGTCACCAGGCTCCAGAGCCCTCCTAGCGAGTTCAGCGGATTGGCGCCCGATTCATCCGGAGACAATCGTTCGGGCCCCGGAGCCTTATGGGGGCAGATCTTGCCGGCAAAACTGTCGCGAATGTCGTCATCGAACAGCGCGGTAAGTATGTGGGTGGCCGCGATGCCATCGGCCATGCAGTGGTGGAGCTTCGTCAGAATCGCCCACTTGCCGCCCGCGAGGCCCTCGATCACCCAGATCTCCCACAGCGGTCGATCGCGGTCCAAACGCCGTGCCATCACATCGGCGATCAGCCCGAACAGCTCACGGTCGTTGCCCGGCTGCGGTAGCGCGACGCGCCGTACGTGGCGGCCCAGATCGAAATGGGGATCTTGCACCCATTCGGGTGCGGCGAGGTCGAGCGGGTGGAGTCGCAACCGGTGCCCGAACCGGGGGCAGGCACGGACTCGCTGATCGAGCGCCGGCAGCAGCGCCTCCTGATTAGGGGGCGGACCCTCGATGACTGCGACGGCGCCGATGGCCAGGCTGACACGCCGATCGGCATCTTCAACCTCGAGGAACCCGGCATCAAGTGTCGAGAGGTTGTTCATGTTCAGCGACCTCCGAAGGTATCTGCAACCCCAGTAGCACTATCCATCGGCAACGGGGCGTGGCGGCAGGGCCAGAAGTCCCCACTAATCGCGCGCCCGTCTCGGGGCCTGGCCGTTTGCCAATGGCCGAAGGTCCTGCGGTGCTAAGGGCTTCAGGCCCTGCCGAGGCGGCTGAGAACAAGCGATGCTTAGCGTTAGCAGCACCATCGGCGAGAAGTAGGCTTGCCGACAAGAAGGGCAGCCATGAACGCCAATTTCCCGGATGTCGACACCCTCCGGACGGTCCTCACCCTGGCCACCCGGGCTCCTTCCATTCACAACACGCAGCCGTGGCGCTGGCGGGTGCGAACTGCGAGCCTCGATCTGTACTCCGAACCGGACATGCAGCTGCACGGCACCGACCCGGACGCGCGCGAGTTGATCATCAGCTGCGGTGCGGCATTGAATCACTGCGTCGTCGCGTTGGCGGCGATGGGCTGGAAAGCCAAGGTGAATCGCCTTCCCGATCCCGACGACCCGCGCCACCTGGCCACGATCGAGGTAGCGCCGCACGCTCCCGATCAGGCCGACATCGCGTTGGCGGCGGCGATACCGCGGCGACGCACCGACCGGCGGGCCTACAGTTCCTGGCCGGTCGCGGGTGGTGACATCGCCATGATGGCTGCCCGAGCGGCGCGGTGCGGGGTCATGCTCCGTCAGGTTGACGCCGTGGACCGGCTGAGAGCGATTGTGGCGCGCGCAGTCTGGCAGCATGTCACGAATCCGCAGTACCTTAATGAACTCACCACGTGGACCGGGCGGTACGGGTCGGTGGCCGGGGTTCCGGCCCGCAGCATTCCGCCATCCGACCACTCCGCACCGATCCCGGGCCGCCTGTTCGCCGCGCCCGGTCTGGCGCAGCCGTCCGGCGTCGCGCCCGCCGACGACAACGCCGCCATCCTGGCCCTGGGCACCCAGAAGGATGACCGATTGGCCCGGCTGCGCGCCGGCGAGGCCACCAGCGTCGTTTTGCTGACCGCGACGGCGATGGGCTTGGCGTGCTGCCCCGTCAGCGAACCGCTGGAGATCCGGGAGACGCGCGACGAAGTCCGCGCCGACGTGTTCGGCACCACCGGCTACCCTCAAATGCTGCTGCGGGTGGGCTGGGCACCGATCAATGCCGATCCGTTGCCGGCGACACCGCGACGCAGACTTTCCCGCGTCGTCGAGTGGCCCCCCGAGCTATTGGAGCAACGGCGCTGACCATCGCAGCAGTGTTCCACCCGTGGTGGGCGTCGTCTCGATGGTGAAGTCACCGCCGGCCTCTGCCGCACGCCGCCGCAGATTCGTCAATCCGCTACTGGTCAACTCGTCGGGCATGCCCCGCCCGTTGTCACTCACCTCGATGCACAAGTCGTCGTCGACCCTGACCCGCACCGTCAACGCGGTGGCCTCGGCGTGGCGGACGACATTGCTGACCGCCTCCCGCACCACCGCCTCGGCATGATCGGCCAGCGTGCTGCCGACCACCGACAACGGCCCGACGAATTGAGTGGTGGTACGTAACCCCGGGCCGCTGAATTGAGCTATTGCGTCGTCGATCCGTTGCCGGAGCCGAGTCTTGCCTTGCGACGCCCCGTGCAGATCGAAGATGGAGGTCCGGATCTCCTGGATGACGCCCTGCAGATCGTCGACGGCCTCCGAAAGTCGTTGCCGCACCTCGGGATCGCGCGCTCGCGGCACCGTACCTTGCAACGCCAGGCCGACCGCGAAAAGCCGCTGTATCACGTGGTCGTGGAGATCACGCGCAATGCGGTCCCGGTCGGTGAGCACGTCGAGTTCTCGCATCCGTCGCTGCGAGGTGGCCAATTGCCAGGCCAGCGCGGCCTGGTCGGCGAAAGCGGCCATCATCTCGAGTTGTTCGTCGGTGAACGTGCCCGGACCGTCCTGGCGCAGGACGACGACGACACCGGCGACGGTGTCGGCGGCCCGCAGCGGGAGCAGTAGCGCCGGACCCGCGTCGCCCACACCGTCCAGCTCGATCCGATCGACCCGGTGCGGAGTGCGATTGACGAAGGCGTCCCCGAGGGCTGTGCCCCCCACCGGAATGGTTCGCCCCGCGGTGGAAGCCACCGCGCTGCCTACCGTTTCAATCACCAGCAGCTCGCCCACGTCAGCGGACGGCATGTTCTCGTCGACGGGGATGGCCACCAGGGCCGCATCAGCCGCGGTCAGTTTGAGTGCCTCCTCGGCGACAAGCGGGAACACCGTCGTGGGTTCCGTGCCGGAGAGCAATTCGGTGGCGATGTCGCGGGTAGACGCGATCCACGCCTGGCGCGCCTTGGCCTGCTGGTAAAGCCGCGCATTGGCGATGGCGATGCCTGCGGCCGCGGCTAGTGCCTGGACCAGCACCTCGTCGTCATCGCTGAACGGTTGCCCATTGGTCTTGTCGGTGAGGTACAAAGTGCCGAACGATTCGTCGCGCACCCGAACCGGCACCCCGAGGAAGGTTCGCATCGGCGGGTGGTGTGCCGGAAAGCCGACGGAGGCGGGATGCCGCGAAATATCGTCTAGTCGCAGGGGTTTGGGATCGTCGATGAGCAACCCGATGACACCGAGACCTTGGGGAAAGTGGCCGATACGCCGGACGGTGTCCTCGTCGATACCCTCGTAGACGAACTGCACCACGCGGTTATCCCGGTCGTGCACCTCCAGGGCCCCGTACCTGGCGTCAACGAGATTGGTCGCCGAGTGCACGATCGACCGCAGGGTGGCGTCCAGGTCCAACCCGGACGTGACCACCAACATGGCCTCCACCAGCCCGTCGAGGCGATCGCGGCCCTCGACGATCTGCTCGACGCGGTCCTGCACCTCGACCAGGAGTTCGCGCAGGCGTAGTTGCGACAGGGTGTGCCGCAATGGCCGCATAGCCTCGTCACCCGCGCCCGCAATGGCTTCGCCCGCGTAGTTCGGCCCGTTATCCATTGCCGGCAGACCGCGCACGCTTGAGTTCGGTTACGAATACGGCGGCTTGCGTTCGGCGCTCCATGCCCAGCTTGGCCAGCAGGCGGGATACGTAGTTCTTGACCGTCTTTTCGGCCAGGAACATCCGGTCGGCGATCTGCTTGTTGGTCAGGCCCTCGCTCAGCAATCCCAGCAGCGTCCGTTCCTGGTCGGTAAGGCCCGACAGCGGGTCATGCGATTCGGTGGTGCCCCGCAATTTTGCCATCAGCGCCGCCGCGGCCCGATTGTCGAGCAGCGACCGGCCGGCGCCCACATCCTTGACGGCGCGGGCTAGCTCCATTCCCTTGATGTCCTTGACGACATACCCGCTGGCCCCGGCCAGGATCGCGTCCAGCATCGCCTCGTCGGAGGTGTATGACGTCAGGATCAGGCAGCGCAATTCGGGCATGCGGGACAACAGATCGCGGCACAGTTCGATGCCGTTGCCGTCGGGCAACCTGACGTCGAGCACCGCCACGTCAGGGCGCGCGGCGGGAATCCTGGCCATCGCCTCGGCGACCGAACTCGCCTCGCCGACAACGTCGAGTTCGGGGTCCGCGCCCAGCAAGTCGATCAGGCCGCGGCGTACTACCTCGTGATCGTCGACCAAGAACACCTTTACCAACGCACCGCTCCCCGAGATCCGCCCAGTCCTACAGGTTGCTGCAACGTATTGCGAGCACCGAACACCTCACGTCGGGCGCACCGCACACGTCCTGGCACTCATGCGACTCGGTGACGAACAATTGGTCGGATCCGGCATTGGCGGCCAGATACCGTTTGACACTGCCGCCGATGATCTCCGACTCGACGCGCACATCGGGATACAACCGTGTCCACCGGGCAATACGCCGGCTCAGTTGCGTTCGCGCCAAACGGTTTCCGTCGCTAGTGCTATCCGGCGCCTCGGGAAGGTGCGGCGAGACCGCGCGCAGCGGAACCTTCCGCAACCGCGCTTCCTCGAACGCGTGGCGCAACACTAGGCCGTTGTCCACTCCCACGACAATTCCGCTGACCTTCGGGGTTGCCGTCCCGTCCGCCGGCCGGTTGATGACCGCCACCGGGCACAACGCCGATGAACCCAGCGTCGCCGCAACGGAACCACCACCGCGGACGGCATGATTGAGCCCTATCGAGCCGATACAGACCATCGCCGCCGACCTCGACTCCTCCATCAACCTGGTAACCGGCTTTCCCCAGAGGATCTCGGTTTCAATCTTGACCGTTTTCCCGGTGCTCTCGGCAGCCTCACGGGCGTCGTGCAGCGCCGTCGCGGCAGCGGCTTGCCGACCGTCGTGATCGCCGACTACCGCGGGGTCCAGCGGATCGATGACATACACCAGGCGCATCGGAATGTCGCGGCTGATCGCCTCGTCGACCGCCCACAACGCCGCATATATCGCCGGTTTCGATCCGTCGATACCAACGACGACCGCCGGAGTTCGAAATTCGCGCATCACGGTCTCCTCTGGCTGCGCTGCACGCAGATGATCGTCCGTCCGTCAATAGCCACGGTATTGGCGCGAACCCCGCCCTTCCCAGAGGCATAGGTCCACAAATGGGGGCCATAGGTCCCTATCGTTCCCGAAGCCCCAGAACCTGAAGCCACGGTTGCCAGCGCGGCGCCGCCGCTGACCGATGTGACCGCCGGCCACGCCGGTGCGGCTGATTGCCGGGTATTCACTGGCGATCGGATGGAGCTTCGACTCGATGGCGCCGCACGCCTCCGCGCGCGGCGCGATGGCGCACGGGTCAATTCACGCGCCGGATCACCTGCCCCACCGCACGGCGCTTTGGGACCAGGTGACAGATCCGCTGAAGGCGATCCTTGCGGTGGGAGAACTACTATGCGGTCGCGACGTCGCAGATCACCCAGACGACGCTGCGCTCGCTGCGGCACCCAGAGATGTGGCAGGGCTTGCAGGGTATAGCTGGCGATTTCAACCGCCGGCGATGACCGAACCATCGGACAGCCGCCCGCCCGGAAAACTCACAGGAAAATCCCAGGCATTCGCTTGGCTTCGTCGCGACCTCACCTCGCGGCAGTCATCCATCGCATATCGCTTGTGCTGCAATGCCATTGGCGACATGCGCTGCCGCGCTTCCCGCGCCGGCTCAGACAAGCCCCCCGCGTGAGCGATTCGCTGCGGCGCCCGACCACTGGTTGTACGCTGTCCGCGGCGTGAGCCAGCGCCGGCTCCCATGCATCCACTGAACCTGCCGATCACCACAACCAGTCGAAGTTAGGGGGCTGCGCAGCAATGGATTACGCATTCTTGCCGCCGGAGATCAATTCCGCGCTGATGTATAGCGGCCCGGGATCTGGCTCCATACTGGCTGCCGCGGGAAGCTGGGATGAGCTGTCCACCGAATTGGCTTCCGCTGCCGAGGGCTACGGATCGGTGATTTCGGGCCTGACCAGCATGCACTGGTCGGGCCCGGCGTCGGCGTCGATGCTGGCCGCGGCGGGCCCCTTCGTGGAGTGGTTGGGCATGGCCGCCGCGCGGACGAAGCAGACCGCAAACCAGGCCCGGGCTGCCGCGGCCGCATTTGAGCAGGCCTACGCGATGACGGTGCCTCCATCGGTAGTCGTCGCCAACCGCATACAACTGAAATCGCTTATAGCAACCAACTTTTTCGGGCAGAACACCGCGGCGATCGCAGCCGCCGAGGCGCAGTACGCCGAGATGTGGGCCCAGGACGCCGCCGCGATGTACGACTATGCCGCCAATTCGTCGGCGGCGACACGGTTGCCGCCGTTCTCTCCCCCGGAGCAGACCACTAACCCCGCGGGGGAGAGTACCCAGAACGCGGCAGTCAATCAGGCCGCCGCCACCTCCGCCGGCACCGCGCAGACGACATTGTCGCAGTTGTCGTCGTTGGCGTCCCAGGTACTCCAGGCGCCGCAGGCATGGCCGAACATTCTCCCCGACGACTTCACCATTCTCGACGGCCTCTTCGGCATGTATGCGACGATCGGCGTGACGCAGGACGTCGAGTCGATTGTTTCCGGAATCATCGGGGCAGAGAACAACTTGGGCCTCGTGGGGGCTGCCACCGAAAATGCGGCCGAGTTGGCCCCGGGCCCGCTCGGGATCAGCTCCGTACTCTCCGGAGCGACGAGCGGCGGTGGTGCAGGCCTACCCGGCGCGGTGACCGTAAGCACCGCTCGGGCCGGTTCGATCGGGCCCATGTCGGTGCCCGCGTCCTGGGCCGCGCCGTCGACCGGTCATGTGTCGGCGATGTCGGGCAGCGGCTTGACCACGCTTCCGGGAACAGACGGGGCGGACGCAGCCGATCACGGAATGCCAGGCGTTCCCGGAATGCCGGCGGGTTCGGTAAGGCGAGCCTCCAGCGTCGTGCCCCGATACGGTGTCCGGCTCACCGTGATGCCACGCCCACCCGCGGCGGGCTGACACCGCTACTCATCTGCGGTCGGCTCGAGAGGCGCCAACGTCCAGTTATCCGGATTCTTCGGCGAATACAGCACCGGAAGCAATTGGCCGACGGCCGGCCATTGGTCGACGTCGACGGCCATGCGCCGGTACACGGCGTACTCATTGAGGGTCGGCCCGTCCATGACTCCGGCGATGGTGACGTACTGCTCACCGTCGCCGTCCGGTCGCGGGCTGACGCCGGTCACCAGTAGCGTGCCGCTCGCCACCGCTCCGCGCGGGCCGCGCGGGATGAAGCGTGGTGCAAGGAACACCAACAGGACCGCAACCAGCAGGACCAGCACACCCAATTCCCACACCCCAGCAATGGTAGGACCATGGTAGGACTGCTGGCATGGACCGCACCGGCGACGATCTGACGCTCGCGCTGACGCTGGCCGACCGCGCGGACAGGCTCACGAGCGCGCGGTTCGGCGCGCTGGATCTGCGCATCGACACCAAACCGGATCTGACTCCGGTGACCGACGCCGATCGGGCGGTCGAGGCCGACCTTCGCAAAATGCTCGGACACGACCGGCCCGGCGACGCCATCCTGGGCGAAGAGTTCGGCGGCACAACAACTTTCAGCGGCCGGCAGTGGATCATCGACCCGATCGACGGCACCAAGAACTTCGTGCGCGGGGTGCCGGTGTGGGCAAGTTTGATCGCGTTGCTCGAAGACGGCGTCCCATCCGTCGGTGTCGTCAGCGCGCCCGCGCTGCAGCGGCGGTGGTGGGCGGCGCGCGGGCGGGGCGCGTTCGCGTCGGTCGACGGCGACCGGCCCCGCCGGCTGCGGGTGTCCGCGGTGGCCGAACTGCGTTCGGCGAGCCTGTCGTTCTCCAGCCTGTCCGGGTGGGCGCAGCTCGGTATGCGTGAACGCTTCCTCGAGCTGACCGATGCGGTGTGGCGGGTCCGCGCCTATGGCGATTTTCTGTCCTATTGCCTGGTGGCCGAGGGAGCCGTCGACATCGCCGCCGAACCAGAGGTGTCGGTGTGGGACCTGGCGGCGCTGGACATCCTGCTGCGCGAGGCGGGCGGGGAGCTCACCAGCCTGGCCGGCACCCGTGGCCCGCATGGTGGCAGCGGCGTGGCGACCAACGGCCTGCTGCACAAACAGGTGCTAACCAGGCTCAACCCCGCGTAACCTGGCGCTTAGCCTCCGGCGACGATGCGGGCCGACCGGCCCGAGGTGGAGCCGGAAGATCGTCGACAGCGTCATGACCCACCTTCTTTCACAAGACGACCCGTTCACCGTGGCGACCAAGCACTGGCACCGGCTCGATGACGGGCGGATCCAGTGCGACGTATGCCCGCGCGCGTGCAAACTCCACGAGGGCCAACGCGGCCTGTGCTTCGTCCGCGCCCGGCTCGACGACCAGGTGAAACTCACCAGCTACGGGCGTTCAAGCGGATTCTGTGTCGATCCGATCGAGAAAAAGCCCCTCAACCACTTCCTGCCCGGGTCGGCGGTGCTCTCGTTCGGCACCGCCGGGTGCAACCTGGCGTGCAAGTTCTGCCAGAACTGGGACATCTCCAAGTCCCGCGAGATCGACACCCTTGCCAGCCGGGCCGGCCCCGACGACATCGCGCGCACCGCTGACGAATTGGGTTGTCGCAGTGTGGCATTCACCTACAATGACCCGGCCATCTTCTGGGAATACGCCGCCGATGTCGCAGACGCCTGCCACGACCGGGGCATCTACGCCGTCGCGGTGACGGCCGGGTACATGTGTCCCGCGCCCCGCGCCGAGTTCTACCGGCACATCGATGCGGCCAACGTCGACCTGAAGGCGTTCACCGAAGACTTCTACCACAAGGTCTGCGTCGGGCATCTGAATGACGTCCTGGACACCCTGGTCTACCTAAGACACCAGACGAATGTCTGGCTGGAGATCACCACCCTGCTGATCCCCGGACGCAACGACAGCGACGGGGAAATCGCCGCCGAATGCGCGTGGATCCGCGAAAACCTCGGCGTCGACGTGCCGCTGCATTTCACCGCCTTCCACCCCGATTACAAGATGATGGACACGCCGCCGACACCGCCCGAAACGCTGACGCGGGCCCGCCGTATCGGTATCGATGAAGGCCTGCGATTCGTCTACACGGGCAACGTCCACGACGCCACGGGCGGCAGCACGCTGTGCCCGGCGTGCGGGTCGGCGGTGGTGGTCCGTGGCTGGTACACGATCCGGCACTATGCCCTGACCGATGACGGCCGCTGCCGAGTGTGTGGGCATCACTTGGCCGGCCGCTACGACGGACCGGCCGGACACTGGGGCCGGCGACGGCTACCCCTGCTGGCCGACCTTTCGCACGGTGTGAATTAGTTAACAGATTGAACCTATCTTACTCCGGAGTAAGATACGGTTATCGCATCGCCCCAACGACCGAGGCTGCTGACATGACCGACACCACCTCTGCTTCCGAACCTTCCCAATCGCGGCGCAAACGCCGCGGCCGCAAGACCGGTGTTGGCATGCAGCCACACAAGCGGACCGGCATCGACGTCACACTGGCGCTGCTTACGCCGATCGTCGGCCAGGAGTTCCTGGACAAATACCACCTGCGCGATCCGCTCAACCGAACCCTGCGCTACGGCACGAAGACCATTTTCTCCACGGCCGCGGCCACCAGCCGTCAGTTCAAGCGGGTGCAGAACCTCCGCAGCGGGCCCACCCGGCTGAAGTCCAGCGGCAAGGACTACTTCGACCTCACGCCCGACGACGACCAGAAGCTGATCATCGAGACCGTCGACGAATTCGCCAAGGAGATACTGCGGCCCGCGGCTCACGACGCCGACGAGGCGGCGGCCTACCCGCCCGATCTGATCGCCAAGGCCGCCGAGCTGGGAATCACGGCGATCAACATCCCCGAGGATTTCGACGGCATCGCCGCACACCGATCCAGCGTGACCAACGTGCTGGTGGCCGAGGCGTTGGCGTATGGCGATATGGGTCTGGCGCTGCCGATTCTGGCCCCCGGCGGCGTGGCGTCCGCACTGACCCACTGGGGCAGCGCCGATCAGCAGGCTACCTACCTGAACGAGTTTGCTGGCAACGATGTCCCGCAGGCCTGCGTGGCGATCGCCGAACCACAGCCGTTGTTCGACCCCACCCGGCTGAAGACCACCGCCGTGCGCACGCCGTCCGGATACCGGCTTGACGGGGTCAAATCATTGGTTCCGGCGGCGGCCGACGCCGAGTTGTTCATCGTCGCAGCCCAGTTGAACGGCAAGCCGGCGCTGTTCATCGTCGAGTCGTCGACCCAGGGACTGACCGTCAGGGCGGATCCGAGCATGGGGATTCGCGCCGCGGCCCTGGGCCAGGTGGAGCTCTCCGCGGTATCGGTGCCGCTCCGTGCCCGGCTGGGCGAGGACGAAGCCACCGACGCCGATTATTCGGAGGCGATCGCGCTGGCCCGGCTGGGCTGGGCGGCGCTGGCGGTCGGCACCTCGCATGCGGTGCTCGACTATGTCGTGCCGTATGTGAAAGAGCGCGAGGCATTCGGCGAGCCGATCGCCCGTCGTCAAGCGGTGGCGTTCATGTGCGCCAACATCGCCATCGAACTGGACGGCCTGCGACTGATCACCTGGCGCGGCGCGTCCCGAGCCGAGCAGGGTCTGCCGTTCGCCCGGGAAGCCGCGCTGGCCAAGCGGCTGGGCTCCGACAAGGGCATGCAGATCGGCCTGGACGGCGTGCAGCTGCTCGGCGGCCACGGCTACACCAAGGAGCACCCGGTCGAACGCTGGTACCGCGACCTGCGGGCCATCGGCGTCGCCGAGGGTGTTGTCGTTATCTGATTACGAGCTGAAAGACCAGTCATGGCAATCAATCTGGAGCTGCCGCGCAAACTGCAAGCGGTGACGCACAAGACGCATCAAGGTGTCGCCGAGATGGTGCGGCCGATCGCCCGCAAATATGACCTCAAAGAGCACGCCTACCCGGTCGAACTCGACACCCTGATCGTCCTGTTCGAGGGAGCATCCGGATCGTTCGCCTTCGCCGGAGCCGACGCGCTGGGCGACGACGACGAAGACAGGGACAAGAACCACAACGGTGCCAACATGGCCGCGCTGCTGCAGACCTTGGAGGCCAGCTGGGGCGACGTAGCGATGTTGCTGTCCATCCCGTATCAGGGGCTGGGCAACGCGGCGATCTCCGCGGTTGCCACCGATGAGCAGCTGGAGCGCTTGGGCAAGGTGTGGGCGGCGATGGCCATCACCGAACCGGGATTCGGGTCGGACTCGGCCGCGGTGGCGACAACGGCGACGCTGGACGGCGACGAGTACGTGATCAACGGCGAGAAGATCTTCGTCACCGCCGGTTCGCGCGCCACCCACATCGTGGTGTGGGCGACGCTGGACAAGTCACTGGGTCGCCCGGCGATCAAGTCGTTCATCGTGCCGCGCGAGCACCCCGGCGTCACGGTCGAACGCCTCGAGCGCAAGCTCGGCATCAAAGGGTCGGATACCGCCGCCATCCGTTTCGATAACGTGCGCATCCCCAAGGACAACCTGCTGGGCAATCCCGAAATCGAAGTCGGCAAGGGCTTTGCCGGGGTGATGGAGACCTTCGACAACACGCGGCCGATTGTCGCCGCCATGGCGATTGGGATCGGCCGCGCCGCGCTGGAGGAAATCCGCAAGATCCTCACCGAGGCCGGAGTGGAGATCTCCTACGACAAGCCTTCGCATGTTCAGAGCGCCGCCGCGGCCGAGTTCCTGCGGATGGAGGCCGACTGGGAGGCCAGCTACCTGCTAGCGCTGCGCGCGGCGTGGCAGGCCGACAACAATATCCCCAACTCCAAAGAGGCGTCGATGAGCAAGGCCAAGGCGGGTCGGATGGCCAGCGACGTTACCTGTAAGGCCGTCGAATTAGCAGGCACCACAGGCTATTCCGAGCAGACCCTGCTGGAGAAGTGGGCTCGCGACTCCAAGATCCTGGACATCTTCGAGGGCACCCAGCAGATCCAGCAGCTGGTGGTCGCCCGCCGGTTGCTGGGTCTCTCGTCGGCCGAGCTGAAGTAGCCCCGGCGGGCTGGCGGCATCTGCCGCTTGCGGGGGAACGCAAAGGATCTCATTTCGACACGAAAAGGGGATCTTTTGCGTCTGCTTGCGCGGGCCAGGACGGCGCGGACGGCTGGGATCAGTCGTCGAGCTGGGCGAAGGTCCTCGAGTACTCGTAGGGGGTTTGTGCCACTCCGCTGCCGTTGGGTGCAACGACGCCCAACTGGCCTGAAGTGTCACGGGCGACCGACCACATGCCAATCTCGCCGATATGGTTCTGCTGGGCGAAGGTAGTCAGCTGTTGGGCATCCTCGACGTAGAAGATCTCGTTCATGTCGTCGTTGATTCCGATCATCGGCGTCACCCCGATCTTCGACCACGCCTGCTCACTAGACAGCGACGGATCCAGCGTCATCAACTGACTGTGGACGGCCGTCGCGGCCTGGATCGCGTAGTCACCCATATCTGGGCGCCCGCCCGGGTAAGCCTGGTCGAATTGTCCGCCGTAGTCCATGGCCATGATGTTCACCCGTCCAATGTCCACGCCATTAGCCTTCGCGATCTGGAGAACGTTCAACCCGTCGTGAGTCAGACCGGTCGGCAGCACCGGAAGGGTGTAGGAGACCTCGACCGGGGTGCCCAGAGCAGCCTGCTGTGCCTGTAGCATCGCGATCGCCTGCGCCTGCCTGGTCAAGACTGCGTTGTTTGCCTGCATCCCACCTTCGATGTCGAAGTCGAGCTGGCGAATTCCGAAGGCGTTCACCACCGACTGGTACTGCTGGGCCAGCGCGGTGGCGCTGGGAGCGTTGTAGGCGAGATCCACGCCATTCGCGCCGCCAAAGGAGATGGTCGGGTCGATGCCTGCGCTTTGCAGGGCCGAGATCTGGGAGGTGATGACCGGGTCGGTGAGCGAGTACACGCCGCCCCAGGCCGGTTGGTTCCCTGCCCCACTGACGATAAAAGCCAGCGTGGCGTCTTTGACTCCCGCGTTGGCCAGGTCCGCGGCGTTCGCGGTGCTCAACGGGGGCCAGAGCGTCATGTCTATGTAGGGAGAGAACTCCCCCGACGTCGCCCCGCCGGTGCCGCCGCCGCTAGTGCCGCCACCGGTGGTTCCGCCGCCGGTGGTTCCACCGCCGGTGGTTCCACCGCCGGTGGTTCCGCCGCCGGTGGTTCCGCCGCCGGTGGTTCCACCGCCGGTGGTTCCGCCGCCGGTCGTTCCACCGCCGGTGGTTCCGCCGCCGGTGGTTCCGCCGCCGGTGGTTCCACCGCCGGTGGTTCCGCCGCTGACTGGTTGCCCATTGACCACCAAATTCGTCGGCGCCGAGTAGGCGCCGGTCTGCGTGGCTTGGAAGCCAACGGTGACCGAACCGCCGGGTGCAATCGTTTGCGTCCAAGACTCCGGGGTCAAGACGTAGTGCGTGCCGGACTGGGCAAGCTGCCCATTCCACGCACTCGTGATGGACTCATCTGCGGGCAGATCGAATTCAACCTGCCAGTTGCTCAGCGAAGTCGTACCCGAATTGGTGATCGTGTAATTGGCCACGAAGCCGCTATCCCATTGCGACGCCACCGCGTACGTCGCCCCAACCGCGGTACCGCTGCCACCACTAGTGCCCCCACCGGTGGTGCCGCCACCAGTGGTGCCACCACCGGTGGTGTCGCCGCCGCCGGTGGTGCCGCCACCAGTGGTGCCGCCGCTGGTGGTTCCGCCACCGGTGGTGTCGCCGCCGCTGGTGGTTCCGCCACCGGTGGTTCCGCCACCGGTGGTTCCGCCGCCGGTGGTGTCGCCACCGGTGGTTCCGCCGCCGCTGGTGGTGCCGCCACCAGTGGTGCCGCCACCGCTCGTGCCACCACCAGTGGTGCCGCCTCCACCGCTGGTGGCGCCACCGTCGCTCACTGGTTGCCCGTTGACCACCAAATTGGTCGGCGGCGAGTAGGTGCCGGTGTGTGTGGCTTCGAAGCCAACGGTGACCGAACCGCCGGGTGCAATCGTTTGCGTCCAAGACTCCGGGGTCAAGACGTAGTGCGTGCCGGACTGGGCAAGCTGCCCATTCCACGCACTCGTGATGGACTCATCTGCGGGCAGATCGAATTCAACCTGCCAGTTGCTCAGCGAAGTCGTACCCGAATTGGTGATCGTGTAATTGGCCACAAAGCCGCTATCCCATTGCGACGCCACCGCGTACGTCGCCCCAACCGCGGTACCGCCGCCGGTGGTGGTCGTGACCGCGCTGGTGCTGACGGCGCTGGTGGTGACGGCGTCGCTGGTGGTGGTGCCGCCGCTGGTGGCTGCGCTGGTGGTGCCGCTAGTGGCTGCGCTGGTGGTGCCGCCGCTGGTGGTGGTGCCGCCGCTAGTGGCTGCGCTGGTGGTGCCGCCGCTGGTGGTGGCGCTGGTGGTGCCGCCGCTGGTGGTGGTGCCGCCGCTAGTGGCTGCGCTGGTGGTGCCGCCGCTGCCGGTGGTGGTGCCGCCCGTAGTGCCGGCGCCAGTGCCGCGACCGCTGGTGGGCGCATTGATATTGCTGATCGCCGCGCTCGCGACGCTCTGCAAGGGCGACGCGTTGGCAGCCTCCGCGATCGCATACACCAAAGCATTCTCGGTCAACGTCCGCACAAGCCGGGCGTGGAACGCCGCCACCTGGGCGCTCGCGGCTTGATATTCCTGAGCGAACGTGCGTAACAGCGCCGCGACGGACACCGACACCTCATC
The DNA here is from genome assembly GCF_010731535.1 of Mycobacterium lacus. Classification (NCBI taxonomy): domain Bacteria; kingdom Bacillati; phylum Actinomycetota; class Actinomycetes; order Mycobacteriales; family Mycobacteriaceae; genus Mycobacterium; species Mycobacterium lacus. The sequence goes on from NZ_AP022581.1 coordinate 3,295,177, forward strand.
GGCGGCGGCCGCCACCAACCCCGTAGTCGACGGCCCCGTCGCTGCATCAGCGGCGCTCAGCGCCCTGCCAATGCCCTCCAAATCCGCCGCGGCCGAAGCCAACGTCTCTGGGACCGCCACCACATACGCCATCGCTGCCTCCTAATTAGGCGTGTGTATCGCTATCCGGCGTCTACGCAACCTAACTCGATAGTCGAGATCAAGTCCAGGGGCGTGGTGTACAACGTCGTCGTGTGATTCTTCGAGTTCGTGGTTTACGCGTTCATCGCGCTCCCGGTTACGGTGACCACGCTAGGCAACCCACATGCAATACGTCTAATACACAATTGCAGACAGACTTTGCGCCTCGAGAAAATTTGGTGATTCTCGGATAAGCCCTCGGTAAGGGCCCGCAATTCGGCGTCACCTGACGTGGTCGAATTCAACCGCCTCGCAAGAGCATTCCCGACGGCCTCGCTCGGCGCCATAGGGTCGATCGTGCCCCCGTTGATCGCCATTGCACCGAGCCCCACCCCAGCCGCAGCCAGCGCACTGATCGTCACCATGATCGGCGCGACCATCACCCGCGCCCTCCGACCCGAGTACCCGAACGGAGCAGTCAACGCGCTGCTAGCAATGATGACCGCCGTCGTCCTCCTGGCCCCGCGCCATCCCACAGCGTCCGGCCTCTTCGAGCAGGGCGCGGGCGTCGATACCAAACCGAGCTCCGGCGGAGTCGGCATGCGGAAGGAAGCGGCAGTGTAACCCGGTTTGAGCGATGCGTTGTCGGCGCCGGCGCCCATGCCGGTCAGCGACGCGTCGACTCGGTGAGCGCCGTGGTCGACAGCGACAGTCGAGTTGGCCAGCGCCAGATTGTGGTGGGCGCGAATGCCGATTTCCGTTGCGGAAAAAAAGACTTTGGCGCAGCGCGCCGACGCGCTCGGCGACGTCACGCATGGTCATGGCTCCACCGGAATCGACGACGTATACGCAGGCGGCGCAGGCCCTCCACAGTTTGGCTTTAACCGCCATCATCGCCGGAGTCGTCAGACGGCTCGTCATGAGGTGCCGCACGGCGCGCATGCCGTCGCGCAGCGTGACGTCACTGATTTAGCTATCATCAATCATGATGGGGTTCAGGCGATTTCGGCGGTGTGAGCGGCGATGCGCTCGGCGGTGCAGTTGCCGTCGAGGTAACGAGCACGTTGGCGGCGTCCGGTCATGTTGGGATTCGATCAGCGTGCCGTTGACGGGTTTGGACCCGTGATCGCGTGAAGCTGATCACCGAGCCGCCGGACGGTGAGCACTCGCGGATCCGGGAGCGAGAAAAGATTCCGAGTTCTAGATCGTGCCCCGGCCGGTTGGTGAGGTCGCCTGAAGCACTGGTGGGATGTTGTGCCACTGGAGCACTGATCCATTAGGTTGTCGCCGGGTGTCCTCGGGCTCGACAGTGGTTGCACCACACGACAAGTCGAGGAGGGAGCCAGATGATCTTCGTGGGCGACGATTGGGCCGAAGACCATCACGACGTGCATGTGATGGATGAGGCCGGGCGGCAGCTGGCGTCGCGCCGACTACCTGAAGGACTCAACGGAATCAGCCAGCTACATGCGCTGATCGCCGAACACACCGAGGAACCCGATCAAGTGGTGGTCGGCATCGAAACCGATCGCGGGCTGTGGGTAGCAGCACTTGTCGCCGCCGGATATCAGGTATACGCGGTCAACCCGCTGGCCGTGGCCCGCTACCGCGACCGCCACCACGTCTCGGGCGCCAAATCTGATGCCTCCGACGCCAAACTGCTGGCCGATCTCGTGCGCACCGACCGGCACAACCATCGCAGCGTCGCCGGGGACAGCGCCGATGCCGAGGCGATCAAGGTGCTCGCCCGGGCCCATCAAAGCCTGATCTGGACCCGCATCCGCCATACCAACGCCCTGCGGAACGCGCTGCGCGAGTATTACCCCGCGGCGCTGGAGACTTTCGACGATCTAGCGCACGGCGATGCGTTGGGGGTGCTCGACCGCGCACCAAGCCCCGAGCAGGCAGCGCGGATGTCTTTGGCGGCGATTCAATCAGCGCTCAAACGTGGTGGGCGCCAACGTAACGTAGCCGACCGCGCCAGAGAGATCCACGCCACGCTGCGCACCTGATCAGCTGACCGCTCCGGCCCCCGTCAGTGCCGCGTTGGCGGCCACCACCCGTACCACCGTGGCCATCATCGCCGAACTCAACCGCCAGATCAGTGACCTCGAGGCCACCCTGGCACAGCATTTTGAGACACACCCGGACGCCGACATCTACCTCTCCCTGCCAGGACTCGGTGTCATCCTCGGCGCCCGGGTGCTCGGTGAGTTCGGGGACGACCCGAACCGGTACACCGACGCCACGTCTCGCAGAAACTACGCCGGCACTTCACCGTTGACCATTGCCTCAGGCAACAAACGCGCGGTACTGGCACGCCACGTTGCGAAACCGCCGTCTGTATGACGCCATCGACCTATGGGCGTTTTGCGCCCCATCCACCAGCCCCGGCGCCCGCGCGTACTACGACCAGCGCCGCGCGGCCGGGAACACCCACCATCAAGCGCTCCGCGCCCTGGGCAACCGTCTCGTGGGCATCCTGCACGGCTGCCTGACCCACCACAAAACCTACGACGAAAACACCGCCTGGGCGCACCGCACCGCGGCCGCGGCTTGACGACTTACCACCGTCGGATGTCAAAAACCGCCGCAGCACCGCGCGGCCCCAACACTCCGGCGGCTGGTAGCTGCATCGCCCTGAAGGCGATCCGGGCGACCGAGAAGCGACCGACTGGACCAAGTCGAAGCGAATCCATTAGTAGTCAGCACGTCGAGGATGTAGCCCTCCTCGATGGCCGGCTTCGCGCTCGGATTCCTGACTCAACTCCCGGCCTCCTCGCGGGTTGACGGTGCGTCAATGGACTCGGGACCGCCTGCAAAGTCGGCCAGCAACGCCCGCAACACGGTTGCCAACTGTGCAAGTTTGTCTGTCAGGACCTGCCATACAAGGCTGTCGTCGACGTTCGCATACCCGTGAATCAGAATGTTCCGAAAGGCCACGATCCGCGGCAGCTCCGGAACCTGCGCCGCCAGGTCGACGTTGCTCTTCGCCAGTTGACTCAACGCCTCACCGACGATCTCGAATTGCCTATTCCCCGAATGTCTTCCAGGCTGCGAACTGACCCAGGAATCCCGCGGCGCGCAGCGCCCTCTCTGGCAGGGTTAGTTGAGACAGCAGGGTTCGAAAATATCTGACCAGGTATTGAGGGCAAGTAAGGATTGCAACGAACAATGACGGCGACTTTGGCTGAGGTCCGGAAGGGTAGCGCCGATGATGAAGGCGTGGGAACCGATTCGGCCCAGGGTCCGCGGGCGGATCGTCCCCGGCGGCGCAACTTCACCCCGGAGTACAAGGCGGCCATTGTGGCCGAGTACGACGCGTTGACCGAGCCGGGTGCGCGGGGTGCGCTGCTTCGGCGTGAGGGCCTGTACTCATCGCACATCGTGGAGTGGCGCCGAGCGCGCGACGCGGGCGCGTTGGCGGCTGGTCAGGCGGTCGTGGTAGGACCGCGACCAGGCCGAGATCGAACGGCTACGGAAGCGGGCCGAACGGGCCGAGGCCGAGCTTGAACGCACGAGGGCCGCGTTGGATCTGGTGGGAAAAGCACACGCGCTCTTGGAGACGCTCTCCGAGCACGGGCACGCGGCCCGGGTCGAAGAAGTGATCGCACAGTTGCTGCCCGAGGTGGAGCGGCTGACCTCGACCGCGAAGGCGTGCGCGCTGCTGGGCAAGCCGCGCGCGAGCCTGTATCGGCAGCGCAACCGCCCTGCCGGTCCACGCCGCAAACCCGGGCCGAGCGGACCGCCGCCCAATGCGCTCGACGCGGCCGAGCGCACGCAGATCCTTACGGTGTTGTGCCAGCCGCGCTTCGCCGACAAGGCGGTCGCCCGTGGGCCGAGCTGCTCGACGAGGGCGTCTACCTGTGCTCGCAGTCCACGATGTACCGGATCCTGCGCACGCACAACATGACCCGCGAACGGCGGCGGGTAGCCACACACCCGCCGCGGGTCAAACCCGAGCTGGTCGCCCACCAACCCAACGACGTGTGGTCCTGGGACATCACCAAATTGGCGGGACCGGTGCGCGGCGAGTTCTACCAGCTCTACGTGATGCTGGACATCTTCAGCCGCTACCCCGTCGGCTGGCGCGTCGAGTACCACGAGGACGCCGACATCGCCCAGGACTGGATGGCCGAGCTGACCGCGCTACACGGGCGGCCCGGCGCGATCCACGCCGACCGGGGTTCGGCGATGACGTCGAAGAACGTCGCCCAGCTGCTAATCGACCTCGGCGTGGCGCGCAGCCACTCGCGCCCACGGGTGTCAAACGACAACCCGTTCAGCGAATCCCAGTTCAAAACGCTGAAGTACCGCAACGATTTTCCCGAACGGTTCGACTCGATCGAGCACGCCCGCACCTGGTGCAAAGACTTCTTCGACTACCTGCGCCACGAGCACCGCCATTCCGCGCTCGGCCTGCACACACCGGCGTCGGTGTACTTCGGCACCGCCGCCGACATCCAGGCCAAACGAGCCCGGGTCATGGCCGATGCCTACGCCGCCAACCCCAACCGGTTTAGCAGCCCACCACAGCCCCCGAAACTACCGACCGCGGCATGGATCAACCCACCGACCCCACAACCGAAAATAGTGTCCACATAGTGAGACGCTGTCTCAAACACCTTGACAGCTACCGGCGCGTCCCACACGTACTTTCGAGGATCAGGCTGCATAGATCAGTTCTCGCGTCTGCATGACGCGCTGTCTGAAGTAGGGGTTCGCCAGGCCGGATGGTGTCACCACGTCAACCGGCCGGCCGATGATTTCTTCAAGCCCTTCCTTGAGCGCGAAGTAATGGTCGAAATCCGGTCCCACCTCGAACTCCACGAGCACGTCGACATCACTCGTGTCGACGTCGAACGAACCGCTGACAACGGAGCCGAACACGTCCAAGCGGCGCACGGATAGCTCACGGCACAGCGCCTGAATCTGGTGTCGCCTCGACTCGACCACCTCGTGCACCCCTGTCACCTCCGCGTGTACATTGTGCCCGACCGGCGGGTCCAGCGCTCAAGGCAGTGGCCCGGGTTCGCAGAGTTGCGACCATCAGACGGCACATTCCGTGACATGTCGGCGGCCACGGCTAGCTAGCGGCCAAGTTCGCTTCGGCAAGGCCATTGATTTCAACTTGAGTTGTGGTCGGTCCGCCAGGTAGCGGAGATCGCAGCAAGCAGCTCAAAACACGACGGCGGCGAGGCCGGCAGTGACTCGATGAGGAGCGCTAGCCAGCGTCGGCCCCGTACGTGTCGGCGAAGTGCAGCACGCGCGGTGCAAGAGGTGACTGCGACGGTGCCAACATACGGCGAGTGAATCCAGGGCCGGTTTGCAGAAAGTACATGCCGCGCCTGCCCTGAAACCGGCCGATCAGCTCCCGCACCGTTGCAGCGTCCTCGGCAACGCTCGGGTACAAGACTTTGTCCAGCCTTTCCTGCAGCGGATCCATCAGCGGCTGAATCGCCTTGATCATGTCTAGAACGCTGAGATCGCAATCCAGCTCTTGTAGCTCGCGACGCTTGAGCCAGGGATTGTTCCGGTTGTCTTTGATGAACTCCGGTAGCTGTCAAGGTGTTTGAGACAGCGTCTCACTATGTGGACACTATTTTCGGTTGTGGGGTCGGTGGGTTGATCCATGCCGCGGTCGGTAGTTTCGGGGGCTGTGGTGGGCTGCTAAACCGGTTGGGGTTGGCGGCGTAGGCATCGGCCATGACCCGGGCTCGTTTGGCCTGGATGTCGGCGGCGGTGCCGAAGTACACCGACGCCGGTGTGTGCAGGCCGAGCGCGGAATGGCGGTGCTCGTGGCGCAGGTAGTCGAAGAAGTCTTTGCACCAGGTGCGGGCGTGCTCGATCGAGTCGAACCGTTCGGGAAAATCGTTGCGGTACTTCAGCGTTTTGAACTGGGATTCGCTGAACGGGTTGTCGTTTGACACCCGTGGGCGCGAGTGGCTGCGCGCCACGCCGAGGTCGATTAGCAGCTGGGCGACGTTCTTCGACGTCATCGCCGAACCCCGGTCGGCGTGGATCGCGCCGGGCCGCCCGTGTAGCGCGGTCAGCTCGGCCATCCAGTCCTGGGCGATGTCGGCGTCCTCGTGGTACTCGACGCGCCAGCCGACGGGGTAGCGGCTGAAGATGTCCAGCATCACGTAGAGCTGGTAGAACTCGCCGCGCACCGGTCCCGCCAATTTGGTGATGTCCCAGGACCACACGTCGTTGGGTTGGTGGGCGACCAGCTCGGGTTTGACCCGCGGCGGGTGTGGCTACCCGCCGCCGTTCGCGGGTCATGTTGTGCGTGCGCAGGATCCGGTACATCGTGGACTGCGAGCACAGGTAGACGCCCTCGTCGAGCAGCTCGGCCCACACTTGGGCGACCGCCTTGTCGGCGAAGCGCGGCTGGCACAACACCGTAAGGATCTGCGTGCGCTCGGCCGCGTCGAGCGCATTGGGCGGCGGTCCGCTCGGCCCGGTTTGCGGCGTGGACCGGCAGGGCGGTTGCGCTGCCGATACAGGCTCGCGCGCGGCTTGCCCAGCAGCGCGCACGCCTTCGCGGTCGAGGTCAGCCGCTCCACCTCGGGCAGCAACTGTGCGATCACTTCTTCGACCCGGGCCCGTGCTCTCGAGAGCGTCTCCAAGAGCGCGTGTGCTTTTCCCACCAGATCCAACGCGGCCCTCGTGCGTTCAAGCTCGGCCTCGGCCCGTTCGGCCCGCTTCCGTAGCCGTTCGATCTCGGCCTGGTCGCGGTCCTTACCACGACCGCCTGACCGGGCCAGCCCGTCCAACGCGCCCGCGTCGCGCGCTCGGCGCCACTCCACGATGTGCGATGAGTACAGGCCCTCACGCCGAAGCAGCGCACCCCGCGCACCCGGCTCGGTCAACGCGTCGTACTCGGCCACAATGGCCGCCTTGTACTCCGGGGTGAAGTTGCGCCGCCGGGGACGATCCGCCCGCGGACCCTGGGCCGAATCGGTTCCCACGCCTTCATCATCGGCGCTACCCTTCCGGACCTCAGCCAAAGTCGCCGTCATTGTTCGTTGCAATCCTTACTTGCCCTCAATACCTGGTCAGATATTTTCGAACCCTGCTGTCTCAACTAACCCTGCCAGAGAGGGCTCCGGCATGAACGCGCGGTCCACGTCGATCTTGACGTCGGGATCGGCGCTAACACTGACGTTGAAGCTCGATTCGAACACGCCAATGTCGCTGTGCTGCAATGCATCACGCAATGCCTCCAGCCACCGGTACTCAAACAAGGTGTGCTTGAGGTCGTCGAAGAGCGCTTTGATAAGGCGCGTGAGCATGCTCAGAGCCGCTCGCTATGGGCGCGGATCGTTTCGATGCACTCGTCGAAACTTGGCCGGTAGCCGTACACCAGTGCCATTGCTTGCGCGTATCCCCTGACCAATGCGGGGCGACACGACGACAAAGGATCCAGCAGTGGGCTTTCGCCGTATCCGCCGACAGGCCTTGGCGTGTGGCTGAACCCAGCATCTGCGCTGTGTTTGTCAATATCGGCGGACAACCTCGCGATTCCTTCCGCACCGATTTCGTCAAGCGCCGCGATCACTTGCTCGGAGTTCAGCAGCCGCTGAATGTCATAAAGGTGTCGCCCGCCACGAACTAACCGTTCGAGGGCCTTTTCGTCGTGCGAGCGCGCTGCAGAATCGTGCAACAACGCGAGCTTTTCCAGCAGAGTCCGTTCGGGAGCAAGGACCTCCATGGACGGGCGCGAACTCGTCCCTGGCGTCGGCGGATTCTCCGAGCACCTCGACCGCGTGGTCGGCGACCATGGAACGAAGCATGTGCGTGGCCCTCGGGAAAGTTCCGCCGCGACAGCCCATCTCCAACAGGACACCGGGGCTGACAACTCCCGCGGCCTCATACCCGATTGCCGGGTACGTGTAACGAGTGTTGCGTTTCACGCCCGTCGTCGGCGCTCCCTCGGTCGTCACGTTAGCGGCGTCGAGCGCCAAGTGAACGGTAACCGCGTCGCGAATACCTTTGAGTACGCGATCTTTTGCGCCGGCACTTGCGTCGACAGGCGGGAAGCCCACAAGTAGGTCGACGTCTTCAGAGAATCGTTGGATCAGCCCATGTACCCTGCTGAGACTGGTTCCACCCTTAAAGATCGTGGTCACCAAATGGCGGGAACCGTCCCTGGCCTCGAGTTCAACCGGCGAAGTGGCTGCTCGCAGGACTTCTGTAACCCAGAAATCCTTCTCGACGAAAACCGCCCCGATACCCAGTGCATCTGCGGTGAGGCCGACGAGCGCTCTGAGGTCGTCGCGATGCTCGCGTAGCAGGGACATCAAGCGCGACCGACTGCGCTGTCCACCGTTTCGCCCATAAGCTTGGCAAAATTCTTTCGCGCGGTGGGCGAGCGTTCACAAGCGATCGCATCACTCACTGCTGCAGGCCGGATCTTGCGAGCCCGAACGGCGTTGTCGTAGGCGGATACGAGCGCCGGCCAACCATCGTCAACCGTTGCTTCCCAATCGCCACGGAGAAGCTCAAGCAGTGCGATCTCCGTGTAGCGAAGCTTGCGCCGACGCATATTGTTGCGCCTAGAGACCTTCACGCCAGGCACCGATGTAGGAACCGGACCTGCGACCGTCAGTGTGGGCTGACTCGGTACCTGGGTAGTTAAACCGAGAGCCCGAGCGGCGCTATACCCGCAGGGGCCGACACCGATGGCGCCAAGCACCTCGGCAGCGATCTCTTCCGAGGACGGTCGGGTCATCCCATAACGCGTCTTGGCGCCCTTGTAGTAGAGGCCCTTGCGGATGGGCAGGAGATCGCCCGCTTTGTGAGCACGCGATACTGCTGAGCTTTTCGCAGCAGGCGTACCTGGCAGATCGTTTACATGCACGAATCTGCCGGGCGGCACTTTAGCCAGGGCCATTCCCGGACTCATCGCCGTGGCGGTACCCATGACATGAAAGTGTATCGAGTTTCTAGCATCGAGTCGAATGAGTCGACTCCAAGCTCGGCGGGGGCTTCGCCCTGTCGGACCCTTCGACTAGCGTTGTTTGGCTAGCAACCGGGAGGCGAACGTGCTGCTGGAGGAGCTCAAACCGGGACTGCGTGTCGACGGGCTGATCCCCGCCGAGGCGGTGACCGTCATTGCGGCGCAGTGGCATGGCACCGACGCCCTTGAGCTGACGTACAAGACCACCGCCGGTCATCTCGGTCAGCAGGTCGTCTTCCGCAAGGATCAAGACGGCCTCAACGTCGCCGCCTCCGGCAGCCGCCCGTTCGACGCCCCCGCCGCAGACTTCAAGCTGGTGGCCGAGGCCCAGCGCATCACCCTCGCGGGCCTGTTCGACCCAATGCTCGCCGTGGCCACCAGCGACGTGCGCCCGCTCCCCCACCAGATCCGCGCGGTCTATGGCGAACTGCTCCCGCGCACCCCGCTGCGCTACCTGCTCGCCGATGACCCGGGCGCCGGCAAGACGATCATGGCCGGCCTGTATATCAAGGAGCTGATCCTTCGCGACGACGTGAAGCAGTGTCTGGTCGTCGCGCCGGGTGGGCTGGTCGAGCAGTGGCAGGATGAGCTGTTCTTTAAGTTCGGGCTGCGCTTCGACCTGCTGACCAATCAGCTGATCGACGCCATGGTGAACCTCAACGTCTTTCAGACCAACCCGCTGCTCATTGCCCGCATGGACCAACTGTCGCGCAACGACGAGCTGCAAGCCCAGCTCAGGGAGACCGAGTGGGACCTGGTCGTCGTCGACGAGGCGCACCGGATGGGCGCCCACTACTTCGGGGCGAAGCTCGAGAAGACCAAGCGCTTCCTGCTCGGCGAGCTGCTCGGCAAGATCACCCGGCATCTGCTGTTGATGACGGCGACGCCACACTCGGGCAAGGAGGAGGACTTTCAACTGTTCCTCACCCTGCTGGATCGTGACCGCTTCGAGGGCAAGCGCAAGAAGTCCGCCGACACCACCGGCATCATGCGGCGCATGGTCAAGGAGGACCTGCTGACCTTCGAGGGCAGGAGGCTGTTTCCGGAGCGGATCGCCGAGACGGTGCCCTACGAGCTCACCGAGCTGGAGTACGACCTCTACGAGCAAGTCACCGCCTATGTGCGGGAGGGCATGAACCGCGCGGATCGTGTTGGGGGCAAGCGTAAGAACACCGTCGGCTTCGCGCTGACCGTGCTGCAGCGACGCCTGGCGTCCAGTCCCGAGGCGATCTACAAAAGCCTCGTGCGCCGCTCCGAGCGCCTGGAACGCAAGAAGCAGGAGATCCTCAACGGCACGTACGTCGAGAAGGAGCCGAGCATCGACCTGGAGAGCCTGGACGCCGACGAGTACAACGCCGAGGAGATCGAACAGATCGAGGAGGAACTGCTCGACGCCGCCACCGCGGCCCAGACCGTCGAGGAACTCGACGCCGAGCTTCGCGAACTCGCCGCGCTCACCACGGTGGCCAAGCGGGTGCGCGATTCGGGGACCGACCGCAAGTGGACCGAGCTCAGCACGATCCTGCAGGACCACGCGCTGACCACCGACAAGGACGGTCGGCCGCGCAAGTTCATCATCTTCACCGAGCACCGCGACACCCTCGACTACCTCACCGCCAGAATCCGCTCACTACTGGGGCGACCCGACGCCGTGCAGGCCATCCACGGCGGCGTCCGCCGCGGCGACCGCCGCATGATCACCGAGGAATTCACCAAGAACCGCGATTGCCAAATCCTGCTGGCCACCGACGCCGCCGGCGAGGGGCTCAACCTGCAGGCCGCGCATCTGATGGTCAACTACGACCTGCCGTGGAACCCCAACCGCATCGAGCAGCGGTTCGGTCGTATCCACCGCATCGGCCAGGAAGAGGTCTGTCGGCTGTGGAACGTCGTCGCTAGTAACACCCGTGAGGGCGAGGTGTTTGTCCGGCTGCTGATCAAGGTTGAAGAGCAGCGTAAAGCCTATGGCGGCAAAGTGTTTGACGTGCTCGGCGAGGCGTTCGCCGAGACACCGCTGCGGGATCTGCTGCTGGAGGCGATCCGGTATGGGGATCTGCCCGAGGTCAAGGCCAAGATGCACCAGGTCATCGATAGCCGGGTGTCGATCGGGCTCAAGGAGCTACTCGAAGAGCGCTCGCTGGCGGCCGAGCACCTTGCCGAGGCCGATCTCGCTGCCCTCCGGGCCGCGATGGACGAGGCCCGAGCCCGCCGCTTGCAGCCCCACTACATCGAGCTGGCTTTCAAGGCGGCGTTCACCCAGCTCGGTGGCCGCATCGCCAAGCGCGAGCAGGGACGATACGAGATCGCCAACGTGCCAGCACATGTCCGTGCCGGCAAGCACGGGCCGATTGCGACCAAGTATGACCGAGTGACCTTCGACCTCAATCACGTTCAGCCGGACGGGCTGGCCCGTGCCGATCTGCTCGCGCCGGGTCACCCGCTGCACGACGCGGTCATGGCCGAGGCCATCCGCCGGCACGGCGGTGTGCTCAACAGTGGCACGGTGTTGGTGTCGTCGACGTTGGAGGAGCCGCATTTGCTGGTCGGCGTGGTCGAAGAGGTGGCTGATGCCACCGGCGCGACGGTTTCCCGACGCTTCGGCTACGCCTACGTCGACAGCTTCGGCACCGTCACTGCGGCCGGGCCGGCGCCCTACCTGGATTGTGTGGCTGCCCCGGACGTGCCGCCGGTGACGGCGGCCCGGCAGCTGCCCTGGCTGGCCGAGGCGGAGGACAAGGCGACCAGCTGGATCATCGCGAATCGACTGCCCGAGTACCTCGCCGAGGTGCGGCCACGACGATCCGCGGAACTCGCGAAGACCCGCGAGCTGGTGACCAAAAGGCTTGAACGCGAACGGGATCGACTCTTTCTTGACGCCGCTGTCGCCGCTGAGAAAGAGCAAGCGGGCGAAAAGCCCAAGGAGTCCGCGGAAAGCCTCAACCGCAAGGCGGTCGATCTCGACGTCAGGTTGCGCAGGCGGTTGGAGTTGCTCGCCCAGCAGGCGCTGATGTCGACCAAGCCGCCGCGCATCCTCACCGCGGCTCTGGTCCTGCCGGTGGCCATGGTGGAAGGCGACCTGCCTGCCGCGGCGCCGATCCATGCGACGGAAACCAAGGCGGTGGAACGCCGCGGGGTCGAGCTGGTGCTGGCGCGCGAGCGCGAGCTCGGCCGCAAACCGGTGGAGCAGGCGTTCACCAACAAGGGTTTCGACGTCCTGTCGACCGCACCGAATGGCGACACCTACCGCATCGAGGTGAAGGCCCGCCTGGACGGGGCGAAGGACTTCTTCGTCACCCACAACGAGGTGATGGTCGGCAAGAACGCCGTGCCGCGCTACCGGCTTGCGCTCGTCCGGGTCGATCCCCGCGGGGCGCAGCACGACGAGGTCCGCTACCTCGATAACCCATTTGCCGCCACGGATCTCGGCGGCTTCGAGGCCACCGGCATCCGCGGCGACTGGGACAGGATGTGGAGGAAAGGCACGGAACCCTTCTGATGACCCCACCGTACAAGCGCAAGCTGATCGAGGTCGCGCTGCCACTGGAGGCGATCAACCGGGAGTCGGCGCGGGAGAAGTCGATTCGGCACGGTCACCCGTCGACGTTGCACCTGTGGTGGGCGCGCCGTCCGCTCGCTGCGGCCCGTGCGGTGCTGTTCGCGCAGCTTGTCGACGACCCGTCGGCGCGGCCCGAGGAGTTCCCCACCGAGGAGCTGCAACGCAAGGAACGCGACCGGCTGCATAAACTCATCGAACGACTTGTGGTCTGGGAGAACGTGCGCGACGAGAAGCTGCTGGCCGAGGCGCGCGCCGAGATCCTCAAATCGACGGACGGCAAACCGCCGCCCATCCTCGATCCGTTCGCGGGCGGCGGCACGATCCCGCTGGAGGCACAACGCCTCGGGCTCGAAGCCCATGCGTCGGACCTGAATCCCGTTGCAGTGCTGATCAACAAGGCACTCATCGAGATTCCACCCAAGTTCCGCGACCAGCCACCGGTATTCCCGGGCTTGGCGGAGTCGGAGATTCGGTCCTGGAAGGGCGCCGAGGGGTTGGCGGCCGACGTTCGCGCGTACGGGGCGTGGATGCGCGACGAGGCCGAGAAGCGGATCGGGCATCTGTACCCGAAGGCGACACTGCCCGATGGATCGAAAGCCACTGTTATCGCGTGGATTTGGGCGCGGACAGTGACATGCCCCAACCCTGCCTGCGGCATCGAGATGCCGCTTGTGAGGAGTTGGTGGTTGGGCAAGAGGAAGGGAAAAGAAGCGTACGTCGTGCCAAGCGTCGTCGATTCGTCGCACCCTTCTGGTCAGCGGGTCCGATTCGAGATCGGGCACGACGCGAAGCGGGCGCCTGCGACCGACGATGGAACAGTCGGCCGCACGGGAGCGCATTGCGTCGCATGCAAATTCCCGGTTCCCCTCAACTACATACGTGCCGAGGGGCAAGCCGGTCGGATGAACACACAATTGATGGCGATAGTCGCGGAGGGCAATCGCCAACGAGTCTACATCGAGCCGAGCGTTACACATGAGGCTGCCAGCGATGTCGATCGCCCCGGGGACGTCCCGATGGGCGAATTGCCTAAGAATCCGAGAGATTTCAAGACACCCAATTACGGCATGACCAAGTGGGCCGACCTCTTCACCAATCGGCAGCTCGTGGCACTCACGACGCTCAGCGACTTGGTCGCCGAAGCGCGCGACCGTATTCGGTCTGACGGCGGCTCCGTCGAATACGCGGACGCCGTGGCCACGTACCTCGGTCTTGCAGTCAGTCGCCTCGCCGACTACGGGTCGACGATCTCGACATGGATGCCTGACCCGAAGAATGAGGGCATCCGAAACACGTTTGCTCGTCAAGCAATTCCCATGACATGGGACTTCGCCGAAGCCAATCCCTTTAGTGATGCCTCCGGGAATCTTGGCTTCATGCTCCGCGGGATCACCCGAGTCCTCGAAGCGCTCGTGGTAGGGAAGAGCGGAGATGTCGCCCAACAGGATGCCTCTGAAGCGGTCAAGCGATCCGCCGTGATCTCGACCGACCCCCCGTACTACGACAACATCGGATACTCCGACCTCTCGGACTACTTCTACGTATGGCTGCGAAGAAGCCTTCGACGCGTCTATCCCGAACTGCTCTCAACGATGCTTGTGCCGAAGCCCTCTCTGGCAGGGTTAGTTGAGACAGCAGGGTTCGAAAATATCTGACCAGGTATTGAGGGCAAGTAAGGATTGCAACGAACAATGACGGCGACTTTGGCTGAGGTCCGGAAGGGTAGCGCCGATGATGAAGGCGTGGGAACCGATTCGGCCCAGGGTCCGCGGGCGGATCGTCCCCGGCGGCGCAACTTCACCCCGGAGTACAAGGCGGCCATTGTGGCCGAGTACGACGCGTTGACCGAGCCGGGTGCGCGGGGTGCGCTGCTTCGGCGTGAGGGCCTGTACTCATCGCACATCGTGGAGTGGCGCCGAGCGCGCGACGCGGGCGCGTTGGACGGCTGGCCCGGTCAGGCGGTCGTGGTAAGGACCGCGACCAGGCCGAGATCGAACGGCTACGGAAGCGGGCCGAACGGGCCGAGGCCGAGCTTGAACGCACGAGGGCCGCGTTGGATCTGGTGGGAAAAGCACACGCGCTCTTGGAGACGCTCTCCGAGAGCACGGGCACGCGGCCCGGGTCGAAGAAGTGATCGCACAGTTGCTGCCCGAGGTGGAGCGGCTGACCTCGACCGCGAAGGCGTGCGCGCTGCTGGGCAAGCCGCGCGCGAGCCTGTATCGGCAGCGCAACCGCCCTGCCGGTCCACGCCGCAAACCCGGGCCGAGCGGACCGCCGCCCAATGCGCTCGACGCGGCCGAGCGCACGCAGATCCTTACGGTGTTGTGCCAGCCGCGCTTCGCCGACAAGGCGGTCGCCCAAGTGTGGGCCGAGCTGCTCGACGAGGGCGTCTACCTGTGCTCGCAGTCCACGATGTACCGGATCCTGCGCACGCACAACATGACCCGCGAACGGCGGCGGGTAGCCACACACCCGCCGCGGGTCAAACCCGAGCTGGTCGCCCACCAACCCAACGACGTGTGGTCCTGGGACATCACCAAATTGGCGGGACCGGTGCGCGGCGAGTTCTACCAGCTCTACGTGATGCTGGACATCTTCAGCCGCTACCCCGTCGGCTGGCGCGTCGAGTACCACGAGGACGCCGACATCGCCAGGACTGGATGGCCGAGCTGACCGCGCTACACGGGCGGCCCGGCGCGATCCACGCCGACCGGGGTTCGGCGATGACGTCGAAGAACGTCGCCCAGCTGCTAATCGACCTCGGCGTGGCGCGCAGCCACTCGCGCCCACGGGTGTCAAACGACAACCCGTTCAGCGAATCCCAGTTCAAAACGCTGAAGTACCGCAACGATTTTCCCGAACGGTTCGACTCGATCGAGCACGCCCGCACCTGGTGCAAAGACTTCTTCGACTACCTGCGCCACGAGCACCGCCATTCCGCGCTCGGCCTGCACACACCGGCGTCGGTGTACTTCGGCACCGCCGCCGACATCCAGGCCAAACGAGCCCGGGTCATGGCCGATGCCTACGCCGCCAACCCCAACCGGTTTAGCAGCCCACCACAGCCCCCGAAACTACCGACCGCGGCATGGATCAACCCACCGACCCCACAACCGAAAATAGTGTCCACATAGTGAGACGCTGTCTCAAACACCTTGACAGCTACCGAAGGCCGAGGAGTTGGTCGCGAACCCCTATCGGCACGGCGGAAAGGACGCGGCAGAGGACTTCTTCGAGGAGGGATTCCAAAGCGTCTTCCACCATGCACGAACCGGTGCTTCGAAGGACTACCCGATCACCGTTTACTACGCATTCAAGCAGAGTGAGACAGACGAGAGCGGCCGGACGTCTACCGGGTGGGAAACCCTGCTGGAAGGCATGATCCAATCCGGCTGGGAGATCACGTCCACCTGGCCGCTTCGGAGTGAACGCGGTGGCCGAATGATCAGCGTGGGCACAAATGCGCTCGCGTCATCGATCGTTCTTTCGCTCCGACCAAGGAATAATAGTGCTCCCACGACCGACCGACGTGGGTTTATCGCGGTGCTGGAGGCCGAACTTCCGGACGCATTGCGGCAACTCCAACATGGACAGGTTGCGCCCGTTGACCTTCCGCAAGCGGCGATCGGGCCTGGCATGGCGGTGTTCAGCCGGTACAGCGCCATCCTCGAAACCGACGGCTCAAGAATGACTGTCCGCTCAGCTTTGGCTCGCATCAACGAAATCCTCGACCAGGTGCTCAATGAGCAAGAGGGCGATTTCGACGCGACGAGTCGCTTCGCTATCGCTTGGTACCGCCAACATAGCTACGGCGTAGGCAAATTCGGCGACGCCGACAATCTTGCCCGCGCCCGGAACACCAGCGTCGATGCGATGGACCGCGACGGCATCGTCACGTCACGCGCGGGGAACGTCCAGCTAATCAAACCTGCCGATCTGAGTTTGCAGTACGACGTCGTCCGCGACTTGCACACGAGCAACTGGGAAGCCCTACACCATCTCATCAAAGTCCTTGAACGCGACGGAATCCCAGCGGCAGGTGACTTTCTGAATGCCGCACTCAGCCGTCCCGATGGTGCCGTAGACGCCGACCTGGTCAAGGAGCTGGCTCACCTCCTGTTCAGGATCGCCGAGTCCAACGGGTGGACCAAGGACGCGCTGAGCTTCAACAACCTGGTGACGAGCTGGCCCGAGATCGTCGACGCCGCCCGCGCCGAGAACGTGTCGGCGGCACCACAAGGCTCCTTCGACTTCGTCGACCAGGACGACTGATGCGGTCCCAGAGCGCCAGTGCCACAAATTGCGGCACCGTCAAGGAAGCAGGGTGAAGGCGTCGGCATGGCGCGGACGTACGACGCTGAAGTGGCGACGGTCGAAGGTCGCAATCTCCCCGATGGCTAAACGCTCCGCGGTGGTCACCACGGATGCGTCGACACTGCCCAGCGGCAGGTCCCGATACCGCGCGACCAGCTCGGCGATTCGAATCCAGTCGGAGGCGGCCACCGGCTCGACACTGAATGCGCCGTCTGCGAGGTCACCGAGGAAGCGCACCTCCGGTTCCGCGCCGAGGCGGGTACCCAGCAGGTAGACCACCTCGGTGATGACGAGCGTCGGCACTATCAGCGGTCCGGGATGCGTTTCGAGCAGCGCCAGCGACGAAACATGGTGAGCGTCGTCCGCGTCGACATAGGCATACAGCGGGCCGGCATCGACGACGATCGCGGCTATCGCCCGACCTCCGTGGCGAGAATTTCCTCGATGCGCTCGGAGACATCGGCGCGGCCGCTGCGGCCGGCTCCCGCAGCGTGAAGCCGGCGACGGCCGCTGGATTGATCAAAGTAAGCCTCAAGCGCGGCGCGGCTGATCTCGGAGATGGTCAGATTTCGCCGCTTGGCCTCATGCCGCAAACGGGCGTCGAGAGCATCCGAGATCTTGATCGTCGTCCGCTTCATGTATGCCAGCATACCCTGATCACGTGAGTCGGCGGGAGCCTTCGCCACGAAGAGCGGTGCGACCTCGCTTAATTGTCGCCGCCTTCGACTAGCGTCATTACCTGTCCACATTGGGAGGACGACGGACATGGCAGTAAGCAACAGGGATCGTATCGACCGGATGTTCCAGGCGATGGCACCCGCGCTGGACGACTTCATCGCCTCGGTTGTCGGACAGGCGAACCCGGCGCTCGGAGCGGAGTGGACCAAGTTGGTCCAGGGCAAGGATCTGAAGAAGGGCGCGCCAGCAGGTAAGACGTATGATCCGCTCGACCCGCAGGTCCAATTCCGGATGCTGACCGAGAGCAACATCACCGCGGCCTGCAAGCCCGGCTGGTACCCGTTCAATCAGGCCTTGGGCAAAGCGGGAGAGTCGTTCGCCATCGAGCTGAGGGAGGTGCGCAACACCTGGGCGCACAACGGAACCTTCACCGACGACGACGCCTACCGTGCCCTCGACACCGGCGAGCGGCTGCTGCGGCTCATCGGCGCGGCACAAGAGGCAGACGACGTCCGCAACATTCGGCTCAACCTGCGCCGGGTCACCGCGGACAAGGACGACAGGAAGGTCCTCAAGGCCGCCGTCGACAACCCCGAAGGCAACGGCCTGAAGCCGTGGCGCGAAGTGCTTCAACCGCACGACGACGTCGCCACCGGCAACTTCGCCGCGTCGGAGTTCGCCGCCGATCTCTACAAGGTCGCCTTCGGCGGCGAGCAGGACGCCGGCTACGCCGACGCGGTCGAGTTCTTCAACCGGACCTACCTGACCGAAGGCCTCAGCGATCTCATCGGACGCGCGGTGCGCAGGCTGTCCGGTGACGACAACGCGCCGCCGGTGATCAACCTGCAGACCAACTTTGGTGGCGGCAAGACCCACTCCCTGCTCGCGCTGTGGCATGTCGCGTCGGGTCTTCCCGTCGGGCAGTTCCCGCAGGAGACCCAGGATCTGCTGACCGCCAACGGGTACACCGGAGCAACGGTCAACCGGGTCGCGATTGTCGGCAACCACTTCAGCCCCTCCGGCGTGACACACGACGACGGCACGCACGTCAACACCATGTGGGGTGAGCTTGCCTGGCAGCTCGGCGGAGCGAAGGGATATGCGTTGGTGGCCAAGGCCGATGCCGATCGCACCCACCCGGGCAAGGCGCTGCACGAGCTGCTGGCCACCTACGCCCCGGCGGTCATCCTGATCGACGAGTGGGTCGCTTACGCCCGCTCCCTGGTCGGCCGTGATGACCTGGCCGGCGGCACGTTCGACGACCAGTTCACCTTCGCGCAGACGCTCACCGAGGCCGCCAAGGGCACCTCCGGTGTGCTGCTGGTGATTTCGATCCCCGCCTCGGAAAGCGGCGACGACGCCGACAAGGTCGTGGCCGGCAACGCCGAGGAGGTCGGCGGCGCGCACGGCTTGGAGGCACTCAAGCGCCTGCAGAACGTCGTCCGCCGCGTCGCCGACCAGTGGCGTCCGGCGTCGTCGGCCGAGGCGTATCAGATCGTCAAGCAGCGCCTGTTCAAGCAGCCCGACGCCGCCGCGCTGGCGTCGATCGGCGCCACCGCCCGCGCCTACGTCGATATGTACCGCAAGTACAGCGACGACTTTCCCCGAGAGTCCCGAGACACGGCATACGAGGATCGGGTCAAGCGCACCTACCCCATCCACCCCGAGCTGTTCGACCGGCTCTACGAGGAATGGTCGTCGCTGGAGCGCTTCCAGCGCACCCGTGGGGTGCTGCGGCTGATGAGCACCGTCATCCACGCGTTGTGGGCGGGTGAGGACGCCTCGCCGCTGATCATGCCCGGCTCGATCCCGCTGGCGACCGCGAGTGTGAACGCCGAACTCACGCAGTACCTTCAGGATTCGTGGAAGGCGATCATCGACGCCGACGTCGACGGCGCGAACTCCGAGCCCGCCCGCATCGACAAGGCCAAGCCGCTGTTCGGGCAGCGATCATTGACCAAGCGTCTGGCCCGCACGGTGTTCTTCGGCGCGGTGCCGACCATCGGCTCCGCCCACAAGGGGTTGGAGACTCAGCGAGTGTTTTTGGGCACCGCCGTGCCGGGCGACGTGCCGGGCAACTTCCACGCGGCACTCACCCAGCTCGGCGATCGGGCCACCTACTTCTACTCCGGCTCGGGCAAGTACTGGTATGACCTGCAGGCCAACATCACTCGCACCGCCAAGGACCAGGCCGAACGGCTGCACAAGGAGGACGTATGGGCCGAGATCGTCCGCCGGCTGCAGGGCCAAGCCAAAACCAGGGGCGACTTCGCCGGCGTGCACATCTGCCCCGAATCCAACGCCGACATTCCCGACACCGACGAGGCCCGACTCGTCATCCTGCACCCGAAAGTCGCCCACAGGCGCGGAGCCGACTCCCCCGCAAAAGAGTTCGCGCACAAGGCCACCGAACACCGTGGTAGCGCCAACCGCACCAACCGCAACATGCTCGTCTACCTGGCCGCCGACGACGCCCGGCTTGAAGAACTCGACAACGCCACACGTGATTACCTCGGCTGGACCCACGTCCTGGCCAGCGAGGCAGACCTGGACCTGACGCAGAACCAGAAGAACCAGGCGACGCAGCGCCAGACCCAGGCCGACCAGACCGTCACGTCCCGGCTGCTGCAGACATTCACCTGGGCACTCGTTCCGACGCAACCCAATCCCGGCGCGCCATTCGTCATCCGCGAGACCAAGGTCGAGGGCCAGTCCACCTCGCTGGCCGAACGGGTTTCGCGCCGACTCGGCAGCGACGGCGACCTGTCGACCCGCCAAGCCGCCGCGACGATTCGGCTGGCGATCGGCAAGGTGCCGCAGATCTGGAAGGACGGGCACGTGTCGCTGGGTGCGCTGTGGCGGCTCTACAGCCAGTACCCCTACATGCCCAGGCTGCGCGACCGGCGGGTGCTCGATGAGGGCATCGTCGACATGCCGATGATCTGGCAGACCGACGCCTTCGCCCTGGCAACGGGTTTCGACGAGGCGGCCGGCCGCTACATCGGGCTATGGACCCCCGACGACAAGGGCGCCGCGCCGGCCGCAACCGACTCCCTGCTGCTGGTGCGGCCCGACGTCGCCGTCAAGCAACGCGAAACCGAAGTACCTCCCCCACCCACGCCGGGCCCCGATGGCACGGGCACGCCGGTCGTCGGCCCGGGCACGCCGCCAAAGCCACCGGTTGACATCGCGTTCCCCCCACCGAAGACCCGCTTCTACGGAGTCAAGACGCTCAGCGCCGACAGGATCGCTTTCGACTTCAAGAACGTCGCCGAGGAGATCATCGCCCATCTCCGAGACACCGGTGCCAAACTCGTTGTGAAGATCGAAATCGAAGCAACCGACGCCGCCGGCTTCAGCGAAGGCGAGATCCGCACCGTGTCCGAGAACGCTCAGACGCTGAAGTTCGACCAGTCGGGGTTTGAGGAAACGTGAGCTTCACAGAACTCCACCAACCCCAACGGGACTTGCTTGGGGCTTCGGGGCCACGGCTTGAAGACGCGATGCAGACGCGTCCTCGTCCACAGCGGATTTGCTTGCCAGGCTTCGCCACTCGTGACCAGAGAGCTTGAAGTCAACCGGACACTCGGCCTCGCGCACGTTCGCGAGTATCGAAGACTTTCCCGAGCAATTGCTGCCGGAGACCCTCGAAGAAGCTGCCCGCCTGGGCGCCCAACTGTTGATGCAAGCGGCCCCAGGAGGACAGTTCTTACCGCTGGTCTTGACGGCTTACCGTGACCAGGTCGATCGGTGGGATGTAGCCGGTGATGCTGTTGATGGTGCGATGCAGGCCGTGGTGGAGCGCGTCGATGTCGCAGCGGGCCAGGCCGCCAGCGGTGGCGATGACGTGTACGGTGGTGAACGCCAAATCGTTGATGGTGCCCAGGATGCGGCGGTCGGCGGTCTTGGCCACGGCCACCTGGCAGGGATCAAGATCGCCGAGCGTATCGACGGGCAGGCCTTCGGCTTGCAGCGCGTCCTGGATCGCCGAGACGACGGGCGGGCCGATCGGGCGCAACCCGGCGGCGGTGACGTTCGGCATGAACACCGAGAACAAGGTTCTGGCGTGGGTCACCAGCAGGCATTTGCGCCGGTCGATCCTGATCAGGTGGGCATACCAGTCCTGCTGGCTGGCTTCGGCGATGGCCGGCTGAGACACCCGCAGCGGCGCCAACACCTTGGCGGTGCATCGCAGCATCACGAGTCATGATCGTAGGCAGAGCCACCGATGATCGGTATGCAAGAACGCCGTGGCTTGGCGCCGCTACAGTGTGGCGACGTGTTGGTTGCTGATCTGCATCACTTCCTCGACATGCCGCACGACGCTTCGGAGCCCGCGCGGCGCCTCGCGCAGCACTTGGGCGACATTATCCGGGCGGGCACCGCCGGCGAGGTCGGTGATCCGTGGGTGTCCGCATTGCCGTGTCGGCGCCGGCCGGCCCATCGACGCTGCCCCGGGCGGATGACCATCGCCATCGTGTGCGCCGAGGCGTCCGCGCCGATCCGATGGTGGTGCAGCGTCTGCGACGACGAGGGGGTGATCAGCACTGGGCTGACTCCCCATACGACCTCGGCCTCGCCGCCGAGGATGGTTCGCCGGCCTGACGCCACTCAACAGGCCACCACGTCGAAATCGCCGGGTCACGAACACTCCGAAGCCGGTTCACCGCAGGAAGCAGCTATATCGAGAGGAAGCGGGCTACCCAATCGGTTCGTCAACTCGTGAGACCCCGGCCTCAAAGCAAGGTGCGAGGCCGGGGCCATTCGACTAGAGCACAGACCCGCAGGTCATCTCCAACGCTGGTCCCGCAGCCGCTTGTTTCACCGGCCGCATCTGAGGCGACGGCGGGTGACTCGGCGAGCAACACGCTGTCGCCCTTTCGCTCTCCGCAGCTGCGGCTGAGTATGTCGAGCCGGGAGGGCTCGACTGTGAGCCCAAGCCAGCGCACGTATTGGGGATAGTCCGGTCGCTTGCGGTCCATCACCCGGAGGTCGAAGAACGGCCACAGCCGGGCCGATTCATAGACACGGTTGAGCTGCGGGAACCCGATGAAGGGGCGGAATCCCTCAACCGACCCGCCTACTCCGTCCAGGTACTGGAATGTAGCGCGAACGCCGGCCCCGGGACACCCCCGTCCGCCCGAAACGCGGACGTGCGCGTGGGCCCGTTTCCGCGTAGTATGCGCGCGCCGCGCGCCTCAAAGCCGTGTTGCCGTCGGGGTCAAGTGACACCGCCATGTCGACCGCCAAGACCTTGTTAAAACTGCCCGCGTCGACGTTAAGAAGCCGTAAACGACAGTCACGCTACGCCTTTCGATCAGGACTGTGGAGGCGTGGCTGGCTACATTTACGCCAACACACAGGGGGTCGTACGTGAACACACAGGAACGGGCTTCCGTTCCAGGTCGGCACGTTTCGAACACGAGGAGGCAATAGATGTCGTTTCTGACAGCAGTCCCCGAAGAGTTGGCCGCCGCGGCGGCGCAACTGGGGGCGATCGGCAATGCGCTCACCGCGCAGAACGCGGGCGCCGCGGCCCCGACCACCGCCATCGCTCCCGCGGCCGCCGACCAGGTATCGATCCTGCAGTCCGGAATCTTTACGGCGTACGGCGCTCTCTACCAGCAGATCGCCGCCGAAGCTCAGGCGATGCAGGAGCAGTTTGTGACCACCCTGGGGCTGAGCAGCGGTACCTATGCGTCCACCGAGGCGTCCAACGCGACTGCGGCGTCGCTAACTTCCGGCGGTGTGCCCGACCTCATCAACACGGTGAGCACGCTGCTCGGCGGACCCGTCACGAGCTTCGGGGGCCAACCGTTCAGCCTGTCGGGCAACACGGCCAACGTCATGAGCTACGAGTTTGGCAACTGGGCCTCCGCGTCGTCGAACCTGCTCGGTTTGACCGGCGGCGGCCTCCTCCCCGCCGAAGAGGCCGCCGCGGAGGCCTCGGCGCTTGGCGGGGAAGCCGCCTTGGGAGAGATTGAGGCGGCAGAGGGGGTCCTCGGCGCAGAGGCAGCGCTCGGCGGGGCTCCACTAGCGGGCCTGGGCGAGGCATCCGCGATCGGCGCTTTGTCGGTGCCGCCCAGCTGGGCCGGGCCGGCGACGCTGGTGTCGAGCACCACCACGGGCGCGCTCCACGGCGCGGGCTGGACGGCCGCGGCGCCGCAAGCCGCACCAGGGATGCTCTATCCCGGCATGCCGGGGTTGGCCTCGGCCGCGCGCAACAGCGCCGGCTTCGGCGCGCCGCGCTATGGCGTCAAGCCCATCGTCATGCCGAAGCCGGTCAGCGTATAGGCACCGGCGTCAAAGCGGTCGATCAAGCGTAAGTAAGCCAAAAAGGTAGGAACGAAATGGATTTCGCAGCATTACCCCCTGAGATCAACTCCGGGCTCATGTACACCGGTGCGGGCGCAGGACCGCTCATGGCTGCCGCGACGGCGTGGAACAACCTGGCCGCCGAGCTCAGCACCACCGCCGCCCAGTACGAGTCGATCATCACGGCGCTGACCACCGAGCAGTGGACCGGCGCGGGGTCGGCGGCGGCAGCAGCCGCAGCCCAGCCTTACGTCGCCTGGCTCACCACCACCGCGGCGGCGGCCGAGCAGGCGGGCGACCAGGCCACGGCGTCGGCGGCCGCCTATGAGGCGGCGTTTGCGGCGACGGTTCCCCCGCCGGTGATCGCTGCCAACCGGGCTACGCTGGCCGCGCTGGTCGCCACGAACTTCCTGGGGATCAACACGCCCGCGATCATGGCCACCGAGGCCCAGTACATGGAGATGTGGGTCCAGGACGCCATCGCGATGTACACCTACCAGGCCTCCTCGGCGGCCGCCGCGGTCCTTCAACCGCTGACGCCGGCGACGCAGACCACGAACCCGGCGGGCCCGGGCCTGCAGGCCGCCGCCGTCGCCCAGGCCGCAGCCTCCACGCCCATCGACGGGCTGGGCGGTATCATCTCCGGCCTGCAGAGCGAGCTGGCCAACCTCAGCCTCGGCACGTCGTCCATTGGTACCGGTCTCTGGGACCTTTTGCCCGCCAATGTGCAGAACCTGCTGACCGCGCTTGACGGCTTCCTCGGGACACCGCTCATTTTCAATGGCATCCAGCAGGTAGGCGTCACGGCGTCGTGGTTCGTCTTCGCCGCCATTCCCAACGCGATATTCCTGTCCAACACCCTCGCCAGCTCCGCGCCGGCCGCCGCAGCCGAGGGCATTGCCGAGGGTGCGGCCGGTGTGGCCGCCGCGGCCGAAGGGGTGGCAGCGGGGCTCGCCGGCGAGGTGTCGTCGGCCGGCGGCGCGGTCGCCGGCTTGGGCGAGGCGTCCTTGGTCGGCAGCCTGTCGGTGCCGGCGAGTTGGTCCTCGGCCGCCCCAGCGATGACCGTCGGCGCCTCGGCGCTGGAGGGCAGCGGCTGGACCGTCCCGGAGGAAGCCGCGCCGATGGCAGGCATGGCCGGGATGCCGGGAATGGCAGCAGCCGCCAAGGGCGCCGGTGCCTACGCCGGGCCGCGGTACGGCTTCAAGCCCGTCGTTATGCCGAAACAGGTCGTCGTCTGATGCCGGAAAAAAAGGGGGACATGTCACTCGTTTGAGGCCAGCCGTTAACCACCGCGCCGTAATCTTTGCGCGATCAATCGAAGACTTCGAGACACTAGGGAGACAGGGAGAATGACCTCACGTTTTATGACCGACCCGCACGAAATGCGGGCCATGGCGGGTCGCTTTGAAACGCACGCCCAGACGGTCGAGGACGAGGCCCGTCGGATGTGGGCGTCCGCGCAGAACATCTCGGGTGCGGGCTGGAGCGGCCAGGCGGAGGCGACGTCGCTGGACACCATGAGCCAGATGAATCAGGCGTTCCGCAACATCGTGAACATGCTGCACGGGGTGCGCGACGGGCTGATCCGCGACGCCAACAACTACGAACAGCAAGAGCAAGCCTCGCAGCAGATCCTCAGCAGCTAACGCCGTAAGCCGCCACTGCCCACCAGACTCGAATCAGGAGGACAAACCTATGACCATCAATTACCAGTTCGGGGACGTGGACGCGCACGGCGCCACCATCCGGGCGCAGGCCGCGTCACTCGAGGCCGAGCACCAGGCGATCGTTCGCGATGTGTTGGCCGCCGGGGACTTTTGGGGCGGCGCCGGTTCGGTGGCGTGCCAGGAGTTCATCACCCAGTTGGGCCGTAACTTCCAGGTGATCTACGAGCAGGCCAACGCCCACGGCCAGAAGGTGCAAGCCGCCGGCAGCAACATGGCCAGCACCGACAGCGCCGTCGGCTCCAGCTGGGCCTGACACCGCGCCTTTAACCGTGGCCTAACGCGTGGCCGCACACCGCGAGGTGTGCGGCCACGCTTGATATTTCGCAACTTCTCAAACCCGAACAAGCCGCGCGCCTTGCAATTGGCCGAAATTGCGCAATATAGCCGGTGAATTTGACGAGACCAGTCTGTCGGCGCCGATGGCCCGTCCAACCAACGCCTATGCATCACAATATTTTCGGAGTCTGATCCGCATCTAGTGGCCGTGCGGAGCGCGCTTGCAAACACGGATTTGGGCACACCGGAGTGAAAACTGACCGATCCTTTGCATTTGAGATCTCTATGAACTCCGTGACAACCCCATATGTGCTTGCGAGAATGGGGGCACCATGACGGCAATGTCAGGATCTGTACGTACTCAACGCCCACGTCAGGCCATTCTCGGGCAGCTGCCCCGGATTCATCGGGCCGATGGATCGCCGATCCGAGTGTTGCTGGTCGATGACGAACCCGCCCTGACCAACCTGGTCAAGATGGCGCTGCACTACGAGGGCTGGAAAGTCGACATCGCGCACAACGGGCGCGAGGCCATCGCCAAGTTCGACAAGATCGGCCCCGACGTCCTGGTTCTCGACATCATGCTGCCCGACGTCGACGGGCTACAGATCCTGCAGCGGGTCCGCGAATCCGACACGTACACGCCGACCCTGTTCCTCACGGCACGGGATTCGGTGATGGACCGGGTCACGGGCCTGACCGCGGGCGCCGACGACTACATGACAAAGCCGTTCAGCCTCGAGGAGCTGGTCGCCCGGCTGCGTGGCTTGCTGCGCCGGTCTAGCCATCTGTCGCCGCCGGCCGACGAATATCTCAAGGTCGGTGACCTCACGCTGGACGGCGCCAGTCGTGAAGTGAGCCGTGGCGGCACGCCGATGTCGCTGTCGTCCACCGAGTTCGAACTACTCCGGTTCCTGATGCGCAATCCGCGCCGCGCGCTGAGCCGCACCGAGATCCTCGACCGGGTCTGGAACTACGACTTCGCGGGGCGCACGAGCATCGTCGACTTGTACATCTCTTATCTCAGGAAGAAGATCGACTCCGACAGGGAGCCGATGATCCACACGGTTCGCGGGATTGGATACATGCTGCGACCACCGGAATGACCCTGCAATGACAGGGCACCGACACGCGCCATCCAGGAACATTCCGAAGTGGTTCCCTCGTTCCTTGCGCTGGCAGTTGCTCCTGGGCGTGTTGGGGGTTGTCAGCCTGGTCTTGGTCGCCGTCGGCGCCGTCTCGGTGCTGAGCCTGCGCGGCTATGTCGCCTCGATGAACAACGCGGAAGCCGCCGAATCCATGCGTGCGTTGAGCCACTCGTACGCGAGATACCGCGAGGGCGAACACACCTCGGCACATGCCGGCTCTACGCCGGTGTCGCAAGCGCTCCTGGAATTCACCGGACAGACCCCGGGGAACCTCATCGCGGTGCTTCGCGATGGTGTCGTCATCGGCTCGGCGGTCTTCTCCGAAGACGAACCCCGACCCGCGCCCGACGACGTCATCCGCGCCATCGAGGCGCGGTCGTGGACCGACGGCCCGCCACGTACCGAGAAACTGGGCAGCCTGGGCTCCTTTCGGGTCGCCAGCCACGCCGAAGGGTCCGACCGCCTGCTGGTCGGGGTGTCGTTGAGCCTCGCCAACCAGATCATCGCCCGCAAGTACATCACCACCACGGCGCTGGTCTCGGCCGCGTTGGTGGTCACGGCGGGGCTCACGATTTGGGTAGTCGGGTACGCCCTTCGCCCGCTGCGGCGGGTCGCCGCGACCGCGGCGGAAGTCGCGGCGCTGCCGCTCATCGACGGCGACCACAGAATCAGTCTGCGAGTTCCTGCGCAGGACACCGATCCGGGCAACGAGGTCGGAATCGTCGGGCACACGCTGAACCTGTTGCTGGACAACGTCGACAGCGCACTGGCCCATCGCGTCGATTCCGACCTGCGGATGCGCCAATTCATCACCGACGCGAGCCACGAGTTGCGGACTCCGCTCGCGGCGATCCAGGGCTACGCCGAACTCACCCGTCAGGACAGTTCGGACCTGCCGCCGACCACCGAATACGCGCTGGCCCGCATCGAGTCGGAAGCGCGACGCATGGCGTCGCTTGTCGACGAGCTCTTGCTGCTCTCTCGCCTGGGCGAGGGCGAAGACCTAGAAACCGAAGACCTCGACCTGACCGACCTCGTCATCAATGCGGTGAACGACGCCGCGGTGGCGGCGCCGAGCCACCGTTGGGTCAAGAACCTGCCCGAGGGCCCGGTATGGGTCAACGGGGACAACGCCCGGCTGCACCAACTCGTCAGCAATCTACTCACCAACGCCTGGGTGCATACTCCGGCCGACGTGACGGTGACCATTGGGATCACCTGCCACCGCAGCGGCCCCGATGCACCGTGCGTCGAGTTAACGGTTGCCGACGACGGGCCCGGCATCGATCCCGACATGCTCCCGCACCTCTTCGAGCGATTCGTCCGCGCCAACAAGTCGCGGTCCAGCGAGTCGGGCACCGGATTGGGTCTGGCCATCGTCAACTCGATCGTCAAGGCGCATCATGGCTCGGTCAGCGCCGAATCCGCGGACGGGCGGACGGTCTTTCGGGTGCGGCTGCCGATGATCGAGCAGCCGACCATCAAGACCGCTTAGCGCGACGGTGCCGGTCCAGCTGCTAAGAATCCGTTAAGGAAAGCCCGCGAGGGCGCGACCGCGCTTAGCCTTGGTCAGGTCGTCGTGAACGAAAGACAGATATGTCCATCGTGGTATACCTCCTGCTGACTATTGCCGTATTCGCTGCCCTCGATTTGACCCTGCGGTGGGGATCGTGAGCACCGCTAACGTCGTGGGCCTAACGCTGTCCGTCCTCATTGCACTGTTGCTTGGGGCCGCCCTGATCTTTCCGGAACGGTTCTAGTGAACGGCGCCGCGCCGGTTCTCGTGTTCCTCGCACTCCTGGTCCTCGCATTGGCGGTCGTGCACGTGCCGCTGGGCGACTATATGTACCGGGTCTACAGCTCCCGAAAGCATTCGCGCACCGAGCGATTCATCTATCGCTTGATCGGCGCCAACCCGGAGGCCGACCAGACCTGGAAAGCGTATGCCCGTAGCGTGCTGGCGTTTTCGGCGGTCAGCGTCATATTCCTGTTCGTCGTGCAACTCGTTCAGGGCCGGCTGCCGTTACATCTGCACGATCCGTCGACAAGGATGACCCCGGCGTTGGCGTGGAACACCGCCGTCAGCTTCGTCACGAACACCAACTGGCAGGCCTATTCTGGCGAATCGACCCAGGGCCATCTGGTGCAGATGGCCGGTCTGGCGGTGCAGAACTTCGTGTCCGCGGCGGTCGGCATGGCGGTGGCCGTCGCCCTGGTCCGCGGGTTCGCCCGCACCCGCACGGGCGAACTCGGCAACTTCTGGGTGGACCTGACACGCGGTACGCTGCGTATCCTGCTGCCGATCTCCATCGTCGGCGCGATCGTCCTCATCGCCGGTGGTGCCATCCAGAACTTCCACCTCAACGATCAGGTCGTCACCACACTGGCCGGTACCCGGCAGACCATCCCCGGTGGTCCGGTCGCCAGCCAGGAGGCGATCAAGGAGCTGGGGACCAACGGCGGTGGCTTCTACAACGCCAACTCCTCACATCCGTTCGAGAACCCGACCGCGTGGACCAACTGGTTCGAGATCTTCCTGATCCTGGTCATCGGTTTTTCGCTACCCCGCACCTTTGGCCGCATGGTGGACAGCAAGAAACAGGGCTATGCGATCGCCGCGATCGTCGGGGTCATGGCCGCCATCAGCGTCAGCTTCACGATGCTGTTCCAGTTGCAGCATCACGGCACCGTCCCGACGGCGGTGGGTGCGGCGACCGAAGGGACCGAGCAGCGGTTCGGGGTGGCGGACTCGGCCGTCTGGGCCGATGCGACGACGCTGACCTCCACCGGCGCGGTCGACTCGGTGCACGATTCCTACACCAGCCTGGGCGGCATGATGACGATGGTCAACATGCAGCTCGGAGAGGTCGCGCCGGGCGGCACCGGCTCGGGTCTCTACGGCATCTTGATCCTGGCAGTCATCACCGTGTTCGTCGCCGGGTTGATGGTCGGCCGGACGCCAGAGTACCTCGGCAAGAAGATCACACCGCGCGAGATGAAGCTCGCCTCAGGCTATTTCCTTATCACGCCGCTCATCGTGCTGCTCGGCACCGCGGTCGCGATGGCGTTGCCGGGCGAGCGCGCCGGCATGACCAACACCGGGCCGCACGGCTTGTCGGAGGTGCTCTACGCATTCACCTCCGCGGCCAACAACAACGGCTCCGCCTTCGCCGGACTCTCGGCCAACACGGTCTGGTACAACACCGCTTTGGGCCTGGCGATGATCTTCGGGCGATTCCTGCCGATGATTTTGGTGCTCGCGCTGGCCGGTTCGCTGGCCCGGCAGGGCAGCACGCCCGCGTCGAGCGGCACCCTGCCCACCCACCGGCCCCAGTTCGTCGTCCTGGTGGTGGGTGTGACGGTGATCCTGGTGGCCCTCACCTTCTTGCCCGCGCTGGCGCTCGGGCCCCTCGCCGAAGGGATTCACTGAAAAGTGTCGCGCACAACAGATCCCGGCAAACGGTCGCGCAATGGCTTGCTCGACCCCGCCTTGCTGCTGAAGTCACTGCCGGACGCGCTACGCAAACTCGATCCGCGCACCCTGTGGCGCAACCCGGTCATGTTCATCGTGGAGATCGGCGCGCTGTGGTCGACGGTGCTCGCATTCGGCGACGGTACCTGGTTCAGCTGGCTCACCGTGTTCTGGCTGTGGCTGACAGTGGTTTTCGCCAACCTGGCCGAGGCCGTCGCCGAAGGGCGCGGCAAGGCACAGGCCGATACCCTGCGTAGGTCGAAAGCCGACACCATTGCGCACCGCTTGACGGATTGGTCACCGGGCGCCGCCGGCACACCCGAGGACATACCGGCGCCGCTCCTGCAGCAGGGTGACATCGTGGTGGTCGCGGCGGGCGAGGTCATCCCCGGCGACGGTGACGTCGTGGAAGGCATTGCATCAGTTGATGAATCGGCCATCACCGGCGAATCGGCACCGGTCATCCGGGAATCCGGCGGTGACCGCTCGGCGGTGACCGGCGGGACGACGGTGCTCTCGGATCGCATCGTGGTCAAGATCACCCAGAGGCCCGGCGAGAGCTTTGTGGACCGGATGATCGCACTCGTCGAGGGCGCGAACCGGCAGAAGACCCCCAACGAGATAGCGCTCAACATCCTGTTGGCGGCGCTGACAATCATCTTCGTGTTCGCGGTGGCAACGCTGCAGCCGCTGGCGATCTACTCCAAGGCCAACAACCCCGGTGTGCCAGACACCCAAGCCCTCGACGCCGACGGCATCAGCGGCGTCGTCCTGGTGGCGCTGCTGGTGTGCCTGATCCCCACCACCATCGGCGCGCTGCTGTCGGCGATCGGCATCGCGGGCATGGACCGGCTGGTCCAACGCAACGTGCTGGCCATGTCCGGCCGCGCGGTCGAGGCGGCCGGCGACGTCAACACCCTGCTGCTGGACAAGACCGGAACGATCACGCTGGGCAATCGGGTGGCCGCGGAATTCATCCCAGTCCACGGGGTGACCGACGCAGAGCTGGCTGACGCCGCTCAGCTGTCCAGCCTCGCCGACGAAACCCCCGAGGGCCGTTCCGTCGTCGTCTACGCCAAAGAGGCCTACGGGCTGCGCGCGCGCACACCGGGAGAGCTCGCCAACGCTTCCTGGGTCGAATTCAGCGCGACGACCCGAATGTCGGGTGTCGACCTCGACGGACGCCAGTTGCGCAAGGGCGCGGCTACCGCGGTGGCCGACTGGGTGCTTCGTCACGGGGGCACCCTTCCCGCCGAACTTGGCCAGATCGTCGACGGCATCTCTGCGGCCGGCGGAACCCCGCTCGTCGTCGGGCAGCGGACCGCCGGCGCTGCGCAAGCGCTCGGCGTCATTCACCTCAAAGACGTGGTCAAGCACGGCATTCGCGACCGTTTCGACGCGATGCGCCTGATGGGCATCCGGACGGTAATGATCACCGGCGACAACCCGTTGACCGCCAGGGCGATCGCGGAGGAGGCCGGGGTCGACGAATTCCTCGCCGAGGCCACTCCCGAGGACAAGATGATGCTGATCAAGCGTGAGCAGCAGGGCGGTCGGCTGGTGGCGATGACCGGTGACGGCACCAACGATGCCCCGGCGCTGGCCCAGGCCAATGTCGGGGTGGCGATGAACACGGGCACCGCGGCGGCGAAGGAAGCCGGCAACATGGTCGACCTGGATTCCGATCCCACCAAGCTCATCGAGATCGTGGAAATCGGTAAGCAACTGTTGATCACCCGTGGCGCGTTGACGACGTTCTCCATTGCCAACGACATCGCTAAGTACTTCGCGATCATTCCCGCGATGTTCGTGGCCCTGTTCCCCGGCCTGGACGTCCTCAACGTCATGCGGCTGCACTCCCCGGAATCGGCGATTCTTTCGGCCGTGATCTTCAACGCGGTTGTCATCGTCGCTCTGATTCCGTTGGCGCTGCGCGGTGTTCGATATACGCCGAGCCGAGCGTCGAAACTGCTCAACCGCAACCTTTACCGGTACGGGGTGGGTGGTCTCGTCGCCCCATTCGTCGGGATCAAGCTCATCGACCTGCTGGTTCAACTACTCCCCGGGATGGGCTGAGATGGACTTCGGGAACATCATTCGCCAACACTGGGCCGCGCTGCGCGCGCTGCTCGTCTTCACCGTGATCCTCGGCATTGGCTACCCGCTGCTCATCTGGCTGGTCGCGCTGGTCCCCGGCTTACACGACAACGCGGAGGGCTCGATCATCACGGCGGGCGGCAAACCGGTCGCCAGCGTGCTCATCGGCCAGCTGTTCACCGACGCCTCGGGCAACCCGCTGCCACAGTACTTCCAGAGCCGGCCGTCGGCCGCCGGCAACGGATACGACCCCACGTCGAGCGGCGGCAGCAACCTGGGACCCGAAAGCGTCGTCGACACCCCGGCCGATCCGGCCAAGCTGGCTGGCGGTTCCAGTCCGGCCGACGCCGGTTTCAAGGCAAGCCTGCTGACCCTGGTGTGTTCGCGCAGCGCGGCCGTCGCCAGCCTGGAAGGTGTCGACGGATCACGCCCGTTCTGCACCGGCGGCGGCGTCGGGTCGGTGCTGTCGGTGATGGGCCCGCGCGACGCGCGCGGCTATGTCGTCCACCCGACCAGGGTGGTCAGTGTCAACGAGGCATGCTCGACGACACCACGGCCGTTCCTGGACTTCTACGAGGGCGTTCGGGTCGAGTGCGCAACGTTCGGCCAGGACTACTCCAGCGGCCAGATCGTGCCCATCCGTGGCGCCGCTCGCAGCGATCCGCAGGTCCCCGCCGACGCAGTCACTGCCAGTGCCAGCGGCCTGGACCCGGATATCTCACCGGCCTACGCCGAGATCCAGGTGGCCCGGGTGGCCAGGGCCCGGCATGTCACACCGGACCAGATACGCCAGGTTGTGCGGCAGCACCGAAGCGACCGCGCCCTTGGGTTTTTGGGTGAGACACGGGTGAATGTGCTGCAAGTCAACCTGAACCTGGACCACAGGTATCCGGTCGCGAACTAGCAACCAAGGGGGATGATGGATCACGTGAGCATCGCCGACCACCATCCCAAGCGGGGAGAGCTTCGCATCTACCTCGGCGCGGCTCCGGGTGTCGGCAAGACGTACGCGATGCTTGGAGAGGCACACCGGCGCCTGGGACGCGGCACCGACGTCGTGGCGGCGGTGGTCGAGACCCACGGACGCGCGAAAACCGCTGAGCTGCTTGACGGCATCGAGGTTGTTCCGCCGCGCCACATCGAATATCGCGGCGTTAGCTTCGCCGAACTCGACGTGCCCGCGGTGCTCGCCCGGCATCCGCAGGTGGTCCTGGTCGACGAGCTCGCCCATACCAATACGCCGGGCAGCAAGAACGAAAAACGGTGGCAGGATGTCGAGGAACTACTCGAGGCCGGAATCACGGTGATCTCGACCGTCAACATCCAGCATCTCGAGAGCCTCAACGACGTCGTCGCCCAGATCACCGGCATCGAACAAAAAGAGACGTTACCGGACTCGATCGTGCGCGAGGCGTCGCAAGTCGAGCTCATCGACATCACACCAGAGGCATTGCGCCGCAGGTTGTCTCACGGCAATGTCTACGCTCCGGAAAGGATCGACGCGGCGCTGTCCAACTACTTCCGCCGTGGAAATCTCACCGCGCTAAGGGAATTGGCGTTGCTGTGGTTGGCCGATCAGGTCGACACCGCACTGGCCAAATACCGCGCGGAGCACAAGATCACCGACGTGTGGGAGGCCCGTGAGCGCGTCGTCGTGGCGGTAACCGGCGGTCCGGAATCCGGGACTTTGGTGAGGCGAGCATCGCGGATCGCGTCGAAGTCCAGCGCGGAACTCATGGTGGTGCACGTCCTGCGCGGCGACGGCCTGGCCGGCCTGTCGGAGGCCCGCATGAGCAAGATTCGCGAGCTGGCGAACAGCCTCGATGCCTCCCTGCACACGGTGGTCGGCGATGACGTGCCCAACGCGTTACTCGATTTCGCGCGCGAGATGAACGCGACCCAGCTGGTGATCGGGACGTCGCGCCGGCCTCGGTGGGCGCGCCTCTTCGATGAGGGTATCGGCCCGACGATCGTGGAGCGGTCGGGCAAGATCGACGTACATCTGGTCACCCATGAGGAATCCAAGCGGGGCCTTCGAGCTACGCGGATGTCGCCCCGCGAACGACGGGTGGCATCCTGGCTCGCGGCGTTCGTCATTCCCTCGCTCATCTGTGCGGCCACGGTTATGGTGCTGGACCGATATCTCGACACCGCCGGCGCAAGCGCATTGTTCTTCGTCGGGGTGCTCGTGGTGGCCCTCCTCGGAGGCGTTGCCCCGGCCGTGCTTTCGGCGGTGCTGTCCAGCCTGTTGCTGAACTACTTTCTGACGGCTCCCCGGCACACATTCAC
Source organism: Mycobacterium lacus (assembly GCF_010731535.1). Lineage (NCBI taxonomy): Bacteria > Bacillati > Actinomycetota > Actinomycetes > Mycobacteriales > Mycobacteriaceae > Mycobacterium > Mycobacterium lacus. Next base: position 3,330,131 of record NZ_AP022581.1, read on the forward strand.
CATCGCGGAACCCGACGCCGCGGTCACCGAGGTGGTCCTGCTACTGGTCGCCGTCGCGGTCGCGGTCCTCGTCGACGGTGCGGCCAATCGCGCGCGGGAAGCCCGAATCGCCTCGCAAGAGGCGGAACTGCTAACGCTTTTCGCCGGATCGGTGTTGCGCGGTGCTGACCTCGAGATGCTGCTCGAGCGGGTGCGGGAGACCTACTCACAGCGTGCCGTCAGCATGCTGCGAGAACATGCCGGCAGCGGGTATGTCATCGCATCGGTCGGCAAAGATCCCTGTGCCACCGTCGAATCCGCCGACACCGCGATCGAGGTCGGCGGCCAAGAGTTCTCGGAGTTCTGGATGCTGCTGGCGGGCCGCAAGCTGGCCGCGCGTGACCGCCGCGTGCTGACCGCGGTGGCCAAGCAAGCCGCGGGCCTGGTGCGGCAGCGCGAGCTGGCCGACGAAGCCAGCCGGACCGAGGCCATCGTGCGGGCCGACGAGCTGCGGCGCTCCCTGCTCTCGGCGGTCAGCCACGACCTGCGCACGCCGCTGGCGGCGGCCAAGGTCGCGGTGTCTAGCTTGCGGGCCGAAGACGTCGCCTTCTCCCCGGAGGACACCGCCGAATTGCTGGCCACCATCGAGGAATCGATCGACCAGCTCACCGCCCTGGTCGGTAACCTGCTCGACTCGTCGCGGCTGGCCGCCGGCGTGGTTCGCCCGGACCTGCGCCGGGTGTATCTGGAGGAGACGGTGCAACACGCACTGGTCAGCATCGGCAAGGGCGCCACCGGGTTCTACCGATCGGCCATCGACCGCGTCAAGGTTGACGTCGGTGACGCCGTGGCAATGGCCGATGCCGGGCTGCTCGAGCGGGTGCTGGCCAATTTGATCGACAACGCGCTGCGATACGCGCCCAACTGCGTGGTCCGGGTCAACGCGGGACAAGTCGGCGATCGGGTCCTGATCAACGTCATCGACGAAGGCCCCGGTATTCCGCGCGGGACCGAGGAACAGCTCTTCGAACCCTTCCAGCGACTGGGGGACCATGACAACACCACCGGTGTCGGTCTGGGGATGTCGGTGGCGCGCGGCTTCGTCGAGGCGATGGGCGGCACCATTACGGCCGGCGATACGCCTGGAGGCGGACTCACCGTCGTGGTGGATCTGGCCGCACCGGAGGCCTGCGTATGACCCGCGTGTTGGTCATCGACGACGAGCCGCAGATCCTGCGCGCGTTACGTATCAACCTGTCCGTGCGCGGCTACGAGGTCGTCACCGCATCCACCGGTGCCGGCGCCCTGCGCGCCGCCGCCGAGCACCCGCCCGACGTGGTGATCCTCGATCTCGGCCTGCCCGACATTTCGGGCATCGAGGTGCTGGGCGGCCTGCGCGGCTGGCTCAAGGCACCGGTGATCGTCTTGTCGGCACGGACCGATTCCTCGGACAAAGTCGAGGCCCTGGACGCCGGCGCCGACGACTACGTCACGAAACCGTTTGGGATGGACGAATTTCTGGCTCGGTTGCGCGCCGCGGTTCGCCGCAGCGCCGCGGCGTCCGACACGGACCAGCCGGTCATCGAAACGGGCGCCTTCACCGTCAACCTAGCGGCGAAGAAGGTCACCAAGGACGGTGTCGAGGTGCATCTCACCCCGACCGAATGGGGCATGCTCGAGGTGCTCGTGCGCAATCGGGGCAAGTTGGTCGGCCGCGAGGAACTCCTCAAGGAGGTATGGGGACCGGCGTATGCGACCGAAACCCATTACCTGCGGGTGTATTTGGCGCAGCTGCGCCGCAAACTCGAAGACGACCCGTCGCATCCCAAACACCTGTTGACCGAATCCGGTATGGGCTATCGCTTCGAGGCGTGAACCACCATCTGCCACACGCGTGACTGGCTCGGACGACACTCTTTTTGCCCGGCTCATCGCGACAGCTTGGCCGCAGCACGCAAAGCCAGCACTCGCTGGCGGATCCGATATTCGGTGGCACGCGGGATATCCGCCGATCGGTATCGACCTCGCCCGAGCCGGTAAACCCTGCCTCGTTCGATCTCCCAACGCAATGCATCCGATATGGCCTTAGACGCCCTGCCGCGGACGCAAAAGCCATGCCAGCGCAGCGCATCGATCATTTCGGCGATAGTCGCTGGTCCGTGTTGGGACAGGTGCATTGTGAGCACGTACCGAACCTCAATTCCGTGAAGGCACAACGAGTTTTTCATGGCCCAACAGTGGCATGCGGGTATGACATCGACCGGAGTTGTCGCTGTGAGGTGGGCAAAACGGGTGTCGCCTGAGCCAGTGACGCGTGTGGCAGGTGGTACTCACCCGGCGATCGACAGCACGATGCCGTCGAGGATGTCGCGTTCGCTGACGATCAGCTCGTCGATGCCCGCCCGGGCGCGCAATTCGCGCGCCAACTCCTCGGCCACGATCGCACCACCGCCGATCACGTCGGCCCTGCCCACGTGCATCGGTGGCAGCGCGGCACGCTGGGCACGTGTCATGCCGATCAGCCGGTCGCAGACAGCCAGCAGATCGCTGCTGGCGATCCGCGAAAGATGAATGGCCGCAGCATCATACGTCGTCATGTTCTGGGCCAGTGCGGACAGCGTGATCATCGTCCCGGCCAGCCCGATCCAGGTCCGGGCGCTTTCGACGGGAACCACACGCAGCGCGGCATCGAGCCCTTCGACGACGACCCGGCGCGCTGCCGCCACTTCCTCCGGTGTCGGCGGGTCTGAATGCAAACAACGTTCGGTCAGCCGTACACAGCCAATGTCGGCCGAGTAGCTGGCTGCTACCCCACCGTCACCCAACACTATCTCGGTCGAGCCCCCGCCCAAGTCGACAACAACGAAAGGTCCACGGGCGCTATCTAATTCGCTGACGACGCCGCGGAAAGACAATTCGGCCTCCTCGGTGCCGCTGATCACCTCGGCAACCGCTCCCGGCAACACCGCGCCCAGCACGTCGGCCGTCATCGCAAAGAACACATCGCGATTCGCGACATCGCGGACCGCCGATGTGGCGACCATTCGAACTCGCTCGACGCCGTGCATCCTCAGCAGTTCGGCATAGTCCGCCAGTGCGGCCCGGGTGCGCGCGATCGCGTCCGGCGCAAACTGACCCGTCGCGTCGACTCCTTGACCCAGCCGGACGATGCGCGTCTCGCGATGCACGTCGCGAAGCCCGCCGTCGCCCGCTACGTCGGCGATCAGCAAGCGAATCGAATTGGTACCACAGTCGACACCGGCCGCCGTCAACGCCACAGCTCACCGACCAACACTGGAGCCATCGCCGGCTCGGCGGCCAACCGCGCGAGCGCCTCGTCACCGAGCGGGTTCACCCCGGGGCCCTTGGCCAGCGAATGCGCGATCAGCACGTGCAGACACTTGACCCGGTCGGGCATGCCTCCGGCGGAAACCGTGGTCCCCAGCGGCTCGATCGCGTCACGCTCGGCCAGATACGACTCGTGCGCCCGCCGGTACGCGGCGGCCAGTTCGGCGTCCCGCCGCAGCCGCTCGGTCATCTCACGCATCAGTCCGGCGGTCTCCAGCCTGCTTGCGGCCGCCGTGAGCGTGGGATGCGTCAGGTAATACAGGGTCGGAAACGGCGTCCCGTCGGGAAGTTTCGGCGCCGTCTTCACCACGCCGGGTTCACCGTTGGGGCATCTGTAGGCGATCTCGAGCACGCCTCGCGGCTCGCGACCGAGCTGGCGCGCGACCGCTTCCAGGTCGGCACGATCAACCACCGGGCGATGTGAGATTCGGCGAGGCGGGCGGCATCGGACCAGGTGGTGCCGGCTCGGGCGCCGATGCCGCCGGACCCGCGGCTGGTGGTCGGTGTGGTTTGTCGGCGATCGTGTGCCACAGCGACGTGTACCAGGGCTCGCTTCGGGCCGGTTTCGCCGCGTCAGACCCGGGTGGCGGGGATGCCGTCGCCGTCGGCGGAAGCTGGACCTGAAACGGAATGTCGCCCGGCATCACGAAACCGAGGCGTTCGCGCGCCTGCGCCGCGATGTACGCCGGGTCGGCGAGCCTGCCCTTCTGTTGCTCGAGGTCGGCGATCTGTCGGCGCAGCGCGGCTTCCGTCGCGGCCAGCTGCGCCATCTCGGTGCGCTGCGCGAAGTAGGTGCGTACCGGCCCGGTGATGGTCAGCGTCAGCACGCAGACAACCGCGGCCAGCACCGCCGCCCGTCGCGCGGTGAAGCCCAGCCGCTGGTCGGACCGCAGCTCGATCGACTCGCTGATCGAGCGTTTGATGGGTTCGACGACATGCTCGCGCAGCGTGCGCGCGTTGTCGCGGTTCGCGTGCGGCGCAGCAGAAGGTTTGGCAATCCGGCGGCCCCGAGCCGAGTCCCCGGCTTTCCCCGGGCGCGATGCCGGGGAACGGCGCTTCGGATCGGGCTTGGCCGTCAACCTATTTCGCCTCGTACGCGTATCGGGGAAATGCCAGGTCGCCGGCGTAGCGCGCGGCGTCGCCGAGCGCCTCCTCGATCCGCAGCAGCTGATTGTATTTGGCGACTCGCTCGCTGCGGGCCGGCGCGCCCGTCTTGATCTGCCCGCTGCCGACGGCCACGGCCAGATCGGCGATCGTGGTGTCCTCCGTCTCCCCGCTGCGGTGGCTCATCATCGTGCGGTATCCGCTGTGGTGCGCCAGCGCGACGGCGTCCAGCGTTTCGGTCAGCGTGCCGATCTGGTTCACCTTGACCAGCAACGCGTTTGCGACGCCTCGTTCGATGCCCTCGTCGAGGCGTTCGGGATTGGTGACGAAGATGTCGTCGCCGACGATCTGCACCCGATCGCCGATCGCCGCCGTCAGCGCCGCCCAACCGTCCCAATCGTCTTCGGACAGAGGGTCTTCGATGGACACCAGCGGATAGGCGCCGAGCAGTTCGGCGTAGAACTCGGTCATCTGCTCGGCGGTGCGGGTCGAACCTTCGAACCTGTACCCGGTGCCATTCGTGTAGAACTCGGTGGCCGCCGCGTCGAGGGCCAACGCCACGTCGGCGCCGGGCTTCAACCCCGCCGACTCGATGGCCCGGCTGATCAGATCCAGCGCGGCGGTAGTGCCGGCCACGTCCGGGGCGAAGCCGCCCTCGTCACCCAATCCGGTGGACAGCCCATGCTTCTTCAGGACCGATTTGAGCGCGTGGTAGACCTCGGCGCCCCAGCGCAGCGCCTCGACGAAGCTGGGGGCGCCGATCGGAGCCACCATGAACTCCTGGATGTCGACCGCGGTGTCGGCGTGCGCGCCGCCGTTGAGGATGTTCATCATCGGCACCGGCAGGATGTGCGCGTTCGGCCCGCCGAGGTAGCGGAACAGCGGCAGCTCCGCGGAATCGGCGGCCGCCTTGGCCACGGCCAGCGAGACACCCAGGATCGCGTTGCCGCCCAGCCGGGACTTGTCGGGAGTGCCGTCGAGATCGACCAGTGCCTGGTCGATCAATCGCTGATCGTCGGCGTTGAGGCCGATCACCGCCGGGCCGATCTCATCGAGGACGGCTCGCACGGCCTTTTTCACGCCCTTGCCGCCGTAACGCTCGTCGCCGTCACGCAGCTCGACGGCCTCGTGCTCTCCGGTGGACGCGCCGGACGGCACGGCAGCGCGGGCGAATGTCCCGTCGATCAGTGCCACCTCGACCTCTACCGTCGGGTTACCCCGGGAATCGAGGATCTCGCGGGCCCCAACCTGCTCGATAATCGGCACCGGATTCTCCTTTTGCGTCGCAGCCAACTGAACAGTGCCCCGGACCGCCCTTTAGCGTAAAGCCTTCAGTCAGCGATCCATCCTGCTACAAGGGGTGACCCGCCGCGTAGGCGGTCGCCCAGTCCCGGACGGCCCGGGCGTAAACGCCGGAGTTGTTGTAGGCCCGCAGTGCGGTCATCCATCCTCTGGGCGTCGCGAGATCCTTTCCGCGCCAGCACAAGTAACCCGCCGCCGAGAGCGCGGCATCGTCGATATTGTCCGGGCTCACGATGCCGTCGTTGTTGGCATCGACCCCGTATAGGCGCCAGGTCTCGGATATGAACTGCATCGGTCCCATCGCACGCTCTACCCCGGCGTCACCGTCCAGACCGCCCGCGTCGCTGTCCACGATGCGCAGGGTGCCGCCGGTGCCGTCGAGGCGAACGCCCCTGATCGGGGGAGTCACATCCCCGTTGGGCGCTATCGTCGCGCCGCGATAGGTACCGTTATGACTCTCCACCTGCCCGATGCCCGCAAGCGTGGTCCATGCCAGATGGCACTTCGGATTCTCGACCTCGGCGACGCGGGCCGCGTAGGCGTAGGCCTCCAGCGCGATGACCGGCATTTCCAGCGCCGGGGCGCGCCGCTCCGCCCAGTCACGCAACTGATCAGCGGGCCGACCGCTGGCGTGCGTGTCGACCGGCGGTACCGGATCCCCGGCGGGCGGCGGCACGCCTTCGGGGATGAAGAGGCTGAGCTGCCAGGTGCAGCTGGACGCCATCAGCATCGAGGTCGCACCTATGACGGCGACCGCGCGCAACCAACGCCTCGGCGACACAAAAACTCCCCTGCATGCCTGCCCCTTTACTTGCGGGCCACGATCATCGTCCCATGGGTCTGGGGCCAACCCCCATCGCCGCAGGCCAAAACCACTATCGGCGGCCCTTGCGCCGTTTGGAGCCCGAGGCTTTCGGAGCGTCCTGCGGCTCCTCCTCGGCCTCGGCGGTCGACACAGCCGAAGGCCAATGCGCGCGCCACTCCTCCTCGGTGATCACGCCAAGCGGAGTTACGTCAAGCTCCGCGGCGACGTTGTTTCCACGGCGCGCGGCGGCAACTGCCTTCTCGACACTGCGAACGGTGTTCACGAAATCCAGAACCGCTGTGCGCAGCTTATTTTCCGCATCGACATCAGCCGAGACCGAAATCGAGGTGATTTCGGGGGGAATCAGGTCGGCCGGCAGCCCAGCTTTGTCGACACGATGAATCACCTTCTGCGCCAACGCTAATGCCGGCTGACCAGTATGCACGTCGCAAAGCAACGAGTTCCGGGACTTCTCGGCAGCCTTGGCTTCCTCCCACTGCGCCAACTGATCTTCGAGCGAAATAGTCTCGCCCGCAAGAACTCCCGGCACCCGATTACCCAGTTTGCGCATCAGCGTCTCGGCGACATCGTCGATGGTGAAGGGAAGCTGCGAAGCGTCCTCGGCGATGCGGGCGTGGAAGAGTATCTGCAGCAGCAGATCGCCGAGTTCTTCGCGCAGCTGGTCGACGTTGCCGCTGTGGACCGCGTCCAGCAGCTCGTATGTTTCCTCCAGCAGATACCTGCGCAACGAGTCGTGGGTCTGCTCGCTTTCCCACGGTCCGGCGGTGCGCAGTTTGTCCATCATCGCCACGGCGTCAACCAACCGTTCCCCACGCGGGGCGTCTGGTGCCGAAATCAGCCGGGCGCCGGCGGCCAATCGTGCCACCACGGCGGGGTGGTTGGGGTCGGACGACAGCAACACCGGCGCGTCGTCCCCGGTGTGCACCGGATGCGCCGCCGGCAGCGTCCAGGGCACCGCGACGGGCATCTCCTCGGTGTATTGCACCTCGCCGCTCAACAACCCGATGGCTTCGACAGGCACCAGCGACGGACGACGAGGGTCGACCAGGACGACGATCATAAGCGCCGCTCTCCCCCGCGAGGGGGAGGCGCCCCCACTGCATCGTCGCCGGCGCGGATCATCACGCTTGCCGCTCCTCACTCGACGTCGTTGCAGGTGTCGCGGGTACCGAACCGGTTATACCAATATCGTGCTGCGGTTTGCCTGCCAGCGCCGTCACCACGTCGGCCACCATCTGGACCAACTCGACGTCACGGAGGCGTGGCGCGCCGATCCCGCCGGCTCGCGGAATCGGTACCTGGACCGTGTTCGTCGTGGCGCGGTAGCGCGCGCCCGGATACATCCGCGCCAGGCGCACCTGAGCCGAATCCGGCAGCGTCAGCGGCGACAGCCGCACCGTCGCCGCCGACGCCACCGTCACCTCGGTGATGCCAGCGCCTCGGCACAGCAACCGCAATCGGGCCACCGCCATCAGCCGGCGAGCCGGTTCGGGCAGCGTGCCGTAGCGGTCGGTCAGCTCCTCCACAACGGCGGCCACCGCGGCGTCGTCGCCGGCCGCGGCCAACCGCCGGTAGGCCTCCAAGCGGAGCCGGTCGCTGGAGATGTAATCCGGAGGCAGGTGCGCGTCGACCGGCAGATCGATCCGCACGTCCTTGGCCTCCTCGGCTGTGGTCACCGTGTTGCCGTCAGCGGCGGCTCGGTAGGCCTCGACCGCCTCGCCCACCAACCGCACGTACAGGTCGAATCCGACGCCGGCGACGTGCCCGGACTGCTCAACACCGAGCACATTGCCGGCACCGCGGATCTCCAGGTCCTTCAGCGCAACCGCCATGCCGGCGCCCAGCTCGTTGTTTTGCGCGATGGTCGCCAACCGGTCGTAGGCCGTCTCGGTCAGCGGCGTGCGCGGTGGATACAGGAAGTAGGCGTAGCCGCGCTCGCGGCTGCGGCCGACCCGTCCGCGCAGCTGGTGCAGCTGGGACAGCCCGAAGGTGTCGGCGCGCTCGACGACCAGCGTGTTGGCGTTGGAGATGTCCAACCCGGTCTCCACGATCGTGGTGCACACCAGAATGTCGTATTCACGGTTCCAGAACCCTTGGACGGTCCGTTCCAGCAGGTCCTCAGGCATCTGTCCGTGGGCGACGACCACCCGCGCCTCCGGCACCAGGCCCCGCACCCTGGCGGCCGCCCGGTCGATGGAGCTAACCCGGTTGTGCACGTAGAACGCCTGCCCGTCGCGCAATAGCTCGCGCCTTAAGGCGGCCGCGATCTGCTTGTCGTCGTGCGGGCCGACGTAGGTCAGCACGGGGTAGCGCTCTTCGGGCGGCGTCAGGATCGTCGACATCTCACGAATCCCGGCCAGACTCATCTCCAGGGTGCGCGGGATCGGGGTGGCGCTCATGGTCAGCACATCGACGTGGGTGCGCAACGACTTGATGTGCTCCTTGTGCTCGACGCCGAACCGCTGCTCCTCGTCGACCACGACCAGGCCCAGGTCCTTCCAGCGCACCCCGGTCTGCAGCAGCCGATGCGTGCCGATCACGATGTCCACCGACCCGTCGGCCAGGCCGTCGATGACGACGCGGGACTCGGCGGCGTCGGTGAACCGGGACAGGCCCTTGACGACCACCGGGAACCCGGCCATCCGCTCGCCGAACGTCTGCAGATGCTGGTCGGCCAGCAGCGTGGTGGGCACCAGCACGGCGACCTGTTTGCCGTCCTGAACCGCCTTGAACGCCGCCCGCACCGCGATCTCCGTCTTGCCATAGCCGACGTCGCCGCAGATCACCCGGTCCATCGGCACCGGCTTTTCCATGTCGGCCTTGACCTCGGTGATCGCGGTGAGCTGGTCGACGGTCTCGGTGAAACCGAACGCGTCCTCCATCTCGGCCTGCCACGGGGTGTCCGGGGCGAACGCATGCCCGGCGGTGGCCTGCCGCTTGGCGTACAGCGATACCAGCTCGCCGGCGATCTCCCGGACCGCGCGGCGAGCCTTGGTCTTGGTGTTGGCCCAGTCGCTGCCGCCGAGCCGGCTCAGCGCGGGCGCCTGCCCGCCGACATACCGCGACAGCTGATCGAGGGAATCCATTGGGACATACAGCTTGTCGGACCCGCCGCCCCGCTTGGCCGACGCGTACTCCAGCACCAGATATTCGCGCCGGGCGCCGCCGACGGTGCGCTCCACCATCTCCACGAACCGCCCGATGCCGTGCTGGTCGTGCACCACCAGGTCGCCGGCGGTGAGCGCCAGCGGGTCGACGGTGTTGCGCCGCCTGGCCGCCAGCCGCCTGCCCTCGACGGAGGTCGCCCGGCTGCCGGTCAGGTCGGTCTCGGTGATGACGACCAGGCCGACGCCGGAGACTACGACACCATCGCGCAGCGGGCCCTTGAGCACCCCGACTATGCCGGGCGTGGGTGCCTTGCCCGATTCCAACATGGCGGCGGGGGTGTCGGATTCGGCCAGCCGCTCGACCACTCGATGCGCGGTCCCGGTGCCCGCCGCGACGATCACGGCGTGCCCGCCGGTCGCTACGTGTGCGCGCAGCATCGCAAAGATGCCATCGATGTCACGCTGGTGGCCACGCGCCGACGGCGCCGCGCGGACGTCGAGTTCGAGCGCCGATTCGTCGGACAGCTGGCTCAGCGTCCACCACGGATGGCCGGACCGGCGTGCCGCGGCCCGCACCTCATCCAGTTCGGCGAACCCGGACCCGCCCAGCTGCCGGGCGTCAACCGGCGTGTCACCGCCCACGGCGGCCACCGACCACGACGCCTCCAGGAACTCACGGCCGGTCTTGATCAGGTCGGCGGCTCGGGCGCGCACCTTTTCCGGGTCGCACACCAACACCGGGGTGCCGTCGGCGAGCTGATCGGTCAGCAGCGCGTGAGCCCCATCTTTCGGGGGACAAAACACCGGGAGCAGCGCCTCCATGCCGTCGACCGGGATACCCTCGGCCAGCTTGGCCAGCATGCCGGTGGCGGTGCCCGCGGCAGCATACTCGGCGGCGGGATGCTGAGCGGCCAACGCGCCGGCCCGCTTCCGCACGTCGTCGGTCAGCAGCAGTTCGCGGCACGCGACCGCGACCAGCGTGTCGACGTCGATCTCCGGTATGGAGCGCTGATCCGCGACCGAGAACATCCGCATTTCGGTGATCTCGTCGCCCCAGAACTCGACCCGCACCGGATGTTCGGCGGTCGGGGGGAAGATGTCGAGGATCCCGCCCCGGACGGCGAACTCGCCGCGCCGGCCGACCATGTCCACCCGGGTGTATGCCAGCTCGACCAGCCGGGCCACCACACCCTCGAAGGGGGCTTCGTCGCCGACGGCGAGCGTCAGCGGCTCCACCAGGCCCAGCTGCGGCGTCATTGGTTGCAGTAGTGAGCGCACCGCGGTCACCACCACCCGCAGCGGCGGGCCCAGCCGGGAATCATCGGGATAGGCAAGGCGGCGCAACACCATCAGGCGGTTGCCCACGGTGTCAACCCCGGGCGAGAGCCGCTCGTGCGGCAGCGTCTCCCACGACGGAAACGACGCCACCGCGTCGCCGAGGACACCCCGCAGTTCGGCGGTGAGGTCGTCCGCTTCCCGCCCGGTGGCGGTGACCACTAACAATGGGCCCCGCTGGGCCAGCGCACTGGCCACGAACAACCGTGCGCCCGCCGGGCCGACCAGCGTCAATTCATCGGGTCGATCGGAGGCGCGCTCGATGAGCTGCCGGAATGTTGGTGCAGTCAACGCAAATTCGACGAGCCCCGCGATCGGGGTATCTGGGCACGCAGTCCCCGGTGCGGTCATGATCCCGCCATTCTAAGGCGCGACGGTTCGTCGATATCGAGCCCGGCCGGCGCCGACCACCGCGTCGTTCTCACCGTCCGCGCGTCGCGGCGGGATCATCGAAGAGGTCGTAGCTGCCGGTCAACTTCCACTGCTCTGCCGCCGGGTGCGGAGTGCCGAACCATCGGACGTGCGGCACAACCTCGGCCGGGGGACGCGCTCCGTCGCTAAGGTGCCCAGTCGGGACCTCTTCGGGCGTCAACGGTGCCCGCAGGAACGGGTTCAGGACTCGGACGCCAAACAAGATCAGGTTGTGTGTTCCCGGCAGCGCGGCCGAGGGCACGATCATCGCGGCTGCACCGCTCCTTCGAATGGCATCAGCCAACTCCTGCGTCGGGGTGTAGTCGTCTCCGACGAGCTCATCGGGCGTCAGCCCATACCTAGCGCAGTCGTCGAAATCCACCTGTATCACGTCATCGACGTCGACCGCAGCCGCCCACAAATTCAAGACGACATCGTCCGGATCGCCGCTCGGGCCAACGTGGTGGCGCAGCATCTCGGCGGCGGGGCCGAGCGGATGCAGGCTCAGGTACTGGACTGTCTCGCTTCTCGCGCGATGGAAACGCCCAGCTCGCGAGCTGGGGAACGCCCACCACGGCGAGTCGTACGACGCGTGCCGAAATACCGTCAGTCTCATGCCGTCATGGCACGGGCCCCGGTCGCCGCCCCGAGGAGCCGTGGATAGCACAGCGGGTCATCGAGCAGATCAACCGGTCGCCGACCGAGCACAGGGTGCTCCCGATAGAACCAGGCGACTACCCCCGGACCCGTGAATGAATGCCGCAGCTGGTTCACGATTTGCCCGACTGCTCGGATGCGCGCGGCGTCGTCGGTCGCCGGCTCCGGGCCGTCGTGACCGAGCCAGCGCTGAAGCTGGCGAACGGAAACCCCCAACAGGTCGGCCAGGGTCTTCTGGGGGGCGGCGAGGGCCCCGGCCGTCCTGGCAAGTACTTCGCGGACCGGCGCATCGTCTTTGAACGGCTGATTTGCGACGATGTCACGCAACGCGTGGCGGAATTGCTCTAGCGCAATGCGCACGTCCCGACGCCGGTCTTCGTCGTTGTCGTGGCGGAGCGCTTTTTCCGCGCTATACGCAGCGGCCCACATTGTTGTCGTGAGGTATGGGTTCGCCTCGAGACGCAACGGCGTCGCAGCGCCGAGCGCAGGCTCGAAGCTGTCGATCAGCTGGAGGACGTCGTCGGGAACCGTCGTCGAGCGCTGCAACCGCTTGGTCGCTTCGTTGACCCGATCGAGCAGAGCACCAAGCTCAGGCCCTGTCGTAACCATGTCACTATCGTACGACATATTTGCGCCAGGCGGTCCGACCCTACCGTCATTCGTCCTGCAGCCGCGGATCGGCTTCCAGGTGAGTCAGGCCGTTCCACATCAGGTTGACCAGGTGCGCGGCGACCACTTCCTTCTTGGGCTCTCGCGTGTCGAGCCACCATTGCGCGGTCATCGACACCGAGCCCACCAGTGCCTGGGCGTACAGCGGGGCCAGGTCCGGGTCCAGGCCGCGGCGGGCGAAGTCGCCGGCCAGGATGGAGCTGACCTGGCTGACGGCGTCGTTGAGCAGGCTGGAATAGGTGCCCGAGCTGATGGAGGCGGGCGAGTCGCGGATCATGATGCGGAAGCCGTCGGTGCGTTCTTCGACGTAGGTCAGCAATGCCAGCGCGACCCGCTCGACGCGCACCCGAGACCGGTTGTTGGTCAGCGACGAGGTGATGCCGTCCAGCAGCGCCGACATCTCCCGGTCGACGACCACGGCGTACAGGCCCTCCTTGCCGCCGAAATGCTCGTAGACGACCGGTTTGGATACGTTGGCGCGCTGCGCGATCTCCTCGATGGAGGTCCCGTCGTACCCTCGCTCAGCAAACAGCGACCGCGCAATGCCGATGAGCTGCAGCCGGCGCTCACTGCCGGTCATCCTGGCACGCGGCGCCCGCATTTCCTTATCAGGCTCTTTATCCAGCACAGCCACGCCAACCAGGGTATCGGTTAGCGCGGTCCGCGCCGTGGGGGTCGCAGGCTGACCACAAATCGGCACGTCCCGGTGACGGTGTTCTCGGCGTCGGTCAGAGACACGTCAACGTCGATATCGCACCCCTGGCCTGCCTTGAGGGCCCGTTGGACATCTGAGGCGACGGCGGAATCGACTTTGCTGGTGGCGGTGATACCGCCGCGGGCTGGTCGCTGGTAGTCAATCTCTGCGCTGCGGATGACGGTGTAGGCACCGGTGCCCGCTGCACCCGCCGCCAGCACGGCCGCGCCCGCACCGGCGACCTCGGCTACGCCGTAAATCACCGGTGCGTTGACGTGCCCGTTGTGATTGACGTGCTCGGGTTTAGGGCGTCGTAGGACCGCCCGCACCGACCCATCCGGCCCAAGTTCGGTGTCCAAATCCAGCCACAGTATCCACGGCATCTGTTTCATCGCATCCGTTGCGGCCATGAACCGTTTCCTCTGCGCCGAGCGGACTGATCGGTACTGCGCCGCCTCGAACACGTCACCGGCCGCGGGCCCACCAACGCCGACTTCGCGTCGCTCGAAACAGCGGTGTTGGCGGCGCTGGCCGCCCTTAACGCCCCGGATGACCTCGGACGCGAGACCCGGCCCTCCCAAACCGTCTAGAGTCACATGGTGGCGCGGGGCCGCCCCTGGTGTGCAGTCCGTCGTGGTGTAATCGGCAGCACCTCTGATTTTGGTTCAGATAGTTCAGGTTCGAGTCCTGGCGACGGAGCCCCAAATGGACCCGCCCTTTGCCGCGAGCGCGCGTGAAATGACACGCTTGACGGCGTGTCGGCGATCTAACACGCGCCCTCGCGAGCCGCGACATAAGGAGAGCTGATGACGTCTCGTGGCGACACCGCGGTCCTCGTCTTGGCGGCCGGGCCCGGCACCCGGATGCGGTCAGACACCCCGAAGGTGCTGCACACCATCGGCGGGCGCAGCATGCTGTCGCACTCGCTGCACGCGATGACCAAGCTGGCGCCGCAGCACCTGGTCGTGGTGTTGGGCCACGATCACCAGCGCATCTCCGCGCTGGTCGCCGAATTGGCCGACACCCTGGGACGCAGGATCGAGGTCGCCCTGCAGGACCAACCACTCGGCACCGGACATGCGGTCCTCTGCGGGCTGTCGGCGCTGCCCGACGACTACGCCGGCGTCGTCGTCGTCGCCGCCGGCGATACCCCCCTGCTGGACGCCGACACGCTGGCCGACCTGGTGGCCGCGCACAGCGCGGAGTCGGCCGCGGTGACAGTGTTGACCACGACGTTGACCGATCCTTTCGGGTATGGCCGCATCTTGCGCACCCAGGACAACGAAGTGATGGCGATCGTGGAGCACGCCGACGCGACGCCCTCGCAGCGCGAGATCCACGAGGTCAATGCCGGTGTCTACGCGTTCGACATCGCCCCGCTGCGCTCCGCACTGGGCCGACTAAGCCGCAACAACGCCCAACAGGAGCTCTACCTCACCGACGTCATCGCTATCCTGCGATCCGACGGCCAGACCGTCCACGCCCGGCACGTCGACGACAGCGCGCTGGTGGCGGGCGTCAACAACCGCGTCCAGCTGGCCGAGCTGGGCGCCGAGCTGAACCGCCGGATCGTGGCCGCCCACCAGCTGGCCGGCGTCACCGTCGTCGATCCCGCCACCACCTGGATCGACGTTGACGTGACGATCGGCCGCGACACCGTCATCCACCCCGGCACCCAGTTGCTGGGCCGCACCCAGGTCGGCGGCCACTGTGTGGTGGGCCCAGACACCACACTGACCGACGTCACCGTCGGGGACCGCGCCTGCGTGGTCCGCACTCACGGCATTTCGTCGTCGATCGGTGACGGCGCCACCGTCGGCCCCTTCACCTACCTGAGGCCCGGCACCGTGCTCGGAGCCGACGGCAAGCTCGGCACGTTCGTCGAGGCCAAGAACTCCACCATCGGCACCGGCACCAAAGTGCCGCATCTGACCTACGTCGGTGACGCCGATATCGGCGAGCACAGCAATATCGGCGCGTCCAGCGTGTTCGTCAACTACGACGGGGAGGCCAAGCGGCGGACCACCGTCGGTTCACACGTGCGCACCGGCTCGGACACCATGTTCGTCGCCCCGGTGACCATCGGCGACGGCGCCTATACCGGCGCCGGCACGGTGGTGCGCCACGACGTCCCCCCTGGCGCGCTGGCGGTCTCGGCGGGCCCCCAACGCAACATCGAAAATTGGGTGCAGCGCAAACGACCGGGCAGCGCGGCCGCGCGGGCCGCCGAAAAGGCGTCGGAAAGGACCACGCGGGCACCCGAGTCCGGCCAGACACCGTGAAAGCAGAACCCGACAACCCGCGCACAAATCCCGTCCCAACGCTTGCGTACGATGGGGCCTTCAACAGATCCCGATACGGCGAGGGCAGCACGTTGAGCCACGACTGGACCGATAATCGCAAAAACCTGATGCTCTTCTCTGGCCGCGCCCACCCCGAGTTGGCCGAGCAGGTGGCCAAGGAACTCGACGTACACGTCACGGCGCAGGACGCGCGGGAGTTCGCCAACGGCGAGATCTTCGTGCGCTTCCACGAATCGGTGCGCGGCTGCGACGCGTTCGTCCTGCAATCGTGCCCGGCGCCGGTGAACACCTGGCTGATGGAACAGCTGATCATGATCGACGCGCTCAAGCGGGGCAGCGCCAAGAGGATCACGGCGGTCATGCCGTTCTATCCGTACGCCCGGCAGGACAAGAAGCACCGCGGCCGCGAGCCGATCTCGGCACGGCTGGTCGCCGACCTGCTCAAGACCGCGGGCGCCGACCGGATCGTGGCCGTCGACCTGCACACCGATCAGATCCAGGGTTTCTTCGACGGCCCCGTCGACCACATGCGCGCCCAGAACCTGCTGACCGGCTACATCAGGGACAACTACCCGGACGGCAACATGGTGGTCGTCTCCCCCGATTCCGGCCGGGTGCGTATCGCCGAGAAATGGGCCGACGCGTTGGGCGGCGTCCCGCTGGCCTTCATTCACAAGACCCGTGATCCCCGGGTGCCCAACCAGGTGGTGTCCAACCGCGTCGTGGGCGACGTGGCCGGGCGCACCTGTGTCCTGATCGACGACATGATCGACACCGGCGGCACCATCGCCGGCGCGGTGCAGCTGTTGCGCGACGACGGTGCCGGCGACGTGATCATCGCCGCCACCCACGGTGTGCTGTCCGACCCGGCCGCCGAGCGGCTGGCTGCGTGCGGCGCCCGCGAGGTGATTGTCACGAACACGCTCCCGATCGGCGAGGAGAAGCGTTTCGCCCAGCTCACGGTCCTGTCCATCGCGCCACTGTTGGCCAGCACTATTCGCGCCGTGTTCGAAAACGGCTCAGTCACAGGGCTATTCGACGGAGACGCCTAGATGGTATCCGGTTCACGCGACACCGTCATCTACCATAACCCCAAGTGCAGCACATCGCGCAAGACCCTGGACTTATTGCGGGACACCGGTTTTGAACCCACCATCATCCAGTACCTGAAAACGCCGCCATCCCGGGGCGAGTTGGTACGGATGATCCGCGACGCCGGCATCGACGTACGCACCGCGGTGCGCAAGCGTGAGCCGCTGTACGCCGAACTCCAATTGGCTGACGCAACGGACGACGAACTGCTCGACGCCATGGCCGAACACCCCATCCTCATCGAACGGCCGTTTGTCGTCACACCGAAGGGCACCCGGCTGGCCCGGCCGGTCGACGCTGTCCGCGAGATTCTGTGAGGGCACTAGGCAGCCGCTCGGCTGCGGTCGCGATGCTCGTGCTGATCGCGCCCGCGGTCGGCTGCGCACCGAAGGCCCCCGACTTCCAGTCGATCTGGACGACGAGCTCGACAACCAGCGCTACCCCGACGATGACGGCCGACCCCGTGCCGTTTGCGAAATACCTGGAAAGCGTCGGCGTGGCCGGGGTGCCGGTGGCGTCGAACAGCCTGACCGACCTCACCGTGTCGATCCCTACCCCACCCGGCTGGGCGCCATACGCCAATCCGAAGATCGCGCCGACCGCGGAGCTGATTTCCAAGGGCGACAAGTATCCGGCGGCCATGCTGACGGTGTTCAGGCTGCATGGGGACTTCGACGCCGCCGAAGCGATCAAACACGCCAATGCCGATGCCCAGCAGCTACAGAGCTTCACCCAGCTGGACGCCTCAACGGCAGACTTCAACGGCTTTCCGTCGTCGATGATCCAGGGCAGCTACGACCTCAACGGCGCTCGGTTGCACAGCTGGAACCGGGTCGTCATCGCCACCGGCTCGCCGCCCGCCAACCAGCGATACCTGGTTCAGCTCACCATCACCAGCCTGGCCAGGGAGGCGGTCGCGCAGGCTTCCGACATCGAGGCGATCATCCGCGGATTCGTCGTCGCCCCCAAGTGAGCGGGCGCTGGTAGGGCACGCCGAGCAGACGCGAAAGCCCCCAATTCGGCTCCGAATTGGGGGCTTTCGCGTCTGCTCGGCACAAACTAGCGTCTGCGCGATTTGATAATCGTTTGCAGCCCGGCCTGATATGCGTAGAGACTGTGACGCCACAACGGATCGATTGATCCGCCGCTGTCAACTTCGACCGGAATATTGACGTGTTCGTACGGCGGAGGTGGCAGGTAGGGAACCAGATCGAGCCAGTTCACCAGTCGATAGCAGCTGGTGATGACGCGGTCGAATGTACTGGCGAAGTCCCACAGCCCGGCGATCGGCCCGGCGAAAGTGATGACCTTGAGTTCGATGCTCGGCAGCATGTTTTTCATGATGTCGGGCGCGGCAAGCACGGCGAGCGCCGCGCCGAGGCTGTGCCCCGTGACCAGGAGCTGATCGCAGCCCGCGCACGCGGCGGCCAGGTTGGTGCTGATGCTGTTTTGAAGCAAACGGTAAATAAACAGAAAGCCGGAGTGCACCCATCCGAATCCGTCGACCGGAAAGTATGGGGTGGGCATGATACCCAGATCCGTTATGACGTCGTCGAAGAAAACGGTGCCGCGGAATGCCAAGAACGCGGTGCGAGTGGATGCGTTGCGGCCCATCATCCCGAATACGGATTCATTGGTCGCTATCCGTGTCAACGTGGGATTCTCGCCGGATCGCGCGGCGGCAACATCAGGGTCGACTATCACTTTGGCGGTCCACTCGTATCCCGATGGGAGGGTCACCACGGGCGACTGAACTATCGCGTAGGCGGCAAGGCACAGCGGAAGGAGCACATCGAGAGCGAACTCCGGGTCAAGGCCCGTCGGAGGATGCCGATCCGGCCCACTCGCGTGGGCCTGCATGATCCCCGGGCCGGCCAATTGCGCGAGGGCTCCGACGCCACCAGCCAGAACGAGGTTTGCCAGGAAGGCGCGGCGCGCCATCGCGGTGGACTGACCGTCACCCATCGGCTTCCTTCCCGCGAGTTGACAGGCACACAGTAGCGGCGCCGGCACCGGGGGCACAGAACCGTTACGGGTCTGTCATCATGCTGGAACGCGTGAGTGATGATCCGTTGCGGCACAACAAGTTAACCGATCTTCGTACCGCTGCTCGAAGACGAACGCGAGCGCATGCCAGCCACTTTGATCTGGATTGGGCGCGGCGCAAAGAAACGCGGCGGCGATGCGTCAATTTCCCTCTGAGGTGCTGATGCGCTAGCCTGTGCGAGCGTCACGGCGAGGGTGGCCGGCGATCTAGCCAGCACCGTTATCGACGGAGACCGGCAGTTCGTCGCGATCCTGGCCGTGCCATACACACAGGAGCGACACAATGGCTAAATCCGCGGTCAACCGGCTGAGCGTCACGGTACGTGAAAAGACCGGTAAGGGCGCGTCCCGGCGGGCCCGGCGCGAGGGCAAGATTCCCGCCGTGCTCTACGGCCACGGCGAAGATCCCCAGCATCTGGAGTTGCCTGGGCACGACTTCGCGGCCGTGCTGCGGCACGCGGGCACCAACGCGGTGCTGACCCTCGACATCGCCGGTAAAGAGCAGCTGGCGTTGACCAAGGCGCTCGATATCCACCCGATCCGCCGCACCATCCAACACGCCGACCTGCTGGTCGTGCGCCGCGGCGAGAAGGTTGTCGTCGAGGTCAACGTCGTCGTCGAAGGTGAGGCTGGACCCGACACCCTGGTCACTCAGGAGACCAATGCCATCGAGATCGAGGCTGAGGCGCTCTCAATCCCCGAGCAGTTGACCGTGTCCATCGAGGGCGCCGAACCGGGAACCCAGTTCACCGCCGGGCAGATCGCGCTGCCGGCGGGCGTCACGCTGATTTCGGACCCCGACCTGCTGGTGGTCAACGTGGTGAATGCACCCACTGCCGAGGAGCTCGAGGAAGAGGGCGCCGGCGAGGAAGCCGAGGCCTTAGAGGCCGCAGCAGCCGCGCCGGAAGGGGCCGGCGAGGCCGAGGCCGCGGGCGAATCCGAGTAGGCGGCCCGCGAAGTGGCCGAACCCCTGTTAGTGGTCGGCCTGGGCAACCCGGGAGACAACTACGCCCGCACCCGGCACAACCTCGGATTCATGGTTGCCGACCTGCTCGCCGCGCGACTGGGCTCCAAATTCAAGGTGCACAAGCGTTCCGGCGCCGAAGTCCTCAGCGGCCGGATAGCGGGACGCTCGGTGGTATTAGCCAAGCCGCGCTGCTACATGAATGAGTCGGGCCGCCAGGTGGGCCCGGTGGCGAAGTTCTACTCAGTGGCGCCGGCCGACATCATCGTCATCCACGACGAGCTCGACCTCGACTTCGGTCGCATCCGGCTCAAGCTCGGCGGCGGTGAAGGGGGCCACAACGGCGTCCGTTCGGTGGCAGCCGCGCTGGGTACCAAGGACTTTCAGCGGGTGCGCATCGGGATCGGCCGTCCACCGGGTCGCAAAGACCCGGCGGCGTTCGTGTTGGAGAACTTCACGGCGGCAGAGCGCGTGCAAGTCCCCACGATCTGCGAGCAGGCCGCCGACGCCACCGAGTTGCTCATCGAACTGGGGCTGGAGCCCGCGCAAAACCGCGTGCACGCCTGGTAGGCGGGCGTCAACACCGGGTGTTGGCAGTGCGAGTTGCAACGTTGCGTATTTGACGTTTGTGCAAAATGCCCTATGCGGGGGGCGTTCGGACAGCTACGGTCCAGCCCAATACCCGCACCCCGCAGCAAGTTTCGCGGCGGCACGACCACTATAAGGAGACCCATTGAGCGGCCATCCGTTTGATGATGACCATGGCACATTCGTGGTGTTGGTCACCGACGAGGAGCAACACAGCCTGTGGCCAGCGTTCGCCGACATCCCGGCGGGCTGGCGGGCGGTGTACAGGGAATCGTCGCGCGCCGAGTGTCTGGATTGCATCGAAGAGAACTGGAGTGACATCCGGCCGATGAGCCTCCGAGACACGCTCGCGCAGACGTGACCTCACATGTCAAACGACCCGCTCGAATGGGTCCCCTTGAACGTGAAAATCGAACACTTCCGCTGACTCGGGGGCAGCTTGATATCTGGCTGACGCACGAGACGGGCAACTGCGGCGCGACCGACTGGCAACTCGGCTACTTTTTGACCATCGATGGCCCGGTGGCGCCCGATGTGCTCGAGCACGCGATCCGGCTGGTGCTCGAAGAGACCGAACCGGTCAGGGCCGCATTCTCTGAGGTGGACGGCCACGTTGTCCAGTGGGTAGTAGCTGACCCGGATTTCGAGCTTCTCATCTATGACCTCCGAGACTGCCACGACCCGGTGGGACACGCTCACGAGCTTGCCGAATCGATCCGACGCACCCCGATAGCACTGGCGGGCGGGCTGCTTATAAAGTTCGCTCTGTTTCAGACACGCACAAATCAGTTTCACCTGTACGGGTATTGGCATCACATCGCCACCGACGGATTCGGCGCTATGCTTATCGCGAATCGAATCGCTGCCATTTACTCCGCGCTGATTTCCGGCGCGCCAGTGCCGCCCAGTTTCTTCGGCAAGCTGCAAGACTTGGTGGATTACGAGTCGGCGTACGAGGCATCCGACGATTACGCCCGGGACTTGACCTATTGGACGGGCATGCTCTCGACGCTCGATCCCGCAGCGCAGCCCGATTACCGGCGGGTATGGGATGCGCGTGCACCGGACGCACCTTTGACCTCGGAGCTGGTCCGCTTGGACGACGCTGTCGTCGGCCGGGTTCACCAGTTATCTCGCGCGCTGGGGGTGCGCCGATCGTCCGTCCTTACCGCAGCTTGCGCGCTTCTGGTGCATGGGTGGTGCGCGCGCGGCTCGGAGGTGGTGCTCGATCTCCCGGTAACCAGACGCGTTGGCCCAGAGACAATGACGATACCCGGGATGTTATCCGGGGTTGTTCCGCTCGTATTGGCGACCCCGCCGAACTCCACCGTCGCCGACTTTTGTCGGCACGTCGATATGCGAATACGGGAGGTGCTACACCATCAGCGGTTCCCGACATCCATTCTGGAGCGCAACTACCGCGGCGCCACACAGCCGGCAAATAGGGTTAGCATAAATATCGTTCCGTCGATAACCGTGGCGCCTTTTGGCGATGCCGTGGCATCGATAAGGCCTTCCGCGTCGGCTTTTGGTCCGCGGGGTTCCGGATTGGCCTTCTTCAGAGACAATGACAAGCTCTTGTTGACTTCCGTCGGAACGGGTGACCTGGTTTCGCGTTTTCGTATCGACGAATTGGGCCGCCTAGTGGAGCAGGTGTTGGCGGCGATCACCGCCGACCCGGCGCGGGTGTTGTCGTCGATAGATCTGCTGGGTGCGGCCGAGCACGCCCGCCTGGATGGGTGGGGCAACCGGGCGGTGCTCACGGTGCCGCCGACCATCGCCGCATCGATTCCGGCGGTGTGGGCCGCGCAGGTGCGACGCACACCCGCGGCGATGGCGCTGACCTGCGAAGGCCGGTCTTTGACCTACCGGCAACTCGACCGGGCAGCCAACCAGCTCGCCCACCTGCTGCGCGGACACGGGGCTCGCCCGGGCACCCGTGTGGCCCTGCTGCTCCCCCACCGCGCCGAGGCCATCATCGCCATCCTGGCGGTGCTCAAGACCGGGGCCGCCTACGTTCCCATCGACCCCATGCATCCGCAGGCCCGGATTGAATTCGTGCTCACCGATGCCGCGCCGATCGCCGCGATCACCGCGACGGACTTGCGCGCGCGGCTGCAGGGATGTGATCTGCCGGTCATCGATGTCGACGACCCCGCAATGGACAGCCAACCTAGCACGGCACTGCCGGAGCCCGCGGCAGACGACGTCGCCTACCTGATCTACACCTCGGGGACCACCGGTGTGCCCAAGGGAGTGGCGGTCACCCACCTCAACGTGACCGAGCTGGTGGCGGCGCTAGGCGCAAGCCTGCCGTCGGCCGGGGTGTGGTCGCATTGGCACTCGTATGCGTTCGACTACTCGGTGTGGGAGATATGGGGGGCGCTGCTTGACGGTGGGCGGTTGGTGGTGGTGCCCGAGTCAGTGGCGCACTCACCAACCGACTTTCACGATCTGCTGGTCGGCGAGCAGCTCAGCGTGTTGACCCAGACCCCGTCGGCATTGGCGATTTTGGAGCCGCGGGGTCTGGAGTCGGTGACGCTGATCACCGGCGGTGAGCCGTGTCCGTCCGAGGTCGCCGATCGGTGGGCGCCTGGACGGGTGATGATCAACGCCTACGGTCCGACCGAGACCACGATATGCACCGCGATCAGTGCGCCTCTACGGGCGGGGTCGGGGGTGGTTCCGATCGGTGCGCCGGTGGCGGGGGCGGCGTTGTTTGTGCTGGATGACTGGTTGCGGGCGGTACCGGCCGGGGTGGTCGGGGAGCTGTATGTGGCCGGCCGCGGGGTGGCGGTCGGATACGTGGGCCGGGCGGGGTTGACGGCGTCACGGTTTGTGGCGTGCCCGTTCGGCGGCGCCGGAACACGGATGTACCGCACCGGCGATCTGGTCCGGTGGCTGCCCGATGGGCAACTGGAATACGCGGGACGTGCCGATGACCAAGTCAAGATCCGCGGCTACCGCATCGAATTGGGCGAAGTCACTGCGGCATTGGCCAAGCTGGATGGCGTCGACCAGGCCGCGGTGATCGCCCGCCAAGACCACCCCGGCGACAAACGCCTGGTCGGCTACATCACCGGCACTGCAGACCCCGTCAAGGCGCGCGCGCTGTTGACCGAACAACTGCCGCCCTACATGGTGCCCACAGCGATCGTCGTGCTCGAGACATTGCCGCTCACGGTCAACGGAAAGCTCGACTTGCGCGCCCTGCCCGCGCCGGACTACCACGGCAGCGACCACCACCGGGCCCCGGCCACCCGCGTCGAGGAAATCCTGGCCGGCATCTATGCCCGCACACTGGGCCTGCGCCGCGTCGGTGTTGAGGAATCGTTCTTCGACCTCGGCGGAGACTCGCTGCTGGCGATGCGCGCCATCGCCGCCATCAACCGATCCCTCGGCGTCCAACTTGCCGTACATACCCTGTTCGACGCGCCAACCGTGCGACGCTTGGGCCAGCAGTTACGCAACCCCGTCACGTCGGTACAGGACGTGGTTCCCATCGAGATCCTGAAGCAGGGGACGGGCGTTCCACTGTTTTGCATCCATCCAGCCGGTGGGATTAGCTGGCAATATCAGGGTCTGAGTTCGTATTTGACCTGCCCGCTAATCGGGATTCAACAAGTCCCACGCGACGGGGAAGTCGCACCCAGATCAATTAGCTGCATGGCAACAAACTACGCGGACAGAATCCAGGCGATCGATCCCGCCGGACCGTATCGACTCCTCGGCTGGTCTTTTGGCGGAACCGTAGCTCACGAGCTGGCAATCGAACTTGTCGGACGCGGATCCGCGGTTGAGCGTCTTATCATCCTGGACGCTGGGCCCGCATTCAAGATCAAGAAAACGGACGAGCAACGGACGCGGGCCGCTATAGAGTTTGAAGTACTCAAAGGGGCCCTGCGGCTATACCACATCGACGTGCCGCCTGGGCTAAAGTCCCTCAGTTACCACGAAGTCGAGAGCCTCGTTCGTCAACAGAGCGGCGGCGCGGAGGTTATTCTTCCCACCAGCCAAGTCGTCGATTTAATTGTCGACAATGTAATCGCCAATCTGGAACTTTGCGACACGAATCGCGCGCCCGGCGTGTTTGACGGCGACATGACCATATTCTCCGCCGCGCAAAGTAATATCTGGGGTTCCTCGCTGACCGACATTTGGCGGCCCTATGTCGGTGGCGATATCAGCGCATACTCGGTCGACTGCAGCCATGAGGAGATGCTGACTTCTCGCGCGCTGAAAACATACGGAAGGCAACTCAAATATCTCTTGTGAGATACCCGCCGAGCAGACGCAAAAGCCCCCGAAATCCGTGGGATTCGGGGGCTTTTGCGTCTGCTCGCAAACGGGAGGCGCCCCCAGCTCGCGAAAGGAAAGCTACGTAACGAGTGCCAGCGAGTTGGACCGCCGCAGCTTGCCCGACGGCGTCTTCGGGATAGTCCCGGGACCGAGAACCACGACGTTGCGTGGCCGCACGTCGACCTCTTTGAGTACCTCGTGGGCCACCTGGTGCTCGATGCGGCGCACCTCGGCGGGATCCTCGAAGGCGTTCGACTCGACGGCGACGGCGAACGTCTCGCGCGAGTGCCCGGCGTCGAGCCGGACCGCCACCGCGCACCCGGGCCGGACACCCTCGACCCGGCCTGCGGCCCGCTCGATGTCGGTCGGGTAGATGTTCCGGCCGGCCATGATGATGACGTCCTTGACCCGACCACACACCACGACGTGACCGTTCTCCAGCCGGTAGCCAAGGTCACCGGTGTCATACCAGCCGTGCCGGTCCTGCGCCGGGATGAAGCCGCCCATCGTGAGATAGCCCGGGGAGACCGATTCGCCGCGCAATTCGATCACGCCGACACCCCGGGTCGGCAGCACGTTGCCGTCCTCGTCGACAATGCGAGCCTCGATGCCCTGCAATAGCGGCCCCAGCGAGGCCAGGCGACGGGTGTTGCCCTTGGTGGCCGGCACCGCACGGCGCAGTGCGGCCAGCAGGTCGGCGTCCACCTCATCGACCACCAGGCCGGCGCCACACTGGGAGAACGACACCGCGAGCGTGATCTCGGCCATTCCGTAGGCCGGCAAGATCGCCTGCGGCTTGAGCCCGAACGGCGCGCCGGCCTCGCACAGGTCCTCGACGTCGGCCGGCTCGACGGGCTCGGCGCCGGACAGCGCGAAGCGCAACGTGGACAGGTCGAACTGGCCGGGCTTGGCCTGCTTGCGCAGCCGCTTGGCGAACAGCGAATAGGCGAAGTTGGGGGCGGCCGTCATCGTCCCCTGGTACTTGTCGATCAGCTTGGCCCACAGCAGCGTGTCCCGCATGAAGTCCATCGGGGTGACCTTGACCAGCTCACCGCCGAAGTACATCGGCACGGTCAAGAAGCCGATCATCCCCATGTCGTGGAACAGCGGTAGCCAGCTGACCATCACGTCGGTGTCGGCGTTGTACTCGGCGCTGATGTACATCGCCTCGAGATTGGCGAACAGGTTGCGGTGGGTGATCTGGACAGCTTTGGGTGAACCTGTGGACCCAGACGTCAATTGCATCAACGCCAGGTCGTCCTCGTCGGCCCCGACCGGGTCGATCGGATCGGATGCCAGCAACTGCTCGACGGTCAGCACCTTGATGCCGCGCTCGGCCAGCACCGGAACGGCGGCCAGGAACGGATCGGAGACGACGACCGCCTTGGCCTCGATCATGTCGACCACGGTGGTGGTGTCTTCGGCCCACGCCGCCAAGTCGGTGCGGGGGGTGGGCTGATGCAGCATGGTCAGACTGGCGCCGCGCATCCACAGACCTTGGGCGGTCGGAGCGATCTCGACGGGCGCGCCCGCCAGCACACCGACCGCGTCGCCGCGGCCTACGCCGACGGCCGCGAGCCCACCGGCTATCCGGCGCGCCCGCTGATGCACCTCGCCCCACGTGTGCCGGACCGGCATGTGCGGTTCACCGGTAACCATGCCCTTGGTGCTCTCGCGAGCATTGCGGAACATCTTGTCGGTAAACCTGCTCACAGCAACCTCCTCGGTTCCGGCCCCAAGGTCCGGACTTCATGTTCCGCTTGCTGGATGCCACTTCGCAGCAGGCGCGCGCAAACATTTGGGGAGCGGTTAGGTCTCGGTTCGGTGATGGGTCCTGGACCCCTACACCGCGGATTATCTTAAGCAACTCTTAAGTAACTGCCAAACGCTCGCACGATTTGAGGCAGATTTCACATTCCCGTCACACGTCAGTTATTGGGAGGTCGTCGGCGCCGGGATCACCCGGGCTCCGGGCACCGGTCCGGTGGCCACTCTAACGGTGCGGCACACACCCGCCCCCGAGAGCTGCGCGCCGATGTCGAGCGCCGAGGCCGCCGACGCGCACAGGAAGGCACACGTCGGGCCCGAGCCGGACACGACGCCCGCCAAAGCACCGGCTTGCACACCGGCGCGCAGCGCGCGCCGCAGCGCCGGATCCAGGCTCACCGCGGCCGGCTGCAATTCGTTGCCCAGCAGCGGCGCCAGCTGCTCCGGATCGCCGGCGGCCAGGGCGGCCAGCACCGGCCCGGGTTCGTCCAGCCGCGGGGGATCACCGACCTCCCGCAGCCGATCCAGCTCGGCGAACACCGCCGGCGTGGGCAGGCCGCTATCGGCAAACGCCAGCACCCAGTGGAAGGTGTTGCGCGACAACACGGTGGCCAGCTCCTCGCCGCGACCGGTCCCCAGCGCGGTGCCTCCGTGCAGGGCGAATGGCACGTCGCTGCCCAGCCGCGCGGCGAGCATGCGCAGGTCGCGGCGGGGCACGTTGAGTTCCCACAGGGAGTTCATCGCGACCAGCACGGCGGCCGCATCCGCGCTGCCGCCCGCCATCCCACCGGCCACCGGAATGGATTTGTCGATCATGATCGACACGTCGGGTGCCCGGCCCACGTGGTCGGCCATCAGCTCGGCGGCCTGCCAGGCCAGGTTGCGCTCGTCGGTGGGCAACTGGTCGGCTCCCTCGCCGACGAGCTCGAGCGACAGCACATCGGCGTTGCGCACCGTCACCTCGTCGACCAGCGAGACGGCGTGAAACACCGTCGTCAGCTCGTGATAACCGTCGTCGCGGCGATCACCGACCGCCAGGTAGAGGTTGACCTTTCCGGGAACCCGAACGGTGACCGACCCGGTGGGCACCCACAGCTCGGCGGTGTTGCCGTCAGACATTGCCTGCCACCGCAGCAGACTATCGCCGCGACCGTCTCGAAACCCAGCCGGGCGTCAGCTCGCCGAAGCCCAGTCACCCGAGCGGCGCAACAGCCGCACGAAGTCGTCGATGGACAGCGTCTCCCCGCGACGGGCGGGGTCGATGCTGGCCGCGAGCAATCGATTCGCCGACTCGTTTCCCGAGCCCGCCCACTCGGCGAACGCGTTACGAGATGTCTTGCGCCGCTGCGCGAACGCGATGTCCACCAGTTCGAACACCCGCTCACGGAAGGCTTCGTCGGTCGGCCATGGCGGAGTCTCGTACCGGTCGATGCGTACCAGCCCGGAATAGACGCGTGGGATTGGCCAGAAGACCGTCGGAGACACCGTGCCGCAGCGACGAACCCGTCCAAAGAAGCGCACCTTGACGCTGGGCACGCCGTATTCCTTGCCGCCGGGCTCGGCGGCAAGCCGTTCGGCGACCTCGGCTTGCACCATCACCGTCACGCCGCGGATGGACGGAAATTCGGCAAGCACATGCAGCAGCGCGGGGACCGCGACGTTGTACGGGAGGTTGGCGACCACCGCTGTCGGCTCGGCGGCCAAGTCCGCCTTCCGAAGCGACAGGACGTCGCGACCCAACACCGTCAGCCGGTAAATTTCGCTGTGCGAATGCTCCGCGACGGTCTGCGGCAGCCGACCGGCCAACACCGGATCCATCTCGACGGCGGTGACGGTAGCGCCGCGGTCGAGCAGCGCCAGCGTGAGCGAGCCGAGGCCCGGACCTACCTCCAGGACATGGTCAGAACGGCAAACCCCGGAGGCCGACACCACCCGCCGCACCGTGTTGGCGTCGTGAACGAAGTTCTGCCCGAGGGATTTCCGTGGCCGAAAATCGAGGTCCTTGGCCAGCCGCCGGATCTCGGTGCGCCCCAGCAGCCGGATGGTCAGCGTGCACCCGCTCGTCCACTGCACACCGGCCAGGCGGCCCAGCCTTGGCGCTGCCGAGTCACCTCGGCAACCGCGATCTGCTCCTCGCGGGTGGCGAGGTCCGCACGGGGCGCATACCGCAGCCCGCCATTGCGCTCCCAGGTCCCCTGGTCGAACTGCACACCACCGTAATACCCGTTGCCGGTGTTGATCGCCCAGTTTCCGCCGGCCTCACAGCCCGCGATGGCATCCCAGACGTCCCCGTCGGACACCGGGGGCACCTCGGTGCCGGGCTTGGTCCCCACTCGCACCACCGCTTCGCGGGCCGGCGTCACCACCACGTTGGCGACGGGCAGCCGACCGGTCTCGACGCCGTTGACCTCGGCGACCGCGAACGTCACATCCTGCGTACCCGGAGTTCCGGGGTCCTCGACGACCGCACGGCTCATGTTCATCTCGGGGTCCTCGATGCGGCGCGCGTTCGGCAGCAGCGGCAACCGCTCGGTGACCCTCTCGATGCGATTCCGGGTCACCTCGATCTGCATGCCGTCGACGATCGGCGACGTCGCACCGGGCACCACCTGGTCGCTGCCCAGCAGCGGGACGCCGGCGGCGGCCAGCAGCCCAGCGACATTGGGAGCCGGCAGGTGCACCGTGCGCACCGCGCCGGCGTCGTTGATCTGCACCGTCTTGGCGGACACAACCGGCAACGCCATGCCCGCCAGCGGAACACGGCTGCCGCGCGAAGCCGCGGCGGGGGCCGTGTCTGTCATCGCAAGTTGGGCCAGCGCCTCGTCGACGGTGGACGCCGTCGTCCAAACCCTCTTGGCGTCGTGGCCGTCCAACGAGATCTCCAACGGCCGGCTGCGCCGCAGCACGATGTTTTCCGCATCATGGACCACAACATCACCGGCCGGGTACAGGTCGTCACGCTCGCCAACGGAGAACCCGTTCTCTTTGATGATGTCGATCACCCGCGACCTCATCGTGGTCACCCGCATCGCCGTTCCGTCGACGGTCAACGTCACCGTCTTGCACGCGGAGATCGCATAGCCTCCGGCGCACGTCAATACGAGCAACAGCGCGCCTACCACGAGGCGCAACATCGGTGATGGGGTCTGGTGAAGTTGTTTGAGTACAGTCAATTCGCAGCTATCCCCGACCTAGGCAACACTTGACGACCCTCACAGCGGAAAATGACAAAATGGGCCATGCAGGCCCACCCGTTCGATCACAAGACGGTAACGAACCGGCCAACGTTCAGCAACTCCGGCGCGATACTGGTATAGGCGGTCGGTTCGCCCTCACCCAAGTCGATAGACCCGACGGGCATTGCTCGTGGTGATGAGCGCCAGTTCCTCCGGACGCCGATTGACCAGCTCAGCCAGGGCCCGCACGGTGTAGGGCAGGCAGTACGGCTCGTTCGCTGCGCCCCGGTAGGGATGCGGGGTCAAGAACGGCGCGTCCGTTTCGACCAACAGCTGCTCCACCGGAATCAGCGGGACGGCTTCCCGTAGGTCACGAGCATTACGGAAGCTCACCGTCCCGGACAGGCTGACCAGCCACCCCGCGGCCACACACTCGCGGGCCATGGCGCTGTCCGACGAGAAGCAGTGAAAGATCACGGTGTCGGGCGCGCCCTCGGCCCGCAGCACGTCGAGCACCTCGGCGTCGGCCTCGCGATTGTGGATCATCAGCGGTTTGCCGATCCGCTTGGCCAGGTCGATGTGCCACGCGAACGCCTCCCGCTGCACGTCCGGCTGCGCGCACCCGGCCAGCCGCCCCGGCCAGTACATATCCATGCCGGTCTCGCCGACGGCCACCGCCCGCGGATGCGACGCCAGCTCCTCGATCTCGGCGCGGGCGTCATCGCTGAGGGCGTCGGCGCGGGTGGGGTGCAGCGCCACCGCGGCATACACCCGCGGGTGCCACTCGGCGGCCCGGGTGACCCAGCGTGCCGAGTCCAGGTCGTCGGCGACGGTGACCACCGCGTCCACGCCGACCGCCGCGGCGCGGTCGACGATGGCCCGCACTCCGTCGCCATCGGCGGCGCCGCACGCGTCGAGGTGGGTGTGGGCGTCGATCAAGGGCGCCAGGGGCTCCGGAGCGGGCGGCGCTCCGCGTTCGACACGGCGGCTGGAGCTCACGCGCACACAATAGGGTGGAGTCCGACATGAAGCCCTATTACGTCACCACCGCGATCACCTATCCCAACGCCGCCCCGCACCTGGGACACGCGTACGAGTACATCGCCACCGACGCGATCGCCCGGTTCAAGCGGCTCGACGGCTTCGACGTGCGCTTCTTGACCGGCACCGACGAGCACGGCCTCAAGGTCGCCCAGGCCGCCGCCGCTGAAGGCCTACCGACCGCCGAGTTGGCCCGGCGCAACTCAGACGTGTTCCAGCGCCTGCAGGAGAACTTGAACATCTCCTTCGACCGCTTCATTCGCACCACCGACGCCGACCACTACGAGGCGTCCAAGGAGATCTGGCGGCGGATGTCGGCCGCGGGTGACATCTACCTCGACGCCTACTCCGGGTGGTATTCGGTGCGCGACGAGCGGTTCTTCGTCGAATCCGAGACCCGCCTCGCCGAGGACGGAACCCGGCTGGCCATCGAAACCGGCGCGCCGGTGACCTGGACCGAAGAGCAGACATACTTCTTCCGGCTCTCGGCGTATACCGACAAACTGCTGGCCCACTACGAGGCCAACCCGGACTTCATCGCGCCCGATGTGCGGCGCAACGAGGTGGTCAGCTTTGTCTCCGGTGGGCTGCGCGACCTGTCCATCTCGCGCACCTCGTTCAACTGGGGCGTGCCGGTACCCGAGCACCCCGACCACGTCATGTACGTCTGGGTCGACGCGCTGACCAACTACCTGACCGGCGCCGGCTACCCCGACGCCGGCTCCGAGCTGTTCCGCCGCTACTGGCCCCCCGATTTGCACATGATCGGCAAGGACATCATCAGGTTCCATGCCGTGTATTGGCCGGCATTTTTGATGTCGGCCGGAATCGAGCTGCCACGAAGGATTTTCGCGCACGGGTTTCTGCTCAACCGCGGCGAGAAGATGAGCAAGTCGGTGGGCAATGTCGTCGACCCGGTGACGCTGGTCGAGACGTTCGGAGTGGACCAGGTCCGCTACTTCCTGTTGCGCGAGGTCCCGTTCGGCCAGGACGGCAGCTACAGCGACGAGGGCATCATCACCCGGATCAACACCGACCTGGCCAACGAGCTGGGCAACCTCGCCCAGCGGTCGTTGTCGATGGTTGCCAAGAACCTCGACGGGGTGGTGCCCGAACCGGGTGAGTTCACCGAGGCCGACACCGCGCTGCTGGCGACGGCCGACGGCTTGTTGGAGCGGGTGCGCGCCAATTTCGACGACCAGGCGATGCACCTGGCCTTAGAGGCGATCTGGCTGATGCTCGGCGAAGCGAACAGATACTTTTCGGCCCAGCAGCCGTGGGTGCTTCGCAAGAGCGAGTCCGCGGCCGATCAGGCCAGGTTCCGCACCGTCCTGTACACCACCTGCGAGGCGGTGCGCATCGCGGCGCTGCTGATGCAGCCGGTCATGCCGGAGTCAGCGGGCAAGCTGTTGGACCTGCTGGGCCAGGCCGAAGACCAGCGGGCATTTGCCGCGGTGGGCGCGCGGCTGACGCCCGGCACGGTGCTGCCGGCGCCCGCGGGAGTGTTTCCGCGCTACCAGCCTGACTAGCTGGCTCTGGGCTTTATTGCGGATTCGCCGACGTCGGCACTTCGCGCGGTACGTCGAGCGTCGCGATCGGATACCAACCCGAGTCGTCACGGCCGTCGCGGGCCAGGTGCATCGGCGGATAGTTCACCACATGTGTGCCGTTGGGCTTGTGCTGTTGCCATTGGGCCGCCGCCCTCAGCGTGTAATGACCGGCCGGCAAGCCCGCCAGGTCAACGTGCACCGACTCGGTGACCGACGCTGGCGTCGGCTGGTCGCTGCTGCCGGACTGATCGGTAACCAAACCCTTCAGGTCCACGGTCGCCGGGATCGTCGCAACCACTGCCCCCGTGAAATCCACCAGACGGTAGCCGGGCACCCATTTCTCGGTGGCGGCGGCGGAGCCGTTGTTGGTCCACGTGACCGATATCGCCGCCACCCTGTCGCGCACCGATTGCGATCCCGGCCGCGCCTCGACCGTGTACCGATAGCCGGCCGTCGCGTTGGCCTGCGCCCACAGCAGGTATAGCTTCG
Organism: Mycobacterium lacus; assembly: GCF_010731535.1. NCBI lineage: Bacteria > Bacillati > Actinomycetota > Actinomycetes > Mycobacteriales > Mycobacteriaceae > Mycobacterium > Mycobacterium lacus. Next base: position 3,362,878 of record NZ_AP022581.1, read on the forward strand.
GATCCATCGGTGCGGTTGCGGACTGGTCCGGGAAGTTGACGCTCGACGCCATCGACACGTGGTACTTGATGACGTCGTGCAGGCCCTTCTCGTAGTAGGACTGCGGTGAAGTTCCGCTCGGCAACCTGCACCACTCGGTGATCACCGGCGCCGTCGCAAGCCGCTGCCGGAGCGCGGCGACGACCGGGTCACTGGTCTGCGCGTAATGGGCACCGCTGCCCTCGGCCCACGCCGGCATCGGCGCGTGGACACCCAGGCAATCCGAGCGAATGCCGACCGGCGCCGAAAGTTTCTTGGTGACGTCGTCGGCGAGCAATGCGCGCACGATTTCGGGATTGTTCGGGATTACCACCAACTGGGTGTGGGGAAAAGCGTCGACGTTCGCCGCGACCAACCGCCGAATGGAGGCGGTGGTGATGTCCTGATCACGGAACTGACTGAAATAGCCCAGGGCCGCGACGCTGTCGTCGGGCGCGGGACCGGGCGCGCCGAGGGCGTCACGCAGATAGGCGACGTGATTTTCGCTCGAGTCCCCATACCCGGAGAACTCGAAAACGCTGAGCCGCTCATCACCGTCGTAGCGGCGACCGAGCGCGGCGAGCAGCTGCCCGAAATCGTTGAGATAGGTGGGGTCATTGAAGTTGGGTACCACCTGCGTCACCCCGGCCGACGGACCGTTCGGCGGACCGGGATAGCTGGTGCTGGTGCCCGGACGCGCCCGTTCCCAGTCGGGGATCGCGATGTTGGTGTTGTTCGGATACGAAGCGTTGCAACAGGAGTTGTAGGCGTACACCCGCAGCGTCAGCCGCATGCCGCGCTCGGCCAGCTTGGCCAGCGTGTCGTCGATCACGCTGAAGTCGTACTTGCGATCGTCGGGCGCGTCGGGCGGAAGCGTGCCCGGATCGGCGGGCTGCAGTTGCCGCCACGAAACCCGCAAACTGGCGTCGTACGATGCGGGCCACGCCGGATAGCGCTTTTGCGCCGGAACACCTTGCGGGAAAAGGGGTTCCATGAGGTCTTCGTACTGGCCGCGTAGCGGGTTGGCGATCTCCTGCGCGCTGGCCGGTATGGCCGGACTCACCATCGCGGTCAAGGGACCGCTGGGGCCCGGGCTGCTACACCCGTTGAGCGCCAACGCCGCGCACGCGACAGAGACCCAAAAGACCAGCGCGTTCTTTCTCATTGTTTCCAACTAATTGTTTCCAACCAATCTCACAATTGAGCTAGATCGCACGAAGCGTCGGCGACTCGACAAATTATGGACGACGCGCCCCATCAGGCGCACGATCCGCAAGACGGCTCCTTCGGATGCGCGCCGATGCACATCGAAAGGGTTTCTTGCTTCGCCTGGTTGACCGCTAGGCGCACCCGGACCGGGGCGAGCCCCGAATCCACGTTAGTCGGGAAGACTAACATGCGCGCCCCTCGACCCGGGTCCCAAGCCGGGCCCCGAAAACGACGGGCGAGCGCCCACCAGTGAAACAGCTCACACTCGCGGCCCCGATTGTCACGCCCGGCCGGTCTGCGGTGTCTGAAGGGCACAAGTCCCATGAGAAACTAGGAGACCTCAGATGAACCACCAACGCACCCACGTCGTCGTCGTCGGCGGCGGATACGCCGGCACCCTGGCCGCCAACCACTTGCGCCAGTGCGCCGACATCGACATCAGGCTGGTCAACCCGCGTCCGGTCTTCGTCGAGCGAATCCGCTTGCACCAGTTGGTCGCCGGCACCGGCACCGCCACCGCCGACTACGCCACACTGCTCGGTGACGGCATCGGACTGGTGGTCGATAGCGCCGAGCGCATCCACACCGCTGCCCGCCGGCTGCTGCTGACCTCGGGCGCCGTGCTGGACTACGACTACCTCATCTACGCTGTGGGCAGCACCGGGGCGACCCCGGCGGTGGCGGGCGCGGCCGAATTCGCTTATTCGGTCGCCGATCTGGAAAGCGCCAAGCGGTTGCGCTATGCGTTGGCCGATCTGCACCCCGACGCCGCCATCACCGTGGTCGGCGGCGGCCTGACCGGCATCGAGACCGCTTCCGAGCTCGCCGAACAGGGCCGCCGCGTGAGCCTGGTCTGCGGCGGCATGCTGGGGCCGTCGTTGAGCGCGCGCGGCCGGCGTTCGGTGGCCAAGCAGCTGCGCAAACTCGGCGTGAGCGTGCTGGAATCCGCGGCGGTCAGCCAGGTTCGGTGGGACGCGGTGGTGCTCGCCGACGGCGCCGTGCTGCCCAGCGCGGTGACGGTGTGGACGGCGGGTTTCGGTGTGCCGGATCTGGCCGCCCGCAGCGGGCTGCGCACCGACGCCCTGGGCCGGCTGCTCACCGACGAAACGCTGACCAGCGTCGACGACGAGCGCATCGTCGCCGCGGGCGACGCCGCCGCACCGTCGGGCCAGCCACTGCGGATGAGCTGCCAGGCGGCCGGGCCGTTGGCGGCGCAGGCGGCCAACACGGTGCTCAGCCGCATCGCCGGACGTTCCCCCGCGGCACTGAACCAGGCGTTCGTCGGGCAATGCGTCAGCCTGGGCCGCAGACACGGCACGATCCAGCTGGCACGCGGCGACGACACCCCGGTGAACGTGGTGGTGGCCGGGCGCAGCGCCGCGTCGATCAAGGAAGCCGTCTGCAAGGGCACGCTGTGGGCCATCCGGCGTGAGGCCGCCAAACCCGGCACCTACCGCTGGTTCAGGGGCGGCACGCGGCCCGCGCAGGCGCCGGCCGGCCAGCAGGTCGCGCTCCAATGACTTCTTCACCAGGCGGGTCGGCCGGCGGGTCGGGCGGTGAACACGCCGAACGGTTCACCCTGCTGCGAGCGCTGCTGTTCACCATCGCCTACGAAATCCTGGGCTCGGCAACCGAAGCCGACGATGTGCTGCAGGACAGCTATCTGCGCTGGGCCACCGTCGACCTGTCCACCGTGCGCGATACCAAGTCCTATCTCGCGAGGCTGGTGACCCGCCAGGCGCTCAACGCGTTGCGAGCCGACGCCCGCCGGCGGGAGGAGTACGTGGGGCCGTGGCTGCCCGAGCCGCTGCTCCTCGACGACCAGGACCCATCAGCCGATGTCGTTCTGGCGGAATCGGTTTCGATGGCGATGCTGGTGCTGCTGGAAACACTGAGCCCCGACGAACGTGCCGTGTTCGTGCTGCGCGAGGTGTTCGGCTTCGACTACGGCGAGATTGCCGAGGCCGTGGGCAAGCCGGCGGCGACCGTGCGGCAGGTCGCGCACCGGGCACGTGAACACGTGCGGGCGCGACGGAAGCGCTTCGACACCGTGGATCCGCAACGCAACGCGCAGATCACCACCCAGTTCCTGGCCACCGCGGCCAGCGGCGACGTGGAAGCGCTGATGACGATGCTCGCCCCGGACGCCACCTGGATGGCCGACAGCGGCGGCAAGGTGAGCGCGGCCCGCCGGCCGGTGGTTGGCGCCGAGCGGGTGGCCAGGGCCATCGCCGGGCTGATGCGCAGGGCTTCGGCGATGGCCCAGTTCCACGCGCAGACGGTGACGTGCAACAGCGCCCCCGCGGTGTTGCTCTACCTGGGCGGACACCTCGAAGGGGTGATCACGCTGGAAATCCGCGACGACAAGATCACCAACTTCTATGTGATGCGCAACCCCGACAAGCTGGCGGCGCTGACCAACCCACGCGAGATCAGCCGGCGCTGAACCCCGTCCTGGCGTGCGAAGATCGTCCGTTCTGTCAAGCTAGGGCTGTGCGAATCGACCCGCTGGGCGATCTTGGCGCCGCACCCAGCGTGCTGCGGGCCGTCGGCGACGCCACCCGCCGGCTCGATCTGCCACCGCCGGCCGCGCTGACCGGGGAGTGGTTCGGCGCACGGGCGGTGATCGCACCAAGCCTGGCCGTGCAACCGGTGGCCGCCGACGACGCATTCGCGGTCCGGCCGGCTTCGCCGACGCCCGGCTCCGACTCGGTGGGCGGCGGCTGGATCGGCTACCGGAGCTACCCGGACCCTGGGGGCGACGGGCGGGGAAGCCGGATCCCCGAAGTCGCCGGCGGCTGGACCGACTGTGTGCTGCGCCATGACCGCGACGGTCACTGGTGGTACGAGAGCCTGTCTGGTGCGCCGATGCCGGACTGGCTGGCCAGCGCATTAGCCGCACCGGCCGATGAACCGGCGCCGACGTGCCGGATCGACTGGGGAGCGCCCGATCGGGAGGCGCACCGCGCCGCGGTGCTGGCCTGCCTGGAGGCGATCGCCGCCGGCGAGGTCTACCAGGCCTGCGTGTGCACCCGGTTCACCGGCACACTCACCGGGACCCCGCTGGACTTCTTCATCGACCTGGTCGCCCGCACCTCTCCGGCGCGGGCGGCCTACGTGGCCGGACCGTGGGGCGCGGTCGCATCGCTGTCGCCGGAACTTTTCCTGCGCCGCAGCGGTGCCGTCGTGACGTCCAGCCCGATCAAGGGCACCCTGCCGTTGGATGCCTGGCCGTCGGCGTTGCGCGCGTCGCCCAAAGAGGTCGCCGAGAACATCATGATCGTGGACCTGGTCCGCAATGATCTTGGCCGGGTGGCGATCACCGGCACGGTAACGGTGCCCGAGCTGTTGGTCGTGCGGCGTGCGCCGGGCGTGTGGCACCTGGTGTCGACGGTGTCGGCACGGGTTCCGGTCGAGCTGCCGACGCCGACGTTGGTGGACGCCGCCTTCCCGCCGGCCTCGGTCACCGGAACGCCCAAACTTCGGGCCCGCCAATTGATTTCGCAATGGGAACAGCGCCGGCGCGGAATATATTGCGGCACGGTTGGTTTGGCATCCCCGATCGCCGGCTGCGAACTTAACGTCGCGATCCGCACCGTTGAGTTCGGCACCGCGGGCAACGCCGTGCTGGGGGTCGGCGGCGGGATCACCGCCGACTCGGATCCCGACGCCGAATGGGAGGAATGCCTGCACAAGGCGGCGCCCATCGTCGGGCCGCCCGCCGCGGCGGCCGAGGCGCCGGTCCGGTTAACCAGCTAGGCACGGCCGGCCTCGACCAGCCCTTGAATTTTGCGTAACGCCCACGCCATGGGCCCAGCGCGCTTAAGCTCCAGGCCATCGATCCGTGCCCGTCACGGGGTCGACTTCGAGAGGGGGCCGCCATGAGGATCGCCATCGTCGGCGCCGCGGCTGCCGCGGCCGTAGGTGGGGCGCTGGCGGTAGCACCGCTGACCGTGACCACACCGGCGCGACTGCCGAGCGGGACGTGCAGCGCCGGCCAACAATGCGACCGGCTGGAATCGGTTCTGATGCCGAAGCCACCACAGCCGGGACAGGGCGCCGCGCCAGAGCACGCAGCGCCGGCGCCGGCCGCACCACCCGGCGATGCGATAGTGCCGGGATCGGCTCCGGAACCGAGCGGGGTGCCGATGGCGGCCAGCTCGGTGCCCGGAGTGGCCAGCCTGCCGGGGCTCGGCGCGCCGGAGGCGGCCGTACCGGGCGCAGGCGTGCCAGCAGCTGGCGTGCCGACGGCCACGCCCGCCGTGCCGGGTGTGGGCGCACCGGGCGTCCCGGGCCTGCCCTACCTGACCGACCCGGCCGACATCCTCGGCATACCAGGTGTATCCAACGCCGTCGGCACCGCCGCCGCGTTGTACGGCATACCGTACGGGGCGAACGCGGCCTACTCGGTGGTAGCCGGCGTCCTCGGCATCGGCGGCACCGCCATCGGCCTTACCACCAGCGCCGCGAGCGCCGTGGCAATGATCGCGTATGCCTACACGCTGCTGAACAACAGTGGGCTGTTACCCGCAATCAACGGAGCAGTCTCCTCGGCGGCCGGCATGCTGTTGCCCGCGGCCGGTGTCCCGGCGAGTGCCGCAGCGGCGGCTGTCCCGGCGCTGGCCGCAAATCTTCCCGCGCTGGCCGCCAACCTCCCGGCGCTGGCCGCGGGTGTCCCGGGGGTGGATCTCGCGGCGCTGGCCGCCAATCTCCCGGCGCTGGCCGCCAATCTCCCGGCGCTGGCGGCCGGTGTCCCGGGGGTGGATCTCGCGGCGCTGGCCGCCAATCTCCCGGCGCTGGCGGCGAATCTTCCGGCGCTGGCGGCCGGTGTCCCGGGGGTGGATCTCGCGGCGCTGGCCGCCAATCTCCCGGCGCTGGCCGCGAATCTTCCGGCGCTGGCGGCCGGTGTCCCGGGGGTGGGTCTCCCAGGGATTCCGCCCGAGGCAATACCGTTGGTGGCCGCGTTGGCGGCGAACGGCCTCCCGGCGGGCCTGCCCGCCTTGCCGCCGCCCGCGTTGCCGGTGGGTCTCCCGCCGCTGCCGGCGCTACCACCTCCACCACCGCTGCTGCTACCACCGCCGATCCCCCACCCACAGCTGTGTGCGCCCTTCTCCGTCATCCCGCTCTGCACGCCCTGAGCTAACGCGCGTCCTGGGCGAATTCACCCGTCCTGGCGTGAATGCAGGACCGCGTCGTAGAGCTGGCGTGATCGCACCCCCGGATGCGCCGCGGCCACCTCGCTGCAGGCGTCCTTGACGCGAACGCCCCCCGCGACGAGGTCCTCCACGTGTGCCACCAGGGACGGCAGGTCGGCGCGTGGGGTTGCTCCAGCCAGCACCACGGTGATCTCGCCGAGCACGCCGTCGGCCGCCCAGGTCGCCAGCTCGTCCAGCGATCCGCGCACCACTTCTTCGTGCACCTTCGTCAGCTCCCGACAGACGACCGCGGGGCGCGCGCCACCCAGCTGCTCGACGGCGTCACGCAGGCAGGCGGCCAACCGGCGCGGCGATTCGAAGAACACACACGTGCGCTGCTCGTCGAGCAGCGAGGCCAACCATGCCCGGCGCGCCGAGCTTTTGCGCGGCGCGAAACCCTCGAAGCAGAACTTCTCCGACGGCAGACCGGAAACGGCCAGCGCGGTAGTGACCGCGGACGGCCCCGGAAGGCACTGCACGCGCAGGCCGGCGTCGACGCACGCCGCCACCAGCCGGTAGCCGGGATCGCTGATCACCGGCATGCCCGCGTCGCTGACCACCAGCACCGTCGCACCGGCGTTGATCGCCTCGAGCAGGGCGGTCACCCGCGCCGCCTCGACGCGGTCGTACAGGCTGACCACCCGCCCGCCGATCCGGACGTCGAGCGCCTTGGCCAGCAGCCGCACCCGACGGGTGTCCTCGGCCGCCACCACGTCGGCGCGGGCCAGCGCGTCGATCAGGCGCGGCGACGCATCCAGCGGCTGGCCCAGCGGGGTCGCGCCGAGCAACAGGCGACCAGAGGTCATGAGCTCCGCTCTCCCCGGCAAGTGGACGGTACCCCCGCCTCATCGCTTCGTCCGCCGCAAGCGGGTGGGGGTACGCCCCCAGAGGGAGGTGCCCCCACCCACTTGTGGGGGCGTGCCCCCACTGCATCGTCGCCGGCGCGGGTCATGTCGGACAGCCTACGATCGACACCGATGTCCGCCCCGCCCCGAGAATCCCCCGTCTTTACCGAGAACTCCGTCGAGGAGCGTGCGGTGCCCGTCGTGAGCCCTGGGCCGCTGGTGCCGGTAGCCGATTTCGGGCCAACTGACCGGGTGCGCGGCTGGATCGTCACCGTCGTGATCACCCTGCTCGCGACGGCGACCCGGTTCCTGAATCTGGGGTCCCCGACCGATGCGGGCACACCCATCTTCGACGAGAAGCACTACGCGCCGCAGGCCTGGCAGGTGCTGCACAACCACGGGGTGGAGGACAACCCCGGGTTCGGGTTGGTCGTTCATCCCCCGGTCGGCAAGCAGTTGATCGCGATCGGCGAGGCCATCTTTGGCTACAACGCCTTCGGCTGGCGATTCACCGGAGCACTGCTCGGTGTGATCCTGGTGGCGCTGGTGACCCGAATCGTGCGACGGATCAGCCGCTCGACCTTGGTCGGCGCTGTCGCCGGGTTGCTGCTCATCTGCGACGGCGTCAGCTTTGTCGCGGCCCGGACGGCGCTGCTCGACGGGCTTCTCACGTTCTTCGTGGTCGCCGCGTTTGGAGCGCTCATCGTGGACCGCGACCAAGTTCGCCAACAAATGCATATCGCTCTGCTGGGCGACCGCATCGCCGATACCGCGTGGGGCCCGCGACTGGGCGTGCGGTGGTGGCGCTTCGGCGCCGGGGTGCTGCTCGGGTTGGCGTTCGGGACGAAGTGGTCCGGCCTGTACTTCATCCTGTTCTTCGGCCTGATGTCGCTGGCGTTCGACGTCGCGGCACGTCGCCAGTACCGGGTGCCCAGGCCGTGGCTGGGGACTTTGCGACGTGACCTCGTGCCCACCGGGTACGCCCTGGCTGTCATCCCGTTCGGGGTCTACCTGGCCACCTACGCAGGGTGGTTCGCCTCCGAGACCGCCATCGACCGGCACCAGGTGGGCCTGACGATCGGTCCGCACAGCGTCGTCCCCCTGCCCGACGCCATCCGCTCGCTGTGGTACTACACCGCCAAGGCATTCCAATTCCATGCGGGCCTGACGAATTCCGCGGGCAACTACCACCCGTGGGAATCCAAGCCCTGGAGTTGGCCGATGTCCTTGCGGCCGGTGCTCTACGCCATCGACCAGCAAAACGTTCCCGGCTGCGGCGCGCAGTCGTGCGTCAAGGCGGAAATGCTCGTCGGCACGCCCGCGATGTGGTGGCTGGCGGTGCCGGTCTTGCTGTACGCGTCCTGGCGAATGTTCGTTCGTCGCGACTGGCGATACGCGGCCGTCTTGATTGGTTATTGCGCCGGGTGGTTGCCGTGGTTCGCCGACATCGACCGGCAGATGTATTTCTTCTACGCGGCGGCGATGGCGCCGTTCCTCGTGATGGGCATCGCGCTGATCCTCGGCGACATCCTCTACCAGCCGCACCAGGGGCCAGAGCGTCGCACGCTCGGACTGATCGCCGTCTGCTGCTACGTGGCCATGGTCGTGACGAATTTCGCCTGGCTATTCCCGGTGCTCACCGGTCTGCCGATCTCGCAACAGACCTGGAACATGGAGATCTGGCTGCCCAGCTGGCGATAGCTGCCACGTCGGCGCTCGCCGAGATTGCCGCCATGGCTGTGCCCGCCGCACTGGCCACGACCATGGCGGCAATCTCGGTGAGCTACACCGCATCGCGGGCGGCCGGACAGGACATACAGCGCGGCCCGCCTCGGCCGGTGCCTAATTCGGAGCCGGAGATGGTGAGCACTTCGATACCCGCGTCCTGCAGGCGCGCGTTGGTCTGCGCGTTGCGCTCGTAGGCGACGACGACGCCGGGCGCCAGGGCCAGCGTGTTGTTGCCGTCGTCCCACTGCTCACGTTCGGCGACGACGGGGTCTAACCCCGTGTGGATCACCCGCAGCTTGTCGATTCCCATCGCCTGGGCCGCTGCATCCAGAAACGAGGTTTCTTCGCCGATCGTCACGCCATCGGGCGTGCGCTGGATCGTAAAGGCCGAGAGCGTGTCGACGACGTTGGCGTACATCACCACCGTGTCGGTATCGACCATCGTGCACACCGTGTCCAGGTGCATCTGCGCGCGCCTTTGGGCGATCGGCACCGCCAGCACGGTTTTCGCGAGGTCATCGTCAAAGAGGCTGCGCGCCAACGCTTCCGCACCGGCCGGGGTGGTGCGCTCCCCCACTCCGATCGCGACCACGCCCGGAGCGAGCAGCAGCACGTCACCACCTTCGACGGGAGCGGCCCGTGATTCGTTGGCCTTCCGCACACCGGTGAACCGCGGGTGGTGGGCATAGATCAGATCGGTCAGCGACGCCTCCCGGACCCGCGCCCGCAGCGCCAGCGACGGGATCACCACGCGCGGCCCGATCCAGATCGACGAGTCACGGGTGAACACCAGGTTCGGCAATGGCTCGATGACGAAATCGGCCCCATGGTGCATCCGGAGCACCAGGGACACCGCGCTGCGGGTGTCCGCCGGCAGCTCGTTGAACGTCATCCCGGCCGTCAAAACATGCGCCAACCTGACCGGGTCAAGGCTGCGCAGGTAGGCCGAAAGCTCCTGCGCCAACGGCAATCCGAGCCGGCGTGCGTCGACCGCGGCGGCAACCCCCTGCATTCGGGCGGCCCCGCTATGGTGGAGCGCCTCGGTCAGCAGGTCCGACATCAGCAGCACTTCCACACCGCGGGAGCGCAACAGCTCGGCGAACTGGTCGTGCTCCTCCTGGGCGCGCGAAACCCAGGGCAGCCCGTCGAACAGCAGCTGGTCGTTGTTGCGCGGGTTGAGTCGGAGCAGCTCGGCGCCCGGGCGGTGCAGAATCGCGACCCGTAACGTTGCGACCTCGGAGTTGGAGCCCAGCTCGACACTCACAGTGAGAACCGTAGCCCCTGGCCCGGCCGGAACCGTCTCATCGAACGAATGTGCGATATGCTGGCGGGCGTGGCGATCGCGGTGCAGGGCTCGCTGTTCGAGCACCACGAGCGGAGAACCCTCAGCGAGGGGGCCTTCATCGACATCCGGGCCGGCTGGCTGACCGGTGGTGGTGAGTTGCTGGAGGCGTTGTTGTCGACGGTGCCGTGGCGAGCCGAACGCCGCCAGATGTACGAGCGGGTGGTCGACGTGCCCCGGCTGGTGAGTTTTCACGACCTCGCGGTCGAGGACCCGCCCCACCCGTTGTTGGCGCGGCTGCGTCGGCGGCTCAACGACATCTACGCCGGCGAACTGGGTGAGCCCTTCACCACCGTCGGGCTGTGTTGTTACCGCGACGGTTCCGACAGCGTCGCCTGGCATGGCGACACCATCGGTCGAGGCGGCTCGGAGGACACCATGGTGGCGATCGTCAGCCTGGGCGCCACCCGCACCTTCGCGCTGCGGCCGCGCGGCGGTGGCCCGTCGCTGCGGCTGGCGTTGTCGCACGGCGACCTGCTGGTGATGGGCGGTTCCTGTCAGCGCACCTGGGAGCACTCGGTTCCCAAGACGTCCGCGCCCGCGGGTCCACGCGTCAGCATCCAATTTCGGCCACGCGATGTGCGCTAGTTCTGATTGCCCGACTCCGTTCTCGCGCCGCCCCGGCGCTCGCCGTCGTCGGGCTAGCCGCGGACCGCGGCCACTCCCTTGACGAGCAGGTCGCGGGCACGTTGCGTGTCGACGGCTGCCACCGGCTGTCCGGGGATCACCAGCGGATTGGCGATGACGATCACCTGGTAGTCGCCGAACTGGGCCGAGTAGTCGTAGAGCTCACCGGTGCGGGCTGACCCATCGACCAGCGCCTGCAGGACGCGGTGGATGCCCAGCGTCTGCGTCCCGTCGATCTTGGGCGTATCGACCACCTCGATGCCACCCCTCACCTGGGGCCCGACGAAAGCGACCTTGCCGCAGTCCTTCCCCGGGTCGTTGGATGGCAGCGCCTGGGAGGTCTCCAAAGCGATGACGACAAACCGGTTGCCGTGGCCCTCGGCGGAGACGGCGGCCATGTTGCCCTGCAAGCCCGGTGGCAACTGCGGCCCCAACGCGACTTTCGCGCAATTCGCGGGATCGAACCGCAGCCCCTCGGGCAGCTTGCGGGCGGAAAAGAACGCGGGATCGATGGCCCTGGGCGTGACGTCGGAGACCTTGAACTCGGGTCCGAAGGTCGGCTTCAAGTCGGTGACCTTGGCGATGTCGACCTGCCGCGAGGCGGTATTCGCGCCCGACGAGCAGCCCATGAGCCAACACACCGATGCGAGCGCCAGCGCCACCTTGAACATCGTGGCCAATCTACCCAACACGGATGCTCAGCCGCGTAACTCCGACACCGTTTTGACCAAGAGATCGGCGGCGAACTGCGGAGTCAGCGCCGGGAGCGGCGAACCGGGGTCGGTGGTCAGGGTGGTGAATGCGTAGTAGTCGCCCAGGTAGGCGACGAAAGTGTATATCCGCGAATCGATTTCGGTGCCTGACTCGACGGAGGTCCGGGTATCGGCCACCATGCCAAGGGTTTCGGCGCCGTCGACGTGCGGGGGGTCGGTCAGACGCACACTGACGGTGGTGTGCTCGTCGAACATGGTCCACTGCCCGCACGCCGCGACAACGGTGTGGTTGAGGTCCACCGGGCCCGGCCGCACCGCCACGACCACCGCGCCGACGATGCCGCCCGCGCCCGATCCGGAGACACCCTGGGCGGACTGGTCGCGTCCATTGCCCGGGTCGGCCAGCGCCGCGCATTGCGGCGGCCTCGCCCCCATATCCGGTTCAAGCCCCCAAGTCACTCTCGGCGAGACCCCGGCGGGGATGGCTGTGCTCACCTCATAGCCGGGCGGCAGCTCCCGACCGACCCTCTTGATGTTGGCGGGGTTGACGGCGGTGGGATGAGCCGACGGCGACGGCGCGGGAGCCGGCGCGGGCGTGCGCGCACATGCGGCCGCCAGCAGCGCAACAACCGCGCCAATCCAGAACGGCCGCATGATCGTTGATATCACGAGCGGTGAGCCGACGGAGTCCGCTCAGCCGACCGCGTCGATCACCTGGCGGGCGACGCGCTTGATCTGGTCAGCCATGTCACGCTTGATGCCACGTGGGCGGGGCACGTCGATGACGGTCGTGATGATCCCGGCGTCCTCGCGTTGCCAGACCGCGCGGTGGTGGTCCATGATCGCGCGCATCGGCACGTTGTCGGAAAGCATTCGCGCGGAAAACCTTTCGATCCCGGCAATCCGGGCGGCGAGGGACAACGCACCGATCAGAAAGCTTCCGATGCCCCGTCCCTGATAGGCGTCGGCGACGGTGAAGGCGATTTCGGCGACCGTCGGATCTGTCGCGTCGCGCACATAGCGAGCGTCGGCGACCGGGTCGCTCTCGTCCGTCATCACCCAGACGAAGTGGTCGACGTAGTCCACCTCGGACAGGTAGTGCATGAGCGCCGGGCTGGGCAGGCGAGCCGACATGAACCGCCGATACAGGGTCTCGCTGGAAAATTCGACGTGCCCGTGCACGGTGCGCTCGTCGTCGCCGGGAAGGACCGGACGCAGCATCAGCTCGGTCCCGTCGCGAACGCGTATCGGGATCGGCGTGATGAGGGCGGCCAGGCGCTGGCGCGCCGTGCGCAGCACCCGCTGCATGATCTCGGGGTTGTGTACCATCTGGACGAAGGCGTCGTTGTCACCGACCCAGCCGGTCAGCGGCTCGATCGTGGTGACCGTCGCGGATCGTGGGGCGTCGCGCAGCAGGGCGATTTCCCCGACGATCATGCCCGGCAACGCCTGGCTGACCATCACCTCGCCGTCGTCACCGACGTGCTTGACCTCGGCGGCCCCCGAGGAGATGAGCAGGAACGAGACAGCCTGCTCGCCCTGCCGCATCAGCACCTGGCCGGCGGCGGCCCGCAGCGGCTGAACGCGGGCCGCCAACGGGATCAGGTTCTCGGCTGGGCATCCCTCGAAGATGTCCATTCGCGCCAGCTCTTCAACGCGCGCGCCGGTCAGTTCGGCCACATGAATCCGCCGCCCCGTTCCGGTCCCATCCGCGACAGGTTAGGGCGTCGGCCGCGTCCGCGGCAAGCCGCCGCACTAGCCTGAACCCAATGGACAGCAGCCAGGACCCGCTCGAGTCGACCCGCGGCCTGCTCGCCGGGACCGCAGTGCTGCGGCACGGTTTCCTCGACGTGCTGGGCGAATCGACGAGTTCTGAAGCGCCGACCTTCGCCCAACGGGCGATGAACAGTCCGTTCGTCGCCACCGTCTACGAGCGGCTGTGGCGTCCGGCGTCCTTCTACCTCGCCAGCGGCGTGACCACCCGCGCCGAGCAGCGCCGCGCGGCGACGGTCCTGCGCCTCGGCAGCGCCCATCGGTTGCTCGACGTCGCTTGCGGGCCAGGCAATTTCACCGGGCCACTGGCGCGACAACTGCCGGATGGTGGCCTCGCGGTGGGATTCGACATTTCTGCGCCGATGCTGACGCGGGCCGTGCTGGACAACAGCGGGCCGCGCACCTGTTACGTCCGCGGTGACGCCCGCATGTTGCCGTTCGCCGACGAAACATTCGACGCCGTCTGCTGTTTCGGCGCGCTTTACCTAATGCCCGAACCGTTCCGGGTGGCCCGCGAGATGATACGAGTGCTCCGACCGGGCGGTCGGATCGCGATCCTCACCAGTTACGCCGGGCAACGGGCGCCGCTCCGGTCCGGCCTGACCGCGGCCGCCCGCGCGATCGGGCTCACGATGTTCGACCGGCACAGCTTCGTCGACCTGTTTTCGTCGGCCGGCCTCGTCGACATCGAACAACGGGCACAGCGCGCGCTACAGTTCGTCGCCGCCGGTAAGCCCCGGTGACCCCATCCATCAGGAGGCGTTCTTGCAGACGCCGAGAAGGCGGACCACCGGCGTGCCCGCCTCGTACTCCACGACCCACGGATCGCCGCCTTCAACCGGCCCTGAGCCGGGCTCCGACGTGAGCGTGAACATCACCGGCTGCCCGTTCCGCTGCGACATCTGCGTGCATTCGACCTGAAACAGTCGATACTCACCGTCGCGGCGGATGGCCAGGGAAAAGCCCGGCCGAACGGATTCGACGGGAACCTTCTGCAGGTAGTACTCGGTGGTCATTCCTCGACATTAGGGCCCGCCCGGGACCGAATCCCGCTCCGCCACACCGTCTTAGCGAATGTTCAGCAAATTATTGGATCGGCATCAGACTTCGTGTCGGGTGGCTGGGCCGGGTGGTCGACAACGACGACGGGCGGGTGCGAGGGTACAGCGGGGGAAAGCCCGCTTCTGGACGGCTGCCGCGAGGTCGGCCTCACAACCGCATCACCGGGCGCGGTCCGCTTTCGCACGAAAATTCCGTCCCGGCTCCCAACCCCCACGACTTGCGGCGCACGGTGGCAACGCTGGCGGTGTCGGCCGGTGCCAACGCCAAGACGGTGCAAAGGATGCTCGGGCACGCCATGGCGTCGATGACGCTCGACGTGTACGCGGACTTGTTCGACGCGGCCCTGGACAGCGTGGCCGCTAACCTCGTTGCGGCCATCCGGGGCGTCGTTGCCATCCAAAAGACGCCAGAATGACCAGAATGAATGGCTTGTCTACCGAGCTGTTATGGACTTGACGTTGCCGATGAAGCCAAGCGCTATGCCCGCGGTGATGAACGCCGGGCCCCGGTATTTGGCCCATCCTTGGGGCGGTTCCCCCGTCCAATGGTAGGTGTTGATCAGTGCCTGAACCGTCGTCACGATGCCTATGATTTCGAAGAATCCGCACGCGATGTAAGTACAGACGAGTGGGTTAGCTGTCACTCGCTGGGCCGGCTCAAAACCACTAACAAGGAATGCAACGGCCGCGCACCCGAAGCTCACCATCGCGAACCCGAAACTCCACCACGCACAAGTGCGTTCCATTCGGTCGGCGGTAGAGGCGTATATGAAGTTCCTGATCCACGCCTCCCGTTTCCTCTCGCGCAACCAGGGGGTGGGCGTCCAGCCAGGCGACCTCAACTCTGTGGAACGTCGCGCCCACGCCACTACGCCGCAAACAAGATCGCAAATAGAAGAGCCGTCATCGCCATCCAACACACCAGCCCGCCCACGCGACTTGGTCTTCTCGCCCGCGAGGGCGAACGGCGTTGTGCGTACCGGACGTTTGCCGGCCCGTGCGACGACGCCTTGGCTAAACCGCAAAACGCCTGCTCAAACTGTGGAGCTAAGGGGATTCGAACCCCTGACCTACTCGATGCGAACGAGTCGCGCTACCAACTGCGCCATAGCCCCTGATCGCTAGCAGGCTACCAGCCGCGACACCAAAGGCCGAACTGCGCTCTACTGGCCGACGGCTCGCGGCAGATCCCTGGGCCAGCCGTAGTTGCGGAGCGGCACCTGGTGGTCCAGGTGCTCGAAGATCGGGTCCTCGTCGTCGATCTCCAAGACGACCGCACCCGGGCGCCGCAGCCGCGACGGCACCACCTCGTACTCGCGGTCATGCGTGTTCTCCACGCCCAGCCGCGCCCGCGCCAGCCGCTGCATCCGCCGGCGCCGCACCTTCTCCTCGATCCGGGTTTGCCGGCGCAGGTAGGCCAGGTAGAGCACGGTCATCGCGGTGGCGCCCCCGCACACCCACCATGCGTTCGCCGTGACTTCGAACGCCGCCGTGGCCGAACCGACCAAGATCACCGCCATCACCATCAGCACACGCTTGCGGAACGTGTACTTGCGGGCACTGACCGCGGCCGCGGTCTGGGTGTCGAACCGTCGCCGCCGGGACGCTCCCGGCACCACCGTTGCCGGCGATTCGTCTCGGGCGTCCTCCTCTTCCGGCTCCAAACCGCAGGAGTCCTCGACGTATTCGTATTCGTCTTGCAGTGAGTCGTCCTGCGCGGCCGACGCGCCCTCGGGTTCGGCCTCCTCGTCGTCCGCGCCATCGTCGACCGCTAGCAACGCGGGCTCGGCCGCCCGGGCACTGACCCCTGCCGGAAGGGCGCCGGAGTCTTCTTCGACGACGTCGACGTCCAGGTAGTCGGGCTCCGCGGCCTCGGCGTCAGGGGCGGCCGCAACCTGCACGACCACCGGGCGCGGGCGCCGCACATCTTCGGCCTCGACGTCCTGCCCCGGGCCTAGGTCTTGGGTTTGGTCGAGGTCGGCATCGGCGTATACCCCGTCGACCGGCTCGTCCTCCCAGTCTTCGTCCGCCTTCCAGGCGGGGTCGCTGCGATGGCCCGCGGCGGGGCCACTCCTCTTGAGCAGGCGAGCGCCCGCGCCGCCGTTGAGCACCCGTGTTGCCAGGGCCACATCACTGGTGCGCCGCACCGCGTCGCGTTTGCTGATCAGCATCGGCACCAGCACGAACAGCCAGAGCACCACCAGCGAGATCCACAACAACGATTGCGGGATGCTTGGCATGATGACCTGCTCCTTCGGTTCTAATCCCCGCGAGGCCTCGTCGGGTGGCCCCCACGGCCGGGCCAAAGGCCCAGGACAATTACACACCTGTAATTTGCAGCTGACAAGCATCACACGCCACACGTGTCACGCTAGCCACACACGGCCGGGCCTCCCGGGCCAGGCCGAGTCAGGGCCAGCTGGCCTGCCCGGCGCGGACCAGGGTCGACG
Organism: Mycobacterium lacus; assembly: GCF_010731535.1. Lineage (NCBI taxonomy): Bacteria > Bacillati > Actinomycetota > Actinomycetes > Mycobacteriales > Mycobacteriaceae > Mycobacterium > Mycobacterium lacus. The sequence continues at coordinate 3,379,839 of NZ_AP022581.1, forward strand.
CCGCCGACCCGCGCACCTCCTCGACGGTGATGGCCATCAGCAGGTGGTCTCGCCAGGCCCGGTCGACTTCGAGGTATCGCCGCAACAAACCCTCTTCGCGGAACCCGACCTTTGCCAGCACGGCCCTGCTGGCCGCGTTCTCCGGCCGCACCGTCGCCTCCACGCGATGCAACATCACCGGACCGAAGCAGTGGTCAAGGCCCAGCGCCAACGCCCCGGTGGCCACCCCGCCGCCGGTCGCCGCACGAGACACCCAGTAGCCGATCCACGCCGACCGCAGCGCCCCGTGGGTGACGTTGCCGATGGTCAACTGACCGCAGAACTGCCCGTCGAGCTCGATGGCGTACGGCAGCATGCGGCCCTTGCGGGCCTCCGAACGCAGACCCGAACACACCGCCGGCCATGCGGCAACCGCGTGACGGACGGTCCAGTCGCCGTCGGCGCTAGGCTCCCACCGCTCGAGGTGGGCACGATCGGCCAACCGGATCCGGCTCCACTGCGCCCCGTCGCGCATCCGCACCGGGCGCAACCGGATGAGGCCCGCCGAAACCCGTAGCGGCCCAACGACCGTCGGCCAGCCCGGATGCCGGGGATTGGAGCGCCAGAGGTTCATGAGAATGTGCCGTGGTTGCGCTCAGCCGCGCTGAGCCAGGAAGGCGACGTCGACGATCTCGCCGGTGCGAATCTGCTCGGCGCCACTGGGAACCACGACCAGGCAGTTTGCCTCGGCAAGCGTGGCCAGCAGGTGCGACGACGCCCCGGGGGCGCCGCCGAGTGCCTGCACCAGGTATTCGCCGGTGTCCTGATCACGCATCAGCTGACCGCGCAGGTAGCCCTTGCGCCCGGCCACCGAGGTGATCGGCGACAGTGTGCGAGCCTGCACGATGCGGCGCATCGGCTGCCGCTTGCCCAGCGCCAGCCGGATCAGCGGCCGAACCATCACCTCGAAGACCACCAGGGCGCTGACCGGATTGGCCGGCAGCAGAAACGTCGGGACCCGCTCCCGGCCGAGCTGCCCGAAACCCTGCACCGACCCCGGATGCATGGCGACGCGGACGACCTCCATCTCACCGAGCTCGGAAAGCACCGACCGCACCGCCTCGGCCGCCGCGCCCCCGACTCCGCCGGCGATCACCACAACCTCGGCCCGGTTGAGCTGGCCCTCGACGAGTTCGCCGAGCTCCTTGGGGTCGTTGCTGACGATGCCGACACGGTTGACCTCCGCGCCCGCGTCCCGGCCGGCCGCCGCCAAGGCATAGGAGTTGACGTCGTAGACCTGCCCGTTGCCTGGGGTGCGCGAGATGTCGACCAGTTCACCCCCGACCGCCATGACCGACAGCCGCGGGCGCGGGTGCACCAGCACCCGTTCGCGGCCGACCGCCGCCAGCAGCCCCACCTGGGCGGCGCCGATGATCGTCCCGGCGCGCACGGCCACGTCGCCCGGCTGCACGTCGTCACCGGCCCGACGCACGTAAGCACCCGACGGCGCGCCGCGCAGAATCCGAACCCGGTTCATCCCACCGTCGGTCCACCGCAACGGTAGGACCGCATCGGCCAGCGTCGGCAGCGGCGCGCCGGTCTGCACGCGGGCAGCCTGGCGCGGCTGCAGCCTGCTGGGTGTGCGCGCACCGGCATCGATGGTTCCCATCACCGGCAGGGTCAGCACCTCGCGACCGTCGGGGTCGGCATCATCGGCTTGATCGTTGGGGGAACCCGGCTCGCCCACGCCGAGCACGTCCACGCTGCGCACCGCGTAACCGTCGATCGCGGCCTGATCGAAACCGGGCAGCGGGCGTTCGGTCACCACTTCTTCGGCGCACATCAATCCTTGCGCCTCGGCAATGGCAACACGTATCGGCCTAGGCGCCACCGCCGCGGCCGATATCCGGGCCTGCTGCTCCTCCACAGAACGCACAGCGCGCCTTTCTGCCCTCCTGCCCTGGCCCGGCTACTGCTCGGTCAGGCCCAATCGCGCCACCAACCACTGCCGCAAATCCGGGCCATAGTCGTCACGATCCAATGCAAAGTCAACCGCAGCCTTGAGGTAGCCGCCGGGATTTCCCAAGTCGTGTCGGGATCCGCGATGCACGACCACATGGACCGGATGACCTTGGGCGATCAGCAGCGCGATCGCGTCGGTGAGCTGCACTTCCCCGCCGGCGCCCCGGTCGATGCGGCGCAGCGCGTCGAAGATGGCGCGGTCGAGCACGTAGCGCCCGGCCGCCGCATACATCGACGGTGCCTCGGCGGCCTTGGGCTTCTCGACCATGCCCTTGACCTTGAGCACGTCGGGATTGTCGGCGTCGGGAAGTTGCGCGACGTCGAAGACCCCGTAGGCGCTGATCTCCTCCGGCGTTACCTCGATGGCACACAACACCGTGCCGCCGTACTGGGCCCGCACCGTCGACATCGTCTCCAGGACGCCGGTGGGCAGCACCAGGTCATCGGGCAGCAGCACCGAAACCGCGTCCTCGTCCTCCGACAACCTGGGCTCCACGCAGCCGATGGCGTGTCCAAGCCCCAGCGGCTCGGCCTGCACCACGGATTCGACCTTGATCAGCGCCGGGGCCCGCCGCACCTTGGCCAGCATGGCCTTCTTGCCGCGGGCCTCGAGCGTGCCCTCGAGCACCAGGTCTTCGACAAAATGCGCGACGACGCCGTCCTTGCCCTCGGAGGTGACGATCACCAGGCGTTCGGCACCGGCCGCGGCCGCCTCCTCGGCGACCAGTTCGATGCCGGGGGTGTCGACGACGGGCAACAGCTCCTTGGGCACCGTCTTGGTCGCGGGCAAGAACCGTGTGCCCAGGCCCGCTGCGGGGACGATTGCGGTGCGCGGGATCGGGGTCGGTACTTCTGGGCGGGACATCGTTCACACCATAGCCCCACACAACCGCCGAGTCGCTGTCGCGGCGACAAAGCCGGGCCTGTCATCGTGGAGAGCATGGCGGTCGCCGACAAGGCAGTGTTGCGAGAACAGCTGCTGGCGGCCCGGCGTCGCGTTGCCGACGACGTTCGGGCCGCCGAGGCCCGGATGCTCAGCGAGCACCTCGAGCTCCTGGTGAGCGGCGGCAGCACCGTCTGCGCGTACGTGCCGGTGGGCGCCGAGCCCGGTTCGCTGCAGATGCTGGACGTGCTGCTCCGCCGGGCGGGGCGGGTGCTGTTGCCGGTGGCGCGCACCACCGCCGCCGACGTGCCGTTGCCGCTGCGTTGGGGCGAGTACGGGTCCGACCGGCTTGCGCGGGGACGTTGGGGACTGCTCGAGCCGCTCGACCCCTGGCTGCCGTCCTCGGCCCTGGCCGAGGCCAGCGTCGTGCTGGTGCCGGCGCTGGCGGTCGATGCCCGGGGCGTGCGGCTGGGCCGGGGGCGCGGCTTCTACGATCGCTCGCTCGCGGCCCGAGACCCGCGGGCACGACTGATCGCGATCGTGCGCGACGACGAATTGGTCGACGAGTTGCCGTCGGAGCCCCACGATGTGCGAATGACCCACGCGCTCACACCGCAACGCGGGTTGATCGCGCTTTCGACTGGGGAATGAGCGGGGAATGGTACAGGTCACGTGGCGGTTCTAGCACTTGAGACGGTAGAGTGCTAATCGATCTGACAGTACCCGGAGGTTTCTGTGCCGACCTACACCTACGCGTGCACCGAGTGCGGCGACCGCTTCGACGTTGTGCAGGCCTTCACCGACGATGCGCTGACCACCTGCCAGCGGTGCTCCGGTCGACTGCGAAAGCTGTTCAACGCGGTCGGCGTCGTGTTCAAGGGCAGCGGTTTTTACCGCACCGACAGCCGCGAGTCCGGCAAGAAATCGAAGAGCTCGACCAACGGATCCTCGACCGGCGACGCGGGGACGAGCTCGAGTTCGGGGTCGAGCGAGAAGTCCGGGTCGAGCGAAAAGTCAACCAGCTCCACACCGGCCCCCGCGGGCGCGTCGAGCTAGCGGGTTATCCACAAGCGTCTTTCTCGCCGGCACCGCCGGCGCCGCCGCGGCGCCTACCGTTTGCGGCGTGGCGGCAACATCGTTGAATCCGAGCCTGGTCAGCCGCGTATCGATGTGGCTGCGGCCGGACTGGACCCGGACCGTGCTGGCCCGGCGCGTCGCCGCTGGAGCGCTGGTTGTGCTAGCCGGCGTCGCGACGCTGCGGTCGAATCCCGAGGGTGAGCGCGCCGAGGTCGTGGTGGCCGCGCGCGACCTGCGCCCCGGGGCCGCGCTGAGTGCCGATGACGTTCGGCTGGAAAAGCGTTTGGCCACAACGCTTCCCGACGGGTCACAAACCGATCTGGGCGTGGTGGTCGGTGCGACCCTGGCCGGCCCCACGCGGCGCGGCGAGGTGATCACCGATGTCCGGCTACTGGGGAGCCGGCTGGCCGAGTCCACGGCCGGGCCCGGCGCTCGCATCGTCCCACTGCACCTGGCCGACAGCGCGCTGATCGACCTGGTTCGCGTCGGTGATGTCATCGACGTTCTTGCCGCTCCCGCCAACGACACGCCGGCACCCGCCTCGCCGGCGGTCCCCAAGGTCCTCGCCACCGACGCCGTCGTGGTACTGGTGTCGGCCCGGCAGCAGGACCGGGCCGCCGCAGGCGACGGCGTAGTCTTGGTTGCGCTGCCGGCTCGGGTGGCGAACACAGTGGCAGGCTCGGCGCTGGGTCAGACGGTAACCCTCACCCTGCACTGAGTGCCCGGCCGTTGGTCGGCACCCGATCGACAGCAAACTGTGTCCAGTCCAGACAGGGCCTGAAAGGACCGAGCCATGCTCAAGGGGTTCAAGGAGTTTCTCGCGCGGGGCAACATCGTCGACCTGGCCGTCGCGGTGGTCATCGGCACGGCTTTCACGGCGTTAGTCACCAAGTTCACCGACAGCATCATCACGCCGCTGATCAACCGGATCGGCGTCAAAGAGCAGTCCAACGTCGGCATCTTGAAGATCGGCATAGGCGGCGGCCAGACCATCGACTTGAACATCGTCCTGTCGGCGGCGATCAACTTCGTCCTGATCGCCGCCGTGGTGTACTTCTTCGTCGTGCTGCCGTACAACACCTTGCGCAACAGGGGCGAGGTCGAGCAGGCGGACGACGCCCAAGTCGTGCTGCTCAGCGAGATTCGCGACCTGCTCGCGCAATCAAACGGAGATTCGTCGGGCACGCACGGCGGGGCATCCACTCCAGGCCACGGACCGCGCGCGGGCGCCGAGTCGCAGTGACGGGCCGCCCGCCCCAGCTTCAGATCTCGAGACTGGACAGTTGCCCGATGATCTGAGCGGCCAACGGATTCAGCGTCGCCATTCCGTCGCGCACCGCGTAACGGGAACCGGCGAGGTTGACCACCAACGTGCTCCCGGAAACGCCGGCGAGCCCGCGTGACAATGCGGCGTCGATGATGCCGGCGGATAGGCCCGACGCGCGGATCGCTTCCGCGATGCCCAGGATTTCCCGATCCAGGATGTCGCGGGTGGCCTCCGGGGTCACGTCACGCGGCGTGACTCCGGTCCCGCCGACCGACACCACCAGGTCCACCCCGCCGATCACCGCGGTATTCAACGCGTTTCGGATCTCGACCTCGTCGGCCTCGACCGCCACCACGCCGTCGACGACGAACCCCGCCTCGGCGAGCAACTCGGTGACCAACGGGCCGCTGTGGTCCTCGTCGCCGTGCGCCGTGCGGTCGTCGACAACGACGATGAGTGCCCGGCCGACGACCAACTCCGCACGCTGTTCCATGGGTGCCACCGTATATCCGAGGTCCGACAACTGCGCGTCGACTCTCATCACTGCTCCGCCTTGCCGAGCGTGACCTGCACGGTGCGGCTGCCGCCCGAGGGATCCTGGTAGGTCAGCGACACTCTGTCGCCGGGCGCCTTGGACCGCACCGCGGCGACCAGGGCGTCGGCGCTGTTGATCGGGCGGTCCTCGACCTTGGTGACGACGACGCCCTTGGGCACTCCGGCGTTCGCGGCCGCGCCACCGGCCACTACCTCGACAACCTTGGCACCCGGGACGCCCTTGTCGGTGGTTACCTGCACGCCCAGCGAGGCATGGGACGCCTTGCCGGTGCTGATCAACTCGTCGGCGATGCGCTTGGCCTGGTCGACCGGAATCGCAAAGCCGAGGCCGATCGAGCCGCTCTGCGCGTCGCCCGAATCGGCACCCAGGGTGGCGATGGCGGAGTTAACGCCCACCAACTGGCCGTTCATGTTGACCAACGCCCCGCCGGAGTTACCCGGGTTGATCGCGGCGTCGGTCTGAATGGCGTCCAGCACGGTGTTCTGGTTGCCGGCCTCACCGGTGGTCGATACCGGCCGGTTCAGCGCGCTGACGATCCCCGTGGTCACCGTGCCCGCCAAACCCAGCGGCGAGCCGATGGCCAGCACCGGCTGACCAACCCGCAGATCCGACGAGGAACCCAGGGAAATCGGGGTGAGCCCGGAGACACCCGGCACCCGGATGACGGCGATATCGCTGGTGGGATCCGCCCCGACCACGGTGAACGTTGCGGTACGGCCGTCGGAGAAAGTCACCGTCGTTTTGGGCGGCGGGCTGCCGACGGGGGGTTTGGCGGCGGCCGCGATGACGTGGTTGTTGGTCAAGATCAGCCCGTCGGCCGACAGGATGATGCCGGAGCCCTCCTCGGACTGACGGCCCAGATCGGTCTCCAGCATGACGACGCTGGGGACCACCTTTGCGGCAACCTGTTCGACGGAGCCAGGCGGCATGTTTGCTGCCGGGACACTGGGAGCCCCACTGGCTGCCACCACGCCGCCGTCGGGGCCCGCGGGTGACCGGTTGAGCTCCACGAACGATGCCGCCGCCCCGCCGATACCGGCGGACACCACCGCGATGGTCAACGCGCCGATCGCCAACATGCCCGCCCGAGGCCGCCGCTGGTGAATCACCGTGGGAGGGGGGCCCATTGGCGGAAGCATCCCGGGTATCGGAACCGGCCCGGTGCCCCTGGGTATCGGGCCTTGCCCGGTGCCGCCGGGGATGGAACCCGGCCCCGTACCACCGAACGTGTCGAAGCCCTGACGGAATTGGGTTGGGTGGGGAGGTTGCGATGGCTGGGGCCGTTGGTAGCGCCAGTCGAACTGCTGGCTATATGTTTGCTGCCCCTGAGCATAAGCGGGCGGCACAGGCTGATTAGGCGCGGTACGATGTCCCGGCTGCTGCGGCGGTGGCGAATACCTCGGGTGATTCGTCATGTCGCTAAGTCGCTCTTTCTCTACTGGGCATGGGCCTGCGTGTTCAACAGTAACGGCAACTACCTTGCCCGCGCGGACTGAGAATCCACTGAGATAACGTTCGCCGGACCCCGAGAGTTCGCCGTCTTGACCATGGGCACGGTTCGAGCCTCGGCCCGGGCCGTCGGCGGCGGCGGCGTCGGCATCGGCCGGCCCGGTAACAGCACGTAAAACGACGTTCCCGGCGGCTGACCTCCCGGCACGGTGTCTTCGACGCGTACCGACCCACCGTGGTTGAGCACCACCTGCTTGACGATCGCCAGCCCCAGGCCCGAACCGGGCATTGCGCGTGCCGACGCCGACCGGTAGAACCGTTCGAACACTAGGCGCCGTTCCTGCGGTGGGATGCCCGGTCCATGGTCGGAAACCACCAGCTCGGTATGCGACGGGTCCAGCTGCCTCATCCTGACGCCGACATGACCGCCCGGCGGGCTCCACTTGGCTGCGTTGTCCATCAGGTTCAGCACCGCACGCGACAACCCGGCTGCGTCGCCGTAGACCTGCCATCCAATCACCTGAACGTCGAAGTGAATATCGTTGCGCCGCCGCCTGACTCGCTCCAGGCTGCGATCGATGACCTCGGACAGGTCGACCGTCTCATACACCACATCGCCGGCGTCGTCTCGCGTGAGATCCACCAAATCGCCTACCAGAGTGGACAATTCCTCGATCTGAGCCAGCACATCGGCGCGCAGATCGACCATCTCCTTTTCCGGTAGCCGCGGTGCTCCGGGTTCCATCGAGGCGATGAGCAGCTCGACGTTGGTGCGCAGCGATGTCAGCGGGGTGCGCAACTCGTGTCCGGCGTCGGTAACCAGCCGTGCCTGCCGTTCCCGAGACTCGGCCAACGCGCGCAGCATCAAGTTGAATGCCTCCGTGAGCCTGGCCAGTTCGTCGCTGCCGAACACGGGGATGGGGCGCAGGTCGTCGGTGCGCGCCACCCGCTCGGCTGCCTCGGTGAGACGACCCACCGGACGCAGCCCGGCCCGGGTGACCATCCCTCCGGCCACCGCGGCGACCGCGACGCCGACCCCGCCGACCATCAGCAGCACAAAGCGCAGTTTGCTCATGACCGCCTCGGTCGGTCGCAGGCTCTTGGAGATCAACAGCGAACTGCCGTTGGGCAAATGGATGGCCAGCACCCGTTGATCGGCCGCGGTGCGCCGCGACATGAACAATTCGCCGCGGATGACGGCCTTCTCGGCCGATCCGACCGGCAGGGTCTGACCCGGCTGGTTAGCGGTGTAGATCGAGTGGCCCGGGTTCACCAGCATGGCGTTGACGTCCGAGTAGGCGGTGCCCTCGATGGCCTTTCCTGGATCGGCGGCCAGCGAGCCGCTGGCGATCAGCAGCTGCGCCCGGCTTTGCAGCTGGTTGTCGATGTCGCTGTACAGCGCGGCCGCTATCACGGCGTAGACAGCGAATGACATCAGCACGACCACCATCGCCACCATCGACATGGCCAGCAGCATCACCCGCCACCGCAGGGACAACGAGCTGGTGGCTCGCAACGGTGCGGCGGGGCCGGGCGCTGGGGGTCGCTGCCGAGTAAACCCGACAGCTCGCAACGGTGCGCGGCCAACCCGGCGAGGCCGGCGGAACCGGATCATCAGGGGGGCGTTTCGCGTAGCACGTAACCCACCCCGCGCACGGTGTGGATCAGCCGCGGCTCGCCGTCGGCCTCGGTCTTGCGGCGCAAATACCCGACGTAGACCTCCAGCGCGTTACCCGAGGTGGGAAAGTCGAATCCCCACACCTCCTCGAGGATGCGGCTACGGGTGAGCACCCGCCGCGGATTGGCGATCAGCATCTCCAGCAGGGCGAATTCGGTCCGCGTCAGGCTGATCCGGCGTTGCCCGCGGGTGACTTCGCGGGTGACCGGGTCCAGGGTCAGGTCGGAGAACCTCAGGGCCACCGACTCGGCGGGGTCGTCGGGCCTGGTCCGTCGCAGCAGCGCCCGCATGCGCGCCAACAGCTCCTCGAGGGCAAACGGTTTCGGCAGGTAATCGTCGGCGCCGGCGTCCAGGCCCGCGACCCGCTCGGAAACCGAGTCGCGGGCGGTGAGGACCAGGATGGGCAGGTCATCGCCCGTGCTGCGGAGCTGGCGGCACACCTCGAGGCCGTCCAGGCGCGGCATCATCACATCCAGCACGAGCGCGTCGGGCCGATCGCTGGCAATCATGTCGAGGGCCTCGACCCCGTCATGGGCCAGCTCGACAGAGTAGCCGTTGAATGACAGCGACCTGCGCAGCGACTCGCGCACTGCGCGATCGTCGTCGACGACAAGAATCCGCACGGACACTAGTTTCGTACCAGCGCCTGAGACAGGCCTGAGAGGCGCGCCGTAGCCGGGCTAGCGCTTGTCGAGGTCGATGAGGCCGAGGCGGGCGGCTTTGAGCAGCCGGCGGGGAACCTTGTGCTTGTGACCAGCCACCGTCACTCCGACGAGCTCGGTCTTGGCAGCCTTCCACTGCGAGCGCCGGCTTCGGGTGTTCGCGCGCGACATCCTGCGCTTGGGTACCGCCATGGTGGGGCCTTACTCCTCGATTGGGGTTTCGGTCGGGCATGTCGCATGGCATGGCCTCCCGGCCGAACGGCGACGATTGGTTCTTAGGGTAGTCGGTGACCCGCCGCTGGCCAAAATGGGTTCGAGGCGGGTATTCACCCGTCGTTATGGATGCGGCTATGCTGACCTACCGGTTGGTTGGTCGCGCCACAGAAATGGTCCCAATGAAGGGAGGATGCGCATGGCTCCTGTTTCCGGTGCCGTGCGAATCGGGAACTGCTCGGGCTTCTACGGGGACCGCCTGTCAGCCATGCGCGAAATGCTCAGCGGCGGCGAACTCGACTACGTCACCGGCGACTACCTGGCCGAGCTAACCATGCTGATTCTGGGCCGCGACCGGATGAAAAACCCCGACCGCGGATATGCCAAGACCTTCCTGGCCCAACTGGAGGAATGCCTGGGACTGGCGCTGGACCGCCGGGTGCGCATCGTCGCCAACGCCGGCGGCCTGAACCCCGCCGGGCTGGCCGACGCGGTACGCGCCCTGGCCGAACGCCTGGGTATCGGAGCCCGGATCGCGCACGTCGAAGGCGACGACCTGCAGCCCCGCGCGGCCGAACTCGGCCTCGGCGCGCCGCTGACGGCAAACGCCTACCTGGGCGCCTGGGGCATTGTCGACTGCCTGAGTGCCGGAGCCGACGTCGTCGTTACCGGCCGGGTCACCGACGCCTCGGTGACCGTCGCGGCCGCGGCCGCGCACTTCGGCTGGGGCCGCACCGACTACAACCGGCTTGCCGGGGCGGTGGTGGCCGGTCACGTCATCGAATGCGGCGTCCAGGCCACCGGGGGCAACTACTCCTTTTTCGCAGAAATCCCGGAGCTGCTCCACGCCGGCTTCCCGCTGGCCGAGGTCGACGCCGACGGCTCGTCGGTGATCACTAAGCACCCGGGTACCGACGGAGTGGTCAGCGTCGACACGGTCACCGCGCAGCTGCTCTACGAGATCACCGGCGCCCGGTACGCCAACCCCGACGTCACGGCGCGGATGGACACCATCGAATTATTGGCCGACGGCCCCGACCGGGTCCGCATCAGCGGCGTGATCGGCGAACCGCCGCCGCCCACACTGAAGGTGTCGCTGAACAGCATCGGCGGATTCCGCAACGCCATCACGTTCGTGCTGACCGGCCTGGATATCGAGGCCAAGGCCGATTTGGTGCGGCGGCAACTGGAATCCAGCTTGACCGTCAAGCCCGCCGAGTTGCAGTGGACCCTGGCCCGCACCGACCACCCCGACGCCGACACCGAGGAAGCCGCGAGCGCCTTGCTGCACTGCGTCGTCCGCGATCCCGACCCGGCGAACGTGGGACGCCAATTTTCCTCGGCGGCAGTCGAATTAGCGTTGGCAAGCTATCCCGGGTTCACCATGACCGCCCCGCCGGGCGATGGACAGGTCTACGGTGTGTTCACTGCGGGGTACGTCGACGCCCAACAGGTGCGGCACATCGCGGTGCATCCCGACGGTACGCGCACCGAAATCGCCTGCGCCACGGAAACTTTGGAATTGGTGCCCGCCGATCCCCCGCCGTTGCCGGAGCCGCTGCCTGCCGGCCCGACGTGCCGGGTGCCGCTGGGCCGCATCGCCGGCGCCCGCAGCGGCGACAAGGGCGGATCGGCCAACGTCGGGGTGTGGGTCCGCACCGACGAGCAGTGGCGCTGGCTGGCCAACACGCTGACGGTCGAGCAGCTCAAGGAGCTGCTGCCCGAGACCGCGGACCTTGATGTCACCCGCCATGTGCTGCCCAACTTGCGGGCGGTCAACTTCGTCATCGAGGGGATCCTCGGCCAGGGTGTTGCCTATCAGGCGCGCTTCGATCCGCAGGCCAAGGGGTTGGGCGAATGGCTGCGCAGCCGCCATGTCGACATCCCGGAAAGGCTTTTGTGAGCATCTGGAACACGCCCGAACGCGAACAGCTGCGAAAGACGGTGCGCTCGTTCACCGAACGCGAGATCCTGCCGCATATCGATGAATGGGAGCGGATCGGCGAGCTGCCGCGCGACCTGCACCGGCGCGCCGGGGCGGCCGGGTTGCTGGGCGCGGGCTTTCCCGAAACGGTCGGTGGTGGCGGCGGAGACGGTGCCGATCCGGTGATCATCTGCGAAGAACTGCACCAGGCCGGCGCACCGGGCGGCGTCTTCGCATCCTTGTTCACCTGCGGCATCGCGGTGCCGCACATGATCGCCTCGGGGGATGCGCGGCTGATCGAGACGTTCGTGCGGCCGACGTTGGCCGGGGAGAAGATCGGCGCGCTGGCCATCACCGAACCCGGCGGGGGTTCGGACGTCGGGCATCTGCGGACCAGCGCGGTGCGCGACGGCGACCACTATGTGATCAACGGCGCCAAGACTTACATCACGTCCGGGGTTCGCGCCGACTACGTCGTCACCGCGGTGCGCACGGGTGGGCCTGGCGCCGCCGGGGTTTCACTAGTGGTGGTCGAGAAGGGGACCCCGGGTTTCGAGGTCGCCCGCAAGCTGGACAAGATGGGCTGGCGCTCTTCGGACACCGCCGAGCTGTCCTACACCGATGTGCGGGTACCGGCCGCCAATCTCGTCGGGGGCGAGAACACCGGATTCGCCCAGATCGCCCGTGCGTTCGTCTCCGAGCGCATCGCCCTTGCCACGCAAGCGTATTCGAGCGCACAGCGCTGTCTGGACATCACCGCGCAGTGGTGTCGCGACCGGGAGACGTTCGGCCGCCCGCTGATCTCGCGCCAGTCGGTACAGAACACGCTCGCCGAGATGGCCCGCCGCATCGACGTCGCCCGCGTTTATTCGCGCAGCGTGGTGGAGCGCCAACTCGCGGGTGAAACCAGCCTCGTCCCGCAGGTGTGCTTCGCGAAAAACACCGCCGTCGAGGCCGGGGAATGGGTTGCCAACCAAGCCGTCCAGCTCTTCGGCGGCATGGGTTACATGGCCGAATCCGAAGTCGAACGCCAATACCGGGACATGAGAATCCTGGGCATCGGTGGCGGAACCACCGAAATCCTCACCGCTCTTGCCGCCAAGCTTCTGGGGTATCAATCGTGATTGCACCGCCTCCTCCTCATCGCTCCGCTCTGCATCGTCGGCGGTGGTCGTGACCGTGCTGCAGTCCACGCTCGACCGAAACGCTCCTGCCTACGCCGAGGCCGCGTCGGCGGCGATCGCACGGCTCGAAGAGATCGACGCCGAACTCGCCAAAGCGCTTGCGGGCGGTGGCCCCAAGTATGTCGACCGTCACCATGCCCGCGGCAAGCTGACCCCCCGGGAACGCATCGAGCTGCTCGTCGATCCGGACTCCCCGTTCCTGGAACTGAGCCCGCTGGCGGCGTACGGCAGCGCGTTTGCGATCGGAGCCAGCCTGGTCACCGGTATCGGCGCGGTCTCCGGTGTGGAATGCATGATCGTCGCCAACGACCCCACCGTCAAGGGCGGCACCAGCAATCCGTGGACGCTCCGAAAAATACTGCGGGCCAACCAGATCGCCTTCCAAAACCGGCTTCCCGTGATTTCGCTGGTGGAATCCGGCGGGGCGGACCTGCCCACGCAGAAGGAAATCTTCATCCCCGGCGGGCAGATGTTCCGAGATCTGACCCGGCTCTCGGCCGCCGGGATCCCCACCATCGCCCTGGTATTCGGCAACTCCACCGCGGGCGGCGCCTACGTCCCCGGCATGTCCGATCACGTGGTGATGATCAAGGAACGCTCGAAGGTGTTCCTGGCCGGTCCCCCGCTGGTGAAGATGGCGACCGGCGAGGAGTCCGACGACGAATCGCTGGGCGGCGCCGAAATGCACGCCCGCATTTCGGGTTTGGCCGACTATTTCGCCGTCGATGAGCTCGACGCGATCCGGATCGGGCGGCGCATTGTGGCCCGGCTGAACTGGGTCAAACAGGGACCCGCCCCGCGGCCCGTGACCGAGCCGCTGTTCGACTCCGAGGAATTGATCGGCATCGTACCCGGGGACCTGCGCATCCCATTCGACCCGCGGGAGGTGATCGCCCGGATCGTCGATGGGTCCGAATTCGACGAGTTCAAGCCGCTGTACGGATCGTCACTGGTGACGGGCTGGGCCCAGTTGCACGGCTATCCGCTGGGCATCCTGGCCAACGCGCGCGGCGTGCTGTTCAGCGAGGAGTCGCAGAAGGCCACCCAGTTCATCCAGCTGGCCAACCGCGCCGACACCCCACTGTTGTTCTTGCACAACACCACCGGCTACATGGTGGGCAAGGACTACGAGGAGGGTGGGATGATCAAACACGGATCAATGATGATCAACGCCGTGTCCAACTCGACCGTTCCCCACATCTCGCTGCTGATCGGCGCGTCGTACGGCGCGGGCCACTACGGCATGTGTGGCCGCGCCTACGAACCCCGCTTCCTGTTCGCCTGGCCCAGCGCCAAATCCGCGGTGATGGGCGGCGCCCAGCTGTCGGGCGTGCTGTCGATCGTGGCCCGAGCGGCCGCCGAGGCTCGCGGACAGCAAGTCGACGAGGCGGCCGATGCCGCGATGCGGGCCGCCGTCGAGGGCCAGATCGAAGCCGAGTCGCTGCCGATGGTGCTGTCCGGGATGCTCTACGACGACGGGGTGATCGACCCACGCGACACCCGCACCGTGCTGGGAATGTGTCTGTCCGCCATCGCCAATGGCCCGATCAAGGGAACGTCGAACTTCGGCGTCTTCAGGATGTGAATCCAATGTCAATCACTCGAGTCCTGGTGGCCAATCGCGGCGAGATCGCCCGGCGGGTGTTCGCCACCTGCCGACGGCTGGCGCTGGGCACCGTCGCTGTATACACCGACCCGGACGCGGGTGCGCCGTACGTCGCCGAGGCCGACGCCCGGGTGCGGCTGACGCGAACCAACGACTATCTGAATGCCGAGGCGATCATCGCGGCCGCTCGCGCCGCCGGTGCGGACGCGGTGCACCCCGGCTACGGATTCCTTTCGGAAAACCCCGAATTCGCGGCCGCGGTCGAGCAGGCGGGCCTAACCTGGGTCGGGCCGCCGGTCGATGCGGTGCGCGCGATGGGCTCCAAGATCGAGTCCAAGAAGCTCATGGCCGCCGCCGGGGTTCCGGTGCTCGACGAACTCGACCCCGACGCCGTCACCCAGGCGCAGCTTCCCGTACTGGTCAAGGCCTCCGCGGGCGGCGGCGGTCGCGGGATGCGGGTGGTTCGCGAATTGTCCGCCCTGCCGGCCGAAGTCGCCGCCGCCCGGCGCGAAGCGCAGTCCGCGTTCGGCGACCCCACCGTGTTCTGCGAGCGTTACCTGCCCGCCGGGCACCACGTCGAGGTTCAGGTCCTCGCCGATACGCACGGCACCGTGTGGGCCGTCGGGGAACGGGAATGCTCGATCCAGCGACGCCACCAGAAAATCATCGAAGAGGCCCCGTCCCCATTGGTCGAACGCACACCCGGTATGCGCGCCAAGCTCTTCGACGCGGCCCGGCTGGCCGCCGCCGCGATCGGCTACACCGGCGCCGGCACGGTGGAATTTCTCGCCGATGAGGACGGCGAGTTCTACTTCCTGGAGATGAACACCCGGCTGCAAGTCGAGCACCCAGTGACCGAAGAGACCACCGGACTCGACCTGGTCGAACTCCAGCTCATGATTGCCGAGGGCGGCCGACTCAATACGGAACCTCCTGCCGCCCAAGGGTATTCGATCGAGGCCAGACTCTATGCCGAGGACCCCGCGCACGACTGGCAGCCGCAGGCCGGCCTGGTGCACACCATCGACGTGCCGGGGGTTCGGGCGCAGTTCTGCACGCTGGGACGGCGGACGGGGATCCGGCTGGATTCCGGGATCGTCGACGGGTTCACGGTGTCGATCCACTACGACCCGATGCTGGCCAAGGTCATCTCGTACGCGCCGGCGCGCCGGCAATCGGCGCTGGTGCTCGCCGACGCGCTGGCCCGCGCCCGCCTGCACGGCCCGCGCACCAACCGCGACCTCTTGGTGAACCTGCTGCGTGATCCCGCGTTCCTGGACGGCGCTACCGACACCGCGTTTTTCGACACGCACGACCTGGCGAGGCTGTCGGCGCCCCTGGCCGACGCCACGACGATCCGGTTGTCGGCGATCGCCGCCGCGCTGGCCGACGCCGCGCACAACCGGGCCGTCGCCCCGGTCTTCGGCTCGATTCCCAGCGGCTGGCGCAACCTGCCGTCGGGCTATCAGCTGAAAACCTACCGCGACGACAACGACACCGATCACCGCGTCGAATATCGGTTCGCGAGAACCGGACTGGAACTGCCCGGTGACCCGAACGTGCAACTGGTCTCGGCCACCGTGGATCAGGTCGTGCTCGCTGAGGATGGGGTGGCCCACAGCTTCTCGGTTGCCGGCCACGGCGCCGATATCTACGTCGACTCGGCACGCGGACCGGTGCACTTGGTCGCGCTGCCCCGCTTTCCCGAGCCGGGTTCGGCCGTCGAACAGGGATCCCTGGTGGCACCCATGCCCGGCGCCGTCATCCGCCTCGGCGCCCAGGTGGGCGACACCGTTACCGCGGGTCAGCCGTTGATCTGGCTGGAGGCGATGAAGATGGAACACACCATTGCCGCCCCGTCCGACGGCGTGCTCACCCACCTCAACGTCAATGCCGGCCAGCAAGTCGAAGTCGGCGCCATTCTCGCACGAGTGGAAGTGCCCCCAAATGGCCTAGCAGAAGGAGATTCGTCATGACCGACACCAGCTTCATCGAAAGCGAGGAACGCCAGGCCCTGCGCAAGGCGGTGTCGGAGTGGGTGTCTAATTATGGCTACGAGTATTACCTGCAGAAGGCGCGAGCTCACGAACACACCAGCGAGTTATGGGCCGAGGCAGGCAAACTCGGGTTTCTCGGAGTGAACCTGCCGGAGGAGTATGGCGGCGGCGGCGCCGGAATGTACGAGCTGTCGCTGGTCATGGAGGAGATGGCCGCCGCGGGTAGCGCACTACTGCTGATGGTGGTGTCGCCCGCCATCAACGGCACCATCATCGCCAAGTTCGGCACCGACGAGCAGAAGCGGCGCTGGCTGCCCGGCATCGCCGACGGCTCGTTGACGATGGCCTTCGCCATCACCGAGCCCGACGCCGGGTCCAACTCGCACAAGATCACCACGACCGCGCACCGCGACGGCAGCGACTGGATCATCAAGGGCCAGAAGGTCTTCATCTCCGGCATAGACCAGGCACAGGCCGTGCTGGTGGTCGGCCGAACCGAGGAGGCGAAAACCGGCAAGCTGCGCCCGGCCCTGTTCGTGGTGCCCACCGACGCGCCCGGCTTCACCTACACCCCGATCGAGATGGAGCTGGTCAGTCCCGAACGCCAGTTCCAGGTGTTCCTCGACGACGTCCGGCTGCCCGCCGACGCGCTCGTCGGGGCCGAAGACGCGGCCATCGCACAGCTTTTCGCCGGCCTGAACCCGGAGCGGATCATGGGCGCGGCCAGCGCGGTCGGGATGGGACGATTCGCGCTCGGCAGGGCCGTCGACTACGTCAAGACCCGCAAGGTCTGGTCCACCCCGATCGGCGCGCACCAGGGCCTGGCACATCCGTTGGCGCAGTGCCACATTGAGATCGAACTCGCCAAGCTGATGACGCAAAAGGCCGCGACGCTCTACGACCACGGCGACGACGCCGGCGCCGCCGAGGCCGCCAATATGGCGAAATACGCTGCCGCCGAGGCGTCGTCGCGCGCGGTCGACCAGGCCGTGCAGTCGATGGGTGGCAACGGGCTGACCAAGGAATACGGCGTGGCCGCCATGATGACCTCGGCCCGGCTGGCGCGGATCGCGCCGATCAGTCGCGAGATGGTACTCAACTTCGTGGCGCAGACATCGCTGGGTCTGCCCCGGTCCTACTGATGACCCGGTCCTACTGATGGAACGGGTTGTCGAATATGCCGGCCCGGCCGACTGCGGAGGCCCGCTCGCCCGGCTGACGCTGAACTCCCCCCACAACCGCAACGCGCTTTCTGCCGCGCTGGTCAACCAACTGCACCAGGGGCTGCGGGACGCGGCCGCGGACCCGGCGGTGCGGGTCGTGGTGCTCGGGCACACCGGCGGCACCTTCTGTGCCGGAGCGGATCTGGGCCAGGCCGCCGGCGGCGAGCCTAGTGGCGATCGCGAGGGCGGCGCAGCCGGTCGAAGCGGGTCGCCACCATCGGCGCCTCGTGGCGATCGCGAGGGCGGCGCAGCCGGTCGAAGCGGGTCGCCGCCATCGGTGTACGACATGGCGGTGGCGCGGGCGCGCGAAATGGCCGCGCTGATGCGCGCCATCGTCGAGTCTCCGCTGCCGGTGATCGCCGCGATCAATGGGCATGTCCGGGCCGGCGGGTTCGGCCTGGTCGGTGCGTGCGACATCGCGGTCGCCGGTCCGCGCAGCACCTTCGCGCTGACCGAGGCCCGCATCGGCGTCGCTCCGGCGATCATCTCGTTGACGTTGCTGCCGAAGATGACCGCGCGGGCCGCGGCACGCTATTACCTCACCGGCGAGAAATTCGACGCCGGCGAAGCCGCGGCGATCGGATTGATCACCATGGCCGTCGATGACGTCGACGCCGCCGTGGCATCGCTGGTCGCCGAGGTCGGCCTGGGTTCGCCGCAGGGCCTCGCCGCGTCGAAGGCGCTCACCACGGCCGCGGTACTCGAAGGCTTCGACCGCGACGCCGAACGGCTTGCCGAAGAGTCGGCGCGGCTGTTCGTCTCCGACGAAGCCCGCGAAGGCATGCTTGCGTTCTTGCAGAAGCGTGCTCCCAGCTGGGCGCCGGCTGAGGGGTAGCTGGTCGTAGGTTGCGGTTTGGCCAACCCCTCTTGCAGCAAAATCTTCACGTCGTACGCTCGTGGGTGATGAGCAACTCGGCGCAACGTGATGCGGGGGAGGCACGCGGGGAATCGTCGCGCGCGGCCGACACCGATCGCATCCAACTTGCGCAGCTGCTGGCCTACGCGGCCGAGCAGGGCCGCCTCGAACTCAACGATTACGAAGACCGCTTGACCAGGGCTTATGCGGCGACAACGTACCAAGAGCTGGACCGGCTGCGGGCGGACCTCCCGGTTTCGCCAGTCAGTCCGCGCAGGGGCGGCAGCTGCAATCCGGCGCCGTCCACGCTGCTGCTGGCTCTCATGAGTGGGTTCGAGCGACGCGGTCGATGGAACGTGCCGAAGAAGCTCACCACGCTCACGTTGTGGGGCAGCGGGGTGCTGGATCTGCGCTACGCGGACTTCACCTCTACCGAGGTTGACATCCATGCGTACTCGATCATGGGCATGCAGACCATCCTGCTGCCGCCCGAAGTCAACGTGGAGATACACGGCCGCGGTGTGATGGGTGGCTTCGACCGCGAGATCGTGGGCGAAGGCACGCCGGGCGCGCCAAGGGTGAAGATCCGCGGCTTCTCGCTATGGGGCGGCGTGGGTATCAAGCGCAAGGCCCGCAGGCCCCGAAAGTAATCGCTGGTCAGGTCGCTGCGGCTGAATGGTCCGCCATGTGATCGTGTGCCATACTTCGCCGAACGCACGTGAAGGCGAGGATCTGGTATGGCGGAAACAGTGCGGGCGATTCCGGAAGCCCTCTACCAGGTGGGCTATCAGCTGGCCAACCACGGTGAGTCGTTGCTGGCTTTGCAGCACTCCTGCCACGGTGCGGCCGAAGGCGCGCAGTCGGGGTGGGTCGGCTCGTCGGCGGGCGCGCTGTCGGGATTGCTTGACAGCTGGTTCATGGCCAGCGCCGCCCACGCGGAGCGTATCGGTGAGCATTCCTGTGGCATGCATCTGGCCGCAGTCGGGTTCGCACAACTGGAGGAGCGCAACGCCGCGGCTCTGAAAGAGGTGGGTGAGGCCGTCGGCGGTGAAAGCCGACTGACCACGTGACGTTGACGCTGGCCGACATTGAACGCTGGGATCCCGCGGCGATCAGGACGGTGTTCCAGGCGGCGATCAATCGCGCCCATGGCACCCGCACCGCATCGGCGGCGCTTCGCGAGACCATGCGGCTACTCGACTTTGGCGGTGCGGCCGCCGATGCGGCTCGTGCGGCGACGCAGCACACGACGGTGATTCTCGACAACCATGCCGACGCCTGCGAGGCGGTCGCGCGGGCCGCCGAAAGGGCGGCCGAGGAGGTCACTGCGATCAAGTTGCGGCTGCAGGGAATCCGCGACACCGCTCGGGCTTACCGCCTGAGGATCGACGACGCGACCGCAACGGCGTTGCCGCCGCCCGACTTGTCGTCGTACTCACCAGCCGATCAGCAGGCCATCCTCAATACCGCGATCAGGCTGACCGAAAGCCTCAAGCGGCTCTTGGCTGACGCCCAGACCGCAGACGAGGATCTGGCCGCGGCTATTCGGGGCGCCGACGGGGATCTGTCGCCCGAGCAGGTCAACGCTCAACTCGGCCACCAGCCACCCAAGATGCCGCAGATGCCGCCACCGGGCAGCGATCCTCAGGAGGTGAGCCAGTGGTGGCATTCGCTGACCCCGGGTCAGCAGGATCGGGTCAAGCAGTGGTTCCCCAACGCCCTGCGCAACCGCGACGGCATCCCGACCGGCGTGCGCAACGACCTCAATATGCCCGTGCTGCAACGCGAACTCGCCCGGCTGCAAAACGGGTGGTTAGACGGCAACGGAGTCTGGCACACCGACACCGAGAAGCTGGCGGACTTACAGGCGTTGCAACGGACGCTGTCAGATCCGGCTAACAAAGGGGCCAGCCTGATCTTGTTGGACACCGCCAGCAATCCCCGTAAAGTGTTGGCAGCGATAGGAGTTGGTGACGTCGACAACGCCGAACGCGTCGGCGTCACCGTGGGCGGCCTGAACACCCGGGTGAGCTCCAGCGTCGGGGATATGGTGAGGGAAGCGCAAGCCCAACGCGGCAAGGCAGTCGAGCTGAGGGGGCGAGCCGAGGTAGCGAATCCTGAGGCGGTCGCTTCCATCGCGTGGCTGGGGTATGACGCACCCGACAGTCTGAAGGACGTGACGCATGACTGGCTCGCACGCGACGCCGCAGGCCCACTGAACAGCTTCTACAAGGGACTGGCCGCCACCGCGAATGCCCCGGATCAGCACATCACGGCTTTCGGGCATTCCTACGGGTCGCTTGTAACCAGTTTGGCGTTGCAGCAAGGCGCACCGGTGAGCGACGTCGTGCTGTACGGCTCGCCGGGCACCGAGCTGACCAACGTCACGCAGCTGGGCGTTCAACCCGGGCACGCCTACTACATGATCGGCGTCAACGACCACGTGTCCGATATCATCCCCGATTTCGGTGCATTCGGTGCCGCCCCACAGGACGTGCCTGGCATGACCCAACTATCGGTCAATACCGGCGTGGCGCCAGGCCCGC
The DNA here is from genome assembly GCF_010731535.1 of Mycobacterium lacus. Lineage (NCBI taxonomy): Bacteria > Bacillati > Actinomycetota > Actinomycetes > Mycobacteriales > Mycobacteriaceae > Mycobacterium > Mycobacterium lacus. Next base: position 3,400,961 of record NZ_AP022581.1, read on the forward strand.
TATTGGGCGATGGCCTGCTTCACGAGCGAGCCTACGGCCACTCTGAGTACGCGCGTGATGGGAACAATAATCAACTTCGGATGAGCGGCTACAACATGGCTGCCGTGCTGGCAGGACTGCCCGAAGACCTAATCGAACCACCGATTCTGCCGCCTCCGACGATTCCCAGTGGGCCCGGCCCGTTCGGATTGCCAATACCCAACCCGGACTATCACCCGTGAGGCGAGAATTCCGCATTCTGCCCGCCTCGTTGCTCGGCATCGCTACGCTGCTCGCCGGGTGCATGAAACCGACGACCTTGGACCCATATGCGAACCCAGGACGCAACGAATTAGACCGGCTGCAGAAGATCGTCAACCAGCGGCCGGATTTGGAGACCGTCGAAAGTCAACTCGCCAATCTCGAAGCAACCATCCGAGCCGAAATCGCGAAATATTCGCCACACACTCAGTTCTCAAGCCTTGCGACCGGCCATCCGGCGGGCGGCTGCAACGCCCCGTTCAACCGCACAATTGGTCGACAGGTCAAAAGCGACGTGTTCTTTGGCCGGCCGGCGCCCACTCCCGAGCAATGGCTGCAGATCGTCGCCGAGCTAGCACCGGTTTTCAGGGCGGCGAACTTTCGGCCCAACAACTCCGCACCCGGGGAGCCCCCGTTGCCGCTAGGCGCACCCAACGACTCTCAAATCCGCGATGACGGCTCAACGATCGAGCTGGTCAACGGCGACGCCAGTGGCCCATTGGCTTACTCCTATGACACCGGCTGTCACCTTCCGGCCGCCTGGCGTACCGCGCCGCCACCACCAGACATGCGCCCGCCCAACGATCCCGATGTGCACTACCCATACCTGTACGGGTCACCCGGCGGACGAACACGCGACGCGTACTGATGGATTGCCCACGATCCACCCACCTGGCTGCCGCGCTGCTCGGTGTCGGCGTGCTGCTCGCCGGTTGTGTTAAGCCGACAACATTCGACCCTTACGCCAACCCCGGACGCGACGAATTGGACCGCCTACAGAAGATCGTCAACCAACGACCCGATCTGGAGACAGTCGAGCAGCAACTCGCCAACCTGGACGCCACCATTCGAGCAACAATCGCCAAATACTCGCCACAGACCCAGTTCTCAAGCACCGCGATCATCCATCCGACTAACGGATGCAAAGACCCGTTCACCCGCACCATCCGTAAGCAGGAGGAAAGCGATCATTTCTTTGGCGAACCGGCACCCACCGACGAGCAATGGCTGCAAATCGTGACCGAACTCGCACCCGTATTCAAGGCAGCGGGCTTCCGGCCCAACAACTCCGTACCTGGTGACCCCCCGCTCCCGCTGGGTTCCCCGAATTACTCTCAAATTCGGGAGGACGGTGCCTTGATCGATCTGGTCAACCACGGGCATCTACTGGACTACTCCTTCGACACCGGCTGTCATCTTCCGGCTGCCTGGCGGACTGCGCCGCCACCACTGGACATGCGCCCGGCCAACGATCCCGATGTGCACTACCCATACCTGTACGGGTCACCCGGCGGACGAACCCGCGACGCGTACTGATGGACTGCCCACGATCCAACCACCTGGCTGCCGCGCTGCTCGGTGTCGGCGTGCTGCTCGCCGGTTGTGTTAAGCCGACAACATTCGGCCCTTATGCCAACCCAGGACGCCACGAGTTGGACCGGCTGCAGAAGATCGTCAACGAACGACCCGAGATATCGGCGGCACGTGAAAGCTGACCCCGGTGGCCGAACTGGCGAAGCATTTGGACGAACTACCATGGAAACACCCGGCTGCAGTAACGCTTGTTGTCGCCGAGTGCCTCAAGCCGACAACGTTCAACCTATACACCAGCCGCGGACGCGATTGGCCCGACATATGGTCGCGTGCGATACTTCCCCGACAGTTCGGTTGGTATGAAAGCGAGTTGGTGTGGCGGAGACGTTGCGGGCGATTCCCGAAGACCTGTCCCCAGGCGGGCAAGTCGGGTTCGCACAACTGGAGGAGCGCAACGCCGCGGCTCTGAAAGAGGTGGGTGAGGCCGCCGGCGGTGAAAGCCGACTGACCACGTGACGTTGACGCTGGCCGACATTGAACGCTGGGATCCCGCGGCGATCAGGACGGTGTTCCAGGCGGCGATCAATCGCGCCCATGGCACCCGCACCGCATCGGCGGCGCTTCGCGAGACCATGCGGCTACTCGACTTTGGCGGTGCGGCCGCCGATGCGGCTCGTGCGGCGACGCAGCACACGACGGTGATTCTCGACAACCATGCCGACGCCTGCGAGGCGGTCGCGCGGGCCGCCGAAAGGGCGGCCGAGGAGGTCACTGCGATCAAGTTGCGGCTGCAGGGAATCCGCGACACCGCTCGGGCTTACCGCCTGAGGATCGACGACGCGACCGCAGCGGCGTTGCCGCCGCCCGACTTGTCGTCGTACTCACCAGCCGATCAGCAGGCCATCCTCAATACCGCGATCAGGCTGACCGAAAGCCTCAAGCGGCTCTTGGCTGACGCCCAGACCGCAGACGAGGATCTGGCCGCGGCTATTCGGGGCGCCGACGGGGATCTGTCGCCCGAGCAGGTCAACGCTCAACTCGGCCACCAGCCACCCAAGATGCCGCAGATGCCGCCACCGGGCAGCGATCCTCAGGAGGTGAGCCAGTGGCATTCGCTGACCCCGGGTCAGCAGGATCGGGTCAAGCAGTGGTTCCCCAACGCCCTGCGCAACCGCGACGGCATCCCGACCGGCGTGCGCAACGACCTCAATATGCCCGTGCTGCAACGCGAACTCGCCCGGCTGCAAAACGGGTGGTTAGACGGCAACGGAGTCTGGCACACCGACACCGAGAAGCTGGCGGACTTACAGGCGTTGCAACGGACGCTGTCAGATCCGGCTAACAAAGGGGCCAGCCTGATCTTGTTGGACACCGCCAGCAATCCCCGTAAAGTGTTGGCAGCGGTGGGAGTTGGTGACGTCGACAACGCCGAACGCGTCGGCGTCACCGTGGGCGGCCTGAACACCCGGGTCAGCGCCAGCGTCAAGGAAATGGTTAGCGAAGCGCAAGCCCAACGGCGAGAAGCGAGCCTGCTGCGCGGCCAGGCTCACGTCCCGAACCCCGATGCGGTGGCGTCCATTGCATGGTTGGGGTATGACGCGCCGGACAGTCTGAAAGACGTGACACATGACTGGCTCGCACGCGACGCCGCGGGCCCACTGAACAGCTTCTACAAGGGACTGGCCGCCACCACCAATGCCCCAGACCACCACATCACCGCGTTCGGGCATTCCTACGGGTCGCTTGTAACCAGCCTGGCGTTGCAGCAAGGCGCACCGGTGAGCGACGTCGTGCTGTACGGTTCCCCGGGCACCGAGCTCACCAACGTCACGCAGCTGGGCGTTCAACCCGGACATGCCTACTACATGATCGGCGTCAACGACCACGTGTCCGATATCATCCCCGATTTCGGCGCATTCGGCGCCGCCCCACAGGATCTACCCGGAATGACTGAACTGTCGACCAGCACCGGAGTGGTCCTAGGCGGTGAGTATGGGGACGGTCAACTTCACGAGCGGGCCTACGGCCATTCCGAATACGCACGGATGGGTAGCAACGGAGAACTGCGGATGAGTGGCTACAACATGGCCGTCGTGCTGGCCGGACTGCCCGACGACCTCATCACACCCCGCGCTACCGGCGTAGACAGGCTGCCCGGCGGGTCCGGCCCGTATGAAATACCCCCTCCGATCCCCCTGCACCACGAATGAGGCGAACACACCGTTTGTTGGCTGCCGGAATGCTCAGCGTTACCCTGCTGATCACCAGCTGCATCAAACCCAATACCTTCGACCCTTACGCCAACCCCGGACGCGACGAATTGGACCGTCTACAGAAGATCGTCAACCAACGACCCGATCTGGAGACAGTCCAGCAGCAACTCGCCAACCTGGACGCCACCATTCGAGCAACAATCGCCAAATACTCGCCACAGACCCAGTTCTCAAGCCTCAAGCTGGGGCATCCGCCAGGCGGCTGCAAGGACCCGTTCAGCCGTACCATCGGTGAGCAAGAAGAAAGCGACCTATTTTTCGGTGAACCCGCGCCAACTCAAGGGCAGTGGCTACAAATCGTCAGCGAGCTTGCGCCGGTGTTTAAGGCGGCGGGTTTCCGGCTGAACAACTCCGCGGGCGGTGATCCACCGCTGCCGCTGGGCTCTTCAAATGACTCTCAAATTCGCGATGACGGCACGTTGATCGACCTCGTCAATGGTGAAAACGGCAGCCCCTTGAACTACTCCTTCGACACCGGCTGTCATCTTCCGGCTGCCTGGCGGACTGCGCCGCCACCACTGGACATGCGGCCCCCGAACGATCCCGATGTGCACTACCCATACCTGTACGGGTCACCCGGCGGCCGAACCCGCGACGCCTATTGACGACGCACAACCCCGGGATCGGTCAGTGCAAGACCGCATCGGCGGCCACGTAGACAAAGCCGAGGGCCAGCAGCCCGACGAAAGGCCAGCCGATCACGACGTTGCCTCGCGACGAGTTACGGACCATGACCACCAAGGTGGTCAGCAAGACCGCGCCAACCCCGATCCACGTGGTGATCATGGCCGGCCACACGTGATAGCTTGCGTCGCAAGCTGAGTCGTGACAACCATCAGTGGCCATCGCGAAGAACAACGAGAACCAGACCTCAAACCCGCCGACCAGAACCAGCCCGACATAGAGCAGGTAGCCGACGATGTTCCAGGCGACCGTCACCGCGGATGAAACCGCCCATCTGCGGGGCATGTTGACAGGCATGGTGCGATCTTGCCTCATACCGAACTAACGGCGACGCCGACGCGACCGCAGGTAGTCACCCACCACGGCCGCTCCCAGGCCGTCAAGATCGGGCACCACGACGCGTCCCTCGACCCGTCGGGCAACCTGGTCGATGAACCGGGCCAGGCCGGGATCGCTGCCCAGCCGGAAGATCGTCACTTGCGCACCCAGCCGGGCCATGTCGTCGAACCCGCGCACGGTGTGGGCGATGGTCCGCGGGTGCGGCGGGTAGTCAAAGAACACGGCCGAGCCATCGCCGTCAACGTCTTCCAGGTGTGCGGTCGGCTCACCGTCGGTCACCACCAGCACGACGGGCTGCGCGCTGGGGTGTCGGCGCAGGTGACGGCCCGCCAGCGCCAGCGCGTGATGCAGGTTGGTGCCTTGCTCGTAGACGCCCTCCAAACCCGTCAGCTCGGCGGCCGTCATCGTGCGCGCGTAGCGGCCAAACGCGATGATCTGCAAGGCATCCGAGCGGAACCGGGTGCACACCAGGTGGTTGAGCGCCAGCGCCGTGCGCTTCATCGGCAGCCAGCGATTCTCCATCACCATCGAAAACGAGGTGTCCACCAGCAATGCCACCGCGGCCTGGGTGCGCGTCTCGGTCTCGGAAACCTCGACGTCGTCGACGGTGATCCGCAGCGGGCCGTCGATGGTCCCGGTTCCCGCCTGCCGCAGTGCCGCATTGGTCAGCGTGCGGGAGATGTGCCACGGCTCGGTGTCGCCGAACTGCCAGGGCCGGGTGGCGCCGGTCAGCTCGCCGGCGGCCCCGGCACGCCGATGGTCACGCTCGCCGCGGCGTCCGGAAAGCTGTTGCACCACATCGCGTAACGCGGTCTCGCCGAGCCTGCGCATGGCCTTTGGTGAGAGTCGCCACTGGCCGTCGGAACCACGATCCAGGAAACCCTGATTGACCAGCGCGCGTTCCAATTCGGCGAGTGTTCGGGCGTCTATGGCGGCCCGGTCGCCGAGCTGGCGGGCCAGCGCGTCCAGGTCGACATCGTCCATGGTGGCACCCGGATAGCTTTGCGACAGCTGCTCGGCCAGCTGCTCCAACTCACCGATATCGGCCAACGCCTGGGTACCTTCGCCCATGCCGAACGGATTGTCGCCGGAGAACTGCTGAGAGCCCGTCCAATCCTCACCCGGACGCGCGGCCTGCAGATGCGCATCGAGCCGGCCCAACGCCCGCATCAGCGAAGGCGATCCAAATGCCTGCTGCGCCAACGCATCCAGTTCGTCGCGCTGCTCCTGGCTGAGGCTGTTGCGGAACCGCTGCGCCGCGGCGGCCCGCTTGGCCAGTGAATCCAGCAGCTCCTCGACATTGCGCGGGTTCTCCGGGAAGAACTCGCCATGCTTGTCCATGAAGGCTTGAAAATCCCGCTGGGTGTCTTCGCCGCGGGCGTGCTTGTCCAGCAGGTCGTTGAGGTCGTCGAGCATCTCGTGGACGCGCCGGCGGTCCTCGTCGGTGGCGCGTGAAAGCGCCTGCTTCATGCCGGCAAAGCGTTGGTCGAGCATCTCGCGGCCGAGCAAATCCCGGATCTGCTCATACTTTTCGCGGGCCTTGCCGCTGCGCCAGTTGTAGTCGGAGAGTTCCTGAACGGCCTTGGCCGGCGACGGCGGAAGCGCATCCAGTTGCAACTCGGAGAAGCGGGCGTCGTCGTCCAACGCGCGGGCCAGTTCCTTGCGTTCGGCCAGCACCGCCTCGTCGAGCAGCTTCTTGATCTCCTGCAGGGTGCCGTCTAAATTGTTGCGGCGCAACAACTCCCGTCGGCGGCGGTTCGCCTCCGCGGCCAACCGGTCGGCCCCGGTCATGTTCTTGGTGCCGCGCCGCAGCAACTCCGACAAGGCTCGCCGGGGCGAGGCGCCCGCCATGACGTCCTGGCCGATCTGTTCGAGGGCCTCGCGCAGGTCCACCGGCGGCGCCAGCGGGTCGGGCCCGCCGGTGTACGCCGAGTAGCGCGACGAGTGCCCTTTACCCATAGACGGTTTGGCCCTCCCCGGACACCTTGTCGATACGTTTCGCGAGATACAGCGCCTCCAACGCGAGCTCCAGCGCCGCGGCGCGCTCCCCCTCCGATTCGGCGCCCAGCTTTCGCGCGATCCTGTCCACGACCGGCAGCCCCGGAACCGCCGCCAGCACGTCCTTGGCCGACACCCGCTCGCCCGTCGTCACCGCGGAACCGCCCTCGACGGCGGCCACCAACGAGCCGACGTCGAGGCCGCCGAGAACTCGCGACGCGGTATCGGCGGTGGCGCGGCGCAACAGATGCTCGAGCACGGCCTGCTCGCGACCCTCCTCGCCGGACTCGAACTCCAGCTTGCCGCGCAGCACGTCGATCACCGTGCCTAGATCGACCACCCGGGCCACCGGATCCGTCTCCCCCAGCACCGCGCCGCGGTGCCGGGCCGCGGCCGCGACCGTCTCCGCCGCAGCGATCGCGAACCGTGCCGACACCCCCGACCGCTGATCGACGGACCGGGATTCCCGCAGGTAACGGGCAAACCGCGCGATCACCTGCATCAGGTAGTCGGGCACCTGCGCGCTCAGGTGCGCCTCCTGGGCGATAACACCCATCTCGGCCTCCACCTCCAGCGGGTAGTGGGTGCGGATCTCGGCGCCGAACCGGTCTTTGAGCGGCGTGATGATGCGGCCGCGGTTGGTGTAGTCCTCGGGGTTGGCGGACGCGACCACCAACACGTCCAGCGGCAGGCGCAGCGTGTAGCCGCGAACCTGGATGTCGCGCTCCTCCATGACGTTGAGCATGGACACCTGGATGCGCTCGGCGAGGTCGGGCAGCTCATTGACCGCGACGATGCCGCGGTGCGCGCGTGGGATGAGCCCGTAGGCGATGGTCTCGGGGTCCCCGAGGCTGCGGCCCTCGGCGACCTTGATCGGGTCGATGTCGCCGACCAGGTCGGCGACGCTGGTGTCGGGGGTGGCCAGCTTCTCGGTGTAGCGCTCGCTGCGGTGCTTCCACGCCACCGGCAGGTCGTCGCCGAGGTCGTAGGCCCGCCGGATCGACTCCGGCGTGATCGGCCGGAACGGGTGCTCGCCCAGTTCGGCTCCGCCGATCACCGGTGTCCACTCGTCGAGCAGCCCGGCCAGCGCGCGCAGCAGCCGGGTCTTGCCCTGGCCGCGTTCACCGAGCAGGACGAAGTCGTGGCCGGCGATCAGCGCCCGCTCCACCTGGGGTAACACGGTGTCGTCGAAGCCGAGGATGCCCGGCCAGACCTCGTCCCCGTCGGCCAGCGCGGTCAGCAGATTCTCCCGGATTTCCTGCTTGACCCCCCGTTCATGATGTCCGGCGGCACGGAGCTCGCCGACGGTGCGGGGCAGATTGCTCGGTGAAGTCACCACACCACGCTACGACGCCGTCATTCTTCTGGCGACGAGAGTGAAATTCCCGACGCAGCTTTCCGCGTGTCGCGTCGTGGAATTCACTGTCGCGCTACCGCTAGTGGGCGAAGTGGCGTGCCCCGGTGAGATACAGCGTGACGCCGGCCTTGGCGGCCGCTTCGGTCACCGCGTCGTCGCGCACCGAGCCCCCGGGGTGCACTATCGCCGTGACCCCGGCCGCGGTCAGCGTTTCCAATCCGTCGGGGAACGGGAAGAACGCATCGGAGGCCGCGACGGCGCCCCGGACCCGGTCGCCGCCGCGTTCGACCGCCAACCGCGCGGCGTCGACCCGGTTGACTTGACCCATCCCGACGCCAATGGTGGCGCCGTCGGCGACGATCACGATCGCGTTGGACTTGACCGCGCGGCAGGCGCGCCAGGCGAAGACCAGGTCGGTCAGGGTCGCCGGGCCGGCCGGCGATCCGGTCGCCAGGGTCCAATTCGCCGGATTGTCGCCGTGCGCGTCGAGCTGGTCGCGTTGCTGCATCAGCAGTCCCCCGCTGATCGGCCGCAGCTCGGTGCCACCGGCCAGCGGCTCGGAGGCCACCAGCACGCGGATGTTCTTCTTGCGGCTCAGCACGTCGAGGGCGCCGGGCGCGTAGGCGGGTGCCACGATCACTTCGGTGAAGATGGTGCCCACGTACTCCGCCATCTCCAGGCTGACCTCGGTGTTCGCGGCGATAACCCCGCCGTAGGCGCTCAGCGGGTCGCATTCGTGGGCCTTGCGATGTGCGTCCGCGACCGAAACCGACGAGATGGCGATGCCGCACGGGTTCGCGTGCTTGACGATCGCCACGCAAATCTGTTCGTGGTCGAAGGCTGCCCGCCAGGCCGCGTCTGCGTCGGTAAAGTTGTTGTAGGACATGCCTTTTCCGTGCAGTTGTTCGGCCTGCGCCAGGCCCGGCCAGCCGCCGGGGTCGGTGTAGAGCGCGGCCTGCTGGTGTGGGTTCTCGCCGTAGCGCAGCATCGCCGAGCGGCGCCAGTTGCCGGCGAACCACTTGGGGAACGCGGCCGGGGGATGTTCGGGTGCCAGCGTCGACTCCATCCAGCTTGCGACGGCGATGTCGTACTCCGCGGTGTGCTGAAACGCCAGCGCCGCCAGCCTTTTACGCTCGGCGAGCGTAAATCCGCCGCTGCGCACCGCGGCGAGCACTCCGTCGTAGCCGAGCGGGTCGGTGACCACCGCCACGCTGGGGTGGTTTTTCGCCGCCGCCCGCACCATCGAAGGCCCCCCGATGTCGATCTGTTCGACGCATTCGTCGACGCCCGCGCCGGATTCGACGGTCTGGCTGAACGGATACAAATTGACCACGACCAGTTCGAAGGCCGCGATCCCGAGCCGCTCGAGCGCGGCCGCGTGCTCGGGCTTGCGCAGGTCCGCCAGCAGCCCGGCATGCACGTGCGGGTGCAGCGTCTTGACCCGGCCGTCGAGCACCTCGGGGAACCCGGTCACCTCCTCCACGGGTGTCACCGGAATCCCCTTGTCGGCAATGGTCTTCGCCGTTGATCCGGTAGAGACGATGTCGACGCCGGCCGCATGCAGTCCCTGGGCCAGCTCGACCAGCCCGGTCTTGTCGTACACGCTGATCAGCGCGCGCCGGATCGGCCTTCTTGCGTCGTCGCCGCTCATCCTATGGTCGCCTTTCGTCCCACCACCGTCATGCCGCCGGTTGCGATAGCGGCTACCACGTCCACCAACAGCCGCCGTTCCGTGATCTTGATGCGTTCATGCAATGTCGCTTCGTCGTCGCCGTCGAGCACCGGAACAGCTTGCTGCGCCAGTATCGGCCCGGTGTCGGTTCCGGCATCCACCAGGTGCACCGTGGTGCCGGTGACCTTCACACCGTAGGCCAACGCTTCGGCCACTCCATGCGCGCCGGGGAAAGCCGGTAGCAGCGCCGGATGGGTATTGAGCGTGCGCCCGTAGAAGCGTGAAAGAAATTGTGGACCAAGGATTTTCATAAATCCCGCGGACACGATCAGGTCAGGCGTGTGCGCGGCGACGGCCTCGGTGATCGCCGCGTCCCACGCATCGCGGCTCGGGTAGTCGGCGAGCCGGACGGTGAAAGCCGGCACCGACGCCCTCGCCGCGATCTGCGCGGCGCGGCAGTCGCGATCCACGCCGACGGCAACCACCCGGGCCGGGTAGTCGCCCACGGCGGCGTCGATCAGTGAGTTCAACAGTGAACCGGTGCCCGATGCCAGCACCACGACCCGCGCCGGCGCACTGGGGGGTACATGGAGCGGTTCGGCCACATCGCGAGCCTAGTCAGGCCGCGGCGTCGACCCTGCGTCCAGTGTGGGGCCCGTCGGGCGTGTCGCCTTTCCCGGCGCAGCCTCGACACCGTCAGCGCGGACTGGCCTCCGGCGGTTCGTCGGGTGCCGACGGGGGCGGCTCGTCGGCGTCGGGGTCGCCAGCGACGGCAATGTCGTCGTCGCCAAGTGGGACTTGGTCATCCGAGTCGGCGGGCAGCTCGTCGGCGTCGGCGAGCAACGCTGGTTCCACGGCCGACGGCGCGGGCGCGGGCTTGGCCCGTTTGGGGCGCCGACTGATCCCGCCGGCCATCAACACCGTGGCCCCGCCGACGGCCGCGAACCAGAAGAACACACCGCCCACGAATGTGCCCGGGTCCACCCCGACGTCGCCGAAGTTGCCGAGCCGGCCGCCCGCGGCATAGCCGAGCAGTGCCATCGCCAATGCCCCGCCCATCGCCGCGGATAGCAGCTTGCCCATCGCCGGAAGAAACGGCAGCGCACGCCGAGCGCATTGCTGCCCCACCGCCACCCCCGATGACGCGCCGACGATCAGCAGCGCGACCCACGCCGGCCCGAGCGGCGGCGTGGGGGCCGCGGCCAGGACCGGCAATGCCGGGATGTCACCGCCGAAAACGGCGAACGAGCTGAACGTCGCGAAGCCAATGTGTGCGCTGGACCCGACCGCGACCGCCGAGGTGCCGACGATGACGTTGGGCGCGTAGAGCACCGACAGCACGGTCAGGCTGAACTGACCGAATATCGAATCGGTGATCCCGTAGAGCTCCTGCATCGTCGCCCAGTGCACAACCAGCGACCCCGCCGTCACCAGGCCGGAGAGCCCCACCAATGCCAACACCCCCGCGGCGCCGGCACGTACCGAGTCGCCCAGCCAATCCGGCAGGGGCGAAGCCGCCAAGGCCCGTCGCCCCACCCGCGAACACACCCCGATCGCGGCGCCGATGGCATGCACCGCCAGCACGCCGGTGAACGCGCGCAGGGCGCTCGGAGTCTGCAGCTCGGTGATGACCGACGACGCGTCATGGATGACCGCCAGCGCGATGGCCGAGATCAGCAGGGGCCCGCCCAGCGCCGACGCGACAACCCAACGGACGACCAGCCACGACGTGTGCGGGGAGGTGGTGCGCGCCGTGCTGCGCGCCGTGCCCCACACCATCAGCAGGACCGGCAACAGCGGCAGCACGCCCAGTTCGCGGCCACCGATCGAGATCGGCACCTGATGCACGCCGAGCCACATGCTGGCAATCGCGCCCAGCGCACCCGTCATGTCGCTGTTGGCGATCAGCAACTGCAACAGGGTGACCGCGGCGATGATGCCAAGTGCCACCACAGCCGGGCCGAACGCGACCCTGACCAGGTCTCGCGCCTGACGGGCGCCTGTCCGATTGTCCTCCACCACCCGCGTTACTCTTCGCGCACGTGTCCGACTAGGCGCGAGAGCGCCCGGTTAGACCGGCGCCGACCCGGATCCAGACGATGTCGACGGCGACTGCTGGCCCTGCCCGTGGGAGTGCTGGCCCCCGGGGGGATTTGAGTAATTGACCGGCGCCGAACCAGCCTGTGACCCTGTTCCCGCGCTGACCGGTGGCGGCGGGCCGAAGCTGGGAAAGCCGGTGGGTGGCGTGGACGGCCCTTGCTCCGCTGCCGGCTGGGGAGCCGACTGCGCCTGGGACTGGGCGGGGAATCCGCCGGTGGACTGGGTCGGGATCGCGTTCTGGGTCGGGGCCTGGCTCGAGGGATAACCGCCGTACTGCGACCCGTACTGTGGCGACTGCCGCTGTGCGCTCGGCTGACCGTAGTACCCGCCGGGCGGCTGCTGGCCGTACTGGCCGTATTGCCCATATTGGCCGTACGGGTCGTACTTCGGCCGCGGCGCCGGCGCGGTGATGACGCCCGCCTCCAGCAGAACCGCGGCGACGGCTGCGATCGCCTGCAGCACGCTGCAAGCAAGCAGGGGCCACAGCGCCCAGCCAATCGCGACGCCGCCGGGCGTGTTAATCATCTCGGAAATCACCAGCAGCGTCCCGAGCACCGCGATCGCGGCGACTACGCCCAGGTTGCTTTTCGCCTTGGGCACCAAGCTCAACCCGGCCAACAGCGCGGCGAGCACAGCAATCGCGACCGCAATGCCGCCGTCACCCGCGCGCCCACCGCCGGCCGAACCCAGGTCGGCGCTGAGGGTGAACGTCGGGCCGAAATTCAAGAGATAGATCGCCAGTCCGAAGGCCACCACCGCGCTGGTCAGGTACAACGGCAGCTTGCTTTCGGTGTCGTCGGTCTTGGCGAACGACGGTGTGGCGCCTGGGTAAGAGCCGACGGGCTGCGCGGGTGGATATCCGGGACTACCGGCCGAGTAGGTCATGGCTCCTCCTATTGCATCGGCGCCACTGCTGCAATGCGACGCTCTGGTCCCAGGCGATTCGTTCAACCACGCTAGCGCACGCTCGTGTGCCTGCGCCGGGGCGACCTGCTTGGCGCCGGATCCGCTTGCCCAACACAGGTAGAACACGTTCTAATCCTGTACATGGATTACGGGCTTGTGCTGTTCACCAGCGACCGCGGCATCACCCCGGCGGCAGCCGCCAAGCTCGCCGACGACCACGGCTTCCGCACGTTTTACGTGCCCGAACACACCCACATCCCGGTCAAACGCGAAGCTGCGCACCCGACGACGGGTGACGCGTCGCTGCCCGACGACCGCTACCTGCGCATGCTCGACCCCTGGGTCAGCCTGGGTGCGGCGTGCGCAGTGACATCCCGGGTCCGGCTGTCGACCGCGGTGGCGCTGCCGGTGGAGCATGACCCGATCACGCTCGCGAAAAGCATTGCCACGCTGGACCATCTGTCGGGGGGCCGGGTAAGCCTGGGCGTCGGGTTCGGCTGGAACATTGACGAACTCACCGACCACGGCGTGCCCCCGGGGCGCCGCCGCACCATGTTGCGCGAGTACCTCGAAGCCATGCGGGCGTTATGGACGCAGGAGGAGGCCGCGTACGACGGCGAGTTCGTCAAGTTCGGGCCCAGCTGGGCCTGGCCCAAGCCGGTGCAGCCGCACATTCCGGTCCTGCTGGGCGCCGCCGGCACCGAGAAGAACTTCACGTGGATCGCGCGCAGCGCCGACGGCTGGATCACCACTCCGCGCGACGTCGATATCGACGAGCCGGTGAGGCTGTTGCAGGACATCTGGGCGGCCGCCGGCCGGGATGGGGCCCCGCAGATCGTGGCGCTGGACCTCAAACCGGTGCCCGAGAAGCTGGCGCGTTGGGCCGAGCTCGGAGTGACCGAAGTGCTCTTCGGGCTGCCGGACCGTTCCGACGACGAGGTCGCCGCCTACGTGGAGCGGTTGGCCGGCAAACTGGCCGCCGCGGTTTAGCGCGACAAGACGCAAAAGCACCCATTTTCGTCTCGAAATGGGTGCTTTTGCGGCTACTCGCGTTACAAGGTGCGCAGGATCTTCCGGGCCAGCGCCGCCGTCTCCGACGGCGTCTTGCCAACCTTGACGCCCGCCGCCTCCAGGGCTTCCTTCTTGGCGGCCGCGGTCCCCGAGGAGCCGGACACGATCGCACCCGCGTGGCCCATCGTCTTGCCCTCCGGCGCGGTGAATCCCGCGACGTAGCCGACGACCGGCTTGGACACGTTGGTCTTGATGAAGTCCGCCGCGCGTTCTTCGGCGTCGCCGCCAATCTCACCGATCATCACGATGAGCTTGGAGTCGGGATCCTTCTCGAATGCCTCGATGGCGTCGATGTGGGTGGTGCCGATCACGGGGTCACCGCCGATGCCGATGGAGGTGGAGAATCCGAAATCGCGCAGCTCGAACATCATCTGGTAGGTCAGGGTGCCGGACTTGGACACCAGCCCGACCGGCCCGGACCCGGTGATGTTGGCCGGGGTGATGCCCACCAGCGATTCGCCCGGGGTGATGATGCCCGGGCAGTTCGGGCCGATGATGCGGGTCTTGCCGCCCTTCGCCAGGTTGTAGGCCCAGGCGTATGCCGTGTCCTGCACCGGAATTCCCTCGGTGATGACGACCAGCAGCGGGATCTCGGCGTCGATCGCCTCGACGATGGCGTCCTTGGCGAACCTCGGCGGCACGAAGATGATCGACACGTCGGCGCCGGTCTTCTCCATCGCCTCCGTGACGCCGCCGAACACCGGCAGCTTGATGATCCTGCCGCCCTTGTCCTCATGCGTGACGGTGGTGCCCGCCTTGCGTGCGTTCACACCGCCAACGATTTGCGTGCCCGCCTTGAGCATTCGTGCGGTGTGGACGGTGGCCTCGCTGCCGGTGATGCCCTGGACGATGACCTTGTTGTCCTTGTTCAGAAAGATCGACATGGGTCAGCTCTCCTTATCTCAGGCACTCGCCAGCTCGGCGGCCTTGTCCGCGGCCTCGTCCATCGTCGGCACCAGCGTCACCAGCGGATGGTTGGCCTCGGCCAGGATGCGCCGGCCTTCCTCGACGTTGTTGCCGTCGAGCCGTACCACCAACGGCTTGTCGGCCTCGTCGCCCAGGATCTGAAGCGCCTTGACGATTCCGGTGGCTACGGCGTCGCACGAGGTGATGCCACCGAAGACGTTGACGAACACGCATTTGACCTGCGCGTCGTTGAGCACGACATCGAGCCCGGCGGCCATCACCTCAGCGGAGGCGCCGCCACCGATGTCGAGAAAGTTGGCCGGCTTCACCCCACCGTGGTTCTCGCCGGCATACGCGACGACGTCGAGGGTGGACATCACCAGACCCGCGCCGTTGCCGATGATCCCGACCTGGCCGTCGAGCTTGACGTAGTTGAGGTCGTGCTCCTTGGCCTTCAACTCCAGCGGATCGGTCGCCGCGCGATCCTCGAACTCGGCGTGCTCGGGGTGACGGAAGTCGGCGTTGGCGTCCAGGGTGATCTTGGCGTCCAGCGCCAGGATCTGATCGTCGGGTGTGCGCACCAACGGGTTGACCTCGACCAGGGTGGCGTCCTCGGCGACGAAGAGCTCCCACAGCTTGGCGATGGTGACCGCGGCGGCGTCGAGCACCTCGGCCGGCAGGTGGCCCTGTTCGGCGATGGAACGCGCGGCCGCCAGGTCAACACCCTTGACGGCGTCCACCGGAACCTTGGCCAGCCGGTCGGGCTTGGTGGCGGCCACCTCTTCGATGTCCATGCCACCCTCGACCGAGCACATGGCCAGGTACGTGCGGTTGGCCCTGTCGAGCAGGAAGGAGCAGTAGTACTCCTCGGCGATATCGCTGGCCTCGGCGACCAACAGTTTCTTGACGATGTGACCCTTGATGTCCAGGCCGAGGATGTTCTTGGCGTGCTCGTAAGCGTCTTCGGGGGTGGCGGCGTATTTGACGCCACCGGCCTTGCCGCGGCCGCCGATCTTGACCTGCGCCTTGACCATCACCGGGCGACCGATCTCGGTGGCGATGGCCTTGGCGCCCTCGGCGCTATCGGTCACCCGACCGGGTGTGCTGGGTACGTTGTGCTTGGCGAATAATTCCTTGGCTTGGTACTCGAAAAGGTCCATGGGCTCACTGTCTTCGCTCGGCTTACTGCTCGGCCTCCGGATGGGCGGTGCCGGATCGGCAACTCGCACGGACGAACTGTATCGACAAGCCAGATGGGTTCCGCGCCCGCATCCACCGATGTGGCGCAGGCCACCGGCCATTGACCAAGCCGAAACGTGATCCGACTCACAATAAGGGCCGGGATCTCGGGCTGAGGTTGCCAGCCACCAGCGTTTGCGGATACCGTCTCAGGGTCCAGATAACGTTATGGTCACGATCCGAGGACATTTTAGGTTGTCCCAGCACCGTTTCGCCCGTTTTTCTGCCGCGACGGCGGCGCGCGCGCCTCGTGATCGTTGGGTCCCCCATCATCGCAATGAAATCACCGAGATCATTCCGCTCGATGGATTTGACGAGCTAGACGATCTGGATTTCGCAGACCTCGACGAACTGGATTTCGGCCCGGCTTTCGACGAATACGCCGACATCGAGGCGCGCCTGTTATTGGCACCAGAGCTCGACGACCTGCACGCCGCCGACAACCTGGGCCCCGAATGGCTGTGCGCACCGACCGACGAGCTGGCGTGCGTGACCGCGGAGCTCGACACCTGGGAGCCCCGGCGCGGCGGGCAACACCGCAAGCAGCCGACCAGCGCGGCCAAGGGCCGCCTGCTGATCTCGGCAATGGCCGCCGGCGCGGCAGCCGCCGCCGCGCATACGGCGACGGCTCATGCCGACCATTCCGACACCACCATGGCCGAGACCGTGTTGACTGCAAACGCGTCGGCGCTCACCGGGGGGGCGGGTGCCAACGCACCGCGGGGCGTCCAGGTCATCGCCGCCCAGCCGGACGCGAACGTCGCGGCACACAACGCGGAGCTGGCCAAGGGGGTGGCGTTTGCCCAGGAGCGCGCCCAGCGCGAGGCGCGCCTGCAGCAGCCGCTCTACGTCATGCCGGCGAGAGGCATATTCACCTCCAATTTCGGGTATCGCTGGGGCGTGCTACACGCCGGTATCGACCTCGCCAACGCGATCGGGACTCCGATCTATGCCGTGTCCGACGGTGTGGTGATCGACGCGGGTCCCGCCGCCGGGTACGGAATGTTGGTCAAGCTGCGTCACGCCGACGGCACGGTCACGCTCTATGGCCACGTCAACACCACATTGGTCAGCGTCGGCCAGCGGGTGATGGCGGGCGACCAGATAGCCACCATGGGAAACCGGGGGAATTCCACCGGGCCGCATCTGCATTTCGAGGTGCTGCAGGGCGGCGCCGAGCGCATTGACCCCGTGCCATGGCTCGCCAAACGAGGGCTTTACGTCGGCAATTACGCCGGTTGACCTGGTGGCCGCGCCGAACGACCCCCCTGCGCCCGCCAACCCGCCCGATCCCGCCGCGTCGCCCCACGAGCCACCGACCCGGATCATCCGGCGAGCACCCACCGGACCGCTGCCCCCGATAACACCTGCCGAGACCACCCGGCTGCCCGCCGGCGCGGGCCGCAACGCAGGGCCGACGGGCGCTGCGCCGGGTGAGCCGAGCGCCCGGACGGCCGTCGCCGCGGGCGCGATCAGCATCGTCAGCGGGTGGGCCACGTCGGTGGTGGCCACCGACTTGATCGCCGGCTGGTGGCGCAGCGACCGCCTGTTCTGCATCGCGGTCGGGTTCCTCGCCCTGGTCTTTGCGATTGCCACCGTCTCGGGCGTGATCATGCTGCTGCTTCGGCGGCCGCTCGGGCGCTACCTCATCGCGACGGGCGCGGTGGTCGCGGTGCTGACCTACGGTGGCGTGTTCATCGCGGGGGCGCGCGTCGCGTGGATCGTGCACACGCTTCCGCTGCTGCCGGTCGCCAGCGCCGCGCTGGCGCTGCACCCCCAGACCAGGCGCTGGCTGTTCCGGGGCAACTAGCGCCGAACGTGCACTGGCTGCGAAGAATTCGCGCGAATTTTTCGCGGCCAGTGCACGCTGGGCGCACCGACGCTACAGCTTGGCCACCGGGGCGTGGTTGTGCATCAGCTTCACCCGCCCGGAACTGCCGAAGTCGATCAGCGACATCGCCGATTCGCCGACACCGGAAACTTCCTCGACGCGGCCCAGGCCGTACTTGTCGTGGGTCACCCGATCGCCGGGCTGCAGCACCAGCAGCGGGCGCTTGCTCGCTCCCGAGCGAGTCGGCGACGGGCGCGGGGCACCGAACCGGCCGGCGCCGCTCACCGGTGCGCTGTACGACGGCGCGGGCGCGGTGCGCCGCCAATCGATGAGCTCCTGAGGGATCTCCCGCAAGAATCGTGACTCCGGGTTGAGCATCGGTTGTCCCCAGGACGACCGGACGATGGCCCTGCTCACGTAGAGCCGTTGCCGGGCACGGGTGATGCCGACGTAGGCCAGCCGCCGCTCCTCGGAGAGCTCCGCGGGATCGTCGAGCGCCCGCATGTGCGGAAACATCCCGTCCTCCCAGCCGATGACGAAGACGACCGGGAACTCCAGGCCCTTGGCGGTGTGCAACGTCATCAGCGTGACGACGCCGGCGCTATGGTCCGGGATTTCGTCGGTGTCGGTGACCAGGGAGACCCTTTCCAGAAACGCCGCCAGCGCACCGGTGTCCGGAACGTCTTCGTCTTCGGCCGCCAGGTCGGCGGCTTCGCTGGCAAGAAGAGCCTGGTCGGTACTGAATTCGTGTGCGACGCTGACGAGTTCGTTGAGGTTGTCCAGCCGGGCCAGCTCCTGCGGATCGGTGGAGGACTCCAGCTCCCAGCGGTATCCGCTGCGTTCCAGCACCGCCTCGACCAACTCGCCGAGATCGTCGTCGAGGCGGCCCCGCAGGTCGTCGAGCAACTCGACGAAGCCCGCGATCGCCTTCTCCGCGCGGGTGTTCAGCATCGGCACCTTGCCGTCGGCCGCGGCCACAAGTGCGTCGGCGAAGCTGGAGCCGGTGTTTTCGGCGTACACCGCCACACACGCCTCGGCGCGGTCGCCGATGCCGCGCCTAGGCGTGTTGAGGATGCGCCGCATGCTGACGGCGTCGCCGGGGTTGTCCAGGACCCGCAGGTACGCGACGATGTCGCGAATCTCCTTGCGCTCGTAGAAGCGCACTCCCCCAACGACTTTGTAGGGAATCCCGGCGCGGATGAACACCTCTTCCAGCGACCGAGACGAATTGTTGGTGCGGTAGAAGACGGCCACGTCGTTGTAGGTGATCTCACCGCGCGCGGCGAGCGCGTCGATCTCTTCGGCGACGAACCTGGCCTCGTCGTGCTCGTTGTCGGCGACGTAGCCGACGATCAGCTCGCCGGCACCGGCGTCGGTCCACAGCCGCTTCTCGCGCCGCCCGGCGTTGCGTGCGATCACCGAGTTGGCCGCCGACAGGATGTTCTGTGTGGAGCGGTAATTCTGTTCCAGCAGAATCGTTTTGGCGTCCGGATAGTCGCGTTCGAAGTCTTCGATGTTGCGAATGGTGGCACCCCGGAACGCATAGATCGACTGGTCGGCATCGCCGACGACGCACAACTGGGCCGGCGGCACGTCGTCTTCGGTGTCGCGACCCACCAATTCGCGCACCAGCACGTACTGCGCGTGGTTGGTGTCCTGGTATTCGTCGACCAGAACATGCCGGAACCGGCGCCGGTAGTGCTGGGCGATCTGCGGGAACGTCTGCAGCACCGCCACGGTCTCGCCGATGAGGTCGTCGAAGTCGAGCGCGTTGGCCGCCCGCAGCCGTCGCTGGTATTCGCCGTAGACGCTGGCAACGGTGCGCGCCAGGTCGTCGGAGTCATCCGACAGGTCGGCCACCGCCCGATCGGGGTCGATCAATTCGTTCTTCAGATTGGATATCGCGTGGGCCAGCAGCCGCGGCGAATACCGCTTGATGTCCAGGCCCATGTCGCGGCCGACCATCTGCAGTAACCGCCGCGAATCGTCGGCATCGTAGATCGAGAAGTTGGAGTTGAGGCCTTCGATCAACGAAGCCTGGTTGCGCAGGATGCGCACGCAGGTGGAGTGAAACGTGGACACCCACATGTACCGGGCCCGCTCGCCGACCAGCCCCACCACGCGTTCGCGCATCTCGGCGGCGGCCTTGTTGGTGAAGGTGATGGCCAAAATCTGACCGACCCCGACGCCGCGGGACGCGATCAGGTACGCGATCCGCCGGGTCAGCACCGCCGTCTTGCCTGAGCCCGCGCCGGCCACGATCAGCAGCGGCGAACCCTCATGCACCACCGCAAGGCGCTGCTGGGCGTTGAGGCCGTCGAGCAGTCGATCGGTGTCAGGCTTTGCATCGGGCGCGTGCACACTCATGTCGGTCCTAACCTACCGCCGCCCGCCGACGACTCGGCTCGGGCGGTCACGCCGCTAGATCTCAAACCCAGACTGGTCTGTGCCTGTGGGTGCTGGAGTTCTGCGGCCATTTCCGAGTCCCCGTTTTTGCGCGATATCTTTGCGCAGGCGCGGCCGTTGGTGGCACACTCGTTTCGTGCTCAACGCGCAGCGCCGATTTTTCTACGGGTACCGACCAGCGGTGCCCGTGGTCTAGCTGCTATCGCAGAGCCCCGTGGTCCGCTTCCGGATTCGGGGCTCGTCTGTTGTGAGGCCTGATACCGGATGAGACCAGAATCCCCACAACACGAGAACGCGGAGTTAGCAGAGATGAACACCGAGATGGTCGACACCCAGCGGCCCCAAGACATCCCCCGAGACATCCCCCAGGACATCGAGAAGTTGCGTGCCGAGATCGACCGGTTGGACGCCGAGATCCTCGCCGCGGTAAAGCGACGCGCCGAGGTGTCCCAGGCGATCGGCAGGGTCCGAATGGCCAACGGCGGCACCAGGCTCGTACACAGCCGCGAGATGAAGGTCATTGAGCGCTACGGCGAGCTCGGACCCGACGGCAAGGATCTGGCCATCCTCCTCTTGCGATTGGGCAGAGGACGACTCGGCCACTAATCGGTTACTACGGTCGTTACAAACCACGGAAATGCGCTTTGCTGCGGTAAATTGCGGCGGAAATGGTTACCGCACACGCAGCTGGGGTTTCGCCGTTGCGCCGGCTGATGTCTATGTCAGCCGCAGCGTTGCTCGTCCTGCTCGGGGGTGTGGCCACGAACTCGGCGCCCTGCTCGGCGTGGTCGCGACGGGGTCTGCCGATTGAATATCTGGTGGTGCCTTCGCCGTCGATGCACCGGCAAATCAAGGTGGAGTTCCAGGGCGGCGGCGCCCACGCGGTGTATTTGCTCGACGGCATGCTCGCCCGTGCCGATTACAACGGCTGGGATGTGCACACCCCGGCGTTTGAGTGGTTCGATCAGTCCGGCCTGTCCATCGCGATGCCCACCGGTGGCATGGCCAGCTTCTACTCCGACTGGTATCGGCCCGCGGCCGGCAATGGCGGTGTGTGGACCTACAAGTGGGAAACCTTTCTGACGCAGGAGCTGCCGCAGTGGCTGGCGGCAAACAAGGGAGTCGGCACGACAGGCAACGCGGTGGTGGGCGCGTCGATGTCCGGATCGGCGGCGCTGATACTGGCCGCCAACCATCCGGAGAACTTCGTCTACGCCGCCTCGATGTCGGGCTTCCTTAATCTGTCTGCCGGACAATGGCCGTCGCTGGTCAGTGCCGCGCAAATGGGTGCCGGTGGTTTTCACTCCGACGCGATGTGGGGCCCGCCCACCGACCCGGCGTGGGCTCTCAACGACCCGACGGTCAATGCGGCGAAGCTCGTCGCCAACAACACACGCATCTGGGTGTACACGGGCAATGGTGGGCAATCGGACTTGGGCGGTGGCACCAAGATCGATGCCAGTCTGCTGGAAAGCGCCACGCGGATCAGCAACAAGGTTTTTCAGAGCAGGTACAAAGCCAAAGGTGGGCACAATGGCGTGTTCAATTTCCCGGACGACGGCACCCACACCTGGACATACTGGGGGGCACAATTGCAGGCCATGAAGCCTGATCTGCAGCGAGTGCTGGGCGGCCAGGTCTGACGCGCGGCTCGCAGTCCACCCGCCCATCCCAGGAGCATAGGGTCGAACCATGACCCGCGTAGGCGACGATGCAGTAGGGGTACCACCCGCTTGCGGGGGACGAAGCGATCAGGAGGAGCGGCGCCCATGACTTCCGTTCAACAGATCCCGGACATCACCGCCACCCCGGCGTGGGACGCCCTACGCAGGCATCACGAGCAGATCGGACAGACCCACCTTCGCCAGTTCTTCGCCGACGATCCCGATCGCGGCCGCGAGCTCACCGTCACCGTCGGTGACCTCTACATCGACTACAGCAAACACCGCATCACCCGCGAAACGCTAAAGCTGCTCGTCGATCTGGCCCGCGCAGCGGGCCTCGAGGAGCACCGCGACCAGATGTTCGCCGGGGCCCGCATCAACACCTCCGAAGACCGCGCGGTACTGCACACCGCGCTGCGGCTGCCCCGGGACGCCGAGCTGATCGTCGACGGACGCAACGTGGTCGAGGACGTGCACGCCGTGCTGGACGCGATGGGCGACTTCACCGACCGGCTGCGCAGCGGCGAATGGACCGGCGCGACCGGGCAACGGATCAGCACCGTCGTCAACATCGGTATCGGGGGCTCAGACCTGGGGCCGGTGATGGTGTACCAGGCCTTGCGCCACTACGCCGATGCCGGGATCTCGGCACGCTTCGTCTCCAACGTCGACCCCGCCGACCTGATCGCCACCCTAACCGACTTAGACCCCGCTACAACGCTTTTCATCGTCGCATCGAAGACGTTCTCCACGCTGGAGACGCTCACCAACGCGACCGCGGCGCGACGCTGGCTCACCGATGCGCTCGGCGATGCCGCGGTGTCAAAGCATTTCGTCGCGGTCTCCACCAACATGCGCCTGGTCGACGACTTCGGTATCAACACCGACAACATGTTCGGGTTCTGGGATTGGGTCGGCGGGCGCTATTCGGTCGATTCGGCGATCGGGCTGTCGGTGATGGCCGCCATCGGCCGGCAGGCCTTCGCGGATTTCCTGTCCGGATTCCACATTGTCGACGAGCACTTCCGCACCGCCCCGCTGGAGTCGAATGCGCCTGCGCTGCTTGGCCTGATCGGGCTGTGGTATTCCAATTTCTTTGGGGCACAATCGCGTGCGGTGCTGCCGTATTCCAACGACTTGGCCCGTTTCGCGGCCTATCTGCAGCAGCTGACCATGGAATCCAACGGCAAGTCGACACGCGCCGACGGCACGCCCGTCGGTGCCGACACCGGTGAAATCTATTGGGGTGAACCAGGAACCAACGGCCAGCACGCCTTCTATCAATTGCTGCACCAGGGCACCCGGTTGGTGCCGGCCGATTTCATCGGCTTTTCGCAACCCATCGACGACCTGCCCACCGTCGAGGGCACCGGCAGCATGCACGACCTGTTGATGAGCAACTTCTTCGCCCAAACCCAGGTGCTGGCGTTCGGCAAGACCGCCGACGAGATCGCCGCCGAAGGCACCCCCGCCGCCGTCGTACCGCACAAAGTCATGCCCGGCAACCGGCCGACCACCTCGATTCTGGCCAACCGGCTCACGCCCTCGGTGCTCGGGCAATTGATCGCACTCTACGAGCATCAGGTGTTCACCGAGGGTGTGATCTGGGGGATCGACTCGTTCGACCAGTGGGGTGTGGAGCTGGGCAAGACGCAGGCCAAGGCGCTGATCCCGGTGATCACCGGCGACGGCCCGCCGGCGCCCCAATCGGACAGTTCGACCGATGCGCTGGTGCGACGCTACCGGACCGAACGAGGGCGTGCGGGCTAAGTGGGCGAGCAGACGCAAAAGCGCCCCATTTCGGCACGAAATGGGGGCTTTTGCGTCTGCTCGCCTACAAATACTTGGTCAGCGATGGCGGCAGCACCCGCATCAGCCGCACCAGCGGCGCCCAGGGCCACCACGGCACCGCCGCCCGTCCTGGCTCGCGCTCGATCGCGTCGACGAGCGCCTTGACGCCAGTTGCGGTGTCCACCATCAACATTGTGCTCGCGGACTTGGCGGTCATTTCCGACTCGATGTAGCCCGGCTCCATCACCGAGACCTTGATGGGGCCTTCGGCGTACTCGGCGCGCAGTGATTCGCCCAGCGAGCTCAATCCGGCCTTGCTTGCGGCATAGGCGGCTTTGACGCCCGGCACCCCTTTGGCGCCAAGCACCGACGAGATGAGCACCAGATGTCCCGAGCCGCTGGCGGCGAACATCTCCAACGCCGTCTCGATCTGTACCAGCGCGGCCACCAGGTTGGTCTCGATGGTTGCCTTGTTCGCCCACAGCTTGCCCGAGCCCAGCCGGGCCCCCTTGCCGATACCGGCGTTGACGATGATGCGGTCGACGCCGCCAAGCTCGTCGCTGAGTTCGGCGAACACTTTCGGCACCTGCTCGTGGTCGTTGACGTCGAGCCCGGCTACGGCGATCTTGATGGTCGGATACCGTTGGGACAGTTCGATTTTGAGTTCGTCCAGCCGATCGGTGCGACGGGCGCACAGCGCCAGGTCACGGCCTTTGGCGGCGAATGCGTGGGCCATCCCGGCGCCCAGGCCGGAACTTGCGCCGGTGATCAGAATCTTCTGGCGAGTCACCCGGGCAGCATATCGACTACTTGAGCAGCCGAGACATGCGCCGGTCGGCCAGCACCTTGCCGCCGGTCTGACACGTCGGACAGTACTGAAACGACTTGTCCGCGAACGACACTTCCCGCACGGTGTCGCCGCACACCGGACACGGCAACCCGGCACGCGCGTGCACCCGCAGCCCGGAGCGCTTCTCCCCTTTGAGCGTGGCGGCCCCCTGGCCGACGGACCTGCTCACCGCGTCGGACAGCACGGACACCATCGCATCGTGCAGGGCGGCGAGTTGTCCGTCGGACAGTTTTCCGGCCGTGGCGAACGGCGAGATCTTCGCGGCGTGCAGGATTTCGTCGCTGTAGGCGTTGCCGATGCCGGCGATCACCTTCTGGTCGGTGACGACGGTCTTGATTCGCCCGGTGTTGCCGGCCAGGAGCCCGGCCAGGTCGTTGACGCTGACGGCCAGCGCATCCGGGCCCAAGGCAGCGATACCGGGCACCCGCCTCGGGTCATCGACCAGCCACACCGCCAGCCGTTTCTGCGTCCCGGCCTCGGTGAGGTCGAAGCCCGGCGCGTCACCCGGCGCGCCCAGGTGGACGCGCAGCGCGATCGGCCCCTTGCCCGGGCGGAGCGGCGCTGCGGCCAGCTGATCGGACCACCGCAACCAGCCCGCGCGCGACAGGTGAGCGATCAGCATCAGGTCACCGGCCCGCAGTCCCAGGTACTTTCCCCACCGCTGGGCCCCGGTAACGGTCCGCCCGTGCAGCGCGTGGATCGGCGGATCGAAGGTCTTCAAGACCGATAGCGCGCCGACATCGACGCGGCCGATCGTCGTTCCGACGGCATGGCGTCGCAGATGGTCGACCAGCGCTTCGATCTCGGGCAGTTCGGGCACCCGTTCAGTCTGCCGATGGCGGCCAGCCAGGTGCTACGTGGGTCCGGGAACCCCGGGCGTGCCAAACAGCAGCCCGCGGGCACCGCCGAGGCCGCCCACGCCGCCGAGGGCCGCGCCGGCGCCGGCCCCGCCGTTGCCGCCGTTGCCGATCAGCCGGGCGTCGCCGCCGTTACCACCGACACCACCGCCAAAGGGCGGCGCCGTCCCGGCGGTGCCGGCATCGCCGCCTCGGCCGCCGTTGCCGTAGAACAGCCCGCCGTCGCCGCCGTCGCCGCCATTGCTGATCTGGACCACCTGGCCGGTCGCGGTATCACCGCCGTTGCCGCCGGCGCCGCCGTGGCCCAACAGCCAGGCGTCGCCGCCGTAGCCGCCGGAACCGCCTAGCCCCGCCTGGCTTGCGGTCACCCCATTGGTGCCACCGTTCCCGCCATTTCCGCCGGCCCCGGCGTTTCCGCCGTTGCCGATCAGCCCACCCCCACCGCCGGAGCCACCAAAGCCGCCGACGCCGCCGAAGCCACCGAAGCCACCGGCCGTGGCGTCGCCACCCGCCCCGCCCTGCCCGCCGGTCCCGCCGGCGCCGCCGTTGCCCCAGATGAACCCGCCGTGGCCACCGGTGCCGCCGAAGCCGCCGAAGCCGCCGTTTCCGCCGTTGCCGCCACCGGCAACGCTGGCCTGACCGGCCCCACCGGACCCGCCGTTGCCGCCGTGCCCGCCGTTGCCGAACAGGCCGGCATCGCCGCCGTTGCCGGCAAACAGGTCGAAAGTGGCGAAGCTACCGCCGCTGGCGCCGTTTATCACACCTGCGCCTACGAAGGATCCACCGTTGCCACTGTTTCCACCGTCCCCTCCGTCGCCGTACAGCCACCCGCCGTTGCCGCCGTTGCCACCGTTGCCCGCGGCGCCGCCCTTGCCGCCGGGAGCACCGGGGTCCATGGCGCCGACGGCATCCCCACCGTCACCGCCGTTCGCACCGTCGCCACCGCGGCCGAATAGCAGCCCGCCACGACCACCGGTGCCCCCGGAGCCTCCGGCCCCCCCGTCGAGGCCGACGCCGGCACCGAGGTCGGTAGCGGTCCCGCCGACGCCGCCGGCCCCGCCATTTCCGCCCCGGCCGAACAACCAACCGCCGGCGCCGCCGGCGCCCCCGTTACCGGCCGCGCCCCCGATACCGCCCGAGGCGCCCGAGCCCGCCGCACCAGCGCCGCCGGCACCGCCCATGCCGCCGTTACCGATCAGCCCCGCGGCCCCGCCGCTGCCGCCGTTTTGACCGATCCCGCCGGAACCCCCGTTGCCGCCGTTGCCGAACAACAACCCGCCGGGGCCACCGTTTTGCCCGGTCCCCGGGGCCCCATCGGTCCCGTTGCCGATCAGCGGACGCCCCAACAACGTCTGAGTCGGCGCATTGATCAGATTCAGGACCTGCTGCAACGGCGAGGCGTTCGCCGCCTCGGCGGTCGCATACGCGGCGGCACCCGAACTTAACGCCTGCACGAACTGCTGGTGAAACGACGCCGCCTGAGCACTCAGCGACTGATACCCCCAGGCCCGGGCAGTGAACAACGCCGCGACCGCGGCCGACACCTCGTCGGCGCCGGCGGCCAACACACCCGTCGTCGGCGCCGCCGCCGACGCACTGGCCTGCGCAATGGAAGCACCAATCCTCGCTAAATCCGTTGCGGCGGAAGCCATTAACTCTTCAGACGCGATCACAAACGACATCGAGCACCTCCGTACAGCACGTCACCATCGGCATGCCTACGGCGGATCGTATCGTGATCGCAGTGCTGGATCAGGCGTTCTCACGAATCGGTCGGCTATGCGGGTCCGTTCGCTCCCGGCTGGCCGTACAGCTGCCCACCGGCGCCGCCCTTGCCGCCGACACCGCCTTGGCTGGCGCCGGCACCGGCGCCGCCGTCGCCGCCGTTGCCGATCAGCCCGGCATCTCCGCCGTTGCCGCCAATACCGTTGTTCGGGGGGGCGCTGAAGCCCGCGGGGATGGTACCGGCGAACCCGCCATCGCCGCCGTTGCCGTAGAAGAATCCGCCATGGCCGCCGCTGCCGCCGTTACCAGTCTGGAACACACTGCCCTCGAACATCCCGCCGTAGTTCCCGGGCAGGCCGGTGTTTCCGCCGCTGCCGCCCGCGCCGCCGCTGCCGAACAGCATCGCGTCCCCACCCAAACCGCCGAGCGAGCCGGGACCAGCTCCGCCACCGTTGTGGCCGCCGTTGCCGCCGTTGCCGCCGTTGCCGGCGTTGCCGCCGTTGCCGCCGTTGCCGATCAGCCCGGATTGGCCGCCGTTGCCGCCGAAGCCGCCATAGCCGCCGGTGCCGTTAAAGGTTCCAATAGCGTCAGAGGCCCCTCCACCGTCCGCCCCGTTGCCACCGGACCCACCGGCACCGCCGTTGCCGTAAAAGAACCCGCCGTTGCCGCCGTTTCCGCCGCTGAGGCCGCTGCCACCCTGACCGCCAGAGCTGAAGGCTCCGGTGCCGACGGTCTGACCGGCGCCACCCAATCCACCATCACCGCCGGCGCCGCCGTTGCCGAACAGCCCGGAGTTACCGCCGTTACCACCGGTCGCGGTGAAGCCGCCACCGTTGGCACCGAATACCACGGTGTTGTCGGCGACGAACGAACCACCATTGCCGCTGTTGCCGCCGGCACCACCGTCACCGTAGAGCCACCCGCTGTGGCCGCCGTTGCCACCGTTGCCGGCCTCTCCGCCGTTGCCGCCGGGCTGGCCAGCAGTGCCCCCGGTGCCGTTGCCACCGTTGCCGCCCAGACCGCCAATTCCGCCCTGGCCGATGAGCAGGCCACCGGGGCCTCCGGCGCCGCCGTTGCCGCCGTTGCCGCCATTGAGGCCGCCGCCTTGGGCGGTGGCGCCGTTGGCGTTGCTGGCGTTGCCGCCGACCCCGCCGGCGCCGCCCGCGCCATAGAGCCACCCGCCGGCTCCGCCGTTGCCGCCGTTGCCGCCCGGCAGGCCGGCGTTGCCACTGGCAACCGTCGCGGCGTTGCCCCCGGCGCCTCCCATTCCACCGTTGCCCCACAGCCCGGCCGACCCGCCGTTGCCGCCGTTCTGGCCGGGCGCGCCGGACCCGCCGTTACCGCCGTTGCCGTACAGCCACCCGCCGGGCCCGCCGTCTTGCCCGGTGCCCGGTGCCCCGTTGGCGCCGTTGCCGATCCACGGGCGCCCCGTCAGCGCCTGCATGGGCCCATTCACCAAGCTGTCGACCTGCTGCAGCGGCGTCACGTTGAGGGCCTCGGCGGTGGCATACTGCCCCGCACCGGCCGTCATGAGCTGCACGAACTGGTTGTGGAACGCCGCCGCCTGCGCGCTGAGCGCCTGATACGCCTGGGCGTGCGCGCCGAACAACGCCGCGATCGTGGTCGATACCTCGTCGGCGCCGGCGGCCAGCACCGCGGTTGTCGGGAACGCCGCCGCGGCATTTGCCGCGCTGATGGTCGAACCGATACCCGCTAGATCGTTGGCCGCCGCGGCCACATATTCGGGCGCGGCGATCACCCACGACATCAACAAACCTCCAGAAACCGCAACGGCCCCACCGCTACTCCATGTGAGCTTCGACACATGCCTAGTACGAAGCGATGGTAATCGCGAACCGGCGGCAAGTCCGGCGGCTTCCGACAAGCCCTTACTAAGTCCTTAGCAGATAGGTGTCCATGATCCAGCCGTGCCGTGCCCGGGCTTCGGCGCGCAGCGTCGCGATGCGTGTCCCGACCTCGCCGACCGTGCCGGAAATCAGCAGCTCGTCGCGGGTGCCCAGATAGGCGCCCCACCAGATCCGGGTTTCGGGTGGACACGCCAGAAACGAGCAGTCCGCGTCGAGCATCACCACGGCCGAGCCCGACACCCCGTGCGCGCGCAGCTGCCGTCCGGTGGTGATGAGAACGGGTTCGCCGACATCGTTGAGCGGAATGCGGTGTCGAGCGGTCAGCGCTTGCACCGCGGTGACACCCGGAATGACGTCGTAGCTGAGATCGACCTGCGCCGCCACCGCGTCCAGGATGCGCAGCGTGCTGTCGTACAGCGACGGGTCACCCCAGGCTAGGAAGGCGCCCACGCCGTCGGTTCCCAGTTCGGCGGCGATGGCCGCCGCCCAGATCCGGGCGCGCGCCGCGTGCCAGTCAGTGACCCCTTCGCGGTAATCACGGCCCGCCCGCCGCGGCGGGTCGGGCAGCTCGACGAATCGGTACCCGGGCTCGCGGATGAATCGCGCACAGATCCCCCGCCGCAGCGCCAACAGGTCGCTCTTTGCCTCGCCTTTGTCCATCGCGAAGAACACCTGCGTGTCGTTGAGCGCGTCGATCGCCTGGACGGTCACGTAGTCGGGGTCCCCGGCGCCGATGCCGATGACGTGAATATGCCGACTCATATCAGGTCAACCTAATCGGGACCGTCAAAGATCTAGTCGTGACCCCAAGTACCCGATACCATGGGTACCGAGTGCGAACTCCCCCTGATGAAGGGACGTCAGCGATGACCACTGCGGTGAAACCAGGTGGGCCCAAGCCAGGTGGACCCAGTCGTGAAGAGTTCTCGGAGCGTCTGCTCAAGGGTTCGGTGAAGAAGTCCTACGAACCCGTCGTCGACATCGACTGGGACGCCCCGCTGGACGCCGACAAGTTCTACCTACCGCCCAAGCTCGTGTCGTTGTACGGCACCCCGATGTGGGACGAGATGACCCGCGAGCAACAAATCGAGCTGTCCCGTCAGGAACTCGTCAACACGTTGTCGGCCGGGATCTGGTTCGAGAACATGCTCAACCAATCGTTGTTGCGCACGATCCTGCACGAGGACCCCACGAGCTCCTCGACGCATTACAAGCTGACCGAGCTGGGCGACGAGACGCGGCACATGGTGATGTTCGGCAAGGCCATCGAGCGCATCGGCGCCAAGCCCGTGCGCCCGCGGCGATTTCACCGCTGGATCATCAACGCGCTGCCGCTGGCGTTCCAGCGGGGCGCGATGCTGTGGGTGGCCGCGCTGATCGGTGAAGAGATTTTCGACTCGCTGCAACGGCAGATGATGGACGACCCGGAACTGCAGCCAATTATCCAGCGGCTCATGCGGATTCACGTCACCGAAGAGGCCCGCCACATTCAGTTCGCGCGTGACGGCGCGCGCAGACGCGCGGCCGAGATGCCCCGGTTGAACCGCTGGTTCATGGCCAACATCAACGGGCTGGGCGGGTACTTCTTCAACTACCTGTTCAGCAATCCGATCCCGTACGCGCGGGCGGGCCTGGACGCAAAGCGGGCCCGAAAAGTGGCCCGCACCAGCCCGCACCGCCGCGAGATGCAGATCGCCGGCTTCGCTCCCCTGGCGGCGTTTCTGACCGAGGTCGGCCTGATGGGCCCGATCGCGCGCCGCGGCTGGCGGCGCAACAGGTTCCTGTGACGCCGTCCCGTCGCCGCATCGTCGTCGTTGGCGCTCGCGAAACCGCCGGGCCGCTGGACGTGGACCTGGCGCTTGCCAGCCACGATGTCGTTAGTTCGGTGTTCGACGACGCAACCGACACTTGGGTCCTCACCACGTCCGGCGGCGAGAGTTACCGGGCCGACGTCGTCGTCGCCGCCCAACTGTCGGTGTTCGTCCCGTGGATACCGGACCTCCCCGGCGTCTTCGGGGGCGAGTCTTTTCACGCGGCGGCGTGGGACCCCGATTTCGATCCGTCCGGCAAGCACGTCGCGGTGATCGGCACCGACGCCGCCGTCGCACACCACATCGGCCGGCTGACCGAATCGGCAAGATCGGTAACCGCGTTCGCCTACCCACCACGTCGGTTTGTCACCGAACTGCCGCTGCCGGCGACGCGCGCCGGACGGTGGTGGCGCCGCCACGCGCGACATGAGCGGCCGTCGGCGGTCCGCCTGACAAAATCGGCGATCGGCGTGCTGACCTCCTCGGGTATCCGCACCAGCGACGGCGTCGACCACCGCGCCGACGCCATCATCTACGGCACCGGGTTTTCGGTTCCCGATCAGGTCCGCGATGAGACCCTGGTCGGTACCCGCGGACTGACCATCCGGCAGGCCTGGCACGACGGCATGGAGCCCTTTCTCGGGGTGGCCGTTCGCGGCTTTCCCAACTACTTCTTCATCACCGGTCCCGATGCTGGCGCACAGGCACGCTACGTCGCCGCGTGCCTTAACCTCATGAGCCGCACGGCCAGCCGCCGCATCGAGGTGCGCGGCAGCAGCCAACAGGTGTTCAACGAGCGCGCCCAACTCCGGCCCGTCCAGGCGCCTCGGGCCGCAGCCGCATTCGACCTGTCATCCGGCGCCGCGGACGACGACGTCTACGACGGCGCGGCGACGCTGGAGTTAGCCGGCACCCGCCATCCGGTGCGCGTGCGGCTGACCGGTCACCTCGACCCCATCGACGGCAATTACCACTGGCAAGGGACCATTTTCGATCCCCTTCCGCAGGACTCGGTCACGCAGGGGCGGGCGGCCACACTTTCGGTGGGCCAGCGCAGCACACCCGCACGCATCGTTGAACGGACGCCGTGGGGCACGCACTCGGTCGCCGGGGTGGGTGCCCCGCCCTACGCCCGCAGCGGCCGTTGAGCCGTGTGCCCGACCGGGGCGACGGGATGGCGTGCTCTGCGGATTTGTTCAGCGTTTCGCCTCGCATCGGTTGAATCCGGATAGGCTGGGTACATCTCGGATTGGAGGTTGGCCGCCCGCGTGGAGTGGGTAACCCCTTTTGAGTGGCGCGTGCTGCGGCAGACGATACAGACGAGAACGGCATGTTCGGCGTGGTAGGGGTCGGTGCTTCGGGCGGGCTGGGTCGGGGCATAGACCCGACCCCCGTCCGGCTCGCTGCGCAACCATGGATGCGTGGCCGACTCACGCTTTCCGGATCTTCCAGCTGCCCTGCGATGCGTGGCGCCATCGACGCCACGCCTTGTTCCCCGAGCAAGGCGATCCGAAGATAGACCTTGTGCTCCGGAAGAAGGGGCCGCATCCTCTAGCAATTGGCGGGGCAGGAGCTCAAGGAGCACGAGATGGAGCCGGACGGCAGGATGGGACTTGAGGGGGGGTGGTTCCGGTGAGTGCGGTGGCTAAGTCGCCGACCTCGCTGACTATCTCGACGCGCACGGAGCAGTCGCTGATCGCCCTGACCGCCGATGGTGTGCTCAACGCCGCCAACTCCGCGACGCTCCGCGACAGCATCATGCAGGCGACGCTCGATGAGCCCTCCGCCGTCATCGTCGACGTCACCACGCTTCAGGTGCCCGACGAAACGGCATGGTCGGTCTTCGTCAGTGCGCGCTGGCAAGTCGACACCCGGCCCGGCGTCCCGATCGTGCTCGTGTGCGCCAATCGCGCGGCCCGCGAGGCGATCACCCGCGGTGGAGTCACGCGTTTCATCCCGGTGTACCCGACCGCGAAGGGTGCGGTGAAGGCCATCGATCGGCTCGCGCGTCGCAGGGTCCAGCATGCCCAGGCGAAGCTGCCCGCCAGCCTGAACAGCCTTCGCGAGTCGCGCCAGCTGGTCCGCGACTGGTTCACCTCGTGGTCGAAGCCCCGGCTGATCCCGGTGGCTCTGGTGGTTGTCAACGTGTTCGTGGAAAACGTGCTGGAGCACACCGGGAGCGAACCGGTGATGAGGATCGAATGCGACGGGTCGACAGCCACCATCGCGGTGTCCGACGGCAGCAGCGCGCCCGCGGTCCGGCTGCCGTCTCCCCCGAAGGGAATCGACGTGTCCGGCCTGGCCATCGTCGCCGCGTTGTCACGCGCCTGGGGCAGCACCCCGACCTCGTCCGGCAAGACGGTCTGGGCAGTCATCGGCCCCGAGAACCAGCTCTAGCCACGTGCGGTTCAACTACGCGGAGGGATTGACGGACCCGGCCGCACGATCTAGAGGAGCAACCATGGCACGAACCGAGCGCGACACGTGGGACTTGGCCAACAGTGTGGGGGCCACCGCCACCATGGTCGCCGCCGCCCGGGCCGCCGCGAGCCGACGTCCACAGCCGGTGATCAGCGATCCATTCGCCGAGCCACTGGTGCGCGCGGTGGGCCTGGACCTGTTCACCCGGATCGCTGCCGGCGAGCTGGATGCCACCGACACCGACGGAAATCTGGGGTTCCCGAGGATGATCGACACGTTCGCCGCCCGCGCCGTGTTCTTCGACGACTACTTCGCCGAGGCCGGCAAGGCGGGCCTGCAGCAGGTCGTCATCGTGGCGTCGGGGCTGGATTCCCGCCCATACCGGCTTTCGTGGCCGGCAGGGACGACCGTGTACGAGATCGATCAGCCCGAAGTGCTCGAGTTCAAGACCTCGACGCTGGCCAAGCTCGGCGCTGTGTCCAACGCCGAGCACCGCGCCGTGGGCATAGACCTGCGCGACGACTGGCCGGCGGCGCTGCAGGGGGCCGGCTTCGATACCGACCAACCGACCGCGTGGCTCGCCGAAGGGCTCCTGATCGGCTTTCTGCCGCAGGAAGCCGAAGTTCGGTTGCTGGACAACATCGTCTCGCTCAGCGGCGCGGGCAGCCGGCTGGCCGCCGACTATGGGCAGGTCGCGGGTCAGTCCGAGCAGGCCCAGCAACAGGCCCGGCTCATGACCGACCGATGGCGCGCACTCGGCTTGGATCTCGACATCGCCGCCCTGACCTATCCCGGTGAACACACCGACGTCGCGGCGCACCTGTCGGCGCACGGGTGGAGCACGATCACGTCCGACCTCGCGGAGCTCTTCATCGCCGCCGGGCTGGCCCCCCTGGGCGATGCCGACCGGCAGGGTCCGGCCAACTCGATCGGTTTCGTGCGCGCCGTGGCTCCCTAGGGGCGCCTTAGCCGCGTTTGGCCAGCCAGTCGGCCTGCATCGCGATCAGCGCCATCAGCTCGAGCCGCGGGGTGTTGCCGGGATCGAGTTCGCGGTAGCGCTGATAGACGTTGACGACGACCCGTTCGCAGTCCAGCCAGGCCGCGTACTCGCCGAGGTCGATAGTCGCGGCGGCCTCGGCGAACGACAGCCCCTTGCGGTAGGCGGCCTCGGCTTGTTCGGCGACGTGGACGAGATACCCGCGGACGGCACGGATCCCGTCCGGGTCGGTGACCGGGCCGTGGCCGGGCACAACCGAGGGCGCGTCCAGCGCGATCATCGCGTCGCAGGCCGCGACCCAGTTGGCGATCGGTCCGGCCCAGACGATCGGCGTGCAGCCGACGAACAACAGGTCCCCGGCGAACAGCACACCGGCGTCGGGCACGTGTGCGACCGAGTCGGCGGCGGTGTGAGCGGGACCAAGGTTGTACAGGTCCACCCGCCTGCCACCGACGTCGACGGACAGGCCGTGGTCGAAGGTCTCGTCGGCGTTGCGCACCGTGATGCCGCTGAAGTCGAAGTGCCCGAAGCGCTCCCGCGCATACCGGGTCGCGATGGGCCCGAGGTCGGCGGTCTGCAGCATGGCCAGCATCTCCGGGCGCATCCCATGCGCGATTTCCTCGGCCGTGCCCTTGGCCGCGATGATCCGGACCGAGGCGTCCAGCAATTGGTTGCCGTGGGTGTGGTCGCCGTTGGCGTGGGTGATCAGCGCGTCGGAGATGGGCGCCCGATCCGTGATGGGCCGCATCGCCCCCAGCATCTCGCGGGTCAGCGCCAGGTCGAACAACGTGTCCACCAGCAGCGACGCGCCGTCGCCGGCGACCAGCCCGGCGTTGCTGAAGCCGTATCCCCCGTCCGGCAGCGTCCACGCCCACACCCGGTCGGCGACCTGGTGCAGCCCGCGCGTGTAGGGCACCTTCGCCGCCGCCCGGTTGACCCGGGGTCCTTCGGGCGGGGCGTCCGGATTCCGGCGGGGAGCCAACGGAATTGGCGGCCCGCTCGCGCGCACGGTCTGGCGGGTCTCGCCCAGCCCCTCGACCCGCAGCGTGACCACGTCGCCGTCGCGTAACCACCCCGGGAACGCCTCGAGGTTTCGCAGGTGCTCGACGAGCGTGCAGGTGGGCACCGTGCCGGAGCCGAACACGTCACCGGGGTTCAGCGTCACGCCGCGCGAGGCATAGGAGATGACTTCGCCGAAGCTCCAGTCCATCGTGCCCGTCGAGCCGGTGCCGATCACCGCGTCGTTGACCAGGGCGGTCACCCGCAGGCCCAGCTTTCCGTCGCGGAAGTACGGCTCCAGTTCATCCGGCGTGACCAGATACGGGCCGAGGGTGACCCCGCTGTCCTTGCCCTTGGCCTGGCCGATGCGCAATTGGCCCTCCAACTGCTGCAGGTCACGCGCGGACCAGTCGTTGAAGATCGTGTAGCCGATTATCGCCTGTTCGGCCTGCTTCACCGACAGGTCCTTGCCGGGTGTTCCGACGACCGCAGCGATCTCCAATTCGAAGTCCTGCCAGGCACTTCCAGGCGCCATGGGCGCGTCGTCGTAGGGGCCCAGCACGGTCGACGGGCACGCGAAGTAGAACGCCGGGATGCGATACCAGGTGTCGAGGAGCGCCCGGCCGCCGCCCATCGCCTCCTGGCAATTGCGCATGTGGTCCAGAAAGCACAGGGAGTCGCGGATCGACGGTGGGCGCGGGATGGGCGCCGCCAGTGACACCTCGTCGAGACGGGCCACCGCGGCCGGTGAGCGCAGCGTGTCCTCACCGGCCTCGCGCAGCCCGTCGGCGCCGCGCCCGACCAGGTCGAGCAGCGTGACTCCCGGTGGAAGCGCGTGGATTTCGCTACCGGAAAGCACTCCGGTGCGTTCGCCGTCGGCACTTCGATAGGTCACCCACTTCATTCGCGCACCACCTCATTCGGCTTTTTGTCCTGCCGCAGCCCGCGCCAGCTGGTTTGGCGCAGCCGGTTGTCCGGAGTCCACTCGCTGTAACGCACCTCGCCGACCAGCGCCGGTTTCACGAACGTGACCCCCCTGGCGTCACGTGTGGGAAGCGGGGCGTCGAACGGAGATTCGTCGGTGTGCAGCGGCGCCAGCGCCTCCTTGAGGTTGGCGAGGTCGCGCTCGGTGAAGCCGGTGCCGACCCGGCCGGCGTAATGCAGGCCGCCGGGACCGGGTATGCCCATCAACAGCGAGCCGATGCCGCTGCTGCGTCCGCCCTCGCCGACCCGCCAGCCGCCGATAACGACTTCCTGGGTGTTCCAGTGCTTGTCCTTGATCCACGACGCCGAGCGCCGGCCGGGTTGATAGTTGGAGTCGCGTCTCTTGGCGATCACGCCCTCCCACCCGCGCGTGCGGGAGTACTCCAGCGCGTCCGCCCCGTCTCCAGGTAGCAGCTCGGGAACGACGAGATCCGTTCCGCTGGACAAGGTTTCCAGCAGCTTGCGCCGGTCGAGGTAGCGGGCCCGCAGCAGTGAGCGTCCGTCGAGGTAGAGCAGGTCGAACGCCCAGAATTCGATGCGGGTGGCGCGGCCCCGGTTCTGCATTTCGGTGAAGCTGGGCACGCCGGCCCGGTCGAGCGCGACGACTTCGCCATCGAGCACCACGTGATGGTCCGCCAGATCGGTTGCCAACGAGCGCAATTGGGGATACTCGCCGGTGACGTCACGTCCGCTGCGCGATCGCAGCCGCAGGGTCCCGTGATCGGCCTCGACCAGGAGCCGGTAGCCGTCCCACTTGCCCTCGAAGGCCCACTGACCCGCCTTCAGACCGGCCACCGAACCGTGGGTGCAGAGCATCGGCGCCAGCGCGCCGAACTCGAAGACCTTCTGGTCTTTCATTCGGTGCGCCAGCCAGTGGTCACCGTTGGTCTGAATCAGCGCGTACCGCCCGGAGATCCGGCTGCCGTGCAAAGTAACGATCACCTCGTCGTCGCGGAACTTCTCGGCCTCGTAGGTGCCGGAATCCCAGATGATCACCCTGCCGGCGCCGTATTCGCCCTTGGGGATGGTGCCCTCGAACGTGGCGTACTCCAGCGGATGATCCTCGGTGTGTACCGCCAGATGGTTCACCGACGTGGTCTCGGGCAGGTTCTTGGGCACCGCCCAGGACACCAGCACGCCATCTCGTTCCAGCCGAAAGTCGTAGTGCAGCCGACGGGCATGGTGCTCCTGGATGACGAACGTATTGCCCGGGCCGGTAACGGGTTTCGCGCTCGGCACCGGCTCGGGTGTTTTCGATGCGTCACGCATGCCGCGGTATTTGGTCAACCGGTCCCGGCTGGGCAGGCCGGCGTCCAGGGGGGCGAGCAGATCCCCATCCCGGGTGACCCGGGCCAGCACCTCGTCGTAGCGCAGCTGACCCAGCTCGGGGTCGTCGAGTTCCTCCCAACCGCGTGGCGCCGCGACCGTCGGATGCTCCCGGCCACGCAGCGAGTACGGCGCGATGGTGGTCTTCGAGCCGTTGTTCTGGCTCCAGTCCAGGAACACCTTTCCCGCCCGCAGGCTCTTGGTCATGGCCGAGGTGACCAACTTGGGCATCGCCTTTTCCAGTTGCCGCGCAACGCGTTTGGCCAGCACGGTGGCGCCCGCGCTGCTCACCGGTTCGTCCAGCGGCGCATACAGGTGCAGCCCTTTGCTGCCGCTGGTAACCGGGAACGTGGTGAGTCCGATATCGGCGATGAGTTCCCGGACCGCACGTGCCACCTCGGTCAGCTGGGCCATGGTCACGCCCTCGCCGGGGTCCAGGTCGAACACCAATCGTGTTGCCGGGCCCGGCTTCAGTCGTTCCCCGCTTCGCGTCCACTCGGCGACAAACCGCCACTGTGGCACGTGTACCTCCAGCGCCGCCTGCTGCGCGATCCAGGCCAGTCCGGCGACGCTGTCGATGATCGGATACATCGTGGTTCCGGACCGGTGCGTCACGCTCGCGCGTGGCAGCCAGGCAGGTGCCGACGACGCCAGCTGCTTTTCGAAGAACGAGGCTTGGTCGACGCCGTTGGGCCAGCGCTTGCGGGTTGCCGGACGCCCGGCGATGTGCGGGACCATGACCTCGGCGATGCCGGTGTAATAGTCGAAGACGTCTCGCTTTGTGGTTCCGGTCGCGGGATACAGCACCTTGTCGGCGTTGGTCAGCTTCACCGATGGTCCCGCCATGGTGCCAACGTAACCCGTGCAGGGCCCGCAGTACGCCGAGCAGGCGTAAAAGCACCCCAAAAGTGGCCTTTTGGGGTGCTTTTACGCCTGCTTGCACCCGCTGGCGGCTCTCCGACCGGCGATCGGAGCGGCGACGATGACCGCCCACCGCGTTCGCGCAGTGGACACCATGGGCGCCAGCGACGCCTTCGTGGTCGGCCTGCTCGACATGCTGTGGGAACCTGGCATCTTGGGCGGGCGGGCGGACCCGCACCGGATCGAGCTCGGCATGTTGCCGTCTGCACCCGCGGCGGCGAGCCTGTCGTCAGCGCCGACGGTCACGCGCGCAGGTGCCGACCCACCCGATCGGACCGTCCTGCTGGATCAATCAGGCTGGCCTCCTTAGCCTTTCGATGACGCCCTGTCGCACGCGGGCGTGACACCACGGCGAGAAATCGGGCCGGATCTAGCCGTGGCGTCACGCTCGCGGACAATGAACAGTGCGCATGCTGTTAGCCCATCCGGCGTTGTGGGCATACTGACTTACATGCGCTCTATCTGGAAGGGTTCGATCGCCTTCGGGCTCGTCAACGTGCCGGTCAAGGTGTACAGCGCCACCGAGGACCACGACATCAGGTTCCATCAGGTGCACGCCAAGGACAACGGGCGCATCCGATACAAGCGGGTATGCGAGGTGTGCGGGGAGGTCGTAGACTACCACGATCTCGCCCGCGCCTTTGCGGCCGACGACGGCCGGATTGTGGTGATCACCGACGACGACATCGCCACGATGCCCGAAGAACGCAGCCGCGAGATCGAGGTGCTGGAATTCGTCCCGGCCAGCGATGTAGACCCGATGATGTTCGACCGCAGCTACTTTCTGGAGCCGGATTCGAAATCGTCCAAATCGTATGTGCTGCTGGCCAAGACGCTCGCCGAAACCGACCGGATGGCGATCGTGCATTTCACGCTGCGGAACAAGACGCGGCTGGCGGCGTTGCGCGTCAAGGATTTCGGCAAGCGCGACGTGATGGTGGTGCACACCTTGCTGTGGCCCGACGAGATCCGCGATCCCGATTTCCCGGTGCTGGACAAGAAGGTGGAGATCAAGCCTGCGGAACTCAAGATGGCTGGCCAGGTGGTGGAGTCGATGGCCGACGACTTCAATCCGGACCGCTACCACGACACCTATCAAGAGCAACTACGCGAGCTCATCGACGCGAAACTCGAAGGCGGGGAAGCTTTTATCACCGAGGAACAACCAGCCGAGCTAGACGAGACCGAAGACGTCTCCGACCTACTCGCCAAGCTGGAGGCCAGCGTGAAGGCGCGCTCGGGCAACGGAAGATCATCGGCGACGAAGGCTCCCGCCGAGAAGTCTGCGGCCGAGAAGAAGCCGACCGGGACCCGGGGGGCCAAGGCCCGGTCGAAATCCTGACCACTGGTTACGCCGGGCCGGCGGGC
Organism: Mycobacterium lacus; assembly: GCF_010731535.1. Lineage (NCBI taxonomy): Bacteria > Bacillati > Actinomycetota > Actinomycetes > Mycobacteriales > Mycobacteriaceae > Mycobacterium > Mycobacterium lacus. The sequence goes on from NZ_AP022581.1 coordinate 3,440,879, forward strand.
AGTCTTATGCCGCCGCGTTGGCTGCCGACACCTGGTCGGCTCCCGTCGGCAACACTCAGGTCGTGGCCGTTACCGCCGCGGCATTGGCCCCCCGATACCCGAGCCAATCCGTCCCAAGTCCCCGGCCGCTACGGCCGACACGTCCGGGGCCGCTATCACAGGCGACATCCGACTCACCTCACATCGCCTGCCACCCCGCGAACCGACAAGGGCTCTGCGTGCCGCCCCGCCGCGTAGGAGGATCCGCATTGCGAAGTCTCCGGCTCCACCACCCCGAGATTGCCGACAAGCCTGGTATGGCCGACTCCACGCGCTCCTCCAGGGAGTCACCGTCGTATCCCACCCGCGATGATCCGAGGACTCTTGGGGCGTTGGGGAATCGGTTGTGGCGGTGGGCGTCACGTGCCGCATGCTTGTGCTGATGTCGGGGTATTCACCGGCTTTTCGAGCCAGGCGAGCAGGTCATCGTGCGCCAGGCCATCGCCGAGCGTGTCGGCGGGGCCCGCTGAAGGTCGCCGGCGGTTTGGCCGGGCTGGACCCCGATGTCGATTTTCAGGCACACTTCGCGACGACGCCCGGTGCAGGCGCACAGCTTGTTCGGCCCGCACCACCCCGCCCCGTAGTACCGCGAGCAGACGTAAAGGCCCGTTGACACGCCGGGCGCCAGGGGCCTTTGCGTCTGCTCGGCGCCTGGTCGCCGGGTGCGACCGGCCGGCCCGCGGGTGTGTGGTTAATCTGACTAACCAGTAATGCGCGGCCCTCGAGGCGAGCACAGACGGGATTGCAGATGGGGCGCTCCGACAACGAGACCTGGGCCGACGCGTTCTTCGCCGACGCGGCGGCCGCGGGCATGCGGCAGCCGGTCATCCCGGCCTCCGGCCTCGACGCCCGCGGCTATCGGCTGCCATGGCCGTCCGGAATGAGGGTGCTCGAGATCGACCAGCCGCAGGTTCGCGGTTTCAAGACAGCCACGCTGGCAGCGCTCGGCGCCGCGCCAACGTCCGAGCTGCGCACCGTCCCGATCGACCCGCGACGCGACTGGCCGGGCGCGCTTCGTGACAGGGGTTTCGACCACGGGCGGCTGACCGCATGGACCGCCGCGGGCCTGCTCGGGTTCCTTCCGCCGCAGGCCCAGGACCGGTTGCTGGACAACATCACCGCGCTCAGCGCCGACGGCAGCCGGCTGGTGGCCGAAGTCTTCCTGAATATCTCCGCCCACCAACACGGTTTGAATGGCGCCACACACACGTGGCGCGAAAACGGACTCGACATTGAACTCGACAATTTGGGCTTTGCTAGCGACCGCAACGACATAGCGACCCACCTGGAGCACTGCGGCAGGCGCTCCGCTCGCACTTCACTGAATCAGTTGTTAACCGACGACGACGCCCCGTCGGGCAAGAACTACTACTGCACCGCGGTATTGCACAAGGCAGCTTGAAAGAAAGGCCCCAGCATGCCAAACAGCAACGCCCCCAGGCCACTTGACGGATTTCGGGTTCTCGATTTCACCCAGAACGTGGCCGGGCCGCTGGCCGGACAGGTGCTGGCCGACCTGGGCGCCGAGGTCATCAAGGTCGAGGCGCCCGGCGGTGAGGCCGCCCGGCAGATCACCTCAGTTCTTCCCGGACGCCCACCGCTCGCCACATACTTTCTGCCCAACAACCGGGGCAAGAAGTCGGTGGCGGTGGACCTGACCACCGACGAGGCCAGGCAACAGATACTGCGACTGGCCGACACCGCCGACGTCGTGCTGGAAGGATTTCGCCCTGGGGTCATGGAACGAATGGGCCTGGGTCCCGGCGACTTGCGGTCCCGCAACCCCAAACTGATCTATGCGCGCCTGAGCGCTTTCGGCGGCAACGGCCCGGAGGGCACCCGGCCGGGCGTCGATCTGATGGTCGCCGCGGAGGCCGGCATGACCACCGGGATGCCCACACCGGACGGCAAGCCGCAGATCATTCCGTTCCAACTCGTCGACAACGCCAGCGGTCACGTGCTGGCCGAGGCGGTGCTGGCCGCACTGCTCAACCGCGAGCGGCACGGGGTGGCCGACATCGTCCGGGTCGCGATGTACGACGTCGCGGTGGGCCTGCAAGCCAACCAGCTGACCATGCACCTGAACAAGCCCACCGGCGATCAGTCGAATTCGGAACTGCCACCGAAAGCTAAGCGGCGCAAGGGAGTTGGCTTTGCCACCCAGCCGTCGGACGCGTTCCGGGCCGCTGACGGATGGATCGTCATCAGCGCGTATGTGCCCAAGCACTGGCAGAAGTTGTGTCAGATCATCGGCCGGACCGATCTCCTCGACGACGAGCGATTCATCGACCAACGTGCGCGGGCGCTCAACTACCCCGAGTTGACCGAAGAACTGCAGTCGGCGCTGGCCGCCAAAACCGCCGCCGAATGGGTCGGGCTGTTGCACGAAGGCGGCCTGATGGCCTGCCTTCCCTACACCTGGAAACAAGTCGTCGACACCCCGCTGTTCGCTGAGAACGACCTCGCCGTGGAAGTTGGCAGCGGGGATGACGCAGTCACGGTGATCCGCACACCGGCGCGCTACTCCAGCTTCGACGCCGTGGTCACCGAACCCCCACCGGCCCCGGGTCAACACAACGACGTGTTCCTGACCGCTCGGGGAACCGCTTCCTGATCGGCGCAGCGGCACCAGTTCAGGCCGAGGTTCCGCAAGCGGCATATGCGCGTTGGCGCCTGATCAGATGTGGTGAAAACGTGCGTTTTGAGCCGCGGCCGCTAGTAGAGTTGGGCGTCCGTTGCTCGATCCCTTCAGCAACGTGGCGAGTGTCGTTGGCGGAGGCGCGACATGGTGTGGTCCGGGCGAGCGGGCAAAGCGGTGACGTTCGTCCGCGCGGGGGCGCGACCGACGAACGTCACACCGGGGCGTTGTTGGCGCTGCGCGGCTCACCGATCATCGTGGCCCCCGCCGCGATTGGCCGATAGGCAAGGTTAGCCAGCCAGGAAGGGTCGGGTGCGATGAATTTTGTGGTGGCGCCGCCGGAGGTGAATTCGGCGCTGATGTACAGCGGCGCGGGCTCGGGGCCGATGCTAGACGCCGCGTCGGCCTGGGATGGGTTGGCCGCCGAGTTGGGCTCGGCGGCGGGCTCGTTTTCGTCGCTGATCTCAGTGCTGGCGGGTTCGTCGTGGCAAGGTCCGGCATCGATGGCGATGGCGGCCGCGGCCGTGCCGTACGCGCGGTGGCTGAGCACGGCGGCGGACCGGGCCGGGGCCGCGTCGGCGCAGGCGAAGGCGGCGGCGGCCGTCTACGAGGCGGCCCGGGCGGCCGTCGTGCATCCGGTTTCGGTGGCGGCCAACCGCAGCGAGCTGGTGTCCCTGGTGATCTGGAATCTGTTCGGACAAAATGCCCCGGCGATAGCGGCCACCGAGGCCGAATACGAGGAGATGTGGGCCCAGGATGTGAGCGTGATGGTCGATTACCACGGCGAGGCTGCGGCGGTGGCCGCGCAGTTGTCGCCGTGGGAACAGGCGCCTGGGGTCGTCGCGCCTGCGCAGGGTGTCACCGAATATGGCGCCATTCTGGCGTTCGTGGCCGTGCTGGCCTCCCTTGCCACCTCAACCCGGGACACTCTGCAGAAATCACTCCAGAACTCATTTGATGCGGTAACCGATGCGCTCAACGCCGTGGCATCGTGCACCCAGTCCACAGTGGCTAGCCAGCGCGCTTTCAACGAGTCAGAGCTCAATGCTGCGCGGACCGTGATCACGACCGACGGCAGCGCGGCGGTCTCAGCTCTCCGCTCGGGCGACGTCACCGGTGCCGCGTTGAATGTCGCGGGCGCGGGTCTGTATGCCGCTGGGACGGCGGTGTCTCTGGGAAGTAGCAACCTCACCTTCCCTTTGACCTTGCTCGGTGCCGACCTGCAAGCGGCGGGAACTGCCCTCGCCCCGTGACCCACTTGGCCGCCTCGAGCTCGGCGGCTTGGAGTGTCCATTCTTTGAATCGCCGATGAATCCGCACCCGGGCTCGTCGAATCGACGTGGCCATCGGGCAAGATGGCATTGCGTGCCTGGTGGCGGGCGGCAATTGCTGCCCGCCATTTCGCCTGTCTCGATGCCCGGCTGAACACCCGATTGACGCACCACGTTCAAGCCGGTCATGAAGCGTCGTCAACGTGCCCTAGCGGACCGCGCGCCGACGGCCTTGTTGACCGGTCTCGAGGACTCAAAATATGATCGCCACTGTCAAGAACTCCGTCGATTCGTCCAAATCTCGGTCAATCCTGGCTAATTTGCGGCACGACGTCCCCGCGTCGCTCGTCGTCTTCCTTGTCGCGCTGCCCCTCTCGCTGGGGATCGCCATCGCGTCCGGGGCTCCGCTGATGGCTGGTCTCATCGCCGCGGTAGTGGGCGGCATTGTCGCCGGGGCAATTGGCGGGTCGCCGTTTCAGGTCAGCGGTCCGGCTGCGGGTCTCACCGTGGTGGTCGCCGGGCTGATCGACGAGCTCGGTTGGCCGATGTTGTGCCTGATGACCATTGGCGCGGGCGCACTGCAGATCGTGTTCGGCCTGAGCCGGATGGCGCGCGCTGCGCTGGCCATCGCACCAGTCGTGGTGCACGCCATGCTGGCGGGCATCGGCATCACCATCGCCTTGCAGCAGGTTCATGTGCTGATGGGTGGTACGTCGCACAGCTCGGCGTGGAAAAACATCGTGGCGTTGCCGGACGGGATCCTCCATCACGAACTGCACGAAGTGATCGTTGGCGGAACGGTCATCGCCATTTTGGTGGTGTGGTCGAGGCTGCCCGCGAAGCTGCGAACCATTCCCGGCCCACTCGTGGCCATCGTGGCGGCGACCGCGCTAACGATGGCGGTGGGGCTAGACACCGAACGAATCAACCTCTCCGGCAACTTCTTCGAGGCCATCGGCTTGCCCAGGCTGCCCGAAACGTCCCCGGGGGGGCAGCCGTGGACCCACGAGATCAGCGCGATAGCGCTCGGTGCCCTCACGATCGCGCTGATCGCCAGCGTCGAATCGCTGCTGTGCGCGGTCGGTGTCGACAAGCTGCACCAGGGTCCGCGCACCGACTTCAACCGGGAAATAATCGGGCAGGGCAGCGCGAACGTGGTGTCCGGATTGCTCGGTGGGCTGCCGATCACCGGTGTCATCGTGCGCAGCTCGGCCAATGTGGCCGCCGGCGCTCGCACCCGGATGTCGTCGATCCTGCACGGTGTGTGGGTCCTGCTGTTCGCGTCACTGTTCACCAATTTGGTGGAACTCATTCCCAAGGCGGCGCTGGCCGGCCTGCTCATCGTGATCGGTGCCCAGCTCATCAAGCTGGCTCACATCAAATTGGCCTGGCGCACCGGCAATTTCGCGATCTACGCCATCACCATAGTCTCGGTGGTGTTCCTCAACCTGCTGGAGGGTGTGGCCATTGGACTTGCCGTCGCGGTGGTATTCCTCCTGGTGCGGGTGGTACGCGCGCCCGTCGAGGTCAAACCGGTTGGCGGCGAGCAGTCCAGGCAGTGGCGGGTCGATATCGATGGCACGTTGAGCTTCTTGCTTCTGCCCCGCCTGACCACCGTGTTGTCGAAGCTGCCCGAGGGCTCGGAGGTGACGCTCAACCTCAACGCGGACTACATCGATGACTCTGTCTCCGAAGCCATTTCCGACTGGCGACGCGCCCACCAGACGAGGGGCGGAGTCGTAGCGATCGTCGAAACGTCGCCCGCGAAGCTACACCACGCGCACATTGGACCGCCGAAGCGCCACTTCGCGTCCGAACCGATAGGACTGGTTCCATGGCGGTCGGCGCGTGGCAATCACCGCGGCGATGCCAACACTTCGGTTCTGGACCGCATCGATGAGTACCACCGCAACGGTGCCGCCATGTTGCACTCGCACATCGCCGGGCTCACCGATTCGCAGAACCCGTATGAGCTGTTCCTCACCTGTGCCGACTCACGGATACTGCCCAACGTCATCACCGCCAGCGGCCCTGGCGACCTGTACACCGTGCGCAACTTCGGCAACCTGGTGCCGCCCGATCCGGCCGACCGATCGGTCGACGCCGCTCTCGACTTTGCCGTCAACGAGCTCGGTGTCAGTTCGGTTGTCGTCTGCGGACATTCGTCGTGCGGCGCGATGACGGCGCTACTGGAGGGTGCCGCGGACGCGGCGACGCCCATGGGTCGTTGGCTGGAGAATGCCCGCGACAGTCTCGTCGCCTACCAGGATCACCATCCGGCACGCCGGAGCGCGGAGGCCAGCGGCTACCCGGAAGCCGACCAGCTCAGCATCGTCAACGTCGCCATTCAGGTGGAAAGGCTGACCCGCCACCCGATTCTGGCTTCCGCGGTCGCGTCCGATGAGGTGCAGGTCGTCGGTATTTTCTTCGACATTTCGACCGCACGCGTGTACGAGGTGCGTCAGGACGGCATCGTATGCCCTGACGAGTCCGTCGGCACGTAACCGAGAAGTTCACGAACCGCGCGACGCGGGCCGTAAGGCCGAAGCATCTTGCTCGCGGGGCGCGGGCGAACTCTTTGCGGCCACCAGAACCAGCGCCCGAGAAGCGCAGCGATGGACGGCGTCATGAACGAACGCACGATCAGCGTGTCGAAGAGCAGCCCGAGGCCGATGGTGGTTCCTATCTGGCCGAGCACCCGCAAATCGCTGACGATGAAGGACGACATGGTAGCGGCGAATACCAGGCCCGCGGAAGTGACCACCGCGCCGGTGCCGCCCATCGCACGGATTATGCCTGTCTTTAGTCCGGCTCCGACTTCCTCCTTGAACCGGGAGATCAACAGCAGGTTGTAGTCGGAGCCCACCGCCAAGAGGATTATGACGGCCAGGGCAAGCACGATCCAATACAACTTGATGCCGAGAATATCCTGCCAAACCAGCACGGAGAGCCCAAAAGAGGCACCCAACGAAAGCGCTACCGTGCCCACAATGACGATCGCGGCAACCAGGCTTCGCGTGATGATCATCATGATGAGCAGAATCAGGCTCAGCGCGGCTATTCCCGCGATCATCAGATCGTATTTGGCGCCGTCCTGGATGTCCTTGTACGTCGCGGCGGTACCGGCCAAATAGATGTTCGAGCCCGCCAAGATGGTGCCCTTCACTGCCTCGCGCGCGGCGTTGCGGATCGGGTCGATATGCGAAATGCCCTCCGGCGTAGCGGGATCGCCTTCATGGGAGATGATCATCCGTGCGGCCCTGCCGTCCGGCGAGAGGAACAGTTTTAGACCCCTCTTGAATTCCGGGTTGTCGAAAGCCTCTGGAGGCATGTAGAAGGAATCGTCCATCTTGGCGGCGTCAAAGGCTTGGCCGAGGGCGGTCGCGTTGTCGGTCATAGCCTGCGTCTGTGCGTTGATCCCGGAGTTGGTGGCGTAGCTGGACAGGACCAGTTCCAGGTTTTTCCTCTGACTGGCGATCTGTTCCGGGAGCAGCGCGACTAGTTGCGGCTGGACCGCATCCAATTTGTCCAATGTTGCGGTGAGATTTTGGAACTGTTCGCTGAGCTGGTCAATACCGTCGACGGCGTCAAAGACGTTTCTCAACGCGAAGCAGACGGGGATATCGTAGCAGTGCCGTTCCCAGTAGAAATAACTGCGAATCGGCCTAAAGAAGTCGTCGAAATTGGCGATCTTATCGCGCAGGTCATTGATCGTGGCGATCGTGTCGTGAAAGCTTTGGGTCTCGGCGTGCGTGGCCGCGGCGAGCTGCTGCTGCAGAGCAAGCTGTTGCTCCAGAATGTTGATCGTTTTCCGAAGCTCGCCGGCCTGTGTCAGCAAGTCGTTCGCCCGGTCTCGCTGGTATGTCAAGTTCTCCACCTGGCCGGTGCTTTGCGCGCTGATCTGAAACGGTATCGAGGTGTGCTCGATCGGGGTTCCCAAGGGCCTAGTCATCGATTGCACCAGGGAGATGCCGGGGAGGTGGAAGATCGCTTTCGCCACCCTTTCGAGGACGAGCATGTTGGCCGGGTTACGCATGTCGTGATCGGTTTCGATCATCAGCAGTTCGGGATTCAGCCGGGCCGCAGAAAAGTGTCGTTCCGCGGCCGCGTAACCGATATTGGCCGGGGCAGTGGTCGGCATGTAGGAGCGGGCGTCGTAGCTGGTGTTGTATCCCGGCAGAGCGAGCAGGCCGACGATGGCGACCGCGCACGTGACCGCAAAGATGGGTGCGGGCCAGCGGACGATGGCGGTGCCAATACGCCGCCATCCCCGGGTCCTCATCATTCGTTTGGGTTCGAAGAGACCGAAATGACTGCCGACGGTCAGCGCGGCCGGGACCAGGGTGAGCGCGGCCACCAGTGAGACGAGAATGCCCGTTGCGGCGGGAACGCCCAGGCTTTGGAAATACGGCAGTCGGGTAAAGCTCAGACAGAGCACCGCGCCGGCGACGGTTAAACCTGAGCCCAAGATCACGTGGGCGGTCCCACGGTACATGGTGTAGAAGGCAGTTTCGGAATCCTGTGCCGCGTGGCGCGACTCGTGATAACGGCCTAGGAAAAATATCGCGTAGTCCGTGCCGGCGGCAATGACCAGTAGCGTGAGCAGATTGGTCGAGTACGTCGAAAGTCCGATGAGCCCGTAGTTGCCGAGAACAGCGACGAATCCACGGGCCGCGGCCAACTCGATGAGGACCATGAGCAGCACGAGGATCATGGTGATGGCGGAGCGGTAGACCCAAAACAACATCACCGCGATCACCAGCAGAGTCACCAAGGTGACCTTGAGGATTCCCTTGCTGCCCACCTCGAACTGATCCGTGATGAGCGGCGCCGCGCCGGTGACGTAGGCCTTGATGCCGGGCGGTGGTGGCGTGTTTGCGACGATGTCGCGGACGGCGTCGACGGACTCGATTGACTTAGCCTCGCCCTGATTACCGGCAAGGTAGACCTGAACGTATGCGGCCTTGCCGTCGTTGCTTTGTGAGCCCGCCGCCGTCAGCGGGTCCCCCCAGAAGTCCTGGACGTGCTGGACATGTTTGGTGTCTTGTTCGAGCCTGTGAACCAGGGTGTTGTAAAACCGGTGGGCGTCGTCGCCAAGGGGCTTGTCGCCTTCCAACAGGATCATCGCCGCACTGTCGGAATCGAACTCGCGGAACACTTTGCCCATGCGATGCATTGCCTGTAGGGACGGCGCATCCGCGGACTGCAGGGACACGTTATGCGCTTTCGCCACGTCCTCCAACTTCGGTACCAAGATGTTCGTGACGGCGGCCAGACCCACCCAAAACAGCAGGATCGGCACCGAAAGCCGGCGGATGGAGTGTGCCAGGGACGATCGGGAGACGTGATGGTTGCTCATGCGGATTTCACCAGGCAGAAGGTATAGGCGTTCACTTTGTTGACGATCCTTTCGTCCTTGACTTCACCGTCCACAGTGATGCGGCAGCCCAGGGAATCGCTATTGCCTTGCGCCACAAGGTTGGTGAACGCACCTGGTTGTGTCGTCACCATGGTCAACGACCACGGCAGGGTCGCGTTGCGGACTTGCTGCGGTGTGACGTTGATGTCCAAGTAGTTGATGGTCGCAACCGCGCCGGGGTTGCCAAAGACCTCCAGAGTGATGCGCTTGGGGTTGAACGGGACAATGTCATTCGCGATGGCGCCGCCAGTCGACGTGGTGTTGTGCGAACCGAAGATTCCATGCAGCCGATAGACACCGAACCCCGCGGCGGCGACCACGACCACCGCGACCAGCAGCATCCACCACCGTCTCGCCAGCCGGAGGATCGAAATCCCTTTCACCCGTTAGCCTTTCGACGACCGGTGGCACACCACTTGTGCGAGGGCATCATGTCTTGCGCTTGGAGCGGGAAACCGACGGCTATAACAGTACGGTACGGGACCGGACATCACAAGGAACGCTGGCGTGCACATCCAAACGCGCGGCTGGGCAGCGGCTGGACGGTTACTTGGTGATACGGGTGAGGCTGGGCAGGACGACGTCGTCGACCAGGGCTTGCACGGTGTGCTTGGTGGGCGGCCGGTTCGCGATGATGGACCGGAATATCAGGTAGCCGGGCAGCAGGTCCCAGAGTTCGTTCCCGATCGCGGCCGGATCAATCTCGCCGCGCTCTACGGCCTGCTGCAGGATGTGTTGGATCAACGCCTTGCGCTGATCGAGAAACTGATGCTGCATGACGTCGTTGAGTGCGGGGTTGCGCGACACCTCGACAAGCACCGCGCGCATGGTGCTGGAATGCTGGCGCGCCTGCTCGCACACCAGCTCCCCCACCCGTAGCAAGTCGCCGCGCAGCGTGCCGGTATCGGGCGGGAGAGCGACCTGGCGGATGCCCTCGACGAACGCGGCCAACACCAGCTCGGCTTTCGACTTCCAACGCCGGTACACCGTGGCCTTGCTGGCCTTGGCGGTCGCCGCGACCGCATCCACCGTCAACCCGTCATACCCGTGTTGCTGCAGCAGCCGCAGCGTCACCTCGAGCAACTCGGCCTCGCGCGGCGACCACGGCGAGGACTGCGCGGCGCGATCGGCAATCTGGGTCACACGTCCACGATAGAGCCGCTATGGCAGTACAGCCCAGTACCGTACTGTCCCGCTACCGACAACAAGAATCAGCGCAGCAATGCCCGCGACATCACCACGCGCTGAATCTGATTGGTGCCCTCGTAGATTTGGGTGATCTTGGCGTCGCGCATGAAGCGCTCGACGGGGAAGTCGGTGGTATAACCCGCGCCGCCGAAAAGTTGCACGGCGTCGGTGGTGACCTCCATCGCCATGTCGGAGGCGAAGCATTTCGACGCCGCCGAGATGAAACCCAGGTCCGGCTCGCCGCGTTCGGCGCGCGCGGCGGCGGTATAGACCATCAGCCGCGCCGCCTCCACCTTCATCGCCATGTCGGCCAGCATGAACTGCACGGCCTGGAAGCTGCTGATCGATCCGCCGAACTGCTTGCGCTCCTTGGTGTAGGCGATGGCAGCGTCCAGCGCGCCCTGGGCGATCCCGACGGCCTGGGCGCCGATCGTCGGGCGGGTGTGGTCCAACGTCGCCAGCGCGGTCTTGAAGCCGGTACCCGGCGCGCCGATGATCCGATCGCCGGGGATGCGGCAGTTCTCGAAGTACAGCTCGGTGGTCGGCGAGCCCTTGATGCCCAGCTTCTTTTCCTTGGGACCAACGATGAACCCTTCGTCGTCCTTGTGCACCATGAATGCCGAGATGCCGTTGGCGCCCTTGTCCGGATCGGTGACCGCCATCACCGTGTACCAGGTCGACTTGCCGCCGTTGGTGATCCAGCACTTGGCGCCGTTGAGAATCCAGTCGTCCCCGTCGGCCTTGGCGCGGGTCCGCATGGACGCCGCGTCGCTGCCGGCTTCGCGCTCACTCAGCGCATACGACGCCATCGCCCCTTCGGAGGCCAGCGACGGCAAGACCTGTTTCTTCAGCTCTTCGGAACCCCGCAGGATAAGGCCCATGGTGCCGAGCTTGTTGACTGCGGGGATCAACGAGGCAGACGCGTCGACGCGCGCCACTTCCTCGATCACGATGCAGGCGGCCACCGAGTCCGCGCCCTGACCGCCGTACTCCTCGGGCACGTGCACGGCGTTGAAACCGGAGGAATTGAGCGCCACTAGTGCTTCCTCTGGGAACCGGGCTTTCTCGTCCACGTCAGCCGCGTACGGAGCGATTTCCTTTTCCGCCAGCGCGCGGATCGCCGCCCGCAACTCGTCGTGCTCCTCGGGCAGCTTGAACACGTCGAACGTGGGGTTGCCGGCCCAACCAACCATCATGACCTCCTTTTCGTCTGACGACGTTGCGACCGCTCGCGGTCCGCCATGGGGGGCACCACCCGCGTGCGGGGGAGAGTCAGACAATTCGACATTAGTCGCCGGTTAACTTACTCCGACGCTCCTGCAGCGCGGCGTCCTTGGCCCGCACCGCATCGGCCAGCTGGTCCGAGAACGCGACGATCCGCGCCCGCAGCTGCGGGTCGGACGATCCCAGAATCCGCACCGCCAGCAGGCCGGCGTTGCGCGCGCCGCCAATCGACACCGTAGCCACCGGAACTCCCGCCGGCATCTGCACGATCGACAGCAGCGAGTCGAGGCCGTCCAGCCGAGCCAGCGGCACCGGCACCCCGATCACCGGCAGCGGTGTCGCCGCAGCGACCATGCCGGGCAGGTGCGCGGCCCCGCCGGCTCCGGCGATGATCACCTCGATGCCGCGGTCGGCCGCGCTGCGCGCGTAGTCGAACATCACGGCCGGCGTGCGATGCGCCGAGACCACCCGAACCTCGTTCGGGATGCCGAACTCGTCCAGCGCCTCGGCGGCGTCGGCCATCACCGACCAGTCGCTGTCGCTGCCCATGATCACCGCGACCCGCGGCTGCTCAGCCATGCGGCTCCCATCCGTCCGTCCACTGCCCGTGTGACAACCAGTGCGCCGCCAGCTCGGCGCGTTCACGCAGCTGGCCGACATCGTCGCCGAGAAGGTTGATGTGCCCGATCTTGCGACCCGGCCGTTCGGCCTTGCCATAGAGGTGCACCCGGGCGTCCGGCATCCGTGCGAATAAGTGGTGCAACCGCTCGTCGAGGGTCATCGCCGGGGGCCGCGGGGCGCCCAGCACGTTGGCCATCACCGTCACCGGAACAATGGCGGCGGTGTCGCCTAGCGGATAATCCAGCACCGCGCGCAGATGCTGCTCGAATTGGCTGGTGCGAGCCCCGTCCATGGTCCAGTGTCCGGAGTTGTGCGGCCGCATCGCGAGCTCGTTGACCAACAGTGCGCTCTCGCTGGTCTCGAACAGCTCGACCGCGAGCACGCCGACGACACCAAGTTCGGCCGCCAACCGCAACGCCAGCTGCTGCGCCGCGGCAGCGACTTCGTCGGGCAACGCGGGCGCGGGGGCAGTCACCTGCACGCAGATCCCGTCCCGCTGTGCGGTTTCGACCACCGGCCATGCCGCGCCCTGGCCCAACGGCGATCGCGCCACCAATGCCGACAGTTCGCGACGCAGTTCCACCCGCTCCTCCAGCAGCACCGGGATCCCCTCGGCGAGGTATCCGCGTGCGATCTCACGGGCGTGCGCCAGATCAGGCGCCATCCGCACGCCTCGGCCGTCGTAGCCGCCGCGGACCGCCTTGACCACCATCGGGCCCTGCACGCGCCGAGCCAGGGCGTCCAGATCCTCGAGCCCGGCGGCGCTTTCGATGCCGACGTAGCGCGGCACCGGGGCGCCGAGCTCTTCCAGCCGCCGACGCATGACGAGCTTGTCCTGGGCGTGCACGAGCGCTTGCGGCGGTGGTGCCACGTTGACGCCCTCGGCGACCAGCTTGTCCAACAGCTCGGTCGGCACGTGCTCATGGTCGAAGGTCAGCACATCGGCTCCGGCGGCGACGCGGCGCAGGTCTTCGAGATCGGTGTGCGCGCCGATCACCACATCGGGGGTGACCTGCGCGGCGGGATCGTCGTCGGCGGCAGCGAGCACCCGCAGGCTCTGGCCGAGCGCAATCGCGGCCTGATGGGTCATGCGGGCAAGTTGACCGCCGCCGACCATCGCAACGACGGGGGTGCGCATGATCGACACGGCCATCATGGTTTCATGGCGCGCGCGCGGCGTGTTTGGCGGCCGCACTCGTTCTCGCCGCGTACCATTTTGCGTCAATTTTGCCTACGTCCGTACACTGACGTGTTGTGTCCTTTGCCGATGCCACGATCGCGCGCCTACCCGGGGTGGTCCAGCCCTACGCAGAGCGCCATCACGAGCTCATCAAGTTTGCCATCGTCGGCGGCACCACATTCGTCATCGACTCGGCGATTTTCTACACCCTCAAGCTGACGATCCTCGAACCCAAACCGGTCACCGCCAAGGTCATCGCCGGCATCGTCGCGGTCATCGCGTCGTACGTCTTGAACCGGGAATGGAGCTTCCGCGACCGCGGCGGCCGCGAGCGCCATCACGAGGCGCTGCTGTTCTTCGCGTTCAGCGGCGTCGGGGTGCTGCTCAGCATGGCGCCGCTGTGGATCTCCAGCTACGTCCTGCAGCTGCGGGTGCCTACGGTGTCGCTGACCGTGGAAAACATCGCGGACTTCATCTCCGCCTACATCATTGGCAACCTGCTGCAGATGGCGTTCCGCTTCTGGGCGTTCCGCCGGTGGGTCTTTCCCGACGAGTTCGCCCGCAATCCCGACAAGGCCCTGGAATCCGCCCTCACCGCGGGCGGCATCGCGGAAGTCTTCGAGGACACATTCGAGGGTGGCAACGTCACCCTGCTGCGCGGCTGGCGCAGCCGGGCCAACCGGTTCGCTCAGCTGGGCGACTCCTCGGAACCCAGCGTGTCGAAAACTTCGTGATACAGCAGCGCGTGCACCTCACGCAGGCGCGGAATGTTGTAGAACTCCAGCGGATCTTGAGACGCGGACTCGATGATCAGCGTCCCGGTGCGAAACATCCGTTCGAAAAGCTTGTCCCGAAATTCCACGCTGTTGATCCGCGCCAGCGGGATGTCGATCCCGCTGCGGGTGAGCACACCGTGGCGAAACATCACCCGCCGGTTGGTGACCACGAAATGTGTCGTCAGCCAGCTCAGGAACGGCCACAGCGTGAGCCAGCCGACGATCACCAGCCAGATCCCCCAGATGACTCCGTAGATCACATTCTTGGCGATCTGTTGCCAATGCGTCGAGTTGACGAACCCAGATCCCAACGCGGCCAGCCCGGTCACCAGGATTAGCACCAGCACCGGCGAGATCAACCGCTTCCAGTGCGGGTGGCGATGCAGGACGACCCGCTCGCCTTTGGCCAGTGCGTTATCGGGATAGCTCATCTTCGCGACCTTAGCCGCCGGCCGAGCAAAGCTAACGCAAATGCACCACGTCACCGGCGGAAATCACCATGGTTTGCACGTCCGTCGCTAGGCACAGCCGCCCCTGGTCGTCGATGCCGCGCGCGATCCCGACGAATTCGTTGCCGCCGGGCAGCTGAGCGCGCACCCGCGACCCGATCGTCAGGCAGCGCGCCCGGTAGTCGGCCGCCAGTTGTGGGTCGGCGCTTCGCCACTGGGCGATCCGTAACCGGAGGTCACGCAGGAGCCCCCCGACCAGCCGGTCCCGATCGGGTGCCGCCACACCAAGGTCGAGCAGCGAGGTCGCCCCGGGAACATCGACCTCCTCGGGAGACTGGGTGACGTTGAGCCCCAACCCGATTACCACGACGGGCCGCGCCACCTCGGCCAGGATC
Organism: Mycobacterium lacus; assembly: GCF_010731535.1. NCBI lineage: Bacteria > Bacillati > Actinomycetota > Actinomycetes > Mycobacteriales > Mycobacteriaceae > Mycobacterium > Mycobacterium lacus. The sequence goes on from NZ_AP022581.1 coordinate 3,456,079, forward strand.
CCCGCGAGCTTGCCGCCCCCGGCCAGCACGTCGTTGGGCCACTTGAGTCCCGCTTCCATCCCGGCGCCTTCGATCAGCGGGCTCACGGTGTCGACGACCGCCACACCGGCGGCCAGCGGCAGCCAGCCCCACGCGTCCACCGGCACGTCGGCGGCACACACACCGATCGACATCGTGATCTGCGCCCGCGGGGTGGCCGTCCATCCGCGGCCGTGGCGCCCACGCCCGGCGGTCTGGTGCTCGGCAATCAGCACCGCGCCGCCGATATCGACCCCCGCCGCCGCGCGGGCCAGCAGGTCGGCGTTGGTGGAACCGGTCTGCGCGACGACGTCGAGTTGCCGCCACCCCGTTCCGGTGCCGATCAGCTCATCACGCAATGAGTGTTCGTCCAGGGGCAGCCTGAGCCGATCACGGTCCATCGCCCCAGCCTAAAGAGGCACGCCCAGCGGTTGCCGATACCATCGACTCCCATGACGAGCGTTACCGACCATACCGCCGAGCGTGCCGCCGAACACACCATCGACATCCACACCACCGCGGGCAAGCTGGCGGAGCTACATCGGCGCCGGGAAGAGTCGCTGCACCCGGTCGGCGAGGCCGCTGTCGACAAGGTCCATGCCAAGGGCAAGCTGACGGCGCGTGAGCGAATCTACGCGCTGCTGGATGAGGACTCGTTTGTCGAGCTGGATGCGCTGGCCAAGCACCGCAGCACCAATTTCGGGCTGGAAAGCAACCGCCCCGTCGGCGACGGCGTGGTCACCGGCTACGGCACCATCGACGGGCGCGACGTGTGCATTTTCAGTCAGGACGCCACGGTGTTCGGCGGCAGCCTGGGCGAGGTGTACGGCGAGAAGATCGTCAAGGTCCAGGAGCTGGCGATCAAGACCGGTCGGCCCCTCATCGGCATCAACGACGGCGCGGGCGCGCGCATCCAGGAGGGCGTCGTCTCGCTGGGCCTCTACAGCCGCATCTTCCGCAACAACATCCTGGCCTCGGGCGTCATCCCGCAGATCTCGCTGATCATGGGCGCCGCCGCCGGGGGGCACGTCTACTCCCCCGCGCTGACCGACTTCGTGGTGATGGTCGACCAGACCAGCCAGATGTTCATCACCGGACCGGACGTCATCAAGACCGTCACCGGTGAGGACGTCACCATGGAGGAGCTCGGCGGTGCGCACACCCACATGGCCAAGTCGGGCACCGCGCACTACGTCGCGTCGGGCGAGCATGACGCCTTCGACTACATTCGCGAGCTGCTGAGCTACCTGCCGCCCAACAACTTCACCGATGCGCCGCGCTATCAGGTCGCGGCCCCGACGGGGTCCGTTGAAGACAACCTCACCGCCGAGGACCTCGAGCTGGACACCTTGATCCCGGACTCGCCCAACCAGCCCTATGACATGCACGAGGTGATCACTCGCATCCTCGACGAGGACGAATTCCTCGAAATCCAAGCCGGCTATGCGCAGAACATCGTGGTCGGGTTCGGTCGTATCGAGGGCCGGCCGGTCGGGATTGTTGCCAACCAGCCGACGCATTTCGCCGGCTGCCTGGACATCAACGCCTCGGAGAAGGCGGCGCGGTTCGTGCGGACCTGCGACTGCTTCAACATCCCGATCGTGATGCTCGTGGACGTTCCGGGCTTCCTGCCGGGCACCGACCAGGAATACAACGGCATCATCCGGCGTGGCGCCAAGCTGCTCTTCGCCTATGGGGAGGCGACCGTCCCGAAGATCACGGTTATTACCCGCAAGGCCTACGGCGGCGCCTACTGCGTGATGGGTTCCAAGGACATGGGCTGCGACGTGAACCTGGCCTGGCCGACGGCGCAGATCGCCGTGATGGGGGCCTCGGGCGCTGTCGGCTTCGTATACCGCCAGCAGCTGGCCGAGGCCGCCCAGAAGGGCGACGATGTTGATGCGCTGCGGCTGCAGTTGCAGCAGGAGTACGAGGACACGCTGGTCAACCCCTACGTCGCCGCTGAACGCGGATACGTCGACGCGGTGATCCCGCCGTCGCATACCCGCGGCTACATCGGCACGGCGCTGCGCCTGCTGGAACGCAAGATCGCACAGCTGCCCCCCAAGAAGCACGGGAACATTCCGCTGTGACCAACAACCCGTACGAGCCTCACGTCGAGATACTCAAGGGCCAACCCACCGACGAGGAGTTGGCGGCGCTGATCGCGGTGCTGGGCAGCATCGGCGGTCGGCCGCCGGCCGCCGAACCCGAGCCGTCTCGGTGGGGCCTTCCGGTCGACAAGCTGCGCTATCCCGCCTTCAGCTGGCAGGTCATCACGCTGCGGGAAATGATCCACATGCGCCGATGACCCGGCTGGTGCTCGGGTCCGCCTCCGCAGGTCGGCTCAGGGTGCTTCGCCAGGCCGGCGTCGACCCGCTGGTGATGGTCGCCGGCATCGACGAGGACGCGGTCGGCGCCGAGCTAAGCTCGCAAATCGCGCCCGGTGACGTGGTGTGTGCGCTGGCCCGGGCCAAGGCCGAGGACGTCGCAACGGCTGTGCACCCCGCAGTTGCGGCCGATTGCGTTGTCGTTGGTTGTGATTCAATGCTCTACCTCGACGGCCAGTTGTACGGCAAACCACAGTCCGTCGCAGACGCACGGCAACAGTGGCAGTCGATGGCGGGACGCGCGGGCCAACTCTACACCGGCCACTGCGTTATCCGGTTGCTGGACAACACGATCACACACTGTGTTGATGAAACGTCAATAACCACAGTATATTTCGGGACTCCATCGCCTGACGACCTCGCATCGTACCTGGCCAGCGGGGAATCGTTGCGGGTAGCGGGAGGATTCACCCTCGACGGCCTGGGCGGCTGGTTCATCGACCGAATCGACGGCGATCCGTCGAACGTGATCGGCCTGAGCCTGCCACTTCTGCGATCACTGTTGCAGCGGGTGGGGCTGTCGGTCGCCGCCCTGTGGGTAGCAAACGCCGGCGAGTAACGACGGCTCTGGGGCCACCGTGGCGTTGTGCGTCGGTGAAACGTCTGCGTACCCAAGTTTCAGCAAAACCCAGGTTAGAAGGGTGGTGGGTCGTCGTGGGTGTGGGGTGGGGCGGGGCCGGGGTGGTGGGGGGGTTCGGCTAGCCCGAAGTTGCGACGGGTTCTGACGCGGAAGTGTGATGTGACCTGACGTTTCGGGTGTTGAAGCCCTGGTGTTTGTAGTCAGAATACTGGTGTGTTGTGTTGATGATCGTCGCGGTAGGTCGGTTACGATGCTTGGTATGCCGCGCAACATGGGGAAAGTCCACGTAGTCAGAGTCAAGAAGACTCATGTGGATAAGCAGGGGCGGCGGCGTGACTACGAATCGGTGTATCTGCGCCGCACGTTTCGCGACGGCGCCAAAGTGCGGAACGAGACGGTGGCCAACCTGTCGATGCTGCCGGCGGCCTCGATCACCGCGCTGGAGGCGACGCTGAAGGGGCAGGCCCTGATCCCGGCGGGCAGCGAGTTCACCAAGACCCGCTCGCTGCCGCACGGGCATGTGGCCGCGGTGTCGGCGATGGCGCATCGGCTCGGGTTTCCCGCGCTGCTGGGCCCGGCCTGCCGGTCACGCGATGTGGTGTTCGCGTTGATCATCTCGCGGGTGATCCGCCCAGCGTCCAAGCTGTCCACCCTGTCACGGTGGCCCGATACCACGTTGGGTGTCGATCTGGACGTGGCGGGGGCGTCGACCGACGAGATCTACGCGGCGATGGACTGGCTGGCGCACCGCCAAGATGCGATCGAGCGCAAACTGGCCGCCAAACACCTGAGCCCGCAAGCAAACCCGCATCGGATGGCGTTGTTTGACCTGACCAGTTCGTGGGTGACCGGGCGGTGTTGTGAGCTGGCCGCGCACGGGTATTCCCGCGACGGCAAGAAGGGCTGCGCGCAGATCGAGTACGGGTGCTCACCGACCCCGGCGGACGGCCGGTGGCGGTGCGGGTGGTGCGCGGGGATACCGCCGACCCGGTCGCGTTCACCGAGATCGTCGCCGAACTGCCCGCCACCTTCGGCCTCACCGACCTGGTGCTGGTGGGTGATCGCGGCATGATCACCTCCGCGCGCATCGGCATGCTGCGCGAACTCAACGACAACCCCGACGCCCCAACCGATTTCGGGTGGATCACCGCGCTGCGGGCACCGGCGATCGCCAAACTCGCCCGTGACGACGGGCCACTGCAGATGACCCTGTTCGACACCCAGGACCTGGCCGAGATCGTCCACCCCGACTACCCCGACGAACGGCTCATCGCCTGCCGCAACCCGCTCTGGCGGCCGAGCGTGCCCGCAAACGCCGCGATCTACTGGACGCCACCGACAAAGAGCTCGCCCGGATCAAGGACCGGGTGGACCGCGGCACCTTGTCCGGCGCCGCCGAGATCGGCAAAGCCCTCGGCAAAGTCAGCGGAAAATACAAGGTGGACAAGCACTTTGTCACCACCATCACCGACACCAGCTTCACCTTCGCACGCAACCAGGCGGCCATCGACGCCGAAGCCGCCCTGGATGGCATCTACGTGCTACGCACCAGCGTTGACCCCGACACCCTCGATGCGGCCGGCGTCGTCGCCGGCTACAAGAACCTGGCCAATATCGAACGCGACTTTCGCATCATCAAAGCCGACGACCTGGATCTGCGACCCATCTATCACCGTCTCGATCAGCGCGTGCGCACGTGCTGATCTGCCTGCTGGCCTGCTACCTCGTCTGGCACCTACGCAGGCCTGGGCGCCGCTGACCTTCACCGACGAAACACCACCGGCGCGCGACAACCCGGTCGCGCCCGCGCAACGCTCCGCCGCCGCCAACGCGAAAGCCTCGACAAAACACGACGCCGACGGCAACCCGCTACGCAGCTTCCGCGGCCTGCTCGACCATCTCGGCACCCTCACCCGCGACCGCATCCGCTACCACGACACCGACATCGAAATCGACAAACTCACCGAACCCACCCCCGACCAACGCCGCGCCTTCGACCTCATCGACACCACCATTCCCCTCACCATCGCCGCGTAGCCAGAACAAACACCCACCCGAACCGGCAAAACCCCAGGTAAACCCAAGAAATCACCTAACCCAACAGTCGCAACTTCGGGCTAGCCGGGTGGTGTGGGCGACCGTGCGGACGTGGTGGTTGTGGCGGCGTTCGGTGGCGATGCGGTGGGCGCGGTCTTGGGCGCGGGTGCGCCGGCGTTTGGGCATCATCGCCGTCCGGTGGGCGCAGTAGTCGAGCGGGGGGTCGGCCTCCGGTGCCGGCATACCGCCGACCGCGCGGCACAAACTGGGAAACAACAGCGCGCTACCCGGCGTGGTGACATGGGTGTGCCCCGACGGTGAGGTGAAAATCAGGGTCCCGTCGGGCAGTTGCCGTTCCCGCCACCCCCAAAAGGTCTTCACAAGGTGATGGGTTCGGCATTTGCAGTTCAGGTTGGCCGCATGGGTGGGCCCACCCTCGGCGTAGGGGATCGAATGATCCACATCGCAGTGGATCGCGGGTTGGTCACAGCCCGGCCAGCGGCAGGTCAGATCCCGGCACCGCACAAAATCGGCCAACGCCTTCGACGGCACATACCCGGGCTCGGGTGGGGCATCGCCGGGGTGGATCAGCGCCACCAGTTTGGCCGAGGTGGCGAGCTCGGCGATCAGTTCGGGGGTGATCAGCCCGTCGGCGCCCACCATCGAGGCTGGCGCCGAGCTGGTGCCCTCGAGGGTGGCGGGTTCGGCGATCACATGGATCACCACCGGGGCCGCGCCCGGGCGGGTGGCGGCCGGGCAGTCGGTGAGCCCGCAGCGACAGCCCAGCCGATCCGCCCCGGCGGCCAGCGCCCCCAGCGCGTCGGCGCGGCGCTGCTCGCGGGTGCGCGGATCGTGGGCACACACCGTGGCCGCCAACGCGCTCAACCGCTTGTCCAGCGCGTGGGCGTCGACGCTGAACAGGCTGCCGTCGATGCGCGAGAGGCCGTCTTGGTCCTGTCCGATCGAGATCTGCCGATCGGCCTGATACTCCTTACGCCGGCGCACCGCATCGGCATCCACCTTCGCCACGATCCTATCGACCGCCCCGGACAGCCGGGCGCTGGTCATCGAGGGCCAGCGCGTCACATTGAGCGCCACCAACTCATCCACCGCCGCCAGCACCTCGGGGTCGACGATCAGATCGGTGCGGAACACAATCGTGGAAAACGCCCGAAAGTCGATCTCGCCGGCCACAAACACCGCAGCGGTCTTGGGCAACCGCTCACGCATCGCGCGCGCATAACGCAGCCGGCCGGCGGCGCGCGCCTGGCTGATCCGCAACGCCGCACCCACCTCCGCGGCCACCGCCTCCATGGTGTCGATCGCCCAGTCCTCGGTCTCCGAAGAGCGCGAGAGCCGAGAGGCGAACAACTCCCCGATCGCCACTAGCTGCGCGGCGGCGGCCCGGTTCTCCGCCCGCGCGGCCGCACAAATCCGCTCCACCAACCCCGCCGACTCCGCAGTGGTCGACGGATAGCATCGCTCGACGTGCTCCTCAATGTGGGCGATCACCTCTTCGAACATACATTCGATACTAACAGACCCCGCCGACCACCGCCCGCGACCGATCACGCAAGCGCCGACCGGGCCACGTCCGCGACAGCAATGGACATCACCGTCTGGAATCCGGGCGAGCCAGAACGGGTGGTTCGCAAGCACTGACCACATGATGATTTCGGGACCAGCGGTAGGCTCGATTATGTGCCGCTACCCGCAGATCCAAGCCCAACCCTGTCGGCCTACGCCCACCCCGAACGGCTCGTAACCGCCGACTGGTTGTCGGCCAACATGGGCGCACCCGGTCTGGTCATCGTCGAATCCGACGAGGATGTGCTGCTCTACGACGTCGGCCACATTCCCGGCGCCGTCAAGATCGATTGGCACACCGACCTCAACGACCCGCGGGTGCGCGACTACATCACCGGCGAGCAGTTCGCCGAATTGATGGACCGCAAGGGCATCGCGCGCGATGACACCGTGGTGATCTACGGCGACAAGAGCAACTGGTGGGCGGCCTACGCCCTGTGGGTCTTCACCCTGTTCGGCCACCCCGACGTGCGGCTCCTGAACGGCGGCCGGGACCTTTGGCTCGCCGAGCGTCGGGAAACCACCCTGGACGTGCCGACCAACACGTCTAGCGGCTATCCCGTCGTGGAGCGCAACGACGCCCCGATTCGCGCGTTCCGGGACGACGTCCTGGCGACCCTGGGCACCCAGCCGCTGATCGACGTGCGCTCGCCGGAGGAGTACACCGGCAAACGCACGCACATGCCCGATTACCCCGAGGAAGGAGCGCTGCGGGCCGGCCACATCCCCACGGCGGTGCACATCCCGTGGGGCAAGGCCGCCGACGAGAGCGGTCGATTCCGCAGCCGTGAGGAGTTGGACAAGCTCTACGGCTTCCTGAAGCCGGACGACAAGACTATCGTGTACTGCCGCATCGGCGAGCGGTCGAGCCACACCTGGTTCGTGCTGACGCACCTGCTGGGCAAGCCCGGCGTGCGTAACTACGACGGGTCGTGGACCGAGTGGGGAAACACCGTGCGGGTGCCTATCGTCGCGGGCGAGAGCCCCGGAGCCGTGCCGGCGCGATGACCATGCCCGCGAGTCTGCCCGCTCCACTAGCGGAGGTGGTGTCCGACTTCGCCGAAGTCCAGGGCCAGGACAAGCTGAGGCTGCTGCTGGAGTTCGCGAACGAGTTGCCGGCCTTGCCCGCTGACCTGGCCGAGTCCGCCATGGAGCCGGTGCCGGAGTGCCAGTCCCCGCTGTTCCTCCACGTCGACGCGCACGACCCAAATCGGGTGCGGCTTCATTTCAGCGCGCCGGCCGAAGCGCCAACCACCCGTGGGTTCGCCTCAATCCTGGCCGCCGGGCTGGACGAACAGCCAGCGGCCGCCATCCTGGCGGTGCCCGAGGATTTCTACGCCGACCTGGGGCTGGCGGCGCTGATCAGCCCGCTGCGGTTGCGCGGAATGTCGGCCATGCTTGCCCGGATCAAGCGGCACCTGCGCGAGAACCCCCAAGACCGTTGAATTGCGACACCGCGTGGCCGGGCCCGCAGTGCGCCGCATAAACTTCCCCGACAAGACTTGTAAGAATTTCTCTTAGAGACCTTAACGACGCAGCAACGTCCAGTCCCACAGGAGGCGCCGTGGCCAGTCACGCCAGCTCGAGGATCTCCAAGGTGCTCGTCGCCAATCGCGGCGAGATCGCGGTTCGGGTGATCCGCGCGGCGCGCGATGCCGGGCTGGCCAGCGTGGCCGTGTACGCCGAGCCCGACGCCGAGGCTCCGCACGTGCGGCTGGCCGACGAAGCGTTCGCGCTGGGCGGTCAAACCTCGGCCGAGTCCTACCTGGATTTCGAGAAGCTGCTCGACGCCGCCGCCAAGTCCGGCGCCAACGCCATCCACCCCGGCTACGGGTTCCTGGCGGAGAACGCCAACTTCGCCCAGGCCGTGATCGACGCCGGCCTGATCTGGATCGGGCCCAGCCCGCAGTCGATCCGCGACCTCGGCGACAAGGTCACCGCCCGTCACATCGCCGCCCGCGCGCAGGCGCCGTTGGTGCCCGGTACCCCGGACCCGGTCAAAGACGCCGACGAGGTGGTGGCCTTCGCCAAGAAACACGGCGTGCCGATCGCGATCAAGGCCGCCCATGGCGGCGGCGGCAAGGGCATGAAGGTGGCCCACACCCTCGAGGAGATTCCCGAGCTGTACGAGTCGGCGGTGCGGGAGGCGACGGCGGCGTTCGGTCGCGGCGAGTGCTACGTGGAGCGCTACCTCGACAAGCCACGCCACGTCGAGGCGCAGGTGATCGCCGACCAGCACGGCAACGTCGTCGTCGCCGGCACCCGTGACTGCTCGCTGCAGCGACGCCACCAAAAACTGGTCGAGGAAGGGCCGGCCCCATTCCTGACCGACGCGCAGCGCAAGGAGATCCACGAATCGGCCAAGCGGATCTGCAAAGAGGCGCACTACCACGGCGCGGGCACCGTCGAATTCCTGGTCGGTCAGGACGGCGTGATCTCGTTCCTGGAGGTCAACACCCGCCTACAGGTCGAACACCCGGTCACCGAGGAGACCTCGGGAGTCGACCTGGTCCTGCAGCAATTCAAGATCGCCAACGGCGACAAGCTGGACCTCACCGAGGACCCAACCCCGCGCGGGCACGCCATCGAATTCCGGATCAACGGCGAGGACGCGGGACGCAACTTCCTGCCTGCCCCCGGCCCGGTGACCAAGTTCCACCCGCCCGCCGGGCCGGGCGTGCGGCTGGACGCCGGCGTGGAGACCGGCTCGGTGATCGGTGGCCAGTTCGACTCGATGCTGGCCAAGCTGATCGTGCACGGCGCCAACCGCGCCGAGGCGCTGGCCCGGGCCCGGCGCGCGCTGGACGAATTCGAGGTGGAGGGCCTGGCAACCGTCATCCCGTTCCACCGTGCCGTGGTGTCCGACCCCGCGTTCATCGGCGACGAGAACGGCTTCTCGGTGCACACCCGCTGGATCGAGACCGAGTGGAACAACACCGTCGAGCCCTTCACCGGCGGCGAGCCCCCCGACGAGGAGGACGCCCGGCCGCGGCAAAAGGTGGTCGTCGAGGTCGACGGCCGCCGGCTCGAGGTCTCGCTGCCTGCCGACCTGGCGCTATCCAACGGCGGCGGCTGCGACTCGGTCGGCGTTATCCGCCGAAAGCCCAAGCCGCGCAAGCGCGGCGCGCACTCCGGTGCCGTCGCCTCCGGCGACGCGGTCACCGCGCCCATGCAGGGCACCGTCGTGAAAGTCGCGGTCGAGGAAGGACAAGAGGTCGCCGTCGGCGACCTGGTGGTGGTCCTCGAGGCGATGAAGATGGAAAACCCGGTCACCGCGCACAAGGACGGCACCATCACCGGACTGGCGGTCGAGGCGGGCGCGGCGATCACACAGGGCACGGTCCTCGCCGAGATCAAATAGACCGTTACCACAGACTCGGCCTACTCCAACTGGTCGCGCAGCCATGCCAGCGACTTTGCCAGCAGTCGGGACACGTGCATCTGCGAGATGCCGACCCGCTCGGCGATCTGGGTCTGTGTCATCGACTCGAAAAACCTGAGTACCAACACCATTCGTTGCCGCTCGGGTAGCGCGTCGAGCAGCGGACGAAGCGATTCCCGATCTTCGATGCGCTCGAGTCCGGCGTCCACATCACCCAGCGTGTCCGCGATCGCGCGGGCGTCGTCGTCGTCGGCGCCACCACCGCCGCTGTCGATGGACAAGGTGTTGTAGGAGCTGCCCGCCACCAGGCCCTCAACGACCTCGGTGCGGTCCATGCCGAGTTCATCAGCCAGTTCTGATGCGGTGGGCGCCCGGCCGAGGCGCTGCGACAGATCGGCGGTGGCGGTGCCCAGCCGCAGGTGCAGTTCCTTCAGACGGCGGGGGACCTTGACCGACCAGCTGTTGTCTCGGAAGTGGCGTCGAACCTCTCCCATGATGGTCGGGACCGCGAATGAGACGAAATCCGAACCGGTTTCGACGTCGAAGCGAACCACCGCGTTGACCAATCCGACGCGCGCGACCTGAACCAGGTCGTCACGTGGTTCGCCGCGACCCTCGAACCGCCGGGCGATGTGATCGGCCAGCGGTAAGCATCGCTCGACGATCTTGTCACGGTGGCGGTGGAATTCCGGTGAGTCCGCGGCGAGAGTCATCAGCTCGCGAAACATCTCCGGGACATCGGCATACTCATTTGGGCGCGAATCGGAGTCACCGACAGCACGCGCAGTCACCTGGCCGTCACCTGGTTCTTCACCGGCCAGGGGTCGCCCGTCGCGCGGTCAAGGTGATGCCGAAGACGCTGCCGGTGACACCGGGCTGGCTGCCGTCGTGGAAGGTCGCGACGTCGTCGGCCAGCGAGGTGAGCACATGCCAGCTGAAGCTACCCGGTGCCACCACGTCGTGGGTGTCGCATTCCGCGGAAGCCTCGATTACTAATTCGTCGTCTCGCGGATCGACGACCACGGACAGGGTGGCATCCGGTGTGGCCGAGCGGATCAGCCGGGTACACACCTCGTCCACCGCCAGCCTCAGGTCCGCCACGGCATCGAAATCCAGATCCTCGAAGGTGCCGATCGCTCCCACCAGGGTGCGCAGCATCGCCAGGTTCTCCAGTCGTGCAGCAACCTGCAGCTCAACGGCGCGGTGGCCCCGCTGGCGCTTGTTAGCGCACAGTTCGGCATCACTCATGTGGTCTCCCGGCAATATCTGACCGACACTTCCCTCGCGTTCGAGTCGGTTGGTCATGATCCCCACCGGGTGGTGGACCCGCTATGGGCGAGGCTGACGTGACCGGCACCCTCCGCGCGCGCCGACGACGGCGCACCGCGGCGATAGCCGGGATGACGCCGGTTGTGTCGATCTTGGTGGCAGTAGCAATCTATGTCGGTGCATGGGTGATTTCGTCCCCGATAGCGGGACAACCACGCTCGCGCATCACTGCCGGAACTCATCATGGTGTGAGACTGATACCCGCTCGGAGCCGCCGGTAAAACCCCCGCCGCGGGTTTTCCGTCGAGATTTCGGAGGGGTCGGGGCGGTTCAGTAGAAGCCAGCCCGCCGGTCGCTGACGATTGGGCTGATGGTGCGACGTTCCACCCCACCACGTGAACGCAGCTTTCCCAATGGGTCCTGGCTAGGTCTTGGCGTCATGCAGCGCGCTGGCGCGGCCGGTTATCGGGATGTGCAGCGTACCACCGCTCCTCGAGGCGGGTCACACGGCGATGCTCCACGACGAACCACAGCGCTCCGGCAACCGATCCGAGCACGGCGATCAGCACCGTGGTGGTGAGCCACTCGTAGTGTCGGTAGCTGGCAGCTACCGCCGTGCTGATCATCCCGAAAACTGCCACGACCAGCAGGATTAACCCGGGCCAGAAAAAGTTGTCCTTCATGACAATGCCGGCGTGCGGTTGCGTGGTCCGGGAATAGTCCGTTGGATCGTGATGCGTGTCTCCCATCACGTCTCCTCTCTCGTCGGACGAGACAACAAAATGCTACCCAGTTGGCGGACCCACCGAAATGCCGAATTCGCGCGGGCCAGGCGCGAAAGGGATGCGCTCCCGCTGGATAAGGTTGCGTTAGACGCTTTGGATGCCTTTGGACGCCAGCCGAATTTGCACGGTGTCGCGCCTGCCGGGCTCTGATGTCTGTCGCCTCGATTCGGTCAGGTCGAGCGAGCGTCCTCGCGGGCGAACAGGTCGGGCAGTGAAATTGCCCCCACCGTTGTCACCAGCCACACCACGACCGTCGTGGCCAACCAGGACGCAAAGCCGCGAATCGTGAGCCCGTGAGTCAATCCCGAAGCAAGAATCAACGCGAGGAGGGTCATTGCCAGGCCAGTGCCGCCAAGCAGCAGCGACGCATAACCATGGGGCAACTTCAGGATCAACAGCGACAGGACCGCCTGGGCTACCGAGAACACCACCACGGCGACGATGAACCCCAACACCGACAACGAAACTTGGGGAACAACCCACGCCGCGACCAGCAGCCCGATCGCCCACGATCCCAGAAGCACAACCGTGCGCAACAGGATTCGCCTCATGGCAATGAGCGTAGATCTCGGGAACATGGCTTGTGAAGAACCGTGTCGACCCGTCGAAATGCCCGCTCGCCATGGCCGTGAACACATTGCTGGCAGGTACGCTGCGGCTTGCCCCGAGCGCAGACGGGTTGTGCCACATCAAGATAGGTTGCATAACAAATCCTGGTGCGCGTCGTCAGGCGCGCGGCGAAAGGCGAATATCGCTAACCGCGCGGACGGCATGGCACATTGTCGATAACGCGTTTATCGAGAGGTAGCGACCCAGTAGCGACCCGACAGATTTTGGCCTCGATAATGGGCGTGGCGTATTGCGCTCGCGGTCGCCGACCGCACCACTCAGGGGGCCAGCACCGGGCCCGCGATAGGCCCGACACCCATGGACAGCGTCAACACCATCAGCGTCAACAAGAACCAGCCGGCCCCGTGCCATCCCCACCAGGTGCCCCGCTCGCGCCACACGCGGTAGGTGCGCAGGAACGCCCACAGGCCCCCCGCGAACAGGATCAACGGCCCACCGAATGCCAGTAGCGTTCGCTGGGGCGGGCCGCAGGCGACGGTGTCCACGCCGGTTGGACCGCAGGTACTGACCCACAACGCGGCCACGATGAGGAAGGCAACGCCGGCGACCGCCGCCACGACCGCGAACCGAATCGCGGCACGGACCTCGTTATCCTCCTGGCCCAAGCGATCACCACCGGATCGCTCATGAATTTTCTGCATCGGCGGAACCTCTAACTCGCGTTCGGCTGCACTGAATCCATCGCTAGGCGGCTGGCTTTAGTTACCGGCGCTTGATGCCGGGCCACATACCCCGTTATAAGCAAGGTAAACGGCTCGCGGCTCATCTCACAGCCCGTCCCATCGACGCCACCGCGCCACGCACGCCGGCTATCGCCGCATCGATCTCGGAGAGCGAAACGGTCAGGGCAGGACGGAAGCGCACGCCGTCGTCACCGCAGGGCAGCACGATCACCCCGCGTTGCCATAGCAGGCGGATCAGCTCGTCGCGCTCGGCGGTGGAAGGCAGGCTGAACGCACACATCAGGCCGCGGCCGCGCGGATCGAGAACGACTCCCGGGAAGTCATCGGCGAGTTCGTCGAGCTTGCTACGAAGGTAGCGGCCCCGCTCGGCGGCGCGGTCGAACAGACCCTCGGCCTCGATCACCTCCAGGATGCGGCGGGCGCGCACCATGTCGGCGAGATTGCCGCCCCATGTCGAGTTGAGCCGGGAGGCGACGGCGAACACATTGTCGGCGATCTCGTCGACCCGGCGCCCCGCCATCACGCCGCACACCTGAGTCTTCTTGCCGAACGCCACCACATCGGGTTCAACACCCAATTGCTGGTAGGCCCACGGCGTCCCGGTCATCCCGCAGCCGGTCTGCACCTCGTCGAAGATCAGCAGGGCGTCGTGTTCGTCGCACAACTCGCGCATCGCGGCGAAGAACTCGGGCCGGAAGTGCCGGTCACCGCCTTCGCCTTGGATGGGTTCGGCGATAAAGCACGCGATGTCGTGTGGGTGCGCGTCGAATGCCGCGCGGGCCTGGCGCGCCGCCTCGGCTTCCAGCGCGTCCATGTCGGCTCCGGGCCGGATATAGGGCGCGTCGATGCGTGGCCAGTCGAATTTCGGGAAGCGCGCCACGGCGGCGGGTTTGGTGTTGGTCAGCGACAGGGTGTAGCCGCTGCGGCCGTGAAATGCCCCGCGCAAGTGCAGCACCCGGGTGCCGAGCCTCGGGTCGATGCCGTGCGCCTCGTTGTGCCGGCTCTTCCAGTCGAACGCGGCCTTGAGCGCGTTCTCTACCGCCAATGCGCCGCCCTCGACGAAGAACAGGTGCGGTAGCGCCGGGTCGCCCAGGACGCGTGCGAAGGTGTCGACGAACCGGGCCATCGCCACCGTGGAGACGTCGGAGTTGCTGGGCTTGTTGAGTGCGGCTTCGATGAGCTCGGCGCGGAATTCTTCGTCGTCGGCCAGCGCCGGGTGATTCATGCCCAGCGCCGACGACGCGACGAAGGTGAACATGTCGAGATAGCGCCGACCGTCACGGGCGTCGACCAGATGCGAACCGGATGACCGCGCCAGATCGAGCACCAGGTCGAGGCCGTCGAGAAGAATGCTGCGCGCCAGCACCTCGTGGACCCGGTCGGCTGCCACATGTTGGCCGGCACGTGTCGGAGCAGCGGTCATGACGCCATGATAGCTAGATTTTTACGAAACTCTGACGGCTATGCAGGAAAGATTATGGTACATACTGCCGATCGCTGTAAAAAGTGTTCAATATGATGGTGCTCCGGGTCTGTACGTTCGCGGTGGTCCTGATCCGGCGCAGGAGGTCCTCGAGCGTTCGCGCGGACTCGACGCGAACCAGCAGGATGTAGCTCTCTTCTCCGGCCACCGAATGACACGACTCGATCTCCGCGATGTGTTCCAGGAGGGCGGGAGCATCATCGGGTTGAGACGGATCAAGAGGAGTGATGGCCACGAACGCCGACAGAAAGTGCCCGACCGCCTCCGGGTTGATCCGCGCCGCATACCCCGTCACCACGCCGCGTGACTCGAGCCTGCGCACCCGCGACTGGACCGCCGAGATCGACAGGCCGGCGCTCGTGGCCAACTCCGACAGCGTCGCGCGTCCGTTGGCGACCAGCTCGCGCATCAGGATCCGGTCGATATCGTCGAGCGTCTCACCCATGGCCGGAGACTATCGCAGTGACGGCTCAGCAAACGGCGCGCGATGAGCCGCCCGAAGAGGCTAGCGATGAGGAGGAGGCGTCTGGATGACCACTCACGACCTACGCGCCCGGGTACTCAAGGCCTTCGAGGAGATCGGCGTTGCCGTCGGCCTTGGCGAGCCGGGCGAGCACGGCCTGCCGGCCAGCACACCGATCACCGGCGAGGTACTCTTCACCGTCGCCGAGACCACGGCCGAACAGGCTGACCACACGATTACCGCTGCCGCGCAGGCCTTTTCGGCGTGGCGCGCGACGCCGGCCCCGGTGCGCGGCGCACTGGTGGCCCGGCTCGGCGAGCTGCTCACCGCGCACAAGAACGACCTCGCGAGTTTGGTGACGGCCGAGGTCGGCAAGATCACCTCCGAGGCGCTGGGCGAGGTGCAGGAGATGATCGACATCTGCCAGTTCGCCGTCGGCCTGTCGCGTCAGCTCTACGGCCGGACCATCGCCTCCGAGCGCCCCGGGCACCGGCTCATGGAGACCTGGCATCCGCTCGGGGTGGTGGGTGTGCTCACCGCGTTCAATTTCCCGGTCGCGGTCTGGGCCTGGAACGCCGCCGTCGCGCTGGTGTGCGGGGACACCGTGGTGTGGAAACCCTCCGAGCTGACGCCGTTGACGGGGCTGGCCTGCCAGGCGCTGCTGACCCGGGCCGCCGCCGACGTCGGCGCGCCGCCCGCGGTTGGTGGGCTGCTGCTGGGCGGCCGCGACCTTGGCGGGCGGCTCGTCGATGACCCACGGATCGCGTTGTTGTCGGCGACCGGTTCGGTGCGGATGGGCGAGCACGTCGGGCCCCGCGTGGCCCGCCGCTTCGGGCGGGCACTGCTGGAGTTGGGCGGCAATAACGCGGCGATCGTGACGCCGTCGGCCGACCTGGAGCTGGCGGTGCGCGCCATCGTGTTCGCCGCCGCCGGCACCGCCGGGCAACGCTGCACCAGCCTGCGCCGGCTGATCGTGCACCGCGCGGTCGCCGACGATGTTGTCGCCCGCGTCGTGGCCGCCTACCGGCAACTGCCGATCGGCGATCCGGCGGCCCCGGACACGCTGATCGGCCCGCTCATCCACGAGACCGCCTACCGCGACATGGTGGGCGCACTGGAACAGGCCCGCGCCGACGGCGGCGAGGTCATCGGCGGGGAACGCCGCCGGGTCGGTCTCCCGAACGCCTACTACGTCGAACCCGCTGTGGTCCGGATGCCGTCGCAAACCGACATCGTGGCGACCGAAACGTTCGCGCCCATCCTGTACGTCCTGACCTACGACGACCTGGACGCGGCAATAGCACTCAACAACGCTGTGCCACAAGGGCTTTCGTCGGCGATCTTTACCACCGACCTGCGCGAGGCCGAACGTTTCCTGGACGGATCGGACTGCGGTATCGCCAACGTCAACATCGGCACGTCCGGCGCCGAGATCGGCGGCGCGTTCGGCGGCGAGAAGCAAACCGGCGGCG
Source organism: Mycobacterium lacus (assembly GCF_010731535.1). Taxonomy (NCBI): domain Bacteria; kingdom Bacillati; phylum Actinomycetota; class Actinomycetes; order Mycobacteriales; family Mycobacteriaceae; genus Mycobacterium; species Mycobacterium lacus. Next base: position 3,472,858 of record NZ_AP022581.1, read on the forward strand.
GGCGCGAGTCGGGTTCGGACGCGTGGAAGGCATACATGCGCCGCGCCACCAACACCGTCAACTACTCGAACGAGCTGCCGCTGGCGCAGGGCGTGGTGTTCGGTTGAGCCCGCGGCGTAGCGGCGGTCACACCCCGCGTGAGTAATATCTGTCACATGGCGACGGCCCGGAGGCGGTTATCCCCCGAGGATAGACGCGCTGAACTGCTCGCCCTGGGGGCGGAGGTCTTCGGGAAGCGGCCCTACGACGAGGTCCGCATCGATGAGATCGCAGAGCGAGCCGGGGTGTCGCGAGCGCTCATGTACCACTACTTCCCCGACAAGCGGGCGTTCTTTGCCGCGGTCGTCAAGGACGAGGCCGACCGGCTGTATGCGGCCACCAACATCCAGCCTCCCCCGGGCATGACGATGTTCGAAGAGATTCGGACCGGCGTCTTGGCGTACATGGCGTACCACCAACAGAATCCGGAAGCCGCGTGGGCCGCATACGTCGGCCTCGGCCGGTCCGACCCGGTTCTGCTCGGCATCGACGACGAAGCCAAGAACCGCCAAATGGAACACATCATGACCCGCATCGGCGAGGTGGTGGGCGCGACCGGGGGCAGCACGCTGGAGCCCGATGTCGAGCGCGACCTGAGGGTGATCATTCACGGCTGGATCTCGTTCACCTTCGAAATATGCCGCCAGCGGATCATGGACCCCACGACCGACGCCGAGCGGCTCGCCGACGCCTGTGCGCACACGCTCCTGGATGCGATCGCCCGGGTGCCGGAGATTCCGATCGAGCTGGCCGACGCGATGGCGACCGCGCGCCATCTCCCGCAGTAGTTTTTTGTCGGCGCCCGTTGGCACCATGACAAGGTGAGCTCCGAAGCACTGGGCCGGTTCAGCGCGATCACCCGCGACTGGTTTTCGGCCACCTTCGCCGCGCCCACGACCGCGCAGGCCAACGCCTGGGCCGCGATCGCCGACGGCGATGACACCCTGGTCGTCGCGCCGACCGGATCGGGTAAGACGCTGGCCGCATTCCTGTGGGCATTGGATAGCCTGGCCGCCACGCCCGACCGGGCGGCCGGCACCCGGGTGCTGTACGTGTCCCCACTCAAGGCGCTGGCGGTCGACGTCGAACGCAACCTGCGCACCCCGCTGGCGGGGCTGACCCGGCTGGCCGAACGCCGGGGTCTGCCCGTGCCCGATATCGCCGTGGGGGTCCGATCGGGTGATACCCCGCCCGCACTGCGCCGCCAGCTCATCGCCCGGCCGCCCGACGTGCTGATCACCACCCCGGAGTCGCTGTTCTTGATGCTGACTTCGGCCGCCCGTGACACCCTGGCCGGCGTTCAGACCGTCATCGTCGACGAGATCCACGCCATCGCCGCCACCAAGCGCGGCGCGCACCTGGCGCTGTCGCTGGAGCGGCTGGACGACCTGGCTCGGGGCCGGCGTCGGGGGCGCCGGGCGCAGCGCATCGGGCTGTCGGCGACGGTACGCCCGCCCGGAGAACTCGCGCGGTTCCTGTCCGGGCAGTCACCGACCACCATCGTGGCTCCGCGAGCGGCCAAAACCGTCGAGTTGTCGGTGCTGGTTCCGGTGCCCGACATGGCCAATATGGCCAACAACACCATCTGGCCCGATGTGGAGGCGCGGCTGGTCGATCTCATCGAGTCGCACAACTCGACCATCGTGTTCGCCAACTCGCGACGGCTGGCCGAGCGACTCACCGCACGGCTCAACGAAATTCACGCCGAACGCTGCGGTGTGGCGCTAACGCCGGAAGCTAACCCGCAGGTCGCCGGCGGCGCCCCGGCCCACATCATGGGCAGCGGCCAGACCTTCGGCGCGCCGCCGGTGCTGGCCCGCGCCCATCACGGCTCGGTGAGCAAGGAGCAGCGCGCCATGGTCGAAGAGGACCTCAAGCGTGGGCAGCTCAGGGCGGTGGTGGCGACGTCGAGCCTCGAGCTCGGCATCGACATGGGCGCCGTCGATCTGGTGATCCACGTGGAGGCACCGCCGTCGGTGGCCAGCGGCCTGCAACGCATCGGGCGGGCCGGTCATCAGGTCGGTGAGATCTCGCGTGGGGTGCTGTTTCCCAAGCATCGCACCGATCTGCTCGGTTGCGCGGTGAGCGTGCAGCGCATGCTCGCCGGCGAGATCGAGACCATGCGGGTGCCCACCAACCCGCTCGACATTCTGGCGCAACACACGGTGGCTGCCGCCGCGCTGGAACCGCTGAACGCCGACGCGTGGTTCGACACCGTGCGGCGAGCCGCCCCGTTCGCGACGCTGCCGCGCAGCGTATTCGAGGCCACCCTGGACCTGCTGTCCGGCAAGTACCCGTCCACCGAGTTCGCCGAGCTGCGGCCGCGGCTGGTCTACGACCGCGATACCGGCACGCTGACCGCCCGGCCCGGCGCGCAGCGGCTGGCCGTCACCTCCGGTGGCGCCATCCCCGACCGTGGGCTGTTCACGGTGTGGCTGGCCACCGAAAAGCCTTCGCGGGTAGGCGAACTCGACGAGGAGATGGTTTACGAGTCGCGCCCCGGGGACGTCATCTCGCTGGGAGCCACCAGCTGGCGGATCACCGAGATCACCCACGACAGGGTGCTGGTGCTCCCGGCGCCGGGCCAGCCCGCCCGGTTGCCGTTCTGGCGCGGCGACGACGTCGGCCGCCCGGCCGAGCTCGGCGCCGCGCTCGGCGCGTTCACCGCCGAGCTGGCCGGCCTGGACCGCAACGCATTCGGCAAGCGTTGTGCGGGTTTGGGTTTCGACGACTACGCGACCGAAAACCTGCGGGTCCTGTTGGACGACCAGCGCACCGCCACGGGCGTGGTGCCCACCGACTCCACACTGCTGGTCGAGCGGTTCCGCGACGAGCTCGGCGATTGGCGGGTGATATTGCACTCGCCGTACGGGCTGCGGGTGCACGGACCGCTGGCGCTGGCGGTGGGCCGGCGGCTGCGCGAACGCTACGGCCTCGACGAGAAGCCGACGGCCTTCGACGACGGGATCGTGGTGCGGTTCCCCGATTCCGGAGACGCCCCGCCCGGTGCGGAGTTGTTCGTCTTCGACGCCGACGAGATCGACCCGATCGTCACCGCCGAAGTGGGCGGTTCAGCGCTGTTCGCGTCGCGGTTCCGGGAATGCGCGGCCCGGGCTCTGCTGCTGCCCCGCAGGCACCCCGGCCGCCGCTCGCCGCTATGGCACCAGCGCCAGCGGGCCGCCCAATTGCTGGAAGTGGCGCGCAAATACCCCGACTTCCCCGTCGTGCTGGAGACGGTCCGCGAGTGCCTCCAGGATGTCTACGACGTCCCGACCCTGGTGCGGCTGATCAGCGAGATCGCCCAGCGCAGGGTGCGTGTGCTCGAGACCGAAACCGCGAGACCGTCCCCGTTCGCGGCGTCGCTGTTGTTCGGGTATGTCGGCGCGTTCATGTACGAGGGCGACTCGCCGCTGGCCGAGCGCCGCGCCGCGGCGCTGTCGCTGGACAGCACCCTGCTGGCCGAGCTGCTCGGCCGCGTCGAGCTGCGCGAGCTGCTCGATCCCGAGGTCATCGCGGCGACCGGCCGCCAGCTGCAGCACCTGTCGGCCGACCGGCTCGCCCGAGACGCCGAAGGGGTAGCGGATCTGCTGCGGCTGCTGGGTCCGCTGACCGAGGACGAGCTCGGCGCCCGGGCCAGGGTGTCCGATGTTGGCGGGTGGCTACAGGGCCTGCGCGCCGCCAGGCGCGCGCTGACGGTGTCATTCGCCGGCCGAAGCTGGTGGGTGGCCGTCGAAGACATCGGCCGGCTGCGCGATGGCGTCGGCGCGGCGGTTCCGGTGGGCCTGCCGGCCACGTTCACCGACCCGGTGGCCGACCCGCTGGGCGAGCTGCTGGGGCGCTACGCGCGCACCCACACCCCGTTCACCACCGCCGAGGCCGCCGCCCGGTTCGGCCTGGGGCTGCGGGTGACCGCCGACGTGCTGGGCCGCCTGGCCGGTGACGGCCAGCTGGTGCGCGGCGACTTCGTCGCGGCCGCCGAGATGTCGGGCGCGGCCGGGGGCGAGCAGTGGTGCGACGCCGAGGTGTTGCGCATTCTGCGGCGGCGATCGCTGGCCGCGCTGCGGGCCCAGGTCGAGCCGGTGACCACCGCGGCCTACGGGCGATTTCTGCCCGCCTGGCACCAAGTCGGCGCCTCTGGTTCTGCGGCGCTTTCGGGTGTTGACGGGCTCTTGTCGGTGATCGATCAGCTTGCTGGGGCGCGGCTGCCGGCTTCGGCGCTAGAACCGTTCGTGCTGGCGCCGCGCGTCCGCGACTACACCCCGGCGATGCTGGACGAGCTGCTGGCGAGCGGGGAGGTCACCTGGTCTGGCGCGGGGTCGATCTCGGGCAGCGACGGCTGGATCGCGCTGCACCCCGCCGATTCGGCGCCCATGACGCTTACGGCACCCGCCGAGATCGATCTCACCGACGCTCACCGGGCCATCCTGGACACGCTGTCCGGCGGCGGTGCGTATTTCTTCCGCCAGCTCACGGCACACGGGCCCGACGAGGCGACGCTGAAAGCCGCTCTGTGGGAACTGATCTGGGCCGGCTGGGTCACCGGCGACACGTTCACCCCGGTGCGCGCGCTGCTCGGCGGGTCGGGCGCCCGCAGGCGTTCGGCGCCGGCGCACCGGGGACACCGCCCGCCACGCCTGAGCCGTTACCGCGTCGCGCATGCCCAGGCCCGCTCCGCGGACCCGATCGTGGCCGGACGGTGGTCGGCGCTGCCGCCTCCCGAGCCGGACTCCACGCTGCGAGCTCACTACCAGGCGGAGCTGCTGTTGAACCGCCACGGCGTGTTGACCCGCGGCGCGGTTGCGGCCGAGGACGTGCCGGGCGGGTTCGCCACGCTTTACAAGGTGCTCAGCGCGTTCGAGGACGCCGGCCGGTGCCAGCGGGGCTACTTCGTCGAGTCGTTGGGGGGTGCGCAGTTCGCCGTCGCCTCCACGGTCGACCGGCTGCGCAGCTACAGCGAGGGGATCGACCCGGAACGTCCCGAGTACCGGCCGGTGGTGCTGGCCGCCGCCGACCCGGCCAACCCCTACGGCGCTGCGCTGCCCTGGCCTTCGACGCGCGGTGACAATGCCGCCCGGCCGGGCCGCAAGGCGGGGGCACTTGTCGTGCTGGTGGACGGCGAGCTGGCCTGGTTCTCTGAACGCGGCGGGCGGTCAGTGCTCACGTTCACCGACGATCCCGGGGCACACCACGCGGCGGCCACCGGTCTGGCCGAGGCGGTGGCCGCGCGGCGGCCAGCGTCGATCCTGGTCGAGCGCGTCGACGGGATACCGGTGCTGCAGCCCGGCGGGCCGACCCCGGTGACGGAGGCGCTGATCGACGCCGGCTTTGTTCGCACGCCGCGCGGGCTGCGGCTGCGCTGACCCCATGCCCGAGGGTGACACCGTCTGGCGCACGGCGGCCACGCTGCGCGAGCACCTGGCCGGCCGCATCTTGACCCGCTGCGACATCCGGGTGCCGCGGTTTGCCGCCGTCGACCTCACCGGGTGCGTGGTCGACGAGGTGCTTAGCCGGGGCAAGCACCTGTTCATCCGAGTCGGGCCGGCCAGCATTCACTCGCACCTGGAGATGGACGGCAGCTGGCGGGTGGGCAACCGGCCGGTACGGGTGGATCATCGAGCGCGAATCATCCTGGAAGCCAACGCGATTCGAGCCGTGGGCGCCGAGCTGGGGGTGCTGGAAATCCTCGATCGTGACCACGACGGCGACGTCGTCGCCCACCTGGGGCCCGACCTGCTGGGCCATGACTGGGACCCGCGGGTGGCGGTCGCCAATCTGATGGCCGATCCGCGCCGGCCCATTGCCGAGGCGCTACTCGACCAGCGGGTGATGGCCGGGGTCGGCAACGTGTACTGCAATGAACTGTGTTTCGTCAGCGGACACCTGCCGACCGCGCCGGTCGGCCACCTCGCCGATCCGCGACGTCTGGTGACACGGGTACGGGACATGTTGTGGGCCAACCGCTTTCGCTGGAACCGCTGCACCACCGGCGACACCAGGGCGGGCCGGCGGCTCTGGGTCTACGGACGGGCCGGGCAAGGGTGCCGACGCTGCGGCGCGCGCATCACCTACGACGACACCGGCGAGCGGGTTGCCTACTGGTGCCCGGCTTGCCAACGCTGAAAGGCCGCGGCATGGCCGTCGGGTTACCGATCGCGCGCGCCGCAGTAGCGCTTCGGCAGAGGTGGATTTCGCATGCGATGATCGCAGGTGCAAGCTGCTCAGAAAGGACGGCCACCCACGTGCGTTCGCCCAGCCCAGCTAGATTCGGCGCGGTCCGATCGCTCTGGGCCGAGCTTGCCGTGTCGGTCGCGTTGATGTGTCTGGCGGCAGTGGCTGCCCCGACCGCTCGCGCCGACGCCGTCGATGACAATTTCCTGACGGCGCTGAAGGCCAGGGGAATCAACTTCGCGTCGGCGCGGGCCGCGATCATGGCCGGCCACGCGGTCTGCGACGAACTTGACGGCGGTAGGCAGCTATCCGACGTCGCGTCGGACGTGATGAAGAACAGCAACCTGGACGGCTACCACGCGGGGTTTTTCGTCGGAGCAAGCATTGGCGCGTTCTGCCCGAGGCACAACGTGTAGACGTGCCGACGCTACTGACATCTGCTGCATATGCTGCACCGAGCCCCTCGGCCACCGTGATCACCGCTTGGTAGCAACGCAGAGATGAATGCTGCCAAACCCGCCGATCGAATCCTCCCAAACGTCGAGGCCGAAGCGATCGAATAGCGCGGGCATGTCACGGATTACGTCGCCGGACCGCCTCCACATGTCGGCGAGCCCGTCGCCACTATCACACGAGCAGTGAGCCGCCGCGCGGGATCGCTCATCCCGCCGAGGGCGGTCGGGGCATCACGGTCCCCTTGAGTTCCGCGCCGATCGCAATGTCTTCGTACTTTTGCTGCTTGCGTTTGCGCCAACCACTGCCTGCCGAGATCGGCGGCGCCATCAGCGGCGGCATGGGGAACCCGGATTCTCCCGGCGAAAGGGGCGATACCGCCGAGGCGAGCTGGACAGGCGCTTGCGAACCGGGCAACAGCCCCACCACAGCGGGCGGCGCGGTCAACTTGCCCATCGACACTCCAACGCCTATCGCCGCCGTCGGTTCCGCCGAGAGTCCGGCGTCGCCCAACGCGCCCAACCCCGGGCCTCCCACGGCCTGCAGCCCCTCCGACAGACCCTGACCGATGTCGCTGCCCACCGTCTGGAGTGCCTGGGCCGAGGTGTTCTGCGCCAAGTAGCTGAGGAGGTTGATGGGAAATCCGGACGAGACGAACTGGTTGGCATAGGTGTTCGCCAATCCAAACCAGCCGCTGTTGGGGTCGAAGTCGAAGAGCGCCGCCAATGCCGAATCCAGCGGAGAGGCGGCCGCGACGGCGGTCGCGGGAGCGGTGGCGGCGGGCACCGCACTGGCTTGAGCGGCCACCCCCGCCGGATCGGCAATCGGAGGCGGCCACGAGAACTGAGGCAGCCGGGCGGCCTGCGCCGAGGCCGCCCGATACCGACTCATCGCCGCCGAGTTGTTCGCCCACATGCTCTGGTATTGGTCTTCGGTTTCGGCGATGGCCGGGAGGTTGCTCCCGAACCCGTTGGTGGCCAACAACTGCGCCAGCCGCAGCCTGTTGGCACTGACCTGTGCGACGGGAACGACCGCCGCATCCACGGAGTTGAATGCGGCCACCGCGGCCTGCGCCGAAGAGGCCATCCGCTGACATTGCTGCGCGGTGGTGCGCACCCAGGTGAGGTAGGACTCGACGGCCTGGGCCATAGCCAACCAGGATGGACCCTGCCAGGCCTCGCTCAGTGGCGACAACGCCGCGATATGGAGGCCGGCCGATTCTTCCAAACTGATACCGAGCCGCTGCCAAGCGTCGGAGGCCTCGATCAGTGATGCCGCACCGGGTCCCGAGTGGATCAGCGCGGAGGTGACCTCGGGCGGCAACGCCATGAACTCCATGACGCCAAACATTTACTACCGTGGGAAAACCTTTGGAACATTGCGTTGACTAGGCTGAAACAAACCGTGGAACATTGGGCATCGATGCCGCCTCCATCACGAGATGGCGTTGATCGCGGCCGACAATCGCGGCTTGAAATCGTCCGGAACGGGGACATAGCCGTTGTCCGCCAAGCCATCTTGGCCGGCGCCGATCGTGCTTTGCAGGAACGCCTTTACGGCGGTACCGACCTGCGAATCGGGATACTTCGAGCACACAATCTCATACGTCGCCAGCACGATCGGGTAGGAGCCGGGCTGGTTTGGCCGGTAAAACGAGATCGTGTCGAGGGCGAGGTCGTTGCCCTCCCTGATGAACCAGGCCGCCGAAATCGTCTTCCCCACCGAATCAGCGCTGATCGCCACCGGGTCTGGACCGGCCGACGTGACGACTTTCGCCATGGCCAGGCGTTGCGCCTGGGCGAACGACCATTCGGTGTAGGTGATCGTCCCTTCGGTGCGCTCGACGGCCGCGACGGCGCCGCCGTTGCCCCTGGCGCCCTCGCCGACGCCGCCGTTGAACTTTTTGCCGCCGCCCTTTCCCCACGCGCCGCCCGACGCGGTATCGAGATATCTCTGGAAGTTGTCCGTGGTCCCGGACTCGTCGCTGCGGAACACGACACGGATCGGCTCAGTGGGCAGGGTGACACCCGGGTTCAGCGCTCCGATCGCGGGATCGTTCCAGGTAGTAATGCCGCCGTTGAAGATCTTGGCCGCGGTCGGGCCGTCGAGGTTCAGCGAAGTCAGACCGTTGACGTGGTAGGCGATGGCGATGGGACCGAACACCATCGGCAGGTTCCACACCGGCGAGCCGCACCGCCGCTCCGCGCGCGCGTACTCGTCCTTGCTCAACGGCGAGTCCGAACCACCGAAATCGGTTTCGTTGTCCATGAATTCGGCAATCCCGGCGCCGGAACCGTTGGCCGTGTACGTCAGGGACTGCCCCGGGCAGGCCTGTTCGAAGGCCTTGGCAAAGCGGGTGATCGCGTTTTCCTGGGCCGTGGAACCACTGGCCTTCAGGGTCGCCTTGCCGCCGCAGGTCACCTTCGCCGACGACGTGGGAGTCGTCGCCCTTCCTCCAATCGCGTTGTTGTCGCCGTCACATGCCGACAACATCACCGCACCGGTCGTCAGAATGCCCAGCGCGGCGCCACATCGATCGAGTTTCAATTCAGCCTCCTGCGGGCTGGTTTCGCGCGTGCGTCAAGAAAAATTCCGCGATGGCCTGTGAGGCGTCGAACGCCCGGCTGGTGGGCCCGATGATCGCCTTGGGCAGATACTGCCTGCCCCCCGGCCAGGTATGCCCGCCGCCCTCGACCTGGTACAAGACCACCTCGGTGCCGGCCGCACAGGCGGTGGAATCGAATCGGCGGACGTGGGTTCCATCGCCGACGTCGGGTAACCCCTGGACCGCCGGATCGCCTTGACATCCATCCACGGAGCGCCACCTGTCCACCAGGCGGGCAACCGAGATGGCGTGGCTGATCCCGCCGCGACCGTGCACCACCCCACCCTTGAACGACACCAGCGGGTCGGCGGTACCGTGCGAATCCATAACGGAGACCGGCCGCGACGGATTGCAGGCCACACCCTCGCCCAGCGTCCCCGCCACCGGCGCGATCGCGGCGAACACGTCGGCGCGGTCACACGCCAGCCGGCTGGCCATGAAGCCCCCGTTGGACATGCCGGTGACGAAGACATGGCCCGCCGGAACGGCGAAATCGTCCCGCAGCTTGCTGGTCAGGGCGACCAGGAACCCGACGTCGTCGACGCGGCGTCGATCCGCCGGCGACGCGCCTCGCCCGTCGGCCCAGCTCTTGTCGTAGCCGTCGGGATAGACCACCAGCAGGTTGTCGACGTCGGCGATTCTGTCGAAGTTCGTCAGACCCCGCTGCCCGTTTCCGGTGCCGCCACCGCCGTGCAGGTTCAGCACCAGGCCGACGGGAGGGCCGGGTGGCACGTGCACCGTGTACGTCCGATTCAGGCCACCGTATTGCAACGTCCCGGGCTGATCCCGAGAGCTGGCCGCCAGGACCGGGTGCCCGCCGCACCCGGCCACGCAGAGCACCAGGAAGGCCAGCGCCGCCAATCGCTTCCAGGGCATGTCGTCAAGCTACCGATCGCGCTCGCTCAGCCCGCCGCGCCCTGCCCGACAGCCTGGACCGACGCGTGCTCGTGCAGCGCCTTCTCGGCTTCGGGCGCAACGGGTTTCAGGTCGAAGACGACCTCTTCGACGGTTCCGGTGAACGCGTACGGCGCCTTGTCCTCGTAGTCGCGGTCGACGACCAGACCGTTGTCGCGGCCGATGTCCATCCCGGCGTAGGACGTGAACGCCAGGCTCACCGTTCGGGGCAGCTCACCCTCGCCGATCAACCGGTCGTTGGCCCACAACGTCACCCGGCCACCCGACCCGACGACGGGCTGATCGGAATCGAACTGCATGCGCACCGTGACATCGCCGGTGGGTATCGGCTCGGTGGACACTTGCCGATAGGTCTCCACCCCCAGGAAGGAATAGGTGTGATGCAGCCGCCCCCCCTCGTCGACCCACAGAGCGAACCCACCCATGAAGTCGGCGTTGGCGATGATCACGCCCGCCGCGCCGGTGTCGGGGACGCGCAACCGCGCCTCGATCGCGTAGGAGCGCCCGAAGATGCGGGGGACGATGCCGCGCTGGATGTTTTGCACGCCTCCTTTGAAGGTGAACCGTGCTCCAAGGGCAGAAGTGGGAAGCGGCGGCAGGTCGCCGAACATGACCGCGAGCCCGCCGAACAACGGCAGCACCCGGTTTCGTTCGGCTTCCTGCCACCACAGCCGGGTGAGTTCGGCGACCTTCTCGGGATGCTCGGCTGCCAGGTTCTTGGCCTGGGAGAAGTCGTCGGGCAGGTAGTACAGCTCCCAGACGTCCTGGTCGGGGTCGTAGTTGCCGGGCGCGAACCGCCGCAATGTCTCCGGGGACAAGTCCCACGGCGCCTTGTCCAGGCGAGCGCACGCCCACCATCCGTCCTTGTAGATGGCGCGGCTGCCGAAGTTTTCGAAGTACTGCACCGTGTGACGTTCCTCGGCGGCCGCCCCCATGTTCGCGTCGAAGGTGTGCACGAAGCTGGTTCCGTCCATCGGTTCTTGCTCGAAGCCGTCGACACTGGTCGGCTCCGGTAAGCCGATGGCCTCCAACACGGTCGGCGCGATGTCGATGCAGTGGGTGAACTGGCCCCGAATGCCGCCGGGCCGGATCCGTGCCGGCCAGGCGACCACCATGGGATCGCGGGTGCCGCCGAGGTGACTGGCCATCTGCTTGCCCCACTGGAATGGGGTGTTGTTGGCGTGCGCCCAGGCGCTCGCGAAATGCGGCGCGGTGAACTCGTCCCCAAGTGCGGCGATCCCCCCGTATTGTTCAATGAGCGCCAGCTGATGGTCGGCGTCGAGGTCCAGGCCGTTGAGGAACGTCATCTCGTTGAACGAGCCGGTGTTGGTGCCCTCCATGCTGGCGCCGTTGTCGCCCCAGATGTAGAAGACCAGCGTGTTGTCCGACTCGCCGAGGTCCTCGATCGCGTCAAGCAGCCGGCCGACGTTCCAGTCGGCGTTTTCGGAGAACCCGGCGAACACCTCCATCTGCCGGGCAAAGAGCTTCTTCTGGTTCTCCGACAGGCTGTCCCACGCCGGGAACAGGTCGGGTCGCTCGGTGAGTTCGGCATCGGGCGGGATGATCCCCAGCTGCTTCTGCCGCTCGAATGTCTTCTGCCGGTAGACATCCCAGCCCTCATCGAACTGCCCGCGGTACTTGTCGGCCCATTCGGCGAACACGTGGTGCGGGGCATGGGTGGCGCCGGTCGAGTAGTACATCATCCACGGTTTGGTGGCGTTCTGGGCCCGCACGGTGTGCAGCCACTCGATGGCCTTGTCGGTCAGGTCGTCGGGGAAGTAGTACGGCTTGCCGTCGTGTCCCCGAGAACCCTCGGGAATGCCGATAACGGAGTTGTCCTGGGTGATGATCGGGTCGTACTGACCCGCGGCGCCGGTGGGGAACCCCCAGAAATGGTCGAATCCCCAACCCAGCGGCCAGTTGTCGAACGGCCCCGCGGCCCCCTGGACGTTGTCGGGGGTCAGATGCCACTTGCCGAAGGCGCCGGTCACAAAACCGTTGTCGCGCAGAATGCGTGGCAGCGAGGCGCAGCTGCGCGGCCTGACCGTCGAATAGCCCGGGTATGGGCCCGGGAACTCGGCGACCGATCCGAAGCCCACCCGGTGATGGTTGCGCCCGGTCAGCAGCGCCGCGCGGGTCGGCGAGCACACCGCCGTGACATGGAAGCGGTTGTAGGCCAACCCATTCTGCGCCACCCGAGTCAGCGTCGGGGTCCGGATGGCGCCGCCAAAGGTATCCGGGCCGCCGAACCCGGCGTCATCGATCAGCACGATCAGCACGTTCGGGGCATCGTCGGGCGCGCTGGCGCCGGGGACGATGGTCCAGTCGCCGACCGACTCCGCGGCGGTGCGCCCCACCGTGCCGCCGAAGCTGCGCTGGGGTATCGGCAGCCGGGTGCGGTCCGGGTTGAACTTACCCATCGCCTCCTGCAAAGCCGCGACCAGGCTTCGCAACGTCGAACGACTCAGCTCGGCGACCGATTTCATCGGCGAGCCGGACAATGCCTGCCCGACGGCCAGGCGACCCTGCGCCGGGGTCACGGCGATGATTACCGCGCTGCCCGCGGACAGCGCCTGCCCGATCTTGTCGGCCAGACCGCTCTTGATCCGATGGTGGGCGAAGGTGCCCGCGACCGCTCCGGCCGCGGCGCCGACCGCCGCCGATGCCAACAGGGCCGGTGAGAACAGGCCGATCGCCAGGCCGGCCCCGGCGCCCCACGCCGCGCCGCGCCGCCCGAGCCGATTTCCGGTGTCGACCAGGATGGGGTTGCCGTCGGTGTCCTTGCCGATCAGCGCCGCCCCCTGCAACGGGAGGCTCTTGTTCTTGGCCCGATCGGTGAGGGTCTGAAAGTCGTGCCGGGCCGAATCGATGTCCTGATAGCCGGCAACGGTGACCAGTGCGTTTTCCTCACTCAAGACGAAACTCCTTGCTACTGACGAACTCGCGGCGCAAGCCCGTGACCGGATCATCGAACTCAATTCGGTGAGCCAACAACTGCAGTGGCGTGCTGAAATCGTCAGCTGGCACATCAATCACATTGGGGTACAACGGATCTCCTGTGATCGGTATGCCCAGCGACGCCATGTGCACCCTCAGCTGGTGGGTGCGGCCGGTGCGCGGCGTCAATCGGTAGAGCCCGTCGGCCGTGATCAACTCCACCAGCGTCTCCGCGTTGGGCGCACCCGGCTCACAGACCGCCTGCAGGTGGCCCCGGCGCTTGACGATGCGGCTGCGGACAACGCACGGAAGCGCCAGCGCCGGGTCGACGGCCGCCCGTGCCAGATAGGTCTTGCGCACCAGACCGCGGGCGAACAGCGTCTGGTAGGCGCCACGCAACTCGCGCCGGGTGGTGAACAGCAGCACCCCGGCGGTCAACCGGTCCAACCGGTGCGCCGGGCTGAGCTCGGGTAACCCAAGGCCGCAGCGCAACCGCACCAGCGCGGTCTGCGCGACGTGCCGCCCCCGCGGCATGGTGGCCAAGAAGTGCGGCTTGTCGACGACGACGATGTCGTCGTCTTGGTGGAGAACCGCAATCTCAAAGGGCACCGGCACCTCCACCGGCAGATCGCGGCGCAGGTACACAAAGGACCCGGGTGCCAGCACGGTGCCAGTATCGACCACCGCGCCGTCGCCGTCGACGACCTCCCCGGCAAGCACCTTGGCGCGGGCCGGCGCGCCGAATCGGCGGGTCAGCTCGGCCAGCACGGATCCGCCGTGCAGCCGCACCCGCGAGGGCCCCAGTGCATCGCGTACGCCAAGCACCGCGGGCTTCATTGCGATCCTCCTGTGGTGGCCGGTCACGCGAGCGTACGCCGTCGGCGGGATGGGAGGCAGAACTGCCACGGCAGCGGCGTGAAGCCGAGGGTGCCGCCTTCGGTACCGGTGGCGTTGCGGACATTGCGGGGCCCTCCTGTGTTGGGCTCAACGATGTCACGCGCCCCCGCCGCTCCGCACCGGCACGACCGGTTGTTTCACCAAGCTTTCAACTTGCTGGTCAGACATCCGCACCCGATACGAAGGAGCTCAGTGGTTGACATCCTCAGCAGGCAGAGCACCGCCGCCCATGAAGATGACGCGGCGGCCGATTTCCACGGCGTGGTCGGCGAAGCGCTCGTAGAAGCGGCCAAGCAAGGCCGTCTCGACGGCGACGGAGATGCCGTGCTTCCATTCCTGATCGATCAGCACACTAAACAAATTCCGATAGAGATCGTCCATCGCGTCGTCTTGTTCGTGAAGTCGAGCGGCTTGCTGCAGGTCGCGGGACATCAGCACCTGTTTTGCGTTGTCGCCCAACGTGATTGCCACCCTGGCCATATCCGCGAAGCACCCGCGCACCTCGGCGGGAAGCACCTGCTTCGGATGCTCCCGAGCCGCGATCTTGGCTATATGCACCGCCAGCGCGCCCATTCGTTCCACGTCGGCGATGATCGGTGTCGCGCTGAAGATCGTCCGTAGCTCCCCGGCCACCGGTTGCTGCAACGCCAGCAGCGCGAACGCTTCCTTTTCGACTTGCGCTCGCATCGCCACGATCTGCTCGTGGTCGCGGATCACCTGTTCGGCGGCGGCAATGTCGGCCTCTAACAGGGCTTGCGTTGCGCGCTTCATTGCCGCCCCGGCCATGCCGCACATCTCTCCCAGTTGCGCGGTCAGCTCGGCTATCTGCTTGTGATAGACGGTTCGCATGACCTAAACCTCCCTGAGCCTGTCTGAGCCTGGGTGTCGCATGGCAATCATCGGCCATGGCGGTGCCGAACCGCACCATGGAGCGACTGGTCGTGCCCGTGCGCGCCGAGGGGCCCTCGGCGGCGGAGCTCTGCCGGATCGATGTCGCGCTGGCTCACCGGTGCGGTGGGCCGCTCGTCGGCACCGACCACGATGGCCCCGGCGCCGCGGGCGACGATGGCTTTGGCAAGGTCGGCAACCGTGGCGTCCGCGGCGACGCGGGCCACCGGTTCGCCGGTATTGGTCGAGATCGGGATCGCGCCCGCGGAAGAGATGCCAGTCACGCCACCATGCTCACCGGGCCCGCCCATCGTGCCGCGCGACCTCAGCCCGCAATCCGGTGAAACAGGTCACCGACCGGCACTCAATTGAGCGGCACCGGCTCGAGGATCTCCGCGCGCGCTTCCGGTGCACTGGCCCGCAACTCGTCCGCCGACACGTCGTCGGGCTGGGCCTGCGACAGCACCTCGGCCTCCACCCGCGCGGTGTAGTTCGCGACTTCGCGGTCGACGTCATCGGCGGTCCACCCCAGCACCGGGGCGACGAGGTCGGCCACCTCCCGGGCGCAGTCGACACCGCGGTGTGGATATTCGATCGAGACCCGCATCCGGCGGGCCAGGATGTCCTCCAGATGCAGTGCACCCTCGGCCGTGGCGGAGTACACGGCTTCCACCTTCAAGTAGCCCGGCGCCTCCGTGATTGGGCTCAGCAGGTCGGGGCGGTCGGTGGCCAGGGCCAGCACGTCGCCCATCAACGACCCGTAGCGGTCGAGCAGATGACGCACCCGGTAGGGGTGCAGGCCTCGCTGAACGCCGACGTGCTCGGTCTGGTTGACCAACGCGAAGTAGCCGTCGGCGCCCAGCAGCGGCACCTTCTGGGTGATCGACGGTGCGACCCTGGCCGGGATGAACTCCGCCGCGGCGTCCACGGCGTCGGCGGCCATCACCCGGTAGGTGGTGTACTTGCCCCCGGCGATGGCGACCAGGCCGGCCGCCGGAACCGCCACGGCGTGCTCCCGGGACAGCTTCGAGGTCTCGTCGCTTTCCCCGGCGAGCAGCGGGCGCAGCCCCGCGTAGACACCGTCGATGTCCGCGTGGGTCAGCGGCGTGGCCAGCACGGTGTTGACCGTCTCGAGGATGTAGTCGATGTCGGCCTTGGTGGCCGCGGGGTGCGCCAGGTCGAGGTTCCAGTCGGTGTCGGTGGTGCCGATGATCCAGTGACTCCCCCACGGGATCACGAACATCACCGATTTCTCGGTGCGCAGGATGATCGCGACGTCGCTGACGATCCGGTCCCGCGGCACCACCACGTGCACGCCCTTGGACGCGCGCACCTGGAATCGTCCGCGCTGCTTGGACAATGCCTGGATCTCGTCGGTCCAGACCCCGGTCGCGTTGATCACGACATGGCCGCGGACCTCGGTGATCGCGCCGTCCTCGGAGTCGCGCACGCGCACGCCGATCACCCGGTCCCCCTCGCGCAGCAACGCGACCACCTGGGTGGAGGATCGCACCACCGCGCCGTAATGCGCGGCGGTGCGCGCGACCGTCATGGTGTGCCGCGCGTCGTCGACGACGGTGTCGTAGTAGCGGATACCGCCGATCAAGGAGCTGCGTTTGAGACCCGGGCTCAACCGCAGTGCACCGGCGCGGGTCATATGTTTCTGCGCCGGAACGGATTTCGCGCCGCCGAGCGTGTCGTAGAGGAAGATGCCCGCCGCGATGTAGGGGCGCTCCCACCAGCGTTTGGTCAGCGGAAACAGGAACGGCAACGGCTTGACCAGATGCGGCGCCAGCGTGGTCAGCGACAACTCACGCTCGTAGAGCGCCTCGCGCACCAGCCCGAATTCCAGTTGCTCGAGGTAGCGCAACCCGCCGTGGAACATCTTCGACGATCGGCTCGACGTGCCCGAGGCAAAGTCGCGGGCCTCGACCAGCGCCACCTTGAGCCCACGAGTCGCCGCGTCCAGTGCACAGCCGCAGCCCACCACGCCGCCGCCAATGACCACCACGTCGAATTGCTCGCTGCCGAGTCGTTCCCAGGCCAACGCGCGTTGCTCGGGTCCCAGCACGGACGGCGGCTGCGCGCTTTCCGCTGCGTGGATCGGATTGCTCACCGGACTCCTGTCAGTTACTCGTCGGTAGGAGGTCGCTTCACCAAGGCTAGTTGTTGCGGCGTCCTTGGGTCGTTCTTCAGTCCAGATCGTCGTGTGCCATCAGCCGGCGGGCCGCCTCGGTGATCGAACCGGACAACGACGGGTAAACGGCCAGCGTCTGGGCCAACTCGTTGACGGTGATGCGGTTTTGCACGGCCACCGCGATCGGCAGGATCAACTCCGACGCGATCGGCGCCACCACGACGCCGCCGACCACCACCCCGGTGGACCGCCGGCAGAAGATCTTGACGAAGCCGTGGCGTACCTCGGACATCTTCGCCCGCGCGTTGGTCCGCAACGGCAGCATGATGGTCCGGGCCGTCACCGAGCCGTTGTCGATCGCCGATTGGGGCACGCCGACGGCGGCGATCTCGGGCCGGGTGAAAACCGTCGCCGCGACCGTGCGCAACCGGATTGGGTTCACGCCCTCACCCAACGCGTGATACATCGCGATGCGGCCCTGCATGGCGGCGACCGACGCCAACGGCAGTAGGCCGGTACAGTCGCCCGCGGCGTAAATGCCGGTGGCTGACGTGCGCGACACCCGGTCCACGGTGAGATAATTACCGGGCCCAAGCTCGATCCCAACCCGTTGCAGGCCCAGGCCGCCGGTGTTGGGGACCGACCCGATGGTCATCAGGGCGTGGCTGCCCTCGACGGTGCGCCCGTCCGTCATCGTCACCAAGACCCCGGCATCGCAGCGGGTGACCGAAGCCGCGCGGGCGTTCTTGACCAGCCGGACGCCACGTTCGGCGAACGATTCCTCCAGGACCAGCGCCGCGTCGGCGTCCTCGTACGGCAGCACCCGGTCCTGGCTGGCCACCACCGTGACCGGCACCCCCAATTCGGTGTAGGCGTCGACAAACTCGGCGCCTGTGACCCCCGAGCCCACCACGATGAGGTGCTCGGGCAGCGCGTCCAAGTCGTAGAGCTGCCGCCAGGTCAGGATGCGCTCGCCATCCGGGGTGGCCGAGGGCAGGATCCGCGGGCTGGCGCCGGTGGCGATCAGGACGACGTCGGCTTCGTGCTCGCTGGCCGCGCCGTCGGGGGTGGTCGCCTTGATGCGGTGGCGCGCCAGACCCGGGGTGGGGTCGACGAGCTCCCCCCGACCGGCGATGACCTGGACACCCATGCTGAGCAGCTGGGTGGTGATGTCGGCCGACTGCGCCGCGGCCAGCGACTTGACCCGAGCATGGATCTGTTTCAGCGAGATCTTGGCGTCGTCGAAGTCGATGTCGAAGCCCAGCTGCGGCGCCCGGCGCAGTTCGGTGCGCAGCCCGGTGGACGCGATGAACGTCTTGGACGGCACACAGTCGTCCAGAACCGCAGCCCCGCCGATGCCGTCGGAGTCGATCACGGTCACTTGGGTTGTTTCCGGGTGCGAGGTGGCCGCGACCAGGGCGGCCTCGTAACCAGCCGGGCCTCCACCGAGGATCACGATGCGGGTCACCACAGGCATAACCTAGCGTGCGGGCGCGCTCCGTCTAAGCTTTCCCCGTGCCGCTCTACGCCGCGTATGGATCGAACATGCATCCCGAACAGATGCTGCAGCGCGCACCCCACTCGCCGATGGCCGGAACTGGTTGGTTACCGGGGTGGCGCCTGACTTTCGGCGGCGAGGACATCGGTTGGGAAGGGGCCCTGGCCACAGTCGTCGAGGATCCGGATTCGAAGGTGTTCGTCGTGCTCTACGACATGACGCCGGCAGACGAGAAGAACCTTGACCGTTGGGAGGGTTCCGAGTTCGGCGTCCACAAGAAGATCCGATGCCGGGTGGAACGCCTATCCAGCGACACCACAACCGATCCCGTGCTGGCCTGGCTGTACGTGCTGGACGCCTGGGAGGGCGGGCTGCCGTCGGCGCGGTACCTGGGGGTGATGGCCGATGCCGCCGAGATCGCCGGCGCGCCCGCCGATTACGTGCACGACCTGCGTACCCGCCCGGCGCGCAACATCGGGCCGGGGACCATCGCTTAGCCGTTTACCGGCCAAAGAAGCCCGACTGGCCCAACCCGGTGTTGAAGGCGCCGGAATCGTACTTGCCCGAGTTCGAAAGCCCCGAGTTGCAGCCGCCGATACCCGAGTTGAAAAAGCCTACGTTGGAGCCGCCGATACCTAGGTTGCCAAAACCTGTGTTGAAGCCACCATCGCCCGCATTTCCGACACCTGTGTTCGCGCCACTGCTGCCCGAGTTGCCGATGCCCGCGTTGAAGCCGCCGTTACCCGAGTTTCCCCAACCCGCGTTCGAGCCGGCACCGGAGTTGCCGAAGCCCGAGTTGGCGACGGATTGGTTCACCGAACCGCCGAAACCAGTGTTGAGGGCACCAGAGTTGAAGCCGCCGGTTGTCGTTACCGGTATTTCCGCTGCCGTAATTGGTGCTGCCGACGTTTCCGTGGCCGACGTTGGAGTTTCCAAAGTTTCCGCTGCCAAGGTTCCAGGAACCGAGATTTCCGTTGCCCACGTAGAAGCTGGCCGTGATGCTCGGCGTGCCCGACCCCGAGTTCCCGTTTCCGCTGCCCAGGTTCCAGCTGCCGAAATTGCCGCTGCCCGCGTTGTAGTCGCCGGTGTTTGCACTGCCGAAGTTTCCCGTGCCGGTATTGCCGAAACCGATATTGAAGCCCGGCACCAGGCTTTGCAGGGGCGTCAACTGCTCGGCCACCGCAGCGGCGGCTGCGTGATATCCCGACATGGCCACCACATCCTGGGCCCAGATCTGTTCGTACTCGAACTCAGCGGCCGCGATCGCCGGCGCGTTCTGGCCAAACAGATTCGATAACACCAGCTTCACGAACCCGCTCCGGTTGGCCGCCACCGCCATTGGATGAATCGTGGCCCAGTTGCGCCGCCTCAAACGCAGCGGCGACCGCCTTGGCCTGAGCCGATGCGTCCGCGGCATGAGCCGCGGCGTTCCGCAACCACCCGCATAGGATGTCGCCGCAGCCGTCATCGCCGCCGACGCCGGCCCCTGCCACGCCTGCTCTGCCAATCCCCAGATCACCGAACCGAAAGACCCAGTCGCCGAAGCCAATCCACCGGCCAGCCCATCCCACGCCGCCGCCGTCGCCAGCATCGGAGCAGAACCCGGACCGGCGAACATCAGCGCCGACGTGATTTCCGCAGGTAACACCGGGAAATTCATGCCCCAACACTCTCAGCGAAACCGGGGCCCCACAAGCCGTTTTCACCAAAGCGACCGGTCAGAAGGCGCCGGCCTGCTCGACAATGCTGACCATCACGCGCAGCCCGATCGCGAGGGCCCGCTCGTCGAGGTCGAACGTCGGCTGGTGCAGATCCAACTGCATTCCGGTGCCCGACCACACACCCAGACGCGCCATCGCGCCGGGAATTTCCTCCAAGTACCAGGAGAAGTCCTCGCCGCCACCGGACTGCCGGGTATCGGCCAGCACATCGGGGCCGACGGCCTCGATGGCGTGGGTGAGGATGCGGGTCGAGACGTCCTCATTGACCACCGGTGGCACGCCGCGACGGTATTGCAGCGTGTGCTCGATGGCCAACGGCGACAACAGCGCCGACACGGCCTGACGGATGATTTCCTCCAGGTCGACCCACGTCTGCCTGCTGGCGGTGCGCACGGTGCCGGACAAGACGCCGTTTTGGGGAATCGCGTTGGCGGCCACGCCCGCGTTGACCGCGCCCCACACCAACACGGTGCCGTTGCGCGGGTCGATGCGGCGCGACAACACCCCGGGCAGCCCGGTGATCAGCGTGCCGAGGCCGTACACGAGGTCGGCCGTCAAGTGTGGACGCGACGTATGTCCGCCGGGCGAATACAGCGTGATCTCGATCGAGTCGGCGGCCGACGTGATGGGGCCCTGCCTGACGGCGACCTTGCCGGCCTCGAGCCGCGGGTCGCAGTGCAGGGCGAAGATCCGCGATACCCCGGCCAACGCTCCGGCGGCGATCGCGTCGATCGCACCGCCGGGCATCAACTCCTCGGCGGCCTGAAAGATCAGCCGCACCCCGACCGGCAGCTCGGGCACCGACGCCAATGCCAGTGCGGTGCCCAGCAGGATCGCGGTGTGCGCGTCGTGGCCGCAGGCGTGGGCGACGTTGGGCATCGTCGAGGCGTACGGGGCGCCGGTCCGCTCGGCCATGGGTAGCGCGTCCATGTCCGCGCGCAGCGCGATCCTCGGCCGATGCTCGGGCCCGAAATCACATGTCAGTCCGGTTCCGCCGGGCAGCACCTTCGGATTCAGCCCGGCGTCGGCCAGCCGCTCCGCGACGAACTGCGTGGTCGCGTATTCCTGGCGGCCCAGTTCCGGGTAGCGGTGGAAGTGCCGGCGCCAGGCGACCAGGTCGTCGTGGTGCGCGGCCAGCCAGGCTTCGGCGGTGTCGACGAGGCTCATACCGCCGCCCCGGTAGCCCTGTGCTGCTGTGCGGCCAATACCCGGTCGCGCTCGGCACGGGTCTCGGCGAGCCGAACAACGGTGCGCGCCAACATGATCGCGCCCTCGACGACCGCGCGGTCGGCGCTGGGACTCGCCGCCGCCTCGGCGAAGGCGCGCTGGTGGACGGTGGCCCCGCCGGCGTCGACCCCGATCACCGGATGGATCCCCGGCAGCACCTGCGTCACGTTGCCCATATCGGTGCTGCCCAGCGGAAGCCCGGCCTCGACGTCGGCCGGCACCGGCTCGCGTCCCAGCCGGCGCATCTCCTCCCGGCACACGTCGGACAGCCATCGGTCCGGTTTGAGCTCCGCGTATGCCGGTGCGGCCGTGTCGATTTCGTATTCGCAGCCGGTGGCCAGCGCGCCCGCGGCAAAACACGCGGACACTCTGCCCTGCAAGTCACGCAGCGAATCAGAGTCGACCGCCCGCATCGCATAGTGCAACGTCGCGGACCCGGGGATGACGTTGACCGCCTGGCCGCCGTCGGTGACGATGCCATGCACCAGTTGCCCGGGCGCCAGTTGCTGCCGCAGCAGTCCGATGGCCACCTGCGCGACGGTCACGGCGTCGGCGGCGTTGACCCCCAGATGCGGCGCTACGGCCGCATGCGATTCCTTACCCCGGTAGTCCACGGTGACCTCGGACAGGGCCAATGATCGCGTCCCGGCGATGTCGGCCGGCCCCGGATGGACCATCACAGCCACCGCGACGTCGTCGAACGTCCCGGCGCGCAGCATCAGTGCCTTGCCGCCGCCGGACTCCTCGGCGGGAGTTCCCAGCAGCGCAACCGTCAGGCCGAGGTCGTCGGCCACCTCGGCCAGCGCCAGCGCGGTCCCCACCGCCGATGCGGCGATGATGTTGTGACCGCAGGCGTGCCCGATGCCGGGCAGCGCGTCGTATTCGGCGCACACCCCGACCACCAGTGGTCCGCTGCCGAAGTCGGCACGAAACGCGGTGTCCAAACCGGCGGCGGCCGGGGTGATTTCGAAGCCGCGCTCGCCGACCAACGCCTGAGCCTTGGCGCAGCTGTGGTATTCGGCGAATGCCAATTCCGGTTCGGCGTGGATCGCGTGGGACAGCTCGACCAGGTCGCCGCCACGGCGCCGCACCAATTCCTCGACGCTGTCCAGTGCGCTCGGTGCGGGCATCTTCGCAGTATCTCACCGACGAACATCGGCAGAGCTGGCCGCCTTTCCTGGGCCATCCGGCCCACGTCGTCGCCCGGCTAAGCTCGACCACCCGGACTCGGATTTCGTGTGTCCCCCGGGCAGGATGATTTGACGGTCGTTGCCGCCACCTTCGGCGCCCCTCGGAGCTGCCTTTGGGTGTCGAGCGTGTCGTGTCGCCACGAGTCGAAACCGTTGTGCGGCAAACGGATTGCCCATGCGGGCCGCCGATCATCCGGCGCAGCCCGCTGGTGATTGAGCCGCATCCGCACACGATGTCGCAGTTCTGCAGCTCCGGGTCGGCCCACCGGTTGTCGGCCTCGACGGGATTTGCGGTCACGTCGTCGAGCGGCGACACCGGCCTCTTCGGTTCGGCCAACAATTCCGGTAACCCGGGCTTGAGACCGCGAGCAGACGCAGAATCGCCCCAGAACCACGGTTTTGGGGCGATTCTGCGTCTGCTCGCGGCTTAGCTAAGCTCGCCCACTGTGACTGAACCCGCCGAACTCGCGCGCCAGGCGGCGCAGGTTCTCGGTGAGCGCACCGGGATCGGCGAGCACGACGTCGCGATCGTGCTCGGTTCGGGATGGTCGCCGGCGGCTGCGGCGCTCGGCTCCCCGACCGCGGCCCTGCCCCAGGCCGAGTTGCCCGGGTTCGCACCGCCCAGCGCGGTCGGGCACGCCGGTGAGCTGTTGTCCGTGCGGATCGGTGAGCATCGGGTGCTGGTGCTGGTCGGTCGCGTGCATGCATACGAGGGGCACGACCTGCAGCATGTGGTGCACCCGGTGCGCACGGCCTGCGCGGCCGGAGCGCGCATCGTCGTGCTCACCAACGCGGCCGGCGGGCTGCGCCCCGACATGGGGGTCGGTCAGCCGGTGCTGATCAGCGACCACCTGAACCTGACCGCGCGTTCGCCGCTGGTCGGCCCGCAGTTCGTCGACCTGACCGATGCCTACGCGCCGCGGCTGCGGGCGCTCGCTCGCGAGTCCGACCCGGAGCTGAGCGAAGGCGTGTATGCGGGCCTGCCGGGACCGCACTACGAGACGCCCGCCGAAATCCGGATGCTGCGAGCGCTGGGCGCCGACTTGGTGGGCATGTCGACGGTGCACGAGACCATCGCCGCCCGGGCGGCCGGCGCCGAGGTGCTGGGCGTGTCCCTGGTGACCAACCTGGCAGCCGGGATCACCGGTGAGCCGCTGAGCCACGCCGAGGTGCTTGCCACCGGGGCTGCGTCGGCGGCTCGGATGGGCGCGCTACTGGCCGACGTCATAGCCCGATTCTGAATGTGCTTGTGAAACCCAAGGATTGGATCGCCCACGATCCCGACCCGCAGACGGCGGCCGAGCTCGCCGGCTGCGACCCCGACGAACTTGCAGCCCGGTTCGCCCGCCCCCTCACGTTCGGCACCGCCGGGTTGCGTGGACCGGTGCGCGGCGGGCCGGACGCAATGAACCTCGCGGTGGTTCTGCGGGCCACCTGGGCGGTGGCACGCGTTCTCAGCGAACAGGCCGGTGCGCTGGTCCTTGTGGGACGCGACGCCCGGCACGGCTCGGCTGCCTTCGCGACGGCAACGGCCGAAGCGTTTGCCGCCGAAGGCTTTTCCGTGCTGCTGCTACCCGATCCGGTGCCCACGCCGGTGGTGGCGTTCGCGGTGCGCCGCACCGGCGCCGCCGCCGGGATACAGATCACCGCCTCGCACAACCCACCCACCGACAACGGTTACAAGGTCTATTTCGACGGCGGCATCCAGATCGTCTCCCCCACCGACCGCCAGATCGAAGCCGCGATGGCCGTCGCTCCCCCGGCCGACCGGATCCCCAGGAAGCCCGTCAACCCCGGTGAAAACAGCGCCACCGACCTGGTTCAGCGCTACATCCAGCGCGCGGCCAAGGTCCGGCGCGGTACCGGGTCGGTTCGGGTGGCCCTGACACCGCTGCACGGGGTGGGCGGCGCGGTGGCCGTCGAAACGCTACGCCGCGCCGGTTTCGACGACGTGCACACCGTCGCGGCGCAGTTCGCGCCGGACCCCGACTTCCCCACCGTGACGTCGTTCCCCAACCCCGAGGAGCCCGGCGCTACCGACGCACTGCTTGCCCTGGCCGCAGATGTCGGGGCCGACGTCGCGATCGCGCTGGACCCCGACGCCGACCGCTGCGCGGTCGGGATACCCACCAGGGAGGGGTGGCGGATGCTCTCCGGCGACGAAACCGGTTGGCTTCTGGGTGATTACATCTTGGCGCGGCATGCCAATCCCGAGTCCGCTGTGGTGGCCAGCACCGTGGTGTCGTCGCGGATGCTGGTGGCGATCGCCGCGCAGTACGGCGCGACCCACGTCGAGACCCTCACCGGCTTCAATTGGCTCGCGCGGGCCGACGCGAAAGTCGCAGGCACCCTGGTGTACGCCTACGAGGAAGCGATCGGGCATTGCGTCGACCCCGACGCGGTGCGCGACAAGGACGGAATCAGCGCCGCGGTGCTGGTGTGCGATCTGGTGGCCACGCTCAGGACGCAGGGCCGTTCGGTGCCTGACAAGTTGGACGAATTCGCCCGTCGCCACGGCGTGCACGAGGTTGCGGCGGTGTCGCGCCGCGTGGCCAACGTCGACGAGGCCGTGGACCTGATGGGCCGGCTGCGGGCGACGCCGCCGGACCGGCTGGCCGGTTTCCCGGTGACCACCATCGATATCACCGACGCGCTGATCTTCACCGGCGACGACGACGACACGTCGGTCAGGGTGGTGGTGCGACCTTCGGGGACCGAGCCGAAGCTGAAGTGTTACATGGAGGTTCGCTGCGCGGCGGCCGGTGACCTACGCGCTGCCCGGGAGCGGGCCGGTGCGCTGCGCGACGATCTGGTCTCGACCGTGCGGCGGTGGTGACTCCGCTTAGCGGGGCCCGAACTGGCGGTCACCCGCGTCGCCGAGACCCGGAACGATATAGGCGGCCTCGTTGAGCCCGTCGTCGACGGTCACCGTGAACAACCGTATGTTCGGCGCCACTTTCTCTAGCGCCGCAAGGCCTTCCGGAGCAGCCACGACGCACAACACGGTGATATCGGCTGCGCCGTGGTGCCGCAGCAGCCCGATCGTGTGCGCCATCGACCCGCCCGTGGCCAGCATCGGGTCGAGGACCATTACCGGCGTGTCGGTCAGGTCGTCGGGCAGCGACTCCAGGTACGGGACGGGCCGGTGGGTTTCCTCGTCGCGGGCGACGCCGACGAATCCGACCCGGGCTTCGGGTATCGCCGCGTGTGCCTCAGCGATCATGCCCAACCCGGCCCGCAGCACGGGCACCAGCAGTGGCGGTTTGGCCAGCCGCACCCCGCGCGTCTCGGCCAGTGGGGTGCGGATCGGAAATGTCTCGCAACCCACGTCCCTGGTGGCCTCGTAGACCAGCATGAGTGTCAGCTCACGCAGCGCGGCCCGGAAGCCGGCATTGTCGGTGCGTTCGTCGCGCAGCACGGTCAGTCTGGCGGCGGCCAGCGGGTGGTCAACGACGCGCACATCCACGGGGTTTGACCCTATATAACAATCAGAGCTAGGTCCCCTAACACGCGAGCGTGGGGGCCGAGACCGCGCAAGCCCGCTCATATACTCCCGGCATGCTCTCCGCGAGACGGCACCTGACAAGGGCATACCGCGCATTGACGGTACTCGGCGCGGTGGCCCTATCGCTGCCCACTCACGGCGCCGACGCTCCGTCTCGCATCGGCCTCACGGCGGGCGAACTGCCGACGCCCGCGCACGTGGTAATCGTGGTGGAAGAGAACCGCTCCCAGGCCACCATCATCGGCAACCCGTCGGCGCCCTTCATCAACGCCCTGGCCGCGGGCGGGGCGATGATGGCCCAGTCGTTCGCCGAAACACATCCCAGCGAACCGAACTATTTGGCACTGTTCGCCGGGGACACGTTTGGGCTGACGAAGAATATCTGTCCGGTAGATGGCGGCACCCGCCCCAACCTGGGTTCCGAATTGCTTGCTGCCGGATACACATTCGCCGGATTCGCCGAAGGACTGCCCGCGGTCGGGTCGACCGTATGCAGTTCGGGCAAGTACGCACGCAAGCACGCGCCCTGGGTTAACTTCGGCAACGTGCCGGCTGCAAACTCGGTGCCGTTCTCGGCATTTCCGAAGCCGGGGAACTATGCGAGCCTGCCGACCGTGTCGTTCGTCATTCCGAATGGCGACAACGACATGCACGACGGCACGATCGCCGCTGGCGACGCGTGGCTGAACCGGGAACTGTCCGCCTACGCCACCTGGGCCAAGGCCAACAACAGCCTGCTCGTCGTGACCTGGGACGAGGACGACGGCAGTAGCCGCAATCAGATCCCGACGCTGTTCTACGGTGCGCACGTGCAGCCCGGAACCTATGGCGAGGCCATCAGCCACTACAACGTTCTTTCCACCCTGGAACAGATGTATGGGCTGCCCAAGACGGGCAACGCGGCGAATGCTCCGGCGATCACCGATATCTGGAGCGGGTGAACGCTACCGGGCCGGGCTGCATTGCCGGCCGTCGCTATTCTGTGCCGCATGGCTGTTGACCTCGTGCCCATCCGCCTGAGCCTGTCCGCCGGTGATCGCTACACGCTGTGGGCGCCCCGCTGGCGCGATGCCGGCGATGAGTGGGAGGCGTTTCTGGGTAAGGACGACGACCTGTACGGCTTCGAGACCGTCGCCGATCTGGTCGCGTTCGTGCGCTCCGACACCGACCACGATCTGGTGGACCACCCAGCGTGGAAGGACCTGACCGCGGCTCACGCGCACAGGCTCGATCCGCCCGAAGACAAGAAATTCGATCTGGTCGCCGTCGAGGAGCTGGTGGCCGAGAAGCCGACCGAGGAGTCGGTGACCGCGCTGGCCGCCACGCTAACAATCGTGTCGTCCATCGGATCGGTGTGCGAGCTGCCGGCGGTCTCGAAGTTCTTCAACGGCAATCCCAGCCTGGGCACGGTATCCGGCGGAATCGACCACTTCACCGGCAGGGCCGGCCAGAAGCGCTGGAATGCGATCGCCGAGATCATCGGGCGAAGCTGGGACGACGTGCTCCAGGCCGTCGACGAGATCGTCAGCACCCCCGACGTCGACGCCAAGTTGTCGGCCCAGGCCGCCGACGAGTTGGAGGAGGAGCGCGCAGAGCCCGAGGACGAAGAGTCGGGGGCCGAATCCGCGGAAGAGACGACCGGAGACGAGGAATCCAAGGAAGCCGAGGACGACTCCGACGAAGAAACCCGCGCGCCCGGCGACACCGTCGTACTGGGCAGCGACGAGGGCTTCTGGCTACAGGTGGGCATTGACCCGATCCAGATCATGACGAGTGCGGGCACCTTTTATACGCTTCGCTGCTACCTGGATGACCGGCCGATCTTCCTGGGCCGCAACGGTCGGATCAGTGTGTTCAGCTCCGAGCGGGCCCTGGCCCGCTACCTTGCCGACGAGCACGACCACGACCTGTCCGACCTGAGCACCTACGACGACATCCGTACCGCCGCCACCGACGGCTCGCTGGCGGTGGACATCACCGACGACAACGTCTACGTGTTGAGCGGGCTGGCCGACGACATTGCCGACGGGCCGGACGCGGTGGATCGCGAGCAGCTCGACCTGGCGGTCGAGCTGCTTCGAGACATCGGCGAATACTCCGAGGAGCGCACCGTCGACAGGGCGCTGGAAACAGGCCGGCCCCTCGGCAAGCTGGTGGCTTACGTGCTGGAGCCCGGCTCGGTGGGCAAGCCCGCGGCACCGTATGTCGCCGCGGTGCGGGAGTGGGAAAAGTTGGAGCAGTTCGTGGAGTCGCGGCTAAGGCGCGAATAGCGCCGCCAGCCGGCGACGACATTCAACGTGAGCGTCGCGGCTCAGGCGCGAATAGCGCCGCCAACCGGCGACGACATTCAACGTGAGCGTCGCGGCTCAGGCGCGAATAGCGCCGCCAGCCGGCGACCGTCAGAGCCGTTCCATCGCGCGCGCCGTGGAGGAGTCCTCGAGGAACGAGTAGCGCTTCGGACGGTACTGACGTGATTGTGGGCGGTTCCGGTGCACGGGCGAGAGGGCGCCGGCCTCGTCGTTGCGGGCCAGGGCGGAGACGATTCGGATCAGGTACTTCATCGTCGCGTTCCCTTCAGAAAGTCGGTTCAAAAAGTGGATGTCCCAACTGTGCTATTTGGCGTGGCCGCAACCATCGGTGAGAACGCGTAAATCGGCCCGGGAGGGGGTCGTACGTTTGCGGAGGCGCGCCGGGCGCATGTGCGCGATTTCGCTGAAAAATGCGGGTCGCGCTGCTCGATGCTGGTTAGCATGCCGAGCGGGATCGAGCTCACCACACGCTGCTCGGCGCTCCTGAGGTCCGCGAGGGTTGCGGGTCAGTAACGGTTCCCGGGGTCCGGCGTTGCCCGACCCCGGGTGAGGTGTTCAGTCTGCGCTGAGGGCGACGAAATCGCGGTCCGCGGCACGCTGGGCGCAGACTGGGCGTCCTGGATGCAGACTCGTGTGATCAGGCGCCCGGGAATCGACGGGCGGGTCAGCCGGCCGCAATGCTGGCCGGTCCGGTGACACCGACGTGGCCGTGCAGTTTGCGCAGGTTGTGGCAGGTTGCCGGCAGTAGCCATTCGCCGTGGGGCTGATCGAGCCCGCGAAGCAAGAGTTGTTTGGCGTGTTGCCGGGTGCGCCTTTGGCCGAATACGGGTTCAAGGCTGGCGAACTAAGGCGCGAATTGCGCCGCCGGCCGGCGGGTGTCGCGGCCAAGGCGCAAATAGCACTCGGGTGAAGAGGCGCCGGTCAGGGCTCGAGCAGGACCTGCGGGTCGAAGGAAGCGGCGAACGGCTCGGTGATCTCGAATGTTTGGCCGGACAAGGCTTTTGCGTGCGCGACATAGCGGTCGCCGTCGAGGCGCAACATCTCGACCAGTGACTCGTCGCGAAGGATTTCCACACGCATGAAGTAGGGGATGCCCAGCCGCGCACATGTGGCTGGCTTGTCGATGCGATCGCGACGGCGTGAAGATCGTGAAACTATTTCGACCGGGCACAGCACCTGGTCGTGCTCGAACCAGGTCTGGTCACGAACTGGTGTCTTCAGAATGATCAGGTCAGGTTCGATCCAGCCCTTGGGGTCGGTGCGCAGGTTCAGCGCGGAATACACTGCGTATCCAGCGGCACGTGCGCCGGCATCCAACTCGAACACCAGCCGAACCGCTGCCCAGCTGTTCGCGCTGCCCTCGCGCGGGCTCATGACCAGCCTCCCCTCCTCGGCCTCGTAGCGCACCGGTGGCATGCCGTCGATCGGCAGGTAACGAGCAGCCAGCTCGACCGTCCACAGGCCGTCGAGGTCGATGAGCGGATCAAACGGGCGGGGAATCGTTGCCGCCATGACCACCTCCCTTCGTCGTTACATGCTACGGCCGGTCAAGCGGAGACAGCGGTGGTAGCCACCGATTTACGGCTCGAACAAGCCGCCCTGCGTGGCGGTGTCGGTGAGTTTGCGAGCCCATGCCCGGATGGCGGCGTCGGGGTCGTGTTCGGCGAGAACCCGCGCTCGATCGGCCATGCCCCAGCCGACCAGCTTCTCGAGTGCGGCCGTCCGCGGCGACTCGTGGCCGCAACGCAGCGCGGCATCCACGATCACGCCGCTTGGTCCGGGGCGAGATGGTCGCACCGCTCGAACCGCGCCCGTCACGACGGGCTCGATCGGCACATCTGCGGGCGTGGCGCGCCTTCGCACGAGAACGCGGGTGACGGCCCAGGATCGCAGCGGCGGCCATCCGTGTCGATGCGCGGCGGCGGGCGTGTTCGGATCGACGCGCACCGTCCATGGTGGTCGGGCACCGCCGAGATCGAACTCCAACTGGCCGAGCGGCCGGCCAGGGGCGCGGTCAGCTTCACCCGGGCGGCGCTCGCGACCTAGCCGTGACATCGAGCGAACACCGTAAGCTGCGGCCACCGGCTAGCCGATCAGCGCTGCGAACCGCGGCTTGATCACCTCGTCGATGATCACCAGCCGCTCACCGAACGCAACGAACGCCGACTTCACCGCATCGATGGCGACGCGTTCGAGATCACTGCAGCCGTAGCCGAATGTCTGCGCAGTCACCGGAACCCGGCCCGGGCCAACAGATCGAATGAGTAGTAAAACCACGGTGGCGCAATTGGTTTCAACAACATCACGTGTTCTCGGCGGCGGCCACCGATCGCGGCAGCTGGCCCCCGGCGCCGCGCGGGCGCGGACGGCTGACGGGGCGGTCAGCCGGGTTGGCCGTCGGTGCCGGCGATGCCTGGGCTGCCGTCGAGGCCGTCGCTGCCGGGGTTGCCATTGCTCGAGGTTCCGCCCATGCCGCCGGCGCCGGGGGTGCCGCCGCCACCGCCCTTGCCGCCGGCGCCGGGGGTGCCGCCGGTCCCGGCGGTGCCCGCGCTGCCAAGCAGGAGCCCTCCGGCCCCGCCCGCGCCGCCCGCACCCCCGGCGGCACCGTTACCCCCGGCGGCGCCGTTGCCGCCATTGCCGCCGTGACCGCCGGCACCGCCGAAGGCCGACGGACCGCTAACAGCGCTGCCGCCGTTACCGCCCTTGCCGCCGGCTGCCCCAGCCCCGCCAACACCGCCGCTGCCGCCGGCACCGGCGTTGCCGCCGTCACCGCCGTTGCCGATTAAGGAGGCGGCGCCACCGTGACCCCCAGCCCCGCCCGCACCGCCGCTGCCGCCAGTACCAAACGCGCTGCCGCCGTCGCCGCCATCACCGCCGACACCGCCACGGGCGCTGGCCCCTTGCGAGATGACATCGGGGCCGCCATCCCCTCCGGCGCCCGCGGCCCCACCTGAGGCGCCGGCCCCGCCGGCACCACCCGCGCCACCGTTGCCGCCGGCCCCGCCGTTGCCAAGCCACCTCCCGCCCGCGCCCCCGTCACCACCGGCGCCCCCGGCGGCACCATTACCACCGGAAGCAACACTGGCAGCGCCGTCGCCGCCGGAACCCCCGGCACCACCGTGGTTGGTAACGCTGCCGGTCGCGGTGCTTGCAAAGGCGCTACCACCCTTGCCGCCGTCACCGCCCGCACTGCCGGGGGCGGCGCCGCTGCTCCCGTTGCCGCCGTCACCGCCCACCGCGTCACCTTTGCTGCTAACCAAGGCCTGGCCGCCGTTGCCCCCGTTGCCGCCGGCACCGCCGGCACCCGCGATACCGCCGTTGCCGCCGTTGCCCCCGGTGGCGGTGCCTAAACTAAAGACCTCCGCCCTGCCGCCGTCGCCGCCGTCGCCGCCGGTCGGGGTGGTGCCCGTGACGGAGGTGCCGTCGCCGCCGTCGCCGCCATTGCCACCGGTTGCAGTCCCCGTTACGGCTACGTCAGCGCCCCTGCTGCCCGCGGGCGCCGCGGCGCCAGGGGTGGGGTTGACGCCGTCCGCTCCGGCGAGGCCAGCGCCGCCGTGGCCGCCCGCCCCGCCGTCGCCGATCAGGCCGATCGCGGGGCCGCCGTCGCCGCCGCGCCCGCCGACGCCGCCGTTGACGCCGGCCACGCCGAACCCGCCGAACCCGCCGGCCCCGCCGTTGCCGTACACCATCGCGCCGGTGCCGCCGTGACCGCCGGCCCCGCCGGCGCCGCCGTTGCCGCCGTTGCCGCCGTTGCCGAACAGCCACGCCGAACCCCCGGCGCCGCCGGCCGCGCCAGGCCCGCCGGCCCCGCCGTTGCCGCCGTTGCCGATCAACCCCGCCTGCCCGCCGGCCCCGCCGGGCTGGCCGGCCCCACCGGCCGCGCCGTTACCGCCGTTGCCGTACAGCAGCCCACCGGCCCCGCCGGCCTGCCCGGGCAGCGTGCCGTCGGCGCCGTTGCCGATCAGCGGGCGGCCCACCAACGCCTGGGTGGGCGCGTTGACCGCGGCAAGCAGCTGGTCCCGCGCGGCGGCCTCAGCGCTCTGGTACGAACTCGCCCCGGCGGTCACGGCGCGGACGAACTCCTGGTGAAACGCCGCCGCCTGCGCGCTGAGGGCTTGATAGCTCTGGGCGTACCCGCCGAACAGCCCCGCGACCGCCGTCGAGACCTCGTCGGCGGCCGCCGCCAATAGCTCCGTCGTGGGAGCCGCGGCGGTTGCGTTGGCCGTGCTGAGTGCCGACCCAATCCCCGCCAAGTCCGTTGCCGCCGCCGCCAACATCTCCGGCGCCACGATCACAAACGACATGAGCACCTCCCAGCACGCGTGCACTCGACTAGCAGAGGCTACCGCGATCCGGGCGGGGGATCAGGGGTTCCCGTTAGCCGATCAGCACCGCGAACCGCGGCTTGATCACCTCGTCGATGATCGCCAGCCGCTCATCGAACGCAATGAACGCCGACTTCATCGCATTGATCGTGAAGCGCTCCAAGTCGCTCCAGCCGTAGCCGAACGCCTCCACCAGGCGGTGCATTTCGCGGCTCATCGACGTGTCGCTCATCAGCCGGTTGTCGGTGTTGACGGTCACCCGGAACCGGGCCCGGGCCAGCAGGTCGAACGGGTGCTCGGCGATGCTGCCGACCACGCCGGAATGCACGTTGGAGCTGGGGCACAACTCCAAGGGGATTCGCTTGTCCCGCAAGATGGATGCCAGCCGGCCCAGCTTGAAGCCGCCGCGGTCGTCGACGCCAACATCGTCGACGATGCGCACCCCGTGACCCAGCCGGTCGGCACCGCAGAACGCGATGGCCTCGTGGATGGACGGCAGCCCGAATGCCTCGCCGGCATGAATCGTGAAGCGCGCGTTGTTATTTCGCATGTATTCGAAGGCGTCCAGGTGCCGGGACGGCGGATAGCCGGCCTCCGCGCCGGCGATGTCGAACCCGACCACCCCCTTGTCCCGGAACCGGATCGCTAGCTCGGCGATCTCGCGCGATAACGCGGCGTGCCGCATCGCGGTGACCAGGCAGCGCACGGTGATCCGACGGCCATCCGCCGCACAGGCCTTCTCACCATCGGCGAAACCCGCCAACACGGCATCGACCACCTCGTCGAACGACAATCCGCGCGCGATGTGCAGCTCCGGCGCGAACCGCACCTCGGCATATACCACGGAGTCGGCCGCCAGGTCCTCCACGCACTCAAAGGCGACCCGGTGCAGCGCCTCGGGCGTCTGCATCACCGCCACGGTGTGCGAGAACGGCTCGAGGTAGCGCTCCAGCGAGCCGCGGTACGACGTGGCGTGAAACCAGGCCGCCAGCGCGTCGACGTCGGTGGCGGGCAGGCCGTCGTAACCGACCTGGCCGGCGATGTCGAGCACGGTGGCTGGGCGCAGCCCGCCGTCGAGGTGGTCGTGCAGCAGGGCCTTGGGCGCTTGCCTGATTGTCTCCAGCGTCGGCGCACCCGTCATCGGAGGATCCGCTCGACGATCAGCGGCCTTGGCTCGGGCGGCGTGTCGTCGACGCTCCAGGCGCCGTCCAGCTCGGCCATCGCGGCGCCGAAGCGTTCCGGGGTGTCGGTGTAGAGGGTGAACAACCGCTCGCCGGCCGCCACGGGCTCCCCGGGGCGACGGTGAATCCTGACACCGGCGCCGGGCTGAATTCGGTCGCCCGGGCGGGATCTGCCCGCGCCGAGCCGCCATGCGGTCAGCCCCACTGCCATCGCGTCGATAGTGGCCATTGTTCCGCTCCGATCGGCGATCACGGTCTCTGAATGCGCACCGATCGGCAACGGTACCGACAAGTCACCGCCCTGCGCGGCCACCAACCGGCGGAATCGGTCCATCGCGGTACCGTCGGCCAGCGTCTGCGCGGGGTCGCGGCCGTCGATGCCGGCCAGCTCGAGCATCTCGGTGGCCAGCCGCAGCGTCAGCTCCACCACGTCGGGTGGCCCGCCGCCGGCGAGCACCTCGCACGCCTCGGCGACCTCGAGCGCGTTGCCGACGGTCGCGCCCAGGGGGCAGTTCATGTCCGTCAGTAGCGCGTGGGTGGGCACCCCATGCGCCGCGCCCAACTCGACCATCGTGCGCGCCAGTTCGCGGCACCGCGCCTCCGACTCCAGCAGCGCCCCGGCACCGACCTTCACGTCGAGCACCAGCGCGCCGATCCCCTCGGCCAGCTTCTTGCTCATCACCGAGCTGGCGATCAACGGCAGGGACTCGACCGTCGCGGTGATATCGCGCAGCGCGTACAGCTTCTTATCGGCCGGCGCCAGCTGACCGGCGGCGAAGATCGCCGCGCCGAGGTCGCACAGTTGCTCGCGCACCCGCTGACTGGACAGCTCCACGGTGAAGCCCGCGATGGATTCCAGCTTGTCCAGGGTGCCGCCGGTATGCCCCAGCCCGCGGCCGGAAGCCTTGGGCACGGCAGCGCCACACGCGGCGACGACGGGCACCAACACCAGCGTGGTCTTGTCCCCCACCCCGCCGGTCGAGTGCTTGCCCACAATAGGTAGTGGCCTACCGTGGACGCGCAGATCGGTGAAATCCATCCGTTCACCCGAGGCCAGCATCGCCGACGTCCACCTGGCGATCTCGCCGCCGTCCATGCCGCGAAAAAAGATCGCCATCACTAGCGCCGCCATCTGTTCGTCGGCGACCCGGCCGTCGGTGTAGGCGGCGATGATCCAGTCGATGGCGGCATCGGACAACCGGCCGCCGTCCCGTTTGGTCCGGATCACCGTCGGCGCGTCGAATCCGATGTCGGTCAAGGACGTTCCCGGGAGAGGTCCCCGGCATCGAAGGGGTCGGGCAGCAGTTCGCCGAGCCGGCGGGTCCCGGCCGGATGGTCGATCAGCATCCCGGGTCCGCCATGCTCCAGCAGCAGCTGACGACATCGTCCGCACGGCATCAGCACAGACCCACGCCCGTCGACACACGACAGCGCGCGCAGTCGGCCGCCGCCGGTCGAATGCAGGGCACACACCACCCCGCACTCCGCGCACAGGCTCAGGCCGTACGACGCGTTCTCGACATTGCACCCGGTGACCACGCGGCCGTCGTCGACCAGCGCGGCCGCGCCCACTCCGAACCGCGAATACGGCGCATAGGCGCCAGCGGCTGCATGGATTGCCTTGTCCCGCAGCACATTCCAATCAACCAACAGCATTACGTTACCTCGCTTACGCCTCGGCAACTCCGACAGCAACCCTAACGCGCACTGCGACACAGGTGCGTGTATCTCCCTGTTGACCACCGCGGGCAACCTGGCCACGTTAAGCTCGATTGCCCGGCTAGAGCTGCGAAGGCGGTGAGGAGAACGGCGACAACCGCGGATCCGACGACAGTCACGAGAAAAGTCAGCAAGCGGCGACCACCTCGGACCCTGTATCGGGGCGATCCCGGCATGTGGTCCTGGGTGTTGCACCGCATCACCGGCGCCACGATCTTCTTCTTCCTGTTCGTGCACGTCCTGGACACCGCCCTGGTGCGGGTAAGCCCCCAGGCCTACAACTCGGTGATGGCGAGCTACAAAACCCCGATCGTCGGCTTGATGGAATTCGGGCTGGTGGTCGCGGTGTCCTACCACGCCCTGAACGGCGTCCGGATCATCTTGATCGACTTCTGGTCGCAGGGACCGCGCCATCAGCGGTTGATGTTGTGGGTCGTCGGCATCGTGTGGCTGCTGATCCTGGTGCCCGCGGCGGTGGTGCTGGGCATCCACATGTGGGAGCACTTCAGATGAGCATCCCCGACGTTCAGCTCAGGGGTCAGCGAGCACCCGTGCTACAGCGCAGCTTCGACCGGCCCGCCAGCCTGGACAATCCGCGTTCCCCGCGCCGGCGCGCCGGCATGCCCAACTTCGAGAAGTTTGCCTGGTTGTTCATGCGGTTTTCCGGTGTCGTGCTGGTGTTTTTGGCACTGGGACACTTGTTCGTCGGACTGATGTGGGAAAACGGCGTCTATCGCATCGATTTCAACTACGTGGCGCAGCGCTGGTCGTCGCCGTTCTGGCAGACCTGGGACCTGCTGTTGTTGTGGCTGGCGCAGCTGCACGGCGGCAACGGCCTGCGCACCATCATCGACGACTACAGCCGCAAGGATTCCACCCGATTCTGGCTCAACGCACTGCTGGCGTTGTCGATGGCGTTCACGCTCGTGCTGGGAAGTTACGTGCTGCTGACGTTCGACGCGAACATCTCCTGAGAGGCGACCGGGTGATCCACCAACACCGATACGACGTGGTGATCGTCGGCGCGGGCGGTGCCGGGATGCGGGCCGCGGTCGAGGCGGGTCCGCGGGTTCGTACCGCGGTGCTGACCAAGCTGTACCCCACCCGCAGCCACACCGGCGCCGCCCAGGGCGGCATGTGCGCCGCGCTGGCCAACGTCGAAGACGACAACTGGGAATGGCACACATTCGACACCGTGAAGGGCGGCGACTACCTCGCCGACCAAGACGCCGTGGAGATCATGTGCAAGGAGGCCATCGACGCGGTGCTCGACCTGGAGAAGATGGGGATGCCGTTCAACCGCACCCCCGAGGGCCGCATCGACCAGCGCCGCTTCGGCGGGCACACCCGCGACCACGGCAAGGCCCCGGTGCGCCGGGCCTGCTACGCCGCCGACCGCACCGGCCACATGATCCTGCAGACGCTCTACCAGAACTGCGTCAAGCACGACGTGGAGTTCTTCAACGAGTTCTACGCGCTCGACCTCGCGATCACGCACACCCCGGGCGGGCCGGTGGCCACTGGGGTCATCGCCTACGAGCTGGCCACCGGCGAGATCCACGTCTTCCACGCCAAGGCCGTCGTGATCGCGACCGGCGGTTCGGGCCGCATGTACAAGACCACCTCCAACGCGCACACCCTCACCGGCGACGGCATCGGTATCGTCTTCCGCAAGGGACTTCCGTTGGAGGACATGGAGTTTCACCAGTTTCACCCGACCGGGCTGGCCGGCCTGGGCATTCTGATCTCCGAGGCGGTGCGCGGCGAGGGCGGCCGGCTACTCAACGGCGAGGGCGAGCGCTTCATGGAGCGCTATGCCCCGACGATCGTCGACCTGGCGCCCCGCGACATCGTCGCCCGATCGATGGTGCTCGAAGTCCTGGAGGGCCGCGGCGCCGGCCCGCACAAGGACTACGTCTACATCGACGTCCGCCACTTGGGCGAGGACGTGCTGGAGGCCAAGCTGCCCGACATCACCGAGTTCGCCCGCACCTACCTCGGCGTGGACCCGGTCACCGAGCTGGTCCCGGTCTACCCGACGTGTCACTACCTGATGGGCGGCATCCCCACCACCGTCACCGGGCAGGTGCTCCGGGACAACACCAGCGTCGTTCCCGGCCTGTACGCGGCCGGCGAGTGCGCCTGCGTGTCGGTGCACGGCGCCAACCGGCTGGGCACCAACTCGCTGCTGGACATCAACGTGTTCGGCCGCCGCGCCGGCATCTCGGCGGCCAGCTACGCGCAGGGGCACGACTTCGTCGACCTGCCGCCGGAGCCGGCGGCGATGGTCGTGGGCTGGGTGGGCGACATCCTTTCCGAGCACGGCAACGAGCGCGTGGCCGACATCCGCGGGGCGCTGCAGCAGACGATGGACAACAACGCCGCCGTGTTCCGCACCGAGGAGACGCTGAAGCAAGCTTTGACGGATATCCACGCCTTGAAGGAACGCTACTCTCGAATCACCGTGCACGACAAGGGAAAACGCTTCAACAGCGACCTGCTGGAAGCGATCGAGCTGGGCTTCCTGCTGGAGCTGGCCGAGGTCACCGTCGTCGGCGCCTTGAATCGCAAGGAGTCCCGTGGCGGGCATGCCCGGGAGGACTATCCCAACCGCGACGACGTCAACTACATGCGCCACACGATGGCCTATAAGGAAATTGGGGCCGACAAAGAGGGCACCGACCTGCTCAGCGACGTCCGGCTGGACTTCAAACCCGTCGTGCAGACCCGCTACGAACCCAAAGAACGGAAGTACTGATGGCCGTCGAGCCCGAGCTAGCGCCTCCGCTACCGCCCGTTCCCGAGGGCGCGGTGATGGTGACCGTGAAGATCGCCCGGTACAACCCCGACGACCCTGACCGGTACGCGGAAACCGGCGGCTGGCAAAGCTTCCGGGTGCCGTGCCTGCCCAGCGACCGGCTGCTGAACCTGCTGATCTACATCAAGGGATACCTGGACGGGACACTCACCTTCCGGCGCTCCTGCGCGCACGGGGTGTGCGGGTCCGACGCCATGCGGATCAACGGCGTCAACCGGCTGGCGTGCAAGGTCCTGATGCGCGACCTCCTGCCGAAAAAGCCCGGCAAATCGCCCACGGTCACGGTCGAGCCCATCCGTGGGCTGCCGGTGGAGAAGGACTTGGTCGTCGACATGGAGCCGTTCTTCGACGCCTACCGCGCGGTGAAGCCCTACCTGATCACCAGCGGCAACCCACCGACGCGGGAGCGGATCCAGAGCCCCACCGACCGCGCCCGCTACGACGACACCACCAAGTGCATCCTGTGCGCGTGCTGCACCACCAGCTGCCCGGTGTTCTGGCACGAGGGCAGCTACTTCGGCCCGGCGGCGATCGTCAACGCGCACCGCTTCATCTTCGACAGCCGCGACGAGGCCGCCGCCGAGCGCCTCGACATCCTCAACGAGGTCGACGGGGTGTGGCGGTGCCGGACCACGTTCAACTGCACCGAATCCTGCCCGCGGGGCATCGAGGTGACCAAGGCCATCCAGGAGGTCAAGCGCGCGCTGATGTTCTCGCGCTGAGTTTTCCGCCGAGCAGACGCAAAAACCCCTGAAAACGCGGCGTGTCGCGGGCTTTTGCGTCTGCTGGGCTACGAGGCCGCAGGCGCCAGAACACCCCCGTCGTAGTGCGTCACCAGGTCTTCGACCACCAGCTGCCACGACGGCCCGTCTATGCAGAGGTTGCTGGCGGTGAGCACCAGCCGTTCGGGGGCTCCGGGCAGCAGCGACACCGCGAACAATCGGCCGGTGCGCATGTCGAAACCAGCGCGCTGCCTCGCGATCACATCCGCCACCGTTGACCCCGGCGGTTCCACCCCCCAGCCCCATGCACCGCCCGGGCGAGGCGTCCAGGTATCGAAGGCCGGTTCGAACACGGAGCCAAGGGCGGGGTGCGCGTCGAAGACCGCATCGACCGCGGCCCGGATGCGCGCTTGGTCAACGCGCGAGTGGGCGACCAGAACATCGGTATGCGTCAATGGCTCGATGTCTTCGAGCCGCGGTTCATCCAGATACGAGTAGGCAGGCATGACCACAGGCTCGGGCGCGATCCTCAGCGAATTCTTGGCGGATTCTTGGCCTACTCGTGGTGTGGCCGTCACACCTTGGCGACCCGTCTCGTCTGATGGGTATGACACAGAAAACCCGCATCGACCCCCTAGCCCCGAATCGCGTCGGCTTGCTGGTCCGCACCATGTACCGGGTCGCCAAGCGGCGCTACGGCGAGGTCCCCGAGCCGTTCACCGTCGTCGCACACCACCGGCCTCTGCTCGTCGCCAGCGCCGTGCACGAGACGATGCTGGAACGCACATCGCGAACGCTGCCCGTCAATGTGCGCGAGCTGGCGGTGCTGTGGACCGCGCGCAAGATCGGCTGCTCTTGGTGCGTGGACTTCGGGTCCATGCTGCAACGCCTGGATGGCCTCGACATGGAACGCCTCAAGGAGATCGACAATTACGCGACTTCTCCGGCGTTCACCGACGACGAGCGCGCCGCCATCGCCTATGCCGACGCGATGACCACCGATCCGCACACCGTCACCGACGAGCAGGTGGCCGACCTACGGGCCCGCTTCGGCGACGCCGGGGTGGTCGAGCTGACCTACCAGATCGGCGTGGAAAACATGCGGGCGCGGATGAACACCGCGCTGGGCATCGCCGAGCAGGGCTTCAGCTCCGGTGACGCGTGCCGGGTTCCCTGGGCAGCCGAGCCTGCCGAGCAAGGTCACGCAGCGGAGAGGCGGTGAACTTGTCGGGGTTGGCGATATCCCATAGGGCGCAGACCTTTCCGTCGCACACCGTCATCGCGGTTATCCGCGGGGCCATCTCCCGATACCCGTCGGCGCTGGGGCAACCTTTGGTGTAGGCGCCCAGCTCACCGTTGACCAGTGCCAGCTGATTGACCGTGAAAAACGCCGGGCCGTAGCGGCGGGCCAGGCCGAACATGAACCGGGCCACCTTGTCCGCCCCATGGATGACCCGAACTGCGGTGGGCGCCTTGCCGTTTGAATCGCCGGTGAAGGTCACGTCGGGATGCAACAGCGACACCACGGCGTCCAGGTCACCGGCGGCCATGGCGGCCATCAGCCGGCCGACCACCTCGTTGTGGGCGGGGTCCGGTTTCGGCGGCGGATCGGCTGCGGCGGCCTTGCGCGCCCGCGAGGCCAGTTGCCGGGCGGCGGCCTCGGTGGTCCCCAGCACCTCGGCCACCTCGGCAAACGGCACGGCAAAGCCGTCGTGCAGCACGAAGGCGACCCGCTGATCGGGGTTGAGGCGCTCCAGCACCACCATCGCCGCGAACCGCGCGTCCTCACCAGCCACCACGGCAGACAGCGGATCGGCGCTGTCCAATCCGGTGACCACGGGTTCCGGCAGCCAATTGCCGGTGTAGGTTTCGCGCCGGTGCGCCGCGGACCGCATCCGGTCCAGGCCGAGCCGGCTCACCACGGTAGTCAGCCAGGCCCGCAGGTCATGGATCACGTCGTCCCGGGCGTCCCAGCGCAGCCAGGCTTCCTGGACGATGTCCTCGGCGTCGGCGACGGTTCCGGTCAGCCGGTAGGCGACGGACATGAGATGTGGTCGCAACTCCTCAAACTCCGCGACCTGCGTCGAGGTCATTGTTCGAGCGTAACGCCATGGCCCCTGCCGCGTGGCGCCCTGAAATGCGCACCGGCGCTACGCTCGCGGGCAATGACTGACAATCTTTGGCTGCACTATGCCCGCCATGGCCCGGGGATCACGCCGCCCATCATCACTCGTGGCGAGGGCGTCACTATCTTCGACGACCGCGGCAAGGGCTACCTGGATGCACTGTCCGGGCTGTTCGTGGTGCAGGTCGGTCACGGCCGCGCCGAGCTGGCCGAGGCCGCCGCCCGACAGGCCGGCACCCTCGGGTACTTCCCGCTGTGGGGGTATGCCACCCCCACCGCCATCGAGCTCGCCGAGCGCCTGGCGCAACGCGCGCCCGGCGACCTGAACCGGGTGTTCTTCACCACCGGCGGCACGGAGGCCGTCGAGACCGCGTGGAAAGTGGCCAAGCAGTACTTCAAGCTCACCGGCAAACCCGGCAAACACAAGGTCATTTCGCGCTCGATCGCCTACCACGGCGCCACCCACGGCGCGCTGGCCATCACCGGCCTGCCGTTGTACAAGGCGCCGTTCGAGCCGGTGACACCCGGCGGCTTCCGCGTGCCCAACACGAACTTCTACCGGGCACCCGAGCCATTCCGCACCGATCTCAAGGCGTTCGGGCAGTGGGCCGCCGACCGGATCGCCGAGGCGATCGAGTTCGAAGGTCCGGATACCGTCGCCGCGGTGTTCCTCGAACCGGTACAGAACGCGGGCGGCTCCATTCCACCGCCCCCCGGCTATTTCGAGCGGGTGCGCGAGATTTGCGACGAGTACGACGTGCTACTGGTCTCCGACGAGGTGATCTGCGCGTTCGGCCGGATCGGGTCGATGTTCGCCTGCTGTGACATCGGGGACGTCGGCTACGTGCCCGACATGATCACCTGCGCCAAGGGGCTAACGTCGGGCTACTCGCCGCTGGGCGCGATGATCGCCAGCGACCGGTTGTTCGAGCCCTTCAACGACGGCAAGACGATGTTCCCGCACGGCTATACCTTCGGCGGTCATCCGGTGTCGACGGCGGTCGCGCTGGCCAACCTCGACATCTTCGACCGCGAGGACCTCAACGAGCAGGTCAAACAGCGCTCACCCGCATTGCGCGCCACCCTGGAGAAGCTGTATGACCTGCCCATCGTCGGCGATGTTCGCGGCGAGGGATATTTCTTCGGCATCGAGCTGGTCAAGGACAAAGCGACGAAGCAGACCTTCGCCGGCGAGGAACGCGCAGCGCTGTTGGGCCAGGTGTCGTCGTCGCTGTTCGAGGCCGGATTGTATTGCCGCACCGACGACCGCGGCGATCCCGTCATCCAGCTGGCGCCACCGCTGATCAGCGGGCAGGCCGAGTTCGACGCCATCGAATCCATCCTGCGCGGCGTTCTCAGCACGTTGTAGGCCGAGCAGACGCAAACGCCCGCGACACGCGGTGCGTTAAGGGGCGTTTGCGTCTGCTCGGCAGAGAACTCAGCGCGGCTCCCGGCGATCGGGCCGCCGATCCCCTAATCTGCACAGGCGATGGACTTCTTACGTGCCGCGGCATGCCTGGCCGCAGCGGCTCTAATGCTCGCCGGCCCGGCCGCGCCGACGGCAAGGGCCGAGCCCAACGCCGAGGCGAACGCCGGGGCCGGGAATTGCCCGTACAAGGTGTCCACCCCGCCCGCGGTGGATTCGTCGGAAGTCCCCACGGCGGGCGATCCGCCGCTGCCGCTGGCGGTGCCCGCGACGCCGGTCGGCGGCAACGCGCTGGGCGGCTGCGGCATCGTCACCGCTCCCGGCACCCCACCGGTGCCGGGCGACATCTCCGCCGAGGCATGGCTGGTGGCGGACCTGGACAGCGGCGCCGTCATCGCCGCCCGCGATCCGCACGGCCGGCACCGCCCCGCCAGCGTCATCAAGGTGCTGGTCGCGATGGCGTCCATCAATGCGCTCAATCTCAACAAGTCGGTCGTCGGCACCGCGGACGACGCGGCCGCCGAGGGCACCAAGGTGGGCGTCGACGCCGGCGGCACTTACACCGTCAACCAGTTACTGCACGGCCTGCTGATGCATTCCGGCAACGACGCCGCGCACGCGCTGGCGACGCAGCTCGGCGGCATGCAGACCGCC
Source organism: Mycobacterium lacus (assembly GCF_010731535.1). NCBI lineage: Bacteria > Bacillati > Actinomycetota > Actinomycetes > Mycobacteriales > Mycobacteriaceae > Mycobacterium > Mycobacterium lacus. The sequence goes on from NZ_AP022581.1 coordinate 3,516,317, forward strand.
CTGGAGAAGATCAACGTGCTGGCCGCCAAGCTAGGCGGCCGGGACACCCGGGTGGCGACGCCGTCGGGACTGGACGGGCCCGGCATGAGCACCTCGGCCTACGACATCGGGTTGTTCTACCGCTACGCCTGGCAGAACCCCACCTTCGCCGACATCGTCGCGACCCGCACCTTCGACTTTCCCGGCCATGGCGACCATCCCGGCTACGAGCTGGAGAACGACAACCAGCTGCTCTACCACTACCCGGGCGCGCTGGGCGGCAAGACCGGTTACACCGACGATGCCGGCCAGACGTTCGTCGGCGCGGCGAACCACAACGGCCGACGGCTGATGGCGGTATTGCTGCACGGCACCCGGCAGCCGATTGCCCCGTGGGAACAGGCCGCGCATCTACTGGATTACGGATTCGCCACCCCGCAGGGCACCCGGATCGGGACGCTGGTCGAACCCGACCCCGCGCTGGTTACTGGCGGGCAGGAGAATCCGGCGGACCGGCAGGCCAACGGCGCGCAGGCGGCAGGGCTGATGTCGTCGGCGGAAACACTGCCGGTACGGGTGGGCGTGGCCGTCATCGGCACCATCATCGTGTTTGGGTTGATGATGGTCGCACGCTCGGTGAACCGCCGGCGCAGCCCTGAGTAAAGCACTGAACGCGCAGGTGTCCGGCACCCGGGGGCCCATGTAACGATTACCCGAAATCCAGGAAGCTTGCGCCTATCGACGGTAGCGTCAACGTCGCAAACGCAAGAGGCAACGCCGTGGCCGGAGCACCGATCGAGCAGACAATCTTGTGAACCGGTGGCGGAGCACGAGGTGAGGATGATTCCGGCTACCAGCGTAGTGAAACGAACGTGGCTGCTGCTGGCCGTCGTCGCGGTGGCCATCGTCGCGGGGCTCGTTATCTATCGGCTCCATGGCATCTTCGGCGTTCACCAGCGCCCGTCCGTCAGGGTCGCGGCCGATACCGATGTCCCGCAGTTCGACCCTAAGCGCGTGACCTATGAAGTCTTTGGCCCCGCCCCGGTCGCAAAGATCGCCTACTTGGACCCCGACGCCCACGTGCGCCAACTGAGCAACGTGCCCCTCCCGTGGTCCGAAACGGTCACGACGCAGCTACCCGCGGTCAGTGTCAACCTTATGGCGCAGAGTACCGGCGACGTGATCACCTGCCGGATCATCGTGAATGGCGTCGTCAAGGACGAACGGTCTGAGACCGGACTGAAAGCCCTGACCTTCTGCCAGGTGTCGTCCGCATGAGCGAGAGACACCCCGGACCGGCATCGGGTCCGCCTCTTCTGCCGCGGCTGATCCGCCGGTTCGCGGTGCCGATCATCCTGTTCTGGCTGGGCCTCACCGCCGTCGTCAATATCGCCGTACCACAGTTGGAAATGGTCGGAAAGGCGCATTCGGTATCGATGAGCCCCGGCGACGCCGAGTCGATTCAGGCGATAAAACGCGTTGGCCAAGTTTTCCATGAGTTCGATTCCGATACCGCGGTGACCATTGTGCTGGAGGGCGACAAGCCACTCGGCGACGAGGCGCACCGATTCTATGGCGAGTTGATGAAGAAACTTTCCGCTGATACCCGGCATGTCGAGCACGTCCAGGACTTCTGGGGGGACCCGTTGACGGCGGCGGGATCGCAAAGCGCGGATGACAAAGCCGCCTACGTCGTGGTGTATGTCGTCGGCAAGAATGAAACCTCGGCAAACAACTCGGTCGACGCGGTGCGGCATATCGTGGAAACCACGCCGCCACCGCGCGGAATCAAGGCCTATGTCACCGGCCCATCGGCGCTAAACGCCGATCAGTCCGAGGCCGGCGACAAAAGTATCGCTAAGGTCACCGCGATCACGAGCGTGGTGATCGCATTGATGTTGCTCACCATCTACCGCTCCATAATTACGATGGTTCTCGTCCTGATCGTGGTCGGAATTGACCTGGGGGCAATCCGAGGAGTCGTCGCCTTTCTCTCCTACTGCAATGTTTTCAATCTTTCGACATTCGCGGTCAATCTGCTCACACTCATGGCGATTGCGGCGAGCACGGACTACACGATATTCATGCTCGGCCGTTACCACGAAGCACGCTACGCCGGCGAGGATCGGGAAACCGCCTACTACACGATGTTTCACGGGACCGCCCACGTGATCTTGGGCTCCGGCTTGACCATTGCCGGCGCCATGTATTGCCTCAGCTTTGCCCGGCTTCCGTACTTCAATACGCTCGGCCCGCCGTGTGCGATAGGCATGCTTGTCGCGGTCTTCGCCGCGCTCACGCTCGGCCCGGCCGTGCTCGTGGTCGGCACTTTCTTCAAGCTCTTCGACCCCAAGCGAAGGATGAACACTCGGCGGTGGCGTCGAGTGGGAACGGCAATTGTTCGTTGGCCGGGGCCGGTTCTCGCGGCGACATGCGTGGTTGCGTTTATTGGCCTGCTGGCATTACCGAGTTACACGACAACTTACGATCTGCGCAAATTCATGCCCGCCAGCATGCCGTCCAACGTCGGGGACGCGGCCGCGGGCCGGCACTTTTCGCAGGCCCGGCTGAATCCCGAGGTGCTGTTGATCGAGGCCGACCACGATATGCGCACCCCGGTGGACATGTTGGTGTTGGACAAGGTGGCCAAGGGCATCTTTCACAGCCCAGGAATCGCACAGGTCAAAGCGATAACCCGGCCCCTGGGAACGACCATCAAACATACTTCGATACCGTTCATCATCAGCATGCAGGGCGTGTCGAGTACCGAGAACATGCAATTTATGAAGGACCGCTTGGACGACATGCTGATCGAGCGGCAGGCGATGGATGAAGCCATCGCCTCGATGCACCGCATGTATGATCTCATGGGCGAGGTCATTAATACTACTGTCGACATGGATCACCTGACACATGACATGTCGAATATCACCGACGATTTAAGGGATAAGCTGGCGGACTTCGAAGATTTCTTTCGGCCGATTCGCAGCTATTTCTACTGGGAAAAGCATTGTTACGACATCCCGGTCTGCTGGTCGATAAGATCGATATTCGACATGTTCGATAGCGTGGATCAGTTAACTGAAAAACTCGAGCATCTCGTCAAAGATTTGGACGTTCTCATCACACTGCTACCGCAAATGCGGGCGCTGATCCCGGTAATGATATCCACGATGACGACGATGAGGAACATGCTGGTGGTCTGGCACGGCACGCTTCAGTCGTTTTACAAGCAGCAGGAGATGAATAGCAAGGACCCCGGCGCAATGGGCCGGGTCTTTGACGCCGCCCAGATTGACGATTCGTTCTATCTACCACAGTCGGCTTTCGACAATCCGGATTTCAAGCGGGGGCTGAAGATGTTTTTGTCGCCCGACGGCAAGGCCGCCCGCTTTATCATTTCTCTCGAGGGGGATCCCGCGTCGCCCGAGGGAATCGCTCGTGTCAACCCGATCAAGCAGGCGGCAAGGGAGGCCATAAAGGGAACTCCTTTGCAGGGCGCCGCGATCTACCTGGGCGGCACCGCTGCGACGTTCAAGGACATTCGAGAGGGCGCCATATACGATCTGCTGATCGCCGGAGTAGCTGCGATCAGTCTCATTTTGATCATCATGATGATAGTCACCCGAAGTGTGGTTGCCGCCGTAGTCATCGTAGGGACTGTGCTGCTTTCAATGGGCGCCTCTTTCGGGCTTTCCGTGCTCATCTGGCAGGATATTCTCGGCATCGAGCTGTATTGGATGGTGTTGGCGATGTCGGTGATCCTGCTCCTGGCCGTGGGATCCGACTACAATTTGTTGCTGATCTCCCGGCTCAAAGAGGAAATTGGTGCCGGTTTGAATACGGGAATTATCCGTGCGATGGCCGGCACGGGCGGCGTGGTGACGGCTGCCGGCATGGTGTTCGCGGTCACCATGTCCTTGTTTGTGTTCAGCGATCTGCGGATCATTGGCCAGATCGGTACCACCATCGGCTTGGGCCTGCTGTTCGACACGCTGATCGTGCGCTCGTTTATGACGCCGTCCATTGCCGCGTTGCTCGGGCGCTGGTTCTGGTGGCCGCAACGGGTGCGCCCGCGCCCGGCTAGTCAGATGCTTCGGCCCTTCGGGCCCCGCCGTTTGGTGCGCGCCCTGTTGCTCACGCCTGCCGATAAATAACTAGCCGAGCAGTCGTAAAGGCCCCAACATTTTTGGGGCCTTTACGACTGCTCGCGCTCCGCTAACGGCACCCTCAGAGGGTTGCGAGTGCCATCGATGGTTTCGAGCGCGACCGGCCCGAGCATTTCACGCTGCGCTGACGACGATTGACTTCGGCCCGTCTCCCCGACTGAGGCGCGCCCAAGGCCGCAAGGCCCGCGACGACGGCCAGGACCAGCATGACGACAACCGGCCAGCTCGTGGTGTGTATCTGGGCAATTGCGCCGAACCCGGCTCCCAGCACGGCGGATTCGATGGCAACCAACGTCGAGCCGAAACCGATCAGCGTCCCGCGGTGCTGTTCGGGCGCGCTCACACTGATCCACGAGATGGCCGCGGCGAACACAGCCTGCGCGGAAACCGTCGCCAGCGAGAACACCGTGCCGTACGCCCACGTGTGAAACCACTGGCCGCACCACTCAGCCACGATGCTCAGCGCCGCGGCGGCGGCGCTGAGCAGGGCACTGCCCAGCAACATGCCGCGCACCCCGTGCAGGCGATAGACCTTGCGCCACAGCGCCGAACCGATAACCAGTCCGACACTGGAAAGGACCACCAGCACGTGCAACGTGCCGCCCTGGCGCGCGGTGCGCAGGCTATAGAACGTGGTGCCCATGCTGACCGGAAGGAACAATAGGTACGTCACCGCGTATCGGCGAAACCACGGCTGAGACCGGGCGACCGCGAAGCCCTGCCGGTAGGTGTCCCGCAGGCGCATTCGCGTGGTGACCGAAACGGACCGCACTGGGCCGACGAACACCGCCGCGATGGCGGAGGCAGCTAGTCCGGTTGCGCCCAGCCACAGTAGATCGCGGTGATAGGCCACCTCGTCACCGCGCGCGAGCACCGGCACGGCTAGCAGGATGACGCCGGTGGCCAGCACCGACCCGATGGCCCCTTGGGCCAGCAGCAGCTCGCCCCGTCGCGACGCGGAGAGCTTGTTGGAGATCATGTCTGCATAAGCGACACTGGCAACCGCGACGACGACCCCGCCGGCCGCGGACGTCAGCAGAAAAACCGTCCCCATGTGAACACCAGACCAGGGGATTATTGCGAGAAGAAAATACAGTGTCGCCGTGGTCGCCGCCGACGCCGCCAGCAGCAGGTGGCGCAGTCGCCCCACTCGCTGCAGGATCGCCGGCGACGCCGAATTTCCCACGATACTGCCGATGCTGTACGCGGGAAATAGCAGCGCGGCCGCCCAGGCAATCCGCTCGTGTGCGCAGATGAATGGCAGCACCACGGCACCATTGCTCAGCTGCGTCCCCGCGGTGTACAACGTGCCCTGGGTAAGCAGTTGCCCGAACGGTTGTTTTCGCGCCGCGGCTTCGGGCTCTAGCGATACCGGCATGATTGACGACAATATGGACGCTGAGCGGCCAAAACAATCCTCCGATCAAATTTCATGAGCGGAATCTTTTGTCCCCCGATCGTGGGAACGCCTGGTGCCGGGGTAGGTTAGCTGATCGACCTCGACGCCTCATTGGTTTCCGCCAAGGACAATTTGCCGCCCGGCGGCCCAACCGCAGCCTGGCGGCGGCCCAGCCGGAATGTTGACCGGCCCACGCCGCTGTGGCAGCCTCATCGGGATGACTGAAGCCCTATACGAGGACGCCGGGCTGACGCTCGACGAGCACGGCATCACCATCCGCCGCTACTACTTCCCGTTGGCCGGCCACAAGCGGATCGCCTACACGGACATCCGCGGCGTCAAGGCTCAGCCGATGAACTGGCTGTCCGGCAAGGGCCGCTTCTGGGGGACATCCGACCCGCGTTACTGGTTCCCGCTGGACTTCCGACGGGGCAGCAAAAAGGCCCTGCTAATCCTCGACGTGGACGCCCGAGTGAAGCCGTGCATCACTCCCGAGGATCCCGACCGCGTCGCCGAGTTGCTGAGCACCCGGGTACCGGTCAGCTGAGGGGTCTGTCGCAGCGCGGACTCCGGGTCGGCCTCACCGCGGCCAGCGTCGGCGTCATCTACGGATACGACCTGTCGATCATCGCGGGCGCGCTGCTATTCATCACCGAGGAGTTCGGCCTCACCACGCGGCAGCAGGAACTGCTCACCACGATGGTGGTGATCGGCCAGATCGCCGGGGCATCGGGCGGCGGTGTCCTCGCCAACGCGATCGGGCGAAAAAGGTCGATGGTGGCGATCACCGCCGGCTACGCGATATTCGCCGTGCTGGACGCGGTCTCCGTCTCGCTGCCGATGCTGCTGGTGGCGCGCCTGCTACTGGGTGTGACCATCGGCGTGTCGGTGGTGGTGGCCCCGGTGTACGTCGCGGAATTGGCACCGGCGGCAGTGCGCGGATCGTTGGTGGCCGCTTATCAAGTGGCGACGGTCAGCGGCATCATCCTCGGCTACCTGACCGGTTATCTGCTCGCCGATACGCACAGCTGGCGGTGGATGCTCGGGCTGGCCGCCGTGCCCGCGACGCTACTGGCGCTGTTGCTGATTCGCATGCCGGATACCGCTAGATGGTACCTGCTCAAGGGTCGGGACGCCGACGCCCGCCGGGCCGTGTTGCGAGTCGAGCCCGACGCCGACGCGCAACAGCAGCTGGACGAGATCGCCCGCGCCCTGCGCGAGGGCGCAAGCCCCTTCAAGAGCAGTCTGTCCGCGATGCTGCGGCGTCCGTACCTGCGAGCCACCATCTTTGTGATCGCACTCGGTGTTCTCGTCCAGATCACCGGCATCAACGGGATCATCTATTACAGCCCCCGGCTGTTCGAAGCCATGGGCTTTCAGGGCAACTTCGCGCTGCTGGCTCTGCCGGCAATGGTGCAGGTCGCCGGATTGGCCGCGGTGTGCACCTCGCTGGTTCTTGTCGACCGGCTGGGCCGACGCCCAATCCTGTTGTCCGGCATAGCCATGATGATGGCCGCCGACGCCGTGCTGATCGCCGTTTTCGCCCATGGTTTCGGCCTGATATTCGGGTTTGTCGGCGTGTTGCTGTTCATCGTCGGCTTCAACTTGGGGTTCGGCTCGCTGGTATGGGTATACGCCGGCGAAGCCTTCCCGACCCACCTGCGGTCGCTGGGGTCGAGCACGATGCTTACCTTCAACCTGACGGCCAACGCGCTCGTTGCCGGCTTCTTCCTCACGATGCTGCATTGGCTCGGCGGCGCCGGCATTTTCGCGGTGTTCGGGACCCTCGCCGTCGCTGCCTTCGTCGTGGTCTACCGGTATGCGCCGGAGACCAAAGGCCGCCAGCTCGAGGAGATCCGGCACTTCTGGGAGAACGGCGGACGCTGGCCCGCCGAGCCCACCGGCGCCACGGAGACCCGGTGACCCTGATCGGTGCGGGCACCGTGGTCATCGACGGCCAGATCTGCCGCCCGGGCTGGGTGCAGACAACCGGTCGACGGATTGTCGACTGCGGGGCCGGCATGCCTGCTGGTCCCGTCGATGTCGCCTTCCCGGATTGCGTTGTGGTGCCCGGGTTTATCGATATGCACGTGCACGGTGGCGGCGGTGCCTCATACACCGAGGGCAACGCCGGGGACGTCGCCCGCGCGGCGGAGTTTCACCTGCGGCACGGCACCACCACCACGCTGGCCAGTCTCGTCACCGCCACACCCGCAGAGATGCTTTCCGCCGTGGGCGCCCTTGCCGAGGAAACGCGGCGCGGCACCGTCGCCGGCATCCACCTGGAGGGGCCGTACCTGAACCCGGCACGGTGCGGCGCACACGACCACACCCGGTTGCGTGCTCCGGATCTCGCCGAGATCGACGCCGTTCTCGCCGCGGCCGATGGCACCGTCCGGATGGTCACGCTGGCCCCCGAGTTGCCCGGCAGCACCGAGGCCATCCGGCGCTTTCTTGACGCGGGTGTGGTTGTGGCCGTGGGACACACGGATGCCAGCTATGAACAAACCCAACGCGCCATCGCCCTGGGCGCGACGGTGGGCACCCATCTGTTCAACGCGATGCCACCGCTGGACCATCGCGTACCCGGACCCGCTCTCGCCTTGCTGGCCGACCCCCGGGTGACCGTCGAGATCATCGCCGACGGCGTGCACGTCCACCCCGCCATGGTGCACGCGGTGATCGAGGCCGCGACCCCCGAACGGGTCGCGGTGGTCACCGACGCGATCGCCGCGGCCGGCTGCGGAGACGGCGCGTTTCGGCTTGGCACGGTGCCTGTGGATGTCGAGTCGGGCGTGGTGCGGGTGCACCAGACGTCGACGATCGCGGGCAGCACCGCCACCATGGATCAGCTCTTCCGGAATGTGGCGGGCTTTCGGCCCGACCCCGACGCGGCGCTGACCGCAGCGGTGCAGGTGACCTCGGCGACGCCGGCCCGCGCCCTCAGGCTCGAGTGCGTCGGCAATCTGCGGGCCGGCTTTGCCGCCAACCTCGTTGTGCTGGACCAGGATCTGGGAGTCGTGGCGGTCATGGCCAACGGCGTCTGGCGGGCTGGCACGACTGACACATAGCATTACCTAGATAACCATCGCCCTATGCAACAGTTGACAAGGGCTTGCGATTCCGTGAGATTGTTATCCCCGGAACGTGCACCGTGGTTGATCAGAGCGTTGGCCGCGCGGGTGCGCGAGACGCGATCAGAAGGGGATCGGTCGTGACGCTGCGAGTGGTTGCTGAAAGTTGGGCGCCGGCCAGAGTGGCGCCGGAGCCGTTGGCCGACGCAGGTGGCCAGGGATGACGGCGCCGATCTGGCTGGCCTCGCCGCCGGAGGTACATTCGGCGCTGCTCGGTTCGGGTCCGGGTCCGGGTTCGCTGCTGTCGGCTGCTGCGGCGTCCGCCGCGCTGAGCGCCACATACGCGTCGGCGGCGGAAGAACTCGCCGCGGTGCTGGCCGGGGTGCAAGCCGGAGCGTGGCAGGGCCCCAGCGCCGAAAGTTATGTGGCCGCGCATGTTCCGTATGTGGGCTGGTTGACGCGGGCCAGTGCCCACAGCGCGGTGCTGGCCGCCCAGCATGAGGCCGCGGCGGCGGCTTATGTCAGCGCACTGGCGGCAATGCCGACACTGGCGGAATTGGCGGCGAACCACGCCACACACGGGGCATTGGTGGCGACGAATTTCTTTGGGATCAACACGATCCCGATCGCGCTCAATGAGGCCGACTACGTGCGGATGTGGATCCAGGCCGCCACCACAATGAGCGTCTACGAGGCCGCCGCGGATGCAGCGCTGGCCTCGGCGCCACAGACCACACCGGCGCCGGTATTGCTCAAAGCCGGTGCTGGCGCGGCCAGCGCCGTCCAGGCCATCCCCGCCACGCTAGGGGACCTCCCGATCATCATTGTGATATTGATCCAGATCATTCTGATCTTGCTTGAGGTGCTGTTTGCAATCGTCGCTTACGCGATCGTCATCACGCTCGTCTTGCCGCTCCTGATCCTCGCCTACGCGATCGTCATAGCGATCCTGGCGATCATCTTCGCTCCCCCGTTCATCGCGATCGCAACGCCGCTCGTGCTGGCCGGCTCGGTGATTGCGGTGCCGACTTCGTTGTCGACTGCCTTGCCGATCGGCGTTGGCCAGTACCTCGCGGACCGGTCGACAGCGGATGCGGAGCCTGTTGACGACGGTTTGAAGACGGCAGACGTGGTTTCTGAAAGTGGTGCCGGCACGTTGGGATTTGCCGGGACCGCCGGCAAGGGGGCCGTCACAAAGCCTTCCGGGTTGACGGTGTTGGCCGGTGACCAACTTCGTGTTGGTCCACGGATGCCAATGCTGCCGGCCACGTGGGAGTCGAATGTGCTTGGGGCCGTGGGATAACGGTGAAGTTGCAAAGGCAAGTCGAGAGAATCCTCAGCACGGCAGCGGCGTTTCAGGACCAGTTCGTGCAGACATTGAACGCGGGCGCGGGGTGGTGTCGGGGCACCGAGCTTGCGAACGCCGAGCAGAGTCTGCCGAACGCGTCGCTGTTGGGCACTCCCGGTGCACCCGGCTGATACCGGCCATGGCGATTGGCCGGCCGGCGAACGCTACCGCCCCAGCTAGCGACTGCGCCCATGGAGGCGAGCGAACCGCGAAACCGCCAGCGCGCCAATGGCTCCCACGCCCATCGCGGTCAATGCCTGCCGCTGGCTCAAGCCCTCGTCCACCTGTATCCGCGGCGCGATGATCGCGGGTGCAGGGGGCTCGACGGACTTGGCCCGGGGATCCTCATCCGATGCCGTCGCGGCCCATGCGCTCGCGAACAGGATGAGCCACGCCGTCACAAACCAGAACACCATCAAGCCCAGCACCGGTCCGAACGCCGCGCCCGCTGGACTGCGCAGGACCGTCACCAGGTAAATCGCCCCCAGCTGCTTGAACAACTCAAACCCGACGGCAGCCATCAACCCGGCCCGCAGCGAGGTGACCCAATCGACCGACTGCCGCGGCAACCGGGCGATCATCCAGGTGAATAGCAGCCAGGACACCAGCACCGAAACCAACACTGAAACGCCTCGGAAAATCGGGTCAAGCACTGAAAACTGAGGTATTTCGAGCCATCTCAGCACCGCGGCCATCGGTCTCGCATGGGCGAGCGCGGTGAGCGCGATGGTGGCGGCGATCACCGCGAACGTCCCCACCATTGCCACCAGGTCCGACAGTTTGGTGCGCACATAGCCCGTCGGGGCGACCGGGTGTGCCCACATCTCGCTCAGCGCTTCCCGCAAATGCCACATCCAGCCCAGGCCCGCCCAGATCGCGGTGACCATCCCGATGGCGCCGACCGAAATGCGGGCCGCGATCGCCGAATTCACCACGTCGACCAACTGCTGCCCCAGCTCGGCGGATACCGAGGACCGGATGCGTGCGTCGATCGTGCTCAGTAGCTGTGGACGACGCGACAGCGCGATTCCGCCCACTGCGAAACCGACCATCAGCAACGGAAATAGCGCGAAGATCGTGTGGTAGGCGAGGCCCGCCGCGTAGAAACTGCCTTTCCGCTCACCGAAGCGCGCGAAGGCGCGCATGACGTGGTCGAACCAGCCGTGCTCGGCCCGCAGCTCATCAAGGACCCCTGGTGTGTCCGGTTTGCTCATGGGTAATGGCTACCCGCGCACCGGAAGGAAGCCCAGCCGGGCGTAGACCCGCCGCAGTGTCTCGCCGGCCACGTCTTGGGCGCGCCGCGCTCCGGCGGCGAGAACATCCTCCAATTCGGCTGGATCACAGGTTAATTCCTCGACGCGTGCCCTGATCGGGTTGACGTACTCGACGACGGCTTCCGCGGTGTCCTTCTTCAGGTCGCCGTAGCCGTGCCCGGCATAGCCCTCGACGAGCTTGTCGATGTCGATCCCGGTGACCGCCGACTGGATGGTCAGCAGGTTCGATACACCGGGCTTGGCGTCCGGGTCATACCGGATTTCACGTTCACTGTCGGTCACCGCCGAGCGAATCTTCTTGGCTGACAACGCCGGATCGTCGAGCAGGTTGATCAGCCCGGCATCGGTGGAGGCCGACTTGCTCATCTTCGACGTCGGGTCTTGCAGGTCGTAGATCTTGGCGGTGACCTTGGGAATGAGCACGTCGGGAACCACCAGCGTGCCGGGGAACCGGCTGTTGAACCGCTGCGCGACGTCGCGCGCCAGTTCCAGGTGCTGCCGCTGATCCTCGCCCACCGGCACCAGCTCGGCGTCGTAGGCCAGCACGTCGGCCGCCTGCAACACCGGGTAAGTGAACAGGCCAACAGTGGTGGACTCGCTGCCCTGACGTGTCGACTTGTCTTTGAACTGCGTCATCCGGGACGCCTGGCCAAACCCGGTGAAGCAGCCCAGCACCCACGCCAATTGCGTGTGGGCGGGCACGTGGCTCTGCACAAAGATGGCGGCACGAGCGGGATCGATGCCCAGCGCCAGGTATTGCGCGGCGGTGACCAGGGTACGTCGCCGAAGAGCCTCGGGATCCTGCGGGATGGTGATCGCGTGCAGGTCGACCACGCAGAAGAACGCGTCGTGGTCATTCTGCAGGTCGACCCACTGGGCAACGGCACCCAGCGTGTTACCGAGGTGAAGCGAGTCGGAGGTGGGCTGCACGCCGGAAAAGATCCGGCGGGATCCGGTAGCGGTGCTCATGATGCCCCGATCATTTCACGCTGGCACCGGCATGCATGCACCATCACCCTGGGCCTGGCTTGCGCGCGAGTGCAGCATCCAATGCAGTTTGTGGAAACGGACTCCGCGGTCGTCTCGATGTCGCGTTCACTCCCCCTACGCGCCCCAGCTCTGGTGATGGGAGGGCCACGATGTCGTGTGTGATGGCGGCGCGGCGCACGCTGTTGGCGGCGGCGACGGATTTGGCCGGAATCGGCTTGGCGATCAGCGCGGCCACTTCGGCCTGGGCGGCCCCGACGACCGGAGTGCTGCCCGCGGCGACCGATGAACCGGAGCCATGTCCCTGGTTAGCGTCAGCCATCCCGTGTGTCGCGGGGCCGAACCCGGCAACGGAGTGGCATGCTTGCGATACCCGCGGTACCGCTTTTAGTGTCGGCGCTATGATGACGCCTCGCCCACCGATCCACCTTGGCTCCGGAGAGCCGGTCCTGCTGCTGCACCCGTTCCTGCTGTCCCAGGCGGTGTGGGAGAACGTGGCCCGGCAATTGGCCGACACCGGCCGGTACGAGGTGTTCGCGCCGACGATGGCCGGCCACAACGGCGGGCCGTCCGCGGGCACCTGGTTTCTGTCCTCCGCGGTGCTGGCCGACCACGTCGAACGCCAACTCGACGAGCTGGGCTGGAAAACCGCGCACATCGTCGGTAACTCGCTGGGCGGCTGGGTCGCATTCGAGCTCGAGCGGCGGGGGCGGGCACGCAGCGTCACCGGCATCGCCCCGGCGGGCGGCTGGCATCGATGGAGCCCGGCCAAGTTCGAGGTGATCGCCAAGTTCGTCCTGGGCATTCCGCTCATGGCGCTGGCTTGGTTGTTCGGGCCGCGGGTGTTGCGCCTGCCGTTCAGCCGCCGGCTAGCCACCTACGCGATCAGCGCATCACCAGATGGGGTCAGCGACGCCGAACTGCTCGGCATCATCGACGACGTCGCCCACTGCCCCGCCTACTTCCAGCTGCTGGTCAAGGCGCTGCTGTTGCACGGCCTGCGGGAGCTCGCGCAGAACGCCGTGCCGGCGCATCTGGTGATCTGCGGCAGGGACCGAATAATCCCCGCACCCCGGTTCAGCCGGCATTTCACCACCCACTTGCCGGACGACCATCGCGTCACCGTGCTCGACGATGTGGGCCACGTTCCGATGTACGAGGCGCCGGAACGCATCACCGAGGTCATCACCAGTTTCATCGAAGAATGCTGCCCGGCGCAGCGCGCCGTCGAACCACCGGCGAGTTAGCTCACGCGCGAGCAGACGCAAAGGCCCCCGAAAATGTGCATTTTCGGGGGCCTTTGCGTCTGCTCGGCTAGGTCAGCTCCCTTTCCAGGTTCTCGGCGATCGATTCGAGGAATTCCTCGCTGTTCTGCCACTCCTGCTCGGGACCGATGAGGATGGCGAGGTCCTTGGTCATTTTTCCGCTCTCGACGGTGGCGATGACGACGGACTCCAGCGTGTGGGCGAAGTCGATCACCTCCGGGGTGTTGTCCAGCTTGCCGCGGTGCGCCAGGCCGCGGGTCCACGCGAAGATCGAGGCGATCGGGTTCGTCGAGGTCGGTTTGCCGGCCTGGTACTGCCGGAAGTGCCGGGTGACCGTGCCGTGCGCGGCTTCGGCCTCGACCGTGCGCCCGTCGGCCGTCATCAGCACCGACGTCATCAACCCCAGCGAGCCGTAGCCCTGTGCGACGGTATCGGACTGGACGTCGCCGTCGTAGTTCTTGCAGGCCCAGACGTAGCCGCCCTCCCACTTCAGGCACGCGGCGACCATGTCGTCGATCAGCCGATGCTCGTAGGTCAGCCCGGCGGCTTCGAACTCATCCTTGAACTCCTCTTCGTAGATGCGCTGGAACTCGTCTTTGAACATGCCGTCGTAGGCCTTGAGGATGGTGTTCTTGGTCGACAGGTACACCGGCCATTTCGCGTTCAGGCCATAGGAGAACGACGCGCGCGCGAAATCCTGGATGGATTCCTTGAAGTTGTACATCCCCATCACGACACCGCCGTCCTCGGGGATGGACACCATCTCGTGCACGATCGGCTCGCTGCCGTCGGATGGAGTGAAAGTCAGTGTGACGGTGCCCGGTTGGTCGACCTTGAAGTTCGTCGCCCGGTACTGGTCACCAAAAGCGTGGCGGCCGATGACGATTGGCTTGGTCCAGCCCGGAACCAGCCGCGGCACATTGGAAATTACGATCGGCTCGCGGAAAATCGTGCCGCCCAGGATGTTTCGGATCGTGCCGTTGGGCGACAGCCACATCCTCTTCAGGTTGAATTCCTGGACGCGCGCTTCGTCCGGGGTGATCGTCGCGCACTTCACGCCAACGCCGTGCCTCTTGATGGCATAGGCGGCGTCGATCGTTACCTGGTCGTCGGTGCGGTCGCGGTTCTCGATGCCCAGGTCGTAGTACTCCAGGTTGATGTCGAGGTAAGGAAGGATAAACATGTCCTTGATGAGCTTCCAGATGACGCGGGTCATCTCGTCACCGTCGAGCTCTACGACCGGGCCCATGACTTTGATCTTGGGTTCATTGGACATCTGCGCGGCAGTCCCTCCAGGTCCTTCGTTGCTCGTGAGGCCAGAGTACTAGGAGCCTTCAGCGGGCAAATTGGCATCGACTGGCCACCATGCGATAGGCTGCAGGTCGGTCATGAGCGCCAGCGTTCAAGCCCCGGCTTGCTGGCCGGCAACCCTCCAACCGCGGTGGGGTGCCCCGGGTGATGACCAGGTTGAGTAGCCGCAGCCGGCTACGCGGCAAGCGCGGGTCCGCCATGACGGGCCCCCTGAGCTGACAGGGATACCGTGATGCGCACTTCATCACCCAGATCGGGCTGGCGCTCATTTGTTGTCGCTGGTGTCGCTGCTAGCCGATGGCCGCCCGTTGACGTCGTCAGACGTCATCCATTTCGAGCCCATATTCGAGCAGAAAGCACCTCATGAGCGCCGATAGCAGCACCGACAGCGATCCGACCGCGCATTGGTCGTTCGAAACCAAACAAATCCACGCCGGCCAGCGACCGGACCCGACCACGAACGCGCGTGCCCTGCCGATCTATGCGACCACGTCGTACACCTTCGACGACACCGCGCACGCCGCCGCCCTGTTCGGGCTCGAGGTTCCGGGCAACATCTACACCCGGATCGGCAACCCGACGACCGACGTCGTCGAACAGCGCATCGCGGCGCTCGAGGGTGGCGTGGCCGCGCTGTTCCTGTCGTCCGGGCAAGCCGCGGAGACGTTCGCAATCCTGAACCTGGCCGGTGCGGGCGACCATATCGTGTCCAGCCCGCGCCTGTACGGCGGTACCTATAACCTGTTCCACTATTCGCTGGCCAAGATCGGCATCGACGTCAGCTTCATCGACGATCCCGACGATTTGGACTGCTGGCAGGCGGCGGTGCGGCCCAACACGAAGGCGTTCTACGGCGAGACCATCTCCAATCCGCAGATCGACCTGCTGGACACCCCCGGCGTCGCCGAGGTCGCCCACCGCAACGGGATACCGCTGATCGTCGACAACACCATCGCGACGCCCTACCTGATACAGCCGATCGCACAGGGCGCCGACATCGTGGTGCACTCGGCCACCAAATATCTGGGCGGGCACGGCGCCGCGATCGCGGGTGTGATCGTCGACGGCGGCACCTTCGACTGGACACAGGGCCGCTTCCCCGGATTCACCACGCCCGATCCCAGCTACCACGGTGTGGTGTTTGCCGAGCTCGGACCTCCGGCTTTTGCCCTCAAGGCGCGCGTGCAACTGCTGCGTGATTATGGGTCGGCGGCTTCGCCATTCAACGCCTTCCTGGTGGCCCAGGGTCTGGAGACGCTGAGTTTGCGGGTGGAGAGGCATGTGGCCAACGCGCAGCGCGTCGCCGAGTTCTTGGCGGCCCGTGACGACGTGTTGTCGGTCAACTATGCGGGCCTGCCCAGTTCGCCGTGGCACAAACGGGCAAAGAAGTTGGCGCCCAAGGGAACCGGGGCCGTCCTGGCTTTCGAGCTGGCCGGCGGCGTGGAGGCTGGGAAGGCGTTCGTGAACGCGCTGAAGCTGCACAGTCACGTCGCCAACATCGGTGACGTGCGCTCGCTGGTGATCCACCCGGCGTCGACGACCCACGCCCAGCTGAGCCCCGCGGAGCAGCTGTCCACCGGTGTCAGCCCGGGCCTGGTGCGGCTGGCCGTCGGCCTCGAGGGCATCGACGACATCCTGGCCGACCTGGAGCTCGGTTTCGCCGCGGCCCGGGCATACAGCGCCTCCGCACGCCCTGCCGGCGGCGACCCACGGGCCGCGGCGGCGGGGGGGCGGGTTCTGACATGACGATCTCCGAGGTTCCCACCGAGCGGCTGCCCGCCGAAGGCGAGATCGGCATCATCGACATCGGCTCGCTGACGCTGGAAAGCGGCGCGGTGATCGACGACGTGTGTATCGCCGTGCAGCGCTGGGGCGAGTTGTCGCCCGCGCGCGACAACGTGGTGGTGGTGTTGCATGCGCTCACCGGCGACTCGCACATCACCGGACCCGCCGGACCGGGGCACCCCACACCCGGCTGGTGGGACGGCGTGGCCGGGCCGGGCGCGCCGATCGACACCGACCGCTGGTGCGCGGTGGCCACCAACGTGCTGGGCGGTTGCCGTGGGTCCACCGGACCCAGCTCGCTCGCCCGCGACGGAAAGCCCTGGGGCTCAAGGTTTCCGCTGATATCGGTGCGCGACCAAGTGGAGGCGGATATCGCCGCCCTGGCCGCCCTGGGCATCACCGACGTCGCCGCCGTCGTCGGCGGATCCATGGGCGGCGCCCGGGCGCTGGAATGGGTGATCGGTCACCCGGACCGAGTGCGGGCCGGATTGCTGCTTGCGGTCGGCGCACGTGCCACCGCCGACCAAATCGGCACCCAGACAACCCAGATCGCGGCGATCAAGTCCGACCCGAACTGGCAGAACGGCGACTATTACGAGACAGGGCGGGCGCCGGACAACGGCTTGACGACGGCGCGCCGGTTCGCGCACCTGACCTACCGCGGCGAGCTCGAGCTCGACACCCGGTTTGCCAACGACAGACAGGGTAACGAGGATCCGGCGAATGGCGGCCGCTACGCGGTGCAGAGCTATCTGGAACACCAGGGCGAAAAGCTGTTGTCGCGGTTTGACGCCGGCAGCTACGTGATTTTGACCGAGGCGTTGAACAGCCACGACGTCGGCCGCGGCCGCGGCGGGGTCAGCGCGGCGCTGCGCGGGTGCCCGGTACCGGTGGTGGTCGGTGGCATCACCTCCGACCGGCTCTACCCGCTGCGCTTGCAAGAGGAGTTGGCCGAGCTGTTGCCCGGTTGCAGCGGGCTGCGGGTCGTCGAATCCATCTACGGCCACGACGGCTTCCTGGTGGAATCCAAGGCGGTCGGCGACTTGATTCGGGCGACCCTCGAGTTGGCGGATAGCGACGGCGCGCGGTGACCCGCTCGAGGCGTGACCGCTCCCTGTCCTTCGGCTCGGCGGCCGCCGCCTACGAGCGGGGCCGCCCGTCGTATCCGCCGGAGGCAATCGACTGGCTGTTGCCGCAAACGGCGCGCAACGTACTCGACCTGGGCGCGGGCACCGGCAAGCTGACCACCCGGCTGGTCGAACGCGGCCTGGACGTGGTGGCCGTCGACCCCATCCCCGAGATGCTGGAAGTGCTGCGCACCTCGCTGCCGGAAACCCCCGCGCTGCTGGGCACCGCCGAAGAGATTCCGTTGGAGGACAACAGCGTTGACGCGGTGCTGGTCGCCCAGGCGTGGCACTGGGTGGATCCCGCGCGAGCGATTCCCGAGGTGGCCCGCGTGCTGCGGCCGGGCGGGAGGCTGGGCCTGGTGTGGAACACGCGCGACGAACGGCTCGGCTGGGTGCGCGAGTTGGGTCAGATCATCGGCCGCGACGGCGATCCGGTCCGCGACAAGGTGACGCTGCCCGAGCCGTTCACCGAGATGGCGCGCCATCAGGTCGAGTGGACGAATTACCTGACACCGCAAGCCCTCATCGACCTGGTGGCCTCGCGTACGTATTGCATCACGTCGCCGGACGAGGTTCGCACCAAGACGCTCGACCGGGTGCGCGAGTTGCTGGCCACCCATCCCGCGCTGGCGAACGCCAACGGCCTTGCGCTGCCGTACGTTACGGTGTGCGTGCGGGCGACATTGTCTTGATCGGAGTTCGCCGGGTGGCGGGTCGGCGGCGTTGAGGTATCCCACCGGCGTGGAATGGCCGGGGACGGTACTCACGTGAGTCACGTGAGTACCGTCCCCGACATTAGGATTAGGCGATCCACGAATGCGATATCGCCGGCGCCATCGCGGTCAAGAATCGCCCGATGGTCGGTCGCGCGGCACCTCTGCCATCCGGGGCGTTCACCTATGCCTCGGGCGGCCAAGCCCGCGCGCGGCTGCATCCCTGGGCGCCGCAGCCGGCGTTATCGTGGGCTTGGCTCTAGGGTCGAGTCCGGGTTCGTGCCCGCGACCTATCGCCGCGCGCCCTGCGTGGTCACCGACGCGCCGGGCTAACGCCTGAAACCGGCTACGGACCTATGCCCGTGAAAAGCAGGCCCGACAGCTGCTGGCCGATATTGTTGAGGCCCGAGACGACGGCCGGCACCATCAGGCCAAGTGTTCCCACGTTGTACACACCCGAGATGCCGGCGCCGCGGTTCAGTACGCCTGATAGCTGCGTGCCGAAGTTGAAGTAGCCCGAGGCCGACCCGAGCAGCGGATCCGACATCGCGTTGAGCAAGCCCGACATGGCCGAGCCGGAGTTCCAGAAGCCCGAACCGCCACCGCCGCCGGCGTTGAAGAAGCCCGACGACGGCAGGGTGGTCGAGTTGCCAAAGCCCGGGGTCCCCCCGAACCCGAAGATCGGGATGTTGATCGGGCCGATGGTGGTGGCCGCGTGCAGTTCCAGCGGGATCCGGTCGATGACGATGGGCGGGATGTCGAAGGCCGGGGTGCCGCCGGACAACCCGAGGCCTAGCGGCAGTTGGGGGATGAGCGTGCCGCCCGGGATGGTGAAGCCCGGAACGGTGAGCGACAACGGCAGGCCGATGTCGATGGGGTCGATCGGGATGGTGAATCCCGGAATGGTCGCCGTCGCGGGGGCGATGTTGATGGGCGCCAGGTTGTAGCCCTGCTGGGTGGAGACCGCTCCCGGGCCGGTGGCCTCGCTGAGCCGAATCCCGGCTGGAAGGAAGCTGGCCTTGAGCCAAACCTCTGACCCCCCTCCGGAGGTACTTTGGCTGGCCCCTACCCCAACATTGAGCGTTATGGCCGGGGTGGTGATGGTGATGGGGTCGACGGTGATCGTGCCGACGTTGACGGCGGGGTCGAGGCTCAGGTGGATTGAGGGGATGGGGACGTCCGGGATGTTGACTGGACCGATGTCGCCGATTGCGGTGAAGCCCAACGGAATTGAGGGGATATGGATGGGCGGTAGCACGGTGATGGGGCCCACCCCGCCGGTGACGTCGGCGCCCACGGCGGGGAATTGGGGAATGGTGTATCCCAGGGCGAAGCCGGCCAGGCCTTGGTAGTTGCCCCGCCACAAGAGGCCGTTGCTGTAGTTGCCGGTCATGAAGGCGCCGGTGTCGACGTTGCCCGCGTTGAACACCCCGGTGTTGGCCACACCGGTGTTGAACCAGCCGGTGTTGGTGTCGCCCGGGTTGAAGCCGCCGGTGTTGGTGTCGCCCGCGTTGAAACTGCCCGTGTTGTACCAACCGGTGTTGGCCACACCGGTGTTGAAATTGCCGGCATTGAACAACCCGGTGCTGGCCACCCCGGAGTTCCCGATGCCGGTGTTGTAGCTACCCGAGTTGAACAAACCGAAGTTCCCGGTCCCGGTGTTGAAGAACCCCACGTTGCCGGTGCCCGAGTTGAACAACCCGATATTGCCGACACCGGAGTTCAGGGCGCCGATACCGGTCAGGTCGTCGCCGGTCAGCCCGATCCCGATGTTGTTGCGGCCGGTATTGGCAAACCCGATGTTGCCCACGCCGGCGTTCCCCAACCCGTAGTTGCCGCCGCCGGCATTGCCGAACCCCACATTGCCCCAACCCGAGTTGCCCAACCCGAGGTTGCCGTCGCCGATATTGCCGAACCCGAGGTTGCCGCCGCCCAGGTTGCCCAACCCCAGGTTGGACCCACCGACGTTGGCCGCACCCAGGTTGAAGTCCCCCACGTTGCCGAACCCGAGGTTGAACCTGCCCACATCGGCCACCCCCAGGTTGACGATGCTGCTGCCCTGGTTCAGCACGGTCCCCGCCGCCAACAAGCCCGACAACTGCTGGCCGACGTTGCCGAGGCCCGAGACCACCGCCGGCGACCCCAACGGCAGCACGCTGGTGTTGTAGAACCCCGAGATGCCCGAGCCCACATTCAGCACACCCGAGTGCAACGAGCCAACGTTGAAGTAGCCCGAACCCGCCCCCACCAACGCGCTCGACGCCTGGTTCCACCAACCCGACACCCCCGACCCGAAGTTCCCCCAACCCGACACCCCACCCGCACCGGCGTTGAAGAAGCCCGACGACGGGACGGTGGTCGTGTTCCCAAAGCCCGGCGTCGGCGGAATGTTGACGAGCGGGATCTGGATAGGACCAACAAACATGGTGCCGTCGAAGGTCGCCGGAACCGTGTTGATCGTGAAGCCGTTGGGCAGCAGGGTGAAGGCGTCGAGGCCGCCGGAAAGGTTGGTGACCCCCGCCGAAGCTTGCGGAAATGTGACCCCACCCGGGAAGAAGGTGAACGGGTCGTTGCCGCCGGCCAAGCTCAGAGTTACCGGGGTTTGGGCGGGAATGGTGAAGCCATCCGGGAAGACGGTCACGGTGGAGGTAGCGAAGGTAACGGACACCGGAATTGGATTGCCAGCGGTGGGACCGGAAACCACTGGGCTAACGAGTTTGATGTTCTTGAGGAAGCTGCCGTCGGCCATGAGGAACTGCTTAACCTCGATGAACGGGTTGCCGAGGCTGAACGAATTGAGAGCGAGGTGTATCGAGCCGGCGAGGGGGGCAAGGGCGTTGATAGCCGAAATGGCGTTTTGCCCTAGACCAACGGATCCCACCACCTGGATGGGGATTGTGGGAACGGTGATGGGTGGGATGGTGAAGGGGCCCAGGGCGACGTTTGCATTGGTGATCGTGAAGTGGAGCGCGGGAACCGGGACGGGCGCGACGTGGAGTGGGCCGATGCCGCCGGTTGCGTGAGCGGTGATGGGGAATTGCGAAATCGTGGGCCCAAGGTATAGGCCGAACAGGCCCTCGTGGGTGCCCCGCCACAGCAGGCCGTTGCTGAAGTCGCCCGACATGAACGCGCCCGTGTCGACGTTGCCGGCGTTGGCGACGCCGGTATTGGAGTTGCCGGTGTTAAACCAGCCGGTGTTGACGTTGCCGGGGTTGAAAGCACCGGTATTGGTGTCACCGGCGTTGAAGCTGCCCGTGTTATAACTACCGGCATTGGCCAGACCGGTGTTGAAATAACCAGCGTTGAAGAACCCGGTGCTCGCAATGCCCGAGTTACCAACGCCGGTGTTGTAACTACCCGAGTTGCCGATACCCCAGTTCCCGGTCCCGCTATTGAAGAACCCGACATTACCGGTGCCCGAGTTGAACAACCCGATATTGCCGGCGCCGGAATTCAGCCCGCCAATACCGGTCAGGTTGTCCCCGGTCAAACCGATCCCGATATTCCCATTGCCGGTGTTGCCGAACCCGATATTGCCCACACCCAGGTTGGCGAAGCCGAAGTTGCCGCCGCCGGCATTACCCAACCCGATATTGCCGTTGCCCGGCGAGCCCACGCCGAGGCCCGAGTTGCCGAACCCGAGGTTGCCCTGGCCCACGTTGCCGAATCCGACGTTGCCACTGCCGAGGTTGCCCAACCCCAGGTTGGATCCGCCGACGTTGGCCGCACCCAGGTTGAAGTCCCCGACGTTGCCGAACCCGAGATTGTAGTTGCCCACATCGGCCAACCCGACATTGGCGATCAAGGTCCGATTCAGATCGGAGCCCGCGGACAACAACCCCGACAACTGCTGGCCGATATTGCCGAGGCCCGAGACCAACGCCGGCGTCCCAAGGGGCAGCGCGCTGGTGTTGTACAGCCCCGACACACCCGAACCGAAGTTCAGCACACCGGAGCCCAGCGCGCCGGCGTTGGCATAGCCAGAGCCGGCCCCCAGCACCGCGCTCGGCGCCTGGTTCCACCAGCCCGACACGCCCGAGCCGAAGTTGCCGAACCCCGACACCCCACCCGCACCGGTGTTGAAGAAGCCCGACGATGGCGTGGCTGTGGTGTTCCCGAAGCCCGGGCCCGCCGGGATGTGAATGCCCTGGATCGCGATGGGACCGACGGTGATGCCGCCCCCGACGTTAAGCGGGATTCGGTCAATGGTGATCGCCGGGGTGCTGAAGCCGTCAATCTGGCCATCTATGTTGATCGTCAGGGGCAATGGCTGCGCGGGAATGCTGAAGCCCGGAATGGTGACGCCCGGAGTGCTGATCGACACACTGGCGAGCAGCGCGAGTGGATTATTGGGAACACTGATGCCATTCGGGAAGAGCGTGACGGCCGGGGTATTCCAGGTGACGGCTAAGGGGATTGCGGGAATGTTCGTGTTGATACGGATGGGGCCGACCACGGAAGTCCCAGCGCTGGATACGGTTCTCATTTCGGGGATTTCGATGACCCCTGGGAGCCCCGTGTTGCTACCCAAACTAAAGGGGCCGATGGGGAAAGTCGCATTGAAACTCTGTGCCGCAAACAGTTTAATGGGCGAGATGGTCAGCGGCCCGATGCTGATGGGTATGCCGGTCCCCCCGCCGAATGCGGGAATAACGATGTCCGGAACGACCAGCGGGCCGAGGTAGAAGGTTTGGTGAATGTTGAGCGGAATGGTGGGAAGAATCTGGATCGGCAAGATGGTGATGGGGCCGATGCCGCCGTTGAGACTAAGTCCGATAGGGATTGGCGGAATCGCATATCCGGCGGAGGAGCCGAACAGGCCCTGATAGTCGCCCACCCACAGCATGCCGTTGCTGTAGTTGCCCCTGATGAAGGCGCCGGTGTTCACATTGCCCGAGTTCGCAATGCCGGTGTTGGTGTCACCGGTGTTCAGCCAGCCCGTGTTGGTGTTGCCCGGGTTGAAACCGCCGGTGTTGAAGCTGCCCGTATTGAAGCTGCCCGTGTTGTAACTGCCGGCATTGGCCACACCGGTGTTGAATCCGCCGGCATTGAACAACCCGGTACTGGCCGTCCCCGAATTACCGACACCGGTGTTGTAGCTACCCGAGTTGAACAACCCGAAATTCCCGGTCCCCGAATTGAAGAAGCCGACGTTGCCGGTCCCCGAATTGAACAATCCGATATTGCCGGTACCGGAGTTCAGGGTCCCAATACCGGTCAGGTTGTCACCGGTGAGCCCGAGACCGAAGTTGTTGTTACCCGTGTTGGCAAGACCGATGTTGCCGGTGCCCATATTCGCGAAACCGAAGTTGTTGCTGCCGGCGTTGCCCAACCCGATATTGCCAATACCCGGGAGCAAACCCAGACCCGAGTTGCCGAATCCGTAATTGCCGTTGCCGACATTGCCGAATCCGAAATTCCCGTTGCCGATGTTCCCGAGGCCCAGGTTCTGCGCACCGACGTTGGCCGCACCCAGGTTAAAGTCCCCGACATTTCCTGAGCCTATGTTGTAGTTGCCGACGTTGCCCAAGCCCGCGTTGAGCTGCAGTACCTTGGCCGAGGAGTTGATCGCGCTCAGCGCCGCGTTGACACTATTGACCAGACCCGGCAACAACGGAAAGGACGGCAACGCCGCGGCGGCCGCCGACGCGCCGCCATGGTAACCGGCCATCGCGGCCACATCCTGGGCCCACATCAGCTCGTACTCGGCCTCGGCGGCCGCGATCGACAAGGTGTTCTGCTTGAACAGATTCGACAACGCCAGCGCCACCAACTCAGACCGGTTGGCCGCGACCACCAGCGGGTCCACCATCGCGGCCAACGCCGCCTCGAACACCCCCACCACCGCCCGGGCCTGCCCGGCCGCCGACTCGGCCGAGGCCGCCGCCACGCTCAGCCACCCGGCATACGGGGCGGCCGCGGCCGCCATCGCCGCCGCCGACGGACCCTGCCAAGACCCACCCACCAAGCCCGAGGTCACCGACCCGAACGAGACCGCCGCCGACCCCAGCTCAGCGGCCAGTCCATCCCAGGCCGTCGCCGCCGCCAACAACGGCCCCGACCCCGCACCGCCATACATTAACCCGGATTTTTCGCGAAACTGTGCGTGACACGGTGTTGAGTTAGCGAAAGTGCCTGTCCTGCAATGGATAATGAGGTTTCTTCAAGTCGTCAGTATCCAGCGGGGAGGCACTTTCTAAGTGAACGGTAGCGCAGCGGGTCCGCGGGTGAAAGTATCAGCCGACGGTGCCGGTGTCGTGTCGCATGCCGGGGTGGGCATGCTGCGGGAGGTCGCCGATCTGACCGGGCTGTCGTCGCAGGTCACAGCCGTGTTGGCCGATACCTACCGGGGGCCGTGGATGCATGCACCCGGGGTGGTGTTCGCTGATCTGGCCGCGGCGGTGGCCGACGGCGCGGACTGCATCGATTCGGTCGGCGCATTGTGGGGTGACCGCCAGCAGGCGTTCGGGCCGGTGGCCTCGACGAGCACGCTGTGGCGGTTGGTTGATGAGCGCATCGACGCCGCGCATCTGCCGGGGATTCGGGCGGCCCGCGCATGCCCGCGCCCAGGCGTGGGCGGCCGGGGCGGCCCCCGAGCACGGTGGGTGGCTGCACCTGGATGTCGATGCCACCATCTGCGTTGATCATTCCGACAACAAGGAAAACGCGGCAGCGACCTGGAAGAAAACCTTCGGATTCCACCCGCTGCTGGTGTTTTTGGACCGTCCCGACATCGCCGCCGGGGAGGCCTTGGCCGGGTTGCTGCGCGCAGGCAACGCCGGCTCGAACACCACCGCCGACCACATCACCGTTCTTGAGCAGGCGCTGGAATCGCTACCGGCGGCCTACCGTCCCGACCCGGACAACCCCGACGGGCCGGCGGTGTTGATCCGCTCGGATTCGGCCGGGGCCACCTACGGGTTCGCCGCGGCCTGCCGTACCGCGCACGTGGGGTTCTCCTTGGGCGCGGTCATCGACTCCCGCGTGCAAAACGCTGTCGAGATCCTCAACGACGCCGATGCCTGGTATCCGGCCATCGACACCGACGGCGCCATCCGCGACGGCGCCTGGTCGCCGAGGCCACCGATCTGGTGGATCTGTCGGCTTGGCCGGCCGGCACGCGGTTGGTCCTACGCAAGGAGCGCCCGCACCCCGGCGCCCAGTTGCGGTTCACCGATTCTGACGGCCACCGGGTCACCGGGTTTCTCACCGACACCGCCGACGGGGCCATCCCCGGCCAGCTGGCCGGCCTGGAGTTGCGCCACCGCCAACACGCCCGGGTGGAAGACCGCATCCGCCAAGCCAAAGCCACCGGCCTGCGGAATCTACCGTTCAGTGCTTTTGACGCCAATGCCGCCTGGCTTGAAATCGTCCTGGCAGCCACCGATCTGATCGCCTGGACCAAACTGATCGGCTTCACCGAGGACCCGGACCTGGCGCGCTGCGAGATCGCCGCCTTCCGCTACCGGGTGCTGCACGTGGCCGCCCGCATCACCCGCGGCGCCCGCCAGGTTCGCCTGCGCATCGACGCCACCTGGCGCTGGGCCAAGGCCATCACCGCCGCCTGGATTCGCATCCGCGCCGCCTTCACCTAACCACCCGACCTCCCTGACCCGACCAGACGAAAGACCCCGGCCCCCAGGAAGCCCGCCCACCGGCACGACAGCCGGCGACCTGTCGCACCCACCTGCCAGAATCGGCGTCACCAGCCGGCCAGAACCCCGCTCACACCCCACCCATCAAGCAGCGCGAAAAATCGAGGTTAATGCGGAGTTGATCTCGGGGGGCAATACCTGAAAACTCAACCGCCCTTACCTCTCAGCAGGCGTAACGGACATCATCGTCTCACCGCAAATCGGCGAGCGCAGGCGATTCGGGTAACCCCATTGCGCCAATTTGCGAATTGGTACCCGCCAAATCCCATGCCGCCGTCCGCATCTCCCACGCAGCGATGACAAACGACATCTGCCTCCTCCCGGCAACCCAAATCAAAGCTCCCAGCTGCCAATTGGAGACAGGCGAGCGCAGCAACCAACTACGCCGGACGCATGCAGCGCGGTTTGGCGCCGATGATCCTCCTCACATAGCCGCGGCCCAAGGGCAAAACAACCAAAGCAGGACCAATAAACGATGCAAAGTGCACATTCACCCTGATTTCTGGCTGCGGTATCGTGGCCGCTCTCGCCGCGGGATGAAGATCAGAAATTCAGCCCGCAGAACAGCAGCTGCGCCGGGTCGTACTTCTGCCGGACGGCGCTCAGTCGCGACAGGTTCGCGCCGAAGTAGCGTGACGCCGGCGTGTTGGCCTCCAGGTAGTTGACGTAGCCCCCGACCGAATGCGGCTGCACCGCTTGATGTGCGTCGCTCAGCCATGCGGTCGCGGTCGCCGTCTGGCCGCCGCCGGGGGTGCTGGCGTACCACTGCACAACGGCGGATTCCCGGCGCCACGGGAAGGCCGAGCCCGCCGGGTCCACGTCGCCGACCGCGCCGCCGAGCGAATCGACGAGCACCGACGCACGGCCCGCCGCCGGGGGCCACTTTCCGATGGCGGCGACGATGGCTTGGGCCGCGGCGAGATTCATCGAGCCGATCACATCGGATCCGGCCACGAAGGCCTCCGGCGGATAGGTCGTGTTGCCGCCGGCCAGATACATCACCAGGTTCATATGGCTGAGCGTCTTGTTCTCGATACCGCTGGGTTGGACCCCGACTGCGGACTTGATCGCATCGGCCACACCGCGGCCCGAACCCGCGGGACACGTTGCCAGCACATGGCAGTCGGCCTGGTCGGAGCCGACCGAGAGGTCGACCAATCCCCATGTGTTGCGGTCGGCGGCGCTCAGCCAGGACTGCCAGCCGGTGAGCACGTGGGCCGCCGCCGACGGCGGGAAATTGACGCGGACGACGTCGCTGTCGGCGGTGGGGAAGGTCGCGAACGTCATCGACGTCGTCACCCCCAAGTTGCCGCCGCCGCCGCCGCGCAGGGCCCAGAACAGGTCGGGGTGGTCGTCGGCCGACGCGGTCACCGCGTCGCCGCTGGGCAACACCACCGTCGCCGATTTGAGCGCGTCGCAGGTCAGACCCGCGTGCCGGGAGTCGGCCCCCAGCCCGCCACCGAGCGCCAACCCGGCGACGCCGACGGTGGGGCAGCTGCCGGTGGGAATCGCCCGTCCGGCGCTCGCCAACGCCTGATGGATCGCAAACAGGTCGGTCGCCGCGGGCACCGTGACGTTCCCGCTCGCGCTGTCGAAACTGACTCCACCCGGCAGCCCCCGCAGGTCGAGCACCATGGTGCCCGACGCCGTCGACGCGCCGATGTAGGAATGCCCGCCACCTCGCGGGGCGATCTTGAGCTTGTTCGCCGCCGCGAACGCGACCGCCTTCTGCACGTCGTCCCGCGACGTGACCGTCACCACCGCCGCCGGGGTGGAGCCGTCGTAGAGCGAGTTGAACACCTGCTTGCCCGAGGTGAACGCGGCGCCGCCGGCCGGCAACAAGACCTTGCCTCCGATCGAGGAGGCCAGGCCGGCCCAGCCGCTGCCCGGGTCCGCGCCCGCGCGCACGGTCCCGAAAACCGCCCCGGCCGCCAACGCCCCGACGGCGCCGCGAAGAAACTCCTGGCGAGAGATCATGGGCCGCATTGTCGAACGCCGGGACGGCGGAGCGGGGTGTCGTCCGCCGTGTCGCACGCAGCGTGACGCGATCGTGTCGTCCGTCGCGGCCGGACCGATCGCGAAACGCAAAGTGCGCAAACCTTTACGCGGGCGTGTCCTCAACGTGACCGCGGTGGGCCAGGGTTTCTAGGATCATTTGAGTCGCCCATGAGCACTCCGGGGTGGATGAGGAGCTTGACATGAAGGCACTGTGGCGCCATCAGCCCCTGAAAGTTCGTCTGCTGGCGGCGGCCGCGGGGCTCCTCGCCGCGGCCACGGCATTCGCGGCACCGGCCGACGCAAGCCCCATCGACGACGCCTTCATCGGCGCGCTGAACAACGCCGGCGTCAACTACGGCGACCCCGCGAGCGCGGTGGCATTGGGCCAGTCGGTCTGCCCGATCCTGGCCCAGCCCGGCGGCACGTTCAACACGGCCGCCTCCAGCGTCGTCGCCGCCCAAAGCGGCATGCCCCAGGAGATGGCGGAGACGTTCACCAGCATTGCGATCTCGATGTATTGCCCGACCGTGATCGCCGACGTCGCGGCGGGCAACCTGTCTGGCCTGCCGCAAATCCCGGGCATACCCGGCTCTTAACCGGTGCCCAGCGGGTCGATCGTCGACGCGATGTAGACCATCGCCGCGCCGACCGTCGCCGTTGTCACAAAGTCAATCCCTTTGCTGCGCACGGCCAACAGGCCGGCCCGGCCGTTGGGCAGGGTCAACCGCAGCACCGCGGCCAGCACCACGCCGATGCCGAGCAGCAGGGCGCCCCGGCGCCAGAAGTTGGCGGCCGCCAACGCGAAGCCCGCCGTGAAGGTCAGCCCGACCAGCAGGATCGGCCATTGCGCCCGGACGATGCGCCTAATCAGTCCCCGGGCGCCGCCGCGGTGGGCGGCCCGCGCGCTCATCGCCGCTCGGCCAGCTCGACGACGTTGGTCAGCAGGAACGCGCGGGTCAGCGGGCCGACACCACCGGGATTCGGTGACACGTAACCGGCGACCTCCCACACGTCCGGATGCACATCGCCGACCAACCCGCCCTCGGCGCGGCTGACACCGACGTCGATGACGGCCGCGCCGGGACGCACCATGTCGGCGGTCAGCAAGTGCGGCACGCCGACGGCGGCCACGACGATGTCCGCCTGCCGGGTCAGCGCGGGCAGGTCGCGAGTTGCGGTGTGGCACAACGTCACCGTGGCGTTCTCGGAACGGCGGGTGAGCAACAACCCAAGCGGGCGACCGACCGTCACGCCGCGGCCCAGGACGACCACGTGCGCCCCGGCGATCTCAACGTCGTAGCGCCGCAACAGGTGCACGATGCCGCGCGCGGTGCAGGGCAGCGGCGCCGGGGTGTTGAGGACCAGCCGGCCCAGGTTGGTCGGGTGCAGCCCGTCGGCGTCCTTGTTGGGGTCGACGCGCTCCAGTGCCGCGTTCTCGTCCAGGTGCTTGGGCAGCGGCAATTGCACGATGTAGCCGGTGCAGTCGGGGTTGGCGTTCAGTTCGTCGATGGTCTCGTTGAGCACGGTTTCGCTGATGCCGGCGGGCAGGTCGCGGCGGATCGACGTGATGCCCACCTTGGCGCAGTCGGCGTGCTTGCCGCGCACGTAGGCCTGCGACCCGGGGTCGTCACCGACCAGGATGGTGCCCAGTCCGGGCGCGCGGCCCGACGCGGTCAATGCGGCCACCCGCTGCGTGAGATCGACGAAGATCTCGTCGCGTGTGGCCTTGCCGTCCAGCGTGATCGCACCCACGCCAGACAGTCTGGCACGGCCGTGTGCGGGGCCCGATGACGGCGACCCGGCGCGCCCGGCTCCGCCGCGCTTACGATCGCCATGTGGCTCCCCGCATGGCCAGCCCCCCGGACGTGTTCAGCCCGGCCAGGCTCGGCCCGCTGACGGTGCGCAACCGGGTCATCAAGGCCGCCACCTTCGAGGCCCGCACCCCGGACGCCCTGGTGACCGACGACCTGATCGAGTACCACCGGCTGCCGGCCGCCGGCGGGGTCGGCATGACGACCGTCGCCTATTGCGCGGTCTCCCCCGGCGGCCGCACCGGCGGCAACCAAATCTGGATGCGCCCGGAGGCGGTGCCCGGGTTGCGGCGGCTCACCGAGGCGATCCACGCCGAGGGGGCGGCAGTGAGCGCGCAGATCGGCCACGCCGGCCCGGTCGCCGACGCCCGCTCCAACAAGGCGAAAGCGCTGGCTCCGGTGCGGTTCTTCAACCCGATCGGGATGCGGTTCGCCAAGAAGGCGACCCGCGATGACATCGACGACGTGCTGGCCGCGCACGCCAACGCGGCCCGGCTTGCCGTCGACGCCGGGTTTGACGCCGTCGAAATCCATTTGGGCCATAACTATTTGGCGAGCGCGTTTCTGTCTCCGCTGATCAACCGGCGCGGCGACGAGTTCGGCGGATCGCTGGAAAACCGGGCGAAGGTCGCTCGCGGCCTGGCGATGGCCGTTCGCCGCGCCGTGGACAAGGAGGGCGCGCGGGTGGCGGTCACCGCCAAGCTCAACATGGCCGACGGCGTCCGCGGCGGTATCAGCACCGACGAGTCGCTGATCACCGCGAAATGGCTGGAGGAAGACGGCGGGCTGGACGCGATCGAGCTCACCGCGGGCAGCTCGCTGGTCAACCCGATGTACTTGTTCCGCGGCGACGCTCCGGTCAAGGAGTTCGCCGCCGCCTTCCAGCCGCCGCTGCGCTGGGGCATGCGGATGACGGGCAAGAAGTTTCTGCGCGAATACCCCTACCACGAGGCGTATCTGCTGGACGACGCCAAGCTGTTCCGCGCCGAGCTGACGATGCCGCTGATCCTGCTCGGCGGCATCACCAACCGCGCGACCATGGACCTGGCGATGGCCGAGGGATTCCAGTTCGTCGCGATGGCGCGAGCCCTGCTGGCCGAGCCGGACTTGGTCAACCGGATCGCACGCGACGGCGCGGGGGTGCTCCCGGCGTGCACGCACTGCAACCAATGCATGCCGACCATCTATCGCCGCACCCATTGCGTGGTCACCGGCGCGCCGGACGCTCCAGGGTAACCGCAGGTCCGCGAGCTACAGTTGATCCAATGAGTCCACCAGCGCCGCCGACGCTGACCGTTCACTATGACGGGACCGAGCGCACGTTCGCGGCGGGCCACGACGTGGTGATCGGGCGTGACCTGCGCGCCGACATGCGCATCACCCATCCGCTGATTTCGCGCGCCCACGTGCTGCTGCGCTTCGATCAGGGCCGGTGGCTGGCGATCGACAACGGTTCGCTGAATGGGACATTCGTCAACGGCCGGCGGGTCCCGGTCGTCGACATCCACGACGGCCAGAGCGTCAACATCGGCAATCCCGACGGGCCGTTGCTGACGTTTGAGGTCGGCCGGCACGTGGGGATGGCCGGGCGTCCGCCCGAAACCAACTCGATGCGGATCGCCCGGGCCGGCGCCCGGTGGCCATCGGCCCAGCCCTCCGGTCAGCCGGGGCCACCGCAATTCGGACGCGCACCAATTCGGACCGAGTCATCGGCGTCGCGACCGCATCCCGGCGCGCTCCCGTACACCGTCGCACCGTCCGGGCAACCGATGTACCCGGGCAGCAGCTCGGTGCAACGGCCGCATGCCTATCCCGCGAGCGCGCCCCCGCCGTCGAACTACCACCCCCACCCACAGATGGCCGGCGTGGGGTCGGTGGCGGCACCGCCTCCGGCACCGCCAACCCAGATGTCTCCCAGCCTTTCCAAGCCGCCCGAGTTGTCGAACCTGGCGACGAAGGTGTTCCAGGCCCTGTTGCCGCGCACCGGGGCGCACGAGAGACCTCCCGGCGCGGTCACGATTGGCCGCGCCACCGACAACGACATCGTCATCGCCGACGTCCTGGCGTCGCGCCACCACGCGTTCTTGACCGAGACCCCGCTGGGCACCGAGGTCCGCGACGCGCACAGCGTCAACGGAACATTCGTCAACGGGGTCAGGGTCGGGTCCGCGATCCTCTCCGACGGCGACGTGGTCACCATCGGCAATGTCGACCTGGTGTTCACCGGTGGCACACTGATCCGCCGCACCGAAGCCGCGACGCGCGTCGGCGGCCTCGAGGTGAACTCCGTCTGCTACACCATCGACGATGGGAAGCGACTTCTCGACCACATCTCGCTGACCGCCCGGCCCGGCACGCTCACCGCCATCATCGGCGGATCGGGCGCCGGCAAGACCACGCTGTCGAGGCTGATAGCCGGGTACACCAGCCCCAGCTCCGGCACGGTCACCTTCGAGGGCCACAACATCCACGCCGAGTACGCGTCGATGCGCAGCAGGATCGGGATGGTTCCCCAAGACGACGTCGTGCACCGCCAGCTGACCATCAACCAGGCACTTGGTTACGCGGCCGAGCTGCGGCTGCCCCCCGACACCAGCAAAGCCGACCGCGCCCAGGTGGTCGCCCAGGTGCTCGAAGAACTCGAGCTGACCAAACATGCCGACACCCGCGTCGACAAGCTGTCCGGTGGCCAGCGCAAGCGCGCCTCGGTGGCACTCGAACTGCTCACCGGGCCGTCACTGCTCATCCTCGACGAGCCGACCACCGGCCTGGACCCGGCGCTGGATCGTCAGGTGATGATGATGTTGCGTCAACTGGCCGACGCGGGCCGCGTGGTGCTGGTCGTCACACACTCCGTGTCGTACCTCGACGTGTGCGATCAGCTGCTGCTGGTGGCCCCTGGTGGCAGGACCGCGTTTTTGGGCCCGCCGAGCCAGATCGGTGCGGCCATGGGAACCACCAACTGGGCCGACATCTTCGCCAAGGTGGGCGCCGATCCCGACGAGGCCAACCGCCGCTTCCTGGCCGAGAACCGGCCGCCGCTCGCCGCGCGGGTGGAAACCAGGCCGGCGGATCTTGGCGAACCGGTGCATACGAGTGTTTTCCGGCAGTTCTCCACGATCGCCCGCCGCCAGTTTCGGCTGGTGGTCTCCGACCGCGGGTACACGGTCTTCCTGGCGGTCTTGCCGTTCTTGATCGGCGTCCTCGCCATGACCGTTCGCGGCAAGACCGGGTTCGGCGTTGCCGAGCCCATCAGCAGCAACCCCGACCAGCCCGGGCAGATCCTGGTGATGCTCAACGTCGGCGGCGTTTTCATGGGCTGCGCGCTCACGATTCGTGACCTGGTCAGCGAGCGTGCCATTTTCCGGCGCGAACAGGCGGTCGGCCTGTCGACGGGGGCGTATCTGGGCGCCAAGATCGCCGTGTTCAGCGGGTTCGCGATCGTCCAGGCCGCGATCGCGACGAGCATCACGCTCATCGGCTGGGGCTATCCTCCCACCGACGCTGTGATGCTGGGCGGTGGTGGCTTCGGGGTGGGCCTCGAGCTGTTCGTGACGGTCGCCGCGACCTGTGTGGCCGCGGCCATTCTCGGCCTGGCCCTGTCGGCGCTGGCCCACTCGCAAGACCAGATCATGCCGATGCTGGTGGTGTCGATCATGTCGCAGCTGGTGTTCTCCGGCGGAATGATCTGGGTGACCGACCGGTTCCTGCTCGACCAGCTGTCGTGGGCGACACCCGCGCGGTGGGGCTATGCGGCATCGTGTTCGACGGTCAACATCGAGAAGCTGGTGCCGGGGCCGGTCAAGCCGAAGGACCAGCATTGGGTGCACAAGCCGAGCGCATGGCTGTTTGACATGGCGATGCTCGGGGTGTTGTGCATCGTCTACAGCGCCATCGTGTGGTGGAAGATCAGGCTCAGGCGGCGTTAGTGCACGCGCGACTAATGTGAGGTGATGAACCGAGCTCGGCAGCCGGTGCTGACCGTTCGGTCTGGCCAGTCGCAGCGCAGCTTCGCCGCGGGTCGCGACGTGGTCGTCGGCAGCGATCTTCACGCCGACCTGCGCGTCGCACACCCGCTGATCGCCCGCGCGCACCTGTTGCTGCGTTTCGAGCAGGGCAGCTGGATCGCGATCGACAACAATTCGTCGAACGGGACCTTCGTCGACGGTCGTCGGGTGCCGCGGGTCGACATCCATGACGGCCTGGCCATCAACCTGGGGCGGCCCGACGGGCCGCGAGTCACCTTCGAGGTGGCACATCACGAGGGCATCGTCGGCCTGCTGCCGCGCTGACGAGGTGGGGCGAGCAGACGCAAAAGCCCCCAAAACGTGCCGTTTTCGGGGGCTTTTGCGTCTGCTCGCCCCACCGCTATGCGTCCAGCCGAGCGCCGGTGGTCCGCACGCCACCGAGGTCGGCGCCGCGCAGCACCGCCTCGCGCAGGTCCGTCTGCACCAGGCTGGCCTCCGCAGCCGGCAGCCGCTCAAGTCGACACCACGCAGGTCGTTACCGCCGAGCCACACGAGCGTGAAATCCACCTCGTCGAGCGTGAGCGGCCGCATGCGGCACTGCACGAACACCGAGCCCGTCATGCTGCATTGCGCAAATGTGCTGTGCCACAGGGTCGTTCGCCCAGAAGGTGCAGTTGCGAAACGCCGAGCCGTGGTGCTGGGACTCGGCCCGGTTGACGGCGCTGAAGTCGCATTCGGTGAACACCACTCGCCGCGTGCACAGCCGGCTCAGGTCCTCGTCGCGAAAATCCCGGCCGGTGAACTCGCCGTCTGTCCAGTCTTGCAACGCGGTCAGTTGGGGGTCAGGCTGGCCAGTGCGTATTCGCTCACCGCGATCAGCGCGTCCGTCGCCGACCTGCGATTGCGGGCATCGATGCTGATCACCGGAATCTGCGGCGGCAGCGTCAGCGCTTTGCGGACCTCGTCAGCGGGATACCTTGGCGCGCCGTCGAACTCGTTGACCGCGATCACAAACGGCAGGTTGCGGTGCTCGAAGAAGTCGACCGCCGCGAAGCTGTCCTGCAGGCGCCGGCAGTCGACCAGGACTATCGCGCCAATCGCGCCGCGCACCAGGTCGTCCCACATGAACCAGAAGCGTCGCTGGCCCGGGGTACCGAACAGGTAGAGCACCAGGTCCTCGGCCAGGGTGATGCGGCCGAAGTCCATCGCGACCGTGGTGGTCCGTTTGTCCGGGGTGGCTTCGAGCATGTCGACGCCGGCCGAGGCGTCGGTGACCATCGCTTCGGTGCGCAGCGGCATGATCTCCGAGACCGCGCCGACGAACGTGGTCTTGCCGGCACCGAATCCGCCGGCGATGACGATCTTCGTCGACGCGGTGCCGCGATTCTCAACATGCGCCTCAGAGTGCTTGGAGGCCACGCAGGGTCCTTCCTATGAGCTCCTGGCGCTCGTCGCGGGTCGAGCGGTCGGTCAGCGTCCTGTGCACCCGAAGGTAGCCCGCCACAACGAGATCGCCGATCAAGACGCGCACGACGCCCACCGGCAAATCCAGCCGGGCCGAGATCTCCGCGACCGACGGGGTCGAGGGATTACCGGCGCACAGCTGGATGATCTCGCCGTTGACGTCGTTGGGGGGCCACCGGTGAGCCAGCCCCGCTTGCAGCGTCTGCACCGGCGCTTCCAGGGGAAGGTCGACGTCGGTGTCCGTCCGTCCGGCCGTCAGCGTATAAGGGCGGACCAGGTTCGCCTCAGCCGCACGTCGTGCAGACTCGTGTTTGGCCATTTCACGAGTGCTGTGGGGCACCACGACGGGTGGACTGCACGACGCCGCCCACGCGTTCGACAAGGATGGCCATCTCGTAACCGATCTGGCCGATGTCGCACGACGTCGCGGCCAGCGTTGCCAGGTGCGAGCCGTCGCCGACGCGCATCAACAACAGGAATCCGTTCTGCATCTCGACCACCGACTGCAGCACCGGTCCACCGTCGAACAGTTGCGCGGCGCCGGTAGCGAGGCTGGCCAACCCAGACGCCACCGCGGCCAGCTGATCGGCCCGCTCGCGCGGGAGGTGCTCACTGGCGGCGATGGGCAGCCCGTCGACCGATACCAACAACGCGTGCGCCACCCCCGGCACCTCGCGGGCGAATCTCGACACCAGCCAGTCCAGTTGGCCGTCCGACGAAGGGGCACTCATTGGCGATCGGGTTCCTGACTGGTCTCGCGGGCGTGCGACCGTCCGGAGCGAACACCGCCGAAATGGCTGCTGATGGACGCGCGAACCGCATCGGGGTCACGCAGCGCGGCGGCGTGCTGCGGTTGCCGGGAAGGCTGCCGGCCTTGATGCGATCCGCCGTTCGATGCTATCGGGCGGCCCGGGTCCTCCTGGTCGGGCCCGGCGGCGCCGGGCACCAGCCGAGCGCCCGGTGTGCGCACCGGCAGGCCTTGATCGGTGTGGGATTCGACGGGCTTGTCCTCGGCCTCGGCGGCCGCCGACCAGCCGCGGTCCCACACCGACTGCCAATCCAGGTCGGCGCTGTTGGCCAGTTCGTGCGGATCGCCCATCATTTCGGAGAGCATCCGCTGGTAGATCACGTCCTCATTGGCCGGGCCTGGTGGGCCCGACGGCTTGGCGGCGGGCTTGGCGGGTGGCGCGGGCCGGGCGGGCCTGGGCGAGCGCCGGGCAAAAAACGCCGACGTGTCCGTCGCCGCTTTGGCCGGGGCCCGTTCCGGCGCCTGTTGTGCAACCCGCGCCGGAGTTTCGCGGGGGGCCGGGTTTGGCTCCTGCTGGAACCCGTTCTCCCACCACGGAGTTGGCAGTTGGCGCCGGGGCCGCCGCTGCTGGTGCTCGGCCGGCTGGACCGGAACGTCGGTGATCCCGCTGGACCCCGGATTGCGGCGCGGCAACAAGGTGACCGGTGGTCCCGATTCGCCGGCGCCGTCGTGGCGCGACGCCGCGAGAACGGCGGCGCCGGACGCTGTGGCGGATTCGGCGCCCGGCGGCGTGACCGCAAATGCCCGCGGTTTGGGCGCCCGAGCTGATTCTTTTGCAAGACCCTCGACGAGCACGGCCGGCGGTAGGTAGACCTCGGCGGTGGTGCCGGAGCCCGCTTCACCGGTCGCCGGGCCGCGCAGTCCCACCCGGATACCGTGCCGTCCGGCCAGCCGGCCCACCACAAAGAGGCCCATGTGGCGGGCGCTGTCGGGGGTGACCTCCCCGCCGGCCTGCAGCCGCATGTTGGCCATGCGCCGATCGGCGTCGTTCATGCCCAAGCCGGAGTCGGCCACCCGCAGCAATGCGCCCCCATCGCGGCCACGCGCGGCCGAGACCCGAACCGATGTCGTCGGCGGCGAGTACCGCAGCGCGTTGTCGATTAGCTCCGCCAGCAGGTGGATGACCGCGCCGGCGGCGGCACCGGTGACGGTGCAGTCGGGCACTTTGACGGTTTCGACACGGCGATAGTCCTCGACCTCGGACCTGGCGGCGTTGATCACCGTCGACAGTGGCACGGGCCGACGCTGCTCGCGCGAAAGCTCAGCACCCGCCAGCACCAGCAGGTTGGCGCTGTTGCGGCGCAGTCGGGCGGCCAAGTGGTCCAGCCGGAACAGGCTGTCGAGCCGCTCGGGATCCTCCTCGTTGCGCTCCAGCCTGTCGATGAGCGAGAGCTGCTGGTCGACCAGCGAACGGCTGCGCCGCGACATGGTCTCGAACATGTCGTTGACCAGCAGTCGCAGCCGCGCCTCGTCACCGGCCAGCAGCAGGGCCTGGGTGTGCAATTCGTCGACGGCGTGGGCGACCTGGCCGATTTCCTCGGTGGTGTACACCGGCAACGGTTCGGGGATCGGCTCGGCGCCGGCGCGGACCGCCGCGATCTCCTCCCCGAGGTCGGTGTGGGCAACTTTCAGCGCGCCGTCGCGCAGCAGGCGCAACGGTCCGACCAGCGCGCGCGCCACGAGCAACACGATGGCCAGTGCGATGACGAGGGCGGCCAACGCCAGCACGGTGTCGCGGATGGCGGCATTCCGCCGATCGGTCGCTTGACCCTGCACCGACTTTGTCACCGACGCGGTGGCGTCGTTGATCACCTGTTCGGCGATCCCGCGGGTCGTCTGGATCGAGTGCAGCAGCTCGGGGTTGTCGACGAGCACGCTGGCCGGATCGGACATGATCGCCATCCGGTTCACCATCTGCTGCTGCAGCGTCTTGGCATCTGTCGAGCCGACACCGAGCACCGCGCTCATCCCGAACAGCGTCGACGGTTCGGTGCCCGCCAGGGTGATCATCGAGGTGCGCAGCTGCGGCTCGGGGAGGTCGGCACCGCGGGTGACCAGGATCTCCTGCAACGTCATCTGCCCGCGGGCCCCGACCGCCCGGCTCAGGCCCTGCACCTGGGTCCGGATCTGCTCACTGTCGACGCGCACCGACGCGTTGATCGCATCCTCGGCGGTCAACAGGATCGGTGCGTAGGTGGTCACCCGGTCGCGCAAACCGATGCTGTCGGCCAGTGCCTTATCCAGCAGTGCCTGGCCGCCGTTCAGCAACATGTTCACCCCCGACCGGACGTCGGGGATCACGTCGGTGTCCGCCAACCGGGTCTGCAACTCGTACTTGCGGGCCGCGAAGTTCTTCTTCGCCCCCTCGACGTCGCGTCCGGTGGAGCTCGCCAGCAATGCGACGTCCAGCGCCGACATGTATTTGGTGATCGCCGGTATGACGTCGGCGCGCGCGGCGACCAGCCGCAGGCCGCTGGAATTGGCCATCGCACCCTGGATGCGCAATCCGCCGAAAGCCGTCGCCAGCACCAGTGGAACCAGCGCTATCGCAACGACTTTCCACCCAACCGGCCAGTTGCGCAGCGACCAGGCGCGGGGCCGCGGCCGGCGTTTTTTGCGCCCTGCAGGCGCCGGCTCACCGGCGGGGACGGCTGCGATGCCGGGCGCGGCCGCCGCGACCAGAGCGGTCGGGCGGGTGAACACGGTCACTTGCTCGCGGCCGCGCTACCGGCCGCTCCCCGAATCTGTGGCGCGCGGAGAACTGGATCGCTCATGAAACTTTCCTGCTTTACGCCGCCCGCGCCGGGAATATGGGCGCGAACGAATAAACGCCTGGCAATTCGACGAGTATGACAGCCCGCGGCCGAGGTCTCCACCATTGCTACTGAGCAGAGCGACCCGCCGGAGCGGAACCGCACACCGCCGAGCAGGTCCGGCCAAGTTCGCCCGGCGACAGCGAGCGCCGGCGCGGCGCGAGCAAGGAGCCGGGCCATCGAACTTTGCCATGATCAGCAGATGTTTCGGCTGCTGTTCTTCTCCCCGCGCATCGCGCCCAACACGGGCAACGCCATCCGAACCGCGGCCGCCACCGGCTGCGAACTGCATCTGGTCGAGCCGCTTGGCTTCGACCTGTCCGAGCCCAAGCTCCGACGCGCCGGGCTGGACTATCACGACCTGGCCTCGGTCACCGTCCACGCCTCGCTGGCCGAGGCGTGGGACGCGCTGTCGCCGGCGCGAGTATTCGCGTTCAGCACGCACGCGAGCACTGTGTTCACCGACGTCAGCTACCGGGCCGGCGACGTGTTGATGTTCGGGCCCGAACCCACCGGGCTGGACGCGGCGACCCTGGCCGACGGGCACATCACCGAGCAGGTGCGCATTCCCATGCTGGCGGGCCGGCGCTCGCTGAACCTGTCCAACGCCGCGGCCGTCGCCGTCTACGAGGCGTGGCGGCAGCACGGGTTCGCCGGGGCAACCTGAGACCTGGGCGCATGCATGGCGCCTGCCTGCAGCCATCCCGTCGTAACGGGCGCACCAGTGTCCAGTTGCAGCCGAACACCCTTGAGCTCATCGGGGAGCTCGGGCGCCGCGTGAAACTGGATCTCGGGGGTTCGGTCTGTCTGGCAGGCAGGGTGGCGGAAATACAGAAACAGGCTCAGGGATTGAGCCTATCGGCAGAGCCTGCTTCCCACGCGGTTCGCGCTAGACGATGTCGTCAACCCCAAAAACGGGCCAGGTGTACGCGGTCTCCACCTCGTGGAACAGGATCTCGTGGTTCATGGGAATCTCCTCATCGGCAAACGGGCACTGGGCCACAACATTGGTCGCACACCACGTTGCCTGGGATGACGAGCAAACGTCACCCACCCATTGGGGGGCACGTGTGAGGAAACTTCGGTGGTACGAATGGGGGGTCAGCGGTCCCCCAGCTGTAGCTCAGACCCCGTCAGACCAGGGTGATTCCGAACCAGCGGGTGAACACATCACGAAGCTCGTCGGTATCAGGCGCCGACATCGACGAGGCCCAGGCCACGTAACCGTCCGGCCGTACCAGCAAGGCCGTAGCCGACACGTCACCGATCGGGCGCCCGGCGACGACGGTGACGCGGCCTGCGATATCGGCCGCCATGGCGGCTAACGCGCCCCGCTCGGTGAGGTCGACAAGTAGGGGCTTACCGTCGCGAGCAAGCTCCGCAATGCGTCTCGTGCCGCTCGCGTTAGCCACGGCAAAATCCGGCACCCAGCGCCCGACGAGGGAATGCCCATCGAACGCATAGCGCACGTCGGCGCCGGACAGCAGGTCGCCGACGTGACCGAGGGCACCGGGCTGGGCCAGCAGTTCGGAAAACAGTTCCCTCAGGGCCGAGACCTCAGGCCCGGGCCGCAACAGAGCCAATTGGGCGCGGCTGTGCAGGATCACCCGCTCGGCCGCAGGCCGGCGCTCGGCCTCATAGGTGTCAAGCAGTCCGGGGTCGACGCGACCATCGAGCACCGCCGCCAATTTCCAGCCAAGGTTCACCGCGTCCTGCAGACCGAGATTCAGCCCCGGTCCCCCCACCGGGGACTGCACGTGCGCGGCATCGCCGACCAGAATCACCCGGCCGGTCCGATACCGCGACGCCAGCCTCGAGTTCACGCCGCAGATACGACGCAGATCGGGTGGCGTGTCGGGCGATTCGGGCCGCAGCGGCACATCGGCGCCCAGCACCCGCTTGATGCTGGCCTGCTGCTCGTCCAGGGTCATGGGATCGTCGTTGTCACCTTGGCCGGGGTCTTCGCGGGGCAAGTTCTCCAATTCGATGGTGAACACCCCCGGCCGATCCGCTAATCGGCCCCACCCGAAAATGCCCCGGTCGGTGCGAAAGAACCGCCTCGGCGCGACGGCGCCCAGTCCCGGTATGTCGAGAGCCCCGCTGACCGGGTCCACAAAGTCGTCCGGCGGCAGCACCCCGAACGCGACCCGGTCGACCACGTCGTACGACGACATCCCGGGAAAATCAATACCGGCGAGCTTGCGGGTCAGGCTATTACCACCGTCGGCACCAACGAGGTACTTGGCGGCCAGCTCATAGGTGCCGTCCGGACCGGCGACGCGTACGGTGACGCCGTCGACGCCTTGGTCGAAGCCCGTCATCGCATGACCCCAGCGAATGTCGGCGTGGTATTCGAGGGCACGCGCGAGCAACACCTGAACCAACCTGGGCTGTCCCACCAGGAGCGTGAACAGTTGGGGATCCGGCACCGCGGCGAAATCCAATGCGAAGCCCGCAAACATTGCGCCGGGCGCTGGTTGAGGGGGTTCGGTCGTCCCCGCAAGCGTGCCGTACAAGCCGCGGTGGTCGAAGATCCGAACCCCTTGGCCGACAACGCCTTCGGCACGCCTCTGCTGGTTAGGGCCAGGACTGCCGTCCAACACCACCGGCCTGATGCCCGCCAGTCCCAGTTCGCAGGCCAGCATCAGCCCGTTGGGTCCGGCGCCCACGATCACGACCTCGACCACTAAGCAGAAACTACTAGTGCGGGTTTGCGGCGACAAGCAAGCGATTCGGCGCTCTAATGGCGGAACACCTCCGCACGCTAGTCACCACGTGTCCCAGTGCGTGAGGCTCTCGGCGGGCAGCCGCTTGGCGGGCCGGAAGTCGGTGCCTTTGGTGTAAGCGATCGGGAACAGCCCGCCCTGGCTGTAGCTGTCGTAGGGTATGCCGAGCACCTCGGCCACCTTGCGCTCGCCGTCGTCGAGCAGGTGCAGCGTCGTCCAGCACGAACCCAAACCACGGGAGCGCAGCGCCAGGCAGAAGCTCCAGACCGCCGGGAACAGCGACGCCCAGAACGACACACCGCCGATCGGCGAGTTGTCTTCGCGGCCTTGCAGGCACGGGACCATAAGGACCGGTGCCTCGTGCATGTGCTCGGCGAGATAGGTCGCGGAATCGCGGACGCGGCCCATTCGCTCACCGCGGGTGTCGCCCTCGGGGTAATTGGGTGCGGGCGCGCTGAGGTAGCCGCGGGCGTTGGCCAGATAGATGTCGCCGATGGCCTTTTTCTTGCCCGCGTCCTCGACGAACACCCACTGCCAGCCCTGCGAGTTGGAGCCGGTGGGCGCCTGCAGCGCCAGGTCGAGGCATTCCATCAGCACCTCACGTGGCACCGGCTTGTGGAAATTCAGGCGTTTGCGAACCGAGCGGGTGGTGCGCAGGACTTCGTCGACGGACAGGTGAAGTGTCATGTGCGGAGACTACCGTTGGCTCTGACCGTCGAACTGACACAAGAGGTTTCCAGCAGACTGGCCTCGGACCACTACGGGTGGCTGACCACGGTCGCCAAATCGGGACAGCCCGTACCCCGGCTGGTCTGGTTTGACTGCGACGGGGCCGGCCTGACCATGTACTCCGCGCCACAAGCAGCCAACGGGAAGACGAACCGTATGGGTGGACAGCTTGACCTGCTGCGGCGAAAGTGAATTCCACGACGCCTTGGCGGCGTGTCACGTCGCCCGTTTCACAATCGGCGCGGTGCTCAGCGGAAGTCGCGCGAACGGGAGCCGACCGCCAGGTTGACGCGTCCCATCCGCTCGGCCACGACGGTGACCGCGCCGCTGGCGTTTTGGACCCGACCGCGGATCAGCAGCGCCGGCGCCGTGTTCGCCAGCTTGCGGTGCCGCGCCCACACCCCCGGCGTGCAGAGCACGTTGACCATCCCGGTCTCGTCTTCGAGGTTGATGAACGTCACCCCCTGGGCCGTCGAGGGTCGCTGCCGATGGGTCACCGCGCCGGCGATCAGCACCCGGTCGCCGTCGGGCACGCTTAACAGCGCGCCGGCGGGCAGCACCCCCATCGCGTCCAGGTCCGCCCGCAGGAACTGCGTCGGATAACTGTCCGGGGAAATGCCGGTGGCCCACACGTCGGCGGCGGCCAGCTCCAGCTCGCTCATCCCCGGCAACGCCGGGATGTGCGACGACGAGCCCACACCGGGTAAGCGGTCCGGCCGTTGGGTGGCCGCGGCCCCGGCCGCCCACAGCGCCTCTCGCCGCGACATCCCAAAGCAGCCCAGCGCCCCGGCCGTCGCCAGCGCTTCGGCCTGCGGCACGGAAAGCTGCAGCCGGGACGTCAGGTCCAGCAGAGAGGCGAACGGGCCGTTGGCTTTTCGCTCCTCGACCAGCCTCTCGGCGAGGTCGTCACCGATGTAACGAACGGCGCCCAATCCGAGGCGGACCTCCGTTCCGGCGTTCTCCAATGAGGCGTGCGCCAGGCTGGCGTTGACGTCGGGTCCGCGCACCACCACGCCGTGCCGGCGCGCATCGGCGACCAGCGACTGGGGTGAATAGAAACCCATCGGCTGGGCCCTTAACAACGCCGCGCAGAACGCCGCCGGGTGGTGCAGCTTGAACCACGACGAGTAGAACACCAGCGAGGCGAAGGACAGCGCGTGGCTCTCCGGAAACCCAAAATTGGCGAACGCCTCCAGCTTTTCGTAGATCCGGTCGATCACCTCGTCGTCGGCGCCGTGCAGCGCGCGCATGCCGTCGTAGAACCGGCCGCGCAGCCGTCGCATGCGCTCGGTGGAACGCTTGGATCCCATGGCGCGGCGCAGCTGGTCGGCCTCGGCGGCGGAGAAGCCGGCGCAGTCGACCGCGAGCTGCATCAGCTGTTCCTGAAAAAGCGGTACCCCCAGCGTCTTTCGCAATGCTGGCTCCATCGACGGGTGGTCGTAACCGACCGGGTCGATGCCGTTGCGCCGCCGGATGTACGGGTGCACCGAACCGCCCTGGATGGGCCCGGGACGGATCAGCGCCACCTCCACCACCAGGTCGTAGAACATCCGCGGCCGCAGCCTCGGCAAGGTGGCCATCTGCGCCCGCGATTCCACCTGGAACACGCCGACGGAATCCGCGCGGGCCAGCATCTCGTAGACCGCCGGCTCGGAAAGGTCGAGGCGGGCCAGGTCCACCTCGATGCCCTTGTGTTCGGCCACCAGGTCCATCGCGTAGTGCAGCGCCGAGAGCATGCCCAGCCCGAGCAGGTCGAACTTCACCAAACCGATTGCTGCACAGTCGTCTTTGTCCCACTGCAGGACGCTGCGGTTCTCCATGCGGGCCCACTCCACCGGGCACACGTCGGCGATCGGGCGGTCGCAGATCACCATGCCGCCGGAATGGATGCCCATGTGCCGCGGCAGGTTCCGGATCTGGGTCGCCAGGTCGATCACCTGTTGCGGGATGTCCTCAATGTCGGCGGCGTCCAACCCATTCCAGTGACCGATCTGCTTGCTCCAGGCGTCCTGCTGGCCCTGCGAGAAGCCCAGGGCGCGGGCCATGTCGCGCACGGCGCTGCGCCCCCGGTAGGTGATGACGTTGGCAACCTGGGCGGCGTAGTCACGGCCGTATTTGTCGTAGACGTACTGGATGACCTTTTCGCGCTGGTCCGATTCGATGTCGACGTCGATGTCGGGTGGCCCATCACGGGCGGGCGATAAAAAGCGCTCGAACAACAGCTCGTTGGCTA
This sequence comes from Mycobacterium lacus, assembly GCF_010731535.1. Lineage (NCBI taxonomy): Bacteria > Bacillati > Actinomycetota > Actinomycetes > Mycobacteriales > Mycobacteriaceae > Mycobacterium > Mycobacterium lacus. The sequence continues at coordinate 3,560,953 of NZ_AP022581.1, forward strand.
TCGGATCGACGGCGGTGACGCCGAGGGCATAGCAGACCGCGGAGTTGGCCGCCGATCCCCTGCCCTGACACAGGATGTTGTTCTCCCGGCAAAACCGGGTGATGTCGTGCACCACCAGGAAGTAGCCTGGAAATGCCAGTTGGGCAATGACTTTCAGCTCATGCTCGATCTGCGAGTACGCCCGGGGCGCTGCGTCAGGAGCCCCGTAGCGATCGCGGGCGCCCGCCATGACCAGCGACCGCAGCCAGCTGTCCTCGGTGTCCCCGTCGGGTACGGCGAACGGCGGCAGCCGCGGCGCGATGAGCGCCAGCCCGAACGCGCACTGCTCGCCGAGCTCGGCGGCGGCCGTCACCGCGTCGGGATGCCAGGCGAACAGCCGGGCCATCTCCTCGCCGGACCGTAGGTGCGAGCCGCCCAGCGGAGCCAGCCACCCGGCGGCAGAGTCCAGGGACTGCCGGGCCCGGATCGCGCCCATCGCCATGGCCAGCCGACTGCGTGACGGATGGGCGAAATGGGCTCCGGTAGTGGCCACGACGCCGACACCGAAACGCGGCGCCAGCTCGGCCAGCGCCGCGTTGTGTTCGTCGTCGAGCGGTTGACCATGATGGGTCAACTCGATGCTGACCCGGCCGGCGCCGAACCGGTCCACCAGGTCGGCCAGCGCCCGCCCCGCCGCGTCCGGGCCGGAGTCGGAAAGCGCCTGGCGCACATGACCTTTCCGGCAACCCGTCAGGATGTGCCAGTGCCCGCCGGCCGCCTCGGTCAGCGCGTCGTAGTCATAGCGCGGCTTGCCCTTCTCGCCGCCGGCCAGATGCGCCGCGGCCAGTTGACGCGACAGTCGTCGGTAACCTTCCGGGCCGCGGGCCAGCACCAGCAGGTGCGGCCCGGGCGGATCGGGCTGCTCGGTACGGGCCTGCGATCCCAGCGACAGCTCGGCGCCGAATACGGTACGCACGTCAAGCTCCGCGGCCGCCTCGGCGAACCGCACCGCCCCGTACAGGCCGTTGTGGTCGGTCAGCGCGAGGGCACGCAAACCCAGCCGGGCAGCCTCTTCGACCAGTTCCTCCGGCGTGCTGGCTCCGTCGAGGAAGCTGTACGCGGAATGCGCATGCAGCTCGGCATACGCGACGGACGAGCGGACCGTCCGGGCCCGGTCTGGCGGCTGGTACGTCTCGCGCCGGCGAGACCACGGACCGTCATCAGCGGGTTCAGCTGCAACCGGCGCACCGGCATGGCGCGGTTTTCCGTCGAGTACCCGCACCATTTCCGCCCAGCTCGGCGGCCCGTTGCTAAAGCCCATGCCCACCAGTCTATCGAAAGTTTGTTCGATATCGAGGGCCCCGGCATGTTTTGCCGTTTAACATGTCGTTAACTGCAAAACACGTTCTTAACCTTGCGGGCCTACCGCTCCCAGCGGCTCGCGACGGATACTGGTACCACTTCAAAAACACGGCGGGGACCAGTCATGCCACAGCTGATGACACTGGATCCGGGCTTCCTCAAAGCTCAGGACCCTGATCGGCACGCCAGCCTGGCGATCGGCGCGGTCGCCATCATCGGCGGCGCCGTGCCTGATTTCGGCCTGCTCAAAGCGCTTCTGGCAGAGCGGATTCAGGCGATTCCGCGGTGCACGCAGGTGCTGCGGGCGGGGTGGGTCAACGATCCCGGATTCGACCTCAACCATCATGTGCGACGGATGGCGCTGCCCTGGCCGGGCGACGACGCCGAGCTGTTCCGGGCGATCGCCTACGCCCTGGAGCGCCCCCTCGACCTGGACCTCCCGCTGTGGGAGTGCTGGGTCATCGAGGGCCTGAAAGACAATCGCTGGGCGATCCTGGTGAAGATCCACCACTACCTGACCGACGACATCTCGGCGGCCCAGCTCCTTACCAGGCTCTGTGACGATGTCGACACCGACACGTTCGCTAATGATGCTGCTACCAAACAGGTTTCGTCGTCAGACCACATGCGGAGCTGGGCCGATGTCCTGTGGCGCACGTCTGCAGCCGTCTACAACGTGGCCGCACGCGCTGCGGAAACCGCCGCCGCAGCGATACGTTCCACGTGCGTATCGTCGATCGGCCCCGCCACCACCATGCGGCGGTACGACGCGGTGCGGATTCCCCTCGCCGCGGTCGACAGCGTGTGCCGCAAGTTCGGTGTGACCACCAACGACGTTGCCCTCGCGGCCATCAGCGAGGGTTTCCGGACGGTGCTGCTGCAGCGCGGCGAGCAACCGCGCGCCGACTCGCTGCGCACCTTGGAGAAAACCGACAATCGTGTCTCGGCCATGCTGCCGTATCTTCCGGTCGAGCACGATGACCCGGTTCGGCGACTGCGGGCCGTGCACAACCGGTTGCACCAGACCACCCAGGACGGCCGTCGCCAAACCGGCAGCCTCTCGGACCTGACAACCAGCTACCGGCCGTTGATGTTGTGCGCCAAGGCCATTCAAACGCTCGCTCGGCTACCGCAACAGGGCATCGTGACGCTCGCGACCAACGCACCCGGGCCACGGCACCGGTTACGGCTGATGGGCCAATGGATGGACCAGCTGCTGCCAATCCCGCCGACCGCGCACCGGCTCAGCACCGGGGTGGCGGTGCTCAGCTATGGCGAAGAGTTGGTATTCGGCATCACCGCCGACTATGACGCCGCACCCGACATGAAGCGGCTGGCCGCCGGCATCGAATCGGGGATAGCGCGGCTGGCGGCGCTCAGCGAAGACTCCGTCCTACTGTTCACCAAAGACGGACGCAAGCGTTCATCCCGCGGACAACGGAGGCGGGCACCCCGATCCGCGCCGGGGCGGCACTGACCCGCTCTCGTCGGCATCGACCACCGTGAGAAGGTGGGGCGTGCGCAAGTTGGGGCCGGTTATCATCGACCCGCGCCGCCACGACGCCGTCCTGTTCGATGCCGCGTTGGAATCCACGGCGCTGATCGGGCAATTGCTGGAGGTCGGCGTCGGTACCGGCGTCTTTTCCGCGAGCGGTGGCGACCTGATCGAGGCGGCCAACCACCTGGCCGCGCGGCCGGGCCGGTGCGTCGTCGTCGCGGCCGACGCGGCCGGCGTCGCGGCCGGGCGTAAGGGTGGATTCGCCCTGGTGATCGGTGTCGACCGGACGGGGCATCGCGATGCTTTGCGCGATCACGGCGCCGACACGGTGGTCACCGACCTGCGTGAGCTTGGCGTGCGGACCGGAGACCGGCGGATGTCCGAGCTCCCCGACGCCTCGCGGGCCCTCGGCCTGGCCGCCGGCCTCACCGCTCGGCGGCCGGCGGTGTTCTTCGACTTCGACGGCACCCTGTCCGACATCGTGGACGATCCCGACGCGGCCAGGCTCGTCACCGGCGCGTCCGAGGCGCTCGCGAAGCTGGCCGCGCAGTGTCCGGTCGCGGTGCTGTCCGGCCGCGACCTCGCGGATGTGGCCCAGCGGGTCGGGCTGCCCGGCATCTGGTACGCCGGCAGCCATGGCTTCGAGCTGACCGCGCCCGACGGCACCCACCACCAAAACGACGCCGCCGCGGCGGCCATACCGATCCTGGCGCAGGCCGCCGCGCAGCTACACGATCAACTCGCGTCCATTCCCGGTGTTGTGGTGGAGCGCAAGCGGTTTGGTGTCGCCGTGCACTATCGCAACGCCGCGCGCGACCGCGTTACCGAGGTCGCGGCTGCGGTGCGCGCGGCGGGCCGGCGTGCTGCGCTTCGGGTGACGACGGGCCGCGAAGTCGTCGAGCTGCGTCCCGATATCGACTGGGATAAGGGCAAAACGCTGCGCTGGGTGATCGAAAACCTGCATGCGGCCGGCTCCGCGGCGCTGCTCCCGATCTATCTCGGCGACGACATCACCGACGAGGACGCGTTCGACGCCGTCCGCCACGGTGACGTTCAGGGTGTTCCGATCGTGGTGCGGCACAACGAGGACGGTGACCGCGCCACCGCCGCACTGTTCGCGCTGGACAATCCCGCCCGGGTCAGCGAGTTCACCCTTCGGCTGGCGCGCCAGCTGAGTGACGCTCGCGTGAATTAGCCGCCCAAACTCGCCGAAATCCCGGGCGCCCGGCCCGGCGGGGAGATACGTCCTCCGGTCGATAGGAGTAGGGCCATGGCGTTTGTGTTCGCGACCCCGGAGATGCTGGCAGCGGCGGCATCCGACCTGGCCGGGATCAGGTCGGCGCTCGGCGCCGCGACCGCGGCGGCATTGGCCCCGACCTCGCAACTGTAAGCCGCGGCCGCCGACGAGGTGTCGATGGCGATCGCGGCGCTGTTCGGCGAGCATGGCCTGTCGTATCAGGCGGTCAGCGCCCAGGCAGCGGAGTTTCACACCCAGTTCGTCCAGGCCCTGAGCGGCGCCGGCGCCTCGTATGCCGCCGCCGAAGCCGCCAACGCGTCGCCCTTGCAGACCGTGCTGGACGCGATCAACGCGCCCACCCAGACGCTGTTGGGCCGTCCCCTGATCGGCGACGGCGCCGACGGGACGGCGGCCAGCCCGAACGGCGGGGCCGGTGGGCTGTTGTACGGCAACGGCGGCAACGGCTTCTCCCAGACGACCGCCGGGGTGGCCGGTGGTGCCGGCGGGTCCGCCGGGTTGATCGGCAACGGCGGCGCCGGGGGGTCCGGCGGGGCCGGCGCGGCCGGCGGCGCCGGCGGCAACGGCGGGTGGCTGTATGGCGGCGGCGGCGCCGGCGGCAACGGCGGGGCGGCCACGGTCCTCGGCGGCAGCGGCGGGGCCGGCGGGGCCGGCGGCAGCGCCGGGCTGTGGGGCTCGGGCGGGAACGGCGGAACGGGCGCGGCCGGCGCCGACGGTGACGCCGTCACCGCCGGCGGCGGGGCCGGCGGGAACGCCGGGTTGCTGTCCGGGACGGCCGGGGCCGGCGGCGACGGCGGCGACGCCGGCAAGGGCTTTAATAATTTGACCGATTCGGCCGGAGGTGCGGGCGGGGCCGGCGGCCACGCCGGGCTGGTCGGCACCGGCGGCACCGGCGGCACCGGCGGCACCGGCGGGACAAATAGCCATACTGGCCCGAGTGGGGGCGCCGGCGGCGCGGGCGGCGCGGGCGGCGGCGGCTACCTCATCGGCGACGGCGGCGCCGGCGGAAACGGCGGCACGGGCGGGCAAAACGCAAGCGGGGGCGCCATCGGAGGCACCGGCGGGGCCGGCGGAACAGGCGGCGCGGCCGGGTGGCTGTACGGCAACGGCGGTGCTGGCGGTGCCGCCGGAGCCGGCGGGAACACCAGCGGCGCGGGTACCGGCGGCGTCGGTGGCTTCGGCGGAGACGGCGGAGCCGGCGCGTGGCTGTACGGCAACGGCGGGGCCGGCGGGGCCGGCGGGGCCGGCGGGAACAACGCAGCCGCCGGGGCCGCGGGTGCCGGGGGCAACGGCGGGACCGGCGCGAGCGCCGGGCTGATCGGCCACGGCGGCCACGGCGGCGCCGGCGGGGGCGGCGGCAACCAACCCGGCGGCGTCGGCAACGGCGGCGCCGCCGGCAACGGTGGGTCCGGCGGCGCCGGTGGGTGGCTCTACGGCGACGGCGGCAACGGCGGGGACGGCGGGGCCGGCGGCAAGAACACCGCCGGCGGCAACGGCTCCGACGGCGGAGACGGCGGCAACGGTGGTGCAGGCGGCAGCGCCCGGCTCATCGGCGCCGGCGGCCACGGCGGGGACGGCGGCGACGGCGGAGACACCAAAGGCAGGACGTCTGCCGCGGCCGCCGGCGCCGGCGGGGACGGCGGCGCCGGCGGCGACGGCGGGTGGCTGTCCGGCAACGCCGGGGCCGGTGGGAGCGGCGGCATCGGCGGCAGCGCCACCGCGACCACCAACGCGGGAGACTTCATCGGCGCCGCGGGAGGCAATGGCGGTAACGGCGGGGCCGGCGGCAAGGCCGGGCTTACCGGCGCCGGCGGGGCCGGCGGCGACGGCGGGGCCGGCGGTAACGGCGGCACCGCCAATAATGCGGTGGGTAGCAGTCAGGGCGGAACGGGCGGCAACGGCGGCAGCGGGGGCATCGGCGGCGACGGCGGTTCGCTCTTCGGCAACGGCGGATCCGGCGGCGCCGGCGCGATCGCCGGCAACGGCGGAAACGCCACCGCGGCGACCTCCGCCCTGGGCGGCAACGGTGGCAACGGTGGCACCGGCGCCGCCGGCGGCCAGGCCGGCCAGATCGGCAACGGCGGCGGTGGCGGCGACGGCGGGGCCGGCGGTAACGGCGGCACCGCCACCAGCATCGTTGCCACTAATGGCAACGGTGGGGCTGGTGGCACCGGTGGACTCGGCGCCAACGCCGTCCGGTTCGGCAACGGCGGCAACGGCGGCAACGGCGGCAACGGCGGCACCGGATTCTTCCCCGGCGCCGGTGGCACCGGTGCCGCCGGCGGCACCGGCGGCACGCTGTTCGGCGCCCCGGGCACCCACGGCACCGACGGCACCCAAGCCCGGTGAGCAGACGCAAAAGGGCCCGGAAACCGCGGTTTCCGGGCCCTTTTGCGTCTGCTCACCGCCGGCCGCGGGAGCCGCGGAAGGCCCCTCCAATGTGCTACAGTTAGCACATGCCTTCGGTGGGTGTGCGTGAGCTGCGGCAGCGCGCCAGCGAACTGCTTCGCCGCGTCGAGGCTGGCGAGACGATCGAGATCACCGACCGCGGTCGGCCCGTCGCCCTGCTCTCGCCGTTGCCGGAGGGCGGTCCCTACCAGCGGATGCTGGCAAGCGGCGAGATCGAACGTGCGACGCTCGATCTCGATGATCTGCCCGAACCGCTTGACCTCGAAGCGGGCGTCGAGCTGCCGTCGGTGACGCTCGCGCGCCTGCGCGAGCACGAGCGTTGATGGCGGCCATCTACCTCGACTCGTCGGCCATCGTCAAGCTTGCGGTTCGTGAGCCGGAGTCGGACGCGCTGCGTCGCTACCTGCGCACCCGCCGTCCGCGGGTGTCGAGTGCCCTGGCGCGCACGGAGGTCATGCGGGCTTTGCTCCACCAGGGCGAACCAGCCCGCAAGGCCGGACGCCGGGTGCTGGCCAACCTAGACCTGCTTCGCGTCGACAACCGGGTGCTCGATCTCGCTGGTGGACTGCTGCCATTCGAACTACGCACGCTCGACGCAATTCACCTTGCGACGGCCCAGCGGCTCGGCGTCGACCTGGGCCGGTTGTGCACCTACGACGAGCGGATGCGCGACGCCGCCGAGGCGCTCGGCCTGGTCGTGATTGCCCCTTGTTGACGACGGCGAGCAGACGCAAAAGCCCCCATTTCGGGCCCGAAATGGGGGCTTTTGCGTCTGCTCGCCGGAGCTAAGCCTGCACGTACTCCACCGCGCCGTCGTCGAGAACCACCCGAGCGTCGGCCCCGGCGACCTCGGTGCGAAACACCGCCCGTCCCGGTTCGGTCCGCCAGATCAGCGTGCTCAGCGCCTCGCCGGGAAACACCGGCTTGGTGAACCGCGCCGCGATCGAGGTGATGTTGGCGGCCACGCCGCCGCCAAGCTCGGCCACCAAGGCGCGGCCCGTAACGCCGTAGCTGCACAGGCCGTGCAGGATCGGCTTGGGGAAACCGGCCATCTCCTTAGCGAACCAGGGGTCGCTGTGCAGCGGGTTGCGGTCACCGGACAGCCGGTAGATCAGCGCTTGATCCTCGCGGGTGGGCAGGTCGACTCGGGCGTCCGGCTCGCGGTCCGGGATCTCGGGCGCGGTCGGCCGCTGGCCCGGCACTCCCCCGAACCCGCCGGCTCCCCGGATGACCAGCGTGGTGAACGTCTCGGCAACCAGCGACCCCGATTCCGGGTCACTGCCGCGCCCGCGCAGCATGATGATCGCATTCTTGCCCTCGCCCTTGTCCTGGATGTCGGCGACCTCCGTGACCACCGACAGCCTCCCCGCCGCCGGCAGCGGCGCATGCAGCCTTATGCCCTGCGAACCGTGCAGGAGCATCGCCCAGTTGAACGTGCCGACCTTGGCCGCCGCCCCGAACGCCGGGCAGCAAATCACCGCGTAGGTCGGCAGCACCTGCTGGGTGATGCCGTGGCTGTTCTCGGTGGTGAAGGACAAGTCCTCGATGCCGGCACCGACACCGAGCGCGTAGAGCAGGGTGTCCCGGTCGGTCCACTCGAACAACCTCGGCTCGGTCACCGCGCCGATGGCGCTCGGGTCAATCGCCATGCGAGTCTCCTCTCGATCAAGAAAATTCACGCCTTTTCTGCACCCAACCATCGCAAACCCTTCCCACCGGCGGTGTCGGCAGGGCAGGCTATCGCCATGGCAAAGCGCACCATGATCTGGAAGGCCTCCAAAGTGTTAGCCGTGCTCGCCGCGACGCTGATCGTCGGCGCCTGCGCAGGGACGGCGCAGGCGCGCAGCATCACCTTGACCTTCATCCGCAACGCCCAGACGCAGGCCAACGCCGACGGGGTCATCGACACCGACGTGCCCGGCCCCGGCCTCACCGCCGAGGGCAAAGAGCAGGCCCAACGGGTTGTGCACTCCCACAATGACTTCGACAGCATCTACGCGTCGACCATGGCGGCGGACCAGCAGACCGCCGGGCCGTTGGCCAGCCAACTCGGCAAGCGCGTCGAGATCGTGCCCGGCCTGCAGTCGATCAACGCCGGCTGGTACAACGGCAGGCCCGAGACGTGGGCCAACTCGACGTACCTGCTGGCGCCGGTGAACTGGATCAACGGCGATGTCGGCAACAGCATCCCGGGCTCGATCAGCGGCCGCGATTTCAATTCCCAGTTCACCGCGGCCGTCCGCAAGATCTACGACAGCGGCCACAACAAGCCGGTCGTGTTCTCCCAGGGGGAGGCGATCATGGTGTGGACGCTGATGAACGTCAAGAATCCGAAGACCGGGCTGCTGGCCAGCCATCCACTGCCCAACATCGGCCGCGTGGTGATCACCGGCGACCCGGTGAACGGCTGGACGCTGGTGAATTGGGACGGCGTCCGCAACCTCACCTGAGCGCTGAGCCCGAGGTTGACGCGTGCGGCCATGAGCCGCCACGATGGGCTGCATGCGGTATCTCGTTACCGGCGGTACCGGGTTTATCGGGCGCCGCGTCGTCTGCCGTCTGCTCGACAGCCGGCCCGACGCGCAGGTGTGGGTCCTGGTTCGCCGGCGGTCGCTGGGCCGGTTCGAACGCCTCGCCAGCCAGTGGGGTGACCGAGTAAGGCCGCTGGTCGGCGAGCTGCCGCAGCTCGAATTGACCGAGCAAACCATCGCCGGGCTGGGCGATATCGACCATCTGGTGCACTGCGCGGCGGTCACTGTCGAGGGCACCCGCGCCGTCGTCGAGCTGGCGCTGGGGCTGGACGCCACGCTGCACCACGTGTCGTCGATCGCGGTGGCGGGCGATTTCGCCGGCGAGTACACCGAGGCCGACTTCGACGTCGGCCAGCGACTGCCGACTCCCTATCACCGGGCGATATTCGACGCCGAGTCGCTGGTGCGCGCCACGCCCGGGCTGCGCTACCGCATCTACCGCCCGGCCGTGGTGGTCGGCGATTCCCGCACCGGCGAGATGGACAAGGCCGACGGGCCGTACTACTTCTTTCCGGTACTGGCGAAGCTGGCGGTACTGCCGTCGTTCACCCCGATCCTGCTGCCCGACGCCGGACGCACCAACGTCGTCCCGGTCGACTACGTGGCCGACGCGCTCGTGGCACTCATGCACGCCGAGGGCGCCGATGGCCGGGCTTTCCACTCGACGGCGCCGAAAACCATTGGGCTGCACGGCATCTACCGCGGTGTCGCCGATGCGGCCGGGCTGCCGCCGCTGCGCGGGTCGCTGCCCGGCTCGACGGCCACCCCGCTGCTGAAGGCGCGCGGGCGGGCCAAGGCGCTGCGTGACATGGCGGCCACCCAGCTGGGGATTCCACCAGAGATTTTCGACGCGATCGACCTGGCGCCCACATTCGCTTCGGACGAGACCCGGAAGGCGTTGCGCGGCACCGGAATACAGGTACCCGAATTCGCCACCTACGCACCGCGGCTCTGGCGATACTGGGCCGAGCATCTCGATCCGGATCGCGCCCGTCGCAACGATCCCCTGGTGGGCCGGCACGTCATCATCACCGGTGCGTCCAGCGGCATCGGCCGGGCGTCGGCCATCGCGGTCGCGGAGCGAGGTGCGACGGTGTTCGCGTTGGCCCGCAACGGCGACGCGCTCGACAAGCTAGTGGCCGAGATCCGCGCCAACGGGGGCCAGGCCTACGCCTTCACCTGCGACGTCACCGATTCGGCGTCGGTGGAGCACACCGTCAAGGACATCCTCGGCCGGTTCGACCATGTCGACTACCTGGTGAACAACGCCGGCCGGTCGATCCGCCGCTCGGTGGTCAACTCGACCGACCGGCTGCACGACTACGAACGGGTGATGGCGGTCAACTACTTCGGCGCGGTGCGGATGGTGTTGGCGCTGCTGCCGCACTGGCGTGAGCGCCGGTTCGGGCACGTCGTCAACGTTTCCAGTGCCGGCGTGCAGGCCCGCAATCCCAAGTACAGCTCGTATCTGCCCAGCAAGGCGGCGCTGGACGCCTTCGCCGACGTGGTTGCCTCCGAGACGCTGTCCGATCACATCACGTTCACCAACATCCATATGCCACTGGTGGCCACGCCCATGATCGTGCCGTCCCGGCGACTCAACCCGGTGCCGGCGATCAGCGCCGAGCGCGCGGCGGCGATGGTGGTGCGCGGGCTGGTCGAGAAGCCCGCCCGCATCGATACCCCACTGGGCACCCTCGCGGAGGCCGGCAACTACTTCGCGCCGAGGCTGTCGCGGCGAATCCTGCATCAGCTCTATCTGGGCTACCCCGATTCGGCTGCGGCGCGCGGGGTTTCGCCCGCCCCCGACCTGGGCCGCCCGCCCGTGCGTCGTCGGCCCAAGCGCCCGGCCCGGGTGGGACTCCCGCGACCGGTCAGACGCTTGGGCCGGCTGGTGCCCGGCGTGCATTGGTGATCACTTCTCGCAGGTGAATTGGTTGACGTCGATGTATCCGATGCGGAACATCTCGGCGCAGCCGGTCAAGTACTTCATGTATCGCTCGTATACTTCCTCGGATTGAATCGCGATGGCCTCGTCCTTGTGGGCCCGCAGCGCGGCTGCCCACCTGTCAAGCGTTTTCGGGTAGTGCGGCTGTAACGATTGAACGCGGGTCACGGTGAAGCCGTTGGCGGTGGCGCGCTCGGTCACCATCGGTATCGAGGGCAGCCTTCCGCCCGGAAAGATCTCGGTGACAATGAATTTGATGAATCGGGCGAACAGGAACGACATGGGCAAGCCGCGTTCGATGATTTCCTTCGGGTGCAGCCCGGTGATGGTGTGCAAGAGCATGATCCCATCCTCGGGCAGCAGGCGATGCGCCAAGGTGAAGAACGCATCGTAGCGCTCATGCCCGAAGTGCTCGAAGGCGCCGATGCTGACGATCCGGTCGACGGGCTCGTCAAACTGCTCCCAACCCTGCAGCAGAACCCGCTTGGAGCGGGGGCTTTCGGACTTGGCGATCAGTTGCTCGACGTGGTGGGCCTGGTTGCGGCTCAGCGTGAGGCCGACGACGTCGACGTCGTATTTTTCCACCGCGCGCATCATGGTGGCGCCCCAGCCGCAACCCACGTCGAGCAACGTCATGCCGGGTTGTAATCCCAGTTTGCCCAGCGCGAGATCGATCTTGGCGATCTGCGCCTCTTCCAGCGTCATGTCGTCGCGCTCGAAATAGGCGCAGCTGTACGTCTGGGTCGGGTCGAGAAACAGGCGGAAGAAGTCGTCGGATAGGTCGTAGTGCGCCTGCACGTCGTCGAAGTGTGGCTGTAAGTCGTCGGGCATTGGGCTAGCCTAATCGGCGTATCGTGACGGCGATGAACGCCGTCTTCGCCGACGTCGACACCGGCATCGATGACGCGATGGCGTTGGTGTACCTGCTGGCCAGCTCTGACGCCGAGTTGGTCGGCATCGCCTCGACGGGCGGCAACATTGCGGTCGATCAAGTGTGCGCGAACAACCTTGGTTTGCTCGAATTGTGCGCGGCCGCAGACATACCCGTGTCCAGGGGCGCCGACCAGCCGCTGCGTGGCCGGTGGCCCGATCACGCAAAATTCCACGGCCCCAGGGGTTTGGGCTATGCCGAGCCACCGCCCACCGATCGCCGGCTCACCAGTTACGATGCGACGGCGGCCTGGGTCAATGAGGCGCACGCGTTTCCTGGTGAGCTGATCGGGTTGGTGACCGGCCCGCTGACCGACCTAGCGCTGGCGCTGCGCGCCGAGCCCGCGCTGCCGACGCTGTTGCGCCGGTTGGTGATCATGGGCGGCGTGTTCGACGACGACGTCATGGCCGAATGGAACATCCGCGTGGACCCCGAGGCGGCGACCGAGGTGTTCGCGGCGTGGACTGGACAACGACAACTCCCAATCGTGTGCGGTTTGGACCTCACCCGGCGGGTCGCGATGACGCCGGACATCCTTGCCAGGCTGGTGTCGGCCTGCAGCCCGTCCCCGTTGATCCGGTTGATCGAGGACGCGCTGCGGTTCTACTTCGAGTCCCACGCCAGCCGCGGACATGGGTATCTGGCGTACATGCACGACCCGCTGGCCGCCGCGGTCGCGCTGGATCCGGAACTCATAACGACCCGGGCGGCGGCGGTGCATATCGAGCCCACGGGTGCGACGGTCGCCGACTATTCGGGGGGCCGAGAACCCAACGCACGGATCGGCATTGACGTCGACCCGGAGGCATTCTTCGACCGGTTCGCCGAACGGGTCGGACCGTTCGCGCGCCGGCTGGGTGTCCCGCGCCGAACGTGAACTGGCGGCGAGATTTTCGCGCTCAAAACTTTTCGCCGTGACGTCACGCTCGGTGAAGGCGGCCAAGGAATGACCCGGGAAACCCTAAAGGTAGCCCGCGCCGGTTATTCATAGATTCCTTCCAGGTACCAGCGCCGCTGGCGGTAGCACAGCAGCAGCGCGCGCTCGCTCTGTAGCAACACCTGGGCGCGGGCGGTGCGGCTCCCCTGACCGGTCGCCTCCGGGTCCCACCACCGCTCGTCGACCGGCCAAGGCCCGGCCCACCAGCGCAGCCGATCGTCCCGGCCACGGATGGTCAGCCGCGCCGGTTCGGCGGAAAACATTCCCCGGCTGGTCACCCGTATCGGATTTCCTTGGGCGTCAACCAACTCCACCGGATCGTCGAGCAGCACCGCCGGCGCCGGCCCGGGCAGTTGGCCGGGCCACGGCCGACCCGGGTCGGCCCGCGGCGCCGGCTCGTCGCCCAGCGGAGTCAACGTGATGCGTTCCGCCGGCCCGCGACCGCCGGACAGCACCGGCACCTGCACCGCCTCCGGGCCGAGCAGGCCCTGCACCCGCACCAGCGCCCGACGGGCCCGTAGCCGGTCCTCCTCGCCGAGCCCGCCCCATAGTGGTAACTGCAGCGCCTCGACGGATACCACCTCCACCGCCTGCAGCCGTAACAGTGTCACCGGGGCCGAGGGTCGGTCGCGGGCATTCCGGTTGCTCAACCACCCGTCCAGTTGCCAGCGCACCCGGTCGGCGGTGGCATCCTCGGTCAACGGCTCGGCGCACCGCCATACCCGGGTCAGCTCTTCGTCGTTGGCGGTGACGGCGTGAATGGCCAGCCGGGTACATCCCACCCCGGCGGCCATCAGCGCCTGATGCAGCGTGCCCGCCAGCGAGCGCCCGGCGAATGCCGCCGCGTCAACCCGGTCGATCGGCGGATCGCATTCCAGCTCGGCGTCGAGTTCCGGCGCCGGCTCCCGCCCGCACGGTCCCCGCTCCGGTTCGCCGCGGGCGAACCGGTGCGCGGCCACCCCGTCGGCGCCGAACCTGGAAGCCACGTCGGTAACCGATAGCGCGGCGAACTGCCCGATGGTGCGAATCCCCATCCGCCACAACAGATCCGCCAGCTCATCCCGCCCCCGACCGGACAGGCTTGGCTCGGTGGCAAGCTGCTGGATCGACAGCGTCGACAGAAACCGCGCGTCGCCTCCTGGCGCCACGACACGCCCCGCCCGCGCAGCGAGGACCGCGGTGGACATCTGGTCGGCGATCCCCACCTGACACTCGGCGCCGGCCGCGGCCACCGCGTCGATCAGCCGCTCGGCCACCTGCTGCTCGGACCCGAAGAATCGGGCCGCCCCGCGCGCCGGTAGCACCAAGAGCCCGGGCCGCAGCACCTCGGCGCGGGGCACCAGATCGTCCACCGCCGCGATCACCCTCTCGAAGAACCGGGCGTCACGGTCGGCGTCGGCGGTCGCGATGTGCAGTTGCGGGCAACGGGCCGCCGCCTCCCGGCGCCGCAGCCCTCGGCGCACACCCGCGGCGCGTGCGGCCGACGAACAGGCGATCACCCGGTTGGCCAGAGTGACCGCAACCGGAGCCGTCGCGGGCTGGCCGGCGACCGCGGCCGCCGCGACCGCCGGCCAGTCCATGCACCAGATCGCCAGCACGCGCGAAGAGGCCACAAGATTCACCCCGCCCGGGCGATCGCCCGTCCCGCAGCGCTGATCTGCAGCCGTACCCGACTGATCCGTCCGAACCCTGGGGCGGGCACGCCCCCGAGAGCCGGGGTGATCTCATAGCCGCAGACCCGGGCCTGAAGCCGCGTCGGCGCCCCTTCCCAATCGCCGTCGGTGACCAGCAGGGTGCAACCTTTATGGCGCGCTCGGGCCACCACCGCCCGAGCCCGCGTCCGCGTCACCCGGCGCCCACCCAGACCGAGCGCCACCAGGTCCATGCCATCGATGAGCACCGCGGCCACCTCAACCGGATCGGTCCCGGGATCCGGTATCACCGCGAGCCGGCTCAGATCCGCACCCATCTCCACAGCGGCCAGCAGGCCGATGTCCGGCTGGCCGACGATAGCGGCGTTGCCCCCCGCCGCCGTCACCGCGGCCACCATGCGCAGCAGCAGCGACCGGGCTCCCGACAGCACCGCCACCGTTCCCCGGGGTAACGGTGCCGGCTGCGCCGGCAACAGGTCGTCTGGGGTGTGTTTCCCAGATATTGCCTCCATCTGCCGTCGCAGCGATTCGAGCTGGTCAGAGGCAAAAGCTGCAGTCACGACCAGCCTCCTTTTGGACATCATTCGAATATATGTTCGAGTAAACACCCGCCCTTGGACCCCGTCAAGGCGCGTGAGACGCTGCCTTGTGCGGTCGCGCAGAATCATTCCGGTGCTGGTGTGGCTCTTGGTGTGGTGCGGCCTCACGGTGGTCCCATCGGCCAGCGGTGACGGGTCGACCTGCCAGCCCGCAGAGCTATTCGCCGCCGACGAATCACCGCTGTTCGAGCCGCAAGCCGTCGTGACCATCGCACTAACCGGAGCGGCGGTGACGGGATCGACCCCGGTCGACGGGGTGTTCTGGTCGAACGAGCCGCGGCACATCACCTACGAGCGCGCACGCGAATTTCATCTGTGCGGTGTCGACGAGCCCACCTTGCATACGGTTGCCGAGGCGCTGCGCAGCCAGTTCAACCAGGGATCGGTGCTGACCTTCGAATACCTGCCGCGGACCGAAGCGGACGCGGTCATCATCACCGTGCCCGACATTGACATCGCACGCTTTCGGGATGCCTTCGTGGCCGATTCAGCCGCACACCAGCGACTGCGGGGAGGATCTGTCACCACCGCAGACCACATCTTGATCCTGGTTGCCGGCAACGGCGATCTCGACATCGCACACCGGCTGGTGGGAGCGGCCGGCGGCCGCTGGAGCGCCGCCACCATTGCTTACGGCAGGCGCGAATTCGTCAACTCGGCCTGAGTCGCATTGGCCGCATTGGTCACAGCAGCCCCTGGACCGGGTGACACACTTTTTGCCCGCCTCACCGCGACAGATTGTCGCGCTGAGGTGGGCATAAAGAGCATCCCTCCCGACAGATACCACTGTGGCAGGTGTGACAAACGCCGCCGAAACCGCCGCCCTACTCCCACTCGATGGTGCCGGGCGGTTTGCTGGTGATGTCTAGCACCACGCGGTTGACCTCGGAGACCTCGTTGGTGATGCGGGTCGAGATGCGCTCCAGGACCTCGTAGGGCACTCGGGTCCAGTCCGCGGTCATGGCGTCCTCGCTGGACACCGGACGCAGCACGATCGGGTGACCGTAGGTGCGGTTGTCGCCCTGCACGCCGACCGAGCGGACGTCGGCCAGCAGCACGACCGGACACTGCCAGATCTGATTGTCCAGGCCCGCGGCGGTCAGCTCCTCGCGCACGATCGAGTCGGCACGCCGCAGCGTGTCCAGCCGCTTCGCGGTGACCTCGCCGACGATTCGGATTCCCAGGCCAGGCCCCGGAAACGGTTGGCGCGCAACGATTTCCTCCGGCAGGCCCAGCTCCCGCCCGACCGCGCGCACCTCGTCCTTGAACAGCAGCCGCAGCGGCTCCACGAGTTTGAACTTCAAATCGCCGGGGAGACCGCCGACATTGTGGTGGCTCTTGATGTTCGCGGTGCCACTGCCACCGCCTGACTCCACCACGTCCGGATACAGCGTGCCCTGCACCAGGAACTCAATAGACTTATCGCCCAACATATCCCGCACCGCGCCCTCGAATGCCCGGATGAATTGCCGGCCGATGATCTTGCGCTTGCCCTCGGGCGCGCTCACGCCGGACAGCGCCTCGAGGAAGGTGTCGGCGGCGTCGACGGTCACCAGGTTGGCGCCGGTGGCGGCTACGAAATCGCGCTCCACCTGCGCCCGTTCGCCCGCGCGCAACAGTCCGTGGTCGACGAACACACAGGTCAACCGGTCGCCGATGGCGCGCTGCACCAGGGCCGCGGCCACCGCGGAATCCACCCCGCCGGACAGTCCGCAGATCGCGCGCCCGTCACCGATCTGGGCACGCACCTGCTCGATCAGCGCACCGGCAATGTTGGCGGGCGTCCACTCCCGCCGATCCCGGCGAAGTCGTGCAGGAACCGGCTGAGCACCTGTTGCCCGTGCGGGGTGTGCATCACCTCCGGGTGGTACTGCACCCCGGCCAGGCGCCGATCGGCGGCCTCGAACGCGGCCACCGCGGCACCCGCGCTGCTGGCCACCACGTCGAATCCCTCCGGCGCCGCCGTGACCGCGTCGCCATGACTCATCCAGACCGGCTGGACGTCGGGCAGGCCCGAATGCAGTTCGCCGCCAAGGACTTTCAGCTCGGTGCGGCCGTACTCGCTGGTGCCCGTGTGGGCGACGGTTCCACCGAGCGCCTGCGCCATGGCCTGGAACCCATAGCAGATGCCAAACACCGGCAGACCGAGATCGAACAATGCCGGATCGAGTCGCGGAGCCCCCTCGGCGTAGACACTGGCCGGCCCGCCGGAAAGCACCAGCGCCAGCGGGTTGCGGGCCCTGATCTCCTCGATCGCGGCGGTATGCGGGACGACCTCGGAGAACACCCGCGCCTCTCGGATGCGCCGGGCGATCAATTGGGCGTACTGGGCACCGAAGTCGACCACCAGCACGGGTCGAGCCGGCACTCCGGCCGCGTCGAGGTCAGCAGGTTCGGCCACGGGGAGTCAGTCTAGAGGCTGGCGGAGGCCCGTTACGGACGACGCCAGTGCTGCCGCCGCCAACCGGGCCTTCTTGCGTCCCGATAGCGAGATCCGCCGGTCGTAGACGATCGCCGGCGATGCCTTGATAACGGCCAGCTGATGCCGATAGATGGCGGACATGGTCGCGCAGCAGGCGGCGCTGCGGCGGTCAAGGTGCCCAATCAGCCGCAGTCCCAGCGAATACCAGTCCGCGGCGCGGTCGGCACTGAACCGGAGCAGTGCCGCCAGCCGACCGTCGGGGTCGTCAAGCGCCCCCGTGTCGTCCAGGCCAAGGCGCACGCCGAACCGTTCCAATTCGTCGCGCGGCAGATAGATCCGCCCATTCAGCAGGTCCTCGCGTACGTCGCGGAGAATGTTGGTCTGCTGCAGCGCGATTCCCAACTGATCGGCGTACCGCGACGTCGCCGGCCCGACGGGTCCGAAGACGGAAAGACACAGCCTCCCGATCGTCCCGGCGACCCTGCGGCAGTAGACCACCAATTCATCGAAGGTGCGGTAACTCACGCCGTCGACATCCATGCGGACGCCGTCGATCAACTCCCCGACCGTCGCGATCGGCACCGGAAACCGGCGGGCCGCGTCGGCCACGGCGAGCAGCACGGGGTCGGACGAATCATCGATATTCTCAAGCGATTTGCTGATCGACGCCAGCTCGGCGAGCTTGGTCTCGGGCGCCAGCCGACTGTCGGCGACATCGTCGATCCGGCGTGCGAGCGCATAGACCGCGCACAAGGCCACTCGCTTTTCGCGCGGCAAGAGCCGGATGCCGTAGTAGAAGTTCCTGGCTTCCGCACGAGTGGTGCCCTCGGCGATCCGGTATGCCTGGTCGACCGTTGTCATCGCCATCTCAGCTCACCTCCCGGGGCACGGAGAGTTGAACCTGCACCTAGAGTGGCGGGCGCCCGGTTCGGGCTTGCATACGCTCGTCGATCGCGACCATGCGCAGGAACGTAGCGTTGCCTGCAGGGTCAGCCAAGGGCAAATTGACCGGACAAGCGCGCACAATTTGTGCACATTGCACTGGTTCTGGCGCGGCCGGTGGACGAGCCTAGCTACCTAGCAGAAATGCCCTCGCGGAGGGCTGCGCCGACAGGAGCGAACGGATGACACGCACCGACGACGACACCTGGGATCCGGCCTCGAGCGTGGGCGCGACCGCCACCATGATCGCCGTGGCCCGCGCGATCGCCACCAATGCCGATCGCCCGTTGATCAACGATCCGTTCGCCGAGCCGCTGGTGCGCGCCGTCGGAATCGATCTGCTTATCCAGTTGGCCAGCGGTGCGGTACGGCCCGAGGATGTGGGCGAACACGCCACCGGGGGTAAGTGGATGATCGACAACATCGCCGTCCGGACCAAGTTCTACGACGACTTTTTCCGTGACGCCACGACAGCGGGCATTCGGCAGGCGGTGATTCTTGCGTCCGGGCTCGACACGCGCGCGTACCGGTTGGCCTGGCCGTCGGGCACGGTGGTGTACGAGATCGACCAGCCCGGGGTCATCGAATTCAAGACGCATGCCCTGGCCGATATGGACGCGGAACCCACCGCGGAACGGCGCGCCGTGGCCATCGACCTGCGCCGCGAATGGCCGACCGCCCTGAAGGATGCCGGCTTCGACCCGGCCAGGCCGACGGCCTGGAGCGCCGAGGGGTTGCTCAGTTATCTGTCGCCGCAGGCACAGGACCGCTTGCTCGACACGATCACCGCGCTCAGTGCCCCCGGCAGCCGGCTGGCCACGCAAAGCGCGCTCGTGCTCGACCCGGTTGACGAGGAAAAGAAGAGGAAGCGTATGCAAAGCGCGACCGAAACATGGCGTCAGCGCGGCTTCGATCTCGACCTGACAGAGCTGATCTATTTCGATGAACGTCACGACGCCGCCAGTTACCTAGTCGGCAACGGCTGGCAGGTCACGCGCAGCGCCGCAAAGGAACTCTTTGCGGCCCAAGGGTTGCCGCCCTTCGACGACGACGACACAAGCCGATTCGCCGGCCGCCACTACATCAGCGCCACGCTGCCATAGGGAGGTTCAATCGCGGCCACCGGTGGCGCGCAGGCAGAGCCACGCCGCGTCGGCCAGGACCTCCACGTCGCCCGGGCCCGGCGGACCCGGGATGACGCCCAGTAGCCAGGAACGCACCAACTCCTGAGCGGGACCCAACCAAAGCGCCTGACTGTGCGCCGGACTCAGCGGTCGCAGCGTCCCGTAGTGAGCGTGTGGGCGCCACCACGAATGCAGTGCGGCGACGAAGCGCTCGTTGCACTGCATCAACTCGCCCTCGGCCGCCCGCAGCACCGCCGGTTCGGTCATCGTGATGAGGAACCGCGCCAGCTGCGGGTGATCGACACACCAGCGCAGGTGCATGCCAACGATCGCCCGCACCGCGGCCTCCGCGTCGGCATGCCGCGCAAGCTCGGCGAGGAAGGCCTGCTGGTAACGCATCACGCAGTCGACGTAGGCCGCACCCGCGAGCGCCTCCTTGCTGGGGAAATGGTGGAAGAGACTGCCGTTGCTGACCCGCGCGTCGGCCTGAACTTGCCGCAGCGACGTCGCGTTGAGGCCCTGAGCGAGAAAACGATCGAGCGCCGCATCGATGATCGCCGAACGGCGGTCGCTGCGGGGACGAGCGGTTGCCGGGGTCGCTGCCATACTGCTAGAGTAATACTCTAGTTTTAGAGAGCACTACTCTGATAGGGTGGACGATGGACCGCGAACGCACCACCGAGCTGGCCGAGCGGCTACTCGAGGCATGGAACACCCAGGAAGTCGAGCGTGTCGTCGGTTGCTACACCGCCGACGTCCGCTACCGCGACCCGAACACCCGAGGATTTGTCGAGGGGTCGGAGGCGATGCGCCGCTACCTGACGAAGCTGTTCGGCCGCTGGCAGATGCACTGGACCCTGCGGGACGCCTATCCGCTGCGCGACGCCGAAGGCGCCGCCGTGCTATGGCGGGCCAGATTCCGTTCCAAAGACAACCACGCCGAGGTCGAAATCGATGGCATGGACCTGGCTTTGGCGCAGGGTGATCGGCTGAGCCGCAACGACGTCTACTTCGATCGCGCGGCGTTGGCGCCGCTGGCCGCGGTCGGGGGCTGACTCCGGTAAGCGCGAACTTGCCTCGGCACGGGGCGGGCGTGGTGAACTTGTAGCGCCCGGATCAACCCCAGAAAGCGAGGTTCCCCCGCCCGTGAACTCCCGAGTGCTGGGTCTGCCAGACAAGGTGCGCGCCTGCCTGTTCGACCTCGACGGTGTCCTCACCGATACCGCGAGCGTGCATACCAAGGCCTGGAAGGCCATGTTCGACGCCTACCTCTCCCAACGGGCGCAGCGCACCGGGGAAAGGTTCGTCCCCTTCGATCCGGCCGGGGACTACCGGCAATACGTGGACGGCAAGAAGCGCGAGGACGGGGTGCGGTCGTTCCTGAGCAGCCGGGGAATCGAACTGCCCGAGGGCAGTCCCGACGACCCCGGCGACGCCGAAACCGTGTACGGCCTAGGCAATCGCAAGAACGAGATGTTCCAGAAGGTCCTGCACGACGACGGCGTCGAGGTGTTCGACGGGTCGCGGCGCTATCTGGAGGCGGTCTCGGCCGCGGGCCTCGGCATCGCCGTGGTGTCCTCGAGCGCCAACACCCGCGACGTACTCGAGATCACCGGCCTCGACAGATTCGTCCAGCAACGGGTGGACGGCGTCACGCTGCGCGAGGAACACATCGCGGGCAAGCCGGCCCCCGATTCGTACCTGCGCGGGGCGCAGCTGCTCAACGTCACCCCCGACGCCGCGGCCGTGTTCGAGGACGCGCTTTCGGGCGTGGCGGCCGGCCGCGCGGGCAACTTCGGTTGCGTCGTGGGTGTCGACCGCGTGGGCCAGGCCGAGGACTTGCGCCGCAACGGCGCCGACGTGGTGGTCACCGATCTCGCCGAACTGCTGCCGTCATGATCACCGAAGAAGCCTTCCCCGTTGAACCGTGGCAGGTTCGTGAGACCCGGCTCGACCTGAACCTGCTTGCCCAGTCGGAATCCCTATTTGCCTTGTCCAACGGGCACATTGGACTGCGCGGCAACCTCGACGAGGGCGAGCCGTACGGCCTGCCGGGCACCTATCTGAACTCGTTCTACGAAATTCGGCCACTGCCCTACGCCGAAGCCGGATACGGGTATCCGGAGGCCGGCCAGACCATCGTCGACGTCACCAACGGCAAGATCCTGCGTCTGTTGGTCGACGACGAGCCGTTCGACGTCCGGTACGGCGAATTGATTTCCCACGAGCGGGTCCTGGATCTGCGCGCGGGGACGCTGACCCGGCGCGCGCACTGGCGCTCGCCGGCGGGCCACCAGGTCAAAGTGGTGTCCACCCGCCTGGTGTCGCTGGCACAGCGCGGGGTCGCGGCCATCGAATACGTGGTCGAGGCGGTCGAGACCTTCGTCCGCGTGACGGTGCAGTCCGAACTCGTCACCAACGAGGACCAACCGCGGACCTCGGATGACCCGCGGGTGTCGGCCATCCTGGAGCACCCGCTCGAGGCCGTCGAGCACGAAAACACCGAGCGGGGAGCGCTTCTCATGCACCGGACCCGCAGCAGCGCCCTGATGATGGCCGCGGCGATGGATCACGAGATCGACGTTCCCGGACGGGTCGAGTTCACCACCGACGCGCGCCCGGACCTGGCCCGGACCACTGTGATCTGCGGGCTGCGCCCGGGACAGCAGCTGCGCATCGTCAAGTACGTCGCGTATAGCTGGTCAAGCATGCGTTCCCGTCCGGCGCTGCGTGACCAGGTAGCCGCGGCGCTGCATGGCGCCCGCTACAGCGGATGGCACGGGCTGGTGGCCTCGCAGCGTGCCTACCTCGACGACTTTTGGGAGAGCGCGGACGTCGAGGTCGAGGGCGACCCGGAATCCCAGCAGGCGGTGCGGTTCGGGCTGTTTCACCTGCTGCAGGCCAGCGCGCGCGCCGAACGCCGCGCGATCCCCAGCAAGGGGCTCACCGGAACGGGGTACGACGGCCACGCCTTTTGGGACACCGAGGGTTTCGTGCTGCCGGTGCTGACCTACACCCTGCCGCACGCGGCCGCCGACGCGCTGCGGTGGCGGGCCTCGACGCTCGACCTCGCCAAAGAGCGGGCCGCCGAACTCGGCCTCGACGGCGCCAGTTTTCCCTGGCGAACCATCCGCGGGCAGGAGTGCTCGGGCTACTGGCCGGCCGGCACCGCGGCCTGGCACATCAACGCCGACATCGCGATGGCCTTCGAGCGGTACCGCATCGTCACCGGCGACCACTCGCTGGAGGAAGACTGCGGCCTGGCGGTGCACATCGAGACCGCCCGGCTGTGGATCTCGCTCGGGCACCATGACCGGCACGGCGTCTGGCACCTGGACGGGGTCACCGGCCCGGACGAGTACACGGCCGTCGTCCGCGACAACGTGTTCACCAACTTGATGGCGGCGCACAATCTGGTCACCGCCGCCGATGCCTGCCTGCGCCACCCCGAGGCGGCCGAGGCGATGGGCGTCACGACCGAGGAGATGGCCGCCTGGCGCGACGCCGCCGACGCCGTCAACATCCCCTACGACGCGGAGCTGGGTGTGCATCAGCAATGCGAGGGGTTCACCACCCTCGCCGAGTGGGATTTCGAGGCAAACACGACCTACCCGTTACTGCTGCACGAGGCCTATGTGCGGCTCTATCCCGCGCAGGTGATCAAGCAGGCCGACCTGGTGCTGGCAATGCAGTGGCAGAGCCACGCGTTCACACCCGAACAGAAGGCGCGCAACGTCGACTACTACGAGCGGCGCATGGTTCGCGACTCGTCGCTGTCGGCCTGCACCCAAGCGGTGATGTGCGCCGAGGTCGGGCATCTGGAGCTGGCCCATGACTACGCCTACGAGGCCGCGCTGATCGACCTGCGCGATCTGCACCGGAACACCCGCGACGGGTTGCACATGGCCTCGTTGGCCGGGGCGTGGACGGCCTTGGTCGCGGGCTTTGGTGGCCTGCGCGACGACGAGGGCGTCCTGTCCATCGATCCCCAACTGCCCGATGGCCTGACGCGCCTGCGGTTCCGCCTGCGCTGGCGCGGTTTTCGGCTCACCGCCGACGTCAACCACGCCACCGTCACCTACACCCTGCGCGACGGACCCGGCGCGGAGCTGACCATCCGGCACGCCGGTGAAGATCTCACGCTGACCAGCGGCTCGTCGACGACCATCGCGGTGCGTGCCCGTAAGCCCCTGCTGCCGCCACCGCCACAGCCGCCGGGCCGCGAGCCCGTACACCGCCGGGCCATGTCCCGGTGACGATGCGGGCCGCGGAGCGGCCCGAGGAGGAACGGGACCATCAGGCCAAGCCCGGTGACGATGCGGGCCGCGGAGCGGCCGAGGAGGAACGGGACCATCAGGCCAAGCCCGGTGACGATGCGGGCCGCGGAGCGGCCCGAGGAGGAACGGGACCATCAGGCCAAGCCCGGTGACGATGCGGGCCGCGGAGCGGCCCGAGGAGGAACGGGACCATCAGGCCAAGCCCGGTGACGATGCGGGCCGCGGAGCGGCCCGAGGAGGGACCATCAGGCCAAGCCCGGTGACGATGCCCGCGGAGGAGGAACGGGACCATCAGGCCAAGCCCGGTGACGATGCGGGCCGCGGAGCGGCCGAGGAGGAACGGGACCATCAGGCCAAGCCCGGTGACGATGCGGGCCGCGGCGGCCCGAGGAGGGACCATCAGGCCAAGCCCGGTGACGATGCGGGCCGCGGAGCGGCCCGAGGAGGAACGGGACCATCAGGCCAAGCCCGGCACTAGTGCGGTTCGAGGATCCGGGCCGCCTCGGCGATCACGGCCTGACGCAGCTCGGCCTCCGATAGGCCCTCGATACCCGTCGCCGCGCACAGCATGGGCGCAAATAGCCGCCAACCGAGTTGCAGCGCAAGGGAATTGGCGACCGCCAGCCGCGCATTGGTGAGGCTGTCGTGGCGCGGGCGCACCCGGGCAAGCATCTCGGCAACGTTGGGAAAGCGCTTCTGCAGCTGGCCGGCCGGATAGCCGTCGAGCAGCGACCGGGCCAAAACCCGCATCTGCTGGTCGAGCGCTTTGTCGACGACATCGTCGGGCGCCCCGGTGTGCAGCAGGTCGGCCAGCCTGGCACCCAAATGATCGAGCACAGCCCCAACGAGCTGGTCCTTGGTGCCGAAGTGACGAAACACGAGTCCGTGGTTCACTCTCGATCGGGCGGCGATGTCGCGGATCGACGTCGCCGCGGGTCCGCGCTCGGCGAACAGGTCGGTGGCGGCCCGAAGGATCGCCGCCGCCACTTCTTCCCGCCCGGTGGGCGTCGCCCGGCGCATGGTTGACGGGCGTGTAGTCATATGACTACAGTAGCCGGTGTAGTCAATCGACTACATCGGCTACTGCTCGATAAGGACCAAGCGATGACCATGTCCGCGTCAGACCGACTCGTAGTCGTGCAGAAGCTGGGTAGCCGGATCGGTGCCGAGGTCAGCGGAGTGCGTCTCGGTGGCGACCTGGTACCGGCCGCGGTCGCCGAGATCCGCGCGGCACTGTTGACCCACAAGGTGATCTTCTTCCGCAACCAGCGCCACCTCGACGATGCCCAGCAGCTCGCGTTCGCCGGGCTGCTGGGCACCCCGATCGGCCACCCGGCTGCCGCCGCCATGGCCCCGAACGCGCCGATCATCACACCGATCAACTCCGAGTTCGGCAAGGCGAACCGCTGGCACACCGACGTCACATTCGCCGCGAACTACCCCGCGGCCTCCGTCCTGCGCGCCGTCACGCTGCCCAGCTACGGCGGGTCGACGCTGTGGGCCTCGACGGTGGCGGCCTACCAGCAGCTGCCCGAACCGCTCAAGCGCTTGACCGAGTGCTTGTGGGCGGTGCACACCAACCGCTACGACTACGCCGCCACGGACACCATGACCGACAACGAGCGGGCGTTTCGCCAGGCATTCGAGAAGCCCGACTTCCGCACCGAACATCCCGTCGTGCGGGTGCACCCGGAGACCGGTGAGCGCAGCCTGCTGGCGGGAGACTTCGTGCGCAGTTTCGTCGGCCTGGACAGCTATGAGTCGAGCGTGCTGTTCGAACTGCTGCAACGGCGAATCACCATGCCCGAGAACACCATCCGTTGGAACTGGGAGCCGGGAGACGTCGCCATCTGGGACAACCGGGCAACCCAGCACCGCGCCATCGACGACTACGACGACCAGCATCGGCTCATGCACCGGGTCACCCTGATGGGCGACGTGCCCGTCAACGTGCACGGCGAGCGCAGCCGCGTGGTCAGCGGAACACCGCTGGCGATAGCAAGCTAGCCCGCATTGCTGACCGGGTCGATCGGCAGCCACCGCAGCGCGCCCGGCGCGCCCGCGGGTACCACCGGATGCTCGGGCTGGATCGGATCCAACCGCCGGTACGGGTCGCCTTGCCGCGGCCGCTGATCGTCGGAGCCCTTGTTCGGCCATAGCGAGGCGGCCCGCTCGGCTTGCGCAGCGATGGACAGCGAGGGGTTGACACCCAGGTTCGCCGAGATCGCGGCACCGTCCACCACGAACAGCGTCGGATAGCCGTACACCCGGTGATAAGGGTCGATGACCCCGTGCTCGGGGTCCTCGCCGATCACCGCCCCGCCGAGAAAGTGCGCGGTCAGCGGGATGTTGAACAGCTCGCCCCAGGTTCCGCCGGCGACGCCGTCGATCTTGGCGGCGATCCGGCGGGTGACCTGGTTGCCGATCGGGATCCACGTCGGGTTCGGCTCGCCGTGTCCCTGCTTGCTGGTGTACCAGCGGATACCCAGCTTCCCCCGCTTGGTGAGCGTGGTGATCGAGTTGTCCAGGTGCTGCATCACCAGCGCGATCACCGTGCGCTCGCTCCACTTCCGGGGATTGAGCAACCGCAACATGAGGCGCGGATTCTCCCCGGCTTGGTTCAGCAACTGCCTCCACCGCGGCAGGTCGGTACCCTCGGGTCCGGTGCCATCGGTCATCAGGGTCTGCAGCAGCCCCATCGCGTTGGAGCCCTTGCCGTAACGAACGGGTTCGATGTGGGTGTCCGGCGTCGGGTGAATCGACGACGTGATCGCCACGCCGTGAGTCAGGTCCAGATCCGGGTTGACCTTCAACGTCGCGGCGCCGACGATCGACTCCGAATTGGTCCGGGTAAGAACGCCCAGGCGCTCCGAGAGACGAGGAAGGCGACCCCGATCGCGCATCTTGAACAGCAGGTGCTGGGTTCCCCAGGTGCCCGCGGCCAGAATCAGGTGCGTCGCGGTAAACGTCCGGCGGTCCCGGCGCAGCCAACTGCCGGTGCGCACGGTGCGGACCTCCCACAACCCGTCGAGCCGCTGCTGGAACGCTTTCACCGTCGTCATCGGAATCACTTGTGCACCTGCTGATTCCGCGAGACCTAAGTAGTTCTTCAGCAGGGTGTTCTTGGCCCCGTGCCGGCAGCCCGTCATACAGCAGCCGCATTCCAGGCAGCCAGTGCGCGCCGGACCCGCGCCGCCGAAATACGGATCGGGCACCGTCACGCCCGGCGCCTTGGTGCCGTCGGGACCAAAGAACACGCCGACCGGCGTCGGCACCCACGTGTCACCGAACCCCATCTCGTCGGCGACCTCCTTGACGATGCGGTCGGCGTCGGTGAAGGTCGGGTTATCCACCACGCCCAGCATCCGCTGCGCCTGTTGGTAGTGCGGCATCAGTTCGGAACGCCAGTCGGTGATGTGCGACCACTGCCGGTCGTCGAAGAACGGGTCGGGCGGCACATACAACGTGTTGGCGTAATTCAGCGAGCCGCCGCCCACCCCGGCGCCGGCCAGGATCATCACGTTGCGCAGCGGGTGGATCCGTTGGATGCCATAGCAGCCCAGCCGCGGCGCCCACAGGAACTTGCGCAGGTCCCAGGACGTCTTGGCAAACTCCTCGTCGGCGAAGCGCCGCCCGGCCTCCAACACGCCCACGCGGTAGCCCTTTTCAGTCAGCCGCAGCGCGCTGACACTGCCGCCGAAACCCGAACCGATAATCAGGACGTCAAAATCCAGCTTCACCCGACCAGTATCGTTCCCGGCCCAGCAGACGCAAAATCCCCCGACACACCGACGATTTAGGGAATTTTGCGTCTGTTCGCGAGAGAAATCAGCCGCCGACCGTCAAGCCGACCTTCTGGAACTCCTTGAGGTCGCAATAACCGGCCTTGGCCATCGACCGGCGCAGACCGCCGACCAGGTTCAGGGTGCCGAAGGGGTCGTCGGACGGCCCGTTGAGGATCTGCCGAAGCGGCGGCCGCTCGCCGAGCGCAATCTGCAGCAACGCCCCGCGCGGCAACGACGGGTGCGCCGCCGCGGCCGGCCAGAACCACCCTTGACCGAGCGCCTCGGCCGATCCCGCCAACGGCGTGCCCAGCACCACCGCGTCGGCGCCGCAGGCGATGGCCTTGGCCAGCTCGCCGGAGGTGTGGATATCGCCGTCGGCCAGCACGTGCACATAGCGGCCGCCGGTCTCGTCGAGGTATTCGCGCCGCGCGGCGGCGGCGTCGGCGATCGCGGTGGCCATCGGGACGCTGATGCCCAGCACCTCGTCGGTGGTGGTCACCCCCTGGGTGGAGCCGTAGCCGACGATGACGCCAGCCGCTCCGGTGCGCATCAGGTGCAGCGCGGTGCGGTGGTCGAGCACGCCGCCGGCAACCACGGGGACGTCGAGCTCGGCGATGAAGGTTTTCAGGTTGAGCGGCTCGCCATCGCTGGCCACCCGCTCGGCGGAGACGATCGTGCCCTGGATGACCAGCAGGTCGATACCGGCCTGCAGCAGCACCGGTGTCAGCGCCTGGGCGTTTTGCGGGCTGAGCCGCACCGCGGTGGTCACGCCGGCCTCCCGGATGCGGGCCACCGCGGCGCCCAGCAGATCGGGATCTAGCGGTGCCGCGTGCAGCTCCTGCAGCAGCCGGATCGCCGCCGACGGTTCGGGCTCCTTTTCGGCCGCCTCGACGAGCTGCGCGATCTTGGCCCCGACATCGGCATGCCGGCCGATCAGGCCCTCACCGTTGAGCACGCCCAGCCCGCCCAGCTTCCCGAGTTCGATCGCGAACTCCGGCGACACCAACGCGTCGGTCGGGTGTGCCACCACGGGGATCTCGAACCGGTACGCGTCCAGCTGCCACGCGGTCGACACGTCCTTCGACGAGCGAGTGCGGCGCGACGGCACGATGCTGATTTCGCTGAGTTCGTAGGTGCGGCGGGCGGTGCGGCCCATGCCGATCTCGACCATGTCCGGGTTCGCCCTCAGCGCGCGTAGTAGTTGGGCGCTTCGACGGTCATCGCGACGTCGTGCGGGTGACTCTCTTTGAGGCCCGCCGGCGTGATCCGGACGAACTGCGCCTGCTGCAGCACCTCGATGGTGGGCGAGCCGGTGTAACCCATCGCGGCGCGGAGACCGCCCGTCAGCTGGTGGATGACCGACGACAGCGGGCCCCGAAACGGCACCCGGCCCTCGATCCCCTCGGGGACCAGCTTGTCCTCGGAGAGCGCGTCGTCGGCGAAGTAGCGGTCCTTGGAGTAGGACTTGCCCCCGCCCCGGCCCTGCATGGCCGCCAGCGACCCCATGCCGCGGTAGCTCTTGTACTGCTTGCCGTTGACGAAGATCAGCTCGCCGGGCGCCTCGGCGGTGCCGGCCAACAGCGAGCCCAGCATGGCGGTCGACGCCCCCGCCGCCAGCGCCTTGGCGATATCGCCGGAGTACTGCAATCCGCCGTCGGCGATCACGGGCACCCCCGCCGGCCCGCACACCGCGACGGCCTCCAGGATCGCGGTGATCTGCGGCGCGCCGACGCCGGCCACCACCCGGGTGGTGCAGATCGACCCGGGCCCCACGCCGACCTTCACCGCGTCGGCGCCGGCCTCGACCAAGGCCGCCGCCGCGGCCCTGGTGGCGACGTTGCCGCCGATCACCTCGACGCGGCCACCGACTTCGAGTTTGAGCTTGTTGACCATGTCGAGCACTAGCCGGTTGTGCGCGTGCGCGGTGTCGACGACCAACACGTCGACCCCGGCGTCGACCAGCATCATCGCGCGCACCCAGGCGTCGCCGCCGACGCCGACGGCGGCACCCACCAGCAGCCGGCCGTCGCTGTCCTTGGTGGCCAACGGGTGTTGTTCGGTCTTGACGAAGTCTTTGACGGTGATCAGTCCGGTCAGCCGGCCGTGGCCGTCGACCACCGGCAACTTCTCGATCTTGTTGCGGCGCAACAGGCCCAACGCCGCCGACGCGCTGACGCCCTCCTGGGCGGTGATCAGCGGGGCTTTGGTCATCACCTCCGAGACCTGCTTGGACTGGTCGACCTCGAACCGCATGTCACGATTGGTGATGATGCCGACCAGCGCGCCGTCGTCGTCGACGACGGGCAGGCCGGAGATCCGGAACCGCGCGCACAGCGCATCGACCTGCGCCAGGGTGTTGTCCGGACGACAGGTGACCGGATCGGTGACCATGCCGGCCTCGGATCTCTTCACCATCTCGACCTGACCGGCTTGTTCGGCCACGGGCAGGTTGCGGTGCAGCACACCCATGCCGCCCGCGCGGGCCATCGCGATCGCCATCCGTGACTCGGTGACGGTGTCCATCGCCGAGCTGACCAACGGCACCTTGAGCCGGATCCTCTTGGTGAGCTGACTGGAGGTGTCCGCGGTGGCCGGCACCACATCCGACGCCGCGGGCAGCAACAGAACGTCGTCGAAAGTCAGCCCCAGCATCGCCACCTTGTGCGGGTTGTCGCCACCGGTTGGCACCTGGTCATCCGCTAGGCCTGAAACGGGAGCGCCCCGCAGGTATGGACTGACAACCAGGTCGGGGCTGTCTTCTAGGTTGGACATGCCACGGGACATCGGTGCGGCCCTCCACACGCATGTTTCACTGAGGAACCCATCCTATCGGCTCACCCAGCCTGGGTGACGATGCGCGCCGCGAAGCGGCGGGCTGAGGAGCCGGGCAATCGATTCCAGCCTGGGTGACGATGCGCGCCGCGAAGCGGCGCGGGAACGCGGCGGCATCTCAATTTCTGGCGTTATCACCGCCCGCGTGCGTAGTGTAGAGGCGTGCGAGACCACCTCCCGCCGGGTTTGCCACCCGATCCGTTCGCCGAT
The DNA here is from genome assembly GCF_010731535.1 of Mycobacterium lacus. Taxonomy (NCBI): domain Bacteria; kingdom Bacillati; phylum Actinomycetota; class Actinomycetes; order Mycobacteriales; family Mycobacteriaceae; genus Mycobacterium; species Mycobacterium lacus. Next base: position 3,591,646 of record NZ_AP022581.1, read on the forward strand.
GACCCGTGTGACCCGTCGGCGGCGTTGGAAGCCGTCGAACCGGGGCAGCCGCTGGATCAGCAGGAACGAATGGCGGTGGAGGCCGACTTGGCCGATCTTGCCGTTTACGAAACTCTGTTGGCGCACAAGGGAATTCGCGGACTTGTGGTGTGCTGCGACGAGTGTCAGCAAGACCACTACCACGACTGGGACATGTTGCGGGCCAACCTACTGCAGTTGCTGATCGACGGCACCGTCCGCCCGCACGAGCCGGCCTATGACCCCGAGCCCGACGCCTATGTGACGTGGGACTACTGCCGGGGATATGCCGACGCCTCGCTCAACGAAGCGACGTCGGACGCGGACGGGTTTCACCGGCGTCACTGAACGCCCACCGGTATGGGGCTGGCCGCCGTTGTCGTGGGCGCGGCCTGACCCGATGTCTGCGCCGCAGGACTCGGCGGGTTGGGGGCCGCGTCGGCGGGTTGGGTTGACGTGCCCGGCGCCGGACCGGGAGATGTCGCCGCCGCGGCCGGCGAGGTCGGCGTCAGCGACGACGGGGACGGCTGTTGTTTCGGCTCCGAGGATGACGAGCTTCCAGTGGTGCTCGGAGATGGAGAAGTGGTGCTGGCATTGGCCCCCGACGCAGGAGTCGAAGTCGAAGTGGCCGAGGCCTCCGGACCGGTCGGCGCCGGTGTCGCGGTGCCGTCCGGGACCCCCGACGACGTCGGCGGCTCGACCGCAGACGGCGGTGTCGGCGGCTCGGTCCCGGGAACCAGCGGGATCCACGTGTTCACCGCCGGGCCGGGCGGGGTGACGGCCTGCGAATGAGGCAGCGCGCCAGGCGGCAGCGTCGCGTTCGGATTGCGTGACTCCACCTTCGTGTTCAGCAGATTGACCTCGTCCATCAGGTCCTGCCTGCGGCCGCCGTCGTTGACGGCCTGCACGCTGCTGCTCACCTCTGCCAGCTGATCCTGGGCCCGGGCCCATTGGCCTTCGGCGATCAGTTGCTGGACCTTCGCCAGATCGGCCTTGGCGGACAACACAATCTGGTCGTCATTGACCCGCGGTCCGTTGAACATCATCGCGTGCAGGCCATACAGCAAGTCCCCGGGGCGGGCGTCGGCCACCACGGCGCCGAACCCGCTCAGCAGCAAAAGCGAGGCGGCCACCGACCCGACCGCCGCCAAGCCGCGACGGGCCCGCTGGCGGCCGGCTATGCCGGTACGCAGTGCTTCGACGGCCTCCTCCTGCGAGACCAGTGCGCTGGCCGGTGGCCACCTCAAGTCGTCGCGCCAGTCACCCAGCAGGGCGACCAGCGCTTGATCGTGGAGGTCGTAGGGATCGTCGCAATCAACCTCCGCGCGTTCGGCGAGCGCGTCGAGCAGCAGATCGGTTCGCGCCAACTCGTCCAAAGCCGGTTCGTCGCCGAGGGCATAACCAAAATCAGGCCCCGAATTACGCATAGTCACCTGCCGCCACAATTTCGTCCTTCAGTCGCTGAAGTGCGCGATGCTGGGCCACCCGGACCGCTCCGGTGGTGCTGCCGACGGCGGCGGCGGTCTCTTCGGCGGACAGTCCGACGACCACGCGCAGGATGAGGATCTCGCGTTGCTTGGCCGGCAAGATCTCGAGCAATTCGTTCATCCGGGTGACCGAATCGGCCTCGATGGCCATCTGCTCGGGGCCGGCGTCAACCGACCGGCGCTCCGGAACCGACTCAGCGGGATAGGCCAGGTCACGACCCGCGGCCCGATGCGCGTCGGCGACCTTGTGCGCTGCGATGCCGTACAGGAAGGCCAGGAACGGTCGTCCTCGATCCCGGTACCGCGGCAACGCCGTTATGGTGGCCAAGCACACCTCCTGTGCCACATCATCTGCCGACAGGCCACCCCGCTCGACGGTGCCGACTCGCGCTCGGCAATAGCGCACGACAATCGGGCGGATGGTCTCCAGCACCTCCCGAAGCGCATTCCGGTCCCCTGCCACGGCCTCCGCAACCACAGCGTCGAGACGTTCCCGTTCAATTGTCATCGACGGTGATATCTCCAACGTTACGAAGCGGACACATCCTGGCGCGCTGCCAGCTAAGACACGGCTAGACAATAACGGCCGGAACGCGTTTCAAGCGGTACGCCAGCTTCCACCGGCGCGCCGCACCTGGCCTGCGCAAATATCGCGGATTTCGGTTAGATCCCGCAGCATTTGTGCCGGAAATGTCACGCTTCCGATATCGATCAGCAAGCAAGCGACCGCCCAGCGCAGCGGTATCAGCCCGAACGTGCCGGTGTCGTCGAGCGCCGCCTGGCCGACGGCGCATGCCCGCTCGGTGCCCCCGGCGCTGCACAGAGCGGCGGCCAGCACGACGTCGCTTTTGACCCGGTGTCGCACCGACGCGACGGCCTGGGCCCGCTCAACCGCTTCCTCCGCAAGGCGAACGGCGGTCGCCCCGTCGCCGGCCGCCATCGCCAACTCGGCGCCCACCCATTGCCGGCGCACCGCCAGCCGATCCGCCACGAGGATCGGTTCGGCGCGAGCCAGCAACGTCGCCGCGGCAGCGAGGCGGCCGACGCCAAGCGCGTCGGCCGCCAGCCCGATCAGTGCGTCCGCGCGGGCGCCGGGATCGGCGCCCGCCAGCGCCAAGGCGCGGCCGTCCCAGCCCCGCGCCAGCGTGTGCCAGCCGAGCTGCCGAAAAAACGAAGCCTGTGTGCTATGCGCCAGGGAAGCCAACGGGCCGGCCGGGACACGCCGGCGCAGCACCGCGAGATCGCTGTAGGCGTGGGCGTAGCGCCCCTGCCCGCCGGCGGCGACGGCCCGCAGCCAAAGTTGGCCCGGTGTGGTCGCCGTGGGCAGCGGCCAGCGGCCGGGCTGGCTTCCGAAGGCGGCTTCGGCCAGCGCCCGGTCAATCGTCCCCTCAACCGCCCAAGTGTGATCCGTTTCAATCACCGTGATAACGGAGCCTCATTTAGTAAAAAGTTTGTGGTCGATATGTTACTGAAGTATTAACGACCGCCGTATCCGTGCTAATTGCAGCCGCCCATCGCGGGGCGCTGAGCTGGGAAATCTCTGGATCGATCGGTTCGCTGATAGCACGCTTCGCGCTCGGCAAATGGTAACCAGATGAACGCAAAGTTAATTCTCAAGCAACGGCCAGAAATTTGACAGGTTCAGGAGCCTATTGACTGAATTTCGGTAGCACCCCTAACGTCTAATGTTGACGGGTAAGTCAGCGGTGACGTCACCCCCAAATCAGTTTGCACAACGCGCGTGTGGAGCGCGCCTTGCCTCCACGTGGGAGTGCGGTGCAGAGAGGGAATTTTAGCGATGCCACAGCCGGAGCACCTACCTGGACCCAACGCCGACATCTGGAACTGGCAATTGCAAGGCCTGTGCCGAGGCGTTGACTCGTCGATGTTCTTCCATCCCGACGGTGAGCGGGGTCGTGCCCGCATGCAACGCGAGCAGCGAGCCAAGGAGATGTGCCGACGCTGCCCAGTGATCGAGGAATGCCGCTCCCATGCGCTGGACGTCGGCGAGCCGTACGGCGTTTGGGGTGGCCTGTCCGAATCCGAGCGCGACCTACTCCTCAAGGGCACGATCGGCCGCAGCCGCGGCATCCGCCGCACCGCCTGAGCTGCGCGAGGAGACGGAAAAGCCCCCGAAATCCCTTGGATTCGGGGGCAATTCCGTCTCCTCGCGCAGAGCTCAATGGGCATGACCGTGGTGATGGCCGTGCTCTTCGGCCTCGGCGGGCTTGTCGACAACCGCCGTCTCGGTGGTCAGCACCATCCGTGCCACCGACGAGGCGTTGAGCACGGCCGACCTCGTCACCTTGACCGGGTCCACGATGCCGTCCGCGGCCAAGTCGCCGTACCTCAGGGTGTTCGCGTTCAGCCCCTGCCCGGCGGGCAGCTCGCTGACCTTGTTGACCACGACCGAGCCGTCCAGCCCCGCGTTGGTCGCGATCCAGTACAGCGGCGCGGCCAGGGCCTCGGAGAACACGTCGACGCCGAGCGCCTCATCGCCGGTGAGCGACGCACGCAGTTCCGTCAGCGCTTTGCGGGTTCCGATGAGCGCGGACCCACCGCCGGGGACGATGCCCTCCTCGACGGCGGCCTTGGCGGCCGCAACGGCATCCTCGACGCTTTCCTTACGCTCCTTGAGCGCCGTCTCGGTGGCGGCACCCACCTTGATGACGGCCACCCCGCCGGCCAGCTTGGCCAGCCGCTCCCCGAGCTTCTCGCGGTCCCAGTCGGAGTCGCTGTTCTCGATCTCGGCGCGCAGGTGCTTGATGCGGTTGGCGACCGCGTCCGCCGAGCCGCCGCCGTCGACGATGATGGTGTCGTCCTTGGTGACCACGACGCGCCGGGCCGAACCCAGCACCTCCATGCCTACCTCCCGCAGCAGCAAGCCGGCGTCGGGGTTGATCACCTCACCGCCCGTCACCACCGCCAGGTCCTGAAGGAATGCCTTGCGCCGGTCGCCGAAGTAGGGCGACTTCACGGCGACCGCCTTCAGCGTCTTGCGGATGGAGTTGACGACCAGCGTCGCCAGGGCCTCACCCTCGACGTCTTCGGCGACGATCAGCAGCGGCTTGCCCGATTCGGCGACCTTCTCCAGCATCGGCAGCAGGTCGGGCAGCGAGCTGATCTTCTCTTGGTGCAACAGGATCAGCGGATCCTCGAGCACCGCCTCCTGAGAGTCGAAGTCGGTGACGAAATACGCCGACAGGAAGCCCTTGTCGAAGCCGACGCCCTCGGTGAACTCAAGCTCGGTGCCCAGCGTCGAGGATTCCTCGACGCTGACCACGCCGTCGTGGCCGACCTTGCTCATCGCCTCCCCGACCAGCTCGCCGATCTGCTCGTCGCGCGAGGAGACCGTCGCCACCTGTGCGATCGCCTCCTTGCCCGACACCGGGGTGGCCGACGCGAGCAGCGCCTCGGACACGGCGTCGGCGGCCTTGCCGATTCCGGCTCCGAGCGCGATCGGGTTGGCGCCGGCCGCGACCAGTCGCAGGCCGCCCTTGATCAGCGCCTGCGCCAGCACGGTCGCGGTGGTGGTGCCGTCACCGGCGATGTCGTTGGTCTTGGTGGCCACCGACTTCACCAGCTGGGCGCCCAGGTTCTCGAACGGATCTTCCAGGTCGATCTCACGCGCGACGGTGACCCCGTCGTTGGTCACGGTGGGCCCGCCGAACGACTTGGCCAGCACCACGTGCCGACCACGCGGCCCCAGCGTCACCCGTACCGTGTCGGCGAGCTTGTCCATGCCCGCCTCCATGGCGCGACGCGCGGTTTCGTCGTACTCAATAAGCTTGCTCATCAGGCTCCCTCACCCCGGCTGCTTAGGCCCGGCGACGAATGACCCGCCTGAGGTGGGGGTCCCCCCGCTTGCGGGGGAGCGCCGGGCAATTCCGCGAACGCATGCCGCCCCGGAAATCACCCGCGGTGCAACGCGGAGATCGCCGGGGCGGAACACGTCTTTACTTGGAAACGATCGCCAGCACGTCGCGGGCCGACAGGATCAGGTATTCCTCGCCCTGGTATTTGATCTCGGTGCCGCCGTACTTGCTGTAGATGACGGTGTCACCCTCCGACACGTCCAGCGGGATCCGCTTCTCACCATCCTCATCCCATCGGCCGGGGCCGACCGCGACCACGGTGCCTTCCTGCGGCTTCTCCTTGGCGGTGTCGGGAATGACCAGACCGGACGCGGTCGTGGTCTCGGCCTCGTTGGCCTGCACGAGAATCTTGTCCTCGAGTGGCTTGATGTTCACCTTCGCCACGATTGGAGCCCTCCACTAATTCGATCGGGCCGGGGCCTTCGGCCCCGACTGTGTTGGTAGCGGGTCCGGAACTCGTCGCCCGGACCGGAGTTGGCGGCCGGTCCGGGGCTTTCCCCGAACCGTCCGAATTGACGGGATTCGGCAGCCTTCCTTTCCCTCGCACCGTCGTCGCGGGTGCCGGCACAGGGGGCCGTCCGACTGCCACCTAGCACTCTATACACGAGAGTGCTAGCACTCAAGGGCCCCCTGGTGCTTTCAGCGTGTTGGCGTGTCCCGGTTACCTAACCTGGCCTTTTACCACCGGCAGACCCGGGTCGCTTGCCACGTCCAGCGGAGACGGCGGCGCGCCGGCGGCCACCAGATGCGCGGCGAACGCGGCGATCATCGCCCCGTTGTCGGTGCATAGCCGGGGCCTAGGGATCCGCAGCGTCAGTCCCGCCGCGCCGCAGCGCTGCGCGGCCAGCTCTCGCAGCCGCGAATTCGCGGCCACTCCGCCCGCGATCAGCAGCGTCGACACGCCGAGCGCCGTGGCGGCCCGCACCGCCTTCGTGGTCAACACGTCGGCGACGGCCTCCTGGAAGCCGGCGGCGATGTCGGCGGTGACCGCATCGGGATGGCTTTCCACGTAGCGTGCCACGGCAGTCTTCAGCCCGGAGAAGCTGAACGCGTACGGATCGTCGGCGGGGCCGGTCATGCCGCGTGGAAAAACGATGGCGCCCCGATCACCGGTGCGAGCCAGGTCGTCGAGCACCTTGCCGCCGGGGTAGCCCAATCCCAGCAACCGGGCCACCTTGTCGTAGGCCTCGCCGGCGGCGTCGTCGACGGTGCTGCCCAGCTCGACGATCGGCTCGCCTAGCGAACGCACGTGCAACAGGTGGGTATGCCCCCCGGACACCAGCAGCGCCACACATTCGGGCAGCGGCCCATGGTCGTACACGTCGGCGGCCAAGTGCCCGCCCAGGTGATTCACCGCATAGAACGGCACTCCCCAGGCGGCCGAATACGCCTTGGCCGCAGCCACTCCCACCAGCAGGGCGCCGGCCAGCCCGGGCCCGATGGTGGCCGCGACGATGTCGGGCCGTTCCAGCCCCGCCGCCCGGAGCGCCCGGCGCATCGCGGGTCCAAGCGCCTCCAGGTGCGCCCGGGAGGCGATCTCGGGGACCACACCCCCGAACCGAACGTGCTCGTCGACGCTGGAAGCCACCTCGTCGGCCAACAACATGACCGTGCCGTCGGCGTCCAGGCGCGCGATGCCGACACCGGTTTCATCGCAAGAGGTTTCGATGGCCAGGACTACGGTCATGCGCGCCGCTTCTCCTCATCGCTTCGTCCCCCGCAAGCGGGTGGGGGTACCTCCCACTGGTGGGGGCGTGCCCCCACTGCATCGTCGCCGGCGCGGTTCACTGGGCTTCCCGCCGCATGGTGTAAGCGTCGGCGCCGCTGACTCGGTAATACCGCCGGCGCAGGCCGATCTGCTCGAATCCCGCGCTGCGGTATAGCGCGATGGCCGCCTCGTTGTCGGTGCGTACCTCCAGGTAGACGACGCCACCGGCGGCGAAGGCCAGCAGCTCGTCAAGCAGCCGGCGGCCGATGCCCCGGCCCTGGTATGCGGCGTCGACGCCGATCGTGTGCACTTCGTACTCGAACGGGGGTTTGCGGCCCAACCGGGAGATGCCGGCGTAACCGACCAGCGCGCCGGCGATGCGCGCGCCGACGTAGCGGTTGTGCGGGCTGGCCACTTCCCGCCGGAAGGCGGCCGCGGGCCACGGGTCGTCGCCGTCGAACAGCTGCGCCTCCAGCTGGGCACAACGGTCGGCGTCGGCCGGGGTGAGCGCGCCGATGGTGACGGGCTCGCTGCAGGCGGTCATCGGCGCGCACCCAGGGGCTTGGCGTCCGGTCGGCGCAGATACAGCGCCACCAGCGGCGCCGGGTGCTCAGACCACTCGGACACCGCGCGGACCAGGCCGGCCGCTGTCGGGTAGACGGGCCCACAGCGCGGCAAGCCGAACGCCGCCGCGTGCTCGGGCGAGCCGGCAACCGCCTGCGCCGCGCCGGTGTCAACATCGGCGGCGCCATTGACCGCCGGTCCGCCGGTGCGTACCCCGTCGCGGTAGCGAGCCCAGTACACCTCGCGGCGGCGGGCGTCGGTGACCACCAGGGTGTCGCCGGTCGTTCGGCAGCCGATGGCGTCCAGGCTGCACACGCCATGCACCGGAATACCCAGTGCATGCCCGTACGCGGCCGCGGTCGCCATGCCGGCCCGCAGACCTGTGAAGGGGCCGGGACCGCAGCCCACCACCACCGCGTCCAGATCGGCCATCGTCAGCTCGGCATCGGCCAGGGCGTCCAGCACGTTCGGCGTCAGCCGTTCGGCGTGTGCCCGAGCGTCGACGGTGACCCGCTCGGCTAGCACCGTGCACTGCGAGCCGTCAAGCCGCACAACGCCGGCCGTCACGGCGGGGGTGGCGGTGTCGAGGGTCAAGACCGTGCGTATTTGCACCGCTCTCCCCCTCGCCGGTTCGCGGCTGGGAGCTGGCCCCACAACACCGCTGGGTCCGCGGCAAGCGGGTGTGGGTACCTCCCACTTGTGGGGGCGTGCCCCCACTGCATCGTCGCCGGTGCGGCTCATGGGCGGTTCCACTCCCAGGTCGCGATCCGCACGTCGGAGTGGCTGACTCGCTCGATCCGGATGTCGAGGTGGCGCTCGGAGAGCCGTTCGGCCAGCCCCTCGCCCCACTCCACCACAACGACGGCATCTTCGAGATCGGTGTCGAGGTCCAGCGAATCCAGCTCGCCCAGTAGATCGGCCCGTTGATGGTCCAAGAGTCGGTACACGTCGACGTGGATCATGGCCGGCGCGTCGGGCCGGCGCGGCGGATGCACCCGGGCCAGCACGAACGTCGGCGATATGACCGGCCCGTCGACGTCCATTGCCGCGGCAATGCCCTTGGCCAACACGGTCTTTCCGGCGCCGAGTGGGCCGGAGAGCACGACGACGTCGCCCGCGCGCAGCTGCTCACCCAGCCGTGTGCCCAGGGCGACGGTGTCCTCGACGCGCTCCAAAGTGGCCGTGCCGTTCTCAACCACCGCGGAACCGTCCCCACAACAGTTGGCTCAACCGCCGGTACCGCAGCATCATCTTGCCCGGAATCGCCCGCTCGACAAGTCGGAGCAGCCCCGCGTTGATGGCATCGGGCTTGTCCAGCAGCGCTAGGTGGCCAGCCCCGGCGACGATCACCAGTTCGGAGAGTGGCAGCGAGGCCGCCATCTTTCTCGAGTATTCGTCCGGGGTGAGCAGGTCGTGGTCACCGCATGCGATCAGGGTCGGGATTCGCAGCAGCGTCCACAACCCGGCGGTTTCGTCGTGGGTTTCCAAAGCGCCCAGGAAGCCCACCAGGGTGGCGATCGGGGTGCCGTACATCATCCGCTGCGAGAACGCGTCCAGGCTCCGGCTGACCTCCAGGTCGCTAAAGGACGCGGCCCGCAGGATTGGGCCGATCAGTGACCGTGACACGTTGCGGCCGTGGTGCATCAGCTTCGGTGCGGACCGGGCGGTGAACCGGAGGGCTTCCAGCGCGGGGCTTTTCAGGATCTCGCCCAACGGCGAGCGCGTCACCCCTTCGGCGGCCGACGAGATCACCGCGGCGCCGACGATCCGGCGGCCGTATCGCCCGGGAAACTGCCGGGCGTGCGACAACACCGTCATGCCGCCCATCGAATGGCCGACCAACACGATCGGCCCGCGCGGCGCGGCCGTCTGCAGCACGGTTTCAAGGTCCTTGCCGAGCTGGGTCAGCGTGTAGGTCTCGGGCGCGGCTTCGCCGGACTGGCCGTGCCCGCGCTGATCGTAGAACACCATCCGCACGCTCGGTCCCCACCGCTCGCGGAGCCTGGTGCGCTGAAAGTGGAAGGCGCCCATCTGCAGACAGAACCCATGGGCGAACACCATGGTCAGCGGCGCCTCCACCGGGCCGACCTCGCACACCGCCAACCGCACCCCGTCGGGCGTGGTCACCACGTAGTTGCGATCGCCGTCCAGGGTCTCGAAATCCTCATCGGCGTAGGGGTCTTCGAGCAGGGTGGCACGTTCGGCCATCGAGCGCCGGGCCGACGCTCCGACGAGCGTAGCGACCGCGGTCAGCCCGGCTCCGCCCGCAAGCCAGGCCTTCTGGCGCTTGCGAGTTTCCTCACCGCTCAACGGTTTCGGCCTCGCGATAGGTTCTCGTGATACGCCCCCGAGGGCTGGTGACCACTTCGTAGTGGATGGTGCCGACCAGGTCGGCCCAATCCTGCGCGGTGGGCTCGCCGCGGGTACCGGGCCCGAACAGGATCGCCTGGTCACCTTCAGCGACGTCGAGCGGCCCGGGACCCAGGTCGACGACGAACTGGTCCATGCAAATCCGTCCGGCGCTCCGACGTCGCCGGCCGTTGATCATCACCTCGAGGCGCCCGCCCAGCGCCCGAAACACGCCGTCCGCGTAGCCAATTGGCAGCAGAGCCACGTTCGTGTCGTGCGGCGCGATCCAGGTGTGCCCATACGACACGCCTTCCCCGGCGCGAATCGACTTCACCAGCGCAACAGTACATTTCAGGGTCATCGCCGGCACCAGGCCCATGTCTGCGAACTCGGCAGCGGGACTGAGCCCATACACGGCGATGCCGGGCCGCACCAGATCGAGGGTGAGGTCGGGACGGCCCAGCGTCGCCGAAGAGTTCGACAGGTGAGCCACCTCGAACCGCACCCCCTGGTCGCGGGCCTGTGCCAGCAGGGTGGCAAACCGTTGGGCCTGAACGTCATTGATGGGATCGTGCGGCCGATCGGCGTAAACCAGGTGCGACATCAGGCCGTGCGGACGGATGGCGTCCTCGGCGACGGCCCGCCGCAACGCGGTCAGCATCGACGCGTATTGCGCCGGGCCCACACCGTTGCGGTTCAGCCCGGTGTCGACCTTGACCGTCACCGTGGCCGTGCGGCCCGTCCGGCGCACCGCGTCGAGCAGCTCGTCGAGCTGGCGCGGCGAGGACACGGCGATCTGCACGTCGCCCAGCAGCGCGGGCCCGAAGTCGATGCCGGGAGGATGCAGCCAGGCCAGCACCGGCGCGGTGATGCCGTCGGCCCGCAACGCCAGTGCCTCGTCGACGGTGGCGACACCGAGTTCGGCCGCACCGGCGGCCAACGCGGCGCGGGCCACCCGGGTGGCACCGTGGCCGTAGCCGTCGGCCTTGACGACGGCCATCACCTCCGCGCCGCCGGCGTGCTCGCGCAGCACCCGCACGTTGTGATCAATAGCACCCAGGTCAACCACGGCCTCGGCGAGGACGCCCGGGGTCAGCGATATCGGCGTAACGGCCACGGCCGCCATTCTCCCAGAACGTCGCTCAGAGGATCGCCGAGCGTAACGCAACCGCGAAAACCCGGCCCGAAAATCGCAGTGGCGTTACGCTCGCGGCGGCGCCTAGTGGGCGAAGTGCTGGGCGTCGTAGTGGCCGCCCGGCTTGAGCTTGTCCAGCGCGGCCAGCGCGGTGACGGCGTCGTCGTGCAGCGCCCGCGCCAGGTCGGCCGACAACCCTTCACGGACGACGACGCGCAGCACCGAGACGTGCGTGGCGTCGTCGGGCATGGTGTAGGCGGGCACCTGCCAACCGAAGGTCCGTAGCTCGTGGGAGACGTCGAACTCGGTGTACCCGCGGTCCTTGGCGAGCCGGAAGCTGATCACCGGGATCGCCGAGCCGTCGGAGATCAGCTCGCAATGGTCCGTCACCCGCAGCTGCTGGCCCAGCCACCGCGCGGTCTGCGACAAGGACTGCATGACCTTGGTGTAGCCGTCCCGGCCCAGCCGCAGGAAGTTGTAGTACTGACCGACGACCTGGTTGCCGGGGCGGGAGAAGTTCAGCGTGAACGTCGGCATGTCCCCACCCAGGTAGTTGACCCGGAACACCAGATCGTCAGGCAGGTACTCGCTGCTGCGCCACACGACGAACCCGACGCCGGGATAGGTCAGCCCGTACTTGTGACCGCTGACATTGATCGACACCACCCTGGGCAGCCGGAAATCCCAGACCAGGTCGGGATGCAGGAACGGCACCACGAAGCCGCCGCTGGCGGCGTCGACGTGCACCGGAACGTCCACGCCCCCGCCGGCCGCCAGTTTGTCCAGTGCCGCGCAGATCTCGGCGATGGGATCGAGTTCGCCGGTATAGGTGGTGCCCAGGATCCCTACCACGCCGATCGTGTCCTCGTCGACGGCATCGACGACCTGTTCGGGAGTGATGACGTAGCGCCCCTCCTCCATCGGCAGATAGCGGGGCTCAACATCGAAGTATCGGCAGAACTTCTCCCACACCACCTGGACGCCTGCGCCCATCACCAGGTTGGGGGTGCGGCCCCGCCAACCCGGGCCGACCTTTTGCCGCCAGCGCCATTTCAAGGCCAGGCCACCGAGCATCACCGCCTCGCTGGAGCCAATGGTGGACACCCCGCAGGCGCTGTTGGGGTCGTCGTCGCGCAGGTTTTCGGCGTGGAACAGGTCGGCCACCATGCAGACGCACCGCTGCTCGATGGCCGCGGTCGCCGGGTATTCGTCCTTGTCGATCATGTTCTTGTCGAACGTCTCGGCCATCAATTTCCCGGCCTCGGGATCCATCCAGGTGGTGACGAAGGTGGCCAGGTTCAGCCGCGAACTGCCGTCGAGCATCAGCTCGTCGTGGATGAAGCGGTAGGCGGCCTCCGGATCCATCGACTCTTCGGGCATCCGCAGCGCGGGAACCGGGGCGGTGAACAGGCGGCCGGTGTAGGCGGGGGCAATCGAATGTGCGGGCACCGACGAGTGGCTGCGCGACACGGCGGATCCTTTCTTGGATTAGCGATAGGTCCAGCTATATGGCGGCCAGGGCGGCCCGGATGTGATGGAGAATTCGTGACGCCGACGTGGGCGCGTCACCCGGCCCCGGGTCCGCGGCCGACAGCGCCGCGGCGCGGGCGTGCACAAATGCCGCCGCCGCGGCCGCCTCGGCGGCCGGTAATCCCGAGGCCAACAGCGCGCCGATCATGCCCGACAGCACGTCACCGGATCCGGCGGTGGCCGCCCACGATTGCCCGGCCGGGTTCAGGTAGACCGGGCCGCCGGGCTCGGCGATGACGGTGACATTCCCCTTGAGCAGTACGGTGGCCCCGAACGCGTCGGCGAGCTTGCGGCACGCGCCGACGCGATCGTCCCCGGGTGGGGCCCCGGCCAGCCGGGCGAACTCGCCGGCGTGCGGCGTCAGCACCGTCGGCGCGTTCCGGTCGGTGACCAGCTCGGGGTGGGCCGCCAGCATGGTCAGCCCATCGGCGTCCACGAGCACGGGGAGGTCGGTTTCCAAGGCGAACCACAGGGCCCCGGCGGCTTCGGCGTCCGAGGTGCCCAATCCCGGCCCGACGACCCAGGCCTGCACCCGTCCGGCCGCCGCGGGCGTGGTTGAGGCGATCACCTCCGGCCAACGCGCGAGCACCTCGCGAGTGGCACCGCCGGCATAGCGGACCATGCCGGAGGTGGCCGCGACCGCCGCACCCGTGCACAGCACCGCCGCGCCAGGATAGGTCGACGAGCCGGCAAGGACGCCGGTCACCCCCTGGGTGTACTTGTCGTCGTGGGCAGCGGGCACGGGCCAGCGTGCCGCCACATCGGCGGCCTCGAATCCGAGGATGTCGGTTCTGGGCAGGTCGAGCCCGATGTCGACGAGCCTGACCCGGCCGCAGTCGGCCAGCGCGTGCACCGGTTTGAGCCCGCCGAAGGTGACGGTCAGCGCGGCGCGCACCGCGGGGCCGGTGATAGCCCCGGTCGCGACGTCGATGCCGCTGGGGATGTCGACGGCAACCACTGGGATCGCGGCCGCATCCACAGCGGCGAACACCTCGGCCGCCGCGGGTCGCAGCGGCCCCGAACCGGAGATGCCCACCACCCCGTCGATGACGAGATCGGTTGCCGCCGAGACATTTTCGACAATACGGCCGCCGGCCTTCCGGAAGGCGGCCAGCGCCTTGGGATGGGTCCGCTCCGGGTTGAGCAGCACCGCGTCGGCCGCGGCGCCGCGACGGCGCAGGAACGTCGCCGCCCAGAGCGCGTCGCCGCCGTTGTCACCCGAGCCGACGACCGCGCACACTCGCCGGCCGGCCACCCCGCCCGTGCGCGCGATCAGCTCTTTGCGGATCGCGGTGGCCAACCCAAACGCCGCGCGCCGCATCAGCACACCGTCGGGCAGGCTTGCCAGCAGCGGTGCCTCGGCCTCGCGGATCGCGTCTACGGAGTAGTAATGCCGCATCAGCCCGTCTACTCCTCTGCTCGCAGCCGATCTGTCCGCGCTCACCAAGATACGTGCCCCGGTCGAGGGGCACCGGCGCACTCGGGTCGATTACCTGGCGCCGGTGCGACGGAAGCGTGCCTTCAGCTTCGCCGGATTCACCGGTGCCCCGCCGCGCTCTAGGGCCATCCGATAGAAGGCCAGACCGATCACGAGCGCGGCAAAATGGCCGATCGCGGTGAAGCTGAGTTCGATGCGGTCCATGGTGATCAGCGGAAAACCAAAGATGAGGAACAGCACCGCAAGATAGCCCCAGCGCCATGGCTTCGCGATGTGATAGGTCAGAACGCCCATGATGCCGACGAGAAAGTAGCTCACCCCGATATCGTGAGCGCGCACAAACCTTTCCGACGCGTCGTGGTTTTCAATCGCCAGGTAGAGCAGACCTTCGCTGACATACGTAGCCAGAACGTGGGCGCTCAATCCCACAGCGAGCCAACGCAGATGGCCCAGCCAGTGCTCGGCCGGGGCGAGAAACAGGGTGAACAGCAGCAGGTAGGGTTCCAGGTTCTTGCCATCGATCCACAGCAGGCTGGAGAACAGCACCCCGAGCGGGTCCGTCGCCAACTCGTGGATGTTGGTGGACCGGTGCAGCAGCACCACATGCAACTGCCGGCCCGTGAGCGTGTTCTGGACGATGGTCGTGATCGCCAACACGACCAGCCAGGTGTAGGTGAACGGCGCCCCGCTGACGAAATGCCACACCGCGAGCGCCCAGCTTCGCAGCCGCAGCCCCACCGATGCATGTGCCACGGCCTTAAGCGTATGCAGCGCTTACTCCACGGTGACGGACTTGGCCAGATTTCGCGGCTTGTCGACATCGTAACCGCGGGCCTGCGCCACCGAAGCCGCGAATACCTGCAGCGGGATCGTCGACAGCAGCGGCTGCAAAAGTGTTGACACCGCAGGGATTTCGATCAAGTGATCGGCGTAGGGACGCACGGTGTCGTCACCCTCTTCGGCGATCACGATGGTCACCGCGCCGCGCGTCTGGATCTCGCGGATGTTGGACAGCAGCTTCGCGTGCAACGTGGCCGACCCCTTGGGCGAGGGCATGACGACGATGACCGGCAGGTCGTCCTCGATCAGCGCGATGGGGCCATGCTTGAGCTCGCCGGCCGCGAAGCCCTCGGCGTGCATGTAGGCCAATTCCTTGAGTTTCAGCGCGCCTTCCAGCGCCACCGGATAGCCGACGTGACGGCCCAGGAACAGCACCGTCGACGACTCGGCGAACCGGTAGGCCAGGTCGGCGACCGGACCGATCGACGCGATCACCCGGGCCACCAGGTCCGGCATCGCTGCCAGTTCGCGATACTCGCGCTGGACCTCGTCGGGGTACTTGGTGCCGCGGGCCTGCGCCAACGCCAGGCCGAGCAGGTAGTTGGCGGCGATTTGCGCCAGGAAGGTCTTCGTCGAGGCCACGCCGATCTCTGGGCCGGCGCGGGTGTAGAGCACCGCGTCGCACTCACGCGGGATCTGGGAGCCGTTGGTGTTGCAGATCGCCAGCACCTTGGCCTTCTGCTCCTTGGCGTGCCGGACCGCTTCCAGGGTGTCGGCGGTTTCACCGGACTGCGAGATGGCCACCACCAGCGTGCTGCGGTCCAGCACCGGGTCGCGATAACGAAACTCGCTCGCCAGTTCTACCTCCACCGGCAATCGTGTCCAGTGCTCGATCGCGTATTTGGCCAGCAGCCCGGAGTGATACGCGGTACCGCAGGCGACGACGAACACCTTGTCGATCTCGCGCAGTTCCTGGTCGGAGAGCCGTTGTTCGTCGAGCACGATGCGCCCGCCGACGAAGTGCCCGAGCAGCGTGTCGGCCACCGCGGTGGGCTGCTCGGCGATCTCCTTGAGCATGAAGTACTCGTAGCCGCCCTTTTCGGCGGCGGCCAGGTCCCAGTCGATGTGAAAATGGCGGGCACTCGCGGCGTCGTCGTTGCCGTCGAAGTCGCTGATCCGGTAGCCGTCCGCGGTGATCACGACCGCCTGGTCCTGGCCGAGCTCGACCGCGTCGCGGGTGTGTTCGATGAACGCGGCCACGTCGGAGCCGACGAACATCTCGCCGTCGCCGATGCCCAGCACCAGCGGGGTGGAGCGGCGGGCGGCGACGATGGTGCCGGGCTCGTCGGCGTTGGCGAACACCAGTGTGAAGTGGCCCTCCAGTCGGCGCAGCACGGATAGCACGGAGCCAGCGAAGTCGCCCGCCGTCGCTCCGTGGCGATATGCCTGCGCCACCAAGTGCACCGCGACCTCGGTGTCGGTGTCGCTGGCAAACTCCACGCCGGTCGTCTCCAGCTCGTGGCGCAGCGTGGCGAAGTTCTCGATGATGCCGTTGTGGACGACGGCGATCTTGCGGACGGCGTCGCGGTGCGGGTGCGCGTTGCGGTCGGTAGGGCGGCCATGGGTGGCCCAGCGGGTGTGGCCCAGGCCAGTGCTGCCGGCCAGTGCGGCCGGTGGCATTTCGGCCATCGCCTCCTCCAGGTTGGCCAGCCGGCCGGCCCGACGGCGCACGGTGAGGTTGCCGTCACCATCGACCAACGCGATGCCGGAGGAGTCGTATCCGCGGTACTCCATCCGGCGCAGTGCGTCCATGACGACGTCGCAGGCAGGGCGCTGACCGACGTAGCCGACAATTCCGCACATAGCAGACCAGGGTAGTGCAGCCGTGGGGTGGTGCAGCCGGCTCATGCGACCTGCCCCGGCCCGACACCGGACACCCCCCATCAGCCAAGCACAGCCGGCGGGTGAGGTGGTATGGATTCTTTTCAATTCATACGAACCTCCTAATCGACGGTAACTAATTCATCTGAAATGTTTGTGACGTTTTCTTTTTCTTCATATTTCCAGCATCGGTGTGCGCTTAGAATCAGCAATGTCGGCTAGAGCTGGCAACCACCGAGAAGTGATACGAACTGCGGTATCGGCGTACCGACGAACGCCGTAATACGCGGACCCGCTAGCGGGAAAACGGCACCGGAGCCAGCGGAGAGGACAACGGTGTAAACGCTCGCCTGATCACCACCGCGCTCGGTCTTGGAGCCACCGCCACCGGCGAATAGCGCTACAGATCAAGGATTTCGCCGTGGAAGGTGATCGCTTCGCAGCAGCGCAACTGCGCTCTTGCCATCAGCTGTCCACGAGGCATCAACGCCACCGTCCAGCTACTCGATAACGACGTCGAATGCCATGTGAAGGGATTCTGCTGGCACGAATATCCGGGAATACATAGCAAACGTAGCTAACCAATAGTTAGGCCCTGCCAGTTGCGAAACTCAGCGGCGGCTATGACCCGATTGATGAATCTCGACAAAACATTAATCCAGACGCCGGGAGCGGGTCCATCGAAAAAGGCGACTTGTGACCCCGCCCGCGCGCAATCTTCGAGGAGTGAATCATGACTGCTGTTCTGTACGATACGGCGACTGCCCCGTCTGCACCCGAACCGACGTTGGCGCCCCGCCGAAAACAGGTGCCGCACCGGCGGCGTCGTCAACAGCCGCTCGACCCTCCAAGCGACCCAATGGTGGACGCGGCCGCTCGTTTGTTGAGCATTCCGCTGCGCCAGGTGTACGCGGTGCTCTGGCGCGTCGGGGCGATCGAGGTTATGGCCTAGCAGGCTGCCGACGTCGGGAGCTGCCTGACGGGGCGACGACGGGCAGCTCCGGACGGCACGCGCTGGACCCATCCCCCGGTTCACCGCTAACGTCGACGGGTGGCCCGCACCAGCAAGCTCGTCGCCGCCCTCAGCCGCCGCGGCCCACACCACGTTTTGCGTGGTGATTTGGCCTTTGCCGGCCTGCCCGGCGTGGTGTACACCCCGCAGGCCGGACTGAACCTTCCCGGCGTCTCCTTCGGCCACGACTGGCTCACCGGCAGTGCCCGGTATTCGGGTCTGCTGGAGCATCTGGCGTCGTGGGGCATCGTGGCCAGCGCCCCCGACACCCAGCGGGGACTGGCGCCGTCGGTGCTGAACCTTGCCTTTGATCTGGGGGTTGCCCTCGATATCGTGGCGGGAGTGCGCCTCGGGCCGGGAAAGATCAGCGTGCACCCCGCCAAGCTCGGCGTGGTTGGCCACGGTTTCGGCGGCTCGGCCGCCGTGTTCGCTGCCGCGGGAATGCCCACCAAGCCGTCGGCAGTCGCGGCGATCTTCCCGACGGTGACCAGTCCCCCGGCGGAACAGCCCGCCGCCACGCTCAGCGTGCCCGGTCTGATCCTGAGCGCACCGGGCGATCCGAAGACGTTGACGTCCAACGCCCTGGGGCTTTCGCGGGCTTGGGAAACGGCCACGTTGCGCATCGTGAGCAAAGCCCAAGCCGGCGGCCTGGTTGAGGGCCGGCGACTGACCAAGGTGGTCGGGCTGGCGGGGCCGCACCGCAGGACGCAACGTTCGGTGCGCGCGCTGCTGACCGGGTATCTGCTTTACATGCTCAACGGAGACAAGACCTACCGCGAATTTGCCGATCCAGAGGTGCAGTTGCCCAGGACCGACCCAATAGACCTGGGAGCGCCACCGGTCACCCCCGAAGAGAAGATCGTTGCACTGCTGAAGTAAGGCGCTCACCGTGGCGCACGAATTCGGGGTGCGGCCTGGTCGGGCTGTTCGCGGCGCGGTCGAACACGTTGCGATTGGGAGCGGGTGAGCGGGCCGCGGCCGAGATACTAGACGCGCCGAGGTCGCGTTGGGATTTACCGTCACCGCCCTGCCTTCGGAAGCTCGTCCGCGGCGATCTCACAGGGTGTCGATCCCGCCGGCGCCGGTTGCCGTGGTGGCCCGACAGCCGGCGGTGGTCCGGCCGCGGGCGGTGGTTCGACGGCCGGCGGTGGTTCGACGGCCGGCCGTGGTCCGGCCGCGGGCGGCGGTTCGACGGCCGGTGCGGCGACGGCCGGTGTCGCGGTCTTGTCTGCGACGCCGTGGAGCTGCTCGCCCGGTTGTGGTTCGGCAGGCTCCCCTTCCTCTGTGGCCTGCTCTCCCGGGTGGGTCTCCTCGGCCTGCTCCGCCTTTTCGGGCTCTTCCGGCTCGGGGGCATCCTCGTCGTCGGCGATGTCTTCGGCCCAGGGGGGGTCGGCGAGCTGGGCGGCGGCCGAGCCCAGCAAGCCACCCATCGCCTGCACGATTCGACCGGCAAGCCCGCCGAGGCCCCCAAGATCACCCAAACCGCCGCTGCCTGTGGGGAGAGTTGGGCCGCCGCCCATCGCAGCCCCCGGGTCCGGGGGCGTGAGGATCGCCGGGGTTAGCCCGGGCACCGGGGCCGTGGCCGGCGCCGGATCGGGTGGGAGGGCAGGCAACGCGGCGGCGGGTGCGACCGCCGCCGGCACAGCCGTCGACGGGGCCGGCCGGACGGCGTGACGGACGGGCCCCAGGTCGCCGGGGATCTCGAAGTACGCCCGCGGCGCGGTGGCCAGCCGGTCGGTGACGACGTCGTACGACGCCGCCACCCCGGCCCGTGTGGAACGCATCGCCGTCAGCCAATCGTCGCGAATGTCGTTGTCCACGTATGGTTTTATCTGCTGGTGAACCAGCTCCTCGGCCGTCGCCCGGTCCCCCACCCCGGTCGTGACCGTATCGGCGGCCGCCAACCAGGCCGGCCGCAACGCCAGCGTGCGATCGTCGATCGCGATGGCCGCCGCGACCTTTGAGTCGACCAGGTGCCACAGGTTGTCGCGCAGCGACTCGCATCGCTGAACCGCCGCGCGCACTTCACTGGCCAGCGCGTTTGCGGCATCGCAATGGCGCTGCAGGAACCGGACCGCTGCGTCGGCTCCCGGTCCCGCCCACGCCGCGGAAAGCTCGGTGACCTGGGCACGCTGCATTCTCAGCGCCTCGGCGACCGCGTCGGCCACCGCCCGCAGCCGTCCGCAGTCGGCGTCGAGCGCGTGCAGGTCGAGGCCGTCTTCGCTGTCGTACCAGTCGCGGATCTGGGCAGGGTGCGACGTCAGGTCGGGATGTTGGTAGCCCAGCAATTGGCAAGCCCGTACATACCGCAGCGTGTGCTCGACGGCGGGGCGGCCCTCAGCGAGGCGCTCGGCCACGTCCAACCGGTCGGCCACGATCAGCCAATCCGCGCCGCGGCAGACAGCTCGGCATCGGCATAGCGGTCGGCGCCGGCGCGCAGCGCGACCGCGACCTCGACGGCCGCCCGCGACCACTGCGATAACTCCTGCGCCAGCCGGGTCAGCCCGGTGCGCAACGCGTCGCCGGGAGCGGCGTGCGCCCGGCCGGCGCTGGCTGCGCCGAAGGCCAGCCGTGCCAGATGGTTGGCCACCGCATCGTCGATGAGTTCGGCGGCCGCGCCGATCCGGTCGGCGACCGCACGAACCGCGGCCACGTCGATATCGGTTGAGTCATAGCCATTTCCACGATCGGGTCTCATGCTTAGTCCGACGCCCGACACCGCGCCGGGGTTCCAGCATGTCCGGGTCAGCGCTGGGCGCTCACGGCCTCCGCGACACTCGTGGCCAGCCGCTGCGCGATGCACTCGTCGGCGGCCTCCACCATGACCCGAATCATCGGCTCGGTTCCGGAGGGACGCAACAGGATTCGACCGGTGTCACCCAGCTCGGCCGCGGCCTCGTCGACCGCCGCCTGGACCGAGGGCGCCGCGACGGCGGTGGCCTTGTCGGCGACCTCCACGTTGATCAGCACCTGCGGCAACGCCTGCATCACCGATGCGAGAGCCGCCAGTGAGGATCCCGTCTGCACCATGCGCGTCATCAATCGCAACCCGGTGACGATGCCGTCGCCGGTGGAGCCCAGTGTCGGCATCACGATGTGGCCGGATTGCTCGCCGCCAAGGCTGTAGTCGCCGGCCCGTAACTCCTCCAGGACGTAGCGGTCGCCGACGGCGGTCGTGCGCACGGCGATGCCGGCTGAGCGCATGGCCAGGTGCAGCCCGAGGTTGCTCATCACGGTGGTCACCAACGTGTCGTAGGCCAGTTCGCCGGCCTCCTTCATCGCCAGCGCCAGCACCACCATGATGGCGTCGCCGTCGACGAGTTCACCGTTGGCGTCGACGGCCAGGCACCGGTCGGCATCGCCGTCGTGCGCCAGGCCCAGGTCGGCGTGGTGGGCGATGACCGCCGCTCGCAGCGATTCCAGGTGCGTCGATCCGCAGTTGTCGTTGATGTTGCGCCCGTTGGGGTCGGCGTTGATGGCGATGACACGGGCACCGGCCGCGCGGTAAGCGCGCGGTGCCACCGACGACGCGGCACCATGGGCGCAGTCGACGACCACGGTCAGACCGTCGAGCCGGACGGTGCCGACCTTGCTCACCTGGCGCAGATAGCGGTCCGCCGCATCCCCGGCGTCGACGACGCGGCCGATGCCGACGCCGACCGGGCGCAACCCGGGTCCCGCCGCCACCAGGGCCTCGATCTGATCCTCGGTGTCGTCGGCCAATTTGTGCCCGCCGGGCCCGAAGATCTTGATGCCGTTGTCGGGCATCGGGTTGTGCGACGCCGAGATCATCACCCCGAAGTCGGCGTCGTAGGCGCCGGTCAGGTACGCCACCGCGGGCGTCGGTAGCACTCCGACCCGCAACGCGTCGACCCCCTCGCTGGTCAGCCCGGCGATTACCGCGGATTCGAGCATCTCGCCGCTGGCCCGGGGATCGCGGCCGATCACGGCGACCCGCCGGCCCGGCGCGCCCGGACTCGCCAAGTGCCGCGCGGCGGCGGCGCCCAGCGCCAGCGCCAGCTCGGCGGTCAGCTCGCGATTGGCGACCCCGCGGACACCGTCGGTGCCGAACAGTCGACCCATACGGACAAACCTTTCACAGTTGACAGCCCCGCACATACCCACTGTTGGCCGCGAGCGTGCGTGCTTGTGCACCGACACGCCGGGAACGGCAGACAAAGATGCCCGCTCGCGGCCCGATAGTGACTCAGCGCTTGCTGTACTGCGGCGCCTTGCGGGCCTTCTTCAGGCCGTACTTCTTGCGCTCGGTGGCACGCGGGTCACGGGTGAGGAAGCCGGCCTTCTTCAGGGCGGGCCGGTCCTCGGGCGACGCCAGAATCAACGCCCGCGCGATGCCCAGCCGCAGTGCACCGGCCTGACCCGACGGGCCACCGCCGCCCAGGTGAGCAAAGATGTCGAAGCTTTCGGTCCGCTCCACCGTGACCAGCGGGGCCTTGATGAGCTGCTGGTGCACCTTGTTGGGGAAGTAGTCCTCCAAGCTGCGGCCGTTGAGGTCGAACTTGCCGGTGCCCGGCACCAGGCGCACCCGCACGACGGCTTCCTTGCGGCGGCCGACGGTCTGGATGGGCCGCTCGAACACGAACGATTGGCCGGGTTTGGCCGCCGCCGTCTCGGCCGGAGCTTGCGGGACCTCTACGGCCTCGGGCGTTTCGGTCATTGCGCCACCTGCTTGATCTCGTACGGAACCGGGCGCTGGGCGGTGTGTGGATGCTCCGGGCCGGCGTAGACGCGCAGCTTGCGCTGGATCTGGCGGCTGAGCTTGTTCTTCGGCAGCATGCCCACGATCGCCTTCTCCACCACACGGTCGGGGTGCTTTTGCATCAGCTCGCCAATGGTGCGTTTGTGCAAGCCGCCGGGATACCCGGAGTGGCGGTAAGCCATCTTGTGCTGCAGTTTCTCGCCGCTGATGGCGACCTTGCCGGCGTTGATGACGATGACGAAGTCGCCGCCATCGACATTGGGAGCGAACGTCGGCTTGTGCTTGCCGCGCAGCAGGTTGGCCGCCGCGACGGCAAGGCGGCCAAGCACCACGTCCGTGGCGTCGATGACGTACCACGATCGCGTGGTGTCACCCGCCTTGGGCGCATATGTAGGCACAGCGCTTACCTTTTCTTCTCGGAGTGGATCCCGGTGTGACCCGGGTACCGGTCAGGCGTGGACGGTGGGGTTGGTCTCGGCGACCGGCATTGACCCGAGGCCCCGGCGTACCGCACGCCAACGGTGCAGCTTACCGACGGGCATCCCCGCAGGTCAAAATCACGAATTGATGATCTGAACACCCGCGTGGATGAGTTCGTTGTCTCAATTTCGAAGATGCCGCGGGCAACGATGAAGGCATGCGGTTGCTAATTACGGCACACGCCCGCGCATTTTCCGCGTCGCAGCGGGATTCCCCTACGCAACTCCGCTAGACCGCGCATCCTGTCGTCGCAGGTGACTGATAGCACTGATGGCCGACAATGCACGCGTATCGACCCGGAGGATCGAGCTGTCGTTCCGCGCGAGCCGGTTGATTCGCGCTGCGAGTTCCAGACCGCGATCGGCTGCCTCCGCGAGGTTCTGCCACCGCCATAAGGACCTCTCGATTCGATCTAGTTCACTCAGCCGACGGGCGCGCTGTACGACAGTGTGCACACGCGCATTGTCGAGGATTGCGCGTCCACCGTCGGGACAGCAATCCGTATCCGTGCAGATCAGGCGCGTCCACACGTCCCGGTGGTGGCAAATCGCCGCCAGGCTGCGCTTATCGATACTTCGGCCCAGCGGTGCCACAAATACCGGCCGCCCGGACCCGGTTCCACCCGATTGGGAGCGTCGGCGGCCTGACATCGTTGCTGGGAGGTCGCACCGTTCACGCCAACCAATTCCGGTTTCATACCCCTGGGCGCCGGCCGCGATACCTAACTCGCCCAGGCGGCCTTGTTGCCACAGGATGACCGAGTAGTCGCGCCTCAGCAGTTCGATCAGGCGGATCAGGTCGGTCGCCCGTTCGTCGGGGTGCGCGCCATCGTCGATCTTCGACGCCGCCAGGGCGAGCTCCCGAGGCGCAAGCCCGGCGAGTGCACGCATCATCGGGTCAAGCGCCTGGATTCCCTTGATCGGCAGGAGCATTCGCCAGCCGATGGCCATGACAGCTAGAACCGGTAGAGCAATATCTTCGTGGTCAAGGTATTCCCGTGCGTTTTCCCACATTCCGGCCTGGACATCGATCCACTCGCTCCCGGGAAGGTCGACGTGTACGTAAGGCGGGATGCCGGCAGTCGCCCCATGATTGATTTGGTAGTCGATCACCCGTCGAGTGAGGTCTGACAGAAACGCCGGGCGCGATGATTCTTCTGGTATCAGTGCCCGCGGCAGGCCGAAAGGCAACCTGGCCCAACGATCATCAGGAGGCTGCGAGTCCTGGAAAAAGTAGGTCTGCGGGTCAACGATGCCCGTCGATCGGGGGTTCGAAGGGCTTGGTCTTGAGAGGACGCCCTGATGAGCAGTTCGGCCATAACCGCACCTCCTTCGTGCCGCTATCGTAACATCGATGGAAATACAGTACGCAACTTGACCGGTAGCTTTGTGCGAAACATACTCGGCATCATGCGGAAGAGAACCTCGCAAAATGACTGATATCCGGACATCGACAAGAAAATCCCGTGGGACCAACCGGGCTGATGGCAGTGCGTCGGTGACGTACATGCGCGTGGTGGCAAAGGTCACCAGCTCGGGAATCACGCAGGCGGAGCTGGCCAAAGCGGTAGGGGCGGGCCCGCGCTCTGTGCAGAACTGGGCTAGCGGGCATAACACTCCCCGCGGCAGATCGGCTGCGAAACTGCTTGATGTCCACGCGATTGTGGACCTCCTCAGCGATTCCTACACGCCGGAGGGCATCGATATCTGGTTCCACTCCCGGAACCGCAACCTCGACATGCGTCGCCCGATCGACCTGCTTACGGAAGGCGATTTCGACCGAGTTCTCGATGAAGCGAAATGGGTCGCGGGAGGCATGTGAGGCATGGATTCGCTGCCTGCCAGGCAGGCTCAGGCAAAGACCATCAGCGTGGAAGGCACCTGGCAACGCCATGTCGCCGCAAAATATCTGGATAAGGCCCTTGCAGGTAGATCGGCAACTGGACGATGGGGCACTGAAGGCGGCTTTCCAGTTCTTTATCTCGGCCGTCCGACCAATTCCTGTCGTGGTCGAGGCATACCGGCACTTGATCGACCCGATAGCTGACACCCCGGTGCCTCCGATCAGCCCGCGCGCGCTCATCGCTTGCGATGTGTCGGTGTCGGTGATCTTGGATCTGCGGTCGGCCGCGAACCGCGTGTTGGCCAATTTGACGATGGAGCAGTTGCAATCAGACACGCGTGACCGTGACGCCTACTCGGCTTGTCAGAACGTCGCGCCTGTAGCCCACTAACTCGAATTCCGTGGTTCGATCGCTCCGGCTCCGACCCGGATGGGGGAGACGCTCGCGCTGTTTACCGATCGGCTTAACGACGACGAGCAGCCGTCACTTGCAGCCGAAGAGCTCTGGACCGAGCTACCGCCGGATCCCCGCGAACCGGGAATGGGCCGCCACTTGCGTCTGGTTCCCTAGACAGCACCGTGGGATCGAGAACGACGACCCCGTCCAACCGCGAGACGGGGCGGTCCTCGCCCCATCATGAAGCACTGTGTGGTCCCGACGGCTCTCCCCCGCCGGGACCACACAGAGCCTGTTGCGGCGCGGCTACCGCGCCCAGATGCCGGCCGCCCGGCGGTCGGCGCTGGCCACGTCGTCGGCGCCGTCGCGGACCGCATTGCCGAGGTCGACCAGTAGCTCGTTAAGCGCGGTGGCGGCCTGGTGCCACCGCTGCTGCTCGGTTTGGTATGCGGCCGCCGCCTCTCGGGTCCAGAGCTGCTGCAACGGCGCGATTTGTGACCTCAGCTCCTCCAGCGCTTGGTTGAAGCGAGCCGAGGTGGTGTGGATCTCCTGGCGAACGGAGCATTCGATCGCGTCGAAGTTGTACGACGGTAGCTGTCAAGGTGTTTGAGACAGCGTCTCACTATGTGGACACTATTTTCGGTTGTGGGGTCGGTGGGTTGATCCATGCCGCGGTCGGTAGTTTCGGGGGCTGTGGTGGGCTGCTAAACCGGTTGGGGTTGGCGGCGTAGGCATCGGCCATGACCCGGGCTCGTTTGGCCTGGATGTCGGCGGCGGTGCCGAAGTACACCGACGCCGGTGTGTGCAGGCCGAGCGCGGAATGGCGGTGCTCGTGGCGCAGGTAGTCGAAGAAGTCTTTGCACCAGGTGCGGGCGTGCTCGATCGAGTCGAACCGTTCGGGAAAATCGTTGCGGTACTTCAGCGTTTTGAACTGGGATTCGCTGAACGGGTTGTCGTTTGACACCCGTGGGCGCGAGTGGCTGCGCGCCACGCCGAGGTCGATTAGCAGCTGGGCGACGTTCTTCGACGTCATCGCCGAACCCCGGTCGGCGTGGATCGCGCCGGGCCGCCCGTGTAGCGCGGTCAGCTCGGCCATCCAGTCCTGGGCGATGTCGGCGTCCTCGTGGTACTCGACGCGCCAGCCGACGGGGTAGCGGCTGAAGATGTCCAGCATCACGTAGAGCTGGTAGAACTCGCCGCGCACCGGTCCCGCCAATTTGGTGATGTCCCAGGACCACACGTCGTTGGGTTGGTGGGCGACCAGCTCGGGTTTGACCCGCGGCGGGTGTGTGGCTACCCGCCGCCGTTCGCGGGTCATGTTGTGCGTGCGCAGGATCCGGTACATCGTGGACTGCGAGCACAGGTAGACGCCCTCGTCGAGCAGCTCGGCCCACACTTGGGCGACCGCCTTGTCGGCGAAGCGCGGCTGGCACAACACCGTAAGGATCTGCGTGCGCTCGGCCGCGTCGAGCGCATTGGGCGGCGGTCCGCTCGGCCCGGGTTTGCGGCGTGGACCGGCAGGGCGGTTGCGCTGCCGATACAGGCTCGCGCGCGGCTTGCCCAGCAGCGCGCACGCCTTCGCGGTCGAGGTCAGCCGCTCCACCTCGGGCAGCAACTGTGCGATCACTTCTTCGACCCGGGCCGCGTGCCCGTGCTCTCGGAGAGCGTCTCCAAGAGCGCGTGTGCTTTTCCCACCAGATCCAACGCGGCCCTCGTGCGTTCAAGCTCGGCCTCGGCCCGTTCGGCCCGCTTCCGTAGCCGTTCGATCTCGGCCTGGTCGCGGTCCTTACCACGACCGCCTGACCGGGCCAGCCCGTCCAACGCGCCCGCGTCGCGCGCTCGGCGCCACTCCACGATGTGCGATGAGTACAGGCCCTCACGCCGAAGCAGCGCACCCCGCGCACCCGGCTCGGTCAACGCGTCGTACTCGGCCACAATGGCCGCCTTGTACTCCGGGGTGAAGTTGCGCCGCCGGGGACGATCCGCCCGCGGACCCTGGGCCGAATCGGTTCCCACGCCTTCATCATCGGCGCTACCCTTCCGGACCTCAGCCAAAGTCGCCGTCATTGTTCGTTGCAATCCTTACTTGCCCTCAATACCTGGTCAGATATTTTCGAACCCTGCTGTCTCAACTAACCCTGCCAGAGAGGGCGACAGCACGGGGTCTGGATTCATCTCCGAGGCTCATCCCTTCGATCACAGGTTTCCGCCGGCCGCGGCTATGCGGCGGGCGTGATTCTGGCCGGCCTCCCGCAGCGCGCCCTCGTTATGCCGAATGGTTTCGGCGATCGTGCGCAGGACGTGGTAGAGCCTCATCGACTCGGCGTTCCAGCGCTCCACCACATCCTTGAACCGCGCGGCCGCAAGCCCACCCCACACCGACGGCGGCACACTGCTCATGCGGCCGATGAATGCCTGCAGCAACGCCCGGATCTCCTCGTTGCGGGCGTCCGTCTGTGCGGCGACCGCGCGCATCAGGTCAAAGTCGGTGTTCAGCGTGCTCATACCAACTACGACCGCGCCGACCGTCATTCGGTTCCATCCGATTGTGCTCATCCCACCGCATGCGCGGTCCGCACGGCCTGCTCACACACCGCCCGAACGGCGTCCTCGCCACCCGGCCTGCTCTGGCACCCGACGCTGATGCGGACCGCGCCGTCGAGCAACACCGTCCAGCGCACCTGATGTGCGGCGCGCACTTCGCGGTAGGTCACCGCGGGTCGCCCTGCGCTTACGCCCGCGGGATTGAAGTCGACGAACACGCCGGCCGGCTCCGCATCGATCGCCCGCTTCAACCGCTCCGCGGTACCACCGAGCGTTTCACGCGCGACCGGTGATTGCGTGACATGCAATGCCACCTCGGGGTCGGACGGCGAGGTGACCTGCACCCGGGCCGAGCCCGGCCCGGCGACCACCCGCTCTACGGGCCAGTTCGCGGGCACCGTCAACGCCATTCGGCCTTCCACCAGAAATGTCGTCGGCGCTATCTGCGCGGGCGCCCCGCCCTGACGGCCCAAAGCGGCGGCGGCCGGAGCCGCGAGGACGACGGCGGCGCCCGCAAGCCACGCCAGCCTCCCGGCGCGGGACCGCGCCGCAGATCCCGTCACGGATGGCCGGGCGGGCTCGTCCCGGGCCGCCTGGGCCGCCGCCCTGGCCAGCCGCGCCAGCCGAGCGTCGTCGACTTCCAGGACCCTGGTTCCACCACCGCGCACCGCGTCGGCGATCGACGCCGCGAGTGCCCCGGCCCCGGTGACCGTGCTCGGCGCGTCGATCAGCACGACCGCCGTCACTGCCGGCGTCATCCCGGAAATAACCCCTGCGACCTCCTCGGCGATCGGGTGAGCCCCCGTCCGTCGGGGTACGGCCGCCGCCTCGGCACCAACGACCATCACCATCCGATCGGCGATCTCCACCACCGTCACGTCCGACGAGGTTTCCGGCGATGCCCGCGTCAGCAGCCACGACCGCGGACGCGCGACGATGTCATCGGGGTGGTCGACCAGGGTCTGCGCGGCGGCGGTGACCACGCCGACGCGAGATGCGGGCCACCACGACGGATGCAGGACGAGGATGCCTTCGCGGTGCCCACAGTCCAGTGATCGCAGCGTGGCGCGCCACAGCGAGTCCACGGCGACCGGGCGCTCATCCACCAGTGCCACCGCGTCGTCTACCGCGCCCAACGCGGCCCGACACATCTGGGCCAGCTCATGCCCGGCGACCACACCTGTGCCACAACACAATCGGCGTACGGTGCCCGGACCCGCCTCGATCACCGCGCGGTGTGCGGTCATAAAGGTGGGCTCCAGGCCACCTGCACGAGCTGCTCGTCACCGCCGCGGGTCACCAGGAGGCCCCGGCCCGGCGGCAGCGCTCCCGGGCGGACGGACCCGAACAGGGCACCCTCGTCCGGCCGCCCGCTCATCATCAGTCCCATGCATCCGTGGTCACGCAGGCCGGCAAGCAGCGGCTCGAACAAGGCCCGCGCGGCACCCCCACTGCGCCGTGCGAGGATCAAATGAAGCCCGAGATCTCTTGCGTGCGGTAGATATTCGAGGATTGCGGACAACGGGTTGCCCGATGGCAAGGCGACCAAGTCATAGTCATCGACCACGACGTAGAGGTCCGGCCCGGACCACCAGGACCTGGCTCGCAATTGCGCCGGACTCACCTGTGGCGGGGGCATCCGCGCAGCGAGCAAGTCGAGCACACCCGGCAGCACGGCACCTAATGCCGCCGGCGACATGGCATAGCCGCCAAGATGTTCCGACTCGACGACTCCCAGCAGGGTCCGCCGAAAGTCGACGATGAACAGCCGGGCTTGCGCGGCGGTCTTGGTTCGGACGACCTCCCGGCACAGGGTCCGTAACGTGGTGGTCTTTCCGCACTCGGTGTCCCCGAGGATCAGCAGATGCTCATGGTCGAGATCGACTGCGACCGGCCGTAGTCGGCGCTCCTCGAGGCCAAGCAGGATGCGCGTGCGCAGCTCGTCGTCGGCGCGATCGACCACGCTGCCGTGGTCGACCTGGGTGGGCAGCAGCGGTATCGGGGGGGCCGCGAAACCCGGGCTCGACTCGAACCCGTCCAGCCGGGGCAACGCGATCATCATGTGCAACCCGTCGTGGGAAAGGCCGCGGCCCGGTCTGTCGACGGGTACCCGCTGCGCCTGCTTGCGGTCCAGTTCGGAATCGGCGGGCTCACCCAGGCGCAACTCGATCCGGGTGCCGATCTGGTCCTTCAGCGACGGCCTGATCTCCGCCCAGCGCGACGCCGCCAGCACCACGTGCACGCCGAACGAAAGGCCTTGCACCGCAAGGGCAGTAATCGGCTCCTCCAGTCCTTCGAACTCGTGCCGCAGGGTCGCCCAGCCGTCGACCACGAGGAACACGTCGGCGAAACAGTCGCTGGCCGTGCGCAGCTGACGGTACTGGACGATGGAATCGATGCCGCGGTCACGGAAGTGGGCCTCGCGGGCCCGAACATATGACTGAAGTTCGGCGACCATGCGCCGAACGAGCTGTGGCTCGGATCTGCCGGCGACGGTGCCCACGTGGGGAAGCGCGTTCACCGAAGCCAGCGCTCCGCCGCCGAAGTCCAGACAATAGAACTGCACCTGACCCGGGCCATGACGGGCGGCCAACGCGGTGATCAGCGTGGCCAACGCCGTTGACTTGCCCGATTGCGGTGCGCCCACGATCGCGACATTGCCTGCGGCTCCGGATAAGTCGACGACCAGCGGTGTCCGGCACTGCTCGAACGGTCGGTCGACGATTCCGATCGGCACGGTCAGCGACGGCGCCGCTCCGGTCTGGCGCAACAGGGTGTCCAGCGCGGGTGCCGCCCCCAGCGGCGGAAGCCAGACCGGGTGCGCGGGCGGCCCTTGTCCGGCGAGCCGGTCCAGGACCGCGTGCATGACGGTGCGGGTGGGCGCCGCGCCGATCTGTTCGCCGCCGGAAGTGATGACCGACCCGGCGGGGTAGGTGCTGAACTCCCGCACCGATGGCGCCGTCGCCGTGCGGACAGCGGCGCGGGCCTGAAGCGGTCCGGAGACGAAGGCGGTCTGGAAGCCAATCGGCTCCCCGGCTCCCAACCGGAGGAATCCCGCTCCGGGCCTATTCGGCATCTCGTAGGCGTCCAGCGTTCCCAGGACGGTGCGCGATTCGCTGGCCGACAACGTTTTCAAGCACATCCGATAGGAGAGGTGGGCCTCCAAGCCGCGCAGCCTGCCCTCGTCCAACCGCTGACTGGCCAGCAGCAGATGCATACCCAGCGACCGGCCAAGCCGACCGATCGCCACGAACATGTCCGCGAAATCGGGATGCTGGCTGAGCAGTTCGGAAAACTCGTCGACGACGATGAACAAGGTCGGCAGCGCCCCCATTGTCGCGCCGGCGCTGCGGGCTTGCTCATAGGCGGCGACGCTGACGAGGTTGCCCGCCGCGCGGAGCAGCCGTTGCCGACGGTGGATCTCACCGGCCAGCGCGTCTCGCATCCGGGCGACCAGCGGCGCCTCGTCGGAAAGGTTGGTAACGACCGCGGCCACGTGCGGCGCCCGCGCAAGATCGAGAAACGTTGCACCGCCCTTGAAGTCGATCAGCAGCAGGTTGACCACTTCTGGCGAGTTCCGTGCGATCATGCCCAGTGCGACGGTGCGCAGCAGCTCCGACTTGCCCGACCCGGTGGCGCCGACGCACAGCCCGTGCGGGCCCATGCCGTTTTCGGCTGGCTCCTTGATGTCGAGCCGTAGCGGTGTGCCGTCGCTCGTGGTTCCGATGGGAACACAGAGTCGCTCGCGGTGATGTTGACTGCGCCACAGCGCGATCGGATCGAACGATTCGACCTCGTCGATGCCGAGCAGGCTAGGCCAGGACGAGCCGCCGTCCCCACCCGGCGCACCGACACCGAAGGCGGCCAGCCGACGGGCACAGGTCAGCGCGTCGATGGCGCCCAGCCGGTCGGGGCGCAGCAATGCTTGAGCTCCGCCCGCCTGCCTAATCGTCAGCGCCGCACCGTCGTTGCCGGCGCCGACCTCCACAATCGTCGCGCCAGCGATCGCGGGATCGCGTACTGGTTCGGCGCGCTCGTCCGCCTCGACGATCACCACGACATGCGGCGGTGCCGCGCCGCCGATCACACCTTGGGCCTCCGCCAGGGTCGGGTACACCATGCGGGCGGGTCCCGCGGCATCGCTTTCTGTGGGATGTTGATTGTGCGGCAACCATTTCAGCCAATCCCAGTGGGCTCGATTCCGGTCGCTGATCGCGCCGACAACCATCAACTCGTCCGGCCGGTGCAACACAGCAAGTTGGCAGACCACCGCGCGAAGCAGGCCGCGCACCGCCCGCACGTCGCCGTCGATCGTCACCGCCGCCATTTCGCGCAACGGGATCGTGACAGGCGCATCGGCGATCGTCGAGTATGCGTCGATGAATTGGCGCAGCGCGGCGGCGGTCACCGGATCCGAGCGCCGCACCGGCCGGGACTGCGGAACCACCAGCCGCGCGGCCAGCGGCTGGCTTCCCATGCCGACGCGGACACGACAGAAGTCGCAGTCTGCGCGTCGGCGTTCCCACATCCGTGGGCCGCCGATCAACGTCCACAACGTATCGGGGTCGGGATAGTCCCGGTTCAGTGAAGAGCGTTGTGCTGCCGCCGTTTCGGCGACGGACCTGCGCAGGTCACTCAGGTAGGCCAGGTAGTCGACCCGGTCGGCATCGATCCTGGCCCGACGCCGGCGGCCGCCTCCGGTGACCGCCGTCATCACCAGCGAAGCCAGCATCATCATCGGGAACGCCAAGAAGGTCGGACCGCGCGCAACGGACGAACCCGACAAGAACAGCGCCGCCATGACACCCAGGGTCGCGACGGACATGACAACGGGCAACACGCGGACCAGCGGGCCCGGCGACGGCAACGACGGCAACTCAGGCGGCGCGGCGACCACGATCTCCGTGGCCACCAACGCCGGCGGCCGCCGCGGAGTCGTCACTCTACCCACGGTTGGGCGACGCTAAATGGCTACGGAATCGGCCGCAAGTCGCCTGTGCACAACCGAATACCAGCCGATCGAAAACCGGCTACCGTGCCGACAATCCGATTGCGAAAGGACCCAGCGTTGCCCGCATCCGATCCAGGACTGCGCCGCGTCTCGGTTCACACCGGCGCTGCCGTCGTCGACGTCACCCTGCCCGCCGCGGTTCCCGTCGCCACCCTGATCCCGTCGATCGTCGACATCATCGAGCGACGCGGCGCCGAACCGGCCGGTGACGTCGTCGCGACCCGCTACCAGTTGTCCCGGCCGGGCTCGTCCGCTCTGCCGGCCTCGTCGACGCTGGCGCAAAACGACATCCGCGACGGGGCCGTGCTGGTACTGAGCCGGTCCTCCGCCCAGCCGCACACCCCCCGCCACCATGACGTGGCCGAGGCCCTGGCGGCGGTGATCGACACGGCGGCCCGGCCATGCGCCCGGCAGCGGGCCCGGCTCACCGGCGCGGTGGCCGCCGGCTGCCTTACCGGCGTCGGCGCCCTGATGCTTGTTCGAAATGCGTTCGATACCAATGTCGCCCGACAGCCCGGCAGCACCGCGAGCGTCGCGGCGACAGCGGGATTGGCGGCCCTGTTTTTTGCGGTCATCGCCCACCGGGCGTATCGGGACCCGGTCACCGCGCTCACGCTGAACGTCATCGCCACCGCGTTCGCCGCGATTGCCGGCCTGCTCGCGGTCCCGGGCACTCCCGGCGCCCCGCACGTGCTGCTGGCCGCGATGGCGGCGGCCGTCACCTCCGTGCTGGCGCTGCGCGTAACAGGCTGTGGCGTTGTCACCTTGACCGCGTTGGGATGCTTTGCCGCCGTCACCGCCGTCACCGCGCTGGCGCGGGTGTTCACCGCTATCCCGTTGCACGCCGTCGGCTCGGCATCCGCACTCGCGTCGCTTGGGCTGCTCGAGGTCTCACCGCGGGCGTCGATCGTGTTGGCGGGGCTGGCGCCACGACTGCCCATCCCGGACGGCAACGACGCTGAAGCGGCGCCGGCCACGGATCGGCTGGCCGCCAAGGCGATCCGCGCCGACAATTGGTTGACCGGCCTGCTCGTCGCATTCTCGTCCTCGGCTGCCACTGGTGCCATCGTCACCGCACTCGCGGCCCGCGGCCGCGGTGCGCCGGGCATCGGCAATCTCGCCTTTGCCGCCGTGATCGGTGGGCTGCTGCTGCTCCGCGCCCGCTCAGTCGACGGGAGAAGGACGCTGGTGTTCGTCGCCACCGGAATTGCCACGACCGCAACGGCGTTCGCCGTTGCCGCGGCCAGCGCGCCCCAGGGCGGGCCATGGATCGCCGGGACGACGGCGGTGTTGGCCGCCGCCGCGATCTGCCTGGGTTCGGTTGCTCCCGCGATGCCGCTCTCACCCGTCGGCCGGCGCGGCGTCGAGTTGCTGGAGTGCGTGGCGCTGGTCGCGGCGGTTCCCATGACCTGCTGGATGTGCGGACTCTTCGGCACGGTCCGCGGCTTGAACCTGACATGACCCCGGCCACGTCGCGTGTCGCGCATGCGCTGGGGGCAGTGGCGCTCGCGGCGCTATTCCTGTGCGCGACGTGTGCGACACCACCCGCGCGTGCGGTCACCCCGCCGCCGATCGACGACAGGTGGTTGCCGGAACCGGCGCTGCCGGCGCCACCGGAGGCCACCGTGCAACGCGAGGTGTGCACGGCGCTGACGACGGACCCGGCGACGGCGGTCAACCGGGCCGACATACCCGCTCAGCTCGCGGACCTCGGGTTGCCGCAAGTCTGGCAACTCACCCGAGGCGCGGGCCAGCGTGTGGCGGTCATCGACACCGGCGTTTCCCGACACGTGCGGCTTCCGAATCTGGTGGCCGGAGGTGACTACGTCTCCACCGGTGACGGCACTCAGGATTGCGATGCGCACGGCACGGTGGTGGCCGGAATCATCGCGGCCGCACCGGATTCCAACAAGGATGGCTTTAGCGGCGTCGCTCCCGACGTCACCGTGATCGGCATCCGCCAGTCCAGTGCCAAATTCGCGCCCGTCGGTGAGGAATCCGCTACGGGGTTCGGTGACGTCGCCACCATGGCGAAGGCCGTCAGGACGGCGGCCGATCTCGGCGCGTCGGTGATCACCATTTCCTCGGTCGCGTGCGTTCCGGTCGCGGCCGCGCTCGATGACCGCGCGCTGGGCGCCGCGCTGGCCTATGCGGTGGATGTCAAGAATGCCGTGATCGTCGCCGCGGCCGGCAACACCGGCGGCGTCGCGCATTGTCCACCTCAGCGGTCCGACGCGAACTGGGACACCGTCACGGTCGCGGTCAGCCCGGCGTGGTACGACGACTACGTGCTGACCGTCGCCTCGGTGAGCACCGAAGGGGCCCCGTCGGCATTCACCCTCGCCGGACCGTGGGTCGATGTTGCCGCCGTCGGCGAGGCGGTCACCTCTCTCAGCCCGGTGGGCGACGGGTTGGTGAATGCCGTTGCCGGACATAATGGTTCGACGCCGCTGTCGGGCACCAGTTTCGCGGCGCCCGTGGTCGGCGGGCTGGCCGCGCTGATCCGGGCCCGGTTCCCGGCGTTGAGCGCGCGGGAGGTGATGCAGCGCATCGAATCGACCGCGCATCACCCACCCGCGGGCTGGGATCCGTTGGTCGGCAACGGCACGATCGATGCACAGGCCGCGGTCAGTACCGACGCCACGCCGCAGACCGCCGGCTCCACGCCCGCACACCCGCCCGTGTCGCCCACGGCGGCCAAGCCGCCGGCCAATCACGCCCGGGGCACCGCGTTGGCCGGCACGGCGATCTGCCTGGTCGCGTTGCTGGCGACCCTGGCCACCCGCGGGCTACGGCGTCCCGGCCGACACAGTGTCGCGAGCGATTGACGCCTGCTCCCTACTCAGTTCCGGTCCACACGGCAGCTCGGCCAACATCGGCCACGGCGCCGGATTCGCCGCCGTCGGCAGCCCGAGACGATGCGCGGCGTCGTCGTCATGGATCGCGAACCGCACCCCGGTGTCGGTGACCAGGTATCGCGTGCCGACCTGCGCCGCGCCGCCCGTCAGCGTTCCCGAACGCACGTACGCGCTGCGGCCGGGCGGGAGGTAGACCGCGTCCAGCGCGGGTCCGCGGCCGTCGGCCTGAGCCAGGGTCACCGGCGCCTGGCCGGCGGGCACCGGAAGGCCGCCACCCGCGAAGACCGCGATCTCGGCACCACCCGACGGCGCGGGCGCCCAGCCGACGCACAGCGTGGTCCCGGTGGTCTCGTCGCCGTCCAACGGTGTGGGCGCCCGGTCGGGAAAAGCCGACACCGGCAGCGTGTCCACGATCGACGCCGCACGAAGCACGTCGGGCGCGACCACGGTGAAGTTCGCGGTGCCCTGCGAGTCGCTGAACCGCAGCAGATCCGCGGCGACCTGGCCAATTCGCTGCACACCGGCGCCCAGCACGACGTAGTACTCGTCGCCGTCGCCGCGGGTGATTCGCAGCACACTGCCGACCGGAAATCCGGGTACCCCGGCCGGGCCGTGGCCGCCCGCTCCGCGTATCCGGGGCGCCCTGATCGGTGGCGCCTCCGGAACGGCGTTCAGCAAAGCCCGCGAAACCGGGCGTGGCGCCCGGCCCTGCAGCCTGAGCGCACGCAGCACCGCGGGGTCGGCGAGGTCCACCACCGCCCGCTTCCCGTGGTAAAGCAAGTAGGCCGGGGAGCCCGAGCCGGCAGCGACCAGAACGGTCTGCCCGTCACCCAGGCGAGCGATGCCTGACCCCTCGATGGGCCCGACGACGACCGTCGTCGCCGCAGCGCTGCCGGTGTCGCAGATCGTCCACGCTGATCCATCGCCAGGCAGCGGCCGGCCAAGAAGCGGCGGCGCACCCGGAATACCAAGCAGCGGGCCGCGTTTGGTGCGGCTCAGGTCCGATCCGCGCACCCGCTGCGGGTTGGCGTCCGTCGCCGCGATCAATCGCGCCGAGGCCAGGTTCAGCACCGGATGCCACGTGTCGCCCACCCGCACGTACAGCGCTCCGGAATCTTGATCCATCACGATCTGGGCATGATCGAGCGCCACCCGCGGCTGCAGCAACGCAACCAATCCGGATCCCGCCAGGGCGATGGCCGCCAGTAGGCATCCGAGTGCCAAGGACGCCGTGTGCGCGCGCAGCGGCTCGCTCACGGTGCGAACATCCCTGCGCAGCAACGCGCACTCGATGCGCCGCAGCAGAAATCGGTAACCACTGACGTGCAGCCAGGTCGTCGGTTGGCGCGGCATCAATGCCCCTCGAATCCCCTCAACGGCGTGTTCCGCCTCACAATAGGGCCGGTCGCCGCGACCGCCGCTCCGCTCGTCCACAGGCCGGCCAGGTTTCGGCCGGCCTGGTAGCGGGTAAAGTTTCGGCGTGAAACCTCACCGCACCAGTCGCTGGATCGGCACGGGGGCTGCCGCTCTGGCCAGTGTCGCAGTCGTGCTCGTCGACCCGAGCGCGACACCGGCTGCCTCCGCCACCGACTGCCCGGATGCCGAAGTCATCTTCGCCCGCGGCACCAGCGAGCCGCCCGGCATCGGTCGAGTCGGCGAAGCGTTCGTCGACTCCCTGCGCCAGCAGACCAGCGGCATGAACATCGGCGTGTACGCGGTGAACTATCCCGCCAGCCGCCTCCAGATACACACGGGCGACGGCGCCAACGACGCCATTTCACACGTCAAGTCGATGGCATCGTCATGCCCGAACACCAAGATCGTGCTCGGTGGTTACTCACAGGGCGCCGACGTGATGGACATCGTGAGCGGAGTCCCGATCGGCGGCATCGGCTGGGGAAGTTCGCTACCGCGCGAATACGCCGACAACGTCGCGGCGGTCGCCGTTTTCGGCAACGTGGCCAACCGCGCCGGCGGATCGCTGCCGAGCCAAAGCCCGCTGTTCGGTTCCAAGGCGATCGACCTGTGCAACCCCAACGACCCGATCTGTCACGCGGGACCGGGCAACGAATGGAGCGGGCACACCGAGGGTTACGTGCCTGTGTACACCACCCAGGCGGCGGCTTTCGTTGCGTCGAAGCTCCTGGCCGGGTCCGGCCAGCAAGTGCCCGGGTTTGGGCCGCAGGTGCCGGGGCCCGTCCCGCACCTGCCCGGACAGCTACCCAGTCCTGTCCCGCAGGTGCCCGGGTCCGCGGCGCAGGTGCACTGACGCCCAAGAAATCCCGCTCAGTGGGTATCAACCTGTGCGCCGATGGCGACCCGATCTGTTCGGACGGCAACCAGTGGCGCGCGCACACGGGCTGCGTGCCCGGGATGACCGACCAGGCCGCGAGTTTTGTCGCGGCCTGGATCTAGTCCTGCCACCCATACTCGAGTGGCACGCCGCGCACTGCGCGGTTACGATCGCGCCGGGCGTCACCCGTCGTTTGCCGAACGCGTTGAAATGGGGCCCACTTTCGCCTTTCCGCCCACAGGGAAGTGTGCGGACACGTTGTCGGGATTCGG
This sequence comes from Mycobacterium lacus, assembly GCF_010731535.1. Classification (NCBI taxonomy): domain Bacteria; kingdom Bacillati; phylum Actinomycetota; class Actinomycetes; order Mycobacteriales; family Mycobacteriaceae; genus Mycobacterium; species Mycobacterium lacus. The sequence continues at coordinate 3,629,840 of NZ_AP022581.1, forward strand.
ATTTACCTGTGCCGGTTTGCGCTTGGAGGGTTGATGCAGGACATCGAGAACGCAGCCATTGCCGACCTCGACACGATGACAGCCAGCTGGGAGACGCTCGAAGACTACACGCTGCGCTTGGCGCCGCGCAGCTACCGGAGGTGGTCCCCGGCGGTGGTGGGCATCTCCGCTCTCGGCGGCATCGCCTACCTGGCGGACTTCGCGATCGGCGCCAACGTCGGCATCACGTGGGGCACCGCGAACGCGTTGTGGGGAATCGGGATCTTCGCCGCAGTGGTCTTCGGGACCGGATTGCCGCTGGCCTACTACGCGGCGCGGTACAACATCGACCTGGACCTGATTACCCGTGGCAGCGGTTTCGGCTACTACGGGTCGGTGGTGACCAACGTGATCTTTGCGACGTTCACGTTCATCTTCTTCGCGCTCGAGGGCTCGATCATGGCGCAAGGCCTCAACCTGGGCCTGCATGTACCACTGTGGCTGGGCTACGCCTGCTCGACGCTGATGATCTTCCCGCTGGTGATGTATGGCATGAAAGTCCTCTCCCAGCTACAACTTTGGACCACCCCGCTCTGGTTGATCCTGATGGCGGCCCCGTTTGGCTACCTGGTGGTCAGCCATCCCGAGTCGATCGCGCAGTTTTTCGCCTACCCCGGCAGGGACGGTCATGGTGGCGTGAACGTCGACTCGGCCCTGTTGGCAGCGGGCGTATGTCTGTCGCTGATCGCCCAGATCGCCGAACAGATCGACTATTTGCGGTTCATGCCGGCGCGGACGCCGGAAAACTCACGCAGGTGGTGGACGTGGACGCTGCTCGCCGGGCCTGGCTGGGTTGTGTTTGGAGCGATCAAGCAAATCATCGGCCTGTTCTTGGCGGTCTATCTCATCTCCAACGTCGCCGGCTCCACGACGATCGCCAATGTGCCGGTGCACCAATTCACTCAGATCTACCGAAACGTGATGCCCGGCTGGCTGGCGCTCACGCTCGCGGTGGTCCTGGTGGTGCTCAGCCAGGTCAAGATCAACGTGACGAACGCATATTCGGGCTCACTGGCGTGGACCAACTCGTTCACGCGCGTCACCAAGCACTACCCCGGGCGCGTCGTGTTCCTCGGCGTGAACCTGACCATCGCGTTGATCTTGATGGAAGCCAACATGTTTGACGTCCTCAACACGATCCTGGGGTTCTATGCCAACTGCGGCATGGCGTGGGTGGTGACGGTGGCCTCGGACATCGTCTTCAACAAATTCCTGCTGGGGCTCTCGCCGAAGACGCCCGAGTTCCGCCGCGGCATGCTCTACGCCATCAACCCGGTCGGCTTCGGGTCGATGCTGGTGGCCGCGGGAGGATCGATCATCGCGTTCTTCGGCGGCCTAGGCGCGGCACTGCGCCCTTATTCGCCGTTGGTGGCGATCGTCACCGCGTTGGTGATGCCGCCGGTCCTGGCGATCGCGACCCAGGGCAGATACTACCTTCGGCGCACCCACGACGGTATCGATCTGCCCATGTATGACGAGTACGGCAATCCCTCGGCCGCGCGCTTGACGTGCCACGTTTGCCAACACGATTTCGAGCGGCCCGACATGCTGGCCTGCCAAAACCACGACGCGCACGTGTGCTCACTGTGCCTGTCCACCGACAAACGGGCCGAACACGTGCTTGCGGCCCACCCCTGAGTCTCACCGCCGACGCGCCCGAATTTCGTCAGCGATTTGGCCGAGCCCGCCGACGTCGCACCAACCGGAAACGTGGTGGGCGGGATGCCGGTTGTCGGTGCGGCAGGGGCGCAGCCGGCGCCGGTCCCCGATACGGGTTTTTCCCGACCGTCGTGGCCCGCCCACCGTCGGCGGGCTAGCGCGAGCGCAGGTCCCGGGTAATCAGGGTTCGCGACGCGAGCTCCTCGTCGGGGGGATAGTCGACCCCGACCAGTGTCAAGCCGCGGGCGGGCGCGGCCGCGAAGTCGCTGGACCGAGCGGTTGCGGTGAGCAGGTTGCGACACCAGGCCCGAGTGCGACGATGCTCGCCGACGGCCAGCAGCGCCCCGATCAGCGACCGCACCATCGACCAGCAGAACGCGTCGGCGGTGACGTGCGCGATGATCAGGTCCCCGTCGCGCGACCAGTCCAACCGCTGCAGGTCGCGGATGGTGGTGGCGCCGTCGCGGTGCCGGCAGAACGCCGCGAAATCGTGCAATCCCACCAGGTCTCGCGCCGCGGCGATCATCGCATCCACGTCCAGAGGCCGCGGCCACGCGGTGATGTAGCGCGCCTGCTGCGGCTGGACACCGTAGGGCGCGGTCGACAATCGGTACGTGTAGTGACGCCGCAGCGCCGAGAACCGGGCGTCGAAGCCCGCTGGCGCGCGGGCGATTTCGAGCACCCGGACGTCGGCGGGCAGGAATCGGCCCAGGCGCCGAACCAGCGGCAAAAACTCGGGCTCACCGGTGTGTGGGCGTACGCCCCCAGAGAGTGGGGGCACCTCCCGCTTGCGGGGGAGCACCCCCACCCGCTTGCGGGGGTGCACACGGGGATAGGCGTTCGGTAAGGCATCGGCCGGTACATCACCATGGGCCACCTGCCCGGTGGCATGCACCCCCGCATCGGTGCGCCCTGCCGCGCGCAGCCGCACCGGCGCGCGGAAAATCGTCGTCAACGCCTCATCGAGAACGCCCGCAACGGTTCGTTGGCCCGCCTGCGCCGCCCAACCCGCGAAATCCGTTCCGTCATAGGCGATATCGAGCCGAAGACGGACGTCCCCACTAATTCTCGGGAGCCTCTTCAGGGGACTCCTCGGGCTCGCTGGCGGCGGCCTCCGCGACCTCTTCGGCCGCCTCCTCGACCGCCGCCTCCGGCTCGGCCGGCGCTTCCGGTGCCGCCGCGGCCGCCACGGGTGCAGCCTTCGCAGGAGCCTTCGAGGCCTTCACCCGGCGCGCCCGGTCGGCCTCGGACGTCACCGTTTTCTCCCGCACCAGTTCGATCACCGCCATCGGAGCGTTGTCGCCCTTGCGCGCCTCGACCTTGATGATGCGGGTATAACCGCCATCGCGGTCGGCGAAGAACGGTCCGATCTCGGCGAACAAGGCGTGCACCACGTCCTTGTCGCGGATCTTCTTGAGCACCTCACGCCGGTTGTGCAGCGTGCCCTTTTTGGCGTGGGTGATCAGCTTCTCCGCGTACGGCCGCAACGCCCGCGCCTTGGGCTCGGTGGTCTTGATCCGGCCGTGCTCGAACAGGGATGTGGCCAGGTTGGCCAAAAGCGCCTTCTGGTGCGAAGACGACCCGCCGAGGCGAGGCCCCTTGGTGGGCTTGGGCATTGCTGACGCTCCTTAAATTTCGAAAGCCGTTAGAGCTGTTCGGTTTCCGCGTAGTCCTGGTCGTCGTAGGCGCCCTCGGTGGACCAGGTGCCCGTTGCGACGTCGTAGCCCGCCACCTCGGACGGGTCGAAGCTCGGCGGGCTGTCCTTGAGCGACAGGCCCAGCTGGTGCAGCTTGACCTTCACCTCGTCGATCGACTTCTGCCCGAAGTTGCGGATGTCGAGCAGGTCGGACTCGGTGCGCGACACCAACTCGCCGACGGTGTGCACGCCCTCGCGCTTGAGGCAGTTGTAGGACCGCACCGTCAGATCCAGGTCGTCGATCGGCAACGCGAACGACGCGATGTGGTCCGCCTCGGCCGGCGACGGCCCGATCTCGATGCCCTCGGCCTCGACGTTGAGTTCGCGTGCCAGGCCGAACAATTCGACCAGCGTCTTGCCCGCCGAAGCCAGCGCGTCGCGGGGGGTGATCGAGCTCTTGGTCTCGACGTCGAGGATCAGCTTGTCGAAGTCGGTCCGCTGCTCGACCCGGGTGGCGTCCACCTTGTAGGTCACCTTGAGCACCGGCGAGTAGATGGAATCGACAGGGATACGGCCGATTTCGGCGCCCGACGCCCGGTTCTGCACCGCCGGAACATAACCGCGGCCGCGCTCAACGACGAGCTCGACTTCCAGCTTGCCCTTGTCGTTCAGCGTCGCAATGTGCATCCCGGGATTGTGCACCGTGACACCGGCGGGCGGCACGATGTCGCCGGCGGTCACCTCGCCCGGTCCCTGCTTACGCAGGTACATGGTGACCGGCTCGTCCTCCTCCGAGGACACGACCAGACCCTTGAGGTTCAGGATGATGGCGGTGACATCCTCCTTGACGCCGGGCACGGTGGTGAACTCGTGCAGCACACCGTCGATGCGGATGCTGGTGACCGCCGCGCCGGGAATCGAGGACAGCAGGGTGCGACGCAGCGAATTGCCCAGGGTATAACCGAACCCCGGCTCCAGCGGTTCGATGACGAATTGGGATCGGCTGTCGGTGAGGATTTCCTCGGACAGTGTGGGTCGCTGTGAGATCAGCATGGTGTTTCTTCTTCTCCTTCTCGGCACCCGCTATTTGATGCCGTCGGGGGTACTCGGGGGGGCGACGCCCCCCGAGGGTGGGTTTACTTCGAGTAGTACTCGACGATCAGCTGCTCGGTGAGCGGGACGTCGATTTGCGCGCGCTCGGGCAGTTGGTGGATCAGAATGCGTTGGCGCTCGCCGACGACCTGCAGCCAGCTCGGGATCGGCCGGTCGCCCGCCGTCTCCCGCGCGATCTGGAACGGCACCGTGTTCAGCGACTTGTCCCGCACGTCGATGATGTCGTACTGCGAGACCCGGTAGCTGGGAACATTGACGTGCACGCCGTTGACGCTGAAGTGCCCGTGGCTGACGAGCTGACGGGCCATCCGGCGGGTGCGGGCCAACCCGGCGCGGTAGACGACATTGTCGAGCCGGCTCTCCAGGATCTTCAGCAGTTCCTCGCCCGTCTTGCCGGGCTGCCGCACGGCCTCCTCGTAGTAGCGGCGAAACTGCTTCTCCATGACACCGTAGGTGAAGCGGGCCTTCTGCTTCTCCTGCAGCTGCAGCAGGTACTCGCTTTCCTTGATCCGCGCGCGGCCATGCTGGCCAGGCGGGTAGGGGCGCTTCTCGAAGGCCTGGTCGCCGCCCACGAGGTCGGTGCGCAGCCGGCGCGACTTGCGGGTGACGGGTCCGGTGTAACGAGCCATGGTGTCTTTAGACCCTTCTGCGCTTGGGTGGGCGAACGCCGTTATGCGGCTGGGGCGTGACGTCGGAGATCGCGCCGACCTCCAGGCCGGCGGCTTGCAGCGACCGGATCGCCGTTTCACGGCCCGAGCCCGGGCCCTTTACGAACACGTCGACCTTGCGCACCCCGTGCTCCTGGGCCTTGCGTGCGGCGTTCTCCGCGGCCAGCTGAGCGGCGAACGGGGTCGACTTGCGCGATCCCTTGAAGCCGACGTGACCCGACGACGCCCAGGCGATGACGTTGCCCTGTGGGTCGGTGATCGTCACGATCGTGTTGTTGAACGTGCTCTTGATGTGGGCGGCGCCGTGCGGGACGTTCTTCTTTTCCCGTCGCCGCGTTTTCGGGGCCTTCTGTCCCCTCTTAGCGGACGTTGCCTGCCCTTTTTTTGCTGGTGGCATCGGTTACCTGGCCTTCTTCTTGCCTGCGATGGTGCGCTTGGGACCTTTGCGGGTCCGCGCGTTGGTCTTTGTCCGCTGGCCGCGCACCGGCAGGCCGCGCCGGTGCCGCAGGCCCTGGTAGCAGCCGATCTCGATCTTGCGGCGGATGTCTGCCTGGACCTCGCGACGCAGGTCACCCTCGACCTTCAGGTTGGCTTCGATGTAGTCGCGCAGCCGGGTGAGCTGGTCATCGGAGAGATCCCGGGTCCGCAGATCCCGGTCGATGCCGGTGGCCGCCAGGATTTCATTCGAGCGGGTACGGCCGACGCCATAGATATAGGTTAGGGCGATCTCCATCCGCTTATCGCGCGGCAGATCGACGCCGACTAGTCGAGCCATGGTGGCGCTTCCTCTTCCTTTGCGGAGGTCTGGTCCCAGTCCGTCCCCTCGCCCAAAAATAGATTTGGGCTGGGGGCCCGGCCTCCGTCCGGGCGTGGATGAGCTGGCCTATCTCCATCGATGCCAGCCGCTCATTGGTGCTGGGAGGTCTGCATTCAGTTGTCTAGGCGCCCGGCTGGTTAACCCTGCCGCTGCTTGTGGCGCGGGTCGGAGCAGATCACCATAACCCGCCCATGCCGACGGATCACCCTGCACTTGTCACAGATCGGCTTGACGCTCGGGTTCACCTTCACGGCAGTCTCGGTCCTGTTCTCTGGTGGTTTCGTTACTACTTGTATCGGTACACGATGCGGCCGCGGGACAGGTCGTAGGGCGACAACTCCACCACCACCCGGTCCTCGGGCAGGATGCGGATGTAGTGCTGCCGCATCTTGCCGCTAATGTGGGCGAGCACCTTGTGGCCATTCTCCAGCTCAATGCGAAACATGGCATTGGGTAGGGGCTCGACCACGCGACCCTCGACCTCGATGGCACCGTCCTTCTTGGCCATTACTTTTTGGCGATCCTTCTGTTCACTCGTCGGGTGCACCCGGTTTCGGCGCAGCATGTTCCGACTACGAAACGTGGGCCGGTGGTGGAAATTCCGCGAATCGATTCGAGAAATTTCAAGACTGGGCACGCCAATAGTCGGCACGAACGCCGCACCGTCCATCCACGATACCCGCATCGCCTCATCCGGCGCAAAACGCCGCAGGCCAGGAATAGGGTCCCGGATCGCCCGGTTAGAGCAACCATGACCAACAAGCCCGATCTTGGCCGGTTCGGATCGTTCGGACGAGGGGTAACGCCCCAGCAAGCCAAAGAAATCGAAGCCCTGGGCTACGGGGCTGTTTGGGTCGGTGGCTCACCGCCCGCCGAGCTGGCCTGGGTGGAACCCATTCTCGAAGCGACGACCGCCCTGCACGTGGCCACCGGCATCGTCAACATCTGGTCGGCGCCCGCCAAGCCGGTGGCCGAGTCGTTCCACCGGATCGACAACGCCTACCCGGGTCGCTTCCTGCTCGGTATCGGCGTTGGCCATCCCGAGGCGACCACCGAATACCGCAAGCCTTATCAGGCGCTGGCGGAGTACCTGGACCGGCTCGATGACTATGGGGTGCCGACCAACCGCCGGGTGGTGGCGGCACTGGGCCCACGGGTACTGAAACTGTCTGCGCAACGCAGCGCGGGAGCCCACCCGTATCTGACGACTCCGGAGCACACCGCGCACGCCCGTGAACTGCTCGGGCCGTCGGCATTCCTGGCACCAGAGCACAAGGTGGTGTTGACCTCGGACCCAGACAAGGCCCGCGCGGTAGGCCGGAAGGCTCTCGATATCTATCTCAACCTGGCCAACTACCAGAACAGCTGGAAACGGCTGGGTTTCACCGACGAGGACATCGCCCGACCCGGCAGCGACCGCCTTGTCGACGCCATGGTCGCCTACGGAACGACCGACGCCATCGCGGCCCGGCTCAGGGAGCACCTCGATGCCGGTGCCGACCACGTCCCCGTCCAGGTCCTCACCAGAAGTGAAAACCTGGTCCCCGCGCTCGCCGAATTGGCTGGGGCACTGCTCGGCTAAGGTTTGACCATGCGGTTGCTAGTCACCGGTGGCGCGGGCTTCATCGGCGCGAACTTTGTGCACAGCACCGTACGCGAATATCCCGACGACACGGTGACGGTGCTCGACGCCTTTACCTACGCCGGCAGACGCGAGTCGCTGGCCGACGTCGAAGACGCCATCAAGCTGGTGGAAGGCGATGTCACCGACGCCGACCTGGTGTCGGCGCTGGTGGCCGAGTCCGACGCGGTCGTGCATTTCGCCGCCGAGTCTCACGTCGACAACGCGCTGGACGACCCGGAGCCGTTCCTGCACACCAACGTGATCGGCACCTTCACCATCCTGGAAGCGGTACGACACCACGGCGTACGGTTGCACCACATCTCCACCGACGAGGTCTACGGCGACCTGGAGCTCGACGACCCCCAGCGGTTCACCGAATCCACGCCCTACAACCCGTCGAGCCCGTACTCGGCGACCAAGGCGGGCGCCGACATGCTGGTCCGGGCCTGGGTGCGGTCCTATGGCGTGCGCGCGACGATCTCCAACTGCTCCAACAACTACGGTCCGTATCAGCATGTCGAGAAGTTCATCCCGCGCCAGATCACCAACGTGCTCACCGGAAGGCGGCCCAAGCTGTACGGCGCCGGTGCCAACGTCCGCGACTGGATCCACGTCGACGACCACAACAGCGCGGTTCGCCGAATCCTAGAAAAAGGCGAAATCGGCCGCACCTACTTAATCAGCTCCGAGGGCGAGCGCGACAACCTGACCGTGCTGCGCACGCTGCTGCGGCTGATGGGGCGCGATCCCGACGATTTCGACCACGTGACCGACCGCGTCGGCCATGACCTTCGCTACGCCATCGACCCGTCATCCCTCTACAACGAATTGGGTTGGGCCCCAAAGCACACCGACTTCGAGGAGGGCTTGCGCGCCACGATCGACTGGTACCGCGACAACGACGCCTGGTGGCGTCCGCTCAAGGACGCCGCCGAGGCCCGCTACGAACAACGCGGTCAGTGAGATGAAGGTACGCGAACTCGATGTCCCCGGCGCCTGGGAGATCACCCCGACCATCCACGGCGATTCCCGCGGGTTGTTCTTCGAATGGCTCACCGATCACGGGTTCACCGCGTTCGCCGGCCACCGCTTGGACGTACGGCAGGCCAATTGCTCGGTGTCGTCGGCCGGTGTGCTGCGTGGCCTCCATTTCGCCCAGCTACCCCCGAGCCAGGCCAAGTACGTGACTTGCGTGTCCGGTGCGGTGTTCGACGTCGTCGTCGACATCCGGGTGGGCTCACCGACATTCGGCCGCTGGGACTCGGTCCTGCTCGACGATCAAGACCGTAGGACGATCTACATCTCCGAAGGCTTGGGTCATGGTTTCCTTGCACTGCAAGACAATTCAACGGTAATGTACCTGTGCTCGGCGGAATATAACCCGCAGCGCGAGCACACCATCTGCGCGACAGATCCGACGCTGGCGATCGACTGGCCGCTGGTTGACGGCGCCGCGCCTAGCTTGTCCGAGCGCGATGCCGCGGCCCCCAGCTTCGACGAGGTGCGCGCGGCCGGCCTCCTGCCCACCTGGGAGGAGGCGCAGAGGTTCGTCGGCAGCCTGCGAGGCCGCCCATAGGCCTTTCGAAGTCGACGTCGCCTGCCCCTAGAAGGGCGGTGGGTCGTCGGGATCGGGTGGGGGGTCGTGGGTTTCGGCGAGGGTTGTGGCGGGGTGGGCGCTTTGGCGGGCTTGGTGGTTGTGGTGGCGTTGGGTGGTGATGTAGTGGGCGCGGTTTTGGGCGCGGGTGCTGGTGCGCAGCGGCATCATGGCGGTGCGGTTACCGCGGCGATCGGCGCGGGACGGGTCGGGTGGGGGTGGGTCGCCGGTGGGGGTGCACAGGGCGGGGAACAGCAGCGCGCTGCCGGGGGTGGTGACGTAGGTGTGGTTGTCGGGCAGGGTCCAAATCACGGTGCCGTCGGGCAACTGCCGGTCGCGCCAGCCCCAGAAAGTCTTCATCAAATGATGAAACCTGCATAAACACTTGATATTTGAGGGGTGGGTGGCGCCGCCGTCGGCGAACGCGATCGTGTGGTCGAGATCGCAGTCGCTGGCCGGGCGGTCGCAGCCCGGGGCCCGACACGTCAGATCCCGCGCCCGCACAAACGCCGCCAGCGTGGCCGACGGGGTGTAGCCGGGTTCGGCGCCGGGCAAAACCAGCGGGCGCAGCCGGGCGGTCGTGGCCAGCTCGGCCACCAACTCGGCCGGGATCAGCCCGTCAGCACCCAGCAGCGATCCCGGGGCCTGGCCGCGGCCCTCCACGCTGGCCCGCTCGGCGACCACGTGGATGACCACCGCCGACGGCGGGCGCGCCCCGGCGGTGCAGTCGGTGCTGCCACACTGGCAGCCCAGCCGCTCGGCCCCGACGGCCAGCGCGCCGAGCGCGTCGGCGCGGCGCTGATCCCGGGTGCGCGGATCGGCGGCACACACCGTGGCGATCAGCGCCTCGAGCCGTTTGTCCAATGCTTGGGCGTCGGTGGCATACAGCCGCCCCGACACCTCACCCATGCCCTCCTCGACATCCCAGATCGACACCTGCCGATCGCGGGTTCGCTCCCGCACCCGGCGCACCGCGTCCGGGTCGGCCGGGGCCACGACCCGATCGATCGCGCCGGCCAGCCGGCCCTGGGTCATCGACGGCCAGCGCGCCACCCGCAGCGCCAGCTCGGCATCGACGCGGGCCAGCACGGCCGCGTCGGTGATCAAGTCGGTGCGATACACCAGGGTCTGAAACATCCGGTAGTCGATCTCCCCGGCCCGAAACACCTCGGCCACCTTCGGCAGCCGCTCGCGCATCGCCAGGGCATACCGCATATAGCTGCCGGCCATCGCCAGGCTGGCGCGAAACGCCGCGGCCACCTCGGCCCCCACCGCCGCCCAGGTATCCACCGCCCAATCGGCCTCTTCGCCCCGCTCGACGCGGCGCAACTCGAACAACTCCCCGATCGCATCCAACCGAGCCGCCGCCGCACGCGCCTCGGCCCGCCCCGCCACCCGCATCCGCTCAATCAACCCCCGCGACTGGGCGGTGTCGGAGGGCTCAAAATACTCCGCAAAATCGAACACGTGTTCGAGCATAGACGACGGCTACGACAAGACCGACCAGCGGCGGGTTGCCAGTATCATCGACCGTTACTAGGATATGCAAGTATCGCCTTGTTTCGCCCTTTCTACCCGTATGGGACAGCCATGACTACGCAGATTTCGCACTTCATCGATGGGCGACGCACCGTCGGCCAGTCCACCCGCACCGGCGACGTCTTCGACCCCAATACCGGCCAGGTCCAGGCGAAGGTACCGATGGCATCGAAGGCCGACATTGACGCCGCGGTGGCATCAGCCGTCGAGGCCCAAAAGGGCTGGGCCGCTTGGAATCCACAGCGCCGCGCTCGGGTGCTGATGCGCTTCATCGAACTGGTCAACGACAATATCGACGAGCTGGCCGAGCTACTGTCCCGCGAACACGGCAAGACGCTGGCCGACGCCCAGGGCGATATCCAGCGCGGCATCGAGGTGATCGAGTTCTGTATCGGGATCCCCCACCTGCTCAAGGGCGAGTACACCGAAGGCGCCGGCCCCGACATCGACGTCTACTCACTACGGCAGCCCCTCGGCGTGGTCGCGGGCATCACCCCGTTCAACTTCCCGGCCATGATCCCGCTGTGGAAGGCCGGACCCGCCCTCGCCTGCGGAAATGCGTTTGTTCTCAAGCCCAGCGAGCGCGACCCGTCGGTCCCGGTGCGGCTAGCCGAGCTGTTCGGGGAGGCGGGCCTGCCCCCGGGAGTCTTCCAGGTCGTGCACGGCGACAAGGAAGCCGTCGACGCCATCCTTAACCACCCCGACATCAAGGCGGTCGGCTTCGTCGGTAGCTCGGACATCGCCCAATACATCTATGCGACGGCCGCGGCGACAGGTAAGCGGTCGCAATGCTTCGGCGGCGCCAAGAACCACATGATCGTGATGCCCGACGCGGACCTCGACCAGGCCGTCGACGCGCTGATCGGCGCCGGTTACGGCAGCGCCGGCGAACGCTGCATGGCGATCAGCGTCGCGGTCCCGGTCGGCGAACAGACCGCGGAACGGCTGCGCACCAGGCTGATTGAGCGGATCAACAACCTGCGGGTGGGGCACAGCCTGGACCCCAAGGCCGACTACGGCCCGCTGGTTACCGAGGCCGCGCTCACCCGGGTGCGCGACTACATCAACCAGGGCGTGGAAGCCGGGGCCGAGATCGTGATCGATGGCCGCGAGCGCACCAGCGACGACTTAGCGTTCGGTGACGCCAACCTCGAAGGCGGCTTTTTCATCGGACCCACCCTCTTCGATCATGTCACCCCAGACATGTCGATCTACACCGACGAAATCTTCGGACCCGTGCTGTGCATGGTCCGCGCCCACGATTACGAGGAGGCGCTGCGGCTACCGTCGGAGCACGAGTACGGCAACGGCGTGGCGATCTTCACCCGCGACGGGGACGCCGCCCGCGACTTCGTGGCACGGGTGCAGGTGGGCATGGTCGGGGTCAACGTGCCGATTCCGGTTCCGGTGGCCTACCACACTTTCGGCGGCTGGAAGCGTTCCGGCTTCGGCGACCTCAACCAGCACGGCCCGACGTCGATCCAGTTCTACACGAAGGTCAAGACCGTCACGTCACGCTGGCCTTCCGGCATCAAGGATGGCGCCGAATTCGTCATCCCCACAATGGGTTAGCCGCCATCATGTTTACCCTCAATGACGACGAGCGGGTAATCACCGAGACCGCGGCCGCCTTCGCCGCCAAACGCCTTGCTCCGCACGCCCTGGAATGGGATGCCACGAACCACTTTCCGGTGGACGTGTTGCGCGAGGCCGCTGAACTCGGAATGGCGGCGATCTACTGCCGAGACGATGTGGGCGGTAGCGGGCTGCGCCGGCTCGACGGGGTGCGCATCTTCGAACAGTTGGCCATCGCAGACCCGGTCACCGCCGCCTTCCTTTCCATCCACAACATGTGTGCGTGGATGATCGACACCTTCGGCACCGAGGAACAACGCAAGGACTGGATTCCGCGGCTGGCCACAATGGACGTCATCGCCAGCTACTGCCTGACCGAGCCCGACGCCGGGTCCGACGCCAGCGCGTTGAGCACCCGCGCCGTCAGACAAGGCGGCGACTACGTGCTCGACGGCGTCAAGCAGTTCATTTCCGGCGCGGGCGCATCCGACGTCTACGTGGTGATGGCGCGAACGGGCGCCGAGGGCCCCCGCGGAATTTCGGCCTTCATCATCGAAAAGGACACTCTGGGGTTAAGTTTCGGCTCCCACGAGGAGAAGATGGGCTGGCACGCGCAACCCACCGCGCAAGTGGTGCTGGAGGGCGTGCGGGTACCCGCCGAGGCGATGCTTGGCGGCACGGACGGTGACGGCGCCGGTTTCGGCATCGCGATGAACGGCCTCAACGGCGGTCGGCTCAACATCGCGGCGTGTTCGCTCGGCGGCGCGCAGGCCGCCTTCAACAAGGCGGGCGCGTATGTGCGCCAGCGCCAGGCGTTCGGCGCCACCTTGCTCGACGAGCCCACCATCCGGTTCACCCTGGCCGACATGGCGACCGGCCTCGAGACGTCGCGACTGTTGTTGTGGCGGGCCGCGACCGCACTGGACGAGGACGCCACCGACAAGGTCGAGTTGTGTGCGATGGCCAAACGCTATGTGACCGACACCTGCTTCGACGTCGCCGACAAGGCGCTGCAGCTGCACGGTGGCTACGGCTATCTGCGCGAGTATGGTCTGGAAAAGATCGTTCGCGATTTGCGGGTGCATCGAATCCTGGAAGGCACCAACGAAATCATGCGAGTGGTCATCGGTCGAGCCGAGGCCACGCGTTTCCGCGCAACCGCCTAGAAAGGTCAGAAAGGCCGACATGAGCACCATCGCGTTCCTGGGGCTGGGCAACATGGGCGCGCCGATGTCGGCGAATCTGGTTGCCGCCGAACACATCGTGCGCGGGTATGACCCGGTGCCCGCCGCAGCGTCCGCTGCGGCCACCAAGGGTGCGACGGTGTTCGGCAGCGCCGCCGAAGCGGTATCCGAAGCGGACGTGGTCATCACCATGCTGCCCAGCGGCGATGTCGTCAAGCGCTGCTACGCCGACGTGCTGCCCGCCGCGCGAGCCGGTTCGCTGTTCATCGACAGCTCCACGATCTCGGTCGACGACGCCCGCGAGGTGCACGCGCTGGCCGAATCGCACGGCATGCGTCAACTGGACGCACCCGTTTCCGGTGGGGTGAAGGGGGCGGCGGCCGGCACGCTGGCATTCATGGTCGGCGGCGACGAGGCCACGCTACGAGAGGCCCGGCCGGTGCTGGAACCCATGGCGGGCAAGATCATTCACTGCGGCTCGGCCGGCGCGGGGCAGGCCGCCAAGCTGTGCAACAACATGGTGCTGGCGGTGCAGCAGATCGCCATCGGCGAGGCCTTTGTACTGGCCGAGAAGCTGGGGCTGTCGGCGCAGTCATTGTTCGACGTGATCACCGGGGCCACCGGCAATTGCTGGGCCGTGCACACCAATTGCCCGGTGCCGGGCCCGGTGCCGACGTCGCCGGCCAACAATGGCTTCAAGCCGGGTTTCGCGACGGCGTTGATGAACAAAGACCTGGGCCTGGCGATGGATGCGGTGGCCTCGACGGGTTCCTCGGCGCCGCTGGGCAGCCACGCGGCCGAGATCTACGCTGAGTTCATCGCGTCCGACGCCGACCACGCCGACTTGGACTTCAGCGCGGTGATCCAGACCCTGCGCTAAGTCCCGCGAGCAGTCGCAAAAGCCCCCATTTCGTGCCGAAATGAGGGGCTTTTGCGTCTGCTCGCGGTCAAAAGTCGCCGGCGTTGCGGCGCAACGTTTCGATGGACGACACCAGCGCCCGCGATTCGTCAGCGGTCATGCCGATGTCGGCGAACACGTGCTCGTTGAGCGTGACGGTGGCGTCCTCGACCGTGGACCGACCGAGTTCGGTGATCTGCACCAGCGTGATCCGACCATCGGTGGGGTGCGGCACCCGCTTGACCAGCCCGTCGGCCTCCAGCCGGCGGATCGCGTGGGTGACACTGGTGACGTGAACCTGCAGCCGATCAGACGCTTTCGTGATCGGCAACGCTCCAGTGCGGCTAAACGCCAATAGCCGTAGCAGCTCGAACCGGGAGAAGCTCAGATCGTAAGGACGCAGCGCCGTCTCGACGCGGGCCAGCAGGATCTGATGCGCACGCATCACCGACGTCACCGCGACCATGCCGTCCGACACATCGCCCCACCCGGCACGCTCCCAATTGGCGCGCGCGACGGCGATGGGGTCACGCTTTTGTGAGGCAGCCACGCCCCTTCTTACCGCACTTGCCCCACCGCGGATAGCACCGCCAGGGTGGACGCGCGGCTGCCCACGGTAATGCGCGCGCCGCCGTCCGGGTAGCACCGGACCTGCAGCCCGGTATCGGCGAATACTTCACGCCACAGCCGACCCCGCGACGGCAGGTACATGAAGTTCGCATGCGCGTCGGTGGTGTATGTCCCCATCGCGCTCAGACACATCCGCAGATAGCAACGTTCGGCGGTGATCAGCCGGATCCTCTGCAGCAGTTGGTCCTCGGCTTCGTAGGAGGCTGCGACGGCAAGCAAAGCGGTACTCGCCATGCCGAACGGCAACTGCTGGGCCCACAGCGTACGGGCCAGCTCCGCTGTCGCTAGCCCGTATCCGATGCGCAGTCCCGCCAACCCGTAGGCCTTGGAGAAGGTCCGCACCACCACCACATTGGGAAACTGGGCAAGCAATGCCGAAACGTCGATCCAGTGCTCCGGGGCGGCGAATTCGATGTATGCCTCGTCGAGCAGCACCACGGCGTCACGCGGCACTCGACGCAGGAATCTCAAGACCTCGCCCGCGGGCTCCAGGGTGCCGGTCGGGTTGTGCGGCCGGCACACCACGACCACCCGCGCGTTCGTGGCGGCGTCAGCCAACCCGTCGAAGTCGTTATGGCCCCGCGGGTCGAGCGGGACGGTCACCAAGGTCAGCCGCGCCATTTGCGCGACGATCGGGTACCCGTCGAAGGTCGGCTCCGCCATGACTATCGCGTCACCCGGGGCGGTGAATGCCCGCAGCGCGTGCATCACCACACCCGTCGCGCCCGCGCCCAACACGACCTGTTCGGCGGGCATTCCGATGTGGCACGCGATCAGGCTGCGCAGCCGCTCGGGCAGAAACTCCGGATAACGGTTGGCCGCATCGATCGAGCGAATCAGCGCCGACCGCACCGCCGGAAGCGGCGGAAACGGATTCTCGTTGAGCGACAGCGCAAACGGATCGATGGCACTCGGCAGCGCGCCACCGAGCTCCGCGGCGACAAGGCGCTCTACGGGTGGCATCAGGGCCGCCCACCCCAGCGCACCGCGGCCGCGCCGGCGAAATCGCCGGCGTGGGCAAAGGCTGCCATCATGACCACGTCACCCGACTTGACTTGGCCATCGGATATCGCGCGATCGAGGTTGACCGGAATGCCTGCGCCGAACAGATTGCCGCACTCGTCAAACGTGTCGCGATGATGTTCCTTGGGCAACTCGAGAGCCTCACGCCAATTGCGCAGAAACACGCGGTTGGGCTGGTTGGTGACCAGGAGGTCGATGTCTTTGGGGTCCAAGCCGATTCGGTCACAGACCGCGAACGCGACTTCGGGAACCTGCCGATTGCCACGGGCCAAGACCTTGGTGATCTTGCTTTCGGTGAAACCGATGCTGCCCTCACCGGGACCGGCCTGCCACCACTTGCGCGGGGGATCGAAGGACAGCGTCATTTCGCCGGCGTATTCGCCGTACGTGCGGCACTCGATACCGAGAATGGGTGATTGGTCGCTTACCGTGACCAGCCCGACCGCGGCGCCGTCGCCGGGCACCGCCGACTGCGCCTTACACCGAGTCCTGGGCTGATCGAAAAACTGCCCGGCCGCATTCTGTGCGATGGCGATCAACGCGGTCCGTCCGTCACCCGACGACAGCAGCTTACGAGCCACATTGAGCGCCAACACAAACGCGGCGCAGCCGCCGTTGTTCAGATCCAGCACCCAGGACGGCCGCATGCCCAAGCGGTGAGCGATGCCGCCGCCTTCGCCGTAGAACGCCATATCCGGTACCTGGGTATGGGTGATCAACACGTCGGCACTTTCGACGACGTCGTGTCCGTGGCGCTCGATCAAGCCCTGCGCCGCCCGCTCGACCATATCGATCGCGCTCTCGTCGGGGGCGACGTGATGGCGGAACCTCGGAGCGCGGAACATCAGGTTGTCACGCAGGTTGTCGGATTCGGCGAATTGCGCGTAATAGTCGGCGCCGATGGGCTCGCCGGGCAGATAGGTGGAGACGTCGGTCAGGCTGACGGCGGGTTGACTCACGATGGCCTCATCTCATCCAGGCGGGTGTGACCGGCAGGCCGTTGTGGTGGCGGTACTCGGCAATGGCCTTGAGGGTCTTCATCTCCAGCAGATGGCCCGCGCCGAACATGTCCCAGAAGTCGCCCACCCAGACCGGGCGCTGCGGCGGTGCGGTTTCTGGATACGGGTTGTGGTCATAGAACGGGTGGTGGCAATTGGTCCACAGCACAACCGAACCGGGCTTGTCGAGGACCACCTGGGCGTCGACGACGCGCATCATGTAGATCATCCACAAGTGCTTGCCCTGGTCCCACGCGCAGTGGTAGTCGACGGTGCGTGCTTCCGCGTTGGCGATCGTGCGGGTGTAGATCTTGGTCTCCGAGCCGAGCCGGTCGTAGGCCAGCCACAGGCCAGGTTCGTCGGTGGGCGTGAAGCCGCGAAGGCTGTAGGTCCACTCCTCGAGGCTGCGGGTGTCCGCCATGTACTCGAACAGCTCGTCGGGCGGGCAGTCGATGAAATCGTTGACGGTGCAGTACTCACCGAAGACTTGATGGTGTGGGTAGACGGACCGCATCATCTCCATGATGATCGGGGTGGCCTTCTCCCGCGGGCTGGTCTCGATCCGAGTTACCCCGTCGATGGGGGTGGGGATATCCTCAAGCGCTGGCAGTGACATTCGTTCGGCTCTCCTTCGCGGCTGGAATCTCGTCTGTGGCAGGAGCTTTGATTGATGTCTTGGCGAGAAACGGTGCAAACGGGGGAATTTCGTCGGCGGCACACTCGACGCTGACCACCGCCGGGCCGTCGACCTCGAGGGCCGCGCGCACAGCGGCGGCAAATCCGTCGAGGTCCGTGACGTCCACGGATGTCAGGCCCGGGAACATTGCCGCCAGACCGGCACCCAGCCGGCTGGAACGGAACCGGTTGTAGCTGTAGAGATCGTCGTAGAACAGCTGTTCGCGGGTCACGCACATGGCGTGGGCGTTGTTGTTGAGCAAGACAAACGTCACCGGAAGCCGGTACTGCACCGCGGTGTGTATCTCCATGCCGTGCATGAAAAACGCGCCATCCCCGGCGACTACCACGGTGCGCCCGGCGGGCCGTCCGGTGTTCGCGCGCCCGAACGCCATGCCGATGCCGGCGCCGAAGCTGTAACCCATCCCTCCCATGCCGAGCGCGACCGCGAACCGGCCACCCCGCCGGGCCGGCAAGTAGTGGACCGCGGACGCGCCGGTGTTGCCGGCGTCGACCACGATGTCCGTCCCGTCGGGCAGGGCGCCGTCCAGCACCGCCATGGCGTCGCGGTAGCGCACACCCGCTCCGACGAGGGGTGGGGGCGTCAGCTCGGTCCGGTGCACCACATCGGGCACGCGCAGTCCGGTTGGCCGTCCGGGTCCGGACAGGGCGTGGGTCAGCATGCGCAGCGAACCGCGCAGGTCGTCGGTGTGCACGTGGGTGCACGGGACATACGGCGTTGCGGAGCCGATCGAGACCGTTCGCACCGCCGCGAGCGCGTCGTCCAAGCCGGTGCGCGCCGTCACCGACAATCGAGTGCCGACCACCAGGCACACGGCGCTGGCCGCCACCGCTTGGGCCACGCCCGGATTGCCCATCACGCCGGTAACCCCCAGCGCCGACGACGACCCGCAACCGGGCGTCCCGGCGACATCCTTGGCGTCGGGAACGGTCGCCACCCGCGCGCGCAACACCGCGCGCAGCGCTTCGAGCTCGGCCCGGGCGTCGTCACGGGCCACCTGCTCGCCCACGATGATCGTGACCGGACCGTTCGCGTGGCGCAGGACCTGGGCTATTGGATGCGGGTTGCCGATGGGTCGCAGGTCCTGCGTGGTACGGCTGGCCCGATAACCACCCCAATTGACATCGACATATCCCTGCTGAATGTCCTTGGGCAGCAACAACACCGCCGGGCCCCCGGTGCGAGCCGCGGCGACGGCCCGGGGCAGCGCCGAGACGATGTCCGACGGCGTGACCACCCGCTCGCACGACAGCGAGACCGCCGAAAACACCGCCTGGGCATTCAGCGCCCCGTTGCAACCGCTCATGTCCTGAAAGCTGCCCCGGCCGTCCATTGTGGTGGGGGCTTGGCCGACCAGGGCCAACACCGGAACCCGGCTGGCCAACGATTCACCCAGGCCCGCAACGAGATTCAGCGCGCCGCCGCCCGAGGTCGACGCCACTACTCCGAGGCCGGAACCTAGCCCGGCCCCGCTGCGGCTGTACCCGTCAGCCATCGTGGCGGCGGAGAACTCGTGCTTGGCCAGCACCGCGGTGATATCCGACTGGAAGTGCGCCGCATCGTACAGATCCTCGATGTTGGCGCCGTCCACCCCGAAAATGTGGTCGACTCCAAGTGCCGCGAGGTGCTCAACGATGTGGTCGACCACCCGGTGCGTCCTGGGCATCTGCTCTCCTCCGCAAGGCCGCTACGCGGCCCCCCCTCGTCGCGGGGCTAATCGAGACGATGCCTGTAACACGACGCGCAAGCGCGTTCAGTTCACCTCCGGTGCACGGTTTACAGCGAGCGCTGCAGCAGAACCTGTCCGCTATCAGCGGCAACGACCTGCACGGCGGCGATCTGGTCGACCGGTGTTGAGATGCTGCCGGCCGGCGTCGCTGTGTGTCCGGGCTCGGCCACCCAGGTCGCCAGCCGGGTCGTGCTACCGTCGCGACCCACCACGACCATCGCCAGCGTGTCGTGGTGAGCAGTCGGCGGAGCCAGGCAGACGCATCGCAGGTTGATGAACGTCCCCCAATGCTGGCTGGTTAGTGAAACCGTCGAGGTCAGCAGGTTCGTCCCAACCTGTGCCATCGGCTGTGCGGACACGGTCGCCTGTTGCGGGGCCGTCCCGGAGTGGCCCGCAACGCCCACCAACACACCGATCCCCAGCACCACGGCCGCGGCGGCCGAGGCCAGCCACGTCGTTATGCGGCTACGGCGACGACGCCAACGCACCGTTGCCAGCAACGACGGAAGTAGCTCCGGCGACACCGGAGGTGTTGCGGCCGTGGCGCCGGACTCGTTGATCGCGGCCACGACTTCACGGTCGAGCTGCGAGAGTAGCGCCGGCACACCACAGAGTTCCGCGACGGCCTCCCGGCACGCCGGGCAATGGGCCATGTGTGCCTCGAATTCGCGGCGATCGGCGGCGGACAGCGACCCCAACACGTACGCGGCATCCCACATCGCATAGGGGTGGTTACCACCCGTCGACACGTTACGTACCCCGTAGTCGCCGGGCGGGCCAAGTCCTCGTAGCGGCGTCGTCATGTCATTCATCTCCTGTCACCCTCAAGCATTCGGAGCCGACAGCCGTGCGGATGGGACCGGAATGGCCCCCAAAAATAAGCATTGCCGTCATCGTGTGACTCCAAGTTCCTGCAGAGTGAGCCGCAATGCCCGCACGGCATAGTGTAATCGCGACTTCACTGTTCCCTCCGCTATTCCTAGGTCTGATGCAATCTGGGCGGTGGTCCATCCGCGGTAGTAGGACCGGTCGATCACGGCGCGATGCTCGGCGGACAGCTGGGCCATCGCGTCGGCGATCAGCAGCCGGTCCAGCGCCGCGTTCACCTCGTCCGGCGTGGACTGCTCGGGCGCGCCTTCCTCGTCGGTCGAGCCGACGACATTGCGGAACCGTGCGCTGCGCCGGTCGTCGATGATCATGTTGCGAGCGACCGTGAACAACCACGCCCGTGCCGACCGCTCCGTATCGCCGATCACTTCCGGATGCTGCCACGCCCGCAGCAGCGTCTCCTGGACGACGTCCTCCGCCTGGCTGGCGTCGCCCGTCAGCCGCAGTGCATAGCGCCACAACACCGCGGCATGCTCGTCGTAGAGCGCCCGCATGAGAGCGGCTTCTGCAGCCGCACCGCCGGCTACGCGGGCCACTCGATCACCTCCCGCTACTGACACGAGTGGAGTAGATGTTTAGTTCAGCCCCGCCGCGGGTACACCACGTCGTTTTTGCCCGTGATCGCGTTATGCCCGCGTGAGCACGCGGGGTCCGCCCTCGGTCACCGCCACGGTGTGTTCCCAGTGTGCCGCCCGGGACCCGTCGGCGGTGGTGACCGTCCATTTGTCGTCGAGCACCACCGTCTTACGGGTTCCCAGCGTCAGCATCGGTTCGATGGCGAGCACCGAACCGGGGGCCAGCAGGGGGCCGCGCCCCGGGGCGCCCTCGTTGGGGAGGAAAGGATCCATGTGCATCTGCCGGCCGATGCCATGTCCGCCGTAGCCATCGACGATCCCGAACGCTCGCCCGTAGCGAACCTCGGCGGCGCGCGTGGCGGTTTCGATGGCATGGGCGACGTCGGTCAGTCGGTTTCCGGCGATCATCGCCGAGATTCCGGCCTCCAGCGCTTTCCTGGTCGCCAGCGACAGCGCCTCGTCGGCGGGGATCAGGGTGCCCACCCCAATGGTGATCGCGGCATCGCCGTGCCAGCCGTCCAGGACCGCGCCGCAGTCGATGGATACCAGGTCGCCGGGTGCGAGGATTTCAGCGGCGGACGGGATGCCGTGCACCACCCTGTCGTTGACCGAGGCGCAGATCGACGCCGGGTAACCGTGATAGCCCAGGAATGACGGTGTCGCACCGGCTTCGCGGATCACCGATTCGGCGATTTCGTCGAGACTCAGGGTGGATACCCCGGCGACCGCGGCCGCCCGCACCGCTTCCAGCGCGGCGGCGACGACGGCGCCGGCCGCGGCCATCGCGTCGAGCTCGTCGGGGGTGCGCTGTGGCACGACTCTGCGACTTCGGAGTCGTACCAGGGTGCGCATGGCTACCGTCCCAGCTGTGATGAGCGGCGACCCGCCGCACCCGGCTCCGCCGGGCTTGCGATCACCCCTAGGGCCCGCAGCGCGCGGGCGAAGACCTCATCCAGGCTGCCGACGGCATCGACGGTTTTGAGCTGATCGCGGTAGTAATCCAAGAGGGGCGCGGTCTCGTCGCGGTAGACCTTCATTCGGTTGAGGATGACGTCGTCGGTGTCGTCGGCGCGGCCGCGCCCTTTGAGCCGTTGCAACAACTCCTCTTGGGACACGCGGAACTCCAGCACCGCGTCGATGTCGGTGCCCCGGCGTCCCAGCATGTCGTGCAGCGCCTTGGCTTGCTCGAGCGAGCGTGGGTACCCGTCCAGGATGAATCCGTTGGCCGCGTCGGGATTGTCGAGGCGGTCGTCGACGAGTTGGTTGGTCAGGTCGGAGGGCACCAGGTCCCCGGCATCCAGGTAGCGCTTGGCTTCCACGCCGAGCTTGGTGCCGTTGTCGATGTTTTGCCGGAACAGCTCGCCGGTGGAGATCTGGGGGATCTCGAGCTTTTCGGCCAGCTTCTGCGCCTGCGTCCCCTTGCCCGCCCCCGGCGGTCCCAGCAAAACGACTCTCACTTGAGGAACCCTTCGTAGTTGCGCTGCATGAGCTGACTCTCGATCTGTTTGACCGTATCCAAGCCGACGCCAATCATGATCAGAACCGCCGTACCCCCGAAGGGTAGATTTTGCACCGCTCCACCATTGCCGATCTGGAGGAACAGGTTGGGCAGCACCGAGATCACGCCTAGGTAGATCGAGCCCGGCAGGGTAATCCGGCTCAGCACGAAGCGCAGATAGTCGGCGGTCGGCCGTCCCGGCCGAATGCCCGGAATGAACCCGCCGAACTTTTTCATCTCGTCGGCACGCTCGTCGGGGTTGAAGGTCACCGACACGTAGAAGTAGGTGAAGAAGATGATCAGCCCGAAGTAGATGCCGATATAGACCGCGTTGCCCGGGTCGGACAAGTAGCTGCCGACGAATTTGTCCCACCAGCTGTTACCCAGACCGCCGCTACCGCTGCGGATCAGCTGGGTGATCAGGTGCGGAATGTAGATCAGCGAGGACGCGAAGATGACCGGGATAACGCCGGCCTGGTTGACCTTGAGCGGCAGATACGTCGACGTTCCGCCGTACATGCGCCGGCCCACCATGCGCTTGGCGTATTGCACCGGGATACGGCGCTGGCCCTGCTCGACGAACACCACGCCGACGATGATGATCAGCGCGGCCGCGCAGACGGCGGCGAAGATGACCCCGCCCCGGCTTTCCAGGATGCTCTGCCCTTCGGCAGGAATGCGGGCGGCGATGCCGACGAAGATCAGCAACGACATGCCGTTGCCGATGCCGCGTTCGGTGATCAACTCGCCCATCCACATCACCAGCGCCGCACCGCCCGTCATCACCATCACGATGACGACCAGGGTGAAGATGCTCTGGTCGGCGATGATGTCCAGCGAGCAGCCCTGCAGCAGCCCGCCGTTGGCCGCGAGCGCAACGATGCTGGTGGCCTGCAGGATGGCCAGCGCTATCGCCAGGTAGCGCGTGTACTGCGTCATCTTGGCCTGACCGGCCTGGCCCTCTTTGCGCAGTTCTTCGAACCTGGGAATGACCACCGTGAGCAGCTGCACGATGATGCTGGCGGTGATGTAGGGCATCACGCCCACCGCGAACACCGTCAGTTTGAGCAGCGCGCCGCCGGAGAACAAGTTGATCAGCGAGTAGATCTGTCCGGCTTCGCCACCGCTGGCCTCTTTGATGCACTGCTGCACGTGCGGGAAATTGACACCGGGCGACGGCAGCGCGGCACCGACGCGGTAGAGGATGACAATGCCCAGCGTGAAGAGGATCTTCCGTCTCAGGTCGACTGTTCGCAGCGATGAGATGAAAGCCGAGAGCACTCTTCCTCCTGCGGCTGGGTCATTCCGGGGGTCCCGCGTCACGCGCCCAACCCGCAGGCAAGGACGTACGGCGTCGCGCGTCAAACCGTGTACGAGACTAACAGCCGACCCGGGTAGGCCCTTTCCCGGCCGCCGCCGTGCCGTAGGCGAGGTGTACAGTTTCGGCCAGCTCGTTATATTGGCTAAGTAAGAGATTTTGCGCACGAAAGGTCGGACTGGCCTCTCGGCCGAGCCGACCTAGGAGAACCATGACACGTACCCCTCGAGACAGCTGGGATCTGGCTTCGAGCGTTGGTGCCACGGCCACGATGGTCGCCGCCGCCCGCGCGCTGGCCAACGAGGAGGCCAGCCCGATCATCAACGACCCGTTCGCGGCGCCATTGGTGCGGGCAGTCGGCCTCGACTTCTTCACCCGCCTGGTCGACGGCGAACTCGCTGCTTGGGCGGCCGACGGTGCCGAGCGCGACTTGCAGATGGTGACGGATTCGATCGCGGTGCGCACCCGCTTCTTCGACGAGTTCTTCCTCGACGCCGCCCGCGGCGGCGTTCGCCAATCGGTGATTCTGGCCGCCGGCCTCGACGCTCGGGCATACCGGCTGCCCTGGCCGAGCGGCAGTGTGGTGTATGAGCTCGATCAGCCCGAGGTTGTCGAGTTCAAGACCACCGCGATGTCGACCCTGGGCGCCGTTCCGGCGGCGGACCGGCGAACGGTCGGCGTCGATCTGCGCGACGGCTGGCCGGCCACGTTGCGCGACAGCGGATTTGACGATGCGAAACCCGCCGCCTGGAGCGCGGAAGGCTTGCTGATGTACCTTCCGCCCGAAGCCCAGGATTGGCTCTTCGACAACATCACCGCGCTCAGCGCGCCAGGAAGCCGCCTGGCCACCGAATACCACCCCGACTCCGGCCCCACGATGACTGAACGCGCCCGAGAGTTCAATCAGCGTTGGGTCAACTTGGGTTGTGACATCGACCTGTCGGGGCTGTTCTACGACGGTGAGCGCAGCAATGTCGTCGACTACCTCACCGGTCGAGGCTGGCGGGTGACCACCAGGCCACGCCGGGAGCTGTTCACCGATTACGGTCGGGTCTTCCCGGACGACGAGATGTCCCAGCTCCGCAACGTCGTCACCGTTACCGCAACGCTGGGATAGGACGCGGCACCGCCGTATTGGCCGTGCCGCGCTTGGCGCGGTGTTGCGCCGACCGAAAGGTGACTAGCCCGACGACGGCGAGCGCCGGGACGGCGCGAGAAACGAGTCGGGCAGTCGGCCTAGAGCGGTGGCGCGATACGCGCGGTCTCGTTCTACGCTTATGCAATGACAGATCACGACCAGACCGCAGCCCGTCGAGAGATCGCAGACGCCCTGCTCGCCGCGCTGGAACGCCGGCATGAGGTCGCCGACGCCATCGTCGAGGCCAAGAACAAGGCCGCTGCGGTCGAGTCGATAGTGACCTTGCTCGGCACCTCCCACCTAGCCGCCGAAGCAGTAATGAGCATGTCCTTCGACCAGCTCACCCAGGATGCGCGCGAGAAGATCCTCGCCGAGCTTGACGACCTGAACAAACAGCTCAGCTTCACCCTTAGAGAGCGTCCGGCTAGCTCGGGCGAGACCCTCGAGCTTCGCCCGTTTTCCGCCGAAGAGGACCGCGACATCTTCGCCGCGCGCACCGAGGAGATGGGCGCCGCTGGCGACGGATCCGGCGGCCCGGCGGGCAGCGTCGACCAAGAGATCCGTGCGGCGATGAAACGTATCGACGACGAAGAGGCCGCGTGGTTCGTGGCGGTCGATTCCGGGCAGAAGGTCGGGCTGGTGTTCGGCGAACTGGTCCACGGCGAGGTGGACGTGCGGATCTGGATCCACCCCGAGCACCGCAAGAAGGGTTACGGCACCGCCGCGCTGCGCAAATGTCGGTCGGAGATGGCGTGGTGTTTCCCCGCCGTTCCGATGGTCGCCCGCGCGCCCGCGGCCAACCCCGGCTAGCCCGACGACGGCGAGCGCTGGGACGGCGCGAGAACGGAGTCGGGCAGTCGGCCTAGGCCGACTGCGACGCCCCCAACTCCAGAAACCGGCGATAGCGGTGCTCGACAGCGTCCGCCCAGGCAGGCTCGGGCTCAACGACGCGGGCGACGCGGGCCCACCGCTCGGCGTCGGCGATCGACGATTCCCAACCAGCTGCCATGCGGCCGAGGAAGGCCGCGCCCAGTGCCGCCCCCTCGGCCACCGCCGACACCTGCACCGGCCGGCCGATTACGTCGGCGATGGCCTGCATCCAGGGCCGCACCCGGGTCCCGCCGCCCGTCGCCACGATGCGCGCCACGGGCGCCCCGCTGAGCTCGATGAGCTGGCGAACGACGAAGCCGGACGCCTCGTAGGCGGCCCGGCGGATGGCTGCGGTGTCGTGGGTCAGATCCAAACCGTCGAGCACGGCGCGGCGATCGGGGTCATGGAACGGCGTGCGCTCACCGCGAATGTACGGCAACCACACCGGCACCCGCCCCGGGTGGGCGACCACTGGATCACCTTGTCCGACAACGTGATCTACCCAGTCGAGGAACAATCCGCCGGCGTTGCTGGCACCTCCGATCTGATTCTTGCCGGCGGCCGTGTGCGGGATGGTCCACAGGCCGGGCACCTGCCGGGCTTCGGACACGGTCGTCCACACGATCAGGGTGGTGCCACACATCACCAGCGCGTCACCGTCGCGGTCGGCACCGGCCACGATTTGTTCGCACAGGGCATCGATGGCGCCGGTCGCCAATAGGGCGTCCGTCCCTGAGGTTCCGTGGACCTGCCCCACCGCCACCCCGAACGTCTCCACCCGTGGCATGCGGTCGGCGCTAGCACCGCAGTCGGCGCATGCCGCGGGGTCCCAGGCCGTCCCATCGAACAGCGGCAGCGTGGTGATGGCGGTGGCGAAGTCGATCACCGCCTCGCCCGCGAGCGCGTAGTTACCCACCGCCGGCGCCGGCCAGTACCCGGCCGCGTGCGGCGCCTGCGCGGCCGTCCAGCGCAGGAACTCGGTGGCCTCCCCTGCCGTTGGCAGCGGCTGTGCCCGTTCTTCCGGGGCCGCGGGCACCCGGCCGCGGCTGTCGCCGTACAGCAGTCCCGGCGTGATGGGCCGGCCCCAGGAATCGACGGCGGTCATCGACGGCACCATCGCCGAAACGGCCACCGCCTTCGGCCCCTGCGGCAGGGATCGGCACAGCTGCTCCAGCGCCGCCAATGGCCCACGCCGCCAAGCCTCGTCGGCGTCGTGCTCCAGCCGATCGGGGGCCGGCACCCGCAGCCGGTGCGGAATACGCGCCCGTGCGGTCACGTGGCCGTCCTCGTCGGCGGCTACCGCCTTGACCGCGGTGGTGCCGATGTCGATCCCGACAGTGACGTCTTCGCGTGACACGAGCGCCACCGTACGCCAGCATTGGAATTCGTGACGTCGCGACCGCGTGCCCTGGTTACCGCCCCGTTGCGGGGACCTGGGTTCACCAAGCTGTGCGAGCTGGCCGACGTGGTGTACGACCCGTGGATCGATGCGACCCCGCTGCGGATCTACAGCGCCGAGCGGCTGGCCGAGCGAATCAGCTCCGAGTCCGCCGATGTCGTTGTGGTGGAAAGCGACTCGGTGAGCGGCCCGGTCTTCGAACTGGACTTGCGCGCCATCGCCGCCACCCGCGGCGATCCCAACAACGTCGACATCCCCGGTGCCACCGCGGCCGGCATCCCGGTGCTGAACACCCCGGCCCGAAACGCCGACGCGGTGGCCGAAATGGCGCTGGCCCTGCTGCTGGCCGCCACCCGTCACCTGCTAACAGCGGACGCGGATGTCCGCAGCGGCAACATATTTCGCGACGGTATCATCCCCTATCAGCGGTTCCGCGGCTGGGAGATCGCAGGACGCACCGCCGGGCTGGTGGGCCTGGGCGCCGTCGGCCGTGCTCTGCGGTGGCGACTGTCTGGGCTGGGGTTGCGGGTCATCGCTTACGACCCATACAACGAGGAGGCCCGTCATAGCCTCGACGAGCTGCTGGGCGAGGCCGACATCGTCTCGCTGCACGCCCCGGTCACCGACGACACCACCGGCATGATTGGGGCCGAGCAGTTCGCCGCCATGCGCGACGGCGTCGTCTTCCTCAACACCGCCCGGGCCCAGCTTCATGACACCGACGCACTCATCGCGGCCCTGCGCACCGGCAAGGTCGCCGCCGCCGGGCTGGACCATTTCGCCGGCGAGTGGCTGCCGACCGACCATCCGTTGACGGGCATGCCGAACGTCGTCCTCACCCCGCACATCGGTGGGGCGACGTGGAACACCGAGGCGCGGCAGGCGCAGATGGTCGCCGACGACCTGGAGGCGTTGCTATCCGGCAACAAGCCAGCCCATATCGTCAACCCGGAGGTGCTCGGCTCATGACATTCGTCGACAATCCAGAGGCCGCGGTACTCGCCGCGGCCAAGGACATGCTGCGCCGGGGGCTGGTCGAGGGAACGGCGGGCAACATCTCAGCCCGGCGCTCCGACGGTAACCTGGTGATCACCCCTTCGTCGGTCGACTACGCGGACATGGAGCTCGACGACCTCGTGCTGGTCGACCCGGAAGGCGCTGTGCTGCAAGCCAAAGACGGTCGCATGCCGTCGACGGAGATGAAGCTGCACCTCGCGTGTTACCGGGCGTTCGACGACATCGGCAGCGTCATTCACAGCCATCCCGTGTGGGCGACCATGTTCGCGATTGCACACGAGCCGATCCCGGCCTGCATCGACGAGTTCGCCGTCTATTGCGGCGGGGACGTTCGCTGCACCGAGTACGCCGCCTCGGGCACACCCGAGGTCGGCATCAACGCGGTGAAGGCGCTGGACGGCCGCGGCGCCGCGCTGATCGCCAACCACGGTCTGGTCGCCGTCGGGCCCCGGCCCGACAAGGTGCTGCACATCACCGCGCTGGTCGAGCGTACTTCCCAAATTGTCTGGGGCGCACGCGCTCTCGGCGGTCCGGTCCCCCTTCCCGAGGACGTGAACCGCAACCTCGCCGCCGTGTACACTTACTTGCGCGCTAATCCTAGGTAGCCAGTCGCCAGTGTGAATCTCGCGACGCGACACACCCGCGTGACGCGTCGTGTGGTTCACGGTCGCCGCCACGCCAAGCCTGACCGGGGCGCCATCACACCGATTGCTCTACCAGATGTCGGATCTATTGGCGCCCTTACGCTCTGACAACACGGCCACGCCACTCGCGCGGCGAGGTGCCATGAGTCCGGCTGAACTGTCGGCTGAAGTACCCGGGATCGGGCACCCCGACCCGTCTGGCGATCTCCGCGACCGGCAGATCGGTCTCAGCCAGTAGTTCGCGAGCTTCGGCCATCCGGCGTTCGATGATCCACTCCTGCACGGTGCGCCCGGTGCGGCGGCGCACGACGGTGGTCAGGTGTCCGGGCGTCATGCCGACCTCGCCGGCGACGTCGCGCAGCGACAATGGCTGGGTGTGGCGTCGGTCGATCACCGCGAACACCTCGGCCAATAACGGTTCACCGCGGCGCCGCAGGTCGGCCACCACGTCGCGAGCCAGCCGCGCGAGCTCGATCAGCAGCACCGTCAAGTGCGCCAGCGCCGCCTGTCGATAGCCTTCCTGCCGCGCGGCCAGCTCCGATTCGATCGACCGGATCGCGTGATCCCACGCCGGTCGCCGATCCCTGGGCACCTCGAGGCGCAGCATCCCTCCCGGACGGCCGTGCAGGAACGGGAAGAGCAGCGGGTGCGCCCGCCACGACGGCCAGGGTGAGCGCGCGTCCTCACCAAGAGCAGCGGGATCGAAGAACACCGCTACCCCGGAATCGGGGTGGTCCAGCTGCCTCGGGTCGAGCACCTCTCCCGCGGCCGCCACGTACACCACGCCCGCCGCGGCGGCGTACCACAGCGCCGGGAAATCGTGAATGTGGCGACCACGTTCTGGCAGTTGGTTACGGCCGCCGCGGACCACCGATACCGGAGGCGTACCCGGATCGGTTCGATACTCATAGACGGGCACGCCCCCGCGGTGGCGGATCAGTCGAGCGGCTTGCGTCATTTAGCCAAAGATAGTCCTACTTTGGGCGAGGATCACCTAATTCTAGAGCCAAGCAACGGTTCACCATCGAATATGTGACCAAACATCATCCACATGACTACCTCCCCGCGGCCGGACATGACGCACTGCTTCCCAGCTACGACCTGCTCACCCGCCTGTTGGGCTTCAACGACGTCCATCAGACTCTCATCGCCCAGGCGGAAATCGCGGACCACCAACGCGTCCTGGAAATTGGCTGCGGCACTGGCAATCTCACCACACGGGTAAAGCATGCCCATCCCGAGGCGGAAGTGGTCGGATCCGATCCAGACCCGCGGGCACTACGACGGGCGCGGCGAAAGGCGGGCCGGTTGACCCGGATTCGCTTCGAAAGCGGTTACGCTCAGCAGTTGCCCTACGCCGACGCCGAATTCGACCGGGTGCTGTCGTCGATGATGCTGCACCATCTCAGCGACGAAGCGAAAACCGCAGCGGCGGCCGAGATTTACCGTGTCTTGCGTCCCGGCGGCAGACTGCACCTGGTTGACATCGGCGGCGACATGAACACCCGCGTCGGCCTGGTCGCGCGGATGATCCGGCGCAGCCGCCACGTAGCCGGCAACCTCGGCGACGCAATTGCACGCCTGCTGCGTACCGCCGGGTTGGACTGCACGGAAGTCGCCACTCAGCGGCACCGCGTGCTCGGGCCGCTCACCTACTATCAGGCCACACGCCCGAGCTAACGCTGACGTCTCGCGTGCTTGTCCTTAACCTGCCGTTGGCCGGTCAAGCGCCGGCCGCGCGATGGAGCGCCGCGCCGCCGAGTGAGCCGATATGGCTCACACGGCGGTCGATCGCGGTCGGTGGACGCTCTCTACGCGTGCCACCGCACCTCGATACACCAAGAGGCTATTCTCGAGCAACTGATCGGCGACCTGGCCGCGGCCGATTGCCATCGCCCCTGACCGTCGCGAAACCTCGTGCTGGACAACCTAACCGGCAGCGATGTCGATCAGGCGTAAGCCCGCAACCCGATCGAAGTCCCTGCGGTTGCGCGTGGCGAACGCCAAGTCAAAGTTCAAACAGATGCCCGCTTGCAGACAGTCGGCCAGCGGAGCCGAACCATGGACAACTCAGCGCTGGTCGAAGGCCACCTTGACCGCGCCACTGTGACCCTGGTCGGCGATTGCCAGGAATGCGTCGCGCCATCGCTCCAGCGGGAACGTATGAGTGAGCATGCGACGCAGGTCGATTCGGCCGTCGGCGGCCAGATCAAGATAGTGGGCGATGGCGTGCTGGCGACGCCCGTCGACCTCCTCGATGCCGAAGGCGTTGGAGCCGACCCAGCTGATCTCTTTGAAGTACAGCGGGCTCCACTCCCACCGCCCAGGCGCATGGACGCCGGCCTTGACCAGCGTCCCGCGCGAGGTCAGCACCCGCACCCCGACTTCGAATGTCTCGGGCTTGCCGACGGTGTCGTACGCCACGTCAACCGCACCTGGGTGGGCCATTGGCAGACCCCGCAACGGCTGCCGCAGCCGGCCGCCGCCCCAGGCGACCAGCTCCTCGATGATGGCCAGACGTGGTTCGTGCGCAAGGACTTTCGTGGCCCCGAACCGCCGGGCCAGCTCCGCTTGGGCCGGGAAGCGTGCGACGACGGCCACCGCCACGTCCGGATACCGCGCCCGCAGGATCGCGACCGCGCACAACCCGAGCGTGCCGGCGCCATACACCAGAGCTCGGCCGGAGCTGGGCGGCGGATGGCGGGTGATCGCATGCAGGGACACCGAGAACGGGTCGGCGAATACCGCGGCTTCGTCCGGCACGGAATCCGGGACCGCAAACAACATGCTGTCGTGGGCGGGCATCAACTCGGCATATCCGCCGGTAGCATCGGCCGACACCCCAGTATGGATGCCGGGCTTGAGGTCGCCGTCGGCAAAGCTCCAGCACAGGCTGTAGTCGCCGCTTTCGCAGGCCGGACATGGCGGCTCGATGCCGCGCGGCCGGCACGACAGCCACGGGTTGAGCACCACGCGCTGGCCGACGTGAAGCCCTCGGGCCTTGGGGCCTAACTCGACCACGTCTGCAACCACCTCGTGGCCCATGACTTGCGGGAAGGAACAGAACGCCGCCATCGCGTTATCGGCGTCACCCTCGCCGAAATCCATCAGGATCTGCTTGGAGTCCGACCCACAGATCCCGGTCAATCGGGGCCGAGTAATGACCCAATCCTGGTGTGGCAGTGTGGGATCGGGCAGCAGCCGAAGCGCCGTCGGGGTGCGGCTCAGATTCTTCGCAAGCAGGCTAGAGTTTTCGGGAACCTCGAATGGTTCCGGTGGCACGCCGTAGACCAGAGCCTTCATTGCCGCGCCGCGCCGGCGATAAATGCGTCCAGGTCGGCATTCTTGGCGTCGACAATCGGTTTCAGGTTGGGGAGATAGTGCTCGAAGCGGTCACTGCTCATCGCCGCGATGATCCCCTCGGCCACCTCGTCGGCCGCGACCTTGGGTCCACGGTAGCTGGGTTCGTCATTGTCCGGGCGATCCCAAATCTCGGTATCTACCGGACCCGGCTCGATCAACTTCACCGAGACTCCAGTACCCGCCAAGTCGACGGCCAGCGCTTCACTCCAACCGCATAGCGCGAATTTGCTTGCGCAGTATGCAGATTCATGAAGAATGGCCAGCCGGCCGGCCACACTGGAAACGTTGACGATCATGCCCGATCCGCGCGCCAGCATCCGCGGCAGCAGGGCCAGCGTCAGCCGCATCGGGGCGGCGAAGTTGACCCGCATGACGGCCTCCACCTCGTCCGGCTTGAGCGCGGTGACGGCCCGGCGCTTCGGAACGGCGGCGTTGTTCACCAGCACGTCGATGCCGCCCAGTGCGTGCCACGCGGCCAGCGCCAGTCGGCCGACCGTGGCGGTGTCGCCCAAGTCGGCCACCCACATCGCCGAGTCCGGCGACGTCATCTGGCACTCGTCCAACACCTCGCTTAACCGATCCCGCCGACGTGCGATTAGCCCCACCACCGCGCCCTGGGCCGCCAGCTGCCTGGCCAAGGCGGCCCCCACCCCTGAGGAAGCGCCGGTGATGAGCACTCGCTTGCCGGTCATGATGCGCGACATGGTTCAAGGTTGCCGTGAATATCCACGCGCGACACCGGTTTGGCAGAAACTCGTCGATTTGGGCGTGCGCGGCCGAACAGGTTTCAGAGATCGCCCAACCGCGCACCCAGGGTCGCAACCGTGCCGCCGGATTGGCCTGCCGAATCCCTAAAGATCGCTGGTGAGGGCGGGTTTCGTTGAAGATACCCGCCCTCGGGTCCTAGCCTGCGGGTCAATTGGCCGGCACCGACACTGGGAGGCCCGATGTCATTTGTGATCACCACACCCGAGCTGATGGGGGCCGCGGCACACGATTTGGCCGGCATCGGATCGGCGATCAACGCGGCCGACGCAGCCGCAGCCGCCCCACCACCGAGGTGCTGCGCCGACGGCACCGCCGGCTCCGGCGGGCTGCTGTTGGGCATTCCGGGTGCCCATGGGTTGACGAACGTGTTGGCGTAGTCGGCCAGGCCACGGCCGCAGCCAGATTTTTTATATTTGCTAAATATTAGCTGGGGTGAGGACAGGGGCACCACATGACGGCGACCGACTCTATCAGGCACGACGGAGACACCTGGGATCTGACATCAAGCGTCGGGGCCACGGCGACGATGGTCGCGGCAGCACGAGCGATAGCGACCCACGCCGAAAACCCGCTGATCAACGATCCGTTCGCCGAACCGTTGGTCCGGGCGGTGGGCATGGACCTGCTAACCCGGCTGGCGAGCGGGGAGCTGACGCCTGCAGAGATCGACGACCCGGACCGCCCGAACGCGTCGGTGCGGCGCATGGTCGACAACATGGCCGTCCGCACCAAGGTCTTCGACGAGTTCTTCCTGGACGCGACCAACACGGGCATCAGGCAAGCCGTCATCCTGGCTTCGGGACTGGATTCCCGCGCCTTCCGGCTGCCCTGGCCGGCGCAGACCATGGTTTACGAAATCGACCAGCCGCAAGTCATCGAGTTCAAGACCCGCACCCTCGCGGAGCTGGACGCCACTCCCACCGCCGGCCGGCGGGTAGTGGCCATCGATCTACGCGCGGACTGGCCCACCGCGTTGCGCGCGGCGGGCTTCGACCCAAGCCAGCCCACCGCGTGGAGCGCTGAGGGCCTGCTGGGCTACCTTCCGCCGGAGGCGCAGGACCGTCTGCTGGATACCGTCACCGCACTCAGCGCGCCCGGCAGCAGGTTCGCCACCGAATGCGTGCACCAAATCGAGCCCGATCACGAAGAACGGGTGAGGGCATACATAAAGAGCCTCTTCGATCCTTGGCGCGCACACGGTTTCGATATCGACATGGAGGGGCTGGTGTACTTCGGCGACCGCAACGAGGCCTCGGCCTACCTGTCCGACCATGGCTGGCTGGTGAGCGAGGCCGACGCTCAGGAACTCCTCGCAGCCAACGGGCTTCCACAAGTCGAAGACGAGGACATTCCCGTACCTGACTTGTTCTATGTCAGCGCCACGCTGTACCGGAACACCCGAGCCGAACCACCACAAGCTGAGGTACGCTCACAGCGGGCTTGAGCTCCCCGACGACGCGATGACGGCGATAACCGCAGAGATGGGACAGGCATGGCGCGCGCCCACGACGACAACTGGGACTTGGCGTCCAGCGTCGGCGCCACCGCCACTATGGTCGCGGCCGGACGCGCAATGGCGACCAAGGATCCCCGCGGTTTGATCAATGATCCGTTTGCCGAACCATTGGTGCGCGCGGTTGGGGTGGATTTCTTCAACAAGATGATGGATGGCGAGCTCGATCTCGAGGCGATCGAGAACGGTTCGTCGGTACGAGCCCAGGCGATGGTCGACGGAATGGCGGTACGCACCAAGTACTTTGACGACTATTTTGGCGACGCCACGGCCCGCGGCGTGCGTCAGGCAGTGATCCTGGCTTCCGGGCTGGACGCACGCGCCTATCGACTGTCGTGGCCCGACGGGACCGTGGTCTATGAACTTGACCAACCCCAGGTGATCGAATTCAAGACAACCACCCTGGCCGGTATCGGTGCCGAGCCCACTGCAACGCGGCGCCCCATTCCCATCGACCTGCGCGGTGACTGGCCGGCGGCGCTCCAAGCGGCCGGCTTGGACACCAGCGCACCCACTGCCTGGTTGGCCGAAGGACTGCTGATCTACTTGCCGCCGGACGCTCAAGACCGGTTGTTCGACAACATTACCGTGCTCAGCGCTCCGGGCAGCGCGGTCGCCACCGAATTTGTCCCTGGCATAGTGGATTTCGATGTCGACCGGGCACGGGAGATGTCGGGCTCGTTTCGCGCTCACGGCTTGGACATCGACATGGGTTCGCTGGTCTACACCGGCGACCGCAATCACGTCGTCGACTATTTGCGCGGCAAGGGGTGGGACGTCGAGGGTGTGACCCGGGCCGAGCTGTTCAGACGCAACGGCTTGGAAGTTCCCGCCCCGGAAGACGATGACCCGCTGGGCGAAATCATCTTCATCAGCGGCCGCTTGACCGGTTAGTGGCGATCGCAAGCCCGGCGCAGCCGGGAGCAGCGGGTCGCCACCATGGGGTTGGTCCACCCGCTAGAAGCGCGACTCCCCAAGCCACAGCACGCTGGCACCGCTCAGTGCCCCCTCGACATGCTCGATGATCCCGACCACCGAGCGGACAAGTAGCGCGCCCACCGCATCCGGCAGCGACGCCGCTGCCGGCTGTGACGACGGGCGCGGCCGCACCATGTCCCATAGCGAAGAGCCCGGGTAGCTGACGATGCGAACGTCGGCGTCTGCGTCCAGACCGGCCAGAACCTTCGCGCGGCGCACCGCGGTTCGAAGCCCCCCGAGTTCGTCGACCAGGCCGCGTTCGCACGCGTCGGCACCGGTCCAGACTCGGCCTCGCGCGACGACATCCACGGCTTCGGGGCTCATGTTGCGACCGTCGGCGACGCGTTGCACGAAGTCGTTGTAGAACAAATCCGCCTCGGCTTCGCGGTGGGCCTGCTGCTCCGGTGTGAAAGGGGCGTCAACGGACCAGGCGTCGGCATTGGCGTTGGTGCGCACGGTATCTGACCCGACGCCCAGCCGCTCCTTGAGGTCTCGAACCACCAGCTTTCCGGTGATCACACCAATCGAACCGGTGATCGTGGCCGGATTGGCAACGATCGCGTCGGCGCCCATCGAAACGTAGTAGCCGCCGGAGGCAGCGACCGCACCCATCGACGCCACCACCGGCTTGCCACGCTCACGGGCCCTTACCACCTCACGCCAGATGGTCTCCGATGCGGTGACCGAGCCGCCGGGACTGTCCACCCGCAGCACAATGGCGGACACCGAATCGTCGGCGGCAGCCTCCCGCAGCGCCGCGGCGATGGTGTCGCCGCCGACGGCCGAGGGGCCGAACGGCAAGAATTGCGGCCCACGTCCGTTGACGATCATCCCTTCGAGGCTGACCACGGCGACGGTTGGCTTGGGTCGGTGGCCGGGAATCGACGGCACCGGCGGCGCCAGGCGGGGCCGGGCAGAACGTGCGTATCGCGCCAGGTGTATCCGTGGCAGAGCTTTTTCGCTCGTGGCCAGGTTATCCGGTGAAATACCTTCCACACCAACCAATTCCGCGATGCGGGCATAGGCTTCGTCGCGGAATCCGATCCGGTCGATCAGACCGGACGCGATGGCCTCGTCACGCAACAGCGGAGCCCGGTCGGCCAGCTCGTCGAGCGCACCGGCATCGATATCGCGCGACTTGGCCACCGCCTGCCACACCTGGTCTTGCACACTTTCCAGCATCCGGGTGACCGCTTCGCGGTGCGCGTCGGTGAAGCCGTCCTCGGTGAAAAGGTTCGCCGCCGACTTATATTCGCCGCGCGCGAAAAACTGGGCTTCAATTCCCGCTTTGTCCAGCGCGTCACGCAGGAACATGGCGTTGCTGGCGAAGCCGACCAGCCCGAGGCTGCCCGAGGGCTGCATCCAGACCTCACCGAACGCCGAAGCCAAGTAGTAGGACATCGTGCCTGGATAGGTCTCGGCCCAGGCCAGCGAAGGCTTGACGGCGCTGAAGGCCGTGATGGCCTCGCGCAGCTCCTGCACCGCTCCGGCCGGCGAAGCTGCGAGCTGTACCCGCGCGATCAGCCCCGCGACCCGCGGGTCTTCGGCCGCGCGGTGGATGGCGGCGACGGCGGCGCGCAGCGCCAAAGGCCGGCCGGTCCCGGTGACGATCGCGACCGGGTCGAATCCCGTCGACTCCGGCGGCACGGACCGCAGGTTTACTTCGAGCACACAGCCGTTGGGAACGCCGTGGTGACGGGCGGTATCGACGCGACTGGCCAGCGCACGCACGTCATCCACACCGGGAAGGAATGACAGGAAACCGAACATAATCGCAGCGTACCGATGCCTTACCCGCGGCCACCGTACGGTGGAGAAATGCGGCTCTCCATCGCTATCCCCCAACTCGACTCCGGCAGCTTCGACGACGCCGGGCTGCGCGCGTTTCTCGGCTGCGCTGAGGAGCTCGGGTTTGAGGGAGGCTGGGTGCTCGAGCAGATCATCGGCGACGCGCCGCTACTGGCGCCGCTAGAGCTGCTGGCGTATTGCGCGGCCTGCACCCAGCGGCTACGGCTCGGTGTGGCCGTGCTGGTGACGTCACTGCATGATCCGCTGCAGCTCGCCTCGGCCGCCAGTACGGTCGATCGGCTCAGCCACGGACGGCTCGATGTTGGTGTCGCACCGGGCGGTGGCCGTCGCAGGTTCGCCGCTTTCGGGGTGGAAAAGGACTCTTACATCAGCTATTTCACCGAAGGCTTGGAACTGATGAAGGCCGCCTGGTCCGACCAGCCCCGGGTGACATTTCACGGCCGCTTCCGTGTTGTCGACGACCTGCCTATCCAGCCGAAGCCTGTCCAGCGACCGCACCCGCCGATCTGGTTCGGGGGCCTTGCGCCGAAAGCACTGGCCAGGGCGGTCCGTCACGGCGACGCGTTCCTCGGCGCGGGCTCTGCGACCACCGCAGCCTTCGCCGAAGCCGTCACCACCGTGCGCCGTGAGCTTGCCGAACAGCAGAAGGACCCGGCGCACTTCACCATCGGCAAGCGGGTTTATCTGATCGTTGACGACGACCCCGCCCGGGCCCGTGAGCGCGCACTCGCCGGGCTGCGGCGCATCTATGGCCAAATGCCCGGTATCGAAGCGGTTTCGGTGTCCGGCAAGCCCGGCGACGTAGCCCGCGGGCTGCACGAAGTGATCGACGCCGGCGCCCAGATGCTGCTGCTCAATCCCGTCGGCCCCGACGTCGCACAGAACCGCGAACAGATGGAACGCCTTGCCGCAGAAGTGATCCCACAGCTGACTTAGTTGCGCGAGCAGTCGCAAAAGCCCCCGACACCAACGTAAGGGGTTTTTGTCAAGGGGTTGGGGGGCCTGCCCGTTCCTCGTCTCTACGTAGCGATCAACCGGGGTTCGTGATGCCCCGACAGCGTGCAATCGAGTTCGGTGAGGAATGGGCGGGGCCTGCTCATGGTGTCGGTCGAGGTGGTCCTCTACGCCGAGTGGAGCTTGGCCCCAACCTATTTCATTCGGTTGGTTCGGGGTGGGTGAGGTTAGGCAGCTGCGGGCAGCTCGGTGGGGCCGGCGATGGCGGCGTCCCAGGTCACCCGGCGGGTGACGATGGTATGTATCCAGCGCAGCAGCGCGGCCGCGATAGCGGCTCGGGCTTGCCCGTCTTTGAGCGGATTGCGCTCTCGGCTAGTCAAATGCCGGTAGCGGGCGGCCATTACCGGGTTATTCGGCAGGGCGCCCCACACGGCGCGCCAGGCCGCCAGCCGCAGCCGGGGCCGGCCCCCGCCCGGAGATCCGCGACCGGCCCGTCATGGTGCCGCTGGCGTTCTCCCGCGGGCACAGCCCGGCGTGTTTGACCAGCGCGCGCGGGCTATCGAAGCGGGTGGGGTCGCCGGTTTCAGCCAGGATGGCGGCCGCCCCCCAGTGCCGAGACGCCGGGGATGCTGCTGACCAGCTCGGTCAACCCGAGTTCATCGAGGATGGCGACCATGTGGGTCTCCACCTCGGCCAAGCGGGTCTTGGTGGCGCGCCAATCGGCCAGCACCCACTTGGCGCGCTGCAGCGCACCCAGGCGCTGCGCCAATACCCCGGCCGGATCGGTCAGCGCGGTAAAGACCGCGGTCAGGATGCGCCGCCGGGGCCCCCGCCTTCCCCCCCAGCGCGCGAACTCCCGGCGTACCGCCTGCTCAAACCGCGTCGGGCCGAGCCGGGCCAGCCGCTGCGGGCGGCCATCACAACGCTCCAGCACCACCGCCAGTGCCGCACACCAGGTGATCGAGTCAAACGGGTCGGCGGCCGCGGTCAGCACCGCCGGCCAGGCGCACTCCAGCAGATCGCGCAGCTGCTGGATGGCCGCGGTGGCTGTGGTGATCAGCCGGTCCCGATAGGCGCCCAACTGGCGCAGCTGCGCCCAGCTTTCGTCGGCACGCTCGGGGACATAGCAGTCCAGCTGGGCCACCAGCCGCGCGATCAGCACCGCATCCTTGTGATCGGTCTTATCTCGGGTGTAGTCCTCGGTCTCGCGGGCCCGCCCAACCAGCAGCGGCTGCACACACACCAACGCCATATCCTGTTGGGCAGCAAGCTGATCCAGCACCCGCCAGCGATGCCCGGTCGGTTCACAACCCACCGTCACATCAGCGAAACCATGCTTGCGCGCCTCCTGGCGCGCCCACGCCAGTACCGGGCCCAGCCGCCACGCCTTGGCTTTCACCGTGCGACGGGCCAGCACCCGCGAATCATGATCGCAGAGCACCACCGCCTGCTTCTCATCGGCCAAATCGATCGCCAAAATCGCGTTGCTGGCCGGCACCAATTCCCGCAACCGAGCCAACCTGGCATTGCGCCGCTTGTCACCGCGCGACAGACCACTACCCTGAACCATGACGCCCTCCTGGATGTATTGGGATTCCAAGCCCGTCAACGACACCAGGAGGGCGTCCTTCTGATCAACATTCATCGGCATAGCTCTCTTACTACGCCGGGCGTGCGGGGGCTTTTGCGGCTGCTCGCGCTCCTAGAGTTCGGTGGCTGAGCCGCCGGCGGCGGTGATCTTCTCGCGCGCGCTGCCGCTGAACTTGTGCGCGGACAGGTCGACGCTGACGGTCAGCTTGCCGTCGCCGAGGACCTTTACCAGAGAGTTCTTGCGAACCGCCCCTTTGGCCACCAGGTCGTCCACGCCGACGACGCCGCCCTGCGGGAACAGCCGGTCGATGTCGCCGACGTTGACGATCTCGTACTCGGTGCGGAAGCGGTTACGGAAGCCCTTGAGCTTGGGCAGGCGCATGTGGATCGGCATCTGCCCGCCCTCGAAGGTCACCGGCACGTTCTTGCGCGCCTTGGTGCCCTTGGTGCCGCGGCCTGCCGTCTTGCCCTTGGAGCCGTCACCCCGGCCGACGCGGGTACGTGGGGTTTTCGACCCGCGCGCGGGCCGCAGGTCGTGCAGCTTGATGGTCACTTCGTACTACCTCCGGACTCTGCGGGCTCGACCTCAACAAGGTGCCGCACCACCGCGATCAGCCCGCGGGTCGCCGCGTTGTCCTCGCGGATCACCGAGTGGCGAATCCGCCGCAGGCCCAGGGTGCGCAGGCTCTCGCGCTGCTTCCACCGCGCCCCGATGGTGCTGCGCACCTGGGTGATCTTCAGCTGACTCATTGTTGTGCCCCCGAAGTTTGGGCCTCTCGTGCCGCGACCGCACTGGCCAGCGCGTCACTCTCCCGCCGCGCCTTCAGCATCCCGGCAGGCGCGACATCCTCGATCGGCAGTCCGCGGCGGGCAGCCACCTCCTCGGGCCGCTGCAGGAGCTTCAGCGCGGCCACGGTGGCGTGCACCACGTTGATCGCGTTGTCGCTCCCCAGCGACTTGGCCAGGATGTCGTGCACCCCAGCGCATTCCAGCACCGCGCGGGCCGCACCACCGGCGATCACACCGGTACCCGGGCTGGCCGGACGCAACAGCACCACGCCGGCGGCCGCCTCGCCCTGCACCGGGTGGGTGATGGTGCCGGCGATCAGCGGCACCCGGAAGAAGCCCTTGCGCGCTTCCTCGACGCCCTTGGCGATCGCGGCTGGGACTTCCTTGGCCTTGCCGTAGCCGACACCGACCATGCCGTTTCCGTCACCCACGATGACCAAGGCGGTGAAACTGAATCGGCGGCCACCCTTGACCACCTTGGAGACGCGGTTGATGGCGACGACCCGTTCCAAGTAGTTGCTCTTCTCGCCGTCCCGATCACGGCCGCCACGGCCACCCCCGTCGCGCCGGCCACGGCCGTCACCTCGCGCGTCGCGGCTGTCCCCGCGGGTGTCTCCGGCGCCAGCCGGCTGCTCCGCCATTATGCGGTCCCTCCGTTCATCAGAAACTCAATCCGTTCTCGCGCGCGGCATCGGCCAGCGCCGCGATCCGTCCGCCGTAGGTGTACCCACCCCGGTCGAACACGACGGTGTCGATGCCGGCCGCCTTGGCGCGCTCGGCGATCAACTGGCCGACCCGCACGCTGCGGGCTTTCTTGTCGCCGTCCACCCCGCGCACATCGGCCTCGATGGACGACGCGGCGGCCAGCGTAGTCCCGTTGATGTCGTTCACCAGCTGCACGTGGATGTGCCGCGCGGACCGGTGCACCACCAGCCGGGGGCGCTCCGGGGTGCCGGAGATCTTCTTGCGCAGCCGTGCGTGCCTGCGCAGCCGGGCGGCCCGCCGGGCCGCGGAAACTGATTGCGCCATGACTACTTACCCGTCTTTCCGACCTTGCGGCGGATCTGCTCGCCCTCGTAACGCACGCCCTTGCCCTTGTACGGATCGGGACGACGCAGGCGGCGGATATTCGCCGAGATCTGGCCGACCTTCTGCTTGTCTATCCCGGAGATGGTGAATTTCGTCGGCGTCTGGACCGCGAAGGTGATCCCTTCGGGGGCCTCGATCACCACGGGGTGGCTGTAGCCCAGCGCAAACTCCAGATTGGAACCTTTGAGCTGCACCCGGTAGCCGACGCCGAAGATCTCCATCTTGGTGGTGTAGCCCTCAGTGACGCCGGTGACGAGGTTGGACACCAGGGTGCGCGACAGCCCGTGCAGCGAGCGGCTGCGCCGTTCGTCGTCGGGGCGGGTGACCACGATCGCGCCGTCCTCGTTGCGCGCCACCCTGATCGGTTCGGCGACCGTCAGATCCAGGGTGCCCTTGGGTCCCTTCACCGAGAAGTTCTGTCCCTCGATCGTGACGTCGACGCCGGCGGGGACCGGAATCGGCTGCTTACCAATGCGCGACATAACTACCCCCTCACCAGACGTATGCGAGGACTTCGCCGCCCACGCCCTGTCGGGCGGCCTGGCGGTCGGTGAGCAGGCCCGAGGAGGTCGAGATGATCGCCACACCCAGGCCGCCGAGCACCCGCGGCAGGTTGGTGGATTTCGCGTACACCCGCAACCCGGGCTTGGACACCCGCCGCAAACCGGCGATGCTGCGCTCCCGGCTGGGGCCGTACTTAAGCTGGACGACCAGCGATTTGCCGACCCGAGCGTCCTCGGTACGGAAGTCGCTGATGTAGCCCTCGTTCTTGAGGATCTGGGCGATGTTGGCCTTGAGCTTGGAGTGCGGCAACCGCACTTCGTCGTGGTACGCCGAGTTGGCGTTGCGCAGACGGGTCAAAAAGTCCGCGATCGGGTCCGTCATGGTCATTGAGCGCCACTCCTCTTCATCGCTGCGCTCTGCATCGTCGTCAGCGCGGTCATGGTTTAGTCCTGTGTCCTGTCACCAGCTGCTCTTCTGCACACCGGGCAACTCACCCGCATGCGCCATCTCGCGCAGGCAGATCCGGCACAGCCCGAACTTGCGGTAGACCGCGCGGGGGCGGCCGCACTTGCTGCAGCGCGTGTAGGCGCGCACCGCGAACCGCGGCTTGCGTGCGGCTTTGTTAACCAGTGCCTTCTTTGCCATGTGCTCAGTTCTCCTTGAAGGGAAAGCCGAGGGCCCGCAACAGCGCTCGTCCTTCGTCGTCGGTCGTCGCCGAGGTGACAACGTTGATGTCCATGCCGCGGACCCGGTCGATCTTGTCCACGTCGATCTCGTGGAACACCGACTGTTCGTTCAGGCCGAAGGTGTAGTTGCCGACACCGTCGAACTGCTTGGGCGAGAGCCCGCGGAAGTCACGAATACGCGGCAAAGCGATCGAGGTGAGCCGGTCCAGGAACTCCCACATGCGATCGCCACGCAGCGTCACCCGGGCACCGATCGGCATGCCCTCGCGCAACTTGAACTGCGCGATGGACTTCCGCGCCCGGCGGATCTCGGGTTTCTGCCCGGTGATCAGCGCCAGGTCGCTGACGGCGCCGTTGATCAGCTTCGCGTCCCGGGCGGCCTCGCCGACCCCCATGTTGACCACGACCTTCGTCACGGTCGGGATCTGCATGACGTTGCCGTAGCCGAACTCTTTCTGCAGCGCATCCCGGATCTCGCTGCGGTAGCGCTGCTTGAGGCGCGGCTGCACTTTTTCTCCGGTCGTCATCAGATGTCCTTGCCGTTGCGCTTGGAGATACGCACCCGCTTGCCGGTCTCCTCGTCGACCCGGTAGCCGATCCGGGTGGGCTTGCCGTCGGAGTCGACCACCATCACGTTGGAGACGTGAATCGGCGCTTCCTGGGTGACGATCCCGCCCGACCGCGCGCCGCGCTGGGTGGTGGAAACCGCGGTGTGCTTCTTGATCCGGTTCACGCCCTCGACCAGCACCCGGTTGCGGTCCGGGTAGGCCTGCAGGACCTTGCCCTTGGCGCCCTTGTCCTTACCCGCGATGACCAAAACGGTGTCGCCCTTGTGGACCTTCATCTACAACACCTCCGGGGCCAGCGAGATGATCTTCATGAACCGCTTCTCCCGCAGCTCGCGGCCGACCGGCCCGAA
This sequence comes from Mycobacterium lacus, assembly GCF_010731535.1. NCBI lineage: Bacteria > Bacillati > Actinomycetota > Actinomycetes > Mycobacteriales > Mycobacteriaceae > Mycobacterium > Mycobacterium lacus. Next base: position 3,673,572 of record NZ_AP022581.1, read on the forward strand.
TATGCGGGTCCCGCGCGGGTCGTTGTCGGGCTTGATGATCACCGCCGCGTTCTCGTCGAACTTGATGTAACTGCCGTCGGGACGCCTGCGCTCCTTGACGGTGCGCACCACGACTGCCTTCACGACATCCCCCCGCTTGACGTTGCCGCCCGGAATGGCGTCCTTGACGGTGGCGACGATGACGTCGCCGATGCCGGCGTAGCGTCTCGACGAGCCGCCCAGCACCCGGATGCACAAGATCTCCTTGGCGCCGGTGTTGTCGGCGACCTTCAGCCGCGATTCCTGCTGAATCACTAGATCTCCTGACCTGGTCGACGTGTGCACGGCAGGAGAAACAGCTGACGTGCGCGGTCCCAAACGCTTGTGTCACCGAAGAGCACGCGGGGCCGATAACGCCTGCACGCACCAGCCGAGGTCTGCTCAAGGCAACCCCTAGAGTCTAGGGGACGACCAGCTCAGAGCCAAATTCAGGCACAAACCCATCTTTTCGCCAACGTGAGCCTGGCGCCCGATGCCTCAGGGGTGCTTCCCGACGATCGCCGAGATCGCCGCCTCCAGCATCGGGTAACCGATCCGTTCTTGCTCCAACCGCACAGCGGGTCCGAAGGCGTCCTCGACGAGGTCGCGGTACAGCGCCGCCTCGTCGGCAGTCAGATGCTTGAGGTCGGTATTCACCGGGGCAGGTTCGCGGTCCCAGCGCGTCTCATGGGCGAACAGCGTGGCGCGGTCCATCAGCATCGACCGCACCGTCGGAATATGGGAGCGCAACCGGTCGAGAATGCTGAAACCATGGGTGTCGATGTCGCCCCAGTAATAGACGGGCATCTCGCGTAGCCACGCCAACTGGCTGGCCCGAGAGACCCCGTACCCACCACCGAAGATGAGCAGCGAACGGGGCACCGGCGGAAAAGCCAAGCAAGTCACTTCGTTTTCCACCACGAAGACTCGCTGCGCATCCAACGGCAAGGAGGCGATCTCGCCGACGCAGAGCTCGACATCGGTGATACCGACCGGAAAAGGCGACACCGATGGATCGAGCACGCGGATACGGACGCGCGACGGCTTGCCGCGAAACCGGTACCGGGAAGCGAAGTCTCGGGCCTCCGGGACGGCCGGCCCGCCCGTCACCAGGTCGACGAGTTCGGCCACGATCGTGCGGTGCTGTTCGATGAACTTCGTATCCACTCCGGGCACGTCGATCTGGCGCAGGTACAGGCCGCGGTCGGCGCTATCGACGACCCACCGCACGCATCCCAGCAACTTCTCGAAATGCTCCTGGTGCGCAAGCGCCCGCATGGGTTTGTCAACGACCCAGGAATAGACCTGGGGCAGAACCTGATTGGCCAGCTCCACAAGTTCGTGATGCCGGCGCGCCGCGCCGGTGGTGCCCAGGAAGCGGACGAGGTCGTCGAAGGTCTCTATGCGGAAGCGATCGGGAATGGCGTTGGCCCCGATGCCACGCTTGCCGACCACTTTGGTGGTCACCGTGAATGGACCGTGCTGATCCGCCCAGTGCCGCACCCACGCGGCCACCTCCGCGTAGCGTGGACCGAGTTCGCCGACCGCCGGCCCGCGCAACGGCAGATCGATCGGGGAGAATGCTGCGCCGCGGGCTCGGTCGGCCAATATCGCGCCCGTGTCCCATTTCCTTCGCAGGCGATGACGAACGCTCGCCGGCGTCGACCACTCGGTCACGATGCCGACGGGCCGTTCACGGTCACCATGCCGCCCAGGCGCTTGCGCGCGCGGTATTCCTCGATCGTCAGCGATTGCAGCGCAGAGTTGTTGCCGTGCTTGTTCTCGACGAAGCCCACCGAAGACACGAACGGTTCGATGACGTGGATCTTCTGCAACGGCGTGACGATCAGCAGCTGCAAGCCCAGCTTTGAAAACAACGACAACGCGAAGCGCGTCGACTCGTCCGAGCCGCGGCCGAATGCCTCATCGATCACCACGAAGCGGAAGTCCTTCGCGCGCTTCACTCCCCACCGCAGGTTGAACTGGTAGGCCAGCGAAGCCGCGAGGATCGTGTAGGCGAGCTTTTCTTTCTGCCCACCAGACTTGCCGCCGGAGTCGGTGTAGTTCTCGTACTCGCTGTCATCGCTGTGCCACCGCTCAGAGGCGGCGAACACGCACCAGTTACGTACATCGGTGACCCGCTTGGCCCAGTTGCGGTCCGCCTCAGTCGTGCCCTCCCGGCCGCGGAGCTTCTCGATCAGCGCCTTGACCAACAAGAACCGGTCTTCGGAGTACTGGTCGCTGGCGTCAGCGCCGATGGAACCGTCGCTGCACCGCCGCAGCTCCTCGCGGAACGCCCGGATCTCCCGGTTGGGGGTCGGCGATTCTTCCAGCCGGATGTACCTGCCGGGGTTGTAGTCGATTCCGACCAGCGACTCGTTGATGGTCGCGATCCGGGAGCCGATCAGCTCCATCTGCTTGTTGAGTTCGGAGTGAAACCCAGCAAGGTCACGAATCGTGTTGGTGTTCAAGTATTCCTTGAACGCGGCCTCGAAACGAGGTAGGTCATCAGAGAGCAACCGTTCGCGCAGCGCGCGGTACTCATCGGCGGCCGCCACCGCAGAGTCCATCTCGAGGGTGTCGACTGGATACTTGCGACGAAATTCGGCCATCCGCCCAACGATCCGGCGCGCAAGCAGTTCGGCCTTTTCGGTGACGGCTTCGGCGTCCCCGGTCAGCGCCCGGTAATGCTTTGCTTCCTCATCGGCGCATGCCTGCGCGGTCGTCGGCACCTCGCCGATGCGAGCCGACAGCGCTTCGAAATACTCCGACGCCGCGTCGGCCTGCGGTTCGGCCACAACGCGCGCCGCCTCGGCCGCACCGATTTCCGCGCGCTCGCGGTCCTGGGAGAGCTTGCCGATTTCCTGCTCGACGCCACGGCGTTGCTCGTCGGCATCGTCGATGTCGGCCTCGACCCGCTCGATTTCGCGGCCGATGCGGGCCAGTTCACCCGAAGCCGCCTCCAATTCCCGTTTGCGTTGTTCGAGGCGCCCGATCTCGGTGACCATCGAGGCCCAGTCGATGTCGTCATAACTGCCGGCCAACACCGTCAGCTTGTCCAGCGCGGACTTGCGACCGGCGAGTGCCTCAAGCTCACCGGCGAGTCTTTTCAGACTGGCATCGACACGGTTGAGTTCGGCCTGCACGCGCTGCCCATCGGCCAGCAGCGCGTCGATCTTTTGCTCGTTGCTCCAGCCCAACACATAGAACCGGCGATCGTCGATGCGGCGCGAGTCGTCCTTCTCGTGACGGCCGCCGCGACCGCGGATCTGCCCGGCGCGGGTCACCGCGAACTCGTGGCGGCGGAACTCGTCCATGGTGTCCACACACGCGTGCGGTGCGCGGCTGGCGAGCTCGCGTTCGATCCACTCGTAGAACGGCCCCTCCTTGATCTGCAGCCGGTGCGCCAGCGCAGCGGGCCCCGGCGGTTCCAGGCCCTGGCGGGAGAGGGTCGCCGGCACGCGGTAGTAGACCAGCTTGCCGCCCAGATGGTTGGCATCCACCCAGTCGGACACCCGCAGATACAGCTGCTGCGACACCAGCAGCGACAGCCCGAACCCCCGCAACAGCCGCTCGGCGGCGCCTTCCCAGTCGGCCGCCTGGGGCGCGACCTGGATCAGCTCGCCGGCGAACGGGATCTCCGCAGGGTCGACACCCAACTCGTCGCACAGCCGTTGCCGGATGCGCATATTGCGGTCCGGGATGTTGCTTGGACGTGCGCGCAGGCTTGCCAGTTCGGTGGCGATCTCGGTCGCGTCGGACTGCAAGGCGCGCCGGACCACCTTCGCGTCGGTGCTGGCGTTGTCGACGTCGGCCATCGCTGCGTGCACATCCATTGCGGTTGAAGCGATCTCGGCTACCCGCTGGTCGAACTGACCCGCGTCGGCCACCGCGTCCAGACCGGCCTGGCGCAGGCAATCGTCGAACTGCTGCCGGCGCCGCCGGCGGTCGTCACGGCGAGCGGACCTGTCATCGAGCTGCCGGTCGATCTCGGCGATCTCGGCCCCGCCGTGCCCGGCCTGCTCGAGCTGCAGGCTTTTCAATGCGGCGCGCAGCGACGTCAGCGTCTGTCCGGTTGCGGCTCGGCGATGCTCCGCGTCGGCGAGCGCGCGGGTCAGCGCCGCGATCGAGTCGCGGTGCAGCCGCGCCCGCACAGTTGCGAAGTAGTAGCGCAACGCATCTCGCTGGCCATGCAGCATCGCCAGCTGTTGCGTCAAGGTGTCATGGGCGTCGCAGTCGTCCACTAAGGGCTCCAGGTCTGCCAGTTTGGCGCGCGCCAACACGACCGCATCATGCGCCTTGGTCAGGTCGTCGAAGTGCGTGATCAGCTTGTCCACCCATTCGGCGGCGTCGAACGGTTCGAGCATGTGATCGCGGACGAAATCGTTGAGATCACCCACCGACTTCATCGACACCGTTTGGTGGAAGAGTTCCATCGCCTGCTCGGAAGCGATGGCGAGCTTGCGGCGAAAGTCGCGGCTGTACTCCGGGAAATGGTCGAACACTGACGCCCCGGACTTGCGCAGCCGCTTGCGCAAGCTGGTCAGCTCGGTGCCGAAGTCGCTGAAATGCTCGGTGATGGACAATTCCGCGTCGGCGGTCACAAAGAATCGGTCCGGCTGGCCGCTGAACCCCTCCTTCGTCGAGAACACCTGCGCGAGAGTGACATCGGCGTCGAACCCCGCGTTGCGGAAGTATCCCAGCACCACCGAATACGTCCCGGAGTCCCGCAGGCCCACTGGGCGCGAGCTGCCGCTCGCCTCGTTGCGCTCGGACTTGTAGTAGCCGAGCACATATGACTTCAGATCGCGTTCCCGCGCCGCCGCGCCCGCGGCCCGGTTATAGGCGATGCGGTGCGCGGGAAACAGCAAGGTGGTGAGGGCGTCCACGAGAGTGGACTTGCCCGAGCCGATGTCCCCGGTCAGCAGACCGTTGCGGCCGTCGAGCCGCAGCTGCCACACTCGCCGATCGAACGTTCCCCAGTTGAGCACCTCGAGACGCTGCAACCGGAAACCCGTCAGCGTGTCGGTGCCGTCGTCGAGGTCGACCGCCGGAAACAAGCCGGTCACAGGGCCTCCCCCAATTCGGCGGCATACTCCGCGAGACGAGCGTCGAGATCGGACAGCCACTGTCCGTCCACAAACGCTTTCAGCACCCGGCGTACCTCGAACTGGTTGTCCTGCTTCGGCATTCGCCTAAGGAAGCCCAGGTCGACGGCCTTGGCGATGGTGCGATCGATCTGATCGGTGACCTTGGCCTCGTTGGTGGAGGTTGGCATGAACATCACCATCATGTCGAGGATTTGATCCCGGCTCAGGATTAGCCGGAACCCATCGTCGGCGGCGTCGGACTCGGCGAGCTTCTTGCGGAGCAGGGCCAGCATCAGGCTGGTGTGAAACGACAACGCGTGCCGGGGGATCAGCCGGGGGACGGCCTCGTCCTCACCGTCGGGATCGTCGGGTTTGGAGCGCAGGAACGCATACCCCTCGGATTCGTCGACCACCACGACGAGGCCCAGCGTCGCAACGTAGTCGCTGACCCGGGGCACCAAGGCGACCAGGTGCTGCCACACTTTCTCGTGCGTGTCGCGATACACCACCCCTTTCATCAGGTGGGTCACCACCAGCGGGAGGTTCAGCTCGTCGCGGGGTATGGTGGGCGTCGCGACCATCCTTATTCTCCAGAAAATCCGTTGCGCGAGTAGATAATTCGCGGCAATGTGGCGACGCGGGTCACACCGCCGTCGTCCGTCCAGTCCACCGTGTCACGGGCCTCGTCGTCGAAAACCGTAGTGAATGTCTCGTCGCCGAGCGACATGTAGGTGACAAGTTCGGCAAGCCCTTGGGTGATCGGGTTGCCGGCGATGACGTCGCGCAGGCCGACCTGGGCCGATCGCTGCAGCGCCTGGCGCACCGAGCGAATCAGCGGCGCGGGATCGACGTAGGTCTGCTCGAACAGCGCCGCGGCGTCGGTCTCGAAGCGTCCTTCCCGCACATCGCCGCTGTCGACCGCGGCGTTGTGGGCCTTGCGGTAGAGCGGGCGCTCCATCGGCAGCCGCACGGCCGGGGCGCTCGCGTCGATCTCGTGGGCGAAATCGGCGGTCCGACGGTCACGCAGTGCCAGGGCCGTCGCCTCGATGCTGCGAAGCAGTTCCATCACCCGACGATTCTCCAGCCACACCTGGTCGTCGAGAAAGCGCCGGAGCTGCTCGGAGAGCTGCCGCACGGTGGCCTGCGCGCGCTCTCCGGCGTCCAGCCAGTCGTGATGGATGAACCGTAGCCGCGCGTTTTCGCCGTCGAGCAACCCCAGCTGTTGCACACGATCGAGTAGCTCAACGAGCTCTTGCTGGCGACGCGGAGCCAGCAGCAGGTCGTAGAACGCCTGAAAGCTGCGGCCCTGGTCGGAGTCGCTGATGTGGCTGCGCCCGCCGACGACGTCGTCGAGCAGCTCTCCCTTCGCCCCGCCCCAGGTGGCGATGCGTTCCCGCAGGTCCCGGTCGAGGCGGCGAAAGTTGGCCTCGACCTCGCGGAAATCGGCCAGGAGCCCGCGCGCCGTGTCAGCGAATTGCTGGAATCGGTCGCGTGCGGAAGCGGTGTCGAGCACCGAGAAGTCACCGCTGGTGACGGCGGCGATCTCGGCATCGAGTTCGCGGCGTCGGCGTTCCAGTTCGTCCAGGCGGGCCTGGCTGTCGGTCTGCAAGCCGAAAACCAGTTGACGCAGCAACTCGAAAATCGTGTTGAGCCGGGATTCGGTGCCGACGAAAGACCGGTCACGCAGCCCGCGCACCCAGGCCACCGCCTTCTCGACCGCCGGGGTGGCGTCATAGTGCGGTTCGTCCGAACCCTGCGGATAGTACTTGCGCAACCAACCCGTCTCGGGCGCCGACCAGTCGTCGAGATACGCTCGCGCCGATTTGGGATAACCGTCCTCTCCGAGTTGTTCGTTGAGCGCGAACAGCTCGTCGTCCAGTTCGCTGGCCAGCCGCGACACGGCGATGTCGCGGACATTTTCGTCGACGAACACTCTCCCGAGGAACGACAGGATCAGCGGTGCGTTGTCCGCGCGCAACAGCCGCCACGCGGGACTACCGGCCCGCAGTGAGGCGATCTCCTCGTGCCGCATGGCCCAACGCTATCCCCGACCACCGACATCTCGTCTCATTGCCACAAGCGGGCGCGTGTCTGCGCCGCTCGCCTTAGCGCGAGCGCCGGTACCAGGCGGCGATGTACAACACCATGGCCGTTGCCAGCGCTATCAGCACCCAGATCACAACGGCCTGGTCCACCCACGAGCCCGCCGGCGGCGAGCCGGGCAGGATGGTGCGCAAGGGCACCACGGCGAACAGCATCGCGGCGTACCAGGTGCCGAATGGCGGCAGGAATTCTCGCCGGCCGGTAAGCATCTGAATGGCGACGAACAGCGCCAGCGTCGGCAGGGTGAACAGGACCAGGCAGATTCCGAGGTCGAAGAGCAGCGCACCCTTGGCCCTATGCAGGGTGATGATGACGTCGTCGGGCCGATCCGAGGTTTGGCTGGTGTCGCCGACTCGGGTGGCGGTGATGTCCCAGCCCTCCAACGACCCCGTCACTTCGACCCGGGCGGGCACGTATTGGCGTTTCTCCCCGGCCCCGACGAGCACGTCAGCAGAGATGGTGTCGGTGGTGTACGTGTCGAACGGCCATTTACCGGGGTCGCCGTGCGCTTCGATGGTGGCGGCAACTTGCGCCGGCGATTTTCCCACCGGGTACTGCAGGTCGCCCAGGTCGTTCTCTGGATAGATGCGCACCGAAAGATCGGTGGTCAACACGTCGAGGCGCTTGTCGATCATCGAATCGTCGGGCAGCACCTTCACTTTCACATCGAGGCGATTCGCGACGGTGTGCAGCTGCTCGAAGCGGACCAACACAACGGTGTCGTCGGTGGTGCCCACGTCCGGCTTGGGCAGCGGACCCGGTTCGCTGGCCAACCAGTGGTAGCCAAGCAGCGACAACACGTAGAGGACGATGACGCCGACGATGACGCAGACGTCGAGCACGAGGTGTCGTCGGTGCGGTTTGGGCTCCGGCGCACCGGCCGACCCCGACGGCTCAGCTGGTGCAACGCTGTCGGCCATCCGGGCTCACCGCCGCACCGAGGCCGAGACGAGTACGGGCCGCGCCTTACCAGGTGGAAAACCCGCCGACGAAGTCCGGCCTCCGTGACGCGACACGGAGACCGATGGTAGCAACCGGCGCATTCGCCGGCAGCGTTTCACGCGGCAACCCCCGGCCGATGCCCGCCCCCGACGATGCGCGCCGCGTAGCGGCGGGCCGGGAGGCGAGCAATCCAGCTCTACCCTGCCGCCGGATTCGTCACGCAGCGAAACCCGATGTGGGTGGTCGCGGTGTCCTGTGATTGCGGTGACCGCGCGGCCGGTCGGTAGCGGTGGCAATACTCCGGCGCGCACAGGTGCGAGCCGCCCTTCAACGTCTGGTTGACGGTCGGATCTGGCCCAGTCAGGAGCCCGGCCGGTGGGCAACACGCGTTGGGCGGCCGATCAAGCCTGTGGTGCGCGGAAAACTCCGTGACGGTCCACTCCCAGACGTTGCCGATCATGTCGACCAGGCCGAACCCGTTGGGCGGGAACGTCCCCACCGGCGAGGTCCCCACCCAGCCGAGCGCACCGTCGTTGCGGTACGGGAACCTGCCCTGCCAAGTATTGGCCATCAGCTGACCGGCAGGTTTCGCCTCGTCACCCCATGCGTAGGTCGTCACGCTTCCCGCGCGAGCGGCATATTCCCACTCGGCCTCGGTGGGCAGCCGGCGCGCGGCCCACCGCGCGTAGGCCGCGGCGTCGGGGTACGCCACCTGCACGACAGGGTGATCGGCCTTGTCCGCGATGTCGCTGCCCGGACCGAGCGGATGGCGCCAGCACGCCCCGGGGACCCAGTCCCACCATTGCCGCCAGTCACGCAGGTCGACCGGGCCCGTGGTGGGACGGAAAACCATAGCGCCCGCGCACAGGTCCTTGGGATCCACCCCGGGGTAAAGCGCCGGATCGATCGGTTGCTCAGCGACCGTCACATACCCTGTCGCGGAGACGAATTCGGCGAACTGCGCGTTGGTCACCGGGTGCCGCTCCATCGCGAAGGGGGCCACGGTCACCGTGTGGATCGGCGCCTCTTCCGGGTAAAAGCTCGTCGACCCCATGCGGAACGACCCGCCAGGCAGTTCGACTAGCTCGGTGAGCACGACTTCAGGGTATGCCGCGTCGCGCGCGAGTCCGAATGGCGGTACCACGCGACCAGGCACTCGGAGCCGGTATCAGGCGTTCTTCGCCCTTCGATCCCGTTGCAGGCTTGGTCAACCCACGAGCCGGGCGGCGGGGAACCCGGAAGGATATTGCGCAGTGGGACGATGGCGAAAAGCATCGCCGCGTACCACGTTGCAACGATGGCAAGGACGCCGTCCTGCCCATCGCCATCGGAATGGCCACGATCAATGCCAGGGCGGGCCGGCTGATGAGGATCAGGGCGATGCCCAGGTCGAAGACCAGCGATCCCTTGGACCGGTGCAACGTGATGACCACGTCGTCCTTGACATCTGGGTCGGACCCCTCGGGGTCGTGGACACGGGTGACGTCGTACAGCGAATCCTTAGGATAGACAAGCACATTCACGGTGAGGCGATTTGCCACGGTTTTCAGCTCTTCGAGGCGCACCTGCACGACGCTGTCCTCGGCCACGACCTGGCTCGGTCCACAGCAGGAAGCGGAGGCGCCGACTTGGCCAACAGTGGACGGCAACCAGGGATAGGACGTAGATAACGACGACCGCCACGACAATCCCGACGGCGATTGCGATCCGCACCCGCGCGACCGGTGCGAGGTCGCAGGCGGCGAAACCTCAACGGTCAGCGTGACCACCGCCGCCAGCACGTGGAATGCTTGCGGGAGGCGTCACGGGGTCAGATGCTAGCAGCCAGCAAACGATAGAGCACCGGGCTTTCAGGGTATGACGATCCCGAAGTCTTGCATCAACCTTGATTTCGCCGCACCGAAGCCTGCGGCCCCGGCCGGCCCCTCCAGATGGATGGCCACGAGGTATTGCTTTGAGTTGGTCCAGATATGGGCGATGCGATCGGCCAGGTCGATCGCACCGGCCGGCCCCTGAATGGTCATGGTCAGCAGCTCGCTGCTGTAGCCGCAGAACTGAGCCCCCGCGACGGAGAATTTGAGGCGCGGCATCGACCCGCCGAGATTGGCGGTATAGCGCAGGAACGACCCACCCGGCTCGAGCTCCGTCGCAGCAATCGTCACCGTCGCTGACATGCCGTCCGGGCCAATCAACATCAGCGCGGTATCACCCGTGCCGGCGGACGAATTCCACCCGTCGGGCATGCTGATCGTGATTTTCGGCGCGCCGGGATCGGACACTTCGGCAGAGGCCGCGCGACCGTCGCCCGGGCGCGGCGGAAGGCACACCAGCGCATTGGGCGGAATCCGGTCGGGCAGGGTCACGGCAATGCCTGGCACCGCCTCCGCGGGGTCGGAAGGCGGTTTCGGTACCGCTGACGTCGAGGAGGGGGCCGCTGACGACGCGGTACCACCGCCCAACATGCCGCCCGGGGTCGTGTGGCAGCCCGCTGCCACGCTGCCCGACAAGCAGGCCAGGCCCGCCACGCCGAGAACCGCGCACACCGATCTCACGGACAACTCAGTCGCGTGCAAAGGCAAGCGCAAGTTCGGATTCCACATCCTGATACGGCCGTCCGGAAAGGTCGACGGTGACCTGGGCGATGGTGCCACCGGTGAAGGTGAACGGCGCCTTGTAGCGGCTGGACACCCCCGAACCGCCGTTGCGGCCGACGGTGAGGCCGGCACCAGCCAGCCCGAAGGTCCCCGGATGGGTGATGACGTCCGCAAGCGTGCCGACCACGTTGTCGTCGATGAACAGGGTGAGGTCACCCAGCGGGGTGTGGCTGTTGGCCACGGTTCCGGTCCGCGAATAGCTCGCGCCGAACACGTGTCTGCCCAGCGGCACGGCGCCTGACGAGGAGACCATCTGCTGGCGCTCACCGAGGAAGTTGTAAACGTAGTGCAGGCGACCGTCCTGGATGAACAGCACATGCCCGCCGTGGGCACCGCCTTGCTTGAACAACACCCCCTCGGCGCCGGTGGTATCCACGGTCACGTCGGCCAGCACCGCGAACGAGCGTCCCCGGATCTCGGCTGCGGCGCCGGTGCCCACGTCGGCGCAGTCGGGATAGTAGACGTAACTCGTCCGTTCGCCAGCCAGATACGGCCGCGACCGCATCATCGTTTCCACGAGGTTCAAATCCGACAGCGGCAGCCCGTTGTACTTGGCAGCCTCGGAAAACCACAGCGCCTTGAGGTCCTCGAGCTTGTCGGGGTGCTTGGCGGCCACATCGTGGCATTGGCTGCGGTCTTTCTCGATGTGGAACAGCTCCCACCGGTCGGTGTCGAAGTGCGACCAGCCGGCCGGCGTGGCGGCGTGAATGGTGTTGGCAAACCAACCCTTGTGCCAGATCCCGCGGGTGCCCAGCATGGTGTAGAACTGGGTTTCCTTCCCCGTTTCGGCGGCCGGATCATCAAGGGCCGCTTTGAAACTCACGCCGTCCAGCGGCTTCTGGCCAATACCCTTAACGGTCTGCGGCGGGGTCATGCCCAGCAGGTCGTACACGGTCGGCGTGATGTCACAGACGTTGACGTAGTTGTCGCGGACCTCGCCGTGGGCGGTTATTCCGTTGGGCCACGAGATGATTGCCGGATCAGCGATGCCGCCCTCATGCGAGGCGTAGCGCTTGAACAGCTTGTAGGGCGTGTTGAAGGCCATCGCCCACCCGATCGGGTAGTGGTTGTAGGTCTGCGGCCCACCGAGGTGGTCGAAGAGCTTCATGCTCTCTTCGACGGTGTCGATGTAGCCGTTGAAGAACTTGCCCTCGTTGACCGATCCGTTGGGTCCACCTTCGCCGCTGGCGCCGTTGTCCGAGATCACGACGATGATGGTGTTATCCAGCTGCCCGGATTCCTCGAGGTAGTCCAGGATGCGGCCGATCTGGGCGTCGGTATAACTCAGGAAGCCGGCGAACACCTCGGCCATCCGGGTGAACAGCTTCTTCTCTTCGTCGCCCAGCGAATCCCACGGCCGCACCGTGTCCTGCAGCGGCCACGACTCACCCGAGGGACCTTTGACGTTGAGATATGGGTTGATGGGTGACAGTTCGGTGTCCGGCGGCAGGATCCCCATCGACTTCTGCTTTTCCAGCACGACCTCGCGGTAGCGCTCGTAGCCCATGTCGAACTTGCCGGCGTAGCGGTCGGCCCAGCCTTTGAAGACGTGATGGGGCGCGTGGCCCGCACCCGGGCACACGTAGCTGAACCACGGCTTGTCGGGCGCGATCACTTTGGCATCACGGATGAACTCGATCGTCTTGTCGGCGATGTCCTTGGACAGGTGATACCCGTCCTCGGGCGTGCCGGGCGGGTTCACCGGGTGGTTGTCGTACACCAGATCGGGATACCACTGGTCGGTCTCGCCGCCCATGAACCCGTAGAACCGCTCGAAACCGCGCGAGGTCGGCCAGTGCCGCCTGGTCGACGCCATGCTGGACTCTTCCAGCGGCGTCAGGTGCCACTTGCCGACGCAGTAGGTGTTGTAGCCGCGTTCGACCAACACCTCCGACAGCAAGGCGGTGTCGGCCGGGATACGGCCGTTGCAATTGGGAAAACCGTCGGTGAACTCTTCGATGGTGGCCATGCCCACGGTGGTGGCGTTTCGACCGGTCAACAGCGACGCCCGCGTCGGCGAGCACAACGCGGTCGTGTGAAATTGCGACAACCGCACACCGCATTCGGCGATCCGCGACATCGCGGGCATCTCAACCAGGCCGCCGAAGCAGTCCCAGGTCGCGATGCCGACATCGTCCCAGACCAGATAGAGGATGTTCGGAGAATTCTGCGGCGCGGTCGGCGCGGCGTACGGACCCCAATCCGGCTCCGAGTCGCGAATATCCAGCTTGATGTTGCCGCTAAACTCCGTCGACCCCGTCGTCATCGCCAGCCTCACTCCCGTAGTGGACTTAACTGCCGAACACCGCGCACACTACACCCGCCGACAGGGTAGCCAGCCGACCTCAGAATTGCCTGAGACGCCGTGATCTGGGCGGTGCTGTCAGCGCAGCTCCACGATCATGTGCCGCACCGCGTTGCGGCGGTTGCTGCCCGCCCATTCGACGGGCGCCACGACTCGAATGTGCTCGAAGCGGGGCAGCAGTTCCCCGAAGAACACCCGCAGCTCCAGCCGGGCCAGGTTGGCGCCCAGGCAATAGTGCACACCTTGGCCGAAACCCAGGTGCGGGTTGGGTTTCCGGGTGACGTCGAACTCGTCCGCCCGGTCGAACACGCTCGCGTCGCGGTTTGCCGAGCCCTCCCACACCAACACCTTCTGACCCGCTTCGATCGGCTGGCCACCCAGCGTGACCGGACGGGTGGCCGTCCGCCGCTTCGACGGCGACGGCGTCGTCCACCGCACGATCTCCTCGATCGCCGACGGCAGCAGCTCCGGTTCGCGACGCAGCCGCCGCCACTGGTCCGGCCGTTCGGCAAGAGCGAGCAGCCCGCCGGCAATCGCATTGCGGGTGGTGTCGGTGCCCGCGCTGAACAGCTGATGGAAAAACAGATACAGCTCGGTGTCGGACAGGACGGGCGCGTCGGGATCGTCGATGGTGGCATTGACGACGATCGACAGCATGTCATCGGCCGGTTCGGCGCGTTTGCGCGCGATCAGCTCCCGGCCGTAGCTGTCCCTCCGCGATTCGGCGTGCTCGCCGAACACCCATGAGACATAGGCCGTTTGAGAGCCGCGGAAGTCGAAACCCTCTTCGAACTCCTCCAGGAGCCAATGCCGGTCGCTCTCCGGGACGCCTAGCAGGATGCAGATCGTCCGCATCGGCAGATCGGGGGCGATGTCGACGGCGAAGTCGAACGCAACGCCAGGTTCGATCCGATCGAGCAGTTGGCGAGCCCGGTGGCGCAGGTCGTCTTCGATGCGCCCAATCATTCGTGGACCCAGACCCGAGCTGACCAACCGTCGGATGTCGGCATGCCGCGGGTCGTCCATCATATTGAGAACCTGGCCGGCGACCGACATATCCTGCAGCAACGTGCCGCCGAATGGTCGCTCACCACCGGTGACCGAGGAGAAGGTGACCGGATCACGCAGCACCGCAACGGTTTCTGCATAACTGGCCACCGACCAGAAGCCTTCGCCGTCGGGTGTGTGCTCGGTCGGCTGATGCCAGAACACCGGCGCTTGCCGGCGATGGATCTCGAAGACGTTGTGCGGGAACCCATCCGCAAAGTTGTTCGGATCGGTCAGATCGATCCCGGACAGCGAAGCCGCCGCCGGGCCAGTAGCGCTCATAGCACTATAGGGTCGCACCCCATAAGCACGCGGCAACTTCCGGGTGAGGCCAGCCCAGCCGGTTAGTCGCCACCGTCGCGGTCATTACGTGCTGCCCGGCCCGGGCTGTCGAAGCAACCACGAGCAGGGTGCCACCCAACGCCGCCCTCTTCATCGCGCGTCCCTCTCGCTTCTCAACTCGCTGCCGAAAACCTCGCGAAGCCAGGTGGGACCTCATCTTGCCAATGGCGACGAGGTCCCACCGTTAAGCCTCAGTCAGCCATGACGTCAGCCTGGAAAATGGGGAGGGAGTAGGCGGCCTCTGCTTCGCCGAATAGGGTTTCGTGGGACATGCAATCACCTCCTTCGCGGTACAGGCTCGCCCACCCACCATTGCTGTCGACCGTCACGTAATTCCCCAGGGCTGCCGTCACGGAATTCCCCAGGTGCGGGCCTCGATGGTATGTGTACCGTGCCCGCGGTGGCGTTGTCTAGCTGACGCTGCGTCCGGGCCGTTTGCGGGGCCGGTAGCTGGGTCCGTCCATGAGGATCTGGTAGCTGCTGTTGATGATCCTGTCGAGTAGCGATTCGGCGACGACCGGGTTCGGGAATAGGCCGTACCAGTCGTTGGGGGCGCGGTTGGAGGTCAAGATCAGCGGCTTGCCGCTGACCGCGCGTTCGTTGATTAGCTCGTAGAGGTCGTCGGCGTGCATGGTCGTGTGCTCGCGCATCGCAAAATCATCAAGAATCAACACGAGCGGTTTGGTGTATTCGCGGATGCGTTGGCCCCAACTGCGGTCGGCGTGCCCGCCGGCGAGGTCGGCGAGCATCCGAGAGGTTTTGGCGAAACGGACGTCGCCGCCGCGTCGGGCTACAGCATGCCCGAGTGCTTGTGCCACATGGGTTTTGCCTACCCCAACGGGTCCGTAGAGGATGACCGACTCGCCGGCGTCGAGCCAGCGCAGCGCGGCCAGGTCGCGCAGTATGGCGGCGGGCAGTTTCGGGTTGGCGGAGAAGTCGAAGGATTCGAAGGTGGCTTGTTCTTCGAACTTCGCGCGGCGGATGCGCCGTGTCAGGGCGGCCGATTCGCGGCGGGCGATCTCGTCCTCGCACAGTGCTTGCAGGAATTCGAGGTGCCCGAAGTCGCCGTTGCGGGTCTGGGCTAGCCGGGCGTCGAGGGTGTCAAGCATGCCCGACAGTTTCAGAGTGCGCAGCGCGTTGCGCAGCGCGGGTCACAAATACCCATGAAGTCGTGTTCTCCTTGTGAAATAGCTTATGTGGGTTGTGATTCGGTCAGATTCCGGGACCCGGGTGACTTTCAGCCGACTCCGCCGGTGTCGCCGGTGGCGAACTGGTCGGGGCCACGCAGGAACGCCGCGGTAGTGGCGGCGGCGCCGGTGGCCGGTTCGGCGGTGGTGGCGTCGTGTTCGGTGCCGGCGGCCAGGATGCCCTTGATGGTCCGATACGCCGGGTCGCCGACGGCGATCGCGCAGGCGCAGGCGGCTTCGAGCCGATCACAGCCGTGCTTGTCGCGCAGCCCGAGCACTCCTTGCGCCGAGCGCAGGTGGTGGATCGCGTTGTCGCGCATGAATTCGGCGATCACCGCTTCGCAGGCGGGGCCGACCTGGGCGGCGGTGTGCCGACACCAGGTGGGGTTTTCATCGCGAAGGCGACCTTCTCCGGCGGGTAGTGGGAGAAGTCGGTGGAGCGCCCGAGGCCCGCCGCACATGGGTGGCGACGACCTCGTTGTGGGCAAAGATCTGCACGATGTCACCGGCGGTGCGGGCGTGCAGGCGCCGCCGATCAGCCGCCATGGCACGCTGTAGAGGCCTTGCCGACCTTGAGGTGCGTATCGACCCCCACGGTGCCGATAGACCAGGTGGTGAGTTCGAACGCGTGGCGCGGCAACGGTTTCAACGTATCGGCCTCGATCGCTTCGAACACCCGCAGCGGCTGGCCGCCGTCGAGGGCCCGTGAATGTCGTAGCCCGGCCACCTCCCGGCTCCACCGGGCCGCCTCGCCCTGCATCTGAGCCAGCGAGGTGAACTCGCGGCCCCGCCAGAACGAATCCCGCACATACGGCATCGGCCGCTCGACACGAGGTTTGTCCTTGGGCTTGAACGCCCGGGCCGGGTCGATCAAGCAGTCGTAGTGGGCGGCCAGCTCGGCGTAGGTGCGGTTGATCTTCGGGTCATATAGGTCGGGCTTGTCCACCCCGGTCTTGAGGTTGTCGCACACCAGCCGGGCCGGAATACCATTGAAGAATTCGAATGCCTCGACATGGCAAGTGCACCAGGTGGTTTGGTCCATCCTGACCACAGGGCGAACGAACAGGTGCCGCGAGCACGACAGCACCATGACAAACGCCCACACTGCGACTCGCTTGGCTGTGGCCGGGTTCAGCCACATTCCTAACCGGCCGTAGTCGATCTGCGCTTCGCTGCCCGGCGGCACTTCGCCGCGCGGCACGCTCACCCGAGCACGAGCCACCTCATCGGCGAAATTCATTGCCACCCAACGCCGCACAGAGGACTCCGACACGTCGACCTGATGGTCGTCACGTAGCCGCTGCGCGATCGTGGCGACCGTAACATCGGCGTGCAGCCAGTCCTTGATCCGGTCGCTATGCCGGTCGATCAACGGCCACGTCGATGCCCGCGCGCCGCGATCATCCAGTCCGGGAAACCACTGCGCGATCCGCGCCGCCCACTGCTCGGCGCTCAGCGGTTCTCCGCCTGGGCCAATGCCCTCGGCGACCGCCGGGGCCAGATACTGCGGATCGTCTTACGATCCATCCCCAGCGACTGCCACAACTGCACCTGTGAGCGACCAGCCTGCCAATGCGTGTACAACTCGATCAGATCGAACATCTCGATATCTCTCCTCGCCATCAGTGCCCCTTCGTCCGCCGTACTCCGACGGATCAAGAGCGAACATGTGTGCGAGGCCCACACCCGGCAGACACACCGCCCAGGGTGGGGAATTACCTGACAGCCAGGGTGGGGAATTCCGTGACGGACAACCCCTCAAACCTGGGGAATTGCGTGACCGCTGACACCATTGCGGCACTCGCCTAAGACAAGGGGACTGGGCAAACCAGCTCGTCGCCAACGTAGCAGCACAATTGGCCACCGCTGTCCATCCACCAGCGGATATCGACGGAGGAAACCTTTGTCCTACGATTGGTGGACCGACGGTTGCCGCGCTCATCGTCAACAGCTCCTCACCCACCGCTAGGCTGTCGTGTCAGGGCAAAAGACCAGCTCGCCATGGCCTTCCAAACCGGCGAGCTGGATGGCCTCTCGGCAGCCAGATACGCTACGTGCCGAACCGGCGCGGGCCGGTCCGCGACAACGCCCAACGCCCGGCGGCGGGGGTCTCGTGTCCTTGCGGCGGGATCCCCGCCCGCACGTCACCCCCAAAAGGATGATCGATGACCGCAATCCGCATGGGGGGCAGTCTGGCTCATTCGACGGTGTCGTCGGCCTTGTAGAAGAAGATCGAGTACGCGACCTCGTTCTCGCAGAACAAATTTTCGTGGGACATGCGTTTGCTCCTTGTGTCGATCCGTCGACCGCACCATTGCGATCGCAAGTCGGATGTGATGCGAGTCACTAGGCCGCTAACGTTAGCCACGCGATTCGGCAAGCGCCGTCCACCGACCGGTGGATTTCGGCGTGTCTTTTGTGTCCTACGATCGGGGGACAAACGTTGACCGACACCCCCACACCAATGCCCTGGGATCCGCCCCGATCCGCTGGACCGGATACCCCATCCCCCTTCACAACTGGCTCACCAACCGGTTGCTTCTTGGTTCGGCTATCTTCGCGCTCGCGCGGGGCAAACAACCGCTCGCCGTGGAGTAGCGTCGACAACATGACGGCGAGCCCACAGGACTATCTCGATGTCTGACGACCCGAGAGCGGGCGATGCCAGCGTGATAGCAGCCGACGGCACTTTGGTCGAGATCTACCGTCGGTTGCCCTCGCTGGGTGAAGTCGAGCACATCCGGTCGCTGCTGACACCCAACAGTTCGGTGCTCGACCTAGGCGCCGGCACCGGACGTATCGCCGACCCGCTCGCCCAGATCGGTCACCGGGTTACCGCTGTCGACGATTCGCCTGACATGCTGGCGAATATCCGCTACGCACAAAAGGTTCAGGCCCGCATCGAGGACCTCCGGCTACCCGAGAAGTTTGATGCCGTCCTGCTGATCGGCAATATGGTCAACTATCTGGGCACTGAACTGCGCAGATCGGTGCTGGCGACGGTGGGCTTCCACGTCGCGCCGAGCGGGCAGGCCATCATTCAGTGGACACCACCCTCGCTGCTCGCCGCGCGGCCGGCGGGCTGGACTGACACCACCACGATCGGGGCCATAACGACGACTTTGACCATCCGTTCCAACCGCGATGGCCTCTGCGACGGTGAATTCACACTGGCGGCCGATGGCAGGCTCTGGCGCCAGCCGGTGACCTTCGAACAAGTCAGCCCTGCGACAGTGCGCGACGAACTCGCGCAGGCCGGGCTGGTTCTGACAACAGCTGATCCTGAAGCAACGCGGTGGTTGCAGGCCAAGCGGCACCCGTGACACCGACGTCAGCCATGACTGTTCTCACAGCGGATCGTTGCGACGCATCCCCCGACCAGGGGCCGCAGTGGGAATCTCGTCTCACTTCGGAGGCGAGATTCCCATCGCCATTGAGGCCGAACACTATTCACTGACGGCGCCGCCCCGGCCCCGGAGGCGATCGTTCCGCGCTACCCGCCGCTTGAGTGAGGGGGCGCTGCGGCTCATTCGACCAGATCGTCGTCCTGGCAGAGGGGCATCGAGGACGCAACCTCTGGTTTGGCGAGCAGACGCGAAAACCGCCGACACGCCGGGCGTGCGGGGGTTTTCGCGTCTGCTCGCAAGCGGGGGTGCCCCCAATTCGCCGGACGCTACTTGGCCTTCTCTAGGATCTCCACGAGCCGCCAGCGTTTGGTTGCCGACAGCGGACGTGTCTCCATCAGCGAGACACGGTCGCCGATGCCGGCGACGCTGTCCTCGTCGTGCGCCTTGACCTTCTTGGTGGTACGGATGATCTTGCCGTAGAGCGGGTGCCGCACCCGGTCTTCCAGCTCGACGACGATGGTCTTCTGCATCTTGTCGCTCACCACGTAGCCGATGCGGGTCTTGCGACGGCCGCGCGGCTTCGGGGTGCGCGGAGTGTGCTTGGGGCCCTTGTCCTCCGGCGCGGAGTCCTTGGGCGCGGCGGCCTTGGGTGCAGCCTTCTTGACCGCGGACTTCTTCGCAGCGGGGGCCACTTTCGCGCCAGTCTTAGCCTCTGCCATCACGATTCCTTTACGCTTCCTTCTCGGGGGCACCACCGGGCCCAGAAGCCAGACCCAGTTCTCGTTCGCGCAACACGGTGTAGACGCGCGCGATTTGCTGACGCACCGTACGGAGCCGGCGGTTGTTGTTAAGCTGGCCGGTCGCCATCTGGAAGCGCAGATTGAACAGCTCTTCCTTGGATTCGCGCAGGCGCTCCATCAGCTCCTCGTCGGTGAGTTCACGCAGTTCGCCAGGTGAGATTCCCACTGCCATCAGAACTGCTCCTCTCGGGTGACGATGCGTGCCTTGATCGGCAGCTTGTGGATCGCGCGGGTGAGCGCCGCCCGGGCTACCCCTTCATTGGGGTAGCTGAGCTCGAACAGGATCCGCCCCGGCTTGACGTTGACCACCCACCACTCCGGTGAGCCCTTGCCCGAACCCATGCGCGTCTCGGCGGGCTTTTTGGTCAGCGGGCGGTCCGGGAAGATGTTGATCCACACCTTGCCGCCACGCTTGATGTGCCGGTTGATGGCGATACGGGCCGACTCGATCTGCCGGTTAGTGACGTAGGCGTGCTCAAGCGCCTGGATGCCGTAGTCACCAAAGTTGACCGTCGTGCCGCCGCTGGCGATACCGCGCTGACGGGGATGGTGTTGCTTGCGGTGCTTGACCTTGCGGGGTATCAACATGATTCAGCTCTCCGTGCTCTGCGCTTCAACGGCCGCCCCGGTCCCACCATGCACCGCCGGCGCGGCGGTTTCAGTGCTTTCCTCGCCGCCTGCGGCGCGTCCGGCGTCGGTGCCAGTCGCCGTGGTGCCCGAGGCGCCGCTGCGACGCGGACGCGTGCCCGACGGCCGCTCGCGGCGCGGACGTTCGGCACCGGCTGGCGCGGCGGCGGCCAATTCGCGTTTGCCGCCGACGATGTCGCCCTTGTAGATCCACACCTTCACGCCGATCCGGCCGAAGGTGGTCTTGGCCTCGTACAGGCCGTAGTCGATGTCTGCGCGCAGGGTATGCAGCGGGACGCGTCCCTCGCGGTAAAACTCCGAGCGGCTCATCTCGGCACCACCGAGGCGGCCCGAGCACTGTACCCGGATGCCCTTGACGTTGGACTGACGCATTGCCGACTGAATGGCCTTGCGCATCGCGCGGCGGAATGCCACCCGGTTGCTCAACTGCTCGGCGACCCCCTGGGCCACCAGTTGTGCTTGCGATTCCGGGTTTTTGACTTCGAGGATGTTGAGCTGGACCTGCTTGCCGGTCAGCTTCTCCAGGTCGGCACGGATACGGTCGGCCTCGGTGCCGCGGCGGCCGATGACGATGCCCGGACGGGCGGTGTGGATGTCCACCCGGACCCGGTCGCGGGTCCGCTCGATCTCCACGTCGGCGATCCCGGCGCGCTCGAGGCCGCTGGACAGCAGACGTCGGATCGCAACGTCCTCCTTGACGTACTCGGCGTACTGCTTGTCGGCATACCAGCGCGACTTCCAGTCGGTGGTGATGCCCAGCCGGAAGCCGTGCGGATTGATCTTTTGGCCCACTAGTCTGAGCCTCCCTTCGCTTCAGAAGCCTCAGCTGGTTTGGCGCCCGAACTTGGCGCAGCCTTCTTTGCAGGTGCCTTCTTGGCGGGCGCCTTCTTAGCGCCTGAGCTGCCGGGGACCTTCTTGGCGGGTGCCTTCGTGGCCGCTTTTTTCGCCGGTGCTTTCGCGGCGGCCTTGCTGCCCTCCGCGCGGCGGGCCCGCGACGACTTCGCCGAACGCTGATCCTTGGTCGGCCGGCTTTCCACCACCACCGTGATATGGCTGGTCCGTCTACGGATCCGGAATGCACGCCCCTGGGCGCGCGGACGAATGCGCTTGGCGGTCGGACCCTCGTCGGCGTAGACCGTGGCGACGACCAACGTCGCCGGGTCCAGCCCGTTGTTGTTCTGTGCGTTGGCCGCAGCGCTGGCGATCACCTTGGCCACCGGCTCACTGGCGGCCTGCGGCGCCCAGCGCAGGATGTCCAGCGCGTCGGACACCGACCGGCCACGCACCAGGTCGATGACCCGACGCGCCTTTCTCGGCGACACCCGCACGAACCGTGCTTTGGCGACCGCCGAGGGAAATTCGGTAGTGCTAGTCATCGCCGTTTGGCCTTCCGGTCGTCCTTGATGTGCCCCTTGAAGGTGCGCGTCGGCGCGAATTCGCCGAGTTTGTGACCCACCATCGCCTCGGTGACGAAGACCGGGACATGCTTGCGTCCGTCGTGCACGGCAAAGGTGTGGCCGATGAAGTCGGGAATGATGGTCGAGCGCCGCGACCAGGTCTTGATGACCTGCTTGGTGTTCTTCTCGTTCTGTACGTCGACCTTCTTGAGTAGATGGTCGTCGACGAACGGGCCCTTCTTCAGGCTGCGTGGCATGCTTGGCTACTCCTCGACTTCTTCATTTGCACGGCTCCTCCTCATCGAGCTGCGCGTCCCCCTCGCCGCTGCGCGGCAGCGGCTGGGGTACCCCCACTGCATCCTCACCGCGCGCTACCGCGAGTGCTTCTTGCCGGTGCGCCGGCGGCGGACGATGAGCTTGTTGCTGGCTTTGTTCGGCTTGCGTGTACGGCCCTCCGGCTGGCCCCACGGGCTGACCGGGTGCCGGCCGCCGGAGGTCTTACCCTCACCGCCGCCATGCGGGTGGTCCACCGGGTTCATGACCACACCGCGGACCGACGGGCGCTTGCCCTTCCAGCGCATACGACCGGCCTTGCCCCAATTGATGTTTGCCTGCTCGGCGTTGCCTACCTCGCCCACCGTGGCGCGGCAACGCACATCGACCCGGCGGATCTCACCGCTGGGCATCCGCAGCGACGCGTAGCTGGCCTCCTTGCCGAGCAACTGGATGCTCGACCCAGCCGACCGCGCGAGCTTGGCGCCGCCCCCCGGCCGCAGCTCCACGGCGTGGATCAAGGTGCCGGCCGGGATATTGCGCAAGGGCAGGTTGTTGCCCGGCTTGATGTCGGCGTTGGCGCCCGATTCCACCACATCACCCTGCGAGAGTCCCTGCGGTGCAATGATGTAGCGCTTCTCGCCATCGAGGTAGTGGAGCAACGCGATGTTCGCGGTGCGGTTTGGGTCGTACTCGATATGCGCGACCTTCGCGTTGACACCGTCTTTGTCGTTGCGGCGGAAGTCGATGACCCGGTAGGCGCGCTTGTGGCCACCACCCTGGTGACGGGTGGTGATCCGCCCCTGCGCGTTGCGGCCGCCGCGATTGTGCAGCGGGCGAACCAGGGACTTCTCCGGAGTTGACCGGGTGATCTCGGCGAAATCGGACACGCTGGCGCCACGACGACCGGGGGTCGTCGGCTTGTACTTGCGAATTGCCATGTCTAATCAGGTCTTTCTCTCACGCTCGGACTTGGCTGAATTGCCCAGCTCCTCCTCATCGCTTCGTCCCTCGCATCGTCACCGGGCTAGGCCGGTGGCCCGAACAGGTCGATCGGCTTGCTGCCCGGCGCCAGGGTGACGATGGCGCGCTTGGTGTTTTTGCGCTTGCCGTACCCGGATCGGGTGCGCTTACGCTTGCCCTGCCGGTTCGCGGTATTCACCGATGCGACCTTGACAGCGAAGATCTTCTCGACCGCGATCTTGATCTGCGTCTTGTTCGAATCGGGGTGCACCACGAACGTGTACACATTGTCGTCGAGCAGCCCGTAGGACTTCTCCGAGATCACCGGGGCCAGGATGATGTCGCGGGGATCAACGAGCGTCGCCATCAGGCCGAAACCTCCTCGGATGTCGTGGTGTTCGCCTCTATGTAGGCGTTGAGGGCCTCAACGCTGAACACCACGTCGTCGGCGCGCAGCACGTCATAGGTGTTGAGCTGGTCGGGCGCCAAGAGGTGCACACCCGGCAGGTTGCGCACGCTCTTAGCGCCCGTCTCGTCGCTGCGCCCGATGACCACCAGCACCTGCTTGCGATCCGTCAGCGTGCCCAGAAATGCCTTGGCGCTCTTCGTGGAAGGGGTTTGGCCGGGGACCAACTCGGTGACCGCGTGGATGCGCCCGTTGCGTGCCCGGTCGGAGAGCGCCCCGCGCAGCGCCGCGGCGATCATCTTCTTGGGTGTGCGCTGGCTGTAGTCGCGCGGTTGGGGACCATGCACGACGCCGCCGCCGGTGAACTGCGGGGCCCGCGTCGAACCCTGGCGGGCGCGACCGGTCCCCTTCTGCCGGTAGGGCTTACGGCCGCCGCCACTGACGTCGCCGCGCGTCTTGGTCGAGTGCGTCCCCTGGCGGGCGGCCGCCCGCTGAGCGGTGACCACCTGGTGCATCAGCGCGATGTTCGCCGGGACGTCGAACAATTCGGCCGGCAGCTCAATGGAGCCCTCGACCTTGCCGTCCGGCGTCTTGACGTCGATCTTCAGGGCATTCTTGGCAGCCATCAGTTCTCACCCCGTTTGATCGCGCTGCGGACCATCACGAGTCCACCGGTGCGGCCAGGGACCGCACCCTTGATCAGCAACACGCCCTTCTCGGCATCGACCTTGTGCACCAACAGGTTCTGGACGGTCACCCGGTCGTTGCCCATGCGGCCGGCCATCCGGGTGCCCTTGAACACCCGTGCCGGAGTGGCACACCCGCCGATGGAACCCGGCCGGCGGTGCACCGCCTGGGCGCCGTGGCTGGCGCCCTGGCCGCGGAAGCCGTGCCGCTTCATGGTGCCGGCGAAGCCTTTACCCTTCGAGGTTCCGGTCACGTCGACGTAGCTGCCGTCGGCGAAGATCTCGGCCGTCAGCTCCTGGCCGACCTCGTATTCGGCCGCCGCCTCCGGGGTTTCCAGACGCAGCTCGACCAGGTGGCGACGCGGGTTGACGCCCGCAGCGTTGTACTGGCCGGTGAGCGGCTTGTTGACCTTGCGCGGGCTGATCTCGCCATAAGCCAGCTGGACGGCGCTGTAGCCGTCGCGCTCGGGCGTGCGGATGCGGGTCACCACATTGGGCCCGGCCTTGACCACGGTCACCGGGACAACCCTGTTGTTCTCGTCGAACACCTGCGTCATGCCCAGCTTGGTACCGAGAATGCCCCGCCTGCCGGGGAAATTACCCTGTATTGCCATTGCTCGCCGAGCTCCTACTGGATGTTGACGTCGACACTTGCCGGAAGGTCGATGCGCATCAGGGCGTCGACGGTCTTCGGCGTCGGATCGAGGATGTCGATCAGCCGCTTGTGAGTGCGCATTTCGAAATGCTCTCGCGAGTCCTTGTACTTGTGCGGAGAGCGGATGACGCAATACACGTTCTTCTCGGTCGGCAGCGGCACCGGACCCACGACGCTGGCACCGGTGCGAACGACGGTTTCGACGATCTTGCGCGCCGAAGCGTCAATAGCCTCATGGTCGTAGGCCTTGAGCCTGATGCGGATCTTCTGTCCCGCCACGCTTCTCCTACCTCACTCCAACTTGAGGCCCGTGTCCGGGCCGGTTTCCCCCAGCGCGCCGCTCAGCCCGGCCCATCTGGACCGACTTAGCGTTGCGCCGGATACTGCGCCGCTGTTTTCCTGTCGTAGGTCCACCGGCCCCCGCGCTCGGGCGTGTCGCCCGCACGCAGCCCTGTCGCGCTCATTTCAAGGCCAAAATTGGCCGCACTCCAAGGTTGGGACCGGACGCGCCCGTTGTGGGCGCTGGTCGTATGCCCGACCAGGCACAAACCTGGCGCAGGGCAACCTGAACAGTATGCCTTAGATCACGGTGTCCGCCAAATCCCGGCTGGCCATGGGTTGCGTTGCGAGCGGTCCACTACATCGGCAGCGCGCCGGCACCCAAGTAGTGTTCGGCACATGCGTCTCCGATGCGGAGACCAGATCGTCTGCGCGCCTCCTCGACGTTGCGTACGACCTTCGGGTACGCCGGGTTCGGCACAAGACGAGCGACAAGAAAGCGTTGCCGAAGGTCCCGGCCACCTGTCGGCATGGCTATCTGGCGGCAAACGCGGTCGAACGCACGGGTGTCAAGACGCCAGCGGGAGTATCCGACCAAGACCCGACGATCGCACTCGCCGCGTCGACATCCCACGCCGCGCACCAGCCGCGCCACTGTACTGACCGCGACCGGCGTCCGCGTCACGCTGGCCCGCCTGTCTGTTGCACATGGCGCTGCAGCCCACGCGCCTCCACACGCTCCACGGGGGTGGGTTCGCCTTGCCCTCTCTCGTGTTGACATCGTTCCGATCGCCCGGCGACAAGGGCGACGAATGAATTTTCCACGAGTCACGCGGCACCTTAAATGCTTCAATTCTCTTCAAGACACCATCCGTTGGTAATTTTGGAGGACCGGGTCCATTAGGCAAATCTTGGTCGACACCGATATGGGAGTGGACGACGCGGCCGCCCTGGCCTGGCTGCTGGTCAGCGCTGAGCCATCCGTCGAAGTCATAGGTGTCAGCACTGTCTTCGGCAACACATCCGTCGAGAATGCCGCATCAAACGTCTTCGCCCTCCTCGACTGCCTAGGGCATAGCGACGTTCCAATCGCTGTCGGTGCTGCGGTGCCCCGCGCACGGCCACAAAGTCACCTCGGCGCGTTACTGCACGGCGACGATGGGCTGTGGGGGTTCGCGCCGCGAAACAATTTCACCCCGCGCGATCGCAACGTCGCCCGCTTTTATCGCGACGTCCTTCGATCGCATCCCGACGCCATTCTGTTGACACTTGGTCCGCTCACCAACCTCGCAGCTGTATCTGCCGCGGATCCAGGTGTGCTGCATGGCTTTTCCCAAATCGTCGTGCTCGGTGGCGCGAAGGTGGGAGGCTCCATCACGCCCGTTGCCGAGATGAATTTCTGGCAGGATCCGGAAAGCGCAGCAGAGGTCCTGGCCCAGGCGCTCCCGGTTGAGCTCATCGTGCGCGACGCGCACGCAGAGTTCGTCCTCACCGACGAGGAAGTCCACGCGCTCTGTGCCGCCGATTCGCCCGCGGCGCGCTTCCTAGCCGGCCCGCTGTCGCGCTACGCCACCGTCATGTCCACTATGGCGGAGGGGCAGCTCGGCCTACCGGACGTCGTCGCTGCCGTCTACGCTGCGGTCCCATCGGTCGGACTCGACGTCCGCCCAGCCTGCGTAAAGGTGGTTACCGAGGGAGATTCGCTCACCCGTGGTCAGTCCATCATCGGGTTGACTGCCACCGAAAAGATTCCCATGTACGACGACCTAGACAACCTCGAAGCAGCGGTGACGCGAGCCGCCATGGACGCAGGGTTCGATCTTGGGGCCTATTTGACTACCATTGCGGCCCTGGGGAAAGACAATGCGAACGTCGTGATGAGGGTCGCGGCGGACCGCATCGCCAGCATGTTCATGCACGCAATCACGGCCCGTAAATGGAGGACAGGTTGAATATCCACGCGGCTATTTTTGACCGTGACGGCGTGCTCATTAGCTTCGATTGGGAGCGCGCGCAGGACGAGCTCCGGCGTATCACGCGCCTGCCGATGGACGAGCTGGGACACCGCTGGCATGCCTGGCGCGCCGGGCGAGCCATCGACGACGAGATCGACGAATTCGAGCAAATTCGCGCATTTCTGTCGAACGTTGCGCGCGAACTCCGGCTTGGCCCTAAGGCACATGACGAGCTGGTGCGGCTCGATTACACAGTGTTTGCTGAGGGGTACACAGACGCGCGGCCAGCGTTGGAGGAGGCGCGGCGGCGCGGACTCAAAGTCGGCGTTCTCACGAACAACAGCATGTTGGTGAGCCCGCGCCGCATGCTGCTGAGGGCCGCTCTGGATGATCTCGTCGACGTCGCGCTGAGCTCCCAGATGATCGGGGCAGCCAAGCCCGACCCACGGGCCTATCGAGCGATTGCGGAGGCCCTAGGCGTTGCGACGACATCGTGCCTGTTCTTCGACAACGTCGCTCCCTGGGTCGAGGCCGCGCGGTGCGCCGGTATGCGCGCATACCTCGTGGATCGCTGCGGGGAACCGCGAGAGGGCGTCGTGCGCGATTTGTCCAGCCTTGCAGCGATCCTGGACGAGGCAGGTGTCTGCAAGGCAGAACTAGGATGACGGATGACGAGCGGACATCGCCAAGACGCTTCGCCCAGCAAACTGCAACGAGTGCGCTGCGACGGCCCAACCCCGGCCGACACGTCAGCATCGGGTTGATCGAGCGGGCAGATCACCGCCTTTGGGGCCTTTCGGCACCGTCGGCGCGATGGGTGAGCAGTTTCGCCCGCTCGGATCCCCACCGGTCGAAGAACCCACGACAACGTCACTAGAGCCGAGCATGGCGACAACAGGCAAGCCCACTCCATCGGAGATGGAGCAATGTAACAGCGTTGGATCGGTCAAAGTTCAGGCCGTGATGTTCAGCCGGCAAGCTCATGAGAGGTTCCGAAGTGCAGGCGATTTCGGGATGTGTGCCGGCGCGGGAGCCGCGGGCGCGCAATTTCGATGCGGTGCGCCGACGTGGTCGCTGAGCGGGTGGCCAAGTCGCGGGGCCGGATCTCGGCCAAGCGGTTGTTGCCGATCGCGAAGGCTGCCGGCTATGATGTCGACCGTCACGTAATTCCCCAGGGCTGCCGTCACGGAATTCCCCAGGTGCGGGCCTCGATGGTATGTGTACCGTGCCCGCGGTGGCGTTGTCTAGCTGACGCTGCGTCCGGGCCGTTTGCGGGGCCGGTAGCTGGGTCCGTCCATGAGGATCTGGTAGCTGCTGTTGATGATCCTGTCGAGTAGCGATTCGGCGACGACCGGGTTCGGGAATAGGCCGTACCAGTCGTTGGGGGCGCGGTTGGAGGTCAAGATCAGCGGCTTGCCGCTGACCGCGCGTTCGTTGATTAGCTCGTAGAGGTCGTCGGCGTGCATGGTCGTGTGCTCGCGCATCGCAAAATCATCAAGAATCAACACGAGCGGTTTGGTGTATTCGCGGATGCGTTGGCCCCAACTGCGGTCGGCGTGCCCGCCGGCGAGGTCGGCGAGCATCCGAGAGGTTTTGGCGAAACGGACGTCGCCGCCGCGTCGGGCTACAGCATGCCCGAGTGCTTGTGCCACATGGGTTTTGCCTACCCCAACGGGTCCGTAGAGGATGACCGACTCGCCGGCGTCGAGCCAGCGCAGCGCGGCCAGGTCGCGCAGTATGGCGGCGGGCAGTTTCGGGTTGGCGGAGAAGTCGAAGGATTCGAAGGTGGCTTGTTCTTCGAACTTCGCGCGGCGGATGCGCCGTGTCAGGGCGGCCGATTCGCGGCGGGCGATCTCGTCCTCGCACAGTGCTTGCAGGAATTCGAGGTGCCCGAAGTCGCCGTTGCGGGTCTGGGCTAGCCGGGCGTCGAGGGTGTCAAGCATGCCCGACAGTTTCAGAGTGCGCAGCGCGTTGCGCAGCGCGGGGTCACAAATACCCATGAAGTCGTGTTCTCCTTGTGAAATAGCTTATGTGGGTTGTGATTCGGTCAGATTCCGGGACCCGGGTGACTTTCAGCCGACTCCGCCGGTGTCGCCGGTGGCGAACTGGTCGGGGCCACGCAGGAACGCCGCGGTAGTGGCGGCGGCGCCGGTGGCCGGTTCGGCGGTGGTGGCGTCGTGTTCGGTGCCGGCGGCCAGGATGCCCTTGATGGTCCGATACGCCGGGTCGCCGACGGCGATCGCGCAGGCGCAGGCGGCTTCGAGCCGATCACAGCCGTGCTTGTCGCGCAGCCCGAGCACTCCTTGCGCCGAGCGCAGGTGGTGGATCGCGTTGTCGCGCATGAATTCGGCGATCACCGCTTCGCAGGCGGGGCCGACCTGGGCGGCGGTGTGCCGACACCAGGTGGGGTTTTCATCGCGAAGGCGACCTTCTCCGGCGGGTAGTGGGAGAAGTCGGTGGAGCGCCCGAGGCCCGCCGCACATGGGTGGCGACGACCTCGTTGTGGGCAAAGATCTGCACGATGTCACCGGCGGTGCGGGCGTGCAGGCGCCGCCCGATCAGCCGCCATGGCACGCTGTAGAGGGCCTTGCCGACCTTGAGGTGCGTATCGACCCCCACGGTGCCGATAGACCAGGTGGTGAGTTCGAACGCGTGGCGCGGCAACGGTTTCAACGTATCGGCCTCGATCGCTTCGAACACCCGCAGCGGCTGGCCGCCGTCGAGGGCCCGTGAATGTCGTAGCCCGGCCACCTCCCGGCTCCACCGGGCCGCCTCGCCCTGCATCTGAGCCAGCGAGGTGAACTCGCGGCCCCGCCAGAACGAATCCCGCACATACGGCATCGGCCGCTCGACACGAGGTTTGTCCTGGGCTTGAACGCCCGGGCCGGGTCGATCAAGCAGTCGTAGTGGGCGGCCAGCTCGGCGTAGGTGCGGTTGATCTTCGGGTCATATAGGTCGGGCTTGTCCACCCCGGTCTTGAGGTTGTCGCACACCAGCCGGGCCGGAATACCATTGAAGAATTCGAATGCCTCGACATGGCAAGTGCACCAGGTGGTTTGGTCCATCCTGACCACAGGGCGAACGAACAGGTGCCGCGAGCACGACAGCACCATGACAAACGCCCACACTGCGACTCGCTTGGCTGTGGCCGGGTTCAGCCACATTCCTAACCGGCCGTAGTCGATCTGCGCTTCGCTGCCCGGCGGCACTTCGCCGCGCGGCACGCTCACCCGAGCACGAGCCACCTCATCGGCGAAATTCATTGCCACCCAACGCCGCACAGAGGACTCCGACACGTCGACCTGATGGTCGTCACGTAGCCGCTGCGCGATCGTGGCGACCGTAACATCGGCGTGCAGCCAGTCCTGATCCGGTCGCTATGCCGGTCGATCAACGGCCACGTCGATGCCCGCGCGCCGCGATCATCCAGTCCGGGAAACCACTGCGCGATCCGCGCCGCCCACTGCTCGGCGCTCAGCGGTTCTCCGCCTGGGCCAATGCCCTCGGCGACCGCCGGGGCCAGATACTTGCGGATCGTCTTACGATCCATCCCCAGCGACTGCCACAACTGCACCTGTGAGCGACCAGCCTGCCAATGCGTGTACAACTCGATCAGATCGAACATCTCGATATCTCTCCTCGCCATCAGTGCCCCTTCGTCCGCCGTACTCCGACGGATCAAGAGCGAACATGTGTGCGAGGCCCACACCCGGCAGACACACCGCCCAGGGTGGGGAATTACCTGACAGCCAGGGTGGGGAATTCCGTGACGGACAACCCCTCAAACCTGGGGAATTGCGTGACCGCTGACACTATGAGGGGTCGCCGCGGAACTTCCGTCGGCTGGTAGCCGAGGAGAAAGCGTTGTGGCGCAAGGATAATCATCGGGGTTGCCGCCCGGTGATGTGGTAGCCGGGTGAATACCTGGTGATCGATTGGGCCGAGGCCGCGCCGGGGTTGTTCGTGTTCTGCGCGGTGCTGGCGTTCTCGCGGTGGCGGTTCGTGCGGTTTGCCGCCGATCAGAAAGCCTCCACGACGCTGGCGATGATCGCCGAGGCGCTGGCCGCGATCGGTGGGGTCCCGGCCAAAGTGCTGGCTGATCGGACGGGCTGTCTGAAGGGCGGGGTGGTCGCCAACGTGGTCGTCCGTCCCCACGGCCCAGTATGTCCGTTTCGCCACGCATTACGGTTTCCGCCCGGATTGGTGTGAGGCGGCCGATCCGGCCTCCAACGGCATTGTGGAGCACCTGTGTGTTGGCGCCGTTGCCGTCGCTGCGCGCGGAGATCAGTGCGGCCTCGGTGACCCGCAAGGCCGACCGGCTCGCGTGTGCCGGCTACGGCTCGGCGCGCTACTCGGTGCCCACCCGGCTGGTCGGCCAGCGTCAGCATTGTCATCGACCACGGGGGGCTGCTGGTCGTCGAGCCGGGCACCGGGGCCATCGTGGCCGAACACGAACTCATCGCCCCCGGAGAGACGTCAACCTTCACGTCAATGTCGACGCCTCATCGATTGCTCTCCTCGACCAGCCGCAGCGCGCTCAAAATCCCAGCCCGAACTACCGTCTCCGAGCAGAAAAGTGTCTTTGCAACCCACAACGGGGGGTACGGCGGCTTGCAATGTCGTGATAGCCACTCACCCGCTCGTCTGATTTGTGTCCCTAGAAATGCGCCGCCCTGCTTTTGCCAATGCGCCAGTGCTTGAATGCAGTATGCGGTCTCTTCCGCAGTGGCCGGACCGTCGAAGAATCCCCAAGAGCCGTCGGACCGCTGGGTATCAAGAATCCACTCAATCGCCTCCGCGCACAGTGCGTCATCGTAATTACTGACAGCACGTATCAGATGCGAGGTCGTATAGTATGCGGATCGGTGCCATTTATCTCGCCAGCAGCAGCTCCCAGGTTCCTTGCTTGATCGGATGAAACTAAGAATTTTTTGTACTCGAAGATCAGATTTGTCGAAACCCGCCTGCTTAAGCGCGCCGAGCACGTGGACATTTGTCGATATTGACGGGCCAACTTCGTGGGAGTAGGTGCAGAACCAGTCAGCTTCTTCAAACCTCAAGACGGCGGCGAGATCCGGGGACCTTCCGAATTTCGACAAAACTTCATAGGCCACACTTGTAGTATCGCAATCTTCCAGCGTAGAGTAGCCGGTCCATCCCAACCCTCGACCGGGGTGCCAATGTTGTTCGACCTGATCAAGATAAGGTTGACATGCGCCAACGACCTCTGGATCGGATAAATCTATCTCGATAAGCGAGAGATTCCAGAGCGACCAAACGAGCTCGAAAATCTCCGCTTGATAGAACGCCGGTGCGCCGCCATTGGAAGCTTGAATTATCGATGAGATGTAGCCCAGGGTGTGCTTATCTCTGGGTTTAACATATAATGCGTAGTACGCCGACGCCGACGGCGAATACATGACTGATCCGTTTGTCTCCCGCAGATTATCTGGATCCAGGATGTGGAGCCTGTCATGACCAGCCATCTCCACAGAGAAGGCTGCGGCGATGTGCCGCGAAATTCTTTGTCCGGCGAGTTTTCTAAGCTTCTTCTCGCGCATTCCAGCAAGCTCACCGAGGATGCATTTCCCGTGGCCAGTGATAAGGCCAAATTCCTCCGCCTCGGCCACAAGCGTCGGCGCGATCAACTCAAACCCGACTGTGGCATCGTTCATATCGAGTCCGAAGCCTTCGACGGCAGCAGAGGCCAGGTTCTGCAGGGCTAGCAAACCCTTTTGAACGTGTCTTGCGTACGTGCGCCGATGGTTCCCTGACACCAGGCTGATCATGGCCGCCAAGGTGGACAGCAGTCGATCCGCGTAGCAAAAAGGGAACGCGGCGCCCCAGGAGCCGTCGGAAAGCTGATTCTCACAAAGCCAGTCGACGGCCAGGTCGCCTAGTCCATCATCGATCTGCCCCAGCCTGGCAACCCACGCCGTGTCATAGGCCGTGCTTGAAATACCGTTGCCCAGTGCCGCTTTCGCCAGCAGCAAACTGAAATTATCCATACCTTCAGGCCTGTGCGAACCAGATGCCATCGTGAACACAACCCACACCGAAAACCCTGTCACGCTGAGCGTGATATCTGTTGCGCAGCAAATTCAGTTGATCGTCTGACATCGTTGAATAATCCGGCTTGGGCCGGAAATGGCGAAGATAAATATGATCGTAGAGTATTCTCCGGAGCACCGTTTCATTCATATAATAGGTCGGGGCGGCAGTATAATACAGGCTGGTCTTTCCGGAGCAGAGCATGGGGACATCAAAGACGGTGAAGCGTCCGAATCCGATGTATATGTCGGCTCGCTCAATATATTCTCCGTAATAGCCTTCGATAACTTCTCTTCGCGTGGGCGGCTTCCGATGCGTCTTGTACCATGTGATAGCAGATCGCGCGACAGCCTCGACGGCGTCGCTGCCGAAAATACCGTAAAAGAGTTTGTGTTCCAAGTTGGATGATGTGCGGATCATCAGTTCATCGAATAGGCCAGTGACAGCAGTCCCTTGTGTGGTCGAGGACAGTCGTCTTTTATAATCACCATAAAAATGAACGCGGACATTGTGTTCTTTATATAGCGCCAGAACCTCCGCGTCGTTGGCAACCAATGCCATTCCGTCGATTGCCTGCGCGATGTATCGCTCACCGCGATCTAGCAGGTCTTCGCCAAAGATCGGCGCGATCACCGTTTCGATGCCGTGGCTGAAGAGCATCGTGAAGATACGAATAGATTGATGCAAGGCTGCCTGCAAATAATCGCCGTGTTGCTGACCATGTTCGAGCTGATACCAGCGCCGCGTGCCATCGACGGGAAGGACGCAAACTTTCGGCCCGCGGAGACGCACGGTGTCTGCAACCGCGCTCATCGAAAGCGCCATGAATTCTTCCTCGCTAGGTGTGTTCATGTTCTTTCTCCGTAGTGATTGCGGGGTCCAGCGGGCCGGGCCGCGTTTATAGAGCGTTGAGCAGTGACCTGCACCTTGTGCTGATTACGGGGCCGGTCAGCCCGTGGCTGGCAAGGATATGGTCTCGGCTGGCGTGTGGAATATATGCCGATGGGAGAGCCTGGGTGTACATACGTATTTGTGGGTCCATTCGGCCGATGTGATGGCTGAGGCGCATGCCGATCCCGGAGTCGCCAATCGCGTCCTCGACACACACCGCGATGTGGTGCTGGCTGGCCAGTTCGGCGAGAACCGGATCGAGCGGCCAAATCCATTGTGGGTCGACCACCGTTACCCCGATTCCGCAGTCGCTGAGGCACCGGGCGGCGTCTATGCATGCTCGGCTCATGGCGCCCACCGCAACCAGCAGCACGTCGCGCCGCAGGGCTGGCGGTGGTACCTGCAAGACATCGACGCCGCCGACTGTCTGTATTGCGGTGATCTGTTTGCCCACGGCGCCTTTGGGGAAACGCACTGCCGCGGGACCCGCAATCTCGACCGCGGTACGTAGCTGTTGTCGCAGCCGTGGCGCGTCGCGCGGACAGGCGATCCGTAATCCAGGAACGCAGGCCAGCAGCCCCAGATCCCACAATCCGTGGTGGCTTGGTCCGTCGGGCCCCGTAACTCCGGCCCGGTCAAGCACGAGCGTCACCGGCAACCGGTGCAACCCGATGTCGAGGAGAAGTTGGTCAAAGGCGCGGTGCAAGAAGGTGGAGTACAGCGCGACAACGGGATGGGTTCCCGCGGTGGCCAGGCCGGCTGCAGACGCGAGCAGATGTTGTTCGGCGATGCCCGAATCGAACACCCGATGCGGGTATCGTCGAGACAGCGCACCCAGACCAGCGGGCAGCCGCATCGCCGCGGTCAGCCCGACAACGTCGCATCGATCCTCGGCGATGCGGACCATTTCGTCCTCGAACACATCGGTCCAACTCGGCTGGCTGGGTGCAGTAGGGCGCCCGGTGGCGACGTCGACCACGCCGCAGGCGTGCATGCGGTCGCTCTCGTCGGCTTCGGCTGGCCGATAACCCCGGCCCTTCTCGGTCACTGCGTGAACGACCACGGGCCTAGCTGCCGCAACCGCCGCTCGTAAGGCCGCACATGTGTCCGCGATGTTATGTCCATCGACCGGACCGATGTAGGCAAATCCCATCGCCTCAAATATGTTCGACCCGCTGAATGTGCCGAGGCGAAGTTGCTTTAGGTGTGCGGCCAGGGCGCCCGCGGTGGGGTCGTAAGAGCGACCGTTGTCATTGACCACGACAATCACCGGCCGGGCGGCCGCACCGAGGTTATTCAGGCCCTCCCATGCCACGCCCCCGGTGAGAGCACCGTCGCCGATCACCGCGACGACGGCTCGATCGTGCTGCCCTTGCAGGGCCAATGCTTTGACGATGCCGTCCACCCACGCGAGGCTGACCGACGCATGGGAGTTCTCAACCCAGTCGTGTGGCGATTCACACCGATTGGGATACCCCGATAGGCCATCGGCATGGCGCAGCGTGGCGAAGTCTTTGACGCGGCCGGTGAGCAACTTGTGCGGATAGCTTTGGTGTCCGGTGTCGAACACCACGATGTCATGTGGCGAGGTGAACACTCGATGCAAAGCGATGGTCAACTCCACCACGCCAAGTCCAGCGCCGAGATGACCGCCAGTGGCTGTCACTGTTTCGATGAGTTGTCGACGGATTTGCTCGGCCAGCACTGGAAGCTGGCCTTCCGGAAGCGCGTGAACGTCGCACGGACCGCTGATCGCGGTAAGCACGTCGCCGTGTTGGTTGCGAATCGCAGTCGTCATAACGCGCGCGCCTGTTTGGGCAGGGCAAACCTCACTGTCTCGGTCGCCACCGAGCGCTCCACCAACGTGATCGGGGCCAGTACGCGCAGCGCATCAACAACCTCCTCGACCAATCGTGGAGGCGCCGACGCACCCGCGGTGATGCCGACGGTCGAGACCGAGGACAGCCATTCGGGCACAATGTCGTCGGGACCATCGATCAAATGGGCCGGCGTGCCGGTTCGCTCGGCCAACTCGACCAGACGCTGCGAATTCGATGAATTACGTGAGCCAATGACCAACACAACGTCGCACTCACTGACAATCGCCTGCACCGCGTGCTGCCTGTTCGTGGTGGCGTAGCAGATGTCCTCCGAGGGGGGTTGGCCCAACGCGGGAAACCGGGCACGCAGCGCCTCGATCACATCCGCCGTTTCATCAAGTGCCAGGGTTGTCTGAGTCAGGTACGACACCGGGGTGCCCTCCGGCAAGTCCAGCGCCGCTACGTCGGCGGGTGTTTGCACCAATATTGTTGACCGCGGGGCGACCCCAAGCGTGCCTTCGGACTCCTCATGTCCGGCGTGCCCGATCAAAACCACCGTGTCACCACGGGCGGCAAAACGTGCGGCTTCAGCGTGGACTTTCGCCACCAGCGGGCAGGTCGCGTCGACGACCCGCAGCCCACGCTCATGGGCGCAAGCGCGCACTGCCGGGGAAACCCCATGCGCGGAGAACACCACGACCGCCCCCGGTGGCGCCGGTTCGGGAATCTCATCGAGGTCCTCGACGAAAATCGCACCTTTCTGCTGCAACTCGGCAACCACAACTTTGTTGTGCACGATTTGCTTGCGCACATATACCGGACCAGCGGCATCGTCGAGCACCCGTTCGACTGCTTCGATAGCGCGTTCTACGCCAGCGCAAAAGGAACGCGGCGAAGCTAACAGCACCTTCAATTCGCCAGCAACGGGCTCCTGCACGGCCGGTTCGCCAAAGAACTCGGACATCAGCGCTCCCGGCGGCAAATCAGTTCGGACAACGCGATCAGATCTTGGGTTCTCACGGCGTCGGGCAGCGCCGCGACAGCGGCCTGGATCTGTTCATCGGCACATCGCTGCACGGCCAGTCGGCCCCCGGCGACCTCAATCAGCGCGGCCGCCCGATCGATATCAGTCGCTGTCATTGCGACACTAGATTGATAGAGCGCTGCGAGTTCTATCGCTGCTTCGGATTTCGAGTTCAGTGCCGCTACCACCGGCAGCGTCGCTTTACGCCGAGCAAGATCATTGCCTGCTGGCTTTCCCGTCACGCCAGGGTCACCCCAGATGCCAATCAAATCATCGACGCATTGAAACGCAAGCCCTAACTCATAACCAAACCGTTCCAACGCAGCAATCGTCGGGTCATCTGCATTGGCGCTCAAAGCTCCTAGGGCACAACAACAACCCATCAGCGCCGCGGTCTTGCGCCCCGCCATATGTAGGTAGTCGTCGACCGTAACTTCCTGGTGGCCTTCGAATGAGCAGTCCTCGAGCTGGCCTACGCACAAGTCCAGGCACGACGCCTCCAAGCGCATGATCGCCTCGAGTGCGACAGAATGATCTCGCAAGTCGGTCAGTATTCGAATCGCTAAGGCGTGCAGTGCATCTCCCAGCAGGATGGCCTCATCGACGCCCCACACACTCCACACCGTCGGTCGTCCCCTGCGAGTCGTGTCCCCATCCATCACATCGTCATGCAGCAACGTAAAGTTGTGCACCAATTCGACAGCAGCCGCAACCAGGACTGCATCGACGGCATCACCGCCACAGGCCGCAGCCACCGCACAGACAAGGGCGGCGCGAATGAACTTGCCCGACGATCCGGCTACCTCAGATCTATCGGAATTCCACCAGCCAAGATGATAGCCCGCCATCGTCGCCAACGGCTCACCCAAGGACTCGATAGCCATGTGCAACACGGGATCACAGGAGGTTCGAACGCGTCCTAACAATGTTTGCGCAACATCGGAAGGAATATTCCCAAGAAATCCTGTCTCCAGAGTCAACGCGCCTCCCGTAAGGTCCGCGGCCCCTACCATTACATCGGACACAAGGAATCCGATCAAGGAATACTCAAGCCGAGGGCAATTGTCAATACCTGTGTTGGATTGGGATTACTACGCGGCCTCCTACTGGGGTACCGAGCGCCTCACTCCACAAAAGCCACCAACCGCTTTCAAGAGGCACATATACACCGCACCCATGTGACACTGCAATCAACTCGCCCACTTCTTTGCATCGCGTCCAGATGATTTACATCGCGTCCAGGTCGGATGATTGCATTCGCTTTGAATGTAAATGCGAAGTGGGGGACTCATCTGATGTTATCGCGGGTTGGCGGACCTGAGGCACTGGTCGGAATCCCTTGCCCCGCTTATGGTATGAACTCTTCGTAGAGCCGAGGTGAAGAAGGGAATTCCGGCGTTGCGCATGTTTAGGATATTGGCGCCGGTTCTGGGTGACCAGAACATCGTGATCGAGGATGTGGCGATCGAGATGGCGACAAGGGGCCGAAACAAGCCGCAGACCACCCGGGTGCTGGTGTTCTTGGTGCGGCCCAAGACATCCCAGGCGAGCCGCTGTTCGCGGTGTTGAATGGCGTGCTCAGACGATGACGCCGGAGGTACGGACGGAAACAGTAGACGGCGGTGGCTCACCCTAGGATGTGGGGACAACGAGGGCGTATCCACAGGCTGTGATGCCGCGAACCGCCGATTTGCTCCCGGCCCTGACGTCTATTCGACGAACTCGGCGGCGCGGTGGGCCAGCATCACGACCGTCGCGTGCGGACCGCGGCTGGTGATCCCGGGCAACACTGACCCGTCAATCACCCACAGGTTCTCGATGCCACGCACACGGCATCGCCGATCGACGACGGCGTCGCGGTCATCGTCGGTGCCCATCGGGGCGGAACCACACAGGTGCTGCGACGTCGACCACGCCGGTTCCCCGAGTCTGGATGCCGAACCCACCAACTCGCGGGCCAATTCGGTGCCCCGGCGCAGCGCGGCGATATCGTCGGGCTCGCTGTCGTACCGGTGCTCGATGCGGAGCGCTACCCGCGGATCGGGCGACACCAATGTGAGCCGCCCGCGCGCACGTGGCCGCATGAGCGCGACCCCGATGTGCGGCCAGTCGGGATGCCCCGCGGTGTCATCATCGGTCATCGCCACGAAACCGCCTGTATAAGGCCTGATCTCGACATCATCGGCGGTATTGAGCACCACTTCCAACACTGGCCGGCCGGCAGCCGCATTCCACTTGGTGGGCAGCACCCATTCGGGATGATCGCTGCAGCGTATCCCCACCGGCAGCGCCGCCACCACCGCCACACCCGCCGCCCGCAGCATCGCCACGTCACCGATACCGGAGAGCATCAGCAGCTGCGCTGACTGAATCGCCCCGGCAC
The DNA here is from genome assembly GCF_010731535.1 of Mycobacterium lacus. Lineage (NCBI taxonomy): Bacteria > Bacillati > Actinomycetota > Actinomycetes > Mycobacteriales > Mycobacteriaceae > Mycobacterium > Mycobacterium lacus. Next base: position 3,712,838 of record NZ_AP022581.1, read on the forward strand.
ACAACACTATTCGGTCAGCGGTAAATACCGTTGGACCCTCTGGGCCGATCGCGTCCACACCCACCGCGGCGGCGCCGGAAAAGCGCAATCGCAGCGCTTGCGTCCGGTCCAGCACAGTCAGGTTAGCCCGGGTCAGCGCAGGTATCAGGTATGCGGCCCCCGGCCCGGTCCGGACACCGTCGACGATGTTGAGCGGGACCGGGCCCACGCCCACGGCCGGCGGGTTTCCAACGTCGTTGAGGTCGGCAATCCAGGCAAACCCCGCGCCCTGGGCAGCTGCTATGAAACGTTCTGTGGTGCCAGTCATTTCGTGTGTCCGGCGAATCGGAATGGGTCCAGTGCTGCCGTGGGCGGGACCGTCGAAATCCAGGTCAGTTTCGATGGCGCGAAAATGTTCGACAACGTCGGGCCAGGCCCAGCCGGGGATGCGGTAGCCATCGAAGTCACGCGGTAGACCGCGACAGAAATAGCCGCCATTGATGGCCCCGGAACCGCCAACCGTCGCTCCGCGCACGATCAGCAGCCGGCGGACCGGCCGCTCGGTCAACTGGGTCTGGTAACGCCGGACCAGCGGGCTGGCGGCACCGATCGGCAGCTGCAACCCGTTGGCGGTCTGGGCCAGCAACCCCGGGTCGGCCAATCCCGGGCCCGCCTCGAGCACCGTCACCACACAATCGGGATTTGCCGAAAGACGCTCGGCAACAACCGATCCAGCGCTTCCCGCACCGACGATCAGTACATCGCTGTGCTGGGCGGCTGCAGTCAATCGTTACATCCGAATCTGGGGTTTGAGCGCGCCGAGGTTGCGTTCGCGCAGCACCCCGTACCACAGGCCGACTCCGTAGGCCAAGTCATCGATGCGTTTGAGCAACAGGAAGGTCAACAAACCGATGGGTTCGCCGTCCCCGGCCGTGGCGCCCCTACGGCCCAGCCAGTCCACCACGCCATCGAGGATCGCGGCAATCACCACCACCCCTCTGCAACGCCGGGACACCACGGCCGCGACCAACGCCACCGGCCAGTAGTGCCGACAAACGGCCGATGCGAGTTGCAACGCCGCCGACCACAGGCCGCAGGCCGCGACCACGAGCACATCCCGCAGCGACGTCTCGGTGCCGCGCATGGCCTTGGCGATCCGACGACCCGTCAACAGGGCGAACACCACCGCCACCAGCCGGCTGAGCCCGGTACCAAGCGACACCACGATCCACGCCATCAGGGTCTCGCCGGAAATTACCAAGGGCGCGGTCTTGTCGGGGTGGCGCACGGCCAGTGGAGCCGCCGAGCCGCCGTAGAACGCCTTGCGGGCGATCCAGTCGCGCAGTTCGGTCCGATGATCGTGAGCGACCAGCGCAACTGGCTCGTAGCGCAACCGGGCGCCGGCTTCGATGAGCCGCCAGCATAGGTCCACGTCCTCGCCGGAGTGCAGGGTCTCGTCGAATCCGCCGACCTGCCGCAGGGCAGCGCAGCGGCAGATGATCGCGGCGCTGGGAACGTAGGACACCGTGGTATGCGGCAACACCGGCGCTTCGCGCCGGCCGAGATCCAGTGACGAACGCATCGCCTCGTAGCGAGCCACCACGTTCTCGCCCTGCGACAGGCCGATGACGCGGGGCGCCACCAGCGCGACGGTGGGATCACAGAAGTGGCCGAGCAGGGCCTCCAGCCAGCCGCGCCGCGGTGCCACGTCGGAATCCAGGAAGGCGACGAAGTCGGTGGTGCAAGCCGCCAGCCCGGTGTTGCGGGCCGCCGCCGGCCCCTTGCTCCGCGGGTGGCGCAGCACCTCGATGTCGCAGTGCGCGCCGGTGAAGGCGTCTGGTTCGATTGGGCGCACGGACCCGTCGTCCACCACGATCACGCGTAACCCGCGTAGCGCAGCCACCAGCCGGCGGACGCCGGATACGTTGTCGCGGACAGGGATCACGACGGTGACATCACGATGTGACGGGCCACTGGCTGGCCGTGGATGCGCCACGGTGGCGTCCAGCAGGGTGCGGGCCAGCTGGGCGCTGACCTCGTCGCGCACCTTGAGCCGGCCCTCGCACAGGATCGTCTGGGCAGCGGGCGCCAACCGCAGCAACCGGGTCGGTGAGCCGCCGAGCAAGGCCGATCCGTTGCCGAGCACCCGCACCCGGCGGTCGACCTGCACGGCGAACCCGTCAGGCAGCCGGGTCGCGGTCATTTGCGCGGCCCTCTCCGGCAAGCGGGTGGGGACATCTCCCGCTCACGGGGGCGGGCATCCAGCTGCTGGCATTCGCTCTGCGTGGGCGCCGGCGCGCTCATGGTCATGTCAGCATCCCGTCGGGCCTTGGCGCCCATCGGGTGATTCGACGCACACAATCGTCGACCATCTCCGCGAGGATGCGTTTTCCCTCGGCCGCGGTCGCGGTGGTCGGGTCTCCCAGCACCCCTATCTCGCTGACCGCCGCTACCCCTCCGCGACGAATCAACGGCAACAACTCGGCCAGCGGCGCTCCGTTACCGGCGCACCACCGGCCGGTCCTCACCAGGGTCGGCGAAATATGCAGCAGCACTGATGTTTCGGTGTGTCCGGCGTGAGCGTCGCCACCTGCGGAGGTGCACGGGCACCAGCCAGCGTCGCGGCCTTCGGACCGCAGCAAACTTACCGCACGATTCAAGGCGCCGACGTTGCCGCCGTGGCCGTTGACGAAGACCAGCCGCTGGGCCCAGCTGGCGGCCGACCGGCCGTACTCGACCAGCAGCAGGGCCAACGCTTGGGTGCCGATGGAGATCGTTCCGGCGAAATCCTGGTGCTCGCCACTGGCGCCATAGGCGATGGCCGGTGCCAGCAACCAGTCGACGCGTGCGGCGACCGCGCTGGCGACAGCGGTCGCGATTCGGGTATCGGTATCCAGTGGCAGATGGGGACCGTGTTGCTCGGTGGACCCCAGCGGGATCACGATTGACGGCGAAGTGACTGTCGATAGTTGCTCCGCTATCGCAGTCCCCAGTTCGCCGAGTACGGGCACTCGCCGATGGTAGGACGAATTCACCTGGCGTGCACCGATTGTTGCCCTACCTACCGAAATCTTGGCTCTCCCGGCATGAATGTGGGTCGGTGTGCGGGTAAGCGGCAGTGGATTCCCTGGCTGGCGTGCCCTGGCCGCGCCGAGCGTGTACTGGTGGTGGGGACACGCCGGGCCATGCCGCTTGGTTGCACGCGGCGCACTACGGCCCCGCGCTTCAGCCTAGGTCGGCCGGTGCGATGAGCGACCGAAACCCTGCCCGTCCCGCACATCAAAGTTTCCCGGGCATACCCAGCTCCCGGGCGAACCCCGCGGGGACGAGAATGTCGTCGGGACGCAGATCGTGGACGGAGGAACGTCCCAGACCCATCAGCGCCGAGTCGATACCGCCGCGCAGGATGTCGAGGACATTCTCGACGCCGGATGGACCGGCTGCGGCCAGCCCCCACAGGTAGGCCCGGCCGATCATCACCGCACGCGCCCCCAGCGCCACCGCCTTAACGACGTCGCCGCCCCGCCGGATACCGCCGTCCAGCAACACCTCGACCTGGTCGCCGACCGCCGCGACCACGGCTGGCAGAGCCCGGATCGATGCGGGTGTGCCGTCCAGGTTGTTGCCACCGTGGTTGGACACCGAGATCGCCGAAACACCGATATCCACCGCTCTTTTGGCGTCGTCGACGCGCATGACACCCTTGAGCATGAACGGTCCGCCCCACAGGCGGCGCAGCCAGGCGACGTCTTCCCAGGTCGGCGGGGGGGTGCCTAGCCACTGGCCGTAGGCGGCGAAGAACCGTGGGCCGGGCTCACCTCGGCGGCCCAGGTTGGGCACCCGCAGGTTGGGCGGCCGTAACGTCCTGGCGAACTTCCACAACCATCTCGGGCGGGTGATCGCCTCTGGAGACATCCGCAGCATGGTCTTCAGGCTCATCTTTTCGGGGATCTTGGGGCTGCCCCAATCGCGCCCGTGCGAGAACGTCCAGTCGGTGGTGACGATCAACCCGACCGCGCCGGCCTGCCGTGCCCGTTCGACGCGCTCGGCGACGGCGTCACGCCCGCCGAGCCAGTAAATCTGGAAGAAGGTCTTGGGGTTGGCGGCGATGACTTCCTCGATCGGCTTGCTGGCAAACGAAGACAACCCCATCGCCGTGCCGCGGGCAGCCGCGGCCCGCGCGACGGCAACCTCACCATCGGGGTGGACTGCCTGGACACCGGTCGGCGAAATGACTACCGGCAACGAAATATCTTGTCCCATAACGGTGGTCGACATATCGCGCTTAGCCGTCGCACCAACGACATGCGGGGCGAAGCCGATTTCAGCAAACGCCGCAACATTGTCAGCGACCGTGATCCCCTGCTCACTGGCCGCGATCAGGGACGAGTAAACCGATTTCGGCAGGCGGCGTTTCGCGCGTTGCTCGGCGATAGCCACCGTCTCGAACCATGCGTCGGCCACGGCTACACCGGGCTTTCGTCGCACCGACGCGCGGGGGGGCGCATCGACAGGGTCAGTGGCACCGGTGTGCTGGTGCCACGGCCCCGGGAGTGATCGACGCGGACCCGCGGGGTGTCCCGCTTGCGGGCCAACGCTTGTGCGGTATGACCTTGCACACATTCGGGATCCGGCCCGGCGGTGGGCAGGCCGGTGAAAAACTTCGCCGCCATGCAACCGCCCCGGCAGCTGTCGTAATGGCCGCAGCTGGCGCAGGCCCCGGCCGACTGCGGTGCACGCAATTGCTGAAACAACGGCGCGTTCTTCCAAATGCTGTCAAACCCGCCGTCGGACAACACATTTCCAGCTAGGAAGCGGTCATGGATGGCGAACGGGCACGCGTACACGTCGCCCACCGGGTCGATGAGGCACACCACCCGGCCGGCTCCGCACATGTTGAGGCCGGCCAGCGCGCCGGAGGAGCCAAGCGGCGAAAGATGGAAGAACGAGTCGCCGGTCAGAACCCGCTCACCCTTGGCGACCAGCCAGTCGTAGAGCCGCACCTGCTGGTCGGCGGTGGGGTGCAGATCGTCCCAGACGTCTGCACCCCGTCCGGACGGCCGTAGCCGGGTAATCCGCAGGGTGGCACCGTAACGACTTGCCAGGGTTGCGAACTCGTCGAGCTGGTCGACGTTGTGCCGGGTTACCACGACGGAGACCTTGGCGTTGGCGAATCCGGCCGTGGCCAGGTTCTCCAGCGCGCGAACCGCCATGGCGAACGACCCGGCGCCGCGAACGGCGTCGTTGACCTCGACGGTTGCACCGTCCAGTGAGACCTGGACATCCACGTAGTCGCTGGCCGCCAACCGTTCGGCCACCTCGGGGGTGACCCGCACGCCGTTGGTGGAGAACTTCACCCCGACGCGATGTGCGGTGGCATAATCGACCAGCTCCCAAAAGTCCGGACGTATCGTGGGCTCGCCACCGCCGATGTTGACGTAGAACACCTGCATGCGTTCCAGCTCGTCGATGATGTCCTTGCACTGGCGGGTAGACAACTCGCGGGGGTCACGCCTACCCGAGGATGACAGGCAGTGCACACACGCCAGGTTGCAGGCATAGGTCAGCTCCCAGGTCAGGCAAATCGGCGCATTCAGTCCGCGCTCGAACTGCTCGATCAGCGCCGACGTCACCGGACCTCCTGCGGCACCAGCATGCCGGAGCCGGCCAGCACACCTAGCGCCCGCAGGTACGGGTGCTGGTCGGGGTCGGCTACCCCGGCGGCCCGACAGGCGGACCGGACATCGGGATGATCGGCCAGCGTCGAAACCACCGTCAGGATCGTGCGATTTTTCAGAAACGACAGCCGACGGGTGCCGAAGTGATACAGCAGGGCACCAAATGGCTCCGGTCGGACCGCCACCTGGGGGTGCAACCGCCAGCCACGTCCAGGGTCGAACGCGCCGGGCGACAACGCGGGCCGAGCCGCGTCCCGAGGTGCGGGCACGCCCCCGTGAGCGGGGGATGTCCCCACCGGGTCGCGGGGCAGAACCGGGCAATCGGACACGGGTCAGTAGACCCCACACATTCCGTCAATGGACACCTCGTCAACCAACGTCTCGGTGACGAGCTCGGTGTCGGTATCGGTCTCGTGGTCCATTTGCATTTGCCTCTCGCTCAGGACTCGACAACAACGAGTTGCCCCGGTCACAATCGTCGCCAGAATATGGCATCGAGTGCCGAAACGGAAGGGCGGGTCTGATGCGCCACGAGTCGCGGCTGGGCCGGCGCCGCTCGACGACACCACACCACATCACCGACGTTGCGCTCGACCTGTTCACCGCCCGGGGTTTCGCCGTCGTCAGCGTCGACGACGTCGCCCGAGCCGCCGGCATCTCCCGCCGGACCCTGTTCCGCTACTACGCCTCCAAGAACGCCATACCCTGGGGTGACTTCCACACCCACCTCGGCCACCTGCGTAACCTGCTCGACGATGTCGACCCGAGGGTTCGGTTGGGGGAGGCGCTGCGCGCGGCGCTGCTGGCCTTCAACACCTTCGACGAGTCCGAGACCGTCCGACACCGTCAGCGCATGCGAGTCATCCTGCAAACCCCCGAACTTCAGGCCTACTCGATGACCATGTACGCCGGCTGGCGGGAGGTGATCGCGGAGTTCGTAGCCCGCCGACTGCGGATCAAAACGACCGACCTGCTGCCCCAGACCGTCGCCTGGACGATGCTCGGGGTCGCGCTCTCGGCCTACGAACACTGGCTGGCCGACGAATCCGTTCCGCTGCCCGACGCGCTCGGGAAAGCGTTCGACGTGGTCGGCGCCGGACTGGACGCGGTGGGCCGATGACAAGGCAGGTTCTGCACTGGGCCGACGACCAGGGCATGGGCTGCTATCCAGGCGAATTCTAGTTCGGGGCAAGCACTTCGGAGATGGGCGTGCCGGCCGCGATCTTGCTGCGCACCTTCATCACCTTGCCGGGCATCCCGCCGCCGACCACACCGACCAGCACACCGTCGCGCTCGTAATAGGCCAGGAATTTGCGGCCGTCATCCTCGACGAGATGGACGGCATCGGTGGCGTGCGGCTCCCCTAGGCACTGGATCTTGACGTCGTATTGGTCACTCCAGAAGTACGGGACCACCACGTTGGACGGCACTTCGTTCCCCAGCATCGCCGGCACGACCACCCGGGCCTGATCGGCGACGTTGCTCCAATGTTCCACGCGCGCTTGGTGTCCCGTGGCGTCACGCCAGGAGGCGACGTCGCCCAGCGCCCACACATGCGGCGCGCTGGTGCGCCCAGCCTCGTCGCAGATCACGCCGTTGTCGACCTCCACGCCGCTGCCTTGCAACCAATCGGTCGCCGGGTGAGACCCGATGCCCACCACCACCAAATCGGCGGTCAGTTCCGAACCGTCAGACAGCACGACCGTGTCCACATGCCCATCACCGCGCACCTCGGCCACCCCCAGGCCGAGGCGCACGTCGACGCCTTCATCGCGATGCAACCGTGCCACCAGCTCGCCGACCTGTTCGCCGAGCACCGATGCCAGCGGTGTCGGCTGCGGCTCGACCAACACAACGTTCACGCCGAGGCCGCGCAGGCTGGCCGCCACCTCGCAGCCGATGAAGCCGGCGCCGATGACCACGGCGTGATTCGCGGCCGACGCGTGCGTTCGCAGTGCCATGCTCTCGTCGAACGACCGCAGCACGCGAACGCCCTCGAGATCGGGAAAGGCCGGAATGCGACGTGGCACCAAGCCGGTCGCGATCACCAGCTCGTCGTAACCGAGCATCGTTCCATCCGCCAGGGTCACCGTCTGCGCCGCGGTGTCCAGGCAAGTGGCCGCCGCGCCGAGTCGCAGCGTGATGTCTTTCTCGTCGTACCACTCACGGGGTTTGAGGGCGACGTCGTCGACCTCGCTGCGCAGCACCTCCTTGGAGAGCGGTGGCCGATCGTAGGGTAGATGCACCTCGTCGCTGACGATCGTGACGCGACCGGAATAGCCGCTACGACGCAGTTGCTCGGCGATCCGGGCGGCCGCTAGTCCACCGCCGACGATCACGATCCCTTTTTCGGTCACGTGGAGTTCATAGCACGATCGACAATCAGTACTTCAAGGCGCCCTTGTCGACCGGGATCTGGGTGCCTGACAGCGTCCCCGATCCGTCACCAGCGAGCCAGACAACGACGTCGGAGACCTCGTCTGATGTCATAAAGCCCTTATACTGCAACGGCATTGGCGGAAAGCTATGCACAAAACGGGGGTGCTTGGCAAATGTCTGCATCATCGCTTCGGGCTCGATCATGGGCGTGTCGACCGAGTACGGGTGGATGGAATTGACACGGATGCCGTATTCGCCAAGTTCGATCGCCAGCGTGTTGGTGAGCGCGACGAGTCCGTGCTTGCTCGCCGAGTAATGGCCGTTGCCCGGTGTGGCCTTCAGACCTGCCGACGAGCTGACTACCACGATGGAGCCCCCGTTGCCGGCCTCGATCATGGCGGGCACGGTGGCACGCAGGGTGCGCCAAGTGCCGGTCAGGTTGACCCCGACGACGGTGTCCCATTGCTCGTCGGTGAGTTCCCAGAGTCGTCCCCAGCCCAGCACGCCGGCATTGGCCACCACGATGTCGAGCCGACCGAACTGCTCGACACCGTCGGCCACCAGCTGTCGCAACGCCGCATCGTCGCGAATGTCGACCTCGCGGGCCAGCGCCTTGCGCCCCTCGGCTTCCACACCGCGGACGGTTTCGGCGAGATCCTCTCGCGTGGCGGGTGGGTAGGTCACGCTGTCGGACACCGGCGCGCAGATATCCAGCGCGAGGATGTCGGCCCCTTCCCGGGCCAGCCGCACCGCGTGCGACCGTCCCTGCGCCCGGGCGGCGCCGGTGATAAATGCCACCCGTCCTCGCAGTGATCCCGTTTGTGCAGCGACTCGACCCATTTGGGCACCCCTTCCGCCGTGTGACAGGCTAGCAGCGGAACTGGAACGTGTTCTAATACGCCCGTGCGGCGGCCCGCCGAGCAGCCGCAAAAGCACGCGACACCCCGATCGCATTGGGGCTTTTGTGACTGCTCGGTGTCAGATTTCGGAGATGATCTGGGCGCGGCTGTTGTACTCCTGATCGGTCAACGCACCGCTGGCGCGCAACGTCTCCAACTCCTGCAGCCGCTGGGCAATGGGCTTGTCCTGTCCCGTGGCGCCCGGCGCAGCGGGCGGGGCCACCCCGCCGGGCGCTCCTTGCGCCCGCTCGGCCGCCCGTCGCACCACCGCGTGTATCTGCTGACGCAGTGCCGGATTCGACCGGATGTCAATCATCCGATTGAGCGGAACATTGTTCGCCTTGAGGATCTGCAGGATCTCCATCAGCGGGCCCGCTTGCCCACTGAGGTCGTAGGTCCTGTTGTCCTCGTCCACGGTGAACTGCGCGGGCACCAGGCCATTGACCAAAGCACTTCGCTCCCCCGGTCTTCGCTGTCGAACGGCACAAACCCCGATCCGGAGATGTGCAGATGCACCTTCACCACCGGCTGGTCGTTGATCCGAGTCCCCGTCTCGGTGAGCCCGCTGATCTGCGCGAGCGCCAGCACCCCACTTTGCTCGAGCTCGGCCGTCTTGGCGGCCGATTGCGCGCTGTAGTTGGTCAATGCGAGCGCGATCAGCACGTCGGCCACGGTGATGATCAGACCGGCGTAGAACATCCATGACAGCAGGCTGCCCAGCCCCAGGGCGAAGTAGACAACCAAGAAGATCGGCCCGACCAGTCCGCCGCACAGCAGCACAAGCAACTGCATCTTGATATAGCGCGCCAACACGGGCCTGCTCCTCACTTTTCAGGTTTGCGGCTGGATTGCTCGTGTCAGACTAGCGCGGGCAATGGCGCGAGCAGACACAAAAGCCCCCGAAAACCCGTGGTTTCGGGGGCTTTTGTGGCTGCTCGCGCTGGAAGGCTACTTGATGATCTTGGTGACCCGGCCGGCGCCGACGGTGCGGCCACCCTCCCGGATCGCGAATCGCAGCCCCTCGTCCATGGCGACGGGCTGGATAAGCTTCACCGAGATGTTGGTGTTGTCGCCGGGCATCACCATCTCGGTGCCCTCCGGCAGCGTCACCACACCGGTCACGTCGGTGGTGCGGAAATAGAACTGCGGACGGTAGTTGTTGAAGAACGGCGTGTGCCGGCCGCCCTCGTCCTTGGACAGGATGTAGACCTGGCCCTCGAACTCGGTGTGCGGCGTCGTGGTGCCCGGCTTGGTGACGACCTGGCCGCGCTCGACGTCCTCACGCTTGACACCACGCAGCAGCAGACCCACGTTGTCGCCGGCCTGACCCTGGTCGAGCAGCTTGCGAAACATCTCCACACCGGTGACGGTGGTCTTGGTGGTGGACGGGCGAATGCCGACGATCTCGACTTCCTCGTTCACGTTGATCACGCCGCGCTCCACACGGCCGGTGACCACGGTGCCGCGGCCGGTGATCGTGAAGACGTCCTCGACGGGCATCAGGAACGGCTTGTCGGTCTCGCGCACGGGGTCCGGGATCGACTCGTCGACCGCATTCATCAGCTCCTCGACGGACGCCACCCACTTCGCGTCGCCCTCGAGCGCCTTCAGCGCCGAGACCCGCACGACCGGGGCGTCCTCGTCGAACTCCTGGGCGGCCAGCAGCTCGCGGACCTCCATCTCTACGAGCTCGAGCAGCTCCTCGTCGTCGACGGCGTCGGCCTTGTTCAGCGCAACCAGGATGTAGGGCACGCCCACCTGACGCGCGAGCAGCACGTGCTCACGGGTCTGCGGCATCGGGCCGTCGGTGGCGGCGACCACCAGGATCGCGCCGTCCATCTGCGCGGCTCCGGTGATCATGTTCTTGATGTAGTCGGCGTGGCCCGGGGCGTCGACGTGCGCGTAGTGCCGCTTGTCGGTCTGGTACTCCACGTGCGCGATGTTGATGGTGATGCCGCGCTGACGCTCCTCGGGAGCGTTGTCGATCTGATCGAACGCCTTCGTCTCGTTCAGGTCCGGAAACTTGTCGTGCAGGACCTTGGTGATAGCCGCGGTCAGTGTGGTCTTGCCGTGGTCAACGTGACCGATGGTCCCGATGTTGACGTGGGGCTTGGTCCGCTGGAACTTCGCCTTCGCCACTTCTGTGTCCTCCTGGACTTGTTGGTGCTTGAAAAAGCAGTGTTGATGTTTTCAGTTATGCCGCGGCACTAACCGGGCCAGCTTACTCGTAGGCTTCTCCCGATTGCTCGGCTCCTTACTCGTGAGCTTGTGCTGACGCTCGGCGACTCGTCGTCTTCGCGGCTCACTCGCCCGTCGCCTTCGCGATGATTTCCTTCGACACGTTCGCCGGCACTTCGGAGTACGAGTCGAACACCATGGAGTAATTCGCCCGGCCTTGCGTCTTGGACCGCAGGTCACCGACGTAGCCGAACATCTCCGACAGCGGCACGTGGGCCCTGACCACGCGCGCACCGCCCCGTTCCTCCATGGCCTGAATCTGACCACGGCGGGAGTTCAGGTCGCCGATCACATCGCCCATGTAAGTCTCGGGCGTGGTGACCTCGACGGCCATGATCGGTTCCAAGATCACCGGCTGCGCTTGTGCCGCAGCCTTTTTCAGCGCCTGCGAACCTGCGACCTTGAATGCCATCTCCGACGAGTCGACCTCGTGGAAAGCGCCGTCGAGCAACGTGACCTTGAGATTCACCAAGGGATAGCCAGCCAAGACACCGTACTGCATGGCATCTTGCGCGCCGGCGTCCACCGACGGGATGTATTCGCGCGGGATACGTCCACCGGTGACCTTGTTCTCGAACTCGTAGGTTGCGCCGTCTTCGCCGGTGAACGGCTCGAGTTTGATGATCACCTTGGCGAACTGGCCCGATCCGCCGGTCTGCTTCTTGTGGGTGTACTCGACGTTGTCCACCACGCGGCGGATGGTCTCCTTGTACGCCACCTGGGGCTTGCCGACGTTGGCCTCGACCTTGAATTCGCGGCGCATGCGGTCCACCAGGATGTCCAGGTGCAACTCGCCCATGCCGCCGATCACGGTCTGGCCGGTCTCTTGATCCAGGTGCACCTTGAAGGTGGGGTCTTCTTCGGCGAGCTTCTGGATCGACAGGCTCAGCTTCTCCTGGTCGCTCTTGGTCTTCGGCTCGATGGCCACCTCGATCACCGGGTCCGGGAAGGTCATCGACTCGAGCACAATCTGCTGGTTCGGGTCGCTCAACGTGTCGCCGGTGGTGGTGTCCTTGAGCCCGATGACCGCATAGATGTGACCGGCCGAGGCCGTGTGTACTGGGTTTTCCTTGTTCGAGTGCATCTGGAACAGCTTGCCCAGACGCTCCTTCTTGCCCCTGGTGGCATTGATGACCTGGGCGCCGGAATCGACCTTGCCGGAGTACACCCGGATGTAGGTGAGCTTGCCGAAGAACGGGTGCGTGGCGATCTTGAACGCCAGCGCGGCAAAGGGCTCGTCGGTCGTCGCGTTCCGCACGACCTCCTCGTCCTCCTTGCCGGGCGCGTGCCCGATCGCCGGCGGAACATCCAGCGGCGACGGCAGGTAGTCCACCACAGCGTCCAGCATCGGCTGCACGCCCTTGTTCTTGAACGCGCTGCCGCACAGCACCGGGTAGATCTCGGACGAGATCGTCAGTTTGCGAATCGCGCCCTTGATCTCGTCGACGGTGAGTTCTTCGCCGCCAAGGTACTTCTCGAGGAGGTGCTCGTCGGTCTCCGCGACGACCTCGAGCAGCTTGGTGCGGTATTCGTCGGCCTTCTCGACCAGTTCGGCCGGGATCTCGATGGTGTCATAGGTCTCGCCGAGTTTCGTCTCGCCGCGCCACACCTTGGCGTTCATCTCGACCAGGTCGACGACGCCTTCGAAGTCGGCCTCGGCGCCGATGGGCAGCTGGATCGGGACCGCCTTGGCCCCGAGCCGCTCCTCCATCGTGCGCACCGAGAAGTAGAAGTCCGCGCCGATCTTGTCCATCTTGTTGACGAAGCAGATGCGCGGAACGTCGTACTTGTCGGCCTGGCGCCAGACCTGCTCGGACTGCGGTTCGACGCCTTCTTTGCCGTCGAAAACCGCGACCGCTCCATCGAGCACACGCAGGTTGCGCTCCACCTCGACGGTGAAATCGACGTGCCCAGGCGTGTCGATAATGTTGAGCTGGTTGTCTTTCCAGAACGTTGTCGTGGCCGCGGAGGTGATGGTGATGCCCCGCTCCTGCTCCTGCTCCATCCAGTCCATGGTCGCGGCGCCGTCGTGCACCTCACCGATCTTGTAGGTGATGCCGGTGTAGTACAGGATTCGCTCGGTGGTCGTGGTCTTACCGGCATCGATGTGCGCCATGATGCCGAAGTTGCGGACCCTGCTCAGGTCGGTCAGCACGTCCTTCTGTGCCACAGAAGTCTTCCCACTCTTTCGGTTGCTCAGTTAGTTCACTATCGGTTGCGCCCGGCCGGTTCGCCGGTGGCTATCACCAGCGATAGTGCGCGAAGGCGCGGTTTGCCTCGGCCATCTTGTGCGTGTCCTCACGCCGCTTCACAGAGGCCCCGAGGCCGTTGCTGGCATCCAGGATCTCGTTTGCCAGGCGCTCGATCATCGTCTTCTCCCGGCGTTGCCGCGAGAAGCTGACGAGCCAGCGCAGTGCCAGCGTGGTCGACCGGTCGGGACGCACCTCGACAGGCACCTGGTAGGTGGCACCGCCGACGCGTCGGCTGCGCACCTCGAGGGCCGGCTTGACATTGTCGAGAGCACGCTTGAGGGTGATGACGGGATCGGTGCCGGTCTTCTCGCGGGCATGTTCGAGCGCACCATAAACAATGCGCTCGGCCAGCGATTTCTTCCCCTTTAGCAGAACTTTGTTCACCAGCTGGGTGACCAGCTGCGATCCGTAGACAGGGTCGTTGACCAGCGGACGCTTGGGTGCGGGCCCCTTGCGCGGCATCAGCTCTTCTCCTTCTTGGCGCCGTAACGGCTGCGAGCCTGCTTGCGGTTCTTGACACCCTGCGTGTCGAGCGAACCGCGGATGATCTTGTACCGCACGCCAGGCAGGTCCTTAACACGGCCGCCGCGCACCAGCACCATCGAGTGCTCCTGCAGGTTGTGACCCTCGCCCGGGATGTATGCCGTGACCTCGACTTGACTCGTCAGCTTCACGCGCGCAACCTTCCGAAGCGCCGAGTTCGGCTTCTTCGGGGTGGTTGTGTACACGCGAGTGCACACGCCACGACGTTGCGGGCTGCCCTTCAGAGCCGCGGTCTTGACCTTGCCGATCTTGTCCCGACGACCCTTGCGGACCAGCTGCTGAATGGTTGGCATTTACCGGCTTTCTCTGTTGTGCGTTCACGTTCTGTTTCGTGTCCCCGTCGCAGTAACCCGCGGCCGGGTATGTCGCATGCGCTTGCCTCGGACTCGAACCGTCTTATCCGTTGCATCCTGGACACGCGAATTGGCCCGGCATCAACACCCTTACGTCAGGCGCCGCGAGCCGCCAGGCACGAGCAACCACAATACCCGCCGCCGGTCTGGCCGGTCAAAGCGGTGCGAACAGTTACCGCTGACCCGCCACCCAGCCCACCCGGATTGGCGCCCGAGGCTGAGTGGCGTGCCGCGACGGCACACCCGCCCCGGCGGCCTGGGTCTGGGTTGCTTGCAGGCCCTTTCGGCGGTTCTGGGTGGGCTTCAAGTCGTCTTGGTGGCGTCGGACGCGGTGCGTCTCTCCAAGCCCGCCGCCAGCCGCAGCACCATGTCCGAAAACACCGCATCCGTGTCGATGTCGTCCATCACACCGGTCATTTCCAGCAACACGAACCCATGCAATGCCGACCAGAACTCAAGGGCGGCATGGAAGGCCGCCTCGCCATCGAGCCCGTACGAGGACAACACCGCGATCACCGGCGCGGCCGCGCCTCTGGTCGCGGCGGTGTACTCGGGGTCGTCACCGCCTAGCGGCATCCGGGTGAATGCCGAGTATCGACCGGGGTGGTGGTGGGCGTAGCTGCGGTAGGCGCCCGCCATGACCAATACCGCGTCATCACGGGCCCGGCCCTCGCCGACCCGCTTCAGCATCGTGATGATGTCGTCGATGACCCGGATCCGCACCGCGCGGCGCAGGTCCTCGAGGCTGTCCACGTGGTTGTACAGCGACGGGCCCTTGGTCCCCAGCTGTGTAGCCAGCGCATTGATGGTCAGGGAGTCCCAGCCCTCCCGGTCCAGGAAGGTCAGGGCGCCCTCGACGATGACGTCGCGGCTCAGCTTGGCGGTGCGGGAAATGGACTTCGCCGCTTTCCCCACGCGTGGGCGATTACCCGCTGACTGCGGTACCGGCTGAGCTGCCATGGCGATTCGCCCTTCGGATAGCAATGACCGGCTTGGGTCATCACCATTTTTCGATGGAATGTTGTGGCCAACTAATGACTCTAGTTGACGACACCGCAAAACCGCGGCGCCAGATCCGCCGGTGGCGGAGCGGTAATTGGGTCCAGCGATCCAAATAAGTCATTCATCGCGCGGCCGAATGCACGTAGGCTCTCCTCGTGCAGATCACCCGCCCAAGCGAACGGGGCCCGCAGTGAACTGGACGACGATCGCCGGGGCTCTGGCTACCGGTGCCATCGCTATCGCTGCCACGCCAGCCGCCCCACCACCGGCCGCGCACGCCAAGAATGGCGACACCCATGTCACGGGACAGGGGATCGAGCAGACGGTCGACTGCAACGATTCCACCCTGCTGGTCAACGGCACGGGCAACACCGTCACGGCGCTCGGAACCTGCTGGGCGGTGACCGTTATGGGCTCGTCCAACACGGTCGTCGCCGACACGATCGTCAACGACATCACCGTCTACGGCTGGGACGAAACCGTGTTCTACAAAAACGGTGACCCGTTCATCTGGGACCGTGGCCGCGAACTCGGCATGGTAAACCGGCTACAGCGGGTGGGCAGCTGAGACGACCCAACCTCAGTCGCTACCCACACTCGGCGTCTCACCGCAGAATCGAGGTATCATGCGCGCCCAGTTCTCCGCCGACTCATCCAGATTCGCCGCGACGGCCCTGGCGCTGCCCGTCGTAGCGGTGGCTTTCGCACTGGCGGGCTGCAGCTCGACGGCTAAGCCGCCGGGAGCCACTACGACGGCTACGACAACGACGACGCGCGGCGCGGCCCCGCCGACGAGCGGTACGGCCGCGCCAACAACGTCGACGGGCGGATCCACAACCGCCTCAATCGAAATCGGGAACACGTTGACCTACGGCTCGCTCGGAACCACGGCCACCCTCGATTGTGCCGACGGGAAATCGCTGAACGTGGGCGGCTCGGACAACACGCTGACCGTGAACGGCACCTGCGCGACGGTGACCATCGGCGGCGCGAACAACAAGATCGCCTTCGACAAGGTCGATGAGCGCCTCACCGTGGTGGGGCTTAACAACACCATCACCTACAAGGCCGGGGACCCGACGGTCGACAATCTCGGCTCGGGCAACAGCATCAAGAAAGAGTGATCGGCTAACCGCTATGTGCCGGGGCGCCGTGCCGGCCGGCGCCCGCGGCGAATCGTCCGGCGCCTTCCATCGCCTCGGCGGCGACCCGGAAAATGCTGGCGAACTCGAGGTCGATGGCCGCGGATTCGGGCAGCCCCCACTGGTGCAACGCTGACAGCCGGTCCGATCGCAGGCATTGCTGCGGCAGCGCGGCCAGCCCCGCCGCCAATTCCTCGGCCGCCTGGCGGGCTTGGCCTTTGGGGACCACCCGATTGGCCAGGCCCATCGCCAGCGCTTCGTCGGCCCGCACGCCGCGGCCGGTGAGGATCATGTCCATGGCCCTGCTGTGGCCGATCAGCCGCGGCAGGCGCACGGTGCCGCCGTCAATCAGCGGCACCCCCCAGCGGCGGCAGAACACGCCGAATACGGCGTCCTCTTCGGCGACCCGCAGGTCGCACCACAAGGCCAACTCCAGGCCGCCGGCGACGGCGTAGCCGCTGACCGCGGCGATCACGGGTTTGGATAGCACCATGCGGCTGGGCCCCATCGGACCCGGGCCCGTCCGGTGCACGGAGTTGGCCTGCGGTGTGCCGAAAGCCTTCAAATCGGCTCCCGCACAAAAGGTTCCGCCCTCACCCCACAACACGGCGACCGACGCGGTGTCGTCGCGATCGAATTGGTCGAACGCGGTGTACAACGCGGCGGCCGTCGGGCCGTTGACGGCGTTGCGTGCCGCTGGCCGGTTTAGGATCACCGTTGTCACCGGCCCATTGCGTTCCACACGCACCGGATCAGTCATGTCGCCTCCCGGAGTTGGGTTGCATCGATTCGCTCCGCCAGTTCGGTGGCGAAGTCGTGGTAGGCGGCGCGCAGCCGGGCGCCGGGCCAATCAGCGGGCAGCAGTTCGGCGGGCAGCATCGGATCGGTGAGCAGGTGGCGCACCATCGCGGCGGCCACCACGAACCGGCCGGGAATGTCACAGGCTCGGGCCATCTCTTCGAGCAACCGCTGGCCGGCCTCGGCCCACTCGGCCAGATTCCACAGTCGCCCGGCCAGCTCGGCGGGTGCGTCGTCGCGTGCCCTCAACACCCGGACGCGGGCCGCGACGTCGGGCTCCAGCTCCAGGTCGAGGTTGTCGGGGCGCATCCACACCCCTTCGCGCAGTTCACCGAAACGCTTGTCGTGCATGGTGGTTCGTAGCGTGGCACGGCTGCGGGCATCGGTGCCGACGCTGGTGACGATCACGATGTGCCAGTATCCGCGCCAGGACCGGGCCCGGGGGCGCATCGCATCGTCCTGCCGACGCTGGCGGGCGAGCAGCCGATCCGAAAGCCGGTAGCCGTCGGCGGACCGGATCAGGTCACCGGCGCCGACCATGCGGGTCAGCGCGACCCGCAACGCGGTCTCTTTGATGCCGAAATCGTTTGTCAGGCTAATCAATTCGCTCGCGCTGGCCCACGCGGGATGGGCACCGAGCAGCACGGACAGCACCACCGAGCGGGCTGTCATGTTCGGCATGGCCTTAGACCTGCGATGCTCGACGGCCGTAGTCACCGAAGGGCTCGTCACGGTGGCGCACCGCTTCCCGGAAGCCGTGCTCAACCGCGTCGGCGACGAAGGCATGCCCCTCGGGCGTGTGCCGGGCGACGCCGTCGAACACGGTGCTGACCATCCTGCTGATGGCCACACCTTGTTGCAGCAGAGCGGAATTGAGCGCGAGTTTGATCATGATCAGCTGGTTGACCGGCAGTGCGGCGATGCGCGCTACGAGCCGCTCGGTGCGCTCGTCGAGGTCCTTCGGATCCGGCGCCTCAACCGCCAGACCCCACTCGGCGGCTTGTGCGCCGGTGATGCAATCGCCGGCGAGCAGCAGCCGTTTGGCGCGCTGGTCACCGAGCCGGTGCGCCCACAGGCCGGCGGCCGGCACCCCCCACGCCCGGGTCGGGGGGTAGCCGATCTTGGCGTCGGCGGCGGCTATCACCTGATCGGCGTGCAGGGCGATGTCGGTGCCGCCCGCCACACAGTAGCCGTGGATCTTGACCACCGTCGGCTTGTCGGCATGCATCAGGCTGGAGAACCCGCGCACGAAGCGGCTCATCATCTGGTAGTCGATCATCGGGTCCCACGGCTGATTGGGCAGGTGGTTGGCGGCCTGGGTCTTGCCGTCCAGCACCGTGCCTTTGTATGCCTCACCGCCGCCCGCCGACGACGACCCCTCGGCGTAGGCGGACAGGTCGAATCCGGCGCAGAAGCCCTCGCCGCGACCCGACACCAGGATGACGTGGACGTTTGGGTCCAGATCGGCACGTTCCACCAACGCCGATAGCTCCAGCGGGGTATCGGCGACGATCGCGTTGCCCTTCTCCGGGCGGTTGAAGGTGATCCGCGCGACCCGGCCGGTGACCTCGTAGGTCATCGTTTTCAGGTTGTCGAAATCGACCGGCCTGATCGTGTGCGTCATCCCTTGACTAGAGCACGTTCGAGGATCGGCGCGAGATCCAATCCGGTCGGCATGGTGCCGAACGCCCGGCCCCACCGCCCGTCGAGCCGGGTCGCCAGGAACGCCTCGGCGACGGCTGGATGGCCGTGACGCACCAGCAGCGAACCCTGCAGCGCCAGGCAGATGTCCTCGGCGATCCTGCGGGCTCGGTAACCGACGGTTTCCAGATCCTCAAGTTGCGGTCGCAACTGGCCGACGTGGCTGTCCAGGCGGGCATCGGAACCGGCGCTCTTGCTCAGCTCGTCGAACAGCACCTCGACGCACTCGGGGCGAGTTGCCATGGCACGCAACGTATCCAGCGCGCTGACGTTGCCGGAGCCCTCCCAGATGCCGTTCAGCGGCGCCTCGCGGTACAGCCGGGGCATCCCGGAGTCCTCGACATAGCCGTTGCCGCCCAGGCATTCCAGCGCCTCGGCCGCGTGCGGGGTAGCGCGCTTGCACACCCAGTATTTGCTGGCCGCCAGCCCAATCCGGCGCAGCAGGGCCTCGCGTCCGTCGCCGCGTACCGCGTTGTCGGTGGCGCCGGCCATGCGCATCGCGACGATTGTGGCGGCCTCGGCCTCGACCGCCAGGTCGGCGAGCACATTGCGCATCAACGGCTGGTCAATCAGGTAGGCGCCGAAGGCCTTGCGGTGCTGGGCGTGGTGGATGGCCCAGGCCAGTCCCGCCTGCATCCCGGTGGCGCTGCCCAGCGTGCAATCCAGCCGGGTCATGTTGACCATCTCGATGATGGTCGGCACTCCGCGCCCCTCTTCTCCCACCAGCCACGCGATGGCGCCGTCGTATTCGACCTCGCTGGAGGCGTTTGCGTGGTTGCCGAGCTTGTCCTTCAACCGCTGCAACAACATTCGGTTGCGGCTCCCGTCGGGCAGCACCCGGGGCAGGAAGAAGCAGGACAGGCCGCCGGGCGCCTGAGCCAGGACCAAGAAGATGTCACACATCGGCGCCGAGGTGAACCATTTATGACCGGTCAATGTGTAGCTGCCGTCGGCGTTGCGGGTCGCTGTGGTGGTGTTGGCCCGCACATCGGAACCGCCCTGTTTTTCGGTCATCGACATGCCCGCGGTGATGCCGGCCTTGGTGGTGGGCACCTTCAACTCGGGGTCGTAGTGCCGGCTGGTCAGCAGCGGCTCATATGTGCTCGCCAACTCGGTGTTGTACCGCAGCGCCGGCACCACCGCGTAGGTCGCCGAGACGGGGCACATGTGGCCCGGCTCAACGCTCCACCAGGTGCACGTCTTGGCGGCCCGCACCACATGGGCACCGGGCCGCTGATCCGCCCAGGGCGCGGCGTGCAGACCGTGCTCGATCGCGGTACGCATCAACTCGTGGTAGGCCGGGTCATATTCCACTTCATCGATGCGATGGCCGTAGCGGTCGTGAGTGTGCAGGATCGGCCGGTTGCGGTCGGCAAGCTCGCTCCAACGCTGAGCTTGCCGGGAGCCGGCGATGGCCCCGAGTGCGGTGAACTCATCCAGGCCCCACTCGCCGCCTTCGCGGATCAGGGCCTCGATGAGCACCGGCGACGACGCGGGGTTGTAGTTCTTCAGGGGCGGAACCTGGTTGGTGACGACATGGGTAGCTGGCATGGCACCATATTACAGTTTCTAGACAACTGCACAAGAGTTGTAACACTAGTGCGGGTGACCGGCGAAGAAATCCCACAGTGCACGGGTAGCGAAGGGCGGCCACTGATGGCCACCGTCGTTGACGGTGACGAGGACGACGCTGCGGCTGTCGGCGCATCCGGCGGTCGACGTGGTGACCAGGCCCTCGGTGGTGGTCACCGGGGCGCCGCACCGGTCAACGTTGCGCCAAAACGCATTCACCGCTGGCACCGAGGGACCGTCGATCGCGCCGAGGCCCGATCCACCGCCGTAAGGGATGAGCCGATCCGCCGTGCCGTGGATGTGCATGACCGAGGTCGGGTGCGGGGACCGGCAGGGATCCAGTTGCGTCGCCGCGTCCGGGCCGATCGCCGCGAAGACACCGGTGTTGCATGCCAGCGTGTAGGACATAATGCCGCCGTTGCTGATTCCGGTGGCATAGACCCTGGACGGGTTGATGCTGACGTTCTTGGCGATGTCGGCGACGGCGGCGGTGATGAAAGCCACGTCGTCGACGCCCTCCCGTGCCGGCCGGCCGCAGCAGCCGCCGCCGTTGACGTTCCAGGTCCAGTTCAGGCCGTCCGGATAGGCGACGAGGAACTTGTCAGACTCAGCCAATTCGTCCCAGCCGTAAGCCCTTTCGGCGCGGGCGGCGTTGCCGAACGCGCCGTGCAGCATGACCACCAGCGGGGCCGAGGCGGACAATCCCGTCGGCAGGTAGAGCCGATAGGTGCGGTCGACACCGCCGATCTTGACGGTGTGGACGCTGGTTCCGCTCACGAAGGCCGACGGTGGCACGGTTCGTCCCGACGTACAGCCGCTGAGCGCGAGTACGACCGTGAAAAACGTGATGGCTCGGCCGATCAGCCGCGTGTTCGCTCCCGCAGAAACGCGATGTCATCCTTGCGGCCCTCGTCGGCGGTTTCGCAGATCACCGGCGCGCCGGCGGCCTTGACCGCGGCCACCAGCAGCTCGGGATCGATCTGACCGGTGCCCAGGTTGGCGTGACGATCACGACCTGAGCCCGCTTCGTCCTTGGAGTCATTGCAGTGAACCAGGTCGATGCGGCCGGTGATGGCCTTGATGCGGTCCACCGCATCGACCAACGCCTCGCCGGCCGCCCAGGCGTGACAAGTGTCGAGGCATAAGCCGATCCCGGAGTCGCCGATGACGTCCCACAGTCGTGCGATGGTGTCGAAGTGACGGGCCATCGCGTGGTCGCCGCCGGCGGTGTTTTCCAGGTACACCGGGACCTCGGTGTGCAGCTGGTCGAGCGCCTTGCGCCAGCGCTGGAAGCCCTCCTCGAGGTCGTCCTCGTCGGCGACGTATCCGCCGTGCACGATCACCGCCGCGGCACCGATGTCGGCGGCCGCGTCACAGGTCTGCTGCAGGATCTTCCGCGACGGGATCCGCACCCGATTGTTCGCCGATGCGACGTTGATCAGGTAGGGAGCGTGCACATACACCGGCAGCTCCGCGGCTCTGAGCGCGGCGGCATCGTCGCGGGGTTTCGGCGCTTTCCAGCTCTGCGGATTGCCGAGGAAGATCTGCACGACGTCAGCGTTCTCGGCCTCCGCCGCGGCCAGCGGGTCCTGCGGGCTGACGTGTGAACCGATGAGCACGTTGGCCAGTCTAGTGCGTCACCAAGGGATGCTGAGCAGACGTAAAAGCCCCCATTTGGCTGCCCAAATGGGGGCTTTTACGTCTGCTCAGCTCGCTAAGCGAGGCCGTTGCAGGTGGGTGTTGATGCGGTCTACCAGGCCGACGGGATCGCCTCGGATGTCACCCACGGTCATGGGAATGCTCGTCCAACCGCATTCCTGTAGGCGGGCGGTTTTCAGCCGGTCGCGCAGCAGTGCATCGCGGCCCACATGCCATTCGATGCTGTCGTACTCGGCGACGACCATCACATCCGGCCACGCGAAGTCGACGCGCCACCGTGTGCCGTAGTCGTCAACGATCTCGTACTGCAACTCGGGCATGGGTAACCGGTTATCGATAAACACCAGTCGGGCCTCACTCTCCATCGGAGATTCGGCACGGCTGTCGGCATAACCGATCAACTCACGGACCTTGACGATGCCGCGGCGGCCCTTGTGTTCACGGATTACTGCGTGTAGTTCCCCCTTGGTGCACGCGCCAACATGCAGCGCAGCATCGAGCGTCGCCAGGGCGCGTGGCCGCCGCAACGTCCGCGCTACTTCGATCACCGTCCATGCCGGCGCCGTCGCCAGCCGACCCTCTACCCGTCGCAGCGGTGCGCCAATTCGCTGATGCACCATCAGAGCGGGTGATGGTCGCATGCGGACACCCGGGTCAAGGACGTGAATGCGCGACGTGCCCTCGGTGTCGAAGCCGTACAACGCCGCGGCCGTGCCCATGCAGGCGACAATCGGTTGGCCGGCCAACAAATCCAGCGCAGCCAACTTGCCCGACACAGCGGGTTCACTCAACGCATAGACGCCGTGGCGCACCCGGATCAGCTTGCCCGCCTTGACAAGTCCCGCCAAGCGCTTGCGGCTTGTGACGCCGAGCAATTGTTGCGTGGTGGCCAGGCCGCCATTGGCCGAGATGACTTCGTCGACGAACACGCGCTCATGGTGTCCCGCGCCAGTGCGGACCGAAAGTCAGCGCTGTGGATAGTACGCGAGCAGACGCGAAAGCCCCCAAATCGGGCCCGATTTGGGGGCTTTCGCGTCTGCTCGCGCTACCTATAGTCGCTGTAGCCGTAGTCGTCCAGCGGGACGGCTGCTCCAGTGGCCTGCCCGAAGTCCGGGCTGTAGTACTGATCCTCGTAGGACGGGATCGTGTACGCCGCGGCGCGGGCCTCCTCGGTGGGCTGCACCGCGATGTTGCGGTAGCGGTTGATGCCGGTACCGGCCGGGATCAGCTTGCCGATGATCACGTTCTCCTTCAGACCGTTGAGCTTGTCGCTGCGGCAGTTGATCGCCGCATCGGTCAGCACTCGCGTGGTCTCCTGGAACGACGCCGCGGACAGCCACGAGTCGGTGGCCAGCGACGCCTTGGTGATACCCATCAACACCGGACGGCCGGCGGCGGGCTCGCCGCCCTCGGCCACCACCCGACGATTTTCGGCCTCGAACTCCGCACGATCGATCAGCGAGCCGGGCAGGAACTCCGTCGAGCCCGAGTCGATGATGGTGACGCGGCGCAGCATCTGGCGAACGATCACCTCGATGTGCTTGTCGTGGATCGACACGCCCTGCGCCCGGTAGACCTCCTGGACCTCGCGGACGAGGTGGATCTGCACCTCGCGCGGGCCCTGAACACGCAGCACCTCGTGCGGGTCGGCGGAGCCTTCCATCAGCTGCTGGCCCACCTCGACGTGGTCGCCGTCGGAGAGCACCCGCTCGGAGCCGTCCTCGTGCTTGAACACGCGCAGCCGTTGGCGCTTGGAGAGCTTGTCGTAAACGACTTCCTCGCCGCCGTCGTCGGGCAGGATGGTGATCTTGTAGAAGCGCTCCCCGTCCTCCAGTCGGACCCGGCCGGTGACGTCGGCGATCGGCGCCTTACCGCGCGGCACCCGGGCTTCGAACAGCTCCTGCACACGCGGCAGACCGCCGGTGATGTCCTCACCGACACCACCCTGGTGGAAGGTACGCATGGTCAGCTGCGTGCCGGGCTCACCAATGGACTGGGCAGCCACGATGCCGACGGCCTCGCCGATGTCGACCAGCTTGCCCGTGGCCATCGAACGGCCATAGCAGGTCGCGCACACACCGGTACTGGTGGTGCAGGTCAACACGGAACGCACCTTGACCTGCATGATCCCCGCCGCCAGCAGCGCGTCGATCTCCGGATCGCCCAAGTCCTGGCCCCGCTCGACGATGACATTGCCCGCCTCGTCGACCGCGTCGGTGCCCAAAGTCCGTGCGTACGCCGATGTTTCGATATACGGATCACGGATCAGCGTGCCATCAGGTTGACGCTCGGCCAGCTCGACGACGATGCCGCGCTCGGTCTGACAGTCGTGCTCACGGACGATAACGTCTTGCGACACGTCCACCAGACGCCGCGTCAGGTAACCGGAGTCCGCGGTACGCAACGCGGTGTCCGCCAAGCCCTTTCGAGCGCCGTGGGTGTTGATGAAGTACTCCAGAACGGTCAGTCCCTCACGGAACGACGACTTGACCGGACGCGGGATGAACTCACCCTTCGGATTGGTCACCAGGCCCTTCATGCCGGCCAGTGTTCGGGTCTGGGTGAAGTTACCCGTGGCCCCCGAGTCGACGATCGTGATGATCGGGTTGTCACTGGGGTAGTGCTCCCGCAGCGCCTGACCCACCTCGTCGGTGGCTTCCTTCCAGATCTCCACCAGGGCCTCGTTGCGCTCGTCGTGGTTCAAAGCGCCACGCTGGAACTGCTTTTCGACCTTGTCGGCGCGCTCCTCGTAGTGGTCGAGGATCTCCTTCTTGCGCGGGGGAACCAACACGTCGGCCATGGAGACCGTGACGCCGCTTCGGGTCGCCCAGTAGAAACCGGCATCCTTGAGCTTGTCGACGGTCTGCGCGACCACGATCATCGGGTAGCGTTCGGCCAGGTCGTTGATGATGGAAGCCTGCACCTTCTTGTGCATCTGCTTGTTCACGAACGGATACCCAAGCGGCAGCAGCTCGTTGAACATCACCCGGCCCAACGTCGTCTCGGCCATCCACGGATCGCCCGGCTGCCAGCCGTTGACGCCGAACAGCTCGGCCTCGATCTCGGCCGACGGGCGCAGCTGGGTCAACCGCACCTTGATCTTGGCGCGCACGCTCAAAACACCGCGGTCGGCCGCCATGATCGCCTCGGCAGGTGAGGAGTACACACCCGTTTCCGGACGGTCCCCGTTGGCCGGCTGGTATTCGCCGGTGTCACCGTCGACCGCGGTGGTCAGGTAGTACAGTCCGGTCACCATGTCCAGGCGCGGCATCGCCAGCGGCCGGCCGGACGCGGGCGACAGGATGTTGTTCGACGACAACATCAGGATGCGGGCCTCGGCCTGTGCCTCCGCGGACAGCGGCAGGTGCACGGCCATCTGGTCACCGTCGAAGTCGGCGTTGAACGCCTCACACACCAGCGGGTGCAGCTGAATGGCCTTGCCCTCCACCAGCATTGGCTCGAATGCTTGGATACCCAGCCGGTGCAGGGTGGGCGCGCGGTTGAGCAGTACCGGGTGCTCGGCGATGACCTCTTCGAGGACGTCCCACACCTGCGGACGCTGCCGCTCCACCATGCGCTTGGCGCTCTTGATGTTCTGCGCGTGGTTGAGGTCAACCAGCCGCTTCATCACGAACGGCTTGAACAGCTCCAGCGCCATCAGCTTGGGCAGGCCGCACTGGTGCAGCTTGAGCTGCGGACCGACCACGATGACGGACCGGCCCGAGTAGTCGACACGCTTGCCGAGCAGGTTCTGACGGAACCGGCCCTGCTTGCCCTTGAGCAGATCGGAAAGCGACTTCAGCGGGCGGTTGCCCGGCCCGGTAACCGGACGACCCCGGCGGCCGTTGTCGAACAGCGCATCCACGGACTCCTGCAGCATCCGTTTCTCGTTGTTGACGATGATCTCCGGCGCACCAAGATCGATAAGCCTCTTGAGCCGGTTGTTGCGGTTGATCACCCGGCGGTACAGGTCATTCAAGTCAGACGTGGCGAACCGGCCACCGTCGAGCTGCACCATCGGGCGCAGCTCCGGCGGGATCACCGGCACCGCGTCGAGCACCATGCCCATCGGCGAGTTACCCGACTGCTGGAATGCCGCCACCACCTTGAGGCGCTTCAAAGCGCGAAGTTTCTTCTGCCCCTTGCCGTTTCGAATGACCTCACGCAACGCCTCGGCCTCGGCGTCGATGTCGAAGTTCTCGATCAGCTTCTGGATCGACTCCGCGCCCATGGCACCGGTGAAGTACTCGCCGTAGCGATCGACGAGCTCGCGGTAGAGGTTCTCGTCGACGATCAGCTGCTTGGGGGCCAGCTTGGTGAAGGTGTTCCAGATGTCCTCCAACCGGTCCAGCTCGCGCTGCGCGCGGTCGCGGATCTGGCGCATTTCCCGCTCGCCGCCGTCGCGCACCTTGCGCTTGGCGTCCGCCTTGGCACCCTCGGCTTCCAGCTCGGCGAGGTCGGCCTCCAGCTTCTGAGCCCGCGCCTCCACCTCGGCGTCGCGCTGATCCTCGACGGCCTTGCGCTCCACCGCCATCTCGGCCTCGAGCGTCGACAGCTCGTTGTGGCGCATCTCCTCGTCGACCGAGGTGATGACGTACGCGGCGAAGTAGATGATCTTCTCGAGGTCCTTGGGCGCCAGGTCAAGCAGGTAGCCCAGGCGCGAAGGCACACCCTTGAAGTACCAGATATGCGTGACCGGGGCGGCCAGCTCAATGTGGCCCATCCGCTCCCGACGCACCTTGGCGCGGGTCACCTCTACGCCACAGCGCTCGCAGATGATGCCCTTGAAGCGCACCCGCTTGTACTTGCCGCAGTAACACTCCCAGTCCCGAGTCGGTCCGAAGATCTTCTCGCAGAACAGGCCGTCCTTCTCCGGCTTCAGCGTGCGATAGTTGATGGTCTCCGGCTTCTTGACCTCGCCGTAAGACCATTGGCGAATGTCCTCCGCGGTCGCCAGGCCAATGCGGAGTTCATCGAAGAAGTTGACGTCGAGCACGTAACTCCCTTTCCCCTTGCGGGTTTAGTGACTAAAGGACGTTGGCCGGTGATGGACACTAAGCCAAGTCCTCAACAGACGCGGATTCGTTGCGGGACAAGTTGATTCCCAAATTCGCCGCGGCTCGTTCGAGGTCTTCGTCCTCACCTTCGCGCAGCTCGATCGCCGCGCCGTCGGACGACAGCACTTCGACGTTGAGGCAAAGCGACTGCAGCTCCTTCAGCAGGACCTTGAACGACTCGGGAATACCCGGCTCCGGGATGTTCTCGCCCTTGACGATCGCCTCGTACACCTTGACCCGGCCGACGGTGTCGTCGGATTTGATGGTCAACAGCTCCTGCAGCGTGTACGCGGCACCGTAGGCCTGCATGGCCCAGCACTCCATCTCGCCGAAGCGCTGGCCGCCGAACTGCGCCTTACCACCCAGCGGCTGCTGGGTGATCATCGAGTACGGGCCGGTGGAGCGGGCGTGGATCTTGTCGTCCACCAGGTGGTGCAGCTTCATGATGTACATATAGCCAACCGTCACCGGGTACGGGAACGGTTCGCCGCTGCGCCCGTCGAACAGCACGGCCTTGCCGTCGCCGTCTACCAGCACGTCACCGTCGCGGTTGGGCAGCGTGGCCGACAGCAGCCCCTGCAGCTCCTCCTCCTGGGCGCCGTCGAACACCGGTGTCGACACGATGGCATTCGGCTCGGCCGCAAGTAGCTCGTCGGGCAGCCTGGCAGCCCAGTCCGGAACTCCGTTGGCGGTGTTGATCTTCCAGCCGCTGTGGGCACACCAGCCAAGGTGGGTCTCCAGGATCTGGCCGATGTTCATCCGTCGCGGCACACCGTGCGTGTTCAGGATGATGTCGACCGGGGTGCCGTCCGGCAGGAACGGCATGTCCTCGACCGGCAGGATCTTGCCGATCACGCCCTTGTTGCCGTGCCGGCCGGCGAGCTTGTCGCCGTCGGAGATCTTGCGCTTCTGGGCCACGTAGACGCGGACGAGTTCGTTGACGCCGGCGGGCAGTTCGTCGTCGTCCTCGCGGGAGAACACCCGAATGCCGATCACCTTGCCGGATTCACCGTGCGGCACCTTCAATGAGGTGTCGCGGACCTCGCGGGCCTTCTCTCCGAAGATCGCCCGCAGCAGCCGCTCTTCGGGCGTCAGCTCGGTCTCCCCCTTCGGGGTGACCTTGCCGACCAGGATGTCGCCGTCGCGAACCTCGGCGCCGATGCGCACGATGCCGCGCTCGTCCAGGTCGGCGAGCACCTCGTCGGAGACGTTCGGGATGTCCCGGGTGATCTCCTCGGCGCCCAGCTTGGTGTCGCGGGCGTCGATCTCGTGCTCCTCGATGTGGATCGAGGTCAGCACGTCCTCTTCGACGAGCCGGTTGGACAGGATGATCGCGTCCTCGTAGTTGTGTCCCTCCCACGGCATGATCGCGACCAGCAGGTTCTTGCCCAGCGCCATCTCACCGTTCTCAGTGCACGGACCGTCGGCGATCACCTGGCCGGCCTCGACCCGGTCCCCGGCGTCCACGATCGGCGACTGGTTGGCGCAGGTGCCGTGGTTGGAACGGGCGAACTTGCGCATCCGGTAGGTGTGTCGGGTGCCGTCGTCGGCCATCACGGTGATGTAGTCGGCGGACACCTCCTCGATCACCCCGGACTTCTCGGCGACGACGACGTCGCCCGCGTCGATCGCCGCACGCAACTCCATGCCGGTGCCCACCAGCGGCGCCTCGCTGCGCACCAGCGGAACCGCCTGGCGCTGCATGTTGGCACCCATCAGGGCGCGGTTGGCGTCGTCGTGCTCGAGGAACGGAATCATCGCGGTGGCCACCGACACCATCTGGCGCGGCGAGACGTCCATGTAGTCCACCTCGGACGAGGGCACGTACTCGACCTCGCCCGCCTTGCGGCGAACCAGGACACGCGGCTCGAGGAACCGGCCGTCTTCGGCGATCGGCGAGTTGGCCTGCGCCACAACGTGGCGATCCTCTTCGTCGGCGGTCAGGTATTCGATCTCGTCGCTGACCACACCGTCGACCACCTTGCGGTACGGCGTCTCGATGAACCCGAACGGGTTGACCCGCGCGTACACCGACAGCGAACCGATCAAACCGATGTTCGGCCCCTCCGGGGTCTCGATCGGGCACATCCGGCCGTAATGCGACGGGTGCACGTCGCGAACCTCCAGCCCGGCGCGCTCACGCGACAGACCGCCCGGGCCCAGCGCCGACAGCCGGCGCTTGTGTGTCAGGCCCGACAACGGGTTGTTCTGGTCCATGAACTGCGACAGCTGGCTGGTGCCGAAGAACTCCTTGATCGCGGCGACCACCGGCCGGATGTTGATCAGCGTCTGCGGCGTGATGGCCTCGACGTCCTGCGTGGTCATCCGCTCCCGGACAACGCGTTCCATCCGCGACATACCGACCCGGATCTGGTTCTGGATCAGCTCGCCGACCGTGCGGAGCCGGCGGTTGCCGAAGTGGTCGATGTCGTCGGTCTCCACCGGCACCTCGACGCCGCCCGGGACGGTCATCGTGGCCTGACCCTCGTGCAGGCGGACCAGGTATTCGATGGTGGCGACGACGTCCTCTTCGGTCAGCGTCGAACTCGTGATCGGCTCACCGGCGTGCAACCCGAGCTTCTTGTTGACCTTATAGCGGCCAACCCGGGCGAGGTCGTAGCGCTTCTCCTTGAAGAACAGGTTCTCCAGCAGCGTCTGCGCGGACTCCTTGGTCGGCGGCTCCCCCGGACGCAGCTTCCGGTAGATATCCAGCAGCGCCTCGTCGGTGCCGACGGTGTTGTCCTTCTCCAGCGTCGACATCATGATCTCGGAGAAACCGAACCGCTCGGTGATCTGCTCGCTGGTCCAGCCCAGCGCCTTGAGCAGCACGGTGACCGGCTGGCGGCGCTTGCGGTCGATGCGCACACCCACGGTGTCACGCTTGTCGACGTCGAACTCCAGCCAGGCGCCGCGGCTAGGGATCACCTTGACGCTGTGCAGCGTCTTCTCGGTGGACTTGTCGATGGTCTCGTCGAAGTAGACGCCGGGCGACCGCACGAGCTGGCTGACCACCACGCGCTCGGTGCCGTTGATGATGAACGTGCCCTTCTCGGTCATCATCGGGAAGTCGCCCATGAACACCGTCTGGCTCTTGATCTCGCCGGTGTTGTTGTTGATGAACTCGGCCGTGACGAACAGCGGGGCCGCGTACGTCATGTCCTTGTCTTTGCACTCATCGACGGGAGCCTTGACGTCGTCGAAGCGGGGGTCGGAGAAAGACAGCGACATCGAGCCGGAAAAGTCCTCGATCGGCGACAGCTCGTAGAGCACCTCTTCGAGGCCACCCACCGGTTTGACGTCGCCGCGGGCGATGGCGGACTCGCGCCAGCGAGGCGAGCCGATCAGCCACTCGAACGAGTCGGTCTGGACGTCAAGCAGCCCCGGAACCTCAAGCGGTTCACGAAGCTTGGCGAAAGAGATTCGATTGGGCGCTCCGGGTACGGAGCTGTTCGAGGAACTTTGCGGGCGACTCTGACTGGGACTAGCGTCTGTCTTGCTCTGGCGGAAATCTGCCAAGATGCATCCTTCCAGCACCTCGTGCGACCAACGAGAGCCTGGGCAGAGCCTTGGAAAGGCCAGCCCACCGGGGCCTGTTCGCCGCGATAATTGTGTCGGTTCGGCCGGCGAACGATCTGTCCGGATCTCAAGCACGCAACCAAATAGCTGAGCCGCAAAACGGGGCTCAGGCTAAGACCACGTTGTCAAGTGGCAGCGGGTGAGATGGGCAGGAAGTAGCCAGCGCAACGTCCAACGATAGCGCAGGACTGCGCATTCCTCAAATACCCGCCACTGCCTGTCCACGAGTCTCGGCGCTGGCTGGCGATCTCGAGTTGCCCTGGACAGGTACGGCACATGCTGCCCAACAGATTGACCCGTTTGGGCCCTCGCGTCAAGGGGGACGGGTGCCGAGTTAGGCCGCGCCCTGCAGAATTCTTTCCGGGGGTCTTGCCGCGACGTCCCTGACTCCGCCTTGCGGGCGCAACGACCGACGCGACCTGTCAGAACTCGTGCGAGCGGTACTTGTGTGTGCCCTCGAGGTCGTCGAGGATCGCCGCCTGGGCCTTCTGTGGCAGTGTGTGCAACATCTCGCGCACCCGCGCCTGGCGCCGAGCCACCGCCTTGCGCTCGGGCATGCCCGGCGTTGCGGTGATCTGCGGCGGCACGCCTTCGATTTCCTCCACACCACCCGCGTGGTGACCGGCGTCGAGCAGGGCCTGCTCCTCGGCCATGGTCGCCTCGTCCTTCTCCTCCGACATCCCGATCGGCCCGATGCGGCGGCCGTTGAGGAACTGCCGCACCACAGGCTCGTCGCTGGTCAGCAGCACTTCCCGCGGCCCGAACATGACCAGGTGCTTGCGGAACAACATGCCCATGTTGTCCGGCACGGTCCGGGCGATGTTGATGTTGTGCGTCACGATGAGGATGGTCGCGTCGATCTGGGCATTGATGTCCATGATGAGCTGGCTCAGGTAGGCGGTACGCACCGGGTCCAGACCCGAGTCGGGCTCGTCGCAGAGGATAATCTGCGGGTCCAGGACGAGGGCACGAGCCAGGCCGGCGCGCTTGCGCATACCACCGGAGATTTCGCCGGGGAACTTCTTCTCGTCGCCACCAAGACCGACCATCTGCAGCTTCTCCATGACGATGTCACGGATTTCGCTTTCCTTCTTCTTGGTGTGCTCACGCAGCGGGAACGCGGTGTTGTCGTAGAGGTTCATCGACCCGAACAGCGCGCCGTCCTGGAACAGCACACCGAATAACGTGCGGATCTCGTACAGCTCCTTGGCCGAGCATTCGATGATGTCCGTGCCATCGATGATGATCGAGCCGCGTTCCGGCCGCAGCAAACCGATGAGTGACTTCAGGAACACCGACTTGCCGGTACCGGACGGTCCCAGCAACACGCTGACCTCACCAGCGGGGATCTCGAGCGTGACGTCTTCCCAGATCCGCGAGGACCCGAAGGATTTCGTGAGGTTATTAACCTCAATGCTGACGCCCATGGGGAATCCTTCCGTCGACGCGCGTACCCGCCACCTCCCCTATTGTGTGGCTTGAGTCACTGTCTTGGAGTTACTGTAGCGCACGGCCCGGGCCCGGCATCAGGGTTGCCAGGATAACAATCCTCGTCAGGCCGTGGGTGCCCAGTTGCCGTGGAACCCCAGCGGCACCCGCTGCGGCAGGTGCACGGTGGCTATCGACTCGAGGGTCTGGGCATCCAGCAACAGCAGTTGGCCTTCGTCATGACCGCGGTGATACCCGTACCCCATGAGGATGCCGTCGTCTTCGGCTCTGCTTTCGGGATTGGGCACGAAGGACATCTCGGCGATCAGGAGGTCCGATTCAAGCGCGGCGACTTCGCTGGATCCGGTCGCGTAGTCGTGCTTGTACAGCGACGTGGTCAGCTCCGATGCGCCTTGGGTCAAGTAGCCGCCGTCGATGCCGAGGGTGTAGCCGAAGCGATGCTTGCCACCCAGCAGGGTCTCGTTGATCCGCGGGAACTCCTGCGGCCGTTCGTCGCGGCATTCGGCGGTCATCGCACCGGTGGCCAGGTTGACGGTCCAGCGGTCGAGGGTGGGTCGGCTGTCGCCAGGACCGCGAAGGTCGCGGTCGAACATCCGTGAGTAGCGCACCACGTCGAGCACCAGCACCTCGGCGCCGTCACGTTCTTCCGTG
The DNA here is from genome assembly GCF_010731535.1 of Mycobacterium lacus. Lineage (NCBI taxonomy): Bacteria > Bacillati > Actinomycetota > Actinomycetes > Mycobacteriales > Mycobacteriaceae > Mycobacterium > Mycobacterium lacus. The sequence goes on from NZ_AP022581.1 coordinate 3,745,766, forward strand.
TACGCATTGAGCGGATGGAAGACGAAGCAGGGTTCGATGTCGAACCATCGCACGTTATCGTTGCCCCCCTCACGGGGCATCACACCAATCCGGGCCTGGTGGTTCGGGTCCCATGCATACGGGAACCGGTCGGTGGTGAGCTTGGGATTGCGGTTCATCACGGCCACGATCGGATCGGGTATCCGGACCCGCCCGATCAACGACTGCATCGTCAGACGAGCCGCCAAGCTAAGCCACCGTGGCACCTTGACCAGCTGGACCTGTCTGGAATCGAACCTGACCGGCAGGTCGTAGATCACCACGTACTTGTCGGTCAACGAAAAATCGTGCATCGCCGGCGATCCGCCCACCTCGATGTCGACGGTGCGGCGGGCGTGCCCCTTGGTGTCGATCACCGAGTACTGCACCGTCCGCCCGCGGGCGAATGAATAGGACACAGCGTGCAATTCGCCGGTCTGCGGGTCCCGGTGCGGATGTGCGGTGTAGCCCCCGGTCAGCGTGCCGTCGAAGTCGCATGTCCCGATGGTGTCGAGCTCGTCGGTGAGCTCGTAGTTGGCGACTCCGCCCTCGACGAGCGCGAGGGTCCGTCCGTCATGGGCCAACACACTGGTGTTGGCGCCAATGGACAGCATGCCCGCCCGCGGGTCGAGACGGCTGGGTGCCGGCTCGCCGAGGATCGCGCATACGCGCTGGCTGCGCACCCAGCGGTTGCGGTACCAGCGAGCCTGCCCGCCCCGCAGCGCGACCCCGTGAACCATCCCGTCGCCACTGAACCAGTGGTAGGTGGCGGGATCGACCTCCGCGACCGGGTTGGGCCCGTTGCGCAGATAGCGCCCGTCAAGGTGCTCCGGGATGCGCCCGGTGACCCGCAGATCAGTCGCGGTCACTTCCGCGCTTACCGGCGCCAGGAATCCCTCGAGGTACGGATTGTGGGATTTGACGGTTCGCGTCGTTGTCACGGCCGAACTCCTATAACATTGTTATTACGCTGTTATTGGCACGGTACGCCGCCGATGAGAACATGGCAAGGATGACTTCGCAGACGCAAAGCAGTGTTCGTGACGAGTTGCTGCATGCCGCCGTCGCTCTGCTCGACGAGCACGGGCCCGATGCGCTGCAGACCCGCAAGGTGGCGGCCGCCGCCGGGACGTCGACGATGGCGGTGTACACCCACTTCGGCGGGATGCGGGCGCTGATCGCCGAGGTCGCCGAGGAGGGTTTGCGGCAGTTCGACGCCGCGCTGTCGGTGCCGCAGACCGCTGACCCGGTGGCCGACTTGCTGGCCATCGGTGCCGCCTACCGGCGCTATGCCATCGAACGGCCACACATGTATCGGCTGATGTTCGGCAGCACCAGCGCACAGGGCATCAACGCGCCGGCCGACAACGTCCTGACCCTGACGATCCCCGAGATCGAGCAGCGCGACCCCAGCTTCGCGCACGTGGTGCGCGGCGTGCGCAGGTCGATCGTGGCAGGCCGGATCACCGCCGCCGGCTCCGCGGACGACGACGCCAAAGTGGTTGCCACGGCCGCCCAGTTCTGGGCATTGATACACGGGTTCGTCATGCTCGAGCTAGCCGGTTTCTATGGCGATGAGGGCACGGCCGTCGGACCGGTGCTCGGCGCGATGACCACGAACCTGCTGGTCGCCCTGGGCGATTCACCCGAGCAGCTTCGGCTGAGCAGACGCAAAAGCGCCCGACACGCCCACTAATTGGGCGCTTTTGCGGCTGCTCGGCGTAGAGAAGTTGACCTATTTGACGGTGACGGTGGCGCCGGCGGCCTCGAGCTTGGCCTTGGCCTCGTCGGCGGCCTCCTTGGCGACCTTCTCCAGCAGCGGCTTAGGCGCGCCGTCGACCAGGTCCTTGGCCTCCTTGAGGCCGAGGCCGGAAACGATCTCGCGGACGACCTTGATGACGCCGATTTTCTTGTCGCCGGCGGCCTCGAGGATGACGTCGAACTCGGACTGCTCCTCGGCGGCCTCTGCCGGGGCACCAGCCGCCGCGGGACCCGCCGCGGCAACGGCCACCGGAGCGGCGGCGGTCACCTCGAAGGTCTCCTCGAACTTCTTGACGAAGTCGGAGAGCTCCAACAGCGTCATTTCCTTGAACGCGTCAAGCAGCTCGTCGGCAGAGAGCTTTGGCATGGTCGGCGGTCCTTCCTAATATTCTGCGATTTTTGGGGTTCACGGGTGCTGGTGCTATTCGGCCGAAGCTGGTTCTGGCGCCGGGGCCGCTGCCGCCTTCTTTTCCTGCAATGCGGCCGCGAGCCGGGCCATCTGCGAGGCGGGCGCATTGAACAGCCCGGCTGCCTTGGCGAGGTTGCCTTTCATCGCGCCGGCCAACTTGGCAAGCAACACCTCACGGGACTCCAGGTCCGCGATGCGCTCGACTTCGGCGACGGTCAACGGGTGGCCATCCATGTAGCCGCCCTTGATCACCAGCGCCTTGTGCTCTTTGGCGAACGTCTTGATGGCCTTCGCGGCGTCGACCGGCTCACCGCTGACGAACGCGATCGCCGTCGGGCCGGCGAACAGCTCGTCGAGTCCCTCGACACCGGCCTCCGACGCCGCGCGCTTGATGAGCGTGTTCTTGGCCACCGCATAGGTGGCGGACCCGCCCAGGGATCGACGCAGCTCGGCCAGGTTGGCCACCGTCAATCCGCGGTATTCGGTGATGACGGTCGCTGTCGAGGCCTTGAACTGCTCCGCGATGTCTGCAACGGCGGTGGCCTTGTCAGCCTTGGCCATGCACACCTCCTGAGGTGAAAGTCCGACCTGTCGTCTCGCGCCACCTCGGAACGCCCAAGAATGAAGTACGCCCCGGCGCAGGAAACGGCCGGGGCGATGAATGGCGCCGACGCGCGCGCCGGCGGTGGTGCCTCGTCCTCCTGCGTGGGCCGCCGGGATGTTCCCGGACCTTCGACCGATTGCTCGGTGACCGACGGTCTTTGGTGGATCGGCAACCACAATAGCGCGGCAGCTCAGATCGGCCAAAACAGCCTTCACTGCAATCTGGACGTTGCGCTCCCCGCCAGCCTGGCCGCCCCCACCAGTCCGGCCTCGCCACCGAGCTCGGCGGGCACCACGCGTAGGCCGGCCACAAAGTCCAGCCGGGCGTAGTCGGCCAACGCGGCGTGCAATGGGTCGAAGAGCAGGGGCCCGGACTTGGCCACGCCGCCGCCGATGACGACCAGGTCCAGGTCGCACACGGCGCCCACCGAGGCGATCATCGCCGCGAGCGCGGTGGCGCCGCGGCGGAACGCCCGCACCGCCACCGCATCCCCGGCCGTCGCCGCGTCGGCCAGGTCCTTGGCGCCGGCTCCGGGCGCCGCGGGCCAGCCGTTTTCCCGCGCCCAGCGCACCATCGACGGGCCGGCTGCGACGGTCTCGACGCAGCCGCGACCACCGCACGCGCACCGCCTGCCCGCGTCTTGGACCACCACGTGACCGACGTGGCCGGCATTGCCGGTGCGACCGGTATAGGGGTGACCATCGAGCACCAATCCACCGCCCACACCGGTCGACACCACCATGCCAAGCATGAAGCGCGCTCCCCGTCCGGCGCCGCGCCAGTGCTCGCCGAGCGCCATGCATACGCCGTCGCCGCCCAGCCGTACCGGCACCCCGGGAATCATGGCCGCGACCCTGTCCCGCAACGGGAAACCGCGCCAACACGCAATGTTGATCGGGCTGACCGTGCCGCCATGCAGGTCGATGGGCCCCGCCGCGGCGATGCCCACGCCACCGATCCCACCGTCGGCCGCGCGCAGCGCGTCGGCGATCATCGCGGCGACGGCGGACCACACCTGTTCCGCCCCGCCGTCGGCGGAGGTGGGATTTTCGGCTTTGTAGACCAGCGTGCCTTCGGAATCGGCCAGGCCGGCGGCGATCTTGGTGCCGCCGATGTCGAGGCAGAGAGTGAGGCTGGGCATCAGTGCCGGTGGGTGTTGTCGGGCTGGCGTGGGTCGCCGGGATGCTCGTAGCCGGGTGCCAGCTGGACCAACGCGGCCCGGCGCGCGTCCAGCCATGCCCGGAACGTGCGGCGCCGCGCGGCACCCAGAAGGTGTTCGGTGATCGCGGACCGCACGCCTTCCAGCGGCGGGCCGGCGACCGGCGGGGTGCGCCATCCGTCGCGTCCGGTCCGCGGCTCGGCGAACCGCAGCGGGTTGCGAGCGTGGTAGTCGGCCACGTCGTCGTCGGTGACTCGGACCGCTCTAGTGACGTCCGCGAACAGCGCCCGCGCCCGCGGATCCGCGAGGGTCGCCGCCGCTATGCTGCCAATCTCCAGCCGCGCCGTCACGTCGGGCAGTAGCTCGGCCTCGGCCGGGGCGTCCTGCGCAGCAAGGCCGCGCTCGGCAGCCTCGGCGGCGATCACTCGCTCGGTCACGACCAGTTGGGTGAGCCAGCGCCGCAGTTGCCGTCCCTCGCTGGTGCCGCTTGCTGGCAGCGCGGCCGCACGTGGACCGGTGCGCAGCCACGCCTCTCGCGCGTCGACCTCCTCGATCGGAACCGGAGCGCCGGCGACGGTCGCGACCGGGTGGACGCTCATTTCACGGTCACCCTCACGGCTGGCGAATAGACCAGCCGGCCGGCGCAGCCGACCCGAACCAGTGCCCACCACTGGCCCGGTGCCAGCCAGGGTGGCGGGATCACGTCGAAGACGAGTTCGGCGGTACCGCGCGGGGGCAGGACCGCGCCCAGGGCCGCCGGCCCGATCCACTCCCACGTCCCCCAGGGGCTGATCAGGTGCGCCTCCAGCGCCAACTCGGCCCGGGCGTGGGTGCCAACCGTGACGGCCAGGCGGGCCGAGTCGCCCGCCACCAGCTCGACGTCGACCGGCTCGTCGACGAGGTACAGCAGCTCCTCTCCCTCGGGGGCACCGACGGACACCGTGCACACGTCCTCGACCACCTGGCGCCACGCGGCCGGCACTCCGCTATCTGTGATGCGTAGCTGAGCGCGGACGGGATAAAGCCCCGGCTGTGTGCGCGGCGGGATCGCCAGCACCACGTCGGTCTCCAGGTGCTCGCCGGGGCACAGCGTGAACGGCAGCTCGACGGGCGCGGTCGACCAGCGGTCGGGACCCAGCACCGCGACCGTGCCGCCCAACGCGGAGTCCGTGCAGCCGCCGGCCGCGGTGAGGCGCAACACCACCTCGTCGCCCGGCTCGGCGCTCACCCGCCGGGGGTACAGGTGGGCGACGGCCGGCAACCCACCAAGGGGTGCGGGACCGCGGTTGTGCAGCCAATACCGCGAGTAGAGCGGTTGAGCCGTCTCGGCCTGCGGAGCCAGCGCGGCGCCGTCCGCCGCCAACACCTTGGGTGCGTCGAGGCGGGCCAGCACGGTGGCGATCTGGTAGCCGTGCAGATCGACCGAACCGCGTCGGCCCGCCTTCTCCAGGGGTCTTTCCCGCAGGTCGGCAAACCGGAGCGCGCGCACCTTGCCCACCTCGGAGCCGATCACGGCGCGGGTGGTCGCCCCGATCGTTTCCACCAATCGCAGCGTCACCGCGCCTGGGTGCACCGGCTGCGCGCGGCCGGCTACCAGCGGGTTGCCCGCCGCCTTGAGGGCGCCCAGGTGCACCGAGCCGGCAGGGTCGACCTGCAGCAGCGAACCAACCGCCGGCAGCCGACCCTCCCGTTGCCGCGGAGAGACCGCGAGCAGTGGGTGAGAAAACTGCGCGCTGCGAACCGGGATCTGGGCGCACCGCCAATCACCGTCGCCGCAGACCAATGCGTAGTCGAAATCATGCGTCCAGTGCTGAAGTTGGAAGTTCGAGCCGTCGGGTGCGGTGCGGCGCGGTTCGTCGATCCAGACGCCGGACGGCCAGCCGGTACAGGAGCGCATCAACGCGGTGTGCAGGGTGCCCTCGACATCGACGGCAAAGCTGGGCACCCCGCGGTTGAGCAGCGCGACGGTGCGGGCCTCGAAGGGTTCCATGCCCGCTCGCGCGTGCTGGTCGACCAGGATCTCGGCATCGCCCAGGTCTTCGGCCAGCGACGCAATCGCGGCGGCGAATTGCTTGTCGTCCCGCCCGTCAATCACCAGCACCGGCAGCGCACGCGGCGCACGCAAGTCGGCGCTGGGCGTCCAGACCTCGGCCAGCGGGGCCGCCGCCGGCACCCACACCCTGGCCTGACCGGTCCGCGCCAGCTGCCGCTCGAGTTCGGCCGCGTAGATCGAATCCGCCGCGGCCAGCACTGCTTTGGTGAACACGTTGCGGGTCGGCCCGCCCAGCGCGATCCGCGTGTCCGGCAGGTTGGAGTCGACGTCGAGGTGGCCGTAGCGCGGCTTGTCGGCGCCGCTGCAGGTGGCCGTGACTCCGGCGCGGACCAACGCGACCATCAGGTCGCGCGCCATCGGGCCGGACGTCGCCTCCGCGGGAGACACCACTTCGGCCACCGATACTGCCCGCACCGCCTCACTGCCGAGGCGCACCCGCACGGCCGAGGACAACCCGAACCAGCTGTACGCGGGGTTGTCCAGCGTCCACAGATGCGTAGCGGTGTCCACCGAGCGAGACCCCTCGTGCAGCAACGCGAAACCGCGCCCGACGACAGCGTCCCCCACCTCGCTGACCGGCATCCCGCCGGGCACCGGGCACGGCCAGCGCAGTCGCAACAACCGGTCTTCTCCCGTGAACCCGTCGACGGTGGTGCGGCAGTCCACCCGAGCCACGTCGCGCCACAGGGTGAGGGTTTGGGTGTAGCGCAGCAGCGTGCCGATCCGGCCCTGCACGACCAGCCGCTGGCCCAGCGGGCCGTGGTAAGCGCGCACCTGTGCGGGCGATTCCGACGAACAGACCACCGGCCCCCTGGGCAGCAGGTGCCACGGGCCTTCGCCCTGGGTCGGGTGCGACGGGTATTCCTCGTAAACGGCGAGCTCGTTGCCCACCCGGCCGTCGGCGATCAGCTCTCGACCGTCGCAAACCAGCGAAGAGACCCCAGCGCCACGCGCGGGGTCGACGGCCAAGCGGTAATGCTCGTTGGCAATCTCAAGGCCAGCGGCCGACTCCCAGCCCGCCCGTTCGCCTGCGGGGACCAACCGGTAGGTACGCCAGCCCAGCGACGGCACATCCCGCGCCACCCAGGTGACTGACCACCCGTCGTGCTCGACGTGCGCGGCCACCTCGGTTCCGTCGGAGTCAACCACCCGCACGCCGGCATCCAGCGGCGTATCCAGCCGGGCGGTGACGACATCGGTGCGCCGGTGGGTCAACGGATTCCACACCGCAACCGAGTCCGCGGGACCGGCTATGGCGCCAGACAGCAACGCCAAAGAGTTGTCGCGGGCCGCCCGGCCCAGCTCCCACGCGTCGCGCCAGCCGGTCAGCAGGTCGAGGTAGACCTGGTCGGACTCCGAGCCGGTGATGGCGTCGTGGTGGGCGCCGTAGGCCAACTGCACCCACGCCTTGGCCAACGCCGCCTGCGGGTACTCGGCGCCCGTCATTACCCCGGCGAACACGGCGAAGCGCTCGGCATCCAGCACGGCGTTCTCGGCCGCTCGGTTGGCTTGTTTGGTGTCGATGTAAGACACGTCCTTACCGGTGTAGATCGGGTTCATGTCGCGGGTTTGCGGCGACGGCGCTTGGCCTCGCCCCGCCAGCTCGGCGCGCACCGCCGCGAAGAACTCCCTCGGTAGCCCGCACACGAAGCGCGGCCAGGTGTAGCGCGCGGCCCAGTCGCGGTGGATGGCGGTGACCCACTTGTTCGGCGGCGTGTAGTCGGTGCCGACGGGCAGCAGCACGTTACGGGTCAGCGCGACCTTCTTGAGCCGGACGAACAACGCGTAGGTGGCGTCCTCGGCCTCGGCCAGGGAGGTCGATGAGTCCATCCACCAACCCGCCGAATAGTGCGCAGGCATGTAGTGGGTGAGCAGGCCGCGGCCCGAGGGCGAGATCCACTCGAACTCGCTGCAGAACTGCATGCGGTCGACGTCACCGCCCTGAGTGGGACCCCATTGGTGATGCGGTCCACGGGCCCACGAACTCGACGTCAACCCGGCATCGGCGGCCATCCCGGGAAATTGCGGGTCGTGACCGAACACGTCGAGCTGCCATGCGGTGGCCGGATCGGCGCCCAGCACGTCGCACTGAAACCCTATGCCGTGCACCAGGTTTCGGATCGTTGTCTCCGGGCCGGTGAGGTTGGTGTTGGGTTCGTTGTAGGTGCCGCCCATCACCTCGACACGACCTTCGGAGAGGAACCGGCGCAGGTCGGCGCGGTCCTCGGGGTGGGTGTCCCAGTACGGCTTGAGGTAATCCACCTCGGCCAGCACGAATTTGTATTCCGGCTCTCGGCGAGCCATTTCTAGGTGCGCGTGCACCAGCTCGAAGCCGTTGGTTTGCCGAGCGCGACCCGGCGGGTCTTCGGTCCACTGGCTGGTGTAGGCACCCTGGGTGTTCCACCACACCGGGTCGTAGTGAAAGTGGCTGACCATGAACATCGTCCACCCGGGCTCGGCGACGGTGAACTCGAAGGCCAGGCTCGATCCACCCGCGCGCGCCCGCGCGGCTCGCCGCTCTCCGACGACGGGTCGGTCGATCGAGACCGGAACCTCGACGACCTCCCGACCACGACGGCCGATGCCGGCCACCGCCGTTCCCCTTAGCCCGTCACCATCGATGCGGACCGGCGTGCGTTCGGTGCACCCGGCGACGCTGACACGCACCAGCTGCACCGGCGCCTCCGGCGGGCCAACAAACAGTTCGGTCGACTCGGCCGAGGCCACCCGCATGCCAGCACCTTACGCTCGGTGACATGGCCAGCGTCACCACGCAACTGGCCGACGAGCTCGACTGGCGCTGGCGCGCGCGGCTGCGCCCGCGCCTGGACGGCCTCACCGACCACGAGCAGTTCTGGCAGCCGGTGCCCAACTGCTGGACCGTGCATCCGGACGACTCGGCGACTTTGTGTTCCCGCCGCGGACCAGTGTCGCTCGTCGCCGAGCGTGTGCTCAGGGCGAAACTTCGAGACCGAAATCCCGCTCTGAGAACACGCTCGCCGGCCTTCCGTCTCCGGTGAGCGGGCTCACAAGGATTGGGACTTGACACCGCCGGTTTGGCACACTGCTCAGATGAGTTCCACCAAACACCGCGAGGTGGTGCAGCTGGACCGAGTGCCGTTGCCGGTCGAGGCCGCCCGGGTTGCCGCCACGGGCTGGCAGGTAACCCGCACCGCCGCTCGTGTCGTCACCAAGCTGCCTGGCAAGGGTCCGTGGCAGCAGAAGGTGATCAGAGAGATCCCGCAGACCTTTGCCGACCTGGGCCCGACGTACGTGAAGTTCGGACAGATCATCGCGTCCAGCCCCGGCGCGTTCGGCGAGTCCCTGTCCCGCGAGTTTCGGGGCTTGCTCGACCGGGTGCCGCCCGCCGACACCGACGCGGTGCACAAGCTGTTCGTCGAGGAACTCGGCGGCGAGCCGTCCGAGCTGTTCGCCAGTTTCGAGGAAGAGCCGTTCGCGTCGGCGTCCATCGCCCAGGTGCACTACGCGACGCTGCACAGCGGCGAGGACGTCGTCGTCAAGATCCAGCGGCCCGGCATCCGTCGCCGCGTCGCCGCGGACCTGCAGATCCTGAAGCGCTTCGCGCAGGCCGTCGAATTGGCCAAGCTGGGCCGCCGGCTCTCCGCACAAGACGTGGTCGCCGACTTTTCCGACAACCTGGCCGAGGAGCTGGACTTCCGGCTCGAGGCGCAGTCCATGGAGGCTTGGGTCTCACACCTGCACGCGTCGCCGCTCGGCAAGAACATCCGGGTGCCGGACGTGCATTGGGACTTCACCACCGAGCGGGTGCTAACCATGGAGCGGGTGCACGGCATCCGCATCGACGACGTCAAGGCCATCCGCACGGCCGGGTTCGACGGCGTCGAGCTGGTGAAGGCGCTGCTATTCAGTGTGTTCGAGGGCGGGCTGCGGCACGGGCTGTTTCACGGCGACCTGCACGCCGGCAACCTATACGTCGACGAGGCGGGCCGCATCGTGTTCTTCGACTTCGGCATCATGGGCCGCATCGATCCGCGTACCCGCTGGCTGCTGCGCGAGCTGGTGTATGCGCTGCTCGTGAAGAAGGATCACGCCGCGGCCGGCAAGATCGTCGTGCTGATGGGCGCCGTCGGCACCACCAAGCCCGAGACCCAGGCCGCCAAGGACCTGGAGCGCTTCGCCACCCCGCTGACGATGCAAACGCTCGGCGACATGTCGTATGCCGACATCGGCCGGCAACTGTCGGCGCTGGCCGACGCCTACGATGTCAGGCTGCCCCGTGAGCTGGTGCTGATCGGCAAACAGTTCCTGTACGTCGAGCGGTATATGAAGCTGCTGGCGCCCAGGTGGCAGATGATGTCCGACCCGCAGCTGACGGGGTACTTCGCCAATTTCATGGTCGAGGTCAGCCGCGAGCATCAATCTGATGACGTGGAGGTCTAGTGGAGGTTCGCAGCGGCTTTGCAGAATCACGGGCCGTGTCGGGTGACGTGAAACTGTACTACGAGGACATGGGTGAGCTCGATGACCCACCCGTGCTGCTGATCATGGGCCTGGGCGCCCAAATGCTGTTGTGGCGCACCGCTTTTTGCGAGAAGCTCGTCGGCCATGGCCTGCGCGTCATCCGCTACGACAACCGCGATGTCGGCCTCTCCACGAAGACTGAACGTCGGGGCCCCGGGCAGCCGCTGGTCGCCCGGCTAGTCCGCTCCTGGTTCGGGCTGCCCAGCAGGGCGGCTTACAAGCTGGAAGACATGGCGGACGACGCCGCAGCCCTGCTGGACCACCTCGACATCGAGCACGCCCACATTGTCGGGGCGTCGATGGGGGGGATGATCGCCCAGATCTTCGCCGCACGGTTCGCCGAGCGGACGAAAACGCTGGCGATCATCTTCTCCAGCAACAATCACCGGTTTTTGCCGCCGCCGGCCCCTCGCGCCCTGTTGGCGCTCATCAAGGGCCCGGCACCCGATTCACCGCGCGACGTCATCCTCGACAACGCCGTCCGCGTCAGCAAGATCATCGGCAGCCCGTGCTACCCCATGCCCGAAGAGCAGGTGCGCGCCGACGCCGCCGAGAGCTACGACCGCAACTACCACCCATGGGGGATTGCCCGCCAGTTCAGCGCGATCCTCGGCAGCGGCAGCCTGCTGCACTACGACCGGCGCATTGCCGCGCCTACGGTGGTGATTCACGGGCGAGCCGACAAGCTGATGCGCCCCTCCGGTGGCCGCGCGGTCGCCCGCGCTATCGACGGCGCCCGGCTGGTGCTGGTCGACGGTATGGGACACGACCTGCCCCAGCAACTGTGGGATCGGGTGATCGGCGAGCTGACGCGCAATTTCTCAGCCGCCGGATGAACCCCCGCATCCGGGTGGCTTTAGACTGCTTCGGATGATTGTCACGCACAATGCCGCGGGTTGTACGGTTGGCGCTGGAGGTTGTCTCATATGGCCAAGCTGAGACCGTATTACGAAGAGTCGCAATCGGCATACGACATTTCGGACGACTTCTTCGCCCTGTTCCTCGACCCCACATGGGTTTACACCTGCGCCTACTTCGAGCGTGACGACATGACGCTCCAAGAGGCGCAACTCGCCAAGCTGGACTTGGCGTTGGGCAAGCTGAACCTCGAGCCCGGGATGACGCTGCTCGACGTCGGTTGCGGGTGGGGTGGGGCCCTGGTCCGGGCCGTCGAGACGTACGATGTCAACGTCATCGGCCTCACCCTGAGCCGGAATCACTATCAACGCAGCAAAGACCGGCTGGCCGCGATCCCCACGCAACGACGGGCCGAGGCACGTCTGCAGGGCTGGGAAGAGTTCGACGAGAAGGTCGACCGGATAGTCAGCTTCGAGGCGTTCGACGCGTTCAAGAAGGAGCGGTATGCCTCGTTCTTCGAGCGCTCATACGACATCCTCCCCGATGACGGCCGGATGTTGTTGCACAGTTTGTTCACCTATGACCGCAGGTGGTTGCACGAGCAGGGCATTCCACTGACAATGAGTGACCTGCGGTTTCTCAAATTTCTGCGGGAGTCGATCTTCCCCGGCGGCGAACTCCCTTCCGAAGACGATATCGTCGACAATGCGCAGGCCGCCGGGTTCTCCCTGGAACAAACCCAATTGCTGCAGCAACACTACGCACGGACGCTGGACATGTGGGCGGCCAACTTGGAGTCCGCCCGGGAACGGGCCATCGCGTTGCAGTCCGAAGAGGTCTACAACAATTTCATGCATTACCTGACCGGATGCGCCGACCGGTTCCGACGGCGGCTGATCAACGTGGCCCAGTTCACGCTCACAAAGTAGCGTGCAGGTGCAGGGCGGCCGCGGTTTGGCGCCGCGGCCTGACCCGTCGAGTTTGGTCCGAGCTCACACGGGGAAATCTGTGGCGTTTGGCATGCCACACCCTGCATGCCACCGATCGGGCCTTTTTCTTCTGTGGGCCCGGAAAGGCGCAAATGTCGTGGCTCGGAAGCTGACACCGCACTTCGCCGACGTGCAGGCACACTACGACCTGTCCGATGCCTTCTTCCGGCTCTTCCTCGATCCCACCCAGACGTACAGCTGCGCCTACTTCGAGCGCGAGGACATGACGCTGGAAGAGGCCCAGATCGCCAAGATCGACCTGGCGCTGGGCAAGCTGGGCCTGCGGCCCGGCATGACACTGCTGGACATCGGCTGCGGCTGGGGCGCCACCATGCGGAGAGCGATCGAAAAGTACGACGTCAACGTCGTCGGCCTGACGTTGTCGAGGAACCAGGCCGCGCATGTCCAGAAACTGTTCGACGAGCTGGATAGTCCGCGCAGTAGGCGGGTGTTGCTGGAGGGCTGGGAAGCGTTCCGCGAGCCGGTCGACCGCATCGTGTCAATCGGCGCGTTCGAGCACTTCGGCCACGATCGCTACGACGACTTCTTCGGCATGGCACGCAGCCTCCTGCCCCCTGACGGCGTGATGCTGCTGCACACGATCACCGGATTGACCAGACAGCAGATGATCGACAACGGCTTGCCGCTCACGTTGTGGCTCGCCCGCTTCCTCAAGTTCATCGCGACCGAAATCTTCCCCGGGGGCCATCCGCCGACGATTGAGCTGGTGGAGGAGCACTCGGCGAAGGCGGGCTTCACGCTGACCCGTCGCCAATCGCTGCAGCCGCACTACGCGCGGACCCTCGACCTGTGGGCCGAGGCGCTGGAGACACACAGGAGCGAGGCGATCGCGATTCAGTCCGAAGAGGTCTACGAGCGCTACATGAAATACCTCACCGGTTGCGCCAAGCTATTCCGGGTCGGCTACATCGACGTCAACCAGTTCACCCTGCAGATGTAGTGTTTGCGCAGTTCGCAGAGGTTTCTGGTGGACCGAGGCGCAGAACAGCACCGGGCATTGGATCGCAAATGCAGAGGATGAGCCCGCTCCCGTGTAGGGTGCCGGGGATGGCCCCGGGAGGGGGCGCCGTCCCAACCGGGAGGACATCATGTCTGACAACTTGATCGGCGCCACGCGCTCGCGGTCCAATCTCGACAACGTCCAAGCGCATTACGACCTTTCAAACGAGTTCTTCGCGCTGTTCGTGGATCCGACCCGCACCTATAGCTGCGCGTACTTCGAGCGCGACGACATGACCCTGCACGAAGCGCAGGTCGCCAAGCTCGACCTGACGTTGGGCAAGCTGGGACTGCAGCCGGGAATGACGTTGCTCGACATCGGCTGCGGCTGGGGTTCGGTGCTGAAGCGCGCCATCGAACGCTACGACGTCAACGTCGTTGGCCTGACGCTGTCCAAGAACCAGCACGCGTACTGCCAGCAAGTCCTCGGCGGGGTCGACTCCGAGCGCTCGCGCCGGGTCCTGCTGCGCGACTGGGCGCAGTTCAACGAACCGGTGGACCGCATCGTCGTCATCGAGGCGTTGGAGCACTTCGGTTTCCACCGCTACGACGATTTCTTCAAGTACGCCTATGAAGCCTTGCCCGCCGACGGTGTGATGCTGCTGCACGCGATCACAGGGTTGCATGTGAAGCAGGTCATAGAGCGCGGCATACCTCTGACAATGGAGATGGCAAAGTTCATCAGGTTCATCGTGACCGACATCTTCCCCGGTGGCCGGCTGCCGATGATCGAGACCATCCACGAGCACGCGGCCAAGGTGGGCTTCAACGTGACCCGTGTCCAGTCGTTGCAGCCGGACTTCGCCAAGACCCTCGACCTCTGGGCCGAGGCCCTGCAGGCCCGTAAGGACGAGGCCATCGCGATCCAATCCGAAGAGGTCTACGACCGGTACATCCAATACCTGACCGGGTCCGCTAAGGCATTCCGGATGGGCTACATCGACTGCAACCAGTTCACCCTGGCAAAGTAGACTCGTCTGCCACAGACGGGCTATGGGGGCAGCTCCTCAGCTAAGACTTCTCGCGTGCAAATGCAGTGAACACGATCCAGGAGAGCACAACGACGATGGCCGAGAAACCGCCTAGCCCGACGAAGACGCGGACGCGCTTCGAAGACATCCAGGCGCACTACGACGTCTCCGACGATTTCTTCGCCCTGTTCCAGGACCCGACCCGCACCTACAGCTGCGCCTACTTCGAGCCGCCGGACCTCACGCTCGAACAAGCCCAGTACGCCAAGATCGACCTCAACTTGGACAAGCTGGACCTCAAGCCCGGCATGACGCTGCTGGACATCGGCTGTGGCTGGGGCACCACCATGAGGCGCGCGGTCGAACGGTTCGACGTCAACGTCATCGGCCTGACTCTGTCCAAGAACCAGCACGCCCGTTGTCAGCAGGTGCTGGGCTCGATCGACACCAACCGCGCACGTGAGGTGCGCCTGCAGGGCTGGGAGGATTTCGCCGAGCCCGTCGACCGGATCGTGTCCATCGAGGCCTTCGAGCACTTCGGGCACGAGAACTACGACGACTTCTTCAAGCGGTGCTTCAACATCATGCCCGAGGACGGCCGAATGACCGTTCAGAGCAGCGTCAGCTACCACCCGTTCGAGATGGCCGCCCGCGGCAAAAAGCTGAGCTTCGAGACGGCGCGCTTCATCAAGTTCATCATTACGGAGATCTTCCCCGGCGGCCGCCTGCCCTCCACCGACATGATGGTCGAACATGGCCAGAAGGCCGGTTTCATCGTCCCCGAGCCCCTTTCGTTGCGCCCGCACTACATCAAGACGCTGCGGATCTGGGGCGACACGTTGGAGTCCAACAGGGACAAGGCCATCGAGATCACTTCCGAAGAGGTCTACAACCGGTACATGAAATATCTGCGCGGCTGCGAGCACTACTTCACCGACGAGATGCTCGACTGCAGCCTCGTGACCTACCTCAAGCCGGGCGCCGCGGCCTAACTTTCGCGACGTCGCGGCTGTCGGATTGCGTTCGCGCCGCTCGTCGAAACGGTAGAGAGTGGAACACGGGGTTCCGCTCACCATCGGAGGTGACGACGAATGCAGTACTTCGCCTTGTTGATCAGCAAGGAGCGCGACTGGACGCCCGACGAGAAGGCCGCGGAAATGGCCGCCTACCAACGTTTCCACACCAAGGCCGCATCGGCTGTCCGCGCCGGCGATGCCCTGTTGCCGACGGCGACCGGCGCGCGTATTACCGGCGGCCCGGACAGCCCGATCATCACCGACGGCCCCTTCGCCGAGGCCGCCGAAGTAGCATGCGGCTATTACGTGTTCGAGGCCGAAAACCTGGACGAGGCCCTGGCTTTGGCGCGTGACATCCCGGCCGCCAAGCACGGCGCGGTGGAGGTTTGGCCAATGGCTGGCCAACGGTTGCCGACGCAATCACTGGAGGGCGCTGACTGGATCGCGCTGCTGCTCGAGCCGCCAGACCACCAGCTAGAGCCCGGCTCGCCGGAATGGCAGGCGAGGTGGTCGAGCACCAGCGGTTCGAAGCCGTCAGCGGTGGTCACATACAGTCGGGGGCCGCGCTGCATCCACCATCGACGGCGACCACGGTGCGCGTGCGCGACGGCGAGGTCCTGGTCACCGACGGGCCATACGTGGAGGGCGCCGAAATTGCCAACGGCTTCTATGTGCTGAGCGTCGGTGACCGCGATGAGGCGGTCAAGCTGGCATCGTTGATTCCCGCTACCACCGTGCAGTTGCGGCAACTGGCCGGGGCCTCAGGGCTGTAAGGGGCTGCAGAGCCGCGAATGTCCGACCTGGACGGCGTCTTCCGCCGGGAATGGGGACCCGCGGTCGCCGCGCTCGCGCGGTGGTCCGGCGACCTCACCGTCGCCGAGGACGCCGTTCAGGAAGCCTGCGCCGAGGCGCTTCGCACGTGGCCCCGCGACGGGGTACCGGCCAGTCCCGGCGGGTGGCTGGTGACGGTCGCGCGCAACCGTGCCCGGGATCGGTTGCGCCGCGAATCCGTGCGCCCGGGAAAGGAATTGGCGGCTGTGCTGGACAATATCCGGGTCCGCACTGACGGCAACGACCCGCATCCGGTCCGCGACGACGAGTTGCGGATGATGTTCACCTGCGCGCATCCGGCACTCGACCGACAGTCGCAACTGGCGCTCACGCTGCGGCTGGTATCCGGGTTGACCGTCGCCGAGATCGCCCGGGCGCTGTTGCAGACGGAGACGGCGGTCGGCCAGCGAATCACACGCGCCAAGAACAAGATTCGGCACGCCAACATCCCGCTGCGGGTGCCGCCCGCCGAGCTGCTGCCCGAGCGCACACCACACGTGCTCAGCTGTATCTATTCGGTGTTCACCGAGGGCTATTGGTCGACGGCGGGCCCGTCGGCGATTCGCGACGAACTGTGCGACGAGGGGGCCCGGCTGGCTGGGGAACTATGCGTGCTTATGCCGCAGGAGCGGACGGCGCACGCCCTGGCAGCCCTTGTGCTGCTGCATGATTCGCGGCGGGCAACGCGGATCGACGGCGACGGGGCGCTGGTGCCGCTCGAAGAACAGGACCGTGGCCGGTGGGACCGCCGCCGCATCGCCCGCGGCCTCGACCGGCTGCGACAAGCCGAGGGATCGACGGGACCCTACCTGCCGCAGGCGGTGATCGCCGCGTTGCACGCGACGGCGCCGTCCTGGGAGCAGACTGACTGGGCGGCCATCTGCGCCGCCTATGACCGGCTCGTGCAGCTGACCGACTCGCCCGTGGTGCGCGCCAATCGCGCGCTGGCGGTCGGTTTCCGCGACGGCTGCGATGCCGGGCTGGCAGCGCTGGAGAAGGTGGCCCACGATCCGCGGCTGGCCCGGTCGAATTTGGTTGCGTCGGTGCGCGCCGACCTACTGCGGCGGCGCATCGCCGAATGCGGAGGGTAGCGTTTCTGCGCCGAGCAGACGCAAAAGCACCCATTTTCGGCCCGAAATGGGTGCTTTTGCGTCTGCTCGCGCAACCGGGTGGCGCCCGCAGCTCGCGCGGGGAAGTTACGCTCCCGCGAAGTTGCGGGTGATGGACGGGTCCACCGGAATGCCCGGGCCCGTCGTCGTCGACACGGTGATCTTCTTCAAGTAGCGACCCTTCGACGACGAGGGCTTGAGCCGCAACACTTCGTCAATTGCCGCGCCGTAATTCTCCGCCAGGCTCTTCTCGTCGAACGACGCCTTGCCGATCACAAAATGCAGGTTGGCCTGCTTGTCCACGCGGAAGTTGATCTTGCCACCCTTGATGTCCGTGACGGCCTTGGCGACGTCGGCGGTGACGGTCCCGGTCTTGGGGTTGGGCATCAGGCCGCGCGGACCTAGCACCCGAGCTATCCGTCCGACCTTGGCCATCTGGTCGGGGGTCGCGATCGCGGCGTCGAATTCCAGCCAGCCGCCCTGAATCTTCTCGATCAGGTCGTCGCTGCCGACAACATCGGCGCCGGCGGCCTGCGCCTGCTCCGCCTTTTCACCGACCGCGAACACCGCGACCCGGGCGGTCTTACCGGTGCCGTGTGGCAGGTTAACCGTGCCACGGACCATCTGGTCTGCCTTACGCGGGTCGACGCCAAGCCGGATCGCGACCTCAACGGTCGCGTCCTGATTGGTCGACGATGTCTCCTTGGCGAGCTTGGCCGCTTGCAGCGGGGTGTAGAGGTTGCTGCGGTCCACCTTCTCGGCGGCGGCGCGATACGCCTTGCTGTTCTTGCTCATTCGACTGTCCAATCTGATGTTGGGTTGTGGTTGGCAACGGGCCGAAGCTGGCCCTCCCACTCTGATCTGTCGGACCCTCCCCCGCCAGCGGGGGGACGCATGGCGTCCGACGGGGGTTGAACTATTCGACGGTGATGCCCATCGACCGGGCGGTACCGGCGATGATCTTGGTGGCGGCATCGATGTCGTTGGCGTTGAGATCGGCCTTCTTGGTCTCGGCGATCTCGCGAACTTGGTCCCAACTCACCTTGGCGACCTTGTTCTTGTGCGGCTCCGATGAGCCCTTGGCCACGCCGGCGGCCTTGAGCAGCAGCTTGGCGGCCGGGGGTGTCTTGAGCGCGAAGGTGAAGCTGCGGTCCTCGTAGACGGTGATCTCCACCGGTATGACGTTGCCGCGCTGGTTCTCCGTCGCGGCGTTGTACGCCTTGCAGAACTCCATAATGTTGACGCCGTGCTGGCCGAGCGCAGGGCCAACCGGCGGCGCAGGGTTGGCCTGCCCCGCCACGATCTGCAGCTTGATCAGCCCGGCGACTTTCTTCTTCGGGGCCATGACGTGTCGATTGTTCCTTCCTGGTTTTAATAGCCCTGCTGGGCTAGATCTTCGAGACCTGGCTGAAGGTCAGTTCCACCGGGGTTTCGCGGCCGAAGATGGACACCAGCACCTTGAGCTTCTGCTGCTCGGCGTTGACCTCGCTGATCGTGGCCGGAAGCGTGGCAAAGGGTCCGTCCATGACGGTCACCGATTCGCCCACTTCGTAGTCGACCTGGACAACCGGACGTTCCAGCCCACCGGTCGCGGCGGCCGCGGCAGTGCTGGCCGCGCCCTTGGCGGCCTTCTTCGCCGTCCCGCGCGGCAGCAGAAACTTCACCACGTCATCCAGCGACAGCGCCGAGGGGCGAGACGTTGCACCGACGAAGCCGGTAACCCCGGGGGTGTTGCGCACCGCAGCCCACGAATCGTCGGTCAGATCCATGCGCACCAGGATGTATCCGGGCAGCACCTTGCGGTTGACCTGCTTGCGCTGGCCGTTCTTGATCTCGGTGACCTCTTCGGTGGGTACCTCCACCTGGAAGATGTAGTCGCCGACGTCCAAATTCTGCACACGGGTTTCGAGGTTGGCTTTCACCTTGTTCTCGTACCCCGCGTAGGAATGGATGACATACCAGTCGCCGGGCTTGCTGCGCAGCTCTGCTTTGAGCGCGGCCGCCGGGTCGACCTCCTCAGTCGCGGTCTCTGCGAGCGTGTCCGTGCTCGGTTCCTGCAAGTCGACCGCCGCCTCACCCGCGGACGGGTCACCGTCGAAGGTAGTCACGGTTGTAGTCCTCTCTATCACTCTCATACCTCAGCCGAACACCAACAGCACCAGCTTGGTGAGGCCGAAGTCAGCAAGACCGACCAGCGCCACCATGAACGCCAGAAACGCCAGCACCACCGAGGTATAAGTGAGCATCTGTTTGCGGTTGGGCCAGATCACCTTCCGCATCTCCGCAACGACCTGCCTCAGGTAGTTGTAGACGAATGCGATCGGGTTAGCGGGTCGGGCCCCCGCTCTCTCGGCCTTCCTGGCCTTCGGGCCCCCCTTGGCCTTCGGGGGTCTCTGGCCCTTGACGGCCGCCTCCTCGGTCGACGACTCCTCGACGTCGACGTCCTGGTCGGCATCGACCGATCGCTGCCGGGACCGCTTGCCGGTGGGGCGTTGCGGCCGCGCCACCGACTTGGTCACCACAGCCGTCCGACCGCCGCCGCCGCGGCCGTCCTCAGTGTCGCCGCCGTCGCTTGCGGCGTCGTTGGCAGCGTCGCCCTCGTCGCTCACCGCATGCTCCTTTGTTCGCTAGCTATCCCGCGCGTCGTCCCGCTGTGATGGAACACACTCCCAGTGTCCACCATGGCACGATACCTATGATCCGTCTCTCCCCGCGAAGCTGCAGGCACCCCCATCTCACTCCGTCCCGGCTGCATCGTCGCCGGCCGTACCTGTCAGCAGGGGCGACAGGACTTGAACCTGCAACCTGCGGTTTTGGAGACCGCTGCTCTGCCAGTTGAGCTACGCCCCTTCGCGGTTGGCAGGCGGGCCCCGACGAGGCCCAGGCCAACCCTTGGTGCCGGGGCTTACATGACACGCGCGCCTCCGCTCGTTCAACTCACGGAAAGCGCGCTGATGTTGGGAAACCCCGAGGTCTGAGTTTACTCAGTCTACATAGGCGCAAGCGCCAGTACCAATTACGCGGTTCTGATGACCTGTCCGGATGCCTTGTCCCATTTAAGTCTGGCGGAGCCGTCACCCTGCTGGCCCATCAGGGTGGTGTATGCCTCCATCACCAGTTCCCCGTCATCGTTGGTGCACATGTTCTTCGTGACGACAATGTCGGCTCCGAAACGCTCGTCCACCGAATGGATGTCCATCCGGGCCCACAACTTGTCCCCGGCCAGGACCGGCTTGTAGAACAGAAACCGCTGATCAACCTGGACGATCTGCATCGTCTCCATACCGATGTCGACGTTCCGGAAGAAATCCAGCTGGACGTATTTGGCGAAGATCGTCACGAAGGTCAACGGAGCAACGATCGCGTCGTAGCCGAGTTCGGCGGCCGCGGCCTCACTGAAGAAAGCCGGGTGATCACACTTGATGGCTCGGGCAAACTCACGGCATTGCTCGCGGCCCACGATGAAATAGTCCGGATAGCGCCAGATCATCCCGCGGATGTCGGTCTTTAACGCCATAAACTACGCCCGCCTACGCCAGCTTCGCCGACGCGATGGCGCGGCCAAAGATCTTCTTGCCGCCGGTGGTGGCTGTCAGCGCAATGGTCACCGACTTGCTGTCCGGGTCGACCGACTTCACCCGTCCGCTGAACACGATCTCGGCACCCTTGCCGTCGTTGGGCACCGGTACCACCGCGGTAAACCGCACGTTGTACTCGGTGACCGCACCGGGGTCCCCGACCCACGACGTGACGTAACCGCCGCCGATACCCATCGTCAGCATGCCGTGGGCAATCGCGGTGTCCAGCCCCACAACCTTGGCGATCTCGTCGTCCCAGTGGATCGGATTCAAGTCACCCGACACCCCCGCGTAGTTCACCAAATCCTGGCGGGTCAGCGGGTAGGTCTTCTCCGGAAGCTGGTCCCCGACCTTCACCGAACTGAACTCACGTAGTGCCATTGGAAAATCCCTCTTCCCCATCCTCGCCGGCACGGCCGGCCAGGGTCGTGTAAGTTTCCTGCACGATGTCACCGGCTTCGTCGGTGACGATATTTTTGGTCACGATGATCTGGGTGCCGTGCGCCTCGCGCACCGAATCCACGTACACGTCGCAGTAAAGCTTGTCACCCGCGATGATCGGCTTCGCGAATTTCAGCACCTGGTCGACCTGGACGATCTGCGCGTCCTGGACCGCGATGTTCGCGTGTTTGAAGAACGCCGACTGCGCCTTGTAGCCAAACACGCAGATAAACGTCAAAGGGGCCAGCAGCCCCTTATAGCCCAGATCGGCGGCCGCCTCCTCCTCGAAGTACGAGGCGTCGCCGTTTTGCACGGCTACGGCGTACTCGCGGATCTTTTCCCGCTCTACCTCGTAGTGGTCGGGATAGCGGTAATGCATCCCGACAATGTCTGTAGTCAACGGCACGGCTTAGAACCTACCTAGTCAATCCGAGCAAATGCGCACACGGGTCGGCTGTCACCGCGTTTCACGGTGGGCCTGGTGCTTGCCGCAATTTCGGCAGAACTTCTTCAGCTCCAGCCGGTCCGGGTCGTTACGGCGGTTCTTCTTGGTGATGTAGTTACGGTGCTTGCACACCTCGCATGCCAAGGTGATCTTTGGCCGCACGTCGGTACTGGAAGCCATGACGGTTCTCTCTCAAATCTCTATCAGACGTTGTTGTGTTGTAGCGATGGCCGGACTCGAACCGGCGACCTAACGATTATGAGTCGTTCGCTCTAACCGACTGAGCTACATCGCCTCGGGTACGCGTCCGCCGAGCCCCCTAACGGAATCGAACCGTTGACCTTTTCCTTACCATGGAAACGCTCTACCGACTGAGCTAAGGGGGCCGCTCACCCGTAGCGACCAGTCGGGCCGCGCCGCGGGACTAAAAGAGGGTACAGCCTGGCGCGCAACGTCACCAAACCACGGACGTGAGCGCCACGGCTATCGGGACTGCGTCTGACGACGGGGTGGCCGGGGGAGCTACCCGGTGTCGCTGCTGCGCCGCGGCTGCCACGCACTGAGATCGCTGAACTCGTCGTACTCGTGATCCTCCGGCTCCGCGGCACCCGCGTCGTCAAGGAGGGCCCTGAGAGCGAGATGGACGGCTTCTCGCGCGTCGGCCAGGTGGTACCGACGTATGACCTCTTGGAGCAGGTCGTCGTCAACCATGATGTCGACCCTCTTCAGCATGGACCAACAATACCCACTTGCCCCAGGGTCGGAACCTTGGGAATAGGCGACGGCGTAGCCGGCAATCTGCGCGTAAATACGTCGCGTTGCCGGCGGCGTTCCGGGCGAGCGTGCCCGAGATTCGACGTCGGTGCGCGCGACCTAGTCTGGTGACGTGTCAGGTTCGGACCGGCTGTACTTCCGTCAACTGCTCTCCGGTCGCGATTTCGCCGTGGGCGACATGTTCGCGACTCAAATGCGCAACTTCGCCTACCTGATCGGCGATCGCCAGACGGGCGATTGTGTAGTGGTCGACCCGGCCTACGCCGCGGGGGACCTCGTCGACACACTCGAGGCGGACGGCATGCGCCTGTCCGGGGTGCTGGTCACCCACCATCACCCCGACCATGTCGGCGGCTCGATGATGGGTTTTCAGCTGAAGGGTCTGGCCGAGCTGCTGGAACGGGCAACCGTGCCGGTCCACGTCAATACCCATGAGGCACTCTGGGTTTCACGAGTTACGGGGATCGGCATCGGCGACCTCACCACCCATGAGCACCGCGACAAGGTCGGCATTGGCGACATCGAAATCGAGCTGCTGCACACCCCGGGGCACACGCCCGGCAGTCAGTGCTTTCTGCTCGACGGCCGACTGGTCGCCGGTGACACGTTATTCCTGGAAGGCTGTGGCCGCACCGACTTTCCCGGTGGCGATTCCGACGAGATGTACCGCAGCCTGCAACAACTTGCTCAGCTTCCGGGTGACCCGACGGTATTTCCCGGGCACTGGTATTCGGCCGATCCAAGCGCGGCACTGTCGGAAGTCAAACGGTCCAACTACGTGTACCGACCCGCCGATCTTGATCAGTGGCGAATGCTGATGGGCGGCTGAGGGACTCGTGGGCCCCCGCCAGATGCGCACCGCAGATGACCGCTTCGGGCGCCGAGGATTCCCCCGGTCAGCGATGGCCGTGGTGCACCTTTACGATCAGGTCAGCGAAATTCGGTCAAGGGCCCCAGTTCCGTCAAGGGCCCCAGTTCGGTCAAGGGCCCCAGTTCGGTCAACGGCCATTGTGGTTATAAGCGGGGGGTGGCTGCGATGCGGTGGGGGCAAGGCGGCTGGGGCGAACTCACCAACGCGGCACCCAGCACTTGGTTAGCGTGGGCCGCATGGGTGGCGCTCGCGCTCGGCGTGGTGGTGCTGGTCTATGCCCACCAGCAGATCCAGCGCTATCGCAAGTCAGCCGCCGAGCAGAGCCGGCCCTACGTCGCCATGTTCATGGAACCGAACGTCACGGACTGGCATGTGATCGAACTGGTGGTCCGCAACTTTGGCCGGACCGCTGCCTACGACATCCGGTTCTCGTTTCCCAATCCACCGACGGTCGCCCAATACGAGAATGCCTCCGATGGCTACGCCGACGTCGTCGAATTGCAGCTACCCCAGGAGTTACCCACGCTGGCACCCGGCCAGGAATGGCGGACGGTGTGGGATTCGGCGCTCGACCGCGCCGAGATCGGGCAAGGCGTCGAGTCCCGCTTCACCGGGACCGTGACCTATTACGCCAGCCCCGAACGGCCGCGGGGCTGGCGGTTCTGGCAGCGCGGCCGGCGTCCACTGGAGACCAAGGTGGTGCTGGACTGGGATGCGCTGCCGCCCGTTCAGCGCATCGAGCTGATGACGACACACGAGCTGGCGAAGCGGGAAAAGCAGAAACTGGAGCTGCTGCGCAGCCTGCTCACCTACTTCCATTACGCGAGCAAGGAAACGCGTCCCGAGGTGTTCCGCAGCGAGATCGAACGGATCAATCGCGCCGTGGCCGAAACCCAGGACAGGTGGCGCACCCGGCAGCTCGACGTACCCACCGACATGAGCCTGCGCTGGGGTGACGCCGAGACCGAACTAGGCAAGCACCGCAACCAGCGGGTCTGATCGATCCACTCGGGGCACGCCAGGTTGTGCCAAGTCGATCTGATTCAATCGACTTCCCTGGCCATTTCGAAGGAGTAACCATGAGCGGTCCGGTGATCTACAGCCGGAAGGATTCCATCGCGGTCATCACGATGGACGACGGTAAGGTCAACGCGCTGGGCCCGACCATGCAGCAGGCCCTCAACGAGGCGATCGACAACGCCGACCGCGACGATGTCGGGGCCCTGGTCATCGCCGGAAACCACCGCGTCTTCAGCGGCGGGTTCGACCTGAAGATCCTCACATCCGGCGAGGTGCAGCCCGCCATCGACATGCTCAGAGGTGGCTTCGAGCTGTCATATCGGCTCCTGTCCTACCCCAAGCCCGTCGTGATGGCCTGCACCGGTCCCGCCATCGCGATGGGAGCGTTCCTGTTGTCGTCTGGCGACCACCGGGTGGCCGCCCACGCGTACAACATTCAGGCCAACGAAGTGGCGATCGGCATGACGATTCCGTACGCCGCCCTGGAGATCATGAAGCTGCGGCTGACGCCGTCGGCGTACCAGCAGGCGACCGGGCTGGCCAAGACGTTCTTCGGCGAAACCGCCCTCGCCGCGGGATTTGTCGACGAGATCGCGCTACCGGAGGTGGTGGTCACGCGCGCCGAGGAGGCCGCGCGGGAGTTCGCGGGCCTCAACCAGCCCGCCCACGCCGCGACCAAGCTGCGCGCCCGGGCCGACGCGCTGAAGGCTATCCGCGCCGCGGTCGACGGGATAGAGGGGGAATTCGGGCTGTAACGGCGCGTCCCGCCCCTACTTGGGCAGCACCCGGGGCGCCCGGAAGAGTTCGAGGTATTCGGCCCAGTCCCAGGTCGACAGGAACGCCTGCGCCGCCGAATAGCCTCTCTCATAGAGCTCCTCCAGACGCGCTCGGGAGATACCGAAATCCAGAACGCTCACGTCGGTCGAGGTCACCGGGATCGTGCGGGCACTGACCCACGGCTGGCTCAGATGGGCCTGGTCGTGGCCGACGAGCATCGTCGTGAAAAGGCTTTCCAGCAGTGCCGACTGCTTCAGGAAACCCAGTGGGCGCAGCGCGGGGAACACCTGGTCGATGCCCTCCGCAAGCTTGGGTATCACGGTGATCCCGAACGTGGGCCAACGCGGCGGTATGCCATCGATGCGGTCCAGCGAGTCGACCGGAAAGTTCGACAGCACGCCACCATCGACCAGCGTGGATTTCAGCCCGGCCGTGCTGGTCAAGGTGACCGGGGGATAGATGAACGGGATCGCCATCGAAGCGCGAACCGCCGTGGCGACGAGCTGTTCATCGGGATCCAGGCCATAGACCCGCCGATAATCCCACGGCAACCTAACCAGCTGCGCCCTCGTCACGTCGGCGACCGTGATGGCCACCCGGTAGCGCTCCTCGACCGGCAGCTGGTCGTCGTGGAGGGCCAGGTCACCAAAGGTCGTCACGCCCAGGTTTTTCAGCTCGCCGCGAATCCAGTCGTGCGCGACATCCCCGCGGTACATCGCCGAGTCCCACACCAATCCCCACGCCGAACCCAGGATCGGGATGGGCCCCGCGTCGCGCCATTTGCGCAGCGGCACCGACAATGCGAGTTCCCGGATCTGCTGACTGCTCAGTTGGTCGCCCTGGGCCGCGGCCGCCGAAATCACCGCGACCACCGATCCCGCCGAGACGCCGGACACCCGGTAGGCCGCGTACCCGGCGTCCATGAGCGCGGCGATGGCACCGACCAGGCCCATGAACTTGACGCCCCCGCCCGAAAGCACGAAGTCGGCGGGCTTTTGCCGGTCGCGTGCAAAACGCTGGTCCGCCTTTCCGTAGTCGCCGTGGTGTTGATGCACAGCCGCGAGCCTACGACTCGACAAGCCGGCGAAGGTTTTTCGGGCTTTCGCCGAGTGAGCGGCCGACCCAGCATGCGGCGACCCGGTCGACGATCAAACCCAGCAGCCCGCCCTCTGAGCTGTAGGCAAGCCGGAACGTCACGACGGTTCGACCCGGCCGGCGTCGCGCAAGCGGAACCGGTCGCGCTGGGTTACCCCGGTGAGTGGCACAACCCGCCCTAGCGCTAAGCACCTTGGCGGTTGATCGCCCGCTCGAGCACGTCGACCACATCGCGAAGCTCGCCGACCATCCAGCTGTCGGTGCGCCGGCTGAACACCTCGAGCAGCGACCGGTAATACCACACGTGCAGCTGCGGGTCCTGCACGCTGAACCGCAGCCACACCTTGCTTCCTTGGGCGCGGAAGTCACGCAGGATCGCACGCGCGTTGTCGAGTTTGTCGGCCAGCGAGACCAGCACGGCGTCGTCCGACGCCTCCCGCAGGTGGCGGATGTAGGCTTCCTTGCGCTCGCGCCAGGGGGGCTTCGGGGTCTCCAATGTGTCGCTGCACTCGGCGACGATCGACGCCACCCCCGCGCCGAACTTCTGGCGGATTTCGGCCAGCGTCTGTGCCCCGCCCTGATCCTCGGCGGCGTCGTGCAGCAACGCGGCGATGGCCTGTTCCTCCGTGCCGCCGGCCTCGATGACCAACCCGGCCACCGACAGCAGGTGGCCGAGATACGGGACTTCGCTGGCCTTGCGTGTCTGCGTCGCGTGCTTGGTCGCCGCGTATTTCAGGGCGTCGACGAACCTGGGCGTGAGGCGCGAGGACGCCACCCGGTTGGCCATGCCGCTCCCTCCCGGCCCCTCCCAGCCTGTGCTGATCATTCGTGCCTACCCCACCACTGTGGCACGGACGCAGGACGCGGGCGTCGGCCCGAAACCGCCCGCGCGCTGTCGGCGGCGCGTTCTATGGTGACACCGCAATGGCGTTTCATCTTCACCGCGCCGAGCGCACCGACCTGCTGGCCGACCGGCTCGGCGCCCTGCTGGCCGACCCGCCGCCGGACCCGTTCGCCGAGGAACTGGTGCTGGTACCGGCGCGCGGCGTCGAACGCTGGCTAAGTCAGCGGCTATCACACATCTTGGGTTGTGGCCGCGACGGCGACGGGGTGTGCGCTCGGGTGTCGTTCCGCAGCCCCGCCTCGTTGATCGCCGAGATCACCGGCACGGTCGACGACGATCCGTGGTCGCCCGAGGCCATGACATGGCCGTTGCTGGAGGTCATCGACGGTAGCCTCGACGAGCCGTGGTGCCGAACGCTGGCAATGCATTTGGGGCATATGGGCCATTTCGACACGGACGCCCACGAGGCCGAGCTGCGCGGCGGCCGGCGGTATTCAGTGGCCCGCCGGCTGGCCGGCCTGTTTGCCTCGTATGCCCGGCAAAGGCCGCGGCTGCTGGTCGACTGGTTGGACGGCCATGCGCCAGACCTCGATACCGACCTGGCGTGGCAGCCCGAACTGTGGCGGGCGCTGGTGGCCACTGTACCGGCGGATCCCCCGCACATCCGGCATCAGAAAACGGCGGCGCGGCTGCGCGCGGGTCCGAGCGACCTGCCGGCGCGGTTGTCGTTGTTCGGGCACACCCGGCTGGCGTGCTCCGAGATGGAGCTGCTCGACGCACTGGCCGTCCACCACGACCTGCACCTCTGGCTGCCCCACCCCAGCGACGACCTGTGGCAGGCGCTGCGCGGCGTCCGCGGCGCGATGCCGCGACGCGACGACACCAGCTGGCGAGCCGCCCGCCACCCGCTGCTGCAAACGCTGGGATGGGACCTGCGCGAGCTGCAGCGGGCAATGCCCGTCACTGTCGCCACCGATGAATTCCTCGGCGGCGCAACCAAACCCGACACGCTGCTGGGCTGGTTGCAGTCCGACATCGCCGCGAACTCGCTACGGCCCGGCGCCCGCGTGCTGGCCGCCGGCGACCGGTCGGTGCAGGTGCACAGCTGTCACGGCCAGGCCCGGCAGATCGATGTGTTGCGCGAGGTCTTGCTCGGCCTCTTGGAGGACGACGCGACGCTACAGCCCCGCGACATCCTGGTGATGTGCCCGGACATCGAGACCTACGCGCCGTTGATCGTTGCCGGCTTCGGGCTCGGCGAGACCGCGGGTGATAGCCATCCGGCTCACCGGTTACGCGTCAAGCTGGCCGACCGCGCGCTCACCCAGACCAACCCGCTGCTGGGGGTCGCCGCGGACCTGCTCGCGATCGCGGGGACCAGGGCCACCGCCAGTCAGGTGCTCAACCTCTGCCACGCTCCCCCGGTCCGGGCGCGGTTCGGGTTCACCGACGACGACCTCGACGCGATCACCGACTGGGTCCGCGAGGCGAACGTCCGGTGGGGATTCGACAAAGACCATCGCGCGCCGTACGGGCTGAACCACATCCTGCACAACACCTGGCGCTTTGGGCTGGACCGCATCCTGATCGGGGTGGCGATGTCCGACGACTCGCAAGCCTGGCTGGACACCGCACTGCCGCTCGACGACGTCGGCAGCACCAAAGTGGAGCTGGCCGGGCGGCTCGCCGAATTCGTCGAACGGCTGCACCGTGTCACCGAAACACTCAGCGGCACAAAGCCTTTGATCGATTGGTTGAGGGCGCTGGCCGACGGCGTGGGCATGCTGACCCGCTCCGAGGACGCCTGGCAGGAGGCACAGCTGCGGCGGGAATTCGCGGATGTCCTCGAGCAAGCCGGCTCGCGTGCATCGACGCTGCTGAGGCTGCCCGATGCGCAGGCGCTGCTGGACGGCCATCTTGCCGCACGCCCGACCCGGGCCAACTTCCGCACCGGGACGCTGACCGTGTGCACGATGATGCCGATGCGTTCGGTGCCGCACCGGGTGGTGTGCCTGGTCGGCCTGGACGATAAAGTGTTCCCCCGGCTCAACGTTCCCGACGGCGACGACGTGCTCGCGCGGGAGCCGATGACCGGCGAGCGTGACATCCGTTCGGAGGACCGCCAATTGCTGCTCGACGCGATTGGCGCGGCCACCGAGACGCTGGTGATCACCTACACGGGCAACGACGAGCACACCGGTCACCCGCGCCCGCCCGCCGTGCCGGTCGCCGAGCTGCTCGACGCGCTGGATCGGACGACCCAAGCGCCGGTCCGCCGGCACATCCTGACCAAGCATCCGTTGCAGCCATTCGACCGCAGCAACGTCGAACCCGGCGCGCTGGTGCCCGGCAAGCCGTTCACGTTCGATCCCACCGCATTGGCCGCGGCCCAGGCTGCCACCGGAAAGCGCTGCCCACCAAGGGCTTTCATTACCAACCCGCTACCGTCCCCGCCCGCCGCCGACGTGACCATGACGGAGGTGCTCGACTTCTTCAAGGACCCGGTCAAAGGGTTCTTCCGGGCGCTCGACTGCACGCTACCGTGGGACGTCGACGGGGTCGAGGATGCGATGCCGATCGACATCGACCCGCTGCAAGAGTGGACTGTCGGGGACCGGATGCTGCGCGACATGCTACGCGGCATGCACCCGGACACCGCCGCACACGCCGAGTGGCGTCGCGGAACCTTGCCGCCCGGGCGGCTCGGCGTGCGCGAGGCGAAAGAGATCCGCGACCGGGCACGCGACCTGGCATTAGCCGCATTGCAGCACAGGACGATCGACGGCGAAGCGCACGACCTCGACGTCGACCTCGTCGGCGGGCGCCGACTCACCGGCACCGTCACACCGGTGTTCGGCGAGCATACGGTGTCGGTGACCTATTCGAAGCTGGCGCCCAAGCACCTGCTGGCGTCGTGGATCGCACTGGTGGCCCTGGCGGCCGCGCGGCCGGGGCGCGACTGGTCGGCGGTGTGCATCGGGCGCGGCAAGACCAAGAATCGCATCGCGAAGCGGCTTTTCGCACCGCCGCCGGACCCGGCGGCGGTGCTGCGTGATTTGGTCGCTCTGTACGACGCGGGCCGGCGCGAGCCGCTGCCCCTGCCATTGAAAACGTCGTACGCGTGGGCCGATGCACGCCGCGTCGGCGACGACCCGTACGAGGCCGCGCGGGCAGTGTGGGAGACCGGCGGGTTCCATGCCGGTGAGGGCGACGAGCGAGCGCACGTACGGGTGTGGGGCGAGCACCCGTCGTTCGCGGTGCTGCTCGGCCCGCCGCGCCCGGGCGAAGAGGTGCCCGGTGAAGACACCCGGCTGGGCGCGCTGGCCGCCCGGCTGTGGCGGCCGGTGCTGGCCGCCGAGGGGAGCCTTTGATGGATCGGTTCGACCTGTTGGGTCCGCTGCCGGCGCAGGGCTCCACCACAGTGCTGGAGGCCAGCGCCGGCACCGGCAAGACGTTCGCGCTGGCCGGTCTGGCGACCCGTTACCTCGCCGAGACCGACGTCACGCTCGACAAGATGTTGCTGATCACGTTCAACCGCGCGGCCAGCCGCGAGCTCCGCGAACGGGTCCGCGGCCAGATCTTTCAGGCGGTTTCGGCGCTCGAGGATGGCGCGCCTACGAGCAGCGACCTCTTGGAGCACCTGGCGCGCGGCAGCGGCGACGAGCTCGCCGTCAGACAGGAGCGGCTCCGCGACGCGCTGGCGAACTTCGACGCGGCCACCATCGCCACCACGCACGAGTTCTGCGGTTCGGTGCTGAAATCACTTGGGGTGGCCGGTGATACCGCCACGGGCGTCAAGTTGGAGGAGAACCTCGACGATCTGGTCACCGAGATCGTCGATGACCTCTACCTCGCGAACTTCGGGAATCAGGAGCAAGATCCGGTCCTGACGTACCGTCAGGCGCTCGGCCTGGCCCGCGCGGTCGTGGGAGACCCATGCGCCGAGCTGCGCCCGATCGATCCCGAGCCGGGCAGCGAGGCGGCCGCAAGGTTGCGCTTCGCCAACGGGGTGGTCGCCGAACTCGAGCGCCGCAAGCGCCGGCTGCGCATCCTCAGCTACGACGACCTGCTCGTCCGGCTGGCGAAAGCCCTTGAGCCAATGGACTCCTCGGCCCGTGACCGGATGCGCCGGCGCTGGCGGATCGTCCTGGTCGACGAGTTCCAGGACACCGACCCCATTCAGTGGCAGGTGCTCGAGCGCGCGTTCAGCCGCCGATCGACCCTGATCCTAATCGGCGATCCCAAGCAGGCCATCTACGGTTTCCGCGGCGGCGACATCCACACCTACCTGGAGGCGGCCCGCACCGCCGATACCCGATACACGCTGGGCGTCAACTGGCGCAGCGACAAGGTGCTCGTCGACAGCCTGCAGACCGTGTTGCGCGGCGCAACACTGGGCCACCCCGAGATCGTCGTCCACGACGTCGACGCACACCACGAGGGCCACCGGCTGGCCGGGGCGCCGCACAACGCGCCGTTCCGGCTGCGCGTCGTCAAACGTCGGGCCGTCGGCTACGGCGATACCGACACCATTCCGATCGACGCGCTGCGCCAACACATTCCCGCCGATCTGGCCGCGGATATCGCGGCGCTGCTGGCCAGCGGCGCCACCTATGATGGCCGTCGCCTCGGGGCCGGGGACATCGCGGTGATCGTCGAGCAACATCGGGACGCGCGCGCCTGCCGTGACGCGCTGTCCGCGGCCGGCATCGCGGCGATCTACACCGGAGACACCGACGTGTTCGATTCGCCGGCCGCCAAGGACTGGCTCTGCCTGCTGGAGGCCTTCGACGCGCCCCAGCGCAGCGGGCTGGTCCGCGCCGCCGCCTGCACGATGTTCTTCGGCGAGACAGCGGAAACCCTTGCCGCCGAGGGTGATGCGCTGACCGACCGGGTGGCCGGCACGCTGCGGGAGTGGGTCAACCACGCGCGGCTGCGCGGGATCGCAGCGGTGTTCGAGGCTGCACAGGTGGGCGGCATGGGCCGACGGGTGCTCGGCCAGCGTGGTGGCGAGCGGCACATGACCGACCTGGCCCACATCGCGCAGCTGCTGCACGAGACCGCGCATCGGGGGAGGCTCGGCCTGCCGGCGCTGCGTGACTGGCTGCGGCACCAGTGCGATACCCGCGCCGGTGTGACGGAACGCAACCGCCGCCTGGACAGCGACGCCGAGGCGGTGCAGATCATGACCGTCTTCGTGGCCAAGGGTCTGCAGTTTCCTGTCGTGTACCTGCCGTTTGCCTTCAACCGCTACGTCCCCAGCGACGACATCCTGCTCTATCACGACGCCGACGACGCCCGCTGCCTGTACGTCGGCGGCAAGGCCCGCGGCCCGCAGCGGCGGGCGGTCGAAGAGCTCAACCGCGTCGAGGCGGCGCGCGACAACGTCCGGCTCACCTACGTTGCGCTGACCCGCGCGCGCTCACAGGTGGTGGCATGGTGGGCGCCGACCAAGGACGAGGTCAGCGGCGGGCTGTCGCGGCTGCTGCGCGGCCGCGGCATGGGCGAGTCGAAGGTGCCGGATCGATGCGCGCCTCGCATCTCCGACAAGGACGCCTGGACGGTGTTCAAACAATGGGAGGCCGCGGGCGGACCATCGGTGGAGGAGTCGGTGATCGCCGCTCCCGCCGCGATCGAGACGCCCGTTGTGGCGGGCGGTTTGGCGGTACGGCACTTTCACCGCGCGATCGACACCACGTGGCGGCGCACCTCGTATTCGGCGCTGGTGCGCGGCGTCGATGAGGTTGGCGTGGCCAGCGAGCCCGAGGCCGGCGCGCGCGACGACGAGGTGGAGGCGGTCATCACTGCGCCGGCGTCCGGGCACCGGAACCCATCGCCGCTGGCGGCGATGCCCGCCGGCGCGGCGTTCGGGTCCCTGGTGCACGCGGTGCTGGAGACCGCCGACCCCGGTGTCGCCGACTTGACCGCCGAGCTGGAGGAGCAGGTGCGACGGCACTCTGCGTGGTGGCCGGTCGGCGTCGACGCCGCCGCGCTCGCCGCCGCGCTGGTTCCGATGCACGACACGACGCTGGGGTCGTTGGCCGCCGGGGTGACGTTGCGGCAGGTCGGTGTGCGGGATCGGCTGCGGGAGCTGGAGTTCGAAATCCCGCTGGCCGGAGGCGATCTGCGCAGGCCCGCGCCGAAGGTCATGCTGTCCGATGTGGGCGCGCTGCTGCGAACGCATCTCCCGGGCGATGATCCGCTGGTGTGCTACGCCGATCGGCTGATGTCGGCCGGGTTGGGCGGCCAGCCGCTGCGCGGGTATCTGGCCGGGTCGATCGACGTGGTGCTGCGGGTGCCCGAAGAGCGTTATCTGGTGGTCGATTACAAGACCAACCACCTGGGCGACTCCGCGGCGGATTACGGCTTCGCGCGCCTGACCGAGGCCATGCTGCATTCGGATTATCCACTGCAAGCCCTCCTGTATGTCGTTGTGCTGCACCGGTTTCTGCGCTGGCGGATGTCCGGCTACGATCCGGCGCGACACTTGGGCGGGGTGCTCTATCTGTTCGTACGAGGCATGTGTGGTGTCGACACGCCGGTGTTAGACGGGCATCCGGCCGGCGTGTTCAGCTGGAGTCCGCCGCCCGAGCTGGTGGTGGCGCTGTCGGATCTGCTCGACCGGGGAGTGCGGACGCCATGACGACCACCGACGTCGAGGTCGCCATCGGCGCGAGCGGCCTGCTGCGGGACTTCAACGCGGCCGGGGTGCTGGACGTCGCGGACGTGCATGTGGCGAGCCGGATTTGCGCCCTGGGATCCGAGCCTGACGAGCGGGTGGCGCTGGCGGTCGCGCTAGCGGTGCGGGCGCTACGCGGCGGATCGGTGTGCGTGGACCTGTCGACGGTCGCGGGGGCGGTGGGCGCCGCCGAACTGCCGTGGCCAGAACGCGTCGCGTGGCTGGCGGCGGTGCGGGCGAGCCCGTTGCTCGGCGGGCCGCCGGTGCTGCATCTGTGTGCCGACCGGCTGCTCTACCTGGACCGCTACTACCTCGAGGAAAAGCAGGTGTGCGACGACCTGCTGGCCTTGCTCGCCGCGCCTGCGGCCACGGTCGAAGTGCCCGGCTACGAACGACTCTTCCCGGCAGACTACGAGGAGCAGCGGGCGGCGGCCAAAATCGCGCTGTCACAAGCGGTTACGGTGCTCACGGGCGGTCCCGGTACCGGAAAGACCACCACCGTCGCGCGGCTGCTGGCGCTGGCGGCGGAGCAGGCGGAGTTCGCCGGTCGATCGCGGCCCCGAATGGCGCTGGCGGCGCCTACCGGCAAGGCGGCGGCCCGCCTGCAAGAAGCGGTGCGGCGGGAGGTAGCCAAACTCGACGCCGGGGATCGGCAGCGGCTGGGCGAACTGCACGCCGTGACGCTGCATCGCCTGCTGGGCAGCCGGCCGGACACGTCGGCACGGTTTCGGCACGATCGCGCGAACCGGTTGCCACACGACGTGATCGTCGTCGACGAGACGTCGATGGTGTCGCTGACGCTGATGGCACGGCTACTGGAAGCCGTGCGCCCGGGTGCCCGGCTGATATTGGTCGGCGACGCCGACCAGCTCGCGTCGGTGGAAGCGGGGGCGGTGCTGGCCGACCTGGTGGACGGACTGTCGGTGCGCGACGACGTGCGGGTGGCGACGCTGCGGACCTCACATCGGTTCGGGGAATCGATCGGCGCGCTGGCCACCGCGATCCGGATCGGTGACCCGGGTTCCGTTCTGGCGCTGCTGCGGTCGGGTAACGAGCACATCGAGTTCGTCGAGTCCGGGGAGGGCGGCGACCCGACGCAGCGGTTGCGCGCGATCTTGGTGCGGCACGCTTTGCGGCTGCGAGAAGCCGCGGTGTTGGGGGCTACCGACATCGCGCTGGCGACGCTGGACGAACACCGGCTGCTGTGCGCGCATCGGCGGGGGCCCTTCGGGGTGGCGCACTGGAACGGACAGGTGCAGAAGTGGCTTGCCGAGGAGACGGGCCAGCCGGCGTGGTCGGAGTGGTATGCCGGGAGGCCGCTGCTGGTGACGGCCAACGATTACGGGCTGCGGATCTATAACGGTGATACTGGCGTTACCGTCGCCGGCCCGGATGGGCTGAAGGCCATCATCGCCGGGGCCACCGGGCAACTCGGCTTCGCGACGGGCCGCCTGGGCGACGTCGAGACGATGCACGCCATGACGATCCACAAGAGCCAGGGCAGCCAGGCCGAGGAGGTGACGGTGCTGCTGCCGTCGGAGGATTCGCGGTTGTTGACGCGCGAATTGTTCTACACGGCGGTCACCCGGGCGAAGGTCAAGGTGCGGGTGGTGGGTTCCGAGGCTTCGGTACGGGCCGCGATCGGGCGCCGGGCGGTACGGGCGAGCGGGCTACGGCAGCGGCTGCAGGCCGCGGCGGGTACTGCTTGAGCGCGGTCGGTTCACCGGGCCAGCGGTTTGTAGAAGACCAAGCCGTTGCCCTTGTTGTCGTAGACCACGGCGCGGCGTTCGTGTGCGTCGTCGTACGGGCCTTTCACGATGCCACCGCCACTGGCCTCGACCGCCTTCGCCGCACCGTCGACGTCGGCGGTCTTGATGCCGACGACGACCTGCCCGGGCATGGGATGGTCCACCGCGGTCGCCAGGGCGAGAGTGACCGGTCCACCGTCGAGGGCTGCAAAGTGGGCTCCGTCGCGGAATTTGAGCGGCATCCCCAAGGTCTCGCTGTAAAACCGGATCGATTCATCGAGGTCGTCGGTCGACAAGACGATCATTTTTACTTCGTGCTCGCTCAATGCTGCCTCCTCCTGTAGCTGAAACGCTTCCAGACTATGCCTGCGACATCAGCGTGACGCGGTGACGAGCACATGCGTCGACGAAGCCGGCCCACTCGGCTTCGGTTGGGCGGACCGCACAGTCGGCGATGGCCTCGTCGCTCACCACGAGGCCCGGTCGTATGGGCGCCCGCAGCTTCGCGAGTTTGACAACTTGCCCTGCCGGACTGTCCGCGAAGCCCTGAAACACCCTGTTGCGTATCCACGCCAGAGCGCTGCCGACACCGGTAGCCAAGTCCGGTTCGGAAATCCGCAGAGCACCCTTGCATCGACGGGCCCGTTCGTCGAAGCGATCCTCCCAGCGCTCCGTCTGCCACCGCGGCGTGGCCATTGCCGGTACGGAAGAATCGCGGTCAGCATGGTCGACAACGACGGTTCCCCACCGGCATCGCGACGACGCCACATCGTGCGTCTCGCCGTCTTCGCCGGCTTCCTGTTCGCGCTGTTCTACCTGGTGGCCGTTGCGCGGGTCATCGACGTCGAGGGGGTGCGGCGCGCGGTCTCGGCGACGGGGCCGGCGGCGCCGCTGACCTACGTCGTGGTGTCGGCCGTTCTGGGCGCGTTGTTCATGCCGGGCTCGGTTCTTGCCGCGGGCAGCGGGCTGCTGTTCGGCCCGGTCGTGGGCATCTTCGTGACGCTGGGTGCGGCGGTGGGCACCGCGATCGTCGCGAGCCTGGTCGGACGGCGGGCTGGCCGAGCCAGCGCGCGGGCGCTGCTGGGAACGAAACGCGCCGACCGCATCGACGCGCTGATCGAACGACGCGGACTGTGGGCCGTCGTCGGTCAGCGCTTCGTGCCCGGCATATCGGATGCGCTCGCCTCGTATGCGTTCGGCGCGTTCGGAGTTCCGTTGTGGCAGATGGCCGTCGGTGCGTTTATCGGTTCGGCGCCGCGGGCGTTCGTCTACACCACGCTGGGCGCCTCGATCAGGAATCTGTCGTCGCCGTTGGCGTACACCGCGATAGCGGTCTGGTGCGTGACCGCGATCGTCGGCGCGTTCGCCGCCCGGCATGGATACCAACACTGGCGTGAGCACGCCGGCCGCGACCCGGACAGCGGCGTCCCAGATTCGGATCCCGAGGGCGGGACGCGGGGCCGCCAGCGATGACAGCCGTCGGCCTCGCGACTCGGCTAGCGCACGGCTAGGGTGGTCGCCGTGCCGGAAACATTCGACCCGACGCCGACCATTCCGAGCATTCGTGCCGAACATGGCCCATTGCACGAGGACGACATCGCACGACGACTGCGCCAGCGAAGTAGCCGATCCGGATGCCGTAGTCGACGAGCTTCGCTACGAAATCGAGTTCCCGGCAAGGCAGTTGGTCGACGAGCGGTGGGTGTGGCTGCCGACGGTGCTGGCCGGGCGGGTGTTCACGCATCGGCTCGGCGCGGACGAGGTAGCCCACGACATACTCACCGTGACCCCGGACCTGGACCCGATCACCGCACTCTGCGAGCACGAGCAGCACCAGCGGCTCGCCGACGGGTCGGCGGCTCGGGTCGTGACCGAGTTCGACGAGGAGCTGCTCGAGCAGCGGAGCATCCCGGCCGAGGTGGTCGATCCGTCGGGCGCGCTGCTTTTGGCCCCGGGCACGCTGGTGGCGTTGGGCGTGGCCGCGGGCGACCTGGTCGGGGTGCGGCTAACCGCGCAGGGACTCGTGCTCGAGCGTGTCGCCGGGATTGCGCAAGCCCACGAGGTGGGCGCCCGGCTGGCCGCTACGCTTGACGCCGACGGGCCGGTGGAATTCGGCGCCGCGGTATGGACCGCGTGCGTCGAGGATCCAGAGCTGTTCACTGCGCCGCTGCCGCCGCTGCGCGAGATCGCCGACGACTCCGGTTTGGCACACCGCGGGGATTGGCTTGCCCCCGGCGAGTTCGATTTCGACCGTTGGCATTTCGAGCGCGAATGCGCGGCGCTGGCCGAGCTACATGACCTCGAACCCGATGACGCCATCGCGCTGTACGCGCTGATCCAACTCTACGAACAGATATCGGTGCTGATCGACGCCGCCAACGCAGATGAGGCGTCCGAGGACGCGCCGGCCGCGGCCGCCGAGGACGCGACGGAACCCAAGATCGACGGATTCGACGATCTGGTCGGCGAGCTCGGAGCGACGCTGGCCGATCCGCTGCTCGCGGAACTGCTAGTGGCCGAGACGGTCGACAGGGACGACGACGGGGCGGCGGCGCTGGGCGTGTTCGCCGACGTGCTGGAGCCGAAGGTGCCGCGCACGGCGAGGGTGGCGTTTCGGTGGATGCGCGCGGTGGCGCTGGAGCGGATCGGCGACATCGAAGCGGCCGAACACGAGCTACTGGCGGCCGAGTCGATGGACCCGGACTGGCCACTGCCGTTGTTCGATCTGGCCCACATCACCTCCGATCGCGGCGACGTCGAGCGCGGCTTGGCGTTGCTGCGCCGCGCCGGCGCCGAGCCCGACCACCCGCTGATGAAGCTGCTGGGGCGGCACCGGGCCGAGCCGCGCCGCGACCTCGGGCGAAATGAGTTGTGCTGGTGCGGATCTGGTCGCTGCTGCGCGACGACGAGCTCCTCGACAATTTCATTCGCGACTACCAGACCAGGTGGCTCGACGAGCCCATCCCCGCCCCTTGATGGCCACACGCCGCGGCAGGCCGCCGACGACCCCACCCGGCGCGGCGACCTGATCAAACTCCTGGACAGCTTCCCCGCCGGTGCGGCCGCCCGCGGCGGCATGGACACCGACCGGCTGCGCGCCGCACTGGGCCTATAGCATCGGTTCGCCGGCTGCGGCCTCGGTCCCGTAGTCGTGGAAGTCATTGTGGCCGTCTAGCTTTCGCGGATATCGCGGCGCGGATCGGCGTCTCCACGTCAATGCGCGGGCCGCGCGGAAACCAGCGCGGGTGGCCGCCGCCTTTGCCGAAATCGGCATAGGCCTGGCGGGCCAGGCGGGCCTGACCGTCACGGGCTGGACCACGAACTGGGCTTCCTGGATGAATTCGTCCAGACCTCTGCTGATGACCGGGTCGCGCTGGGACCGCCGAGCTGGTGCCATGAACGATCCAGGTGGACGCCCTCGACCCGCTTGGCCGCACGCACCGGTGACCGTGATCTCCTCACCCGCTACTGCTCGGCGCAACGCCTCGCCGACGTTATTATGAAGTTCCTTCTGGGGAATGGTCGCCAGGCGGCGCATCATAGAAGTATGCGGATCGGAGTCGGGGTTTCCACCGCTGCTGACGCCCGTCAGGCCGCGGTGGAGGCCGCAGCGCACGCGCGCGATGAGCTCGCGGGTGAGCCGCCTTCCCTGGCCGTGCTACTCGGTTCGCGAGCGCACACCGACCAGGCTGCCGACGTCCTCGAGGCGGTGCAGGAGACGGTCAAGCCGCCCGCGCTGATCGGTTGTGTTGCACAGGGGATCGTCGCCGGCCGCCACGAGATGGAGAACGAGCCCGCGGTGACGGTGTGGCTGGCGTCCGGCCTGGCCGCCGAGACCTTCCAGCTGGACTTCGTCCGCACCGGCTCGGGCGCCCTCATCACCGGTTACCGGTTCGACCGGACCGCACACGATCTGCACCTGCTGCTGCCCGACCCATACACGTTCCCGTCGAACCTGCTCCTCGAGCATCTCAACACCGACCTGCCGGGCACGACCGTCGTGGGCGGTGTGGTGAGCGGTGGACTGGGCCCGGGCTACACCCGGCTGTTCCGCGACCGCGACGTGCTCGTCTCCGGCGTCGTGGGCGTGCGCCTGCCCGGCACGCACGGTGTCCCGATCGTGTCGCAGGGCTGCCGGCCGATAGGCCACCCGTACATCGTCACCGGCGCCGACGGCGCCGTAATCACCGAGCTGGGCGGCCGAACGCCGTTGCAGCGCCTGCGCGAGATCGTCGTGGGCCTGCCGCCCAGCGAGCAGGAACTGGTCAGCCGCGGCCTGCAGATTGGCATCGTCGTCGACGAGCACCTGGCGGCCCCGGGCCAGGGCGACTTCATGATCCGCGGGCTGCTGGGCGCCGACCCCTCGACCGGGGCGATCGAGATCGGCGAGGTCGTCGAAGTCGGCACGACCGTGCAGTTCCAGGTCCGTGACGCGGTGGGGGCCGACAGGGACTTGCGCCTGGCCGTGGAGCGGGCGGAAGCCGAGCTGCCCGGGCGCCCGATCGGCGCGCTGTTGTTCACCTGCAACGGGCGTGGTCGGCGGATGTTCGGCGTCGCCGACCACGACGCGGCGACGATCGAGGACCTCCTCGGCGGGATTCCGCTAGCCGGCTTCTTCGCCGCTGGAGAGATCGGTCCGATCGCGGGCCGCAACGCGCTGCACGGATTCACCGCGTCGATGGCGCTGTTCACCGACGACACGTGATCGGCTGCTGCGCTGGCACCTTGGCTGTGACGCCACGTCTGTCCCAGCAGTCACCGCTGGCGACCCGCTATGCGAAATGGCCGGCTCATAGCGACTTTTCGGCGACAAGCCGGCCCGTCATCCGCCCACCGGCGATCAGAGTGGTCGGGACGGTTCCCGCCCCACGTCAGGCGTCGCTTCCTTAATTCCCATGTCGACGTTGGACGGATCCGCAAGAACAATATGGACAAATCCGCAGCGTGATGCCCGACGGATCAGCAGCCGATATGTGGACAAACCAGCACTGTATTCTGTCCGAATGGCCGTCGTCGAACGCGCGATCGCACCCGTCGTGCTGGCCGCTCTCGCCGACACCCCGGTCGTCGTCGTCAACGGCGCGCGTCAGGTCGGAAAGACCACACTCGTTGCGCGACTTGACTATCCGAGGTCCAGTGAAGTCGTTTCCCTCGACGACGCCGCCAACCGTGATGCTGCACGCGACGATCCCCGCGCATTCGTATCCCGGCCGGTGGACACGCTGGTGATCGACGAGGCGCAGCTCGAACCCGGCCTGTTCCGGGCGATTAAAGCCGAGGTTGACCGGGATCGCCGGCCCGGCCGCTTCCTGCTCACCGGTTCGGCGCGGCTGCTCTCCGCCCCCGACATGGCCAGCGCGCTGGTCGGCCGGGTCGAGATCATCGAGCTGTGGCCGTTCTCGCAAGGCGAGCGCGCCGGCTTCGCGGACCACTTCGTCGATCTGCTGTTCACGGGCCCCCGCGAGCTTCTTCAGGGCTCGGATATGCGGCGCGCCGAGCTGGTCGAACGGATCGCCACAGGAGGCTTTCCCGACGTCGTCGCCCGTTCACCGTCGAGGCGCCGCCCGTGGTTCGACAACTATCTCATCACCGCGACGCAGTCGGTCATTCGCGAGCTTTCGGCGATCGAGCGGCTTGCCGAAATCCCGCGACTGCTCCGGCTGTGCGCCGCGCGGACCGGCGCCGAACTCAACGTGAGCGCGCTGGCCAACGAACTGTCGATTCCGGCCCGCACCACCGACGGCTATCTGGCCTTGCTGGAAGCGGCCTTCCTTGTCCACCGGGTGCCGGCCTGGTCGACCAACCTGAGCCGCAAGGTCATTCGCAGACCCAAGCTGGTTGTGTCCGACAGTGGCCTGGCGTGTCATTTGCTCGGGGTTGCCGGTGCGATGCTGGATCGTCGCGGCGGCCCGCTTGGCCCGCTGCTGGAGACGTTCGTGGCCAACGAGATCCGCAAGCAACTCACCTGGTCGACCGAGCGGGCGAGTCTCTGGCACTTTCGCGACCGCGGCGGCGCCGAAGTCGATCTTGTGCTCGAACACCCCGATGGGCGGGTCTGCGGCATCGAAGTCAAGGCGACCAGCACGCCGCGGGCCGAGGACCTGCGAGGTCTGCGCTATCTGGCCGACAGGCTCGGTGACCGGTTTCAGTTCGGCGTGCTGCTCACCGCCGCGCCGGAAGCCACGCCGTTCGGCCCGAAGCTGGCGGCGTTACCGGTCAGCGCGCTATGGGCCCGCGAAATTCGCCAGGCGCGTCGCCAGTGAGGGGCCCCGGTGCCACGAACGCATCGAAGCCGCCGCAGCTGCCGGTCAAGGAGTGGCCGCGAGATTCGGCACGCTGTGGACGAGTGGGGACACGCAACCGGAGTAGCAGCGATGCCGAGGTCATCGAGCCGCCGTATTCACGGGTTCCGTGTCACCAGTGCAATCGACCGTGATCTCGAGCGCCCCCGCAGATCTCGCGCATCCGGGTGTCGACGTCCAGGATGTCGGCAGGCAGCCGAGGCGACACTCGTTGACGGATCGCCGAAGGTATACGCGTTGGCGGAAGTTCTCAACTGTCGGTTGCCGTCGGCTCAACCGGGATAGGCGGCGGTGACGTCGGTGTGAACGAAATCATCGCCGGCAAAAAGCAGCGGTTCGCCGGTGACGTCCGCGAGGGCGTACGAGTAGCAGTCGCCGAGGTTGAGTGCGGCCGGGTGCCCGCTGCCCCGCCCGAAGTCGCGGTAGGCCGTGCACGCGATGGCAGCTTGCTCAGCATCGAACGGCACGAGCTCGACCTCCCACACGTCGAGCAGTCGCTCGACCCGTCGTTGGTCCTCAGGACGCAGGCGGCGGGTCAAGACGGCACTAACTTCCACGGCAGTGGCCGCCGACATCTTGGGCGCCGTCGCATCCAACACAAGCTCGGCGAGCTGTTCGGAGTGCGGCGCGTCGAGCACGATCGCCACGATCGCGGAGGCGTCGACGATCACGAAGGCAGGCCGGCGTCGTCGTAGAGTTGCCGCTCCGCCGCCTTTACCTGTGCGCGCTCCGCATCGGTGAGCGAATTGCGCAACTCATCCAACAGTTTTCGCACCCTCACTCGACGCGCGTCACGCCGCCGGTGGATATCCCCGGCCGTATTCCCGCGATCGAGCTCGGCCACGGCTACTCCCGCCAGCCCGCTACGCGTGTCGCCGACAGCATCGAGGAGAACCTGTGCGAACGGATCGCTGATCAACGGATGCCCACTGCGAGTTTCCCCGCGCGAACCGACGCCACCCCCAGCGGCGTCTCGCCGACGCTCTCGGTGATCTCCCAAGTGTCCTCGTGAGTTCCGGCGTTGCTCATCTCAGGCTCACTCGCTCCGCTGGGCCGCCACGAAAAGCGTCTTCGGTGCGGCGTCTTCGATGCCGGGGGGCCGGCGATCGTAGCGGGCCATCAGCTCCTCGGCCGGGGTCACCGCCACGTCCCAGCCGTGGCGGCGCAACCAGGCGTCGACGTCCTCGCGCTCCTCGAAGTACCACAGGTCTTGGACGTCGGGGATGTCGCGTTGCGGCTCGAGCTTGGCCATCAGGTCGCGCACCCGTTGCATCGTCTCGCGCCGCTTCGCGATGGCGTCCGGGTCGAGGAAGTCGGGGCCGGGCGCCTCCACGGCGATCCGGCTACCGTCGGCGCCCAGCGCCTGCACCCGCTCGAAAAGCAGCTCCTGGGCGTCCGCCGGCAGGAACGGCAACAGTCCCTCGGCCGACCAGACGCTCGGCGCGGACGCGTCAAAACCGGCCTGCCGCAACGCGTCCGGCCAGTCGTGGCGCAGGTCCACCGGAACACTGACCAGGTTGCACTTTGGCTGCGCACCGGTTTCCCGCAACGCCGACGACTTGAATTCCAGCACCCGCGGCTGGTCGAGTTCGTAGACGCTGGTGCCGGCGGGCCACGGCAGCCGCCACGCCCGCGAGTCCAATCCCGCGGCCAGGATCACCACCTGCCGCACACCCGCGCGGGTCGCATCGAGGAAGAACTGATCGAAAAAAGCCGTCCGCGCGGCCATGTAGTCGACCATTCCCTGCATCCGCGGCTTCAGGTCGGGTTCGGCCTCGACGATCTCGGCGGGCAGGTCGGGGGCCGCGAACCAGTTCCACATACCGTCGCCGGCGGCATCGAGGAACACCCGCGCGAACGGATCGCTGATCAGCGGGTTCTCGCTCTCGGTTTCCGCAGCACGGGCCGCCGCGACGCCCAACGCCGTCGCACCCACGCTCTCGGTGATCTCCCACGTGTCGTTGTCGGTCCTGGCCACCTTCACGCCCTCCAATTCGCTAGCAGACCTAGCTACCGACCCTACGCGCGCTGGGTGTGAACAACCTGTCCGTCGGGACACGATGGTGTCTTCGGCGCCGGCGGATTCGAGTTCGGCATCCCAGGAGCGCCTGTCAGACATTCCCGAGGCATACCGGCATACACCGCCGCCGATACCTGCCTCGGAAACACGGCGGAGCGAAGCACCGCCGGTTGTCAATGAACCTCGGCGGTACGCGAATCCGCTGTAGCCGTGTCAACAACGACGGTGTCTGCCCCGGAAACAACCGATTCAGACGCAGGCTGTCAAGGCACGGTGACCCGATTGCATGCCTAAGTGGGCTACGCCCGGGACCTTAGACGACGCCTTGGCCGCTTCGACCGCGGTCCGCGGTTCTCCTCCTGCAGCCGATCCAGGATGGCCCTCATGCGAGCGACATCCGGGTCGGTCGCATCGGTGATTTGGGGATCGTTGACGAGGTTATAGGGCTCGGCATACACCGCGAAGGCCAGCCACCTACCAGAAACGGTTACGTTGTCCGCGGGCCGCGAAACGGGCCGCGAAACAGAAGGGCCTCTGCAACATGCGGGTTGACGGGCGCGACATCACCGTTACCGGCAGCCTGCTGCAACCGCTGACCCGACGCACCAACGACATCCTGCGGCTCGTCCTGGCCGCGGTGTACCTCGTGGCGGTGATCGTCAGCTC
Source organism: Mycobacterium lacus (assembly GCF_010731535.1). Classification (NCBI taxonomy): domain Bacteria; kingdom Bacillati; phylum Actinomycetota; class Actinomycetes; order Mycobacteriales; family Mycobacteriaceae; genus Mycobacterium; species Mycobacterium lacus. Next base: position 3,790,327 of record NZ_AP022581.1, read on the forward strand.
GCTGATCACCCGGCCTCGCTGGATCGCGCTGGAGAAGTCCGTCTCGGAGATCGTCGGGGTCTTGTCCCCCACCCAATCCGACGTGGTGTACCTGGCGTACGGCATCGCGATCCTGGCGCTGCCGTTCATGATCCTGATCGGCCTGATCGTCTCCCGGCAATGGAAACTGCTGGGCGCATATGCCGCCGCCGGGCTGATCGCCGTGCTCCCGCTGTCGATCAGCAGCAACCGCCTCGCGGCGCCGCGATGGCACTTCGAGATCCCAGACCGGCTCAACACGTTGCCGGCCCAATTCCTCGACGACCCGCGGTGGATCGCGATGCTCGCCGCGGTGCTCACCGTGTCGGGCCCCTGGCTACCCGCGCGCTGGCGGCACTGGTGGTGGACGCTGCTGCTGGCCTTCGTGCCGATCCACCTCGTGGTCAGCGCCGTGGTTCCGGCCCGTTCACTACTGGGGCTCGCGGTGGGATGGTTCGTCGGCGCGTCGGTGGTCCTGGTCGTCGGCACGCCCGCTCTCGAGGTACCACTGGACGGCACGGTACGCGCGATGGCCAAACGCGGGTTCGCCGTGTCGCGGCTCATGGTGGTCCGACCGGCCGGGCCCGGCCCGCTCGTTCTTTCGGCAACGGCCACCGATCCCAGTGCCGAGGCGGCGATCGAGCTATACGGCCCCCATCAAAGCAGCGGCGGCGCGCTGCGGCAGCTCTGGCGCAAGCTGAGGCTGCGCGGCAGCGAGAGCGCTCCCCTGCAGGCCTCCATGCGCCGCGCTGTCGAGCACCGCGCGCTGATGGCCATCGCGATCGAAGAGGTGGGCGTGGCCAACACGTCGACGCTCGCGCTGGCCACCCTCGAACGCGGATGGACGTTGTACGCGCACCAGCCCGTTCGGGGGATCCCTCTCGACGAATGCGCGAAAACAACTTCGGTGCACCGGGTTTGGGAATCGCTGCGCAGGATGCACGACCACCAGATCTCCCATGGTGACCTGCGCGGCGACGAGATCACGGTCGACGACGGCAACGTGCTGTTCGGCGGCTTCGGCAGCGCCGAATACGGGGCCACCGACGCCCAGCTCCAATCCGACATCGCCCAACTCCTGGTGACGACATCGGCGCTCTACGACGCGGAGTCCGCGGTGGCCGCGGCGATCGGCGCGTTCGGCAAGGACACCATCCTGACCGCCTCGCGCAGGCTCACCAAATCCGCTGTGCCAAAACGAATCCGCCAATCGGTACCCAACCCGGGCGCCGCCATCTCCAGCGCCCGCGCGGAGGTGATGCGCCAAACCGGGGCCAATCAGATCGAAACCGCGACCATCACCCGGTTCACCCGCGGCCAGGTCATTCAACTGGTGCTGCTCGGGGCCCTGGTTTATGTCGCGTATCCGTTCATCAGCACCGTGCCGACCTTCTTTTCCGAGCTGCGAACCGCGAACTGGTGGTGGGCACTGCTGGGCTTGACCGTGTCGGCGCTCACCTATGTTGGTGCGGCGGCCGCGCTGTGGGCCTGCGCCGACGGGGCGGTGAGCTTTTGGAAGTTATCAATTGCCCAGGTAGCCAACACTTTTGCCGCTACCACAACCCCGGCCGGTGTCGGCGGTCTGGCGCTCAGCACACGGCTCTTGCAGAAGGGCGGTCTTGCCGCTCTGCGTGCCACCGCCGCGGTGGCGCTGCAGCAATCGGTGCAGGTGATCGTCCACGTCCTGTTGCTGATCCTGTTCAGCACTTTTGCCGGCGCTTCGGCCGACCTCTCGCATTTCGTGCCGGGCGCCACGGTGCTGTACCTGATCGTGGGCGTGGCGCTCGGGATCGTCGGCGCATTTCTGTTCGTGCCCAGGCTGCGGAGCTGGCTAGCGACGGACGTGCGCCCGAGGCTGCGGGAGGTTACCAGCGACCTCGCCGAGCTTGCCCGCGAACCCAAACGATTGGCGCTAATCATACTCGGTTGTACCGGAACGACTCTCGGCGCCGCGTTGGCGCTGTGGGCGAGCGTCGAAGCATTCGGTGGCGGCGCGACGTTCGTCACCGTCACCGTGGTCACGATGGTGGGCGGGACCCTGGCCTCGACGGCGCCGACGCCCGGTGGCGTCGGCGCCGTCGAGGCGGCGTTGATCGGTGGGCTCGCCGCCTTCGGTGTGCCCGCGGCCGTGGGCGTGCCGTCGGTGCTGCTGTATCGGGTGCTCACCTGCTGGCTCCCGGTGTTCGTCGGGTGGCCCGTGATGCGCTGGCTCACCCGCACCGAGATGATCTGAGAATCATTCGAACCCGGCCTCGGCCACCACGACGAGGACGGGCGACGTCCTGCTGCTCTGGCCGACCGCGGTGGTGAGGAAGACCAGGTAGTACTCGTCGGGCACCGACGGCGCCACCGTGATCGCCACGGCCACCGAGGCCGACCCGTCGTCGGCGAACCGTCCCGACGCGCGACCGGTGGTGATCCCATCGGTGGGCGACGTGCCGGTGATGGTGTAGTCGCCGGCACCGTCGATCATCCGTTGCGCGTCGACCTTCACCGTCCCCGTGGTTCCCGGCGCAACCGTGACGATCGGACGGGGGATGTTGACGGTCACCGCCGAGCTGCCCGCACCGAACGACGGTGGCGCCGAAGATTCGGAAGTGCCCCAGACCTTGTCGGGGTGGGCGGCCAGCGAAAACGCGAGCTCACCCCCGGTGCGGACGATCGACTCCGGCAGCGACGTCTTGTCGGTGGCCTGACCGTCGATCTTGAGGCCGCTGATGTAGCTCAGGCGGCGCGGCGCGGACGCGCCGGGGGCGGAGATCCGGATGGATCGGCCGCCCGGCAGCGCGATGACGGCGCGATCGAAAAGTGGTGTGTTGACGGTGAGGATCGAGGTTCCCGGGGTGCTCGGGTAGAGGCCGAGGGCGGCCCAGACGTACCAGCTGGACAGCGCGCCGAGATCGTCATTGCCCGGCGCGCCGCCGGGCGTCGGACCGAACAGCCCACGGACCCGGTCAACCGTCCGCTGAGCCTTCCACGGTTGACCGAGGTAGTTGTACAGCCATGGCACGCCGAAGCCCGGCTCGTTACCGGCCCAGAGGTAAGGCTCGTTGGGGCCCTCGTTGAGCTTCTTCGTGAAGCGGTCGAGCCGGGCGGCCGCCGCCTTGCGGCCGCCGAGGGCGGTGACCAGGCCGGCGACATTGTGCGGCACCCACCAGAGGTACTGCTCGGCGTTGCCCTCGTCGAATCCGGCTTGGCCGAAGCGCCAGGGGGAGTTCACGAATCCCGGCCCGTCGGGGAAGAATCCCGTCGGGCTGCGGGGTGAGATGTAACGGGTCGTCGGATTGAACAGGTTCTGCCAGTACTGCGCCCGGTTTTGGAATTCGGCAGCGGTCACGGCGTCGCCGAGTGACTCGGCGAATCGGGAAATGGTGAAGTCGTCGACCGACCACTCCAGCGTGACCGAGGCGCCGACGCCAAAGTCCGCCGTCTGGGGTGCGTAGCCCAGTTGTAGATAGGTGACGATTCCAGGCCGCTCCACATAGCCGCCCCGCCCGACGCCACCGGTGGTCGCCGCATGCACCATGTACCACAGTGCCGTTTTGACGTCGAAGTCCTTGGCCCCGTACATGTAGAGGTTCACGATAAGCGGTACCACGCTGTCTCCGCTCATCTCGGCGGTCGCCGAATTCGCAAGCGCCCAACGCGGATACGATCCGCTTTGCTCGGCGTCGTTCACGAGCGACTGGGCCATATCGCTGGCTTGCTTCGGAAACAGCAGTCCCTGCAGGGCGGCCAGGCTGCGGTAGGTGTCCCAGTCGGAGAAGTTCGCGTATTGCGTATGCCCTTGGGCCACGGTGTGAATGATGCCGTCGAATCCGATGTAACGCCCGTCCGCGTCATTAAAGGTGTTGGGGTGCAACAGCGACCGATACAAGGAGGTGTAAAAGGTCTGCACGTCGTCGCGATTCCTGCCGGCCACCGCGATGCGCGACAGCGCGGCGTTCCATGCGGACGACGCGGCGACGCGGACGGCGTCAAAGCTCGCCCCGCCCTCGGCGGCGAGGTTTGCCCGCGCTCCGTCGACACTCACGTAGGAGATCGCGGTCCGCACCTCGACCACCGCGCCCGTCCGGAACTGCACGTACCCCCCGCTGTATGGGGAATCCGCACCGCGGGCGCCGGCGTACACGCCGTAACCGTCCCAGACACCATGGGAGATGAACGGCTGGTTGAACTGCATGGCGAAGTACACGGTGTAGGTGTTCGTCTTGCCGCAGAATCCCCCGCTGGTCGCCGATCCGGTGATGGAGGTGTCGTCCTCAATCGAGAGGGTCGCGGCCGAGTTGCCCGCGAGCGACGCACCGGAACGCACGAGAAACAGGGCCGGCCCACGGTTGTGCGGATAGCGGAACCGGCCGATGCCGGTGCGGGTGGTGGCGGTGAGTTCCGCGGTGACCCCGGTGTCGGGGAACCGCACCGCGTAGTAGCCGGGCACGCCTACCTCGGTGTCGTCGTGGGCGATCCGTTCCCAGGAATTCCACGGACGCGAGCCGACCGGGGTGGTGCTCGGTAACATCGAGATGTCGCCGAACGCCGCGCAACCCACCGAGGCGTGCGTCATGCTGAACCCGGTGGAGCGTTGGTTGTCGTAGTCGTAGCCGGCATAGGTGTGCAGGGTGTCCGGCGAGTACTGGACCATCCCGAACGGCACCGAGGCCCCGGGGAAGTCGTTGATCTCCCCGACCGTCTCGCCTCCCGTCCCGGTCCCGTTGAGCGTGTCAACGTGCTCGACCGGGTTCGCGACGAATCCCGGCTCACCGTCGTAAGCCCTGGGCGGGGCCGCCGCGATGAACGCCATGAAGACAGCCGTCGCCGCCACCAGAGCGATGAGGGCTTTTCGTGACTTCATAGCTTGTCTCTTACTGCATACCGGCCCGTTCCCGCGGACGTTTCGTCTGGATGTGCGGGCACAGGCTGTTCGGCAACGCTGCGCGCCGATTGGGCTACTCTCAGTCGACGTGGCCGGCGCTGGTATCGGCCCAATTCTCGGGAGATGCGACAGATGAAGGTTTTCATCGCGGCAATCGCGACTATGGCGTTGAGCCTGGCGCTCGTTGGTTGCGGCTCTGAGAAGTCCGGTACCAAAGCATCGACGTCGACGTCCGCGTCGACGTCAACCTCGACAACAACATCGACGACAACCCCTGCGACACCAGGCGCGCAGGCCCACAAGACGATCGCCGACTACGTCACCGAAAACCAGATCACCGAGACCCCCATCCATCACGGCGACCCCGGATCCCCGAACATCAACCTGCCCGTGCCCAACGGTTGGCAGCTGCTCCCCGAAAGCGCGGGCGCACCCTATGGCGGAATCGCCTACAGCCAGCCGACGGACCCCAACGACCCCCCCACCATTGCGGCGCTCGTCTCCAAGCTGACGGGCAACGTCGACCCCGCGAAGATCATCGAATACGCCCCGGGTGAGTTGCAGAACCTGCCGGGATACGAGGGCTCCGGCAATGGAACGGCGTCGACTCTTGGCGGCTTTCAGGCGTGGCAGCTGGGCGGCTCATACACGAAGCTCGGCAAGAAGCGGGCCGTCGCACAGAAGACCGTGGTGATCCCCGTTCCCGCCCAGGGGGCGGTATACGTGCTTCAGCTCAACGCCGAAGCCCTCGACGACGAGGCAGGTCCGCTGATGGACGCCACCGGCGTCATCGACGACCAAACAACCATCACCCTCCCCTGATTCGGGCGCACACCAGAAGCCGTCCCATGCGCGCCGAGAACGGCCCCAAGAACGGATCCGAAGTCCTGCTCGAGCAGTTGAAAACCCAAGGCGTGGATTGTATTTTCGCCTCGCCCATCGCGGTCATGGCACCGATCTGGGAAGCGCTGGCCCGCCGGGGCGACGACGCCAAGCCGCGGTACTTCCGCTGCCGCCACGAACTGCTGGCCGTCAGCCTGGCCTCCGGGTACTACAAGGCCACCGGACGCGCCCAGGTCGTGTTTCTGCCCTCGTCGCTGGGCGTGCAAAACGGATCCATGGGCCTGCACACCGCTTTGCAGGAACGCACCCCGATGACCGCGCTGTCACCCGACACGCTCAGCTACGGCGAGGACCCCAAGGCCGATCCCGGCCCCGAGTGGCCCTCGCTGCTGGTCGACCTCGTGGGTCCGGCGCGCAACGCCGAAGCCGTCGTCAAATGGTCGAAACGGGCGCGAACCGCCTCAGAGCTGGTACACGAACTTCATCGCGCCCGCTTTGTCGCCGAGTCGGTTCCGCGTGGCCCGACGGTGCTGGAGGTCCCCTTCGATCTGCTGGTCGGCCCCGGTCACGGTGAGATTCCGGCCTGGGTCACGCCCGCGCCGGTCGTCGCCACCGGTGAACAGATCGATCAGGCCGCTCGGCTGCTCGCCGGGGCCGAGCGCCCGCTGATCATCACCGAGCACGCGGGCCGCACCGACGACGAACGCGACACCCTGGTCAACATCGCCGAGGCGCTCACGGCGCCCGTCTTCGAATTCATGACGCCCGCCTATCACAACTTCCCGCGCTGCCACCCGCTCTACGGCGCCGGGCCCGTGGAGGCGGTGCTGGGTGACGCCGACGCGATCCTGCTGGCCGGGTGCAACGCGCCGTGGCACCCGCCGCACCGGCCGCTGCGGGCGGGGTGCGCCGTCATCCACGCCGACGAAGACCCGCTGCGTCCCCGCGCCGCGTACTGGGGCTACCCGACCACGCACACGATTCCCGGCGACCTCGCCGCCAACCTCCAAGCGCTCGCCGCGAACCTGCAGCGGCGATCGGCCACCCGGCCCGCCGCCCCTGAAGCAATGGCGCGATGGTCGGCCCACACCGCGGCGGTGCGCGCCGAGGGCATCGAGCGGGCACGGGAATCCCGGTCGCAGGCAACCGGTTTCGTGCCGGCCGCCGAGCTGTTCGGTGAACTGCACGACGTGCTGCCCGGCGATGCGATCTGTGTCGACGAGATCATCGCCCAACTGCCGCACATGCTTCAGTTCCTCTTCGAGAGCAAGCCCATTCGGCAATATCGCGGCTGGGCCGGGGCGCTCGGGACCAGCCTGGGCACCGCGCTGGGGATCAAGCTCGCGCGGCCGCATCAGCTCGTCGTGTCGATCCTGGGCGACGGCGCCTGGCACTACAACCCCGTTGTGGCGGCCCTCGGGTTCGCCCAGGAGTACGACCTTCCGCTGCTGATCGTGCTGTGCGACAACCGCTGCTTGGCGTCGCAGACGTGGAACGTTGTGCACTACTTCCCCGACAGCGACGCGACGCGCGAGCGCAATTTCATCGGCGACGTCATCACGCCCACGCCCGACTACGTCAAGGTCGCCGAGGCCTACGGTGGGACGGGCGAACGTGTCGAACAATCCGCCGCGCTGCGACCGGCCCTGCAGCGCGCGTTGGCAGCGGTCGCCGCCGGCAAAACTTTCCTGCTCGACGTGTTCGTCAGTCCATAGTTCTATCCCGACGAGCCCCTAAAGTAGGGCGATGCTCTGGTTTTCCCGGCTGTTGTCCAAGTGCGGGTCGCAACGGTGGCCCGGCGCCGTGCTGTCCGCCGCACTACTCGCGTGCGCCTGCCATGCCCCGAGCCGTGGCCCGGCCACTCCGGCGGCCGGTCGGTCGCCGACACCCACCAATCTCTGTGCCGAGATGGGCGGGACGTGGGATGCAAACGCCGGGAAATGCACGCTGAGCAAGGACGGCGCGAACGGGGTTCACGTGGAGGTGAAGGCGACATATCCGGCCGACCTTGTCACCAACCCGGCGGCCGGGCAAGTGCTCGCGCCGTTCCTGCGGAAGTTCTTCGCCGACTATGGCCAAACGGACAGCAATGGCAGCGGGGACGCCAACCTCGCCTATACGTTGTACGCCCACGGGCCGGCTACCAAAACCGTCTTGTTCCAGGCCGATTGGTACTTCAACGGCATGCCGCACCCGGGTGGGCAGATCACCACATTCACCTTCGATTTCGACCAGGGCAAGCAGCTTCAGCTGGCCGATCTCGTCTGTCCGGGGGTCGACCCGCTCAAGGCCATCCCGCCGATCGCCCGGCCGCTTGTGCAGCAGGCGCTGATCGAATCGCCTTTTCGTGTTGAGCAGTTCGAGCCGGACCAACCCGACGGCGAACTCGCCGACAATTACCAGGCCTGGGCGTTGGACGGTGACGACCTCGTCCTCTACATGCCGGCCGGCCGCGGTCCCGGCGGCGTTCCCCCCGGGTTCATCACCCCTCGCGTTCCGCTTGCCGCGCTCTCGTCGATACTCCGCGAAAAGGGCTGCCCGACCGCGACGACGACGCCGCCGCCGCCCTGAAATTCCGAACTCCGCAACGCTGGCGATCACGGAATGACCGCGAACCGCCCACCGCCAACCGGCCGCAACACCGTGAAGTGGCGGCGGTCCAGGGTGACGATCGTGCGCGTGCGGTACCGATCAGCCAGCACCACGTTGGACGCATCCGCGATCCCAATGCGCTGGTCGCGATATTTCTTTACAATGTCGGCCGCTTGCTCCAACTCGGCGGCACCGAATTCGGCGAGCTCCCATGCCCCGCTGGCGAGTTCGCGCAGGACCGCGAGCTCGGCATCAACCCCTACCCGGGTGGCGATGAGATAGTCGAGTTCCGCGACGACATACGGCGAAACGACGAGTACTTCCTCGGATCTATCGATGCAGCCGGTCACGGCCGCATGGTCTGGCTCGGCCACATCGAAAAAGGCAAGCAGCGCACTTGTGTCGACGATCACCGCTGACCAAAGCCGTCCAGAAGCTCGTCGACGCGCCGGGCAACCGGCTGCGAGCCCGAGTACAGGCCCCCGCGCGGCGCCGGCCTAGCAGCGCCTACCGCCATCCGGATGGAATCCCTGATGACCTCGGCCTCGGAGACCCCACGCTGCCGGGCCGCGCGCTTCACGGCCGCTTTGAGATCGTCCGGCAAGTAGACCGTTGTCTTATCCACATATATATGGTACCACCGGTGGCACCATATATCTCCGGCTAGTCGCGGGGCATCGACTTCGATGCTGTCGTAGCCGCGGGGCCCCGATCGGACCTACGGTGTTGGCATGGCAGAACAGTCGCACGCGGTAGAAGTCGGGCACCCACCGGAGGCCCTACTCCGTCTCATCAACCCGGTCCTGGGCGCACTACTGCGCACACCGCTCGCCGGCTCGGCACGCAAGCAACTGATGGTGCTGAATTTCACCGGACGAAAATCCGGGCGGCGGTTCTCAATTCCGGTGAGCGCCCATGTAATCGACGGCGAGTTGTATGCGCTGACCGGCGCGCCCTGGAAGCAGAACTTTCGCGACGGCGCCGTCGCGCAGGTCGTCCACGACGGGAAGACGACCACGATGCGCGGCGAACTCATCCGGGACCGTGCGGTGTTACCCGATCTCTATCTGCGGTGCGCCCAGTCCTACGACGTCAAGCGCGCGCAGCGCATGATGGGTTTGACATTCCGCGACCAGCGCGTACCGACACAAGAGGAGTTCACCGAGGCGATCGACCGCCTCAAACTGGCGGCCGTCCGGTTGACTCCGGCCAGCCCCCCGGAGCCGCCCCGGTAGCGAGTCGGTCGGCGAGCCTTTCGACGAGACGGAGCAACCGTACGTAATGTGAACCGGCCCAATAAATCCGATCGCATTGCGGGCAGCGGCTGAATTCCTCGTAGTAGCGACGGGTCAACGGCTCGAGGCGGTCACTTATCTCTTCCTTGTCGGCCGCGACCAGCCTGCCGTTGCATCGCACGCACCGGGTGAAGGGCGCCAGCCGTTGCCGCAGGTCCAGGCGCCGTATCACCTCGAGCGTCTGCTCCTCGGGATGGTGGGAATGGACGAACAGCCCGTGCGTGATAGCCCTGCGCTTCAACAGGGCGCGGTCGCGGGTCAGCAGGATCCGCTGCTCGCGAACGCTGACATCGACGAGGGTCGGGTCGTCAGCGTCGGTCGACCACCACACGTCGAGCCCCAGCACCCGCAGGAGCCGCGCGAGCCGGCCGAGGTTCACGTCGACGACGAACCGGGGATCGCGCAACGGCACCGGGCGCAGCCTGGAAGTCGACCCGACATCCAGGGCCTCGAACATCGGGTAGGCGGCGATGCGGTCGCCGACAGCCGGCCGGTGGTTGAAGTCCTTGGGATCGCCATTCACCAGGATCAGGTCGACCTCGGTATGCGGAATGCCCATCGCCTCCAGAACATCCTTGACCGTCTGATGACTCCGGAACGGCCGGCGCACCGTCAGACCACGCAACTGCGGCTCGACGAAGTCGTTGAGCTCGGCGTATGCCCGCACATCGACATGGCCGATCCGTTCCGGGGCGCCGGGCTCGGTCACCGACACGACCCCGCGCCGGCGGCCGCGCGGGTTCGGGTGATCACCGGCTCCCCAAACCCGGCTTGGCGCACCGCTCGTCGCACCGCTTCGCCGACGACCTGCACCCGCTCCACCGGCACCAGGGCGATCACGGCGCCGCCGAAGCCGCCACCCGTCATCCGGGCGCCCAGAGCACCCGCCCGCACCGCGGCGTCGGCGATCAGGTCGATGTGGGCTGTGGTGATTCCGAAATCGTCACGCATGGAGACATGCGACGCGGTGAGTAACCGCCCGGCCGCGCGATAGTCCGAATCTGCCAGCGCCGCAACGAACTCGAGGACCCGGCGGTTTTCGGTGAGCACATGACAGGCACGACGCGCGTCGACCGGGTCGGCCACCGCAGCCAAGACCGAGGGCCCGCGGCCGGCAACCTCACGCAGCGATGGCACGCCCAGATCGGCGGCCGCCCGCTCGCACGATTCGCGACGCGCCGCATAGTCGCCGCCGGCGTGACGATGGCGGGCCCGGGAGTCGATCAGCAGCAGCGCAACACCACAAGCGTCCGGATCGAAGGCCACCGGCGCCACGGTGAGGTCGCGGAAGTCGATCAGCAGCGCCGTTGACGGCTGCCCGAACAGCGATGCCAGCTGGTCAAGCAAACCCGTTGGGGCGCCGACATAGTCGTTCTCGGCGCGCTGGGCGAGCCGCGCCCGTTCGATGCGGTCGATGGGTGCACCCCGGGCGGCCGTCACGAGCGCGCCGAGGGCGGCGCATTCCAGCGCCGCCGAGGAAGCCAGGCCGCTCCCCATCTCCAGGTCGCTGGTGATCCACATCGCACCGCCGGGCACCGGGTGGCCGGCTTGCCGCAGCGCCCATATCACCCCGGCGACGTAGCCGGCCCAGCCGGCTATGTAGCTGGGGGCGTCACCGGGAGCGGTGCCGAGCGGAATGCGCATCGTGTCGTCCGCGCGATCGCTGTTCACGGCGATGACATCGCTACGGTCGGGCGCAAACGTCACCACGGTGCGCTGCGGCAGCGCGATCGGCAGCGCGAATCCCAGGTTGTAATCGGTGTGCTCCCCGATCAGGTTGATCCGCCCGGGTGCCGCATACCGGACCGTCATCCCAGTTCCCGCAGCCGCGAAGCCACGCTTTCGGGCGTGACGTCGCTGATGAAGGCGTCCATTGCCGACTCGGAGGCCGCCAAGTACTTGAGCCTGGTGGCGCTGCGCCGGATCGACATCAGCTCGACGTGGAAATAGCCCTCAGCCTGGGCATCGGCGTCAGAGAACTGGTGCAGCGCCGAAATATAGGGCAGGGGAACCGAATACATCCGGTCAAACCGCCCCAGCACGTCGAGATACACCCGGGTGAACCCGTCCAGTTCGGCCTCGTCGAGTTCGACCAGGTTGTGCGCGAACCTGTTCGGGTAGATGTGCACCTCGACCGGCCAGCGCGCCGCGAACGGCACGAACGCCGTGAACAGCTCGGTGCGCGCGACGACGCGACTGCCGTCGGCGACCTCGTGCGCCAATAGATCGGCAAAGAGGTTGCGGCCGTGACGCATTCGATGTTCGCGCGCTTGCCGCAGCATGGCGGCGGTTCGGGGCGTCACATAGGGATATCCGTAGATCTGACCGTGCGGATGGGTCAGCGTCACCCCGATTTCCTCGCCGCGGTTCTCGAAACAGAACACCTGCTCGATGCCCGGCGCGGCCATCAGGTCGGCGGTGCGGTGCCGCCACGCCTCGACGACCAGCCGGGCGTGCGCCGGTTGCAGCGCCGCGAACGACCCGGTGTGGGCACTGGAAAAGCAGATCACCTCGCTGCGGCCACGCCCCGGAGCGGACACGAAGCCGTCACCGGAAGGCGCGGGCGTGGGCGCCGGCATCGGATCGAAGGCGCCGGACAGGCTCGGGAACCGGTTCTCGAAGACGACGACGTCGTAGTCGGGGGCGGGCACTTCGCTGCTCAGCCCGGTCGGGCCCGGACAGAGCGGGCACTGATCTGCAGCCGGCAGGTAGGTGCGGTCTTGGCGCAGCGCCGCGACGATCACCCATTGCCCGGTCGCCCGGTCGAACCGCAACTGCGACTGGTCCGGGTCACGCTCCGGCAGTGCTCTGCGATCGGCAACCGGGGCCGGACGACGCCCAGGCAACGCGAAGAACAGCAGGTCACGTCCGTCGGCCAGCTTCGTCCGCGTCGGCGCCGTCACGATGTCGAAGACTAACCTGGAACGAAGCGCGTGCGTAGACGAGAGGCGGTCACCCGATAACTGTTCTCTACGAGCGAGCGCGAATCTGGACCATCGGCTCCGATCCCGGATTGTTGCGGCTCCGGATGGCGACCCGGACGACGGCCGCGCTGGCCGGCTCCCTGCTGGCGCTCTACGCGATGTCCAAGGCAACCGGGCAGCCCCTGACCGTCGCACTGCTCGGCGCCGTCATCACGATGATCGCGGCACGATCCGTCGACGAGCCGGACCCGCGTCGGCTACGGATCACGATGGCGCTGCTGCCCGTGCCGGCCGCGGTTTCCATCACCGCCGCCGTGCTGTTGGCGCCCGACCGGGTGGCCAGCGACGTCGCCTTCGTGGTGGTCGTGTTCGCCGCCGTCTATATCCGCCGCTTCGGGTCCCGCGGGAGGGCGCTGGGGATGGTCGCGTTCATGGCCTACTTCTTCGCCTTGTACTTGCGGGCCAACACGTCTGAGTTGCCCTGGATGATCGTCGCCGTCCTGGTGGGCACGTTGTGCACGTTGGTGACGAGTGCCTACCTGCTGCCCGACCGACCAGAACGGGTGCTGCGAGCCACGATTCGCTCACTGCGTGCGCGGATGGCGATCGTGGTCGACACTACCGCCGACACGCTACGGGCGGGCGGTCTCGACGAACGGCGCCGCCGCCGCCTGCAGGCCCGAATCACCCGGCTCAACGGGACCGCGCTCATGGTGCAAAGCCAGATCGAGGACGGGGCCAACCCGGCCACGCTGTGGCCCGGGGTCACCGGCGAACAACTGGCCCGGTGGCTGTTCGACGCCGAACTCGCCGTCGAATGGGTCGCGATCGCCGGTCAGCGCGCGGCGGCTGTAGCGGCCGAGATACCCGCCGCTACCCGCATCGAACTGGCTGGAGCGCTCACCCAGCTGGCACGGGCCATCCGGGTCCCGCGCCCCGGCGGGCTGCGACGGGCCGCGAACCTGGCTCGGCAGTTTGTCGACGAGCGGGCCGGCCCCGCCACCGCCGATTCCGCCAGCGAAGCCGCCGCACACCGCCTGGCCCTGGCGATAATCGCCGCGACGACCGCGACCTCCGAAATCCGCGCGCTCGTCGAGCACGCCGCCGCCAACGCCGCGCCCGACATCGTCTCGACCACACCGCCGCCGGCACCCGACAACGGCGGCGACCAACAACCCAGCGGCGGTCTGCTGCCGACGACCAGGCAAGCCATCCAGGTGTCCGTCGCCGCGTCGCTGGCCATCGTCACCGGCGAGTTGGTGTCGCCGGCGCGCTGGTACTGGGCGGTGATCGCGGCGTTCGTCGTATTCGCCGGCACCAACTCCTGGGGCGAAACCCTCACCAAGGGCTGGCAGCGCCTGCTCGGCACCGCGCTCGGGGCGCCCAGTGGTCTGCTGGTTGCCACACTGGTCTCCGGGGACACGGTCGAGTCGCTGGTCTTGATCTTCGTGTGCCTGTTCTGCGCCTTCTACTTCATGAAGGTCACCTACAGCCTGATGACCTTCTGGATCACGACGATGCTGGCGCTGCTGTTGGGACTGCTCGGCCAATTCTCGCTCGACGTGCTGCTGATGCGGATCGAGGAGACCGCGATCGGCGCCGTCATCGGCGTCAGCGTGGCGATCCTGGTGCTGCCGACCAACACCAGAACGGTCATCCGCAAGGACACCCGCGCCTTTTTGACCTCCCTGTCGGCCCTGATCGAGACGTCGATGGCGACCATGTTCGACGACGAAGAGGCCGCGAGCCCGACCGAGCAGGCGCGTCAACTCGATCGGGACCTGCAACAGTTCCGGATCACCGCCAAGCCACTGCTGGCCGGGGTTGCCGGCTTCGCCGGGCGTCGCAGCATTCAACGCAGTCTGCGGCTGTTCACCGCCTGCGACCACTACGCGCGAAACCTGGCCCGCAGCAGCGAGCAGTACCAGGACCCGAGCTGCCCCCCGCAGCTGGCGGACGCCGTCACCACCGCCGCGGAGCAGACACGGCGCGGCATCGACGCACTGGTCGCCGCCCTCGACGGCGCCCGTGAGGTGACCGTCGTCCCCGCGGCGGATTCCCTCGACGCGGCCGAGGCCCTGGCCAGGCAGCACTACGGCTCGTCCGATCCGGCAGCGCCGGGTCCGAACGCGCGCCGGCTGCTGGCCGCATTGAACTCGCTGCGCCGGATCGAGCGGGCCGTCGTCGCCGCCGCCACCCACCTCGGCGCCGACGCCGGCCTCAGGCTGGCGAGCCCTACTGGCGCGGCGCGGGCTTCAACACGCTGAAGACCCCGCCTTGCGGGTCGGACAAGACGGCACACCGCCCGACCGAAGGAATGTCGAACGGCTGCGCGAGGACCTGGCCCCCCTCCGCGCCCGCCTTGGTCGCTGTCGCGTCAACGTCGTCGACCGCGAAATAGACGTGCCAGTGGTTCGGCACTTCGGGCATCGGCGGTTCCATACAGCCGCCGACGTCGGTTCCGCCGGCCTTGAGGACCCGATAGCTCTGGCCCGGAGCCATCTCCATCGTGGCGTGGGTCAGGCCGATCACCGCTTCGTAGAACGCCAGCGCCAAATCCGGTTTGTCCGTTATCAATTCGTTCCAGATGACCGCGCCGCTCTCATTGACCAGCGTGGCGCCGATGTGCCCGTAAGCCTGCCAAAGTCCCACCACCGCGCCGGTGGGATCGGCGACGAAACTCATCCGGCCGGCGTCGTCGATGTCGAACGCCGGCATCAGCACTTGCCCTCCTGCGATCGACACCTCGGCAACCACCGCGTCGACGTCGTCCACCGCGATGTAGGTGTTCCACGCCGGCGGCCGGCCCTCGGGCGCACCCGGCGGCATCGGCGCGATGGCGGCCACGGTTTCGCCGTTCAACGTGGCCATCGAGTACACGCCGCCACCCCCGGGCATCTCGTTGTCGTCGTAACTCCAGCCCAACAGTGACGAGTAGAACTGTTTGGCGGCCGGCTGATCGGTGGTCTGCAGGTCGACCCAGTTCGGCGTGCCCTGCGCGTATTCGGTTCTCCTGGGCATGATTTCACCTTTCGCTAGTTGGCGGATGCGTGGGCGGCGGTCGGCCGACGGCCGGTGAAGGCGATCAGTCGATCGAGGACTGGGGCAAAGGACCCGACCGCCGTTGGCTCGGCGAAGCCCGTGTTGTTTCGAGCGGCCGGGGTGATGACCCGGCCGGCCACCCCCAGCACGTACTCCGACACCGGCTCGGAAACCACTACCTGACGACCGGTGGCGATAGCGAAATCCCAAGCATGGACCAGGAATTCAAGGGACAGGATGCCGACCGGAACGGTCGCGGGCACCTGGTTGGAGTTCAGCTCGACGGTGCCGTCCAGGCCTCGTCGCCGCCACGCTTCCAGTGCGGCCTGCGCCGCGTCGGCCACCTGGGTTTCCAGCGGCGCGTCCGGATCGCGAGGCGGCGAGTGCGCGCCCGCGGCGCCACCGATGATCGTGAGGGATCGCATCAAATGATCCGCTAGCTGCGACACGTCGAATTCCTTGCACGGCGTCTGCTTGGACAGGTCGGAGGCGTCGAGCCCGCGCAGCACGTGCTGGATGACCGCCAATGTCGCTTCGGCGCATGACAGTTCGTCGAGTGGGTCGGGGATTGCCGCCCAGTCGTCAGGGCCGGCGTCGCCACGTTGGCCCGCGGCGACCAGCCGGCCGAGGTAGTGATTCCAGCCTTCGGCGTGACGGGCCGCCTGCTCCTCGGTCAGCCCAACGTGGACCAGTCGAACCTCGGTACCGCCGTCGACCGGAGTCAACGTGACGGTGACGGTCGACGCGCCCGGCGGCGGATCGCCGTGCCCCTCCCACCCCCAGGAGAAGGCCACCCGGTTGCCCGGGTCCACGTCGACGACGGTGCCCGCCGCGGTGCGCCCCGGGGTCACCGTCCATCGATAGGAACCGCCCACCCGAAGCTCGACACGGGCGGCGACGGTCATCCAGCGCCGAAGCCTATCGGGTCGCGTGATCAGCTCGAAGGTGCTGGCCGGATCCAACGGCACGACGACTGCTTTTTCGAACGGCATGGCGGACTCCTCGTGACGGTTCATGGTGGGCGGCCTCGGTCACGAGGCGGTCCAGCTCATCGGTCCAGAACGACGCGAAAAGAGCGCGCAGCCGCAGCATCCCGCGCTCGTCGAGCCGGTAATACCGCTCGCGTCCCTGTTTGCGTGCGGTGACCAGACCCACCTCGGTGAGGATGGCAAGGTGCTGCGATATTGCCGACCGGGTGACGGGAAACTGCGACGCGAGCTGCGTGACGGTGAGTTCGCCCGGTGCCAGGAGTTGCAGCAGCCGACGCCGGGTCGGCTCTGCCGCGACTTCCAGCATGTCGAGCACACATCGATACGTTAGTCATTTCTAACGTATCGATCAATGGGCGCGGGAGCCCCGCGAGGCGGCCGAACCATGCCATAGGGCACAATTGCAGTGTGCACGTAGCGATCAGCGGTGCCGGCGTGGCGGGGGCGGCGCTAGCGCACTGGCTGCACCGCACCGGCCACACGCCGACGGTCATCGAGCAGGCGCCGAAGTTCCGCACCGGCGGCTACATGATCGACTTCTGGGGCGTCGGCTACCAAGTGGCCAAGTGCATGGGCATCGAGGACACCATCCGCGCCGACGGGTACCAGATTGAGCGCCTGCTCTCCGTCGGCCGCAACGGCGAGGTCAAGGCCGACGTAAACGTCAACGTCCTTCGCCGCGTGATCGGCGACGATTTCACCAGCCTCCCCCGCGGCGACCTGGCCGCCGCGATCTACGCCACCATCGACGGCAAGGTCGAGACGATATTCGCCGACAGCGTCGCCACCATCGACCAGCACAGCGACGGCGTCCGCCTGACCTTCGAAAACAGCGAGCCGCGGGACTTCGACCTGATCGTCGGCGCCGACGGATTGCACTCGAACGTGCGTCGCCTCGCCTTCGGGCCAGACCGGAATTTCGAGCGCTACCTCGGCTGCAAGGTCGCGGCCTGCGTGGTCGACGGCTACCGGCCCCGCGACGAGCTGAGCTATGTCCTCTACAACGTTCCGGGCCGCCAACTGGGGCGCTTCGCGCTGCGCGACGACCGCACCATGTTCTTGTTCATCTTCCGCGCCGAGCACGACGCTAGCGCTGCGGCGCCAAAAGACCAGTTGCGCAACCAGTTTGGCGACGCGGGCTGGGAATGCTCGGATATCCTGGCGGCGCTCGACGGCGTCGACGACCTGTACTTCGACGTCGTCAGCCAGATCCGGATCGACGACTGGTCGCGCGGCCGGGTGGCGTTGATCGGCGACGCGGCCGGGTGCATCTCGCTGCTCGGCGGCGAAGGAACCGGCCTGGCGATCACCGAGGCCTACGTGCTGGCCGGGGAGTTGATGCGCGCCGGCGGCGACCACCGCCGCGCCTTCGACGCCTACCAGGCGCGCCTACATCCCTTCATCAAGAGCAAGCAAGCCAGTGCGGCGAGGTACATCTCGTTTTTCGCCACGCGGACCCGATTCGGCCTGTGGTTCCGCAACCTAGCGATGCGCACGATGAACCTCGGGCCGCTGGCCACCCTGTTGGCCGGCAGCGTGCGCGACGACTTCGACCTGCCCGACTACGGCATTGAGCGGTCGTGAGCCGCCGGCCACGCCGCCACTGGCGGGGCGTTCCTGACGGCTCGAACACGGATGCGGGCGCCGCGGTGCGGGACCAGGATGACGTGCTTCAGCCTCGGCCGTTCGCCGGCCGCGTCGGTGGTGCTCAATTCGACCTGGCGCAGGATCTCCCGCAGGACCACCCGCATCTCGAGCATGGCGAAGGTGGCGCCGAGGCAGCGCCGGTTGCCGCCGCCGAACGGCAACCAGGTGGTGGGGCCCAGGGTGGCGCCGATCATCCGATCGGGGTCGAACCGGTCCGGATCCCGGTACACGTCGGGGTTCGCATGCACCAGGCCGATCCCCGGGACCACCATGGTTCCAACCGGCAGCCGGTAGCCGGCCAGCTCGACCGGCTCGGTGAGGAGGCGGCCGACGTCGAACACCACCGGACGGATCCGCAGCGTCTCCTTCGCCAGCGCGTCGAGGTATTCGTCGCCGGCCGGATCTCCCGCGGCGCTGGCATCGGCCGCCCACACCGCCTTGGCCAGGATGGCCGGGTGTCGGGTGAGTCGCTCCAGCGCCCAGGCCAGCCCGGTCGCGGTGGTGTCGTGGCCGGCCACCAACAGCGTCATCAGCTGATCGCGCAGCTCGGGGTCGGTCATCGTGCTCGCTGATCCCGAGCCGCCGTCCGCGTCCGCGCGCACCAGCATGGCCAGCGCGTCGGCGCGCGCGGCCACGTTGGGGTCGGCCCGACGGTCGGCGATTTCGGCGTAGAGCAGCCCGTCCGCCTCGGCGATTCGCCGGCGCAGTGCCCGCCATGGGCGGTGACGCAGCAGCGTCGGGTTTGCCAATGCCAGCGTCTCCCACGGTCCCACCTTGAGCAGCCGCGGCATGACCTCGCGCAGCGCGGCCAGCCGGGCCGGATCGGCGGCGCCGATGACCGTCCGCAGGATCACCTCGAGGGTGATCTCGGACATCTTCGGCGCGACCGGGAAGGTTTTGCCCACCGGCCACGCCGCGATGTTCGCCGCGGCGATCCCGGCCATCACCTCCGCCTGATGGGTGACGGCGTCGCGATGAAATGGCGGCAGCATTAAGCGGCGCCGGTCCCGGTGCACGTCGTCGTCGATCAGCAACAGGGAGCCCTCGCCAAGCATTCCACGCAACATCGAGTTTGCTTCACCGGCATGAAAAACGCTGGGATCGCCGGCGAACACCGTCTTGATGTGAGCCGGATCGGCCAGATACACCAACGTGCCAATTGACGCGATTCTCAGCGTAAAGACGCTGCCATAGCGACGCCGGCAGGCGGCCACGAACCGCGACCCGTGGCGCAACATCAACACCGTCTGCACCGAGCGGGGCAGCCGGGGTCCGGGCGGCAGCGCGGTCGTGGGCTTGCCCATCGCGTAAGTCTATGACGGATGCCGCCCGCCGTGTCCGGCTCGAGATCACGCGCGCGGCTTGGTCATGACGCGCCCCCACTCAAGCGATTCGCGCGCATGCCCGGAGGTGACGGGATTTGTGCACGACGGGATGCCGCCGATGATGCGAGGGATGATGGGGCCTTAGGGGATCGCCGGGTGATCGAACCAAGGATGGGCCGATTCCAGTTGCGCGGCAAGGCGTATGAGAACGTCCTCCCGCCCGTACGCGGCGACGAGCTGGATGCCGATGGGTAGGCCGTCGGCGTTGCGGTAGAGGGGAAGGCTGATCGCCGGCTGTCCGCTCATGTTGAACGGGGGCGTGAACGCGGCGAACTGCCCGCCACGGCGCATCGGCTCCGTCGGATGTTCGGGATTGTTTGCGAACTCGGTCAATGGTGGCGGCGGTTCGGCCACTGTCGGAGTGAGGAGCAGGTCCCAGCCATCGGCCCACCACTGCTGCAGCGCACGCCGGAACGCGTAGACCGCGGCCTGCGCGGCGGCGTAGTCGACGGCGGTCACCCGCCGCGCCCCCTCGATGAACACCCAATTCACCGGTTCGATGTCATCCGCGGTCACCTCCCGACCGAGTGTGTCGCTGAACCCGCGCGCCGCCAGCGCCAGCTGCGTGGCCCATAGCGCCATGAACTTCGTCGGCAATGTCGTATCCGCAAGACATGCAGGCCACGCCGGCTCCACGATGTGGCCAAGGCCTTCGAGCATCGACGCCGCCGCGCGCACCGCCGAAACGCAGTCATGGTGCAGAAATTCGCCACGCGGATGGACGTCGAGCAGGCCGACGCGCAGCCGACCGGGCTCGGCGCCAACCTCTTTGATGTACGGTCGCCGCGGCGCGGGTGCGATCACGGTGTCGCCGGTCCCGGGGCCGCACACCGCATCGAGCAGGCCTGCCGTGTCGCGCACGGTGCGGCTCACACATAGTTCGACGCCCAGCCCCGCTTCGGCGCGCACCGGCCCTACCGTGATCCGACCCTGGCTCGGCTTGAGCCCCACGAGCCCGCAGCACGACGCCGGGATGCGGATGCTGCCGCCCCCGTCCGAGGCGTTGGCGAACGGGACCATCCCTGTCGCAACCGCCGCGGCGGCACCGCCACTCGACCCACCCGGTGTGCGCTCCAGTGCCCATGGGTTGCGGGTCGGTCCCCAGGCCAGCGGCTGTGTCGTTGGCAGGCTGCCCATCTCGGAGCTATTCGTCCGCCCGGCGATGACCAGCCCGGCCGCCTTAAAGCGGGCCACCAGCGTGGTGTCGGCGACGTCGATCTTGCCCGCCTCTTTCAGCGCCACATTGCCGTTGGAAAGCGTCTGTCCCGCGAAGCTCGTATAGAGGTCCTTCAGCAGAAAGGGCACACCCCGGAATGGCCCATCGGGAAGGTCCGGATCGGCGGCCACGGCCCGGGCGTGCTCGAACCACTCGATTACCACGGCGTTCAACGCCGGGTTGGATCGCTCGATGCGCTCGATCGCCGCCTCCACCAGCTCGCTCGGCGTGACCTCGGCCTTGGCCACCAGCAGCGCCTGATCCGTGGCATCCATCCACCGTGTCTCGTCCGCAAGCCCACTCATGACTTTCGGTCTACCACGACCGAGAACGTCATCCTTGCCGTTGCCGAGGGTCAGTCGTGACGCGCTGGCTCTGAAGCAGCCCGAAGCCGGGCTCAACCGACGAAGGCCGCCCGAGTTGCGGCAGGCGCCGAACCGCACTTGGCTCGTTGATCACACGACTTGGCAGGGAGATCTGCTGATCAGTGGCTTTGATCGGCGCGCGCTCAATCGCGTGATTGCCTTGTTCGCGTGCTTCGCCTGTGTGGCCGTCGCCTCCTGTTCGGCGACCAGTGCTCCCCCGCCCGCGGCCAAGACAGCTAGGGCCACTTCGACAACCACCGCCAGCAAGGTCACCCGGCCCGCCCCGAGACCAGTCCATTGGCGAAAGATTGGCAAAGCGGCGGCGGAACGACCTACTTCGGCCGCCCCGAGGACTCCTCGCTCAGCAGATCAGCGCTCGAGGATATGCCGGGAAATCATCTGGTGCAGGACCAGGATGGACGCTATCCCGGTCCGCGGACCTAGCGCAGCGCCGCCCCCGGCGGTCTGGTCAGGCGGCCAACCGCCGAACGCCGCCGGGGATTAGCTGCCCCGGTGCGGAACCGGTTGTGGCGTCGTCTGGTTCGCGATGGGCGCGGACCGGGCGGCCCACGAGCGTCACCGTAAACGCGAGCATGCCGACCGCAACGACCGTCAGCGCGGCCAAACCGATCGCGTAGCTACCGAACATGCTGTTGAGTCCGCCCATGATCAGGGGCGGAACGAACCCACCGAGGCCGCCGGCCGCGCCGACCACCCCGGTGACCGAGCCAACCTTGTTGGCGGGGGCAAGCACGGCGACGAGCGCGAACACGGCGCCGCTACCACTGCCGAGCGCGGCGGCCATGGACAGGAACGCGATCGTGCCCAATGGCATCAGCGGCGGGGCAAACGCCTGGATGGCCGCCGCCACGGCCACGACCGCCATGCATACGGCCACGACGCGCACCGCCCCGAGCCGGTCGGACAGCCAGCCGCCGGCGGGCCGCATCAGGACCGCCAGCACGACGAACCCGGCCATCCGATTTGCCGCGTCGGCGTGGGTCAGCCCGTACGCGGTCTTCAGGTACGCGGGCAGGTAGACCGAGAACGCGACATAACCGCCGAACGCGACCGAGTACAGCGCCGCCGCCTGCCACGTGGCCGGCAGCCGCACGGTGTCGAGCAATCGTCGCACCACCGGATCGGTGGGCACCGCACGTCCCGGGGCGTCGCGCAGCAGCAGCGCCGCCACGGCCGCATAGACCGCAAGGCCCGCCGCGGTCAGCACGAACGGTGCCACGACCCCGGAGAAATTCACGAGCCGCACCGTGGTCAACGCGCTGATCGCGGTCCCGCCCACTCCCATGCCGAAGATGCCGATGGCCAGGCCACGACGCTCGGGCGGGAACCAGGCGTTGACGAACGGCACACCCACGGCGAACGTGGTGCCGCCAAGTCCGAGGAAGAAACCACCGATCAGCAGCCCGGTCAGCGTGGCATGACCGGCCAGCCCCAGGTAGAGCACGGGCATAATCGTCAGCGCTGAGATGGCCGGGAGCATCACCCGGCCGCCGAATCGGTCGGTGAGCGCCCCCGCAGGAATCCGGCCGAGCGAGCCGACCACCACCGGCACGGCGACCACCAGTGCCTGCTGAAAGGAGCCCAGCCCCACCGAGTCCTTGAACAGCGGGCCGAGCGGGCTCAGCAGCGCCCATGCCCAGAAGTTGATCGCAAACCCAATCGTGGCCAGACTCAACATCAGTGCCCGCCTGCCGATTGCCGACGGTTGTCGTGCCGGCGCTTTCCCGCGTGCGCTGTGGTGCGTCGCGATCACGCTTCGAGCGTGCGTCGGCACTGAGCAGTGTCGATAGGGGCTAGCGCCACCCGGCAGGGGGACAAAGGTCCCACCCGCACCCGCGGGCAGCCGCCGGGCTCGCGCCGGGGGTGACTCCAGGTTCCCTAAACCCCTAAACGCTCCCCGCCGCAGTGGTTTCGTGACGCCCACCGGAATCCATGGCTGCTAACGTGGCCGCCCATGGGTTCCTTGGATGGGCGGGTCGCCTTCATCACCGGAGGCGCTCGAGGGCAGGGGCGCGCGCATGCGTTGGCATTGGCCGCCGAAGGGGCGGATGTCGTCGTCGGCGATGCGCCCGCTCCGATGACGGGCCTGACCTACCCGCTCGGCACCGAGGGCGACCTGCGCGACACGGCCAAGCTCGTCGAAAAGCACGGCTCGCGCTGCCTGCCGATCACCCTCGACGTACGCGACTCGGCCCAGGTGGGCGCCGCGGTCGCACAGACCCTAACGGAGATGGGCAGCCTCGACATCGTGGTGGCCAATGCCGGCATCGTCAGCACCGGGCCGCTGGAGGAGGTCAGCGATCAGGTTTGGCGGCAGCTGGTGGACACCAACCTGACCGGTGTGTTTCATACCCTGCGGGCGGCCATACCAGTGATGCGGCGGCAACGCTTCGGCAGGATCGTGGTGACATCCTCGATGGGCGGTCGGATGGGCATCCCGGAGCTGGCGGCCTACAACGCGACGAAGTGGGGGATCATCGGGCTGGCCAAGTCCGTCGCCCTTGAGGTCGCCAAAGAGGGCATCACGGTCAACGTCATCTGCCCGACCACCACGCAGACCCCGATGGTGCAGCCCGCGGGCAGTGACGACGTTCCCGACGACTTGGTGCGCCGCATGATGAAGGCCAACCCGATCCCTCGACCGTGGCTGCAGCCCGAGGACGTCAGCCGCGGGATGCTCTACTTGGTCACGGACCCCGGGGTCATCACCGGCAGCGTCCTGGAGATCGGCCTCGGCGGTAGCGCACGCATCCACTGACGCCGAGCATTTGGTGGCAGGTGCAGGATTCGAACCTGCGTAGCTTTCGCGACGGATTTACAGTCCGCTCCCATTGGCCGCTCGGGCAACCTGCCGCCTAGCAGGTTACAACGAACGGGTAGACAGAGCACAAACGGCTATCACCCGAAGGAGGGATGGATCGGATGGCGGATTCATCGTTCGACATCGTCAGCAAAATCGACCGACAGGAAGTCGACAACGCCCTCAACCAGGCCGCCAAGGAGCTGGCCACCCGTTTCGACTTCCGCGGCACCGACACCAAGATCGCCTGGAAGGGCGACGAGGCCGTCGAACTGACCTCGTCCACCGAGGAGCGTGTCAAGGCCGCCGTCGACGTCTTCAAGGAAAAGCTGATCCGCCGCGACATCTCGCTGAAGGCCTTCGAGGCGGGCGAGCCGCAGGCCTCCGGCAAGACCTACAAGGTAACCGGCACCCTCAAGCAGGGCATCAGCAGCGAAAACGCCAAGAAGATCACCAAGCTCATCCGCGACGAGGGACCTAAGAACGTCAAGACCCAGATCCAGGGCGACGAGGTCCGCGTCACCAGCAAAAAGCGCGACGACCTGCAGGCCGTCATCGCGATGCTGAAGAAGGCCGACCTGGATGTCGCGCTGCAGTTCGTGAACTACCGGTAGCTCTGGCGCCGTGGCGTCACGCTCGGCGAACAGGCACGCCGGCTTAGGCTGGGTGACGTCAGCCGTGAATCAAGCGAGGTATCCGCGATGACCGTGACTCCCCAAGATGCCGGCTACGTCGATGTCGTCATCGTCGGCGCCGGCATCTCCGGCCTCGGCGCGGCCTATCGGATCACCGAGCGCAACCCGCAGGTGACCTACACGATCCTGGAGCGCCGCGAACGGATCGGCGGCACCTGGGATCTGTTTCGCTATCCGGGCGTGCGGTCCGACAGCAGCATCTTCACGCTGTCCTTTCCCTACGAGCCGTGGACCCGGAAGGAAGGCGTCGCCGACGGCGAGCACATCCGCGAGTACCTGACCGCCACCGCCCACAAATACGGCATCGACCGCCACATCGAGTTCAACACCCATGTCCGCGCCGCGGACTGGGATTCGTCCACCGACACCTGGACGGTCGTCGCCGAACACGACGGCGTCGCAAGGCAGTACCGCAGCCGGTTCGTGTTCTTCGGCAGCGGCTACTACAACTACGACGAGGGCTACACCCCCGACATCCCCGGCATCGATCGGTTCCAGGGCACCGTCATACATCCGCAGCGCTGGCCGGAGGACCTGGACTACTCCGGCAAGAGGATCGTCGTGATCGGCAGCGGTGCCACTGCGATCACGCTGATCCCGTCGCTGGCGGAGCGGGCGGCAAAGGTCACCATGTTGCAGCGCTCGCCGACCTATCTCATGTCGGCCTCCAAATACAGCACCTTTGCCGCGGTCATTCGTAAAGTGTTGCCCCGCAGGGCTTCCCACTCGATCGTCCGGATGTACAACGCATTGATGGAAGCGGTGTTCTGGTTCTTGTCCCGCAAGATACCGGCGTTCGTGAAGTGGCTGCTGCGGCGCGTGGCGATCAAGAACCTGCCCGATGGATACGACATCGACACCCACTTCAAGCCGCACTATAACCCGTGGGACCAGCG
Organism: Mycobacterium lacus; assembly: GCF_010731535.1. NCBI lineage: Bacteria > Bacillati > Actinomycetota > Actinomycetes > Mycobacteriales > Mycobacteriaceae > Mycobacterium > Mycobacterium lacus. The sequence continues at coordinate 3,815,928 of NZ_AP022581.1, forward strand.
GATGTGCCTCATCCCCGACGCCGACTTGTACACCGCCATTTCCGATGGCCGCGCCGAGGTGGTCACCGACCACATTGACCACATCGACGCCGCCGGCATCGCGCTGGAATCCGGCGGGCATCTCGACGCCGACATCATCGTCACCGCGACCGGTCTGCAGCTGCAGGCGCTGGGCGGCGCCATGGTAAGCCTCGACGGCGTCGACATCGATCCCACGGACCGCTTCGTCTACAAGGCGCACATGCTCGAGGACGTGCCCAACCTCTTCTGGTGCGTGGGCTATACGAACGCATCCTGGACGCTACGGGCCGACATCACGGCCCGGGCGACGGCAAAGTTGCTGGCGCACATGGCCTCTCACGGATACACGCACGCCTACCCACACCGCGGCAACGGACCGATGGCCGAAAAGCCGTCGTGGGACATTCAGGCCAACTATGTGCTGCGGTCGCTGCACGCGCTGCCCAAGTCAGGCACCAAGCGACCGTGGAACGTGCGGCAGAACTACTTCGCGGACGCCATCGACTACCGATTCGATCGCATCGAGGAGGCGATGGTGTTCGGCCGGGTTCAGCAATACGCTGATCTGCATGGCAGTTGAGATGCGCGAGCCCAAAGTCGTTGTCCTCGGCGGTGGTTCCTGGGGTACCACCGTTGCGTCCATCTGCGCACGCCGCGGACCGACCCTGCAATGGGTGCGCTCCAAGGCGACCGCCAACGACATCAACGACAATCACCGCAATACCCGCTACCTCGGAAACGATGTCGTCCTGAGCGAAACCCTGCGCGCCACCACCGACTTTGCCGAGGCCGCCAATTGCGCCGACGTCGTCGTCATGGGGGTGCCGTCGCATGGATTCCGGGGTGTGCTCACCGAGCTGGCCAGGGAACTGCGGCCCTGGGTGCCGGTGGTGTCACTGGTCAAGGGGCTCGAGCAGGGCACCAATATGCGGATGTCGCAGATCATCGAAGAGATACTGCCGGGTCATCCGGCAGGCATCCTGGCCGGGCCCAACATCGCCCGCGAGGTGGCCGAGGGCTACGCGGCCGCCGCGGTGCTGGCGATGCCCGACCAGCACCTGGCCACCCGGCTGTCGACGTTGTTCCGCACCCGGCGTTTCCGTGTCTACACCACCGACGATGTCATCGGCGTCGAGACGGCGGGCGCGCTCAAGAACGTCTTCGCCATCGCGGTCGGGATGGGTTATTCGCTGGGCATCGGCGAAAACACCCGCGCACTGGTGATCGCCCGCGCGCTCCGCGAGATGACGAAGCTGGGCGTGGCATTGGGCGGCAAAAGCGAGACCTTCCCCGGACTGGCGGGCCTTGGCGACCTGATCGTCACGTGCACCAGCCAGCGCAGCCGCAACCGCCACGTCGGTGAACAACTCGGCGCGGGCAAGCCCATCGACGAGATCATCGCATCGATGAACCAGGTCGCCGAGGGCGTCAAGGCCGCCAGCGTGGTCATGGAGTTCGCCAACGAATTCGGGCTGAACATGCCGATCGCCCGCGAGGTCGACGCCGTCATCAACCACGGCTCGACCGTCGAGCAGGCGTATCGCGGCCTGATCGCCGAGGTCCCGGGACACGAGGTCCACGGCTCGGGGTTCTGACTCGGCAGATATCAGCCCCGCGCCATCGCCTCCAGCCGGCGGATGCGGTCCTCGATCGGCGGGTGCGTCGAGAACAGCGAGCCGATCCGCTCACCCGCACGGAACGGGTTCGCGATCATCAGGTGCGCCTGGCTGGCCAGCTGCGGCTCCGGCGGCAGCGGGGCCAGCTGCACGCCGCCGGAGATCTTGCGCAGCGCCGACGCCAATGCCAGCGGGTCGCCGGTGAGCACCGCGCCCGATTCGTCGGCCTGGTACTCCCGCGACCGGGACACCGCCAGCCGCACCACCGTCGCGGCGATCGGGCCCAGCAACGAAACCAGCAGCAGCGCAAAAGGATTGCCGCCATCGCGGTTGCCGCCGAACATGCCGGCCCACATGGCCATGTTGGCCAGCGCGGTGATCACCGACGCCAGCGCGCCGGCGACACAGGAGATCAGGATGTCGCGGTTGTAGACGTGCGACAGCTCGTGCCCGAGCACGGCTCGCAGCTCGCGCTCGTTGAGGATCTGCAGGATGCCGGTGGTGCAGCACACCGCCGCGTTGCGCGGGTTGCGGCCGGTGGCGAATGCGTTGGGTGCGGTTGTGTCGCTGATGTACAGCCGGGGCATCGGCTGGTGCGCGCCGGTGGCCAGCTCGCGCACGATCCGGTACATCGCCGGCGCCTGAACCTCGGAGACCGGCTGCGCATGCATCGCCCGCAAGGCCAGCTTGTCGCTATTGAAGTAGACATAGACGTTCATCCCGACGGCGAACAGGACAGCCACCCACATGGCCGTCGTGCCGAACAACCGGCCGGCGAACACGATCATTGCCGACATAACGACCAACAGCAGGAAGGTCTTCAACCTGTTGGCATGCGGATGCCAGGTCATGAGCGTGTGTCCTCCTACGAACACAGTGTCTTGCTTGTTACAGCCAAGTCAACGCCCGAGATGACCCGGTAGGTTCCAACGGTTCTAGCCGTGCCTGCTGACCGTGTATTCGACCAGTGCCTCCAGCGCGCGCCGGCCGGCGCCGTCGGGCAGCTGAGCCAGCTCATGACGCGCCTGAGCCGCATACTGCGCCAGGACGTCTTTGGCCTTGGCCATACCCGGTGACGCCCGCAACAACAACAGTGCCTCGGTCACCTTGGCGTCGTCGTGCAGGGGTGCGGCCAGCAGCGTCCGCAGCCGGTCGCCGTCGGGCCCGGGTTCGGCCAGGGCGTAGAGCATGGGCAGGGTGTGCACCCCTTCGCGGACGTCGGTGCCCGGCAGCTTGCCCGACTCGTCGGGCTCGCTGTCGATGTCGATGATGTCGTCGGCGATCTGAAACGCGGTGCCCACGATGCCCCCAAGGCGGCTCAGCCGTTCGACCTGGTCATCGTCTGCGCCGGCGAACATGCCGCCTAACCGGCCCGCCGCGCCGATCAGGCAGCCCGTCTTCTCATGGACCACCTTCAGGTAACGCTCGATCGCGTCCGCACCCTCGGGGGCGCCGCGGGTCTCACGCATCTGGCCGGTCACCAGCTGGGCGAACGTATCGGCGATGATCCGCACCGCCTCAGGCCCCAGCCGTGCCACCAACCGCGACGCCACGGCCAACAGATAGTCGCCGGCCAGGATCGCGACGTTGTTTCCCCAGCGGGCATTGGCGCTGGGGGCACCGCGGCGGACCTCGGCCTCGTCCATCACGTCGTCGTGGTACAGCGTCGCCAGGTGGATCAGCTCGATGACGGCGCCGGCGATGGTCACCTCGAAGGCGTCGGGGCTTGGGCCGGTCCGCGCGGACAACACGGTGAACAGCGGACGGAACCGCTTACCGCCGGCCAGGAACAGGTGCAGCAACGAATCGGTCATCACCTCGTCGGCGCCCCGCAGCTCGGCATCCATGAGCTGCTCAACCCGGGCGACATCCGCACGCACAGTCGCGGCGAACACGGCATCGCCGAAGTCCACGCCTGCCACCACCGTCGCCGGAGTCCTCACCCGACCAACATACTGGTGAACGTGGAGACCACAGCCGCCGGAGCAGCCGACGTGGTAGTCGTGGGCGCCGGACCTGCGGGTTCGGCGGCTGCCGCCTGGGCGGCCCGCGCGGGCCACGACGTCCTGGTCATCGACTCGGCGAGCTTCCCCCGGGACAAGGCCTGTGGCGACGGGTTGACACCACGAGCGGTCGCCGAGCTGGAACGGCTGGGGCTGGGCGGCTGGCTGAGTGGCCGCATCCGGCATCGCGGACTGCGAATGAGCGGATTCGGCGGCGCGCTGCAGGTGGACTGGCCCGGCCCGGCATTCCCGGCCTACGGCAGCGCGGTGGCGCGCCTCGAGTTGGACGACCGGATCCGCAAGGTCGCCGAGGATTCCGGTGCCCGCATGCTGCTCGGGACCAAAGCCGTTGCCGTTCACCATGACTCATGCAGACGGGTGGTATCGCTGACGTTGGCCGACGGCACCGAGGTGGGCTGCCGCCAGTTGATCGTCGCCGACGGGGCCCGCTCTTCGCTGGGCCGCAAGCTGGGCCGGCGATGGCACCAGGAGACGGTGTACGGCGTCGCGGCCCGCGGCTATCTGACCACCGAACGCAGCGACGACCCGTGGCTGACGTCACACCTGGAACTGCGCTCCCCCGACGGCGCCCTGCTGCCCGGTTACGGCTGGATTTTCCCGCTGGGCAACGGCGAGGTGAACATCGGAGTGGGGGCGCTGTCCACGTCGAAACGGCCGGCGGACCTGGCGCTGCGACCGCTGATCTCGTATTACACCGACCTGCGCCGCGACGAGTGGGGCTTTTCCGGCCCACCGCGGGCGGTGTCGTCGGCGTTGCTGCCGATGGGGGGCGCGGTGTCGGGAGTGGCCGGGCCCAACTGGATGCTCATCGGCGACGCCGCGGCCTGCGTCAACCCGCTCAACGGCGAAGGCATCGACTACGGCCTGGAAACGGGGCGGCTGGCCGTCGAGCTGCTGGACTCGCGTGACCTGGCGCGGCTGTGGCCGTCGCTGCTAGCCGACCATTACGGCCGTGGCTTCTCGATCGCGCGCAGGCTGGCGTTGTTGCTGACCTTCCAGAGGTTCCTGCCGGCAACCGGACCCCTCGCGATGCGTTCCGCCGCACTGATGCGCATCGCCGTGCGGGTGATGGCCAACCTGGTCACCGACGACGACGCCGACTGGGTGGCGCGGCTGTGGCGCGGCGGCGGGTGGGCGTCCCGGATGATCGATCGCCGACCGCCGTTCAGGTGAGGCCGGCGAGCAGACACAAAAGCCCCCATTTCGCACCGAAATTGGGTGCTCCTGACCTATCCGTGGGTTGATGGGTTGGAAGTTTCTTCTTGCTTCCTTCCGCGATAGTTGCTCGTTGGCGCTGCCTGCGTGGGAGGTGTCCATGTGGAGCCCCCCGAGCGCAGCGAGGCGGAACGACATGGACACCGACGCGCGGGTGGCGCAGAATCGGCGACGCTGCGGAAGGGGCCCGCCAGGGGTGCCCTGGTGGGGTGTTAGCCGCGGCCGGGCAGTGTGGGGCGGTGGCCGCCGAGGGCGAGCATGGCCAGCGCGATCAGTGCGGCGGGGTTGTGAAACCCGAACGCGACGCGGGTCAGGACCCGGATTTTGGTGTTGGTGGATTCGATCAGTCCCTGGGACAGGCCGTGGTCGAGGGCGGCGTCGATGGCCTGGCGGTGGCGCACGATGCGGCCGGCCAGCTCGACGAATACCGGGATGCGGCAGCGCCGCGCCCAGGAGATCCACCGGTCCAGGGCCTGTTTGCCTTCCTCGCCCTTGACCGAAAACACGTGCCGTAGGCCCTCTTTGAGCAGATAGGCACGGTATAGCCGGGGATCGGTCTTGGCGATCCAGGCCAGTTTGGCGGTTTGACGTTCGCTGAGGTCTTCGGGGTTTTTCCACAGCGCATAGCGGGCACCCTTGAGCCGCCGTGCCCGCTCATGACCCGGCCGCGGCGCGGTGTTCTTGGCGGGCCGGCCACGGCCCCATTTGGCCTCGGTACGCGCCAGCGTCCGCGCGTCATTCAGGCCCGGCGCCGCTCGGCGTCCAGGGCCTCGGTGGCCCAGGCCACCACGTGAAACGGATCGGCGCAACGGATCGCGGCCGGGCAACGCTCGGCGACGACGTCGGCGATCCAGTCCGCCGCATCGGCGGACACATGGGTGATCTGCGCGGCCCGGTCGGCACCCAGCGCGTCGAAGAAGCGCCGCAGGGTGGCGGTGTCGCGTCCGGGCGCGGCCCAGATCAGGTGGCCGCTGTCGTGGTCGACCACCACCGTCAAATACTTGTGGTGGCGTTTGTAGGCAATCTCGTCAATGCCGATACGACGCAGATTGGCGAACCGATCGACGGTCTTTTCGGTGTCGGCCCACACCCGGGCCACGACTGCCCCCACGGTGCGCCAGGCGATTCGCATCAGTTCGCACACCGCGGTTTTCGAGCAGGCCACCGCCAGCCAGGCCACCGTGTCATCAAAGGCAAACGTGTGTCCAGCATGGTGACGCGCCCACGGCACCATCACCACGGTCGGCCCATGGGCGGGGCAATTCACCCGCGGCGCCTCGGCCTCCAAAAACACCCGGATCGTGCCCAAGTCCAAGCCCCGCCACCGCCGCGGTCCCTCACCCCGGTCATACCAGGGCGCCTTGCGTTGACAGCGGCCACAGCGGCCCGACATACCGCTGCGCGAGCGCACCCGCGCCACCACCAACTCCGCGCCATCGCCGTCTTCAGCGAACTCGATGTCCTCGATTACCGTGCGGCGGTCGACACCAAGCAGCGCACGCCATAGCCTCACATTGCGCACGTCGTTGCTGGCTCCTTTGGTTTCGGACCCTTCACAAGCCAGAAACCTTAAGCCACAACGGCGTGCGCCCCTACTTCGCTGCTATCCACCCACGGAACTGTCAGAAGAGCCCGAAATTGGGGGCTTTTGTGTCTGCTCGCGGTATCAAGCGGGTTGACATGTATCAGGATGGTTGATATATATGGCTGCATGACCGAGTCATTGGATTTCGAGTTCGAATCTGCCTACCGCGGTGAAGCCGCCCAGTTTGGCGAGGGCGTCCGGCCGCCGTGGAGTATCGGTGAACCCCAGCCCGAACTGGCCGCCCTGATCGAGCAGGGCAAATTCCATGGCGACGTCCTCGACGTCGGCTGCGGGGAGGCCGCCATCTCGCTCACCCTTGCCGAGCGCGGGCACACCACGGTGGGACTGGACCTGTCGCCCACCGCGATCGAGCTGGCCCGGCGCGAGGCCGAGAGGCGAGGCCTGACCAACGTCAGCTTCGAGGTGGCCGACATCAGCGATTTCACCAGCTATCCAGCGGGATCGGTGGGCCGGTTCGGCACCATCGTCGACAGCACGCTGTTCCACTCGATTCCGGTCGAGGCACGCGAGGGCTACCAGCAATCGATCGTGCGGGCCGCGGCGCCGGGTGCGTCCTACTTTGCCCTCGTCTTCGATCGGGCCGCCGTGCTCGACGGCCCGATCAACGCGGTTACCAGCGACGAGCTGCGTGAGGTGGTGTCCAGGTACTGGGTCGTCGACGAGATCAAACCGGCCCGCCTGTACGCGAACCTGCCGGCCGACTTGGGCGGCATCCCCTTCTTCACCGGCGTCCGCGACGAGGCCAACGGGCTCAAGTCGGTCGGCGGCTGGCTGCTATCGGCGCACCTGGGCTGATAGACGATCGGGTGTAAAGTTCGCCTCATGAAAGGCATGCGGCCGGCCACAATCGTCGGCATGGTAGCCGCGGCGATCGGCTTTGCCGCGCCGGCGCAGGCCGACGACTACGACTACACATTCAAGAACACCGTCAACGGCTTCGGCGTTTACGGTCCGCAGGACCAGCTCGCGTGGCTGGCCAAGATCAGCTGTAACAGGATTGGCACCGGCGTGGACGGTGACGCGTACAAGTCGGCCAACTTCATCCAGCACAACCTGCCTCGGGGCACGACGCAGGGCCAAGCGTTCCAGTTCTTGGGGGCCGCGATCGACCACTACTGCCCCGACGCGGCGGGCTTCCTGCAGCGGGCTGGCACCCACTAGGCCTGTTTGTAGGCGGCATGCAAGGCCACGATGCCGCCTGTCAGGTTGCGCCATCGCACCCCTGCCCAACCGGCCCCCGAAATCTGGTGCGCCAGCGTCGCCTGGTCGGGCCACGCCCTGATCGACTCCGCGAGATACACATACGCCTCGGGGTTGCTGGACACCGCTCGCGCTATCCGCGGCAACGCCCGCATCAGGTACTCCTTGTAGGCGGTGGCGAACAACGCGTTGGCCGGTGTGGAGAATTCACACACCACCAGGCGACCGCCGGGCCGGGTGACGCGGGCCATCTCGCGTAGCGCGGTCTGCTGGTCGGCAACGTTGCGCAGCCCGAAACTGACGGTGACCGCGTCGAATACGCCATCGCCAAACGGCAGCCGAGTGGCGTCAGCCGCGACCTTGGGAACCTTTCGCGCGGCGCCAGCCGCGAGCATTCCGACCGAGAAATCGGCCGCCACACACCATGCTCCGGACTTCGCCAGCTCGACCGTCGACACCGCGGTGCCCGCCGCCAGATCCAGGACCGTCTGGCCGGGCCCGATCCGCAGCGCCGACCGGGTGGCGCGCCGCCAGTACCGGTCCCGGCCGAGCGAGAGCACCGTGTTGGTCAGGTCATATCGGCGCGCGACGCCGTCGAACATCGACGCCACATCCCGGGGGTCCTTGTCGAGGGCCGCGCGACTCACGACGTCGACCCTAGCTCGGCCCGGCGACGCGGCCCGCCTACGGGGGCGAGCGGGCAACCGGGCTGGGCCCGGTCAGGCAGCCCGAGCCTGCCGCCCGCCGCGCACGGCCTCATAGTGAGCGAGCAACTGGTCACAGACCACCGGCCAGCCGCGGCCCAGCACACTGCGCCGCGCCGCCAGCGAATAGCGGTGTCGTTCGTGGACCAGATGGGCGACCGCGCCGGGCAGCCGTGCCTCGAACTCGTCGACGGGCAGCAGCAGCCCGGTGCGGCCCGGGTCGACCAGATCGCGCGGGCCGCCGGCGTCGGGGGCGATCACCGGCAGCCCCGACGCCAGCGCTTCCTGTACGACCTGACAGAACGTCTCGTGCTCACCGGTATGCACGAAGACGTCCATGCTGGCGTACACCGCGGCGAGCTCGTCGCCGTACAGCGCGCCCGTGAAAACGGCTGTGGGCATTGATGATTGGAGCTTTCCACGGTCGACCCCGTCGCCGACGACGACGAGCCGCACCGCACCGCTGCCAGCCAGACCCACAAGGCGGTCGACGTGCTTCTCGGGCGCCAACCGGCCGACAAAGCCGACGATCGGCTTGCCGTCCGGCGACCATCGTCGCCGGAGCGCCTCGTCGCGCGCCGATGGCGCGAACCGGAGCAGATCCACCCCGCGTCCCCACCGGTACACCCGTGGGATGCGCTGGGCAGCAAGCGATTCCATCGTCGCCGTGGAGGGCGCCAGGGTGCGGTCGGCAAGGCCGTGCAAGTGGCGGAACCACGCCCAGGCCGCCCGAGACGTCATCGGAATGCCGTAGCTTTCCGCGAAGCCCGGTACGTCGGTTTGATACACCGCCACCGTCGGCACGTCGAGATTGCGAGCAGCCCGCAACCCGCCGTAGCCGAGCAACGCCGGCGAGGCCAGGTGCACCACGTCGGGATCGAATCCGCGCAATACCCTGACCAATCGGGGCATGGGTACTCCCAGCGGCAGCGTGGTTATCTTCGGGAAGAATCGCGACGGCACCCGATGCACCCGAATACCGTCGTGCAGCCGCTCGGCACGGGGTTCGCCCGGCGGAGTATCGGGTGCGATGACGAGGGCTTCGTGGCCCGTTCGACGCAGATGCTCGAGCACCCGGACCACCGAGTTGCTGACGCCGTTGACATAGGGGAGAAACGACTCGGCGATGATGGCTACGCGCACGCCACCAAGGTGTCAGCGCAGGCTATCGGAAAGGTTGCCGGGGAGCATACTGGACACGAAATTTGCTGCTCAGGTGAGCTTTGTCACCCTGGCTTGGCGCGCCGGACCAGCCGCTTGTCGAGGATCGCCAGGCCCACCAGCGCGACCGACGCGGCCAGCCAGCCCACCACCGCGATGGACCCCGCCGGGATGATCGCCAACCCGGCGTTGCGGTGCTGTACCCGGACCAGGTTGGGATCCCTCTTGTTGTATTCGACGTAAATCCGCATACCGGTGGACAATTCGGACGGATACAGCACACCGAGCTCGGGCCGGTAGGTGACGCGTTCGGGCGTGACGAACTCGATGGTTGAGCGCCGCGGACCGGCGCTGAGCACCTCCGCCTGCGCGACGCCCATATTGCGTTCGATCGCCAGGTCGTTGCGCCAGGCACCGGCCACCAGCAGCACCGACTGCAGCGTGACCAGACCCGTCAGGATCAGAATGGTGATCCGCGCCCACCGCAACACGACCCGGGTCCGGGTGTCCGGCAGCTCGTCGCTGCTGCCGTGGATCAGCATGCGCAGCAACGCCTTCAGTGACTGCCCCAGCGGCGATATCACAGGGCGGCCTTGATGGATGCGTGCAACTGCCGCAACGAGGACCGATCCGCCTTGACCTCCAGCACACGCATGCCGCTACCGGGTTCGTCGAGGGCCGTTTGCAGCTGTTCGACCTCGATCTGCCGGCTCTCGACGTGGTACGCGCGGCACAACGCACCCACGTCGACGTCGTGCGGGGTTCCGAAGATGCGCGCCGACACGTCGGAGAACCGCGGGTCACCCTGCTCGAGGAGTTCGAAAATGCCGCCACCGTTGTCGTTGGACACCACGATCGTGAGCTGCCGCGGTGTCGGTTCGGTGGGGCCGATCAGCAGCCCGGAGCTGTCGTGCACGAACGTCAGATCGCCGATCAGCGCGATGGTGCGCCCCTCGTGGGCCAGCGCGGCCCCGATCGCGGTGGACACGGTGCCGTCGATACCGGCGACCCCACGGTTGGACCGGACCCGGATGCCGCGGGTGTTGCAACCGACCAGGGCGACGTCGCGCACCGGGTTCGATGCCCCGAGCACCAGTTGGTCGCCGGGCCGCAACGCGTCCGCGACTGCCGCGGCAACGTGCAGGCCGGTGGTCAGCGGGTGCGCCTTGAGTTGACCGTGCACCGCTTGGTTCGCGTGCCGGTTCATCTCCGCACAGCGACGCAGCCACGCCGGGCTCGGTGTCCCGGTGGCGACCGCCCGCGTCCCGGTGGCCTGCGAGTTGCCCGAGACGTCCGGCCAGCGCGGCCCGGTCGTCAGCGCGTACACCGGCACCTTGGGGTCTGCCAGCAGCGCCGATACCGGCCGGTGCAGTGTCGGGCGGCCGAGCATGATCACCTGCTGGGGCCGCAGCAGCGGCAGCGCCAGCGGGTGCAGCGGGTTGGCGGGTGCCGGCGCGGTCGGCTCGGCGACGGTCGGCAATGCCGCGAGGTTGGGATGAACACCCGCGCCGTGCCCGGCAATGACGACGGTGTCCGGCGACAGGTCGATGTCCACTGGCTGGTCGAAGGTAACCGGCGGCGTGTAGGTCCAGGGCAAACCGGCGGGCCGGCCCTGCGGGGTGACGGCACGTAATAATCCGGGGGGGTCGGGATCGGGCACCAGCGGCTCCCGCAGTGGGATGTCGAAGTGCACCGGACCCGCGTTGGCCGTGCGAGAACCGTTGGCCGCCACCAACACTCGGCAGGTGGCCGATCGCCAGGTCGCGTTGAACTCGGGCATCCGTTCGGGCGCGTCCTCGGCCAGGCCCAGGCTGATTGTGGCCCGAACTTGGGTGCCGAAATAGCCCAACTGCTCCATGGTTTGATTGGCGCCGGTGCCGAGCAACTCGTAGGGCCGGTTGGCCGAAAGCACGACCAGCGGCACCCGAGCGTAGTTGGCCTCCACCACCGCCGGGCCGAGGTTGGCTACCGCGGTGCCCGACGTCATCGCGACACACACCGGCGCCCCGGCCGCGATCGCCAGGCCGATGGCCAGATAGCCGGCGGTGCGTTCGTCGATGCGAACGTGCAACCGGATCCGGCCGGACCGGTCGGCGTCGGCCAACGCGAATGCCAGCGGCGCGTTGCGCGAACCGGGGCACAGCACCACGTCGCGGACGCCGCCCCGGATCAGCTCGTCAACGACGACGCGGGCCTGGGTCGTCGAGGGGTTCACCAGTACAGGGTGTCACAACTAGCCATCACGCCGACTGGCCGGCAAAGAACTTCAGCACCGCCGAGTTGACGGCCTCGGGCCGCTCGAAGAACCCGAGATGCCCGGCGTCGGGTATCTGCAAATAACGTCCGTTCGGCAGGGCGTCGGCGACTTCGCGTCCCAGGTACGGCGGCGTCACCACGTCGTCGGCGAAGCCGATCACCAACACCGGCGCCGCGATGTTGCGGTATGCGGGCAACCGGTTGGTCCGCGGCGCGACGTCCAGCTGGCAGCGCAAGCCCGGGGTGGGCTTGATCGGCCACATGTTGAACATCGCGATCCAGTCGGCGACCGCGGTGTCGTCGTTGAGGGTCTTGCGGGAAAAGTTTTCCAGCAAGCGAGCTTTCGCATCGTATGAGGTCGGCAGTTCGATCCCGGACTCGTAGAGATCGACTTCGGCCTGGTGGAAGAATTGGCGGGCGCGGTCGAGGCGGCCGCGGGTGGCCATCAGCACGGCCGAGCTGACCAGCTCGGGCCGGACCACCATGAGTTCCTGCGCGATGAAGGCGCCCATCGACACCCCGACGATGCGCGCAGGGGCGGCGTCCAGGGATTCGATCAGTGCGGCGGTGTCGGCGACCATGGTTTGCGTCGTGAAACCCTCGGCGTTTTCGGTGGCGCCGATCCCGCGATTGTCGAAGGTGATGCAGCGATATCCAGCCGCGAGGAACGCCGGGACCTGATGTGGGTGCCAGGTCCGTCCGGCGCCGCCGCGACCGGCGATGAAGACGACGGGCTCACCAGCCCCCTTGTCGTCATAAGCCAGGTTGATCACCCGAACGACGGTACAAGCAGCGGGTAGCAGGCCTTGACCCGGTCGATCCACCACTGCCGCCGCTGCGGCGGCGCGCCCAGCGCCTGCAGCCGCGCCGGGTCGGGTGTCACCGGTGCGACGGGCAGGGATCCGTCGACGGGGAGGGCAACGTCTGCCACGTCGTCCAAGAACAACCCGCCGGTGCCCAGCCCGCAGGCGTGACGGAGTTCCGGCAGCGCCGCGGCGGCGGTCAGGCCGGCCGCGATCCCGACGGCCGAATCCAGCGCACTCGATACCACGACCGGGACGTCGATCTGCGCGGCGACGTCGAGCAGAGCCGAAATCCCGCCCAGCGGGGCGACTTTCAGCACTGCGATATCCGCGGCCCCCGCACGGACCACGGCCAACGGATCGGAGGCCTTGCGGATGCTTTCGTCGGCGGCGATCGGCACATCGACTCGCCGGCGCAGCTCGGCGAGCTCGGCGACGGTGGCGCAGGGTTGTTCGAGGTACTCCAGCGGGCCGTCGGCCGTCAACGCGGCCGCCGCCCGCGTCGCCGCCTCCACGCTCCAACCGCCGTTGGCGTCCACCCGCACGGTTTCGACGAACTCGCGCACCGCGTTTACCCGGGCGACGTCGTCGGCCAGCGTCTGCCCCGGCTCGGCGACCTTCACCTTGGCGGTGCGCGCACCCGGAAAGCGGGCCAGCACCTCGGCGACCTGGGCGACGGCAACCGCCGGCACGGTGGCGTTGATCGGGACGCGGTCACGGTGCACCGGCGGCGGCTCGCCGTAGGCGGCCTCGATGCCGGACGCGAGCCAGTGCGCGGCCTCGTGCGGTCCGTATTCCACGAACGCGCCGAACTCCCCCCAACCCGCCGGCCCCTCGATCAGGGCGACTTCGCGGGTGGTGATGCCGCGGAAGCGCACCCGCATTGGCAGCGCCACGACGTGCAGGCGGTCCAGCAGGTCCGCACACTTAGGTGTCACCGGGCGTCACTGCCCCGTAGACCTGGCGGCCCGCCAGAAACGTCGCCCGCACGCCCAGATCGGCGATCCGCTCGGGCGCCACCGTCCGCGGATCGGCCGACAGCACCACCGCGTCGGCGTACTTGCCGACCTCGAGCGAGCCGACGACGTCGTCGGCGAACAGCCGCCAGGCGGCGCCGACGGTCTGCGCGCGGTGGCCTGCTCGACAACGCGGCCATGTCGGACCGGTCGCCGACGGCGACGATCCGGCCGCCGGCGACGGCGATGGCCTCGGCCGTGGGCCGCGCGTCGTCGACGGTGAGCACGCTTCCGGTGGCAACGAGATCAGCGGCGGCCATGGGCTGAAATCCTACTGATCAGCGCGGTGCGCAAGGGCGCGGCCGCCCCGAATTGCAACACGTTCTAGTCTTGCCCCATGAGTCGCGACGGCGACGAAGAAGGGAGAGCGATGAGGTGGGGGCATCACCCGCTTGCGGGGGAGAGCGCGCCATGACGCACGAGTTGTTGCGCAATCCGATCCATAACGGTCACCTGCTGGTGGGCGCGCTCAAGCGCCACAAGAACAAGCCGGTGCTGTTCCTCGGCGACATAACCCTGACGGGCGGTCAGCTGGCCGACCGGATCAGCCAGTACATCCAGGCGTTCGAGGCGCTGGGTGCGGGCACCGGCGTCGCGGTCGGTCTGCTGTCGCTCAACCGTCCCGAGGTGCTGATGATCATCGGCGCGGGGCAGGCCCGCGGCTACCGGCGCACCGCGCTGCATCCCCTCGGCTCGCTGGACGACCACGCCTATGTGCTGGCCGACGCCGGTATCAGCTCGCTGATCATCGACCCCAATCCGATGTTCGTTGAGCGCGCGCTGGGGCTGCTGGCGAAGGTGGACTCGCTCAAGCAGATCCTCACCATCGGTCCGGTGCCGGAAGCTTTGAAAGATGTGGCGGTGGACCTCTCGGCCGAGGCCGCGAAGTACGCGCCGCAGCCGCTGGTGGCCGCCGATCTGCCGCCGGAGCAGATCGTCGGCCTGACCTACACCGGCGGCACCACCGGCAAGCCCAAGGGCGTGATAGGCACCGCGCAGTCGATCGCCACCATGACGGCGATCCAGCTTGCCGAATGGGAGTGGCCGGAAAATCCGCGGTTCTTGATGTGCACACCGCTGTCGCACGCCGGCGCGGCGTTTTTCACACCCACCCTGATCAAGGGCGGCGAGATGATCGTCATGGCCAAGTTCGACCCGGCCGAGGTGCTGAGAATCATTGAAGAGCAACGTATTACGGCCACCATGCTGGTGCCGTCGATGCTGTACGCGCTGATGGACCACCCGGATTCGCACACCCGGGACCTGTCGTCGCTGCAGACCGTCTACTACGGCGCCTCGGCGATCAACCCGGTGCGGCTGGCCGAGGCGATCCGGCGGTTCGGCCCGATCTTCGCGCAGTACTACGGGCAATCCGAGGCGCCGATGGCGATCACCTATCTGGCCAAGGGCGATCACGACGAGAAGCGGCTGACCTCGTGTGGGCGCCCGACGCTGTTCGCCCGCGTCGCACTGCTGGGCGAGGACGGCAAGCCGGTGCCGCAGGGTGAGCCGGGCGAAATCTGTGTCAGCGGACCGTTATTGGCCGGGGGTTACTGGAACCTGCCGGACGCGACGGCCGAGACGTTTAGAGACGGCTGGCTGCACACCGGCGACATGGCGCGCGAGGACAAGGACGGCTTCTACTACATCGTCGACCGGGTCAAGGACATGATCGTCACCGGCGGCTTCAACGTGTTTCCCCGCGAGGTCGAGGACGTCGTCGCCGAGCATGCAGCGGTCGCGCAGGTGTGTGTGGTCGGGGCGCCGGACGAGAAGTGGGGGGAGGCGGTGACCGCTGTGGTGGTGCTGCGTGCCGACGCGGCCCGTGATGACGCCGCGATCGAGGCCATGACCGCCGAGATCCAGGCCGCGGTCAAGGAACGCAAGGGCTCGGTGCAGTCGCCCAAGCGGGTGGTGGTCGTCGACTCGCTGCCGCTGACCGGTCTGGGCAAGCCGGACAAGAAGGCCGTGCGTGCACAGTTCTGGGAGGGCGCCGGGCGCGCCGTGGGCTAACTTTCCTTGCGCGAGCAGACGCAGAAGCCCCCATTTCGTGCCGAAATGGGGGGCTTCTGCGTCTGCTCGGCACACTACTGTGGCAGGCATGGGCGAAGGTGAACGGATCAGGCCGCCGTGGTGGCTCAAACCGGCGAACAAGGTATTCATCCAGATGTCGCGCCTGGGCATGAGCTTCGGCGGTGAAAGCCCAGTCGTGTTGACCGTGCCGGGCCGCAAGTCCGGAACCCCCCGCTCGACGCCGGTGACGCCGATGACGGTGGACGGCAAGCGTTACCTCGTCGGCGGCTTCCCGGGTGCGGACTGGGTGCAAAACGTCCGGGCCGCGGGCCAAGTCACGCTGAGGCGTGGCCGCAAGAGCGAGCGCGTCCGGATGGTGGAACTGTCCGCCGAAGAGGCCAAGCCGCTGCTGCGGGTCTGGCCCAGCCAGGTACCCACCGGCGTCGGTTTCATGAGACGATCCGGGCTCGTCAAAGACGGCCGGCCCGAGGAGTTCGAGGCGCTGGCCGGACGGTGTGTGGTCTTTCGTTTCGAGCCGATCTAGTCCCCGAAATGAAAGTGCGGCGCTGCAAACCGTCCTGGATGATCGGCTGCGGTGACCTCACCGTCGACCAGGACGGAGTTCAAGAACCTTGAGCGACAACCCATTTAATGCACAAGCGTGGCGGCTCGTCGACGGATTCGACGATCTGACCGACATCACCTACCACCGCCATGTCACCGACCCCACGGTGCGGGTCGCGTTCGACCGCCCCGAGGTGCGCAACGCGTTTCGGCCGCACACCGTCGACGAGTTGTACCGCGCGCTCGATCACGCCCGGATGTCGCCCGACGTGGGCGTGGTGCTGCTGACCGGTAACGGGCCGTCGCCGAAGGACGGTGGCTGGGCGTTTTGCTCCGGCGGAGATCAGCGTATTCGCGGGCGCTCCGGCTACCAATACGCCTCCGGCGAGACCGCGGACACCATTGACGCCGCCCGCGCCGGCCGGCTGCACATCCTCGAGGTGCAGCGGCTGATCCGGTTCATGCCCAAGGTCGTCATCTGCTTGGTGAACGGGTGGGCCGCCGGCGGAGGGCATAGCCTGCACGTGGTGTGCGACCTCACCCTGGCCAGCCGCGAACACGCCCGTTTCAAGCAGACCGACGCCGACGTCGGCAGCTTCGACGGGGGTTACGGCAGCGCATATTTGGCGCGTCAGGTGGGCCAGAAGTTCGCCCGCGAAATCTTCTTCTTGGGTCGGCCGTATACCGCCGAGCAGATGCATCGGATGGGCGCGGTCAATGCGGTGGTCGAGCACGCGGAGCTGGAGGAGGTGGGCCTGGAGTGGGCGGCGGCCATCAACGCTAAATCGCCTCAGGCGCAACGGATGCTGAAGTTTGCGTTCAACCTGCTCGACGACGGTCTGGTGGGTCAGCAGCTGTTCGCCGGTGAGGCCACCCGGCTGGCGTACATGACCGACGAGGCCGTCGAGGGCCGTGACGCCTTCCTGCAGAAGCGACCCCCGGACTGGAGCCGGTTCCCGCGGTACTTCTGAGCGGCCGTATCACCGAGGCTGCAGTTGGCGCGCAGAAACGCGAGTGCAGGCCGCGCCAGTTACAGGCTCGGCGAACCAGGTGTGCGCGCGCCTAGACTCCCTGCGTGAGCAAGAGTCCACTGCGCCGGTTGACCGAGCAGATCGCGCTGGCCAGCATGCGACCGCCGATTTCGCCGCAAATCCTGGTCAACCGCCCCGCGATCAAGCCGGTCAACCTCGACGGGAAGCGCGTCCTGCTCACCGGCGCGTCGTCGGGCATCGGCGAGGCGGGCGCCGAGCGATTCGCCCGCCATGGCGCGACCGTGATCGCCGTCGCCCGCCGCCGGGATCTGCTGGACGCGGTGGCCGAGCGGATCACCACCGCCGGCGGCAAGGCCGTGTCGATGCCATGTGACCTCTCAGACATGGACGCCGTCGACGCGCTGGTCGCCGATGTCGAAAAGCGCGTCGGCGGGGTCGACATCCTGGTCAACAACGCCGGCCGATCCATCCGCCGACCGCTGGCCGAGTCGCTGGAACGCTGGCATGACGTCGAGCGGACCATGGTGCTCAACTACTACGCGCCGTTGCGGCTGATCCGCGGGCTCGGGCCCGGGATGCTCGCGCGCGGCGACGGCCACATCATCAACGTTGCGACCTGGGGCGTGCTGTCCGAGGCGTCACCGCTGTTCTCGGTATACAACGCGTCCAAGGCGGCACTGTCAGCGGTGAGCCGCAACATCGAAACCGAATGGGGCCGAAGGGGCGTGCATTCCACGACGCTGTACTACCCGCTGGTGGCGACCCCGATGATCGAACCGACGAAGGCCTACGATGGGATGCCCGCGCTGACGTCAGAAGAAGCCGCCGAGTGGATGGTCACCGCTGCCCGCACCCGACCGGTACGGATCGCACCGCGGATGGCGTTGGCGGCGAAGGCGCTGAACACCGTCGGCCCGCGCTGGGTCGACGCACTCGTGCAGCGGCGCCGGCGTGGAGACCCTCCGAAGCCGGCGCCCGGGGACGTGGTCGAGACGTGATAGACACGAGGCCATGGAGATTCTGGCCAGCCGGATGCTGCTGCGGCCGGTGGACTATGAGCGCTCGTTGCGCTTCTACCGCGACGAGATCGGGTTGGCGATAGCCCGTGAATACGGAGCAGGCACAGTATTTTTCGCCGGCCAGTCGCTGCTCGAACTGGCCGGCTATGTCACCGCGGGCTCACCGGACCACTCCCGGGGTCCCTTTCCCGGTGCGTTGTGGCTGCAGGTGCGTGACATCGGGGCGACCCAGGCCGAGCTGCAAAGCCGCGGGGTCTCGATCGCCCGCGAGGCGCGTCGGGAGCCGTGGGGTCTGCACGAGATGCATGTGACCGACCCTGACGGGATCACCCTGATCTTCGTCGAGGTTCCCGCCGATCACCCGCTGCGGCGCGACATCCGAGGCGAACTTCGCCGAACCTAGGGTGAACGGTTAGGTAACATCTGACGACGAGTCGAAATATACCTGCGTTTCAGCTACGTCTTTGATCGACAACGGAATACACCGAACAGCAGAATCAGGGCCTGTGACCATCGAGCTTTTCCTCTTGATCATCGTCGTCATCACGGCACTTGCGTTCGACTTCACCAACGGATTTCACGACACCGGCAACGCGATGGCCACCTCCATCGCCAGCGGCGCGCTGGCGCCCAAGGCGGCCGTGGCATTGTCCGCGGTGCTGAACCTGATCGGCGCGTTTCTGTCCACCGCCGTCGCGGCGACAATCGCCAAGGGCCTGATCGACTCCAACCTGGTGACCCTCGAGTTGGTGTTCGCCGGCCTGGTCGGCGGCATTGTGTGGAACCTGCTGACGTGGCTGTTGGGCATCCCGTCGAGCTCGTCGCACGCCCTGATCGGAGGCATCGTCGGGGCCACCATCGCCGCCGTCGGCGGGCACGGGGTGATCTGGCAGGGCGTAGTGTCCAAGGTGGTCATCCCCGCGATCGTGGCCGCGCTGCTGGCCATAGTCGTCGGGGCGATGGCCACCTGGACGGTCTACCGGTTTACGCGCGGTGTCCCGGAGAAGCGCACCGACACGGGGTTCAGGCGCGGCCAGATCGGCTCGGCGTCGCTGGTCTCGCTAGCGCACGGGACCAACGACGCGCAGAAGACGATGGGCGTGATCTTCCTGGCGCTGATGTCCTACGGTGCGGTCGGCAGGACCGCCGCCGTGCCGCCACTGTGGGTCATCGTGTCGTGCGCCATCGCGATGGCCGCAGGTACCTACCTCGGGGGCTGGCGGATCATCCGCACCCTGGGCAAGGGACTCGTCGAGATCAAGCCGCCGCAAGGCATGGCCGCCGAATCGTCCTCGGCCGCGGTGATTCTGCTCTCCGCCCACTTCGGCTACGCGCTGTCGACGACACAGGTCTGCACCGGTTCGGTTCTGGGCAGCGGGCTGGGCAAGCCCGGTGCCGAGGTGCGTTGGGGGGTTGCCGGCCGGATGGCGACCGCGTGGCTGGTCACGCTTCCGTTGGCCGGGTTCGTCGGGGCGGTCACCTACTGGATCGTGCACCTCATCGGCGGATATCCGGGCGCGATGATCGGCTTCTCACTGTTGGTCGCGGCCGCAGTTGCCATCTACCTGCGGTCGCGCCAGGTCAAGGTCGACCACAACAACGTCAACGCCGAATGGGAGGGCAGCCTGACCGCCGGGCTCGAAGGCTGGGACGGCCGTAGGGCACCCTCCGACATGGGCCCTAAAATGGGCACCCGCTCGCCCCGGTTCGGCCCGGACGACGACACGATCAGCGCGGGAATCGTTTCATGAGCGCCTGGTTCAACTACGACGCCACCCTGAAGATCCTGCTCTTCAGCCTGCTGGCCGGTGCCGCGCTGCCGGCGCTGTTCGCACTCGGGGTGCGGCTGCAGGCTGCCGGCGCCGGCGACATCAGGGCCGGCGGCGGCGCGCCACATCGCAACCCGGTCCTCGTCGCGATCGCCTGGGCGATCTACGCCGTGGTTCTTGCGGTGATCATCATCGGGGTGCTCTATATTGCGCGGGATTTCATCGCGCATCACACCGGCTGGGCTTTCCTTGGAGCCAAACCCAAGTAATGTCAAATGTGTCCATGACATAGGGTTTGTCGGGGGTCCCGAGGGGAAGTTGCAAACAGCGTGAACCGATTCCTCACCTCGATCGTCTCGTGGCTGCGCGCGGGCTATCCGGATGGCATTCCGCCGACGGACACCTTCGCGGTGCTCGCGCTGCTGGCCCGCCGATTGACCAACGACGAAGTCCAGGCCGTCGCCAACGAGCTGATGCGGCGCGGCGAGTTCGACCAGATCGACATCGGTGTGGTGATCACCCAATTCACCGACGATCTGCCGTCGCCGGAGGACATCGAGCGAGTGCGGACGCGGTTGGCCGCCAAGGGCTGGCCCCTCGATGCGGCTCGCGACACCGAGGACCACACATAGCCGTCCTGCGCGCGCTGCGCGTCCCGCCGGGTTCCGCCGTCCGGGTGCTCCTGCCCGCCCTGCGGCGGGTGCTGGACGGCCGCGATCCCGCGATGGTCGCGGTGGGGGCCCCTGGCGAGAGCGAATCGGCACTGTCTGCCTTGCGGGTGGGCGAAGAGATCGACGACGACGTGGCCCTGGTGGTGACGACCTCGGGAACCACCGGACCCCCGAAGGGCGCATTGCTCACCGCTGCCGCATTGACCGCCAGCGCGTCGGCAACCCACGACCGGCTTGGCGGAGCGGGCAGCTGGCTGCTGGCCGTGCCCCCATACCACATCGCCGGGCTGCAGGTGCTAGTGCGCAGCGCGATCGCCGGTTCCATACCCGTCGAGCTGGACGTCACAGCCGGTTTTGACATCAGCCAATTGCCCAGCGCGGTAAAACAATTGGGCCCTGGCCGGCGATACACGTCGCTGGTCGCCGCGCAGCTGGCCAAGGCGCTCACCAGCCCAGCCGCCGCCGCAGCGCTGGCCGAATTGGACGCGGTGCTGATCGGCGGGGGACCCGCGCCCCGGCCGATCCTGGAGGCCGCCGCGGCGGCCGGCATCGCGGTGGTGCGCACCTACGGGATGAGCGAGACCGCCGGAGGCTGCGTCTACGACGGCGTCCCGCTCGATGGCGTCCAGCTGCGCGTGCAACCCGATGGCCGCATCGTGGTCGGGGGCGCGACGCTGGCCAAGGGCTATCGCAACCCGGTTCATCCCGACCCGTTTGCCGAGTCAGGCTGGTTTCACACCGATGACGTTGGCGCCGTGAATGATTCGGGCGTACTGCGGGTTTTGGGCCGCACCGACGAGGCCATTAGCACGGGCGGGCTGACCGTGCTGCCGCAGCCCGTCGAGGCCGCGTTGTGCACCCATCCCGCGG
Organism: Mycobacterium lacus; assembly: GCF_010731535.1. Lineage (NCBI taxonomy): Bacteria > Bacillati > Actinomycetota > Actinomycetes > Mycobacteriales > Mycobacteriaceae > Mycobacterium > Mycobacterium lacus. Next base: position 3,837,448 of record NZ_AP022581.1, read on the forward strand.
TGGCGGACTGTGCGGTCTTCGGGCTCGCCGACGACCGGCTGGGCCAGCGGGTGGTCGCCGCGGTTGTGGTGCGCGACGGTTGTCCGGCGCCGACGCTGGACGCGCTGCGGGCCCATGTCGCCCGCACCCTGGACGCCACCGCGGCACCGCGCGAGCTGCACATCGTCGAGGCGCTGCCGCGACAAGGCATCGGCAAGATCGACCGCACGGCGCTGGTGCGCCGATTCGCCGGGACGGGCGACCAATAGGCTGATCTGTCGTGAGGATCGCGCGCCGGGAGGCATGGGCCGTCGCCGTCGGCCTCGTCCTGGTGGCGGCCGCGTTCGCGCTGCCCCGGATGAACGTGGGCGTCAAACCGCGGTCCGACATCGGTCTGGAGCGGTTCGGCGTGCGTGCCGGCGCCGCACCGATCTTCGGCTATTGGGACGCCCACGTCGGCTGGGGCACCGCGCCGGCGATTCTCCTGGCCGTGGCCGCCGTGGCGTGGGGTCAGGTTGCGGCACAACGGCTTTCGTGGCCGATTCTGACACTTGGCACCTGGGCCACCGCCTGCGCGTGGGCGCTTTCGCTGGCAATGATCGACGGTTGGCAGCGCGGCTTCGCCGGCCGGCTGACCACTAGGGACGAGTATCTGTCGCAGGTTCCCGGCATCACCGACATCCCGGCCGCGTTGCGCACGTTCTCGAGCCGGATCCTCGACTTCCGGCCGGACTCCTGGGTCACCCATGTCTCCGGGCATCCGCCGGGCGCGCTGCTGACGTTCGTGTGGCTGGACCGTCTCGGGTTGCGCGGCGGCGCCTGGGCAGGACTGCTCTGCCTGCTGGTCGGCTCCAGCGCAGCGGCGGCCGTGGTGATCGCCGCGCGGGCGTTGGCCGGCGAGCAGACGGCGCGGCGGGCCGCGCCGTTCGTCGCGGTGGCGCCGACGGCGATCTGGGTTGCCGTCTCGGCCGACGGATACTTCGCGGGCGTCGCGGCGTGGGGCATCGCGCTGCTGGCGGTGGCGGTGCACGGGACGGCTCGATTCCCCGCGCTGGTGGCGGCCGGCGCGGGCGTGTTGCTCGGCTGGGGGGTATTCCTCAGTTACGGCTTGATGCTGATGGGGCTTCCGGCGTTGGCGGTCCTGGTGTCCTCGGGCAACGGGAGGGCCGACCGGCGAGCCGCCCTGCGGGCGGTGGGCCCGGCCACCCTGGCGGCGGTGGCGGTGGCGGCGGCCTTCGCCGTGTCCGGGTATTACTGGTTCGACGGCTATGATCTTGTGCAGCAACGCTATTGGCAGGGAGTCGCCAAGGATCGCCCGTTCCAGTACTGGTCCTGGGCCAACCTAGCAGCAACGGTGTGCGCCATCGGGCTGGGCAGCGTCGCCGGCATCGGCCGGCTGTTCGATCGGAACGCCATCCGGCGCCGATCCGGTTTGCACCTGCTGCTGCTGGCAGTGCTGGCCGCCGTCATCTGCGCCGATGTGAGCATGCTGAGCAAGGCCGAGACCGAACGGATCTGGCTGCCGTTCACCGTCTGGCTGACGGCCGCGCCGGCCCTGCTACCGCTGCGGTCGCACCGGCTGTGGCTGGCGGTCAACGCCGCCGGCGCCCTGCTGCTGAACAGCGTCATCTTCACGAACTGGTAAGCGGCATCCGGCCTCAGAGGCCGGCCGCACGCGTGACGCGCGCAAACCGGCTTCCCGGTGCGCAGGCGTCACGCACCGCGGCGACGTCGCCGACGACGTCGAAGTCCGCCAGTCGTCGCACCGGTGTCACGTCAATACCGTTGTCGCGCAATGCCTTCAGCGTGAGTTCGCCGGTGTCCGGCTGGGACATCGGGACGCTGCGCAGACACTCGGCCGCCGCCGGGGTGTGGACCCCGAGGGCCCACCATCCGCCGTCGCGCGCCAACCCGAGCACCGCCGGCGCCTCGAGCAAACGGCGCGCGCACTCGGCCAGCAACTCGGCGGTCACCTGCGGGGTGTCCATCCCGATTTGCAGCACTGGCTGACGGGCGAAACGTAGGCCGGCGTCGGCGTGTGCGTTGGCGAGCCGGTCGGCGAAGCCGTCGCCGCGCTGGCCGATCACCGCGAACGACTCCAGCCGCTGCCGGATTTGGCCGGCGCTGGCCGCTGCCTCCAAGTCGCCGGTAAGCGCCACCACCCGCGCGGCGACGGGTGCGGCGGCCACCGCGTCCAGCGTGTCGAGCAGCGCGGCTGCGGCGATCTCGGCGGCGACGCGGTCGCCGATCGTCGCGGCCAGCCGCGTCTTGGCCCGTCCGGGCTCCGGCGCCTTGGCGACCACCAGCACGGTCACCGGCAGACAGCTCACGAAATCACCTTCCAGAAGTCGAGGATCGCGGTGATGCTGCCCCGCAGTGAACCGCTGACCTTGGATTTGCCGCCCGTCCGCGGGCCGTACCGGACGTCGAGTTCGACCACGCGCCATCCGGCGGCCGCGGCGCGGACGAGCAGTTCCAGCGGATACCCCGACCGCCGATCGACGACTCCCAGAGTCAGCAGGGCCTCCCGCCGCGCGACGCGCATGGGCGCGACGTCGTGCACCGGCAGGCGGTGCCGGGTGCGCAACCGCCAGCTCATTACCACGGTGCCGACCCGGGCGACCCACGGCCAGTGCAGCCCGGGCACCGGACGCCGCCGTCCGACCACCAGATCGGCGCCCCGTTCGAGTGCGGCGACCAGCCGGGGCAGGTCGCCGGGATCCATCGACCCGTCGGCGTCGAGGACCGCGACGATCGGGGTCGACGCGGCAACCACGCCGGCATGCACGGCCGAGCCGTACCCGGGCCGCGGTTCCGCGACCACCTGGGCGCCGTGGCGGGCGGCGACCCCGGCGGTGTCGTCGGTGCTGTTGTTGTCCACCACCAGCGCCCGATACCCGGCGGGAACAGCCGCCAGCACCGCAGGCAGCGACTCCTCCTCGTTGAGACAAGGCAGCACCACCGTCACCGCGCCGTCGGGCATGCACATCGACTTTAGGGGGGCGGCTGGGTGATCAGAACCCGCCGAACGAGTGCCCGGAGTGGCCTCCGCCGCTGCCGCCGGTGCCACCGCCGCTGCTGCCGCCGGTGCCACCGCCGCTGCCGCCGCCGGTGCCGCCGGTGCCACCGCCACCGCTGCCGCCGGTGCCGCCGGTGCCACCGCCACCGCTGCCGCCGGTGCCACCGCCGCTGCCGCCGCCGGTGCCACCGCCGCTGCTGCCGCCGGTGCCACCGCCGCTGCCACCGCCAAGCGGCGGCTGCGGAGCGGGGGCCACGGTCTGCGGAGCCGGGGCCACGGTCTGCTGCTGGGTCGGTACCTGCTGGGTCGGTACCTGGGTCGGCTGCTGCGTGGGCTGTGGAGCCACCGTCGTCGGAGCCACCGTCGTCGGGGGGACGGTCGTCGGGGGGACGGTCGTCGGGGGGACGGTCGTGGTGATCGGGGCCATCGTCGTCGGCGGCGTCGTGGGTGGCGTGGTCGGCGGCGTCGTGGGTGGCGTCGTCGGTGGCGTCGTCGGCGGCGTCGTGGGTGGCGTCGTGGGCGGGGTCGTCGGCGGCGCGGTGGGCACCGTCGGCATCCCCGGCTGCCAGCCCGGATAGGGAAGGATGATCGGGACCGGGATGGGTACGGGGGCGGGCACCACACCCGGAGCAGCCGGTACTGGAGCCGGCGCAACCGGCGCAGGTGCCGGTTGGGGGGCACGGACGGCCGGGATGGAACCGCCCTGGAACCCTAAAGTGGGCGCATCGGCGGGAGGCGGCGGCACGGGCGCCTGCTGCTGAGTCGGCAGCAGCGGCATGAACTTCCCCGGCTGAGCGTTCTGGTGCCCCTCGACCGGCTGCGAAGCCGCCGTCGGCCGGATGGTGACCGCCACGGCCACCGCCAGCGAAGCGAACCCGATGACCGCGAAGGCAACGACCGCGTTGCTGATCAGCAGCGACCGCCTGCTCAGCGGTGGACGAGCCCCGGTTTCGTCATCCTCCTCGAACTCCTCGAACTCGTCGCCATAGTCGCCATGGCCCTCGTAACCCTCCACGGGAAGCAGCTCGTAATCGCCGGCCTGGGAGTACGCCAGCTGCGGCTCTTCACCCGCGCCGGACTGCGCTCCCCCGGCCGGTGGGGAGGCCGGTGGGAGGACCGTCGTTGCATCCCCGCCCAGGGCCGGTTGAGCCGACGTCGCGCTCGCGGCGCCGGCACCACCAAACGTCACTGCCGCGCCGGCCGTGATCGCCGCACCCCGGGCCAGCGCAAAGGTGGGATCCTCGGGAATCTCCACGCGCATGGTCGTGTCGCCGTCAAGCCGGCCGGTGAAAAGCGCGGTTTGCTCAGCGGACGGACCGACCAGGATCACCTGCTCGGGCGCCGCTTGGGCGGGGATCTGCGCCATCAACGTGTCGAACGTGGACGTCGCGTCGCCCGTTACCGGCGCGGCGGCCAGCAGGGTGGGCGGCGCGCCCGCACAATCCACCATCGACAGGCTCGCCGTCTCCTCGCCGACCAGCAGTATCGCCGACCCGGCACGTGCCGGACCCAGCAGCGCACTGGCCGCCTGCGACTCCGAGACCACCTCGACGTTCAGGACACCGGAGTCGTCCAACGCCTGGCGCAGCTCGTCGACCTCGTCCTGATCTGACCAGCACAGCCGAGTCGCGACCAGCCGGTGGTTCTCGTCGGCCAACAACCGATTCGTACCGACCACGGTCTCGGTCAAGACCGCCACCGGGTTGTCCGCCAGGTCGACCGAGGACTGGTCGATCACGGCATTCCCGCCGCCCGGCTCGACCATGACGAAGCGCGCTACCCGATCCGCGACCGCCACCCCCAACACGACGTCCATTTGCGGCTCTCCTTCGGCTGGCTACCCCACAACCAGCAATGTCCCGGCATCACTACACTTCGATACCGTTGGCAGTATCCGTCATTCGGGCGCAAGGTTTCCCTATGAGCGCAGCGTAGCTGGAACCCCAATTAGCGGGGACAGTCACAGCGGAACTCACAGCCACGGCCACGTCATCCGAACGGAGAATATGTTCGCAACCGAACAACGCAACGGGTCCGGCAGGGGGTTCCCCCACGGCAGCTCCGAGCCCGCGGCGGCAGCAACCGACTTCGATCCCTGGGGGGCATGGTGAGCCTGAGCAGCGACGACACGCCGACCGGCCCTCTTACGGGCGCCCGAGCACAACAGGCACCACCCGCCGCCGGCCCGGGTCAGCTGTCGTTTCCGGGCCCGCCGGCGTCCGGGCACTTGACGCGAAGACGAACCGGCCTGCGCGACCTGACGGCAGCCGCCTTCGTGGTGGCCGCGCTGTTCTTCCCGTGGAACCTCTATTTCGGCTTCCGAATCCCGGGCAGTCGCACCTGGTCATGGCTGGTCCTGTTGCTGGTGACGGCGCTGTCGCTGATGTCGCTGGCCTTGTCTCGCGCGCAATTGAACCCTGTCGTCGCCGGCCGGCTTCGCCTGGCGCTCAACATCCCGTATCTGCTGCTCTTGGTGGCCTTCGTCGGCTACGACGTGTTTGAGACCATCCGGTCCGGCGGCACCGTGCACGTGCCGGGTGGTGTCGGGCCGGGCGGATGGCTGGGCGTCGTCGGCTCGCTATTGGCTGCGCAACCCGTGCCGACCAGTCCAACCGTGGACGAATACGGAAATCGCAGGTGGCTCCGGGCGGCCCGGATCATCGGCTACGCGTCGATGTTCGGTGCGGCGCTCAGCTGCGGCTTCAATCTGTGCTGGCGCATCCGATATGCATTGCGCGGCTCCGACGGTTCAGTCGCCTTTGGCACACAGAACGTCGCGGTCATCGCGACGGCGGTGGTGTACGGCGTGGTCGCACTGACTGCTGTCCTGGTCGCGTCGCGATGGATTCTTCGGGAAACCACCGCTTCTCGGCTCGCGGTCCTCGCGCTCGGAGCCTCGACGGTGGTTGCCGGGATCATTGTGTGGATCCTGCCGATCGGCCGGGAGATCGATGCGTTCCACGGCATAGCGCAGAACACGTCGACAGCCGGAGTCGGCTACGAGGGTTATCTGGCGTGGGCGGCGGCCGCGGCGCTGTTCGCGCCGCTGGCACTGTTCGGCACGAATACCCGGAGAGATCAAGACGTCTGGCGTACGGCAATCCGAAAAGGCTTGCTGCTCATCGTTGTTTGGTGTCTGGGCTCGGTGCTGATGCGAGTCACCGATCTCGTCGTCGCGGTGATGTTGAATTACCCGTACTCGCGCTACGACACCTTGACCCTGGCCGCGTTCGATCTGACCACCGCGGTCCTTGCACTCTGGCTTCGCGTCAATCTGGCCAACGATGCGCTGCGCGCACGGCTGCTGGCGGCACTGAGCGGATTTCTGTTCACCCTCACGGTTTCTCGCGTCATCGTGGGCATTGCGCTGGCGCCGCGGTTCCAAGAATCCCCCGGCGCACCGCCGAACCCGGTCTACGGAAACAACCTCGCCCAGCAAATCACCAGCACCTTCGATGTCGTGCTGTGCGGTCTGGCGGCGTGCATTCTGGCCGCCGTCATCGTCGCCGCACGCATCCGACGTCCGCGGCGACGGGTACGACGGGTACGACGGGTGCGACGGCCGGTTCAGCCGGGCGCCGGCTCCAGACCGCCCGGTGGTCCGCTGCCGCCGTCGGAGGCCACAACGACCCGATTCGGGGTTGCCGGCGACGACCACAATGCGCCCACCGCTGTCCTTTCCGGGGGGGCTCGATCGCCCCGGATCTTCAGATCAGGCGAGTCAACGCGGCAAGAGCGTCCGAAGATCTTCCGTCCGCCGGGCAGCCCGCCGTAGCGATCAGCGCAGTGGCGCGAACGCAAACTCGCGCAGTCCCGCGCGCGGATCGACGGCGGCGCGGAAACCCAGCACATCGGCGGCCCGCTCGGGATCGGCGACGATGTGGCGCACGTCGCCGCTGCGGTACCGCCCGGTGATGACCGGCGACACCGTGCCGTCAGGGCCGCCGCGGGCATCGCACAGCGCGGTGGCCACCTGCAGAATCGAGATGGGCCACCCGGAACAGACGTTGACCGCGGTGAACCCGGGGCGGCCAGCTTCCAGCAGATGCGCCGCCGCGAGGTTGGCGGCGGCCACGTCGTCGACGTGGACGAAGTCACGCATCTGGCCGCCGTCCTCGAAAACCGTTGGTGGCTCACCTTTTTCGAGTGACGAGCGGAAGATCGCCGCGACGCCCGAGTATGGGGTGTCGCGCGGCATCCCGGGGCCGTAGACGTTGTGGTAGCGCAGTGCCACCACCGAGCCGCCCGTCGCCTCCGACCACGCCAGCGCGTAATGCTCCTGCGCGGTCTTGCTGGCCGCGTACAGGCTGCGCGGCCGCAGGGGGGCGTCCTCGTCGACCAGCCGCCAGCTGACCGGCTCCCCGCAGGCCGGGCAAAGATGCTCGAAGATCCCGGCGTCGAGGTCGGCGCGCCGCCGCGGCAGCGGGTCGACCAATCCATGCTCGGCGCAGTGGTAACGGCCCTGCCCATAGACCACCATCGACGACGCCAGCACCAGGCGGCGCACCCCGGCGGCGAACATCTGCGCCAGCAGCACCGAGGTCGCGAAATCGTTGTGACCCCCGTAGGCGGGCGCGTCGGCGGCGTCCACGCCGGCGCCCACCATCGCCGCCTGGTGGCACACCAGGTCGACACCGGCCAGCAGCGGGGCCAGCGCGTCGGCGTCGCGAACGTCGACCCGTTGGCATCCCGGTGGTAACACCGCGTTTTCCCCGTGCGCGGCGGGCAGCAGCGCGTCGATGCCCAGCACCTCGTGACCCGTGGCCCGCAGCGCCGCACTCACCCGCGATCCGATGAAGCCGGCCGCACCGGTCAGCAGCACCCTCACGGCAGCTCGAACGGCAACGCAACACCGGCGTGGTGCCGACAGTGCTCGCAGGTTCGCTCGGCCTCCACCCGATCGATCGCCGCCCGCACCAGGTTCTTGAGCAGCTCGATGTTTTCCCCGAATCCGGCGAACACGTCGGCGGCTTTGACACCGTCGCCGATGGCCACGCCGGCGTCCACGTCGGTCACCAAAGCGATTGCCGCATAGCACAATTCGAGCTCCCGCGCGAGGATCGCCTCCGGATAGCCGGTCATGTTGACCAGACTGAACCCGGCGGAGGCGAACCACTGACTTTCCGCCCGGGTGGAAAACCGCGGGCCCTCGATGACCACCATGGTGCCGCCGTCGACCACATCGGGCAGGCCGGTGACCGCGGCCCGCAGCGTCGGGCAGTACGGATCGGCGAAGCTGGCGTGGACACCGCCGGAGTCGAAATAGGTGTCGGCCCGGCCGGTGGTGCGGTCGACCAACTGGTCGGGCACCACCACGATGCCCGGCCCGAGTTCGGGGTTCAGGCTGCCGACCGCGCACGGCGCGAAGACCCGCCGTACGCCGAGGGCGCGCAGGGCCCACATGTTGGCCCGGTACGGCACGGTGTGCGCCGAGTACTCATGATGTGCCCCGTGTCGGGGCAGGAAGGCGACTTCGTGTTGCCCGATGATGCCGATCGTGATCGGGGCACTGGGCTGGCCGTACGGGGTGTCCGGATTGACGGTGCGCACGTCTGCTCCCAAGAAGGTGTAGAAGCCGCTGCCACCGATCACTGCAAGCATCCGCCCATTGTCGTGCATGCCCCGGGTTCGATGGCATGCACCGGGCAACGGCTGCATCCTGGCAGGATGCTCTCGTGGCCAGTTTCGCGCAGTGGATCGCCGGCGCGCGTCCGCGGACGCTGCCGAACGCGGTGGCGCCGGTGATCGCGGGCACCGGCGCCGCGGCCTGGCTGCATGCCGCCGTGTGGTGGAAGGCGCTGCTGGCGCTGGCCGTCGCGGTCGCGCTGGTCATCGGGGTCAACTACGCCAACGACTACTCCGACGGCATCCGCGGCACCGACGACGAGCGGGCCGGCCCCGTGCGGTTGGTCGGCTCCCGGTTGGCGACGCCGCGGGCGGTGCTCATCGCCGCGATTGCGGGGCTGGCCGTCGGTGCGGCGGCCGGTTTGGCGCTGGCACTCTGCAGCGCGCCGTGGCTGCTCGTCGTCGGCGCGGTTTGCATCGCCGGGGCGTGGCTGTATACCGGCGGGTCGAAGCCCTACGGCTATGCGGGCTTTGGCGAGGTCGCGGTGTTCGTGTTCTTCGGCCTGATCGCGGTGCTCGGCACCCAATACACGCAGGCATCGCGGGTGGACTGGGTGGGTCTGGTGCTGGCAGTGGCGACGGGGGCGTTGTCGTCGTCGGTGCTGGTCGCCAACAACCTGCGCGACATCCCCACCGACGCGGTGTCGGGTAAGTTCACCCTGGCGGTGCGCCTGGGCGATGCCCGCACCCGGGTGTTGTACCAGGTGCTGCTGGCCACTGCGGGGATCGTGACGCTGGTCCTGATGGCGGCGACGCCGTGGTGCGCCGCGGGACTAGCGGCCGCGCCGCTGGCCCTGCGCGCGCTTGCGCCCGTGCGGTCCGGACGGGTTGGGCCCGAGTTGATCCCGGTGCTGCGCGATACCGGCCTGGCGATGCTGCTGTGGGCGATCGCGGTGGCGGGGGCGTTGGCGTTTGGCCGGCTGGGCTAGCTTCGAGTGTGCACTCAGACAAGACCAACCGAGGACGGGTATGACCGAGATCGCCACGACCAGTGGTGCCAAGAACATCGGATTGCTTTCTGTGGGGGCGTACCGCCCTGAGCGTGTCGTCACCAACGACGAGATATGCGAGAACATCGACTCGTCGGACGAATGGATCTACACCCGGACCGGAATCAAGACGCGCCGGTTTGCCGCCGACGAGGAATCCGCCGCTTCGATGGCGGCCGAGGCCTGTCGACGGGCGCTCTCGAACGCCTCACTGTCCGCGGCCGACATCGATGGCGTGATCGTCACCACCAACACCCATTTCCTGCAAACCCCACCGGCCGCCCCGATGGTCGCGGCGGCGCTGGGTGCCAATGGTGTACTCGGATTCGATATCTCCGCGGGGTGCGCCGGATTCGGGTACGCGCTGGGCGCGGCGGCCGACATGATCCGGGGCGGAGGCGCCGCCAAGATGCTGGTGGTCGGCACGGAAAAACTGTCCCCCACAATCGACATGCATGACCGCGGCAACTGCTTCATCTTTGCCGACGGCGCGGCCGCGGTGGTGGTGGGCGAAACACCATTCCAAGGCATCGGACCGACCGTTGCGGGTAGCGACGGCGAACAGGCCAGTGCCATCCGGCAGGACATCGACTGGATCACTTTTGCCCAGAATCCGGGTGGCCCACGGCCGTTTGTGCGGCTCGAAGGTCCCGCGGTCTTCCGTTGGGCGGCATTCAAAATGGGCGATGTGGGTCGGCAGGCAATGGACGCCGCCGGGGTCGGACCCGATCAGATCGACGTGTTCGTACCTCATCAAGCCAATAGCCGCATCAATGACCTGCTGGTCAAGAACCTGCAGCTGCGGCCGGACACAATCGTCGCCAACGACATCGAGCACGCCGGAAACACGTCGGCGGCGTCCATTCCCTTGGCGATCGCACAACTCATGGAGACGGGCGCGGCCAAGCCGGGCGATCTGGCCCTGCTGATCGGCTACGGCGCGGGCCTCAGCTATGCCGCGCAGGTCGTACGGATGCCGCTGCACAGCGACGCCTGAGCGCCCGTTTTGCGCAACGGGCGCTTACTCCCCGTCGGGATTGTCGGGCGGTGTCTCGCCGCGCAGCCGGGCCCGCAACTGTTCGCGTTCCCGGCGCCGGCGCTCGCCCGCGATTGCCAGCGCGGCGGTGGCGCGCCGACGCAACGGGCTGAACACCCAGATGCCCAACGGCATCGCGATGATCAGCGCGAACAGCACGGCGACGACAACCGGGAATTCGTTGACACCGAGCGCTCGCGCCACGCCATAGATCACGCCGGCGAGCACAACCGCCAACAGCAGCCGGGCCACTGCGTAGAGCACTATGTCGACGGCGCCTCGACCGCCAGTTGCCTTGCCGTTAGCCGCTTGTGACACAGGTCGAGCCTACGGCGCGGGTATATTCGCTCCAAGGAGGTGTCGAGTGCTCTACCTGCTCCTCGTCCTGGTCTTGGGGACGCTGATATACATCGGCTGGCGCGTCGCGCGGTCTCAGGCCAACCGGCCGAAGACGCGCGTCATCGGGCCCGACGACGACCCCGAGTTCTTGTGGCGGTTGGGACGCGGCGACGACAACCCGCGCTAGACCCGCGCTTAGACCGTCGGGGCTCTACCAGGGAACCCGTCGGCGATGGTTGCCGCCAATTCGGTGAGCGCCTCGCGCGTGTTTCGGTTCAACCGCTCCATGGTGATCTCGACACCCTCTTCGAGATGCGTGTCGAACGGCACCAACTGGACCGCGCGGGTGCGCCGCGAGAAGTGATCGACCACCTTCTGCATGTCAACCTTGCCCGGACGCGGTCGCACCCCGTTGATGACCGTGATCGCGTCGCGCACCAGGTCCTCGTAGCCGTGCGCATCCAGCCAATCCAGCGTCGCCGAGGCGCTGCGCGCGCCGTCGATGGAGGCCGAGCTGACCACGATCAGCACGTCGGCCTTGTCCAGCACCGCCGACATCGTCGAATGCAGCAGCCCGGTGCCGCAGTCGGTGATCACCAGGCCGTAGAACCGCTCCAGGATTTCCAGGGTGCGGGTGTAGTCGTCGGCGCTGAACGCCTCCGACACGGCCGGATCGCTTTCCGACGCCAGCACTTCCAGCCCGTCGGGACCCTGCGACGTGTAGCCACGCACATCGCTGTAGCGCAGGATCCGTTCGGCGTCACGCAGCAGACTGCGCACCGTGGCCGGCGTCTCCAACGGGACCTTGTCACTCATGGTGCCGCGGTCGGGGTTGGCGTCGACCGCCACCACCCGATCGCCACGCAGCGAGGCAAAGGTGGACCCGAGGATCGCGCTGATCGTGGTTTTGCCGACACCGCCCTTCAGCGAGAGCACCGCGATCCGGTAACAGCCCCGCAGCGGCCGGTTGACTTGGGCCACCAGGTTGTTGTGGCGCATGGCGCGGGGGCTCTCCCCCACATTGATCAGCTTGCCCGACATCACGTAGAGCAACCGGCGCCAGCCCTCCGACGGCGGCGGCTTGACCGGTCGCAGCAGCATGCTGGTGGACAGCTCCGGATACGGCGTCGGGGGCACCGGCTCCGGGCGGTACGGGGTCTGCGCGCGCCGAACGGGCCCGTCGGCCGCGCCACCGTAATAGCCCCCGAATCCGGCCGGGTCGACCCGGGGCAGGCCGGTCACCGGGGTTGCGTCCCACGGCGGCAGCTCGGCTGACGGCGCGGCCGGCGGCATCTCGGCGGGCGCCGGGGGCGGCACCATGGCCCGCGCGTCGGGTCTGGGCGACCGTCGCTCGGTGCGGAACCCGGTGAAGGATCGACTAGGTGCTTCGCCGCCCGGTTCAGCGGGGGGTTGGTCCGTGTAAGGCGGGGACGGCAACTGCGTGGTCGGGTGCTCCGCCCCGCCGTTCGCGTCGTAGCCTTCGGGCGCCCCCACGCCCGTCGGTGGATGCTCGGACACGTCCTGCCCCCTTTGTGGTCACGGACCGTCACCCCACGCCCGCGTACGAGTGCAGGCCGACGGTCACCAGGTTAACGAAGAACAAATTGAAGACCATCGCGACGAACCCGGCGACGTTGATCCACGCCGCCTTCCTGTCCCGCCAGCCCGCGGTCGACCTTGCATGCAGATACGCCGCGTATACCACCCAGGCGACAAAAGAAACGGTCTCCTTGGGATCCCAGCCCCAGTACCTGCCCCAGGCTTCCTCGGCCCAAATGGCGCCGAAAATCACTCCGAAACCGAATACCGGGAAGGCGAAGATCGTGGTTCGATAGGCGATCCGGTCCAGAGTCTGCGGGTCGGGAAACCGTTGGACCAAGCGGGTCAGGGTGCCTTGGGCCTCTTGTTGCTGGGGGGCGCCCAGCCGGGATGTCCGCAACAGGAACAGGATGCTAGCGATGCCGGCGACCAGGAAAACCCCCGATCCGAGGCTGACCACCGATACGTGGATGGGCAACCAGTAGGACTGCAGCGCGGGCATCACGGGCGCGGCGCTGGCGTAGAGCCACCGTCCGGACACCGTGAGCAGGACCAGCACCGGCAGCAGCAGGAAGACCCATAACGGGCGGTGTTGCGGGCGGCGCAACACGATCGCACCGGCCACCAGGCCGGACAAGCAGGTCAGGTTGATGAATTCGTACATGTTGCCCCACGGCACCCGCAAGGTGGCCAGGCCACGCAGCACGATGCAGGCAAACAGGAGCCCGATGCTGAGGTAGACCACCGCCAGCCCGGCCCGCCCGACGCGTTCGTCGAACGGCCGCTGCGGCGCGTCCATCACCACCCCGGGGGTGGCGCTGTCGGCGGCAACCGACGCGGTCAACACCAGCTCGCGGTCGACCACCCCGCGGCCGCGTACGTATGCCAACTCGAAGGCCAGCAGCAGCAGCGCGACGACCAGCGCCACCACGGTCGAGGTGAACGCCCAGTCGGAGTACCTCGAGAGGCCGATGTTGATGTGCGAGGTGTTCATGTGACCTCCACCTGAGGGCTCCTTCTGGACGTTAAGGACATCGAAGCTGTCGCTTCGTCAAGCCCGGCCAATAACCGCTCGGTCAGCCGCTCGAACTCGTCGCGCCACCCGGAGTTGTCGGTGCGCGCCAGGCCGCCCAGCTCGACGCTTACCGTACCGGCCTCGCGCGTCAGGCGAACCCACACCCGGCGTCGGCGCACCAGCAGCGACACCAGCAGTCCGGCCATCATCGTGATCGCGAAGACCAGCACCCATGTTTGGCCGGGGTCGTGGGAAACCTGCAGGTTGACGAACGGCACGGCGCCGTCGAAGCGGACGACCGTGCCGTCTTGGTCGAGCCGCACCTGCTCGCCGGCCCGCAAGTTGACCCGCTTTTCCTTGATCAGCCGGCCCTGTTCGATCAGCCGGGGATCCAGCGTGAACAACGACTGAGGGCGCCCGCTGTCCAGGCCGGTGTCGCCGCGGTAGATGTCGATGGCCACCGCGGGGTCGTCCAGCGCCGGGAAGCGCGACGACAGCAGGGTGCCGTCGAGCTGCTCGGTGGGCGCCAGCAGGCCCTGGATCGCGATCTCGTGCTTGCGGCGCTCGTCGGCGTTGGGATAGCTGCCGGCCGGCGGGTCGATCCGGGCTACGCCCGACGACAGCAGGGTCTGCGGGTTGTCGGGTCGCCATTGCACGGTCGACGTGCGGGTCTGCCCGTCGGGGAAGGTCACCGTGAAGGTGGGGGCGTAGCCGTGGCCCTGCAGGTACACCCGGTCGCCGCCGACCCGCAACGGGTGGTTGACCTCCAGCCGGTAGGGCCGCCAGCTGTTGGAGGTGGGGTCCGAAGTGGTCGGGTCGGCCTGGTAGTCGATATCGGCGGCGAACGACGTGGCCTGTCCGGACGGTAGGTAGCGCGCCTGAAAGTTGTTGACCCGGAGGCAAATTGGGCGCAAGGAGGTGCCGTCGACGGTGTTGCCGGCGCGGAACGAGTCGAATGCCGCCGGCGACGCTGAGCAGAAGCCGGGGCCACCGTCGGCGACGACGATCACGTTGCCCTCGTAGCCGAACAGCTTGCCGACAGCCACCGCGACCAACAGACCCAGCAGTGAGAAGTGGAACACCAGGTTGCCGAATTCGCGCAGGTAGCCCTTCTCGGCGGAGACCTCGACGGTGCCGCCCCGCTGCCTTATCGCCGTGCGCCAGCCACGCAGCCTTCCGACGATCGTGGTGGCGATGTTGTCGGGATCACCGGCGACCTGGCGGCGGGCGTGCTTGGGCAGCCGGGCGAGGTTGCGCGGGGCGGCCACCGGCGTGGTACGCAGGCTGCGGGCATGCTCGCTCACCCGTGGGGTCAGACAGCCGACCAGGGAAATGAACAGCAACACGTAGATGGCGGTGAACCAGAAGCTGGAGAACACGTCGAAGGCCTGCAACTCATTGAGCCACGGGCCGATCAGCGGATGGGCCTTCAGGTATTCCTCGACCTTGCCGGCGTTGAGGCTGCGCTGCGGCAGCAGCGCCCCGGGGATCGCTGCGAGCGCGAGCAGGAACAACAGCACCAGCGCGGTGCCCATCGACGTCAGCGAGCGCCAAGTGTTGCGCGTTTTTGCCGCGAGAAGACGCAAAAGCCCCCAAAATGGCCCATTTTGGGGTGCTTTTGCGTCTGCTCGCGCCACCTCGCGCGCCATCAAATCGGCAGCCTCACGTCGGAAACGAACGCATCGCGCATCCACGAGATGAGGTCGTTCCACACCCCGGTGACCAGCGCCGCACCCACAACGATCAGCAGCGCGCCGCCGAAAATCTGGATCGCCCGGGTATGCCGGCGCAGCCAGGCCAGACCGCCGACGGCCCCCGCCGAACCGAACGCCAGCAGCACGAACGGGATTCCCAGCCCCAGGCAGTAGGCGATCACCAGCACGATTCCGCGGGCCACGCTGGCGCCGTCGGTGGCCGACGCGACGGTGATCACCCCGGTCAGCGTCGGCCCCAGGCACGGCGTCCAGCCGAGCGCGAAGACCACGCCGAGCAGCGGCGCCCCGGCCACCGTCGTCAACTGCCGCGGGCTGAACCGGACCTGGCGCTGCAGGGCCGGGATGAGGCCCACGAACACTAGACCCATGGCGATCGTCAGCACCCCGCCAACCCGCTGTAATACCAGCCGGTTGGTGATGAGCGTGGTGGTCATGCCGAGGACGGCGACGGTGCCGAGCACGAACACGGCGGTAAACCCGGCCACGAACAGCGCGGCCGACCCGGCGACCCGCCACCGGGCCGGGGCTTTGATCGAGCCGGCGCCGTCAGCCTCATCCACACCAACCGCGGCCGCCAGGAACGACAGGTAGCCAGGCACCAGCGGCACCACGCATGGCGAGGCGAACGACACCAGCCCGGCCAGGAGGCACACGCCCAGTGCCACCAACAGCGGCCCGGCGGCGGCGACCTCGGTGAAACCGGTCATTGTCGCCCCGTCGAGGGTTGTTCGGCCGCCACCCGCTGGACCACCGGCTGCAGGTCCTCGGCCAGCAGTTCACGTAGAAATACCGCGGCGACCCGGTGCTGGCGGTCCAGCACCAGGGTGGACGGGATGACGGTGGTCGGGTATTTGCCACCGAACGCGATCAGGGTGCGCATCGCCGGGTCGTAGATCGACGGGAACGTCACGTGGCGGTCGATGACGAAATCCTGGGCCGCCTGCCGGTTGTCGCGCACGTCGATCCCGAGGAAAGTCACCGGGGAGCCCCGGGTGGCGTCGTAGACCCGCTGCAGTTGGGTGACCTCGGCCCGGCACGGTCCACACCACTGGCCCCACACGTTGACGACGATCACCTGGCCGGGAAAGTCGTCCAGCGACACCGTGCGTGCCGGACTCACCAGGTCCGGCCCGGACAGCGGTCCCGGGTGGCCGCGGCTGGCCGGCGGATCGTAGAAGATATCGGTTTTCCCGCCGGGTGAGACGAATTCGAAGGTGCCGCCCTGTGCGACGGCGTCGCGCCCCGAGCAGCCGGTGAGCAGGCCTGCCACTACCGCCCCGGTGATCGCCAACCGCCACATGGTCAGACGCCCGCCGGCTGGGAATAGACCACGTCGATCAACCGGTCACCGTCGTAGACGAAGGAGGTCACCGACGCCAGCGCGCACTCCCGACGCCGCGGGTCGTGCCAGAGCCGCCTACCGGTCAGGTGCATCCGCAGCGTCCATACCGGCAGTTGGTGGCTGACGCACACCACCTCGTGGCCCGCACCTCGGGCACGCGCCTTGTCCACCGCGGTCGTCATCCGGGCCGCGATCTCGACGTAGGGTTCGCCCCAGGACGGTGTGAATGGGTTGCGCAGATGCCACCAGAATCGCGGGTCCCGCCAGGCGCCGTCGCCCGGGCCGACTCGGCCGCCCTCAAAGAAGTTGGCAGATTCGATGAGGTCCGGGTCGGTGTCCACCGGCAGGTCGTGTTTCGCGGCGATGGGTGCGGCGGTCTCCTGCGCCCGCTGCAGCGGGGAGGCGATCACCGCGACGATGTCGCGATCGGCCAGGAAGTCGGCGACCTTGTCGGCCTGGGCGACACCAGTCTCGGACAGGTGATATCCGGGCAGCCGACCGTAGAGGATGCCGGTGGGGTTGTGGACCTCGCCGTGGCGCACCACGTGCACCTGGGTTTGCTCGGCCATCAGGGTCTGTCCTCACGTGCAGCCGCCCTGGCGGCCCGGCGGGCCGCAAAAGGCAGAGCGGCGGAGATCCGGTCGAACGCGGTGTCGTCGAGGGCGGCCGAGACAAACCACGCCTCGAAGGCGCTGCATGGCGGGTAGACACCGGCGTCCAGCAAGGCGTGAAAGAACGCTGGATATCGCCAGGTTTCGCTGGCCCGCGCCGACGCGAAATCGGTCACCGGCTGGTCCCCGAAGAACACGCTGAGCATGTTGCCGGCCCGTGGAATCTGGTGTGGCACACCGGCATCCGTCAGTGCCCCGGCTAGCAGCGCGGCCAGTCGGTCGGCGTTGGCATCCAGTGCGGCGTAGACCGCGCCATCGGCGGCGCGCAACGTTGCCAGCCCCGCGGCCGTCGCCACCGGGTTACCCGACAGCGTGCCCGCCTGATACACCGGCCCCAGCGGCGCCAGCCGCTCCATCACCTCGGCCCGCCCGCCGAACGCGGCGGCCGGCAGCCCACCGCTCATCACCTTGCCGAATGTGAACAGGTCGGCGGCGACCGGATCGATTCCGTACCAACCACTTCGGCTCACCCTAAAGCCAGTCATCACCTCGTCGATGATCAGCAGCGCGCCGTGTTCGGCGGTGATGGCACGCAGCCCCGCGTTGTAGCCGGGTGCGGGTGGGACGACTCCCATGTTGCCGGGGCTGGCCTCGGTGATCACGGCGGCGATCTGCTCGCCGAACCGGGCGAAGGTCTGCCGCACCGCGTCGATGTCGTTGTAAGGCAACACGATTGTGTCGGCCGCGGCGGCGCCGGTGACCCCGGGCGAGGACGGCAGCCCCCGCGACGATCGCGAGCGCGGCGAAGCCGGGCGCTGGAGGTCGTCACATAAGCCCAGCGTTGCCACGCCCGAACCCGCGTCGGCCAGCAGCGCATCCACATGACCGTGGTAGCAGCCGGAGAACTTGATGATCTTGGCCCGGCCGGTGAAGCCTCGGGCCAGCCGGACCGCGCTCATGGTGGCCTCGGTGCCGGAGTTCACCAGCCGTACCCGCTCGACCGGCGCCACCCGCCCGATGATCTCGGCGGCCAGCTCGGTCTCCGCCGGGGTCGGCGCCCCGAACGACAAGCCGTTGGCGGCGGCGTTGGCGACGGCGTCGACGACGGCGGGGTGCGCGTGGCCCAGGATCATCGGGCCCCACGAGCAGACGAGGTCGACGTAGCGGTTGCCGTCGGCGTCGGTGAGCCAGCAGCCGTGCGCTTCGGTGATGAAGCGTGGAGTGCCGCCCACCGCCGAAAAGGCCCGAACCGGGGAGTTCACCCCGCCGGGAATGACCGCGCAGGCATCCGCGAACAGCCGGGCCGAGGCCTTCACGGCGCGCGCTTGGTCAGTGCTACCCACGACGACCAGTGTTCCAGCCGCTGCGGCGCGTTCAACTACAGGGTGTAAGCGTTGGCGGTCGGGCCGGAGTTGGTGGAGTTGGGCGCCCGCGGCCGCGCCAGAGGTTTGTCCACACTTCGGCGTCTATCCACAGCTGTCGGCTTTGGGACGTTATCCGTGTCAGTGGTCGAATATGCTTCGAATATGCGTTCGATTGGTGTCCTGCTGGACGGGCTCGACGAGGCCGTGGCGGCGATCGGTGACGTCAACTTCGACGCCCTTGACCCCGTTGTCCGGCTGCGCGCGCTGGAGCGGCTGGAGACGGCTCGCCGGCGCCAGGTGGCGCTCAGTCACGATGTGATCGCGGGGCTGGCCAAGGAGGATCCCGCCGATATTGGCGGCCCGGTGCACAAGGTGGTCGCCGACTGGCTGCGGATCAGCTGCGCCGAGGCGCGCCGCCGGGTCCGAGATGTCGAACAGCTCTCGGCGCGGGTGACGCTGACCGGCCAGCAGTTGCCACCGGAACTGCCGGTCACCGCCGACGTGTGGCGCCACGGCATGCTCGACGGGCAGCACCTGCGGGTGATCCAGACCTTCGTGCGCGACCTGCCGCAGGACACACCGGCCGACACCGTCGAACACGCCGAACGATTTCTCGCCGACCAAGCCACCAAGTTGCGGCCCGACCAGCTGGAAAAGGTGGCGCACCGCTGTGCGCTGCTGATCAACCCCGACGGCAAATTCTCCGACGCCGACCGCGCACTTCGGCGCGGCTTTAGCTGGTGTGGCCAGCGCGCCGACGGGATGAGCATCGGCAAACTGGTCGCCTCCCCCGAACTGCGCGCCAACCTCGACGCCTGGTTCGCCCGCTTCGCCGCCCCCGGCATGTGCAACCCCGACGATGAGACCCCGTGCGTTAACGACCAACCCCCCGAGGCCACCGTCGGCAGCGACCGGCGCAGCCCCGCCCAGCGCCAACACGACGCCCTCAACGCTCTAGTCCGCGGCCAGCTGGGCGATCCGAAACTCGGCGTGCACAACGGCCTGCCGGTGACCGTCATCGTCTCCACCACGCTGGCCGAGCTGACCTCGGGTGCGGGCCGGGCGGTGACCGGCGGCGGAACCCTCATCCCGATGCCCGACCTGATCCGCATGGCCCGCCACGCCTACCACTATCTAGCCGTGTTCGACGAGCATTCCAGCCGCCCCCTGTATCTCGGCCGCACACGCCGCGTGGCCACACCGGATCAGCGCGTGGTCCTATATGCCAAGGACCGCGGCTGCACCCACCCCGGCTGCGACGTCCCCGGTTACTGGTGTGAAGTCCACCACGTCGACGACTGGGCCGCCGGCGGCCAAACCAACGCCGACAAGCTCACCTTCGCCTGCACCCCCAACCACAAACAGGCCGGACAAGGCTGGCGCACAAGAAAACTCCCCAACGGCCGCACCGAATGGATCCCACCACCACACCACGACCACGGCCAGGCAAGAACCAACGACTACCACCACCCCGAACGCCTCCTCACCGACGACGAGGACTGCTAAACAGCTTGGCTGGAGTACAACCGGCAAGCTTTACTAGGTATATGACGCACACGGCGGCCAACTAATTGGCGACCGGCGCAATCGTTGCCCCACGCGAGCTGGAGACGATCACCGGCGGGCGCGTGTCGGTGCCGGCACCGGTGGGCCGGACACGTCACTCGCGCAGTAACTATGCGCACGGGAACAGGGCGGCCGCATCGGCAGCCCGCGCCCACTGCTCGGCAAACAGCCGGCTCACCTCGTCCAGCGCCGGGGTCAGCGGTTCGATGGTGCGGGTAACCAGGGCCCGCTGGTCCGTGGCGGCCACCGGGTGCCAGTACACGCCGTCGGCGGTGACCGTCACCTCCGGAACGAGCGATTCGCGCGCGAGCGCCAACCCCTCGGACGCAACGCCCTCCAAGGCGATCGGCCGGACCAGCTGATCGGCCCGGGCGATGCCGAGCCCATCCAGGAAGTCGTGAAACGCCGCTAGTTCGCCGGGTCCGGGCGCCGCAACCGTGGCGGCCACGCGCACTCGGAAGCCGAGTGACAACGCCACACGGATCCCGGCGACGGCCTTGGCCCACGTCCCGGCACCTCGATGCGAGTCGTGCAGATCCGGTGTCGCCGAGTCCAGACTGATCTGCAAGGCGAGCCCAGTCCTGGGCAGCGACTCCAGCGCGCGCAGCCCGCGGCCCTTGAACACCATGCCGTTGGTGAGCACGGTGGTGGGCAGCGTGTCGAGACAGCTCCGGATGATCGTGCCGATGTCGGGCAGCAGAAACGGCTCACCGCCGGTGAGGAACAATTCGCGCACCCCCCAAGCCGCAGCCTCGCGGACCAGCCGGCCGATGCGCTCCGCACCGAGTTCGCGGTGCGGAGCGCTCGGTGACGACGACACGCAACAGTAATCGCAGGACAGGTTGCAGTGGAAGTTGGTGTACAGCCACAACCGCACTCCGGGCAGCCGGTCAGCGCCCAGGACGCTCGCGGGGTCGGGCGGACGGCCGCGCCGCACCACGAGGGTGCCGGCTCCCCCCTGGTCCACGTCGGCGCGCACCAGGGTGTTCCCGGTCCGCGCGCACCACCGCTCGGCGAGCTCACGGTCCCGTTCGCTGCGGACCGCAACCTCGGCGGTGGCTCCCTGCGCGAGACCACCCACCCGGCGCATCAGATCCAGGATCACCATCGCGGGTCGATACCCTGCTCCTCAACGGCCTCGAAAAGCGGCTTGTACCCGTCCAGGTGCGGAGACACCCAGCGTCGTAAACCCTCGAGCTCCAAGATCTTTCGATGCTCAGGGTCATCCCAGCTCATCGCCAGCAACCGGTCGAGCCACGGCTGGTAGCGGTCGGCGGGCAGCGTGTCCAGTGCGGTGAACATGCAGTGGCAGTAGCCGTCGGTGCGCCACACCTCGGCCAGCGAATCCCCCATCAGCTCCGAGGCGCCCATCGCCGCCCACGTCGAGCTGCCGATCGCCGCCACATCGGCCGCACCCGCCAGCACGGCGTCCACCGCGTCCAGCTCGCTGCGGCCGGTATCGCCGTGTTTGCCGATGTCGGTGTCGAAGCGGACGATCTGCAGCTCCGACTCGGCTACACCAGCCCGGCGCAGGTAATAGAGCGGCAAGATCGCCGCGTGCGCGGAGTCGGCGGACCCGAGCGCGAGGCGCTTTCCGGCGATGTCACCGGCCCCCCGCAGCCCACTGCCCGCACGGGCCACAAACACGGTGGTGTAGTCGACGTCCGTATCGCGCTGGGCCAGCGCCGTGCAGTGCCCACCCGTCTGCAGCACGGTCCGCACGTAGGCGAGATTAGTGTTCCACGCAATGTCGATGTGCCCGGCGATCAGCGAATCGACCAGCCGCGCGTAGTTGGAGTAGAGCACGAAATCCATTTGCCCGTCCGGGCTTTCCTGGAAGTAGCTTCGGATTCCCTCCCAGATCGGTACGACGTTGGGTGTGTAAGCGACTGCCCCGATGACGAGCGGATCGGCTGACATAACCCCTCCTAGAAGAGCGGCAGGCCGGTGACGGCCCTGCCGTAGAAGTCGTACAGCGCGTCGGCGGTTGGCGCCATCACCGCCCCCGCCCGAGCGTCACGGAAGGCACGCTCGATGGGCAGATGCTTGGAGAACGCGGCACCGCCACACACCCGCATCGCCGACTCGGTGATGGTCAGCGCGGCGTCGTTGGCCGATGCCTTCACGCCCAGCACGTGCGTCAAGGTGGCGTCGTCGGGCGAGCTCACGCTGTCGGCGACCAGGGCCAGATACGCCTTTTGCGCCGCCAGCGCGGTCCCCATCCGGGCGATCTGAGCGCGGATCGTCGGCAGCTCGGCCAGACTCCCGCCGAGATGTTCCAGCCGGGCACTCGCGACGTGCTTGACCGCGGCGGAGGTGGCAGCCGTGGCCAAACCCAGTGAGACGGCGGCGTTTCCGAGATTGAACCACGGCAGCACCGTTTCCATCATGGTGCCGAATCCGCCGCCGAGTGCGCCGAGGCGATATGAGGACGGGACGCGGATGTCGACAGCCATTGGCGCAGAAGCATTTCCCCGCATACCCATGCCGGTGAAGCTGCCGGACACGCGCAGGCCCGGTGTGTCGGCCGGAACAGCGTAGAGATCAACGTCTCCCGCGGTGCCGTTCGCCGAACCGGCTGACACGACATAGACGTCCGCGAAGCCCGCCGAGGTCACCCAGCTCTTGTCGGCCCGCACAACGATGTGGTCACCGTCGGCCGTCGAGGTGGACACCGGCGCCCAGAAGTGCGAGCGGGAGCCCTTCTCGCTGAACGCCAAGGTGCCGAGTTGTTTTCCGGAAGCCATGTCCGCCAACAGATCCGGCAGACCCGTCGGCGGCGCCGCGGCGACCGTGACGGCGGCGGCGACGTGCATCAAGTAGATCATGGCGGTCGATCCACAGGAGGCCGAAAGTTGGGCGACGGCTTCGGTGAATTCCACTGGGCCCGCACCCATTCCGCCGACCTCGCGGGGCAGCACCAGGCCAAGGAGCCCGGTCGCCCGCAGCGCATCCACGGACTCGGCCGGGAAGGAACCGTCGGCATCCACCCGCTCGGCGTGTTCTGCAGCGATCGCAATGGCGTCCTGTAACGCCTCGGGTGCGACCATTACGCCCCTTTCACCCGTGTCATCCTGGAACCTGCCGCCAGGCCTACCACCGCGGCGCACACGAAAATCGCTGCGGTGGTGTTTGTTCCGCCGAGCCAGACTGAAGCCCTGCCGACTTGCGCATAGATCGAAATGGCGGCGACCACCGCGACCGCGGCCGCGGCGATCGCGAGCACGCGCACTTGTGTCGCGGCCAGCATCGGCAGCGCGATCCCGATCAGCAACAGCGCGCCGCGAACGTTGTAATCGCCGAGCGAAAACTCCAAGGGCCTGATGCCGACGTTGGCGGGTTTGCCGCTGGCAAGACTACGCCAAACGCCGATAAGACCGATCAGCCCCAGCACGATCCCCCAGCCGCCAAGCAGCCGGCGGCCCGCGACAGGCGTTCTCGCCGCGCGCACGGCGTCGACGGCGGCGTAGCGGGCACACGGGGTGAGCAACAAGACGACGTGGATGCCGAGCAGCATCGCGTACGACCACGGCCATTCCCCGGGCGACTCGGCCACCGACAGCCCTATCGCGAGTGACTGCCCGATGCCGATCAATGCGGCCAGCCGCACAGCCGTGCCCGTCAGCAGCAGCACCGCCAGCGCGGACTCGGTGACCAACACTGCCCACCCGAATGCGGTGAAATTCGGGAGCACCAGGTGCTCGACCGCCCAGCTGAACGGTTTGAACACCGGATGCTCGACCGCCAGGTGCGTGAAGTGGTACAGCCCACCGCGGCTGCGCTCGCCGAAGTCCGGTGGCACCTTCCAGACCACGTTGTAGAGCCAGATCAGCCCGGCCAGCAGCCGCAGGCCGGACAGCGCGATCAGGCCGCCGGTCGCCGGGGGCGACCCGGGGGACAACAACAGATCCGTTCCGCGACGAACACCGGCCGCCCTCATGCCCTGCAGTATCACACGCGACAGGGGCCCGAGACCGGATGGCGCCGAAGAATTTAGCTGTGGCGCGCCCTCTTGCGCGTCGCCACCTTGGTGACGAAATAGAGCGCAACCACCACCACCCAGGACAGCAGGCTGAGCCAGAGCTGTGTGCGTGCCGCACGGTCGAACGCCATTTGCACCAGCACGGCGATGATTCCGGCAACGGTGAGTATCGACAGCACCGGGAAGAGCCACATCTTCACCCGCAGCCTTTCCGTGGGCGTGCGGCGGCGCAGCACGATCTGCGACAGGGCGATCAGCAAGTAGACGAACAAGATGACGGCGCCGGACGAGTTGAGCAGGAAGAGAAACACTGTGCCGGGCGCGATCCGCGCCATGATCACGCAGCCGAAGCCCGCCAGCGACGAGCACAGGATGGCGACGGAGGGGACCCCACGCCGGTCGACCCTGACCAGCCGCGCAAGCGCCTCCCGGCGGCCGGCGAGCACGAACAGCATTCGCGACGCCGTGTACAGGCCCGAGTTCAGGCACGACAACACCGCGGTGAGAACCACCGCGTTCATGATCTGATCCGCGCCGCGCAGACCCATGTGCTTGAGCGCGGCGACGTACGGCGACGCGCCGGGTTCCACCGAATTCCACGGCAGGACCACCGCAAGCAGAAAGACCGAACCGACAAAGAAGATCACGATGCGCGCGACGACCGAGTTGGTCGCTCGCTGGATCGCGCGCTCGGGTTCGCGGCTCTCGGCGGCGGCAATGGTGACGACCTCGGCACCGACCATGGAGAAGATCGCCACCACGATGGCGGCGACGACGGCGCCGACGCCCTTGGGGAAGAAGCCGCCGTGTGAGGTCAGGTTGGAAAAGTCCATGCCGTGGCCCGGCAGCAATCCGAGGGCGAAGGCCGCGCCGACGCCCAGGAATATCAGGATGGTCGCGACTTTGATTCCGGCGAACCAGAATTCGAACTCGCCGAAGGATGTCACCGAGAACAAGTTGGTCGCCGTCATCAGCACCATCAGGCACAGCGACAAGAGCCACAGCGGCGCATGAACCCAGTAACCGAGGACTTTTCCGCCGGCGACCGCCTCGAAACCGACCACGATCACCCAGAAGTACCAATACAGCCAGCCAACGGAAAAGCCCGCCCAACCACCCAGCGCCCTAGCCGCGTACTCGGCGAATGATCCGGTCGACGGGTTCGCGGTGGCCATCTCGCCCAGCATGCGCATGACGAGAACGATCAGCAGGCCACAGACCACGTAGGTCAGGAACGCGGCGGGCCCGGTCTCGTGGATCACCACGCCAGAACCGACGAACAATCCGGCGCCGATGACCCCGCCGATGGCGATCATGTTGAGCTGCCGCTGCGATAGTCCTTGGCGCAGCTGCGAAGCGCTCCCAGAGCTAGCCATCTCTGGCCATACTGTCGGTCCTCCCGGCGTGCCCCGGCCACGAAGTGGTGTTCATTAACCACAACACATCCGTGGGCGGGGCACCAGCCCGCGGCGCTCCGGCGGGCCGACGCGCGCCGGTCAGTCCAGGCGGGTAGCTACGCACCCCGTAGTCTTCCGGCAGCGGCTCGAGAACACCGAGCTGAGCATCAGCAGCTGCACCCGCTCCATGATCGCGTCGCGACGTTCGGAATCGACATCGTCGATGGCATCGAACGTCTCGCGTCGAAGCGGGACTGAGAGGTGGTGCCACCCAGGTAGTCCACGCGCCACCCGCTGCCCCGAGCACGCGCTCGAAGATGTCGGCCGGGATGCCCGCCCACTGGATGCCATTGACGTTGTGAAGCTGAACAAGAACATGTACAACCGGCGCAGAGCTTGGGGTCGGGAGTCACCCGCGGTCAGTCGCTGGTGGTAGGAGGCATCGCCAAGGTCGTCAAGGCGAATCTGCAGAACAAACCGGCGCCGGCCCGCAGGTTACGACAACCCGTTCATCCCGTTCTCGCCGAGCAGCTGCCCACGGGTGCCGCCGGTGCCGGCGGTGCCCGTGGTCGCGCCCACCCCGCCGTTGCCCCCGTTACCGCCGTTGCCGATCAGCACCGCGTCGCCGCCGTCGCCGCCGTCGCCACCGGCGCCCGTCCCGCCGCCGCCGCCGGCACCTCCGTCACCGCCGTTGCCGATCAGCGCGGCCTTGCCGCCGGCACCTCCGGCACCCCCACCGATCGAGCCAGTGCCGCCAACAC
This sequence comes from Mycobacterium lacus, assembly GCF_010731535.1. NCBI lineage: Bacteria > Bacillati > Actinomycetota > Actinomycetes > Mycobacteriales > Mycobacteriaceae > Mycobacterium > Mycobacterium lacus. The sequence continues at coordinate 3,863,727 of NZ_AP022581.1, forward strand.
CGCCATCACCGCCGGTCCCGAAGAGCATCCCGGCGCTGCCGCCGGCACCGCCAGCACCTCCGTCACCGCCGGTGCTAGTGCCACCGGCACCGCCAGCACCGCCATCACCGAACAGCCCGCCGCCGTTACCGCCGGCACCGCCCGCGCCCGCAACGTTAGCGCCGACGTTACCCCCACCGGCACCGCCGGCTCCACCGGCTCCCAACAGCCCGCCGGCGTTGCCGCCGGCACCGCCGGTCCCGCCGGCACCGCCAGCGCCGAAACCGCCGGTGCCCCCGGCACCACCGTTGCCGATCAGCCCGCCGGTGCCGCCGGCACCGCCCGCTCCCCCGTCGCCGTTGAACGCACCGAAACCGCCGGTGCCCCCGGCACCCCCCGCACCGAATAGCATCCCGGCATTGCCGCCGGCCCCGCCGGTACCCCCGGCCCCGAGGTTGGTGCCGGTCCCACCGGTGCCGCCGGCCCCGCCGGCACCGATCAGCCGCGCGTTCCCGCCGGCCCCGCCGGCACCACCGTTCGTGGTTGCTGCACCACCGTCGCCACCGGCACCACCGGCACCGAACAGCATGCCGCCAAGTCCCCCGGCCCCCCCGGCGCCCCCGGTGGTGATGCCACGCCCGCCTGCGCCACCGTCACCGCCGGCGCCGAACAGCCCGCCGGTCCCACCAACACCGCCTGCCCCGCCAATACCTGCGTTCGACAGGCCGGTCCCGCCGGTGCCACCGGACCCACCTGGGCCGAACAGCCCGCCAGCCCCACCGGCCCCGCCGGCGCCCCCGTTGGTGGCGCCGGCACCACCGTCACCGCCGGCCCCGCCGGCACCGAACAGCCCGCCGGCCCCGCCAGCACCGAACACCCCGCCGGCGCCGCCGGTACCGCCGGTTCCCCCCGTTCCCCCCAAGCCGAGGCTGATGCCACCGACCCCACCATCACCGCCGGCACCGATCAGCCGCGCGTTCCCGCCGGCCCCGCCGGCGCCGCCGTTGTTGGTACCGGCGCCGCCGACACCGCCTGCACCGCCATCGCCGAACAGCATGCCTGCCGTGCCGCCAGCACCACCTGCACCGCCGTCGGTGGTGCCCGCCCCGCCGGCCCCGCCCATCCCGCCGCTGCCGAACAGCCCGCCGCTGCCGCCGTTACCGCCAGCACCCCCAACGGAGCCACCGACTCCGCCGGCCCCGCCGATCCCTCCAGCGCCGAATAGCCCGCCAGCACCACCAGCACCGCCAGCGCCCCCGGCGGTGACGCTGGTCCCGCCGGCCCCACCGGCCCCGCCGGCGCCGACTAGCAGCCCGCCCGCACCCCCGGCACCCCCGACGGTGGTTCCGGTCCCGCCGGCTCCGCCGGCTCCGCCGAGGCCGAACAGCCCGGCGGCCCCGCCCTTACCGCCGTTTTGGCCGGGCCCGCCGGACCCGCCGGCTCCGCCGTTGCCGATCAGTATGCCGCCGGGCGCGCCGTTGGCCCCGGTCCCTGGCGCCCCATTGGCGCCGTTGCCGATCAGCGGGCGGCCCAACAACGCCTGGGTAGGCGCATTGATCGCATTGAGCAGATTCTGCTGCGCGTTGGCGGCCTCGGCGCTGGCATACGAGGCCCCGCCCGTGGTCAGAGCCCCCACGAACTGGTCGTGGAACGCCGCCGCTTGTGCGCTGAGCGCCCGGTAACTCTGGGCGTGCTGACTGAACAGCGCCGCAATCTGAGCCGACACCTCATCGGCGGCGGCGGGCAACACTCCAGTCGTCGCGGCTGCCGCGGCCGCGTTGGCCGCGCCAAGTGCCGACCCGATACCCGCCAAATCCGTCGCCGCCGCCATCAGCATCTCCGGCGCCGTGAACACAAACGACATTCCGCACCTCCCGCGCCCTAGCGACGACCGGTAATCGCGCGGTCACCTTCGACACCCACTCGGCGGGGCAAATGATATCGAGTTGCGCTATTAGCTGTCCCGGGTTTGCCGAATGCCGTTGCCGATCAACGGATCACCCGGACGGTCAACGCACGCACAACCTGAGCGACTTTCCAGCCACCCCAACTCTCGTCACGATTGCCTACCGATACGGCGTGGCTCGGCCGGAAAAAGCCTCTCGGCGCGGCATTATGACGCTCGTGCCTGAGCTGACCCGCCGTGCGGTGCTGCGTATGGGCGCCGGCGTCGGCGCTGCAGCCGCCGGCGTGTGGGCTTTGAGCGCTGTGTTCGATCCGCTCGAACCCCAGGCGGCGCCGCCGCTTGCTCCCGCCCCGTTCGAGCCGCCGACCGCGGGCAGCGGCTTGCCGACCAAGCTGTCCGGCTCGTTCATTTCGGCGGCTCGCGGCGGCGTCAAGACGAACTGGGTGATCGCCATGCCGCCCGGCCAGACCGGCTTGCTGCGTCCCGTGATCGCCCTACACGGCAAGGACGGCAACGCGGGCATGATGCTCGACCTCGGTGTCGCGGACGGGCTGGCCCAGCTGGTCAAGGCGGGCAAGCCGCCGTTCGCGGTGGTCGGCGTGGACGGCGGCAATACCTACTGGCACAAGAGGGCTGCGGGCGGGGACTCCGGGGCGATGGTGCTCGAAGAGCTGTTGCCGATGCTGGCATCGATGGGCATGGACACCTCCCGGGTGGGCTTCCTGGGCTGGTCGATGGGGGGGTACGGCGCGCTGCTGCTGGGCGCGCGGCTGGGCCCAGCCCGGACGGCGGGGATCTGCGCGATCAGCCCGGCGTTGTACACATCGTTCACTGGCAGCGCGCCCGGGGCGTTCGACAGCTACGACGACTGGGTGCAGCACAGCGTGGTGGGCCTGCCGGCACTGAATCAGATTCCCCTTCGCGTGGATTGCGGCACTAGCGATCGCTTCTATTTCGCCACCCGTCAGTTCGTCAACCAACTGAAAAAGCCACCGGCAGGCGGCTTCTCGGACGGCGGACACGACACGGACTATTGGCGCGAGCAGCTGCCCGGCGAGCTGGCCTGGATGGCGTCCTAGACGAGGCGATGACAGTCCGGCAGCAAGCCACCACCGGCTCTGCCCCCGCAGGGGAGCGGCGAATGCGGCGCGTTGGGCTCGGTTGCGTCGATCGGCGGCGGCCAGCCTCGCGGTGGGCGGCGCGGCCACCGCGGTGGCCCTGCCAAGGCGCCGGTATTCGTCAACGGCTGCAGGCGTTCCGGGCATGACGCGGGCCAAAGCGAGTGTGCGACGGGCGACGCCGCCTCAACGACGACGGTGGCGCTGATCGGCGACTCGCATGCGGCCATGTGGGACCGGCCATGCAGCGCCTATCTGCCCGGTGATCGTCGGCAACACCCTAGTGTTCCGCGACGACCACCACGTGACGACCGAGTACGCGCAGCTGCTGGCACCCGTTATCGGCGCGCTGGCCGATCGCACCCTGGCGGAGCGGTAGTTCCGGTGAGTTTCTTGGCGAATGAACCTCGCGGCGACGACGAACGTGGTACCAATGAAAGAGTTCTGGAGGTTTGAGATGTCGGCGCTGCTGCTGGTCTTCATTTCGGCGGTAATGCCAGTCGTCGGGGTTGGCCTGCTGCAGCTGCAAGCGCGCCTTGAGCGTTGGGACTACGAGCGGCACGCCGAGGACTGAACCGCTACCCGCGCCCACACTAAACACCTTGTGCGGCTGGCGCTTTGGCCCTAGTCACTCAACTGCGTACGAATCAGCGGCGTGATCTTGTCCGCCAGGTACTCATGCCCTGCGTCGTTGGGGTGCACGCCATCCGCGCCGATCAGGTCGGGCCTGTCGACGAACCAGCGTTCGGCGATCGGGTCGACGAAGGCTGCCCCCGCGCCCCCGGCCGCGGCGCCCAGCACGTCGCGAATCTGCAGCATCCAGTCGGGTACGTCGGCGTTTGGCCACGGCGGTCCGATCACCAGCAACCGCGCGGACGGCGCCAGGCGGCGCGCCAGATCGAAGGTATCGCGGGCCCTTTCGGCTAGCAGCTCGGGATCAGCCCGCTGGTCGTTGCGGGAGCCGAAGAACACCACCAGCACGTCGTCAGACTTGACCGCCCTGGCGGTCAGATCCGCGAAGACGCTGCCGTGGTCGCCGGGCGCGCCGTAGCCCGCTCTGCCCTCGGCCGCCACATCGGCGGCGATCCGCACGCCCCGCTCGGTGAGCGTCTGCCAGGCCACGGCGGTCCAAGATTTCGGGCCCAGGCCACCCAAATCGGTGCCGGTGGTGTAGGAGTCGCCGATCACTGCGAGCTGGTTCAGCCGAAAATCCTTGGTCAGTGTGTCGTAGACCCGCACCCGTGCTGGGTGTGCCGGGTGCGGCAAGACCACGTCGACCAGCAGAGCGAGACCAATGACGAGCGTGGCCAGACGACTCACCGCTACCTCCGCATCCAAATCAACGGAATCGTACGAGGAAACTGAGGCGAGTCGCCGTCAACGCGCTCACGTCCCGCGAGCGTCACACCGCGCGGACCGACACCGCTTCCAGCGCACCGTCGATCTGATGAAGCTTGGCGCCCACCGAGCCATCGGGCTCGAGGCTCGCGTTCACTGTCCCAATGTCGACCATCCTGCGCATCCAACGGCGGGCGGGCACCTCGACGCCGTGATACAACACGACCGAAGCGCCCACGGCGATCGCGAGCAGCCCGACGACGTTCCATTTCCACGGGTTGTCCTGCGGCGTGAGCTCGAATTGTGCCACGGCCCATCCCCAGGCGGTGTGCACCAGTTCATGCACCATGTAGAGGCAAAACGAGATTTCCCCGCCGTAAACCATCGGTCGCGTCGACAGCAGCGAAGGCAGGCTCCCCACGCCGACCGCCAGCGTTATCACCAACGGAACGAACAGGACGTCGACCACCCCGCCGCTGTCCACCACTCCGGTGATCGGATGCGCGTCGAACAGGTAGAGGATTCCCACGATGGCGGCGATCAGGAGTGCGGAACAGTACCCGGCGACGCGCCGAGCGCGATCGGTCAGCCGCAACCTTCGCACCGCGGCAGCGGCCAGCGCGCCCGCGACGAACTGCGTCACAATTCGCGGCAGCCAGCTCCACGGGGTGTAGAACTGGCCGCTGGCCAACAACAGCACAACCGGCGGCATAGACGCCGCGATGGCCAGCCAGATCAGGCTCCGCGCCCTCGTGGCGTGCATCATCCGGAAAATCACCAGCACGACCAGGCCGAACAGCAGGTAGGCCAGCCATTCCGCGCTGATCGACCAGGCCGGCCCATCCCAACTGGACCCGTCGAAATACGGCTGAAACCACAACTGCACCAGCAGGACCTGGCGTACATAGCTGGTCGCGGTGAGCTGACTCGCTTCGGGCAGCGGCACATGGCCGACGTGGAGGGTGAGGATCACCAACACGGCGGCGAGATGGAGTGTGACCAGGTACACCGGCCACACCCTGGCCAGCCGCAGCCACAGGAATTGCAGGGTGGCGCGCGCCGACCACGAGCGGCCCATGCGGTCGAGGTAGTTCCAGGTCAGCACGAACCCACTGAGGATGAAGAACAAGTCGACCCCCTGCGCGCCGCAGTTCAGCACCGGCGCGAGGGCATCGCGGAAATCGGGCGACGCATCCTCCAGCATCGGCCGGAAGTGAAACAGCACGACCCAGACCGCGGCGACGATACGGAGTCCGGTCAAGGCTTTGATCTCACCCTTGATTTCTCCGCTGCGCATTGTGCTCTTCCCGGGCTCTGCCCGTCTCGACCCTGCTGTTTGGTGATCTGATGGCCCGCTGGCCTTGCTGACCGGGCGATCTGGCCGTCTCACAAGCCCCCGACGGGCAACCGGCAGCCATCGCAGCCTAACAGCGCGATCGCCCCGAGGGGCGTGCGGGCTGGGAGCGGCTCGCCGCCTGCACCCCGAAAGTCGGTTCTTAGCAAAGAGTTAGATCCAGCTGCCGATCTCCTTAGATCTTGCTGTCAACGTTGGGGACAGGTTTCTCGGCGTCGTGTCGGCTCCCGCAACGCCATGGGGATTGGGGCTGCTTATGACTATCACCACACCGGCTTCGAACGTCACTGGTCGCACTGATCGCCAGGCAAACGGCACCGTTGACTGCTGCGGCGCCCAGATTCGGGCCCAGTGTCGTCACCTGGCGACGGTGGTGACCATCCGAGGGGAAATCGACGTCGTCAACGTGGATCCGGTCAGCGAATACATCCGGCGTTTCATCCTGGGACACAACCCGGTGGTGCTCGACGTCAGCGAAGTGAGTTACTTTGCCGCAGCTGGTATCTCACTCCTGCACACGCTCGATGACGACTGCCGCGCCGTCGGGGTGGAGTGGATATTGGTCGCGAGCCCGGCGGTCGTCGAGCTACTGGGTGCCGACGAGGACCAGGACGACAACGGTGCCATGTTTCCGATTGCACGCTCGGTGCACGAGGCGCTGCGCAACCTGGCCGACGCCATCGTGCGCCGCCGCCAGCTCGTGCTGCCGCTCGTCAAGAAGACGGCTTAGGGCGCGCGCTGCGCCACACGCGGAGCAGCCGGGCCGCCGCCACCACCACCAACACCCCGGCCAACATCGCCAACAACAGCGTCAACAACAGCGCCTGCGGGTGATAGACCACCGAAAAGGTGACCGGCTGCCCGTCGGCGACGGGCCCGACCGTCACCATGGAACGCGTTTGCGCCCAGCACACCGCGGCGCCCACCAGCGCGGCGCACGCCACGACGAGTTCGACCAGAGCTCGGTAGCGCGCCGTCACCGCGGTGACCCGGTGTAGTCGTCACCGTCGGGGTCGGCCAAGTCGGACGACGCGGGCTTGACCCGCTCCTGGACCAGCGGAGTCAGCGCTGCCCGAAGGTGACGATGGCGACGCGCCCACGCCTGCGCGGTGCGGCCCCCGGTGAGCTTCAGGCCGATGCCGACCCGGCCGCGCGGGACCCCGACGAGTTCGCCGAGCGTCCGCGCCGTCTGCCACTTCTGAAGCGGCTTACCGGAGTCCACCGAATTCTCCGCCTCCGGATAGACCTTGACGATTTCGGCGACCGGGATCGTTTCGGTGCCCTGGCGCAACGCGTCCTTGGTCAGCTCGACCGAGGTGTGGATGCGCGCCGCCTTCACCTGCAATGCCACGAACAGCGACACCATCACCAGGAAGAGCGCCGGAACGACCAGCCCAACACCGGCGCCGCTGGACATTTCGATCAGAATCATCGACGCCGCCGCCGCGGGCCCCGCGAGCACCCAATACCAGGTGGCGCCGGGTTCGTAGAACAACGGCCTGGGTTTGCTATCCCCTGGCGTCACGCGACCCCTCCGTCACGAAAGCCATCCCGCCGCATCGGCGGCCCAGTAGGTGAGCACGATGCCAGCCCCAGCGCGCCGGATGCTGGTCAGTGACTCCAGTGCCGCCGCCCGCTCATCGATCCAGTTGTTCGCGGCCGCAGCACAAATCATCGCGTACTCCCCCGAAACCTGATAGGCCGCCACCGGCACCGGCGAGATGTCCGCCGCGGCCGCGACCACGTCCAGGTAACCCATCGCGGGCTTGACCATGATGATGTCGGCGCCCTCGGCGAGGTCCAGCTCGATCTCGCGCAGCGCCTCCCGCATGTTGCCGGTTTCCTGCTGGTACGTCCGCCGGTCGCCGGACAGGCTGGAGCCGACGGCCTCACGGAACGGGCCGTAGAACGCCGAGGCAAATTTCGCGGCGTAAGCCAGGATTACCACGTCGATGTGGCCGGCGGAATCCAGGCCGTCGCGGATCGCGCCGACCTGACCGTCCATCATTCCGCTCGGCGCCACCACGTGTGCGCCGGATTCCGCTTGCGCCACAGCCAGTTCCACATAAGCGGCCACGGTGGCGTCGTTATCGACTCGGCCCCGGTCGTCGAGGACGCCGCAGTGGCCATGGTCGGTGAACTCGTCCAGGCAGGTGTCCGCCATCAACACCGTGGCGTCGCCGAGGTCCTTGGCCAGGTCGCGAAGGGCGACGTTGAGGATGCCGTCGGGGTTGGCGCCGGCCGAGCCGGACGCGTCCTTGTCCTCCTCGCGGGGCACACCGAACAGCATCAGCCCGCCCACCCCGGCGGCGACGGCGTCGGCGGCGGCGGCACGCAGCGAATCGCGGGTGTGCTGCATCACGCCCGGCATGGAGGCAATCGGCCGCGGCTCGTCGATACCGTCGGCGACGAACATCGGCAGCACCAAATGCCTTGGCTCCAGCGAGGTCTGCGCCACCAAGCGGCGCATCGCGGGGGTCGACCGGAGCCGGCGCGGTCGCTGCCGCGGGTAGGCCACGGGACCCAACTGGTGGCGACCCGCGGCGCCCGGCTCCGCCGCGCTTGCGATCGCCACGGGACCCAACTGGTGGCGACCCGCGGCGCCCGGCTCCGCCGCGCTTGCGATCGCCACGGGACCCAACTGGTGGCGACCCGCGGCGCCCGGCTCCGCCGCGCTTGCGATCGCCACTAACGCCTGCGGCTCTTCTTGCGCGGCGGTGGCAGCGCCCCCTCTGCGCGCAGCCGCGCGGCGTGTTCGGCCAGCGCATCGACCAGCGGACCCACCGCGGCGGTATCGGGCTGGACATCCACCCGCAAGCCGAACTCGGCGGCGGTCTCTGCGGTCTTCGGACCGATGCAGGCGATGATCGTCCGCGCGTGCGGCTTGCCCGCGATGCCGACCAGGTTTCGCACCGTCGAGCTCGAGGTGAAGCACACCGCGTCGAACCCACCCGTCTTGATCATTTCGCGGGTAGTCGCCGGCGGCGGGGCAGCCCTCACGGTCCGGTAGGCGGTGACGTCCTCGATCTCCCAGCCCCGCTCGCGCAGTCCTTCGGCGAGCGTTTCGGTGGCGATGTCCGCGCGCGGCAACAGCACCCGGTTCACCGGGTCGAAAACGCTGTCATAGGGCGGGAAGTCGTCCAGCAGACCGATCGAGGACTGCTCCCCGGATGGCACCAACTCGGGGCTGATCCCGAAGGCACGGACCCGGTCCGCGGTCGACTCGCCGACGCAGGCGATCTTCACCCCGGAGAAGGCGCGCGCGTCCAGGCCGAACTCACCGAACTTCTCCCACACCGCACGGACCGCATTGGTCGAGGTGAACACCACCCACTGGAACCGGCCGTCGACCAGACCCTTGACGGCGCGCTCCATTTGGGCGGGGCTGCGCGGCGGCTCGACGGCGATGGTCGGCACCTCGATCGGCAGGGCGCCGTAGGACGTCAGCCGCTCGCTCATCTCGCCGGCCTGGTCCTTGGTGCGCGGCACCAAGACGGTCCAGCCGTACAGGGCCCGGCTCTCCCACCAATTCAGCTTCGCCCGGCTGGCCACCGTCTTGCCGATGGTCACCACCAGCGGGCCGGTCAACGGAACGCCGCCGCTTGCCGGCGACGGCCCCGCGTCGGTGATCCCCAGGACGGCCGGGTCGGTCAGTCCCTGCAGGGTGGTCTCGACCGAACGCTGCTGACAGGTAGTGCCGTGCGCGGTCACCACGCACGGGGTGGACTCGGCCAATTCGTGGTCGATCAGGGTCCGTGCCGCGTGGGCCAGATGCGACGCGGTGGCCTGCAGGATCAGCGGCCCGGGTGCGGCGGCCAGCGCTTCCCAGTCTGTGTTGTCGGGGTCGAGGCGGACGTCGGCAACCGTGTGCGACGAGCCCAGCGGCAGCCCGGCATAGGTCGGAACCGCGGTGGTCGCAGCCAGGCCCGGAACGATCTCGATGTGCAGGTGGGTGCGTGCGACGGCGTTCACCTCGGTGATGACGGCGTCGACCGTCAGCGGATCACCCGCCACCAGCCGCACCACGTCGCTACCCGTCCGGGCCTCGGCGGTCAGCGTCTTGGCGACCTCGGCGGGGTCACCCACCGCTGGACGGATGTCGGGGGCCCCGGACATCACCGCCATCACCGCCGGGGCGGTGCCTTGGTCTCCGTCGGGGCCGGCAGCGTGGGCGTTTCCGGGGGCCGGTTCGGCGGGCGCCGGTCCGGAGACCGGTGGCAGATCCTTGCCGATCAGGGCTAGCACTGGCTGGGGTACGTCGGGGTCGGTGAACACCAGGGTCGCGTTCGCCAGCACCGTGGCGGCCCGAGTCGTCAGCAATCCCGGGTCGCCCGGACCGGCGCCCACGAACGTGATGCGGCCCGGTCGCGGCTTGCGCCCTCGCGTCGTCATTGTCGCTCCCACGTAATTCTTCTCATTCAACTTCCTCGCGCGGGTCCCGCCGCGCTCCGCACATCAGCTCCCGGGCGCCCAGCTCGAACAGCTCCGCAGCGACCGATAGCCCAAGCTCCCGTGCCCGACCGCAGGTGCCGACGCCGGACGCGCGGATCACGTCGGATCCGTCCGGCGCCGCCACGCAGCCACGCAGCGAAAGCTCTTCGAGGAGGCGGCCGTCCTCATCGATGGACTCGACCACTTCCGCGAGCGCGCCCACCGGTGCGGAGCAACCGGCCTCCAGTTCGGCCAGCAGGGCTCGCTCCGCGGTGACCGCCGCGCGTGTGTCGGCGTCGTCCAGCTCCGCCAGCACTGCCGCCAGCCGGCTGTCACCGGCGCGGCATTCGACCGCGAGGGCGCCTTGAGCCGGCGCCGGCAACATCTGCACCGGCTCAAGCGTCTCGGTGACATCATCGAGGTGGCCCAGCCGAGCCAGTCCAGCCCGAGCTACCACGATGGCGTCAAGATCACCACTACTTACCCTGTTCAACCTGGTATCTAGGTTGCCTCTAAGGGGGCGGATTTCCAAACCGAGACCCAATGCTCTAAGCTGTGCGGCCCGTCGCGGGGAGGACGTGCCCACCAGCGATCCGGCCGGCAATTCCGCCAACACCAACCCGTCGCGCGCCACCACCGCGTCGCGGGGGTCGTTTCGTGGAGGTATCGCGGCCACCGTGAACCTCGGGTCATCCGCGGTCGGCAAGTCCTTGTGGGAATGCACCGCCGCGTCCACGCGGCCATCTTCGATGGCCTCGCGCAGCGCCGTGGTGAAGGCGCCGACCCCGAGATCGGCAATCGGCGCCGAGGACCGGTCGCCCGCGGTGGTGATGGTCACCAACTCCGCGGGGTGGCCGTGGGCGATCAGGGCGTCCCTGACGGTCGCGGCCTGGGTGGTGGCCAGCAGGCTGCCCCGAGTGCCAATCCGGATCACGTGGGCCAATCGGCTACTCGGCTACTCGGCGGATCGCTTTGGGCTGGCCGCGCGGTGTGCGTGCATGCCACCATCGAATCCGCTTGATACCACCGGCAATTCACCCGCGGTGGCGACGGCATCGACCGCGGTCTGGTCTAGTTCGAAGAGTTCGCGCAGCGCCTCGGCGTAGCTGTCACCGCCGGGGGCGCTCGCGAGCTGCTTGATCCGCACGGTGGGCGCGTGCAGCAGCTTGTCCACCACCCGCCGCACGGTGCGGGCCACCTCCTCGCGCTGGGCGCTGTGCAGGCCCGGCAGCCGGTTGTCCAGGCGCAGCAACTCCGCTTCGACCACCTCCGCGGCTCGTTGGCGTAGCGCAGTCACGGTGGGGGTGACCTCGGCCATCCGCTGTCCCACCAGATAGGCGGCAACCTCGGCCGCGACGATGTGGCGGGCGGCGTCGACGTCGGCGGCCGCGGCATGGGCCGACGGTTCATGTTGCACGCGGTCCACATCGACGACCCAGACGCCGGGCAGTCCGGCCACCGCCGGATCGATGTCACGGGGCATGCCCAGGTCGCACATCACCAGCGGATGGGTAGCTTCTTGGACCCCACTGCGCTGTGCCGCGGCAAGCGCATGATGCACGTCGGCCAGCGACACCACGGGGCTCACCGCCCCGGTGCAGCTGACCACCACGTCGGCATCGGCCAACGCGTCGGCCAGGCGATCCAGTGTGTGCGCGTCGGCCTGCACGCCCGATTCGCGGATCTTGCGGGCCAGCCGCTGCCCCCGGGGAGACGACCGGTTGAGGACGTGGACGTGCGCGACCCCGGCGCGGGTCAGCTGCGCTGCCGACAATGCGCCCATCGCCCCGGCGCCGATCACCACCGCTGTCTTGTCGGCCAGCGTGCCAAGTTTGCGTTCGGCCATTTGCAGGGCGACGGACACCACCGACGAGCCGGCGGCGTCGATGGCCGTCTCGGAGTGCACCCGCTTGCCGACCGACAGCGCCCGCTGGGCCAGTTCGTGCAGCACCCTGCCTACGGTGCGGTTGGCCTCGGCAGCCGCATAGGCGCGGCGCACCTGACCAAGCACCTGCTGCTCACCGACGACCGCCGAATCCAGCCCGCTGGCAACCGCGAACAGATGCTCGACGGCGGCTTCGCTGTAGCGCACGTACGCGTGTTTGGTCAGTTCGCCCATCGACATGCGGGAGTGCTCGGACAGCACCTGCCCGATTACCGCCAGCCCGCCGTGGAACGCGTCCACCACGGCGTAAACCTCGACCCGGTTGCACGTCGAGAGCACCATCGCCTCGGTGACCAGCGGCGACTGCAAAATCCGATCGACGACCTTGACTTGATCGGACTCAGGGAGGCTGAGTTGTTCCAGGACGGAGACCGGCGCACTACGGTGCGAAACCCCGAAGAGCAGGATGCTCACGGCAGCATCACCTTGGCGCGCTCCCTTGCCTTACTCAGTTAGTGAACTGGTGTCTACGGTAGACGTTTGTCAGGTGAGCTACCAACTATGGGTTCGGGCCAGGTCCGCGCGCAGACGGGGCTCATCGATCTCCCAATAACTGTGCTCGCGGCCGTCCAGCAGGATTACCGGCAGACGATCGCCGAACTCGGCCCGCAGCGCGGTGTTGCCCGCAGATGCGGCGGCGTCGACGTCGGTCGTTGACAGATCGAAGCCCAGCTCTTGAGCCAGTTCGGCTAACCGGGCATGCACCCGCTGGCAGATCGCGCACCCGTCGCGGGTCAGCAGCTGCACCTGGGGTCGGCCGGCGGGCTCGGTCATGGCGACCAGTGTGTCATTTCCCAGGCCCAGGCGGGTCAACCTGCTCGATACGTTTGCCGGATAGGGTTGATACTGGCCACAGCAACAAAGAAAAAGAATCGGCCACCGGGCGGGCCCAGCGATCTAGGAGGTTTCCGATGGCTTCCCCTGACCCGGGCGGCGCGGGCCACACCGGTCGCGTCGACCCGGAGTCGCTGGCCGGCGATGCCAGCGCCGAACGCGCGCTTGACGGCATGCACGCCGCCGCCCCCGAGCAAGGTCGCCCGCAACCGCCCATCGACCTGACCGCCGCCGCCTTTTTCGACGTGGACAACACGCTGGTGCAAGGCTCGTCGGCAGTGCACTTCGGCCGAGGGCTGGCCGCTCGCGACTACTTCACCTATCGCGATGTCCTCGGATTCATCTACGCGCAGGCCAAGTTCCAGCTGCTCGGCAAGGAGAACAGCGACGACGTCGCCGCCGGCCGGCGCAAGGCGCTGGCGTTCATCGAGGGTCGCTCCGTCGAGCAGCTGGTGGCCCTCGGCGAGGAGATTTACGACGAGTTCATCGCCGACAAGATCTGGGCCGGCACCCGAGAACTCACGCAGATGCACCTCGATGCCGGGCAACAAGTGTGGCTGATCACCGCTACGCCGTACGAGCTGGCGGCGACGATCGCGCGCCGGCTCGGCCTGACCGGCGCCCTGGGCACCGTCGCCGAGTCGGTCGACGGGGTCTTCACCGGCAGATTGGTCGGTGAGATCCTGCACGGCACCGGCAAGGCCCACGCAGTCCGGTCGCTGGCGATCCGGGAGGGGCTCAACCTCAAACGCTGCACCGCCTATTCCGACAGCTACAACGACGTACCGATGCTGTCGCTGGTCGGCACCGCCGTCGCCATCAACCCAGACGCCCGCCTGCGCAGCCTGGCCCGCGAACGCGGATGGGAGATCCGCGACTTCCGAACCGCGCGCAAGGCCGCCCGGATCGGGGTCCCGTCGGCCCTGGCACTGGGCGCGGCCGGCGGCGCGCTGGCGGCTTTGGCCTCACGTCGGCAATCACACTGATAAGCTGCGCCGTTAGCCCGGCGACGATGCGGCCGGAACGGCCGAGGAGGAGCCGGGCAATCGGGACCCAGCCCGGCGACGATGCGGCCGGAACGGCCGAGGAGGAGCCGGGCAATCGGGACCCAGCAACTATTCGAGCGGAGAACGGCGCGCAGCATGACAACTCCCGAAGAAGCCCGAGGCCTCATCGGTAAGCACTACCGGCAACTCGACTACTTCCAAGTCGGGCGCGAAAAGATCCGCGAGTTCGCGGCCGCGATCAAGGACGAACACCCGTCGCACTACGACGAGGCCGCCGCCGCCGAGGCCGGTTACCCCGCGCTGGTGGCCCCGCTGACGTTCCTGGCGATCGCGGGGCGGCGCGTACAGCTAGAGATCTTCACCAAGTTCAACATCCCGATCAACATCGCCCGGGTCTTCCATCGCGACCAGAAGTTCCGGTTCTACCGGCCGATTCTTGCCAACGACAAGTTGTATTTCGACACCTATCTCGACTCCGTCATCGAGTCGCACGGTACGGTGATCGCCGAAATCCGCAGCGAAATCACAGATGCCGAAGGCAAACCCGTGGTCACCAGTGTCGTCACCATGTTGGGAGAAGCGGCCCATCACGAGGCAGACGCTGAGGCGACCGTGGCGGCAATTGCATCCATCTGATGGGGGAAGTAGGGTCCGTTCAATGACACAACGGGGTAAAGACGTTCTGCCGGATCAACTGTCTCCACCGATCGAAGCCGTCCAGTCGCACTACGACCGATCGAACGAGTTCTTCAAGCTGTTCCTCGACCCGTCGATGACGTACAGCTGCGCCTACTACGAACGCCCCGACATGACGCTCGAAGAGGCGCAGTACGCGAAGCGCGAACTCGCGCTGGGCAAACTCGGTCTCGAGCCCGGGATGACGCTGCTCGACATCGGTTGCGGCTGGGGCTCGACCATGCGGCACGCGATCGAGAAATACGACGTCAACGTGATCGGCCTGACGCTGAGCGAGAACCAGCTCGCCCACAACAAGCAGAAGTTCGCCGAGATGGACAGCCCACGGACCAAGGACGTGCGCCTGCAAGGCTGGGAGCAATTCGACGAGCCGGTAGACCGCATCGTGTCGCTCGGCGCCTTCGAGCACTTCGCCGACGGCGCGGGTGACGCCAGCTTCGAACGCTACGACCGGTTCTTCAAGATGTGCTACAACGTTTTGCCCGACGACGGCAGGATGTTGCTGCATACGATCATCGTGCCGAGCGCCGAGGAAGCCAAGGAGCTCGGACTGACGGCGCCGATGAGTCTGCTGCGCTTTATCAAGTTCATCCTGACCGAGATCTTCCCCGGCGGCCGGTTGCCCCAGATCCCGCAGGTCGACGAATACTCGTCCAGGGCCGGTTTCAAGGTCGAGCGTTACCACCGAATCGGGTCGCACTATGTTCCGACGCTCAACGCATGGGCCGCAGCGCTGGAAGCACATAAGGAAAAGGCGATCGAGCTGCAGGGCCAGCAGATCTACGACACCTACATGCACTACCTGACCGGCTGCTCGGACCTTTTCCGTGACCACTACACGGACGTTTGCCAGTTCACCCTGGTCAAGTAACGCTTAGCCGAAGAAGATGTTGCGGCGGCCGGCCAACAACCGGTACAGCGTCTGCTGGATCGTCTCACGCACCTGATCGGTCAACTCGAAGGTGACCATCGGGTCGTCGGCGTCGGTGGATGCGTAGTCGGCGGTGTAAATCGGCTCACCGAACGCGATGCGCCATTTCGACGGCAGCGGCACCAACCCGGCGGGCCCGGCCAACGGGAACAACGGTGTGATCGGGAAGTACGGCAGGCCAAACAGCCGCGCCAGCAACTTGACATCGGCCAACATCGGGTAGATCTCTTCGGAGCCGATGATCGAGCACGGCACAATCGGCGCCTTCGTGCGCAGCGCCGCCGACACGAACCCGCCGCGGCCGAACCTCTGCAGCCGATAGCGGTCCTCGAAGCGTTTGCCCAAACCCTTGTAGCCCTCTGGGAACACCGCGGTGAGCTCACCGGAGGCGAGCAGGCGCTGCGCATCGGTAGTGCAGGCCATGGTGTGGCCCGCCTTGCGCGCGGCCTCGCCGACCACGGGGAGGTCGAAGACCATGTCGGCGGCCAGCAACCGCAGATCCCGATGCGCAGGATGTTCATCGTGAACCGCCACCGAGAGCATCAACCCGTCGAACGGCAACACCCCGGCGTGATTGGCCACCAACAACGCGGCACCATCGCTCGGAATGTTCTCGACGCCGCTGACTTCAACCCGGAACCAGGACCGGAAGAAGAACCTCAGCAAAGGCCGGACGATCGCGTTGTTGAAGTGCGGATCGAACCCGAATTCATCGACGCTGTAGTCGCCGGTCAGCCGTTGGCGGAGGAATGCGGCAACCGCGGCGACGTGCCGAGCGAGATCGTTGAGGGGCGCCTCCGCCGGCCCCGACTTGCCGGCGGTACCCGCCAGGCGGCGGTGTTCATCGATCTCGCGGACGACGGCGGCGATCTGTTCGGCCGACGCCCGCCCGCTTGGATCAGACAGCAACGAGGGATGCTGACGGGACGCCTCCACCCGTTGACCCGCACGCCGACGCGCCGCTACCCGGCCCCGATTTGTGTGCAGTGGAATGACATTCGCTCTGGTTTCGCCCGCCACGATATCTACCTGACTCCACCCCATGGAATTGGATTTCGGCTACCCCAGCGCTGCGCCAATGCAACTGCGCGACCCTCCAAGGAGCGTACCCGATGCGGGTCGATAATGGGAGTCAAGCCGCGGCCGCGCAGGTAGTCGTCGAAGGCCTCAGCCGTCGACCATTTCGGCTGAAATCCCAGTTCGGAGCGCATTCTGCTGGTGTCCATCACGCGGCCATAACTCAGGTAAGCGAATTGTTCACGATTGAGTTCGGTATAGCGATTAGCTCGCCTCAGCGAATCAAGCGCCCAGACCCCAAAACCTGGTACCGGCAACGGGATTCGGCCCGCTCGCCGGATCGCCTGCGACAGCATGATGATCCCGTCGGCGCCGATGTTGAACGTGCCAGCCTTGCCGGCCATCGCCGCGCGCTCCAGCGCACCCAGCGCATCCTGCTCGTGGAGCAGCTGCAGTCGCGCATCGCGGCCCAAGATCGTCGGGACCAGCGGCCCCGCCAGATATCGCGACAGCGTCGTGTCCATCGCCGGGCCGATCATGTTGGCCAGCCGCAAAATGGTCACCGCGATATCGGGCCGGCGCCGGCCCAGCCCGCGCACGTAGCCCTCGATATCGAGGCTGTCCTTGGGGAAACCCTCGCGGAAAGGTCTACGGCTGCTGCTGTCCTCGGTGAACATCACCGGATCGTGCGGACTCGAGCCATAGACCTCCGACGTCGACTTCAGCACGACGCGGCGCACCGAAGGCGCCTTCTGGCAGGCCGCGAACAGTTGCATCGCACCCATCACGTTGAGTTCCTTCAACGCCACGCTGCCACCGGACCGCGGCGCGTATGACGCTGCCGCGGCGTGCACCACCGTGTCGACGTCGCCATTTCGAATCACCTTGGCGATAAACGGATTACGAATATCCGCGCGAACGAACTCAGCCCGGCCCATCCGGCGCAGCATGTCCTTGCTCGGCGCAATCGCGTCCACGGCGATCACACGGTTGATCAGGGGATTCTGCGCAAGCCGAGCAGTCAGGTAGCCGCCCAGAAACCGGCACGCACCGGTGACCAGCACAACCTTGGGGTAATGCACATTGTCGCTGCCGCTCGCTCCGCCGCCGCCCCGGCCGTTCGACGAATCCACTCCGATAGCCTAGCCGCGAGGAGAAACAGGAACGTTACAGCCGGGTGACGGTACGCGCCGGCGGGTCTTACTTGCCAAGTTTTCTGCGCTGCACCCGGGTGCGACGCAGCAGCTTGCGGTGCTTTTTCTTCGACATGCGCTTGCGCCGCTTCTTGATGACTGAACCCATGGACTCCGCTATCTGACCCGTGACCGGCTGATGTGAAATGACCCGGACACCTTACCCGGCTGCCCACGTGGAACACCAAACCGGCGCCACAGGCCCACGGGGGCCGGCGACTGACATTCGGCTAGCCCGCGTCGAAGTACGACGTCTCGAGCATGTCGTGGACCGCCTTGGCATGCACCCGGAACGACCGCCCAACCCGAACCGCGGGGAGCTCGCCGTTGTGCACCAGCCGGTACACCGTCATCTTGGAGACCCGCATCAGCGCCGCGACCTCGGCCACGGTGAGAAATTGAGTCCTGGCCTGCTGACCCTCGACGGAACCGGTGTCCCGCGGTTTAGCCGCGGAATCCCGTGCCGATGGTCCGTTCGTAGACGTCATCGCAACCCAATCGTGTCAGGCACGCCCAATGCCAGCGGCTTCCCCTCCGCCGGCACCAACACGCGCATACAAGGAGGAGAATAGCGGGACTAGTGGGGTTACTGGTACTGGTGGGGGAAAATCAGTTTAGAATCGTGAATTATTCAGATGTAATTCTTAGCTGCTCAGAGCGGCTTTTGGCGGCTTGGACCGCCGCGTCGACGGCTGCCCGCAACCCGCCGCGTTCGAGTTCGCGCAGCGCAGCGGAGGTGGTACCGCCGGGCGAGGTAACCGCCGCCCGCAATTGTGACGCCGAGGAGGCCACCCGCAAGCCCAGCGGCTCGCCATCGGCGGATCGCCGGTCTTGATCCATCCGCTCCAGCAGCATTGCCGCCGACCCGGCCATCGTCTGCGCGGTCAGCTGGGCGGCCACCTGGCGGCTGAGACCCACGGCGACACCCGCATCCACTAGGGCCTCGACCAGAAGGAAGAAATACGCGGGACCCGAACCGGACACCGCGGTCACCGCATCCATGTGCGACTCGGGAACCGTCAGCACGCTGCCGACCGCGTCGAACAAGGCCGAGACCTCCTCGAGCTGTGGTGCGGTCACGAACCGGCCCTTGGCGAGCGCGGTAACCCCCGCGCCCACCAATGCCGCCGCGTTCGGCATCGCCCTGATCACCGGTGTCCCGGCTGGGAGCTTGGATTCGAAGTACGCGATCGTGACACCTGCCGCGACGGTGACGAATACCTGCTCGGCACTATCATGCTCGGCCGCGGCGGCGGCAGCGGCAAGATCGTCCATCACCGCTTCGGCGTCGGCTGGTTTGACGGCGACGACGACGAACGTCGCGTTCTCCACCGCCTCGCTCACCGACGTCACCAACACCGAATAGGTGTCTGCCAGGTACTTGGCGCGATCAGCCACCTTCTCGGCCACCACCAGGTCTTTCACCTGCCGCCCCGCCCGCAGCAGACCCGACAGCAAGGCCTCACCGATGCTGCCGCCTCCGACGATCGCGATTCTTGCCATGTCGGAAAGCATCGCAGACAGCTCGGCCGAGCCGCGCTACCGGGAGGGCATCCGGGGAGGTACCAGGGCCAGTTGGCGCGACACCGGGCGCGGACAGCAGCGGCCAAGATCAACCTGCCGCAGCGCCATTGCGGCAGTGAATAACGCGTTGATGATCTCCCCGGGATATCAGCGCATCAAGTTCGTGCGGGCGAACTGCAACGATTCGGTCAGCATGGCTTCGCGCTCGTGGCCGGAACGCGCACTTGAGGTCGATACCTCCAGCACGACGTGACCGGCGAAGCCACCGCCCGCCAGCATCTGGCACACCTCGGCGCAGGGTTGTGTGCCGCGCCCCGGCACCAGGTGCTCATCGGCGGGCAAGCCGCTGCCGTCACACAAGTGCAGATGCACCAGTCCCGAACCCATCCGCCGCGCCATGTTGATCGCGTGGGTGCCCGCGGTCGCGGTGTGCGACAGGTCCAGCGTGTAGTGCGCGTGGTTGCCGTCCAGCGGGTCGTAGGACGGCGCGAACGCCGAGATCGCCGGGCCGGGACCACCGCCGCGTTTGCGCATCCGTGCCCGAGACTGGTCGGCCCCGAAGAACCGGTCGGCCCGGAACGGGAACATGTTCTCGACTGCCACCCGCACGTCGCTGGATGCCTCCAGGGCGGACACCTGGTCGGTGAATCCGTCGGCGTAGCGACGCTGCCACCGGAACGGCGGATGCACAACCACCGTCGGCGCGCCCAGTTGTTCGGCCGCGCGCACACTGCGTTCCAGCTTGAGAATCGGATTGGCGCCCCACACCCGCTGCGAGATCAATAGGCAGGGCGCGTGCACGGACAACACGGGTACGCGGTAGCGCCGCGACAGCCTCTTGACGGCATCGATGTCCTGGCTTACCGACTCGCCCCAGACCATCAGCTCCACCCCGTCGTAGCCGAGCCTGTCGGCATACTCGAATGCGGCCTCGGCCCGTAGCGGGTAGACCGAGGCCGTCGACAAGCCGACTTTGATCGCGGGGCGCACTGGCTGTGTGTGGCCCTAGCCCGATTGCAGGAGGGCCAACGGCCCCAGCGTGATCAGCGCCCCCACCGCAACCGCGATCAACGTGCTGCCGATGTCCTCGGTCTTGCGAACCACCCGCACCCCAACCACGAGTCCGAGGATGACCAACACTGCGAGCACCAACGCCACCATGCCGTTCCACCGCCACAACTGGTCGAAGGCGATGAACAGCCCGGCGCCGAACGCGACGGCCAGCATCGATTGCAGCACGATCACGCTGGCGCGCCAGAGCGCCTGGAGTTTGCCCGTCGACCGGCGGGCAGCTTCGGGCGCAAGGTCGCGCTCGAAATCCAGATGGCCCTCGTCGAGTTCGGTCTCGGCCACCAGCGAATCCGCCAGACCCGCCGCGACCTGCTCGTCGGCGCGCCGTCGCGCCACCTCGTCGGCGAGGCTCTGCCCACCGAAAAGCGTCCCTTCCGAAATCTGCAGGTAAGAGCGCACGTACGCGGAATCCTCGGTCGACGGCTCGGCCTCACGCACCTCACTGTCCATCACGTCGACCGAGATGTCGGTGTAATGCTCCACCGGGTCGGGACTCATATGCTCGGCACCCGACTGTTGCCCGGGTCCGTCCGCATCGCCGTCGTCGGTGCGACGCAGGGGGCGTGGATATTCGCTACGTTCCGGCCCGGATGCGGGTCGCGCGTGTGGTGACGACCTGGGCCACCGTGGCTCGGGTTCAGACCAGTACACGGTCTTAGCCCGGTGCTCGGCGGCCGGCTCGGCCGGTGCCGGCTTGGGATGGTCGGCTGTGTCGCGGCGATCATCACGGATGACGGGGATCTCACCGGTCAGCTCGGCGACGGTGACCGCGTCGGCATCGCCGCGCCGGCGGCGGCGCCGCCGGGTGACCGCCGGGGCACCGACGGTTCCATTCCTTGCCAGCAATTCGGCCACCGAGATTTGCCGCGTACCGGGGATCTCTGCCTCCGAGTGTGGTCCGGTCATGGTTTGCTGCCTCTCGATCGGTTAACCACGTTCCGATCAACTACCTGACCTCCAGCATCGCCCACCGAGGTCTCCACGAGAGCAGTTCCGTCGGCTTCGCTGTCGAGTTTGCGCAAGATGAGGCCTTCCCGTAGCGCCCACGGGCAGATGTCCACGGTTTCTATCGACAGCGCTCGCATGCTTGCCTCGGCCACCAGTGCACCCGCCACGATCTGTGGCGCTCGCTCGGCGCTCACTCCTTCCAGTTCTGCCCGGTCAGCGGTGGTCATCCTAGAGATGAAAGATATGAGTTGTCTGAGGCCGTTGGCCGTGAGCGTCCTTTTCACCCGCGGTCCGGCGGCTGAGGGCGCCGCACCGGTGAGGCGCGCCAACGACCGAAAGGTCTTCGACGTCGCAACCGCCAGGTCGGGCTCGCCGGCCTCGAGAAGGGTCGCGCTGGCATCCGCCAATTCCGCATCCAGCCAATCACGCAGCATCGCCACCCGTCGCCTCCCCGGCGGATCGTCGGGCAGCCACTCGCGGGTCAACCGTCCGGCACCCAGCGGCAGCGACAACGCGACCTCGGGTTCCTCGTCCACGCCGCTGGACACCTCCAGCGAGCCGCCGCCGATGTCGAGGTTGATGATGCGCCCCGCGCTCCACCCGAACCACCGTCGCACCGCCAGGAACGTCAGCCGCGACTCATCCACCCCGCGCAGCACCTGCAACTGGATACCCGTCTCTTTGCGCACCCGGGACAGCACGTCGTCGGAATTCTCGGCCTCACGCACCGCGGACGTGGCGAAGGCCATCAACTCGGCGCAGCCGGAGCTGACCGCGATTTTGGCGAACTCGTCGATCGTCGAAATCAGCTTGTCGGCACCGCGTTTGGTGATCTTGCCCGAGCTGTCGGTGGCCTCGGCCAACCGCAGCGTGGCCTTCGTCGAACTCATCGGCGTCGGATGCCCCCCTCGATGGGCATCCACCACCAACAGATGGACGGTGTTGCTACCCACGTCCAGCACACCCAAGCGCACGAAAACCAAACTAGCCGGGCGACGACACCGGCGCTCAGCGACCCGCATACAAGCCCGGTAATCGAAGCCAACCGGACCCGGCAGCCCAGGTCCGGCCAGAATCGTGGTCTAACGTTGACCCCGTGGCAAACTCGCGCCTGAGCTCGGTGCACCCGGGGCAAGAGGTCGAGTTGGATTTCCCCCGTGAGTGGGTGGAGTTCTACGACCCCGACAATCCCGAGCACCTGATCGCGGCCGACCTTACCTGGTTGCTGTCGCGGTGGACGTGTGTGTTCGGCACCCCCGCCTGCCGCGGCACCGTGGCGGGCCGACCGCATGACGGGTGCTGCTCGCACGGTGCGTTTTTGTCCGACGACGACGACCGCGCCCGGCTGGACGACGCGGTGCAAAAGCTCACCGACAAAGACTGGCAATTCCGCCAGAAAGGCTTGGGCCGCAAGGGTTATCTGGAACTCGACGAACATGACGGCCAGCCCCAACTCCGCACCCGCAAGCACAAGAACGCATGCATCTTCTTGAACCGGCCCGGATTTCCCGGCGGGGCCGGCTGCGCGTTGCACAGCAAGGCCCTCACGTTGGGGGTGCCGCCGCTGACGATGAAACCCGACGTCTGCTGGCAGCTGCCGATCCGGCGCAGCCAGGAGTGGGTGACCCGGCCGGACGGCACGGAAATCCTCAAGACCACCGTCACCGAATACGATCGCCGTGGCTGGGGCTCCGGCGGCGCCGACCTGCACTGGTATTGCACCGGCGATCCGGCCGCCCACGTGGGCAACAAGCAGGTGTGGGAGAGCCTCGCCGACGAACTCACCGAGCTACTCGGCGAAAAGGCCTACGCGGAGCTGGCGGCAATGTGCAAGCGTCGCAGCCAATTGGGGCTCATCGCTGTGCATCCCGCAACGCGGGCGGCCAAGTAGCCAGGTTGACCTGACCAGGCTCCAATCGGCTAACAGGTCTCGGCGTTCTCGTAAGACTGGACCATCCGTAGCGCGCTGGCATTCAGGTAGGCCTCGGCGGCGGCCGCGGCGGCCGTCGCATCGCGCGCCGATACGGCTTCGGTGATGGCCCGCAGGTCGGCGACCACTGCGTCGGCGTCGGCGTAGGCGCCGGTGAGCTCGTGTTCGCGACCGCCGAAGGCGTGCTCGACCCAGCGATAGAGCAACCCCAGCGCCCGATTGCGGGTGCCGTGGATCAGCACCCGGAAGAACGCGAGGTCGGCGGCTTGCCGCGCTGCGGCGGTGTCGGCCTCCTGTACCGCCGCCAACGCGGCTCGTAAGGCCCCGGAATCGTGGGGCGTGCTCCGGTCCGCCGCCAGCCGGCCGATCAACGGACCCAAGGCCGAGCGGATCTCGAGCAGCTCGACGAGAAAGCCTGGGCCGAGTTTTCGCACCAGCGCCTCGACCACCGCGGGATGGGTGAGACCCTCGGGGTCGCGTACCACGTTGCCACTGCCATGCCGGGCTTCGATCAGCCCCATGTGCTGCAGCCTCGCCAGGGCCTGCCGCAGCGACGTGCGGTTGACACCAAGCTGCTCGGCCAGCTCGCGCTCGGGCGGCAGCGTCGAGCCGGGCGGGAAGGCACCATCGAGGATGGCGTCGGCGATCGACGTCGCGATCTGTTCATCGAGGCGCTGACGGTCCGGCGGCCGAAAGATACTTGACTGGTTCATTGGCTCAACCAATATAGTGAACGGACCCGGGTGAGGTTCGGCGCCCCGCGTCGCGCACTCACCCCCGGGCCACGGGTCGCGGAATTGAGCGCAGAGGTAGTGCGGTGGAAAACGCAATGCAATCGGCCGCCGCCCCGCGGTGGCGGGGTAGGGCCGGCCGGCTGGAAGTCTGGTACGCCACCCTCTCGGACCCGGTGACGCAGGCCGGGCTGTGGGTCCACTACGAAACGGTGGCGCCGACAGACGGCGGGTCGCCATACGCGCACGGCTGGCTGACCTGGTTTCCGGCGGTGTCGACGGATGACCCGCCGCGCACCGAACGCTTCGGCCCCGAACCGGCCCGGCCCGCGACCGGCCCTGCCTGGTTCGACGTCGCCGGCGCGCGAATCGCGCCCGAAGAACTGGCGGGACGGACCAAGTCATTCGCGTGGGACCTGCGGTGGAAGGACAGCGGCGCCCCGCTGTGGACGTTCCCGCGCGTGGCCTGGGAGCGCGAGCTGCTGCCCGGCGCCCAGGTGGTGCTCGCGCCCACCGCACGGTTCACCGGCTCGCTGACCTTCGGCGACGCCGACCACCGCCTCGACGGCTGGCGGGGCGGCGTGGCGCATATCTACGGGCACGGTAACGCCAAGCGGTGGGGGTGGATCCACGCCGACCTCGGCGGCGGAGACGTCCTCGAGGTGGTCACCGCGGTGTCGCAGCGGCCTGGGCTGCGCAAACTCGCGCCGCTAGCGTTCGTCCGCTTCCGGATCGACGAAAAGGACTGGCCCGCAAGCCCGTTACCGTCGCTGCGGATGAAAACAACGCTCGGCCTGCGGCACTGGCAGCTGGAGGGGCGCATCGGGGGCCGCAACGTGCTCATCCGCGTCGACCAGCCCGCGCAACGCTGTGTGAGCCTGGAATACACCGACCCCGACGGCGGCACCGCGGTGTGCACCAACACCGAGCAGGCCGACATCCACGTCGAGGTCGGCGATCGGCGGTGGGAGGTGCTGGGCACCGGCCACGCCGAAGTCGGCCTGCGCGGCGCGGAAGCACCAACAGAAAGGATTCCGTCATGAGTTTTCTGCTGGACCCGCCGATGCTGGTCGCCTTCGGCATCCTCATCGAACGCGCGCTTCGCGAGGACCAGCGCGATGCCGCCGAGGCCGCCACGCTCGGCGTGTTCTTCGGCGGCTCCTTCGGCCTCTACAACAACGTGCCCGGACTCGGGGTGTTGTGGCGCCCCTTCCGCGCGCGGAACGGCCGCGACTTCATGTGGAACAGCGGGGTCTTTCACGTGCAGACCGACCAGTTGGATTGGCCGATGCACGCCGCGGCCGGGGCCATCTTCGCCACGTATCCGCTCTTTATCAAGCTGGGCCGGCGGCTCGGGCGCCTCACATGAGCCGTCTCGCCGACCGGGCTTGGACCTTTTCCTTGGCCTCCTTCGGCACCGCGCTACTCCCCCCAGAGCAGGGCGGTCCGACACCGGCTCAGTTCGTCGAGCGCGTCGACCGCTACGTCACGCGACTGCCCGCGACATCGCGACTGGCGGTGCGCACCGGGCTGCTGTCAATGGCGGCCGCCAGTTACCTCACCACCGGGCGGTCCCTGTCGAGGTTGAGTCCGGACGCGCGCGCTGGGGTGCTCCGCCGGGTCGCCGCGCTGAGCCCGGAGGCCGGCGCGGCCGTCGAGGGCCTCAAGGCCATCATGCTGCTCGCCAACGGCGCCGACGCCTACGCCCAGGAATTGCTCTCCCGCGCCCAGGAGCACGACCCGGCCCGCCCCGACGCCGCCATGACCGTCATCCCATCGACCGAGAGCCACTCGGTGATCGCCAGCGACGCGGTGATCGTCGGGTCCGGGGCCGGCGGCGCGATGGCGGCCCGCACCCTCGCACGCGCCGGTTGCGACACCGTCGTGCTCGAAGAGGGACGCCGCTGGACGGTCGAGGAGTTCCGGACCGCTCACCCGATCGACCGCTATGCCGGCCTGTACCGCGGCGCCGGGTCCACAGTCGCGCTGGGACGCCCCTCGGTGGTGCTGCCGATCGGCCGGGCGGTCGGCGGCACCACCGTCGTCAACTCCGGCACCTGCTACCGGCCGCCGCTCGCCGTGCAACTGCGCTGGCGCGACCAGTTCGGCCTCGGCCTCGCCGACCCAGACCGGCTGGCCGGCCAGCTCGACGACGTCGAGCGCACGCTGCGGGTCGCGCCAGTGCCGCTCGAGATCATGGGCCGCAATGGGCGCCTGCTGCTCGACGCCGCCACGGCCCTGGGCTGGCCGGCTGCGCCCATCCCGCGCAACGCGCCGGGCTGTGCTGGCTGTTGCCAGTGCGCGATCGGCTGCCCAAACAACGCCAAGTTCGGCGTCCACCTCAACGCGCTGCCGCAGGCGTGCGCGGCCGGCGCGCGGATCCTCGCTGAGGCACGGGTGGAACGGGTGCTGCACGAGCACGGCCGCGCCCGCGGCGTGCGGGCCCGCCGGCCCGACGGCACCGCGATCGACGTGCTCGCGGACATCGTCATCGTCGCCGCCGGTGCCACCGAGACGCCAGGACTGTTGCGGCGCAGCGGACTTGGCGCGCATCCACGGCTGGGCCGAAACCTCGCGCTGCATCCGGCGACCATGCTGGCCGGGCGCTTCGAGGGCGACGTTTTCGCGTGGCGCGGTGTGCTGCAGAGCGCCGCCGTGCACGAGTTTCACGAGTCAGACGGTGTGCTGATCGAAGCGACCTCCACGCCGCCGGGGATGGGGTCGATGGTGTTCCCCGGGTACGGCGCCGAGCTGCTCGGCTGGCTCGACCGGGCGCCTCATGTCGCGACGTTCGGTGCGATGGTGGCGGATCAGGGTGTCGGCTCGGTGCGCTCCGTGCGCGGCGAGACGTTGATCCGCTACGACATCACCCGGGCCGACCTCGCCAAGCTGCGGGTGGCGATGGCGGCGATGGGACGTCTGCTCTTCGCCGCCGGCGCGGTCGAAGTGCTGACCGGCCTGGCCGGCGCGGGCACGGTGCGAACGCCGGAAGCGCTGCAGGACCTACTGCGCCGGAGCAACCCGCGCAGCCTGCATCTGGCTGCCTTCCACCCGACGGGCACCGCGGCCGCCGGCTCCGACGGACAGGCCTGTCCGGTCGATGAAAACGGTCGACTGCGTGGCGTCGACGGGGTGTGGGTGGCCGACGCGTCGATCCTGCCGAGCTGCCCGGAGGTCAATCCGCAGCTGTCGATCATGGCGCTGGCGCTGGCCGTGGCGGGCGAGGTCGCCAGCGGCGCGCGTCGTCGCCGGGCTAGCCCTCCAGCTTGTAGCCCAGCCCCCGCACCGTGATCAGGTGCACCGGGTTTGCCGGATCAGCCTCGATCTTGGACCGTAGGCGCTTGACGTGAACGTCGAGCGTCTTGGTGTCGCCGACGTAGTCGGCGCCCCAGACCCGATCGATCAGCTGTCCGCGGGTCAGCACCCGCCCGCTGTTGCGCATCAGGTATTCGAGCAGGTCGAATTCCTTGAGTGGCAACGTAATAACGTCGCCGTTCACCGAAACGACGTGCCGCTCGACATCCATCCGCACCGGCCCCGACTCCAGCACGCCGTCGCTGATTTCGGAGTCGTCGTCGCCGCCGCGGCGCAGCACCGCCCGGATCCGGGCGATCAACTCCCGCGCCGAGTAGGGCTTGGTGACGTAGTCGTCGGCGCCCAGCTCCAGGCCGACCACCTTGTCGATCTCGCTGTCGCGGGCCGTCACCATGATCACCGGCACGCTGGAACGGGCGCGCAGCTGCTTGCACACGTCGGTTCCTGACATCCCCGGCAGCATCAAATCCAGCAGCACGATGTCGGCGCCGGCGCGATCGAACTCGGCGAGCGCAGCCGGGCCGTCGGTCACCACGGTGGCCTCAAACCCCTCCTTGCGCAGCAGGAATGCCAGCGGATCAGCCAGCGACTCCTCGTCCTCCACGATCAACACGGTCGTCATCGACGCCACTCCTCCTCATCGCTTCGCTCTGCATCGTCGTTAGCGCTGGTCATCGGCGCCGCTCTCCCCCGCGAGCGGGTGTGGGTACCTCCCACTTGTGCGGGCGTGCCCCCACCTCATCGCTTCGCTCAGGATGGCTATTAGTGCGGGTCATCGACTTAGCTCTTCCTCTCGTTGTGACCTGTTGGGCCGCGTTTCGTGCACCCGGGATTGCTCGGGTTGATCGTTGTCGTCCTGCTCCGCCGGTACCAACGCCGGCGATGCCGGAATAGACAATGTGAACGTCGATCCGGTTCCCGGCTTGCTCCACACTCCGATGCTGCCGTTGTGGTTGGCCGCGACATGTTTGACGATGGCCAGCCCCAACCCGCTGCCGCCGGTGGCCCGCGATCGCGCCTTGTCGCCCCGGAAGAACCGCTCGAACACCCGCTCCTGATCTTCGAGAGGGATCCCGATGCCCCGGTCGGTGACGGCGATCTCGACGTTGTTACCGCGGCGGCGACGGCTGATCGACACCGGCGACCCGGGGGGTGAATAGGCGATCGCGTTGGACACCAGGTTGGCCAGCGCGGTAATCAGCAATGTTTCGTCGCCCAACACCCGCAAGCCGCTGCGCGCGTCGGTGCGAACCTCGATGTTGGCGTTGTCGGCGGCCACCTTGTGGCGTGAAATCGCTTCGGACACAATGGTATCGACGTCAATTTCGGTCATGTTGGGCAACCGCTCGGCGCCCTGCAGCCGCGATAGCTCGATCAGCTCCGCAACCATGTCACCCAGGCGGTTGGCCTCGATGAGCACCTTCTCGGCGAACCGGCGAACGGTTTCGGAGTCCTCCGCCGACGCCAACAGCGCCTCGGCCAGCAGCGCCATGGCGCCAACCGGGGTCTTGAGCTCGTGGCTGACGTTGGCCACGAAGTCGCGCCTGGCGGCCTCCATACGGGCGTAGTCCGATTGGTCGTGGACGAAGACCACGGCGAACCGGCGATCTTCCTCGCTCAGCAACCGGGCGTAACCGTGCACGGACCGTCCGGAACGGACCGGGTTCGGGCGCTTGCTCGGCGCCAGGTCGAACTCGACGTCATCTCCGTCCAGCGCCTGCCGCGCTGCCTTCCAAGCCTGGTCGTCGAGCTGCCGGTCGCGTACCAGACCCAACTCCTTGGCCCGATCGTTGAGGTAAACCACATCGCGATGGGTATCCACCACCGCGGCGCCCATCGGCATCAGCGCGACGATGCGTTGCAGCATCTGCGAGACGGTGATCCCGGCCCACTCGGCGGCCACTCGCTTGCGGCGTTCAATCGCCCGCGGCGCCAGCCGGGTTCCGGCCGCTACGCCCACGGCCAGCGCCAGCACCGACAAGAACCCGGCCAGCAACAGTGCCGAGAACACAGTCACATGAAAAATCCTACAAATCCTTCTGAACCCGCCCTAGCGGAGCGAGGCCAAAATCGCACAAGTCACACGTTGCGCTACAGGTGTTCGGCTGCCGTTCACGCGGTGTTTGGCAAACGGCCTAATTGCCGCCGCAAATCAGGATTTAGCCGCACCTTGACTGGCCACCGCGGCGGCACCTGCGGCCGCCGCCTCCGGGTCGAGATACGTTCCGCCCGGCACCAGCGGCCGCATGCCGGCATCCAGGTCGTAGCGCAGGGGAATGCCGGTCGGGATGTTCAGTCCGACGATCTCGTCGTCGGACATCTGGTCCAGGTGCTTGACCAGCGCACGCAAGGAGTTGCCGTGCGCGGCGATCAGCACTGTCTTACCGAACCGCAGGTCCGGCACGATCACGTCGGTGAAATACGGTAGAAACCGGGCCACCACGTCGGCCAGGCATTCGGTGAGCGGGCCGCCGCCGATGTCGGCATAACGCGGGTCGGCGTCCTGGCTGAACTGGCTGCCCTTCTCGATCGGCGGTGGCGGCGTGTCGTAGCTGCGCCGCCAGGCCATGAACTGCTCTTCGCCGTAGCGGGCCTGGGTCTCGGCCTTGTTCAGACCCTGCAGCGCTCCGTAGTGGCGCTCGTTGAGCCGCCAGCTACGCCGCACGGGGATCCACAGCCGGTCGGCGACGTCGAGCGCGAGATCCGCGGTGGTGATCGCGCGTCGCAACAGCGACGTGTAAAGCACATCCGGCAACAGATTGTGTTCGGCGATCAGCTCGCCGCTGCGCACCGCCTCCGCCCGGCCCTTTTCGCTCAGCCCGACATCGACCCAGCCGGTAAACAGGTTGCGCGCGTTCCAATCGCTCTCGCCGTGGCGGAGCAGGACCAGCGTGGCGGTGTGTCCCATGCCGGCAAGTCTCTCACGGGGCGTCAGAGTCGTCGCGAGCGTAACGTCACTGCGAATTGCGGCTTGATTTTTCGCAGCACGCTTACGCTCGCGGCGCTAGTCGTCGTCGATCAAGTGCGCGAAGGCTTGCAGGTTCTGCAGCGACTCCCCGCGCGACACCCGCCACTCCCACTCCTTTTGAATCGACGACCGAAAACCTAGCTCCAGCAACGTGTTGAAATCGGAATCCGCCGCCTCGACCACCTGCCCGAGCACCCGGTCGATTTCGTCGGCGTCGACCGAGGCCGGCGACATCCGCCCGACCAGGTAGATGTCGCCCACGTTGTCCAGCGTGTAGGCGACCCCGTAGAGTCGGCGGTTGCGCTTGAGCAAGAACCGGTAAACGCCCTCGTGGTTCTCGTCGGGCTTGCGGCACACGAACGCCTCGATGCGCACCGAATGCTCGCCGATGGTCAGGATGGTGTTGGTCTTGAGCTTGCGCTCGCCGGGCAACTCCACGATTAGCGCCGGCGGCCCACCTCGCGCGCCAGGGTGACGCGAGTATTTCAGCTCGCTGGCGTCAAGCGCATCCTCGATGACTCGTCGCACCGCCTCCGAGGCAGGAGTCATGCTCCCACCCCGCGACGCAATGTCCAGCCACGCGGCCCGCGCACCGCAACCAGGTCAGATATTCTGTCGGTCTCCCGGCGCTGGCGCGCGGTGGTGAACTCGCCGATCGCGCGACAGTAGCTGTCCAGCAGCGCGTCGGTCGTGTTCTCCCAGGAGAACGTGGCCGCGTGTCTGGCCGCCGCGCGGCGCATCGCCCACTGCTGCGGCCCGCCGTTCAGGCGTAACAAATCATCGATGGCCTCCGCCCACTGACCGACCTCGTGCCCGGACACCAGGGTGCCGGTGATCCCGTCGCGCACCGCAACCGGCAACCCACCGACCGCGGCCGCCACCACCGGGGTGCCGCAAGCTTGGGCCTCGACGGCGACCAATCCAAAAGATTCCGAATAGCTTGGCACCGCGACCAGATCGGCGGCGCAGAACAAGGTGGCCAGATCCGTGCGCGACTGCGGCGGCAGGAACGTCACCCGCGCCGTGATGCCGAGTTCGTCGGCGAGCCGAACCAGTCCGTCCGGGGAGGCCAGACCGCTGCCCGACGGGCCGCCGGCGACGACGATGCGCACCCCGGGCAATTTCGCGGCGGCACGCAGCACGATGTCGGGCGCTTTCAGCGGCTGGATGCGTCCGACGAATGCCACCACGTGCTCGTCCGGCGGCAGCCCCAGCGCGACCCGGGCCGCCCGGCGATCGCCCGGGCGGAACACGTCCAAATCGACACCGGGGTGGACCACGTCGATGCGCGCCGGATCGGCGTGGTGAATCGAAATCAATTGCCGCGCTTCATCTTCGGTGTTGACGATGAGCCGATCGGCCTCGTCGACGACCTGCTGCTCGCCGACCGTGCGCAACGGCGGCTCCGGGGTATCACCGTCGGCCAGCGCCGCGTTCTTGACCGCGGCCAGCGTGTGCGCGGTATGCACCAGCGGCACCGCCCAACGGTCGCGGGCCAGCCAGCCGACCTGACCGGACAGCCAATAGTGCGAGTGGACAATGTCGTAATAACCCGGTTCGTGGGCGGCTTCGGCGCGCAGCACCCCCGCCGCGAACGCGCACAGCTGGGTGGGCAGGTCGTATTTGTCCAGGCCCTCGAATGGCCCCGCGACCACGTTACGTACCACCACGCCAGGTGCCACCCGTTCGGTCGGCGGATCTGTGGATGCGGTGGCCCGGGTGAAGATCTCCACCTCAATGCCTCGCCTGGCCAGATGCAGCGCGCTTTGCAGCACATAGACGTTCATGCCGCCGGCGTCGCCGGTTCCTGGCTGGGCAAGCGGTGAGGTGTGCACCGCCAACAGCGCGACCCGGCGCGGGCCGTTCACTGCCGAACCATGGTGCCGCACACAGTCATCTTTACAGGACGCTACGCGACGTCCTCTTTACAGGACGCTACGCAACGTTATCTGCACCCGCTAACCCGGATTTTTCGCGAAACTGTGCGTGACACGGTGTTGAGTTAGCGAAAGTGCCTGTCCTGCAATGGATAATGAGGTTTCTTCAAGTCGTCAGTATCCAGCGGGGAGGCACTTTCTAAGTGAACGGTAGCGCAGCGGGTCCGCGGGTGAAAGTATCAGCCGACGGTGCCGGTGTCGTGTCGCATGCCGGGGTGGGCATGCTGCGGGAGGTCGCCGATCTGACCGGGCTGTCGTCGCAGGTCACAGCCGTGTTGGCCGATACCTACCGGGGGCCGTGGATGCATGCACCCGGGGTGGTGTTCGCTGATCTGGCCGCGGCGGTGGCCGACGGCGCGGACTGCATCGATTCGGTCGGCGCATTGTGGGGTGACCGCCAGCAGGCGTTCGGGCCGGTGGCCTCGACGAGCACGCTGTGGCGGTTGGTTGATGAGCGCATCGACGCCGCGCATCTGCCGGGGATTCGGGCGGCCCGCGCGCATGCCCGCGCCCAGGCGTGGGCGGCCGGGGCGGCCCCCGAGCACGGTGGGTGGCTGCACCTGGATGTCGATGCCACCATCTGCGTTGATCATTCCGACAACAAGGAAAACGCGGCAGCGACCTGGAAGAAAACCTTCGGATTCCACCCGCTGCTGGTGTTTTTGGACCGTCCCGACATCGCCGCCGGGGAGGCCTTGGCCGGGTTGCTGCGCGCAGGCAACGCCGGCTCGAACACCACCGCCGACCACATCACCGTTCTTGAGCAGGCGCTGGAATCGCTACCGGCGGCCTACCGTCCCGACCCGGACAACCCCGACGGGCCGGCGGTGTTGATCCGCTCGGATTCGGCCGGGGCCACCTACGGGTTCGCCGCGGCCTGCCGTACCGCGCACGTGGGGTTCTCCTTGGGCGCGGTCATCGACTCCCGCG
Organism: Mycobacterium lacus; assembly: GCF_010731535.1. Lineage (NCBI taxonomy): Bacteria > Bacillati > Actinomycetota > Actinomycetes > Mycobacteriales > Mycobacteriaceae > Mycobacterium > Mycobacterium lacus. The sequence continues at coordinate 3,896,830 of NZ_AP022581.1, forward strand.
TGCAAAACGCTGTCGAGATCCTCAACGACGCCGATGCCTGGTATCCGGCCATCGACACCGACGGCGCCATCCGCGACGGCGCCTGGTCGCCGAGGCCACCGATCTGGTGGATCTGTCGGCTTGGCCGGCCGGCACGCGGTTGGTCCTACGCAAGGAGCGCCCGCACCCCGGCGCCCAGTTGCGGTTCACCGATTCTGACGGCCACCGGGTCACCGGGTTTCTCACCGACACCGCCGACGGGGCCATCCCCGGCCAGCTGGCCGGCCTGGAGTTGCGCCACCGCCAACACGCCCGGGTGGAAGACCGCATCCGCCAAGCCAAAGCCACCGGCCTGCGGAATCTACCGTTCAGTGCTTTTGACGCCAATGCCGCCTGGCTTGAAATCGTCCTGGCAGCCACCGATCTGATCGCCTGGACCAAACTGATCGGCTTCACCGAGGACCCGGACCTGGCGCGCTGCGAGATCGCCGCCTTCCGCTACCGGGTGCTGCACGTGGCCGCCCGCATCACCCGCGGCGCCCGCCAGGTTCGCCTGCGCATCGACGCCACCTGGCGCTGGGCCAAGGCCATCACCGCCGCCTGGATTCGCATCCGCGCCGCCTTCACCTAACCCGAAGTTCCGACCGCTGGTACTCGAGGATTGTGTAGCCGACCTGGGAAATCAGTAGAATCACAGTTGGCGAGTGTAGCCACGAATATGGTGTGTCGTTACGACGTTGTGTGATGAGAATGCGTTAGGATAACGGCGTGGCGGCATACTCAGGTTCGATGCACGTAGCCCGGAATCTGCGTGGATACGTGACGAAGTCAGGCGAGCAACGTCTCTACGAGACGATCCTGCTGCGCCGCTCGTTCCGCGACGGGGGCAAGGTGCGCCACCAAACTCTGGCGAACCTGTCCAAGCTCCCGCCGGAGGCGATCGCCGCCATCGAGGCGACGCTTAAGGGGCACACGCTCGTGGCGGCCGGCAGCGAGTTCAGCAAGACGCGGTCGCTGCCGCACGGTGATGTCGCAGCGGTGGCGGCGATGGCGGGCAAGCTCAAGCTGGCCGCACTGCTAGGCCCGCCATGCCGGGCCCGCGACATTGCTGTCGCGTTGATCATCTCGCGGGTGGTGCGGCCAAAATCGAAGCTATCCACCCTGGGCTGGTGGTCTGATACCACCCTCGGGGTCGACCTGGGTGTGGCCGACGCATCCACCGATGAGATCTACGCGGCGATGGACTGGCTTGTCAGCCGCCAGGAGACGATCGAAAGAAGCTGGCCGCAAAGCATCTCGCGGAGTCGGTGAACCCGGGCCGGATGGCGTTGTTCGACCTGAGTTCCTCGTGGGTGACCGGGCGCTGCTGCGAGCTGGCCGCACACGGCTATTCCCGCGACGGCAAGAAAGGGTGCCAGCAGATCGAATACGGTGTGCTCACCGACCCCGACGGGCGCCCGGTCGCGGTGCGGGTGTTCGCGGGCAACACCAGCGACCCGAGCGCGTTCACCCAGATCGTTGAGGTGATCAAAGACAAGCTCGCCATCCAGCGGCTGATCCTGGTCGGTGACCGCGGCATGATCACCGGCGCGCGCATCGACAAGCTGCGCGAACTCAACGACACCCCCGACGACGCAGCGTGTTTCGACTGGATCACCGCGCTGCGCGCCCCGTCGATCGCCAAACTCGCTCGCGACGACGGGCCGCTGCAGATGAGCCTGTTCGACCAGCAAGACCTCGCCGAGATCACCCACCCCGACTACCCCGGCGAACGGCTGATCGCCTGCCGCAACCCAGCACTGGCCGCCGAACGCGCCCGCAAGCGCCAAGACCTGCTGGCCGCCACCGACAAGGAGCTGGCCCACATCGCCGAACGCGTCACCAAGGGCACCCTGTCCGGCGCCGACAAGATCGGCATCGAGGTCGGTAGGGTCAGCGGAAAATTCAAGGTGGGCAAACACTTCCACCTCACCATCACCGACACCGCCTTCACCTACCACCGCGACCAGGCCGCCATCGACGCCGAAGCGGCCCTCGACGGCATCTATGTCCTGCGCACTAGCGTCGACGCCCAGGCCCTCGACCCCGCCGCCATAGTCGAAAGCTACAAGAAACTCGCCAACGTCGAACGCGACTTCCGCATCATCAAATCCGACGACCTCGACCTGCGGCCCATCCACCACCGCCTCCAAGACCGGGTCAAAGCCCACATGCTCATCTGCATGCTCGCCTGCTACCTCACCTGGCATCTACGCAAGGCCTGGGCACCGTTGACCTTCACCGACCAAGCACCCCACAACGGGACAACCCGTAGCCCCGCACGCCGCTCCGCCACCGCCCAAGCCAAGGCCTCCACCAAACACGATGACGACGGCAACCCGGTCGGCAGCTTCCGCGACCTGCTCACACACCTGGGCACCCTCACCCGCGACCGGATCCGCTACCACGACACCGACATCGAAATCGACAAGCTCACCGACCCCACCCCCCACCAGCGCCGCGCCTTCGACCTTATCGAGGCCCCCATCCCACTGACCATCGCCGCGTAGCCACAACAACCACCCACCAAAACCAACAAACCCCCAGGTCAAACCGCGGATTCGCCTATCAGAACAGCCTTAACTTCGGCCTAACCACCCGACCTCCCTGACCCGACCAGACGAAAGACCCCGGCCCCCAGGAAGCCCGCCCACCGGCACGACAGCCGGCGACCTGTCGCACCCACCTGCCAGAATCGGCGTCACCAGCCGGCCAGAACCCCGCTCACACCCCACCCATCAAGCAGCGCGAAAAATCGAGGCTAAGCGAGAGCCTCGGGTGCGGCATCGGGCAGTCGGGAATCCAGCGCCCCACAACGACGCATCGCGCCCAGCGGATCGGCGTAGATGCCGCCCAGCGACACGATGCCCGCCCCGGCCTCCTGCACGCGGTTGCCGAACGCGGTGACGCGGATGTCGCGCGGCGCAAGCACCGAACGCGCCGCGAACGCCGCCTCCACCTGCTCCATCGCCTCGGGGTACTCGGTGAATGCCTGGCCGCCGACCACCAGCTCGTCGGGATTGAGTAGGTCACGCAGCAACGCCACCGCCTCACCGAGCACCCGGGCCCGCTCCGACAGCAAGTCTCTGGCCTGCTGGTTACCCGCCCGAGCTACCCGCAGCAGGTCGGTGATCGCGGTGGCGGACCCGCCGGTGCGGGTCGCGGTACTGACGCCGGGCAGGATGTTGGCAATGATTTTCAGCCGACGGGCAGCGGCCAAAACCGCCTCATCGCTGACGGTGGATTCCAGCTGCCCGGTGCCGCCGAGCAGCTCAGAGTGGACAGGCAGCGGCGCGATGGTGCCAGGGCCGCTGGCCGGGCAATGCACCCGACCGCCGATCACCAGCGCATAGCCCACGGTTTCCCGCGCGTAGACGTACAGGCTGGTCGGTGAAGTCGGCGCGAACCGCCGCATGCAGAGCAACAGTTCGGCTCCGGCCATGGCGTCGACGTGAGACGCCACCGAAACCGGCAGACCCAGGACGTCGGCCAACACGGGCCCCACCGGTGCTTGCCGCCAGCCCAGCCGCGCGTGGTCGACGTGGCCGGTGGCGCTGTCGACAGCACCGCCGATCGCCACCCCGACCCACAGCGGCCGCCGCCGATGCCAGCGCCTCAGGTACCGTCGCGCGCTGTCGGCCAGCGCTGCCAGTGCGGGGCCCTGCGCTTTGAGCGGTGTCGGGGTCTCGACCGTGTCGAGCGTGCGGCCCAACAGGTCGGTGGCGACGATGCTCGTGGTCCGCGCGCCAATGTGGAGGCCCAGTGTGACGAACGGTTCGTGGTTAATCTCCACGGGCACCCGGGGGCGTCCGATCGCCCCGGAAATCGCCAAATCGGCACGTTCCCGCAGGAGACCCGCCTCCAGCAGCGCGATAACCTGACGGTTCACCGTCGCGATGCTCAGCGATGTCACCTTAGCGATGACGTCGCGGCCGACCGGTCCGCGCAACCGTACGGCGCGGAATACCGCGGCCGCCGCGGAGTCGGACAGATGCAGCGACGGGGCCACCACTTGACGATGGGAGCGCAGCGGGCCCTTGTGGCCCGGTGTCCGGCTGGGTGAATGGGCAGTGAGGGTAGTCGTGTGCACGGGGCGTCCTTTATGTCCGAGTTTGATTGGCCGGTCTGGCCGCACTTTGCTGACTTGTTCTGGGTCAGGCGCGGCAAACTGCACGGCAACAACACGCGCCCGCGCTATGACACACGGTCGTCATGCCGAACAGGGCGCTGCGGTACACACGGGAAATTTAGCATGTTTACTAGAGTTGGCCCGATGACATCAGCTGATGCGCAAAAACGAGTCGCGGTGGTCACCGGAGCCAGTTCCGGAATCGGCGAAGCGACCGCCAGAACCCTAGCCGCCCTTGGGTTTCACGTCGTCGCGGTGGCGCGCCGGGCGGACCGGCTCCGCTCCCTCGCCGACGAGATCGGCGGGACGGCCGCGGTGACCGACGTCACAGACGACCGGGCCGTCGAGGCGCTGGCGGGCCGATTGAGCCGGGTCGACGTGCTGGTCAACAACGCGGGTGGCGCTTGGGGGCTGGAATTCGTCGCCGATGCCGATTTCGAGCACTGGCGTTGGATGTGGGAGACCAACGTGCTGGGCACGCTGCGGATGACTCGCGCGCTGCTGCCCAAGCTGATCGACTCCGGGGACGGTTTGATCGTCACCGTCACCTCGATTGCCGCGATGGAGGTTTACGACGGCGGCGCCGGGTACACGTCGGCCAAGCACGCGCAGGGCGCGCTGCACCGCACGTTGCGGGGCGAACTGCTGGGAAAGCCGGTCCGACTCACCGAGATCGCCCCGGGCGCGGTCGAAACCGAGTTCTCGCTGGTCCGTTTCGACGGTGACCGGCAGCGGGCGGACGCCGTCTACGCGGGCATGACCCCACTGGTGGCCGCCGACGTCGCCGAGGTGATCGGGTTCGTGGCCTCCCGACCTTCGCACGTCAATCTGGACCAGATCGTCATCCGGCCGCGCGACCAAGCGTCAGCCACCCGCCGGGCTAGCCACCCGGTCCGTTAGTCGTCGGGGTGGTGGGGGCGCCCGACAGGGTAGGAGCGGTGGACGGCGTGATCGGCGCGGTGACGGGGATCTGGGTCGCCGGCGGGTGTGCCGTCGGCGGCGGCAGCGCCGACATCGACACCCAGGTATCCCAGTCCACGGCCCAGTCCCAGATGTCGCCGTCGGAGTACGACAGCTGGATCGAACTGCCGGTCACCTCAACCGGGTCGCCGTACATCGCGGTGTGGTAATACTCCTCGGCGTCGCTCGTGGACAGGTTGATGCAGCCGTTGGTGACGTTGGTGTTGCCCTGCGCGCCCGCGCTCGCCGGGTTGGCGTGGATGAACTCGCCGTTGTTGGAAATCCGCACCGCCCAGCGTTCGTGGACATTGCTGTAACCGGCGGCCGGGTTGGACATGTAGAAGTCCGAGTACTTCTCGGTGACCACATGGATGCCGTTGCGGGTGACGTTGCGCGCCTTGTCGGCCTCACCGTAGCTGCAGGGGAAGTCCATGATCACGCCGGCGTCGGTGACGACCTGGATGCGGTGCGACGAGACTTCGGCCTTGACCACCTGCCGGCGACCGATCTGGAAGTGCAGCGACATGTCCTGCGCGCCGTATGCGCCGTCGCCGAACGGCAGCCCATACAGCTTGGCGTCGACGTCGACCGTCGTACCGGCCGGATAGTACTCGCGAGGACGCCAGTGCACGCGAGCGCCCTTCGCCTCGTCGGGCAGCCAAGCCCAGCTGCCCTCGACGGGGGGGTTAGTGGTGACGGTGAGCGCTCGCTCGACGGCAGCCTTGTCACTGATCGGCGCATCGAACTGAATGATGACCGGCGCGGCGACCCCGACGGTCTGACCGTCGGCCAACTGAAATCCGCCGTCGATCGTCTTCGTCGGCGTCACGGTGGTGAACTTTCCCGCGACCGGAATGGCCTTGCCGTCGTGGCCCACGGCCGAACCGCTCCAGGTGTAAGTCGCGTCGTAGCCGAGCGGCTCGGTGATCGTGTAGGCGGTGCGATCCTGGTTGAACACCCCGGCGACGACCTTGCCCGACGAATTCGTCAGCGCGACCCGCTGGAACCAGCCGTCGCTGACTTCGACGCTGATCGCCGCGATCGGCGCCACGTCGCCGGTGCCGTCGGTCGGCCGGTACGTCAGTTGGGGCGACGGCGGCGGCTTCTTCGTCGCTTGGGCAATCGTTCTACCGGAACAGGCGGCCAGGAAGCTGGGTGCGAACACACCGACCCCAAGGGCCGTCAAGGCCAGGCGCCGGTTGAGCGGCGGGCCGTCGAAAGCGTTCACGGAAGACAAAGATACCGGGCCAAACAGGCGCCACATGCCCTTGTAACGTCTTGTGCCCCGCCATAATTACTCGTGGCGGGGGGCGCAAGCACGAAAGTAGCAGCTACAACCCGCACCCGACCAGGACGGGCTCAGGTTTGAGTGTGATACCAAACACATCCCTAACCCCGTCGCGAATCGTGCGGGCCAGGGCCACCACGTCGTCGGCGGTGGCACCACCACGGTTCGTCAGCGCAAGCGCATGCTTGGTGGACAGCCGGCACCGGGCGGTCCGATCCGGGTAGCCCTTGAAAAAGCCCGCCCGCTCGACCAGCCAACCGGCGGCCAGCTTGACGCCGTCGGGTGCCGGATAGTGCGGCACCGATCCGTCGCACTTGCTGGCCAGCCGGTCGTAGACGGCTGGCGCCACCACGGGGTTGGTGAAGAACGACCCCACGCTCCAGGTGTCATGGTCGGCCGGGTCGAGCACCATGCCCTTGCGGGCCCGCAGGCGCAGCACCGCCTCGCGGACCAGTTGCGGGTCGGCGCGCTCGCCGCTGGTCGCGCCCAGCGCGGCCGTCAGCTCCCCGTAGCGCAACGGCGCGCTGCGGCCCGACGAATCCAGCCCGAACTCGACTTCCAGGACCACAGCCGGAATATGCAGCCCGTGGGCTTGTTTGAGCACGCTGGTGCGATAACCGAAACGCAACTCGCGGGCCGGTACCCAGCTCACGGTGCCGCTGATGCGATCTAAGAGCCGGACTCGGGTGATGGTGTCCGATACCTCGGCGCCGTACGCCCCGACGTTCTGCACGGGGGTGGCACCGGCCGATCCGGGAATGCCCGACAGGCATTCCAGCCCACCGAGACCATGCTCGATGGCCCTGACCACGACGTCGTCCCACACCGCGCCCGCCTCCGCCCGCACGAGGCTGCCGTCGATGGTGATGCCGCTATTGGCCAGCCGCACCGCGGTAAGTTCGGTCAGCGTCTCCGCGATCACCAAATTGGAGCCGCCGGCAAACACGAGCGGCGGGCCGCAGCCCCCGCCGCGCGCCTCCGCATCCAGTTGCCGCAGCACGGCGACCACCTGATCGGTGCTGTCGCAGGTAATTACCCGCCGCGCCACCGGTCCCAGCCGCAAGGTGGTCAACGGCGCCAGCGGAACCGACTCGGCGACGCGCGCACCGGCAAAGGGCAAACCGACCACGGCCCGTAACGGTAGCCTGACTAGCTATGCCGCGTTCATTCGACATGTCGGCCGACTACGAGGGCAGCGTCGAAGAGGTGCACCGGGCCTTCCGCGAAGCGGACTATTGGCGGGCCAGGCTGGAAGATACCCCGGTCGACGTCGCATCCATTGAGTCGATACGAGTAGGCGGCGAGACCGGGAACGACGGCACCATCGCGGTGGCCACCCTGCAGATGGTGCGCAGTCACCACTTGCCGGCACTGGTCACACAGTTGCATCGGGGCGATCTCTGTGTCCGGCGCGAGGAGATCTGGGGCCCGGTCATTGAGGGCTCCGCGACGGCGTCCGTTGCGGGATCGATCGTGGATGCTCCTGTTCATCTGACGGGTACCGCGGTGCTCGCCCCAATCGCCGAATCGGGCGGCGCACGGCTGACCTACTGGGTCAGCATCCATGTCCGGGTCCCGATCATCGGCGGCAAGCTGGAAAGGATGATCGGTACCCAACTAGCCAACCTGGTGGCCGCAGAACAGCGCTTCACCACGCAATGGATTATGAACAACGCCTGAGGCGCCGCCAGCGGCGCGCTCGGATGCTTCGGGTCGCCGGGCCTAAGCTGGATTGCCCAGCTCCTTCTCGCGCCGCAAGCGGCGCGTATCGTCGCCGGGCCTAAGCTGGATTGCCCAGCTCCTTCTCGCGCCGCAAGCGGCGCGTATCGTCGCCGGGCCTAAGCTGGATTGCCCAGCTCCTTCTCGCGCCGCAAGCGGCGCGTATCGTCGCCGGGCCTAAGCTGGCGCGCATGCGGATCGCGTTGGCGCAAATCCTCAGCGGCGCCGATCCAGCGGCAAACCTGTCGCTGGTCGGCGAGTACGCTTCCCGGGCCGCCGACGCCGGCGCGAAGCTGGTGGTCTTCCCCGAGGCGACCATGTGCCGGTTCGGCGTCCCGCTGGGACCGATCGCTGAACCCGTCGACGGCCCCTGGGCAAACGGCGTCCGACGGATCGCGACCGAGGCCGACATCACCGTGATCGCCGGGATGTTCACCCCCGCCGACGACGGGCGGGTGACAAACACGCTGATCGCGGCCGGGCCCGGCACACCAAACCAGCCGGACACCCACTATCACAAGATCCACCTGTATGACGCTTTCGGCTTCACCGAGTCGCGCACCGTCGCACCTGGACACGAACCGGTGGTGATCTCGGTCGACGACGTCCACGTGGGATTAACCATTTGCTACGACATTCGCTTCCCGGCGCTCTACACCGAGCTGGCCCGGCGCGGGGCACAGCTCATCGCGGTCTGCGCGTCCTGGGGTTCGGGTCCGGGCAAACTCGAGCAGTGGACCCTGCTGGCCCGGGCCCGCGCGTTGGACTCGATGAGCTACGTTGCCGCGGCCGGTCAGGCCGATCCCGGCAGCCCGTTATCCGGCCCGGGAGCGCCGCTCGGCGTGGGCGGCAGCTTGGTGGCCTCACCGCTGGGCGAGGTGGTGGCCTCGGCCGGCTCTCAGCCGCAGCTGGTGGTCGCCGATATCGACCCCGACAGCGTGGCCGCGGCTCGCGACAACATCGCGGTGCTACGCAACCGCTCAAGCTTCGTTCAGATTGATGAGGCACAATCGCGTAGGTGACCAACCCGCAAGGACCACCGAACGACCCGACGGTGTGGGCACGTCCTGGCAGTCAAGGTCCGTCCCCCGCAAGCGGGTGGGATCCCCTCGGTCAACCACCGGCACCGCCTGAGACCTCAACCCAGCGGCTGCACACCGGCGAGCCCCAGGGCGGCCGAGCCGCGGAACCTCCGACTCGACCCGTCGAGCCGGTACCGCTGGCGGACTCGCAAACTGAGCACCTGGCTGCGGCCAATGCCAACCAGCAGCGGCCCGGCAATCCACCTCCGCCCAGGCCACCCGCGGGCCCAACGACTCAGCTCGCCGCGCCGGAAGAAGAGCCGGCAGCCGTGAAGACCAAACGACGCCTCCGCGACCCACTATCCATCGCGCTGGTCCTGATCATCGTGGTTTCGCTGGTCGTCGCCGGGCTGATCGGCGCCGAGCTGTACGTCCGTAATCGAGCGAACACCAAGGTCGCCCAGGCGGTGGCATGCGAGGTCAAGGATCAAGCCACCGCGTCCTTCGGGGTGGCGCCGTTGGTCCTGTGGCAGGTCGCCACGAAGCATTTCACCAACATCTCGGTGGAGACCGCGGGCAACCAGATCCGCGACGCCAAGGGCATGAAGATCCAGATCACGATTCAGAATGTCCAGCTGAAGTCGACCCCGGCCGCCAAGGGCACGATTGGCGCGCTGGATGCCACCATCACGTGGACCTCTGAGGGCATCAAGGAGTCAGTGCAGAACGCGGTTCCGGTTCTGGGCGCCTTCGTCACCAGCAGCGTGACCACTCACCCCAAGGACGGAACCGTCGAGTTGAAGGGCATGCTCAACGACATCACCGCCAAGCCCGTGGTGGCCGGCAACGGCATCGAGCTGCAGATCCTCAGCTTCAACACCCTCGGCTTCTCGATGCCCAGAGAGACCGTGCAGTCGACGCTGAACGACTTCACCTCCAATCTCACCAAGAACTACCCATTGGGTATTCACGCCGACAGCGTGCAGGTGACCTCGACGGGCGTGGTGAGCCACTTCTCCACCCGCGACGCCACCATCCCCGCCGGCAGCCAAAACCCCTGCTTCGCCAACATCTGACGGGTCAGGCCTGGCCGAGCCCGTCCAGCACCGCTCGGGTGCCGGATAGGCCCAGCCTGGTTGCGCCGGCGTCCAGCATCGCGATGGCGTCGGCGGCGGTGCGGATGCCACCGCTGGCTTTGACCCCCAGCCGCCCCCCGACCGTCTCGGCCAGCAACGCCACGGCACGCACCGACGCCCCGCCCGCGGGATGAAACCCGGTCGAGGTCTTGACGAAGTCGGCGCCGGCCTCTTCGGCTGCGCGGCACACCGCCGCCAGCGTGTGGGCGTCCGCCCGGGCCAACAACACCGCCGACTCCACGATCACCTTGAGCACGGCCCCGGCCACCGCGGCACGCACCGTCAAAATATCGGCCCGGACCGCGTCCAGGTCCCCGGCCAGCGCCGCTCCGATGTCAATGACCATGTCGACCTCGCTGGCGCCGGACGCCACGGCCGCGGCGGCCTCGTGGGCCTTGACGGCGGACAGGTGCTTGCCCGACGGGAAACCCGCCACCGCCGCCACCCGCACGTCACCGGCCGCGACCGCGACGGGGACCATCGACGGCGACACACATACCGCGTAGACGCCGAGCTCGGCGGCTTCGACGACCAAGGCGGCCACATCGGCATTGGTCGCCTCGGGTTTGAGCAGGGTGTGGTCGATCAGTGCGGCCAGCCGCCCCCGCGTGTGTTGGCTCGCCACTAGAACGGCTCTGAGGGGCCGCCCGGATTGCATGCGGACGCGACCATTTCGGAGTCGTCGACAACCGGCCGCCACGGCTCGAGGTTCCAGCTGGCTTTGCCGGGTTGCGCGCTTTCGGCGAACTGCCAGTGGCAGACGAACTGAGCGCGCAGGCCGGGGGTGTCGGCGTCCGGTGAGAGCGCGAGCACCTCGGCCCAGGCTTCGTCGGCGGCCGCGCCCGTCCCGAGCTGCCGGGCAGCCACACGCCCAGACGGCGTCGGATACACCCGCAGGCTGGTCATGCGACCCCAGTGCATCCATTCGGTGTGGTCGACAAACGGGGGCGAATACCGGGGGGTCGACACGCCGGTGTCCGGTTCGGCCCCTGGATCAGCCGCCGCTGGGGCGGCGCCGAGCAGCGCAAACACCGCCGCCGACACGGCTACGAGCGCTTTCATCCCGTTAGCGCGACTTGCCCTGAATGTCGAGAAGCTTGGGCCGCACATCGACCAAATACACGCCCGCTGCACAGGCGGCTATGACGATCCCAAGCACGCCGAAAACGAAACCCAGGATGGACGTGAGCGCCACGCTCACGCCCAGGATGATCAACCAAACCGGCTTGGTCAGCTTGTCGGCGGCGGTATAGGCGTCGTGTCGCTGCAGCGCCGCATGCACAAACGCATACACCGTCGTCACCAGGACGGCGATCTGCAAGACCAACATGACGGTACCCACGAGGTGACTCACGTCTTAAGACTATGCGGGGACCCTCCCAAACGTCGACTCCGAGCCGCCCAACAGGGCGACTCGGAGTCGATTGGTTTCCGGCCCTACTTCTGGGTGACCTTCTTGGCCGAAGCCTTCTTCGCAGGCGCCTTCTTCGCGGCGGCCTTCTTGGCCGGAGCCTTCTTGGCGGCCGGAGCCTTCTTGGCGGCCGGAGCCTTCTTGGGCAGCTCGATGCCGACCAGTTTGGCGGCACGCTCACCAACCGCGCGGGTCTGCGAGGCGACGGTGCCCAGCGCTTCCTGGGTCAACTCGACAGCCTGGTCCACGTAGCCCTCGGCACGTGCCGACGCGTCCTCGAAGGCCGACTGGCTGCGGATGCGCTCGAGGGCGGCCTCGCCGCGCTCGACCAGCTCGTTGTACCGGTTGGTCGCGGCCTCGAGGTAGCCCTCGGCGGCCTTGCGCAGCTCCTCGGCGGTGAACCGCTCGCGCAGCTCGGTGATCTGCTCGGGCAGCTCCTCCTGCAGCTTGGACAGGCGAGCGCGGCTCTCCTCGACCCGGCTGCGGGTGTCGGAACGGGTCTCTTCGGCACGCTCACGCAGGTTGGCGATCAAGTCGTTGACTGTGGCCAGGGCCAAGTCGGCCGCGCCCAGCGCAGCAAGCAACGGAGCCCGCAGATCCTCGATGTTCGAGCTTTCGGCCATGGTTTTTCCTTTCGCTGTTTGTTTTCGTTATTTGTTTTCCGTTATCCGTGTTGTTGCGTCTGTGGTCTGGAGTTGAGGCAAGCGTCGGCTCCTCCGAGAGGAGAGTCAAGACCCGCGGATTGACGTGGCACGCGACTTGCGGAGAACCTCCTGATTCATCGGGTCGGTTGCTGGTCGAGTTCTTGTCATGTCGCCGGTGTTGGCGACTTCCCCGCTGGTGGATAGGCCGGCGCTTTAGACCCCACCGGCACCATTCGCGCGACATTGACTGCCGGGGTTCGACGGCTCGGTTCCAGCCAACGGGCTAATCGGTCGTCGATGTCGAATCGCTCGGACACTCCTCACGGATAGCTTCGTTTTGCTGGGTAAACGACGCGTAGATGTCCAGCAAGATCTGCTTCTGACGCTCGGTGATCGCGGTGTCGGTGATGATCGCGTCGCGAACCTGACTGGTCTCGCTGGGCTCGAGAATCCCCGCCCGCACGTAGAGGACCTCAGCGGAGACCCGCAACGCCTTCGCGATCTGGTTCAGGACGTCGGCCGACGGCTTGCGCAATCCGCGCTCTACCTGGCTCAAGTACGGATTGCTGACACCGGACCGTTCGGCAAGCTGCCGCATCGAGACGTGTGCCGTCTCGCGCTGCGACCTGATGAAGCTGCCAATGTCGGAGGCCGCACTGGACACCTTGGTCGCCAGCTTCTCCTCCGCGGCCATTGCGCGCCCTCCTTGATGCATTGGACGTGGTGCTTACCGGCAACAGCGTACGGCCAGGTGCTTGCTTTTGCAAGCGCTTGTTAGCACCTCAGAACAGTAATTGCGCGACGGCGTAGATCACCAGCCCCGCCAGCGCACCCACCACGGTCCCATTGATCCGAATGAATTGCAGGTCGCGACCGACGTGTAGTTCGATGCGTCGGCTGGCTTCCTCGGCGTCCCAGCGTTCGATCGTCTCGGTGATGATCGCGGTGATCTCCACCCCGTATTGCGAGACCAGGTGCTGGGCGGCCCGCACCATCCAGTTGTCGACCTTGTCGCGCAGTTCGGCATCGTCGCGCAGCGATTCCCCGATTTGAATCACCGCGTCGGCAATGCGGGTGCGCAGCGCGCTGGACGGGTCGTCCACACCCTCGAGCACCGATCGTTTGAGCGTCTTCCACGCCGTCGCGGCGGCGTTGGCGATCTCGTCGCGCGCCATCAGCTGCTCCTTGACGTCATCGGCGCGCGCAATAGTGACCGGATCGTGCTGGAGGTCGTCGGCGAATTCGAACAGAAAGCGGGTCGCCGAACGACGCAATTCGTGGTCGGGGTTGCGGCGCACCTTGTCGGTGAAGTCCATCAACTCACGGTGGATGCGGTCGCCGACAAGGTGGTCGATGAATCGCGGCGACCAGCTCGGCGAGTCGCGCTCCACCACCCGCTGGATGACCACTCCGGCGTTCAGCGACCATTGGAATGCCCGGTCCGCCAGCAACTGGATCAGAGCCTCCTGCCGATTCTCCGCCAGCAGCGTCGCCAGCATCCGGCCCGCCGGCGGGCCCCACTGTGGTTCGGCGATACGGCGCACGATCATGCGGTCGATCACGTGCTGGACGTCCTCGTCGCGCAGCAGCTCAACGAGCACCCGTAGCACCGTCGCTGCCTCCGCCGCGACCCGCTGAGCGTGTGCGGCCTCGGACAGCCATTTACCCAGCCGGCTGGGCACCTGCGCGTCACGCAGCTTGGTCTCCACGACGGGCGGCGACAGGAAGTTCTCCCGCACAAACGTGCCCAGGCCCTCGCCCAGCTGGTCTTTCTTTCGCTTGATGATGGCGGTGTGCGGGATCGGTATGCCCAACGGATGCTTGAACAGCGCGGTAACGGCGAACCAGTCCGCCAGAGCACCCACCATGCCGGCCTCGGCGGCGGCCCGGGCATAACCAACCCAAGCCGCGGTGACGCCGTGGGCCTGCGCCCAGCGGCAGGCCAGAAAGGCGCCGGTGGCACCGACCAAAAAGCTCAGTGCCACTACTTTCATCCGGCGCAGTGCCACTCGCCGCTCGGCATCCGCCTCCGGATCAGCCCCGGCGAACGACTCCGCGAAGGACGGGTGGGCGCGCCGCGCCGACGTCGGTGGCGTCCGCACGTCCAGCGCCGGCGTCGGCGAGCCGGACGCCCGTGCCCACTGTGAGGCTCTGTGTGCCACCACACCATCATCCGCTATGGGGGGACACCAGTTAACGTGACGGGACTGTTCTCGTCAGCCACGGCACATGCGGCCGGTGTGCCAAAAGGGCCCTGGGGAACCGTAGTATCGAGGCGTCTGATGAATTGGAACCCGCAAAGTGGCAGAGCAAATCCAGGCCCGGACCGTGAAGACGGATGGTCGCAAGCGGCGCTGGCACCAGCACAAGGTGGAGCGCCGCAATGAGCTGGTGGACGGCACAATCGTTGCGATCCGCCGGCACGGCCGCTTCTTGAGCATGGACGAGATCGCGGCGGAGATCGGCGTTTCCAAGACCGTGCTCTACCGCTACTTCGTCGACAAGAACGACCTGACGACCGCGGTGATGATGCGCTTCACGCAGACCACCCTGATTCCCAACATGGCCGCGGCGCTATCGTCCAATCTCGACGGTTTCGACCTGGCCCGCGAAATCATCCGGGTATACGTCGAAACCGTGGCGGCCGAGCCGGAGCCGTACCGGTTCGTGATGGCCAACAGCTCGGCCAGCAAGAGCAAAGTGATTGCCGACTCGGAGCGGATCATCGCCCGCATGCTCGCGGTGATGATGCGCCGCCGCATGCAACAGGCCGGGATGGACACCGGCGGAGTGGAGCCATGGGCCTACCTGATCGTCGGCGGCGTGCAGCTGGCCACCCACTCGTGGATGTCGGATCCGCGAATGAGCCGCGACGAGCTGATCGACTACCTGACCATGCTCAGTTGGAACGCGTTGAAAGGAATCGTCGAGGTCGGCGGATCGCTGGAGAAGTTCCGCGCGGAGCCGCATCCGTCTCCGATTGTCCCGCCGCGCGACGGCTAAGCGCCGGCCTAAGCTTGATTGCCCGCTCCTCACTCGCGCCGTTCCGGCGCTCGCCGTCGCCGGCCTAGGCTTGATTGCCCGGCTCCTCACTCGCGCCGTTCCGGCGCTCACCGTCGCCGGCCTAGGCTTGAGGAATGTCTGAGCTGAGGGCGAGTTCACGGCTGAGGTCGTGGGCATACGCACTTCGCACCACCAATCCCCCGCCCGATGGACCGATCGACGGCGTCACGCGCTGGCTCGTCGTGACCCGCGCGGCGGTGTTACCGATGACCCTGGTCGCTGGCCTGGTCGCGGCGCTGCTCGCGGTCGGCAAGCCAGGCCTGGATTGGCGCTGGCTCGTCCTGGCCGTGGTGGGGATCACATGCGCGCATGCAGCCAACAACCTGATGAACGACCTCTACGACACCCGGGTCGGCACCGACAGCGCCAATTACCCCCGTGCCCGCTACGCCCCGCACCCGGTGCTGTCGGGCCTGATCGGGCGCCGGACGTTGGGCCTGGCAATCCTGTTGGTCAATCTCGCCGACCTGGCGATCCTCATCACGCTGGCGCTTGCCAGGGGCTGGCCCGTGGTCGCCTTTGCGCTGAGCGGGTTCGCGTTGAGCGTCGCCTACACGGCGCCCCCACTACGGCTGAAGAAGCGCGGGCTCGGCGAGCCCGACGTTTTCGTCGTCTGGGGTCCGTTGATGGTGTGCGGCACGTACTACTCGGCAGTGGGCGCGGTTGGCTGGGAGATCGTCCTGGCGTCGCTGCCCTATGGCCTGCTATGCACCACGGTGTTGATGGGCAAGCACATCGACAAGATTCCGTATGACGAACCGCTTGGTATCCGAACACTGCCGGTCCTGCTCGGCGAGTCCCGCGCCCGCACCGTGACGCTGGCAATGATGCTCGGGTTCTACGTGCTGGTGGTCGTCGACGTCGCGGTGGAGGCCATGCCGTGGCCCGCCCTGCTGGTCGCTTTGGCGCTGCCCCGGCTGGCCAAGGTGTGGCCGCACTTCCGGCGCCAGCGGCCCGACCAGCCGCCACCGGAGTTTCCAGTGTGGCCGCTGTGGTATGCGGCACTGGCGTGGGTGCACGTGCGTCAGGCCGGTGTACTGCTGGTCGTGGGCCTCGCGATCGGCGCCATCCTGCGCGCATTGTGAGCCGTCGGTGACGTGAAGTCTGGGTCAGGAAGAGACCAGGACCGCCTGCAGCGGCTAGCATGCATGAGATGCATCGGGGGCAAGGCAGAGTGCGTCGTTGGCAATTGTCTGAGCGCCTCCGAGACACAGAAAGGCCCATCTCGTTATGTCCGTGCAGCTCACGCCGCATTTTGGAAACGTTCAAGCCCACTACGACCTATCCGACGATTTCTTCCGGCTGTTCCTGGACCCCACCCAGACCTACAGCTGCGCCTATTTCGAACGTGACGACATGACGCTGGAAGAAGCCCAGATCGCCAAGATCGACCTGGCGCTGGGCAAGCTGAAGCTCGAGCCCGGGATGACTCTGCTGGACATCGGCTGCGGCTGGGGCGCCACGATGCGACGGGCCATCGAGAAGTACGACGTCAACGTCGTCGGCCTGACGTTGTCGGAGAACCAGGCCGCCCACGTCCAGACGATGTTCGACGAGCTGGACACCCCGCGCACCAGGCGAGTGCTGCTAGAGGGCTGGGAGAAGTTTCACGAGCCAGTCGACCGCATTGTCTCGATCGGCGCGTTCGAGCACTTCGGCCACCAGCGCTACCACCATTTCTTCGAGGTGGCGTATCGGGCATTGCCGTCGGACGGCGTGATGCTGCTACACACGATCGTGCGCCCCACCTTCCGGGAAGCCAGGCAAAAGGGCCTGACGCTGACCCACGAGCTGGTTCACTTCACCAAATTCATCCTGGCCGAAATCTTCCCGGGCGGTTGGCTGCCGTCGATCCCAACGGTGGAGGAGCACGCCGAAAAGGTCGGTTTCAAGGTGACCCGTATCCAGTCCCTACAGCTGCACTATGCGAGGACCCTGGACATGTGGGCCGCCGCGCTCGAAGCCAACAGGCAGCAGGCCATCGCGCTCCAATCGCAGAAGGTGTACGACCGGTACATGAAGTACCTGACGGGCTGCGCGAAGCTGTTCCGTGAGGGCTACACCGACATCGCCCAGTTCACGCTGGAAAAGTAGCCAGGGCGGAAGGCCGCCGCCTCAGTAGGTATAGAAACCCTGGCCCGACTTCTTGCCCAACAGTCCGGCCTCGACCATCCGCAGCAACAGCGGGGGCGGACCGTAGTGCGGCTCCTTGAATTCTTCGTACATCTTGTCCGCGATCAGTTTCAGGGTGTCCAGGCCGACAAGGTCGGAAAGCTTCAGGGGGCCCATCGGATGCGAGAGCCCGGCAACCACGGCCTTGTCGACGTCTTCGACGCTGGCGAACCCGGCCTCGACCATCCGGATCGCCGAGAGCAGGTACGGCACCAGCAGCGCGTTCACCACGAAGCCGGATCGGTCGGAGCAGCGCACGACCTGTTTGCCGAGGACGGTGCTGGCAAACTCTTCTATGCGCGCGGCGGCGGCGGTGTCGGTGACCAGCGTGCTGACGAGCTCGACCAGCGGCAGAACCGGTACCGGGTTGAAGAAATGCAGGCCAAGGACGCGCTGTGGGTTCTTGGTGGCGGCGGCGATTTTCATGATCGGAATGCTGGAGGTGTTCGACGCCAGCACCGCGTCGGGATCGGTGACAACCCGGTCGAGTTCTGCGAAGATTTCGGCCTTGACCGCCTCGTCCTCGACGACGGCCTCGATCACCAGTTGCCGGTCGGCCAAGTCAGCCAGGTCGGTCGTGAAGGTCAGTTGGCCGAGTGCGCGGTCGCGCTCACGCTCGGTCACCTTCCCGGCGCTGACACCGCGTTCTAGCGACTTCACGATGCGGTTGCGTCCCGCAGTGATCAGCGCGTCGGTGGTCTCGAACACGGTCACTTCGACGCCGGCCCGCGCGGAGACCTCGGCGATGCCGGACCCCATCTGCCCGGCCCCGACAACCCCAACTCGCTGGATGGCTGCGTTGCTCACTATTCCTCCTCAAACGCGCGAGCAGACGCAGAATCGCATCAATTGGGCTGCAAGCGTGCGATTCCGCGTCTGCTCGGCAGACTAGCCTCGGCAGACTAGCTCAGTGGAACTGGCCCTCTTCGGTGGAGCCGGTCAGCGCGGTCGTCGACGAAGTCGGGTCCACCGTGGTGGCGATCCGGTCAAAGTAACCGGCACCGACCTCGCGCTGGTGCTTGGTCGCGGTATAGCCACGCTCCTCGGCGTCGAACTCGCGCTCCTGCAGCTCGACGTACGCGGTCATCTGGTTGCGGGCGTAGCCGTAGGCCAGATCGAACATCGAGTAGTTGAGCGCGTGGAAGCCGGCCAAGGTGATGAACTGGAACTTGAAGCCCATCGCACCGAGCTCCTTCTGGAACTTGGCGATGGTCGCGTCGTCGAGGTGCTTCTTCCAGTTGAACGACGGCGAGCAGTTGTAAGCCAGCATCTGGTCCGGGAATTCCGCCTTGACGCCCTCGGCGAACTTGGCCGCCAGCTCGAGGTCGGGCGTGCCGGTCTCCATCCAGATCAGGTCGGAGTACGGCGCGTACGCCTTGGCCCGGGCGATGCACGGCTCGAGGCCGTTGCGGACCCGGTAAAACCCTTCCTTGGTGCGCTCGCCGGTGATGAACGGCTGGTCGCGCTCGTCGACGTCGCTGGTGATCAGGGTGGCCGCCTCCGCGTCGGTCCGGGCGATCACCACCGTCGGGACGTCGGCGACGTCGGCCGCCAGCCGAGCCGAGGTCAGCGTGCGGATGTGCTGCTGGGTCGGGATGAGCACCTTGCCACCGAGGTGACCGCACTTCTTCTCCGACGCAAGCTGGTCCTCCCAGTGCGAACCCGCGACGCCCGCGGCGATCATGGCCTTCTGCAGCTCGTAGACGTTCAGCGCACCGCCGAAGCCGGCCTCGCCGTCGGCGACGATCGGGACCAGCCAGTTGTCCACCGACCGGTCGCCCTCGACCTTGGCGATCTCGTCGGCGCGAAGCAGCGCGTTGTTGATGCGACGGACGACCTGCGGGACCGAGTTGGCCGGGTACAGGCTCTGGTCGGGGTAGGTGTGGCCGGACAAGTTGGCGTCGCCGGCGACCTGCCAGCCCGACAGGTAGATGGCCTTCAGCCCGGCACGCACCTGCTGGACGGCCATGTTGCCGGTCAGCGCGCCCAGCGCGTTGACGAACTCCAGGTCGTGCAGCTGGCTCCACAGGACCTCGGCGCCGCGGCGGGCCAGCGTGTGCTCCTCGACCACGCTGCCCTGCAGGGCAACGACGTCCGCGGCGGTGTAGGTGCGAGTGATGCCCTTCCATCGGGGGTTGGTGTCCCAGTCCTTCTGGATCTGCTCGGCGCTCTTCGGCGTGCCAACGACAGACATCGATAACTCCTTAACGAGGATGGCTAAGTTGCTTAAAGCCGCACCAACCAGCTAGTGCGATGGCTCAACTTCACTGGTGTGCTAACTCGACGATGGCATAGCTCATTCACGCTGGTCTACCCGTTTCACTTGCAAATTTCCGCTATGACTTGCGGTCATTTTGCGAATTTTGCGAAGGCAAGAATTTACTGAACCGTTTCAGAAATTACCGCTCGGTGACCAGAATGTGCAGGTAAACCCGCAATTTACCGGGACACTTGTCCCGTTAGATGTTGAACAGCGAAGCGACGGCTTTCGTCTCGTCGCCGACCGCGTATGTGAGCGTTGTAACAGGCCGGTCAACCAGTCCAGAGCCGAATTGATCGGTAGATCCGGCCGGATGAATGTGCGAGATGATCTCCAGCTTGTCGCCGAGCGCGACCGGCGCCTCGTGCTCGATGGTCACCCGCAATGGCGCCTGCAACAGCTCGGTGTGGGACGCCAGATAATCCTCGACGACGCTCCAATACACCGAGTTGTTCATGTGGTCGAACAGGTCGATGTCGGTGACGCGAACCGGGAACTCGTGGATTTCCGTCGCATCGTCACGGCTGCCCGCCTTCAGGTAGCCCTTCCACCGCAGCCGATCAACCGAAGTCGTCCTGTGCAGGCCCTCCAGGAAGTTGTCGGCGATGCGTGACGGCATCTGGGTCTCCCGGTTGATGTTGATCCAGAAGGCCTCGGATTCGATCAGACCTCCCTTGCGTCCATCGACGCGGACGCGCATCTCACACCACCGGTTCGAGGTGCCGGAACACCACCGCCGCAGCCGAAGCATGTCCTGGAATTCGATCGGTCGGATCAGGTCGACCATCGTGCGCCGGACGATCCACAGCGGGTGGGTGTCCTCGAAACCCATCTCGCGCAGCTGGTCCTGGCCGATGTCCTGGATGTGGCGGCAGGCGGCGTCCAACCGCAGGCGGCCCGTGCGGTCGATGTCCCCCACGCGCAGCGGCCATTCGCGGTCGAATACATCGGGGTGACCGTCCGGTACCGGCATCAGCTCTTTGTCCAGGCTCACGGCTTCGCTCCCCGTTTCCTCCTCGTCCGCCTCCCAGGTTGACCCAGGCTTTCGGTGCGAATCATGCCAATGACGTCCCCGAAACACCAATCGCCGGGCCATGCCAACTCTGCTAACCGTGCCTTCACAGCCGCGCGTACGCTCAGTTGAGTGTCCAAGACGTTCGTCGGCTCCCGGGTGCGTCAGCTGCGCAACGAGCGCGGGTTCAGCCAGGCCGCGCTGGCGCAGATGCTCGAGATCTCACCGAGCTACCTCAATCAGATCGAGCACGATGTCCGCCCGCTGACGGTGGCCGTGCTGCTGCGGATCACCGAGGTGTTCGGGGTGGATGCCACCTTCTTCGCCTCTCAGGACGACACCCGGCTGGTCGCCGAGCTCCGCGAGGTGACGATGGACCGCGATCTGGATATCGACGTCGACCCAACCGAAGTGGCCGAATTGGTTGGGGCTCATCCCGCCTTTGCGCGCGCGGTGGTCAATCTGCACCGGCGTTACCGAATCACCACCGCACAGCTGGCCGCCGCCACCGAGGAACGGTATTCCGACGGCAGCGGCAGCGGGTCGATCACCATGCCCCACGAGGAAGTACGTGACTATTTCTATCAACGGCAGAACTACCTGCACGAATTGGACACCGCCGCCGAAGACTTGACGATCCAGATGCGGCTGCATCACGGCGACCTGGCCCGCGAGTTGACCCGGCGGCTCACCGAGGTACACGGGGTCCGCATCAACAGAAGGATCGACCTCGGCGACACGGTGCTACACCGCTACGACCCCAAGACCAAGACGCTGGAAATCAGCAATCACCTGTCCTCGGGTCAGCAGGTATTCAAGATGGCCGCCGAGTTGGCGTATCTCGAGTTCGGCGACCTGATCGACCGCATGGTCGAAGACGGCAAGTTCACCAGCCGGGAGTCGCACACGCTGGCCCGGCTCGGACTCGCCAACTACTTCGCCGCGGCAGCCGTGCTGCCGTACCGCCAGTTCCACGACGTCGCGGAGAACTTCCGCTACGACATCGAGCGGCTGTCCGCGTTCTACTCGGTGAGCTACGAGACCATCGCGCACCGGCTGTCGACGCTGCAGCGGCCGTCGATGCGCGGTGTACCGTTCTCGTTCGTCCGGGTCGACCGAGCCGGCAACATGTCAAAACGCCAGTCCGCCACGGGTTTTCACTTCTCCTCACACGGCGGCACCTGCCCTTTGTGGAACGTCTACGAAACGTTCGCCAACCCGGGCAAGATCCTGGTTCAGATCGCCGAGATGCCCGACGGCCGCAACTACATGTGGGTGGCCCGTACCGTCGAGCGCCGCGCGGCCCGGTATGGTCAGCCCGGTAAGACCTTCGCGATCGGGCTGGGCTGCGAACTCCGCCACGCTCACCGGCTCGTCTACTCGGAAGGACTCGACTTGTCGGGGGACCGGAACCTTGCAGCCACACCGATCGGCGCGGGTTGCCGGGTCTGCGAACGCGACAACTGTCCACAGCGGGCCTTCCCCGCGCTGGGGCGCGCCCTCGATCTCGACGAACATCGCAGCACGGTGTCGCCCTACCTGGTGAAGCAGGCGTGAGCGGCAGCCAATCCGGCCCCGTCGGCCGTGTCCCGCCGGGCGGGTTCCGCCAGCTGGGGCCGGTCAACTGGGTGCTGGCCAAGCTGGGCGCGCGCACCGTCGGGGCGCCGGAGATGCATCTCTTCACCACCCTGGGATACCGCCAGCTGCTGTTCTGGGCCTGGCTGGTGTACGGCGGCCGACTGCTGCGCGGGCGGCTGCCACGAGTCGATACCGAGTTGGTGATCCTGCGGGTCGCGCACTTGCGCGCCTGCGAATACGAACTGCAGCATCATCGCCGGATGGCGCGCAGCCGGGGGCTCGATGCGAACATGCAGGCCGCGATCTTCGCCTGGCCCGACGTTCCGGACGGTCCAGGGCCCCGGCGAGTGTTGAGCGCCCGACAAGAGGCGCTGTTGCGGGCGACTGACGAGTTCGTCAAGGACCGGTCGATCAGCGACGGTACCTGGCAGCGGCTGGCCACCCACCTCGACCGGCGTCAGCTGATCGAATTCTGCATGCTGGCAAGCCAATACGACGGGCTCGCCGCGACGATAACCGCCCTGGAGATCCCGTTGGACAACCCCGGTCATAGGTAGATGTCGGCCAGCACGGCCAACGTGAGCACCACGGGCAGAATGGGCAGGCCGAGGGCAAACGCCGCCCAGAGGTGGTTGCCGCGCAGGCGCAGCCACCAGCCCCACACCCCGGCGGCGATCGCCAGCACGCCCGCCAGCATCAGCACCGTCGGACTCCACACACTCACCGTCGCGAGGTCATCGCCGATCGAGATCGCCACCAGCCACACGACGTAGCCGGTGGCCACACCGCCGATGGCACCCACAACGCTTTCGGCGCGAGCCATGGGCCACTCAGAAATTGATCATGTGGCCGGTCAGGCCGTGGAAGCACTCCTGCAGCGCCTCGGACATCGTCGGATGCGTGTGCACATTGCGGGCCAGCTCGTTGGCCGTCAGGTCCCACTTTTGCGCCAACGTGAGCTCGGGCAGCAGCTCGGACACGTCGTGGCCGATCAGGTGCCCGCCGAGCAGCTCGCCGTGGTTGGCGTCGGCCACCAGCTTGACGAAACCGCTGGGGTCGCCCAGGCCGTGCGCCTTGCCGTTGGCGGTGAACGGGAATTTCGCGACCAGGACCTCGTACCCTTCGTCGCGGGCCTGCTGCTCGGTGAGCCCGAAGCTAGCGACCTGCGGCTGACAAAACGTCGCGCGGGGCAACATGCGGTAGTCGCCCAGGGCCAAAGTCTCTGCGCCGGCGATGGTTTCGGCCGCCACCACGCCCATGGCCTCGGCGACATGCGCCAGCATTGCCAGCCCGGTGACGTCGCCGATGGCGTAGATGTGGCCGACGTTGGTGCGCATGTAGTCGTTGATGCCGATCGCGTTGCGGTCGGTCAGCTCGACGCCGGCCTTCTCCAGCCCGTAGCCCTCGACGTTGGCCGCAAATCCGATGGCCTGCAACACCTTCGCGGCCTTGAGCTCCTCCGACTGGCCGTCCTTGCTGACCGTCACCGTGACCTGCGAACCGTCGTCAGCGATGGACTCGACCTTCGTTCCGGTGAGGATCTTGACGCCCAGCTTCTTGAACTGCTTCTCGATCTCCTTGGACACCTCGGCGTCCTCGTTGGGCAGTGCGCGCGGCAGGAACTCCACGATGGTGACGTCGACGCCGTAGTTCTTCAGGACGTAACCGAACTCCATGCCGATGGCGCCGGCTCCGGCGATGATGATCGAGTCCGGCAGTTCGCGGGACAGGATCTGTTCCTCGTAGGTGACCACATTCGTCGACAGCGACGTGCCGGGGACCAGCCGGGTGCTGCTGCCGGTCGCGATGATGGCGTTGTCGAACGTGACCGTTTCGGTACCGCCATCGTTGAGCTCCACCGACAACGTATTGGCGTCGGTGAATCGGCCGTAACCGTGGATCTCGGTGATCTTGTTCTTCTTCATCAGGAAGTGCACACCGGCGACGCGGCCCTCGGCCACCTTGCGGCTGCGGTCGAAGGCGATCCCGTAGTCGAAGCTCGCCTCGCCGCTGATGCCAAAGGTCTTGGCGTCCTTGGTGAAGATGTGCACGAGTTCGGCGTTGCGCAGCAGGGCCTTGGACGGAATGCAGCCGACGTTAAGGCAGACCCCGCCCCAATATTTCGATTCGACTATTGCGGTGTTCAGACCAAGCTGTGCGGCTCGAATCGCTGCGACATATCCACCGGGACCGGCTCCGAGAACGACGACGTCATAGTGAGTCACGGCCACCACACTAACGGGAACGGGCCTCGGTACGGCTAGTCAGCCCTTCAATACGGAATGACGCCGACCAGACAGTGACCCATTCGCTCGCAGTAGTAATAGCCGTAGAGCGGAGCCGCGGCGGCCAGGGAGGCAAACGGCCCCGACATCACCCCGATCGACAACGCCGTGATCAGCGGCCTGCCCTGCACCATCGACAGCATCAGGCCGGCCACGCTGCACGCGACGACGTAGACCAGGACGACGTACACGGCCGCCGTCTTGTCGAGCGTGTGATACCACCAATAAAACAGGATCAGCCCGACCTCGGCGGCGGCGAGCCACACGCCAAGGACCACCAGCAGCAGTTTCCACCACTTCACATACTGGTACCGGCCGGGCACCGCGACCGGGGCCGCGGCCGTCTCGGCCGTCGAGGGCGCCTGAGCCGCCTCCTGTTCACGTCCGCTCAACGTCAGCGAGGGCCGCGGGCCCGTGTCATCCCAATCCGGCACGAAGGGCTCGGTACCGGGCGCCGATTCGCGGTCTTGGTCAACCCCTTTGTCAGCCACCAGAGGCCACCTGGATCGCAACGAGCACCCCGAACCAACCCGGCGCCAGCGCGAGGATGAACGCGCCCAGCATCGTTACCCATCGACGCCCGGAAAATAGGATGACCAGCAGCCCGACCACGCTGGGAATCCCGACCACCAGCGCCATGACGACGTCGGGCC
This sequence comes from Mycobacterium lacus, assembly GCF_010731535.1. Taxonomy (NCBI): domain Bacteria; kingdom Bacillati; phylum Actinomycetota; class Actinomycetes; order Mycobacteriales; family Mycobacteriaceae; genus Mycobacterium; species Mycobacterium lacus. Next base: position 3,922,180 of record NZ_AP022581.1, read on the forward strand.
GGAGCCGTTCATGGACAAGCACGGTGGCGCCGACCCCCACCAACAAGCCGACCGCATTACCCACCAGCATGGCGCTGGTCAACAGCCATGATCGGGGTAGCGGGATCACGGTGTACGACCTTACTGCGGTTACGGCCGAGTGACCGGGCACCCTCCCGGCGCGTTGTCAGCGACGACATGGCCCCGTACCGAAGGGCGTTTACCGCGCTCGTAGTCGGCGCCGGTGATCACCGGCACGGCCCGCAGCAGCGCTCTCTCGTCCTCGCTGAACACCCGACCGCGACTGAGAAACCGCACCCCCTCGGGTGCCTCCAGGCTGAACCCGCCGCCGCGCCCCGGCACCACATCGATGACCAGCTGGGTGGGCTGGGCTCCCCGATAGTGGGCCTGGTACTGCGGACCGGAGATCCACACCGGCACCCCGTCGGTCCCCACGTCCAGCACGCCGAGCAGGACGTCGCGGTCACCGATGAGGAAATCGGCACGCGGATAGCACATCGGCGACGACCCGTCGCAGCAGCCGCCGGATTGGTGAAACAACACCGGACCGTGTCGGTCCTGCAGTCGGGCCAGCAACGCGGCCGCGGCGGCGGTGATGAGCACCCCGGGAGGGGCGCTCTGCCGCCCGGTCATCAGAAGAATCCCAGCGCCTTGTCCGAGTAGGACACCATCAGGTTCTTGATCCGCTGATAGTGCTCTAGCGCCATCTTGTGGCCCTCCCGGCCGAAACCAGACTGCTTATAGCCACCGAACGCCGCATGTGACGGATACACGTGGTAGCAGTTCACCCACACGCGGCCCGCCTGGATATCCCGGCCGGCCCGGTAGGCGGTGTTGCCGTCGCGGCTCCACACACCCGCGCCCAGGCCGTAGAGGGTGTCGTTGGCGATGCCGATCGCATCGGCGTAGTCACGGAACGAGGTCACCGCCACCACCGGCCCGAAGATCTCCTCCTGGAAGATCCGCATCTTGTTGGTGCCGGAAAAGATCGTCGGCTGCATGTAGTAGCCGCCGGACAGGTCGCCGCCGAGTTCGGCGCGCTCGCCGCCGGTGATGATCTTGGCCCCCTCGCCCTTGCCAATTTCGATGTAGGACAACACCTTTTGCAGCTGGTCGTTGGAGGCCTGAGAACCCAGCATGGTCTCGGTGTCCAGCGGATCGCCCTGCCGGACCGCCTTGGTCCGGATCGCCGCCAGCTCCAGGAACTCGTCATAGATGTCGGCCTGGATCAGGCTGCGCGACGGGCACGTGCACACCTCGCCCTGATTGAGGGCGAACATGGTGAACCCCTCCAGCGCCTTGTCCTGGAAATCGTCGTGAGCGGCCAGCACGTCGGAGAAGAAGATATTGGGGCTCTTGCCGCCAAGTTCCAGGGTGACCGGGATCAGGTTGTGCGAGGCGTATTGCATGATCAGTCGCCCCGTGGTGGTTTCCCCGGTGAACGCGACCTTGGCGATCCGGTCGCTGGATGCCAGCGGCTTGCCGGCCTCGGCGCCGAAGCCGTTGACGATGTTGACCACCCCCGCCGGCAACAGATCGCCGATCAGCGACATCAAGTAGAGCACCGACGCCGGCGTCTGCTCGGCGGGCTTGAGCACCACCGTGTTGCCCGCCGCCAGGGCCGGCGCCAGTTTCCAGGCGCACATCAGGATCGGGAAGTTCCACGGGATGATCTGCCCCACCACGCCGAGCGGCTCGTGGAAGTGGTAGGCGACGGTGTCCTCGTCGATCTGGCTCAGCGAGCCCTCCTGGGCGCGGATCGCGGCGGCGAAATACCGAAAGTGGTCAGCCGCCAGCGGGATGTCGGCGGCCAGCGCCTCGCGGATCGGTTTGCCGTTGTCCCAGACTTCGGCCAGCGCCAGCGCGGCGGTGTTTTCCTGGATGCGGTCCGCGACCTTGGTCAGGATCGCCGCCCGCTCGCTCGGGGTGGTCCTGCCCCAAGCGGGGGCGGCGGCGTGCGCGGCGTCGAGCGCTTTTTCGACGTCGGCCTCGTCGGAGCGGGGCACCTCACAGAATGGCTGGCCGGTCACCGGCGTCGGATTTTCGAAATAGCGGCCGTGAACGGGCGCGACCCACTCCCCCCCGACGAAGTTGTCGTACCGGGATTCATACGACATCAGCGCCCCAGCGGAACCCGGACGTGCAAAGACAGTCATCGGCTCGGCTCCTCTTTCGATCGTGTAATACAACTCACACTACCGCCGGGGACCACAATTGTTTTCCATGGCATCCACGACTTCTCACGCGGCCGAAGCGCACGACGATAGCGGTGATCCCTACCTGTGGCTCGAGGACGTCACGGGTGCGGAGGCGTTGGATTGGGTGCGCGCGCACAACGAACCGACGCTGGGACAGCTGTGCGATGCGGAATTCGAGCGCATGCGCACCGAGGCGCTCGAGGTGCTCGACACCGACGCCCGGATCCCTTACGTGCGCCGCCGCGGCGAATACCTTTACAACTTCTGGCGCGACGCCGCCCACCCGCGCGGCCTGTGGCGGCGCACCACGCTGGACAGCTACCGCACCGACGCCCCCGACTGGGACGTGCTGATCGACGTTGATGAACTTGGCCGAGCCGACAATCAAAAGTGGGTGTGGGCCGGCGCGGATGTCATCGAACCGGATCACACACGTGCTCTGGTCTGGCTCTCCCGGGGTGGCTCGGACGCAAGTATCCTGCGTGAATTCGACATGCGGACACGCGAATTCGTCGCCGACGGGTTCCGGCTGCCGGAGGCCAAGTCGCAGGTCAGCTGGGCCGACCCGGACACCGTGCTGGTGGGCACCGACTTCGGCGCCGGCTCGCTCACCGAATCCGGCTACCCGAGGATCGTCAAGCGATGGCGGCGCGGCACACCGCTGACCGACGCGGAAACGGTCTTCGAGGGGACCAGCGCCGACGTCCGCGTCGTGGCGTCCGTGGACCGGACGCCCGGCTTCGAGCGGACCCTGCTGCTGCGCGCCCTCGACTTCTGGAACGACGAGGTCTACGAACTGCGCGGCTCGGAGTTGATTCGGATCGACGCACCCACCGACGCCAGCGTGTCGGTGCACCGCGAGTGGCTGCTGATCGAGCTGCGCAGCGATTGGTCCAGGGGCACGCCCTTCGACCCCAAGACCTACACCGCCGGCTCGCTGCTGGCCGCTGACTACGACGAATTCCTCGCCGGCACAGCGGAATTGGTCGTGGTCTTCGAACCCGACGAGCGCACCGCGCTGCACCAGTACGCGTTTACCAAAGACCGGCTACTGGTCGTTACCCTGGCCGACGTGGCCAGCCGTGTCGAAATCGTCACCCTCGGCTCGTTGGGTGATGACCCGTCCCCCGCAGGCGGGAAATACCCCCAGCGCCCCGCTTTGCCGGGCTTGCGATCGTCACCGGGCAACTGGCAGCGCGAGCCGATGTCGGGTATCCCAGCGGCAACCAACACCGTGATCGTCGCCGCCGACGACGTCGGCGACGAGTTCTTTCTCGACTCCAGCGGATTCGACGTGCCGTCACGGCTGCTGCGTGGCACTGGCACCGGGCAGCTGGACCAGATCAAGGCGGCGCCGGAGTTCTTCGACGCCGAAAACATTACCGTGGCACAGTATTTCGTGGCGTCCGAGGACGGTACATCGATCCCCTACTTCGTGGTGCGGCCCGCCGACTCGGCTGGGCCCGGCCCGACGCTGCTGAGCGGCTACGGCGGCTTCGAGACGTCCAACACGCCGGCGTACGCGGGCGTGCTGGGCCGGCTGTGGCTCGCCCGCGGCGGCACCTACGTGCTGGCCAATATCCGGGGTGGCGGCGAGTACGGGCCCGGCTGGCACACGCAGGCGATGCGCGAGGGCCGCCACAAGGTGGCCGAGGACTTCGTCGCCGTGGCCAGCGATTTGGTGCACCGCGGCATAACCACCGTCGACCAGCTGGGCGCCCGGGGCGGCAGCAACGGCGGGCTGCTGATGGGCATCATGTTGACCATGTACCCGGAGAAGTTCGGCGCGCTGGTCTGCGACGTGCCCCTGCTGGACATGAGGCGCTATCACCTGTTGCTGGCCGGGGCGTCGTGGATGGCCGAGTATGGCGATCCGGACAACCCGACCGATTGGGAGTTCATCTCCGAATACTCGCCGTACCAAAACATTTCGGCTGATCGCCCCTACCCGCCGGTGCTATTCACCACCTCCACCCGCGACGATCGGGTCCACCCGGGCCACGCCCGCAAGATGGCGGCGGCCCTAGAGGCCGCGGGCCATCGAGTCTGGTACTACGAGAACATCGAGGGCGGGCACGCCGGTGCGGCCGACAACGAGCAGGCCGCGTTCACGTCGGCACTGAGTTTCGCCTTCCTGCACCGGATGTTGTCGCCGCGGCGATGAACCGGCGCGATCACCTGAAACTTGCGGCTGTCGGCGCCGCGGCGGTGCTGGTCGGATGCGGTCGTCGCAGCGGCCAGAAGGGAACAAAGACATTTCCCCCGGCGGCCGAACCGCAGTTCGCGCCGCCGCCGACCATCACGCCGTCCGGGCGCATGGTTGCGGTCGGCACCTACCCGGAAGGCGTCGCCGTCGACGAAGTGACCCGCACCGTCGCGGTCGCCACTCGGTTCCCCAATGAACTGGTGTTGATCAATATCGAATCGGTAGCCATCACGGCGCGGGTTCCGCTGCCCGGGCCCGCTCGCCACCTCAAGCTGGCCGCGCCCGGCGGCCCGGTCCTGGTGCCGGTGGAATCCGCCAACGCCCTGGTGCGGGTGGAACTAACGGCCGGATCACGGGGAAAAGCGTTGCCGTCGATCCCGACCGGCACCTTTCCGCACGACGCCGCGGCGGCGTCCAACGGGACCGTGTTCGTCGGCAACGAACGCGACGGCACGGTGAGCGTTCTGCGCGGCGACGAGACGGTGAAGGTCTTCGACGACACCGTCCAGCCTGCCGGGCTGGCGGCTTTCGGCAACACCGTTGGCGTGGTCGATGCGCGGAAAAACACGTTGACGATTTACGACGCCGAGAAGCTGACCGTCGTCGGCTCGACCCAGGCCGGCGCCGGCCCCACGCATCTGGTCGCCGACCGGGACGGCCGCATGATCGCCACCGACACTCGGGGCGACACCGTCAGGGTGTTCGATCCGCTACCGGCGCCCCACGAAATCGGCAGCGCACCACAGCCGGGCGGACCGTACGGCATCGCCTACGACGCGACTCGCGAGCGCCTATGGGTCGCCTCCTCGGGGACCAATGACGTCATCGGCTACAGCCTGAGCGAGCCAACCCCTCAAGAAGTCGCCCGAATTCCCACCGTGCAGAATCCCTACTCGCTGGGCGTGGACCCGGTGACCGGGCGACTGTTCATCGCCGGTGTCACCGGTGGCGTGGTGCAAGCCCTCGACCCCGGTGCCACGGGTGGATGAACGCGGATATCGTCGCTGAACATGCGGACACCCGACTTTCAAACGCTGTTGTACACGACCGCCGGTCCGGTCGCCACGATCACGCTCAACCGCCCGGAGCACCTCAACACGATCGTCCCGCCCATGCCCGACGAGATCGAGGCCGCCGTCGGGCTGGCCGAGCGCGATCGGGATATCAGGGTCATCGTGTTGCGCGGGGCCGGCCGCGCGTTCTCCGGCGGCTACGACTTCGGCGGCGGTTTTCAGCACTGGGGCGACGCGATGATGACCGACGGACGGTGGGATCCGGGCAAGGATTTCGCGATGGTCACCGCGCGCGAGACCGGGCCGACGCAGAAGTTCATGGCCATCTGGCGGGCATCGAAACCGGTGATCGCGCAGGTGCACGGCTGGTGCGTCGGCGGCGCCAGTGACTACGCGCTGTGCGCGGACATCGTGATCGCCAGCAACGACGCCGTGATCGGCACGCCGTATAGCCGGATGTGGGGCGCCTATCTGACCGGGATGTGGCTCTACCGGTTGAGCCTTGCCCGGGTCAAATGGCACTCGCTGACCGGCCGACCACTGACCGGCGTCCAGGCCGCCGAGGTCGAGCTGATCAACGAGGCGGTGCCATTCGAGCGACTCGAAGCCCGCGTCGCCGAGATCGCCGCCGAGCTGGCGCAGATCCCGTTGTCGCAGTTGCGGGCGCAGAAGCTGATCGTCAACCAGGCCTACGAGAACATGGGCCTGGCGACCACCCAGATGCTGGGCGGCATTCTCGACGGCCTGATGCGCAACACACCCGACGCGCTCGAGTTCATCCGGGTCGCGCAGACCCAGGGAGTGCGGGCCGCGGTCGAGCGCCGCGACGGCCCATTCGGCGACTACAGCCAGGCGCCGCCGGAGCTGCGGCCCGACCCCGCGCACGTGATCGTTACTGATGGCGACCGATAGTAAGGTGGGCTATGAATCAGTCCCCGACCGCTCATGAGAACCCCGAAAGTGTTACGGTAGCTACCATGTCTCGGCCGAATATCGCCCTGCGCGCAGGCGCTGTTTTTGTCGCTCTCACCATCGCCGCTGTGACCTTCCCGAAGACCGCGGCGGCCGATTCCACGGAGGACTTTCCCATCCCGCGCCGCATGATCGCGACCACCTGCGACGCCGAGCAGATCCTGGCGGCCACCCGCGATACCAGCCCGGTGTACTACCAGCGGTACATGATCGACTTCAACAACCACCCGAACGTCCAGCAGGCGACGATCGACAAGATCCACTGGTTCTTCTCGTTGTCACCGGCGGAGCGCAGGGATTATTCGGAGAACTTTTATCCACCCCTCGGGTCCGGCGGCGATCCGCTGTGGTTCGCCTGGCCCAACCACTTCAAGATTTTCTTCAACAACAAGGGCGTTGTCGCCAAGTCCACCGAGGTGTGCAACAACTACCCACCCGGCGACATGTCGGTGTGGAACTGGAGCTAGGCCGCGACTCATCGCGCGTTGAGGCGCCATGTCCCCCGATTGGGGGACATGGCAATTCATCCCCTTAGGGGCTGTTCGGTGGATGGACCAGGCCCCACCACGACGGAAGGGTGGTCCTCACCGCGGCGGGGCACCCACCGCACTGCTCATCACCGGGGCTTCTCCATGCACGTCACAGTCGTCGGCTACGGAACGACCGGCAAGTTAGATGCCGGCATACTGCGGCGCGCCGGGTTCAAGGTCAGCGTCGTAGATCCCCAGCCCGCCGAGCACCCGGTCGACGTGCAAGTGTGGCATGCGATCGATGAAATCCCTTGCCGGACAAGGTCCGACGTCGATATGTGGGTGGTGAGCAATCCCACGGCGGATCATCTATCCACGCTGCGAAGCGTCTTCAGGTGGCAACCGAATGCGCGAATCATGCTGGAAAAGCCGGCATTTTCCAGCCAAGAGATCGACGAGATTCGGGGCCTGCTGGCCGAACACCCGCAGGCGCGCCTGATGGTGAATCAGCTGTACCGCCACTCACGGGTGGTGTCGCTGTTGCGTGCCGCGATGCCGCACGCGGGTGGCCGCTGTCCCGACAGTATCGAAATCGCCTTTACCAGGGACCACAGGCTCGACAATCCGACCGGGCGGTTCAGTGACGTCTCCGACACTGATTACCACGTCCTGGGCTACGAGTGGATCCACATGCTCTCGGTACTCGAGGGTCTTTTGCCCCGCGCGGCATGGCAGCAGTATTTGACCGGCCCGATGGAGTACAGCCGCTTCACCGCGACCCGAGACAGCGGTGGATCCGTGACGGGTCTTCGGGAACACAGCTGGATTGGCCCGACGCGCGTGTCCATGTACTCAACGATCACCAAAGATCTTTCCGGGCAGGGCGCCCCGCCGGGGTTGCCCAGCCACTGGCAACGCATAACTCATTCGCCAGCCCGGCACCGGTATGCCAAGGTGCAGTTTGGTGACACGGTACTGACCACCGAATTCGATCCGGTGACCACGGTCGATGGGTATGGCCTTCCGCAAGACAGGCACCGGCTGACGATCGAATCCAAGGGACGCGTCCTCGACGAACGGATCATTGTCGATTCGCCGCCGGCGACATCGCTGCTCAGCGGGCTTGACCAGCTCACCAGATGCGGCAGCGACCTGACGTGGCTGCCGCCGGTTCGGCGCCTCGTCAGCATATCTCGTCATCTGGCCGAGCAGCGCGCCGCATGAGCAGCCGCGCGCCCGGCAACGAGATCCCCGACACGCTCATGACCCTCGACTGGGACGACATCACCTGCCAATCGGACGCTGGATGCACCAACCGGGCGACGCACACCGTGCATCTGCATGCCGTCGACGCATGCAACACACCCGGGCTAGACCCGTACGGGAACGCCGTCGGCATACTGTGCGTCGCCTGCCTGTGGAGCCTGGAGGCCCAAGTCATGCTGGAGGTGAGACGGCTTGCGCGCTACGGCGTGCCGCACTGCCTGACCTGCGGGACGCCGGTATGCGAGGTAACGGACATCCTGCGGGGCGTGGCCACGCTGTAAAGCAGCGGTGGGCGGACGTCAGCATCCGCGCCAAACGACCCGCTGTTGAGGGACTTCCGTCTCTACAGCCGTCCGCCGCGGGGTGGTCGGATCGGGTTGGTAACTCGGTGCGCGAGGGGAGTCCGGCAATGAAGGCTGACGTGGGTGATTGGTTGGTGATCAAGGGCAGCGCGACGGAGCGAGCCGATCAGCGCGGGCTGATCACCGAGGTGCGCGGGGTGGACGGCAAGCCGCCATACGTCGTGCGTTGGCTGACCACTGGACACGAGGCAACGGTGTTTCCCGGCCCGGATGCCGTCATCGTCACCGCCGCCGAACAAAAGCACGCCGACGAGCGGGCGCGATCGCGAATGGCATCGGTGCAATCGGTCCTCGCGCATGCTCATGCCCATCGCTGAGCGATAACCGCGTCGCGGCCTGAGCGGGTCAACCGAGCCGCTCGATCTCGTCGGCCGCTTCGTTCAGCGCTGCCGCCAATTCGCGGGCCCCCACCACGTCAAGCGCGTCCAAGTAGCGGGCATGCACGGCGATCCACCGCCGCGCCGAGCCGTCGGCCTGCTGGCGGCCGCAGATCTGAACCCGGGCCCGCCTACCGCGGCGTGTGGTGCCCTCGAAGTCGCGGAACCAGTTACTGTCAAGCTGCCAGGCGAACGTGCGCACGGCGCCGGCGGGCGGTGGCACATCCTCGAATGACGCCGCGGCGGTCATGTTCTTGACCGCCCACTGCCGCGCCATCTCTAACAGCGCCTGCGGTTCGTCGCGTTCGAGCCTATCGAGCTGGGCGATCTGCGCAGCGGTGAGCCGGTCGGCCATGTCGCGCCAGCTCTGGGCGGTGTCCTCAGGTGTGCTCATGGTGTGCAGTGTGTGTGGCCGGGCCGCGATTGGCGAGAGTCGAAGGTCATGTATTGGATGAACCGGTGTCGCTCTCCGCCACGCGGGATTCGGTGAAAAATGAGTGGGGTGTTCATTCTGCGCTGAGTGCGACGAGTCGCGATATCGCGGCGCCGTGGATGCAGTTTGGACGCCGTGGATACAGACTCGTTCGTCAGGCGCCCGGGAAACGACGCACGGGTCAGCCGATCGCCAGGCTAGGGCGGCCAGTCCGGTGACGCCGACGTGGGCGTGCAGTTTGCGCAGGTTGTGGCAGGTTGCCAGCAGTAGCCATTCGCCGCGGGCCTGATCCAACCCGAGAAGCAGCCGCTGCTCGGCGTTTGCAGGGTGTGCAATTGGCCGAAAACGGGTTCGGCGATCGCCTTGCCGCGGGCATAGAAGTTGCGGGCCTTATGTGGTCGTGAGCTTGCGGGCCGTCGTGGTCGGCGGCCACGGTCGGGGCGGATTCGCCGGAATGCCGCCCGATTCGGCCGGCAGCGCCGTGGTAACCGCCGCCCGCACCCCGATGATCGTCGCCCGCAAACGCTAATACATTGTCCGGCAACGCCTTTGGGAGGGTATTCGACGTGGGCGATATCTACGGATGTTGCGCGCGGGCAATGACTTTTGGGCGCATCCTTGAGGGAGGCGGTGGATGGTGCGCGGCAACGATCGAATGTGGGGGTGACATGGCCGGTGAACCGGATGTGGTGACGGTGCTGCTGGGTGGTGACGTCATGCTCGGGCGGGGCGTGGATCAGATCCTGCCCCATCCCGGCGATCCGGAGCTCCGCGAGCCGTATGTGCGTGACGCGCGGGAGTACGTCCGGCTCGCCGAGGAGGCGAACGGGCCGATCCCGCGCCCGGTCGATTGGCGGTGGCCCTGGGGCGAGGTGCTGCAGCTCCTCGAGGAGGTAGCCCCCGATGTCCGGTTGATCAACCTGGAGACCACGATCACCTCCGGCGGTGAATTCGCAGAGCGCAAAACGGTGTGCTATCGGATGCACCCGGAGAACGTGCCAGCGCTGACCGCGTTACGGCCGGATGTGTGCGCCCTCGCGAATAACCACATTCTCGACTTCGGCCACTCGGGGCTGACCGATACCGTGGCGGGTCTCACCCGGACAGGGATCCAGGGCGTCGGGGCGGGGGCCGACCTGCCCACAGCACGTCGCCCCGCGGTGGTCAACGCGCATGATGGGCACCGGGTCCTTGTCGGCTCGATCGCCATGAAGACCGCCGGCGTACCCGAATCCTGGGCCGCGCACCGCGACCGGCCCGGGGTGTGGCTGATCCGGGAACCTTCGCAGCGGGCCGGCGTCGACGACGTGGCGGCGGGCCTGCTGGCGCACAAACGCGACGGCGATGTCGCTATCGTCTCGCTGCATTGGGGATCGAATTGGGGCTATGCGATCGCGCCAAGCGACATCGCATTCGCGCACCGGCTGATCGACGCCGGAGTCGACATCGTTCACGGACACTCCTCGCACCATCCCAGGCCGATCGAGGTATACCGCGGCAAACCGATCCTCTACGGCTGCGGTGACGTCATCGATGACTACGAGGGCATCGGCGGGCACGAATCGTTTCGCGCCGACCTCAGGCTGCTGTATCTGACCCGCACCGATCCCCGCCGCGGCGAACTGGTCTCGCTGCGGATGATTCCGCTGCGCGTGCGGAGGATGCGGCTCGAGCGGGCCTCAACGACCGACACCGGGTGGCTGCGCGCGACGATCGAGCACGCCAGCCGCGGGTTCGGCACTCGTGTCGCGGCGCGACCGGATGACCTCCTGGAGGTCGGTTGGGCGGCCTAGCGCCGTTGGATCAGTAGTGAGGTGTGGCCGTCGGCAACCGGTCGGTGCTTTGACCGCCGGAAGGCTCACCGTTGCGGTCAGGCTCCGGGGGCAGCAGCAGGGCCCGCACTAATGGTCGCGGCCCGAACGGCCGGAGTAGCTGACTGGCGGGGCGGGTGCGCACTTGCTGCGGCCACCAGAACCAGCGGCCCATCAGCGCGGCGATGGACGGCATCATGAACGAGCGCACGATCAGCGTGTCGAACAACAGACCCAGGCCGATCGTGGTGCCGACCTGCCCGATGACTTTCAGGTCGCTGAAGATGAACGAGGCCATGGTGGCGGCGAAGACCAGGCCGGCGTTCGTCACCACGGCGCCGGTGCCGGCCATCGACCGGATGATCCCGGTCTTCAAACCGGCATGGATTTCCTCTTTGAAGCGGGACACCAGCAGCAGGTTGTAGTCGGATCCCACCGCCAGAAGCAGAATGACGGACATCGCCAGCACCATCCAGTGCAATTCGAAGCCCAGAATATGCTGCCAGACCAGCACGGAAAGACCGAATGATGCACCAAGCGAAAGCAGCACGGTGCCCACAATGGTGATCGCGGCAACCAGGCTTCGGGTAATGACCAGCATGATGATCAGAATCAAGCTGGCAGCGGCTATTCCCGCGATCATGAGGTCATATTTGGAACCGTCGCGCATATCCTTAAACACCGCGGCGGTGCCGCCAAGCCAGATATGGGCGCCCTCCACCGGGGTTCCCTTGATGGCTTCCTTCGCGGCCCTCATGATCGGGTCGACGTGCGAAATCCCTTCGGGGGTTGCCGGATCGCCCTCGTGGGAGATGATGAAGCGAGCGGCGTGCCCGTCCGGCGACACGAACATCTTCAGGCCCCGCTTGAAATCGGGGTTGTCGAATACTTCCGGCGGTATATAGAAAGAATCGTCGTTCTTGGCGGCATCGAATGCCTGACCCATGGCGGTCGAGTTTTGACTCATCACGTCCATCTGGTCATACAGCGAGGACATCGAGCTGTGCATGGACAGCATCATTGTCTTCATCGTCTTCATCGTCTCGATCTGCGGCGGCAGCTGGGCGAGCATTTGCGGCATCAAAACATCCAGCTTGTCCAATTGGCCGGAGAGTTCCGTCAGCTTCTCGGTGACCTGGTCCACACCGTCAAGTGCATCGAATATGGATCGCAGCGACCAGCAGATGGGAATGTCGAAGCAGTGCCTCTCCCAGTAGAAGTAGCTGCGAATCGGACGCCAGAAGTCATCGAAGTCGGCGATGTGATCCCGCAGTTCGTTCGTAATACCCACCATTTCCTGCGTCAGTTTGTCCATGTTGTGCGTGACGGCGACGGTTTGGGACATGATGTCGTACATGCGCTGCATGGTGTCGATCGACTGCTGCATCGCGTCGGCCTGTTTGAGCATGTCGTCCATGCGTAGGTGCATATACTGCTGGTTCTCCACCTGCGTGGTGTTTTGCATGCTGATTTGGAACGGTATGGAAGTATGCTCGATCGGCGTTCCCAACGGCCTCGTTATTGCCTGCACCCGCGCGACACCGGGAATGTGAAAAACGCCCCTGGCAATCCTGTCCAATACCAGCATGCCGGCCGGATTGCGTAGATCATGATCGGTCTCGATCAATAACAATTCCGGATTCATCCGGGCTTGGGAAAAGTGGCGGTCGGCGGCAGCATATCCGATATTCGCCGGCGTGCTGGCTGGCAAATATTTGCGGCTGTCGTAATTGGTCCGATACCCCGGCAGGGCGAGCAGCCCGACCAAGGCGATGCCAACCGCCACCGCCAGAATCGGCCCGGGCCAGCGGACGATCGCGGTGCCCACCCGTCGCCATCCCCGCGTCCTCATCGTTCGCTTGGGGTCGAACAGCCCGAAATGACTGCCGATGGTCAGCACGGCCGGACCCAGCGTGATCGCCGCAGCCACGGCTACCAGCATTCCCACCGCGCATGGCACGCCGAGCGTCTGGAAATAGGGCAGCCGGGTAAAGCTGAGGCAATACATCGCACCGGCAATGGTGAGACCCGAGCCGATTACCACGTGCGCGGTGCCGTGGAACATGGTGTAGAACGCTTTTTCCCGGTCCTGGCCGAGCCCACGGGCCTCTTGATATCGGCCAAGGACAAAGATCGCATAGTCCGTCCCCGCGGCGATGGCCATCAACACCAGCAGATTAACCGCGAAAGTCGATAATCCGATGATGTCGTTATGGCCCAGAAATGCGACAACGCCGCGGGCCGCCATCAGCTCAAGTGTGACCATGAGCAGGGTGAGAATCACCGTAACAATGGAGCGGTAGACAAACAGCAACATCACGATGATCACCAGGAAGGTGATCGCGGTGACCCTTTTGACGCCCTTCTCACCGGCCGACGACTGGTCGGCATTCAGCGCCGCCGCGCCGGTGACATAAGCCTTGACCCCGGGCGGCGGCGGCGTGCTGTCGACGATCTGGCGCACCGACTTGACGGACTCGTTGGCCAACGTCTCACCCTGGTTACCGGCGAGGTACACCTGGACGTAGGCGGCCTTGCCATCGGAGCTTTGCGAGCCGGCCGCGGTGAGCGGATCCCCCCAGAAGTCCTGGATGTGCTGCACGTGCTTGGTGTCCCGCGAGAGCTTCCTGATCAGCTCGTCGTAGAAGTGGTGGGCGTCATCGCCAAGCGGCTTCTCGCCCTCCAGGACGATCATGATCGCGCTGTCGGTGCTGAATTCGTTGAACACCTTGCCGACGCGTTTCATCGCCTGCATCGACTCCGCATCGTTGGGACTCATCGACACCGTGTGTTCTCTTCCGACTTGGTCCAGCGACGGGACGAAAACGGTGAGGACGACGACAAGTCCCACCCAGAACAAGACGATCGGGACCGCGAAGGTGTGCACAAACCGCGCGAATTTCGGGCTCGTCGGAAGCTGTGCGGTCGGGTTGACGGTCATGCGGACTTCACTATGCAGAAGGTTTGAGCTTTCACTCCGCTCGCCGACCTTTCGTCTTTGACTACGTCATTCACGATGATCCGGCAGCCGACCTGGTCGGCGTCGGCCTGCGCGATCACGTTGACACTCACCGAGGGAAGTGTCGTGGTGACCGACAGCGTCCAGGGCAGCGGCGCATTGTCCACGCGGCGCGGCTGGGCGTTGATGTCCAGATAGTTGATGTTGGCTACCGCCCCGGGTGGGCCAAATACCTCATAGACCACATGCTTGGGGTTAAACGGCTTGATGTCATCGGAAATGCCGCTGGTGATCTGGCCCCTGTCATGCACGCCGAAGAATGTGCGTAGCCGAGCCACGCAAAACCCGGCCACCGCGACGACGATCGCGATGATCAGCACGATCCACACCCGCTTGAGGACGCTGGCAACCGAAAAGTTCGCCAGCCCAATCACCTTCCGCTTGCCGGGCGCGGGGCCTATCCGAGCGCTGGCGCCACGACTCGGCCCGGCATCGGCCGGAGTCGTCCATGTCGCAGATGGCGCGCCGCTACCGCGGCGCGATGTACGGTCCAGCACCACGGCCAGTCACCTCCTATCCGGTGATTCCGAGATGAGCCCGATACAGGTAGCCGTGAGCAGTCGGGTGAGCGCGGGAGCAAAGTCGAGCTGCCACTCCGGTGGGAGGACGTCCGGTTCCTCGTAGGCGTCGGTGAGCCGTTCCGGGGGGTTGGCAATGTGCCACAGCGTCGCCCCCAGGGAGTAGGCGGCCAACAGGATATCGAAGGCGCCCGCACGCCCGAGCGCCGGCAGCGCCCGCTCGATCGCGCCCGTCAGGGCGAGGACGGCCGTCGTGCTGGTCCGTTTGACCTCGACAACCCGCTCGGCGTCGACCTCGTGCTCGAGATGGAGGTGAAGATTGGCCAGCAGGTCGCAAAACAGCGGATCGGCGGCCAGACCGTTGGCCAACGTCTCCGCCACCCGCGACGGCGACATCGGACCGGGCTCCGCCAACTGCGCGGACACCGTGTCCGACCACCGCACCCAACCCTCGGCGGCGAGATGCAGCAGCACCTCCTTATGGGAGGTGAAGTAGCGGCGCACCGCCGAATAGTGAATCCCGGCGCGGCCCGCGACCGCCGTCAACGTCACCGACGCGACACCGGTCTCAAGGGCCAGCGAGCGAGCGGCTTCCACCAACGCCGCCGCACGTTGGCGCTTGTTTTCCTCGGTGCGCGCGCGCCGAAAGGCAAGTTGCGCCACCGGCCGAGGATAACGCACATTGCGTGATTTGGGAGCGGCAAACCTTACCGTTACGCACGTGATATGCGTTACACTTCAGTGCGCGAGGGGAAGGAGTTAACGATTCCAGCCGGTCATGATTTACTTAGGCAAGGCTTGGCTGTGCTTGGTGCGCTGCCGACTCGGCCTGAACCACAGTGGCTTCGGCCTCGCGCAACGTCTTCACGCACGGCGGAGTCGCCGCGGGCATCGCGATCGACGTGCGATAGTCGTGCGCCGTGATGTGCAGTTGCACACGTGCCAGCGGGCGACGTAGCGTCCGCCCGTAGAAATGTCGACCGATGAAAGGGACTCGAGATTCTCAGGGTGCTGTCGCGGATTTGGATTCCGTTGGTCATCTTGGCGGTGGTCATCGTCGGGGGATTCACCGTGTACCGCGTCCGTGGCTTCTTCGCCTCCGAGAAGCGCCCGTCGTACGCCGACAGCAACCTGGAAAGCACGAAGCCATTCAACCCCAAGCAGCTGACTTACGAAGTCTTCGGACCGCCCGGAACCGTCGCGGATATCAGCTATTTCGACGTCAATTCCGAGCCACAGCGGATCGATGGAGCGGTGTTGCCGTGGTCGTTGCACATCACGACAAACTTGGCGGCGGTCATGGGAAACATCGTGGCGCAGGGGGATAGCGACAGCATTGGCTGCCGGATCACCGTGGACGGCGTCGTCAAAGCCGAGAGAATTTCCAACGAGGTCAACGCCTACACCTTTTGCGTGGTGAAGTCGGCGTGACTACCAGATACGCGAACGACCCCGGCGCCAGCACCGAGCCCGAAAGGCCGTTCATCGCGCGGATGATCCACGCCTTTGCGGTGCCCATCATCCTTGGCTGGCTGGCACTGTGCGTGGTCGTCAGCGTGTTCGTCCCGTCGCTGGAAGAAGTCGGCCAGGAGCGATCGGTCTCGCTGAGCCCCAAGGAAGCGCCGTCGTTCGCGTCGATGAAGGAGATCGGCCGGGCGTTCAAGGAGGGGAACTCCGACAGTGTGGCGATGATCGTCATCGAGGGTGATCAGCCCCTCGGCGACGAAGCCCACAGGTACTACGACGGCCTGATTCGCCGGTTGAGAGCCGATCACAAACACGTCCAGAGCATCCAGGACTTCTGGGGGGATCCACTCACGGCCGCGGGCGCGCAAAGCAACGACGGCAAGGCCGCCTATGTCCAGTTGAATCTCGGTGGTAACCAGGGCGAGCCGCTGGCCAACGAGTCCGTCGACGCGGTCCGCAAAATCGTCGAACAAACGCCCGCGCCGCCCGGGATCAAGGCCTATGTCACCGGGCCGTCGCCGCTCGTTGCCGATATGCACCACAGCGGCGACAGATCCATGATCAGGATCACCGCGGTGACGATCGCCGTGATTTTCCTCATGTTGCTCCTCGTCTACCGCTCGCTCATCACCGTGATTCTGCTGCTGCTCACGGTCGGGATCGAATTGACGGCGGCGCGGGGGGTCGTCGCGGTGCTCGGCCACACCGGGGCCATCGGGCTTTCCACCTTCGCGGTCAGCCTGCTCACTTCGCTGGCGATCGCCGCCGGTACGGACTACGGGATCTTCATCATCGGGCGCTACCAAGAAGCGCGCCAAGCCGGCGAGGACAGGGAAGCGGCCTTCTACACCATGTACCGCGGGACCGCTCACGTCATCCTGGGCTCGGGATTGACCATCGCCGGGGCCACTTTCTGCCTCAGGTTCGCCCGGATGCCCTACTTCGAAACCCTGGGTATCCCCTGCGCGGTGGGGATGCTGGTCGCGGTGGCGGTGGCGTTGACGCTGGGGCCCGCGGTCCTTCACGTCGGTAGCCGTTTCGGCCTGTTCGACCCCAAGCGGCTGCTCAAGACTCGTGGCTGGCGACGCGTCGGCACCGTGGTGGTCCGCTGGCCCCTACCGATCCTCGCCGCCACGTGCGCCATCGCCCTGGTCGGCCTGCTCGCGCTGCCCGGATACAAGACCAACTACAACGACCGGGCGTATCTGCCGGGATTCATCCCAGCCAACGAAGGCTATGCGGCCGCGGATCGCCATTTCTCCCAGGCCCGGATGAAGCCGGAGATCTTGATGATCGAGTCCGACCACGACATGCGAAATCCGGCGGACTTTCTGGTCTTGGACAGGCTGGCCAAGGGGGTCTTCCGTGTTCCGGGCATCTCCCGGGTACAGGCAATAACCAGGCCCGACGGCACGACGATGGATCACACGTCGATACCGTTCCAGATCAGCATGCAAAACGCCGGCCAACTGCAGACCATGCATTACCAGCGCAAACGTATGGACGACATGCTGAAGCAGGCCGATGAGATGGCCAAGACGATCGCGATTTTGAAGCGGATGCACAGCTTGATGTCCGAGATGGCCGACACTACTCACCGGATGGTCGGCGACACCGAGCAGATGAAGGAAATCACCGACGAATTGCGTGATCATATCGCGGATTTTGATGATTTCTGGCGCCCGATCCGCAGCTATTTCTACTGGGAAAAGCACTGCTTCGACATCCCCATCTGCTGGTCGATCCGATCGATCTTCGATGCGCTGGACGGCGTCGACAAACTCAGCGAGCAAATCGGCTTCCTGCTGGGCGACCTGCGCAACATGGATCGACTGATGCCGCAGATGGTCGCCCAGCTCCCGCCGCAGATCGAAGCCATGGAGACCATGCGGATCCTGATGCTGAGCATGCACAGCACCATGTCCGGGATTTTCGATCAGATGGACGCGATGAGCGACAACGCGACGGCCATGGGGAAGGCTTTCGACGCCGCCAAGAACGACGACTCGTTCTACCTTCCGCCCGAGGTTTTCAAAAACAAGGACTTCCAGCGTGCGATGAACTCGTTCCTGTCACCGGACGGGCACGCGGCTCGGTTCATCATCCTGCACCGGGGAGATCCCGCAACGCCCGAGGGCATAAAAAGCATCGACGCGATACGCACGGCGGCAGAGGAATCGCTCAAGGGAACTCCATTGGAGGACGCAAAGATCTATCTAGCCGGCACGGCGGCCGTCTTCCACGACATCTCTGAAGGCGCCCAATGGGATCTGCTGATCGCGGGAATTTCTTCGCTCTGCCTCATTTTCATCATCATGCTGATCATCACGCGGGCGTTTATTGCGGCCGCGGTGATCGTGGGTACGGTGGCGCTGTCACTCGGCGCTTCCTTTGGCCTGTCCGTGCTGCTCTGGCAACACATTCTTGAGATCCAACTGCACTGGCTGGTGCTCGCGATGTCGGTCATCGTTCTCTTGGCGGTGGGTTCCGACTACAACCTGCTCCTGGTCTCCCGGTTCAAACAGGAAATAGGCGCCGGGCTGAACACCGGCATCATCCGGTCGATGGGCGGCACCGGCAAGGTCGTGACCAATGCCGGCCTGGTGTTCGCCGTCACCATGGCGTCGATGGCCGTCAGCGATCTACGGGTCATCGGGCAGGTGGGCACCACCATCGGCCTGGGTCTGCTGTTCGACACGTTGATCGTGCGCTCCTTCATGACGCCGTCCATCGCCGCGCTGCTGGGCCGCTGGTTCTGGTGGCCGATGAGGGTGCGCTCACGACCTGCCCGGATCCCGTCCGCGCCGGTCCAACCCACACCGGATCGTGCCCTGGTGTACAGCGACTAGCTAGTGGCGGAGGCGGCGCCGGCCCGGCCGTCCGCCCACCCGGCAGCTCCGAATAGCTGGTGTGCAGCAATCACACCCCTCGGGACGCTCGGTAGCCGTCATCGGCAGCGGCGTGGCCGGCCTCACCGCCGCCTACGTCCTGTCCGGGCGGGACCGGGTCACCTTGTACGAGGCCGACAGCCGGCTCGGCGGCCACGCACACACCCACTTCGTGGACGTTGGTGACGGCAGGCTCGTCGGCGTCGACTCCGCGTTTCTGGTGCACAACGACCGGACCTATCCGACGCTGTGCCGGCTGTTCCGCGAACTCGGTGTGGCCACCCAGGAGTCGGACATGTCGATGTCGGTGCGAGCCGACGACTCCGACGGCAGTGGACTCGAATACGCCGGGGCCCGGGGAGTTCGCGGGCTGTTTGCGTGCCGGCAGTCGCTGCGGCCCCGCTACCTGCGGATGCTCGGCGAGATCCTGCGGTTCCACCGTGTCGCCTCGGCAATGCTGCACGATGGGGCCGATAGCGACCTGGTGACATTGGAAGACTTCTTGAACCGCCACCGTTTCTCGCCGTACTTCGTGGACTACTTCATCACGCCGCTGGTGGCGGCGGTGTGGTCGTGTGCGGGAGCGGACGCCTTGCGCTATCCGGCCCGGTACCTGTTCGTCTTCCTTGAGCATCACGGCATGCTGACGGTCTTCGGCTCACCGACGTGGCGCACGGTGACGGGAGGTTCGGCCACCTATGTGCGGGCCATCGCATCCCGGCTGCACGAGGTGTTGACCCGAACACCGGTGCGCTCGCTGTGCCGAGTTCCCGGCGGGGTGCTGGTGCAAGCCGGCAACAACGCGCCGCGCCTCTTCGATGCCGCCGTCGTCGCCGTCCACCCCGACCAGGCGCTGCTGCTGCTCGACGAGCCGACCCCATGGGAGCGCGCCGTCCTGGGGGCGATTCCATACTCCACCAACCTCGCCCGGCTGCACACCGACGAATCGGTGCTGCCCCGACACCGCAGGGCAAGGGCATCCTGGAACTACCTGGTGACACCCGGGAACGACCATGTAGTGGTCAGTTACGACATCAGTCGGCTAATGCGCATCGACGCGCGCCCCCGGTTTCTGGTGACCCTCGGGGTCGATAACCGCGTCGACCCGGAGTCGGTGATCGCCGAGATGACCTATAGCCATCCGCTTTACACGCCCGAATCGGTTGCCGCGCAACGCTTGTTGCCGACACTCGATGATGATCGGGTGGTTTTCGCCGGCGCCTACCACGGCTGGGGATTCCACGAGGACGGCGCCGCCTCGGGGTTACGCGCGGCCCGTCGGCTCGGCGCCGACTGGCCCGCGGCAACGCGGCGCGAGGAGGCCGTCCTGTGCTGACTCACGCGCCGACCCCGGCGATCTACCGCACCACCATCACCCACTCGCGACGGACCCCGGTGCGCCACTCGTTCGAATACCGAAGCTACAGCTGGTATGTCGACGTCGACGACCTACCCCGATTGCCGTGGTGGCTGCGACCCTTCGCGCGATTCCGTGCCGACGACCACTTCGTTGACCCGGCGTCGGGGCATCACTCGTCATCAGGGCACGGCTCGCTGCGCGAGCGGCTGGACGCCTTCTTCGCCGACAACGACATGGCCCTCCCCGACGGGCGTGTCACCGCGCTGCTGCAGGCGCGCGTCTTCGGCTATGTCTTCAACCCGTTGAGCATCTTTTGGTGCCACGACCGCGACGGCCTGCTGCGGCACGTGGTCGCCGAGGTGCACAACACCTACGGCGAACGGCACGCCTACCTGTTACCGCCAGCGGACCTGCCCGTCGTGACGGCCAAGGAGTTCTACGTCTCGCCGTTCAACCGGGTCGACGGCTACTACCTGGTGCACGCGCCGCGTCCCGACCGTGAGGTCGACGTCACCGTGTCGCTGCACCGCGAGCGCCGGCCGGCGTTCCCGAAATTCCCGGATTTCACCGCCACCCTGCGTGGCGAGCGGCGACCGGCAACGACGCGACAGGTCGCGATCATGCAACTCATTTCGCCACTGGCGCCACTGATGGTCGCCGCACGCATCCGGATACAGGGGATCACATTGTGGTTACGTCGAGTCCCAGTAGTGCCGCGATGACCGCCGAAGTTGTCGGAACACGCCCGGCGACAATCGATTCGCAGCGTTGGCCCGCGGTTGCGATGGTGCCGTCGGGCCCGCTGGCCGCCGCATCGGGGGCGATCGCCGCCCGGCTGCTGCGGCGCGCGGCCGCTCGCCTGCCGCTGCGACTGGTCTACCCCGCAACGGTGATCGGCGCCGCCGACCCCATGTCGCCGGCCCTGGTGATCCACCGGCCGGACGCACTCACCCGGCGGATCGGGCGCTACGGCCTGATCGGGTTCGGCGAGTCCTACATGGCCGGCGAATGGTCATCGCCGAACCTCACCGAGGCGCTGACGGTGCTCGCCGAGTCGGTGACCGACCTCGTGCCGCGCTGGCTGCAGTGGCTGCGGCCGATCGCGCTGTCCGCCCAACCACGCGCGCGCGACACCAGCCGAGAACGGGCGCGGCGCAACATCGCCCAGCACTACGACCTGTCCAACGATCTGTTCGCCGAGTTCCTCGACGAGACCATGACGTACTCCTCGGCGTTGTTTGCTCAGCTACCCGCATCCTGGGACGACCTTGCCAACGCTCAACAGCGCAAGATCGATCGGCTGCTCGACATGGCCGGAGTTCGGCGCGGCAGCCGCGTCCTGGAAATCGGCACGGGATGGGGCGAGCTGTGCATCCGGGCGGCCGCACGCGGCGCTCACGTCCGCTCGGTGACGCTATCGATCGAGCAGCAGCGGCTGGCGCGGCAGCGCGTCGCGGACGCCGGCCTGTCCGGCCGGGTTCAAATCGACCTGTGCGATTACCGCGACGTCGACGCGGCGAATGCCGCCTACGACGCGATAGTGTCGGTCGAGATGATCGAGGCGGTGGGATACCGCTCGTGGCCGCGTTATTTTGCCGCCCTGGAGCGGCTGGTGCGGCCGGGCGGCCGGGTGGCGATCCAGGCGATCACCATGCCACACGACCGGATGCTGGCGACCCGCAACACCCACACCTGGATCCAGAAGTACATTTTCCCCGGCGGACTGCTACCGTCCACCCAGGCGATCGCCAGGATCGCCGAGCGCCACGCCGGTTTGCGCACGGTCGACATGACGTCGCTGCGTCCGCATTACGCCGAGACCCTGCGGCTGTGGCGGGAACGGTTCACGGAACGCGGAGAGGCGTTGGCGCGCTTGGGCTTCGACGAGGTGTTCCGGCGGATGTGGGAGCTGTACCTGGCGTATTCGGAGGCGGGGTTCCGGTCGGGCTATCTCGACGTCTACCAGTGGACCTTCGCGAGAGGCTTGCGATGAACATTCTTGTGGTATCAGGCATTTCGGCTCTGGCCCTGGCCGCGGTGCATTCGGTCGCGTTCCTGATCGGCAGGCGGCTGGGGCGCTACAACGTCGTCGACGTGGCTTGGGGCCTGGGCTTCGTGGCCGTCGCGGTCGTGGCCGCGACATTCGGTCGTGGCGATCCGGTCCGGCGGTGGCTGCTGGTGGCGCTGGTAGCGATCTGGGGCCTGCGGCTGAGCTGGCACATGTGCCGCAAGTCCGCCGGTAAGGGTGAGGATCCGCGCTACGCCGACCTGCTCCGGGGCGCCTCGGTGGGCCAGGTGGTTCGCAAGGTCTTTCTGCTGCAGGGTTTCATGACGCTGTTCGTCTCATTCCCGTTGCAGCTGTCGGCGGTGACCGGGCCGACGCCCAAGCCTTTCCTGGTTATCACGGCGCTCGGCGTGGTCGGGTGGCTGGTGGGTGTCACCTTCGAAGCGGTCGGCGATCACCAGCTGCGGGCATTCAAAACCGACCCGGCCAATCGCGGCGCCATCATGGACCGCGGCCTGTGGGCGTGGACGCGCCACCCCAACTACTTCGGCGACGCCTGCGTCTGGTGGGGCTTGTGGCTGATCACCATCAACGGCTGGGTACCGCTGCTCACGGTGGCCTCGCCGCTGCTGATGACCTACTTCCTGGTGGACGTCAGCGGGGCCCGGCTGACCGAGAAGTACATGAAGGGCCGTCCCGGCTTCGCCGAATACCAGCGGCGGACAGCATATTTCATCCCCCGGCCGCCAAGATGGGCACGCCGATGACAACCAGCATGCCGACCTTTGCCCCGGGCGGCGTTAGGCTACCGATCGATGACCGGACCGCCACGGCTGAGCAGCGACTTGGACGCCTTGCTGCGCCGGATCGCGCGCGGCGACGCCGACGCGTTCGCCGCGTTCTACGACCACACCAAGAACCGAGTGTACGGATTGGTGATACGGGTGCTGCGTGACGCCGGCTACAGCGAAGAAACCACCCAGGAGGTCTACCTCGAGGTGTGGCGGACGGCGTCCGAGTACGACTCCGCCAAGGGTTCCGCCCTGGCCTGGCTGCTGACCATGGCGCACCGGCGCGCCATCGACCGGGTGCGTACCGAGCAGGCCGGCAGCCGGCGGGAATCACGCTTTGGCGTGGCCAACGTCGTCACGGCATCCGATGTCGTCGCCGACTCGGCGATCGCCACCGACGAGCGTCGACGGGTCGCCGAGTGCCTGGACGGGTTGACCGACGCGCAACGGCAGTGCATCGAGCTCGCCTACTACGGAGGGCTGACGTACGCCGAGGTGTCGCGGCGGCTGGCGGCCAACCTGTCGACGATCAAGTCGCGCATCCGCGATGCGCTGCGCGGCCTGCGTAACTGTCTGGACGCGCCGTGACCGCGCCGGCGACGATGCAGTGGGGGCACCTCCCGCTTGCCGGGGACGGCGCTCATGACTGAGCCGACCGACTTCGAACTGCTCGAGCTGGCCACCCCGTATGCCCTGCACGCGGTGTCCGACGACGAACGGGCCGAGATAGACCGCCGGGTTGCCGGCGCGCCGTCGGCGATCGCGGCGGCCTTCAGCGACGAGGTGCGCGCCGTGCGCGAGACCATGGCCGTCGTGTCGGCTGCGACGGCCGCGGAACCACCGACGCGTCTGCGTGCGGCCATTCTGGCCGTGGCCGAACCTGTAGCACCACCTGCCAAGAGCCAGTCACGTTGGCGCACAGCCATTTTGGCTTCCGCAGCGGCGGTCGCGATCGGGCTCGCGGCGTTCGGCGTCGGCGTGCTGACGCGACCGTCCGCGACACCGACGGTCGCCGAGCAAGTCCTTGCGGCGCCGGACGTGCGGACGGTCTCTCGCCCGCTGGCCAACGGGACGGCCACGGTCATGTTTTCCCGCGACCGCAACGCCGGGGTGTTGGTGATGAACAATGTGCCGCCGCCGTCGCCGGGCACGGTGTATCAGATGTGGCTGCTGGGCGCCCAAGGCCCGACCTCGGCCGGGACCATGGGCACCGCGGCCGTGTCGCCCTCGACGAAGGCCACGCTGGACAACCTCGGCGCCGCTACGGCGCTGGCGTTCACCGTCGAACCCGGCAAAGGATCGCCACAGCCGACCACCCCCATATTGGCCGAGCTGCCGCTGAGCTAACCCCGCTTGAACAACGTTCCCAACATCGCGACCAACACGCCCACCACCACCAGGGTGACGCCGGCGAGCAGCGTCAGGTTGAGCCATCGGTGCAAGCTGCCCTCGGCGTGACTGACCATCACGTCGGCGATCCGGCGGATGTCTCCGGTGGTGCGATTGAGCGCGTCGTTGACGTATCGACCGCCGACCTCGATGGCCGCCCAGCCACCCGCGCCGACCAGCAACGCCGAGACGCCGAGGCTGCTCAGCGCCTTGCCCCGGCGCCGCGCGGCGACCAGCGTCAGCAGCCCGCAGCCGCCAGTGAGGGCCAGCAGGCCAGCGGTCGCCCAGGGCCCCCACGCGGCCAGCCGCCTCAGCTGGCCCTGGTGCAGGGCCTCGGCCCTTGACGGCACCGAAACCGTGAGCGGAACCGTCAGCTTCGCGGGCACGCTCACGCCGTAATCGCTCAACATCCGCTGCAACGAGCTGTCGTTGAGCATCGGGGCCAGGTCGACCACCCAGGCGTCCCCGGTGCCGGACCGCGGGTCGGAGAACAACCAGCCGTGCGCCGCCCGGTTCGCCGCAGCGAACAGCGGCGGAAACGACGGGCTGGCCGTGAAAGCCGCGGCGGCATCGTGCACACGTGAGCTGTCGACGGGGTAGCGGCTGCCGTGCTCGGCGATGAGTGCCGTCGCGCGAGTGGTGAGCTCGGCCGCCGCGGCGGACTGCAGGGCCGGATCGCGCGCCGCCTGCTGTGCCATCGCGGCGTAGCCGTCCTCATCGACGAGGTTGTGCTGCGCCCAGGCCGCCGGGACCGCCACCACCAGGGCGGCCGTGGTGGCCAGCCACAACAACAGGGTCACCGCGAATCGCACGCCCAGAAATCTACTGCGCGATCCCGCGCACGTAGGCGGCCTGGCCGAGGTGTTGGGCGCAGTCGTCGATGATGCTCACCAATCGCGCGCTGGCGGTCACCGGTGGATCCCAGCTGGTATCCACGACCCGGGCCAACTCGTCCGCCGTGACGCCGGCGATGTACTCGAGGGTGAGCTTGTGCACGGCGTGGTAGTAGCCCGACAACAAACCGGCGGGCGCCCGCACCTTCGCGACGTCGTCGGCGCTGTGCCCGTATCCGGTGTCGTGCCGCGGCAGGTCCAGCCCGAAGCGGTCCACCCAGCCGTCGCGGGTCCACACCTCTTCGACGCCAGCGATATGGGCAACCTGCAGGTCCTGCACCCGGGCGCTGTGCCAAAGCAACCAGGCGATGCTGTTGGCACCCGGTGCCGGCCGGTAACCGGCCAGCTCGTCGGTCAGGCCGTCGGTGAGATCGTCGGCGTGTTCGATCAACCGGGTGAACGCGTCGCGCAGCAACTCCTGTGCGGCCGCGGCGGCGTCGATGCTGGCCATACCGGCGACATTACGGGAGTGCGCCCCCCGCCGACACGGTCGTAGATTATTTAGATGACCTACGACCTCC
Source organism: Mycobacterium lacus (assembly GCF_010731535.1). Lineage (NCBI taxonomy): Bacteria > Bacillati > Actinomycetota > Actinomycetes > Mycobacteriales > Mycobacteriaceae > Mycobacterium > Mycobacterium lacus. The sequence goes on from NZ_AP022581.1 coordinate 3,948,139, forward strand.
TCATCCGCAAGGGCACCATCGTCGACGGACTGGGAGGTGAACCGTATGTTGGCGACGTCGCGGTGCAAGACGGGATCATCAAAGCGGTGGGTGCCATCGATGGCGCCACGGCACGATGCGAGATCGACGCGACCGGGCTGCTGGTCACCCCGGGCTTCGTCGACCTGCACACCCATTACGACGGCCAGGCGATCTGGTCGGATCGGCTGACGCCGTCGTCGGCGCACGGGGTGACCACGGTGGTGATGGGCAACTGCGGGGTCGGCTTTGCGCCGTGCCGCCGAGAGGACCATGACGTGCTGGTCGACGTCATGGCCGGGGTGGAGGACATCCCGGGCGTCGTCATGACCGACGGCCTGCCGTGGACCTGGGAAACCTTCCCGGAGTACCTGGATGCAGTGGAGTCGCGACAGCGGGACATCGATGTCGCCGCCTATCTCCCGCACTCCCCGCTGCGGGTCTACGTGATGGGGCAGCGCGGCGCCGACCGCGAACCGGCCACCCCCGACGACCTCGCCAAGATGCGGGCGTTGGCCAAGGAGGCGATGGAGGTCGGCGCGCTGGGCTTCGCGTCGTCGCGGCTGATGATCCACAAGACCGAGAGCGGTGCACCGATCCCGAGCTACGACGCCGCCCGGGAGGAGATCCAGGAGATCGCCAGGGGCGTCGTCGACGGCGGCGGCGGTCTGCTGCAGTTCGTGCCCGACATCCCGGCCGGCGGCTACCAGCCGGTGCTGCAGACGGTGTTCGACGTTGCCGAGGAGGTCGGGCTGCCGGTCACCTTCACGCTCGTTGTCGCCAACGCCGGCGACCCGACCTGGCCGGACGCCATCACCATGATCGAAAAGGCGAACAAAAATGCGGGGGCCGGTGGCGCACACTTTACCGCGCAGTTGCTGCCGCGCCCGATCGGGTTGATCATCGGGCTGCAACTGTCCGCCAACCCGTTCGTGCTCTACCCCAGCTACCGCGAGATCGCGCACCTGCCGCTGGCCGAGCGGGTCGCCGAGATGCGCAAGCCCGGGGTCCGCGCCCGCATCCTGGCGGACAAGCCCGGCGTCGGTCATCCGATCCTTTATGTGGCTCAGGCGTGGGATTGGATCTTCCCGCTGGGCGACAACCCCAACTACGAGCCCGACCCGTCGGACAGCATCGGGGCCCGGGCCCGCGCTCGCGGGGTGAACCCGATGGAGGAGGCCTACGACCGACTGCTTGACGACGACGGCCACGCCATGCTGCTGGTCGCGACCAGCAATCTGCACAACAATTCGCTGGACACGGTCGGCGAGCTGCTGCACCGCGAGGACGTGGTGCTCGGCCTCGGTGACGGCGGGGCGCACTACGGCATGATCTGCGACGCCAGCTACCCCACGTTCATGCTGGCGCATTGGTCGCGCGATCGGGCGTCGGGGCGGTTCTCGGTGGCCGAAGCCGTGCGCGAGCTGACCTCCGTGCCGGCTCGTGTCGCCGGGCTGGGCGACCGCGGGCGCATCGCCGTCGGCTACAAGGCCGACCTCAACGTCATCGACCACGCCGCGTTGCGGCTGCACAAGCCGGTCATCACCTACGACCTGCCCGCCGGAGGGCGCCGGCTCGACCAGGCCGCCGACGGCTACGTCGCGACCGTGGTTTCCGGTCACATCATCGCCGAAAACGGGGTGCCGACCAGCGCCCGCCCGGGCAAGTTGGTCCGCGGGCGTCGGTTCGCCCCGCCGGCTGAGACAACCTGGTAGCCAGATCGCACGCGCTCGGCCGATATGGCCACGGCGACGGCCTCAGCCGGTTAAGTTTGATTAGTGACAAACCCGCATTTTGCGTGGTTGCCGCCAGAGATTAATTCGGCACTCATGTACGCCGGCCCCGGAGCGGGGCCGCTGCTTGCCGCGGCCGCGGCCTGGGACGGGCTGGCCGCGGACCTGGCGTCAGCTGCGGCGGCGTTTGGATCGGTCACCTCCGACCTGGCCAGTGGCGCGTGGATGGGTGCGTCGTCGGCAGCGATGATGGCTGTGGCGACTCAATACTTGGGGTGGCTCAGTGCCGCGGCCGCGCAAGCGGAACTCGCGGCGGGGCAGGCGATGGCCACCGCGGCCGCGTTCGAGGCAGCCCTGGCCGCCACGGTGCAACCCGCGGTAGTGGCGGCCAATCGCGGCCTGATGCAAGTCTTGGCGAACACGAATTGGTTGGGGTTCAACACCCCGGCGATCATGGACATCGAGGCCGCATACGAACAGATGTGGGCATTGGACGTCGCGGCGATGGCGGCTTACCACGTCGACGCTTCGGCGGCGGCCGCACAGCTGGCGCCTTGGCAGAAGGTCCTGCAGAGCCTGGGCATCCAGATCGAAAGCAACGGCCAAATCAGCCTGGGCTTCGGCAATTCCGGCGGCGGAAACCTAGGCCTCGGGAACAGCGGCGATAGCAACCTGGGCAGCGGCAACACCGGCAGTGGAAACATCGGCTTCGGCAACACGGGCACCGGCAACATCGGTTTCGGTCTGACCGGTGACCACCAGATCGGCTTCGGCGGCTTCAACTCGGGCAGCGGAAACCTGGGCTTCGGGAACTCGGGCACCGGAAACGTCGGCTTCTTCAACTCCGGCAGCGGAAACCTGGGCCTCGGCAACTCGGGGTCTCTCAACACCGGTCTGGGGAACTCGGGCGCCGTCAATGCGGGCTTCGCCAATGCCGGGAGCATGAACGCCGGCTTCGGGCACTCGGGGACGCCAGACGCCATCGGGGCGACCCAGGCCAGCTCACAGGCGGCCTTGCTCAGCTCCGCCGGCTACGCCACGGGCGGCCTGGGCACCGCAACGATGAGCTCCGGCATCCTCAACTCGGCCCTCGCCCATACGGGTGGCCTCAACCCAGCCATCGCGGGCTCGAGCGCCGTCACCCCGAACGCGGCCGGCACGCCCGTCGCCACCCCCACCGGCAGCTTGGACCCGGGCAGCGGTGTCGCTAATGCGAGCAACGCCGCCAACGCCGGCCTGCGAAACGTCGGCAGCGGCTACACGGGCTTCTACAACTCCGGCGGCAGCGACTCAGGCCCGCGCGGCACGGCCGCTCGTGAGCCAGGCATCGCCAGCTCGGGTGCCCCTGGCTCGGGCATCCCCAAATCGAACTTCTACCTGACGGGCGACCGCCAGTCCGCTGACGCCGACCCGGGCATCAGGCAGCCGATTCCGTCCGAGTAGCGCGGCCTATCCTCGAAACCATGAGCGACAAGCACGCGAAGAAGGTTGACCTCGAACGACTCGCGGGCGCTCTACCCGACTTCCCGTTCGCCTACCTGATCACCGTCGATGAGGGCTATCGCATCCACACCGTGACGGTCGAACCGGTGCTGCGCGGAGCCCTCCTCGACGTCGGGCTCATCGGCGGGCGCACCCGCAAAAATCTGGCCCACCGCAGCGACGTCACCTTGCTGTGGCCGCCGTCCAAACCCGGCGGCTACTCGCTGATCGTTGATGGCAGCGCCGTGGTCACTGATTCCGGCGCCGAGACCGCCCGGCTGCGGGTCGTGCCCACCCGTGCGCTACTGCACCGCGACGCCGACTCCCCCACGGCGGCCAAAGGCTGCCTGCACGACTGCGTCGTGTTCTCCGAACCGGCCTAAACGAAGAAGCCCGGCCCCACAAGCCTTTTCGGGGGACCGGGCTTCTTCGTGGTGCGGACTTCTGCCGATTGTCCGACTCCTCCTCGGGCCACTGCGCGGCCCGCATCGTCGTCGGACTAGAAGTCCATGCCACCCATGTCGCCGCCACCGGGCATCGCGGCCTTCTCCTTTTCCGGCTTGTCGGCGACGACGGCCTCGGTGGTCAGGAACAACCCCGCGATGGACGCCGCGTTCTGCAACGCCGAACGGGTCACCTTGACCGGGTCGGCGACGCCGGCCTTCAGCAGGTCCTCATACTCGCCGGTGGCCGCGTTCAGACCGTGGCCCGCCGGTAGGTTGCGCACCTTCTCGGCCACCACGCCCGGCTCCAGGCCGGAGTTGAAGGCGATCTGCTTCAGCGGAGCCTCCAGCGCCACCTTGACGATGTTGGCGCCGGTCGCCTCGTCGCCGGTGAGCTTCAGCTCGTCCAGGGCCGGGGCCGCCTGCAGCAGGGTCACGCCGCCACCGGCGACGATGCCCTCCTCGACGGCCGCTTTGGCGTTGCGGACCGCGTCCTCGATGCGGTGCTTGCGCTCCTTGAGCTCGACCTCGGTGGCGGCGCCGGCCTTGATCACCGCAACGCCGCCGGCCAGCTTGGCCAGCCGCTCCTGCAGCTTCTCGCGGTCGTAGTCGGAGTCGCTGTTCTCGATCTCCTGGCGGATCTGGGCCACTCGGCCGGCGATCGCGTCGGTGTCACCGGCGCCCTCGACGATGGTGGTCTCGTCCTTGGTGACCACGACCTTGCGGGCCTTACCCAGCAGCGACAGGTCGGCGTTTTCCAGCGTCAGGCCGACCTCTTCGCTGATGACCTGGCCGCCGGTGAGGATGGCCATGTCCTGCAGCATCGCCTTGCGCCGGTCACCGAAGCCGGGAGCCTTGACCGCCACCGACTTGAAGGTGCCGCGGATCTTGTTGACCACCAGGGTGCTCAATGCCTCACCCTCGACGTCCTCGGCGATGATCAATAGCGGCTTGCCGGCCTGGATCACCTTCTCCAGCAGCGGCAGCAGGTCCTTGACGGTGGACACCTTGGAGCTGACCAGCAGGATGTAGGGATCCTCCAGTACCGCCTCCTGCCGCTCCGGGTCGGTGACGAAGTAGCCGGAGATGTAGCCCTTGTCGAAGCGCATACCCTCGGTGAGCTCGAGCTGCAGGCCGAAAGTGTTGGACTCCTCGACGGTGATGACGCCCTCGTTGCCGACCTTGTCCATCGCCTCGGCGATCAGATCGCCGATCGACTGGTCACCGGCCGAGATGGCCGCGGTCGCAGCGATCTGTTCCTTGGTCTCGACCTCCTTGGCGCCCTTGAGCAGCGTCTCGGTGATCTTCTCGACGGCCTTCTCGATGCCACGCTTGAGGCCCAGCGGGTTGGCGCCGGCCGCGACGTTGCGCAGGCCCTCTTTGACCAGCGCCTGGGCCAGCACGGTGGCCGTCGTCGTGCCGTCGCCGGCGACGTCGTCGGTCTTCTTGGCGACCTCCTTGACCAGCTCGGCGCCGATCTTCTCGTATGGGTCCTCCAGCTCGATCTCCTTGGCGATGGACACACCATCGTTGGTGATCGTGGGGGCACCCCACTTCTTCTCGAGGACGACGTTGCGACCCTTGGGGCCCAACGTCACCTTTACCGCGTCGGCGAGGGCATTCAGGCCCCGCTCGAGGCCGCGACGGGCCTCTTCGTCGTACGCAATTGTCTTGGCCATTGCGAAGTGCTTCCTCCGGATTGGGAATGAAACTGGGGCCACCGGGTGGCGACAACCCCGTTACTTACGCTGGCCGGGCGCAGTGCCCGCGACGGACGGCTCAGGTCGTCGTCGCTGCGACAACGGCCCGGCCTCACCGTCCCGACCTAGCACTCACCCGTCGCGAGTGCCAACGTCATTCTTAGCACTCGCCTATGCCGAGTGCAAGGACGCCCAGTCCGTCACCAATACACCGCCGCGAATGCAACGGCACGGTGATTTTCCGCGCGGATTTTCGCCGTGCCGTTACGCTCGGCGAGTCAGCGGGCAAGCTAGGGATATGTCGCTCGTCGTGCCGCCTTACCCGAAACCCCGCTACACCGAGGCCGAACCCGAAGTCAGCGCCTGGCTCAAGCGGGCCGACGAGGCACCCGACTACGAGGTTGCCGGAGTCAAGTACCACTACCTGGCCAATCAGCAAGCCACCACCGGCGACTACGGGCTCTACCGCGTCGACATCGCGCCGGCTGCAGGTGGACCTGGGCCGCATTTCCACCGCGCAATGTCCGAGGCGTTCTTCGTGCTTTCCGGGACGATGAAGCTCTACGACGGCAACGAGTGGGCCGACGGGCGTCCGGGCGACTTCCTCTATGTCCCACCCGGCGGGATCCACGGTTTCCGCAACGAGGCTGACGAGCCGGCATCGACCCTGATGTTGTTCGCTCCCGGCGCACCGCGCGAGGCCTATTTCGAAGGTTTCACCGCATTGGCCGATATGACCGACGACGAACGCCGCGAGTGGTTCATCCGCCACGACAACTACTGGATCGAGTAATCGCCGTCTTGCCGGTGAACTGGCAAGCCGGGCGAACAGACACAGAATCGCATTTCGCCGGGCGAAATCGTGCGATTCTGCGTCTGCTCACCCGGCCATTTCGCGCTGACCGGACCGCTCCTCGACCACCTGCTGCCAGTGCGCGGGTCGCGGGGGGTGACCGTCAGCAGCGTGGGCCACCGGATTCGCGCCACGATCCACTTCGACGATCTGCACCGGGAACGCCGTTGCGACCGGATCGCCGCCTACGGGCAGTCCAAGTTGGCCAACCTGCTGTTCACTCGAAGGTCGTCCAGTCCAGCCCCCAGGCCCATGACGCGGACCCGCAACGCCGGCCCTGCACCGTCTCCGAAGAGCCACCGGCGTCGGGTTTCCGATCTGACGGGCCGATAATGGCCGGGTGCGGTCCGTCGCAGAACATCAGCGCGTCGTAGGAGAGATGATCCGTGCCCGCCCGGCGGTCACGGTGTCGTTGACCGAGGCTCAAGGGCTGGTTCTTGCCGACGACGTGGTCGCGCGGCTGTCGCTGCCGGTTTTCGACAACTCCGCGATGGACGGCTACGCGGTGCGCGCCGAGGACACGTCGGGTGCGACGCCGGAACACCCGGTGGTGTTGCCGGTCGCCGAGGACATTCCCGCCGGCCGCACCGACGAATTGACGCTGCGGCCCGGTACCGCACACCGGATCATGACCGGGGCGCCGGTGCCGGCCGGGGCCACGGCCATCGTGCCGGTCGAAGCCACCGACGGCGGCGTGCAGTCGGTGACGATCCGGCAGCACTGCGAGCCCGGCAGGCACATCCGCAGGGCCGGCGAGGACGTCGCCGCCGGGACGACCGTGCTGCGCAACGGTCAGCCGGTGACGCCGCCGGTGCTCGGCCTGGCCTCGGCGCTGGGACTGGCCGAGCTGACGGTGATCCCACGGCAGCGGGTGCTGGTGATCTCCACCGGCTCGGAGCTGGTGGCGCCGGGCCACCCGCTACGCCCGGGGCAGATCTATGAGTCCAACTCGATCATGCTGGCCGCCGCCGTCCGCGATGCGGGCGGCATCGTGGTCGCCACCGCGACCGCCGGTGACGACGTCGCGGAGTTCGGCGCGGTCCTCGACCGGTACGCCGCCGAGGCCGACCTGATCATCACCAGCGGTGGAGTCAGCGCCGGCGCCTACGAGGTGGTCAAGGACGCCTTCGGCCGCGACGGCGATCGGGGAGTGGAATTCGTCAAGGTGGCGATGCAGCCGGGAATGCCGCAGGGCATCGGGCGCGTGGCCGGCACACCGATCGTCACGCTGCCCGGCAACCCGGTCAGCGCGCTGGTGTCCTTCGAGGTTTTCCTCCGTCCCGCGCTGCGCAGGGCTATGGGCCTGCCGAATCCCGAGCGTCCGCACCGGGCCGCGATCCTCACCGAGTCGCTGACCTCGCCGCGGGGCAAGCGCCAGTTTCGGCGCGCGATACTCGATAGCTCCAAAGGCGGGGTCGACACGGTCATCAGTTACGGCCCGCCGGCATCGCATCATCTGCGTTGGCTGGCATCGGCGAACGGCCTGCTGGATATCCCGGAGGATGTCGAGCAGGTGTCCGCCGGTACCCAGCTGCAAGTCTGGGATCTGAGTTAGCGCGCATTCCGCGACACCACGCGGACCGCGGCGTCCGTAAGATGACCGCGTGGCACGACGCCCCCGCCCGGAAGGCCCCGCGCACCTGCTCGCATTGGCGCGATCCACCATTCCGCCGGTGCACCCGGCGGGACGGCCGTTCATTTCCGCCGGCCTGGCCGTGGCTGCCGTCGGATACCGCTACCGGTGGCTGCGCCGGGCGGGTCTGTTGGCGGCGGCCGCCTGCGCGGCGTTCTTCCGTCACCCCTCGCGGGTGCCACCCACCCGGCCCGGTGTGGTGGTCGCGCCCGCCGACGGCGTGATCTGCGTCATCGACTCCGCGGCCCCGCCCCGCGAACTCGCCATGGGTGACGCGCCGCTGCCGCGCGTCAGCATCTTCCTGTCGGTGTTCGACGCCCACGTGCAGCGGGCCCCGGTGACCGGCGAGGTGATCGCCGTGCACCACCGGCCGGGCCGATTCGGCTCCGCCGATCTGCCCGCGGCGAGCGACGACAACGAGCGCACCAGCGTGCGGATCCGCACGGCCAGCGGTGCCGAGGTGGTCGCGGTCCAGATCGCCGGGCTTCTGGCGCGCCGGATCGTGTGCGACGCACACGTCGGGGACAAGCTGTCGATCGGCGACACCTACGGCCTGATCCGATTCGGCTCCCGGCTGGACACCTACCTGCCGCCACGCGCGGAACCGGCCGTCAGAGTGGGCCAGCGCGCGACTGGCGGCGAGACCGTGCTGGCCGAATTGCCATGACGACCAAGCCTCGGAGCAGGCGAGGGGTAAACCTGCAGATACTGCCCAGCGCCATGACGGTGCTGTCGATCTGTGCCGGCTTGACCGCGATCAGGTTCGCCCTGGACCACCAGCCGGTGCCCGCGATGGCACTGATCGCCGCGGCCGCCATCCTCGACGGACTCGACGGTCGGGTGGCCCGCATCCTCGACGTCCAGTCGCGGTTGGGCGCGGAAATCGACTCACTGGCCGACGCGGTGAACTTCGGAGTGACACCCGCGCTGGTGCTCTACGTGACGATGTTGTCGAAGTGGCCGGTCGGTTGGGTCGTCGTGCTGCTCTATGCGGTGTGCGTGGTGTTACGGCTGGCGCGGTACAACGCGCTGCAGGACGACGGAACCCAGCCCGCGTACGCCCGTGAATTCTTCGTCGGAATGCCCGCGCCGGCGGGCGCGGTTTCCATGATCGGCCTGCTGGCCCTCAAGATGCAGTTCGGCGAAGGCTGGTGGACCTCGGTGTGGTTCCTGTGCGTCTGGGTCACGGGGACGTCGATTCTCATGGTCAGCGGGATCCCGATGAAAAAGATGCACGCCGTGTCGGTGCCGCCCAACTACGCGGCCGCGCTGCTCGCGCTGCTGGCGATCTGCGCGGCGGCCGCGGTGCTGGTCCCCTACATGCTGATCTGGGTGATCATCATCGCCTACCTGTGCCATATCCCGTTCGCGGTGCGCAACCGGCGCTGGCTCGCCGCACATCCCGAAGCATGGGGCGACAAGCCCAAGCAGCGGCGCGCCGCGCGGCGCGCGATCCGCCGGGCGCAGCCCCATCGCCGGTCGATGGCGCGGCTGGGCCTGCGTAAGCCGGGCGGGCGGCTTTGAGTTGGCGCGTCAGCTCACGCTCACGGCCCGGCTGAACACGTCGGCCGTCGACTCGCGGCGCGGGGTCATCCGGTTGCACCCGAGCGCCGTTGCCGCCCTTGGCATCCGGGAGTGGGATGCGGTGTCGCTGACCGGGTCGCGGACCACCGCGGCGGTGGCCGGGCTGGCGAGCCAGGACACCCCGGTCGGCACCGTGTTGCTGGACGACGTGACGCTGTCCAATGCCGGCCTGCGGGAGGGCACCGCGGTGATCGTCGGCACGGTCACGGTCTACGGCGCGCGGTGGGTGACGCTGAGCGGCTCGGCACTGACCACGCAGTCGATTCCGCCGGTCACCCTGCGGCAGGCCTTGCTCGGCAAGGTGATGACGGTCGGCGACGCGGTGTCGCTGCTGCCCCGCGACCTGGGTCCGGGCACATCCACGTCGGCGGCCAGCCGCGCGTTGGCCTCGGCGGTCGGGATCAGCTGGACATCCGAGCTGCTGACCGTCACCGGCGTCGACCCCGACGGACCGGTTAGCGTGCAACCGAACACGCTGGTGACGTGGGGTACCGGTATCCCGCACAGCGCCGGGGCGTCCTCGCACCAACTGGACAGCGCCGCCACCCCGCAGATCCAAGTCGAGGAACTCAAGGGCGCCCAGCCCCAGGCCGCCAAGCTGACCGAATGGCTCAAGCTTGCCCTCGACGAGCAGCACCTGCTGAAGACCTTGGGCGCGAGCACGAACCTGGGCGTCCTGGTGTCGGGTCCGGCCGGCGTCGGCAAGGTGACCCTGGTGCGCGCGGTGTGCGCGGGCCGCAGGCTTGTCGAGCTGGACGGCCCGGAGGTCGGCGCGCTGGCCGCCGACGACCGGCTCAAGGCCGTGGCCTCGGCGGTGGCGGCGGTGCGCAACGGTGGCGGGGTGCTGCTGATCGCCGACGTCGACGCCCTGCTGCCGGCCACCGTCGAGCCGGTGGCCAGCCTCATCCTGGGCGAGCTGCGCACCGCGGTGGCCACCGACGGGGTGGCGTTGATCGCCACGTCGGCCCTGCCCGACCAGCTCGATGCCCGGCTGCGCGCACCCGAGCTGTGCGACCGCGAGCTGAGCGTGCCGCTGCCCGACGCCGTCACCCGCAAGGCGCTGCTGGAGGCGCTGCTGAAGCCGGTGCCCACACGTGACCTCGATCTCGACGAAATCGCCCACCGCACACCGGGTTTCGTGGTCGCCGACCTGGCCGCGCTGGTGCGTGAAGCCGCGCTGCGGGCGGCGTCAAGGGCCAGCGCCGACGGCCGGCCACCGACCCTGAACCAGGACGACCTGGCCGGTGCGCTGACCGTCATCCGGCCGCTGTCCCGCTCGGCGAGCGAGGAGGTCACCGTCGGCAGCGTCACGCTCGACGACGTCGGCGACATGGCCGGCGCCAAGCAGGCCCTGACCGAAGCGGTGCTGTGGCCGTTGCAGCACCCGGACACCTTCGCGCGGTTGGGGGTTGACCCGCCCCGTGGGGTGTTGCTGTACGGCCCGCCCGGCTGCGGCAAGACCTTCGTGGTCCGCGCGCTGGCCAGCACCGGGCGGCTCAGCGTGCACGCCGTCAAAGGCTCCGAGCTGATGGACAAGTGGGTGGGCTCGTCGGAAAAGGCGGTGCGCGAGCTGTTTCGCCGCGCCCGTGACTCCGCACCGTCGCTGGTGTTCCTGGACGAGGTCGATGCGTTGGCGCCCCGCCGCGGCCAGAGTTTCGACTCGGGTGTGACCGACCGGGTGGTGGCCGCGTTGTTGACCGAGCTCGACGGCATCAACCCGCTACGAGACGTCGTCGTGCTGGGCGCGACCAACCGGCCCGATCTGATCGACCCGGCGTTGCTGCGTCCGGGGCGGCTGGAACGGCTGGTGTTCGTCGAACCGCCCGACGCGACCGCGCGCCGGGAAATCCTGCGCACCGCCGGGAAGTCGATCCCCCTGAGCGACGACGTCGACCTCGACGTCGTGTCCGCCGAACTCGACGGTTACAGCGCCGCCGACTGTGTGGCGTTGCTGCGGGAGGCCGCGCTCACCGCGATGCGGCGTTCCATCGATGCTGCCGACGTCACCGCCGCCGATCTGGCCGCCGCGCGCGAAACCGTGCGCCCCTCACTGGATGCCGTGCAGGTGGCATCGTTACGCGCGTTCGGCAAAGCCCTGTAGCGCTCGGGCCGCCGCCGGAGCGTTACTCGGACAGCTCGAACTCCACGATGGCGGCGACGGAATCCACAGCCTCGTGCAGCGCGGCCAGCCGATCGGCGGCCGACGGCGCCGCGAGTACCGCGTAGCGGTCGGCCGCACCGATCGGGACGCGCGAGGCCAACGCGTAGAGCCGCTGCCCGGCGTCGGCGTCGCGGTGGCCGAGCACCGCATCGCGGTCGGGCAACCGAGCGCCGCGGGCGGTCGCGATCCGCTCGAACAGCGCCATCACCCGGTCCTCGAGCTCCAGCAGCTGGGGTTCGGTCACCGGATCTCCCGGCTCGTCGGGCCAGATTCGCACGGTCGCCCGCGGGTAGGGATCGTCGGGCAGCCAGTCACACACCCGGATCCGTTCGCCGGTTCGACAGCGCAGCACATATCGGCCCGCACCCTGATCGACGTATTCGTCGATCAGGGCTAAAGTCCCGACGTCACAACGTGACTCGCCGCCGCCGACCTCGCGGCCGCGCGAGATGAGTACTACCCCGAAGCGCGGATCACCGGTCGCGATGCAGTCCGCCACCAGCGCGCTATAGCGGGGCTCGAAGATGCGCAGCGGCAGATCCTGGTTGGGCAGCAGCGCCGCTTCGAGCGGAAACATGGCCAGCTCAAAGGGCTCTGGCGCCATGGCTAGATGTCCAGCTCGGCAACCAGCGCGTCAACGACGGCGCGCAGGTCGCCGTCGTGCTCCTCGGCCACCCGCCGTTGCCGTTGGTACGACGCGCCGACGCGAGGGATGTCGCACACCGCGGCCAGCTCGTCGGAACAATGCAGGGACCTGGCGACCGGTTCCAGCCGGGTCACCACGTCCTCGAGATCGTCGGTGACCAGCCGCTCGTTGCTGTCGGCGTCCAGGATGATCACCGCGTCCAGCCCATAGCGGGCGGCACGCCACTTGTTTTCCTGGACGTGCCAGGGCGGCATGGTCGGAAGCGTCTCGCCGGCGTCCAGCCTGCGGTCCAGGTCGACCACGAGGCAATGCATCAACGCGACCAGCGCGCCGAGCTCACGCAGGTTGGACACCCCGTCGCAAACCCGTATCTCGAGGGTACCCAGATGCGGTGAAGGCCTTATGTCCCAACGGATTTCGTCCATATGGTCGATGATCCCGGTCTTCTTCTGGTCGTACACGAACCCTTCGAATTCCGACCAGGTCTGGAACTGGAACGGCAGCCCGGCGGTGGGCAACTGCTGAAACATCATCGCGCGGTTGCTCGCGTATCCGGTGTCCTCGCCGGCCCACCACGGCGACGACGCCGACAGCGCCAGCAGATGCGGGTAGTAGTTGAGCAGCGACGACAGGATCGGCATCACCTTGTTGGCCGAGGAGATCCCGACGTGAACATGCACCCCCCAGATCAGCATCTGCCGGCCCCACCACTGGGTGCGCTTGATCAACTCGGCGTAGCGCGGCGCGTCGGTGAGCTTCTGGGCGGACCACGTTGCGAAGGGGTGCGTGCCGGCGCAGAAGAGCTCCATGCCGCGGGCCCGGACGATCTGGCGGGCGGAACCCAACGTTTCGCGCAGATCTTCCATCGCCTCCGCGGCACAGTCACAGATGCCGCTGACGATTTCCACGGTGTTGCGCAGCAGCTCCTTGTGCACGCGCGGGTTTTCGCCGATCTCGGCGATGACCGCCGTGGCTTCGTTGCTCAGGTCGCGGGTCTGCGCGTCGACGAGCGCGAACTCCCATTCCACGCCCACGGTCGGCCGCGGTGAGCGGGCGAAATCGATTCGGGTGCTGGCCCTGTTTACCGGCGGGCTAGCCGGCACCGATGACACCGCACGCCACCCGCTTTCCGGCGTCACCGGTGGTCATCGTGGTCTCGTCGGGTCCCGGAGTCCCGTTGGCCTGGGTGTAGCGCTCCGCCGGGATGTTGGCGAAGTTGTCCGCGCCCGAATGGATGATGATCGCCGTCTTGCTCCCGGCCAACAGGTCCTCCATGGTGAACGCGTCCGTGGTGGTCACCAACGTCCCGGAACCGTCGCCGCGCACCTGCAGCGAGGTCAGGTCACCGGCGGAGCGTCCGGTACGCCCCGGCTGGAAGTGCCCACCGGCGGACAGGAAGTCGCCGGGTGCGCCACCGGTGGGGGCGACCGAGTTGGGCTCGCACTTGCCGACCTTGTGGATGTGCACGCCGTGGAAACCGGGCGAGAGCACGCCGACGGTCGTCGTCTGGAGGGTGATGGTCGCGAACCCGTTGGCGAATTCGAACTTCGCCGTCGCGACCTGCGTGCCGTCAGGTCCCTTCAGCACGGTGGTCAGGCTCTCTGACGCCGCCGGCCCCTCACGACCCGAGATGCTCGACGGCGCGGGTGACCCCGTCCAGACCGACGGCGTGGTGCCCGGGATTGTCGACGCGTGCTGGGGCGACGAGCACGCGCTGAGCAGCGCGACGCACGCGGCTAGAGACAACGCGGACACGGTGACAGCGGCGGCATGGCGGCGACCGGCGGGCTTAGGCATAGCGAGAGCCTAACTCAGCCGGTCACCACGACGATGACGCCGGGCGGCTGGTCGGCAAGCGCGGAAATGCGCGGCTCGACCGGTGCTCCCAGGTTCTGGCCGACCGCATCGGCGGTGGCGCGCTCACCGGCGGCATCGCTGTAGTACACGGTGGTGGCCGAGACCTCGGACAGCGAGAGGTTCCCGACGTCGGTGATCTTGAAGCCGGCCGCCTTGAGCTGGTCCGCCGCCCGCGCGGCGGCGCCCTCTTTCCCGGAGATGTTGTAGACGCGCACCTCGGCGTGGTTCGGCGCGGGTTTGCCGCTGGTCGAGCTCGGCGGCGACGTCGTGGTCATGGTGGACACCGCCGACGAGTCATCGTCGGTGTTCCCGGACGAACCCAGGGCCTGCCAGCCGAGCAGCAGGAAGATGACGCCGAGGAACAGCAGCACCATCACCATGGCGCGCAGGGGAAGCCCAGAAGAGTCGGGTACGCGTTCACTCATCGAGCCCACTGTAGCCAGGGGAGCGCCAGAACCCGCAAAACCCGCACGGAGGTTGTCAGGTCACCTCGAAGCCCAGTCGACGCGCCGCCCGCGCCTTCTGGCGGCTGGCACGCAGCCGCCTGAGCCGTTTCACCAGCATCGGGTCGGCGGCCAGCGCCTCGGGCCGATCGACCAGCGCGTTGAGTACCTGGTAATAGCGTGTCGCCGACATCGAGAACAACTCTTTGATGGCTTCTTCCTTGACGCCGGCGAACTTCCACCACTGACGTTCGAAGGCCAGGATGTCGTGCTCGCGGCGGGTCAGCCCGTCCGTGATTTCAGAGTCGTCCCCCGATCGATTTGCCCGCGCCATGGCGCCGTCCATATCGCTTCCCCTGGACCCTTCCGGCGAATGCTCAATTAGCTCGAATGACTTGACCTACAAAGGGGCATGTTCCGGCGAATATTGAACCATGCCGGGAACCCTCAAGCTGTAATCCAGACCCGCGAGTCGGCCGACTTGCCCGGATTGCCCGCGCCCACCTCGGGCCGTTCCGGCCCGCTCAAGAGTCCGGGGTCTGCGGGCATAAGCTAGCCGACCATGGCAGTCGTACCCATTCGCATCGTGGGAGATCCGGTCTTGCACACTCCGACGAAGCCGGTACCGGTGGCCGCCGACGGATCGCTGCCGGCCGACCTGGCCGAGTTGATCGCCACCATGTACGACACCATGGACGCCGCCAACGGCGTCGGCCTGGCGGCCAACCAGATCGGCTACGGGCTACGGCTCTTCGTCTACGACTGTTCGGAGGATCGCGGTCTGACCAACCGCCGCCGCGGCGTGGTCGTCAACCCGGTCTTGGAAACCTCCGAGATACCGGAGACCATGCCCGACCCGACAAATGACGACGAAGGCTGCTTGTCGGTTCCCGGCGAGTCCTTCCCCACGGGACGCGCGAAATGGGCACGGGTCACCGGACTCGACGCCGGCGGCAATCCGGTCGCCATCGAGGGCACCGGCCTGTTCGCGCGGATGCTGCAGCACGAAACCGGGCACCTCGACGGATTTCTCTACCTGGACCGTCTCATCGGCCGGCATGCACGCGCCGCCAAGCGGGCGGTCAAATCCCACGGCTGGGGCGTTCCCGGGCTGTCGTGGATGCCGGGCGAGGTAGCCGACCCGTTCGGCCACTGATGGTCTCGTGGCCGGACCTCGGGACACGGGTGACCGTCCGCTATCGTCGGCCGGCCGGTTCGGTCCCGCCGCTGACCGACGCGGTCGGCCAGCTGCTCGCGCTCGACCCGATGGTGCGGGTGCGGACGAAGACCGGAACGGTAGTCCAATTCGCCGCCGCCGACGTGGTGGCAGTGCGGGCACTCACCGACGCGCCGGTGCGCACCTCCCAGATCCGGGCGCTCGAGCGCGCCGCGGCCGCCGGCTGGCCCGGCATCGAACAGGCCTGGCTGGACGGCTGGCTACTGCGGGCCGGACACGGCGCCACATTCGCCGCCAATTCAGCGGTGCCGCTAGACATTTCGGCTCACGCCGGTGCGATCCCCGCGATCGTCGCCTGGTACGCGCACCGCGACCTGACGCCGCGGCTGGCCATCCCCGACCGTCTGTTGCCGCTGCCGGCCGGGCTGACGAGCGAACACACGGAACGAGTCCTGGTGCGCGACGTCCGCGACCTTTCTGCCCACGAACCCGACCCGTCGATCACCCTGTCGGCCCGCCCCGACGACACCTGGCTGCAGCTCTACCAGCGCGAGATACCGGTCGATGTCCTTACCGCGGTCCTCGACGGCGAGCTGGCGTTCGGCGCCTACCCGGGCGTTGCGGCCGCACGCGCGGCGGTGACCGGCGCACCGGACGGCACCCGTTGGGTGGGCCTGTCGGAGATCCGCGGCGCGGACGCCGACCACGGCCGGCTGTATGAGGCGCTATTGGCTTGGGGGGCGAGTCGCGGCGCAACCCGCGGCTACCTACGCGTCTCCGACACCGAAGCGAACACCGCCGCCGAGTCGCTCGGTTTCCGGCTGCACCATCGCAGCCGCTATGTCCGACCGCCCGATAACTGGAGATAGGAGACACCCTTGCCTGACGGCGCAGTTGATGGCAGCGACCCCCAGCGCCCGGCTTCGCCGCGCAAGCGATCGCCGCAGCTGCGGCTGGCCACCTGGAATGTGAACTCGATTCGCATCCGCTTGAACCGTGTCGTCGATTGGCTCGCGCGCGCCGAGGTCGACGTGCTGGCCATGCAGGAGACCAAGTGCGCCGATAGCCAGTTCCCCACCCTGCCGCTATTCGAACTCGGCTACGAGGTCGCGCACGTCGGGTTCGATCAGTGGAACGGCGTGGCGATCGCGTCGCGCGTCGGCCTCGAGGACGTAGAGGTGGAGTTCGACGGTCAACCCACCTGGGGCGGTAAGCCAGGGGCGGCAGCCACGGCAGAAGCCCGCGCCCTGGGCGCCACGTGCGCCGGTGTGCGGGTGTGGAGCCTGTACGTGCCCAACGGCCGCACCCTGGACGACCCCCACTACACATACAAGCTCAATTGGCTTGCCGCACTGCGTGATACGGCTGCAGGCTGGTTGCGCGATGATCCCGCGGCACCGATCGCACTGGTCGGTGATTGGAATATCGCCCCGACCGACGACGACGTCTGGAGCACCGAGTTCTATCGGGACTGCACACACGTGTCCGAGCCGGAGCGCAAGGCGTTCAACGCTATCGTCGATTTGCAATTCACCGATGTGGTAAGGCCTTTCGCCCCCGGGCCCGGGGTCTACACCTACTGGGATTACACGCAGCTGCGGTTTCCGAAAAAGCAGGGCATGCGCATCGACTTCATCCTGGCCTCGCCGGCGTTGGCCCACCGGGTGACCGACGCGCAGATCGTCCGCGAGGAGCGCAAAGGCAAGGCGCCCAGTGATCACGCTCCGGTGTTGGCCGACTTTCGCGCCGGGTGAGAAGCCGCCGGGATGCGCGGCCGCGCAGCGGCGTCGCGTTGCCTGTGAGTTCACGGCGTGGCAGGCTTGCATGGCACATGCGTTTGACCAGAATCTCAGCGCTGCGAGCGCAGTGCGCGGGTTAACAAGTGTAAAACGGTAGTTATACCCTTTTGGAACAAAACTAATCTGGGCCAGGGAGTCATGATGGGTGTCGTCGGCGGGGCAGTTCGCGGGGTGGGTCGAACGGTAGGTCGCGCGGCGGATGCGACCGCAGCCGCCGCGGGCGCGGTGGGCGGCGCGGCGGTCAACGGGATCGCCGGCGGCGTCACCGGCGCCACCAAAGGCATCAAGAAAGGGCTTAGCAGCGGCAGCAAGTCGACCGCGGCGGCCGCGTTGGCCATTGGTGCGATCGGGGTGGCCGGCCTCGTCGACTGGCCAATCCTGTTGGCCGTCGGCGGCGGAGCGTTGTTGTTGCACAAGTTGAGCCAGAAACCAGAGGTGTCCGCACCGCCGGTGAAGGCGAAGCTGACGACGGTACCCACCGCGAAGGAGGACGAAGAGGCCGCGCCGCGCAAGGCCCCGGCCCCACGTAAGACCGCGGCCAAGAAGGCGGCCGGCCGCCGGGCGGGCACCACCGAGTTGCGCAGCACCAACTAGTCGGCACCCTTGAGCAGCCGTTGAGCATTGCCGCGTCCATCAGAAGGTCTGTGCCGTTTCGTGCCGTCGCGACAAGCGTGCAGGCAACCGCGGGGACCCTGGGGCAGAAGGCGGGTTCGTTCGCCAAGGCCGGAATCGAGATCGCCAGCATCCCGCTGCGGGAAGGGGCCAGGGCGCTTTCCGGTGAGCTTTCCCGCGAGACACTCAGCCGGCACTGTTGGCGTGGCGAGCACCGCGCCTGGATCGAGGTGCGCGGTCTCGACGACACGGGAGACGGTGAACTAGGGCGTGTCGTGCTCGACGCGGTCCGCGCCCACCCCGGTGTCACGTCGGCCAGCCTGAATTATCCGTTGTCGCGCGTCGTTGTCGGCATCGACGGTAAGGACACCTCGCTGCGCGATCTTTGCCGCATTGTTGACGACGCCGAAAAGCGTTGCGGCCCTGACCAAGACGTTGACACGGCACCTCCGACAAGTCTGCCGGGCGACGGCGTGGTGCTGGCAACTCGAGCGCTGACCGTGGCGGCCAACGCGGCCGGGTTGGGGGCGGCGCTCACCGGCCGGATGCTGCGTTTGCCCCGATTGCCGATCAGCGTCCTCGCGGGCGTGGTGGCGGTGGACTACCAGCCCCGGCTGCGCCGTCTGATCGAGGACCGCATCGGCGGGCCCGCCACGGACACGGTGATGACGTTGGCCCTGGCGGCCGCCGAAACCCTCACCCAGTCACCGGCGTCATTGTCGGTGGGCCTGGTGATGCAGTCGCTCAAAGCGGCCGAATGCCGTGCCGAGGCGCGGGCGTGGCAACGGCATGAACCGGAGCTGGCGCGGCACGCCGACCAACCGGCCCCACGTGCAAAGCGGCCGCCGCCAGCCGCCGCCGAAGGCAACGCCGGTCGTTTCGCGCTGCTCCAGGCGCTCAGCACCGGCCTCATCGGGGTGGGCACCCGCAACGTGAATATGGCTGCCACAGCTGCGCTGGTGACCGCCCCCAAGGCAAGCCGGACCACGCCCGAGGCGTTCGCCGCGGCGCTCGGGCAGGGATTGGCCGACCGCCACGGGGTACTGCCGTTGCGGGCAAACAGCCTGAGACGGTTGGACCGGGTCGATGCGATCGTCGTCGATCCCCGGGTGTTGTGCACCGACAGCATGCGGGTGGCGCGCATCCGGGGTGCCGACGAGCACGAGCTGTCGGCGGCCTGGCACCGTGCCCAGCTCGTGCTGGAGGGAAACGGTCTGCGCCCGGGCTGGCGGCCGGTGCCCGGCGTGTCGGGTGCTCCGCCGGATTCCAAAGTCGAGGCGCTTCTTCTTCCCGCGCACGACCCGCTGGCCGCGGCCGTGGTTGCCGAGGCACATCGCACCGGGGCGGATCTGATCACGGTGGACGCCGACTCGCTGGACGACTTGCGACCCGCGTTCGACGACATCCGGCCCCTGAGAAGCGCCGCGAACGGATCCCCGGACAAGGCCCTCGACAGGGCGCTCGCCCGCGCGGTGACCGACCTGCAGCAGGCGGGCCGGACGGTGGCCGTGTTGTCATCGTCTGGCGCGCAAGCGATGTCGTCCGCCGACGTGGCGCTGGGTGTTATGCCCCGGCAAGGTCCACCACCCTGGGATGCCGACCTCTTGCTGCCCGACCTAGCCGCCGCCTGGCGGGTCCTGCACGCGCTGCCGGCGGCCAGGTCGGCAACCCAGCGGGGCGTCGGAATATCCGCTGGCGCAACGGCTATGGGCTCGCTTTTTCTGATTCCCGGTGTCCGCGGCCTTGGGACCGGCCCGGTTTCCGTGGGTGCGGCCGCCGGCATGCTCTCGGGATATCTGCTCGCGCGCGGGGTCATCGGCGCACAAACGCCGCGCCCGGCCGCCAGCCACGAATGGCACGCCATGTCGGTCGAACAAGTCCGCAAGGCATTGCCCCCGCCCGAGCCCGACACGCGCGCGGAGGCCGACCGACATGCAGCGGTCGCCAAGCGGGCGCCGATATTGACTGCATCGCCGATACAACCCGTCTGGCAGCTCGTCAAAGCCGTCCGCGCCGAATTGTCCGACCCGCTGACCCCCGTGATGGCGCTCGGCTCGGCGGCCAGTGCGGTGCTGGGCTCGCCGGTCGATGCGGTGCTGGTCGGGACGGTCCTGACGGGAAACTCGATACTGGCCGCTGCCCAGCGGTTACGAGCCGAGAAACGGTTGCATCACCTACTGGCCCAGCAGGTTCCGCCGGCCCGGAAAGTGGTCGCCGGCGCCGACGGCGAACGGGCATACGCCCATGTCGACGCCGCGCACCTGCGGCCCGGCGATGTCATCGAAGTGCGCACCCACGAGGTGGTGCCCGCCGACGCCCGGGTCGTCGAGGAGGTCGACGTCGAGGTCGACGAGTCAACACTCACCGGTGAGTCCCTGTCGGTGGACAAGCAGGTCGAGGCCACGCCGGGCGTCCCGCTCGCCGAGCGTCGCTGCATGCTGTTCGCCGGAACCACCGTGGTGGCCGGTACCGCGGTCGCGCTAGTGACCGCGGTCGGCGCCGACACCCAGCAGCGGCGCGCCGCCGATCTCATATCCGGGGAGTTGTCGTCGGATATCGGCCTGCAACATCAGCTCGGTCAGCTCACCAGTCGGGCGCTTCCCGTCAGCGTGACCGGCGGTGCGCTGGTCGGCGCGCTCGGACTGGTGCGCCGCATCGGGCTACGTCAGGCGGTGTCCAGCGCCATCGCCATCGCGGTCGCCGCGGTTCCCGAAGGGATGCCACTGGTGGCCACGCTGGCGCAGGCTGCGTCGGCCCGACGGTTGACGAAATTCGGTGCGCTAGTTCGTGTTCCGCGTTCGGTGGAGGCGCTTGGCCGTATCGAGGTGGTCTGCTTCGACAAGACCGGGACGCTGTCCGAGAACCGCCTGCGGGTGTCGCAGGTCCACCCCGCGCCGGGCTACTCGCGTGCGGAGGTACTGCGCTGCGCGGCGCACGCCGCGCCGGTGACGAACGGCGGCCGCCAGGCGCACGCGACCGACGTCGCCATCGTCGAGGCCGCTGCCGCAGCGGGCGCCCCCGTCGGCTTCGAAGGCTCGGGCCCTACCGCGCACCTACCGTTCCGCTCCGGCAGGTCGTTTTCGGCCTCGGTGACGGGCACCGAGCTGACCGTCAAAGGCGCACCCGAGGTGGTGCTGGCCGCGTGCGGGGACGTCACGTCGATGGACACCACCGTCGCGGGGCTGGCCGCCCGCGGGTTGCGGGTGATTGCCGTGGCGCGGCGCCGGCTGAGCCCACAACAGGCCCGGGCGATCCAGGACAACCCAGACGAGATCGCCGGATTCTGCGCCGACGGGTTGACCCTGGCCGGGTTCCTCGGATTGTCCGACACCCCGCGCGCCGAATCCGCCGGCGTGCTGGCGACCCTGCACCGGCAGGGGGTGGGCGTCAAGCTCATCACCGGTGACCATCCGATTACCGCCAAGGCCATCGCCGAGGAACTCGGCCTGCCGGTGATGGCCGCAGCGGTCATCACCGGTGCGGAGTGGGATTCGCTGTCGCGCAAGGACCAGGAGCGCGTCGTGACCGAGCGGGTGATCTTTGCCCGGATGACACCGGAGAACAAGGTCCAGGTCGTTCAGACGCTCGAGAACGCCGGTGTGCGCACCGCGATGGTCGGCGACGGGGCCAACGATGCCGCCGCCATCCGCGCCGCCACGGTCGGTGTCGGCGTGGTCGCCCACGGCAGCGACCCGGCACACTTGGTGGCCGACGTCGTGCTGGTCGACGGCCGGATCGATGCTCTCCTGGAGGCCATCGAAGAAGGACGCCAGCTCTGGCGGCGGGTGCAGGCGGCGGTGTCGGTCCTGCTCGGCGGCAACGCCGGCGAGGTGATCTTCGCGGTCATCGGCAGCGCGATCACGGGGACCTCGCCGCTGAACACCCGGCAATTGCTGCTGGTCAACACGCTGACCGATGCGCTGCCGGCCGCTGCCCTCGCGGTCAGCAAGCCGCGCGGCACAGTGGACCCCAGGCTGCGCGGCGCGGATCAGCCGGCGCTGTGGCACGCCGTCGCGATCCGCGGTGTCACCACGGCGGCAGCGGCGACGGCGGCGTGGGCGATGGCCGGCGTCACCGGGCTGCCACGACACGCGTCCACCGTCGCCCTGGTTGCGCTGGTGGCCGCGGAATTGGGCCAAACCCTGCTGGAGTCCCAGGCCCCGATGGTGGTGCTCACCGCGCTGGGCTCACTCGCCCTGGTGGCGATCCTGATCAGCATTCCGGTGGTCAGCCAGCTGCTGGGCTGCACCCCACTCGGACCGCTCGGCTGGGCACAGGCCCTAGGAGCCGCGACTGCCGCGACCATCGCAGTGGCCATTGCGACTCGTGTGCTGACGGGTCGGGGCAAACCAGAACCTTCCGGCCCCCAGCCGCCGAAGACGAAATCGTCCGCGCCGGGCGGCGCTTCGCGGGGACGGTCTCGCGGACCTCGACCACCCCGACGCGCCACAGCAGCGCATAAAACTCCCGCAACGGCACGGTCAGCAGCAAAGCAATCGTTGAAACCAGCGGATCGGCCTGGGCGTCGGTCCTCGTCATACGTCAGACGGTGACCGCACCGTCCCGCCTACTGGCAAACCCTGAGTTACTGAAAGGCAAATGATGGCGGAAAACAAAGCTCGGCGGGCAACGTCCCAGCGTGAAGCCGTGATGAAGATCCGCGAGGGCGAGACCTTTGCGGTGAACCTGCCGGTGGTGGGGCAGGTCGGCATTCCGCGCCCGGAGCAACTGGCCTATTACGGCGGTCTGGCCGCGCTGGCCGCTTTCGAACTCATCGACTGGCCGGTCGCACTGGTCATCGCCGCCGGACACATACTGGCGAGCAACCACCACAACAAAATCCTGGAGGAACTCGGCGAGGCGATGGAAGAGGCCTGAACGCGATGAACACGCCCTTGGCCGAGCGGGATTCCGTGGCATGCGCCAAATCCGCAGGGTGGCGGCGATACGCTCGGTGTGCGCTAACGACGCCACGCTGATCGGCGGCAATCGGGCTGTCAGGAGCTGGGGGTGCGGGGATGTCGTTTGCGATCACAACCCCGGCGGTACTCGCCTCCGCGGCAAATGACCTGCCAGTATCGGTTCGACAATCGGCTTCGCCACCGCGGCGGCGGCGGACCCAACCATGGAGGTGCTGGCCGCCGGCGCCGATGAGGTGTCAGTGGCCGTCGCCGCGTTCTTCAGCGCCCATGCCCAGGCGTATCGGGCGGTCAGCACCCGGGCGGCGGCGTTTCATGACCGGTTCGTCCACGCTGAACGCCGGCGCCGGATCGTATGCCACCGCCGAGGCCGCCAACGTGCAGCAGGCTCTGCTCAACTCGATCAATGCGCCCACGCAGACCCTGTTTGGCCGCCCGCTGGGCCCGGGGGCCATGGCGGTGCTGGCGGGCTGCTGTTCGGCAACGGCGGGCCCCGCGGAACCGGTGGAGTCGGCACTGCTGTTCGGTACTCCCGGCGCGCCCGGCCCGCACGGCTGACCCCAAGACACACCTGCACGCCGGCGCAGTGCTGCGCTAGCGT
Organism: Mycobacterium lacus; assembly: GCF_010731535.1. Taxonomy (NCBI): domain Bacteria; kingdom Bacillati; phylum Actinomycetota; class Actinomycetes; order Mycobacteriales; family Mycobacteriaceae; genus Mycobacterium; species Mycobacterium lacus. Next base: position 3,971,800 of record NZ_AP022581.1, read on the forward strand.
GGGAACCACCAAACCAATCCACGCGGGAGCGCACGCCCAGTGCGCTGAGAGGACGGCTCGGGGCCGTCGACCGTACGAACCTGACCGGGTAATGCCGGCGTAGGGAGATGAGAATGACCGTGACCAAAGAAGCGTCAGTGCCGTCCGTGACCACCGGCCCGATCGCGGGCAGCAGCAAGGTGTACCGCTCGATTGAAGGCTTTCCAGACGCGCGGGTGCCGTTCCGGCGGGTGCACCTGTCCACCGGGGACCACTTCGACCTCTACGACACCTCCGGGCCCTACACCGACCCGGACGCGGTGATCGACCTGAAGTCCGGGCTGCCGCCACGACCCGGGGTGGTCCACGACCGCGGCACCCAGCTGCAGCGCGCCCGCGCCGGCGAGATCACCGCGGAGATGGCGTTCATCGCCGCCCGCGAGGACCTGCCCGCCGAACTGGTGCGCGACGAGGTCGCCCGCGGCCGCGCGGTGATCCCGGCCAACCACAACCATCCCGAGAGCGAGCCGATGGTCATCGGCAAGGCGTTCGCGGTCAAGGTCAACGCGAACATCGGCAACTCGGCGGTGACGTCGTCGATTGCCGAAGAGGTCGACAAGATGGTGTGGGCCACCCGCTGGGGTGCCGACACCATCATGGACCTGTCCACCGGCAAGAACATTCACGAAACCCGCGAATGGATCCTGCGCAATTCGCCGGTGCCCGTCGGCACCGTGCCGATCTACCAGGCGCTGGAGAAGGTCAAGGGCGACCCCACCGAACTCACCTGGGAGATCTACCGCGACACCGTGATCGAGCAGTGCGAGCAGGGCGTGGACTACATGACCGTGCACGCCGGGGTGCTGCTGCGGTATGTGCCGCTGACGGCCAAGCGGGTCACCGGCATCGTCAGCCGCGGCGGGTCGATCATGGCGGCCTGGTGCCTGGCACATCATCGGGAGTCGTTCCTGTACACGCATTTTGACGAACTGGCCGACATTTTTGCGCGCTACGACGTCACCTTCTCGCTCGGCGACGGGCTGCGCCCGGGGTCCATCGCCGACGCGAACGACGCCGCGCAGTTCGCCGAGCTGCGCACCCTGGGCGAGCTGACCAAGATCGCGAAAGCCCATGGCGCACAGGTGATGATCGAGGGCCCGGGGCACATCCCGATGCACAAGATCGTGGAGAACGTGCGGCTGGAAGAGGAGCTGTGCGAGGAGGCCCCCTTCTACACGCTGGGTCCGCTGGCCACCGACATCGCGCCGGCCTACGACCACATCACGTCGGCGATCGGCGCGGCGATCATCGCCCAGGCCGGCACTGCGATGCTGTGCTACGTCACCCCGAAGGAGCACCTGGGACTGCCGGACCGCAAGGACGTCAAGGACGGGGTGATCGCCTACAAGATCGCCGCGCACTCAGCCGACCTGGCCAAGGGACACCCCCGCGCACAGGAGCGGGACGACGCCTTGAGCACCGCGCGTTTCGAATTCCGGTGGAACGACCAGTTTGCGTTGTCGCTGGACCCCGACACCGCAAGGGAATTCCACGACGAGACGCTGCCCGCCGAGCCGGCCAAGACCGCGCACTTCTGCTCGATGTGCGGACCGAAGTTTTGCTCGATGCGCATCACCCAAGATGTCCGCGACTACGCGGCGGCACATGGGCTGGAGACCGAAGAGGACATCGAGGCTATGCTCGCCGCTGGCATGGCCGAAAAATCACGTGAGTTCGCCGAGCACGGCAACCGGGTGTATCTGCCTCTCACACAATGAATTTCCTGCCGCTGCCACCGCCGGGCGCCACGCCGTTGCGGGTGCTGACCATCGCCGGATCGGACTCTGGGGGTGGCGCGGGCCTCCAGGCCGATCTGCGCTCCATGGCACTGCTGGGCGTGCACGCATGCGTCGCGGTCACCGCAGTGACCATGCAGAACACGTTGGGAGTCACGGGTTTTCACGAAGTTCCCGACGACGTCGTCGCCGGCCAGATCGAGGCCGTGGTCACCGATATCGGCATCCAGGCCGCCAAGACCGGGATGCTGGCATCGTCGAGCATCATCGCGACGCTGGCCGCCACCTGGCGCCGCCTCGGCCTGACGGTTCCGCTGGTCGTCGACCCGGTGTGCGCATCCATGCACGGCGACACGCTGCTGGCATCGTCGGCTCTGGATACCCTTCGCGATCAACTGTTTCCGTTGGCCACGCTGGTGACACCCAATCTCGACGAGGTGCGCGTATTGCTGGATATGGATGTCGTCGACTCGACATCGCAGCGCGCCGCGGCGAAGGCTTTGCATGCGCTGGGACCACAGTGGGCGCTGGTCAAGGGCGGACACCTGCGAACGTCGGACCGCAGCCGCGATCTGCTCTACGATGGCGCCGACTTCTACGAGTTCGACGCACCCCGGCTGCCCGTCAGCGATGACCACGGCGGTGGTGACACGCTGGCGACAGCGATCGCTTGCGCGCTGGCGCACGGGTTCACCGTGCCCGACGCGGTCGGCTTCGGAAAGCGATGGGTCACCGAAAGCCTGCGCGCCGCCTATCCCCTGGGCGGTGGCCATGGGCCCGTCTCGCCATTGTTTCGGCTGGGCTCGTGAACCTCAACCTCGAGCGGATCGCCGGCATCGCACACCAACCCGAAGGAACCCCACAAGGTGTCGTCGTGTTAACCCACGGCGCCGGCGGCAACCGGGAATCCAAACTGCTGCAACAGGTTTGCGACGAATGGGCCCGGCGCGGCTGGCTGGCGGTGCGCTACAACCTGCCCTACCGTCGCCGCCGGCCCAGCGGTCCTCCGTCCGGGTCGGCGGCCAGCGACCGCGCGGGGATCGTCGAGGCGATAACGTTGTGCCGCGACCTCACCGACGGCCCGCTGATCGCCGGCGGACATTCCTACGGCGGTCGGCAGACGTCGATGGTGGTCGCCGCCGGCCAAGCGCCCGTCGACGTGCTGACGCTGTTCTCCTACCCGGTGCACCCACCCGGCAAGCCGGAACGCGTGCGGACCGAACACCTGCCGGATATCCACGTGTCCACGGTGTTCACCCACGGCACCTCGGATCCCTTCGGCACGCTCGCCGAGGTGCGCGCCGCCGCGGCGATGATCCCCGCACCGACCGAGGTCGTCGAAATCACCGGCGCCCGACACGACTTGGGCTCGAAGACCCTCGACGTGGCCGCCCTGGCCGTCGACGCGGCGCTAGGCCTGCTGGGTGACCAAAAAGCCTGAGCGCCATCAGCTTTCGCACACACGCCTGGACACATGCCGAATCTGCGGGCTCGCCATCCGGCCCAGATCGACCACCAGGAGCGACGGCCGCGCGGCCGTCAGCAACCGGACCCACGAGTCGATCGTCGACCGCTGGGCGTTATGCAGCAGCATAGCAGCCGGTCGGCGGGCGGCAGATTCACTCGCTCGGTGTGATAGACCGCGGGCAGTTCGGGGTTGGCGAACGACGTCGCCACGTAGGCGTCGATCAGCACGGTCAACGCGTCCCGCGGTTCGGTGAGCGCGCCCAGGATCGGCGAGAGTTGGCCGGATCCGGCCGCGCGGCGCAATCCGGTCGCTACAATCTCCCACTTGCCCGGAGAAGTACCGGTAGATCCCCGATACCGGAATACCGGCGGCCGAAGCGATCTGCGCCATGCTGGTCTCGGAATAACCGCGCTCCTTGAACAACACCATTGCGGCGTGCAGCAACGCTTCGTACGCGCCGGCGTCCGCGGCGAACACGCGCGACGCCACCGGACGAGGAAGGACCTCTTCCGGCCCCGGGAGCTCGGCGGCCAGGATCGCCGAAGCGGCCTCGGCCAGCAGCGCCCGAATCTGTTCGGCCGGCATCCGCCCGCCGCGGTCGACGATGCTACCGATCACGCTCAGCACCCCCGCCGACAACATCCATCGCTGCGAGGAGGTCAACAACGGCCGAATAGCCATGAGCGGCTGCTGAATTCGGCGATTCACCCCCTTGAGCTGTCCGGCACCGTCGACTGGTCCTCGGCGCGCAGGTAGCGGGCCTGCCAGCGGAACAAGCCGCCCGAGTCGCGGTTGTCCAGGGTCACGTCGATGAGCGCGTCCATCAGCCGGTCCAGCGCCGCGGCCGGGTCGAGTTCGTTTGGTGCCAGGTCGGTGCAGTCGACGAGTTGCTGGCTCAAGCCCAGCACGGCGCCGCGAAAGAGGTCGCACTTGCCGCTGTAGTGCCGGTACCCCTGCGCGCTGAATGCCTCGGCGGACGCGCGGGCGATATGGGCCTTGCGCGAAACGTCATCCCGGAAACCGGGTATAGCACGCCTCCATATCGCCGCTGACACCGCCACGGAACGCGGCTATCCGGGTGAACCCGGCCGGCACGCTGACACCGTCGGCGTCACTGGCCACCATGTGGTTGGTGAGCAGACCGGAGACGGCTTCGTCAAGGTCACCGGCGGTCAGTATGAGTTGCTGCCCGGAAGGCAGGTCGATGGGCTCGGCCATCCTGCGGTGCGCGACGCCGGTCAGGCACGCCGTCCGCAGCGCGGTCCACGGGCTCTGCATCGGCAGGCCCCGCTCATGCTGCACCGCCAGCGCGTATCTCGACATCACGACCGACAGCGCGGTGTCGTCGCCCTGCGGCAGGGTGTGTTCCTTTTCGGCGGCGACGGTGCCCATCTTCGCCAGCGCGGGCAGGTCGACCACGATGGTGTTGGTCGCGGGGCAGTACGACGCGGGTGGGCTGGGTTTCGCGTCGCGGCACCCACCCGGCTGGTAGGACAACGTCGGGGGATTCTTGGGCGAGAAGATCTTGCCCATCAGCTCCATCAGCGCCTTCAGGGTGTCTTCGTTGATCGCGACCTCACCGGTCTCCGGGTCCCCGTACGTGTCGACCCGCAAGGTCGTCGGCAGGTCACCGCGGCGCTGCTCGATTTCGGCCTTGTTGATCGCCGCGCATGCCGGGGTGCCGCTAAGGAAGCCCATCTGGAAGGCGCTGATCCGATCCAGAGCCGAGCCGTGCTCGTCGTCGTTTTCGCCATCGGCGTCCATGACCGGGTCGCGGGTGGTGATGACCCCGGCGAGGACGTGGTCGAGCCCGTCCGCGGTGCTGATCGTGAAGCGCGGCGACTTGCCGTCGGCCACCCAATACAGGTAGACCCCGGCGAAGCAATCCGCTTGCTGTTCGCGCACGATGGTGGGGTCTTTCTTGGTGACCAATTTCGCCATCGACTGCAGGGCGTGCCCGAACTCGTGTGCCAGCACGCCATTTACGGACATGTCCCCGAAGTATTGCCGCGCGACCGCCATGAACACCCCTCGGTCCCAGGCGATCAGGTTGCAGCGGGAGCTGAAAAAGGCATTGACGAGTTCGTAGGTCTCGTTGCGGCAAACAACCGGGCTGTTCGGGTCGTCGGAGTCGTAGGAGACCAGCTTGCCGACCGGTTGGAACGTGCCCTTCAGCGCTTGGCTGTAGACCGCCTTCCAGTACTCCTCGATGTCGTTGACCGACAACAGCGACAACTTGTCGATCGCTCCGTTGTCCGTGTTGACCACCGTGCCGGTGGGAGCGGGCGCGTTCGGGCGGGGGCCACTGGGACCGTTGGTCGCGGGCAAACCCCCCACCCGGAACGGGTCGTTGAGGATCGACAGGGCGCGACCGCCGACGACGGTCGTGCAGCCGGCCACCACAAGGAGCGCCGCGACGCAGGCGATCGCGGACCGTACCGACGCAACGACCCTGCGCGAGCGACCATTCATGTGACCAACCCCGTCCCAGCCGGCCTGCACCATAAGGAGTCCCATCTTAGATGGGTTGGTTTGCCGCCAGCACCCAAACGAAGCTGCCACGATGCCGAAACGGCGCAGTATCGTCGCCAGCCATGGGGTTGCGAACTGTTCGGCAAAACGTGTGCGAATGTGTGTGTTTGTGAGTGAATGTATGTTTGACTGGCTGGTGTGAAGTTGGCGGTGTGCGCGGTCGGTGGGTGTGCACCCGCAGACCGCGTATGGGTGGGTGCGTGAGGATTGGATGCCGGTGCCGTTTCGACGGCTGCCCTCCCTACAGAGGACTCCCCTCCGCGCTCATGGCGCACCAACAGTCACATGTGTCGCTGCACCGGGCGACTACCGATGTGCCCGGCTTTCAGCGACAATTGCCTGACCTGCGTGTTGTTCCCAAGTTGATAGTGGGCGTGCGGGTTTCGGTGTGGCGTTGACCTGCGGAAACCGAGTTGTCGCGCGTAGGTGGGCAGGGTGCCCATCGCCTCAGGCAGCGGCCAGTGTTGCGGATGTGAACCGTCCCCGGTTCATCGCCATGCAGGCGAATGACCTTGAGCTTATGCGTGATCGCCAAACTTGCTTCTCGCGGCCCGCTAGCGCACCTCCGCCCTGAATGCGCCGGCGGCGAGGTCGCCGAGGAATCGCACCTCAGGTTCCACACCGAGACGGGTACCGAGCAGGTAGACCACCTCAGTGATCACGAGCGTCGGGACGGTCAGCGGGCCGGGATGTGTTTCGAGCAGCTCCAGCGACGCAGCATGGTGGGCGTCGTCCGCGTCGACATAGGCATATAGCGGGCCGACATCGACGACAATCGCGGCTATGAGCCAACCTCGGCAAGAATCTCCTCGATGCGCTCGGAGATATCGGTGCGGCCGCTGCGGCCCGCACCGGCAGCCCCAAGGCGACGGCGGCCACCGGACGCGCCAAAGTAGGCCTCGAGCGCGTCACGGGTGATCTCCGCGATGGTCAGATTCCGCCGCTCGGCCTCATGCCGCAGACGCGCATCCAGCGCATCCGAGATCTTGACCGTCCTACGTTTCACGTATGCCAGCATGCCCTGATGTCTGCCGAACAATCGCCCCGACAGCACGACGGTTAGGAGACTGCCGCGCCCGGTGATACAGCTGCAATGTCTCTGACTGTTGACCAGGCCAACCGAGTGCTGGCCAAGCTCGGCCAGGCTGAGGTCCAAGGGAGTCAGCTTGAGTCTTGCCGGCGCCGCGGTGCAAACGCCAGACTTTCGCGGAGCGTGGGAAGAACGCGTAATTCTTGGGCCGATTCGCTGCCTCTTTGGACCGAATGATCGAGCGATCCACAACGACCGTCAAGCGGCCCCTTCAACAGCTTCGCTTGCTAGCATCTAGCGATGGCCCGGTTGATTGCGGTGCGGCTTCTTGACAGCGCGTACCAGGTCCTGAAGCGCTATACAGGCCTGGACAAACCCTCATCGGACTCGTGGAGTGCTGGCTTGCTCGACATAGACGACATGAGGCGGCGCTGCGCGGAGCACGATCAGTGGATGCAAGCACACCCTGAGGCTGTCGCGTTCAGCGAGGCTTGGGCGGATCGCAACCTCGGCATGCTGGCTAGGCATTGACTCCATCCCCACGCCGGGGCGACATCTGGCGAACGGACACCGGCGTTACCGTGCTGGTGATTTCGTCGACGGTCTACAACGAGATTCCCAGCGAGCCAACCGTTATCGTCGTGCCCGTATTCGATTCCGAGCCTGACGCCGGTTTTGGCGTGGACTTGGCTAACGGCTGGGCGGCTCCCGGTCTGATAACCAGCTTGCGCAAGGCCAATTTGAGCGAACGGCTTCGGCACGTCAACATCCAGGCCCTCACTGACGTGAACAACATGCTATTCAGGCTCCTTGCGACGCCAGAGCGCTAGTCCCGGGTCACAGTGCCGCACCCTACGGGCACCAGCCACACTACGGCATCCGCGTGCGATGGCGTTTGTCGTGGGGTGTGACGCCGTTGGCGCCCCCGATCGACTCCGCGTAGCGGCCCACCGCGAACGCCACTCCAGAACCCATGACCGCCAACGCTTCCCGGTTGATGTTGTCCACCGCGTCCCGCGGACCCTGGTAGTTGGGATCGAACGCGACGCCGGGCTGACCACCCCAGAGTCGGGCCTGCACAGTGGTTTTCGTCTGCGAAGCGCCGGTGGTCATCCCCCCGATCGGCACGCCGGCCACCAGGAAGGGATGGTAGTCGGCGCGCGTGCTCAACGGCATGTCCGCCGGCCGCTTCCCGGCCAGGTTCAGATAGCCGGCCAGGGTGCGCTCGATGCCGGCCGAACCTTCCGGCACGTCGGCCGATGCCACCCCGGGCCCGGGCGGACCGGACTGGTCACCGTCGTCGGTGAAGAAGCCGGCGTTGGCCGAACCCAGCATGTCGAAGTTGAGGTAGAGCGCAATGTTGTTGAGTTGCTCGTCATCCAGGCCGAAGACGTAGTCCATGGCACCGCCGAGCCCGGCCTCCTCGGCGCCCCAGAACACGAACCGCACCGCGTTGGTCACCGGCGCCAGCGGGCCCAGCTGCAGCGCCGTCTCCAGCACCGCAGCCACGCCGGACCCGGCGTCGTTGATGCCCGGGCTGTCGCGCGGACTGTCCAGATGCGCACCGACCATCACCACCTCGTTGGGCGCACCGGTCTTGGTCTGTGCCAACACGTTTCGCGACGTGATCTTGGTGGTTTCGGCGTCCAGCACCAGGCGCACCGGCGCGGTGGCGCGTCCCAGCGCGGCGGCCCCGTCGGGGCCGACCACCGCGACCGGCATGGTCAGCTGGTTGTAGTACCCGGGGTTGAACAAATTGGGCGGGGCCCCCCGACCATCGGTGACGCTGACGACAATCAGCGCCGTGGCGCCCTTGGCCCGCGCGCTGTTCTGTTTGTCGACCACCGAGCACCGGGTGTCGTCGACCACGGCGATCGCGCCCCTGGGCACGACGGGCGGGTAGTCACCCACAGCGCAGCCGGCCGGTTGCACGGGCCGGACCGGCGGGCCGGTCAGGCCGCCGGGCGGAGTCCGGACCAGCAGCGAGGCCTGGTCAACCGGATAGCTGCGACCGGCGACCGTCAGCGTCGGCTTGCCCGGCGACGCGGTGTAAAGCCTGTCGAACTGCGGCGTCGACACGTCAAAGCCCTTGCCGCGCAGCGCTTTCACCACGTATTCGACGCTGGCGTCGTAGCCCGGCGTGCCCTCGGCCCGATTCCCCTTGTGCGCGTTGGCGATGTCCTGCAGCGCGCGCAAATGGGTGAACATCGAATCCGCGGTCACCTTCGCCGCGAGCGCATGACCCAGGTCGGGCGCCGCGGCCGGCGGCCCCGGTCTCGGCGCAGGCGCAGAGCATCCCGCAAGCAGGCAGGCAACCAACCAGGCCAGCAGCAGCGTCGCGGCAAGCCGACAGGTCATGGTTTGGCAAGCACGTGGCGCGTGCGGTCTGCCATCACCGGAACCCCGTTTCGCCCGCCGAGATCCTGCGCGTACAGACCCACAGCGTAGGCGACGCCGGCGCCGTTGATGCCCAACGAGGTTCGGTCGATGTGGTCGAGGGTATCGGTGTCCTTGTGGTAGTTGGGATCGAACGGCTCGTTGGCGGTCCCGCCCCACAGCTTGGCCTGCTCCTCGGACTTCTTGGCCTCCGCGCCGGAGAACAGCCCGCCCGACGGGATGCCGGCCAGGGTGAACCCGTCGTAGTCGGAACGGCCGTCGAACGAGGTGTCCTGAGCGGTCTTGCCGGCCAACTTCAGGTAGGCGACCAGCGTTCGCTCGATCCCGGCCGAGCCTTCCGGCACCACCGGCTTGCCGCGGGCATCCAGCGGCAGCGATTGGTCGCCGTCATAGGTGAGGTAACCCGGATTCGGCGACGCCAGCATGTCGAAGTTCAGATAGAGCGCGATGTCCTTGAGCGCGTCGATGTCCAACGACTGAACATAGTTGCGCGAGCCGATCAGGCCGAGCTCCTCGGCGCCCCAGAAGCCGAACCGCACCCCGTTCTGCACGTTGGGTGAGTTCCCTAGCTGCACTGCGGTTTCCAGGACCGCCGCCACCCCAGAGCCGTTGTCGTTGATGCCGGGTCCCTCCGGGACGCTGTCCAGGTGGGCGCCGGCCATCACCACGTTGCTGGGCGAGCCCGTCTTGGTCTGCGCGATGATGTTGCGGGCCGTGAAACTCTGGGTGCTCGCGGTGAGCTTGACGGTGGTCGGTCCGGACCGCCCGCGCAGCCCGATTCCGACGGACTTGGTGACGCTCACCACCGGGATCTTCACGTCGGTGTTCACCCCCAGGGTGCCCCCCATTTGCTCCTCGTCGACGTTGTCGATGACGATCATCGCCGCCGCGCCGCGCTGCGCCGCGGCGTCTTCCTTCTGCGCGAACGGGCAGACGCCGCGATCCACCAGCACCACCGCGCCTTGCACCGGCAGCCGGTCGTAGTCCGAGGCGCTGCAGCCGGGGCTGTCGTCGGCGGGTGCGGCCACCAGTGGCCCGGTCACCCCGTCGGCCGGGGTGCCGAGGCTGTACTCGAGGGCGCGCGCCTCCACGGTCTGACCGTCGACCGTCACCGAACCCTTGTCGGCGTGGAACACGCGGGCGGAAAATTCGGGGGTTTGCACGTCAAAACCGCTGTCGCGCAACGTGTTGACCACATAGTCGACGCTGGCCTCATAACCGGGGGTGCCCACCGCCCGAGTGCCGTCGTTGGCATTGGCAATGTCCTGGAGCTTGGACAGGTGCCTCATCATCGCGTCGGTGGTCACCCGGTTACGCAACGTGTTGGCGAACTCGGCCGCCGCGGGGTTGCCGGCCGCGCGGGGTGAGTGCGTCGACCAACGGATGCAGCCCCCGGTCACAAGGGCGATGACCGCGGCCACGGCCAGCACCGCCGGCATCGCCCGGGATTTGTTCACCATCGCGCCCAGATTAGACCGCGGCGGCGCGCGCGTCAGGAATCAGACATACAGTGCGCTGAATGGCGCAACCGGGATGTTGCGCACCACGAACCACACCAGCACAAGCGACAGCGCCACCGCCGCCGACCAGCGATGGTGCTGCCACCCCCTGATCCGTCGGCCCACCACACGGCCATAGGTCCACGTCAGGTACGCCCACAACAGCAGGCCCAGCGCCGCCAGGCCCAGAGCGTTGAACCTGGCGGCGGCCAACAGATTGCCGTGCATCAGGCTGTACAGCATGCGCAGGCTGCCACACCCCGGGCAGTCGATGCCGAGCAACGCCTTGGTCGGGCACACCGGCAGCGGGCCGTTCGGGGTGGTTGGATCACCCGCCCAGATGGCGGCGCAAGCCAACGCGGAGGTTGCGGCCACCAGCAGCGGCGCACCCAGTCCCAGCGGCACCGATCCGCGGCGGGTCAGCATGAGCGCACCTCGGCTTTACAGCATCGCCGCGATCATCGCCGCGTTCGTGTTCCCGGCGTTGAAGGCGCCCACCGCCATCAAGATCCCGTAGATGACCAGTACGACGACACCGATGACAGCCCCCCAGATCGAGAACTTCTTGGCACTCTCGGCGGCCGCCTGCGCTTCGGCGTAACGGCCCTGCGCCCATAACCCGTTGACCTGACTGGACTTGACGATCGCGACGATCCCAAGCGGAAGACAGCAGAACAAGGTCACCAGAATGGACCACACCAAGTAGTTATTCGGCGCCTGCGCGGCGGGGGGCTGCTGCGGCGGGTATCCGGGGGGTGGTGGTGGCTGTGTCATGGATTCTCCAGTCGAAAGAAGTTAGCTGGCGTAAAGCGGTGCTTACCATACCGGAGAGCCGCCGCGACGGCATCAACAAACGAAAAAGCCGCTTTCACTATTTGCCACAGCCCGCGCCACGGGCACCAGGTTGGCGGGCGAATTGGCGCCGGCTTCCCGCCCGGAAGTCGCCGCGAGGGTCGTACGGGCCCCGTCAACGCTGGCGCAACGACAGCACATAGGAACCCGAAAAGACCTGGTCACTTTGGCGTTTCACGATTTTGCGGCGCCCGATATCGGTCACCGGCGTCGCGGAAATGCCGCGAAATGGCGCATCGCCGCATTCGTTCAGGACTCGGATTTCGCCCAGGCGCCACTCGTCCGAAATTAATGACCAGACAGACAATTTCCTGCGGAACGTATTGCATGGCCAGCACATGGCTCTACGATTCGTAATGGCGAAAGTCCTGTTTGGCGTCCAGGCGCATCGCCGGCCCGACAACCGTAAGGAGTCAACGATGTCTCACCTCACCAAGGCGCTGCGCGCCGTGACGACCGCAGCGCTCATAGGTAGCTTCGCGTGCCTGGGTAGTGCCATCGCGACCGCAGAGCCCAACCCCTCAGACGTCAACACGCTTGCCGGCTCCCTATCGAAGGGCTACAGCTCCAGCAATTGCACGTCCCAGGAGACTTCCTCCGGGGTGCTGGCCGTGCTCCAGTGCGGGCAGAACGCCGACCCAAGTGGGCCAATCTTTGGCAAGTATTTGCTTTTCGCCAACTCCAGCGATATGGCCAGCGCGTTCACCAACAGCATCGGATCCGACACGCTGACGAACTGCGGCGATGCCAAGTCGCCCACTACCTGGCACCAGGGCAGCTCAACGGCGTCGGCAGGACAGGTGGCGTGCGGAACCTACCAAGGCGCCGCCGAGGTCATCTGGACCACCGATGCCAAGAACGTGGTGAGCCTCATCCGCGCAGGCAACGCCGACACCGCCGCGCTCTATCAGTGGTGGCGGACCAACGGCTGACCCGCGCCGGGGCTGGAAGCCTGCGCCCAGAAACGTTTGGGGATACGCCCGGCCCGACGGGCTAGATAGCCGGCGGTGACGGCGGCGGCCATCGCGGCGGCCATTGCGGGCGGGTCGGCGGCCCGGGTCACCGCGGAGGCCAACAACACGGCGTCGCAACCCAACTCCATCGCCAGCGTCGCATCGCTGGCGGTGCCGATGCCGGCGTCGAGCACCACCGGAACACCGGCCCGCGCGACGATCATCTCGATGTTGTGTGGGTTGGTGATGCCGAGCCCGGTGCCGATCGGCGAGCCCAGCGGCATCACCGCCGCGCAACCCACGTCCTCGAGCCGACGGGCCAGCGCCGGGTCGTCGTTGGTGTACGGCAGGACCACGAACCCGTCGTCCACCAATTGCTCTGCGGCCCGGACCAATTCGACGGCGTCGGGCAGCAGGGTGCGTTCGTCGGCGATCACCTCGAGCTTCACCCAGTTGGTGTTCAGCGCCTCGCGGGCCAGCCGCGCGGTCAGCACCGCCTCGGCGGCGCTGCGGCACCCCGCGGTGTTGGGCAGCGGGGTGATGCCGAGCCGGTTGAGCAGGTCGAGCATCCCAGTGCCACCCTCGGCATCGACCCGGCGCATCGCGACGGTGGTCAGCTCGGTGCCCGACGCGATCAGTGCCTTCTCCAGCACCGCCAAGTTAGTCGCGCCGCCGGTACCCATGATGAGGCGCGAGGCGAAGCTGCGGTCGCCGATTGTCAATTTGGAATCAGCCACCCTGCACCGCCGTCACCACCTCGAGCTGGGCACCTTCGGAAAGTGTTGTCGCCCAATCGGATCGCGGCAGCACCGCGAAGTCCAACGCCACCGCAACACCGCGGTCCGGGAAACCCAGCGACTCCAGCAGCGCGGCGACCGTGGTCCGCTCGTCGACCTCGATCCGTTGGTCATTGACGACGACGATCATGCGTGCGCTCCCACCGGAACGAGCTCGGACACAATCCGTTCGGCGGTCCACGGCGCCAACAGAAATCCCGATCGGCCGTGGCCGGCCGCCACCAGGGTCCGTGCATCGAGACGCTGCACAATCGGCAGGTTATCGGGTGTCATCGGGCGCAGCCCAGCCGCACACTCGGCCAGCTCGTACTCACCCAGCGCCGGCAGCACCGCACACGCGTCGTCAAGCAGGTCACGCACCCCGGACACGACGGGGGCGGTGTCGCGGCCGTGTTCGTATTGGGTGGCACCGACGACCACTCCGTCCGCGCGCGGAACCAGATACACCTGCCGCCCGTGCACGCGGGCACGAATTACCCTCTGCGGCAACGGCATACAGCCCTTTCTCCACCGCAGGCGCAGCACTTCGCCCTTCACCGGGCGCACCGGCAGGCCGGGCCACAATGCGGGCGCGTCGACGCCGTTAGCGATGACCACCGCGTCGCCCTCGACGCCGGACAGGTCGGTCACCGGCGCCGCCCACCGCACCGAAAGCCGCTCGCAGTCCAGGCGCAGCGCGTCGAGCACGGCGCGGTTGTCCACGGCCAACTCGGTGGGCGCCCGAAAGCCGTGTCGAATGCCTTGCGCCAGCAGAGGTTCGACATCGCGGGCGGCCGACTCCCAGACCACCGGGTGGCCCTGCGCGGACAGCCAGTCCGCGACGGTACGCAGGTCGGCCGCATCCGCGTGGTCGACGGCCACCACCAGCGACTCGCGCGCGGTGATCACTTGCGGGCCCAGCCCGTCGGTAAACCCGCCCTCACGCCATAGCCGCAGGGACTCAAGGCCCAGGCGCAACAACCGCTCCTCGCCGGGCCAGCCTTCGCTGTGCGGGGCCAGCATGCCGCCGGCGACCCAGGACGCGCCATGGTCGCCGGTGCGGTGCACCCGCACCGACCATCCGGCCTGTGCCGCCCGCCGCGCCACCGACAGCCCGATGACGCCGCCGCCGATAACGGCCAAGGACCCGGTTGGCATGCTGCCCTCCCTTCGCCGGCATGACCCGGATCAGGTGTGACGGTAAGGGCAGGCGCGCCCACTCTCAGACCCCGCTCCCGGGACTCCCGTGTCTACAACGTTCCACGCTAGCGCGCTACCGTCGCCGTGTGCACCACGGTTTCGATCGCCCGGCTCTCCCCCGCGAGCGGGTGGGGGTACCTCCCACTTGTGGGGGCGTGCCCCCACCGCGGGCCGCACCGGCCCGCATCGTCGCCGGGGCCCGTCGGGCCCGTCTGGGGACAGCCCGGCTCTATCTGTGCACCGACGCCCGGCGCGAGCGGGGCGACCTCGCCGAGTTCGCCGACGCCGCCCTGGCCGGCGGGGTGGACATCATCCAGCTCCGCGACAAGGGTTCGGCCGGCGAGCAGCGGTTCGGCCCACTGGAGGCGCGCGACGAGCTGGCGGCGTGCGAGATCCTGGCAGCCGCCGCCCGCCGGCATGGTGCCCTGTTCGCGGTCAACGACCGTGCCGACATCGCCCGGGCGTCCGGCGCCGACGCGCTGCACCTGGGCCAGCGCGACCTGCCGCTCGCCGTCGCGCGGGACATCATCGGCCCGGAAAGGCTGATCGGCCTGTCCACGCATGACGCCGACCAGGTGGCTGCGGCGGCAGCGGGGCCGGCCGACTATTTCTGCGTCGGCCCGTGCTGGCCCACCCCGACCAAGCCGGGACGGTCGGCGCCGGGCCTGGATTTGGTGCGGTTGGCGGCCGAACTGGGCGGCGACAAACCGTGGTTCGCGATCGGCGGCATCGACGCGCGGCGGCTGCCCAACGTGCTCGAGGCCGGTGCCCGCCGGATCGTCGTGGTGCGGGCCATCACCGCGGCCCAGGATCCGCGGGCCGCGGCCCGCGAACTCAAGTCAGCGCTCGCAGCAGCGAGTTGATCCGGGGATTCGGCTGCGACGACGCCGGACCCGCGTCGCCCGGCATGCACCAGACGAAAACCCCAGCCTCGATCTCGACGGTGCGCGGCAGCCGCCGCAGCCGCTCGTCGCCGCGTCCTAGCGGCACGGTCGCCGGGGCCGTGCGCAGCCGCTGCCAGCTTGCGGCGAATCCGGGATGCAGCGGCAGATCGCCCACCTCGTTCTCGCCGACCCAACGCAGCTCGGTGCTTTCCCGGTTGGGCACGGTGTGCAGCAACTCGGCGGCGTCGGCGACAACGGTGGTGTAGGTCCAGCGGGTACCGCCGATGCCGGAGACCTCGGCCGTCACCACCGCCGCTCGCACGGCCAGCCGCTCGGCGGGCAGGCCCGCCTCCTCATGCGCCTCCCGGACCGCGGTCTGCTCCGGGGTCTCGTGGCTGTCTCGTGCACCACCCGGCAAACCCCAGGTGCCGCCCTGATGACTCCAGACCGCCCGATGCTGCAGCAGCACCGCCGGGGTGCCGTCCGGCCGCGGGGCCCGCAGCAGCAAACCGGCCGCACCATACCGACCCCAATAGTGGGCACCACTGTCGGATATCACCCATCCGTCGCCGTCGCCCTGCACCGGTTCAGGATATGCAGTGCAATTGGGCGCCCGCCTCAGGCAATTGGCTCCGCCTCCCCCCATACGCCGGAACATGCTCTTAGAATTTGCTTATAGAGGTTCGTGAGATGGCCGTAGCGGTTCGTGAGATGGCCGAAAGATGAGGTTCGAGCAGACGTGACGGTTGAGCTAGCGCACCCGTCGACTGAGCCGCTGGGGTCGCGCTCGCCCGCCGAACCGGCCCATCCCCGCTGGTGGTTCATCTCGACAACGCCCGGCCGCATCCTGACCATCGGCATCGTCTTGGCGACGCTGGGCGGTTTGACCGCGTTTGCCACCTCGACGACCATCAACCACCGGCAGCAGGTGCTGTCCACCGTGCTCGACCACACCGAGCCGCTGGCATTTGCGGCCGGACGGCTGTACACCACGCTGTCGGTGGCCGACGCCGCGGCGGCCACCGCCTTCATCGCCCAGGCCGAACCGCGCGCCGTGCGGCTGCGCTACGAGCAGGCCATCACCGACGCCGCCGTCGCGGTGACCCGCGCGTCGAGCGGGCTCACCGACGAACCGTTGGTGCAGTTGCTGGGCCGGATCAACGCCGAACTGGCCGTCTACACCGGGCTGATCGAGATCGCGCGCACCAACAACCGCGCGGGTAACCCGGTGGGGTCGTCGTACCTGTCGGAGGCCTCGGGCCTGATGCAATCGACGATCCTGCCCGACGCGCAACAGCTCTACCAGGCGACGTCGAATCGGGTGGATACGGAAACCACCGCGTCCACGCAGATCCCGGCCCCGGTGATCCTGGTCGTCACCACCACCGCTGCCTTCGGCGCCTTCTCCCATCGCTGGCTGGCCCGGCGCACCCGGCGGCGGATCAATCCCGGTCTCGTCGTGGGCGCGCTCGGTATTCTCGTCATGGTGGTGTGGGTCGGGACTGCGCTAACAATCTCCACGGCTGCCAGCCGTAGTGCCAAAGACACTGCGGCTGAGTCGCTCAAGACCGTCACCAACCTGGCGATCACCGCCCAGCAGGCGCGAGCCGACGAGACGCTGTCGCTGATCCGGCGCGGCGACGAAGAGGTCCGCAAGCAGTCCTTCTATCAGCGCATCGAGGCCATGCACCAACAGCTGGACCAATACATGTCGCGTCGTGATGCCGTCGACAAGCCCGACCTGCAGGGCGCCGACCAGCTGCTGGTCCGGTGGCGCCAAGCCAACGACCGGATCAACTCCTACATCTCGGTCGGCAACTACCGGGCCGCCACCGAGGTCGCACTGGGCAAGGGCGAGGACGACGCCACCCCCGCGTTCGACAAGCTCGACGAGGCGCTGACGAAGGCCATGGACCAGAGCCGCGCGCACCTTCGCCACGATGTGCTGCATGCGCGCCGAGGGCTGGCCGGCGCCCAGGTGGGCGGCGTGGTGCTCAGCCTCGGCGCGGCCATGGCGGTCGCCCTCGGCCTGTGGCCCAGGCTGAAGGAGTACCGATGATGGCGCGGCTGCCCCGGGTCGCGCGGGCGGGCTCCGTTCTCACGGCGCTTGCCGCGGCGATCCTGCTGGCCGGCTGTGGCCACTCGGAATCGCCGAAGGTGGCGACGGTGCCGACCCTGCCGCTGCCCACACCGGTCGGCATGCAGGAGCTGCCACCGGAGCCCCCGCTGACGCCGGACAACTCGAGTCAGGACTGCGACCCCACCGCCAGCCTGCGCCCCTTCCCGACTAAGGCCGAGGCCGACGCCGCGGTGGCCGACATCCGCGCCCGCGGCAGGCTGATCGTCGGGCTCGACATCGGGAGCAACCTATTCAGCTTCCGCGACCCGATCACCGGCGAGATCACCGGCTTCGATGTCGACATCGCCGGCGAGATCGCGCGGGACATCTTTGGTGGCCCCTCGCATGTCGAGTACCGGATCCTGTCGGCCGACGAGCGCGTGCTCGCGCTGCAGAAATCTCAGGTCGACGTCGTCGTCAAGACCATGACAATCACCTGCGAGCGCCGCAAGCTGGTGAACTTCTCTACCGTCTACCTCGACGCCAACCAGCGCATCCTCGCCCCGCGTGACTCGACGATCGCGCAGGTGGCCGACCTGTCCGGCAAGCGCGTCTGCGTGGCTCGAGGCACCACGTCGATGCGGCGGATTCGGGAGATCGCACCGCCGCCGGTCATCGTGTCGGTGGTGAACTGGGCCGACTGCCTGGTGGCGCTGCAACAGCGGGAGATCGACGCCGTCAGCACCGACGACTCGATCCTGGCCGGGCTGGTGGAGGAAGACCCGTACCTGCACATCGTCGGGCCGAACATGGCCTCCCAGCCCTACGGCGTCGGGATCAACCTGGACAACACTGGCCTGGTGCGGTTCGTCAACGGCACACTGGAACGCATCCGCGCCGACGGCACGTGGAACACGTTGTACCGCAAGTGGTTATCGGTTCTCGGTCCGGCACCCGCCCCGCCCACGCCGAGGTACGTGGACTGATGGGCAAGCCCACGAACAAAGGGTTGGGGTCCGGATCTCAGGACTCCGACCAAGAAGACCTGGGCCCCAGCACCCAGCCGGCGGACGTGCTGTTCACTGAGTCATCAAAGATCCGGCCACCGTCCACCCAGGCGCTTTTCCGCCCTGACTTCGACGAGGACGACGACTTCCCCCACACCGGCGGCATGGACACCGAGCCGCAGGATCGGCCGACGGCGGCGACGCGGGTGCTCCCGCCGGTCCGACAGCTCGGCGGCGGCCTGGTGGCGATCCCGCGGGTGCCCGATATCGATCCGGTCAAAGCCCTGATGACCAATCCGGTGGTGCCGGAATCCAAGCGCTTCTGCTGGAACTGCGGCCGACCCGTCGGCCGGTCCGGCTCGGAAGGCAAGGGGGCCTCGGAAGGCTGGTGCCCGTATTGCGGCAGTCCGTATTCGTTCCTGCCGCAGCTGAGTCCCGGAGACATCGTCGCGGGCCAGTACGAGGTCAAGGGCTGCATCGCACACGGCGGCCTGGGCTGGGTCTATCTCGCGGTCGACCACAACGTCAACGACCGGCCTGTCGTGCTCAAGGGACTGGTGCACTCCGGTGACGCCGAGGCACAGGCGATCGCGATGGCCGAGCGGCAATTCCTCGCCGAGGTGGTGCACCCGGCGATCGTGCAGATCTTCAACTTCGTCGAGCACACCGACCGCCACGGGGATCCGGTCGGCTACATCGTCATGGAGTACGTCGGTGGGCAATCGCTCAAGCGTGGCCGTAAGCAAGAGAAGCTGCCGGTCGCCGAGGCGATCGCCTACCTGCTGGAAATCCTGCCCGCGCTCGGCTACCTGCATTCCATCGGCCTGGTCTACAACGACCTGAAGCCGGAGAACATCATGCTCACCGAGGAGCAGCTCAAGCTGATCGACCTGGGCGCGGTGTCGCGGATCAACTCGTTCGGCTACCTCTACGGCACGCCCGGCTTCCAGGCGCCGGAGATCGTGCGCACCGGACCCACGGTGGCCACCGACATCTACACCGTGGGACGCACGCTAGCGGCGTTGACGTTGAACCTGCGCACCCGCAATGGTCGCTACGTCGACGGACTGCCCGAAGACGACCCGGTGCTGGCCAAATACGACTCGTTCGGCCGGTTGTTGCGCCGCGCCATCGACCCCGACCCGAGGCGCCGGTTCGCCAGCGCCGAGGAGATGTCCGGGCAGCTGATGGGCGTGCTCCGGGAGGCGGTCGCCCAGGACACCGGGGTACCCCGGCCCGGGTTGTCGACGATCTTTTCCCGCACCCGCTCCACATTCGGGGTGAACCTGCTGGTCGCCCACACCGACGTGTATCTGGACGGCCAGGTGCATTCGGAGAAGCTGACCGCCAAGGAGATCGTGACCGCGCTGCAGGTACCGCTGGTCGATCCCGCCGACGTCGCCGCCCCGGTGCTGCAGGCGACGGTGCTGTCCGAGCCAGTGCAGACGCTGGATTCGCTGCGGGCGGCCCGCCACGGCGCGCTGGCCGCGGAGGGCATCGACCTGTCCGAGTCGATCGAGCTGCCGCTGATGGAAGTCCGCGCGTTGCTGGACCTGGGCGACGTGGCCAAGGCCACCCGCAAGCTCGACGACCTGGCCGAGCGCGTGGGGTGGCGCTGGCGGCTGATCTGGTACCGGGCCGTCGCCGAGCTGCTGACCGGCGACTACGACTCCGCCAGCAAGCATTTCACCGAGGTGCTCGACACCTTCCCCGGCGAGGTGGCACCCAAGATGGCGCTGGCCGCGACCGCCGAACTGGCCGGCGACGCGGAGGCGCACAAGTTTTACCAGGCCGTGTGGCGGACCGACGACGGCGTGATCTCAGCGGCCTTCGGATTGGCCAGGTCCCAGTCGGCTGAAGGCGATCGCATGGGAGCCGTGCGCACCCTGGACGAGGTGCCCGCAACCTCCAGGCATTTCACTACCGCGCGCCTGACCAGCGCGGTGACCCTGCTGTCCGGCCGGTCGACCAGTGAAATCACCGAGGAGCAGATCCGCGACGCCGCCCGGCGGGTGGAGGCGCTGCCGCCCACCGAACCGCGGGTGCTGCAGATCCGCGCCCTGGTGCTGGGCGGCGCGATGGACTGGCTGAAGGACAATCAGGCCAGCACGAACCACATCCTCGGCTTCCCGTTCACTATGCACGGGCTGCGGCTGGGTGTCGAGGCGTCGCTGCGCAGCCTGGCCCGGGTGGCGCCCACCCAGCGGCACCGCTACACGCTGGTGGACATGGCCAACAAGGTGCGGCCCACTAGCACGTTCTAGGTCGCGCGAGTGTGAATCGCACGACGCGACACGCCGGCGAGGCGTCGAGTGATTCACGCTCGGCGTCCCAGCACGCTGACGCAGTCGCGGGCGATAGCCAGTCCTTCGTTGGTCGGGACCACCAGGACCGTTATTGGTGAGTCGTCCTGGGAAATCCGCCGCGCGCCTTTGGCATTGCGGTCCTCGTCGACCTTGATCCCGAGCTCGGCCATGCCCGCCAGCGCGTCGCGGCGCACCGCGGGATCGTTCTCGCCGATCCCCGCGGTGAAGCTCACCACGTCGGTGTGCCCCAGCACCGCCAGGTAGGCGCCGATGTACTTGCGCAAGCGGTGAATGAATACATCGTAGGCCAATTGCGCTGAGCCGTCGCCTGATTCGATCAATTCATGCAGCCGCCGGAAGTCGCGCTCACCGGCCAGGCCCAATATCCCGGACCGATGGTTGAGCATCGACTCGATCTCGCCCACGCCCATCTTCGCGGCCCGCCACAAATAGCCGACGATGCTCGGGTCCACGTCACCGCTGCGGGTGCCCATCACCAACCCCTCCAACGGCGTCAGGCCCATTGACGTGTCGACCGGGCGGCCCGCGGCAATCGCCGACGCCGATGAACCGTTACCCAGATGCAGCACAATCTGATTCAGGCCATCCGGCGGCCTGCCCAGGAAGGCAGCGGCCCGCTCGCTGACATACCGATGCGAGGTGCCGTGAAACCCGTACCGGCGGATGTGCCACTCCTCGGCCAACCCGTGGTCGATCGCATACGTTGCCGCCGCGGCGGGCAGGTCGTGAAAGAACGCCGTGTCGAACACCGCGACGTGCGGAACGTCGGGCAGCAGTTTGCGCGCCACCTCGATGCCCAGCACCGCGGGCGGATTGTGCAACGGAGCCAACGCCGACAGCTCCTTGAGCCGGCCGACCACGCTGTCGTCCAGCACTGTCGGACGGTGAAATTCCTTGCCGCCATGGACCACCCGATGTCCGACCGCCACCAGGCCGCAGGCCTGCAGGTTGATGCCGTCCTCGGCCAACATCTCGAACGCTCGCCGCAGTGCCGTGCCGTGATCGGCCACCAACGACGATTCCTCCCCGATTCGCTCCACCATCCCGGTGGCACGTGACGTTGCGGAATCGGGTTCGATCAGCTGGAACTTGAGCGACGAGGAGCCGCAGTTGATGACCAGAACGGTGCTATCCATGGACACCTTGCGCCTGGATCGCTGTGATGGCAACGGTGTTGACGATGTCTTCGACCAGCGCACCCCGGGACAGGTCGTTCACCGGTTTGCGTAAACCTTGCAACACGGGGCCGATCGCGATCGCCCCGGAGGTGCGCTGCACGGCCTTGTAGGTGTTGTTGCCGGTGTTGAGGTCGGGAAAGATCAGCACAGTCGCGCGGCCGGCGACCGGCGATTCGGGCATCTTGGTGGCCGCTACCGACGGTTCTACCGCGGCGTCGTACTGGATGGGCCCCTCCACCAGTAGCCGCGGATCCCGGGCGCGCACCAATTCCGTTGCTGCCCTGACCTTGTCGACGTCGGCGCCGACACCGGAGGCTCCGGTGGAGTAGGACAGCATGGCCACGCGTGGCTCGATGCCGAACTGTGCGGCAGTGCGCGCCGAGCAGATGGCGATATCGGCGAGCTGCTCGGGCGTCGGGTTCGGAATGATCGCGCAGTCACCATACGCCAGCACCCGATCGGGCAGGCACATCAGGAAGATGCTCGATACCGTGGACACGCCCGGAACGGTTCCGATGATCTCCAGCGCCGGACGAACCGTGTGAGCGGTGGTGTGGGCGGCGCCCGACACCATGCCGTCGACCATGTCGTTGTCCACCAACATGGTGCCGAAATACGAAGCGTCGTGCATGAACTCGCGCGCCTGCTCGATGGTGATCCCCTTCGCCTTTCGTAGCTGCGCGTACTGCTCGGCGAACCTGTCGCACAACTCGCTGGTGCGCGGGTCCAGCACCGCCGCCCCGTCCAGATCGACGCCGAGTTCGGCCGAACGTAGGCGTATGTGGGCTTCGTCGCCGAGGATGGTCAGGTCGGCGACGCCGCGCTGCAGCAGGCGGCCGGCGGATTTGAGAATGCGGTCGTCCTCGCCCTCGGGAAGAACGATGTGCTTGCGATCCGAACGCGCCTGCTGCTGCAGGCGATAGGTGAACATCTGCGGTGTGGTAATGGTCGGGATCGGGATGGCAAGCTGTGCCATCAGGTCGGCGATATCGACGTGGCGGTCCATCAGTTCCAACGCGGTGTCGACCTTGCGCTGCAAGGATGCGGTGAGCCGGCCGCGAGCCGACGCCGCCGCGCTGGCCGTGTCGTAAGTGCCCAGAGTGGTGGCGATGATGGGGAGTCGCAGCCGCAGGCCGGCGACCAGGGCCGCAACCGACGGATGCAGCTCGAACCCGCCGTTGAGGATGATGCACGACAGCGCCGGAAATCCTTCGGCCGCATGGGCGCTGGCCACGGCGAGCACGACGTCCGAACGGTCGCCGGGGGTGATGACGGCCATTCCGTCGGTCAGCCGTTCCAGCACATGGTCGGCGGTCATCCCGGCGACCAGCACGTCGACGACCTCACGTTCCCGCAGCGGCGCGTCGCCGCTGACCGGCGTACCGTTGACCGCTTTCTCCAGTTCGGCCACCGTCGGCGCCGACAGCAGAGGCTCGTCGGGTAGCACGTAGCTGCGCGCGGCGAAGGTGCGCAGCGCCGCGGTGAGGGCCCCCAGCTGCGCTGGGTCACAACGGTTGGCCACCACCGCCGCGGTGTGGGCCCGCTGGGCCGATAGCTCGGCCAGGCAGACCTCAACGACGCTGGCGACCTCGTCGACGGTGCGGTCTTTGGCGCTTACCGCTAACAACACCGGCACGCCGAGGTTGACCGCGATCCGGGCGTTGACCGAAAGCTCCGTGGGGGTGGTGACGTCGGTGTAGTCGCTGCCGACGATCACCACCGCGTCGCACGCCCGAGCCATCGCGTGATACGCGGCGACGATGTCAGCGATCGCGGCGTCGCTGTCGGCGTGCAGCTGCTGGTAGGTGACGCCGACGCACTGCTCGTATGACAGGCCCGCGGTGGTGTGCTCCAGCAGCAGTTCCAGGATGTAGTCGCGATCGTCACGGGAGACGTGCGGCGACCCGCTGCGCCCGGCTTCGCCGCGCTTGCGATCGCCGTAGGACCGCGTGATCGGCCGGAACACACCGACTTTGGCGACGGTCGCAGCAAGACGGTGCAAGATCCCCAGCGCGATCGTCGCCTTGCCGGACGCCGGCTCAGGCGCGGCGATGTAAATGCCGGTGGGGGCGGCCACCCGCTCGCCTTCAGCCCAGCCGCCGCAGCCGCGGCGCTAGGTCCTTTTCGAACAGCTCCAGGAACCGGCGCTGGTCATGGCCGGGCGCGTGGAACACCAGATGGTTGAGTCCCCACGTCACATACTGGCCCACCTTTTCCACCGCCTCGTCGGGGTCCGACGCCACGATCCAGCGCTTGGCGATCTGCTCGATCGGCAGGGCGTCGGCGGCCCTTTCCATCTCGATCGGGTCGTCGATGCTGTGCTTCTGTTCGGCGGTGAGCGACAGCGGCGCCCAAAATCGGGTGTTGTTCAGCGCCAGCTCCGGATCCGGGTCGTAGGAGATCTTGATCTCGATCATCTTGTCGATGTCGTCCACATCACGGTCGGCGGCCGTCGCTCCCTCTCGGACGGCGGGCATCAGCTTTTCGGTGTACAGCTCCTCGCCCTTGCCGGAGGTGCAGATGAAGCCGTCGCCCGCGCGGCCGGCGTACTTGGCCACCGCCGGGCCGCCGGCGGCAATGTAGACGGGCACCCCGCCCTCGGGCACGTCGTAGATCGAGGCGCCCTTGAGGCGGTAGTAGTCACCGTCGAAGTCGACTCGGTCGCCGCGCCACAGCTCCCGCATCAATCGCACCGATTCGCGCAGCCGAGCGAACCGCTCCTTGAACTCCGGCCAGTCGCCCTGATACCCGGTGGCGATCTCGTTGAGCGCCTCACCGGTGCCGACTCCGAGAAAGACGCGGTTGGGGTATAGGCAGCCCATGGTGGCGAAGGCCTGCGCGATGACGGCTGGGTGGTACCGGAACGTCGGGGTGAGCACCGAGGTACCCAGCATGAGTCGCTTGGTCCGTTCGCCGACGGCGGCCATCCAGGACAGCGAGAACGGGGCATGGCCGCCCTCGTGACGCCACGGCTGGAAATGGTCGCTGACGGTGGCGCTGTCCATGCCGTGAGCCTCGGCGGCAACGGCCAGTTCGACGAGCTCGCGCGGGGCGAATTGTTCGGCGGACGCCTTGTATCCGAGTTTCAGTTCAACCACCAGTTCTTTCTACTCCTACACTCGCTGCTCGTAGACTCACGGTCGCGACCCGCTTCGCCCGGCTCCGCCCTCGATATCCGCCTCCCTGGTAAAGACGGCTCCGTCAAGGTGCACATCAACCCTGATGGAGCAGGAGTGCCGGACATCCCACCGCTAAGCAGACTGGCGCTTCCCGAGGCAACCCTGCCCCGGCCGGACGGTCGAGCCCCCACCCGTTGCGCGGCCACCTCTCGAGCCAGTGCCCGGCCGCGCCGGGCCCAAGACACCTATGGCCAGCGGGGGCATCGGCCCCAATGTCGGAGGCGCCGGCCCCTTATCGGGGGAGGGCATGCCACGTCGTGGAGACCTAAAGCACCGCAGGAGTGTGGAGAACGATGACTCAGCCCGGTGAGGACCACCGCGCCGGAAACCAGCCTGATGGGGCTGCACAAGAACGGCTGCGCGCCGCGCTACTCATCAGCGCACTGTCGGACTGGGTACCCCTCGCGGAGGTCGAAACCGCGATCACCCACTACCACCTCTCCGAAACACGTCCGACCCGACAAGAGTTCGCGGTGCAAACCGTCCGTTCGCTTCTGGACGACGGGCTTATGCAGATTGGGAATCTGCCCTACCCGGGTGAGCACTTCTCAGCATGGGATCTCCCGATCGACGCGGCGATGGAGCGCGTTTACCACCTTTTCGTGAACCATTACGACGAGCCTCACTTGTGGGAATTCACGATCTGGCTGGCACTCACGCCCGCCGGTGAACGGTTAGCCCACGCGCTCAGGGATCGGAGAAGGAACTAACGCAGCCTGACCGGTCTTGATCGCACAACAACGTGGGAGTCTCCCCCCAGACAGTCACCCGCACCTGCTTACCGGACACGCTGCGATCAGGCGACCAGGCGGCGCTGGCCCGTCTTGCGCAGTTCCATCGTCGCGTTCAGCGACTACGCTGGGTCACCACCGAAGACAGCGGCGGCCTCGGAACAACCGAGCCACGAAACCGTTAAGCCTTGCCAACCAGCGGCAGCGTGACATAGGACAAACCGATGACCCACCAGTTGAAGGCGTCGATTGAGCTTATTCAGGCCACCGACAAGGTTCACCTCGCCCAGGGCCATGCGGTCAACTGGGTGCTGGTCGCCGACGACGCCGGCGTCATGCTGATCGACGCCGGCTATCCCGGCGACCGCGAGGACGTGCTGGCCTCGCTGCGCAAACTGGGGTACGAGCCCGGCGACGTGCGCGCCATCCTGCTCACCCACGCCCACATCGACCACCTGGGCACCGCGATCTGGTTCGCCAGCGAGCACGGCACCCCGGTGTATTGCCACGCCGACGAGGTGGGCCACGCCAAGCGGGAGTACTTGGAGCAAGTGTCGATTCTCGATATCGCGCTGCGCCTCTGGCGGCCGCGCTGGGCGGTGTGGACCGCGCACGTGGTGCGCAACGGGGGCCTGATCCGCGACGGCATCCCGACCGCACAGCCGCTGACCGCCGAGACGGCCGCTGGGCTGCCGGGCCACCCGGTGGCCATATTCACCCCGGGGCACACCAATGGGCATTGCTCGTACCTCGTCGACGGCGTGCTGGCCAGCGGCGACGCCTTGATCACCGGCCATCCCCTGTTACGGCACAGCGGGCCGCAGCTGCTGCCGGCGGTGTTCAGCCACAGCCAGCAGGACTGCATCCGCAGCCTGTCCGCGCTGGCCCTGCTGGAAACCGAGATCCTGGCCCCCGGCCACGGCGATCTGTGGCGCGGCCCGATCCGCGTCGCGACGGACGCGGCTTTGAAAAAAGCCGGCGCGCGGGCCGAGGTCCAATAGTCACTGCAGCCACAGCAGTCGCACGAAGGAGCCACCACCGGCTTCGCAAACGCGTTATCGCATGCGATATCGACTTCCAGACTCGGTCAATCCAGATGGTCGCGCAGCGTCTCACCGCCATACGCCGTGCGGAATGCCCCGCGACGCTCCTGCAAGAGCGGCACCACCTTACCGACGAATTCGCCCAGGCCGTGCGGGGTCAGGTGCGGCACCAGGATGAACCCGTTGCAGGCGTCCGCCTGGATACAGCGGTCGATCTAATGGGCGATGTGCGCGGCGGTGCGGACGAACCCGCCCCCTGGTGATGCCGGTGTCGCCAGTGGCCAGCGTCGCCATCGACCGCAAGGACGACGCCGATGCCGGGTCGAAGTGCTCTTGGAGAGCACCGAGCGGCTATGGCGTGTCTTGGAGCGAAACCCCAACATCGCCCTGCTGATCGCCCGCGCGTGCATCAGCCGGGGTGACGACACCACCGGCTACTAATCAGGCCTATATCGATTCGACGGCAACATTCGCGGATTACTTGGTCCGTGCCATCAAGTCGGAATTGCGACTGTCGTAACGCCACTCTTGTTGACCGCCCCAGGCGGTAGCCACGATGCAATTAGGCCACCGATCCGAGGTGCTCGCGCAGTGTCTTTCCCGTGTACTCGGTACGGAATGCCCCGCGTTCCTGCAAGAGTGGCACCACCTTATCGACGAATTCATCCAGGCCGTGCGGGGTCAGGTGCGGCACCAGGATGAACCCGTCGCACGCGTCGGCCTGGATATAGCGGTCGATCTCGCCGGCGATGTGCGCGGCGGTGCCGACGAATTGCTGCCGGCTGGTAGCGGCGATCACCAACTCGCGGATCGAAAGTTTCTCCGCCTGAGCGCGTTCGCGGTACTTACGGGCCACCGCGATCGGGTCGCCGTGCCGCACCCGCCCCTGGGTGATGTCGCCGTCGACGACCGGGTCGACATCGGGCAGCGGGCCGTCCGGGTCGTAGTCCGACAAGTCGCGGCCCCACACCTGTTCCAGCATCGCGATCGCGGTCGCACCGCTGACCTGTTGATAGCGGATGTGACGCGCCTTGTCCTGAGCCTCCTCTTCGGTGTCGCCGATGACGAACGTCGCTGCCGGAAAAACCTTGAGCTGGTTGGGGTCTCGACCGTACAACCGGGCGCGGCCCTTGACGTCGGCATAGTAGCGCTGACCGTCCTCCAGCGAACCGTGCAGGGTGAACAGGGCGTCGGCGTGCCGGGCGCCGAACGCCCGACCCTCGGCGGAATCGCCGGCCTGCAACAGCACCGGATGACCCTGCGGGCCGGCGGGCAGTGTCGCGAACCCGCGCACGTCGAACTGCGGACCCCGGTGTTCGACGCTGCGGATGCGGTCCGGATCGACGTAGACGCCGGCGTCGACGTCGGCCCGCACGGCATCGGGCGCCCAACTATCCCAGAATCGGCGGGCCACCGTGAGGAACTCCTCGGCCCGCCGGTATCGGTCGCCGTGGTCGAGAAAGCCGCCGCGGCGGAAGTTGGCACCGGTGAAAGCGTCCGACGAGGTCACCATGTTCCAGCCCGCACGACCCTCCGAAAGATGATCCAGTGTCGCGAATTGCCGTGCCACCTCGAATGGTTCGTTGAAGGTGGTGTTGATGGTCCCGGTCAGCCCGATCCGGTCGGTGGCGGCGGCCAGGGCCGCCAGCACGGTGAAGGTGTCCGGCCGGCCTACCACGTCGAGGTCGTAGATCCGGCCGCGATGCTCGCGCAGTCGCAGCCCTTCGGCGAGGAAGAAGAAGTCGAACAATCCACGCTCGGCGGTGCGTGCGAGGTGCACGAACGAGTCGAACTCGACCTGGCTGCCCGCTGCGGGATCGGCCCACACGGTGGTGTTGTTGACCCCCGGGAAGTGGGCCGCCAGATGAATTGGCTTGCGCCTCACGGGACCAGTCCCCAGCGTCTGGCGATCAGCTCGTGCGAGCGCAGCCGGTCGGAGTGTCGGTAGGTGACCGAGGTGACGACGAGCTCGTCGGCGCCCGTGACTCGCTGCAACGCCTCCAGCCGCTCGGCGACTTCGTCCGGGTTGCCGACGAATTGCGTTGCCACCCGGTCTTTTACCACCGCCAGCTGCTCCTCGGTGAGCGGCGCGCAGTCGTCGGGATCCGGATAGGGCATCGCACCGCCGCCGGCCCGGATGGAATACACCCAATGGCCGTAACTCGACGCCAGATGCCGGGCGGTGGCGCTGTCGTCGGCGACCACGATGTCGGCCGACACCACGACATAGGGCCGCTTCAGACTCGCCGAGGGGACAAAGGCGTTGCGGTAGGCGTCGATGGCCTCCAGTGCGGTGGCCGGCGTGATGTGGTAGCTGGAGGCGAACGGCAGCCCCATCGCACCGGCCACCTGGGCACTGGGTCCCTTGCTGCTGCCGAAGATCCACGGTGTCAGGGCTGCGCCCTCACCGGGCACCGCATGCAGATCAACGCCGTCGACCCGATAGGTGCCGGCCAACATCGCGACGATGTCGCCCACCTGCTCGGCGAAATCCGGTGCCACCGCCTCGGGCTGCTGCAGGATCGCCATGGTGGCCCGTACCCGCTCGCTGACCAGCAGCCCGCGCAGGTCGAATGGCGGCGGGACCACCACACCGTCGACCTCGCGCCATTCGCGCGGTGGTTCGGGCGTTTTGCGTTGTGGCTTAGGAACTTGCGGCTTCGTCAGCCGACGCTGCGCGGAGCGGCCCAGGCCGAGATCGATGCGCCCCGGATGGAAGGTGTCGAGCATGCCGAAACTCTCGACCACGGCAGCCGCCGTGGTGTGGCTCAGCTGGACGGCCCCCGACCCCACACGAATCCGCTTGGTAGCCGCCGCGATCTGCCCGATCAGCACCGCCGGCGAGGCACTGGCGACGGAGACAAAGTGATGCTCGGCTATCCAGAACCGGTGATAGCCCCACCGCTCGGCGTGCTGGGCCAATTCGACGGTGTTGCGCAGGGCGGTCGCGGCGTCGCTGCCCGCGCTGATCGGCGACAGGTCCAGGATGGACAGCGGGATCATTGCGTCACCGCCGTGTATCGGTTCGGTGTCACCGGAAGACCAAGCCGTTCGCGCAGCGTTTCGCCAGCCCGGTAACAGGCGCGAAAACGTCCGGCCCCCTGCAACATCGGCACCACCTGGTCGACGATCACCGCAAGATCGGTAGCGCTGACGGCCGGCCGTAGCCGCGCGCCGTCGATGCCCAGCCGCTGCCAATCCAGCAGCATGTCCACCAAATCCGTTGCGCTACCGGTAAAGACGAGCGCATCGGACCGGAAGTCGTTATCGCCGTGGAACGAGACCACCAGGTCGGCGAACACTTTCAGTCGTGATGCCGGTATCTCGGAGAGAATGCTCTCAAGCGACGCCTCGTCCGTCGGCGTGATGAAGACGACGTCGGCGCTGGCGGCGGCGAACTCATAGGCGGGTGTCGCGTGCGCGAGGGCGGCCACCACGGGCTGGCCCTGCGGCGGACGCGGCGTGATCGACGGCCCCTTGACCGAGAAGTACTTTCCGGTGAAGTCGATGTAGTGCAGCTTGTCGCGGTCGACGTAGCGCCCGGTGGCCACGTCGCGGATCACCGCATCATCCTCCCAGCTGTCCCACAGCCGGCGCACCACCTCGACGCAATCTCGGGCCTCATCGAACAGCTCTTCGGGGTTCACCGACCGGCGACCAAACAGGGCAGCCTCGTGCGTCGTCACGCTGACGCGCGCCTGCCAGCCCGCCCGACCATGAGACACATAGTCAAGGGTGGCAATCGATTTGGAGACGTGGAAGGGCTCGGTGTGGGTGACCGTGGCCACGGGAACCAGCCCGATGTGCCGGGTTAGTGGGGCGATGCGTGCCGCGACAAGCACGGCGTCGGCGCGCCCGGCCAGTCGACGAGGATCGATCCGTTCGCCGCGCCCGGGTTGCGGCATCAGCGTGTCGTCGATGGTGAGGAAATCCAACAGCCCGCGCTCGGCGGTGGCCGCCAGGCCCGCCCAATAGTGGCCGCTGAGCACCGACGGCGCGTCGGGGTTTCCGGCCAGCGTGGCGCGCCACGCCTGTGGGCGCCAGCCGTATCCGTCGAGCGCGACGGCCAGGTGTAGCTGATCTGTCATGCCAGTTCCTTCTGGAAGGCAATCGGGAAGACCGGACCCGCGGCCGGCAGCGGCCCGGGCAGCCGGGTGTATCCGGTCGCCCGGTAGAGCTCCTCGGCCTCGGGCTGGCGATCGCCGGTCATCAGGTAGACCTTCCGGTAGCCGCGGGCCGCGATCTCGGCCTCCAGCTCGGCCAACAGCGCTCGAGCGTATCCGCGACGGCGATGCTCGCGGGCCGTCCAGATCCTCTTCAGTTCGGCGGTGTCGGCGTCGAATCTGCAGAACGCGCCGCCCGTCACCACCTGGCCGTCCAACGTACCGATCAACATGCCGCCGTCCGGGCGCGCGAACTCGGAGGCCGGGCTGCTCTTGAACCACGCGAGCACCGCTTCCGGGGTGGGGCCGTATCGCTGCGCGTACTCCACGGCCAACTCGGCCAGCAGCGGCTGCGCCAGCGGGTCGGCGAGGGCGGCCGGGACGAAGCGGAGGGGCGTCACCTCAATGTCTAACGTCTGTGCCTCGGGCGCATTCCCGTGATCAGCGCGGCGAGCGGCGCAGCAGCGTCAGCCCAACGGCCGCTCGCCAGCCGAGCAACAGCACGGCGGTGACAGACCCCGCCACCACGATGAAACTCGCCGCCACACCCGCCGAACTGGCCTTGCGCAACACCATGCCGACCGCCACGGTGCACAGCCAGACGATCACCCCGGTGGGGGCCACCGCCGTGGGCTGCCGCCAGGCCCGGGACACGAGCCATCCGACGACGGTCCCGGTGAGAAACGGCCACGCCGTGACCGCGACGCCGGTGATGCTGAGTCCTTCGTCGTGGCTGCGGCGTCCGACGGCACAGAACACCAGCACGGCGACGACGTCTGTGGCGAGCCACGCCAGCCGGCGCCGCGGTTGCATGCAGCGAGACTACCGGGACGGGGCAGGATTGGGTCATGAGCACCAATACACCGCCCGCCTTTGACCCGTACGACCCGCTCGGGCTCGACGCGTCGCTATCCGGCGACGAGATCGCGGTCCGCGACACCGTCAGGGGGTTCTGCGCCGAGCACGTCACCCCGCACGTCGCCCGCTGGTTCGAAGACGGCGATTTACCCGTGGCCCGTGAATTGGCGAAGCAGTTTGGCGAGCTCGGCCTGCTGGGAATGCATTTGCGCGGCTACGGATGTGGCGGCGCGTCCGCCGTTCACTACGGCCTGGCCTGCCTGGAACTCGAAGCAGCCGACTCGGGCATCCGGTCGCTGGTGTCGGTGCAGGGTTCGCTGGCGATGTTCGCCATTTGGAATAACGGCTCCGAGGAGCAGAAGCAGCGGTGGCTGCCGCCCATGGCGGCCGGTGAATTGCTCGGCTGCTTCGGGTTGACCGAACCGGACGTCGGATCCGACCCGGCGGCGATGAAAACCCGGGCGCGACGCGATGGCTCGGATTGGGTGCTCAACGGCCGCAAGATGTGGATCACCAACGGCTCGGTCGCCGACGTCGCGATAGTCTGGGCCGCCACCGACGATGGGAGCGGGGTTATTCGGGGGTTTATCGTCCCCACCGACACCTCGGGCTTCACCGCCAACACCATCCACCACAAGCTGTCGCTGCGGGCGTCGATCACCAGCGAGCTGGTGCTCGACGACGTACGGCTGCCCGCCGAGGCGATGCTGCCCAACGCGATCGGTCTCAAAGGTCCGCTGGCGTGCCTGTCGGAGGCCCGCTACGGGATCGTCTGGGGGGCGATGGGCGCGGCGCGGTCGGCCTGGCAGGCCGCGCTCGACTACGCGACACAGCGCACCCAGTTCGGCCGCCCGATCGCCGGATTTCAGCTGACGCAGGCCAAGCTCGTCGACATGGCCGTCGAACTGCACAAGGGTCAGCTGCTGTCGCTACACCTCGGCCGGCTGAAGGACAGCGTCGGGCTGCACCCCGAACAGGTCAGCTTCGGCAAGCTCAACAACACCCGGGAGGCGATCAAGATTTGCCGGACCGCTCGAACGATACTGGGCGGCAACGGAATATCACTGGAGTACCCGGTCATCCGGCACATGGTCAACCTGGAGTCGGTGCTGACCTACGAGGGCACCCCCGAGATGCACCAGCTGGTGCTCGGCCAGGCGTTCACCGGCTTGTCCGCGTTCCGGTAGAACACACGCATGCCAATCTTGCGACGCATCGGGTGTGTGGTTTTCGCGCTTGGGGTGGTGGCCGGCTGCGGCTCGCCCCGTGTGGCGCCACCGGCCTCGTCACCCGGTGGCTCCGCGGCCAAGGCCGACGCGGTGCTGCGGGTCGTGCGTGACTTCATGGCGCAGGCCCACCTCAAGGCCGTGATCGTCCGGGTCACCGTCGACGGCAAGGAGATCGTCACGCAGGCCGTCGGCGACTCGATGACTGGAGTACCGGCCACCACAGACATGCACTTTCGCAACGGCGCGGTCGCGATCTCCTACGTGTCGACCTTGTTGCTCAGGCTGGTCGACGAGAAGAAGCTGAGCCTCGACGACAAGCTGTCGAAGTGGTTGCCCGAGTTTCCGCACGCCGATCGGGTCACGCTGGTCCAGCTGGCGCGGATGACGTCGGGCTACCCCGACTACGTACTCGGCAACGACGCTTTCATCAACGCGTTCTACGCTAATCCATTCCGGCAGTGGACAACTCAAGAGATACTTGCCCAGATTTCGTCCCGGCCGCTGCTGTACGACCCAGGAACCAACTGGAACTACTCGCACACCAATTACGTGCTGCTGGGGCTGGCCCTGGAGAAGGCAACCGGTCAGGATATCCCGAAGCTGTTGCAGCACTACGTCCTCGCCCCGCTCGGACTGACCGCCACCGCCAACTCCGATACGCCTGACATCCCCCGGCCGGCGCTGCACGCGTTCACGTCGGAGCGGCGCGCGTTCCTGAAAATCCCTGCCGGAATGCCGTTTTACGAAGACTCGACGTACTGGAATCCGTCCTGGACCATCACTCACGGCGCCATTCAGACGACCAACATCTACGACATGGAGGCCAGCGCGGTCGGTATCGGCTCGGGAAGGCTACTCTCGGCGGACTCGTACAAGAAGATGGTGTCGACCGATCTGCGCGGAAAGACACACGCCCAACCGGGATGCCCCACCTGCTTCGAGCAAGACAGCGGCTACACCTTCGGCCTCGGGATTGTCATATCGGGCAATTGGCTGATGCAGAATCCGATGTTCGCCGGATACGCCGCCGTGGAGGCGTATCTGCCGTCGCAACGAGCCGCCGTCGCGGTGGCGGTCACCTACGCCCCCGATGCCTTCGACGAGCAGGGCAACTCCCGCAACGAGGCCGACACTTTGTTCCGCAAGATCGGTGCCGAGGTAGCGCCTAACGACGCGCCTCCCATGCCGCCAGGGAGATAGCCATGAGACTCACACGTCGGATCGTTCTCACTATCGCAGCTTTACTGGGCGTTTCGACGGTGGCTGTGGCGCCGACGGCGGACGGCGACCCCACCGTCACGCTGCCCCCGCTGACGTCCACCGGCGCTGGCCCGGTCATCGGTGGCGGAGGAGCAGCCCCGGGGATCTCGCAGCAACTGTTTAGCTTCGGCAATCCCGACGTCCAAGAGGCCGACGGAACGGACGCGGCTCGATTCATCACGGCCGCGGCCGCTGTCGCGAACCGCGACCTCGCCTCCGTCTTCCTGCCGCTGCAGCGGGCGTTGGGCTGCCAACAGAGCGCCGGCAAACCGGGGACGGGCTTCGGAGCGCGCGCCTACCGACGCACCGACGGGCAATGGGGCGGCGCGATGCTGGTCATCGCCAAGAGTTCGATCTCGGACGTCGACGCCCTGACCGCGTGCGTCAAGTCCGGTTGGCGCCGGGCCACCGCGGGCACGCCAACTTCGATGTGCAACAGCGGCTGGACCTACCCGCCCTTCGCCGATACCCGCCGCGGCGAGGGCTATTTCGTCCTGCTGGCCGGCACGGCCTCGGACTTCTGCGGTACGCCCAACGAGAAGTACCGGAACAACGCGAGCGGGTGGCCGAGCTAGAAGGGCGGTGGGTCGTCGGGATCGGGTGGTGGGCCGTGGGTTTCGGCGAGGGTTGTGACGGCGTGGGCGCTTTGGCGGGCTTGGTGGTTGTGGTGGCGTTGGGTGGTGATGTAGTGGGCGCGGTTTTGGGCGCGGGTGCTGGTGCGCAGCGGCATCATGGTGGTGCGGTTACCGCGGCGATCGGCGCGGGCGGTATCGGGTGGGGGTGGGTCGCCGGTGGGGGTGCCCAGGGCGGGGAACAGCAGCGCGCTGCCGGGGGTGGTGACGTAGGTGTGGTTGTCGGGCAGGGTCCAGATGACCGTGCCGTCGGGCAACTGCCGGTCGCGCCAGCCCCAGAAAGTCTTCATCAAATGATGAAACCTGCATAAACACTTGATATTTGAGGGGTGGGTGGCGCCGCCGTCGGCGAACGCGATCGTGTGGTCGAGATCGCAGTCGCTGGCCGGGCGGTCGCAGCCCGGGGCCCGACACGTCAGATCCCGCGCCCGCACAAACGCCGCCAGCGTGGCCGACGGGGTGTAGCCGGGCTCGGCGCCGGGCAAAACCAGCGGGCGCAGCCGAGCGGTGGTGGCCAGCTCGGCCACCAGCTGCGCCGGGATCAGCCCGTCGGCGCCCAGCAGCGATCCCGGGGCCTGGCCGCGGCCCTCCACGCTGGCCTGCTCGGCGACCACGTGGATGACCACCGCAGAGGCCGGACGCGCCCCGGCGGTGCAGTCGGTGCGCCCGCAGCGGCAGCCCAGCCGCTCGGCCCCGGCGGCCAGCACGCCCAGTGCGTCGGCGCGGCGCTGATCGCGGGTGCGCGGATCGGCGGCACACACCGTGGCGATCAGCGCCTCGAGCCGTTTGTCCACTGCTTGGGCGTCGGTGGCATACAGCCGCCCCGAGACCTCACCCATGCCGTCCTCGCAGTTGCCGATCCACACCTGCCGATCGCGGGTTCGCTCCCGCACCCGGCGCACCGCGTCCGGGTCGGCCGGGGCCACGATCCGATCGATCGCGCCGGCCAGCCGGCCCTGCGTCATCGACGGCCAGCGCGCCACCCGCAACCCCAGCTCGGCATCGACGCGGGCCAGCACGGCCGCGTCGGTGATCAAGTCGGTGCGATACACCAGCGTTTGAAACATCCGGTAGTCGATCTCCCCGGCCCGAAACACCTCGGCCACCTTCGGCAGCCGCTCGCGCATCGCCAGGGCATACCGCAGGTAACTACCGGCCATCGCCAGGCTGGTGCGAAACGCCGCGGCCACCTCGGCCCCCACCGCCGCCCAGGTATCCACCGCCCACTCCGCACACTCCCCCCGCTCGACCCGGCGCAACTCGAACAACTCCCCGATCGCATCCAACCGAGCCGCCGCCGCACGCGCCTCCGCCCGCCCCGCCACCCGCATCCGCTCAATCAACCCGCGCGACTGGGCGGTGTCGGGCGGCTCAAAATACTCCGCAAGATCGAACATATGTTCGAGTCTAGCAACCCCACCGACACCGGTCGATTGGCGGGGTCGCGGGTTGTGGACAACTGGCGTCGGCCACCGTGGCGCCCAGGCCCTCGACGAGCCGAGAGTCTTGACCATCGAGCTCAAGCGATGACATCGAAGACATCGACGAACTCATCGTTGGTGCACAGACCGGGCATGGGCGACGTCGGCCCGGTGGAGTCGTACGGTGTACATGCGCCGCAGTGACCAGATCCAAGGAGGACCATGACGCCCGTCGGCAAGCGCCACCACGTCGTCATCATCGGAAGCGGATTCGGCGGCCTGAATGCCGCCAGGGCGCTCAAGCGGACCGACGTCGATATCACGCTCATCTCGAAGACGACCACCCACCTGTTTCAGCCGCTGCTGTATCAGGTGGCCACGGGGATCCTGTCCGAGGGCGACATCGCACCGACCACCCGGCTGATCCTGCGTAAGCAGAAAAACGTGCGGGTGTTGCTGGGTGAGGTCAACGCGATCGACCTGAAGGCGAAGACGGTCACGTCGAAGTTGCTGGACATGACGACGGTGACGCCGTACGACAGCCTCATCGTGGCCGCCGGTGCGCAGCAGTCGTACTTCGGCAACGACGAATTCGCCGTCTTCGCGCCCGGCATGAAGACCATCGACGACGCCCTGGAGCTGCGCGGGCGCATCCTCGGCGCGTTCGAAGCCGCCGAGGTCGCCACCGACCATGCCGAGCGCGAACGTCGGCTCACCTTCGTCGTCGTCGGGGCCGGACCCACCGGCGTCGAGGTGGCCGGCGAGATCGTCCAGCTCGCCGAGCGCACCCTGGCCGGGGCATTTCGGACCATTACGCCCAGCGAGTGCCGGGTGATCCTGCTCGACGCGGCACCTCAGGTGTTGCCGCCGATGGGCCCGAAATTGGGCCTCAAGGCGCAAAAGCGGCTGGAAAAGATGGATGTCGAGGTCCAGCTCAACGCGATGGTGACGGCGGTCGACTACAAGGGCATCACGATCAAGGAGAAGGACGGCGGCGAACGCCGGATCGACTGCGCATGCAAGGTGTGGGCGGCCGGCGTCGCGGCCAGCCCGCTGGGAAAGATGATCGCCGAACAGTCCGACGGAACCGAAATCGACCGTGCCGGAAGGGTAATCGTAGAGCCCGACCTCACCGTCAAAGGACACCCGGACGTCTTTGTCATCGGCGACCTGATGTCGGTACCCGGCGTGCCCGGGATGGCGCAGGGCGCCATCCAGGGGGCGCACTACGCCACCACGGTGATCAAGCACGCGGTGAAAGGACACGACGATCCGGCCCACCGCAAGCCGTTCAAGTACTTCAACAAGGGCAGCATGGCCCTCATCTCCCGATACAGCGCCGTCGCGCAGGTCGGCAAGCTGGAGTTCGCCGGCTTCATCGCCTGGTTGGCGTGGCTGGTGCTGCACCTGTACTACCTGATCGGCCATCGGAACCGGATCGCGGCCATGTTCGCCTGGGGGATCTCCTTCCTGGGCCGCACTCGCGGGCAGATGGCCATCACCAGCCAGATGGTCTACGCCAGATTGGCGATGCGCTTTGTGCAGGCACGGGCGGAGGAGGGGGCGCTGGCCGCCGCCGAACGCGCCGAAGCGGCCGAACGACAGGCGGCGGGTTAATTCAGGGCTTGGTCGATATCGGCGATCAGGTCGTCGGCGCCTTCCAGCCCGACGGAGATGCGAACTACGCCGTCACCGAGCCCGATCGCGGCACGACCCTCCGGGCCCATCGCCCGGTGCGTCGTGGTCGCCGGGTGTGTGACAAGCGATTTGGCGTCACCGAGGTTGTTGGAGATGTCGATCAGCCGCAGCTTGTCCAGGACCTCGAAGGCGCGTTGCTTGGCCGAGCTTTCGGGGGCGTCGAGTTCGAATGTGACGACGGTCCCGCCGCCGGACATCTGGCGCTTGGCCAGGTCGTACTGCGGGTGCGACGGCAGATACGGGTAGCGCACCCACCGCACCGCGGGATGGCCCTCGAGAAACTCCGCGATCCGGTGCGCCGAGGAGTTGCTGCGCTCGACCCGAACCGCCAGCGTCTCAAGGCCTTTCAACAGCACCCAGGCGTTGAAGGCGCTCATCGCCGGGCCGGTATGGCGCATCAGCTTCTGCACCGGACCGTCGATGTACTCCTTGTCGCCGAGGATGGCGCCACCCAGCACCCGGCCCTGCCCATCGATGTGCTTGGTGCCCGAGTACACCACCACATCAACCCCGAGCGGAAAGCCCTGCTGTAACAAAGGCGTGGCAAAAACGTTGTCCAGCACCACCTTTGCGCCAGCGGCATGAGCCAGCTCGGTCACCGCGGCGATGTCCACCAGCGACTGCATCGGATTGGACGGCGTCTCGAAGAACACCGCTCGGGTGGGCTTGGAGGGGTCGGCCAGCGCCCGCTCCCACTGGGAGAGGTCGTCGCCGTCGACGAAAACGGTCTCAATTCCCCAGCGCGGCAGGATCTCGTTGCATACCACGAAACACGAGCCGAACAGGCTGCGCGCGGCGACCAAGCGGTCACCGGCCGCCAGCAGGGCGCCCAGTGAGGTGAAGACCGCGGCCATGCCGCTGGCCGTGGCGAACGCCGCCGGGGCGCCCTCGATCAGGCGCAGCCGTTCCTCGAACATGGTGATCGTCGGGTTGCCGTAGCGCGAGTACACGAAGTGGTCCAGCTCGCCGGCAAACGACCGCTCCGCAACCGCCGCCGACGGGTAGACATAGCCGGACGTCAAATACATCGCCTCGGCGGTCTCTTCGAACCCCGACCGCAACAACCCGCCGCGGACGCCGATCGTGGCCTGGCCGACGCCTTCGGGTAGTTCCTTGGGGATGCGGACCGAGGGCTGGTCGGTCATGACTGTTTCCAGGGCAACCCGACCGCGCGCCAGCCGGTTGCTCCTCGATGACCCGCGGAGTCGAGGTGCCCTTCGAACCCGTCCAGCACGTTGTAGGACGGACAGATGCCCGCCTCGGTCGCGACCTCGGCGGCGCCGATGGAGCGGTTGCCCGAGCGACAGATGAACACCACCGGCCGCTCGTCCTGACCGACGTTGATCGGCGGGATCCGGTCCTGCAGTTCGGCGAGGAAGTTGTCGTTGCGCGCCCCGTCGGACGTGTTCCACTCGACGTACACCACGTCGCGGCCGAGGCTGGACAAATCGGGCACACCGACGAAGCGC
Source organism: Mycobacterium lacus (assembly GCF_010731535.1). Classification (NCBI taxonomy): domain Bacteria; kingdom Bacillati; phylum Actinomycetota; class Actinomycetes; order Mycobacteriales; family Mycobacteriaceae; genus Mycobacterium; species Mycobacterium lacus. The sequence goes on from NZ_AP022581.1 coordinate 4,011,420, forward strand.
CATTCCGCGTCACAGCGCACGTCGACCAGCACCGCCCGCGGGTTGTCGCTGAGCATCTTCCACGCCTCAAGTGGCGTGATGTCTCCTGCGTAGCTCACTAGCGTGAGTCTCGCATACTCAGTTGCGCCCGCGCAGCGCGGCGGCCACCCGGCGAGCGCGGTCGCGGGCGGTCCCGACATCCGGCGCGGTGGCCAGTGCGACCCCAGGGCCCCGCCCGAAGACCCGCACATCGCTTTCCGGCACGGCGAGCGCTTTGGTCAGGGCATCGGCCGTCGGCGCTCCGCGTGCACTGATGACGCGGGAGGCACCCGGCGAGATCATCATGGTGTCCACCGCAAGACCCAGGATTGCCCGGGCTTGCAGCTCGAACACGGAAAGGCGCTGGCTGCGCACGGTCACCCAGGCGCTGTGCTGCGGTCGTGGGGTGACACCGGCGAAATACACCTCATCGCCGTTGACCATCAATTCGACACTGAAGACGCCGCGCCCGCCCAGCGCCTTGACGATACGTGCCGCGATCGACTTGGCGGCGTCCATCGCAGACGTGGTCAGCCTCTGCGGCTGCCAGGATTCCGGCTCGTCAGCGTCGGCGGCGCCATGGCCGATGGGTGCGCAGAACTCGATCACTGGCCCGTCCGGGCCCTCCGTTCGCACCACAATCAGGGTGACAAAAAACTCGATCTCGACCTTCGTTTCGGCCAATAGCCGGCGGTTTGCTCCCCCAGTATCCGGCCCCACCGCACGCTGCCAGGCGCGCTCGACGTCGTCGGGCCCGGCGACCACCGAGTGCCGCCGGCCGGGCTCGCCGGCCACCGGCGTCACCAACAACGGGAACCCGGCGTGGGCGGCCACCGCCTCGAGCTCACCGAGTGATCCGACGAACCAGAACGGCGCGGTGGGCAGGCCGAGCTGATCGGCCGCCAGCCGGCGTAGACCCTCCCGGTCGGCGGCCAGCCGGACGCCGCGTGCACTGGGCACCAATTCGGTGAACCCGTTGTCGCCGCAGGCCTCTAGGGCATCGATGGCATCGGGGGAGACCGCGTCGGTCGCCGTCGCCACGAAATCCGGTTGCAGGCGCCGTATCAGCGCCGCCAGCCCATCCGCGTCGGTCATCGAGACCGCCAGCGACTGGTCGGCTACCCCGTGCGTCGGCGCAGCGGCGCGCCCGTCGACGGCAATCACCTCAGCACCCAAGCGCCGCAAGGCAATTGCCAGCTCTCGGCCGAGCGCATCCGAACCCAGCAACACCACCCGCGGTCCGGTTGGGACTTCGGTCTCGACAACCCTGTCCGGGGCCGCTGGGCGCTCGTGCTTAGCGGTGAGTTCGTGCTCCCCTTCGGTCAAGCCGCCAGTCACCAGCTCACCCTCCCGCTGCAGTCATTGCCCCACGCCATGTCGCTCAAGGATAGGTGCGCCGGAACGACCACATGATTAGGCCGTGTCTCGACTCTATTTTTTGGCTGTTTATGCAACCCTGCTGACATCTGCCTGTGTACCTTTGCCGTAAGGAGGTGGGGGCGAGTGAGCGACTATTGACGACCCGAGCGATCCGGCTTGCGACGGTTTCGCTATCCGATCCGGCACCGGCGTGGTTTCCGCCTGAATCGGCATGCGCCCCAGTCACGCTCGCCGAGACTCCGGGCACCGAAAATCCATTGTGCGGCAGCGGGAGCCCCTTGGCGGACCGGACACTTCGACGGAGGAGAGTCGGCAAAGGAGAGTCGGCAAAGGAGAGTCCATGCCTTTCGTGACGACACGGGCATCGGCCGGCCCGGGAGGCGCTGAGCGATGACGATGGCCTTCGGGGCGCTTCCACCGGAAATCAATTCAGCCAGAATCTATTCCGGCCCCGGCTCGGCTCCACTGATCCAGGCGGCCGCCGCCTGGGAGCGGCTGGCCAACGAACTTAATGCGACGGCGGACTCCTACACCGCGGTGATTTCCGGGCTCACCGGCGACGAATGGCGAGGCCCTTCGGCCCTGTCGATGGCGGCGGCGGCCACCCCGTACGTGGCGTGGATGAGGGCTACCGCCGCCGCGGCCGAGCAGGCCGCCGCCCAGGCCCTGGCCGCCGCGAACGCCTACGAGTCGGCGTACGCGGCGACCGTGCCCCCGGCGGCGATCGCGGCCAACCGCAGCACGATGATGTCGCTGATCCAGACCAACATTTTTGGGCAGAACACCCCGGCGATCGCAACCAGCGAAGCGCAGTACGGCGAAATGTGGGCCCAGGACGTCGTGGCGATGGACGGCTATGCCGGCACCTCGGCGGCCGCATCGCAGTTCACGCCGTTCACCCCGCCACCGGCGACCACCACCGAAGCGGGGCTGTTGAGCCAAACCGCGACGCCGGCGGCCCAGGCCGCCGCCGCAAACCCCGCCCAGGGCGTTAGCGTCCTACCAACCCTGCAGTCCTTCCTACCCCCGCCCTTCAACGCCATCCCCAACCCCTTCGAGGATCTTGACCTTCTGGTGGCCGCAGCCGTGGTAGTCGCGGCAAGCTCCTTGGCCGTGTCGGGAGCGCAGCTGGGCGAGATCTATCGCCACGACGTGGTCGACGAGGACGACAAGGCTTGGCACCGCGAGCAGGCGCTACAGAGCCCCGAAGGTGGCCCGTCCACCGGCAGGGGAAGCTCTTCGGCCCCCGGCGGCAGGACGACGACCCCGCCCCAACCGCCGATCGCCGCGTTTTCCGGCTACGCCGCCAATGTCGGCGGGCTCTCGGTGCCGCAGAGCTGGATGCTTCCGCCCGCGGTGCGCCAGGTCGCCGCGATGTTCCCCGGCGCGACCCCGATGTTCCTGACGGGCGCCTCGGACGGCTCCTACACCGCAATGGCGACGGCAGGTTTGGCCGGTACCGGCCTGGCCGGGCTTGCGGCCCGCGGTGGTGGCTCCTCACCGGCCCCGGCCGCCGCCGCACCGGCGGCGGCCGGCGGCGGAGGCGCGGCTGCCACCAGACCGGCGACGAGCCCACCCGCGGTCCCCGCGGCGGCCTCCGCCGCGGGGATACCGGGCCTACCGCAAGGCCTGCCGCCCGGCGTGGTGGCGAACCTGGCGGCGACTCTGGCGGCCATCCCCGGGGCGACCATCATCGTGGTGCCGCCGAATCCCAACCAGTAGTCAGGGCTGGCCGGGCAACAGCCGAATCATCAGGCCGTTGCCTTCGGCCAGCACCGTCTCGTCACCGTCGACCAATGCGGCGGACACGAACGCCTTGCGGCCCTCGATCCTGCTGACTCGTCCACGCATGACCAACGGCGCATCGATCGGCGTGATCTTGCGGTAATCCACGTGCAGAAAGGCCGTCCGGCTAATCGGCCGTCCGGCAGCGTGGGCGATCATGCCGAACATGTGATCAAACAGCAGCGGCAGCACACCACCGTGCACGGCGGAATTGCCCCCGACATGAAACCGGCTGAAGGATCCCCCCAACTCGACACCCTCGGGGCCGTACCGGGTCAACGTCCACGGCGGCAACAACAGGCTGCCCATGCCGGGCAAATCAGGGGTCCGGCCGGCCGGCGCCTTGCCTTCAGCGGCCTGAAACGGGCCCAGCAACTCGACCAGCGCGGCGGCGCGCTCGGCCGCCTCGTCCCACACGTCTTGAGCGTCTGGGCCGGGATCGGCGGACACCGCCAAGTCCTGCAACCGGCGCATGGTCGCCACGAATCGGCCGAAGCCCGGGCCGGGGCTGGCCGGGCCGTATTCGGGAAAGCCGCCGTGGTGCCCATATTCGGGATCTTCTGGAGGTAGGTCTTCCGGGCGCAAGAAAGAATAATCGGTCACGAGCGGGCTCCCCCGCATGCGGGTGGTGCCCCCAGCAGAACGTCGCGGCGGACGATCGTCTGATCCCGTCCCGGGCCGACACCGATGCACGAAACCGGTGCTCCGGCAAGCTCTTCCAGTCGCAACACATAGTCACGCGCCTTGACAGGCAGGTCGCCGAATTCGCGTGCCGCAGAGATGTCTTCCCACCAGCCCGGCATTTCCTCGTAAACCGGTTCGGCCCGGCACAGATCGCTCTGGGTCATCGGCATCTCGTGGGTGCGCACCCCGTCGATCCGATAGCCGACGCACACCGGCACCGTCTGAAGGCTGGAGAGCACGTCGAGCTTGGTCAGGAAGTAGTCGGTGATGCCGTTGACGCGGGTGGCGTAGCGCGCGACGACGGCGTCGAACCAGCCGCAGCGGCGGCGTCGCCCGGTGGTCACCCCGAACTCGCCGCCGGTCTTGGACAGGTATTCGCCGTTCTCGTCGAACAGCTCGGTGGGGAACGGGCCGGAGCCCACCCGGGTGGTGTAGGCCTTGAGGATTCCGAGCACCGTGCTGATCCGGGTGGGGCCGATGCCGGAGCCGACGGCCGCGCCGCCCGCCGTCGGATTCGACGACGTCACATAGGGATAGGTGCCGTGGTCGACGTCGAGCAGGGTGCCCTGGGAGCCTTCCAGCAACACGGTTTCACCGGCCTCCAGCGCGGCGTTGAGCAGCAGCCGGGTGTCGGCGATGCGATGGCGAAAACCCTCGGCCTGCTCCAGCAGCGATTCGACCACCTGCGCCGGCTCCAGCGCCTTGCGGTTGTAGATCTTGACCAGCACCTGATTCTTGAACTCGAGCGCGGCCGCGACCTTGTGGGCCAGCTGGTCCGGGTCAAGCACGTCGGCGACCCGGATCCCGATGCGGGCGACCTTGTCCTGATAGCAGGGTCCGATGCCACGGCCGGTGGTGCCGATCTTCTTGCTGCCCATGTAGCGTTCGGTGACCTTGTCGATGGCGACGTGGTAGGGCATCAGCAGGTGCGCGTCGGCGGAGATCAACAGCCTGGAGGTGTCCACGCCGCGCTCTTCGAGGCTGTGCAGTTCGCCGAGCAGGACCCCGGGATCTACCACCACGCCGTTGCCGATGACGTTGGTGACGCCGGGCGTCAGCACGCCGGACGGGATGAGGTGCAACGCGAAGTTCTCGCCGGTGGGCAGGACGACGGTGTGCCCGGCGTTGTTGCCGCCCTGATAGCGCACCACCCACTGGACGCGGCCGCCGAGCAGATCTGTGGCCTTACCCTTGCCCTCGTCGCCCCACTGGGCGCCGATGAGGACGATTGCCGGCATGACTTGCTCCCACCTGCTCTCGCGGGTCGCGCCCGCCTATTGTGGTCCAGCCGGTGACCTACCCTACTCAGCGGTTAACGAGGAGTGTCATGGATGCGGCGGAGAACACCCCCGGCGTGGCGGTGTTGCTTTTTGGCGATCGCTCCACACCCGCCCTGTTGGCCGGCCTGCCCACCCATCAAGACGACTTGACCGCTGTCCCGGGACCCTACCGGCGGCTGATCGTCGCCGGCGCCGACCCGGACCTGGCCGCGGTGCTGACCCGGCTGCTGCGCGCCGACCGGCTCGATATCGAGGTGGGCTACGCACCCCGCAGGCGCACCGCCGCAACGCGGATCCACGGCTTGCCCGCCGGTCGCCGCGCGGCGCGGCGCGCCCTGCGTGGGTCGGCCCGGCGAGTGCCGCTGATCCGCGACGAGACCGGCTCGGTAATCGTGGGCCGGGCACGTTGGCTTCCTACTGCCGAGCGGCAGCTGATCCACGGCGAGGCCGTGGTCGACGACACGGTGCTGTTCGACGGCGATGTCGCCGGGGTGTGCATCGAGCCGACGGCGACCATGCCGGGCCTGCGCGCCAGGGCAAGCAGGCGGCAGCGGTGGATGACGGGCCGCGCGGTCCAGCTGGGCACCACGGGCGCGACGGTGGTCCGCGACGGTGTGCCGGCGGCACGCGCCGTGCGCCGATCGACGTTCTACCGCAACGTCGAGGGGTGGCTGCTGGTCCGGTAGTTTCGACCGGTGAGCCTGCGCGAATCCGTTCGGCCCAGTCCGATCTTTCTGAGCCTCATCGGATTGACGGCCGTCGGGGGCGCGCTGGCCTGGCTGGCCGGGGCGACCGTGCGCCCGATGGCCTACGCGGGAGTTTTCCTCTTCGTGATCGCGGGCTGGTTGGTGTCGCTCTGCCTGCACGAGTTCGGGCACGCGTTCACCGCCTGGCGATTCGGCGACCGCGACGTCGCCGCGCGCGGCTACCTGACGCTGGATCCGCGGCGCTACAGCCATCCCCTGCTGTCGCTCGGCCTGCCGATGCTCTTCGTCGCGCTGGGCGGGATCGGCCTGCCGGGCGCCGCGGTCTACGTGCAGACCTGGTTCATGACGACGACGCGCCGCACCCTGGTCAGTTTGGCGGGGGCGGCAACCAACCTCGTACTGGCCGCGCTGCTGCTGACGGCAACACGGTTGTTCTACGACCCGGCCTACGCGGTGTTTTGGGCTGGGGTGGCGTTCCTGGGGTTCCTGCAACTCACCGCGGTGGTGCTGAACCTGCTGCCGATCCCCGGTCTGGACGGCTATGACGCGCTCGAGCCGCACTTGAGCCCCGAGACGCAGCGCGCGCTGGCTCCGGCCAAGCAGTTCGCGATGCTTTTCCTGCTGTTTCTGTTCCTGACACCGGCGCTTAGCGGACTGCTGTTCGGGGTCGTGTATTTCTTCTTCGACCTGTCCGGCGTGCCGCACTGGCTGGCCGCCGTCGGCAACGCGCTGACCCGGTTCTGGAGCGCCTGGCTCTGACTTATTTGCCTCTTGCAATATATGCGTCAACGCGCATATATTGCTCGCCATGGGCGCCGGACACAATCACACCCCCGCCGAGACCGAGGCGTCGCGGATGATCCCGCGAATGATCATCGCCGCGGCGATCCTGGCGGCGTTCTTCGTGGTGGAACTGGCCACGGCGCTGCTGATCAACTCGATCGCCCTGCTGGCCGACGCCGGGCACATGCTCACCGACGTCGTTGCCGTATTCATGGGACTTGGCGCCGTCGTGCTGGCCCGCCGCGGCAGCGCGTCACCCAACCGCACCTACGGCTGGCATCGCGCAGAGGTGTTCACCGCGGTGGCCAACGCCGTGCTGCTGATCGGCGTCGCGCTGTTCATCCTCGTCGAGGCCCTAGAAAGGCTGAGCGCGGCTCCCGCCATCCCCGGCGTGCCGATGATCGTGGTGGCACTGGCCGGCTTGGCCGCCAACTTGGTGGTCGCGCTGTTGCTGCGTTCGCACTCCGAGGGCAGCCTGGCCGTCAAGGGCGCCTACATGGAGGTCATCGCCGACACCGTCGGCAGCGTGGGCGTGCTGATTGCCGGGGTGGTCACCATCACGACGCACTGGCCCTACGCCGACGTGGTGGTCGCCGTGTTGGTGGCGATGTGGGTACTGCCGCGGGCGATCGGGCTGGCCCGTGCCGCGTTGCGCATCCTGTCCGAGTCGTCGCCCAGCCACATCGACGTCGAAGAGCTGCGTTTGGCCCTGGGCGCCGTCGACGGCGTGACCGGGGTGCACGACTTGCATGTGTGGACCCTCTCGCCCGGCAAGGACATGGTCACCGCGCACCTGACCAGCGAGGGCGACTCGGCCCGCGTGCTGGGCGACGCACGTGCCGTGCTGGCCGCCCGCGGGCTGGAGCATGCCACCGTGCAGGTGGAGCCGCCGGACAGTACTCGTGGCTGCTCGGCCGAGTGCTAGGACCCGCTAGAACCCCAGCGCGGCGCGGGCCGCCGGGTCGCAGTCATCGAGCAAATCCAGGCAGCGTAGCTGCTCGTCGGTCTCACCGATGGCTTCGGCCGCCCGGGCCAGCGCGGCCACACACCGGAGGAAGCCGCGGTTTTGCTGGTGCGAATACGGCACCGGGCCGAAGCCCTTCCAGCCGTGGCGACGCAGCTGGTCCAGGCCGCGATGGTAGCCGGTGCGGGCATACGCATAGGCCGTGACGGCCTTGTCGTCGGACAGTGCCTCCTCGGCGAGCGCGGCCCAGGCCACCGAGGCCGACGGATGCGCGGCGGCGACGATGGCCGGGTTCTCGTTGGCAAGCAGCTTCGCCTCGGCGTCGCTGTCGCCGGGCAGCAGGATCGGATCGGGTCCCAGGAGATCACCCATCGGCGTCATGGTTTCCATTCTGCCGTTCTACCGCGGGTCGCTAAGCTCCATTCATGCCCAACCCACCGGAGTCCGACCGTGAACACACCGAATCTAGGGGCGAACCGGCCGGCGAGCGGACCGCAAATCCGGGCGGACAAGGCACCGAAAACCAGCCTCTGATCACCCGCGACGCAGAAACCGAGACCGTGGTGATCAGCACACCGGATCCCGAGGAGGCCCCGGGCGCTGCGAAATCCGACGAAAAGCCCGAACGGCGGTTCACCGCGCCCGGCTTCGACGCGAAAGAGACTCAGGTCATCGCCACATCGCCGGATCCTGCGACGGAAGTCTTTCACACCCCCCAGGCGCCGACCGGGCACCCGCCAACGCCCCCGCCACCGATCGCTATGCCGCCCAAAACTGCTGTGCCACAATCGATCCCGGCCAGGACGGGGGCAAGGCCCCGGGCGTCCAGTCAACGCGTCTGGGGCTGGGTGCTGGCGGTGGTCGTGATCGTCCTGGCGTTGGCGGCGATCGCCATCCTGGGCACCGTGCTGCTGACCCGCAGCAAACATTCGCACATCTCGCAGGAAGACCAGGTGCGGCACACCATCCAAGCCTTCGACGTCGCGATCCAGACCGGCGACCTGACAACGCTGCGCAGCATCACCTGCGGCGCCACCCGGGACGGCTACGTGGAATACGACGAGCGCTCCTGGGCGGAAACATACCGCCGGGTTTCGGCGGCCAAACAATATCCGGTGATCGCCAGCATCGACCAGGTCGTCGTCAACGGCCAGCACGCCGAGGCCAACATCACCACGTTCATGGCCTACGACCCGCAGGTGCGCTCGACCCGCAGCCTCGACCTGCAGTTCCGCGACGACCAGTGGAAGATCTGCCAGTCCCCGAGCAATTAGCCAGGTGGCGCGAGCAGCCGCAAAAGCGCCCATTTCGGCACGAAAAAGGGCGCTTTTGCGTCTTCTCGGCGTTACCTGGTGAGGGACTTTCCGGCGCAGTGCAGGTCGTTGCAGGCCTCGACCACCCGCTCCGTCATCGAAGCCTCCGCCTTCTTGAGGTAGCTGCGCGGGTCGTAGACCTTCTTGACGCCCACGTCGCCGTCGACCTTGAGCACGCCGTCGTAGTTGGTGAACATGTGGCCGGCGATGGGGCGGGTGAACGCGTATTGGGTGTCCGTATCGACGTTCATCTTCACCACGCCGTAGCGCAGCGCCTCCTCGATCTCGGATTTCAGCGAACCCGAACCGCCGTGGAAGACGAAATCGAACGGCTTTGCGTCGTCGGGCAATCCCAGCTTGGCCGCTGCCACCTTTTGCCCCTGGGCCAGGATGTCCGGGCGGAGCTTGACGTTGCCGGGCTTGTAGACGCCGTGCACGTTGCCGAAAGTCGCGGCCAGCAGGTACTTGCCGTGCTCACCGGCGCCTAGGGCCTCGATCGTTTTCTCGAAGTCCTCGGGGTCGGTGTACAGCTTTTCGTTGATCTCGTTGGCGACGCCGTCCTCTTCGCCGCCGACCACGCCGATCTCGATCTCCAGGATGATCTTGGCGGCCGCCGCCTCCTTGAGCAGCTCCTGCGCGATGACCAGGTTCTCGTCGATCGGCACCGCGGAACCGTCCCACATGTGCGACTGGAACAGCGGGTTGGCACCCTTGCGCACCCTTTCCGACGAGATCGCCAGCAGCGGTCGCACGTAGCCGTCGAGCTTGTCCTTCGGGCAGTGGTCGGTGTGCAGGGCGACGTTGATCGGGTATTTGTCCGCGATGATGTGGGTGAACTCGGCCAGCGCCACCGCGCCGGTCACCATGTCCTTGACCCCGAGGCCGGACGCGAACTCCGCACCACCGGTGGAGAACTGGATGATACCGTCGCTGCCGGCGTCGGCGAATCCTTTGATGGCGGCATTGACGGTCTCCGAAGAGGTGCAGTTGATGGCCGGGAAGGCGTAGGCATTCGCTTTGGCGCGGCCCAGCATTTCGGCATAGACCTCGGGCGTTGCGATGGGCATGGAACTTCCTCCTGAAGACTGGGACCGCTTAAGTATCGCAGGGCCGGTATGTTGAGACACCGTGAGCACCGCCGTGCTGGCCCTGCCGGACATCCTGGACCCGATGTACTGGTTGGGCGCCAACGGCGTCTTCGGGACCGCGGTGTTGCCCGGGATCCTGATCATCGTCTTCGTCGAGACCGGCCTGCTGTTTCCGTTGTTGCCGGGCGAGTCGCTGTTGTTCACCGGCGGGCTGCTGGCCGCGCAACCGCACCCACCGGTCACCATCGGGGTGCTGGCGCCCTGCGTCGCGGTGGTCGCGGTGCTGGGCGACCAAACCGGGTATTTCATTGGGCGCCGGATCGGCCCGGCGCTGTTCAAGAGGGAAGACTCCCGGTTTTTCAAGAAGCACTACGTGACCGAGTCGCATGCGTTCTTCGAGAAATACGGGCCTTGGGCGATCATCCTGGCCCGGTTCGCGCCGTTCGTGCGGACGTTTGTGCCGGTGATCGCCGGGGTGTCGTACATGCGCTATCCGGTGTACCTGGCGTTCGACATCGTCGGCGGTATCCTCTGGGGCGCCGGTGTCACGCTGGCGGGATACTTCCTGGGCAACGTGCCATTCGTGCACCACAACCTGCAAGAGATCATCCTGGCGATCCTGTTCGTATCGCTCTTGCCGGTGATGACGGCGGCCTGGCGGGGTTACCGGTCGCGACGCCAGGCGGCCAGGAGCGAGCCGGCGCTACCCGAGTGACCCAGCACTCAAGCGACGCTATGAGCGGCCTCCATCAGCATCCAGCCGGACAGCTGCACGGACAGATCCCGCTCGGCAACCTCGGATCCGCTCACCGCGCCCTCGACGGACCGCGCCCGGGCGCCGCCGGCGGTCGGTAGCTCCGCGTCGCGGTCCCAAAACGCCCCGAAGACCGGCAACCCGTCGAGCGTCTGGCGGTAGTCCCACGCCGACTTCGCGCTGGCCAGCACGATGGCGCGGGCGGTGTCGCGGGCCGTCACGTCGTCGGCCGAGTCACCCGGCAGCGCGGTGGCCACCAGCGCGAGGTATCGGGCGGCGATGCCGGCGAACAGGCCGCCGTCCCCGCCCCCGGTGCCCTTCAGCACGCCCGACGGCGCCATGTGTTCGCCGACGGCCGCGACCAGGCGGTGCACGCGCGGCGCGTGCCGGTCGTCGTGGGTGCGTGCGGCGAGTTCGGTCTCCAGTCCGAGCACCACGCCCTGGCAGTAGGTGTATTGCGCGCGCACCAGCGAGCCGGCCTTGATGCCGTCGAACACCAGGTGCGTATCGGGGTCGATGAGGGTTTCGTCGATCCAGTCGGCCATTTGCTGGGCCCGCCGCATCCGGCCGCCGGAGCGGGCCAGGAAAATACCCGCCGGGCCGTTGGCCGGCGCGTTGAAGAACTGGTCCTGCTTGCGCCACGGGATGCCGCCGCCGTCCTCGGGGACCCAGGCCTTGACGAACTGGTCGGTGAGCTTCGGCAGCGCGCGCCGGCGCTCGACCCCGGCGACCCGGGCGGCCCGCTCTAGCGCCAGCGCCAGCCACGCCATGTCGTCGTAATAGTTGTTGATCCACGAGAGGTGGTTGCGCAGCCGGTGCGCACGGACCTGCCGGTTGATCCTGGTGCGCCGTTCGGGCTGCGGGTCGCGCAGCTGCGCGTCGACCAGGCAATCCAGCAGATGCGCCTGCCACCAGTAGTGCCAGATACCGAACAGTCGGTCTTTGCGATCCGACGGCCAGGCCACCACCGCAAGCTGCGTTCCCGGCAGCCCCCAGAGCCGTCTCAGGTGCCGTCGCGTGACGGCGGCTTCGGAGCTGGCGGCCCGATTCGCCCATACCTGATCCATGCCATCTGATCCTGCCCTACCGGCCGGATCTGTCGGCCAGGGCCAGGAGCAACTCGCGCAGCCCCGTCAACGAGTGCGCCGGCAGGAACAGATCGCAATGGGGCAGGGCCGCCGCCATCGAACCGGCCAGCGGCTGGAACCCACCATGCGCGGCGCGTGGGTTGAGCCAGACCAACAGCTCCGCGCGGCGACGCACCCGGGCCAGCGCGTGTTCGAGAACGTCGGGAGGATCGCTGTCCCATCCGTCGGAGGCGATGATCACCACCGCGCCGCGCAGCGCGTTGCCGTGCGGCGCGGCCAGCAGCGCGGCGATGCTGCGGCCGATGAACGTGCCCCCATATCGGTCGGTCACCTTTGCGTTGGCGCGCTGCAGCGCCACCTCGGCCGAGCGGTGGGATAGCACCGAGGTGAGCCGGGTCAACGACGTCGAAAACGCGAAGACCTCGGCCCGCACCCCCGCCTGGCGGCGCGCCGCAGCCCGCATCAAATGCAGATAGATCGCGGCGTAGGGCTGCATCGAGCGACTCACGTCGCAGACCAGCACCACCCGCCGGGGCCGCCGGCGCGGCCGGGTTCGCGCCAAGATCACCGATTCCCAGCCGGTCGACCGCGACGCGTTCATCGTCGCGCGCAGGTCGATGCGCTTGCCGTGCGGGCTGGGTTCGAATCGCAGGCTGCGCCGCCGCGGCCAGCGCCCAGCCGACGTCTCCAGCCAGGAGCCGATCACGCGGAGGTCGTCGGGATCGAATTGGTCAAACGGTTCGTCGGCCAGCGCTGCGATGCGGCTGGGCAGGACGTCGGGCAGCCGGATGCTCGAGTGGTCGGTCCGGTCCTGATCCGTGGTTGTCCGCGCGACCCACGGCACGGATTGGGCCGGCACACCGGATCTGCCGCCGCGGTGCGCGACGCCGGCCGCGGGTGTGTTGGGGCCGGGGAGCGGCAGAGACGGACCGGGGCCGTGCCTGCCGTCGGGCTCGACGGTGCCGAACACGGCTGCGAACACGGCGTCGAAGGCGCCAAGATCCTCCATCCGGTTGACCAAGGTCAGCCTCGCGGCCCAGTACAGCGCCGACGGGGTCCGCGGCACCAGGCACCGTAGCGCCTGCACGAAACTCGCTGGGCCGCTGGCGGATACGAGTACCCCAACGCCGCGCAGCCGCGTCACCATGGCGGCCGCAAACGCCGCCAAATCGACGCCCGGCAACAGCAATGGGCTGTCCACGGGCGGCTAACGCCGCCTGCGCAGGACCCAGATCAGCACCAGCGCGGCGAGCACCGCCAGCAGCACCGGACCGAATTTCTTGAGCCGGTCGCCGCCGGCGAGGTCCAGCAGATCGATGGGCTCGGGTTCGGAGGGTTCCGGCTGGGCGCGTTGCGGGCTCTCTTGGGCTTGGGCTTTGAGCTCGGCTTCCAGCGACTCCACGAACTGGCCCAACAGCTTCTCCGACACCTGCTGCAACATGCTGCTGCCGAACTGCGCCAGCTTGCCGACGATCTTGAGGTCGGTGTCGACGGTGATGTGGGTGCGATCCCCGGCCTCGCGCAGTTGTGCGGTGACCGTGGCCGCCGCGTTGCCGGTGCCACGCGCCTCCTTGCCCTTGGCGTCGATGACGGCGCGGTGCTGGTCGCGGTCCTGCTCGACGAAATGCACCTTGCCGCTGAATTCGCTGGTGACGGGCCCGACCTTGACCTTCACCTTGCCGAGGTAGTCGTCGCCCTCATGGCCGGTCAGCTGCGCGCCGGGCATCAACGAGATCACCTGCTCCAGGTCGCACAGCACGTCCCAGGCCTGCTCGATGGGCGCGCTGACGGTGAACTGGTTGGCGATCTTCATTCGTGAAGTCCTCTCATGCCCCGGTGTACTCAACGAACGCGTCACGGATCAGCCTACGGTCGTCGGGTGTCTTGGCCAGCGCCCCCAGGCTAACCAGGGCCCAGTCGGCTACCAGGTCCGCGACGCCGAGCGACACCAGGGCCGCCACCCAGTCGATCGTCTCGGCCACCCCGGGCGGCTTGTCCAGGTCGAGATCGCGTGCCCTGCCGACGAATTGGGTGGCGTGCTCGATCAACGGCGCGGTAGCCCCGGGCACCGTCCGGCGGACAATCGCCGCCGCCCGGGACGGCTCCGGATAGTCGATCCAGTGGTACAGGCACCGGCGTCGCAGTGCGTCATGCAGGTCGCGGCTGCGGTTGGACGTCAGCACCGCGATCGGCGGCCGCTGGGCGACGAACGTGCCCAGCTCCGGAACGGTGACCGCGGATTCCCCGAGAAACTCCAGCAGTAGCGCCTCGAATTCGTCGTCGGCCCGGTCGATTTCGTCGATCAGCAGCACGGGCGGTGCCGGGCCGTGGTGTCGCACGCACTGCAGGATGGGGCGATCGACGAGATATTCCTCGGTGTATAGATCTGCCTCGTCGATGCCCGTGCCCCGGGCCTCGGCCAGCCGGATCGACAGCAGCTGACGCTGATAGTTCCAGTCGTAGAGCGCCTCGCTCGCGGTCAGGCCTTCGTAACACTGCAGCCGGACCAATGTGGTATCCAGCACCGCCGCGAGGGTTTTCGCCGCTGTCGTCTTGCCGACGCCGGGCTCACCCTCCAGCAGCAGCGGCCTGGGCAGGGTGACCGCCAGGTAGATCGCCGACGCGGTCCCGGTGTCCAGCAGGTAGTCCTGTGCGTCAAACTGGCGGACGACGTCGTCCGGGCTTTCGAAGGTCACGACGACTCCACCAGCCGCCGGTAGTCGTCCCAGGTGTCGACGTCGAGCGGGATGGGACCGTCGACCGAAAGCTCGCGAACCGGACGTGACATCACCAATTTCCAGACGCCCTTGTCGCCGCGCAGGCGCGCGAGGTCACCAAACACCTTGCGGCCGAACCAGAACGGGTGACCGACGCCGTCGGCGTAGCGGCACACCGCGACGTCCGTGTCCGGCCCTTCGGTGATGAGCCGCCTTAGCGTCGCGGGATCCACCCCCGGCTGATCGCCGAGCATCAGCACGATGCCGGCGGCTTCGGCGTCCACCCGTCCCAATGCGACCCGCAGCGACGCCGAACAACCGGCGCCGCAGTCCTCGACCACCACCACGTCGGCGTCGTCCAGGGGCATCTGGTCGCGCACCGCGTCGGCGGCGCCGCCCAGGGTGACGATCAGCTGGTCGAACCCGGCGCGGCGAGCCGCATCGAGAGTCGCCCCGAGCACCGTCGTATCCCGGTATGGCAACAGCTGTTTGGGTGTGCCCAGCCGGCTGGAGCCCCCGGCTGCCAGCACGACACCGGTGACCGTCATGCCCCGGCTGTCCCGCGCAGGACCGTGATGAGTTCGGCGGCGATCGACACCGCGATTTCCGCCGGGGTCTTGGCGCCGATGGCCAACCCGACCGGGGTGTGCACGCGGGCCCGCTCGGCGTCGGTGAGTTCGAGCTCGTTGAGGATCGCCGCGCCGCGAACCTTGCTGGCCACCAGTCCTACATAACTGACGCCGGAACCGAGTGCGGCACGGATGATTTCGGCCTCCGGACCGCCGTGGCTGGCGATCACTATGGCGGTGGGCGAGGCGGTGGTGTCACCCAGGTCGGTGTCGCGGCGCACCTCGTAGCCCAACAGGCCACACAGCTGGGTCAGCGCGTCGGCTATCGGTGTGGCGCCGTAGATTCGGATCAGCGGCGGTGGCAGCTGCGGCGTCAGGAAAATCTCCAACGACCCTCCCGACAGACACGGATTGACCACCACGCAGGCGCCGGGGGCCTCGGGAAAGTGCACGTCGCCGTCGGGAAGCACCCGCAGCAGCACGCTTTCACCGGCTTGCAGCGCGCCTAGCGCGGCCTTGCGCACCGAGTTCTGCGCGCAATGGCCGCCGACGAAACCCTCGATGGTGCCGTCCGCCAACAGAATCGCCTCGTCGCCGGGACGCGACGAAGTGGGCTGTTGCGCCCGCACCACCGTCGCGTGCACGAACGGTGTGCGTGCCGCCAACAGCTGCTGAGCCCGCTCGGTGATCGTCATCTAGATCGGTGGCCTCGCTCTACCTTGCATCGCCTCCCACACCCGCGACGGCGTCAACGGCATGTCGGCATGCCGAACCCCGAACGGCGCCAACGCATCCACCACCGCGTTCACCACCGCGGGCGGCGATCCCACGGTGGCCGATTCACCGATGCCCTTGGCGCCGATCGGGTGATGCGGCGACGGCGTCACGGTGTGGCCGGTCTCCAGGTGCGGTACCTCGAGCGCGGTGGGGATCAGGTAGTCCATCAGCGACCCGCCCAGGCAGTTGCCGTCCTCGTCAAAGGCGATCATTTCCATCAGCGCCATCCCGATTCCGTCGACGATGCCACCGTGCACCTGGCCCTCGATGATCATCGGGTTGATCCGGGTGCCGCAGTCGTCGACGGCCAGGAAGCGGCGCACCTTCACCACCGCGGTGCCCGGATCGATGTCGACCACGCAGAAGTACGCGCCGTACGGGTAGGTCAGATTCGACGGGTTGTAGCAGACCTCGGCGTCCAGCCCGCCCTCGATGCCCTCGGGCAGATCGGCCGCCCCGTGCGCGCGCATCGCGATGTCGGCGATAGTCACCGCCGCCGACGGATCACCCTTGACGTGGAACTTGCCCTTCTCCCACTCCAAGTCGGCGACCGAAACTTCCAGCATGCCCGACGCGATGATCTTCGCCTTGTCACGGACCTTGCGTGCGACCAGTGCCGCGGCCGCGCCGGAGACGGGTGTCGAGCGGCTGCCGTAGGTGCCCAGCCCGAACGGTGTCTGGTCGGTGTCGCCGTGCACCACCTCGATGTCGTCGGGCGGGATGCCCAGCTCCTCGGCGACGATCTGCGCGAACGTCGTCTCGTGGCCCTGGCCCTGGGTCTGGACCGAAAGCCGCACAACGGCTTTGCCCGTCGGGTGCACGCGCAGCTCGCAGCCGTCGGCCATGCCGAGGCCGAGAATGTCCATGTCCTTGCGCGGGCCGGCCCCGACGGCCTCGGTGAAGAAGGACATGCCGATGCCCATCAGCTCGCCGCGGGCACGGCGCTCCTTCTGCTCGGCACGCAGCGCCTCATAGCCGATCATGTCCATGGCCTTGCGCATGGTGGCCTCGTAGTCGCCCGAGTCATACACCCAGCCCGTCTTGCTCGTATACGGGAATTGCTCGGGCCGCAATAGGTTTCGTAACCGCAGCTCGGCCGGATCCATCTTCAGCTCGAACGCCAGGCAGTCCACCAACCGTTCGACGAAGTACACCGCCTCGGTGATCCGGAACGAGCACGCGTAGGCCACCCCGCCGGGCGCCTTGTTGGTGTACACGGCGGTCATGTGGCAGTAGGCGGCCTCGATATCGTAGCTGCCGGTGAACACCCCGTAGAACCCGGCGGGATACTTCAAGGGCGCCGCCTGGCCATTGAACGCTCCGTGATCGGCCAGCACATTGGACCGGATCGCCAGTATCTTGCCGTCTTTCGTGGCGGCGATCTCGCCGACCATGATGTAGTCGCGCGCGAAGCCGGTGGAGGTCAGGTTCTCGCTGCGGTCCTCCATCCACTTCACGGGCTTGCCCAGCACCAGCGAGCCCACGATCGCACACACATAGCCGGGATAGATCGGCACCTTGTTGCCGAAGCCGCCGCCGATGTCAGGTGAGATCACCCGGATCTTGTGTTCGGGCAAGCCGGCGACCAACGCGTACACCGTGCGGTGCGCGTGCGGCGCCTGCGAGGTGGTCCACAGCGTGAGCTTGCCGGTGACCGGGTCCAGATCGGCAACGGCCCCACAGGTTTCCATCGGCGCCGGGTGCACCCGGGGGTAGACGATCTCCTGCTTGACGACGACGTCGGCCTTCGCGAACGCGGCCTCGGTGGCGGCCGCGTCGCCGGTCTCCCAGTCGAAGAGGTGGTTGTCGGTCTTGCCCTCGAGGTCGGTGCGGATCACCGGCGCCGACGGGTCCAGCGCCGTGCGGACATCCACGACGGGCTCCAGCGGCTCGTATTCGACGTCGATCAACTCACACGCGTCGCGGGCCGAGTACCGATCCTCGGCCACGACGAACGCGACTTCCTGGCCCTGGAAGCGCACCTTGTCGGTGGCCAGCACGGCCTGCACGTCGTTGGCGAGCGTCGGCATCCAGGCCAGGCCTTTTGCGGCCAGGTCGGCGCCGGTCACCACCGCCTTGACCTTCGGATGTGCCTGTGCGGCAGTCACATCGATGCCGACGATCCGGGCGTGCGCATACGGCGAGCGCAGGATCGCCAGGTGCAGCATGCCCGGCAGCACGACGTCGTCGACGTACGTGCCGCGGCCCCGGATGAAACGGGGATCCTCCTTGCGCAGCATCCGGCCGTGGCCGCACGGCTTTTGGTCGTTGTCGGCCAGGTCCTCGGGGGAGGGTGGACGGGACGCCCCCTCTTTAAAAGTAGTCATGACTCGGCCTTTACCGTGGAGTGCTGTGCGGCCCATTGGATGGAGCGCACGATCGTCGTGTATCCGGTGCACCGGCAAATCTGCCCCGAGATCGCCTCCCGGATGGTCTGCTCGTCGGGGTCGGGGTTGCGGTCCAGCAGGGCGCGGGCGGTGATCATCATTCCCGGTGTGCAGAAACCGCATTGCAGCCCGTGGCACCGCATGAACCCTTCCTGCACCGGGTCGAGAGAGCCGTCGGGACCCGCGAGCCCTTCGACGGTCCGCACGCTGTGCCCGGATGCCATCACGGCCAGCATCGTGCAGGACTTCACCGGCACACCGTCCACGTCGACAACGCAGGTTCCGCAGTTGCTGGTGTCACATCCCCAGTGAGTTCCGGTGAGCCGCAATTGATCCCGCAGGAAATGCACCAGCAGCATCCGGGGTTCGACTTCGGCGGTCACCTGTTCGCCGTTGACGGTCATGCTTACTTGCATGGCTAATTCCTTTCTGGCGGCGACCCGTTGCGCCCGGCTTCGCCGCGCTTACAATCGCCTTAATTCCCTTCCGGTTCAGGCTGGTTGCGCACGCGTTCGGCGGCGCTGCGCAGGGTGCGGATGGTCAGTTCGGAGGCCAGGTGGCGCTTGTAGTCGGCGGTGCCGCGCATATCGGTCACCGGCTCACAGGCCTCGGCCGCGCGGCGGCCCGCCTCGGCGAAGGATTCCTCTGTGGCGGGCTGGCCGACGAGCGCCTCGGAAAGCTCGGCGAGCGCCGTCCTATTGGGATTCACCGCGGTCAGGCCCACCCGCGCGGCGACGATCACGTCACCGTCCAGTGTCACCGCCGCCCCGGCCGCGGTGACGGCCCAATCTCCCACCCGCCGTTCCACTTTCGCGTACGCACTAGACGTCTTGTGGCGCACCGGGATGCGCACCTCGATCAGAATCTCGTTGTGGGCGAGCGCCGTCTCGTACGGGCCAACCAGGAAGTCGTCGATCGCAATCTCGCGTTCGCCCGACGGCCCGCGCACCAGGCACACCGCGCCCAGGACGGTGCACACGGTCGACAGATCCTCGGCCGGGTCCGCCTGGCACAGCGAACCGCCGAGGGTGCCCCGATTGCGGACCACCGGGTCGGCGATCACCCGCTCGGCATCACGGAAGATCGGGCACACGGCGGCCAACCTGTCCGACTCCAGGATCTCGCGGTGCCGGGTCATCGCACCGATGCGAACCAGGGTCGGATCGGTGATCACGTATCCCAGCTCGGGCACCAGGTCGTTGATGTCGACCAGGTACTCCGGGTTGGCGATGCGCAGCTTCATCATCGGCAGCAGGCTGTGCCCCCCGGCGACCACTCTCGCCGTCTCGCCCAACCGATCCAGTAGTCCGATGGCGTGGTCGACGCTGGTTGCACGTTCGTACTCAAAGGGCCCAGGTACTTGCATGGGCCTCAGTGTCGGCCGCTACTAAATGGGCGTCAATATCGAGTTAAGCAATCCCTGAACTGGCCTGAATGGCGGCGGCCCGCTTCAACCGGCTTCGCCGGCCTCGCGACCACCACTAGCCTTCTACCTGCGCATCATGGTGGATTCGGCCGACGATCTCGGCCAGCGGGCGCCCGCCGCCGCCCCACCGCCGGGCGATGATGTCGGCCGCGATCGACACCGCCGTCTCCTCGGGCGTGCGCGCGCCGAGGTCCAGCCCGATCGGGCTGCACAACCGGCGCAGCTCGGCGTCGGTCAGCCCCGCCGCGCGCAGCCGGCCCAGCCGGTCGTCATGCGTCTGGCGGGATCCCATCGCCCCCACGTATCCGACATCCAGGCGCAGCGCCACCTCCAGCACCGGGACGTCGAACTTCGGGTCGTGGGTGAGCACGCAGATCACCGTGCGCTCGTCGACGGCGCCCGCCTCCGCCTGGGCAGCCAGATAGCGGTTGGGCCAATCGACGACGACCTCGTCGGCCGTCGGAAAGCGCGCCGGCGTGGCAAACACCGCGCGGGCGTCGCAGACGGTGACCCGGTAGCCGAGGAACGAGCCCTGCCGGGCCAGGGCGGCGGCGAAGTCGATGGCGCCGAACACCAGCATCCGCGGGCGCGGGGCGCAGCTGGACACGAACACCTCCATGCCTTCACCCAGGCGCTGCCCGTCGGGCCCATAGGTGAGGACCTCGCTGCGGCCCAGCGCGAGCAGGCCCCGGGCGTCGTCGGTGACGGCGGCGTCGGCCCGTTGCGAACCCAGCGATCCCGCCGTGGCGTCGGGACGGACGACGAGCCGGCGCCCAACCCACCGAGCATCCGGATGGGCGATGACGGTCGCGATCGCCACCGGCCGGTCGGCGTCGATGTCCTCGGCCACCGCGTCAAGTTCGGGAAACGTGGGCCGCGACACGGACTCGACGAAGACGTCGATGACGCCACCACACGTCAGACCCACCGCAAAGGCGGCGTCGTCGCTGACGCCGTACCGTTCCAGCCGCGGTGTCCCGGTGTTCGCCACCTCGGCGGCGGCCTCGTATACCGCGCCCTCCACGCAACCACCCGACACCGACCCGCTCACCGAACCGTCCGGCGCCACCACCATCGCCGCACCCGGCGGCCGCGGCGCCGACCGGAACGTCCGCACCACCGTCCCCAGCCCGGCGGTGCCCCCCGCGCGCCAGATCGACATCAGCTCGGCAAGCACGTCACGCACGCATCCAACGTAGGCTCGTTCCATGACCCCGGCTCAACTTCGGGCCTATTCGGCGGTGGTGCGGTTGGGCTCGGTGCGAGCGGCCGCCGCGGAATTGGGCCTTTCCGACGCCGGGGTCTCGATGCATATCGCCGCGCTGCGCAAGGAGCTCGACGACGCGTTGTTCACCAGGACCGGCGCCGGGCTGGCGTTCACGCCCGGCGGGCTGCGGCTGGCCAGCCGCGCCGTGGAAATCCTGGGCCTGCAACAGCAAACGGCGATCGAGGTCACCGAGGCCGCCCACGGGCGTCGGCTGTTGCGCATCGCCGCGTCGTCCACCTTCGCCGAACACGCCGCGCCGGGCCTGATCGAGCTCTTCTCGTCCCGGGCCGACGATCTGTCCGTCGAGTTGAGCGTGCATCCCACGAGCCGATTTCGCGACCTGATCTGCGCGCGAGCAGTCGATATCGCGATCGGTCCGGCCAGTGAGAGCTCGATCGGTTCCGACAGCTCGCTGTTCATACGGCCCTTCCTGAAGTATCAGATCATCACCGTTGTGGCGCCGAGTAGCCCCTTGGCCGTGGGCATTCCGACGCCCGCGCTGTTGCGTCACCAACAGTGGATGCTCGGCCCGTCGGCCGGCAGTGCGGGCGGTGAGATCTCAACCATGTTGCGCGCCTTGGCAATTCCGGAGTCGCAACAACGAATCTTCCAGAGCGACGCCGCCGCGCTGGAGGAGGTCCAGCGCGTCGGCGGTGCCGCGCTGACCATCGGCTTCGCAGTCGCCAAGGATCTGGCCGACGGGCGATTGGTGCACGTGACCGGCCCGGGCCTCGATAAGGCGGGCGAGTGGTGCGCGACGACATTGGCGCCGTCGGCCCGCCAACCAGCCGTGTCCGAACTGGTTCGCTTCATCACCACGCCGCGATGCATCCAGGCGATGATCCGGGGCAGCGGGGTCGGCGTGACGAGGTTCCGGCCCAAGGTCCACGTCACGCTCTGGAGTTAGCGATACGCTCTACCCCCATGAGCGTCTACAAGGTGATCGACATCATCGGGACCAGCCCCACGTCGTGGGAGCACGCCGCGTCGGAGGCGGTGGAGCGGGCGCGGGCAAGCGTCGACGACATCCGCGTCGCCCGGGTCATCGAGCAGGACATGGCGGTGGACGCCTCCGGCAAGATCACCTTCCGCATCAAGCTCGAGGTCTCGTTCAAGATGAGGCCGCCGCAACCGCGCTGACTGCTGACGAGACGCGTCGACCCGTCGAGCCTGCGTACAGGGCGGAAAATTCGGCCAACTTCCCGCCGTCACCGCAGGCTCGAAGCCGTCGGCGCACACTCGATTTCACCAGGCGCGCGAAATGTCCCCGTGCTGCCGGATCCAGGCATGCATCGCGATCCCGGCGGCGACGCCGGCGTTGATGCTGCGCGTCGAGCCGAACTGGGCGATCGACACCGTGATGGCCGCACCCGCGCGGGCGTCGTCGGTGATCCCCGGACCCTCTTGACCGAACACCAACAGGCAATCCCGCGGCAGCGCGGTCTGCTCCAGCCGCGCCGCCCCGGGGACGTTGTCCACCGCGACCACGGTCAAGCCGGCGCCCGCCGCGAAATCCAGCAGCGCCGCGGTGCTGTCGTGATGGCGCAATCGCTGGTAGCGGTCGGTGACCATGGCGCCGCGGCGGTTCCAGCGCCGACGGCCGACGATGTGCACGGTGTCGACGGCGAACGCGTTGGCGGTGCGCACCACGGAGCCGATGTTGGCGTCGTGGCCGAAGTTCTCGATCGCCACGTGGAGCCGATGCCGGCGCCTGTCGATGTCGGCGATGATCGCCTCCCGGGTCCAGTACCGGTAGGCGTCGACGACGTTGCGAGTATCACCGTCGCGCAACAGGATTGGGTCATACCGGGGGTCGTCCGGAGGCTCGCCTTCCCAGGGCCCGACGCCTCCGGTCGATGTCCCCCACTCGGTAGGCCCGGGTTCGTTCATCGCGCCGTCCACACCGCCGCGTGGGTGCCCGCGATCGCCACCGTCGCGTACAGCACCGCCTCGTTGATCTCCCCCTGGGTGCACAGCGACGCGTTGACGCGCACCGCGTCCAACGACGCATCAGGCAGGATCAGCACCGACGACCCGTAGGCACTGCAGGCCGGGCTGAGTCCGCGGCCCGGCAACGTCGGCGCCGCCAGCAGCATCATCGGCCCACCGCGGGCGGCCGAATCGTCGTGATACCGGGCCGCGAGGGCGTCGGCTTCCAACCCCAGCAGCATATAACCGTCGCCGGTGAACGCGGCCGGATCACCGAGCTGTGCCTTGGTCAACGGCGTACCGTCGGCGCGCCAGGCTGACACGCTGGTGGTCTTGATTACCACGCCGGTGTCGCTTCCGTTGGTCGGCAACATCCCCACGGGAAACGCGGCCGGATAGGCCGCCGACGTAGCCGGGATCCGATCGCGCGGCGAGTAGGTGTACACGCCGCGCACCGCGCTTCGGTCCTTCAGCGGGCCCAGACACACCGTGCCGGTGAGCCGGTCGTGCGGCGCCGACAGCGGCGAATCGATGCCGCGCACACGGACGATCGCGTCGTCGCAGCTTCCGAGCCCGGGGGACTCCATCGGATGGGCCAGCGCGCCGTAGAGGCCGAACCGGATGTCCTCGGGCTTGGCGTGTGGCGCGTGCGGGTCCGTCGCGGAGGCATCAACGTCGATCAGCACATAGTCGCCATTCCACCGCAGATTCGACACCGCCATGTTCCAGCCCAGCACCACCACCGATTCGCCGGCCCGGGCGCTCCGGGCGCCATAGATGTGACTTGGTTTCGAACCGGAGCAGGCCACCAGGCAGGACAAAGCGACGGCCAACGCAGGGACAACTCGCACAGCCGGCGGCCTAGCCCAGCCCCAGGTCGGTAAGCCCCAGCACGCTGCGGTACGGCAGTCCCTCGGCTTCGATGGCTTCCGCGGCGCCGGTAGCGCGGTCCACCACGGTGGCCACACCGACCACGTCGCCACCGGCATCCTGGACGGCGCGGACGGCCGTCAACGCCGAGGCGCCCGTGGTGCTGGTGTCCTCCACCACCAGCACCCGCCGGCCGGAGACCTCGGACCCTTCGATAAGTCGTTGCATCCCATGGGTTTTCACCGATTTTCGGACCACGAACGCGTCGATCGGACGGCCGGGCGCGTGCATGATGGCGCATGCGACCGGATCCGCGCCCAGGGTCAGGCCGCCGACGAGCGAGTACTCCCAGTCGGCGGTGAGTTCACGCATCAGCCGGCCGATCAGGGCCGAGGCCCGGTGGTGCAGGGTGGCGCGGCGCAGGTCGACGTAATAGTCGGCCTGTCTGCCAGACGACAGCGTGACTCGCCCGTGCACCACCGACAGCCGACGCACCAGCTCCGCCAACTCGCCACGCTCAAGTCCGATTTGCCCACCTCGCCCCCTCGCCGCTCCGCGGCTGGGGGTACCCCCACCTCGCGCCGCGATGCGGCGCGCATCGTCGCCACGCTCAAGTCCGGCCACGGCCACCGCCGACCCGCCTGGTAGCGGCGCGCAGCAGGCGCCGCGGAATCACCCGCCCGACGCTGACCAGCGCCTTGTACCGCATGCCCGGGACGCTGATCACCTTGCCGGCGGCGATATCGGCGAGGCTTTCGCGGACCACGTCGTCGACCTCGAGCCACACGAACGACGGCAGCTTGGTCATGTCGATGCCCGCCCGCGCGTGAAACTCGGTGTGCACGAAGCCCGGACAGACGGCGTGCACGCCGACGCCGGTGCCCTGCAAACCGCCGGCCAGGCCCTCGGTGAACGAGATCACCCAGGCCTTGGATGCCGAATAGGTCGACCCCCTTCCGGGCAGCAGCCCCGCGACGCTGGCGATGTTGATGACGGTCCCAGCGCCGGCGTCGAGCATGGCCGGCAGCGCGGCCCGGGTCAGGTGCAGCACCGCGGTCACGTTGACGTCGAGCTGCGCCTGCAGCAGGGCTGGATCGGCCGTCCAGAATTCGCCGGATACGCCGAAGCCGGCGTTGTTCACCAACACCCGAACCCCCGCGGCGAGTCGGGCGGTGACCTTCTCGCGGTCGACGGGCTCGGCCAGGTCGGCGGGCAGGATCTCGATGTTGCCGGCGTCGCCGCCCAGTTCCGTGGCCAATCGCTTCAACCGGTCGACGTCGCGGGCGACCAGAACCAGGTCATAGCCGTCGCGCGCGTAGTGTCGCGCGTAGCCCGCGCCGATCCCGGACGTGGGTCCGGTGATCAGGGCGACGGGGCGAGGCATGTGCGACAGCGTAGTGCTCAGCGCGAGCAGACGCAGAATCGCCCATTTCGACCGCGAAATGGGCGAGTCTGCGTCTGCTCGTCGTCAGCGCTGGAGATGCGGCGCCTGGTTGCCGTTGCGTCCCGGCGGCGGGCGTCGACCGGGGTCCGGACGCCCGTCGTCACGGCGCACCGGCTCCTCGCGGCGCACCGGCTCCGGCCGCGCCCCGCGGCCCGCATCACCCAATAGCCCGGCCACATCCTGCTGGGCGCGCCTGGGTGGCAACTCCGCTCGCCCGGCCGGCGCCAACGGACGGCTCGGCGCGACATTGCGCCGCTCCCCCGTTTCCTGAGCGGTCTCGGCGGGCAGCGGCGGCAATACCCGCAGCAGGTCGTTGAATTGGCGCACAGTGCGAAGGCCCTCGTCCCATTGGGCGCGAGTGCTGGCGATCGGCATGCTGACCAGCGTCCAGTTCTGCTCGTTCCACATGATCTCGGCGCAGTCCGGTGCGGTGTGGGCGAAGGTGACCATGCGCCGGTCGCAGGCCCGCCGGGCCGCGTCCAGGTTGGTGGAGTACACCATGCGCGGCCCGATCGCACCCAGCAGCCAAATGTCGCTCTCCCGTGGCTCTTTCAGGCCCTTGAGCCGCAGGTCGACCACGACGTTGGTGCCCACCTTGCGGTGCAGCGCGATCACCGTGGCGACCTCCTCGAGGTCGAAGATGTACACCGCCTCGCCGCGGATCTGACCGAGCACCACGTTGTGGGCGGGGACATCACCCACCGTCGACATCACGCCGCGCTTCCAGCGCTTGAGTATGTCGGTCGATTCGCGCTCGTAGTCGAATCCGTGCGAGCGCGCCCACGACTTACGGCGTCTGCTGCGCCCACGGCGTCGATCGATGTCGACGTACAGCAACACCACCGCACCGACGAAGCACAGCGCGGAGAGCGTGAACCAGAGTGGGACCATCGGTGAACAGCCTATCTGCTGTCGGCCCAGAACCGGGAATGCGACCAGGTCACAAGCGAATCAAGGTTTGCTAAGTCGTAGCGTGGTTCGGTCAGGTGCCGGCCGAGCCCGGGTTCGCCGGGAACAGGAGTAATGAGGTGTCTCTTCCAGACGATTCGCTGCAGATCGACATTCCGGTCCATCTCGATGAGTTAAAGGTCGTGTTCAGCGTGGCATCGCTCACATTCGAGGGCGACATGCCAGCCGTTCTACTGCACGCGGGACTCATCGCTGACGATGCCGCGGACTGGAGCGCGCAGTCGCGGGTGGTGGTCGTGTTCCACACGAACGCCGGACACGTGACCCTGGATGACCAGGCATACAACGCGAACCGACACATCGCCACCGGCAATCCGTACCGGCCCGTCGTCGCGGACCTTATGCAGAAGGGCGTGCAAGTTGAGCTTTGCGGCGTTACCGCCAAGGCCAACGGCTGGGGCAATGCCGACTTGATCCCCGGAATCAAGATCAACAGGAATGCCATGGCCAGATTGACCCAGCTCGACCAGCAGGGATACGTCAAGATTTCGGAATCGTAAGCGTGTACGCGAGCGGTTTTAGGGCGAGCAGACGCGAAAACTCCCAATTTCGTGACGAAATGGGGGCTTTCGCGGCTGCTCGCCGAGGAACCTAGCCCAGGATCAGCGAGTCGCCGTCCGGGCTGACGTTGACGGGCACGGTGTCGCCGTCGTGCACCTCGCCGGCAAGCAGCATCTTGGCTAACTGATCGCCGATCGCCTGCTGCACCAGCCGACGCAACGGACGAGCGCCGTACACCGGGTCGAAGCCGCGGTGCGCCAGCCACTGTTTGGCCGGCAGCGACACCTCGAGCTGCAGCCGCCGCTGTGCGAGCCGCTTGCCCAGCTGCGCGAGCTGAATGTCGACGATCTGCACCAGCTCTTCGGGGTTGAGGCCCTCGAAGATCAACACGTCGTCCAGGCGGTTGATGAACTCCGGCTTGAACGTCGCGCGCACCGCGGCCATCACCTGCTCCTCGTTACCTCCCGAACCCAGGTTGGACGTCAGGATCAGGATGGTGTTGCGGAAGTCGACGGTTCGGCCCTGCCCGTCGGTGAGCCGGCCCTCGTCGAGGACCTGCAGCAGCACGTCGAACACGTCGGGGTGAGCCTTCTCGACCTCGTCGAACAGCACCACGGTGTAGGGTCGGCGGCGCACCGATTCGGTCAGCTGACCGCCCTGCTCGTAGCCGATGTAACCGGGCGGGGCGCCGATCAGGCGAGCAACCGTGTGCTTCTCGCCGTACTCGCTCATGTCGATGCGGACCATGGCGCGTTCGTCGTCGAACAGGAAGTCGGCCAGCGCCTTGGCCAGCTCGGTCTTGCCGACGCCCGTCGGGCCGAGGAACATGAACGCGCCGGTCGGCCGGTTGGGGTCGGAAACCCCGGCCCGGCTGCGGCGCACGGCGTCCGACACCGCCTGCACGGCCCGCTTCTGCCCGACGACCCGCTTGCCCAGCTCGTCTTCCATGCGCAGCAGCTTGGCGGTCTCGCCTTCCAGCAGCCGTCCCGCCGGGATGCCGGTCCACGCCGACACCACGTCGGCAATGTCGTCCGGCCCGACCTCTTCTTTGAGCATCACCTGCTCACGGGCCTCGGCCTGGGGCAGCGCCGCGGTGAGTTTCTTCTCCACCTCGGGGATGCGCCCATAGCGCAGCTCGGCGGCCTTGGCCAGGTCGCCGTCGCGCTCGGCCCGCTCCGATTCACCGCGCAGGGTTTCCAGCTGCTCCTTGAGCTCGCGGACGATCTCGATCGCGTTCTTCTCGTTCTGCCATCTGGCTGTCAGCTCTGCCAGCTCTTCCTTCTTATCGGCCAGCTCCGCGCGCAGCTTCTCCAGCCGCTCCTTGGACGCCTCGTCTTCCTCCTTGGCCAGCGCCATCTCCTCGATCTCGAGCCGGCGCACCAGCCGCTCGACCTCGTCGATCTCGACGGGCCGCGAGTCGATCTCCATCCTTAGCCGGCTGGCCGCCTCGTCGACCAGGTCGATGGCCTTGTCCGGCAGGAACCGGGCGGTGATGTAGCGGTCGGATAGCGCCGCCGCGGCAACCAGCGCGGAGTCGGTGATGCGCACGCCGTGGTGCACCTCGTAGCGATCCTTGAGCCCGCGCAGGATGCCGATGGTGTCCTCCACCGACGGCTCGCCGACGTACACCTGCTGGAAGCGGCGCTCCAGCGCGGCGTCCTTCTCGACGTGCTTGCGGTACTCGTCGAGCGTGGTCGCGCCGACCAGCCGCAACTCGCCGCGCGCCAGCATCGGCTTGATCATGTTGCCGGCGTCCATCGCACCCTCACCCGTCGCGCCCGCGCCGACGATGGTGTGCAGCTCGTCGATGAAGGTGATGATCTGCCCGGCCGAGTTCTTAATGTCGTCGAGCACGGCCTTCAGCCGCTCCTCGAACTCCCCGCGATATTTCGAGCCCGCGACCATCGAACCCATGTCGAGGGCGACGATGGTCTTGTCGCGCAGGCTTTCCGGGACGTCGCCGTCGACGATGCGCTGGGCCAGACCCTCCACGATCGCGGTCTTGCCGACACCGGGTTCGCCGATGAGCACCGGGTTGTTCTTGGTGCGACGGGAGAGCACCTGCACGACCCGGCGAATCTCGTTGTCGCGCCCGATGACCGGGTCAAGCTTGCCTTCGCGGGCCTGGGCCGTCAGGTCGGTGGAGTACTTCTCCAGCGCCTGGTAGGTGGCCTCCGGCTCGGGGCTGGTGACCCGGGCACTGCCGCGCACCTTGACGAAGCCGTCGCGCAGCGCCTGCGGCGAGGCGCCGTGGCCGGTCAGCAGCTTGGCCACGTCGGAGTCGCCGGTGGCCAAACCCACCATCAGGTGCTCGGTGGAGACGTATTCGTCGTCCATCTCGGTGGCCAGCTGCTGGGCGGTGGTGATCGCGGCCAGCGATTCGCGGGACAGCTGGGGCTGCGAGCTGGCGCCGCTGGCCTGGGGCAGCCGATCCAGCAGGCGCTGCGCCTCGGCGCGGACGGTGGCGGGCTCGACGCCGACGGCCTCCAGCAGCGGTGCGGCGATCCCGTCGTTCTGCGTCAACAACGCCATCAGCAGATGAGCGGGCCTGATCTCGGGATTCCCGGCGGCCGAGGCCGCCTGGAGGGCCGACGTGAGGGCCGCCTGCGTCTTGGTGGTGGGGTTGAAAGAGTCCACGACAGCTCCGTTCGGGGTGCGTCTAAAAAATGCTTGTCGGGTTCTTCAACGCCGTCAATGTTGAGTCTGTTCCGCTCAAGTTCACGTTTTTCACGGCGCTGCACCCGCTCAGTTGGCTAACGGGGGCCGCATTCCCGCTGGGCAGTTTGCACTGTGCTTGTGCACCAGAGTGTGAGGTGTGCCCTGTTTCGCGTCGTACTGGGGGTGGGAGCATAGGGCTCACAGCGCTATCGCACATCGTGGTCGTAGGCACTACCTGTGGTTTTGCTGGGATGGTGATGCGCTGCGCTGGTCGCCGATCGCCAGCCGACATCAGGCGCAGCGGCGCTTGGTTGGCCTGCACGGGCCCGAGTCAGCTGGGCGGTTTGCCCATATGCGTGTCGGTGGGCGGATACTCGGCGATACTCGGCGCTCGGCGGCATGTTGGCTAAATCGCCGGTGGTGATGCCGAGATGGCGGCAGGCTGCGGGTTGTCGCTGATCGCCGACCACGCGGTGGGTTTTCATATTTGCCGTGCGGCTTTCGGACGCGGACGAGGTCGATGAGGGTGCTCAGTGCTGTGCCGTGCGCACGGCGCCATTGAGGTGCTCTTGGGTACGCGCCCCGGTGGAATCACGGGTGTGATCACCGCGCCACTGCAGCGCTTGGAGCGCGACGGCGACCTCGATAGTGGACCGGTCGAGGGGTCGGGGAAGCAGCCGTTCAGCGGTCTCGAGTCGGTGCAGCAAGGTGTTGCGGTGGGTGAACAGCCGCTTGGCGGCGCGGGAAGCGTTGCATTGTTCGGCGATGTATGTCAGCACCGTGTCCTGCAGGATCGGGCTGGCAGCGGCAAAGTCTCCGAGGGTGGTCTCGATGAAATCGTCCGCGCCGTCAGGGTTTTCGGTGAGCAACGCGATCATCTGGACGTCGGCGAAGCGGGCAACGCGCTGGTGCGACCGGAGCCGAGACATCATGCGCTGCGTGGCGAGTGCCTCCAAGTGGCTGCGCCGGAACCCATCGACTCCAATGGCGGCGGTCCCGATCGCGACGCGCACGTTCGGTGCGCTGGTGAGCACCGGATGGATCTGCTCGCTGTCCAGGGGAACCACCTCGTTGACCCATACCCAGCGGCTGTCGGCGCTGGCGTCCACGGTCAGTGGGCGCGGACAACCCGCGGCGTGGCCCAATGCTTCGGCGATTTGGTCGAGGCGGCCGGGATCACCTTCGGGCTGGTCGCTCCAGATGATGGCGGCGATGTGAGATCGGTCGAGGGGATAGCCCAATCGAGCTTCGGCGCGCTCACGGGTGAATGGGGCGCCGCCAAGGATCTGTTCGACGACCCTGCGGCACTCGGCACGACCGTCACGCGTCAGTTGGTCGTATTCCGACTGTATCTGTGCTGCGATGCCGGCGAGGGTGGCGTCGACGAAATCGTTGGCCAACCGAAATTGCGTCTCAAGGAGCTCGTGCAGCTCTTGAGGGTCGTGGGTAAGTCCGAACGCGATGTCATGCCAGAGCCGCCAGGCGGCGTTTTGTCCGATGCGGTACATGTCGAGCGCGGACTCGGCGAGGCCGCGGCGTATCAGCTCGCGGGCCATGCACAGCGGCTCGTCGCCGAGGTTGGCCGGCACCGGGGCGCCAGGGCTGTGCAGACAGGCGGTGGCGAAGTGGATCAAATGGGAACGGCTGGCGCGGCTGACCAGCGTTGCCAGCGCGGGGTCGTTGGCGATGACCGGGTTGCCGGCGATCATGGCGCAGTCAACCTCGACGAGGAAGTCTTGGCTGCCGTCGAGGACGATCCGCGCACCCGCGCGGATGAGCTGACATACCCGTGGTGAGGGCTCGGGCCGTATCACGGATCGATGCTAGGGCAACGCTGCATTGTGCACGATGTTTTTCGCACACCGGTTGAGGTGCTTTGCCCCGTTGGGCGGGCCGGCGGAGCCAACTCGCACGGCACCGGCGGCGCCGGCGGTGACGGCGACGGCGGTTTAAGTCCCATCGGCGCCGCACACATGCATTGCTGTCGCTACCCCGCCTCCGCCGTTGCCGATCAGGAAACCGGCCCTGGCGCAGTACCCCCGGTGGTGCCAAGGCCACCATGGCCGCCGTTGCCGACAAACATCACGTACCAAGCCGACGGTGTTGCCAAACCCGAGTCCCGCACCGCCACCACCGGTGCCGCCACTGTTTAGTGAGTCATGAAGATGCTCCCAGCCGAAGGACAGTCACGGGAGCGGCCCTCGCCGTGGTTAACCCCAAAGTGCTATTCATCTGCGCAGCAGCAGGTTTGGCGATCGGTACCGACGCATTCGACATCCCCGCAACCGTTCTCTCGCCCGCGCTGTTCCTCACGATCGCCGCGTCGGCGGTCGCCACCCCCGTGCTGCCGGTGACCGCCTCGCTGCTCCGTTGGAGCGGCTGAAGTACTGGATGCAATGGCACCACGCCGCCCGGTCGCGGCCATCCTGTTGCTGATCGGATTAGTGCTGCGGTACAAGGGAATTCACGCACTGCTGGTCGCACCCGCGCCTGTGCTGTCTTGCTGAAGTCCCCGGGTTAGGTTCGCCGGCTATCGAGGACCGTGATGGCTTGCGGGCACCGCAAGACACCTTCGCGCAACAGCAGCGCCCGGCTAATCCGCGCCGGCGGCGCCGTCGGCGACGGCGGGGCTGGCGGGCCAGCGGCCGGCGCAGAACACAAGCGGCATTGCCGCCGACACCAGGCGGAACACACCTCCGGCGGTGGTTGGTGACCCGCCGGGACGGCAGCGTCGTCCCATTTGTTTCGGCGCCGGAGCGACTGCCACGATCCTCGCGGTGTGCCGCCGGGCCGCGGCCGCGGCGTCGCCGACCGTGCCGCGGCGAGCTTAGAATCACGGTCCGTGGGCCTTGAGGACCGGAACGCGTTGCGGGTGTTGCAAGACGCCTTCGCAGGCCCGGACCTCGCCCGCCGGTTCTACACCCACTGGTTTGCGCTCGACGCGTCGGTTCGCGATCTGTTCCCGCCGGACATGGACGCCCAGCGGGCCTCCTTCGCCCACGCGCTGTGTTGGGTGTACGGCGAGCTGGTCGCCCAGCGCGCCGAGGCGCCCGTGAGCTTTCTTGCCCAGCTCGGCCGGGACCATCGCAAATACGGTGTGCTGCCGAGCCATTACGACACGCTGCGCCACGCGCTCTATGCGACGATGCGCAGTCATCTGGGTAGCGCCTGGACCGATGCCGTCGAGCAGGCCGCCATTGCCTCGCTCAATCTGATCACCGGGGTAATGAGCGGTGCGGCGGACGCCGACGAAGGGCCCGCCTGGTGGGACGGCGAGGTGGCCGAGCACCTTCGGGTGTCACGCGATCTCGCGGTGGTTCGGCTGCGTCTCGACCACCCGCTGGACTATCACCCCGGCCAGTACGTCAACGTCCACGTCCCGCAGTGCCCGCGCCGCTGGCGATACCTCAGCCCCGCCATTCCGGCCGACCCCGACGGCCACATCGAGTTCCACGTCCGGGTGGTTCCCGGCGGGCTGGTCAGCACGGCCATCGTCAACGAGACGCGACCCGGCGACCGGTGGCGATTGTCGAGCCCGCATGGCGGAATGCGGGTCGACCGCGAAGGCGGGGATGTCCTGATGGTGGCCGGCAGCACCGGTTTGGCGCCACTGCGCGCGTTGATCATGGACCTGACCCGCTTCGCCGCGAATCCACGGGTGCATCTCTTCTTCGGCGCACGCTACTTCTGCGAGCTCTACGACCTGCGCACGCTGTGGCAGATCGCGGCGCATAATCCGTGGCTCTCGGTGTCGCCGGTGTCGGAGTACAACCGCGATCCGTCCTGGGCCGCCGACTACCCTGACGTGTCGCCACCGCGCGGCCTGCATGTGCGCCAGGCCGGCCGGCTGCCCGACGTGGTGACCAAGTACGGCGGCTGGGGCGACCGGCAGATCCTGATCTGCGGCGGACCGGCGATGGTCCGCGCGACCAAGGCCGCTTTGATCGCCAAGGGCGCTCCGCCGGAACGCATTCAGCACGACCCGCTGTCGAGGTAACCCGTGCACGTCGTCATCCTGCGCGACCCGTCATCACCGGTTGAGGCCCAGTTCGTGCCCGACGCGGGCATGATCGGCGCATCGCTGGCCGACTCCGGATCTGAGCTGCTCGGCCAACGACACGGCCTGGACGGCTACATCACCGCGGCCAAGACCATGGGGATCCCGATTCTGTATCCCTGGGCAAATCGGTTGGGCGACAACACCTATACCGCGCTGGACACGACGGTGACGCTGACACCTGGCGTGAACGGTGTCCGTCCCGACCCCAACGGACTACCCATACACGGGGTGCTGGCCGCGTATCCGGGCTGGCGGGTGACGACCGAATCGGCGAACGAGCTGAGCGCCGAACTGGACTTCGCCGCCGACTCCCGATTGCTTGCCAGCTTCCCCTATCCGCACTTGCTCGCGCTGACGGTGCGAGTGGCCAACCGGGCGCTGACGGTGCGCACCACCGTCACCCCAACCGGCGACAAGGCGGTGCCGCTGTGCTTCGGCTTCCACCCCTATCTGCACGTGCCGGGCGTACCGCGCAGCGAGTGGACCATCGAGACGCCGCCGCTGCGGCAGCTGTCCCTCGACGAGCGGGGACTACCCACCGGCGAAACGACTCGGCGGCCGGCAGCATCAGAACCATTGGGCGACAAGTCTTTAGACGACGGCTACGACCAGGTGCCCGATGGATCGGTATTCGCCGTCTCCGGCGGCGCCCGCCGCCTCGAAGTGCACTTCGAACGCGGGTACCCGGCGGCGCAGATCTTCGCGCCGCCCGGCGAGGACGTGGTGTGCTTCGAGCCAATGACCGCTCCGACCGATGCGTTACGTCGGGGTGGCTACCGATGCGCGAACCCGGGCGAGTCGGCCGTCGCGGTGTTCTCAATCCGCGCCTAGATGAGTAATTCCACGGGGTCAGCGGTCGCAGGCGGTCAGTGATCGTAGGACGGGCTGGCTGGTGTGGTCGTTGTGCCAGATCGCGGCGGTGAGGGCGAGGATGCGTTGCAGAACTCGCGCTGCGACGCCGGCGATGGTGCGCCCGCCGTGGCGTTCGAGGTCGAGCTGTGCTTTGAGGGTGTTGTTGATCGATTCGATGATCTGCCGTAGCGGCTTGAAAAAGTCTTGTTCCGCATGGGGTTTCTCACCCTTGCGGGCTGGTCGCAGCAGCTGGACGTCGGCGTCGGCGAGTTCGGCCTCAAACGCCTTGCCGTAGTAGTTCTTGTCCGCCATCAGGGCCTGGCGGGGATGGGTTGCGACCAGGGCCGGGTCGGCCTTGAGCATGCCCAGCAGGACCTCGCGTTCGTCGGCCTTGGCGCCGGTCAGCGCGAACGCGACCGGCAGCCCCGACAGGGTGCACAGCAGGTGCAGCCGCAGCACCCAGACGGAGCGCGAGTGCGATGCGCAGTAGCCGTACTCGGCCCACCCGGCCAGATCGGAGCGTTTTCGCGGTCTCTCGTGAGCGCCCGCACTCCACCGGTGTCGAGTCCACCACCCACACGTCATCGGTGGCGCAGCTGGTGCACTTGACCAGGTGCGCGATCACCGCACGCAGCATGTCAGTCGCGGCGCGGACCCGCTTGTTGTATCCGGATTGTGTTGGTAGATAAGGAAACATGCCACGCAGGTGGGTATTCGCATAGCGCAGCCACCGCGCCTCGCAGGTGAAGCCGAGCAATGCTTGCAGTACCACCAGCGTGACCAGTTCGGCGTCGGACAACCGCGGGGCGAGCCCAATTTGTTGGCGAGGGTGTCCAGGTCGGCGTCCACTTCGGCCTCCAGTGCCAGGTTGGGTTTGCAACGCCAATCCTGGACACCCTCAGCCGCAATTCACAGCAGCCACACCAGTAACACCCCTTGGAATTACTCATCTAGACCACGAACACGCGACACGAAAGGTCAGAATGGTGGTGGGTCGTGGTCGGTGTCGGGTGGGGCGGGGCCGGGGTGGTTGGGGGGTTCGGCTAGCCGGGTGGTGTGGGCGACCGTGCGGGCGGCGCGGTTGTGGCGGCGTTCGGTGGCGATGCGGTGGGCGCGGTCTTGGGCGCGGGTGCGCCGGCGTTTGGGCATCATCGCCGTCCGGTGGGCGCAGTAGTCGAGCGGGGGGTCGGCCTCCGGTGCCGGCATACCGCCGACCGCGCGGCACAGGCTGGGAAACAGCAGCGCGCTACCCGGCGTGGTGACATAGGTGTGCCCCGACGGTGAGGTGAAAATCAGGGTCCCGTCGCGTAGTTGCCGTTCCCGCCAGCCCCAAAAGGTCTTCACAAGGTGATGGGTTCGGCATTTGCAGTTCAGGTTGGCCGCATGGGTGGGCCCACCGGCGGCGTAGGGGATCGAATGATCCACATCGCAATCGACGGCGGGCCGGTCACAGCCGGGCCAGCGGCAGGTCAGATCCCGGCACCGCACAAAATCGGCCAACGCCTTCGACGGCACATAGCCGGGCTCGGGTGGGGCATCGCCGGGGTGGATCAGCGCCACCAGTTTGGCCGAGGTGGCGAGCTCGGCGATCAGTTCGGGGGTGATCAGCCCGTCGGCGTTCATCTCAGATGCCGGCGCCGAGCCCGTGCCATTGATGGTGGCGGGTTCGGCGATCACATGAATCACCACCGGGGCCGCGCCCGGGCGGGTGGCGGCCGGGCAGTCGGTGAGCCCGCAGCCACAGCCCAGCCGATCCGCCCCGGCCGCCAGCGCCCCCAACGCGTCGGCGCGGCGCTGCTCGCGGGTGCGCGGATCGTGGGCACACACGGTGGCCGCCAACGCAGTCAACCGCTTGTCCAGTGCGTGGGCGTCGACGCTGTACAGGCTGCCGTCGATGCGCGAGAGGCCGTCTTGGTCCTGTCCGATCGAGATCTGCCGATCGGCCTGATACTCCTTACGCCGGCGCACCGCATCGGTATCCACGCGGGCCACGATCCTATCGACCGCCCCGGACAGCCGGGCGCTGGTCATCGAGGGCCAGCGCGTCACATTGAGCGCCACCAACTCATCCACCGCCGCCAGCACCTCGGGGTCGACGATCAGATCGGTGCGGAACACGATCGTGGAAAACGCCCGAAAGTCGATCTCGCCGGCCACAAACACCGCAGCGGTCTTGGGCAACCGCTCACGCATCGCGCGCGCATAACGCAGCCGGCCGGCGGCGCGCGCCTGGCTGATCCGCAACGCCGCACCCACCTCCGCGGCCACCGCCTCCATGGTGTCGATCGCCCAGTCCTCGGTCTCCGAACACCGCGACAACCGAGAGGCGAACAACTCCCCCACAGCCACCAGCTGCGCGGCGGCGGCCCGGTTCTCCGCCCGCGCGGCCGCACAAATCCGCTCCACCAACCCCGCCGACTCCGCAGTGGTCGACGGATGGCGCCGCTCGACGTGCTCATCGAAACGGGCCACCACCTCCGGATCGAGCACCCCTTCGAACATACATTCGATACTAGCAGACCCCGCCGACCACGTTGACCCGTGAGAAATGCGCGCGAAAGGCTGATTCGTTGCCTCATTGAAGATGCGCGCGAACGCCCGGTGGATGGGGTTGACGTTGGCCGAGCGCAGAGCAATCACCGAGACCACCGCGGTACGAGTCGGATTCTCGACGAGTTGTGCGCTAACACCCGGTGGCACCGCAGCCATGCCCGCAAGGCGCTCAAAGCGGCGCTGCAACCCAAGATCGTCACCCCGCGCAGTCCGCGGCCAGTGAAGTACGGGCCTGATGTCACCGCGGCGCCGTTGGTGCGCTGGA
Organism: Mycobacterium lacus; assembly: GCF_010731535.1. NCBI lineage: Bacteria > Bacillati > Actinomycetota > Actinomycetes > Mycobacteriales > Mycobacteriaceae > Mycobacterium > Mycobacterium lacus. The sequence goes on from NZ_AP022581.1 coordinate 4,048,508, forward strand.
CAGTGCCCGGAATGCCCGCCGGCAAACGGCTTGCGCCGATGCTCAGGCAACCGGTGGCAGTGCTGCATCAGTTCGGAGAACTGGTCATCGACGAGGCCACCGCGGCGCTGTTGGTGTCAATGTCAGCGGCCACCATCGATCGCCGCCTGGCTGGTGAGCGGGCCAAACACCAGCTCAAGGGCGTGTGGGGACAAAGCCGGGATCGCTTCTCACAAGCCAGATCCCGGTGCGCACCTGGGCCGAGTGGGACGACGCGCGGCCCGGGTTCGTCGAGATCGACACGGTCTTTCACGACGGCGGCAATCGCGGTGGGGGCCATGCCTTCACGCTGACGGTCACCGACATCGCCACCGGCTGGACCGAGAACCGCTCAATGCCGGACAAGACCGCCAAATGCGTGCCGGCCGCCCTAAATGACATTGCCCGCAAGATGCCGTTCCCGATCCTAGGTGTGGACTCCGACAACGGATCAGAATTCATCAACGAAGACCTGCTCAGATGGTGCCAGGACCGCCAGATCACCTTCACCCGGGCGCGGCCGGGCAACAAGAACGACGGCTGTCACGTCGAGCAGAAGAACTGGACGGTAGTGCGCGCCACCGTCGGCTACCACCGCTACGACACCGCCGCAGAACTGTTGCCGCTCAACGAGATCTGGCAGTTGCAGTCCAAGCTGACCAACTACTTCTACCCACAGCAGAAACCGATCTCTAAAGTCCGCAACGGCGCCACGGTGCCCAAGAAACACGACACCACCGCCACCGCGTTCCATCACGCGATCGATCACCCCACCATGACCGTGGAGCGCATCGTGGCACTAACGCGGACCTACTCCCTGATCAATCCCGCCGCCACCCAACACCAGATCCAAGCCCTGACCGCCCAGCCCCTCACGCTGGCCACCAGCACAGCTGGACCCGACGCCCTCGCGCCCATCTTCACATAAGGCAACAGGCGACATTGATTGTGTCAACCGCATTCGGGTAAGGCCGGTCTTGCCCGGACCAAGTCCGACCCGGCCCGCACAATCTGCGAAGTCGTGTGCTCAAACACGGTTTGGGCATCGGACATCTGTTGAATAATCGTCCCTACCACACGCGCCACGGTTCCAGTTAGGGACGGATGATGAGCTTTGCGGTGCTCCCCCCCGAGATCAACTCGGCGCGGCTGTATCTGGGCGCCGGGTTGCGGCCGATGCTGGAGGCGGCGGCGGCCTGGGAGGCGCTAGCAACCGAGTTGGGTTCGGCAGCATCCTCGTTTTCGTCGGTGACCTCCGGCCTGGTGGGCTCCGCATGGCAGGGCGCGGCGTCGGCGGCAATGGCGGGCGCGGCGGCGCCGTATCTGGGGTGGTTGAGTTCAGCGGCGGCCCAAGCCGGACAGGCGGCGTCGCAGGCCCGGTTAGCGGCGGCCGCGTTCGAGGCGGCGCGGGCGGCGACGGTGCAGCCGGCGATCATCGCGGCCAACCGCAACCAGGTTGTGTCTCTGGTGCTTTCGAACCTGCTGGGCCAAAACGCCCCTGCCATCGCGGCGGCAGAAGCTCAGTATGAGCAGATGTGGGCCCAGGATGTGTCCGCAATGTTCGGCTACTACGCCGACGCCTCGGCGGCCGCTTCGGCGTTGACGCCGTTCGAGGCGCTGCAGAGCCTCCTGGGCGGCGCGGGCCTGTCCGGCGCGGCCGCCGCGGCAGCCGCCATGCCCAGCCTGCGGAACCTGGGCCTGGCAAACGTGGGTCAGGGCAACGTCGGAAACGCGAACATCGGCAACTTCAATCTCGGCTCCGCAAACATCGGCAACTCCAATTTCGGCTCCGGAAACATCGGCAGCGGCAACATCGGGTTCGGCAACGCGGGTCCGGCATTGACCGCGGCGCTGAACAACATTGGATTCGGCAACACCGGCAACAACAACATCGGCATCGGCAACACCGGCGACAACAACATCGGCTTCGGCAACACAGGCGACGGAAACCACGGCATCGGGCTCACCGGCACCGGACAGTCCGGGTTCGGCGGCTGGAACTCGGGCACCGGCAACGTCGGCCTGTTCAACTCGGGCACCGGCAACATCGGCATCGGCAACTCCGGCACCGGGAACTGGGGCATCGGCAACTCGGGCAATAGCTACAACACCGGCATCGGCAACTCGGGCGACGCCAACACCGGCTTTTTCAACTCCGGCATAGCCAACACCGGCCTGGCCAACTCGGGCAGCTACAACACCGGCAGCTACAACCCGGGCAACAGCAACACCGGTGGCTTCAACATCGGCAGGTACAACACCGGTTACCTGAACAGCGGCAACTACAACACCGGCTTTGTGAACTCCGGCAATGTCGACACCGGCGCTTTCATTACGGGCAACTTCAGTAACGGCATCCTCTGGAGGGGCGATTACCAGGGCCTGTTTTTCGGGGGCCCGGGCTACGGCAACACGACCACCTCCCCGTCGTCGGGCTTCTTCAACAGCGGTGCCGGTAGCGCATCGGGCTTTTTCAACTCGGGCGCCAACAATTCCGGCTTCTTCAACTCATCTTCGGGGGCCATCGGCAACTCGGGCTTTGCGAACACCGGTGTGCTGGAATCGGGCCTGATCAACGCGGGCAACACGATATCGGGCATCCTCAACACGAGCCTATTGAGCATCGCGACGCCGGCCTTCATCTCGGGCGTGTTCAACAGCGGAAGCAACCTCGCGGGCTTCTTCCGCGGCCCGATAACCTTCAACCTCGGCATCGCAAACCAGGGCGTCGGGAATTATTTCGCCAACGCAAACATCGGCAACGAAAACATCCTCGGCAGCGGCAACGTCGGCAACAACAACATCCTCGGTAGCGGCAACGTCGGCAACCTCAACATCCTCGGCAGCGGAAACATCGGCAGCCAAAACTTCGGTAGCGGAAACATTGGCAGCAACAACTTCGGAAGCGGAAACATCGGGATATACAATTTCGGGTCCGGAAACCTTGGCAACTACAACATCGGACCCGGAAACTTCGGCAGCTACAACGTCGGCTTCGGAAACGCCGGCGACTACAACCAAGGCTTCGCAAACACCGGCAGCAACAATATTGGCTTTGGAAACACCGGCAACAACAATATCGGCATCGGCCTCACCGGCGACGGCCAAATAGGGTTTGGCACCCTGAATTCGGGAATCGGCAACACCGGCCTCTTCAACTCCGGCACCAACAACGTCGGCTTCTTCAACTCGGGCACCGGGAACATCGGCATTGGTAACTCGGGCACCGGGAACTCGGGAATACTGAACGCGGGCATCGGGAACTGGGGCATCGAGAACCCCGGCACCGGAAACACGGGCTTGCACAATGCGGGCACCTACAACACGGGCTGGGCCAACGCCGGCAACGTCAATTCGGGCTGGCTGAACACGGGCAGCTACAACACCGGCGCCTTCAACGTCGGCGACACCAACACGGGCAACTTCAACATCGGCGACACCAACACGGGCAGCTACAACCCGGGCAACACCAACACCGGATTCTTCAATATCGGTAACGTCAACACCGGCGCCCTAAATACGGGTGACTTCAACAATGGCTTCTCCCAGTCGCTCGACAACCAGGGCCAGATTGCGATCAACATCTCCTACACCACGCCCTACATTCCCATCAACGAGCAGATGGTCATTCCCGTCAACAACGTAATGACCTTCCCCAGCATGGTGGTCCCGGTCACCACGGCTGGAGCAGTTTTTCCCAAAACCTATTACTTGGGCGGCCTGTTCTATATCGGGCCTATCATCCTCGGCGCATCCTCGATTACCACCCCGACGGTGACGCTCACCATCGGCGGACCAACAATCAACGTGCCCATCAGCATTGTCGGAGCCGTCGAGAGCCGCACGATCACATTCGTCGATATCCCGGCCGCCCCCGGCTACGGAAACTCGACCACCAACCCCTCGTCAGGTTTCTTCAACGCGGGCACCGGTGGCTCATCCGGCTACCAAAACTTCGGCGCCGGCAATTCGGGTATCTGGAACAGCGGCTTGGCGAGTGCGATAGGAAATTCGGGCTTCCAGAATTTCGGCTCGCTGGAATCGGGCTGGGCGAACTTGGGCAACAGTGTCTCGGGCTTCTACAACACCAGCACGGCCAATCTCACGACGGCGGCCAACATCTCCGGCTACTACAACATCGGCACCGACCTGGCGGGCCTGTTCCGCGGCCCCACCGGGACCGTCTTCAACGTTGGGCTCGCCGACATCGGCCACCTCAACGTCGGCAGCGGAAACCTCGGCGACTTCAACATCGGCAGCGGCAACCTCGGCAGCTCGAACCTCGGATTCGGAAACGTCGGCAGCAACAACGTCGGCAGCGGCAACGTCGGCAGCGGAAACTTTGGGTTCGCAAACGCGGGTCCCGGGTCGACCGCGGCGCTAAACAACATCGGGTTCGCCAACCTCGGCAGCAACAACTTCGGCTTCGGCAATACCGGCGACGGCAACATCGGGTTCGGCAACACGGGCGACAACAACTTCGGCATCGGGCTGACCGGGGACGGCCAGTTCGGTGTCGGCGGGTTGAACTCGGGCACCGGGAACATCGGCCTGTTCAACTCCGGCACCAACAACGTCGGCATCGGCAACTCGGGCACCGGAAACTGGGGTATCGGCAATTCCGGCAACTTCAACACCGGCATCGGCAACGCCGGCAGCACCAACACGGGCCTGCTCAACGCCGGCAGCGTCAACACCGGCGTCGCCAATGCGGGCAGCTACAACACCGGCTGGTTCAACGCGGGCAACACCAACACGGGCGTCGCCAACCTGGGTGACTACAACACGGGCGCCTACAACACCGGCAACTACGCCACCGGCTTTGCCAACGCGGGCGACATCGACACCGGCTTCTTCATCACCGGCGACATGGGCAACGGCGCGCTATGGCGGGGCGATCAGCAGGGCCTGTGGGGCGCCAACTACACAATCCACGTTCCCGAAATTCCCGCACACGTCGACGTCAACGCTCCCATCAACATCCCCATTACCGCCGGCTTCACCGACACGGTCTACAGCGGCATCACGATGCAGGACATCAATTTTGGTTTGGCCGTCAACATCGGGATCCCCCTCTTTACCGGCGTCATCAACTCCCTCACCGTGCCGCCCATCACGGCTAACGGCCCCGCGGTCTCGATCAATATCGGCGCCACCGACGGCTCGACGGTGGTGTCGATCCCTGCCACTGCCAGCATCGGGCCCGTCGACTGGACCGTGGTCAATATCCCAGCGACAACGGGCTTCTTCAATGCCACCACCAACCCGTCGTCGGGCTTCCTCAACAGTGGCACGGGGACGGTCTCGGGCATCGCGAACGTGGGCGCCAACATTTCCGGCTTCCAAAACGCCTTGGGCCCGGGAACCTCGGGCTTCAAAAACTACGGCTCGCTGGAATCGGGCCTGGCGAACCTGGGCAACACCGTCTCGGGCCTGCTCAACACGGGCATCGGGGCGCCGGCCAACGTCTCGGGCGCGTGGAACGTCGGCAGCAACCTCGCGGGCTTCTTCTACAACCAGGTTCCGCCCCCCGGGATGTCGACGTTCAACGTGGGCCTGGCGAACGTCGGCACCTACAACGTGGGCTTCGGAAACGTGGGCGATTTCAACCTCGGGTTCGGAAACGTCGGCAATGCAAACCTGGGCGCCGGCAACATCGGCAGCTTCAACGTCTTCTCCGGAAACCAGGGGGCATACAACGTCGGCCCCGCCAACCTGGGCAACTTCAACCTCGGCCTGGCAAACCTGGGCGACTACAACATCGGCCTGGCGAACCTGGGCGACTTCAACCGCGGTTTCGCGAACAACGGCAGCAACAACATCGGCTTCGCCAACACCGGCAACAACAACATCGGCATCGGCCTGTCCGGCGACGGCCAACTCGGATTCGGCGCGCTGAACTCGGGCAGCGGTAACACCGGCCTGTTCAACTCGGGCACAGACAACACCGGCTTCTTCAACACCGGCACCGGCAACGTCGGCATCGCAAACTCGGGGACCGGAAACTGGGGCATCGGCAACACCGGCAGCACCAACACCGGCATGTTCAACTCCGGTGACATCAACACAGGGTTCTCCAACGCCGGCAACGTCAACACCGGCTTCGGCAACGCGGGCGGCTACAACTCCGGCAGCTTCAACGCGGGCAGCTTCAACACCGGCGGCTTCAACCCAGGCTCCTACAACACGGGCCACCTGAACACCGGCAACTACAACACGGGCTTGGCGAACTCGGGCAGCGTTGACACCGGCGCCTTCATCAGCGGCAGCTACAGCAACGGCTTCTTGTGGCGGGGCGATTACGAGGGCCTGTTGGGCATCAGCAACACAATCACCATTCCCGACACCGCCATCCCGGTGAACATGCATGTGCCGATCTACCTCGATATCCCGATCACCGGCACACTCGGCGTCGTCACGATCGAGGGCTTCCAGATTCCGGCGGTCACCGTGGACATCACCATCTTGGGCGCCGGCATCTCGGGCGTCGTCAAACTCAGCGCAATCAATTTTCCGAGCATCTCGATTGCCCTTCCCGCGATCGCGATGAGCATCGGTACCAGCCCAGGACCCCTGATCGACATCACCGGCACCGGCGGCCTGGGCCCGATCACGATCCCGATCATCGACATCCCGGCGGCCCCGGGCTTCGGAAACACAACGACCGTTCCGTCGTCGGGTTTCTTCAACTCCGGCGCCGGAACCGTGTCGGGGTTTGGAAATACCGGCACCAACAGTTCCGGCTTCTTTAACCTCACGTCCGGCACCTCGGGCATCTCGGGCTACAAGAACCTCGGCGACCTGGTATCGGGCGTGTCCAACCTCGGCAACACCGTCTCGGGCTTCCTCAACACGAGCACGCTGGGCTTTTCGACGCCGGCCAATATCTCGGGTGTTGGCAACGTCGGCGCCAACCTCTCAGGGCTACTCAATGACAACCCGATCGCGAACCTGGGCTTCGCGAACATCGGCGTTGGAAACGTCGGCGGCGGAAACGTCGGCAACTCCAACGTCGGCTTCGGAAACGTCGGCAACGCAAACTTCGGTGCCGGCAACATCGGCAGCTTCAACGTCTTCTCCGGAAACCAGGGCGCATACAACGTCGGCCCCGCCAACCTGGGCAACTTCAACCTCGGCCTGGCAAACCTGGGCGACTACAACATCGGCCTGGCGAACCTGGGCGACTTCAACCAGGGTTTCGCGAACAACGGCAGCAACAACATCGGCTTCGCCAACACCGGCAACAACAACATCGGCATCGGCCTGTCCGGCGACGGCCAACTCGGATTCGGCGCGCTGAACACGGGCAGCGGCAACACCGGCCTGTTCAACTCCGGCAGCGACAACACCGGCTTCTTCAACACCGGCACCGGCAACGTCGGCCTGTTCAACTCGGGCACTGGCAACGTCGGCATCGGCAACCCGGGCACCGGCAACGTGGGCATCGGGAACGCGGGCGCCGGCAACTGGGGCCTGTGGAACCCGGGCACCGGCAACACCGGCATCGCCAACGCCGGCACCTTCAACACCGGCGGCTACAACACGGGCAGCACGAACACCGGATTGGTCAACCCCGGTGACTACAACACCGGCAGCTACAACACCGGCAGCACCAACACGGGCGGCTTCAACACCGGCGACTACAACACCGGCCATTTCAACACGGGCGACTACAACACCGGCCTGGCCAACTCGGGCAACGTCGACACCGGCGCCTTCATCGCCGGCAACTACAGCAACGGCATCTTATGGCGGGGCGATTACCAGGGCCTGTGGGGCGCTCACGTCGCCATCGATATTCCCGAGTTCCCGGTGCTGAACTTCGACATAAGCATCCCCGTCAATATCCCCATCTACGCCGACCTCGGGACGCTCACGATCAACGGCTTCACCATTCCGACAATCCACCTCAACGCGATAAACATCACCAACGTCAGCGTCGGACCCATCACCATTCCGACCATCAGCGGCACCCTGCCCGTCATCGATATCACCATCGGCGGACCGAACACCTCGATACCTATCTCGATCCGCAGCGGCGCCGGCCCCATCAGCGTCGTGCTGCTCGACATCCCGCCGGCACCCGGCTTCGGAAACTCCACCACCAGCCCCTCGTCGGGCTTCTTCAACACCGGCACCGGTAGCGCCTCCGGCTTCGGGAACACCGGCGGGAACCTTTCGGGCTTCTGGAACACGACGCTGGCGAGCGCGGGAAGCTCCGGCTTCCAGAACTACGGCTCGCTGCAATCGGGCTGGGCGAACCTCGGCAACACCGTCTCGGGCTTCTACAACACCAGCACGGCCACCCTCGCGACGGCGGCCAACATCTCCGGCTTCTACAACATCGGCACCGACCTGGCGGGCCTGTTCCGCAGCCCGACCGGGACCGTCTTCAACGCCGGGCTCGCCGACATCGGCCGCCTCAACGTCGGCAGCGGAAACCTCGGCGACTTCAACATCGGCAGCGGCAACCTCGGCAGCTCGAACATCGGATTCGGAAACGTCGGCAACAACAACGTCGGCAGCGGCAACGTCGGCAACGGAAACTTCGGTTTCGGCAACGCCGGTCCCGGGTTGACGGCGGCCCTGGGCAACATTGGCTTCGGCAACACCGGCAACAGCAACTTCGGCTTCGGCAACACCGGCGACGGCAACATCGGCTTCGGCAACACCGGCAACGGCAATATCGGCATCGGGCTCACCGGCGACAACCAGGTGGGGCTGGGCCCGCTGAACGACGGCATGGGCAACATCGGCCTGTTCAACCTGGGCGACAACAACGTCGGCCTGGCGAACGCCGGCGACTCCAACCGCGGGTGGGCGAACGCCGGCAACAACAACGTCGGCCTGTTCAACACCGGTAACAACAACGTCGGCATCGGGCTCACCGGCGACAACCAGGTCGGTTTCGGCTCGCTGAACTCGGGAGCCGCCAACACCGGCTTCTTCAATGCGGGCACCTCCAACTTCGGACTGTTCAACTCGGGTACCGGCAACTTCGGCCTGTTCAACTCGGGCACCGGCAACGTCGGCATCGGCAACATGGGCAACGGCGGCGTCGGCATCGGATTGTCCGGCAACAACGAGGTGGGCATCGGCGGGTTGAACTCGGGCAGCGGGAACATCGGCCTGTTCAACTCGGGCACCGGCAACGTCGGCATCGGAAACTCGGGCACCGGAAACTGGGGCATCGGCAACACCGGCGTCGGCAACACCGGCATCGGCAACGCGGGCAGCTACAACACCGGCCTGTTCAACACCGGCATCCTCAACACCGGCATCGCCAACCCGGGCGACTACAACACCGGCTTGTTCAACATCGGCGACCTCAACACCGGCATCGCCAACCCGGGCGACTACAACACGGGCTTCTACAACCCCGGCACCTACAACACCGGCATGGCCAACGCCGGCACCTTTGGCACCGGCGCCTTCATCACCGCCAACATGGACAACGGCTTCTTCTGGCGCGCCGACAGCGAGGGCCTGCTGCAGGCGAATTACACCATCGTCGTCAACAGGATCCCGGCGTTCCTTAACGTTGACATCCCGATCAACATCCCCATCGTCGGCACCATCACCGACGTTTCGGTCCCGGCCATCACCATCCCCACAATCGACACCAGAGGTTCCGTCGACCTGACCATCGTCAAGGGCACGGTGATCGCCCCGATCGGGCCCATCACCATCCACGGCGGAAACGCCTCGGCCCCGTCGAACACGCCCTTCACGATCGACTTCGGCACGCAACCCGCGATCAACATCAACATCGGCGCGCCGGACGGTTCGACCGTGGTCCACATCGGCGGCACCGGCGGCTTCGGTCCCGCCTACGTCCCGCTGATCGACGTCGCGCCGGCCCCGGGCTTCTTCAACGCCACGACCGGCCCTTCGTCGGGCTTCCTCAACTGGGGCGCCGGGAGCGCGTCGGGCTTCCAGAACTTCGGCAACAATTCGGGCATCTACAACTTCGCCACCGCGGCCATTGGAAACTCCGGATTCCAAAACTACGGCTCGCTGCAATCGGGCTGGGCGAACCTGGGTAACACCGTCTCGGGCCTGTTCAACACGGGCCTCGCGACGCCGGCCAATGTCTCGGGGTTCTCCAACATCGGCACCGACCTGGCGGGGTGGTTGCGCAACGGCCCGACCGCGACCAGCTTCAACTTCGGCTTGGCAAACCAGGGATCGTGGAACCTGGGCAGCGCCGACCTCGGCAGCTACAACCTGGGCAACGGCAACATCGGCAGCTACAACCTGGGCAACGGCAACATCGGCAGCTTCAACTGGGGCAGCGGCAACATCGGCGACTACAACCTCGGCAGCGGCAACATCGGCAGCGGAAACTGGGGTTTCGGAAACTCGGGTGCCGCGTTGTCGGCGGCCCTGAACAACATCGGGTTGGGCAACACCGGCAGCTTCAACGTCGGCTTCGGCAACACCGGCAACAACAACATCGGCTTTGGCAACACGGGCGACGCCAACATCGGTATCGGGCTCACCGGCAACGCGCTGACCGGGTTCGGCGCATGGAACACGGGCACCGGGAACGTCGGCTTGTTCAACTCGGGCACCGGCAACGTCGGCTTCTTCAACTCAGGCACCGGCAACTGGGGCATCGGGAACTCCGGTGACTACAACACCGGCATCGGGAACACGGGCAGCACCAACACCGGCTTCTTCAACAGCGGCCTGGTCAACACCGGCGTCGGCAACGCGGGCAACTACAACACCGGCTACTACAACGCGGGCAACACGAATACCGGCAGCTTCAACCCGGGTAGCTACAACACGGGCGGCTTCAACCCGGGCAACTACAACACCGGCTACTTCAACACGGGCGACTCCAACACGGGCTTCGCAAATTCCGGCAATGTCGACACCGGCGCCTTCATCGCGGGCAGCTACAGCAACGGCTTCTTCTGGCGCGGTGACTACCAGGGCCTAGGTGGCTTCGCCTACTCGAGCACCATTCCCGAAATCCCCTGGAGCTACGACATCAGTTCCGACATACAGATTCCGGTCACGGGCACCATCAACGCCGTGACCCAGGATATGTTCACGATCGCCGAATTCGAGATACCGATCAGTTTGGAAACCACGGTCTGCGTCGTCTACATCCCCTTCGTCGGATGCGTACTCCACGTCTCGGTCACCATCCCCATAACCACCGAGCACGTGGGCCCCTACACCATTGATGCGACCGTGCTCAACCCGCAAACCCCGATCGACACGGTCATCTCGCAAACCATCGATAATTCCGGCAGCGGAACCGTGGGCCCCTTTACCTTCGGCTTCGGCTGGCAGCAAACCCCGGGATTCTTCAATTCGACCAGTTCCCCATCGTCCGGCTTCTTCAACTCCGGAGCCGGCGGCGCATCGGGCTTCTTCAACGACGCCGCCGGCGCCGTATCGGGCTTCGGAAACGCCTTCGCCCAAAACTCGGGCCTCTTCAACGCCGGCGGCCCCGACCTCTCGGGCTTCCAAAACGTCGGCACACTGGAATCGGGCTGGGCGAATCTCGGCAACTTCATCTCGGGCTTCTACAACACGACCATGCTCAGCCTCATGCAGCAGGCCCTTGTCTCCGGTGTCGGGAACTTCGGCAGCCAACTCTCCGGATTCTTCAACGAGGGGATGGGGCCGTAGCGGCTCACCGGCTTCTGCTGATGGCGCCGTTCGCTTGCCTGCTTCGCAGGCTCGGCTCACCGGCGCGGTTTCCAGACGACGAGGGCCGTGCTCTTCGGCAACACCGCGACCTCGCGGCGCTGATTGGCACGCAAAGCCGCCAATTCCTCGGACATCTCCTGCAGTCTCGACTGCAGCGCCTCCACCTGATTCGTCAGCTCGATGATGCGCTTGATGCCGGCGAGGTTGACACCCTCGTCCTGCGAAAGCCGTTGCACCTGGCGCAACAGGTCGACGTCATGCTGCGAGTAACGGCGCCCGCCACCGGAGGTGCGCCGCGGGCTGACCAGACCGAGCCGATCGTAGGTGCGCAAGGTCTGCGCGTGCATGCCGGCCAGCTCGGCGGCCACCGAAATCAAGAAGGTCCGGGAGTCCCCTTCCCGTGGGTTCTTGGCCATCAGCGATTACCTGCCCATCCGGCCCTCGGATCGAAACCACTGGACCGCTCGGCCGCCGCGTAGGCCTCCAACGCCTCCCGGGCGGCGCCCTCCAGATTTGGCGGCACGGCCACCTTCACGGTGACGAGTAGGTCTCCGTTACCGCCGCTGCGCTTGGGTACGCCGCGGCCGCGCACCCGCAGGATGCGGCCGTCGGCGGTACCTTTAGGCACCCGGACGCCGACCGTGCCGTCCAGCGTCGGCACCGAAAGCGTTGAGCCAAGAGCCAATTCAGTGAAGCTGACCGGGACCGTCACCGTCAGATCATCGCCGTCGCGACCGAAGATCTTGTCCGGCCGTACATGCACCGTCACGTACAGGTCACCCGACGGAGCGCCGCGCAACCCGGCCTCACCCTGCCCGGCCAGCCGGATCCGCTGCCCGTCCTCGACACCGGGCGGGATCCGCACATTGATCGTGCGGGTGCGGGTGGTGACGCCGGTGCCCTTGCACTGATCACACGGGTGCTCGATGATCGAGCCGCTTCCCCGGCAGTCCGTGCACGGTTCGGAGAAGCCGAACGCGCCCTGGTTGCGGTTGATCACACCCGACCCGTTGCAGCTGGGACACACCTTTGGGCTGGTGCCCGGCCGCGCGCCGCTGCCATGGCAGTTGGTGCACGGCGCCGGGCTAGTCAGCCGCAGCGGCATTGCCACGCCCTTGGCGGCCTCCACGAAGTTCAGTTCGGTCTCTGTCTCCAGGTCGTTGCCGCGCCGCGGCCGGCTGGGACGCGCGCTGCCACCGCGTCCGAACAGGCCGCCGAACAGGTCGCCGATGTTGGTGCCGCCGCCCCGGCTGGCGGCGTCGAACAAATCGTTCAGGTTGAACTCGGCGCCGTCACCGCCCATGCCGAATCCGCCGAAGCTGGTATCGAACCGGCGGCCGCCGAAGCCACCGCCGGCGAACAGCCGCCGGGTTTCGTCGTACTCCTTGCGCTTGGCCGGATCCGACAAGACGTTGTGGGCCTCCGACACCGCCTTGAAGCGTTCGCCGGCGGCCGGATTGTTAGGGTTCGCGTCCGGATGCAGGTCGCGGGCCAGTTTGCGATAAGCGCGCTTGATCTCTTCGGCACTAGCGTCGGAGGAGACGCCGAGCTCCTTGTAGAAGTCCTTTTCGACCCATTCACGCTGGGCCATGTCGCGTCACCCCCTTTCACCTTCCTCTATCGCGTGTCCGTCATCTGCGATTCTGTGTCCTATTGATCGGAGGCGTCGGCGTTGTCGCTCGTGTCGGCCTGTTCGGTTTCGGCGTCGCCTTCGACCGCGTCGGCTTGGTCGGGCGTCTGGGCCGGTTCGGAGGCCTCGTCGGCGACCGTGTCGACGACCGCGACCAGCGCGTGCCGCAACACCTGCTCACCCAGCTGGTAGCCCCGCCGCATCACGGTGCCGATCACCGGCTTGGAGCCCTCCGCGCCGTCGCCCTCGTGCTGCACCGCTTCGTGCAGCACCGGGTCGAAATCCTCGCCTTCGGCACCGAACGCACGCAGACCCAGCGCGTTCAACGCACTGTCCAGCTTGTCGGCAACCGACTTCAGCGGCCCAGAGTCCAGGTCGCCGTGCTTGCGCGCCCGGTCGAGATCGTCGAGGACGTGCAGCAGTTGGCTGACGACGCCGGCCTTGGCCCGGTCCGCCGCCGCCTGCTGGTCGCGCAACGCCCGCTTGCGGTAGTTGGCGAAGTCAGCCTGCACACGTTGCAGATCGGCGGTCAGCTCGGCGACCTTGTCGGCATTGTGTGCGGCCGGTGCCTGGCCTTCCGGCACCCCGCCCGGCGGTTCGCCCGGAGGGACATGGCGCACTTCGCCGGTCTCGGGATCGATCCGGCGCTTGTCAGTGACCGTTACCTGTTCGTGTGGGTTTCCTTCGGTCACTTGGACTCCCGATCTTCGTCGACCACCTCCGCGTCCACCACCTCGTCAGCTGAACCAGCGCCAGCGCCAGGCCCGTCGCCGGGCGCGCCGCCCGCGTGCGCCGCCGCGGCTTGGGTGGCCTCATAGATCGCCTGTCCGAGCGCCTGCGACTCCTGGCCGAGCTTTTCCATCGCCGACTTGATCGCGGCGATGTCCGATCCATCGAGTGCCGCCTTCGCTTGCGCGACCGCGGCGTCGACCTTGTTCAGCGTGTCCTCGGGCACCTTCGAGCCACCCTCGGCCTCGCGCTGTTCTTTGACGAACTTCTCCGTCTGGTAGACCAGCGTCTCGGCCTGGTTGCGGACATCGGCCTCCTCGCGACGCTTACGGTCCTCCTCGGCGTGCGCCTCGGCGTCCTTGATCATCCGGTCGATCTCTTCCTTGGACAGGCCCGAGCCTTCCTGGATGCGGATCGTGTTCTCCTTGCCGGTGCCCTTGTCCTTGGCGGTGACGTGCACGATGCCGTTGGCGTCGATGTCGAAGGTGACCTCGATCTGGGGGATGCCCCGGGGCGCCGGTGGGATACCCGTCAGCTCGAAGCTGCCGAGTAGCTTGTTGTGCGCCGCGATCTCGCGCTCACCCTGATACACCTGGATCTGCACCGACGGCTGGTTGTCGTCGGCGGTGGTGAAGGTCTCCGACCGCTTGGTCGGGATGGTGGTGTTGCGCTCAATCAGCTTGGTCATCACGCCACCCTTGGTCTCGATTCCCAGGGATAGTGGCGTAACATCAAGCAGCAGAACGTCTTTCACCTCACCCTTGAGCACACCAGCCTGCAGCGCGGCGCCCACGGCCACGACCTCGTCGGGGTTGACGCCCTTGTTGGGCTCCTTGCCGCCGGTGAGCTCCTTGACCAGGTCGGTCACCGCGGGCATACGGGTGGAACCACCCACCAGTACGACGTGGTCGATCTGCGACACCGAGATGCCGGTGTCGGCGATCACCGACTGGAACGGTTTGCGGGTGCGGTCCAGCAGGTCCTGAGTGATCCGCTGGAATTCGGCCCGCGTCAGCTGCTCGTCGAGGAACAGCGGGTTCTTGTCGGCGTCGACGGTGATGTAGGGCAAGTTGATCGAGGTGCTGCCCGACGAGGACAGCTCGATCTTGGCCTTTTCGGCTGCCTCACGCAGCCGCTGCATCGCCATCTTGTCCTTGGTCAAGTCGATGCCGCTGGTGCCCTTGAACTTGTCGACCAGCCAGTCGACGATGCGGTCGTCCCAGTCGTCACCGCCGAGGTGGTTGTCACCCGAGGTGGCACGGACCTCGACCACGCCCTCACCGATCTCCAGCAGGGAGACGTCGAACGTGCCGCCACCCAGGTCGAAGACCAGGATGGTCTGTTCCTTCTCACCCTTGTCGAGACCGTAGGCCAGGGCCGCGGCGGTCGGCTCGTTGACGATCCGCAGCACGTTAAGTCCCGCGATCTGGCCGGCGTCCTTGGTGGCCTGGCGCTGGGCGTCGTTGAAGTAGGCGGGCACGGTAATCACCGCGTCGGTGATGTCCTCACCAAGGTAGGCCTCGGCGTCGCGCTTGAGCTTCATCAGGACGCGCGCGCTGATCTCCGGGGCGGTGTATTTCTTGCCGTCGATCTCGATGGACCAGTCGCTGCCCATGTGCCGCTTGATCGAACGCACGGTGCGGTCGACGTTGGTCACCGCCTGGTTCTTGGCCGGCTGGCCGGTGAGGACTTCGCCGTTACGGGCGAACGCGACGACCGACGGAGTGGTCCTGGAGCCCTCGGAGTTTGCGACGACGACGGGGTCGCCGCCCTCCAGAACCGAGATGACGGAGTTGGTGGTCCCGAGGTCGATCCCGACCGCACGAGCCATAGTGAATCCTCCTGAGTAGTAGAGCTTCTTTCGTGCACTATGCTGAGTGAACCCCGCTCAAGACTGCCCCTAGGGCGATGGTGGTGTCAACTCAGTCTTGAGTCTGATTCGCTCAACTTGCTGCCCATGCTAACGGCGGGCATGCGCGTCTTGTTCCCCGGGGTCTGCTGTGGTGACGCGCGGATCGTGTCCAAATCCCGCTTGCGTCCGTGGGCGGCCACACTCACCGCCGACGAGGCTCGTTTACTCGATGACGCCGGGTTCACCGAAGACCCCGAAGCGTACGCAGAGATCGCAGCCGACGCGACCGCCCACATGGCCAGCTTGTACAGACTGCCTATACCGCCGCCGAGGTCAGAGAAGGACTGGGCGTCAACGATTCCCGCGTGCGGCAGCGCCGCCTCGCCCGCACGCTCTGGGCGATCAGCGACGGAGGCACCTGGGTATACCCGGCGATTCAGGTTCGAGATCGTCGACCGCGGCCGCGGCAAGCCACGAAGACTCAAGCACGTCCGCGGCCTCGACGAGGTGCTACCGGCTCTGCTCGCCAGGGAGCTGCCCCCCACTGCAGTAGCTGGCTTTCTCATGACCCCGCAGCAGGCTGTTGCACGGTGGATCCGTCGAGCCCGTACTCGGACTGATCGAGATCGCCGAATGGGCGGCGACTTGACCGTCGACCCTATGCTGCCGGGCCCTCCGCCACCGCACGTACTGCGTTCGCTCGGCACCACCGGCACCGCCACCCGGACGGATGGTGCTCTTCTCCCGGGGGCTTCCTCCCGCGGACAACAAGATGCTCGGCAAGGCTCCACGTGAGGTTGCCATTGTCGAGGTGCGGTGCACCGCCGCCGTCACCGAGATATCGTCCACAGACGCGGCGACGGTCCGTAGCGCTCTCGCCAAAGGGACCAGCACGGATTTTCCAACCATTCAACCGGCGCGCGGGCAGATCGCCGAGTACAGGCCCGGGAGTACCAGTATGAAAATTCCGCCCGCGTGTCCTGTTGGAGTCGCCGGCATCCATTCCCCTCGGCGTGCCGAACCCCGACCGAGGACGGTACCCCTGGCTTATGCAGGCGCCGAACGTGCACTCACGGCGAGATTTTCACCGGACAACACTGCTTGCGTTTCGGCGACCGCCCGCGCGCACTCCCAACTCGCGTCGATCCGCGCCGAGCGTGAAAGCGATGCGAGGCTTCGGCGGCGGCTGGCCGACCGAGTACGGGCGCGCAGCCTTCCGGTTGACGCCGATGCCGCGGAACTCGCGCGCCGGTCCGGCTGGGCGCGCGGGTGAGCGTCGAGCTGCTGCTGGACAATTCGGCGTTTCGTCCGCCTCGCGTCGCCGGCATTGCGGGAGCGGCGGGCGCGGGAGATCGCCGACGCGATCGAACAGCGCCGGATCGGTGTCTGCCTGCCATTCCTGCTCGAAGCCGGTTACTCGGCGCGCAGCACGACGGATCACGCTGAACTGCTGCGCGAACTGATGTCGCTGCCGATGCTGCACATCGATACCGAGGTCGAGCGTCGCGCGGTCGACGCGCAGCGTCAACTTGCCCGCGCCGGGCACCATCGCCTTCGCCCCGTCGACCTCATCATCGCGGCGCTGGCAGATCGACACGGCGCCGGAGTGCTGCACTACGACCGCGACTACGACACCCTCGCCACGAGGACGGACCTTCGCTTCGCGAGCGTTTGGCTGGCCAGGCGTGGCAGCCTCTGACGGAGGCACGCCCGATTTGCTCCAACGGGGTTTTCGGCGCGCCAGCGGCGTTTCGGTGCGATAGCCTGACAGCCAGTCCGTTCCTCGGGCGTGCCCGCGTCGCGGCGTTTCAGCAAGCCACCATGGCAGGAGCTCGATGCCACCGCTAGACACCGACGCGGCGAGACTCACCCGCGAAGACACGGGCTACCACAAGGACCTCAAAAACCGGCAGCTGCAGATGATCGCGCTCGGCGGCGCCATCGGTACCGGCCTTTTCCTCGGCGCTGGGGGCCGGCTTGCGTCGGCGGGGCCGGGCTTGTTCCTGGTCTACGGGGTCTGCGGCATCTTCGTGTTCCTGATTTTGCGCGCGCTCGGCGAACTGGTGTTGCATCGCCCGTCGTCGGGATCCTTCGTGTCCTACGCTCGCGAATTCTTCGGCGAGAAGGTGGCTTTCGCCGCAGGCTGGATGTACTTCCTGAACTGGGCGACGACGGGGATCGTCGATACCACCGCGATCGCGCACTACTGCCACTACTGGAAGGCGTTGCACGTCATACCACAGTGGACGCTCGCGTTGATCGCGCTTTTGGTGGTGCTCTCGATGAACCTGATCTCGGTCAAGCTCTTCGGCGAGCTGGAGTTCTGGGCCGCGTTGATCAAGGTCCTGGCGCTGGTGACCTTCCTGGTCGTCGGGACGATCTTTCTAGCCGGGCGCTTCAAGGTCGACGGGCAGGAGACCGGGTGGTCACTGTGGAGTAGTCATGGCGGCCTGTTGCCGAGCGGCCTGCTGCCTCTGGTGCTCGTCACGTCGGGTGTGGTGTTCGCCTACGCCGCCATCGAGTTGGTCGGCATCGCGGCCGGGGAGACGGCCGATCCGGAGCGGATCATGCCGCGCGCCATCAACTCGGTGGTGTTCCGCATCGCGGTCTTCTACATCGGGTCGACCGTCCTGCTGGCCCTACTGCTGCCCTACACCGCCTACCGCGAACATGTCAGCCCGTTCGTGACGTTCTTCGCCAAGGCCGGTTTTGCCGGGGGCGGCAGCCTGATGAACCTCGTGGTGCTCACCGCCGCGCTCTCCAGCCTCAACGCCGGGCTGTACTCGACGGGCCGGATCCTGCGGTCGATGGCCATCAACGGCAGCGGCCCGAAGTTCACCGCGCCGATGTCGAAGAACGGGGTGCCGTACGGCGGAATCCTGCTTACCGCCGGTATCGGCCTGTTCGGCATCGTGCTCAACGCCGTCAAGCCGAGCCAGGCCTTCGAAATCGTGCTGCACATCGCCGCGACGGGAGTCATCGTGGCCTGGGCGACGATCGTGGCCTGCCAATTGCGGTTCCACCGCATGACGACCGCCGGCGCGCTGCCGCGTCCGAGTTTCCGGATGCCGCTGTCCCCCTACAGCGGCTACCTCACGCTGGCGTTCCTGGCCGGCGTGTTGGCACTGATGCTGTTCGACGAGACATACGGGCGCTGGATGCTCGCCGCGATGGCGGTCGGCATCCCCGCCCTCATCGGTGGCTGGTACCTGGTCCGCCACCGCGTTGCGGCGACCGCCGACGATGTCGGCCACGCTGGCGACCTCGCGGTCCTGTCTTCGGTTGACCCGGAGGACTAATACACCGGGCACGGTGCACACACTGTTCGCGTGGCTGGCTGCATCCTCCGCCGCCATGCGGTCGGGATCGTTACGGTGCATCACACCGCGCAAGGCCGTTGCCGGAGGTGCCGTCGGCCAAAGTGGGTAACCGAGGACGTCGGCCGCTACCGCCGGTCTCGGTCGCGGCCGCTAGCAAGATCGCCGCAGTCGACCATCGCGACGTCCGGCTGGGTGCTCAGATACGCTGCGGCACCTTGGTCGCCGGATACCCCGGCCAAGACGCCGGGCCAATGCCGGCGCGCGATGACGACGGGATGGCCCGGCCGGTCCCCGAAACATGCCCGCGCGATGCCGCTGCCGGAAGCCAACGCGCGGTCCAGGACCCGGGCCACCACGGCCGGTCCGACGTCGGGCGTATCAATGACGTGCAAGACCGCATACTCCGCGCGCATCCGATCGGCCTCGGCCAGACCGGCGCGCAACGAGGCGCTCAGGCCCTGCTGCCAGTCCGCAGCGGTAATCGCCGTGACCCCGTCCGGGGCCGTCACCTCGGCGGCCCCGAGCACCAGAACCACCTCGGCGCAACCCCCGTCGCGCAGCGCGCCGACCGCGGCCTCCAACCAGCCGTCGACCAACACCTTCGGTTTGCCATATCGCCGTCCGGCTCCCGCGGCCAGCAGGACACCGACGACCCTCGACTTCGATAACGGCACTCTCATATGATGACATCGAGCTTCTCGTTGGGCGTCAACTGGACGGAGCGCGATGACTCAGGACGTGCAGGGGGCCGTCTCGCCGCGGTACGCCGGAACCCGCGTCCAACGGGTGGAGGACGCCCGCCTGCTGACCGGCCACGGCAGCTTCGTCGACGACGTCTCGCGGCCCGGGATGCTGCACGCCTGCTTCCTGCGCAGCCCGTTTGCCCGTGCCCGGATCAACGGCATCGACGCCTCGGCGGCGCTGGCGCTGCCCGGCGTGCGCGCGGTTTTCACCGCAGCCGACCTCAACCCGGACGTCAGGGAAGCCTGGCACGCCGTCGCGGGCAAGGACGTCCCGGACACCCCGCGGCCGCCACTGGCCGAGGGTGTGGCGAAGTTCGTCGGCGACCCGGTGGCGCTGGTCGTCGCCGAGAGCCGGTATGTCGCCGAGGACGCGCTCGAACTCATCGACGTCGACTACGAACCGCTGCCCGCGATCACCGACTTCACCCGCGCGCAAACGTCGGATGTGCAGGTTCACGACGACTACGCGAACAACGTCGCGGGCGGGATGGCCGGCGCGCCGCCCGACGAGGAGATCTTCGCCACGTCGACATGCGTCGTGAAAGAGCATGTATACCAACAGATCTACGTGCCCGTGCCGATCGAGACCCGCGGTCTGGTGGTCGAGTGGGCGGCGGCCTCCCAGGAACTCACCGTGTGGGCGTCCACACAAACGCCCCACGAGTTGAGGGCGTTCTGTGCGCGGCTGTTGGGCATTGCGGCACAACGCGTTCGGGTCATCGTGCGCGACACCGGGGGTGGTTTCGGCCAGAAGGTCGTCCCGATGCGCGAAGACATGTGCATCATGCTGGCCGCCCGGAAGGTGCCGGCGGCGTTGAAGTGGATCGAGGACCGGCGCGAGAACCTGATGTCGGCCGGGCAGGCCCGGCACGTCGACGGGACCGCCCGGATGGCGTTCGACGACGACGGCAATTTCCGCGCAGCGGATATCGACTTCGTCCAGGACATCGGCGCCTATCCGACGCCCTACCCGGTGTTGACAAGTGCCGCGATCGGCATGTTCTTCCCGGGGCCCTATCGGGTACCGAAGGCCAGCTTCACCTACAAGACGGTTTTCTCCAACACCGCCGGCCTGGCCGCCTACCGCGGACCTTGGCAATTCGAAACCCTGGCGCGCGAACTACTTCTCGACATAGCCGCGCGCAAGATGAATATCGATCCGGTCGAGCTACGCCGGCGGAACTTGCTGCGTCGCGACGAGATGCCGTATCTCAACCCCAACGGGCTGCCGTACGACCACGTGGCTCCGATCGAGACGTTCGAGCAGGCGGTGAAAATCCTTGACCACGAAGGGTTCCGCAGGGAGCAACGGGAAGCGCTGTCCCAGGGTCGCTATCTGGGCCTCGGGTTCGCGGCATACATCGAGGCGACGAGTGCCATGACGGGCCACATGGCAACCGAAGGCGCCACCATCCGGATGGAGCCGACCGGCAAGATCAACGTCTACGTGAACGGAGGCTCGACCGGAAACAGCCTGGAAACCACCGTCATTCAGCTGACCGCCGACGCCCTGGGCGCCGACATCGAGGACGTGGCCACCATCCAGGGCGACACCGCGATCACCCCGTATGGCGCCGGGACCCAGGGCAGCCGCAGCGGCCCGATGACCGCGGGAGCTGTCAACGAGGCGGGGTCGATCCTGCGCGGCAAGATTGTGGCGCTGGCCGCGCACCGGCTCAAGGTCGCCGAATCCGAAGTGCGACTGGCCCATTCGACTGCCATGGTGCGCGACGACCCGGCCCAGGCGGTGACCTTTGGCGAGCTGGCATACCTGGCGTACTACCAGCCACGGCGGCTGCCGCCGGGAATCTCGCCGGTGCTGGAGGCCACCGCCCGCTACGTCGCCAAGGCGCCGATCCTGTGGGCCAACGCCACCCACGCGTGTACGTGCGAGGTGGATACCCAGACAGGCCAAGTCAGGCTGCTGCGCTACATCGTCAGCGAAGACGTCGGGCCGATGATCAACCCGACGATCGTGGAGGGCCAGATCGCCGGCGGAACGGCGCAGGGCATCGGGGGCGCGCTGATGGAGAACCTCGTCTACGACGACGACGGCAATCCGCTGGCAACGACCTTCGTCGACTACCTGTTGCCGACGGCCACCGAGGTCCCGCCCATCGAATTCGGCCACATCGAGGTGCCCGGCCCCGGCCCCGGCGGATACAAGGGCGTCGGCGAAGGCGGGGCCATCGGCTCGGTGCCGGCGGTGATCAACGCGATCAACGACGCGCTGGCGCCCTTGGGCGTGACCATCACCCGGCTGCCGGCCAGCCCGGCGGCGATCATGTCGTTACTCGCAGAGGCGCGCCAGTGAAACCGGCGTCGTTCGAATACCACCGCCCCGGCACCCTCGAGGAGTCGGTGGGCTTGCTCGCCGAACTGGGCGAGGACGCCAAGATCCTTGCGGGCGGGCAGAGCCTGGTCCCGATGCTGTCGATGCGTTTGGCGTCCTTCGAGCATCTCGTCGACATTTCCCGGCTGACCGAGCTGCAGGGCATCGAGCGCCGGGGCCAGGAGCTGTGGATCGGTGCGGGCACCACCGAGGCCACGGTGGGCTCCGATTCCCAAGTCCGCGCGGCGGTTCCGCTGCTGGCCCGGGCGACGCCGTTCATCGGTCACTTTCAGATCCGCAACCGCGGTACCCTCGGCGGGTCGATCGCGCACGCCGACGCCGCGGGCGAATATCCCGCGGCGGCCCTTACGCTGGATGCCACGATGGAGGTGCTGTCGCCGCGGGGACGACGCCAGATCGCCGCCGCCGATTTCTTCACCGGCGTGTGGGAAACCACCCTGGAACCGGACGAGGTGCTGACCGGAGTCCGATTTCCCGTGTGGGACAGCAGACCCGGCTTCGCCGTGCACGAATTCTCGCGTCGCCATGGCGATTTCGCGATCGCCGGCGCGTTGGTGGCCGTCGCGCTCGACGACGACGAGCGGTTATCCCGCTGCGCTATCGGCCTGTTGGGCCTGGGCGCCACTCCCAGGCGCGCAACGGCGGCCGAAGCGGCGGTCGCCGGCGAACCCGTCAGGGAGGTGGAGCCCGAGGAGGTCGGCCGGGTCGCGATGACGGGGCTCGACGACGTTCCGGCCGACCTGCAAGGATCGGCGTCCTATCGCACCCAGGTGGGCGCGGTCATGACGGCGCGCGCCTGGGCGCAAGCCGTCGCGGAAGCGGTCGCAGGGGCGCCGCATGCATGAACACCCGATCCACCTGTCGGTCAACGGAATTCCCATCGCGGCGACCGTCGAGCCGCGGATGACGCTGGCGGACTTCCTGCGGGAGAGGTGCACACTCACCGGCACCCATCTGGGCTGCGAACATGGAGCCTGCGGCGCCTGCACCGTGCTGCTGGATGGCGCGGCGGTGCGGTCGTGCCTGCTGTTCGCGGTGCAGGCCGACGGCATGGAGGTGACAACCGTCGAGGGCGTCGCGTCGCCGGACGGGGCGTTGTCGCCGGTGCAATCCGCGCTGCGGGAATGCCACGGGCTGCAATGCGGCTTCTGCACACCGGGTTTCGTCATGTCGCTGACTGCGTTGCTGCGCGACAACCCCGATCCGACCGAAGACGAGATACGCGAAGGCCTGTCCGGGAACTTCTGCAGGTGCACCGGTTACCAAGGAATCGTCGCCGCCGCGCATCGGGCGGCGGAACTGCTGCGGTAATGCCAAGGCGCGTCACTGCAGTCACTTGCATCACCTGGTGCGTAGTCTGAGTTCGTGCGGTTATCCCAAAAAGCATGGTGGGGCCTGGCCGGCGTGCTGGCGGGTGGCGCGCTGGTCGCCGGATGCAGCACCACGATCGACGGCAGGCCGGTCGCCTCGCCGGGGTCGGGTCCAACCGAGCCCTCGTTCCCGACGTCTTCGGCCGCACCGCCGACCGCCGCACCGACAACACCCGCGAGCCCGACGGCGCCGGCCGGCGCGATCCCGCTCCCACCGGATCAGAGCGGTTATGTCTTCATCGAGACCAAGTCCGGCCAAACGCGCTGCCAGATCAACACCGAAAGCGTCGGGTGCGAGGCGCCGTTCAAGAACTCCCCCATCCAGGATGGCGAGCACGCGAACGGCGTCCGGGTTACCGCCAACGGTTCCGTACAGTGGGTGCTGGGCAATCTGGGCGCCATCCCGACGGTCACCATCGACTACAAGACCTACGACGCGGTGGGCTGGACCATCGTGGCGACCACCGAGGGCACCCGCTTTACGAACAGCCGCACGGGTCATGGCATGTTCGTCAGCATCGAGAAGGTCAGCACGTTCTGAGCGCGTGGCCCACGCCGGGCTGTCAGTACCATCGGTTGCGTGGCACCTTACGGCCCACCAGACGAATTCAACAGGCAACCCACCCAGCAGGCCAACTTCGGCCCGGGCGGATACCTGCCGGCCAATCCGCCACCGCCACCCCCTGTGGCTGAGGCGCCCCTTGAAACCGCGGGGCCGCCTGATGAGCCCTTCGAGCCTGAGGATCTGGATGCCGAGCCCACGCCGTGGTACCGCAACCCCGTGGCGTTCATCGGCTGGTTGGCGCTCGTCGTGATCCTGATCGGCTTGATCGTCTTCGGAATCAGCGAGCTGATCGGGGGCGACCAGGGCACCAGCCGAACCCCGCCTGGCACGAGCACGACGATTCCGCCGGCTACCACCACAACGCAGCCGCCCACCACCACCACGACAGCGACGCCACCGCCCACCAGCAGCGCAGTCGAACCGCCGCCACCGCAGCCAACCTGGCAGTCAACGCTTCACCCGACACAGCAGCCAACGCACGACCCGCATCTGCCGCCGCTTCCGTCGGTGATCACCATTCCGGGTCTGCCGTCGCCGATTACGTTGCCGCCCGGCCTTACCGAGTAGGTCCCGTCTGGGTCGGGGTTTGACCGCTGATCGGTAGCGCCGCGTGTGGAGGCGGTATCCAGCCGGGGCCCGCGGGTATTTTGCCACGGCGGCCGAGACCCGCCGAACTATGGAGCCAACGACCCGACCGCGTGGCAACGGCGGCTACGGCGCCAGCCAGGGAGGGTACGGACAAGCGCCGCGACCCGAGCTAACCCCTGGGTGGCGCAATCCCCTCGCATTTGGTCAGGTGGGGCGTCCTGATCGCAATCCTGATCGCGCTGATCATCGACGGCGTTATCCAGCTCGCCCACGGCCGCCCCGCTCCGGTGCCGGCCATCACGAGCACCACGACCACCAACACGCCGTCGCCCGGGGCGTGGCCCACGCTGCCGTCGATGCTCACCGTGATCAATTTGTCGCCCGGCCTGTGACCGTTCCCGGTGCCGCTATGGTGGGGAGCGGCCGTCGGCCGCCGAGCTAGACAAAGGACACGGGGGTTAGCGATATGAGCGCGTCGCTCGGGTTGTCGATCGGGGTGGCCAACCTGGTCGCGGCCCGGGTGGGTGGTGCGCCGGTATCCCGCGGCTCGGTGTTGACGGTATTCGACCACCGGGCGTCCGAGGTCGGTGTGCCAGAAGAGAATCCGAACGTGACCGAAGCTGGCCTGGTGCTGCGGGGATTTGTCGAGCGGGTCGGGGACCGGACTCCGCTGGTGGCCGCCGACGGCACCAAGTACCTCGGCGTGGCGCTGACGGTCGAAGCGCTCGAGGCGATGGCGCGCACGGTTGGCGACGGCGGTCCGGTCACCGTTGCCGTGCCTGCGTATTGGTCCGAGGGCCAGTACGCCGCGATGCGTGAGGAGTTTTTCGCCCAACCCGGCCTGGCGCCCGGCGGTGTGCCCCCGGCGTTGATCTCCGACGCGACCGCCGCGCTCGCGGCGCTTTGCGCCAAACCGGGATTCCCGACGGACGGCGTCGTCGCCCTGTGCGACTTCGGCGCCAGCGGCACCAGTGTCACGCTGAGCGACGCCGGCGCGGGCTTCGACCAGATCGGCGCCACCCTCCGCGATCCCGAATTCTCCGGCGACACGATCGATCAGCTCATGGTGAGTCATCTGCGGGCAGACCCACCGGATGGGTCGCTGACGCGCCTGCTCGGTGAATGCCGGCACGCCAAGGAACAGCTGTCGGCGGCCACCGTGGCCGTCATTGCGGGCCGGCCGGGTTCCGGCGAGGATGTCCGGCTGTCCCGCACGGAATTCGAGCAACTTATCGCGGGCCCGCTCGACCTCTTCGTCAGCAACGTCGAAGAGATGCTGCAGCGCAACGGGATTCCGCGGACCACCCTGCGCGCTCTGGCGACGGTCGGCGGTGGGGCCAGCATCCCGCTGATCACCACGCGCCTGTCGGAGCGCCTGGGGGTGCCGATCTTCACCACCGGCCAACCCACGTTCAGCGCCGCGATCGGCGCGGCGGTGCTCGGCCAGCGGCAGTCATCCGGGGGCACACCGACCGTCATGGGGGCCGTGGTCGACACGCCGACCGACATGGTTGGCGTCCCACCGACCGAGGTGGCGCCAGCCGCGTGGGCCGCGCGGGCCGCAAGTGACGACAAATCGTCGACGTACCGTGCCCTGGCGTGGTCACAAGACGTCGCGGGAGACGAGCCGGTGCCCTACGCCGGATCCGGCGCGACTGGCAAATATGCCTGGGAAACAACGGGATTCGACTATGCGGCCGAGGCCCGCCCGGTCACCGAAGCCGGGACACTGCCGTGGTACAAACGCGCCGCCCTGGTGTTGGGCGTGGCCGGCGCCGGAGCGGCCGTCTTGGTTACCGTGCTGCTGGCACTGAACCTGGGCAAGAGCAAAACCACCCCGGTCAACACCACCCCACCGAACCAACCACCGGCCCCGCCGTCGTCCGTCACCACGACCGTGATCCGGCCAAACAACAGCCCCGCCCTGACGGTGCTCCCCCCGCCGCCCGTCACCACCACCACGCGGCCGCCCGCGCCCACGACAACCAGCCAACCCACGACCACGGCCGTCACCACATCCACCACGACTCCCCCGCCGACCACCACGACCGCTCAGCCGACCACGACCAAACCGACGACGTCCCAGGCGACGACCACCGCGCCGCCGACCACGCAACAAACGACGACCGCCGCGCCCGTCACACCAACCACCATGGCGCCGGTGGGCTAGCGGTGCGCGGCGAACTCCGCCACCATCGCCTCCGCGCTGCGCACCGCCGCGCGGCAGGCCCTGGTGGTGAAAGGATCGTTGAGCGGGTGTTCGGCCCGGCGGCGCCAGCGCTGGGCAGCGGCGAACGCGGCACGCGGCCCCTCGTTGGGATGCGCATCGGGGTCCAGCCCAAGCCTGCTCGCCGGGCTGGTGCCCGACCCACCGATGATGCGGCGCAGCGATGCGATTTCCTCCTCATTCAATGTCGTTGTCCGTGAATGTAATTGGCTGAGCAGGCGAAGCTCCTCGAAGGCGTGGGTGTCGGCCAACAGCGGGTCAATATCGGCCATGATGTATGGCGTTGCCATGATCGGGAACACCTCGACGAACCTGCGCAACGACACCAGCGCGGTGTGTGCCTTGAGCATGTCGGAGCGTTGCGCGAGCTGCTGGTCGATGACGTCGCGCAGCGCCAGCAGCCCGCTACGCTCCAGCAGCTCGGCGGCCAGCCCCGCCGAATCGGCGACGCCCGCCGCCAGCACGGCGATCGAGATCCGGATGCCGAACATGCCGAACCGCTCCAGCAATTGCGCGCGGGTGCCGGCGTCCACGGGCAATGGGCTGTCCGGCCGCACGAACCGGTCCACACTCAGCAGGGCCTTGTTGAGTTCGGTGCTGTCGGCGCCGGCGAGTTTCTGCAGTGCGATGAACTCAGTTTGGCGCAGCGTGCGCGCGGTCAACGCGAGCAGTCCGGACACCGGCACCACCGCCTGGCAGCTGCCGGTCTGATTCATTTCGCTGGTGAACCGCATGGCCACGTCCTTCGCCGACAGCATGGCGTCGATCCGGCCGGCGCCGATCTCGTCCGCCCGGGAGGCCACCCCGATGATGCCCAGCGCTCCCGCCGACCCGCCGACGAGCGCACCGATCTGCTTGAGCAGTGCGACGTCGGCGGCGCCCAGGGTGCGCAGCAGGAACACCACCGCATCCACCCGCGGCACCCCGTCGGCGGGGACCAACAGCTGCAGCGTGCGCTCGGAGGCGTCGCGCGTCAGCGACGACGTCCCCGGGGTGTCAACGATGGTGGTGTCGGTCAATTCCTCGGCGGGCCACTCGACGTCGAGGTCCACGACGTCGGCGGGGTTGAGCCCGCGCATATCGAAGGTCAGCCCGCCGCTATGGGTGATCGGCACGTTGCAACGCCGGCCGCCGCGATGGTTGGCGGTGACCTTCGGCGTGGGGCCATGGCGGTACCAGGTCACGATCCGGGTCGCCTCGGTGGCATCGGTCGGCGCGATGTCGGCGCCGACCAATGCGTTGACCAGAGTGGACTTTCCGGCCTTGAGCGGGCCGGCCAACGCGATGCGGATCGGTTCGGCCAGGCGCGCGCCGATGCGGTCCAGTTCGTAGAAAACGTCTTGGCGTTGGCGGTAAGCCGGCTCGCCCCGGTAGGCCTCGATGGTCCCGCCCAGAATCGCGCGGACCCGCTCGCTGGTGCTCACGTTCCTCCCATGGCCACCCGGGACGTCAGCTTGTTCACGTTGTCGCTCACCTGGTTCAGGATGTCCAACTGCCGCTGAAGTTCACGGACCCTATTGTCACGCTCGACGTCGTGCAGGTGCGCCGCCGCGATGGTGGCCTGCAGTGATTCGTTGAGCGACCGGGTGAGCTCGTTGGCGATGCCGCGGTAGTGGTCGCGCAACGTGCGGTGGATGACCTTGAGCCGGTCGCGGGACTCCTTGCCGACGACAAACGAAACGTCGTCAACGAAGCGCCGCACATTGCTCTTCGCCTCGGCGCGCACCCGCAACAGCCGATTCGCTTTTTCCTCCTTATATGCCATGCGGCCGAGTATCACCCCGGCCCCCACGGACAGCGGATTGAACAAACCCAGCCCGGCCACCGAGGACAACATGCCGATCATCACCACGCCGCCGTAGGAACCCCGCAAGCCGGACACCACCTTCTGGCCCTTGCCCTGCGGCCTGGACTCGAGCTGGGCCAGCGCCTTGAGCCGGCCGAAATCCTCGCCCATCGCACGCGCGCTCAGCTCGGGAGACATCACCGAGTCCAGCCCCAGGTCGGCGAAGGAGCGCGCCACGTCGTCAGCCAATTCTTCGGCCCGTTGGTAAGCCCACACGAAGTTGTCCCCGACGGCGGTGGCGACTGCGTTTTCCACGTCGGTGCCGATCTGCGCCCAATGCCTGGTCGGGTCGCACGAATCTATCTGGCGCTCAACGTCTTCGGTGACAGCGCGGAAGCGCGCGCGCAGGTCGTGGTCCACGTCGTTGCTCAGGTCGGTGAATCCGTCGCCCAGCACCTGCTGCCATAGCGCGGTCTGTTGCAGCGCATCCTGGGCCTCCCGCTTGCGTCGCTCCAGCTCGTCGGCGAGCCGGCCGCGAAGATCCGGATCGTTGACCACCGATAGCTCCGCGCCCACGGAAATAGCCAAATGCTCTGCTGCCGAACGTATTTCGCCGAGTACCTCATCACGCACCCGGTCGGTCTGGCGAGAGAGGACTTTCTCGCTGAGAAACTTGACGATCGCCGGAAAGTTGGACTCGTCGTTGAGCTCCGTGTCGTTGAGCGCGACGGCATGGCTGCGCAACAGGGACGACACTGCGATGATCGGCATCGGCACCCGGGCGCGGTGCAGGTGCGCGGCGTTGGCGTTGACGACGTCACGCCAGTGCGGATAGAGGTCGATCTTGGTGGCCACCATCACGCCGACGGGACAGATCTGGTAGGCCTGCTGCACGAAACGCATCTCGGGTTCGGTCAGTTCTTGGCTGGTGTCGGTGACCATCAGGATGGCGTCGGCATCGGGCAACAGCCCAAGCGTCGCCGACAAGTGGGGCTGCCCGTGGCCACCCACACCGGGGGTGTCGATGAACGCCAAGCCGCCCTGCAGCAGCGGGCTGGGCGCGCCCACCTCGACCCGCAACACCTCGCGGCCGTCCGCGCGCGGGGCCCGCCGCAGGTCGGTGTTGATGTCATCGACCGGGATGTCGACCGTCTCGGTTTCGCCGTCGGGACCGGCGGCAACGACGAGGCGAGCCGACGGCTGCGCGCTGTAGCTCACCACGGTGACCACCACGGTGGCTTCGTCGTCACCGACGCGCGCCACCGGCATGTTCAGCAGGGAGTTGAGCAGTTGGCTCTTGCCCTGTTTGAGCTGTCCGGCGATCACCACCCGGATCTGCGGATCCGTGATTCGCTCGCGGGCCCGGGTCAGCCGCCGCGCCAGGTCGGAACGGTCGTTGAGTTCGGCGATCGCGATGGTGTGATCGATCAATTCGACGATCACGCCGACCCGACGCGGGTCATCGGGTTGGTTCACCGTGCAGCCCTACTTTCTCGCTCGCTTGCACTTCAGATCACGGTATGCGCACGAACCGGCGGGGACCACGAAGTCCCCGCCGGTTCGTCGGGCCGGTCCGGGGTCAGAACCCGTGGTGGTCGACCGGGCCGTGCGACGCGGGTGGCTCGGTGTGCGGCGACGTATGCGCCACCGGCGGCTGGTGATCGCCACCGAACACCGAGGGGCTCGGCGCGTGGGCCGGCCACTCGCTCGGCGCGTGCTCGGCCGGCGTGGGGGCCGGAAGGGCCGGCGTGGGGGCCGGATGGGCCGGCGCCGGAGCGTGCGGCTCCGGTGCATTGATCACCGGTGGGTGCGCGCCGCCGCCGTGGCCATCGGCGCTGCCGGGGCTGCCGATGACGGGGCCGCCACCCGACGGGGGCGTTGTGTGACCGCCAACCGTGCCGTCAGCACCGCCCCGAATGACAGGGCCCTGGCCAGCGGGAACGGTCGGGCCATGCTGGGCGGGCGGGAAACCGCCGTTGACGGTGCCGCCACCTCCGAGCGTGACGCCTTCCTGGCCGAGGATGTCGCCGTGCGCCCCGGCGCCGGCTCCCCCGGCCGCCGCACCGCCGCCGGGTCCGGTCCCCATGATGCCGTCGCCCACTCCGCCGGCCATTGCGCCCTCGGCGCCAACGTGGGCCGCGGTTCCAGCCCCACCCGCGATCGCCGGTTGCGGGGTCGCGTGGCCACCAAGCGCGGCGCTGTCGCCGCTCAGCAGGTTGCCGCGGCCGCCACCACCGATGCCTAGCCCTGCGCCGCCGGCCGCCCCGGCGCCGGCGGTACCACCCACACCGACACCCCCTAGTGGGCCGGAAACGTGAGGAGTAGCGGCGCCGTTCAACGCGGCGCCTTCGCTAGCAATCAATCCGGCTTGGCTGCTTGCGGTTGCTCCCAACGCCACGTTTGCGCCAACACCGCCCACGCCACCGAGAGCAGTCTGGCCACCCAGAGCCGCCTGGCCGCCGAGTGCGGCCTGGCCACCGAGCGTGGCTTGACCGCCGAGCGCGGCCGAACCACCGGCGCCGATGCCAACCTGGCCACCAACGCCTGC
This sequence comes from Mycobacterium lacus, assembly GCF_010731535.1. Classification (NCBI taxonomy): domain Bacteria; kingdom Bacillati; phylum Actinomycetota; class Actinomycetes; order Mycobacteriales; family Mycobacteriaceae; genus Mycobacterium; species Mycobacterium lacus. The sequence goes on from NZ_AP022581.1 coordinate 4,079,907, forward strand.
CTGACCACCGGCGCCGATCTGGACACCGCCACCTACGCGGCCTCCCATGTCGGTCCGCCCAACGGCTTCACCGGCGAAACCGACCCCGGCGTGACCGCCGACGCCACCACCGATCGCGCCTCCGGCCTGGGCGCCGACGCCAACCGCTAGACCACCGCCGACCTGACCTCCGACACCGACACCGACGTGGCCTCCGAGGCCCGCGCCGCCGCCGATGCCAGCCTGACCACCGAAACCGGCCCCGCCGCCAACGCCGCCGCCCAGACCGAGGCCCAGGCCCGCACCAACCTGACCACCAACGGCGGCCTGGCCACCAAGACCAAAGCCCAGGCCGGCGCCCACGCCCGTCTGACCACCCAGACCAACACCCAAGCCAGCGCCCACCTGGACAGCAATCCCGGCCTCAACCGCGAAGCCTGCCTGAGCGCCCAATCCCAGACCGACCTGGCTCCCAAAGCCACCGGTTGGTTCGGCGAAAGCGAGGCCGGGCATGAACCCACCGGCACCGCCCTGCCAACCCAGGCCGCCACCCGCTTGACCGAGGATCCCAGCACCGAGGTCTGCGGCGACATTGGCCAGTCCGGATCCCGCGTCACTCGCCACGACGGCGCCGGCGTCCTGCGCAACAAGCGCCGACGCATAACCGGCGTCGGACACGAAGCCCGAGTCGGGCGTCGGCGCGAAGCCGAACTGGTCGGCCACCGCCAGCTGGACCGCGCCGATCGGGTCGCCGTCATCGAGGACAAGCCCCGGCACCGCACTAGCCGCCGCGGCAAACTCTTCCGGCGACACGTTGATCAGCCCGGCATTGGTCATGGCCTGCCCAGGAGCCGACACGAAGGACTGCGCGGCTTCCTCGTTGCGAAACAGGCTCAGGATGTAGTCGACAAGCGAGGTCAGCGTGGTCATGGTCCATCCCTTCAATCGAATCTGTGCAGCTGTCCGCCGATGTGACCGGCGGTTTGCCATAAACGCTAGGGATTGCACCCCTCCCCGGAATCGGGGTCCGATCCCCCGGTGGGTCGAGTACCCATCGGGATCGGCCGCGGCGCCCCTTTAGGGGATTAGGGGATATCTAGGATCCCCCATGCCCATCGTGAAGCCACCCCCAATAGCCGCATTTGCGCACGTCAGAAACCTAACGCGCGCTACCCGTGGATGCCGAAACCGTGATGATCGGCCTCGACGGTGTGGGGGTGGATGACCGGGTGGTCCCCGATACCCGGATCCTCTGGCGGGAATACGCCGTGGTCGACGGTGGTTTCCGGCACCTCAGCCGCGGTGTGCAGGACCGGCGGTTCATTTCCGACGGCCGGAAACAGATGCGGATCCGTGGGCACGTCACCGCGGTCGGGTGTGGCCGGCTGGTTGATCACGCCGCTTGACGCTCGATGCTGTTCGACAACTCCCGCAGGGATATGTGGCGAGAATGCGTCGAGGGCGGCCGTGGCCGCTCCGCTTGCCCACACGTTGCCATGATCGGCGGGAGGTGTTCCCGCGGCGGTGGTATCCGCGTTCGCCATCGACAGCGAATCCGACACCATCGGGATCAGGTTGTTCACGTCGGCGCTGGTCACATCCGTAAGATGGGCATCGGCGATCGCCTGCGCGGGGTTGGCGGCGTAGCGTGCGGCGGCGTCGGGGTCGCGCACGAGTGAGATCACAAAATCGAGCAACGAGTTTGCCATCACGCTCCTCCTCCCCCTCAGTGTCCGATGCCGTGGCGACCACGGGGAAATCCCAGCCGATTATCAAAATGTTATCGGTTGAGGCAACGGCGTTGATCGGTGCGAAACCCACCTACCCTGCGGCACTATTAGGGGGCACGACGTTAGGGGAATTGTGGGGATATGGGGATCCAGGGTGACCGAACCCGGCACTGAGATCCCGCCGTCAGCGCGCGAGGCCATCCGGGCCCTCGCGAACGCCGCGACGGCGCCGGCCAAGGTCCTGATCAGCGGCGGTATCGGAACGGGCAAAACCACCGTTCTCGCCGCTGCCCGCGACGGGCTGCGCCGCGCCGGGTTGACCGTGCTGGCACGCCCGCCACGAGACGACGATCCACCCGACGCGGCGCTCGTTGTCGACGACGCCCAGTTGCTGACCGACGCCGAACTGTCGGACCTCGCCGACCGGGCTGCCGACCCGCGCGCGACGGTCGTGGTGGCCGCCGAAGCCCAGGAGCAGCGCGCCGCGCTGCGAGCCCTGACGACGGTCATCGAACGGGATGGATCTCGGATAGCGCTCGGACCGCTGCCGGTCGCCGACCACCTGTTGGACTGCACCGCCGGGCTGCCCTTCCTGGTTCACGCCGTGTCCGCCGGCGCGCAGTCCCCGGCGCAGCTGGCCAAGTTCGCCCTGATCGAGCGGTTGCGCCGGCACGACGACCCGACCCTGGACACCCTGCTGATCATGTCGCTCAGCCAGGAGTTAGGGACGGCCGATGTGGCAGCCGCGTTGGCGATTTCGGCAGCAGACGCCCGCGGGTTGGTCGATCGGGCCCGCGCGAGCGGACTCGTCGAACCGTCGCACACCGCGGCGTTCCTGCGGTCGGTGCATGACGCGGTCGCGCAAATCGTCGGAAATGCCCACCACCACGAGGTCGAAACCGCGTTGCTGCGTACACAATTCGACATGTCGGCGGTGTCGCCCGATCTCGCGCTGCGACTGTCCGAACACGGGCTGCGCGACGACCGGCTGGCGGACCTGCTGACCCGGCACGCCGCGCAGGCGCGCGGCCGGTCGGAGCGGGCCGCGCGGCTGTACCGGGCCGCCATCGACGCCGGTGCCACCGGGCTGACTGCCCGACTGGCGGACGCGCTCGCCCTCTCCGGGGACTGCGCCGCCGCCGCGGCACTGGCCGACGATCTGCTCGCCTCCTCGAACTCCGTCGAACGCGCCGCGGCGGTACGGATTGCGGGCAGCGTCGCGGCCCACGAGGGCAACGCGGGTCAGGCGGCCGAATTGTTCGGCTGGCTTGGCCCCTACCCGGATGCGGTGGTGGGCGCGGCAGCGGCGATCGCGCTGGCCGGGACCGGTGACCTGGCGTCGGCGCGCGCCGCGCTGCGCCTCAAGGACGCCGGCCCGCCGACGATGGCGGCTCGTGCGTCGCGCAGCCTCGCCGAAGGGCTGCTGATGACCATGGATCGGCCGTATCCGGCCGCGATGACAAGGCTGGGCCAGGCCATCGCGGCCGAACGAACGATGACCGAAGTCATTCCGGACAGCCCCGCCGCCCTGGTTGCCTTGGCGGCGATCCACGCCGGCGATCCGGTGCGCGCGCGCAGCGTCATCGGTCGCGCCGTGTGTGCCGGCGACGACGCGCTGTTCCGGCGTCGCCACCTGCTGTTGTCCGGCTGGATCAAGATGCAGGACGGGCAGCTGCCGTGGGCCAGCGCGGACGCTGTCGCGGCGGCCTCCGGTGACTTGCGCCGGCGCGACACGTTGTGGGCGGCGGCGCTGCAGACCGCGATCGCGCGCCGCGGCGGCGACGCGGGTGCGCTGCAAAACCATTGGTATGCCGCCATGGAAGTGCTCGCCGAGTACTCCGTCGACCTGTTCACGCTGCTGCCGCTGGGGGAATTGTGGATCGCGGCTGCCCGGATGCGCCAGCTGGACCAGATGCGACACACCCTGGATCAAGCGTTCAGCCTGTTGGAATCGCTGGGCAATCCCGCGCTGTGGTCCGTTCCGCTGCATTGGGCCGGGGTGCACGCCGGAATAGTCGCCAACTCGCCCGAGGCGGTGGCGCCGCACGGACAGGCCCTCAGCGGGGCGGCGGTCGGCAGCGCCCTGGCCCGGGCGCTCTCCGGCGCCGGACGCACCTGGCTGCGGGTCCTTGCCGATCAGGTCGATCCCGCCGAGGTCACCGCGGCGGCCCGGGCGTTGTCCCACGTCGGGTTGACCGCGGATGCGACCCGGCTGGCTGGTCAGGCGGCGCTGCAAACGCCCGACGCCCGGGTGTCCGGGGCCATGCTGCAACTGGCCCGCGACCTCAAGCTGAGCGCGGGCCCCACCGAAATGGCCGGCGAGACGCCCGATGAGGAACCCGCGACCGGCAGTCCGCCCCCGCCCCGCCATCCTCCGGCGGGGTCACCGCTGTCCGACCGCGAACGCGAGGTCGCCGAGCTGCTGCTGTTGGGCATGCCCTACCGCGACATTGGCGGCCAACTGTTCATCTCGGCCAAGACGGTCGAACACCACGTGGCGCGGATCCGTCGTCGCCTCGGCGCCGGCTCCCGCTCGGAGATGTTGTCGATGCTGCGCGCGATGTTGACTCGACCCGTAGGTTAGGACAGCCTCCCTCGCGCTCAGAACCGCGCAGATGTCAGTATGGGCAGGTTAAACAGGGTACGGCGTCGTGACGCCGGAGTATCTAAGCATTGGGGTGACCTTCCGTGACCACGCAAACGCTCATCAGACTGGTGCTGGGTCTGGGCATGACGGCGGTCGTGGGAGCGTTCGCTCTGCGACGGGTGTGGTGGCTGTACAAGCTGGTCATGTCCGGCCAGCCCGCCACCGGGCGCACCGAGAATCTGGGCACCCGGATCTGGACCCAGATCGCCGAGGTGTTCGGACAACGTCGGCTGCTGAAGTGGTCACTGCCGGGCTTGGCGCACTTCTTCACCATGTGGGGCTTCTTCATCCTGCTGACGGTCTACATCGAGGCCTACGGGGTGCTGTTCCAACCCAACTTCCACCTCCCGATCATCGGCCGCTGGGACGCGCTGGGCTTCCTGCAGGACTTCTTCGCGCTGGCCGTGCTGGCCGGCATCGTCACCTTCGCGATCATCCGGTTGCGCACCGAGCCGAAGGAACACGGTCGGCAGTCCCGGTTCTACGGTTCGCACACCGGCGGTGCCTGGCTGATCCTGTTCATGATCTTCAACGTCATCTGGACGTATGCCATTTTCCGCGGGGCATCGGTCAACGCGCTCGGCGACGAATTCCCTTACGGCCGTGGCGCATTCTTCTCCCACGCCATGGGCTCGCTACTACATCCGTTGGGTCAGGGCGCCAACGAGATCGTCGAGACCGTCGCGCTGATGCTGCACATCGGCGTCATGCTGGCGTTCCTGCTGATCGTGTTGCACTCCAAGCACCTGCACATCTTCTTGGCGCCGATCAACGTCACCTTCAAGCGATTGCCGGACGGGTTGGGCCCGCTGCTGCCCGTCGAAGCCCACGGCGAGCCGATCGACTTCGAAAACCCGCCCGACGACGCCGAATTCGGGCGCGGCAAGATCGAAGACTTCACCTGGAAGGCGATGCTCGACTTCGCCACCTGCACCGAGTGCGGGCGCTGCCAGTCGCAATGCCCGGCCTGGAACACCGGAAAACCGTTGTCCCCCAAGCTCGTCATCATGGACCTGCGCGACCACTGGATGGCCAAGGCGCCTTACATCCTGGGCGAGAAGAGCCAGGAGCCGCTTGAGGGTCTCGACCTCGAGACGGTCAAGGAGGAGGGCCACCATGTGCCGGAGTCCGGCTTCGGCCGGGTGCCCGGGCACGGGCCCGAGCAAGCGGCCCGCCCGCTGGTCGGCACCGCCCAACAGGGCGGTGTGATCGATCCCGACGTGCTGTGGTCCTGCGTCACCTGCGGCGCGTGCGTCGAGCAGTGCCCGGTGGACATCGAGCATGTCGACCACATCGTGGATATGCGCCGCTACCAGGTGATGATGGAGTCGGAGTTTCCGTCCGAGCTGTCCGTGCTGTTCAAGAACCTGGAGAACAAGGGCAACCCGTGGGGGCAGAATGCCTCTGACCGGACCAATTGGATCGACGAGGTCGACTTCGACGTCCCGGTCTACGGCGAGGATGTCGACAGTTTCGACGGCTACGAATACCTGTTCTGGGTGGGCTGTGCGGGCGCCTACGACGACAAGGCAAAAAAGACCACCAAGGCCGTCGCCGAACTGCTCGCCATCGCCGGGGTGAAGTTCCTGGTGTTGGGTACCGGGGAAACCTGCAACGGCGACTCCGCGCGCCGGTCGGGCAACGAGTTCCTGTTCCAGCAACTGGCCCAACAGGCTGTCGAGACCCTGGACGGACTGTTCGAGGGTGTGGAGACCGTCGACCGCAAGATTGTGGTCACCTGCCCGCACTGCTTCAACACCATCGGCAAGGAATACCGGCAGCTGGGTGCCAACTACACTGTGCTGCACCACACGCAGCTGCTCAACCGGTTGGTGCGCGACAAGAGGCTGGTCCCCCTCAGCTCCGTATCCCAAGACATCACCTATCACGACCCGTGCTATCTGGGCCGGCACAACAAGGTGTACGAGGCGCCGCGCGAGCTGATCGGCGCCGCGGGAGCGAACCTCACCGAAATGCCGCGCCACGCCGAGCGCAGCTTCTGCTGCGGCGCGGGCGGCGCCCGCATGTGGATGGAAGAGCACATCGGCAAGCGGATAAACCACGAGCGCGTCGACGAGGCGCTGGCCACCAACGCCGCCGCCATCGCAACCGCCTGCCCGTTCTGCCGGGTGATGGTCACAGACGGCGTCAACGACCGGGCGGAGGCCGGCAGCGACCGGCCTGTTCCTGAGGTGCTCGACGTGGCCCAGGTGCTGCTCGGCTCGCTCGATCACGACACGTCGCTGCTGCCGGCGAAGGGTACGGCCGCAAAGGAGGCCTCGAAGCGCGCGGCGAAGGCCGAGCCCGAGGCTGCGGCACCCAGTCCCCCTGCCGAGAAAATCGAAGAAGCGGCCGAGAAGCCGGCGGCTACAAAACCCGAGAAGGCCACCAAGGCCGTCACCGGCCTCGGGATCGCCGGCGGCGCCAAGCGCCCGGGTGCCAAGAAGACGGGGGCGCAGCCCCCCAAAACCCCGGAGGCCAAGGCGGCGGCTGCGCCGGCCAAGGGTCTGGGCCTGGCCGCCGGCGCCAAGCGACCCGGTGCCAAGAAGGGAGCCCCCCAAGCCGCTGCGCAAACCCCCGCCGCCGAGGCGCCCGCCGCCGAGGCACCCGCCGTTGAGGCACCCGCCGTTGAGGCGCCCACCGCGCCCGTCAAGGGTCTGGGTATCGCCGCCGGTGCCAAGCGGCCGGGAGCAAAGAAGAGCCCCGCGCAAGCGGCAGCTCCTACACCCGCCGCACCGGAACCCGATGCAAAGCCGGAGCCGGAGCCGCCGTCGCAACCGGACGGGGAAGCGGCTCCCCCGGCCCCGCCCGCTGCACCCGTTAAAGGGTTGGGCATCGCGCGCGGCGCCCGGCCGCCGGGCAAGCGCTGATCCACCGATTTGACACCTATCAGCAAATTTCAGTGGACAGCGATGGCACCATGGTTGACGTGACAACTCACCAGCTGCCCTGGCATGCCGCCGGTCATCACCGCCAGCGCGCCTTCGCGCAGTCGTCCAAATTGCAGGACGTCCTGTATGAAATTCGCGGCCCTGTACACCAGCACGCCGCGCGGCTGGAAGCCGAGGGGCACCGCATCCTCAAGCTGAACATCGGCAACCCCGCACCGTTCGGCTTCGAGGCACCCGACGTGATCATGCGCGACATGATCCAGGCGCTGCCGTACGCGCAGGGATACTCCGACTCGCAGGGCATCCTGCCGGCGCGGCGCGCGGTGGTCACCCGCTACGAGCTTGTCCCCGGCTTCCCCAGATTCGACGTCGACGACGTGTTCCTGGGCAACGGGGTCTCCGAGCTGATCACGATGACGCTGCAAGCCCTGCTGGACAACGGCGATCAGGTGCTGATCCCCTCGCCCGACTACCCGCTGTGGACCGCGTCGACCTCGCTGGCGGGCGGCACACCCGTGCACTACCTGTGCGACGAGACCCAGGACTGGCAGCCCGACATCGCCGACCTGGAATCCAAGATCACCGAGCGCACCAAGGCGCTGGTCATCATCAACCCGAACAACCCCACCGGCGCGGTCTACGGCCGCGAAATCCTCACTCAGATGGTCGACCTGGCGCGCAAGCATCAACTGTTGCTGCTCGCCGATGAGATCTACGACAAGGTCCTTTACGACGACGCCAAGCACATCAGCGTGGCATCGCTTGCGCCCGACATGTTGTCGCTGACCTTCAACGGTTTGTCCAAGGCGTACCGTGTTGCCGGATACCGGTCCGGCTGGCTGGTGATCACTGGACCCAAGGACCACGCCAGCAGCTTCATCGAGGGGATCAGCCTGCTGGCCAACATGCGGTTATGCCCGAATGTCCCCGCGCAGCACGCGATCCAGGTCGCCCTCGGCGGCCACCAGAGCATCGAGGACCTGGTGCTGCCCGGCGGCCGGCTGCTCGAGCAGCGCGACGTTGCCTGGAGCAAGCTCAACGAAATTCCTGGGGTCTCGTGCGTCAAACCGGAGGGCGCGCTGTATGTGTTTCCCCGGCTGGATCCCGAGGTCTACGACATCGCCGACGACGAGCAACTGGTCCTCGACCTGCTGCTGTCGGAGAAGATCCTGGTCACCCAGGGCACCGGATTCAATTGGCCGACACCGGATCACCTGCGCATCGTGACGTTGCCCTGGTCCCGTGATCTCGCGGCCGCGATCGAGCGGCTGGGCAACTTCCTGGCCAGCTACCGTCAGTAACCGCCAACGACGTGACGGGCGCGGTGGTTGGTGCCCGCGTGGGAGGTGCGCATGTGGGGTCACGGAGACATTGGGGAGCCGAGACACCCCCAAGCCAGGTCGGCGTTCTTGTCGCTGCCACCGCGAACGTGTTCACGTGCTTCCTAAAAGGGTGGTGGGTCGCGGTTGGTGTCGGGTGGGGCGGGTCCGATGTCGATGGTGCACCCGGTAGGCGCGGTGGGTTGAGTGGTGCGGGCGGTGCGGTTTTGTCGGCGTTCGGTGGCGATGCGGTGGGCGCGGTCTTGGGCGCGGGTGCGGCGGCGTTTGGGCATCATCGCGGTCCGGTGGGCGCAGTAGTCGTGCGGGGGGTCGGCTTCCGGTGCCGGCATGCCGCCGACCGCGCGGCACAGGCTGGGAAACAGCAGGGCGCTGCCCGGGGTGGTGACATAGGTGTGCCCCGACGGTGAGGTGAAAATCAGGGTCCCGTCGCGTAGTTGCCGTTCCCGCCAGCCCCAAAAGGTCTTCACAAGGTGATGGGTTCGGCATTTGCAGTTCAGGTTGGCCGCATGGGTGGGCCCACCGGCGGCGTAGGGGATCGAATGATCCACATCGCAATCGACGGCGGGCCGGTCACAGCCGGGCCAGCGGCAGGTCAGATCCCGGCACCGCACGAAATCGGCCAACGCCTTCGAGGGCACATAGCCGGGCTCGGGTGGGGCATTGCCGGGGTGAACCAGCGGTACCAGTGTGGCCGTCTTCGCGAGTTCGGCCACCAGCTCGGGGGTGATCAGCCCGTCGGCGTTCATCTCAGATGCCGGCGCCGAGCCCGTGCCATTGATGGTGGCGGGTTCGGCGATCACATGAATCACCACCGGGGCCGCGCCCGGGCGGGTGGCGGCCGGGCAGTCGGTGAGCCCGCAGCCACAGCCCAGCCGATCCGCCCCGGCCGCCAGCGCCCCCAACGCGTCGGCGCGGCGCTGCTCGCGGGTGCGCGGATCGTGGGCACACACGGTGGCCGCCAACGCAGTCAACCGCTTGTCCAGTGCGTGGGCGTCGACGCTGTACAGGCTGCCGTCGATGCGCGAGAGGCCGTCTTGGTCCTGTCCGATCGAGATCTGCCGATCGGCCTGATACTCCTTACGCCGGCGCACCGCATCGGTATCCACGCGGGCCACGATCCTATCGACCGCCCCGGACAGCCGGGCGCTGGTCATCGAGGGCCAGCGCGTCACATTGAGCGCCACCAACTCATCCACCGCCGCCAGCACCTCGGGGTCGACGATCAGATCGGTGCGGAACACGATCGTGGAAAACGCCCGAAAGTCGATCTCGCCGGCCACAAACACCGCAGCGGTCTTGGGTAGCCGCTCACGCATCGCGCGGGCATACCGCAGCCGGCCGGCGGCGCGCGCCTGGCTGATCCGCAACGCCGCACCCACCTCGGCGGCCACGGCCTCCATGGTGTCGATCGCCCAGTCCTCGGTCTCCGAACACCGCGACAACCGAGAGGCGAACAACTCCCCCACAGCCACCAGCTGCGCGGCCGCGGCCCGGTTCTCCGCCCGCGCGGCCGCACAAATCCGCTCTATCAGCCCCGCCGACTCCGCGGTGGTCGACGGATGGCGCCGCTCGACGTGCTCATCGAAACGGGCCACCACCTCCGGATCGAGCACTTGTTCGAACATACATTCGATACTAGCAGACCCCGCCGACCGCGTTGACTCATCAGAAATGCGCGCGAAAGAGATTCTCGACGAGTTGTGCGCTAACACCGGGTGGCACCGCAGCCATGCCCGCAAGGCGCTCAAAGCGGCGCTGCAACCCAAGATCGTCACCCCGCGCAGTCCGCGGCCAGTGAAGTACGGGCCTGATGTCACCGCGGCGCTGATGGTGCGCTGGACAGTGCCCGCAATGCCCGCCGGCAAACGGCTTGCGCCGATGCTCAGGCAACCGGTGGCAGTGCTGCATCAGTTCGGAGAACTGGTCATCGACGAGGCCACCGCGGCGCTGTTGGTGTCAATGTCAGCGGCCACCATCGATCGCCGCCTGGCTGGTGAGCGGACCAAACACCAGCTCAAGGGCGTGTGGGGACAAAGCCGGGATCGCTTCTCAAAAGCCAGATCCCGGTGCGCACCTGGGCCGAGTGACGACGCGCGGCCCGGGTTCGTCGAGATCGACCTGGTCTGGCGCGACGGCGGCAACCGGGCTAGAGGCCATGCCTTCACGCTGACGGTCACCGACATCGCCACCGGCTGGACCGAGAACCGCTCAATGCCGGACAAGACCGCCAAATGCGTGCCGGCCGCCCTAAATGACATTGCCCGCAAGATGCCGTTCCCGATCCTAGGTGTGGACTCCGACAACGGATCGGAATTCATCAACGACCTGTTGTTGCAACGGTGCCAGGACCGCCAGATCACCTTCACCCGGGCGCGACCGGGCTATAAGAACGACGGTCATCACGTCGAGCAGAAAAATATGGGGCAGCGGTGCGCACCGTGGTCGGCTACCACCGCCACGACACCCCCGCAGAACTGTTGCCGCTCAACGAGATCTGGCAGTTGCAGTCCAAGCTGACCAACTACTTCTACCCACAGCAGAAACCGATCTCTAAAGTCCGCAACGGCGCCACGGTGCCCAAGAAACACGACACCACCGCCACCGCGTTCCATCACGCGATCGATCACCCCACCATGACCGTGGAGCGCATCGTGGCACTAACGCGGACCTACTCCCTGATCAATCCCGCCGCCACCCAACACCAGATCCAAGCCCTGACCGCCCAGCCCCTCACGCTGGCCACCAGCATAGCTGGACCCGACGCCCTCGCGCCCATCTTCACACAAGGCAACAGGCCGACACCGACCGCGCCGGATCAAGCACGCACCGAAAGCACTTCACGAAACTGCTCGGCTTCCGCCGCCGCCGCCGCCGTCAAGGCGGTCAGGGCGGCAACGCCGTGCTGATCGGCAACGGCGGTAACGGTGGAAACGGCGGGACCGGCCCGAACACCTGCACCGCCGGCAAGGGCGGCTCCGGCGGTCTGCTGCTCGGACAGGACGGGCTGGCGGGGCTGCCGTAGCCAACCAGCCGAAATCAGCTGCGTTCCAACAACTCCAACAAGTAGCCGCCGTATCCGGACTTGACCAAGCCGCGGGCGCGCTGCGCCAGCTGCTCGTCGTCGATCCAGCCGCGCCGCCAGGCGACTTCCTCGGGAACGCTCACCTTCAACCCCTGCCGCAACTCCAGCGTGCGGACGAAGTCGCTGGCATCGAGCAGCGAGTCGAACGTGCCGGTGTCCAGCCAGGCCGTCCCGCGGGCCATCACCTCGACCGCCAGCCGGCCGCGGTTGAGGTAGATCTGGTTGACCTCGGTGATCTCGTACTCGCCGCGCGCCGATTTCTTTAAGCCCTTGGCGATCTCGATCACATCGTTGTCGTAGAAATACAAGCCCGGCACCGCGTAGTGGGACTTCGGTGTTTCGGGTTTCTCCTCCAGCGACAGCGCCATGCCGTCGGGACCGAATTCGACGACACCGTAGGCCGACGGGTTGGCCACCCAGTAGGCGAAAATGGCTCCGCCGCTGACGGTTTGGAAGCGGCTCAGGCTAGTACCCAGTCCGGGACCGTAGAAGATGTTGTCCCCCAACACCAAAGCCACCGAGTCGGTGCCGATGTGATTGGCGCCCAGCACGAACGCCTGCGCCAGCCCGTCGGGACTATCCTGCGTCACGTAGCTGATGTCGATGCCGAATTGCGTCCCGTCGCCTAGGAGTCGCTGGAATCCGGCCGCGTCGTGGGGCGTGGTGATCACCAGAATGTCGCGGATGCCGGCCATCATCAGCGTGGACAGCGGGTAGTAGACCATCGGCTTGTCGTAGACCGGCAGCAACTGCTTGCTGATGCCGATGGTGATCGGATGCAGGCGGGTGCCCGAACCGCCGGCCAAGATGATCCCCCGCATGAATGGCTCCTAATGCCTCAATCGAGCTTACTCAACCAGGTCTGCCTCGGTCAGCTCCGTGGCCGCCAGCGCCGACGCCAAGTCCTCATGGCGGAACACCGAGGTGACATGATCGTGCACCACCCGGAACGCCGACGCCTTCGTGACGTCGCCGGGATCGTCCTCACGGCTGATCTCCTGCTCGACGACCACGATCCCCTCGTGCACGTACATCCGGCCAAGCTCTGCCGTGGTGTTGAGGGAAGCGGCCCACCGGCGCAGCGCCTGGTGGCCCTGCGCGGCGCCGTGCGCGTCGCCGATGTCGATGTCGTCGCTGGACAAGGCCACCAGGGTCTCGAGGTCGGAGGCGCTGAGGGCGTCGTGCCACGCCAATACGGTGGCAATCTCCGATGTGGTCATGGTCTGCAAATTACCGCGTAAACCCGGGCTGGTCACAGGTTTAGAGGGGCGTTCGTTCCAGCCATTTTTCCCAGACGGCATCATCGCCGAACATCGCGATGCCGGTGTCGGCGACCGGGACTCGGCGCACCATCGCCAGCAGCAGCTCGGTGGCACCGCCGCGCAGAGCCACCGTGCCCTTGCCGTGCTCGTGTGACCAGGTGATCCCCGACTCTGAAGCGCGGATCGTCCATTCGCCTGCCTCACCCAACCCAGGATCGACGGCGTGCAGGTGGATGGTGGTGTCGTCCTCTAGCGGCAGTGGCACGCCGTCGCTGCCGGCCTGGATCGCGACGCGCTCGAGCCACTCGGTGATCGCATCGGCGGCGATCTCGGGCGCGAGGGTGAAGTCAGCGCCGACCGCGATCGCGGCGTCGGCCCGGTGCACCGCCGTTTCATGCAGTCGTCGCCGGGTCCACCAGATGGCGGGGCGCGGCCCGAGGAATGTCCACACCGTCGTTTCGGCACCAGTCCGTTCGACGGCATCGACCATGAGCTGCGCTCCGTCCTGCAACCAGGAGATCGCCTCGTCGGGATCCGGCGGGGGCTTGCCCTCTTCCACGCGGCGGGGATCGAGGAAGTGGTCAAGCTGGTCTCTGACGATCTGCGCGGCCCAGCGGTCGCCGCGACCGACGTGGCGGAGCAGTTGCTGAAGGCTCCAACCGGGGCAGGTCGGCACCGGCTTGGACTCGTCCGCGTTGCGGATCAATTCCGCAAAAGCGCGGTTCTGTTCGAGGAATGCCGCCGCGTAGTCCACGCGGTCAGGTTACTCGGGTGCTGCGTGTGCATCGACTGTCGGTGGGAGACGCCAGGCTGGGACGCGATCGCCGTCGCGCGTAGTCTGCAACTAGTCCAGTTCCATCGGGGAGGAGGTGCACGGTGACCGACCTTGCACACCTGCCGCGGGGTTTGCTGAGCCTCGAGCAGTGGGATGCGCTGGAACTCGACCCGACGCGACGGTGGGAACTGAGTGAGGGGACACTCATCATGTCGCCGCGTCCGCAGCTATGGCATCAGCGGATTTCGAAAAGGCTTACCCGCCTCCTTGACGATCACCTGCCGGATGGGCTCGAAGCGCTTCCCGAGATCGAGGTGATCACGAGGGCATCGTTCCCGCCGAGTGTGCGCGATCCGGACATCGTTGTGGTTCGGGATCGCGTGTTCGAGGGGCGCCCTGCCCGGGTTCCTGCAGCAGATGTTGTGCTCGTCGTCGAGATCGTGTCGCCCGGCTCGCGCGGGACAGACCACGTCATGAAGTTGCATGAATACGCGAAGGCTGGCATCGAGAACTACTGGATCATCGATCCCGACGCACCGATCAATGACCGGTTTCTCGCGTACCACCTCGAGGGCGAAAACTATCGACGCGTCATGGCGCTCGAGGGAGATCGGGTCCATGTGCTCGAGCCGATGGACATGGAATTCACGGTGGATGAGTTGACTGGCCACTAAAGCGCCGTGCGCTCGATTCGAGCCGGCATCGGGTGAGCGCATCCGCGAAATCGGCTTCGGCCCCGGCAACACCCTTGGGCTGCGCACCGCTGCCGGTGCCGAAGTGATCGGCGTAGAAGTCTCGGCGACCATGATCGCAATCGCCGCGCACCGCAATTGCGAAACAGATTGCGGCTGGGCTTATCTCGCTGCATCGAGGGGACGGGACAACCCTGCCGATCGCTGATGAGGGCCTTGACAAGGCTCTCAGCGTGCACAACTTCTACTTCGGGCGGGATCCCCGCGCCAGCCCGCGCGACATCGCTCGAGCATTGCGGCCCGGCGCTCGACTCGTCCTGACCTCCATATCCGATGACCGACCGCTCGCGGCGCGCTTCGACCCCTCGATCTACCGCGTGCCCACCACCGACGACACCGCGGCGTGGCTTCGCGCCGCGGCTTCAGCGACGTCCGCATCGAGCGCAGGTCCGACCATCCGTCGACCGTGTGGTTCACGGCAACGGCGACCTGACGACGGCGCCGATGTCGGCGAGCGCCTGGAGAACCTCGGCCGATCGGGGGGTGGCGGACGGGTCGGCGATCCACTGGATCATGAGGCCATCGACGACTGCCATCAGCACTGAAACGATCGTCGGCAGGCTTTCCGGTGGTTGCACGTCGGTGCCGGCAAGGGCAGCGTGGGCCAGGTCGACCGAACGTTGCCGCACGTCGGCATATCCGGCAGCAAGGCGTTCCCGCAGAACCTCTGAGCGCAGCGCGGGGGCGTACGACTCGATGCACGCGTAGACGGCTGGACGGATCTGCTCGAACGAATCAACTGTCGCCTCGAGGACAGCCCGCATCTGTTCGTAGGGACTGCAGGCCGCGGACCGATCGAACGCCTCCTGGATGAGCTGGTTCCAGGTGGAAAAGCAGCGAGCGAGGGCATCGTCGAGCAGCGCGTCCTTGCTGCCGAAGTGGTAATTGATCGACGCGACGTTCACCCCTGCGGCGCGAGCGATGTCGCGCGAGCTGGTGTTGCCATAGCCGCGTTCCCGTAGGCAAGCGAGAGCGCCGTCCAGCAGTTTGTCGCGGTTGGTGCGGAGCTGTTGCATGGATGCATCCTATCGTGATAAACAATCGTTTACATCAAACATTTGTTGATCGGGCGGAGAGACTGTGGCAAACGAGGTTGTTCGTTTCATCGGAGTGTTCAATGGCGACGGTGGGGTGCGGGGCGAGCTGGCCTACGTGTTCAGCAAGCTGCGCGGGACGACGTCCTGCGCGCTATGTGACATCACCCATCGGGGGTTGCGGGCCAACCCCCAGTGGAAGGACGTGACGTGCGCTCTGGGTGTCCCGTTCGACCTTGTGCACCGCAATGAGCGCTCCGCCGACGTCGCAAGGTTGACCGGTGACCTGACTCCGGCGGTATTGGCACAGACAAACGACGGGCACCAAATGCTGATGGGCCCCAACGATTTTGCAGGTGTGTCCGGCGACGCCGGCGACTTCATTCAAGCGCTGCGTCGGGCCTGCATCGACCGCGACGTGTCGTGGCCGGGGGTTGCGGCCCCGGAGTTCGACAAGGAGGCACGGTGACTGCGACGTTGCCACCCGGGCCGCGGCTGCCCCGCTATGTGCAGAGCGTGCTGTATCTGAAGTTTCGGGAATGGTTCCTGCCGGCGATGCACCGCAAGTACGGAGACGTGTTCTCGTTGCGGGTGCCTCCGTACGCTGACAACCTCGTGGTCTACACACGGCCGGAACACATCAAAGAGATCTTCGCGGCCGACCCGAAGTCCCTCCACGCGGGCGAGGGCAACCAGATCCTGGGTTTCGTGATGGGCGAGCACTCGGTGCTAACGACCGACGAAGCCGAGCATGCGCGGATGCGTTCGCTGCTGATGCCTGCATTCACCCGGGCCGCTCTGCGCGAATACCGCGACATGATCGCCTCGGTTGCCCGTGAGCACATCGCGCGATGGCCTATCGGTGCCGGCATCAACAGCCTTGACTGCATGAACGCGCTCACTCTCGACGTCATTCTGCGGGTCGTTTTCGGTGTCACCGATCCAAATGTCAAGGCCGAGTTGACCACTCGCCTGCAGGAAATCATCAACGTCCGGCCCGCGATCTTCGCGGGGCTTCGATACCCGTGGCTGAAACGGGTGAACCCGTGGAAGCGCTTCTTCGACAGCCAGGGCAAGATCGACGCCATCCTGTACCGTGAAATCTCTGCTCGCCGCACAGTTTCCGACCTCGACATCCGCACCGATGTGTTGTCCCGACTGCTGCAGAGCAAAGACGCGTCGACGACGCCCTTGACCGATGCCGAGCTGCGCGACCAACTCATCACCCTGCTGCTGGCCGGCCATGAGACGACCGCCGCGGCGCTGTCCTGGACGCTATGGGAACTTGCCCAGGCTCCCGGCATCCAGGACCAGGTCGTCTCCGCGGCCGCCTCAGGTGATGACGGTTTCCTGGAGGCGGTCTTCAAGGAGGGGATGCGCCGGCACACGGTAATCGCTTCTACTGCAAGGAAAGTCACGGCTGCAACCGAAATCGGCGGCTGGAAACTGCCCGCGGGCACGGTGGTCAACACGTCGATCCTGCTTGCCCACGCCAGAGCGGAATCACACCCCAGCCCCAAAGAGTTCTGCCCCAGCCGGTTCCTCGACGGCAGTGTTGCACCGAACACTTGGCTCCCGTTCGGCGGGGGTGTACGCCGATGCCTTGGCTTTGGGTTCGCACTCACCGAGGGCGTAGTCATCCTGCAGGAGATATTCGGGCAACTCACCATCAGTGCATCGGAATCCCCCAAGGGCGAGACGCCCATGGTGCGCAACATCACCACCGTTCCCAAACATGGTGCACGCCTTCGGCTTACCCGGCAACGCAGCCTGGTCGGGTGCGGCGGCGGCGCCGAAATGCCATAGACCAACATTGGTGTCGACGTGGTGGAGGTGGATCGGTCGACGACGATCGCTCACTGGCAGGAGTTACGGCCGTCGCGAACAGCCCGGGCCTGGCCAACCCACCGCTTCATCCCCATCGACGACCGCTACCGGCATCCGGATGCCCACCCACGCTCCTATGCGACCGGGAGTACCTGCGCTGGCTGGGCCCGACGGGCACCGAGCCTGAACAGCCGCCAGCCGGCCCGCTGCCAGCGGGTGACGTCGAGGCAGTTGCGGCCGTCCACGACGACCCGGGCCCGCACTCGGTCGGCTAGGTCGTCGGGGTCGAGGTCGACGAACTCCCGCCATTCGGTCAGCACCAGCACCGCATCCGCGCGCTCGCACGCCTCGGCGACCGAAACCGCGTAATTCAGCGTGGGAAACAGCCGGTTCGCGTTGTCCAGCGCCTTCGGGTCGTACACATTGACCGTGGCGCCGTTGAGCTGCAGCTGGCCCGCGACGTTGAGTGCGGGCGAGTCCCGCACGTCGTCGGACTCGGGTTTAAACGCCGCGCCGAGCACCGCGATGTTGGCGCCCAGCAGCGAGCCGCCGCACGCGGCGGTGGCCAGCTCGACCATCCGGGTGCGCCGGCGCATGTTGATGCTGTCGACTTCTCGCAAAAAGGTCAGCGCCTGGTCGGCTCCCAGCTCACCCGCGCGGGCCATGAACGCGCGGATGTCCTTGGGCAGGCAGCCACCGCCGAAACCCAAACCCGCGTTGAGGCATTGCCGTCCGATCCGGGGGTCGTATCCCAGCGCATCGGCCAACAGGCTGACGTCGGCGCCCGCGGCCTCACACACCTCGGAGATTGCGTTGATGAACGAAATCTTGGTTGCCAGAAAGGCATTGGCGGAAACCTTGACCAACTCCGCGGTCTGCAGGTCGGTCACCAGAAAGGGCACGCCGCCATCCAGCAGCGGCGCATACAGCTCGCGAACGGCCGGCTCGGCGCGTGTCGAATGATCCTGCACCCCAAGCACAATGCGATCCGGATGCAGGGTGTCGTGCACGGCGAAACCCTCGCGCAGGAACTCCGGATTCCAGGCGATTTCGACGTCGACGCCCCGGGCCGCCAGCGCACCGGCGCGTCGGCCCAGTTCTGCCGCGGTGCCCACCGGGACCGTCGACTTGCCGACGAGGACCGACGGCCTGGTCAGGCGCGGCACCAGCGCGTCGATGACGGCGTGGACGTGGCGCAAGTCGGCGCCGTATTCGCCCTTCTTCTGCGGTGTCCCAACCCCCAGGAAATGCACGTCGGCGAACTCGGCGGCCACGTCGTAGTCGGTGGTGAACCGCAAACGCCCGGCGGCGAGGTTGTCGGTCAGCAGCTGTCGCAGGCCGGGCTCGTAGAACGGGATGTCGCCACCGGCGAGCTTGGCGACCTTACCCGGATCGATATCGACCCCGACGACGTCGTGTCCGAGTTCCGCCATTCCGACGGCATGGGTAGCACCCAGATAGCCCGTGCCGAAGACGGTGCATCGCATAACACCGTGTGTAGGTGGCCGCGATGAGCGAACCGCATCGCGACGCTGAACGGCAGGTGACGGCTACCCGGCGAATTTAGATGCCGGGGATCCCCGGGATGTTGAACCCACCGCGGCCGTGACCACCACCCCTTCCGCCGCCGTGACCTCCACCGTGACCGCCCCCGGGGAACTTGCCGCCGGGGACCTTGCCGAAGTTAGGGGGCTTGCCGCCGCCACGGCCCCCGCCGGGGGGTCGAAGGGTAATTGGGGGCTCAGGACGGGGGGCACGGGTATCGGAACTGGCACCGGTATAGGCGCCGCCGGTGCGGGGGCAGGAGCGGCTGGCACCGGGATCGGCGCGGGCGCCGGGGCAGGAGCCGGGACCGGAACCTGTTGCGCGGGGGCCGGCGGTACTACCGCAGGAGCGGGAGTTGGCGCGGCCGGTGCCGGAGGGGGCGCTGCCGGTGCCGGCGGTGTCGGGGCGACGACGTTGTGGCCCGGATCGGGTCGCAGTTCCGCCGTCGGTCGGATGGCTATCGCCAGCGCAACGAGCAGCGCCGCCACCCCGATGATAAAGATCGCCGCCAACGTGCTACCGAGCAGCGTGAACGATCCCCGCTCGCGTTGAGCGGCCGTGACCTCCCCGACATGGGTGTCAGCCACGTCGTCGGGAATGGCGCTGTAGGCGAGGCCATCGTCGGCATCGGCGGCGACGTCGAGGTAGGCGGGTGCGAGCGTAATCGGATTGACCGCACCGGTGCCGGGATCCTGGGCGTAGGCCCGCGCCGCGGTCGAGGAGACGAACAGCGGCGCATGTGCCGACGCCAGCGCCGCCCCCCTGGCCAGCGCGGTGTCGGGCTCCTCCGGCGCAGTTAACGGCAGCGATGTCGCCGCCTCCAGTGCCGGCTTGATCATCGGAAGGTCGATGCCGGAGCCGACGACGAACACAGCGTCCGGGCGCGTCTGTAACGCCTCGGCGTCCGAGACCATCGTGGCCAACTGGGCCACCGCCGCGTCGTCGTCGTCGACGAGGCCCTGCCGATGAACGTCGGCGATCGACCCGTCGGCGGTGTCGACGACCGCCAAGGTGGCGGCATCGGGCTCGATGAACAACAGCGCGGTCTGGGCGTAATTGGTTTCGTTGCCAACTGCATGAGCGAGCGCGGCCGCGGCCAGAAACGCCGAGACCAGCATGACGTTCTCGATCTTGCGCGCGGCCAACGCGTCGCGCAGCGCAGCGGCCTCGATCGGGTCTGTCCAGGTCACGCCGGTAGCTGTCAGCTGGTAGCCGCCCTCGGCCGCGCCCTCCCTGGTCCCCAGGATCGCGGAGATCACCTGATCGGCCGCGGCGGTTGCGGCCAAGTCGGGAATGACTTCGAACTTGTCTTCGTCGACGATGGCGCCGTCACCGTTCTCGCCTTCGACCAGCACCATCTGGACAGCCGACGGTGCCATCGACACACCCAGTACGGTGTCCAAAGCTCCCCCAACGGTCTTTGGTCGCCAGTCGCGGGCCCAATCCCGAGTCTATTGGGTCGACTCTACTCGCGTCCGCCTGCCACGGCTGCAGCGCGAAGCTAACTGGACCTGATGAAGTTCTGGTACGAACGAGACGGCGTGGGTCCCCGCTGACCCTGGTATTTCGACCCCACTCCCGTACTCCCGTAAGGGTGTTCGGACGGGCTGGTCAATCGCAAGATGCACAGCTGACCGATCTTCATGCCCGGCCACAGCGTGATCGGCAGGTTGGCGACGTTGGAGAGCTCTAACGTGATGTGGCCGGTGAAGCCGGGATCGATGAAGCCCGCGGTGGAATGTGTCAGCAGTCCCAGCCGGCCCAGCGACGACTTGCCTTCCAGCCGTCCCGCGAGGTTGTCGGCCAGGGTGACCAGCTCCAGCGTGGAGCCGAGCACGAACTCGCCCGGGTGCAGCACAAACGGTTCCCCGTCGAGCGGTTGCACCAGGCTGGTCAGCTCGTCCTGCTGCTGCGCGGGATCGATGTGGGTGTAGCGGGTGTTGTTGAACACCCGGAACATGCAGTCAAGGCGAACGTCGACGCTGGACGGCTGTACCAGGGTGTCGTCGAACGGATCGATGCCCAACCGCCCGGCGGAGATTTCGGCCCTGAGGTCGCGATCGGAGAGCAGCACCCGACGAGCGTATCTGCTGCTGGACTGGCTCAGCGGAGGTAGATTTCGCCGCCGGTGGGGTATCCGCCGCCGGTGGTGGTGATGTGGACGTGGTCGTAGTGGCCGGCCCCGGTCGCATGTGCGCCGTTGGGCGTGTAGTAGACGCCACGCCAAATCGCGTCTTGCATCCCGAATCGAGTCGCGTTGGTGAGCACGAATGCGACGATCTCGTTTCCCAGCGCTATGCCCTCGGCGGTGCCGGGGTTGGGAATCATCACGTCCAGCGCATAACCGCCGGGATGCCATCGCAGCGCGTCCGGGCGAACGCCACCGATTTCGTGAATCTGGGGGAAGGCCGCACTGATGCTCCGGGCGGCCAAGATGGTCTTGACCTGTAGGCCCTGCTCCGGTGCGACCCCGACGGGCAAAAAGCGGGACCGGTTGTCGACCCGCCATCTCGATGCCCTGACGAACTCGGCTTCGGTGAAGCCCATCCCGACGGCGCCATGGGACGTATCCGACGGAATCGCGATCGGTGCTGTTGCCACCACCTCCATGCAGCACGGCGCGATGTCGCCAATAACCGGCTGGGCGTCACCGCGGGGCGCGAAAGAATGGACATCACCCGCTGTCGCAAAGAAGACGGCCGCCGGGGCAATGAGCGCAGCCAGGACTGCTGACGACCTTCGTCGGTCCCTGGCTAATTCGTGCCGACCCACGAAGAGCAGATTACGACACGATAACGAAATAATAAATATAAAATTTTTAAGATCCCTAAGTAGCAGCCGCTCGCGACCACGGGTCAATTTGGGTATTCGGACTTCGATACCGGCCGCCATCTCGGGCGGTGCCAGGCACGGCAGTGAGCTGAGCCGGAGTCGCGGGCGTCGTGCCATACGGTCCGAACCCGGCGACCGGGACCTGCGACATGAGGCTCCTTCCTGGCAGCACCCGGCTAGCGCATCCGCTGCTGGGTGCTAGCCTTCTTGGGCAACCGCGCCGATGTAGTTCAATGGCAGAACATCAGCTTCCCAAGCTGAATACGCGGGTTCGATTCCCGTCATCGGCTCCATCGGCTCCGGTGTCACGACGTTGTCAGAACTCGATTGAAAGTGTCATCGGGGGCCCTCAGAGCGTCGTCCCGGCTGTGCGCGTACCGCCCCATTGTCAGACTGGCGTCCTTGTGTCCGATCCACGCGATCACCGCAGCGGGCGCGCCGGCTAGGTGCATGGCTGTCGCAGCGGTGTGACTAGCCGCGCACAGCTTGATCGGCCGCAGACCCGCCGACTTGACCGCGTCTCGCCAATACCGCGACGGCACCTGCGGGTGATACGGCTCGCGGGCCTCGTTGCTCGCGACGTACTCCTACGAGCCGCCGTCGCGGCCGAGGGCCAGCCGCTCGGCGGCCTGCCGTTTCTTTGCCGCCTTGAACACGACGACGAGCCGGTCAGGCCTGCTATCTCGCCGCGCCGCAGGCCGCACAGCGCGAGCTCCCAAGCATGCCCGAGCCCGATCGTCAGCGAACGACGCCAGCAGCATCTTCACCTCGGCCTCGGCGTAGGTGTCGACGCTGCGGCGCTCAAGGCCGGGCTTGCGGTCGTCGCGACACCCACACCCTCGCTGCGCTGCGCCAAGACGCCCGGGAGGGCCGAAAGATCGCGGCCGCCGCCGCCAAAGGCGCAGAAGATCGAGGCGGCCGTCGACGACGCTGTCGGCAAGGGCAAGATCACGCCCTGCGCGCAAACCGCATTGGATCACCCTGTGCACTCACGACGCGGGCATGCTCGAAGTCCTCGCCGCCGTTTCCAACGAAACGGCAGTGGCATTGAGCGAGATCGGTATTCGTCCGGATCAAGCCTATCGGCCGAAACGCGTGCTACACCGGATGAGCGCCGGCGCGAGCTCGGCGCGCTCGGAGTAACCGCCGCGCGCTCGGCGCGTCTGCTGGTTTATCTGGCGGTTTTCAGCTCGGCCGGGTCGTCGAATGCGGCGAGTGTTGCGTTGCGGGCTGGTGTCAACCGTGGCCGGCGGCCCATCCCGGCACGAACTCATCGACTCTGTTCTCGTTGAGCATGTAAATCCACGGGCCAGGACCGCGCTCGTCGATGAGCGCCTCCATCCGCGGCCAATGCCGCACCACTCGCTCAAGCCACTCCCACGTCGACAGGTCGCGCTTACCGCCAATGCAGAACACCCGCAGCCCGTGCTCCCACAGCGCCCGCACCTCGACAGGCTTGGTCCTCAGCTTCTTGTCGCGGGTAATGACGATGAGCCCACGGCCGGCCACGGCTGGAATCCATTCGGTGTCGAGCGCGCCGCGTGGGCATTCCGGGATGAGCGTGTGTCCCGAGTGGATTGTGTCGCTACGCGCCGCGGCCAGCGCGAGGCCGAGGCCGGCCGCGCTCTCGTCGACGTAGAACCGCACGAGGTGCTCGACGGCGACCATCCTCGGCGGGCCCCCGCTGGTCTAGCTCGCCCGCGCTGCGTACGCCTCGGCCGCCCTGAGCTCATAGCGGACGGCCGCCTCGACGAGCTCGCGCGGCAACTGGTAGAGCTCGGCGATCATTTCAATCGGGTCGCCGGCCACGTAGAGCTCCCGAATGACCTCGGTCGGCACGCCCCGCGTCGACGGTTCGCCGAACCGCTGTAGCGGATTCACGACGACGTCGCGGATCGCCGGATCGGGTCGCAGGCTCGTCACCTCTTGCCGTTTCGCCCGGCCGCGACCGACGTCCTCCCATTCCAGCGACCCGGCGAACTCCTGCGCTGGCGCCGACCAGTCGAGCATCTGCTGGTCGTTGCGCACAACGATCAGGAGCCGTCGATCGAGGCCGACGGCGTCCTGAACCTTGCGGACGAGCTCGCGGCCCGCGACGTCCACCCACGTCTTGGCCGACGTCAACGGGTAGCGAGTGTTGAGCTCCTCGCGGAGCTTCTCGACGGCCGGCCGCATCCTGATGAGCGGCACGCCAGCGTCGCGGTATTCGGCCAGGAGCCGGGCCTCGACGAACTCGCCCCACGTCACTATCTCCTCGCCGGTGCGCTCGGGTCGGATCACCGGCGGGTAGTCCCGGCCGGCGCGACGGTAGCCGTCGATCCACCGCACTGAGGTGCCGGCTTTGAGGCCGAGTATGTGGTCGACCTGACCGAACCCGTACACCGGCCGGTTTTGCAGGTCGATTACGTCGGTAGTGCCCACGACCACAATCATGGCAGTAGCCACCCACGGCCACGGCGAACACGCACTTTCGTAACCGCTCCGCGCTCAAGCCGATACGGCCTCGGTGTCACGACGTTGTTACAACTTGCGGCTAACTCCCGGCAATCCGAGCGAGTCCGCCACCGTCGACCGCGGTCTAATTCCGCAGTTCATCAGCGGAACGGTCGCCGTCGTTGGACCCGCAGGGACTCACTCGGATGCGTCGAAAACACTTCCCAAGCTGAGAACGCGGGTTCGATTCCCGTCATCGGCTCCAGATCTGACCTACGTAACGCCGTCGAAGGCATTCGAGTATCAGCGTTCCCGGCGCTGTTGGATGCCTGCGTGCTCGCTCCCTGTCCGCTTGTCGATTTCCTTCTTCGCCTCGCTGCCGGCACCGGCCGAGCAGGTCGATGGGCGCAGCTTGCGACCGCGCGGCTTCAGCGACGACGCCAGGGCCCTTTTGGAGCACGTGTGGGCGTTGATGGGCATGCCGTGCGGCAAGTACCTGGTGGTCATGGTCGAACTATGGCTGCCGCTGCTGACCGCCGCCGGTGATCTTGACAAGCCGTTCGCCACTGAAGCGGTCGTAGCGGAGCTGAAGACAATGAGCGCGGCCACCGTGGACCGCTACCTCAAACCCGCCCGGGATGCGATGCGCATCAAGGGCATCTCGACCACCAAACCCTCACCGCTGCTGCGGAATTCGATCTCCATCCGCACCTGCGCCGATGAGGCGCCCCAGGCCCCGGGAGTGATCGAGGCCGACACCGCGGCGCACTGCGGCCCGACGCTGATCGGTGAGTTCGCCCGCACGCTGACGATGACCAATCTGGTGATCGGCTGGACCGAGAACCACTCGATCCGCAACAACGCCGCCACGTGGATCCTCGAGGGCATCGAGGAACTGCAGCAGCGTTTTCCGTTCCCGATGGCGGTTTTCGATTCGGACCGCGGGTCTGAGTTCATCAATCACGAGATCGCCGACCGGCTGCAGGCCCGCGACATCGCCCAGACCCGCTCGCGGCCCTACCAGAAGAACGACCAGGCCCATGTGGAGTCGAAGAACAATCATGTGGTGCGCAAACACGCGTTCTACTGCCGCTATGACACCCCCGAAGAGCTGGAGCTGCTCACCGAGCTGTGGCCGTTGGTGTCGCTGCGGTGCAACTTCTTCACCCCGACGAAAAAGCCGGTCGGCTACACCACCACAACCGACGGTCGCCGCAAGCGCATCTACGACAGCCCGGCCACCCCGTGGCAGCGCCTACAGGCATCGGGAGTCCTTGATGCACAACAACTCTCGAACGTGGCCGCCCGAATCGAGGGTATCAACCCCGCCGATCTGACCCGTCAGATCAACACCATCCAAATGCAGCTGCTCGACCTGGCCAAGACCAAAACCGAGGCCCTGTCCGCCGCCCGCCGCCTCGACCTGCAAGCATGACAACCGTCAATCAGCCGATTGGCCACCGCGAAGTAGTGCAAGCCCCCCACGCGCTCACCATGCGTGAGGCACCAACCACCGCTTCGCGCTCACTTTTACGTGAGGCACCTCGTCCAGGAATGCGTGGTCTGGTTCTGGCAACATAGCCGCGTGACATTTTTGGCGGCCTCGATGAGGGTCTCGTCGGCTACCTGCGCATCACGGCATCTGGCACCCCCGCCGGCTGCACTGGACCCGCTCATCGTCGGACTGCTGGCCGCCGCGGTGAGTTTGGGCGGGGCCGCTCGTCCCTCTTTCTGGTATGACGAGGCCGCGACCATTTCCGCCTCGTACAGCCGTTCCCTTGCCCAGTTATGGCACATGCTGGGCAACGTCGACGCCGTCCACGGCCTGTACTACGTGCTCATGCACGGCTGGTTCCACGTTTTCGGACCCACGGAGTTTTGGTCCCGAGCGCCAAGCGGTGTGGCTGTCGGCGCAGCCGCGGCCGGAGTAGTGGTGCTCGGCAAACAGTTTTCGTCTCGGACCGTCGCGGTGGCCTCCGGGATCTTCTGCGCGATCTTGCCTCGCACGACGTGGGCAGGGATCGAAGCGCGCCCGTATGCCTTGTCGATGATGGCCGCGGTATGGCTGACGGTACTGCTCGTTCGCGCCGCGCACCGCGAAAGCCCTTGGGCCTGGCTGTCTTACGGGATCGTCCTGGCGATGTCGATACTGCTTGACATATATCTCGTGCTGGTGTTGGTGGCGCACATTGTCTTCATGTGCGCCTTCCGGCGCAGTCGAACGGTGCTAGTCCAATTCGCCATCACGGCGGTTCTGGCCATTTGCGTCGTGGCGCCGTTCGTGATTGAGGTCGTCGGGCAAGTTCAACAGATCAAGTGGATAACGCCGATTGGCCGCCGAACGATCGAAGATGTGGCGGTTCAGCAATACTTCGAAAGAAGTCCGCCGTTCGCGGTGTTGTCGGCACTGGTGACGGCGGTGGCTATTGTCTTGTGGCGCTGTACCTCCGCGAGACTAGGTGAGACGGATCGGCAATTGTTGGCCTTGGCGGTCGCCTGGGTTGTGATACCGACCGCCTTGATCGTGGTTTGGTCGGCATTGGTTCACCCGATCTACACGCCGCGCTACTTATCCTTCACCGCACCGGCAATGGCACTGGTCCTGGGGGTCTGTGTCGCCGCGGTGGCCGTCAAGCCATGGGCGGCGGCGGCTCTCATCGGTCTTTTCGCGGTCGGCGCTGCACCGAACTATGTTCTTGCCCAACGCAATCCATATGCCAAATACGGGATGGACTACAGCCAAGTGGCCGATCTGATCACCGCCAAGGCCGCACCCGGTGATTGCTTGCTCGTCAACGACACGGTGACGTTCATGCCTGCCCCGATGCGCCCGCTGATGGCGGCGCGCCCCGATGCGTATCGCAAGCTGGTCGACCTCACCCTGTGGCAACGGGCGACCGACCGCAACGACGTCTTCGACACCAACCTCATCCCGGAGGTCGTCGCGCAGCCGTTGAGCCACTGCGGCGTCGTCTGGATCATCACCCAAGCCGACGAGTCGCTGCCCGCTCACGAGCAGGGCCCGGCACTCCCGCCAGGCCCGCGCTACGGGGTCACCCCGGCCTTCGCGGTTCCGCGCGGCCTGGGCTTCCGACTTGTCGAGCGCTGGCAGTTCAACCTGGTTCAGGTCATCAAAGCGACGCGGTAATCACCAGATACGGATGTAGTCGACGAGCATGGCCGCCGGGAAGGTGCCCAGTGCGGGATCGCCGGCGCCAACCCCACCGACCGCAAGGGTAAACATGGGAGTCATCCAGTAGCCGGGATTGTTGAACGGCCACCGCATGTCCTCGGGAGGGTTGCCGGCGACGTGGATGGGCTTCGGCGGAACACTGAAGTACGGTGCCCCGTCGCGCGAGAAGGCGAAACCGTCCTCACCCCAATGCATTCGCCAGGTATGCCAACCGCCGTCCACCAACCCGGGAATCGATTTCCCCTCCCAGGTCTTCCCGTTGGATGCCGCGTGGACCGTGGTCCCCGGGGGCCAGTTGCCGTTGCCGTACCACTCGAAGATGTCGACCTCGCCGTCTGGGTCCGGGTCCTCGTTGACACCCCAGTACGCGGCCCAGAGGCCGGGGAACAAGCAGTCCAGCTTTATCCGTGCTTCCCAGGTTTGGTTGATCATGCTTCGAAACCTGCCGCGCAGTTTGCCGGTGTAATACTGGCCCATTTCCTGGGTGGCGCACAGGACGAGATTGGAGTTGCCGTCGAGGAACACGTTTCGGCGATCGTCCCGGTATATCCCCTCGACCGGCGGGTACACGTCGTCCTGCCAGGTCTGCACCGCCCACTTCGCCGGATCGGGAGCTGAGCCCGCCGGGCCATCAAACTCGTCGGAGAAAATGTAGGGTCCGCTCGGCCCGGCCGCCGGCGCGGCTGGCGGTGACGGGTACGCCCGGGCCTCGGGCACGCGGATCGAGGCTGCGGCGGCCAGCATGCCGATCCCCGTGGTCAGCAACATGCTGCGACGATCCATCTCCAATACCACCAATCTCTCCAGCCGGGACCCCAGACTCCGCGATCTCCCCAGGCAACTTTTGCAAACGGTGTTATGAAACCATGCCCCGCAGGGGAGGCGCATCCTCACCCGCCGGTGGGCTTCGCTCGGCGACCGGGCGGCCACCCGATTCGCGATCGGGCGTCGGCGGGTTCGGCGAGGCACGCATGCCTGCCGAATGCCCGCGAAACCGGCGCCCGCCGTGCTAGAACGATATGCGCAGGCGCGTGAGCTGACCGAAGGCGAGATATTCAGCTGATGGGCGAAGGCAGCGTGGGCGCCGTTGAGTTCCTTCGCGGGACTGGACGGATTGCCATGGCGCACAGGGGGTTTACGTCGTTTCGGCTGCCCATGAACAGCATGGGGGCGTTCCACGAGGCGGCCAAGCTCGGGTATCGCTACATCGAGACGGACGTCCGAGCGACACGTGACGGCGTAGCGGTGATCCTGCACGACCGCAGGCTCGGGCGCGACTCGGGCGTCCCGGGCGCGATTGATCAGTTGGATTGGCGGGATGCCCGCAACGCGCACCTAGGCGCCGGGGAATCGATCCCGACCCTGGAAGAACTCCTTACCGCACTACCGGACATGCGCGTCAACATCGACATCAAGGCGGCGTCGGCCATCGAGCCGACCGTCGACGTCGTGGAGCGATTGAACGCGCACAACCGGGTGCTGATCACGTCGTTCTCCGATCGTCGTCGACGGCGTGCGTTGCGTCTGCTGTCGCGGCCGGTGGCCAGCTCGGCAGGCACGGGCACGCTCCTGGCCGTAATGGCGGCGCGAACGCCCCGCAGCCGGGCGTATGCCTGGCGGGTGCTGCACGACAGCGACTGCCTCCAGGTGCCGCCACGACTTGGTGGCGTACCGATCATCACCCCGGGATTGGTGCGGTCCCTGCACGCTTCGGGACGGCAGGTACACGCCTGGACGGTCGACGATCCCGATGTGATGCATGCACTGCTCGACATCGGCGTGGACGGCATCATCACCGATCGCGCGGACCTTCTTCGCGATGTTCTGATCGCCCGCAACGAGTGGTAGCGGCCCTGCTTGGGCCGCCCGGTCAAAGCGCGTGAATTCCGTTGTAGAGCACCATCAAACCGATCACGATCAGCACGGCCGCGAGCAACGCGGCGTGGTGTCGGTCCATCCAGTCTTTAAGCCGTGTCAGCCGATCGTCGAGACGGTCACCGGCGCCCACATAGGCCAACACGGGAATCGCGACCGAGGACGCCGCGACGACGACGAAATACGCGGCCCATATCCACTTGTCGGCGACACCGAGTCCGCTGGCGCCGATGGCCAATCCGGCCGCGACGCAAACGATCAGCACCTCGGGCCTGACCACCGCCAGCACCGCCCCGGTCACCCCGGCACGCACCGGGGTAATGGTGGCAAACGACTGCATCCAGGCCGGCGACTCGGTATGGCCATGCCGGGTCAGCCAGCGAAAGATGCCGAACACGATGAGCGCCGACCCGAGGACCACCCGTAACCAGGATGCCCAGGCCGGCGGCGACGTGTGCATGCCGCCGAGCAAGCGGGAGCCCGCCACGAACAGGGCGGTCAGCGCGGCCAGGCTCAGCAGCCAGCCACCGAGGAACGCGAGGCTGGCCGGCCGAGGCCGCGGCGCGTGCAAGACCAGTACCGCCGGGATGACCGTCAACGGCGAGAGCGCGATGACCAGCGCCAGCGGGGTGAGCCCGGTCAGTTCGGAGACCCAACTTCCTGTCACGGGCAGCAATCTTCGCATTCCGACCGGCCCCGAGACCACACAATGGCGACGGCGGCGCCTCGAAGGTGCGCCGGAGTCAGTCCCGGTACAACTGGACGACTATCGGGTGATCCGAAGCTACCACCGTTCCCGGCGGGGGGTCGATGCTCACCGCGGTCCAGTTCGCCGCCAGCACGACCGCGCTGTACTTGGGATTCGCCGATAACAGGCTGACGTCG
The DNA here is from genome assembly GCF_010731535.1 of Mycobacterium lacus. Lineage (NCBI taxonomy): Bacteria > Bacillati > Actinomycetota > Actinomycetes > Mycobacteriales > Mycobacteriaceae > Mycobacterium > Mycobacterium lacus. The sequence continues at coordinate 4,109,989 of NZ_AP022581.1, forward strand.
GTGAGGCCCAGCTCTTCCAGCCTGCTTCGAACTGTCGCGCCATCCTGCCCAATTACCTCAGGGATAACCACTCGGCAACTCCCCCATAGGATATATGCGCCCACTGCGTTCATTTGATGATAGCAATACTTGCGCATGCGCAAGAACAGGCGGCCACCTGCGGACTCAGCGACCGCCGGGCCAAATCATCGCGACCGCATCACCGGGCAGGGGTTCACCAGCCGCGGTGGCGAACCGGTCGAGGGCCGTCGTGAGCAGTTCGCGATCTTTCGGATCCATGCCGCGTAGCACCCGGGTGATCGCGGTGCGCCGATGCCTGGTCACCGTGTTGATCAGCCGCCGCCCGGCGTCGGTGAGACTCAAGGTGATGTTGCGCCGGTCGTCGGGTGATTCTTGGCGGTCAAGCAAACCGGCTCGGATCAAACGCTCACAGATGCGGCTGGCGTTCGAAGGATTGACACCCAGACCACCGGCCACGCCCGCCAGGTTGAGCGGGCCCCTGGTATCCAGCAACACCAGGACCCGCAGTTGCGGAACGGTCACGCTGGCGTCCACCTGGGCGATGGCCGCGGCGGCAATGCCCACCAACGCCCGGGATGCCCGCACGACGGCATCAACCTGATCGGCCGAGGGCCCCTCACCGGGCACGGCGAGCCATGCTAAAAGACGCGTACCCAGTCGATAAGCATGTCCTGCGGATACGAACCCGCCGCGGGGTCGCCACCGCCGGAGCCGCCGACCGCAAGATTGAGGACCGGGAACACGGTATAGCCGGGGTCGTTGAACGGCCATTCACGAATGGGATCGTTCAAGTCTTCAATACCGGTCGCCGGAACCGAGAAGTATGGCTCCATGCCGTCGGCGTAGTCGAGCCAGAAGTACATGCCGGTGGGATCCCAGCGGACGCGCCAGTTGTGCCAACCGCCGTCCACGCCGATCGGGCACGTTTCGAACGCCGTGCCGTCGGGGTTTGCGTGAACGGTGGTTCCCGACGGCCAGGTCCCGTTGCCGTACCACTCGATCAGGTCGATTTCGCCGCTGCGGCCGGGATCGTCGTTGGACAGCCACCAGGCGGGCCACATGCCGGCCCCAAGGCAGTTCATCTTGATGCGGGCCTCCCAGGTGGTCCCGATGCCGCCCCGCCAGAGGCCATGGACCAGGCCGCCGAAGTAACCGTTGCCGCTCCTGGTGGCGCGCAGCACGAGATTAGACTTGCCGTCCAGGAACACGTTCTCGCGACTGTCGCGGTACTGCCCCCAAAATTGGGGCTGATCAAAGCCGACCGGGTTCCTGATCGGCGTCCGATGATTCGACACCTGCCATTTCGACGGATCGGGGGCCGAGCCGGCCGGGCCGTCAAACTCGTCGTGGAAGAGGAACCCACCGGTTATCGCCGCGGGTGCGGCGGGCGGAGGCGCCGTGCTCGCCGGCGCATCGGGGCGGGACGGGTTGGCCAGGGCTTTCGGGGCGGGAATCGCGGCTGCCAACGCTCCGAACCCGGCCATCAGCATCATCCGGCGACGATCCATCTGGCGGCGATCCATCTGGGACATAAGCAAGGGACGATAGCAGCCGGCGCCCGACCACGCCGTGCGTCGCCAAGAAGTCGTTGCACCGTGCGTTGGGCGCGGGCGGGGCCTCAGATAGGTGCAGGTCCGCCGAGCTTGACCAGCATCTTGCCGATGTTGGCCCCGGTGAACAGCCCGTTGAGCGCGTCGACACATGACTCGATGCCCTCGAAGATGGTCTGGCGGTGCCGCAGGCGTCCCTCGGCTTCCCACCTGCGGAGGTTGGCGAACGCCTCGTCGAAGCGGCCCCACTGGTCAAGCGCGTTGAATCCCTGCATCAGCGCGGTTTTCGACAGCAGGTTGACGTAGTTGGCCGGACCCGGGTGCTCGCCGGTCAGGTAGCTGGAGATCACGCCGCACAGCACCACACGCGCCTTGTGCGCCAGCCGGCCCAGCACTGCGTCCAGGATCGGCCCCCCGACGTTGTCGAAGTAGACGTCGACCCGCCGCGGGCAATGCTCTTTGAGCGCCGCGGCCAGGTCGTCGTTCTTGTAGTCGATGCATGCGTCGAACCCGAAGTCGTCGACCACCGCGCGGCATTTCTGCGGCCCACCCGCGATGCCCACCACCCGCGCTCCGGCGATCTTGGCGATCTGCCCGGCCACCGATCCGGTGGCGCCCGCCGCCGCCGAGACCACCACCGTCTCCCCCGGCCGGGGCCGGCCGATGTCGGTCATACCGAAGTAGGCGGTGGCCCCGGTGGGGCCGTACACCGACATGATCGCCAACTGGTCGTCCTCGCCCGGGATGGGCGTGCTGAACACGTCGTCGCGGATGATCACGTACTCCTGGAAGCCGGTCAGCGTGGTGACCACGTCGCCGACGGCGTAGGCGTCGCAGCGTGATTCGACGACCTGGCCGATACCGGCCGCCCGGATCACCTCGCCCAGCCGCACCGGCGGAAGATAGCCGGGTTGGTCGTCGAGCCAGGTCCGCGCGGCGGCGTCGATCCCCACGTAGGTGGTGCGAAGCAGCGCCTCACCCTCGGCGGGCTCGGGCGCGCGCGAGGTGACCAGCTCGGTGTCGCCCGGCTGGACCAACCCGGTCGGGCGGCGGCGCAGCAAGATCTGGCGGTTCGCCACGTTGGCCACGATGCGAAACTACCGAAGGTATTGGCCTATTCGGCACGATCCCGGTGTGGGAACATCGGTCCATGAACCCAGAGGATGACCCGGAGGCCCGGATCCGCCAGCTCGAACAACCGCTGGCCGACACGGCACGCGCATCCGAGCTGGGGGGCCCGCAGCAGCCCGGCGGGTATTCGTACCAGCCCTACCCACCAGCGCCACCACCACCGCCGCCGTACGGCGGCTACACCGCCCCGTTCCCCGGGGCAACGCCGCGATCGTCCTCGGGTATCCGGGTGTTCTGGATCGTGGCCGCGGTCTTCGTCGTCGGCATGCTCGCCCTGGTGGGGGGCATCGCCGCCTTCGCCGCACACCGGATTTCCCATGGCAATTTCGTCGTTCTCTCCCCCACGCCCAGCACTTCCCCGGTTCCGACGGCACCGAGGACGACCCCGCGCAGCCCCGCCCCGTCGACCAGCGGGACTCAAACTCCCAGCGCCGGCCCGTCGACTTCGCCGCTACCAGCGCCGGGCAGCAACGTCATCGTCTCCGGGATCAACGAGAACCGGACAATCGCCTGCAACGACAACGACGTCACTGTCAGTGGCATGTCCAACACGATCGTGATCACCGGCCACTGCGTGAGCCTTACCGTGTCCGGCCTCGGCAACACGATCACCATCGACGCCGTCGACACCATCGACGCCTCCGGCCTCGACAATCAGGTCACGTATCATTCGGGCTCGCCGAAGGTCAGCAAGTCCGGCGACGGGAACGTCGTCCAACAGGGCTGACGCGGCCGCATTCGGTTCAGCGCCGGGCCATTGCCTCGGCCTGCGCCAGATATCCCTCGAACTCGGCTTCTAGCGCCCTGGCCCGGAAGCGTTGCACGAATTGTTGATAGCCGGGCTCGTCGCCGCGTGTCCGGGCCAGCAGCGCCCGCAGCCGCAGCACCGGAAGCTCGTGCAGCACGAACCCGGGCTCCGTCGGTACCGCCGCCAGCCTGTCGACCGCAAGCTCCGCGTCGTCGACGTCGGCGGCGGAGCCGCGTGCCAACAGCGCCTCGACCAGCACCGTGGTGGCGGGCCCGCGGAAGACCATCTCGCCGGTGTCGAACTGCTCGGCCAGGACGGTTGTGGCCAGGTCGATCGCACCGTCCAGATCGCCGGATCGCGCTCGCTCACGGGCGAATTCGATATCGCACATTCGTCGCAGCGTCATGGTGAGCTGCTCATGCACGAACATCTCTTGCGCCCTGATCAAGAATTCCAGGCCACCGGACTCGGGGTCGTTGTGCAGCAACGCGATGGCGCGATTCAGCAACGCGTATGCGAGCCCGACGTTGTCTCCGGACTGTCGGGCAACCTCCAGGGACTCGCCCGCCAGCGCCAAGTCGTGCGCATTGGGCAGCACGGCGCCGTTCTGAATGGCGGCCACGTACTTGTACAGCTGCACAAAGGGCCGGGCGGGCGCGTCAACCGACCGAGCCAGGACGATGCCGGCCTTGAGGTCGGATCGCCAGCCTTTGCGCCCCAAGAACATTGCGGCCGCTCCCTTGACCGTGAGCGCCCATGCCAGCGGCGACCCGATCACGAAGTTGCCCATGGCGGGGTCCCCGTTGGCCAGGTCGATGACCCGCTGGGCCAACCGCAGACTCTCGGTCGCCTCGCCGGCTTCCCATTTGGCCTGGGCCGCCGCGTAGAACAGCCCGACCGTCATCGCCGGATCTCCGATCGACTCGACAAGCGTGGCGAATTCGGATGCCATGCCGGCCGCTTCGCGATAACGCGAATTGAACGTGAGCGTGGTGAGGTGACCGGCCATTCCGAGAGCCAGTGATCTCTTGTCACCCGCGGCGGTGGTCAGCGCACGCAATTCCTCGAAGCCGGTCTCGGCGGGCGTGCCGCCCACCTGAAAAGCGCTGCCGCACAGCAGAGCCCGCGGAGCGATCCGCATGGCCAGCACGTCAGGTTCGTCGTCGGGAAGCCGGTCAGCGAATCGCTGCGCCAGTTGCCAACTCTGCCGGGCCGCCCGGATATCGCGGGCGCCGTACCATGTCGCCGCACGCATGTGCCAGTCGAAGGCCTCCCGCAGATCGCCGGCCGCCGCGTACTGGGTGGCGACGACGGCGGCCTCCTGACCGGTGAACCCGCCGCGGGTACGTTGCATCACCGCGGCCGCCCGGCGGTGCAGCTGCGAGCGCCCGGCCTTCAATTGCGATTCGTATGCCACCGCCTGGATGAGCGGATGGCAGAACGCGTAGGTGTCCTGCGGCGTGACTGCGACCGGCTCGACGAGTTCCGCCTGGATCAACGGCGCCAGATCCAATGCGTCCGGGGTTAAGTCCAGCAGAAGCGCCAATAGTTCGGTGTCGAACTGTGCACCGATGACGGCCGCGGCATGCAAGGTGCGCTTCGCCGCGGCGCCGAGTCGGTCGATGCGAGCTCCGATGATCGCTTGCACACTGGCCGGCACGTGGATGTCGCGCACTTCCCGGCCGCATTCGTAGGCTCCCGGAACTCCCTGGAGTTCGCCGCGCTCGGCTAGGTCACGCACGATTTCTTCGGCACAGAACGGTAGGCCCGCCGCCCGGTCGACGACCACCCGCGACAGTCCGAGTATCGAAGGATGTTCGCCCAACAGCTCCTCAACCAATTCGGCGATGTGCGAATCACTCAGCGGCGCAAGCGTAAAGGAACACGCCCCGGGGATGCGCGAGAGCGGTCCCCGATACTCGGGTCGGTACATGATGAACAACGCCGCCCGCGTTTTCGGCACCGTTGCCGCGAACTCGGCGAGCATCGACTCACTGACGCTGTCGATCCACTGGGCGTCCTCGATCACATAAGCCGCGGGCTGCGGCCGTGCCCGCGCAATCGTGTTGACGAGGTCGACCAGACGGCGACGTCGGGCGTCCGGGCTGATGTCGGGCAGCGGCGTGGCGCTGTCGCGCACGTCGAGCAGATCCTCGAGCAAAACCAGATCCTGGGCGCCGACGTCAGGGATTGCGCTGTGCACCCGCGTCCGAGCCTGCTCGCCCGTGAGGCCGTCGATGTCGAAGACCGCGCGCAGCAGCCGAGAGACGACATGGAATGGGATCTCACGAGTGTGGGATTCGCAGTAGGTGACAAACACCTCGAAACCGCGACCTCTTGCCCCCGCCAGCGACTCACGGGCCAACCTGGTCTTCCCGACGCCCGGCCGACCGGTCACCGTGATTACGGTTCCGTTGCCGCGATCGGCCTGGTCCAGCAATTCGGCGACGGCGCCCTTCTCCCGTTGACGTCCGACCAGCCGGGACTCATGGCGGGGTTTGTGATGACGTCCGGAATCGAGGGAGAGCAGACGACGCGCGGGCACGCCGGCGTCGACCCCCTTGATGCGCACCGTCTCGCGCTCACCCAGGACAACCCGATTCTCGACGAGCCGCGCGGTCGACTCGCTGAGCATGACGCCGCCCGGCGGTGCCACCGTTTCCATCCGCTGCGCCATGCCCACCTGCGCGCCGACCGCGGTGTAACCGAGATGGGCAGCACCGACTTCGCCGGCGATTACCCGGCCGGAATTCAGGCCTACCCGCAACCGCAAATCGATAGCGTCGCGGCGCGCCACCTCGACGGCCAATTGCCGAGCCACCTGCTGGATGTCCAGAGCCGCAAGACACGCCCGAAATGCGTGGTCTTCCAACGTGACTGGGGCGCCGAACAGGGCCATGATCCCGTCGCCGGTGAACTTGTCCACGGTACCGCCGTAACGCTGCACCACGGCTGCGGACCGATCGACCAACTCGGTCATCACCTCCCGCAACCGCTCCGCGCCAAGAGCCGAGGCGATGTCCATCGACCGCACCACGTCGGCAAACAGGACCGTCACCTGCTTGTATTCGGCCGGCCGGGCGACCAGCGTCAGTGGCGCGCCGCAGGCATCGCAAAACCGCGCACCCTTGCGCGGCTCTGCGCCGCACACGTGACACACGGACGACGTGGCTGCCAATCTATGTCGGCTCGTCCGACGGATCGTCGAGAACGCTGGCCGCGATGCCGTAGGGCAGGAAACGGACCTTGCGCTTCGGGTCGGTGTTGTCCTTGTTCGCCCGCAGGGCGTCGAGTTCGGTCGCATAGACCTGCTCGACGCGGGCGCCGCCGTCGGCAGCCACGGTGTAGATGGCCCACACGCCATCGCCGGCCTCGCCGGTGGTTTCCGGCCCGGGGCGCGAACGCCGGGCCAGGTCCTCGAAAATCACCGACCACCCCGATCGGCCGCCGGGAGCGCTGATGAACCTGCCGATCCGCTCGAACGCGTCGCGCAGTCCTTCGCTCCCCTCCCTGATCAGCCGATCGAAATCGTCGGGGTCAAATCCGAAAGGTCCCCCGAACCCGCCGCTGTCGCCCACGCGACCTCCTCAACAGCTCATACCGTCACTGCACAGTCTGCGCCCCGTCGGCACGATCCGCCACGGGCCTATGGCCCTGGCTCGACCGGGGCGGGCTCCGGCGGGGGTGGCGGCGCCGGCGGGTAGATCGGAATCGGGATCGTGACGAAGGGGACGTGCAGGTACATCGTCATGATCGGGGTGGGCGGCGCGGTCTCCACCGGCGGTGGCGGTGGCGGCGGCACCGCGGCCGGTGGTGTGGTGACGGGCGGGGCCTGTGGGACGGGCGCCGGTGCCTGCCGGGTCGGGGCCCGGCGCGGTGTCACGGGCGCCATGTTCACCGCGGTTGGGGGCACCTGCGCCACCGGGGGCGGGGCCGCCACCGGGGGCGGGGCCGCCACCTCCGCCACGGGCGGAGCGCTGGGCGGCGCGGGGCTGGGTGGAGGCAACTGCGCCTGCGGAGGCGGCGCTTGCGTCGCCGGGGTGACGACGCTTTCGGGTGGCCCGGGCGGCTCGGCGGCCGTGGGACGAACGTCCGAGGAAACCACCAGCAGCCCGGCCGCAATGGCCGCGGCGATTGCGCTACCGGCCAGCACCAAGGGCCTGCGCCGCCGCGGGCCGTCGTCGTCGGCTTCATCCTCTAGGGCGCTGTACGCCAGCGCACCCTGGCCCGGGTCGGCATTGGCGCAGACGTCGAGGTACGTCGGGGCGAGCCCACGTGGGCCCACCTCGCCGGTGCCCGGATCCAGCGCATAGGCCAGCGCGGCGGTCGACGACGCGAACAGCGGCGCATTCGCCGACGCCAGCGCCGCCCCCCGGGCCAGCGCCATGTCCGGCTCCTCGGGAGCACTCACCACGAGCGCCGTCGCCGCCTCCAGTACGGGTTTGGTTCCGACGATGTCGACCCCACAGCCGACGACGAACACGCCGTTCGCCCGCGACCCCGGGGCATCCAGACCGGCGATCATCGTCACCAGCTCGGCCGCGAGCACGCCGTGCCGGGCATTCCGCAGGGGCTGCCGGTGCAGGTCGACGATCGACCCGTCGGCGATGTCGACGACGGCCAGCGTCGCGCTGCCGACCTCGACGAACAGCATCGCGATGTACTCGTAGCCGAGCGCGTAACCCACCGTTTGCGCCAACGCGGCCGCCGCCAACAGCGGGGAAACCAGCATGACGCTCCCGGCGTCGCGGGCGGCCAACTCGTCGCGCAGCGCGCCGACCCCGGCGGGGTTTGTCCACGTCAGCCCCGTTGATGTCAGTCGGTAGCCGCTCTCGACCACACCTTCGCGGGTGCCGATGATCGCCGCAACCGCCTGAGCAGCCGGCCCCGAGGTGGCCGACCCCTCGGCGCCAGCTTCCGGGCGGGCAACCTCGAAGGCGTCTTCTTCGACGGTGACACCGTCGGCATTCTCGCCCTCGATCAGCACCAAGCGGACCGCCGTGGGCTCCACCGCTACCCCAAGTACGATGTCCACTGCTCCTCCAAGCGGCGGACGAGCGCACCGCGCGGGCCGCCGTCGACACACATTTTTCCGCATTCCCGATGCGGTCGGTAGATCCTTTTTAGCTGGGGGTTTCCACCCTACGCGCGGGGCCGCCGGCGCGGATCAGATTCTGTTCAAGCTCAAATCAGACGGCCACGCGGCTAGGAGCGTGGGTCAGGCGTGCGGAACGGGTTCTGGGGGCCCTGAGTCTGCGGAACCTGATTCTGCGGGGCCTGGTTCGCCGGAACCGGAACCGGTATGGGGACCGGTAGCAGCGGGACGTGTATCCACTCGGTGGTCATCAGCACCGTCGTGGTGGTGGTCGTCGGCTCCGTCGTCGTCGTGGTGGTCGGCGGAGTCGTCGAAGTCGTCGTCGGCGCCGTGGTGGTTGTCGTGGTCGGCGCCCGGGTCATCGAAGCCGTCGTCGGCGGTGCCTTCGTGGTCGTCACCGCCGACGGCGATGGCGGCGGGGGTGGGGGCGGCGCGACGCTGGTGGGCGCCGGCTCTGCACTGGGCGGCGGCGCGACCGTGGGGGGCGAGGGTACGGGACTCGGCGCCAGGGAACCGGGCCCTCTGGACGGGGGCGCCGGCAGCGGCACGACCGGGATCTGGGGGGCGGGGTGGCGCTCGATGGCCGTCAGCGTGAATGCCACGCCGCCGATCGCGGTCATGGCCACCACCGCGCACAGCCCGATGAGCAGCTGCGACACCCGGAAGCGCCGCCAGGGCGATTCCTTGGGGGGCTCGATGACGTTCAGCCGCATCGACCAGCAGGGACCGTCTTCGTTGTAGGAGTCGCCGTCGAACCGCACCGGCACCTCGCCGGGGAATTCGGTTTGCGACCAGGCCAACTCGCGATCCGTCAACGCATCCTCATCGATCACCATGACGTCGCCGGCCGGCAACTCGATGATGCCGGTGCCGCCGCCGGCCGCCGCCACCAGCAGCCCCATCGACGTCTTGGTCCGGAAATCCAGCTCCTCCCCGCGTGTTGCCAACAGCAACGCGCCCCGCGCCGCCGCGCAAGCCGGCTGCGCCGGCGTCAGGATCGGCAGCCGGGTGTGGAACGAAAGCCGTTGCGTGACAAGCGGAATACTGGCACCGCCGCCGACCGTCACCACCGCCGCAAGGTCCGCCCAGCTGGCCTTGTTGCGCGCCAGCATGTCGTCGAACGCGTAGATGAAACCGGTCAGCCGGTCCTGTATCAGGTCGTCGAGCTGTGCACGAGTTACCTGAATGCCGGTGTCGCACCCCGGCAGCTCGACGCCGAATTCCGTGACCGTGTCGACGGACAACCGCTCCTTGGCCGCGCGGCACTGCTCTGCGAGTTGACCGAGTTGCCCGACGGCGGTAGTGCTGTCCGGGTCGACGTGGCTGCGGTGGCCGACTTGCTCGAACACATGCAGGAGCAACGCCTGGTCGATCTCTCCTCCGGAGAAATCCTGATAACGCATTGTCAGGCTGACGGGCTCGAAATCCGAATGGGTCTGCAGCAACGTGACGTACGTGCCGGAGCCACCGAAATCAAGCAGCCCCACCACGCCGCCGGCCGGGATGCCCAGCTCGGAATTCACCGCTGTCAACGCCGCGATCGAGTCCGGCACCAGCCGCGGTGCCATGCCACTGCGGACGAACCCAACATGCGTCCGCAGCCCGTTGCGCAGCGCCTGTACCTTCCCCGGTTTCCAGTACGAGGGAACGGCAATCGAGATTTCCGACGAACTCGCATCCGCGCCGGCGGCAACCACCATCGCGTCCAGGGCCTCGACCATCAACAGGTCCGGATCGTGCGCGGACCCGTCCGCGGACACCAGGGCCACCGAGTCTCCGATGCGCTCCACGAAGCCGCTCATCACCGTGCCGGGCTCGGTCAGGCCCGGATCCTGGCCGGGCACACCGATTTTCGGCGCGCAGTGCGGATAAAGGGTCAGCACGGCACGACGGGTAACCGGTGGACTTCCGTTACCCGCCGCAACCAGGTTCGTGGACCCGATCGACAACCCCAGCGGGTCGTACATATACGCGGACTTTCGGCGATAGGGGTCGGTGGCCAGCGTCAACCATAGCCGTGGGCCGGCTCTATTCCGATGGGTCACAACCTCATTGGTATGCGGTCGATGCAGCCGTGTCACCGAAGTGGTACCGCCAACATCTTGACAGGACGCGTCGAATCACACCACGGTCAACGGCAGCGAACGCCGGGGCTCGAACTGGAATGTCGACCCACGACTGACCTTGGCCACCATCACCTCGGGTAGTTCGGCGGTGGCAGCGCCACTATCCACCAGCTCAGCGGTCCAGTCGGTGTACGTGCCGCTGACGCGAACCTCGACATGCGGGTCGACCGCGGTGGCGATCGCCTGCAACGGCTGCACGGATTCGGGCGAGCACAGCGAAATCCACGCGCCGTCGTCGTGGGCGGGCGACCGGCGCACCACCAGTCGGCCCGCCGCGATTTCGGCCACGACATATCCTGCGGGGTTGAGCAGCGGGTGCAACTCGAACACCCGCAACGCGCCTTCGATCCCGCCGGGCATCTCCAATGCGCGGTGAATGCGTTCCGCGCCGAGCCCGGCCAGACCGATCAGCTGGCGGGTGTTTATCGAGGTGGCCAGGTCGGTGCCGGCCCGTTTCCGCACGGCGATAGCGAACGACAGGTTCAGTAGGTGCATCTGCAGGCACACCTCGTCGGCCATCCGCACCAGCGCCGAGTGCGAGTAGGCGCCGAAGTCGAAGTCGGACAGCAACGGACCCGAGTAGTCCGCCTGCCCTTCCTCGTTTCGATCGATTGCCCCGAGTTTCCATGTGGCAGCGTTGGTTTCATGAAGTATGTGCACTGCGGGGATGGCTTCAGCCGCCGGGTAGGACTCGTCGATGACGACCGTCCATGCGCAGTGCGGGTGCCGATCCGACGGGACTCGCGGCGGGCGGTGAATGGGCCGCATCTGCGCGCGGGAATTGGTGGCCACCGCGGTGGCGTCGAACGTCGGATCCTCGATGGTGTGACACATCCCGAAGACGTAGTCGTCGCCCATCGGCTCCACGTCGAGCAGCGCGCCACAGTGGTCAAGGCGGAATTCGCCGTGCCAGCGGTCGTGCACGGTGTAGCGGAAATCCATGAACTGCGGCGGGGCCCCGATGTCGAGCTGCAGGCCCTTGAAGATGGTGGGCACGTCGTCGCCCTCGAAGTTCAGCGCCCGCTGCATGCGCTTGGTGTAGACCGGGCTGGCGCCCGCCCACTCCTCGATCGCGATCCGCAGCATCTCTTGGTGGCCGAATTCCTTGATGCACCAGGCCATGCCGGAGCGGTCGATCATGTGCCCGATCAACAGCAGCTCGGGTACCAGGACGGCCAGCTCGCCACGAGACAACCGGGCATATCGGGATCGACCCACCCTTCAAAAATAGATATGACTATGTTATAAAGTCAACAATGTCAATCGCACCCACCCGGCGAACCAGTGCGCCACGCAAACGCGGCGATGACACCCGGGCGAAAATCATCGACGAGACGGTCCGCTGCATCGTGGAGGAGGGATTCGCCGCCGCGACCGCCAAGCACGTGGCCGAACGGGCGGGCGTGACCTGGGGCGTCATCCAATATCACTTCGGCGACCGCAACGGCCTGCTGATGGCCGTCGTCGACGACGGCGTGGCCAGGCTCGTCGACAGCCTGTCGTCGGCCGATGTCAGCGAGCTACCGCCGCGAGAACGTATCGAGGTCGTCATCGACACCGCCTGGAGCTGCTACAGTAGCCCCACTTCGATGGCCGCCTTCGAAATCCTCCGGGCCACCCGCGGCGGCCCGGGCGAATCCGCGCGGCGCCACCTGCTCGAGATGAACTCGGCGATCAGCCAGCTCGGTCGGCTGATAACCGAGGACCCAGCCAATGACGGTGTGGCCGAAGTCATCTGGGCCGCGCTGCGGGGCACGGTGCTGGCGCAGATGATCGTGGGCACCCCGATCGACTGGCGCCGGGAACGGCGCGCGTTGATCGACATGGTCACGGGTTACCTGCAGCGCTGAACCCCGGAAGCATAATGTGCTGCAATGACGTGATGGGCTCCACCGATTGCGCCGCCGACGTCGAAGCGATCAAGCAGGTCAAGTACCGCTACCTGCGCGCGCTGGACACCAAGCACTGGGACGACTTCGCCGAAACGCTGACCGAGGACATCACGGCCGACTACGGGCCGTCGATCGGTGCGGAGCTGCACTTCACTAACCGCGCCGATCTGGTGGACTACCTGCGCTCCGCGCTCGGTCCGACGGTGATCACCGAACACCGGGTGACCCATCCGGACATCACCGTGACCGGCGATACCGCGTCGGGCAGTTGGTACCTGCAGGACCGGGTCATCGTGGCGGAGCTCGACTTCATGCTGATCGGCGCGGCCTTCTACCGCGACCAATACCGGCGCACCGAGCACGGCTGGAAGATCAGCGCCACCGGCTACGACAGAACCTACGACGCGACGATGTCGTTGGCGGGCCTGAACTTCAAGGTGAAACCCGGCCGCGCGCTGGCTGATTGAGACTCGCGAGCAGTCGCAAAAGCGCCCCATTTCGTGCCGAAATGGGGCTTTTGCGGCTGCTCGCGAAGCCTACTTGGTGATCGCGATGACGCCACCGGGCCGCAGCCAACGGATGACCTGCACCAGCGTGGCGTCATCGATCGCCACGCAGCCTTCGGTGGGGCCGCCGTCGGTGGTGTGAAAGAAGAACGCGGAGCCGCCGCCCGGGACCTTGTTCTTGTTGACTCCCATCACCACCGCATGCCTGTACTGGGGGATCTGCAGGTTCTCGCTGTCGGCCGTATTGAACGGGCACTGGGATTTCTGGCACACCTGCATGCTGTTGAAGGTGGGGCTGCGGTCGTCGCCGCTCCACCAGTGATTGGGTCCGACTTGGGTGTACGGCAGCCCGCCGCCCGGATTCGGCGCCGTGCCAAAGGCGGCGTCGAGGCTGTAGACGCCCATCGGCGTTGCCGGGTAGCCACTCTTGGCCTGCGGTGCCATGCCGGCCGAGCCCACGTGGGTGGGGATGCCGGTCTTCAGCGGCTGCCAACCGGCGGCGGTCCGCTGGTAGATATCCATCTTGGCGTTCGAGCCGCCGGTGCTCACGACCGAAACCACCTGCGTAGCATTGCCGACCGAGTTCGCGAACCACGGGTTGCCGGCGGCGCCGCTCGCCGGCGCGAGCAGCACAGCCGCGCCAGCGGCGCACACCGCCGCACACAGCACAGCTACGACTCGGCGCACCGTTTCATCGTCAGATGGTTCCAACCTCAGGGTCAAGTAAATGTTTAGACCCGGTTGGGTCACCGCGTTGTGACAGCGGATCACCCAGTTTCAGGGGCGGCCGGAATACCCACAGACATACGAGGAAATAGAGGTATCCCAGCGCCCAGCCGGCGATCACATCGGACGGGTGGTGCACGTTCAACGCGACCCTGGCGATGCCGACCATCAGCACGCTCAGCGCACCCAGCGCAATCGCTGCGGCTCGTGTCAACGGGCTTCCTATGATCGGCAGCAGGAATACCAGCAGCGCGAGCACACTGGCCATCGCCTCGAGCGCGTGCCCCGAGGGAAACGACGTGGAATGTGCGGCGACCAATGCGGTCACCGGCCGCGGACGCCCGGCCAGGCTCTTGGCCGCCCACGTCATCAATCCGTTGAGCGGTGCGCAAAACAACAACAAGAGCGCCAGGCGCACCTCGCGCCGCACCAGTGAAACCACGACGACCAGTAAACCCAACAGCCGCAACGGTACCGGGCCCAGGGCAAAGGACACGCCATCCCAGAGTTGCACCCATGCGGGGCTCTTGATCCCAATGTCGTGCGCCGCGTCCAACACCGACCAGTCGAGGCCATGCAGCCACCACCAGTGCTGGGTGTGCCCCACCCACATGACGGCGTAGACCACGGTGGCTGCCAGGGCAAGCGACAGCGCCAGGGTCGTGCGGGGGCGGTTCATGACCCAACCACTACCAGCATCGGTGCCGCGCCTGCGAATCGGCCCCATACTGGCCTCATGGCGGTGATTGTGCGCAAGTTCTTCGGCCTGGGAAGGCTGCCTGCCGACCTGCGCGCCGAGGTCGAGGCCGAGGGGCTCATCCACCTTGCCGAATACGTGGCGGTCACCAGGCGGTTCACCGGCGCTATCCCGGGTCTGCGGGCATCGCACAGCGTGGCCAGCTATGCGGGATCGCTGGCCTTCACCGCACAGCGGGTGCTGGGGACACTGTCGATGGTGCCCAAGCTAGCGGGCCGCGTCGTCGACGTGCGCTGGGATGCGCCGCAGGCCGGCGCCGCGACGGCCGAGATCTCGCCGACGGGCCTGCAGCTCGAACTCGACGTCGCCAAGGTCGACCCGAAGTTCAGCGGGCACCTCTCGCTGCATTACAAGGCGGCCATCGCCGAAGACGTGCTCGCCCGCCTGCCACGGCGATCGTTGGCCTTCGACGTGCCGGCTGAATACGTCTTCCGCGCCGTCGGCGTCACCTATTCTCCGTGACTGTGCCCGATCACGCGTTCACTGCGCAAGAGCGGCGGGCGGTGTATCGCGTCATTTCCGAGCGGCGAGACATGCGCCGATTCGTGCCCGGCGGCGCGGTGCCCGAGGACGTGCTGGCGCGCATGTTGGCGGCCGCGCACGCCGCGCCCAGCGTCGGTCTGATGCAACCGTGGCGGTTCATTCGCATCACCGATGAAACGCTGCGCAAACGCATCCACGCACTCGTCGACGAAGAGCGTCTGCTGACCGCCCAGGCCCTGGGGCGGCGTGCGGAGGAATTCCTGGCCCTGAAGGTGGAGGGCATCCTTGAGTGCGCCGAGCTGATGGTGGTGGCGTTGTGCGACGACCGCGACGCGCACATTTTCGGCCGTCGCACGCTACCGCGGATGGACCTCGCCTCGGTGTCGTGCGCGATCCAAAACCTGTGGCTGGCGGCGCGGTCCGAAGGGCTCGGCATGGGCTGGGTGTCCCTGTTCGATCCGCAACGGTTGGCGACGCTGCTGGCAATGCCCGCCGGCGCCGAGCCAGTGGCCATCCTGTGTCTGGGCCCGGTGCCCGACTTTCCGGATCGCCCGGCGCTGGAACTGGACGGCTGGGCTTTTGCGCGACCGCTGGCTGAGTTCGTTTCCGAGAACCGGTGGGCCGATCCATTCTCCGGCAAGGCGCCGAAACTGCGCTGAGGGTGTGGCTTTCGGCCAGTTCGTCACCCTGGTCGCAGGCTCGGCACCGTCACCGCAGAGTCGCTTGGGTTTGTCGGGTATCGTCGCCTGTCGCAAGGCGGAAAGGTGACAAATGACGGGTGACAACGTGCTGCTGGTGCACTGGCACGACCTGGGCCGCTACCTAGGCGTCTACGGCCACCCCGACGTTTCCAGCCCACGGCTGGATCGGCTTGCCGCCGAGGGCATTCTGTTCACCAGATCCCATGCGACCGCGCCGCTGTGCTCGCCGTCGCGGGGATCGCTGTTCACCGGCCGCTACCCGCAGAGCAACGGCCTCATCGGGCTGGCCCACCATGGCTGGGAATACCGCACCGGGGTGCGCACCGTGGCGCAGATATTATCCGAATCTGGCTGGTACTCTGCCCTTTTCGGTATGCAGCACGAGACCTCCTATCCGAAACGGCTGGGCTTCGACGAATTCGACGTGTCGAATTCCTACTGCGAGTACGTGGTCGAAAGGGCGCAGGAATGGCTGCGCGAGAGCGCCCCCGCCCTGTCCGGACAACCGTTCCTGCTGATCGCCGGGTTCTTCGAAACCCACCGGCCCTACCCGCGGGACCGCTACCAACCGGCCGACGGCGATGCCGTCGACGTGCCCGACTACCTCCCCGATACTCCCGAGGTGCGCCAGGATCTCGCTGATTTCTATGGGGCCATCGCCACCGCCGACGCGGCCGTCGGCCGGCTGCTGGACACACTGACCGATACCGGGCTAGACGCCAGCACCTGGGTGGTGTTCGTCACCGATCACGGCCCGGCCTTCCCCCGCGCGAAATCCACCCTCTACGACGCCGGAACCGGCATTGCGACGATCATCCGCCCACCCACCGGCCGGCCGGTCGCGCCGCGCGTCTACGACGAACTGTTCAGCGGCGTCGACCTGCTCCCGACGCTACTGGGCCTGCTCGGACTCGACATACCCGAGGACGTCGAGGGGGTGTCGCATGCGGGCATGGTGCTCGCAGCTGGCACGCCCACCGAGCCGGTGCGCGACCACGTGTACACCATGAAGACCTATCACGACTCGTTCGATCCCATTCGCGCAATCCGCACAAAGGAATACAGCTACATCGAAAACTACGTGCCCCGGCCACTGCTGGACCTGCCGTGGGACATCGAGGAAAGCCCCTCCGGGCATGCGGTCGCGCCGTTCGTCAAAGCGCCGCGCCCGCAGCGCGAACTCTACGATCTGCGCACCGATCCCACGGAGACCACCAACCTGCTGGCCGGCGACCCCCGTCCGGAGCTGGATGCCCTCGCCGCCGATCTGGCTGTCCGGCTGCATGATTGGCGCCAGCGGACCGGCGACGTCATACCTTCGGATTTCGCCGGTTCGCGCATCGCGATCCGCTACACCGAAACCTATCTGCGGATCCACCACACGACGCCGACGAGCAGGTCGGCGATCGCCGTCGACCGCGGCGTCGAGGACGTCACGCAGGCCGATCAATAGTTGTGCTCAGCTACCCACCCGAGCGGCGCGCGCCACCAACCTCGGCGACCATGAACACCCGCCGGAACGGGAAGATGGTCGTCCCGTCGGGCCGGCGGGGGTAGGCGTCGTCCAGCAGCGGGATGAGCTCCTGGCGAAACTGCTCCCAGCCCTCGTCGTCGAGCCGCTCGCGGACCGGGACCAGCGCCGTGCCGGTGATCCAGTCCAGCACCGGGTGCTCGCCGGTCAGCTGGTGCAGGTAGGTGGTCTCCCACACGTCCGCCTTGCATCCGGCGTCCATCAGCAGGTCGGCGTAATGCGCCGGCGTATGGACCGCCGCTCCGACGCGAAATGGTATGTCGCGCATGATCTTTGCATAGGGTTCGCGACGGGCCAATGCCCGTACCGCGGAATGCGACGGCGTGTCGAAATTGCCGGGGATCTGAACGGCGATCCACGAACCGGGTGCGAGCTCGCCGACCCACCGGGCCAGCAAGTCGGAGTGCTCGGGCACCCAGTGTAAGGCCGCGTTGCTGACCACCACGTCCGTGTCCGGCCGGGGCTTCCAGGACCGCAGGTCTGCGGTCGTGGCG
Source organism: Mycobacterium lacus (assembly GCF_010731535.1). Lineage (NCBI taxonomy): Bacteria > Bacillati > Actinomycetota > Actinomycetes > Mycobacteriales > Mycobacteriaceae > Mycobacterium > Mycobacterium lacus. Next base: position 4,127,750 of record NZ_AP022581.1, read on the forward strand.
TCGATCCCGCGTTCGCGGGCCGCGGCGACCATCTCCGGTGAGCTGTCCAGCGCCTCGATCACCGCGTCGGGCCACCTCCGCGCCAGGTACTTCGTTAGGTGACCCGGGCCACAACCGAGGTCGACCACCCGCCGCGGCCGCTCGGCACCCACCCGCGACAGCAAGTCGTAGAAGGCACGGCTGCGATGATCCGCAAAGGCCAGGTAGACGTCCGGATCCCACATGTATCGTCCTCCCGATCGACACCGTCGCGTCCACGGCGATAGTTAAACCGTATTACCGAATGCTCCAGCATGCGCCCGGATGGCCAAACGCCCGGACGGGGCCCGGACCCGCGGGATAGCATCGGCGTTAATGCAAGAGATTCCTGGGATCGCCGGGATCGGGCCGCCCGTTCGGATCCCTGACGTGCCTGGTGCCGACGTGCCGTCCGGCGCCAAAGGGTTACCCCCGCGCTCCGCGCTGTCGCCACGTCAACGCATCGTCGTCGACGCATCCGCGATCGCCGATCTCACGCTGCGCACCGCGGTCGCGTCGGTGCTTTCCGCCACGGTGGCGCCGGCCGTTGCCGTGACCGCTCTGCGACACGTCAAATCCGGCAGTGAGCGCAGCAACCTGGGGTTCTACGCCGAGCTGGCCGCCGAGCAGGATTCGACCAAGTCGTTTCCGCCGCCCCCCGCATTGCCTCGGGTATCGTCGCGACGGGCCAGCCCGCTCGCGGAGCGCATCGCACGCGGCACGGTCGACAACATCGCGTTCGACAGCAGCTTCACCGCGATCAACCCCACGATGCGCAAGCACTGGAGCACGTTGAGCGCCAACAACATCGTGCGCGCGCAACACTGGCGTCATCACGACGGACCTCGCCCCACGCTGTGCGTCATTCACGGCTTCATGGGATCGTCGTACTTGCTCAACGGGCTGTTCTTCTCGCTGCCGTGGTATTACCGGTCCGGCTACGATGTGTTGCTGTACACGTTGCCGTTTCACGGCCGAAGAGCCGAAAAGTTTTCGCCGTTAAGCGGTTTTGGCTACTTCGCCGGCGGGCTGAGCGGCTTCGCCGAGGCGATGGCCCAGGCCGTGCATGATTTCCGTTCCATCGTGGACTATCTGCGGCATACCGGTGTCGAACGCGTCGCACTGACCGGCATATCACTGGGCGGTTACACCTCCGCTCTGATCGCGTCGGTCGACGACCGGCTGGAGGCCGTCATTCCCAATTGCCCTGTCGTCGCGCCCATCAAGCTGTTCGACGAATGGTTCCCGGCCAACAAGCTCATCAGGCTGGGCCTCCGGCTCAGCCACATCAGTCGCGAAGAGTTGGTCGCCGGGCTGTCTTACCACAGCCCACTAAACTATTCGCCGAAAGTTCCCAAGGACCGCCGGATGATCATCACCGGCCTCGGCGATCGGATGGCCCCACCGGAACACGCCGTAATGCTTTGGGAACATTGGGATCACTGCGCGATGCACTGGTTCCCCGGCAACCACGTACTGCACGTGAGCCAGTTGGATTATCTACGGCGGATGACCCCGTTCCTGCGCGATTTCATGTTCGACTGAAGGCCAACGAGCGCTCCCGCAGGTCGACGGGCGCAGCCGTGTGCCCGTCGAGTCGCTGAACGGACAACGGATCCAATGCCATCAGGGCACGCCGGTGGTTTCCGCGCTGCGGCGTCAGGCCCGGTAGCGGTGCGATGCCCGATGGCCGCGCGTCGGACCGGAACGCGCATGCCGCCGCAACCGTGTAGCTCGTCGGCTCCCCGGCGATCTCCAAGGCCGTCCAGGTCTCGCGCGCCGGATGCGACCGGATCGCTTCCAGGGTGTCGGGCAATGCGTCATCGACACTGACCCGGTATGCCGCAACGTAATTCGAGCCGTCCTCGGCCATGCCCGACCACCTCTCGCGGGTGGCCGCCCCGTCCGCCGCGAGCAATCCCGGGATGTCGTCGGGCCCGGCCGCGCTCGCCTCCCATCCCATCTCGCGCAGGTGGTCGGCGAGCCGGCGCGCCGCGACCTGGGCGGTCTCGTGCAACGGGATTCGCGGTGAGCGGGCCTGCAGCGCGGCCAGGTTGTCGTCGGCCGACACCGTCAGGCCGATCCAGGTCTGGTCAGCACCGGAGGTGTTGCGGCGGTGGCTAATTCGGATCTTGTCGGCGCGGATGCCGTAACAGTTCAGGTACCGGGTGAGCAGCGGCAACGCGAGCACGTCCGCGCCGGCGGCCGGAGGCCCGACCCGCAGCAGCGCGGTTGTCCGCGTGCCGGAGTCGGGGACGGACCGGTGGCCGCGGCGCATCATCGCCAGCCGGCGGCGCAGGATCGTGGTTAACCGCAGCCCGCGCCACCAGCCGAACAACAGGATCACCACGACCGCGGCGATGCCGAGCAGGCAGTAGTCGCGTGTCGAGCTCCAGGGGTACGCCATCGCCGCGGGCACGACGGCCAGCAACGCCAGCGTGATCCTCCCGCTCGTCGGCCAGACGGGGGACGGCATCGGGCTCACGGGGTTGGCTCCTTTCGTCGGCGCGCCGTCGCGGCCACCGTCACCGCCGTGGCCGCGACAAGCAAAGCCAGCGCGGCGGCCCCGGCGAACGCGACGTTGCGCGGTGTGGTGTCCCTGCGCGCCGGCGCCGGCGGGACGGCGACCGGCTTGACCGCCGCCCGGGCGGGTTCGTTGTCGACGGCCAGTTCCCAGGTCAGCGCCGCCACCGGGTCCAGGCTGCCGGCGCCGACGACGTTGGAAGGCGCCCGGGCGCCGTTGTGCGCGGTTGCGGTGATGCGATGCACCACCTGCGTGGCGGTGAGTCGCGGATACTTGCTGCGGACCAGCGCCGCGACACCGGACACGTAGCCGGCGGCGTAGCTGGTGCCGCTGAGGGCGATCATTCGCTGGTGGTCGTCGGGCAGACCGTTGGCCAGGCCGCCGTCGTCCCGATTGCTCACCGACGCGATGTTTTCGCCGGGTGCCGCGATGCCCACCCATGGGCCGGCCATGGTGAATTTCGACGGCTGCCCGTCGGGTGTCAGCGAACCCGCCGACAGCACGTACGGCTGCCACCATGACGGGATGGAGACCGACGTGACCCCGGCCCAGTTCCGTGGGTCGTCCGGACGGCTCAGGTCGGTGAGCGGGTTGGACTCACAAGACGTCCCGCCGGCGACCGGTCCGGTGGCCCCGACGTTGCCCGCGGCGGCGACGATGACGGCGTCCTTGTCCACCGCCGCATAGCGGATCGCGGCCCCCAGCGCCTCCTGGTCGATCGTGCGATCAGCGGGCAGGCAAGTGATCGCGGAGATGTTGATCACCCGGGCGCCGAGGTCGGCGGCATGCACGATCGCCCGGCCCAGCGCGGCGACGTCGAGGGCCGCTCGTGCCAGCAGCGGATCCCCGCCCTGCGTTCGCGGCGAGAACTTCGCGGACGTCACCCTGATGGACAGCACACGAGCGGCGGGTGCGACCCCGGAGAAGCCGTCCTCACCGGGCTGGCCGGCGATGATCCCCGCAACCAGGGTTCCATGCCCGTCGCAGTCGGCCAGGCCGTCGGTCGACTCCACGAAGTCGCCACCGGCGTCGACGTTCGGCAGTCGCGGGCCCGGCCGAACCCCGGTGTCGATGACCGCGACCAGCTGGCCTTCGCCGCGGGAAAACTGCCATGCCGCCGCAAGATTCAGCATCGCCTGACTCGGCGTCGGCACGCCGGGATCGCTGCCCGGAATGACTCCGGAGACGCTGCACTGGCCACGTTGCTCCATCGGCTGCACGGGTCCCGGGGTTCCGCTCGGCGGCTGCGCGGCGGAGTCGACCACCGGCGGGCTGATCGCCAGCGCAGGTGGGCAGGCCCACATCACGGCAAGCAAACCCGCTGTGACGCAGGCCAGTCCGGCCCTCAGCATCATCGATTGAGCACCCAGCTAAACAGACCGACCAGATAAGCCATGACGGGAATCAGCGAAGCATCCAAGCCGGCGGCGACAAAACCCAGCAGCCGGCGCAGGGGCAGGGAGTAGCTGTCCGGCGAGGCGATGCGCGGGTTCAGGGCGACGACGACCCAGCCCACCATGAGCGCGGTGAGGACCAGCGCCGCGCCGAAGGCGACGGCGTAGCGTCCCGTGGCGGTGTAGAGCACCAACAGCACACCGGCCACCAGGTAGGGCTGGGCGAGCAGCCAGGCCTTGCAGATGGCCGAATCCCACACCCGGGCACGCAGCGTGGCCGCGGCGGAGGTCGCCGCCACCAGGTACCAGCCGAGAGGACTCAACGTCTCAGGGCGCAACGCGATCGCCACCGATCCCAGGACGCTCAGCAGCACCGCGGCCGCGATGATCCCGCCCTGATGGGCGTCACTGACGCGCACCCGCCTCGGCAAATCCTCGAGCACCCGTAACGGTGGAGCCGACGGGGTTGGGTCGCCGGGTGCCGGGATCACGGGCAACGGGAACCGCGCGCAGAGCGCGGACAGCTGGGGCGCCTGAATCGTGACCAACAACGCGGCCACGATCAGCCCGCAGCCGACGCTCGATATGGGTAGCTGCCAGAGCAATTCCGCACCGGCCGCCAGCAGCACCCCGGCCCCGACCACCGCTGCCGCGGTGAAGAATCCGACGATCCGCTCGCGTTCGGCGCGCGGGATCAGCAGGACGATCAGCGACCACGTGGTGACGCCGGCGGCGGCCAGCAGCAGCTGCGCCGGCCCGAATCGTCCGGGTACCGCCAACACCAATGCGGCGGCGATGGGGGCCAGGGCGGCGATCGACAGCGCCGTTCCCGTCCTTGCCGAACGGATCCCGATCAGCAGGCCGGTCAACGCAACCAGGACCGCGATCGCACCGACGGCCAGCAGGCCGACCACCGCACCGGTGGCCACCCGGTAGGTGACCGCCAGGCCGGTTGCCACCAACGTCACACCGATCACCGCGGCCAGCGCCCCACGCCGGATATGCGCTGTGCCCCATGGCTTGAGCCGGGAGGTCGAGAAGATCATCGCGGCGTCGGCGATGTCTTCGACGATCCCCGGCGCGGCCGGCCCGACGGGCACCGGCTGCAACGCAAGCAGATCACCGTCGACGACGCCGACGGTGTCCAGGCTGGCGTCCAGGCTGAACGGTGCCCCACCGATGGGCGCCAGGCTCAAGTATTCAGGCGTGCCGACGTCGGTGGTTCCGTCGACGCCGTCATCGTTTTGGGCCGCGGGAATCACCAAACGCTGTACCGCAGGCAGGATCTCACGCAGCGGCAAATCCGCGGGCAGGGCCATCTCGGTCAATCTGCTGTCCGCGAGGATGGCAACGCGGACGATCGGCATGACAGCGCCGGACATCACCGCGCCCTCGAATGACGCTGGGATCTTTGCCGTGGCATCGTGCTCTCTCCTCTATCTGGTTTCTATGAGGGTTGGACAGAAAAATCTCGGGACAGCCGGTGGTCGGGAAACCATTGGCCGTCCGGCAATAGGGCGGTCAGCTGTTCGATCGCGACGGCGATGGCAAAAGGCGTCCCGGGGCTGAACGTGGAGACCCACTCGCCGTCGAATGCGCGGGACGGGCTGACCAGCACCCGGCCCGCGGTGGTGTCCACAATGCTCACCCCGACCTCGGTGGTCGTGCGCCGACCGTCACGCTGGCAGCCGGCGACGATCTCGACGTAATGACGCGGACCTTCGAACACCGAGTCCACCACGGGTCGCGCCGAATCCGGAATACCCAGGTAATCCAGGACTTCGGTGAGCGGCGTTCCCGACCGGAGCCGCTCGTCGGCCCGGGCTCCGACCCGCGTCGGCATGCTGAACACGTCGAACTGCGCGGGCGGCCGCTGCGCCAGGCCGACACCGAGGACCGGAACCAACGCCCAGGGATCATCGATATCCATTGCGGTAAACGTGATCAACTGGGCGTTACGCAGCGCGACGATCGTCTTCGAGGGCTTGGAAGTCCCGCCGTTTTCGGCGGCACGCTGCGCGACCAGGCCGCGCAGCAGCTCGCCTGAACCGTCGGCCGAGGCGGGCCCCACGTAGCGCAGGTCGAGCCACCGATCGGGAAAGCACACCACACGGATCCAGTCGGCGACGGCCGGATTGATTGACCCATCGTCCGACAACAGACCGATCTGGGTCAGTTCCGCTTTCTGCCGATCGAAGAACGCTTCCCGTTGCGCGGCATCGGAATACGGCATGGTGATTGCCAGCACCCACGGAAAGCTGCCCGCTTCAATGGTTTCGGCGATGAACCAGGCGTGATCGACCGTCAGCTCGACGGCGTTGGGTGCTGTTTGCATCTAGCTAACCGACGAACGGGCTAGCCCCATTTGGCGGCTTCGGCGCCGTCGCGGGCCATCATGGCCATGGTGTTGGCCTCATGCGTGCTAGCCATCGACTGATAGGCCCGCACCAGGTCCTCTAGGGCCTGGTTCCACTGCGCCTGCCAACCCTGATAGGTGATCCCGGTATCACCCTGCCAGGCATTCGACAGCGCGGCCTGCTCGCTGGCGATATCGGCGCCCAGGCTCTGCAGCGTGCCCGCATACCCCGACATGTCCCCGGCATGGGCCATCATCGCCGGGTAGTTGTACATAATCTGCGACATCACAAACCCTTTCGATAATCAGTAACGGGCGGCTTTAGAACCCGGTGTAGCTGGACGCGGCGGCGGCATCGGCGGCCACATAGGTGCCCGCGGCATCCCCCAGGTTGGCCTGCGCGAGATCCAGCAAGGCGTTGACCTTGGCGGCCGCGGCGACAAACCGGGCATGGGCGGCCTGAAACGCCGCCGCGGACTCCCCCTGGTGAAACGCCTGCGCCGACATCGCCGACTGCTCGGCCTGACCGATCGTGTGGCGCATCAACCCCGCCTTGGCGGCAAACGCCGACTGCGAGGCCACCAACTGCGGAATATGGGCATCCAAGAGACTCATGGCATTCCCTTTCGATTCGGATTGCGACTACGGACTGTTACGCCGTGAATTGTTTCGCTAGCTTTCTGGACCCCCTCTCCCCGGCCCGGGGCATGGGCGACGACCCGCGTCGCCCGGCTCCCAGGTTCCCGGCACCATCGGCATCCGCGGGCCACCACCAAACTCGTCGCCGGCCAGCATCGTCAAACCCGCCGCCTGCGTTGCGACGTCTTTGGCCGCGGTTCCGGCGAACCCCAGCGGACCCGCTCCTCGGTCGGAAGCCTGTGCGCCGTAATCGGGAGTGACACCGATATCGGAGTCCATATCCAGAAATTCGTCGCCATAGTCGCGCATTTCTGTCCGCCTGCGCCGCCGCGCGCGTGATGGCGCCCGGCTCACGGCCGCCGCACCGGCCGCCGGGATGGTTGCCGCCGGCGCCTTGACGCCACTGCGCGGACCCAGCGTCGGCCCGAAGCCCGGTCCCCAATCACCGGCGGCGCCAACCGCATAGGCGAGGCTCACGGTCGCCGGCGCCGGTGCCGGCGCGGCAGCCGCACCCGCACCCGCCGTCGCCACCGACGCCGGGGCTCCAGCGGCGCTCGCCGCCGTGGGAGCCATGCCGGCCACCGGCCATACCTTTCCCGCGGTGGCGGCGAGCAACGGCGCCCCAGCCGCCGGCACGGCAAGCGGCGCAATCTGTACAGGCAGCAACGCGATCGTGCTCAGGCCCAGGCTGAGCCCGAGCGGCAACCACAGCGGCGAACTCAGCACCGTGGCCCAAAAGGCGTTGCCGAACACGTTGAAGAAAATCTGGTAGCCGATCGCGAACAACAGCGGGCCGTAGGTGATCAAGGCCTGAATCGGATTCGTCAGGAACGCCACGATGATCTTGATCGTGTTCCCGATGGGATCCTGCAGGAACTTCCAGATTTCTTCGTACATCCACAGGAAGGAGTTCAGGTACGCGTGCCACACATCTTGCAGCAGCTGCCAGAGGAACTGCCATGGGTCGAACGTCGCGGCCGCCTGGCCGGCCTCCGCCTGGGCGGCGCTGGCCGCGACGTTACCGGCCTCCCCCGCACCGGGATTCACGATGGTCGGTGCCGGGCCGGTGCGCGGCGCGGAGGCCAGGGCCGCGCCGGAGGCGGCCTGGTAAAGGCTCATGGTGGTGGCGGCCTGGATCCACATCCGCACGTAGTCGGCCTCGTTGAGCGCGATCGGAATCGTGTTGAGCCCAAAGAAATTCGTCGCTACCAACACCCCGTGAATGACGTGGTTGGCGGTCAGCTCCATCAGGGTGGGCATGGTCGCCAGGGCGGTGCTGTAGGCGGTCGCGGCCGCCTCGTGTTGGGCCGCCACCCCGGCGCTGTCGGCGCTGGCCTGCATCAACCACGCGAGATACGGCGCATGTGCGGCCACGTACCGCTCGGCGCTCGGCCCTTGCCACGCCCCCGCTTGAACCGCGTCCAGCAGCCCGCTGAGTTCCGCTGCCGCCGAAGCATATTCGGCGCTGAGCGAGTTCCAGGCCGCGGCGGCCGCCAAGAGCGGCCCCGGACCCGGACCACTACTCAGCAACGCCGAATGCACCTCCGGCGGCGAAGCGATCCAGATGGGCCCAGTCACCGTCAGGCGCCCGCGATGCCGTACGTAGCGGCGGCCGCGGCATCACCCGCGAGATAACTGGCGCCGGATTCGCCGACACCGACACCGGCGCGTCCCAGCTCTTCAACCCCCTGGGCGGCGACGGCGGCGTGCTGAAAGCCCTGAGCGCTGAACCCGGCCGCGGTCTGCAGCGACACCGGATCCGCCGCCGGCGGCACGACCGCGGTGATCAAGGGCGCGGCGCCGGCATGCGCGGCCGCCAGCCGCGCCGTCAGCGCTTCCACCGCCGCGCTGGTCGCCGCCAGCCCCTCGGGAACCACTCGCAACGTCATCACTAACTCCCCTTCTGTTGCGTTTCACCAAACACCGCGGCCTCGCCGACCAGCGGGTTGACCAGCTGCACGTATGTCGGACTATCGCTGTCGTCCAACAGAATCGCCCGTCCCGCGGGCAGTCGGCTGAAACGCTGGCCCCGGATCTTTCCGCTGTCGGCCGGATTTCCGGCGAGCATCAGCGTGGTCGCCTGCAGGTCATTGAACCGGCGCAGCAACGGGTTGGTCATCAGCCCGTGCGCCGAACCGGTGGCCCGCGCCGTGACGATCACCCGCAGCCCCAGCTCGGCGGCCTGCCCGAGGAGGCCGATCAGCGGGGTCCACGGTCGCTGACCGATGTAGGGGCCGCTCAACGCCGCCGAATCCGGTATCTGGTCGACATCGTCGATAATCAGGTAGTGGGTATGACCGTCAAAGCTCCACCGAGACAGTTCGGCCGCCGGCAAGCCCGCCGGTGGGCGCCGGGACTCGATCAGGTTCGCCAGCCCGAGCATCGCCGGGATGATCCGGTCCACGTTGGCGGTGTATTCGTTGTCGGGGAACAACGGCTCGTCGACGAGGTGTAACCGCCGGTCCAGCACCGTGAATGCCACTCGGTCGGCGTCGGCGTGCTCGCGGATCGCGCGGATCAGGTGGCGTAGCAGCGTGGTCTTTCCCGACTTGCTGTCACCGAAGACCATCAGCAGCGGGTTCTCGGCGAAGTCGAGCACCACGGGCGACAAGTCTTCTTCGCGCTGGCCGATCACGATCTGATCCGGGCCGCGGTAGACGGCGCCGACCTCTTCGGGCGCGAGGTTGGTGGGCAACAACCGCACCGGTGGAGCAGCCAACCCGGGGTAGCGCGCGTTGATCACGGCAACCTGGTCCAGCTCCGCAGCCGCAAACAGGAAATGCTCGGCGGCCATGGTCAGCCCTCGGCCCGGCTGGTCATGCGGGACGGTGTCGGCAGGGCGGCGTAGTGCCCCAACCACCCGCACGTTGCTGTCCCGCGCGTCGTGCAACCTGAGTTCGAGGCGTAGCCCGAGACCGTCGCGCATCGCCAGTGGCACCTCCAACCAGCTCGGGGTTGTGATGATCACGTGGATGCCGTACGCCAGTCCCACATTGGCAAGTTCAGTTACCTTGGCAAGCAACGGATTTCGGGTGTTGAATTGGTCGGTGTTATCGCGGCCGAAGGCATAGAGGTTGTCGATGACCAGGAACACCTCGCCGAAACCGTCAGCGTGCGGTGAGCCCGAAAGATCACTGCCCCGCCTTTCCCGGAACACCTCGCGCTGCTGGCGCGATAGCAGCAGCTGCTCCAGTTCGCCGAAGGTGCGACGGATGCGTTCGGGTTCCAGCGCCGACGCGACGCTGCCGACGTGCGCCAGGTCCTCGAGCGCGCGCAACTGCCCGCCGCCGTAGTCCAGGCAATAGAAGGTCACCTCGTGCGGTGAATGCAGGCTGGCCGCGGACAGGATAAAGGTCTGCAGCGCAGTGGATTTGCCGGACTTCGGGCCACCGTGAATCACCATGTTTCCGGCCGACGACCTCGCGTCGAACACGAGTAGGTCACGACGCATCTCGAAGGGCTTGTCGATCTCACCGAGCGGCCAGCGCCATCGCCGTTGCGGCACCCCGGCCCGCGCTAGCACCGCTGTCAGCGGAATCGGATCGTCGAGCGGCGGCAGCCACAACTGCGGCGCCCGCGGGCCGTATTGCGCCAATTGCTCGCCGATGGTCGCGATCAGCTTGCGCGGTGGTCCGGCGGGTTCGTCTTCCTCGCCGCCGGAGATTACCGTATCCGGATCCGCCTCCACCAAACCGGCGGTAAACAGCTTCGGCTCCGGAGTAGATTGCACGACAAGGGCTTTGGATGTCCGTGGCGGTTCGTAGATGCCGTCGACATACGTGCTGCGGAACTTGATCGGGGCGGCACCGGGGGCGGGCACCAAGAAACCCACGCCCTTGTGTTCCTTGCCGGACTCGATGTGGTAGGCGTCCTCCACCCCGATGATCTGGCGGGAAACACTGGCGCTGGCCACCTTCAAGCCGATTCGGTAGGAGGTGTTCTTGTCGATGTCTTTGATCTTGCCGACGTCCAGCGTCTGCGAAGCGAACAGGATGTGGATGCGGAACGAGCGGCCCTTGCGGGCCACATAGTCGAACAGTTCCGCGTATTCCGGGTGGTCGGCCAGCATCAGGGTGAACTCGTCAGCGACGACGAACAACGTTGGGATGGGCGGTAAATCGTGTCCGGCCGCCACCGCGTTCTCATACTCGGTCACCGAGTTGAACGCGCTGCCCTGAACCCGGCGGCCGGCCTCCCGCAGCGCCGTCTCGCGACGGGCGACCTCACCGCGCAGGGTGTCGGCGAACCGGTCGGCCAGCGACCTCTTCTCGGCCATGTTCGAGATCACCGCGACAACCTGCGGGAAGTTGCGGAAGCTGTCGGCGCCGGCCTCACCCTTGAAGTCCGCGTAGATGACGATCAGCCGATCCGCCGAGTGGGTGGTCAACAGCGACAACAGGATCGACATCAGGGTTTGCGACTTGCCGGAACCGGTCATGCCGATCATCAGGCCGTGCGGACCCATCCCGCCCTCGGCCTCGTCCTTGAGGTCGAACATCAGCGGCTCGCCGGTCGCGGTGACACCGATCGGGACGCGCAGCTCCTCGTCGCGGGTTCGCGGCGCCCACAGCGTGGGCACATCCAGCCGGGACGCGTCCGGGATAGACAGCAGCGTGGTGAAGGTGGCGCCGCGGGTGGCCGCCGAGCGCAGCCCGGCGTGCGTCGGGTTGGAGTCCCACCGCGACAGCTGGCGGGCCAGGTGGGACGCCTCGTCGGCGCCGAGCCGGTCGGCGGCGTCGATGTAGGGCTGCCAGCCGCCGGTCTGCCAGCGTTGGATGGCACCGTTCGCGACGCGCAGGATCGGCTTTTCGGGGTCTGAATACTGTTCGCGGTGTGGCGGTCTGGCGGAGCGGTGCAGCACCGTGACCCCTGCCCGGCCGACGGCCAGCGGCGAGGCGTCCAGGTCGTAGTCGGGGTCATCGACGACGATCAGCAAGTGCCGCGACGCGTCCGCCGGCTGGCCGGAGAACGCGGCCCGGTCGGCGAGCGCCGGGCCCAGCAGCGCGACCAGCTCGTCGGGGTCTGTCGTCAGGTAGCGGGCCGGGCCGACACCATCAACCTGGCCGGCAATGTCCACGTGCGGCAACCACTTCAGCCACGACCAGTCGCGGCCCTCCAGATCGCGGGTGGCCAACGCGACCCCCAGCACCGTGGGATCGTGCCAGGTCACCGCCTGGGCGATCCAGGCACGCACCGCGCCTCTCACTTCCTCGGCATCCCCGAGGACGGTGATCCGCGAAACCTTGGCCAGGTCGATGCCGGTCGGCACGTCGCGGACGGTGCGCTGGGTGTCGAGCAGGCTGCGTAAGGCGCTGTGCGACACCGGTTCCAGGTCGACCTCGTCGGCGGCATCGTTGACCCGAAGCGCGGTGGCCAGCGGCACCGAGTGCCGACCGGCCCGCACCACCAGGAAGTCGGGGTCATGCGGGTCGCGCTCCCATTGGCGGCGGGAGCCCGGCACGGCTACCAGTGTTGCCGGGTCGGGATGCGACCACTGCGCGGCCGTCCGCTGCGCGGCGGCTTGGGTCCGGATGTTGTCGCGGACCACCGAGAGGTAACGCAGATAGTCGGCCCGTTCGGCGTCGACCTCCTCGGTGCGCATCTTTCTGTCGTTGCCGCGGTAGAGCGAGGTGGCCGCCAGCAAGAGCACGAACGGGAAGAACAAGGTCTGCGGCGAGATGACCCGCATCCCGGTGGCGACCAGCGCGATGATCATGCCGACAATGAGGAGCACGATCATGACGGGCATCGCGCGTCGCAGCAGCGAGGGCGGAATCACCCGGGGCAGCTGGGGCGGCGCCTCGATGGTGATGGTGCCCTTGCGGGTGCCGGGCGCCGGTAACCGCCGCCGGGCCTCAAAGATCAGTCGGCTCATCGGGGCCCCCCTCCTTCGGACGACACCGCGCGAGCGGGCCTGCTGTCGGACGGCAGGCTGTCGTGGGCCAGCAGGGCGTCGGCGCGCGACAGCGTCGGGCCGGACGCGAACAGCGACAAGATCGACCACGGGATGGGGACCGGTGGCGCCGTCAAACCAAGGGCCTCAACCGTTTTGCTGTGTCCGGCGGCTCCCGGCGTGTTCTCGGCCTCGGTGTCGACGCCGTAGCGCACCCCGGCGTCGGAGACCCAGAACAACGACCCGGCCGCCGGCGCGGCCGCGCCGGCTCCCACTGCCTGGGTGAAGTAGCCGGTGCCCGGCGCCAGCGCGACTCGAGTGGCTATCGCGCCTCCGCCCTGGGAGCCGCCGCCGGCACTCGCGCCGACCAGTTCGACGGTGCGCACCGCGTCGGGCACCGGCAGGGCCGCACCGGACATCAGGCTCAGCGTGCTGGTGGCGGCCCCGGCCGGCTTGCTCCAGTACGCGCACGTGACGGGGGCGCGCGCCGCGTCGACCAGGCTGACCGGCTCGGCGGGGTAACGCGTGGTGTCCAGCATCCGCGACACGGGCAGCCGGGCGACCTGATCGGCGCCCAGCCGCGGCGGCTGGTCCAGCCCATGGGAATTGGTGTTACGCAGGATCGCGGCCAGCACCGGTGAGATGGGCTGCAGGCCATCCGGCAGCACCGCGTAGTACAGCACGGCGTCGGACGCGGTCCTGTCTACCGCGTAGGACACGACCACCGCGCCGATCGGCGCGGACACCGGGAAGCTCGGGGGGTTGCCGGCGTTGGGGATGGCCGGCGCCGTGAGTGGCGGCGCCTCGGGCATCGTATTGAACAGCCCAGGCGCGATAGGCCGAGGCTCGGGTATGTCAACACCCAGCCCCAAGGCATTCGTGACCGCGTGGTCGGCCAGGTCGATCTGACTGCGCTTGCCGTCCCACAGCAACCAGGTGCCGGCGCCGTTATCAACCAGCACCGCCTGCCGCGATCCGAGCGTGGCCGCGCGTGCACCGCTGCTGTCGGGGCGGCCGGCGATGACCGTGACGCCAAGGCTGTGCGCGGCCCCGGAACTCCCGCTCACGGCATCGCACACCGTCCAGTTCGCGTCGCGCGAGGTGTTCTGCACCATCCGCTCCGGCGCGCCCGGAATGCCGATCAGGTTGCCGCGCGGAAACCGGTCCAGCTCAGCACTTTTCACCGTCGTGGGGTTGACCGGGTGGCCGACGATCAGGCGCGCCGAGGTGAGGTTGAGCACCGGGTGCAGCTCGTCGCCCACCCGCACATACAAGGCCGCGGTCGACCGATCGGCGAGCACCGCATTGTTACCCACTTGGCCGTTGGGCCGGATCAGTGTGAGCACGAAGCAACCCGCCAGGCCGGAGATCACTATCAGTGCGCCCATCACGACCGCGCGCGACTGGGAGCGCAACGGGTCGACGAGCATCCGGGTGTCGTGCAGGGCTATCCCGGCGGCGATCCGGCGCATCACGAACCGCCAGCCCGTCACCTGGTGGCGGGTGACGAAGCCGCGGCGGTAGACCACCTTGTCGGGGTTGTCGTTGACCGGGGTCCGCGACGCGAACGAACGCCGTGCCCCCGCCCATTCGCCGTCCGGCTCGTTACTCGTCATGCCGGCACCGACAGCCCGAGGCCGCGCAGCAGCGGCTCTACCGACTTGCTGACGTCCTCGTCGGTGATGGTCATCAACTCGTCGTCGCTGAATTCACCGGTTCCGGCATGTTCTGAATGGTCCAACCGGAATTCCCGTTCTTCCTCGGAGCGTTCGACAATATTGCGGACGAAGCGGCCGTTGCCCGCGATGTCGAGGCTGCGCCGTTCGATTCCATTGGTGTCGGGCGTCGTTGACGATGCCAGCTTGGCGAACAGAGCCTCCATGTGATCGAGCGCGGATTGCTCGAACACACTGTCGCGCTGTTCGGCCATCTTGTGCGCGATCTCCACCAACTCGTGCGACGTGTAGGACGGGAAGTCGATGTTGCGGGTAAACCGTGACCGCAGGCCCTCGTTGGTGTCCAGGAACTTGTCCAGGTCGGCCCGGTAACCGGCGATGATGACCACCAGCCGGTCCCGATCGTTTTCCATCCGGGCCAGCAGCGTGTCGATGGCCACCAAACCGAAGTCGTTCTTGGCGCCGGTGGCCACCAAGGCGTAGGCCTCGTCGAGGAACAGCACCCCGTCCAGTGCGCTGTCGATGATCGCGTTGGTCTTGGCCTCGGTCTCGCCGATGTGCTGACCGATGAGGTCGGCGCGATGTACCTCCCGAATGTTCTCCCGCTTCAAAAGGCCCAGGCCGCAATAGATCTTGGCGACCACCCGGGCAATGGTGGTCTTGCCGGTGCCGGGCGGTCCGGCGAAGACCAGGTGGTGGGTGCGCTGCGCTACCGTGAGCCCACGCTGTTTGCGCACCAGTTCCATGGCCACCGAACTCTTCAGCCGTGAGACCTGGTTCTTGACCTCGTCGAGCCCGATGAATTCGGCGAGCTGGCGTTCGGCCTCGTGCAGCAGCGCCGCCTTGCGTTCGTGGGCGGCGGGGTCGACGAAGTCGTCCGCGCTGGGCTCGGTGCCAGGATCCCACGGGTCGCTGCGGGCGTCGATTCGACCCGCGGTTGTGGTGACGATACCGAAACTGGTGTCGGACAGCGCCTCCTCGATCTGTTCGTTCTCGGGATGGGCAGCGTACAAGTCCTGCAGCACTTCGTTTGCCGACTCCTCGTCGACGTGCGCACGCAGCACCAGCGCTTTGGCGAGCGCACCGTCAACCGCCGCGACGGCGACAGGGCCCTCGGGCTCCTCGAGATACGACAGTGCGGGGGCGAACATGCCCAGCCGTGCGAGCGCGATGCCGAGGGTGATCTTGGCGGCGTGTGCGAAGGCCTCGTCCAGATCGGGGTCGTTGACGATCGGGGTGAGCAGCTTGACGACGTCCGACCAGCGCTGCGCACGGTAATTGATGACGACCGCGACCCAACGCGCCTCACGCCAGTTGGGGCGGCGCCCCGTGATGTCACCAACCAATCGGTCGGCCTTGGCATACTCCCCGGCCCCCCCTGATGAAGCCAGCGCCGCGGCATACGCAAGGTGGAAGTCGTCCGGACCGGTGGCACGAAACCGCAGATACAGCCCGGTGTCGTAGAGAAACCCCATGGCCTCGTGCGCCAGCTCCACGTGACGCTGCAACACGCCGGCCGTGGCCGCGGTCCGCGAAAGGGCTTCAAGCACTCCGATGGACTGGTCGCCCGCGGCAGCCAAGCCGGTCCACGCGTCGCACTGGTCATGGGCGATGCGGGTAAGCGCCGAGAAGCCCGACCGGGCGGCTGCCAGGTCGGGCGGACGTTGACGCTGATAGACCGCGATGCCGAGCGCCCGGCAGCAGGTGGCGAATCGGCTGACGACGTCGGCGTCTACCTTGCCGTTCGACCGGTACGCGACGGGCTGAACCGCAAGCATGCCGATGTCACCGCGTTCCACGGCCGCGTCTCCTGCACCTCGTATTGCCTGACCTGACCCGCCTGAAGTTAGCATTGCATAAGCTAACTGTCGAGCCGTTCGAGCCCGGTCGATTCACTGTCCAGCCGCCCTTCTGACGGCACTGACCTGCATGTCTTGCGGCCCGATGACAAACATTCCTCCACTGGCGGGTTCACTGAGGAGTGGTTCCTCGACGCATGCGCCGGAATATGGATCTGCACGCAATATACCCCTTGTCAATTGTTGCTGATGGCTATAGACGCAGCCCGGACGCTTCCTGGAGGTTATTGAATATGATTTTCATTATCAAGCCTGCCGCTGCACCGCCCCCAGGTGCCCGGCACCATCGGCTCGACCGGCCCGCCGCCGAACCCGTCACCGGGTAGCGTCGCCAGCCCCGCAACCTCGGCGTCCCGGCGCGTCGTCCCAGCAAACCCGAGGGTGCCCGCGCCCTGATCCGACACGCGCTCCGCCGAAGGACTCGGCTCGGCAGCCATCTCCGACTCCGGATCCAGGAACTCGTACCGATAGCCGCGCTGGTCTCCAGTCATGCCGGCGCGCCGGCGTCGACGGGCCCGCCCTTTTCCCGGCGCCGACGCCGCGGCCGCGGCCGGGGTCGTGGCGCTGTCGGGTTCCGGCGCCTTCCGTCGTGCGCTCGCGCCCATCCCGGTGTCGGAACCAATGCCGGGACCGCCCACGAGATAGGGGTAGGCGGGACCGCCGAGGCCAGGGGCCGCCGGTGGCGGAACCGCGGCCGTGGCCGACGCCGGCGCTGGAGCGACCGACGGTGCCGAGGCCGGCGCCGGGCCTGGAGCGGGTGCGGTGGTCACGACCGGCGAACCCCCGACGGCTGCCAGGGTGGGCTCGGGTGCCCCGGGCATCGGCGCAGTCGCCGCGCGGACGGCGCCGGGCTGAATCCCGGCCAGCCCGCTCAATCCGGCGGCACCGCCCACGACCGCGACGTTCGCCGCCGGCGCGGTCAACGCGAGCGCCTGCAGTTGCGGGCCGAAGGTGATGAGCGCTTCGCCCAGGTGCTCGATCTCATCGGCCACCAGTAGCGGTATGTCGTTCTGAATCTGTGATAGTGCCGCGGATGGGTTCTCCGGAAACTCTTCGAGGTCCCTGGCCAGGGTTTGCGTGATTTCGGTGATCCGATTCACCCACCAATTCCACTGCGTCGGGTCGCCGGTGTCGTTGTCGACGATGCCGCCGCCGTGGTCGTGGCCGTCATCGTCGCCGTGATTGGCGTGCATCGTCTCGATCTCGGGCGCCGGATCGGTCGGCGGCGCTGCTGCCACCGCTGCCCCGGACACCGCCTGATAGGTGGCCATCGTGGTGGCCGCATGGACCCACATCCGCACGTAGTCGGCCTCGTTGAGCGCGATGGGGATGGTGTTGATCCCGAAGAAGTTCGTCGCCACCAACACCGCATGGATCGCATGATTGGCGGCCAGCTCCGCCAACGTTGGCATCGCGGCCAACGCCGTGGTGTACGCCGCGGCAGCGGTCTCGTGCCGGGCGGCCGCCTCGGCGGCGTTGGCCTCGGACCGCATCAGCCACGCCAGGTAGGGCACATGCGCCGCCACATACCGGGCGGCGGTTGGCCCCTGCCACGCCACGGTCCGCACCGCGCCCAGGATGTCCATGAGTTCGTCGGCCGCCGCCGCGTACGTGGCGCTCAACGAGCGCCAGGCCCCGGCCGCGGCCAACAGGCCGCCCGGCCCCGGACCGTTGCTGAGCTGGGCCGAATGGACCTCGGGCGGCACGGCCATCCACACCGGCCCCGTCATCCTCGACGTCCCTCGCAGGCGGGCGGCGCGACTAGCACGTAGGCAGTAGTCAC
This sequence comes from Mycobacterium lacus, assembly GCF_010731535.1. Classification (NCBI taxonomy): domain Bacteria; kingdom Bacillati; phylum Actinomycetota; class Actinomycetes; order Mycobacteriales; family Mycobacteriaceae; genus Mycobacterium; species Mycobacterium lacus. Next base: position 4,145,892 of record NZ_AP022581.1, read on the forward strand.
CGGCCGGCCGGGAAAAGTTCCCGGCCGGTGACGATATTCACATTTCTGGCAAATATGGTTCTAACTAATGCGCCGTCTTGGTGGCACTGACGAGGGTGTTCCGCGCGAACATCGACGCGGCCTCAGAATCCGGGCCCGGCACCGGTCGCGCCACCTCGCGCAGGTAGTCATTCAACGGCGTGCCCACCGCCGCCCAACCGCGCTTCCCAAACCACTCGGTGGCCGGCGCGCATCGTTCGTTGTAGACCAATTGGAAAAACGGGCCCTGCGCGCCCTCGGCGACGGCAACGCGTTCCTCCTCGAGTTTGGCAGCAAATTCGTCCGCGGGGAGCGGAGCGCCATCCTCAACCGCGACGTGGCTGCCGGGGCTGGCCAGGGCGTCGATGCCCGTAAACAGTTGTTCCTGAGCGCTCGCCGGCAGATAGAACAATAGGCCCTCGGCAATCCAAGCCGAGCGCTGACCGGAATCAAAACCCGTGTCTCGCAAGGCTTGTGGCCAATCGTCGCGAAGATCGACAGCGATCTCGCGACGGTCAGCGCGCGGTTGGGCGCCATGGCCGCTGAGGACCTCGCGCTTGAAATCGAGAACCTGCGGCCGGTCCAATTCGAAGACGGTGGTCCCGTCCGGCCACGGCAGCCGGTAGGCGCGGGAGTCCAGTCCCGCCGCCAGGATGACTACCTGACGGGCGCCGGCATCGGCGGCCCGGCGGAAGTAGGAGTCGAAGTACCTGGTGCGGGCGCCCTGGAAGTTGACGAAATGCTTGCCGAAATCGTCGGTCAGCAACTGGTGGTCGGGTGCGTTGCCGTCCAGCACGTCGGCCCAGGAACCGCCAACGGCACGGCAGAACAACTCCGCATAGGGGTCGACGGCCAGCGGGTCGGGTTTTTGCGCCTCCAACGCTCGCGCTGTCGCTACGAATAACGCCGTCGAGCCGACACTTGTTGTGATGTCCCAGGTATCACCTTCGCTACGCACGCAACCGACCCTACGCCGGGTGCTCGCCGGTCTCGTCCGGGTTCCACGTGCCCGGGACCATCGGCAGCGTCGGGCCGCCACCGAGCTCATCGCCGGCCAGTGTGGTCAAGCCCGCGGCTGCGCCGCTCGTTTCCTTGCGTGCCGTGCCTGCGAAGCCCAGATTTCGGACACCGCGATCGGAGGCCGACACCTCCGGCTCACCACCCTGCGGTTCGCCCCAGTCGGGGTCGACATCGACGTTCATGTCCATAAACTCGTCGCCGTATCCCCGTCGCGTGGCGCGCCGTCGCCGCCGCGCTCGCGCCTGTTCTCGTGCGGCGGCCGCGGCAGCCAATGCGGCGCTATCGGGCTCCGGGGCTTTCCTCTTGGCGCTGGCACTGGCGCTGGTGCTCATCCCGGTGCCGAAGCCGATGCCGGGAGGACCCACGACGTAGGGGTAGCCGAAACCCACCCCGCCGGCGGCGGTGGGCGGTGTTGGTGCGGCGCTGGCGACGGTGCTCGCCGCGGGCGCGGACGCGGCAGTGGCCGCCGACGCGGGCGCCGCGGCCGGCGCCGCGACGGTTGGGGCCATCGCGACGGAAGGCAGCATCGCGGGCGGGACCGCCGGCGGCGCCACCGCGGGGATTGCCGCAGGCTGAATGCCAGCTAGGCTGGACAGCCCCGCGAAACCAGTAACCGCGCCCAAGTTGGAGATGACGGAGCCGAGTGCGACCGCAAGCAACTGCGGGGACTGGCTTAGCGCCTGCACAATCTGCACGATGTGCTCTGGGTAGTCGAAAAACAGAAGTTCGAAATAGGCCTGCAAAGCCTCTTCCGGATGTGTAAACAGTTCCTGGACAAACGTCTCAAAGTCCTTGCTGAATTCAATGGCACGAACAACCCACCAGATCGGTTCGGCCGCGTTCGTGTAGTCCTCGAAGGGGATTCCGTTCATCGTGCCTTCGGCAGGATCCCAAATCAGGCGGCCACCGCTGATGATGCGCAAGACCTCCGCGACGAAGTAGTCGACCGGGGTGGCGTCGCCACCGTGGTCGTGGTCATCCTCGGCCGCCTCGGCTGTCACGATCTGTGGCGCCGGGGCGGTCGGCGGAGTTGACGCAACCGCCGCGTCGGACACCGCCTGGTAGGTCGCCATCGTGGTCGCCGCCTGGATCCACATCCGCACGTAGTCGGCCTCGTTGAGCGCGATCGGAATCGTGTTGAGCCCAAAGAAATTCGTCGCCACCAACACCCCGTGGATGACGTGGTTGGCGGCGAGTTCGGCCAGCGTCGGCATGGCGGCCAATGCCGTGGTGTACGCGGCGGCCGCCGCCTCATGCTGGACGGCCGCGGCCGCGCTGGTCGTACTCGCCTGCGTCAACCACATCAAGTACGGCACGTGGGCGGCCACATACCGCTCGGCAGTGGACCCCTGCCACGCACCGGCCTGGGCCGCCCCCAGCAATACGGTGAGTTCGTCCGCCGCGGCGGTGTATTCGTCGCTGAGCGCCGACCAGGCCGCCGCGGCCGACACGAGTGATCCTGGTCCGGGGCCGCTGCTGAGCAGCGCGGAATGCACCTCTGGTGGCGACGCCATCCACATTGGGGCCGTCACGGCAGGCCGCGCCCGGCCGGATCGTCCGCCGACGCCGGCACGACGCGGTCAGTCAACGCTTCGACACATGCCCCCACGGCGGCCAGCCCTTCCGGTAACTACGTGCAGCGCCACAACAGACAAACCTCGGATGCAGAATCGCGGCAACCGCCCCGAAGCTTACTGAAAATGGTTGTCGTTAACAACTGGCTGTGTGATGCTATCGATGCGTTGCAGTTGTCATCATGCGCACCACCGTGTCGATCTCCGACGAGCTACTGGCTGCCGCCAAACGTCGAGCCCGCGAGCGTGGTCAGTCGCTGGGCGCGGTGATCGAGGACGCCCTTCGCCGCGAGCTCGCCGCCGCCCACACCGGCGGCGACCGGCCAACCGTCCCGGTTTTCGACGGCGGCACCGGCCCGCGGCGAGGCCTCGACCTGGCCTCGAATACGGCGTTGTCCGAGGTTCTCGACGAGGCCTGGAACTGAACGCGCGGAAGTGAGCCTGGATAGGCCACCGAACAAGCGATGTTCCTTCTCGACGTCAACGTGCTGCTCGCCGCGCACCGCGGCGAGCATCCGAATCACCGAACCGTCCGGCCCCGGTTCGATGGACTGCTTGCGGCCGACGACCCGTTCACCGTGCCGAACCTGGTGTGGGCGTCGTTCCTCCGGCTGGCAACGAATCGACGCATCGTCGAGATTCCGTCACCGCGTCCGGACGCGTTCGCATTCATCGACGCGGTCAACGGCCAACCCCATCACCTTCCGACGAGTCCCGGCCCGCGACACCTCACGCTGTTGCGCAAACTCTGCGGCGAGGCCGATGCGTCGGGCGACCAACTCCCCGACGCGGTACTCGCGGCCATCGCCGTCGAGCACCACTGCACCGTGGTGACCCTGGACAGGGATTTCGCCCGGTTCACCTCGGTGCGTCACATTCGCCCGCCAAGGTGATGGGCTGGTCAAACCAGCGGACGCCCGGTCCTGATCCGCCGGTCCAGGTCCCAGAGCATCAGGTTGAACGGGAACTGCCGGACGACCCGCGGCATCATGCGGTTCACCGCCCCCACCACGGCCATCAGCCGGTCGAACCGCCGTTGCATCGCGGCGTTCCATGGCAGCCGCATCTCGTCGCGAAACCGTTGCGGCAGAAAGCCGGTGGTGATCAGCAGCGCGAGGCTTTCCGCCTGCCGGCGCACTGCGCGCGGCAGCGCGACCCCCCGTATTCGGCACACCGCGATCGGATACAGGTATTCGCGGACGGCGTCGTCGATGTGGACCTTCTCCAGCGACTCCTGCCAGTACCGATCGAAGGCCGCTCGATCGGGTGGCCACATCTGCGGCGGCACCTGCAACGTGGTGCCCAGGGCCATGCCCTCGCGGTACAGGCGGTCGGCCTCCTCGTCGTCGATCTCGCCGACGAAGGTGCGGTAGACATCGATGCCGCCCTTGTAGATGCAGGCCGCCACCCACAGCTGCAAATCGGGGTCGAACGCGTTGTACGACACCGGGCTGTCGGGGGTGGAGTAAACCTGGGCGTGCGCACCGTTGACGGCGCGGCGGAAGGCCTCCTTCTGGGCGTCAGTGCCCGCGTTGGCCACTGCGATGTAGGTGAAGGTGGTGCGCGCGCGTTTGATCGGATGGCGGTCGATTCGACCGCTTTCGACGCGGCTCTCCATGACGCCGTGCCCGACGCCGGGACGCGCGAGCTCCATGATCACGTTGGCCGGGCCGGCCAGCAGCGCAACCCCCATCAAGCCGTAGTCACTGGCAGCCCGTCGTCGGCGCGTGGGCGGTTCCCGACGGGGTGGGTCGGCGATCGGCCGCTCGACATGAGGGACGGGCCGGTGGATCGTCTCGCGAATCGCCATCTGAATGCCGCCTGCCGTGTCAGGTCTCGCTAATTGTGCGAACGTTTGTTTCCTAATATTGGCGGGTATTCCACACGTGTGTCAAGGTGGTGGCCATGACGCCCAGTCAACGACCGTACCGGGGTATCGAGGCCAAGCAACGGCTGGCTCAGCGGCGCGGCCGGCTGCTGGCCGCCGGTCTCGACCTGCTGGGGGCAGACCAGCAGGACATTTCCGAGCTGACCGTCCGCGGGATATGCGGCCGGGCTGGCCTGGCGGCCCGTTACTTCTACGAAAGCTTCACCGATAAGGACGAATTCGTCGGCGGTGTCTTCGATTGGGTGATCGCCGATTTGGCCGCCACCACCCAGGCCGCGGTGGCGGCGGTACCGGCCCGCGAGCAGAGCCGCGCGGGCATGGCCAACATCGTGCGGACCATCGCCGATGACGCCCGCATCGGACGCCTGCTGTTCGGCGCGCATCTGGCCAACGCCGTGGTCATGCGTAAGCGCGCCGAATCCACCGCGCTGTTCGCCATGCTGTCGGGTCAGTATGCCGGCGACGCGCTGCGCATACCGGCAAATGACCGCATCAAATCCGGGGCGCATTTCGCGGTCGGCGGCGTCGGACAGACCATCAGCGCCTGGCTGGACGGGGACGTGCGACTGCAGCCCGATGAGCTTGTCGACCAGCTGGCCACGCTGCTCGACGCGGTCGCCGAACCGAAGCTGTACGGCCTCACGGCAACAGCGGCAGCTGCCACAACCTCATCCCGGGATGCAACAGCCACAGGCGCATCAGGGTAAGTCGCATGATGCGCTGCGCGCCGGTGATCATCAGGATCGCCAACGGCACCTCGGCGAGCAGCGCTGTGCCCACCGACAACCAGAAGTCGTCCGGTCCGGCGGTCATGATGTCGAACCACGCGTCGCAGATCAGCAGCACCCCGGTGGTGAAGGCGGTGAGCAGCAGCAGTTGGCGGCGCAGGTAGCCCAGCACCGCCGTCGTCGCCATGAAGCCGACCAGCACAATGTCGAAGCCGACCCAGGTGGCGGGCCAATTGTGGGCCACGTAGTTCTGCGGCAGCGTCAGCGCGAGATACACGATCCACGGCATCAATGCGATCGAGCCACCGACGATCAGGCCGAATCGGATCCGCCGCATCCGCATTAGGGCCGCCGGGTCGACCAGCTCGTTCAGCGGTTGCTCCAGCCGGGAAATCAGCTCCCGCCGCTGCTCGGGCGTCAGGCTCGCGATTTGCACATCGGTCAAAATGGCGTGAGTCATGTCGGACATCCTCCGAATCGATGGCGATTGTGCAGACTAGCGTCGCGCCGCTAACGGAGGTCGCCGGTCGGCCGCGGTCTTCGGCACCGCCCGGGTATCGCTCGTGGTGAATTCCTTGACCCAGCAAGCGAATTCCAACGTGATGCCGTCGGGATCCTGGAAGTAGAACGAACGCACGTACACCCCGGGATGCACCGTCGCCGACACCTGCGCAGGGCTCTCGTCGTGGTTGAGCACGGGGCCGACCCGCACACCCTTGTCCTTGAGCCGCTGCCGGTAGGCGTCGAACTTCTCGGCCGGCACATGAAACGCCAGATGGTTCATGGTGCTCACCGCGCTGGTGATGTCCCCGATGCCCGGGATGGCACCCGGCGACGAGATGCCCGGCACCCGATCGGGGGCGTCGGCGAACCAGAAGAACGCGACGCAGTCGCCGTTGCCGGCGTCGAAGAAGAAGTGCTGTCCCGCACCGCCGGGCAGATCGAGCGACTTGATGAGCGGCATGCCGAGGATGTTGCTGTAGAAGTCCACGGTGCGCGCCATGTCCGAACACACCAGCGCGACATGGTTGATCCCACCGAGTTCGAACTCGGCGTTGACGTTGTGCGGCTTGATCATTTTTGCGGCTCCCATCGGTCCCGGGATAAGCAGGCCCTGGCCAAGATCTAGAACTGAATCTAACATCAGGTTCAGGTTTGCTCCAGGGACGAGGAGGCGCGCTCGGGTGTCGACGGTGTCCAAACAAGCCGGCCGGCCAGCCGAGTTTCCGACGCACCGCGGCCGGCGCACGCGGGCCGCGATCGACACCGCCGCCCGAACGGTCATCGCGCGCAAGGGCATCCTGGCGACGACCGTCGCCGATATCGCAGCAGAAGCGGGCCGCTCGACGGCATCCTTTTACAACTACTACGACTCCAAAGAGGCGATGGTCCGTCAGTGGGCCTTGCGCTTTCGGGACGAAGCCAACGAGCGCGCGCTGTCGGTGACCCTGCACGGCCTGTCCAACCGCGAGCGCGCGCAAGCGGCCGCCGCTGCCCACTGGCACACCTACCGCCACCGGCTCGCGGAGATCATCAGCGTGTCGCAGTTGGCGATGATCAACGAGGACTTCGCGCACTACTGGGCCGAGATATGCGCGATCCCAATCTCTTTCATCGCCGAGACGGTCAGACGCGCCCAGGCGCAGGGGTATTGCGCTGGCGACGACCCGCAGCTGATCGCCGAGGCGATCGTGGCGATGTTCAACCAGTTCTGCTACATCCAGCTCAGCGGGCACCGTGAACCCGACGACGCGGCCTGCGTCCGGACGCTGGCCAACATCTACTACCGTGCCATCTACTCTCAAGGAGAATCGCCGAATTGACTCGTCACAGCCCGCCGGGAGTTATCCGCGAATTCGTTGGACTGCCGTCGCCTACCGCCGGGCGCGCCGGCGCCGGCGGGCACCCCTGCCAGGGGCTGTATCACCGGGGGGTGGGACGCAAGCCGAAGGTGGCGATGATCGCCACGCACTACCAGATCGATTTCTCCGAGCACTACCTCGCCGACTACATCGCCATCCGCGGCATCGGATTCCTCGGGTGGAACACCAGGTTCCGTGGTTTCGAAAGCAGCTTTCTGCTGGACCATGCACTGGTGGACATCGGGGTCGGGGTGCACTGGCTGCGCGAGGTTCAGGGGGTGGAAACTGTTGTGCTGCTTGGTAATTCTGGTGGCGGTTCGTTGCTGGCCGCCTACCAGTCGCAGGCGGTCGAACCGAATGTCACCCCGTTGGAGGGGATGCGGCCGGCGGCCGGGGTGAGCGAGTTGCTCCCCGCCGACGGCTACGTCGCGACCGCCGCCCATCTGGGGCGCCCGGATGTCCTGACCGCCTGGATGGACGCCGCCGTCGTCGACGAAAACGATCCGGTCGCCACCGATCCCGACCTCGACCTGTTCAACGAGAACAACGGCCCACCATACACAGCGGAGTTCCTCAACCGCTACCGCTCGGCGCAAACGGCGCGTAACCACGCCATCACCGACTGGGCCGAGACGGAGCTCAAACGTGTTCGCGCTGCGGGGTTTTCCGACCGGCCGTTCAGCGTGATGCGAACCTGGGCGGATCCGCGCATGGTCGATCCCAGCATCGAGCCGACCAACCGTAAGCCCAACCGGTGCTACGCGGGCATCCCAGCCAAGGCGAACCGCTCCGCGCACGGCATCGCCGCCGCCTGCACGCTGCGCAACTGGCTGGGCATGTGGAGCCTGCGGGTGGCGCAAACCCGAGCCGAGCCGCATCTGGCCCGCATCCGCTGCCCGGCCCTGGTGATCAACGCCGAGGCCGATACCGGAGTGTTCCCTTCTGACGCCCAGCGGATTTACGACGCGTTGGCGAGCAGCGATAAGACGCAGCACACGATCGACACCGATCACTACTTCACCACCCCGGGCGCGCGCAGCGAGCAGGCCGACATCATCGCCAAGTGGATCAACCAACGGTGGCCCTGAGACGGGCGTTATGGGTCCTCGCCCATCCGGTGGCGAAATGCTGGACTGCCCTCTTGCCAAAGAAGATTCGGGGTCGACCCATCGCGCCCGCAAACCCGCTGCGAAGCCTGGCCCAGCTGCTGCACGACGGGAAACCGCTGGCCGATCTGGTCAACCAACCGGCCGGTTGTTAGCTTGGAAGACGCCTGGCCGAAACTGCCCCCGAAAGCATGGGAAAAGCAATCAATGCCGATCGCGATAACTCCTGAGCATCAAGACCTGGCCGATTCGGTGCGATCCCTGGTGGTACGGGTGGCGCCGTCCGAGGTGCTGCACGCAGCGATGGAAACTCCGATCGAAAACCCGCCGCCATACTGGCAGGCCGCCGCCGAACAAGGCCTGCAGGGCATGCATCTCGCCGAATCCGTTGGCGGACAGGGTTTCGGCATCCTCGAGATGGCCATCGTGCTCGCCGAGTTCGGCTATGGCGCCGTGCCCGGGCCGTTCGTGCCGTCGGCGATCGCCAGCGCGCTGATCGCCGCGCATGACGCGGGCGCCAAAGTCCTTGCCGAGCTGGCTTCCGGGGCGGCCATCGCCGCGTACGCGCTGGATTCCGGATTGACCGCGACCCGGCACGGCCCCAATGACAATGCGCTAGTGATCCGCGGTGAGGTTCGCGCGGTTCCCGGGGCGGCCCAGGCATCCGTGCTGGTGCTGCCGGTCGCGATCGACAGCGGCGAGGAATGGGTTGTGCTGCGCGCCGAGCAGCTCGAGATCGAGCCGGCGAAAAGCCTGGATCCGCTGCGGCCCATCGCGCATGTGCGAGCCAACGCCGTCGAGGTCGGCGACGATGCCGTGTTGACCAACCTGAGCATGACAACCGCCCACGCCCTGATGTTCACCCTGCTGTCGGCTGAGGCCGTTGGCGTGGCGCGCTGGGCGACCGATAACGCGTCGGCATACGCGAAGATCCGCGAACAGTTCGGCAGGCCGATCGGGCAGTTTCAGGCCATCAAGCACAAGTGCGCCGAGATGATCGCCGACACCGAGCGGGCCACCGCCGCGGTGTGGGACGCCGCCCGCGCGATCGACGAGGGCAGCCCGGACGTCGAGTTCGCCGCCGCGGTGGCGGCGACGCTGGCGCCGACGGCCGCTCAGCGATGTGCGCAGGACTGCATTCAGGTGCACGGCGGCATCGGCTTCACCTGGGAACACGACGCAGGCGTCTACTACCGCCGGGCGCTCATGCTCGCGGCGTGCTTCGGCCGCGCCTCCGCGCACCCGCAAAAAGTGGTAGACACCGCGACGAGCACCGGCATGCGTGCGGTGGACGTCGACCTAGATCCCGAAACCGAGCAGCTGCGAGCCGAGATTCGGGCCGAGGTGGCCGCGCTGAAGTCGATGCCGCGCGAGCAGCGCAAGGTCGCCATCGCCGAAGGGGGTTGGGTGCTGCCGTATCTGCCCAAGCCGTGGGGGCGGGCGGCCGGCCCAGTCGAGCAGATCATCATCGCCCAGGAGTTCACCGCCGGGCGGGTCAAACGGCCGCAGATCGCCATCGCGGCATGGATCGTGCCGTCGATTGTGGCGTTCGGAACCGAGGAGCAGAAACAGCGCTTCCTGCCGCCGACCTTTCGCGGCGACATCTTCTGGTGCCAGCTGTTCTCCGAGCCCGGCGCCGGTTCCGACCTGGCGGGGCTGTCCACGAAGGCAACCCGGGTCGACGGGGGCTGGCGCATCACCGGCCAGAAGATCTGGACGACGGCAGCGCAGTTCTCCCAATGGGGTGCGCTCCTGGCACGAACCGACCCGAACGCTCCGAAGCACAACGGCATCACGTACTTCCTGCTCGACATGAAGAGCGAAGGCGTACAGGTAAAGCCGCTGCGTGAGATCACCGGCCACGAGATGTTTAACACGGTCTACATCGACGACGTGTTCGTCCCCGACGAGTACGTGCTCGGGGAGGTGAACCGCGGCTGGGAGGTCAGCCGCAACACCCTTGCGGCCGAACGCGTATCGATCGGCAGCAGCGATTCGAACTTCCTGGCCACGCTGCCCGAGTTCGTCGAGTTCGTTCGCAATTACCGCTTCGAAGGCCAGTTCGACCAGGTCGCGCAGCACCGCGCGGGGCAGCTGATCGCCGAGGGTCACGCCGCCAAGCTGCTCAACTTGCGCTCCACGCTGTTGACGCTGGCCGGCGGCGACCCGATGCCGTCGGCGGCGATCTCCAAACTGTTGTCGATGCGCACCGGTCAGGGTTACGCGGAGTTCGCGGTGTCCTCCTTCGGCACCGACGCCGCGATCGGCGACACCGACCAGTTGCCGGGCAAGTGGGGCGAGTACCTATTGGCCAGCCGGGCCACCACCATCTACGGCGGCACGTCGGAGGTGCAGCTCAACATCATCGCCGAACGACTGCTGGGCCTGCCCCGCGATCCGTAGGCGGGCGTCTCTTAGTGTCGCCCGTGGCCGCCGTGCCACCCGGGCCCACCATGCCAGCCACCGTGCCACCCCGGCCCGCCATGCCACCCGGGCCCATCGTGCCATCCGGGCCCACCATGCCAGCCACCGCGCCAGCCGGGCCCCCAGGGCCACCAGGGACCCCACCAGTCGTCCAGCGCGGCGACCTGGCCGAGATCCGCGCGGTTGCGCGCGTCGGTCCAGGGCAGGTTGGGCACGCCGGACGCGCCGTTGGGCATGTCGGCAAGTGCCACGCTAGGCGTCGGGGCGGGCACCTCGGCGGCCTGCGCCACGGGGATGGCGCCGAACAGCATCGCTCCGGTCAGCGCACCGGCGCCTAGCAGTGAAGTCAACATGTGCCAACTCCTTCCACGATGTTGAAACAGATGCGATAGCTCGAAACTCGGTTTCAAATGACATTTATCGCATATCGATATGGTACAAAGGCAATTCGAATATCCGCAAGGATAGTTACCCCATTTACGATTGTGATCTGGTCGGCCTAAAAATGGCTTCTGTGTATCAGCTTTGCTGATTCACAGAATTACGGCGTTACGTTGAACAGTATTCTCGCGTCACGCGATATATCCAGCTCACAGGCGATCTACTGAACTACGTCAGGACAGAAATACGCTTTTACTCATTTTCGCAATTACGGCCGCCGCGCGAGCAGACGTAAACGCCCCCAAATCCGTACGGATTTGGGGGCGTTTACGTCTGCTCGCGCTACTCGACCTCGAACTCGCGCAGCGCGCGTTTGAGGATCTTGCCGGTGGGGTTGCGCGGCAGCTCTTCGAGGAAGATCACGTCGCGCGGCACCTTATAGCGGGCCAGGTGTTCACGCACGTAGACCTTGATTCCTTCCTCGTCGACGGTGGCGTCCGGCTTTTTGACCACGAAGGCGCGCAGGCGGGCCCCCCATTCCTTGTCCTCGACGCCGATCGCGGTGGCCTCCACCACGTCGGGATGCCCGCTGATCAGATCCTCGACTTCGGCGGGGAACACATTCTCACCGCCGGAGACGATCATCTCGTCGTCGCGGCCGCTGACGTACAGCAGGCCGCGCTCGTCGAAGTAGCCGACGTCTCCCGAGGACAAGAGGCCGTCGATGATCTGCTTGTTGCCGCCGCCGGTGTAGCCCTCGAACGGGAACGCGTTGCCGACGAAGATCCGCCCCACCTCGCCCCGCGGCAGCTCGTTTCCGTTGTCGTCGAGGATCTTGACCTTGACGCCCTTGACGACGGGCCCGACGGTGGCGGGGTTGTACTGCAGATCCTCCGGACCGGCAATGGTAGCGAACGCGACTTCGGTAGAGCCGTACATGTTGTAGATGACCGGCCCGATGTCCTTGAGCGCGCGCGTGGCCAGCTCGGCGCCCAGTTGCGACCCCGAGACGAACACGATCTTCAGGCTGGACAGATCGGGTTTCTTCGCCATCTTTTCGATGGCATCGAGAATCCGCGACAGCATGACCGGCACCACAACGATGGCCGTCACCTTGTACTTCTCGATATCTTCGAGCACCAACGGCGGCTTGAACTTGCGTCGCAGCACGAGCGTCGAGCCCAGGAACATCGCGATGGTGGCGTGCAGATAGCCCAGCGCGTGGAACATCGGCGCCGGCAGCGACGTCACCTCGTTGGCCTTGAACGGCACGTGCGACAAGACGCCGCCGATCGGGGCCAGGGTGGGCGGGGCGCTACGGTTCGCCCCCTTCGGGGTGCCGGTGGTCCCGCTGGTGAGGATGATGATCGACGCGTGCTTGCTGGCCTTCGGGGCCGGTGCCGTGCTGCTGCGCGCGACCAGCTCGGCCAGCGTCTCGTCGGTGCTGCCCGAGGGCTCGTCGGAATCGGGGTTGACGCCGAGAGCCCGCAGCTTGCCCAGCGGCGGCTCGGCTTGGCTGACGGCCTTGGCGTACTCGTCGTCGTAGATGATCAGCTTGGCGCCCTCGCGCTCCGACACCTCTTTGATCTGCGGCCCGGAGAACTCGCTGTTGAGCAAGATGATGCGGGCTCCGACGCGGGCGGCGCCGTAGTTGGCGATGAGGAACCAGCGGTGGTTGCGCGCCAGGATGGCGATACCGTCCCCGCCGCGCACACCCTTAGCCAGCAGCCCGTTGGCCACGGCGTGGGCTGCGTCGTCGAGCTCCTTGTAGGTGAACTCGCCCTCTTCGTCGATGAGCGCCGCGCGGTTCGGATGCCGCCTGGCGTTGAACGACGGCAGCATGCCGACCTCGCCCCACTTCTGGATGTCGGCTGCCATTCCGGCGTAGTTCAGCGGCGACTCCAGCCGCAGGGCGCCCGATTCGATCATCTTGCGCACGTAGTGCAATTCGGCGGAGCCGCGTTCGAGGTATTGCTGAATCTTCGCCCCGATCTTGGCTGGGGTCTGCCCGGTCAGGCCGCTGAGGTTAGGCATAAACCTCACAATATGTGACGGCCGTCGCACGGCGGTCGGCACGTCTCCCGGAACTACCATGAACTCCCATGGCCGGTCCCGTGTCGCTGGAGGTGGCCGGACGCAAGGTCACCATCTCCCATCCCGACAGGGTGGTTTTCCCCGACGCGAGTGATCGAGGCGGCCGCGGCTACACCAAGCTCGACCTGGTCCGTTACTACCTGTCCGTCGCCGACGGGGCGCTGCGCGGCGTGGCCGGCCGACCCATGATCCTGAAACGCTTCGTCAAGGGCATCGGCACCGAAGCGGTGTTCCAGAAGCGCGCCCCGCAGAAGCGGCCCGACTGGGTGGACGTGGCCGAACTCCGCTATGCCCGGGGCACTTCCGCAAAGGAGGCCGTCATCCAGGACGCCGCCGGACTGGCCTGGGTGATCAATCTCGGCTGCGTCGACCTCAATCCGCATGCGGTGCTTGCCACCGACCTCGATCATCCCGATGAACTGCGGATCGACTTGGACCCGATGCCCGGGGTCGAGTGGCGGCGGATCGTCGAGGTCGCGTTGGTGGCACGCGAGGTGCTCGAGGACCACGGCCTGGTCGCCTGGCCCAAGACATCGGGATCGCGGGGCTTCCACGTCTACGCCCGGATCGCCGCGCGGTGGCCCTTCCGCCAGGTACGGCTGGCCGCCCAGGCCGTCGCACGAGAGGTCGAGCGGCGCGCGCCTGAGGCGGCGACCAGCCGCTGGTGGAAGGAGGAACGCGAGGGGGTGTTCGTCGACTTCAACCAGAACGCCAAGGACCGCACGGTCGCGTCGGCGTACTCGGTGCGGGCCACTCCGGATGCCCGGGTGTCGACGCCGTTGCGCTGGGATGAGGTCGCCGAGTGCCGCCCGGAGGCGTTCACCATCGCCACGGTTCCCGGCCGGTTCGCCGAAATGGGTGACCCGTGGGCCGGGATCGATGACGCCGTCGGCGGCCTCGATCGGCTGCTCATGCTGGCCGAGGAACTGGGTCCGCCGGCGAAGCCGCCGAGACAAGGCGGGACCGCGGGTCGCCGTCAGTCCGTCATGCCGCTCATCGAGATCGCCCGCACCAAGACGAGGGACGAGGCAATGGCCGCGCTGGACACCTGGCGCGCCCGCCATCCCGTCGCCGCCGCGTTGCTGCAGCCGGCCGACGTCCTGGTCGACGGCATGCGGGGGCCGAGTTCGATCTGGTACCGGATCCGGATCAACCTGCGGCACGTGCCGGCCGACCAGCGCCCGCCGCAGGAGGAGCTGATCGCCGACTACAGCCCCTGGCCGTTGTGGCGTTCGCACCAGGGCATTCAGCACTAAACTCTCCGCGCATGGAATCTTCACGACTCCCCAGCGAGCTGCGGGTCAGCGATGATGGTCTTTGCCTGGAAGCCAGCAGGTGCGAGGTGTTGGCCGGCAGGCTGGCGGCCAATTGCGCGCCGACTCTTGCGGTTTCGAACTGGCTGGCAAGCGCAGCGGCGGTCGGTGTTTCCAACGCGGAGATCGTCGCGGCCGAAACCAGGTGCATGTTGCGCATGCAGGCGACGGCCGCCAATCTCGCGGCAGCCGCTGCCGGTTACGCGGCCAACGAAGCCAGCTCGGCAGCCCAGTTCCGGGCGCTCAACGGGCCGACGGTGCGTTAGATGGCGGTCAGCGCAGCACTGCCGACGTTGTCGCAGGTTCAGGCCATGGACACCACGCATCTGCGTGAGGCGTCGGCGTATTGGACGCGCACCGCCAACCTGTGGGAAGAGGTCTTTAGCGAAGTCCACAAGCGGGTGTGGGCCCCGGGTGGCACGCCGTGGACAGGTCGGGCCGGGGCCGCGGCGGAGCAGCGCTCCGCGCGTGACCTGGTGAAGGTGCGCGCGGCGTGCGACCGGTTGCACCAGGCCGCCACGATCGCCCGTCGCGGGGACGAGGCGTTGCGGGCCTGCCACGAGGCAGTGCTAGAGGCCGTCTGTGATGCCCGGGCCGAAGGCTTCGAGGTCGGTGAGGATTATTCGGTCAGCGACCGCTCATCAGGCGGTTCCGCCGAGTTTCGGGCGGCACGTGTTGCCGCCGCCCAAGGGCACGCCAGCTTTATCCGCCACCGGGTGGGCGCGCTGGTCGCCAAGGATCACGAGATCGCCACCCAGATCGCCGCCGCCACCCAAGGCATCGACACCCTCACATTCGAAGAGGCCCCTGGCATCGACGACACCATCGTCGATGCCGACAAGCACGACGGGATCCAACTCGTCGACAACCACACCTGGAAAGAAACCCCGCCCCAACCCGTCCCCCCAGACCCGGCGCCGGGTCCACTGCCGCCGGTCAACAATGCCGAAGACGTCAGGAAGGTGCTGGACCCCTTGCAGAACGGAGGGCAGCGCGGGCCTAACGGCGTCGGCACGAAACCCAAAGTCAAGGAGCTGTGGGACACCGCAACAATCAAACGGATGTGGGACTACCTCACCCGCAACGCCACGGATTGCCCAGGCCCACCGGGCTATGAGGGGCCTGTACGCGTCCTGCCCGACGGCACCAAAATCGGACTGCGACAGAGCGGCAAGGGTTGGGGCGACACTATCGACGTCTGGTACCCGGACGGCTCGGACAAGAAAATCCATGTTCCGTACGGTCCGCCGTTGATCAGCGCTCCACCGCAGCTGCCGCCTGCCGCTCACCCCGCACCGTTGCCACTCCCCCCACCGCAGGTGGGGCATCCGCCCGTGATTCTTCCGCCGGCGCACGTTGTTGATCCGGCGACGCTGCCGCCATGGTTGCAGAATCCGTCGCCGCCGGGATTTCAGGTAGCGCCCGGCGCGCCGCTCCCAATCGCCCCGTTCGACCTCCCTGACGCCCCAGCTGTTCCTGCACCGCCAGCGACGCCCGGCGCGTCCCCGGGCGGGTCACCTCTGTTGCCCGATCTGGCCCACGATCTGGCTGAAGCCGGCAAGGCGGCCGGAGCTGGAGTGCTCGCCGGAATCGCCATTATCGGTGGCCTCATCGCGGGCGGGGTCACGTCCAGCGGACAGGTCGCGCGGTAGATACGGTGAAGCAGTCAGACGAGCGGCGGCGCCTTTTGTCGGCGACATCGCTGGCCGATCTTGTTGGCCGCGCTGTCAGCGAGTTCGCGCCCGTTCCCGTTGGGGACGCATTGCACCGCGTTAACGCTGCTTTAGTCCCAGCGGGCTGGCACCTGGCCGCGCCAGGAGACAATGCCGAACAGCCGGTACGGGTCATTGTCACGGGGCACCGCTCGCGCGGCGGCTGGGAAGGCTGCGACACCCTGGCCACGTTCGGCTTCACCGGAATGCCACCGGTCGACGTGGTTATCGATCATGCCGGATGCACCCTGCATGATCTCGGTGCCGCAGGCGTAACGACCCGCGTCCTGGAGACTCCGCTGATACCGAGCGTGTGTGCTGTGCGGAGCACGGGGTACTTCACCGCCGCTCGGTTGCGGATGTGGGGACAGTTCGCTACCTACGTCGCGGGATCGGAATCTCCCGGGCTGGGCCGACTGGTTCAGCACAGCCTTTTCGTCGTTACTCGGCGCCGGACACAGCTCAGGCGGGACATCGCCTAATTCAGCGACACGGTCGACAGTTCATTTTCCGCGTTGCTTGATGCCCGCCGCTGACACCAACAAAGCCAGGGCAAGCGCCGAGATGGTCTGGTCCGTGCTTACGGATCGGGCTCATCCGCGCGATACAGCTCGAGGGCCAGCTTCTCGCCTTTGTCGGTGAGGTTCAACCAGCACATGGTGACCCAGTTCCACCGGTCGTCGAAATGGGTCACGTAGGCGTCTTCGATCTTGGCCATCGCGGCGTCCAGCGGCAGATCCCACGGTTCGAAGTGAGGGTTGCGCCAACCCCCGGCCGGCACGCCCAACACGAACAGGCCCTCACCGACCAGCTCCCGGATCATGCTCAACGTCAGCTGCTGCACCTCATGAGGCGGCCTTGGCGGGCCCGTCTCCGGCATGAACGACGAGTGCACATTGCTGAGCGAAATCGAGTCCTGCAGACCCTCGATCAGCAGACCCTCCTTGACCCAGTCGTGTTCAGTCGCAGCGTCCACCGCCCACGTTTCCCTTTCGCGTGCCGAAGGTCATAGGAAGCATTCTTCCAGGCGAACCAATCGAACCGTTCCTGATTAGTGAGCAGGAGGAGTCCTGTGCGGCCCGAACGGTGTTGGCCGCTGATGGTGGGTGTTCTCTGGTGGACCGGCATGCCTCGTCGTCGTTGTGGGCGTGGCGGTGAGCCAGAACTGCGGCACCGTCGTGTGGTTCCCGGTGGCTGGTCAGGTCTGGCCGGTGGAGTGCCCGCACGCATCCGCTGTTGGGTGCGGGGTCCTGCCGGCCGACGCCTGATCGGATTGCCGAGTCCACGTCTGCCGATCGCGGCCGCCGCACCGTGATGCACGGTCACAGCGGCCGGGTTGGAAGTCTGCTGTTGTAAGGGTTTACGCCAATGCTGGCGGCCCCACAGGCTGGTGTAGGCCGGATCGACACCGATTACTGCGATGCCGCGGCGGGTGGCCATCGAGGTGAGCCGGTCCCGGAAACGCCGAGTCGGGATACCCGCGACGGCGCGCCGCAGCCGCTTCCCACGCTGCCCGCGGCCCAGTGTTTCGCGTCCGGTGGCGCGGGCATCGGTGAAATCGAGGTTCTCCACCGCGACTGCGCTGCAGTTGTGGTGCACGGCAAGGTCGAGCAGCGCGGTAATCGCGGCTCTAACCCGCCCATCGCGGCGCGTAGCGGGTAAACCGGCGGTGTCGACGGGAATCGTGACGGGTGCACCGACCGGGTTGCCTGAGCAGTCCAGGACACACGCGGCGAGGTGATCGGCGTTGAGGTCCACACCCAGCACCGGCCCGGCGCGCAGCTCCTCGAGCGTGGGCGCCGGGCCGGGCGTGGTGGTCCAGGAGGCGTCCAGATACCAGCGGCCTTTCGCCGGGTTGAAGGTGATGTCATAACGAACCGCCCGCCGGCCGGCCACCCGATCAGCCCACTCCTGGCAGCGATGGCCGAACGCCACCGGTGCGGCGATGTGCAGATGCGTACCGAACCGGTCCACCAGGGCGGCCGGGACTTTGATCCGCAACTGGCCCGACTCGTCGACGCGGATCGTCTCATTACCCGCGGCCTTGCCCGTCTCGCCGTCGGCGGTCAGGAACATGCGGGCGGCGGTCCAGCGGTCCCGCCACTGCTGCTCGCTCATCTCGGCCGCGTCGAGATGTTGGCGGGTGTGCCACAACCTGTTACCGCCGACGGTGATCGACGGGCGGCCCGCCGCCAGGTCCGCCTCGGCCACCGCCAGCCGCGTCCGCAGTGTGGCCAGCCGGCGGGTCTTGGAGAACCGCTGCGCCGCACTGGCATATCCACGCACCGGGCGCCGGGACTGGCGGCGCGGACCGCCAACCACGTCGGCTGGGGCGGCGACCTCACCCGGGCGCAGCGCACACCGGGATTCCAGCACGCCGATCGCGGCCCGCACATTGGTGACCTCAGCGGTTAGGGCTCGCATGCCGAGCTGGTACTGGTCTTCGACGGCGCGGGTGATCGCACCGGCCCACCGCGACGACGCCACCACCGTGATCGCCTGCTTACGCTCGGCCCGCCACCGGCCGTGCTGCTTGCGATCCATGCGGCCCAACGTGATCCGGTGCGCGAGCTCGCGGCGATACACCGAACCCAGGAACTCGCCGATCGCACCCAGCGCCGCGGCTTCCTCCTCGGTCAGGTGCAGCCGGGTGCGCACCCGAACACCAGCCGGGCCCGCAGCCACCACGGGATCCCCGATCCGACGCAACTGCTTACCCACGCCGCATCACCAGTTCCAACGCTGCATCAGGTCTTTCACCGAGAACGGCAGCTCCACGCCGTGCTCGTCGGCCATCGCCCGCACGTCGGCCTCAGTAAGGTTCAGGCCGTCTTTGAGCGCGTAGAACATCGACTGCTTGACGTGCTGCATGAATTCCGGGTGCGCGGCACACCAGCGTCGGACCTGTCGTTGGGCGGCGTCGCGTCGCCGCTTCTTCTTCGGCGGCATCGACGTGTAGGCGTGCGCGCGGTGCGCGTTCTGAGCGGTCTTATACCCGTATCCTTGAGCGTCGTCCACGACGTCGCCGGTCGCTGCGTCGACGATGACGTATCGCTTCTCGAACCGGTCCGACAGTGCAGCACTGACGACAACCTTCACCGATCCCGCAGCGGGCAGGTCACTCATGTGCCGCATCATCCACCCGGCCACCGACAAGCGCGGCCGGCCCGATATCGCGCTGCGCGCAGCCGACCGCTTTGAGCGCACGGTTTCGCGCACTGCGGCGGCCATAGAGTCGCGCACAGAACGAGGTCAGCACCTCCACCATGTCGCGCACCAGATCGTCGTCTACCTCACCGGCGTCGAGCACCACCAGCCGGCGACCGTGCGCCGAAAGCGCCGCTTCCACCAGTTCAGTGTTCATCCGGCCCAGCCGATCCCGATGCTCGACCACCACAACGGTCACCTTCGGGTCGGCCAACAATCGCCTGACTTTCGCCCGCGACCCATTCATCCCGGACCCGACCTCGGCCTCCACCCGCACCACCGTCCCGCCTGCCTCGGCGGCCCAGCCCGTCAGCCGAGCGACCTGGCGATCCAAGTCCGACTTCTGATCATGCGACGACACCCGCGCGTACAGACCGAACGCGGCCGCCGGCGCCGATCCTGCAGGCGCATCCGGTGACACCAGCACCGTGCGCTCATTCACCCGCACCGCCGGAACCGGCAACGTCCCCTCCCGAAACCACCGGTACGCCGTCTGTGGATGCACACCCTGAGCACGCGCCCACTCCGTCAAATTCACACCACCAGCGTACTCACTCGAACGTTCATACGCTCACTATCGCTCAGTATCTCGCAAGCAGTTCTAAACCCCACGCACACACCATCGTCGCTAGGGACGCGCGTAGCCACCGGAAACTCCCACGCCAACTCGCCGTAGGGTTTCATCAGCCAGGAAAGGAAGGATCAGTTGGCTGGCGCGGGGTGGCAGTTCTGGGTCGACCGAGGCGGCACGTTCACGGACGTTGTGGCGCGCCGCCCGGACGGACGCTTGTTGACGCACAAGCTGCTTTCGGAGAACCCTGCGCGCTACCGCGACGCGGCGGTCGCCGGAATCCGGGCGCTGCTCGGGATCACCGAGGACGCGCCGGATCCGGTCGCGCGCGTCGACGCGGTGCGGATGGGCACCACCGTCGCCACCAACGCCCTGCTGGAACGCAAGGGGGAGCGCACCCTGCTGGTGATCACCCGCGGTTTCGGCGACGCGCTGCGCATCGCATACCAGAATCGTCCCCGCATCTTCGACCGCCAGATCGTGCTGCCGGAGATGCTGTATGAGCGGGTCGCCGAGGTCGACGAGCGGATCACGGTCGACGGCACGGTGCTGCGGGCACCCGACCTCGAGGCGTTGGGCGCACAACTGCGGCAGGCGCACGCCGACGGGATCCGCGCGGTAGCCGTGGTATGCCTGCACAGTTACCTGTACCCCGCACACGAACGAGCGATCGGCAAGCTCGCCGAACAGATCGGCTTCGGCCACATCTCGCTGTCGTCGCAGGTCAGCCCGCTGATGAAACTGGTCCCACGCGGGGATACCACCGTGGTCGACGCCTACTTGTCCCCGGTGCTGCGCCGCTATGTCAACCAGGTGGCCGACCAGATGCGCGGCGTGCGGCTGATGTTCATGCAGTCCAACGGAGGCCTCGCCGAGGCGGGGCACTTCCGCGGCAAGGACGCCATTCTGTCCGGACCGGCCGGCGGCATCGTCGGCATGGTGCGGATGTCGGCGCTGGCCGGGTTCGATCACGTCATCGGCTTCGACATGGGCGGCACCTCCACCGACGTGTCGCACTATGCCGGCGAGTACGAGCGGGTGTTCACCACCGAGGTGGCCGGGGTCCGATTGCGGGCTCCGATGCTGGCCATCCACACCGTGGCCGCCGGCGGAGGGTCGATCCTGCATTTCGACGGCGGCCGCTACCGGGTGGGCCCGGACTCCGCCGGGGCCGACCCAGGCCCGGCTTGCTACCGCGGGGGCGGTCCGCTCACCGTCACCGATGCCAACGTGATGCTGGGTCGCATCCAGCCAGCGCACTTCCCCGCCGTGTTCGGTCCCGGCGGCGATCAGCCACTGGACGACGAGATCGTGCGACGCGGCTTCACCGGTTTGGCCGCCGACATCCGCGGGCAAACCGGTGACGACCGCTCCCCCGAGCAGGTCGCCGAGGGATTCTTGCAAATCGCGGTGGCGAATATGGCCAATGCGGTCAAGAAGATCTCCGTACAACAGGGACGCGACGTCACCCGCTACGTGCTGACCACATTCGGCGGCGCCGGCGGGCAGCACGCCTGCGCGGTCGCCGATGCGCTCGGTATCCGCACGGTGCTCGTCCCGCCCATGGCCGGTGTGCTTTCCGCATTGGGGATCGGCCTGGCCGACACGACCGCGATGCGGGAACAGTCCGTGGAGATCCCGCTCGACTCCGCCGCCCCGGAGAGGTTGGCAGCGGTCGCGGATTCCCTCGAGCAGGCGGCTCGTGCCGAGCTGCTCGACGAGGGCATCCCCGCCGGACGGATCCGAGTCGTTCGCCGAGTGCATCTGCGATACCAGGGCACCGACACCGCGATCCCTGTCGAACTGGCCGGCCTGGACGCGATGACCGCCGCGTTCGAAGCCGCCCACCGCTCGATGTACGCGTTCCTGATGGACCGTCCGCTGATCGCCGGCGCGGTGGCCGTCGAGGCGATCGGACTCACCGAACAACCCGACCTCTCGCACCTCGGTGACCGGCCCGCCGACGGCCCCGACACCACAGAATCCGTCCGGGTCTACTCGAACGGACGTTGGTGCGCCGCCCCCCTGCGCCACCGGGAAGGGATGCGCCCGGGTGAGACCGTGACCGGTCCGGCGATCATTGCCGAGGCCAACGCCACCACCGTCGTCGACGACGGCTGGCGGGCCACCCTCACCCCTTCCGGGCACGTGCTCGCCGAACGCGTCGTCGCTCCCGCGCAGCCCGGCGCGGGGACTCGGGCAGACCCGGTATTGCTGGAGATCTTCAACAACCTGTTCATGTCGATCGCCGAACAGATGGGCTTTCGCCTCGAATCCACCGCCCAGTCGGTGAATATCCGTGAACGACTGGATTTTTCGTGCGCGCTGTTCGATCCGGACGGCAACCTCGTCGCCAACGCACCGCACATCCCCGTCCACCTCGGCTCGATGGGCACCACCGTCAAAGAGGTGATTCACCGCCGCACCGGCGCAATGAAGCCCGGTGACGTGTACGCGGTCAACGACCCCTACCATGGCGGCACCCACCTGCCGGACATCACCGTGATCACCCCGGTCTACAACACCGGCGGCGGGGACACCGGCGGCGAGCACATCCTGTTCTTTGTCGCCTCGCGCGGGCATCACGCCGAGATCGGCGGCATCACACCGGGCTCCATGCCCGCCAACAGCCGCGCAATCCACGAAGAAGGGGTGCTGTTCGACAACTGGCTGCTCGCCGAGAACGGGCGGTTCCGGGAAGCCGAAACCCGGCGGCTGCTCACCGAGGCGCCCTATCCATCCCGCGATCCCGAGACCAACCTCGCGGATCTCCGCGCCCAGATCGCCGCCAACCAGAAGGGCGCCGACGAGGTCCGCAAGATGATCGACCATTTCGGCCGCGATGTCGTCCAGGCCTACATGCGCCACGTCCAGGACAACGCCGAAGAAGCCGTCCGCCGCGTCATCGACCGGCTCAACGACGGCGAATATCGCTACCAGACGGATTCCGGTGCCACGATCGCCGTCCGCGTCACCGTCGACCGCGTCGCCCGCGGCGCGACCATCGATTTCAGCGGAACCTCACCCCAGCTGACCACGAACTTCAACGCACCCTCGTCGGTGGTCAACGCCGCCGTGCTGTACGTGTTCCGGACCCTGGTCGGCAGGGATATCCCGGACATCCCGCTCAACGACGGTTGCCTGCGCCCGCTGCGCATCGTCATCCCGGAAGGCTCGATGCTCGCGCCGACCTACCCGGCCGCGGTTGTCGCCGGCAACGTCGAGACCTCGCAGGCGATCACCGGCGCGCTGTTCGCCGCGCTGCGCGTGCAGGCCGAGGGAGCCGGGACGATGAACAACGTCACCTTCGGCAACGATCGGCACCAGTACTACGAGACCGTCGGTTCCGGCTCGGGAGCCGGCGACGGGTTCGACGGGGCGTCGGTCGTGCAGACGCACATGACGAACTCGCGGCTCACCGATCCCGAAGTGCTCGAATCGCGTTTCCCGGTGCTGCTGGCCGAGTTCGCCATTCGGCGCGGCAGCGGTGGTGCCGGGCGGTGGCGCGGCGGTGACGGGGCGGTCCGTCGGATCGAATTCCGCGAGCCGATGACGGTCAGCACGTTGTCCGGCCATCGTCGGGTTCCGCCCTATGGCATGGCCGGCGGGTCACCGGGGAAGCTGGGACGCAATCGAGTGGAACGCGCCGACGGCGGCACCGCGGAGCTGGCCGGCTGCGACTCGACCGAGGTCGGGCCCGGCGACGCGCTGGTGATCGAGACCCCGGGCGGCGGCGGATACGGCACGCCGCCCAACGCCGTCTGAGAACGCACGCGCTCGAGGTGCGCGATACCCTCACGCGGTGCAACAGGGATGGAATCGGCGGGGCTTCCTGCGGCTCGCCGGGGCCGCAGGGCTGCTCGGCGCTGGCGTCTGCGCCGGGTGTTCGTCACCCAAACCGGCGGGCACCGCTGGCGGCGGATCGGTAACCATCAACCACCTCTTCGGTCAGACCGTCGTCAAGGCGCCGCCCAAACGCGTGGTCAGCGCCGGCTACACCGAGCAAGACGACCTACTCGCGGTGGGGGTCGTGCCCATCGCGGTGACCAACTGGTTCGGCGACCAACCATTTGCGGTGTGGCCGTGGGCGCAGCCCAAGCTGGGCGCGGCGCAGCCGATGGTGTTGAACCTCGACAACGGAATTCCGGTGGACCAGATCGCCAACCTGAAGCCCGACCTGATCGTGGCGATCAATGCCGGCGTGGACGCTGACACCTATAAGAGGCTGTCCGCCATCGCCCCGACCGTCCCGCAGTCGGGCGGCGACGCGTTCTTCGAACCGTGGAAGGACCAGGCCACCACGATCGGTCAGGCGGTGTTTCACGCCGACCAGATGACGTCGCTCATCGAAGCCGTCGACAAGCAATTCGCGGCCGTTGCCCAGCAGAACCCGCAATGGACGGGCAAAAAGGCGTTGCTGATGCAGGGCACCCTGTGGCAAGGCACCGTGGTCGCGACGATGGCGGGCTGGCGTACCGACTTCCTCAACCAGATGGGCCTGGTCATCGCCGACAGCATCAAACCCTTCGGCACCGGTCACCGCGCCGTCATCCCGCGCGATCGCATCAAAGCGGTGCTCGACTCGGCCGACGTGGTGATCTGGACAACCGAGAGTCCGGATGAGCAAAAGGTGCTGCTGGCCGACCCAGACGTGGCGGCGTCGCAAGCGACCGTGCAGAACCGCCACGTCTTCACCACCAAGGAGCAGGCCGGGGCGATCGCCTTCGCGTCGGTGCTGAGCTATCCCGTGGTGGCCGATCAACTGCCCCAACAAATCGGCAAGATCCTGGGCTAGACGCGCGCCCGCCTCGGGCCCGCATGAGGGTTCGCTAAGGCACCTCTGGCAGTGCTCGAAAATCCCTGGCCGACCCCGCGATTCGGACCTACCGTCAAATCATGAGTGTGACGGACATCGCAGCGGATCTGGTAGAAACCAAAGCCGTTTTCGACTATGGCGACCGGGCACTGATGCTGGAATGTCACAGCACCGCTGACGTACTGGCATGGACCGCCGCCTTGCGTGCGGCGGCGATGCCCGGTGTGGTCGACATCGTCCCGGCCGCCCGCACGGTGCTGGTGAAGCT
Organism: Mycobacterium lacus; assembly: GCF_010731535.1. Classification (NCBI taxonomy): domain Bacteria; kingdom Bacillati; phylum Actinomycetota; class Actinomycetes; order Mycobacteriales; family Mycobacteriaceae; genus Mycobacterium; species Mycobacterium lacus. The sequence continues at coordinate 4,170,874 of NZ_AP022581.1, forward strand.
CGACGGACCCCGCTACCAAGGGGTCACCCGGCAGCGCGTGCGCAAGTTGCGGGTCGCCCCCGACAGCATCGTCGGAGCCACTCACGCGGACGACCGGGACGAGATGGTGATCGACGTCGTCTACGACGGCCCAGACCTCGCCGAAGTCGCCGACCGTACCGGCCTGACCACCGCAGCGGTGATCAACGCCCATACCGCCACGCGATGGCGGGTGGGATTCAGCGGGTTCGCGCCCGGCTCCGTGTACCTGATCGACGGCGACCCGCGATTGCACGTGTCGCGCCGGTCCGAGCAGCGGGGGTCGGTTGCCGCCGGCTCGGTCACCCTCGGCGGCGAATTCAGCGCGATATTCTCCCGCCAATCACACGGCGGCTGGCAGGTCATCGGCCACACCGACGCGGTCCTGTGGGACATCGACCGGCCGAATCCCGCGCTGCTCACGCAGGGCATGTGGGTCCGGTTCCGGGCCGCGTAGCAGGAGGGGCCATGACAACGCTGGAAATCCTGCGCACCGGGCCGCTGGCCGTCGTGCAAGACCTCGGCCGCGCCGGGATGGCGCACCTCGGCGTCGGCCGGTCCGGGGCCGCCGACCGCCGCTCGCACACGCTGGCCAACCGGCTGGTCGCCAACCCGAGCAAGTGCGCCACCGTCGAGGTGACGTTAGGCGGTTTCGCGGCCCGGGTTCGCGGCGCCGACGTCGATATCGCGGTGACGGGCGCCGACGCCGACCCGACCGTCGACGGAATCATGTTCGGCACCAACAGCATTCACCACGTGCACGACGGCCAGGTGATCTCGCTGGGCACCCCGCGCGCCGGACTGCGGACCTATCTGGCGGTGCGGGGCGGCATCTGTGTGGAGCCGGTGCTGGGGTCGCGCAGCTACGACGTGATGTCCACGATCGGGCCGTCGCCCCTACGGGCTGGAGACGTGCTGCCGGTCGGCGAACACGCCGACGCCTACCCCGAACTCGACCAGGCCCCGGTGGCCGCCATCACCGGCAACACGGTCGAGCTGTTGGCGATACCTGGCCCCCGCGACGACTGGTTCGTCGATCCCGACGCCCTGGTCCACACCGATTGGATGGCATCCCACCAAACCGACCGGGTGGGGATGCGATTGGTTGGCCCGCCCTTGCAGTACCGCGACACGGATCGACAGCTGCCCATCGAGGGCGTCACCCGCGGCGCAATCCAGGTGCCGCCCAACGGGCTACCGGTGATCCTGGGACCCGATCACCCGGTGACCGGCGGTTACCCGGTCGTGGGCGTGCTGGTCGACGACGACATCGACAAGGTCGCCCAGGTGCGGCCCGGCCAGCGGGTGCGGCTGCACTGGGCGCGGCCCCGTTCGCGGCTTGGGACGCAGCTGACGCCGACGGGGTGGTAGACAGGGTTTGTGCACCCCCAGGTACACACCGCTCGCCTCGTCCACACCGCCGATCTCGACAGCGAGACTCGCCAAGGCATCCATCAGATGGTCACCGACGCGTTCGCCGGAGACTTCACCGACGCGGATTGGGAGCACACGCTGGGCGGCATGCACGCCCTGATCTGGCATCACGGCGCGATCGTCGCGCACGCCGCGGTGGTCCAGCGTCGCCTGTACTACCACGACAACGCGCTGCGCTGCGGTTACGTCGAAGGTGTTGCGGTACGGGAAGATTGGCGTGGCCAGGGGCTGGTGGGCGCACTGCTGGACGGCGTCGAGCAGGTGACGCGCGGCGCCTACCAGCTCGGGGCACTCAGTTCCACGATGCGGGCTCGCAGGCTGTACAAGTCGCGCGGCTGGTTGCCCTGGTGCGGCCCGACATCGGTGCTGGCTCCCACGGGTCGGATCCCCACACCCGACGACGACGGATCGGTGTTCGTCCTGCCGGTCAGCGTCAGCTTGGACACCTCGGCGGAGCTCACGTGCGATTGGCGCGCCGGGGACGTGTGGTAAGCCGCGGGCCCGCGTCACCCTCAGCGACCTACCAGATAACTGGGATTCAACTTTCAGGCGATATCGGCGCCGTCGAGTTGACTGACGTCCGTCGTCGATGTGAGCATCGAAGCCGACGGTAGCGCATGCCTCTTCACCTTGGGCGCCCACGAAGGCTGCCGAATGCGCGATGGTGGGACAGCTCAGGCGGGAGGGATCTGTAGACATGGCGGGCCGCAACCATCGCATCACGGACTGGAATCCCGAAGACACCGCTGCCTGGGAAGCCGGCAACGACAAGATCGCCCGTCGCAATCTGCTGTGCACGGTGGCCGGTGATCACGTCGCCTTTTCGATCTGGTCGCTGTGGTCGGTGATGGTGTTGTTCATGCCCGCGTCCGTCTACGGCTTTTCCGCCGGCGACAAGCTCTTGCTGGGCGCTGTTGCCACTTTGGTCGGTGGCTGCGTGCGCATGCCCTATACCCTGGGCATCGCCAAATTCGGTGGCCGCAACTGGACGACGTTTTCGGCGTTGGTGCTGCTGATCCCGACGGTCGGCACCATTGCGCTGCTGGCAAACCCCGGGCTGCCGCTATGGCCGTATGTGGTGTGCGCGGCCCTGACCGGGCTGGGTGGGGGCAACTATGCGGCATCGCTGGCCAATGTCAACGCGTTCTACCCGCAGCGGCTCAAGGGGTGGGCGCTGGCGGTCAACGCCGGCGGCGGCAACCTCGGGGTCGCGGTGATCCAACTGATCGGCCTGCTGGTGCTCGCCATCGCGGGCCACGAAGCACCGTACTGGGTCTGCGCGGTCTACCTGGTGTTGCTGACAATCGTCGGCATCGCCGCGGCGCTGTTCATGGACAACCTCGACCACGGCATCGAGGTGAACCACGTGCGGTCGATCCTGTCCGATCGCCACACGTATGTGATCTCGCTGCTCTACATCTGCACCTTCGGCTCCTGGATCGGGTTCGCATTCGCGTTCGGGCAGGTGCTGCAGGTCAACTTCCTGGCCAATGGGGAAAGCGTCAAGCACGCGTCGCTACACGCCGCGCAAATCGCCTTCGTCGGACCACTATCGGGGTCGCTGGCCCGGATCTACGGTGGGCGGCTGGCCGATCGCCTGGGTGGATCCCGCGTCACCCTGGGCGTCCTCGCGGGCATGATCGTCGGCGCCGGGTTGCTGGTCGGCATCAGCACTTTCGCCGATCATGGAGCAGACCACAGGGCGGGCACCGCGCCCATGGCGATGGTTGGCGAGGTCGTCGGCTTCCTGCTGCTGTTCATCCTCGCCGGGATGGGCAACGGCTCGGTGTTCAAGATGATCCCGTCGGTCTTTGAGGCGCGCAGCCGCGCGCTGGATCTCGGCGAGGCGCAGCGCCGCCATTGGTCGCGCGCGATGTCGGGATCGCTGATCGGCTTCTGCGCGGCGGTCGGCGCGCTCGGCGGCGCGGGGATCAACTTGGCGTTGAGCGAGTCCTACCTCAGGAGTGGCACCGAGACGTCGGCTTACTGGCTGTTCTTGGCGTCCTACGTCGTCGCCGCCGTCCTGACGTGGACGATGTATGTGCGCCTACCGTCTTCGCCGGCGAGCATCCCGGGCACGAAGACCGGATCCGAACTCGCCCGCGTGTGAGCGGCTTCATGTGAGCAGGACGTCATCAAGGCCCCGGCGGGGCAATGCGTCAGCAATTGCGTGGTAACGCAGCGGAAATCTTGCGGGCATAGACACTTGTCATGGGCCAGCCAGACTCTGCGCCGCTGACCGGCTACCGGGTTGCAGTGACGTCGGCTCGCCGCGCCGAAGAGCTATGCGCTTTGCTGCGCCGCCACGGCGCCGAAGTCTTCAGCGCGCCGGCGATCAACATGATCGCGCTGCCCGACGACGACGAACTGCACACCAACACCAAGGCGTTGATCGCCGAGCCGCCCGACATTCTGGTGGCGCACACCGGAATCGGCTTTCGTGGCTGGGTTGCGGCAGCCGAGGGGTGGGGGCTGGCCAACCAGCTGATCGCGGCGCTGGCAAGCGCGCGCGTCGTGGCCCGCGGACCCAAAGCGACCGGCGCGCTGCGCGCCGCCGGCCTGAACGAGGAGTGGTCCCCGAAATCGGAATCTTCGCAAGAAGTGCTCGAATACCTGCTCGAATCGGGTGTATCCGACAAGCGGATCGCCATCCAGCTGCACGGCGCCGCCGACGCCTGGGATCCGTTCCCGGAATTTCTCGGGGGATTGCGTTCCGCGGGCGCCAGCGTGGTGCCCATCCGGGTGTACCGGTGGAAGCCAACGCCATTGGGGGGCGAGTTCGACCAGTTGGTCACCGGAATTGCACGACGGCAATTCGATGCGGTCACCTTCACATCGGCACCCGCCGCGGCGGCAGTTCTAGAACGCAGCCGCGAATTGGATATCGAGGGCCAGTTGCTGGAAGCACTCCGCAGCGATGTGCACGCGATGTGCGTCGGCCCCGTAACCTCCCGGCCATTGGTCCGAAAGGGCGTCCCGACCTCCTCGCCCGAGCGAATGCGGTTGGGAGCCTTGGCCCGGCACATCGCCGAGGAGCTACCGCTGCTGGCATCGTGCAGCTTCAAGGCGGCGGGCCGCGTGATCGATGTCCGGGGCACCTGCGTGCTGGTGGACGGTTCGGTTAAGTCGTTGTCCCCGTCCGGGATGGCGATACTGCGTGCGCTGGCGCAACGTCCCGGCGACGTCGTCGCACGCGCCGACCTGCTGCGCGTGCTCCCCGGCAACGGCAATGACACCCACGCCGTGGACACGGCCCTGCTGCGGCTGCGAACAGCGTTGGGCGACAAGAACATCGTTGCGACAGTGGTCAAACGCGGCTATCGACTTGCGGTCGACGCTCAGCACGGTGCCCCGTGAGCCTGATCCTGGCAGCGCACGGCACCCGAAGGTCGTCTGGTGTCGCCATGATCGCCGACCTCGCTGCGCAGGTGAGCGCGCTGGTGGACTGCCCCGTACATGTGGGGTTTGTCGACGTGCTGGGGCCGACACCGCGCGAGGTTCTGTGCTCGGCGGCGGACTCCCGCCGGCCCGCTATCGTGGTGCCCGCGTTCTTGTCGCGCGGATATCATGTCCGCACCGATCTGCCCTCCCATATCGCGGCGAGCGGACATCGTAACGTCACCGTTACCCCCGCTTTGGGACCGAGCCCGGAGATCGCGCGAATAGTCGTCCAGCAGATGGCGAAGTCCGGTTGGCGTCCCGGCGATTCGGTGATTCTCGCGGCTGCGGGAACATCGGATCGAAGGGCACGCGCCGACCTGTGCACCACCGCGGCGCTGCTGTCGGCCCTGACCGGATCCCGGGTGGAGCTGGCATTCGCGGCAACCGGTGATCCGGATGTTCACGAAGCGGTCACCAACGCTCGCCGCCAAGGCGCCCGCCGCGTCGTGGTGGCCTCCTACCTGCTGGCCGAGGGCCTGTTTCAGGAACGGTTACGCGGCTGCGGCGCCGACCTGGTGACCCCGCCGCTAGGCACCCATCCCGGGTTGGCGCGCCTGGTTGCGCACCGATTCCGCAGGGCCGTACCGCATCGTTCCTGTGGCCAACGGCCGCAATACATGTCGAATTCGGACGGGCGCCAAGCGTTGCTGGCCGGGTACGCCGACGTCGGCGACGCTTGATCTTCTGCGGCATCCGGGTGATCCTGGCAGGATGGCCCGTCACGAACAGCACTCGCGTGGGCTCCTCGATCCGGTGGCCAAGATGCTGCGTTTGCCCTTCGACACACCGGAGTTCATCGACCGTATCGTCACCGGCAGCGTTAATCAGGTGGGTCGCCGAACGCTGTACCTGCTGATTACAACGTGGGATGCCGCCGGTGGTGGCCCCTTTGCTGCCAGCGCCGTTGCATCCACCGGGCTGGCCAAGACCGCGGAAATTGTTCAGTCAATGTTCATCGGGCCGGTCTTCAATCCGCTGCTCAAGATGCTGGGGGCCGACAAGATCGCCATCCGGGCATCGTTGTGCGCCTCTCAGCTCGTCGGCCTGGGCATCATGCGCTACGGGGTGCGCTCAGAACCGCTGCACTCGATGTCGGTGGAGGCGCTCGTCGACGCCATCGGCCCGACGATGCAGCGCTACCTCGTCGGCAATATTGGCTAGCTCAGCTGGGTCTGGGTCTCTTAGCCTAGGCGGTGATCCGGGCGACCTGGACGTAGCCTTCGGGCGTGACGCGCGCCGGGTAGACCGGCACCGAAATCCTCGGATCGTCCAGGCAGCTGCCGTCGTCGAGCGCGAAAGCCTGCTTCAGGATCGGCGATTGAACCGTGGCGCGGCCTCCGCGGTCGCCGACGATCCCGCGTGACAGCACCGCCGCGCCGGAAAACGGGTCGACATTGCCGACCGCGTGCACCGATCCGTCGTCTAGCCGGAACAACGCCACCTGGCTGCCGTCGTCGAGCAGCACACCGACACCGCGCCCGGGGATGAGGTGATCGTAGTCGCAGGCGGTCGTCCATACCTGAATGTCGTTGAGAAGTGTCACGATTACTCCCTGTCTACGATCTGACCCGCGGGATGCCAATGAGCACAGGCACTTTGCGCCCGGCGCGTTCGGTGAAGGTCACCGTCGAATCGACGGCGTCCGGGGCGTTGACAAAGGAGACGAACCGCGACAGCTTGTCGGGATCCTCCAGCACGCCCTTCCACTCGCACTTGTAGTTCTGCACATGCCGCTGCATCGCGGCCTCGAATTCCGCGGCGAGGCCCAGCGAGTCGTCGCAGACGACCTCGCGCACGTGATCGAGCCCGCCGTCCAGCGATTCCATCCACGGCGCGGTGCGCTGCAGCCGGTCGGCGGTGCGAATGTAGTACATCAGGAACCGGTCGATGTAACGGATCAGCGTCTCGGTGTCGAGGTCTCTGGCCAGCAGCTGCGCATGTTTGGGGGTCATGCCGCCGTTGCCGCCGACGTAGAGGTTCCAGCCCTTCTCGGTGGCGATGACGCCCACGTCCTTGCCGCGCGCCTCGGCACACTCGCGCGCGCACCCGGAGACACCCATCTTGATCTTGTGCGGTGCCCGCAGGCCGCGATAGCGCAGTTCCAGATCGATGGCCAGCTGCACGGAATCCTGCTGGCCGTAACGGCACCAGTCGCTGCCCACGCAGCTCTTCACGGTGCGCACCGCCTTCCCGTAGGCGTGACCCGATTCCATGCCCGCGTCGACAAGCCGCTTCCAGATCAGCGGCAGCTGATCCACACGGGCGCCGAACATATCGATCCGCTGGCCGCCGGTGATCTTGGTGTACAGGCCGAAGTCCTGCGCGATCTGGCCGATCAGAATCAGATGCTCCGGCTTGATGTCACCGCCGGGCACCCGGGGCACCACCGAGTAGCTGCCGTTCTTTTGGATGTTGGCCAGGAAGTGGTCGTTGGAATCCTGTAGCGAGGCTTGCTCGCCGTCGAGAATGTGGTCGGAGCCGGTCGACGCCAGGATCGAGGCGACGACGGGTTTGCAAATGTCGCAACCCTTTCCGCGGCCGAAGCGCTCCAGCAGCCCGGAGAAGGTCCGGATTTCGGTGGCGGAAATGATCTCGAAAAGCTCGGCTCGCGACTGGCTGAAGTGCTCGCACAGCGCCTTGGACTGTTCCACGCCCTCGGCTTCGAGCAGCTGCTTCAGCAGGGGCACGCACGACCCGCACGACGTGCCGGCCGCGGTGCACGCCTTGAGCGCGGGAACCTCGCCACACCCATCGGCGATCGCGGACCTCAGGTCGCCCTTGGTGACGTTGTTGCACGAGCAGATCTGTGCCGAATCCGGCAGCGCTCCAACGCCCAAGCCGGCAACGCCGTCACCAGAACCCGCCGGTGCGATGAGCGCCAGCGGATCCCCGGGCAGCTCGCCGCCGACCATGGGCCGCAAGACACCATACAAGGAGGCATCGCCCACCAGCACGCCACCGAGCAGAGTCTTGGCGTCGTCGGAGAGCACCAGTTTGGCGTAAGTACGCTTCACCGCGTCGTTGATGACGACCTCGAGGCAGTTCTCGGTCGCCCCCATCGCGTCACCGAAGCTGGCGACGTCGACGCCCAGCAGTTTGAGCTTTGTCGACAGGTCCGCTTCCGGAAATTCCGCCGCGCCGTCCAGCAGCCGGTCCGCCACCACCTCGGCGCTGGTGTAACCGGGCCCGACCAGGCCGTAGCACCGCCCCTCGATCGCCGCGACCTCACCGACGGCGTAGATGTCGGGATCGCTTGTCCGGCAAGACAAATCGGTGAGCACACCACCCCGGTCTGCGATTGTCAGCCCGGCCGCCCTCGCCAACTCGTCGCGTGGCCGGATGCCGGCGGCGAAGACCACCAGGCCTGCGTCGATGACCTTCTCGTTCAGACCGTCGCGCACTCGCACCCGCACCGACGTCGAGCCATCCGGATGCTCAACGGATTCAATCGATTCCGTACCCGTTCCAACATGCACCGCGATGCCGAGGTCGGTGATCATCCGGGCCAGCAGCGCGCCCCCCGCCTCGTCAATCTGTTGGGCCATCAACCGCGGCATCATCTCGATCACATGCGTCTGTAATCCAAACTGGCGCAACGCATTGGCGGCCTCCAGGCCGAGCAGGCCGCCGCCGATGACCACCCCCGCGCGGGCATGACCGGAATCCAGCGCGCGCTGGGCGTCGGCGCGGATGGCGTCGAGGTCGTCGAGCGTGCGGTAGACGTGGCAGGCGGGCAGGTCGTGGCCGGGCACCGGAGGAACGAAAGCGTAGGAGCCGGTGGCCAGTACCAGGGTGTCGTAGCTATGCCGTTCACCGTCCACGGTGACCACCGATTTTGCCGCGCGATCGATCTCGGCGACGGGCGTATTCAGCAGTAGCCGAACCCGGTCGTCACCGGGGTAGTCGTTACCGGGCAGTGCCATCAGGCTCCGGTCCCAGCTTTCGGTGTACGCGGTCAGACCGACGCGGTCATAGGCCGCGTCGGCCTCCTCGGACAGCACGGTGATCTGCCAGGAGCCCTCGGCGTCACGGGCGCGGAGCGCCTCGACGAGTCGATGGCCCACCATGCCATGCCCCACCACGACCAGGCGGCGGCTGGCGCCACGCGCGCGCGGGTTCCCGACTGGAGGCATGACTAGAGGTTAGGAACGCGATATTGCCGAAATGTCGCGCAATGTGACGCGCTTATGACGTCGTGCTCACGCCTGGCAACCTCCTGTGTGAAGGTGTTCGCTTATGGCGAACGCCCAGGTGGAACTTAAGCGTAGTCGACTCAGGTTTGTACAAGTAGCCGGCCGGGGTCGCGCCGGCCACAGCAAATTCACACGGAAACATAAGGAGAAGCCCATGAGCAACCTCGCATTGTGGTCTCGCCCGGCCTGGGACACCGACCGCTGGCTGCGCGACTTTTTCGGCCCTGCCTCGGTGCTGGACTGGTACAAGCCTCTGACCAGCGACTTCAGCCCGGCCGCCGAGATCGTCAAGGATGGCGAGGACGCCGTCGTCCGCGTGGAACTGCCCGGGGTTGACGTCGAAAAGGACGTGAACGTCGAGGTGGACCGTGGCCGCCTGGTAATCCACGGCGAACACCGCGACGAGCACGCGGAGGACAACCACGGCCGCACCCTGCGTGAGATCCGGTACGGATCGTTCCGCCGATCGTTCCAGTTGCCCGCGCATGTCACCAGCGAGGCCGTCACGGCTTCGTATGACGCCGGCGTGTTGACCGTTCGGGTCAACGGCGCGTATGCAGGTTCTCGGGCGCGACGCATCGAGATCACCAAGTAACCGCTGGCGCGAGAAGACGTGAAAGCCCCCGCACGCACGGCGTGTCGGGGGCTTTCACGTCTTCTCGGCGCGGCGCGCGTATTGTGATCAGTGACACCCCGCAACATCGCCGGCCTAGGGAGCATCCATTGTCCGCCACCCCTGAACTTGCCGAACTTCACGACCTGATCGGCAGCTTGCGGCGGTGTGTGAGCTCGCTGAAGGCGCGATACGGCGACAATCCGGCGACGCGTCGCATTGTCATCGATGCCGACCGGATCCTCAGTGACGTCCAATTACTCGATACCGACGCGTCTGAATTGGACCTCGATCGCGCCACGGCGCAGCAGTCAAGCGAGAAGATCATCATTCCCGACACCGAGTACGACCGCGACTTCTGGCGCGATGTCGACGACGAGGGTGTCGGAGGTCACAGCCGGTACTGATCAACGAAGCCCCCCTAAATAGTGGGCCGTCTGTCTGTGTACCCTTCGACGAGATAACACGCGAAGAGGTCAATAGATGAGCGCACCCACGGCGAACCGTCCTGCATCCGGCGTTTTCTCACCCACCCGGGCCCAAATACCGGAAAGGACGCTACGCACCGACCGCTGGTGGTTGTCGCCGCTGGTAACCAATATCGGCCTTTCAGCGTTCATCATCTACGCCACCACCCGCGCCTTCTGGGGTAGCAACTACTGGGTGGATAAATACCACTACCTGACGCCCTTCTACTCGCCATGCGTGAGCTCGTCATGCGAGCCCGGTGCCAGCCACCTGGGTGTCTGGTTTGGTCATTTCCCGTGGTGGATTCCGTTGGGAATGCTGGTATTACCGTTCCTGCTCGGATTCCGGATTACCTGCTACTACTACCGCAAGGCCTACTACCGATCGGTGTGGCAGTCGCCGACCGGGTGCGCTGTGCCCGAACCTCGGGTCCATTACACCGGTGAGACCCGGCTTCCCTTGATAGTCCAGAACAGCCACCGATACTTCTTCTACGTCGCAACGGTGGTGTCAGTAATCAACACGTACGACGCGACAGTGGCGTTTCATTCTCCCTCTGGTTTCGGCTTCGGTTTGGGCAACGTCATTTTGGTAGTCAACGTGCTGCTGCTGTGGTGTTACACCGTCTCGTGCCATTCGTGCCGGCACGTCACCGGTGGTCGGCTAAAGCATTTCTCTAAACACCCAGTGCGGTACTGGATCTGGACACAGGTCAGCAAGCTGAACACCCGGCACATGCTATTCGCGTGGATTACGTTAGGAACGCTGGCACTCACCGACTTCTACATCATGCTGGTGGCTAGCGGCAGCATCACGGATCTCAGATTTATTGGCTGACATGCCATTTCAGGATTACCCAGAAATAGCTGAGCGAGGTTTCAATGGTTGAGGTCGAACGGCACTCCTACGACGTGGTCGTGATCGGTGCCGGCGGCGCGGGACTGCGGGCGGTCATCGAGGTCCGCGAGCGCGGCTTGAAAGTCGCGGTGGTGTGCAAGTCCCTGTTCGGCAAGGCCCACACGGTGATGGCCGAGGGCGGCGCGGCGGCGGCGATGGGTAACGCCAATCCCAAGGACAATTGGCAGACTCACTTTGGCGATACGATGCGCGGGGGGAAGTTCCTGAACAACTGGCGGATGGCCGAACTGCACGCCAAGGAATCGCCGGACCGGGTGTGGGAGCTGGAGACCTATGGCGCACTCTTCGACCGCACCGAAGACGGCCGGATCAGTCAGCGAAACTTTGGCGGGCACACCTACCCTCGGCTGGCGCACGTGGGTGACCGCACCGGGCTGGAGCTGATCCGCACGTTGCAGCAAAAGATCGTCTCGCTGCAACAGGAGGATCACGCCGAACTCGGCGACTACGAGGCACGCATCAAGGTGTTCGCCGAATGCACGATCACCGAGCTGCTCAAAGACGGTGACGCGATCGCCGGCGCGTTCGGCTATTGGCGCGAGAGCGGCCGGTTCGTCTTGTTCGAGGCCCCCGCGGTGGTGCTGGCCACCGGCGGGATCGGGAAGTCGTTCAAGGTGACGTCGAACTCTTGGGAGTACACCGGCGACGGCCACGCGTTGGCGCTGCGCGCCGGCGCGACGCTGATCAACATGGAGTTCGTCCAGTTCCACCCGACGGGCATGGTGTGGCCGCCGAGTGTAAAGGGGATCCTGGTCACCGAAGGTGTTCGCGGTGACGGCGGGGTGCTGAAGAATTCCGAGGGCCAGCGGTTCATGTTCGACTACATCCCGCCGGTGTTCAAAGGCCAGTACGCCGAAACGGAGCAAGAGGCCGACCAGTGGCTCAAGGACAACGACTCCGCCCGTCGCACTCCGGACCTGTTGCCGCGTGACGAGGTTGCGCGCGCGATCAACTCGGAGGTCAAAGCCGGCCGCGGCACCCCGCATGGCGGGGTCTACCTCGACATCGCTTCGCGTTTGACGCCCGCGGAGATCAAGCGGCGATTGCCGTCAATGTATCACCAGTTCATGGAGTTGGCCGAGGTCGATATCACTTCGCAGCCAATGGAAGTCGGGCCTACTTGTCACTACGTGATGGGCGGTGTCGAGGTCGATGCCGACACCGGTGCGGCCACGGTTCCGGGTCTATTCGCCGCCGGCGAATGCTCCGGCGGCATGCACGGCTCCAACCGGCTCGGCGGAAACTCGCTGTCGGATCTGCTGGTCTTCGGCCGGCGGGCCGGCCTGGGCGCCGCCGACTACGTGCGCGCGCTGAGTAGCCGTCCGGCAGCATCGCAGGACGCTGTCGACGCCGCGGCAAAGCAGGCCCTTCGCCCCTTCGAAGGGCCGAAAGACGGTTCAGCACCGGAGAATCCGTATGCGCTGCACATGGACTTGCAGTACCTGATGAACGACCTGGTCGGCATCATCCGCAATGCCGACGAGATCCAGAAGGCGTTGACGCTGCTGAACGAGCTGTGGGGGCGATACCAGCACGTGCAAGTCGAGGGGCATCGCCAGTACAACCCGGGCTGGAATCTGTCCATCGACCTGCGCAACATGCTGCTGGTCAGCGAGTGCGTGGCCAGGGCTGCGCTGGAACGCACCGAAAGCCGCGGCGGCCACACCCGCGACGACCACCCCGGCATGGACGCCAACTGGCGCAAAACCTTGCTGGTGTGCCGCGTCGATAACAGCGAAACCAGCGGTGCCCGCGTCAGCATCACCCGGCAGCCGCAGATACCCATGCGACCGGACTTGCTGGAGCTCTTCGAGATCTCGGAGCTGGAGAAGTACTACACCGACGAAGAGCTGGCCGGGCATCCAGGACGGAGAGGCTAATGACCTACAACGCGAGCATGCGGGTGTGGCGCGGCGACGAGACCAGCGGCGAACTTCGCGATTTCACCGTCGAGGTCAACGAGGGCGAGGTCGTGCTTGACGTCATCCTCCGGCTGCAGCAGACCCAGACGCCGGACCTCGCGGTGCGCTGGAATTGCAAGGCGGGCAAGTGCGGATCCTGCTCGGCGGAGATCAACGGCAAGCCCCGACTGATGTGCATGACCCGGATGTCGACATTCGCGGAGGACGAGATCGTCACCGTCACCCCGATGCGAACCTTCCCGGTGATTCGCGACCTGGTCACCGACGTCTCGTTCAACTACCAGAAGGCACGCGAGATCCCGTCCTTCGCGCCGCCAAAAGAGCTGCAGCCCGGCGAATACCGGATGGCACAAGTCGACGTCGTGCGCTCGCAGGAGTTCCGCAAGTGCATCGAGTGCTTCCTGTGCCAAAACGTGTGTCACGTGGTCCGCGACCACGAGGAGAACAAGGAGGCGTTCGCCGGGCCGCGCTTCCTGATGCGAATTGCCGAGCTCGAGATGCATCCGCTGGATACGCGGGACCGGCGCAACCAGGCGCAGGAGGAGCACGGCCTGGGCTACTGCAACATCACCAAGTGCTGCACCGAGGTGTGCCCGGAAAACATCAAGATCACCGACAATGCGCTGATCCCGATGAAGGAGCGAGTCGCCGACCGCAAATATGACCCGATGGTGTGGCTGGGCAACAAGCTGTTCCGCCGCTGACGGGGGCGGGGCACGCCGAGCCTGCGATCACGGCAGCGAGTCTGCGGCCAGCGCGCGCCTCCGCCGGACCTGCCCGCCCTGGCCGCAGACTCGATCGCTACCGTGGCCCCGGGTTGTCGTCAGACACCGAGCCGGCGAAATTCGCTGCGGTGGAACACGATTGGCGCCACGGCGGAGTCCACCGTGACCTGGCTGACCCGCAGCACCACGATGGTGTGATCCCCGGCCGGGATCAGTTGCTCGATCGCGCTCTCCAGCCATAAGGCCGTGCCCTTGATGAAGACCGCGCCGCTGCCGGTGGACACCGTCTCCAGGCCGGCGAACCTGTCCCCGGTCTTAGCGGCCAGGGTGCGCACCGCGGCGTCGTGGGCCTCACCCAGCACGCTGATGCCCAACATCGGCACGCCCTTCAGCTTTGGCCATGTCGTCGAGGTGTTCTGCACGCAAAACGACACCAGCGGCGGTTCCAACGATACAGGCACAAAGGTGCTGGCCGCCAGGCCTTCCCGCACTCCATCGACCTGGGCTGCGATGGCCACCACCCCGGTGGGGAAGTGGCCGAAGGCCTCACGGAGTGAGGAAGGTGTCAGATTGCTGTTCGAGTTCACCGGACTTCTTCGCCTCTTGAGCCGAGAACGGAATTCTCGTATGGGACCCTACCCGGCGACTGTCCGTGCGCGGCGGCCACATCCCACGGGTCGTCGGTTCGGCGGGCACATTTCGCGATGGCGTCGTTGTTCGCCTGCGGCAGCTCGAACAGCCGACGCGCGAGTGGAAGGACCGTGACGTCGCGCACACTTGCCATCTCGCACATCATCGTCGCAGGTAGCAGGGCCGCCACCGGACTCGACCGGTGCAATTCAACCGGTTGGTTAGTTAGCCAGTGAAATGTAGCTCACATTGGCTTGCATCCAGCAATGCGACCGATATATTTTATCGGCGTTACTGGTGGGTAACTTAGCCCGAGTACCCAACCACCGAGGTGGCATTCTCAACGAGGAGGACCGTAGTGAGCCACTACAAGAGCAACGTCCGCGACCAGGTGTTCAATCTGTTTGAGGTGTTGGGCGTTGACAAGGCTTTAGGCGAAGGCGCGTACAGCGATCTGGACGCCGACACCGCCCGCGAAATGCTTGCCGAGGTCAGCCGACTGGCCGAGGGACCGGTCGCGGAGTCGTTCGTCGAGGGCGATCGCAACCCGCCGGTTTTCGACCCGACGACCCACTCGGTGACGCTGCCGGAGGCTTTCAAGGACTCGGTCAACGCGGTGCTGGAAGCCGGCTGGGACAAGGCCGGCATCGACGAGGCACTCGGTGGCATGCCGATGCCCAAGGTGCTGGTGTGGGCGCTGCACGAGCACCTTTTGGGTGCCAACCCCGCGGTGTGGATGTACGCCGGCGGCGCGGGCTTCGCCAACATCTTCTACCACCTCGGCACCGAGGAACAGAAGAAGTGGGCAGTGCTGGCCGCCGAGCGCGGCTGGGGTTCGACGATGGTGCTCACCGAGCCGGACGCCGGCTCGGACGTGGGTGCCGGCCGGACCAAGGCCGTGCAACAAGAGGACGGCTCCTGGCACATCGACGGGGTCAAGCGGTTCATCACCTCGGGTGACTCCGGTGACCTGTTCGAGAACATCTTCCACCTGGTGCTGGCGCGCCCGGAGGGTGCCGGGCCGGGCACCAAGGGCCTGTCGCTATTCTTCGTGCCCAAGTTCTTGTTCGACTTCGAGACCGGCGAGCTGGGCGAGCGTAACGGCGTCTTCGTCACCAACGTCGAGCACAAGATGGGCCTGAAGGTCTCGGCGACCTGTGAGCTGTCACTGGGTCAGCACGGCGTGCCCGCCAAGGGCTGGCTGGTCGGCGAGGTGCACAACGGCATCGCGCAAATGTTCGAGGTCATCGAGCAGGCGCGCATGATGGTCGGCACCAAGGCGATCGCCACGCTGTCGACCGGCTACCTGAACGCGCTGGAATACGCGAAGTCCCGCGTGCAGGGTGCCGACCTGACCCAGATGACCGACAAGACCGCGCCCCGGGTGACGATTACGCATCACCCCGACGTGCGCCGGTCCCTGATGACGCAGAAGGCCTACGCCGAGGGGCTGCGTGCGCTCTACCTCTACACCGCCACCTTCCAGGACGCGGCGGTCGCCGAGGCGGTGCACGGTGTGGACGCCAAGCTGGCCGTCAAGGTCAACGACCTGATGCTGCCGGTGGTCAAGGGTGTGGGCTCCGAGCAGGCCTATGCGAAACTCACCGAAAGCCTGCAGACCCTGGGTGGCTCTGGCTTCCTGCAGGACTACCCGATCGAGCAGTACATCCGGGACGCCAAGATCGACTCGCTGTACGAAGGCACCACCGCCATCCAGGCGCAGGACTTCTTCTTCCGCAAGATCGTTCGTGACAAGGGTGTGGCGCTGGCCCACGTGTCGAGCCAGATCCAGGAGTTCATCGACAGCGAGTCCGGTAACGGCCGGTTGAAGACCGAACGCGCGCTGCTGGCCAAGGCGCTGACCGACGTGCAGGCGATGGCGGCTTCGCTCACTGGCTATCTGATGGCCGCTCAGGAGGACGTCACCAGCCTCTACAAGGTGGGCCTGGGTTCGGTGCGCTTCCTGATGAGCGTCGGCGATTTGATCATCGGCTGGTTGCTGCAACGTCAGGCCGCGGTGGCTGTGGCGGCGCTTGACGCGGGTGCCACCGGCGACGAGCGGTCCTTCTACGAGGGCAAGGTCGCGGTGGCGTCGTTCTTCGCGAAAAACTTCTTGCCGCTGTTGACCAGCACCCGCGAGGTGATCGAGACGCTGGACAACGACATCATGG
Organism: Mycobacterium lacus; assembly: GCF_010731535.1. NCBI lineage: Bacteria > Bacillati > Actinomycetota > Actinomycetes > Mycobacteriales > Mycobacteriaceae > Mycobacterium > Mycobacterium lacus. The sequence continues at coordinate 4,187,407 of NZ_AP022581.1, forward strand.
AGCTCGACGAGGCCGCGTTCTAACGTGGCGGCCTCCCTCAGCGATTAACCGGGGTCAATTGCCGGTCGATTTCAGCGGTCGATCGCCAAGAATGCGGGCGAAGTTCGCCTCCGCGGCGGTGAGCTGACTCGCGGCCCGCTTTACCCATACGCTGCCGAGATCTGACAAACACTGGGCACCAAGGCGTGATGCTTCGTCCCTGACATGCGAGAAAACCCTGTGAGCAAGCGCTAGGCTCGCCCTATCTACGCCGCTGCCCACAATCGCTGCGCGAACGGACTCTGCATCCGCTAGCGAGATTTCTGGATATACCTCGACCGCAACGGTGAGCGGCCAAGTCAGATTTCCCTCTGAAGCATCCTCTTCCGCGTCGGCGAGGTCATCTATTAATTGAAAGCCGGTCGAAAATCGAATGAACACCTCGATAATGCGTTCGATCGAACTGGTCTTCCCGGCCAAATTCCCCACCAGTTGAAGGGGGAGCATAAGTGATGCGGCCTTATCTCCTAGTCCGAGGACTTCGGCCGGCGTATATTTCTTCGGAACTCCACGGTGCTTGAGATCCCGGATGATCGCGGCCACATAGCGCGCGTAATACTTGGTGTGCAGGACACGGTATAGCCGCGAGTTATTCGGATCAATGTCACACAACAGGTCGAGCGATGCCGAAAGTGCCTCGCTTGCAATCAAACACATGATCGCATCTGCCGATGCTTCGTCGATCAACTTGTCTTGCCAGAAATAATGAAAGTGGCTCAATGCGGTAGCTAAGCAGATGCGCTCAAGGAGATTTCGATCCGCGATTCCCCATTCAATAGCCTGCTGGATCGGCAAGTAAAAGAAGCCACTCGTGGTGCCATATCCTGCATCGCGATAAGGCTCCAATTGTGACGACGTAAACGCATCGGACTTAAGTCGCTCAGCGAGAAATTCACGTGCCGCGCGCGACACTTCCGACCAAGGGAATTCCGTAGAAACGGCTATGAGGCCAGCGGGCAGCGGCTCGGGCTCCGGCAATTCGTCATCACCGGGAAACTTCGGCGGGCTAAAATTGGCGAGGCGTTCATCGATCATGAACGCCTCGTCCGGCCTAGCGACACCCCAAGCTCACCATGGTAAAAGCGGTTTCACTGGCTCGTTCGACAGATCGAGCGCCTGCTTAACGCGACTCAGCTCCGGCAATCCTTGCGTCCCACCCAAACCAGACATGACTTCCTCGAATTGGTCCTGCAAGGACATTGTGGTCGCACGCATAGATTGTGCCCTTTCGCTTGATCATTATTCCGTAAGGATCCTTACGAGAGCGCCCACGCTAACACAGCAGCGAACCGGCCGCCACACGAAAGCAAAGGCTGCCGGCGCCACGAGCCCGCCCGCCGGCCCGCGGCGACCAGCCCAGTCGCCCGACGGTCACCCGTGCGGGGCTAACTTGGGTTCGCCGACTCGTCGCCAACGCCTCCGGAAAAGTCAGGAGGGGATCGTTCGGGGATGTCCCGTGAAGGATGCGCGTTGGCGAAAAGACCGCCGCTGGATCCCCTCATTCCGGCGGCGGCCCTTTTCGTGCGCCCGTCGTGCATCCGCCGACCGGCGGTCGATCCAGGGATTGCCCCGCGTTGCCGTCGGGGTCGGGGGGTCAGACCACAACACGGGGCTATCCGAGCGTGGGGATACCCACATCGCCGTGTTACTAACCCACCCAGTGAGGAAATTTCATGCGGCCTGGCGTCAGGCTTCCAGAATCGCGGCCACACCCTGGCCACCCGCAGCGCAGATTGAAATCAGCCCCCGAACGGGCTTGCCGGCTTTTTGCTCGGCCTTCTTCTCAGCGATCTGCTTGGCCGTCTGAGCGAGAATTCGCCCGCCGGTGGCCGCGAAGGGGTGCCCGGCAGCCAATGACGAACCGTTGACGTTGAGCTTGGACCGATCGATCGACCCCAGCGCGGCATCGAGGCCCAGGCGCTCCTTGCAGTACTCCTCGGACTCCCAGGCCTGCAGATGCGCCAGGACTACCGAAGCGAACGCCTCGTGGATTTCGTAGAAGTCGAAGTCCTGCAGGCTCAGCCCGTTGCGGGCGAGCAGCCGGGGCACCGCGTAGGTGGGCGCCATCAACAGGCCGTCGTTTCCGTTGACGTAATCCACCGCGGCCGTTTCGGCATCCACGAAGTAAGCCAGCGGCGTCAGTGAGTGGTCCGCCGCCCACTGCTCGGTGGCCAGCAGCGCGACGGAGGCGCCGTCGGTCAACGGGGTCGAATTGCCCGCCGTCATCGTCGCGTCGCCGGCCTTCACCCCGAATACCGGGCGCAGCGCGGCCAGCTTCTCCACGCTGGCGTCGGGGCGCAGGTTATCGTCGCGGTACAGACCCAAAAACGGCGTGATCAGGTCGTCGAAGAAACCCCGGTCGTAGGCGTCGGCCATGTTGCGATGGCTGGCGACGGCCAGCTGATCTTGGTCGACGCGCTTGATGCCCATCTGCTTGGCGGTGATGGCGGCGTGCTCACCCATTGACAGCCCGGTTCGCGGCTCACTGTTGGCCGGTATCGCGATCCCGAGGTTGGCGGGCAGCGTGCCCACCAACTTCAGCCGTTGCACGTTGGACTTCGAGCGTCGCAACTTCAGCAGGGTGCGACGCAGGTCGTCGCCTAGGGCGATCGGCGCGTCAGACGTGGTGTCCACCCCGCCGGCGGCGGCCACGTCAAAGCGGCCGGCTGCGATGCCGTCCGCCGCAACGATCGCCGCCTGCAGGCCGGTGCCGCAGGCCTGCTGCAGGTCGACCGCGGGCGTGTCGGGCGAGAGCTCGGAGCCCAACACGCATTCACGCATCAGGTTGAAGTCGCGGCTGTGCTTGAGCACGGCCCCGCCGACCACCATCCCCAGCCGCTGGCCGGCAAGCCCGAACCGGTCGAGGAGCCCACTGAGCACGGCGGTGAACATGTCGTAGTTGGACGCCTCGGCGTAGGCGCGGTCTGATCTCGCGAACGGGATGCGGTTTCCGCCCAGTACGGCGACGCGCCGCCTCGGCTCAGAACTTGCAGGGGCCACGTTTGTCTCCGCTAGTCGGGGGTTAGTTTTGGGTATTCGCCTCTGCGGGCAATACTAACCACTGTTCTTACTCTGAAGTAAGTTCGTCTCAGACACGGAAGGCAACCCAGTGGCCCCCAAGCGCTCGTCCGATCTGTTCTCACAGGTTGTCAACTCCGGCCCCGGATCGTTCGTGGCCAGACAACTCGGCGTTCCGCAACCCGAGACGCTGCGCCGCTATCGTCAAGGCGATCCGCCGCTGGCCGGATCCCTGCTGATCGGAGGTCCCCCAGACCAGCCGGGCAGGGTGGCCGAGGCGCTGCGGGCGGCGCTGGACAACGACTACGACGTGGTCACCAACAACCTGGGCGGCCGCTGGGCCGACTCGTTCGGCGGGCTCGTCTTCGACGCCACGGGCATCACGACGCCGGCCGGACTCGACGGTCTCTACAAATTCTTCACGCCGGTGCTGCGCAACCTGGGTCGCTGCGCGCGCGTCGCGGTCGTCGGCACCACGCCCGAAGCGGCGGCCAGCACCCACGAGCGGATCGCCCAGCGCGCGCTGGAGGGCTTCACCCGCTCGTTGGCCAAGGAAGTGCGCCATGGCTCCACCGCGGCGCTGGTGTATCTCGCGCCGGACGCCAAACCGGCTGCGACCGGCCTGGAATCGACCATGCGGTTCATCCTGTCGGCCAAGTCGGCGTACGTCGACGGCCAGGTTTTCTACGTCGGCGCCGCCGACTCCACCCCACCGGCGGACTGGGACCGCCCGCTGGACGGCAAGACCGCGGTCGTGACGGGCGCGGCCCGCGGCATCGGTCGGACGATCGCCGAGGTGTTTGCCCGCGACGGCGCCCGCGTCGTGGCGATCGATGTGGAGTCCGCCGAGGATGCCCTCGCCGAAACCGCCAGCGTCGTCGGGGGCACCCCGCTGTGGCTCGACGTCACCGCCGACGACGCCGTCGACAAGATCACCGAGCACCTGCGCGACCACTACGGCGGACGGGCCGACATCCTGGTCAACAATGCCGGCATCACCCGCGACAAGCTGCTGGCCAACATGGATGACGCCCGCTGGGATGCCGTCATCGCCGTCAATCTGCTTGCCCCACTGCGGCTTACCGAAGGGCTGGTCGACAACGGGACCATCGGTGAGGGTGGCCGGGTGATCGGGCTGTCGTCGATCGCCGGGATCGCGGGCAACCGCGGGCAGACCAATTACGCCACCACCAAGGCCGGGATGATCGGCATCACCCAGGCGCTGGCACCGGCACTCGCGGAGAAGGGCATCACGATCAACGCGGTCGCACCGGGGTTCATCGAAACCCAAATGACCGCCGCCATCCCGCTGGCCACCCGCGAGGTGGGGCGCCGACTGAATTCGCTGCTGCAGGGCGGACAGCCCATCGACGTCGCCGAAGCCATCGCCTACTTCGCCAGCCCAGCGTCAAATGCGGTGACCGGCAACGTCATTCGCGTTTGCGGCCAGGCCATGATCGGCGCCTAACCGAGGAGAGCTGTGAACCAACCAAGCGGCCTGAAAAACCTGCTGCGCGCGGCGGCCGGGGCATTGCCCGTGGTGCCCCGGACAGACCAGCTGCCAAACCGGACGGTGACCGTCGAGGAACTACCCATCGACCACACGAACGTGGCGGCCTACGCGTCGGTGACCGGCCTGCGCTACGGCAACACCGTACCGCTGACCTATCCGTTCGCGTTGACCTTCCCGTCCGTGATGTCGCTGGTGACCGGGTTCGATTTTCCCTTTGCCGCAATGGGTGCGGTGCACGTCGAGAACGACATCACGCAGTACCGCCCGATCGCGGTCACCGACACGGTCGGCGTCCGGGTGCATGCCGAGAACCTGCGTGAACACCGGAAGGGTCTGCTAGTCGACCTGGTGACCGACGTCAGCGTCGGCAACGACCCCGCGTGGCACCAGGTGACCACCTTCCTGCACCAGCAACGCACCAGCCTGTCCGACGAACCCAAACCGCCGCCGCAGAAGCAGCCGAAGCTGCCCCCGCCCGGCGTCGTCCTGCGGATCACGCCTGGCAAGATCCGCCGCTACGCCGTCGTGGGAGGCGATCACAACCCGATCCACACCAACCCGATCGCCGCGAGGTTGTTCGGGTTCCCGACCGTCATTGCGCACGGGATGTTCAGTGCCGCAGCGGTATTGGCGAACATCGAGGCTCGGTTTCCGGACGCGGTTCGCTATTCGGTGCGGTTCGCCAAGCCGGTGGTGCTGCCGGCCACGGCAGGACTCTATGTCGAACAATGTGGTGACGGGTGGGATCTCACGTTGCGCAATATGTCTAAGGGATACCCGCACCTGACCGGTGCCGTTCGAGCGCTGCTTTGAGCCCATGCGAGCCGACCGCGGTGAGCAGGAAGACCAACAGCAGCCACACCGGCGGGTGGGCGAGCTCCCAGACGAAGATCGCCGCCCAGATCGGTGACCCCTGGGTGACCGCGAGCACCCCGGCGGCACCGGCCAGGGATACGGCCGGCACGTGCAGGTGCGTCCCGGCCGCCGAGTTGATCGACAGCACCAGCAACGATCCCGCCGCCGCGCCGGTGGCCAGCGACGGCGTGAGCATCCCGCCGGCGCCGCCGGCACGCAGGAACAGCGCGGTCAGTAGCGGTTTCAGGACCAGGATCGCCGCCGCCGCCGACAGCGTCATGCCCCCCATGCCGGAGGCCAGGCTGACCGTCAGGATGCTCTTGCCGTTGCCGGGCAGTTCGGGCCACCGGTGCGAACAGATTCCGGTGAGCAATCCCGCGGCCGCGAGCGCGGGGATCAGCACCCAGGTCCGCATCGGGCTGGCCGGGCGCGCGGCCGCCATGACCCGGTTGAACGCCAAACCCACCGCCAGCGTCAGCGGCGCCAATAGCAATCCGTGGGCAGTCAGCAGATACGACGACTCCACACTGGGCCAGTCCAGCTCGGGCTGATCGTGGGTGATGGTCGAGCCGATCGCGACGGCCAGGCTCGAGCTGATCAACGCCGCGCCCAGCGCTCGCGGATGCCAGGTGTCCAGCATGATCCGCACCGCGAAAAGCGCACCACCCAGCGGGACGGCGTAGACCGCGCCGAGCCCGGCCCCGGCCGCGCACGCCAGCAGGATCTCACGGTCGCGCGGCGACAGCCGCTTCAGCCATCCGGTGGCCAAATCACCTAGGGCCGCGGCGAATTGGCGTGGCGCCCCTTCCCGCCCCAGCGAGGCACCCGAGCCGACCAACACCACTTGTAGCACGGCATCGACGCTCCACGACAGCCGCGGGATCCGCTCATGGCGGGCGATGGTTTCCGCCACCGGTGGCACCCGGGCTCTGCGCCGCAGAATCCACCAGCCGGCCGCCGCCAGCGCGCCGCCGGCCATCGGACCCACCGCGCGGCGGACCGGGCTGCTCCCGGTGACCCCGACGAGCAGCGAGCCGAAGGTGTAGTGGTACGTGAGGTGCTCGACGAAGCGCAGCACCAGCGTTGTCGACAACCCGGCGAGCCCGGCCAGCAGGCCGACGATGACGACCGCACAAAAGAAGTCGAGGTTGCTGCCGCGGGGCAATCGAGCCACCGCACGAATCTAGACGATTTAGCCGGTGAAGAGGTTGGGGCCGACTTCCCGATCCGCGGGCGCGCCCTTGAGGCCGAGCCAGAACAGGTTGATCATCAGCTCGGCCGCCTCGTCGACGTCGGTGTCGCCGGTGCTGAGCCGGTTGGCCACCGCCTCCCCCGCGCCCACCAGAGCCGCGGCCATCATTTCGATTTCGGCGTCGGGGCGCGGGCTGCGGGTGCCGGCCCGCACTAGCCCGGCGACCAGTTCGATGATCTGCTCGCGTCCCTCACGCAACGTCTGGGCGAATGCTTGCGAGCTCGTCGCCTGGGTGTACATCACGATCCACGACGCCCGGTTGGCGTCGATGTAGCGCAAAAACGACACAATCGTGTTGCGCAGCATGTCTTTTGGGCTCTGCTGGAAATCGATCCCGGCGCGCACCGCGTCGATGAAGCGACTCATCTCGCGGTCGAGGCAGGCGCCGAACAGGTCCTCTTTGGAGCCGTAGTACAGGTAGAGCATCGGCTTGGAGATCCGCGCTTGGGCGGCGATGGCGTCCATCGAGGTCTCGTGATAGCCGTTGACCGAGAACATCTGTACGGCGGCGTCGAGCATCTGCTGCTCGCGGATGGCACGCGGCAGCCGTTTGGTACCACCTGCCATTGCGTCCCCTTAGGCCCCGTCAGGCCCCTCGCACGTTTACCTGACTCCAGGGTAAGCAATGGCGCCGCGGGCGCACACGCTTCAGCGGCCACACACCCGGCTGGGGCCCTTCATCGTCGCCACCCGCACCACGGACGCATCGACGTTCGGCGTCGTCAATTCGCCGGCGGCCAGCGCCTTCTCCAGCCGATCCAGGACCGCGGGCACCTCGGCGGTGGAGACCCACAGCGCGACGTCGGTGCCGGCCTGCAGGCTGTGCAGCACCGCGTCGGCCACGCCATAGTGGTCGGAGATCGCGGCCATGCCGGACAGGTCGTCGCTGAACACCGGGCCGTCGAACGGCGGTCCGCCGTAACCGGTGCCGCTGCGCAGCAACTGCACCGCGGCTGCGCTCAGGCTGGCCGGTTGGTCGCCGGTCAGTCCGGGAACCTGCAGGTGACCGAGCATCACCCCGACGGGGGCCGCGGTCACCAGGGCCCGGTAGGGCACCAGGTCGACGCTCTGCAGGTCGCTCAGCGCAGGGGTGATGACGCCGTTCTTGTGTGAATCGCCGGACGCACGTCCGTGCCCTGGGAAATGCTTGAGCACCGGAAGCAGCCCGGCATCGCGCAGGCCCCGCGCATACTCACCCGCGTAGGCGGTGACCTTGCCCGGGTCGCCGCTGAACGACCTGTCCCCGATCACGGTGTCGTCGGCGGCATCGGTCACGTCGACCACTGGGGCGAGGTCGATGGTGATGCCAAGCTGTTTCATCTTGCGGCCACGCTCGAGCGCCACGTTGTAGACCTGGTCGGCCGATTGGGTCTGGGCGAGCACCCGGGCCGACGGCGAATTCCCGATCAGCGATTTCAGCCGCGACACCCGCCCGCCTTCTTCGTCGACGCTCACCGCCAGCGGCAGCGGCCCGGCGCCGCCCGCCAGCTCGGCCAGTGCGCCGTCGGTCAACATCGACAGGTCGGTGTCGCTGCCGATCATGATTCCGCCGACGTGGTAGGTGGTGACGACGGCCTTAGCGTCGGCCGCGTTACGCACCCCCACCATCAGCAGCTGCGCCAGCTTGTCGCGGCTGGACAGGGTCGCCGGCACGGCGGTCGGCTCCGCGCAGACCGGCGGCGCCGGAACGGCTACGGGAACCGGGCCGGCGGGCGACTTCGACGGCGCGCTGCGTGCATCTTGGTGGCCGCAGGCCACCGCCAGCACCGCCGACAGCGTGGCGAGCGTGGCCAGGGTGCGCGGAAAAGCCATCCGGACATGCTGTCACGGTGGCGTTTCATCGCGGGGCTCGGGGCAGGAGCCGCGCCCTGACATTCGGTCTCACAAGCCCGGGGCGCTGTTCTGCTAGGTTTGACCACGACCGCAAGCCCAAGGAGCCATCGGATGAACCGGATCGTTGCGCCCGCCGCCGCGAGCGTTGTGGTTGGTCTGTTGCTGGGCGCGGCCGCGATCTTCGGAATCACCCTGATGGTGCAGCAGGACACGAAGCCACCACTCCCCGGGGGAGATCCGTCGTCGTCAGTGCTCAACCGGGTCGAGTACGGCAACCGTAGCTAGCCCGGCGACAACGGCGGCGCGGGCGGCGGCGCAAACGGGACCGGGCTCACACCCGCAGCCGTTGTCACGCCGGTGGTTGCTGTTGGTTTCCGCGATCGCGCTGGCGTTGACGTTCGCCCAATCCCCCGGGCAGGTCTCCCCCGACACCAAACTCGACCTCACCGCCAACCCGCTGCGCTTCTTGGCCCGCGCGACCAGCCTGTGGAACAGCGAGCTGCCGTTCGGCCAGGCGCAGAACCAGGCCTACGGCTACCTGTTTCCCCATGGCTCCTTCTTCCTGATCGGGCACCTGCTGGGGCTGCCCGGATGGATAACGCAGCGGCTGTGGTGGGCGCTGCTGCTCACCGTGGGTTTCTGGGGGCTGCTGCGGGTCGCCGAGGCGCTGGGAATCGGCAGCCCGACCTCACGCGTGCTCGGCGCGGCGGCGTTCGCGCTGTCGCCGCGGGTGCTGACCACGCTGGGGTCGATCTCGTCGGAGACCCTGCCGATCATGCTGGCGCCCTGGGTGTTGCTGCCCGCCATTCTCGCGTTGCGGCCGGCGGCGGGGGCCGCCCCAAATCGGTCGGTGCGGGCGCTGGCCGCGCAGGCCGGCCTGGCGGTGGCGTTGATGGGTGCCGTCAACGCCATCGCGACCCTGGCGGGTTGTCTTCCCGCGCTGGTCTGGTGGGCTTGTCACCGGCCAAGTCGGTTGTGGTGGCGCTATACCGCGTGGTGGTCGTTGAGCCTCGCCCTGGCGATGCTCTGGTGGGTGGTGGGGCTGGTGCTGCTGCGCGAGGTCAGTCCCCCCTTTCTTGACTTCATCGAATCCTCCGGCGTAACGACGCAGTGGTCGTCGCTAGTCGAGATGCTGCGCGGCACCGACAGCTGGACGCCGTTCGTGGCGCCCACCGCGACCGCGGGCGCGCCGCTGGTCACCGGATCGGTGGCCATCCTGGCCACTTGTCTGGTTGCGGCGGCCGGACTGGCCGGGCTGGCCACGCCCGGGATGCCGGCGCGGGGTCGGCTGGTGACGATGCTGTTGATCGGGGTGGTGCTGCTGGCCGTCGGGTACGGCGGCGGGCTGGGCTCGCCGGTGGCCCACCAGGTTCAGGTGTTCCTGGATGCCCGCGGCGCGCCGCTGCGCAACGTGCACAAGGTGGAGTCGCTGCTCCGGATTCCGCTGGTGCTCGGTCTGGCCCAGTTGCTGGGCCGGATCCCGCTGCCGGGCAGCGCGCCGTCCGCGGTGTGGCGACGCGCGTTCGCCCATCCCGAGCGCGACAAACGGGTCGCGGTCGCCGTCGTGGTCCTGACCGCGCTGATGATCGGGACCTCGCTGGCCTGGACCGGTCGGCTCGCCCCGCCCGGCACGTTCAGCGCGATACCCCGGTACTGGCACGACGCCGCCGATTGGCTCAGCGAGCACAATGCCGGATCGCCCAGCCCGGGGCGCGCGCTGGTGGTCCCGGGGGCGCCGTTCGCCACCCAGGTGTGGGGCACCAGCCACGACGAGCCGCTGCAAGTGCTCGGCGCCGGCCCATGGGGCGTGCGTGACTCGATCCCGTTGACCCCGCCGCAAACGATCCGGGCACTGGATTCGGTGCAACGTCTCTTCGCGGCCGGACAGCCATCGGTTGGACTGGCCGATACCCTTGCCCGGCAAGGCATTTCCTATGTGGTGGTGCGCAACGACCTGGATCCCGAGACGTCGCGCTCGGCCCGCCCGATCCTGGTACACCGCGCGCTTGCGGGCTCGCCGGGGCTGACGAAGGTGGCGGAGTTCGGTGCGCCGGTGGGTCCGGGATCGGTGCCGGGCTTCGTCGCCGACGGCGGACTGCGACCCCGGTACCCGGCGGTAGAGATCTATCGCGTCGGCGGGGCCGGTGATCCCGGCGTGCCCTACTTCGCCGACGCCGACCGGCTGCCGCGCGTCGACGGCGGGCCCGAAGTCCTGCTGCGGCTCGACGAACGCCGCCGGCTGCTGGGCCAGCCGCCGCTGGGTCCGGTGCTGATGACCTCGGACGCTCGGGCCGTCGGCCTGCCGACACCCCTGGTGACCGTCACCGACACCCCGGTGGCGCGCGAGACCGACTACGGCCGGGTGGACCAGCATTCGTCGGCAATCCGCGCGGCCGACGACGCCCGGCACAGCTACAACCGCGTGCCCGACTACCCGGTCCCGGGCGCGGCGATGGTCGTCGGCGCCTGGACCGGCGGCCGGATCACCGCGTCGAGCTCGTCGTCGGACTCCACCGCGATGCCCGACGTGGCTCCGGCGACCTCACCCGCCGCCGCCATCGACGGCGACCCGGCGACCGCGTGGGTGTCCAACGCGCTGCAGGCCGCCGTCGGGCAGTGGCTGCGGGTGGATTTCGACCACCCGGTGACCAACGCCGTCATCACGCTGACACCCAGCGCAACCGCCGTCGGGGCCCAGGTCCGCCGCATCCTGATCGAGACCGTCAACGGCAGCACCACCCTGCGGTTCGACGAGGCCGGAAAGCCGCTCACCGCGGCGCTGCCCTACGGCGAAACCCCGTGGGTGCGCATCACCGCGGCCGCCACCGACGACGGGTCCGCGGGGGTGCAGTTCGGCATCACCGACCTGTCGGTCACGCAGTATGACGCGTCCGGATTCGCCCATCCGGTCGATCTGCGGCACACCGCGCTGGTGCCCGGGCCGCCGCCGGGTTCGGCGATCGCCCGGTGGGACCTGGGATCGGAACTGCTGGGCCGACCGGGCTGCGCCCGGGCTCCCGACGGCGTGCGGTGCGCGGCGTCGATGGCGCTCTCCCCCGAAGAACCGGTCAATTTCAGCCGCACGCTGACCGTGCCCAGCCCGGTGCCGGTGACCCCGCTGGTCTGGGTGCGGCCGCGGCAAGGCCCCATGCTGGCCGATCTGATCGCCGAGCCGGGAACGACGCGGGCCCGCGGTGATTCCGACGTCATCGACATCCTCGGCTCGGCCTACGCGGCCACCGACGGCGATCCGGCCACCGCGTGGACCGCGCCGCAGCGGGTCGTGCAACACAAGACCCCGCCGACCCTCACCCTCACCCTGCCGCAAGCCACCGAGGTGGCCGGGCTGCGGCTGACCCCCAGCCGGTCGACATTGCCCGCCCACCCGACGATGGTGGCCGTGAACCTGGGCGACGGCCCACAGGTGCGTGCGGTGCGGCCGAACGGTGCGGCGCAGGTGCTGTCGTTGCGGCCCCGCGTCACCGACACGGTCACCATCAGCCTGCTGGACTGGGAAGACATCATCGACCGCAACGCGCTGGGCTTCGACCAGCTCAAGCCGCCGGGGCTCGCCGATGTCGTGGCCCTGGGCGCCGACGGCAACCCGATCGCGGCCGCCGACGCCGCCCGCAACCGCGCACGCGAGATCGCCGTCGACTGCGACCGGGGCCCGGTCATTGCGATCGCGGGCCGGTTTGTCCACACCTCGATCCGGACCACGGTGGGTGCGCTGCTGGACGGCGAGCCGGTTGCCGCGCTCCCGTGTGACCGCGAGCCGATCCCGCTGCCGGCCGGGCGGCAGGAGTTGTTGATCAGCCCCGGCGCCGCGTTCGTGGTCGACGGGGCCCGGCTGTCGGTCGTCGGTGCGGCCGAGATGCCAAGCGCGGCAGCCGTTTCCGCTCAGATCGAGGCTTGGGGCCCGACCCGCCGGGAAGTGCGCGCCCCCGGATCGGGCCCGTCGCGGGTCCTGGTCATACCCGAAAGCATCAATCCCGGCTGGGTCGCGCGCACCAGTACCGGCGTTCGGCTGATGCCCGTCGCCGTCAACGGCTGGCAGCAGGGTTGGGTGGTGCCCGCCGGGGCCCCCGGCACCATCACGCTGACGTTTGCCGCCGATTCGCTGTATCGGATGGGGCTGACGGTGGGCCTGGCGCTATTGCCGCTGTTGGCCTTGCTGGCGCTGTACAGGCGCCGGGGTTCCGACGGTCCGCCCCCACGACCCTGGACGCCGGGGGCCTGGGCCGCCGTAGCGGTGCTGGGGGTGGGCGCGGTGATCGCCGGTGTGGCCGGTGTCGCGGTGGTCGGCACCGCTTTTGGTCTGCGGTACGCGCTGCGCAACCGGGAGCGGCTGCGCGACCGGGTCACCGTCGCGCTGAGCGCAGGCGGGCTGATCCTGGCCGGGGCGGCGTTGTCCCGGCATCCCTGGCGTTCGGTCGACGGCTACGCCGGGCATTCCGCGAGTGTTCAACTGCTGGCCCTGATTTCGCTCGCCGCGCTGGCCGCTTCGGTGGTCGGCCGGCCGGATCGCACGCGCCGACCCCGCGACGAATAGTTGGCTACGGGTTTACCGGCTGGTTGACTGGAGACCGCCAGCGTCCGAGGAGTTGCGGCCATGGGATGGTTTTCCGCACCCGAATATTGGCTGAGCAGATTGGTGCTCGAGCGTGGCGTCGCGGCCATCTACCTGATCGCGTTCGTCGCGGCCGCCACCCAATTCCGCGCACTCATCGGCGAGCGCGGAATGCTGCCCGTGCCGCGGTATTTGGCCGGGCGGTCCTTCTGGGCAACGCCGAGTGTCTTTCACTACCGCTACTCCGACCGCCTGTTCGCGGGGTTCTGCTGGTTCGGCGCGACGTTGTCGGCGGCGATTGTGGTCGGTGTCGCCGACCTGGCGCCGCTGTGGGCCGCGATGCTGATGTGGCTGGCGCTGTGGGTGCTCTACCTGTCGATCGTCAACGTGGGGCAGGTGTGGTACGGGTTTGGCTGGGAGTCCCTGCTGTTGGAGACGGGGTTCCTGATGATGTTCGTGGGCAACGCCCAGATCGCGCCGCCGGTGCTGACGATGTGGTTGGCGCGCTGGCTGGTGTTCCGGGTCGAGTTCGGCGCTGGGCTGATCAAGATGCGCGGCGACTCGTGCTGGCGCGATCTGACGTGCCTGTACTACCACCATGAAACACAGCCCATGCCGGGGCCGCTGAGCTGGTTCTTCCATCACCTGCCCAAGCCGCTGCACCGGATTGAGGTGGCGGGCAACCATTTTGCCCAGCTAATCGTGCCGTTCGGTTTGTTCACTCCGCAACCGGGAGCAAGCATCGCCGCGGCGATCATCATCGTCACCCAACTGTGGCTGGTGGCGTCGGGAAACTTCGCCTGGCTCAATTGGCTGACGATCGTGCTGGCGTGCAGCGCGATCGACCAGTCATCGGTGGCGGCGCTGCTGCCGATACCCGGTCGGCCGGCGCTGTCGGGACCGCCGACGTGGTTTGCCGGCGCGGTGATCGCGGTGACGGTGGTGATCGTGTTCCTGAGCTACTGGCCGGCGCGCAACATGGTGTCTTCCCATCAGCGAATGAACATGTCGTTCAATCCATTTCATCTGGTGAACACCTATGGGGCCTTCGGCAGCATCGGCCGCATCCGCCGGGAGGTGGTGATCGAAGGCACCGACGAACCCACGATCACGAGTGAGACGGTCTGGCACGAATACGAATTCAAGGGCAAGCCCACCGGTCTGCGCCGGCTGCCGCGGCAGTGGGCGCCTTACCATCTCCGGTTGGACTGGCTGATGTGGTTTGCCGCCATCTCGCCGGGCTACGCGTTGCCGTGGATGACGCCGTTCCTGACGCGGCTGCTGCGCAACGATCCGCCGACGCTACGGCTGCTGCGGCACAACCCCTTCCCGGAATCCCCGCCCCGGTACGTGCGCGCGCAGCTCTACCAGTACCGCTTCACCACCCTCGAAGAGCTGCGGCGCGACCACGCGTGGTGGCACCGGACCCTGGTCGGTCGGTATGTGTCGCCGATGACGCTGCAGGCGGGCGTTCGTTGAGTGCGCAACGTGGGCCTTCCCTCCGGCCACAGTAGTGGCAGGCTGGGTACCGGACGTTTCACAAATCGACCCGAAAAGAAGGATGGTCAGCGTGCCCATCGCCACTGTCAACCCCGCCACCGGCGAGACAATCAAGACGTTCACCCCGGCGACCGACCAAGAAGTCGACGCGGCGATCACCCGCGCACACGAGCGGTTCACCGACTACCGCCACACCAGCTTCGCCCAGCGTGCCGAGTGGGCGAATGCCACCGCCGACCTGCTGGACGCCGAAGCCGACCAAACCGCCGCCATCATGACGTGCGAGATGGGTAAGACCCTGAAGGCGGCCAAAGCCGAAGTTCTCAAGTGCGCCAAGGCTTTCCGCTACTATGCCGAGAACGCCGAAGCGCTGCTCGCCGACGAACCGGTCGACGCCGCGAAGGTCGGCGCTACCAAGGCGTACAGCCGTTACCAACCGCTCGGGGTGGTGCTGGCCGTGATGCCGTGGAATTTCCCGCTGTGGCAGGCCGTCCGGTTCGCCGCTCCCGCGCTGATGGCGGGCAACGTCGGCCTCCTCAAGCACGCGTCGAACGTTCCGCAGTGCGCGTTGTACCTCGCCGACGTCATCGGGCGCGGCGGCTTCCCGGACGGCTGCTTCCAGACGTTGCTGGTCCCCGCCCGCACCGTCGAACGAATCTTGCGCGACCCGCGCGTCGCCGCGGCCACCCTCACCGGCAGCGAACCGGCCGGCCAATCCGTCGGCGCCATCGCCGGCGACGAGATCAAACCCACCGTGCTGGAGCTCGGCGGCAGCGACCCGTTCATCGTCATGCCGTCGGCCGACCTGGACGCGGCGGTCAAAACCGCGGTCACCGGCCGGGTGCAGAACAACGGCCAATCCTGCATCGCCGCCAAACGGTTCATCGCCCACGCCGACATCTACGACGAGTTCGTCGACAGGTTCGTCGCGCAGATGGAGGCGCTGCACGTCGGCGACCCGACCGACCCGGACACCGACGTGGGTCCGCTGGCCACCGAACAGGGCCGCGACGAGGTGGCCAAGCAGGTCGACGACGCGGCCGCGGCGGGCGCGGTGATCCGCTGTGGGGGCAAGCGCCCCGACGGACCGGGATGGTTCTACCCGCCGACGGTGATCACCAACATCACCCGGGACATGGCGCTCTACACCGAGGAAGTCTTCGGCCCCGTCGCCTCGGTGTTCCGGGCCGCCGACATCGACGACGCCATCGAGATCGCCAACGCCACGACCTTCGGCCTCGGATCCAACGCCTGGACGCGGGACGAGGCCGAGCAACGACGCTTTATCGACGACATCGTGGCCGGCCAGGTCTTCATCAACGGGATGACCGCGTCGTTCCCGGAATTGCCGTTCGGCGGTGTCAGGCGATCGGGCTATGGCCGAGAGCTCTCCAGCCACGGGATCCGCGAATTCTGCAACATCAAGACCATCTGGATCGGCTGACACTGCCGAGGAGACGCAAAATCGCCCAAATCCTCAGGGATTTGGGCGATTTTGCGTCTGTTCGCCACTAAACGCGAGCGAGCGCGCGCTGGTCCTCGTCGGCGAAGGTGTCCTCGAGCTGCAGTGGCGAATAGTCGACGTCGATCTCGCCGATCGGCCGGCCGCGGGCGCTGGAGATCGTCCCAAACCGGCGCATGCCCTTGTCGGTGGAGTACCGCAGGAATTCGTCCTCCTCCAGGCCGAAGGGCTTCGGGTCCCCGTAAAGGGCGAAGCCGTCCGTGGTGAGGCGCAGCGCCAGCGGGATGAGCTCGTTCATCCGCGTCTCGAAGACCGTCCAATTGGCATCGTCGGCGGCGACATGGCGCCGACACGTGAAGGTGCCCCAGGCCATGTGGCGTCGCTCATCGTCACTGATGCGCTGGACCAGCTCCTGCATGCCGGGAAGAATTCCGCGTTCAACGCAGATCTTGTGCCAGGCGTAGTAGCCGGTGAGCGCCAGCATGCCTTCGACGATGTGGTTGTACGTGACCGATGCCCGGACTTGGGCCGCCGGTGAGGGATCGGTCGACAGGGCGTTGAGGCAACCCGGCAATTCGTCGTAGAACATCTGCCGGTAGGCGGGCAGGTCGTCGAGATAGCCGTGCAGGTCGTCGGTCATCCCGACGGCGTCGAGCCACATGCGGAACACCTGGGTGTGTTTGGCCTCCTCGAACGCGAACTGCGTGAGATACATCTCGTCGCCCAGTCGTCCCTCGGCCCGCATCGCGGCCATGAACGGCTGGATGTCCTCGGTGACCGCCTCCTCGCCGGCGATGAACTGCGCGCACAGCCGGGTGGCATAGTCGCGTTCGACATCCGACAGCTTCTCCCAGTCCGCCCCGTCGCGGGAGAAGTCAATATCGGCGGGATTCCAGAACTTTGCGTTTCCCCCGGCGAACAGCTTCAACGGCAGGCTCTCCCAGTTGAGGCCGCCCCGGGCGAGCGAGCCTGAACGTGTCCGTGTCATGTGACCTCCTCGGATCGTATTGGGGCTGGCAGCGGCGAGAATGCGGCCGCGAGCACCGCGACGAGCCGGCGCACCGCCAGCGCCGGCTGCTCCGGCGTGGGCTCGTCGAGTCCGAGGACCGGATCAAGGCCGCGCACGTACGGAGCCAGCGCCAGGTGCGGAAAGATCATCAGCAGCAGCGACAACAACACGTCGGTGTCGGAATCGGCGCGCAGGTCCCCCCGGGCGTGCGCGTCGCGCACGAGCGGCCGTAGCACCTCCAGGTAGTGGCGGTGAATGACGGTCTGCACGCTGACACGCGCGTCGGTGTCGACCTCCATGGTCGCCGCGGCGTGCAGCGCACGTTCCCGCGGATGATCGGCGAAGTAGGCGACCCAGGCGTCGAGCAGGTCGGTGAGGAAGTCGAAGAATGGCCGGCTCGGGTCGAGCTCGCGGATGACGTCCTCCACGTAGGAGCGCACCCGCTGGCTGCCGATGTCGGCGATGTAGGCGTAGAGGTCGCGCTTGTCCGCGAAGTACTGGAACAGGCTACCTTTGGCGACGCGGGCGCGCCGGGCGATGACGTTCAGGCTGCCTCCGGAGAACCCGTGCGCCCCGAATTCGGCCTCCGCCGCTTCCACGACGGCGGCCCGCCGAGCCGGGTCGACGCGCGCCCAAGTCACCGTCGGCATCACGCCCCCTAGCGAGTTGATGACCACTGGTCATTCTACGGTGAGCTAGCTCACAGTCAAGGGGCCGGTAGGGCTTACGGGCGCATCTGGTAAGCGCCGTTGATCGGTAGGACGTGGTCCTTCCAGATCTGGTCGTAACGCGCCGGGTCGTGTCCTGGGCGGCGGATCATCCGCATCGCGAATCGGGCCTGCTCGTCCGTCGTCGCGGACTTGTCGTGCAGCTCGACGGCATAGGCATTGAAGTCCCGCACCAGCACCGCGAAGATCTCGTCGATCAGCGGCTCGCCCACACCCGACAGCGGCGCCTCCTCCAGGATGAGCTGGGCATAGGGCACCGTCGCAAACAGTTGCCCCACGCCGAAGGCGAAGTCGATGTCCTTCTGCTGCACCGCATCCGGGGTAGCGCTGGCCAGCATCTCGGCGAGGACGTCGATCTGCTCGCGCAACAGCGCGACATTAGGCAGATGCGCGCAGGTGTCAAATGACGCGCGCCAATCGTGGAAGCGCACCTTGCCCAGGCCACCGGTGGGTCCCTGGGCGAACAGGAAGGTGTCGTCGGCAGCGTCGTCTCGGCGGCCGATCAGCGGCAGCGCGGCGTCGGGGGCGAACAGGTAATTGGGCATGAACTTGCCGAGCAGCCCGATGTTGATGTGGACGGTGCCCTCCAGCCGCGGCAGCAGCCCGATCTCCCGGGCCACGGTCTCGAAGAAGGTGTCCTTCTCCACCCCCTTGGCGGCGATGACATCCCACAGGGCGGTGATGACTCGCTCGCCTTCGCTGGTGACCTTGGCCTTGGTAAGCGGGCTGTACAGCAGGTAGCGACGGTCTTCGGCCGAGGCGCTGCGCATGTAGTCGCTGGCCCGGGTGGCGACCAGCCTCATGGCAACCAAGCGCACATAGGCGTCGGTGAGCAGCCGCCGCACGTGGCTGAAGTCGGTGACGACGGTCCCGTACAGGTAGCGGTTGGACGCGTGGGTGACCGACTCGTACAGGGCGTGGGTGCACATGCCGATGGAGCCCCAACCCAGGTTGTACTTGCAGACGTTGACGGTGTTGAGGGCGGCGTGGAAGGCCTCGGGGCCGCGGTGCAAGATGTCGGCCTCGGTGACCGGATAGTCGCGCAGCGCGTAATTGGCGACGTAATTCTGCGAATTCACCACGTTCTTGATCAGGTCGTAGCGCTCGTGCTGGGAGTCGGCGACGAAGAAGACGTACTCCTGGCTTTCTGGGCTCCCAGCGATCTTGCCGAACGTGGAGACCATCCGGGCCACGTTGGCGTTGCCGATGTAGTACTTCTCGCCATTGGCGATCCAGCCGGTCCGTCCGCCTTCATTCGGCGTCAGGATCATGTCGGTCTGGTAGACGTCGGCGCCGTGGGTCTGTTCCGACAGGCCAAAGGCGAACACCTCGCCGGCCTCGAGCTGCGCGGCGGCCTTGCGCTTGGCATCCTCGTTGGCGCTCATCCAGATCGGGCCCAGGCCAAGGGCGGTCACCTGGAAGGGATACCAGTAGCTCAGCCCGTAGAAGCCGATGATCTCGGCGAACTCGCTGATCCGGTAGGTGTCCCAACGGCAATCATCCGAGGCGCCGTACGCGGCCGGCGTCAGCAGGGCGGCGAAGATGCGTTCCCGCCCGACGAAGTCCAGGAAGTCGGAGTACCACGTCCGCTCGTGATCATCGTGCTTGAGCCGGGCCTTCCCCTTGGACTCGAAGAACTCGACCGTCGCAGCCATGATCTCCGCCGAGCGCTGGTCGGGGTATTTGCGTTGCAGGTTGTTGGGATTGAGCAGCATGACGGTGGCTCCCAGTACGAGACTTTGGAAAAGGTCGAGCGTAGACGGTACGCCATTGGCGCGGCTGTGACGGCGGCGGTACTGCTACTGGCTTCTGTTGAGCGGCAAATATCGCAAGGCTGGCGGGCACGATCAGCAATGCGAGCAACAGAGCGGGCCAGTTCACCGCTCGTCCGTCTGCCATTTCGACGAAGAGTGCGATAGCCGGGATCAATGCCAGCGTTCCAGTCACAAGTACCGGCGCCAATCGCTGAATGGCGTACTGCATCAAGAAGAACGGCACTACCAGAGAAGCGAACGCGGCTCCGATCGACATGCCGACCGACATCCTGGGCGCGGCAAGCAATCCGGACGGGACCAGGATGAGCAAGGTTACGCCGGCCACAACCACCGTGGCGTAGTAGCGGTGAGCCATCACCTGCCAGACACTGATTCCGTTGGACCCCAAGCCGCGGGAAACGATGGCCACCCCGCCGGCCGCAAAGCCGTCGATGACGCCCAGCACCGACGCAACCAGCAGCGCCCCGATGCCGCGGGAATCCGAATCAGCCTGCGCCGCCACCAGCGAACTGCCCAACACAGCAAGAAGGCCGACCGCCCACCATTGAGCGGCACTGGGCCGCGTCGTGGCATCGCCACGACTTGCCTGAAAACCCGACCAGGCCGTCACCGCAAGGGGAGCCAACGAGGCTCCCAGTGTGAATACGACCACCGCGCCGTAGACCGCCACGCCCAAGAAGAAGGCGACGAACGTGACCGCGGTCCACAAGTTCAACCAGCCCAAGGTGCCGGTGACGGACACGCCGGTTCCGGCAACTGAAGCCGCGTTTCTCCGAGTCGCTACGGCTCCGAGCAGCGCGCAGGCGGCCGCGGCGATCGCCAAGATCAGCAGGCTGTCTGCCGGAGTGATCATCGACAACCCCAATAGCGCCGTAATCACTGCATGCAAGCCGTTACCGACGATGAGGGCAACCCAGGGCATCAGGTGATCACCATAGGGATAACACTGCCGTCAGGAGGCGGCGCTGTCTGTCGGCTGAGCGGCCACTGGAAGGGATGAATACCGCATGCGCCGATGTCCCCCAATCAGGGGACAGCTATGTAAATAACTCGGCTAACCGATCAGTGGAGGCCCGCACACGCTGAATTTTTCTACCCTGAAGGTGATGAAAGCTCCGCGGGCAGTGAAGCTCAGGATCCGTGGACACGCGCCTTTGAAGGAGATCCGTTGACGGACCTGAACGAGCAGACCGCGACACACCGATTTCGCAACAACGCCAGAGCCGTCGACGTCGGCAATCCGGCGTGGCAGGCCGCGGCCGATAACTACCTGCTGGACAACAGCGTCCGCTATGTCGGCAACGACCGCCTGGAGCGGCAGCGCGACGGTCATCGCTTCATCAACATGGTGTCGTGTTCCTACCTGGGACTGCATTCTCATCCGTGGGTTCTGGAAGGCGCACGCACGGCGATTGATTCGGAGCAGACGTTCGCGTTGCCCGTCTCGCGCCTGCGCATCCGTTTCTCCATGCTCGACGAGCTCGAAGCCGGACTCTCGGCCCTGTATCGTGCTCGCAGCGTCGCCGCAATTTCCGCATCGGTGGCCAGCGCCGCCGTGCTGCCGCTGATCTCCTCGGGGCACCTGACCGACGACGGAGAGCCGCGCGTCATGGTGTTCGACAAGCACAGCCACTTCTCGCTCAACTACATCAAGCCCATCTGCGCCGACGAAGCGCCTGTCTTCACCTGCCCACACAACGACCTCAACTATCTCGAGGACATGTGCAAGAAGCACAAGCGGGTGGCCTACGTCGCCGACGGCGCCTACTCACTGGGCGGCGTCGCGCCGGTGAAAGAGCTGATGGAGTTGCAAGACCGCTACGGCTTGTTCCTCTTCTTCGACGACTCGCACTCGTTGGCCATGTACGGCGCGCGGGGCGAAGGAATCGTGCGGTCCATGATGCCCGAGGAGCTCAACCCGCTGACCGTCATTGTGGGCTCGCTCGGGAAGGGCTTCGGCGCCACCGGGGGCGTCATCATGTTGGGCAACGAGAAGCACCACGACGTGCTGATGCGCTTTGGCGGACCGCTGGCTTGGTCCCAGCCGCAGAACGGGCCCACGATCGGTGGCTGCCTGGGTTCGGTGCGGGTACACAATTCACCCGAGCTGGCGCAGCGGCAGCAGCAGCTGCGCCAGAATGCGGCTCTGTTCGACAGTCTGATTTCCACCCCGCAAGCGGGTCTGAACACCGCTATCCGGCTTATCGAGATCGGCGCCGAATCCAAAGCGATCGGTCTGTCCAGTCGAATTCTGGAATGCGGCTTCTACACCTCGGCGGTCTTTTTCCCTGTAACGGCCAAAGGCCAAGCGGGACTTCGAATCATGCTGCGCGCGGACAACGATCCGGAAGACATCCGCAGTTTCTGTAAGACCGTCAATGAGTTGGTGGCGGCGCAATCCCATAATCTTGTTGGTGTTTCACCGTGAATCACCCAATGTCGAATCAGCCGTGCGTGTTTCGCACCATGCTGATGACGAGTGCGGTCAATCCGCGCCAGTACCAAACGGCCCTACAATCAGGCGCCGACGTATGCACGCTGGATCTCGAGGACTCGGTGCCACCCGCCCAGCGCGCGGACGCTCGTCGCCGCGCGTCGCAGATGTTCGACGGGCCCTCAACCGGGTGCGTTCGCGCCCTGAGGATCAACAGCATGCGCACCACCGACGGTTTGCGCGACATCCTGGCGCTCGCGTACGGAGCCATCCAGCCCGACGCGCTGCTGGTTCCGAAGGTCACCGGTGCGCACGATCTGCTCATGCTGCAGGACATGCTGGGTAAGCAGCATGGCAACATCGCATTCCTGGCAACGATCGAAACGGCGGCCGGCCTCGCCTCGGTCGAGGAGATCGCCACCGCCACGCCACGGGTGCGCGCACTGGTTTTCGGAGCCGCTGACATCGCCGCCGAGCTAGGCATATCAATGGAGTGGGAGCCCCTGCTTTATGCCCGTTCGCGTATCGTCGCGGCCGCCGCCGCGGCCGGTATCCCGGCAATCGACGCGCCCACTTTCGACCTGAGCAGCGACCTCGCCCTCAAGATAGATGTGAACCGGTCGCGCGAGCTCGGCTTCCAAGGCAAGGCCGCGGTGCATCCTCGGCAGGTGGCGGTGATCAATGACGCCTTTACACCGTTGCCGGCAGAGGTGGAACACGCTCGCCGCATTATCGACATGGCGGAGGGAGGGTCTCGGGCGATCGGTGTACTCGACGGGCAGATGGTTGGTCCGCCCATGGTCGCCGCGGCGCGGCGTCTCCTGCGTCGGGCCAAAGCACTTGACGCACAAAACTTTAAGCCGCCGCGCTCACAGACTTGCCGGGTCGTCTAGTAGTGGATGGGATTGGCCATGGATCAAGTGCGTTCGTATAAGAAGGTTGGCGATCGGCGCTGGCGAGAGTCACGCGGCCTGGTATACGAAGATATCGAGGTTGGGACCATCATCGAGCATCGTCCGGGCCGCACGCTGACTGAGGCCGACAACATTTGGATGTCATTGCTGGCACATAACCTGCATCCGTTGCACATTGACAATGTCTACTGCGAAAAGACCGAATGGAAGCGCCCTTTGGTGTCGAGTCTTGTGACGTTGTCGATCGTCTCGGGCATGAGCGTTCCAAGCACCAGTGCCAAGGGCCTCGCCAACCTGGGCTGGGACCATATCCGACTTGTTGCCCCGGTGTTCGTCGGAGACACCATTTATGCCGAAACCGAGTACCTGGACAAGCGCCTGTCGAAATCCCGCCCGAGTCAAGGCATAGTCAGCTGCGCTACGCGTGGCGTCAAGGCGGACGGCACGCTGTTTCTGACCTGCCAACGTACGTTCCTGCTGCCGACTCGCGAACACGATCTCGAAGACCAGGCCGGGTACTGACGTTGGAGAGCAACGTAGGGCGTCATGTCGTCTTGGTCGACAGCTATGGCACCGTCGGATCCGAACTGGCCCAAGGCTTTCAAGACGCGGGGTATACCCCGTTGCGGGTGCAGAGCACCCCTGAGGCGCCGACAGGTTTACGTGGTCAACCGGATCGATACCCTTACCCGGTCGACATCGTGCACGGCGGCGACTTAGGGGCGACGCTGGCAGCGCTGATGCCCTTCGGCCCTGTTGCAGTGGTGGCCGGCACCGAACCGGGCGTGGAACTGGCCGACGCGCTGAGCGAAGCCCTCCACCCGATCACGGGCGCACCGACCAACGGGACAGCGCTGAGCCGAGCTCGGCGCGACAAGTACCTGATGGTCGAGCGAATTAAACAGCAAGGCTTGCGGGGAGCCCGGCAGATCCTGGTGGCAGACGAGGACCAACTCCGCAACTGGCACAACGAAGTTGGCGGCACGGTCATCGTCAAGCCACTGCGCAGTGCCGCCAACGACGGCGTCACCTGGTGCCGCAACCCAGAGGATGCCGTGCAAGCCTTCCGGCGCCTTAACGGGCGGGAAAACATCCTGTCGCAGTGCAATGACGGCGTCGTCGCGCAGGAGTGCCTCATCGGCATGGAATACACGGTCGACACGGTCAGCCGCGACGGGGTGCACCAGGTGTGCGACATCTGGGAGTCCCATCGCATCAGCGCAAACGGTATTCCTGACCTCCTGGTTGCCTGGCGGCTGCTGCTGGCGACGGGGGAGGTGCAGGACGAGCTGGTTGCCTACGCGCGGGCCGTGCTCGACGCCCTCGGAATCCGGCACGGTGCGGCGCATGCCGAGATCAAGATGACGCCGAATGGACCGTGCCTGGTCGAAGTGGGAGCGCGAATAGCGGGTGCCAACCTTCCTGAGGGTGCCCGCATGGGCACCGGACGGTCGCAGATTGACTGGACGGTGGACGCCTACGTGCGACCCGAGACATTCGCCCGAAACAGTGGGCGGCCGTACGACCTCCACCAACACGTCGCGCGAGCAACCATGGTCGCCCCCGGCAGCGGCACGCTGATCTCCTATCACAGCCTGGAGGCCATTAAGGAGCTCGAGAGCTTCCACGACATGCAGGTGCGGGTTAATCCCGGGCAACAACTGACGCTAACCACCGACGACCTGACCTACCCGATCTTCGTCACGCTGGTGCACGAGGTCGGCGAACTAGTGGCTCGCGATCTCTGGACGCTGCGTTACCTCGACGGCGTGAGCTTTTACGAGCTTGCCTAAAAAAGGGAATCTTTGATGCCGCAGTGTTACTGCCAGCTCGACACGGACAACGAGCGGACGGACGACGGAAGCCTCATCGAGCTCTACCGTCGCATGCCGCCGACGGGCGAGCCCGAGCAGATCCACGCCCTTCTGCAACCACAGAGCTCGGTGCTGGAACTCGGCGCCGGCACCGGACGGATCGCCGACCCGCTCGTTGAGTTCGGCCACCACGTCACCGCGGTCGACGACTCCGACCTCATGCTCGCCCAAGTTCGGCACGCGCGGCCCGTGCGCGCCCGCATCGAGGACCTGCAGCTCGCCGAGCGGTTCGATGCAGTCCTGTTGGCAACCAACCTGATTCACTACCGGGGCGATGACCTTCGACGGGCGGTGCTCGGCTCGTTAGCACACCATCTCAAACCGACGGGCAAGGCCATCATCCAGTGGAAACCGCCGCCCTACTGGGCCGCACGGCCCTCAGGCTGGACGGAATCTAAAACGATCGGCGACGTGACGGTCCGCGTGACGATCCACCGAAATTCAGACGGGCTCGTCGACGGCGAATATGCGTTGCTCGTCGACGAATCGGAATTGCGGCAATGCTTTCATCTCGAGGTGCTCACAGTTGAGGAACTCCGACACGGACTCAACGATGCGGGATTGCGGTTGCTGAACAACACTCCCGAATCAACGGAATGGCTCGAAGTGGAGCGCCACCGCTAACAGCCCTGTTGGTTTACCGCCGCATCGACCTAGCATCGGTTGCGTGCCAGTGCTAAATACCGCCCGCGGACCCATCGATACCGCTGATCTCGGCGTGACGCTCATGCACGAGCACGTGTTCATCATGACCACGGAGATCGCGCAGAACTATCCGGAAGCCTGGGGCGACGAGGAACGGCGGGTGGCTGACGCGATCACCCGGCTGGGCGAGCTGAAGGCCCGCGGCGTGGACACCATCGTCGACCTCACCGTCATCGGGCTGGGCCGCTATATCCCCCGCATCGCCCGCGTCGCGTCGGCCACCGAGCTCAACATCGTCGTCGCGACCGGCCTGTACACCTACAACGACGTGCCGTTCTATTTCCACTACCTGGGACCGGGCGGCATGCTCGACGGCCCGGAGATCATGACCGACATGTTCGTCCGCGACATCGAGCAGGGCATCGCCGACACCGGCATCAAGGCGGGAATCCTCAAGTGCGCCACCGACGAACCCGGGGTCACCCCGGGCGTCGAGCGGGTGCTGCGCGCCGTCGCCCAGGCGCACAAGCGCACCGGGGTGCCGATCTCCACGCACACCCACGCCGGGCTGCGGCGCGGGCTCGAGCAGCAACGCATCTTCGCCGAGGAAGGCGTGGACCTGAGCCGGGTGATCATCGGGCACTCGGGCGACAGCACCGACGTCGGCTATCTGGAGGAGCTCATCGCGAACGGCTCCTACCTCGGGATGGACCGGTTCGGCATCGACGTGATCTCACCGTTCGAGGACCGCGTGAACATCGTGGCGCAAATGTGTGAGCGCGGCCATGCCGACAAGATGGTGCTCTCGCACGACGCCAACTGCTATTTCGATGCGCTGCCAGAGGAGCTGGTGGCGGTGGCCGCCCCCAATTGGCATTACCTGCACATCCACAACGACGTGATTCCGGCGCTGAAGGAGCGTGGGGTCACCGACGAGCAGCTGCACACCATGCTCGTGGACAACCCGCGGCGCATCTTCGAGCGGCAGGGCGGCTATTAACCGTCAGGGCGCGATCGCGTCCGCCTCCCGATCCGCGCGTCGCAGCTCGGCCGGCTTCACGCGTTTCTCCCAGCCGCGCAACGCTTCCCGGCAGGGCGACTCGACCAGCGCGTAACTGACGGCGGCGATCGCGAAACCGAAGACCAGGGTCAACACCAACACCGTCGGCATCCGCCCGCTAAACGGGAAGGTGCCGATCACCGGGAACACCATCGCCAGCGCGGCCAGGTGCCAGATGAACAGGCCATACGACCAGCGCCCTAGGGTCACCATGGCGGTGCCGCCCAGGAACCGGTGCGCCGTGTCGGGCCGGTCCAGCACCAGCGGCGCCACCAGCGCGAACGCCACCAGCGAACCCATCGCGGTCTTCACCGCGAATTGCGTGGCAGTGCCCGGAATCAGCCCCTCCGGTCCGGCCAGCGGGGAAGCCGCCACCAGGTAGGCCAACACGGCCGCCACGGCAATCAACACACGCCGCCGGGCCAGCCGGTGGGCCAACCCGATCGGGCTGTGGACCCACTCGGCCAGCAACATGCCCGCGGCGAACCAGGAGAAAAATGCGGGCGGCCAGTTCAGCGGGTTGATCCCCGACCCGGCATGCCCCAAAGGCACCCAACCCCAGGCCCAGCTGAGGGCCCCCAGCGCGGCGATCGCCGGCACCCGGGCGCCCACCGGGATACGGCGGGCGAGCAACGCCAGAATGGGCAATGCCAAATAGAAGCCGACCTCGACGGCCAGGCTCCACATCTGGGTGAGGCCGCCGGTCAGGGTCAGCGGCACATAGATCTGGGTGAGCGTCAGGTTCGCCAGCCACACGGTCAGGCCGGCGTGATCAGCGTCGGGCAGCAGGGACAGGATGACCACCACCGCGACCACGTAGGCCGGCATGATGCGGACCACCCGCGACCGCAGGTAGCGCCCGGTGCGCGGGCGCGACCCGAGATCTCGTGCCGCCGCGGCGTGTCCGCGCCACAACAGGAAGCCCGACAGCGCGAAGAACACCGCCACGGCCAGGTCGAAGCGGCCGAACAGCCGGCCCGCGACGCCGGTGGAGTGCCCGGTCTGGAAAGCGACATGCGTGACGACCACGCCGGTAGCCGCGCAGGCACGCATACCCTCGACGGCGGGCAGAAAGCCACGGGTCCCACCCACCTGCTGGCTGTCGGTCACGACCACAGTTTGCCTGCGATGCGTTGGCGGACGTATCGGGACCACCGAATCGCCCGGTGAAGGCGATGGGTTCGTCCGTCGGGGCTTTGCATTCTGCTGTTAGGGTCAAACGGGTTTGCCGCGCTGCTTGGTCGGGTCGGAGCGGGTCGCGACCGTCGATTTCTTGGACCAGAAGGAGGTCACCGCAACGTGAACCGCGCCGGCGACGATGCAGTGGGGGTACCGCCCGCTTGCGGCGGCGGAAGCGATGAGGAGGAGCGGCGCACATGAACCGGGCAGTCATGTTGCGAATGGCCGCATGCGGGATCCTCGGACTCGGTGCTGCCCTGCTCATCGCCGCGCTGCTGCTGTCGACCTATACCAGCAGCAGGATCACCAAGATCCCGCTCGACATCGACGCCACGCTGATCAGCGACGGCAGCGGAAGCGCACTGGACACGGCGTCACTGTCCGGGGACCATATCGTCATCAATCCGAACGTGCCGCTGGTGTCTCAGCAGCAGGTCAGCGTCGAGTCGCCGGCCAACGCCGATGTCGTCACGCTGCAGGTCGGAGCGTCGGTCCGGCGCACCGATAAACAGAAGGACAGCGGTCTGCTGCTCGCGATCGTCGACACCGTCACCCTCAACCGGAAGACGGCGATGGCCGTTTCCGATGACACGCACACTGGTGGTTCGGTACAGAAACCGCGTGGTTTCAACGACGAAAGCCCGCCGACCGCGATCCCGTTGCGACACGAGGGCCTGTCCTACTGCTTCCCGTTCCACACCGAGAAGAAGACATATCCCTATTTCGATCCGATCGCACAGAAGGCGTTTGACGTCAACTACGAAAGCGAGGACGACGTCAACGGTTTGACGACGTACCGCTTCACACAGACCGTCGGCTACAACTCCGACGGGAAGTTGGTGGCCCCCGTCAGGTACCCGTCGCTGTACCCCGGGGATGAGGACGGCAAAGTCACCGCGTCGGCGGCGATGTGGGGCCTGCAAGGTGGCGATCCGAACGAGCAGATCACCATGACCCGCTATTACGCCGCGCAGCGGACCTTCTGGGTGGACCCGGTGTCGGGCACCATCGTCAAGGAGACCGAGCACGCCAACCACTACTTCGCCCGCGACCCGCTGAAGCCGGAGGTGACGCTGGTCGACTACAAGGTCACCTCGACGGAAGAGACGGTCGAATCGCAGGTGAACGCGGCCCGCGACGAGCGCGACCGGCTGGCGCTGTGGTCACGGGTGCTGCCGATCACGTTCACGGCGACGGGCCTGATCGCATTGGTCGGCGGGGGATTGCTCGCCTCGTTCAGCCTGCGCACCGAGAGCGCGTTGATCGATCCCGGCCTGGACCGCGACGACACCGATTTCCTCCGCCGCGCCGGGCTCGAGCCGCCGGTGCCGGGCGCGGAAGCCGAGACCGAGAAGCTACCCACTCAACGCCCTGACCGGCACGAGGCCGATTCGGGTCCCCGTCAACTTGGTTCGGCCGGGTCCGCACCGGATCACGGGCCACCCGAGCCAACTCCACCGGGTCCCCCCGGCCCGCCCGGACGGACCTAACCGAGCGACGTGCGCTGGTCGCGACCGGGGTACGCGCTGGTGCTGGCGCTGCTGGTGGTCGCCCCACTGCTGAGGCCCGGGTACCTGCTGCTGCGCGACGCGGTTTCCACGCCACGGTCGTATCTGTCTGACAGCGCCCTGGGGTTGGCGTCCGCGCCGCGGGCGACGCCGCAGGACTTCGCGGTGGCCCTGGCGTCGCACCTGCTCGACGGCGGAGTCGTGGTGAAGGCGCTGCTGGTCCTGGGGCTATGGCTCGCGGGCTGGGGCGCGGCGCAGCTGGTGGCCACGGCGCTGCCCGCCTCCGGTGCCGGTGGGCAGTTCATTGCGACCACGCTGGCCATCTGGAATCCCTATGTCGCCGAACGACTTCTGCAGGGCCATTGGAGCCTGCTGGTTGGTTACGGCTGCCTGCCTTGGGTTGCGACGGCGATGCTGGCGCCGCGGTTTTTTTCGCTGGCTTTCTGGATCGCGTTGGCCGGCCTTACGCCTACCGGGTTGCTGCTCGCGACGACGGTGGCCGTGGTCTGCGTGGCCGCGCCCGGTCGGCCCCGTTGGCGCCGTGCCGCAGTGGCATTGGGGTTTTCGCTGGTGGCCGCGCTGCCCTGGGTGACGGCATCGGCGCTGGGCTCCCCGCTGGGTGTCCACGCGGCCGCACTCGGAGTCGATGCGTTCGCCCCTCGCGCCGAACCCGGTCTGGGCACGCTGGCCAGCCTGGCCAGCCTCGGCGGAATCTGGAATGGCGAGGCCGTACCCGCTTCGCGGACAACGCTTTTCGCGGTGGTCTCGGCCGTGGTGTTGCTGGGTATGGTGGCCGCCGGGCTGCCGGCGGTGGTGCGTCGTCCGGCGGTGGTGCCGCTGCTGGCGCTGGCGGCGGTGTCGGTGGCGGTGCCGGCCGCATTGGCGACGGGTCCGGGCCTGCACCTGCTGCGCGCCATCGTCGACGCCGCGCCCGGCTTCGGCGTGCTGCGCGACGGGCAGAAGTGGGTGGCGCTGGCGGTGCCCGGATACGCGCTGGCCGGTGCCGGCGCGGTGGTGACGCTGCGCCGTTGGCTGCCTTCGGCGGTGGTGGCGCTGGTGTGCAGCCTGGCACTGGTTCTCGGGCTGCCCGATCTGGCCTGGGGTGGGTGGGGCAAGGTGGCGCCCGTGCACTACCCGTCCGGGTGGGCGGCGGTGGCGTCGGCGATCAACGCCAATCCAGGCACGGTCGCGGTGTTGCCCGTCGGCACCATGCGGCGCTTCTCGTGGTCGGGCCCGGCGCCGGTGCTCGATCCGCTGCCCCGCTGGGTTCGCGCCGACGTGCTGTACACCGGTGATCTGGTCATTTCGGGGGTGACCGTGCCGGGAGAGGGCGCTCGCGCCCGTGCGGTGCAGGAATTGCTGCTGACCGGGCCCGACCCCGCCGCCCTGGCCCCGGCCGGCATCGGGTGGCTGGTGGTCGAAACGAACACCGCCGGTGACATGGGCGCGGCCGCGCGCACACTGGACCGTCTGCTGCCGACCTACCAGGACAACGAGCTCGCTCTCTATCGGATCGGTGGCAACACCGCCGGTGCACCCGCTGCCCACGTCCGGGTGACGATGATGGCGCACTCGGCGTGGTTAGCGATGCTGGTCGTCGGCGCAGCCGGGGCGGTGCTGACGGGATGGTTTAGAGCACGCCGCTGACGAAGTCGCCGGCCCGCACCGCTTCCAGCACGGTGCGCATGGCATCGGCGCTTTGTCGCCAGGAAAATTCGGCGCTGCGCACCTGCGCCTTGGCGCCGAGTTGATCGCGCAGCACCGGGTCGGACAGCAGTCGTTCGAGCCGGTCGACCAGCTCAGCGCGGTTGTCCACCAACATTCCGGTCACCCCGTCGATGATCGAATCGCACAGACCGCCGGAGGATCGATAGCCGATGGTGGGCACCCGGTGCTGGGCCGCCTCGACGACCGCGAGACCCCAGCCTTCCTTGCGCGAAGGTAGCACATGCACCCAAGAGCTTTGCAGCACATGGTGTTTGGTCACATCGTCGACATGACCGTGAAAGGTCACCGCGTCGGAAATGCCCAGCCGCTGTACCTGGTCGACGAGTCGTTGTCGCCACCATCCGCCGCCGACGACGTCGAGGTGCAGACCGGGGATCTGTGGTCGCAGCAGCGCGACTGCTTCCAGCGCGTCTTCGATCTGCTTGTGCGGCACCAGCCGCGACAGCACAACGACCCGGGGCGCGGCCGCCGGGGGGCCGGACAACGATTGCGCCGGCGCCTCGTCGAGACCGTTGCGCACGACCGCGATCCGCCCGGTGTCCACACCCAGGGCGACCAGATCGCGAGCCGACGGCAGCGACACCGTCACATACTGATTGCGCCTGTTCACCCATGGCGACAACCTCGACTCGACAAACCAACCGAGCCGGCCGAGCAGCGGCCCGGCCACCGGCCACTGCTCACGGTGGCAATGGTGCACCAGCACCACCACCCGCCGGCCATATAGCAGCCGGGCCAGAAACGGCAGCCCGTTTTGGGTGTCGACCACCACGTCGGGCCGTGCCCGCCGTAGCGGCCCGAGACCCATCCGCGCCGCGGCCATAGCCAGCAACGCCCACACGTAGACCGAGTACCTGCCTCCGGCGCGGTTGATCCGCACCCCGTCGACCACTTCACGTCGTGGCGCAGCCGGATACCGGGCGGTGCGCAGTGTGACTTCTATGCCCGAGGCGGCCAGCCGTGCTCCGATGCGCTGCAAGTAGGCCTCGCTGCCGCCGCCCTGCGGGTGCCCGGTGTCGCGCCAACACAGCAGCAGGACGGAGCGCACGGCAGACATCGATGGTCAGCCTAGCCTGGCAATGGGTGCGGGCGAGCCGGGCCGGCGGACCTCCGTACGTCGACTCGTCACATCCGCCACACTGGTCCCTGGCGGGAAGGGTGTCCCTTGTGCCCGCCTTACTCACTCACTCGAAAATTAGGGTGACCAGGAGCTGGTGAGTGGGCTGCCCGCTTGTGTTAGGCAGCACCGGTGTTCCCAACCGCACCGCCATGCGATTTTTCATCTCCCCACAACGGGGCGCAGCCCCATCAACGCTCACAGCGACAACTGCTTGTGTGAGCACCTTGTCGGGGTAAGGCGGGCAAATCGGGTACCGCCCGAAGCGGGGACTTGTGGGGCAGGTGTGACCAATGCGACTGCCCAACCGTAGTGTGGGCACGTGGGCGTGACCGACATCTTCGCCCGGCGCGCGACACTGCGACGCTCGCTGCGGCTGTTGTCGGAGTTCCGATACGAGAACCCGGACCCGGCACGGTTCTACCGCACGCTGGCGACCGACACGGCGGCGATGATCGGCGACCTGTGGCTGGCCGGCCACGGCGAACGCCCGGCCGGCCGCACCCTGCTCGACGTCGGCGGCGGACCCGGATATTTTGCGTCGGCATTTGATGATCTCGGTGTCCGCTACATCGGTGTCGAGCCGGACCCGAATGAAATGCACTCGGCCGCAACTAGTTTCGCATATGAGCCGGCTGCGTTCGTCCGAGCGTCGGGCATGGCGCTGCCCTTCGCCGACGACTCCGTGGACATCTGCTTGTCGTCGAATGTCGCCGAGCACGTGCCGCGCCCCTGGCAGCTCGGCGGCGAGATGCTGCGGGTGACCAAGCCGGGCGGCCTGGCCGTGCTGTCCTACACCGTCTGGCTGGGCCCGTTTGGTGGCCACGAGATGGGCATGACCCACTACCTGGGCGGTGCCCGCGCCGCCTCCCGGTATGCCCGCAAACACGGTCATCCGGCAAAGAACAACTACGGGTCGTCGTTGTTTGCGGTGTCCGCCGCCGAGGGCCTGGACTGGGCCGCGAGCACCGGAGCCGCAATAGCGGCATTTCCCCGCTACCACCCGCGATGGGCGTGGTGGCTGACCTCGGTGCCGGTGCTGCGCGAGTTCGGAGTGAGCAATCTGGTGCTGGTCCTCCAGCCGCAATAATGGAACATGTTCTCGTTTTGCCTCGGCTTGGGTAGGGTGGCGCCATGAGCGAGGCAACGAGGGAATACGACAGGCTTTTCATCGGAGGCAAGTGGACCGAACCGTCGACCTCCGAAGTCATCGAGGTGCGCTGTCCGGCCACCGGCGAGTACGTGGGCAAGGTGCCGATGGCGGCGGCGGCCGATGTCGACGCCGCGGTCGCCGCGGCCCGTGAAGCATTCGACCACGGCCCGTGGCCGTCGACGCCGCCACGGGAGCGCGCGGTTGTCATCGCCAACGCGGTCAAGTTGATGGAAGAGCGCAAGGACCTCTTCACCACGCTGCTCGCCGCCGAGACCGGTCAGCCGCCGACCATCATCGAGACGATGCACTGGATGGGTTCGATGGGGGCGCTGAACTTCTTCGCCACCGCCGCTGTGGATCAGGTCAAGTGGAAGGAGACGCGCAACGGCTCCTACGGGCAGACCATCGTCCATCGCGAGCCGGTCGGCGTCGTGGGCGCGATCATCGCATGGAACGTGCCGCTGTTCCTGGCGGTCAACAAGCTGGGTCCCGCGCTGCTGGCCGGCTGCACGGTGGTGCTCAAGCCGGCCGCCGAGACACCGTTGAGCGCGAACGCTTTGGCGGAGGTGTTCGCCGAAGCCGGCCTGCCCGAGGGGGTGCTGTCGGTGGTGCCGGGCGACGTGGAGACCGGACGGGCGCTGACGGCAAACCCCGATATCGACATGTTCACCTTCACTGGCAGCTCGGCCGTCGGCAAGGAGGTCGGCAAGCGCGCCGCGGAACTGCTCAAGCCGTGCACCCTGGAACTCGGCGGCAAATCGGCGGCGATCATCCTCGAGGACGTCGACCTGGCCGCGGCGATTCCGATGATGGTGTTCTCCGGCGTGATGAACGCCGGGCAGGGCTGCGTGAACCAGACACGGATCCTGGCGCCGCGTTCCCGGTATGACGAAATCGTGGGCGCAGTAAGCACATTCGTGCAAGCGCTACCGGTGGGGCTGCCGTCGGATCCGGCCGTCCAGGTCGGGCCGCTGATCTCGGAGAAGCAACGGACCCGCGTCGAGGGCTACATCGCCAAGGGCCTCGAAGAGGGCGCCCGGCTGGTATGCGGAGGCGGCCGTCCCGAGGGCCTGGACAACGGATTCTTCGTGCAGCCCACCGTCTTCGCCGACGTCGACAACAAGATGACGATCGCGCAGGAGGAGATCTTCGGGCCGGTGCTGAGCATCATCCCCTATGACACCGAGGAGGACGCGATCGCGATCGCCAACGA
The DNA here is from genome assembly GCF_010731535.1 of Mycobacterium lacus. Lineage (NCBI taxonomy): Bacteria > Bacillati > Actinomycetota > Actinomycetes > Mycobacteriales > Mycobacteriaceae > Mycobacterium > Mycobacterium lacus. The sequence continues at coordinate 4,221,786 of NZ_AP022581.1, forward strand.
TTCGGTGTACGGGCTGGCCGGCAGCGTGTGGACCACCGATATCCCGAAGGGCATCGAGATCTCGGAGAAGATCCGCACCGGCACGTACGGAATCAACTGGTACGCCTTCGATCCCGGCTGCCCGTTCGGCGGCTACAAGAATTCCGGCATCGGCCGCGAGAACGGGCCGGAAGGCGTCGAGCACTTCACCCAGCAGAAGAGCGTCCTGATGCCGATGGGCTATACCGTCGAGTAGCTGTGCCGAGCAGACCAATGGCCCTGGAATGTGGCCTCCGGTCGGCTCCATGACGGACGCCTCGCCCTGGCGTCTACGCAAGAGCCCGGCGGCGGGCGTGGGCTAGTGACCAGGGCGGCGAGCCAAGCTAGTGCTGGCGACAGCGGCGACCATGGCACGCGATGACGTCACGATTGGCCTGCGGTGTTGCCAACGGCCTAGGGGCAACTGGCCTGCGACGTTTGAATTCAAAAAGCCCGGCGAAGCCCGGAAAATATAGAACACCGTTATGTTCATCTTGAATTAGTCTGTTAGACGCCAACCGTATGTTCGTGTGCAACATAGTTCGTTGGCAATCACCAAAATTTTGAGTATAATCGCGGCCTCAATCACGAGAACCTGCGTGGTTGTCGTATCGCACGAACACCCGGTTGCGCCTCGGCCGCAAGCTTAATAAGGGATCGCTGGACCACATGAGCGGCCCGATGACCTCTCCGCTGCGATCGGCATGACGAATCGACGACGCATGCGTCATGCCCAGGAAATGCGAGATACACAGGGCACCAAGGGATTTCGGCGGCTCGCAGGCGGCGTTGCGGGGATGAAGGCGCGCGGCCGGGTGTGACCGAACGCGGAGGCGGATCAGGACAGCCCGCGACCGGTGCGAACGTCTCCCACGGAAACGCCTAGCGAACCGCATAGAAGCTTCATAGGACATATGAAGAAAAGGCACGAATAAAAATCACGATGATTTTAATGAAATATCGTGATCAGCGCCCATTCGGAGATGTCAACAACTTTGAAGCTACCGGTAAGCCGACAACTATCAACTCGACACACGGCAATACATAGGCAATACACAGACAGATTGCAGACAACACACAGACAGTAGCCGATCCACACCGACAGCTCGCCGGAGGAACCTCATGTCTTTCGTCCGTACATATCCAGAGCACCTGGCGGCAGCGGCCGACAACCTGGCGTCAATTGGTGCGGCCTTGAACGCTGGCAACGCGGCGGCCGCTGGCCCCACCACTGGCGTCGTGCCCGCGGCCGTCGACGAGGTGTCGATCCTGACGGCCGCGCAGTTCGCTGCCCACGGTGCCCGGTTCCAGGAATTGCATGCGCGAGCGGCTCAAATCCAGGCGGCGTTGACGGCGGCGTTGGCGACCAGTGCGGGTTCGTACGCAGAGACCGAAACGGCTAACGCGGCCGCGGCGCATTAAGCGGCCCGAGGCAGTAGGGGGTAATGATGGTGGACTACGGATTGTTGCCGCCCGAAATCAACTCGGCGCGGATTTACGCTGGCCCCGGCGCCGGTTCGTTGGTGACCGCGGCGGCGGGATGGAGCGCGCTGGCTTCTGATTTGCAGGCCGCCGTGGCGGGTCATCGGTCGGTGATTACCGCGCTGACCAGCGGCCCGTGGACGGGGCCAGCGGCGGCCAAGCTGCTTTCTGCGGTAGGTCCGTTCATCAACTGGCTGGACATCAGTGCCGAGGAGGCCGCACAGGCAGCGAGTCAGGCGAACGCGGCTGCAACCGCCTACGAGACGGCGTTCCTGGCTTCGGTCCCCCCGCCGCTGATCGCGGCCAACCGCGCGCTGCTGGCGGAGTTGGTCGCGACCAACCTGCTCGGTCAAAACACCCCGGCAATCGGGACAACCGAGGCCGAGTACTCCGAATTCTGGGCTCAGGATTCGAGCGCGATGTATACCTATGCGGGCAACGCCGCGGCGGCGACCCAGTTGGCGGAGTTGCCGCAGCCGACCGAAGTGGTGAACCTCGGCGGGCTGGCCGACCAGGCCGTCGCGGTCTTCAAGGCACAACATGCCGCCATGGGGAGCATCGTGGGCGGCATGATGGGCGAGATCAACCCGCGAGTCAGCGAGGTGTTGAAGACCCTGTCTGCGCCAATCAACGGTGCGGCGATGGATGCGTGGCTTATCGCCAACACCCCGTTGGACGACATCGTCCCGCTCTACAGCAAGTACTGGTCCCCGTACGTCAATTCGCTCGCGGCCATGATTCAGTCGACGCAAACGATCGGGCAGAACAGCAGCGGCTGGTCGGGCGTCGCCAGCCTTTGCAACACTCTTTTCAAGCCTGCGGCCCCGGCGGCGGCTAAGGCGGCCGAAGGCGCCGCGTCGGCGGCCGGAGCGGCCGCGACCGCAACCGGGCAGGCTGCGGGCAACCTCGGGTCAAGCGCGGGTGGAGTGGCGGCGGGCCTGGGTAAGGCGGTTGGGATTGGCGGCTTGTCGGCGCCTGCCAGCTGGATCCCATGGCACGCCACCACCAATCCGGGAGTCGCCAGCGCGGTTTCGGCCGCCGCCGAAGGCACCAACGGGTTTCCGATGGCCCCGCCGCTCGGGCAATTCGTCAATGGCGGCGGCTTCGGCCGTAACCAGCCCACGTACGGGTTCAAGCCCTCGGTCATCGCGAAGCCGCCGGCCGCCGGTTAACGGCCGGATTAGCGCAGCGGTTGCTGGCTGAGCGGCCACCATGCATTAGGGGACAAGAAGCGATGCTTGATTATGCGTTGTTGCCTCCCGAGGTCAACTCGGCGCGCATATACGCCGGTCCGGGGGCAGGTCCGATGCTGGCCGCCGCGACGGCATGGGGTGGACTGGCGGCCGACTTGCAGGCCGCCGCGGCGGGTCATCGGGTGGTGATGTCCGAGCTGACCAGCGGTCCGTGGCTGGGGCCGGCGTCGGCATCGGCGCTTGCGGCGGTCAGTCCTTTCATTATCTGGCTGGAGAGCAGCGCCGAGGAGGCCGAGCAGGCCGCCAGCCAGGCGTTCGCGGCCGCGGCCGCCTATGAGGCGGCGTTCGCGGCTACGGTCCCTCCGCCGGTGATCGCGGCCAACCGCGCACTGCTGGCGGTGTTGGTGGCGACCAACTTCTTCGGCCAAAACACCCCGGCGATCGCGGCGACGGAAGCCCTGTACATGGAATTCTGGGCTCAGGATGCGGGCGCGATGTATGCCTACGCCGACAGCTCGGCGGCGGCGACCCAGTTAGCGGAGTTGCCCGAGCCGGCCGAAGTCGTGGACCCCGGGGGGCTGGCCGATCAGGCGATCGCGGTCTTCAAGTCCCAGGTCAACAACGTCTACAGCAGCGTCATGCAGGTGGCATCGCAGGTCGACGCCCGGGTGTCCGACCTGCTCAAGACGCTGTCGTCACCGATCAACGGCGCCGCGATCGACCGATGGATCGTTGCCAATACCCCGTTCGACGAGATCGTCCCGCTCTACAGCAAATACATCTCGCCGTACATGAACTCGGTAGCATTCACGCTTCAAAACACGCTCTTCGTTGGTGACGAAACCGCCGGCTTCGCCAAGCTCGGCAATCTTGCGAATACTCTGGCCACCGATGCGCAGGCGGCCGAGCAGGCGGCGCAGGCCGCAGCGTCTGCCGCGGCCAGCGCCGGGCCCACCGTCGGGGGCAACGTCAGCGGCGTGGCCGCGGGCCTGGGTAAGGCGGTTCCCCTCGGGGGGTTGTCTGCGCCAGCAAGCTGGACCACGTCGATCAACGCCTCAACCGCACCCGGCGTAGCAACGTTGACCAACGCCACCACCGCGGTTCCGGCCGCCGCACAAGCCGCCAACGGCACTCCGCTGGCCCCACCGTTTGGGCAGTTCATCAACGGCGGCAGAGGCCGAAAGCTGCCCTCGTACGGGTTCAGGCTGACGTTCATGACGAAACCACCGGCCGCCGGCTAGCAACTGGCACAGCGGTCGCGCGCGAATCGATCGGGCGAGTAGCTGTGCCGAGCAGACGCAAAAGAGCCCAAAACCCCCAGAGTTTTGGGGCTTTTGCGTCTGCTCGGCACAGCTAAGTCAGTCGCTGGCGGGCAGCGGCTTGACCTCCTTGAGCCGCAACGCGGTCGCGCCGACGCTTAGGCTTCCCGCGCCCGGCTTGGTCACCAGCACCTCGGCGCCGGTTTCGTCGACATAGCGCTTGCCCATCACCGTGCCGTCGGCGAAGGCCGGGTCGAGGTCACCCGAACGCTGCGCACCGATCGCCACCATCGGCGCGCCGCCGCAGCGGAGGTCGTCGAGGCTGTCGGCGCTTCTGACGACGATGACTTGGGTGTCACACACCTGGCTGGCGAGGCGAGTTCCGTTCTTGATCATGCGTGCAGTCCTTCTAGCTTCTCGATGATCTTCCTACGAACAACTTTGCCAGTGGCCGTGGTCGGCAGTTGGTCGCGAAACACTACCCGGTCGGGGGTGCGCGAGCCCCGCAAGCTGTTGCGGACATGCTCGCGCAGTTCCTCGGGGTCGGGTTCGACGCCAGGCTTCGGCACCACCACGGCGACGATCGCCTGACCCCACTGCGGATCGTCGACGCCGACCACGGCGACGTCGCGCACATCCGGGTGCTCGATCAGCACGTCCTCCAGCTCGGCCGGTGCGATGTTCTCACCGCCGCGGATGATGGTGTCGTCGCTGCGTCCGCCGATGAACAAGTAACCGTCTTCGTCGAGGGTGGCGATGTCTTTGGTTGGGAACCAACCGTTTTCGTCGAGCACCGAGCCGATCCCGATGTATCGGCCGGACACCTGCTCGCCGCGCACATACAGCTCACCGGTCTCACCCGGGCCCAGCACGGTGCCGCGGTCGTCGCGGATCTGCACCTCGATGCCGGGCAGCGGCCGTCCGACCGATCCCAACCGCCTGGCGAGCGCATCCTGGCCGCCACCCGCTGCCGCCTGCGCGGTGCGGTGGTCGTCGGGGGTCAGCACCGCGATCGTCGAGCTCGTCTCGGTCAGGCCGTAGGCGTTGACAAAGCCGACATCCGGCAGCAGGTCCAGCGCCCGGCGCACCAGCGGCAGGCCCACCTTCGAGCCGCCATAGGCCAGGTTGCGCAGGTGCGGCAGCTCATGACGGCCCGTCTCCAGCACGGAGACGATGCGGTCCAGCATGGTGGGCACCACCGTCGCGGTGGTCACCCGCTCGGCGTTGGCGACCCGCACCCATTCCCGCGCGTCGAAGTTCGGCAGGTAGACCATCCTGCGGCCGGCATAAAGGTTCGACAGCGCGGCGCCGACCCCGGCGATGTGGTAGGGCGGCACGCAGATCAGCGCGGCGTCGCCTGTGCCGGCCGAGTTGAATTCGACGGTGCCGGTGATGTAGCTCATCAGGTTGTGGTGCGAGAGCTCCACGGCCTTGGGCGCCGACGTCGTGCCCGAGGTGAACAGCACGATAGCAACGGAATCCGGATCGGCGGACTTCGTGACCGGATCGGTGCCGCGCGCGGCCGTCAGGAAATCGGCGGCGACCATCAGCCGTTCGGACGTAGCTGAGAGCAACTCGCGGTAGCGCCCGTCGGCGATCACCAGGGGCTCCGGCAGCCGCTGGATCAGCGCTCCGATGCCATCGGCGGACAGCCGGTAATTGATCGGCGTAAAGGCCAGCCCGGCCCGCGCTGACGCGAAGATCAGCAGCGGCAGCATCGCGCCGCCGGTGCCGACATACACGACATGGCGGGCATTCGAGCCCGCGATCACTCCCGCCCCGCCGTCGGCGAGATCGCTGAGCTGCTGCGTCGTCAACCGCAGGTCACCGGACACGACGGCCGTGCGATTGGGGTTGGTCGACGCCGCCATCTCGAGCAGCAACGAAATGCTCATCCCGGATCCTTCCGGATCACGCCCTTTACAAATATAGGCTGTAGTGTAACTCACCCGCCCTGTGCTCGTCGCGACACGGCAGCCGCTGCTGGTAGATCCCGGCGCCCATCGCGGGCCTCTCAGAACCGAAACGCCCGACCGCCTCGAAATCCCCCGCCCGGTCGGTGACATCGAGCCGAAGCGGCAGCTGACCGTCCCCGAACCGCGCGGACTGATCGGCCAACGAATGGGTGCCGCGCGCGGTAGTGGTGACGCGGTCGCCACGCTCGAGCGCGGCGATGGCGAGCTCGCGCCCGAATAAGTCGACGCGCCGGTGATGAACCAGTCCACGAGGTGTTACCGCCGGGCAGAGATTCGGGGGAACCAGCGTGGGACGTGGCGCCGGTATTCGACGTATTCGTTGCCATAGCGCCGCACCAGATGGGGCTCTTCCCAGAACCGGATGACGGTCAACCGGAGCGCCAAGAAGATCGCGACCCATCCCAGCAGCCAACCCGACGCCATGACCGCGGCCTCCCCGAGCAGGATGCACAACACCGCGCTGATCATCGGGTTGCGCATGTGCCGGTACGGGCCGTGCACGACCAGATGCACCGGCTCGCCGAGCAGTTCACCCACGCCAAGCGTGCCCTCGCCCCATCGGTCGAAGAGCACCACCGTCCAGACCAGCAGGCCCAAGCCGCCCGCGATCAGCAGGCCGCCGACCGTCACCAGTCCGATGCCGGCCGGCGAGTTCAGGTCCGGCCCCCGCTCGCCGGTCGCCGCCACGATCAGCGCGGGGATGACGAGCGTCACCGTGACGGGAGCGACCAGGACAGAGATCAAGTGGCGCCACCACAGTTGTTGTTCGCGTGTGTAAGTCATCATTCTTCAACCTCCGTTAAAGAACAATCTACGCCCGCACGAGCGCAATGGTCAACGCTTGTTGAAGTATGCTGTCGCCCATGTCAGAAGCCCGGCGTACGGGTCGGTGGCGCACCGGTCAGCAGAACAAGCAACGCATCATCGACGCGGCGCGGGAACGTTTCATGCGCGACGGATACGAGCGGGCCACCGTCCGCGCGATTGCCGCCGACGCCGGGGTCGACGTCGCGATGGTCTATTACTTCTTCGATAGCAAGGAAGGGCTATTCACCGCGGCAGCGCTCACCGGTCCCGAGCACCCGCTGCACCAGCTGGCCACGCTCATGGACGAGGGGACCGAGCAGATCGGCCCGAGGCTGGTGCGCCGCTTCCTCGAGCGCTGGGAGGACGACGCCGGCTACGAGCCCTTTCTGACGCTGTGGCGTTCGGCGGCCATTCACCCTCAGGCGCGAAAGGTGTTGCACGACAGCCTTGCCGGTCCGATAGCCGAGCGGGTCGCGGCCGACTACGGGGTGGGTGACGCCGAGCTGCGGGTCGAGCTGGTGGCCAGCCACTTGGCCGGGCTGGCGTTCGCGCGGTATCAGCTGAAGATCGAGCCGGTCGCGTCGACCAGCGTCGACGACTTGGTCGCCTGGCTCGCACCGACCGTGCAGCGCTACCTGACTGAGTAGTGTGGCGAGCAGCCGCAAAAGCCCCCATTTCGGACCGAAATGGGGGCTTTTGCGGCTGCTCGCGGTACCGGCTTCGTCGCTCACACCGCCGATGTGTAACGGCCCTAGATCAGGCCTGAGCCATCGCGGTCTCGACAACCGTCAGTTCTTCGGAAAGCCCAGCGGCCCGGCGTATTTCGATGAAGTCGGCCAGCATAGCCTCGGTCACCTCATGCGGGTCCTTGACGGTGGCGCCGTCGGTCAGCACCGAGATGTTGAGCTGGTCGACGTAGCTCCACACCGTGATGTTCAGGCCGCTGCCCGCGGTCAACGGGCCCACGGAATAGATCTCGGTGACCAGCGCGCCGCCCACCCGGCCGCGTTCACGGGGACCGGGGACGTTCGAGATGTTCAGGTTGAGGACCTTGTTCTGCCCCTCCCGGCCGGACCACCACCGGAACAGGGCTTCCGCACCCGCCGGTGGCCAGTAGGCCGCCCAGCGGCTGACCAGCTCCGGTCCCAGCAGCTGATGGCTCTCCTTGGCGGAGGCCGCGTTGTCGTGAGAGGCCCGCACCCTTTCCAGCGGGTCGTCGCAGTCGGTCGGCAGGGCCACCATCATCCCGCTGAAGCGATTCCCGGAAATCCGCTCCGGTGAGAAGTCGTAACTCACCGGGACCGACGCCAGCAGCGGCTCGGCCTTGCCGTCATAGCGCAGCAGCAAGCTGCGCAGCGCTCCGGTAGACATGGCCAGCACCATGTCGTTGATAGTCACCCCGAGCTTCTTCCCCGTCTCCTTCACGTCGGCCAACGCCAGGGTTGCGGTGGCGAACATGCGCTCGGGGGTGATCTTGTGATTGATGAAAGTCGGCGGCGGAGTGAACGGCATGGTGAGTTGCGGTGAGAGCTTGCGCGCGCTGCGTCGCACCCGGCCGATGCCCTGCGCGGTGTAGCGGACCGTCGTGGGGATGCGCCCGAGGTGGCGCAGGTGGTCCACGAACGCCGAACTCATCAACTCCCGCTTGGTGGGGGACGGATCGGACTGATACGTGCCGCCCTCGGGTCCCGGCAGCAGGTCCATGCCGCGTGCCATCAGGTTCGCCGAGGCGACCCCGTCGGCGAGGGCGTGGTGAATCTTCGCTACCACCGCGATCCGCTGATTGGCAAGCCCCTCAACGAAATACATCTCCCACAGCGGGTGGGCGCGGTCGAGTGGGGTGCCGGCGATTTGCCCGATCGCCTCGTCCAGTTCGCGACGCCCGCCCGGCTCGGCCAGCCGCCAGGGCCGGATGTGGTAGTCGAGATCGACCTCGCAGTGCTCGCGCCACATCGGGTGATGAAACTTGAACGGGACGTCGATCAGTTGGTAGCCCAACGGTTCGAGCTTGTGCAGCCGTCCGCCGATCACCTCGCGAAAAGCGTCGACGCCCAATTCGCGGCTATCCTCGTCCAGCTCGATGACCGCAACCTTGATGGTGTGCATGTGCACGTTCGGCGTCTCGCTGTACAGCAGTACCGCGTCCCAGCCGCTGAGCCGTTTCACCACAGCCCCCTACTCATGGGTGACCCTACATTCGGCCGGCGCTCAGATGACCTCTTCGGCGAGCTGGGCTCGACTGCGGTGAACCTGGTTGAGGAACAACGCGATCGCGTGCGCCGTCGAGCCGGTGCGAGCGCCGTCAAGAAGGTCGAAGCCGTGGCCCGCCCCGGGCAGTTCCACGTAGCCGACCGGCGAACGCGAAACCGCGCGTAACCGCTCCACAAAGCTCCGCGCCTGCCCGACCGGGATCACGCTGTCGCGGCTGCCGTGGATCACCAGGAACGGAGGCGCGTTCGGATGCACGCGGGCAATCGGCGAGGCGTCGCGAAACACCTCTGGGTGACGGTCGATCGGCCGCTGTACCACCACGCGCTCGAGAAAATCGACGAATCGGACGCGCTCGGGGGTGGAGCGGTCTTCCCAGTCGTAGCGGCCGTAGATCCCGACCACGGCGTCGACCGAAGTGTCGGAGCCTTCCGGCAGTTCGGCCTGGAATTTGGGGTCGTTGGCGCTCAGCCCGGCCAGCGCGGACAGATGCCCGCCGGCCGAACAACCGGCCACCGCAACGAAATTGCGGTCGCCGCCGAACCTGTCGACGTTGGCCCGGGCCCACGCGATCGCGGTCTTGACGTCAAGGATGTGGCGTGGCCAACGATGGTGCGGCGCGACCCGGTAGTCGATCGACAGGCACACCCACCCCAGCGCGGCCAGGTGTGACAGCAGCGCATATCCCTGGATGGTGCGGCTGCCGTGGATCCACGCACCGCCCGGAACGAAGATCAGCACCGGCGCGGGCTGGCTGGGTAAGTCATGGCGGCGCCATACGTCGAGCCGCTGGGCCGGGCTGCCCCCATACTGGACGCCACCGCGATGAAGGTGGCGGCGGTGTCGCAGCGCGCCCCACACCGGCGGTGTGCGCTCCGGCGCCGGCCATTCGACGTCCAGGTCGTCGGCCGAGACGATGCCGCGCAACGCCGTCGCGGAAACCTCGTTCGTGCTCGCGCGATCCCGGCGGCGAACCTCGTTGCTACCCGGGGTCAGCCAGTCCCTCGCCCTGGCGGACATGAGTTCGGGCGCTTGCCGGGCACCCCAGACACCCATGGCGGTGACGGCGCCCAGCGGCTCGAGGTGCTTGCCCACCACCGGCAGCGAAGCTCCCGCGACGCTTAGGGCCAGCATGTAGTCGGCGGGGCGAGCCCGCAGCAACCATCGCAAGCACGGTGCCACAGTGCGACCGGTAGACGCCATGTGGGCAGCCTACCCCCACGCGGTTGGGGGAACGCGCGATTGGGTCGCGGTTATCCACCGTTTCGCCGACGAGCAATCAGCCATCGACCGCCATAGGCGACGGCGCTGATCGCGAACATGGCCGCGGTCAGCAGCAGCCACCTGCCCAGAAACGGCTGCTGGGTTTGTCCCGTCGCGGCCAGATAGGTCGGCGCGCCCTGCTCGATGATGCCGGGCAGGAACACCAGCAGCGTCAGCCCGGCCGCCAGCGCCGGTATCCGAATGTAGTTGCGTACCGGGACTTTTGGGCCGCCCGAAGGGCACCGCCGGGCCGACGGGGATTGCCGCCGACCGACCCGCCCGGCCAGGACCCGGTCGGCCAGCGTGTACAGCGGGAACAGCACCAGATCGTGGCCGACGACCGCGGCGACGAACCAGACGGCAATCGACTGCCACCAGGTGCCCCGGTCCCACAGCTCCGCCGGCTTGACGGTGACCACTATGTAGGCGAGCAACGCGAAGCCCGACACCATGGTCAGCAGATGCACCGGATGCGCCCCGTAGACCTTCCTGAAAGATGTTGCGATACGGGACATCTCAGTGCTCCCGGAATTCCATCGCGGCGACCCATTTGGTGTTGTGCACACCGGGCAGCGCGGGAACGATGACCCGGGCCGGGTACCCGTGATCCGGCGACAGGTCGGCGCCGTCGACGCGCAGCGCGAGTAGCGCATCGGGGTCGGCGACCTGGTTGGCCGCCAACGTGGCCTCGCCGAAGGCGCCGCCGCGCTGCAGTGATGTGACCCGCGCCGAGGCCGGTTCCGGGATACCGGCCAGCCGGGCCAGATCCGCCAGCCGCACCCCGCTCCACGTCTGCACGGTCGACCACCCTTCGACGCAGGCGATCGGCAGCCGCGCGGTGTGTTGCGGCATGCCGGCCAGCGTAGCGCGGTCCAGCACCACCGGCGAGGGCCCGCCGCGCAGGACCAACCGCCAGCCGGGCCCGGTGCTCTCCGGCGTGATCCCGGCGGCGGCCGCGGTCTTGTTGATCGGGAAGTCACCCGGGCTGCGAACCCGGCCGCGTGGCAGCAGCAGGGCGGCCCTGCGGGTGAAGCCGCCGAGGGTTTGCCCGGCGGTCAGCACGCCGATCAGCAGCACACCGGCGCCGACCAATCCCAGGGCGCCGCGCCGGCTCATCGTCGGCTCGCCCGGATCGGCGGGCACCAGCCCGTCCGGGTCGCGCGGCTGCGGGCGGGTGTCGGCGACGCCCGCGCGCAACACCTCTCGCAGCGGCAGCGATCGCAGCCCGCTGATCATGTGCGGCATCTTGACGGCGATGTGCAACAGGAAACCGGCGATGAAGACCCAGGCGCCGAAGTAGTGGCCGGTGTAGAAGCTGAACCCGAAGATGTAGTCGTACTGGATGTTGAGTACACCGGTGGCGATCTGGAACAGGATCCCGCCGACCAGCATCAAGACCGACAGCCGCTCGAGCAGCTGGGCGATCGAGCGCGCCGGCGGCCACACGAACAGCCGCGGGATCACCGACCACAGCTTGGCCAGCACCACGGGAATGATCAGCAGGCCCAGCCCCACGTGCAGGCCCTCGGTCAGCCGGTACAGCCAGGAGGGACGGGTCGGCCAGGTGAAGGCGGGCAGCCGCAGCCAGCCCACGTCGGCCGGGATCGCCTGCCCGTATTGCGGCGCATAGGCGATGTAGGACAGCAGCCCGGTGATGATGACGATCGGCAACGTCACCAACAGCACCAGGCCGAACACCGACGTCAGCCACGGGCCACGCAGCGGGCTGCGAAACCGGGACAGCCGCTCGACGCCGGGCGGTCGATGCCGCTCCAGCGCGCGCCACAACCGCGCCGGAAAGCCGTACTCGGGTTCGCTCATAGGGCCGCCAGGCTCGCGAGCACCCGGTTGCCGATCAGCCGGACACCGGTCAGCGTGAGGCCCACTTGCGCGGCCAGTATGGCGGCGCTGTCCACTTCGACCGACGCCCATCGGAACCAGGGCCCGACCTCGCGCGCCGACTCCAGACGCACCCAGCGCGCCCGGATACCGATGACCTCGGGGTCGAATTCCGCCACGCACCGCCCACCGCGGCCCAACAACTCGGCGGCGCGACCCAGAATCCGTCGCGGATCCCCGCCCAGGCCCACGTTGCCGTCCACCAACAACACTGTGCGCCAACAACCCGTCCCGGGCAACGGCTCGAACACGTCACCCAGCAGGGCCGGCGCGCCGCCGCGGCCGGCCAACCGGATCGCGGTCACCGACCGATCGATGCCAAGCGCGGGAACCCCCCGCCGCACCAGCCGCGCGACCAACCGGCCCGGCCCGCAGCCCAACTCGATCGTCGGCCCGCTGCACATCTGCGCGACCACCTCGTCGAAGGCCTCATCGAAGGGGTCACCAACAGAGCGCCCGTTCGACCAACGATGGGCCGGCAACGGGCGCACTTCGCCGTCCTCATGACGGATCCAACATCGCTCGCCGCCAAGCGCCCGGTCGTACAGCTGCCCCAGCATGTCACGCCTTTCGTATCGTGCCAACCAGACCGGCCCGTGCCCCAATACCCGGATCGACGGTCGACTACACCACACCCGCCAGCAGGCACGGCGGCTGGGGTGAAACGGATCACCGAGTGATTCGGAGCCGGAGCATGCCGAGACGGATACTGGACCCGTGGCGACCGACGAGGTTCACGCCGAACGAAGACCTGGCCTGTGCTAACCACCCGAAGAGGGCCGAGGCGCCGTGCGAGGTCGAAGCTGTACCGGGCGACGTGTCGCGCGCGGCGCTGGAATCTGACTCGCCGGGTCACATTGCGAAGTAGACGAGCTCGCCGCCGATGATCGTGGCGGCCACCATGCCGGCGTCCAGCTCGGCCAGCGCCGTCGCCGGTGGCTCGGTGAGCACGCAGAGGTCCCCCGGCTGTCCGGCTTCGACGGTTCGCGCCCGGCCCGGTTGATCGGGCCGGCCCAGAAACATCGTCAAAGCGGTAAGCGCCGAGACACGTTCGTTCGCATTGAGGATGGTGCCGCCGGGTGTGGTGCGGTACACCGCGGCGCGCATCGCCGTCCACGGGTCACCGTGGCCGAACGGCATGTCGGTGGACAGCGCCACCGGCACCGTCGCGTCCAGCAGGGATGCGACCCGCCATAGCTGCGTGTGCTCCGCGGGTGGGACCTCGGCGACGTACTGCTCGCCGCGCTCGGCGACGAAGTTGGGCTGCGTGACCACCGTGACCCGCAGCTCCGCGAGGTCGGTCAGGTTGTCGTCGGGCACTACGGCAGCATGCTCGATGCGATCCAGCGGATGACTACCCGCGGCACGCAGGGCCGCGATGGTCACCACCAGTTGGGCCGCGGTGACGCAGTGCACCGCAACCGGCCGTCCGGCGCGGTGCTGGTCGGCAATCCAGTCCGTCAGGGTGTCCAGGTCGAGCCGATCGTCGCGCAGGATTTTCTTACCCGGTGACAGGAAACGCAGCCGTGGCCGAAACTCACCGCGACGGTGCGCCACCACCAGCGAGACGATGTCGTCGGCGTCGAGGTCGGGGGTCGCGTCGGTGACGCCGGTGACGCCGGTCGCGGTGATCCGACGGGACAATTCCGCCAGGTCGGTTTCGCGGCGCGCGAGCGCGTCCGACCAGCCACGGTCGTCGCTGCGCAGCCGCCCGTCAGGATGTTCGGCCAGGCCGACCCGGCCCAGCGCGGCGGAGTTGAGGATCCACAGCGCACCGCTGCGGTGCTGGATGCGCACCGGAATGTCGGACACCACGGCATCGAGGGCGCTCCGGTCCAATTCCCCGGCGACCGACTCGTGATAGCCGACGGCGCGAATCCACCCGTCGGGACCCGGCGTGGCATTCGACAGCAACTGTGTCAGTTGGGCTTTGGTGCTGACCCCGGGCGGTCCGACGAAGAACGAATCCAATGCACCGGCCGCCGAGCGCAGGTGCACGTGGTGGTCATGCAGCCCGGGCAGCACCGTTCCGCCCCCGGCGTCGAGCACGCCCTCCCCGTGCCTGGGGGTGAGGTCGTGGCCGACCTCATCGATCTGCGCGCCGACGCGGATATCGGCGACCGTCCCGTCTAGCAACGTGGCCCGCTGAATCAGCATGATCGACGGCGTCTTTCGCAGACCAGGCGACGCACCGCGTCGTTGTCGGCGCCCAGCGCGGCCGCCGGTCTGGATGGCGGCGGCGCTGGCGGTGGTGGGGCCGGGTGCGCCGAAACCGACGCCCCCGCCGGCAGCGCCGCGTAGGTCGCGGCGACGGCGGCCATGGATACGTCAAGGAGTTCGCCGCCCCCGCGGCCCAGTGATTCGGCCAGCGCCGACGTGGCCTCCAGCCCGGCCAGCGGGTCGGCGATGGCGTCCCCGCAAAACACGGGTCCCACTCCGATCAGGCCTCCGGCTACGGCGGCGTCATCACCAAACGCGGGTCGTCTGGATCGCTCGCCGTGCCCGGTGATACGCACCCAGATGCGGCCCGCCCGCGGCGCGATATCCTCCGGGCCGAGTCGTCGGCGCGCCAGCGCGGCGGGCCGCGACCCTTCGATCACGACGTCGGCGACCGCCAGCAGCTGCCGCAGCTCGTCGGCGTCGCGGTCGAAATCCAGGCAATAAGAGAGCTTTTCGCCGTTGATCCAGTCGAAGAAGGTGTGGTTGCCGGCGCGGGTGCCGTCGGGGCGGCGCGGGCTTTCGACCTTGACGACGGTTGCGCCGGCCCGGGCCAGCAGATGCCCGCACAGCGGGCCGGCCCACATCGCCGACAGGTCGGCCACCAACAGGCCGGATAGCCCGCGCGCGGGTGTCCGCCGCCAGATGCGGCGTATCCGAGGGGGTGCGGCCGTGGCCTCGCCGAGGGCGGCGGCGGGGATGTCGAGGAGTTCGGCCCGCTCAGTGATCCCGGCCACCAAACGTGTTGCGGCCCATCGCTGCAGCATCGGCCAGGGGTCATTGGGTGTTTCATCGATGCGCAGCAGCGCGGGGACCGCGGCAACGTCGTCGGGGCGGGACAGCGTGATCGCGCACCAGCCGTCATGTGCTGGAAGCAACCGGGTTGCGCCACCGGCGGAGACACGGCCACCGCGGGTCAGGCCGAGCAACCCGGCACGTCCGGTCAGCAGCGTCGCCGCATCGGGGGCGATCCGCTCGGCACGGCCCAGCACGTTGGCACGGGAGAAGTCGGGTGGCCCGTCGGGCAGGCCGGTCAGGTAGGCCAGCCCGCAGCTGCCCCACCTAGCCGCCGCGGAACTCACCCCACCCATTGTGCTCGCGGGCCGTGCAGGGGCTCAGAACTGCAGCGCGCTGAACCGCCAGTCCAGCACCTGCCGGTCGGGCTCGTCCGCCGAGTCGCTGACGGCGTAGACCAGCGACCGCAGGCCCAGCACGCCCCCGTGGTGCGTCGGTTGCGCCGACTCGACGTGCAACTCGCTGTAGAGGGTGTCGTTCTCGCGCACCGGCCCGGTGTGGTCGCAGGATTCCCAGCCCAGGACCGTCGCCAGGTTCGGCAACAGTCGGCTCGTCTGCGCGAGCGCCAGGCCGATGGTGTGCCCTCCGTAGACCAGCCGTTTTCCGGCGACACGCGAATCATGGTGGGTGGCAGCGATGTTCAGGGTCAGTCGCGCTAGTTCGGGCGCGCTGCTGACCAGGTCCCCGGTGCTGTGCATTACCGTGCCGGCAATTCCGGCGTCAAAATGCGGCCCCGGCACCCGATTCCGGAAGGCCTCGCCATTCCATTCCGCGGTCGGATCGGTGGCCGGCGGCGCCGCGTCCGCGCCGATCGCCGACAGGTCGTCACCGAGTTCATCACCGGGAGTCCAATCCGGGCTGGCGGGCAGCATGGCGCACCGGTAGAAGTCGAGCACCAGCCGGTCGGCCCGGTCGATCGTGGTCATCCGCAGCGCGGCCATTCCCGTTGGCGCCCGGCCCGGCTTGGCCGAGTTGGCTCGCAACCCGACCACCTCGGTGCGGGTGTATAGGGTGTCGCCGATGACCGGGAACCGGTGGAACGTGAGGCCGCGGTAGAACAGGTTGGCTTTGACCCGCTGGGTGACCAGCGTTGACTGCCCGATCGCCACATCGCACACCAGACCCGGATGGGCCAGCGCGGCCGGGGCTCCGGTCACCGCCGCGGTCAGGCCGGCGTCCAAGGGAAGGCGCAGCCGGTCGCCCAGGATCGCCTGGTGGGCGGCGGCCAACCCGGACGACAGGGTCATCGCGGGTGCCCAGTCGAACACCTGGCCGATCGCGAGGTCGTCGAAGTAGGGCCCGCCTTCGCGTACACGCGCGTAAGTCACAACGCCACATGCTGGCAGGCTGTTGAAACGGGGGCAATATGGCACGGGTGAGCCGTGAACTGAACGACGACGAGGACATGCTGGTCGCCACCGTGCGGGCGTTCGTCGACCGCGATGTCAAACCAACCGTCCGCGAGGTGGAGCACGCCGACACCTACCCCGAGGCATGGATCGAGCAGATGAAGCGGATCGGCATCTACGGCCTGGCCATCCCCGAGGAGTACGGCGGGTCGCCGGTGTCGATGCCGTGCTACGTGTGGGTCACCCAGGAGCTGGCCCGCGGCTGGATGAGCCTGGCCGGTGCGATGGGAGGGCACACCGTCGTCGCCAAATTGCTGACGTTGTTCGGCACCGAGGAGCAAAAGCGCGCCTACCTGCCACCGATGGCCACGGGTGAGCTGCGGGCCACCATGGCGCTGACCGAGCCGGGCGGCGGCTCCGACCTACAGAACATGTCGACCACCGCCGTGCCTTTTGGCGCCGAGGGCTTGCTGATCAACGGTTCAAAGACCTGGATCAGCAACGCGCGCCGCTCCGGATTGATCGCGCTGCTGTGCAAGACCGACCCGAATGCCACGCCGCGTCATCGGGGCATCTCGATCCTGCTCGTCGAGCACGGGCCGGGCCTGACCGTATCGCGGGACCTGCCCAAGTTGGGCTACAAGGGTGTCGAGTCCTGCGAGCTGTCGTTCGACAACTACCTGGCTCCGGTGTCGGCGGTCCTGGGCGGTCATGCGGGCCAAGGCTTTTCGCAGATGATGAAGGGCCTTGAGACGGGCCGCATCCAGGTGGCCGCGCGCGCCCTGGGGGTGGCGACGGCGGCGCTGGAGGATGCGCTTGCTTATGCCCAGCAACGGGAGAGCTTCGGCCAGCCGATCTGGAAGCACCAGGCCGTGGGCAACTATCTGGCCGACATGGCGACCAAACTCACCGCCGCCCGCCAGCTCACCCGCTATGCCGCCGAGCGCTACGACCGCGGCGAACGCTGCGACATGGAAGCCGGGATGGCCAAGCTGTTCGCCTCCGAGGTCGCGATGGAGATCGCCCTAAACGCCGTGCGCATTCACGGCGGCTACGGCTACTCCACGGAATACGACGTCGAACGCTACTTCCGCGACGCGCCCCTGATGATCGTCGGCGAGGGAACCAACGAAATCCAGCGCAATATAATCGCCGAACAGTTGGTCGCCCGCGGCGGGATCTAGCGGGTGCGGACGCAGCCGGTGCGCTATATTTGCCTGACTTCGCCCCCGAGGGAAGGCAATTGCCATGAGTTATCCGCCAGCGCCGCCCGGAGGTACCCCAGAATGGCAGGGCCAGCCACCGGGTTGGCAAGGGCAGCAACCGGGTTGGCAAGGGCAGCAACCGGGTTGGCCGGCTCAGCAGCCGGGTTGGCAAGCTCAGCAGCCGATCTACGGGGGCCAGCCAGAGCCGGACAACTACCTCGTCTGGGCGATTCTGGTCACGGTTCTGTGCTGCCTCCCATTCGGAATCGTGTCGATCGTGTACTCCACCAGAGTCTCCGGGCTGTGGAGTCAGGGACGGTACGCCGAAGCGCAGGCCGCGTCCGCCAACGCCAAGAAGTGGGCCATCATTGGCGCAATCACGGGAGCCGTCGTCGCGGCGATATTTGCCGTACTTTACATCGTTATCATCGCGGTGGCCGTCCACGAGATGCCGTCCACCGTCACCACCACGTATTCGGGCTACTGAGCATCGCGCGTGTTCGCCTGAGCTATCAGTGGTGGTCCTGGGCCGCGGTAGTCACATGCCCCAGGAATCCCTGGGGCGAGCCGGTAGACAGTTTGTTTGCCCGCCTAACAGCGACAACGTAAGGCACGCAGGGGATTTCCGGCTATTTCAAGATTGGCGCGAACAGTGTGGAGAGTGGCCAAAGGGCACCGTCAGATCACCCGAGGCAGATCCAGTTTTCCGATGACTCTTCCCTGAGTCGGGGGTACTGGGAGGTGGGCACAACGAACACCGCAACCCACGGAATCTGGTGTGACTGATGTGACGAACTTGACGTCGCACCGAACAGCGACGGGTAGGGGTACGACATCAGCATCGTTCCCGGGGTCACTAGGTTTGGTGCTCGGTGTTCGGTGTGACGGCGTCTACCAGTCCCCAGGCCAGCGCGGTGTCACTGTCGATCGTTTCACCGGAGAGCACCAGATATGCCGTGCGCCAGCGGCCGATCCGGCGTGTGACGCTGACGGTACCGCCGGCTCCGGGAATAAGTCCCAGCCTCAACTCCGGCAGACCGAACACCGAATCCTCTTCTGCCTCAACCCATCCGCAAAACGCTGCCATCTCCAACCCACTGCCCAATACCTGACCGTGCACCTGAGCGCGGCAAGCCCGGCCGAACCGGGCGGTGAGCGCGTCCAGCACCAGGGCCGGGCTGTGCCGAGTGCGGGCCACATGCGCGCTCGGCGGGTCGGCGAAGCTGCCGAACTCGGCGAGGTCCCCGCCGCTGCAGAACGATGGCCCCTCGCCGCTCAACACGATTCCGGTGACTGACCGGTCCAGCACCGCGACGTTGAGCGCCTCCAGCAGCGCGGCGCACGCAGCGTTGGAAAACGCGTTGTGGCGTTGCGGCCGGTTGAATTTGATGCGCAGGATGGCACCGTCGCGTTCGGCCAGCACCGGATTGGCGCTGTCAGGCACGTGGGCCGGGCCGCGCTCGGCGAGCCAACGCGCGAATTCCGGTCCGGCCTGCAAGGTCGAGTAGCCCAGCGACTCGGTCACCACCGAAGCCACCGTCTCGCCATCGGGGTCGACCGCGCGCAGCACGTCGTCGCACACGGCACTGGCGTGCGGCCAGCGCTGACAGCGCTTCGACAGCTCGGCCAGGGCTACGGGCACCGAGTCCACGGTGACCACCCGCCGGTCGGTGCACGGCTGCTCGGTCAGGGTGAAAGTCGCAGTGTTCAACCAGGATTCATCGGAAAGTGGCCCATACGCGACGATTAGGCCCGGCGGCGTATCGACACCGGCATCCGGCGCGTTCGACAGGTCTACCACGCGGAGCATGGGTCACACCGAATACTTCTCGACTAGCCCGTTCTTGAAGAGCTTTCCGGTGTCGGTGCGCGGCAGTTGGGCCTCGAACGCAATCGACCGCGGACACTTGAAGTGCGACAGGCGATCTCGCAACCAGGCCAGCAGCTCGTCGGCGAGCTGATCGGTGGCGTCGGCCGGATCCACGGTCTGGACCGCCGCCATGACCTGCTGGCCCATCTCGTCGTCGGGAATCCCGAACACCGCCGCGTCCAGCACCCTCGGGTGGGTGACCAGAAGGTTCTCGGCTTCCTGCGGATAGATGTTCACGCCGCCGGAGATGATCATGTGGTGCCGCCGGTCGGTCAGATACAGGTAGCCCTCGTCGTCGAGGTAGCCGACGTCGCCGACCGTCACCCAGCCGTGCTTGTCGCGCGACGCCGCGGTTTTCGACGGATCGCCCAGGTACTCGAAGGGATATCCACCCTCGAAATAGATCTCGCCCACCCGGCCCGGCGGCAGCTCGCTGCCGTCCTGCCCGAGGATGTGCACCCCGCCGAGAACGGGTTTGCCGACCGACCCCGGATGCGCCAACCAGTCCTCCGCGGTGATCAGCGTAGACCCGATCGCTTCCGAGGACGCATAGTACTCGTCGACGATCGGTCCCCACCAATCCATCATCTGCATCTTGATCTCCACCGGGCACGGCGCGGCCGCATGCATCACCCGTTTGAGGCTGGAAAGGTCGTACGAATTACGCACCGCTTCAGGGAGTTTCAGCATCCGGACAAACATGGCCGGTACGAATTGGGCGTGGGTGACCCGATGGCGCGCGATGGCGTCGAGCGTTCCTTCGGCGTCGAACTTCTCCATGACCACCGTGGTGATGCCCCCGGCGTGGACGCTCATCGACCACACCGACGGTGCGGTGTGGTAAAGCGGTGCCGGGCTTAGATACACGGAGTCGGGGTCCATCCAGAACCCGACCAGGGCCGACATCATGCCCGGCGCCTGATCCGGTGGTACGTGCGGCAATTCGCGTTTGATCCCCTTGGGCCGACCGGTCGTGCCCGAGGAGTACTGCAGCAGGTCGCCCTCGATTTCGTCGTCGATCGGCGTGTCGGGTTGGTCCGCAACGCATTCCGGGTAGCGCTCCCAGCCCGGCTGGTCTGCGTCGGCGATCATCAACAGGCCCGGCAGTCCGCCCGGCAAATGTTCGGCCAGGCCCGCGCAGGTGTCGCGCAGCGCCGCCGACCCGATGATCGCTTTGGCGCCGCTGTTATCCACGATGTAGGCGGCCTCGGCCGGGGTCAGCTGGGTATTGATCGGAACGTAGTACAAACCGCTGCGGCGAGCCGCCCACATGACCGCGTGGATGTGCTCGTTGTTCTCCATCAGGATGGCGACGGTATCGCCCTCGCGCAGGTCCTCCCGGCGGAACCGATGCGCCAGCCGGTTAGCCCGGGTCTCCAGCTCGTCGAAGCTGATGACCGTCCCCGACGGGTGCAGGATGACAGCAGGTTTGTCGGCGCCGACATACGGGCGAATCTGCATGGGCCGACTGTACGTCGCTGTCCGACGATGGCAGCAGCAGGGCACTGTCGCCGAATTCATGCCAGAGATACCCGTGTTCGACGGCCTCCCGATACGCCAGCGCGACCAGATCCGGGCCCGCAACGGCCTCGAGCAGGAGCAGGTGCGACGCCCCGGCGTCGTGCCATCCCGTGATCAGGCCGTCGACCACCCGGCAGGGGCGGCCCGGGCCTAGTACCAGATCCGTCCAGCCGACGGCCGGGCGCACGACGCCGTCGGCGTTCACCGCTGACTCCAGGGCGCGGGTCACCGTGGTGCCGACGGCAATCACCCGGCCGCCGGTCGCGCGGGTGAGGTTCACCATCCGCGCGGCGGCGGGCGGCACGTGAAACGGCTCGGGGGCTGGTGGCTCGCCCGACTCCGCGGACGACACTCCCGCGTGCAGTGTGATCGGCGCGATCGCGATGCCGTCGGCCACCAGCGCGCAAACCAGCTCGGCGCTGAAGGGTCGTGCCGCGCTTGGCATCTCGGCGCTGCCGGGAATCCGGGCGAATGCCGTTTGGTAGTAGGCGAGCGGCCATTGTCGCGGCACATACGAGTATCGGATCGGTCGGCCATGCCGGGCCAGGTAGGACGCAACGTCGCCTTCTCGGCCGTCGAGGTCCACCCGCGCCAGCCACAAGCGCCCGCCGTCGATGCCCGGTTCCGGATAGGACGACGTGACGACCATCGCGGCACCGCCTGGTAGGTCGATGCGCTCGCCCACCCGGACGTCGGGCAGGTATCCGGTCGCCGCTACGCCTGAGCCGCCCGGCCGTAGTTCAACCACCCAGTGCTTTTCGGCGCGCGCCGTGGAGAAGTGAACGGCGATCGGCTGCCCGGCACGCCGGCCGTCGACCGCGGCGGGCAACGTCGCCGAGTTGTTCACTACCAGGAGGTCACCGGGGCGCACGTAGTCGCCAAGGTCGGCGAATCGGGCGTGGCTGACGCCGGACGGTCGCGCGACCATTAGTTTGACGTTGTCTCGGGCGACGCCGCGGGCCTCCGGTGGTTCGGTGGCGTCGGAGGTCGGTGGCCGCTGGAACCGGGTGTGCGCACGGATCATGACAGCACGCTGGCCAAATCGGTTGCCCGGTACCGACCGGCGGCGGGGCGGCGGTCGAGAAGCCGCAGCAACGCCGGCACGACGGAGTCCGGCTCGGCGCGGTCGGAAATGTCCTCGCCGGGGAATGCGGCCTGATGCATCTCGGTGCGCATGTCACCGGGGTCGAAGGCGTAGACGGGCACGGCCGGGGTCTCGGCACCCAGGACGGCTGAGAGCTGATCGAGCGCGGCCTTCGACGACCCGTACCCGCCCCAGCCTGGGTAGGGCTCGACGGCCGCGTCCGAGGTGAGGTTCACGATGATCCCCGCGTTGTCGGCAAGCGCTGGCAGCGCGGCCTGGATCAGGGCGAGTGGGGCGAATACGTTCGTGTGGTAGACGGCCCACAACTCGCCTGCCGGGTAATCGAGGAGGGCCGGTTGCGGACTGGGCCCAAGCCGGCTGGCGTTGTTCACCAGCAGGCCAAGCGGCCCGGCGTTGGTCGCGGCGGCGACTAATGCGTCGCGATGCGACGCGTCGGTGACGTCTCCGGGTAGGGCGATCAACCTCGCCGAATTGAGCTCTCGGGCCGTCGTTTCCAGCTCGGCTGCGCGGCGAGCGTCACCGACGACCACCCAACCGCGGTCGAGCAGAGCGGCGGTCACCGCCCGGCCGAACCCGCGTGACGCGCCGGTGACAATAGCGACAGGACAGGTGTTCGCGAATCGGGTCATGGGGCCATACTGATAGTTAAACTTAACTTTAAGTCAAGCCCCTACCTGGATTGAGGTAAGCCGCATTGGACAAGACAGATTTGTTCACGGTCAGCGAGCTAGCGAATCGCAGCGGCTTCGCCGCCTCCGCAATCAGGTTCTACGAGAGCCAGGGCCTCATCACCGCGTCCCGCACGGCCGGCGGACAGCGCCGATTCGAACGACAGATGCTGCGCCGCCTGGCGTTCATCCGGGCTGCCCGCAACGTCGGACTGAGCCTGGACGAGGTGGCCGCCGCGCTGGCCAAGCTGCCGGACGGCCGCACCCCGACCCGCGCCGACTGGACGCGCTTGTCCAAAGATTGGCGCGCACGCCTTGATGGTCAGATCGCGGGGCTAGTGGCGCTTCGCGACAATCTGGACTCGGCCGGCTTTGTTCGGTGGCTACGCGGCGATGGTGAGGGAATGGTGGTGTCGATGAGGTCGAAGGCGCGGCGTTGGTCGGGGTGGGTTCGGTGAGTTTGTCGATTTCGATGTCGGTGTCGTGGTAGCGGATGCGGTCGCGGGTGAGGGTGCCGAGATGGTCGAGCAGGCCGCGGAAGCTGCGTAGCGGTTGCCGTCGGCGTCGTGTTTTGTCGAGGCTTTCGCGTTGGCGGCGGCGGAGCGTTGCGCGGCGCGACCGGGTTGTCGCGCGCCGGTGGTGTTTCGTCGGTGAAGGTCAGCGGCGCCCAGGCCTGCGTAGGTGCCAGACGAGGTAGCAGGCCAGCAGGCAGATCAGCACGTGCGCGCGCGCTGATCGAGACGGTGATAGATGGGTCGCAGATCCAGGTCGTCGGCTTTGATGATGCGAAAGTCGCGTTCGATATTGGCCAGGTTCTTGTAGCCGGCGACGACGCCGGCCGCATCGAGGGTGTCGGGGTCAACGCTGGTGCGTAGCACGTAGATGCCATCCAGGGCGGCTTCGGCGTCGATGGCCGCCTGGTTGCGTGCGAAGGTGAAGCTGGTGTCGGTGATGGTGGTGACAAAGTGCTTGTCCACCTTGTATTTTCCGCTGACTTTGCCGAGGGCTTTGCCGATCTCGGCGGCGCCGGACAAGGTGCCGCGGTCCACCCGGTCCTTGATCCGGGCGAGCTCTTTGTCGGTGGCGTCCAGTAGATCGCGGCGTTTGCGGGCACGCTCGGCCGCCAGAGCGGGTTGCGGCAGGCGATGAGCCGTTCGTCGGGGTAGTCGGGGTGGACGATCTCGGCCAGGTCCTGGGTGTCGAACAGGGTCATCTGCAGTGGCCCGTCGTCACGGGCGAGTTTGGCGATCGCCGGTGCCCGCAGCGCGGTGATCCACCCGAAATCGGTTGGGGCGTCGGGGTTGTCGTTGAGTTCGCGCAGCATGCCGATGCGCGCGGAGGTGATCATGCCGCGATCACCCACCAGCACCAGGTCGGTGAGGCCGAAGGTGGCGGGCAGTTCGGCGACGATCTCGGTGAACGCGACCGGGTCGGCGGTATCCCCGCGCACCACCCGCACCGCCACCGGCCGTCCGCCGGGGTCGGTGAGCACCCCGTACTCGATCTGCGCGCAGCCCTTCTTGCCGTCGCGGGAATACCCGTGCGCGGCCAGCTCACAACACCGCCCGGTCACCCACGAACTGGTCAGGTCAAACAACGCCATCCGATGCGGGTTTGCTTGCGGGCTCAGGTGTTTGGCGGCCAGTTTGCGCTCGATCGCATCTTGGCGGTGCGCCAGCCAGTCCATCGCCGCGTAGATCTCGTCGGTCGACGCCCCCGCCACGTCCAGATCGACACCCAACGTGGTATCGGGCCACCGTGACAGGGTGGACAGCTTGGACGCTGGGCGGATCACCCGCGAGATGATCAACGCGAACACCACATCGCGTGACCGGCAGGCCGGGCCCAGCAGCGCGGGAAACCCGAGCCGATGCGCCATCGCCGACACCGCGGCCACATGCCCGTGCGGCAGCGAGCGGGTCTTGGTGAACTCGCTGCCCGCCGGGATCAGGGCCTGCCCCTTCAGCGTCGCCTCCAGCGCGGTGATCGAGGCCGCCGGCAGCATCGACAGGTTGGCCACCGTCTCGTTCCGCACTTTGGCGCCGTCGCGAAACGTGCGGCGCAGATACACCGATTCGTAGTCACGCCGCCGCCCTGCTTATCCACATGAGTCTTCTTGACTCTGACTACGTGGACTTTCCCCATGTTGCGCGGCATACCAAGCATCGTAACCGACCTACCGCGACGATCATCAACACAACACACCAGTATTCTGACTACAAACACCAGGGCTTCAACACCCGAAACGTCAGGTCACATCACACTTCCGCGTCAGAACCCGTCGCAACTTCGGGTTAGCCTGTCGAGCCGCGCGGCACTTGGGTCCGAGAGCGACGGACAATCCTTAAGCCTGGAGTTTGGCGACGAGGCGGCGCCGCTCGCTGCCGGGGTCGATGCGGTGGTGGATTGGCCAGTGGCCGGCACGTGCCAGACATTGACGAACCGCGAACATGGTGGCACCGGTTGCTTATTGGCGTCGATAGATGTGGGCACGGTGCTCAATGCGGCCGACGTAGAGGACGCGGTCGTCCTCGAGTGCGCGGAACGTGATTCGGTAATCGCCGCGGCGCGCCACGCGCCATCCTTCCAACTCGAATCGCAGCGGCTTGGCTAGCCGGTACGGGCCGGTCGGCAAGGTGCCAGTGACGAATTCAACGATGGCCGCGGCGATCTTGTGCGGCAGACGATCGAGCGCCCGCACGGCGGTCGGTGACAGCTGGACAGACCACGGCGCATCCTGGCCCGTCAATTCAGGCCGTACCGTTTGCGGATCTGTTCGCCGCTCACGGTGTTTCCGACGGCATAGTCGGCGTCGGCCTGCGCGAGTTCCTCGGCGATACCTGGGGTCCGCAGCGCATGCAGGGTCTCATTGAGGGACTCGAGATCGTCGGCGGACATGATGACCGCGGCAACGCGGCCGTGCCGGGTGATCTGAATGATTTCGTGGGTGGTGTCGGCCTCGTCGACCAAAGCGGAAAGCTTGTCTTTAGCCTCTGTCAGCGGTACCGTCTTCATGCCATCAATATAGCTCGAAGACTAGCCTTTAGCTAGCCACAATTCTAGCCACCAACCTATTGTGAGAGTCGGCAAGATAATCGTGCAGCGCGCGATTTCCTTGTCACGCCCAATGGCTCGCGGCGAACATGCTGGCACGAGTCCGCGCAGCCTGCGTAGCCGTGTGTGCGCCGCACGCTTCCTACGGACCCCCCGTAGAGCGGGAGGGTGCCAGGCCGCGGTAGCGACGGCGGCGACGGCGGCCGGCGCTGCGCCCGCCGAGGAGACGTAAAGTCCCCCGATTTCGGGCGAAATCGGGTGCTCCTGACCTATCCGTGGGTTGATGGGTTGGAAGTTTCTTCTTGCTCCCTTCCGCGATAGTTGCTCGTTGGCGCTGCCTGCGTGGGAGGTGTCCATGTGGAGCCCCCCGAGCGCAGCGAGGCGGAACGACATGGACACCGACGCGCGGGTGGCGCAGAATCGGCGACGCTGCGGAAGGGGCCCGCCAGGGGTGCCCTGGTGGGGTGTTAGCCGCGGCCGGGCAGTGTGGGGCGGTGGCCGCCGAGGGCGAGCATGGCCAGCGCGATCAGTGCGGCGGGGTTGTGAAACCCGAACGCGACGCGGGTCAGGACCCGGATTTTGGTGTTGGTGGATTCGATCAGTCCCTGGGACAGGCCGTGGTCGAGGGCGGCGTCGATGGCCTGGCGGTGGCGCACGATGCGGCCGGCCAGCTCGACGAATACCGGGATGCGGCAGCGCCGCGCCCAGGAGATCCACCGGTCCAGGGCCTGTTTGCCTTCCTCGCCCTTGACCGAAAACACGTGCCGTAGGCCCTCTTTGAGCAGATAGGCACGGTATAGCCGGGGATCGGTCTTGGCGATCCAGGCCAGTTTGGCGGTTTGACGTTCGCTGAGGTCTTCGGGGTTTTTCCACAGCGCATAGCGGGCACCCTTGAGCCGCCGTGCCCGCTCATGACCCGCCGCGGCGCGGTGTTCTTGGCGGGCCGGCCACGGCCCCATTTGGCCTCGGTACGCGCCAGCGTCCGCGCGTCATTCCAGGCCCGGCGCCGCTCGGCGTCCAGGGCCTCGGTGGCCCAGGCCACCACGTGAAACGGATCGGCGCAACGGATCGCGGCCGGGCAACGCTCGGCGACGACGTCGGCGATCCAGTCCGCCGCATCGGCGGACACATGGGTGATCTGCGCGGCCCGGTCGGCACCCAGCGCGTCGAAGAAGCGCCGCAGGGTGGCGGTGTCGCGTCCGGGCGCGGCCCAGATCAGGTGGCCGCTGTCGTGGTCGACCACCACCGTCAAATACTTGTGGTGGCGTTTGTAGGCAATCTCGTCAATGCCGATACGACGCAGATTGGCGAACCGATCGACGGTCTTTTCGGTGTCGGCCCACACCCGGGCCACGACTGCCCCCACGGTGCGCCAGGCGATTCGCATCAGTTCGCACACCGCGGTTTTCGAGCAGGCCACCGCCAGCCAGGCCACCGTGTCATCAAAGGCAAACGTGTGTCCAGCATGGTGACGCGCCCACGGCACCATCACCACGGTCGGCCCATGGGCGGGGCAATTCACCCGCGGCGCCTCGGCCTCCAAAAACACCCGGATCGTGCCCAAGTCCAAGCCCCGCCACCGCCGCGGTCCTCACCCCGGTCATACCAGGGCGCCTTGCGTTGACAGCGGCCACAGCGGCCCGACATACCGCTGCGCGAGCGCACCCGCGCCACCACCAACTCCGCGCCATCGCCGTCTTCAGCGAACTCGATGTCCTCGATTACCGTGCGGCGGTCGACACCAAGCAGCGCACGCCATAGCCTCACATTGCGCACGTCGTTGCTGGCTCCTTTGGTTTCGGACCCTTCACAAGCCAGAAACCTTAAGCCACAACGGCGTGCGCCCCTACTTCGCTGCTATCCACCCACGGAACTGTCAGAAGAGCCCGAAATCGGGGGACTTTACGTCTCCTCGCGCTAGCTGAGGCGCTGCTTCAGGGCGTCGAACTCGTCCTTGATTCCGGTCGGCAGCTTCTCCCCGATGAACTCCAGCCACTCCTCGATGAGCGGCAGCTCCTGACGCCATTCGTCGGCGTCGACCGTCAACGCCTCGGCCACGTCGGCGGGGTCGACGTCCAACCCGTCCAGGTCCAGGTCCTCGACGGCGGGAACGGTGCCGATCGGGGTCGTCCGGCCGCCGGCCCGGTGCTCGATGCGGTCCACGATCCACTTCAGCACCCGGCTGTTCTCGCCGAATCCGGGCCACAGGAAGCGATGGTCCTCGCCGCGGCGGAACCAGTTGACGAAGAACACCTTTGGCAGCTTGGACTCGTCGGAACTCTTGCCCACGTCGATCCAGTGCTGCAGGTAGTCGCCGACGTTGTAGCCGATGAACGGCAGCATGGCCATCGGGTCGCGACGCACGTTGCCGACCTTGCCCTCGGCGGCGGCGGTCTGCTCGCTGCCCAGGGTGGCGCCGATGAACACGCCGTGCTGCCAGTCCCGCGCCTGGGTGACCAGCGGAACGGTGGTCTTGCGGCGGCCGCCGAACAGGATCGCCGAGATCGGCACGCCCTGCGGGTCATCCCACTCCGGCGCCAGGATCGGGCATTGCGACATCGGCGTGCAGTACCGCGAGTTCGGGTGCGCCGCCGTGGTTTCTGTTTCGCGGAAGTACCAGTCGTTGCCCTTCCAGTCGATGAGGTGCTGGGGATCGCCCTCCAAGCCCTCCCACCACACCGAGCCGTCGTCGGTGAGCGCGACATTGGTGAACACCGTATTGCCCGCGGCGATGGTGCGCATGGCGTTGGGGTTGGACTTCCAGTTGGTGCCCGGCGCCACCCCGAAGAAGCCGAACTCCGGGTTCACCGCATACAACCGGCCGTCCTTGCCGAACCGCATCCAGGCGATGTCGTCGCCGAGCGTTTCGGCGCGCCAGCCTTCGATCGTGGGCTGAATCATCGCCAGGTTGGTCTTGCCGCAGGCCGACGGGAACGCCGCCGCGATGTAGTACGCCTTGTTCTCCGGAGAAATCAGCTTAAGGATCAGCATGTGCTCGGCCAGCCAGCCCTCGTCATGGGCCATCGCCGACGCGATGCGCAGCGAATAGCACTTCTTGCCCAGCAGCGCGTTGCCCCCGTAGCCCGAGCCGTAGCTCCAGATTTCCCGGGTTTCCGGGAAGTGGGTGATGTACTTGGTCTCGCTGCAGGGCCACGGCACGTCTTTCTGGCCCGGCTCCAGCGGGGCGCCGACCGAGTGCAGCGCCTTGACGAAGAAACCGTCGTCACCGATCTTCTCCAGGGCGGCGGTGCCCATCCGGGTCATCACCTTCATCGAGACCACGACGTATTCGGAGTCGGTGATCTCCACCCCGAGCTTGGGATCTTCGGCGCCGAGCGGGCCCATGCAGAACGGCACCACATACATGGTGCGGCCTCGCATACAGCCGCGGTACAGCGACGTCATGATGGTCCGCATCTCGAAGGGGTCCATCCAGTTGTTGGTGGGCCCGGCGTCAATCTCGCGCTCGGAACAGATGAACGTCCGAGACTCCACCCGCGCCACATCGGACGGATCGGACAGCGCGAGGTAGGAGTTCGGGTACGCCTCCTCGTTGAGCTTGACGAAGGTGCCGGCCTCGACCAACTCGGCGCAGAGCCGCTGGAATTCTTCCTCCGAGCCGTCGGCAAACACCACCCGGTCGGGCTGGGTCAGCTCCGCAACCTCCTCCACCCAAGACAGCAGCCCCGGGTGGTTCGTCGGCGCGTTATCCAAACCGGGGACGGTTGCTGAGGTCATCGAACTCTCCTGAATTCTGCGAAGTAGGTATCGGCTTCTGTCAGTTGGGTACGCATGTTGCCTAGTGTTTGCCCACACACCTGTTTGCAACGTGGCGCGGTTTATACAGGTTATCGTGCATCACTTGTCGCGGAAGTCTCAGGAGGGTATAAGCCTCCTCACAACAACGATTCAGAAGCGTCAGAAACCGGCGAATTGACCGCCATCGCACTTCTCACATCTGATCCGCACATTCCGCCGCTACCAGCGCCTAATCGCCCGACCGCGCCGCCGCCGGCTCGCCGCCCCGGCACCCGTCGGGTCTACGGATACCCGGTTCGCCCAGTTCCGCACGCACGAGTTCGAGGGCGGCCTGGACCGTCGGCATCTCCCTGTCGCGCACGGCCGCCGCTCGGGCCGCGGCCAGAGCGTGGTCGCGCAGTTCGCTGTCGATAGCGCTGACCTCGTCGGCCACCCGAGCGTTCTCGGCCTCGTCGCGTGCGGCCAGGCTGGTGGTCAGCGCCGACTCGGCGACCAGCACGCGACTGGCGACCAGCTGCTCCACTGCGGACCGCAGTGAGGTCGTCACATCACCCGCCCACCGGTCCAGCAGCGCACGGTCATGCAGCAGTCCGCGGGTGTTCACCACCCAGGCGGTGACCGCGACTCCGATCGCCACGCAAGCCACGATCCCGGCCGCGGTCAGAGCGGGAGACGATCCCGGGGCCAGCTCGGCGACCAGCCGACTCAGCGTCAGCGCAGTCCCCAGTCCGAATCCGGCACCCAACAACGTCGTCAGGCGTGTCTCCAGGCGCGGCGATCTCAGTGGCGGGGCGGCGACGTCGACCGTCGGTAGCTGCTCTCGCGGCGCCAGATCCACCCGCGCACCCATCACCTCCGAGACCTCGGCGAGCAGGTTGTCGGTGTCCTCACCGACCTCGGCCACCACCTCCCGCACCCGGTCGCGGGCATATGCCTCGAACCCGGGCAGTTGACGCCGGGACAGCCGCCGGGCGTCGGATTGCAGCTGGCTGTGCACCGACGAACAACGGCTGCGCGCACGGTAGGACAACTGAACCCGCGCCTGCTGGATCTGACCGCGCAACGCGATGGTGCGCTCGGACTTCGACTGGCGCCGCTGGCGCAGCGCCGCGCCGCGCGCTCGACGCAAGGCGTCGACCCGGGCCCGCCGACCGGGGCCCTCGGCGTCTCGATCGAGCCGCTGCGCGACCGCCTCAAGCCGGGACTCCCACGCGCGCAATCTGTTTCGCCTCGGGACATCGGCATCGGCGAGTTGTCTCCGGACGGTCGCAACCAGGTCGTCGACGCGGGGTTCGCCGAGGGCGGGTGAGGCGGCCGTGCCAACCCAGGGCACCCGGCCGTACCGCGGGGCGTGCGCGGCCAACGTGTCGCGGTTGGCGGCCAGGACGTCGCGCCAGGTGCGGTGCACGTCGATCTTGGACACCACGCCGACCATCGCGTCGGTGTGCTCGACCGCGGCGTCGAGCAGCGCACAGTCCGATTCGGTCAGTGGCGCCGCCGCGGAGACGACGAACACCACCGCCGCCGGCGCCGCGCCGGGTCCGAGGTCCGGCGCCTCGGCGAAGGTGTGCCGCGGCAGCCGCTCCCGCAAGACACCGACCACACCGCTCACCCCCGCCAGCCACGGACCGGTCACCAGCACCACGTCGCGGCGGTCGATGGCCGGCGAATCCAACTGGGGCCCGATCGCGGCGATCAGCGCGTCCACCCGGGCGGTCGGATCGTCGCGGCCCCTCACCCTGGCCCCCCGCCGCCGACGGCGCGCGACCAGAGCCGGAGCGATCCTCTGGCGATGTCCGCGCCGCACGCCCGGTGCAGCTCGCTCACCGGGCCGCGGCTGTAGCGCTGCCAGCGCGCGGCCCGCGACAGGTGGGCGGCGGGGTCGTCGCAGGCTGCCACCTCGGGGTCCAACCCGGCCGCCCGGGCCACGTCGAGGGCGGCGGCCATCCGGGCGACCACCGTGTCGTCGTGGGAAAGGAATTCGCCGATCCGCTCGCTCTGCGATTGGTCCGTGACGGCCAGCGCCTCGAGTTCGGCGACGGCGTCGAGCGCGCGCCGGTAACGCGCCTCGGCGCCGATGGCATGCACCCTGTCGACGACGGCGTCGACCCCGCTGACCCTGCGCAACAGCGCGCGGACCTGTTCCGGGGTTCGGTGTTGCCGGAACGCTGCGATGCCAAGCGCGGTGCCGAAGAGGTCGAGGCCGGCCAGCACGCGCATCCGGACCTCGGCCGGCACCGGCAGGTCGGCCGTCACAAAACCGTCGTAGGAATCCTCGAGGGAGGCGATGCCGTCAGGATGGGCGGCCAATGCCCGCAGCGCGGCCCATGACGCGTCATCCAGCCCGTCGAGCGCGGCGACGGCGAGCAACCCGATCATGGGCTCGACGGGTACCCCGACAAGCGCGGAAAAATGCCCGCAGCGGGTGCGTGCGGCCGCGATCG
The DNA here is from genome assembly GCF_010731535.1 of Mycobacterium lacus. Classification (NCBI taxonomy): domain Bacteria; kingdom Bacillati; phylum Actinomycetota; class Actinomycetes; order Mycobacteriales; family Mycobacteriaceae; genus Mycobacterium; species Mycobacterium lacus. The sequence goes on from NZ_AP022581.1 coordinate 4,253,878, forward strand.
GCCCGCCCGTCGGCACCGGCCCGGCGTCGCGCGAGAGGCAGCCTGTCAGATCAGCCTTGTTCAGCACCACCAACACCGAAGACCGCGCCGCCCCGATGGCGGCGCGGTCTTCGGGTTTGACCACCTCGGCGATGACATGGACGTCCAGGTCGGCCGCGGTTGCCGGCGATACCATCTGAATCCCGGATCCGATCCCGGCGCGCGCCAGGGCACGTGCCACCGTGCCGCGACCCACCCCCCGGCGTCCGTGGACAGCCACCCGCAGCGGCGCCCCGGCCCGCTCCGCGATCGCGTTCACCCGCTGGTCAGCGCCCCCGGCGGCGAAACTCGCCAGCTCGTCAACGAAAATCTGGTGCCCCCTGTCCCGCGCCTGCCGGATACCCCGCCACGGCGCATCGCCGCCGAGCAGGTCCCACCGATGGTGACACCCGTGTCCCGGAGACGCGAGTCAGGAATTGTGTGTTACCAGCCGAAGACAACTGTTGGGTATCAATCTGGACCAGGGGCGGCTACATCGGGGGTTCATGGGCCACCATGGACGAATGCATGCGCAACCCGGAGTGGGGATGGATCCCCAAGCCTGCGCAGCGGGCCTCACCGCGTCTCCGGAGCCGCCCGATCCGGACCCGGCTGAACACCGAGCCCGGGGATACCTGCCGACCACCAGCCTTCGCTCGCGGCGTTCGGCCCTCTCGAATGCCCAACGCCAGACCTGGGAACGGCTCTGGCCAAGGCTCGGCATCACGCTTCCCGGTTCCCCACGCGCGGTACCGCTGGACACCCGCGCCTGGTTCGGCCGTGACGCGCCGGTGGTGCTGGAGATCGGCTCCGGTAGCGGCGCTGCCACGCTGGCCATGGCACAGTCCGAGCCCGATATCGACGTCATCGCGGTTGAGGTCTATCGCCGGGGGCTGGCGCAGTTGCTCAGCGCGATCGACGGTCAGAAGGTGAGCAATATCCGGTTGATCCGCGGGAACGGGCTCGATGTGCTGGCGAACCTCATCGCCCCGGAATCATTAAGTGGGGTTCGGGTCTTTTTTCCGGACCCGTGGCCCAAGGCGCGCCACCACAAGCGCCGACTGCTGCAGCCGGCCACGATCGCGCTGATCGCGGATCGGCTACGCCCCGGTGGTGTCCTGCACGCCGCAACCGACCATCCCGGCTACGCCGGGGACATCGCCGGTGCCGGCGACGCCGAACCGCGGCTATGCCGCGTCGACCCCGGTGCCCGACTGCCCATTTCGGTGGTCCGTCCGACCACGAAATACGAGACGAAAGCCCAAGAAGCGGGCAGCGCCGTCACCGAATTGATCTGGCAAAGGCCCGAGAATTTAGAGGGATCATGAGTCTGACAGAAGACGTGACCACCGAGACGCCTGAACCCCTCGGGCCAACGCCAGCGTCGATGCTGTCCGGCGACGGACTGCCCGGGTTCCCCATGCGGGTGGGACGTGTGCTGCTGGTGTGGGACGCTCCCAACCTGGACATGGGCCTGGGCTCCATCCTGGGCCGTCGGCCGACGGCGCTGGAACGCCCTCGTTTCGACGCCCTGGGCCGCTGGTTGCTGGCTCGTACCGCCGAGATCGCGGCGGGGGCGCCGCCGGCACCGGATATCCGGATCGAACCCGAGGCCACCGTCTTCACCAACATCGCGCCCGGTAGCGCCGAAGTGGTTCGACCTTGGGTGGACGCGTTGCGCAACGTCGGGTTCGCGGTCTTCGCCAAGCCGAAGATTGACGAGGATAGCGACGTCGACCGCGACATGCTCCAGCACATCAGCCAACGGCGAGACGAGGGGCTCGCGGGGCTGGTTGTGGCTTCCGCCGACGGTCAAGCATTCCGCCAGCCGCTGGAGGAAATCGCCCGGACCGGCGTGAGCGTTCAGGTGCTTGGATTTCGTGAACACGCCAGTTGGGCGCTAGCGTCGGATACCTTGGAGTTCGTCGACCTGGAGGACATCGCTGGTGTTTTCCGGGAGCCGCTGCCGCGAATCGGCCTGGATTCGCTGCCTGAGCAGGGCGCTTGGCTGCAGCCGTTCCGGCCGTTGTCTTCGCTGCTGACCGCGCGGGTGTGACAGCCGACGTGTGACAACCAAAAAGCAATCCGCGGGTCGCTAACGATCCAGTAAGGAGCCTACGTGTTCGCCTGGTGGGGTCGAACTGTGTACCGCTACCGGTTCATCGTAATCGGGCTCATGGTGGCTCTGTGCCTTGGCGGCGGCATTTTCGGGCTGAGCCTGGGTAAGCACGTGACGCAGAGCGGGTTCTACGACGACGGCAGTCAGTCGGTCAAGGCTTCGATTCTCGGCGACAAGGTCTATGGCCGGGATCGAAGCGGTCACATCGTCGCGATCTTCCGCGCGCCGGACGGCAAGACCGTCAACGACCCGGCGTGGTCGAAGAAGATCAGCGACGAACTCAACCAATTTCAGCGTGACCACTCCGCGGAAGTGCTCGGATGGGCCGGGTATCTGCGGGCGCCCGACACGACCAACCCCGTCGTCAAGGGCATGGCCACCGACGACAAGAAATACACCTTCGTGTCCGTCCCGCTCAAGGGCGACGACGACGACACCATCCTCAATAACTACAAGGACGTAGCGCCGGCCCTGCAGAAGCTCGACGGCGGCACGGTCCAGCTCGCCGGCCTCGAGCCGGTGGCCGAGGCCCTGACCGGCACCATCGCCACCGACCAACGCCGGATGGAGGTGCTGGCCCTGCCGTTGGTGGCGGTGGTGCTGTTCCTGGTGTTCGGTGGCGTGATCGCGGCCTGCCTGCCGGTGATGGTGGGCGGGCTGAGCATCGCCGGCGCCCTGGGCATCCTCCGGTTGGTCGCCGTCTTCGGGCCGGTGCACTTCTTCGCCCAACCCGTGGTCTCGCTGATCGGTCTGGGCATCGCGGTGGACTACGGACTTTTCGTGGTGAGCCGATTCCGCGAAGAGATCGCCGAAGGCTATGACACCGAGGCCGCGGTGAGACGCACCGTCATGACCGCCGGCCGGACGGTCGCCTTCTCGGCTGTGCTGATCATGGCCTCCGGGGCCAGCCTGCTGATGTTGCCCCAGGGCTTCGTGAAGTCGCTGACCTACGCCCTGCTCGCCGCGGTCGGGTTGGCCGCGCTGCTGTCGATCACCCTGCTTCCCGCCTGCTTGGGCGTCCTCGGCCGCCACGTCGACGCGCTCGGCGTGCGGACCCTGTTCCGGGTGCCGTTCCTGCGGAACTGGAAGGTGTCGCGGGCCTACCTGAACTGGCTCGCGGACCGGCTGCAGAAGACCAAGACCCGCGAAGAGGTCGAGGCCGGCTTCTGGGGCAAACTCGTCAATTGGGTGATGAGGCGGCCGCTGGTCTTCGCTATCCCGATCGTCTTCGGGATGATCCTGCTGGTCATCCCGCTGTTCAACCTGTCGCTCGGCGGCATGAGCGAGAAGTATCTACCGCCGGACAATGCGGTGCGGCTGTCGCAGGAGCATTTCGACCAGCTCTTCCCCGGCTATCGCACCAATCCGCTGACCCTGGTGATCCACTCCACCAACCATCAGCCGGTCACCGACCAACAGATCGCAGACATTCGCAGCAAGGCGATGGCGATCAGCGGGTTCATCGAACCCGACGACAACCCAGCCAACATGTGGCAGGAGCGCAGCTACGCGCCGGGCGCATCGAAGGATCCGTCCGTGCGGGTCCTGCAGAACGGGTTGAAGAATCCGGGTGAGGCGTCGAAGAAGCTCGAAGAGCTCCGGGCGATCACACCGCCCAAGGGACTCGAGGTATACGTCGGCGGCACCCCCGCACTGGAACAGGATTCGATCCACAGCCTGTTCGACAACATGCCGGCAATGCTCATCATCCTGCTCACCGCCACCACGCTGTTGATGTTCCTGGCCTTCGGTTCGGTGGTGCTGCCGATCAAGGCGGCGGTGATGAGCGCGTTGACCCTTGGGTCCACCATGGGCATTCTGACGTGGATATTCGTCGACGGGCACTTTTCGAAGTGGCTGAATTTCACGGCGACTCCGTTGACCGCGCCAGTCATCGCGCTGGTTGTCGCCGTCGGATACGGATTGGCCACCGACTACGAGGTCTTCCTGGTCTCGCGCATGGTCGAGGCACGAGAACACGGCATGTCGACCCAGGAGGCCATCCGGATCGGCACGGCGACCACCGGTCGCCTCATCACTGCGGCCGCCCTGGTCCTGGCCGTGGTTGCCGGTTCGTTCGTCTTCTCCGACCTGGTGATGATGAAGTACCTGGCCTTCGGGTTGATGGCCGCGCTGCTGCTCGACGCGACGGTGGTGCGAATGTTCCTGGTGCCCTCGGTGATGAAGCTGCTCGGCGACGACTGCTGGTGGGCGCCGCGGTGGATGCGACGCCTGCAGACCCGCATCGGGCTGGGCGAGATCCACCTGCCCGACGAGCGCAAGCGGCCCGTCGCCAACGGGCGGCCCGCGCGGCCGCCGGTCACGGCCGGTCTGGTTGCCGCAAGTGTTGCCGGGGGCGCGCGTCCACCGCACGACCCCACTCACCCCGGTGCGCTGGAGTCGCCGCGGCCGGCGCGCTCACTCGTGGCCGCTCGACCGGACGACCGGCCCGCCCAGATCGGGCCCTCTAGTGCGAAAACCGCACAGATACAAACGCGTTCGAGTACATCGCCCAGCCAGTCGACGGAGGCTCCGACGACCCGCCTGACCGCGCCCGGCAAGCAGGACGCGCAGCCCGCACCACCTAAACGGCCGCGGCCGTCGTCGGCTCAGACGCCGCCCCCGTCCGCCGGCCCGACGCGGGCCATGCCAATTCCGTCAAATCGGTCCGGCGAAGCAACGGGCGACCCGGCCGACAAGACCGCCGCCCTTCCGATCCAGCGTTCGCAAACCAACGACTCCGAGGCGGCCACCGAGCAGCTCAATGCCCGCGGGCAGGGTGGCCAGGGCGGGTCGGGTGCCGAAAAGACCCGTCAGCGCCGCCGCGGCGGCGGCGGAGGCGTCAGCGCCCAGGATCTGCTGCGCCGCGAGGGACGTATCTGACGCATAGCCCTACTCGGCGCCGTCCTCGGGGCGGTCCGGTTTCGCCTCGACGATGGCCGGACCCTCCTCGGTCCCCCGCTCCGCTTCGGCGGCCGCGTCCCTGCCCAGCAACACCTGCGTCGCGTTGTTCAGGAACGCGGTCGTCGGGACCGCCAGCAGGGCGCCGACGATCCCGGCGAGCACGCCGCCGGTGGAGATGGCCAGCACCACCGCCAGCGGGTGAATGGAGACCGCCCGGCCCATCACGAGCGGCTGCAGCAAATGGGCTTCGAGTTGGTTAACCGCTATGAGCAAACCGAATGTGATCAGTGCGTAGACGATACCCTTGGACAGCAAGGCGACCACCACGGCCAGCAAGCCCGAGATCAGCGCACCGATCAGCGGGATGAAGGCACCGAGGAACACCAGCGAGGCCAGCGGCAGGGCGAGGGGGATACCCATGATGGCCAGGCCGGCGCCGACCCCGATCGCGTCCGTCAGCGCCACCAGGAACGTGGCCCGCACGTACCCGATGAGCGATCCGTATCCGGCGCGGCCCGCCTCGAGCACCCGGTCCCGGACGTCGGCCGGGAAAATCTTGGCGACGTACCGCCAGATGTTGCGGCCCCCGTAGAGGAAGAAAATCAGCGTGAACAGCACCAGCACCGCGGCCGTGGCCAGCTCGGTGATGGTGGCCGCGGTCGACAGTGCGCCGCTGGTCAACTTCGCCTGGTTGTTGCGCAGCGCCTCGATCGCGGCGTTGCCCGCGTTGTCGATCTGCTCGCCACGCAAATGCGCGGGCCCTTCGATCAACCATCGGCGGGTGGAGTCGATGCTGTGCTCGACCTGCTTGACCAGGTCGGGCAAGCCCACGATGAACTGGCTGACGACGAAGGTCAGGATGCCGCCGAGGATCGCGAAACCGCTCAACAAGACCAGCGTCACCGCGGCACCACGCGGCAGGCCGCGGGAGTCCAGCCAATCCACCGCCGGCACCAGCAATGCACTCAACATCAACGCCAGCAAAACTGGAACGACGATGATCTCGAGCCTCTTGAGGATCCACAGGAAGGCCAGCCCCGCGGCCAGGATGACCAACAAGCGCCACGCCCAAGCGGCGGTCTTGCGGACCAGCGGTTCGACCGAGGCGTCGTCGAGGCTTGCCGGCATGCGGCAAGCGTAACTGGGTCGCATTCCGGTACAGGATCGCGTCGACGCGGTGCCGGCTGGCACGATCCGATCACGGCCCCAGAACGAGCCAGACACAGTAAGCGACGTGCAGCGATTACGGTGCCACCTGCGCGGTTACGCTAAAGCACGTGTCGCGCGACGCTCCCGCCCGCAAGCTCCGCCAGCGCGTGGTGGCGCTTCCCGCGCGCGGGACAGAGGCCCCGCGAGGCAAATACTGGTGGGTGCGATGGGTGATCCTGGCCATCGTCGCGATCGTGCTCGGCGTCGAAGTGGCGCTCGGGTGGGACCAGCTGGCCAAGGCCTGGACGAGCGTGTACGAGGCCAACTGGTGGTGGCTGCTGGCCGCGGTGGTGGCGGCGGCGGCGTCGATGCACAGCTTCGCCCAGATCCAGCGCACCCTGCTGAAGTCCGCGGGCGTGCACGTCAAACAGCTCAGGTCGGAGGCGGCCTTCTACGCCGCCAACTCGCTGAGCACCACGCTCCCCGGCGGGCCGGTGCTGTCGGCGACGTTCTTGCTCCGTCAGCAACGCGCCTGGGGTGCCTCCACGCTGGTGGCGTCGTGGCAGCTGGTGATGTCGGGAGTGCTGCAGGCCGCCGGGTTGGCGGTGCTCGGGTTGGGCGGCGCCTTTTTCCTGGGCGCCAAGAACAACCCGTTCTCGTTGCTGTTCACGCTCGGCGGTTTCGTCGCGCTGTTGCTGCTGGCCCAGGCGGTGGCGTCGCGGCCGGAGCTGATCGAGGGGATCGGCAGCCGGGTTTTGTCGTGGGTCAACTCGGTTCGCGGCAGGCCGGCCGACACCGGATTGGACAAGTGGCGCGAGACGCTCGTGCAGCTCGAATCGGTCAGCCTGGGCCGGCGCGACCTGGGCCTGGCGTTCAGTTGGTCGCTGTTCAACTGGATCGCCGACGTTGGCTGTCTGGGCTTTGCCGCCTACGCCGCCGGCGACCATGCCTCCGTCGCCGGGTTGACCGTCGCCTACGCGGCCGCCCGCGCGGTCGGCACGATACCGCTGATGCCCGGCGGTCTGCTGGTCGTCGAGGCCGTGCTGGTGCCAGGCCTGGTGTCCAGCGGCATGGCCCTGCCGAACGCCATCTCCGCGATGCTGATCTACCGGCTGATCAGTTGGCTCTTCATCGCCGCCATCGGCTGGGTGGTGTTTTTCTTCGTGTTCCGCACCGAGAACACCGCCGAGCCGGATGCCGACCCCGACCCGATCACGGACATGGCGAGTGGCCCCGCCGACGCCGCCGAGACGGCATCGCAGGGTCCGTTACCGCCGGATCGGGATCCGGAGGCCCACAGTTAGCCGACAGCTAGCCGACGTTGTTCGCCCGCGGCGCTGGACCCGGAAGCGGCCCGGTCGCCGCCTGCGCGATGCCGAGCGCCTGTGGAACGGAGATCGGCAGCTTGCACTGTGTCGACAGGTTGGTCAGCGGCTGCCCAATCGACTGCAGATCGCTGGCGGCCTTGGGGTTCGCCTCGAAGTAGCTTTTCAGCGAGCCCAATGATCCCTGCCCGGCGGGCTGCTGCAGGACGGTGGTCATCGCCTGGTTGGTTTCCGGGTGTGAGTCCAGGTAGTCGCCGGTCGACTTGGCGACCGACCCGATGGTCCTGGCGACTTCGCTGGCCGCGCACGGGTCGGCGGCACCGGTCGCCGACGGCTCCGCTGACACAGCCAGGAGCGCGACGGCGGCGGAGCCAGTCGCCACCAAGGGGGCGATCACCACTGCCAAGAGACTGCGGCGGGTGGTCGCAGTGCTTGTCCTCATGAAAGACTCCTTCGGGTTTGCGAACGCACGCCGAATTCGGTTGCCTCGCAAACGGTTGCGATTGTCGACCAAATCTGTCGCGAAGTTCCCCCGATGCTCCGCGCGGTCACCTTGCATCCTGCCATCTCCGACATCGGCGACGCCACTTCGGGTCGTCCGAATCGTCAACCCGTCGAGGCGTTCACAGCGTATTCGGAGCGTATTGGCAGTATCGCTATCGTTGCAGCTCAGCAACCATAAGCCGACCTAATTCACGCAGCGCTGCGGTAGGCTCGCGGGCACGAAATACGCCGGAACTCGGGAGAGAAGAAATCCAGCAGTTAATGATGCGCCTAAGCCGCGACCTGCGCAGATTCCGCTGGTTTGTCTTCACCGGCTGGTTGCTGGCGTTGGTGCCGGCCGTCTACCTGGCGCTCACGCAGTCGGGGCAACTCACCGGCGGCGGATTCGAAGTGGCAGGGTCACAATCGCTGCTGGTCCACGATCGACTCGCCAATCAATACCAGGACCATGCAGCGTCGTCGTTGGCGCTGGTGGCCGCCCCCCGCCCGGATGCCAGCTACCAGGACATTAACGAGGCGGTCGCGCAACTGCGACGGATCGCCGGCGAGCTACCGGGTGTCTCGGAGGTCCCCAACCCCACCCAGCGGCCCCCCCAACCGGACCGGCCGTATGTGATCTCGCTGCGGCTGGACGCCCGCAACCCGGGCACCAGCGACGTCGCGAAGAAGCTCCGCGAGAGGGTCGGCATCCGCGGTGATCAATCCGGGAAGACGGCGAACGGCCACGTGCGGCTCTACGTCATCGGGCAGGGTGCGCTGTCCGCTGCGGCGGCGGCAAACACCAAACGCGACATCGCCGCCGCGGAACGCTGGAACCTTCCGATCATCCTGGTCGTCTTGCTCGCGGTGTTCGGTTCGCTTGCCGCCGCGGCGATCCCGCTGACGCTCGGCGTGTGCACGGTCGTCGTCACCATGGGCCTGGTCTACCTGTTGTCGACGCACGTCACCATGTCGGTGTTCGTCACGTCGACGGTGTCCATGTTCGGCATCGCGCTCGCCGTCGACTACTCCCTGTTCATCCTGATGCGCTTCCGTGAGGAACTGCGTGCCGGCCGTCAGCCGGCCGAAGCCGTGGACGCCGCGATGGCCACCTCCGGCCTCGCGGTGGTGCTGTCCGGCATGACGGTCATCGCCTCGCTCACCGGCATCTACCTGATCAACACCCCGGCGCTGAAGTCGATGGCCACCGGGGCGATCCTCGCCGTGGCCGTCGCGATGCTGACGTCGGTCAGCTTGACCCCGGCGGTGCTGGCGACGTTCGCGCGGGCGGCCGCCAAGAGGTCGGCGTTTCTGCACTGGTCGCGCCGCCCCGAATGCACCCAGTCCCGGTTCTGGACCCGCTGGGTGGGCTGGGTGATGCGCCGGCCGTGGGTGTCGGCGCTGGCGGCGTCGGCCGTCCTGCTTGTCATGGCGGCACCGGCATCGTCGATGGTGCTCGGCAACAGCCTGCTGCGCCAGTTCGATTCGTCGCACGAGATCCGGGCCGGGGCGGCCGCGGCGGCCCAGGCGCTCGGACCCGGGGCGCTGGGTCCGGTTCAGGTGCTGGTCACCTTTGGCGACGCCGGCGCGTCCTCCCCGGAGCACCAGCAGACAATCGCCGCGATCCGGCAGCGGATGACGCAGGCGCCCAACGTCGCCTCGGTGGCACCGCCGGAGTTTGCTGAAGACAACGGCAGCGCCCTGCTGTCCGCGGTGTTGTCGGTCGATCCGGAGGACATGGGCGCCCGGCGGACCGTCGACTGGATGCGCACCCAGCTGCCCAAGGTGCCCGGCGCGCCGCAGGTGGATGTCGGCGGCTCGACCGCGCTGATCAAGGACTTCGATGACCGGGTGTCACAGACCGAGCCCCTGGTGTTGGCCTTCGTCGCACTGATCGCGTTCGTGATGCTGCTGATCTCGATCCACTCGGTCTTCTTAGCGTTCAAGGGCGTGCTGATGACCCTGTTGTCGGTGGCCGCTGCCTACGGCAGCCTGGTGATGGTCTTCCAGTGGGGCTGGGCCGAAAGACTCGGATTCCCGCCGCTGAGTTCGATCGACAGCACCGTTCCCCCGCTGGTCCTGGCGATGACCTTCGGGTTGTCGATGGACTACGAGATCTTCCTGCTCACCCGGATCCGGGAACGATTCGTGCAGACCGGCCGCACCCGCGATGCGGTCACCTACGGCGTGAGCACCAGCGCACGCACGATCACCAGCGCCGCGCTGATCATGATCGCCGTGTTCTGCGGGTTCGCCTTCGCCGGCATGCCACTGGTCGCCGAGATCGGCGTGGCGTGCGCCGTCGCGATCGCCGTGGACGCCACGATCGTGCGGTTGGTATTGGTGCCGGCGTTGATGGCGATGTTCTCCCAATGGAACTGGTGGCTGCCCGGATGGCTGCGTCGCATCCTGCCGTCGGTCGACTTCGACAGGCCACTGCCCGAGGTCGACCTCGGTGGCGTCGTGGTCATTCCCGACGACATCACCACCTCCGTTGCCCCGAGCGCGGATCTGCGGATGCTGATCAAGTCGGCGGCCAAGCTCAAACACCTGGCGCCGGATGCCATTTGCGTGGCGGATCCGCTTGCGTTCTCCGGCTGCGGACGCAACGGCAGGCAGGCCGAACAAATTCCGGAACCGGGTCACTCGGCGACCAGGAAGGCCGTCGGCCTCGCATACCGCAACGGCATCGGGCGGGCAATGGCGTGGGCAGAACGGCCGGTTCATCCGGTCACCGTGTGGCGCCGGCGGCTCTCGGTCGCCCTCGACGCGCTGGAGAGCTCCGCGGATGGGACCGCCCAACCCAGGTACGAGCGGCGCGGCCCGGTGGAGACCACCAACGTCCAATTGCCCACCGGCGACCGCCTGCTGATCCCGACCGGCGCGGAAACCCTGCGCCTCAAGGGCTACCTGATCATGTGCCGTAACAGCAGCCGCGACTACGCCGAATTTGCCGACATGGTCGAGACGATGGAACCCGAGACCGCCGCGGTGGTGCTGGGCGGGATGGATCGGTATTACTGTTGTCAGCCACCCAAGCGGCACTGGATCGCCACCCAATTGGTTCGTCGGCTGGCGGATCCGCATCCGTGTGACCTCGAAGATCAGTCGTCCGAACCAGATGCCAAGGCAAACTGGGAGGAGGTCCGGCAACGCTGCCTGTCGGTGGCCGTGGCGATGCTGGAGGAGGCGAGGTGACGTTGGCAGCCGAGCCCCGTCCTGTTCCCAGCCCCGGACCGCCGCCGCCCGAGCCCGCCCGAGGACCCACCGTCAACCGGGATTCCCAACACCCGGACCAGCCGGTGGAGTTTTGGCCCACTGCGGCCATCCGCTGCGCGCTGGAAGGCGGAGACATCGCCACATGGAAGCGCATCGCCGCCGCGCTCAAGCGCGATCCGTACGGGCGCACGGCCCGCCAGGTCGAGGAAGTCCTGGTGGGCGCGCGACCGTACGGAATCTCCAAAGCGTTGTCCGAGGTGCTGGACCGCGCCCGGATTCACCTGGAGGCCAACGAGCGCGCCGAGGTGGCTCGTCACGTGCGGCTACTCATCGACCGCTCGGGCCTGGACGAGCAGGAATTCGCGTCGCGCATCGGGGTATCCGCCGACGATCTGGCGGCCTATCTCGACGGCAGCGTCAGCCCGTCGGCGTCGCTGATGATCCGGATGCGCAGGTTGTCGGACCGCTTCGTCAGGGTGAAGTCCACCCGGTCGGCGGAGTCCCGATAGGCCTCCGCTAGCGGGAGTTCATCGGCGTCACGTCGAGCACCAGCCAGTCACTGCCACGCTTCGTCAGCGTCACCCGCAGGGCTGGCGCCGCTTGGCTGGTTGGCTGACCGGGCGCGTTCTGGGTAACCCGCAGGATCACCGCCACGCTGGCCGCCGACGGCCCGAGCGCCTCGACGCCGGCCGAGAGCGTGCTGGCCTGGGCGGTGACCTTTCGCTGCGCCAGATCGGCGGCGGATTTGCCGTACTGCTCCTTGAACGCGCCCGCATGCTCGGGCACCATCATCGCCGCCGCCCGGTCGACGGAGGCCGTCGGAGCGCTCGGCGAGAACGAGGCGACCGCCTCCGCCATCCCCGTGGCGATCTGAACCACCGCCCGGGAGTCCCGTTTGAAGTCGCGGTCCGGCGTGGTCCATTGGGTGTATGCGGTCAGCACCGCCGCCGACAGGGCGGCCGCACCCACGATGACGACGGCCAAACGCAGCCCGGGCGCGTCGTCGTCGGTGCCAACGGTCACCGAATCGCGGCGCCACAGCCAGATGTTGATGCCTACACCTTCGAGAATCAGCAGCACCAGCACCGAGCACGCCGACACCCACCACAACGGCCAGCCGAGCACAACCCCGATCGCCAACAACGCGACGATCGCCGCCAGTGGTGCCAGGACGTCGAACGCCGCCAGCCGCCAAGCGTTCCTCACCGGATCGACTCCAGGTGCGAGATCATCAGCTTGCCGTCCACGTCGGAGACGTCGAGCCGCAAGTTCCAGTGCACAGTCTGCGGCTTGGCGCCGGCGTTCTCGGCGACCGACGTCGCGACCACCATCACCGAGTCCGTCCGGGTGGCGAAGGGCGGCAATGTCGTGGTCACCACGGGACGCACGGACCCGGGCTGGGTGTCGAGGTCATGGTGCACGGTTTCGATCGCCAACCCATCGATCCGGCCGGTGCTCTGCGTCTGCAGCTTCTCCACCACCTGCCGGTACGGCTGCACGGCCGCGTCGAAGTCCGCGTTGAGTTCTCCGACCGTTCCGTCATGCAGCCGCTGCAGGCTGGCGTCGACGTTGCCGGCGTTCATGTTGATCAGCACGCCGGTCCAGTCGGCGGCCGTCCGCAGGACCCGGGTCAGATAGGCACGCTCACCGGATTCTCGACGATGCGTGGACCAGATGAGCACGCCGAGCACGACCGCGGCCACCGACAGCACCCCGAGGACCGCCGACGCGACGCCGTAGCCGGAAAAGATCTCACCGCCGACCGGTCTGTCGTCGGTCTCTTCTTGGGCCGGTGACGCGCTCTGTTCCTGGTCAGGCATGGCCCGATCGTCGCATCCAAGTGCAGATGGAAGGATGGCGGGGTGACGTATCTGGCCACTCGCTCGGGCATCGACCTGAGCCATGTCGACGCCGATGCCCGGCCGCAAGACGACCTGTTCGGTCACGTCAACGGCCGCTGGCTGGCCGAACACAACATACCCCCGGACCGTGCGACCGATGGCGCTTTTCGCGAACTGTTCGACCGGGCCGAGGAGCAGGTGCGTGACCTGATCGTCGAAGCCAGCGCTGCCGGCGCCCCGGTCGGAACCGACCAGCAACGCATCGGCGACCTCTACGCCAGCTTCCTCGACGAGGAAGCCGTCGAACGCAGGGGCGTGCGGCCGTTGCTCGACGAACTGGCCACGATCGACGCGGCCACCGACCGTCCTGCGCTGGCCGCCGCCATCGGGGCGCTGCAACGCACCGGGATGGGCGGCGGCGTCGCACTGTGTGTCGATACCGATTCCAAGGACTCGACCCGTTATCTGGTGCACTTCGCCCAATCCGGCATCGGATTGCCCGACGAGTCATATTTCCGCGACAAGCAACACGCCGACGTGCTGGCCGCCTACCCGGGGCACATCGCCCGGATGTTCAGCCTGGTGTATCGGGGCGTGGGCCCCGAGGATCCCGGCGCCCACGCCGAGACCGCGGCCCGCATCGTGGCCTTGGAGACCAAACTCGCTGCCGCGCACTGGGACGTGGTCAAGCGCCGCGACGCGGACCTCACCTACAACCTGCGGACCTTCGCCGAGCTACAGGCCGACGCGGTGGGCTTCGACTGGTCGGGCTGGGTGACCGCGTTGGGCACCACACCCGAGTCCGTCGCAGAAGTCATTGTGCGCCAACCCGATTACCTCACGGCGTTCGCCGCGCTCTGGGACAGCGAGGATCTGGAGGACTGGAAACGCTGGGCGCGTTGGCGTTTGATCCGCTCCCGCGCCCCCTGGCTGACCGACGACCTCGTGGCCGCCGACTTCGAGTTTTATGGCCGGCTGCTGACCGGTGCGGAGCAAATCCGTGACCGGTGGAAGCGGGGGGTGTCGCTGGTGGAAGGCCTGCTGGGCGATGCCGTGGGAAAGCTCTACGTGCAGCGGCATTTCCCGCCGGGAGCCAAGGCCCGCATCGACGCCCTGGTGGACAACCTGCGGGAGGCGTACCGGATCAGCATCAACGACCTGGACTGGATGACGCCGCAGACCCGAGAGCGCGCGCTGGCCAAGCTGAACAAGTTCACCGCCAAGGTCGGTTACCCGACCAAGTGGAAGGACTACTCAAGGCTGGTCATCGACCGCAACGACCTCTACGGCAACTACCAACGCGGATACGCGGTCAACCACGACCGCGAGCTGGCCAAGCTGGGCGGGCCGGTCGACCGTGACGAATGGTTCATGACGCCACAGACCGTCAACGCCTACTACAACCCGGGTATGAACGAAATCGTGTTCCCCGCAGCGATTTTACAGCCACCATTCTTCGACGCCGAGGCCGATGACGCCGCCAACTACGGGGGCATCGGGGCCGTGATCGGCCATGAGATCGGGCACGGCTTCGACGACCAAGGCGCCAAGTACGACGGCGACGGCAACCTTGTCAACTGGTGGACCGACGACGACCGCGCCGAGTTCGGCGCCCGCACCAAAGCACTGATCGAGCAATACGACGCGTATACACCCCGAGCGCTGGACGGCGAGCACCACGTGAACGGCGCGTTCACGGTCGGCGAGAACATCGGCGACCTGGGCGGGCTATCCATCGCGCTGCTGGCCTATCAGCTGTCACTGAATGGCCGGCCCGCTCCGGTCATCGACGGTCTGACCGGTGTGCAGCGCGTGTTCTTCGGCTGGGCGCAGGTGTGGCGGGCCAAATCGCGTGACGCGGAGTCGATCCGGCGGCTGGCGGTGGATCCGCACTCCCCGCCGGAGTTCCGGTGCAACGGCGTCATCCGCAACGTCGACGCCTTTTACGAGGCCTTTGACGTCGCCGAGGAGGATGCCCTCTTCCTGGAGCCGCGCCGCCGGGTCCGCATCTGGAATTAGGGGCCGCGGTCCTTCCCGCGAGCAGACACAGAATCGCACAATTTGGCGGCTAAGCGTGCGATTCTGTGTCTGCTCGGCACGGTTCGATGCGCGCGGGCACGTGCTTGTGCCAGGGCGTACCGGCGTAGGGGTCGCGCCACTGGGTGGAGGTGAGCGCATTCGGCGCGACGCCCGGAACGACGGTTCGCCCATCGTCATCGGTGTAGTCGAGCCCAAAACCGTTGGGCAGGGCGGCGTGTCCGGGCTGCATCGTCTCGGTGATCTCGACGGTCGCCTCGGCGCTGCCGGCCGCGGTGGTGATGCGAGCCCGGCCTCCGTCGACGAGTCCAACCGATTGCGCGTCTTCAACACTGACGCGCAGCGCCCCGTCGGCGTCGCGTTTCCGCCAGGACGGGTCGCGGAAGATGTCGTTGGCGGTGTAGGCGCGCCGCTCACCCACCGACAGCACGATCGGAAACTCCGAGGTGGTGAGCCGGGCTGGCGCGCAGGCGAGTGCCCTTAGGTCGTCCAGCATTTCGGGGATTTCCAACGCGATCTTGTGGTCGGCGTGGGCGATCAGCGCGAAGTCGTCCTCGTAGTTGTGCACGGTGAAGGTGACCCCGGAAGGACTCTCCAGGATCGCGTCGAATAGCGCGTTGCCGTCGGCGTGGCCGGCACGCCGAACGGCGTCGGGATAGGCCATGGCAGTCTTCTGGGCGAGCCCCCATAGGGCGGCCGCCCCGGCCAACCCGTGCGGCAGCGTCGGCCCCAGCGTTTCGTAGAGCACGTACGGAAGTAGTTTCGCCACAGTCGGATTGGTCGCCATCGCGGTGAGGAACGCCTCGGTATAGGCCCGACGTCCTCGCTGTGCGGCTTCGCGCAGCGGCCTCAGGTCCGCGTCATCCACCACGCCGAGAGCCCGCACCAAGCGAGCCCATATCTCCGGTTCGGGCAGCGTGCCCGGCAATGGTTCGAACAGCGGGTGGCGCAACTGAAAACCGTTGTGCGGGAACTCGAAGTTGAAGAACGTAGCTTCCGGCTTCTCGAACTGGGAGGCGGCGGGGAGGACGTAGTGTGCGAGTCTGGCGGTCTCGGTCATCGCGACGTCGATGACCACCATCAGTTCCAGAGCCTGGAAAGCCTGGCGGCACGCGGTCGAATCGGCCAGCGAGTGTGCGGGGTTCCCGCTTTCGACGATCATTGCGCGGAACCGGTTCGGATGGTCGGTCAGGATCTCCTCGGGCACAACATTGCCCGGGATCAAGCCCCCGATAATGGGCGCGCCGGTGACGGGTGTGCGGCCAGAGACCTGGCCGAGCAGTGGAGCGAAGGACGAATGCAGGTGCTGGCCGCCCTTTTTGGCGAAATTGCCGGTCAGGATCCACAGCAACTTGTTCAGATAGGAGCACAGGGTGCTGTTGGGTCCCTGCTGGATGCCGAGGTCTTCGAACACCGCCACGCTGGCGGCGGCACCGATGCGCCGCGCCGCCGCACGCAACAGCTCTTCGTCGATCCCGCAACGCTGCGCGTAGTCGGCGACGGGCACTTCACGCAGGACAGCGCGCACGGTGTCGGCGCCCTGGACGTGGTCAGCGAGAAATTGCTCGTCGCACAGGTTTTGCTGAACCAGCGCAGCTGCTAGGGCCGCCAGGCACCAGGCGTCGGTGCCGGGTCGCACCCGAAGGTGGAAGTCGGCCATCTTCGCGGTGTCGGTGACGACGGGATCGATCACGATCATCGACCGGTCCGGGTCTTTGGCAATCTCGTTGAGCACCACCCGGGCTCGCGGGAAGCTCTGCGACATCCACGGGTTCTTTCCGATGAACACCGACACCTCGGCGTGCTCGAATTCGCCCCGGGTGTGACCGCCGTACAGCTGACCATCGACCCACGCTTCGCCAGTTTTCTCTTGCGCCAACGCATTTGACCGGTAGCGCGCACCCAGGGCCTTCAGGAATGCACCGCTGTATGCCCCGCCAAGATGATTGCCCTGCCCTCCGCCGCCGTAGTAGAAGATCTTGTCGCCACCGTAGTCGTCGCGGATGCGCTTGAATCCCTCGGCAACCTCGACAATCGCGGTGTCCCAGTCGATCTCCTCGTAGGTTCCATCCGGCCGGCGGCGCATCGGCGACGTCAGGCGAGCACGGTTGTTCTGGTAGTGGTCCAGGCGCAGCGCCTTGTTGCAGGTGTAACCGCGCGAGCAGGGATGGTTTTTGTCCCCCCGGATGCGAGCCAGCCTGCGGTCCTCGACTTGCACGACGATGCCGCAGTTGCATTCGCAGAGGATGCACGCGGTGGGCTGCCAATCAGTGGTGGTCATCGCGGGTTCCTTCCGGCAGTTCGGCCAGTAGCAGGTCGCGCAGCTGGCGGTGAACGAGATCAAGCGGTGTCAGGTCGCGCCGCGCGCGCGCCAGCAGCAACGCGCCCTCAAGAGCTGAGGTGACCAAGGCCGCAAGGCCTTTGGCCCGCTCCGGCGTCATGCCGTCGGCGATGAAACGCTGCGCGATCAGGTCGCACCAACGGTCGAACACCGCGGCAGCGCGCTCGATCACCGGAGCCATCCGCTCCCGATCGGCAGCCTCGCCCGCTTCAACCGAGACCGCGGCGATGGGGCAGCCCGCGCGGAAGTCACTGCCGAGCAGCTGCTCGCGGTACTTGTCGACCAATGTGTCCAACAGCTCAACGCTCCGCTGGGCGTCGTCGATGATCGCGGCGACATATTCGCCGGCGTAGTCGACCGCCTCGCACAGCAATTGGGTGCGCCCGCCCGGGAAATAGTGGTAGGCCGATCCGCGCGGCGCCCCGCTGTGCTGCAGAACGTCCGAGATGGCGGTGGCGTGTGCACCGCGCTCCCTGATCAACAGCGCAGCAGACACCACCATCCGCTCGCGAGGGCTTCGCATATGTATGATGCTATACATAACCATACCGGCACGACCGGACGCAAGATCGCGACGGGATCAACGCGTCAGCGCGACCGACCGCCGATCGGCACCGGCGTGGGATACAGCTAGATGACGCCTGCGCGCAGGGCATACGCGACAGCATGCGTGCGATTGCGCAGGTTCAGCCCGGTCACTACCTCATGCACGATGTTCTTGATTGTGCGCTCGGAGTAATTGAGTTTCGTCGCCACCTCGCTGGTGCTCAGGCCGTCCGACAGCAGACGCAAAACGTCCACCGCACGCTCGCCGAGGCAGGCGGCACCCGCCGCGTCGGGTTGGGCCGCCCCAGTCGATTTGACGCGGCCGAGCAACTGACGCTGGACAGGTTCGGGGAGTCGGAGGCGGCCTTCCGCGGACAACAGGATTGTCTCGACGATGCAATTGAAGGTGCTCCGCCCGCGATACAACAAGCCCGTCAGCTCCAGATCGATCATCCGGACGACCTGTTGCTCGGACAAATCGTCAGCGACGACGACCAGTTTCGGCGGATCGCCGGCGGCGTCCTTCTGAGCTTCCTCGATAGCGGACAACAGCGGTCCAGTGATCGTGGTGGCCAACACGAGGAGAACCGCGGCCTTGCATCCGGCCCGCCATGCGCGCACGTCGAGTTGTCGGAAACTCGAGAACCGGGCCAACGCGCCCTCTTCGGTCAGGGGGTCGCACGCCAGTAGGGCGACCGAGGTGACTGCCGCGGGTGTCATTCGCATCCGGTCAGAACGCACGGTGAACGCCTCGCCGGATATCGCCCCGCTGCGCCGCACCACGCGAGCCAACTCGGTCCGCACCGGGGTGTACCTCCCGGGCGCCAGCAGCTCGACGGAATGGTTCGAGAACGCCTGGCTCCTGACGGTGTGTTGATCGTCGCATCTGTTCATGTGTGCTGCCCCCGTCGCACGGCCTGATCGTTGGATTGCTTTGTGGCCCACTCCAGATCACGAGCCTGCCGCCGCGCATCGGCGATGTCTGTCGGCCGACCGGGGACGACCGGGATGAATCACACCTCCCCCAAATATCGGACAGTCGCGTCCCCCGATTGGCCGCACGGTCCACCTTCTAACGTGCGGTGGCCGCGACCAAGTTGTTCGCCAACAACCTGTCCTCGAATTGCGGCGGCCCACCCACTCGAATGTGGGCCTCCCACAGCCGCGCATAGTGTCCGCCACGAGCGAGGAGTTCGGCATGGGTGCCGTCCTCGACAACGCTCCCGTGCTCGAGCACGACAACACGATCGGCGTGTTCGGCAATTCCGAGCTGGTGGGCCACAATCAAAGTCGTCCGGCCAGCCGCCAGCCCGAGAACCGCCCGCTGCACCACCGCCTCGGTGGCGGGATCCAAGGCGACGGTGGCCTCGTCGAGCAGCAGGATATCGGGATCGACCAGACACGCCCGAGCCAACGCGAGCAACTGCGACTGGCCGGCGGAGAGATTGCGCCCGCCCGCGGCGACCCAGTGGGTGTACCCGCCGTCGAGTGCGGTGATCATCGGATGGGCCCCGACCTCCCGCGCGGCCCGCTCGACCTGTGCATCGGTGGCACCGGGCCGTCCGTATGCGATGGCATCGCGCACCGTCCCAGCGAACAGGTAGGGTTCCTGCGGAACGATGCCGAGCCGGCCGCGATAGCCGCCGATATCGAACTCCCTCAGGTCGCATCCGTCGAGCCGCACCGTCCCCACGGTCGGATCGTAGAACCGCGCCACCAACTTGAGCAGGGTGGATTTCCCGGACCCGGTGGAGCCGACGAACACCACCGTCTGTCCGGCCGGAATTCGCAGGTCGATACCGGCCAATGCCGGCGCTTCCCGGGTCCGGTACCGGAAGTTGACGGCGTCGAACACCACCTCGCCGTGCAACCTGCCCACCGGCCGCAACGCCGGTGACGACGGCGGCGGCGTGCTCAGCAACGACCGGATCCGCGCGGCCGCCGCCGCCGCCTGCTGATACCCGTCGAACATTTGTGAAAGTTGGTCTATCGGCGTGAACAGCAGTTCGACATAGAGCAGGTAGGTCACCAGTGCGCCGACCGATAGCACGCCCGCCTGGACCTCGCGCCCGCCGTCGAGCAGCACCAGGGTCGTCGCCAGGCTGCACAGCAAAGCCACGAACGGAAAGTACGAGGCCAATAGCCGCTGTCCGCGCACGCGCGTTCGGCGATAGTCGTCGCTGTGCGCGAAATAGCGTTGCACTCCGAGGCTTTCGGCGCGGAATGCCTGCGCGATCCGCAGCCCCGCCGCATACTCACGCAAGGTAGCGGTCATCGTCCCCAGCCGTTGGCGTGCCTGCCGGTAGATCCCGTTCGACGCTCGCTGGAATTGCCAGGTCGCAAGGGCCAGCAGTGGCAGCGTGACGATGATGACCAGCCCCAGCCTGGCGTGAATCGCCAACAGCGCCACGAGGATGCCCACCAGAGTCACCGCACTGACCACCGCGGTGACCAGACCCGTGCGCAAGAACGCGACGATGGCATCGACGTCGGAGGTGACTGCGGTAACGATGTGGGCATCCCCGTCGTCTTCAAACGCAGCCAGGCCCAGTCGCTGCGTATGGGAGAACACGGTGGACCGCAAGCGAAACAGCACCTTCTCACCGGCGGATCCGGCGACCATGGCACCCCCCCACTGCGCCAGAAACCGGACGACCACGGCGCCCGTGCCCCCGACCGCCGCGCACCACAGCGCCGATAGCAGGTGCCGGCGCACCCCCATGTCGATACCGTGGCGGATGAGCAGGGGCGGTAGCAAACCCGCGCAGCTTTCGACTCCTACCAGGAGCAGGCTCAGCGCAAGCGGGCCGCGGAAATCGCGCAGCGGGCGACGTAACAAGCGGCTGGGTGCGTGGTCGCGAGGTTCGGCGGTGCGGGCGTATGAGTCGTGTGCGGCCGGTGGCACCGGCAGGCATGCCGGCGCGCCATCGTCGTCAACGAGGTCACCGGTGAGATCCCGTGTGGGCGACAGCAATTCCCGGTATCGAGGACACCGTTCCCACAACTCGTCGGGGGTGCCGATGTCGAGCAGCCGCCCGGAATCCAGCACCGCGACCCGGTCGGCCAATGTGAGCATGGACCGCCGGCGGGTGAGGATGATCGCGGTGCGATCCGCGATGACTTCGCGCAGCACCTCATGAATTCCGTATTCGATGACGGCGTCCACCGCGGAGGTCGGATCGTCCAGAATCAACAACCGCGGCCGGTCGAGCAGCGCCCGGGCCAGGGCGATGCGCTGGCGTTGCCCGCCGGACAGGGTCAACCCGCGCGCACCGACGGCCGTCGCGTAGCCGTCGGGCAGGGTGTTGACGAACTCGTCGACGTGCGCCGCCCGAGCCGCCTCGGCAATCTGTGCCGGCGTCGCATCCGGCCGACCGTACGCGATGTTCGCGCCGATCGTGCCCGAGAACAGGACGGCCTCCTCGGGCACCACGCCGATAGCTGACCGCAGCGAGCCGAGCGTCAGCTCGCGCACATCCTCGCCGCCGATCCGCACCGCGCCCTCGGCGACGTCGTAACAACGCATCGCCAGCAACGCCAACGTGGATTTGCCGCTGCCCGGTGCGCCGACCACGGCGAGGGTTTCGCCGGGCCGGACGCAGAGGTTTATGTCGTGCAGGACCGGGCGGTTGGCGACGTATCCGAACGATGCGTGCGCAAACTCGAGCGACGGGGGAGCCCCCGAGGTCAAGCACTTGGCACCGTCGAGCAGTGTCGGCTGGCTGTCGATAACCTCGAATACCCGTACCGCCCCGGCTCGCGCCTGCTGCGCAACCGTCAGCATCCCCGCCAGATCGCACGCCGGCCGTGCGACCAGTGCCAGGCAGGACCAGAAGGCGACGAAGGTACCCACCGTGATGCTGCCCTGTGCCGCCATCCATCCCCCGAGCGCGAAGACCGCCATCTGGCCCAGCGCCGGCAGGCTTTGTAGCAGCGGACCGAAGTGCGCGTTGAGCCGCTCTACCCGCAGCCGCGCCGCATAGAGCGCGCGGCCGGCCGATCCGAGCCTTTCCGTCTCCCGCTCTTCTTGCACGAAGGCCTTGACCACCTGGATTCCGGAGATTGCCGCATCGACAACTCCCGCGACCGTGGCATAGCGCTCCTGAGCGCATTCGGTGGCCACTGCCAGCAAGCGGCGGCTGCGGCGAGCAATCAGGGCGATCACCGGTACGAGCAGCACCGCGGGCAGAGCCAGCAACGGGGACAACCAGATCATGACCGCAACACAGAGCAGCAGCGTGAGCACATGCCTGATCACATTGGGCAGGTCGAACAGCAGCCCTTGCACCAGCTGCAGGTCGCTGGTGGTGCGGACGATGAGCTGACCGCCGCTCCAGCGGTCAAGCTGGCGGCCATCCCAGCTCATCAGCGACCGAAAGGCATCCATGCGCAGGTCGTGCTGCACCAGGTGGGCGATGCGACCGCCGTAGTACCGGCGCACGAAGGTCAGCAAGTAGACGGCACCGGCAGCGGTAAGCAGGACAGCGGCCCACGGTGCCAGGGGCCGATGGTCCGCCGCGATCGCATCGTCGACGACGCGCTTGGATACCAGCGGAACCAGGACGGCGACAACGGTGCCGGCCAGCGCCGCCCCGAATCCCAGCAACACATCACCTCGATGCCGGAGGACATACCCGGACAACCGCCACCACCACGTTGTCGGCATTCGGCATGGCCCTCCTCGTTACTGCGCGGCTCACACGATATATTCCGATCGCATCGACGACCAAAGGAAAATCGGGTCTTCCCTTTCGGGCAGAATTCGGACAACCTCCACGATCTCGCCCGCCTAACCGAAAGGGAACGACGTCTTCCCTTTCGGGCAATACGCCCATATCGCTCTGGCGATGTCGCCCGCACGGGATATACGTTTTGCAGTCGGGCTCGACGGGGTCGAGGGGATCGAGTTCTCGAGTAATACGCGACCGCAGAGAAGATCAATTCCCCGGGGAGAAATCACATGAGCTCAGGAACTCACGCCGCTACCACACAGTCCCCTTCGGACAATTCCGACGGAATCCAGCTGACCCCGTTCCTCGCGGATGACATCCTGCCACTCGATTTCGCACCTCCCATCGGTCCAGAATTGGTATCCGAAGACGAATTGCCTGCAGCCTGGGCATACAAGCGATTCACCGATTTGGACGCAAAGGAGTCCTACCGGGCAAAGCTCCTGCAGGAGCTAACCAACGCGCTCGAGGCCAGGAATTCGGAGACCGCCGCCGGCACGGCCGCGGCGCTACGAAACCTCATGGGCGAAATGGCCGAGCAGGGCGCGGTCGTCCTCGCCGACATCGTTGCCGCGGAAGACTTTCTGGAATTGGTTGCACGCTACGACGAAATCATGGCCCAGGAGGGCAGCGGCAGTTTCCTCCACCGCTTCGCGGACCTGCGGCGAACCATCGGACTGCTGACCGATCCAACGGTCAACAAGCCGCTGCTGCACCCGTTGATGATCGCGTTGATCTCCTACGCCATCGGTGGGCCGATCAGAATGGTCGACGCACGCGCCAAGGACGCCGAACCGCTGTCGGTCCTGGCCCAGGACAACATGCTGCACATCGACAACACCCCGTTCAATGACGAGTACAAGATCATCGTCACCTGGCGCCGCGGAACCGCGCAGGGACCGGCGGGACAGAACTTCACCTTCCTGCCCGGCACACATCAACTCGCCCGCACCTGCTTCGTCAACGAGGCCGGGGTCCCGTGGTCCAGTGAAAACGCGTCGATCTTCACCACCGCCGACAGGATCCGCAGGGTATTCGACGCGCAAATGCAAGTCCGCGGCCAGGACAGCCCGACCGTGGTCGAGGTCACCGATTCCGAACGCCCGCTGAGCACCGTTTTCGCCGCTGGCTCGCTGGTGCATCACCGCTTCCGCACCGCTACCGGCAACGCGCGCAGCTGCGTCATCATGGCCTTCCACCGGGTTGCCGACAACCCTGGGCGTCTGGTCAGCGATGTCGAGGACTCCCCGGATGCCTCCCTGAGTGAACTCCTGACCAGCGGCGTGCCCGACGACTCCTACCAGCAGCGATTCATCACCACCCTGTGCGGCGCCGCCGACGAGATCGCCGAACTGCTCGTCAAGTGGAAGCACACCCCGGCGCGCCCGGTTCCGCTGCCATTGCAGGAGAAACGGATCGACGGGCCGCGGTTCGAGGAATGGATTTCGGCGGCCACCGAGGCGCCCGGCGTACAGGCGATCCGCAACCGCGAACAGCCGATCCCTTACGGAGAGGTCCTGTCGCGGGAGGACTTCTTCGATCTGATCTGGCGACTGATGCGATTCGACAAGCACGGCCCACTGGATCTGATCCTCTACCACGACAACCGCGAGGAACCGCGAAAGTGGGCGCGCAACCTGATTCGTGAGATGTCGGCGGACCGGCTTCACGAGCGGTTGCTCGGCTGGCGTGCCGACATGGACCAGCATCGGCCCGCCGACTGCCTACGTCCACCGCAGATCCACGCCCTGATCTCCGAGGTGCTCGAGACGCTGCCGCTGGACGGAAACCAGACTCCGCCCGCCGATTGGCACAACGACATGCTCGGCATGAGCCCGGCCGCCGCCGCGCGCTCGGTCAAGCACCTGCTGGAGGACCTGGCCGAGGCAGTGCTGCGCTGCGAGGACAGGCCCGCGTACCTGTCGACCAGCTTGTTCGCCTTCTGGGCGGTCGACACCGCCTACAGCCTGGACGGCAGACGCAACGCGGTGGTCCGCGACTGCACACG
Source organism: Mycobacterium lacus (assembly GCF_010731535.1). NCBI lineage: Bacteria > Bacillati > Actinomycetota > Actinomycetes > Mycobacteriales > Mycobacteriaceae > Mycobacterium > Mycobacterium lacus. Next base: position 4,278,598 of record NZ_AP022581.1, read on the forward strand.
TCGGCTGCTCCGCCACTACCTGATGCTGTCGCTCACCTCGCTCTAGCGCGAGGAGACGCAAAAGTACCCTTTTTGTTGTCAAAAAGGGTACTTTTGCGTCTGTCCGCGCTACTAGCTCTGCCAGTCGTTGGAGCCGTCGTTCCTGGTGTAGGTGCCGACGGAGTTCTTCACCACGATGGGATCACCGGGACCGAAGTTGGTGAAGAACCACTTGGCGTTGGCGGGACTGAGGTTGATACAGCCGTGGCTGACGTCGCGCCTGCCCTGGTCGTCAACCGACCACGGCGCGCTATGCACGAAGTTACCGCTGTTGTCGAACCGGACGGCGTCCGTCACCGTCAACCGGTAGCCGTTCGCCGAGTTGACCGGGACACCGTACGTCGAGGAATCCATCACCACCGACGCCAGCTTCTCCTGAACGTAGTAGGTGCCGTTTGCGGTTTGGTGGCCGCCGGCCGCCATGCCCATCGACATCGGGAACGTCTTCTCGACGACGCCGTTTCGGGTAACGGTCAGCTGGTGCGTGGCGTCATCGGCGGTCGCCAGCAGCTCATCGCCCGTTCGGAAGCTCGACACCGTGCCGCCCGCGTCGATGGTCACCTCGGTGTGGGCGGGCCAGAAGCTCAACGGGCGCCAGCGCAGCTGGGTCGGGGTCTGCCAGTAGAACTTGCCCGCAACCGGCGGGATCGACGAAATGTGAATCGCGCTTTCGGCGACGCCCGCGTCATCGACCCGCGCTGGGAAATCGATGATGATCGGCTGGGCCACGCCCACCGTCGAGCCATTGGCAGGGGTGAACTTCGGCGGCCCGAATGGCGCCGTGCCGATGAACGGTGTCGGGTCCTCTCCGGCGGCGGGACCCGCGGGGGGCGCGACGACCCCTGGATCACCGGGAGCGGGATCGGGATCTGCCAGCGCAAGACCCGCAGTCAGCACCATCACAACGCCCAATGGAGGGCCCATTACCGAGGCTATTCCGGCCGCCTTCATAGCGCCGAAGAGCCTTCCGCTCGCCCAGCCCGACATGTGCATCCCTTCGTCGCGTTCCCGAAACAGTTTGGCACAGCCCGCCCGCCCGCCGAGCAGACGCAAAAGCACCCTATTTGGCCTCAAAAAGGGGGCTTTTGCGTCTGCTCGGCGAGCTCGCGCTCCTACAGCTGCCAGTCCTGGGCGCCGTCGTTCTTCGTGTAGGTGCCGACGGAGTTCTTCACCACGACCGGATCGCCGCTGCCGAAGTTGTCGAAAAACCACTTCGCGTTGGCCGGGCTCAAGTTGATGCAGCCGTGGCTGACGTCGCGCTTGCCCTGGTCGGCCACCGACCACGGCGCGCTGTGCACGAAGTTGCCGCTGTTGTCGATCCGCACGGCGTCGGAAACCGTCACCTTGTAGCCGTTGGCCGAGTTGACCGGGACACCGTAGGTCGAGGAATCCATCACCACCGTGGCCATCTTCTCCAGCACGTAGTAGGTGCCGTTCGGGGTTTGGTGGTTGCCGGCCGACATGCCCATCGACATCGGGAAGGTCTGCACCACGGCCCCATTGCGCGTGATCGTCATCTGGTGTGTGGCGTCGTCGGCCGTGGCCACCAACGAATCACCGGTCCGGAAGCTCGACTTGGTGCCGGCCGCATCGATGTTTACCGCGGTGTTGGCCGGCCAGAAGCTCAGCGGGCGCCAGCGCACTTGCGTCGGGCTCATCCAATAGAACTTGCCCGGCACCGGAGGGATCGACGAGATGTGGATGGCCCGTTCCGCCATTGCCTGGTCGGCGATCGGCACCTGGAAGTTGATGATGATCGGCTTGGCCACGCCGACCAGCGCCCCGTTGACCGGGTTGAAGGACGGCGGCCGGAACGGCGGCTCACCGACGAACGGCGTGGGGTCCTGCCCGGCGACCGGGCCGACGGGCACGGCCAGCGGGTCGGCCGGTGGCGGCGCCAGCGGGTCAGGCGCGGGCGGCAGCGCCAACGGGTCAGCCGGGGGCGCCGCCGGGCCGACGGGTGCGCCAACCCCGCCCGGATCGCCGGAAGCCTCGTCCGGGTCGGCCAGTGCCGTGCCCGTGCCCAGGACCAGTGCAAACATGAACGCGCAGGCCAGCCCAAAGGCCAGCCCGGCTCCGTTCAGAACGGCTAGGAGGCGACCCCCCTTGTGGCCCCTCGTCCCGCGCGACATATCCCATCCCTCCGGTCACGTACTTCGCCCCAGTGTGGCATAGCGAGGCGACTGACCACCTGTTGAGCGCTCGCCAAACACCGGGTTTGAGGTGTAGTTCGCCTCGCTGACCTGCGGTGTTACTCGTCGCGCGGCGTCACCGGCGTAACGCCGAACTTCTGCCGGATCGCGGCCATGCCCAGCAATGCAATCGCCATCAGGCCCGCCGAGGCGCTGAGCATCGTCGCGACACTGCGCTCGTACAACAATCCGCCCGCCAGCGAACCGGCCATGATGCCCACTTGAAACGCCGTCACGTACACACCCGATGCCCCGTCGGGGTCGTCGGCCCCGTTCCGCATCGCAGTCGATTGCAGCATCGGCGACGCCGCGGTGGCCATGGCCCCCCACAACACGATCGCGCCGGCGCCCACCAGCAACGGCACCACGGGGCCGTATTCGCCGAAAGCCAGCACGGTCAGCAGGACGAACGCAGCCGTGAGCCCGGCCATACAAAACACGATGGCGCCCTTCGGCCGACGATCCAGCGGCCGCGCCACCATGGGCACCGCGATCACTCCGGCGATGCCGTAGGCGGCCAGCACCCAAGCCACATTCGGTCCGCGCACGCCGACGACCTCACGGATGATCACCACGATGTACGTATAGGAAACGAAATGGCCGGTGACGGCGACCAGGGTGATCAGACTCACAATGATCAGCGCCGGGTTGCGGTGATGACGCGCCCGCGGCCCGACATGTTTGAGCTGATGCGCGGTGAGCACGAGCTCCGGGAGCACGAACCGGGCCGCCAGGGTGACGACGGCCGCGGCCGCGGTGACGCATGCCGCCGCCAGCCGCCAGCCCCACATCAGGCTTAGGGCCGCCGTGAGCGGGCTGCCGATCACCAGCGCCAGGCTGGTTCCCACGTAGATCGACGTCGTGGCACGTCCGGCGTGGCTGGCCGGCACCAGCCGGGTGGCGATCGGGGCAATCACCGACCACAACAAGCCGTGGGTGATCGCGCACAGCGCCCGCCCGACCGCCAGCACCGCGAAGTTGGGCGCCAGCGCCGAGATCAGCTGTGACGCGGTGAGGCAGACCAGGCTGACCAGCAGCGCCCGCCGGCGTGGCCAATGCGCCGTCCAGCGCACCAACGGGAACGTTGTCAGGGCCGCTACCAGCGCATACCACGATAGCAGCGTTCCCACCAGAACCAGGCTGACGTGCAGATTCCGCGCGATCGCCGACAGCGCACCCACGGGCAGGATTTCGGCGGTGACATAGATGAACGCCGCAGCGGCCAGCACGGCCAGTTGCGTGGCTATTCGCGGCGTCCACGCTCGGGTGGCGGCGGTTTCGGTTTCGGTCGTCATGGCGTGAGGTGTGAAACCGGCCGGGCCTTAGCTCAGTTCCGAAATACGATTGCCGGCACGATCACGCTGCTCTTACCGTACGCACCGCGCCGACGGCCTTTAAGCAACCGCGCGTTTCAACACGCCCACGCGATCACGAACGAACAAGACGCGCGATGGCGGCCGAGGCTTCGGCAAGCTTGTCTCGGCTCTTTTCCGGGGCCTCCGTGTCACCCTCGGTCAGGGCACGGGTGACGCAGTGGCTCAGGTGCTCGTCCAGCAGATTCAGCGCCACCGACCGCAACGCACTGTTGACGGCGCTGATCTGGGTGAGGACATCGATGCAGTACTTGTCCTCCTCGATCATGCGCGCGATGCCACGGACCTGACCCTCGATGCGGCGTAGCCGCTTGGCGTAGTTGTCCTTTTGCTGCGAGTATCCGTGCGCTGCGGTTGTCATCTGCTTTCCATACTTTCCAAACCCGCCTGCGGTAGCGCAGGACCGGCCTTGCCTCCCATCGTACCCTATACCCGGGCGGGGTATCATACGCGGACTTTGGGGACACCGGCGCCGCGCCCAGACCGGCACCCCATACTTGAGCAATGCCCAAAACCACAGCGGCCGACATCAAACCTCGCAGTCGTGACGTCACCGACGGTCTCGAGAAGGCCGCCGCCCGCGGCATGTTGCGGGCGGTCGGCATGGAGGACGAAGACTTCGGCAAGCCGCAGATCGGGGTCGCATCGTCGTGGAACGAAATCACGCCGTGCAATCTCTCGCTGGACCGGCTGGCCAAGGCGGTCAAGGAAGGGGTGTTCTCGGCCGGCGGCTATCCGCTTGAGTTCGGGACAATCTCGGTTTCCGACGGCATCTCGATGGGCCACGAGGGGATGCACTTCTCGCTGGTGTCGCGCGAGGTGATCGCGGACAGCGTCGAGACCGTGATGCAGGCCGAACGCCTCGACGGCTCGGTGCTGTTGGCCGGATGCGACAAGTCGCTGCCCGGAATGCTGATGGCCGCCGCGCGGCTGGACCTGGCCGCGGTGTTCCTCTACGCGGGCTCGATTTTGCCCGGGCGAGCCAAACTCTCGGACGGGACCGAGCGCGATGTGACGATCATCGACGCGTTCGAAGCCGTCGGAGCGTGCGCTCGCGGATTGATGTCCCGCGCGGATGTCGACGCCATCGAGCGGGCCATCTGCCCCGGCGAGGGTGCGTGCGGCGGCATGTACACGGCCAACACCATGGCCAGCGCGGCCGAGGCGCTCGGCATGTCGTTGCCCGGCAGCGCAGCACCCCCGGCGACCGACCGCCGCCGCGATGGGTTTGCGCGCCGCAGTGGTCAGGCCGTCATCGAACTGCTGCGCCGCGGGATCACCGCCCGCGACATCCTCACCAAAGAGGCGTTCGAGAACGCGATCGCGGTGGTGATGGCGTTCGGCGGCTCGACCAACGCGGTGCTGCACCTGCTGGCCATCGCCCAAGAGGCCGGGGTCGCGCTGTCGCTCGAGGACTTCAGCCGGATCGGATCTCGGGTGCCCCATCTGGCCGACGTGAAGCCGTTCGGCCGCCACGTGATGGTGGATGTCGACCACATCGGCGGCGTGCCGGTCGTGATGAAGACCCTGCTCGACGCGGGCCTGCTGAACGGTGATTGCCTGACCGTCACCGGCCAGACCATGGCCGAGAATCTGGCCGCCATCGCCCCACCGGACCCGGACGGCAAGGTGCTGCGTGCGCTAGCCAACCCGATCCACCCGACCGGCGGGATCACGATCCTGCGCGGATCGCTGGCACCGGACGGCGCGGTGGTCAAGACGGCCGGTTTCGACTCCGACGTGTTCGAAGGCACCGCAAGGGTTTTCGACGGCGAGCGGGCCGCGCTGGACGCCCTCGAAGACGGCACCATCACCAAGGGCGACGCCGTCGTGATCCGCTACGAGGGCCCCAAGGGCGGTCCCGGAATGCGCGAAATGCTCGCCATAACCGGCGCGATCAAGGGCGCAGAACTCGGCAAAGACGTTCTGCTGCTTACCGATGGCCGGTTCTCCGGGGGAACCACCGGCCTATGCGTGGGACACATCGCGCCGGAGGCGGTCGACGGCGGACCGATCGCGTTCCTGCGCGATGGCGACCGGATCCGGCTGGACGTCGCCGGCCGCACTCTGGACGTACTGACGGACCCGGCCGAGTTCGCCGCTCGGCAAAAAGATTTCACCCCTCCCCGGCCGCGCTACACCACCGGCGTACTGGCCAAGTACGTCAAACTGGTCGGCTCAGCCTCGTTCGGCGCGGTCTGCGGGTAGCTCGGTTCCGTTCTGGCTGAGCGAATCCCGAGGCTATGAGTGCGTAGCCGCGGCGCGCGTGCGCATGCCGAAGTAGGTGGCGGTCAAACCGAAGAAGGCCACCAACGCTCCAGCGATGACATGCGACCACGCCATGCCGGCCGTCACCGCCATCCCTGGCAGGATCCATGGCGAGAAGATGACCCATGCACCGAGCACCGGCAGCGTCCAGGTCATGCCGTGCGTGCGGTCCAGCGCCGCCGCGAATCCGTACGCCAAGACCGCGATCGCGATCCCGGCGATGAGGTCGCACCCGGCGAGTCGTCCCATGCCGCTGAATCCAACGATCCACGGCGATGCGGCCACGTAGAGACCCGTCAGCAATGTCAGGCCGAAGGTGATTTGCGAACTCATCGACTCGGCGGCGCGCTCATAGCTCGCGCGTAGGGCCAACAAGTCGGGGTGGTGTTCGATTGATGAATGGACTGTACTCATTTTGCAACCTTTCTGTTATGCAGCAAGTCCGTTATGTAGCAAGCACTGTGGGCTCACTGCAACCCATCCATCTGCTCCAAGATTACGCTCGGTTTTCATACGCCAGCAACGAAAATTGAGGTGAACCAGGGGCGTCGTGGACCAATTCCGGCCCGGCGTTCCCGCGGGTCAGGCGGCCTGGCGGGCGCGTCGCTGGCGCCCTTAAGGACACGCCGATGCGGCCTTTACCAGATACCCGTATAGGGTATAGAGTGGAGCCTGGTTGTTCCGGGTGCCGGACAACCCAAACGGAGTTAACCGCTGGGATTTCAGGTCCCGGCACAGACACAGATAGGGATGGCGAAGATGGCAGAGTACGAGGCCGGGACCTTGCTGACGTGTGGCCACGAGGGCTGCGGTTGTCGCATTCGCGTCGAGGTTCCGTGTCATTGTTCCAGTGCGGGTGAAGCATACCGCTGCACCTGCGGCGACGAACTGGTCGCGGTCCAGTAGGCGGCGCGCCGGTCGTGCGTCCGGGCGGCGCGGATCACCGCCCGAATGCACGGCCGGCCAGCTCGACCTCGGCCGCCAGCTCCTGGGCGACGGCCGAAGCACCCACCGCCACCGCATAGCGGCCCGCCCGGATGCGCCAGCTTCGGGCCCGGCCGTCGTAGCTGGCAAGCAAGCGCGGATCTGCCTCGATCGTCACGCGGCGGGCCTCGCCGGGCTCGAGTTCGACCCGCTCGAATCCGAGTAACCGCGCCCGTTGCTCACCGGCGGCGCCGGTCAAATACAGCTGTGGGGTGTCCGCCCCCCTGCGGTCACCGGTGTTGACGACGCTGAAGCTGGCCGTGACGGTGTGTCCTGCGGACACCGCCAGGTCGCGATAGTCGAAGCGGGTGTAGGACAGCCCGTGGCCGAACGCGAACATCGGCACCTGGTTTGTTCGTGCAAACCATCGGTAGCCGACCTCGGATCCTTCGGAATAGCGGACGGTCGTGGGTGTCCCCCACGCGGCGCCGAGGTCGGGCAGCTCGGGGCGCGGCGTCTGACCGAGACCGACCGGGAAGGTGATCGGCAGCCGACCCGACGGGTTGACCCGACCGGTCAGGATTTCCGCAATGGCCTGGCCACCGGCCTGACCCGGATACCAGGCCGCCACGATCGCGTTCACCGAGTCGCGCCAGGGCATGGCCACCGGGTTGCCAGTCTCTAGCACCACCACGGTGTTCGGGTTGGCGGCCGAGACGGCCTCGATCACCGCGTCCTGCCCCCACGGCAGCGACAGGTCGGCACCGTCGATCCCCTCCCCTTCCACGCGAACCGCGAACACGATGGCGACGTCGGCCCGCCGCGCCGCCAGCACCGCCTCGGCGGGGCTGATGCCGGGGTCGAACTCGATCTGCGCGTGCGGCAATTGTTTTCTCAGCTCGCTCAGCGGGCTTGACGGCAGTAAGTACAGGTTGCGTAGGCCGCCCGTGAGTCCGGGCCCGCCGATCGGGATCACGTCGGCGTACCCGCCCGGCGGGACGACCGCACTCGATCCACACCCAATCGGCACGCCGAGCTGTGCATAACCGCCGATCACGGCGATGCGTGCGGTCGACTCGGGGCATGCCAGGGGCAACACCCCGCGGTTGGTCAGCAACACGATTCCCTGCCGGGCGATCTGCAGCGCAATCTCGTTGTGCGCGGCCATGTCCGGTGCGGGTGCGGCCTCGCGCCGCTCTATTCCGACGGCGAACATCGAACGCAGGATGCGCCGGACCATGTCCGAGAGGCGCTCCTTGGGCAGCCTGCCGTCGGCGTAGGCGGCCCGCAGGCGCTCGGTGAACGCCTCCGATTGCCACAGCACCGCATCGATCTGCGCGCCGCACTCCTGGTCGAGGCCGGCAAGGGCGCACTCCCAGCTTGGCGTGCCGCCCCAATCGGACATAACCCAGCCCCGGTATCCCCAATCGCCTTTCAGCACGCCGTTGATCAGGGCGCCGTTTTGCGCGGCATAGTCGCCGTTGACCTTGTTGTACGCCGTCATCACGGCGCCGGGCCGCGACCGCTCGATGGCGAGCTCAAACGCAAGCAAGTCCGATTCGCGGTGCGCATCGGGATCGATGATCGCGTCCAGCCAGTGCCGGTTGGTCTCGTTGCAGTTCAGCGAGTAGTGCTTGATCGTCGAGATGACGCCCTGCCGTTGTATCCCATCGATCGACTCCGCGACCATCGTGGCGCTCAAAAGCGGGTCTTCCGAGGCGTATTCGAAGTTACGGCCATTACGCGGGTCGCGCGCCAGGTTGATGGCGCCGGCCAGCAGCACGTTGAAGCCGCGGCTGCGCGCCTCCCGGCCGATCGCCTCACCTGCGGCGCGGGCGAGTGCCGGGTTGAAACTGGCCGCCAGAGCCAGCCCGGCGGGCAGCGCGGTGGCGGTGTCGCCCGGGCGATATCCCGGGTTGGTGACGCCAAGGCCGGCATCGCTCATCCGTAATGCCGGAACTGAAAGCCGTGGGATCCCCGGCACATAGCCGGCGCTCATCGGGACGTCCGGCGGAATGCGCTCATCGGTCAGCGGCCACAGTTCACCGGCCCCCATCACGCACACAAGCAGCGAGAATCGCTCGTCGTCGGTCATCCGTGACTCGATCTCGCGGGCCCGGACGTCAGGGTCCGCTAGCTCGCCCACCGCACACCCTCTTTCGCGTACACGACGCGCAACACGTGCCCGAGCTCGGGACCCATCACCAACTCGGTCAGCGTGCAATTCGTCGCCACGAATCGCGGACCGTGCGGCGGCGGCACCTGGCACAAGTGATGGGCCACTTCATGTAGCACCACCAGCTCCCGCATCGCCCAGTCGGCCGCATCCCGGTCCGGAACCGCGATTGTCCCCGCGCCGTCCCGGTTTTCGTAATGCGCTGCGGTGGCCGCCCGTCGCGCCCGTACCCGCAGCGGCGGCACCGCCGGCCAATGCTGCCGCACCGCCGGTAACGCGAGCACGTCGTCCACATAACGCTGCACCGACGCCACCGACGCGAACCGCCCTTCCGGCGGCAGCGTCAACTGCGTGCCGAAGAATTCGACACTGGGCGAGCCGTGTTCGGCAGCGCGGTCGAACAAGGTCCGCACGAATTGCTCGGCCGCGTAGACCCTGGCGCGCTGGGAATCCCTCCCAGACCGATTCCGCGAATCCGCCTCCGTCACCGGCCCAGCGCGGTCCGCGTCCCGGGCAACTCGGGGCTGGTCCCGAGCCGCGCGTGCCGACCGGCCCGGTCCCCCGCCCGCCGCGCCGCCGACGAATACCCCGCCGAGGCCCGGTTGGCCCGCCAGGTACCGCGTGCCTGCGACGTGCTGCGGTAATAGTCACGGAGTTCGATCTCCTTGTCGCGCAGCGCAATAGCGGTGCCGGGCGCCCGACCACAGTCCTCGGTGGCGTCGTTGCGGGCCTGCTCGCGGGCCTCGGCCAGACGCTGGCCGACGCGGGCCCCGAAGGCCAACTGGAAGTTAAGCCTGGCGGTAATGGTCGGCGTGGGCCGGTGTGCACCCGAGGCGAGGTACGCGTCCGACGCCCGGACCATCTGGACGACCAGGCTGGCGTACAGGGCGTGAGTTGCGTCGATGTCTTCGCTGAACCCGTAGGCGTGGAGGAACGTCGAGTTCGATGCGATGTCACAGCGCACATCGTTTGCCGCGGCGATCAGCACAAAGAGCTGCACATAGGTCCGCAGTCCCCGGGTGCCCGCCGTCCCGATGGTGATGGTGCGTTGGGTTGGGGTCTGGGCGGCCGAGCGGTTCGCCGAATGCGACCGGGCCACCGCCAAGTCGATGGACGCTGCCGTCGCCAACCGTTGCGCGGCGGCCATGAACGCGTCGGCCTCGTGGGGGTTATCGGTGCCTTCGGCCTGGCGCAGCAGTGCGCCGATGCGGGCCAGCATCTTGTCGTCGGTCATAGCGTCAAACTACTCAAGCGGTACGACATTTCCGCCGCAGCCGGTCAGAGGCGTTGCAAAATCCACGAGACCACGTCGTCGAGCACCTGGTCGCGTTCGGGCTCGTTGAAGACCTCGTGGTACAGCCCGGGATAGACCTTCAACTCGACGTCGCTAGATCCCACACACTCGACCAGCCGACGGCTGCCGTCGACGGGGATCAGCCGATCGTCGGAACCGTGCACCACCAGCAGCGGCGCGGTCAACGCCGCCGCCCGCTGGGGCATGGTCTCGCCCACCTGCAGCAGCGCGCGTCCGAGGCCGGCGGGCACCTTCCCGTGGTACACCAGCGGGTCGTCGTTGTAGGCCGCCACCACCGCGGGGTCACGGGATATGGCGTTGACGTCGATGTCCTGCACCGGCAGACCGGGGATGACCACGCCCAGCCCCTTGGCGGCGAGCGCCACCAGCGGGTGCACCAGGTCTTGGGCCGCCACTGCCGGTCCCGACAGCACCATCAGGTCGTAGTTGTCGGGGCGTTCAACGCCGTAGGCGAAGACGATCGCCCCACCCATGCTGTGCCCCAGCAGGACGCACTTGAGGCCGGGGTGTTCGCGGGTGGCGATGGCGACCAGGGTGTCGAAGTCGGTGGTGAACTCCGCGATATCCCGCACCAGCAGCCGCTTGCCGTCGGAGCGGCCGTGCCCACGGTGGTCCAGCGCGTAGGTGACCAGGCCCGCCTCGCCGAATCGCCGCGCGACGTGGTCGTAGCGGCGGGCGTGCTCGCCGAGACCGTGGGCGAGTACGACCACGGCACGCGCCGGGGCGTCTGGTGTCCAGACATCGTAGACAATGCGCGCGCCGCCGAGGCCTTCGAAGTTTCGTTCAGTACGGGTCGTGCTCATTACGGGCAGCTTACGCACACCCCTCAGTGGCCGCCGCACACGAAGCTGTCACAGCCTCTGCGTAGGCTCGTTCGGGTGAGCGTGCTCGCAGAACACTCTGACCGGGAGTTCTCGGCGCAGGCTGAGCCGTATCGACGTGAACTGCTCGCACACTGCTACCGGATGACCGGGTCGCTGCACGACGCGGAGGACCTGGTGCAGGAGACATTTCTGCGCGCCTGGAAATCCTACGAACGCTTCGAGGGCAAGTCGTCGATGCGGACGTGGCTGCATCGCATCGCCACCAACACCTGCCTGACGGCCTTGGAGGGCCGGCAGCGCCGGCCGCTGCCCGCCGGGCTGGGGACACCCAGTTCGGATCCAACCGCCGAACTGGTGGAGCGCCGCGAGGTCCCCTGGCTGGAGCCGCTGCCCGACCTCACGGCAGACCCTACCGACCCATCAGTCATCGTCGGGTCGCGTGAATCGGTGCGGTTGGCGTTCGTCGCCGCGCTGCAGCATCTTTCACCCCGGCAGCGAGCGGTGCTGTTGCTACGCGACGTCCTGCAGTGGCGGGCTAGCGAGGTGGCCGAGGCGATCGGCACCACCACGGTGGCCGTCAACAGCCTGCTGCAGCGAGCCCGGTCCCAGCTGGATGCGGTCGGGCCCAGTGCCGACGACGCGCTGGCGGCGCCGGAGTCGCCCGAGGCCCAGGATCTGCTGGCCCGCTACATCGCGGCGTTCGAGACCTATGACATCGACCGGCTGGTGGAGCTGTTCACCGCCGAGGCGGTCTGGGAAATGCCGCCGTACACCGGTTGGTACCAGGGACCGCGGGCGATCATCACGCTCATTCACCAGCAGTGCCCCGCCGAATCCCCCGGCGATATGCGCCTGCTGCCGTTGGTCGCCAACGGCCAACCTGCCGCGGCGATGTACATGCGTGCCGGTGAGGCGCATCTGCCCTTCCAGCTGCACGTGCTGGACATGAGCACCGAGCGGGTGTCGCACGTGGTGGCGTTCCTCGATCACACGTTGTTTGCGAAATTCGGACTGCCCGAACGCCTCTGACGGGCGAACGTGGGGCAGGTCGGGCGATCCCCAATCTTCAGCTCGGCGTATGCGGTCATGACCACATGAGTACCGTCCCCGCGCCATGAGGCGGGCTAGTCGTACAGCCACGCGCGTATAGCCAAGCCTTTCAGGCAATTCCACGTGCATCGGACTGTCCGACGAGGTTGGCGGCGCACGCGAGATATCCATACTCGGACACCAGCGTCGGCCCGAGAGGCGTGACCCGCCCGGGCGGCGACTACCGTGGAATGGTGCGTGCCACCGTGGAGATCAGGCGTGCGGCCGACCGGGCCGTCACCGCGACATCCTGGCTGAAATCCCGGCACTCGTTCTCGTTTGGCGACCACTACGATCCGGATAACACCCACCACGGGATCCTGTTGGTGAACAACGACGACGTCGTGGCGCCGGCCGCCGGTTTCGATACCCATCCACATCGCGACATGGAGATCGTGACCTGGGTGCTCAGTGGGGCACTGACACACCAGGATTCCACCGGCAACAGTGGGGTGATCCACCCTGGCCTGGCCCAACGCATGTCGGCGGGCAGCGGAATCCTGCATTCGGAGAAGAACGATTCCCCAACGGAACCGGTGCATTTCGTGCAGATGTGGGTGATCCCCGACGAGGCCGCCCTCTCCCCGAGCTACCAACAGCACGAGATCAATGAGGAGTTGTTGACCAGCGGCCTGGTGACCATCGCCTCGGGCATGCCCGGTCACGACGCGGCCATCACCCTGCACAATCGCGATGCCGCGCTGCACGGCGCACGGCTAGAGCCGGGCGCTGCGATCGGCCTGCCCGCGGCGCCCTACCTGCATCTGTTCGTCGCGCGCGGCCGGCTCAACGTCGAGGGGATCGGCGATCTGGCCGAGGGTGACGCGATCCGGTTCACCGCGTCCGACGGCCAGCGGGTGACCGCCAGCGAGCCGTCGGAGGTGCTGCTCTGGGAGATGCATGCAAAGCTGGGCGGCTAGCACCACCTAGAGTGTGCTCGACAGACAGGAGCCCGCATGCCTCAATCGCAGCCGCGGTACGCAGCACCCAAACCTAACCGGAACATCAAAGCCGTTCGGACAGTGCGGTTCTGGGCGGCGCCGATCGTCATCACGTTGGCCCTCATGTCGGCGCTTGCGGCACTCTACCTCGGCGGAATCCTGAACCCGACGACCAACCTGCGGCATTTCCCTATTGCCGTGGTGAACCAGGACGCCGGGCCCGCGGGGAAGCAGATCGTCGATGGTCTGGTTGCCGGCCTGGACAAGAACAAGTTCGACATCCGCGTAGTTTCCCGGGACGAGGCCAAGCGGCTGCTGGACAGGGCCCAGGTGTACGGCGAGGCGGTGATACCGCCGACCTTCTCATCGAGCCTGCGGGAGTACGCGGCCAGTTCGGTTGAACCCACCCGCGCGAACCGGCCGCTGATCACGATCTCCACAAACCCGCGAGCGGGCACCCTCGGTTCCAGTATCGCGAGCCAGACCCTGACCCAGGCGATGGCCGTGGTGAATGGCAAAGTCGGCGAACGACTCACGGCGGATGTCGCCGCGCAGACGGGTGGGGCGCCGCTGACCGGGGCCGCGGCGTTAGGTCTGACCAACCCCATCGACGTTAAGTCCTCGGTATACAACCCGTTGCCGAACGGCACCGGCAACGGGTTGTCGGCGTTCTACTACGCGCTCTTGCTGCTGCTGGCGGGCTTTACCGGCAGCATCGTGGTCAGCACGCTGGTGGACTCCATGCTCGGCTACGTGCCCGCCGAGTTCGGGCCGGTGTACCGGTTCGCCGAACAGGTCAACATCTCTCGATTCCGCACCCTGTTGGTCAAGTGGGGCGTGATGGTGATCCTGGCCCTGCTCACGTCGGCGGTCTACATGTCGATAGCCCACGGGCTGGGTATGCCCATCCCGCTCGGCTGGGAATTGTGGCTCTATGGGGTGTTCGCGATCAGCGCGGTGGGCATCACCTCCAGCTCGCTGATCGCGGTGCTGGGCTCGATGGGCCTGCTGTTCAGCATGCTGATCTTCGTGATCCTCGGGCTGCCGTCGGCGGGCGCCACGGTGCCGCTGGAGGCGGTGCCGCCGTTCTTCCGCTGGTTGGCCGAGTTCGAGCCGATGCACCAGGTGTTCCTCGGCGTGCGGTCGCTGCTGTACCTCGACGGTCAGGCCGACGCGGGTCTTTCGCAGGCGTTGCTCATGACGTCGATCGGCCTGATCATCGGTGTGCTGCTGGGAGGCCTCGTCACCAAGCTGTACGACCGCCAGGGCTTCCACCGGATTCCCGGGGCAATCGAAATGGCGATCGCCGAGGCACACCAAGCGCAGCACCAAGCGCGTGTGAGCGCGCGTCAATCCGAATCCGAAAACTCAAGCGACGAAACGTAATTCCCGCGCGGCCTAACCGTCACGCAGCTGTTACTAAAGTTGACAGTGGTACTGGTGTGACTAATGCTGAAATGGTTGCATCCGGATTCGGGCCGAAAGGGCAACCGTGCTCACGCCATCTGCCAGCCTGCTCAAATCGGCGGGTCGACTGACGGCTTGCTGCGCCGCCGTGGCTCTGTGCGCCACGCTCGCGACCACCACGGGACAGCCCGTGGCGCGCGCCGCCGACGGCCGCGAAATGCTCGCGAGCGCCATCGCGACCACCAAGGGCTCCTACCTCGTCTACAACTTCGGGCCCGGGCATCCCACACCGCTGCTCAACGGCGGCGGTAGCTGGTATGAGATGAACAACGGCGGCCATCTGATGATCATCAAGAATGCGTCGCAACGCCTGCAACCGCACTTGCTGGTGGACACCCACCGCGGAGACCAAGCGCGCTGCGAGAACAACCCGGGGGCCCGCACCAGCGAGGGGCTGTGGCAGGCGTCGGAAATCTACCCGCCGCTGCAGGCATGGCAGCGGATGGGGCAACCGACGATCGCAATCAACGCCAACTTCTTCGACGTGCGCCCGCAGAAGGGTGGCTCGTGGCGGACGACCGGCTGCAGTTCACCGCTGGGCGCCTTCGTGGACAACACCCGCGGCCAGGGCCACGCCAACCAGGCGGTCACCGGCACCGTCGCCTACCCCGGTAAGCAGGGTCTTTCCGGCGGGGGTGAGAGCTGGACCTCGCTGACGACGATGATCCTTCCTTCGGGTGGCGCCCCATATGTGCTGCGACCCAAGGGCAGCGAGGATTACGACGCCGCCACTCCGGTGATCCAGGACTTGCTCAACAAGAATGCGAAGTTCGTGGCGGTGGCCGGCATCGGGCTGTTGTCCCCCGGCAACACCGGACAGCTCCACGACGGCGGTCCCAGCGCGGCGCGGACGGCCCTCGCCTACGCCAAGCAGAAGGACGAGATGTACATCTTCGAGGGTGGCAACTACACGCCGGACAACATTCAGGACCTGTTCCGCGGCCTGGGCAGCGATACGGCGATCCTGCTCGACGGCGGTGGGTCGTCGGCGATCGTGCTACGCCGCGAAACCGGGGGCATGTGGGCCGGGGCCGGGTCGCCGAAGGGATCGTGCGACACCCGACAGGTTCTGTGCGACTCGCACGAGCGCGCACTGCCCAGCTGGCTGGCATTCAACTAGCCGGCTACACGCGGGGCGTCAAGTCCAGCGAGGTGATCGTCGTCATCCTGGTCACCATCCAGCGTCCGTTGCTGCGCTTCATGAACAGCCGGTAGGACAGGTATTTCAGCGACGGGATGTTCTTGGTCAGCGGGCTGGTGGACGTGGTGTTGGTGTACACAATGGCAACGGCGTTCGAATCGTCCAGCGATTCGATCGCCACGCCCGTGACTTCGGTGCTGTTGGTGATCTTGGCCTGTTTGTTGGGCGCCACTATGGCGTCGACGAACCTGCGGTACTGGGCGGCGAAATCGCCGCTGAGGTAGTTGGCCGCGCGATCGGCAAGGGTGTCCATGTTCTCCGGCGTATAGGTCCACAGCGTGGTGATCGCCCCGGCCGCGGTCCGCGCGATTCTCAGCTTGGTTGCCGTGGTGGCGCGATCGTTTAGGTAGGGCTGCACGGTTGCGCCCGCGAAAGCCGCTGAGCCGACAAACAATACGGCCGCGACCGCGGCCACCACGGCCAGCGCCCTGCCGATCGGCTTTCTGGCGGGAGCGCTGCCGTCGGGACCGTCCGCGGCCGCGGCCGCGTCGAAATCGGCCTCGGCTTCGCCGTCTTCCTGCTCATCAGCCGTCTCCGCGGCTTGAGCTGTCAGCTCAGTGTCGACCTCGGGTCCATCGTCGCCGGTCTTGTCCGTCAGATCACCTGCAGCAAGCTGCTGATCTTCCACTGCTTCCCTTCCTGCGTCGCGGTTGCCGTCCAACGATTCGTGTTCTGGAATACCTGTTTTTCATCCGGCGACTTCGAGGTCACTTCGGTGGCCACCAGGACGATGGCGCTGCCGTCGTCGTTCCACCGCTCCACGCCGGCATCGAGGACGGCCCCGGTGGCGGGTTCGGCCTGGGCGACCTGGAGGAGGATCTCGTTCACCTTGTCGTGGTACTGCTTGGCGAACTCACCGGTCGCTTGCGCCAATACCCGTTCCACATAGTCGTTGGCGTGGTACGGGTCAACGGACGTGAACTGTGTCATGAACCATTTCACGTAGCTGACCACCTCGCGATCCCTCGAGGCGGCGCGCGTGCGGGACTCATGGGAGACGAGCATCAGGGTGGATACCGTGATCGCCGCCACCATCAGGAACGCGGCGACGGCGCCGGCGAGCGGTAACCCCCAGGGTCGCCGGGGCTCCACTGGGTGCGCGACGAGCAGTCGTCCCTCGCCGGGCTGAAACTTGCGACGGGGGCTCATTTTCCGTCCCCGGGCGGTTTCGGTTTGGTCAGAACGGTGAGATCGTCGACGCGCCAATGGTTGTCGCCGCCTTTGGCGAAATTCACCCGAACGGTCGCGCTGATGTATCGTTCGCCCGGCGCGGCGCCCCGCCTCCCCTGCATGAACACCAGCATCGTCGCGCGATCGGGCATCGCCGATTGGATCGAGCTGTCGATCACCCAGTACTCGTTGATGACCGGGTGCCCCTTCTGCACCGCCTCCTGTTGAGCGGCCAACTGGTCCCGGTATCTGTCGGTGGCCAGCGACCGGGCGCGCGCGAAATCGTCGCGCAACGAATTCGGGTCGTACGTCAGCATCTGGGCGACGATCTTCGGCCCCTGCGTCGCAATTTGCGCGCGGGTCCGGTCGATCGCCCGATCCCGGGAGTACACCACCACGTAGCTCACGGCGGCGCCCGCCAGGCACACCCCCGCCGCCGTCAGCACGGCCGCCGCGGTCCACCGCCGGATGTTGCGCGGCCGCTCGTCCGGTTCGACGCGACGCACCTCCGTGCGCAGCAGCATGTCGGCGAAAGTGCGGTTGCGCGAATCCCACAGCGGCCACAGCCATCCCACCAACAGCGATGCAGTGTCGAGCAGGTGGGCCAGGTCCCGAAGGAGCAGGCCCCAGGGACCGGCGGCCGTGCCGTCGCGGTGGACCACCGCGATGCCGCAGAGGCCACGTCCCAGGCTCCATCCGACGACGGTCGGCAACAGCAGTCGGTTGGCCAACATCAGCAGGATCGCGACGCCGGCGACCGAGATGCACAACCACGACCACGCGCTGCGCGGCGGCACGGTAAGCCAGACCAACACCGTCGTCGTCACCACGGCCATGGCCGGCAGTACGTCAACGGCGAACGCGCAGGCACGAACGTGCCACGGCGCCAAGCTGATCGCCGATGACTTCTGGACGGCCTTGGTGGTCTGAGTGTCGACCACCACCGTCACTTCGTCACCTGGTCGAGTTTGGCAATCTTGTACTCGCCTTCTGCGAGCGCCATTTTCACCCGCAGGCGGTAGCCGGTTTCGTTCTGGGACTGATCATTGGCCACCTTGACGCGGAGTGCGACGAGCACGTCGACCGAACCGTCGTCGTTGCTTCGCTCGACCGCTGCCCGCATGTCGGACACCTGAACGTGAACGTTGGCGGCCTGATAAGCCTGAACGAGCATGCTGGTGTACAGCAGCGCTTGGCTGCGGTAGGTGTCGGTGCCGCAGTCGATGATCTTCCGTTCACTGGCGGCCATCGCGTTGGTGTCCGGCGCTTGCGTTGCCGCCACGCAATCCATCGCCGCCTTGAGCGCCGCGGCGTCGTTGCGCGCAGTTGCTTGGCCTTCCTGGTGGTAGCGCAGCGCAAGGTAGCCGCCGGCCCCGATGCCGCCCGCAAGCACGACGAGCACCGCGGCGATACCGACCAGCCACCCTCGACCCAGACGCGACGGGCCGCGCTCGACGCCCGTCTCCACAGCATCGGCTGTGGCCGCTGATTCTCCCGACTCGTCGGCCGTGGCGCCGGTGCTGGTCGAATCGTCCCCGCCCTGGGGTTCTGCCGACTCCTCGGCCGTCGCCTCGGTGCTGGTCGGGTCAGCCGCGCCCTCCGATTCCTGAGCAATCTTCGGGCTTGATTTCTGGGCAAGCCTGCGCAGACGACGCAGCCGCGGCATCGGTGGGGGGTTCAGCCGGCTGGCGCCAGCATCTCCTTCCATCCGTCGTCTCCTGTTTTAGTCGAGTTTTCGACGGAGTATTTGACACCGTCGGGCCCTACCAGTTCGCCGCTCTGCGGACTGTATACCGCGGAGGGAGGCCCGCTCGGAGTGTAGACACACGGGTTGGGCTGCTGGCCATTGCACTGCACGGTACCCGATCCCGGCCGCGACAAGGGATCGCTGACCGGCGGCGGCGTCCCAGCCACCCGATCGGCGGGCGCCGGGTTCAGGCCGTTGTTCACCGACGGCGCCGGGATCACCATGCCCGGCCTCACCGACTGATCGCAGCGCGCCGCGGGTGCCGGGCAGGTCAGCAGCTGGTTCGAGTCGCCGAACCAGGGATTGGTCCCCAGCGGAACGTACGGTTTGGGGTCGCGGCACTCCCGTGGCGTGGCCGCCCGCTTGCCGGGGACATCGACACAGGGGATATTGCGCGATCCGCGCACGCTGTTGGCGGGCGTGTCCTGAGGAATCTTGCAGTACGTGCCCGTCGGCAACGGCTGCAGGCTGGTGTCCGACGGGGACCGCCATTCCGATGCGGGGATGAACCCGGTCAGACACGGCGGCGGCTGGTTAATCGACAGCGCAAGGTCGAGTGCGGCCTGATTCGGGAACGGCGCGGACACCGTCTCAGCGATCGACGCGCCCTGTGGCAGGAACACGAGCACTTGCTCCACACCGTTGTGGTAACGCTTGAGCAGGTCGATCACGACCTCGAGGTTCGCCAGCGTCTGCGGCAGCGAATCTCGCACGTCGGTGAACACCTCGTTGACCTGGTCGGCCGTCGGCGCAGCCTGGGACAGGATGCTCTTCACGTGCTGGTCGTTTGCCGCGGTCTGCGCGGCCAAGCGGTTCAGATTGCGCGCCCAGCGCTCGATTGCACTGCTCGAATTGACCTGGCTTTCCAGGATCGGCCCGGAGTGCTGGATGATGTCGTTGATGTCGGCGATCTGGGTGTGGAAATCACCGACGATCGCCTGGGTAGAGTCGACCAGACGCTGCAGCGCCGGACCCAACCCGCCGACGGATTCCGCCGTCTCGTCGAGCAGCTTGCTGATCTTGTCCTTCGGCAACGCGGCAAGCCCCCGGTTGGCGGTGTCCAGGGCCGGCCCGATCTCACTGGGAACCGTGCCCTTGGTGATGGTTTGCCCGGGTGAGAAGAACTTGCCCGGGTTCCCGGTCGACACCAGGTCCAGGTACTGCTCACCGACCGCCGACACCGAGTGCACGTTCGCCGACGCATCGATCGGGATCTTGTAGCGGCTGTCGATGCTCATGATCGCTCGGGCGCCCTGTTCGGTCGGCTCGACGTCGGTGACCTTCCCGATGGTGATGCCGCGATAGGTCACGTTGGCCGTTGGATACAGGCCACCCGATGCGGGCAAGTCGGCCTTGAGCTCGTAGCGGCCGACGCCCACCAAGCTCGGAATCTGCAGGTAGTACACGCCCAGCACACTCAGCGAGACCACTGTCAGGATGCCGAAGAGGATCAGCTGGCGTTTGATGAAGGGAGTCAGCACTGCCTGTCCGCCCTTTCGACCAGTGGACCGCCGGGCGCATCATTCGGGTTGGGCGTGTACCGCACGTCCGGGATCATCGTTTCGGGATCGCGCCCGAACGACTGCTCGAGCGCCCGCAGAGCCCCGGAAAGTCCCGTACCGGTGAAGATCGCATTGTCGACGGAACTGTAGGTCACGTCGATCGTCGCCGAAACGTTTTGGTAGTCACCGCGCATGAGCTTCGGGACCGTGTCTATGTCATACGGCTGGGTGAGGATCAACTTCAGCGCGCCGATCAGATAGGGCGAAGCACGACCGAGTTCCCGCAACGGGCATTGCAGCGCTTTGAGGTCGGTGTAGAGGCTGCTCTGCGCTTCACCCAGATACTGGGCGGTGACCTGGCTGAGCCGTCCCACCGCGTCGACGGCGTTGATCAGCAGGTTCTTGGTGTCGGCGAAATGTTTGATCACGGGCGGGATGTCGGTCAGCACTCGGTCCAGCACATCCGATCGGCCACCTACATACACCAAGAGCCGGTTGGTGGAGTCGATCGCGTGAGTGATGTCATCGCGTTGCTGGTTGAGCTGGTCGACGAAGGTATCGAGCTTGCCGAGGAAGGCCCGGATCTGGTCGGCTCGCCCGTGGAAGATGTTGTAAAACTCATTCGTGAGCGCTTCCAGGTTTGGAATGCCGCCATCACGCAAGATCAGCGAAATGCTGGCCAGCGTCTGCTCGGTAGTGGGGTACGCGGACGAATTCTTCAGCGGGATGGTGTCGCCGTTCTTGAGCAGTTCCGGCGACGGGTTCGGCGGTGCGAGCAGCTCCACGTGCTGAGAACCCAACAGACTCGTCTGGCCGATCTTGGCGAGCGTGTTCTTCGGTAGCTTGACGCCCTTCTGCAAGCCCAGCGTCAGGGTGGCCACCCAGTTCTTCAGGTTGATGGCGCGTATGGAGCCGACGGCGACGTCGGCGACCATCACCTTGCTGTTGCCGTTGATCGCCAGGGTGTCGGGCACCTGCACATAGATCGTGTATGCACCCTCTCCGCTGCCGGGACCGCCCGGTATCGCGACGTTGGAAATCCCACGCCACCCGCACGAGCTAGCCACCAGTGCGACCACCAATAGCACCAGCCCCTGCCAGGTGCGGCGCCGGATATTCACGCCCATCGCGCGCCTCGGTGCCCACTGGCTCGGTTTGCTCATCGCGCGCCTCATTGGCCCGCTCCTAACTCGGCAGGCAGCGGTGGGCCACCGGCACCGGGTGCCGGCGCGGACACCGGTGGCGGCGTCGGAGCGACGGGACCGGGGACCACCCCGGGGCCGGGCGGCGGCGGCTGAATCGGCACCGGCGCCTGCAAGCCGATGGGTGGCAGCACCGGATACTCGTCGTACGCGTTGGGCGGTCCCGGTGGAGTCTGCAGGTTGGATTGAACGGGCTCAATGTTGGGTCCACCCATGAGCTCAGCCAGCGATTCCGGCGTCATCAGGCCTGCCGTGACCGGCCCTACCTGTACCCCTTGCATCCCCGGGGCGACGACCCAGCCCGGCTGGGTGTTGCGGTGCGACAACGGCGTATCCGGCACCCAGATCCCCGGGACGGTGGTGTCCTTGTACCCATTCGGCGGCTGCAGCCGCGGCTCGGAGTAGGAGAGGTGTTTGGGCAGCACCTCGGCGGTGCTGAACAGGTTCAGACCGAACGGGAAGTAGTTGAACTTGATCGCATCCAGCACCGGCGCCAGATACTGCGCACAAAGTTCGGCGGACTCTTGATACCCGAGCCGACTGCCGGCCTGAATCGAGCTGCAGATGAGTTGCATCGGGTTGGCGAAGGTGATCGCCGGAACGGCGACAACGGAACCGTGCGTCGGGTGGTAGATCTGGTTGACATTGGCCGCGGCCGTCGGAAGGACGTGCAGGGCGGTCTCCAGCCCGTTGAGAGTCTCGGGTTGTAACAGCCTCGTCGTCACGTCCGCCAGGTTGTTGACGTCGTGGGCGAGCACCTCGCGGTTCTTGGCGAAGAACGGGCGCGCAACCGAAAGCAGGCTGTCGAACTGCTGTACCGCATTGGCGAGATCGGTGTCGGTGTGAGCCAACCTGGTGGTGAAGTCCGCCAGGTTCTGGTTGAGCGCGACAAACTGCTTGTCGTCCTGGTACAGCGCGTTGACGAAAAGTGCCAGGCTGCGCACCACAGCAAAGAAATCGCCACGACCCTCGTTCAGCGCGGTCAACGCCCGCGAGAGGCTGTCCAGGGTCGTGTTGATCTGCTTGCTCTTGCCTTCCAGTCCGTAGGCGAACGATTCGATGACTTCACCGAATGGGCCCTCGCGCTCCGCTACCGTGCAGCCCGCCCCGGATTCTTGCGGGCATGTCGGGCCGAGTTTGGAGATGATGTTGGTGACGCTGTTGCGCAGCTCGTCCCACTCCACCGGCACCTGGGTGCGCTCGATCGGGATCACAGCATTGTCGGCCAACACCGGGCCGCCTTTGTAGGGCGGCTCCAACTGGATGGAGCGCGACGCCACCAAGGTGGGGTTGAGGATCACCGCGGAGGCGTTGGCCGGCACCTTGTATTTGTTCTGGTAGTGAAAGGTCACCTTCATCTTGTCGCCGACCGGCACGATCGAGTCGATCGCGCCCACCCGCAAGCCCATGATCTGGACCTTGTCCCCCTTATAGAGTGCGTTGGCCGCGGGGAAGTAGGCGACCACGGTGTTGTTCGTCAGCTTCTGGTACAGCCGCCAGCCGACGAACCCGGCGACGAGCGCCAACACCACCACCAGCGACCCGATGATCACCGACGCCCGGGACAGCTTCGGCAACTTCAGGTTGCGGATATCAAAGATGGTGCTCAATTCTGGCTACCTCCCGTGATGCCGCTACCTCCCGTTCCCCCTGGGTTGATGAACGGGGCGGGCAGCTGCTCCCCAGGCCCGGGCGGCGCTGGTGGCCCCGGCGGCAACCCCGGCGCGAATGTCGAGGGTGGTGGCGCCGGACCGGCCGGTCCCAACGGCTCCGTGCGGGCACCCGGGGGTGCGCTCGGCGGCAACGGCACCGGCGTGCCTGGGACGTCCGGGGCTGGCTCGCCCGGGCGCCCGGCGATCGGGATGCCCGGCGTTGGCGGCAGCCCATTGGGGTTCGGCGGCGACGTCGCGACATCGATCGGCGCCGGGAAGGCCGGCCCACCGAACGGGCCGATGGTCGCGCCGGCGCACGGCAACGGGTTGTCCGGGCGGGGCAGCGCGCCCGCCGCCGGCGTATAGGAGCACGGCGATCCGGGCGGAACCGCCGGTCCCGGATGCTCGGGGGTACCTTCCAGCACCGGCGGCGCCGGCGGCGGCGCGCCGTTGGGGAACCGGGTGCCATTCGGGTCGGGGAACCGGTATTCCGGCAGCCCGGCGCTGCGCCAAAAGTCTTCGGGGTCGAGGCCACGCTTCTTGAACGCCGCGTCGATGAACGGCTGCAGAATCTGACCCGGGACCAGGTTGTGAATCACCACCTTGAAGAATGGTCCGGACCCGATGGCCTCGTTCAGCGACGGAAGGAACGCTCCAACCTCGACGAGCCCGTTGGCCAGGTCCTCCTTGCGCTCGACCAGGATGTCGCTGACGGTTCGCAACTGTTCCAGCACGTGGTTGAGGTTCGGGTTGTCGTTGATCAGCCCCGCCACCTGCGCCGAGAACGCGGAGATGTTGCCCAACAACGCGTCGATCGCGCGTCCGCGTTCCTCGAAGGCGGCCAGCAGCGTCTTCGCGTTGACCAGCAGCCTGTCGACCTGTTCGCTGCGGTCACCGAGGACGCTGGCCACCTGGTTGGCTTGGGCAAGCAAATGCTTGATCTCCTCGTCCCGCTTGCCGATCGTGTCGGAGAACCGGGCCACCCCGTCCAGGGCGGCGCTCAGGTGCGGGTAGGTCTGATCGATCGTCTGCGACAACACGTGCAGTGACCGTTTGACAGTGTCGATGTCCCAGCCGGTGGCGGCCTTGGTGACGTCGAAGAATGCGTCGTAGATCTGGTAGGGAGTGGTGCTTTGACCCAGCGGCAAGGTGGCCCCCGGACGCAGTGGCTGATTGCCGCGCGCCTCGATCTCGAGGACCTTCTTGCCGAGGATAGTGTCGGTGCGAACCGCCAGCCGACTTTCGGTGCCGATCGTGTTGGTGCCGATCGCGAACTTGATCAAAATGTGGTCACCGTCGATCGACAGGCCCTCGACCTTGCCGACGTCCATGCCGGCGATGCGCACCTTGTCGCCCTTGTTGAGGCCGCCGGCGTCGCTGAACTGGCCGTAGTAGCTGGGCCTGGCCATCAATACCGGGACACTGGTGAAGCTTTGGCCCACGCCGATGACCAGCAGCGTCACCAGGATGCCCATGAGTCCGATGCGCAGTCGGTTGGGAGGTTCCAGCGTTCTCATTGCGGCGTGCACCTACCCGATGGCTGGTTGAACAGCCGGACCGTGCGGACGGGGCCACCGGGCTGCAGCCCATTGATCTTCAGCGAGATGTCACAGGCATAGAAGTTCACGAAGTCGCCATAGGAGCCGATGGTGCGCCCGATCTGGTTCAACGCGGTCGGCAACTTGTGGAGGTAGTCGCTGAGCTGCTGACGCTGATCGATGAGCGGTTGCTGAATCGCGTCCAGGTAGTTGACGGCCTTGTGCAGCAGCGCGCGGTCCTCGCCCAGCAGATCGGCCACCGTTCCCGCTGCATTGCTGATGTGCGCGGTTCCGGCGGCCAGTGGGTCGGCGCGGTCCTTCAAGCCGGTGATCAGCACCTCGAGGTTGTTGACCGTCTGGTCGAACTCCTTGCGATGCCGAACCGTCGTGTCCAGGACGGTGTTCAGGTTCTTGACCACTTCGCCAATCGCCTGGTCACGCTCGGCGAGCTGGGCGGTCAGCTGGGCGGTGTTGTCGAGAATGTCGTTGATGGTGCCGCCCTGCCCCTGGAACACGGTGATGAGCGCCGACGCGATGGTGTTGACCTTGTCCGGGTCCAGGGCCCGAAACACCGGCTTGAAACCACCAATCAGCGCGTCGAGATCCAGCGCCGGCGACGTCCGCGACAACGGGATGAATCCGCCCGGCGGCAGGACCCGGTCGGCGCCTTCGCCCTCGCCGCGTTTGAGCTCCAGGTAACGGTTACCGATCAGGTCGAGGTAGCGAATCTGCGCGGTCGTCGACTGATACAGCGGCACCGAGCGGTCGACGTTGAATTTCACGCGCACCCTCTTGCCGCCGTCGACCAGCGCAACGGAGTCGACCTTGCCGATCTCCACCCCCGAGGCGCGGACGAATTGGCCCGCCCGCAGCCCGCTGACATTGCTGAACTCAGCGGTGTAGCCGGTTGTACGGTCGAAGCGCATCTGGCCGAACACCACGATGATCATCACAGTGAACAGCAGCAGCACCAACGAGAAGATGCCGAGTCGGACGACGGTACCGGTGATTTTCATGGGTTGATCGTGTTATCCCCTACCTGACGGCCCCACACATACTCGATCGCGTAGGGCGAACCGGTGTCTAGGTGGTTGTACGGCGCAAGGCTGTTGCCGGTGTCCATCACCAAATTCGGCGCGGGCCAGAAATCGTGGGTGATGTGCTGCCAGCAACCCGGCGCACCCCCCGGTCCTCCGTGAGCGTTCACCCGCGGCAGGTTTTCCGGATACATATAGGGGTTCGGCGCCCCGCCCACCACTCCAACCAGCCCGAGTGGCGCCAAGAGTCCCTGGGTGAGAAGTCCGGACCCAAGGATGGATACCGCCGACACGGGGTTCAGCATGAGTGCCAGCCCGGACAGCAGCTCGGCGTGGTCATTCAGCGAGTAGCCGTTACCGCCGAGGAACGTAGCGGCCTTGGGTTCGACGTCGTGAAAGTTGCGGAGGGTGCAGTACAGCTCCGGGCTGTAGGTGTCGAGCAGCTCGGCGCTTGGCACCAGGTCGGCGGCGCCACGCGCCAGGTACGGCCCGCCGCGCGCGAAGATGTCCGCGCCGGTGTTGCCGAACCCCGCCGCGGACAGCAAGGCTTGGTCCAAGTCCTTTTGCTGCTGGTTGATCGTGCGCGACGTGATCACAGAGCTGTTAAGGAAGTCGAACAGATCCGGCGCGGCGTTCGCGTAGGTGTCGCCCAGGGCCGCCAGCTGCTGGATGTCGCGACGGGCCTGCGGCATCTGCGGGTTGATGTCGTCGAGGATCGCGTTGCCGTTGACGATCGACTGCCCGAACCGCTCGCCCAGCCCAGCCAACGATTGTGCGGCCGCGCTCAGCGTCAGGTTCAGCTTGACCGGGTCCACCTTCTCGGAGATCGAGGTGAGGGTCTGGAACAACGTGTTGATTTCGGTCGTCACCGACGTGGCGTCAATCACGGTCTGCGGCGTGAGGTGCCCCTTGGCGATGACGTTCCCCGCAGCGTCTTTCGGCGTCGTCAAGGACACGTATTTGCCGCCGAACACCGTCGTCGCCTTGATGTCGGCGTTCACATTCTCCGGAATCAGCTTGAGGTATTTCGGATACACATCCAAGGTGAATTTGGCGGCCGGCTTGCCGTCGCGAGTGATCTCCGAGATGGCGGCGACCCGGCCGATTTGGACCCCGTTGTAGGTGACCTTCGAGCCCGGGTCCATGACCAACCCGGCCCGACTGGCCACCATCGTCAACTTCGTCTTGGGCGTGAAGTCTCCCCGGAACTGCCCGTACACCAGGGCGAAAATCACCACGGCGACGACCAACAATCCGACGCCGGCCAGCTTGTACGGCGGGTTCCGTGGCGCGTTGATCTTTGCCGGTGTCGTCATGGCAGTCACACCGTGAGCGCGAAGTTGGGATTGACGCCATAGAGCGCCAACGCGGCCGACAAGACAACAACCTGCACCGAGACCAGTGAGAAACGCATCGACCGCCCGACCGCCTCGCCGACGCCGACCGGCCCGCCGCCGGCGTTGTATCCGTAGTAGCAGTGGGTGATCATCACGATCGCCGTGATGATGATCGCCTCCAGGAATGACCAGAACACGTCATCGGGGCGCAGGAACGTCCGGAAGTAGTGGTCGTAGGTGCCGTTCGACTGTCCGTAGAGCACGGTGGTGGTGATCTGCGGGGATAGGAACGACATGATGATGGCCAGCGCGTAGAGCGGAATGATGACGACCATCCCGGCCATCACCCGGGTGGTTGCCAGGAACGAGATCGACTTGATGCCCATCACTTCCAGGGCGTCGATCTCTTCGCTGATCCGCATGGCCCCCAGCTCGGCGGTGGCGCCGGCGCCGACGGTGGCCGCCATGGCGATACCGGTGACCACCGGAGCGGCGATGCGCACGTTGATGAGTGCGGCAAAGAAACCGGTGAACGCCTCAACACCGATGTTTCCTAGCGACGCGAAGCCCTGGATGGCGACCAGGGAGCTGCCGGACAGCGTCACGAATCCGACGATCGCGGCGGTGCCACCGACGACCGCCATGGCACCGGTGCCCATGCCGATCTGGGCGATCAGCCGCAGCGTTTCCTTGCGATAGCGGGTCAGCGCGTGCGGGATGTTGGCGAGCGTTACCAGGCCGAACCACGTCATCTGGCCGATGTCGTCGAGCCCGCGGCCCGCGGCACCGCCGTAGCGATTCAGATTCTCGACCGCCCGCGGGAAGCGGGCGCGCAATACGGCGGCGGTCGACATCTCAGTGCCCCGTTCCGAATCGCACACCGATCGTGGTCAGCACCACATTGACCGCGTACAACGCGACCACGCACAGCACCACGGTCTCGTTGACGGCGGTGCCCAGCCCCTTGGAGCCGCCGCGCACGGTCAGGCCGCGGTAGCAGCCGACCAAGCCGGCGATGAGTCCGAACGTGGCGGCCTTGACCGTCGCGATCACGACCTCGGGCAGGCCCGTGATCGTGGTCAGGGTCGCCAGATAGGCGCCGCCCGACACGTTCTGCAGGTAGACCCCGAAGAGGTAGCCGCCCACCAGGCCAACCGTGATGACCAGACCGTTGAGCAGCGTGGCGACGAGCGTCGCGGCGATGACCCGGGGCACCACCAGCCGGTGGATGGGGTCAATGCCGAGCACCTCCATCGCGTCGATCTCCTCGCGGATGGTGCGAGCGCCCAGGTCGGCGCAGATGGCCGTCGACCCCGCCCCGGCCACCACCAGCACCGTGGTCAACGGGCCGAGCTGGGTGACCGCGCCGATCGCCGCGCCCGCGCCGGAGAGGTCGGCGGCACCGAACTGAGCCAGCAGCACGTTCAGGGTGAAGATCAGCAGGACGGTCAGGGGGATCGACACCATGATGGTCGGCAGGAACGCGACCCGCATGATGAACCAGCACTGCAGGATGAACTCGCGCCATTGGAACGGCCAACGGAACAACGCCTTTCCGGTCAGCACGCACATCCGGAAGAAGCCACCGATAAGTGTCAGGGGGGTCTGGAGTTGGTCGCGGAAGTATCCGACCAGGTTGGGACGCGTCTGGGTTGTCAACACCGCCCCCTCACGACGGGACCCCTGGTGTCGCGGCGTCGCGGCAGATCGTGTCGCACGCCTCGCCCCCTCGCCGCCATGCGGCTGGGGGTACCCCCACCTTGCCGCGAACCAATATGTGTGACCATCGGCTCCCTACCCGCAGGTAGTAACGGAGACCACAGGAATCTACCCGATGGCCGTCCAGGTGTGAACCGCATCCGCACCAATTAACCCTTCGTCAACAGCTGGCAAACGTTACGCTTTCCGTCAGCCTTCCCTTCTTGTCGTTAAATCCTTTGACGCAGAACGGCTTTAGGGTCCCGGCGGGGTCCCATAGCGCATCCGCAGTTCAGTCTTGAGCACCTTCCCGGCGGGGTTGCGCGGCAGGGCATCCACGATCTCGAGCGCCGTGGGATGCTTGTACCGCGCAAGCCGCTCGGTCAGGTACTCACCTAAGTCTTCGATCCGCAGGTGGTCACCCGTTACAGCCGCGACCGCGATCGGCACCTCGCCCCACTTCTCGTGGGCCCGACCGATGACGGCGACCTCGACGATGCGCGGATGGCCGGCAAGGACGTTTTCCACCTCGGCGCAGTAGATGTTCTCTCCGCCGGAGATGATCATGTCCTTCTTGCGATCCACCACCCACACGTAGCCCTCGTCGTCCATCCGAACGAGGTCTCCCGAATGGAACCAGCCGCCGGCGAACGCCTCCGCCGTGGCCTCCGGGTTGTTCCAGTAACCGCTCATCAATGTCGGTGCCCGATAGACGATTTCACCGACCTCACCGACCGCTACGTCGTTCATGTTCTCGTCGACCACGCGCGCGGCGACCGTGGGGATCACCTTGCCGACCGATCCCCGCTTGCGGATCGCGTCCTCGCCGAGCAGCATGCAGGTCACCGGCGACATCTCGGTCTGTCCGAATGCGGCCAGGATCTGGGTGCCGGGGAAGATCGCCGACATTTGCCGCAGCAGCTCATCGGGCGCCGGAGCGGCTCCCCACGACATCACCCGCAACCTCAGGTCACGTGGTCTTGCCTGCTGCTCGGCGCACACCGACTGCCACTGCGCCGGAACCAGAAACATCCCGGTGACCTTCTCCGCCTCCAGCACATCGAGCAGCCGGCCGGGGTCGAACGCGCCGAGCGGATAGATCACCGTGGGGATGCCCAGCAACATTCCGGTCAGCATGTTGCCGATTCCGGCGATGTGGAACAACGGGACACCGATGAAACCGACATCGTTGTTGAGGTCGACACCGCTGGTGTAGAGCGCGGTCATCGTCTGGCCGGTCAGGTTGGCGTGGGTCAGCACGGCGCCCTTCGGACGGCCGGTGGTCCCCGAGGTGTACATGATCAGCGCCGGCGAGTCGTTCGGGAGGTCCACCGGTTCGTGTGCGGCACCGGGCTCGTTGAGCAGCTGTTCGTAACCGAACACGGCGTCGTCGCCCGCGCCGCCGGCGACCACGATCATGCCCAGCAGCGGCTGGATGTCGCGCACCCCGGTTGCCACCGGAGCCAACACCGGTTCGGTGACCATCACCCGCGCTGTGCAGTCCTCGACGAGGAAGGCGATTTCGGCCGGGGTGAGCCGGAAATTCAGCGGGACCGCGATGGCTCCGAGCATGTTGGCGGCCAGCACCGACTCGACGAACTCGGGTCGGTTGAGCATCAGGATCATGACCCGATCGCCGAAGCCGACCCCTCGGCGGCTTAAGGCGTCGGCCAGGGCCATAACCCTGCGGTGCAAGTCAGCCCAAGTCACCGTGTTGCCCATGAACCTCAGCGCCGTCGCTTGCGGCTGCATCATCGCGTGCCGTTCGAGCTGGTTGACCCAGTTCTGCCGGCGAGCCAGGTAGGGCTGCTCTTCAACCAGTGATGCCTGTGCGTGACTGGCCAGTTGCGCGGTCAACTAATCCGTTCCTTTCACTCGCGCACCGCTTGCGCCAGGTTGATATTTGATAAAACATGGTGTTGTCCGGGTCACACTAATGGCCCGAGGCGTCTTAAAACAAGTCCCCGACAAGACCCGACAAGACCCGGAAAGTCCTGGCAGGCCGCGTGAACGCACCTCTATCTACGCACCCGCGCAGTCGGCGGCCCCTACGCCGGGCGCAGTTGTCCGACGAGGTCGCGGGGCACTTGCGCGCGGCGATCATGTCCGGGACGTTGCGCCCGGGAACATTCATCCGCCTTGACGACACGGCGGCCGAGCTCGGGGTCAGCGTCACCCCGGTGCGCGAGGCCCTGTTGAAACTGCGCGGTGAGGGCATGGTGCAGCTGGAGCCGCACCGCGGCCACGTCGTGCTGCCTTTGACCCGGCAGGACATCGACGACATCTTCTGGCTGCAGGCCACCATCGCCAAAGAACTCGCCACCGCGGCCACCGACCACATCACCGATGTCGAGATCGACGAGATGGACCGCCTTAACGATGCGCTTGCGGCGGCCGTCGGGTCGGGCGACGCCGAGACCATCGCGGCGATCGAGTTCTCGTTCCATCGCGTCTTCAACCAGGCGAGCCGCCGGATCAAGCTGGCCTGGTTCCTGCTGAATGCCGCGCGCTACATGCCGGCGCAGGTGTTCGCGGCCGATCCGCAATGGGGTGCAGACGCGGTCGACAATCACCGGCGGTTGATCGGCGCGCTGCGCCGCCGGGACGCGGCCGCGGTGGTCGAACACACCGTCTGGCAATTCACCGACGCAGCGCGCCGGCTGACGGACATGCTGGATCGAACGGGAATCTTCAGCTGAGCCGCGACGCGCTTTAGCTTGACAGCTGCTCGGCGCGCAGCTTGAGGTTTTCGGCGAGTTGGTCCAACACGTTGCTGAGGAGCATCTTCACCATGGGAGCGGGCACCGGCAAGGAGGGCTCGACGTCGATGTCAACGGTCAGCAGGCTCGTGACGCCGGTTTCCACCACACTGAATAGCTGTTCCTGCTTGGCGAACAGCTCACCTTGCTGCATAACGGTTTGAATCTGGTTCTCGCCCGGGTAGTACACGGCCTGGATGTAGGTGCCTTCAAAGCCTTGAACGACGGTGTCGACCCGCACCTGGCTCGGACGCCCGTCGTCGTAGCGGTGCAGCACCCAGGCGCCTTTGATCCCTTCATTCCACTCTGGGTACCGCTCGATGTCGGCGACGATGGCCATGATCGATGCGGCGTCCGCACCAACCTCGACGGTCTTGCTCAACACTGGCATTGGCGAAGCATACCCGGGCGAAAGCGACGGCCTCCTAGGCCATCTCACTCGCTCACCCGGGCCGTCGACAGCACGGATCGGACGGGGTCGGGTATCGGGACCGGTTTGCGACTGGTCCGATCGACGTACACGTGGACCCAGTGCCCGAGCGCGGTGATCGGCTGCGGCCCCCTGTTTTGCCGGGCCTCTTTGAACACCCCGAGCCGGTAGGTGACGCTGCTGCGCCCCAGCCGCGTCACCGCGAGGCCCACGACGAGGCTTTGCGGGAAATGGAGCTCGGAGAAGTAGCGACAGCCCGACTCGGCGACGATGCCCAACGATGGCATGGAGATCGGGTCGAGCCCGGTGGCGGTGTTGATCCAGGCGTTGATCGCGGTGTCGAACAGCTGGTAGTAGACGGCGTTGTTGAGGTGGCCGAACATGTCGTTGTCGGCCCACCGGGTTCCCAGCGGCCACAGCACCGGGAAGTCGGCGCTGGTGAGCTGATCCGCCGATCCAACGGGTGGGATCCCCGGAACTGAAGCCATGGTTGTATTCCAACATGGTTCACATCCGGGGCGCTGTGCTGAACCAGATCGGTTTGCCTCGGCCCTATTCGGAGTCGAAGCCGATCAGCGTCGACGAACTCGAACTCGACGAACCCCGCAGTGGCGAGGTCATGGTCCGCATCGAGGCGGCCGGCGTGTGCCATTCCGACCTGTCGGTGGTGGACGGCAACAGGGTGCGGCCGGTGCCGATGCTGCTTGGTCATGAGGCCGCCGGAATCGTCGAAGCCGTCGGTCCCGGTCCGCCGACAGGCGGGGCCGACGTCGCGGTCGGCCGGCGGGTGGTGTTGGTGTTTTTGCCGCGTTGCGGCCACTGCACGGCGTGCGCGACCGAGGGCCGGACGCCCTGCGCGGCGGGCAGCGCGGCCAACGCCGCCGGAACGCTGCTGGGCGGCGGGATCCGGCTCACGCGGGCCGGCCAGCCCGTATACCACCATCTCGGCGTCTCGGGCTTTGCGACGCATGCCGTGGTGAACCGGTCCAGTGTGGTTCCGGTGCCACCCGAGGTGCCGCCCGAGGTTGCGGCCCTGCTCGGGTGCGCCGTGCTGACCGGTGGTGGCGCGGTGCTCAACGTCGGCGCTCCGCAACCGGGCCAGTCGGTCGCCGTGGTCGGCCTTGGGGGCGTCGGCATGGCGGCGCTGCTCACCGCCCTGACGTACGACGACGTCCACGTCATCGGCGTCGACCAACTACCCGACAAGCTGACGGCGGCGCGGGCCCTGGGCACCCACGAAACCTACACACCGCAGCAGGCCGCCGACGCCGGCGTCAAGGCCGCGGTGGTCGTCGAGGCCGTCGGCCATCCGGCCGCACTGCAGACCGCGATCGGGCTAACGGCGCCCGGCGGTCGCACCATAACCGTGGGGCTGCCGCCGCCGCATGCCCGGATCAGCTTGTCGCCGTTGGGCTTTGTCGCCGAAGGCCGGTCGCTGATCGGCAGCTATCTGGGCTCGGCGATACCCAGCCGCGACATTCCCCGGTTCGTGTCGCTATGGCAGTCGGGCCGGCTGCCCGTCGAGGCGCTGGTGTCGTCGACGATTCGGCTGGACGACATCAACGCGGCGATGGACCACCTGGCCGACGGCACCGCCGTGCGCCAGCTCATCAGGTTCGGCGCGCCATGATCTCCGACCCGCTTGCCACCTCTCATCCAAGCCGGATCAGTTGCGAGTCGACCGGCGGACAGGCTGCCACGTCACTGAGCAGAGTCTCGGTGGGGTCGACCGAAGCACACGGGATTCCGGCTGCCGCAAGCGCCTGGCGCTTGAACACCCGCGCCGCCGCGCTGAGCACGTGCTGCATTCTGGTCATCCCACGGTCCATCTCCAGGGGCCACCCGTCACCCCACAGGGCGACCTCGGTCACCCGGTTGTCGACGGCCTCGAGCACCTTCTCGCGAATGCGCGCATCCCCGGTGAATGCCTCGGCGCTGGCTGCCAGACTCTGGGACACCCCGCCCGCCTCCTCGAACCCTGACTCGAGATCCAATACGCGCACCCCGAGGACGTGCAGCGGTCGGCCGGCGCAGCCGCGCGGCAACAGCACCGCGACTTTCCAACCGGCCATGACCCGGTCATACAGCCAGCCGCCGGCCGATTGCACGACGTCGACCGCGCTGCCCGCAAGAACATCGAGCCGATATTGCAGGCACTCACCGACCTCACGCGGTGCTCGGGCAGCGCGTGCCCGGGTTCTCCGTGGGCCGTACTCGCTGATGTCGAAAGTTGGAGTGACCATCAATCCATTCCTCATCGCCACACGCGGGCCGCGCCAGCGTGGCATGCCTTGCCGGCTTGTCATCAACTCATCGACAGCGTGACACTTTCGCGGCAATTTGTAAAGTCGATTCAGCGATTCACGACAGACTGACGGCGGGTCTCGAGTTCGGCGAGGGCCCATTCGACGAGGGAGGGGGTCGCTGATCCCGGTTGTGCTTGCACGCCAGGTTGATTCGGCTAGCTCGTTGCTGAGACCTGCTGCGCCTGTTTCGGGCGGGTGGCGCACACGGCGGCTTGTCAGCCTGCGGGAAAAGGTCGGCACCAGCGGGTGACGTGCGGTTGTTCTTGCCAGTGGGCGCGGTCCAGATGACCGTCGCGTCGGCCCACTGAGTATCGCGTCAGCCGCCGAAGGTCTTGAGCCGTTGCTGTTGCCTAATAAGGCATTTGAGGTTCTCCAACACGGTCAGGCCAGCGTTCCATCGCATCGAGTCGGCCCTATTGCCGCCCTGCGGGATGACCTGGGAGGAACGCCATGAGTCTGGTGGCCCTCAAAGATCCGCCGGCGAGCCGGATCGAATCCACCGTCGGACTCGGGCCTTTAGTCGGCGGCCAGATACCCCGCCTCGCCAAGCACCACATGCACCCGCTCAGCGAAGTTTTCCCCGGACTCCTGATCGCGTCGGCGCACTTCGTCGGTGACCAATTCCGCGATCAACGCCCACGTCCGATCACGGAAAGCGGTGTCATCGGCGGAGAGTGCGACGGGTGAGAAGTCCACCTAGATCGCGTCGATCACGATATCGCGGAAGCGTTCGATGGCCTCGAGCGCGTGCGCCTGGCTGTCCCCGGGCAGGCCGACATGCACCCAGGTCACCCCGAGCGCCGCCAGCTTGTCCAGGCCGCCGAGGTATGCGTCGGCATTGAAGTCGTCTGCGGCGGGGCTGCCGCCGGCGAAGTTGGTGAAGGTCACGTCGATCGCCGACCAGTCCCTGCCCGCCGCGTCGCAGCGGCGCCGCACGTCGTCGATCCCATCGGCCAGCCGCTCCACCGAGTCGATGGCCGCGGTGCCCGCGGTTCGGCCCAGCCGCGCGGGGGCGGGAAACGACACCAGCCATCGCCGTGGTGCGCGACTCGCTGGCGAGCCGCGGCGGTGTTTCCGCCGATCCAGATCGGCGGATGCGGCCGGGTGACTGGGCGGGGGTGCGCGGTAATTCCCTGCGCGCTGAAATGCTTTCCCTCAAAAGACATGTCATCGGTGGTCCACACCGCGCGGATCACCGCCAAAGCCTCCTCGAACAGCTCCGCCAGCTCGTCGTAATTCACGCCCAACGCCGCGAATTCCCGCCTGAGGTAGCCCACGCCGACCGCCAGCGTGTATCGGCCACCCGACAGCAGGTCCAGCGTCGCACCCGACCTGGCCACCACGAAGGGGGTTGCGAAGGGGCGGGGTGATCGGTGAAACCGAACCCGTGAAACCCGGCGGCCTCGGCCCCGGCGGCCGCCCTCGCAATGCTGGCCCCGCTCAACAACTCCGGGTTGTAGGGATGGCTATGCATCGGGTGGGTGAGGGTGAAGCGCATCGATATCTTCCAGCCGCTAGAACCGCGAACGGGCGTCGATAGCGGTGTCGCAGGTGCGCAGCGGCCGGATCAGCGCCTCCTGGGCAAAGGACGCCAGCAGCTCACCCGCCTCGGTGTGCACCGTGCCGCGCACATACGACATCCCAGCGCCGACCTGGGTGCTCTCGTGCGTGTAGAGCAGCCACCCGTCCCAGCACACCGGTTCGTGGAAGGTCACCGAGATCGTCATCGGCGCGGTGGACACGGTCAGGTGCGCCTGGCTGGTACCGATGCCGGGGTGCGCCCGCATGGTGGTGGAAATCCCCAGGTGTCCGGCGAAATGCGCGATCAGCGCCTTGGCCAGGTCATCGCGGTTGGGGATCGGCTCATAACGCAGCCATGCGTGCAGCTCCGGGGGCCCTACCTCGTCGGGGCTATTGACGTCGACCACGTCGACCAGGCGCAGTTCCCGTCCGGTCATTGGCATCTCGGAGACGTTGGCATCCGCGGGCCCGGCCACGTCCGGCCGCGGTAGGTGGTGGCGGATGATATCGCCCGACGGAACATCGGCCAGCACGGTCACGCTCAGGCAACGTCGGCCGTTCTGGTGCGCGGCGACGATCGCGGTGGCGGTCGACCGACCCTCGTGCACGACGTCGATGACAAGTTCGATGGCCGGGCCGACCGCAACGGCACGCGAGAACACCGCGTGTGCCGAGCGCACCGACTTGCCCGGGAATCGTTTCGCCACAGCGACAATCGCCTGGGCGACCACCTGGGTGCCCTCGACCACCTGGCGCTCGCCGCCCTGGGCGATCCCGGTGTCGCCGCTGTACCGGTCGGGGCCGTCGGCCCGCACGTCGAACAGGTCGAGCAGGCGTTCGACCGACCACTGCGCCCGTTCCGAATCCGCGGTCAACGCGCTCACCTCTCGCCATCCCGTGACGACCAGCTCAGGGCCCAGCGTGACATTTTGTATATGATTTGTAAAGCACCGGCCGGCCCAGGCCACGTTGACAGCGGTGCCCGCCATGCGTGACACTTTTGCGGTGATTTGTAAAGGCTTGATGGCCCCGACACCGTTGGCCGCCGACTTCTGCTTCGGCGAAGGGCCGCGCTGGTTCGAGGGACTGCTGTGGTTCTCCGACATGCTCGGCGAAGCCGTGCACACCTCGGACATGCGCGGCTCGCTGACCAGGTTGCCGCTGCCTGGCCACTACCCGTCCGGCCTAGGCTTCCGGCCCGACGGGTCGCTGTTGATCGCCTCTGCCGAAGACCGGCTGGTCCTGCGCTACGACGGGGAAACCACGGAACCAATCGCTGACCTCGCTGACCTCGCACCGGCCAACCTGGGCGACATGGTGATAGACGACGCGGGGCGGGCATACATCGGCTCCCAGGCATTCACCGGCGGCGGCTTGATCATCCGGCTCGACCCGGACGACAGCGCAACCGTCGTCGCCGAGGATCTCGACTTCCCCAACGGGATGGTCATCACCCCGGACCACAAGACCCTGATCGTCGCCGAATCCATGGCCCGACGGCTGACCGCGTTCACCATCGCCGACGATGGCGCACTCACCGACCGCCGGGTCTTCGCCGATGGCCTGGACGGACCGCCCGACGGGATCGCGCTCGACGCCGAGGGCGGCGTGTGGACCTCGATGACGCTGGCTCATCAGTTCGAGCGGATCACCGAAGGCGGCGAGGTGACCGACCGCATCGATATGGGTGACCGGGTTGCCATCGCATGCACGCTCGGCGGCCCCCAGCGCCGCACGTTGTTCCTGCTTTCCAGCACCGACACCTATCCCAAGCGCCTCATCGGCACCCGGCTCTCCCGACTGGACGCCGTATTGGTTGCCGCCCCCGGCGCCGGACTGCCCTGACAATGACCGCAATAACCGGGGCCTACTACGAGCTGATCGACGACGCCGGCGAATCCGCGGCGCAGCGGCGAAACAGAGCGACACTTCCGCGATACTTTGTAAAGTCTCAGACATGAGCCACGCGGTCCGGGCGACAGACATGACCGACGCCGACACCTCGACGCGCCAGCGCATCCTTGCGGCCACCGCCGAGGTGCTGGGTCGCAACGGGAAAACGAAGCTCAGCCTGTCGGAAGTCGCCGCCCAGGCCAGGGTCTCGCGCCCTACCCTCTACCGCTGGTTCGCGTCCAAAGAGGAGTTGCTCTCGGCGTTTACCCGCTACGAGCGGCAAGTCTTCGAAGGCGGGTTGGCCAAGGCAACGGCGGGACTGAGGGGAACGGACAGGCTCGACGCCGCGTTACGATTCATCGTCGACTACCAGCACTCGTATTCGGGCGTGCGCATGGTCGACGTCGAGCCCGAGCTCGTCATCCCGCAGATGTCCGACGTCATACCGGAGATGCGCGAAGGTTTGCAGCGACTCCTGCCCGGCCCCAACGCCGCGGTGAAGGCGGCGACGGCGATCCGGATCGCGATTTCGCACTACGTAGTTCGCAGCGACGACGCGGATCAGTTCCTGGCGCAGCTACGCCACGCCGTCGGGATCAAGGGCAGTGACTGAATCGCCCCTTAGTCGAACAGCACCGCCGCATTGAGGTAGCCCGTCGGGTCCAACGCCGCCTTCACCGCCCGCATCGTCGCGATGTCGGCGGCCTCCCGGGACATCGACAGGTAGGGCCGCTTGCGCGTGCCGACGCCGTGCTCGGAGCTGACGTTGCCGCCGTAGCCGGCGATCAAGCCCATCATCTCCGGATACAACGCCTGTTCCCGCTCTAACGGGAAGCGCAGCACGTTGAGGTGCAGGCTGCCCTCACCGACGTGGCCGAACAACACCGGCAGCGCGTCGTCAACGTGCGCATGGACCAATGCGACCGCGTCCCTTGCGAATCCGCCGATCGCCGACAACGGCAGTGACACGTCGAACTTCAGCGGCGGCCCGTACACTCCGAGCACCTCGGCCAGCGATTCACGAGTGCGCCACAACCGTTGCTGCGCAGCGGTATCCACGCCGACCGCGGGCTCATCGCACAGCTGAACCCCGTCCAGCAGTTCGGCGAGCCGTTCGGTTTGGTCGTGGTCGGCGGCCAGTTCCACCAACAGCAGCCAGTCACCCTCGACCGGACGCTCACCGGTCAGCGCGGCGGCCCGGCCGTCGATCAATTCCAGCGCCGCGATCCCGTCGACGTCGGCGAGCACCCGGCCGGCATCGACCAGCGCCTCCAGATCGGGGAATCCGCAGACCGCGGTCACCCGATGCGACGGCGTGGGGTGCAGCCGCAAATCCAGCGACGTGATGACGCCCAACGTGCCTTCGGCGCCGACGAACAGCGCCGGCAGGTCGTAACCGGTGTTGTCGCGGCGCACCGGGCTGTGCCGGCGCAGCAGCGAACCGTCGGGCAGCGCCACGTCCAGGCCGACGACCTGCTCGCCCATGTTGCCGTAGCGGACCGTGCGCAGGCCGCCCGCGTTCGTCGAGGCCATCCCACCGACGGTCGCGGTGTCCCGCGCCGACAGGTCCACACCGAACACCAGTCCGGCAGCGGTCGCCGCGTGCTGCACCGCGGCCAAAGTGGTGCCCGCGCCGACCTCGACCCGACGTTCCACGGTGTCGACATCGCTCACACCACAAAGCCTTTCGGTGGATAGCAGCACGTCGTCGTGCTCGGGGACGGTGCCGGCCACCAGCGAGGTGCGACCGCCCTGCACGGTGACGTACGCCCCGGCGTCGCGGCACACCCGCAGCACCTCGGCGACCTGGTCGGCCGAGCCCGGACGCACCAGCGCGCTGGCCCGGCCCCGATAGCGGCCGGTGTGGTCGACGCCGCGACCGGCCAGAACGTCGGGATCGGTGATGACGTGGCTGGATCCCACCACACTCGCCAGGCTTCGCAGCATGCTCGCGGTCATAGCACCGCTACACCTGTTTGTGCGGCACGTCGGTCACCAGCCCGCCGTCCATCACGAACTCACTGCCGGTCGCGTAGGACGACTCGTCGCTGGCAAGGAACACCACGAACGTCGACACTTCCCTGGGCTCGGCCGGGCGGCCAAGCGGGATGGTGACCACGTCTTCGGGCAGCTTGGCCGT
This sequence comes from Mycobacterium lacus, assembly GCF_010731535.1. Lineage (NCBI taxonomy): Bacteria > Bacillati > Actinomycetota > Actinomycetes > Mycobacteriales > Mycobacteriaceae > Mycobacterium > Mycobacterium lacus. The sequence goes on from NZ_AP022581.1 coordinate 4,318,339, forward strand.
CATCGGGGTGCGGACGAAGTCCGGGTGAATCGAGTTCACCCGAATATTCAACGGCGCCAACTCCAAGGCCGCCGACTTCGCCAGACCGCGAACGGCCCACTTCGACGCGACATACGGATGCACGGCCGGTGCGCCGCGCAACCCCTCGATGGACGACACGTTGATGATCGAGCCTCCCCCGGCCGCGGTCATCGGTTCGACCGCCGCCCGCATCCCCAGGAACGTGCCGGTCAGGTTGACGTCAATCACCTTCTGCCACTTGGCGAGGTCGAAATTCTTCAGTTGCCCGAGCGCGACGATGCCGGCGTTGTTGACGAGCACATCGAGCTTGCCGAACTCGCCGGTCGCCGTCGCGACCGCGGCGTCCCACTGGTCGGGCCGCGTCACATCGAGGTGGACGTAGCGAGCGGCGGCCCCGATCTCGTCCGCCAGCGCCTTGCCCTCCTCGTCGAGGATGTCGCCGATCACCACCTTCGCGCCCTCCTCGACCAGCAGGCGAGCATGTGAAGCGCCCATGCCCCGGGCGCCCCCACTGATGAGTGCAACTTTGCCCGCTACCCGTCCCATGAAGCCGGGCTCCTTTCGATTAGATGGCCACCATCGGTCTATAAAGCCCCATTCCGGTGACCAGCGGAAGATCGAGTGTGGTCCTAATACCCGGCGGCGCCGCGATGACCGCCGGGATCGCGTTGACGATCCGGCCCGCGGCGCCCACGATCGGTTGTGGTTGTGGTCGCCCTTGCGGCTGGTCGGGCAGATGTCGACGGCGTACGACGGCTCGCCGGTGATCTCGACGCGATACGAGCCGCCGCCCAATGCGGGTTGCGACCAGTCGGGTCGCAGGTCTGGCCGCAACCGGGTGGTGTGCTCGATGCCGAGGCCCGCCGCCGTCCCCCAGGCCATCGTGAGCACACCCGGGCGCAGCAGCATCGGCAGTTCGTCCAAGGGTTTGGCCAACCCCATGACGTTGAACATGACCTCCGAGCCGTCGTATGTCGCATAATCGGCGATCTCCAGGCAACGCACCTGCTCGATGCGCTGGCAGGTCCCGGCGAGCGCGAACGGGATGAGGTCGTTGGCAAATCCCGGGTCGACGCCGCTGACGAAGATGCTCAAATTGCCTTGCCGGGCAGCGTCTTCGATGCGGGAGATGTGCTTCTCGGGCATGACGCCCCACGGACGACCCCACGACATTGATGCCGGCGGCCAGGATCCGCCTGACGTCGTTCATCGCATCGGGCAGGCGGGTATCGCCCATGGCGCGTTCGACGACGCACTCCGGTTCGGCGGCCAGAACCGCGTCGAGGTCACTGACGGCTGTGACGCCCATGTCGTATCCGAACCCGGCCAGCGCGCCGGCGTCCTTGCCGACCTTCTCCGGAGCGGACACACACAGCCCTGTCAATTCGAACCGCGGATTGGCGACGAGCGCGGTCAGCGCTAGCCGGCCGACGTTTCCGGTGCCGACGTGAGCGACGCGGATCGACGCGTTCCATAGCCGCGTCGACCGGAAGGTTCCAGGGCACGATCCGTTCATCGGAAGCGCCGAGTATGTCTCCAATCTCCATGAGCCCGTCGTTGAGGCGCGATCGGATAGTACGCAATGCCAGGTTCTGCTGGGCCTCGACGGTACCGGCAAGGTTTTGGCGTGTCATAACCGAAGTCACGTGCGCCATCGGCAGGCAATTTCCCTTTGCATCGGACAACAATCGGACGCGCAAACAGTCTTGAGAGTTGATTCCGGGCGGGTCGGGTTCGCGGTGCCCCCCCGTCGGATTGAATCTTCGCCTGCCAGGTTCAGCGGTCGCCGCCTTCGGCGTCGGTAACGCCGTGCGCACCAATCCTGTATGGGCCAGCGGGCGTGGGGCGGCTCGAGAAGGCATTCAGCCAAAGCTAGCCCAGGAGCTTGTGCAAAACGCCAGACTTCCCGACCGGACAGTTCTACCCTCTGACTAATACCCAATACCCGCGGTTACGGGTTGGCGCGCGTGAAGGAGGGGGAGATGTCCCACCTGCTCACTGCCCCTGACATGTTGGCAACGGCCGCGACCGATGTGGACGGGATTGCCTCGGCAATCAGCGCGGCCAATGCGGCCGCGGCGGGCCCCACGTCGAGCGTGCTCGCGGCGGCCAACGACGAGGTGTCGGCGGCCATCGCGAGAATCTTCGGCGCATACGGCCAGGAGTACCAGGCGATTGTCAAGCAGGCGGCCGCGTTTCATCACGAGTTCACTCGGGCGTTGGCCGCCGCCGCGAACGCCTACACACACGCCGAGGCCGCCAACGCCGCCCTGGTAAATGGGGCGGTATCGAACGCGTTGGGCGCGATCAACGCGCCGATCCGGTCGCTGTCGGGGCAGCCGGCGGTCAGCGCCGGCGGGTCCGGTGCGCTGACGACGGCGCGGTCGGCGCTGCTGGCGGATCCGGTGGTCGCGTTGATCATGGGCGGCACCAACAACCCGCTGCCCGATCCCGAGTACGTGACGACCATCAACAGCAAGTACATCCAACCGCTCTTCGGAGGGGCCATCCCGCAGGGCCTGTTCACGCCCGAGCAGTTCTGGCCGGTGACCCCCAATCTCGGCAACATGACGTTCAACCAATCCGTCACCCAGGGCGTCGCGCTGCTGAGCGCCGAGGTCACCAACCAACTGGGCATGGGTAACAAGGTCGTCGTCTTCGGCTACTCACAGAGCGCCACGATCGTGAACAATTACATCAACGGACTGATCGCGGCGGGCTCGCCTAATGCGAGCGACATTTCCTTTGTGACGATCGGAAATCCCAACACCCCCGAAGGCGGGCTGCTCTCACGCTTTCCCGGCTTTTACATCCCGTTCTTGGATGTGCCGTTCAATGGTGCGACACCACCGAATAGTCCTTACCCGACGAGCATTTACACAATCCAGTACGACGGCATCGCCAACGCCCCGCGATACCCGCTCCACATCCTCTCGGACATCAACGCCCTCATGGGCTACTTCTACGTGCACGGCGACTACCCGAACCTCACGGCCGCGCAGATCGCCAACGCCGTGCCGTTGCCGACGTCCCCGGGCTACGCCGGCAACACCCAGTACTACATGATCCTGACCCAGGACCTGCCGCTGCTGCAGCCGATTCGCGACATCCCGTATGCCGGTCCCCCGATCGCCGACCTGTTCCAGCCGCAGCTGCGGGTGCTCGTCGACCTGGGCTACGGCGACTACGGGCCGGGCCTCAACTATGCCGACATTCCCACCCCGGCCGGGCTGCTCTCCATTCCCAACCCGTTCGCCGTCACCTACTACCTGGTTAAGGGGTCCTTGCAGGCGCCCTACGGCGCAGCGGTGGAAATTGGGGTGGAAGCCGGATTGATCGGGCCGGAGTGGTTCCCGGACACCTATCCGTGGGTTCCGTCGCTAAACCCGGGCCTGAATTTCTACCTCGGCCAGCCTCAGGTGACGTTGTTATCCCTGCTGAGCGGCGGTCTCGGGGACGTCCTGCGGTTGATTCCGCCGCCGGTCTTCGACTGATCAGCTGCGATCCCCACGAATCGGCCTGCGCCGCAACGCCGTGCAAACGATTTGGCCGAAAACGCCTGACTTCCTGGCCGCGCTCCTCTAGGCTCTCCCGGCACCCGCTTTCGCGCCGGCTGCGCTTGGGTCGGTCCCGTGGGGTGCGCAATGACCTCGCTGTCGGACAGGAGACAAGATGCCCGATGTGATCGCAGTCCCGGAGCTGTTGGCGGCGGCGGCCGCGGACGTCGATGGGATCGGTTCGGCGATCAGCGCGGCCAGTGCGGCCGCGGCGGGCCCAACGGCCGGTGTGCTGGCGGCGGCCGCCGATGAGGTGTCGGCGGCCGCCGCGGCGCTGTTCAGCGCATACGCCGACGACTGTCAGGCCGTCCTGAAACAGGCCGCGGCCTTTCACGGCGAGTTCACCGAGGCGCTGGCCGCCGCCGGGGCCGCCTATGCGCAGGCCGAGGCCGCCAACGCGGCCGCCGTGTCGGGCGCTCTCAACGCGCCGATCCAAGCGCTGCTGGGACTGGGCGGCACCGGACCCAGCGGCGTCGTCGGCACGCCGACTTCGACCCCGATGCTGTCCGGCAACCCGCTCACGGCTTTGATCATGGGCGGCACCGGGTATCCCGTATTTCCCGCCGATGTCTTGGCGATCCTTGACAGCGCATATATCCAGCCGGTTTTCGGGCCCAACAACCCGGTCGGCCAGTACACGCCCGAGGAGTGGTGGCCGTTTATCGGGAACCTGTCACTCGACCAGTCCATCGCCCAGGGCGTCATTTTGCTGGACAACGGAATCAACGCGGAACTGCAAAATGGGCATGACGTCGTCGTTTTCGGCTACTCGCAAAGCGCCGCGGTGGCCACCAACGAAATACGTGCCCTTATGGCGCTACCACCCGGTCAACAACCAGACCCAAGCCGGCTAGCTTTCATGATGATCGGTGACATCAACAACCCCAACGGTGGCGTCCTGGAGCGTTACACCGGCCTTTACATCCCGTTCCTGGATATGTCGTTCAACGGTGCGACCCCACCGAATTCGCCCTACCAGACCTACATTTACACGGGCCAATACGACGGCTACGCCCACAACCCGCAATACCCGCTCAATATCTTGTCCGACATCAACGCCTTCATGGGCATCAGCTTGGTGCACAACGCGTATCCCTTCACGGCCGCCGAGGTGGCGAATGCCGTGCCGTTGCCGACGTCTCCGGGCTACACCGGCAACACGCATTACTACATGTTTCTGACCCACGACCTCCCGCTGTTGGCGCCCCTTCGCTACGTCCCCTTCGTAGGGACCCCGATAGCCGACCTAATTCAGCCCGACCTACGGGTGTTGGTCGACTTGGGCTACGGCTACGGCTACGCGGATGTGCCCACCCCGGCCAGCCTGTTCCCGCCAATCAACCCGATCGCGGTGGCCGCCGCCCTGGCGAATGGGGCGGTGCAAGGCCCCCAGGCCGCCCTGGTAGACATCGGATTGCTCCCGCCCTCCTCGCTGCCCACCACGTATCCATACGTTCCGTCGGCGAATCCGGGCCTGATGTTCAACTTCGGCCAGTCGAGCGTGACGGAGCTGTCGGTGCTCAGTGGAGCCATCGGGTCCGTGACCAGACTGATTCCGCCACTTACGTGAGCATCAGGCGCGGTTACGCGCCTAGCGGACACTGGTTGCGAATCGACTCGTCGCGGATCAGCCCGCGCAGCAGCGCGGTGCTGAACTCGGCCGCGATCTCCTTGGCCGTACGCCGACCGCTCGGTCGTAGCCAGCGGTAGCTGCCCAGCGTCATCCCGATGTAGCCCAGCGCCACCACGTGCGAGTCGCATGGGTAGAACTCGCCGCTGGCAATCCCGCGGTCGATCAGGCCGTGCACATGTTCGTAGACTTGCTGTTCCTTCTCACGCACCTCGGCGACCTGCTCGGGGGTGAACCACTCCGTGATGTAGGGCTGCTCCTGGAAGTACACGGCGGCCCGCTCGGGATTGTCCGCGATTCCGGTGAGCAGTCGGACGGTGTACTGATAGAGGGCTTCGCGGGCCGTCCAGGACGGCTCGTCGTGCACGGCGGCCAGCGTGCCCTCGGCGGCCTGGCGGTAGATGTCGAACAGGATCAGCGATTTGCTGGCGTAGTAGTGGTAGACCGTGGCCTTATTCAGCCCGATCACGTCGGCGACGTCGTCCATGCGGGTGCCGTGATAACCGCGGGCGGCGAACAGCTTGGTGGCAACCGCCAGCAACTCCTCGCGGCGCGAAAGCCCGTTCTCGGATGGCATTTGTGGCATCGGTGCTCGCTATCGTCACTGCCGGCGGAGCCGGTATCAATCAACTGGTTGGACAGTTTACGGCGGCGGCCCGCCTGTCGCGCCGACCCGGATAGGCCTAGACTCTGGTGGCGGACCAAGTCGCGAGTCGAGAGGTGGAGCAATGGATCCGAGTCCGGACTACGACTTCAGCGACGAGATCGAGTTCTTCTTCAACTACTTGACCTGGGGCATACGGGGGGTCGAGTCCGGAAACGGATATCCGCCACCGGCCTATCCACCCGTCTAAAGGGTTTATAACGCCTTCAGTTCTTCGGCGACCTCCGTCACCGATTTCTTCGCGTCCCCGAACAGCATGGTGGTCCCGTCCGCATAGAACAGCGGGTTGTCGATGCCGGCGAACCCGGAGTTCATCGACCGCTTGAGCACGATCACCGACCTCGACTTGTCCACGTTGAGGATCGGCATGCCGTAGATCGGGCTGGACTGGTCGTTGCGGGCCGCCGGATTGGTGACGTCGTTGGCGCCGATGACGATGGTGACGTCGGTGCGGGCGAACTCGTCGTTGATGTCGTCCATGTCTTTCATGGCGTCGTAGTCGACTTCGGCCTCGGCCAGCAGCACATTCATGTGCCCGGGCATCCGGCCGGCAACCGGGTGGATCGCGTATTTCACGGGCACGCCCTTGTCTTCGAGCAGCGTCGCCAGATCCTTCACGGCGTGCTGGGCCTGCGCCACGGCCAGGCCATAGCCCGGGACCACGATCACCTGGTTGGCGTAGGCCATCTGAATCGCGGCGTCGGCGGCCGAAGTGGACTTGACGTGCCTGTCGCCGCCGTCGCCGCTGGGGGCCACGCCGCCGCCACCAAAACCCCCCGCGACGATCGCGGGGATTGAGCGGTTCATCGCCTTGGCCATCAGGTTGGTCAGGATCGAGCCGGACGCGCCGACGATCATGCCCGCCACGATCATCGCGGTGTTGTTCAACGCCAGACCCGCGGCCGCTGCCGACAGCCCCGTCATGGCGTTCAGCATCGAGATGACCACCGGCATGTCGGCGCCGCCGATGGGCAGCACCACCATCAGGCCCAGCACGCCGGCGGCGGCCAGCAGGCCGATCATCCACCATAGCGACACCCCACCGGTGCCGGGATGCGCATCCAGACCGATGACCACCGCGGCCCCGATAGCCCCGGCCAGCAGCAGCAGGTTGATCGGCTGCTGCGCCTTCCCAACGCCGATGGGCCGGCCCGAGATGATCTCCTGCAACTTGCCGAACGCGACGATCGAGCCCCAGAACGAGATCGACCCGATGATCGCGGCGAACAACGAGGCGACCACGATGTGCACGGTCGGCGACTCGCCGTGCTGGAATGCGGAAAAGCCACTGGTCTCAATGAATTCCGACAACGCGATGAGCGCGACCGTTCCGCCGCCGACGCCGTTGAAGAACGCCACCAGCTGCGGCATGGCGGTCATCTTGGTCAGGCGAGCCGGGGGCACGCCCAGCACCACGCCCACCACCAGGCCGGCGATGATCAATACCCATTGGTCGGTGTGCCGGATCGTGACCAGCGTCGCTGCCACGGCGATGGCCATACCGACCGCGGCGATCAGGTTGCCGCGTACCGCGGTCTTGGGCCCGGTCAACCCCATCAGGCCGTAGATGAACAGGGAGAAGGAGATGACGTAGAGGCCGATCACCAGGTAGTTCATTTGGCGGTCGGCTCCTCGGTCTTCTTGGCCTCCAAGGCCGGCTTCTTCTTGCCCTTGAACATGCCCAGCATGCGGTCGGTGACGATGAAGCCGCCGATGACGTTCAGCGTGCCGAACACCACCGCGACGAACAGGATGACCTGCACCGCCAGCGAGGGATGCGCTACTTCCCCGAAGACCACCAGCGCGCCGAGCACCACGATGCCGTGGATGGCGTTGGTGCCCGACATCAGCGGAGTGTGCAGCGTGTTGGGCACCTTGGAGATCACCGCGAAACCGACGAAGCCGGACAGCACCAGGATCGCCAGGTTGGCCAGAAGTTCGTCGTACATCTACGCGTCCTCTCCGGTCTGGCGCCGCGCCTCGTCATCGCTGCGTCCCCCTCGCCGCTGCGCGGCTGGGGGTGCCCCTGCGTCGTCGCCGGCGCGCCCGCGCGTCACACACGATTCCGCGACGACTTCGTCGTCGAAGTCTGGGGCCAGCTTGCCATCCTTGATCAGCAGGTCGAGCAGAGCCGTGATGTTCTTGCTGTAGAGCTCGCTGGCGTGCTCGGGCATGGTCGCCGGCAGGTTGAGCGGCGCGGCGATGGTGACGTCGTGCTTAACCACCGTCTTTCCGGGTTCGGTGAGCTCGCAGTTGCCGCCGGTCTCCCCGGCCAGGTCCACCACCACGCTGCCGGGCTTCATGGCCTGAACCGCCGCGGCGGTCACCAGTTTTGGCGCGGACTTGCCCGGGACCAGCGCGGTGGTGATCACCACGTCGAAGCCGCTGATCGCCTGTTCCAAAGCCTTTTGCTGCCGGGCGCGTTCGTCTTCGGTGAGCTCGCGTGCGTATCCGCCCTCGCCGGCCGCCGAGATGCCCACGTCCAGCCACTGGGCACCCACCGAGCGAACCTGATCGGCCACCTCGGGACGCACGTCGTAGCCGGTGGTGCGCGCGCCCAGGCGTTTGGCCGTTGCCAACGCCTGCAGCCCGGCAACTCCGACACCGAGCACCAGCACGGTGGCCGGCTTCACGGTGCCCGCGGCGGTCGTCAGCATCGGGAAGAACCGGGTGGACTCCGAGGCCGCGAGCAGCACCGCCTTGTACCCGGCCACATTGGCCTGCGACGACAGCGCATCCATCACCTGTGCCCGCGAGATGCGCGGTATTGCCTCGAGCGCGAACGCCTGCACCCCGGCCTGCCTCAGCGCCCCGATCGAGTTGTCGGCATTGCGCGGTGCGAGGAAGCCAATCAGCGTCTGCCCGGAGCGCAGCCGACCCACCTCGTGCGCGGTTGGCGGTGCGACCTTGACGACGATGTCGGCAGCCCACGCATCCCCGATTGTCGCCCCAGCCGCCGTGTAGAGCTCGTCGGGGAGCAACGCTCCCTCACCCGCGCCCGCCTCGACGACGACCGCCACACCACTGTTCACCAGCGACGCGACCGCCTTCGGCACCAGCGCAACGCGCCGCTCGTCGGGCCCGGACTCGGCGACCACTCCGACGGTCGTCTGCGGATCAGTCATGGCACGTACATCTGCTTTCCTTGCTCAACCCGGCTAGATTGCTCAGACACCCTACCGGGGGTCCCCTGGCCGTGCTCCGACACCGGCCGCGGACCGAAGTAGCGCCGCTCGGATTCGGCGATCGGTTCGTCATCAATGCCGGCCTCACGAATGCGCCATCGGCCCCGACGGCGAAAATTCCCACGTTCGTTGCCGTAGCGGTCGCGGGAATGGTCCACCTCGCGCTGCCATTTGCGGGTCAGCAGCGCGGTTTTGCCAACCGCGAAACTGTAGTTGCCGTGGGAAAGTACGAGTGGACAGCGCGCTAACTACAGGCTCGCCTCTAAGGTGGCGCTACATGCGCCTGTTGGACGCTGCTCGCCACTCCGGCCCACTGCGCGTGTCCTATCGTGGCGGGCATGGACTTCGCGATGTCGGCCAAAGCGATCGACTACCACAAGCGGTTGTCCGACTTCATGACGGAGTACGTCTTTGCGGCCGAGGCGGAGTACGACCGATACCGCCACGAGGCCGGCCCGAACGACCACACCGTGCCGCCGGTCATCGAGGAGCTGAAGACCAAGGCCAAGGAGCGCGGACTGTGGAACCTGTTTCTGCCCGCGGAATCCGGATTGACCAACCTGGAATACGCGCCGCTAGCGGAGCTGACCGGGTGGAGCCTCGAGGTCGCGCCCGAGGCGCTCAACTGCGCGGCACCGGATACCGGCAACATGGAGATCCTGCACATGTTCGGCACCGAGGAGCAGCGCACGCGGTGGCTGCGGCCGCTGCTGAACGGCGAGATCCGCAGCGCCTTTTCGATGACCGAACCGGCGGTCGCCAGCAGCGACGCCCGCAACATCGAAACCACCATTGCCCGCGACGGCGACGACTACGTCATCAACGGCCGCAAATGGTGGACGTCCGGGGCGGCGGACCCGCGCTGCAAGATTCTCATCGTGATGGGCCGCACCAACCCCGACGCGGCCGCCCATCAACAGCAGTCGATGATCCTGGTCCCGATCGACACTCCGGGGGTGACGATCGTGCGCTCGACCCCAGTGTTCGGCTGGCAGGACCAGCACGGCCACTGCGAGATCAGCTACGACAACGTCCGGGTACCGGCCACGAACCTGCTCGGCGAGGAGGGCACCGGCTTCGCGATCGCTCAGGCCCGGTTGGGACCGGGTCGCATCCACCACTGCATGCGCGCGCTCGGCGGGGCCGAACGCGCGTTGGCGCACATGGTGAACCGGGCCCGCAGCCGGGTGGCGTTCGGCCGCCCGCTGGCCGAACAGGGCGTCGTGCAGCAGGCGATTGCCAAGTCCCGCAACGAAATCGACCAGGCTCGGCTGCTCTGCGAGAAGGCGGCGTGGACCATCGACCAACACGGCAACAAGGCCGCCCACCTACTGGTCTCACAGATCAAGGCGGTCGCGCCGCAGGTGGCCTGCGATGTCATCGATCGCGCGATTCAGGTGCACGGAGCCGCCGGCGTCAGCGACGACACCCCGCTGGCCCGGCTCTACGGCTGGCATCGCGCCATGCGCATCTTCGACGGGCCCGACGAGGTGCACCTGCGATCGATCGCGCGGGCCGAGCTGGGGCGGGAGAAATCCGCCTTCGCGGCGGTGGTCACCTGACATGGCCGCCGCCCTTCGAGAACTGCCGGGCGCGTGGAACTTTCGTGACGTCGCGGACGGCATCGGGGCGCTGCGCCCCGGGCGGCTGTTCCGGTCCAGCGAACTGAGCGGCCTCGACGAGGACGGCCGGGCAGCGCTGCGCCGGCTGGGCATCACCGACGTCGCCGACTTGCGCGCGGCCCGAGAGGTCGCCCGGCGGGGTGCGGGACGGGTGCCCGACGGCGTCGACATCCATCTGCTGCCGTTCCCCGACCTCGGCGAGGACGGGCCGACGGACGCCGAAGCCCCGCACGAACATGCGTTCCGGAAGTTGCTCACCGACGGCGTTGGGGGCGAATCGATCAACGAAACCGCCATCCGCTACATGACCGACGAGTACCGACAGTTCCCCACGCGCAACGGAGCTCAGCGCGCGCTGCACCGCGTCGTCACGCTGCTGGCCGCCGGGCGTCCAGTGCTCACGCATTGCTTCGCCGGCAAGGACCGGACCGGTTTCGTAATCGCCACGGTGCTGGAAGCGATCGGTGTCGATCGCCACGCCATCCTGACCGATTTTCTGCGCAGCAACGACGCGATGCCGCAGCTGCGGACCCGGATCTCCGAGATGATCCGACAGCGCTCCGATGCCGGACTGACCCCGGAGGTCGTGACGTTCACCGAGGCCCGCCTATCCGATGGCGTCCTCGGCGTACGCACGGAGTACCTGGATGCCGCGCGGCAGGCGATCGACGAGGAGTTCGGGACGCTGCGCGCCTACCTGCGCGACGCGGGCATCACCCAGGCCGACGTGGACCGCCTGCGCGGCGAATTGCTGTGTTGAGATTCTATGTGTCTGCCCAAAGGCCAGACACGCTCGCCGGATCGCCCTAGGCTCAACAGTCACCGGGTGTTACCACCGCGTTCATCGGGTTCGTTTGGGCAAACGACCCGGGCCACCAGGGAGGGCTGGTGTGATGACGTATGTGAGCGCGCAGCCGCCAATGCTGGCCGCCGCGGCCACCGATGTGGCGGGCATTGGTTCGGCGATCGACGCGGCCGCCGCCGCCGCGGCCGGCCCGACGACCAGTGTGCTCGAGGCCGCGGCCGACGAGGTGTCGGTGGCCATGGCGAAGCTCTTCGGCGCGTACGGCCAGGAGTTCCAGGCGATCAGCGCGCGACTTGCGGCGTTGCAGAACCAGTTCGCCCAGGCATTGGCCGCCGCCGGCAGCGCGTACTCGGCGACCGAGGCGGCCAACGCGGCCGCCGTGCGGGCCGCGCTCAACCCCGCCGCCCAGGCGCCGGCCGCAATGGCGGCTGCAGACGTCGCGCTAATCATGGGCGGCACCGGAATGCCGATACCCTCGCCAACCTATATTGCCGACGTCGTGGCACGGTACATTCCATTCGCCCCGGACGAAACAATAGGCCTAGTCACCCCCGAAGAGCTTTATCCCATTACCGGCGTCAAATCCTTGACCCTCCAAATATCGGTGGAGGAGGGCCTGACGATTCTCAACGACACGCTCATTCCGCGACTCGCCGCGGGCGACAATGTCACGGTTTTCGGGTATTCCCAGAGCGCCGTCATCGCGTCACTGGAAATGCAGCGCCTCATTTCCGAGGGTGCTCCCTATCAGTCCCAGCTCACGTTTGTGCTGACCGGAAACGAGATGAATCCCAACGGCGGCATCCTGGCGCGCATACTCGGTCTGAACGTCTCGACCATCGGCCTGCCGTTCTACGGGGCGACCCCGGACAACCCCTATACGACGACGACCTACACGATCCAATACGACGGCTTCGCCGACTTCCCGCGGTATCCGCTCAATGTCTTGTCCGACCTCAACGCCACCATGGGCATCCTCCTGCTGCACACGCAGTATGCGACCCTCCCGCCTTCGGACATCACGAACGCCGTCCTCTTGCCAACCGAGGGCCCCACGTCGAACACCTACTACATGATCACCACCATAAATGGCGAGCCGATCGACCTGCCGCTGTTGGCTCCGGTGCGCGCCATCCCCGTGATCGGACAACCCCTGGCCGCCCTGGTCGAACCCGACTTGAGGGTGATCGTCAATTTGGGCTATGGCGACCCGAGATTCGGCTACTCGACGAGCCCGGCGAATATCCCGACTCCGTTCGGGCTGTTCCCGGACGTCCCCCCACAGCTGGTCGCCGATGCCCTGGTCGCCGGCACCCAGCAAGGGGTCTCGGACTTCATGGCCAGCCTGCCGGCCGCTCTCTCAACCCCGCCGGAAATGCCAGTGATCGCGTTCCCGCCGTTCATCGAATCCGTCCTGCCGCCGCCCCCCGTCTCGGTGCCGCCGACTCCAGTCAACGTCGTGACCGTGCTCGCCTCTGCCGTCGCAACCAGCTATTCGGTCCTACTTCCGACGGCGGATCTCGGTCTTGCCTTCGTCACCATCCTGCCGGCCTATGACGCCACCCTGTTCGTGAGCGAACTCATGAAGGGAGACCTCGTCGGCGCGATCGAGCTTCCGCTCGCGGCGACCTTCGGGTTGGCCGCGCTGGGCGCCATGATCGAGGGCATCGCGGTCTTGGAAGCGGCGGCCGAGATCGTTCAGGATTTGCAGAGCATCAAACTTTGACATTACGGCGCTGGCCGGATGCCCGGAATTCAGAAACTCAACGAAACGCCAAACGGCCGGCCGTTATCGACCTAGGCTAACTAATGCCGGGGGTCACGGTGACCGGCTTGGCTCGGCGTCGCGGCGAAAAGACGAAAAGCCCCGCTCGTGAAGGGAATTGGTCGATGACGTACTTGATGACGCAACCCCAGCTGGTGGCCGAGGCCGCAGCAAACGTGGCGGGCATTCGTTCGGCGATCGACGCGGCCAGCGCGGCGGCGGCTGGCCCGACAACCGGCCTGGTGGCGGCGGCCGCCGACGAGGTGTCGGCGGCTACCGCGTCGCTGTTTGGCGCGTACGGCCAGGAATATCAGGCGATCATCAGGCAGGCGGCGGCCTTCCACGAGGAATTCGTTCGGGCGTTGGCCGCCGCCGGGATCGCCTACGCGGGGGCCGAGGCCGCCAACGCGGCGGCCGTGTCGGGCGCCCTGGGCGCGCTGACTGCGCCCGTCCAGTCGTTGCTCGGCGGAGCCGCGACGACGGGCGCGACCGGTGGGGGTGCGGTCGCGGCGCCGCTGGCCGCCGCGCCGCCGTACGATCTGGCCCTGATCATGACCGGCAGCGGCACGCCGATACCCTCGCCGGCCTACATGGCCAGCGTTCGCCCGTTCATCGACGCCAGTTTCATGGTGAACCCGCTGAACATACCCCTGAACACCCCCGAGGGGCTTTATCCGCTCACCGAAATCAAGGACCTGCCCCTCAACCAGTCGGTGACCCTCGGCGCACAAATGCTCGACAACGCGCTCTTTGGGCCCCAGGGGTTCATCACCAACGGACAAAGCGTTGCCGTCCTGGGCTACTCGCAGAGCGCCATCCTCTCCTCGATAGAGATGCGAAACCTCGCGGCCATGGGGAGCCCCAGCACGAACTTCCTCAGCTTCACCCTGCTGGGTAATCCGATGGCTGCCAACGGCGGCCTGCTGTCGCGCTTCCCGGGACTGTCCATGCCGGCGCTGGGTCTCGAGTTCTACGGGGCGACGCCGTCGAACACCGGTTACCCGCTCAGCCAATACACACTCCAATACGACGGATACGCCGACTTCCCCCAGTACCCGATCAATATCCTGGCCGACCTCAACGCCTTTTTGGGCATCCAGTACGTGCATAGCGACTATCCCGGCCTGGATCCGAACAATCTTCCCCCCGGCTACAACCTTGTCGAATTGCCGGTATCCCCGGGCAACAACGGCCTCGAGCACTACTACATGATCACCTACCCGAACCTTCCGCTCCTGGAGCCGCTACGGGCGATCCCGGTGATCGGCGATCCATTGGCGGATCTGGTCCAGCCCGACTTGACGTATCTGGTCAACCTCGGCTACGGCGACCCGCGCTACGGCTATTCGACCGGCTACGCCGACGTGCCCACACCGTTCGGGCTGTTCCCCTCGATCGACCCGATCGCCTTCGCGGGCCTTATGGTCAGCGGGGCCCAGCAGGGAGCCGGTGCCTTCGTGAGCGACATCCAGGCCATGGCGCCGGCATCGCTGCCCGACCTGCCGCTGGCGGGCCTTATGCAGACCGGCGGCGCGTCGACCCCATGGGCGCTACCCAGCCTGCCGCTGGCCACGGGCTCCCCGATCGACAACGCCATCGACGCCCTCCAGGCGGCAAACACGAACATCACCAACGCCATTTCGAGTGCGGCCTCCGACGCTTACGCCGTCGCGCTGCCCACAGCCGACATCGTGAACACCATGGTGACCGTCGTTCCGTCGTACAACATCAACCTCTTCCTGGAGGGGATCCAGCAACTAGCCAACGGTGACCCGGCCGGGATCGTCAACGCGTTCGGCTATCCGATCGCCGCTGACGTGGCGCTGTTCACGCTCGCCGGCGGTTTCGAATTCGCGGTGCTCTTGTATGCCGTCGAAGACGTTATCGGCGATCTCACGGGTGCCGCCTAACGGCGCCTAGGGTTCGAGGACGAGCTTTCCGAGCACACCGCCTTCGTCGAGGCTGTGCAACGCGGCCTGGGCTTCCGACAGCGGATAACGCTGCGGCGGTGGCGGTCTCAGCCCGAGGGAGACCAACTGGTTCAGGCCCGAGGAGAACAGGGCGGCCGAGCCGGGGACCCTGTTGAGGTACTCGCCCCACGCGGCGCCAATCACGCTGACATTGCTCAGCAGCAGGCGGTTGACCTGAAGGGAGGGAATGGCGCCCGCGGCGAATCCGATCACCACCAGCTTGCCGTCGATCGCCAGCACACGCATCGCGTCGTCGAACGTCGGACCGCCGACGGGGTCGACGACGATGTCCACCCCCCGGCCGCGGGTGTGCTGACGCACCCGCTCGACCCAGCCCTGGGTCAACGGCAGCACCACGTCGGCGCCGAGGGCCGCGACATAGTCGATCCCGCCCTCGCGGTGCACGACGCCGATCACCTGGCTTGCGCCCATCGCTTTGGCGATCTGGACGGCCGCGGTGCCCACCCCGCCGGCAGCGCCCATCACCAGCACGGTGTCGCCCGGTCGCATCACCGCCCGACGAGTCAGGGCGAAGTACATCGTGTTGTAGTTCACCAGCAACGACACCGCTTCGGCATCGTCGAGTTCCACGGGGCTGCGCACCACGTTGGCCGCCGGGACGGCCACCTGCTCGGCATAGCAGCCGAGCACCCCGAACGCCGAAACCCGTTCGCCCACACGGAAATCGGCCTCGGGCGGCGCCGAAACCACGACCCCCGCCGTTTCCATGCCGGGCACGAACGGCGGCGGTAACTTCAGTTGGTACTCACCCTTGCTCAGCAGCAGGTCGGGGTAACACACGCCCGCGGCGCGTACTTGGATGACGACGTTGCCATCGTCACCGGTGACGTCGTCGATATCGGTGTACACGATGCCCGACGGGCCGGAAAGCTCTTTTACGACACAAGCTTTCATTTACCCTACAACGTGAAACCGGCTTTTTGTGCGCCGGATAGATCGGTGATCTCGGTCCACTGAGCCGCGACATCGGCCACCGTCGGCGGCTTCTCGAAATTAACGCCGTCGTTGCCGAACAACGCGACCCGCTGCACCTTGCCGCCGCCCACCACGAACACCGATCCGTTGTCGGCGCATTCCTCGGTGCACAGGTAGGCCACCACCGGCGCGACGAACTCGGGCGTGAGCTTCTCCAGCACCTCGGGTGGCATGATGTCCTGGGTCATCCGGGTGGCCGCGATCGGGGCGAGGGCATTGGCGTGGATGTTGTACTTGGCCCCCTCCAGCGCGAGCGTGTTGATCAGGCCGACCAGGCCGAGCTTGGCCGCCCCGTAGTTGGTCTGGCCGAAGTTGCCGAACAGCCCGCTGGTGGAGGTGGCGACGACGACCCGGCCGTAGCTCTGCTCCCGGAAGTGTGGCCACGCCGCGCGGATGACGTTGTACCCGCCGTAGAGGTGCACCTTGAGCACGGCGTCCCAGTTCTCGAAGGACATCTTGTGGAAGGTGCCGTCGCGCAGGATGCCGGCGTTGCTCACCACACCATGCACGGCGCCGAACTCGTCGAGCGCGGTCTTGATGATGTTCGCCGCGCCCGCGGGCTCGGCGACGCTGTCGTAGTTGGCGACCGCGCGCCCGCCCGCGTCGCGAATCTCGGCGACGACGTGGTCGGCCATCGCCGATCCGGAGCCCGTGCCGTCGCGGGCTCCGCCGAGGTCGTTCACCACGACGCTCGCGCCCTCGCGGGCGAGGGCAAGGGCGTATTCACGGCCCAAACCCCCACCGGCTCCGGTGACGGCGATGACGCGATCCTGCACTCCGGGCATCAGGTTCCTCTCTGCAGTTGTTTGCGTGGTCGGGGTCGAAACGTCAAAACAGCTTGCGCGCCAGCTTGAACGCCCGCTCGGTGTAGGGCGGGTAGATCATCTTCGAGAAGTCGGGCCGAGTCGGTTTCGTCAATACCGACTTGCGATGGCTGAACTCGTCGAACCCCCACTTGCCGTGGTAGGCACCCATGCCCGAGGCGCCGACGCCGCCGAACGGCAGCTTGGCTGTCGACACCTGGAAGGCCAGGTGGTTGACCAGCATGCCGCCCGCGGGCACCTCCTTGATGACCCGTTCCCGGGTTTCGCGCGATTTGGTGAACAGGTACGCCGACAGCGGCTTGGGCCGTGAGTTGACGAAACGTATTGCCTCGTCGAGGGATTGGACGGTGAGCACCGGCAGGATCGGTCCGAAGATCTCGTTTTTCATCAGCGGCCCCTCCGGATCGGGGTCGACGATCACGGTCGGTTGGATGCGCAGGCTCGACGCGTCGCACTTGCCGCCGAGGGCGACCTTGCTCTTCCCGTCGGCTTCCGCCGCGGAAATGTAACCGCTCAACCGGTCGAACTGGCGCCGGTTGACGATGCGCAACCCGCGCGGGTCGTCCTGGGACCGGAACTTGGTGATGGCGGCGCCGATCTTGCCGACAAGTTCGTCGCGGATCGTCGCGTCGGCCAGCACGTAGTCGGGTGCGACGCAGGTCTGGCCGGCGTTGAGCAATTTGATCCAGGCGATCCGCTTGGCCGCGACGTCCACGTCGGCGTCGGCCGCCACGATCACCGGGCTCTTGCCGCCGAGCTCGAGCGTGACCGGGGTCAGGTGCGGCGCCGCGCCCTCGTAGACCTTGCGGCCGATCTCGGTGCCGCCGGTGAACATGACGCGGTCCAGGCCCTGCGCGATCAGCGCCTGACTCACCGACCCGTCGCCCTCGATCACCGCGATCGCGTCGCGGTCGAGATACCGGGGTACCAGCTCGGCCATCAATCGTGACGACGCCGCGGCGATTTCGGAGGGCTTGAGGATGACGGCGTTTCCGGCGGCGATCGCCCCGACCGCCGGGCCGAGCGTCAGGTAGAACGGGTAGTTCCAGGCGCCGATGATCAGCACGGTGCCGTAGGGCTCGTATTCCACCCAGCCTCGCCCGGGCAGCTGTGGCGCCTCGAGCAGCTGGTATTTGCGGCGGGCCCACCTGTGCACCCTCTTGGCCGCGTATTTCGCCTCGGCGGCGGTCGTCGCGATGTCGGCGATGAATGCCTCAACCCGGTTGCGGTCGAGATCCTCGGCGAGCGCCTTGGCGATCGCGTCCTCGTTTTCCTCCATCAACTTCTGCAGCGCGAGCAGCTGCCGTTTACGCCACTCGATGCTGCGGGTGCGCCCGGAGGCGAAGGTCTTGCGAAGCCGAGCCACCGTCGCGGCGACGTCGGTCGACTGGGATGCACCGGACGTGGGTGCGGCTTGGGGCGGGGATTCGGTGGTCATCGTTGTCCTTCCTTCCCAGAGCCGCCCGCTGCTGTCCGCGCATGGGCGCCCATCGGCGATAACCGTGATCCTAGTCACCCGGCAGAGGCGGCAGTAGGACGGCGACAGGAAAGATCGCGTCGCGCAGAGCCCGCGGCTACAACCGCTCCGCGGTCACAAACTCGGCGAATGCGTCCTTGTCGTCAGCCATCGGCACGCCCTCGATCCAGCGGCCCACGCGGCGCATCTCGTCCGGCGCGCTGCAGGCCGTGGCCCGCCAACCGTGGTCGTTGAGCCACTCCGCGAGGATCGCGCGGTTTTCGTCGTGGTAGATCAGCTCCTGCACGTCGACGGTCTGTTCATGGCCGAGCGCGTCGGCCACCTTTTTGAACTGCTCGCGCATCTGTTGCCGCCGCTGGTCGCCGCGCAGGGGCGAGGTCTCGGCCGCGACCCGGCTGCCCGCGGGGCTCAGCTCGCCGATCCGGGCGAAGAGCTTGTCCTGCGCCTCGGCCGGCAGGTACATCAACAGCCCCTCGGCCAACCAGGCGGTGCGCGCCGTCGAGTCAAAACCCGCGGCACGCAGCGCGGCCGGCCAGTCCTGACGCAAGTCGATGGGCACCTCACGGCGAAGGGCCGTGGGCGTCACGCCGTTGTCCGTCAGCGTCTTGGACTTGTACTCCAGCACCTTGGGCTGATCGAGCTCGTACACGGTGGTACCGGCCGGCCAGTCCAGGCGGTACGCGCGGGAATCCAGTCCCGACGCCAGGATCACGACCTGGCGGATCCCATCGGTGACGGCGTTGGTGAAGTACGTGTCGAAGAAGTTTGTCCGCACCGCCTGGTAGCTGCGCAGGTGCTGGACGGTGGCCGCGGTTTCGGCGTCGAGGGCCTTCTCCACCTTGGTCACCATCGACGGGTCGAGCATCAGTTCCCACAGGACGTCGGCGCCGGCGTTGGCGACCAGGAGCTTGGCGTACGGGTCGCGGATCAACGCGTCGGGCCGGTCGGTTTCGACGGCCCGGGCGGCGGCCACCATGACCGCGGTGGTGCCAACGCTGGTCTTGATGTCCCAGGTGTCGTCGTGGGTGCGCATGCTGCTCATGTCGCGACCATGCTACCGAAAAAGTTAGGTAAGCTATGCGCTTTGTGCGCTACATCACTGCTCGATCGCGTGGCGTGCGGGATCGGGCGGGGGCCGCCACAGCGTGCCGGCCAGCAGCTGCTGCAATGACCCGGTGATGGCTTGCATCTGTCGGTGGCTCCCGACAAAGCCGAGATAGAACCCGACCCCGCACAGCACGACCAGCAACGTCTCGGCCAGCAACGGGACATCGACGTCGTCGGCGAGTTCGCCGCGCTCGATCGCATCGTTGACGGCCCAGACCAGAAATTCCCGACTCGTACGCACGGCGTCGTTTTCGGTTCGACTCAATTCCGGATGCCGCTGTGATTCCAGCACTGCGGTGGCCAGAAACGCCGTAGAGGAAGGATGCTGGGCATCAGCCTCCATCGCAAAGGCGACCATCACCGACAGCCGCCCCATCAGGGTGGGCTCGCGACGCGCGCGTTCGATGCCGGCCGCCACGACGAGTTCGTTGGTTTGTTCCACCACGTCCATGTACAGCGCCCGCTTGCTGGAGAAGTAGTGATTGATCGCGGGTCGGGTCAGGTCGGCGCGGACGGCGATCTCCTGGAAAGTCGCGCCGTCGTAACCACGTTCGCTGAACACCTGGCGTGCGGCGCGCACGATACGTTTCCGCGTCTCGTCTGCCCTCGCCGCCGGAGGACGACCCGGGCCTCGACTCGCCGTGAGCGGCATTGTTAAAGTGTGCCACCCCCAAAGGTCCGGCATCAGGGCGTTCGCGCAGATGCTACGGAACTTCCCAGTTTGGTAGTCCTCGAGCGCCTGGATCACCTCGGCCCGGGAGTTCATCACACACGGTCCGTGGTGAAATGCCGGCTCCCGAAGCGGCAGCTTCACCCATAGCTGGATGCCGTGGAAAAGGGCGCATCCTTTTCGATCTTGACGGACTTGATCTCGATACGTATCATGCCATCCCCGACTGTCAACCACCGCGTCGCGAGGCAACCGGACCCAAGTCCGATTATTCCCGGTTGCCATAGGATGGCTGGGTGCTTGAGGGGTCCGCACCGTGACCGACGAGTCGCCAGAAGAACCAGAGCCCGGGCCGGAACCGGGGACAGCCCCGCCCGAGGCCGCCGGCGGACGGTTCGGCGCTTCCATCAGGAACGCGGGCTACTTGCGCAAGTGGTTCCTGCTGGGAATCACGATCGGCGTGATCGCGGGCCTGGGAGCGGTGGTCTTCTACCTGGCGCTGCGGTACACCGGCGAATTTCTGCTCGGCTACCTGGCGGAATACCACGTCCCCACTCCCGTCGGGGAAGGCGGTGGCCGGGGGTCGGCCGGCTTCCCACGTGCGTGGGCGATTCCGTTGGTGACGACGGGTGGTGCGCTGCTGTCGGCGCTGATCGTGGCCAAGGTGGCCCCGGAGGCCACCGGTCACGGCACCGACGAAGCGATCGATGCGGTACACACCGATCCCCGCGCCATCCGTACGCGGGCGGTGCTGGTGAAGATGGTCGCCAGCGCGCTGACCATCGGCTCGGGCGGTTCAGCCGGCCGCGAGGGCCCGACGGCGCAGATCTCGGCCGGCTTCAGCTCGTTGCTGACCCGTCGGCTCGATCTGTCCGACGAGGACGGCCGGACCGCGGTGGCGCTGGGCATCGGCGCCGGCATCGGCGCCATCTTTGCCGCCCCGCTGGGCGGGGCGGTGCTGGCCGCGTCGATCGGCTACCGCGACGACTTCGACTACCGGGCCCTGCTGCCCGGTTTCATCACGGCCGGCACGGCATACGCCGTGCTCGGCGCATTCCTGGGCTTCGACCCGCTATTCGGCTACATCGATGCCGAGTATCGCTTCGAAAGAGCTTGGCCGCTGCTGTGGTTCGTGGTCATCGGCCTGGTCGCCGCCGCCGTCGGCTACCTGTACGCCCGCATCTTCCACGCGTCGGTGGCGGTCACCCACCGGCTTCCCGGCGGCCAAGTGCTCAAACCGGCGATCGGCGGATTGTTGGTCGGACTCTTAGGACTGCTGATCCCCCAGATCCTGAGCAGCGGCTACGGCTGGGCGCAGCTGGCCGCCGATCGGGGGTCGCTGATGGCGATCCCGTTGTGGATCATCGTCGTCCTGCCGATCGCCAAAATCCTCGCCACCTCGCTGTCGATCGGCACCGGCGGGTCCGGCGGGCTGTTTGGTCCCGGAATCGTCATCGGCGCCTTCGTCGGCGCCGCGACGTGGCGCCTGGGTGAGCTGTCCGGGCTGCCGGGGGTACCCGAGGCGCCGGGGATCTTCGTCGTCGTCGGGATGATGGCCTGTTTCGGCAGCGTCGCACGCGCGCCGCTGGCCATCATGATCATGGTCGCGGAGATGACCGGTTCGTTCTCCGTGGTGCCCGGAGCGATCATCGCGGTAGGGATCGCCTCGTTGCTGATGTCGCGCACGAACGTCACCATCTACGAGGCGCAGCGGCTGAACCGCGAGACCGCCGCGGCCGAACGCGCTCGTCGGGCCTGTGGCGGGGGCTGACTTGGCCGGGCCACGGCTAGAGCTGGCGGATCTTCTGCACCGGCAGCCGGGGCCCGCGGCGTGGTTCGTACGCCAGCCCACTGGCTTCGAGCAAACGGACCACTCGATGCCGGTGGGGTCGCATCGGTTCCAGCAGCTCGAGCATGCCGGCGTCGTCGACCGGACGGCCCAGCAGCGTCCAGCCGACCATCTTCGGAAGGTGGTAGTCGCCCAGCGACAGCGCGTCGGCGTCGCCGAACGCCCGTTGCGCGACCTCAGCCGCCGTCCACACCCCTACCCCGGGCAGCGACGTCAGCGCTTCGCGTGCCTGCGCCGCCGGCAACGAGACCAACCGTTCCAGCGACTCCGCCCGCCGCGCGCAGCCCACCACCGTCCGCGCCCGCCCCGGGTCCACATTGGCGCGGTGGAATTCCCAGGACGGGATGCGCCGCCACGCCTCGGCTGACGGCGGCACCCGCATCCCGTCCGGCGCCGGACCCGGGGCTGGCGTCCCGTGCCTGGAAACCAGCACGCGCCACGACCGAAACGCGTCGGCGCCGGGCACCCGCTGCTCGATGATCGCCGGGATCAGCGCTTCCACCACGCGTCCGCTGCGGCCCAGGCGCAAGTGCGGAACCCGTCGGCAGGCAGCGACCACCGTCGGGTCTCGCGGGACGAAATCCGAGGCGTCGTCGTCGGCGCCCAACATCGCCGGCAGCATGTCGATGAACTGCTGGGCGCCGTCGCCCCAGGCCACGCAGTGTGCCGCGGCGGACCCCGCGCGGCTGATCCGCGCGGTGACGGATCCGGTGGGCAGCAGGCTGGTCCGCCAGATGCTGCCGTCGCCGGTGACCCGGAAGCACGGATCACCGCGGCCGCGGCGCAGCGGTGCCAGGGTATGCCCGAAGCTGGCCGCCCCGGGGAATGAAACAGTGCGTGCGGTCTGCAACCCGATGACTCCTAATCCCCGTCAAATTGACCACGAACTATCTCGCAAGCCAGGATGGCGGTTGTGACGACGCCGTTCGACGACCCGCAGGCCGAACTGGCATGGATGTTTCTGCAGAGCCTCTGCGAAGGCGGGGATCTGGACGAGGGGTTCGCACTGCTCAGCGACGACTTCACTTACTGGAGCATCGTCACGCGCACCGCATTCGACAAGGCGACTTTGCGGGGAGCGGTGGAGCGACGCAAAAAGGCCTTCGAGGTCAACATCGAGTTCATCCGCTGCGTCAACGAGGGGGAGACGGTGGTGGTCGAGGGGCAGGTCGACGGCGTTACCGCCGACGGCACCCGATACGACAGCCCGTTCGTGTGCATCTTCGAGACCCGCGACGGCGTGATCGTGTCGCTGCGCGAATACAGCGACACGCAGGCCCTGGCGGAGGTGTATCCCGTAGGGGGAGCTACCGGGGAACGATGCTGACGTCGGCTTTGTCGGGGTAGAACGCCACATGCCCGGCGATCGCGGCGACCGCGGGATAGGGCCGTTCGTACGTCCAGATCACATCGTCGACGGTGTCGCCGGCCGCAGTGGTCACGCTGTAGTAGCTGGCTTCGCCCTTGAACGGGCAGTAGGTGCTGGTGTCCGTCCGGGTCAGCCGCTCTTGAACGACGTCGGCAAGCGGAATGTATTGCACCGCAGGCAAAGTGGCCTCTTGCAATGCCAGCGCCGCGGAGGTGTCGGCGACCAGTTCGCCGTTGACGCGAACCTGCACCCGCCCCTTGGTCGGCTCGATGGTGATCGGGTGCCCGGCATTGGGTTCTAAGACTTTCCGATGGCTCATGGGAGTTGCAACGCCTGGCGACCGTCAACATTCCCGGCGCCGCCCACTGGCCGGTCAGGGCATACCGAACGCGTAGCGATGATATTGCGCCATATTGGCCAGGGCGGGAACCAGCGACATGATTCTGCCCATCATCTGGTAAACCCACGGCAGTCGTCCGACGTTGTCGGATTCGAACCAGCGGAGCCAGGACAGCAGCCGGGTACCGGGCACGGCCTCGAGGATGTCCCCGGGTCCGTCGATGCCCCAGCGCAGCGTTGATCCCGATCGGCGCACCACGGCGTTCATCCATTGCGACTTGATGCCCAGCCGGTTGAACGCGTCGAACTGCAATTCGCCGGACGGGAAGCGATCGACCACCCGTCGCAACAGCGCAACGCCGTCCTGCTCGCTCAGGTACATGGTCAGCCCCTCACCGATCATCAGCGTGGGCCGGTCGTCGGGAATCTCGGCCAGCCAGGCCGGATCGGTGACCGACACCCCGATGACGTGGTAGTGCTCCGCAGCGGGGTAGAACCTGGTGCACAACTGGGCGACCTCGGGTTGGTCGACGTCGTACCACTGAACGTCCGGACCCGGCTGCAGCCGGAAGTATCGACTGTCCAGCCCGCAGCCTACGTGCAACACCACCGCCTTCGGGTGTACCGCAAGAAATTGCCGAGCCCAGGCGTCGAAGTGGGCCGCCCGGGTCGTCACCGATGCCGAATTGCGCGGCGTGATGGCGGTTTTCGACCAGTCGTAGTCGATGCGCGCGACGGTCTCTTTGGCGTACCGATCGCCCAGAATCGGGCTCGGCAGGTCGGCATCGAGCGCCCTGGCGTACAGCGTCGCCAGCATGGTCTGCGAGGGTCCGCGGAGGTCGACGTGAACCCGGTCCACGTGCGCGAGCCTATTCGAATTGGGTTGCCGCGCTATTTCTTGCTGGTCTTGCGCATCGCGGCCCAGAAGCGGGCGGCCTCGCGGATCGATTCCTCGACCGGGCGGGGCTGCCAGCCCAACTCGCGGACGGCCTTGCCGTGATCGACGTCGGCTTCGGCGCGCATCATCCGCACCGATGCCAGGCTCAGTTCGGCGTCCTTGCCGGTGAGCCGGGCCCTCAGGCTGCCCACCGCGCCCAGCGCGTAGAGCATGGGTAGCGAGATCGACCGCCGCGGCGGCGGCACGCCGGCCTCATCCGCCGCGATCCGCACGACGTCTTTCAACCGGATCATGCGTTCCGAGACGAGGTAGCGCTCGCCGTTACGACCGCGTTCGGCGGCCAGGATCAGCGCCCGGGCGGCATCGTCGACTCCGACGGCCTCCAGTTGGATGCCGTTCATCTGGAACGGCAGCTTGCCGAAGACCGCGCCGGCGATGAAGGCGCCGTGCGGGGTTCGGCCCCAGTCCCCGCTGCCGTAGGTCGTCGAAACGCACATCGCGA
Source organism: Mycobacterium lacus (assembly GCF_010731535.1). NCBI lineage: Bacteria > Bacillati > Actinomycetota > Actinomycetes > Mycobacteriales > Mycobacteriaceae > Mycobacterium > Mycobacterium lacus. Next base: position 4,343,589 of record NZ_AP022581.1, read on the forward strand.
CGGCGGGCAGACCGTGGTTGGCGACGTAGTCCATCACCAAATCCTCGGCCGCAACCCGGGATTGAACGTACGGCGTCACCTTGCGGGTGTCTACCCGGTCGGGTTCGGTGGCCACATGCCCGGGGCGGCGGCCAACCGTCGCATAGGTGCTGGTGAAGACGAACCTGCGCAGGCCAGCGTCCTTGGCCACATCGAGGACGTTGCGCACGCCTTCCACGTTGGTGCGAAACAGCGGCGCCGGGTCGCGCAACCACGCGCGGGTGTCGACGACGCAGTGGTACACGTCGTCGCAGCCGTCCATCGCCTCGGCCACGGTGGCGGTGTCGAACACGTCGCCATAAAAGCGCGTACATCGGGTCAGGTCGTCGATGCCGCGGGTGTTGGCGGTCGGGCGCACCATCACCCGCACCTGTGCGCCGTCGGCAACGAGCTGGCGGGTCACATGCGAGCCCAGGAAGCCATTCGCGCCGATGACCAACTTGGGTTTCGTGTTCACTGTTGCCCGCCGTTCTCGCGCAACCACCGTGCGGCGTCCGCGTCCAGCGTGCCCAGTTCCTGCGCCCTGCGGCACCACTTCAGCGCCGCCTTGAGGAAGCGCAACGGGTTGTAGATGTCCTCCTGACGGCACCACCGGCCGTCGCCGGCATACGTGATGATCGAGATGTTCGTCGCGCCGATCACGCTGCCATCGCCGGGGTCGCGCATCGGGTTGTCCAATTCACAGATGATCCGCCCGGTGGACTCGTCGATGACCGACCACAACGACGGAAACGCCACCATGTGACTGCCCGGGAAGGTCGTCATCGTTTGCTGGATCCAGGCCCGCACCTGCTCGCGGCCCCGCATGGTGCCCGCCGCATGCTCGATGTACTCGACGTCGGGCGTGTACTGCTCGACCCAGGCGTCCCAGTCCCGCGTCTCGGCGGCGCGGGCGACCGTCCGCTCGAACCTCTCGAACGCGGCCGACAGTTCGCCGCGGGAAAACGCCGGGCGGCTCACGCGCCGTTACACCTCATCGGCGGAGTGTAGCCTGGGCACCATCATCGGATGGCAGGCCGGTAAGGAGGGCACCACGTGGCAAGCGCCCGCAAAGCGATCCTCGCCGGCGGCTGCTTCTGGGGAATGCAGGACCTGATCCGCAGGCAGCCCGGGGTGATCTCCACCCGCGTCGGCTACAGCGGCGGCGACACCCCCAACGCGACCTACCGCAACCACGGCACGCACGCCGAGGCCGTCGAGATCGTCTACGACCCCGCCGTTACCGATTACCGGACGCTGCTGGAGTTCTTCTTCCAAATCCACGATCCGACAACGAAGAACCGGCAGGGCAACGACCGGGGGACCAGCTACCGGTCCGCCATCTTCTACCTCGACGACGAGCAAAGGCGAATCGCGCTGGACACCATCGCCGACGTCGAGGCGTCCGGGCTATGGCCCGCAAGTGTGGTGACCGAGGTCAGCCCGGCCGGCGACTTCTGGGAGGCCGAGCCCGAGCATCAGGACTACCTGCAGCGCTACCCCAACGGGTACACCTGCCACTACGTCCGCCCCGGCTGGAAGCTGCCCCGACGGGCAACGACGACACCGACCCTGAACTGACGGCGGGCTTCGCCTCTGGATTCGGGCGCTGAACGCAGACTCGACGCCGTCACCGCAGCCTCGATCGCGCGCCGGCGAGGCTACCCGCGTTGGCGGCGACGCACCACGACCCGGCCGCCGTCCTTCGGGGTGTAGGCAACACCCCGGGAGTGCATCCGCTCCCCCGGCGCCGTGGTGGTCTCGATGGTGAAGTCGCGCAACACCGTTCGCAGCACCACATCCATCTCCATGTTGGCGAACGCGGACCCCACACAACGACGGGTGCCGCCGCCGAACGGGATCCAGGCGAAAGCCGACGGCTTGGTTCCGATGTAGCGGTACGGGTCGAAGCGATCCGGATCGGGGAAGACGTCGGGGTCGTCGTGTATCTCCGCGATGCTGACGATGATCGAATACCCGTGGGGAACCGCCCACTCGCCCAATTGGTAGACCGGAGGGTAAACGCGACGAGCTGCGAAATCGATAACGGTTCTGGCCCGTTGGACTTCGAGGATCGTCGCTTGACGCAGCTCCTGGCCACCGTTATCGGCCTCCTCGACCAGGGCAGCCAGCACGTCCGGATGCCTGGTAATCCGCTCGAACGCCCAGCCCAGGGTGGCTGCGGTGGTTTCGTGTCCGGCGGCCAGCAGCGTCAGCAGTTCGTCGCCAATGTCCTTGCGCGACATCCTTGAACCATCGTCGTAGGTGCTGCGCAGCATCAGCGCCAGCACGTCGGTCCGATCGGCGAAGTTCGGGTCCGCGCGCTCGGACTCGATCAGCTTGTCGATGATGAGGTCGTATTGGCGCCGCCACTCGGCCAGTCGGCCCCACGGGCTGTGGCGGCCATAGGTCCGTTGCGGCATCGGCAGCACGGCCATTCGCGAACCCAGGGTGACCCACGGCGGGATGACCCGGCGCAGCTCGTCGAGTTCGGTGCCGCCGGCCCCGAAGACCGCGCGCAGGATGGCGTTGAGCGTGATGTGCATCATCGACGGCAACGTTGCGAACGGCCGCCCCTCCGGCCAATCGGCGGTCTCGCGCAGGGTCTCCTCTTCGATGATGGCCTCGTAATTTTTGATGCCCTTGCCGTGGAACGGCGCCGCCAGCAGCCGTCGCCGACGGCGATGATCGTCACCGTCGAGCCCGAACACCGAACCGGAGCCGAACAGCCGGCTCAGGTTGGGCTGGATGTTGGCCAATACCTCTGGGCTGGTGGTGAAGATCTGCTTGGCCAGCTGGGTGTCACACACCACCACGATGCGGCCGTAGACCGGGACGTTCAGCGCAAAGACCTTGCCGTAACGGCGAGCGCACCATCGAAACATCGACTGCCGCGCCGTCGCAAAAGCCAGGCCCTGGACCGGTTTTGGAACTCGGACCGCGGGGGGCAACCTGAGTTCGGGCGGTGCCGGCGCATCGGTGATTGCTTGACTCATCGACGTATCGCTCCCAACGTCTGCCCCGACTGTTCAGAGTCGAGCGCGGCCTGGTACCACCGTGTACCACGGGCTCATCACGGTACGGTACTCTTTGGTACCAAGGCTGACAAGACTGGGTTCATGAGAGGGGCCGCCACGATGACGTCAGCGACGGCAGCGGCCGCCGACGCGGTCCTCGACGATGGCGATCCGTTTCGGTCGCGGCTGCTCGACGGCCTGGCCGCCTCGATCGACGAGCGTGGTTACCGCGCCACCACCGTCGCCGACATCGTCCGCCACGCACGCACCTCGAAGCGCACCTTCTACGACCAGTTCGCGAGCAAGGAACAGTGCTTTCAGGAGCTATTGCTGGCCGACAACGAGACGCTGGCCAAGAGCATCCGGGCGGCGGTCGATCCCGACGCCGACTGGCAGCGGCAGATTCGGCAAGCGGTCGAGGCATTCGTCAGCCATATCGAGTCGCGGCCGGCCCTCACACTGAGCTGGATTCGTGAGCTGCCGCCGCTCGGCGACGTCGCGCGTCCCGTCCAGCGCCGCGGGACGGAACTGCTGACCGGCCTGCTGATCGAGCTCAGCGCGAGCGCCGGGTTCCGGCGGGCGGATCTGCCGCCGCTGAATATGCCGCTGGCGGTGATCCTGCTGGGCGGGCTGCGGGAACTGACCGCGGTTGCCGTCGAAGACGGACGACCCGTGCGGGAGATCGTCGAGCCGGCCGTCGATGCGTCGATCGCGTTGCTCGGCCCTCGCCACTAGGCTCGTCGCGAACCGTCGACTTCAGGAGGCCTGCGATGCGGCTATCGACCCGGAACCAGCTCAGGGGCACGATCACCGAGGTCAACCTCGGCAGCGTGATGGCGATCGTCAAAGTCAAGCTCGACGGCGGAGATCAGGTCGTCACGTCCTCGGTCACCAAGGATGCCGCAATCGACTTGGGCCTCAAGGTCGGTCAGCCCGCCACCGTATTCATCAAGTCCACCCAAGTCACGATCGGGGTCGAGTAACAGTCGTTCACGTTTCGATGTGAAGGAAGGCCCGGACCCGGTCCAGCACCAGCTCGGGTCGCTGCTCGATGATCCAATGGCCGACGCCGTCGACCAGTTCAACCTCGAAATCGCTTGCGCGGTCCTCATATCCGCGCAGCAGGTTGGGCGTGAGCACCGGATCGCCGGTGCCGTGCAGCCAGCGCACCGGAACGTCGACTCGAGCGTCATCGTATTCACCGAGCATCCAGCGCAGCATCTCCGAAGTCTGAAAGGTGCGATACCACCGCGAGCCGGCAACCGCGTGCCCAGGCTGGCGCATGCGATCGACGTAGATCCGCACATCCTCGTCGGGCACGCTGAACCCGCCACCCACCCAGGACGCCAACATCCGGAAGTAGCGGGCCTTGGGATCGGCGATCAGCCGGGGGCCGATCACCGGCAGCGACATCGGGATTTGGTACCAGAACCGCCACAGGTGCCGGAGCGTCCCGAGGTCGCGGCGCACCCACGGCGCCGAGGTATTCAGCCCGAAGAATCCGGTCACCTTCGCGGGATGACGCAGCATCATGATGAATGCGATGGGTCCGCCCCAGTCGTGCGCGACGAGTTTGACCGATTCGACGCCCAACCGGTCCAGCACCGCGGCGAGATCGTCGGCCATCTCGCTCTTCAGATACCGCGAGCGGGGCGCCGAACTCCAACCGGCGCCGCGCAGGTCGGGACACAGCACGCGGTAGCCGTCGGCGGCCAGCGGGCCGATCAGCTCGTGCCACTCCCACCAGTTCTCCGGGAAACCGTGCACCAGCATCACCGCCGGCCCATCCGCCGGGCCGGCGTCCGCCACGTGGATCGTGACGCCGTCGCCGACATCGACATACCTGTGTTCGACGCCTTCCAGGGCGGGCATTGTGGTCATGCTGGCAGGCTATGCCAGGAACCGCTCGACATAGGGCGCGAACCGGGCACGCAGGTTCCCCTCGGTGAGCCCGAACATCGCACACGACGTTTCGACGCTGCCCAGCCGGCCGCGCCGGTGGCCCGACAGATAGTCGGCGGTGGCCGTGCGTACTGCTTCGGTGAACGGTTCGCCGGCCAGGGCGTACACCCGCTCAGCGACACCGAATTCGTTGGCCATGAAGTCATCGAAACGGACATCGATCGAACGGTCCGGGCCGATGGTGTCCCGGTCACCGATGAGTGCGATGAGCATCCGTTCGAGACGCTCGATCCAGTAATCCGCGATCCGCTCGACCGGAACCGGTGAGCGGTGCATGCGGGCGGAGTAGGTGATCATCGCGATCATCGACAGCGCCACCGGCACCGGGTCGCGGTGCGTGAACACGACAATGCTGTCGGGGAAGACACGATCGAGCACCGGCACCTGCTCGAGGTGCTGGGGCGACTTGAGCAGCCAGCGCCGCCCGCCGCGCAGAAACTGCATCGCCTTGAGCTGCCGGGCGAGGTATTCGTAGTGGGGCGTCTGGTCGTGGGCTTGGTAGTAGTCGCGCCAGCGAGGCACGTCGGCGAGCGTCTCGAAGAGCATCGTCGAGAAGTCGTTGGCCAGCAGCTGGATCTCCTCGTGGACGTGATCGGTGGTCATCTCGTGCATGAGTGCGAAATGCGGCATCACCGTGTTGATCACCCCGACCGCGACGTCCGTCCGCGTCCGCCGTGGATCGGGCTCGGCTGCAGCCTCGGCCGGCAACGGGAATGGCTCGACGCTTTCCCAGTACGGCATCGTGCGGAAGGTGGGCGCTGCCGCCAGCATGTTGTGCAGGTGGGTGGTGCCGGTGCGGGGTAGCCCCGCGATCACCACCGGCGATCGCAGTTCGATGTCGTCGATCTCCGGATGGCGGCGCAGCAGGTCGGTCAGCAGCAGCCGGTTCTTGAGCAACTGCAGCAGTTGCGCGTAGAAGTTGACCGCGCCGGCGTCGTGCAGCCCGTCGACGTCACGCAGCGCGGCGAGGTAGACATCGAGTCGTTCTCGGTAGTCTCCCGGACCGAAATCGTGCAGGCCGGTGTCGGCACTGGCGCGCGCGTGCAGCGCCTCGGCATCCAGCGGGCAATTGGGCGCCATCGCGGCCATCATGTCCAGGATCTGCCGGGCCTCGGCGCCGAATCGCGGCCGGGCGAGGTCGTCGAGGCGGACTTGCGTCACGCCGACTTATGTTACTCTGAGTTACGTAATGGTAGTTGAATTTGGCCGGCCTCGTGACCCCCGTATCGACGGCGCGGTGCTTCGCGCGACAGTCGAGCTGCTCGCCGAAACCGGTTATCCGGGCCTTTCGGTCGCCGCCATCGCCGCGCGAGCCGGCACCAGCAAGCCCGCGATCTACCGGCGTTGGCCGAGCAAGGCGCACCTCGTGCACGAGGCGGTGTTCCCGATCGGCGCCGCAACCGAAATCCCCGATAGCGGATCTACACCCGAGGACCTGCGTGAGATGGTGCGCCGCACAATGGCTTTCCTGACGACACCGGCGGCCAAGGCGGCCCTGCCGGGGCTGGTCGGCGAGATGGCAGCGGATCCGACCCTGCATTCGGCACTGCTGGAGCGGTTCGCCGACATCATTGGCGGCGGCCTGGTCGCGTGGCTTGCAAGCGCCGCGGCGCGGGGTGAAGTCCGCGCCGACGTCGCCGCCGCCGAACTTGCCGAGGCAATCGCCGGTGTCACACTGCTGGCCCTGCTCACGCGCGCCGCCGAACTCGACGACGCCTGGGTCGATCGCACAACCACGTTGCTCCTGAAGGGAATTGGCGCATGACGCACGAATCGACTGCCGCTTGGAAGGAGCTGCTCACGACCCTCGGAGACCTTGACCGCTCGTTCCTGGAGGGCGACCGTGCGGTGACCGACGACCGGCACATTGCCGACGGCTACCGGATGCTCGCCACCACCCTGGGCGTGGCCTTCGACACCTACCTGTTCGCCGAGCCGGGTCGGCCACAGTTCGTCGCGGTGAACACGCCGTTTCGTCGCGACCGCCGATGGGGCGGTGACAACACCGACGCTTACTACTTCATCTGCCCGGTCGATCCGCGGCGGCGCTACCGCGTCAGCGGCAACAAGGGTGACAGCGTGTACTTCTCGGTCACCACCTACAACGAACCGTCGCCCGGCGCGTGGTCGGACCGGATCGTCGCAATCGTCCGCGACACCGATCTCGATATCGATGCCGACGGCAACTTCAGCTTTGAGTTCCCTCCCACACCCGACGCGGCCGTGCTGATGACCCGTGACTACCAGGCGGATCCGCTGACCGGCCGCCCGGTTACCTGGCACATCGAGGCGCTCGACGAGCTGGAGCCGATCCGACACGGCGACGCGGAGACCGCGGCACGCCTGCGGGCGACTGCCGCGTGGATGCGCACCATGTTCGCCATCGTGCCGCTGGCCGTCGGAACACGGGTCGACGACAAGCACGCGCTGGGGCACGAAACCGAGCACGCTGCAAACCAATTCGCCGATCCCTACCAAGTTCCCGACGCCAACTTCGGCTGGTCGGCGCGCGACGCCTGCTACTCCTACGGCAGCTTCGTGCTCGACGACGACGAGGCGCTCGTCATCACGCACCGACCCCCGTCGTGCAGGTTTTGGAACCTAGTGGTGTGGAACCAATTCATGGCCACCCACGGCGCGGCGGAGGGCCCCGATGTCCGTTGCTCCGTCAACGGCCACAGCGCGGCGCTCAATGGTGACGGTTCCGTGACGATCGTCTTGTCCCGCGGGACGACTGCCCACCCGAATTCAGTTACGGCGCTGGGCTATCCGCGTGGCAACCTCGCATTTCGGTGGTTTCTCGCCGACGGGGTGCCCGCGCGGCCCGAGGTGAAGCTCGTGAACGTGTCGGAAGCGCCGACGGACGTGGATTAGGCCGGTCGATCGAGACTGCGTCCAGGGTTACCCGCGGTCGAGGAGACACACGCTGGGCGCAGGCTCGGCGCCGTCAGCGCAGGCTCACCCCGCTCCGGGAAGGTCAGCCTGACGATCTTGCGGACGACCGTGCCGAACTGCCGCAGCAGCGGTCCACGGTTGTAGGGAATCCCGTAACGCTCGCAGATTTCTTGCACCTCGGGCGCGACCTCGGCATACTTACGGGCCGGCATGTCCGGGAACAGATGGTGTTCGATCTGATGTGACAGGTTGCCGGACAGCAGGTGAAAGATCTTGCCGCCGGTCAGATTCGCCGAACCGAGCACCTGACGGAAGTACCACATGCCGCGCGACTCGTCCTGGGTCTCCTCGACGGTGAATTCCTGGGTGCCGTCCGGGAAGTGGCCGCAGAAGATGATCATGTACGACCACACGTTGCGCATCAGGTTGGCCGTCAGATTGCCGGCGAACACGAACGGCGCGAACGGCCCGGCCAGCAGCGGGAAGGCGACGTAGTCCTTGAGCGTTTGCCGGCGCGTCTTTTTCCAGATGGCCTTCAGCGTCTCACGCTTGTCGGCGAGCGTGATCTCGCCCGAGCGAATGCGCTCGGTTTCCAGTTCGTGCAAGGCGACTCCGTACTGGAACAACACCATCAGCAAGAACGCGTAGACCGGGTTGCCCAGGAAGTACGGTTGCCAGGGCTGGTCTTCGCTCATGCGCAGGATGCCGTAGCCGATGTCGCGGTCCATTCCCACGATGTTGGTGTGCGTGTGGTGCATGTAGTTGTGCGAATGACGCCACTGATCGGCCGGGCAGGCGGTGTCCCACTCGAACGAGCGGCCGGAGATCGCGGGGTCACGCATCCAGTCGTACTGCCCGTGCATGACGTTGTGGCCGATCTCCATGTTGTCCAGGATCTTCGACAGGCCCAGCATCGCGGTCCCCGCCGGCCAGGCCGGCGGCAGGAACAGCAGGACGCGCCCGCCCACTTCCAGCGCGCGCTGGGCCTTGATGACGCGGCGGATGTAGTCGGCGTCTCTTTCGCCGAGGTCGGCCATCACGCGTTCCTTGATGGCGTCGAGTTCGCGGCCGAATGCGTCGGCCTGCTCGGGGGTCAGCGTGATCTTGTTGTGTGACATGGTTTTTCCTTTCTTCACGACTGTGAACCGCGCGACACGACACGACGTGCGGCTGTCGCGTGATTCACGGTCGTGCAATGTCATTGGGTTACAGGGCCAGCTCGACATCGCCGACGGGGGCGGACACGCAGATCTGCACGTCCTCGTAGGGCTGCGTCGAGACCGCGCCGGTGACCAGGTTGCGCACGGTCCCGGCGCTCTTGCGCCGGGTGCACGTGTGGCAGATGCCCATCCGGCAGCCGTTCTCCGGTGTCAGGCCGGCCGATTCCGCTTGTTCGAGCAGCGAACGACCGTCGTCGACGACGCTAATCCCGCTGTCCGCGAACGTCACTCGGCCGCCTGACGGATTCTCCGGCGGCTCGAACACCGGCGGCACGAAGCTCTCGGTGTGGACGTTCTCGCAGTGTTTCTGGACGGCCTCGACCAAAGCGGTTGGCCCGCACACGAACACCGCGTCGGGTGACGGCATCGCCGCTGCCAGGTGCTGCGGGCCGAAACGACCGGCCAAGTCTCCGCCGTCCGATCGGGTGTAGCCGTGCAGCACCCGCACCCGAGTCATGGCGGCCAGCTCCATGCGGTAGCACGCCTCCGCGGCGGCGCGCGCGTAGTGCACGAAGGCGATCTCGCCCGGGTGACGCTCGGCGACCAGCGTGCGCAGCATCGCCATGACGGGCGTGATGCCGCTGCCGCCGGACACGAACAGGATCCGCCGCGGTCTCCCATGCGACCCCGGCGCGGGCAACACGAAGTCGCCGCCGACCCCGGCCAGGCCGACCACCATGCCGCGGTGGGCACGCTCGTGCAGGTAGGTCGAGACCAGCCCGCCGTCGTGGCGACCGATGGTCAGCTCGAGGTGGCGGCTGCCCTCGGCGTTGGCCGGTGAATAGCAGCGGGTGTGCCGGCGGCCATCGATGTCGACGGTGAGGTTGACGTACTGCCCGGCCTTGACGGTGTGGGCGGCGGTGAAGGCGGGGTTCGGAGCCAGTGTCAGGGTGACGCTGCGCGGCGTGGTCCGCCGCACGTCGACGACCTTGGCGCGGGCCTCGTCCCGAGTCCAGGTGGGCGCGACCAGCTCGGTGTAGCGGTCGACGCCATGTGGGCCGGTGAGCAGGCCGACCAGGTCCGAACCCAGGACTCGCTTCGTCAAAGATTGAGTGAACATATGTACACGGTGTGTTCTTAGCATGCTGGTCGTCAAGGATTTCCGCAGCGCTGTGGTAGAGTTCACACAGTGAACGACCGTACTCCTAGCTCACGGCCGCAGCGATCGGGCCGGGACCGTAACCGCGATAGCCCGTCACGGGAGGAGCGCAAGGAAGCGACCCGGCGGGCCATCATCGCCGCCGCCCTCAAGCTGCTCGGAGACCGTAGCTTCAGCGGCCTAAGCCTTCGTGAGGTAACCCGGGAGGCCGGGATCGTGCCCGCGGCGTTCTACCGGCACTTCGAGTCGATGGAGGCCCTCGGATTGGTCCTGATCGACGAGTCGTTTCGCACGTTGCGGGACACGCTGCGCGGTGCGCGCGCCGGCAGGCTCGATCCCAACCGCGTGATCGAATCCTCCGTCGAGATCCTGGTCGCCAGCGTCGCCGAACGCCGCGAGCACTGGCGCCTCATTGGCCGGGAACGCTCCAGCGGGCTCAGCGTCTTGCGGTACGCCATCCGCACCGAGATCCGGCTGATCACCTCCGAGCTGGCTACCGACCTAGCGCGCTTCCCGGGGCTGAACGAATGGAGCACGGAGGACCTGAACGTGCTGGCGACCCTGTTCGTCAACGCGATGATCGTCACCGCCGAGGCAATCGAGGACGCTTCCAGCTCCGAGGCACTCGAAGAGATCCGGCGAATCGCCATCAAGCAGCTGCGGATGATCGCTGTCGGTGTCGCCGGCTGGCGAAGCAATCCCTGAGGCGCAAGAGCGTTCTCGCGACGTCCACCCGGTGCTCGTCGGCGACATCGCAGTGGTTCCCTACCTCGGTTCGCGCCACATCGGCCACAGGGGCGGCCCGCCGTTTGGCAGCGTGATCTCGCCGGTGACGGTGAATCCGAAACGTTGGTAATAGGGCACGTTTTCGGGTTTGGTCGACTCCAGATAGGCCGGACAGTATTCGGCGTCACAGCGGTCCAGCCGTGAGCGCAGCAGGGCGTGACCGAAGCCGTGGCCGCGGACCGTTGGATCGCTGCCAATGGCAGCCAGATACCAGTGCGGTTCTTCGGGATGCGCGCGCTTCATCTCTTCCTGCACGGCGCGTCCCATCGCCATCCGGAAGCCGAACACCCGAAGGAATGCCGGGGTCATCGCCAGCGCCCCACGGCGCGTCTCCCGCCATTGATTCGGCGGATCCCACAGAGCCGCCGCACCGATGCCGCCGCCCTCGCAGGCCACCTCAACACCGCCGCGCGACAGATGGTGGTGGCGCGTCATCGTCGCGAACAACCGGTACAGCTGGGCGGTCCGGGCCTTGTCGTCGGGAAGCAGCCAGGTCATGACCGGGTCGTCGTAAAAGGCCCGGGCCATCGTGCGTGACAGCTCGCGGACGTCGGGCTTGAGTGCCGCGCGCGCCTGTGGGGTCACCCGAACCAGGTTAGCGAGTAACTTGGCGGTGGAGAACTCGAAGGTGTGGTGGGTTGCGTGGCGGGTGATCCGATCCGATGACCGGCATCTCGCGGCGGGTGTTCGGGCAGGTAGCTGCCGGGGCGGGCGTGCTCGGCGCCGGCGGGTTATTCGGCGGCTGCGGCACACGCGGCGGCGATCGCGGCGCGCCGACCGGTCCGGCCCCCGAGCCGGGCAAGCCGGTGGGGGTCGTGCTGTCGCACGAGCAATTTCGTACCGATCGGCTGGTGGCGCAAGCCCAGGCGGCCGAACGCGCCGGCTTCCAATACGTGTGGGCCAGCGACCATCTCCAGCCGTGGCAGGACAACGAGGGCCATTCGATGTTTCCCTGGCTGACCCTGGCGCTGGTGGGTAGCGGCACCACCCGCATCTCGTTTGGCACCGGAGTGACCTGCCCGGTGTATCGCTACCATCCCGCGGCGGTGGCCCAGGCGTTCGCCTCCCTGGCCATCCTGAGTCCGGGGCGGGTGTTCTTGGGGCTGGGCACCGGTGAGCGGCTCAACGAACAGGCCGCGACCAACGCGTTCGGCCCCTACGCCGAGCGCCGCGACCGGCTGATCGAAGCGATCGGGCTGATCCGCCAGCTGTGGAGTGGTGCGCGAATCTCGTTTGCGGGCCGCTATTTTCAGACGAACGCCTTGAAGCTCTACGACCTGCCCCCTACCCCGCCGTCGATCTTCGTGGCTGCCGGTGGTCCCAAAAGCGCCGCGCTGGCAGGCCAGTACGGCGACGGCTGGATAACCCAGGCCGCCGACCTGACGAACCCGAAGCTGCTCGCCGCGTTCGATGCGGGCGCACACGCCGCCGGGCGCGATCCCGCGAGCCTGGGCAAACGCGCCGAGCTGTTCGCCGTCGTCGGCGACCACGCCGAGGCCACCCGCGCCGCGATCCTGTGGCGATTCACCGCCGGGGCCGTCGATCAACCCAATCCGGTCGAGATCCAGCGCGCCGCCGAGTCCAACCCGATCGACAAGGTGCTGGCCAACTGGACGGTCGGCACCGACCCCGGCCCGCACATCGGCGCCGTGCAGGCGGTGCTCGACGCCGGGGCTATCCCGTTTCTGCACTTTCCCCAGGACGAACCCATCGACGCCATCGAGTTCTACCGCACCAACGTCTTACCGAAGTTGCACTGAAGCCGGCCGATTCCGTGCCGCACCTACGATGGAGGGGTTCCATCAACGATGCCGGTGCCACGGTGCGCCGGGGAACGGTTGGCGAGAAGTGTGGGACTTCGAAACGGACCCGGAATACCAGGCGAAGCTGGACTGGGTCGAAAAATTCATGGCCGACGAGCTCGAACCGCTCGATCTGGTCGCCCTTGATCCCTATGACAAGAAGAACGCCGAGGTGATGGCGATCCTGCGGCCGTTGCAGCAGCGGGTGAAGGATCAGGGCCTGTGGGCCGCCCACCTGCGGCCGGAACTGGGCGGCCAAGGCTTCGGTCAGGTGAAGCTGGCGCTGCTCAACGAGATCCTGGGGCGCTCGCGCTGGGCGCCGTCGGTGTTCGGCTGCCAGGCACCGGATTCGGGCAACGCCGAGATCCTGGCGCTGTTCGGCACCGACGAGCAAAAGGCCCGTTACCTGCGGCCGCTGCTGGACGGCGAAATCACCTCCTGCTATTCGATGACCGAGCCGCAGGGCGGTTCCGATCCCGGACTGTTCGTCACCGCCGCCACCCGCGACGGGGATCACTGGATCATCAACGGGGAGAAGTGGTTTTCCACCAACGCCAAGCACGCGTCGTTCTTCATCGTCATGGCCGTCACCAATCCCGACGCCCGCACGTACGAAAAAATGTCGCTGTTCATCGTCCCGGCCGAAACGCCCGGTATCGAGATCGTGCGCAACGTCGGTGTGGGAGCCGAGTCATCCAGGCACGCCAGCCACGGATACGTCCGCTACCACGACGTGCGGGTGCCGGCCGATCACCTGCTGGGCGGGGAAGGCCGGGCGTTCATGATCGCGCAGACCCGGCTCGGCGGCGGGCGTATCCATCACGCGATGCGCACAATAGCGTTGGCGCGCAAGGCATTTGACATGATGTGCGAGCGGGCGGTGTCGCGTCAGACCCGGCATGGACGGCTCTCCGAGCTGCAGATGACCCAGGAAAAGGTCGCGGACAGCTGGATCCAGATCGAGCAGTTCCGGCTCCTGGTGCTGCGCACCGCTTGGCTGATCGACAAGCACCACGACTATCAGAAGGTGCGCCGCGACATCGCGGCGGTAAAGGTCGCCATGCCCCAAGTGCTCCACGATGTCGTGCAGCGGGCCATGCACCTGCACGGTGCGCTCGGCGTGTCCGACGAGATGCCGTTCGTCAAGATGATGGTGGCCGCCGAGTCGCTGGGCATCGCCGACGGCGCGACGGAGTTGCACAAGATGACGGTTGCCCGGCGGACTTTGCGTGAATACCAGCCTGTGACAACGCCTTTCCCGTCTCAGCACATACCGACCCGGCGGGCGGAGGCCGAGGCCCGGCTAGCCGAACGGCTGGAGCACTCGATAGCCGAGTTCTGATCGGCGAGCAGACGCAAAAGCCCCCAAAACGGGGTGCTCCTGACCTATCCGTGGGTTGATGGGTTGGAAGTTTCTTCTTGCTCCCTTCCGCGATAGTTGCTCGTTGGCGCTGCCTGCGTGGGAGGTGTCCATGTGGAGCCCCCCGAGCGCAGCGAGGCGGAACGACATGGACACCGACGCGCGGGTGGCGCAGAATCGGCGACGTTGCGGAAGGGGCCCGCCAGGGGTGCCCTGGTGGGGTGTTAGCCGCGGCCGGGCAGTGTGGGGCGGTGGCCGCCGAGGGCGAGCATGGCCAGCGCGATCAGTGCGGCGGGGTTGTGAAACCCGAACGCGACGCGGGTCAGGACCCGGATTTTGGTGTTGGTGGATTCGATCAGTCCCTGGGACAGGCCGTGGTCGAGGGCGGCGTCGATGGCCTGGCGGTGGCGCACGATGCGGCCGGCCAGCTCGACGAATACCGGGATGCGGCAGCGCCGCGCCCAGGAGATCCACCGGTCCAGGGCCTGTTTGCCTTCCTCGCCCTTGACCGAAAACACGTGCCGTAGGCCCTCTTTGAGCAGATAGGCACGGTATAGCCGGGGATCGGTCTTGGCGATCCAGGCCAGTTTGGCGGTTTGACGTTCGCTGAGGTCTTCGGGGTTTTTCCACAGCGCATAGCGGGCACCCTTGAGCCGCCGTGCCCGCTCATGACCCGGCCGCGGCGCGGTGTTCTTGGCGGGCCGGCCACGGCCCCATTTGGCCTCGGTACGCGCCAGCGTCCGCGCGTCATTCCAGGCCCGGCGCCGCTCGGCGTCCAGGGCCTCGGTGGCCCAGGCCACCACGTGAAACGGATCGGCGCAACGGATCGCGGCCGGGCAACGCTCGGCGACGACGTCGGCGATCCAGTCCGCCGCATCGGCGGACACATGGGTGATCTGCGCGGCCCGGTCGGCACCCAGCGCGTCGAAGAAGCGCCGCAGGGTGGCGGTGTCGCGTCCGGGCGCGGCCCAGATCAGGTGGCCGCTGTCGTGGTCGACCACCACCGTCAAATACTTGTGGTGGCGTTTGTAGGCAATCTCGTCAATGCCGATACGACGCAGATTGGCGAACCGATCGACGGTCTTTTCGGTGTCGGCCCACACCCGGGCCACGACTGCCCCCACGGTGCGCCAGGCGATTCGCATCAGTTCGCACACCGCGGTTTTCGAGCAGGCCACCGCCAGCCAGGCCACCGTGTCATCAAAGGCAAACGTGTGTCCAGCATGGTGACGCGCCCACGGCACCATCACCACGGTCGGCCCATGGGCGGGCAATTCACCCGCGGCGCCTCGGCCTCCAAAACACCCGGATCGTGCCCAAGTCCAAGCCCCGCCACCGCCGCGGTCCTCACCCCGGTCATACCAGGGCGCCTTGCGTTGACAGCGGCCACAGCGGCCCGACATACCGCTGCGCGAGCGCACCCACGCCACCACCAACTCCGCGCCATCGCCGTCTTCAGCGAACTCGATGTCCTCGATTACCGTGCGGCGGTCGACACCAAGCAGCGCACGCCATAGCCTCACATTGCGCACGTCGTTGCTGGCTCCTTTGGTTTCGGACCCTTCACAAGCCAGAAACCTTAAGCCACAACGGCGTGCGCCCCTACTTCGCTGCTATCCACCCACGGAACTGTCAGAAGAGCCCAAAACGGGGTGGTTTTGGGGGCTTTTGCGTCTGCTCGCCACACTACGAAATGTAGCGAACGATGCCCTCGGCCACACATGCCGGCTTGGCGGAGCCTTCGATCTCGACGGTGGTCGACACCGTCGCCTGCACGGCACCGTTGCCAAGGTCCTCGACGCCGACCAACGAACTCCGCGCGCGCACCCTCGATCCGACCGGCACCGGGGCGGGGAACCGAACCTTGTTGAGGCCGTAGTTGATTGCCAACTTGATGCCCTTGACGGCATACATCTGTTGCTGCAGCCGCGGCAGCAGCGACAGGGTCATGTACCCGTGGGCGATGGTCTTGCCGAACGGACCCGCCGCCGCCCTTTCCGGGTCGACGTGGATCCACTGGTGGTCCCCCGTCGCGTCGGCAAACAGGTTGACCGCGTCCTGAGTGATGGTCACCCAGTCGCTCTGCCCGATCGTCTCGCCGACGGCGCCAGCGAGGTCGGCGACCGAATCGAAGGTGCGCATAGGGTCTCTCCTCTGGTCGGGGGTATGCATAGAACTTATGCGGCTGCTGCTGATCGCCGATACCCACGTCCCCACGCGCGCACGCGACCTGCCCGCACAGGTGTGGGCCGAAGTCGCGAGGGCCGACGTCGTCATGCACGCCGGCGACTGGGTGGCGCCCGAGTTGCTCGACCAGCTGGAGGCCAGGTCCTCCCGGCTGGTGGCGTGCTGGGGGAACAACGACGGGCCACGGTTGCGCTCTCGGCTGCCCGAGCGTGCGGACGCGGTGCTGGACGGGCTGCACTTCACGGTGGTCCACGAGACGGGCGCGGCGGCCGGCCGGGACTCGCGGATGTCGCGGCTCTATCCGGGCAGCGACGTGCTGGTTTTCGGTCACAGTCATATCCCTTGGGACACCACGACGAAGACCGGCCTGCGGTTGTTGAACCCGGGCTCGCCGACGGATCGCCGCCGCCAACCCCATTGCACGTACATGACCGCGACCGTGGCGGACGGCGCGCTGACGGAAGTGGTCTTGCGCGAGGTGGAAGGCCTCGCGGGGCGGTGTTGATTTGGTCACCGATCACCGGCGCGCTGGTCCGCGGCAGTCACATCGGCAACACGAATCTCCGGGTCGAGCCGGTACACAGTTTGCCCGCCTCGGAGCGACAAGCTCAGGCGCGCAGTGGATTTGTCGCTCGGAGCGGCGCACATCGACCACCGCCCCGCGCAAACTCGGATGACTGATGTGACCAGAACGTGTCAAACGGGACCGATTCCGCGCCGACGCTCAATCGTTAGCCAACCGCGACATGCCTCTCCGGCCGCGACGGACGAGTGGCGGCGTCCCGCTGTGTTTCACTCACCCAGACAGATTCGACCGCGACGGATGGGTAGGGCTATGTCGTTCTTCGAAGAGGTGCGGAAACTGCGTGGCACGGCGGCGAAAGCGCCGCGCCGGCTGGCCATCGCGGCCGTGGGGGCTGCCCTGTTGACCGGTCTCGTGGGTGCCGTCGGCGGCTCGGCGACCGCGGGGGCATTCTCCAAGCCAGGCCTTCCGGTGGAATACCTGCAGGTGCCGTCGCCGTCGATGGGCCGCAGCATCAAGGTCCAGTTCCAGGGCGGCGGAGCGCACGCGGTGTACCTGCTCGACGGCCTGCGGGCACAGGACGACTACAACGGTTGGGACATCAACACCCCGGCCTTCGAGGAGTACTACCAGTCCGGCCTCTCGGTGGTCATGCCGGTAGGCGGCCAGTCCAGTTTCTACACCGACTGGTACCAGCCTTCCCAGGGCAACGGTCAGGGCTACACCTACAAGTGGGAGACGTTCCTGACCAGGGAGATGCCCGCGTGGCTGCAGGCCAACAAAGGTGTTTCGCCGACCGGCAATGCGGCGGTGGGTCTTTCGATGTCAGGCGGTTCCGCATTGATCCTGGCCGCGTACTACCCGCAGCAATTCCCGTACGCCGCATCATTGTCCGGATTCCTCAATCCGTCTGAGGGCTGGTGGCCGACGATGATCGGACTGGCGATGAACGACTCGGGCGGGTACAACGCCAACAGCATGTGGGGTCCGTCCACCGACCCGGCCTGGAAGCGCAACGACCCAATGGTCCAGATTCCGCGCCTGGTCGCCAACAACACCCGGATCTGGGTCTACTGCGGTAACGGCGCACCAACCGATCTGGGTGGCGACAACATGCCGGCGAAGTTCCTGGAAAGCTTCACCTTGCGCACCAACGAAGCGTTCCGGGACAACTACGCGGCCGCGGGTGGACACAACGGCGTGTTCAACTTCCCGAGCAATGGAACACACTCGTGGCCCTACTGGAATCAACAGCTGGTTGCCATGAAGTCCGACATCCAGCAGGTGCTGGGCGCCACCAACAATTCCGCCTAAGGCGCTTAGTGGCTCCCAGGCCCAGCCACAATGCCAGCATCGGCAGCGGCGCTACGGCCAGCGCTGCTGCCGATGCTTTATTTCAGCAGGGCACGGCGATCAGAGTGGAAGTAGGTGTAACCCGTTGTCACCGCGCACAAAACGCTTGCGGCGGCCAGCATCTGGGTGCCACCGAGGATCAAGCTGATGCCGCCGCCGACGGCGGCGCCCACCATGAAGCTGGCGCACAGCAGAAAGTAGCCCAGCCAGTCGGCTGCCTGTCCACCGGCCATATGACGCTCGATGCCCTGACCCATCTTGACCAGCGTGCCGGTCACGTAGCTGATCGGGATCGACACCTCGCCATCCTTGACGTACGACGTGTTCAACGCGCCAATGCCGAAGACCACGAACAGAATCGGCACGAAATCCAGCTTTTCGGACCATCCGCCCGCGACGATGTCCAGCGCGGTGGCAGCCAGCAGGCTAACGGTGGTCAGCACGGTCGGCCCGTGCGGATGCGCCACCCAGAAACGCCGCCTGCACACCGACGCAACCACCACGCCGCCCACGAAGCACAGCATCAGCAGCGCCGCGCTTATCGACAGCACCACGTCGTCCCGGAAAACCCCCAGCACGGCTCGCTGCGCGTTGCCGGTCATGAAGGTCACGAAGTACCCGTCGGAGTGGGCGAATGCGGTCGCCCCCAAGATCCCGGCCAGCGCTGCCAGCACCCACGACAACCGTGCCTCACTGTCGAAAGTCTCATTCGCCACCCGGACATGCTGCCAGACATCGGGCGTGCGCGCAGGGCACGGCCGTGCCGACGGGGCGCGACGGTCGGCCGGATCGAGGCTAAGTGGCGGTGAGCCGCGCGATCGCTCGCAGTGGAATTGGCAGCCATCCGGGCCGGTGCCGGGACTCGTAGCCCGCCTCGTACACCGCCTTGTCCAGTTCGTAGGCGCCCAGCAGCGGCGCCGAATCGCGTGGGTCGATTCCCGACGCCGCCGCGTAACCGTCGCAGAACGCGGTGCGGTTGCGCTGGACCCATTCCCGGGCACGCGCGGCAAGCTGCTTGTCCCCGGCTTGATCCACCAGCGGCCCGTAGGCGGCGTACTCGAAGGAACGCAGCACGCCGGCGACGTCGCGCAGTGGCGAATCCGGTGCCCGCCGCTCGTCCAGGGGTTGGCCCGGCTCACCTTCGAAGTCGATCAGCAGCCAGCTCTCGGGGGTGCGCAGCACCTGCCCCAGGTGCAGATCGCCGTGGATCCGCTGAACGGTGATCGTTTCTTCGGCAAGTTTCTGGTAACGCTCTGCGATCGTTGCCGCGTACTGCCGCAGTTCGGGTACCGCCGCCACGGCCGACGACAGGCGCGCCAGCACCTTGTTCACCGGGAAGGCCGCCCGCGCGGTTCCGAGGTTGCCGGCCAGTGTGCGGTGAACCGATGCAACGGCTTCGCCGAGCCGGTAGGACTCGCCGGCGAAGTCACCGCCGACTTCGTGGGCATACAGGTCGCCCTCGGCGAACAGGTCACGAACGCTGGCGGTGGCCATCGCCCAGCCTTCGGCCGCGGTGGCCGCATACGCGGTCGCCATGCCCAGCGGGCACACCGCGGCCTGATCCGCGCCCTGCCAAGCCATCTCATAGGTGCCGAGCAGCCGCGCCACGTGCGGGTTACCGGCGCGGCCCAACACCCGGTTGAGCTCGATGTCGGGATTGACACCCGGACTGACCCGGCGAAACACCTTGAAGATGGCCCCGCGATCGAAGATCACGCTGGTGTTGCTTTGCTCGGCATCGGACACGCGGGGATGCGCCCCAAGCGGCAGCTCGACATCCGGCTCCTTGACGAACGCCACCTCGACGCCCGGCACGCCGCGCACGGCCGACGATTCGATCAGCGACAGCAGGAATTGAGGTGCCTCGACACCGTAGAGCGCGTCGAAACCGGTGCGGTCGTCGGCGGCGCCGATGGTGGCGAGCGTGCTGTACTCGGAGACCGGCGCGCTATCCCACTCGACGATCACCTGATAGCGCTCCGCGGAACCGTCGCTGTAGGTGACGTCGACTAGCACCAGATCCAGACCGTCTCGCAGCGGCACCACCATCCCGGCCTCGGCGGCGGACAGCTCGCGGGTGCGCCCGGCGTACCAACGTTGCTGCGGAAGCCACTCCGACCAGGGCAGCTTGGCTGCCAGCATGGCTGAGAGGGTCATCGCTCCTCCTCGGATGCGGACAACTGGAACCAGTAGAACCCGTGTCCCGGAAGTGTCAGCAGATAGGGCAGGTGCCCAATACGCGGGAATTCCACCTGCCCGGTCAGCTCGACGGGCGTGTGGTTGTTCCACTGCTGCAGGTTCAGCTCGATAGGCTGCGGGAACCGTGACAAGTTGTTCACGCACAGCACCACATCGCGATCGCCAGAGCCATGCTCAGCGGCCTCACGCACGAACGCCAGCACCGACGGGTTGGACCCACCCAACTCCTCAAATGTGCCTACGGCGAACGCGTGGTGGCGGCGTCGCACCGCAAGCATGGTGCGCGTCCAGTTGAGCAGGGACGTCGAGGTGTCGCGTTGTGCCTCGACATTGACCGCCTGGTAGCCGTAGACGGGATCCTGGCTCGGCGGCAGGTAGAGCCGGCCGGGGTTGGCGGTGGAGAATCCGGCGTTGCGGTCCGGCGTCCACTGCATCGGCGTCCGCACGCCGTCGCGGTCGCCGAGCCAGATGACGTCGCCCATGCCGATCTCGTCGCCGTAGTACAGCACCGGCGAGCCGGGCAGGGAGAGCAGCAGCGCGGTGAACAGCTGCATCTGGTTGCGGTCGTTTTCCAGCAGCGGCGCCAGCCGGCGGCGGATCCCGACGTTGGCCTTCATCCGCGGATCCTTGGCGTACTCGGAGTACATGTAGTCACGTTCCTCGTCGGTGACCATTTCCAGCGTCAACTCGTCGTGGTTGCGCAGGAAGATGCCCCATTGCGCCATGTCGGGGATCGGGGGGGTCTGCGCCAGGATCTCCGAGATCGGAAACCGCGACTCCCGCCGGACCGCCATGAAGATGCGGGGCATCAGCGGGAAGTGAAAGGCCATGTGGCACTCGTCGCCGCCGGTGCTGGCATCGCCGAAGTATTCGACCACGTCGGCCGGCCACTGATTGGCCTCGGCCAGCAGCACTCGCCCCGGGAATTCGTCGTCCACCACCTTGCGGACCCGCTTGAGGAAGGCGTGCGTCTCGGGCAGGTTCTCGCAGTTGGTGCCCTCACGCTCGAAGAGGTAGGGCACCGCGTCCAAGCGAAACCCGTCGATGCCCAGGCCGAGCCAGAAGCGCAGGACGTCGATCATCGCCTCCTGCACGGCCGGGTTGTCATAGTTCAGGTCCGGCTGGTGCGAAAAGAACCGGTGCCAATAGAACTGGCGGCGGACCGGATCAAACGTCCAGTTGGACTCTTCGGTGTCGACAAAGATGACGCGGGCGTCGGCGTAGCGCTCGCTGGTGTCGCTCCAGACGTAGTAGTCGCCGTACGGGCCGTCGGGGTCGCGGCGGGACTCCTGGAACCAGGGGTGTGCCTCAGAGGTGTGATTCATCACCAGGTCGGTGATCACCCGGATGCCCCGCCGGTGTGCGGCGTCGACCAGCGCGACGAAGTCGTCGACGGTGCCGAACTCGGGCAAAACCTTGTAGAAGTCCCGGATGTCATACCCACCGTCGCGCAGCGGTGAATCGTAGAACGGGGGCAGCCAGATGCAGTCGATGCCGAGCCACTGCAGATAGTCCAGGCGGTCGATAAGGCCCCGCAGGTCACCGCAACCGTCGGCGCTGGCGTCGAAGAACGCCCGCACCAGCACCTCGTAGAAAACGGCGTGCTTGAACCAGGTCGGGTCGGGGGGCAGCGCGGCGGCGTTGCCGAAGTCGTTGGCGGTGGGATGCTCGACCACACCTTGTTCGACGTGACTGCCCTCCGCGCGATCGCGCGCGGGATCATGCCCGAAGGCCCCGACGTCACGGCTTGCGTCGCTCATCGATTCCACGATGCCACGCGTGCCCGAGGCCGCACGCCGGCGATCGCGCAGGCAATCATGGCTGGCGCCAAACACATTGGCGGCCAGCGGGCGCTATCCGCGGGGCGGTCAGGCCGGGGGTCCCTCCGCCAGCGTCACGTTCTCGGTGCGCGAGCCGCCCGACTTCGACTGCCAGGTCACCGCGATGGTGTCCCCGGGATGATGCGTGATCAGCACATCCGACATCGCGGTGGCCGAGTTGATCGGCACACCGTCGACCGCGGTGATCACGTCACCGGTGGAGATTCCGACCGACGCGGCGGGAGCGCTACCCACCACGCGTTGCACCCGTGCGCCGTTGCCGTTGTTGTCGACCACGCCCAAGCCGAGGAAGGCGGTGGGCCCGATGTGCACGGTGGGCGACCCGCCGCCGGACCGGATCTGCCCGGCGATCCCCATCGCGTGACCGATCGGGATCGCAAAGCCCGTCCCCCCCTGCGACATCTGGAAGTTGTCGGACGCGGCCGTGTTCATGCCGACCACCTGTCCCGCGTTGTTGACGATCGGCCCGCCCGAGTCACCGGGCGCGATGGCCGCGTCGACCTGGATCAACCCGCTCAGGGTCTCTTCGGCGCCGGTCAGGGAGTCCGACGCCTGAACCGTCTGGCCGAGCGCGACCACGCGGCCGGGCACCGCACGGGGCGTGCCACCCGCCCCACCGGTGTTGCCCAGCGCCACGATCGGCTCGCCGATCGAGACCCCACCGCCGATCGCGGCGGTGGGCAGGCCGCCGGCGCCACGCAGCTGCAGCACCGCGACATCCTGGGTGCGGTCGTAACCGACCACGTCGACACCGTAAGTTCGGCCGTCGCCGACGCTGAACGCGCTGATGTCGGTAGCGCCCGAGATCACGTGGTTGTTGGTCAGCACGACGCCGTTGGGGTCGATGACGATGCCGGTTCCGGCTCCGACCGCGTTGTTGTAGCCCAGCCGGGTGTTGATGTTGACCACCTGCGGGCCCACCTGCGCGACCATCGCCGACGGGTCGAGCGGCAACGCCGGGAAGTCCTTGATCGGGGCCGCCTGCGCGCCCAGCGGCGGCGTAGTCAGGCCCAAGCCGAGCACCGTCGCCATGGCAACCAACCATGACCATCCGCGTGCGCGGTGGCGCAATTTGCTCATCCCGTAACCTCCTGCGTCGGGGTAAGAATCGGAATAGTCCCAGCCCTTGGGGTCCGGGCGGCGTAACTTTACCTATCCACCGTAGTCCAGATCGGGATCGGAGTCCCTTTATAAGCCAGGTCAGGCCCCCGATTCCGGCGCAGCCGGCGCAATGGGATGCCTGAGATGGTGGCTGAGGTCGCCGACCATGTCGATGAGGGTGAGGTGAGGTCCCGGTATGAGAAGCGTCACTGGTCGTCGACACATTCGAAGCGGTCATGGTAGCGGCCGGTGACAATCGGCTGCACCGGAAACTCCTCGGTTTGCTGTAACACGGTGTAGTAAGTGCGGCACCGCGCGGTGCCAGTGCCCCGGTCGACCTCGACGATCGGACCAGCGCCTGGTTCGCGGCGTCCCATCCGGATAGAGCACAATCAACCACTTCCGGATGCCGAGCAGCCGGGCCGCGTCAACGGTTTCGTCCGCACCGATCCGGACGCGTGCGTGCTCGAAGAGCGCAGCCGCCCCAGCCAGGTCGCCGCTGTCGATGCATTCGGCATAGCGCTCCAGGAGATTGGTAATGCGCCTCTCCGCCGACATGACATAAAGGTAGCCGCGGCTCGGCGTCTCAAGCCTTGGCAACTGCGCGGTCCGCCGGGCGCGCAGCTCGGGTGCCGCCCGTTCCGAGATGCGGGCCTGCCGGTGAAGGACGGGGCGATGCAGACCTCAGCCGGGCTGGCCGGGATCGCCGGGTGCGCCGGGTTGACCGGGCCCGCCCGAACTACCGTCCTGTCCGCTCGAGCCCACAGGATTACCCGCTCCGCCCGGGCCGCCCGCGCCGGCGAAACCACCGAGACCCGCGGCGCCGCCGCCGCCAGGGTTACCGCCATGTCCGGAGCTGCCCGAGCGACCCAGGAGTCCACTCGCGCCGCCCGCACCGCCGTTACCGCCGTCGCCGCCGGGTCCGCCGTCGCCGCCGACGCCGCCGGTGCCGCCGTCGCCGCCGGTGCCGCCTTGACCAAAGATCACGATTTTCTTTCCATCAGGGCCCGTGATCACGACCTGACCGGCACCGCCAATGCCGCCGTCGCCGCCGGTGCCGCCCTGCGCACCGGCACCGCCGCTGCCACCAACACCGCCAGCACCGCCGGTGCCGCCGTCGCCGACCAGTAGCCCGCCGCGGCCACCGGCGCCCCCGGTGCCTCCGTTGCCGCCCGCGCCGCCGGGCGCTCCGGGGCCACCATCACCGCCGTCACCACCGGTGCCCCCGGGGATGTTGAAGGCGCCGGCACCACCGGTGCCGCCGGTCTGCCCGAACTCGGTGCCGCTGTCACCGGTACCGCCGATGCCGTCCGGGTTAGCGGCTCCCGGGGACCCGGTGGCCGCCGGGCTGGTGATGGGGTTGACGCCGGGCACACCGGTCGCGCCATCCGCGCCGAGCCCGCCGGCCCCGCCGTTCCCGAATAGCCACGCGTTCCCGCCGGCACCGCCGTTGCCTCCGTTGCCGCCGGGGACGGTGGCGGCCCCGCCGGCGCCGCCGGCGCCGCCGTTGCCGTACAGCCACCCGCCGGTCCCGCCGGCCCCCCCGGCGGCACCCGCCCCGCCTGCACCACCGGCCCCGCCATGGCCGATCAACCCCGCGGCCCCGCCGTTACCGCCGGCCACCCCGGCGTTCGTCCCTGGCGCGCCGTTGCCGCCGTTGCCGAACAACAACCCCCCAGCCCCGCCGGACTGCCCCGGCGCCGTGCCATTAGCACCGTCGCCGATCAACGGACGGCCCAACAACGCCTGGGTGGGCGCATTCACCAGATTCAGCAGACTCTGCTGCACGTTGGCGGCCTCGGCGGCCGCATACGAGCCCGCACCCGCGTTCAACGCCTGCACAAACTGGGCATGAAACGCCGCCGCCTGCGCACTAAGCGCCTGATACGCCTGGGCGTGCGCCGCAAAAAACGCCGCGATCCCCACGGACACCTCATCGGCACCCGCCGCCAACACCCCCGCCGTCGGGACCGCCGCCGCCGCATTGGCCGAACTGATCGCCGACCCAATACTCGCCAAATCCGACGCCGCCGCCGACACCAACTCCGGCGCCGCAATCACAAACGACATGGGACACCTCCCACCACTTCAGCGCGACTCGGCTAGCGCCCGTCAGAACGCAGGAGTATTCAACAGATGTACAGCGTATCGCCTGGTCCGGCCTGACAACTCCGATTGCCACCAATCCTTTTAAGACCGACCAGAACACTCGCCGCACCAGCAGGCTCAATAGCCCCAGATGTGGGCGCCGACGTTTGCCACGCCCGAGTCGTGCGCTGCCGCCGCGGGGTTCAGTGGACTCTCGTGTTGAACCAGCCCGACAAGGTGTTGCCGAGGTTCAACATGCCCGACTCCACCGCGCCAACGTTGAGGTAGCCCGAAAGATTGGCTCCGGAGTTGAAGGAGCCCGATGCGCTGCCAGCGCCGGAGTTGAAGAAGCCAGACGACGGGCTCAGGGTGGAGTTTCCGAAGCCCGGGGTCGCCGGGATGCCCAACAGCGGGATGCCGATCAGCCCCTGGTAATCGCCACTCGACAAGAAGCCGTTGGTGTAGCTGCCGGAGATGAAAGCGCCGGTGTTTATATTGCCGGCGTTTGCCAAGCCTGTGTTGTAGTTGCCCGGGTTGAGGCCGCCGGTGTTGACGTCGCCGGAGTTGAGCAGGCCGGTGTTGACGTCGCCCGAGTTGAACAAGCCCGTGTTGGTGCTGCCGGTGTTGCCGATGCCCCAGTTTCCATTGCCCGAGTTGAATAAGCCGATGTTTCCGCTGCCCGAGTTGAAAAAGCCGATGTTTCCGCTGCCCGAGTTGAAGAGGCCAATGTTGTGGCTGCCCGAGTTGAGGGAGCCTATCCCGACCTGGCCGCTGCCGGTACGGCCGATCCCGATGTTGTTGCTGCCCGTATTCGCGAAGCCGATATTGTTGATCCCGGAGTTTGCGAAGCCTCGGTTGTAGCTGCCCAGATTTCCCAGACCGAGGTTGTTAATTCCAGTGTTCGCTAACCCGAAGTTGTAGCTGCCCAAGTTTCCAAAGCCAATATCGAAGGTTCCGGTATTTCCGCCGCCGATGTTGTTGCTCCCAATGTTGGCGCCACCAAAGTTGTAGTCCCCGAGATTTGCGATGCCCACGTTGTTGTTGCCGATGTTGGCGTTGCCCACGTTCAAGGCGCCGTGGTTTGCGAAGCCCAGGTTAAATGTCGGCGGACCGCCGAAGATGCCCGTCAGATTGGCGCCGACGTTCGCGATGCCCGAGTCGAAAGCCGGTGTCGCGAGGTCCAACGTACTCGTGTTGAAGAGGCCGGAGATGGTGTTGCCAACGTTCGACACACCGGACTGCAGCGCGCCGAAGTTCAGGTAGCCAGAGTTTCCTAAGCCGCCGGCGTTCCAGAAGCCCGAATTGCCGGCGCCAACGTTTCCGAAACCCGACAAACTACCGGCACCAAAGTTTCCGAAGCCCGATGCGTGGCCGCCACCGGAATTGAAGAATCCCGACGACGCGCCGGTGGTCGCGTTTCCGAAGCCCGGGGTCCCGCCGATACCTATGGTGATGGTGAAGGGACCGAAGCTACCGTTGCCGCCCATATTAATATCTTGCCCGATAAGGATGTCCACGGGTGTTATGGGTTGAATAACGGCTTCATCGAACACAAAGGGACCGATACTATTGTTCACGGGGAATGCAAAAAGAACCTGAACATCTAAGGGGATTTCGGGGATGGTGAAACTGTTCAGCATGCTAACGCCGATGGTGCCGGTGATAGGCACATGTATTGGGATATTGACACTGTAGTGTGCGGGGATTGCGGGAATAGTCATGGTGTAGGAGAAGCCAACCAGGCCCCGGTTGTCGCCCCTCCAGAAGAAGCCGTTGTCCATGTTGCCCGAGATGAAGGCGCCGGTGTCGAAATTGCCCGTGTTCGCCACACCGGTGTTGTAGTTGCCGGCGTTGAAGAAGCCGGTGTTATAGCTGCCTTGGTTCAGGCCGCCCGTATTGGTGCTACCGGTGTTGAAGCTGCCGGTGTTGGTGTTGCCCGTGTTGAAGTTGCCGGTGTTATAGTTCCCGGGGTTGCCAATGCCGGTGTTGACGTTGCCAGAGTTGAACAAGCCTGTGTTGTTATTGCCGGTGTTGCCGATGCCGAAGTTTCCGGTGCCCGAGTTGAACAAGCCGAAGTTCCCGGTGCCCGAGTTGAACAAGCCGACGTTTCCGCTGCCCGAGTTCAGCGAGCCGAACCCGATCTGGCCGCTGCCGGTGAGCCCGACGCCGACGTTGTTGCTGCCGGTGTTGGCAAAGCCGAGGTTGTTGAACCCGGTGTTGGCGACGCCGACGTTGTAGCTGCCCGCATTCCCGAAGCCGAAGTTGTCGTCGCCCAGGTTGCCCGCGCCGATGTTGTAGCTGCCCAGGTTCCCCACGCCGATATCGAAAACCCCGGTGTTTGCGCTGCCCAGGTTGCCGCCGCCGTGGTTGGCCAAGCCCAAGTTGAACCCCGCGGTGCCCGCGCCGGGCAGGTTGGCGCCGATGTTTGCCACGCCCGCGCCGAAGGCCGGCGTCACGAGGTCCGGCGGGCCGGCGTTGTAGAAGCCCGAGATCGCGGTGCCGATGTTGGCCACACCCGAGGACAGCGCACCGATGTTTTCAAACCCGGAGCTGCCGAATCCCCCGAAGGCGACGTTCAACAGGCCCGAGTTGTTGGCGCCGATGTTGCCGAAGCCCGACGCGCTGCCAGCGCCGGTGTTGAAAAAGCCCGACGACGGGCCGGCGGTCGAGTTCCCAAAGCCCGGCGTCGCGGGAATATCGATGATCGGGACCCGGATGGGGCCGAAACCGGCGGTGGCGGCAATATCGATCGCAGTAGTCGGCCCGCCCACGGCGATCGCGATTGTGGGAAGGCTAAGCGTGATGGCCGGGAAGGCGGCGGGTCCGATGCTGCCGGTACCGGCGACGCTTATGACGTCAATTTCGTCGAGGGTGAAGGGGTTTATTACGAGGTTGGTGACGCTACCGGTGATTGGTATGTTGATCGGGATATTCACGTCGACGTGCGCGGGGATTTCCGGGATGGTGATCGCGTAGGAGAGGCCCAGCAGGCCCCGGTTGTCGCCCCGCCAGAAGAAGCCGTTGTCCATGTTGCCCGAGATGAAGGCGCCGGTGTCGAAATTGCCGGTGTTTGCCACACCGGTGTTGTAATTGCCGGCGTTGAAATAACCGGTGTTGTAGCTACCCCGGTTGAAGCCGCCGGTATTGGTGCTGCCCGTGTTGAAACTGCCGGTGTTATAACTGCCCGGGTTGGCGATGCCGGTGTTGACGTCGCCGGCATTGAACAAGCCCGTGTTGGCGATGCCGGCGTTACCGATGCCGAAGTTTCCGGTGCCCGAGTTGAACACACCGAAGTTTCCGCTGCCCGCGTTGAACAAACCGACATTGCCGCTGCCCGAGTTGAACACGCCGATGTTGTGGCTGCCCGAGTTCAGCGAGCCGAACCCGACCTGGCCGCTGCCGGTCAGCCCGACGCCGATGTTGTGGTCGCCGGTGTTGGCAAAGCCGAGGTTGCTGAACCCGGTGTTGGCGACGCCGACGTTGTAGCTGCCCGCATTCCCGAAGCCAAAGTTGTCGTCGCCCAGGTTGCCCGCGCCGACGTTGTAACTGCCCAAGTTCCCCACGCCGATATCGAAAACCCCGGTGTTTGCGCCGCCCACGCTGCCGCCGCCGACGTTGGCCAAGCCCGTTGAACCCCGCGGTTCCCGCACCGGGCAAGTTGGCGCCGATGTTCGCCACGCCCGCGCCGAAGGCCGCCGTCACGAGGTCCGGCGGGCCCGCGTTGTAGAAACCCGAGACCGCGGTGCCGATGTTGGCCACACCCGAGGACAGCGCACCGATGTTTTCAAACCCGGAGCTACCGAACCCCCCGGCGTTCCACAGGCCCGAGTTGTTGGCGCCGATGTTGCCGAAGCCCGACGCGCTGCCAGCACCGGTGTTGAAAAAACCCGACGACGGGCCGGCCGTCGAGTTCCCAAAGCCCGGCCTCGCGGGAATATCGATGATCGGGACCCTGACCGGGCCAACGCTGGCGCTGACCGCAATATCGATCGCGGTCGTCGGCCCGCCCACGGCGATCGCGATTGTGGGAAGGTTGACCGTGATGGGCGAGCCGCTGATGAGACCGATAGTGCCCAGGGGAAAGATGTTGACGGGAAAAATGAACACATTGTGGCCGCCAGGCGTGCCGGAATTGTTGAGCGTTAATTGTCTGCCGTCGACATGGATTGGTATATTTATGGGGATATCTATGCCGAAGTTCAGGCCGATTTCGGGGATGGTCAACGCGACGTCAAGACCAAACAGGCCCTGGTTACTACCAGTCCAGAAGAAGCCGTTGTCCATGTTGCCCGAGATGAAGGCGCCGGTGTCGAAATTGCCGGTGTTTGCCACACCGGTGTTGTAATTGCCGGCGTTGAAATAACCGGTGTTGTAGCTACCCCGGTTGAAGCCGCCGGTATTGGTGCTGCCCGTGTTGAAACTGCCGGTGTTATAACTGCCCGGGTTGGCGATGCCGGTGTTGACGTCGCCGGCATTGAACAAGCCCGTGTTGGCGACGCCGGCATTACCGATGCCGAAGTTTCCGCTGCCCGAGTTGAACACACCGAAGTTCCCGCTGCCCGCGTTGAACAAACCGACATTGCCGCTGCCCGAGTTGAACAAGCCGATGTTGTGGCTGCCCGAGTTCAGCGAGCCGAACCCGACCTGGCCGCTGCCGGTCAGCCCGACGCCGACGTTGTTGTCGCCGGTGTTGGCAAAGCCGAGGTTGTTGAACCCGGTGTTGGCGACGCCGACGTTGTAGCTGCCCGCATTCCCGAAGCCAAGATCGTAGTCGCCCGCGTTGCCGAAGCCGATGTTGTCGTCGCCCAGGTTCCCCAGACCGATGTTGTAGCTGCCCAAGTTTCCCAAGCCGATATCGAAAACCCCAGCGTTGCCGCCGCCGACGTTACCGCTGCCCTGGTTGGCGAAGCCCAAATTGAACGGTGCGTCGGCCAAGCCGTGGGGCAGCAAGACGGCGACGTTGTTGCGGACGCTTACCATGCCCGATTCCAGCGCGCCGAGGTTTGCAAAGCCCGAGCTTCCTAAGCTTCCCGAGCCGGACTTGAAGAAGCCCGAAACGTTGGTGCCGACGTTGCCGAAGCCCGAGACGGGACCGGGGCCGGTATTGAAGAAGCCCGACGACGGGCTGGTAGTTGAGTTCCCGAAGCCCGGCGTCGCGGGAATGTCGATGATCGGGATCCTGATCTGACCACCGTCGGCGCTTATATCGATCGCAGTGTTTGGTCCCCCTATGACGCCGGTTATCACAGGGCCGACAATCGTAATGTCGAAGACGAAGACCGGGCCGACGGATAAAAGCGGAACCCCAATAATGTGGGCATTGAATGCGGGAATTATGAAGGGCTCAAGGATGATGTTTCCGATACTGGCCGTGATCGGTATATCAATGGGTATATTGACGTCCAGGCTCGTGGGGACCGGAATAGTGAGTTCGAGGTCGAGGCCGCCGATCAAGCCCTGGTAGTCGCCCGTCGACATAAAGCCGTTACTGTAACTGCCCGAGATGAAAGCGCCGGTGTCAACATTACCGGTGTTGAAATACCCGGTGTTGTAGTCACCTTTGTTGAGGCTGCCGGTATTGAAGCTGCCCGTGTTGAAGCTGCCGGTGTTGTAGCTGCCGGGGTTGGCGATGCCGGTGTTGACGTTGCCGGCGTTGAACAAGCCCGCGTTGGCAATGCCGGCGTTGCCGATGCCGAAGTTTCCGGTACCCGAGTTGAACACACCGAAGTTCCCGCTGCCCGCGTTGAACAAACCGACATTTCCGCTGCCCGAGTTGAACAAGCCGATATTGTGGCTGCCCGAGTTCAGCGAGCCGAACCCGACCTGGCCGCTGCCGGTCAGCCCGACGCCGACGTTGTTGTTGCCGGTGTTCGCAAAGCCGAGATTGTTGAGCCCGGTGTTGGCGACGCCGACGTTGTAGCTGCCCGCGTTCGCAAAGCCAAGGTCGTAGCTGCCCGCGTTGCCGAAGCCGATGTTGTCGTCGCCCAAGTTCCCCAGGCCGATGTTGTAGCTGCCCAGGTTTCCCAAGCCGATATTGAAAACCCCGGCGTTGCCGCTGCCGACGTTGCCGCTGCCGATGTTGGCGGCTCCGAAGTTTGCGCTGCCGAAGTTTGCGTTGCCCACGTTGTAGCCGCCGACGTTTGCGAACCCCACGTTGGGGCCGCCGTGGTTGGCCAGGCCCAAATTGAACAGTGTGGTGCCCGCGCTGTCGCGCAGCACGCCAGTGACGTTGGCGCCGATGTTTGCCACGCCCGAGTCAAAGGCCGGCGTCACGAGGTCCGGCGGACCGGCGTTGTAGAAGCCCGAGATCGCGGTGCCGATGTTGGCCACACCCGAGGACAGCGCACCGATGTTTTCAAACCCGGAGCTGCCGAATCCCCCGAAGGCGACGTTCAACAGGCCCGAGTTGTTGGCGCCGATGTTGCCGAAGCCCGACGCGCTGCCAGCGCCGGTGTTGAAAAAGCCCGACGACGGGCCGGCGGTCGAGTTCCCAAAGCCCGGCCTCGCGGGAATATCGATGATCGGGACCCGGATGGGGCCGAAACCGGCGGTGGCGGCAATATCGATCGCAGTAGTCGGCCCACCCACGGTGACTACCGGCGTGGGACCGGTTACCCGGTTGGCTGGGATATCAATGGAAGCGAGGTCGCCGATGAATGCAAAGTCCAGACGCGTTCCGCTGAACAGGGTGTCGGTGAAAGTGGCGGTGATTGGTATGTTGATCGGGATATTCACGTCGGCGTGCGCGGGGATTTCCGGGATGGTGATCGCGTAGGAGAGGCCCAGCAGGCCCCGGTTGTCGCCCCGCCAGAAGAAGCCGTTGTCCATGTTGCCCGAGATGAAGGCGCCGGTGTCGAAATTGCCGGTGTTTGCCACACCGGTGTTGTAATTGCCGGCGTTGAAATAACCGGTGTTGTAGCTACCCCGGTTGAAGCCGCCCGTATTGGTGCTGCCCGTGTTGAAACTGCCGGTGTTATAACTGCCCGGGTTGGCGATGCCGGTGTTGACGTCGCCGGCATTGAACAAGCCCGTGTTGGCGATGCCGGCGTTACCGATGCCGAAGTTTCCGGTGCCCGAGTTGAACACACCGAAGTTCCCGCTGCCCGCGTTGAACAAACCGACATTGCCGCTGCCCGAGTTGAACACGCCGATGTTGTGGCTGCCCGAGTTCAGCGAGCCGAACCCGACCTGACCGCTGCCGGTCAGCCCGACGCCGACGTTGTGGTCGCCGGTGTTGGCAAAGCCGAGGTTGCTGAACCCGGTGTTGGCGACGCCGACGTTGTAGCTGCCCGCATTCCCGAAGCCAAAGTTGTCGTCGCCCAGGTTGCCCGCGCCGACGTTGTAACTGCCCAAGTTCCCCACGCCGATATCGAAAACCCCGGTGTTTGCGCCGCCCACGCTGCCGCCGCCGACGTTGGCCAAGCCCAAGTTGAACCCCGCGGTTCCCGCACCGGGCAAGTTGGCGCCGATGTTCGCCACGCCCGCGCCGAAGGCCGCCGTCACGAGGTCCGGCGGGCCCGCGTTGTAGAAACCCGAGACCGCGGTGCCGATGTTGGCCACACCCGAGGACAGCGCACCGATGTTTTCAAACCCGGAGCTACCGAACCCCCCGGCGTTCCACAGGCCCGAGTTGTTGGCGCCGATGTTGCCGAAGCCCGACGCGCTGCCAGCGCCGGTGTTGAAAAAACCCGACGACGGGCCGGCCGTCGAATTCCCAAAGCCCGGCCTCGCGGGAATATCGATGATCGGGACCCTGACCGGGCCAACGCTGGCGCTGACCGCAATATCGATCGCGGTCGTCGGCCCGCCCACGGCGATTGTCACCGTGGGAGTCGTGATCGAGAATGGCTGGATGGCGAGCGACAATGGCTGGATATCAGGGCTGGCAAATGGAAATTCAATCACGCTGCCCGGAAGGACCATTCCTTCATTTACCGGTATGACAGAATGTGAGTCTATGCGCATGCCGGGAATATCGATCGCGTAGGAGAGGCCCAGCAGGCCCTGGTTGTCGCCCCGCCAGAAGAAGCCGTTGTCCATGTTGCCCGAGATGAAGGCGCCGGTGTCGAAATTGCCGGTGTTTGCCACACCGGTGTTGTAATTGCCGGCGTTGAAATAACCGGTGTTGTAGCTACCCCGGTTGAAGCCGCCCGTATTGGTGCTGCCCGTGTTGAAACTGCCGGTGTTGTAACTGCCCGGGTTGGCGATGCCGGTGTTGACGTCGCCGGCATTGAACAAGCCCGTGTTGGCGACGCCGGCGTTACCGATGCCGAAGTTTCCGCTGCCCGAGTTGAACACACCGAAGTTCCCGCTGCCCGCGTTGAACAAACCGACATTGCCGCTGCCCGAGTTGAACAAGCCGATGTTGTGGCTGCCCGAGTTCAGCGAGCCGAACCCGACCTGACCGCTGCCGGTCAGCCCGACGCCGACGTTGTGGTCGCCGGTGTTGGCAAAGCCGAGGTTGCTGAACCCGGTGTTGGCGACACCGACGTTGTAGCTGCCCGCATTCCCGAAGCCAAAGTTGTCGTCGCCCAGGTTGCCCGCGCCGACGTTGTAACTGCCCAAGTTCCCCACACCGACGTTGACGACCCCGGCGTTCCCGCTGCCCAGGTTGCCGCCGCCGACATTTGCATAGCCCAGGCTAGAGGTCGCGTCGCTCAGGGAGCTTGTGACCGCAGCTTGGGCGGTCGCGGCTGCGGCCGCTGCGGAGGCGTCTGGCCTCGCGAGGTTCGCCAGCGGCTGGGTGAAAGGTGTCAACGCCGAGACGGCCGCCGACGCCCCCGCGTGATAGCCAGCCATCGCGGTAACATCCTGGGCCCACATCTGCTCATAGGCAGCCTCGGTGGCTGCGATCGCCGCGGCGTTCTGCCCGAAGAGATTTGAGATCACCAGCGACACAAGCCGGGCGCGATTGGCCGCGACGATCCCGGGATACACCGTCGCTGCCTGCGCCGCCTCAAACGCAGCCGCCACCACCCGGGCCTGGGCGGCCACCCGCTCGGCTTCGGCCGCGGCCGTGTTCAACCACCCCAGATAGGGTGCGATCGCAGCAGTCATCGCCATCGACGCAGGGCCCTGCCAGGACCCGCCCCCCAGCCCGGTGGTCACCGACCCGAACGAGGCCGCCGCCAATGCCAATTCGGTTGCCAGCCCATCCCAGGCCACCGCAGCCACCAACATCGGCCTCGACCCGGCACCCAGATATAGCCGCGCCGAATTGACCTCGGGTGGCAACACGGCGAAGTTCATGACACCGTCCTCACGGGATTGGACCGCAGTGAGGCATCACTTCGGTCTCATATCCCACGGTCAGCCGTCGGCGCCCCTGGCACCGTCGGCGCCGGCGGCACCGGTGGCACCGGTGGCGGCGGCGCCGGAGCCGTCGCCACTGAGGCCACCAGCGCCGCCGGCACCGCCGAGCGCGCCGTCGCCACCATTGCCGCCGTGGCCGACGCCGCTCAAGCCATTGCCGCCGACGCCGGCGTTCCCGCCGGCGGCACCAGCCCCGCCGACCCCGCCCGACCCACCGACCCCGCCGGCCCCGAAGTGGCCTATCAGTCCGCGCCCGCCCCCATTGCCGCCGGCGCCGCCGGCACCACCGGGCGCACCGTCGCCGCCGTCGCCGCCGTCGCCGCCCCGAGCCTGGAATAGGCCGGGCCCGTCGAGACCGCCGGCACCGCCGGTCGCGCCAGGCGCCCCGGCACCACCGACGCCGCCGACTCCGCCGGCGCCGCCGGCACCGCCGTCGCCGAAGAACAGCCCGCCATGCCCGCCGTTACCGCCGGCGCCGCCCGTGCCGGCGGTGCCGGTGGCGCTAACGCCGTCACCGCCACGGCCGCCGACGCCGCCGTTGTTAAAGGGGCCGTCGTGTGCGACACCGCCGTTGCCGCCGGGGCCGCCGGGCGCACCGAGGCCGCCGTTCCCGCCTTTGCCGCCGTCGCCGGCGATGAGGGGGCCGGAGGTATTGAAGCCGTTGAAGTTGGCGTCACCGCCGCGGCCGCCGGCGCCGCCGGGCGCACCGGCGCCACCGTTGCCGCCGTCACCGCCGCGGCCGCCGGTCACGGTGACCCCGTCGCCGCCGAAGCCGTAGCCGCCGTCGCCGCCGTCGCCGCCGGGCGCGCCGGGGCCGCCGTTGCCGCCGTTGCCGCCGTTGCCGCCGTTGAAGAGTGTGTTAATGGAGGTGTCAATGCTCATGGGTTGGTCGTTGGAGCCCAAGCCGTTGCCGCCGTTGCCGCCGGCCTGCCCAACCGCATTGCCGTCAGCGCCGTTACCGGCGTTGGCCAGGAGGGGAAAACCGGAATGGAAGCCCGGGGTACCGTTGGCCGCTTTGCCGATCGGGGTGGCGGCGGTGGGGTTGACCGCGTTGGCGCCGGGGGCGCCGATCCCGCCGGCCCCGCCGGCCCCGCCGTTGCCGAACCACCCGGCATTGCCGCCGTCGCCGCCGTTGCCCGCGGGCATCGCCGGCGCGCTGAGCGTGGCCGCCGCACCGTCGCCGCCGGCCCCGCCGTTGCCGCCGTAACCCCACAACAACCCGGCCGCCCCGCCGGCGCCGCCGTTGCCGCCGACCCCACCGGCCCCGCCGTTGCCGCCGTTGCCGAAGAACAGCCCGCCGGCCCCGCCGGCGCCGCCGGCCTGGCCAGGTGCGCCGGATCCGCCGTTGCCGCCGTTGCCCCACAAGATCCCGCCGGCCCCGCCCGCCTGCCCGGTGCCCGCCAACCCGTTGGCGCCGTTGCCGATCAGCGGACGCCCTAGCAGCCCCTGGGTGGGCGCGTTGACCGCGGCCAGCATGTTCTGCCCGGCGCCGGAGATCAAGGAGCCGCCGTCGGCGCCAGTGGCGCCGGTGGCGCCGGTGGCACCAGGAATACCGCCCTGGCCGCCGGCACCGCCCGCACCGCCGAGCGCACCCTGCCCGCCGGTGCCGCCGCCGCCGCTCGAACCGTTGTTGCCGCTGCCCCCGATACCGCCGACCCCAGGAGCGCCGCCGGCCCCGCCATGACCGCCGGCGCCTCCGGCCCCGCCGACCCCGCCGGCACCGGATTGGCCGATCAGCCCGTGCGCGCCGCCATTGCCGCCCACACCTCCGGCGCCACCGGGCGCGCCGTTGCCGCCGTCGCCGCCGTCCCCGCCCTGGCCGCCGAAGTTGGCGCCGGCGCCGGGAGCGCCGTTGCCGCCCGTCCCACCAGCGCCGCCTGGGGCGCCGGCGCCACCGACACCACCGGCGCCGCCGGCGCCGCCGTCGCCGCCGTCGCCGAAGAACAACCCGCCACGGCCACCGTTGCCACCGGCGCCGCCAGTGCCGGCGATGCCGGTGGCGCTGACGCCGTCGCCGCCACGGCCACCGGCGCCACCGGCGCCGCCGGCGTCATTACCGAGACCCCCGTTGCCGCCGGGGCCACCGGGCGCACCGATGCCGCCGTCGCCGCCGTCGCCGCCGGAGCCGCCGAACAGCTGGCCGGAGCTGCCCTCGGCGTTGAAGTTGGCGTCGCCGCCACGACCCCCGGCGCCGCCGGGCGCACCGGCGCCTCCGTCGCCGCCACGACCACCCTGCCCGCCGGCCACGTTGTTACCGTTTCCGTTCAAGCCATAGCCGCCGTCGCCGCCGTCGCCGCCGGGCGCACCGGGTCCGCCGTTACCGCCGATGCCGCCATTGCCGCCGTTGCCGTGGTAGGAGGAAACACCGGTTGGGCTACTTGGGTCGGCGACTCTTTGGGTGTTGGAGCCGGCGCCGTTGCCGCCGTTGCCGCCGGCCTGCCCGACGGCACTGCCGGAGACGCCGTTACCGCCGTCTGGGTTGTTGTCACCGTGGACCGGATCGAGCATGCCCGGAGTGCCGTTGCCCGCTTTGACGGCCGGGGCGGCCGGGGCGGGGTTGACAGCGTCGGTGCCGTGGGCGCCGACCCCGCCCGCCCCGCCGGCCCCCCCGTTGCCGAACCAGCCCGCGTTGCCGCCGTCGCCGCCCCTGCCCGGGGCCACCGCGGGCATGCTTGGCGTGGCTGCCACACCGGACCCACCGACCCCGCCGTTGCCACCGAACCCCCACACGATCCCCCCGGCCCCGCCGGCGCCACCGTTCGCGCCGAGCCCACCGTCTCCCCCGTTGCCGCCGTTGCCGAAGAACCCGGCCGCCCCGCCGGCACCGCCGGCCTGGCCAGGTGCACCGGACCCGCCGTTGCCGCCATTACCCCACAAGATCCCGCCGGCCCCGCCGGCCTGCCCCGTCCCCGGCGCGCCGTCGGCGCCATTGCCGATCAGCGGGCGCCCGGCCAGCGACTGGGTGGACGCGTTGACAGCGTTCAGCAAACCCTGCTGCACGGCCTGCAGCGGCGAAGCGTTGACGAGTTCCGCATTGACATAAGAGCCCACCGCCGCGTTCAGGTACCGCACCAACTGGTTGTGAAACGTCGCCGCAAAGTCAGCGACCCGCTGGTAGTCGGCGGCGAACACGGAAAACAGGTCCGCGATTTGCGTCGACACCTCGTCTTGAGCCGCGGCCAGCACCGCCGTGGTCGGGACCGCCGCGGCGACATTGGCCGCCCCGAGCGTCGACCCAATACTTGATAAATCCATTGCCGCCGCCGCCACGATATCTGGCGCCACGATCACCAGCGACATGGGCCACCTCCTAATACGGTGACCCACACGGGTCACACCGCACCCGGCAAATGCGGATAGTAATACCGCGCAGCAATTGACAACCGGTGTTTTCTGCAACCGAATACGCTTTGGCAATCGCCGGTTCGTGATACGTCACCGCGGAGCACCACGCCACTGCGGTGCTGGGTTACCCGCTTAGCCGCGGCCCGGCGCCTCTAGGCTGGCCCGGTGGCGGAATTCGACCCGAAGGTCAGATTCGCGCGGTCACCGGTGGCGCGACTGGCCACCGTCACGCCCGACGGAGCCCCGCATCTGGTGCCGGTGGTTTTTGCTGTCGGTGACGACGCCGTCTACACCGCTGTCGATGCGAAGCCTAAGACGACGCGACGGCTGCGCCGCCTGACCAACATCGAGAACAATCCACAGGTCAGCCTGCTGGTCGATCACTACGCCGACGACTGGACCCAGCTGTGGTGGGTCCGGGCCGACGGCGTTGCCACGGTTCATCGCGACGACGAGGCGATGCGGACCGGATATCGGCTGCTACGCGCCAAATACCCCCAGTATCAATCGGTTCCGTTGAACGGTCCGGTGATCGCGGTCATGGTGCGCCGCTGGGCTAACTGGCACGCTTAGCGGGCGCCTTCGCCGGAACAGCGGATCTGGGCGGTGTTGCCTGTTCCAAGAACCTCAGCAATGCGACCGGGAACGGCAGTACCGGCGTCGAGTTCTTCTCTGCGGCAACCTCGACCACCGTTTCTAGCAGCCGCAGCTGCAACGCGGCCGGGTCCTGCGCCATAACCTTGGCCGCTTGGGCCAGCTTCCGCGAGGCTTGCAGCTCGCCGTCGGCGGTGATCACCCGAGCTCGTCGCTCACGCTCAGCCTCGGCCTGACGCGACATCGACCTCTTCATCGAATCGGGCAGCACCACGTCTTTGATTTCGACTCGGTCGATGTGAATTCCCCAGCCCAGCGTCGGGCTGTCGATCATCAACTCCAGGCCCTGGTTGAGGCCCTCACGATTGCACAACAAGTCGTCGAGGTTGCTCTTGCCGATGATCGATCGGAGCGAAGTTTGTGCCACCTGCCCGATTGCTGACATGTAGTCCTGCACGTTCCACTGCCGCCCGGCACGGATCCGACACCTTGAAATAGATGACCGCATCCACGCGACCGTGACGTTGTCGCGGGTGATGCCGTCCTGCGCGGGCACGGGCATCGTGATGATCTGCATGTTCACCTTTTTCAGGCGATCGGCTACCGGAATCAACCAGGTGAGCGCCGGTCCGCACAACGGCGGGTTCGCCGGCGGTGGCCTTGTGTTGGGCGGCGGTTCGGGGAAAAGTTGCTTACGTCGTCCTGTGGGCGAGAACGCACCGCGCGAAGCAACCCGGTAGAACTGGAGGAAATTCATGGCGGACAGAGCTAATCCTTCGCAGGGCGCGGGAGTCGCTCCCACCGCGGACGGTCCGGACGCCGTTCGCAACGTGGTGCTGGTGGGGCCGTCCGGCGGGGGCAAGACCACTCTGGTCGAGGCCCTGCTGGTTGCGGCTGGGGTGCTGTCCAGACCGGGCTCGATCGCCGATGGCACCACGGTGTGCGACTTCGACGAGGCGGAGATCCGGCAACAGCGCTCGGTGGGTGTGGCCGTGGCGTCCCTGTCCCATGACGGCATCAAGGTCAATCTCATCGACACACCCGGGTACGCCGACTTCGTGGGCGAGCTGCGGGCCGGGCTGCGAGCCGCGGATTGCGCGCTGTTCGTGATCGCGGCAAACGAAAGCGTCGACGAGCCAACCAAGTCCCTGTGGCAGGAATGCGCCCAGGTCGGCATGCCCCGCGCCGTGGTGATCACCAAGCTCGACCACGCCCGGGCGAATTACCCAGAGGCGCTGGCAGCCGCACAAAACGCGTTCGGCGACAAGGTTTTACCGCTCTACCTGCCGACCGGTGACGGCCTCATCGGATTGTTGTCGCAGACGCATTACACGTACGCCGACGGCGGGCGGACCACGAGCCCGCCGGATCCCTCGGACGCCGACCGGATCGAGGAAGCGCGCGGCACACTGATCGAGGGAATCATCGAGGAGTCCGAGGACGAGTCCCTGATGGAGCGCTATCTGGGCGGCGAGGCGATCGACGAGTCGGTGCTGACCCAGGATCTGGAGAAGGCCGTTGCGCGGGCTTCGTTCTTCCCGGTGATCCCGGTGTGCAGCGGCACCGGCGTCGGCACCCTGGAATTGCTAGAGGTCGCCACCCGCGGATTCCCGTCTCCGATGGAACATCCACTGCCGGAGGTCTTTACGCCGCAAGGGGCGGCACACGCCAAGGTGGCCTGTGCCGTCGACGCTCCATTGCTGGCCGAGGTGGTGAAGACGACATCGGACCCATACGTCGGCAGGGTCAGCCTGGTCCGGGTGTTTTCCGGGTCCATCAGGCCCGACACGACGGTTCACGTGTCGGGCCATTTTGCGTCGTTCTTCGGCGGGTCGAACGGGCATGGCACCACCCACCCCGACCATGACGAGGACGAACGCATCGGGGTCCTGTCGTTCCCGCTCGGCAAGCAGCAGCGTCCCGCGGCGCAGGTGGTGGCGGGCGACATCTGCGCAATCGGCAAGCTGAGCCGGGCCGAAACCGGCGACACGCTCTCGGACAAGTCCGAGCCGCTGGTGCTGAAACCCTGGACCATGCCCGAGCCGCTGCTGCCGGTCGCGATCCAGGCGCATGCCAAGACCGACGAGGACAAGCTGTCGGTCGGTTTGGGGCGGTTGGCCGCCGAAGACCCGACGCTGCGGATCGAGCAGAACCAGGAGACGCATCAGATCGTGCTGTGGTGCATGGGCGAGGCCCATGCCGGCGTCGTCCTCGACGCCCTGGCCAACCGGTACGGCGTCACCGTGGACACGATCGAGCTTCGGGTGCCGCTGCGAGAAACCCTCGCCGGCAAGGCGAAAGGCCATGGCCGCCACATCAAACAGTCGGGCGGACACGGCCAGTACGGGGTGTGCGACATCGAGGTGGAGCCGCTGCCGGAGGGCTCCGGGTTCGAGTTCGTCGACAAGGTGGTGGGCGGGGCGGTGCCGCGGAACTTCATCCCCAGTGTGGAGAAGGGAGTCCGCGCGCAGATGGAAAAGGGGGTGCACGCCGGTTACCCGGTGGTCGACATCCGGGTCACGCTGTTCGACGGCAAGGCCCACAGCGTCGACTCCTCGGATTTCGCGTTCCAGATGGCCGGCGCTCTGGCGTTGCGGGAGGCGGCGGCCGCGACGAAGGTCGTCTTGCTCGAGCCGATCGACGAGATCACGGTGCTGGTACCCGACGATTTCGTCGGCGCGGTGATGGGCGACCTGTCCGGGCGTCGCGGTCGGGTGCTGGGCACCGAGGCAGCGGGCCACGAGCGCACGGTGGTCAAAGCCGAAGTGCCCCAAGTGGAGCTGACCCGGTATGCCATCGACTTGCGCTCACTGGCGCACGGGGCCGCGTCGTTTACCCGTTCGTTTGTCCGCTATGAACCCATGCCGGAGTCCGCGGCGGCCCGGGTGAAGACCTCGGCCTGACGAGGCCTGACCCTTTGCAAACACCGCCCGAGGCTCATGTCGACGTTCAACGGACTGCCCACCCACATACTGCTCAACCATTTCGTCCTTGCGCTGGGCCCATTGGCGGCGATCCTGGCCGTCATCTGTGCGCTATGGCCCGCGGCGCGAAGAAGACTGATCTGGCTGGTCCTGATGCTGGCCGTGGTCACCCTCGTCTTGACGCCGCCGACCGCGAACACGGGCGTGTGGTTGCAGGGCAAGCTGGAACCGTCGCCCGCTATCGTGCACCATCGGCAGCTCGGCGAAACGCTGATCTACATGGTGGCCGCGCTCGTGGCGACGGTCGCCGTGCTGGCCGCCGTCCACCTCCGCACGGCGCGTGGACGTTCGGTGACATTCGCGGTGCACGCCGTGGTCGCGGTGCTGGTGATCGCCGCCGCGGTGGCCACGCTGGCGCAGACCTATCGCGTCGGCGAATCGGGTGCACGCGCCGCCTGGGGACCCGTCACGTCGGCTCAAGCTTTACGCGTGCCGGCCGAACCGTGCTGCCACGGCGCGGCGGTCGAGTGAACCCTTCGCGGTATGCGGCAGTTCACTCGCCACCTGGAAGCTGGCGGGAATCTCGAAGGCCGCCAATCGTTCCCGGCAGAACTCGGTAAGCTCCTCCGGGGTCGGCGGGGTGGTCTCACGGGGCACGATCGCCGCCGCGACGGTCTCTCCGTAGATCGGGTGCGGGACACCGAACACGGCCACCTCGATCACGTTGGGATGGCTGGCCAGCACGCCCTCGACGCGCTCCGGCGAGATCTTCTCACCGCCGCGGTTGATGAGTTCCTTGATCCGGCCGCGGAGGCTCAGGTCGCCCGCCTCCGACAGCGACCCCAGATCACCGGTGCGCAGCCAACCGTCGGTGAAGTTCGCGGCGGTGATCTTCGGGTCACCCAAATAGCCGCGCACCACGGTCGGGCCGCGCAGCCAGACCTCCCCAACCGCGCCGGCCGGCAGGGGCATTCCGTCGGAGCCGACGATCCGCATTTCCGGTCCGGTCGACCGGCCGACGAGACCGGTTGTCTCAGCGGGATTTTCGTCTTGATTGATGCCCGTGGTTGCGACCTGGTGAGTGGCCTCGGTCATTCCGAATGCACACACCACGGGTGCGAAGAATTCGGCTTGCAGCGCCCGCGCCGCTTCCGGAGTGAGCGGTGCGCTGCAGCTGCGGATGAAACGCAGCTTCGCCCGCTTGCCGCCCGGATCGAGCTTGGCGCGCTCCAACAGGATCTGGTGAATCGTCGGCACCGCGGTGTACCAGGTCGCCCCGACGGCGTCGATGTCCTCCCAGAACGTGTGCGCCGAGAAGCGTCCCCGAGCGGGCAGCAGCACCGTCCCGCCGGACGCCAGGGTCGACAACAGCGCGGCGATCAGCCCGTGGCCGTGGTACAGCGGCATCACCGCGACGGTCGCGTCCCGCGGGCCCAGACGGTAGCCGGCGACGAGGGCCCTCACCGCGCCGGCGATGTTGGCGTGGGTCCAGGGAACCATTTTGGGCAGCCCGGTCGTCCCGCCGGTGAACATGATCATGGCGTCGTCGGGCCGCAGCCCCTGGGGCGTCGACGTGACGGCGTTCGGCTCGCTGCCCGCGTCCAGGCGCACCGACGGGGCGCCGTGTCGGCTGACACTCACCGCGACCGGCCACCACCGGACCGTCGGCTCGGCGCCGTCTCCGGCGTTCTCGCTGTCGACGAGCACGACCCTTGCTCCCGCGGCCTCGCTGCGGGCCCGTTGCTCGCCGACGGGCAGCGCCGGATCCAGCGGGACCACGATCAGGTCGGCGCGTGACGCCGCCAACAACGCGACGACGAACTCGATGTTGCTGCCCGCGCGCAGCGCCACCCGGTCACCCGGCAGCAGGCCCGCCCGCGTCAGCTGCCCGGCCAGGTCGGCGACCAGGTGTACCAAGTCACGATAGGCGACCTCGATGCGCTCGGCGGTGACAACGAGCGCCGCGGCCTCCGGCAGGCGCGTCGCCGCCGACTCGACCAGATCCGCGACGCGCGGGTCGGCTACGACCGGGCCGGTGGTGATGGGGTCGGACGTCGTCACGGTGCGCTCCTTCCGGGTGTTTCCGGTGCGACGCCCGCACCGTGAGGCACCCAGACAGCACCATGCCGGTGGCCAACGTCCTTTGTCCAATACCGATCCGCTAACGGTCAATAGCCGGTGGCTATTGACCCTGGATGAGCGGTTGATCACCGTCGATAAACGGCGTGAATCGCCGAATAGGGACCCGATCTTGGACACGGCCGGCGCACCGGACGACAGTGATGACCGAGGCACATCACCCGTACCCGAGGAGTCGGCACCATGACCACATCGTCGCGACTGACCGACGGCTTCCACCTTGTGGTGGACGCGCTCAGGGCCAACGAGATCGACACCATCTACGGGGTCGTCGGCATCCCGATCACCGATCTCGCCCGCACCGCGCAGGTGTCGGGAATCCGCTATATCGGCTTCCGTCAGGAAACCTCGGCCGGCTACGCGGCCGGCGTCGCCGGGTTCCTCACCCGCCGGCCCGGCGTGTGCCTGACGACATCGGGCCCCGGCTTCCTCAACGGCCTGCCGGCGCTGGCGAACGCCACCACGAACTGCTTTCCCATGATCCAGATTTCCGGATCGAGCCAGCGCCCGATCGTGGATCTGCACCGCGGTGATTACCAGGACCTCGACCAGCTCAACGCGTCGCGGCCGTTCGCGAAGGCCGCCTACCGGATCGGCCGAGTCGAAGACATCGGGCGTGGCGTTGCCCGCGCGATCCGCACCGCGATCTCCGGCCGGCCGGGCGGCGTCTACCTCGACATCCCCGGCGAGGTGCTGGGCCAGACCCTGGACAGCTCGATAGCTTCCGGCACCATATGGCGGGTCGTGGATCCGGCACCCCGCCAGCTGCCCGCACCCGAGGCCGTCGATCGCGCCTTGGATGTGCTCGCCCACGCGCGGCGACCGCTGATCGTGCTCGGCAAGGGCGCGGCATATGCGCAGGCCGACAACGCGATTCGGGAATTCGTCGAGAAGACGGGCATGCCTTTCCTGCCGATGTCGATGGCCAAGGGGCTACTGCCCGACTCGCATCCACAGTCGGCGGCCGCGGCCCGCTCCCTGGCAATGGCCCGGGCCGACGCGGTCTTGCTGGTTGGCGCCCGGCTGAACTGGCTACTGGGCCACGGAGAGTCGCCACAATGGTCGGCCGAC
Source organism: Mycobacterium lacus (assembly GCF_010731535.1). Taxonomy (NCBI): domain Bacteria; kingdom Bacillati; phylum Actinomycetota; class Actinomycetes; order Mycobacteriales; family Mycobacteriaceae; genus Mycobacterium; species Mycobacterium lacus. The sequence continues at coordinate 4,388,425 of NZ_AP022581.1, forward strand.
GTCAAGTTCATCCAGGTCGACATCGCGGCAGCGGAATTCGACAGCAATCAGCCGATCGTGGCGCCGCTGGCGGGTGACATCGGTTCGGTGATGGCGGCGCTGCTCGACGGCATGGCCGCCCGCCCGGTCGCCTCGCCCACCGCCTGGGCCGACGAACTCGCCGAGCGTAAGGCCCGCAACAACGCCAAGATGCGAGAGCGCCTGGCCGAGGATCCGCACCCAATGCGGTTCTACAACGCGCTGGGCGCCATTCGCGCTGTGCTGCAACGGAACCCGGATGTCTACGTGGTCAACGAGGGAGCCAACGCGCTGGACTTGGCGCGCAACGTCATCGACATGGCGGTCCCGCGTCACCGGCTCGACACCGGAACCTGGGGGGTGATGGGCATCGGCATGGGCTACGCCATCGCCGCGGCCGTGGAAACCGGGCGGCCCGTCGTCGCGATCGAAGGTGACAGCGCATTTGGCTTCAGCGGCATGGAAATCGAGACCATCTGCCGCTACCGGCTGCCGGTGACCGTCGTCATCCTCAACAACGGCGGTGTCTACCGCGGCGACGAGCAGGCGGCCGGAAACGATCCGGCACCGACCGTGCTGAACGCGCGAGCGCGCCATGAGCTGATCGCAGAGGCGTTCGGCGGCAAGGGATATCACGTCACGACGCCACCCGAGCTGGCGGCGGCGCTCACCGCGGCGCTCGCGTCTGGCGGGCCGTCGATCATCGACTGCGAACTGGACCCGTCCGCCGGGGTGGAAAGCGGACACCTAGCGAGCCTCAACCCCACCAGCGCGCCAAGGGGTTAGCCCGCGAGCAGACGCAGAATCGCACGGCGCGGACATCGCGCGTGCGATTCTGCGTCTGCTCGCCGGTCAGCGCCGACGGGTGATTCCCAGCAGCCGAGCCTCGAAGAACTCGTCGAGCCCCGACTGTTGCGCGCATGCGGCGAGAGCGCGGGCAACGGGCGATCCCGGTCCGGCCGAGTTGGTCGCCAGGGCGATCTGTGCTGTCAGGACCGGATCGACGAGCTGCACCGCGCGGATCTCACCGGCCATCGGCCCCGAGAGCGGCGCGGTCCACAGCCAGGTGTGCGGCACGATGCACGCCCACTCGCCCGCGGCAACCTGTGCGAATAGCGAAGCGACGGAATCGGTCTCGACCTGAGGGCGCACGGTGATGCCGTGCTTCGCGAAGGCTGCGTCAACGATCTGCCGGTCCCGCATGTCCGGTGTCAGCAACGCAAGTGGGAGCTGTGCGGCCTCCGGCCAGACCAGCGTCGAGGCACCCGGGGGCAGCATGTCCGCCGGCGCCAGCAACACATAGTGCTCCTCATAAAGCGGCACCAGGTCCACGTCGTGGGCGTCCTCGGGCGCGGGATGCACGATGACGGCGTCGAGTTCGAACTCGCGCAGCCGCCGGTACAGTTCGGTGGTCGCCAGCCGGGAACGGATCTGCACCTTGGCCAACGGATGTGCGGCACAGAAGGCCGACAGCAACAGTGACGCCGTCGTCGAGGCGGTGGGAACCGTGCCCAGCCGAAGCGTGCCGGTGATCCCGGACCGCACGGCGTCCACCTCGGCCTTGAACGCATCGTGCTCGGCCAGAATCCGTTTGGCCCACACCACCAACCGCTCGCCCTCGGGGGTGAGGCCCTCGAAGCTGTGCCCGCGGTTGATCAGGGTGACGTTCAGTTCGCGTTCGAGCTTGGCGATCGCGGCCGAAAGCGCGGGCTGCGACACGTGGCACTGCTCGGCGGCCCGGGCGAAGTGGCGCTCTCGGGCGACCGCGACAAAGTACTCCAGTTGACGGAAGAGCACCCGCACCTCCTCGGCACTCGGGCACCGGTCTCGCTGAGACTACCGCTACTCGACCGCCACGACGGCCAACCGGGCTACCGGGACGATGTTTGCTACGACGGGTAGTGGGTAGACAGCCAGTAGAATACCGTGTGTTGATCGCACCATCTCGAAGGGTGGACGCCATGCATCGAGCGGTTAGTTATCTGTTTGTTATGACTGCGATCACGGTCATGGCGATCGCGGGCGCGGGCCGCCCCAGTATGGCCGCGGTCCCGGTTCCCCGCCCGATTCCCGGCGTTGCTTCGATCCTGCCGGCTAACGGCGCGACGGTCGGCGTGGCGCACCCGGTGGTGGTGACTTTCACCGCGCCGGTCACCGACCGCCGCGCCGCGCAGCGGGTCATCCACGTCACCTCGCCGGCGGGCATTCCCGGGCACTTCGAATGGGTGGATGACAATGTCGTGCAGTGGGTTCCGGACCGCTATTGGCCCGCCCACACCCACGTGTCGGTGGGAGTGCAGGAACTGACGGACGGCTTCGAGACGGGCGACGCGCTGCTCGGTGTCGCCAACATCTCCGCGCACACCTTCACCGTCAGCCGCAACGGCGAGGTGCTCCGCACGATGCCGGCGTCGATGGGCAAGCCCAGCCGCCCGACGCCGGTCGGTAACTTCACCGCGTTGTCGAAGGAGCGCACCGTCGTGATGGACTCGCGGACCATCGGCATCCCGCTGAGCTCCCCGGACGGGTATCTGATCACGGCGTCGTACGCGGTCCGCGTCACCGGGAGCGGCGTGTACGTGCACTCGGCCCCCTGGTCGGTGAACTCGCAGGGCTACGCCAACGTCAGCCACGGATGCATCAACCTGAGCCCGGACAACGCCGCGTGGTACTTCAACATGGTCAGCGTCGGCGATCCCATCCAGGTGGTCGCATAGCCGCCGTGGCTCGAAACCGTCACGCTGCCACACTATTTGGGTGGTTTCCCGCTGCCGACGCGCGCACACACACATCGCAAGCGTGCGGTAAAACTACGTTGGACACGCAGCGGCAGAAGGCCGTTCAGACTTTTCGGACGCTCTAGCGTTTCGCCTCGTTTCGGCGAGCAGCACACGGCTATAAGCGAAATTGCTGGCGATGCCAACGATCAGACTCGGTGCGATTGTTATTGCGATATCCGATGTGCCCGCCACCACGTGGCCTAGAACCAGCCAGGATGCCGTCAACGTGGAATTCCCCAAGGCGGCTAACCAGAAGCCGTGTACGGGATTTGACGGCCATCGAAATAGTCGTTCGAGCACCATCGCCAGCACCAGAGTCGCGGTCAGGCTCAGCGCCGCTTGCGTCAGGCCGGCGTGTAGCGCGACGTCGAGGCCGGAACGGAAGTGGGCGAATGCGGCCCAACAACCGTAGGACACGCCCGCGGACAGTGCGAGCAATACTGGCCGAGCATGGGCTCGCACCCGCCGACAATTGGCGAGGGTACGTGTAGGAGTCATGGCGCGCATTGCCGCACCCTACCTTGAACCTTCGTCAAATTCGATGCCCGCGTAGTAGTAAATTTGGCCTATCCCACCAGGGACGATAGCGGGAGGACAGCTAGGTCCACCAATCAGGGGACAACATTCCCGTGCGGGCGGGGGACAGACGCCATCGGCGCGCGCTATCTACTATTCACAAGCCTGCGAAATTGTCGATCGCATGTGTCTAAATCGCGCGGTATTGGGATATTTGTGAAGCCCGGTGTCTTCACCGGATCGGGAAAGGCTCCTGGGGCGCGAGGTGATAAGAAGAATTGAGGAATCGATGATTTCTGAGGACGCACCGCCACGGCTGGAATGGGTGACACGGGCGCGCCGCTTGCCGGTGGCATTCGCTCAGGTCCGTGAGGACGCGTTGCAGGACGTGTGGCTTGCGTCGCGGCAGCACCGGACGCGAGGCGAGGCGTTGCGGATCGCGTTGACGGCCTCCGGTGGGTGCACCGCCGCCACACTGGCGGCCTCTCCGGGCGTGGGTTTGCTGCATCTGGTCGACGCCAACCCCGCGCAACTGGCGTTGGCCCGGCTCAAGCTGTACCTGCTGGAGACGGCCAGCAGCCCAGAACGGATGCGGTTGCTCGGACACACGCCGATGCCGGCGGCCCAGCGTCACACCGCACTGGAGTCGGTGTTCGCCGCGTTGAACCTGGAGCCCGATGCCTTGGGTCCGGTGCAAGAGGTTGCCACGCAGGGCCCGGATTTCTGCGGCCGGTACGAGTGGCTGTTCGCCGCGTTGCGGCACGAGCTCGCGGAGTGGCGCGACGAATTGGATGGCGTTCTGGCGCTGCGCAATCCGGTCGAGCAGTCGCGGCTGGTTGCTCCCGATACGGCCCTCGGTGAGGCGTTGGACCGCGCCTACGATGCGGCGTTCGACCTGGACATCCTGGTGGAGTTATTCGGTGAGGGGGCGACGGCCAACCGTGTCGAGCCGTTCGCCCGGCACTTCGCCCGCCGGACCCGGCATCTTCTGGCAACCCAGCCCGCGGCAGACAATCCCTACCTGTGGCAGCTGCTGGCCGGGCGCTACCCGAGCGTCACGGTGCCGTGGCTTGCCCAGGAGTCGCCAGTACTGCGGTTGCCAGAGGTCACCTTCGCGCAAGACACCATGGATGAGGCACTCGCAGCGGTTCCGCCCGGCGGGTTCGACATCGTTCATCTGTCGAACATCCTCGATTGGCTCTCTCCCGCACAGGCTCGGGTGACGTTGGAGCGCGCCTGGCAGGCCCTGCGGCCGGGCGGCATTGTGGTTGTGCGCCAGCTGAACTCGACGTTGGATGTGCGCGGCTGCGGCCCGGAGTTCCGATGGGACCCGGTGGCCGAAGAGCTGCACGACCGGGACCGCAGCTTCTTTTACCGGGCTTTGCACGTCGGTGCGCGGCCCTGACCGTGCTCGAACCAGATTTCTCCCTGAACACCCACCCCGATTGGAGAACTATGCCCACGACCGAATATCTCACCCAGGCCCCGCGCGTAACGGAGCGGGCCGAGCAGATTCTTACCGGTGTAGGAATCGCGGCTAACCCATATCTGACCACACTGGTCGACGGCAGCATGACGTTGGACCATTTCCGCGTCAGCCAGGAGCAGTTCGGTTTCGCCGTCACCTACTTCGCCCGGCCGATGGCCGCGCTGATCTCCCGGATGGAATTACCCGGCCAGCGGCTCGGCATTTTGAGCAACATCCTTGAGGAGCACGGCGATTTCAAGCCGCACGCCTTCCACCACGCGACGTTCCGGCAGTTCCTGGCCAGCATCGGCAGCGACGATGCCGAGCGCCTGGATGCCCTGGTCCCATCCCCTCAGGTTCACGCGTTCAACAGCGTCCTGACCTCCGTGTGCACGATGGAGGATCTGGCGGTGGGGACCAGTTGCCTGGGCATCATCGAACATGCCTTCGCCGGGATCTCGGCCACGATCGGCTCGGCCGTCGTGGAGCGCGGCTGGGTCGCCGAGGACGATCTGGTGCACTACGCACTTCATGCGGAGATCGACGAGCAGCACGCCGAGGACTTTTTCGTCCTCGTCGAACCCAGCTATGACGACCCCGGCACCCGCGCCGCTGTCGACCGCGGCCTGCGGCTGGGCGCATACGTCTTCAACCGCCTCTACACCGACCTGTACACCCTCGACGGCTGAGCAGCTGTGACCGTCGTTCACAGGCTTCAGGGTCCGCCGCCGCCCGACTTGGCCCGGGCGCTGGAGATCTTCGAGGAGCAGTTCAGCTACCCGCTGGGTCCGGGTCGCACCTTCCGAATCTCGCATGGCGCCGACTACACACGGTTCTTCAGCGCGATGGGCGAGGAGGCCATGGTGTTCGTGGCCGAGCGCGACGGCCGGGTGATGGGCACCGTGGCAATCGCCCTGCGACCGCTGCGGACCCCCGACGGGCACCTGAAGCGCTCCGCGTATGTCGGGGACTTGAAGATCCTGCCGGCCGAGCAGGGCGGGCGAACCATTCTGCGGCTCGGCGTGGCCGTTCTCAGAGAAGCAAAGAAGCACAGCGAAGCCGAGGGGGCTTTCTGCGTGGTGATGGATGGCACCGCCCAGACACCGACGGCCTACTCCGGCCGGCTCGGCATGCCTGCGTTCCATGAGCTCGCCCGCATCACCGTATTGCGCATCCCCACCTGCCAGCCCTCCCACGCCACCGCAGAACACACCGCCCACCCGGTATCCCCAGCGGCTGCCGCGGAGTCCTACCGGCGATGGACACAAGGCCACTACGCCGTGCCCGCCGGCGACGCGACGCGGCGTTCCGAGCTAACCCCGACCGCACTCATGCTGCCGGACGGCTCGGCGTGCGGCCTGCTGGAAGACACCCGCAACGCCAAACGCCTCCTCACCGACAACGGTGAGCTGCGAAGCGCGCACCTGTCAGACTTCGCCTACCGCGCCCCCGAGCGCGGGGCAGCGCTCATACGGACTGCGCTGCCAGTGGCGGCCAACCACGGCAACCCGGCCTTGTTCGTCGCCGTCCCGGCAGCCGACACCGACGCGTTCCTTGCCCATCTGGGCATCGCGGAAACGGTGGTGGCCCCCGCGACGATCTATGGGTGTTCAAGCCTGGCCGCGGGGGCGCGATGGAGCGTCAACACCGCGGAGATCTGAGGGCCTCCACGCCAACCACGAAAGGACATTGCGATGGCGGAAGCCACAACTGATGCGATTCGGTTGCCCGCGGGTCCGAAAGTGCCGCGTCTGATTCAGGCGTTGGCATACGTTTTCGCGATGGAGCGCGCCCGGTCGTGGTTGACCAAGCGGTATGGATCCGGATACTGCCTCAACCTACCGGTTTACGGTCCTTCGCTTGTCGTCAGCGACCCGTCGCTGATGAGGGAACTCTTCACATCCGGCAGCGATCTCGTCCGCCGGCCAACGACCCTTGGCCGGATGCTGGGGCCGGGCTCGACCTTCAGCATGAATGGCGCCAAGCATCGTGAGCGTCGCAAACTGCTGGTACCGCCGTTTCACGGCAAACGCATGGAGACATACTCGACGATCGTCGAGGAAGAGTTCCTGCGCGAGGTCCAAACATGGCCCGAGGGAATCGAATTCGAGACCCTGCCATCAATGACATCGATTACGGGCAACGTCATCTTGCGCGCGGTCTTCGGCGCGCACGGCGCCATTTTCGATGAGCTCCGTCACTTGGCGCCGCGGACGATTCTTCTCGCTAGTCGCATGACCGTCGCTCCGGGATGGTTGCGGCGCGACCTTGGCCCCTGGAGTCCATGGGCCAAAGTGCAATCGGCTCGCCGGCGTTACGACGAGCTGGTCGCCCAGCTGATCGCTGAGGCTCGCGCGGATTCCAACCTCGAGGAACGAACTGACGTGCTGGCGTTGATGCTGCGGGCTCGTTACGACGACGGTTCACCAATCAGTGACGCTGATATCAGCGACGAATTGCTGTCGCTGCTGGTGGCCGGACACGAAACGATTGCCACCACCCTGGCGTGGGTTGTCGAACGGTTGCGCCGGCACCCTGATGTCCTGGCGCAACTTGTCCACGAGGTGGACAACGGCGAAACGGCGCTGGCGCAGGCGACGATCTGGGAGGTGCAACGTTGCAGGCCGGTATTGAATCTCATCGGTCGACGCGTGGAAACACAGATGCGCCTGGGCCCGTGGGTGCTCCCGAAGGGGCATCACGTTGTCGGCGATATTTGGACCGCCCACCATGCGTCGAGCAGCTACGAGGATCCAGAACGGTTCGACCCCAGCCGCTTCGCGGATGGACCACCAGACAGTTACACATGGGTGACCTACGGCGGAGGCGTGCATCGTTGCATCGGCGCCGCGTTCGCAAACATGGAGATGACCATCGTTCTGCGGATGCTGCTGCGCCAGTTCGAGCTGGCTCCGTCTTCTGCTCCAGGCGAGCCGGTCCATTTTCGAGGTGTCACCAACGCGCCGGCTCATGGCGGGCGCGCCGTGGTGCACCGCCGGTCGGCCAACTCCCGCAATGGATATGCGTCCAAGGATGCGACGCTCGAGCTCGACCACGCCCGCAGCTGGGGCTAGGGAGGTGTCACATGACTGAGAGTTCGATCGCCTGGGTGGACGGGACGGTGACGACGGTCGACCAGCGTGCGTTGCCGCACGAGTTGCGGCAGCTGCGGATCGCGACGGTCGACGAACTCATCGAGGCGATCACGACTTTGGCTATCAGGGGTGCGCCCATGCTTGGGGTCGCCGGGGCATTTGGGGTGGCGTTGGCCGCTTCAGAGGCCGCCTCAGAGGCCGCTGTTGGCGACGACGCGGATGCCGAGCACGTGAGGCGGCAGGCCGCGCGCATCGCGGAGGCGCGGCCAACCGCGACGAACCTGCGCTGGGGTGTGCAGCGGGCGCTGGCCAAGCTGCCGCAAGGATCCCAAGCGGTGCTCGACGAGGCGCTACGGATGCTGGCCGAGGATGCTCAGGTGAACCGGGCCGCCGCCACCCACGCGGCCGATCTTGTTGAGCGGTTGTGTCCCGGTCGGCCGTTGCGCATCCTGACTCATTGCAATACCGGGAGGTTGGCGACGACCGCGTTCGGCACCGCGATCGGTGCGCTGCGGGTGCTGCATTCCCGCGGCAAGATCGACAGTGTCCTGGTAGATGAAACGCGCCCGCTGCTGCAGGGCTCCCGGCTGACCACGTGGGAGCTGGCCGAAGCCGGCATCCCGCACCGACTGACCATCGATTCGGCCGCGGCGTGGGCCATGGCGAGCGGCCACGTCGACTGCGTCATCGTCGGTGCGGACCGCATCGCCGCCGACGGCGCGGTGGCCAACAAGATCGGTACCTATTCCCTGGCGCTGGCGGCGCACCGTCACGACATACCGTTCGTCGTGGTCGCGCCCGAATCGACGCGCGACCCGTCCACTGCGACCGGACTCGACATCGTCGTAGAGGAGCGGGCGGCCGCCGAGATCACTCACTTCAATGGCGCCCCGGCCGCCCCCGAAGGCACCGCGGTGTTCAATCCCGCATTCGACGTCACCCCACCGGATCTGGTCACGGCCGTCGTTACCGAGAACGGTGTCGTCGGACAGGACATGAGGGCAAATGCCCCGAATGCCGTTGCCCACCAGATCATCGACGTCGCGCGCGGGTTGTATGCACGGGGCTGGATGGCCGGGACGGCAGGTAACATCTCGGTTCGCACCGGAGACACCGCGGAGATCACCGGCAGCGGACTGTCCAAGGGGGAATTGGCTTCCCACGACATCGTCACGGTGAGCATTATCGACTCCCGCCTGGTGTCGGGCACGCGACGTCCCTCAGCGGAGACCGCCATTCACACCGCCATCTATCGGGCCACCGGAGCCGGTGCCGTCGTCCACGTGCACCCGCCGCATGCCACCGCCCAATCCCTCGGCGCGGCACAGACATTGCGGTTCGGCGGCTACGAGCTGATCAAGGGGCTGGGCGCATCGGAAACGATCGATATTCCGTTGTTCCGCAACCACTCCGACGTCTCGCGCATCGGCGTCGACATCGAAACCTTTTTGACCGAGCACCCCGATGCCCCGCCGGTGCTGGTCATCGCCGGTCACGGCATTACGGCTTGGGGGGTCGACCTCGCCCAGGCCCGCGATCGCGTCGAGTGCCTGGAGGCGATGTGCGAGCTGGTGACGCTCTCCGGTCGCCGCGAGATCGGAGCAGAGCTCGCCGCGAAGGTGCCCGCGTGACACTGGTACAGGTGATGGCCGACAGCGATTCCGCCTGCGTGCGGCTGCGTACTCGCGATGTCGAAGAGATCGGCGCCGAACTTGCCAAGCGCAACATCGTCTTCGACCGTTGGCCGGCCTCGCCCGCCGTCGGCGCGGCAACGCCGCCGGGCCAGATCTTGACCGACTATGCCGACTACATCGCCGAACTCAATGCCGATCAGCGCTATAAACATATTGACGTGGCCCGGCTGCAGCCCGACGATGACGACCCTGGCTGGCCGGAATCGGCCAGGCTCGCACGCGGGAGGTTCCTTTCCGAGCACCGGCACGCCGAAGACGAGGTGCGCTTCTTCGTCGCCGGCCGGGGCTGCTTCTATCTGCATCTGGGTCCGGAGGTGGTGGCGGTGGTCTGCGAGGGCGGTGACCTGTTGTCGGTGCCGGCGGGCACGCCGCACTGGTTCGACATGGGCATGCGACCCGATTTCGTGGTGATCCGGTTCTTCGAGGGGAAGGACGGTTGGATCGGCGACTTCACCGGTGACGGTATCGGGGAACGGTTTCCGACGCTCGATGAACTTGTCCTAACATGATCGCCGCGATCGTCATCGACATCGAGGGGACCACCAGCCCGACCAGCTCGGTACACGCTCTCTTCGAATACACCCGGCAGCGTCTTGCTCAGTGGCTGATCGACAACGTCGGCGGCGCCGCGGACGCCGTGATCGCCGGCGCGCGAGAATTGGCCGTGCTACCTGAGGCCGGCTCGGCCGAGATCGCCCAAACCCTGTGTCAATGGCTGGATTCGGATGTGAAGGCCGAACCGCTGAAGACCCTACAAGGTTTGATCTGCGCTGAGGGCTTCCGTAGCGGCGCCTTGCACGGCGAGTTCTTCGACGACGTATCGCCCGCGCTGAGGGCCTGGCATGATGCTGGCATCGCGCTTTACGTGTTCTCGTCGGGTTCGGTTCGCAATCAACAAGACTGGTTCGCGCATGCCCGAGGCGGCGAGCTGGCGTCGTTGGTCGGTGGCTGGTTCGATCTGGCCAACGCCGGCGGCAAGCGCCTGGTCTCGTCCTACGAGACGATCGCTCGGGTGATCGGGTTGGCGGGTGACCAGATCCTCTTTGTGACCGATCATCCCGACGAACTGGACGCCGCCGCGGCCGCGGGTTGGTCGGTACTGGGTGTGGCCCGGCCGGGGGAACCCTATACGCCACGGCCTCCGCACAGGTGGGTCGGCTCGCTCGCCGATGTCGATCTCGCGATAGGAGGATGACGTGGCACGTCGACCTTTGCAAGCGTTTGAAGTCATCGGTACCCGGCAACTCACGCCGCACATGGTCCGGGTGGTGCTCGGCAGCAGTAACTTTGACGCCTTCGCGCCGAGCAAATTTACCGATTCCTACGTCAAGCTGGTATTCCTCGCCGAGGACATCTCCGTGTCTGGGTTGCCCCGGCCGTTGACACTGGACAGCTTCGCCGACCTGCCGCCCGAGAAGAAGCCTTCGGTGCGGACCATAACCGTCCGCCACGTCGATGCGGCCGCCCGCGAAATCTCCCTGGACATTGTCATGCACGGTGAGCGCGGGGTGGCGGGGCAGTGGGCGGCGTCCGCCCAACCCGGCCAGCCGATCTACCTGATGGGGCCCGGCGGCGCCTACGCCCCCGATCCCGCCGCCGACTGGCATCTGCTGGCCGGCGACGAATCCGCGCTCCCGGCCATCGCCGCCGCGTTGGAGGCATTGCCCGCCAAAGCGATCGGCAAGGCCTTCATCGAAGTCGCCGGCCCCGATGACGTGATACCGCTGACCGCACCGGAATCCGTCGAGGTGACCTGGGTCTACCGCGGCGGCCGCGCCGATCTGGTTCCCGATGATCGCGCCGGGGACCACGCACCGCTGATCGAGGCGGTCACCAGTTCTCCGTGGCTACCCGGACGAGTGCACGTCTTCATTCACGGCGAGGCCCAAACCGTCATGCACAACCTGCGCCCGTATATCCGCAAACAGCGGGGCGTGGACGCGAAATGTGCGTCGTCGATCTCGGGCTACTGGCGGCGCGGACACACCGACGAGACGTTCCGGCGGTGGAAGAAGGAACTCGCCGCAGCGGAGGCGGCGACACAGTAGTCAACCCAGCCCGCGGTGGGCGGTCGATGCCCGGCTGGGCACTCTCATCGGCCACCAGAACCAGCGGCCCAGCAGTGCGGCTATGGCCGGCGTCATAAACGACCGGACCACCAACGTGTCGAACATCAGGCCCAGGCCAATCGTGGTACCCACCTGGCCGATGATCCGCAGGTCGCTGACGACCATGGATGCCATGGTGAAGGCGAATACCAGGCCCGCGTTCGTCACGACCTTTCCGGTGCCGCCCATCGAACGGATGATTCCGGTCTTCAGCCCGGCGCCCATTTCCTGCTTGAACCGCGCCACCAACAGCAGGTTGTAGTCAGATCCCACCGCCAAGAGGGCGATAATCGACATCGTAAGCACCATGTAGTGCAAGCGAATATCGAGAATATGCTGCCAAAGCAGCACGGATAGTCCAAAGGAAGCACCCAGCGACAGCACTACCGTGCCCACGATCACGGCGGCAGCGACAAACGCGCGGGTGAGGATCAGCATGATGATAAAAATCATGCACAGGGCAGAAACTCCCACAATCAGAAGGTCCCAGCCGGCGCCCTCGGCGATGTCTTTGACGGCGGCTGCCGCGCCGGTCACGTAGATCTTGGCGTCCTCCAATGGGGTTCCCTTGAGCGCCTCTTCGGCCGCGGTGCGGATCGCGTTGATACTTGCGATGCCCTCGGCCGTTTGGGGGTCGCCTCGGTGCAAGATGATGAAGCGGGCGGCGTGTCCGTCGGATGACAGGAACGAGTCCATGGCACGCTGAAAGTTCTTGTTTTCGAACACTTCCGGTGGCAAATAGAACGAGTCATCGTTCTTGGCGGTGTCGAACGCTTTGCCCATGGCGTTCGAGTTTTCGCTCATCTCGTCCATCTGGTCGAATACGCCCGACATGGTGCTGTGCATGCTCAGCATCATGGTGCGCGAGCTTTCCAAGGATTCGATCGTCGGCGGGAACGTGGCGAGCATCTGGGGCATCAGCGCGTCCAGGTTCGTGATGTCACTCACGAGCATGCCGAGTTTCTCGTCGAACTGGTCCAAACCATCCAGCGCATCGAAAACCGATCGGAAGGACCAGCAGATCGGAATGTCGTAACAGTGCTTTTCCCAGTAGAAGTAGCTGCGGATCGGCCGCCAGAAGTCGTCGACGTCCGCGATTTGGTCGCGCACCTCCGCGGTGATCTGCTGTAGCACGACTGTGTCGTTGACCATTCGGTGGGTATTGTCGGCAAGCTGCGACATGACGTCGTACATCTGGCGCATCGCGCCGATCATTTTGGCCATTGCCTCGGCCTGCTTGAGCAGGTCGTTCATCCGGTCGCCCTGATACTTCATCGTCTGCACTTGAAAGGCGTTTTGCATGCTGATCCGGAACGGTATCGTCGTGTGGTCCATTGCCGTTCCACCGGGCCTGGTTATCGCCTGGATCCGCGAGATTCCGGGAACGCGGAAGATTCCCTTGGCAAGTCTGTCCAGGATCAGAAAATCGGCCGGATTTCGCATATCGTGACCCGCCTCGATCATCAAAACCTCGGGCTTCATCCGGGCCTGGGAGAAATGGCGATCCGCGGCCGCATACCCCTGGTTGGCGGGGATGCCGGCGGGTAGATAGACCCGGTCGTTGTAGTTGATCCGAAGTCCGGGCAGTGTCAGCAGGCCGACGAGGGCGATGGCCAGCGTGGCGGCGAGAACGGGCAGGGGCCAGCGCACCACCACGGTGCCGACGCGTCGCCAGCCCCGAACGTTGAGCCGCCGCTTGGGGTTGAACAGGCCGAAACGGCTCCCGACAGTCAGCACCGCCGGCACCAGCGTCAACGCGACCGCCACTGTTATCAGCGTCCCCACCGCGGTGGGGACGGCCAGGGTCACAAAGGAGGGCATCCGGGCGAACATGAGGCAGAGGGTCGCACCGGCGATGGTCAAGCCAGTGCCCAAAATGACATGAGCGGTTCCGCGGTACATGGTGTAAAAGGCGCCCTCTTCGTGTTCGCCAGCCTGGCGTGCCTCGTGGTAGCGCCCGAAGATGAAAATCCCGTAGTCGGTGCCGGCGGCAATTGTCAGCGACGTGAGCAGGGTGACCGCAAAGGTGGAGAGTCCGATAACCCCGCTATGCCCGAGAAGCGCGACAACTCCCCGCGACGCAGCCAAAGCAACCCCGACCGCGCACAGCAAAACAATCACAGTGCTGACCGAACGATAGACGAGTAGCAACATCACAAAGATGACCGTGACAGTCGTCATGGTGATCTTGAGCATGGACTTGTCACCACTGCGCTGCATATCCACCAGGAGTGCCGACGCCCCCGTGACATAGGTATTGATCCCGGGCGGAGCGGGCGTCTCGGCGACGATCTTGCGGACGGCTTCGACGGATTCATTGGCCAGCGACTCACCCCGATTACCCGCCAGGCTCAATTGGACGGACACAGCCTTACCGTCGGTGCTTTGCGCGCCCGCCGCCGTGAGGGGATCGCCCCAGAAGTCTTGCACGCTCTGTATGTGCTTCTTATCGGCACGCAACTTGCGCAACAGAACGTCGTAGTACGTATGAGCCGCGTCACCGAGAGGCTGGTCGCCCTCTAGGACGATCACCGCTGAACTGTCGGAGTCACCTTCGTGGAACACGTGGCCGATGCGCCTGACCGCGTTATATGACGCCGCCTCCTGAGGGCTCAGTGAAACCGAACGCGCCTGCTCGACCACTTCTAACGATGGCACGAAGACATTGAGTGCGACGCAAATAGCCAGCCAGCCCAAGATGATGGGCACCGCAAACGCGCGGATCGTCCTCGCGATTAACGGCCTTTCCACCTGGACGCGGGGGGCGGAGTGGTTCGCGTGGCTGACGGTCATGCGGATTTCACCGGCAGTAAGTGTAGGCGTTCACCGCGTTGGGGGCATCGTCAAATCTCAACATGATTGTGACGCCGTGAACGCTAGTTGTTTCGGTGAGCCAAATGTATTGGCTTATTTGATCGCGACGGCGTCGGCGACCAACTAATGCGATCACGACGGCTTGTGGGCCTCGATGAGTACGCGGGTGGAGTACGTGACGAAGGGACCGCCGGCCTGGATTCGCTCATGCAGTGCGCGCAGACGATCGTAGTAGTGCTCGACGGTGAAGTCCGGCACCAACCAGATCACCTTGCGCAGAAAGTAAATGACGGCACCGATGTCGAAGAACTCCACTCGCAGCCGCTCCATCTGCAGGTTGACGACCTCGAGGCCGGCGCCCGTGATCCGTTGCAGCTCAACGTCCGGATACCGATCCGTTCCAGTCCGTGGTTGCGGCCCGAGAAAGTGTTCGCGCAGGGCCATCAGCGTGCCGGGCCCGACATGCTGTGCGAAGTAGATGCCGCCCGGCCGGAGCACCCGCGCGATCTCGGTCCACCACCGCTTGCTGGGATGGCGGCAGGTCACCAGGTCGAACGCATCGTCGGCGAATGGCACCACCGGCGCGTCGCCGGTGGCGACGACGACCACGCCCAGCGGATGCAGCAGCTTGGTGGCCAAAGCCAGGTTGGGCGGCCACGATTCGGTGGCGGCTGTGGTGGGCGGGAAGTTGCCCGCGCCGGCCAGCACCTCGCCGCCGCCGGTTTCAAGGTCTAGGGCCGCCGTCGCGTTCGCCAGCCGCTGGCTCAACTGTCGTTGATAGCCCCATGAGGGGCGTTGTTCGGTCGCACGGCCATCCAGCCAGGAGAAGTCCCAGCCGTCTATCGGTGCTGATTCGGCTTCGGCTACGAGATCCTCAAACGTCCGCGCCATACCGGCCACATTATCCGCTCCCTCGGGCGGGCGTGCACTTGCATCGGCAGCTTTGTACGACAGCCGCGTCGAGTTCTCTTGGACCGCAGGCTATTCCGATGCTTTCTCAACGAACTCCCCAACCCCGTCGTGCTCCGCTGGCCGGCGTGGCTAGCCCACGCCGGCCTCCACGATCTTGACGACGACCAATAGAACGGCGACCACAAGGTACGCGCGCAGAGTGAACAGGCCCGCGCGGCGGATCGGCGACATGATCGGGCGAGCGAGGGTGGCGAGGCTGGGCGTGCGCCAGTTCGCCTGGTCCTGCTTGCGGACAGCACGCCGTTCGGCACGCGTGAGCAGCGGGGTGTCGTTGAGTTCGTCGACCTCGGCGGGGTCCAACCCGCCGCCGAACGCCCGCACGATGGCTTCCGCGTCGCGCCGGTCGTGATGCCGCCGGCCGGCGATGATCACGGCGGCGCCGCCCACGATGCCGATCGCCGCGCCCACCGCCAGCCCAACCTCGATAGTGGCCGTGGACAAATCCGGGAAGAACGTCGTGGCGGTCAACGCCAATGAAAGTAGCACCAGACACCACACGACGGTCCACGCGATGATGTTCTGCCGCACGGTATTTACCCACGGGCCCAGAACCGCGCGGTCGTTGCAGAGCAGGACCAGGAACACAGTCGCCGAGGGCAACAGCACACCGGCGAGCGCCTGCACGCCCTGAGTCACCAGGCCCAGGATGTGGTCCGGGCTGAATGCGACCGCGGCCGACGCCGCAAGCAGCACAGCGTATCCGCCGTAGAACAACGGGGCCTCGCTGATCTTCCAGTGCAGTGAGTGCCGCCTCCCCAGCGAGTCACCGATGGCGTAGGTGGTGGCCAGCCCGATGGCATTTGCCCCGATCAACGATGCGTCGAGCAGGATGATCGCAAAGAGCGTCCCCACGGTGCCGCTGAAATGGTTGGCCAGGCCCGACGCGACCGCGCCCGCGTCGGTGAAGCCGCCGGCGGCGGGGGTACCGGCCAACCCGAACGCGGTAACCGCCATCAGCGCCGTCGCCCCGGTCATCACCACGACAATGCCGATGACCAAATCGGCTCGTGCGTAAGGAATCCAGCGCGTCGTGATCCGCTTGTCGACCACGTTGGACTGCTGGAAGAACAACTGCCATGGCGCCACCGTTGTCCCCACGATCGCGATGATCAAGAGAAGCACCGTGGAGTCGAGCCCACCCGGAAACTGGGGCATCAGCCCGCCGACGGTCCCCTTCAGCGTGGGATGAACCAGCAGCGTCATCGGCAGGACCACCACGTTCACCGCGATCAGCAGGAACATCATTCCCTCCCAGCGGCGAAACGAGCCCCCGGCTACCACGGCGAACAGCAACACCGCAGCGGCCGGGATAGCTATTGTCTTCGGGCATCCCAAAAAGCCGAGGGCCAGTGCTACGCCAATGAATTCGGTGACGATCGTCAATGCGTTGAGAATCAGTAGATCACCGACGCTGAACGCGCCCCAGAACTTGCCGAAGCGTTCGAATATCAGTCGCGCGTGTCCTACCCGGGTGACCGCACCCAACCGCAGGGTCATCTCCTGGTTCACGTACAGCACAGGAATCAGCAACACCAGGGTCCACAACAGGTGCATCCCGTAGTTCTGCCCGGCCTGCGCGTAGGTCGCGACGCCACCGGCATCGTTGTCGCCAACCATGACGATCAGCCCGGGACCGGTGATGACCATCAATGTCCGCAGTCGTCGCCAACGTCCGCTGATTGCACCGGTGTCGTCTCGGCGGATGCGGCCGAACGCGCCAACGATATCGCCGGCGTGCGCCGAATCCAGTACCGCCTGGCCGGACTCGTCGGGGGCCGCGGTTGCGGTCCGGCCGGGGAGGGCGGCGCGCAGACCACCGTGAAGCTGGGTGGAGGTCGAAGTCATCGGGTTCTCGCTATCTCAACAAGGTTGGACTGTGGGATCAGCGGAGGACACCGGGCGGCACCCGCCGCTGAATCGGTGTGGCGAAATCGATCACCGCCCGTTGCGCGCTCAGCGCGGGGCGGCGATCACCGCGATCGGCATCCGTGCCACATACCAGTTGGCGCGCTCCTGGGCGGTCAGCTGGCGCGCCGCGCACAACCTGGCCGTCAGACGGCGACCGATACGCAACATCGACCGTCCCCGCGCTCGCGTCACGCGGCTAACACGTTGTGAAACAACAAAAGTCATGATCTTCTCCTGTCGACAGCCCGATCGGCGCGCGACACTCAGAGAAAGATCAGGCAGGAGAAAGAGCGCCGGAACCGGATCGGGACAAGACGGATTTCGGATAGGGACTATCGCTGGGACTCATCTCGCCCTCACCTCCTCACGGCCAGGACACACGCGGGTGTCGTCACAGTCACCTGAACGGAAGAGGCATGAACGCCCGACGGTCGACCGTCGAGCACACCCCTCTCGTCGGAGCTTCGGCACTGCACGCCGTATCCGGACTACGTCCGGAAGCCACTTGGGCTCAACCCTTAGGCCGGGAAGAGCTGTCCTGACCCGGGGCGTCTCTCGACGTTCGGGGTCAGTGGCCTGTATCCGTGCAGACGCCTCACCTACCGAGGTGCTTGCAGCCTCCCATCGTGGCACCGAGGCGGCTGCCCGTCAAATGCCGGTCGCGGCCTACCCTCGACCACGTCGCCAATACTTTGCGGGACCCGGTTGATTTCGTCCTGCTCGACGGCTGGAAAGAGCTGTACCTACCGGTGATCAAGCTGCTGGACTGGCAACTGACTATCTGACCGACTCCTCCAGCCACGGCGTAAGCCATTTCACGCCCTCCGGCGTGAGGTGGACGCCGTCATTGCGCACCTTGATGCCGTCGACCTTGGCGGTGTAAACGCCATCCGGGCACAGCTTTTTGTTCAGGTCGATAATGCCGACGTTCGGGTGTTGGCTCACAGCGTTGCGCAGCATGGTATTCCACTGGTTGACCCGGTCCGGTTGGTCCTCCGGATACAAGTGGCCGTCCGGCTTTTCGCCGCCTCGGCTGTAGGGCACGGTAGCGACCATCACCCGAACACCGGTGGAGCCCACGATATTCAGCGCACGATGGAGCTCGAAGTTGAGGTAAGCGTCGAATGTTGGCTCGCCGATGTGCGTCCACTTGCCCTCGTTGACCCGGTCTACTGTTTCCCAGCGGCCGATGATCAGCAACGCGACGTCGGGCCGGTCCTGGCCGATCTGCGTCGTCCATCGGCCCGGCCAGGTATCGCATTCCGGTCTCTGCTCGAGGGTTTGGCCGATGTAGCGATACGGCGTACCACGCACCAGGCTGCAGCCGATGACGGTGTGGTCGATGAACCGGAATCCGGGCGTCGGCGGGAGGTAATGCATCAGCGTCCACCCGATCGAATCGCCGAAGACCGAAACGGTAAACGGCTGGTTGGGATCCCGCGGCCCGGGGGGCGGTACCGGCTGACCCGAGCCCGGCGGTGACGGGGAGACCGCCGCGACCGCCGAAACGCCAGGCGGGAGGCCGAATTCGCGTAGTCCGGGTCCGGTTCCGACGGGAACAACCAGCATGGTGGCCGCCGCCGCGGTGGCCACGGTGGCAGCCGCCAACGGCAGCAGCGGCACGCGGGCCGGTCGCCAGCGCCGGATGGGTTGCTCGATCAACCACCACGATGCGGCCGCCACCGCCACGGTGGCCCCGCACCGAGCGGCGAACAGCGTGGCGCCGGACCACCCGGTGCGTTCTCCGTTGAGCGCCAGAAAGATTGGCCAGTGCCACAGATAGACGCCGTAGGAGATGGTGCCCAGCCACACCAGCGGACGCCAGGCCAGGATGCGGGCGACCGCTCCGCGCTGCTCCAGCGCGACGGGTGCGATCATGACAACGGCGGCGGCCGCCACCGCGATCAGCAGACCACGGCGGAACTCCACCGCGCTACCCGTCGCGTAGTGACTCAGCGCCGCCAGCCCGGCCAGGCCGACGACCGGCAACAGGCGGGCGATCCGCCGTCCCCCCCGCGTCCGGATCAGGCACCAGCCGCAATTCAGCGACGGCCAATCCCGAACCAGCAGAGCCGATGCCGCCGAACCGATCAATAGGGCCTGCGCACGGGTATCGGTGGCGAAATAGATCCGGTCGCGCGTGGCGTCGGAGGCGAACACGATCGCGGCCACGGCGGAAGCCAAGGCGCCTAGCGTGGCAATCACGAACGTCGCGAACCGAACATGGCCCACGGTGGTTTTGGCGAAGTAACGCTTGGCCCGCGCCGCCAGCAGCAGGGTCACCGCGATCAACAGGACCGGCCAGACGAAGTAGTACTGTTCCTCCACCCCCAGCGACCAGGCGTGCTGTAGGGGTGAAGGCGGAGCGCCTTGCGTGAAATAGTTGATCTTTTGAGCAACGAACCGCCAGTTGGCCACCCAAAGGAACGCGGCGATCGCGTCGTTTCGCAGGCCGGTAAGGGCTTGGTAGGGAAGAAGTTCGCGTGCCACGCCTACCGTGAGCACCATCAGCACCAGTGCGGGCAGCAGCCGTCGCGCGCGGCGAATCCAGAACCCGGTCAGCTCGATGCGACCAGTGCGCCCCAGCTCGTCGAGCAGTAGGGAGGTGATCAGGAATCCGCTGAGGACGAAAAAGACGTCGACGCCGAGGAACCCGCCGCCCACGCCGGGAACGCCGCCATGCTGGGCGAGCACCAGCGCAACCGCTACCGCGCGAAGACCATCCAGCGCGGGAATGCCGCTGCGCCGCTCCGGTCGATCCCATATCGCCAACCGGCCGGCGCGGCGAACCGGGGCAACCCATCGGGGCCGCCGCGCAGGACGACCCGGCGCGGGGTGAGCCCCGCCCGGTTCAGCGCTCGCGGTTGGCGCGCCCCGACCACCAGGGCGTCCGGCGCCGTAGTTGCTGCCGATACGTCGCTGCCCCTCCTCTTGATCCCCGCAAGCTTAGATGCGCTCGCGCCGGATCTGGCCCAAGACACGCTAAGAACCGCAAGGGTTTTCCTAGATCGGGCCGACCGGATTCGCGTCCACTCCCGTGTTGGCCGAGGCCAGCCCGAGTTGCTCGAGCACATCCGCGGTGTCGGCGCCCAGCTCAGGGGCGGGACCGGCGACTCGGCCCGGTGTTCGCGAAAACCAGGCCGGCACACCCGGGAAGCGCACCGGGCCATGCGGGGTGTCCACCGTCTCGAAGAAGTCGACGGCGTCCAGGTGCGGATCCTCGAACAACGCCTCCGGACTGGACAACGACGATGCGGGTATTTCCAACTCACGGAACAGTTGCAGCCATTCCTCGGTGCTGCGCCGCGAAATCGTCTCGGCCAGCAACGCATACACAGTGTCGATTTCGCGTGCCCGCGCCTCGAGCGTGGCGTACCGATCGCTGGCCCACGCCGGCCGCACCGCGTCGATGAAGGCGGCCCAATGCCGGTCGTTGTAGATCAGCGCGGCGATGTAGCCGTCACTGGTGCGGAACGGCCGCCGGTTGGGAGCCACCGTTCGGGGATAAACCGCTGGGCCAAGCGGCGGATCGAACATCGCGCCGTTGGCGTGTTCGACCAGCATGAACGACGCCACCGCTTCGAACATGCCGATCTCCACCTCTTGCCCTTCACCGGTGCGCTCGCGGTGGAACAGCGCCATCATTGTCGCGTAGAGCGCGGTGAGCCCGGCGACCTTGTCCGCCAACACCGTTCCCACATAGTTGGCCTCACCGGTCAGCTGCTCTTGAACGAAAGGCAACCCGCAGGCCGCCTGAATCGTGTCGTCATAGGCCGGCAGGTCCCGGTTGGGTCCACGGCGGCCGTAGCCGTAACAGTTGGTGTAGACGATGGCCGGGTTGATGGCAGCGACGTCAGCGTAGCTGAACCCGAGCCGAGCGACCGCCTTGGCCCGCATCGAGTGAATGAAGACGTCGGCCCGTTCGATGAGCGCGCGCAGCGCGGCCGCGCCGGAGTCGGACTTCAGGTCGATGGTGACCCCGCGCTTGCCGCGGTTGACGTTCATGAAGACACCACTCATGCCGCGGGCCGGGCCGACCGAGACGTACCGGGCGTCATCGCCTTGCGGGGGCTCGACCTTGATCACGTCCGCGCCCATGTCGGCCATGATCTGGGTGCAATACGGTCCCATCACCATCGCGGTGAGGTCGACGACGCGTACACCCGCCAGCGGACCCGGCCGGTCACTCGAGCTAGACCCCAAACTAGACATTGCGCGCGCCTTCCTAGTCGGCATCACCTTCGGGGAGGCTGGGAAACACCTATTCACGGACGGCATTGATCCGTTCGGCCACATCCTCGATCGACCATGACGGACGATACACGCCACGGGTTCCGGCGATCGCCGCGCTGGCCACCCGACGGGCGAGCGCGATCGGCAGCTCACCGCTGACCAGCACGTCATACGCTAGGCCCCACGATGGCTGGGGATATAGGCAGGAAGCTCATCGGCGGGCGATGGATTCGCTGGGACGACGGCCGCGCCGCCGACGCCTACACACGCGGCTGGTGGGTTCACGACACGCTGGCCGATCCGCTGCGCGAGGCCGCCCGGCGCACGCCTCGCCGGGTAGCGCTGATCGATGCCGACCGGCGGCTGGACTGTCACACCCTCTGCCAGCAGGCGACGGCGCTCGCACGGGCCCTGCACGCGCGCATCCCCCCGAGCAGCGTGGTGTCGTTCATGCTGCCCAACTGGCACGAAGCCGCGGTCATCTACCTGGCCGCGACGTTGGCGGGCATGGTCGCCAACCCGATCCTGCCCTCCATGCGGGATCGTGAACTGCGGTTCATCCTCGAGGACGCCGACAGCCGGATGGTCTTTGTCCCCTCGTGTTTCGGCCGCCACGACTACTCCGCGATGTTGAGCCGGGTGACCGCCCAGATGGAGTCGCCGCCGGATGTCGTGGTGGTGCGTGGGGATCCCGATGCGGGCCACATCCCGTTCGAGTCACTGCTCGCGCCGCGGGCCACGGCGACCACCCCGTTGCCCGCGTTGAATCCCGACGCGGTGCGCCTGATCCTCTACACCTCTGGAACTGCGGGTCGCCCGAAAGGCGTTCTGCACACCCATAACTCGATCCATGCGCTGATCCTCCAGATCCGCGATCACTGGCTGGTCGCGCCGGGCGACGGCTTCCTGGTTGCGTCGCCGATCGCCCATATCGGTGGGTCCATCTACGCGTTCGAATGCCCGCTGCTGCTGGGCACCACCGCGGTGCTGATGGATCACTGGAACGCCGACGACGCGGTCCGCCTGATGCGAACCGAACGGTGCACTCACATGGC
Source organism: Mycobacterium lacus (assembly GCF_010731535.1). Lineage (NCBI taxonomy): Bacteria > Bacillati > Actinomycetota > Actinomycetes > Mycobacteriales > Mycobacteriaceae > Mycobacterium > Mycobacterium lacus. The sequence continues at coordinate 4,411,086 of NZ_AP022581.1, forward strand.
GGGAGCGACGCCCTTCCTCGAGCAACTGCTCGCCGCCGCGGAACGCGCCCGCACCCGGCTGCCCGACCTGAAGCTGTTCATCTGCGGCGGTGCGTCCGTGCCGCCATCCTTGATCCGCAGGGCGGCAGCGTATTTCGAGCCAGCGGTCGTCACCCGCGTGTACGGTTCGACCGAAGTACCGGTCACGACGATCGGGTCGCCGCGGGATCGCGATCACGCCGCCGACACCGACGGGCGCGTCGGCGTGGCCGAGGTCAGGCTAGTCGCCGGCGAAATACGGGCCCGCGGGCCGCAGATGCTGGTCGGCTATCAGCATCCCGAAGACGAGGCCGAATCCTTCGACGGCGAGGGATATTTCCGCACCGGAGATCTCGCGCGCTGGGTCGACAACGAGTACCTCGTGGTTACCGGGCGGGCCAAGGACATCATCATCCGTAATGGCGAGAACATCTCACCCAAGGAAGTCGAGGACATCCTGGCCGGTCACCCCGGCATCGCCGAGATCGCCATCGTCGGGCTGCCGGATGACCGTACGGGAGAACGTGCGTGCGCCGTCGTCGTGCCCACAGCGCCACCCGCCCCGGATTCGGGACTGGACATAGCCGGCTTGCGCAGCTTCCTGGATGCTGCCGGCGTTGCCCGGTTCAAGGCGCCCGAGCAAGTCGTTATCTGGGATGTCCTACCGAAAAACGACGCTGGAAAGATACTGAAGCATCAGATCAAGGCCGCGCTCACGAAGGCGGATCAATGAAATGCAGGTAGCGATCGTAACCGGGGCCACCGGCGGGATCGGCTTTGGTTGTGCGACCAAACTCGCCGAGGCAGGCAAGGCGGTGCTGGCGACGGGCCGCAACGAGGACCGACTGGCCGAATTGGCCCACGCCATAGCGGATCCCGAACGGGTGGCTACGCACGCCGTCGATCTCACCGACAACGACGCGCCGAAGCGGATCGTGGACGCGGCCATTGCCCGATGGGGACGCATCGACTTCCTGATCAACAGCGCCGGCTTGGGCAGTCCCAAGCCGCTGCACGAGACCGACGACGAATCCCTGGACAGTTTTCTCGGTTTGATGCTGCGCGCGCCGTTCCGTTTGGTGCGCGAGGCCCTTCCGCACATGCGGCCCGGCTCCGCGATCATCAACATCACCTCGACCTTCGCCGTCGTGGGTGGCCTTCGCGGAGGCGCCTATTCGGCGGCCAAGGGCGGACTCACCGCATTGACCACCCACATCGCCTGCCAATACGGCTCACAGGGAATCCGCTGCAACGCGGTGGCTCCCGGGGTCGTCCGGACGCCGATGACCGAACATCGTTTGCGGGATGAGCGGTTTCGGCGGCTCAATATCGAGATGACGCCGCATCAGCGATTGGGCACGGTCGACGACGTCGCGAGCACGGTGGCATTCTTGTGCTCGCCCGGCGGTGCGTTCATCAATGGCCAGACCGTCGTCGTGGACGGCGGCTGGAGCTCCACCAAGTACCTCTCCGAGTTCGCGTTGACCTCCGACTGGACGGCCGCTCAACGTGATTCGAAGTGACGCCGGATGCCGGACAACATCGCGATGTGCGCCTTGACCGCCTCGCGCGTGGTGATCGCGGCCAGCGGCCGCGGCGCTGCTATCCGTATCCGCTCGACGACACGGGTGCCGGCGCCGATCGGCTCGAAGGTTACCGTCCCGCGCAGGCGCACCCAGGGCGACTGAGCGGCCTCGGTGAGCACGTCGCCTTGCGCTCGAACGTGCATCCGCGCTCGGTAGGTGCATTTTAGAGTGAACGGCCCCAAGGGAATTCGATCGACGACTCGGTAGCTCTGCCGATAGCCCTCCGGGGATTCGCTACGGCTCATCGCCCGCACGGACACGATCAGCGGGTGCACGCGTTTGATGCTGTCCAGATCGACGTAGAAGTCGTGGACCTCGTTCGGCGGCGCGGGTACGTCCTCGGTGAGCGTCCGCTCGGCGTGGGCGACCCACCAGCTCATAGGGATAATTGCGCGAGGAGATCGGCGGTGCGCCACCAGATCAGCGCGGCGAACAAAGCCAGGACGGCGATCGTCACCGCGGCCTGGATCAGGTTCCGTCGTTCCCGCGGCGGGTAAACGTAGGCCGCGGCGACTCCCGCGCCCGTGACAAGCCCACCGACGTGCCCCTGCCAGCTGATCAGTTGCGAGCTGATCGCCGGCATGACGAAGGTGAAGACCAAGTTGATCACGATGACCGCGACGACCCACCGGACGTCGAGGGCCAGCCGCTTCCCCACCACGAAGGTGGCCCCGAAAAGGCCGAACACCGCGCCCGAGGCGCCCGCCGTCGCGGTGGTGAGCGGCGACAGCAGGTAGACCAGCACCGAACCGCCGAGTCCACTCAATGCGTACAGCCAGCCGAACCGCAGCCGGCCCAACCATATTTCGAGCGCTGGACCCACGACATACAGCGCCCACATGTTCAACAGCAAATGGGTGGCGCCGTAATGCATGAACGCCGAGGTCACCAGGCGGTACAGCTGGCCGTCGGCGACGGCCGGTGGCCACAGCGCGAGTTGCCTTTCCAAACCCCGGGACGCCGTCTGGACCATGAAGGCCAGCACGTTGATTGCGATCAGCGCATAGGTAACCAACGGCGTGGCCGACCGCTGCCGCCCGCCGAAGCGCGTGCGGGGTTGCCGAATGCTCTGGGCGCCCGCCCGGACGCACTCCACACACTGATGACCGACGGCGGCGTCGCGCATGCAGTCCGCACAGATGTGCCGGTCACAGCGGTTGCAGCGGACATACGTCCGGCGACCCGGATGCCGGTAACAGGTTGGTGCCTCGGTCGGCGACCCCGGTGTGCTGGGCCCGTTCATCGCACCATTGTTGCCTGCGTTGGGTCCGTCGACCGCATTGCTCGGTGTTTATCGGGTCCACGACGTTGCCTTACGGTGTCTTCCGTGGACTCACACGGGACCGTTGTTGAGCGCTACCTGACCTGCCTGGCGGCCCACGACTGGGACGGTCTGGCCGCCACTATCGCGGACCAGGGCTTGATCCGGGAGGGCCCGTTCTGCGATCGCATCGAAGGCAAGCAGCGCTACGTCTCCTACCTGCGCAAGGTGCTGACCAACCTCAAGGGGCACCGCTTGGACGTGCAGCGGATCTCGCAGGTGAACCCGCGGTTGGCATACGTCGAGTTGACCGAGGCCTTCGAGGTCGACGGTGCAGACGCCGAATGGCCCGAGTGCCTGCGGTTCGAGCAGGACGACGACGGCTTGATATCGCACGTCAGCGTCTTCTTCAAGCAGCGGGGGGCTGACGCCGCCGCACCAACTGCAGCCGGCAGGCCGGTTCGTTAACTCGGCCCGGGGGTGCCGTCGAAGCCGAAGATGGTGCCGCCGGTGCCGCCGGCCCCGCCGGGGCCGCCGAACATGCCAGGCCCGCCGTCGCCACCGTCGCCGATCAACCGGGCGTTACCCCCCTTGCCGCCGGCGGCCGCGAGCCCATTGCTGGTGCCGGCGCCCCCGCCGGTCCCGCCGTTGCCGACGTATCCGCCCGTGCCACCGTCACCCCCATTGCCGCCGGCGTTGCCGCCGAGGCCCGCCCCTCCGGTTCCGCCGTCGCCGCCGTGCCCGTACAGCCCGATGGCGTCGCCACCGTTGCCGCCGCTGCCGGCGGAGGTGCCCGGCCCGCCCGCGCCACCGGCGCCGCCGTTGCCGACCACGACGCCGCCGGTGCCGCCCATGCCGCCCGCCGACGAGATTGCGCCGCTGCCCAATTGGCCGTTGCCGCCCGCGCCGCCGTCGCCGAAGAACCCGGCGTTACCCCCGTTACCGGCAAGCCCGCCATTGACAGCGCCGATGCCGCCGTTCCCGCCGGCCCCGCCGTCGCCGATGAGCCCACCGGTGCCGCCGTCGCCGCCGCCCCCGCCGTCTTGGCTAGCGCCGAAGCCGCCGGCCCCGCCGTCGCCGCCGTCGCCCAGCAGCCCCGCATCGCCCCCACGACCGCCAAGCCCGCCGTTGGCACTGCCGATGCCGCCGGCCCCGCCGGCCCCACCGCGGCCGAACAGCGCGGCGTTGCCGCCATTACCGGCGTTCCCGCCGTTGCCGACACCACCAATGCCGCCGACCCCGCCCGCGCCCCCGGCGCCGCCGTTGCCGAACAGCCCGACGGCGTTGCCGCCGGCACCGCCAGGCCCGCCGTCACCCGTCATGAAGGCCACGCCCCCGGCGCCGCCCACTCCGCCGTTGCCCCACAGCCACCCGCCGGCGCCGCCGGCCCCGCCCGCCGCACCGGTCGGTGAGACGGCCGTACCCGGCCCGCCGATTCCCCCAGCCCCGCCGTTGCCGATCAACCCCGCCGCACCGCCGTTGCCGCCGGCCTGGCCCGCCCCGCCGGACCCGCCGTTGCCCCCGTTGCCGTACAAGAGCCCGCCCGGCCCGCCGTCTTGCCCGGTGTTGGGTAACCCGTTGGCGCCGTTGCCGATCAGCGGGCGGCCAAACACTGCCTGGGTAGGCGCGTTCACCGCGTTGAGCACGTTCTGCTGCACGGTCTGCGCAACCTGCAGCGGCGACGCATTGGCCGCCTCGGCCGCCGCGTAGGAGCTCGCGCCGGCATTGAGCGCCTGGACAAACTGGTCGTGGAACGCCACCGCCTGAGCGCTGACCGCCTGATACGCCCGCGCGTGCGCGCCGAACAGCGCCGCGATCGCCGCGGAGACCTCGTCGGCACCCGCGGCCAGCACACCGGTAGTCGGAACGGCCGCGGCCGCGTTGGCCGCGCTGATGACCGAACGGATTCCTGCCAGGTCCGTTGCCGCCGCTGACATCATCTGCGGCGCCGCGAGCACGTAAGACATCTGGACCACTTCTGCGATGCGCGGTGACCTTGATCCTTCGGGCCCTTCGGGATCTCTCGGGTTCTTTCGGCCACCATCGACACGATCGGTGCAATAAATCTACCGCGACCCAGGCGTGCCATTCGCAGAAAATCCAGCTCCTGTATGCCTGATCCGGCGGAGCCGTCGGCGGGGTCTGCTGGTATCGAACGCATGTTCGAAGGGGTGCTCGATCCGGAGGTGGTGGCCCGTTTCGATGAGCACGTCGAGCGGCGCCATCCGTCGACCACTGCGGAGTCGGCGGGGCTGATAGAGCGGATTTGTGCGGCCGCGCGGGCGGAGAACCGGGCCGCCGCCGCGCAGCTGGTGGCTGTGGGGGAGTTGTTCGCCTCTCGGCTCTCGCGGTGTTCGGAGACCGAGGACTGGGCGATCGACACCATGGAGGCTGTGGCCGCCGAGGTGGGCGCGGCGTTGCGGATCAGCCAGGCGCGCGCCGCCGGCCGGCTGCGGTATGCCCGGGCCATGCGTGAGCGGCTACCCAAGACCGCTGCGGTGTTTGTGGCCGGCGAGATCGACTTTCGGGCGTTTGCCACGATCGTGTTCCGCACCGATCTGATCGTCGACCCCGAGGTGCTGGCGGCGGTGGATGAGTTGGTGGCGCTCAATGTGACGCGCTGGCCCTCGCTGAGCAGCGCCCGGCTGTCCGGGGCGGTCGATAGGATCGTGGCCCGCGTCGACGCCGATGCGGTGCGCCGCCGTAAGGAGTATCAGGCCGATCGGCAGATCTCGATCGGACAGGACCAAGACGGCCTCTCGCGCATCGACGGCAGCCTGTACAGCGTCGACGCCCACGCACTCGACAAGCGGTTGAGCGCGTTGGCGGCCACCGTGTGTGCCCACGATCCGCGCACCCGCGAGCAGCGCCGCGCCGACGCGTTGGGGGCGCTGGCCGCCGGGGCGGATCGGCTGGGCTGTCGCTGCGGGCGCACCGACTGCCCGGCCGCCACCCGCCCGGGTGCGGCCCCGGTGGTGATCCATGTGATCGCCGAACCCGCCACCATCAACGGCACGGGCTCGGCGCCGGCATCTGAGATGAACGCCGACGGGCTGATCACCCCCGAGCTGGTGGCCGAACTCGCGAAGACGGCCACACTGGTGCCGCTGGTTCACCCCGGCGATGCCCCACCCGAGCCCGGCTATGTGCCGTCGAAGGCGTTGGCCGATTTCGTGCGGTGCCGGGATCTGACCTGCCGCTGGCCCGGCTGTGACCGGCCCGCCGTCGATTGCGATGTGGATCATTCGATCCCCTACGCCCAGGGTGGGCCCACCCATGCGGCCAACCTGAACTGCAAATGCCGAACCCATCACCTTGTGAAGACCTTTTGGGGCTGGCGGGAACGGCAACTACGCGACGGGACCCTGATTTTCACCTCACCGTCGGGGCACACCCATGTCACCACCCCGGGCAGCGCCCTGCTGTTTCCCAGCCTGTGCCGCGCGGTCGGCGGCATGCCGGCACCGGAAGCCGACCCCCCGCACGACTACTGCGCCCACCGGACCGCGATGATGCCCAAACGCCGGCGCACCCGCGCCCAAGACCGCGCCCACCGCATCGCCACCGAACGCCGCCACAACCACGCCGCCCGCACCACGCCGCGAGCCGAGCCCTCGAGCTACGTCGGCCCCGCCCCACCCCACACCGACGACGACCCACCACCCTTCTGACCGGGGTTTCCCTGAGAACTTGGGGTGAGGCGGCTGTTGAGTTAGCCAAAACGCCCCAGCCCGCGGGTGTTCCCTGGCCCGCGGAATTGACTTACTGTGTTCTGCGTGGAGTCACACGGAACCCCCGAATTGGTGCCCGTCGAAAATTTGCATTCCGGTGACCCGATCACCGACGTCAACGGTGGCGGTCAGCGGTACATAGTTCTCGAATCGAAGGCCGTTGGCGATAGCTGCGTGGTCCTCGAGCTCGAGTCCAGAGTGGACCATCAGCTGCAGGTGATCGAGAAGTCGTTCCCCACCGGGTATCACGTCGGCCGGGCAAACCACCGCATCCTGTAGACCGAATTCCGCAGTCCACATATCGCGACGCGCAGCCCTCGGCTCAACTCTTGCGTGGCGGCCGGGGGTCGTTGGGGTCGTCCGGATCGGGCTCACCGAACCAGCGCGACGGCACGTGTTCGCCGTAGGCGTCGTGCCAGTCCCACCACTCGTACGGTGGGGTCTGCGGGTAGCCCTCCGGCGAGTCCTCCCAGTCCTCCTGGCGCCCCAGCGCCGTCATGTCGAGAAAGCTCCACGTGGTCCCCAGCGCCTCGTCGCCGCGGTTGTTGATGAAGTAGGTGCGGAACACGCGGTTGCCGTCACGGATGAACGCATTGGTGCCGTGCCATTGGTCGACGCCGAAGTCCGCGTCAAAGCCGTCGGTGATCGTGTACCACGGCATCTGCCAGCCCATCCGCGCCTTTAGCCGCTCGATGTCGGGCTGCGGCGCCGGCGAGGCGAACACCAGCGTGGTGTCGCGGGCGTTCAGGTGGGCGAGGTTGCCGATGTGGTCGGCGATCATGGAACAGCCGCGGCAGGCATGATCGGGCCACCCGTCGACGCCGGGCTCGAAGAACGCGCGGTAGATGATCAGCTGACGACGGCCGCCGAACAGGCCCAGCAGGCTCACCTTGCCCCTCGGCCCGTCGAACTCGTACTCCTTCTCCACGGCCAGCCATGGCATGCGCCGACGCTGCGCGGCCAACGCGTCGCGGGCGCGGGTCAACTCCTTCTCCTTGACGAGCAGTTGCCGGCGTGCGGCTTCCCACTCTTCCGCCGACACGATCGGGGGTGTCTTCATGTCGATCTCCACCTTCCTGGTATTGCTGGATTACCCATTCAGCATCGAAGTTGCTCAGATTTTCGATGTTTGAGGTCTGCACTAATACCGAGACGTCGCGCCATGCGAATTCATCTCTCCCGAGGTCAACCGATGAATCTGTGGCGCCGGGCGTGTCAATCGGGATGCAGGAAGGAGCACGACATGCCGGTCCGGGAGAACTTCATCGAGCAGGCGGCACCTTTTCGGGCCGAGCTGATCGCGCACTGCTACCGCATGCTCGGTTCGGTGCATGACGCCGAAGATCTCGTCCAGGAGACATACCTGCAAGCCTGGCGCGGGTACGAAGCGTTCGAAGAACGCGCCGCGCTGCGGACCTGGCTGTACCGAATCGCGACGAACGCGTGCCTGCGTGCGCTTCGGAGCCGCGGCCGCCGTGTGCTGCCGGCCGGGCTGGGCGACGCCTCGGTCGACCCGAATGCCAGTCTCGACGTCGCGGCCTTTCAACGGGGCGCTCATGACTGGCTCGAGCCGATCCCCGACGCGCGCGTGTTCGAGACCCCGGAGACCGCCTTGGCCGCAAGGCAAAGCGTCCGCCTGGCCGTGATGACGGCCCTGCAGGAGCTGCCGGCGCGACAGCGTGCCGTGTTGATCCTGCGCGACGTGGTGCAGTTCAGCGCGGCCGAGGTCGCCGAGCTGCTCGAGACCACGCCCGCCGCGGTCAATTCCGCCCTGCAGCGGGCCCGCGCCCGTCTGGCCGAGACCTCCCCTACCGAAGAACGCGTGGCCGAGCCCGACTGGGATAAACCGGCCAAGCGCCGCGAATTGCTCGACCGCTACTGCGCGGCGTTCGAGAACGCCGACATGGCCGCCCTCACCGAGCTGCTGCAAGCCGACGTCAAGCTCGAAATGCCGCCTGTGCCTGTGTGGTTCACCGGCCGCGACACCGTACTGCGCTTCCTTGCCGCACGTGCCGTCACCAAGGCCGGCGATATCGTGATGATCCCGACGGCCGCCAACGGGCAACCCGCCGCGGCCGAGTATCGCCGCAGCGAGGACCGCGTCATGCGGGCCCATTCCATACACGTCCTGACGACGGTCGCGGACAAGGGCACCGCCGGAATCGCCGGCGTTACCGTCTTTCTCGATCCGGGGCTGTTCACCACATTCGGTCTGCCACCAAGCCGGTGAGCCGCGTACCGGGAATGCAACACGCCGCTGCGCACGCGACCCCCAATGTGGACAGGCCCGTAACACGCCAGCAGTATTAGGCGGAAGGCCTCATTGAAGGGTGGCGCATGAAGATTCCGGGTGTGGCCAGTGTCGTCGCTGGCGTGACCGGTGGAGTAGGGCAGGCGGTGCGGGCGGGCGCGCAAGGCGCGGCTGGTGCCGCCAGCACAATGCAGATGCTGGCCAGCCCGGTGATGGAACTGGTTGGCCCAGTGGTGCAGTCGGCCGCCCAGTCAACCGGCCGAGTCTTTGGGACGAGCAATTTCGCCAACGGCACCGCCGACCGCGTCGAGCCGCCGGTGCGTTGGCGCAGCGGGCAGCGGGTGCATCTGGACCTGGATCCGCTGTTGCCATTCCCTCGCTGGCATGAGCATGCGGCGGTGGTTGAAGAACCGGTGCGCAGGATCCCGGGCGTGGCCGAGGCCCACATCGAGGGCTCGTTGGGCCGGCTGGTGATCGAACTGGACGCCGACGCGGACAGCGACAGCGTCCTGGATCAGGTGCGTGACACGGTTTGCGCCGTGGCGGCGGACATATTCCTGACCGGCCCGGGGTCGGTGCCGAAGTCCGCGCCGTTCGCCGACCCTGGTAACCCATTGGCGATTTTGGTGCCGTTGACCGCTGCGGCAATGGATCTCATGGCGATGAGTGCCGCACTCACCGGCTGGGTCGCGCGGCTGCCCGCCGCGCCGCGAACCACCCGTGCTGCGGTCGCTCTGATCAACCACCAACCGCGAATGGTGGCACTCCTGGAGTCGCGGCTGGGTCGGGTGGGCACCGATATTGCCCTCGCGGCCACGACGGCGGCGGCAAACGGGCTAACCCAAGCGGTCGGCACGCCCCTACTCGACCTGGTGCAACGCAGCCTGCAAATCTCCGAAGCGGCGGCTCACCGTCGGGTTTGGCGGGATCGCGAGCCCCAGCTGGCCTCCCCCAGGCGGCCGCAGGCTCCGGTGGTCCCGGTCATCTCGTCGGCGGGTGCGAAGTCGCACGAGCCGCGGCACAGTTGGGCAGCCGCAGCGGCCGGTGAGGCCTCACACGTCGTGGTCGGTGGATCCATCGACGCGGCAATCGACACCGCAAAGGGGTCGATGAAGGGGCCGGTGGAGAGCTACGTCGATTCGGCGGCGAATGGTTCATTGATCGCCGCGGCAGGCGCGTTGCTGGCCGGCGGTGGCACCGAAGACGCGGCCGGGGCGATCCTGGCCGGGGTGCCACGAGCCGCGCACATGGGCCGGCAGGCGTTCGCCGCGACTTTGGGCCGCGGGCTCGCCAACGCCGGGCAACTGGTGCTCGACCCGGGTGCCTTGCGCCGGCTGGACCGGGTGCAGGTGGTCGTTATCGACGGCGCAGCGCTGCGCGGCGACCACCGCGCCGTCCTCCACGCGCACGGAGACGAACCCGGCTGGGACGCCGACCGCGTCTACGAGGTTGCCGACGCGCTGCTCCATGGGGAGGTGGCACCCGAACCCGACCCCGACGAGTTACCGGCCACCGGCGCGCGGCTGAGATGGATTGCGCCGCAGGGTTCGTCGGCAACGCCCGCACAGGGTCTGGAACACGCCGACCTCGTGGTCGACGGTCAGCGCGTGGGCGGCGTCGCCGTGGGGTGGGAGGTCGACCCTTACTCGATCCCGCTCCTGCAGACCGCACACCGAACCGGGGCCCGGGTGGTCTTGCGTCACGTCGCCGGTACCGAAGATCTGTCGGCGAGCGTTGGCTCCACACATCCGCCCGGGACGCCGCTGCTGAAGCTAGTGCGTGAGCTGCGGACGGATCGAGGGCCGGTATTGCTGATCACCGCGCTGCACCGAGACTTCGCATCGACCGATACGTTGGCCGCCCTGGCCATCGCCGACGTGGGGGTGGCCCTCGACGATCCGCGCGCCGCGACACCATGGACCGCCGACATCATCACCGGCACCGACCTCGCGGCGGCGGTGCGAATTCTGTCGGCGATTCCCGTCGCCCGTGCCGCCAGCGAATCAGCCGTGCACCTTGCCCAGGGCGGCACGACGCTGGCGGGGCTGCTGCTGGTTACCGGTGAGAAGGAAAGAACCAGCAACCCGGCGAGCTTCCGTCGCTGGTTCAATCCCGTCAACGCGGCCGCCGCGACGGCTTTGATATCGGGAACGTGGTCGGCCAGCAGGGTGCTGCGGCTGGCCGATCCCACCCCGCAACCGCTGACTGCCTGGCATGCACTCGACCCCGAGATCGTCTACTCGCGGCTGGCCGGGGGTGCCCGGCCGCTGGCCGTCGAGCCCGGAGTCCCCGCCTGGCGACGCATTCTGGACGACCTGTCCTACGAACCGGTGATGGCGCCACTGCGCCGTCCAGCACAAGCCTTGGGACGGCTGGCGGTGGCCACGCGGCACGAGCTCGCCGATCCGCTGACGCCAATCCTGGCGGTCGGAGCCGCGGCATCGGCCATTGTGGGCAGCAACATCGACGCGCTGCTGGTCGCGGGCGTGATGACCGTTAACGCGATAACCGGTGGGGTACAACGATTGCGGGCCGAGGCGGCGGCCGCGGAGCTGTTCGCCGAGCAAGACCAACTGGTCCGCCGCGTCGTGGTCCCGGCCGTGGCGACGACCCGCCGGCGGCTGGAGGCGGCCCGACACGCCACGCGCACGGTCACGGTGTCCGCGAAGTCGCTGCGGGTCGGCGATGTCATCGACCTGGCCGCGCCGGAGGTGGTCCCGGCGGACGCCCGTCTGTTGGTGGCCGACGACCTCGAGGTCGACGAATCCCTCCTCACCGGGGAGTCGCTGCCGGTGGACAAGCAGGTGGACCCGGTCGCCGTCAACGAGGCCGACCGGGCCAGCATGCTGTTCGAGGGCAGCACCATCGTCGCCGGACATGCCCGCGCGATCGTGGTGGCGACCGGGGTCGGCACCGCCGCCCACCGCGCCATCGCGGCCGTCGCCCACGTCGAAACCTCGGCGGGGGTGCAGGCCCGGCTGCGCGAGCTGACCAGAAAGGTCCTTCCGCTGACCCTCGCGGGCGGCGCGGCGGTGACCGGTTTGGCGATGCTGCGTCGTGCCTCACTGCGGCAAGCGGTGGCCGACGGCGTCGCCATCGCGGTGGCGGCGGTCCCGGAAGGCCTGCCGTTGGTGGCCACCCTTTCCCAGCTCGCCGCCGCTCAGCGGCTCACCGAGCACGGGGTGCTGGTGCGCTCTCCGCGCACCATCGAGGCGCTGGGCCGGGTCGACACCATATGTTTCGACAAGACCGGCACGCTCACCGAGAACCGCCTGCGCGTCGTGTACGCCGTGCCGGGCGACTGCGCACCGCTGGGTCCGTATCCCAATGCGACCGATCCGCTCGCCGCGGAGGTGCTGCGGGCCGCCGCGCGCGCGTCCACGCAGCCGCACGACGGCCAAGGGCACGCGCACGCCACCGACGAGGCAATCCTCACGGCGGCGAGTTCGCTTGGCGACCAAGGCGATTCGGAGTGGACTGTGCTCGCCGAGGTGCCGTTCGAATCCAGTCGCGGCTTCGCTGCCGCCATCGGCATACTCGGCACCGACGCGGCACCCGTCCTGATGCTCAAGGGCGCCCCGGAGACGATCCTCCCGCGCTGCCGATTCGCCGATCCGGACACCGACTACCAGCACGCCGAGTCTTTGGTATACAACCTCGCCGCGCAGGGCTTGCGCGTGCTCGCGGTGGCGCGGCGGCGTTGGGAGCACGAGACCGCCGACGACGACACAGACGCCGACGCCGTCGACGCCGCCGCCCACGAGCTTGAGCTGATCGGCTATGTGGGATTAGCCGACACCGCACGGCCATCCGCGCGGCCGTTGATCGAAGAGCTGCTGGACGCCCAGCGCAACGTCGTGCTGATCACCGGCGACCACCCGATCACCGCACGCGCGATCGCCCGCCAGTTGGGGCTGCCGGAGGATGCGCGAGTAGTGACCGGCGCCGAACTTGCCATCCTCGACGAGGAAGCGCATGCCGAACTCGCCGCCGACGTTCAGGTCTTTGCCCGCGTCAGCCCGGAGCAAAAGGTCCAGATTGTGGCGGCGCTGCAGCGCTGCGGTCGGGTGACGGCCATGGTCGGCGACGGCGCCAACGACGCCGCCGCCATCCGGATGGCCGACGTGGGCATCGGGGTGAGCGGTCGTGGTTCGTCGGCCGCGCGTGGGGCCGCCGACATCGTCTTGACCGACGACGATCTGGGCGTGCTGCTCGACGCGCTGGTCGAGGGCCGCAGCATGTGGGCCGGCGTCCGTGACGCGGTCACGATCCTGGTCGGCGGCAATGTCGGCGAAGTTCTCTTCACCATCATCGGGACGGCATTCGGTGCCGGGCGGGCGCCGGTGGGGACCCGTCAGCTGCTGTTGGTGAACCTGCTCACCGATATGTTCCCCGCGCTGGCGGTGGCCGTCACCTCGCAGTATGACGAACCGGAAGAGGATACGGACCGAAGCGAGGAAGAGGTCGAGGAGGTGCGGCGTGCGCGCCAGCGCGCCGTTCTGACCGAACCACCGCCGTCGCTCGACGCGCCGCTGATGCGCCAGATCGTCAACCGCGGCGTCGTCACGGCCGCCGGCGCGACGGCGGCCTGGGCCATCGGACGCTGGACACCGGGCAGCGAAAGGCGCACGGCGACAATGGGATTGACCGCCCTGGTGACCACGCAGCTGGCGCAGACCCTGCTGGCTCGGCGGCACAGCCCGCTGGTCGTGGCGACCGCGTTGGGCAGCGCGGGCGTCTTGATCGGCATCATCCAAACCCCGGTCGTCAGCCAGTTTTTCGGCTGCACGCCGCTGGGGCCGATCGCCTGGTCGGGCGTGTTCACTGCCACCGCCGGAGCCACCGCGGTCTCCGCGCTGGCACCCAAGTGGTTGGCCAAAACCGTCGGCGTGGTGACACCCGATCAGGAGTGAGGTTCCGCACCGCCTAGCTAACCGGCAAACGAGTGCGTTTCATGACCGTTGTCTAGACCTATGCCCAATCGGATCAATCACGTGGCGGGCGGCGGCAGGTCGTTCCCGCCAGAACGCGCAATATTTGCGGATGACGCAAAGCCATGTTCGCAACCTTTTACTGGACGCGATACGCCAGGCTGCATAGCGTGATCTCGTCATCAGAACCGTGTCGAGAGAACCCCTAATACAGGGTGTGGGCATTAACGGGGTAGGGCGGGCGAGGCGTTATGAGAGATCGCCCGCACCCATCCGGAAGTGGACGCCGGCGCCGCGGGCAGATTGGTGTAGCCGCTGAGTCCGAAAACATAGCAAACAACGGTGGGGTGGTAACCATGCTGTGGCACGCGATGCCACCGGAGCTGAACACCGCGAGGTTAATGGCCGGCGCAGGTCCGGCGCCAATGTTGGAGGCCGCCGCGGGGTGGGCGGCCCTGGCGGTGGCGTTCGACACTCAAGCCGTCGAGTTGTCGGTGCAACTGCGCTCCCTCGGCGAGGCGTGGACGGGGCGAAGCAGCGAGCGTGCGATCGCTGCTGCGATGCCGATGGTGACTTGGCTGCAAAACGCCGCCGTACAGGCGAAACTGCGGGGGCAGCGGGCCACGGCGCAAGCCGCGGCATATATGCAGGCGCTAGAGACAACACCGTCGCTGCCCGAGATCGCGGCCAACCACATCACCCGTGCAGTCCTTACTGCCACCAACTTTTTCGGTATTAACACGGTGCCAATTGCGGTCAAGGAAATGGATTATTTCATCCGCATGTGGAATCAGGCCGCGTCTGCGATGGACGTCTACCAAGCCGAAACCGCAATCATCACGCGTTTCGAGAAGATCGAGGCAGCGGCACCGATCGTTGTTTCCGGCGCAAGCCAGCTAGCCGCGTTGGCGCCCAAAGCCGCCATCCCAGCTGGCGCCTTGCCACTCCAACCGACGGTTACCCAGCTCGCGGGGCAGGCCGCCATATCCATGCAGCAGTTAATCGCGCCCCTTGAGCAGGTGACGTCGTTGTTCGGCCAGACGGGCAGTACGGCCGGCGCCAGTCTGGCCGACGACGGCGCGCAGATGGGCCTGCTCGGTGTCAGCCCGCTGTCCAACCACCCATTGGCCGGCGGATCGGGCCCAAGCATGGGCAACGGACTGATACGCGCGCATTCATTGCCCGGTGCGGGTGGGTCGTTGGCCCAGACGCCGCTGATGGCGAGTCTGATCGACAAACCGGCAACTCCCGCGGTGGTGCCGGCCGCCGCCAGCGCGGAACCGGCTGCGGTGGGCGGCGGCGCTCCCATGGCCGTGATAGGCCACGGCGCGCAATCCGGCGCTTCCGCCAGGCCAGGTCTGACGGTGCCTGCGCGGCCCGCTGAGGAGCCGGAAGAAGCAGAGCACGAAACGTGCGACCACCAGGAGGACTGGTGAGCGCGCCCCATATTGACGGACTTCCCGGCCACCCGCGCCGGAAGACTCGCCATCATTTGGCGAGGTCACACCGAAGAGAGAGATGAAGTTCAGCATGGCAGAGATGAAAACCGATGCCGCGACCCTCGCTACGGAGGCAAGAAACTTCGAGCGGATCTCCGGCGACCTCAAGAACCAGATCGCGAAGGTGGAGTCGACGGCAAGCTCGTTGGCCAGCCAGTGGCGTGGCCAGGCGGGCACTGCCGCCCAGGCCGCGCTGCTTCGCTTCCACGAGGCGGCCACCAAGCAGATTCAGGAACTCAACGACATCTCGACCAACATCCACGCCGCCGGGGGGCAGTACGCCGCTGCCGATGACCAACAGCACCAAGCGCTGGCCGCGCAGATGCAGTTCTAATCCTTGCCGAAAGAGACGGAGCAATAATATGACCTCACAGCACTGGAATTTCGCCGGTATCGAGGCCGGGGCGGGCGAAATCCTGGGATCGTTCCAAGCAACCCAGGGCCTTCTCGAAGAAGGGAAAAGGTCTCTGACCAACCTCGCTGCGGCATGGGGCGGATCCGGCTCGGAGGCCTACCAAGCGGTCCAGCAGAAATGGGACGACACCGCCAATGAACTGAACTCTTCGTTGCAGAATCTAGCGCGAACGATCAGTGAGTCCGGGCAGGCGATGTCCCAAACCGAGTCTTCCATCACCGGCATGTTCACCTAGGTCGGCGGGGGAGAAGATTGGGCGAGTTCAACGGAGAACTCGCCTCTTCTTGTGTTCCGTCGCATTGATGGAAGAGGCAAATTTGCCGGATCCGAAATTTGCATAGGAGATTGGGAGATGGTAAAGATACTGGCCGTCGATCCTTCCGGCCTGAGCGCTGCAGCGACGAAATTGGGAAATATGACTTTTCCGGTGCTTCCGGCACCGGAAGCAGTAACCGGAACGGATCCGACTGCGGCGGCGATCAATTCGACCTTGCCCAGTATCGAATCGCCGGTGGTTGACGGGCTGCCTGCCGTTCAAGCCTCCCTTACCCAAACGGGATCCGCTATCGCGAGCGCAGCTGCCATGTATGCCGAGATCGATCAGGCGCTGGGCCGCACATTCGGTCAGCTGAAAAGTGCGGCGTCGCAACTTGATGCGATGGCAGCCGGGCCGTTGCGGACAGCGGCGCAGCTTGGTTTGACGACATCGCTGCCGATGGTGGCGATCGGCGGAGTGTCGCCTCTCGCCCAGAGCTTGGCCCAGGGCGTACAAGCGGCATCGGCGAGAGGACCGGGCGCTAGCCCGATACCGGCGCAGCTCACTACGGACGGCAGCGCCGGCCAGCCACACGCCGGGGAGACGTCAGCCGACGAAACCAACGAGGACAACAAGGACACACGGCAGCGGCCTGACACCGAGACCGACGCGGGTGATGCACGCGCCGCACCGGACCACCGGACGTTGAAGACCATTCCCCGCACAACGCCACTGGTATAGCCGGTGGCCGCCCGCTGGCGATTCCGCCCGCAACATCGGGACAGCCGCCGACTCCCGGCCAAGCGGGCGACGGTACTTTCGGAGATTGAGGCGATTGATTCAGAGCACACACGCAATGGGCGATGCTCCGCAGGGGCAATATCGCTGACCGCGGTTGAGGCGTGGCCGAATGCCATCCCCGGGGTCGCCGCTGAGCGTCAGCGCCGGGCCCGAAGGCTTCTCCTCATCGCGGTGATCACAGACCACGCGCGTGAGCGGTCAGTTATCGGTCGCGTATCGGGTGGCAAACACTTCCGCCTGTGCGGCCGTCGCCTGTTCCGGTGTCGACAACGCCATACCATTCACGAAATCATGCACGGCCTCGCAGCCGTCTGATTCCATTTCACGCAGGGCATCCGGCAGCGAATCGTCTTCTTCTAACAGGTAGGTATACCGGCCGGCCAGCCCTTTTTGCCGGGCCAGGTCGGCAATGACGAGTATCTCCTCTGCGAGCTCGGATTCGGTCATGCTCGTCACTTTCTCCGACAGATCCACCTGGTCGATCCTGCCGTCGATGAGCGCCGATACGGAGACCGTCTCGGGGGGGTTGGTCACCGTGAACAGCTGGACGGCATCCTCTTCGTCCTCTTCCTGGGGCTGTCCGGTCTGCAAGCGGAGGGCGTCCAGCTCGGTTTCGGTGTCTTCGGGGCCGGTGGGTGCGTACGCGCGCAACGCGTCAACGGCCGACTCTTCGCCGTTGTCGTCGTCGGTCGCGGAGAAATCGAGGGCGGCCAGATCGTCGTGGTCGTCGTCGTTCCCGAGCAGGTGCTGCGGCATGGCGTCCCGTTTCTAAATTGGTAGCGGAATCAGGAGGAACGCACCTGTTGGTCGATGACCGTGGTGGTCTGCTCATCGGTGCTGGTGTAGCCGGTTGCGGCGGAACGCAGTTTGGCCGCCAGGCTGGTGGAGGCCTGTTTCATGGCCTGGCCCGCGTTGCGGCGCGCAGCTTCAGCGTTGCTAAACCCCACATTGGAGGCTCCGCAGGCCACACCGTGGGTCACCCAGACCTGGGTTTTGAGGTGAACAGCCGCTGCGGCCGCGGATCCGGCCGTGCCGGCGGCTTGGTCCTGCTTGGCTGCCAGTGCGTCGAGATAATCGGGTGTGACGGTCAAGATCGGCATGGGTTGGTCTCCTTAACGTCGTGGTTTCAACTTGCTGATGTTGTGGCTCCTGGTTCAGCTGGTTCCGCGCTGTGCGTGGCGGGCTGGATCGGCGCACGCTCGGCAGCTTCTGTGCCCGAGCCGGCCCCGCCAACATCGGCGTCGCCCGCGAGGGCGGTCTCATCGGGGCGCGCGCCCACGGGCGCGGCCTCCGCGGCAGCGGTTTTTGCGGGAGCGACAGCCCCTTGACCCTTTGCGGCCATTGCGGCCATTGCAGCGACCCGCCCTATCTGTCCGAACGCCGGGTTGACACCATTCACCGCTTGGGAGCCATACCCGGACAAGGCCGCGGGCCAACCATCTCCAAGACTTGCACCATCGCCGGTCAAAGCGCTCAGCGCGGCGCGTTGTGTGGGCGAAGCGCCTTGGCTGGCCAATCTCGAGTTGGCCAACGCGGCAATGCTCGGCATGCCCTCCTGCCCGGCCATACCCGCCGAGCTGGCCTCGACGCCAGCACCGGTGGACTGCACGGCCGCCGGCGCCTGAGCCTGAGCGCCCTGTGCAACCGCACCCGCGGCCGTGCTCACCTCGCGGTATTGGGAGGCCAGGCCGTTTGCCTTTTGTCTGTTTTTTACCGAGAAATTGATCAAGGTGCCGAGCATGCCTATGGCGGTTGCGATCCCCAGCGTGGCGACTGTCAGTGCGAAAACCCGCGCCGCGGCCGGGCCAACCCCAGGCGTATATATCAGGGCGAAAGTGATCAGGTATGCCGCGGCTAGGAGCGCCTTCACTATTCCCATGGCCAATCGTGTATGGGTGACCCAGTCGGCCTGATCCTTCACCAGGTGTGCCAGCTTGAGGTCCAGGTCGGCCATCGTTTGCGCGAGATTCTGAAGCGTCGCGACCTGGGCGGCATAGGCTTGTGACGCCGAACCCTGCCAACTGGAATCCGGAAGGGCCGATTTCAGCTGCTCGCAGAGCGTGGTGAATCTTTGCGAACCAGTCTTGAGGTCATCACCTTCGGTTGGCGGTCCAAACCCCGTCGTAAGCTCCAACAGATCAACGACGGTGATGGCCCACCGGATTAACTCGGCGGCGTTCCCCGCAGCTCCCACATCACCCATAAGCCGGTTGCCGAAAGCCGGGCGGCCGTCGAGCATTCTTGTGATCATGTTTCTGGCCAATGGTCTACCAAACATAGCCAACGCATCGCCGCTCATGCTGGTCGCCATCGACGCGATATATTCGCCGCCACCGCTATTGCCGCCGACGCCGATGCCGGCGAATTGTTGGCTGAGGCCGGACAAGCTAGCGATGAGCCTGACGGCTTGTACAACTGAAGAGGGCATCTGTGGTTCCTTGCTTTACATTCATGGGCGGCTCCGCGGGCTAATTGTCTGCAATAGCTACTTCGCCGATCCTGAGTTCAATCCCAATCCTTTCCGGAGCTCACCGACGATGTCTGCAAGTGACGCGATGAGCCGCTGCTGCTCGGCTTCGAGGGCTGCTGTCGCGGTCGCGCGTGCGTTGCCCAGTGCCTCGTTGACGCGCTGGGCCACCTCTTCGGCGCCCAGTCGAAGCAGGCCGTCTTCGATATTCAGGCCGGTGAGCCAATGCCGCCAGTCGAGCGTTACTTCGACGGTCTTGGCTTGGTCAGTGCCCGTGTATGACGCGGTGTCCGTCCGGTGCCGTTCGTCCTCGAGCGCCGACTGAACCCGCCGCATCTGCTGCAACACCTCAGCCACCTGGGGGTGCATCTCGATAGTCATTTGGCGTCCTTACGGCCGGACTGGGCGTGCATCGGATTACCGATGAGGCCCTCGGTCCACGGCCGGTCCTCGGTGTAGAGCGACTCGTTGTCCTGTTGTGCGCGTGCGCCTTTGCCGCCCGGGCCCTGGCCCACACCGGGTGCGCCCAGGGGCGCCATCCCGGTACCACCACCGCCCATGGCGCCCGCGGCGGGGTTCGCACCGCCTAGCCCCATGGCCTCACGCGTGCCGGCGAGCGCGACCGCCTCTCCGGGGTTCACCTGGGATTGCAACGGCATCGACGGCACCCCACCACCCCGATATGACGCGGGTTTGAACCCTGCCCCTGTTGACGGGCCCGGCGCCTTCTTCAAATCCTTTAAGGCGTCGGCCGACAATGCACCACTCGGCGTCACCGGAACGCCGGTGAACGGCATAAACGGCACGCTAGGCAATCCGGTCAGGCTCGGGAGGGTCTGGTCGGAGGGGTCGGAGGGCAATCCGCCATTTGCCATGGACGCAGGATCTGGGTTTACTGGCGTCGGGTCGGCGGTGGGCGGATTCGGCGGATTCACTGGTGCTAGCGGTAAATCCGCCTTCGTCGGGTATTGGGCCATCACGTCATCCGACTTTTGCTGCAATTCCGCGTAGAACTTCATAAGTAACGCAGGAAACCTGTCGTATAATGGGTCGATTCTGTTTACAAGGTCGTTGTATCCGTATCTCTTGCCTCGCACCAAGATATGCTCCTGGGCAGCCCAGCGTTGCGTTGACGCTGCGGCTCGGGCTTGCGCAACCATCGTTCCGCACAAATCCGCCATTTGAGATAACCACGTCCTTTGTTGCTGGAAATTCGCCACGACGGCATCGGCCGCGGCGCCGTCCCAGTTTTGAAAGGGCCGGAATCGATAGTCGGCCCGCTGCAAGGTTTGTTGCATTGCCTCCCACGCGTCCGCAAAGGTGTCCAACGATGCCCCTTGGTCACCTTGCTCGATATCCAACGCACGCTGTTTGAGGTCGGCGTACTGCGGGGGGCCTGCCGTCGCCACTACCTGGGTGTCGCTGAGCGTCACCGCGGGTAGATCGTCATGCGCGAGCCCGGGCGTCGCGGGCGACACCGAATTGCGGCCGGTGTTCACGGCCTGCGCCGCGCCCTCGTCGACCTTCTTGTACGCCCGAGCCGCGTTCCGCAGCGACTTCGCCAGCTTTGCCCACTCCCTTTGGCCGGCGGCCACGTAGGCCCGCATGTTGTCGGCGGAAAATCCCAGTTGTTGGGCCGCGTTGATGGCCATGGCAAGGTTGCACGGCGCTTGGGGATTCTCCGCGGGTGGTGTGATGGTGATCTCCAGCTCCTGCGCCCTGGCCAAGAGTTCCTCTGTCTTCACACTCGACGTCCGCGGTTGCGTCATCGTGTATCGGCCCCTGTGCGGGCTGCAGCCGACGCCCGCGCCACGGCCGGCGGCCCCATGTTGATGAACGACATCGCCTTTCCCTTCACCACGAGGTAGCCGCCAAAGGCCGCCATCCTGAGATGCAAGGTCCCTCACCGGCGCGAATAACACGTTGCGCGCAGGAGACCTCACCAGCGCCCTTTGAAGGGCAAGTTATGCAGGCCACACGGCGGCGTCCAGTAGAAGGTTACGAATAGGGCTTTGCGTCATACGCAATGGCTGTTCACGTAGGAATACCGCGCAAAGCATCGCGGGCCAGGCGAGGCGGGTGCGGCCAACCAAATAGCGGGCTCGGGGCGGCCCACGTCACACCCACCGCTTGACGTCAACGACGCTGATCGTTGCTTTTGCCGCAAGTCGCCCGACTCAATGTCTTGTAGGTTGCCCCCATCCGACGGGGTGATCGAGGCGGCGTGTCCGGCGATGAAAGAGGTACAGGCGATGGGCATCGTGAAGCCGACGGGTGGGTATGTCGAGCAGATGCTCGGCCAGGCCGGGTGGCCCGAAGTCGATGAGGACACCTTCTATGACCGGGCACGGGCGCTCACGGAGGTTCTGCGGCAGATCACCGAGGTGTTAGCGACCAGCCAGCACCAGCGAGCTCAGATCTTCGACGGCGGCATCTGGTCGGGCGGTGCCGCCGAGGCCGCCAATAGCAAGCTCGGCAGCAACGTCGATCAGTTGATAACGCTGCAAGACGATCTGGCCATCGCAATTACCTGGCACCAGTATGTCGCCGGGTCGATCGTGCAAGCCAAGTCGAATATCGGCGACAACGTGGAGGCCGCTCAGCGGCAGATCAACGCCCTGGAGAACGACCGCACCCTGACTGCCGCCGAGCGAACCACCGCGATCAATACGGTGGTGAGCACGACGCACGGCGCGAATGTCAGCGTGGTCGCCGACACCGCCGAGCAGATTCGGGCAAGCCAGACCTGGAAGCCCCCGAACAATGCCCTGACGGATCTGCTCGACCAGAAGACACCACCCCCCGTCACACTTCCAGCCACACCACCCCCTGTAGAGCGAGAGCACCCGCGGCCCAGCCCCACGCAGTCCGTGCCGGTGAACCCTGCGCCGGTTTCACCCGGATGGTTCCCCCAGTCACCCGGGGCCCCCGCTCCAGGCGTCAGCCCAACGCCGGCCCCAGAAGCACCTCCAGCGCCTGCGCCCTCGGCGCCGGGCGCCCCAGACGGGGGACCGGCGATACCGGTGACCCCGGCGGCCACAGCGCACTTGACACGTTCGGGTGTGCGTCACGAGAGGCTCACTCCGGCGTCGGCGACCCAGCGGGCGGCGGGCTTCGCGAAGTCGAAAGACTCGTCACCGCCGGTCGCGCCGATCGCAGCGACTGGCGCATCGCCCATCGGTATGGCACCGGCCGCAACGGGCCCGGGCGGCAAGGCCGCGGCCGCGGGGTCGGGTGCTGCCGCCGGGCCGGCGGCCTCAAATAGGCCGCCGGCCCATTCCGCGACCGCACGGGCCGCCCAGGCGCCTACACGGAACGAGCCCGCTGCGCGCCCGAAGCCGACCGATCGCACCCAGTCGGCGGATGCCGCCGCGATGGCACTGATCCCGGTTTCGGCGGCGCGCGCCGCACGCGACGCCGCCGTTGCGGCCTCCATCGCCGGCCCCGCGCGCCGCAGCAGCGACGGAACCGATCCGCTGCAGTTGGCGCGGCGCATCGCCGCCGCGTTGAACGCGCCCGGAGACCACGAGGAGAATCTCGGGTTCTTCTGGGTGACCGCGGTGACCACCGATGGCGCGATCCTGGTGGCCAACAGCTATGGGCTGGCCTACATCCCCGACGGGATGCGGTTACCGCAGCTGGTGACCATGGTCAGCGCCGATGCGGGGATCCCCGCCATCGAGCGCGCGCGCTGGGCCACCTTCCCGGTGGTGGCCGTGCAGGGCTGGGCGGCCCATCACAACACTGGGTTGCGCGCGGTAATCGCCACCGAGGAGCAATTTGGCGTTTCCGACCCCGGCGTGGCCAAGGTGGTGTTGGAACTCGACGACATCCCATCGAGCGGCGCAATGACCGGCCGCTCCCGGCTGGAGGTGGTGGACCCCGCGGCCGCGGCACGGCTGGCAGCGACCGCCGATCCGCATTTGATAGACCTGTTGCCGCCAGCGCTGGTGAACGCCAATCCGTCGGCTAACCGGCGACGCAGGTTGTGGTTCGAGGTGATGAAGCCCATGGCCAGCAGCCTGACCGGCCGCGAAGCGGCGCACCTACGCGCATTCCACGCCTACGCTGCCCACGCCCAAGACGTCGCCGTCGACGAGGGCCACACCGCGCCCGACCCGCCCACCCAGCGCTCCGCCGTCGCCGACTGGCTGTACTGGAAACATCTCACCGGGCTACTCGACGCCGCCCTGGCCGACGCTTCCTGAGCCGAAAACGCCGTCGACTCGGGCGTGCCTAGCCGGACAACTCCTTGCGCAAGACCTTTCCCGCGGGGTTGCGCGGAATGCTGCCGACGATGTGGATGTCCCGGGGCTGTTCGAAGCGAGAGACCCTGTCCTTCAAATACTCCCGTATCGCGGGCGCGTCGACGTCGCTGTCCGGCCGGGGGACGACGAACGCGGCCAGGCGGTGCCCGAACCGCTCGTCGGGAACACCGATGACCGCGTTCTCGGCGATGTCGGGGTGTTCGGCGAGGGCATTTTCCACCGCGCGCGGGTATACGTTCTCTCCCCCAGAAACGATCATGTCGTCCTCGCGGCCAACGATGTACAGCCGGCCCGATTCGTCGAGATAGCCCATGTCGCCGGTGCCGGTCATGCGGTCGATGACGGCTTTTTCGCCGCCACCGATATAGCCCTCGGCGCCCAGTTCACCGCCGACGAAGATACGACCGGTGACGCCAGGCCCGACGGGCCTGCCATTCTTGCCGAAGATGCGCACCGGGCACCCCGCGACCGGCCTGCCCACCGTCTCCGGGAATCGTCGCAATTCGGCCGGCGTTGCCAGCGAGCCGATGCCGACCTCGGTGGAGCCGTAGAGGTTATACAGAACGTCGCCGTACGCGTCCATGAATCGTCGCGCCAAGCTGGGATCGAGCCGGTCGCCGCTGGACACCACCACCCGCAGGGACGGCAGCGGGTTTCGCGCCCGCACCCGCTGGGGCAGGTCCAGGATGCGGGCCAGCATGATCGGGACCACGCTCATCGCGTCGGCGCCATGCAGCGACGCCTGCGCGAGGGTGGCTTCGGCGTCGAAGCGCCGATGGGTCAGCACGGTGCCGCCCAACCCGACGGTAAGCATCAGGATGCCGAAGCCCAGCCCATGAAACATCGGCACCGCCAACGCAACTCGCGATCCGACGCGCAGCCGCGTGCGTTCGAGAATGGTCACGCCCACACCCACTCCCGAACCCGGGTGGGGGGTGCGTGGCACGCCTTTCGGTACGCCCGTCGTGCCCGAGGTCAGCAGAACCATCCGGCCGGGCGCCGCGACTTTGGGCCGCGAACCGGCCTGCGCGGTGCCTGCGGTTGCCGGGTCGATCACCGTGACTGAGCCCCCTGCGTCGGGTGTCTGTCCCGCAAACTCCACGTCGGCGAACATCGTCTGGATCCGGTGTGCAGTCAGCGCGCCCGCGAGGGCGTTGGTGCGGAAGTCGGTATTCACCAGCACGACGTCGGCGCCCACCAAGCCGGCGGCGAATGCCGCGGTGACGAAGTTGCGTCCGTTGCGGCACATGATGCCCACCGCCTGGCCCGGGCCAACCCCGTCGCGGGCGAGCCGGCTCGCGAGCCCGTCGGTCATCGACCGCACCTCGCGATAGCTGAGGACGCCGTCGTCGTCGATGATCGCGGTCCGATCCGGCCATCGAGCCGCCGCGATCGCGAGGAGCGTGTAGAGATTCGTGCCGCCCCGGCAGATTTCACGGGCGAGCCGCAACGCTGCGACGGGGCCGGGCGGCCTGAGCAGCCCGGAGGACAGCAGTGCCCGGGCCGCCGTGGTGAGCACGCCGTCCGTCATCGCTAGTCCCTTCCCGTGCTGGCCGCCGTGTTGCCGGGCTCAGCGAACAACCGGTGGTGCCACAGCCGGGCCGCCCGATCGGCCGGCCCGGCCAGCAGCACCGAGGCTATCTCGGCGGGCCACACCCATGGCGGCGCGTTCGTGCGGGGCCGCTCGATGATCGCTTTCGCGATGGCATCGGCGGCCTCACCGGGGTACAAACCGGGCAGCCTGCGCAGGATGGGCGTGGGCTCGATCATCCGGGTGCGGACCAATGCGAAATAAACCGTCGTGACGTCCACACCGTCGCCGTGCAGTTCCGGCGCGACACTGCGCAGCCAGCGGTCGAAAGCCCCCTTGGAGGCCTGGTAGGCGCCCCACTGCGGGCCGGGCGCGACGCGCACGCCGACGCTGGAAACGTTGACGATGTGCCCACGGCCGTTTTCGCGCATGGCCGGCAGCACGCCGAGGAGCAGCCAAACGGGCCCGAGATAGTTGATGGCGATGGTGCGTTGGAAGTCGTGCGGCCGGTCGTACTGGTGATGCAGTGACCGGCGCAACGATTTGCCCGCGTTGCTTACCACGACGTCCGGCGGGCCATGGTCCCGGGTGATCCGCTTGGTTAGCACACCGACCGCGGCCTCGTCGGTCAGATCGGCCGGGTAGGCGACCGCGTGCCCACCGCCGGCGTTGATCGACGCTGCTAGGTCGTCGAGCCTTTCGACGGATCTTGCGACAAGCAGCACCGTCGCACCCGCCGCGGCCAGCTTCCGGGCCGTCGCTTCGCCGATTCCGTAGGACGCGCCGGTCACCAATATCGTCTGGCCGCGGACCACTCGGCGCAGCTTGTCGGGGTCGGAAACCCGCGCCGGGTTGGCCAATCTGGCTGCACCCGTTTTCACGGCCTTCTTGGAGGCTTCGTGAAAGAACCTTGCTGTTGCGTTCACGTTCACCGCATAAGCTACCGCCCGTCGCCGCGCGCGAGCGGTTTCGGACCCGCCCTGGTTGTCGATAATTTCCGGTTTAGCCAAGCGCCTGCTGGGGCACAATTGCGGCATGATTCCACGTCACGTCGCCCGTTTCGCTGGTCCCGCGGTCATCACGGCATGGGGCGTCAGCGCCTGTGTCCTTCCCGGTGCCGCTCTCCCATCCGCGGCTGCCCAACCGTGCCCCGACGTGGAGGTGGTGTTCGCTCGCGGCACCGGCGAGCCGCCCGGCGTTGGCCCCACGGGACAGGCGTTCGTCGACTCCCTGCGGTCGCGCATTGGGGCCAAGTCGATGGAGGTATATCCGGTCAACTACCCGGCCATCGACCAGTGGGACACCGGCGTCGACGGCATCAGCGACGCGGGCGCTCACATCGTTTCCACGACGAGTAGCTGTCCGCAGACCAAGATGGTGCTCGGCGGCTACTCCCAAGGCGCCGCCGTGATGGGCTTCGTCACCTCGTCCACGGTCCCGGATGGGATCGATCCCGCGACCGTTCCCAAACCGCTTGCGCCCGAGGTGGCCGACCACGTCGCCGCCGTGGTGCTGTTCGGAGCGCCGAATGTGCGGGCCATGAATTTCCTCGGCGAGCCGCCGATCGTCATCGGCCCGCAGTACCAGGGCAAAACCATCAAGGTGTGCGCTCCCGAAGACCCGGTGTGCTCCGACGGGATGAATTTCGCCGCGCACGATACGTATGCCGAGGACTGGGCGATGGTCGACCGGGGGGCGGCCTTCGCCGCCAGTCGTCTTGGCGCGGGTCCTGGCGCGCCGGTCCCGTCTCCCGGCGGAGGCTTTGGAAACTGAGCCGCGTCAGACCCTGATAAAGCCCTTGTTGCGCATCAAGAACACGCCAGATTAGCTCCGTTTCATTGCCGGGTGGCTGCGCGCGAGCACCGGCAACAGCAACCCGGGTGGCGCGACCCGGAAGAAGGCCGCAGAGACCCGGTTGACACGACCAGGCACGACGACGGCCTTCCCGGCCGCCAGGCCGTCGATTCCGGCCCGCGCCACCCGGTCGGCGGGAATCCACATAACCCGCGGCAGGGCCGACTCGGCTTCCTCCTTGGTGAACCCGGCAGCCTCACCGAATCCGGTGTCTACCGGCCCCGGACAGAGCGCGGTCGCAGTGACCCCGGTGCCACGCAACTCACCGCGCAGGCTATGGGTGTAGGACAACACGAATGCCTTGGCGGCGCCATACGCCGCTTGTCCCGGCAGGGGGCCGAATGCGGCTATCGACGCTACGTTCAGGATGGCGCCGCGATGGCGGGCAACCATGCCGGGCAAGAACCTGCTACACAGATCAACCACCGCTGCCACATCGACCTCGACCAGGTAAAAGTTCTTTCGCTGGAACCGATTTCGCGACGAGCCCGAGTGTGGACAACCCCGCGTTGTTGATGAGGATGTCGGGAACCAGTCCGAGCCCGTTGACCCGGTCAAGCAGGCCCGCTCGGGCGGTTCTATCGGATAGATCGGCAGGCAGCGGATACGCGTTCGGGCCCAACCGTTCGGCCAGCTGTTGGAGGCGGTCGGCAGTGCGGGCAACCAGCACGACCTGATAGCCATGCCCGGCGAGTATTCGCGCGAATTCCTCGCCGATGCCTGACGAAGCGCCGGTCACGATTGCGGCGCGGTCATTTCCTGGTGGTGGGAGAAGGGTGTGTGCCATGTCGCAATCCAAACACCTCGCCCGCGCATCCGGGTCCCGACGCACATGTGACTTTAGGCCGATACCTTGAGGACCTTCGGCCATCGAGGAGCAGTCGGACGGCGTGCCATTGTGGTCATTGCCGGGGCAACCCGGTGGTCTGTCCGAAGTGCAGCGAGCCCACTATTGGGCGAGGCCGGAAACGGCCTGCTTGACCCACCGTCCGAAGACGGGGATCTGCCTTCGGACAGGCCGTCTACACTGGGCCATCATCCGGTGGGGTCCGCGTGAATTCTATCGCAGCACTTTAGCTTTATCGATCGGCGACGGCATCGAGGACGGGCAACAACCACCGCAAGATGCGGGCCGAACTGGCCGCAGCGCCGTCGGCAAACCGGTTGAAGTCCAGTCCGGAGCGGGTGCCGGCAAGGTCGGAGAGCGCACGGATGACCAACCAAGGTATACCGAAGGACTCGCAGATCTGGGCCAGCGCGCCACCCTCCATTTCGATTGCGAGACCGCCGAAGTCGTCGTGCAGCCGGTCGCGGGTTCGCGCGCAATGCAAGTACTGGTCGCCGGTCAAGATGGTGCCGTAGTTGATCCGTGGCACCCGGCTTCCGACACCTGCGACGGCTGACAGGGGCGGAAGGTGAATGCCCTCGAGACGGCGTTTGACGCGCTCCATCAGTTCGGCTGCGACCGGGAAGCCGAGCCGTTCAGTCGGATTGATGAAGGGAACATGCCCCGGCTGATAGGGCTGCAGCCGTTCGTCGATAAGCAGACCGAAATCGTGCTGCACGACGCGGTCGGCGATGACTATGTCACCGATACGTAGTTCGGGATCCAGCCCGCCGGCCACGCCGGTGAAAACAATGATGCGGCAACGGAATCGGTCGGCGAGCAGGGTGGCGACCAGTCCAGTGTTAACCTTGCCCATCCCCGCCGCGGCCAACACGACCCGGTGCGCATCGAGCTCGCCGGTGTCGAAGGTGGTGCGTGCCAGCTCGTGGCGCTGGGCGTCGGACAGAACGCTACGCAGTTGCGCCAGCTCCTGCGGGATTGCACACATGACGCCGATCGTCACCCGCGCGATGGTATTCGTTGAC
Organism: Mycobacterium lacus; assembly: GCF_010731535.1. Taxonomy (NCBI): domain Bacteria; kingdom Bacillati; phylum Actinomycetota; class Actinomycetes; order Mycobacteriales; family Mycobacteriaceae; genus Mycobacterium; species Mycobacterium lacus. The sequence goes on from NZ_AP022581.1 coordinate 4,439,827, forward strand.
GTGCGATCAACAGCGCTCAACGCCGCGACGCATGAGCCGCACGCCAGCGCGCGGTTGGCGCGCCCTGCTTTTCAGCATGGCGTGCAGAGCGCCGCATGCGCGCGCCTTCATGGGCGCGACGACGTCGAAGCCGTTAGGGCCCCGGTTGATCCACGACGGTAGTGTCGTCACGCTTTGGTCCTTCATCAGTCCGGAGGCAGTACGCCACTTGGTGGAATCTCACCGTGGAGCCTTTACGGGCGCGCCGCGGGTGCGTAAACAGTGCAAGAATCCACGTTGTGGCGTTAGCCACAATCCGCTGAGCTACTACGGGGTCGTCACGTCGTCGTCATGGCGGCGCGTTCGAGGTCCAGCAGCTGCTCGCCGTGCCGTTCCTCGTCGTAGGCCTTGCGCCCACCCCGCAGACCGAACAGCCGTTTCGAGACCAGCAGGTAGACCACCGCGGCCACGTTGATGCTGAAGGTCACCACACGGGTCATCGTGATGCCCTTGGCCAGGTCATGGATCTCCAACGGCAGGAAGATCGAGGTAGCCACCACCGCGAAGTACTCACCCCAGCGTTTCAGCAACCACAGGCCGACACCTTCGACGACCTGCAGCACCGAATAGGCCGCCAGCAGGGCGGTTATCAGGGCAAGTGTGGATGGTTTTGCGGCCAGCGCCTTTTCCAGCTCGTGTATCGCGGACATCTGATCGACCTTGAAACCGGCGGCCCGGAAAATCGGCAGGTCGCGGTCCAGGGTGGCTTGGATCGCGCCACGCGCACCACGAAACTCCCACACCGCCCACGCGGCGAGCGCCAGCACCAGCGCCCGAAACAAGCGCTCGACCCCGAGCGCTCGAATGATGATTGCCTGACGTAACGCCTTGCCGCGCATGATCAGTGGCGCATCCTCGGGGCGGCCCCGGCCATGCGGCTCGCCGAGGGCGAAATCGCCGCAGCGCAGGCAGCGCCACACTTCACCGAGCTTCGTTTTGGCGCTGAGCCGCTCAGCGAGTGCCTCGTCGTCGGGCCCATAGGTGGCGTGCCCGCTGAGCGCGCAGGTAATCAGCTCCCACCGGTTGGTGCCACGATTTTCACGCTTGGCCACGTGCGCTCCTTCGCTGCCAGGATGCGCCGACCATTCTTTCAGAACCGAAACGGGCTACGTGGGGGTGCTCCGGGCTAGACGCGTGCGCGCCACGTGATCAGCACGCGGCCGTAGCGCAGCCTGCGGAGGCGGGATCCGGGAAGTTGCGCGCGCGGCCGCCGCAGCGCCTCCGTCGGCGGCCACTTGATCGCAGCGGTATGTTCCCATTTGCCCTGACGCGATTGACGACGGCGCATGCTACCCGGCTGCTCAAGTGCCACAAGCCGTTTCGCAGTGCGGGCTTGACGAAGGTGACCACGGCCTACGTCCCGCCCGGGGAGACCAGACCCGCCAGCCGCCCAGTGCGCGGGTGTCCGTTGACAACCGGGCCCGCGGTCGTCGCAGAACGGGCGCGTCAACATCCACCGGGGTGACGTCCGGTACGCGGCGAGCCAGCCGTCCGGCCAGGAACCCGTCGCCGCACCCGACATCGAGAACGCGCCGGGCGCCCGGCGGGATCTTTGAATCCAGCAGCGCGTCGTCGTGGATGTTGATGTGTATAGCATCGCCAATTGACCGGAGACAGCTCAAATTTCGGGGTGACAGTGAATCGGCACGTATTGGTCGTCATCGGCGTGGGCGGGATGGGCCAGGCGATTGCCCGGCGGCTGGGTTGCGGCAAGACGGTGCTGTTAGCCGACAACAACGAACAGGTGCTCACGGCGGTCGCCGAATCATTGGCCGCAGACGGCCATCGCGTGGAAAGCCGTGGCGTCGATGTCGCGTCGGCGGAATCGGTTGGTGCGCTCGCCGAGTACGCGGCGTCACTCGGCAGCGTCACCCAGGTGGCACACACCGCCGGCCTCTTCCCGGCGCAGGCCTCGGCTGAAGCCATCCTGGCCGTAGACCTGCTCGGCGTCGCCCTCCGACGCCACCTTCATCACCGGCACCGACGTGCTTGTCGACGGCCGCGTGGTTGGGCTGCAAAGCCGGGAAATGCCGCCAGCTGAGGTGGTTCACAGCGGCGGGGCCTGCTGCGTCAGGTTCAACAGGGCGTAGGCAAGGCAGAAAAGGAAGTTCAACATCACCAGAAACAAGCCCACAAAGATCAGTGAGCGGGTGCCCCGGCGTTGGAGGCGCTTGAACGTCGCGACGCGCTTCTCGTGATTGAGCTGAGTCGCGATCAAAGCAAATTTGACATCCGTCAACTCGTTTTCGGCGGCCGGCGCGCCCGCCAGTATCGCTTGCAGACGCCCTGGTGGGGTTTCGACGCCGACGCGCGCGAACCGCCGGCACAGCCGCCGGGCCCGCCGGCGGCCAAGTGGCTGACCCCGCATCTGCAGCCGATGCGAGAGTTTTCCTCGTTCGCCGCCCCAGGGGTTCGACGGGGTCGTCACAAGCCGGGATTCTAGTTCGCTTGCGCCTTCTTTCGGAGCGCTACAGGGCAAAAAGCGGCGTCGAGATCACCGCGAGCAGACGCAAAAGCCCCCATTTCGTCCCGAAATGAGGGGCTTTTGCGTCTGCTCGGCACAGTCAACATTCGACGATGTTGACCCCCACGTTGACGGCGAGCCCGCCGGCGGAGGTCTCCTTGTATTTGCTGTGCATATCCGCACCGGTGGCCCGCATGGTGTCGATCACCTGGTCGAGGGTGACGCGGTGGACACCGTCTCCACGCAGTGCCATCCGTGCGGCGTTGATGGCTTTGCCGGCGGAAATCGCGTTGCGCTCGATGCAGGGGATCTGCACCAGGCCGGCAATTGGGTCGCAGGTCAGACCGAGGCTGTGCTCCATGGCGATCTCGGCGGCGTTTTCCACTTGTCGCGGTGTGCCACCGAGGATTTCAGCCAACCCGGCGGCGGCCATGGCGGCCGCAGAGCCGACTTCCCCCTGGCATCCGACCTCGGCTCCCGAGATCGATGCCCGTTCCTTGAACAAGGATCCGATGGCCCCCGCGGTGAGCAGGAATCGCACGGCGGTGTCGTCGGGATCCGCGGCGCCGGCCGGCGTGTAGTGCGTGGCGTAATGCAGGACGGCGGGGACGATGCCGGCAGCACCGTTGGTCGGCGCGGTGACTATGCGCCCACCGGAAGCGTTCTCCTCGTTGACCGCCAGCGCGACCAGGTTGACCCAATCCTCGGCGAATTCCGGTTTGCGAGTGGGGTCTTCGGCGCTCAACCGTTCATACCAACTTTTCGCGCGACGGCGCACCCCGAGGCCGCCGGGAAGCAACCCGTCGCGGGCAATGCTGCGTCGCTCGCACTCGACCATCACGTCACGCAGGTGCAGCAGCCCGCGGCCGACCTCGCCTTCAGAGCGGCAGCAAGACTCATTACGCAGCGCCACCTCGCTGATGGCGATGTCGAGGCGGTCGCAGATGTCGAGCAGCCTCTGAGCCGACGAGTAGGGCAGGCCAGCGGAGCACGGATGTTGGCCGGCGCTCCGGCTGGACTGTTCGGTGACGATGAACCCGCCGCCCACCGAGAAATATGTCTGCTCATGCAGGATCCGGCCGCGGGAATCAGCGGCGGTAAACGTCATCCCGTTGGGATGCGTGGGCAGGACGACGTCGGGATGCAATTCGATGTCACGCTCGGCCAGCCGCACCGGCGTGACGCCGTAGATCCATGTCGTGCCCGACGCTGCGATGTCGGCGAGGCGGCGCTCCTTTTGTTCGGTGCTGATCGACTCCGGCCGAAAGCCTTCCAACCCCAGCAGTATCGCCGACATCGTGCCGTGGCCCGCTCCGGTTGCCGCCAGCGAGCTGAACAGCTCCACTCGCACCGTGCCGACTTCATGCACTCGACCCCGTTGGCGCAGGGTTGCTACGAACTGATTGGCCGCGCGCATCGGGCCCACCGTGTGGGAGCTGGACGGCCCGATCCCGACGGTGAACAGGTCGAAAACGCTGACGGTCACGGCTGGCGCAATGACGGATAGAGCGGGTACCGCGCGGCAAGCTGCCGGACCTGGGCGCGGAGCGGACCCAGCTGGCCCTCGCTAGTGGCAGTCAGTGCGGCAGCGATCACGTCTGCCACAGCGCGGAAGTCGTTGAGCGAGAAGCCGCGTGAGGCCAGGGCGGGGGTGCCGATCCGCAGCCCCGAGGTGACCATCGGGGGTCGGGGGTCGAAGGGCACCGCGTTGCGGTTAACGGTGATGTCCACGGAGGCCAACCGGTCTTCGGCTTGCTGGCCGTCGAGTTCGGCGTCACGCAGGTCCACCAGGACGAGGTGTACATCGGTGCCGCCGGTCAGCACCGTGATACCGCGTTCGGCGACATCGGGCTGGGTCAGCCGGTCGGCGAGGATTCGCGCGCCGTCGAGGCAACGTCGTTGCCGCTGGGCGAATTCGGGTTGCGCGGCCATCTTGAACCCGGTCGCCTTGGCGGCGATGACATGTTCGAGCGGTCCGCCCTGCTGCCCGGGGAAGACCGCGGAGTTGACCTTCTTGGCGATGGCGGCGTCGTTGGACAAGATGATGCCGCCGCGAGGACCGCCGAGTGTCTTGTGGGTGGTGGATGTGACGACGTGAGCGTGCGGCACCGGGCTGGGGTGCAGCCCGGCGGCGACCAGGCCGGCGAAATGCGCCATGTCGACCATCAGCAGGGCGTCGATTTCGTCGGCGATGTCGCGGAACCGGGCGAAGTCCAGGTGGCGAGGATAAGCCGACCAGCCCGCGATGATCATTTTGGGCCGATGTTTGCGGGCGGCTTCGGCGACGGCGTCCATGTCGATGCGGTAGTCCTCTTTGGACACCTCGTAGGCGGCGACCTTGTAGAGCTTGCCGGAGAAGTTGATGCGCATCCCGTGGGTGAGGTGGCCGCCATGTGCCAGCGACAACCCCAGGATGGTGTCGCCGGGAGTCAACAGGGCGTGCATGGTGGCGGCGTTGGCGGTGGCACCCGAATGTGGTTGCACGTTGGCGTATTCGACGCCGAAGAGGGCCTTGACGCGGTCGATCGCCAGCTGCTCGACGCCGTCGACGAATTGGCACCCGCCGTAATAGCGCCGGCCCGGGTAACCCTCGGCGTACTTGTTGGTCAGAACCGAACCCTGCGCCTGCATCACCGCCAGCGGCGCATGGTTCTCCGAGGCGATCATCTCCAAACCGGCCTCCTGGCGACGCAGTTCGTTGTCGATCAGGGCCGCGATGTCGGGGTCGAAGGTGGCCAGGGGTTGGTCGAGGTTGTTCATCAGGTCACTCCGTTCTGCCGGGCGTACTCGGCGGCGGCTGGGGCTGACCCGCCGGGGGTGGTGGCACCGACCGCAGGGAGTTGTACGAATGCCAGATCGTCGCTGGCGTCGCGGCCGACGTGGCGGGGGACAAAACTCAAGTCCCCGGCTTTGCCGTCGGGCGCCTGAACATAAATCTCGGGCAAGGTCCAACTCCGGTTTCAGTGAGCCCGGATGCACCGGGCTGGATGTGCCCTCCCCGCTCTGTCCTGAAACCTGAGAGTCTGTGACTCCGCCTCACGGCAGAGTCGTACACCTTCGGTAAGGCGCGGTCGAGTGACCGTTCCTTGTCTCCAGAGTTGCCTCGGCGGTGCGGTACTGGGCCTGAGAGATTCCCGGGGAGGAGATTGCTCCTACGGCGCCTCGACATCGAGGTTCTCCCGCATCGCGTCAACAGCTGTTCAGTTATGACCGGAAGCCAAGATACCTACCACGTAGCCTGTTTGTCACCCCTCGAATTTGTCGCGCTGACGTGGGCACAACGGACATCCTTTTGTCGGATACCGGTGTGACAAATGTGACTGGCACCTGTATCGCACGGCGCAATCGTCATCTCTGCCGCGCTGGCCTCCGCGTGGAGGTGACCAACGATGTGCCCACCTCGGCGCGACAACCGGGAAGCGCGCCCGTGCCATCGACGACGGTGTCGGGGCCGACGAACCCGGACGCGTGTGGTGATCGGGCGGGTGCTGCCGCGACGGCAGTGTCGACGAACGTAGACCAACCCGGCCTCGGAACAGCTCGGTCGTTGGTACGTTCTGGGAATGCTCTTTGCGGCCCTGCGTGACATGCAATGGCGAAAACGGCGCCTCGTCATCGCGATCGTCAGCACCGGACTGATCTTCGGGATGACACTCGTGCTGACCGGGCTTGCGAACGGCTTTCGGGTCGAGGCCAGGCACACCGTGGATTCCATGGGTATCGACGAGTTTGTGGTCAAATCCGGCGCGGCCGGGCCGTTCCTGGGTTCGATACCGTTCCCCGACGTTGACCTGGCGCGGGTGGCCGCTGAGCCCGGCGTCGAGGCTGCGGCCCCACTGGGCTGCGTGGGGACGATGATGAGGGAAGGCACATCAACGCGAAACGTCACGGCCTTCGGCGCGCCCGAGCGTGGACCCGGCATGCCGAAGGTCTCGGAGGGTCGGACACCCTCGACACCGGATGAGGTTGCGGTGTCGAGCACAACGGGCCGGCACGTCGGCGACACCCTGGAGGTCGGTACGCACGCATTGCACATCGTCGGCGTCGTGCCCAATTCCACCGCAATGGCAAAGATTCCCAACGTGTTCCTGACGACCCAGGGCCTACAGCAACTGGCGTACAACGGGCAGCCGCTGATCACGTCGATCGGAGTCAAAGGCACACCCCGAGCGCTGCCCGACGGCTACCAGGCCTTCGACCGAACGGGTGCTGTCAACGAGCTGGTGCGCCCGTTGAAGGTCGCGGTGAACTCGATATCTATCGTGGCCGTCTTGCTGTGGATCGTGGCGGTGCTGATCGTCGGATCAGTGGTATACCTCTCCGCGCTCGAGCGACTGCGCGACTTTGCGGTGTTCAAGGCCATCGGCACAACGACGCGCTCGATTCTGGCGGGACTCGCCTTGCAGGCGCTCGTCGTCGCGCTGTTGGCAGCGGTGGTAGGTGTTATCCTTGCCCAGCTGCTGGCACCGTTGTTCCCGATGATTGTCGCGGTGCCCATCGGTGCCTACCTGGCGCTGCCGATGGTCGCGATCATGATCGGCCTGCTGGCCAGCCTCGCCGGGCTACGGCGCGTGGTGGCCGTCGACCCCGCGCTCGCGTTCGGAGGCCCCTGAACCGTGGGCGATCTCAGCATTCAGAACCTCGTCGTCGAGTACTACAGCGGTGGCTACGCCCTGCGGCCGATCAACGGTTTGAACCTCGACGTGCCAACCAGCTCGTTGGTGATCCTGCTGGGGCCCAGTGGCTGTGGCAAGACGACGCTGCTGTCCTGCCTGGGCGGCATCCTGCGGCCCAAGTCGGGGGCAATCAAATTCGACGACGTCGACATCACGACTCTTGAGGGCGCCGCGCTGGCGAAATACCGGCGCGACAAGGTAGGCATCGTCTTCCAGGCGTTCAACCTGGTGCCGAGCCTCACCGCCCTCGAGAACGTGATGATTCCGTTGCGCTCGGCCGGGTGGTCACGCGCGGCCTCGCGTAAGCGTGCCGAGGAATTGCTGGCGCGCGTCAATCTTGCGGAGCGAATGAAGCATCGCCCGGGTGACCTGAGCGGGGGGCAGCAGCAACGCGTCGCGGTCGCGCGCGCGATCGCGCTGGATCCGCCGTTGATCCTCGCCGACGAACCGACCGCGCACCTCGACTTCATACAAGTCGAAGAGGTGCTGCGGCTGATCCGCGAACTCGCCGACGGTGACCGAGTGGTCATGGTCGCGACCCACGACAGCCGGATGCTGCCGATGGCCGATCGCGTCGTCGAGCTGACGCCGGATTTCGCCGAGACGAATCGGCCACCCGAAACTGTCGAACTGAAGGCCGGCGAGGTGCTGTTCGAGCAGAGCACGATGGGCGATCTGATCTACGTGGTCGCCGAAGGCGAATTCGAGATCGTGCACGAATTGGCCGACGGTGGTGAGGAATTGGTCAAAGTGATCGGATCCGGGGACTACGTCGGCGAGATGGGTGTGCTGTTTCACATGCCGCGCTCGGCGACGGTGCGCGCCCGCAGCGACGCGGTGGCGGTCGGCTACACGGCGCAAGCGTTTCGGGAGCGACTCGGCGTGGGGGGTCTGCGCGACCTGATCGAGCACCGCGCGCTTGCCACCGACTCTTAGACTTAGGTGCCGTCGGCTCTGGTCAAGCCAGCGTTCCTAGTACCTGTGGCGGGCCATCGGTGGTCCGCCCCGGCGGTCATGGCCTTCATCCGACACCAACGCGGGCACCATTTCACTTGTCACCAATCCCACGTCCTGCGTCAGTTCGTCGACCACGTCGAAACATTCGGCGATGTTGGCCGGCGTGTCGACGATGACGGTGACGACGGGGACGTGACGGCTCAGCGAAAGCAGCTTGTCACCGTGGGGTCGGTGATCGCCGTGGAAGCCCCAGATCCCTCGAAGGACGGTCGCACCGTCGGGCGTCTTGCGCTGCCGAAGCCGCTGGAGCAACGCCCGGTGAATCGGCATACCGCCGTCATGGGCCGATTCGGAAGTGTAGATCGTCAACTTCTGCCACAGTGGTAGGCCGTGTTCGTCGGCCCCCGGCAGGGCGTGCGGTCGTTCCAGTAATTCGCCGTCGCGTTTGCACACCCGGACCCGTTCGACGGTGATCATCGGCCGCCGCAGCAGCCCGCCGAGTTCCGGCAACACCCGGCCGATCAGATCGCCGGAGCCGACCGCAACGATCATCATCGGGACGTCGGTATTGCGGCCGAAGAACGCGGCGCGTTGTCGCCGTCCGTGCGCCGTGCCGTCGACGCCCAGGAACACCGATGCGCCGGCAAGTTGGCGCCGGTACAACAGGTCGCAGATCGCAATGTAGGCGGGCACCCCGTAGACGCGCTCTTTGCGGCCAACGCAAATCGTCAGCTTGACGGCTTCGTGCAATTCGTCGCCGAGCGCCACCGGCCCGATATCCCCGCGCAGCAGCCGCGCACGCTCCAGCGTGACAAGGCCTCGTTGTTTAATGGCCAGCACCGGGTCGAGCAGTGGCTCGATGGTCCGTCTGGTGTCCACGGCTATGACCACCACGGGTGGGTCCTCGGACAGCGTCAGCGACTCATCGGTCCTGAGGTGACGCCCGGTCCCGAAGCCACCGATGCCGCGCAACACGACGCTGGTCGCAATGCGGTGCCGTCCGTACAGGCCGAGCAGCACATCGGAGACAAAGCCGTCGTCGGTCCGTCGACGCTCAGCCAGATAGGTACTGAGCTTCAGGCAATCTTCGTCCACGGCTACTCCTCAGACGCTGCCGTGCAACGGTTTTCAATGCATTTCGCATGCCACCATCAACGCGGAAGCCCACTTCGCGGAAATCATACCTGCAGATCGGTGGGGTTGCGGCGGACACAGGCGCGCACCGCGACACTCGACACCAGTTCGGCGAGCTGCTCCGGCCGATCCACCATCGAGAACGTCCGTGCTCCTTCGATGACCTCCAGGCGGGCGTTGGGAACGGTCGCGGCCAGTCGTTCGCCGTCCTCCTGCTCGAAGAACACGTCGTCGCCCGACCAGGCGATGAGCGTCGGCTTGTCGAACTCGGGCAGCCGCGCCGCCACTCCCATGGTGACCTCCGTGCGCATCGATAGCGAAAATTGGCGCAGGTCTTCGGCGATCGCCGAATTGGACAGCACCGGACGCACCCACATCTGGGTGAGCTCGTCGATGTTGCCATGAGCCAGGCCGCCGTAGGCGCGCTTGCGCGCCGCCGGGGCCCGCATGGCCTGGATGGCGGTGCGGAACAGCGTCTTCGATTTGGCCGCGAGGATCACCGGCTTGAGGACCGGCGGCGGAAAGTGTTCGAACGCATCGCAACTCGTGAGCACGAGCGCACCGAGCCGGTCGGGATGATGCACCGCCACGAGCTGTGTGACCACCCCGCCGGTGTCGTTGCCGACCAGCACCACGTCCTCGAGGCCAAGGGCGGCAAGGACATCGGCGACGATACCGGCGACACCGGTGATGGTTCGGTCGGCGCCGGGACGCAGTGGTTCGGAGTGCGCGCCCAGCGGCCAGGTGGGGGCGATGCACCGCAGGCCCTGGCCCGCGAGTCGTTCGCTGACCTGGCGCCACAGCTGGCCGCCCATCATGTACCCGTGCACGAACACGATAGGCCGGCCGTCCTCCGGTCCGGTTGCTTCGTAATGGATGGTTCCGGCATTAGTGTCGATCGTCGGCATGGGCATCCCTACTCCGAGATATAGTTACAAACAGTCTGTCTGTTTGTAAGTTACCAACAGGTTGTATGGAAATCAAGAGGCGTACCCAGGGGGAGCGCTCCGCGGCGACCCGCGATGCGCTGATCTCGGCCGCCCGCAAGCTGTGGGGCCTGCGGGGTTACGCGGAGGTGGGGACACCCGAGATCGCCAAGGAGGCTGGGGTCACCCGCGGGGCGATGTATCACCAATTCGCCGACAAGGCAGCGTTATTCCGCGATGTCGTCGAGGCGGTAGAGCAGGACGTGATGGCCCGAATGGCTAGCCTGGTGGCCGCGTCGGGAGCGACGACGCCCGCCGATGCGATCCGCGCCGCCGTCGACGCCTGGCTCGAAGTGTCCGGCGATCCAGAGGTGCGTCAGTTGATCCTGCTGGACGCACCGGCGGTGCTCGGCTGGGCCGCCTTCCGTGACGTCGCGCAGCGGTACAGCCTCGGCATGACCGAGCAGCTGCTCACCGAGGCCATCCGGGCAGGACAGCTCGCTCGTCTGCCGGTGCGGCCGCTGGCCCATGTGCTCATCGGCGCGCTCGACGAGGCGGCCATGGCCATCGCCACCGCCGACGACCCGAAGCGCGCCCGTCGGGAGACCCGGCAGGCGCTGCACCGGCTCATCGACGGGATGCTCGACGCCTAGCGTTCGGCCGGGCCGATGAAAAGGCTTGACCGCGAACAAAAGATGATCGGCTAGCCTACGCAGGAGGTGATCACCGTGGCAGCGTGATCGTGAGAGCCTGAAAAGAGGGGTGCCGCGCCCAGATCGCGTTACGATCCGTATGCCGACGGCTCGCCGGTGACCGGGCGTCAGCCGAAGTATCCAAATTGGTCGGGAGGTGCGGAATGTCGTTCGTGATCGCGGCGCCGGAGGCTCTGGCGGCCGCGGCTTCAGATTTCGCCGGAATCGGCTCGATGATCAACGCAGCCAATGCGGCCGCGGCGTCTCGGACAATCGAGGTGCTGGCCGCGGGTGCGGACGAGATTTCAACACAGATCGCGGCCTTGTTCGGCACGCACGCCCAGGAGTACCAAGCGCTGAGCGCCAAGGCGGCGGCCTTTCATGAGCAGTTTCTCTGGGCCTTGACCGCCGGCGCGGGGTCATACGCCCGTACCGAGGCGGTCAACGCGTCGCCGTTGCAGACCCTGGAGCAAAACGTGCTCGGCGTGGTGAATGCGCCCACGCAGGCGCTGTTGGGGCGTCCGTTGATCGGCAACGGCGCGGATGGGCAGACGGTCGCCGGGGTGGGACAGCCGGGCGGGGCGGGCGGCATCTTGTACGGCAATGGCGGCAAGGGCGGCAGCAGCACGGCACCTGGAGTGGCCGGTGGCGCCGGCGGGGCCGCGGGGCTGTGGGGCAACGGCGGCGCCGGCGGGGCCGGTGGCGCCGGCGCGGCCGGCGGTAACGGTGGAGCCGGAGGATGGCTGACCGGCAACGGTGGCGCCGGCGGGGCCGGTGGGGCCGCGATGGCGGGCGTCAACGGCGGCAACCCCGGCAATGGAGGTAGCGGCGGCAACGCCGTCGGCCTGGTCGGCGACGGCGGCGCGGGCGGGCAGGGCGGCACCGGCCTGGCCGGGGCAGACGGCGCTAACCCCACGCCCGGCCCCGCGGCGGCCACCGGCGGCGCGGGCAGTAATCAGATCCTCAACGTCAACGCCGACGCCGTCGGCGGCCCCGGCGCCCCCGGCGGCGACGGCGGGCCCACGATGACCGGCGGCACCGGTGGGGCCGGCGGTGACGCCGTCACCAACATCGGAAACACCGGCAATGCCACCGGTGGCGCCGGTGGTGACGGGGGTGCCGGCGGGTTCGGTGGGGCCGGCGGCGCCGGCGGTGCCGCCTTTCCAGGAGGTGGCGCTAGCGGCATCGGCGGGGCGGGCGGTGACGGGGCCGACGGCGGGGTGCCAGGCGGGGGCGGCGGAAACGGTGGCCCCGGTGGGCCCGTGGGCGGCGCAGCCAATGCCGGTGTCGGGGGTGCCGGCGGAAGTGGTGGTAACGGCGCCGCCGGGGCGTCCGGCGGGGCCGGTGGTCACGGCGGTGCCGGCGGTCACGGCGGTGCGGGGGGAATCTTGGCCGGCAACGGCGGAGCGGGTGGGGCCGGCGGCAACGGTGGGGCCGGCGGCTCAGGCGGCAATGGCGGACACGGCGGTGCGGGCGGCAGCAACAACATCAATGACCATGCCCACGGCGCCACCGTCGTGCATGGGGGCGACGGGGGCGACGGTGGTGCTGGTGGCGCCGGCGGGTTCGGTGGTGCCGGCGGCGCGGGCGGGGCTGGCGGCGCTGGCGGTGCCGCCTCACGGATGTTCGGCACCGGTGGTGCCGGTGGCGCCGGCGGCCACGGTGGCGCCGGCGGCGGCGGTGGCATGGGCGGCGGCGGGGGTGTCGGCGGTTCCGGCGGCGGCGGCGTAACCGGCATCTCTCCTGCGACGGTCTACGGCGGTAACGGCGGTGTCGGCGGCGGCGGTGGTGTGGGGGGTGACGGCGGTCACGGCGGTGCCGGCGGCATCGGCGGCACGGGCGGATCCGGAGGGTTCCTGACGAGCCAATCCGGTGCCGACGGGACCGCCGGCCTGGGTGGCAGCGGTGGCTCGGGCGGGGGTGGCGGAGCGGCTGGTAACGGCGGCGTCGGCGGTAAAGCCTCTACGCTTGGTTCTGGGCCGACCATCCCCGGTCTGCACGGCGCCAGCGGCGCGGACGGATCATCCGGGACCAACGGCGCAGACGGTTAACCCCGCACCGGTCGCCGCGCACAAGCAAAATCCCGGACGCCCTCAACCCCTAGCCCTAGCGCCCGAACGTGGTTGCACCATCAGGTGCCGTGCGACGGCGACGCGAGTTGCGGATAATGCTCGCTCAGGTCGCGCAGGTATTGCGGGGACACTTGCGTGGCGACGTCGAGAAAGCAACGCACGCTTGGTGACTGGTTGGCGGTGCGCCACACCAGAGCCAGCGGCCGGTGCGGAAGGGGCCCGTGTAGCGGGATGAACCGAACACCCTTTCGGCTGAGATTGATGAAAGACGTTGGCAGCAAGGCTATCCCGGCTCCGGATGCCACCAACGCCAGGATCGTTTGGATGCGGGACACTTCGTCAACGACCGGCGGCTCGATGTTGTGCAGACGAAACAACTCGACGACGTCGGCGTACGTGGTGGCCGCCGCGGCTCGCGTCCACAGAATGATCGGTTGATCCGCAAGCAGTGCCGGAGCGATCCGCTCGCGGGTGGCAAGCGCATCCTCCTCGCACACCACTGCGGCAAGTGGGTCATCAAGCAACATCTCGATGGTCAATGACGGTTCATCGACCGGCCCGCGCAGGAAACCGACGTCGAGGCGGTGCTCGAGCAGTTGGGCCACCTGTTCGGCGGTATCTAGTTCGGCGAGTTCGAGTTTGACATCGGGATACTGGCGGCGATGTGCCCGCATGACGTACGACAGCACGCCGTCGACGGCGGCCTGCAAGGCGCCGATGCGGAGATGACCGAGATGCCCGGCGGCCGCCCTGCGTGCGGCGGCAAACGCCCGCTCGGCGTGTGTGAGCGCCAGCCGCGCCTCTTCGAAAAGCGCGGTGCCGGCATCGGTGAGTTCGATCGGACGCCGGCTCCGATCGATGAGCTCGGCTCCCAGCTGGCGTTCGAGCTTTTGGATCTGCTGGCTCAGCGGCGGCTGAGCGATGTGTAGCCGCTCGGCCGCGCGGCCGAAGTGTCGTTCTTCGGCGACGGTCACGAAGTACCGAAGCAAGCGCAGCTCCGGATCAGCCATATCTGCACAATATAATAGCTGTTCCAATATGTCTTGGACTGCGAAGATGTAGCCGGCCTACGGTTGCCCCAGCGAGCAACGTAGGAGGCAACGAAATGACCGCTGTGATCATCGACGAGCGCGATCTGGTCGAGTACTACTTCGACCAGCCGTGGAGCGACGGGCTACCCGTGGTGCCGCCGACGCCGGAGCGCGTCGCCGCGGTGCTGGACGTGCTGGGCGGAGACCCGGACGAACTCGTGGCGCGCATTCCCCCACGGTGGGGCAGCCTGACCCGCGAACTCCTGGCCGTCAACATGGTCATGGCGGGCTGCAAGCCCGAATACGCCCCCGTCGTGCGGGCGGCGATCCTCGCCCTGACCGACGCGCGGTTCAACCTCAACGGAATTCAGGCCACCACCCATGTCGTCTCGCCACTCATCGTGGTCAACGGTCCCGTTGCGCGCCGGATCGGAATGAATTCCGGCGGCAACGTATTCGGTTCGGGTAACCGCGCCAACGCCACCATCGGCCGCGCGGTTCGGCTGATCATGCTCAGCGTCGGCGGCGGCATTCCGGGCGAGCTCGACAGGAGCACCCTGGGCCATCCCGGCAAGTACACGTTCTGCATCGCCGAGAACGAAGAATCCAGCCCGTGGGCTCCGTATCACGTCGAGCACGGCTACGCGCCCGACGACAGCACCGTCCTGGTTATCGGCGCCGAAGCCCCACACAGCGTCACCAACCACATTTCCGATGACCCGCAAGGGATTCTGGACTCCATCGCCTCGGCGATGAGCACCATCGCGCACAACAACGCGGTGCTCGGCGGCTCCTGCACGGTCGTCATCGGCGTGGAGCATGCGCGCACCATCGCGTCGTTCGGCTGGACTCGCGACGACGTCCGTCGCTACCTGTGGCTCAACGGCACCAACGACTGGGGCGACGTGAGTTACGGCGATCGCTACGCACCGCCCGGAGGGCGCACCTACAACCGCAACCTGCCGAAGTGGTATCCGCGCGAGGCGGGCAGGCGCGTGCCGATCGTGTTCACGCCCGACGACATCCACCTGTTCGTCGCGGGCGGGGCCGCCGGCCGATTCTCGGCGTTCCTGCCGGGTTGGAGCACCGCGACCACACCGGTGCTGCGCGCCATAGACGACGGTGTCGCCAGCGCCAACGGGAGCGCCCGTGAGCTGGATTGCTCCGACGGCGCCTGCCGACTCTGAGATCGAGCCACCCGAAACGTCAACGAAGGAGTGCCGAAGTGACCGGCTTTGTCTATGACCCTTGCGGTGTGATCGAGGTGGAGGCCATTCCCACCGCTCCCCGGCCGAGCACCACCGAGGGCCTGCGCCTGGGCGTGCTGAGCAACACCAAATGGAACGCCGCCAAGTTGTTGCGGGCCACCGTGCGCGAGTTGGCCTTTCACGGGCTGACGTTCGCCTCGGTCACCTACTACGACAAGCACCACTTCTCCTCGGATGCCAATCCCGAGCTGATCAGTCAGATCGCGGCCGAAACCGACGTCGCGCTCACGGCGATCGGCGACTGCGGCTCGTGCACCTCGTCATGTGTCAACGACGCGGTGCGCCTGGAAGCGGCGGGGGTGCCGACGGCGGTCATCGTTACGACTGAATTTGAAAACGAGGCACGTCTGCAGCGCGAGGCGCGCGGCATGGGCGACCTCGAACCCGTGGTCGTCACCCATCCGATCAGCAGCCTGACCCTCGAACAGCTGGACGGCCGCGCCGCCGAGGTCGCGCCCCAGGCCCGCCGGATCTGGTTCGGCGAGGTCCCAAGGGTGTCCGGGCCGGTAGGCGCACGATGAATCAGATTGTGCCACAGCCACTCTCGTCGTTGTTGGTGGCCGATTTCTCCCGGGTGCTGGCCGGGCCGTTCTGCACGATGACCCTCGGCGACCTGGGCGCCGAGGTGGTGAAGGTGGAACGGCCCGAAGGCGATGACACCCGGGCGTGGGGGCCTCCGTTCGTGGACAAGGAAAGCACCTACTACCTGGGCGTGAATCGCAACAAGCGCAGCATCGTGCTCGACTTGCGCGACACCGATGACCTGCGGGTGGCCAGGACTTTGGCCGGGCACGCCGACGTGCTGGTGGAAAACTTCCGGCCCGGAACCATGGCGCGGTTCGGTCTGGATGAGCCCACACTCCGCGAAGCCAACCCGGAGCTGGTGTATTGCAGCATTACCGCGTTCGGACCTGCGGCGGGGCAGCAATTGGCCGGCTATGACTTGCTGGTCCAGGCGCTGGGCGGGTTGATGAGCGTCACCGGGCCAGATTCCGATAGCCCGATAAAGGCCGGCGTCGCTCTCGTCGATGTCCTGGCCGGCCTGTTCGCCACGGTGGGCATCTTGGCGGCGCTGCGTGAGCGCGACCGCTGTGGGCGGGGCCAGCACGTCGAGATCAACCTGATGTCGGCGCTGCTGTCGGCCCTGGCCAACCAGTCGGCCAGTTATGTGCTGGCCCAGCAGATCCCGCGCGCGATGGGTAACGAGCATCCCAGCATCGCCCCTTATGACATGTACGCGACCGGCGATGGGATGATCGTGCTCGCGATTGGCAACGACAAGCAATTCGGCCAGCTCTGCGACATCTTGGGCATCCCCGAACTTGCGCGGGACGGCCGTTTCCTCACCAACGAGCTGCGGGTGCGCCATCGAGCGTCATTGCGCCGGAAACTGGAACGCGCACTGGCCGCCCACCCGGCCGGTCATTGGACCCGGGCCCTAGGCGCGGCCGGCGTTCCCTCCGGAACGGTCAACAACATCGCCGAGGCCTTCGCCCACGCCGAACGTCTTGGCCTGCAACCGATCCGGAGCACCGCCGACGGGGACGCCCGGCTGGGCCGCCAAGTGGCCAGCCCGATCAACCTGTCCGCCACACCGGTGACCTACCGCACCCGGGCACCGCTGCTGGGCGAACACAGTACCGACATCCGTGCCTGGCTCGCCGAACTCGATGAGGGGCGCAAGAATACGCGAAAAGGAGCATGAGATGACCACCGCAGCAGATGCGGGATCTGACGTCAGAGCGCCCCTGACGACGCACGATTTTTTGGCGATCGACAGCAGCTTGTCCGATGAGGAACGCCTGATCCGCGACACCGTCCGCGCGTTTGTCCGCCGGGATCTATTGCATCAACTGCCTGATGCCTACACCCAGGGGCGCCTACCCGCGGGATTCCCCACCGCCGCAGGGCAACTCGGCCTGCTCGGCATGCACCTGCACGGCTACGGGTGCCCCGGGACGAGCGCGGTGTGCTACGGGCTGGCCTGCATGGAGCTCGAGGCCGGCGACAGCGGCCTGCGCAGCTTCGTCTCCGTCCAGGGATCGCTGGCGATGTTCGCCATCTGGCGCTACGGCAGCGAGCTACACAAACAAACCTGGCTACCCCGCATGGCGAAAGGCGTGGCCATCGGATGCTTCGGACTGACCGAACCCGATGCCGGCAGCGACCCGGCCGCCATGCGCACCACCGCACGTCGTGAGGACGACGGGTGGGTGCTCAACGGCACCAAGATGTGGATCACCAACGGCGACATCGCCGATGTGGCCATCGTCTGGGCCAAAACACCCGACGGCATCCGCGGATTCGTGGTGCCCCGCACCACCCCCGGCTTCAGCACCCACGAGATCACCCACAAGCTATCCCTGCGCGCCTCGACCACCTCCGAACTGAGCTTCGACGACTCTCGGCTGCCGGCCGATGCGGTGCTGCCCCAGGCGTTCGGCCTGCGCGCGCCCCTATCGTGTCTGACCGAAGCCCGATTCGGCATCATCTGGGGAGCCGTCGGCGCGGCCCGCGCCTGCTACGAAGCCGCGCTCGCCTACGCCAGCACCCGCACCCAATTCCGCAGCCCCATCGCCGGATTCCAGCTCACCCAGGCCAAGCTCGTCGACATGCTCACCCACGTCAACAACTCCTACCTGCTGGCCCTCCACCTGGGCCGGCTCAAAGACGCCGGCCAGCTGCACCCCGAACAAGTCAGCTACGCCAAACTGCACAACGTCGACAAGGCGCTCAACGTCGCCCGCACCGCACGAACCATCCTCGGCGCCAGCGGAATCACGCTCGACTACCCCGTCATGCGCCACATGGCCAACCTCGAATCCGTCCTCACCTACGAAGGAACCAGCGAGATCCACACCCTCGTCGTCGGCCGGGCCGTCACGGGTATCGCGGCATTCCACTAACCGGGAACGGCTGCGCACAGATTCTTCACCGCGTAGGTTCGACCCTACGAAACCCAAGAGGAGTCCGCCGTGCCGATATTCATGGTCGAGCGCAACTACGCCGAGGTATTGGAACCCAGCCTCGAGGTCGCCGATGGAATCAATCGGATCAACGAGCAGGAGGGCGTTCGCTGGCTGTACTCGTTTCTGTCAGCCGACAAACGAAAAACATACTGCCTCTACGAGGCACCCACACCGGAGGCCATCAGAATCGCCGCCGCGCGCGCCGGTCTTCCCGCCGACGTCGTCGTCCAGGTCAGCGATCGCGTCATGCCGGACGGCGCCCTGGCCGACATCTGATTTTCAGCCGAGCAGCTCGTGATCGGCGGCGTACATCGCGGCCTGCGTACGATTCGCGGCGCCGGTCTTGATCAGGATGCTGCGAACATGGTTGGCAGCCGTGTTGGTGCTGATGTAGAGGCGTTCGCCGATCGCTCGATTACTCAGCCCAGCGGCCAGCAGCCGCAACACTTCGACCTCTCGTTCCGTCAGACCATCGGGCCCCTGGAGATCCCGGGTCAACAGCGAGTCCACCAGGTCGAGAACCCGGGCCTGGCCGATCGGCGCCGCCATGCCGCGGGCCTCGTCGGCCAGGCGGCGCGCCTCCTCGATGCGACCGCGGGATGCCGCAAACGACGCCCGCCGGGCCAGCGTCTCCGAAACATGAACCACGGCGCCCATCCGCCGGTCCATCACCAGCGCCGCGTCGAAATGACGCTCTGCCGCATCGTTTTCACCGCCAAGCGCCGCGATCCGGGCAAGATAGCGGTCGGCACTGCCGAACAGCGCGACGAACTGGCCGGCCACCAGGTTCTTGCCGGCGTAGCGCGCCACGAAAGGTCGCAGGGCGTGCACCGCTTCGCGGTTGCCCAGCTCCAGCGCCGCCTCGAGCATGAAGACCAGCTCCATCGGCCACTGGGCCTCCTCGGTGTGATCGCCGAGATTGCGGTTCAGCAGCTGATTCAGCGCGCGGGTCATGCCACGTTCGCAGTCGAGCTCGGTATACAGCGCAAGCAAGCCGGGCAGCCAGCGGCCGGCGAACGTTTCGCTGCCGTCCACGAACCCGCTGAATCTCTTTAGGCCCCCGGTCTCGCGGCGGATCATGAACATCTGGACCCCGTGCGAGCCCTCGGTCCCGTCTACGCCGAACGAGCTACCCGTGCGCACGGCGATGTCGGCCCATCCCTCAGCGCCCGCGAAGTCGCCGCGCAGATAGGCCAACGCGTGCTCCAGGCACGCGCGGACAAAGCCGTAGAACGGTTGTCCGCAGGCCTGGACCGCGCGCCGCATGTCGGCGGCCGCCGCGGCCAGCTCCTCGGGCCGGCCCGCCAGATAGCTGACCATGGCACGGAAGTGCGACGCCGAACCCAGCGCGTCGTAGTCACGGCCTGCATGCGCCGCGCGCACGAGCTCGGCCGATCGTTCCGACTGGATTTCGCACATGTCCGGGGCGAGACCGTGCCAAAGGCTCGTCGTCAAAGCGTGCTGCGACGCCTTCGGATCGTCGGCTGCCCGTGCGAGTTCGACTGCGCGGTCGCCGATTTCACGGCCGCGCGCCGCCTCGCCGGCGAATGCCAGCGCCCTCCCGAAGCTCGCGAGAGCCTGCACGTAGCGCGGGTCCACGGCATCCAATCCACAGGATTCCAGCGCCGAGGCCAGCAGGTCGGCTGCCTTCGAGTCGGCCAGCCCCGGACGCCAACTGGCGTCCTCGTAGCCGATGGCGGCCTCTAGCCGGATGAGCGGGTCGTCCATCGCGCTGATGCGTTCGTAGGTGACCCGCGCGCGGGCGAAATCACCGGCGCGCACGTGGTTCGCGGCCGCGCGGAGGTCCATCGCTGCCCGATCCGCAAGGCTCAGCTCGGGCAGCGACGCCACCCGCTCGAACCATTTCGCCGCGTCCTCATAGGCCAGGCTCTGTTCGGCCATCCGGGCCGCCCTGTGCGCGTATCGCAACGCCTGTTCGTGGTAGCCCAGCACGTGCGCCCGCAGGTAGTGGTTGGCCAGGCGGGGAACGACCGACGGGTCCGCGCGACCCTCGAGCGCTTCGCCGGCGCGCGCGTGCATGATCCGCAGCCGGGAGGCCGCCATCCCGCCGACGACGGCCTCGCGGGTGAGGGCGTGCACGAACGCGAACTCGCCGTCGGAGTCGTTGACCGCCCGGATCAACCCGACGCCTTCGGCCGAATCGATCGCCGCCAGCGTCGCGGGTAGATCGGCCTCGCTGGCGGCGAACAGAGCCGGCAAATCGAACGTTTCGCCCAGCACCGCCGCCTGCTCGATGACCCCGCGGCCGGTGGCACCCAGCCCGCCGACGCGGCGCGCGATGGCATCTCCGATCGATGCCGGAACGGTCTGTTGCACGCTCAATGTGCTTATCCCGCCCCGGATTTCCAGGTCGTTGACCAGCTCGGTCAAAAAGAACGGATTGCCGCCGGTCTTGTCGCGCAGCAGGGCCGCCGCCGTGCGCGCCGGCGCCGGGGCCAGATGCTGGGTGTGGCGGACGAATTCGGCGATCGCCTCGGTGTCCAGGCCCCCGAGATCGAGGCGCCGGATGCCGTCGAACCGGTACAGTTCGGCCAGCCGGGTGAGGAGCTCGTCGGAACGGTCCGGTTCGGTGGTACGGAAAGTGGCCACCACCAACATGCGGGCATCGGCGCAGCCGAACAGCACCTGTTCGAGCATCGCGAGGGTGGGCGGCTGCGCCCAATGTAGGTCGTCGAGGATCAACGCGATCGGGCGATCGATCGCCAGGCGCCGCAGGAAGCCGGTCAACGCGTCGAAAAGGGCGCGCCGGGCCGCGCCGCCGTCGTCGGCCGGGCCGGCGTCGGGCAGATGCCGATCCACCTGGGTTGTCAGCAGCCGCAGCTGTGGTCCCGCGTCCGCCAGCGCGTCCGCCAGCGAACCCGGTGGAGCGGCGATCAGCAGGCGATCCAGCGCCTCGGCGAACGGCGCGTACGGGACGTCGGCGTCGGCCGTCGAGCTGCCGACGAGGACGGCGACGTCGTGGTCGACCAGCGTCGCGGCCACCTCGGCGGCCAGGCGCGTCTTGCCGGCCCCGGGTTCACCGCCGATCAACACCGCCTGGCGGTTGCCGCTCTCAACGCGCTCCCAGGCCTGCTCGAACGCCGCGAGTTCGGCGGCGCGACCCACCAGCGGGCCGCGGCGACGTGCGATCAGTTCGGGCGGAAGCGGTGGTGGCCCCCACTGCGCCATGCTGTCAACGTAGTAGGGCTGCCGTCGGGCGGTCGATAGTCAGATCTGACTATCGTGGGCTCGCCTCGGAAATGCCTCGTTGTGGTCATGACGTGTGACCCGGTCGGCCCGTAGCGTCGCGGGCATGAGCCTCACCACCGAAACCGATGAACTGCGAGCCAGGCTGGGTGGGCAGGTAATCCTGCCCGGCGACCCGGGATACGACGAGGCTCGCGCCGTCCATAACGCAATGATCGACAAGCGGCCGGCGGTGATCGCGCGCTGCGGATCCGTCGCCGACGTCGGGGCCGCCCTCGACTTCGCACGTACCGCCAACCTCTCGGTCGCCGTTCGCGGCGGCGGCCACAACGGCCCCGGTTTCGGCACCGTCGAGGGTGGCCTGGTGATCGACCTGTCGCCGATGAACGGCATCGACGTGGACCCCGACCGGCGCGCCGTCCGGGTCCAAGGCGGCGCCACCGGGGGTCAAGTGGACGCCGCGACCCACGCGCATGGTCTGGCCACGCCGACCGGCATCATCTCGACCACCGGCATCGGCGGGCTCACCCTCGGCGGCGGCCACGGCTACCTGTCCCGCAAGCACGGGCTGACCATCGACAACCTGCTGCAGGCCGAGGTGGTGCTGGCCGACGGGCGGGTGGTGACGGCGTCCGAATCCGAGCGCCCGGACCTGTTCTGGGCGCTGCGCGGCGGCGGCGGAAACTTCGGCGTGGTCACCTCGTTCACGTTCCGCTTGCATCCCGTGCACAGCGTGATCGGCGGTGCCACGGCGTGGCCGGCATCGGCCACCGCCGACATCCTTCGGTGGTACCGGGACTTCATCCCCGCCCAAGACGAGGATCTCTACGGGTTCTTCGCGGCCATGACCGTCCCGCCGGTGGCGCCCTTCCCCGAGGCCTTCCACCTGCACAAGGCGTGTGCCGTGGTGTGGTGCTACACCGGTGATCCGGCCCGGGCCGATGAGGCGTTCGCGCCGGTCCGGCAGATGGAACCCGCCTTCGACGGTCTCGGTGCGGCCCCGTACCCGGCGCTGCAGTCCGCCTTCGACGGCCTGTATCCGAGGGGATTGCAGTGGTATTGGCGCGGCGACTTTTTCCGGACCGTCGCCGACGGTGCATTGCAAGCCCACGCCCGCTTCACCGAAGAACTGCCGACGATGCACTCCACGATGCACCTCTATCCGGTCGACGGCGCCGTTCATCGGGTGGGGCAGACCGACACCGCGTGGGCGTACCGGGACGTCAACTTCTCACAGGTCATCGCGGGGGTCGATCCCGACCCGGCCAACGCGGAGGCGTTGCGGCGCTGGACTGTTGACTACTGGGACGCGACCCACCCGTACTCGGCGGGCGGGGCCTACGTGAACTTCATGATGGACGAGGGCCAGGACCGAGTGCGCGCGACCTACGGCCCGAACTATCGGCGGCTCAGCGAGGTCAAGGCCGAATACGACCCGGGCAACGTGTTCCGGATCAACCAGAACATCCAGCCGGCGCCGTCGGCGCAACAGCGCTAACGACAGCGGGCGACAAAACCTGCCACGGCCCAGCAGTTGGGTCATGACTCGTAAGGAGATCTCAAATGTCGTTTGTGATCGCGGCGCCGGACAGGCTGGTCGCCGCCGCTTCGGACTTGGCCGGCATCGGGTCGGCCCTCGGTGTCGCCAACGCGACCGCGGCGGCCCATACAACGGAGCTGCTGGCTGCGGGCGCCGATGAGGTGTCGGCGGCCATCGCGGCGCTATTTTCTGCCCACGGCCACGCGTATCAGACTCTCAGCGCCCGGGCAGCGGCGTTTCACGCCGAGTTCGTGCAGGTATTGACCGCTGGTGCTAGCTCGTATGCCAGCGCTGAGGCCGCCAACGCCTCACCGTTACAGCAGCTACTCGACGTGGTCAACGCGCCCACCCAGGCGCTGTTGGGGCGCCCGCTGATCGGCAACGGTGCCAACGGGGCCCCGGGCACCGGCGCCAACGGCGGCGCCGGCGGGATTCTCTACGGCAACGGCGGGGCCGGCGGCTCGGGAGGCCCCGGCCAGCGGGGTGGCGACGGCGGGGCGGCCGGGCTGTTCGGCAAGGGCGGCGCCGGCGGCGCCGGCGGAAATTCAACGGCTGGCACCGGCGGGGCGGGCGGGACCGGCGGCGCGGGCGGGCTGTTGTTCGGCACCGGCGGCACCGGCGGCACGGGCGGGACATCAGGCACCGGGGCTGGCGGGGCCGGCGGGGCAGGCGGCGTCGCCGGTCTGTTCGGCACCGGCGGAATCGGCGGCGCCGGCGGGAACTCAACGACGGGCAACCCCGCCGGAAACGGCGGGGCCGGTGGTTCCGGCGGGCTGTTCGGCGACGGCGGCGCCGGCGGGGCCGGCGGCACGACCGGCGGCACCAGCGGTGGGGACGGCGGGGCCGGCGGGGCCGGCGGCACGCTCGGTGGCTCGGGCGGCGTCGGGGGTACGGGCGGGCGAGGCAATATTGCCGGCGGGTTAGGCGGTGCCGGGGGTAATTCCGGATTCCTCTACGGCACCGGCGGCACCGGCGGCACCGGCGGCACCGGCGGCGTCGGCGGCGGGATTGGCGGGGCCGGAGGCAACGACGGCGGGCTCTTGGGCGCCGGCGGCGCGGGCGGCGCCGGCGGGTTCGGCGGCACCAGCGGCGGGTTCGGCGGGGCCGGCGGGGACGGCGGCATGCTCTTCGGCGCGGGCGGCGCAGGCGGCGCCGGCGGGGCCGGGGGTACCGCCGGCGGGGCCGGCGGGGGCGGTGGTGCCGCCGGCTTCTTCTGGGGCGACGGTGGGGCCGGCGGCATCGGCGGGTCCGCCAACGTGTTCGGCGGCGACGGCGGCGACGGCGGCAAGGCCGGACTAATCGGCACCGGCGGCGACGGTGGGGCCGGCGGCGCCGCGGCGAAAGGCGGCACAGGCGGTAAGGGCGGCGATGCCGTGCTGATCGGCGACGGCGGTCACGGCGGCAACGGCGGGTCCGGTGCAACCACCGGCGCTGCCGGCAAGGGCGGCAGCGGCGGGTCGCTGCTCGGAGTGGACGGGACATCCGGGCTGCCCTAGCCGCCCAGGGGACAAGGTGACACAGACCACACCGGTTCGGGACCTTTGGCCCTGTTCGTGTCATGCGCCTTCCAGCCACGCTGTGGGATCGGCCCTGATTCGCGAGTTGACGAAGGTGGAGCGCACGTGGGATCGCGTCGTCGTGTGTGAACCCGCGCCATCGTCGCTGCGGGAGTTCCCCGACGTCGTCGTCCTGCCCGGTCGCGGAGTCTCAGGTTCGCGGGCCCAACAGCTCGCGTGTGCGGTGGGTCGAGTGTTGGCCCATCGTGGGATCACCGGGGGTGCTCGGGTTCGGCTGACCGTCACCAGCCTCGCCGACGGGGCCCTGCTGGTTCAGGTCAACCTTCGGGTCGGGGACACCCCCACACGGATGCAGGCCATGACCGCGGGTCCCGACGATCTGTCGCCCGCACTGCTCAGGCTGGATCGTCAGATCGCCCGGGCGTCGGCGCCGTGGCGCCCCCGGCCCTGGCCCGACGAGATCCGCCAGATGGCGACCGCGCCCGTCGACGCGCCCGTCGCACGTCGCAAGCCGGTCGTGCTGCGGCGCGTCACCCCGTTGGAGGCGGTCGCGGCGATGGATGCGATGGACTACGACGTGCATTTGTTCACCGACGCCGAGACCGGAGAGGACGCCGTGGTCTATCGGGGCGGACCGTCGGGACTGCGGCTGGCCCGCCAGCGCCGCGTGTATCCCCCCGGATGGTCGTGGTCACCGGCCGCGGTTGCCCCGCGGGTGCCGCTGATTGTGAATTGCCGTCCGACGCCGGTTCTTGCCGAGGCCGACGCGGTGGCGCGAGTGTGCGAGCACGGCCTGCCGTTCCTGTTCTTCACCGACCTGGTCACCGGGCGCGGCCACTTGCTGTATCGGCGCCACGACGGGAACCTCGGGTTGATCACCCCCGTCGGCGGCGGCAGTGCGGGCGGTGCGACATGATCCAGGACGGCGGCACCAGCGTCGTCCACGACGTCGTCGAACTCGATCGTGACGAGGCGATGCGATTGCTGGCCAGCGTCGAGTATGGGCGGGTGGTGTTCACCGCCGACGCGCTGCCGGCGATCCGCCCGGTCAACCATCTTGTCGATGACGGTCGCGTCATCATTCGCACCCGCCTGAACCGCAAGCTGTCCGTGTCGGTGCGATCGAGCACCGATTCCAGGGTTGTGGTGGCCTACGAGGCCGACGACCTCGATCCGCAGCGGCGCGCCGGCTGGAGCGTTGTGGTCACCGGCTGGGCGATCACGATCACCGACCCCGAGCAGGTCGCCCGTTATGAGCGGCTGCTGCACCCCTGGGTGAACAGCTCCGACACCGTGATCGCGATCGAACCCGGGACCGTCACCGGCATCCGCATCCTGGGCAACACGCGCGCGCGGTGACTTCGCTGCGTGAGATCAGCGGAACGCACCGCTCATTCGTCGCTTGAATGCGTCGTCGAAACGGTGGTATGTGCTCCGCAACATGGGCCCGGGCCAGTGGTCGCCAATGAGCTCGACGGGCAGCAACGGGTCGAGCTGGAGATGCCGGACCACGGCGATCGATAGGGCGAACGCGTAGGTGAAGCTATCGGACGAATCATCGCGCGCGCGGCTATCGAGCGCCTCGTTCATCGCCTCGATGAGGACCCGAGCATCGTCCTCCCATCCGTCGAGGTAAAACAGCGTTCGCACCCTGTCGGCGGTAATGTCGGTCGCCGCGCGGTGAAAGTGCGTGCACTGGCGGTCCAGCACCGCTCGTGATATCGGAAGCCGTTGCGGGTCAAGGTTGTCCGGTCGTATCCACACGCCTTCCCGAAGTTCGGCCAGGTGCAGCGCCGTCGCCGCCTTCCTCAGTTCGAGGCGATCGGCCGCCGACCGACGATCCAGCGAGACGATTGCCAGCTCCCAGGTTCCGTCCCATTTGTGGGCGGCCGCGTCGTCGATCCGGGACGCCTCGTCGACACGCTGGCGGCGCTCCAACAAGCGGCCGGCGAGTGCGTAGCTGCCGCCGTCGCCAGTGAGTTCGCCATTGGAGACCATCCGCCACAGACAGGTGCGGGCCGCGCCGTCGCTGATGCCGAACAGGGAAGCCACGGCGACCAACTCCCCCACCGTGAGACGGGCCTGGTCGGACCCCAACAGGGCCGACGCGAGCACCGAGCGCGCGCTGAGCGGTCGGTTGCCGATCAGGTCGCGCACGCGGGATCGCGGTACAGCGGGCACACATGTATCTTCACCGACGACCATGCGTATCACTAAATCATTGACGCGTGATGCCAACAGTGTGACACTGACATGCATGGCTTTCCCAACAACGTCGTTGGTTGCGGACGACGCGGAGATCGTGCGGCGGGTCCTCGCCCATATCGACGCAGGCACCACCGATGAGGGAGCGACGTGGCGTGAGCCCGTCGACAATTACCTGAACCCAGGACGGTTCGCCGAAGAACTCCGGTTGCTGCGCGCGCTGCCCAGCGTATTCGTTCCCTCCGCGACCATCCCGAACCCGGGCGACCACGTCGAACGCACCGTTTTCGGGGTGCCCCTATTCGCTGTGCGTGGGCGCGATCGGCGGGCGCGGGTGTTCCGCAACGCGTGCCGGCACCGCGGTTTCGCCCTAGTCGAGGCCGCCGGGTGCTCCCGCGCGCTGGTGTGCCGCTACCACGGCTGGACTTATCGTCTCGACGGTTCGTTGTCGCATGTGCCGCATGCGGACGCTTTCCCGGATCTGGACATGTCGGCGCGCGGTCTGGTCGAGGTCACCAGCCGCGAAGTGGATGGGCTCATCGTCATCGACGCACTCGACCCCGCGGCCGCAGATGGCAACGAGGCGATGCGGTGGCTAACCGACGGGACCCCGTGGCGCGACAAGCTTCTCCCGGCGCAGCGGTTCGTGTACGCGGATTCCACCCTGCGAGCGATGAATTGGAAGGTGCTCGTCGAGCAATTCCTGGAGGGATACCACATCCGCTCGACGCACAAGGACACCTTCTACCCGGTGCAATACGACGACCTCAACGTGGTCGAGACGTTCGGCCCGAATTGCCGAATCACGTTCCCATACCGCAATATCGAGCGGCTCCGCGACCGTCCTGAGAGCACTTGGACGACCGACGCGCGGGTGACATATCTATATCAGTTGTTCCCCAACGTCATGCTGGCAACGTTCCCGGACCTGATCCTTATGGTCGCGATCGATCCGGTGGACGTCGACCACAGCACGGTCGTGATGTATTCGATGGTGCGGCCCCCCAGGGGCGACGGCGCCGAGCGCGCATCGCGTGATCCCGGACCGAACAACCCGGAAGGTGCGGTCAGCTTCATCGCTCGTGGCGCGGTGGAAGACAACGAGATGTCGGCGGGTGTGCAACGCGGGTTGCACGCCGGCGCAAACGCATTCGTGGAGTTCGGTCGGCACGAGAGCGCGATCGGACACTTTCACGCCACCCTCGATGCGCGTCTGGCTGGTTTCACCGCGGCACAGCGGCGGTGAGTCATATCTGCGACACCAGCTCCCATGCGGAAGTGGCTAGCAGCTTGCCCACGCGCTCGGAGCGATTCCGTCGCTAAGGCGTTTTGAGGAACACGTCGTTGAGGGTGACGGTACGAAGATTGCGGGAGCGGATGACCTCGACCAGCTGCGGGTAGACATGGGTGACCGGCAGGTGGTTGAGGTGTCCGATGACGATGGCTTGTGGGGTGAAGAACTGGTCGGCCATCTTCACGATGTAGTCCTCGGTGATCAGCGTCGAATCCGAGAGCGAGCCCGACCATAGGACCGGGACGGTATAGCCAAGATCGGCGGCTACCGCGTCAACATCGGCGTTGTGCTTTGCGTACGGTGGCCGCCAATACGGTTTCGCGCCGACGCCGTAGGTGTTCTTCAAGAATTCGTCATTGCGGGTGAGCTGTTGGGCGATTTGACTTTTCGTGAGCGTGGTCAAATCGGGATGTGACCAGGTGTGGTTGCCGAGCTCGATCTGCCCGGAGTCAACCAGCGGCCGAAGTAACGCCTGATTGTCGGTCCACGAGTCGTAGGTTCCGTTGACGAAGAATGTCAGCCGCACGCCGGCGTCCTTGGCGAACTGCGTGTAGGCGCGCACCACCTCCGTGTTGACGCCGTCGTCGACGGTGAGCGCAAGCAAATCGCCCTTGCCGGGAAGCTTGGTCAGTGCGCCACCGCCGGGCAGCGGGATCCGCGCGCTCAGGGGTGGTGGCGGCAACAAGCGCGGGTAGATGGGTGGGCCGGAAGTGGGAACGGCACCGGCGGGCGCCTGGGCAAACGTTCGCGGTTGTGGGTCTACCATGCACCGAGCCGCACCCACGCCGACAACGGTGGCGGCGGCGAGCGACCCGAGAAAACGGCGCCGACTTAGCTCCGTCACGGAATGGTCTCGATCAGGCGTGAACCGGACGCGACTCCTCGCAGGTGGAGACGGGTGCGCGGCACACCGGGCACGTCCCCAACGGGAATGCCCGCGTTGCCAGAAGTCGCCGCCACAGCAGCGAACCGTACCACCTGCGGGGCCAAACGCCATGTTGCTTGCGGGAGCGTCGGCTGTCGGTTCCCTGGGAAGACCCCGCAGTGGCCGCGACGTGTCGTCGAGCCCACAACCGGGCCGCGGTGCGATGCCGGTCACACGCACCGAAGATGTGGCACCGCTTCGCCGTTCGCGGTCGCTCGCAGTGGCGTCTCTGCCTTGATGCCGCTGGCGAAGGAGCGCAGGCGCAGGCTGTTGCCGACGACGAAAACGCTAGAGAATGCCATCGCGGCACCGGCAAGCATCGGGGCGAGCGTTCGGCGGGCGAGCCGGATCGCGTCCGTTGCGACGCGTAGATCGCCACCCCTACATACCCCGTGGGGGTGTCCGCGTCAACGGGATTTTGCCGCCGGTGAACGGCTCGGCGTAGCCTCGATCTGGCGCTGCCGGGCAGACGAAAGGAGACATCATGACTGTCACCGTCGTGGATGCGGGACCGCAGCGAGTATGCCGGTCGGTGGAGGTCGCGGCGCCGGCGGCCGAGCTGTTCGCGATGGCCGCCGATCCCCGGCGCCACCACGAGCTGGACGGATCGGGCACGGTTGGCGACAACATCAAAGCACCGGCGGAACTGGTTGTAGGGTCAAAGTTTTCGACGAAAATGAAGATGTACGGCCTGCCCTACCGCATCACCAGCACGGTCACCGCCCTCAAACCGAACGAACTGGTCGAATGGCGCCATCCGATGGGCCACCGCTGGCGATGGGAATTCGAGTCGCTCTCGCCGACGCTGACCCGGGTCACCGAGACGTTCGACTATCGCGATGCCGGCGCGCTCAAGAACCAGCTGAAATATTACGAGCGCATGGGTTACGCGAAGGGCAATGCGGCGGGCATCGAGGCGACGCTGGCCAAGCTGCGCGATCGCTACACCGCGCAATAGGTGGTCGTGCTGGCCGGGATCGGGTTCAGCAGTCCGTGGGTTTCATGCGCGCGAACAGCGTTCCCCGGATGAGCTTCTTGGCCGAGCCCAGCGTGGCTTCATAGTCCTCCGGCGGCAGACTGGCCGCCCGCTCGGATAGTCCGCGCGTCAGCGCACAGATCGCCTCCACCGCGGCCGCGGGGCCGGTGTCCGAGGACAGCACCCCCTGAACCCGAGCGTCATCGACGATCTCGGTGACGACGTCGCGCGGCGCCCGGGATCCGGGGTATTTTGCGGCGCCGCGCCGTTGCTGGACAGCGGTTTCGGCCCGCACCGCCCGCAGGAACGCGGCCAGGTAGGGATAGTCGCGTATCAACCGTTTCGACTCGTCTAGCACCGCGTCGAGTCGGTCGACGACGTCATCGGACCGCGCCGCGGCCGCTCGCAGCCGCGGCAAGACGATCTCCTCGATCTCGTCACCGGCGCCGACGTGTCACCGGACGGTTCGGAATTGGCTGTGCGCACCTACGACCGTGTCCTGCCATGGAATCGGGACCCGTCCGAGCCGCTCTGGGCGGCGTTACAACAGCCGGCGGTCACCGCGCCGACGCCGAACGAGTCGCAGGGTGAGGCGATCGGCTTTCATCCGGACGGAAACGGTTACGTGACGGTAAGTGAGGGAACGAACCAGACTCTGCACAACTACGACGCCCCGTAGGGCGGGCTCGTTGCGAATGGCTCGGGTAGACCGTGCCCGATCGCGCTCTCGTCAGTAAGGTCGAAGACGCATCGAAGACGCAAACGCGGAGCCCCTCGAAATCTGACCGCCAGCGACGCCGGGAGAACAATCATGAGCGCCGACCAGCCGACCATCATCTACACGCTGACCGACGAGGCGCCCATGCTGGCGACCTACGCCTTTCTTCCTGTTCTGCGCGCCTTCGCCGAACCGGCGGGCATCACCATCAAGGTCAGCGACATCTCTTTGGCGGCACGCATTTTGGCCGAGTTTCCCGACTACCTGACCGACGAGCAGAAGGTGCCGGACAACCTGGCCGAACTGGGCCGGCTGACGCACCTACCAGACACCAACATCATCAAGCTACCGAACATCAGCGCCTCGGTACCGCAGCTGGTGACCGCTATCAAGGAGCTGCAAGCCAAGGGCTACAAGGTTCCGGATTATCCGCAGGACCCGAAGACCGACGAGGAAAACGAACTCCGAAGGCGCTTCGCCAACGTGTTGGGCAGTGCGGTGAACCCGGTGCTTCGGGAAGGCAACTCGGACCGTCGCGCGCCGAAGGCGGTCAAGGAGTACGCGCGCAAGCACCCGCACAGCATGGGCGAGTGGTCGATGGCCTCGCGCACGCACGTCGCGACCATGCGGCACGGCGACTTCTATCACGGCGAGAAGTCGATGACGCTCGACCGCGCGCGCGACGTGAAGATGGAGCTGGTGACCAGGGGCGGCGAGACGATCGTGCTCAAGCCCAAGGTCGAGCTGCTGCAAGGCGACATCATCGACAGCATGTTCATGAGCAAGAAGGCCCTGTGTGAGTTCTACGAGGAGCAGATGGAGGACGCGCGCAAGACCGGCGTGATGTTCTCCCTGCACGTCAAGGCGACGATGATGAAGGTCAGCCACCCCATCGTCTTCGGACACGCGGTGCGGGTTTTCTACAAGGACGCCTTCGCCAAGCACCAAAAGCTGTTCGACGAACTGGGCGTGAACGTCAACAACGGGTTGGTCGATCTCTACAACAAGATCGAGTCGCTACCCGCGTCGCAACACGACGAGATCATTAGGGACCTGCATGCCTGCCATGAGCACCGCCCCGAGCTGGCCATGGTCGATTCGGCCAAGGGAATCTCGAACTTCCATTCGCCCAGTGACGTGATCGTGGACGCTTCGATGCCCGCGATGATCCGTGCCGGCGGCAAGATGTACGGCGCCGACGGGCGGCCCAAGGACACCAAGGCCGTGAACCCCGAGTCCACTTTTTCCCGCATCTACCAGGAAATCATCAATTTCTGCAAGACCAATGGCGCCTTCGATCCGGCGACGATGGGCACCGTCCCCAACGTCGGCCTCATGGCGCAGCAGGCGGAGGAGTACGGCTCACACGATAAGACGTTCGAGATTCCCGAGGACGGCGTCGCCAACATCGTGGACCTCGCGACCGGGGAGGTGCTGCTCACGCAGAACGTGGAGGCTGGCGATATCTGGCGCATGTGCATCGTCAGGGACGCACCGATCCGCGACTGGGTCAAGCTGGCCGTCACCCGTGCGCGGAACTCCGGCATGCCGGTGCTGTTCTGGCTGGACCCGTACCGGCCGCACGAGAACGAACTGATCAAGAAGGTCAAGACGTATCTGAAGGATCACGACACCGAGGGCCTCGACATCCAGATCATGTCGCAAGTGCGTTCCATGCGTTACACGTTGGAGCGGCTCATCCGCGGGCTCGACACCATCGCGGCCACCGGCAACATCCTGCGCGACTACCTCACCGACCTGTTCCCGATCCTGGAGCTGGGCACCAGCGCCAAGATGCTGTCCATCGTGCCGCTGATGGCCGGCGGCGGCATGTACGAAACGGGAGCCGGCGGTTCGGCGCCCAAGCACGTCAAGCAACTGGTGGAAGAGAACCACCTGCGCTGGGATTCGCTTGGTGAGTTCCTCGCGCTGGGCGCAAGCCTGGAAGACATGGGCATCAAGACCGGCAACCCGCGAGCCAAAATCCTGGGCAAGACCCTCGACGCGGCGATCGGCAGGCTGCTGGAAAACGACAAGAGCCCGTCGCGCAAGACCGGTGAGCTCGACAACCGGGGGAGCCAGTTCTACCTCGCCATGTACTGGGCGCAAGAACTTGCCGCGCAGTCCGATGACAAGGAGCTGGCCGAACACTTCGCCAAACTGGCCGATGCGCTGACCAAGAACGAGACCGTCATCGTCGCCGAGCTCGCCGAGGTGCAGGGCCAGGAGGTCGACATCGGCGGTTACTACGCGCCGGACAGCGAGAAAACAACGGCGGTGATGCGGCCGAGCAAGACGTTCAACGCAGCGCTGGAGGCATGAGATCAGCCGCGTCCTATAGCAGTTCGCGTAGCCTCTCGATGAGCTTGACCCGCTCGGCCGGCGTGCCGGCCAACGGCACCACGTTCAAGGTCGTCACCCCCGCCTCGCGGAACGCCGCCAATCGTTCCTTGACAAATGTAGGAGTGCCGATCAGGTTCACGTTCCGCACGAGTTCGTCGGGCACGACCGTGGCGGCCCCCTGTTTGTCGCCGGCCAGGTACAGCTCTTGAATACGGTCGGCCTGCGGTCCGTAGCCATACTTGGTGGCCAGGGCGTGATAGAAGTTCTTGCCCTGGGCGCCCATTCCGCCGATATAGAGCGCCAGGTGGGGTTTGACCAATTCGCGTAGCGGTTCGACGTTTTCGCCGATGGCCAGCACCGGGCCTGCGTACACGTCGAGCCGCCCCAGCGCAGGGTCCCGCTTGGCCTGGCCGGCGGCCAGCGCCTGGCCCCACACCTCCCGCGCCTTCTCGGGCAGATAAAAGATCGGTTGCCAGCCCTCGGCGATTTCGGCGGCCAATTCGACGTTCTTGGGCCCCAGCGCGGCCACCAGTATCGGGATGCGTTCCCGGACGGGGTGGTTGATGAGCTTGAGCGGTTTGCCAAGTCCGGTGCCGCGGTCGGCGGGCAGCGGGATCGTGTAGTACGTGCCCTGGTGGTGCAGATTCTCGCGTCGCCACACCTGACGGCAGATCTCGATGACTTCGCGGGTGCGGGCAATCGGGGCGTCATAGGGCACACCGTGGAAGCCCTCGATGACCTGTGGGCCGGAGGCGCCCAGGCCGAGGGTGAACCGGCCGTCGGAGACGTAGTCGAGACCGGCCGCGGTCATCGCGGTCAGGGTGGGCGTTCGGGTGTAGAGCTGCAGGATGCCCGAGGCCAACTGAACCCGCTCGGTGACGGCCGCCAGGTAGCCGAGCGCGCTCACCGCGTCGAACGAATACGCCTCGGGGACAAAGACAATGTCTAACCCGGCGCGTTCGAGGTCGGCGACTTCGGCGGCCACGTCCTTGAAGCCGCCCGCGTAGTTGATGGCCAGTCCGATCCGCATGGCTAGTTCGCAGCCACTTCGACGGCTTCCGCCGGGCTGGTGGACACCACGTCGTGGGCCAACAGCGACTCAATGGCGGACCCGTCGCGCGGTTCGACCGCCTTGCGGAACGGGTTCATCCCACACCTCGCATGGTCGACTTGTTGAGTGGGTGTGGTTGACCGTAGAGGGCGCGGCGCGATGTGTCTATACGTGATTAATCACGTTATTGATTATTTGCATCGCGTATTATCTGCCGATGCCGCTCCGTGACGCCGTGTTGGCCGCACCTGTTGACGGCGAATCGTCCGGATACGACCTGGCCAAGGGCTTCAATGCCGCGGTGGCGAACGACGTCCGCGCGGAGCAGGAGTGCCTCGCCAAGGCCGAACGGGTGGGCCCGTACCTGACGCTGCTGCGCGGAATATCGGTTGAACAAGCGAACATTCGCTGGGCCGAGCAAGCGCTGACGACCATCGAGCGCCGATATCCTCGCCGGACGTGAATTCGGATTTTTCTTCCAGGAGCGTTGGGCATGATCGTCATCATTGGCGCCGGAATATGCGGGCTCGCGGCCGCCTATGAGCTGTCGCGGCGCGGGAAACACGCGATTGTGTTCGAGCGCGCCGAGCCATTCGCCGAACAGTCCGCGGGGTTGGCGCGGATTTTCCGCATCGCGCACCGGCGTCCGGCGCTATGCCGGCTCGCGATCAAGGCCCGCGTCGGCTGGCAGCGCTGGGAGACGGAGTTCGGCACCGGACGGCTGCTTGGCTCCGAGGGATTCATCGCCGCCGGTCCCCGCGACGACACCGCGGCGGCGATGCGGGACGCCGGCGCTGCGTTCTCCTGGGTTGACCGGGCCGCGATCGCGTCGCGGATCCCATTCGCGGCCGCGCCGTGGGAGACCGGCGTTTTCGACCCGCTCGGCGGCGGCCTGCGAATCCGGCGGGCGCTGACCGCCCTTGCGCGGCGGGCGGACATCCGCCGCGGCGAGGTGGTGACGGTCGCCGACGATGGCTCGACGACCCTTGCGGACGGCACCATGGTGCGCGCCGACCACGTGCTGATCTGTGCGGGCGTCCAAACGCCCGCGCTCTTCGGTCCGCTTGACGTCGACTTCGCCCCGCACACTCGATTCACCTACGAGGGCGCTGATGCCGCCGGCGCCGCGTGCTTGTCCGCGCCCGAAGGATACGGACTGCCGCTGGGCAGCACCGGCCGCTGGGCCTTCGGGCAGGAGGTGCCGGACCCCGCGACCGTGCGCGCGCTGTTCCCGTCGCTGAGACCCGTGGGCCAGGTGGACTGCGTCACGGTCCGCGCGCCCTGGCTCGACTCCGGCGGCGACGGGTGGAGGGTGGCGCGCCGCGGCCGCGTCGTCGCGTTCGTCGGGAACAACCTCATGAAGTTCGGGCCCCTGCTCGGCGAACTGCTCGCGGAGAGCATGTTGACCGACGAGCTGCCCAGCGACCTGATCGTTTCGTAAGGGGCGGTTTGCCGCAGCGGTGGTGAGTGAGTACTCTCTCGCCATGCCCGCCTCCGGACGGGAGCGGCTGCTGGCCGCCGCGCTGAAGCTCTTCGCCGACGAACTGGTCGCGTCCAATCGCTTTGGCCGCACGCGCATCCCGGCTCCCGAAGCGGCCGCGGCCGTCGCGATCGGATCGCTGTCCTATGCCGCCACGCTGCAGGCGCTGACCGGCCGCTTGTCCGGCAACATCGATGAAGATCGCCGTTTCGAGGCGTGGCACCAGACGGTCGGCGTCCTCGCGCGGCACACCAATCGGCAGAACCGTTAAACACCAAACTATTTCAGGAGCGCAGCCGTGACTTTCTCACTGCAGTTGAGCGACGACGTGACCGAGGTGCGCGATTGGGTACACGAGTTCGCGACCGAGGTGATCCGCCCCGCCGCGGCCGAATGGGACGAGCGAGAGGAAACCCCGTGGCCCGTCATCCAAGAGGCGGCCAAGGTGGGCATCTACTCCCCCGACTTTTTCGCGCAACAGGCGGCTGAGCCGACGGGGCTGGGCATGCTCACCGCGTTCGAGGAGATGTTCTGGGGCGACGCCGGGATCGCGCTATCGATCATGGGCACTGGGCTGGCCGCGGCGGCGTTGGCGGGCAACGGAACTCCCGAACAATTGGGCCGCTGGCTTCCCGAGATGTTCGGCACATCCGACGAGCCCAAGCTGGGCGCGTTCTGCTCGTCGGAGCCCGACGCGGGCTCCGACGTCGGCGCCATCCGCACACGTGCGCGCTACGACGAGGCGGCCCGCGAGTGGGTTCTCAATGGCACCAAGACGTGGGCGACCAACGGCGGAATCGCCAACGTGCACATCGTGGTGGCATCGGTCTATCCCGAACTCGGCACCCGCGGCCAGGCCACCTTCGTCATCCCGCCGGGCGCCAAAGGCCTGGCTCAGGGCCAGAAGTTCAAGAAGCACGGTATCCGCGCATCGCACACCGCCGAGGTGGTGCTCGACGACGTCCGTCTGCCCGAGGATTTCATCCTGGGCGGCCGGGAGAAATTCGAAGCGCGGATCGCTCGGGTCAAGTCCGGCGCCTCCGCGGGAGGGCAGGCGGCCATGAAGACCTTCGAGCGCACCCGGCCCACGGTCGGGGCGATGGCCGTCGGCGTGGCTCGGGCCGCCTACGAGTACGCCCTCGACTACGCCTGTCAGCGTGAGCAATTCGGTCGCAAGATCGGGGAATTTCAGGCGGTCGCGTTCAAATTGGCCGACATGAAATGCCGGATCGACGCGGCCCGTCTACTGGTATGGCGGGCCGGCTGGATGGCACGCAACAACCAAAGCTTCGACTCGGCGGAAGGTTCGATGGCCAAGTTGGTGGCAAGCGAGACCGCGGTATACGTCACCGACGAGGCCATCCAGATCCTCGGCGGCAACGGGTACACGCGCGACTACCCCGTCGAGCGCATGCACCGCGACGCAAAGATCTTCACGATCTTCGAGGGAACCAGCGAGATCCAGCGTCTGGTGATTTCGCGGGCGATAACCGGCCTGCCTATCCGGTAGCGACCGGCGTCGCCTTATCGCGACACCAGATCAACACGGATCGAACGCGTGGCTGAGATGATGAGGCTCATGGCAGTCCAGCGGGATTCGGCGGTCGCCGTCGACGGTGACACGGTTGTGGGCTCGATAGCCAGCGTGGAAAGCGCAGCGGTCGCCGGATCGGTGGCGACGGCGGGCAGCGTCGCAGTTGCCGGGTCGGCATCGACCGCGGGCAGTGTCGCGGTGGCGGGCTCGGTCGCGACCGCGGGGAGCGTTGCTGTCGCGGGTTCGGTGGGCACCGCGGGCAGTGTGGGGGTGATTGCCAGCGCGGTGACTGCATTATGCGTAGCCGTGCGGGAATGCGTGGCGTGTGTTGCATGTGTCGCCTGCACCCGTTGCGTGGCATGTGTCGGGTGCGTGCGCTGCACCGACTGTGTGGGATGCATCGGCTGCGTGAATTGCTCGGGACTACGGAATGTCAAGGGCGCGAGAAACGTTCGGGCGGGAGAACACCACCCCAGTGCCCGTGGCGAAGCGCCTTGACCGCCAGAACCACCGGCCCGGCACCCCGGCGCGTCCTGTGCCCCGATCCTCCACGACGTACGGCATGTTGGTGATGTATGTTCACTACATACATTGTCAACGTCAGGAGCCTGCCGTGTCGGTGACGCAGATCGACCTCGACGACGATGCGCATTCTCCACGACGACGCCAACTACGAACTGGCCAAGCGCCACCTCCCCGACGTCAGAGCGCGGCACGTCGTTCACGCTGACCAATAGCGGGTTCCTTCGAAGGATGCGGGCCACATCGTTCGGGATTGCGGAATGTGAAGGGCGCCAGAAGTATTCGGGTAGAGTTTGGGGTCCAGCTACAGCGCAGCGTTGAAGCCGTTGCGCGCGCATCACCGCCGCGGGCTACCCTGGGCCTCGTGAGCGGCAACCGAGTGCCCGGTGGGGTGGTACACGAGCTCCCCGCGGACCTGCGCGAGGCACTGGTCGCCAATTCCACGGCGCTCGCTGCCTGGAAGGACATCACTGCGTTGGCACGCAACGAGTTCATCTGTTGGGTCGAGGATGCCAAGCAAGAGACCACCCGACAGCGCCGCATTCGGCGGACTCAGGAGGAGTTGCAAGAGGGCCAGCGCAGGCCCTGCTGCTGGCCGGGGTGCAAGCACCGCGAGCGCACTGGCAGGTGAGCGGTATCAGACCCTGACCGGGCCCGAAAGTCTAGTACTGGGACCCAATAGCCGGCCCGCACCAAGTGGTGAGGGCGTCGGCGAGCCCCGGATGGGGCGCGCCCCCCACCCAGGCAACGTATCCGTCGGGCCG
This sequence comes from Mycobacterium lacus, assembly GCF_010731535.1. Taxonomy (NCBI): domain Bacteria; kingdom Bacillati; phylum Actinomycetota; class Actinomycetes; order Mycobacteriales; family Mycobacteriaceae; genus Mycobacterium; species Mycobacterium lacus. The sequence goes on from NZ_AP022581.1 coordinate 4,478,131, forward strand.
GATCAGCACGGCGGCGGGCGCCGTGATCGTGCCAAGCACCGGAAGTTCCCAGTCGCCAACATATTTCACGTCGACCAACGTGACCCGATCGGCCCACGGTGCAATGTTGATGCCGCCGGGCTCACCGAGGTTGAGCAGCACCGGCCGGGCATCGTGCAGCAGGGTGAATACCCGCAGCGGACCGTTGGCGGTGGCCAGGTCGAGATCGGGCATGCGGCGCCCGAGCAGCGGGTGTCCGTTACCGAGGTCGTAATGAATGTCCAGACCGGACATCATCGCGGCGAACCGTTTGCGAGGCTCGTCCATGCGCAGGAGTTCGGAAACGGTATCGCGCACCGCGTCGATACGCTGGCCTGGGCTAAGCAACGCGGATTGGGCCATCGTGTTGCGCAGCACGCGGGCCGCGACGGGGTGCCGTTCGGCGTGGTAGGTATCCAGGAGGCTGTCGGGCGATGCCTGATTGACCACCTGCGCTAGCTTCCAGCCCAGATTCACCGCGTCCTGCACACCCGTGTTGAGACCCTGTCCACCCACCGGGGAATGCACATGGGCGGCGTCGCCGGCCAGCAGGACCCGCCCGTCGCGATAGGCCGCGGCCTGCCGCGCCATATCGGTGAATCTGGAAATCGAAGTGGGACTGTGGATCCCGTAATCCGTCCCGTATACGGCGATGAGCGCCTCGCTCAGATCCCGCATGCTGGGTTCGCTCGTGCCTCCAGAGTGCTGCTCGGTCACCATGACCCCCACCGGCCCGTCGTCCTCCAGCCTGCTGAAGGCATGGATACCGAAGGCGTCGCGGCGCCGGCCCCATTCCGGTGCTTCGCTCGTGTCGATGGCCAGCTCGACCTCGGCGATGAGGCAGCTCGTCGTCGGATCCGATCCCGGGAAGTCGATGCCGGCTGCTTTACGGACCACACTGCGTCCGCCGTCGCACCCTACGAGATACTCCGCCCGCAGTGACGCGCCGTCGCGCAGCTCGACGTCGACGCCGGTGTCGTCTTGGGCGATGCCCGTCACCTCACGTCCTCGATAGATCGGTACCGCCAGCTCGCCGACCCAGTCCGCCAGGATTCGCTCGATCTGGTTCTGCCGCAGCGCGAGCCCATAGGGGTGCCGGGTGGGAAAATCGCTGATGTCCAACGGAATCCACGCGAACCCCGCGACCTGCGCCACCTGCCCCTCCGAAAGGAACCGATCGGCGATTCCGCGCTGATCGAGGACTTCAATGGTGCGTGAATGCAAACCGCCCGACCGCATGCCAATGAGGTCCTGGCTGGCGCGCCGCTCGACGATGGCAACATCGACCGCCGCTAAGGCCAACTCACCTGCCAACATCAGCCCCGTCGGGCCTCCTCCAACAACCACTACCGCATGATCGAATCCCGGTTCGACCTCTCGGCCTGACCCATCCGATGCCGACCATTGACGCAACTCGCCACCCCCAAATCCAGTGAGTTCTGGGTTCGGCCAGCGATTTTGCGCCGTGCCCCCCGTCTTGCCGCAAGCCCCCATGTCCGTTATATGGTGAAGGTGAGAGGCGCCGCCTTGAGCAACTTCTTACACAATCAGCATCTGAGCCAGCACGCGTCGCACCTCGTTCAGCTCGTCTGCGGAGAGCGCGATTTCGGGTGCATAGCGCCGGAATCGATCGGCGGAGACGGTGCGGATCTGCTCGGTGATTACCCAGCCCCCGCCCGAGCCGACGCGTATCCGGTGCACCCAGCCGGAGCGTTCGACGCTGGTCAACGGCAGCAAGCTGACCAGGTGGCCGGCGGTCAGGTCCAGATGAAACCGCGACGATACCACCAAAGCCGGCCGATCTTTGCCCTGCTCGCGACCCCGCACGGGATCGAAGTCCACGAACCACACTTGGCCCGGTTCGATCGGCGGACGCTTCACCACTCGTCAGTGATTGGCGCGTCGGCGCTGGCGAACTCCTCGGCCTCGGCAACGTATTCCGCCCAGCCCTGCGGATCGGTCTCCCGATAGTGGCGCACGGCGGTCACGGCCTTCGCTTGCCAGTGCTCATCGATCAGCCGGCGCACCGTCTCGTCGGCCGACGCGCCGCCAAACTCCTCCCGCCCAATACGGAGCACCCGCGCCCGGGTCTCATCGCTCACTCGCAACATAACCCCACGGTACTAGACCGTAAACGCAATTGTAAACAATGATGTTTACGCCCTGGGCGCGCGGCCGGCGTTCCGCATCAGGTCTTTTGGTTGTCACAGCATGCGCTTAGGCCGAGCCATGGCTTTGGCGCGGCGAATTGACACCCGCGCCCAGAATGTCGGCAACGACCAGGTCCGCGACTGGCCGAATCGCGGCGCCCTTGACCACAGCCAGACCGCTCACACATCGGTCCTCTGCAAGAACATAAACGATGCCGTCGGTCATTTTGGAGGGTGTCAGGATGCGTAAGTGCAGCATTCCCACAGTGTCGGCGATCAGCGCCTCGAAAGGGCGCAATGGCGCCTTCGATCGTCCACAGGTACATCCCTGCCGGAACCGGATCCGGGCCGCGCCGGCGCGGTTGCGGTAACCGACCTCGACGACCGTCGAACCGCCGCTGCGGATCGCCGCTATGTCCACCGTTGCGGCGCCGCTGGTGGACGCCGGCGTCAGGATACGGACGGCTAGAAATTCAGCCCGGAGAACATGACCCGGCCGGGGTCGTACTTCTGCCGCACGGCGCTCAGCCGGGACAGGTTCGGGCCAAAGTAGCGTGAAGCCGGCTGGTTTGCCTCGAGGTAGTTCACATAGCCGCCGACCGAATTCGGTTGCACCGCTTGGTGTGCGGTGCCGAGCCAGCTGGTCGCTGCCGACGGGGAACCGGATGTTTCGACGTACCACTGCACCAGGGCGGACTGCCGACGCCACGGAAAGGCGGTGGCCCCCGCTGCCACATCGGCAAGGGCGCCGTCGAGGGCGTGCATGATTGCCAACATGCGGCCCGCGCCACGAGGAAAAGCGTCGACCGCCGAGGCGATCCCCTGAGCGACGGCGCCGTTGACGGTGGGAAAGACATCGGATCCGCCGACATATCCGAGCGGTGACGGGTTGAGGTTGTTGACGGCCAGATACCGCACCAGGTCCAGATAATTGAAGGTGTGATTCTCCGTGCCGATCGGTTGCATTCCGACGGCCGAAATGATGGCGCTCGCAACGTTGTTGCCCGATCCGACCGGGCAGGTCGCCATGATGCGACAATGCGTACCCATTGCGTCGACGGTGGCGTCCGCCAGTGCCCAGCTGCTTCGGTCGGCGCCGCGCAGCCAGTTCTGCCAACCCAGGAGGACCGGCGCGAACGACTGCGGCGGGAAGTTGAGGTTCACGACGTCGGTGTCTTTGGTGGCGAACGTGGCGAAGGTCAGCGAGGTTGTCACCCCGAAGTTGCCGCCACCGCCGCCGCGCAGCGCCCAGAGCAATTCGGGGTGGCTGGTGGCGGACGCGGTGACCGCCTCGCCGCTGGGCAGCACCACCGAGGCCGACGTCAGCGCGTCAGAGAGCAGGCCCGCGTGCCGGGAATTGGCACCCAGCCCGCCGCCCAGGGCGTGTCCCGCGGCACCGACCGTCGGGCAGGTACCCGTCGGGATACCACGGCCGGCCCCGGCTAGCGCCTCGTGGATCGCGTACAAACTGGTCGCGGGCGTGACGGTGACCTGCCCGGTGGCGGCGTCGTAGTCGATTTCCCCGGGCAGCTGACGCAGGTCGAGCACCATGGCGCCGTTCGCCGTGGACGCGCCCACGTAGGAGTGCCCGCCACCGCGCGCAGCGACCTTGAGGTTGTGGGCGGCGGCGAATGCCATCGCCTTCTGCACATCCGCCTGCGATGTCGGGGTGACGATCACCGCCGGCGTCAAGTCGTTGTAGTTGGTGTTGAAAACTTGCTTGGCCGTGGCGAATTGGGGGTCGTCGGGCCGCAACACCCGCCCCCCGACGGCGGCGGAAAGAGCGTCGAAGCCGGCGGCATTCGGATCGGCGGTGGCCCGGACCGAACCAAACACCACGCCAGCGGCCAACGCTCCGGCGGCACCGCGCAGAAACGTCTGGCGTGAGATCTCACGCGCCAACGCCGGGCTCCCGCGATTGCGTCACGCCCCGCATTGTCGCTGACGCGACCGCCACTGCCGTGTTGGCGCGTTGTGTGAGGGCCGAAACGTGCCCGAACCTTTACCCAATCTGCTTTCGGGCTAGATCAGTCTGGGCGTCAAGCGGTCGGCGGCGCGTAACACAAAGGCGACAGGTCGGGCGAAGGCTGCAACAAGCGCGCCCGGCAGGTGGCCGCGCCGTCTCGCCGCAACTCGCGGCGGCAGCGCCGCGAACAGTGTCGCGAGCCCGGCGAGCGGGCGGACGAATACCGTGAAGTCAGCGATTTGCCCTTGCGCGTTGAAGCGCACCAGATTCATGGCTTCAAGTTCCACCCCGCGGACGCGGGCACGAAACGTGAACGCGCGCGCATCACCGAGCGCGAGCGGTTCGGTGGTGCGGATGTCCTCCAGAACGGCGAAGACGTCGCGGTACAGTGCGGCGACCTCCTCCCTTCCCTCGAACCGCAGTAGCTCGGTGATCGGCGAGTGAAAGACGACGTCGGGGGCCAAGAGCTCGGCCATCGCGTCGGCATCGCCGCGTTCCCCGGCGGCGCGCACGGCGGTGATCGCCGTTGAGATCGGCGACGTGGAAGTGGCCGGGGGACCGGAGCCGCTCATTGCTACTCCTCTCTCGTTCAGCCTGCGCTCGATCGGGTCTCGATCTCGATGTGGTCGATGTCGAGCGCGACGAGGATCGGATACGGAAGGGATCGCCCGCCGGGTCCTCGGGGGCGCACCCGTCGGCGCGTGGGAAAGACGAGTCCGGAGAAGTCTCGGTGGTTGCCACAGTAGTGGGCGGCACGCGCCCAACGGCCGATGGGCTCGGCAACGTAGTCGTGTCGACGGATGAGCCCGGCAGCGTCCACGTAGAACGTCTGTCGTCGGGAGTGGGTGTGGATATCCGGTGCGAAGCCGACCTCGAGACGTCGCCACCGCTCACCTGCCTCCCGCCAGGGATCGCCTTCGGTGACCGTCACTCCCTCGCGCGTCAGAAGCATGGGCAGCGAGAGGTAGTTCCACCAGGCGTATCCGGCGAAGTACGCGGCATCGAGGGCGTCCCAGTGCAGGTTGCGACGGAGCCCGCTGAGGCCCCTGAAGGCGGCGCGGGCGTTGCGCCGGGCGCTGATCAGTTCACCATCGCGGGTTTCGATCCGCGTGTCGCCTCGATCGAACACCGCTTGCTGGTCCTGGTGCGGGAAGCCGTAAAAGACGGTGTACTGTTCTGCCAGCGCAACCCGCACACTCACGGTGGCCATCCGGTTTCCCGGCAAGCGCGAGCGCAAAAGGCCGCCGAAGCTGCCGTGCGCGGTCAGCGCGGTCACGGCCCGCCACCGGTCCAGGCCGCCATGGGCGGCGAGGACCTCGCCGAGCAGCCCGCTCATGGCTGTGCCCCGCCCAGCACCATGGTGAGGACGCGCGGGTCGCCGTGGACGGTTGCTCGGGAAAGTGCTTGGTCGACGGTGATGACACCGGCCGCGAGTCCGAGGACCTCCTCTGGCTCTGCTATCAGGACCGTGTCGGGATGCCGGTCGGGTTGGACGGTCACGTGCGGGCCGTCCGGGCCGATCCGAAGGGCCATGTGTATACCGCCGACCTCGATGCCAAACTCGGCAGGAGGGTCGGCCGTCCGTCCGCGGAGCAGCGCCGGGAGCGCGACGGCCAACCAGCGGGGCCGCAGCGCGTCGCCGCCTCGGCCACTTTCCATCAGCGGCGCGGACCAGCGAATCAGGCTCTCGATCGGTTCCCGCAGTTCAGCGCCCCACGGGGTGAGCGCATACGCGATGGCGTTGCCCTCCTTGGCCAGCCGCCGCTCGATCACGCCGGCGGTCTCGAGGCCGCGGAGGCGGTCAGCGAGCAGGTTGGTGGCCACGCCGGGGAGCCCGTCGAGCAACTCGCGAAAGCGGGTCGGTCCCATGAGCAGCTCGCGGACGATCAGCAGGTTCCAGCGGTCACCCACCACATCGAGCGCCCGGGCGAGACCACAGTACTGGGAGTAGCTTCTGCCCATTGTCACTTGAGAATATCAAGCGTGCTTGACGATGCCTAGTGCACGGGAAGCCGTTGAACGTCACCGCTTCTCGCTCGCGAGGAGGCGGGCGTCGTCGATGGGCTCGGTCCATCGGGCTTGGTCGCGGCCGTCGAAGCGCGCCCACGCCGACTCCGGCCCATCGACGAGCACGTCGCCGCTGGCGCGACCGTCGTCCCAGCTGACTTCGCCTGCGGCCCAACGGTCGAGAAAGGCCGACGTGGTACGCGCGTGAACAGGCGCAGAACCCGGGCCCCGAAACACCGGCGAAGCCGACCTGCGGCACCGCACCGGCCAGTGTTGCCGTTTCGCCGGTCGCGTCTGCGGAATACATCACCGGGCGACACGAATTATGCTGTTTTACAATGTATTTCGGATCACACGCACAGAGTTATCCGCCGTTTGGCTATTGGTGTGTGGGCCGGCTCGAAGGAGGCTTCAGCCGGCGATCGGGCGGTGAACATCAAACAGGGCCAGGTCCGCCGCTGCGCGCCCGGCAGTCCAGCCCGCCGCGTTTGACACCGATACCCGCCGGTGCACCATGCCCGGGAACAGTCGTTTCGTGAACTCATCGACCGCCCGGTTGCGGGCCGCAAGCACTGGGAGTAGTCGACTGTCTTCGACCTGGGCTGTGACCGTGGCGGTGGTTGTGTCGAGGCGCTCGCCAATTCGGCTGGCGTAAGCGATGAGGAAAGACTGGCGAAACGATCTCGTGCGGGTGTTGCCACCTCCACCGATCTGGCGGCCCGCCGCCAACATCGCCCGATTGGCTTGCACTAGCAGCGATGTGGTGAGCAGTTCGACGAGTTTGAGATCGGTTTCGGATCCGACAACGGTGACAAACCCCAGATTCTCCGTCCACACCGCGCGACAACGGTTAGCGGTGGCCACGGCTTGCACTAGCACCGCCTTGGGGCCCGCGTACGGGCTATCGATCCATAGCCGCCGCGCGGCAGCCACCGGTGCCCGCCCAAGTTCGTGGTCGGCCACGGCCTGGTGCAGCGAGTACCTACTCATCAGCTCCTGCGCCTTGGCGGAAAGCGCTTCGGCCTCTTCGGGAAACTCGGTGGCCTCGGCTTTGGCCAGCAGCGCGCGCACCCTGCCCAGGGCCTTCTGGTCGACCTCGCCTGCCTCGGAGTGGGTATGCCGGCACGCGCCCGGCAGAGGCAGCAGTGGTTCGAGGGCGGGAAGCGCCCCGAGTAACGCCAGCACCTTTAGCACAACGGTCAGCCCGGCGCGACGGCCCACGCCGCTCGCAACGGCGCAGTGCCTAAGCAGCGGCGCCATTGGGTCGGGGCCGATCACGGCTGAGATGGCCGCGAGGTCGGCGCGCCATCGCGGGTGCAGTGTCGCAACCGGGTACCGCGTGGACTCGAGAACGACCGCGGCCGCGAGGCATTCGACTGCCAACGGTGCGAGCTTGCGGCGGGCGAGCTCATGAAGATCGGACGGCAGCCAGCCCGCCTCCCACGCCGCCCGGACTGCGCCACCCATAGCCGGTGTCGGCCGCCAGATCAAGGTCTTGCGCCGAAGTAGGGAACTCGTCGAGAAGGTCGGCGGCGTGCCGTTCGGCGTCGTGCTCGGGGCACATGGCGGCACTGCACAAGGCGAAGACGAGGAGTTGCAGCGGGATCGAACCGTCGTGCGGCGTATCAAACCCGAAGCGCGCTCGGTTGTTGGCCCCGCCGCGGCGCATCTTCTGCTTGGTGGCTCGCTTCTGGCGGTTGCGTCGGCTCATGCCCGCAATACTGGCGAGAGGGTCCGACATTTCGGGTTAGGCGCGCCTGGACGCGGTGAACTAGCCTGTGTTCGGCGCTCGGCGGGTGTCCCCACCTGCGGTTCGGTTGTCAGTCCAGGAACCGGTACTCCACGTCGAGTGAGCGGTACGTGCGCTCAGCCCTACGGTCCCGGGTGAGCAGGGCGCGGTGATTCGTGACGGCGGCCTGACCAACGAGGGCGTCGTATATCGATCCCCCGACGATGTCGAGTCGTGCAAGTCGCTCGCGAAGGCGGCGCGTCCCGGTGGCGCCAAGCCAACAGTCTTCCGGAAACGCCGCGGCCAGTACCGACACCGCTTGGCCAGCACTTAGGCGCAGGGGCAACGGCAGCCGAGTCAGCACTGAATATGTCTCGAACATGGCATGGCCCGCGAGCGCAGGACGCAACTCGACCAGGGCTCGGCGACAGACCGGATGCGCTTCGTGGGTCGGATCGAGAGCGGCGACGGCAACGCTGGTGTCGCACGCCCACAGGTCACCGTTGGATGTCATCGCGCAGTCGGCGAATGTCGTCATCGGTCAGCACGGCGCCTTCGACGTTGCCGAGTATCGGTAGCCCGTCACTGGTATCGATCGAGCGTTGGTGCCGACGGACGGGCTCAATCCGGAGACCGGACCCGTCCGGAATGAGTTCGAGCTCTGTGTCCGGTGTAATTCCCAGCGCAACACGCAGGGCTTTCGGGATCACCATCCGCCCCACTCGGTCCACTGTCACATACATGGCATGAATATACCACCAGATTGGGACCACCGAACCAACTAATTGGTAAGATGGCAACGTACTGCCATCCAATTGGTCGATCCTGTTTGACCGGCGGGTTCGTTGGTTGTCTCACGGAACGCCATTTGGCTTGGTCGGCGTCGCTGGCGGGCCACTTTCACGCGAGGGCGAAGTCGAGATTCGTCGGTCTATTTGGACGGAGACCGACTGTCGGCTGCCAGGTGAATGGGACCACTTCTGAGCTGGTTTTGCCATGAGCATGGGACCACCTGTTTGCCATTGATGGGACCACCTGTCAGCGGTCACGCAATTCCCCAGGTTTGAGGGGTTGTCCGTCACGGAATTCCCCACCCTGGCTGTCAGGTAATTCCCCACCCTGGGCGGTGTGTCTGCCGGGTGTGGGCCTCGCACACATGTTCGCTCTTGATCCGTCGGAGTACGGCGGACGAAGGGGCACTGATGGCGAGGAGAGATATCGAGATGTTCGATCTGATCGAGTTGTACACGCATTGGCAGGCTGGTCGCTCACAGGTGCAGTTGTGGCAGTCGCTGGGGATGGATCGTAAGACGATCCGCAAGTATCTGGCCCCGGCGGTCGCCGAGGGCATTGGCCCAGGCGGAGAACCGCTGAGCGCCGAGCAGTGGGCGGCGCGGATCGCGCAGTGGTTTCCCGGACTGGATGATCGCGGCGCGCGGGCATCGACGTGGCCGTTGATCGACCGGCATAGCGACCGGATCAGGACTGGCTGCACGCCGATGTTACGGTCGCCACGATCGCGCAGCGGCTACGTGACGACCATCAGGTCGACGTGTCGGAGTCCTCTGTGCGGCGTTGGGTGGCAATGAATTTCGCCGATGAGGTGGCTCGTGCTCGGGTGAGCGTGCCGCGCGGCGAAGTGCCGCCGGGCAGCGAAGCGCAGATCGACTACGGCCGGTTAGGAATGTGGCTGAACCCGGCCACAGCCAAGCGAGTCGCAGTGTGGGCGTTTGTCATGGTGCTGTCGTGCTCGCGGCACCTGTTCGTTCGCCCTGTGGTCAGGATGGACCAAACCACCTGGTGCACTTGCCATGTCGAGGCATTCGAATTCTTCAATGGTATTCCGGCCCGGCTGGTGTGCGACAACCTCAAGACCGGGGTGGACAAGCCCGACCTATATGACCCGAAGATCAACCGCACCTACGCCGAGCTGGCCGCCCACTACGACTGCTTGATCGACCCGGCCCGGGCGTTCAAGCCCAAGGACAAACCTCGTGTCGAGCGGCCGATGCCGTATGTGCGGGATTCGTTCTGGCGGGGCCGCGAGTTCACCTCGCTGGCTCAGATGCAGGGCGAGGCGGCCCGGTGGAGCCGGGAGGTGGCCGGGCTACGACATTCACGGGCCCTCGACGGCGGCCAGCCGCTGCGGGTGTTCGAAGCGATCGAGGCCGATACGTTGAAACCGTTGCCGCGCCACGCGTTCGAACTCACCACCTGGTCTATCGGCACCGTGGGGGTCGATACGCACCTCAAGGTCGGCAAGGCCCTCTACAGCGTGCCATGGCGGCTGATCGGGCGGCGCCTGCACGCCCGCACCGCCGGTGACATCGTGCAGATCTTTGCCCACAACGAGGTCGTCGCCACCCATGTGCGGCGGGCCTCGGGCGCTCCACCGACTTCTCCCACTACCCGCCGGAGAAGGTCGCCTTCGCGATGAAAACCCCACCTGGTGTCGGCACACCGCCGCCCAGGTCGGCCCCGCCTGCGAAGCGGTGATCGCCGAATTCATGCGCGACAACGCGATCCACCACCTGCGCTCGGCGCAAGGAGTGCTCGGGCTGCGCGACAAGCACGGCTGTGATCGGCTCGAAGCCGCCTGCGCCTGCGCGATCGCCGTCGGCGACCCGGCGTATCGGACCATCAAGGGCATCCTGGCCGCCGGCACCGAACACGACGCCACCACCGCCGAACCGGCCACCGGCGCCGCCGCCACTACCGCGGCGTTCCTGCGTGGCCCCGACCAGTTCGCCACCGGCGACACCGGCGGAGTCGGCTGAAAGTCACCCGGGTCCCGGAATCTGACCGAATCACAACCCACATAAGCTATTTCACAAGGAGAACACGACTTCATGGGTATTTGTGACCCCGCGCTGCGCAACGCGCTGCGCACTCTGAAACTGTCGGGCATGCTTGACACCCTCGACGCCCGGCTAGCCCAGACCCGCAACGGCGACTTCGGGCACCTCGAATTCCTGCAAGCACTGTGCGAGGACGAGATCGCCCGCCGCGAATCGGCCGCCCTGACACGGCGCATCCGCCGCGCGAAGTTCGAAGAACAAGCCACCTTCGAATCCTTCGACTTCTCCGCCAACCCGAAACTGCCCGCCGCCATACTGCGCGACCTGGCCGCGCTGCGCTGGCTCGACGCCGGCGAGTCGGTCATCCTCTACGGACCCGTTGGGGTAGGCAAAACCCATGTGGCACAAGCACTCGGGCATGCTGTAGCCCGACGCGGCGGCGACGTCCGTTTCGCCAAAACCTCTCGGATGCTCGCCGACCTCGCCGGCGGGCACGCCGACCGCAGTTAGGGCCAACGCATCCGCGAATACACCAAACCGCTCGTGTTGATTCTTGATGATTTTGCGATGCGCGAGCACACGACCATGCACGCCGACGACCTCTACGAGCTAATCAACGAACGCGCGGTCAGCGGCAAGCCGCTGATCTTGACCTCCAACCGCGCCCCCAACGACTGGTACGGCCTATTCCCGAACCCGGTCGTCGCCGAATCGCTACTCGACAGGATCATCAACAGCAGCTACCAGATCCTCATGGACGGACCCAGCTACCGGCCCCGCAAACGGCCCGGACGCAGCGTCAGCTAGACAACGCCACCGCGGGCACGGTACACATACCATCGAGGCCCGCACCTGGGGAATTCCGTGACGGCAGCCCTGGGGAATTACGTGACGGTCGACAACCACCTGGCTGGCGGGTTTGCCAGTTATGGGACCACCCCGGCGTGGCGTGGGTTCTTCCGGTTGTTGGGCCGCTGTATTGGCCCAATGAGCTACCGGGAGGTGTCGGTGATCGAGATCGTGGAGATGCTGCGGCTGTGGCTGCAGGGGTTGGGGTTGCGGGAGGTGGCCCGGCTCTCGGGCACCGACCGCAAAACGGTGCGACGCTACGTCGACCGGGCCCGTGCGTGTGGGCTGGACCGCGATGGTGGAGATGGTCAGCTCACTGATGAGTTGATCGGGGCGGTGATTGCCGGGGTGCGTCCGCACCGGCCGGCCGGCAAGAGCTTGGCGTGGGAGACGATCGCTGCAGAGCATGAGCAGATCAGGGCCTGGCTCAAAGACGGATTGACGCTGACCAAGATCCACACGCTGTTGGGGCGCCGCGGTGTGGTGGTGTCCTATCGGACGCTGAATCGTTACGCCACAACCGAATTGGATTTCGGCCGCCGGCAGTGCACGGTGCCGGTGGCCGACTGCGATCCCGGCGGGGAGGTGCAGGTCGACTTCGGTCGCCTCGGGATGCTCACCGACGCCGCCGATGGCCGGCGCCGAGTCGTGCAGGGGTTGATCTTTACCGCGGTGTACTCGCGGCACATGTTCGTCTGGCCCACCTACCGCCAGACGCTGGCAGATGTGATCGCCGGGTTCGAAGCGGCGTGGGCGTTCTTCGGCGGAGTGTTCGCCGTGGTGATCCCCGACAACATGAAAGCCATCGTCACCACCGCGCACGCGACCGAGCCCCGGCTCAACGACTCCTTCCGTGAGTACGCCCAGTCGCGTGGGTTCGCGATCGACCCGGCGCGGGTCCGCAGCCCGAAGGATAAGCCGCGGGTGGAACGCATGGTGTCCTATGTGCGGTCGAATTTCTTTGCCGGAGAAGACTTCCGGGGTCTCGACGACTGCCGCAGCCGCGCCGAGCAGTGGTGTCGTGATACCGCGGGGATGCGTACCCATGGCACCACCCGGCTGCGCCCGGCCGAGGTGTTCGCCGCCGACGAACTACCCGCACTCAAGCCCGCGCCCGAGGAGGTGTTCGACGTTCCGCTCTGGACGCATCCGAAAGTGGCTCCCGACCGCCACGTGCAGGTGGCCAAGGCCCTTTACAGCGTGCCCGGGGAGCTGGTCGGCAAGCGCATCGAGGCCCGTGCTGATGCGCACTCGGTCAAGCTGTACTGGCGTGGTGAGCTGATCAAGGTGCATCCGGTCGTGGCCCCGGGCCGCCGCCACACTGATCCGGCTGATCTTCCCTCGGAGGTGTCGGTCTATGCCATGCGGGATCTCAATGCCCTGCAGCGCAAAGCGGCCGCCCACGGCACCCATGTCGGCGTCTACGCCGCCGCCGTGTTGGAGCACCCGCTGCCGTGGACCAAGATGCGTCAGGTCTACCGGCTGCTGGGGCTGGTGCGCCGCCACGGCGCCGCGCAAGTCGACGACGCGTGCCGCCGCGCCTTGGACGCCGAGGTGATCGACGTCGGGCTCATCGAGCGGATCCTGGCCCGCGGCGGCGGTGAACAACTGCCCCTGATACCCAAACCGCCCGGGGCGGCGTCGCGGTTCGTCCGCGACGGCTCGGATTTCGCGGTGCGCAGGCCCTCATGAGCCCGCAACGTCCCGATGCCGCACCGGCGGTCAAACCGATCGAGGTCTCCGCTGAACTCAAAGCCCTGATGCGCCGCCTCAAGCTCGGCCAATTGCTCGACACCCTGCCCGAGCGGTTGGCGTTGGCCCGCACCAACCGGCTGCCCCATCACGACTTTCTGGAGTTGTTGTTCGCCGATGAGGTCACCCGTCGTGACCGCGAATCGGCGGCCCGTCGCGCCAAGGCCGCCCATCTGGACCCGGCGATGCAGCTGCAGGCCTGGGACGACTCCGCTGCCGTGGCGTTCGATCAACAGTTGTGGGCCGAGCTGACCTCACTGCGATTCCTCGCCGATGCCTACAACGTGCTCGTCATGGGACCAGTCGGAGTCGGAAAGACGTTCCTGGCCAACGCCTTAGGGCACATCGCCGTACGCAAACATCACAGCGTGCACACCGAACGGGCCGACAAACTGTTCAAACGCCTACGCGGGGCACGCCTGGACGGCAGCTACGAAGACGAGATGCGCAAACTGCACCGCGTCGAACTACTGATCATCGACGACCTCGCGCTGCACCGCCTAGAGGCCACCGAGACCACCGACTTCTACGAGATAATCGTCGAACGCCACCGCGCCGCATCGACCATCATCACCAGCAACCGAGAACCACCCGAGATCCTGACCATGATGGCCGACCCACTGCTGGCCCAATCTGCGATGGACCGACTGCAATCAGCAGCCTACGAACTCGTCGTCGAAGGCGAGTCCTACCGGCAACGCCAAAAACCAAGGACACGAAAGCCGGCCCCTCCGACTCCGTCGGATTGACCGGCAACCACCCCTTCGGCCACTATCAACGCACGGCCTACAACCCGAACAACCCGGTCCCATGCTCATGGCAAACCAGAGGTCCCATCACCCTGGCAGGCGACAACCGACTACCGTCGGCCAGGTTCCTCTCGCTTGCGCGCGACGAACTCATCGAAGTCGAATGGAGTCGCTTCGCCACTACGTTCACCAGCAATGAGTTCCTGGCGCAACGCGCGCAAGCGGGTCTCGCGGTCCTCAAGCAACCGCAGAGCAGTACGCACGACATCGCTGGCCGAGCGATAACGGCCCGACGCGACCTCCTCCTCGATAAGCGCGCTGAAATGTTCATCGAGGCTAAACGACGTATTCTTACCCATACACCAGAAGTACCAACTATTGGTACCTTTCATGCTGGACACGAACATGGCGGAACCGCCATCGCTCCGCCATCATTCCGAGATTCCACCACGACCCGTGAGGCCCTACAGCTGAGGGCGTCATCTCGCCATGTCTTTGAAGCGGGAATAGTGCAGTTGGTGTGCAACGGTGACCGTCTTCGTCGGTCCGTTGCGGTGTTTGGCAACAATGAAATCCGCCTCCCCGCTGCGGGGATCAGCGCCTTGGTCATCAGGCCGCCCGAACGCGTCTGGCCGGTGCAGCAAGATCACAACATCGCTATCCTGCTCCAGGCTCCCGCTCTCGCGAAGGTCGGCCAGCATCGGCCGCTTGTCCGTGCGCTGCTCCGGGCCGCGGTTGAGCTGGCTCAGCGCAACTACCGGAACCTCGAGTTCCTTGGCTAAAAGCTTGAGGTGTCTTGAGAATTCGGAAACTTCCACCTGCCGCGACTCGTGCTTCTTACCCGAGGTCATCAGCTGCAGGTAGTCGACCACGATCAGCTTGAGGTTGGCCTTTTGCCGCAGCCTGCGGGCCTTGGCGCGGATCTCCATTATGGTGAGGTTCGGCGAATCGTCGATATAGAGTGGTGCCTCGCTGATTTCGCTCATCCGCCGCGCCAGCCGGGTCCAGTCATCGTCGCTCATCCGACCCGAACGCATATCGGAGAGCTTGATTTTCGCCTCCGCCGACAGCAGCCGCATGACGATCTCGGACTTGCTCATCTCCAAGGAAAAGATGACGCTCGCGTGCCGATGCTTGATCGAACACGACCGCATAAAGTCCAGTCCCAGGGTGGACTTGCCCATACCCGGCCGGGCGGCGACGATGATCATCTGCCCCGGATGCAGGCCGTTCGTCAATTCGTCGAGGTCAGCGAAGCCGGTCGGCACGCCGCGCGCCAGGCCGCCGCTGGAGGCGATGGCGTCGATCTCGTCCATCGTTGGCTGCAGCAGATCCTCAAGCGCCACAAAGTCTTCCGACAGCCGTCGGTCGGCGACATCGTAGATCTCCGCCTGAGCACGGTCGACCACCTCGGCGACATCGGCGCCCTCCGCGCCGGCATAGCCGTACTGCACCACCCGCGTGCCGGCTTCCACCAGCCGACGCAGCAAGGCCTTCTCCGCGACGATCCCGGCGTAGTACCCCGCGTTGGCGGCCGTCGGCACCGTCGAGATCAGGGTATGTAGGTACGGCGCCCCGCCGATCCGGCGCAACAGGCCGCGGCGGTCCAGTTCGGCGGCGACGGTCACGGCGTCGGCCGGCTCCCCGCGCCCATACAGGTCCAGGATCGCGTCGTAGACGTTCTGGTGCGCCGGGCGATAGAAGTCACCGGGGCGCAGTCGCTCCAGCACGTCGGCGATGGCATCCTTGCTCAGCAGCATCCCGCCCAGCACCGACTGCTCGGCGGCGAGATCCTGCGGTGGCTGACGGCCGAAATCTTCGCTCGGCGGCGAGGAATCCATACCGGGCGCGAGGTCATCGACGACCGCCACGGGCCCTCACCTCCTCTGACATAAGCAGCCGAACATACATTCGATAGCCGATATTCAGAGCGTAAGCCGAAGCACCGACACCCCGCTCCAATGCGCCGCATTGCCTCGCGCCGGGACGACCGTAAGCGTTGCTGGCGGGTACTCCAAGGGGCTGTTGTTCATAAGGGTGTGCATCGTGTGTGCATATCCGTCAGCGCCTGTGTTGAGGGGGGTGTGGAGAACCTGTGGATTAGTGCGCGGCGTGACAACATCGGCGCAGATAGCCGCCGCCGAACACGACATATCTTGTGTGGACAATAATCTCTTCGGCGTGTCGTGCGAGGTTACTACGCCGGGCGTGTTGCCTTTCGGTCAGATTTTCGCGGCGTTAAGAGCCGGTAACGGCGCGCGCCCGCAAACGCCCTCGGAACAGTTCGCCAGGACGGCCGCCCGCGCACAGCACCGTCAAAGCAGCGTCAACCCCGGCGACGACCGACCACGGCCGCCACCGGGCGGGGCAACAACTGCCGTTAGCTCTCCGCGACGACCTCGAGCGAGACCTCGACATCGATTTCCGGATGCAGGTGCACCGACACCGGGTGCTTGCCCACGGCCTTGATATGCGCCTTGGGTAGCCGCACGCTGCGTTTGTCGAGGTTCGGCCCGCCGGCCTTCTTGATGGCCGCGACCACATCGCCGGCCGTCACCGAGCCGAACAGCTTGCCCGAATCGGCCGCGGTCTTCACCGGCAACGACACGGGGCCCAGCGCCTCGATCGCCGCCTTGATTTCGTTGGCGTGCTCGAGGTCGCGCACCATCTTGGATTCGCGAGCCCGGCGGATTTCGTCGGCCTGCCGCTGCGCGCCGCGCGAGGCGACGATCGCCAGCCCCCGCGGCAGCAGGAAGTTGCGCCCGTATCCGTCCTTGACCTCGACAGTGTCGCCGATCGACCCCAGGTGGTCGACATCCGCCGTCAGAATCAGCTTCATCGTTGTTCGTACTTTCCGTCGAGCCTTTCGGCGGTCATCGCGCCGAAGAGGTGAAGGGCAGCAGCGCCACTTCGCGCGCATTCTTCACCGCAAGCGCAATGTCCCGCTGATGCTGCACGCAGTTGCCGGTGACGCGACGTGCGCGGATCTTGCCGCGCTCGCTGATGTAGGTGCGCAGCAGCGCGGTGTCCTTGTAGTCGATCGGCTGATCCTTCTTTGCGCAGAAGACGCATTTACGCGCCTTCACCGGCTTTTCCGGAGCCGGTCGCCGCTTGCTGGACTTGGCCATGGTGTCTTTCTTCCGTTTCTCGTGCGTCGAACTGATATGGGTCAGAAGGGCGGTTCGTCGTCACCGCCGCCGAACGAGCCCGACGCCGGGGCGCTTCCCCACGGGTCGTCACCCGATCCGCTGCTCGCCGGGGGCCCTTGACGGGATCCGCCGCCGAAGCCACCGCCACCGGCGCCGCCGCTGCGGCTGGCCTTATTGACCTTGGCGGTGGCATACCGAAGCGAGGGCCCAATCTCGTCGACCTCGACCTCGACGACGGTGCGTTTCTCGCCTTCGCGGGTTTCGAAGGAACGCTGCTTGAGACGCCCGGTGACGATCACCCGCGCTCCCCGGGTGAGGCTCTCGGCCACGTTCTCGGCGGCCTCCCGCCAGATGTTGCACCGCAGGAACAGCGCTTCGCCGTCCTTCCATTCCCCGGTCTGGCGGTCGTAGATCCGGGGCGTCGACGCCACGGTGAAATTGGCCACGGCAGCCCCCGACGGAGTGAACCGAAGTTCGGGGTCGGCGGTCAGGTTTCCGACGACGGTGATGGTGGTGTCACCAGCCATAATTTCCTCCTGGGTCCGCCTGGTGGGCTTTCATGGGCGTCTTTTCTTCGAGCCGTTCAATGAGCGTGTGCACGAGCCTATGCAACAGCGCCGACAGCGGACAGTCAGTGCTTGATTGCCCAGCTTGCCCCCGCCCGCTCCGCGGCCGCATCGTCGCCGGGCTAATGCTTGTCGGTGCGCATCACCTTGGTGCGCAACACCGATTCGTTCAGGCTGAGCTGACGGTCGAGCTCGGCTACCGTCGCCGGCTCGGCTTTCAGGTCGATGACGGCGTAGATGCCCTCGTCATGCTTGGCGATCTCGTAAGCCAAGCGGCGACGGCCCCAGATATCGACCTTCTCGACCGTTCCGCCATCTTTGCGGACGACGTTCAGGAAAGTCTCCAAGGACGGGGCGACGGTGCGTTCGTCGAGGGTGGGGTCAAGGATGACCATGATTTCGTATGGACGCATGGGAACCTCATCACCTCCTCTGGTCTGTGCGGCCACGATCGATCCGTGGCAGGAGGGTCGCCTGCGCCGGCAACCGCCCCAGGCTACCGGATGCGGGCCCGGCCCGAAAACCCGGGCAAATCCGGTCAATCAGGCGTCACTTCCTGCGTTGCAGGAATTCGTCGGCCCTGGCCTGCGTCGCCGGATCGGCCTTGGCCAGCGCGCCCGAGTCGAACGGCGGCCGTGGATCGTATTCGATGAGCAGCTGAGCGGCCTGCGCCGCCTCCCGATCGACGAGCAACTCCACCAGCCGCAACGCCATGTCGATGCCGCTCGACACCCCCGCCGCGGTGATGATTCGCTGCGGAAGGTGCTCCACGACGCGATCGGGCACATACCGCGCACCCAACTCGTCGAGCAACTCGGCGGCCCGCCAATGGGTGGTCGCGGTGAGCCCATCGAGCAGGCCCGCCGCGGCAAGCAACAGTGCGCCGGTGCACACCGAGGTGGTGAACCTGGTGTGCGGATGTACCGATTGCAGCCAGCCGCGGATCACGTCATCGTGGATCAGCGTGCGGGTTCCGATGCCGCCGGGCACGACCACCACGTCGGGTGCGTCGACTTCGTCGAATGCGGCATCACAGGTGACGCCGAGCATGCCGTTTTCGGTGCGCACTTCGCCGCGTTGGTGCCCAACGAACACCACGTCGAGCGACGGAATACGCTGCAGCACCTCGTAGGGCCCGACGGCATCGAGCGCGGTGAACCGCGGGAACAGCGGGATGACGATCAGCATAAGGCGTCCCGGGTATGCGAGCCGGCATCGGACGCTGCCGCCGGCACGACCGACCGGCCCGCCGGGGCGGGGCGCAACCAGCCCGGCAGCCAGCCGGGCGGGGCATCGGGTGCCCGGTCGTAGACGCCGCCGGCCGGATCGTCCACTCGGCCCCGCAAGCGCACCAAATCCTCGTCGGGCCGGTAGATCTGCCGGATCACCACCGCACACAGCGCCATAACCGCGATGTCACGCAGCAGGACCGTCGCGGTGAACCATTGCTCCGGCAGCGAGCGGTTCGGGTTGCCGTACAGGTAGTACATCCGCGGCACCCACACCAGCGCGTCGATCGTCATCCACGCCAGCAGTGCCCGGCGATGAGGAACCGCCAGCACCGCCAGCGGGACCAGCCACAGCGAGAATTGGGGGCTCCACACCTTGCTGGTCAACAGGAAGGCCGCCACCGCCAAGAACGCCAGCTGCGCCACCCGTGGCCGCTGCGGTGCGGTGAATGCGATATAAGCGATTGCCGCACAGCACAATCCGAACAACACTGTGACGACCGTGTTCAACACCATCGGCGGCTCCCAGAAGCCCAGGGACGGGTCGAAGCCGCGCCAGCCGGTGAACGATTTCACCACGTTGTACAGCGAGTCCATGTCGTCCCCACGCCGGGTGTTGAGCCGGAAAAACTCCGACCATCCCCGCGGAAAGAGCACCAACACAGGCAGATTCACCAACAGCCAGGCCAGGCCCGCGGTCAGCGCGGTGCGGGCCAGGCTCCCCAGGCGCCCCACCCGAATTCCCAGGACCAGCCAAGGACCGAGAAACAACAGCGGATACAGCTTGGCCGCCGCACCCAGCCCGATCAACACACCGGCAAGCACCGGCCTGCGCCGCGCCCATGCCAGCAGCCCGCTGATCGCGAAAGCCGTTGCCAACGCGTCGAAATTGGTGAATATCTGAAAGATCACCAGCGGAGAGGCGGCGACCAGCGCGGCGTCCCAAACCCGTCGGCCCGCCAGGCCCGCCGTCGCCCAGATGGTTCCCAACCAAGCCAGCGCAAGCCCGAACGCGGCGACGTTGAAGAACATCACCACCTCGGCAACCACCGGAACGGCGCCGAGCTTGCTCAGCGCCGTGTAGGTCTTGGCGATCGCCATGGACACGTACTGATACACCCCGGTCAACACCGGATACTCCATGTAGCGCACCGCGGGCTGTCCGTCATAGCGGGTTTGCGGTGCGCCGCTGGCGTCGGTCTCGATCCAGCTCGACTTGTAGGGAAACTTGCCTTGGCTCAACAATTCCGCGCCGTAGAGCGGCACCGTATCGGAGTAGCACAACTCGTAGTAGGCGCGTTGGTTTTCCCAGTTGGCCACCCGCTTGTCACCCGGGCCGGTGCCGGTGCTCTGCAGGCAGGCCGCCTTCGTCGACCAGCCGAGCGCCAGGAATACCAGCGCGATCACGAACATGACCCGCAGCGGGGTCATCAGCCCGGTCCGGCCGATCAGCGCGTGCCGGCCCACCGGCCCACCGACCACATTCGCCAGGGCGGCACCCAAAACGTCGTTGCGACTGGGGCAATCGCGGTTGTCGGCGCTGCGCAGATCGGCGGCCAGCGGCCGCGGTGAAACTGTCGCGCGCGCTATCCCGGCGCCGGTCACGGCGGCGGCGTGGGAGCGTCGGTGGGCGTGGCGGACGGCCCCGGCGGCGGTGGCGCCAGGGTGATGGTGGTGGGCGGGCCGACGGGAATGGTGATCCCCGGCGCGATTTCGACCGTGGGCTGGATGACGGTTTCCGACGGCGGGGGCGGCGCCGGCGGGGGCGGCGGTGCGGCGGGCACGCCCGCGTACCCGCCGATTTCTGTAGGCTTCGGGAAGGTCTCGTCCTGGGTGCCCTTCAACGCACCATCCATGGTCGCCTTCCAGATGTCCGATGGCAGACCGGACCCGTAAATCGCTGCGCCCGAGGCGGTTTCCAGCGGCTCGTCGCCCCTGACGGTGCCCACCCACACAGCCGTCGACAGCGACGGCGTGTACCCGACCATCCAGGCGTCCTTGTTCGAGGTGGTGTCGCCCAACTGGGTGGTGCCGGTCTTGGCCGCCGACTGCCGCCCGCCGGCCAGGCTGTGGCCACGCGAATAGCCGGCGATCGGCTGCATGGCAGCGGTGACGTTGTCGGCGACGGCCTTGGGGATGCGCTGGTCACCGGCGTTGGCCGCGGCGCCGGCGTCGAAGAGTACCTGCCCTTCGGCGTTGACGACCTTCTGGACGAAGTGCGGCCGGTGATAGATGCCGGACGCGGCCAGCGTCGCGTACGCCGACGCCATGTCGATCACTCGGGTTTGGTACTGGCCCAACACGATCCCGTTGTTGGGCGGTCCGCCCTTGCCGTCCTCGGAAAGCGTGTGCGCGACACCGGGAAAGCTTTCCGCAACGCCGGCCTGATGCGCGGCGTCCGCGACGGCCTGCGGCCCACCCTTGAGCTTGAGCATCAGCCGGTAATAGGAGGTGTTCAGCGACATCTTGAGCGCCTCGGCGAGGTTGCAGGTGCCGCAGCTTTCGCCCTCGACGTTGGTGATCTTGATGCCGTCGACCGTGAGCGGTGAGCTGTCCACCTGGTAGCCCAGGCCGATCCCCTGCTCGAGCGCGGCAACGAGGGCAAACACCTTGAACGACGATCCGGTTTGCAGCCCGGCCTGGGCGAAATCGAAGCCCTGGGCATTCGATCCGCCGTAATAGGCCTTCACCGCTCCGTTGTGCGGGTCGATCGAAACCACCGCCGCGCGCATGTCGGGGTCTTGTCCGTCAAGATATTTCGCCACCGCCTTCTCCGCCGCCTGCTGAGCCTGCGGATCGATGGTGGTGGTGACCTGCAGCCCCTGCGTGTTCAGGGTCCGCTCGTCGATGTTGAACAGCTCCAGCAGTTCCTTGGTGACCTGCCGCTCGATCAGCCCGTTGGGGCCGCTGGTCTGGTTCTGCGCGCGAGCCTGATCCGGCGGCACGGTCTTCGGAAACTCTTGTGCCGCACGGTCGGCCGGAGACAGCGCCTTGGTTTCCACCATGCCGTCGAGCACCCAATTCCAGCGCGCTACGGCGCCTTCCGGATCGACGGCCGGATCCAGCGTGGACGGCCGCCGGATCAACGCGGCCAGCAGTGCCCCTTCGGACACGGTGAGCTGTTCGACGGGCTTGTCGAAATACGCCTTGGACGCCGCCGAAATCCCGTAGGCGCCCCGTCCGAAGTAGATGATGTTCAGATAGGCCTGTAGCACATCGTCTTTGGACCACTCCCCCGCCATCTTCGTCGCGATGACCAATTCCTTGGCCTTGCGCATCAGGCCGCTCCACCCGTGTTGGGCGGAACCAACCAGTGCGTTCTTGACGTACTGCTGGGTGATCGTCGAACCACCCTGCAAGTCGCCACCGCCGAACAGATTGTTGTTCACCGCCCGCGCGAAGCCGCTGAACGAGAACCCCGGGTTGGTGTAGAACCCACGGTCCTCGGCGGCGATCACCGCCTGGCGCACATAAACCGGCACTTGGTTGAGGTTGACGTCGATCCGATTGCCTTCGGGTGGAACAATTTTGGCGATCTCGGAGCCGTCGCTGGCCAGGATCGTCGAGACCTGGTTGGTGCGGATGTCGCCCGGCCTGGGGACATCGACGATGAAGTAGGCCATCGTGAAGGTGACGATCGGCAGCAGCACCACCATCGCCATGGTGAGGTACAGCGCGCGTCGCACCCATTTCCAGTTCACCTGCCGGGCCCAGCGCCAATTCGGCCTGGGCCCGAGTGCCCCGCCCGCGCGCGGCCCAGAGGGGTCCGCAGGAGGAGGTCCGCCGGGTGGGCGCCGTCCGCCGCCCGGCCGCTCACGCCGCGGGGCAGGCGGGCTGTCCAGCGTGGCCCTGCCGTGCTCGAGCGGGTCGCGCTGTGGCGGCGCCGACGCGGGAGCAGCGGGAGCGTCTAGGGCGGCCTTGACCGCCTCGATGGGGTCCGCGTGCGGTAGCGACCGGTCGTCGGTGACGGGCGGGATGATCGCGGTTAGTCGGTCGTCGGGAGGAACGTGACGACGCTGGCCCGGCGCCGGTCGTTCGCCGCCGTCGTCGGCGCCGGAATGCCTGCCCACATCTTCAGTGGCCGACCCGTCCGAGGCGTCACTGAACGACTGGTGGTGGCGCCCTTCGTTATTCACTGGCCGTGCGGGCGCCGTTGCGCGCCGTCCGCGTCTCGCCGGACCCCCTAGGGGGGTTCGCTGGACGTGCCGCGCCGAGGACATACGACTTGACCAGGTGGTTCCAGCTGCAGGTTCGGCACACCTCCACCACGTGGACGGCGAATTCCGGGAACCGGGCCGCCAGCATGATCAGCTCTTCGGCGGTGCGCGCCGATCCGGAAACCGCACCCAGGTGCTCGCCGAAGACCCACGACACCAACGTGAGCTGCTCCTTGCGGCAGATCGGGCAGATCGCCTGGCTTTGTTTCCCGTGAAACTTGGCGGCGCGCAGCAGATAGGGATTGGCGTCACACACCTCGGACACCCCGGTGCGTCCCGAGTACACCTCGGCCAGCAGTGAGCGCCGCCGAAGGGCGTAATCCACCACCTGTCGCTGCAGTCGCACGGTGACCAGAGTACGACGCCCACCCCACCACCGACAGGCAACCGACCCCGTTGTTGTGCATGCACCGGGGTATTCGGTGATCACGGTCGGGGCCGGCCTCCTACGATCATCCCGTGGCGAAATGGCTGGGCGCACCGCTTGCCCGCGGAGGAACGACAACAACCCGCGCCAAAGACAGCGACCGTCAAGACGCGTGCCAGATTCTCGATAACGCCCTGGGCGACGGCGAACTCACGATGGAGGAGCACCGGGAACGGGTCAGCTCGGCCACCAAGGCCGTGACACTGGGCGATTTGCAGCGTCTGGTGGACGATCTGCAGTCGGGGAGCACCCCCGCCCAGGTGCCGGCGCTCAAATCGGGAGCCAAGCGCCGCGGCTTGGGCATGCTGGCCGCCGCCTTCGTCGTGTCCGTGCTGCTCGGGGTTGGCATCGGCTGGGGCCTGTACGGCAACACGACGTCGCCGCTGGATTTCACGACGGACCCGGGAGCCAAGCCCGACGGCGTCGCGGCCGTCGTGCTGACCCCGCCCAAGCAGCTGCAATCCCTCGGTGGCCTCACCGGACTGCTGGAACAAACCCGCAAGCGCTTCGGCGACACCACGGGCTACCGACTGGTGGTCTACCCGGACTACGCGTCGCTGGATCGCCAAGACCCCAAGGACGACCGCCGCGTCCTCAACTACACCTACCGCGGCGGCTGGGGCGATCCGAGTAGCTCCGCCAAGAGCAGTGTCGACGGCGCCCTCGTCGACCTCAGCAAGTTCGACGTCAAGACCGCGGTGGCCATTCTGCGGGGCGCCCCAGAAACCCTCGGCATCAAACAGCCCGACGTCAAGACCCAATATCTGATCGTCGAGCCGGCGACCGACCCGACCGCGCCGGGGGCGTTGTCGCTGACGCTGTACGTCTCGAGCGATTACGGCGGTGGCTACATCGAGTTCGCGGGCGACGGCACCGTCAAACAGGTGAACTACCCGTCCTGAGCGCATCCGCTGGATGTGACTAATAGCTCACCAACACTCGGTGTGTTGTGGCAAATATATCGAAACGATACGATGCTCCGAGGCGTCGGACCGTCGTAACCAGCCATGCAAAGGAGGTGTCTCGGTGCTGGAGCTCGCCATCCTGGGTCTCCTGATCGAATCGCCAATGCATGGTTACGAGTTGCGCAAACGGCTGACCGGCCTGCTCGGCGCGTTCCGGGCATTTTCGTACGGGTCGTTGTACCCAGCCCTCCGGCGCATGCAAAACGAGGGGTTGATTGCCGAGAACGCCGCCCCCGCGGGGACCCCGGTGCGGCGTGCCCGGCGGGTCTACCAACTCACCGACGAGGGCCGCCGGCGCTTCGCTGAGCTGGTGGCCGACACCGGCCCGCACAACTACACCGACGACGGCTTCGGGGTGCACCTGGCGTTTTTCAACCGCACTCCGGCCGAGGCGCGGATGCGGATCCTGGAAGGCCGTCGTCGTCAGGTCGAGGAACGCCGGGAAGGCCTGCGCGAAGCGGTGGCGCGGGCCAGTAGCTCGTTCGACCGCTACACCCGGCAATTGCATCAACTCGGGCTCGAGTCCAGTGAACGCGAAGTCAAGTGGCTCAACGAGCTCATCGCTGCGGAACGGGCAGCCGAACAGTAGCACCCCAGCACACGAACGAACACCAAGCCGAGACATCGGAGCAGACGGTTATGAGGTTAGGAGAACGCCCTATGAGTGAGCACAAGCCGTTAGGGGCGCCGGGGGCGCAGCCTGAGGTACGAGTCGCCATTGTCGGTGTCGGCAACTGCGCGTCCTCGCTGGTCCAAGGCGTCGAGTACTACCAGAACGCCGACGAGGCATCGACGGTTCCCGGCCTCATGCACGTGCGGTTCGGCGCGTACCACGTCCGCGACGTCAAGTTCGTGGCGGCGTTCGATGTGGACGCCAAGAAGGTCGGCTTCGACCTGTCGGACGCGATCTTCGCCTCGGAGAACAACACCATCAAAATCGCCGACGTGGCGCCCACCAACGTGGTGGTGCAGCGCGGTCCGACCCTCGACGGCATCGGCAAGTACTACGCCGACACCATCGAATTGTCCGATGCAGAGCCGGTCGACGTGGTCCAGGTGCTGAAGGACGCCGAGGTCGACGTGCTGGTTTCCTACCTGCCGGTGGGCTCCGAGGAGGCCGACAAGTTCTACGCCCAGTGCGCCATCGACGCCGGTGTGGCGTTCGTGAACGCGCTGCCGGTGTTCATCGCCTCCGACCCGGTGTGGGCCAAGAAGTTCGCCGACGCTGGGGTGCCGATCGTTGGTGACGACATCAAGAGTCAGGTCGGCGCCACCATCACCCACCGTGTGATGGCCAAGCTGTTCGAGGACCGCGGCGTGCAGCTGGACCGCACCATGCAGCTCAACGTGGGCGGCAACATGGACTTCCTCAACATGCTCGAGCGGGAGCGGCTGGAGTCCAAGAAGATCTCCAAGACCCAGGCCGTGACGTCGAACGTGCATCGCGAGTTCAACGCCAAGGACGTCCACATCGGCCCGTCCGACCATGTCGGCTGGCTCGACGACCGCAAATGGGCCTACGTGCGGCTGGAAGGCCGGGCGTTTGGCGACGTGCCGCTGAACCTGGAGTACAAGCTCGAGGTGTGGGACTCGCCGAACTCGGCGGGCGTCATCATCGACGCGGTGCGGGCGGCGAAGATCGCCAAGGACCGCGGCATCGGCGGCCCAGTGATCCCGGCGTCGGCCTACCTGATGAAGAGCCCGCCGGAGCAAATGCCCGACGACCTGGCTCGCGCCCAGCTCGAAGAGTTCATCGTCGAGGGGTAGTCGAACGACCATGCGGCACCATCGAGACTGCGGTGACGGTCCGCGTTCGGGCTCGCGAGACGCCGTGGGCGCAGTCTGGATGCCGTGCTCGCAGTCTCGGCGGACGTAACAGTCAGAGATCGTGACCGGCATCTCCGACGACGAACTGAGCGGACTGACCGAGTTCGATCTGCTGGCCGAGAACGCCGAGCAGGCCGGCGTGACGGGTCCGCTTCCCACAGTTGAGCGCGTCGGGGCGGGCGCCATCAGCGCGCTGCGCTGGGGCGGCTCGGCACCGCGGGTGGTCTTCCTGCACGGCGGTGGCCAGAACGCGCACACCTGGGACACCGTGATCGTCGGCCTTGGTGAGCCGGCGCTGGCGGTGGACCTTCCGGGGCACGGTCATTCCGCCTGGCGCGAGGACGGCGACTACTCGCCGCAG
This sequence comes from Mycobacterium lacus, assembly GCF_010731535.1. Lineage (NCBI taxonomy): Bacteria > Bacillati > Actinomycetota > Actinomycetes > Mycobacteriales > Mycobacteriaceae > Mycobacterium > Mycobacterium lacus. The sequence continues at coordinate 4,504,890 of NZ_AP022581.1, forward strand.
CACAACGCCGACACCCTGGCGCCGGTGCTGCGCGAGCTGGCGCCGAGCGCCGAATGCGTCGTCGGCATGTCGCTAGGCGGGCTGACCGCGTTACGCCTGGGCGCGGTGGCGCCGGAGCTGGTGGACGAACTGGTCCTCATCGACGTCACCCCGTCGGCCTTGCAGCGGCACGCCGAGATGACTGCCGACCAGCGCGGCACGGTGGCTTTGATGCACGGCGAGCGCGAGTTCCCCAGCTTCCAGGCCATGCTGGACCTGACGATCGCAGCAGCACCGCACCGCGAGGTAAAGGCGCTGCGCCGCGGCGTCTTTCACAACTCGCGCCGGCTCGACAACGGCAACTGGACGTGGCGCTACGACGCGATCCGCGCCTTCCCCGACTTCGCCAGTCTGTGGGCCGACGTCGACGCCTTGTCCGCGCCCGTCACGCTCGTGCGCGGCGGCAACTCAGGCTTTGTCAGCGACCAGGACGTTGCTGAACTGGCCCGGCGCGCAACGCATTTCCGTGGGACACACGTCGTCGAAGATTCCGGTCACTCGGTGCAAAGCGACCAGCCTCGGGTGTTGGTCGACATCCTGCGCGGGGTGCTGGCCGGGTGCTGAGCCTACGGTGGTCGTATGACTGCTGACCGCCCCATTCGTATCGGCGTGCAGCTGCAGCCGCAGCACGCCGCAAACTACGGCAACATCCGCGACGCCGTTCGGCGCTGCGAGGACATCGGCGTCGACATCGCCTTCAACTGGGACCACTTCTTCCCGCTCTACGGCGATCCGGACGGGCCGCATTTCGAATGCTGGACCATGCTCGGGGCCTGGGCCGAGCAGACCTCGCGCATCCAGGTCGGTGCGCTGGTGACCTGCAACTCCTACCGCAATCCGGAGCTGCTGGCCGACATGGCCCGTACCGTCGACCACATTTCCGACGGCCGGCTCGTCCTCGGGATCGGGTCGGGTTGGAAGCAGAAGGACTACGACGAGTACGGCTACGAGTTCGGCACCGCCGGCAGCCGTCTGGACGACCTGGCGGCCGCGCTGCCCCGGATTAGGGCGCGGCTGGCCAAGCTGAACCCGGCACCAACCCGTGACATCCCGCTGCTGATCGGCGGCGCAGGGGAACGCAAGACCCTGCGGCTGGTCGCCCAACACGCCGACATCTGGCACAGCTTCACCGCCGCCGACGCGTTAGCGGCGAAGGCCGCGGTGCTCGGCCGGCACTGCGCCGACGTCGGTCGGGACCCGGCGACCATCGAACGCTCGGCCGCCGTGGGAAATCGCGGCGGGCTGGTCGCCAACGCGGAAACCCTCGTCGGCCTCGGGGTCACGCTGCTCACGGTGGGCTGCGACGGTCCCGATTACGACCTCACCGCCGCGGAAGAACTCTGCAGGTGGCGCGACCGATCGGGTTAGCCTTCGCCTCATCTGCCAAACACCCCAACGCGCGCGCCAAGTCGTGAGAAACTTGCCAGCGCTGGCGGCCGGAGCGGCCCCATGACATTGGCTGAAGAGGCTCGACAAACTTATGCCGAAGAAATACGGGGTCAAAGAAAAAGACCAGGTTGTTTCTCACATCCTGAACCTGGTTTTGACCGGCAAGCTGCGCAGCGGCGACCGGGTCGACCGCAACGAAATCGCGCTGGGCTTGGGCGTTAGCCGTGTCCCCATCCAAGAGGCGTTGGTCCAACTCGAACACGACGGCATCGTGTCGACGCGCTACCACCGGGGCGCATTCGTCGAGCGGTTCGACGAAGCCACCGTCCTCGAGCATCACGAGCTTGACGGCCTGCTCAACGGCATCGCCTCCGCCCGCGCAGCCGCCAACCCCACGCCGCGGATCCTTGGGCAACTCGACACGATCATGCGATCGATGCGCGCCTCGAAGGATTCGCGGACTTTTTCCGAATTTGCCAGCGAGTACCGGCACACGGTCAACGACGAATACGCGGGCCCGCGGTTGCACGCCACGATCCGCGCCTCACAAAACCTCATTCCCCGCGTGTTCTGGATGACCTACCAGTGCAGCCGCGACGATACGTTGCCGTTCTACGAGGACGAAAATGCGGCGATCCATCGACGTGATCCGGAAGCGGCGCGGGCCGCCTGCATCGGACGCTCGCACCTGATGGCCCAAACCATGCTGGCCGAACTGTGCCGCCGCGGGGTTTTTGTCCCATCCGAGGTGGTGAGTGCCGGGGCGGCAGCCTTCGAGCAGACGAGCGGTGGTTCTCCGAGCCTGTCGGAGGCGCTCTGAGGCTTCCGGCATTGGGCCTAACCGTGGGTCGGGCGATGCGGTGACTTGTTCCCGCTCGTGGCCGCCGGCGTCCGCTACCCGATATTGACTGTTCCGTTAACTGTTAACGCATTTCGTGGACTTCATCGACGCGCGGCTTCGCCGGGGTCGCCCCGCGATTGAGCCGGAGACTCCCCCGACGTGATCGCATCGACGCTCGGCCCGGAGATGGCGTCATGGCCGCCGCCGCGCGGTGCGAGCCGGTTTCATTGGCAGCCAAGGACATTCACCAATCTTTTAGCAGCAATGCGGTTTTGCGCGGCGTCGACATCGATGTGCCCGCGGGCGGCACGGCGGCGGTGATCGGGTCGATTGCGCCGGCGTTGGCAATGGACCCGCAGGTGCTGTTCCTCGACGAGGCGACCTCCGCGCTGGATCCCGCGATGGTCACGGGCATTCTGGAACTGATCGCCGATCTCGGCGCCGGCGGTATGACAATGGCTGTGGTCACCCACGGGATGGGGTTCGCGGCGTTCGGCGTCGGACGCCGTCGTATTCACGGATCACGGCGAAGTCGTGGAATCCGGGCCCCCTGAGCAGATATTCGGGGCCGCGCAGACCGAGCAGCTGCGGCGGTTTCTGTCCCAAGGGCTGTGACAGAGTCTTGAGCAAAGCCGATGTCAGGCTAGACTCCCGGTTTATGGAGGACAGCGGACCCACGGCGCCGGAGGTGACGGAGCTGGCGCAGGGGCTGCATCGCGCGCTGTCCAAGCTCTTTTCGATCCTGCGCCGCGGGGATCCCAACGGAGCGGCGGCCGGTGAGTTGACGCTGGCACAGCTGTCGATCCTGGTCACCTTGCTCGATCAGGGCCCCATCCGGATGACCGACCTGGCCGCGCACGAACGCGTGCGCACTCCCACCACTACCGTGGCGATCCGCCGGCTGGAGAAGATCGGGCTGGTGAAACGCTCGCGTGACCCGTCCGACCTGCGGGCGGTGCTGGTGGACATCACGCCGCGGGGGCGGGCCGTTCATGGCGAGTCGCTGGCCAATCGCCGTGCTGCCCTGGCCGCCATGCTCAGCCAACTCCCCCCCGACGACCTGGACACCCTGAGGAAGGCGCTGGCGCCGCTGGAACGCCTGGCCTCCGGCGAACCGGCCGGCTGCCCGGCAGCGGACTCGGTAGCGCGCAAAGAAGCCTGAAAGCTTGTGTGTTTCAACGTAATTAGCGTCTAGCGCTGCCCAATTCGCGGTCGGTAGGGCTCAGACGACCAGGTTGACCAGGCGGCCGGGGACCACGATCACCTTGCGCGGGGTAGCACCGTCCAGGAACGCCCGCACCTTCTCATCGGCCAGCGCGGCGGCCCGCAGCGCTTCCTCGTCGGCGTCGGCGGCCACCACCACCCGGCCCCGCACCTTGCCGTTCACTTGCACCGGGTATTCCACCGTGTCGTCAACCAAATAGGCGGGATCGGCGACGGGGAACGGACCGTGCACCAGCGAGGTGGTGTGGCCCAGCCGCAACCACAGCTCCTCCGCCATGTGTGGTGCCAGCGGGGCCAGCATCAGCACCAGCGGCTCGACCGCCGCGCGCGGCGCCGCGTCGCGGTGTTCCTTGGTGAGATAGTTGGTGTACTCGATCAGCTTGGCCGTCGCGGTGTTATTCCGCAGTGCCGCATAGTCTTCCGATACTCCCGCGATGGTGCGGTGCAGCGACCGCAACGTGTCTGTGTCCAACTCGCGATCGAACACCCGGGTTTCGCCGGTGTTCTCGTCGATCACCAGCCGCCACACCCGCTGCAGAAAACGATAGGCGCCGACGACGTCCTTGGTCGCCCACGGGCGCGAAGCCTCCAGCGGGCCCATCGACATCTCGTACACCCGCAGCGTGTCCGCTCCGTACTCGTCGCAGATCTCGTCGGGTGACACCGAATTCTTCAGACTCTTACCGATTTTGCCGAACTCCTGGAACACCTCGATCTCGCCGTCGGGCCCGGGGTAGACAAATCCGCCGTCGCGTTCGATCACCTTCTCGGCCGGCACATAGGACCCGCGGGCATCGGTGTAGGCGAAGGCCTGTATATAGCCCTGGTTGATCAGCCTGCGGTAGGGCTCTCGCGAGCTGATATGACCCAGGTCGTAGAGGACCTTGTGCCAAAACCGCGAATACAGCAGGTGCAGCACCGCATGTTCGGCGCCACCGACGTACAAGTCGACGCCGCCGGGATCGTTCGGACCGTGCTCGGCCGGTCGTGGGCCCATCCAGTACGCCTCATTCTCCTTGGCGCAGAACCGTTCCGAGTTGTGCGGATCGGTGTAGCGCAGCTCGTACCAGGAGCTGCCGGCCCACTGCGGCATCACGTTGGTGTCACGGCTGTAGGGCTTCAGCCCGTCACCGAGGTCCAGTTCGACGTGCACCCACTCGGTCGCCTTGGCCAGCGGCGGCGACGGCTCGCTATCGGCGTCGTCGGGGTCGAACAACACCGGCGAGTAGTCGGGCACGTCGGGCAGCTCGACCGGCAGCGCGGATTCGTCGAGCGCATGGGGGCGTCCGTCGCTGTCGTAGACGATGGGGAACGGCTCGCCCCAATACCGCTGCCTCGCGAAAAGCCAGTCGCGCAGCTTGTATTCGATGCGAGCGCGGCCGCGCCCGTCGGACTCCAGGCGCGCGGTGATGGCCTCCTTCGCGGCCGCCACCTCCATGCCGTCGAGGTAATCCGAGTTCACCAACACACCGTCACCCGCGTAGGCGGCCTGCGAAACATCGCCGCCAGCAATGACTTCGACGACGGGCAGGTGGAACGCGCGGGCGAATTCCCAGTCCCGCTGATCGTGCCCAGGGACCGCCATGATCGCCCCGGTGCCGTACCCGGCCAACACGTAGTCGGCGATGAAGATCGGCACCGGCTCGCCGTTGGCCGGGTTGGTCGCGTAGCTGCCCACGAAGACACCGGTTTTCTCCCTGCTTTCCTGGCGCTCGAGGTCTGACTTCGCCGCGATCGCGCGGCGATAGGCGGCGACGGCCTCGCGCGGTGTGGCGGCCCCGTACGTCCACGTGGGATCGACCCCGTCCGGCCACGCGGGCGCGACCACGTCGTCGACCAGGTCGTGCTCCGGGGCCAGCACGAGATAGGTGGCGCCGAACAAGGTGTCGGGCCGGGTGGTGAACACCTCGATATCGACGGCTTCGCCAGTGGCCTTGGTGGCTGAGAACAGCGCCGCGGCACCGGTCGAGCGCCCGATCCAGTTGCGCTGCATGGTCTTGACCTGGTCCGGCCAGTCCAGCACGTCGAGGTCGGCCAGCAGCCGGTCGGCATACGCGGTGATCCGCATCATCCACTGCCGCAACCGTTTCCGGAATACCGGGAAGTTGCCGCGGTCACTGCGGCCGTCGGCGGTGACCTCCTCGTTGGCCAGCACCGTACCCAGGCCCGGACACCAGTTCACCATCGAATCGGCCCGGTAAACCAGCCGGCAATTGTCGATCACATCGGCGCGCTCCCCCGCCGACAAGCTGGCCCAATCTCGTCCGTCGTCGAGATGGCGCGCGCCGGAATCGAATTCGGCGATCAACTCCGAAATCGGGCGGGCCTTGTTGGCGGCGGTGTCGAACCAGGCGTTGTATATCTGCAGGAATATCCACTGCGTCCACTTGTAGAACTCGACGTCGGTGGTCGAAAAGCTGCGTCGGCTGTCGTGGCCAAGACCCAGCCGGCCCAACTGCCGCCGGAAGTTGACGATGTTGGCTTCGGTCCTGGTACGCGGGTGGGTGCCGGTCTGCACCGCGTACTGCTCGGCCGGTAACCCGAAAGAGTCGAACCCCAACGCGTGCAACACGTTATGGCCAATCATCCGGTGATACCGGGCGTAGACGTCGGTGGCGATGTAGCCCAGCGGGTGACCGACGTGGAGTCCCTCGCCGGAAGGGTAGGGAAACATGTCCTGGACAAAGAGCTTGTCCTCGGGCAGCCGCGCGCCGTCCGTCGGGGCCAAGGAGCCGACCGGGTTCGGCACGTTGAACGTCCCGAGCCGCGCCCAGTTGTCCTGCCAGGTGCGTTCCAGCCGCGCCGCGACCTCGGCGGTGTAGCGGTACCGCGGAGCGTCGGCGTCGCGGGCGCCGGATGGGACACCAGACGTGCTGCCGGGCGTCGCGGTCGGCGATTCGGTCACGCCAACAGGGTATAAGGGCGGCAACCGAGCCCGAGGGGGCCGACCCGCCGGCCACGGGTTGATCTCGGTTGCGTTGCGCACCGATCAGAGGTTCATCCCAGGTCTGTTTCAAGCCTGGTTGCCGGACGTGCGCCCTGGTTACAGTCAGCCTCTAACCGGATGCCGTGCTCGAGCCGTTCGGAGGGACCGACGCAAATGACTCACATCGCGCGCACGTCGTGGCGGGTATTCGCGGGGGGTATCGTCACGGGTTTCATCGGCGTCATGCTCTTTGCGGGCGGGCGCGCGGCCGCGGATCCGGTATTTCCACCGCCACCTTTTCCCGCCCCGGGCCCTGCCCAGGCGCCGGCCCCACCCGTCCAGAACCTCACGGCCCTTCCCGGCGCAGTCAACAACAGGCTTGCCCCCGCTGCCCCGCCCGCGCTCGCCCCGGCCCCGGCACCGATCGCGTCACCGAATCCCGCGACCGTCCTGGCCGCCGGGCCCGCGCCCACGGCGGTGGCGCCGATGCCGCCGCCGGTGACTCCCGCGACCACCGGCACGCTTCGCGATTATTTGACGGGCAAGGGCGTCAAGCTCGAGCCCCAGCGGGCCCAGGGATTCAATGCTCTCGACATCACCCTGCCGATGCCGCCGCGCTGGACTCGGGTCCCCGACCCCAACGTGCCCGACGCGTTCGTGGTGATCGCCGACCGCGTCGGCGGCAACAGTGTCTACACGTCAAACGCGCAGGTGGTGGTCTACAAGCTGATCGGTGAGTTCGATCCCGCCGAGGCCATCACCCACGGGTACGTCGACAGTCAGCAACTGCTGGCGTGGCAGACCACAAACGCCTCGATGGCCAATTTCGGCGGCTTTCCGTCATCGATCATCGAGGGCACGTACCGCGAGAACGACATGACGCTCAACACCTCGCGGCGCCATGTCATCGCCACCTCCGGAAAGAATAAGTATCTGGTTTCGCTTGCGGTGACCACCGCCGCTTCGCAGGCGGTAGCAGACGCGCCGGCTACCGACGCCATCATCAACGGATTCCGGGTGACTGCGCCCGCTGGAACTGCCCCGCCACCGGTCGCCGCCCCGGCGCCCCTGGGGCGTTCCGGTCAGGCGTCGCTGCCCAGCCCGTCGCCCGCTCCGCAGCCCCTTCCCAACCTGCTGACCCTCGTGCCCGGGATGCCGCCGCTGCCGAACCTGCACCTCACTGCGCAACGCTGATCCGGGCGGCGCGGGGTCCGGCGAGCGGACCCACCGGTGAGCCCGTATCGTGTGCCCATGCTGATCACGGGTGTGCTGTGCGTAGTCGCGGCGGTTTCGTCCGCGGTGTTCGGGACCTGGTCGCTCTCCCATGCCCCCGGCGCAGACGCCACTCAACTCGCGCTGCGCGCGATGGCGCCCACCCAATTGGCTGCCGCTGTCATGCTGGCCGCCGGGGGAGCGGTGGCGCTGGCAGCATCCCCGCACACCGCGTTGGTGTTGGTGGTCGTCTGCGTTGCCGGGGCGATCGGCACCTTGGCCGCCGGCTCATGGCAGAGCGCGCGATACGCGCTGCGGCGTCAGGCTTCCAGCACTGCGGCGCCGAGCTGCGCGGGCAATTGCGCCCTCTGCACCCAGTCGTGCGGCTGAACTCCGCCGCGTTGCGGCGGCGATGGCGATTGTCCGGCGGGTGGGTTAGTTCCGGCTGAGGTCGATCGGGTGGGTGGCCAACAGCGAAAGCGGCAGCGGCTGCCGTCGCAACACCTGCCCCCACAGGTCGGCCCTGGGCCCGACCAGAACGTCAGATGGCAAGGCCGACAACACAATCCAGTCGTCACGCTCGATTTCGCCTTCGAGCTGACCGATGGTCCAGCCGGAATAGCCCGCAAAGATCCGCACCCCGTCCACCACCGGCGCGATCAGGTCGGGGTCGGCGTCCAGATCGACCATGACTATCCGGCCCACCACATGCCTCAGGCCCGGCACGCCCTCTGGGTCGGCGCCAACCCGTAAAGCCGCCAGGCAGAGGGCCGCGTCACGTTTGACCGGCCCCCCGATGAACATGGTCTTCGGCTTGGCCGCCAGTTTGGCCCACTGCGGCAACACGTTGTAGACCGCGGTCTCGCTGGGCCGGTTGAGCACCACGCCCAAGGTGCCGCCCTCGTTGTGCTCCACGATGTAGATCACGCTGCGGCGAAATGTCGGTTCAAGAAGGTCGGTGTTGGCCAACAGCAAGGTGCCCGCCCGCACGCGTTGTGCGGCGGGTGCGACATAGTCCTCGGGATCTTCGTGCTGGGCCACCCGACCATCATCGCACTCGTCGCCGCATCGCCGGGTCAAACGAGCGCGCCCCACGAATATTTGTAGTGTGGTTTGGGCGGCGGAGAGCGTGATCGGCCCTGTCTGCCCCGATCGTTGGAAGTGGGTTCTGTGGTTGACAGCCGGATCCGGGCGCGCGCACCCGTCGAGCTTTGGCGGTCGGTGCGCGGTTTGCCGGACTTCTGGCGGCTGCTGCAGGTGCGCATGGCGAGTCAGTTCGGCGATGGTCTCTTCCAGGCGGGCATGGCCGGGGCGTTGTTGTTCAACCCCGATAGAGCGTCGGACCCCATGGCGATCGCGCGCGCGTTTGCGGTGCTTTTCCTGCCGTACTCGCTGCTAGGACCCTTCGCCGGAGCGCTGATGGACCGTTGGGATCGACGCCTCGTCCTCGTCGGAGCCAACCTGGGCCGCTTGGCTCTGGTGACCGCGGTCGGCACGTTTCTGGCGCTGGGGGCGGGGGATCTGCCGGTGCTGTGCGGAGCGCTGGTGGCCAACGGTTTATCCCGCTTCGTCGCGTCCGGCCTGTCGGCCGCCCTGCCCCACGTGGTGCCGCGGGAACAGGTGGTCACCATGAACTCGCTGGCCACCGCGACGGGCGCCGCGGCCGCCTTCCTCGGCGCCAACTTCATGCTGGTTCCCCGCTGGCTCGCCGGGGGCGGAGATGCGGGCGCCGCGTGGATCGTTTTCATCGTCGAGATTCCGGTGGCGATTGCCCTGCTGCTGTCGTTGCGATTTGCCGCCCGGGTCCTCGGTCCGGACGACACCCAACGCGCGATCCACGGGTCGGCCTTCTACGCGGTGATCACCGGTTGGCTGCACGGCGCGCGTACGGTCATCCAAACCCCGACGGTCGCGGCCACGTTGTCCGGTCTGGCCGCCCACCGAATGGTGGTCGGCATCAACGCGTTGCTCATGCTGTTGCTGGTCCACCACACGAAGGCCTTCGCGATCGGCGGGCTGGGCACGGCGCTGCTATTCGTCGCCGCATCGGGCATCGGAGCGTTCGTGGCGACGGCACTGACCCCGCCGGCGGTGCGCCGCTGGGGGCGCTACGCCACGGCGAACGGCGCCTTGGTGGCGGCGGTGGTCATCCAGACCGCCGGTGCCGGGTTGTTGCTGCCGGTCATGTTGGTCGCGGGGTTCTGCCTTGGCATCGCCGGCCAGATGGTCAAGCTGTGCGCCGATTCGGCGATGCAGATCGACGTCGACGACGCCCTTCGCGGACACGTGTTCACCGTGCAGGATGCGTTGTTCTGGATCTCATACATTGTCGCGACCACGTTGGCGGCCACCGTGATTCCAGCTAACGGGTACGCGCCGGCGTTTGCGCTCGCCGGGTCGGTGATCTACCTGGCCGGCCTCGTCGTCCATGCCGTCGTCGCCCGGCCCGCACGGCTGGCCCGCGCTCATGGCTAAGGTTCGAGAAATGTCCGACGGTACCTGAGGGAGACGATGATGGCCGATGCCGGCCCGATGGTGGCTGACCTGTGCGCCGAAAGCGACGACCTGGACGCGTTGGTGGCGCCGCTGGCCGCGGACCGCTGGGCCGAGCCGACGCCCGCACCCGGCTGGACCATCGCGCACCAGATCGCACACCTGTTGTGGACCGACCGGGTCGCGTTGACCGCGGTCACCGACGAGGCGGGTTTTGCCGACCTGCTGGCCGCCGCGGCGGCCGACCCGACCGGCTTCGTGGATGCCGCGGCCGACGAACTGGCCGCCACCCCGCCGCCCCAGCTGCTCGCCGATTGGCGGCTTACCCGCGCGCGGCTGCACGAGGCGCTGCTGACGGTGCCCGAGGGCCGCAAATTGCCGTGGTTCGGCCCGCCGATGAGCGCGGCGTCGATGGCGACCGCGCGGCTGATGGAGACCTGGGCGCATGGCCTCGACGTCGCCGACACCCTCGGGGTGCGACGCCCCGCGACCGGGCGGCTGCGCTCGATCGCGCATCTGGGTGTCCGGACCCGTGATTACGCCTTTCTCGTCAACAACCTGGCTCCGCCCACCGAACCCTTCCGGGTCGAGCTGCGCGGGCCCGGGGGAGACACCTGGTCGTGGGGACCGTCGGACGCGGCCCAGCGCGTCACCGGATCCGCCGAGGACTTCTGCTTTCTGGTCACCCAACGACGCCCGCTTGGCGCTCTCGACGTCGCAGCGGTCGGTGACGACGCGCGGCGCTGGCTACAGATCGCTCAAGCCTTCGCCGGCCCGCCCGGCCCCGGGCGATGAGCGCGCGAGCGCGCGAAGAGAACCGGGGCCCATCAACCCAAGCCCCGGGCGATGAGCGCGCGAGCGCGCGAAGAGAACCGGGGCCCATCAACCCAAGCGGCCGCCGTAACGCGCCTGGTTCTCGGCCTCCGCCTCTTCACGCAGCGCCGCGATCGCGAGGTTCAACCTGTCGGCCAACTCCACGTGGGCGTAGCCCGTCATCACGTCCGGGTGCAGCGTCAACTCGAGCAGTCGGCCGTCGGAGTTCGCGACAGCGTGAACGTCTCCCAGGTCCACGCTGTACGTGACGGCCTCGGCCTGCGCGACGAGCGCTTCCCATTTGTCGGCCGCCTCGCTCAGCTCACGCAGAACCGATTCGACGAGGTCTCGGTCGCTCAGGTCGCTCCGCTCGCCGTGACTGCCCGACCCCGACACCATGACAGTATGTCGACGCCCCCAACCAGGGTCAATTCACGCCCGGAGCGACGGCCGTCCGGTGGTGCGTTCCAGTTTCTGGAACCAGGCAAGGTGATAGTTAGCGGCGATGACGTCTCCGGTCACCAGGCTTTCGATGGCCGCCAACAAGAGACAGTCGAGCAGCAGCGCGGGTTCGACATCCGGGTACTGGAGCTGAAGCCGGTGGCGCGCGGTATCGAGATGTACGCGCAGCAGGTCGATTCCCGCTTCGATGACGCCCGTTCCCGACGCGGCGGCCTTAGCGACCGTGTGCACCATCCTCGGCAGTTCGCCGCGCCGGTGCGTGGCCGCACCCAACTCCCGCCCGAGATCCTCGACCGCCGGCAGTTCTCGGGGCCGCATCGAGGATCGCGGCGTTTCGACGTCAGCCGGCCAGCGCATGGGATCGCCGGGAGTGTAGGTAGCCGAGCGCGTGACGTTGCCGAGCAGCTCGGCTGCTCGGCCGGCGCGCCGCTCGGGTTCCAGCAACCGCACGCCGTCCGGTAGCGCGATACCCGGAGGTATCCATCCGTGGGCGAGATCGGTGACCAGCACGGTCGTGCCGTCGGGATGGGTGCCGACGGCCCAGTTCAGCCGCGGCTCTTGACGGACCACAAAGGCGAGGAGCCGCTGCAACCGTTCGTCGTCGGATTCCGTCTCGGCTGCAACCTCGGTGGCCTCCGTGGCCGCAGGCTCCACGGTGATGGCCTGCATGACTTGGGTTTTGTCGAGGTCTGTGCCGGCGAAGCGGTTGGCGACGGCCGGGCGCGCTGACCTCGCCGGCGGTTCCTGCGTCGGGCTGCGCAGCTGTCGAACTGTCGACTCGACGCGCCGCTGGGCTCGGGCACGGGCTTCGTCGATCACTTCGGCCTCTGCTGCCCGCCGGGCCGAAGCAGGCAAACCCGCTCGGCTTATGCTCCGCAGTTCGCCATTGGCGCCGTCGGCGATGCGCCGCAGCTCGGTGTTGAGATGCTCTGCGAGCGAGGCGGTTTCGGCGGTGATCGTCGACAGCTCGGCAGGCCAAAGGCCACCGATCACCCAGGGGGTGCAATCGACGGGCGAGCGAAAGGCCGGAATCGTAAGGGATTCCCGGGTCGCTCGCCGGAGGCGCTGGCGCGCCGACTTCCGACCGAAGATCGCCACCGGCCAAGCGTACCGGCGGCCATTGGTGGGGCTCTGCGGATACTGAATTGTGCGGCTGCCCAGCCGTGGGTAGCGTGGGGACATGGCCGACTCTGCGCTGCAGCAGCAACTCGACGAAGTGCGCGCCTTGCTTGGCCGCGCGCGAGAACTGTTCGGCGCCAATCCCATCGAGCCGCCATCCGACATCGCGCCCGATCCCGACACCGCCGAAACCTGGCGGGTTTAGGCGGTCAACCGTCGCGGCGCCGCAGCCGATGCGCCAGCAGCTTTTCAATCGCCGCATCCAGGTCGCGGGCCGTCGGAACCTGCGCGGACGGGGTGTGGCCCGCCGCCACGATCTCATTTCGTACTTCTAGCAACGCTTTCAGACAGGACACGTCGGCGGTCAGCAGGATGCCCTGCGCCAGGTTCTCCGCGTCGGTGTCCATCGCCGCCTCGCTCAACGCCACGCTGTGCATGTATCCCCCGCGGCAGGACCGCACCAGGATATGCCCGCTGGGATGAACGGTGTCGAAGGCGGGATCGGCGTCGGTCATCGACCGCCGTCGACGATGCCGCCGAGGTCGCGGGCCGCGTCTTCGTCGTGCCGCTCCCACATAGCCGCCGACATCCGCAGATCGCGCGCCATCGCGGCGTGGTCGTCGGCCTGTTGCTCGTAGCACCGTCGTCGTAGCTCGAGCAGTTCGCGGCCGGCCTCGCGTAGCTCACCGAAAATCGGTCCGAGTGAGTCCAGGCTTTCCTGGATCGCCGCATGCGACGACGGCACGGTCCGCAGGTAGTCGGAGGTCTGCTCATGGTGAGCGGCGGCTTCACGTAAGTGCGCCGGCTCCACATGGATTCGATCTGCCATCGGCTTCTCCTCGCCTTAGCGCCTAGTGCATTGCCGTCGACGTAGCCGACGGCCGGGTCGGTATCGGTGGTTCCGCCGTGGCCGGCGCGGTCGCGGTCGTCGGCACTGGCGGATGTTCCCAGCCTAGAAAGCTCGGCCCGCTCACGTTGGAGATGGGTTGAATCTGACCGTCGAGCAGGGCCTTGCCTCGCCCGAGGGCGAGCGCGTGACGATCGATGAAGATGCCGATATCTCCCGGGATGACCCGCGACGGGTCTATCGGGTTGGCGACCGCCGTCCCCGGCGCGGGGATCGTGATGCCCTGCCGATGGAAGGCATCCGCGATCGACGCTCCACCGGCCGCGGCCTTGATCGCCGCCGCGAGCTGCGGGCTGGCGGCGGTCACCGTCTGCCCGTCGGGCAGGGTCACGGTCGTCGGACCGGCCGGTGGGGAGTTGGGCTTGGCGGCCGACGCGTCCTCACCTCTGTCTTCGTCATTGCCCGGTTCGTCCGAGGGGGTGTGGTCCGCCGGGTTCGACTCCTCGGATTCCTGGTGCCACTCGTCGAAATCGCTTGGGTCCGGATCGGTTTCGGTTCTCCCACGCGGCCCGGACAGCGGGAGCCCACCCGGCGCGCTCCAACCGGGGATGGAGCCCGGTGCCATTCCGACACCCGGCATCGTCGCGCCGCCGAAGCTGGGAATGCTTGGCATCGCCGGCCACATCGGCATCGCGGGCGGTGTGGCGCTTTGCACCGGTGATTCCTCGGGCAGCAGGCCAGGATCGTCCAGCAACAGCGAATCGAGGTAGGGATCCGAACCGGCGCCGGATAGTGCCGCCGGCTCCTGGCCGGCGCCCCGCGCGGGCGCGGCATCGCGCGCGGACCGTGCCGGCTGAGGTTCGGCGGGAGCTTTCGGTTCACCCATGGAGGCGGCGTACAGCGATGTCCACGCGGCCATCAGCGCAGACTTCGACGTATCGTCGAGACTCGCGTTGGCGACCACCCCTCGGATATCCCTGAGCTTGCCGATCAGGAAACGCTGGAAATCACGCGCTCCCGCCGGGGTATCCAGATCGGATCGCGTGCGCACCGCGGCTTCGGTCTCTTGCTGCAGGTCGTCCAGCGCCTCTCCACCCTCAACCGTCTTCAGGTGCGCATTCAGGATTGCCGAAACAACTTGCAGGTCGAGCTGAGCGCTCGCTGAATTCTGCCGTGCCAGAGCGGCTTCCGCATCGGCTATGGCTGCGGCCGCGTCGCCCTGCTGGCGATCCGAAGCGCGCGAGCGAGCCGCGCCCCGCGGCGGGCGGTATCGCGACGCCTCCATGCCGGGTGACAGTACCCAGGCGCCCTAGTGTCGACAATTCACCTCACGCGCGTCTGTGAACCAACGCCCTATGTGGGATCCGGTTCGCCCGTGGGACCGGCGTAGTGTGCCCGCAGGCTTTCCAGCACAGCACTTTTCGCGCGGTCGAGTTCGTGTGCATTGGTCACGACATCCGCGATCTCGCGTTGTTTGGCAACCAGAAACCTCTGAAACTCGCGCCCTCCCATCGGGGTATCGACCGCGAGGTCCGTCTGGTTTGGCACGGCATGGTCGATTTCGGCGGCGATCGCGTCCAGCCGCCGGACACTCTCGTGCACCACAGCATGCGCGCTGGCAAGCGCCTCGGCCAGCGCACGGTCGGCGTCGGCAACCGCGCTGTGTTGCGTCGCCAGGGCCGCCTGCCGCGCCCGAATGGCGGCTACCGAAGTTCCGTCTTGCTCCGACATGGTTCCACCCTCTCATCCCAGCGGACGGCGGATCTGCCCGTCCGTCGACAGCTCTCCGAAGTTCTCCTCGCTCTCATCCCAGCGGACGGCGGATCTGCACGTTGCCGCCCAGCCGACTAATCCGGACCGCCGCACCCGGGTACGGCGCTTCGACGACGAGATTGTTGCCGATCGCCAGCTGCACGTGTCCCGCATGCGGAAACACCAGATCCCCCGGCCGCACTTGCGAGCGCGGGACGGCGATCCCGTCGTTGATCTGTTGATAGGTGGTGCGGTCCAGGTGAACACCCGCCTGCGCATAGGCCCACCGGACCAACCCGGAACAGTCGAACTGGTCGGGTCCGGTCGCCCCCCAAACGTACGGACGGCCCAGTCGCGACAACGCGGCACGCACCGCGATTGCTGCGCGCCCGTTCGGCGACGGCGGCCGCGGTCCGTTGGGCGCGAAGCCGTGCTGGTGCGACACTCGGTAACGCAGCGCGCGCAGCGCCGCCAGGTGCCGTCGGGCCCGCCGGCGCGCCGTCAGGACATGCACGCGCTGAGCTCGCAGCCGCGCCACGCGACGGCGCATCGCCTCTCGCTGAGCCATCGGCGCAGCCGGACGGACGACAGCGTCGGCGCGAGCCTGGTCGAGGACGTTGCCGGTCGACTCACGCGCAGTTTCCCGATCCCGCTGGGCACCGGTGATGACGGCCGCGGCCGCCGCATCCGTCCGTGCCGCCGCCACCAGAGCCGCCTGGCCGCGGTGGACCGCGAGCCCGTAACGGCCTTGTCCCGCCGCGATATTCAGTTCGGCGGCGCGCTGCAGTAATCCCCGGTAATGCGCGGTGTCGGCGTCCAGCGCAGGGTAGCGGGTGGCGCCCGCAAACATCTGATGAGCCCGGCTCAACGCCGCGATCTCGCTGTCGACCATTAGTTCCCCTAACCGCTGTCCTGGTCGGGCCGGTCGTGGTTCATCGCCTCGACCGCGTCGGCGAAGGCGCGAACGCGGGGGAGTGCTCCCGGCGGTATCACGCCTCGGTTGCGGATCTCCCACACTTCGTCGCTCCCGACCCCGATCAGCGCCGCGACGATCGGATCCGGTAGCGACGACCACGCGCAGGCCCGATCGAACCGCGCGCTCAAGCTCGCGGGCATCCGTCTCAGCAGGGCACTGCGCGTCGCCTCGAGCGCCTGCAGATGTGCCATGAGCCGGTCCGTCGAATCGGCGCCGGCGTTGACCGCCACCCGCCAGGAACTGGCGGCCAGCATCTCCGCCTTCACGCACTGCGCGATCACGGAGAGAATATACGTCTCATATTCGTTTGAGGTATTCGCGGGCAGTCGATCGATGACCGACTTGATGGCATCGAGCTGCGCTTCGGCGTAGCCCTCGAGCACCTCGGTGTCGCTGTGGCGGTCGACCACGACCGCGCCGGCGCGGCGTGCCGACGTCGGCTCGGGCGGCTGCGCGGCGAGCAACCGGGCGAGCTCGGCATCCGGATCCGCCGCCACCAAGAGCCGCGAGTAGGTTCCGGGCGGCAGCCCGAGCCCATTTTCAACCTTCTGAACAGTGCCTTTGTGCGGTTTGCGGGCGCCGCGCTCCAGATAGCTAAGTCCCATGATGCTGACGCCGGTCGCCGCCGCCAGGTCCGCCAGCGACCAATCCCGCGATTCGCGCAGTGCCCGGATGGCCGCGCCGGCCGACTCACGGCTCATCGCGCGCTCCGGCCATACCGGGATAGTACACAGCGGATGGGACGGGCCAGCGTATATATGTTTTTGTCACGTTTCTCTTGCCCCGGGCCGGGATTATGTATACGCTTTCGCCTACGTTTCGCCCTCGACAAGGAGATCGGCACATGGGACACCCCTGCGCAACCAACCCGGAGCTATGGTTCGGCTATCCCGACGATGACGGTGGTGACGGCGCCGCGAAGGCGCGCGCTTACGAACGTTCGGCGACCGAGGCACGGATTCAATGCCTGCGTCGCTGCCCGCTGGCGCAACAGCGTCAGTGCGCCAAACACGCGATCGCACACCGGGAGGAATACGGCGTTTGGGCCGGCGTCAAGCTTCCCGGCGGCCAGTATCGCAAGCGCGAAGAGCTGGCCCGCGCCCACGACGCGCTCCGGCGCATCGCCGCCGGGGAAATCAACGCCCGGCAGTTGCCGGAGAACGCGGCACTGCTGGCGCGCCACGAGCACGACTTCGTCTCGGTCTCCGCTGTCGTGTTGCACCTACCGGCTGCGCGAGTGGGCCCGCGTTCGGCCGCCTAGTTGGTTAGGCGGCCGCCGGGGCGCCGACAACCCGGGTAGGGTCGCGGTAACGGCGCTGTATGACACCCTGACGAACGGTGGACGATGAGCAACCTCGAGGCCGCGCCGGCCGAGGTCGAGTGCCGCGCCTCAGGGGTCGCGGGCATCGAAGTGCTGCACCCCCGTGAGGTTCCGCTGGGCGGACCAAGGGCGCTCCCGGTGCGACGCACGCTTCCCCAGCGGCAACGCTCGCTGATCGGTGCGTGGTGCTTCGTCGACCACTACGGCCCGGTGGCCGCGAGCATGGACGTCCCGCCTCATCCGCACACCGGATTGCAAACCGTGAGTTGGTTATTCAGTGGGGAAGTGGAGCATCGCGACAGCGCCGGCGTCCGCGCCCTGGTCCGGCCCGGGGAGCTGAACCTGATGACCGCGGGCGCGGGCATCTGCCACTCCGAAGTGTCGATCGGGTCAGACCCGCACACCGTTCTGCACGGTGTGCAACTCTGGGTGGCGTTGCCTGACCCCGCGCGCGACACCGCACGCGACTTCGCCCACTACGCACCCGCCCCGGTCGCGCTGCCGGGAGCGACGGCGCGGGTATTCCTCGGCGAGCTGGCCGGCAGCCGTTCCCCGGTGCATACCTTCACCCCGCTGGTGGGCGCCCAGATCGATCTCGACGCCAGCGCCGCGCTAGAGATCGGCATCGACCCGGGCTTCGAACACGGGGTGCTGTGCGACCTCGGCAGCATAGCGATCTGCGGGAGTGCCCTGGCGGCCGCCGATCTGGGCTATCAGGGGCCGGGCAACTCCGTATTGCAATTGCACAATGTTGGCGATGGGCCCGCGCGGGCATTGGTACTGGGTGGGGCCCCGTTTACCGAACAACTGGTGATGTGGTGGAACTTCGTCGGGCGCAGCCACGACGACATCGTCAACTATCGCCGGCTGTGGGAGGACGCCGACGAGCGCTTCGGCGCGGTCCAGGGGTACCAGGGTTCGGTCACCCGACTGCCCGCCCCGCCACTGCCCACCGTCCGGCTGCGGCCTCGGTCGCTTCCGGAGAGAACGGATAGCGGACACACGTGACTGCCGACAACACCGGCGCGCCAACTACGGTCAGCGCGGAACTCGGTAAGTACACCATCTCCGTCGACGGCAAGACCGTCGGCGTCGCCGAATTCGCCGACCGTGGCAACCAGCGCGTGTTTTACCACACCGAGGTCGATCCCGGATTCGGCGGACGAGGCTTGGCGACCATTCTGGTCAAGGCGGCACTGGATGGCGCCCGCAACGACGGCAAGCGCGTCGTTCCCGTGTGTTCCATGGTCGGCACGGTGCTCAGGAAGTACCCCGAGTTCGACGACCTCACCGATCCCGTGACCGCCGAGGTCACCGGGTGGGCGAGTGCCCAGCCGACCGACTGAGAGAGTTCGAAGTGGCGTCGATGACAACCGCTCACGGTGGGCGAAGGGGGACTTGAACCCCCACGTCCCGAAGGACACTGGCACCTGAAGCCAGCGCGTCTGCCATTCCGCCACTCGCCCGAAACAACCGGAGGACCATACCACTGTAGTAGCCGCGCACCCCAAACCGCTTCGGAAGGACACGGAGCGGGGAGCCGGGCGGCCGTCTGACGTTGGGCTCGAGACGCGCAAAGGGCTCTGAACGGTCTCGACGCGATTCTCAGTGTTCTCACGGTGCCGCAGCATCACGGTGTCCCGATAGCATGCTTGTTTGACACGACACGCGGGCTGGTCGTTTGCCCTGCGCCGACGAATACTGGGAATAGTGAGGCGAGCGCTGAAACATGAATGGCCAGAAAGGGCTAGTTCAGCGCATCGAGCGCAAACTCGAGGTGACCGTTGGCGATGCGTTTGCCCGGATGTTCGGAGGATCGATCGTCCCGCAGGAGATCGAGGGACTGTTGCGCCGCGAGGCCGCCGACGGCGTCCGGTCCCTGCAGGGAGATCGCCTTTTGGCGCCCAATGAATACGTCATTACCCTCGGTGTGCACGACTTCGAAAAATTGGGGGTCGATCAAGATCGCATGGCGACCACTTTCGCCAGGCACTTGGCGGACTATATCCAGGAACAGGGGTGGCAAACGTATGGTGATGTGGTCGTCCGGTTCGAGCAGTCATCGAACCTGCATACCGGCCAGTTCCGCGCCCGCGGCACTGTCAACCCCGATGTCGAGCCCCGCCCGACAGTCACCCATCCCGCACGGCCACAATCAAATAACGCGTTTGCCGCAGAACCAGGAGTACCACCAATGACTGACAATTCGAGCTACCGCGGCGGTCAGGGGCAGGGGCGGCCCGACGAGTACTACGACGACCGCTATGACCGTCCGCACGAGGATCCGCGCGGTGGCCCTGATCCGCAAGGAGGACAGGACCCCCGCGGGGGATATCCACCAGAGCAGGGTGGTTACCCGCCCCAGCAGGGATATCCCCCGCCCCGGCACCCTGACCAAGGCGGCTACCAAGAACAACAGCGCGGCTACCCTGACCAAGGCGGCTACCAAGAACAACGGGGCTACTCGGACCAGCGTGGCTACCCCGACCAAGGCGGTTACCAAGAGCAACGGGGCTACCCCGAGCAGCGCGGCTACCCCGAGCAGACCCCGGGTGGCTACCCTCCGACCTACGAACAACGTCCGCCTGCACCCGCCCCTTCTGGTGGGTATGGCGACCAGGGCTACGACCAGGGCTACCGCCAAGGCGGCGGGGGCTACGGCCCGCCTCCCGGCGGTCCCCAGCCCGGCTATGGCGGCTACGGCGACTACGGTCGGGGGCCGGCTCCCCGAGAGGAGGCCGGATATGCACCCGCGGCCCCGCCCGAACAGCGCCCGCCTTACCCCGACCAAGGCGGCTACGAGGGCTACCAGCAGCCCGGCCCCGGCTACGGCGGCCAGGACTACGCCAGCAGCGACTACACCCGCTACGCCGAGGCCCCTCCCGTCCCGGGGTATCCCCCGGCCAGCGGCGGCTACGCCGAACCCGCCGGCCGCGAATACGACTACGGTCAGTCCGGCGGCTATGGCCAACCGGCCGGTGGTGGTTACGCCGACTACGGGCAGGGCGGCTACCCCTCCGCCGGAACGTCGGTCACCCTGCAGCTCGACGACGGCAGCGGCCGGACGTACCAGCTGCGCGAGGGCTCCAATATCGTCGGCCGCGGACAGGACGCCCAGTTCCGGTTGCCCGACACTGGCGTGTCGCGTCGGCACCTGGAGATCCGCTGGGATGGCCAGGTCGCGCTGCTGTCGGACCTCAACTCCACCAACGGCACCACCGTGAACAACGCGCCGGTGCAGGAGTGGCAGTTGGCCGACGGCGATGTAATCCGCTTGGGCCACTCGGAGATCATCGTCCGCATGCACTGAACCCACCGGTTCAAAGCCGCCGAGCTTCACCCCGCGTCCGCCGTCGTCCAAGTATCGTGACGTTGCTGATGTGCTCGGTGGCGCGGGCCTGGGAACGGCGCCGGGACGGAAAGGACGCCAGATGCAGGGATTAGTGCTGCAGCTGACGCGCGCCGGATTTTTAATGCTGTTATGGGTATTCATTTGGTCCGTACTGCGGATCCTGAAGACCGACATTTACGCACCCACAGGTGCTGTCATGGTGCACCGCGGCTTGGCGTTGCGTGGCACGCTGCTGCCGTCGCGGCCGCGCAGGACCGCGGCGCGCTACCTGGTCGTCACCGAAGGAGCGCTGGCGGGCGCGCGCATTACCCTCAGCGGGCAGCCGGTGCTGATCGGGCGTGCTGACGATTCGACCCTCGTGCTGACCGACGACTACGCCTCGACGCGGCACGCCAAGCTCTCTCAGCGCGGGTCGGAGTGGTACGTCGAGGACCTGGGATCGACCAACGGCACTTACCTTGACAGGGCGAAGGTGACGACTGCGGTACGAGTTCCACTGGGAACGCCGGTTCGGATCGGCAAAACGGCAATCGAGTTGCGCCCGTGACCCGCGCCTACGACGATGATGCCGGCTTGGATGGTTTTCGAGCCGGGATCGTGGGGCTACCGCCCGCTTGCGGGGGAGAGCGGCACTCGTGACCCTGGTCCTGCGATATGCCGCCCGCAGCGATCGCGGCCTGGTACGCGCCAACAACGAAGACTCGGTCTACGCCGGCGCACGGCTACTGGCCCTAGCCGACGGCATGGGCGGTCACGCGGCCGGCGAGGTGGCGTCCCAGTTGGTGATCGCCGCATTGGCCCATCTCGATGACGACGAGCCCGGCGGCGATCTGCTCGCCAAGCTCGAGGCCGCGGTGCGCGCCGGCAACGCGGCCATCGCCGCGCAAGTCGAGATGGAGCCCGACCTCGAGGGAATGGGTACCACGCTGACCGCGATCCTGTTCGCAGGCAACCGGCTCGGGCTGGTGCACATCGGCGACTCGCGCGGCTACCTGCTGCGCGACGGCGAGCTGACCCAGATCACCAAGGACGACACCTTTGTCCAAACCCTGGTCGATGAAGGCAAGATCACCCCGGAGGAGGCGCACAGCCACCCACAGCGCTCGTTGATCATGCGGGCACTGACCGGTCACGAGGTCGAGCCCACGCTAACCATGCGCGAAGCCCGCGCAGGTGACCGTTACCTGCTGTGTTCGGACGGGCTGTCCGACCCGGTCAGCGACGAAACCATCGCCGAGGCGCTGCGGATCCCCGACGTTGCCGAGAGCGCCTACCGCCTCATCGAGCTGGCGCTGCGCGGCGGCGGCCCCGACAACGTGACCGTCGTGGTCGCCGACGTCGTCGATTACGACTACGGCCAGACCCAGCCGATTCTGGCCGGGGCGGTGTCCGGTGACGACGACCACGACCAAGTGACCCTGCCCAACACCGCCGCCGGCCGCGCGTCCGCGATCAACCCCCGCAAAGAGGTCGCCAAACGCGTTCCGCCGCAAATCGAATCGTTTCATCGGCCCCGCTGGTCACGGCGTCGAACGTTCCTCGTTGTCGCGGTGGCGGTGCTGGTGGTACTTGCGGGCCTGGCCATCGGGCGCGCGATTGTCCGGAACAACTACTACGTCGCCGAATACAACGGCATGGTGTCCATCGTGCGCGGAATCCAGGGCTCGCTGCTGGGCATGTCACTGCACGAGCCCTATTTGATTGGCTGCCTGAGCGCCCGCAACGAGCTATCCCTGATCAGCTCCAGCCAAACCGGCGGTCACCTCGACTGCCACCTGATGAAACTGCAGGACTTGCGCCCTTCTGAGCGCGCGCAGGTTCAGGCCGGGCTCCCGACCGGCAGCCTGGACAACGCGATCTCGCAATTGCGTGACTTGGCGAGCAACTCCCTGTTGCCGCCCTGTCCGCCACCCCGCGCGACATCGCCGCCCGGGCCGCCCACCACGACCAACCCGAGCGGAACACCACAACCAAACGTCACATCCGCGCCACCGACCACCACACCAACCGCCTCACCTTCCGCCGGCGCCACAGCGCCCTCCGGCGCCACCGCCACAAGCACGCCCCCGCAAGCGGGTGGTACCCCCGCTCCAGCGGAGCCCGCCCCTTCCTCGACGACCGCGCCGTCCGCCGCCCCGTCGACAGTGACCGCACTGCCGCCACCGCCACTCCAGCCGGGCATCGACTGCCGGGCGGTGGCATGACGACACAACTGCAACCACCGGTTTCGGTTACCCCGCCGCTGCCCACTCGCCGCAATGCCGAATTGCTGCTGGTGTGTTTTGCCACGTTAATCACGATCGCCGCGCTGCTCATCGTTCAGGCCAACCAGGAGCGGACCCTGCGCTGGGACCTGACCAGCTATGGGCTGGCCTTCCTGACCCTGTTCGGGTGTGCGCACCTGGCCATCCGACGCTTCGCCCCCTACACCGACCCGCTCCTGCTGCCGGTGGTGGCGCTGCTCAACGGACTTGGCCTGGTCATGATTCACCGGCTTGACCTTGCCGAGAATGGGGTCGGCCGGCACGGCCACCCCACCGCGAGCCAGCAGATGCTGTGGACTCTCGTCGGCGTAACCGCATTCGCCATGGTGGTGACGTTCCTCAAGGACCACCGACGACTTGCCCGCTACGGCTACCTATGTGGACTCACGGGTCTGGTCTTCTTGGCGGTTCCCGCGCTGCTGCCGAGATCGCTGTCCGAACAAAATGGCGCCAAGATCTGGATCCGCTTGCCCGGCTTCTCCATTCAGCCCGCTGAGTTCTCCAAGATCCTCCTGCTGATCTTCTTCTCGGCGGTGCTGGTCGCCAAACGCAGCCTGTTCACCAGCGCCGGCAAGCATTTGATGGGCATGACCCTGCCCCGACCACGAGACCTCGCCCCACTCCTGGCGGCCTGGGTGATCTCGGTGGGTGTGATGGTCTTCGAGAAGGACCTCGGCACGTCGCTGCTGCTGTACGCGTCCTTTCTAGTGGTCGTCTACCTGGCCACGCAGCGCTTCAGCTGGGTCGTCATCGGCCTGGTTCTGTTTGCCACGGGAAGCGCGGCGGCGTATTTCATGTTCGGCCACGTCCGGGTCCGCGTGCAGACCTGGCTGGACCCGTTCGCCGACCCCGACGGCAGCGGCTATCAGATTGTGCAGTCGCTGTTCAGCTTCGCCACCGGCGGCATCTTCGGCACCGGACTCGGTAACGGGCAGCCCGACACCGTGCCCGCGGCGTCGACCGATTTCATCATCGCCGCGTTCGGCGAAGAGCTTGGATTGGTGGGCCTAGCGGCGCTTCTCATGCTCTATACGATCGTCATCGTCCGGGGCCTGCGCACGGCGATCGCGACCCGCGACAGCTTCGGCAAGCTGCTGGCCGCGGGCCTGGCCTCGACGCTCGCCATTCAACTGTTCATCGTGGTCGGTGGCGTTACCCAGCTCATTCCGCTCACCGGGCTGACCACGCCGTGGATGTCCTACGGCGGGTCGTCCCTGCTGGCCAATTACGTGCTGCTGGCCATCCTGGTGCGCATCTCGCACAGCGCCCGGCGTCCGCTGCGCCCCCGCCGGCGCAACACTTCGCCGATCGCGGCGGCCAACACAGAGGTGATCCAGAAGGTATGAACGCCTCTCTCCGCCGGATCTCGGTGACCGTGATGGCGTTGATCGTGCTGCTGCTCCTCAACGCCACAATGACCCAGGTGTTCACCGCCGACGGGCTGCGCGCCGACCCGCGCAACCAGCGAGTCCTGCTCGACGAGTACTCCCGTCAGCGGGGTCAGATCACCGCGGGGGGGCAACTGATGGCCTACTCGGTGGCCACCGACAGCCGCTTCCGCTTCTTGCGGGTGTACCCCAACCCCGCGATGTACGCGCCGATTACCGGCTTCTACTCGCTGCGTTATTCCAGTACGGGCCTGGAGCGCGCCGAAGACCCGTTGTTGAACGGCTCCGACGAGCGGCTGTTCGGCCGCCGGCTCGCCGACTTCTTCACCGGCCGCGACCCGCGCGGCGGCAATGTCGACACCACGATCAATGCGCGCATCCAACAGGCCGGGTGGGACGCGATGCAGCAGGGCTGCGGTGGGCCGTGCAAGGGTGCGGTGGTTGCCCTGGAACCGTCCACCGGCAAGATTCTGGCGCTGATCTCGTCGCCGTCCTACGACCCCAACCTGCTGGCGTCGCACGATCCCGACGTACAGGCGCGGGCGTGGCAGCGGCTTCGGGACAACCCGGATAACCCGTTGGTCAACCGTGCCATCTCGGAGACGTACCCGCCGGGGTCGACCTTCAAAGTGATCACCACCGCGGCCGCGCTGGCGGCCGGGGCCACCGAGACCGAGCCGCTGACCGCGGCGCCCACGATTCCGCTGCCCAACAGCACGGCGACGTTGGAGAACTACGGTGGCGCCCCCTGTGGCAGCGAGGCGACCGTGCCGCTGAGCGAGGCGTTCGCCAGGTCGTGCAACACCGCCTTCGTCCAATTGGGCATCCTGACCGGCGCGGACGCCCTGCGCGGCATGGCGCGGTCGTTCGGCCTCGACAGCGCCCCGGGCCCGATTCCGCTGCAGGTCGCCGAGTCAACCGTCGGACCCATTCCAGACGCCGCCGCGCTGGGGATGTCGAGCATAGGGCAGAAGGATGTAGCACTGACACCACTGCAAAACGCGCAGGTCGCCGCGACCATCGCCAACGGCGGGGTAACGATGCGGCCTTACCTGGTCGACAGCCTCAAGGGGCCGGACTTGGCCAACATCAGCGCGACTGCCCCATACCAGCAGCGCCGCGCGGTGTCGCCGCAGGTCGCCGCTAAGCTAACAGAGCTGATGGTCGGCGCCGAGAAACTCGCACAGCAGAAAGGGGCCATCCCCGGCGTGCAGATCGCATCCAAGACGGGTACCGCAGAGCACGGCACGGATCCTCGTAACACCCCACCGCACGCGTGGTACATCGCCTTCGCGCCCGCGCACGCTCCCAAAGTTGCGGTGGCGGTGCTGGTGGAGGATGGCGCCGACCGCCTGTCCGCGACCGGGGGTGCGCTCGCCGCTCCGATCGGACGGGCCGTCATCGAGGCCGCGCTGCAGGGAGGACCATGAGCCCGCGAGTTGGTGTGACGCTGTCTGGCAGGTACCGCCTGCAGCGGCTCATCGCCACCGGCGGCATGGGCCAAGTCTGGGAGGCGGTGGACAGCCGGCTGGGCCGGCGCGTGGCAGTCAAGGTGCTCAAGCAGGAGTTCTCCCAAGACCCGGAATTCATCGAGCGGTTCCGGGCCGAGGCGCGCACCACCGCGATGCTGAATCATCCTGGGATCGCCAGCGTCCACGACTACGGCGAAAGCCAGATGAACGGCGAGGGCCGCACGGCCTATCTGGTCATGGAGCTGGTCAACGGCGAGCCGTTGAACTCGGTGCTCAAGCGCACCGGCCGGCTGTCGCTACGGCACGCGCTGGACATGCTCGAGCAGACCGGTCGTGCCCTGCAGGTTGCGCATGCCGCCGGCCTGGTTCACCGCGACGTCAAACCCGGCAACATCCTGATCACCCCCACCGGGCAGGTGAAAATCACCGACTTCGGTATCGCCAAGGCTGTCGACGCCGCCCCGGTGACCCAGACCGGCATGGTGATGGGCACCGCGCAATACATCGCGCCCGAACAGGCCCTGGGCCACGAGGCGACTCCGGCCAGTGACGTCTACTCGCTAGGAGTCGTTGGGTACGAAGCGGTTTCGGGTAAGCGGCCGTTCACCGGCGATGGCGCCCTCACGGTGGCGATGAAGCACATCAAAGAACCCCCGCCGCCGTTGCCCGCCGACCTGCCCCCCAATGTCCGCGAACTCATCGAGATAACGCTGGTGAAGAACCCGGGCATGCGGTACCGCAGCGGGGGACCGTTCGCCGATGCCGTCGCCGCGGTACGCGCCGGCCGCCGGCCCCCGAGGCCCAGCCAGTCACCACCGCCCGGCAGGGCCGCGCCGGCCGCCATCCCGTCGGGCACGCCTGCCAGGGTCGCTGCCGGCTCGCCCAGCCGGGCTGCCGCGCCCCGCCGATCCCGCCCGTCGACTGGCGGTCACCGCCCCCCGCCGGCCCGGCGGACCTTTTCGTCCGGGCAACGCGCGCTGCTCTGGGCCGCCGGCGTGCTCGGCGCGCTGGCAATCATCATCGCCGTGCTCATCGTCATCAACCACAATGCCGAAACGCAGCCGCAGCAACCGCCTCCGACTGTCACCCAGACGCCACCGGCCAGCCAGACGTCCACCGGGCAGGGACCGCGCCTCAATTGGACGGATCGCGGAGAAACAGGTAATCCTGGACGGCAGAGCAAGCGGCCCGAAGCCAACCGGGCAATCGAACCTAGCTCAGCTGTTCCGCTGACGCCGCATCGCCGAGCGTCGTTGGCCCGATACGAGACACCGCGATGACCACCCCTCGGCACCTGTCTGACCGCTACGAGCTCGGCGACATCCTCGGTTTCGGGGGCATGTCCGAAGTTCACCTGGCCCGCGACGTCCGGCTGCACCGCGACGTCGCGGTCAAGGTGCTGCGCGCCGACCTGGCCCGCGATCCCAGCTTCTATCTACGCTTCCGCCGTGAGGCACAAAACGCCGCGGCCCTGAATCACCCGGCAATCGTCGCGGTGTATGACACCGGCGAGGCGGACACCGACGCCGGCCCATTGCCCTACATCGTCATGGAGTACGTCGACGGTGTGACCCTGCGCGACATCGTGCACACCGAAGGTCCGATGCCGCCCCGGCGCGCCATCGAGGTCATCGCCGACGCCTGTCAGGCGCTCAACTTCAGTCACCAGAACGGCATCATCCACCGCGACGTCAAGCCGGCCAACATCATGATCAGCACCACCAACGCGGTCAAGGTGATGGACTTCGGCATTGCCCGCGCGATCGCCGACAGCGGCAACAGCGTCACCCAGACCGCGGCCGTGATCGGGACCGCCCAATACCTGTCGCCCGAACAGGCCCGCGGCGATTCCGTCGACGCCCGATCCGATGTCTATTCGCTGGGCTGCGTTCTCTACGAAATCCTCACCGGCGAACCACCTTTCACCGGAGACTCGCCCGTTGCGGTCGCCTACCAGCACGTCCGCGAAGACCCCATTCCGCCGTCACAACGCCACGAGGGCATCTCGGCCGACCTCGACGCGGTGGTCCTCAAGGCGCTGGCCAAGAACCCGGAAAATCGGTATCAGACCGCGGCGGAGATGCGCGCCGACCTGGTCCGAGTGCACAACGGTGAGCCGCCCGAGGCGCCCAAGGTGCTCACCGACGCCGAGCGGACCTCGCTGCTGTCATCCACCGGTCCGAGCCTCAGCGGTCCGCGCACCGATCCCTTGCCCCGCCAGCTCGTCGACGACACCGACCGCGACCGCAACGTCGGTTCGGTGGGCCGCTGGATGGCGGTGGTCGCCGTCCTTGCGGTCCTGACCGTCTTCGTCACGATCGCCATCAACACGTTCGGCGGTAATACCCGCGATGTTCAGGTGCCCGACGTGCGGGGACAAGCGTCGGCCGACGCGATCGCCGCTCTGCAAAACCGGGGCTTCAAGACGCGCACCCAACAAAAGCCCGACTCGACGATCCCGCCTGACCACGTCATCGGCACCGACCCGGGTGCTAACGCCTCGGTCGCTGCGGGCGATGAGATCACCATCATCGTTTCCACCGGCCCCGAGCAACGCGAACTGCCCGACGTGTCCTCGCTGAGCTACGCCGACGCGGTCAAGAAGCTGACTGCGGCCGGGTTTGGCCGCTTCAAGCAGGCGAATTCGCCGTCAACCCCGGAAATGCAGGGCAAGGTCATCGGGACGAACCCGCCGGCCAATCAGACCTCGGCGATCACCAACGTGATCACCATCATCGTGGGCTCCGGGCCGGAGGCCAAGCAGATTCCCGACGTCGCGGGCCAGACGGTCGACCTCGCGCAGAAGAACCTGACCGTGTACGGCTTCACGAAGTTCAGTCAGGCGTCGGTGGACAGCCCGCGTCCGGCCGGGGACGTGATCGGCACCAACCCGCCGGCGGGCGCGATGGTGCCGGTGGACTCGGTCATCGAACTGCAGGTATCCAAGGGCAACCAGTTTGTCATGCCCGACCTGTCCGGAATGTTCTGGACCGACGCCGAACCGCGGCTGCGCGCGCTGGGCTGGACCGGTGCGCTGGACAAGGGCCCCGACGTCGACGCCGGGGGCTCGCAGCACAACCGGGTCGTCTATCAGAACCCGCCGGCCGGCGCCGGCGTCAACCGCGACGGCATCATCACGCTGAAGTTCGGTCAGTAGCCGCGGCGATTCCGGCCGCCGGGCCCGGGAAACGCGGCCGGACCGCGGTGAGGACTTCGTTTTCCAGCCGTCGCACCAGCGTGTCGTCTCGCACCCATCCGCAATCCGCGAGCCAGTTGGCCAGCATCCGATGCCCGCCCTCCGTCAGGATCGACTCCGGATGGAACTGGACACCGTGGATCGGCAACGCGGTGTGCCGCACGGCCATGATCACGCCGCCACGGGTGCGGGCCGTCACCTCCAGCACCGCCGGCAGCGACTCCGGCAGGATCGTCAGCGAGTGGTATCGGGTCGCCGTGAACGGATCCGGAAGTCCCTGCAACACACCGACATTCGTGTGAAATACGCTGCTGGTCTTACCGTGCAGCAGCTCCGGCGCACGGTCGACCGTGGCGCCGAAGGCGACGCCGATGGCCTGGTGCCCGAGGCACACCCCGAGCAGTGGGGTGCGCGCCCCCGCGCACGCGCGCACCAGGTTGATGGACGCACCGGCGCGTTCCGGCGTGCCCGGACCGGGGCTAAGCAGGACACCGTCGAAATCGGCGGCAACGGAGGCCTCGTCGGATAGCCGGGTGTCGTCATTGCGCCACACGTCGGCCTCGACGCCAAGCTGGCCGAGGTACTGCACCAGGTTGAACACGAAGCTGTCGTAGTTGTCGACGACCAAGATCCGCATCGTGACAGGTTACCGTCCGGGTCAGCACGCCTCAGTACCCCAAGGGTCCGGCGGGCTTGGCGAAGTGCATCTGGAGCGGCACGGGGTGGCCGACGACCGAAACGTCGGACTTCACCTCTTCGCGGTAGCCGAGCCCGAAGCGGATCACGTATTGCTTGTAGAGGGTCACCAGGGAAGCGGCGGCCAGGGCCGCCTGCATGGCGGCGGCATTGCCGATCGCGGTGATCGTGTAGGGCGGGCTGTAGGTGCGCCCGTTGAGCAGCAACGTATTCCCGACACAACGAACGACCGAGGTCGCGATGAGTCGCTGGTCCTGCATCTGGATCGCCTCCGCTCCGGCGCTCCACATCGCGTTGAGGACGGCGTCGATGTCTTGCTGGTGCACGACCAGGTCGTCGGGGGAGGCGTCCCGCGGGAAGCGGCCGTTGGCGTCGCGCTGCGCATCGTTGAGGGTCACGACCAGGCCCGGACCGTGCGCCGGATCCACGTCGGCCTCCGTTGCCAGCTCGTCGGCCCGCCTCAGCATCGCCGCCAACGCGGCATCCGAGGACCGGCCGTGCGCCCTATCGATCCTGTTGGTCAACGCGTCTCGCTGGGTGCTGAGCCGGCTCACCGACGACTGCGCCTGACGCACCAGGTCGACCAGGCGAGGGGCATCGCTTCGGCGGATCTCCGCACCGCCGGAAACCCCGTGGGTAGCTGCCAGCAGCAGGCCGGCCAGTAGGCACACCAGCGGGACGCCGAACCGCCATGTCGAGCGGCGCTCGTCGATCATCGGGTCTCCGTCTTCTTGGTCATGCGTCCCGGTGCGTTAATCTCGTAGCCAAGCTATGCCCGCAGCTGCTGTCGTTTATCGTTGCACCCCGTCCCGCTCTTTGTTGAGGTTGTCCCGAGGTATTCAGAGGTATCGATGCCTAAGTCCAAGGTTCGCAAGAAGAACGACTTCACCGTCGGCGCGGTGAGCCGCACACCCGTGCGAGTGAAGGTCGGACCGTCGAGTGTGTGGTTCGTGTCGCTGTTCATCGGCTTGATGCTGATCGGCCTGGTCTGGTTGATGGTGTTCCAATTGGCCGCCGTTGGCAGTCAGGCCCCGACGGCGCTCAATTGGATGGCGCAACTGGGACCGTGGAACTACGCGATCGCCTTCGCTTTCATGATCACCGGTTTGTTGCTCACGATGCGGTGGCACTGACGGTTGGCGCGGACATAATGGATTCATATTGGCGGTCGTTCGTTACTGGGCCAGCAACCTTGCGGCAACTCAATCACATGCGTGTGATTCATCCCCACTGTTGATAGCGCTTGTGGATAACTGCATCGGCCGTGGTGGGAGGGCATAGGCGGGGCATGCAGCAAACAGAATGGGCGCCTCGCGCAACGGGAATCGCTGGTTGTGGAGCCGCTGGGATCCTGATGGCTATCGCCAGCGTGACCTTGGTCACAGACCCGCCGGGCCGCGTGATGACCGGCATTGCCGCGCTGGGTCTGATCTTGTTTGCCGGCGTCTCGTGGCGCGCACGCCCAAAACTGGCAATTACCCCCGCGGGCCTGGCGATCCGAGGGTGGTTCCGGACGCAGTCATTGCGTCGCCCCGATATCAAGATCATTCGGATCACCGAGTTTCGCCGCTTGGGCCGCAAGATGCGGTTGCTCGAGATCGAAACAACCGGCGGCGGGCTGCTGATCTTGTCCCGTTGGGACCTTGGCACCGACCCGCTGGACGTGCTTGACGCGCTCACCGCGTCGGGTTACGCCGGCCCGGGAACCTGAGCCGCGGGGCGGCGGGGTGGCGGCGCCTCAGGAGATGGTGACGGATTCGATGACGACCGGGTCCGTCGGCCGGTCGTTGCCGTCGGTGGGTGTCATCGAGATCGCGTCCACCACCCGCTGCGAGTCGGGGTCGGTCACCTCACCGAAGATCGTGTGGCGCCGGTTCAAGTGCGGAGTCTTGCCGACGGTGATGAAGAACTGCGAGCCGTTGGTGCCTGGGCCCGCGTTGGCCATCGCCAGCAGGTAGGGCTTGTCGAACTGCAGCTCGGGGTGAAATTCGTCGGCGAACTTGTAGCCCGGGCCGCCGCGGCCCGTCCCGGTGGGATCGCCGCCCTGGATCATGAAGCCCTTGATCACCCGGTGAAAGACCGCGCCATCGTAGAAGGGGCCGGACGGGCCGCCCGATGCGTTCTGGGTCGAATAGTCCTTCGTTCCCTGCGCCAGGCCCACGAAGTTGGCGACGGTCTTGGGCGCATGGTTTCCGAACAGGGCGATCTTGATGTCTCCGCGGTTGGTGTGCAGTGTGGCAGTGGCGGTCTGAATGGGGCTGTTAGTCACGACAGCACAGTCTGCCATTACGCGCGCGCCGGGCCGCACCCGGGCGCGGCGCGCGCACAATGGTCCCGCTGGCGTCCCAATGGTGGCAGTCTGTTCAGATACCAATTGGGCCTCGGCTTGCGACAGACATGCTCCACTGGGCGATACGGAAAGGCGGCAGATGAGCGCGAAGACGGAAACCCGGTTGACCCCTCGGGAGCGACTGACCCGAGGCCTGACCTATACGGCGGTCGGACCGGTGGACGTCACCCGGGGGGTCGTCGGGCTCGGGGTGCAGTCCGCGCAGTCGACCGCGTCGGAACTCCGCCGTCGCTACCGGGAAGGCCGGGTGGCCCGTGAACTCGCTGCGGCCCAGGAGACGATTGCCCAGGAGCTGGCCGCCGCGCAAGAGGTGGTCGCTAACTTGCCGCAGGTGATCCAGGAGGCGCGTCAGTCCCAGCGTCGTCACTTCAAGCGCCGCCCGTGGATCATCGCTGGGGCCGCCGTCGTGGTGCTGGTCGCCGGCGCCGTGACATTCAGCATTGTCCGGCGCTCGATGCGTCCCGAGCCGTCGCCGCGCCCGCCCAGCGTCGACGTGCAACCACGTCCTTAGGGGTTTGCGCCGAGATTGCCGTGGGGCCGTGCTTCCGATACCAACCACGACCATGGCGGCAATCTCGACGCTTGTGGAGCCTAGGGGAATCGAACCCCTGACACCTGCCTTGCAAAGGCAGTGCTCTACCAACTGAGCTAAGGCCCCTCGTCGCACCCCGGTTCGTGATCCGCCGCCACGTGCCAAACCTCGACGCCGCGTCGCGACCGCATCACCAGCGCCACTACGGCGATGACTATCAGCGGCAACGCGAATTTCACGCAACGTCTTGACGGGCACATGGTCGTGGGCCTAGGAGGACTCGAACCTCCGACCTCTTCGTTATCAGCGAAGCGCTCTAACCGCCTGAGCTATAGGCCCGTACTCGCGTATGGCCGAGCGACGAGATTACCGCAATCGCCACCCGACTCCCAAAACCGCGTGGCGATCGCAAGCGCGGCAACGCCGGGCGCTGGGGGTCGCCGCTCATCCGAACTAGTCCCGGTCTGCCAGCGTCACTTCGATGCCGCCGATCAGGTCGGTCGCCAGGTTGTAGACGAACGCCGCGATGGTGGCCATCGCGGTCATCAGCACGATATTGACCAGCCCGATCAGCGCGGCTCCGCCGAAGATGGTGCCGCTGGAGACGAGTTCGCCGCTGCTGCCGCTGGTGTTGTTCAACAGGTCACCGACGTTGCTGTTGAGCTTGGCCCACACCCCCATACCGCCGAGGACCAGGTACAGGAAGGCCACCGCGATCATCCAGACGAAGAACAGCGCCACCGACAGGAGCAGCGACACCTTCAGCGTGCTCCACGGATCGATGCGACGGATCTGCATGCTGGCCCGCACGGGTCCTCCCCGCGTTCGCCGGGACACCTGCACACGCGATTCGCGGATATCTCGAGCTTCCGGGGTCGCAGACCGGCCAGCACCCGAGGCGCCCGACGCCTCCGAGGGGAGGTCGGGCGGGGGCTTGCGTTGCGGGGCGCGGGGAATCGGGCCAGACAAATCGGGCAATTCGCTGGCGTAGGCCTCCACGGGCGGGCCGTCGTTACGTGCCGGCATGCTGTCGGGCTCCGGGGGTGGGGTCTTGACCGGCCCGGTGGTTGGGCCGCCCGCCGGCGCCGCCGTGCCGGAGATGAAGCGATTCAGCCGTTCGTCAGCGCTGAGCGGTGGGCTCGGCAACCGGGTCTCGGCGTGTGGTTCCGGCGGCGGGCGATGCGTTGCGTAGGACGCGCGGGTGGCGCCGCGCTGCCGCGGCGGCCCGTCTGACGGATCCGGGATACGGGCCGGTCCGGTCGCGGCCCGGTGTGCACCGGCACGCTCGACCGAACCGTCCCCGTTCAGGGGGTCGCCCATTCTGGGGACGCCCGGCTCGTTCGGTGAAGTCACCCCGACTCCTCACATGTATCCCTGGCCGCCCGGGCGATCCAGTCACAATTTATGGTCGGGCTGAGTCTAGTTGCCCGGCCCTCCTTCGCGGCCATCCGCCGGCTAACCGTCAGCGTCGACGTCCTCGCCGTTCTCGTCGGCGCTCTCTTCGGCGTTACGCGCGATGGCTAACAGTGTGTCGCCCTCGCCCAAGTTCATCAACCGAACTCCCTTGGTCTGCCGCCCCGCCTTGCGGACCTGGCGCGCGGCCGTGCGGATGACGCCGCCCCCGGAGGTGATCGCGTACACCTCGCTGTCGTCGTCGACCATCAAGGCGCCGACCAGCCTGCCGCGCCGCCTGTCGTACATGACGGTCAGCACTCCCTTGCCGCCGCGCCCCTGCACCGGGTATTCCTCGATCGCGGTGCGTTTGGCGTAGCCCCCGGAGGTGGCGACCAGCAGGTAGGTGCCCTCGCGGACCACGTTCAGCGACAGCAGCCGGTCATCGGCGTTGAACCGCATGCCCTGCACGCCGGAGGTGGCCCGTCCCATGGGGCGCAGCGCCTCATCGGTGGCCGAGAACCTGATGGATTGGCCGTTGGCCGAGACCAGCAGCAGGTCGTCGTCGGCCGAACACAGCACCGCGCCGACCAGCTCGTCGTTGTCGCGCAGGTTGATCGCGACGATCCCGCCCGAGCGGTTGGAGTCGAAGTCGGTCAGCTTGGACTTCTTGACCAAGCCGTTTCGCGTGGCCAGCACCAGGTACGGAGCGTCCTCGTAGCCGCGGATCTGGATGACTTGGGCGATGCGCTCCTCCGGTTGGAACGCCAACAGGTTGGCGACGTGCTGACCGCGCGCGGTCCGCGAGGCCTCCGGAAGCTCGTAGGCTTTGGCCCGATACACCCGGCCCTGGGTGGTGAAAAACAGGATCCAGTCGTGGGTCGAGCACACGAAGAAGTGCCGCACGATGTCGTCCTGCTTCAGCCCCGCGCCCTGCACGCCCTTCCCGCCGCGTTTCTGGCTGCGGTACAGGTCCGTCTTGGTGCGCTTGGCGTATCCGGTCTCGGTGATGGTGACGACGACGTCCTCGCGGGCGATCAGGTCCTCGTCGCTGACCTCGCCGTCGGCCGCGATGATCCGGGTGCGGCGGTCGTCGCCGTGCTTGTCGGCGATCTCGCCGAGCTCGTCGCGCACGATGCCGCGCTGCCGCTCCGGTTTGGCCAGGATGTCTTCAAGGTCGGCGATCTCGGCCTCGATCTTGGCCAGGTCGTCGATGATGCGCTGGCGCTCTAGGGCGGCCAGTCGACGCAGCTGCATGTCCAGGATGGCCTGCGCCTGGATTTCGTCGATGTCGAGCAGCTCGATCAGTCCGGCCCGGGCGATGTCCACGTTCTCCGAGGCGCGGATCAGGGCGATGACTTCGTCGAGCGCATCGAGCGCCTTGACCAGGCCGCGCAGGATGTGGGCCCGCTCGTTGGCCTTGCGCAGCCGGTAGGTGGTGCGCCGCACGATGACGTCGAGTTGGTGGGCGACGTAGTGGCGGATCATCTGATCCAGCCGCAGGGTGCGGGGCACACCGTCGACGATCGACAGCATGTTGGCGCCGAAGCTGGTCTGCAGCTGGGTGTGCTTGTAGAGGTTGTTGAGCACCACCTTGGCCACGGCGTCGCGCTTGAGCTCGATGACAATGCGTACGCCGACCCGGTCGCTGCCTTGGTCTTCGACGTTGGAGATGCCCGTGAGCTTGCCGTCGCGGACCTGTTCGGCGATCGAGGTGATGAAGTTGTCGTGGTTCACCTGATAGGGCAGCTCGGTGATGACGATCGAGGTGCGGCCGCGGGAGTCCTCCTCGATCTCCACCACGCCACGCATCCTGATGGAGCCGCGTCCGGTGGTATAGGCGTCGTGAATCCCTTGGGTACCAACGATTAAGCCCGCCGTGGGGAAGTCGGGGCCCTTGACCCGTTCGCAGACGGCGGCCAGGGTGGCTTCCTCGTCGGCGTCGTGGTTTTCCAGGCACCAGAACACCGCGTCGGCGAGCTCGCGTAGGTTGTGTGGCGGGATGTTGGTGGCCATGCCGACGGCGATGCCGCCGGAGCCGTTGGCCAGCAGGTTGGGGAATCGGCTGG
This sequence comes from Mycobacterium lacus, assembly GCF_010731535.1. Classification (NCBI taxonomy): domain Bacteria; kingdom Bacillati; phylum Actinomycetota; class Actinomycetes; order Mycobacteriales; family Mycobacteriaceae; genus Mycobacterium; species Mycobacterium lacus. The sequence continues at coordinate 4,541,015 of NZ_AP022581.1, forward strand.
GCAACACCGTCGGCTCTTGCACCCGGCCGTCGTAGTTGGGGATGAAATCGACTGTCTCCTCGTCGATTTCGCGCAGCATCTCCATCGCGAGCGGGGTCAGCCGGGCCTCGGTGTTGTGGCTGACGAACCCGTTGGTGACGAAGGCGTGGTCGTCGGTGTCGACACGCAGGCTGTAGACGGGTTGGATGCCGGCTTCGGTCACCGACGCGACGCGCGCGTAATAGAACCGGCCGTCGGTGAGCTCGGTCGCGATCGCACGCACGTCGGGGTCGGCGATGTGCGAGAGGATCTCGTGGCCGCGGGTGCGCCAACCTTGGATCCGGTCGACGTTGTGGCGGTTGAGCCAATCTTTGTCGACCCACCGGCTACCGCAGTGCTTGCGAACGAAGGCCGCCAGTCCGGGGACATGATCGGCGTCCATCCCGGCGCATGGTGGCATGGACGACAGGATCGTGGTTAGCTTGGTCTGCTTGGCGCCGCCGAAACCGACTCGGGTAGCGAACAGTTCGGCTTGGGTTCGATTGGTGATGACGACCTTGTGCTCGCCGACGGCGTGGCGGTACCGGCGCGATACTACCCCGAACTCCAGCAACATCTGCTGCACATCTTTGGCCAGCTGTTCACTGCGCGTTGAGTACGAGATCTGAATCGTATTGCGCGGCAACACGGAGCAGGTTCCATCGCCTTCGAAGAGAGCCTGTAAGAAGACGCGCTTGACGGCAGCGGGCGCATGCCACATCCATTCCGGCACATACTTGTCTGCCGACTGGCACCCGACGCTGCGGAGCACGTGCATCCGACAGCCCGATGCATTGGTCGTCTGGTAAATACGGCTTTTGCCGCCGACCACCGCATGGTAAGCACCGGCCACCATTGCGAAGTAGTCGCGGTCGAGATTGTCGAAGCCGGCACACCGCTCGGATACGAAACCCTCACTGATGAACGCACCCAACAACAGGGCCTCCATCACGGAGTGCCACTCAGCGGGACCGAACTCCACGGGCGGGGTCCGCTGCAACACGACGTAATCGTCGGGTCGAATCTCTTCGATCAGCTTCCACAACAGCGTCGGCACCCCGCCGACATCGACCAGGCACAGCAACGGGTGATTGGCGGTGCCGGTGAGTTCGTAGCCCTCGGCGGTACGCACCGTGTACGTCTGATGCTCGCCCGAATGAAACAGGCGATCGGCGATAACGGGATTGCCGTGCCGGTCCAGGACCTTCAGCTCGACCGCATTGTCGGAGTTGGGTCGGGCTTTCGGAACCACATCGCCAATCCGCATCGACTGCCCAAAAGACAAGCGCACCAACGCATCTGCGGAGACGCAGTACCTCATCGCCGCCGGAGGGTCGTTGCCCGGGGAGCCGAAGTTGCCCTGCCCGTCGACGAGCGGATAACGCAGCGACCACGGCTGCGCCATCCGGACCAGGGTGTCGTAGATCGAGGCGTCGCCGTGCGGGTGGTAGTTGCCCATCGTCTCGGCGACCGATCGCGCCGACTTGGCGTGGCTGCGGTCCGGGCGGAACCCGGAGTCGAACATCGCGTACAGCACGCGGCGATGCACCGGTTTGAGGCCGTCGCGCACCTCCGGCAGCGCGCGGCCGACGATCACGCTCATCGCGTAATCGATGTAGCTGCGCTGCATCTCCTGCTGAATGTCGACCGGCTCGATCCGGTCGACCGAGTCGTCACCCGGCAGCAACGTGGTGTCTGTCATCTAGGCAGTCCTAAACGTCGAGAAAGCGAACGTCTTTGGCATTGCGAGTGATAAAGCTGCGTCGGGCATCGACATCCTCGCCCATCAGGATGGAGAACAGCTCGTCGGCGGACGCGGCGTCGTCCAGGGTGACCTGACGCAGCACCCGAACCGACGGATCCATCGTGGTTTCCCACAACTCCTTGGCGTCCATTTCACCCAGACCCTTGTAGCGCTGGATGCCGTCCTCCTTGTTGATCTTCTTGCCGGCCTTCAGCCCCGCCTCCAGCAGGCCGTCGCGCTCGCGGTCGGAGTAGGCGAACTCGGGATCGCTGCGCTGCCACTTCAGCTTGTACAACGGCGGCTGCGCCAGGAACACATGCCCGTTCTCGATCAGCGGTCGCATGAACCGGAACAACAACGTCAGCAACAACGTGGAGATGTGCTGGCCGTCCACGTCGGCGTCGGCCATCAGCACGATCTTGTGGTAGCGCAATTTGGTGATGTCGAATTCGTCATGAATCCCGGTACCGAGCGCAGTGATGATCGCCTGGACTTCGGTGTTCTTCAGCACCCGGTCGATCCGGGCTTTCTCGACGTTGATGATCTTGCCGCGCAACGGAAGGATCGCTTGGAACATCGAATCACGGCCACTTTTGGCCGAGCCGCCGGCCGAGTCACCTTCTACTACATACAGTTCCGACTTGCGGGGATCGGTCGAACGGCAGTCGGCCAGCTTGCCCGGTAGTCCACCAAGGTCGGTGGCGCTCTTGCGGCGCACCAATTCTCGTGCCTTACGAGCCGCGATGCGGGCTTGCGCCGAGGAAACCGCCTTGTTGACAACGACTTTGGCATCCGCGGGGTTGGCCTCGAACCAGTGTGTCAGCTGCTCGTTGCAGACTTTCTGGACAAACGACTTGACTTCGGTGTTGCCGAGCTTGGTCTTGGTCTGGCCCTCGAACTGCGGTTCGCTGACCTTGACCGAAATGACCGCGGCCAGGCCTTCACGGATGTCGTCGCCGGTCAGGTTGGGGTCCTTGTCCTTCAACAGTTTGCGATCCTTGGCGTATTTGTTCACCACGGACGTCAGTGCGCTGCGAAAGCCCTCTTCGTGGGTCCCGCCTTCGTGGGTGTTGATCGTGTTGGCGAAGGTGTGCACCGACTCCGAGTAGCCGGCATTCCACTGCATCGCGATCTCGACTTCGTGGCCAGGCCCCTTGCCGGAGAAATCCACGATGCTGCCGTGAATGGCGTTCTTGGTGCGGTTGATGTGCTTGACGTAGTCGACCAGGCCGCCAGGGTAGTGAAACGTGCGGCGCTTGACCTTATGCGGCGCAGCGGATTCGGCGGCACGTTCGCTGGCCGATTTCGGTGCCTCGGCGACGTCGCTGACGACCTCGTCGACGACCTCGTCCTGGGTGACGCGCTCGTCGGTGAGATTGATGGTCAGCCCCTTGTTGAGGAACGCCATTTCCTGCAGCCGGCGCGCGACGGTTTCGAAGTCGTACTCCGTGGTCTCGAACACGTTGGGGTCGGCCCAGAACCGCACCGTGGAACCGGTCTTCTTGGTCGCCGCCCCTTTCTGCAGGCCCACCGGTTCCGACTGCTTGTAGGTCTGCGTCCACTCGTACCCGTCACGCTTGATCTCGACCTCGAGGCGGGTGGAAAGCGCGTTGACCACCGAAACCCCGACGCCGTGCAAACCACCCGATATCGCATAGGCGTCGGAGTCGAACTTGCCGCCGGCGTGCAGTTGCGTCATGACGACGTCGACGGTGGGTATCCCCGAGGCGTGCATCGCGACCGGGATGCCGCGGCCGTCGTCGGCGACTTCGACTCCGCCGTCCTCGAGCAGGGTCACGTTCACGGTGGTTGCGTAACCGGCCATCGCCTCGTCGACCGCGTTGTCCACGACCTCCCAGACAAGGTGGTGCAACCCACGCTCGCCGGTGGACCCGATGTACATGCCCGGGCGTTTGCGAACCGCCTCGAGCCCTTCGAGGATGGTGATGGATGCGGCGTCGTACTCGTCTTGGGCCTTCTTCTTCTGGGCAGCCACGGTCCGAATGCTCTCCTTGGGGTTGCATGCGAGCGGTTCAGTCACCGCAGCGGTCGCATCCATCCACTCTACCGTGATCGGGCCTCCGCACCGGTTCTCCGGGCGCGTTTCTACCTATCTGGCCGCGCCGTGTGCTCGATATCTTTATTCCCGTCGCGTCCCGACGTCGGCGACGGCGGTCCGTCCCGTCTTAGCGGCTCTGAGCCGCTGGCCGCCCCTCGCTTGTTCGACCCGCCGGGCTGGGCTCAGCCATACGTGTCGCGCGGCCCGCGGCCGGCGATGTGCCGCGGTCCCTTGCGCCACGACGGCGCCGCCGGACCGGTGATTTTCACCGAGGTCACCACGCCGTTGCCGACGGCGGCCGCGATCCTGGCCAGCAACTGACCTTGCATGATTCGCAACTGGGTGGCCCACGCGGTCGATTCCGCCGTCACACTCAGCACGCCATCGACCAGCGCAGTCGGGGTGGCGTGATCGGCGATCTGCTGCCCGACCACCGAACTCCACTGACCGAGCACGGTGCCCTCGGCAACGCGCACCAACCAGCCCCGTTTTTTCGCCAACTCGCGCGCCGCCCTACCCAGCGGTTGCGGGTCACGCACGTCGGGGCCGGGTCCCGACCAGCTCCGCCGCCGCCCGGGCACACCGCGCGGCGCAACCGGCACCGCGCGCCCCAGCCCGGCATTCTGTCCGCGCGCCCGCGCGGCCGCCCGCGCTTCCTCCAGCGTCCGCCTGACCAAATCGACATCACTGCCGTCGCCGCAGCCGGTCACGGTTGCACCACCGATACCCGACCGGTGTCCCCCTCACGCAGATCGATACACACCCGCCTAGCGTCCCAGCCCCCGGGGATGTCGTCCAGCACCGCCGCGGTCACCAAGACCTGCTCGGCCGATTCCGCGACCGTCGCCAACGCGCGACGACGGGCGTCGTCCAGTTCCGCGAATACGTCGTCGAGTAAGAGCACCGGCTCGCCACCATCCGCACGCAACAGCTCGTGGGACGCCAACCGCAGCGCCACCGCCAACGACCACGATTCCCCATGGCTGGCAAAGCCTTTGGCGGGTTGATCACCCAGGTGCAATTCCAGGTCGTCCCGGTGTGGACCAACCAGACACATCCCCCGCTCTAGTTCGGCGTCGCGCCGCGCCACCAGTGCGGCCAACAACGCCGCTTCGAGAAACTCACGATCGGATTCGTCGCCTAAACCATGCACGCTGGCGCGATAACCGATCGAAGCCGTACCCGATCCCGGCGCCAAATGCTGGTACGCCTTTTCCAGTTCCGGCGCCAGCTGATTCACCAAATCGATACGGGCGGACATCAATGCGGCGCCGTGCTCGGCCAGGCGACTGTCCCACACGTCGAGTGTGTCCAGCACTGCGCGGTCGCCTCGGTACCGTGCACCCGTCACGGACTTCAGCAGCGCGGTCCGCTGGCGTAGCACCCTCTCGTAATCGGCCCGTACGCCCGCGATCGTTGGCCGGCGCACGGTCGCCAGGTCATCCAGATAACGGCGCCGCGCCGCCGGATCGCCACGAACCAAAGCCAGGTCTTCCGGGGCGAACAACACGGCCCGCAACACTCCGATCACGTCGCGCGTGCTGCGCACCGGCGACCGGTTCAACCGTGCCTTGTTGGCCCGCCCGGCGGCGATCTCCAGGTCAACCGCACACTCCCTGCCCTCGTTCACGACAATCGTCGACACCACGGCGCGCTCGGCGCCCGCGCGAATCAGCGGCATATCCGTCCCCACCCGGTGCGATCCAAGAGTCGACGAAAACCACAGCGCCTCAACTAGATTAGTCTTGCCAAAGCCATTGGGTCCGACGAACACCGTGCGGCCTGGCCACAATTCGAGGTCCGCGCGGGCCCAGGATCGAAAGTCACGCAATCCCAAATGCCGGACGTACACCTGCTTTGACGCCTTTTCGCCGGAACCGCGATCAACCCGGTAACCGAACCGGCATCAACAGGTAGACGTAGTCGGTCGGCACGGCGGGGAAGGGACCGCTGCCCGTCACCGGGCAGTCGTCATCCGACACCGGGCGCAGCAAGGCGGGCTTACCCGGGGACGTGAAACCGAACGACACCCGCTCCGAATGCAGCGACCCCAAGCCATCGGTCAGATAATTCGGGTTGAACGCGATCGTCAGCGGTTCCCCGACGAAGTCGACGGCAAGGTCCTCCTCGGCGCGACCGACATCGTCGGCGCCGGCGGACAGCCGTAGCATGCCGTCCGTAAACTGCATGCGCACCTGTGCGCCCCGATCTGCCACCAAGGCGACCAACTTGATCGCCTCGGTCAACTCGGCCACATCGATAGTGGCCACCGCGGTGTGTTCGGCCGGCAACAACTGCCGAAACTTCGGGAACTCCGCGTCAAGCAGGCGGGTGGTGCTGCGCTTGCCGTTGCCGCTGATGCCGAGCAACCCATCCTTCCCGACGCCCATTCCGGCCCCCAGCGACAGACGAACATCGGAACCATCGGTCCCGCCTTTGGCGGCCTCCGCCAGCGTCTTGGCCGGCACCAGCACCGCCGCTTCGACATCGGGTGACAACGCCGACCATGTCAGCTCGCGGACCGCCAGACGAAATCTGTCGGTGGCGGCCAAAACGACCGTCTCACCGGAGATCTCGACCCGGATACCCGTCAGCATGGGCAACGTATCGTCGCGGCCTGCCGCAATGGCGACCTGACCGATCGCCTCGGCGAACAGCTCCGCCGGCAACGTCCCGGTGTCTTCCGGAAGGGTGGGCAGCGTCGGGTAGTCCTCGACCGCCATCGTCGGCAACGAGAACCTGGCATTTCCGCAGGTCAGCGAGACCCGGTTGCCGTCCACATAGAAGTCAACGGGCTTGTTCGGTAGCGCCCGGGTGATGTCGGACAACAACCGTCCAGACACCAAAACTGTTCCGGGAGAATCGATTTCAGCTGCAATCTGTGCCTCGGCGGACACCTCGTAGTCGAATCCGGAGATCGTCAAGCCCCGGTCCGAGGCGGTTAACAACACCCCCGACAACACCGGTACGGCCGGCCGGGTGGGAAGGTTTTTCGCCACCCACGACACCGCATCAGCAAAGGACTCACGCGCCAGCCGAAACTTCAGATCGGTAAGGCCGGCTCTTGTCATCGCCGCGTCCATAGCGTCCCTTCGCCTAACAACGAGTCGAAAATCGATGGCTAGCTTGCCCGCTAGCGTTGGGGCCCCGCTGGCGGACGCCGGTGGCATGCCATCCGACCCGGCGCCCGCAACGGCAGTCGAACAACAACCGTAGAGCTTCTAGCGCCAACTTGAAAGCTAATCGCTAACGGTGACAAGCCTCACCAACCATGCTCGTCCGGCGGCTGTGCTGGGGCCTGTGCAAGAGGTGTCCCCAGCGCCGTACTTCAAAGGGAAAACTACGAAATGATCTCAATATTAGTAGTAAGGGTTGTGCATATTGGGGACAGTTTGGTCTTGACGCTGCTAGGGGTGAGCTGGGGGTGTGGACGAGCGCGTGGATAACTGGGTGCTGTGTGTTGGCGCCCTGGGGATGCAACGGGGCTGTGCACCGAACTACCACGGATTCGGCATGGTTGGCCGACCTTGTACACAAGGATGCGCACACCGCCGGGGATGGGGCTGGTGCGACCGCCGGGAAGGAAGTTGTTTGAAGAAAATTACCGACAGTCAACGCTTGGAGCGCTGCCGTATCCGCGTGGTGAGTTCTTTGACGTGATCAAAAACCTCTCGGCGTTCGGCCATCTCGGACAAGATCTTGCGTTGGGCGTACATGACCGTGGTGTGGTCACGGCCGAACGCCTGGCCGATCTTGGGCAGTGACAGGTCGGTGAGTTCACGGCAAAGGTACATCGCGATTTGCCGCGACTGCGCCAGGGCCCGCGTTTTACCCGGGCCGCGCAATTCTTCCACCGTGGTGTCGAAGTATTCGGCGGTGGCGGCCATGATCGTCGCCGCGCTGATCTGCATGGTGCTGGCGTCGGCGATCAGGTCGCGAAGCACAATCTCGGCTAGGGCCTTGTCGATGGGCGTCTTGTTCAACGAGGCGAACGCGGTGACCCGGATGAGCGCACCTTCGAGTTCGCGGATGTTGCGTTCGATGCTGCTGGCGATCAGCTCGAGTACGTCGTCGGGCACCGCGAGCCGTTCCATTTGTGCTTTCTTGCGCAGGATGGCGATGCGGGTTTCGAGCTCGGGGGGCTGAACGTCGGTAATCAGCCCCCACTCGAAACGGGTTCTCAGTCGGTCTTCGAGGGTGGCGAGCTGCTTGGGCGGGCGGTCCGATGAGATGACAATCTGCTTGTTCGCGTTGTGCAGCGTGTTGAAGGTGTGGAAAAACTCTTCTTGGATGCCTTCTTTGCCCTCGATGAATTGGATGTCGTCGACGAGGAGCACGTCGACATCGCGGTAGCTGCGTTTGAAGGCGACTTTGCGGTCATCACGTAGCGAGTTGATGAAGTCGTTCGTGAATTCTTCGGTGGAGACGTACTTGACCCGCATCCCGGAGAACAGGCGCTGCGCGTAGTTGCCGGCTGCGTGTAACAGGTGCGTCTTGCCGAGGCCGGACTCGCCCCAGATGAAGAGGGGGTTGTAGGCGCGGGCCGGTGCTTCGGCGATGGCCAGGGCGGCGGCATGGGCGAATCGATTGGAGGCACCGATGACGAACGTGTCGAAGGTGTATCGGCGGTTGAGGCTGGTTCCGCTGATTGCAGCGGGGTCGGCGTTGTGCGGACGTTCCGTGAAGTAAGCCGGCCAGCTGCGCCGAGCACCGCCGGGGTTTTCACCGTTTTCGTCCGTCTCGTCGGGGTCGGTACCGGGATCGTCGGGTGGTGCGAGAGCAGGGTCGTCGACGTCGTCGGCGGGAGTTGGCGGTGCGATGCGCACGCCGAGTCGTACCTCGTGCCCGAGTCGGCGGCTCAGTGCGTCGGTGATCGGGGTGCGCAGGTGACGTTCGATCTCGTTTTGCACGAAGCTGCTCGGCACCGACAGCAGGGCAAACCCCTCGACGATGGTGAGCGGTTGGACGAGATTTAGCCAGGCTCTTTGCTGTGGGGTCAGGGGCGCGGTCAGCGTAGTGCCAGTCGTCACGACGCCGTCAGAGTTCGGTTCGCCGTTGAGTTCGGAGACGACCGCGTTCCATACGGTGCTGAAACCAGAACCGGGGTCATCAGTCAACGACGCATCTCCCTGGTCCTTGGAATGTCTGGGCCGAAGGACAACTGTTGTTGGTGACAACTGTCCACATGCTTATCCACAGATGTGGAAAGGACGACGGTAAACGTGCCGCAGCCTACCGGCAACGGCTCGCGATCTCCGGGCTGAAGACAACCATGAAGGTTATCCGCGCAGCTAGTTGATCCGCCATCCTCGCTTCGTTGTGCACCGGCCGTTTCGGGCGAAACGGCGGCAAAACTTCACCGCCCGAAGCTAACAGTTTTCCGTGCGGCTGCCAACAGTTCCGTTGCAATCTGGCGGGTTCTTTTCCGCGACCGCGAGGCTTTGGCTTGCGTTGCGGCAGTACGGCTTGCCGCCCATGCAGTTTGGGGCGGGTCCGTTGGGCTGCGCCAAGTTTGACCGGGCGAAGGCTCGTCAGTACCCTCAAACAGTCGCCCGAAAGTCGGCGATACGGCTGCGACCCGGATGAAATGTCTGGCGACCGCGCCGGCCAGCAGCGAGACCACGCCCGCCCGACCTGCGGACCAATGCAGTTGCAAAGCATAAGCGGCCGGATGGCGATGCAGACATAGCGAGGAGAACGCCGTGGCCAAGGGCAAGCGGACCTTCCAGCCGAACAACCGGCGCCGAGCCCGGGTGCACGGTTTCCGGTTGCGGATGCGCACCCGGGCCGGGCGCTCGATCGTATCCAACCGGCGCCGCAAAGGTCGCCGCGCGTTGACTGCCTGATCACAACGGCCAGGTTTCTTGGCGGTGCTTTCCGCACGCAACCGCATGAGGCGGTCTACCGAGTTCGACGAGACGGTGAAGTACGGGATGCGTGGTGTGCAGCCCGACGTGATCGTTCACGTTCGACGGGGCGGTGATCGCGAACCGGGAAAGGGCCCGCGCGTCGGGCTGATTATCGCCAAGCCGGTGGGTTCGGCCGTCGAGCGCCATCGAGTGGCGCGTCGGCTCCGCCACGTCGCCCGCGCCTTGGTGGGCCTTCTCGACCCGTCCGATCAGGTAGTGATCCGGGCGCTGCCAAGCAGTCGACAGGTGTCGTCGGCACGGTTGGAACAAGAGCTGCAAACCGGGTTGCGCCGCGCGTTCGAGTTGGCGGGAACGCAGCGGTGAGGGGATCGGCGCACAGATACCGGAGCGTGGCCCATGGCGCCGGCAGGGGGGCAGCGCGCGGATTGATTTTCCTCATCGAACTCTATCGGCACATGATTTCACCGCTGCGTCCGGCGTCGTGCCGATTTGTGCCCACCTGCAGTCAGTACGCCGTGGACGCTCTCGGCGAGTACGGCGTCATTAGGGGGAGCTGGCTGACGACGGTCAGGCTCCTCAAGTGCGGACCGTGGCATCAAGGAGGGTGGGACCCAATACCCGAGCGCCGGGGGTCCGGGGCTGACTCCGATGATGCCGGTAATGGCTGGGACCCCCCAGCGAAGCAAGCGGAGAGTGAATCTGTTGTTTGATTTCTTCAGCCTCGACTTCGTCTACTACCCGGTGTCGTGGATCATGTGGCTTTGGTACAAGCTGTTCGGGTTCGTGCTGGGGCCATCGAATTTTTTCGCCTGGGCGCTGTCGGTGATGTTCCTGGTCTTCACTTTGCGGGCGTTGCTCTACAAGCCGTTCGTGCGCCAGATCCGCACCACCCGGCAAATGCAGGAACTCCAACCGCAGATCAAGGCGCTGCAAAAGAAGTACGGCAAGGATCGTCAGCGCATGGCGCTCGAAATGCAGAAGTTACAGCGTGAGCACGGCTTCAACCCCATCCTCGGTTGCTTGCCGATGCTGGCGCAGATCCCGGTGTTTCTGGGGTTGTATCACGTGCTGCGCTCGTTCAATCGCACGACAGGAGGCTTCGGCCAGCCGCACATGTCGGTGATCGAGAACCGGCTCACCGGCAACTACGTGTTCACCCCGACCGATGTCGGCCACTTCCTGGACGCCAACTTGTTCGGTGCTCCGATCGGTGCGTACATGACGCAACGGTCCGGGTTGGACGCGTTCGTCGATTTCAGTCGTCCGGCGGTAATCGCGGTGGGCGCCCCGGTGATGATCCTGGCCGGCATCGCGACCTATTTCAACAGTCGAGCATCGGTCGCGCGACAAAGTCCGGAGGCGGCCGCGAACCCACAGACCGCGATGATGAACAAGCTGGCGCTGTATGTGTTTCCGCTCGGGGTGGTGGTCGGTGGGCCGTTCCTTCCGTTGGCGATCATCTTGTACTGGTTCGCCAACAACATCTGGACCTTCGGTCAGCAGCACTATGTGTTCGGCATGATCGAACGGGAGGACGAGGCGAAGCGACAGGAGGCCCTGCAGCGCCGGGCGGCGAACGCCCCGGCACCGGGAGCCAAACCCAAGCGCGCTGCCAAGGCGGCACCGGGAAAGAGCGACGGTTCGTCGAGCGGCAGCGGCGACGACGCGGAGGCCAATTCCAGCAAGACGGACACCGACAGCCAGACGCCCGAGAGCGAGCAGGCGAAGGCCGAAACGAACAAGCCGAATCCCGCCGGGCGCAACATCAGCCGCAGCAGCCGAACCCCGCGCCCCGGTGCGCGCCCGAAGCGACGCAAACGTTGACGAAAACTCTGCGGGGCGCGGCGGAGCGGCCCGACAAGAAGACGGACCCGTGGATGAGGGAGAGAACGCCATGACGGACGCCAACACGACCGAGCTCGACACCGAGACCGATGACACAGAACAGCCGACCGGGCATGCGCCAGAGGGCGCGGCGGCCGCAGACGCGGATGCGGACGAGGCCGACGATCTGGAGGAGCGCCTAGTCGCGGAGGGGGAGATCGCCGGCGACTATCTGGAAGAGCTGTTGGATCTGCTGGACTTCGACGGCGACATCGATCTGGATGTCGAGGGCAACCGCGCCGTGGTGAGCATCGACGGCAGCGACGACCTGAACAAGTTGGTGGGCCGTACCGGCGAGGTGCTCGACGCTCTGCAGGAACTCACTCGGCTGGCGGTGCACCAGAAGACGGGAGTGCGGAGCCGGTTGATGCTCGACATCGCGAGCTGGCGGCGTCGGCGCCGTGAGGAATTGGCGGCGCTGGGCGATAAGGTGGCGCAGCGGGTGCTGTCCACCGGTCAGCGCGAGGAGTTGGCCCCGATGACGCCGTTCGAGCGGAAGATCGTTCACGACGCGGTGGCGGCCGTGCCGGGCGTGCACAGCGAAAGCGAGGGCGTGGAGCCGTCACGCCGAGTCGTTGTCTTGCCTGACTGACGCCGCGACGGAAGCGGAGTTACAGCTGTGTAGTTCACGCGGGCCGTGGGAGCCCGCAAGACCGAAGGAATGTTTCACGTGAAACATGTCGGCCCCCGCGAGCGGGCAGCGCCCGCGTCGGCGGCTGCCTTCGAGGGCGATGACGTGCCGGCGGCTGCCTTCGAGGTCTTCGGTCCGCGGCTCGACCTTGCCCGGCGCTACGCCCAAGCGCTGGCGGGCGCCGGGGTGGACCGCGGGGTGCTGGGGCCGCGCGAGGCCGGCCGGTTGTGGGAGCGGCATCTGCTGAACAGCGCGACGATCGCGGAGCTTCTCGAATCGGGTGACCGGGTCATCGACATCGGGAGCGGAGCCGGCTTGCCGGGCATCCCGGTGGCGATTGCGCGAGCCGACCTCCGGGTGATTCTCCTCGAGCCGCTACTGCGCCGCGTTGAGTTTCTTCGCGAGGTTGTCGCCGACCTCGGCCTGGCTGCCGACGTGGTCCGCGGGCGAGCGGAGGAGCCCTGGGTACAGGAGCAGGTGGGCGGTTGCGACGCCGCGGTGTCGCGGGCGGTGGCGGCGTTGGACAAATTGACGAAATGGAGTATGCCGTTGCTACGGCCGAACGGGCGGATGCTCGCGATCAAGGGGGAGCGCGCCTCCGAAGAAGTACACGAACACCGGCGTGTGATGGCCGCATCGGGCGCCGTCGATGTCAGGGTGATCACATGTGGCGCGAACTATTTGCGGCCGCCCACAACCGTGGTGCTCGCCCGGCGCGGCGCGGAGGCGCGGCACAAACCGGCACGCAAACCGGACGGACAGCGCATCCCGAAAGAGAACAGGGGGACGGCATGAGGCCTCCGCGGGGCCCGGCCCCTGCTACGCGAACGTCGCTCGGCCCAACACCGGGCGAACCGCCCGCCCCGGTAGCGGGAGTGGTCCACGGCGTAGCCGAGTCCGGACCCGCGGCCGCACACAATCCCGCGGTCGATGTTTCACGTGAAACATCGACCGACCTCGACACCCCGATCGGCGCGGCCGCGGAGCGCGCCATGCGGATCCTGCACACCACGCACGAGCCGTTGCCTCGGCCCCCACACCGTCGGGTGTTCACCATCGCGAACCAGAAGGGCGGCGTGGGCAAGACCACCACCGCGGTCAACCTGGCCGCCGCGCTTGCCGTGCAGGGACTCAAGACGCTCGTTCTCGATCTCGATCCCCAGGGCAACGCGAGCACGGCCCTCGGCATCACCGACCGGCAGTCCGGCACACCATCCTCGTACGAGGTACTCCTCGGGGAGGTCCCATTGCAGACGGCGTTGCGACGCAGCCCGCACAGCGAACGACTGTTCTGCGTTCCGGCCACCATCGACCTGGCTGGAGCGGAGATCGAACTGGTGAGCATGGTGGCGCGCGAGAACCGGTTGCGCACCGCGTTGGCAGAGCTCGACAACTTCGACTTCGACTACGTCTTCGTGGACTGCCCCCCGTCGCTCGGGTTGCTGACGATCAACGCGCTCGTGGCCGCGCCCGAGGTGATGATTCCGATCCAGTGCGAGTACTACGCGCTCGAGGGCGTGTCACAACTGATGCGCAACATCGAGATGGTGAAGGCCCACCTCAATCCGCAGCTCGAGGTGACCACCGTGATCCTTACCATGTACGACGGCCGGACGAAGCTCGCCGACCAGGTGGCCGCGGAGGTGCGCCGGTACTTCGGAAGCAAGGTGTTGCGCACCGTGATCCCGCGCAGCGTCAAGGTTTCGGAGGCGCCAGGCTACAGCATGACGATCATCGATTACGATCCCGGTTCGCGAGGCGCGATGAGCTACCTCGACGCAAGCCGCGAACTCGCCGAACGTGACCAACCCCGATCCGCGAAGGGACGACCATGACGCAGCCGTCACGCAAGAAGGGCGGCCTCGGCCGGGGCCTGGCTTCGCTCATCCCGACCGGTCCCGCCGACGGCGACTCCGGGATTTCGGCGTTCGGTCCACGAATGGGGACCGCGGCCGCGGACGTGGTGATCGGCGGGCCGGGACCGGATGGCGCCGCGATAGGTGCGGTATACCGAGAGATCCCGCCGAATGCGATCGAGGCCAACCCCCGCCAACCCCGGCAGGTGTTCGACGAGGAGGCGCTGTCGGAGCTGGTGCACTCCATCCGCGAGTTCGGGCTCCTGCAGCCGATCGTGGTGCGAGCGATCGAGGGCTCGCGAAGCGGCGCGCACTATCAGATCGTGATGGGGGAGCGGCGCTGGCGGGCGGCCCAAGAGGCGGGCCTGGCGACCATCCCCGCCATCGTCCGCGAGACCGGCGACGACAACCTGCTGCGCGACGCCCTTCTGGAAAACATCCACCGGGTGCAGCTGAACCCCTTGGAAGAGGCCGCGGCATACCAGCAACTGCTCGACGAGTTCGGCGTCACCCACGATGAACTCGCCGCACGCATCGGCCGCTCGCGGCCGCTGATCACGAACATGATCCGGTTGCTCAAGCTGCCGATCCCGGTGCAGCGCCGGGTCGCGGCGGGCGTGCTGTCCGCCGGCCACGCCCGCGCGCTGCTGTCGCTGGAGGCCGGCCCCGACGCACAGGAGGAACTGGCGAGCCGGATCGTCGCGGAAGGCATGTCCGTGCGCGCCACCGAAGAGGCAGTCACCCTGGCCAACCACGAGGCCCATCGGCCGGACGCGGCGCCGACTCCGCCGCGGCGCAAGCCGATCCAGATGCCTGGCCTCCAAGACGTTGCTGAGCGACTGTCGAACGCCTTCGACACCCGGGTAACCGTCAGTCTCGGCAAACGCAAAGGCAAGATCGTGGTGGAGTTCGGTTCGGTGGACGACCTGCAGCGCATCGTCGGTCTGATGGCCACGGATAACGCTTGAACAGGAACATTCTGTAATTACGTCACTGTGACAGTGGCGTCGGGAACGGGGTTCGCGGACAACGCCCTCCGGCACAACAATTCGACAGAAAACTTTGTGCGTCAAGCCATTTCATATCCGACCGGCCCACCCATGTGGGCGGCTCACATGACGGCTCGCGTGACAGCGCCAATACTGGCCCGATCGCATCCAACTCTCTTATCCTGGAGAGGTTGCTGATACACATCGGCCAGGGGAGAGCCGGGCAACCGCCGGGCGACTCCGCGGGCCGCGTGGCGGCCCGCGGAGGAGCGGGGCGGTTGGCTGAGGTACCGCACGGAGGCCAGGAGACTAGTGTCTGCTCGAATCACGCCGCTGCGGCTCGAGGCCTTCGAGCAGCTTCCCAAGCATGCGCGCCGCTGCGTCTTCTGGGAGGTCGACCCCGCGGTCCTTGGCAAGGACGACCATCTCGCCGACCCGGAATTCGAAAAGGAAGCCTGGTTGTCGATGGTGATGCTGGAGTGGGGCTCCTGCGGTCAGGTTGCGACGGCGATGCCGGACGAACGCAGCCACGCCGAACCGCCGTGTTTGGGCTATGTGCTCTACGCTCCTCCGCGCGCTGTACCGCGGGCGCACCGGTTTCCCACCGCCCCGGTGTCCGCGGATGCGGTGCTGCTGACATCGATGGGTATCGAGCAGGGACAAGCCGCCGACGATCTGCCGCACGCGCTCATCGCTCGGGTGATCGACGAGTTGGTGCGGCGCGGCGTCCGGGCATTGGAAGCCTTTGGACGCACGCCCGCGGCCAGCGAGCTGGATCCGCGGACGGCGGACGTGGACGTCCGGCCGGTGCTGGAAGCGCTTGGCGACTGCACGGTCGACCATTGCGTCATCGACGCGGATTTCTTGCGGGACGTGGGTTTCGTCGTGGTGGCGGAGCACCCGTACTTCCCGCGCTTGCGGCTCGAGCTGGACAAGGGCCTGGGGTGGAAGGCCGAAGTCGAAGCAGCCCTGGAGCGCCTGCTCGAGAATGCTCAGCTACAACAGCCGGTCGGCGCGGGGTCTGCCACGGGAAACGCCTTGCAGACCCCCGAGCTCAGGATCTAGGAAGCGGCGTTACGTACCGCCGAGCCTGCTCGCGCGCTCGACCGACAGCTCGTGGGCAAGCAGCTCGGCAAAGGTGAAAGTGCCAGTTGGACGGTCGTTCTTGCCGAGTAGATAGAGCCGCTTGACCGCGGCGAGGATGCCTTCGGCGATGGCATCGCGGGTCTGCGTGGAGACCAACATCGCACGATCGCGGGGATTGGTGATGTAGCCGACGTCGACCTGAACGGTAGGCATTCGGGTCAGTCGCAGCAGATCCCACGTCCGGCCATGAACACGACAATCCCGTAAACCGGTGCGGGCCACCACTTCTCGTTGAATGAAATCGGCGAGGTTGCGGCCGATGGTGGAGACCGAACCGTGCGAGTTGCCGAAGTGAAAGGAGGCCACGCCGTTGGCCGAAGGGCAGGCCTGAGTTTCGCAGCGCAGGCTGATCATCAGGTCCGCACCGACGGCGTTGGCCGTTGCGGCGCGTTCTGCGTCCGACGGGCTGCGGTTGGTCGGCCGGGACAGAAACGTCTCCATACCGATGGCGGTCATCCGCCCTTCGAGGCGACTTGCCAAGTCCCACAAGATATCTGCTTCGCTGATCGGTCCTGTTGGACCTTGTGTGATCAGGCCATGGTCCGCACCACCGCGGCCGGGATCGATGATGATCCGCTTGCCCGACAGTTTCGGCCCGGAGCTGCGGACCAGTTCCTCTTCGCGAATGGCGTGCGGTGAGCCGCCACTGACCCGCGAACTCAGAAAGTATAAGGAACGCAACGTTTCTGGGCCGCAGATGCCGTCGGCGGCAAGACCGTACTCACGCTGATACGACATCAAGGCGTTGTGGGTCTGCAACCCGAAATGTCCGTCCACCAAACCGGTGTAGAAACCGAGATCCTGCAGCCGTGCCTGCAGTGTGGCGACGTCGTCACCGTACAAAGGCGCACCGAACTGGTGATACAGCGTGCGGGCGCCGAGCCGGTAGGACGCCTCCTTCAAGGCGCGGTAGGTGGCCTCCCCGACGACACCATCGACCAGTAGCCCGCGATGCTGCTGGAATGCGCGCACCGCCTGGTCGAGTTGCTCGTCGAACAGCTCTAGCGCGACATGTCGGCCAGTTGTCAGGTCTTCGTCGGGGTTCTCCAACATTCCCAACGCAGCCAGCGCAGCCCGGATCTCGGTGACAGCGGCGCTGCGGTCGCCACAGCGCAACACATCGCCGTCTTCGCGGCGCGGACTCGACATACCAAGGGCCCTCCGGGACAAACTGCCAATACCGACAAATACAGGGCTGACAAATGCACCACAGCTAACCGGTATTGTCGCAGATCCTTGCCGATTTCAAGAAAACCCCAGGCTAATAGCAGGGGCGAACCGGCGAACTCGACTGGGGCTAGCTCAGGTTGGGAACCACGTCGGAAAGCTCGCGCAGCAACGCCGCCTTACCCTTGGCGCCGACAATCCGTTTCACCGGCTGTCCGTCTTTGAACAGGATCAGCGTGGGGATCGACACGACCTGAAAGTCGCGCGCGGTCTCCGGGTTGGCATCCACGTCCAGCTTGGCCACCGTGAGTGCGCCGCCCCGCTCGGCGGCAATCTCCTCGAGGACCGGCGCGACCATCTTGCACGGTCCACACCAGGTCGCCCAAAAGTCAACGAGCACGGGCTTATTGCTGGCCAATACGTCGGCGGCGAAGGAGGCGTCGGAAACCTCGACCGTGGCCCCGGAGTTCTCGGCATTGCTCATCGCTGTGCTCCAATCAACTTGTCGGCATTGTCGGCGTCTGAAGTTGCTTCGTGCTCGGCGAGCCAGCGTTCGGCGTCGATCGCCGCGGCGCAACCACTTCCTGCAGCGGTGACCGCTTGCCGGTAGGTGCGGTCGACCAGGTCGCCGGCGGCGAACACGCCGGGCATCGAGGTGCTCGTGGTGCGTCCCTGCACCAGCACGTAGCCGTCCGGGTCGAGGTCGACGGCGTCGCGCACCAGGTGAGAACGCGGCTCGTGTCCGATCGCGACGAAAACGCCGGTCACCGGCAGGGTGGTTTCCGCCCCGGTAATGGTGTCACGCACGCGCAGCCCGGTCACGGTCGTGTCACCCTCCACCGCGAGGACGGTGTGGTTGGTGACGAACTGGATCTTGTCGTTGTTGCGGGCGCGATTGAGCATGATCTTCGACGCCCGGAACTCGTCGCGGCGGTGTACCAGCGTCACACTGCGGGCGAACCGGGTCAGGAAGGTGGCCTCCTCCATCGCGGAGTCGCCGCCGCCGATCACCGCGATGTCCTGATCGCGGAAGAAGAACCCGTCGCAGGTCGCGCACGAACTCACGCCACGGCCCAGCAACTCCTGCTCGCCGGGCACGTGCAGATAGCGCGCGGCCGCGCCCATCGCCAGGATGACGGCCCGGGCTCGGTGGGTCTGCCCGTCGGCGGTCACCACCGATTTGACCGGCCCGTCCAGCGACGCCGACTCGACGTCTTCCATTCGCAGGTCGGCGCCGAATCGCAGCGCCTGCTCCCGCATCTCGTCCATCAGCTCCGGGCCGGTGATGCCCTCGCGGAAGCCCGGATAGTTCTCCACCTCGGTCGTGGTCATCAGCGCGCCGCCGAACGAGGTGCCCTCGAACACCAGCGGCGCCAGCTGTGCGCGGGCGGCGTACAGGGCTGCGGTGTATCCGGCGGGACCGGAACCAATGACGATTACGTCGTGGATAGCGTCATCAACAGACATGCGGACCTTTCAGGCGCTCGAAGCTACGTCTACGAACGCAAGCGTAGGCATTGCTGTTCCCGTGGGTGATGCATAGCATTCGTAGCTGCCTAGGGCCGGGATACCTCGGTACTGGCCAACAGCCCGGTATCGGCCGCGCTGCAGTTCGAGGCGACGGCGAAAACTGCTAGCCGGTCGGGCGCGCCGCCGGGCACCACGAGCAGCACGCCGGGGCGGGCATTGATGTCGATCGGCTGCGCGCCCAGCACCGGTGTCGACGCCGGATAGCCGAGGCCGCTCAGGCAAGACGCGCGCCGTGATGGGTCGCCGAGCGGCCCGTAGTCGGGGGAGCTGCGGAGGAGGTCGAGGATCTGCGCCTCCGATAGCGGTATCACCGGTGGCGGCGTCGACACCGTGATGTGCTCCGCGGTGGTCGGTCCACTCGGCGTGGGGGCGGGCCCGTCGACCAGCGCGGCCGCGCCGAGGCCGATCGCGGCGACCGCCGCGCACAAACCCGCGATGCCGGCGAGCACCCTGGCGGGGCGGGCGCGCGGGCGGGCGCAGTGGGCGGCGGGGGATCGGCTCGCGCCCGCGGCCCTCAGCGCCGCACGAACGCGGGCGGTGACATCCGGGGGCGCATCCGGCGCCGACGCCGCATCGGCTCCGGCGGCGGCGACCTCGCGGCGGACCTGGTGCAACGCGCGCAGGATGCGTTGTGCCTCCGGGTCGGTGCGGACTCGTCGGCGGACACCAGCCGCGACTTCGTCGTCCAGCAGACCGGCCTGCAGCTCGGCGAGCAGCTCAATCGTCCGGGGTGGGTCCCCGGCCGCGTCGGGCCGACCTTCCGGGGGGTCGTTTTCGGCTGTATTCATCCGCCCCAGTGTCCGTCATGCACACTCGCGAGGCCATGCACAGCCCGGCCGAGGATGCGCGCGGCGGCCTCAACGCTGACCGGCGGCGTGGTCGGAAGCGGCGCCGGCGCTGCTGTCGAGGTAACCCAGCAGCTGCGCGAGGCGGGCCCGGCCGCGGGCGCATCGGCTCTTGACCGTGCCCTCCGGCACCCCGAGCAGCCGTGCGGTGTCGGCGATCGAATAGCCCTGCATGTCGACGACCACCACCGCGGCCCGTTGCTCGACGGGAAGCCGCATCAGCGCCCGCTGCACCAGCACAGCCGTTTCGACCTGGGCCGTCCGATCGGCTACCGGATAGACGTCCTCGAGCGGGGTGGTGGGGTGGCCGCTGGCGCGCCGCAGCCGATCCAGGCAGGCGTTGACCACGATGCGGTGCAGCCAACTGCTGACCGCGGCGTCGTAGCGAAACGAAGCCGCCCCGCGGTGTGCCCTGAGCATCGCGTCCTGCAGCGCGTCGGCGGCATCCTCGGGACTGCGGCTGGTGAGCCGCGCGAGCCGGTGCAGCTGGCGGCGGTGACGGTGGAACAACTCTTCGAAGGCGTAGCGGTCGCCGCCGACGTGAGCGGCCAGCAACTCGGCGTCGCTGCGTTGGCGCCGGCCGTTCGCTCCGAAGACCCCCAAACCCACGGGCGGACAGTAACCAATGGCCGGCCACCCGGCACTTCACCCGGGATGGGCCCGATCGGGACGCGTTAGGACGCGGCCCGGATGGTGATCTCCGAGATGTCGGCGCGGCTCTTGCCGTCGGTGGTCCCCAGGGTGGAGATCCACACCAGCAGATTCGATGTCGGGGAGGCGGCTTTGACCGAGATGGTGTTGTGGCCGGGGTTGAGCACCGTGGCCGGCGTCAGGGCGGTGGTGTCCTCCAGCAGTGACGGGTTCGGCGTGGGCGACGAGCGAATCTCCACCTTGGTCCCGGTGCTGGAAACGTCGACGGTGACGGTGCCGACCACGGTGGGTTTCGGCAGCTGCAGCATCAAACCTTCACCCTTCTTGAAGCTGGGGAAGGGGACCGCGTCGGTGTAGGTGTCGGTTTGCCAGGAGGTGCTGGGGTCGCCGTCGATCGCCAAACCGGCCTGGCCCGGATTGTCGGGTTCGCCGTCGGGCGAGAAGACGGTGGCTTTGGTGGGTTTGACGATGCTGCCGGCGGGCGCGGAACTGACGGCCGATGACGTCGACGAAGTCGGCGTGTTGAGGCCGAGTTGGTCTTTGTTGATGCCGTTGCCGAGATCGAAGATGCGATTCAATACCGACGCCAGTACCAGCAGCGCCACCACGATGACGGCGGCGGCCGCGGTGATGCCGATTGTCAGGTTGCGGCGCCGGTTGCCGAAAGGCCCGGGGCTGCCAACGGGTGCCTCGCGGCGGGGGGTGGGGGGCGGCGGTTCGTCGATTGGACCGAGTATCTCGGTGCGGTCGGCGACCGCCGTCGCTTGTTGCAACAGGTTCAAAAGCGTTGATGCGCTGCGTATTCCGCCATCCTCCTGCACCGCCCGGACCGCGACCGCGGAAATCTGGAACGGGATGTCGCGGTTTATGACGGTGGGTTCGACCGGGTTGCCCGATGCATCCCGCTCGGCCGGTGCGAGCCCGCTGCGCACCCCAGCTTCGGGTAGCGGCCACCGGTTGACCAGCAGGGCGTACAGCGCGGCGCCGACTCCGCGGATGTCGTCCTGCGGATTAGCGTCGGGCATCGTCGCCGGATAGGCCAGCACCACGTCGCCCTCGATGCTGACGCGTACCCGGCTCGGGTGGTCGATGGACAGGGCGACGCCGGAACGGTGGGCGGCATCGGCGGCCGCGGCCAACGACTGCATCGCCCGGACGGCGCCGACGGGGGACGGTGAGGTGTCGGCAACCTCTTGGAGCGAACCACCGCGGATCCACTCCGAAACGACCAGGCCGCCGCTACCGGTGTGGACGACGTCGAGCACCCGGGCCACGCCCGGCTTGTCGATCCGGCTCAGCCGCAGGGTGCGGGACAGGATCTCGTGCAGGACGTCGGCGGGCAGCGCACCGTCGGGGTCAACGAAGGTGAGTGCCACCTGCCGATCCAGCGCTGTGTCCAGGGCCTGCCAGAACTGCAGCGGCGGTGCGCCGCCGTGAAAGATCAGCAGGCGGTAGCGGCCACCGGCGATGCGGGCACCGGGAACCAGGTGGACATCGTCGGCGGGCACCGACGGTTCGGGACCCCGTTCCCGGGGCGCGTCGAAGGGAATCGGCGAGCGGGTGGGATCGGCCGTCGGTAGATCGCCGTTCAGCTGGTCGGGCGTGCGCGGCGAGCGAGGGCCGCGGTCACGGCCAGGCGGAATGTCGGGCTGGAAGTCGTCGGCGACCGGCCGCGGAACCTCGGTGCCTGACGCGGGACCCGACGATGCGCTGTCGGATGGGCGGTCGGTCACCTGCGGTCCTTTCGCTATTCCGTCTCTGGTTACCCGCTCCGGAGGCCTGCGCCGGATCGGATCCTGGACCGCGCTTCCCCCCGGCAGGGACGAATTTCTCTGCTCAGGGTACGTGACGGGGCGGCGGCGGGCCGATCGATCCGGCACAGTCGCTTTGCGGGGCGCCGCCTGCGCGCGCGGGCCCCGCAGTCGGCGGGTGATGGCACCCAATGTGGCATGCGCCTCGGGGACGCGCGCGCGGAGCATGACCGCGGCCAGGATCGGCAGCATGATCGTCGCCAGCGCCAGCAAGCGCAGCAGCGAACCGGCACCGCCACCGTGGGCGGTCAATTCTTCCAGCTGCAACAGCCGATCCGCCACGTGGGCGAGCAGGCCTGCCAGCAACGACGCGGCGGTGGTCACCAGGACGGTCCGCGCCTCGGCGGCACCGACCAGCTGGCCGCCCCCGGGCCGGAGGCCGCGCCGCAGCAGGCAGTAGCCGAGGATCGCGCCGGCCAGAAACCCGAGGCCGTTCGCTAGCCCGAGGTATCCGGCGACCAGCTTGGGATCACCGGTGACATGCGGCGCCAGCAGCGAGCCGGCGATCTTGACGGTCGTGATCACGATGATGATCACGATCGGCGTCCACGGCTGCTCCCGGGCGTAGAACACCCTCAGCTGCAAGAGCACCAGCGCGTAGGGGATCAGTGTGAATGCCGACAGCGCGATCGCGGCGCCCAGGTAGCCGGCGTCGATTTCGCCGAACCGGCCGTAAGCAAACAGCGCGCTGCCGAGCGCCGAGCCGCCGACGGTCATGAACGCCACCGTCGGGATCAGCGTGATAAGGGTCAGCCGGGTGGCCAGCGACAGGTCGGCAAGCACGGCCGGGATGTCGTCGGCGGCGGCATTGCGGCTCAGCCGCGGCATCACCACCGTCAGCACGGTCACGCCGATCATGCCGAACGGCAGCATCAGCACCAACCAGGTGTAGTAGTAGATGGCCGGGCCGGAAGCGTCTGCGCCACTGGCGATCTGGTTGCCAACCACCAGGCCGAGTTGACTGATCAACACGTAGAGCACCATCGCGGCGGCCATCGCGCCGAAGCGCTTGAGCCGTTGGTCGATACCCCACAGCGGGCGCAGGCTGACGCGCTCGCGGCCGAGCGCGACCAGCAGCACCGCGGCTTGCGCGAAGACGCCGGCGGTGGTGCCGATCCCCAGCACCAGCAGCTTGGCGTTGCCCATCTCGACGGGACTGACGGAAAGCTCGCCGGGAACCGCGAGATACACCGCCAGGGTTGCGATCGCGACGACGTTGTTGACGACGGGTGCCCATGCCGGCGGCCCGAACACGTTGCGGGTGTTCAGGATCGCCATGAACACCGAGGACAGGCCATAAAAGAGGACCTGCGGCAGCAGCAGGTAGGCGAACGCGGTGGTCAGCGGCTCGTTGACCTGCGGGTTCCGGCCCAGCATCAACCGCACCAGCAGCGGCGCGGACAACACGGACAGCATCGTGGCCGCCAACAGCAGGGTGGTGGCCAACGTGACCAGGCGCCGCACGAACGCCTCGCCGCCGTCGGGGTCGTCCTGTTCGGCGCGGGCCAGCACGGGCACGAAGATCGCGGTGAACGTCGCCTCCAGCACCAGCGCGGCGACCAGGTTCGGCAGCTGATTGGCCACCGAGAACGAACTGGACAGCGCCGCGCCCAGGATCGCGGCCAGCAGCACGATCCGCGCGAAGCCGGTGATCCGGCTGATCAGTGTGGCGAATGCCATTGCCCACGACCGCGATACCAGCGCGGCGTCGGACAGCTCGGGCCGCCTTCCCGGCGGCGCCGGTCGCTTCAGCGGAGGCCCTGGCTGGGGCTGCCCTCGCCGAGGAGCGGGATTCATACGCGGTGCTTTTCACGGACCCGATCGGGAAGATCGCGGTGCCGTTCGGCGTGCCTGCCGATGGGCGGGTCGGGTCGGTCGAGGTCGGCGGGATCGGGCTGGCCGCGGAACCGGTGCCAGAGCCGCCGTCCCGCCAACGTCACCAGCACCGCCGCCGCGGTCAGTGTGATCGCGAACAGCACCTTGCCGTAGGCGTTGGAGTGCACCGACAGGCGCACCGGCTCGCCCAGGGGCTGGCCGTCCGGCGTCCGCAGCGCCACGTCGACCGCGACCCGCTGGGTGAAGTTCACCTCGATCGGTACCCGCAACGGCAGGTATCCCGGCGGCAGCTCGATCTGGCCGACGTCGGTGACGGTCATGCCGGGCGGAGCATCGACATGCAGCCGGACCTTGATCGGAACAGCGAGGCCATTGTGCAGCGCCAGCAGTAGCGGGCTGTGCTCGGTAGCCAGCGTGTAGGAGCCCCCGGGGTTGACGATCGTGACCGCGCCGAACAAGTCGTTGATCGTGTTACCCACCACGGTCAGCCGCTGCTGAGCGAGCCCGTTGCGGGTGTCGGGAGGCACCGACTGGCTCAATGAGCGCAGCATGTCTTCGCGCAGGGGTGCGGTGTATTGCACGCCGGTTAGCCCGGTGCGGTCGTCGGTGGTCAACGCTGAGGTCAGCTTCCATAGTCGGCCCACATGGCCGGCGATCTCGTCGGTGATGTCGTCGTTGAACCGGCCGCGTGCGGACGCTGAATCCCGCGGGGCGCTCGACGGCTGCGGTGGCTCGGTGCGCGCCGTGGCGTCGGCGATGACCGCCGGCAGCGGACGCGGCACCGCCAGCCCGGACCGGATGCTGGTGCCCAGCGCGGTCAGGATGAGCTGCGCGTCATCGGACTGCAGGTTCCATGTCGCGGGCGGCACCAGGATCTGGGTGCGTGGCGCGGCGTCTGTCTGCAGTCCGCGCCACATCATGGCGCCCAGGGCGTCTTGGCGGCGCGCGGTGGCCGAGTCATGCGTCAGGTGAACCGCCAAGGAGGAGTCGAGGTAGGTGGGCGCGATCGGATTGTTCCCCGACGCGGCCAGCGCGGCGCCCACGGCCGGGTCGAACGGCGCGGCGACCACTTGCGGCGTCAACCGCCGGGGCGAGGTGTCGACCACGTTCACGGAGTCGGCGCCGGAAGTCGCCCGCGTGTCGTGGGCGGCGAAATCGGCGGCCGCGATCGCGACCATGCTGCCGTCGGCGCTGAGCAGGCTGACGGCGCGGTTGGTCAGCGGGCCGTCGGTCAGCACGGTTGCACCGCGGGTCGAGGTGATATCCAGAATCCGGTCGACGATGTCCCCGGCGCTGACGGTGGCGATCGCGCTCAGCCCGGGATCGTTGACGCGTTGCAGGGCGTCCAAATCGGCTTGCGCGTAGGGCAGCGCCGCCACGCAGGTCCGATGAGCCAGCGCGCGTAGCCGGTTGAGCCAGGTGGTCGCGGCGGCCTGGCCGGTGCCCGGGTGTGTCGGCGTGCCCGGTTGTTGGGCGGGCCCGTCGGGCGAATCGGACACGACGTATCCGGCGGTCATCGCGTTGACGGTGACGAGCAGGTCCGGGTCGACGGCCAGGCACAGCGCCCGGCCGACGACGCCGTCGGGGTCGACGTCGTGACCGGTGGCGAGTTCGGCTGCGGACAGCAGGATGTCGAGCCGACCGCCGGTGGCCAGCGAGTTGGCCAACTCGTCGTCGACCAGCCGAACCGGAACGGTGCCACCGGGCGCGCCGGGCGCCAACCGGGGTCGGTCGGCGAGCGGCCACAGCATGGTCATCCATACCGGCTTGGAAGTATCGGGCGCGACGGCGGAGTCCCGACCGGCGGCATGGTCGGGTGGTACGCCGACCACCGGCAGCAGGAACCTCGCGTTGTCGAGCCGGGCGGGCGCGCCGTAGTCCGGTGTTCCGTTGACGTTGACCAGGAGCGGATAGATCCCCGGCTGGTCGACGGCCAACGATTCCTTGGTCAGCGAGCGCAGCGGGGCGGACAGGGTAAAGCCCGCCTCTTGTCCGCGCTGCAGCTCGGGGGCCACGGTGAGAAAGTCCGCGGCCGGCTCGTACTGGTCGGTGCGGCCGTCGAGGGAGGTGCGCAAGCCCGCCGACGAGGTGACGGCCGCCGCGTGCTCGAGCCGGACCATCACGTCGCGGACCGGGCGGTCGCCGATGTTGGACACCATGCCGCTGACGGTGACGACGGCGTCGCTCGTGGTGGTGACCACGTCCGGGGTCACCTGATCGATGCGAACCTGGACGAACGGCGTCGCGCTGGGCTCGCCGGCCTCCGCGCGTGGCGCGGAGGCAGGGATGGCGAGTATCCCCCCGAAACCCGCCACGATGCCGGTCACCGCGGCGACGCGCAACAATCCGACCCATCGGAGTCGCGGGACAGTCACGACCCTGGCCCGTGACCGTTCTTCCGACCCGCCGCGGATCGGTCGACATGACGGGCGCGCGAGTGTGTCTGCGGGCGTCGCCGGGGCGTGCTGGGCGGCAGCGGCGGAAGCGCGGCCGGGCCGTCGCTCTGCAGCTTGTCGATCAGTTCGTCGGCCACTTCGGCCAGGCGACGTTCGTCGGCGTACGCCAGCCGCGACGGAAGTTCGTGGATTGGCACCCACGCCACTTCGGCGACTTCGAGATCCGCGTCGCAGAGCTCACCGCCGAGGAACCGCATGAGGTAGTGGTGCACGGTCTTGTGCACCCGCCGGCCGTCGGTGACGAACCAGTAGTCGATGCGCCCCAGCGCGGCCAGCACGCCGCCGCGAATCCCGGTCTCCTCGGCGACCTCGCGAATGGCGGTCTGCTCGGCGGTCTCGCCAAGCTCGATGTGACCCTTGGGCAGCGACCACAGCATCCGCCCGCGCCGATCGACGCGACCGATCACGGCGGCTACCTGCGCGTCCCGCGGCCCGTCGATACCGTCGATGACCAGACCTCCAGCCGACGTTTCGTGCACGGTGCGCAGCCGCTCCTGCGCGCGACGGGGTGAGCGGGAGCGGCGCGGTTTCGCCGACGCGGGGCTGGCGCCGTTACCGGCCGCTTGGCCGGCCATCGCGTCTTCGGCAGCATTTTTGGCGGAACCCGCACCGCCACGACGGCGACGCCGGGCCCGGCGTCGACGTGGTTTGGCTTGTTCGCCCTCCGACACCCCAGCGATATTAGCTGGTACGGGCGGGTCTACCCGCCTCACTCGCCGTTTGTCGGGCGCATCCGGTCCCGCTCGAGTGTGCGTCGAGCGCGCAGCTAAGGCGGAAAGCCGGCCGAAAATCCCGCCCTGAGTGCACGCTCGAAGGCCTGAGCGCCCACTCCACGCGGCTGGAGCGCCCACCGACCCAATAGGCCGGATTGTCGGCTTTCCCCCGCAAGCGGGCGGTACCCCCACAGCGGGCCGGCCCGGCCCGCAACGAGGCCTAATCGTCCGCCTCCTCCTCGGGCCGTGCCGGCCCGCATCGTTGCCAGACCGACCCGACTAGGCTGATCGAACGTGGTTGAACCCGCCCACGACACCGACCTGCTGACCACTGCCGCGGTCGCGCTGAACAGGCACGTTCCCCTGCTGCGCGGGCTCGGGTCGGCGTTCGCAGCCGCGGGCCACGAGCTGTATCTGGTCGGCGGTTCGGTGCGGGACGCGCTGTTGGGCCGGTTGAGCCCCGACCTGGACTTCACCACCGACGCGCGCCCCGAGCAGACGCGGAGGATCGTGCGGCCATTCGCCGACGCGGTGTGGGACACCGGTATCGACTTCGGGACCGTCGGCGCCGGCAAGGACGACTACCGCCTGGAGATCACCACCTTCCGCGCCGACAGCTACGACCAGGTGTCGCGCCATCCCGAGGTGCGTTTCGGCGACCGCCTCGACGACGATCTGGTGCGCCGGGATTTCACGGCGAACGCGATGGCCGTGCGTATCACCCCGGACGGCCCGGGCGAATTCCGTGACCCGCTAGGCGGTTTGGCGGCGCTGCGGGCGCAGGTGCTGGACACCCCGTCGGCGCCGGAGGTGTCCTTCGGAGACGATCCGTTGCGGATGCTGCGCGCGGCGCGGTTCGTCTCGCAACTCGGGTTTGCGGTCGCGCCGCGGGTTGCGACCGCGATCGAAGACATGGCGCCCGAGCTGGGGCGCATCAGTGCGGAGCGGGTGGCCGCCGAGCTGGACAAGCTGCTGCTCGGTGACGACCCCGTCGCCGGTATCGACCTGCTGGTGCAGACCGGGATGGGTGCGGTGGTGCTCCCCGAGATCGGCGGCATGCGGATGGCCATCGACGAGCACCATCAGCACAAGGACGTCTACCAGCATTCGCTGACCGTGCTGCGGCAGGCCATCGCCTTGGAAGACGGTGGCCCCGACCTGGTGTTGCGGTGGGCGGCACTGCTGCACGACATCGGCAAGCCCGTCACCCGGCGCCACGAGCCCAACGGCGGGGTGAGCTTTCACCACCACGAGGTGGTGGGCGCCAAGATGGTCCGCAAGCGGATGCGGGCCCTGAAGTACTCCAAGCAGATGATCGACGACGTCTCCCAGCTGGTGTATCTGCACCTGCGGTTCCACGGCTACGGCGATGCGAAGTGGACCGATTCGGCCGTGCGCCGCTACGTCACCGACGCCGGGCCCCTGCTGCCGCGGCTGCACAAGCTGGTGCGCGCCGACTGCACCACCCGCAACCAGCGCCGGGCCGCCCGGCTGCGGGCCAGCTATGACCAGCTGGAGGCGCGGATCGCCGAATTGGCCGCCCGAGAGGACCTCGATCGGGTGCGCCCCGACCTGGACGGCAACCAGATCATGGCGCTGCTCGGCATTCCGGCGGGACCGCAGGTCGGCGAGGCGTGGCGCTACCTGAAGGAACTGCGACTGGACCGCGGGCCGCTGACCTCCGAGGAGGCGGCACAAGAGCTGCTGTCCTGGTGGGAAAAGCGGGGGAACCGCTAGCGTCGGCGCCGCGTCGGATTGGTCGTGGAATATTGCCTCGGCGGGGATGACGGCACGGCGGCCATCTGGAATCGCCCGCCCAACCTCGACCTCGACGGCGACGGACGGCTCGACGCGATCGGCCTCGATCTCGACGGCGACGGGATGCACGACGACGCGCTGGCGGATTTCGACGGCGACGGGGTCGCCGACCACGCCGTGCTCGACCTCGACAACGACGGCACCCCGGACAGCTATTTCGTCGATGACGGATCGGGGACGTGGGCGGTCGCCGCCGACCGCGGCGGAAAGCTGCGTTGGTATGGGCTCGACGGCGTCGAGCACGCGGGCGGTCCGCTGGTCGATTTCGACGGTCATGGCCGCCCGGACGACCGGCTGCTTGACGCCGACGGTGACGGAGTGGCCGACCGGGTGCTGTGCGCCGGCGAGCGGGGCATGACCGGATACGTCGACACCGACGGCGACGGGCGTTGGGACGTGCGGCTGACCGACACCGACGGCGACGGCACCGCCGATGGCGCCAGCGCCTTGTGAGGGTGAATTGACCGGGTGACCGCGGCGTCGTTAGCGTGACCGACACCGTGAGATCGCTTGTCACCCGGCAATATCGAAGCCTTAGTAGCGAGAAGGGCTTGAGTGATGTTCGTTGACATCGGAATGCTGCACTCGGGGGCCAACGAGTCGCACCGGGCGGGTGGACACGCGCGAGACGCGGCCGATCACCTCTCACGCGGACCGCTGGCCGCGGGAATGTTCGGCGAGTTCGCCGCCGCCGAGGCGTTTCACGGCGCGGTCGGCTCGGCGCATGCACAGCACGTGAGCAACCTGCAGGCCCATCGGGAGGCGCTGACCGCTTTCGGCGCCAACGCGCATCTGGCCGCCATGGGATTCACCGACATGGACGAGCGCAACGCCGGGGCACTGCGGGCGGTGCGCTTCTGATCGCCGAGGCCGGTGGTCACCCGTGGGCGATCAATCGAACCCTGCGGGCCGGTCGCCCGGCGCAGATCTCGGATTTGGCGCAGGCGTTTGGCGATACCGGCCGCCGCAACCACCGAGGCCAATGCCACGTTCGAGGACGCGCGTCGCAGGCGCAACGGAAGGCAATTAGCTACATCGCGACCTTGGAGGCTGAGCTGCGGCAGCTCGACGCGGAATTGGGTGAGGCGCTGGAGATGGAGCGCAACACCCCTCACCAACGCGGACAGGCCAGCGCTCGATGCGCTCATTACCGCCCTTGAAGAGCAAGCCATCGACGACACCAAAGCCACCCTGGGCCAGGTGAAGTCGATACGCAGCGGGTATGCGGACCGCTTGGAGCAATCCCCGGGGAACCTGCGTGTCAACGGATACGACCCCACGGCCATCCAGGCGTTGGACGCGCCCGAATCCCCCGTGAAACCCGAAGAGCCGATTGAGATTCCGTCGTCGGACACCGACCGCAGTGGTGGGACTCGCTGCGCCAGGAACAACGGGACCAGCTGATTGCGCAGCACCCGCCGGGGTTGGGCAACCTCAACGGTATTGACGCCATTGTTCGCGTCACGGTCAACCAGGCGGTGGTGATCGACGACATCACCCGGGTCGACGACATCGCTAAGCGGCGCGGGGTGTCGGCCGCGGATGTGCTCGATGATCTTGCGATGTACGGGCTTTCGGCCAGCGGCGTCACGCAACTACGACAGTGAACACGGCAGCGACGACCCGAGGCCGGTCATGCTGTGGGTATACGACCCGTTGGCGTTTAACGGCCAAGGCAAAGTGGCGATCGCGATCGGCAATCCCGATTACGCCCGCAACACCGCCGCCATCGTTCCGGGCACCGGTAGCAGCGTGGCGCAGGGGTGGATGACGGGGCATGACGATGCGATCAATCTCTACGATCAAACCTTGGCGGCGGATCCCTATCCAGGCGAACGCCGGATTGGGCCGCGACCCGGCCGGCGACGGCTGCGGACCGGATCTCTTGACCGACAAGATCATTATGGCGACTGCCGGAACATTATCGGCTCGACGGGACGATGGCGGGCTTCAGGATCGACGATTAGCTGCGCCGCGGATGAATGCCCGGACGCGTTGCACCGGGGCCCGTCGCTGTGCGCGTTTGCTGAATTGTGGCTGGGTGGTGATGTTGTTAGGTTGCCGCGGTGGGTGCTGACGAGACGTTGCGAGTAGATCCGGTGGTGATGCAGGGTTTCGCCGCGTCGCTGGGTGGTGCGGCCGAGCATCTTGCGGCGCAGTTGGCTTGGCTGGATGCCGAGGTTGGCGAGATGTTGGGCGGGTGGCGTGGGGTGTCGGGGGGTGCGTATGGGGCGGCGTGGGAGTTGTGGCATCGCGGGGCTGGTGAGGTGGGGGTGGGGTTGTCGATGCTGGCGGGGTTGATCGCCGAGGCCGGGCGGGATATCAACGCAATGAGACCGCGTCCGCGCGGGCGTTGGGTGGGGTCGGCGATGGCTGAGCCGTTTCGGGTGGATCCGGCGGCGCTGGCGGACGCGGTGGAGCGGATGGCCGAGTTCGGGCGTCATGCCGAGAGCATGCTCGCCGAAATCGACTCTGTGGTGGCCCGCCTGCATGCGACGTGGACGGCGCAGGCTGCGGCGGCTCATGCGGAGGCGCACCGGCATTGGGCTGTTGGTGAGGCGATGATGCGCCAGGCGTTGGCTGCGTTGCGGGCGGCGGGGCAGGGCGCGCACGCCAATTACCGCGGCGTGGTGTCCACGAATGTGGGCATGTGGTCGTGAGCTGATGGCGCCGCTGGCGGTGGATCCCGCGGCCCTCGATGGTGCGGGTGCCGCGGTGGTGGCCGCGGGTGAGGGTTTGGGGTCGGTGATCGCCGCGCTGACCAGCGGGCTGGCCGGGTGTGCGGGGATGGCCGGTGACGATGCGGCCGGCGTGGTGTTCGGGCGCGCCTATGACCGATCGGCGGCTGCGCTGTTCGAGGCGATGGTGGTCACCCGCAATGGGTTATCCAACCTCGGGGATGGTGTGCGGATGAGCGCGCACAACTATTCGCTGGCCGAGGCGATGTCCGATGTTGGCGGGCGGGCCGCCGCGCTGCCGGTGCCGCCGTCGACTGGCTGTGTTGCGCCGGGTTGGGCCCCGTCGGCGGTCGGTACTGGTGGTGCTGTGCCGGCGGGTTGGGGGTGGGTGGCGCCCTATATCGGGATGATCTGGCCGACGGGCGATTCGGGAAAGTTGCGGGCCGCGGCGGCGGGGTGGCGGGCGGCGGGGGCGAAGTTCGCGCTGGCCGAAATCGCGGGCACAGCCGGCCCGATGGGCGTTATTCGCGCGCAGCAGCTGCCGGAGGCGGGGCTGATCGAGGCGGCGTTTTCTGATGCGTACGCCGCCACCACCGCCGTGGTGGGGCAGTGCGAGACGATCGCGGCGCAGTTGGAGGGTTATGCGGCGCGCATCGACGCGGTGCATCGGGCGGTCCTGGATTTGCTGGCGCGTATTTGTGATCCGCTGACCGGGATCAAAGAGGTCTGGGAGTTTTTGACCGACCAGGACGAAGACGAGATCGCGCGGATCGCCCATGACATCGCCGCGGTCATCGAGCAGTTTCGCGGCGAAGCGGATGCGTTGGGCGCCGAGATCGCCGGCGTGGTTTCTCAGGCGCAGACGACGATCACCACGATGGGCCGCCACGCCGCCAAGCAGTGGGATCAGTTCCTGCATGCCAACCCGGTGGGCCGGGCGGTCAATAGGCATGGGCAGCAACTCAAAGGCTTTGGCGAGGAAGCCTTCGCAATGGCCAAAGATTCGTGGGATCTTGGGCCCTTGCGCGCCCCGATCGATCCGATCGGCTGGTACCGCGCCTGGCAGGAGATGCTGACGGGGATGGCGCCGCTGGTGGGCCTCGGCGGCGGGGATGCTCCCGCGGTCCTGGAATCGTGGAAGCAGTTCGGTAAGAACGTCATCCATTGGGATGACTGGAAAACCAACCCCGATGAGGCGTTCGGCAAGACCGTGTTCGATGTCGCGACACTGGCTTTGCCCGGCGGGCCGCTTTCGAAGCTGGGCAGCAAAAGCCGCGGGATTGTCGAGGCGATGGAGGGGCTCAAGAGGCCGCTTGACCCGCCCGCCCCGCGAGTGGAACCGCACACCGCGCCTCCGCCACCGCGAACGCCACGGGTCGAACCGCCAGAATCCGGCCGCCCGGCACCCGCGCCGCAGCCCAACAGTCGGCTGCCACACAGCCCCACCGAATCCAAGACACCACCCACCGACGCGCCCGCCGCCGGCGAGCCAGCCAAACCGACCGGGCCGGCCCCAGCGCCGGCAGGTCCCCGGCCATCCGCACCCGCCGCACCCAGCGAACACCTACCGACGAGCCATCCGCAGCCGGGCGAAGCTATCGCTCGTGCACCGGCGCCGGCTTCCCCTGGCGGATCTCCCGTCGAACCGACACCAGCCGGCACGCACCCACGGGAGCCCGCACTCGCAGCGACGGCAACCCACCCATCACCCCCACATTCCATCCCTCCGGCCAACCACCCACCCGAACCACCACCTCTCGGCGGCACACCCCACAGCGGGGCGCCGGGCACACACCCCAACGAACCACCGTCGAGTCACGACGGCGCTCCTCACGGACAAGGCGAAAGCGGGGATCCGCATGAAACGCATCCATCGGACGGTGACAGCTCACCTAGCGACGACGGTCATGGCACCGGTGTCCACCATGAGCCTCCCAAGGCCAGGGAAGTTTTTCCTGATGCGAAACCTTACGGCGAGCTCACCGAGCATGAGTATCGAGCACAATTTGAAGATGACAATGGTAAGTTGAGATATCCCGATCAAGATGATCCCGCCAAGCCCTACGCAATTCCAGGCACTGCCCACAGTATGACTGAGGCAGAAATCTGGTCTTTGGATGGAAGGAAACTCGATCGGATTGGCTATCCCGGCGGGGAATGGCTGGCACCGGCAGGAACTCCTTATGAAGGCCGATCGCTTCCCCACACCAGTTTAGAAAAGCCGTACTTTGCTTATACGGTTAACGTCAACGCCGGCCTACCGGCTGGATGGAAACTTGAGGAATCCCTTGCAGCGCCATGGTTTGGACACCCGGGCGGCGAACCGCAGTATAAGATTATTGCCCCACGAGATGACTGGCCTAGGGTCCAGGACCTCATTGACAGAGGGTTCTTGACGAGTGACTAAGCCGAGATTTCAGGAGTTCATAATGCCTGATTACCAGGTTGATCTGAGGATGTTCCCTCCATCGGTGCATCGGATTGTCAGAGCATGGTATTCCTGGCAGGAGGTCTACCTTCGAAAGATGGGTAGTTACCCGGGTAAGGATGAACGCGAGCCACGTGGTCTAGAGACTCGCGAGGAAATATTCTGGGGCGGAAGGCCGCCGGTAATGACCAACGACTGTGAGTTGCGATTTTTCGACGACTGGGAGCTGTCCTACTATTTAGTATTCGAAGACGACCAATATTATATCGATAGAACATCTCGGGGGTCACGGGGTAGGTACATAATGTTCAGGCGCTTTGAGGATGCCGAAAAGTACGCGGTTTTTTTAATCAGCCAGGTTGCGCGTCCAGGTTACTATGAGCAGTCGCCGAGCTTTCGTTGGTACAAAGAGGGGTTGCATCCGAGGGTGGCTCTAGCGAAACCTGATCCTGTAAATCACCCCGGACGCGTAAGCTTAACAGTCGATCAAGACGCCACCGACCGGGGGTGGATGAGCGAACACGACGCTATTGCGGGCTCGCATGTCATAGTTTTGAGTTTCGACGAACTTGATGCGACGCTTCGTGAGGGAATTTCGCCAGACTGGTTCAGCATCAATATTGTTAGCAATTAGCCGCGCTGCGCATTGGCGGTGGTCGCGCGGCGCCGAGCGAGCATGGCATTAATAACGGTTGTTGAGACGTTTCTCAGAGTCGACCCCGAAGTCGACCCCGGATGCTACAGCGTCACCCATAGGCAGGTCTTCACTGCTTCGACCATGATGTGGCGCCGTGGATTCGTTCGAGGGCGTTGGCATGTCCGAGAGCCCATACGATGAAGCCGTCCCCCGACATCCGCTGGGGACGATCATCCCAGTGGCCCTTAGATACGAGTTGGACCGGGAACTTCGCCTTCGCCTTGGAGTTCGGCTCGATGGCGAGGAGCTTCCGGCCCAGCTCGCTTTCACGGATTGGCTCCCAGTTCGCCTCCATCCCGGATAGAGCAGCGATCGAAGCGACGATGACTGCTGCAGGGGACGGCGCGCGCGGAGTCGTTTTCGCATCCCGTGGCCCTGGGCAAGTGGGGCACGTCTTCAATGTTGTCAATCAAAGGTGGAGTGATACGGTTCCTTGACGGCCAGCCCGGCAGAGCGGCCACATCTTCCGGCTATCACACCTTCTACTTTATGAGGTATCGGTGAATGAAATAGATCTCGAAGAGGCGCGAATACGGGCTACTGACGCGCGATTAGCAAATTGGCAGAAAAAGAGGCAGCTGCTGCGCGCGAATAACGGGCGGCGGGGGCGAAGTTCGCGCTGGCCGAAATCGACGCCGCCACCACCGCCGTGGTGGGGCAGTGCGAGACGATCGCGGCGCATTTGGACGGTTATGCGGCGCGGATGTCCCACGGCGACCTCGCCGATTCCCTTCCACCGCTGGCCCGTGAAATTGATGAACAATCCCACCGGGTGACGATGCGGCCGGCGTGGTGTTCGGGCGCGCCTACGACGCGACGGCTGGCGGGGTGCTGCAGGTTGAGCGAGATCCAGAATCGGTTAGGTTTTGGGAGGATGCTTCGGCGGCATACGCTGATAATGCCTGTGGGACAGTTACCGCAATTGTGGGGTGTAACCTGCGTCCTGGGAATATCTGGCAGACGGTCGAAGTCCCTCGTTTGATCGATAATCCAAAAGCAACTAGGATTGTCCAAATCGACCCAGACACCGGAATGCCGACCATCATATTTGAACGATAGCAACAGGCAGGCCATTATGACTAACTCTGCAGAGAGTATCGACATAAGTAAGGCGATCGAGCTATATCTGAAACATTACCCGGGCAAAAATGATGCCGAATTCGATTCGTTCTTCGGGCCTGCGTTAGCGTCGATCGCGCGAGCGAAGGTCCGGACAATCCTGGATCGAGCGATGAAGGTCAAAGTGGACTGGACCGGATTGAGCTTGGTTGAAGGCGGCGAAGTCGTGAAGTCAGTGATGCACGATGAACATCCGGAGCTTTCGGCAAAAGCGCTCGCGTCAATTGGCCATTATTATACTTACTTGATGCGTTGACACGAGAGATCACACCTAACTCGTAAATAGCTTTCTGGGCGGGACCTAAAACGCTCGGTTGAGGAATAACGTATTGGATGCAGCTCAACTCGTCCGTATTGAATCATTACATGGAGCGTTACAGAAGCTTCCGACATATGAAGGACGAGATGTTTTTGCGGTTTCGATGCTACTGCTGAGCGAGATCTTATACTTTATGAGGTATCGGTGAATGAAATAGATCTCGAAGAGGCACGAATACGGGCTACTGACGCGCGATTAGCAAATTGGCAGAAAAAGAGCGGTTAGGTGAACTCATGATCGTCGATTCGGCGATCGTGGAAACAGAGGAAGCATGGTATTTTCCGTACGACGCGGTCGCGTTCGTGGTAGATGGAGATATTTCTGCTGCCTTGGCGGGAAATGTGCCAGTGAAGGTGCCGAGAGACGGGAGCGCTCTCACCTGGGACGACCGGTGACTACCATATCTTCCAGGGTACCGGTAAGCCATTGCCCGGCGGCGGGGAACTGCGGTATGGCGAGGTTGCCGAAGCGTTTGGTCAGCCGGGCGGCGGAACCCAATGGGTAGTTGTTAACGAAAAAGGGTCAGAAGGTGCTGATCGAAGACCTTCTAAGGCGCGGACATCTGCGCCGCCCCTGATAGCGACGCAGCAGATAGGAGCAAGCGATGGACGCGGACCGTGCTCGGCGCCGCGACGCAGATGAATTCGCGGATGTCGTCCCATTCGCCAAACCGGTTCCAGTCTGGCCACTCTTCCATCTTGTTGACGAAGTCAGAGCGAAAATATAGACGTCCATTCTCCCAGTCGGCCTCATCGTATGAGTCCTTGCCAGTTAGATTTGCGATCTGGCGCCAAAGACGCTGCCTTGGCGGGAAATGTGCCAGTGAAGGTGCCGAGAGACGGGAGCGCTCTCACGTACGAACCACCCTCACGGTGTTGAAGCGAATGGGGCAGGCTCGGTCGTCAGGCTCCTCTGGTGTGGGTTTGTATCGCTATCCGACAGCGCTTGCGGATCGTGTTGGTGTCGCATTTCACTTCGCAGGCGGTTGTGCGTGTTTGCTGAATTGTGGCTGGGTGGTGATGTTGTTAGGTTGCCGCGGTGGGTGCTGACGAGACGTTGCGAGTAGATCCGGTGGTGATGCAGGGTTTCGCCGCGTCGCTGGGTGGTGCGGCCGAGCATCTTGCGGCGCAGTTGGCTTGGCTGGATGCCGAGGTTGGCGAGATGTTGGGCGGGTGGCGTGGGGTGTCGGGGGGTGCGTATGGGGCGGCGTGGGAGTTGTGGCATCGCGGGGCTGGTGAGGTGGGGGTGGGGTTGTCGATGCTGGCGGGGTTGATCGCCGAGGCCGGGGCGGGATATCAACGCAATGAGACCGCGTCCGCGCGGGCGTTGGGTGGGGTCGGCGATGGCTGAGCCGTTTCGGGTGGATCCGGCGGCGCTGGCGGACGCGGTGGAGCGGATGGCCGAGTTCGGGCGTCATGCCGAGCATGCTCGCCGAAATCGACTCTGTGGTGGCCCGCCTGCATGCGACGTGGACGGCGCAGGCTGCGGCGGCTCATGCGGAGGCGCACCGGCATTGGGCTGTTGGTGAGGCGATGATGCGCCAGGCGTTGGCTGCGTTGCGGGCGGCGGGGCAGGGCGCGCACGCCAATTACCGCGGCGTGGTGTCCACGAATGTGGGCATGTGGTCGTGAGCTGATGGCGCCGCTGGCGGTGGATCCCGCGGCCCTCGATGGTGCGGGTGCCGCGGTGGTGGCCGCGGGTGAGGGTTTGGGGTCGGTGATCGCCGCGCTGACCAGCGGGCTGGCCGGGTGTGCGGGATGGCCGGTGACGATGCGGCCGGCGTGGTGTTCGGGCGCGCCTATGACCGATCGGCGGCTGCGCTGTTCGAGGCGATGGTGGTCACCCGCAATGGGTTATCCAACCTCGGGGATGGTGTGCGGATGAGCGCGCACAACTATTCGCTGGCCGAGGCGATGTCCGATGTTGGCGGGCGGGCCGCCGCGCTGCCGGTGCCGCCGTCGACTGGCTGTGTTGCGCCGGGTTGGGCCCCGTCGGCGGTCGGTACTGGTGGTGCTGTGCCGGCGGGTTGGGGGTGGGTGGCGCCCTATATCGGGATGATCTGGCCGACGGGCGATTCGGGAAAGTTGCGGGCCGCGGCGGCGGGGTGGCGGGCGGCGGGGGCGAAGTTCGCGCTGGCCGAAATCGCGGGCACAGCCGGCCCGATGGGCGTTATTCGCGCGCAGCAGCTGCCGGAGGCGGGGCTGATCGAGGCGGCGTTTTCTGATGCGTACGCCGCCACCACCGCCGTGGTGGGGCAGTGCGAGACGATCGCGGCGCAGTTGGAGGGTTATGCGGCGCGCATCGACGCGGTGCATCGGGCGGTCCTGGATTTGCTGGCGCGTATTTGTGATCCGCTGACCGGGATCAAAGAGGTCTGGGAGTTTTTGACCGACCAGGACGAAGACGAGATCGCGCGGATCGCCCATGACATCGCCGCGGTCATCGAGCAGTTTCGCGGCGAAGCGGATGCGTTGGGCGCCGAGATCGCCGGCGTGGTTTCTCAGGCGCAGACGACGATCACCACGATGGGCCGCCACGCCGCCCGGGAGTGGGATCAGTTCTTGCATGGCAACCCGGTGGGATTGTTCATCAATTTCACGGGCCAGCGGTGGAAGGGCATCGGCGAGGTCGCCGTGGGACTCGGCGAAACCGCCTTGACCTACAACCAGATACGGGCCTTCCTAGATCCGGTTGGCTATGCCCGCGACGTGGGAGGCATGGCGCGTGGGATGGCGCCGCTGGTCGGCCTTGGCGGCGATGACGCGCCCTCGGTCGCAGAGTCGTGGAAGGAACTCCTTAAAGGCGTTGTCCATTGGGACGATTGGGGTAGAAGTCCGGGCGAGGCACTCGGGAAAACGGAAGCCGACCTGGCGGGTTTGTTTCTACCCGGCGGGCCGCTCTCCAAGCTGAGCACCAAGGGCCGCGACGTTGCCGAGGCGGCGACAGGGCTCAAGGAGCCGCCCGTGTCCGAGCCGCCTGTTAACCCCAATCCTGCCAAGCCCACGGTGCCTGGTGCCATCGAGCCCAAGCCACCGGCAACCGACACCCAACCAGAATCCGGGCGACCAGCACCTGCGCCGCAGCCCAAACCCGCAGCCGACCCGCAACCAGAATCCGGCCGCCCCGCACCCGCGCCTGCAAACACTTCGTTGCCCCACAGCCCGACCGAATCCAAGACACCAGTCGCCGACAAGCCCGCCACAGGTGAGCCAACCCGACTACCCAGTCCGGCTGCGGCGTCAGCGGGTCAGCCTGCGGTATCCGCACCGGCCGCACCCAGCGAACACCTACCACCTGCCCAACCACAACCGGCCGAACCTGTGCCCACGTGGGCATCGACGCCCCCGGGCGGATCTCCAGCCGAGCCTGCGCCAGCGGCTCCGTCAGCCACAGCACCCCACCCGTCGGCCCCGGATTGGGCCGTCCCGGGGAAATCCGTACCTGAATCAGCAACCCACAGTGAGATACCCCAAGGCGGAGCAACAGATCGCCACCTCACCGAACCGGCGCCTCGGCCCGAACCCGGCGAGCCAAGCGGTAGTGATGGTAGCGTCATTACGCACCACGGAGCCGGCGACCACGGAGCCGACCATCACGGCCCCACCGATGGCGGCGACTATCTGAATCCCGTCGTACCCTTGACCTCCGCTGATCTGTCGGCGTTCGCTGACTACACTGGATTTGGCTACCAGGACTTAAACAGCGCGCTGAGGGACAATGCCTTGGATGCATCTCAACAGGCCCGCATTGACGCAATACACAAAGCGTTGGAGAAGCTTCCCGTGTATGAAGGCGCGGTCGTGCGTGGTTCAGACCTTCCGCCCGAGGCGCTCGCGCAATATCAACCAGGTGAAGTTATTACAGAGGATGCTTTCCTAAGCACGACAACGAATCCTGCTGTGGCGGAATCGCCAACTTTCGCAGGGAATGTCGAGTTCAGAATTGTGTCTAAGACTGGACGAGATATTTCTTCTGTGTCGGTATTCCCTGGCGAGCAAGAGATTCTTTTTCCGGCGGGTACGAAATTCTACGTTATAGATAGAAAAGTGAACCCGTCAACAGGCAGGACGACTATTGATATGATGGAACGGTAGGTACTGTTGATGGGGCGGCAAGCGAAAGATGGGAGTTCATAGTGAGCAGGAAGATTGCTGGAAAGACTTTTTCTACTCCCGAAGAGGCGGGAGTAGCTCCGCCGACGGAAGCGGAGTTGGCGCACGCTAGAAGACTACTCGACGAGTTCCAGCGACAGGTAGACGCCGTGGCACCGGAAGATCGGGTGACAGAAATTTCACCGAAATTTTGGGATGACACTTCAGGCACCGAGTATGAACGTCGCCGAGATAGCTAGTCTCTAAAGCCTAAGTCGGCACGTTGATTCCAAGTAATCGACTTGACGAAATCCCGCCTCCGACTGTTGCTAAGCTTTAGTCGCAAGCACGACATTGAGCGGCTAATGGGCAAGACGATTATCGATATGATGAAACAGTAGATGTTGGCTGATCGAGGTGGAGACAAACAATTGGAGGTGGTAGGGTGAGCAGGGAAATTGCTGGAAAGATCTTTTATGCAGCCGAAGAAGCAGAGCAAGCGGGCTTGACTCCGCCGACAGAAGAGGAGATAGCGCTTGCACGAAGACTTTTCGACGAGTTTCAGAAAAGAATGGACGCCGTATCTCCGGATCGAGTGAAAGAAGTCTCGCCGAAATTTTGGGGATGATAATTCAAGTACTGAATATGAACGTCCGGGCGAGAGTCAATTTCTGGACCTTTAGTCGGCGCATTAAATTAATTCCCAGCGGGCGCCTTGACGGCAAGATGCCCTCAACCGCGTGAGCTGAAAGGGATTGAGGGCGTCGTGTTCTGTGCGTTAGATTAGGCGGGCGCTCGTTGTGAGAGTCGGTGCTGCGCGACCAGGTGTCTCGGGTTGATGAACTGCTGGTTGATTGCCTTGCCAACTATACTGTCGGCTTTCCTAGAGGATGACACCCGGACCGCCGGTATGCGGGACGGTGTCCCGAATGCCGTAAGCCGCTCGTTAAGGTATCTTTGGGATTCCTGGCAATTCAAGCGTCAGAGGCCAAGCGGGAGGGCGGTACTTTTCCAACGGGGATAATTGCGCGCGGGCTTGATTGTCCTTTTGCCGACTTCCGATTTTTCGGGAAATTAGCGAAACTAAGTTGTGTTGGCACTGGCATGCTTGCCCTTTCCTTGGTGCCGCTCGAAGCGCGACGTGTTACGTCGCCTTGTTACGCGTCTAGCGTCTGCAACGCGTCGAGTGCATCGGCGGCGGCACGGTACACCGCATCTCGCTGCTGGGCGACACCAAGCTTGTCATCGCGAACCTTAGCGACGACCGCGGCAGCCATTGCCCGCCATTCCGCGCGCACATACGCCTGCTCAACACCTACGACTGTACCTACCTCGAGTAAGACACCGTTGAGATCGACGAGCCGCGCCCGCACGTCGCGCACGTTGCGGTTGGTGACTTCCCGGCGGGCCTGTCGCAAACGAACGAGGCGTCTGCAGACTGGCTCACGAGCCACCATCACATCGTGGAACAGCGGCCCATACGCCACGTAGTTCACTGGCTGTTCGTTGTCTACAAGGTCTCGCACCGCGGCGACCAGTTCACAAGCCGCGTAGGCGTCGGTCTGCACCTCCCCACGCAGCCGCCGTTCAACCTCATTGCGGATCAAATCGAAGGGCGGAAACCAATCACCATCTCCGTACGGCGCTACCGTGCTTGCCAACATGTGGAGCGCGTCAGCCGCAGCACGCTGCACCACATCTCGCTGCGAGGCGATACCTAACTCGTCGCCACGAATGTCGGCAACGACCGCAGCAGCCATCGCCCGCCTCTCCGCACGCGCGTATGCCCGCTCCGCACCTACCGCGGCGTCGGCCGCCAACAATACATTAAGCAGATCCACCAGCAGCGCACGTACGTCGCGCTGGCCCGCGAACCACCGCGCCCGTCCCGCATCCAGCACCTCACGACGGGCGTGCCACCGCCGCATCAGGGGTTCGTACACCTGCGCACGGGCCGCCATCACGGTCTCGTACAGGGGGCCATGCGCCCTAATGCTCGTAGCGGGTTTCATGTTATCGAGCTGCCACCGCGCAGTGCATAACAAATCGAATGCCCCGCTGGCATCCATGGACACTTCGCCGTCCTGTAACTGGCGTGCAAACTCAGCACAAATCACATCGAACGCCGGCCACGCCTTCATCGCCGATCCTCACGGCCAGCGGCGTTCTTGCCGCTGACGTCAGCGGTCCGTCTCGTCATTTCCGTAGCAGGATTCGCGACCGGCTCACTGGGCGGGATTACCAAGCTAGCCTTGACCTGTCGTCCGTTCGGCAAACTTGGCGCCGACGCCCATTTACTGTGCCCTTCGGCAGCGCCCATCGTGCCCGGCGGCATCATCGCCATCATTCCACCGAATCGCCGTCATCGACGGTGATTGCGGCGCTCGTGATCGCTAGATCCGCGTTCGTGGCCGCCTTCCCATCATCAATCGGCGTCCCCTCAGGTTGGCAGTAGGTATCCGGACGGGTCGCAATCGTCATCGCTGTTGTCGTCTCCTTTTTGATGGGAATGCACGCTCACTCCAGGTGATGGTTGACCGCCCGCCTTGTGTCCCGGTGATCAGAGCACGGCCACCCGTGCGGCGAGGCCGTGAGTCGCGTATATCGCCAGGGCAGATCGCCGGATCTCGACAGCCCCATCGCACAGCGGTTTGGCCTCTTGTCCGACACGCTGTAACGCATACGGCAGCCACCGCCACTTGACTGTCTCGTCCTGAAGATCGTCAGCGTCATGCTGCATAGAAATCATTGATACTTGGCCCGGCCAGTGCGTCAAGTCGACTGCTGGCGCACCGAGTCGCTTGGCCACCACGCGCCGACCAGCGGCAGTGACTAGCGGTTACGCGGCGGATGGCCGGCGATACGTCAAGCCGAGCTGGCGAGGAGCTGCGGCCGCGGCGCATGGTGGATCCGGTGGCTCGCGAGCAGCCGGGATCGCCGCGGGCGACCGGGTTGTTTGGTGTCAGCGGTCACGCAATTCCCCAGGTTTGAGGGGTTGTCCGTCACGGAATTCCCCACCCTGGCTGTCAGGTAATTCCCCACCCTGGGCGGTGTGTCTGCCGGGTGTGGGCCTCGCACACATGTTCGCTCTTGATCCGTCGGAGTACGGCGGACGAAGGGGCACTGATGGCGAGGAGAGATATCGAGATGTTCGATCTGATCGAGTTGTACACGCATTGGCAGGCTGGTCGCTCACAGGTGCAGTTGTGGCAGTCGCTGGGGATGGATCGTAAGACGATCCGCAAGTATCTGGCCCCGGCGGTCGCCGGGGCATTGGCCCAGGCGGAGAACCGCTGAGCGCCGAGCAGTGGGCGGCGCGGATCGCGCAGTGGTTTCCCGGACTGGATGATCGCGGCGCGCGGGCATCGACGTGGCCGTTGATCGACCGGCATAGCGACCGGATCAGGACTGGCTGCACGCCGATGTTACGGTCGCCACGATCGCGCAGCGGCTACGTGACGACCATCAGGTCGACGTGTCGGAGTCCTCTGTGCGGCGTTGGGTGGCAATGAATTTCGCCGATGAGGTGGCTCGTGCTCGGGTGAGCGTGCCGCGCGGCGAAGTGCCGCCGGGCAGCGAAGCGCAGATCGACTACGGCCGGTTAGGAATGTGGCTGAACCCGGCCACAGCCAAGCGAGTCGCAGTGTGGGCGTTTGTCATGGTGCTGTCGTGCTCGCGGCACCTGTTCGTTCGCCCTGTGGTCAGGATGGACCAAACCACCTGGTGCACTTGCCATGTCGAGGCATTCGAATTCTTCAATGGTATTCCGGCCCGGCTGGTGTGCGACAACCTCAAGACCGGGGTGGACAAGCCCGACCTATATGACCCGAAGATCAACCGCACCTACGCCGAGCTGGCCGCCCACTACGACTGCTTGATCGACCCGGCCCGGGCGTTCAAGCCCAAGGACAAACCTCGTGTCGAGCGGCCGATGCCGTATGTGCGGGATTCGTTCTGGCGGGGCCGCGAGTTCACCTCGCTGGCTCAGATGCAGGGCGAGGCGGCCCGGTGGAGCCGGGAGGTGGCCGGGCTACGACATTCACGGGCCCTCGACGGCGGCCAGCCGCTGCGGGTGTTCGAAGCGATCGAGGCCGATACGTTGAAACCGTTGCCGCGCCACGCGTTCGAACTCACCACCTGGTCTATCGGCACCGTGGGGGTCGATACGCACCTCAAGGTCGGCAAGGCCCTCTACAGCGTGCCATGGCGGCTGATCGGGCGGCGCCTGCACGCCCGCACCGCCGGTGACATCGTGCAGATCTTTGCCCACAACGAGGTCGTCGCCACCCATGTGCGGCGGGCCTCGGGCGCTCCACCGACTTCTCCCA
Source organism: Mycobacterium lacus (assembly GCF_010731535.1). Classification (NCBI taxonomy): domain Bacteria; kingdom Bacillati; phylum Actinomycetota; class Actinomycetes; order Mycobacteriales; family Mycobacteriaceae; genus Mycobacterium; species Mycobacterium lacus. The sequence goes on from NZ_AP022581.1 coordinate 4,585,699, forward strand.
CTACCCGCCGGAGAAGGTCGCCTTCGCGATGAAAACCCCACCTGGTGTCGGCACACCGCCGCCCAGGTCGGCCCCGCCTGCGAAGCGGTGATCGCCGAATTCATGCGCGACAACGCGATCCACCACCTGCGCTCGGCGCAAGGAGTGCTCGGGCTGCGCGACAAGCACGGCTGTGATCGGCTCGAAGCCGCCTGCGCCTGCGCGATCGCCGTCGGCGACCCGGCGTATCGGACCATCAAGGGCATCCTGGCCGCCGGCACCGAACACGACGCCACCACCGCCGAACCGGCCACCGGCGCCGCCGCCACTACCGCGGCGTTCCTGCGTGGCCCCGACCAGTTCGCCACCGGCGACACCGGCGGAGTCGGCTGAAAGTCACCCGGGTCCCGGAATCTGACCGAATCACAACCCACATAAGCTATTTCACAAGGAGAACACGACTTCATGGGTATTTGTGACCCCGCGCTGCGCAACGCGCTGCGCACTCTGAAACTGTCGGGCATGCTTGACGCCCTCGACGCCCGGCTAGCCCAGACCCGCAACGGCGACTTCGGGCACCTCGAATTCCTGCAAGCACTGTGCGAGGACGAGATCGCCCGCCGCGAATCGGCCGCCCTGACACGGCGCATCCGCCGCGCGAAGTTCGAAGAACAAGCCACCTTCGAATCCTTCGACTTCTCCGCCAACCCGAAACTGCCCGCCGCCATACTGCGCGACCTGGCCGCGCTGCGCTGGCTCGACGCCGGCGAGTCGGTCATCCTCTACGGACCCGTTGGGGTAGGCAAAACCCATGTGGCACAAGCACTCGGGCATGCTGTAGCCCGACGCGGCGGCGACGTCCGTTTCGCCAAAACCTCTCGGATGCTCGCCGACCTCGCCGGCGGGCACGCCGACCGCAGTTGGGGCCAACGCATCCGCGAATACACCAAACCGCTCGTGTTGATTCTTGATGATTTTGCGATGCGCGAGCACACGACCATGCACGCCGACGACCTCTACGAGCTAATCAACGAACGCGCGGTCAGCGGCAAGCCGCTGATCTTGACCTCCAACCGCGCCCCCAACGACTGGTACGGCCTATTCCCGAACCCGGTCGTCGCCGAATCGCTACTCGACAGGATCATCAACAGCAGCTACCAGATCCTCATGGACGGACCCAGCTACCGGCCCCGCAAACGGCCCGGACGCAGCGTCAGCTAGACAACGCCACCGCGGGCACGGTACACATACCATCGAGGCCCGCACCTGGGGAATTCCGTGACGGCAGCCCTGGGGAATTACGTGACGGTCGACAGTTTGGCGATGCACTGACCACCCTGTTGGCAAACATGACGGCCCTGTCGACGTCGGGCAATATCCGACCCCACTCGATGGTTTGGACGCCGATGAGCTGTCGTCACTTGCCGACGACATTGGATTTGGCTACATCGACCTAAACAGCGCGCTGAGGGATCCCTGCAGGCCGCAGCACAACACTGGGCCACTTGGGCGACGCAGAAGGACGAGCTGGCTCGGAATCTGGGGAACCAGCGTGTTGGTTGAGGCTGTGCGCTGCCGCGGCGGTCTGCCGCGGATAGCCCAGGTCATCGTGGTGCCGGCCGTGCGTAACCGGTGTGCCCGACAACGAAGCCGAACTGCTGCGCGACCGCGTCGCCGCAATTCAAGAGTCGGTGCTCAACGGTTACCCCGGTCACGACCAAGCCCTTGTTGGTGGGTCCCCGATTTCGCATCTGCCGACGGCATGCCCAGGTGGGGGAGATCTGGCGCAAGCGGGAAGCCGGTGTCCGGCGATACGATCTGCCACGTGACCGCTCCGGCATCGTCGCCCATGCCACGCATATACAGTTGGCCATCGATCGTCGTGGCCGCGATCGCTGCTGTAGTGGCGGTCGCTGCGCTGATCGTGGCCCTGACAAATTCCACATCCGCGGCCCCGCCTTCCGCAACGACAACGCCTACTTACACCGCCGCCGAGACCGCCGCCGCTCAACGGCAACTATGCGACACGTACAAGCGCGAAGCACGTACGGTCCGGGTGGACACGAACGGCAATGACGAAGCGCTGGCCCGTATCGCGGCCACGAATGGCGCCGTCATGCTCTACAACGCAGCCGCCAACCCAGCCCTCGATGCCAAACACCGCGACGCCGCACGCGCGCTAGCGACGGCATATGGCACTGTGTCGGTGATGGGCAGTAAGGGTGTAGCCACCGACGCGGAATGGCGGGCTGTCCTAGACGATGCCAACGCCAAGGATGCGGCCATGAAAAAGGTCTGTGGTGGTGGGTGATCTGCCGCCCGGTAGGTGGACGGTAGCGCTGGTCGGTCCGTGGTGGCCGGCACCTTCGGCGGCCCTGCAGGCCGCAGCACAACACTGGGCCACTTGGGCGACGCAGAAGGACGAGCTAGCTTAGCTAGCTAAACTAGCTCGGAATCTGATGAACCAGCGTGTTGGTTGAGGCTGTGCGCTGCCGCGGCGGTCTGCCGCGGATAGCCCAGGTCATCGTGGTGCCGGCCGTGCGCAAAACCGGTGTGCTCGACAACGAAGCCGAACTGCTGCGCGACCGCGTCGCCGCAGTTCAAGAGTCGGTGCTCAACGGTTACCCCGGTCACGACCAAGCCCTTGTTGGTGGGTTCCCGATTTCGCATCTGCCGACGGCATGCCCGGGTGGGCGCGATCTGGCGCAAGCGGGAAGCCGGTGTCCGGCGATACGATCTGCCACGTGACCGCGCCTTCATCGCCGCCCATGCCACGTATGTGCAGTTGGCCCGCCATCGTCGTGGCCGCGATCGCTGCTGTAGTGGCGGTCGCTGCGCTGATCGTGGCCCTAACAAATTCCACATCCGCGGCCCCGGTTGCGACTTCGGGGCCTACGTCCACTGCTGCTCAGACCGCCATCGCGCAACAAAAGCTGTGTAACACGTACAAACTAGCTGCGCGCGCGGTGCAGGTCGAGACGACCGGAACGGACCGTGCGTTGGCCCGTATTGCACTCACCAATGCTGCGGCGCTGCTCGACAACGCAACTCTGGATCCGGCTCTTGATAGCAAACACCGCGACGCTGCCCGTGCGTTAGCGACGGCGTACCGCACGACGACGGCGATGGGGAGTGTTGCCACCGATGCGGAATATCGCACTGCACTTGATGACATTATCGCGAAGGACGCCGTGATGAGACAGGTATGTGCGAATGGTGGTGGGTGATCTCCCGCCCGGTAGGTGGACGGTAGCGCTGGTCGGGCCGTGGTGGCCGGCCCCGTCGGCGGCCCTGCATGCCGCGGCACAACACTGGGGGACTTGGGCGACGCAGAAGGATGAGCTGGCTCAGAATCTGATGAACCAGCGTGAACTTTTGTCCCGGAATCAGGGCAGAACGGCCGAGGATCTCATCGCCCGGTATTATCAGGGAGCGCAATCGGAAGGCCGTAAGGCGGAAAAATATCAAATAAAATCAGGCGCCTTCGAAACTGCGGCCGGCGCCATCGATTATCTGCGGAGCCGGTTGACCGAAATCGCAGAAGAAGGAAACAAAGAAATCGACGACGTTCTTGCGTCGAACAAGCCGCTGCCAGAGCAAATAGCGGAGATACAGGCGATCCAAGCGCGGTGCAACGCTGATGCGGCGAACGCATCCCGCAACGCCGTGGACAAGATCATGGTGGCCACGCAGAAGATCCTCGAAGCCGAAGATATCGGTCGTGACGCCCGAACCTGGGCACGTCAACACGGGTTCAACATCGACGACGCTCCACCACCATCCCCGATCAGAACGGACGACCTGGATTCCGCGGTAGGAGGTGCAGGCGGCCCTAACTATCCGGGCATTGGTGGCGGTAACCCCGAAAGTGTCACAGGCGCCGGCACACGCGAGCCGTCGCCGCTGGTAGTTGGTACTGCCGCCGGCGGACCTAGCAGTGGTGGCAGCACGGGGTTTGTCCAGGGCGCCGGCACGCAGACATCTTCGCCAGCGGTCGTTGGCCCCACGGGTGGCCCTCTGAACGCAGGGCCCGTGCCATCCGCACCGCCAGTCGCAACCCCCGCCGCTGGTGGTCCGCCGGTGGTCGGCCCCGGTGTACCAGCAGCGCCGGCTATGCCGGGTGCGCCGTCGTTGTCGCCGGCGGCCGTCGGCCAGGGCGTGTCGCCCGGGTCGATTGGGCAATCGTTGGCGACCGGGATGGTGACGGGGCAGCCGGCCGCGGCTGGTGCGCAGTCGCTGTCGGAGGGGGCGATGAGCGCGATCCAGTCGGGGTCGGCTCCTGCGCCGCAGGCTGCTGCTCCGATGACGGCGCCGGCGCCGCCGGCGCCGCTGGCCATGGCTGCCGGTATCGAATCGGCCGCTACACACGGTCCAGTGGATGCGCCGTCGAACACCCCCAACTCCCCGCCGGCGTCGACCGCGAATAGTGTCCCGGTCGCGCCGGCGGTGCTGACCGCCGGGCCGGTGTCGGCACCCGCAGCGCCGGCGGGCGGCCCGGCCGTGCCCGCCGGGCCGCTGCCGGCGTACGGCTCAGACCTACGCCCACCTGTCGTAGCGGCCCCCGCCACGACCCCGGCCACGGCCGCGCCGGTCTCCGGCGCGCCGGTGGCATCCTCGGCGGCGTCGTCTGCGTCGGCCGGGGGCGCGGTGGTTTCTCCGGTGGAACGCGCGGCCGCGAAAGCCGCGGCTGGCCAGGCCGGCGCGGGCTCGGCGTCGATGGTCGGCGCATCGGCGGTTTCGGCCACAGCCGGGGCGTCGGCCGGCGCGGTGTCGGCCGGGGTGGCCGAGCAGCAACGGCTGCAGCGGATGGTGGATGCGGTGGCCCGCCAGGAACCGCGCCTGTGGTGGGCGGCCGGGCTGCGCGAGGACGGCATCACCAGCCTGCTGGTCACCGATCTGGCCGGCGGCTGGATTCCACCCCATGTGCGATTGCCCGCGAACGTGACGCTGCTGGAGCCAACCGCACGACGCCGCGATGCCGGCGTCGTCGATTTGCTGGGCGCCGCCGCGACGGTCTGCCGCGGATAGCCCAGGTCATCGTGAAGCCGGCCGTACACAAAACCGGTGTGCCCGAAAACGAAGCCGACTGCTGCGCGATCGCGTCGCCGCAGTTCAAGAGTCGGTGCTCAACGGTTACCCCGGTAACGACCAAGCCCTTGTTGGTGGGTCCCCGATTTCGCATCTGCCGACGGCATGCCCGTGTGGGGGCGATCTGGCGCAAGCGGGAAGCCGGTGCCCGGCGATACGATCTGCCACGTGACCGCGCCTTCATCGCCGCCCATGCCGCGTATGTGCAGTTGGCCCGCCATCGTCGTGGCCGCGATCGCTGCTGTGGTGGCGGTCGCTGCGCTGATCGTGGCCCTGATTAATTCCACGTCGCCGGCTCCATCTGCTGCAACGACAACGCCTACTTACACCGCCGCCGAGATCGCCGCCGCTCAACGGCAGCTGTGCGACACCTACAAGCTGGTGGCGCGTGCCGTAGGAGTCGACACGAACGGCAACAACCCGGCATTTGCCCGTATCGCGCTCACCAACGCCGCGGCCATGCTCGACAAAGCAAATGCTGACCCGGCTCTCGATGCCAAACATCGCGACGCGGCCCGAGCGCTAGCGACCGCATATCGCACCCTCACGGCGAAGAGTAGTAGCGATGCCTTCACCGAAGCCGAGTACCGGGCCGCACTCGGCGATGTCAATGCGAAGGAAGCCACGATGAAAGAGGTGTGCGCGAATGGTGGCGGCTGATCTCCCGCCCGGTAAGTGGACGGTAGCGCTGGTCGGGCCGTGGTGGCCGGCCCCGTCGGCGGCCCTGCATTCCGCCGCACAACACTGGGCCACTTGGGCGACGCAGAAGGACGAGCTAGCTAAGCTAGCTCGGAATCTGGAGAACCAGCGTGTTGGTTGAGGCTGTGCGCCGCCGCGACGGTCTGCCGCGGATAGCCCAGGTCATCGTGGTGCCGGCCGTGCGTAACCGGTGTGCCCGACAACGAAGCCGAACTGCTGCGCGACCGCGTCGCCGCAATTCAAGAGTCGGTGCTCAACGGTTACCCCGCCACGACCAAGCCCTTGTTGGTGGGTCCCCGATTTCGTATCTGCCGACGGCATGCCCAGGTGGGGGAGATCTGGCGCAAGCGGGAAGCCGGTGTCCGGCGATACGATCTGGCACGTGACCGCGCCTTCATCGTCGCCCATGCCACGTAGGTGCAGTTGGCCCGCCATCGTCGTAGCCGCGATCGCTGCTGTAGTGGCGGTCGCTGCGCTGATCGTGGCCCTGATTAATTCCACATCCGCGGGCCCGCCTTCTGCAACGACAACGCCTACTTACACCGCCGCCGAGATCGCCGCCGCTCAACGGCAGCTGTGCGACACCTACAAGCTGGTGGCGCGTGCCGTAGGAGTCGACACGAACGGCAACAACCCGGCATTTGCCCGTATCGCACTCACCAACGCCGCGGCCATGCTCGACGAAGCAGATGCTGACCCGGCTCTCGATGCCAAACATCGCGACGCGGCCCGAGCGCTAGCGACCGCATACCTAACGGACACGGCGAAGAGTAGCGGCGACGTAGTCACCGAGGCCGAGTTCCGCGCCGCACTCGATGACGTCATTGCGAAGGACGCTGCGATGAGACAGGTGTGCGCGAATGGTGGTGGGTGATCTCCCGCCCGGTAGGTGGACGGTAGCGCTGGTCGGGCCGTGGTGGCCGGCCCCGTCGGCGGCCCTGCAGGCCGCGGCACAACACTGGGCGACTTGGGCGACGCAGAAGGACGAACTAGCTCGGAATCTGATGAACCAGCGTGAACTTTTGTCCCGGAATCAGGGAAGAACGGCCGAGGATCTCATCGGCCGGTATTATCAGGGAGCGCAATCGGAAGGCCGTAAGGCGGAAAAATATCAAATAAAATCAGATGCCTTCGAAGCCGCCGCCGGCGCCATCGATTATCTGCGGAGCCGGTTGACCGAAATCGCAGAAGAAGGAAATAAAGAAATCGACGACGTTCTTGCGTCGAACAAGCCGCTGCCAGAGCAAATAGCGGACATACAGGCGATCCAAGCGAGGTGCAACGCTGATGCGGCGAACGCATCCCGCAACGCCGTCGACAAGATCATGGCGGCCACACAGAAGATCCTCGAAGCCGAAGATATCGGTGGCGACGCCCGAACGTGGGCACGGGCGAACGGGTTCAACATCGACGACGCTCCACCACCATCCCCGATCAGAACGGACGGTCTTGAGTCAGCGCCGACCGGCCCTGGCACGCGCGGCGATAGCTTCGGGAGTGGTCAGGGCACCGAAGAGGTGGCGCCGCCACAAATGGTGGGTGGTGGCAACTTTGTGGGCAGTGATGTCCAGGCCGTTGGTTCACAGTCGCCGCAGCAAGTGCCAGGTGGTTCCAGTTGGAGTGCCAGCGCAGGACCTGTGCCATCCGCACCACCAGTCGCAACCCCCGCTGGTGGTGGTCCGCCGGTGGTCGGCCCTGGGGTACCAGCGGCGCCGGGTATGCCGGGTGCGCCGTCGTTGTCGCCGGCGGCCGTGGGCCGGGGCGTGTCGCCCGGGTCGATTGGGCAGTCGTTGGCGACCGGGATGGCGTCGGGGCAGCCGGCCGCGGCTGGTGCGCAGTCGCTGTCGGAGGGGGCGATGAGCGCGATCCAGTCGGGGTCGGCTCCTGCGCCGCTGGCCATGGCTGCCGGTATCGAATCGGCCGCTAAACACGGTCCAGTGGATGCGCCGTCGAACACCCCCAACTCCCCGCCGGCGTCGACCGCGAGTAGTGTCCCGGTCGCGCCGGCGGTGCTGACCGCCGGGCCGGTGTCGGCACCCGCGGCGGCGGCGGGCGGCCCGGCCGTGCCCGCGGGGCCGCTGCCGGCGTACGGCTCTGATCTACGGCCACCTGTCGTAGCGGCCCCCGCCACGGCCCCGGCCACGGCCGCGCCGGTCTCCGGCGCGCCGGTGGCATCCTCGGCGGCGTCGTCTGCGTCGGCCGGGGGCGCGGTGGTTTCTCCGGTGGAGCGCGCGGCCGCGAAAGCCGCGGCTGGCCAGGCCGGCGCGGGCTCGGCGTCGATGGTCGGCGCATGGGCGGTTTCGGCCACAGCCGGGGCGTCGGCCGGCGCGGTGTCGGCCGGGGTGGCCGAGCAGCAACGGCTGCAGCGGATGGTGGATGCGGTGGCCCGCCAGGAACCGCGCCTGTGGTGGGCGGCCGGGCTGCGCGAGGACGGCATCACCAGCCTGCTGGTCACCGATCTGGCCGGCGGGTGGATTCCACCCCATGTGCGATTGCCCGCGAACGTGACGCTGCTGGAGCCAACCGCACGACGCCGCGATGCCGGCGTCGTCGATTTGCTGGGCGCCGTCGTGGTCGCGGCGGCGCATGAGCCCCACGCCTACGTTGCCGAGCCGGGCGCGGACGCGCCTGGGCTTACGGGGGATCGGTCAGCGCGCTCGGCCGTACCGAAGGTCGACGAACTCGGGCCCACGTTGGTTGAGGCTGTGCGCCGCCGCGACGGTCTGCCGCGGATAGCCCAGGTCATCGTGGTGCCGGCCGTACGCAAAACCGGTGTGCCCGACAACGAAGCCGAACTGCTGCGCGACCGCATCGCCGCAATTCAAGAGTCGGTGCTCAACGCCTATCCCCGCCACAACCTCACTGCTGTCGGGGGGCCCCCGATACCGCATCTGCCGACGGCATGCCCAGGTGGGGGGCGATCTGGCGCAAGCGGCAAGCCGGTGTCCGGCGATACGATCTGCCACGTGACCGCTCCAGCATCGTCGCCCATGCCACGCCCACGCAGTTGGCCCGCCATCGTCGTGGCCGCGATCGCTGCTGTGGTGGCGGTCGGGGCGCTGATCGTGGCCCTGATTAATTCCACGTCGCCGGCTCCATCTGCTGCAACGACAACGCCTACTTACACCGCTGCCGAGACCGCCGCCGCTCAACGGCAGCTGTGCGACATGTACAAACTGGCAGCACAGGCCGTGCAGATCGATACCGCCGGGAGTGACAAGGCATTGGCGCGCATAGCCACTACAAATGGCGCAGTCATGCTCGAAATGGCAGCGGCGAATCCTGCTCTCGATGCCAGCGACCGTGACGCCGCGCGCGCGTTGGCGAAGACATACATGACGCTTACGGCGAAGGGTAGTTATGGCGTCGCAACTGACGCCGAATATCAGGCAGCTCTCGATGACCTCATCGGCAAGGACGCAGCTATGAAAAAGGTCTGTGGTGGCGGGTGACCTCCCGCCCGGTAAGTGGACGGCGGCGCTGGTCGGTCCGTGGTGGCCGGCCCCTTCGGCGGCCCTGCATGCCGCGGCACAACACTGGGCTACTTGGGCGACGCAGAAGGACGAGCTGGCTCGGAATCTGAAGAACCAGCGTGAACTTTTGTCACGAAATCAGGGCAGAACGGCCGAGGATCTCATCGCCCGGTATTATCAGGGAGCGCAATCGGAAGGCCATAAGGCGGAAAAATATAAAATAAAATCAGGTGCGTTCGAAGCCGCCGCCGGCGCCATCGATTATCTGCGGAATCGGTTGATCGAAATTGCAGAAGAAGGAAACAAAGAAATCGACGACGTTATTACGTCGAACAAGCCGCTGCCGGAGCAAATAACGGAAATACAGGCGATCCAAGCGAGGTGCAACGCTGATGCGGCAAACGCATCCCGGAACGCCGTCGACAAGATCATGGCAGGTACCCAGAAGATCCTCGAAGCTGAAGATATCGGTGGCGATGCTCGTACGTGGGCGCGCGCGAACGGCTTCGGCGTCGACGATGCTCCACCGCCCCGCCCGATCAGCAAGGACGACCTCAATTCGCCACCAGCCGCCGCCGGCGGACGCAGCAGTGGTGTTGGTACATCTGGCACCAGCACGCCCGCGTCGCCGCCAGCGGTAGCTAGCGCCGGTGGGCTCGCCAGCGGTGGCGGTGGTAGTTCGGGAAATGTCCCTAACACGAGCGCGCAAGTGTCACGCCTACCGGTAGCTGGTGTCGGTGGGCTCGCTAGCGGAGGACCTGTGCCATCCGCACCACCAGTCGCAACCCCCGCTGGTGGTGGTCCGCCGGTGGTCGGCCCTGGGGTACCAGCGGCGCCGGGTATGCCGGGTGCACCGTCACTGTCGCCAGTGGCCGTCGGCCGGGGCGTGTCGCCCGGGTCGATTGGGCAATCGTTGGCGACCGGGATGGTGACGGGGCAGCCGGCCGCGGCTGGTGCGCAGTCGCTGTCGGAGGGGGCGATGAGCGCGATCCAGTCGGGGTCGGCTCCTGCGCCGCAGGCTGCTGCTCCGATGACGGCGCCGGCGGCGCCGGCGCCGCTGGCCATGGCTGCCGGTATCGAATCGGCCGCTAAACACGGTCCAGTGGATGCGCCGTCGAACACCCCCAACTCCCCGCCGGCGTCGACCGCGAGTAGTGTCCCGGTCGCGCCGGCGGTGCTGACCGCCGGGCCGGTGTCGGCACCCGCAGCGCCGGCGGGCGGCCCGGCCGTGCCCGCGGGGCCGCTGCCGGCGTACGGCTCTGATCTACGGCCACCTGTCGTAGCGGCCCCCGCCACGGCCCCGGCCACGGCCGCGCCGGTCTCCGGCGCGCCGGTGGCATCCTCGGCGGCGTCGTCTGCGTCGGCCGGGGGCGCGGTGGTTTCTCCGGTGGAGCGCGCGGCCGCGAAAGCCGCGGCTGGCCAGGCCGGCGCGGGCTCGGCGTCGATGGTCGGCGCATCGGCGGTTTCGGCCACAGCCGGGGCGTCGGCCGGCGCGGTGTCGGCCGGGGTGGCCGAGCAGCAACGGCTGCAGCGGATGGTGGATGCGGTGGCCCGCCAGGAACCGCGCCTGTGGTGGGCGGCCGGGCTGCGCGAGGACGGCATCACCAGCCTGCTGGTCACCGATCTGGCCGGCGGGTGGATTCCACCCCATGTGCGATTGCCCGCGAACGTGACGCTGCTGGAGCCAACCGCACGACGCCGCGATGCCGGCGTCGTCGATTTGCTGGGCGCCGTCGTGGTCGCGGCGGCGCATGAGCCCCACGCCTACGTTGCCGAGCCGGGCGCGGACGCGCCTGGGCTTACGGGGGATCGGTCAGCGCGCTCGGCCGTACCGAAGGTCGACGAACTCGGGCCCACGTTGGTTGAGGCTGTGCGCCGCCGCGACGGTCTGCCGCGGATAGCCCAGGTCATCGTGGTGCCGGCTGTACGCAAAACCGGTGTGCCCGACAACGAAGCCGAACTGCTGCGCGACCGCATCGCCGCAATTCAAGAGTCGGTGCTCAACGCCTATCCCCGCCACAACCTCACTGCTGTCGGTGGGCCCCTGATATCGCATCTGCCGACGGCATGCCCGGGTGGGGGCGATCTGGCGCAAGCGGGAAGCGGTGTCCGGCGATACGATCTGGCACGTGACCGCGCCTTCATCGTCGCCCAGGCCACGTATGTGCAGTTGGCTCGCCATCGTCGTGGCCGCGATCGCTGCTGTAGTGGCGGTCGCCGCGCTGATCGTGGCCCTGATTAATTCCACGTCGCCGGCTCCATCTGCTGCAACGACAACGCCTACTTACACCGCCGCCGAGACCGCCGCCGCTCAACGGCAGCTGTGCGACACCTACAAACTGGTGGCGCGTGCAGTACAAGCCGACACGAACGGGAGCGATAAGGCGCTGGCACGTATCACGCTCACGAACGGTGCGGCAATCCTCGACAATGCGTCAGCCGATCCAGCCCTCGACGCCAAACACCGCGACGCAGCGCGCGCGTTAGCGGCCGCTTACCGCACGACGATTGCAATTGCGAGTGGTGGCACTCAGCCTGAGTGGCAGGCTGCACTTGATGACGGCAACGCCAAGGATGCTGCTATGAAAAGGGTCTGTGGTGGCGGGTGATCTCCCGCCCGGTAGGTGGACGGTAGCGCTGGTCGGGCCGTGGTGGCCGGCCCCGTCGGCGGCCCTGCAGGCCGCGGCACAACACTGGGCGACTTGGGCGACGCAGAAGGACGAACTAGCTCGGAATCTGATGAACCAGCGTGAACTTTTGTCCCGGAATCAGGGAAGAACGGCCGAGGATCTCATCGGCCGGTATTATCAGGGAGCGCAATCGGAAGGCCGTAAGGCGGAAAAATATCAAATAAAATCAGATGCCTTCGAAACTGCCGCCGGCGCCATCGATTATCTGCGGAGTCGGTTGACCGAAATCGCAGACGAAGGAAATAAAGAAATCGACGACGTTCTTGCGTCGAACAAGCCGCTGCCGGAGCAAATAGCGGAGATACAGGCGATCCAAGCGCGGTGCAACGCTGATGCGGCGAACGCATCCCGCAATGCCGTCGACAAGATCATGGTGGCCACGCAGAAGATCCTCGAGGCCGAAGATATCGGTCGTGACGCCCGAACGTGGGCACGGGCGAACGGCTTTAGCGTCGACGATGCTCCGCCAGCATCCCCGATTAGCAAGGATGACTTGGATGTGCCGCCGGCATTGGGCTGTGGTATCGGCGGGCCTGGTAGTAGTGACTGCGGACCCGTCGCAGGTGGCGAGACGACGGCACCAGCGTTGGGAGTTGGTACAGGCGGGCCTGGTAGCGGAGGCAGTCAGATCGGTACCCAGGTCAGCGGCTTGCCGCCTCGGGCAATTGGCCCCACGGGTGGCCCTCTGAACGCAGGGCCCGTGCCATCCGCACCGCCAGTCGCAACCCCCGCTGGTGGTGGTCCGCCGATGGTCGGCCCCGGTGTACCAGCAGCGCCGGCTATGCCGGGTGCGCCGTCGTTGTCGCCGGCGGCCGTCGGCCAGGGCGTGTCGCCCGGGTCGATTGGGCAATCGTTGGCGACCGGGATGGTGACGGGGCAGCCGGCCGCGGCTGGTGCGCAGTCGCTGTCGGAGGGGGCGATGAGCGCGATCCAGTCGGGGTCGGCTCCTGCGCCGCAGGCTGCTGCTCCGATGACGGCGCCGGCGCCGCCGGCGCCGCTGGCCATGGCTGCCGGTATCGAATCGGCCGCTACACACGGTCCAGTGGATGCGCCGTCGAACACCCCAACTCCCGCCGGCGTCGACCGCGAATAGTGTCCCGGTCGCGCCGGCGGTGCTGACCGCCGGGCCGGTGTCGGCACCCGCAGCGCCGGCGGGCGGCCCGGCCGTGCCCGCCGGGCCGCTGCCGGCGTACGGCTCAGACCTACGCCCACCTGTCGTAGCGGCCCCCGCCACGACCCGGCCACGGCCGCGCCGGTCTCCGGCGCGCCGGTGGCATCCTCGGCGGCGTCGTCTGCGTCGGCCGGGGGCGCGGTGGTTTCTCCGGTGGAGCGCGCGGCCGCGAAAGCCGCGGCTGGCCAGGCCGGCGCGGGCTCGGCGTCGATGGTCGGCGCATGGGCGGTTTCGGCCACAGCCGGGGCGTCGGCCGGCGCGGTGTCGGCCGGGGTGGCCGAGCAGCAACGGCTGCAGCGGATGGTGGATGCGGTGGCCCGCCAGGAACCGCGCCTGTGGTGGGCGGCCGGGCTGCGCGAGGACGGCATCACCAGCCTGCTGGTCACCGATCTGGCCGGCGGGTGGATTCCACCCCATGTGCGATTGCCCGCGAACGTGACGCTGCTGGAGCCAACCGCACGACGCCGCGATGCCGGCGTCGTCGATTTGCTGGGCGCCGTCGTGGTCGCGGCGGCGCATGAGCCCCACGCCTACGTTGCCGAGCCGGGCGCGGACGCGCCTGGGCTTACGGGGGGATCGGTCAGCGCGCTCGGCCGTACCGAAGGTCGACGAACTCGGGCCCACGTTGGTTGAGGCTGTGCGCCGCCGCGACGGTCTGCCGCGGATAGCCCAGGTCATCGTGGTGCCGGCCGTACGCAAAACCGGTGTGCCCGACAACGAAGCCGAACTGCTGCGCGACCGCATCGCCGCAATTCAAGAGTCGGTGCTCAACGCCTATCCCCGCCACAACCTCACTGCTGTCGGGGATTGGATGCTGCTGGCGGCGATCGAGGCTCTGATCGACGAGCATGAGTACGTCGCGAATTACCATGTGGCCTGGTTTGGCGCGATCACGAGGCGCGGTGGCTCAAGGGGGTTTGCGGCCTAAACGGCGGCCAGAAACCGCGGCGTCCGACGCGCTTGGTGCGGATTGCTTGATCGCTGAGCGACGCCCGACACTGCGACGTGAATACCGCTCGATGCGCGCTGTGACAAAATGGCGATGCTGCCGGCCGCTGGCTGCGAAGCAGACGAGCGTCCAGACGAAGTTCGAGGGGTAAACATGACCGGAGATCAGAACCCGGCGCCGGGCCCGCTTCCTTCGTTTCCGCCGGGCGGAGTTCCGATCAAGGTGACGCCCGAGATCTTATTGCAGCTCTTGACGGCGCCCCCGGCGTCAGGTCCGGCACCGTTTCCGGGGGTTCCCGCAGACCTACCCACGCCTGCCAATGCCGCTCAGGGCGCAATTTTCGCTGCGGGCAATGCTGGAGTGGCAGCCGACGCGGCGTCCAGCACCCAGGAGGACTTGGATCGTCGGGCGCATGCGGCCGATGCCGCGCAAAAGTTCACGGCGAACGAGGCCGATGCGGCCCAGCAGTTCCAGGGGGTCGGCGCTGAGGCGGGTGCCCAGGGGGCTACGCAGATGATGCAACAGGCAGTGTCGGGCATTACCGGTGCGGTCGGCGGCGCGGTTGGCGGCATTTTGGGGCCGCTCACCCAGCTTCCGCAACAGGCGATGCAGGCCGGGCAGGGCGCAATGCAGCCGCTGATGGGTGCGCTGCAGCAGGCCGGCGGCGCACAGGGACTACAGGCCGCCGACGGGGCGCGGCTTGTGGACAGCATCGAAGGAGAACCCGGCCTCGGCCCCGGCGGTGATGCTGGCGGCATCGGCGCCGGCGGCGGGGGCGGTGCCGGCACGACCCCGACCGGCTATCTGGGTCCCCCACCCGTGCCGACGTCGTCGCCGCCGACGACTCCTGCTGGGGCCCCGGGCAAGTCGGTGGCGGCGCCACCGACCGGTGGCACCCCGCCCGCGTCGGGGCCGGCCGGCATGACCGGTATGCCGATGGTGCCCCCGGGAGCGATGGGCGCTACCGGCGAAGGCAGTAAGGATAAGCCGGTCGAGAAGCGCGTGACCGCGCCGGCGGTGCCCAATGGCCAGCCGGTCAAGGGGCGCCTGACGGTCCCGCCGAGCGTTCCGGCGAAACCTGTCGATGGCAAACCACCGGTGGTCACCAGGTCGCCGCGGCGGGTTGTGGTGATGCCGAATGACGACGAGGTATAAGGAATAGCCTCAGCCACCTGATCACCGGTGCGAGACCCGGTACCGCGGTGAGCTGAGTGGTCGGGTCGTCCTCGCGACAGTAGTCTCTTGGCCGTGCGGCCAAAGGAGCAGATTGTGGCCTCGGGCTACTTTGCGGTAGCCGACCAGGAGGTGCGGGAGAACCCTTGACTGATCCCCTGACGGCGCAGGCGCTTGCGGCGTTGTCGCGGGGCCATCGCCTGTTCGCTGGCGGCGTTGGCGGCGCCGACATTGACGCGCCCGCGCAGATCCGGGCCCGTGCCGACGCAATCTCCCGTACGCGAATAGCCCTGCCCGCCGTGGCGGCAAGCCGCTCCGGGGGCGCCGCCAGCGCGCTACGTCGATTGGCCGACACCGACGAGGCGCTGGCACAGATCACAGCGGCGGCGCGGGCCGAGCACGCGCACGCGAGCATGGCAACGCGCGCAATCCTCGACGCCGCCAAGGCCGACGCGCCACGGGCCGACGACACCCCAATGGGCCGGCGGGAGGCGATAACCCGGATGGCGGCGCGGCTGCGGGCGCAGCACCGGCACATCGCGCGGTCACGGTCGCAAGCGCGGCGGCTCGCGCTGCGGCTGCGGCGGTTGCGCTATCTACACACGTCACGCAGGACGCACCACCAAACCGGGCGAGCTGCCGTGTTGTCAGCGATCCAAGAAGCATTGGATATCAAAGGAATTCACGACCCCGCCGCGCGCGCCCGCTGGACCAGCGGCATGGAGTTGGTGGCTCGCCGCGAGTCGAACTACAACGCCAACGCGGTAAACGACTGGGATTCCAACGCCGCGAGGGGCACGCCCAGCAAGGGTGCCTGGCAGTTCATCGCTCCGACGTTCGCCAGGTATCACGAGCCGGGGACGTCGCCCAACATCCACGATCTGGTCGCCCAGGCGTGTGCGTTCATCAACTACGCGCGCGGCCACTACGGGGTTGCCGCGGATGCGTCGAATCTGGCCGACCGGATTCAGCAGGCCGATCCTCGCCGACCACCGAGGGGGTATTGAGCATGCCGCTGAGTTTGTCCAACCGCGACCAAAATTCCGGTCATCTGTTTTACAACCGGCGGCTGCGGGCGGCCACGACCCGGTTCTCGGTGCGGATGAAACACGATGATCGCAAACAAACCGCCGCGCTGGCGTTGTCGGTGGTGTTGGTGGCCATTGCCGCCGGATGGATGATGCTGCTCAACGTGCTCAAGCCCACCGGCATTGTGGGTGAGTCGGCGATCATCGGAGACCGCGATTCCGGGGCGATCTACGCGCGCATCGACGGCCGCCTGTATCCGGCGCTGAATCTGACGTCGGCGCGGCTGGCGACGGGGACGGCGGGGCAGCCGGCATGGGTCAAACCGGCCGAGATTGCCAAGTATCCGACCGGGCCGCTGGTCGGCATCCCCGGGGCTCCCGCGGCGATGCCGGTGAACCGGGGCGCGATCTCTGCCTGGGCGGTGTGCGACACGGCCGGGCGTCCGCGCAGCGGGGACAAGCCGGTGGTCACCTCGATCGCGGGCCCGCTCACCGGCGGCGGCCGCGCGACACACCTGCGCGACGACGCGGGGCTGCTGGTGACGTTCCAGGGCAGCACCTACGTGATCTGGGGTGGCAAGCGCTCGCAGATCGATGCGACCGACAGGGCGGTCACCCTGAGCCTGGGGCTGGACCCCGGAGTGACGGCACCGGTGGAGATCTCGCGCGCGCTGTTTGACGGCTTGCCCGCGACCGAGCCGCTGCGCGTGCCGCAGGTACCCGAGGCGGGCGCCCCGTCGAAGTGGGTGCCGGGTTCCCAGGTGGGTGCGGTGCTGCAGGCCCAAACCGCGGGCGGGGGCAGCCAGTACTATGTTCTGCTGCCGGACGGGGTGCAAAAGATCAACAGCTTCGTGGCCGATCTGCTGCGCAGCGCCAACTCCTACGGGTCGACGGCGCCGCGGGTGGTGACTCCCGACGTGCTGGTCAACACCCCCCAAGTTGCCTCGCTGCCGGTGGACTATTACCCGAGCGGGCGGCTGAATTTCGTTGACGCCGCGGCCAATCCGACCACATGCGTGGCGTGGGAGAAGGCGCCGACCGACCCGCAGGCCCGCGTCGCCGTCTACAACGGACGGGGGCTCCCGGTGCCCTCGTCGATGGACAGCCGGATCGTGCGGCTGGTGCGTGACGACCGGGACCCGGCGTCGGTGGTGGCCAACCAGGTGCTGGTGTTGCCGGGAGCGGCGAACTTCGTGACGTCGACCAGCGGCGTGATCACCGCCGATTCGCGCGAATCGTTGTTCTGGGTATCCGGAAACGGTGTGCGGTTCGGAATCGCCAACGACGAGCCGACGCTGCGCGCACTGGGACTCGACCCCGGTGTGGCGGTGCAGGCGCCGTGGCCGTTGCTGCGGACCTTTGCCGCGGGACCGGCCTTGTCGCGCGAGGCGGCGCTGTTGGCTCGCGACACGGTGCCGACGCTCGGCCAGGTGGCCATTGTGACGACGACAGCGAAGGCGGGCGGCTAAGTGTCCAAGAAAGCGTTTCCGATCAACCGCGTCAAGATAGACCCGCCGAAACCCGTTCGGGTAGCGCCGAATCCGCCGATAGCTCTGCCGGAGCGCGAGCCGCGCAACATTTGGGTGATGATCGGCGTGCCGGCGTTGATCGTCGCGCTGATCGGCACCATCGTCATGCTGTACGTGTCGGGCGTGCGCAGCCTGTCCACCGGGTTCTTCCCGCTGATGGGAATCGGCGCGTTCAGCATGCTGGCGTTTTCGGGGCGGTTTGGGCGGGCCCGCAAGATCACCTGGGGGGAAATGGAAAAGGGCCGTCGGCGCTATCTACGCGACCTCGACGGCATCCGGGACGAGATTCAGACGGCGGTGTGCGCGCAACGCTCATGGCAGCACGCGGTGCACTCCGATCCGCGCGGGCTAGGTGCCATCATCGGCGGTCCGCGGATGTGGGAACGCGGCCGCGGCGACGTCGACTTCTTGGAGGTAAGACTAGGGACGGGCGTGCAGCATGCGCCGGATTCGGTGTTGTCGGTGACCTGGCCCGACATATCCTCCGATGAGGAGTTGGAACCCGTCACCGGGCAGGCGTTACGGGATTTCATCTTGGAGCAGCGCAAGATCCGCGACATCGCCAAGGTGGTGAACCTGCGCTCGGCGCCGGGCTTCAGTTTCGTCAGCGAGGACTTGGACCGGGTGCGAGCGCTGATGCGCTCGGCGCTGTGCTCGTTGGCGGTGTTTCACAACCCGCGCGACGTCAAGCTTCTGGTGGTGACGCGCAACCCCGAAGTGTGGTCGTGGATGGTGTGGCTGCCGCACAACCTGCACGACGAGCTGTTCGATGCCTGCGGGTGGCGGCGGCTGATCTTCGCCACACCCGAGGAGCTGGAGGCCGCGCTCGGCGCCGAGCTGCACATGAAGGGCAAGCGCGGCGCGTGGACCCCGGTGGCGGCGGCCAGCCCGACGGCGATGGGCTCGGCGCTGGAAACCGGGCAGGCAACTGCCGCAGTCGATCTGGGACCGCACCTGGTGATCGTCGACGACAACACCGGCAGCCCCGACGCGTGGGAAAGCGTGGTCGGCCAGGTCGGCAAGGCGGGTATTACGGTGCTGCGCATCGCGTCTCGGGTGGGCACCGGCGTGGGCTTCGCCGAGGACCAGGTCTTCGAAATGGGTGAGCGGCATGGCGCGGCAAGCGGTTCGGGGCCGGTTCAAAGCGACGGCGCCGACGAGGACGACGACGAGCGGCCGGCGCCGCTGCTGCGTGCGCGCGGCAAGTTCTTCGCCCATGCCGACCAGCTGTCCATCCATCGGGCTTACCGCTACGCGCGGGCCATGGCGCGGTGGTCGCCGACAAGCCGCAGCGAGATCACCGATTCGGCCAGCGGCGCGGCGGAGCTGCTGCGCTCGCTTGGCATCAGCGACCCGCGTGAATTGGATGTCGATCGGTTGTGGGCCGAGCGCCGCGGCCGCGGTGACGAGCGGTGGTCGGAGATCCCGGTGGGCGCCAAGCCGAACGGCGAGCTGCAGAATATCATTTTGCGCGCCAAGGACTTTGGCGGCTTCGGGTTTCACTCCGTGGTGATCGGCACCAGCGGTTCGGGCAAGTCGGAATTCTTTTTGTCGCTGGTCTATGGAATCGCGCTGACGCACTCACCGGAGACGTTCAACGTCATCTTCGTCGACATGAAATTCGAATCGGCGGCCCAAGACATCCTGGGCCTCCCCCACGTGGTGGCCGCGCTGTCCAACCTCGGCAAGGACGAGCGGCATCTCGCGGAGCGGATGCGCAGGGTCATCGACGGTGAGATCAAGCAGCGTTACGAGCTGTTCACGTCGGTCGGCGCGCGCGACGCCAACGACTACGAGGAGATCCGTCTCGCCGGGCGTGATCTGCCGCCGGTGCCGGTGCTGCTGGTGATCGTCGACGAATATCTGGAGTTGTTCGCCAACCACGAAAAGTGGATCCAACTGATCATCCACATCGGTCAGGAGGGCCGCGGCGCCAACGTCTTCTTCATGCTGGGTGGTCAGCGGCTGGACTTGTCATCGCTTCAGAAAGTCAAGTCCAACATCGCGTTTCGGATCGCGCTACGCGCCGAATCCGGCGATGACAGCCGGGAAGTGATCGGCAGCGACGCCGCTTACCATCTGCCGTCGAAGGAGAACGGCTTCGCGCTGCTGAAGGTGGGGCCGCGCGACCTCGAGCCGTTCCGCTGCTTCTACTTGTCCGCGCCGTTCGTGGTGCCCAAGAAGAAAGAAGTGGCCCGAACCATCGACATGACCCTGACCAAGCCGCGGCTGTACGGCTGGCAGTACCAGCCGCTGGATGCGGCCGACGCCGAGGCATTGGCGGCCGCCGCCGCTGCCGACGCGGAGCCCGACGAATTCCTCTACCACGACGACGGTTTCAAGAAGAAAAAGATCGTCGACGTGCTGCGGGAGTCGCTGCACAACGTGCCGCACCGATCGCCGCGCCGGCCGTGGTTGGAGCCGCTGGAGGACGCCGAGCCCGTCGATGCTCTGGTGGCGGGATACCGCGGCAGGCCATGGCATGTCGACTACGGAGATAACCCAGGGCTGATGTTCCCGGTGGGCGTCATGGACATCCCTGAAGAATCCAAGCAGGTCGTGTATGCGATCGACGCGTTGCGCAGCAACATCATCGTGGTGGGCGCCAAGCAGCGCGGCAAGACGACCACCTTGATGACGCTAATGTGCTCGGCCGCAACAATGTACAGCCCGGCGCGGGTGACGTTCTTTTGCATCGGGGGCGCGACCATGGCCCAGATTGGGTCGCTGCCGCACGTCACCGACATCGTGTCGCCGAAGGACTCCGAGGGCATCGAGCGCATCTTGAGCACGATGGAGGCGCTGATCGACGCGCGTGAGGAGGCATTTCGGCAAGCCAAGATCGATCTGGACGGGTTCCGGGAGCGCCGGTTCGGGGTCGGCAGCGACGGGCGGGGCGGTACCGATCCCAATGACCGGTTCGGGGATGTCTTTGTGGTGCTCGATGATTACGACGACCTGTACTCGAAGGACACCCTCTTGGGGGATCGCATCATCTCGTTGAGTAGCCGTGGTCCGGAGTACGGGGTGCACCTGATGTGCAGCGCCGGGGGCTGGATCCACGGGCAGCGGCAGAATCTCCTGCAGAACGTCACCGCGCGAATTCAGTTGCGGCTGGCCGATCCCGGGGAGAGCCAGATGGGGCACTCGTCGATCGAATCGCGGGAAGCGGCGCGGCGAACCTTGAACCGCCCCGGCTTTGGTTTGACCGATAGCTTGCACGAGCTGCGGGTCGGTATTCCGGCGCTGGCCGACCCCACCACCGGCGAGCTGGTGAACATCACCGAAGTTGGCGCGCGCATCGCCGAGGTCGCCGGTGTGACCAAGCATGCAAGCCTGCAGCGCCTGCCACAGCGCGTGGAACTCAAGGCGATCCTCGAGCACGAGGGCGCGCGGCCCAGCGGCGACGAGCTTTCGATTGCGTTTGCGATCGGTGAGCGCCACCAACTCGGTCCCGTTGCACTGCGGCTGCGGGAAAGCCCGGGGTTGATGATCCTGGGCCGCCAAGGCTGCGGCAAGACCACGGCGCTGGTGGCCATCGGTGAGGCGGTGATGAGCCGGTTCAGCCCGGAGGAGGCGCAGCTCACGCTGATCGACCCCAAGACCGCCCCGCACGGCCTGCGGGATCTGCACGGCCCCGGTTATGTGCGTGCGTACGCCTATGACCAAGACGAGATCGACGAGGTCATCACCGAGTTGGCTCAACAGGTACTGCTGCCGCGGTTGCCTCCCAAGGGTTTGAGCCAGGAGGAGTTGCGAGCGCTCAAGCCGTGGGAAGGCGCTCGGCATTTTGTGCTCATCGACGACGTCCAGGACCTGCGCAAGGAACAGAGTTACCCGGCCAAGCCGCCCGTGGGCGCGGCGCTGTGGATGCTGATGGAACGCGCCCGCCAGATCGGGTTGCACGTTTTCACGACGCGCAACAGCGCGAACTGGGCCACCATGCCGATGGATCCATGGATGAAATTTCAGACCTCGGCGAAAGTGGCCCAGTTGTACATGGACAACGACCCACAAAACCGGATCAACCGAATGGTCCGCGCCCAAGCGTTACCGCCCGGACGCGGACTGTTGGCGGGCGCCGACGGCGACGTCGAGGGGATCTTGGTCGGGCTGCCGTCCGTGGCTGCCGCGCAATGACCGTGGTAGCGATGTTCGTCGAACCCGGATTGCTGCACGCGCGCGCGAATCAGTGCGGCCGTGCCGGTGAGCACGCCCAATTCGGGGCAGATCACCTGTCGCGCGGTCCGCTGGCCGTGGGTATGTTCGGGGACTTCCCCGCGGCCGAATCGTTTCACGGCGCGGTGACGCTGGCTCACGCTGGCCACACCAAAGCCCTACAGGCGCACCAGGGAATCCTCGGCTCCGTCGGGAGCAAGGCGCATCATGCGGCACGCGGGTTTACCCGGATGGATGAGGGCAACGCGGCGGCCCTACGGGCGGTGCGATGCAGCTCCGGTACATAAGCATCCCGCTGCTGATCGGCGAGGCGGGCGGCGACCCCTGGGCGATCAACGATAGCCTCCAAGTCGGCCGCCCGGCGCAAATTTCCGAGTTGGCGCAGGCTTTCTACGACGCGGGCCGCTGCACCGCGGAGGCCAGCGCCGCCTTCACCGACGCCCGCCGCCGGTTTGAGGCGGCGTGGAACCGGGAGAGCGGCGATCACCCGATCAACGACTCCGCCGAGGTGCCGCGAGCGACGGCTTCATTGGGCCTACAGGCCGTGCAATTGCCAAGGATCGCAGTCGATTTGGAAAGCATCGCAGCCGCATTGGCCGAGGCGCAGCGGTCGGCAGGTGGGCAGATCGCGACGCTGGAGGCTCAGCTGCAGCAGCTCGACACCGAAATCGGCGAAGCGCTGGAGATGGAGAAAACCCCCCACCTCACCGCCGCCGACAGAGCGTCGCTCGAAGCGCTTATCACCGCCCTTGAAGATCAGGCGATCAAAGACACGCAAGTTGCCCTGGGCCAGCTGCAGTTGATCCGCAACGGCTACTCAGACACTCTGCAGAACTCGCTGAACACCTTGCGCATCGATGGCTACGATCCGGCGGTCATCGGAGCGTTGGACGCGCCGCAATCGCCGGCTGACGAACAGCATCCAATTCGGCCGCACCTGTCGCAGCCGTTGCCGGAGGATCCGAAGCAATTCGCCGAGCTGTGGAATCGGCTCACTCGGGAGCAGAAGGACTGGCTATACGGCCAAGACCACTACATCGGCAACCATGATGGGATGGCCGCCATTGACCGCGATCACTACAACCGGCTGACGCTTGGCGATGAACTGGCGCGCGCCCAAGCGGCCGCCGCGCAGGCCGACGCGTTGCGGGCCCAGCACCCCGACTGGGCGGCGGGCGAAAACATTCCCCACCCCAACGAGCCGGGCGCGATTTTCGACGACCGCCGCGCCTATGAGGTCTGGCAACACCACTACGACGACGCCCGCAACCAGGCCAAATACCTGCCTGATCTGCAAGCGGTCGACCGGGCCGTCGCCGGCAACCCGGATAGAAAGCTGCTGCTTTTGGACACCAAGAACGGCCGTCAGGCCCGCGCCGCCGTCGCGGTCGGTGACCCCGACACCGCCACACACGTCTCGGTCACCACCCCCGGACTGAACACCACCGTGCACGGCGGCATCGGCAACATGACCGAGGAGGCGACCAACCTCAGGACCGAAGCCCTCCGGCAACTGAGCTTCACGCCGGGCCACCAGCATGACACGGTGGCCGCCATTGCGTGGATCGGATATGACGCCCCACAGATCCCTGGCTGGGATGACATCGGCAGGTCGCTGGTGGGCGGCTGGGACGTCAGCCATGACGACGTCGCCAGAGCGGGTGCCCATGACCTGGCCCGCTTCTACGACGGGCTGGGGGCGGCCCACCAGGGCGCCCCTGCCCACCTGACCGCGATTGGGCATTCCTATGGCTCGCTGACCACCGGGCTGGCCCTGCAAGAACCCGGCAACCACGGGGTGAGTGACGCCCTGTTCTACGGCTCCCCCGGCATCGAAGCGTCCACGCCCCGGCAGCTGCAGCTGGGGCCCGGGCACGTCTACGCCATGGAAACCCCCGATGACCCCATCCAATGGGCTTATAACAGCAAGACCCTCTCGCACAGCCTGCCGTCCGGGCTCGCGCAGATCCTCGGGCTCGGCGCCGATGCCACCGGCACCGGCGACTTCGGACCCAACCCGGCGACCAATCCCAACTTCACCCGACTGGGCACCGGCCCGGCCGTCGTGTCCGACGGCCACGGCGGCACCTTGAACCTGCAAGGCGCACACGGGCACAGCGACTACCCCCGCCAGGGCAGCAATAATATGCCGCGCACCACCGGATACAACATCGCCGCAATCGTTGCCGGATTGGGCGACACGGCGGTACGCGGAAAATGAACATGCGCCCGAAGAGAAAACGATCCTACGGCGGCCGCCACGGACTTCTCGGCGCCGCCGTCACCGTTACCGCACTAGCCGCGACAGGATGCCACGTGTACGAGCCCTACCCACCCACCCCACCCGGCGAGGCGGCAAAGGCCCTCGAAGAACTCAGGGCGCTGCCGTCGTTCGAAGACACCAAGGTTCAGGTGCAAGCCGCCATGGACGAAATCACCGCGGCCGCGAGCAAACTCATTCCGTCGATTGTCTGGGAGACGCCGCACGAGGGATCAACAGGCAACTGCCAACAACCATATGAGCAAACTGACGGTAAGCGATATTTTCTGCCCGACGAAGTGGCTGTTCGTGTGCCGGTCTCCGAGAGCGACTGGGCCAAGATTGTCGAGGCAGCCAAAGAGGCCGCCGCCAAGCTCGACGCCACGGACGTGCAGGTCATCAAAAACCAGCCCGGCGACCATGACGTGTGGTTTTCCGGCCCCACCGGGATCTTCATCAAGATCGGCTACCGCGGCAACCTCGTCGTCTCCGGCTATACCGGCTGCCGGCTGCCGCAAGATAAGAAATAGTTGTCGTGAAGACCCACCTTTGTGAGCTGATGCATCCAGCACCTAATCCCGCGGTCAGAGATCGGCGCGGATTCCATTTCGCAGCCTATGTTGCATCCACTGGTGTCCTCGTTGCGATCGCCGCATTCGCCTCCTGGATGTGGCTGATCGCGGCAACGATGCTTAGTGACGATTGCCACGGCGATGACGTCCGCGACATTTGCACCAAAGAAAGCCAGCATTGGGCGGCAACGCTCCCGCTCGTCGCGCTCGCATCCATGGTGGTTGCGGCATTTGGGCCCGCGGTCCTCGTGGCGGTCTTCCGATGGCGTGCCGCGTGGGTATGGGTGGGACTCCCCCTTGCTATCGCGGCGTATTTCGCCGGACCGTTCCTCGCGAACTGGGCTCGCTCGGCCGGGATACTGTAGCCGGGAGCGGGCCCGCTGCCCGTCGAAGCGGCGCTGCGCCTCTGCGTGACCGGCCTCCAATCGGGCACCTTTGGGCTGCGGCAACGCCGGCTACAGCCGACTTGTGAATACACGATCGGCCCACTCCCACTACACTGACCGACCAACACCTTGCATCGCACACGCAACCGGAGGGGCTCGAACATGGTTTGGTCTGTGCAGCCAGAGGCGGTTTTGGCGTCGGCCGCCACGGAGTCGGCGATCAGCGCGGAAACCGAGGCCGCCGCCTCGGCAGCGGCGCCGGCGCTGCTGGGAACGACGCCGATGGGCGGCGACCCCGACTCCGCGATGTTCTCCGCGGCGCTGAATGCCTGTGGCGGCAGCTACCTGGGGGTGGTCGCCGAGCACGCCGCCCAGCGCGGTTTGTTCGCCGGGACGCAGGGCCTGGCGTCGGGCGTGTACGTGGCCACCGAGGCGGCCCGCGCGGCGGCATCGGCGCTAGGTTAACCACGCGTGCCCGATCCAGGATGGGCTGCGCGTACGCCTGAGGCCAACGATCTGCTGCTCAAGGCCGGCACCGGAGTGGCCACGCACGTGGCCAACCAAACGGCATGGACCACGTTGGGCGCGACCCACCACGCCTCAGGCATCGCGTCGGCGATCAACACCGCCGCCACCGCGGCGAGCTGGTTGGGTGTCGGGTCGGCGGCCTCCGCGCTCAACGTCACCATGCTCAACGCCTCGCTGCACGGGCTGGTCGGCTGGGTCGACGTCAAGCCGGCGGTGGTATCGGCCGCGATCGCCGCGTTTGAGACCGCCAACGCCGCCATGCGCCCCGCTCCCGAGTGCATGGAGAACCGCGACGAGTGGACGGCCGACAACATCGCCAATCCCAGTGTGTTGTGGACATTGACCCCGCGCATCGTCTCGCTGGACGTCGAGTACTTCGGGGTGATGTGGCCGAACAACTCCGCCGTGGGCGCCACTTACGGGGGGATCCTTGCCGCGCTCTCGGAAAGCCTGGCCATTCCACCGCCGGTAGCGACCATGGGCGCATCACCGGCGGCTCCCGCACAGGCCGCCTCGGCGATCGGCCAGGCTGCCGCGGAAACCGCCGCCGGGGACGGAATGCGATCCGCCTACCAGGGGGTGCAGGCGGGGACAACCGGCGCCGGCCAGTCGACGTCGGCCGGTGAAAACGTCGGGAATCAGATCGGCACGTTCATGCAGCCGGTGCAATCGATGATGGGAGCGGTCCCGCAGGCGCTGCAGGCTCCGTCCGGATTGATGCAGGCGCCGATGAGCGCCATGCAGCCCCTGCAATCGATGATGGGCATGTTCGCCAACCCGGGCGCACTGGGCATGGGTGCGGCGGCACCGGGGGCCTCGGCGGCATCGGCGAGCGGTGGGATCTCGGCCGCGGCGGCCGAGGCGTCGGTGGGCGCCGGCGGCGGGGGCGCCTCCCTGGGCGGTGCGGGCGTGCCGGCGACCAGTTTCACCCGTCCGGTCAGCGCCTTTGAGTCCGGCACCAGCGGCCGGCCGGTCGGCTTGCGGCCCAGCGGCGCACTGGGCGCGGAGGCTCTGCGCGCGCCGACGACATCGATCGGCGGGGCCCCCGTCGGCGGCATGCCGGTGGGCCATGCGGTGGGGGGTCACCGCGGATCCCACGGCAAATCCGAGCAACCCACGACCGTGCGCGTCGTCGACGACCGGCGGTAGGCCCGGCGTCGGCACAGGGTGAATCGACAGGTCCGCATAGCACCCATACACTTCGCGTCATGCCCCGATATTCAAGGGGGAATCGGCTAACGGCAGTAAGGAGAAAGTCCCCATGGCAGACAACACAATCCAGGTAACACCGCAGATGCTGCGCAGTACCGCCCACGACATCCAGGCGAATATGGAGCACGCCATGGGGATTGCCAAGGGTTACCTGGCCAATCAGGAAAACGTGATGAACCCGGCCACCTGGGCTGGCGCCGGCGTGGTTGCCTCGCACATGACCGCCACCGAGATCACCAACGAATTGAACAAGGTCCTGACCGGGGGCACGCGCCTGGCCGAGGGCCTCGTGCAGGCCGCGGCCCTGATGGAAGGGCACGAGGCGGACTCGCAGACCGCGTTCCAGGCACTGTTCGGCGCCGGCCACGGATCCTGACCCAACCCGCACCTCATATTCCGCTTCGGAAAGGAAATTTCAATGGGAGACCAAATCACCTATAACCCGGGAGCCGTGTCCGACTTCGCCTCGGATGTGGGCTCGCGCGCCGGCCAGCTCCACGCGATTTACGAGGACACCGCGAGCAAAACAAATGCGTTGCAAGAATTTTTCGCGGGCCACGGCGCGCAAGGGTTTTTCGACGCCCAGGCGCAGATGCTGTCGGGGCTGCAGGGGCTGATCGAGACGGTGGGTCAGCACGGGACCACGACCGGCCACGTGCTGGACAACGCGATCGGCACCGACCAGGCCATCGCCGGCCTGTTCTGAATCCGGCCAGGCTGGGAGCGGGGCACGAGTGAAGGTGGGGCACATGCGCGGTCCGCGCGTATGCCCCACCTTCTGCGTGGTGCTCGCCGATTGAGGTAAAAGCGGCATGCTGACAACGACCGTTGACGGCCTGTGGGTGTTGCAGGCGGTAACCGGGGTCGAACAGACCTGCCCCGAGCTGGGGTTGCGGCCCTTGTTGCCGCGGCTGGACACCGCCGAGCGGGCACTGCGCCACCCGGTGGCCGCCGACCTGATGGCCGCGGGTGCGCTGGATGAGGCCGGCGACGCCGACCCGATGATCCGCGAATGGCTCACCGTCCTGTTGCGGCGTGACCTGGGATTGCTCATAACTATCGGGTTGCCGGGCAGCGAGCCGACGCGCGCGGCCATTTGCCGATTCGCCAGCTGGTGGGTGGTGTTGGAACGCCACGGCGACCGTGTGCGGCTCTACCCGGCCGGCATTGCCCACGACGAGACCGACGCCGGTGAGCTCGTCGTGGGTCAGATCGAGCGGTTGTGCGGCGTCGCCGAGGCGGCGCCGCTGCGGCCGGTCACCGTGGACGCCGACGAGCTGCTTCAATCGGCACGCGACCCCGCCGGTCTGCGAGCGTTTCTGCTCAGCCAGCGTCTAGACATCGACCAGCTTCAAATGGTAACCATGGCGGCCGATCCCACGCGCTCCGCGCACGCGGCCATCGTGGCGCTGCAGACCGGCATCGGGCCGGAGAAAACGGCGCGCATGGTCGTCGGCGATTCAACGGTAGCCATCGTCGACAGCCCCGCCGGCCGTATCTGCGTGGAAAGCGTGGCGTCGGGGCAGCGCCGCTACCAGGTCCTCTCGCCGGGATCGCGCAGCGACATCGGTGGGGCGGTGCAGCGGCTTGTCCGTCGCCTGCCGGCCGGCGAACAGTGGTACTCCTACCGGCGTGTGGTCTAAATAACAATGCCTTGGAATAGCACGCTAATTAACGCAGGTGAAGGGCCGCCGAGCGAGGTAAACGTGCAATCGCTAATCGTGTTAGCATCGCCGTCGTGATGAGCCCTTGGAATGACCCGAATATGTCGGACGAAGGTGCGCTCGGACAGGGGGATCCTGCGGGGCGGCGCCACTTTCGGGATTCGGTATCCGACACCATGCGGATTACCGATCTGGCGGCACCCCGAAAGATTCCCCCGGGCGCAGGTTGGCGCAAATTCGTCTACGTCGCGTCATTTCACAAAATTAACCCGGGCGAATCGCCCCGTGAGCGACACTATCGTGATTTACAGGGCCGTATCCGCCGCCATATCCGTCGGCAATATGTTGTCACCGTCGTTTCGGGTAAGGGCGGCGTCGGGGTGACGACAATGGCCGCCTGTATCGGCGGTGTGTTCCGCGAATGCCGGCCGGATAACGTGATCGCGATCGACGCGGTGCCGGGCTTCGGCACTCTGGCCGACCGCATCGACGAATCGCCGCCGGGGGACTACACCGCCATCATCAACGACACCGACGTCCAAGGTTACGCGGACATTCGGGAACACCTCGGGCAAAACACGGTGGGACTTGACGTGCTGGCCGGAAATCGCACATCGGACCAGCCCAGGCCGCTGGTGCCGGCGATGTTCTCCGGCGTGTTGTCCCGGCTGCGGCGAACCCACACCGTCATCATCGTCGACACCTCCCCTGACCTCGAGCACGATGTGATGAAGCCGGTGCTGCAGAGCACCGACACCCTGGTGTTTGTCTCGGGCATCACCGCGGACAAGTCCCGGCCGGTGCTGCGCGCGGTGGACTACCTCAGGTCGCAGGGCTATCACGAGCTGGTCTCGCGTAGCACCGTGATCATCAACCACACCGACGGCATCACCGACAAGGATGCGCTGGCGTACTTGACTGAGCGATTCACCAAGGTGGGCGCCATCGTGGAAGTAATGCCGTTCGATCCGCACCTGGCGAAAGGCGGGATCATCGACACGGTCCACGAGCTAAAGAAAGGTTCGCGGTTACGGCTTTTCGAAATCACCGCGGGACTCGCCGACAAATACGTTCCGGACACCGAGCGGGCTGCGCCGTGACATCGCCGCATAAGGTTGCTTTCCCGGCGCGCTGTGCGGTCAACATTTGCTACGACAAGCATCTGTGCTCCCAGGTGTTCCCCGCGGGAATTCCGGTGGAGGGATTCTTCGAGGGAATGGTCGAGCTGTTCGACGCCGACCTGAAACGCAAAGGCTTCGACGGTGTTGCGTTGCCGGCGGGCAGCTACGAGTTGCACAAGATCAATGGTGTGCGGCTGGACATCAACAAGAGCCTCGACGAGCTTGGAGTTCAAGACGGCGACACGCTAGTGCTGGTGCCCCGGGTTGCCGGCGAGTCGTTCGAGCCGCAGTACGAGTCGCTGTCGACGGGCTTGGCGGCCATGGGCAAGTGGCTGGGCCGCGACGGCGGGGATCGGGTGTTTGCTCCGGTAACTCCGCTGACCGCCGCCCACACCGCCGTCGCGATCATCGCCATGGCGGTCGGCGTGGTGGTCGCTCTGGCGTTGCGGACCCGCGCACTCACCGACGCCCTAATCCCGGCTGCGATGGCCGGCGGGATCGGTGTGCTCCTGGTCATCGGCGCGCTGGTGGTGTGGTGGGGTTGGCGGGAGCGGCGCGACCTGTTCAGTGGGTTCGGGTGGCTGGCGGTGGTGTCGTTGGCCGTTGCCGGCGCCTGCG
Source organism: Mycobacterium lacus (assembly GCF_010731535.1). Classification (NCBI taxonomy): domain Bacteria; kingdom Bacillati; phylum Actinomycetota; class Actinomycetes; order Mycobacteriales; family Mycobacteriaceae; genus Mycobacterium; species Mycobacterium lacus. The sequence goes on from NZ_AP022581.1 coordinate 4,616,018, forward strand.
CGCCGCCGGGAGCGCTCGGCGCGGCGCATGCGCTGATCGGGCTCGTGGTGACAATTCTGGGCGCCATCGCGATCGGCGTGGCGACGAAGAAGTGGTGGCAGACCGCGGTGGTGACCGCGGTGGTGACGGTGTGCGGGATTCTTGCCGTGGTGGCCGTGATCCGGATGTTTCGGCCCGCTTCGGCGCAGGTGCTGGCGATCTGCGTGCTGGTCGCGCTAGTTGTCCTGGTCAGGATGGCCCCGACGATCGCGCTCTGGGTGGCACGGGTACGCCCCCCGCACTTCGGATCGATCACGGGACGCGACCTGTTCGCCCGCCGTGAGGGGATGCCCGTCGACACCGTGTCGCCGGTCAGCGAAGCCGACACCGAAGACGAGGACAACGAACTAACCGACATCTCCGCGCGTGGCGCCGCGATCGCCGCGTCGGCGCGACTGGTCAACGCGGTACAGGTCGGCATGTGCGTCGGAGTGTCGGCCGTGCTACCCGCGGCCGTGTGGGGGGTGCTGACGCCGGGACGTCCGTGGGCTTGGTTGGCGCTCGTGGTAGCCGGGCTGGTCGTGGGTATCTTCATCACCCAGGGCCGCGGATTCGCCGCGAAGTACCAGGCGGTGGCGCTGGTGTGCGGGGCCTCCGCCGCGGTGTGCGCGGGGGTTGTCAGGTATGCCGTTGCCGCGCCACGGGATGCCCAGGCCGGGCTGCTATGGCCCGCGCTGGCGGTGGTGGTTTTCGCCGCATTGGGTTTGGCCGCAGCGCTTCTGGTGCCTGCGATGCGGTTTCGGCCGCTTGTCCGGTTGACCGTGGAATGGCTTGAAGTGCTGGCCATGATCGTATTGCTGCCGGCGGCCGCGGCCCTCGGGGGGCTGTTCTCATGGCTGCGCCACTAACACGACCCTGGTTGCGCGCCGCGGCGGCGGGCGCAGCCGCCGCGCTGGTCGCCTTGTCAACCAATATGCCTGCCGCACAAGCCATCCCACCGCCGTCCGTGGATCCGGGAATGGTGCCGCCCGACGGGCCGCCGCGACCTGACCAGCCGATGCGCCGCGCGAACAGCTGCTCCACGCCGATCACCGTGAAAAACCCGGACGTGGCGCAGCTGGCGCCGGGCTTCAACCTGCTCAACATCAGCAAGGCCTGGCAATACAGCACCGGCAACGGTGTGCCCGTGGCGGTTATCGACACGGGCGTCACTCCCAACCCGCGATTGCCGGTGGTGTCGGGCGGCGACTACATCATGGGCGAAGACGGCCTGTCGGATTGTGACGCGCATGGCACGGTGGTGAGTTCCATCATTGGCGCTGTGCCGCAGGGGATCTTGCCGATGCCACGGCCAATGCCGGCCACCCCGGCGTTCCCGCCGCCGGCCGGGCCGCCACCGGTCACCGCTGCGCCCGCGCCGCCGGTGGAGGTTCCACCCCCGATACTCCCGCCACCGCCGCCGACCCCGGTGACGATCACGCAAACCATTGCGCCGCCACCCCCACCACCACCCGAGGACGGAGGCGGCATGGCGCCCTCCAACGGGCCGCCGGATCCGCAAACCGAGGACGAGCCCGCGGTGCCGCCGCCCGCGCCGGGCGCCCCGGACGGGGTGGTCGGGGTTGCCCCGCACGCGATCGTCATCTCGATCCGCCAGTCCTCACGGGCCTTCGAGGCGGTCAACCCGCCGCCGGGCGATCCCAACTCCGACGAGCGGGTCAAAGCCGGCACCCTCAACACGGTGGCCCGCGCAGTGGTACATGCGGCAAACATGGGGGCGAAGGTGATCAACATTTCGGTGACCTCATGCCTGCCGGCAGTGGCCCCCGCCGATCAGCGGGCGCTGGGTGCGGCGCTGTGGTATGCGGCCACCGTCAAGGACGCGGTGATCGTGGCCGCGGCCGGAAACGACGGGGAAGCAGGTTGCGATAACAACCCGACGTTTGACCCACTGGACCCGTCGGATCCACGCGACTGGCATCAAGTCAAGACGGTATCCTCACCGTCCTGGTTCGCCGATTACGTCCTGTCGGTCGGTGCTGTCGATGCCGGTGGCGCCGCGCTCGACAAGAGCATGTCCGGTCCCTGGGTCGCCGTTGCCGCGCCGGGCACCCACATTATGGGTCTCTCGCCCCAAGGCGGCGGACCGGTCAACGCCTACCCGCCGACGAGGCCGGGCGAGAAGAACATGCCGTTTTGGGGCACCAGCTTCTCGGCGGCTTACGTCAGCGGTGTCGCGGCGCTGGTGCGGGCGAAGTTTCCCGATCTCAGCGCCCACCAGGTGATCAATCGGATCGTGCAGTCGGCGCACAATCCGCCCGCGGGGGTGGACAACAAGGTGGGGTATGGGCTGGTCGACCCGGTCGCAGCGCTGACGTTCAACATCCCCGCTGGCGAGCGGGTGGCCCCGGGTTCACAGAGCCGGCTGATCACACCCGCGCCGCCCCCGGTGCCGCCGGATCACCGGGCGCGCAACATCGCCATCGGATTCGTCGGCGCGGTGGCGGCCGGTGTGCTGGTGGCGATGATCGCGGCGTGGCTGCGGAGGGCGCGATGACCCCGAAGCTGACCGGGTTCAGCCCGGTCGGCAAGTGGCGCGTGGCCGGGGTGTGGGCGACGTTCGTGCTCACGTTGGGCGGCTGGGCACTGGGCGGCTACGTCGGCGCGGGGATCGCTGTGGCGGTTGGCATCGCCCTGGTGTTCGTCCGGTGGTGGGGTCAGCCGGCGTGGTCGTGGGCGGTGCTGGGCCTGCGTGGCAGGCGGCCAATAAGCTGGGATGCCCCGATTACCGTGGCCAGCAACCGATCCGGCGGGGGTGTCCGCGTGCAAGACGGGACCGCGGTGGTCGCGGTGCAACTGCTCGGTCGAGGGCACCAGGCGACCACGGTGACGGGCTCGGTGACCGTCGAGACCGACAACGTCATCGACATCGTCGAACTGGTGCCGATGCTGCACCACCCGCTGGGCCTGCGACTCGACTCGATCAGCGCCGTCACATTCGGCTCTCGGCACGGCACCGTTGGTGACTATCCACGGGTGTATGACGCGGAGATCGGCACCCCGCCATATGCGGGGCGACGCGAAACGTGGCTGATCATGCGGCTGCGGGTGATCGACAACAGCCAAGCGTTACGGTGGCGCACGACCGTTGGGACAGCCGCTATTTCGGTCGCCCAACGCATCGCGGGCTCGCTGCGCTGCCAAGGGTTGCGGGCCAAGGTGGCCACCGCCACCGACCTGGCCGAGCTCGATCGCCGGCTGGGATCGGATGCGGTGGCCGGGCGTGCGCAGCGGTGGAAGGCCATCCGCGGCGAAGCCGGGTGGATGACGACCTATGCCTACCCGGTCGAGGCGATCACGTCGCGGGTTCTCTCGCAGGCATGGACGCTGCGCGCCGACGAGGTCATCCAGAACGTCACCATCTATCCGGACGCGACCTGCACCGCTACCGTAACCGTGCGCACCCCGACGCCGGCGCCTACCCCGCCCAGTGTGCTCTTGCGGCGGCTCAACGGTGAGCAAGCCGCCGCGTCGGCGGCCAACATGTGCGGCCCGCGGCCACACCTGCGCGGACTGCGGCGCGGTCCGCTGCCGGCGCAGCTCATCACCGAGATCGGGACCTCGGGAGTGCTGATAGGCAAGCTGAGCAACGGGGACCGGCTGATGATCCCGCTCACCGATGCCGGTGAACTGTCGCGGGTCTTCGTCGCCGCCGACGACCCGATCGCCAAACGGATCGTGATCCGCACCGCCGGTGCCGGCGAGCGCGTCTGTGTGCACACCCGCGACCAGACCCGCTGGGCCAGCGTACGAATGCCGGAAGTCAGCGTCGTCAACACGTCCCGACCCACGCCCCGCACCACCGTCAGCGTCGTGGAGTACGCAGCGCCGCGCAAGAAGGGTGGCGACGAGGGCGGCGTTCTCGATATCGCGATCTCTCCGACACCGCGGCCGGCCACCGTGATCACCATCGCCCCCTCGGGCACGACGCTGCCCGAGGGCCTTCGGCACGGGTACGAGGTGACTATCGAGCAGGTTGACCGCGCAATGCTGAATGTGAGTGCGGCAGGACAACATTGGCTGGTGGAGATGGACCTGTTCCGCGCGGAGAACCGCTACGTCAGCGTTGAGCCCGTCACGATGTCCAGCGCCATATAGCAGCCACGAGGATGGTGGACACGATGGGTGATTTGCTCGCTGCGCGTCGGCATTTCGATCGGGCCATGGCGATCAAGAGCCGGCAGGGCCACGCGGCGGCGTTGCCCGAATTCGTGGCCGCCACCGACGCCGACCCCTCGATGGCTGACGCGTGGCTGGGGCGAATAGCCTGCGGCGACAACGACCTGGCATCGCTGAAACAGCTTCACGCCCACAGCGAATGGCTGCACCGTGAGACCACGCGGATCGGCCGGACGCTGGCCGCTGACATCCAGCTGGGCCCATACATCGGGATGACGGTCACCGACGCATCTCAGGTGGGGCTGGCGCTGTCGTCGGCGCTGACCATGGCCGGGGAGTACGCCGCGGCCGACGCGCTGTTGGCGAACCGTGAGCTGCTGCTGGATTCGTGGGGCAACCACCAGTGGCATCAGCTGGCCCGGGCGTTTCTGATGTACGCCACGCAGCGTTGGCCGGACGTGTTGTTGACGGCCGCCGAGGACCTGCCCGCGCAGGCGATCGTCATGTCGGCGGTAACGGCGTCGATTTGTGCGCTGGCCGCCCACGCCGCCGCGCATCTCGGGCAGGGGCGGGTGGCCCTGGACTGGCTGGACCGGGTCGACGTGATTGGGCACAACACGTCATCGGCCCGGTTCGACGCCAACGTGCTGACCGCCTCCATCGGTCCGGCCGACATTCCGCTGCTGGCAGCCGATCTGGCGTATGTGCGGGGGATGGTGCATCGCCAGCTGCACGAGGAGGACAAGGCCCAGATCTGGCTCTCGAAGGCAACGATCAACGGCGTGCTGACCGACGCCGCCAAAGCGGCCCTGGCCGACCCCAACCTGCACCTGGTGGTGACCGACGAACAGGCCATCGCGAGCCGCACCGACCGTTGGGACGCCGCGACGGCAAAAAGCCGCGACCAACTCGATGACGACGACGCGGCAGGCCGGCGAGCGGAGCTGCTGGCCGAAGGCCGCGAGCTGCTGACCAAACAGGTGGGCCTGGCCGCGGTCAAGCAAGCGGTAGCCGCGCTCGAAGACCAGCTTGAAGTCCGCATGATGCGCCTTGAGCACGGCCTACCGGTGGAGGGACAGACCAATCACATGCTGCTGGTAGGGCCGCCGGGCACGGGTAAGACGACCACCGCCGAAGCGCTGGGCAAGATCTACGCCGGCATGGGGATCGTGCGTCACCCCGAAATTCGGGAGGTCCGCCGGTCGGACTTCTGCGGCCACTACATCGGCGAATCGGGTCCCAAGACGAACCAGCTGATCGAAAAGTCGCTTGGGCGAATCATTTTCATGGACGAGTTCTACACCCTGGTCGAACGCCATCAGGACGGGACGCCGGACATGATCGGCATGGAGGCGGTCAACCAACTTCTGGTTCAGTTGGAAGCGCACCGATTCGACTTCTGCTTCATCGGGGCCGGCTATGAGGACCAAGTTGACGAATTCCTCGCGGTAAACCCGGGTTTGGCCGGCAGGTTCAACCGAAAACTTCGGTTCGAGTCCTACTCGCCCGCTGAGATCGTGGAAATTGCCCACCGCTACGCCACTCCACGGGCCAGCCTGCTTGACGACGCCGCGCGAGAGACATTTCTGGACGCCGCCACCACCATTCGCAACTACACCACTCCCAGCGGGCAGCACGGTATCGACGCGATGCAGAATGGCCGGTTCGCCCGCAATGTCATCGAACGTGCCGAGGGCTTCCGGGACAGTCGGGTGGTCGCGCAAAAACGCGCGGGCCAGCCGGTGTCGGTTCAGGATCTGCAGATCATCACCGCCGCCGACATCCAGGGCGCGGTGCGCAGCGTGTGTTCGGACAACCGCGACATGGCCGCCATCGTTTGGTAAAGGTGATGGAACGCACGTTTTGCGCCTGCACAGCGGCGAATCCGCTTGGCTGTGGCCCAATGTCGTGACGAACAGGAGTCGGCGGGAGTCGATTGCGACACAGAGTAGACGACGCCGGTCAGCCGTCGAGAGAAAAGGCGTCGGTCACGCGCCGGTAAAGTCTAAGTCTAAGTCTAAGATGCACGCAGGCCCGACGGCAGGGCAGCGGCGCGGCTAAAGAATGGAGAGGTTCGGCGGTGCACCGGATCTTGCTGATGACGGTGGCGCTGGCATTGCTCACCGCGGCGCCCGCCCTGGCGATCGCCCCACCCTCGATCGACCCGGGCGCGGTCCCGCCCGACGTGACGGGGCCCGACCAGCCCACCGAACAGCGTGTCCTGTGTTCGGCGCCCACCACGTTGCCCGATTCCAGCTTTCACGATCCGCCGTGGAGTAACACGTACATCGGGGTCGCCGAGGCCCACAAGTTTGCGACCGGGGCCGGGGTGACGGTGGCCGTGATCGACACCGGTGTCAACGCCTCGCCGCGGGTGCCGGCGGAGGCGGGCGGCGATTTCGTCGATCAGGCCGGCAACGGGTTGTCCGACTGCGATGCCCACGGGACACTCACCGCATCGATCATCGCCGGCCGGCCCGCGCCCACCGACGGGTTCGTCGGCGTCGCGCCGGATGCGCGGCTGGTTTCTCTGCGCCAAACCTCGGAGGCCTTCGAACCGGTTGGCTCGCAACCCAACCCCAACGACCCCAACTCCACACCGGCTGCCGGGTCCATCCGCAGCCTGGCCCGCGCGGTGGTGCATGCCGCCAATCTCGGCGCGGGCGTGATCAACATTAGCGAGGCGGCCTGTTACAAGGTGAGCAAACCGATCGACGAGTCCACGCTGGGTGGGGCGATCAACTACGCGGTCAACGCCAAGGGCGCGGTGGTCATCGTCGCGGCCGGCAACACCGGTGGCGACTGCGCGCAGAATCCGCTGCCGGACGCGTCGCGGCCCGACGACCCGCGGGGCTGGAACAAGGTGCAGACGGTTGTCACCCCGGCGTGGTACGCGCCGTTGGTGCTGACGGTAGGGGGCATCGGCCCGACGGGGGCGCCGAGTTCATTCTCGATGCACGGACCGTGGGTGGGGGTGGCGGCACCGGCGGAGAACATCGTCGCCCTGGGTGATCGCGGCGACCCGGTGAACGCGTTGCAAGGCAGGGAGGGGCCGGTCCCGATCGCCGGCACCTCGTTTGCCGCCGCGTACGTTTCGGGTCTGGCGGCGCTGCTGCGACAGAAGTTTCCGGACCTGACACCGGTGCAGATCATGAACCGGATCACCGCGACCGCGCGGCACCCGGGAGGCGGGGTCGACAACCTTGTCGGCGCGGGCGTCATCGATGCCGTCGCCGCACTGACGTGGGACATTCCGCCCGGCCCGGGCTCGGCACCGTTCAGCGTCCGGCGCATTCCACCCCCGGTGATAGCGCCCGGACCCGATCATCGCCCGATCACGGTCGTGGCATTGGCGGTGGTGGGCCTGGTGCTGGCCCTGGGACTGGGCGCGCTGGCCGCGCGAGCCTTGAGACGCCGATGAGGAATCCACTGCGGCTGCGGTTCAGCACCGGGCACACGGTGATCATCGCGGTGTTGGCGCCGGCATGCATCCTGGTGTTCTTGCCCACCAGCTACTGGTGGGCAGGCATCGCCCTGGCGGCGGCGGGAGCCATCGTGGCCTTCGTCACCTTTTACGGTCGACGGGCAACCGGCTGGGTGGCGACGGTCTACGCGTGGCTGCGGCGGCACCGCAAGCCGCCGCAGGCTCCTTCGGAGCCCGTCGTCGGCGCCACCGTGAAGCCGGGAGACCACGTGGCGGTGCGCTGGCAACGCGAGCACCTGATTGCGGTCATCGAACTCAAGCCCCGCCCGTTCACGCCGACGGTCATCGTCGACGGGCAAGCCCATACCGACGACGTGCTTGACACCCGGCTGTTGCAGGAGCTGCTATCGGTGCACTGTCCGGACTTGGAGGCCGAGGTGGTGTCGGCCGGCTACCGGGTCGGCAAGACGGCGGCGCCCGAGGTGGTGAGCCTGTATCAGCGGGTGATCGGTGCCGACCCGGCCCCCGCGAACCGACGGACCTGGATCATGCTGCGCGCCGACCCGGAACGCACCTGCAAGTCGGCGCAGCGGCGCGATGAAGGCGTCGCCGGATTGGCCCGGTATCTGGTGGCCTCGGCGACGCGCATCGCCGACAACCTGGCCAGCAATGGGGTTGACGCCGTGTGCGGGCGCAGCTTCGACGATTTCGACCACGCCACCGACATCGGATTTGAGCGCGAGCGGTGGTCGATGATCAAGGGCCGCGACGCCTATACCGCCGCCTACACAGCCCCCGGTGGCCCGGACTTGTGGTGGTCGGCGCGGGCCGACCACACCATCACCAGGGTCCGAATAGCACCGGATATGCCGCCGCAGACCACGGTGCTGCTGACGACCGCAGGCAAGCCCAAGACGCCACGGGGCTTCTCCCGGCTGTTCGGTGGACAGCGGCCCGCGTTGCAGGGCCAGAACCTCGTCGCCAATCGCCATTGCCAACTGCCGATCGGCTCCGCGGGCGTGCTGGTCGGTGAGACGGTCAACCGGTGCCCGGTCTATATGCCGTTCGACGACGTAGACGCCAGCATCGCCCTCGGGGACGCACAGACATTCACGCAATTCGCGGTCCGCGCGGCGGCCGCGGGCGGCATCGTCACCGTCGGACCGCAATTCGAGGAATTCGCCAGGTTGATCGGCGCGCACATCGGGCCGGTGGCCAAGGTTGCGTGGCCGAACGCGACGACCTACCTGGGTCCGCACGCCGGCGTCGACCGGGTGATGCTGCGCCATAACGTCATCGGAACCCCGCGACATCGCCAGTTGCCGATCCGGCGAATTTCCCCACCGGAGGAAAGTCGCTACCAGATGGCCTTGCCGAAGTAGCGCGGACGTCCACGACTCGGGCGTGCAGGGCAGGCCTGGAATTTTTTGGTGCAGGAACCACGCAATTCAGCGACGATAATGGCTGTAGCACTAAGGAAGGTGATCCGAATGAGTCAGCCGCAGACCGTGACGGTGGATCAGCAAGAAATTTTGAACAGGGCCAACGAAGTGGAGGCCCCAATGGCCGTCGCGCCAACCGATGTTCCCGCGGCTCCTTGCGCGCTGACGGCGGCTGAGAACGCGGCCCAACAACTCACGGTGTCCGCCGACAACATGCGGCTCTACCTGCAGGCGGGCGCGCGGGAGCGGTCGCGTCTGGCGACGTCGCTGCGCAACGCGGCCAAAGCGTACGGCGACGTCGACGAACAATCGGCGACAGCCCTGAACAGCGACGGCGGGACCGTGGAGGCCGAATCGGCCGGTGGCGCGGGAGGGGATAGCTCGGCGGGGCTGCAGGACACCCCGAAAGTGGCGGCAGCGGGTGACCCGGACTTCACTTCCCTCAAAGCGGCAGCAACGAAACTCGAATCAGGGGACCAGGGCGCGTCGTTGGCCAACTTTGCGGATGGGTGGAACAGCTTCAACCTGGCACTGCAGGGGGACCTCAAGCGGTTCCGGGTTTTTGAGAAGTGGGAAGGCGACGCGGCTACAGCGTGTGAGGCCTCGTTGGACCAGCAAAAGGAGTGGGTGGTCCACATGGCGAAACTGAGCGCCGCGATGGCTAAGCAGGCCCAATACATCGCACAGTTGCAAGTGTGGGCTAGGCGGTCGCATCCGTCGTTAGCGGATATCACCAAGCTGGAGGAATTGTCGAAAGACCCGGCCTACAAAGACCAAGCCATCAAGCTATACGCGGAGTACCAGTCGAAGTCGGAGCAGGTGTTGAGCGAGTACAACACCAAGGCAGACCTCGAACCGGTGAATCCGCCGAAGCCTCCCCCGGCGATCAAGATCGATCCGCCGCCGCCTCAGCAAGAACAGGGTTTGATACCCGGGTTCCTGATGCCGCCTTCGGACGGTTCCGGCGGAACCCCGTCCGGCATGACCCCGATGGCCCCCATGGCCCCGACCGCCGGGGCGGGTGGTGGCGGCTTGACGCCCGATACCGCGGCCGAGCTGACTTCGGCCGGCCGGGAGGCGGCGGCGAGTTTGCCGGGCGACCTGTCGGTCAAAGCGGCGTCGCTGGGCGGTGGCGGCGGAGGCGGCGGGGCGCCGTCCATGCCGTTGGCGCCCGCGACGGGCATCGACGGCGAATCCGTGCGACCCGCCGCCGCGGGTGACATCGCCGGCGCGGGCCAGGGGCGGGCCGGCGCGGGCGGCGGAATGGGCGCTGGCGGCATGGGTATGCCGATGGGCGCCCACGGCCAGGGCCAGGGCGGCTCCAAATCCAAGGGCGCACAGCAGGACGACGAGGCGCTCTACACCGAGGACAGGGCGTGGACCGAGGCCGTCATCGGTAACCGCCGCCGCCAGGACAGCAAGGAGTCGAAGTAAGCATGGAGGAAATGCCCCCGCAGGTCGCACAGGCGTTGGCGCTGGCGGCACGGTTTCAGTCGGCCCTGGACGGGACGCTGAACCAGATGAACACCGGGTCCTTCCGTGGCACCGATGCAGCCGAGACCGTCGAAGTCACGATCAACGGACACCAATGGCTCACGGGTGTGCGCATCGACGACGGTTTGATAAAAGCGCTGGGCGCGGAGGCGGTCGGCGCGCGGGTCAACGAGGCCCTTCAAAACGCGCAGGCCGCGGCGAGCGCATACAACGACGCCGCGAGCCAGCAGCTAGCGGCGGCACTGGCCGCCATGTCCAAGGCGGCCAACCCCCACGGGCTGTCGTAGCCGATCGCCGCTTCACCGCTGTGCAGGACCCTTCTGACAGGGGTGCGTGCACAGCGCTGTGCTGCACTGAGCGCGAGCATCGTGGCCGCGAAATTGCCGCATCTAGCAGGTCTTAGCCTCGGTTAGGCTTGTTAACCATGACGTCCGGTATCTTTCAGCCGCCGACGCGGCACCCGGGCCAGCGCCAGCGAAGCGACACCCTGAGCGACGGCCCCGGCCGTGCGGCATGCAGCGCGGCGATCCAACGATGCACCGCGGGTAACAACCCGGCCGGTGGAGTTGATGTGGCCCCGCTGTTGGCGGGAGGGGAGTAGCGATGGGCATCGGTAGACCGACGGGGGAGTACGCCGGGCAGATGCTCGAGCCGGGCGGTTGGCCGGAAGCCAACGAGGACACCTTCTACGATCGGGCACAGGAGTACAACCGGGTCCTGCGGCAGGTCACCGACGTGATGGACGCCTGCCGGCACCAGCAGGTTGAAGTCTTCGACGGCGGCGTCTGGTCCGGCGGTGCCGCCAACGCCGCCAACGGTGCCCTGGGCGCAAACCTCAATCAAATGAGCACCTTGCAGGATTACCTCGCCACCGTCATTACCTGGCACCGGCATATCGCCGGTTTGATCGTGCAAGCAAAGTCCGATATCGGCAACAACGTAGACAGCGCTCAACGGGAAATAAGCATTCTGGAAAACGACCCCGAGCTGGACGCCGAAGCACGAACCGCCGCGATTAATGCGTTGGTCCGCGCCGCCCATGAGGCCAACACCAGCCTCGTCGCCGAAACCGCCGAACAAGTCTTGGCATCCAAGAATTGGAAGCCGCCGAAAAACGCGCTCCAGGATCTGCTGCACCAGGTGACACCGCCAACCCCGGACATCCCGCATCTGGTTGTTCCGACCCCCGGCAGGCCGCGCCCAGACTTCCCGGCGCCGAAGCCCTTCGAGCCAACCCCGGTCACCCCGATCCCACCGGTCACCCCAAGACCCGACAAGCCGGTGACTCCCGTCGGACCCACTCCGGTCACGCCGGTGCGCCCGACGCCGATTACGCCGGGTCATCCGGTGGCGCCGGTAACGCCCGTTACGCCGGCGAACCCGGTCACTCCGATCACCCCAACCCCGGGGAAACCGGTCACCCCGGGCCACCCGGTTACCCCGATCACGCCGACCCCGGAAAAGCCGATCACGCCGGTGACACCGGTCAACCCGACGCCTGCGCCGACCCCGGCGCCATCCCCGCCTCCGCCGACCCCCGCCACGCCAACGCCCGCGCCGGCCCCGCAGCCGGCCCCGCAGCCGACCCCGGTGGGGCCCCCTGCGCCCGACCAGCCGTCGACGCCCGGGGACACGGGGACGCCGTCGACGCCGAGTACCCCGGGGACCGAGCCGGCGCATGTGAAGCCGGCGGCGGCGACGGATGCCCCCGCTGCGCCCAGCGTTCAACCCGCCGGCCCGTCGGGGCCGTCACAACCGGACGACTCATCATCGGCGATGGCGCCCGCCGCCGCCGGTGGTGGCATACCGGCGGCCGCGCGGGCGACGGCCGCGAGTCCGAGCGCGGGTGCGGCCGCCGCGTCAGCGGCGGGGTCGCGTGCTGGGGTTGGCCGCGCGCCGTTGGGTGCGTCCGGCGGGGCACCGGGAACGGCGACCCCCCGGGCGGCGGCGGCGCGTACCGCGCCTCCGGCCCGCCCGGCACCGCCGCCCGAGCACGACGACAGGCGCGAGAAACCCGCGGCGGCGGACGACGTGACGGTGTTGCTGTCGGTCCCGGTTTCGGCGGCACGGGCTGCGCGCGACGCCGTCGCCGCGGCCTCCCGCGCTCGCCGCGGCAAGGACGACCCGCTGCGGCTGGCGCGGCGGATCGCCGCCGCGCTGAACGCGCCCGACAGCGGCGGCGAGGGCGACTACGGGTTCTTCTGGATCACCGCGGTGACCACCGACGGCGAGATCGTCGTGGCCAACAGTTATGGGCTGGCATACATCCCCGACCAGGTCCAGCTACCCACCAAGGTGTACATGGCCAGTGCCGATCACGCGATCCCGGCCGACGAGAAAGCGCGCACAGCCACCTACCCGATCCTGGCGGTGCAGGGCTGGGCGGCCTACCACGACCTGAAACTGCGGGCGGTGATCGGCACCGCGGAGCAGTTGGCCAATTCCGATCCTGGCGCGGCCAAGATCGTGTTGGAACCGGACGACATCCCGGAGAGCGGCCAGATGACCGGCCGCTCCCGGCTGGAGGTGGTGAATCCCGCGGCCGCGGCCCAACTCGCAGAAACCGACGACCTGCGGTTGACCGACCTTTTGCCGCCGGCACCTGCTGGTGAAAACCCACCGGACGACGAGCGGCACATGCTGTGGTTCGAGCTGATGAAGCCGATGACCAGCACGGCTACCGGTCGCGAGGTCGCACACCTGCGGGCGTTTCACGCGTTTGCGGCCCACTCCCGCGAACTCGCACTGCACCAGGCGTACGCCGCGACCGAGGCGGAAGCCCAGCGCCCGGCCGTCGCGGACTGGCTGTACTGGCAATACGTCGTCGGGCTCCTCGAGAGCGCCCTCGCCGGGGCGTCCTGAGGCCCGAGCCCATTGCGCGAGTGTGAATCTCACGATGCCCCGCCGGCTTAGCCTCAAGTGATCGCTGCAACACCTGACCGAGTGCGCTCTTAGATCGGCGTTGCGCGCGAACTTGCCGACAGGTCGCCACGGGTTGCGCCCTGAATGGGAGCGCTGACCAACGTCGCTTCGCCGGCTGCGGCCTCGTCACGTGTCGCGCCCTCGGCCTGCTCGTCGCCTTCCGTGTCGTCCTTCTTCGTTTCGTCGACCAGCTGCGCCTGCCCGGCGGGCTTGGCGTCACTGGCGAGCTGTGCCGGGGCTGCGACGCCGCCCTGCGAGGCCGACGAGGCACCCTGCTGCGCACTCTGACTGATGGTCTGCGCGATCGGAGACGCCTGCTGCGCCATCTGGGTGGCTTGCGGGGCAAGCTGCACAACCTGCGGCACTGTAGCAACGACTCGGGGCGCCAGCGCATCGGCCTGCGCGCTCACCGCCTGCCCGATCTGTGACGCCGCACCCGCGGGCGCACCGAGCAGTTGTGCGGCCGCACCGGTCACGCCTTCCGTACCACCGGCCGCCACCGCTTGGCCATCGGAAACGAATTCGTATTGCCGCAAACTTTCGCCCAGCGACTGGTCGGCTTTGGTGTAAATGTCAGCCGCGGTGGACATAGCGGTTGCCGTCCGCTTGAGGGCGGCTGTGACGCCAGGCAACCCGTCGGATACCAATGATTCGATGCCGGGCATCGTCTCGTTAATCGCCGCCGACACCGAATCCGATCCAGTCGCTGCGATCGGCGGTGGAGCCGTCGGAAGGACGAGCTCGGCGAGTTTGCTTCCCGCAGCAATCAGCCGGGCGGGATCGACGGCCAGCGGCTCAGCCATCGCAGAATCCCTTCTGAACGTTACCCATCGAGCAAATTTTACCGGATGTACCAGAGCCGAATTGCGGCAATTTTGCCGACGGCCGATGAACTGCATTGGCGCGCGAATGCGCGCCCCGCGGCTCAGAATCGGATATTCCGGACCATGTCGTAGACGCCGGTAATCCAGAGCAACAGCGGAATGATTGATGCGACCATAGCGCCGTCGGTGATTTCCAGAAGCCGCTTCATCACCGGTGAAACACGACGCACCTGGGCCATCGCCCCGACCAGCACCAGAGCGACCACGGCTCCCGAGAGATAAATGGTCACCATCAGCCACGCATAGTTCGGGTACCAAAGGCTGAGCCTGGCGGTTAGACCCGTCGGAATGACGACGGCCGCTGCCAGCAACGCCCACGCGCACCAACGTTCCGCATAGAGCCGCGAGCGGAACCCGCAGATCACCGCGATTAGACCCGCGACCACCAGGCTGTGCACGAAGAAGTGTCCGTGCACCAACACCGCGGTGGCGCCGGCCGCCAGAATCAGCGTGCCGGCCGTCACGTACCCGATCAGCAGCTGCTTGGCGAGTCTGCTGCGTTCGGTGAGCCGCGCGGCCGAGGCCGGTACCGAGGCAATAATGGCTTGCCAGGTCGGCGTTTCGTCGCTGGTGGTCTGGTCGGCCGCGACGGGATCGAGCAGTTCCTCGTTGTCCACGGTCTCGCCCGGGACGGGAATTGGCGGCAGGGCGATTCGTGCCACGGCGACGGTCAGTTTGGCCGCATTCGTCACGATGAACAGACCAAATGCGATCGCCCCGGCCGGCACCCAGTGCTGGTAGTCGTAGCCATAGGCAACCGCGGCGGCTATGAGCGCGATCGTTGTGATGACGACAAACGATGCCAACTCATGACGCTGACGAGGGCCGCCGCGCGCCATCAGGGTCAAGAACAACACAGCCGTTGCCGCGCCGGCGAGATGCGGCGCCCCCAACGAGGTGAACCCGCGCGGCAGCGGGACGGCGATCGCCGCGGCGGCGGCGATGAGGGGGTATGCGGTCAGCAGCAGGCATTCTGAAATGTGCGCATTCTGGTAGAACCGCTTTGCCACGAAGCTGGCGATCAGCACCGCGATTCCGACGAGGCCTATCGCCAGTGGCCAGAACGGGCTGCGCCCGGTCGCCCACCACGCCCGCATTGCGATCGCGGTGATCGGCAGTATCAAGACCGGGATCGCCACACCGATGAAGCGATTCAGCGCCGCCCGGTCGAACTCCGGCGATTCGTCGAGAACCGCGATCGCGTCAATGACGTCCTCAACCAGCGGGCGATAGCGCTCCGTCCGGCTCGCCGATACCAGGGTCAGCAACGATCCGTCGACAACGCCGGCGTCATCGAGTGACTGGTCGAGCCTCAGGGGCGGCGCTCCGGGCCGGGCGAATGTCCACACGCCCTGGGCGGAAAAATCGAAGCCGGCCAAGATATCCGCCGGGGTGTCGTCCAGCAGGTCGGCCAGCACCGCGACGGTCTCGTCGATATAGGCCGATATCGGCGCCGCCGCTGGCAGCACCACGTCGGTCATCCGCTTGCCGGTAAGGATCGTCACCCGAGTGGTCGCGGGTCGGGGGGGAGTAACCCCCGCCGCGGTCGAGCCGGTAGCAACAGTAGGTGCGCTCAACGGCGTCCAGCCCTTTCAAAATCGTCGGATAGCGCCGCGGCCAACTCGAGAACCCGGCGCTTGTAGACAGGGTTCAGTAGGTCGAGCTGAATTTGGGTGCCGGCCGCGATGTGCTTGTCCCAGGGGAGCAGCACCACCCGGCCGGGTTGAACCTGCCGTGAGAACTGGCGCACCAACTGTTGCTCTGCGACGTTGGTTTCTCCCAGTGCGACATGGTTGATCACGACGCAGGCACGGCTCAACAGGTCCTGATAGCCGTTATTACGCAGCCAGTCCAGCGCGATCTCAGCTTGCCGGGCGCTGTCGACCGACACGTTGGTCACGATCACTATGGCGGACGCCGTTTCGAGAACGCTGAGCGTCACCGGGTCGAACAGGCCGGCCCCGCAGTCGGCCAAGACGATGTTGTAGAACTTCGACACGGTGTCGACCGCGAAACGCAAGTCCGCCCCGCTGAGCCCGCGCTGTGCAGCGGTGTACTCCGCTGCGGGGAGTATCTCGAGACTGTTCTCATTCACGCTGGTGTGTGCGCGGACGTCGTTGTAGTGCGACAGGTAATCGTCGGCGAGCAGATCCGCGATGGATGACGGCGAGGAGCGGCCCGCACGGTCGGCGAGATTTCCAGCGCCCGGATCCGCATCGAGCACCAGGATCCGGTCGCCCCGCACCTGAGCCAACGTGTTGCCCAAGGTAACGGTCGTGGTCGTCTTGCCGGCGCCGCCTTTCAGACCCAATATCCCGATCTGATACGACCCGCGCGGCTTTCGGCTGATCCGGGTGCGCAGATCGAGCAGGTATTTCTCGTCGCGCGACAGGCCAAAGTTGATACGAGTCAACGTGTGGACCCAACGTCGCCAACCCTGCCGCGGCACCAATCTGGCGGGCTTCTTGGTTTCGGGTTGTGCGACGGTGGGCCTGTCGGCTCGCCGCTTGGCGCGGCGATGGCCTTTACGATGGGGCGGTGACTGCCCGGGAGCCGGGGCGACGACAGGCGCGGGCGCGATGGGCGCAGCGCGTCGTGGCGGTGTCGCGAACGACCGTTCCGGCCCGGCGTTGGGCGGCGCCAGCCCGGGTTCTGCTGTGCGTGGGCGCAGCGGGATGGACGGACGGGTAGCTGGCGTGACCTCGCCGGGTTCGGGCTCGGGGCGATAGCGGTGACCACGGCGCGCGCGTGGCGAATGTTGAGCCGGAGGTCGTGACGGCGGTTCGGGCGGCGCGGATTGCTGGGGTGCGCCGATCCGTACCCGCCGCGGGGGGGGCTCGGATGGGGCCTGCGGAGTCTGAGGCATTCCGCTGGCCGGCATTGGGGGCGGCGGTGGTTTGGGCGCCGCCGGCGGTGGTCCGGCGGTAGGCAGCGACGCCGACGGCGGCGAGGGCCGAATCCGCGGCGGCGGCGGTGGGGGTCCGCCGATGGGCATTGGGGGCGCGGGTGGTTTGGCCGGAGCCGGTGAGGGCGGGATCGGCGGTGGTTCGGGTGGGGGTTCGGCGATCGGCGTTGGGGGCGCGGGTGGTTCGGCTGGAGCCGGTGGGGGTCCGCCGATCGGCATTGGGGGCGCGGGTGGTCTGGGCCCTGTCCGCGCGGGCCCGCTGACCGGCATCGGCGATGCAGCCGGTTCGGGTGGGGCCGGCGGTGGTTCGGGTGGTGCGGGCGGTGGTTCGGGTGGGGCCGGCGGTGGTTCGGGTGGGGCGGGTGGCGGTCCGCCGATCGGCATTGGAGGCAGAGGCGGCTCTGGGGGAGCCGATGGGGGCTCTAGCGAAACTGGAGGGGGCGTGGCCTGAGGGAATTGCTGCGACCAGTCGATTGCGGCTGGAGCTGGAGCCTCGCCGTTGGGCTCGGAGGAGCTGGTCGGTGCGGGTGGCGGCGGATACGAAGCAGTCGCGTCGAAGTCCGGCTGATAGGTCTCGTCGTCTGCGGGCTCAGTAGCGTCGGCTGGCCGAAATAGCTTGTCGTAGTCGGCCGGCATCAGAACCTCTCAGAAGTTCGTCCATAGAACAAAACACGAGAAGGGGCGAGATCCCCCGAGGGATTGAACTCGCCCGATCTCGTGCTTTGGTATTCTACGCGAACCTAAGGGATGGCTTACGCGAACATCCCCGTCACGTTGCCTTCGGTCGAGGCCATCGCCTGACCGGCCTCGCTGATCGTCCGAGCCAGGTTCTGCAACGCGTTGTTCAGCTCCTGAGCGGTGGCGTCCCACTTCTGCTGAACGCCCTGGTAGGCGTCCGAACCGCTACCGCCCCAGGCCGCCGCGAGCTTGGTCAGGGACTGCTTTCCCTCGTCGAGAAGGGAATGGATGCTCGTAACATTTCCCTGGATTGCACTAGCCGCGGCTTCAATGCCCGCGAAATTCCACTGCTGTTCTGTCATGTTTTTGCTCCGTTTCTTTTTGGTATTTGGGGGATTAGAAGCCCATTTGCGAGGACAGCGCCTGCTGCTGCTCCTCGTCGGCCTTCGAGTATTGGACGCCGGCCTGACGAATATTCGTGGAAATTTCGTCGAGTTCCTGCTTCTGCTTGTTGGCCGCCTCTTGGAAGCGCACCACCGCGGCCTGGGCGGCCGTGCCTGCCGCACCCCGCCACTGACCCTGCAGCGACGCCGCTGTCGACTCAACCTGGTCGATCTGGGTCTTCAGGTCGCCGGAGATCCGCTCGAAGTTACCTGCCTCCTGCGCGAGGGTAGCGGCATCGGTCTTCATCTCTGCCATGCTGGACTACTTTCTCTCTTTCTATTCCTCGCCAAATATTGGCAAGTCTTCCGGCCCGGGTGGCCGGGAAGTCTGTTCTCACTGGAGACGATCACCAGTCGTCCTCGTCGTCCCAGTCTTCTTCGTCGTGCTCGTCGCGTTCCTGGGTGAGCTGGGCCGGTGCCGCCAGCCCTGGCCTGGTGGAGCCCCCTGACCCTGCACCCTGACCCATCGCGCCCGCGCCGACCGGGGCGGCGCCACTCGTCGCCGACGATCCCGCGGCCGCCGCGGGCACCATCGCGGGAGTAGCGGGCTTATCGAGCAGCCCGGTCATCAGCGGCGTGCGGGCCAGCGTCCCACCTGCACCGGGCAGCGATTCCGCCCGCAGCAGTCCCGCGCCCGTGCTCGGACCCGATCCACCCGCCAACGGGTGGTTGGAGAGTGGACTGGCACCGAGCAGGCCCATCTGCGCACCTTCGTCATCACCGAGCCCGCTGCTGGAGCCGCCCGTGCTGCCCATCTGACTGAACAGCGATGTCACCTGTTGCATCGGTTGGGTCAGCTGCTGCATCGGGGCGCTCAACTCCGCAACCTGCCCGGCTGTCGCCTGCAGCTGGCCCGGAGTCACACCGGTGACCTGGGATACCATCCCCATCATCGGGCTCGACGTCGCGCTCTGGCTCATCCCGGGGTCAAGGATCGCCGTCATCGGCTCGACCTGTTCGAAGAGCGTGTTGACGGTCGTCTCCGCCTGGTAGACGTCCATCGCCAGGGCGGCCTGGTTCCACATCCGGATGAAGTAGTCCATCTCGTTGAAGGCAATCGGCACGGTGTTGATGCCGAAGAAGTTGGTGGCGGTAAGGACTGCATGTGTGATGTGGTTGGCGAAGATCTCAGGCAGCGACGGCGTGGTCGCCATCGCCTGCGTGTACGAGGCGGCCTGTGCGGTTGCTTGCGTCGCGCGTATTTTCGCCTGCGCCGACGCGGTCTGCAGCCAGGTGACCATCGGCTTGGCAGCTGCAATCGCCTTGTCGCTGCTGCCTCCGGTCCATGCCTCACCAAGAGAGTTCAGACGCGCGGTTAACTCGACCGCCTGAGCGTCCAGGGCCGCCGCGAGCGCCTCCCACCCCATGGCCGCCGCCAGCATCGGAGCCGGACCCGCGCCGGCCATTAGCCGTGCGGTGTTCAGCTCTGGTGGCATTGCGTGCCACAGCATGGCGATCACTCCCTCTGACTGTCGATGTGTCTGTATGGCTGGACTCTTAGACGAAGGCGCCGGCCGCGCCGCCGTCGACTTCGGAGTAGGTGTGGGCTATCTCCCGGACCGCGTCGCCAGCTTGCCGCAGCTCGCCTTGGGCCGAGGAATTCGAAGCCAGCAATTGGATGCCCTCCGACGCGAACGCCCTCGCCGCGTGCGCCGAGACCTCGTCGGCCCCGGCGGGCGCGAGCCCGCTTACCGACGTCATCGCCGCCGCGCCGGCCGCCGCACCGCTAAGAGCGTTTTCGCTCACCTGCGTGCCAATGTCGGCAGCGGCCGGATCGTGTGACAATTTTTCCATTTGCCTACTTCTTCTCCTGTATTTGTGTTCCAGACACAAACCGTTCGGTTATGGCCGGAAACAAACCCGACGAAGAGCACCGCCATGGGCCCCGATTACCACGGTCCTTACTACTGGTCCCGGGTCCTGCTTCGCCGCGATTGAAATAATCTTAACCGGGGGTTGGGGGTGCTGCGAACACTTCTTCTGGAGGCTCGATGTAGGGCGCCTGTATGACCTCTTTGCCGTCCGGTGAGACCAGAAATGCCTGGCCAGGGGGCCTCCGTTTGACCTTGAACTCGCTCGACGGGAATTCCTGCTTCTCGCCGGAAAGGAACATTGTGGGAGCGCCCGACCCGAATGCGGCGCCGACGAACTTGTCCATCGTTGCCTTGTATGCCTGGCTCATCTGGCAGGTGACAATGATGTGCAACCCGATGTCTGCCGCCGCCGGCAATAACGGTGCCAGCGGAGCCATCGGGGGCATGCCTCCCGCGGCGCCCACGATCATGTGCCAGTCGTCGACCAGTAGCACGACATCGAATCCGCTCCACCACGAACGCGAGCGCAGCTGCGCCGTCGTCAGGTCGGTCGGGGGCAGGCGTTTCCGCAAGTTGACCGCCAGGGCTTGAACTGCCTCGTCCAGCGACGCGCTGTTGCGGTTGATCGCGCCCGCGGCCAGCAAATGGCTGTCCGGTACCGCATCCAGAAGACCCGAGCGGTAGTCCGCGAGCATAAACCGCACCTGTTCGGGGCTGTTGCGGGCGCAGATGGCGCGCGCAATGGCGTGGGCAATGGTCGTCTTGCCCGATTTGGCCGCGCCGAAGATCAACAGGTGCGGGTTCGTGTGCATGTGGCAGAAAGCCGGCGTTAGGTCCGTCTCCCGCAATCCGATCGGTATCTCCCAGCGAGTGCGGTAGTCGGATTCTGGTCCCGGCGGGTGGGGATCGAGTTCGTGCAGGTGTATGCGTTCCGGCAGGACCCTGACCGGGGGCGCCTGGTCGGTGTGCTGGGCCGCGATCTGTGCCACGCCCGCGGTGATCGCTTCCACCATGTTGTCAGTGCCGTGCACGCCGTCCAACCGGGGCACACCGATCATCAGGTGGTGCTTTTCCGTCGACACCGCCCGGCCCGGACGGTTCGCCGGGATCTCCCGCGCAATTCGGTCGATCTGGGTTTCGTTGACGTCGCCGAGCCGGAACTCGATCTTGGTGCCGAGGTAGTCGCGGACGCGCGACTTCAGCTCCGTCCAGCGCGGGGTGGAGATTATGACATGAACGCCGAACGACAGCCCCTGCGCGGCCAGATCCTGGACCTGCCCTTCGAGGTCGGGAAACTCACTGACGAAGGCCGGCCACCCGTCGATGATCAGAAAAACATCGCCGTACGGGTCGGCCGCGACGGGTTGGTTCGGGTTGTCGCGCAGTTGCCGATACATCGCGATCGAGCCCACCCGGTGTTCCTTGAAGGTGGTTTCTCGCTGCCGCATTACGGTTTGCATCTCCGCTACCACCCGGGCGACCTTGTCGGGCTCGGACCGATTCGCCACCCCGCCGACGTGTGGCAGGTTTTCCAGATAGATCAGACCGCCGCCGCCGAGGTCGATGCAATAGAACTGGACATTGCGCGCAGAGTGGGTGGCGGCGGCCGACATCACCAGCGTCTGCAGCAGGGTGGACTTCCCGGTCTGCGGTGCGCCCCCGATACCGATGTTCCCGCCCGCCCCGGAAACGTCGACGCCCCAGACGTCCTGGAGGTGGCGCCGCGGCTCATCCATGATGCCCAGGGCGAAGCGCAGCGGTTGGCGCCGGTCGCGGGCTATGAGCTCGTTGAGTGGCGTGGGATCGACCAGCGGCGGCAGCCACATCTTGTATGCCCGCGATTCGGCGGTGCTGAGTTGATCGAGCACCACCTCACGCAGTGTCCGCACTTCCGGTTCGGCGCGGGTCATGATGTCAACGCTCCCCCGCTAGCGGGAGGTGCCCCCACCTCCATGACCGGGGCCGCGGTGAACTTCCGGATTCGCACCGATTGCTTGACCATCTGCGGCCCGGCCGCGGTGCCGTCGCCGTTGGTTTCACCCGCCGTCGGCGGAACATACGGGCCGCTGATGTAGAACGTGCTGAATTTGACGGGGTCCTCCATGCCGACGCGGAGGAACCCGACACCGCTTTCTTTGTTGGTGATGTACTGCGCCTCGGGAGTTCCGATCACCGCCTTCGACTCGTGCGAGCTGGTGGTGCGCAGCGCGATGCGGTAGGTGAGGTTGGGCTCCAGCTTGTCGATGCGTACACCGCCGGTTTGCAGCGACTGGGTGGCCAGCAACAGATGCACCCGCAGCGACCGCCCCACCCGGCAGATCCGGTCGAACAGCCCGATAAAGTCCGGATGACTTTGCAGCAGCTCGGCGAACTCGTCGACGACGACGAAAAGAGTCGGCAGCGGCGGGAGGTCGGCACCGCGCTCACGGTACTTCTCGTATTCGGCGACACCGGAAAGCGCGCCTGCCGCACCGACCTGCATCCCCGCCTGCCGCAGAATCGACTGCCGACGGTCGAGTTCGCCGGTCAACACCTCACCCATCCGGCTGACGAGTTCGGCCTCCTCGGCCATGTTGGTGACCACGGCCGCGGTGTGCGGAAGCTTTTCCATCCCAAGGAATGTCGAGCCACCCTTGAAGTCGGTCAGCAGCAGGTTCACCTGATCCGGGTGGGTCATGGCCACCAAGGACAGGATCAGGGTGCGCAGGAATTCGGACTTACCGGACCCCGTGGTGCCGATGAGCATGCCGTGCGGCCCGGCGCCGAATTCCGCGCCCTCCTTGATATCGAGGTACATGACGTTGCCGGTCTTGAGTTCGTGACCGAAGGGGATCTTGAGCCGGTCACGGTCGGTGTCGGTGTACATGCGCCAGCGGCTGGGTGTGATCTCCTCGACGCTCTTGGCGCCGACCAACTGGTGCCATTCGGTGGCGACCTTCTTCTGGACCCGTTGCGTCTTGTCGAGGATGGTGCCGGTGATGGACCACCCGGCCAGCTTTCGCGCAAGGCGGTTGGCCTCGTGCGGGGACATGTTGTCGGCGACCGATGTCACCAGGCGAAACGATTGACCCGGTAGCCGGTCGTCGGCGGTCCCGTTCTCGTCGACACGGATGCGGTAAGCCGAGCCACGGTGGTTGCCAAGCGTGATCACCGTGACACCGGCCCTGCCGTCGGGCGGGAATCCCGCCTTGCCGCCGGTGAGGTCTACGACGACGACGTAGGGCCCGGTGGGAAGCGTGTCGGGCGCGTGCGGACCGCGCGCGGCCAGATCGGCGAGGCTGTCCGGGCGGGTGAAGATCATCCGGGTCGGCCCGGCGGCGTCGGTCTCCGTCTGATGCTGGACATGTGGGAGCCATTTCAGCCAGGACCAGTCGGGGTCGTCGGGGTCCTCAGTGAGCACCCGGATCTGCAGCAGGTCCGGCGGATGAAACACCGCGAGGTGGCAGATCATGGCGGTCAACAGGCCGCAGGCTCCGGCCCGGTCGCCGCCGATCGCGATCGTCGGAAATGTGCGCAGCTGCACCAGCTTCGGGCAGTCATGGATCAGCCCGTGGGTGCGCAGGAACTTGACCACCCACATGTGGCTGACCGGTTCCAGGTACGGCTGAGGCGCCGCGCTGGCGGCCGCCAGTTCGCCGCCGACCGCCGGCTTCAGCAACCGGTCCACCGCGGGCTGGTCACCGATCCCGATGCGGGTGGCCGCGTAGAAGTCGCTGTTGGCAGGCCGGGACCACTGTCGTTGGGTGCCGACGATCGACAGCAGATCTTCGGGATGGGGTGCGTGGTAGGAGAAAAACGCCACCTGGGAGCTGGCCGAGGTCGTCACTCGAGAGCGCAGTCCGGCCAGATAGCGCAGGTACTCCTTACGGTCAGCGTTGATTTCGGGCACTTTCTTGCCGCCACCACCGGTGCCGCCGGCCAAACTGCCGACCATCATCACGACCATCATCAGCGGCATCATCAGCATGTACGGCGACAACTGCCGGGTGCCGCCGGCGATCATGATGGCGATCATGCCCAGCATGGCGCCGCCCATCACGTAAGGAAGGATCTTCTGGACGCCCGACGGCGGGATGTCGATACCGAGGTCGTCGGGCGGGGTGAGGCTGATCTCGCCCGGGGTCAGTCGGGGGCCGCGGGTGATCGTCGGGGTGAACTTTTTCGTTGTCATGAGGGTGCTCCGGGGGATCCGGCGGGTAACTTTCGGGGGCTTGGGTCCGCGGGGAGCGTGTCGTGCTCTAACAGGGCGGCGTCCTTGGACAGCACCGGGCCGTCAACCAGGAGCCGGACGATCTCCCAGGGCGCGGTCTTCGGTGAACTTAGGCCCAGCGCCTTCGCCGTCTCGGCGTCCGGTATCCCGTACCGCGCACCCTGCGGGTCGACGTAGTACATCGATTCGCCGTATCGGGGATCCGGGGACTGGAGCGACACGAACTTGCCGCCGTCGATGAAAACGGTGGCCCCGCCCCGGATTTGCTTGATACCGGTGCTCATCTGGGATGGCTGAATCGGGAGATGCCGGCCGGCGAGCACCGTTGTCCTCGGTGTTTGATCGCCGGCCCCGCGCTCCCACATCCAGCACAGTGTGGGGTCGTCCGACCGGTTGAGGATCTTGAGCGGTTCGTCGGGCAGCGGTGAGGCGTAGACCCGTTCGGGGATTCTGACGACCAGGCTGGGCACCACCGCGGGAGGAGCGACCAGCCCGTGCGACTGGGTGGCCCGCAACGCCGCGGCGGTGGTGGCGTTGACCTGCGCGATGCCGTCGGGCAGCACCACGAAATATCGCGGGCCTTTGTCGGTGTGGATCTGGAATACCGACCCGATCACAAGATCTTCGGGTAAGCCAAGGGAGTTAGGTGAGCCCGCGGCGGGTATCGGCGGCAGCTGCCAGGCCCCCTGGTCGGGCAGCGCGTTGAACATGCCCTCGGAAATCGGGGTCGCCTTGGCGGTGACGGGTATTCCCATCGACGAGGTGAGGGCCCGATCGGCCAGATCGATGGCATGGCGCCCCTGAGTCGTGACGATCCATTGTTGGCCCTCGTAGGACGCGAGCAGTGCCTCGTTCGGCTGGATCGGATCGATCGAGGCATCGATCTGCAACGGCATCGCCAATATCGCCGTCTGCACCGCGGGATTGGTGGTTTCGGCCCTGATGACGGTGTCGCACAGGGTCCAGATCGACGTGCTGCCCCCCGACACGGGCGTGGCGTACGGGGCGCCGGGGATTCCGATGGTCTGCCCCAGGGGCAGCCGGGTCAATTCGGAAGACTTCACGGCCGCGGGGCTGGCCGGATTACCCAGCACCAGCCGCGCCGAGGTCAGGTTGTAGACGGGATGCAGCTGCCCCGAGAGGATCACATAAAGCTGGTTGGTGGCGCGATCGGTGAGAAGGCTGGTGCCGCCGAGCTTCCCCTGGGGTTTGAAGTACGCCAGGAGCAGGGCGCCTACCAATATCAGGACCGCGATGACGATGCCAAGCCCGACCGAGCGGCTGTAGAACTGCAGCGGATCGTCGAACATGCGGGTGTCGCGCCGCACGATGGCGTGCTCGAGTCGGCGAAGCAGGAAGCGCCAGCCGCTAACCTGAACCTTGGTGGTCAGGCGGAACCCCATGTTTCACTCTCTCATGTTCAGGTGTGCATGCACCGCGGCGATCGCCTCGGCCATGTCCGCGCCGTTGATCTCCTGCAGTCGGTCCACGTCGAGAGCCTCGATGTCGAGGCCCTGCGCCAGGCGCATGTCGCGGGACTGCTCGGCGGCCTCGACCAATTGTCGCGCGTAGCGGCCGTTTCCGGCGATGTCGAGGGCGGGTCGGCCGCGCAGCATGCGATCGTGCAGCGTCTTGGCGGCCCGCAGGAACTCGTCGGCGGCCGCGGTGCTCAACGTCGAGTCGTTGGCAGCGGCAATGACTTTCGCGATCTCCAGCAGCTCCTCGGGGGAATAGGTGTCGAACTCGATGCGGGTGGCGAATCGCGAGCGCAGGCCCTCGTTGGTCTCCAGCAGCCGATCGATGTCGTTGGGGTAGCCGGCGATGATCACCACCAGCCGGTCACGATCGTTTTCCATCCGGGCCAGCAGGGTGTCCATCGCCTCCTGCCCGAACGGATCGGTGCGCCCGTCTCGTTCCTGGACCAGCGCATAGGCCTCGTCGATGAACAGCACGCCGTCGAGGGCATTGTCGATGGTCTTGGTGGTCTTGACCGCCGACTGGCCCTCGTACTCGGCGACGAAGTCTTTCCGCGACGTCTCGACGAGCTTCGGCTCGGCGATGACCCCCAACCCGGCCAGGATGTTGGCCACCACCCGCGCGATCGTGGTCTTGCCGGTGCCGGGCGGACCGGTGAAGATCATGTGCTTGCTGGGCTGGGCGACTTTCATCCCTTTGGCGGCGCGGACCCTGGCCAACATGGTGGCGGCCCGGTAGCGCTCGATTTGTGTCTTGACCCGGGTGAGCCCGATTTGGCGGTCCAGCTCGGCTTGCGCTTCGGCCAACAGCCTTTCGCGACCGGAGTTGTCGGTGACCACGCTGCCCGGATCCCACGGATCCGAGCGGGAGGCGATCTGTTCGGCGGTGGTCGTCTTCAACCGATAAGACGAATTCTTCAGTGCCGCAGACACTTTGGGATCCGGGTGGGTGGTTTGCAACCATTCCAGCAGTGCCACGGCGGCGTCTTCGTTACCCTGGCTGCGCCGCGCCATCGCCAGGTACCAGGCGATGGCGCGCGCGCATGCCTCACCGGCCGGCGAGTCGTTCGCCTCGGTGAGCCGGCGTTCGGCTTCGGTGAACAAGCCAAGGTTGGCCGCGGCCACCCCGTGCGCGACGCCGGCGGCGCCGGCCAAAAACTTGTCCGGCCATTTCGCGGCGCCCTTGACTTCCTCGATGACGTCGGTCCAGCGTTCGGCCGCGCCGTAGATCACCGCCTTGATCCATGACACCAGGTGCTCGGAACCGGTGACCGAGCTCGCCTCGATGGCCTCCATCGCGTCGGCGTAATTGCCCTGCGCGGCTTCACATGCGGCGAAACCCATGGTGATCGCGAGCGGCGAGGTGACGGGGTAGGTGATGTCGCCGTACAGGCCGCCGATGGGAACCCGGGCGTTCAGTGTGCTCATCGAGATTTGGGCGGAACCCGCCAACTGCCCGAAGTTGCGTCGCGAATACCAGGCGCGGAACAGGGTCACCCGGTCGGTGTCGCCGCACCGGATCCGGCCAACCCATGCGTCGCAGGCCGACTCGTCGTAATTTGTAATCTCGGTGAACAGATCTAAGGAGCGCGCCTCCGACAATGGCAACATGCCGACGGCACTCTCGAACAAACCGGCCAGGCGATCAGTCATTTATCACCGTCGTACCGGGACGTGTAGTCAACGTCGTAACGGGTCGCGAACACCTCGGCCTCGGCCGCGGCGGCCTCTTCCGGCGTCGGCAAGTTCAGGGTCATACCCACGAATTCACGCAGGAGGGCGCTTTCTTCCGGACCCTCGCCCGTCATTTCGCTCATGTTCTCGAACATGAAGGTGTGCTGGGCGGCCCGCGCCTTTTGCCGGGCCAGGTCCGCAATCACGAATATCTCGTCCGCGAGCCCCGATTCGGTCATGCTCGACGCCTTGTCCGTCACCGTGATGCGCTGGATGATGCCGCCCATCAGCGCCGTCACCGACACGGACCCTTGCGGGTTGGTCACCGTGTACATCTCCAGCTCGGGCTCTTCCTCCTTCTCGGTGAGCCCGTGGAGGGCGTCCAGCTCGGCTCCGGCGACTTCGGTCTCCGTGGCCCCGGCCGGCGCATAATCGTCGAAGGCGCCTATGGACGACTCCTCGTCACCGCCGCCGGAGAAATCGAGGGCGCCGAGATCGTCGCTGTCGTAGTTGTTCCCGGGCAGGTCCACTATTGGATCCCTTTCTGAACTCGTGGGCGGAGATTAAGAAATCAGCCTCGGGCGGAGGCTTGGGCGTGATCTGAGGCGCGGTCTAACCAGGAGCCCGCTGGGAGCAGCTCCATCAGGCTATCGAGTGCGCGCTGCAGATTTTGCTGCGTGCCGGGAAGGAAGCTTCCGTACAGCTCGCCGCCGACCCGGCGGGGCAGCGAAACCAGCCTGCCGCGCGCGGAGTCGAGAACACCCGCGGCCGCCTGGGTGTGCGTCGTGGTGCCACCGGGGTGACGCTGGCTCGCGACGATCTCCACCCAGCCGGTCGGGTTGCTCACGATCTCCGCATAGATGCGGGCCGTGTTTGGCGCGACGCCATGCCGGGACAGTTGCGCCGCGGTGGTGCACTCGGCCAATTCGCTCGCGACGCCCGTCAGCGGTTCGACGTTGGCGGGTTCGGCGGGCCCCAGCACGATTGTCACCATGCCCGCCAGACCGACCTGAGGAGCCACCCGCTGCAGCACCAGCATGTCGCCGTCGCGCGCGGCGACGACGTGGTCATCGCCCTTGCGGCACACCACAAAACGCACCATGACGCCGCCAATATCGCGTCGCCACCATCGAGCCTCAAGAGTCCGGTCCGGCCTGCTGAGCGTGTCGACCATCGCCGCAACCGCTGGGTGGGGTTGGCCATTGTGGTCGAGCACGCCCTGGGCGGTGAGGTCACGCCGCACCTGGTCCCAGACGATGTCGCGCAGGTCCTCCTGCGGGATGTTCAGCCGGATCCCCAGCGTTACGGGGAAGTCGACCAGGTGCAACCGATCGGCGATCACCAACATGCCGTCGATGGTCACCTCGACGCCGACGACGTCGTCGACGAGGCCCGCGCGACCGGTAGCGAGCGGACCGGACATGGTCAGCCGAAGATCTTGTCGATCACACCGGCCAAGCCTTGGTCGGAGCTGAGGTAGGCGCTGGCGGCCGAAAGGAGATTATTGGCCAGTCCGTTGGTCACCCCCTGCAGGCCTACGCCCGTGCTGTTGCGGGTCGTCTCGAATTCCTGCAGGGTGTCGTTGAATTTCGAGGTGAACGAACCGTGGGTGATCGCGACGCGCTGACTGATCCCCGAGACCGACGAGGTCGCCGTTTTCAGCTGGCCCGCGATCTCGTTGTGCATGCCCGCCAGCACCTTCAGGAACGAAGGTACGACGTTGAGAACTCCTGTCATGGGGTAGACCCTCCTCTACGCTTAACTTTTTACTCGCTATAGCTTTGGCTTGCTATGGCTTCGGTTTGCCAAGGGCGTCGGTGGCCCGATCCCTCGATGGCCCGATCTAAAGGACGGTGCCCTCCCGCCTCTGGTCACCACGGGTTCCGGCATCGATAGGTGCGCGCTCGGCACCGGCTTCGGCCGCGGCCGCGCCCTCCTCGTCTTCCTTCTTCTCGTCGCTCACCAGGGTGGCCTGCTGTTGCTGACCTCCTTGTTGAGCCTGCGAGGAGATCATCTGTGCCTGTTGGCCCGCCATGCTGCCCAACTGGGTCGGCCCGCCGCCGGCGGCGGCGAGATGTTGCAGCTGACCGATGGTCGCAGTTATTGAACCCACGCTGGGCAGCTGGGCGAAGCCGGCCAGGTCGGCGAAGCTCAGGCTGGGCAACCCGGCGAAGCCACCCAAAAAGTCGGGCAACGCGGCCAGCTCGGTCCAGGTGGGCAGCTTGCCCAAGTTGCCGCCGAAGCCCGGAATCAGGTCGCCCAGGCTGGGGAAGCCGGGGAACACGTTGGGAATGGTGGGCAGCCCGGGCAACGGGGGGAACCCGGGGATGAGCCCCCCGAGGTCGGGCAAGTTGAAGTCGGGGAAGCCCGGGATGGTCGGCCACTCGAACTCGGGCAGGCCCGGGATGGGTAGTTGGAAGTCGGGGATGCCGACTTCCGGCGGCCACTTGAAGTCCGGCAGGCCCGGGATGTCGGGTATGCCGGGGATCGGGATGTCGGGCAACTTGGGCGGCCAGAGGTCGTCGATGATGCCAGGGATGTCGGGGATGGGCAGGCCCGGGAACTTGGGCAGCGTCGTCAACATCTCGAGCAGCCTGCCGAGAAGGCCCTTCAGGTTGGTCACGTTCATCAGCGTCATGATCGTCAGATAGAGCAGTGCACCACCGACGACCGCCATCGCAAGGCCGGACATGGGCAGTGCGAGCTCCCACGACCACAGCCAGCCGAGCAGGGGGACCTTTTCGAGGCCTTTGCAAACTTTGTAGACACCGTCGATCATCTTCTTCATCGCCCGCAGGACGTCGCGCGTGTTCGACACGTATTTGGCCTGATTTGAAATCATGTTGCCGGTCAAATGGTCGAGGTCACCCATCACCTTGGCGCGAAGTTGCTGGGCGATGTTCTGGTTCAAATATGCGTCCGCGGCTTGGCCGATCCAGTTGGTGCCCGGAATGGCCAGTCCCATCTTGTCGCTGATTTGCTTGAACAGCGACGAGCCGGTGTTGAAGACGTCGCCCGGGTCGGGGATGCCCTCTCCGAGCAAGAGCAACTGGCCCCAAATAAAGTTACTCGTGTTCTTGCAGAGATCGCTGCCCTTCATTTACCTGGTTCCTCACACTCGCTGTTCTCGTGCACTTGTCCTTTTAATGTGCACCTTTGCTCCGCACGTTGAGCTTAGCAGCGCTTCTAGGGGCCTCGGTGCACGAATTTTCCGGGGAGGCGGGCCTTTTCGCATGCGGACGACCGGTTGCGCAGCAAACACCGGGGCAACGTAAACGTTCCCCGAACCGGATGATCCGAGCGCTTCAGCGGGTGACGGCGCCCGGAGTCGACTTCAATTGATCTGACTGATAAGCGCTTCGATCGCTTCGGTGGCGGTCGCGGGTAAAGCTTCCTCGGCTTCCGCGCGGACGATCATTTCTTCTGTCACTCCGGCCGCTTGTGCAGTCTCGGCGGCGGAAAGGTTCGCCCGCCGGCGAGCGGCATATAAGCGCTGCGCCAGCGTTGCACCCGGGGCGGTTGCTCCGAGCCTCATTAATTCGTCGTGGTGGCGGCGCACCGCGCCCAGCGCTTTGATCAGTTCCGGAGTAATCCGGCTGATGCGGGTCGCTTGTACCGCGATCCCCTCGAGTTGACGCAAATCGGCCAGGATTGGCGCCGCCCGCTCGGTGAACTCCCCATCCTCGGGCGGCGGCAATGCGGCGATGGCCAGGCTGCAGGTATCGACAGCGGCCGCCACCGCCTGCGCGATCAACGACGCCGGGCCGTCGGGGGCAGGTGGTGTGTCCGGGGCCGCCTCGGGGTTTGTCGGAGGGTTGGCGTGGGGAACCGCTTGGGGGGCTCCTTGGGGGGCTTCTTGGGGTATGAGGGCCTCACCGCGGCGGATGCGCGCGATGGTCCCGACGGGCCACTGCAGTACTTCTTCGAGCTTGGCCCGGGTTCGTTCGCGGGGCCAACTGCGGCCCTTTTCGAAGGCGATGAGCGCGCCCGCATTGATGATTCCGTCGGCTGCCAGGCTGCGCTGACTGATGTCGAGCTCACGACGGCGCGCCGCGGCGGCCGCCCCGGCGCGCACCACGCCGGGGTCAGGCTCGCTGGAGGGGGACTCGCCGGAGCCTTCCGCCGGTAGTTGTTCTTGTTGTTCAGTGGGGCGCGGTTCAGGCGAACTCGATGGCCTGACGATTTCGAAGGTCAACGCCTTGCCTCCAGTGGGATCGCCGAACCGGACAATCGGCTTTTCGCTGACGGTCACAGCGCTTGTGCGTCGTCCGTCGACGAACTTACCGCTCGGGCTGCTGTCAACGACCCGCCACCGTCTATCGATCGCATGCGATGCGTCGCCGCCGTGCACGACCAGCGGGGCTGGATCGGCACTCGACTCGGCTTTGGACATCTGCGTGGATTCCTCGCTCGCGAACATGAGGACGGGCAGCGGTGCTCGCCTTGCGCCGTCCATCATCCTAACCGTTGCACCCATCTAATGCTATACCTTCGCTACGTTTGGAGATCCGGGTCCGCAGCGGTCCGCTAATCGGCGGTATCGGGGTGAAACCGGGGTAGCGCTACGGTTTATCGTACCCCGGCCTAGCACTAACGCAAGCGCTAAATGCGGCAGTCCAACGGTTCGAACCTCCGGGGCGCGGCACCGGCCGCGACGATACACAGCTGACTTACAGCATATAAGCACTGGTAGTCGGGGGAAAGCGCAGTAGACTGAGCCACCGCGGACCGAAGCCGTAGCGCTGTGGGGGACAGCCGGAGCAATCTAACTGTTGCACTGCAACGGTTCGTGCTATACCCTTCTTCGCAGAGGTCACGAACCTGCAACGCTTTCTGGAGGAACGTAACGATATGAACGCAACGACTCTGTACGAGGTCCCGCTGGGCGTTTGCACGCAAGACCCCGATCGTTGGACGGAGACTCCCGACGACGAGGCCAAGACGCTGTGCCGGGCTTGCCCGCGCCGGTGGATGTGTGCCCGAGACGCGGTCGAGTCGCCGAATGCGGAGGGGCTGTGGGCAGGTGTGGTGATACCTGAGTCGGGCCGGGCGCGGGCGTTCGCATTGGGTCAACTGCGCTCGCTGGCCGAGCGCAACGGGTACCCCGTTCGCGAACGCCGCGTGGCCGCCCAATCGGCCTAACCCGTGCCGCTTTAGCCGCTGAAACGAGGGGTCTGCGGTGGGGCGGCAGTGGGTCCGGCATACGGTTTCCGCTTTCGGGTGCGACCGGCCGGCGTGCAAACAGCGCGAGAAATCTCCGAGGTTTCTCGCGCTGTTCGCGTTCGGCGCGCTACCGGGACCGGCAGCGGTTCGAATCGGAATACGGCGACTTGCCCGGCCAATGCCCCGAATTCGCCGGGCGTTCCGTCACGCACCCGTCCGGAGCGCGTCGCGAACGCCACACCGACCGGCACTTCGGTGGGCAACACCCGCAGAACTGGGCGAGCTTACTCGGCGTTGCGCCAACGGCCACATTGCTGCCTTGACCAACGTTCTGGACCCGACGGTCTGGGGAACGGCAACCGGTTGTGCTGGCCTGCGCCGACCGGCGACTATCCGCCGACGTCGTGCTGACGATCCACGACCGGCTGATCAGCAAGATCCTGGCGACCGCAGACCCCTCGGCGCGGGCCGCGGCCCTGTCCCGGACGCTCTTAAGGTTGAGTGCGGGTGATCGTCTCAAGGATCTCGATGGAGGGGCACATGCGATACGTGCTCGAGGAAAGCGTTCACGCACCCGCCGCCCGAGTGTGGGAGCTGCTAGTTGACGTAGCAGGCTGGCCGACCTGGACGAACTCGATGCGGGAGATTACGCGTCTGGATGAGGGTCCGCTGGCGGTGGGCAGCCCATCCCGGGTGACCCAGCCGAAAGGTCGACCAATGGTGTGGACGGTCACCAAACTCGAGCCGATGCGCGAATTCACCTGGGCGGCAAAGCAACCGGGGCTTTCTCTGGAGGCGGTGCATCGGATCGACGCAGCCGGGGATGGCGTGCGGACCACCCTGGAGTTCGTCGCGACCGGCCCGTTGGCGTGGTTGGTGAGCCTGGTCGCGGGGTCCCGGATCCGCTCATACGTCGAAATGGAAAGCGCCGGTCTGAAGCGGGCCGCGGAGCGCGGTTAGCGCGAATCGGTGGGGCCGCGAGGCGAAGTATCCGATGATCGTGGCCGCGATCTGCAAGAACTTGAGCCGTGTCGCCGAGGCCATCTCGTGGCTCACATCGATAACCCCGCCGGGCCGTAGATGTGGATCGAATGGCACCTCGATCACCCGTTGTCCGTGATCGATGAACTCGCGGGCCAGCAACGTTCGCGTGCGCTTGTCGGCGTGTCCGTCGGAATCGTTGAGCACCACGACGCTGCGCTGCAACAAATCCGTCAGGCGGCGATCAGCCAGCCACTCCATGGTCCTGGCGGCAGCCGAGGCGCCATCCGCCCATGGCGAGGACACCACGATCAGCGCGTCGAGATCGCGTAGGACTTCCTGGGTGACCGCTGCGTCCATCGTCGACCCGCAGTCGATGACCGAGATCGTGAAATGGCGATCCAGCCGTGACGCGGCTTCGCGGTAGATCGCCGGATCGAGCACCCGGCGTGGGCCGGACACCGGCTCGCCACCCAGGACGTAGAGCCCGGCGGCGTTGCGGCCCACGCGCGCCGTCACATCGGCGAAGGACCGCAGGTTCTTATCGGCGGTCAGCTCCCAGAACGAGCCGGTTGCCCGAGGATCGATTCGGCTGCTCAGCCGCCCGAACGCGGTGTCGGCGTCGATCGCCACCACGCGGTCCTGCTGGCGCAGTTCGGCAATGATCGATCCGACGCTGGCGGCGATCGATGTCTTTCCGACACCGCCCTTGCCCAGCACGCCGACCTTGTGGGTGCCGTGCAGGACGGTCCGCATGGCTGCTTCGAGCTGGGCACGCTGGCGTTGCGCGGCGGACGGACCCAGCTTGACGAGGCTTAGGGTGGCCACGCCGAGGATGCGTCGCCAACCACGATCGGCGAGTGGTTGCCGGCGCGGGCGTGCTGGTGCGACGGCGGGGCCGGCCCAGGGACCGGGTGCGGGTACGGCCGCGGACCGCGGCGGGGGAAGGGGCGCCGCCGCCGGCGGTGGCAAGTCCGGCTGTGGGCGTGGCGGGGCTGTCGGCACGCGCGGCGGGTGCGGGCGAGGGGCGTCGGGGTGGACGGGCCGCACTCGGTCCCGCAGGAATTCGTCACGCTCGCTCATGGGCTCCTCGGAGAACAGGCGACCGACCGTCGCCGCGGGTCCGACCGCCGCCGTCGGACATGGATGGACATGGACCAGTATCGGGCACCGGCCAGCCCGACGAGCGGGGGTTGTGCCGCAGCGCCTTCGCCCAGGTCCGAGCCGCGCCTCCCCGGCGCCGCTTTTAGACTCCTATTAGGATTGTGCAAACTCCACCGGCGGTGTCGCCGTGACGTTTTCGCCACACCGCCGACGCACGAATGGGCGATTCCGGCGGCATTGCTGCCACGCCATATCGCGCGCCATGGTGCCGGTGTGACGGCCGTCGGCTACTTCGCCGATGGTGGTGGTGGGCCAGCGGCCGCAATCACAGCAAACCTGGTTAAGCGGTTGGTATGGCCAGCGGCGCGTCGGGAGTCGCCCCGTTGTCGGCAGCATGGCCGCCGCGAACCGGCGTGCGGAGGGGTTGTCGATTTGCCTGTTACAGCGAATTTACGGTGCTGCCTGCCGGCAGGCTAGTATAGGGAAGTTGGCATGTCAGGCGGGTTTTGTCATATCGTTTTACGACTTGTCCCGACCGGTTGTGGGGCCACCGTTCAGCGTTGCACGGACGAATCATCAACCGGATCATCTCGGCCCGGCGGACAGCCTATCGACAAGACCGAAGGGGTCAAGCCCGCAACCTCCGGGGCGCGGCCTCGTCGGAGCCGCTGGTGGCGGCAGCGCAGACGTCTGGTGAAGGGTTAGGTGGGAATGACGCCCAAGCGCTCGGGCTCCCAAGGGCTGTATAACCCCGCGTTCGAGCATGACTCGTGTGGGGTCGCCATGGTCGTCGACATGCACGGCAGGCGTAGCCGCGACATTGTGGACAAAGCGATCACCGCGCTGCTCAACCTCGAACATCGTGGTGCCCAGGGAGCCGAGCCGCGCAGCGGTGACGGCGCGGGCATCCTGATTCAGGTCCCAGACGCGTTCCTGCGCGCGGTCGTGGAATTCGAGCTACCCCCCGCCGGCAGCTATGCCACCGGCATCGCGTTCTTGCCACAGTCGTCCAAAGACGCCGCGGCGGCCTGTGCGGCCGTGGAGAAGATCGCCGAGGCCGAGGGCCTGCAAGTGCTGGGCTGGCGAAGCGTGCCCACCGACGACTCGTCGCTGGGCGCGCTGTCACGTGACGCGATGCCGACCTTCCGGCAGGTGTTCATGGCGGGCGCGTCGGGCATGGCCCTGGAGCGTCGCGCCTACGTGGTCCGCAAGCGCGCGGAGCACGAACTCGGCACCAAGGGCCCTGGCCAGGATGGGCCGGGCCGCGAAACCGTGTACTTCCCCAGCCTTTCCGGCCAGACGCTCATCTACAAGGGCATGCTGACCACCCCGCAACTCAAGGCGTTCTACCTCGACCTGCAGGACGAGCGGCTCACCAGCGCGCTGGGCATCGTGCATTCCCGGTTCTCCACCAACACCTTCCCGTCCTGGCCGCTGGCGCATCCCTTCCGGCGCATCGCCCACAACGGGGAGATCAACACCGTCACCGGCAACGAGAACTGGATGCGGGCCCGTGAGGCGTTGATCAAGACCGACATCTTCGGGACGGAAGCTGACGTCGAAAAACTGTTCCCGATCTGCACACCGGGTGCCTCCGACACGGCGCGCTTCGACGAGGTGCTCGAACTGCTGCACCTGGGCGGACGCAGCCTGGCCCATGCGGTGCTGATGATGATCCCCGAGGCCTGGGAACGCCACGAGTCGATGGACCCCGCGCGCCGGGCGTTTTACCAGTACCACGCGTCGCTGATGGAGCCGTGGGATGGCCCGGCATCGATGACGTTCACCGACGGCACCGTCGTGGGCGCCGTGCTGGACCGCAATGGCCTGCGCCCGTCCCGGATTTGGGTTACCGACGACGGGCTGGTGGTCATGGCTTCGGAGGCCGGTGTGCTGGATCTGGATCCGTCGAAGGTGGTGCGGCGAATGCGGCTGCAGCCAGGCCGAATGTTCTTGGTGGATACCGCCCAGGGCCGCATCGTCTCGGACGAAGAGATCAAGGCTGAGCTGGCGGCCGAACACCCCTATCAAGAGTGGCTCGACAAGGGCCTCGTTCCGATCGAGAAGCTGCCGGCGGGCAAGTACGTGCGCATGCCCCACCGTCGACTCGTCATGCGGCAGTTGGCATTTGGGTACACTTACGAGGAACTCAACCTGCTGGTGGCGCCGATGGTCCGCAACGGCGCCGAGCCGATCGGATCGATGGGTACCGACACCCCCATCGCGGTGCTCTCGCAGCGCCCCCGCATGCTCTACGACTACTTCCACCAGCTCTTCGCGCAGGTGACCAACCCGCCACTGGACGCCATCCGCGAAGAGGTGGTAACCAGCTTGCAGGGCACCACCGGGGGAGAGCGTGACCTGCTCAACCCGGACGAGAACTCCTGCCACCAGATCGTGTTGCAACAGCCGATACTGCGTAACTACGAGCTGGCCAAGCTGGTCAACCTGGACCCCAACGACGAGGTCAACGGGCGCCCACACGGCATGCGATCCAAGGTGATTCGCTGCCTATATCCGGTCGCCGAGGGCGGCGCCGGGCTGGCCGCCGCATTGACCGAGGTACGCGCGCAGGCGTCGGCAGCGGTCGCCGACGGCGTGCGGATCATCATTTTGTCCGACCGCGAGTCCGACGAGCAGCTGGCTCCCATCCCGTCGCTGCTCGCCGTCGCGGCGGTGCACCACCACCTGGTTCGCGAACGCACTCGCACCCATGTGGGTCTGGTGGTCGAATCCGGTGATGCCCGCGAGGTGCACCACATGGCGATGTTGGTCGGTTGCGGGGCGGCTGCGATCAACCCCTACCTGGTGTTCGAGTCGATCGAGGACATGCTCGATCGGGGGGTGTTGGACGGCGCCGGGGACGGTATCGACCGCAAGACGGCGTTGAACAACTACATCAAGGCCGCCGGCAAAGGTGTGCTGAAAGTGATGTCCAAGATGGGCATTTCAACGCTGGCCTCCTACACCGGTGCGCAACTGTTCCAGGCGGTCGGCGTCTGTCAGGAGGTGCTCGACGAATACTTCACCGGGCTTACCTGTCCGACCGGTGGCATCACCCTGGACGACATCGCCGCCGATGTCGCCGCCCGCCACAGGCTGGCGTACCTGGACCGTCCGGACGAGCGCGCGCACCGCGAACTCGAGGTGGGTGGGGAATACCAGTGGCGCCGGGAGGGCGAGTATCACCTGTTCAACCCGGAGACCGTGTTCAAGCTGCAGCACGCCACGCGCACCGGGCAATACAAGATATTCAAGGAATACACCCGTCTGGTCGACGACCAGAGCGAGCGGACGGCATCCCTGCGTGGTCTGCTCAAGTTCCGTGCGGGCGTGCGCCCCCCGGTTCCGCTGGAGGAGGTCGAGCCCGCGAGCGAGATCGTCAAGCGGTTCTCGACGGGGGCGATGAGCTACGGCTCGATCTCCGCGGAGGCGCACGAGACGCTGGCCATTGCGATGAACCGCCTTGGTGGCCGGTCAAACTGCGGTGAGGGCGGCGAGGACGCCAAGCGATTCGAGCGCGATCCCAACGGGGATTGGCGACGCAGCGCGATCAAGCAGGTCGCGTCCGCCCGGTTCGGGGTCACCTCGCACTACCTGACCAACTGCACCGACATCCAGATCAAGATGGCCCAGGGCGCGAAACCCGGTGAGGGGGGCCAACTTCCGGGACACAAGGTGTACCCGTGGGTTGCCGAGGTCCGTCACTCCACACCCGGTGTCGGCCTGATCTCGCCGCCGCCGCACCACGACATCTACTCCATCGAGGACCTCGCGCAGCTGATCCATGACCTGAAGAATGCCAACCCATCCGCGCGGGTGCATGTCAAGCTGGTCTCCGAGAACGGGGTAGGGACGGTCGCGGCTGGAGTTTCCAAAGCGCACGCCGACGTGGTCCTGATCTCGGGACATGACGGCGGCACCGGCGCGACCCCGTTGACGTCGATGAAGCACGCTGGCGCCCCGTGGGAGTTGGGGCTCGCCGAAACGCAGCAGACGTTGCTGCTCAACGGGTTACGCGATCGGATCGTGGTTCAGGTGGACGGCCAGCTCAAGACGGGCCGCGACGTGATGATCGCCGCGCTGCTGGGCGCCGAGGAGTTCGGCTTCGCCACAGCACCGTTGGTGGTGGCCGGCTGCATCATGATGCGCGTCTGCCATCTTGACACCTGCCCGGTCGGCGTGGCGACGCAGAACCCAGTGCTGCGGGAGCGGTTCACCGGTAAGCCCGAATTCGTGGAGAACTTCTTCATGTTCATCGCCGAGGAAGTCCGGGAATACATGGCGCAGTTGGGCTTCCGGACCCTCAACGAGGCCGTCGGCCAGGCGGGAGCGCTGGACACCACGCTCGCACGGGCGCACTGGAAGGCGCACAAGCTGGACCTGACGCCGGTGCTACACGAGCCGGAGTCGGCGTTCATGAATCAGGACCTCTACTGTAGCTCCCGCCAGGATCACGGCCTGGACAAGGCGCTTGATCAGCAGCTGATCGTGATGAGCCGCGAGGCGCTGGATTCCGGTTCACCCGTCCGCTTTTCGACGACCATCAGCAATGTCAACCGCACCGTCGGCACCATGCTCGGCCACGAGGTAACGAAAGCCTATGGCGGCCAGGGTCTGCCCGACGGAACCATTGATATCACGTTCGAGGGATCGGCGGGTAACAGCTTCGGCGCCTTTGTGCCGCGGGGAATTACGCTGCGTGTCTATGGCGATGCCAACGACTACGTCGGCAAGGGCTTATCCGGCGGCCGGATTGTGGTGCGGCCATCAGACAACGCGCCGCAGGACTATGTTGCCGAGGAAAACATCATCGGCGGCAACGTGATCCTGTTCGGCGCCACCAGCGGGGAGGTTTACTTGCGCGGCGTGGTCGGTGAACGGTTCGCGGTCCGCAACTCCGGGGCCCACGCTGTGGTCGAGGGAGTGGGCGATCACGGCTGCGAGTACATGACCGGCGGGCGGGTTGTCATCCTGGGGCGGACCGGCCGTAACTTCGCCGCGGGCATGTCCGGCGGTGTGGCGTACGTGTATGACCCCAACGGCGAACTGCCGTCCAACCTCAACGCGGAGATGGTCGAACTCGAGACTCTCGACGACGATGACGCGGACTGGCTGCTCGGGACCATCCAGGCGCATGTCGATGCCACCGATTCAACTGTCGGCCAGCGCATTCTCGCTGACTGGCACGGACAGCAACGTCACTTCGTGAAGGTGATGCCGCGCGACTACAAGCGGGTGCTGCAAGCCATCGCCCTGGCCGAACGCGACGGTGCGGACGTCGACAAGGCAATCATGGCGGCGGCGCATGGCTGATCCCGCCGGCTTCCTCAAGTACACGCACCGGGTCTTGCCGAAGCGACGGCCCGTACCGCTGCGGCTGCGCGACTGGAATGAGGTCTACCAGGAATTCAACGACGAGACCGTGCGCCAGCAGGCGACCCGGTGTATGGACTGCGGCATTCCCTTCTGCCACAACGGATGTCCGCTGGGCAACTTGATCCCGGAATGGAACGACCTGGTGCGGCGGGGCCGTTGGCGCGACGCGATCGAACGGCTGCACGCCACCAACAACTTCCCCGACTTCACGGGGCGGCTCTGTCCCGCGCCGTGCGAGCCGGCGTGTGTGCTTGGAATCAACCAGGATCCGGTGACGATCAAGCAAATCGAACTGGAGATCATCGACAGGGCATTCGACGAGGGCTGGGTGCGGCCGCTGCCGCCGTCGAAGCTGACCGGGAAGACCGTGGCCGTGGTGGGTTCGGGACCGGCTGGCCTGGCGGCCGCCCAACAACTCACCCGCGCCGGTCATACCGTGACCGTGTTCGAGCGCGACGACCGCATCGGTGGGCTGCTGCGCTACGGCATCCCCGAATTCAAGATGGAAAAGCGCCACCTCGACCGGCGGCTCGACCAAATGCGGGCCGAGGGAACGCAATTCCGACCGGGCGTCAACGTCGGAGTTGACATCACCGCCGAACAGCTGCGTGCCGATTTCGATGGGGTCGTGCTGGCCGGGGGCGCAACCGCCTGGCGCGAGCTGCCCATTCCCGGTCGGGAGTTGGCAGGCATCCACCAGGCCATGGAGTTTTTGCCGTGGGCCAACCGGGTGCAGGAGGGAGACGACGTTCTGGGGCCCGACGGGCAGCCGCCGATTACCGCCAAGGGCAAGAAGGTCGTCATCATCGGCGGCGGGGACACCGGCGCCGACTGCCTGGGCACCGTGCACCGCCAAGGTGCGATCAGCGTGCACCAGTTCGAGATCATGCCGCGTCCGCCCGACGCCCGCGCCGAATCGACCCCGTGGCCGACCTATCCGCTGATGTATCGGGTGTCGGCGGCGCACGAGGAAGGCGGCGAGCGGGTATTCTCGGTCAACACCGAGGAGTTCATCGGCCAGGACGGGCACGTGCGAGGGCTCAAGGCGCACGAAGTGACCATGTGCGATGGCAAGTTCGTGAAGGTCGAGGGCTCCGATTTCGAGCTCGAGGCCGATCTGGTGTTGCTGGCAATGGGATTCGTCGGCCCGGAAAGGGCTGGCCTGCTGACCGACCTCGGGGTAAAGCTCACCGACCGCGGTAATGTCGCCAGGGGCGAGAACTTCGACACCTCGGTCCCGGGTGTGTTCGTTGCCGGCGACATGGGTCGTGGCCAGTCGTTGATCGTCTGGGCGATTGCCGAGGGCAGGGCCGCCGCCGCGGGTGTGGACCGCTATCTGATGGGTTCCAGTGCCCTGCCGGTGCCTGTCAAGCCGACGGCGGTACCCCTTCAATAACCACATCAGTCACATTAGAAACATTTGATAATTGCTCGGCGCGTCGCCTACCGTTTGCCAGATGGCGGGTGTCTAATGAGTCCTTGTGGGCTTCATCACATCGGGAGTCCCGATTGCGTTGACCGATCGCAGGAGTGATCACTGTGCATATGCACCCAGTACCCCGGTCACGGGTGGGGCGAATCGCCTGGTCATGGTTCCGGCACCCGGTGAAGAGTCGCGAATTTCCCGCCAAGCATGAGCGCCTGGTAACGGCCGAGGAGCTACTGCGCTTCGGCGTCTAGCCACCCTCGCCTGGCCAGTTACATATTTGCTCTGCTTAATCGAGTTGTTATCTAGATGTAGGACGGCGGTTTGCGTCGACTGTGAATCTGGCGACGCAACGTCGGCGAGTCGCGTCGCCAGATTCACAGTCGCGGCCGCATTCTCAGCGCGCGTATGCCGTAGAAGTGGTCGAAGGTCCACCCGGACCCCTAGACGTCGATGTCGTCGGCTGCCTGCCAGACGGCCAGCATCTGGGCCCAGGTGGTGTTTTGCGGTGAGGTTTTGAAGGCGAAGCGCATGCGCCCGACGGTAGTCCCGCTTGCTGACGCGCAATTAGACTCGATGCAACGATGAGCTACGACGCGACACCGAGGACCAATTCGAGCGTCCCGCACGGCAAATGGAGGCGGGGATGGCCTTGCCCATCCTCGAGCCACCGATAATGGATCCGGTGACCGCGCTGCGGCAGATCGCCTACTACAAGGACCGGAGCCGTCAAGACCCGCGGCGCGTCATGGCCTATCGCAACGCCGCCGACATCGTCGAGGGCCTCGATGAGACGGCGCGGGAGCGACACGGCCAGGCCAACAGCTGGCAGTCGCTGCCGGGCATCGGCCCCAAGACCGCGAAAGTCATCGCCCAGGCCTGGTCTGGACGCGAGCCCGACGTCCTGGTCGAATTGCGCGCTGCCGCAGAGGATCTCGGCGGGGGAGAGGTCCGTGCCGCGTTGCGCGGGGATCTGCACCTGCATTCGAACTGGTCGGACGGTTCGGCGCCGATCGAGGAGATGATGGGCACCGCCGCGGCGCTGGGCCATGAGTACTGCGCGCTGACCGACCACTCA
Source organism: Mycobacterium lacus (assembly GCF_010731535.1). NCBI lineage: Bacteria > Bacillati > Actinomycetota > Actinomycetes > Mycobacteriales > Mycobacteriaceae > Mycobacterium > Mycobacterium lacus. The sequence goes on from NZ_AP022581.1 coordinate 4,658,672, forward strand.
CCGCGGCTGACGATCGCCAACGGCCTGTCGCCGGACCGGTTGCGCAAGCAGCTCGACGTGATCGACGAGCTGCGCGAGCAGTTCGCGCCGCTGCGCATCCTTACCGGGATCGAGGTCGACATCCTCGAAGACGGCAGCCTGGACCAGGAACCCGAGCTGCTGGACCGCCTGGACATCGTGGTGGCCAGCGTGCACTCGAAGCTGTCGATGGATTCCGCCGCGATGACGCGACGGATGGTGCGCGCCGTTTCCGACCGCCACACCGATGTGCTGGGCCACTGCACGGGAAGGCTGGTCGCCGGCAACCGTGGCATCCGACCCGAATCGAAATTCGATGCCGAGGCTGTGTTCACCGCCTGTCGTGACCATGGCACCGCGGTGGAGATCAACTCCCGTCCCGAGCGCCGAGACCCGCCGACCCGCCTGCTCAACCTCGCGCGCGACATCGGCTGCGTGTTCAGCATCGACACCGACGCGCACGCGCCCGGCCAGTTGGACTTCCTCGGCTTCGGCGCCCAACGCGCGCAGGACGCGGGTGTTCCGGTTGACCGGATCGTCAACACCTGGCCGGCTGACAAGCTCCTGGCGTGGACCGGGTCGAATTAACCTCTTCTCGACGGGCTCGTCGGATGTGTTCGCCCAGCTCGGCGGTGTCGTACACCACCGACGCACGATGATCCATATACGGCCGCAGCGCGCAATGCGCGCGATATATCGATCATCAACTCCGGAATTGCAAATGCTCGAAATATCCATCATAGAGTTGGCCCGGGGCCTGGTCGCCGTGACGCCGTGGCTCCCGGAGTCAGTGGCCACTTGCGAGCGGCGTCAGTCCGGTAGGTGGGGCATCGCCAGGCCGGGGTCGCGCCCGAGCAACACGGCGCGGGTCAGCGCGGAGTTGCCCTAGCGACGCCGTATCCGGTCGACCGCCTCGTCCACCGCGGGCGGCTCGCCGTCAAACGGCAGCATCAGCTGCTGGGCACCGGCGCGGTCGATGCTGGACACCGCGAAGCCGACCAGCGTCTGCCCACGCTCGGCGATGGTGGGTCCAACCGAGGCGACCAGCTGCCGAGCGGCGGCCAGGATCGGCTGCGTCGACGCGGTGGCCCAGGGCAACGTTGGGCGTCGCTGGCGCGCGTATAGGCCGACATTCGCGGCGGCACCCACACGGCGTGTGGGCACAGGTGTCGTGCCTGCGCGCCGCCCATCGCGGTGCGCACGCCGCAGGCCTTGGCTTCATAACTGGCCGCCTGCACGACGCCGCCGACCATCATCGGGCGGCCTCGCAGCGTCGGGTCGTCACGTTGTTCGACGGACGCGTAGAACGAATCCAGGTCCGCGTGCAGGAGGGCGGCCGCACACCGCACGAACATATGCTCGCATTCCTGCCTGACAAACTGCGGTCGTCATGCATCGTCACGTGATGAGCGCAGTCACGATTGACGCGGTTTCACGCAGGGCGGTCTCTCCGATGGTGCCGATCGGCTCGTCGAGGGCGGAACGTGGCAGCCATTGCACCAGCTCGGGCAAGAGCGCGCCTGGGGGCTGATCGACGGTGACGACCATCGCCATGACCTCGTCTGGAATCTGGCCCGGAACGAACGGGCAGGTGATCAGCCGTCCAGTGTCGGCCGCGAGATGGATTGCGTTGGACAGCACCGCAACATACAGCTGACCGTCGGTGTCGCGGCGGGGTGCGATGGCGCCCGGAGCGATCACCAGCCACCAGCCCGATTTGCCTGGTAGACCTGGTCGGCGTAGGCATCGATCCGCAACGCCGGAATTGTTCGACTCTTGTAGTTGCGCAGCGCAACGCGTAGATGCTCGTTCCGGAGCGCCCGTTCGATCATCTCCGACCGATTCAGGCCCGCGGCCTGGGCATCCGCGTCGGCCGCCGCGAGCACGGCCGCGTCGACCGTCACCGAAATCTTCTCTTTCGCCACCCATCTATCGTACGAAGAATACGACTAATGCTCCTACCAAATGTGGTCCGGCCGGAAGTGGACCTCTTAGCGGGCCGCGCCGTAGATGCTGCTGACCCAGATGTGCACCAGGGTGTCGAGCACGTGAGATTCCGGGACCGACGGCTGTTCGGCGGCGAATGACGCGAACAACGTTCGCTCGTTCATCAGGTTGAGCGCGGTGGCCAGTTCCTGGGACGGCAGGGTGTGCGGCGCCGCACCGCGGTCGCGCTCGGCATCGATGACGGCGGCGGTGAAGCCGATCCACTTCTGCATGCAGGTCGACCACAGTTCACGCACTTCCGTGCTGGTGCCCCGGGCAGCCTGGGCCGCCCGGGTCACCGCCCTATGGGACCCGAACGTCTCGAAGAACACGTTGATCCCGGTGCGCCACATGTCCTCGCGGTCGGCTTCCAGGCCGTCGACGAGGGCTTGCAGGGCCGAGTCGGCCTCGCTGACCACGCGGTCCAGCAAGGTCAACAGGACGGCTTCCTTGGACGGGAAATAGAAGTAGAAGGTGGGCCGTGAGATGCCGGCGCCCTTGGCCAGATCGTCGACCGAGATGTCGGCGAGTGCGCGGTCCTCGAGAAGCTGCTCGGCGGTGGCGAGGATCGCCAGTTCGCGATCGTCTCCGGACGGGCGCGCGCTGCGCCGGCCCCGTTGCAGCGACGCCTGGCTGGCGGCGGTGGTGGTCACGTCGCGCACTTTACTCTATGTCGAGAGTTTCGACATCCCGTTGACGGCCTCGACACCGCGTTGATAGCGTGGGCCCATGACTGAGCACCTCGACGTGGTCATCGTGGGCGCCGGAATCTCCGGTGTGAGCGCGGCCTGGCATCTGCAGGACCGTTGCCCGACCAAGAGCTACGCCATCCTGGAGAAGCGAGCCGCCATGGGCGGCACCTGGGATCTGTTCCGCTACCCCGGCATTCGCTCCGACTCGGACATGTACACACTGGGCTTCCGCTTCCGTCCATGGACCGGGCGCCAAGCCATTGCCGATGGCAAGCCGATCCTTGAGTACGTCAAGGAGACGGCGTCCATGTACGGTATCGACCGGCACATCCGGTTCAACCAGCGGGTCGTCGGTGCCGACTGGTCGAACACGGAAAACCGCTGGACGGTTTACCTCGACTCCAACGGCACGCAGAGCACGCTGACCTGCTCATTCCTGTTTCTGTGCAGTGGCTACTACAACTACGAGCAGGGCTACGCGCCGACGTTCCGCGGCTCGGAGGATTTCACCGGACCGATCGTTCATCCCCAGCACTGGCCCGAGGACCTCGACTACGAAGGCAAGGACATCGTGGTGATCGGCAGTGGTGCAACGGCCGTCACTCTGGTTCCGGCGCTGGCGAATTCGGGCGCCCAGCACGTCACGATGCTGCAACGGTCGCCCACCTACATCGTCTCGCAGCCCGAACGCGACACCATCGCCGAAAGGCTCAACCGCTGGATGCCGGAGAACATGGCCTACACCGTTGTCCGGTGGAAGAACGTGCTGCGCCAGGCGGCCGTGTACGGGGCCTGCCAGAAGTGGCCGCGCCGCATGCGCAAAATGTTCATGGGCTTGGTCCAGCGCCAGCTACCCGAGGGCTACGACGTGCGCAAGCATTTCGGTCCGCACTACAACCCGTGGGAGCAGCGGCTGTGCCTGGTGCCCAACGGCGACCTGTTCCGTGCCATCCGCCACGGGCAGGTCGAAGTGGTCACCGACACCATCGACCGGTTTACCGCGACCGGGATTCGGCTCAACTCGGGTCGCGAATTGCCGGCCGACATCATCATCACCGCGACGGGATTGAACCTACAGCTCTTTGGCGGGGCCACGGCGACCATTGACGGCCAACCGGTGGATCTGACCAAGACGATGGCCTACAAGGGCATGATGCTTTCCGGCATCCCCAACATGGCTTACACGGTTGGATACACCAATGCGTCGTGGACATTGAAGGCCGACCTGGTGTCGGAGTTCGTCTGCCGGCTGCTGAACTACATGGACGACAAGGGTTTTGACACCGTGGTGGTAGAACGTCCGGGGGCAGATGTCGACGAGCGGCCATTCATGGAGTTCACCCCGGGCTACGTCCTACGCTCAATAGACGAGCTGCCCAAGCAGGGCTCGCGCACTCCGTGGCGACTGAACCAGAACTACCTGCGCGACATCCACCTCATCCGGCGTGGCAAGGTCGCCGACGAGGGCCTACGGTTCGCCAAAAACCCTGTGCCAGTGGCGGTTTAGTGCCCATCTACAGCGACGACGACGATGCCGTCGTCGTCGCTGTAGGCGATCTCGCCCGGCACGAACGTCACGCCACCCAAAGTGACCTCGACGTCGCGCTCCCCGGCGCCGGTCTTGGTGCTCTTGCGAGGGTTGGTGCCCAGCGCTTTGATCCCGACGTCGATGCCGCGGAGCGCGGCCGCGTCCCGCACCGCGCCGTTGACGACCAACCCGGCCCAACCGTTGGAGCGGGCCAATTCAGCGATGACGTCACCGACCAAGGCAGTGTGCAGCGAACCGGCGCCGTCGATCACCAGCACCCCGCCCGCACCCGGTTGCGAGAGCACCGATTTCAGCAACGCGTTGTCCTGGAAACACCGCACCGTGCTGATCGGTCCGGCGAACTGCGCACGTCCCCCGAACTGGCGGAACTGAAGGTCGCAGCTGCGCACGCCGGGACCGATGTCGTCGACCAGGTCGGCCGTTGGCCGAAAAGTCACAGTCACCGTCGTGTCCGCGCTCTCAGTGGCGTCGCAGCTGCCGGATCAGCAGCAGGGCCAACAGGCTGAGCGCGACTGCCACCAGCAGCGGCACTGGGAATTGGCCGGACTCGGGCAACGACGGTTCCCGGGGGATTGGGTCTTTGGCCCGGTCTACATTCGACTTCGCCTGTGCCGCTGTATCTTTAGCGGCGGCGGCAAGTTCGCCGTTGGGTTCGAGCCGCCGCTGCGGGCCAAGGGGCGCCTTCTTGGCGGCTGCCTTTTTGGCGGGTGCTTTCTTGGCGGGTGCCTTTTTGGCCGGCGCCTTTTTCACGGGCGCTTTCTTGGCGGGCGCTTTCGCGGCCTTCTTCGCGGCCGCCTTGGCGAGTTGGGCGGGTGGGCCCTCTTGGGGCGGCGATGTCGATGCCTCGTCGGGGTCGCTGTCGGGTCGATCCTGCGGGTCTGTCATGCGGCCGCTCCTTTGTAGCCTTCTCGCCGCTCACTAGGTCGCGAAACGGTCGGGTCCCATCATGCCAGGACACCCCGCGGCGTCGTCCTGGCAACCGGGCCGGGCGCTCCGCTAGGGCCTGCCCCGCACCGGCGGCGCTGGTCAGACCAGCCCGAGCCGGGCCATCAGGTCGGCCTCGACACCGTCGAGCTGCGACGAGATCGCGGCGTGGGCGGTCCGGCGTCGCGCGGCCGGCATATTCTCCGCAGCCGTAATGGCCGCCGACAGGTCGGTCAGCCGTTCGGTGACAGCCGACACGAACTGCTTGGTCTCGGCGTCTTTGGGCTTCTTTTCTTGGACCATTCGCAGCGATTGCTCCGACCCAGCAATCCGCGCGGACAGCGAGGCGCCGTGACCGGAGAACCGGCCGATCTGAGACAACGGAATCCCGAGTTGGTCGGCTCGGCGCTGGTCGATCAGCCCACGAGCGGCCATGGCTGCCCGGTAGATGACCGGTGTGAGTATTGGGGCGAGCAGCCGCGACACCGTCAGCGCCCGGCGAATCCGCGTCGGCGACAGCAACTTTCCTTCACGAGCCACCTTGAGCTCGGTCTCGGCGACCTTCAGCGCCGCCCGATCGCTGTCGCGCTGGGCTTTGAGCTGTGCCTTGAGGGCCTTCTCCTCGGACCGCTGGGCGGCTTTGATGCGGCGGGCCTCGTTCTTGGCGGACAGCCTGGCCTCTAGCTTGGCGCGCGCCTTGATCGCCCGTGCCTCCGCGCGACGTGTCGCGCGGCTCTTTCGTTTGCCGAACAGGCCCATTCCCGGCCGCCTCCTGAATATCTCGTCGACTATCGCTTTCGCGGGTGCGCGCGGTTGCTGGGCCAACCCTAATCGGAATGCGGGGTCGACCCCTCGTCAGGGCGGGGTGCGGCGGCTACCTGAAGCGGGCTCAAGCGTCCACGCGCTGGGCGCGGCGCAGCTCGTCGATCCGCTCCACGATCTCCTGCTGGGCTTGGGCTGACAGCCCGTACGCTCCCAGGGCGATGCGGCGCACGCCCTCATCGCGCATCGTGGCGAGCCACGACAACTCCTTCTCGAGCTTTTCGTAGTACTCGTCGTCGGTGAAGTACGCCGACTTGATACGGAAGAAGTTGGCAAGTGCGGCCATGGTCGCGGCCGACGGATTTGTGCGGTTGCCTGAACGTAGCTGCGACAGGTAGGGAGCCGACATCGTAATGCCCTCCGCCTTGAGCGCCGCGATCACCTCCGCGGAGGTGTGCGGCCCCCGTCCGGGCGGATACACCGTGTCAAACAGGCGGTTCAGGCGGGCAGCGAACGTCGTGCTCATCGATATGACCTCCACCGAGCTGTGAGAACTAACAGATATCTAAATGTATTTGCTGATCATGGTAGCGACAGTTGCCTCCACAACCAAGTGCAAACCCCAGTGGATTCGGTACGGGCGTGCAGAGCGATCGACAAATACCCCCCCGCCGAGCTTCCAACGTCTCCGGTGAGGTGTCCAGAAGATGCACGGATTTCACAGGCAATCGGCAGAATACGCGGTGAGGACGTGTGCGCCGCTCCGCAGTCCGTGCGGTTGGCGAAAGGATCTCGTGGACCGTGCCGGGCGAATGCATTCGGCGGCGGGCAACCAGCGGAAAACCAGGTTCCGCCGCGCGGCTCCTTTGCTGCTTAGTGTCGCGCAGTGCGCATGGAGTGACCCAGGGTACGCGGACGCTCCCCTCGAGACGGTCAGGGAGAGGCTGCCGATGTGTCGGAGGATTGGGCGGTTAGGCGTCGGGCATTGCTCAGCCCACGCGGGGTGACCTGCCGGCGGTCGCGGTCCCCTTTCGCCGTCGCCGAAGAGTTTGCGCCACCCGCACAGACGCGGCGCCGGCCAGCGCCAGCCCCGCGGTGACGCCGACGGCAACGGTCCGCCATCCGAGTGCGCCGTCGAAAAGCATCCAGAGTCCGAACAGCAGGAACAGTAGGCTGGCCAGGACGTGCAACAGCTGGTCCGGAAGCTGCTGATGCAGCAGGATCCCCGCGGCGATCGCCAGGCCGTCGGCCAAAACCATGCCCAGCGTCGTGCCGACCCACACGCCGACCCAGTTGTGATCGCTGGCCAACGCCACCGTAGCCAACGTCGTTTTGTCGCTCAGCTCGGCGAGCACGAACGACGACACCACAGTCAACAGCGCGAAACGGGGTTCCCGAACCATGGATGCGCCGTCGTCGGCGCTGGCTTCGTCTTTTAGGCCTTCCCGCCAGGCCCACACCGCGAAGGCGAGGAAAGCGAGCGCGGAGGCAAACGCCATCGGACGCGCGGGCAGGGTGGCGCCGAGGAAATGGCCGATCGCCACCGAGATCCCATGCACCGTGAACGCGGCGATCGCCACCCCGGTCAGCACTATCCACCATCGGTAGCGCAGCGCATAGGTCATCGTGATGAGCTGGGACCTATCGCCGAGTTCCGCGAGGAAGACCACTCCGAGACTCAGCAGTGTGGCGGTGAGCATGGCGGACGACCTTTCGACGCGTTGTCGGTGACCGTCTGGGGCCAATCCGGTCATCCGAACATCGGTCGAAGGTCTCACCCACCGTCCAATCGGAGTCCAATCGGAACGGTTCGCCGGCCGGGCTATTCGCCAGCATGTCGACTCGACGATTCGGGGCTACTCCCCTTCGCTAACGATCCCCAGGCTAGCGGGCATACCCGGGGTGCGCTAGGACGGAGACGATGTTCGGATACCCGTATTTCTCGGTTCGATGCCCGAACTAATTGGTTCGAATTTCCTTATGCCGCAAGCAGCATCGCCAGAATCGCGGTGTCGGGGTGGCTGATCGGGTCGACGCCGACGCGGCTCACCATCGACGTGATGGTGCCGTCGGCCTCCGCTTCCACCCAGGCCGCCCGGTGCTCGAGTCCCAGATACGGCAATCCCGGCAGCAGGACGCATCCCGACGCCGCTCCGGTGCACTCCGGTAACGACGGCGTCGTCTCCGAAGGTGGATGCAGCATCAACAACGCGGGGGGCTGATGATGAGCGAAGTAGCCGGGCTGGATGGCTTTGTCGCCGAAGACCGTGCCCTCGGCCAGCACGAGGCCGACGGTGCCCGGCTCGGGCTCGTCGGGCAACTCCTCGCGGGCACCGAACACGGTCGTGGTGGAAAGCAATCCCGGCAGCGAGGCGACGCGAACCGCGACCATCAACAATTGCGCCCATTCCTTGGTGGAATCAGGCCAACGGCCGGAGATCACGAACCCTTTCAGGGCGCCACGAGAATGAAAGGGAGTAACCCCTATAGGCTCACTCGACCCGGTATTCATCTCGCCCTCCGTGAACGCCTCCGTCCGAATAACCACGCTGGTAGTTCGAATAATGATAGCTCGAGTAATTAAGCATGCGCGGGGTTTACCCGCGTTGCAACGCGACACGGCTACGCGTGGTCGCGTTCACAAAGCTGCTCCATGTGAGGCCCACCGAAAGGCAAGGGCGCCACGCGATGCGCGTGACGCCCAGGCCGCGAGGTGGCTGGAGTCAGCCGAATATCAGCCCTTGGGTTTTCGACGTTGCCGCCGCGTAGCGCGACTGCACGTCGGCCCAGTTCACGACGTTCCAGAACGCCTTGGCGAAGTCGACCTTCACATTCTTGTACTGCAGGTAAAAGGCGTGTTCCCACATGTCCAGCAGCAGCAGCGGAACAATACCGAGCGGGAAGTTGGACTGATGGTCATACACCTGGAATATCAACAGCTTGTTGCTCAGCGTGTCCCAGCCGAGCGCCGCCCATCCCGAACCCTGCACGGTGGTGGCGGCTGCGTGGAACTGCGCGCGAAACTTGTCGAACGATCCAAACGCGTCGTCGATGGCGGCGGCGAGCTCGCCGGTCGGCTTGTCACCACCGTTGGGCGACAGGTTCTTCCACCAGATGGTGTGGTTGACGTGGCCGCTGAGGTTGAAAGCCAGATTCTTTTCGTTCAGCAAGATCGCCGAGTGGTCGTCCTTGGCGCGGGCCTCTTCCAGTTTGGCGACGGCGTCGTTGGCACCCTTGACGTAGGTAGCGTGGTGCTTGCTGTGGTGAAGCTCGTTGATCTGACCTGAGATGTGCGGTTCCAGCGCTCCGTAGTCCCAGTCCAGGTCGGGCAATGTGTATTCCGCCACGGCGTTCCTTCCTTCGATGAAGAGTGGTCGTCTGACACGTCCTTCGCGTGGGTTGCCCCACACGACGGGGCGGGCTGGCCCCTAGCCTGACACGTCAACCCTGCTCTATGACCGCGCGCGCCGCAAGAACGACTGCTGCGGGTAGCTACCCGGAGCCCCGTTGGCGCACCTTCAAGACAAAATGATGAGCAGCAGAACTGCGAACAGTGCCAGCGCGATCAGGCCGGCGCGTAAAGCGGCGACGACGTAGGCGTGGTTCCAAGCCGGCGATCCGGAATATGAGTTCGACGGAGATGCCGACCCCGGACCGAACGAGTGCGTGGTCATCGACCGCCTTTCACCAGTACCGTCACCTCGCCGCAGTGAGGTGAGTCACACGAACGTCGCGATCGCGATAATAGCCTCTGGTGAACGACTTCAACAATTGGCGGGCGGACGGGGCGCTGAGCTGCGCATTCGCCGAGACGCGGGCGCCGGCACCGGCGGTGGGCGGGGTACCTTGCGCGCCGCCGGTTAGCCGGGCGCAGTGGCCGGTAGTCAGACGGACACGGCATTCGCTCCAGCGCTCGCGCGGCTGTCGATGACGTGCGTCGAGTGCGTGGTGTTATCCACAGTCGCGATCCGGCTCGGCGATAGAGGCTGTGGCGATGAGTTGGACGCCGGCGGGTCCGTTGTGGATAAACCTGTGGAAACTGTGGATAGCCATACGTAGCTGGCGAACCCGCGTCGTCGCGCCACCCATTAGGCTGGTCCGGTGATCCAGGTGTGCTCCCAATGCGGCACGCGGTGGAACGTCCGCGAGCGGCAGCGCCAGTGGTGCCCCCGCTGTCGCGGGGCGCTGATGGCACCCCTGGCGGACATGCCACCCGCGGACCCGCGCTGGGGCACGTACCCCCGCCCGCAGGTGCCAACCGCCCCCGTCGCGCGGCGCACACCGCCGCGGCTTCCCCCAGGTTTTCGATGGATTGCGGTGCGTCCCGGCGCCGCACCGCCGATACGGCGCCCTCGGCGGCCTCGCGGGCCGACTCCGCGCTACGCGGTGATGCCGCGTTGGGGGCTGGCTGACCATGTTGCCCACGCGCCGGCGTTGGCCGCAGCAGCGACAAAGGCCGGGCCATCGGCAGGGGCGGTGCGCACCGCGCTGTTCGTCAACGTGCTGGTGCTCGGCATCGCCGCACTGGTGTACGCAGTGCGATACGTGCTGTTGATCATCAACCGCAACACCTTGCTGAACTCGATGGTGGCTGGCGCCGCGGTCTGGCTGGGGATAGTGGCCAGTGTGGCGGCCATCGCGGCGGTGTTCACGTCGATCATGGTGCTGGTCCGCTGGTTGATCGCGCGCCGGGCCGCCGCCTTCAAACATCACGGTCTGCCGGAGCGGCGGTCTGTCCGGCAATTGGTGGCCGGTTGCCTGCTGCCGCTAGTCAATCTGCTGTGGGCACCGGTCTACGTCATCGAGCTGGCGATGATCGAAGACCACTACACCCGGCTCCGCAGACCGATTGTGGTGTGGTGGATCGCGTGGGTGGTCAGCAACGCGGTATCGATCTTCGCCATCCTGACCAGCTTTGCCACCGACGCCCAGGGTATCGCGAATAACACGCTGCTGATGGTGCTCGCCTATGTGCTCGCGGCCGCGACGGTGGCCGCCGTCGGCCGGGTCTTTGAGGGCTTCGAGCGCAAGCCGGTGGAAAGGCCCGCGCATCGTTGGGTTGTGGTGCCGGATCGGCCCGCCGTGGCCGCTTCCACCGGTCCGGTTGAGATGGAGGGCCGGGAACCGGCAGCATAGACACATGATGAGGGCAGACGAGGTGCTGGCCGGGCATCCTTTCGTGGTCGCCCACCGGGGCGCTTCGGCTGCTCGACCGGAACATACGCTGGCCGCCTATGACCTCGCCCTCAAAGAGGGCGCCGATGGCGTGGAATGCGACGTGCGGCTCACTCGCGACGGTCATCTGGTGTGCGTCCACGACCGCCGCCTGGACCGGACCTCAACCGGAGTGGGTCTGGTCAGCACGATGACACTGGCCCAGCTCCGCGAGCTGGAGTACGGCGCATGGCACGACAGTTGGCGTCCGGACGGTACGCATGGTGATACCAGCCTGCTGACGCTGGACGCCCTTGTCGCCCTGGTTCTTGACTGGCACCGGCCGGTGAAGTTGTTCATCGAGACCAAACACCCAGTCCGGTACGGCGCGCTGGTGGAAAGCAAGCTGCTGGCGCTTCTACACCGCTTCGGGATCGCCGCGCCGGCCTCCGCCGACCGATCTCGCGCGGTGGTGATGTCGTTTTCGGCGGCGGCGGTTTGGCGGGTGCGGCGAGCCGCACCACTGCTGCCGACGGTGCTGCTGGGCAAGACCGCCCGCTACCTGAACAGCAGCGCGGCCACCGCCGTCGGGGCCACCGCCGTCGGGCCCTCGCTGCCGGCGCTCAAGGAGTATCCGCAACTCGTCGACCGGGCCATCGCCCAGGGCCGGGCGGTGTATTGCTGGAACGTCGACGAGTACGAAGACATCGACTTTTGCCGGGATATTGGGGTGGCCTGGCTCGCGACGCACCACCCAGGACGCACCAAGGCCTGGTTAGAGAATGGTCGCCTAGACAAGCGCCGCAGCTAGCCGATCTCTACAGGTGGCCGCCCGCGGCTTTCGGCGCACCGGAGCCCGACGGGGCAGGGCCAATCTCGCGGGCGACGAAGTTCTCCAGTTCGAAGTAGTTGTCGCCAGCGCGATCCGCAACCCGCAGCAGGGTGGTCATCAGCGCCATCTCTTCGATCTGCTCCTGAAGGAACCACTGCATGAACTGTTCGCCGAGGTAGTCGCCCTCGTCGCGGGCCGCTGCCGTGAGCCGGCTGACCTGTTCGGTAACCGCGCGCTCCTGTTCGAGTGCCAGCGCCAGCGCGTCGCGCGGTCGTGCGAATTGATTGCGCACCGTGTCCACGCCCGGGATTTCGACGCGGACGTCGCGGTCGAGCAGATGTTGGACCAGCATCATGGCGTGATTTCGTTCCTCGACCGCTTGGCTGTAAAAATGCTTCGCCAATTGCGGTAAGTCGGAACCGTCGAAATAAACGGCGATCGCGATGTATTGCTGCGCGCTCGTGAACTCGTTGAATATCTGGTCTTGCAGCAGTGCGTGAAATTTCGTCTTGGGTCCGTCGTAGTCGCTCATAAATGGCAGGTTAGCGCAGGTAGATCACGATCTGCAACGAAGGTACGGCTTACTCAGGAAAGGTTTTCCTAAGATCCCTGCCGCCACTAAAGTCCGGTATTACGCAGGCCAGCTTTGCCTAACCAAAGCAAGCCTTTGTAGAAATGTCGAATTCTATTCGTTGGGCACGCGTGGATCGCTATGGCTGCCCGACGACCGCCGAGGCCGGCACCGGCGCGTCGTTGGCCAGGGCGTCGAACAACTCGCGGGCCGCGTCGTGGTTCCACACCAGCACAGACCCGGCGTCGCCGGTGGTGAACTCACCGGGCGGGACGGTCAGCGCGGTGGTCGGTCCGTGCAAGGCCCAGCCGAGTCGGGCTAGGTCCCAGGCGTGGTCACCCTGGTCGACGGTCAAGGCGTCGGCGGCCGCACGCGGCACCGCGTACCAGCGCCAGGGATCGAGCCACACCATCGGGCTGGCGGCGCGCTGCACCAGCGCCGACATGACCTGCCGTTGGTTCTTCATCCGGTCCAGGTCTGCCCGCGGCGTTGCCCGGGTCCTGACGAAACCTAGCGCAGTGCGGCCCTCCAGGTTCTGGCAGCCAGCGGGCAGGTCGATGCCGGCGAGGGGATCGCTGATCGGCTCGGCCGGGCACACGGTGACCCCGCCGAGCGCGTCGACCACGCCCGCGAACGCACCGAATCCGACCTCGGCGTAGTGGTCCAGCCGCAGGCCGGTGGCCTGTTCGACGGTCTGGATGAGCAGGGGCGCCCCGCCCGCGGCGAATGCCGCGTTGATTTTGTCCCTGCCATGACCGGGAATCGGTACATACGAATCGCGCGGTATCGACACCAAGGTTGTCGGGGCATCAGAGCCAAACCCCGGCAGGTGCACCAGCAGGATGGTGTCGGTGCGACCGCTGCCGATGTCACCGCCGGTGGCCAGTTCCTTCTGCTGGTCGACGGTGAGGCCTTCGCGGCTGTCCGAGCCGACGAGCAGCCAGTTCGTGCCGCTCCCGCGGGCCGGCCGGTCGGGGTAGTCGCCGAGTACCGGCTCGCGGTGCAGTGAGGTGTCGAGCCAGGCGGCCCCGCCGAGGATGCCGGCGCCGGCGAACAGCAGAACCATGAGCAGGCTCAGCGCCAGCACCCGGCCCCAGCGGCGCCGGCCGCGGTTGCGGCGCGCCTTCGGGGCGACCGGACGCGGCGGCCGCGTGGTGCTGCGCCGTGGCGGCGCAGCACCTGCGCGGACCGCGGGTGACTTCGGGCGCTGCAGCGGCAGGGTGTTTTCGGCCGCTCGTGGTGGCGGGCCGGGCCGACGGCGGATCACCGGCCTGTCCTCATTCATTCGCATCCGTTTCTGCGCGGCGGGCCTGGCGCACGTTGTCTTGAAGCGTGTGAACGAAATGCCGCATGGAACGGGCCCTCGATAAGCGTGCACTTCTGCTTGCAAGGCACACTTCAGTTAGCCGCAAGTATGCGTCCCCACTGACGCGGGCTACACCCGTGCTGTCGTCGCACACGGCCGTGAACCGGACGACATGCTTACGAATGACGCAAGTATACATGCGAAATCTTCTGCTAGACGCCGATTCGTGTGATTCATAGCGTAATTTCACCGCGCAAATGGTGGCGCCGAGCGGCACGGGCAATGCGAGCGAGCAATACCCCGATAAGCCATTCAGTGTTGCCGGCGGAGATCAATTCGTTGCGGATTGTTTGCCGGTGCGGCGACCGGTGAAACGGGTAGGAGGCCGACAATGGTCAATTTTGCGGTGTTGCCGCCGGAAGTCAATTCTTTGCAGATGTTCACCGGTGCCGGTTCGGCGCCAATGCTGGACGCTGCGGCCGCGTGGGACGGGCTGGCTTCGGAGTTGGGGGCAGCGGCGTCGTCGTTTTCGTCGGTGACCTCGGGGTTGGCCGGTCAGGCCTGGCAGGGTGCGGCGTCGGCGGCGATGGCGGCGGCCGCGGCCCCGTATGCGGGGTTCCTCGGCGCGGCGGCCACCCAAGCACAAGCGGCCGCCGCGCAGGCCAAAACGGTGGCCGCTGTGTTCGAGGCCGCGCGGGCCGCGACGATTCATCCGCTGGCGGTGGCGGCCAACCGCACCGCGTTCGTGCAGCTGGTGCGGTCAAACTTCTTGGGACTGAATGCGCCGGCGATCATGGCCGCCGAGTCCGCCTACGAGCAGATGTGGGCCGCCGATGTGGCGGCGATGACGGGCTATCACGCCGGGGCGTCGGCGGCGGCCGCGCAGTTGGTCCCGTTGCCGGCCAGTCTGCAGCAGTTCCTGCAGGGCCTGCCCAACCTGGGCATCGGCAATAGAGGTAACGCCAACATCGGTAGCGGCAACACCGGCAGCGGCAACGTGGGGGACGGCAACAAGGGCAGCTCCAACCTGGGCGGCGGGAACATCGGCAACAACAACACCGGCGGCGGAAACAGGGGCAACGATAACGTCGGCGCCGGAAACGTCGGCAATGGAAACATCGGCTTCGGAAACAATGGCACCACCGGCCACAACGTGGGCATGGGGAACACCGGCAACAACAACGTCGGCTTGGGAAACAGTGGCGATGGAAATAGGGGCGGGGGAAACGCGGGTAACAACAACATCGGTGGTGGGAACACCGGCAACAACAACTTCGGTTTTGGAAACACCGGCAACAACAACATTGGGATCGGGCTCACCGGCGACAATCAGGTGGGCATCAACTTGCCCGGGCTGTTGAATTCGGGCAGTGGCAACATCGGCTTCGGGAACTCGGGCACCAACAACATCGGCTTCTTCAACTCCGGTGACGGCAACATCGGCGTCTTCAGCACGGGCACCAATACCGTTATCCCGGGTCACCTCAACGGCCTTGGCTTCGGCAACTCGGGCAGCGGCAACATCGGCTTCGGGAACTCGGGCAGCGGCAACTTCGGCTTCGGGAACGCGGGCGACGTGAACACGGGCTTCGGGAACGCGGGCGACGAGAACACCGGCTTTGCGAACGCGGGCGACATAAACACGGGCTTTGCGAACGCGGGCGTCGCAAATACGGGCAAAGGGAATTCGGGGAACATCAACACGGGCTTCTGGAATTCGGGCAATGTGAATACCGGCTTCGGGGCCACCACCGACAGCGGCCTAACTAACTCGGGCTTCAACAACACCGGTACCGGAAACTCGGGCTTCAACAACACCGGTAACGGAAACTCGGGCGTCCTCAACACCAGCGGCGGCGGAATCGTTAACGGCTTCAGCTCGGGCATTGGAAACACCGGTGTCCCGGGCACCGCCTTTCCCGGCGCTAGCGGCTTCAACTCGGGCCTGTTCAACATGGGCACCGGTGTATCGGGCGTGCTTAACCTCAGTCGGCTGCTGTCGTAGCTCGGGCTGGGATTGAGTCCGTTACCGACGGGCGCGCAGCCCGTTGACGAACGGGCAACCCATCAGCACCCGGATGGCCTGGTTCAGCGCGGTCATGTCGTCCACCGGCTTGTGGAACGGCAGCCGGATGTCGCGGTCGCCGTCGTTGGCTTCGACGCGAAACCGCATGCCGTACCGGTCGAGACCAAGTGGGTGGACCTGCCCGCGTCGCAGCGGCGCCGGCAGCCTGGAGACCAGTCGGGCGACGACGTCGTCGTGCGCGGTGGCCAGGTGCCAGAGCAGGGTGGATTCGATCTCGCAGAACGGGTCGGGTCGCGCGTCAAGTAGCTCCGCGGCGGTAACGGGCTCGGCGCCGGTGGCATCGGTCACCACCACTGACGCGATCTCCAACCGCATCAGGGTGTATCGCGTGTCCTCCCCGTCGGCCGGCGCGGAATTCGGCCTATTGATTTGCAGCAGAGCCGGATCCGGGTTCTCGGTGGCCATCAGGTCGAGCATCGTGGCCACCGCTCCCGATGGGATCTGGTGGAGACGGCCGCGGACCCACACCAGCGAACGGACCGGTTCACGCAGCGGTAGCGGCGCGTAGTCGGTCAGCTCCAGCAGCGCCTGCGATCCGTCGATCGCGCAATGAGCCGGGCCGCGGTCGACGGGGACCGCCACGGCGAAGGATCCGTCGCGTAGCAGATGGTGTAGCGGGGTGGCTACCGGGTCGTCGGACTCGACGGCCAGGAGGGCGCCGCCGGCCCGCGCGCAGGCACTGCGAACGCGTTCGGCAGTCGTCGGGACGAGGCTGGTCATCGGCAGCACAGCGACTCCTTAATTTAGGTAAGCCTAAGTTAACTTAGTCGGCCGAGGCGCCGCAAGGGGTTGGTCGGCCGGCAAGCGCCGTTAGGGTTGTGAGCGTGGCCCGCATCGCTTACCTCGGTCCGGAAGGGACATTCACCGAGGCGGCGCTGCTCAAGATGACGGCCGCCGGCCTGGTTCCCCAATGCGCGCGGGATGCCCCGCGGCGCTTGCCGTTCGAGAGCACGCCCGCGGCACTGGACGCCGTCCGCGAGGGCGTCGTCGACTATGCGTGCGTGCCGATCGAGAACTCGATCGACGGGTCGGTGATGCCCACCTTGGACAGCCTGGCCATCGGTTCTCCCGTGCAGGTGTTCGCCGAGACGACGCTCGACGTGAGCTTCAGCATCGCCGTCAGACCCGGCCGCACCGCCGCCGACGTGCGCACCTTGGCGGCCTTCCCGGTGGCGGGCGCACAGGTACGGCGGTGGCTGGCCGCGCACCTCCCCGGGGTGGCGCCGCGGCCGGCGTATTCCAACGCCGACGCCGCCCGGCAGGTGGCGGACGGCGAGGTCGATGCCGCGGTGACTTCACCGCTGGCCGCCACCCGGTGGGGGTTGGCGCCGCTGGCCGAGGGTGTCGTCGACGAATCCAACGCGCGCACCCGCTTCGTCCTGGCTGGCCTGCCGGCGCCGCCGCCGGCCCGCACCGGGGCGGATCGCACATCGGTGGTTTTGCGCATCGACAACGTGCCCGGCGCGCTGCTGGCTGCGCTGGCCGAATTCGGCATTCGCGGCATCGACCTCACCCGCGTCGAATCCCGGCCTACCCGCACCGAACTGGGCACCTACCTGTTCTTCGTGGACTGCGTCGGCCATATCGACGACGGCGCCGTCGCCGAGGCACTCAAGGCGCTGCACCGTCGTTGTGCGGATGTGCGGTATCTGGGTTCCTGGCCGACCGGCCTGGTCAGCGGCGCGCAGCCGCCGCCGGTCGATGAGGCATCGAACTGGCTGGCGCGGGTGCGGGCGGGCAAACCCGCGCAGTCCGGGCCCGAGGGATCCGGGCCCAAGGGATCCGGGCAATGAGCGGTCGTCTGGTGCTGCTGCGGCACGGTCAGTCCTACGGCAACGTCGAGCGCAGGTTGGACACCCGGCCGCCCGGGACCGCGCTCACACCTTTGGGTCGTGACCAGGCGCGGGTGTTCGCGTCGGGTTGCGCACGCCCCGCAATGCTCGTGCATTCGGTGGCCATCAGGGCGTCGGAGACCGCCGCGGTGATCGGCGCCCAACTCGGCCTGCCGGCCCACGAATGCGCCGGCATTCACGAGGTGCAGGTCGGCGAGCTGGAAAACCGCAACGACGAAGAGGCGGTCGCGGAATTCAACGCCATCTACGACCGCTGGCAGCGCGGCGAGCTCGACGTGCGGCTGCCCGGTGGCGAGACGGGCAACGACGTGTTGGACCGCTACGTGCCGGTGCTCACCGACTTGCGCATGCGCTACCTCGACAACGACGACTGGGCAGGCGACATCGTCGTCGTCAGCCATGGTGCGGCGATCCGGCTGACCTGCGCCGTGCTGGCCGGCGTGGACGGTGCCTTTGTGCTGGACAACCATCTGGGCAACGCCGAATCGGTGGTGCTCGCGCCGATCACCGACGGGCGGTGGAGCTGCCTGCGGTGGGGAACTCGAACGCCCCCCTTCTATCCCGAGCAGTATGAATCCGGGGCCGGCCCCGTCATACACGTGGTGAGGTCAAGCACCGATCCGATGGGCTGATCCGACCGGGGCAGCCGGGACCGATTCGGCGCAGCGGCAGCCGACGGCGTCACAGTCCACGACGAAAGTGTGCCGCAAAAGCTCGGGGCTGACGCACTCCGGCTCGGTGCACTCCGGGCGGCCCACTGGGTGATGAATGAGGGTGCCGTGGCAGTGATCCAAGCCTGCCCGGCAGTCGCGGCAGCCTGCGTTCATACGCCGTTCCTAGCATCCGGCGCGGACATTTCCGAGTTGCCGCGCCCGACCGAGGATTTCTAGGCCCAGCCCAGTTCGTCCAAGCGGTCGTCGTCGATCCCGAAGTGGTGGGCGATTTCATGGATCACCGTGATCGCCACCTGCTCGACGACCTCGTCGTCGGATTCGCAGACATCCAGCAACGCGTCGCGGTAGATCGTGATGGCGTCCGGCAGCGCTCCGGAATAGTCGGAGTCGCGCTCGGTCAACGCCACCCCTTCATACAGCCCGAGCAGGTCGCTGTCCTCCGGGTGCCGGTCGGCGACCAGCACGACGACGTTATCCATCGCGGCCGCCAGGTCGGGTGGGATCAGGTCCAGCGCGTCGGAGACCAATTCTTCGAACCGCTGCGGGTCCATCCGCACGGCCACCCGGCTAGCCCGCCGGTGGGGGTTCGGCGGCTGCGGGTGCCGGGGCTTCGGGTGGTGGCGGCGCGTCGCCGTCCTGCGGGGGCGGCGGGTTCCCCGGCGGTGCCTGGGTGGCCGGGGACGACGGTGCTTGCGTGGCCGGGGACGCGGGTGCCCGGGAGGGCGTGACCACCGGCTGTTGTGGGAGATGCTGATTGCCCGGTGGCATGGTCGGGACGGCATCGGCCGGGGCGCTGGGCGCCGGAAGCTGAAGGGGTATCGGTGGCAGGTTGAGCCGCTCCTCGGGAATGTCGGGCGGCGGTACCGGCGTCTGGCCGTTGATCAACAGCGCCCCCTTGGCGCTGTGCACCAAGGTGGCCCAACCGCCGTTGCCCAGCGTCGCGCCGATGCTGCAGGCGACCTCGCGGCTGCCCGCAAACCAGCTGGGCATCGAGAGGGTGCTGTAGATCAGCGTCAGCGTGGTGGTGCGCAATTTGATGGGCGCCAGGTAGCCATCCGTCATGCGGGTGCAGGCGTCCTTGATGTAGGTGTCCTGCTCGGGTTCGGCCGGCAGGGCGTTGGGGAACTTCTCGGCCAGATTGACGGTGCCGGTGACCTCCATCGCGTGCGGCGCCGCGCAGTCGACCGGGACGTCGATCGGTTGGTTGGTGGCCGTGTCGATGCCCAAGCAGGTGCCGGTCGGCCAGACCTTGGACTGGTCGATGTCGGCGACCTTGCCCTTGAACACGGCCTGTTGGTTGTTGGCGCCGGGCAGCTGCAGGCCGCACAACATGCGGCGCTCGCCAGCCTGGCGCCACGCCCGATCACCGGACCACAGCATGCTGACGCTGTACTTGCTGTTGGGGTCGAACTTGGTGCCGAGGTAGCGGTGCACGGCTGCCTCGCACTGCTCCTGGCTGATCTGCTGAATGCGGGCCGCGGACGGGGGCGCGGCGTTGGGCCCGTATTCGGAGCCGGGGAAGGTCCGCATGTCGATGGACTCGGCGACCTCAAACCGGTGGTCCTCGGTGCAGCGCACGATGCTTGCCGCCTCCGGCGCGCTTTCCGGCCACATCAGGCAATCACCGCTGGTGGCGCGGTTGAAGGCGGCGTTGCTCTTGGTACCGGCATTGGGCACCGGATTTGTGTGGATGTAGCCGGCCAATCGCCCCGGCCCGGCACCAACGGCGGGAATCGCGGTGACCAACCCGGCGATCAACAGGCCGCCCAGCGCGGTGAGCAGCAGCGCTCGCCTGGTCGCGGACGCCTGTAAGCCGCGCGGCCACCGGAACCCGGCCGGCGGCGCGGGGCTAGCTGGTGCAGCCTCTATCGGGGGCGTGTCGGACATCCGTTCCATTCTTGCAGGCCAATGCGGCCGCGTGACAAATGTTGCAGATGTGAGATCGGGGCTCGGGGTGGGCCGTCTGACGTCTGACCGGGGAGCCGAAAGTAGTCTTGCGGCCGTGATCGACCTTAAGCTGCTGCGGGAAGACCCCGAGGTCGTGCGCCGTTCTCAAGTCAGTCGTGGCGAAGACCCGGCGCTGGTGGACGCGTTGCTGACGGCCGACGCCGCCCGCCGGGCCGCGATTTCGGCCGCCGATGCCGTGCGCGCCCAACAGAAGACCGCCAGCAAGACCGTGGGCGCCGCGTCGGCCGACGAGCGCCCGGCGCTGTTGGCGCGCGCCAAGGAACTCGCCGAGCAGGTCAAGGCCGCCGAAGCGGACCAGGCCGAGGCCGAGGTGGCCTTCACCGCGGCGCACATGGCGATCTCGAACGTCGTCCTGGAGGGGGTCCCCGCCGGCGGGGAGGACGACTACGCGGTCCTCGACGTCGTCGGCGAACCCCGGGCGATCCAGCACCCACGGGATCACCTGGAACTCGGCGAGTCGCTGGGTCTGATCGACATGCGGCGCGGCGCCAAGGTGTCCGGGTCGCGGTTCTACTTCCTCACCGGCCGGGGCGCGCTGTTGCAACTGGGCCTGCTGCAGCTGGCGTTGCGGCTGGCGGTCGACAACGGCTTCATCCCGATGATCCCGCCGGTGCTGGTGCGCCCGGAGGTGATGTCGGGCACCGGATTCCTGGGTGCCCACGCCGAGGAGGTGTATCGGGTGGACGATCTCTACCTGGTGGGCACCTCCGAAGTGCCGCTGGCCGGCTATCACGCCGACGAGATCCTGGACCTGTCCGGCGGGCCGCTGCGGTACGTGGGCTGGTCGTCGTGTTTTCGCCGCGAGGCCGGCAGTCACGGCAAGGACACCCGCGGCATCATCCGGGTGCACCAATTCGACAAGGTGGAGGGCTTCGTCTACTGCGCACCGGCCGACGCCGAGGCCGAACACCAGCGGCTGCTGGGCTGGCAGCGCGAGATGCTGGCGCGCATCGAGGTGCCGTATCGGGTCATCGACGTGGCCGCGGGCGATCTCGGCTCGTCGGCGGCCCGCAAGTTCGACTGCGAGGCGTGGGTCCCGACGCAGGGGACCTACCGCGAGCTGACCTCGACGTCGAACTGCACCACCTTTCAGGCGCGCCGGCTGGCGACGCGCTACCGGGACGCGAACGGCAAGCCGCAGATCGCGGCCACCCTCAACGGCACGCTGGGCACCACCCGGTGGCTGGTTGCGATCCTGGAGAATCACCAGCAGCCCGACGGCAGTGTGCGGGTGCCCGAGGCGCTGGTCCCCTACGTCGGCACCGAGCTGCTGGAGCCGGCCTCCGCGTGAGCAGACGCAAAAGCCCCCATTTCGGTACGAAATTGGGGGCTTTTACGTCTGCTCACGCAACTAACTTAGGCGGCGTTGCCGTTCGACGGTGGCGAAGTAAAAGGCGAGCGCGAAGGCAAAGCTGGTGAACAGGCTGCTCACGAAGTACAGCCACGGTCGGCGTAGACCCCGCCGGTAGCCGTCCACGATGGAAAACAGCGGCAGCAGAATCACATTGGCGATCGTGTAGTCCTGGCTGGCCGAAGAGGCGGCCGGGTTGGTGAACATCAGCCGGATGTAGTCGGCCCAGCTGCCGGGCCCCCAGATCGGGTTGGTGGTGCCGGTTGAGTACTCCCGCACGAAGCGAATGTTGAAATACCAGCCCAGCGCGATCGACGCGATGCCGGCGACGTAGTACACGCATTCCAGCGGCGAGAACAACGGCCCCGTGGCCGGCCGGGCGAAGGCCTTGGGGTTCGACGCGATGATCCAGCCGATGACGGCGAGCCCGAGTAGTGCGTGGACGAGTAGCGAGACCATGGCCGCAGTGTCACCGCGGCTTGCAGTTTTGTCAATATTGACAGAACTTGTGCTGGTACCTTACTGGCATGGTCAGGCCCGCGCACACGGCGCGCAGCGAGCGCACCCGGGAGGCGCTGATCCGGGCCGCATCGGTGCGGTTCCTGGCTCAGGGTGTGGAGGACACCTCCGCCGAACAGATCGCGGCGGACGCCGGGGTGTCGCTGCGAACGTTCTATCGCCACTTCAGCTCCAAGCACGATCTATTGTTTGCCGACTACACCGGATTGAACTGGTTTCGTTCCGCGCTGGACGCCAGGCCGGCCGATGAATCGATCATCGATTCCGTGCGATCGGCCATCTTCGCGTTTCCCTATGACGTTGAGGCCGTGACGAAAATCGCCGCGCTAAGGGGCAACGAGCTCGAGCCGGGCCGCATCGTGCGGCACATCCAGGAAGTCCAGGCCGACTTCGCGGACGCTATTGCCGCACAGCTGCGCCGACGTAGCTGCACAGCGAATCAGACACGGGATGCCCGGTTGCGGGCCGCCGTGACAGCTCGCTGCATCGCGGCCGCGGTTTTCGGTGCGATGGAGTTCTGGATGGTCGGTAGCGATCGATCGCTGGGAGAGTTGGCGCGGGTGTGCCACGTGGCGCTGGAGGCGCTGCGAGCGGGGATCACCGAGGCCTGGGACGCCGGACCGGTTTCGTCATGATTGACAAAACTGTGGGTGCGTGCCAGCCTGCCTTTCGGAGGGCTGGGAGCATGTCTAAATCTGAGACGGGGTTCGACGCAATAGTCATCGGCGCCGGGCATAACGGCCTGACCGCGGCGGTGCTCCTGCAGCGGGCGGGGCTGCGGACCGTGTGCCTGGAAGCCAAGCGCTACGCCGGCGGCATGGCCTCCACGGTGGAGTTGTTCGACGGCTACCGGTTCGAGATCGCTGGATCGGTGCAGTTCCCGACGTCCGCCGCGGTCCTCGGCGAACTGGGCCTGGACACCCTGCCCACCGTCGACGTGGACGTCATGTCGGTAGCCCTGCGCGGTGTCGGGGACGATCCACTGGTCCAATACACCGACCCGATGAAGATGTTCGCCCACCTGGGCGAGGTGCACGGGGCGGACGCGGTCACCGGAATGGCGGGGCTGTTGGCGTGGAGCCAGGCGCCGACACGGGCGCTGGGCAGGTTCGAGGCGGGCACGCCGCCGAAGACCTTCGACGAGATGTATGCCTGTGCCACAAATGAATTCGAACGCTCCGCGATCGACGACATGTTGTTCGGCTCGGTCACCGACGTCTTGGACCGCTACTTCCCGGACCGCGAGAAGCACGGCGCCCTGCGCGGCTCGATGACCGTGCTGGCCGTCAACACCCTCTATCGCGGGCCGGCCATGCCGGGCAGCGCCGCCGCGCTCGCCTTTGGGCTGGGGATTCCCGATGGGGACTTCGTGCAGATGAAGAAGCTGCGCGGCGGCATCGGCGCGCTCACCGAGCATCTGGCCCGACTGCTGCAGAGCAACGGCGGCGACCTCCGGTTGCGTTCCAAGGTGACCGAGATCCTCGTCGCTAACGGCCGGGTGCGCGGGGTGCGGACCGAGGCCGGCGACACCTTGGGCGCCCCGATCGTGGTCTCCGCCATCGCGCCTGACGTCACGGTCAACGAGTTGATCGATCCCGCGGCGCTGCCGTGCGACATCCGGGACCGCTATTCGCGCATCGACCACCGCGGCAGCTACTTGCAGATGCACTTCGCCCTGGACGAGGCCCCCTGTTTCGCGGCGCCCTACGAGGCGCTCAACGAGCCGAGCATGCAGGCGTCGATAGGCATCTTCTGCACCCCGGAGGAAGTCCAGCGCCAGTGGGAAGATTGTCGACGTGGGATCGTGCCGGCCGATCCGACGCTCGTGTTGCAGGTCCCCTCGGTGCACGATCCGCACCTGGCGCCCGCGGGTAAGCACGCCGCATCGGCGTTCGCGCTGTGGTTCCCGATCGAGGGTGGGGCCGACTCGGCAGGCAAGGCAGGTTATGGTCCGGCAAAGGTCGAAATGGGGCGGCGGGTGATCGACAAGATCACCCGATTGGCGCCGAATTTCGAACGCAGCATCGTCCGGCACACCACCTTCACGCCCAAGCACATGGGCGTGATGTTCGGCGCTCCGGGGGGCGACTACTGCCATGGACTGCTGAACCCGGACCAGATCGGTCCCAACCGGCCCGGCCCGAAAGGCTTTCTCGGCCAGCCGATACCGCTTGCGGGGCTGTATCTGGGCAGTGCGGGATGCCACGGTGGCCCGGGGATCACGTTCATCCCCGGCTACAACGCCGGTCGTGCGGCGCTGGCTGACCTCTAGCCTTTCGCCGAGCGTGGTCTGAGTGCGAAAAATGGCGCCGGCCGAATCTCGCCGTCGGTTCACGTTCGGCGGGTGGCTAGGCTAGGAATTCGTCCAGCAATGCGGTGAAGTCGTCCGGACGGGCCGGGGTGCAGGCGGGTTGCGGGCGCTCGCCGGGTACGTCGAGGGTGACCAACGTCGATTTGAGGGGTCGGTACATGTCCAGCGGAAGCCAACGCCGCAAGTCGGGGCTGCCCCAAAGGTTGAACCGGACCAGGAACAGGCCAAGCGGCTCGGCCTTGTAGCCGCGGATCCTGTCCAGCGCGATGACCTTCGATGTGCCGGAAGGAAAGTGGTAGCGACGCAAGGTGAGTGCGGCCCGGTCCAGCTGGATCACGCCGTCGTCGTAAAACGGCATCATCGCCGCGCGCTCCGAAGCTCATGCCCCCGTGAGGTGAGGCAGCGGCCGCTGTCCAAGCACCATTGCCACCCGTGCAGGTTGCAGGTCAGCGTGTTGCCTTCCACCACACCGAATTTCGAGAGGTCGGCCTTGAGGTGGGGGCAGCGGCGCTGGATCTCCCAGCCGTCCAGCGTGATCGATGCCGAATCATCGTGAGTCTCGGCGAACCAGCCGTCGGCGTAGGCGATCCGTTCATCGGTCAGGCACTTGAAAAACGTGTACAGGTATTCGTTGTAGCCGCCGACGCGCCAGGCCCGGAAACGGGTGGACAAGAAGATGGTGTTGACCCAATCCGGTTCCTCGTCGCGCAGCGCGGTGCGCACCAGCTCCGGTTCGATCGCGAACCCGTACCGGAATTTCTCGTCGGGAATCCGTTCGCGCACAACTCGTTTCGGAAAGTCCAGGATCACCGTTTCGGGGCCGATGACAAGTTCGACGGGGTAGCCGATGCCGTCGCAGATCTCGTCGCTCTGCAGCATGATCGGCTCGAACAGTGCGCGCAACGGCTCCAACAGCGTCTCGCCGGCAGCGGGGGCCCAGCTCGCCTTCTCCGCCGCGAGCGCCGGCGCCATCCGGTCGGCATAATCGGCGATATAGGCGGCCTTGCCGGTGGTGAAGATGGCCTCGACCTGGTCGATGGGCAGCGGATGGTTCAGTGAATTCAGCCTCGCACCGGTGAAATTCGCGATCGACCCGGGAATCATCAGCAGGCCCCGGTCGTGGCCGTGGGCGCGCATCTGGTCCAGGAACACCATTTGGTCCGGGAAGATGTTGGCCGGCTCCCCGCGGTCGTCGTTGAGGTGGCGCAATTCGGGGTCCAAAAAGCACGGCGGCCCGGCCGACGGCACCACCCAGGTCGCACCGACCTGGGTGACGTACTGGCGCGCGCGGTCCATTCCCCGCTGCCGTTTCTGCGTGGCGAACGCCTCCTTGGCGCGGGCAGGCATGTCGTAGACCATCGGGTACCAGATCGCCCCGGAGTACTGCAGCATATGCACGTCGACATGGCCGAACTCCGACGCCAGCACGTCCAAATCCACCGGGCGCGCGTCGTTCATGTTGAAAGCCGTTGTCTCGCCGTCGGAAACCACCAGCGCCGAGTCGCCGAGCGGGCCGTCGGCGGGGGCCCGCAGGGAGATGATCATCACGTCGAGATGGCCCTCGGGTCCGTCGATCCGGTGCTTGACCGAGTCGGTGGTCTCGAAGAACCGGTGAAACCCCAGCTTCTGCAGCTCATTCCGTAAGTCGGGCACCGGAAAGTCGGGCAGCAGCACCATCGCGTCCTTGTTGACGTGCGCCCGCAGGTGCTTGGCGTCGAAGTGATCCTTGTGCAGGTGCGAGACATACAGGTAGTCGCAGTTGCCCAGCGTGTCCCAGTCCAGCGCGCTGTTGTCCGGGAAGGGGAACCAGGAGCCGAAGTAGGCGGGGTTGACCCAGGGGTCGCACAGGATGCTGCCCGCGTGGGTCTCGATCAGGAAGCCGGCGTGGCCTACGCTCGTGACCTGCACAAATACCTTTCTGGGGCCCTTTTGGCGGTTACAGTGCCGCCACGAGCTTAGCCCGAGGTGTCGGCTCAGGTATTGTCCGAGGCCTGCCACAGCCGCCGGTAGTACTCGATGCGCGCCAGGTCGGGCTCGACGCCGTAGGCGGCGAAGAACTCGGCGTCCCGGCCACGACCGGGATAGTTCCAGCGCAACGACAGCGTCGCCACCGCCAGGTCGGCCCACCGATCGGCCACGCCGAGGTCGCCGAAGTCGACGTGTCCGCAGCAGCGGCCGTCGTTGCCGATCAGTGTGTTGGGCGAGCATGCGTCGCCGTGACAGACCGCCAGCTTCTCGACCGGCGGCGGCTCGCCCAGGCTCGCCCGTCGGGCCGGCGCCACCCGTGCCAGCCGGCTGGCGGCCGACCAGTCGAACGGGCAGGACGAGACCGGCAAGCTGTCATGCAGCGTGCGTAGCCCGGCGGCGATCGCTCGCACCGCCGCATCGGGCGACGCCTGCCAGCGCGGGTGCACCGCGGACACGCCGGGCAGCCCGGCGGTGCGCAGCCACGCCCAGTCTCCGTCCAGGCCGGCACCGAGCACCGGCGGCGCCGCAACGTAGGGCGCCGCCCAGCGCAGCCGGCGCGCTTCGTCGGCAAAGTCGGCAGCAAAGTCGGTGGCGCCGCACTTGCCGACCTTGATGAACTCGCTGTTAGAGGTGGCGGCGCCCACCCGATAGGTGACGGCGCCCAACTCGTTGACCCACACCGCGCGCACGGGCCGGCCCGCGGAAAACCGGCTGACCACCGCGGGCACCGGCAGAGGGGATGACGGGAAGGACACCGTTCCTGTTTTCCTCAGTTCAGGCGGCTCACAGCCCGGAGCACTAGGCTGAGCTGCTGTGGAACCTGTATACGGGACTGTCATTCAGCTTGCCCGCTTGATGTGGCGCATACAGGGGCTGAAGCTCACCGTCATCGGGGTGGAAAACCTGCCTACCAGCGGGGGCGCCGTCATCGCCATCAACCACACCGGCTATCTCGACTTCACGTTCGCGGGTTTGCCCGCCTACAAACAGGGGCTTGGGCGCAGGGTGCGCTTCATGGCCAAGCAGGAGGTCTTCGACCACAAGATCACCGGTCCGATCATGCGCAGCCTGCGCCACATCCCGGTGGACCGGCAAGACGGGGCCGCTTCCTACGAAGCAGCGGTCCGGATGCTCAAAGACGGCGAATTCGTTGGCGTCTACCCCGAAGCGACGATCAGCCGTAGCTTCGAGATCAAGGAATTCAAGACGGGGGCCGCCCGGATGGCGGTCGAGGCAGGGGTGCCGATCGTTCCGCACATCGTCTGGGGTGCGCAGCGGATCTGGACCAAAGACCACCCCAAGAAACTATTTCGCCCAAAGGTTCCGATCACGATCCTGGTCGGGGAACCGATCGAGCCGACGTTGGCCACCGCCGAGCTGAACGGCCTGCTGCACTCGCGGATGCAGCATCTGCTGGAACGCGCACAGGAACAGTACGGGCCCCATCCGGCCGGTGAGTTCTGGGTGCCACACCGCCTGGGCGGTGGCGCGCCGTCACTCGCGGAGGCGGCCCGCTTGGACGCCGAGGAGGCGGAGATAAGGGCGGCGCGCCGGGCTCAGCGGGCCGGTCCTGCCGGGGTGTCGGAGTAGGGACCCGATGGCGGAGCCAACCTATCGCACCCTCGAGATCCTGGCACAGTTGATCGTCCTGGCAACCGGAAGCCGGATCACCTACCTCGGCGAGGAAAACGTCCCCGAGCGCGGTGGCGCCGTGATCGCCATCAACCACACCAGCTACGTCGACTGGCTACCGGCCGCGTTGGCGATGAAGCGCCGGCGCCGCCGGATGAGGTTCATGATCAAGGCCGAGATGCAGCGGGTGAGGGTGGTCAACTTTTTGATCAAACGCACCCGGACCATCCCGGTGGACCGGGGCGCCGGCGCCGGCGCCTATGCCGTGGCCGTGCAACGGTTGCGCGAAGGCGAGCTGGTCGGGGTCTACCCGGAGGCCACGATCAGCCGCAGCTTCGAGCTCAAGGAGTTCAAGACGGGGGCCGCCCGGATGGCGCGCGAAGCCGAAGTTCCCATCGTGCCCGTGATCGTTTGGGGTGCTCAACGGATCTGGACCAAGGACCATCCGAGGCAATTGGGCCGCAAGAAGGTGCCGATCACGGTGGCGGTCGGCACGCCCATGCGCGCCGCCGATGACATCTCGGCGACTGAGGCGGGGCTGCGCGCGTCGATGACGACGTTGCTGCGTCGCGCCCAGCAGGACTATCCCCATCCGGCCGGAGCGTACTGGGTGCCGCGCCGGCTCGGCGGGGGCGCCCCGACGATGGAAGAGGCGGCTCGGATGGAGGCGGCCGAGCTGGCGGCCAGGGCCGCCAGCCGTATCCCGCATCAGACGCGGTAGTGGTGGCCTCCGGGGAAAGGAGTGAGGGACATGGCCGAACCGTTTTTTCGGATGATGGAGCTGCTTGTTCCGACGATCGTTGCGGCGAATGGAAACAAGATCACGTTCCACGGCCTGCAGAACATTCCCGAGCGCGGCGGCGCGGTGATCGCCCTCAATCACACCAGCTATGTGGACTGGATTCCCGCGTCGATCGCCGCGTACGAGCGCCGACGGCGGCTGCGCTTCATGATCAAGGCCGAAATGCAGGAGGTCAGAGCGGTTAACTATGTGATCAAGCACGCCCAGCTGATACCGGTGGACCGCAGCGACGGGGCCGACGCCTACGCGGTGGCGGTGCAGCGGCTGCGGGAGGGCGAGCTCATCGGGCTGCATCCCGAGGCCACCATCAGCCGCAGTTACGAACTGCGGCAATTCAAATCCGGGGCGGCCCGGATGGCGCTGGAGGCGCAGGTGCCGATCGTTCCCCTGATCGTTTGGGGCGCACAGCGGATTTGGCCCAAAGGTCATCCGAAGAAACTGTTCCGTAACAAGGTGCCGATCACCGTGGCCGCCGGCCCGGCGCTGCCGCCGCGGGGAAACGCCGAGCAGCTCAATTCGGCGCTGCGCCAAGCGATGAATTCGTTGCTCTACCGGGTGCAGGAGGAGTATCCGCATCCGCAGGGGGAGCACTGGGTGCCGCGCCGGCTGGGTGGCACCGCGCCGAGCCCGGATGAGTCCAGGGCGATCTGGTTGGCTGAATTGGCCGAGCGGAGAAAGAAATACGGGCACGACGGGGTGACGCGGCGACCCGGGCGCACCCAAAGCGGATCACGCTGACGACGGCCGCCAACTGCGAAAGGCGAACCGCCTCAGTGACAATTCAGCCCCCTCTTCCTACAGGGCCGGCGCTCATCGCCTGTGACGTCGACGGTACCTTGTTCGACGACGACGAAAAGGTCACCCCGCGCACCCGTGACGCCGTGCGCGCCGCGGTCGCTGCGGGTGCGCACTTCATTCTGGCCACCGGCCGCCCGCCGCGCTGGATTCGGCCGGTCGTCGAGGCACTCGGGTTCGCGCCGATGGCGGTGTGCGCGAACGGGGCCGTCATCTACGACCCCGAGACCGACCGGGTGGTGTCGGCCCACACGCTGGCGGTCGACGTCTTGGAGCAGTTGGCGGAGATCGCGATGCGGGTCATCCCGGGTGTCGGGTTGGCCGTCGAACGGATCGGCGACCGCGCGCACGACACGGCGACCCCGCAGTTCATCAGCTCGCCCGGCTACGAGCACGCGTGGCTCAACCCGGACAACACCGAGGTGTCGTTCGAAGACCTGCTCAGCGCGCCGGCGATCAAGCTGCTGATCCGCAAGGCCGGTGCCGCAAGCGCGGACATGGCCGCCGAGTTGGCCAAGCATGTGGGGATCGAGGGCGATATCACCTACTCCACCAACAACGGACTGGTGGAGATTGTGCCGATGGGCATCAGCAAGGCCACCGGGGTGCACGAGGTCGCCCGGCCGCTGGGGATCGCCAACGCAGAGATGGTGGCATTCGGCGACATGCCCAACGACGTGCCGATGCTGCTGCAGGCCGGTCTTGGCGTGGCGATGGGTAACGCGCATCCCGACGCGCTGGCCGCCGCCAACGAGGTCACCGCCCCCAACACCGACGACGGCGTCGCGCGGGTGCTGGAACGGTGGTTGTAGCTGTGGCTGGACCGGCAGTGTGGGACACTGCGCGCTGATGGCATCGGAGGAAGACAACGCGGGGCCGGGTCAGCAACCCGAGGGCGTGGAACCGTCGCCGCCGGCCGACGAGTCGGAACACGACGAACCCGGCGAGTACCCATCCGGCGGCAGCATCGAATACCAGGATGCGGAGACGACGCGACCGCGCCCTCCGACGCCCGCCGAGTTACGCGCGCGGGAAAAGTTCACCAAGAAGCAGCGGGAGATCGAGCAGGCGCGACTGGAGGCCGAAGCCAAGCGGCGTCGGCAGCAACGTGTGTTGATGGGCGCCGCGGCCGCCGTCGGGGTGGTGGGTGTCGTTGCCGCCCTGGGGTACTGGGCGCTGTCGTCGCCCACCGTCACCGCTCAATGCGTGCAGGACGACCCCAACGGTCAGCCCATGATCGTCCCCGACAGCTACTGCACCGGTCACACCCCGGGCCTCAGCGGCTTCTTTTTCTACGGCGGACATCAATACCGGTACTACTACGGCAGCTCGGGGTCGGTAGGTTCGCGGCCGATCGGCGGAACGACGGTCGCGCCCAAGGGAGCGACGATCACCACGAAGTCGGGCACCACCATTCAGCGCGGCGGCCTTGGCGGCAAGCTCGGCGGCAAGGGTGGTGGCTCGTGAGGCGCTGCCGGGCAGCGCCCCGGCCGAAATGGCGATCGATCGTCGAATCGCAAGGGCTGGTGTACGGAACGCCGGCACGTGACGCGCGCGGCGCGGACCGGCCGTACTGGGATGAGTCGGTCTACTACGAATTCGAGATGGACGAGATCCTGGCACTGGAAGCCGACGTCGAACTGCTGCATTCGATGTGCCTGAACGCCGTCGAGCAGGTGATCCTGATGGAGCGGTATGCGGATTTCGGTCTGCCGGAATGGAGTTGGCAGCCGATTGCCGAATCATGGCGCCGCAGCGACCCACACGTCTACGGCCGCTTCGACTTACGTTATGACGGGCGCAGGCCGGCGGTGCTGCTCGAGTACAACGCCGACACGCCGACCACCCTGCTCGAAGCCGCGATCTTGCAGTGGTATTGGGTCAAAGACAAGTTCCCCGGTGACGACCAGTGGAACTCGCTGCACGAACAGCTGGTCGACCGCTGGAAGCAGCTACGGGATGTGTTGCCCGGCAACGAGTTGCACTTCACCTGGTCCGGTGTGGAAGCCACGGGTGAGGACCAGATCACGACGACCTACATGCAAGAGACCGCGGCGGAGGCGGGTTTTGCGACCATCGGCTTGATGATCGAGGACGTCGGTTGGGATGCCGCCCTGCAGCGGTTCGTCGACCTGGAAGAGGCCCAGATTCAGGCGATCTTCAAACTGCACCCCTGGGAGTGGGTGCTCGAGGACGAGTTCGGCCAACACGTGGTGGCGAGTCTGCCGCAGACGATGTGGATCGAGCCGCTGTGGAAGACCCTGCTGTCGAACAAGGCGATCCTGGCGGTGCTGTGGGAGATGTACCCGGGTCATCCCAACCTGCTGCCCGCATACATCGACGACCCGCACGAGCTCACCGAATACGTCCGCAAACCCAAGCTGGGCCGGGAAGGCGCGAACGTCACCATCGTTGGCGCCGGCTTCCAGACCGCCACCGGCGGCGTCTACGGCGAAGAGGGCTTCGTGTACCAATTACTGGACCCGCTGCCTCAATTCGACGACATGCGGCCGGCCTTGGGCGCCTGGATCGTCGGCGACTCGTCGGCCGGGCTCGGCATCCGGGAAACTGCCGGACTGGTGACCGACGACGGCGCGGCTTTCGTCCCGCACCGAATTGCTGCGAAATGACCTTTCACCAAGAACGGAGTTGATCATCGATGACGACAACCATCGCGGCGCTGCAGTCGGATTACTGGTATCGGCTCGGTCACGGGGTCGGCGCCGTCGTCTTGTACGCGATCCTCGGATTGGTGCTCATGATGATCGGGTTCTACGCCATCAACCTCACCACACCGGGACCACTGCGCGCGATGGTCAAGGCCGGAAAGCCCAATGCGATCGTGGTGGCTGCCGCCGGAATGGTCAGCATGGCACTCATTGTGGTGCTGGCGATCTACTCGTCGTCGGGAAAGCTGGTCGAAGGGCTGGTGGCTTCGGCGGTCTTTGGTCTGGTGGGGATCGCCGCGCAGGTGGTGATGATGCGGATCGCGACCTTGGTGCTCGGCATCGACATGGACGCGTTATTCCGGGCCGACGAGTTCAGCTACGAGTCACGCATCGTGGCCGCGGCTCAGTTCGCGCTGGGGATCGTGGTGGCAGTGGCGATTCTCTGAGCCTTGATGCCGACCCGGCTGCGCCGCGGGCGTGATTGCCTTGGCGAGCTGTTGGGGCAGGTAGTCGATCGGCAGCGGAGCCATCCCCGAGAAGGGCGCGCCGACGATCGTGACGTCGAATGGGCTGACAATGTGGTGTCTCTGGTTGCCGTAACGGGGTGGGGGAACAAGAATCCCGTCGAAGGGCAGGCGCAGCGCGATCAGTATTTCGGGCGGTAAAGGGTTTCGGAGACCCGTCGGCTAAGCGTCGGGAGCGACGTGTTCCTCAACGCTGGTCCAGCCCGCGACTGCGCGCTCCAGCCGGTAGGTTGCCGCCGCAACCTCCCGCTCGGGGGCGCTCGAATACCAGCCGGCCACGCTTTCGGCAGCGGGAAGCAGCAATTCCGTCGGCCCGCCGTGGCCCGTCATCAACTGCTCCCAGCCGTCGGCGTCCGTGGGCGAGGGGATCAGGCGCCACCGATCACCGGAACGCTGGGCATACCTATTGATCAGGTACTTGTCGCGGATTCGGGCCGCCCCCACCGAGTCGCCGCGAGACTGCGCCTCACCACCCAAGGCGGCCAGCAACACCACCACCGACATCATCCTCCGATACCCGTCCAGCAGACCGAACCGGCGGACCGCGGCATTGGCCGGTGACAGGCGGTTGAGGAGGATGGGGCCAAGATCCAGTGGCGGTTCGAGGCACGCCTCCGCCCCAGTCACCCAATCGATTTCGAGTTCGGCGGCACGCACCGACAACCGCTGCCACAGCGACCGGGAGGTTTCATCGGGCAGCCAACGGGTCCGACGGGCGGGGTCTGCCACGAACTGACAATCGGTGGTGCCGAGCACCGACTGCAGGGCAAAGACGGTAGGCGTCATCGTGGACCGGTCACCCGGTGACCAGAGCGACCTCGGGACAGATGAAGTCGAAGTGGATGCCGTCGACCGGTCGGCCGAAGCCGACGTGGATGCCCTGGGCGCCCTCGTTCATCAACGAGTTGAGTGACCAGTCCGCTCCCGTTAGCACTTGGGCATTGGTGCCGATGGAGCACTCGGTGATGCGCAGACCGTAGTCGCGGGTCCACCGCGCGATGTCGTCCTTGATGTCGCGTCCATCGAGCCGACATTCGGCGAGCTGGTTGTCCCTGATATGAAGGTCCATACCGGTACGGGCGATCTGGTGACGGTGCTCAACCCACTCCGCCGGTTCGGGCCCGGCGCGCAACTCGGAGTCCCGTGACGCGATCATGCCGTTGGCCCGGCAGTGGCCATTGACCAGAAACGCGCTGTTCTCGTCCGCCCTGAGGTTCGCCAGCCCGATCTCGAAGAACGAGTGGGCGGACAGGCACTCCCCGGGTTTGATGATCGGGTCATCGAGGTGGATCAAACCGGCCCGGCCGCGGGATCGGACCGTCAAGTCGGTGCCGACTCCGGTGAACATGATGCGCCCGCCGGACGACTTGATGGCGGCGGCGATGTCAGCCTGGCGCTGCGTACAGACAAAGGGGTCGGAAGCTAGCAGGTGCTCGATGGTGTAGGCAACGGTGTGGGTGTCGCCGCTGTGTACCGATTGCACCACGTGGATCTTGCGGACCCCCGGCTGCGATTTGAGGGCCAGCCCGACCGTCTCGGGGGTGGCGCTGACGGCGACCACGGCGCCCGCGGTGACCGACATGACCTCGGCAAGCGGGATAGCGGAAACACCGGAGCTGTTCAACCAGTCGACCAAGTCAGGGATATCGACGGCGATCATGGGTGATTCCCCGCCAAAGATGCGGGCAATACGCTCCGTGTTGAGGAGCATCCCGCTGCCGCCGGCAGCTAACCCACGGGCGGCAGCGGGATTAAGCTCTACCGCCATTCCATCCAAACGGCTTCGGCGCTCTCGTCGGAGGTACGTGAGACGGTGACGTCGACGAATTCCTGCTCTTCCATTTTGTTCTCCTCACTATTAGCCGCGGCCTGGTGCCTGGCGCAGAGAGCACCATAGCAATCAACTTAGGTAGATATCGATGGTCAAATTGCACATGTATTCACAAGCAGCGACTACAAGCGCCGAACCAACGGAATTAAGGCCTACTAGCTAGCTAGTACCGCTCCGGCCAAACGCCTTCGGCGCTCTTGTCGGAGGTAGGCGAGACGTTGATGTCGACAAACTCGTTTTCGTTGTTCGTGAGGGGTGGTTTCCTTGCCGCGACCATGACCGGATGACACTGTGACCTGTAGATACTATCGATCAGTTGAACGTATTGCAAACGAAGGCGGCCGCGCACAATCACACCGACGGCAACGCGTTAATGCTAAGTTGCGCGGATGTCCCGAAAGGCCGAAGCGCCGGCTGGTGGTCGCCGATCTTTCGCGGGGCCGGACCGCTGGGACCTCGACGATCACGAGCGCGCCCTGCTGCGACGCTTCGACTTCAGCTGGACTCGGCTTCGGATCCTCGACCTGGGTGTGGGCACCGGTCGCACCTGGTTCGCGTTCGGGCGCCGCGCCGGCCGCTATGTCGGGGTGGAGGTGATCCCCGAACTGGCCCGGCGTGCGGTGCAACGCACGTGGGGCCGGGCGACGGTGCTGGTCGCCGACGCGGCCCAGTTACCCCTCGCCGACGGCGGTTTTGACCTGGTGTGTTTCCCGTTCAACGGGTTGGACTACGCGGATCCGCCTACCCGTACCCGGATTTTGGGCGAGGTGGCTCGGGTGCTGCGGCCGGGTGGAGCGTTCTACTTCACCACACATTCGCTTGACTGGCTGCTACGGCGAGCGCGTCCGGACCGCCGCCGCGAGCTGTCCGACGTCGAACGACAGCGGCTTGCTCATCTCGACCCCGGGGCGGACGGCATAGTGGTGTTGCACGATGACGCTGGAAACGGCACCTGCTACGTCACCCACGATTGGGAAGTCCACGAACTGCGTTCCATGGGGTTCGCGCTCAGTGACGTGCACGGAGATGACTCGCCGTCGGTGGCCTATTTGGCCGACTGGCCCGGATTACCCTGATCGACCCCACCGGCCGCTGACTTGCCGCCAAACGACCAGCAACAGGATCGCGATGAGAGCGGTCAAAATGGTTGCGATGATCGCGATGATCGGCACCGCCACGAAGTCGGCGGCCAGTCCCCACACACCGCTGCCGACGGCGAGCGGTATCGAGAAGATGAGCGCGTAGGTAGAGACGCGCTTATCCCGCACCGACTCGTGGACCGACGATTGGATCTCGGCGTTGATCAGCGTGCCAATCGACGAGACCCCGAAGCCGAACGAGACCATCAACAGCGCGGCGCCCGCCACGGTGCGCAACACCGCCGCCAAGACCGCGCAGGCCAGCATCAGCGCCAGGGTCGCCGACACCAGCATGCGGACGCCGGCACCGTGCGCCGCCGCCTTTGTCGTGACGAACTGCAGGACACTTCCCGCTCCGTACAATGCGGACAGCATGCCCACGTGCGCGACGCCGCCGTCGACGCCCTCCACGGCGAGCACCGGCGTCACTGCGATGATCGGAGCCAGCATCAGCTGCAAGGCGGCCAACAGTCCGAATAGCAGCCGGACTCGGTGATTGACCGCCACCACCGCTTCGGATGTTTTGGCAGGGGTCGCCGGCTGGTCCGGCGCTGGGAGGCCGTCAGATCTCGGGAACGTCAGCGCCAGCAGGCCACCGGTAGCAAAGGCGACGGCGATCAGCAAGGTCGTCGGTTTCAGGCCCAGCACGTGGGCCAACAGGCCACCACCGGCCGTTCCGCTAAGGACAGCAACGACGCGGAAGGACTCATAGGTCCCGATCTGTCCATGTAACTCATTACCGTCACGACCGCGGCGCAGCTGCGCGAACCAGGCCGGGTAGTTCACACCGGTTCCCACGCCGATCACGACGACGAGGAGCAGCAGCCAGACGTAGTCGTTCAACGCGGTCAACAGCCCGACCGCCGCCGTGACCGTCGCAGATATCAGCCCATTCACCACGATCGAGGTGCGGGCCGCCAGCAGTTGGTGGCGGATCGTCAACCAAGAGGAAGCAGCCGCGAACGCCAAGGTGTAGCCGGTGTCCAGGAGCCCGGTGAGGAATGCCGAATTATTGATGACGAAGACGGCGTATCCCCAGACGACCGCGATCGCTGCATTACCCGCCGAAAACAGTCCGCGGGCCAGCGTCAGCCGAGCAAGACCGACCGCCCCGTTGCTCACGAGCTATCCCGCAGCGACTTGGGCGGGACCGTGGACGCGATCAACGAGTCGGCGTCGATGGTGCGCGGTCTGTAGGACAGTGTCGGTAGTCGAGCCGACATCATCGCGACCGGGGCTTCACAAACGGCACCCGACAGGCCCGACAGAAACGCCCATTCGTGCTCGTCGCTGCCGAAATAGACGACGGTGTCGAAGGTTTCGTGAAAGCGCCGCCAAGATCGGCGCAGCGATTCGTTGCGCCACAGTGCCGGGCAGCCGGCCTGGCCGACGACGACCTGACCGATGTTGCGACACCTTTCGAGAAAGTCGGCGTCGTAGAGCCGGTTGTGCTGTGCGGGCCCGGTTCGCTCGTCGGGAAGGTCGACCACGACGATGTCGTATGACGCGGTGCAGCGGTCCACGAACTCCCAGCCGTCGCCGTAGTGCACGGTGATCGGGCCGAGTCCTCGTTCCGCCCTGAGTAATTCGTCGAAAGTGTAGCCGTAGGGCAGATGCTCGGCGCACAGCCGCACCGCTTCGCGATCGATGTCGACGTGATCGATGTGGGTTGCCCCGGCGGATGCCGCCAGCTGGCTCACCACCCCCTCGCCGGAGCCGATGACGAGCACACGATCGATGTTTTCCGCCAGCAACAGCGCCGGCACCAACAGCGCCTCATGATAGACGAGCTGGCTGAACTCGGTGCTCTGGCGTTCGGAGTCGCTGAACAACGCGATGCCCTGTTCCGTTCGTCCGATCACCACATGCTGGAATCCGGTACGCACGTCGCAGAGGACCTCGGAGAGGCGCCAATTTCGAGTGAGTCCGCGCGACAGCGACTCCGTGATCTCCGCGCTTTTCCTCGCATCTGCCCCTTCGAAATACGTTGGCAAAAGCGGGAATCCATTGAACGTCGACGCGTAGCTCACGGTATACGCGCCGGCGTCGTCGATCTCGACGCGATCGCCGGGACGCAGCGTCACCGCAAGCGGATACCGTTGGTAGAGCACATCGTCTCCGTCGCACGTCGGCCCCGCCACGACGGCGTCATCAACCGGGTCGCCGTCGCGGTTGGTCCGCAACCGGTAGCGGATGCACTCGTTCTCCGTTTCGGCCAGACCGCTGTAGCGACCGATGTCGAGGTATACCCAGCGGCGGCCATCGGTACCGATCCGCACCGATACCACCTCGGAGCTGACTGTGCCCGCGGTGGCCACGAGCGCCCGCCCGGGTTCCAGCACCAGTTGCGGCGGATTCGCGCCGAAATAGCGTGTCAGCGCGGAACGGATGACCTCGGCGACAGCCTCGAGTTCCGGCGCTGCGGCGGCATACTCGATCGGAAAGCCGCCTCCGGCGTTGACGGTGACGAGGTCGCCCAGCGCGTCGAAGATCGATGCAGCACAACGGATTCCGAGCTCCCACGCGGTCGGGTCGAGCTGTTGTGAGCCGACATGAAAGCACAGCCCCTCCGGACGCAATCCGAGCCGTCGGGCGCGATTCAGCAGCCCGGCGGCCTCGTCCGGACGGCAGCCGAACTTGTGGCCGAACGGCGTCACCGACGACGGAAACGCCGGCGCTACACGACATTCCACGCTTGCGCCCACAGCGTGCTCCGCGATCGTCGTCATACCCTGCTCGGTGTCGAATGTGAACCGCCGCACTCCGCGCGAACGCGCCTGCGCCACCCACGACGGCTTCTGGATGGTATTTCCGAACGTCATGAGGTGGCCGTCGATGCCGGCGGCTTCGCACACGTCGATCTCGCCGATCGAGGCGATATCGAACGCGGCCCCCTCGGCGGCGAGCAGGCGCAGGATCGGTTCGGCGGGATTCGCTTTGACGGCGTAGCGGATCCGCGCGTCGGGCAAGGCGGCCTGCAGCCTCTGGAAGTTGCGACGCACCCGAGCGAGATCGATCGTCAGATACGGTGTCTCGGGCACACGCGGCAGCGTAATCCGGTCTTAGTTGGGCGGGTGCGTCGGGAGCGAGAAGTGTTCGGGTGGAACATTCGGGCCGCTAGGGGCTTGCGCCGACAACGGCACCGAGATCCCGTCGACGACCTCGGTGACGGCGCCGGTGAGCCGCTCGAAGTTCAGGGTTCCATGCGCGAAGTTCTGCGTGATCCGCAGCGGCTCCTGGATCTCGGCGCTCGTCGGCAGCCCTAGCGGACCGCGTTCGTAGCTCAGCGACGCCCAGGCATCGTAGATCGCGCCGGTGACCGGCTCGGCGCCGGTGGCGGGCGACCAGTACATCGCGCCCTTGGCGAACGTCGCGTACCGGGCCCCGCCCTCCGCGTCCGACTCCGGCGACGTGGGCGCGCCGAGCACGCTGTTCATCCCGCCGATCGCCTGCCAGCGCTCATAGATCGCGCCACCCTCGAGCGCCTTGATCAGCTCCTCGGGTGGATCGTTGAAATGCGAGGCGATGTCTCGAATCTCGTCCATCAGCGCGTAGGCGGCGTTGCCCGGGCAGTCGGTGTTTCCGACGTCGCGGTGGGTGAAGATGGTGGGCAATGTCGCCGTGACGCCGGCCGCAATGGTGGTGTAGTGGCTGCCCGCTGACTCCAGTCCCACCGTGCCCTTGGGATCCACGCTGTCCATGCCCAGCCGCCATCCGAGCAGCCGGCCGACGGTACGAATCTGGATCGGAGTGGGCGGCACGTCGTCGAAGTTGCCGATCATGGCCACGCCCCAGGTGTCACGGTTGAATCCCCCGGTGTGGAACCCTTCGACCGCTTTGGTAAGCCCGCCCGCCGCGCCCTCGAACACCTGGCCGTACTTGTCCACTAGCGCGTTATATGCGATGTCGCACCAGCCCAGGGTCTTGCTGTGGTAGGTGTAGATGGCCTTGACGATCCCGGCGGATTCCAGCGGCGAGTAGTCGTTGCTGCCCGCGGTGTGATGGATCACGGCAGCGCGAACTGCGTTGTCGTACTGCGGCTTTCCGCATCGCAGCGACTCGTCGGCGCCCCATTCCGCACGGCTGATGATGCTCGGGGGCTGACCGGGCATGGTGACCCCGGAGGGCGGAGTCCACTGTGTTCCCGCCGGCGCCTGCGGCGGCGAGATGAGGATCGCGGAAATGTTCTGCCCGAACGGCTGTTCCCTGGTCGCTGGACGGTATCCCAATCCGCTCGGCGGCGATTCGCCCGGAGCCTGGGTCACCGGCGCAGTGATCGGGCGGGTGACCGCGATCTGGACGGTCGTGGTGGTGCCGACGAATACCGGATCGGTGCTGCGGGGACCGTCAATAGACCCAGCGGCGCCGGGCGGCCCCGCCCGGGGGGCGCCCGGCGCCGCGGTTTCGTATTCGGTCTCGTACCAGGGCCCCCACGAACCGTCCGGACGCTTGGCTCGAACGCGGGCGGACGTGCCGGCCAGGTCACCAGTCATCGCCACCAACGAGAACGGCGTGTCTTGGGTGAGTTCACGCAGGGTGACTCCGCCGCCAAGCCCGATCAGCGGCCGCTCGGCGAGTTGGGTGTCGTGCGGCGGCGGTGCCTCAGGGGCGCTCGCGGGCGGCCGGTTCGACAGCCACAAGACGATGACGACGGTGGCGGCGATAGCGGTGAGCAACGTCGTCGGCGCGCGGCTACGGGACGGCACCAGCCGATGTTACGTGTGTGTCTAATGTTTCTTATGAGGCGACACGGCACATAGCTGCGGAAACTCCGGGAAACCTGTCGGCGACACCGCAGAGGATCGGTTGCTGGATGGTGTGCCGGGGTCCGGCTGGACTCTGCGGCGCCGCCCGGGTGACAGGATCGCGAGGCTTTCTACACCGGCGGTGGTGTCGCTGCCGGGGCGAGAGCTGCCGGTGCGGCTGCTGCTGCCGCCGCCGGTGCGGGTATCGCGGGCGCCGCATCAGCCGGTATGGCCGCGGCCGGCGCACCGGCGGCCGGGGCGGCCGCGGCGCCGTTCTGGACGCCTTGCATGATCGCCGGCATGATCAGGCCCTTGATCAGGTCGATGGCCTGAGCGGCGCCCAACTGATTGGCGGCCTGCATCAAGTCGTTGACGAGCCCCCCGCCGCCACTGCCGCCTGTGCTGGCGGGGCTGGAAACAGGCATGCCGCCCAGTCCCGACGTATCGCCGAGGATCGGATACGTGCCGTCAGCACCGGGGTCCAATCCGATGGGCACCTCGTTGGGGCCGGCGCCGGTCGGGCTCAGGCCCGCCGGGCTGGTCAGGCCGGGCGTCACGCCGGCGGGACTGGTGAGCGCGGGGTTGGGGAGCGCAGGGTTGACGGCGGCGCCCTGGGTCGGGGTCAGCGCGGCACCCGGCGCCGCGAGCGACCCCGGCGTCGTGGGCGTCAGGCCCGGGCTGGGACTGGTGAGGCCCGGACTGGTGAGGCCCGGGTTGGTGAGGCCCGGGCTGGTGAGGCCCGGGTTGGTGGGATCAGGGTTGGTCAGGCCCGAGGTGCCCAAGCCCGGACTGGTCAACCCGGGGCTGCCCAGGCCCGGACTGCCTAGGCCGGGCGTCGTGGTGCCGGTCCCGGTCAGGGCGGGCACTGGCGGCAAGTTGATCCCGAACTGCGACAGCCCCTGGGACAGCGCGCCTATCAGCTCACTGGGCAGGTCGGCCACGTTGGCCGCCTGCTTGAACTCGTGGTGCTCAGGCGGATTGGTGCCGCTGGTCGATTCGTAGACAAGAAAATATGCGCAAGGACTCGCGACTGCCAGGGCGGCGACCGCGCTCATGGCTGTCGAAAGCTTGCGTCGGCGTCGGTTCGGCACGGAAGTCTCCTCAATTTGGATTATGTGTTGAGTGGCATGCACGGCATGAAACCCACACGGTCGATGGTACGAGTGGGATTAATGTGACTAGAGTGGTGATATCGAATCGTGAGGCAATCGCGACGTGAGTGGTTCTGGTGTGTGACGTTCGACGGACGTGAACCACTGGAGAACCACCAGAGCCTTGAAGTACCTGGGAGAATCCGGACCTCCACGCGCCGCCAAGTCGGGTTTTGGCAGCAAGGTCAGATACCCTAGGCAACCGATGACCGCTCGTTTCGACCTCTTCGTCGTCGGCTCCGGATTCTTCGGCCTGACGATTGCCGAGCGCGTGGCTACCCAACTCGACAAGCGTGTCCTTGTCGTCGAGAGGCGCCCGCACATCGGCGGCAACGCCTACTCCGAACCCGAGCCGCAAACCGGCATCGAAGTCCACAAGTACGGCGCGCACCTGTTTCACACCTCCAACAAGAAGGTGTGGGATTACGTGCGGCAGTTCACCGACTTCACCGGTTACCAGCACCGGGTGTTCGCGATGCACAACGGGCAGGCCTACCAATTCCCGATGGGGCTGGGGCTGGTCTCGCAGTTCTTCGGCAGGTACTTCACTCCCGACGAAGCGCGCCAACTCATCGCCGAACAGGCCGCCGAGATCAAGACCGCCGACGCGCAGAACTTGGAGGAGAAGGCGATCTCGCTGATCGGCCGGCCGCTCTACGAGGCTTTCGTCAAGGGCTACACCGCCAAGCAGTGGCAGACCGACCCCAAGGAACTTCCCGCGGCCAATATCACCCGGCTGCCGGTGCGCTACACCTTCGACAACCGGTACTTCAGCGACACCTACGAGGGGCTGCCGGTCGACGGCTACACCGCGTGGCTACAGAACATGGCCGCCGACGACCGCATCGAGGTCAGGCTCGGCACCGACTGGTTCGACGTCCGCGACGAACTGCGCAATGACAGTCCGCAAGCCCCGGTGGTCTACACCGGCCCGTTGGACCGCTACTTCGACTATGCCGAGGGCCGGCTGGGCTGGCGCACTCTCGACTTCGAAGTAGAGGTGCTCGGGGACTGCGGTGATTTTCAAGGCACCCCGGTGATGAACTACAACGATCTCGACGTCCCGTACACGCGCATCCACGAGTTCCGCCACTTCCACCCCGAGCGCGATTACCCGACCGACAAGACGGTGATCATGCGGGAATACTCCCGGTTCGCCGAAGACGAGGACGAGCCCTACTATCCGATCAACACCGAGGCCGACCGCGCCCTGTTGACCGCCTATCGGGCCAGGGCGAAATCCGAGACCGCGTCAGCGAAGGTACTTTTCGGCGGACGCTTGGGCACCTACCAATATCTGGATATGCATATGGCCATCGCCAGCGCTTTGAACATGTACGAAAACGTCCTGGCGCCGCACCTGCGTGACGGTGTCCCGCTCGGTGACGAGGAAGCCTCGGCATGACTGCGGTGAGCCTGCTTTCCCGAATCATCCTGCCGCGGCCGGGTGAACCCCTCGACGTGCGCAAGCTGTACCTGGAGGAGTCGCCCACCAACTCCCGGCGCGCGCATGCGGTGAGCCGCACCACCCTGCGGATCGGTGCGGAGTCCGAGGTGTCGTTCGCCACGTATTTCAACGCCTTCCCGGCCAGCTACTGGCGCCGCTGGACGACCTGCGAGTCGGTGGTGTTACGCGCCGAGCTGACCGGTGCCGGACGAGTGGACGTCTACCGGACCAAGGCCACCGGGGCGCGCATCTTCGTCGAGGGCCGCGCGTTCACCGGCTGCGAGGATCAGCCTCAGGTGGTGGAGGTCGAGGTCGGGCTGCAACCGTTCGAGGACGGCGGCTGGATCTGGTTCGACATCACCACCGACACCAAGGTCACGCTGCTCAGCGGCGGTTGGTACGCCACCACCCCGGCGCCGGGAAGGGCCAACATCGCGGTAGGCATCCCGACGTTCAACCGCCCCGCCGACTGCGCCAACGCGCTGGCGGAGCTCACCGCGGACCCGCTGGTGGACGAGGTGATCGGCGCGGTGATCGTGCCCGATCAGGGCACCCGCAAGGTCCGCGATCATCCGGACTTCCCCGCCGCGGCCGCCCGGCTGGGCACTCGGCTCTCCGTCCACGACCAGCCCAACCTGGGCGGTTCCGGCGGCTACAGCCGGGTGATGTACGAGGCGCTGAAAAACACCGATTGCCAACAGATCCTGTTCATGGACGACGACATCCGCATCGAGCCCGACTC
This sequence comes from Mycobacterium lacus, assembly GCF_010731535.1. Classification (NCBI taxonomy): domain Bacteria; kingdom Bacillati; phylum Actinomycetota; class Actinomycetes; order Mycobacteriales; family Mycobacteriaceae; genus Mycobacterium; species Mycobacterium lacus. The sequence continues at coordinate 4,702,673 of NZ_AP022581.1, forward strand.
GATTCTGCGGGTGCTGGCCATGCACCGGTTCGCGAAGGCCCCGATGCTGGTGGGCGGTCAGATGCTCAACCTGCAGGAGCCGTCGCACCTGCACATCATGGGCGAGGTCGTGAACCGGTCGAACTTCATGTGGACGGCGGCGCCGCATGCCGAGTACGACCACGACTTCGCCGAATACCCACTGAACGACAACAACGACAGAAGCAAGCTCCTGCACCGGCGCATCGACGTCGACTACAACGGCTGGTGGACCTGCATGATCCCGCGGCAGGTCGCCGAGGAGCTGGGCCAGCCGCTGCCGCTGTTCATCAAATGGGACGACGCCGACTACGGGCTGCGCGCCGCCGAGCACGGTTACCCGACGGTCACGCTGCCCGGCGCGGCGATCTGGCACATGGCGTGGAGCGACAAGGACGACGCCATCGACTGGCAGGCCTACTTCCATCTGCGCAACCGGTTGGTGGTCGCGGCGCTGCACTGGGACGGTGACGTAACCGGGCTGGTCCGCAGCCACTTCAAGGCAACGTTGAAACACCTTGCCTGCCTGGAATATTCGACGGTGGCCATCCAGAACAAGGCGATCGACGACTTCCTCGCCGGCCCGGAGCACATCTTCTCGATCCTGGAATCGGCGCTGCCGGAGGTACACCGGATGCGCAAGGAATTCCCGGACGCGGTCGTGCTGCCCGCGGCCAGCGAGCTGCCGCCGCCGTTGCACAGGAACAAGGTGATGAAGCCACCGGTGAATCCGTTGTCCATCGGCTACCGGCTGGCCCGCGGAATATTGCACAACGCGACCGCCGCCGACCCGGCACACCACGTGCGCCCGGAGTTCAATGTGCCGACCCAGGACGCGCGCTGGTTCCGGTTGTGCACGGTCGACGGCGTCACCGTCACCACGGCGGATGGATGCGGCGTGGTGTATCGCCAGCGTGATCGGGCCAAGATGCTGTCGTTGCTGTTCAAGTCGCTGCGCCGCCAGCGGCAACTGGCTCGCCGGTTCGACGAGATGCGCAGGGTGTACCGCGACGCGTTGCCGGTGCTGTCCAGCAAGCAAAAGTGGGAGACCGCGTTGCTGCCCCACAACGAGCGTGAGCATGCCTGAACCCCCCCCTTTAGGGGCCCCACGTGGCGAAGTGGCCGCCATGGTGGCCGTTCAGTCGGCGCTGGCTGACCGCCCGGGTGTGCTCACCGCGGCGCGCGGACTTTCCCACTTCGGCGAACACAGCATCGGCTGGGTGGCCGTGTCGCTGCTGGGTGCGGTCCTGGCGCCGCGGCGGCGCCGGGATTGGGTGGTGGCCGGGGCCGGTTCCCTCGTCGCCCATGCGGCCGCTGTGCTGGTCAAGCGGCTGGTGCGGCGCCGGCGGCCGCAGCACCCGGCCATCGTGGTCAATGTCGGCACACCCAGCCAGCTGAGCTTCCCGTCGGCGCATGCCACATCGACCACGGCCGCGGCCATCTTGCTGGGCAGAGCCACCGGGCTGCGCAAAGGGATGACCGCCGCGGTGCTGGTGCCGCCGATGGCGCTGTCGCGAATACTGCTGGGCGTGCACTATCCCAGCGACGTGGCCGTCGGCATAGCCCTCGGCGCCGCCATCGCAGCCATCGCGGCCCGAGTCGACGGAGGTGTGACCGAATGAGTGAAGACCTGGAGGCTTCCGTGGCCGGACCTCCGGCGAACCTGGTCAGTGGCGTGGTCAGGGCAATGCGCCCGCGCCAATGGGTGAAGAACGTCTTGGTGCTGGCGGCGCCGCTGGCCGCGTTGGGCGGCCCGGTCCGCTACGACTACGCCGAGGTGCTGGCCAAGGTATCCCTGGCGTTCGTGGTGTTCTGCCTGGCGGCCTCGGCGATCTACTTGATCAACGACGTGCGCGACGTCGACGCCGACCGCGAGCACCCCACCAAGCGGTTCCGGCCGATCGCGGCGGGCGTCGTGCCCGAGTGGCTGGCCTATTCCCTGGCGGCCGGGCTGGGGGTCGCCGCGCTGGTGATCTCCTGGCAGCTGGCGCCGAACCTGGCACTGGTGATGGCCGTCTACATCGCCATGCAGCTGGGTTACTGCTTCGGCCTCAAACACCAAGCGGTGATGGACATCTGCATCGTGTCGTCGGCATATTTGCTCCGGGCCATCGCCGGGGGTGTGGCCACCAAAATCCCGCTGTCGCAGTGGTTTTTGCTGTTCGTGGCGTTCGGGTCGCTGTTCATGGTGGCGGGCAAGCGCTACGCCGAGCTGCAACTGGCCGAGCGCACCGGCGCCAAGATCCGTAAGGCGCTGGAAAGCTACACCAGCACCTATCTGCGGTTCGTCTGGACGTTGTCGGCCACCGCGGTGGTGGTGTGCTACGGACTGTGGGCGTTCGAGCGTGACCGCCATTCGGGACCCTGGTTCGCGGTGTCGATGGTCCCGTTCACCATCGCAATCCTGCGCTACGCGGTGGACGTCGATGGCGGGCTGGCGGGAGAGCCCGAAGACATCGCACTGCGTGACCGGGTGTTGCAGCTGCTGGCGCTCGCATGGATCGCGACGGTTGGTGCCGCGGTTGCCTTCGGCTAGCACCAAACTCGGAGCGCTCGCGGTCGGGGTGATGCCGACCCGGCGGCCCGCGGTGAGGCGGGTCAGCCGGCCGGTATTCCCCTACCACGCCACGGTCCGGGCTAGCCTGTGGATCAGCGTGGCGGTGGTCGCGGCGCTGTTCGCCTGGGGGAGCTGGCAGCGACGCTGGATCGCCGACGACGGGCTGATCGTGCTGCGCACCGTGCGCAATCTGTTGGCCGGCAACGGGCCGGTGTTCAACATGGGCGAGCGGGTGGAGGCGAACACCTCGACGGCGTGGACGTATCTGCTGTACGCGGGGAGCTGGGTCGGCGGGCCGATGCGCATGGAGTACGTAGCCCTGGCCATGGCCTTAACGCTCTCCGTGGTGGGTATGGGGCTGTTCATGTTGGGGACGGGCCGGTTGTATGCGCCCAGCCTGCGGGGCCGTCGCGCGATCATGCTGCCGGCCGGGGCGTTGGTGTACATCGCGGTGCCGCCGGCGCGCGACTTCGCCACGTCCGGGCTGGAAAGCGGGCTGGTGCTGGCCTATCTGGGGCTGTTGTGGTGGATGTTGGTCTGCTGGTCGCAGCCGTTGCGGCTGCGACCGGAGGGCCGGGTGTTCACCGGGACGCTGGCTTTCGTCGCCGGATGCAGTGTATTTGTCCGGCCCGAACTGGCGCTGACGGGCGGGCTCGCGCTGATCATGATGCTGGTCGCGGCCCGCAGCTGGCGCCGTCGCGTACTGATCGTGGCGGCCGGAGGCGCTCTGCCGCTGGCCTACCAGATCTTCCGGATGGGCTACTACGCGCTGCTGGTGCCCGGTACCGCCCTGGCCAAAGACGCCGCCGGCGACAAGTGGTCACAAGGCATGGTCTACCTGGCCAACTTCAACCGGCCGTATGCGCTTTGGGTGCCGTTGGTGCTGTTGGTGCCGCTGGGCCTGCTGTTGATGTTTGCACGGCGCCGGCCGTCGTTTTTGCGTCCTGTGGTAACGCCCGACTACGGCCGGGTGGCCCGGGCCGTGCAGAGCCCGCCGGCGGTCGTGGCCTTCATCCTCGTCAGCGGCCTGCTGCAGGGGGTGTATTGGATCCGGCAGGGCGGCGACTTCATGCACGGCCGGGTATTGCTGGCGGCGCTGCTTTGTTTGCTGGCTCCGGTGGCTGTCATTCCCGTGGTGGTGCCCGACGGAAAGGACTACTCGCGGGAGACCGGCTATTGGCTGGCCGGTGCGGTCAGCCTGTTGTGGCTGGGGGTCGCGGGTTGGTCGCTGTGGGCGGCGAATTCGCCGGGGATGGGTGACGACGCGACGCATGTGACCTATTCGGGGATCGTCGACGAGCGCCGCTTCTATGCACAGGCGACCGGGCACGCGCATCCGCTGACCGCCGCCGACTATCTCGATTACCCGAGGATGGCCGCCGTCCTCACCGCGATCAACAACACCCCGGAGGGGGCGTTGCTGCTGCCGTCTGGCAACTACAATCAATGGGACCTCGTGCCGATGCTCCAGCCGGCTCCGGGAACCGCAGCGGACGATAGGGCACCCCAAAAGCCGCAACACACTGTGTTCTTCACTAACCTCGGCATGCTGGGCATGAACGTCGGGCTCGATGTCAGGGTGATCGATCAGATTGGGCTGGCAAACCCACTCGCGCAACACACCGACCGGCTGCGGCATGGCCGGATCGGGCACGACAAGAACCTCTTCCCGGACTGGGTGGTCGCCGACGGGCCGTGGGTCAAGGTGTACCCGGGTATCCCTGGTTATCTCGACCAGCAATGGGTCGCCGAGGCGGTGGCGGCTCTGCAATGCCCGGCGACCCAGGCGGCGCTGAACTCGGTACGGGCGCCGATGAACCTGCACCGGTTCATCTCCAACGTGCTGCATTCCTACGAGTTCACCCAATACCGGATCGACCGCGTTCCGCTCTATGAACTCATCAGGTGCGGGCTCGAGGTGCCCGAGGGGGGCGGCCCCACTTCAGTCGGTCCGCACGACTGAGCGTTAGCCCGGATTTTTCGCGAAACTGTGCGTGACACGGTGTTGAGTTAGCGAAAGTGCCTGTCCTGCAATGGATAATGAGGTTTCTTCAAGTCGTCAGTATCCAGCGGGGAGGCACTTTCTAAGTGAACGGTAGCGCAGCGGGTCCGCGGGTGAAAGTATCAGCCGACGGTGCCGGTGTCGTGTCGCATGCCGGGGTGGGCATGCTGCGGGAGGTCGCCGATCTGACCGGGCTGTCGTCGCAGGTCACAGCCGTGTTGGCCGATACCTACCGGGGGCCGTGGATGCATGCACCCGGGGTGGTGTTCGCTGATCTGGCCGCGGCGGTGGCCGACGGCGCGGACTGCATCGATTCGGTCGGCGCATTGTGGGTGACCGCCAGCAGGCGTTCGGGCCGGTGGCCTCGACGAGCACGCTGTGGCGGTTGGTTGATGAGCGCATCGACGCCGCGCATCTGCCGGGGATTCGGGCGGCCCGCGCGCATGCCCGCGCCCAGGCGTGGGCGGCCGGGCGGCCCCGAGCACGGTGGGTGGCTGCACCTGGATGTCGATGCCACCATCTGCGTTGATCATTCCGACAACAAGGAAAACGCGGCAGCGACCTGGAAGAAAACCTTCGGATTCCACCCGCTGCTGGTGTTTTTGGACCGTCCCGACATCGCCGCCGGGGAGGCCTTGGCCGGGTTGCTGCGCGCAGGCAACGCCGGCTCGAACACCACCGCCGACCACATCACCGTTCTTGAGCAGGCGCTGGAATCGCTACCGGCGGCCTACCGTCCCGACCCGGACAACCCCGACGGGCCGGCGGTGTTGATCCGCTCGGATTCGGCCGGGGCCACCTACGGGTTCGCCGCGGCCTGCCGTACCGCGCACGTGGGTTCTCCTTGGGCGCGGTCATCGACTCCCGCGTGCAAAACGCTGTCGAGATCCTCAACGACGCCGATGCCTGGTATCCGGCCATCGACACCGACGGCGCCATCCGCGACGGCGCCTGGTCGCCGAGGCCACCGATCTGGTGGATCTGTCGGCTTGGCCGGCCGGCACGCGGTTGGTCCTACGCAAGGAGCGCCCGCACCCCGGCGCCCAGTTGCGGTTCACCGATTCTGACGGCCACCGGGTCACCGGGTTTCTCACCGACACCGCCGACGGGGCCATCCCCGGCCAGCTGGCCGGCCTGGAGTTGCGCCACCGCCAACACGCCCGGGTGGAAGACCGCATCCGCCAAGCCAAAGCCACCGGCCTGCGGAATCTACCGTTCAGTGCTTTTGACGCCAATGCCGCCTGGCTTGAAATCGTCCTGGCAGCCACCGATCTGATCGCCTGGACCAAACTGATCGGCTTCACCGAGGACCCGGACCTGGCGCGCTGCGAGATCGCCGCCTTCCGCTACCGGGTGCTGCACGTGGCCGCCCGCATCACCCGCGGCGCCCGCCAGGTTCGCCTGCGCATCGACGCCACCTGGCGCTGGGCCAAGGCCATCACCGCCGCCTGGATTCGCATCCGCGCCGCCTTCACCTAACCACCCGACCTCCCTGACCCGACCAGACGAAAGACCCCGGCCCCCAGGAAGCCCGCCCACCGGCACGACAGCCGGCGACCTGTCGCACCCACCTGCCAGAATCGGCGTCACCAGCCGGCCAGAACCCCGCTCACACCCCACCCATCAAGCAGCGCGAAAAATCGAGGTTAGCGAGCCGGCCGCAATTTCGGGCAACATCGACTGCCCGCCCGAGGCCATCGGGTCGCCGCGCGGTGAGAATACTGACAGCAACATCACAATTGAGTCTTCACCAGGCCGCAATGAACGGCCGGCACATGCGGAAATGCCGTTTCCGGCCGGCGTGTGAAGCGTGAAAATCGCCCTGAATTGCCGCCAAATCGCCGTCTCGGCGACCCGCTCGAGGGGAAAGCACACCCAAAGTTGTGGTTGACTACACGGGCACTGCGGCGCCTCGCGCACGCAGTCCGGCCTAATTCAGGACGCGCCCCAAGCACACGGTTGCGCTTAAACGGATGAGGATGAGGAAGCAAGAATGAAGCTTGTTGACAGAGTTCGCGGTGCCGTGACGGGCATGCCGCGCCGACTCGTGATAGGGATCGCCGGTGCGGCCCTCCTGTCGGGTCTGATCGGCGTCGTCGGGGGCTCGGCGACCGCCGGCGCGTTCTCCCGGCCGGGCCTGCCGGTGGAGTACCTGCAGGTGCCGTCGCCGTCAATGGGCCGCGACATCAAGGTCCAGTTCCAAAGCGGCGGCCCCAACTCGCCGGCGATCTACCTGCTCGACGGCCTGCGCGCGCAGGACGACTTCAACGGCTGGGACATCAACACCCCCGCGTTCGAGTGGTACTACCAGTCGGGCCTGTCGGTGATCATGCCGGTCGGTGGGCAGTCCAGCTTCTACACCGACTGGTACCAGCCCGCCTGCGGCAAGGCCGGCTGCCAGACCTACAAGTGGGAGACGTTCCTGACCAGCGAGCTGCCGCAGTGGCTGCAGAGCAATCGTCAGGTCAAGCCCACGGGCAGTGCCGCGATCGGCCTTTCGATGGCCGCCTCCTCGGCGCTCACGTTGGCGATCTACCACCCGGCGCAGTTCGTCTACGCGGGCGCGATGTCGGGTCTGCTCGACCCCTCCCAGGCGATGGGTCCCTCGCTGATCGGCCTCGCGATGGGTGACGCCGGCGGCTTCAAGGCCTCCGACATGTGGGGCCCGAAGGACGACCCGGCGTGGCAGCGAAACGACCCGTTGCTGAACGTCGGCAAGTTGATCGCGAACAACACCCGCCTCTGGGTCTACTGCGGCAACGGCAAGCCGTCGGATCTGGGGGGCAACAACCTGCCCGCCAAGTTCCTCGAGGGCTTCGTGCGGACCAGCAACATCAAGTTCCAGGACGCCTACAACGCCGGCGGTGGCCACAATGCCAGCTTCAACTTCCCGGACAGCGGCACCCACAGCTGGGAGTACTGGGGTGCGCAGCTGCAGGCCATGAAGCCCGATCTGCAGCAGACGCTGGGCGCCACACCCAACAACGGCGGTAACGGCACCAACCACCAGGGCACCTAAGTAATCCTGGGCTGACGGCAACACAACTAACGGCGGCGACCCTCGGGGTCGCCGCCGTTAGCCCTTTATCCCATCGGGCGCGGTGTGGTTAGCTACCTTGCGAGCCGGGGTTTGCCGCGGGAGCTGGATCGCTGTGCGCGCAGCGATAGACGAGGGAGGTGGACATGAGGGGCTTGTCGGCGCTGCTGCGGTTGCTCTGTGTTGTCGCGCTGTCGATCGGGTTGGGCGGTGTCACGCTGACGACGGGATCCGCGGGCGAGGCCCGGGCCGCGGGCTACGAGACCCTGATGGTGCCGTCGGGCGCGATGGGCCGTGACATCCCGGTGGCCTTCATGTCCGGCGGCCCGCACGCGGTGTACCTGCTGGACGCCTTCAACGCCGGCCCGGACGTCAGCAACTGGGTCACCGCGGGCAATGCGATGAACACGCTTGCCGGCAAGGGGATCTCGGTGGTAGCGCCGGCGGGTGGCGCGTTCAGCATGTACACCAATTGGGAGCAGGACGGCAGTAAGCAGTGGGACACCTTCCTGTCGGGCGAGCTGCCCGATTGGCTGGCAGCCAATCGGGGCCTGGCGCCCGGGGGCCATGCCGCCGTCGGCGCTTCGCAGGGTGGCTATGGGGCGATGGCTCTGGCCGCCTTCCACCCCGACCGGTTCGGCTTCGCCGGCTCGTTATCCGGGTTTTTGTACCCGTCCAACACCACCACCAACGGTTCGATCCTCGCTGGCCTGCAGCAGTTCGGCGGCGTGGACGGCAACGGAATGTGGGGGGCCCCACAGTTGGGCCGGTGGAAGTGGCACGACCCGTACGTGCACGCCGCGTTGCTGGCGCAGAACAACACCCGGGTTTGGGTCTGGAGTCCGACCAATATGGGGGCAAGTGATCCCGCCGCCATGATCGGCCAGGCCGGGGAGGCGATGGGCAACAGCCGGATGTTCTACCAGCAGTACCGAAGCGTCGGCGGGCACAACGGGCACTTCGACTTCCCGGGCGGCGGTGACAACGGTTGGGGCTCGTGGTCAGCGCAGCTGGGTGCCATGTCGGGCGACATCGTCGGCGCCATTCGCTAGTCGGGCGGCGCCCGCCGGCTGGCGACGCCCGCGGACGGACGGGCCCGGTACCGTGTAATTGGCGCGGCAGAGCGCGGTACGTCCCCGTCACACGCTGCGCGGGTGAGTTAGGGCGCGAAGGTGCGCGTTACCCCCCACCGCACTCCCGACGCGACCTACCGACTCTGTTAGCAGGAGAACATGGCCAACAACGCCCGGCGTAAACGTCACCGAATCCTCGCCTGGATCGCAGCCTGCACGATGGCCGCAGTGGTGGCGCTGGTCATCGTGGCCGTGGTGATCATGCTGCGCAGCCCTAAATACCCGCCCACCGCGGTGCCGCCCGGCGTCTTGCCCCCGGGTTCGACCACAACCCACCCGCACAAGCCCCGACCCGCGTTTCAGGACGCCTCCTGCCCCGACGTCGAGTTGGTGGCCGTTCCCGGTACCTGGGAATCGTCCCCGCAGGACAACCCGCTCGCCCCGACGGCGAACCCGAAGGCGTTGCTGCTCAACGTGACTGGGCCGATCGCCCAGCAGTTTGCCCCCGCGCGGGTGCAGACGTACACGGTTGCCTACACCGCGCAGTTCCACAATCCGATGAGCGCCGACGGTCAAATGTCCTACAACGACAGCCGGGCGGAGGGCACCCGCGCGATGGTGGCCGCGCTGACGGACATGACCAACAAGTGCCCGTTGACCAGCTACGTGCTGATCGGTTTTTCGCAGGGTGCGGTGATCGCCGGCGACGTCGCCAGCGATATCGGCAACGGCCGCGGACCGGTCGACGACGACCTGGTACTGGGCGTGACTCTGATCGCCGATGGCCGCCGTGAGCAGGGGGTGGGCAACGTGATCGGGCCGGACCCGGAGGGCGAGGGCGCCGAGATCACCCTCGCTGAGGTGCCGGTGCTGTCGGGCCTCGGCCTGACCATGACCGGCCCGCGGCCGGGCGGTTTCGGCGCGCTCAACGGCACGACCAACGAGATCTGCGCCCCCGGCGATCTGATTTGTGCCGCTCCCAAGGAGGCGTTCAGTCCGGCCAACCTGCCGACCACGCTGAGCACACTCGCCGGTGGCGCCGGGCAGCCGGTCCACGCGATGTATGCCACACCGGATTTCTGGAACCTGGACGGGGTGCCGGCGACGGTGTGGACGCTGAACTGGGCCCACGGGCTGATTGACCGCGCGCCACACCCCAAGCATGGGTGAAGCGGGCGTGAGTATGCGGGTGACGGGCACGATCAGCGGTACCTTGTGATTTGGTCTGCCGCGCGCCGCCCCTTAACATTAAGAGAAAATTAAGAGCTTTGTGGCTGACCCGATCGGGTCGAAGCGGGCAGCGATCGGTGCTTGCGGGCGCGAGTGTCGTTCGTGGGTTGGCCCGCGCGCAGATGTACCGTCGGCGGAGCCGACCTTAGAAGATGTGACAGGAGAGGGCGGCATGGCGTACCACAACCCGTTCATCGTGAACGGCAAGATCAGGTTCCCGGAGAACACCAACCTGGTCCGGCACGTCGAAAAATGGGCGAGGGTTCGCGGCGACAAGCTGGCCTACCGTTTCCTGGACTTCTCCACCGAACGCGACGGTGTCGCGCGCGACATACTGTGGTCCGAATTCAGCGCCCGCAACCGCGCCGTGGGAGCGCGCCTGCAGCAAGTCACCCAGCCCGGTGACCGTATCGCCATCCTGTGCCCGCAGAACCTGGATTACCTCATTTCCTTCTTCGGCGCGCTGTACTCCGGCCGGATCGCGGTGCCGTTGTTCGACCCGGCCGAGCCGGGTCACGTCGGCCGGCTGCACGCGGTGCTCGACGACTGCTCCCCGTCCACGATCCTGACCACCACCGACTCGGCCGAAGGTGTCCGCAAGTTCATCCGCAACCGCTCGGCCAAGGAACGGCCTCGTGTCATTGCCGTCGACGCGGTGCCCACCGAGGTCGCCGCTACCTGGCAAGAGCCGGACGCCAGCGAAGGCACCACCGCCTACCTGCAGTACACCTCCGGCTCGACCCGAATTCCGAGCGGCGTGCAGATCACCCATCTGAACCTGCCCACCAACGTGTTGCAGGTGCTCAATGCCCTGGAAGGCAGTGAAGGTGACCGCGGGGTCAGCTGGTTGCCGTTCTTCCATGACATGGGCCTGATCACGGTGCTGCTTTCGTCGGTGCTTGGGCACCCCTTCACCTTTATGACGCCCGCGGCGTTCGTCCGCCGGCCCGGCCGTTGGATCCGCGAACTGGCACGCAAGCCGGGGGAGACCGGCGGCACCTTCTCGGCCGCGCCGAACTTCGCCTTCGAACACGCCGCGATGCGTGGCCTGCCCCGCGACGACGAGCCCCCCCTGGACCTGAGCAACGTCAAGGGGATCCTCAACGGCAGCGAGCCGGTGTCGCCGGCGTCGATGCGCAAGTTCTTTGACGCGTTTGCCCCCTACGGTTTGAAGGAGACCGCGGTCAAGCCGTCGTACGGTCTGGCCGAGGCGACGCTGTTCGTCTCGACGACGCCGATGGACGAGCCTCCTACGGTCATCCACGTCGACCGCGACGAGCTGAACAACCAGCGCTTCGTCGAGGTGGCCGCCGACGCGCCGAACGCCGTCGCGCAGGTCTCCGCGGGCAAGGTCGGGGTCGACGAATGGGCGGTCATCGTCGACGTCGACACGGCCAGCGAGCTGCCCGACGGTCAGATCGGTGAGATCTGGTTGCACGGCAACAACCTGGGCGTCGGCTACTGGGGTAAGCAAGAGGAGACGACCGAGACGTTTCGGAACATCCTCAAGTCGCGGATCCCGGAGTCGCACGCCGAGGGAGCCCCTGACGACGGGCTGTGGGTGCGCACCGGCGACTACGGCACCTATTTCAAGGGGCATCTCTACATCGCGGGCCGGATCAAGGACCTCGTCATCATCGACGGCCGCAACCACTACCCTCAGGACCTCGAGTACACCGCGCAGGAGGCGACCAAGGCGTTGCGCGTCGGCTATGTGGCCGCGTTCTCGGTGCCCGCTAACCAATTGCCGCAGACGGTGTTCGACGACCCACATGCCGGTCTGAAGTTCGACGCCGAGGACACCTCCGAGCAGCTGGTGATCGTCGGGGAGCGCGCCGCCGGTGCGCACAAGCTCGACTACCAGCCCATCGCCGACGACATCCGGGCGGCCATCGCCGTGGGACACGGGGTGACCGTGCGCGACGTGCTGCTGGTATCCGCGGGCACGATTCCGCGCACCTCCAGCGGCAAGATCGGGCGCCGTGCCTGCCGTGCCGCCTACCTCGACGGCAGCCTGCGCAGTGGCGTGGGTTCCCCGACGGTCTTCGCGACGGAATCCTGAATGCAAGGTACGTATGTCTGAGATAGCCGAATCCCAGGAGAACCTGCCCGCCAACAAGACAGATATCACCGTCCCCGAGATGCGGCAGTGGCTGCGCAATTGGGTGGGCAAGGCGGTGGGCAAGTCACCCGACGACATCGACGAATCGGTGCCGATGGTGGAGCTGGGCCTAGCGTCCCGGGATGCCGTGGCGATGGCCGCCGACATCGAAGACCTCACCGGTGTCACGCTGTCGGTCGCGGTGGCCTTCCAGCATCCGACCATCGAATCGTTGGCCACGCGGATCGTCGAGGGCGAGCCCGAACAGGCCGACGACTCGGATGCTGTCGATTGGACGCGCCCCGGCCCCGCGGAGCGCGTCGACATCGCGATTGTGGGCCTGTCGACCCGGCTGCCCGGCGACATGAACAGCCCGGAGGAGACCTGGCAAGCACTGCTCGAGGGCCGCGACGGGATCACGGACCTGCCCGAGGGCCGCTGGTCGGAGTTTCTCGAAGAGCCGCGGCTGGCCGCGCGCGTCGCTTCGGCGCGCACCCGTGGCGGCTACCTGAGGGACATCAAGGGCTTCGACTCCGAGTTCTTCGCGGTGGCCAAGACCGAAGCCGACAACATCGACCCGCAGCAGCGGATGGCGCTGGAGTTGACCTGGGAGGCGCTCGAGCACGCCCGCATCCCGGCCTCCAGCCTGCGCGGCGAGGCCGTCGGCGTGTACGTCGGCAGCTCGACCAACGACTACAGCTTCCTGGCCGTGTCCGACCCAACGGTCGCCCACCCGTACGCCATCACGGGCACCAGCAGCTCGATCATCGCCAACCGGGTGTCCTACTTCTACGACTTCCGCGGACCGTCGGTCACTATCGACACCGCGTGTTCGAGTTCGCTGGTGGCCGTGCATCAGGGGGTGCAGGCGCTGCGCAACGGCGAGGCCGATGTCGTCATCGCCGGCGGGGTGAACGCCCTGATCACTCCCATGGTGACGCTGGGTTTCGACGAGATCGGCGCGGTGCTGGCCCCCGACGGCCGGATCAAGTCCTTCTCCGCCGAGGCCGACGGCTACACCCGGTCCGAGGGTGGGGGCATGTTGGTGCTCAAGCGGGTCGACGACGCCCGCCGCGACGGCGACCAGATCCTGGCCGTGATCGCCGGCAGCGCGGTCAACCACGACGGCCGGTCCAACGGCCTGATCGCGCCCAACCAGGACGCCCAGGCCGACGTGCTGCGCCGGGCCTACAAGGACGCCGGCATCGATCCGCGCACGGTCGACTACATCGAGGCACACGGCACCGGCACCATCCTGGGTGACCCGATCGAGGCCGAGGCGTTGGGCCGGGTGGTCGGCCGGGGCCGTCCCGCCGATCGACCGGTGCTGCTGGGCGCGGTGAAGACGAACGTCGGACACCTGGAGTCGGCGGCCGGCGCGGCCAGCATGGCCAAGGTGGTGCTGGCGCTGCAGCACGACAAGCTGCCGCCGTCGATCAACTTCGCCGGGCCCAGCCCGTACATCGACTTCGACGCGCTGCGCCTGAAGTTCACCGACACGGCCACCGACTGGCCGCGCTACGGCGGCTACGCCCTGGCCGGGGTGTCGAGCTTCGGGTTCGGCGGCGCCAACGCGCACGTGGTGGTGCGCGAGGTGTTGCCGCGTGACGTGATCGAACGTGAGCCGGAGCCGGAAGCCATGGCCCCCGCCGAACCGGCCCCGGCTGAGGCGCCCACATACGAAGGCCACGCGCTGCGGTTCGACGAGTACGGCGAGATCATCACCGACAGCGCCGCGGCCGAGGAGGGCGAGCCGGAACTGCCGGGCGTGACCGAGGAGGCGCTGCGGCTGAAGGCGGCGGCGCTGGAAGAGCTTGCGGTCCAAGAAGTTTCGCCCCCACTGATCCCGCTGGCGGTGTCGGCGTTCTTGACCTCCCGCAAGAAGGCCGCCGCCGCCGAGCTGGCGGACTGGATGGAAAGCCCCGAAGGCCGGGCGTCGTCGCTGGAGTCGATCGGACGATCGCTGTCGCGGCGCAACCACGGCCGCTCCCGCGCGGTGGTGCTGGCCCACGACCACGACGAGGCCGTCAAGGGCCTGCGCGCGGTCGCCGAGGGCAAGCAGCGGCCGAACGTGTTCAGTGTCGACGGCCCGGTGACCAACGGCCCGGTGTGGGTGCTCGCCGGATTCGGCGCGCAGCACCGCAAGATGGGCAAGAGCCTCTACCTGCGCAACGAGGTCTTCGCCGAGTGGATCGAAAAGGTCGACGCCCTGGTGCAGGACGAGCTGGGCTACTCGGTGCTCGAGCTGATCCTGGACGACGCGCAGGACTATGGCATCGAGACCACCCAGGTCACCATCTTTGCGATCCAGATCGCGCTGGGGGAGCTGCTCCGCCATCACGGCGCCAAGCCCGCCGCGGTGGTCGGCCAGTCGCTGGGTGAGGCAGCCTGCGCCTACTTCGCCGGCGGGCTGTCGCTGCGCGACGCCACCCGGGCGATCTGCTCGCGCTCGCACCTGATGGGCGAGGGCGAGGCGATGCTGTTCGGCGAGTACATCCGGTTGATGGCGTTGGTGGAGTACTCCGCCGACGAGATCAAGACGGTGTTCTGCGACTTCCCCGATCTCGAGGTGTGCGTGTACGCCGCGCCCACCCAGACCGTGATCGGCGGCCCGCCCGAGCAGGTGGACGCGATCATCGCCCGCGCGGAAGCCGAGGGCAAGTTCGCCCGCAAGTTCGCGACCAAGGGCGCCAGCCACACCCAGCAGATGGACCCGCTGCTCGGCGAACTCGCCGCCGAGCTGCAGGGCATCAAGGCGATGAGCCCGACATGCGGGATCTACTCGACCGTGCACGAGGGCAGCTACATCAAGCCCGGCAGCGACCCGATCCACGACGTCGACTACTGGAAGAAGGGGCTGCGGCATTCCGTCTACTTCACCCACGGGATTCGCAACGCCGTCGACAGCGGGCACACGACGTTCCTGGAGCTGGCGCCCAACCCGGTGGCGCTGATGCAGGTCGGTCTGACCACGGCCGCCGCCGGCCTGCATGATGCCCAGCTGATCCCGACGCTGGCTCGCAAACAGGACGAGGTCGAGTCGATGATCTCGACCATGGCGCAGCTGTACGTCTACGGCCACGACCTGGACATGCGTACTCTGTTCACTCGCGCGTCTGGCCCAGAGGACTACGCGAACATTCCGCCGACGCGGTTCAAGCGCAAAGAGCACTGGCTGCCCGCGCACTTCTCCGGTGATGCGTCGGTGATCATGCCGGGCACCCACGTCGCGCTGCCGGACGGCCGCCACGTCTGGGAATACGCGCCGCGGGCCGGCGATACTGATCTGGCTGCGTTGGTGAAAGCCGCTGCGACGCAGCTGCTTCCGGACGCTCAGTTGACCGCTGCCGAGCAGCGTGCGGTGCCGGGCGAGGGCGCGCGGCTGGTGACGACGATGACGCGGCACCCCGGCGGCGCTTCGGTTCAGGTGCACGCGCGCATCGACGAGTCCTTCACGCTGGTCTACGACGCCCTGGTGGCTCGCGCCGGTTCGGAATCGGTGTTGCCGACGGCAGTCGGTGCGGGCACGGCGATTGCCGCGCCGGCCGCTGTGCCGGTGGCCCCGGAAGCCCCGGTCGAGGAGCCAGAGGCGGAAACCCTGACCGACAGCCTGACCACCCGCTACATATCCGACATGGGCCGATGGTCACCCGATTCGGGCGAGACGATCGCGGATCGACTGGGCGCCATCGTCGGGGCGGCCATGGGTTACGAGCCCGAGGACCTGCCCTGGGAGGTGCCGCTGATCGAACTGGGCCTGGACTCGCTGATGGCGGTGCGAATCAAGAACCGGGTGGAGTACGACTTCGACCTGCCGCCGATTCAGTTGACCGCGGTGCGCGACGCCAACCTCTACAACGTCGAGAAGTTGATCGAGTACGCGGTCGAGCACCGCGACGAGGTTCAGCAGCTGCACGAGCATCAGAAGACGCAGACCGCCGAAGAGATCGCCCGGGCACAGGCCGAGTTGCTCCACGGCAAGACCGCCGAGACACCGGCGGAGCCCGCACCGCCGCCGGCGTCGGAAGTCCCGCTTCCGCCGGCGCCGACGGACCCTAGGGGCCCGTCCGGTGACGGGCAGCCGAACCTTGCGGCCGCCGCCGATGCGCTCAACCCGGAAGCGGTGGCCAAGGCACTCAACTCCGACGTGCCGCCACGTGATGCCGCCGAGCGGGTCACGTTCGCGACCTGGGCGATCGTCACCGGCAAGTCGGCGGGCGGCATCTTCAACCCGCTGCCCAAGCTGGACGAGGCCACCGCGGCCAAGATGGCGCAGCGGCTCTCCGAGCGTGCCGAAGGGCCGATCACCGCCGAGGACGTGCTGAGCTCGTCCAACATCGAGGCGTTGGCCGACAAGGTGCGCGGTTACCTGGAGGCCGGCACGATCGACGGGTTTGTCCGCACGCTGCGGGCGCGGCCCGAGGGCAGCCCGAAGTTGCCGGTGTTCGTTTTCCATCCGGCCGGCGGGTCGACGGTGGTGTACGAGCCGCTGCTGGGCCGGTTGCCGGCGGACACACCGATGTACGGCTTCGAACGGGTCGAGGGGTCGATCGAAGAACGTGCGGCCGCCTATGTGCCGAAGCTGGTCGAGATGCAGGGCGACGGGCCCTACATTCTGGTCGGCTGGTCGCTGGGCGGGGTGTTGGCCTACGCGTGCGCGATCGGGTTGAAGCGGCTGGGCAAGGACGTCCGGTTCGTCGGATTGATCGACGCGGTGCGCGCCGGTGAGGAGATCCCGCAGACCAAGGAGGAGATCCGCAAGCGCTGGGACCGCTACGCGCGGTTCGCCGAGAAGACGTTCAACGTCACCATCCCGGAGATCCCGTACGAGCAGCTCGAGGAGCTCGACGACGAGGGACAGGTCCGGTTCGTGCTCGAGGCCGTCAGCCAGAGCGGGGTGCAGATCCCGGCCGGGATCATCGAACACCAGCGGACGTCGTACCTGGACAACCGGGCGATCGACACCGCCGAGATTCAGCCCTACGACGGGCACGTCACCCTCTACATGGCCGATCGCTACCATGACGACGCGATCATGTTCGAGCCCCGGTACGCCACCCGCAAACCGGACGGCGGCTGGGGCGAGTACGTCTCCGACCTCGAGGTCGTGCCGATCGGTGGCGAGCACATCCAGGCCATCGACGAGCCGATCATCGCCAAGGTGGGCGAACACATGAGCCGCGCGTTGGAGGACATCGAGGCTGAACAGAGGGCCGCAAGTGAGCACTAAGACCACCGCCGAGCTGCTGGCCGAACTACGCGAAAAGCTGGAGCTGGCCAAGGAGCCCGGCGGTGAGAAGGCCGCCGCCAAGCGCGACAAAAAAGGTATCCCGAGTGCCCGTGCCCGCGTCCACGCCCTCGTCGATCCGGGCACCTTCTTCGAGGTCGGGGCGCTGTGCAAGACACCCGGGGATCCCAACGCGCTCTACGGCGACGGCGTGGTCACCGGCCACGGCTTGATCAACGGCCGCCCGGTCGGGGTGTTCTCCCACGACCAGACGGTGTTCGGCGGCACGGTCGGCGAGATGTTCGGCCGCAAGGTGGCCCGGCTGATGGAGTGGTGCGCGATGGTCGGCTGCCCGATCATCGGGATCAACGACTCCGGAGGCGCCCGGATCCAGGATGCCGTCACCTCGCTGGCATGGTATGCCGAGCTGGGCCGCCGCCACGAGCTGTTGAGTGGGGTTGTTCCACAAATCTCCATCATTCTCGGCAAATGTGCTGGGGGAGCGGTGTATTCGCCGATCCAAACGGATCTTGTGGTCGCGGTGCGCGACCAGGGCTACATGTTCGTCACCGGACCCGACGTCATCAAGGACGTCACCGGCGAGGACGTCACACTCGACGAGTTGGGCGGGGCCGACTACCAAGCCACATATGGCAATATCCACCAAGTCGTCGAGTCCGAGGCCGCCGCCTTGCAGTACGTGCGCGATTTCCTGTCCTTTCTGCCCGGCAACTGCTTTGACGACGCGCCGATCGTGAACCCCGGGCTGGAGCCCGAGATCACGCCACACGACCTGGAGCTCGACTCGATCGTGCCCGACTCGGACAACATGGCTTACGACATGCACGAAATCCTGTTGCGAATCTTCGACGACGGTGATTTCCTCGATGTTGCAGCACAAGCCGGGCAGGCGATCATCACCGGCTACGCGAGGGTGGGTGGTCGCCCGGTCGGCGTCGTGGCCAACCAGCCGATGCACATGTCCGGGGCGATCGACAACGAGGCCTCCGACAAGGCCGCGCGATTCATCCGGTTCTGCGACTCGTTCCGGATCCCCCTCGTGTTCGTCGTAGACACCCCCGGATTCCTGCCGGGGGTCGAGCAGGAGAAGAACGGGATCATCAAGCGCGGCGGGCGGTTCCTGTACGCGGTGGTCGAAGCCGACGTGCCGAAGGTGACGATCACCATCCGAAAGTCCTACGGCGGCGCGTACGCGGTGATGGGATCCAAGCAGCTGGCCGCGGACCTGAACTTCGCCTGGCCCACCGCGCGCATCGCGGTGATCGGCGCCGACGGGGCCGCGCAGCTGTTGATGAAGCGTTTCCCGGACCCGAATGCGCCTGAGGCGCAGGCCATTCGGAAGTCGTTCGTGGAGAACTACAACCTCAACATGGCGATCCCGTGGATCGCCGCCGAGCGCGGATTCATCGACGCGGTGATCGACCCGCACGACACCCGGCTACTGCTGCGCAAGTCGATGCACCTGCTGCGCGACAAGCAGCAGTGGTGGCGCGTCGCGCGCAAGCATGGGCTGATCCCGGTTTGACCGCGAGCAGACGCAAACTCGCCCATTTCGTCACGAAATTGGGCGAGTTTGCGTCTGCTCGCGGTCAAACGCCCCGTCGACCAGCTCGTCGAAACGGTCCAGCGCATCGTCGGAATCGGCGTCGATGCCGCGCAGCGGCCCGCGATCGGCGAGATACCGCTGCGTGTAGAGCCGGGCGACGAGCGCCTTTCGTTCGGCGCCAAGGGTTTCCCGCTCCCAGGCCGCCTGCTCGGTGAGCAACGCCGCGGCGTAGACGTCGCCCATGAACTGGGCCAGCGGGAACAGCCGGGCCTCGGCGATATCCCGGTCCAGTTTCGTCCAGGCCGCGATCGCCGCGTCGAGATCGTCGATGCGGCCCGCGACCAGGCGGGTGGTTTCGTCGTCATCGGAGACCGACACCGCGTCATGCAACCGCGCCAACAACGTCTCGTGGGCGCGGGTCTGCTCGATGCCACGCCGCACGTCGAGGCACAGGATGTTGTCCGGGCCCTCCCAGATGGTGTTGACCTGCGCATCGCGCAAAATCCTTGCCACCGGCCAGGTCTCGATGTAGCCGTTGCCGCCGTGGATCTCGATCGCGTCGGACGCCGCGGTGATCCCGAGCCGGCAGACCTTGAGCTTGGTGACCGGCACCGCGATGCGTTGCCGGATGCTTCTGGGCTGGCGGTGGTTGGTTGCTCCGGTGCCGTCGAACACCAGCGCCAGCGCCGCTTCGACGTCGACGATCATCTCGGCGAGCTTGCGGCGCATGAGCGGCTTGTCGATCAGCGCGCCGCCGAACGCGCGGCGCGCCCCGGCGTAGCACAGCGATTCGACCAACGCGCGGCGCGCGTTGCCCAGCGCGAACAAGGCGATACCCAGCCGCGCCGCGTTGGTCAGCTCCATCATGCGAGCGAGTCCCTTGCCGTCGGACGGGCCCGAATCTGCAGAGGGTTCGCCGGACAGCAGGAAGGCCTCGGCGTCGACGAATTCGACCTCGCCGGAGGCGACCGAGCGGGTGCCCAGCTTGTCCTTCAGGCGGCGGACGCGCACCCCGTTGCGCGAACCGTCGCGGCGCGTGCGCAGCACCAGGAAGTTGGCGACGCCACGGGTCGAGTCGGGGGCGCCCTCGGGTTTGGCCAGCACGACGAACGCCTCGCCTGCGCAGTTGGACGCGAACCATTTGAACCCGTTCAGCAGCCAGGCGTCCCCGCTGCGTCGAGCGGTCGTCTCGAGCGCCCCCAGATCCGAACCGCCGGTCCGCTCGGTCAGTAGCTGCGCCGTTTCGCCGGCCCACTCGCCGGAATCGAACTTGGCCAGGACGTGGTCGGCCACATCGGCCGGTGCGTGGGCGGCCACCAGCGACTGGACCATGCCGCCGCCGGTGCCCAAAGCGCAGCCCATCCCGATATCGGCCTGGTTGAGCAGGTAGTTGGACGCGAACATCGCCAGTGACGGGCTCACGGATGCACGTCGCGCCTCGTGACGCAACGCCTGCTGGGCATCCAGAACCGCGCGTTTGGACTGGGTGAACGACGCCGGCATGACGACCCTGCTGATGTCGTGTCCCCACCGGTCGTAGCGCTCGAGCCGGGGTGGGTTGCGGTCGGTCTCCTCGGCCCACCGCGCCACCGGGCCGCCCATCAGGTCACCGATTCGCGTCAGGTGCGGTTGTGCGAACGCCAGCTCGTCCGGCTGCAGGTAGTACGCCATCATGTGCTGCAACGTGGGATCGGTGAGGTACCAGTTGAGACCGATAGCGCCCGGATAGTTCTCCGTGCGGTAGCGCTCGGATTTTTCCGGGGTCGAAAATGCGAGCCGGTCGACGGCCTCGGCGGCGTATTCGCTCATGTGTTGTTGCTATGCCAACCCGCCGCTGTTTGGCAAGGTCACCATCGCCCGGGCCGGCGGGGCATCAACTCGATGTGGGCCGGTGACGAAGACCAGACGGGGATCGCCGATTCGCCGCGTCCACCGGTTCACCCGCAATCACGCGGCCCGGGGAAGATCCGGGTTGACCCTTGCCGTTTGCTGCGTCGGCCGACTGGGAGTCGGGGCCCAGCCAACGTAGGTCAGGTACAGCCCGACCAGCGTGAAGACAACGCAGAGCGCCACCCACCACGCCTGCGCGCCGATCATCGCGTTGGCTACCGAAGCGACAGCCTTGGGAAAAGCCAGCAGGAACAGGCCGCGCAACGTCACAAGCCAGCCCAGCAGGGACACGATGATCGCCGCGGCGCCTCGCCAGTATTGGTGACCGGCGACGATGACAAGGCCAAACACCAAGATAAACGCGCCGGCCACCCAGGCCCACAGTGAATTGGCCTCGAACTGGGAAATTAGCGACCGCATGTCCGAAGCGCGCGCCACTGCGATGACATCAACGATGACAAGGAAGGGTCCGAGCACGCGGGCGAACATGCGCGTCCGGGCCTGCGACTGTGGTGAAACGTTCATGGCCATACCTCCATTTGACACCTGTATCGGACCACTGAGCCGAATTGCCGCGATAGGGACCGAAGTCCCGTTGGTTTAGGTCATTCGTCTATCGGTGACTTTTTTCCCCTCGCCCAGCCAGCCGGCCGAGGGGCATGATGGGACGTGCAGCCAACGACAAGGGAGTCGAGGATGAAGGCCAACGTAGGTGACTGGCTCGTGATCAAGGGCACGACGACGGAGCTGGCGGATCAGCGTGGGCTGATCACCGAGGTGCACGGGACCGATGGCGCACCGCCGTATGTGGTGCGCTGGCCGAACGACCATGTGACAACGGTGTTTCCGGGCTCGGACGCGCTCGTCGTTACCGCGGCCGAACAGGAGCAGGCCGACGAACGAGCCCGGCACAAGGTCTGAGGGGTAGTCCCCTCGTCGGCTTATGTCGGCCTATACGGGCACCACGAACTCGGACGTGTAGCACTCGGCCGGGAATTCGGGTCGGGCGCGCGACGATCACCCAGACGCCGGTGGTGCCGGGCCGAATATCGTCTCGAATGGCCACCGTTCCGTTGGCGGCCGCGTCGGTGTCGAGGCCGGCGAAGGCGGTGCCCGGGTCGCCGGGACCACAGGTGGCCGACGACGGCCGCGGGTGCTGGATCAGGCCGACGTCGTAGTGGGTGCCCGGCTGGTTGGGGATCGTCACACGCACCTCCGCGACCACGCTCGACCTCGACGCGTGGATGAAGGCTATGCCCGTGCCCAGCATCGGGCGTGGCACCATCGCCGCGGTGGCGATGCGGCTGAAATCGCAACGCCGCAGAGCCGCGTCCAAAACAACCGTCGTGGCACCGGTCGACCCCGGCGGCGCCTCGGCCCGGTCAACCGCAAACGTCGCCCCCAAGAACGACACCACGGTGACTGCCGCCGCAAATGTCGCCGAGCGTGTCAGCGTGCGCATCGTCCCCACCGTCTTTACCCGTTACATCCCCACCCAACGAAGAACGGTATCGACGGTTATTTGCGCAACTAAACCATTTTTATGGCTTTATCCTGATCTGACCCGGTGACCACAGTCCGCTGCGCGTTGCTGTACTCAAGTCCAATTGTGCGGGAGGGGCGTCCACGAGGGTGTCGAACTCGCGCAGCGACCCCCAGTCGCGGCCCCAGTCCCGGGACAGGTAGGTGGCCATGACGTGGGCCCGCAACAGCAGGTCGGTGATGCCCAGCAGGCCGCCGTTGACGCCGTCCTCCCAGGTGTCGGTGTCCATCTTTTTAGCCGAGTAGTCCGGTGTGATGCGGAACTTCGGGATCTCGGTGACGCCGTTGACATGCAGCATCGGCTGCTGGCACGGGAATGCCAGCCCCACCGCCCAGTCCAGCAGCACCGGCTGCGTCGAGCCGACGTATTCCTGCAGCGAGCGCAGGTCCGGCACCCGCGGCGGGGTCACCGCGATCCAGTCTTCCGGCGTCAGCGACAGGTCCTCGGCGACCACCCGGACCGCGACGGCGTCGGCGGGAACCTTGTCTCGGGCGTAGCGCAGGTTGCGCCAGGCCTTCGGCTGCTCGCCATACAGGTCGTCGGGCACCAGCCGCCCAGCGGGAACCACGTTGCCGTCCGGGCCGGGTTTGCCGTATTCCAGCACCACGGTCTGCCCCGGTGTGTAGCCGTGCAGCACGCTGTTGCCGGCGATCTTGCCCGCGGCGGTCACCACCACCAGCGGATGTCCGTCGTCCGGTTTGGGCAGCCAGTACCACGCCGACGTGAGTCGGCTTTCCTGCTGCACGCCGGAGGTGTAGGTGCCGGCCAGCGGAACCCGCGCGGGGTCCAGCCCGTAGGGCAGCGGCACACTGGAACCATTGATGCCCGGGGTCTTCAGTTTTGTCGGCGCATCCCAGTCGTAGTCGGTGCCAGGCTGGTTGGGCTTCATCACGATCGCCTCGGCGACGGTATGGTCCGGCACCCCGTCGGGTGTGAACCCCACCGGGTTCACACCACCCAGCGGACCGAGTGGGCCGTAATCGCCGGGCTGAGGCGTCATGAATCCCGCGTTGGTGTCCGGCTCGACGAGCACGTCGTCGGCCAGCCCGCAGCCGCCGGTGAAGGCCCGCAGGTTTGCCCAGCCGTTGGAGTAGGTGGGGTACTGGCGCACGACCCCGGCTACCATCGACGCGACAAACACCAGCGCCATGAAGCCGGCGGCGACGGGCACCGGGGCGCTGGTCACAGCGCGGCTCAACCGGCCCTCGCCGCTGCCCCGGGGAGCGAAGTGCAACGAGGCCGCGTACAGTGCGGCGATCGCGAACAGAACGAAAAATATTGTGCTGACCGTGATTCCGGCGACCTTCGGCATGGTGCTGTTGAACGGCACGCCGTAGCTCGAGACGTACCACCAGCCGTTGGTGGTGGCGAAGCACAACGCCAGCATGAACAGCAGCGCCGCCAGGAACGCCATCCGGTTGCGTGACCAACGCAGCACCGCCGGTGACACCAGCACGGTGGTCAGCGCGGCCATCGCCGCTCCCACCGCGGCGAACAATCCGAAGTGGTGCACCCACTTGGTGGGGGTGAACATCAGGAAGAACATGGTGGCGAAGATGATGCCCATCAGCCGCCACGCCGGACCGCGCGCGACGCCGGGAACTCGCTTGCGCCGCAACATGATGAACACCGCGGTGAATAGGCACACCGCGGTGATCAGGAAGCCGAATCGGCGCGACAGCGAACCGTCCACGGTGGGCAGGATCAGGTAGTAGTAGCGCAGGTTCTCGGTGTACCACGCCTGGCTGGGCCCGATCGCGGTGCGAATCCTGGTGGCTTCCAACACCGTTGACAGAGTCTGGTCGGCGAAGACCACGGGGAGGATGACCGAACCGGCCGCCAGCAGCGGGGCCACCAGCGGCCACGTGCCGACCACGCGATGACGGCGCACCAAGATCCGCAGGATCGGCCGGCCGCCGGCGACCAGGGCGGCCACCGCGATCAGGCCCGTGGGCTGCACACCCAGGGTGAACGCGGCGGTGACGACGGCCAGCGCGGCCGGTGTCAGCCGGCTGTATCGCATGGACCGCTCGATCAGCACGTAGGTGACCAGCGAGCCGAGCGCGATGATGGGCTCGGGGCGCAGGCCGTTGTCGAACGGCATCCACGCGGTCAGCAGCACCATCGCGGCCGCCCAGTTGGCGGGCTTGCTGGCCGCCACCGCCGGCCCGAGTCGGGGCAGCACCTCACGCGACAGCAGCAGCCAGCACACCAGCCCGGCGATCAGGACCGGCAGCCGCATCCACAGGCTGGCGTCGCTGACGTGGGTCATCAGCGCCAGCAGGTTGTAATACCAGCCGAACGGATCCTCCGGGCTGCCGAACCAGCGGAAGTAGTTGGACATGTAGCCGGCACGGTCGGCGACGCGCGCCATGCCCAGGATGTAGCCGTCGTCGGAGGAGTTCGCGCCGATGACGTGCCAGAGCAGGAAGCCGAAGATCACCACGGCGTCGGTCAGGGTGAAGGTGCGCCAGTTCGCCGGAATCATCCGGCGCATCCGGTGGCCGTCCAGCTGGTCGAGGCGCCACAGCGCGATGAGCGCGACGACGGTGGCCACGATCGCGCCCACGATCGCTAGCAGCTTCAGGGTCGTCGGGGTGGTGGAGAACCTGGTGTCGATGGTCGCCGACAGCCGCAGCCCGGGCGGCGCGGGACCGGTCAGATCGGTGAACACCCCGACGATCTGCGGGCGCAGGTTCGGATCGGGGAAGCCGCTGCGCAGCGGCTTGCCCGACGGGTCGGTCAACCCGACGAACGTGGCGAACGTGCCGGCACGGGTCGACGTGATCTCGATGCGCTGGCATTGCGGGGAGGCGACCTGCTCCCGCGGGACGGACAGGATCACCACGTTGCGGTCGGTGACGTCGACGCGCCGGGTGCTGACGACGACGAACAACGCGTTGAGATTGGCGTCCTTGCCCTGCTTCGGCGCGGTGCCAAGTACCACCCCGCCGGCGGGTGGCAGGTCGCGCACGATGCCGCACGGCACGGTGGCGGTCATATCGACCGGCGTCAGCGAAATCAACGGCGCCGTAACGCTATTCAGGCGCCCATTTTGTGGCCAGTTCAGCGTCGCGGTGGTCTGCACGACGGGCAGCAGCGGCGTCGCGACCGACAGCACGAAGCCGATCAGGCCCGCGATGGTGGCAACCCAGCGCGTCACCCCCACCCGCTTGCGAGCAGACGCAAAAGCACCCGAAATCGCCCGATTTCGGGTGCTTTTGCGTCTGCTCGCGCTCTGTGTCATGGGAGCGCCCTAATCGGTCCTTGCCGGCTCCAGCCGGGCACTGTGATAAAGCCCTGTTGGACAACGGCTTCCGGCGCCTGCGCGGCCGGTACCAGGCGGTAGTACTGCTCCACCGAACCCCAGTCGCGATACCAGTCGCCACGCAGGTACGTCGAGATCGTCGACGTCCGCAGCAGCCCCTGGGTGAACAGGAACGGCCCGCCGGTCGAAGCGGACTGCCACAAGTTCGACGACACCGCGGTCTGCTTGTGGTCGGGCAGGATGCGGTACTGCGGCAGTTCGGCGACACCTAGGTGCTCGGAAAATGGCCGTTGGCAAGGGAAATTGGCCGCCGTCGCGATGTCCATCAGCACCGGGGTCCGCGATCCGATCAACTGCTGCAGCGTTTCCAATACGGGGACTCGC
Organism: Mycobacterium lacus; assembly: GCF_010731535.1. Taxonomy (NCBI): domain Bacteria; kingdom Bacillati; phylum Actinomycetota; class Actinomycetes; order Mycobacteriales; family Mycobacteriaceae; genus Mycobacterium; species Mycobacterium lacus. Next base: position 4,728,570 of record NZ_AP022581.1, read on the forward strand.
GGCGGCGTGAACGCGAACCACTGCTCGGAACTCAAGTTCGGGTCGTAGGCGACGATGCGTGCCACATCGGCCTCCGGCGGGGCCCAGGTCAGCGGGAAGCGCAGGTTGCGCCATGCCGGCTGCGGCCCGAGGTCGATCGGATACACCTCCCCGAGCGGCGCGATGCCGCCGTCGGGGCGGGTCACGCCCCATTGCAGTTTCAGCGACTGGCCATAGACGAAGTCGCCGTCCTCTTTGTAGGACCAGATGGCGCCGGCGGCGGCGACCGCCACGATCGGCTGGGCCCCGATGTGCTCCTTCCAATCGGCGGGCAGCTGGTACCACGCCGAGGTGGCCGTCGCGGCCACGTTGTTCTCGCCGTAGCTGCCCATCACCGGGGTGCGGGCCGGGTCCAGGCCGAACGGCAGCGCCGCGTGCGACCCGTTCACCCCGACCGGGCCCTTGCCTCCGGCGGTGCCCGCCGAGTCGGTGATGGCCGCGTTCGGCTTGTTCGGTGACGCGTCGGAATTGACCACCCCGGGCTTGCTCACCACCGGGTCGGACTTCAGGTCGTCGCCCACGCCGTCGGGTTTGAAGCCCACCGGGTTGACGCCGCCGAGCGGGCCGTCGGGTCCGAAGGTCTGCCCGCCAACCGGTTGCAACATGCCGGCATTGGGGTCGGGTTCGGCCAGCACGTCGTCGGCCATGGCGCAGCTGGTGGGGCGCGGGCCGGGGCTCGCGGAAATCACAGTGGCCAGGTTGGCCTTGGCCGTGGTGTACAGGGGGTAGCGGGACACCGCGCCCTTGGCCATCGAGCCGACCTCGCCGAGGACCATGATCGTCGCGACCACCAGCAGCGGCGCGGAGGCCAGGACGCGGTTGCGCCGGTTGTCCTTCACCTCGGTGTGCCCGGCGTAGTCAATGCGGAAGTGGTACCACGCCGCCAGCAGTCCGGTGACGATCGACAGCGTCAGAAACATCGACGTCACCGGGTGGCTGGCGATGACGGGCTGGATGTCATACCACGGCACCCCGTAGTTGCCGACGTAGAACCATCCGTTGATGCCCGAGGTGGCCCACGCTAGCACGAACAGCAGCGCGGTGACATACAGCGCCAGGTTGCGCCGGCTGTGCAGGCCGATCCGGGCGACGGTGAACGCGGTGACCGCCCCCAGCGCGCCCGCCAGTCCGGCGAACGCGCCGAACTGCACGGCCCACTTCGTGGGGGTGAACGTCAACAGCAGCAGGCCGATCGCGGTGGTGCCGATCAACCGCCAGGCCGGTCCGCCGGCCAACCCCGGCACCCGGCCGCGGCGCAGCAGCACGAACAACATCCCGAACAGGCACAGCAGCAGCACCAGCACGGCGAACCGCCGCGCCATCGAACCGTCGGCGTTGCTCTCGACCGTGAGGAAGTAGTAGCGCAGGAAGTCCTGATACCAGGCGATCGTCGGCCCGACCTTGTATTTGATGCGGGCGGACTCGGCGACCGTGGCCAGCGTCTGGTCCCGGAACACCACCACGGTGATCGACGACAACGACGCCGCCAGGACGGCTAGCGGTGCCAACACGCCATCGGTCGCCCGGCGCCGCCGAATCGTCTGGGCGATAACACGGGAACCGGTCAACAGTGGGGCCAGCGCGATCAGCCCCTGCGGTGCCAGCGTGGCGGTGAGCATCGCGACGATGATGGCGACCGCGGCCGGGGCCAGTCGGCCTAGCGCGATCGAGCGCTCCACCAACATCCACGTGACCAGCACACCCAGGGCGATCAGCGGCTCGGGCCGCAGGCCGTTGTTGAACGGCAGCCAGGCGGCCAGGAACACCGCGCCCGCGGTGAACACGGCCACCCGGTTGGACGCCAGGCCGCCCTTGCCCGGTCCCAGGCGCGGTAGCGCGCAACGGCTGATGATCAGCCAGCACGCGATCCCGGCCAGCGTGGCCGGCAGTCGCATCCACACGCCGGCGGTGCTGGCCGACGCCAACCGCGCCAGCACCGAGAGGTACCAGTCAAACGGTGCCTCGGTCGTGCCGAAGTAGCGGTAGTAGTTGGCCACGTAGCCCGCCTTCGGGGCGACCCTGGCGATGGTCAGGTTGTAGCCGTCATCCGAGGAGGTGGCGCCGATGACATGCCAGAGCAGCAGGGTGGCGATCACACCGGCGTCGGCCAGCCACGTGGCCGCGCCCGCTAGCCGGGGAGCGATCAGGGAGCGCCAGCTGACCGGCGGGTGGTTGCCCCGGCTGCGGCGGTCCATGACCGCCAGCGCGAGGATGGCGCCCAGGACCGCCAGCGCGCCCAGGACCATCGCGATCTTCTTTGTGGCGGTGGGCATGGTGATGAACCGGGTGTCGACGTCGATGCGGGCCGACAGCCCCGGTTGTGCGGGGACCTTCAGGTCGGTGAAGAGGCCACCGACCTGCGGCTTCTTTTCGGTTGGCAGCTTTCCGACGGCACCGGGCATGCCGACGAAATCCGCGCCGGCGCCGCCGACGCCGGCCCAGATGTGCAGCACGCTGCAGGCTCCGGCGGCGACCGCCGAGCGGGGTGCCACCGCGGCCACCGTGTCCCGGAACGCGGCGACGACCGTGTCCTTGTTGGCGCGCACGAACAGCCCGTGTTTGCCGGTGTCCACCCCGCCGGACGGCAGTGTGGACAGCACCAGGCCGCCATCGGCGGGCAGGGTGGCCATCGCCGAACAGGGGATGGAGATGTCCAGCGCACGCGGCGCCCCGGAAACCAGTGGGGCGGTGATCTGGGTGACGTGCCCGTCGGTCGTGAGGCTTTGCGGCCAGACGATCGTCGCCGTGGTCTGCCTCACCGGGAGCAACGGGACCGCGGCGCACAACAACAGACCGGCGATTCCCGAGACGACGGCCACGAGCCGCGCGACCCGTTGCGACCGTTCATTACCGTCGTGGGGCACGAGGGTCGATCGTATGCGACGCCGCTGAGTGCTTTGAGGATGCGGGGCCGCGGCGACTATGCCGAGAAGACGCGAAAGCCCGCGACACGCCGGGCGTGCGGGGGCATTTACGTCTTCTCGTTCATCTCGGCCTGGAACAGGCGGTACTGCTCGGCGCGGCCGGGCCGGCGGCGAACGATCAGCCAACCGGCCGCGAGGACCGCAAACCACAGGGGAAACCAAGTCAAGGCGATCGCGGTCTCGGTTTCGGTGGTCAGCGTCCAGATCACGAATCCGAAGAAAGCCAGGACGGCCCAGCACATTGGCATGCCACCGGGCATCTGGTAGGTCGAGTCGGCGTGGCGTTGGGGGTGTCGCCGACGGTAGACCAGGTAGCTGACGACGATCATCGCCCATACGAACATGAACAACAATGCCGAAAAGGTGGTCACGAGGGTAAAGGCGCCGATCACCGAGCCGCCGGCGTACAGCAGCGGGATGGCGGTCAGCAGTAGCGGCGCCGTGACGAGCAGCGCGGGGGCCGGCACGCCGCCGCGGTTGAGTCGGCGAAACAGCGCCGGGGCGTTGCCCTCGTCGGCCAGGCCGAACAGCATCCGTCCGGTGGAGAAGACCCCGGAATTCGCTGAGGACGCGGCTGCGGTGACGACGACGAAGTTGATGACCGACGCCGCAGCGGCAAGCCCCGCCAACGAGAACATCGTCACGAACGGCGACTGACCGCTGGCGATCCGCCGCCACGGGACCACGGTCAGGATGGCCAGCAGCGCCCCGATGTAGAAGATCGCCACCCGCACCGGGACGGCATTGATCGCCCGGGGCAGGGTGCGGCGCGGGTCGGCTGTCTCGGCCGCGGCGGTGCCGAGGAGTTCCACGCCGATGTAGGCGAAGAACGCGATCTGGAATCCGCTCACCAGGCCCATGAACCCGGTCGCGAAGAACCCGCCGTCGTTCCAGAGGTTCTCGATCGTGGCGCGGTCGCCGTGTGCGGACACGAAATGGGTCGACACCAGGATCATCCCAACGACGACCAGGCCAAGGATTGCAACGATCTTGATCAACGCGAACCAGAACTCGATCTCCCCGAAGTTGCGGACGCCGACCAGGTTGAACGTCAGGAACACACCGACGGTGACCAGGACCGGCAGCCACGCCGGCAAGTCGGGCCACCAGTAGTGCGTGTAGCCCGTGATCGCGACGAGGTCCGCGATGCCGGTGACCACCCAGGCGAACCAGTACGACCACCCCAGGAAGAAACCCGCCGCGGGCCCCAGCAGGTCGGTCGCGAAATCGACGAACGACTTGTAGTTCAGGTTCGACAGCAGCAGCTCACCCATCGCGCGCAGCACGAAAAAGACGAAGAACCCGATGATCGCGTACACCAGCAGCACCGCCGGACCGGCGTGAGAGATCGTTCGCCCCGAACCCATGAACAAGCCGGTGCCGATGGCACCCCCGATCGCGATCAACTGAATATGACGGTTGGCAAGACCACGACGCAGGTGCGGGGCGACCTCAACAGCGTCGGCCGCGAACACTTCGTGCGACATGTGCGACGTCCTCATCAAACGGGTGCAAGCCGCCATCACGCTATCCCGCAAAAGGCGGGCGAGCCATCACCGTGGGACGAAACCCATATCGGGGCCCGGCACCCGCCACGTTCGCGCCTGCACCGGCCAGCGGCAAGCCACCCAACAGGTTTCCGGTCGACCCGACGTCAGGAGGCTCGACCACCTGGCTGACCCGCTGCAGGGGCGCGTGGACAGCGGATGGCCCCGGGCCTGTCCCTGCCCAGGCCGGCGGCACCGACAGCTTGCCGATGGAGGCCGCGCCGCCCAACCCCGCCGCTATCGGCCCACCGCCGCCAAGCGGGCCTCCCACGCTTGCTGCGGCGGCGGCCGCCGGCGCGGCCCCGACGGCAGCTTCGGCGGCTTCGGGGCCGATCATTCCCATCGCCTTGGCCGATGTCACAAGGCTGTTGGCAATGCCGATGCCGAAATAGGGCAACCCAGTGGTGTTGTAGATCAGCTGTGACACAGGTATGAGCCAGTCGATCAGCCACTGCGCCCATCCCGGGGTCGCGGACGGTCCAGCGAAAGCGAAGAGGGCCGAAATGGGCGAGGAGAGGCCTTGCAGCGCGCTGGGCAGCTCAGACAGCAGTTGTGACAAGGTGGACAGGGCCGCACCGGCCGCGGTGCCCGTGGCCTGGCCGACGGCGGCGCCCTGCAGCGCCGGCGCCGCCGGGTTGGTGGTCGGTGGCGGCGCCGCAAACGGTTTGACGGAAGAAGCGGTGGCCGACGAGACGGCATAGGTGTACATCGCCAGGGCGTCCTGGGCCCACATTTCGCCGTATTGGGCTTCGGTGGTGGCGATAGCGGCGGCGTTCAAGCCCAAGACGTTGGTCGAAACCAACGATGCCAACCGGGCACGGTTGGCCGCGATCAGCGGTGGGGGCACGACCGAGGCAAACGCGGTCTCATAAGCCGCGGCCGCAGCGGCGGCCTGGCTCGCCGCCTGCTGGGCTTGGGCAGCCGTCGCGCGCATCCAGGCCACGTACGGGGCCACCGCCTCGGCCATCGATGTCGAGGCGGGACCGAGCCACTCCTCGCTGCTGAGCATGCTGACCACGGCGCCATAATCGGTGGCAGCCGAGCTCAACTCCGCGGCCAGCGCATTCCAGGCCGACGCGGCGGCCACCATCGGTGCCGAACCCGGACCGGCATACATGCGCGCGGAGTTGACCTCCGGCGGCAATGCTCCGAAATCCATTGGCTATGAACCCCTTATCTCTTCGTCGGGCGCGTCGGGCGCTATCCGGCGGCCACCGGGCGTGGCATCACGGTGGGGCGGAACCCATTCCGGCGCTGAGCAAAGCTTGCGGTGCGCCCAGGCCTCCTCGTTGGCATACCCCGGAGCAGGCTCGCCGTTCCGCCTGGCGGGCCGGGGTGCACGCCGGCGCCCGGCATCTGTGCAGTATCGACGCTTGGCATCGAGGGCGATGACGCCCAACTCGACGGCACCGACATCCGCCCGATCAGCTCGGCCCGGCCCAAAAGTGCCGACACGCCTGGGCCGCCCGCGCGCGCCAAGCCCGGGCCGAGACCTGCCGTGCCCGGGCCCGCCAGCGCGCTCGCAGCGGCCGTCGTTGCTCCGCCCCGCCCGGCGATCAGCAACTGCGCTATCTGCAAGATGTTCAAGGTAAAGCCGCCGCCGTCGTAAACGAATCCTTCAGCGGTCGTAATGAGACCGGCCAAGGCGAGCTCGTCGGCCGGCGACAGGCCGGCCAATTCCGCCTCCAGCCACGCGATGATCGCGGAGAACCACGGAAACGACCGATTCGAGAGTTGCTGCGGCAATTGAGGCACCGCGCCCGCGCCCGGGCTGGTGATGGATGGCGGCGGCGTGAACGGGGTGAACCTCGAGGCGATCGCCGAGGAGCTGGCGTAGTCGTACATGGCGGCGGCGTCCTGGGCCCACATCTCGGCGTACTGCGCCTCGGTGGTCGCGATTGCCGGTGCATTCTGGCCGAAGAGGTTGGTCGCGATGAGCACGGTCAACAAGGCCCGGTTGGCCGCGATCACCGGTGGAGGCAGCGTCATTGCAAAAGCGGTCTGATAGGCCGCGGCGGCGGCTCGGGCCTGCACGCCTGCCGCTTCGGCCTGCGCGGCGGTAGCACTCAACCAGGCCACATAGGGCTGTGCCGCGGCCGCCATAGCGGCCGACGCGGGCCCGACCCATGGCGAGCTGGTCAGCTCCGAGATCACCGAATCGATTCCGGCCGCCGCACAGGTCAGCTCGGAAGCCAGGTCGTCCCAGGCCGACGCGGCAGCCATCATCGGTCCCGAGCCTGGACCGGTATACATGCGACCGGAGTTGACCTCAGGGGGCAAGCCCCCGAAATCCATCATCAGCATTGGTTGATCGACCGCCGGATCCTCAGCTGGTCGGGACAAGGTTCGCGTGTGACATGTGGGCTTGCCTCCACGTAGTTCGGACTCAATGGCTTTTCAGCACCGTCGCTTGCTGGGAGGCTAGAGCTTGCGCTCCCGCGACCGCGTCCGCCGCAACCGGTTGATCAGGCAAGCTCGGCCGCCCATCCGAACCGGCGACGCCGCAATGCGACGGGTGATCAACGATTCCTATCGCTGCCCGGTCACACGGTCGCTAGCTGCGCGAATACGCGGTTATCCCGGCCGCAGCGAGCGCGAGGGCCACAGCAGGGCGCGTCACCGCGTGCTCATGTCACGGCCCGGACAAGCCCACGGCGCGGAGAAAAAAATCTCGCTGAGACAAAGCAGCTTAGTGCAACAATCTGACACTGAAATAGTTTTCAGTAGAAACACTTTCTTAACATTGCAGCACGAGCGAGCCAAGTTGGCCCTACTCCTAGTCACACGCGCCACTGTCCAACGGCTTTCTCTGGCAGTCGGCGTACTCCGAGCTGCTGTTCCTGGATGAACTGTGGCCCGACTTCACCCGCGAATGCTTCGAGCAGGCGCTCGCGGACTTCGGACAACGCGTGCGCACGCTGGGAAGGTCGCACCGCCCGGCGAGCAAAGTGGACCCGTAGCGCTATTCGGCGGAGCGCGCGGCCACGGGCAGTCGGGAATCGTCGGCCACCGGCCAGTCAGCCGGACGCGGCCCCATCTCGGTCAGAAGGCTCAATTGTGCGCGACACCAAGGGGATACCGGCGTGATTGTCCCGGCGGCGACGTCACGAACGAACTGTTCCCAGGGCATCCAGCGCACGGCGTCGACTTCGTCTGAGTTCGGTCGGATCCGCCTGCCACCCCGGACTCGGTACACCGGGCACATCTCGTTTTCCACCGTGCCGTCGGCCATCGTTGCCCGGTAGCGGAAACCGGGCAAGATCAGGTCGACCACGTCGGCGATCAGCCCGAGTTCAACGGCGAGCCGCCGGCGGATGGCGTTCGGCAACGATTCGCCGGGCTGTGGATGCCCGCAACAGCTGTTGGTCCACACCCCCGGCCAGGTCCGTTTCGTAGCGGCTCGCCGGGTGATCAACAGTCGATCTTCGCGATCGAAGACGTAGGTGGAGAACGCGAGGTGCAGCGGGGTTTCAGAGGTATGCACGGTGGCCTTGTCAGCCGCACCTATCGCGCCGCCGCATTCGTCGAGCAGAACCACGCGCTCGTCGGGCGGGACCGGACCTGCGCCCATCACGACACCCGCGCCGCGACTAATTGGGCCAACGCCTGCAACTCCACCGCCCCGCCTCGGCCCGATCTTCAAAAGCCAGGTCCTCGGACTGGCCGGCGCACATCTCCAGCAGGGCACTCCTAAGGGCCTCTCCGGCCGCGCCACTACTTACCAGATCCACCGCCAGCACGAAAAGTGCGTCACCGGTTAACAACGCCTTCGGCACCCCGAACGCCGCCCACGCCGTGAAACGGTGTCGCCGTGTTGGTCGCCGTCCATGATGTCGTCGTGCAGCAGCGAAAAGTTGTGCACCAGCTCCACAGCGGCCGCGGCTGGAATTGCCGGCCGCACCGAACCGCCCGCCGCGCGCACATGCAGATGTCAGGGCCGGTCGCAGCGCTTTGCCGCCTCCTCGCGAATCTTTGCCACCGTCGATCCCCCACCATCCCACATGAAAATCGGCCACCCGCAGTAGTTCAGCGGGAAGGGTTTCCACGACGGCGTGCAGTCTCGGTTGGACGAGAACTCGCGCTTCGCCCAGAATGGCGTCGATGCTCGTGGCGCCTTGACAACCGTGAACCGATTGCGCCGCCTCGCTCATCCATCGCCTCCCTCATTGGCGCGCCCGAATGCCGCCACAAGCTACCGGATTGAGAGCCCAAAACGTAGAGGATTCGTCGGAACGGTTGATCACGGCGTGTTCGCGACGTTTCCCGCTAAGGCTAACCCCGGCGCAGCGGTGCGGGGTTCCACAGACCGCCGCGCGTGACGGTTCCCAGCTGCAGGTGCGCGGGCTGGGCGTCGGGGTAGTAGGGCGTCAACCGCTGCAACGCGCCCCAGTCCCGGAACCAATCGTCCTTCAGGTAGCTGGCCACCGTGGTCGTGTGCATCAGGAGCTCGGTGACGCCCAGCGGGCCGCCACCATTGTTGTCCATCACCGGGGAGTTGGCCTCGGCGCCGAACCGATCCGGCAGGATGCGCCATTTCGGCGCTTCGTCGACGCCGTTTTGATGGCCGAACGGTCGCTGGCACGGGAAGGCCAGGCCCACCAGCCAGTCGAGGAAGACCGGGTCGGTTGAGCCCACCACATCCTGAAGCGTCTGCACCTGCGGAATTCGCGGTGGTGTGAGTGCGATCCAGTGCTGCGGCGCCAGGTCGTTGTCGTCGGCGACTAGGCGAACCCGGGTGGCGGTGCTCGGGATCGCGGACAGCGGCGCGCGCAGGTTGCGCCAGGCGGGCGCCGCGCCGACGTCGGCGAATCCCAATGAACCGCCCGGGTGTCCCGTGGCGGCTCCCTCATCGGTGGCCCATTGCACCTGGACCTCGCGGGGGTCGAAGCGGCCGGCCGCGGTGACCACCAGCAGCGGCGCCCTGCCCCGCCGATCCGCGGGCGGCAGCCGGTACCACGCCGACCGCAGCATGGCGGGTACCTGGATGCCCGACCGCCAGCTGCCCAGCACCGGCGTGCGGGCCGGATCCAAGTTATAGGGAAGTCGCGCGACCGAGCCGTTGATTCCGGGTGCCGGGTTGGTGCCGCCCTCGGTGCCGGGTTCGCTGCCGGTGATCAGCCCGTCGTCGCTGATGAAACTGCGGTCGCCCGGGCGTTCCATCACCGGGTCGGCACGCACGTCAGCGGGGATGCCATTGGGTGTAAAGGCTTCCGATAGGCCGGCGCCCAGCGCGTCGGCCACCGGGGCGGTCGCGGGGGTCAGCATGCCGGCGTTGGGGTCCTGCTCGACCAGCACATCCTCGGCCAAGCCGCAGGCCGAGCCGCTCCACAGACCGGTCAACGCCTGTAGGTTGGACCGGCCCACCGACCACGCCGGGTACTGAGCGGTCATCCCGAGGGTCAGCGATGCCACCTCGAAAAGCACCAGCAACCACGTCGCAATCGCCAACGGGGACTCGACGATTCCGGCCAGCCGTGCCCCATAGCGGGTGGTGGGTGGGCCGTTATCGGTGGCGACGAAGTGGAACCACGCGGCCAGTAGCAGGACCAGCACCGTCAGACCGAGCAGCATGGTCGCAAAGCCATACCGCCATTCGGGGAACGAATTCGACCACGGCACACCGAAGTTGGACACATACCACCAGCCGTTGACGCTGGCGAATGACAGCGCCACCAAAAACACCACCGCCGCGGCGAACACCGTGCGGTTGCGGCGGGACCGCATTGCCGCGCTCGTCACCGCGACCGCGGCCAGCGCCCCCAGCGATCCCGCCAGCCCCGCGAACACCCCGAAGTGGTGTGTCCACTTGGTGGGAGTGAACATCATCGCCAGGAACGAGATGACGGTGATGCCGATGATGCGGCGGCTGGGTCCGGCGGCCGTGCCCGGAATTCGGCCCTTGCGCAACGACATTGCCACCGATATCGCCAGCGCGAGGACCAACGCGAGCACCGCGAAGCGGCGGGCCACGGATCCGTCGGGGCTGGCCATGAACAGCCGTTCGTAGCGGATGTGCTCGTCAAACCAGCTCAGGCTGGGCCCGAGCGCGCGCTTGAGGGCGGTCGCCTGCATCTCGCCGGCCACGGTCTGGTCGCGGAAGATCAGGATCGCCGTGACGGTGGTCGCGGCCAGGATGGGGGCCAGCAGCGGCAACGCGCCAAACTGTTTGGACCGGCGGTGGACGATGGTTCGCAGCGGCCCGATCGCAACCAGCAGCGCGCCGATGGACGCGATGCCGGTCGGCCCGGAGAACAGCGTCAGTGCGCCGACGATGCAGGCGACCGCCACCGGCAACAGCCGATTGGTGGCCACCGCGCGCTCGACCGAACACCAGGTCAGCAGGATGCCCAGGGCGATGATGGGCTCGGGCCGCAGGCCATTGTCGAGCGGCAGCCAGACCGCCAGGAACATTCCCGCCGCCGTCCACGCCGCGGCCCGGCTGCGTTTGACCGCGTGCCCGAGCCGGGGGATGACTTCGCGACTGATCACCCACCAGCAGGTCAGCGCCATCGCCAGGGTCGGCAGCCGCATCCACACACTGGTGGTGCTGACATGCGCCCACAGCGCGAGCAGGTCGTAGTACCAGCCGAACGGCGCCTCGGGGGTGCCCAACCAGCGGTAGTAATTCGCCATGTACCCGGCGTGCTCCGACACCCGGGCCATCGTCAGGATGTACCCGTCGTCGGAGGTGTTGGCCCCGACGAAATGCCACCACGTCAGCACGGTGATGACCAGGGCGTCCAGGCCGCCGATCGACCACCAGCGCGGGGGCAGGAAGCGTCGGTGCCGGGTGCCGTCGGCGGTGTCCAGGACGTGCAGCGCGAGCAGGGCGGCGCCGGTCAGTACCACCCCGAGGACCATCGCGAGCATTTTCAGCGGCGTCGGGGAGCTGCTGTAGCGGGTGTCGACGGTCGCCGAGAAGTTCAGCCCCGCCGGCGCCGGCCCAGTCAGATCGGTGAACACGCCGACGATTTGGGGCCGGAAGTCGTAGCCGCTTTTCTCCCCGCGCAGCGGTGCGCCGGGATGCTCGGCGTTGGGTCCCTGTGTGAGCCCGACGAATTCGGCGGTGACCCTGTCGGCGCGCGCGGTAAAGGTCAACCGCCGGCAGGCGGGGCCAAGCACCTCACTCAGCGGCGCGCTGACCACCGGGACATTGCGCACTATCAGCACCAGGTCGTCGTTGGTGCGCTGGACGAGCAGGCCACGATCGACGGCCTTCGGGGCCTGCTTGGGCACCGTGGACAACAGCGTGTTTTGCGCGCCGGCGAGGCCGGCGGCGGCTTGGCACGGGACGGTGATGTTCAGTTCGGTGGCCACGTAGCCGATCAGCGGCGCTTCGACGCTGTTGAAGGTGCCGTTCTGGGGCCAGTTCAGTTGGGCGGTGGTCTGGTTGACCGGCAGCAGCGGGGTGGCGATCGCCAGGACGGCCCCGAGCAGGCCGGCGAAGACGGCGACGAACCGAGCGATCCGGTAGTTTGCTCCCGCGTCGCTCACGGAGGTAGATGCTAGCTCCGCGACGATGCGCGCCGCGGAGCGGCGTGAGGTGGGGGCTCTCCCCCGCAAACGGGAGGTGCCCCCACCCGCTTGCGGGGGAGAGCAGGGCAATTGGGCTAGCTGTTGGGCCGCTTTCGGCGGGGTCTCGGTTGCCATCAGCCGCTCGCCACCGGCTTGCGGATGGCCAGGACGAATGGGCCAATGGTGTCGACCGAGAAACGCGGGTCAGCGAACAGGGCGGCCTTGAAGTCCACGGTGTAGCGGCGGACATTGGGCTGGTTGGGATACACATCCTCGGCCAGCCGCAGGGTATAGGTGTTGCCGGCGCCGTGGCGCATCAGGAAGACCGTCGGCGGGGGCCAGGGCAGCGTGTCCAGCGCGCGGACGAGCTCGCCGGCCGTGTTGAGCTTCGACCAGCTTTCGATGTGGGCGGCGCGCTTGTCGAACTGCGCCAGCGGGTTGGCGTAGTGCGACGTCAACCCCTGAAAGCCCCAATAGGGGTAGTACGACAGGAAGCTGTAGTCGGCGGTCAGCACCACGGTCTGATCCCGCGGCTTGCCGGTGACGCGCTGGATCGCGGCGTCGATCGCCGGGTAATACTTCTCCGAGCCGGGCGGTCGCCGGTCGCCGCGCTGGCCGTGGCCGTCGGTGTCGGTGTAGGCGATGGTGACATCAGGTCGCAGCACGTCGGGGATGTCCTGGCTGAACGCGATCGCCCCGGCCAGCCCGATCGCAACGGCCACCGGGATGACGGCGCGGCTGCGGTTGGACAGCGCCTGCGTCGCCTCGACGAAGCCGAAGGCCCCGGCGGCCACCAGCAACACCGACAGCGTCGGCTGCAGCCGGAACGACAGCAGCGTGGTGCGCGCCAGGGTGGTCAGCATCGATAGCAGGGACCACAGGTAGACGGCCAGCACGCCGATGCCCAACGCGCCGGCCCGGACCGACGATCGCGCCCTGACGACCAGCCACAGGGTGCCGAGCATGCAGATCACGCCCAGCAGCGAGAACCGCAGCATGGGGAAGGTCAATACGGCGCCGTCGGCGGGCAGGTAGTGCTGCGCGCTCCCGGTGTCGCTGACCGGGTCATGGGCCGCCCGCAACAGGTAGGGCAGCCAGGTGGTGGATCCGATGGCCGCCGCGATGACGGCGATGACGCCCAGTCGCTGCAGCGGGTCCAGGGCGGCCTTCGTGCCGTGCCGCCAGCGCGACGCGGCCAAGAGCAGTGCCATCAGCGTGACCGTGAACGCGCTGTAGGCCACCAGCAGCGTGTACCAGGTGGCCGCGAAGCCGAGGAAGAGGCCAGCGCCGAAGACCGCGGCCCAGCCTTGACCGCCGTCGGCGCGCAAGCCCGACCACGTCAGGACCAGCACCGGCGGCAGCAGCACCGTGATCATCGCGGCGTAGGGCTCGGGTGAGCCGTAGGCAAGCGTGACCGCGGCGGTGGCTGTGGTGACGATCAGCGCCTGCTCGAAGCGGATCATCCGCCACCACAGCACCAGCGCGACCGCGACCGCGATGGTGATCGAGGTGACGGCCCACGGTTTGTAGGTCTCCCAAGCGGATGTTCCGGTTAGCGCCGCGACGCGCCCGCCGATCCAGAACCAGCCCGGCGGGTAGAACGGCGGCAGTCCGACGTAGGTCATGTCGCGCAGGGCGGGGCTGTCGGTGAGCCGGGTCAGGTATTCGGTGCGGAACTGCTGGTCGACGGAGATGCCGAACAGGTAGAGCTTGGTGGCTCCCAGCGGCATGCCCAACGTCACGACGGTGAACGCGGACACGAACACCAACGCGCCCAGCCGAGCCAGTGGCCGCAACCTTCCGCCGAGCCGCCACACCCATCCGGCGGCGACCAGCCCGGCCAGGCAACCGACCTGGCCGACGGTGGTCAGCGCGTGCAGCTGGTTGGACGACGGGAAGGCGGGCCACTCCACGCGCGAGATCGCGTTGAGTGATATCACGGCGACCAGGACGGCCACCGCCACCGCTAGGGCCATCTGGCCAAGGGCGCGAGCGAACGCGAAAGCCCCCAATTCGGTCCCGAATTGGGGGCTTTCGCGTTCCCCCGCAAGCGGGCGGTGCCCCCAGCTCAACATGGTCAGATGGGCAGCTTGCGGAAGATGCTCCGCGGGATGTGACGCAACACCATCATCACGTACCGGAATGCTGGTGGCGCCCAGACCAATTCCTTACCTTTTGCGGCCGCGGTTACCGCGAGGTTGGCGACGTACTCCTTGTCGACGGTCAGCGGAGCTTCCTTGATGTGCGCGCTCATCCGGGTACGCACTTGACCCGGCCGGATCACCAGCACCCGAACGCCATACTCACGCAGCGCTTCTGACAAGCCCAGGTAGAAGCCGTCCAGGCCGGCCTTGGTGGATCCGTAGACGAAATTGGACCGGCGCACCCTCTCACCGGCCACGGTGCTCATCGCAATGATCTGGCCGAAACCCTGGGCGCGCATTTTCTCGCCCAGCAGCACGCCCACGGAAACCGATGCAGTGTAATTGATTTCGGCGATCTGCACGGCTTTGCGCTGGTTCTGCCACAGTTCTTCGGCGTCACCGAGCACACCGAAGGCGACGATCGCCACGTCGATGTCGCCGTTTGCGAAGCATTGGTCGATCACCTTGGGGTGGGTTTCCGTTTCCAGGGCGTCGAAGTCGATCAGCTCCACCGATCGCGCGCCCGCGGCCTTCATCTGGGCCACCGCGTCGTCGCGGCCCGGGTCGTCGGCCATGGCGGCCAGCACGATGCGGGCGGCGGCGTTGCGCAGGTAGCGCTCGCAGATGGCCAGCCCGATTTCGGAGGTGCCACCGAGCAGCAGCACGGACTGGGGGCTTCCTACGGCATCAAGAACCATTAAAGCAGCTCCAAACGTCGGGCCATGTCGGAGGCGAACACCCGCAGCGGGTCGACCTTACGGCGCACGGCGATCCACTCGTCGATGCGCGGATACATGGCGTGAAAGGTCTCCGCGGTGGTGCGGGAATCCTTGGCGGTGTAGAGCCGGCCGCCGAATTCCAGTACCCACCGGTCGAGTTCGCCGACGAATTCGCCCAGGCCCGCCTTGATCGGGAAGTCGACGCAGATGTTCCAGCCCGGGATGGGAAAGCTCAGCGGCGCCCGGTTGCCGGGGCCGAACAGCTTGAACACGTTGAGAAATGAGTAGTGGCCGCTGGCTTGGATGTCGCGGATGATTTTCTTGAACTCGTCGACGGCCTCGGTGGGAATCACGAACTGGTACTGCAAAAAGCCCGCCGGGCCGTAGGCGCGGTTCCATTCGCCGAACATGTCCAGCGGGTGGTAGAACTGCGTCAAATTTTGGACCTTGCCGCGGTAGGTGCCGGATTTGCGGTACCAGAGTTCGCCGATCGGCCCGAAGGTGTACTTGGTGGCCAGCCCGTTGGGGAACACGTCGGGCAACGTAAGTAGTTGCGGGGCATCGAATTTCAAGGGATTGCGGCGCAGCTTCGCCGGCAGCTGGTCGATGGTGGCCAGCGAGCCCCGCGATACCGCCGCCCGACCCAATTTCGGGGGCGCGCTGATCGCGTCGAACCAGGCGCTGGAGTAGGTGTAGCGGGCTTCGCTGCCGTCGCTGTGCAACGCGATGGTTTCATCCAAGCTGGCGGTGATGTCGCCGTCGGCGATGAAGTACGCCGTCTCGGTGGGCGTCATCTCGATGGTGGCGCGCAGGATGATGCCGGTGAGGCCGTTGCCGCCGACGGTGGCCCAGAACAGTTCGGCGTCCTCGCCGGACGGGGTGAGGCGGCGGATCTCGCCGCTGGCGGTCAGCAGGTCGATGCTGCGCACGTGGTTCCCGAAGCTGCCCGCGCTGTGATGGTTCTTGCCGTGGATGTCGCACGCGATCGCGCCGCCGATGGTCACTTGCCGGGTTCCCGGCAGCACCGGGACCCACAGCCCGAACGGCAGCGCGGCCTTCATCAACTGGTCGAGGCTGACCCCGGCGTCGACGTCGGCCAGCTTGGTGTCGGCGCTGATAGAGTGGATGCGCGACAACGGGGTCATGTCGATCACCAGGCCGCCGCCATTTTGCGCGTTGTCCCCGTAGGACCGGCCCAGCCCGCGGGCTATCACACCCCGGCCGCCCGCGGAGTCGGCCGCCCGCCCCACCGCCTTCGCGATCACCTCGGGATCGGGGGTGCGCAGCACGGCGGCCACCGACGGCGCCGTGCGGCCCCAGCCGGTCAGCCGGGTCGGGGTGGTGGAAAGGTCGGCGCTGAACATCGTCAAAGAGGGTACCCGTCCGGCCACGGTCAGCGGATGCGGAAGATTACGGCTCGCTGCACGACGAAATTGATCACCGTGGCCGTGCCCTGGGCGACCACGAAGGCGACGGGCACCGCCCATCCCCGGTAGTGCAGCAGTGCAAGGCACAGATGGTTGAGCCCGACCTGCACGGCGAAGGTGATTCCGTAGAGAACCATGACCGCGACGAACCGGGCGGTGCTCGGCGCCGCCTGAAACGTCCATCGCCGGTTGATCAGGTAGGCGGTGATGGTGCCGACGATGAAGCTGACGGCTTTGGCGAAATCAACCTGGAGGCCCACCACTTTGTAGAGCGTCACGTACAGGCCGAAGTCGACGATCCCCGCCAGCCCGCCGGTGACGACGAAGCGCATTACCTGCGTCGTCAGGTGCAGGTGGTGGCCCTGGTGCTGGTCGGTGGGCGCGGCATCAGGCTCTGCGGGCAGCATTGGGGGAGTCTAACGGGGGCCGCCGAGTGCCCCGCGGGATTGCGGATTGGCCGAGGTCTAGCCCGCCCGGTCCACCGGCGCCTCAGCAATCACACCACACCGGCAGGCCGGTTGAGCGCCGAACGTGCAGCCACTGCGAAGATCGAGCCCGAAAGTCGCAACAGCTTCACGCTGGCTGCTTCTGAGACTTGCGAGGTCTCAGCGAGGACACCCTGCGCCCGGATCAGCCGCCGATTAGCTGGGCAACTTCACCGCAATCAACTCGACCTGATTTTGCCCCTGCGGGGTGGAGTAGGTCACCGTATCGCCGGGTTGATGTCCGGCCAGGGCCTGGCCCAGCGGGCTGCGGGCCGTCAACGTCTCGGCCTCGCGGCCGACCGGAGTCTCTTCGACGATGGAGATCACGTGCATCGTGACGACTTCACCGTCGGGGAACCGCAAGGTCACCTCGGTACCGCCGGGCAGCGTTTCCAATCCGTTCCCGCGTGACGGCCCGGCCCGCAACCGCCGGTCGAGCTCGTTGATCCGCTCGGCGAGCACGGCCAGTTCGTCGGCGCGCTGTATCGCCTCGGCCGCGTCTCCGTGGTCGCCAACCATGCCGCGGTCGTTTTTGACCTCGACCTCCAGGCGGTCGTGGCGTTGGCGCAGCCGGTTGAGCTCCGCGGCGAGGTGATCCCGCGCTGCATCCGCCAGCCCTGTCGATTCGACTTCCTCGCTCACTTCCGCCGACCTTTCGCGGTGGTTTCCGATTGCCCGTTGACGCGTCTGCCGTGTATGAGCTTCGTGGCGCTTAGTTTTACACCACTAGCGGGCAGTCGTCACCCGATATCCGGTAAGCGTTTACAGGCAGTTGTCGAGGTGGATACCCCGTTGGCAGGCGATTCTATCCCCATTGCGGAGCGAAAAGGTCGAGCCGGGTTGTCAGGCATCAGCTTTCGGGCGTCCGGCGAGTGGCTGCGCCGAATTCTCGGGGTCCTCGTCGGCATAGTCGACAACCCCGCCGCGCAGCGCTTCGAAGATGCCACGCCCTGCGAGACCAATCCGCTGGCCAGCAGGGTGAGGCCTTCCGCGCCGTTGAGTACGGTCAGGTTTGCGCCGGAAAGCCCACGTGCCGCGTTGTCCACGATTTCGGGCAATTGGTCGATGAGCATCCTGTTCAGCGCCACCCTGTTGTGCGACGCGGCCGCTTCGGCCTGGATCGTCATCTTTTCCGCGTCGGCGACGGCCAAGGTCCGGACGCGTTCGGCGTCCGCCTCCGCCGGCTTGACCACGTCGGCGACCGGCTCCTGCTGGCGCAGCTCGGCGGCGCCGTCCTCATCGCCAGCACCTCGCGCTGGGAGGGCGCCTCGGCCAGCGGGCCAGCCTGGGCGGCCTGCGCCTGAGCGATCTGCGCTTGTTGCTGAATGGCGGCGTTGTGAGGCGCCGACATCGCGGTGATGTAGCCGAGACCGTCGTCGATGGACTGGATCTGCAGGGCGTCGACGTTCAGGCCGATCCGGGCCATCTCCTCTTTGCAACCGTCGAGCACCTCGGTCGCCTGCTTCTGGCGTTCCCGGATGATCTGTTTGGTGGTCATCGAGCCGATGATGGAGCGCAAGTGGTCGGCGAAGATCCGGCCCGTCAACACCGACATCTGGTCCTGTTCGGACAGGAATCGCTGGGCCGCGGCGATGATGCGCTCGGGGTCGTGGCCGACCTTGAGGGCGATCACCGCCCGGACGTTGAGGGTGATGCCCTACTGGTATCTGTGGCCATGAGCGCCGAATATCGCCGCGATTTGGGCCGACACCTCGTCGGCGGCCGCGGCCAGCACGCCCGTCGTCGGAGCAGCCGGAGCGGCGTTCGCTGCGCTGATCGTCGATCCAATTGCGACAACGTCGTTTGCCGCTGTGTTCAGCGCCTCCGGAACCGCAATCACATGCGACATCGGAGACCTCCCAGCACCGCACGACGACCCGGAAATCGCCCGCTCGATGAGCGAGCGCCGACACGGCCGGATCGTATCGTCATACGGGACACCATGTTCGGGGTTTCGACCATGTCGTTGGCCGGGTCAGACCCAGTAGGGCACCCGCGCGCGATACCGCCGCATCACGAAGGCGGCCACCCCCCACCCGACGGCGGTCAGCGCCACAACCACCGCCCAGTGCCGCAGCTCCTGGTGCGCGCCCAGCAGGGGCGCCCGCACGATATCGAGATAGTGCAGCAGCGGGTTGAGTTCGATGATCTTCGACCACACTCCGGCGCCCTGCTGTCGCAGTGTGTCGTCGTTCCAGATGATCGGCGTCATGAAGAACAGCAACTGGACGACGGAAAACAGCAGGGGACCGATGTCGCGGTAGCGGGTCGCCAGGACGCCGAAACACAGTGACACCCATATGCAATTGAGGACGATCAGCCCCAGCGCGGGAATCACCGAAAGGTCGGCCCACGACCACGGCTTGGGGAAGATGATGGCGATGACGAGAAAAATGACGATGTTGTGCGCGAACAAGATCATCTGCCGCCACACCAGCCGATAGACGTGCACGCTCAAAGGTGTCGGCAACTGCTTGATCAGTCCCTCGTTGGCGACGAACACGTCGGCGCCCTCGAGGATGGCGGCGTTGATCAGGTTCCAGACGATCAGCCCGAGCGTGACGTACGGCAGGTGCACCGACAGCTCGAGGCGGAACAGCTTCGAATACAGGCCACCCATCGCGACGGCGGTGGTGCCGGTCGCGATGGTGATCCAGAACGGTCCCAACACCGAGCGGCGGTATCGCTGCTTGATGTCCTGCCAGCCCAGGTGCATCCACAGCTCGTGGCGACGGAACCCGGCGACCAGGTCGCCGCGCGCGCGGGCAAACGTCCGCGACTGAGCAGCGGCGTCGATGAACGTCATGCCGAACCTTCCGGTCGCTCGAACTTCTCGCGACGCCCCAAGCGGCGCAACCGAATCCACTCCAACAGGCCCCGCGGGTCGCGGCGCGTGACCAGGAAGAACCAGCCGAACCTAACCCACTCCTGCGGCAGCAGCTTGCGCAGGCCCGGTTGCGACAACACGTAGCCGCGGTTGCGGTAGGTGAAGAACCGCTTGGCCGGGTCGTCGGGGTATTGGGTGTGCATCCGCCCGCCCAGGATCGGCTTGAACTCCTCGGATCCGCACGGATGCAGGTAAACCGCGGCCAGGCAGGTTCCGAACGGCAGGCCGGAGCGGACCAGCCGGCGATGCATTTCCACCTCGTCGCCGCGGATGAACAGCCGCAGGTCGGGGACGCCGATCGCTTCTAGGGTGGACGCCCGGAACAGCGCGCCGTTGAACAGCGACGCGATCCCGCGCAGCAGTTCCTGCCCCTCCTCGGTGCGCAATTCGCTTGTGCGCCTGCGCCATACCAGGCCGCGCCGCAACGGAAACGCCAGTAGCTCCGGGTCGTCGGAGTTGCAGACCATCGGTGACACTTCGGCCAGGCCGTACTTCTCGGCGCAGGCCAGCAGGGTAGCCAGCACCCGGGTGTCCTGCGGGCGCCCGTCGTCGTCGGCCAGCCATATCCAGTCGGCGCCCTGTGCCAGCGCATGCAACATGCCGAGCGCGAAACCGCCCGCGCCGCCCAGGTTTCGGCGAGAGGCCAAATAGGTCGTCGAAATCGGCTGGCCGGCGACCAGATCGCGGGCCCGGCTGTTCTCGGGGCCGTCATTGTCGACCAGGATCAGGTGGTCGGGTGGCCGGGTTTGGGTGCTCAGCGCGTCGAGCGACTTGGCCAGCTCGTCGGGTCGCCGGTGGGTGACCACGACGGCGACGACGGATTCACTCATCGCCCGAGGCTTGTTGCGCGAGCGGCTTGGAAGCGGCCGTCTCTTCCAGCACTTCGCGCACATGCCGGGCGGCGTCCTCACCCTCGTAGGCGCGCACCACGTCTTCGATGCCGCCGGTGAGCCTGATGACGCCGTGGTCGATCCACATCGCGGTCTTGCACAACCGGGCCAGAAATTCGTTGGAATGGCTGGCGAACACGAGGATTCCGGAACGCTCGACCAAGCCCTGCAGCCGGGACTGGGCCTTCTTCAGAAAGTCGGCATCCACGGCGCCGATGCCTTCGTCGAGTAGCAGGATCTCGGGGTCGATGCTGGTGACCACACCCATCGCCAGCCGGACCCGCATGCCGGTGGAATAGGTGCGCAGCGGCATCGACAGGTAGTCGCCCAGCTCGGTGAACTCGGCGATCTCGTCCACCTTGGTCAGCATCTGCTTGCGGGTCTGTCCCAGGAACAAGCCGCGGATGATGATGTTCTCGTAGCCGGAGATCTCGGGGTCCATGCCGATCCCCAGATCGAACACCGGCGCGACCCGGCCGGTGACCTTCGCCCAGCCGCGGGTCGGCTCGTAGATGCCCGAAAGTAGGCGCAGCAGAGTCGATTTCCCGGCGCCGTTGTGCCCGACGAGACCAACCCGGTCGCCGAGCTCCAGCGACATGGTGATGTCCCGCAGTGCCTCGATGACGACCACGTTGGAATTGTTC
The DNA here is from genome assembly GCF_010731535.1 of Mycobacterium lacus. Taxonomy (NCBI): domain Bacteria; kingdom Bacillati; phylum Actinomycetota; class Actinomycetes; order Mycobacteriales; family Mycobacteriaceae; genus Mycobacterium; species Mycobacterium lacus. Next base: position 4,749,791 of record NZ_AP022581.1, read on the forward strand.
CGGCCGATCGTGCCGCCCGCCTTGCCCAAGAAGGCCTTCTTCAGCGAACGTGACTTGGCGTCGAAGATGGGAAATTCCACCCACGCGTCACGCGTCTCGATGTGCGGGCCGGACACTGTTTACAGGTACTGTCCGGTGCCGTGACCATGGGCTTGGCTCGCTTTACCCAGTCCCGGCGGTAGCGCGCCGTGGCGCATCTGCTCCAGCTGCGCGCGGGCCGCCATCTGCTGCGCGAACAGAGCGGTCTGGATGCCATGGAACAGCCCCTCGAGCCAGCCGACCAGCTGGGCCTGGGCGATGCGCAGCTCGGCGTCCGACGGCGCGGCATCCTCGTTGAACGGCAGGGTGAGCCGATCCAATTCCTCACGAAGTTCCGGTGCCAGGCCGTCCTCCAGCTCCCGGATGCTGGTCGCGTGGATCTCGCGCAGCCGGTTGCGGCTGGCCTCGTCGAGCGGTGCGGCGCGCACCTCCTCGAGCAGCTGCTTGATCATCGTGCCGATTCGCATCACCTTCGCGGGCTGCTCGACCAGGTCGGTCAGGGAGCGTTCATCGGAGTCTTCGTCCTGTACCGCTATCAGCCCGGGATCGACGCCGCCGATGACCTCGATGTCGTCATCGTCGTTGCCGGTACTCAAACCAATCACCATCCTCTTACACACCTTCTAGGAGTGGGCCCCGTCTTGGGGCGCGTCGTTGCGCTATTTCTCGCTATTTCCCGCTATTTCCCGCGCCATTCGTAGATCCGGGCCCCGCCATTGTCGTAGATCTTCGCCCACGACTTCGATTTCTCCAGCGAGACTAGTCCGTCGGGGGCCACGAACCCCCGCACGATCGGCAGGCTGGTCAGGATGTAGCGGATGTTGAGGACCTTCACGGACTCGACAACACGCGGGTCGTCGGTGCCGTTGCGGGCATAGGCCCAGAAGATGAAGCGGTGGTAGCCCGGACCCATCTGTACCGGGTAGTCGTAGTGCGTCCAGAGTGGGTGCAGCCCGGCAACCGCATACATCCATGCGGTGCCGTCGGTATTGCCGTTTCCGATCAGGGTGTCGCGGGCCCCGGGCAGTTTCGCCAGGTAGGCCATGGCGTCCAGGTCTTTCTGGTCGACCATCACCGAGTCGTATTTGTCGCCGAACAGGAACCGGTGCCGTGGAAAGTAGTGCCATGCACTCACCACGGTGGCCGCCACCAACAGCGCCGCTGTGATCGGGGCCCAGGTCGATGGCGATGACCCGCTACGCCCGGCTTCGCCGCGCTGGCGATCATCACCGGCGCGTGCGGGCACCGGTCTGAAACGGTGCGGGAGTCGTTTGGCCAGGGCCACCACCAGCATGACCGCCGTGAACAATCCCACACCCGCCATCGGCACCAGCAGCAGCGTCGTGGCCGCGGCGATGCGGCGCGGATCTTTGTAGAAGAACTCGCCGAATGTCCCGGCCAGCGCCCCGATGGGCCCGCCCAGCGGCGTTCCGGCGTCGACGTTCGCCACGATGAGCAGCAGCCAAACCGCCAGCGGCCACCAGATCTTTGTGACCAGGAAGATGAACCCGCCAAAGGCGGCCAGCACGATCAGCGCGTACTGGACCGGGAAGTCATTGAGGTGTCGGGAGTGCTGAAACACGGCGTCGAAGACGCCACGCTTCTTGCTGAGGTAGGTGAGGAAGGAGTGTCCGGCGATGATGTCTTCCTGTTGGGTGACGCTGAGAAACTGTGGCAGCAGGATCAGCCCGGCCGTCACGGCGACGCCGGCCAGCGTCAACAGGTCGGCGAGCCGGCCTCGCACGGGATGCCACAGCGCCTCGAAAGCCCACCAGGCTCCCACCAGCAGCACGACGACGACCCCTCCGGTGATGTGCACCGAAAAGACCCCGACCAACGCGAGCACGGCCATCGGGATGCGGTCTCGGTGTTGCAACGTCGAGGCGATCAGCAGCATCGCCGGCGCCGCGATGCCGTAGGCGACCAGATTGGGCATCGCGGCGGTGTCGAACTCGACGTAGGGCACCGCGGTGAACGAGGCCGACAGCGCCGCCGCGGTGGCCGACGCCCCGGCGGTCCGCCATTCTGCGGAGGCCGGCAATGCCGAGCCGAACGGCGAGGCTGAGGTGCGGGCACCTCCCGCTTGCGGGGGAGCCGACCAATATGGCCCCGCGTGGGTGCGCAGCGCGCGCCAGGTGAGAACGGCCGCGCTGACCGGGAACAGCCAGACCGCCGCCGCCAGCGAGCTCAGCGTGTAGCCAGTGGTGGGCGCGGCCCCGGTCAGTTGGCAGAACACCGCGACCAGGCCGTGGAATACCGAGGGATAGTACAGGGCGGCGTGTGTCTCGACGTTGCGAAGCTCGCCCATATGCGTGGACGAGGCCTGGCCGGTGTCGAGGATGAAGCGCACCGTGTTGGCGTGCCAGACCGCGTCCCAGGTGCTGGGGATGGATTGCCAGTGCGGGATGCCGGCGATGGCCGCCCAGCCGATGAGCAGGGCGCCCAGTGCCACCCCGGCCGCGACGGTGACTGCCGGCCAGCCGCTGACCGTTCGTGCTTCGGCCTCGGCGTCGCGAAAGCGGCCGAGCAGCAGCTGCAAACCCGTTGCTACTACGCAAACGATAGCCAGCGCGGCCAGCGCGGTCCAACCGTTCCAGGGGATGCCAAGCGCGCCGTAGGGGATGATCGCCAAGGCCACGACGCCGTATGTCAGTGGCGGGCCCACCGCGATCGCGATGGGCCAACTCAGCTGCGCGATCCGCGCGACGATGGCTCCCGGTGCGATCAGCAAAATCAATGCGATCAGCGTTCCGAACCACAAGCTCACTCGACTAGTATGGCTGGCCGGGTGACCTGGCTCGTGAAGCCCGGCTGGAGCAGGGGCACTCACCGCTACCGTCACCAATTTGCGGAGATTGCGAAAGCTCTAAGGTGGCTGGCATGGCCTATGACGTCGCCCGAGTGCGCGGACTGCATCCGTCGCTGGGTGACGGGTGGGTGCACTTCGATGCGCCAGCCGGGATGCTGATCCCCGATTCCGTCGCGACCACCGTGTCGACGGCCTTCCGCAGGTCCGGCTCGAGCACAGTGGGTGCTCACCCATCCGCGCGGCGCAGCGCGGCGGTGCTGGACGCGGCGCGCGCGGCGGTGGCCGATCTGGTCAACGCCGACCCGGGTGGCGTCGTGCTGGGCGCCGATCGCGCGGTGCTGCTGTCGTCGCTGGCCGAAGCGTCGTCGTCCCGCGCCGGCCTGGGGTACGAGGTGATCGTCAGCCGCCTAGACGACGAGGCGAACATCGCCCCGTGGCTGCGGGCCGCGCACCGCTACGGCGCCAAGGTGAAGTGGGCCGAGGTCGACATCGAGACCGGCGAGCTGCCGACGTGGCAGTGGGAGAGCCTGATCGGCAAGTCGACCCGGCTGGTCGCCGTCACCTCGGCGTCGGGCACGCTGGGCGCGGTCACCGATCTGCGGGCGACGACCAAGCTGGTCCACGACGTGGGCGGCCTGGTGGTGGTCGATCACTCCGCCGCCGCGCCGTACCGTTTGCTGGATATCAAGGAAACCGACGCCGACGTGGTGACGGTGAACGCGGCAGGGTGGGGTGGCCCGCCGATCGGGGCGATGGTATTTCGCGATCCGGCGCTGATCAATACCTTCGGCTCGGTGTCGACGAACCCGTACGCCGCGGGCCCGGCGCGCCTCGAGGTCGGCGCGCATCAGTTCGGCCTGCTGGCCGGCGTCGTCGCCAGCGTCGAGTACCTCGCGGCACTCGACGAGTCCGCCCGCGGGAATCGACGCGAACGGTTGTCGCTGTCGATGCAGTCCGCCGGTTCCTACCTAAACCGGATCTTCGACTACCTGATGATGTCGCTGCGGTCGCTGCCCTTGGTGATGCTGATCGGCCGTCCGGAGGCGCGGATACCGGTGGTCAGCTTCGCTTTGCATGGGATACCGGCCGATCGGGTGGTGCAACGGTTGGCGGACAACGGGATTCTGGCGATCTCCAACGCCACTTCGCGCGCGCTCGACGTGCTGGGCGTCAATGACGTCGGCGGCGCGGTCACCATCGGGCTGGCGCACTACACGACGATGGCCGAAGTCGACCAGCTGGTGCGCGCGCTGGCGTCGCTGGGTTGATCGGCGAGCAGACGCGGAATCGCATAATTGCTAGGGATTTCATGCGATTCCGCGTCTGCTCGCGCTCTAGGACGCGACAGTCAGCACGATCTTGCCGGCCACCTTCCCCGACACCAGCAGCCGGTGCGCGTCGGCCGCTTGTTGCACGGGCATCCGCGCGCCGATGATCGGGCGGACCCGCCCGTCGGCAAACATCGGCCAGACCGAGGCCGTCACCGCCTCGACGATGGCGCCCTTGCCGTTCGCGCCGCTCACCGGCCGCGCCCGCAGCGTGGTGCCGATCACCCGCGCCCGTTTGCCCAGTAGCTTGCCGAGGTTGAGCTCAGCCTTCACCCCGCCCTGCATGCCGATGATGACCAGCTGCCCATCGGTGGCCAGCGCGTCGATATTGCGGTCCAGATAGACCGCACCCATGATGTCGAGGATCACGTCGGCGCCCGCGCCGCCGGTTGCTTCCTTGACGCGTGCGACGAAATCCTCGTTGCGATAGTCGATCGCGATCTGGGCACCCAGATCGCGACACAGTTGCAGCTTCTCCGGGGACCCGGCGGTGACCGCCACCCGGGCGCCCAACGCCCGCGCGACCTGGATCGCGTGGCTGCCGATGCCGCTCGCCCCGCCATGAAGCAGGACCAGCTGGCCGGCGCTCAGGTGAGCCGTCAGCACCAGGTTGGACCACACCGTGCAGGCCACCTCGGGTAGTCCGGCCGCGTCGGTGAGCTCGACACCCGTCGGAATCGGCATCAGCTGGCCGGCGGGAACGGCGACGCATTCGGCGTATCCGCCGCCGGCCAGCAAAGCGCAAACCTGCTGTCCGACAAACCATTTGGTGACATCGGCGCCAACCGCAGAGACGACGCCGGCCACCTCCATGCCGATGATCTCGCTGGCTCCCGGTGGGGGCGGATACCTACCGGCGGCCTGCAGCACGTCGGCGCGGTTGACGCCGGCGGCGGCGACCTTGATGAGCACCTCGCCCGGCCCGGCGGTTACGTCGGGCACTTCTTGCCATACGAGTTGTTCGGCGGATTCGGCGACGATGGCGCGCATGCCGGTCACGCTACCGCTTACCCTTGTCAGCGGTGGCGTGGCAGAGCGGCCTAATGCACTCGCCTTGAAAGCGAGAGACGGCCAAAACCGTCCGGGGGTTCAAATCCCTCCGCCACCGCCATGTGACCGCGTTTGCCGCCTTCACAACCCCGCCCCGCGAGCGCGCGTGTTTGTACACCGACACGCCGGCACGGCTGGCATTCTGTGCACCCTCGCTGCCCGGTCGGGTGCTCGTCGTCAACCGGGCGGGATAGCGGCCGTGATGGTGTTCATCAAGGCGCCGTGGCGGCCGGCGTCGGGATCCCGGCCGGGCTTGCCGCTGCTGATCAATCCGGCGGCCAGCCCGCGCGCGGGGTCGGCCCACACGGCGATGTTGACCAGGCCGAGATGACCGAACGCGGCCGGTGCGTTGCGGCCGAACGGTCCGTACCGCGTCGATCCCAGCATGAATCCGGTCCCCCAGCGAAGCGGCATCAGCCCGGTGGCGAAGTCCGGCCGCAGACGTCGGCATTCCTGCACCGCGTCGCGCAGCGTTTCCGGTCGCATGATCCGAACGCCATCGAGTTCGCCTCCGCGGCGCAGGATTTCCATGAACCGCGACAGCTCGTTTGCGGTGGAGACGGTGTTGGACGACGGGACGACGGTGGTGAGGAAAAACGGCTCGTTCGTGTAGGGAATGACCTCGTGCACGGTTCCACCGATGGCCTTACGAAAGATCGCGGCGATCACCGGTGGCAATGGGCGACCGGTGGCGTGGCTGGGCGCGACCAGCGGGACGTCGTGTTTGGCGACGCCGTAGTTGGTCCATCGGAAGCCGAGCGGGTCGAGGATCTCGTTGGCGAGGATCTCGCGAATGTCCTTGCCGGTGGCTGCATAGACGATCTCGCGCACCAACGGTCCCCAGGTCAGCGCGTGGTAGATGTGCACCAATCCCGGGGGGTAGATCGGCCTCAATTCGCCGAGCTTTCGTTGGGCGTACTCGTGGTCGTCCGCGCGGGTGACGTCGGGCCTGGGCCCGGTCGGGAACGGGACGCCCGCGCTGTGGGTCATCACGTGCCGGATCGTGGTGCGGTGCTTGCCGTGGCTGGTGTAGGTGGGGATGTAGTCGCAGACACGATCGTCGAGCGCGAAGTATCCCCGTTCGACGAGCATGTGGATCACGGTCGCGGTGATGGCCTTGGCCGCGGAGTACACACAGAACGGTGTGTCCGTCGTGACCGGGATCCTTTCCGCGTCGGGATCATCGGTCGGGGCGTTGCCCCAGCCGTGGCCGATCGCGCGGTTGAGCACCACCCGCCCGCGGTGCCGGATGCACAACTGGATCGCGGGATGCATGCCGGCCGCATACCAGTGCCGTGCCGCCCGCCAGATCCGCTCGACGGCCGCGCTGTCGATCTCGGCATGGTCTTCTTCGCCGATCGCGGTGACGGCGTCTAGGTCGGCCGGCACGCGGATCTTGCCGTCGGGGGTCATGGCGCCAGCTTTATTCGCCGGTGAACTGCGGCGGGCGCTTGGCGAACGTCGCCGAGATCCCCTCGGTCAGGTCCTTGGACGGCAGGAAGGCCGCGTTCCATGCGGCAACGTACCGCAGGTTCTCCGAGACGGCGGAAATGCGCTGCTGGTCCAGGACGTCCTTGACGCCATAGACCGCCAGCGGCGGATTGGCGGCGATCTCCGCGGCGGTCGCATGGGCGGCGGCCAACGTGGCGTCGGCGTCCTCGTAGACGTCGTTGACCAGTCCGATCTTTTCGGCCCGGGCCGCGTCGATGTCCTTACCCGTCAGCGCGAGTTCCCGCAGGTGCCCGTCGTTCAGGATCAGCGGCAGGCGGGCGAGGCTGCCCATGTCGGCGACGATCGCGAGTTTGACCTCCCGCACCGAGAACTTGGCGTCGGCGCTGGCGTAGCGGATGTCGACCGCGGAGATCAGGTCGACGCCGCCGCCGATGCACCAGCCGTGTATCGACGCGATGGTGGGGGTGCGGCAGTCGGCGACGGCGTTGGTCGCCTTCTGCATACGCAGCACCTCGGCGTGGAAGTCCGTGCGGGGGCGGGCCAGCGCGCCGTCGGCCATCAACGGGGCGAACATGCCGCCCATCGCGGGCACGTCGAGGCCATAAGTGAAGTTCTTGCCCGATCCGGTGATGACGATGGCCCGCACGTCGCGGTCGGCGTCCAGCGCTGCGAACACCTCTGGCATCTCCGACCAGAAGGCGGGCCCCATCGCGTTGCCCTTGCCCGGTCCGATCAGCGTCACCTGTGCGACCTGGTCTTTGATCTCAACGGTGACGGATTCGTATGTTTCGCCCATGTGCAGACCGTAGCGTGGGGACCATGCCCCCAGAGTCGCGACCCGGTCCAGATTCCCCGCCCGTCGACGAGCTGGCCAGCGCCGAAGCCTCACTCGGGGTGCTCCAACAGGTCCTGCGCACCATCGCCGCCGACGACAAGTTCACGCAGACGCCGTGCTCGGAGTACAACGTCAAGGAGCTCACCGAGCATCTGCTCCATTCGATCATGGTCCTTGGCGGCATGGTCGGTGCCGAATTCGCCATCAGCGAGGACACCGACTCAGTAGAAGGCCTGGTGATCGGCGCGGCCCGGCCAGCCCTCGACGCCTGGCACCGGCACGGTTTGGAGGGCGCGGTGCCGCTGGGTCCCGGCTCGATGACTGCCCAGGTCGCGGTCTCCGTGTTTTCGATTGAATTCCTGGTGCACGCCTGGGATTACGCTGTCGCGGTCGGATGCGACGTCGAATTCCCGGATTCGCTGTGCGACTACGTGCTGGGGCTGGCCCGCAAGCTCATCAAGCCGGACGAACGCAGCGTGGCCGGTTTCGATGACCCGATCGCCGTGCCCGACGATGCCAGCGCCCTGCACCGGCTGGTGGCGTTCACCGGCCGCAACCCGGCGAGGCCGAACGCGGGCCGCTAGACCCGCTCGAGGTAGAAGTAGAAGTACCGGCCGTTGTCGACGACGCCCTTGCCGTTCATGATGCCCATCACGGCGTCGTCGTCGATCTTCTTGAAATGGTCGTGCACGGGCTGACCGTCATAGACCATCGTCGCGGTCACCTCGCCGCGGAAGTCTTCCAGCCACAGGCTCGCCTCGCCCTTGCCCATCGCGACGTTGGAGAACTTGTTGCCCTCGGCGTCCAGGCACACCAGCGGCTGCACGTCGCCCGCCGACTTGAAGGTCTTGCCGAACCAGCCTGCCTTCTCCAATTGGCCGTTCATCCGGTGGCCCGTGACGAACTCGCCGCCCTTCCACTCCCCCAGCATGTCGTCGATGGTCGCCGGCGGCAGCGTCGCCCAGAAATCGTCCAGCTCGGCGTCGGGAATATCGCCGCCGCGTTCCTTGAGTTCGGTGAACCTTTGGCGTGCCGTGCTCATCGCGCAATCCAGCCACGGGCGAACCGCAACAAGGCGTCGTTTTCCTCCGGCGCGCCGATGGTGACGCGGACACCGTCGGTGCCGTGCGGGCGCACCACGATGCGCGCGTTGGCGGCCTGTTCCACGAAGTCCCGGGTGCGGGATCCCAGCGGCAGCCAGACGAAGTTGGCCTGCGAGCGCGGCAGCGTGAACCCCGCGGCGCGCAACTCGGCGCCCACCCGGACACGCTCGGCGACCACGGCGTCGGTGCGGGCCAGCAGCTCGTCGGCGGCGTCCAGCGAGGCGACAGCGGCGGCCTGCGCGATGTTGGACACCGTGAACGGCACGTAGACCTTGTCCAGCGCGGTGATCACCTCGGGATGACCGACCGCGTAGCCGACGCGCAAGCCCGCCAGCCCGTACGCCTTCGAAAAGGTCCGCAGCACAACGACGTTGCTGTGAGTGCGGGCCAGCCCAAGGCTGTCGGGCAGCATGCCGTCGCGAACGTACTCGACGTAGGCCTCGTCGATCGCGATCAGGATGTGCGGCGGAACCGCCTGGACGAACCGCGTCAGCGCGCCCGGGTCGACGACGGTGGACGTCGGATTGTTCGGGTTGCAGACGAAGATCAGCCGGGTGCGTTCGTTGACCGCGGCGAGCATGGCATCGAGGTCGTAGGTGTGGTCGGTCAACGGCACCTGGACGGGGGTGGCTCCGGAGACGTGGACCTGGGGCGGATAGAGCTCAAAGCTGCGCCATCCGAAGATGACCTCGTCGCCCACCGCGGCGGTGATCTGCACGAGCTGCTGGCACAGGCTGACCGAACCGCAGCCGACGGCGACGTGCTCGGGCGCGAAATCGGCAGAACCCTCCGAGCTGAGGTGCTTGGCCAGCGCCGACTTGAGCGCCACGCAGCCGTTGTCGGGGTAGCGGTTGATGACGTCGGTGGCCTGTTGGATGGCGGCGCGGACGCTGGGCAGCGGGCCGAACACCGTCTCGTTGCTGGCCAGTTTGATGGCGCCCGGAACCGTCTTGCCAGGTACATAAACTGGTAGGCCGGCCAGCGCGGGACGCAGGCGGGCGGTCACGTCGACAGCATATGTTGCCGCTGGGTACGCTATGCCCCCGGCGGTTCCGGGATTCCGAGGATGGTCGGGTACCCTCGGGAGGTCCATGGAGGCGTGCCAGAGCGGCCGAATGGGGCTCACTGCTAATGAGTTGTCCCCCTTCAAGGGGACCGGAGGTTCAAATCCTCTCGCCTCCGCGGAGTTTTGGGAGCGGACAACTGAAGACTGGCGCCCGTAGCTCAACGGATAGAGCATCTGACTACGGATCAGAAGGTTGGGGGTTCGAATCCCTTCGGGCGCGCTCGCTGCCAGCGGTGGTCGCCCAGCCCGCCGCTTCCCGAGTCAGCAGATAGCGAACTCGCGGGTCGTTCCCGTAAATGCCGCTAGCGCGCCGGCGCGGTCTCGTGCGCTGCCGTGGTGCACGATTCGGTATCGCCCGGGTGGGGTATCGGCAGGAATATCCCAACTGATGGTGACGCGCGACCCATTCCGCCCGTGCCGCTGCCATTGGAAGCGCGTCGACCAGTCGCCGTCGTCGGCTACTCGTATCCAAACCGTCCCTTCGTGGCGTAGCACTTCGAGATAGGTGTGCTTGCGGCGCAGATCGTTATTGGGCAGTGCGCTGACAAATACGGCTTCTACAGTCTCGCCGGGTCGGTAGGTCGCAGATGGCTCAGCGGCAACTGTTCCAAACGATCCGCTATCGGCTGGGGGGTTGCGGACCCAGCTCAGCGGTCGCTTGGGCCGGGGAGCCTGGGTCGGCGTTGCCGGACGGCCGTCTCGCATTGCGGTGGCGAGTCCGGCTACGGTCTGCATCAGGGCGGGCAATTCCCACCGGCCAAACAATGTGCTTCCACCCTCGTAGCGCTGTTCCAGATACTCTTCGGGCGTCGTCACGTAATGGATGTAGGCATTGCAGTAGCCCACGCAGAGCACGTCGGCCAGGTCGGCGCCAACGATCGAAGCCACCGTGCGACGCAGTCGAAGGCCCGCGACGATGGTCGGCTCGCCCGGGATGCCGATCAGATAGAGCCGGCCGATCCGCACGAGATGAATGGGAACGACTTCTTCGACAAACGGATGTATCCGGTTCACCAGGTGGGCGGGCACCACTACGCCTTTGGGAGCGTGTACCGCCCGCGCCGACGTCGCCAACCGGTAGATGGCACTGGATAATCTGTCCCAGAACGGGTTTCGGCCTTGATGAAAGCCGTGGAACCCTTCGCCCTCGTCGGTCCCCGCCATGGTCGCGGCGGCAATCATCGGGCGCCCGGTACGGTGCGGTTGACCGTCGGGCGCGTATTCGCCCCGCACGAGAACCGAGCTGAGATCGACATAGGTGAACCGGGCATCGATGCCGGCGCCGATCGGTGTCGCGTTGTTCAACTGCGCGCATGCATCCTCGAACTGGCACAACCCTGTACGGCGGGTGTTCTCCAACTCCCGGTGCGGTGTGGATGCGCCAGTGATGGGCCCGTCGACGTGCGGGCTCATGTCGCCCGCGTTCGTCTGCGCGAACGCAGCGATGAAGTCGGGCTGACCGGCGAGGTAATCCGCGCCGCCCACAGTGCGTTCCCAGTGATAAGCGGCGAAGCCCTTGTTATCCCCGGAGATCAGGCAGTTGCGATTGGTCATACTCGTGCCGTGGGTGGCGAAGAAATGGATCGCGCCCACGGTGCGGTCACCCCGATCGATACGCACCAGCGTGGTATGGGGGTCGATGCGGCTCGGGAAGAATGCTCTGTCGGACGGCGGGTTGCGGTCGAACGCCGATGGTGAACGATTGATGCTTGCGCCGTGCAACTCGCCGTGGGATAGCGTCACCTCGGCCGGCGCCACATCGCCGTGTGCATGGTTCACCGATTCGACAATTCCGTCGACGATCGCCGCGAATGTCGCCGGGCGGAAACCGCTCGTCGTCAGGTTGTACAGCAGGTGTCCGCAGTACCCGCCGGGCCCGGAATGCGTGTGGGTCGTCGTTATCAGTGTGTTCCGCAACGAGTAGGTATCGCCATAGGAATCCGCCAGCCGCCGCAGTACTTCATCGGTCACGTTTTGCATAGGCAGTGGCAGCTCAGCCACAACCAGCAGTAAGCGCGCATGCCCGTCGTCGAAGACGAACGCCCGAGACCGAAGTCGAAGGTGGATACCGGCCGCGCGCTGATCGGCCTTGCCGTAGCCGAGCATGCCGCAATCCGCTGACTCGCCGGTGATATCGGCAATACCGCGTCCCACGCGAAGCATGACCTAGCCTTTCGCGCCTTCCGCAACAGCAACAAATCGCCGGGTCGCCGTCACCGCTGAGCGTCCGGAAACCCATTCATATACCCAGCGATCGGGTGGGTGAGCGAACGTGTCGCAGTCGGCCAGGACGGTGTGCCTGCACGAGGTGGTCGTCACAGTGGTGTCCACTCGTCCCACCGCTTACCGAAGTCGAGGACCTGATGTGAGAACTGGGCGCCGCTGATGATCTCGCGAAAGTGCTCTTGCCAGCCCCACCAACCGCTGATCTGAAATTGGTGCTGATACCAGCTGAGCTGATAGTTGATGGGTATGACTTCACCCTTGTTCTCCGGCGCAAACACGGCGATTGCCAACAGCCCGAGCACGGCCGCCGCGGGAAGCTGGATCTTCCCGTCACGCCATACAGACACCGTTGCGTCGCGCGACCCGTGGCGAGTCAATTCGAATCCCTTGGGCAGTTCGTCGCCGTGGTCGTGAGTGCGGCGGTGAATGCCGTACAGCACGTCGGCGATGTCGGGACGCTTGTCGGGCAGATCCGACTTCACCGCTACCGGGAAGCGAGTCTGAGTGAAGTCGATGCCGGGTGCCGCCATCACGTGGAAGATGTCAAGCGAGTCTCGGATGGTTCGCCTGAACCGGCTTGCAACCCCCAGCTGCGGATATCGCTTCTTCGCGGTTCCGTTGACAGCGTTGCATGCGTGGAACATCGCGGTGTCCCACTCCTGCCTGGCCCAGTGGTCGAGTGATTGCCTGACCGAATCTCCCACATTCACGCATTGAGGCTATCGACGCACGGTGATAGAGCTGCGCGAGGTCCAGCGCGTCGTGCAGTCGGGCCGGGCGCACAAACCGGAGTCAGTAGCCGGTCGGCCGCCAATTCAGGGCCGCGTCTCGATCAGGCCCAACGCCCGTTGGAGCAGCTGCACCGTGGCGGCGTGCAGTTGGTCGCCGACCCCTTTGTCGGCCTTGCCCGCACAGGCCCTAGCCAGCGTGCCCTCGATCACGATGCCGAGCTTGAAACATGCCAACACCGCGTACCAGGTGATCTGCGACAGGTCGCGGGTGGTGTTCCGCGCGTATCGGTGTAGCAGGTCGTCGGTGCTGGCCAATCCATCCTGGCCGCCGAGAGCGTGGCTGAACACGCTGGACCCGTCCGGCTGGCGCCAGGTGGCCAGCAGCCAGCCCAGATCCAGCAGCGGATCACCGATCGTGCACATCTCCCAGTCGACGATGGCCACCACGTCCGGCCCGGTGCGGGAGAACATCACGTTGGCGGCGTGGTAGTCGCCGTGCATGATGCCGGGCGCCCAGGTGGCCGGTCGGTGGCCGTCCAGCCAGGAAGCCACCTGGGCGACTCCCGGGATCCGCGGACCCGGGTAGTTCTCGTACTCTTGATAGGACTCCAGCTCCGAAAGCCAGCGCGGCACTTGGCGTTCCAGGAATCCTTCCGGCTTGCCGAAGTCGCCCAGACCCACCGCGACGTGGTCGACGGCGCCGAGCCTGGCCAGCGCGTCGGCCATCGACAGCCCCATCTGGAATCGCACGGTGGGATCGCCCGCGTGCAGCGGTGGCAGCCCTTCGCCGGCGTTGAATCCGTCGATCGGCTCCATCAGATAGAAGACGGCGTCACCGAGGACGCCGGGGTCGGCGCAGGTGGCGATCAGGCGTGGATGGGGGACGTCGGTGCCGGCCAGCGCCGCGAGCACCCTGGTTTCCCGCAGCATCACGCTGTTGCTGCGCGGACGCAGGTGCCGCGGTCCCCGACGCAGCACATAGGCTCGGCCGGACCTGCTGAACTTCAGCATGACGTTTTGCGTCCCGCCGGTGACCCGGGAAACGCCTTCCAAGGGACCCTCGCCCAGTCCCTGTGTGGACATCCACTCGGCTACCGCCCTGAGGTCCACATCGTCCACGGACGTCAGCCCTTGGGGCGTGCGGTGTATCGGACCGTCTGCGCCCAGATCACGCCGTCCCGGAACACGAAAGTGTCGACGCCGTCGTCAACCCGGTTCACCGTGGAATCGGCGGTCCACTCGAGGAGCAGCACGTCGCCGTCGAAGATCTGGGTCTTCAGGTCCCAGGCCGCATCGGGCAGATCGTCGAGCAGCTTGGCGAACGCCTTCCGAATGCCTTCTTTGCCGCGCGCCACGCCGGACGGCGTGATGAACACGGAATCATCGGCGTAATCGGCGACGATCTCGTCGAGGTCGCCCGCGGCGAGCGCTTTGCCGTGGTGGGCGAATACTTGCTGCAGCGTCCGTGTCATGACGCTCCTCCCTAACCTGTAGACCGCCTGGGAAAAAGCGTAGGGCACTCCTGACGAGCGGCCCGAGGCCCCGGCGGCTGGAAAAATAGTTTGCGAAACTGACGATCCGGCTGGCGCCCGGTGAGGGAGGTATCGCGATGCCACGTACCGACGACGATTCCTGGGACATCACCCAGAGTGTGGGCGCCACCGCGCTCGGTGTGGCGGCCGCTCGTGCCGCGGAGACCGAGAGCGAAAATCCGCTCATCAACGACCCGTTCGCGCGGGTGTTTGTGGACGCGGCGGGCGAGGGGATGTGGAGCGTCTACGCGAATCCCGGGTTGCTCGCCGAACTGCTGGATCGCTATGGCCGCGCTGCACCGCATGAGGGCGAAGACGCTATACCGCCAACGTTTTTCGTATCCGCGCAGCGCCGGGCCACCTGAGCGCATTCTTGTCGCCGGGTGACCGGGCTGGTGTAGATCAGTGAGATTTCTTAAACGTGGAAGCTTGCGGTTTGGGTCGCCTTACAGTGTATTTCTGCCGACCGTTCGGATGATCACCGAAGTGGGAGAAAGTCGATGTCGTATGTGCTAGCGGTTCCAGAATTACTGGCTTCGGCTGCAACGGATTTGGCAGGCGTCGGTTCGGCGCTGAGCGCGGCGACCGTGGCGGCGGCCGCTCCTACCACGGGGTTGGTTGCCGCGGGTAGTGATGAGGTATCGGTGGCGGTGGCGTCGTTGTTCGCCGGGCATGCCGAGGAGTATCAGGCGCTCAGCGCTCGGGCCAGCGCGTTTCATCAGCGGTTCGTGCAGTTGTTGACGTCGAGTGCGGGATCGTATTTGGCCGCCGAGGCGGCCAACGCCAGCCCGTTGCAAGCCGCGCTCGACGTGGTCAATGCGCCCACCAGGGCGTTGCTGGGGCGTCCGCTGATCGGCAACGGCGCCGACGCGACGACCCCGGGGGGCAACGGGGGTGCCGGTGGGTTGTTGTACGGCAACGGCGGTAACGGCGCGCCGGGCGGTGCCGGTCAGGCTGGCGGTGGCGGCGGTGCCGCGGGGTTGATCGGCAACGGCGGCAACGGCGCGTTAGGTGGCACCGGTGCCGCCGGTGGGGCCGGCGGTCACGGTGGGTGGCTTTATGGCAACGGCGGAGCCGGCGGGCCGGGTGGGCAAGGTGCGGCCGGTGGACCGGCTGTGAACGGCGACAACGGCGGCAACGGCGGCGCCGGTGGAGCCGCTGGGCTGTGGGGCTCCGGTGGGGCCGGTGGGCAAGGGGGAATTGGCGGTGCCGCCGGCACCAACGCTGGCCTCCAGTTGGCGGACGGCGGCAGCGGAGGAAATGGCGGCAACGGCGGTGCTGCCGGCCTGCTGAGTGGCCAGGCCGGCGCCGGCGGGCGGGGTGGTGAAGGCGGAACCGGCGACTTCAGCGGCGCATTTGGCGGGACCGGCGGAACTGGCGGCGCCGGCGGCGCCGCGGGGTTGTTCGGTGCCGGTGGCGCCGGCGGGATTGGGGGAACTGGAGGTGACACGGGGGTGAATGGTGCCGGTGCGGGCGGAGCCGGTGGTGCCGGTGGCGCCGGTGGATCGCTGGTCGGCATGGGTGGTGCCGGTGGCGCGGGTGGTGGCGGTGGTCTAGGGCCCATCACCGACGGCGGCGCCGGTGGCGTGGGTGGGGTTGGTGGCGCGGCCGGGCTCATAGGTACAGGGGGCGCTGGAGGGGATGGCGGCACGGGAGGTGCCGGGTTCACACGGGCTGGTGTCGGCGGCACTGGCGGCACCGGTGGTGCCGGTGGCTGGTGGTACGGCGGCGGCGGTGCCGGCGGGGCCGGTGGCGGTGGCGGTGCTGCTACCCCCATCGACGTCAGCGGCGGCAACGGCGGCAACGGTGGCAGCGGTGGAGCGGCCCGGCTGATCGGCAATGGTGGTGCCGGCGGTGCGCCGGGGGCGGGTGGGGCCAACCTGCAAGCTGGCAGCCACGGACGCGACGGGTCCGCCGGTGCGGGCGGTTCCGGAGGCCTGCTGTACGGCGATCCCGGGCGAACGGGGTAGCGAACGGCGCGCGCGGTCGCGGCGCCGGGCTGGTCGCGGCGCGCCCATTGCCCGTGCGAGCGGAGCTTCGCCGCTCACCCGGACAGTATGGTCTCCACGTCGGTCTTGATCGCGGCGATCGCGTCGACGGGCGTCAGGTCCTGGCCCTGGCTGTTCTTCCCGAGCTGCGGCCAGCCGGCACCGTTGGGTCCGCGCAGCTGATCCCAGATCTCGCGGACCTTGGTCAACAGTTCGGCCTGTTCTTCGTCAGTGAGCGCCATCAGCAGTCCTCCCTTCGTTGCGATGCCGCAGGCGGCGGCAAACTGTTGCGGTGTCAGTCCGTCAGCGGAGTTCATGTCGCACCGGCCGAACGGCGGAGCGCCTTGCGGCAGGTTGGGGCTGTAGCCGTTGCCGTCGGTGTACTGATGCGCGACCTGCCCGGGCAGGTTCGGATTGGACCCGTAGCCCGCTGCGATGACGCGTAGCCCCGCCGGGCGCACCCGCCACATGTTGAAGAAGTCGTATGCGTTGGCGTACCCGATGATTCGCGCGCGATTGCCGGCATAGTCGGCCAGGTTCCAGTACAGCTGGTTAATCCAGCTCGACCCGTCGCCCGGCGGGTTACCGCCCGATTCGACGTCGAGCATCAATGCGACCCGTGGGTGCAAGCCGCCTTCTGCGTCGATCATCGAACGCACGGTATTGGCGTTGGCCAACCAATTCGGGCGGACATAGGTATACACGATTCCGAAAGTCAATCGCCGGCTGTCCAAAGCGGCGCGCATCCAGGCATAGTTACGCGCGAAGTTATGGTCACGATAAGTGCCGTCGCAAACACGAATCGAAAGCACGCGGTAAGGATATGAGTTATCCACGGGCACTTGATATTCGGAGACATCAGCGAACAAAGTGTCTGCCACGGCTATCTCAATCTCCCTTTACCGCAATGGTTGTCGCCCATGCTACAGATACCGGCCAGGCGGCGCGTATTGTCGCCGCTATGGCTGATCGACCCGCCACGGTAGGCGATGTGCATCGGGTCGCCGCGTCCATGCCGCACCTCACCCGCCTGGAAGGGCCGAAGGGCAATCCTATCTATCAGGTGGGCGGCAAGTCGTTCGTGTTCTTCCGCACGCCCCAGCCGGACGCAACCGATCCGGTCACCGGCGAACGCTACACCGACGTCATCATGCTGTGGGTGGAGTCGGAGAGCGACAAGCTGGCGCTGGTGCAGGATCCCGCGTCGCCGTTCTTCACCACGGCCCATTTCGACGCGCACCCCTCGGTGTTGGTGCGCGCCAGCCGATTGGCGGAAATCGGCATGACGGAGCTGACCGAGCTGATTCAGGACGCGTGGTTGTCGCGGGCGTCGAAGCGCCGAGCCGCGGCGTGGCTCGCTGCCCACCACCCGTAGGGAGGCCGGCCCGCGCCCTCGCCATGTTTAGCCCAAGCCGCCGTGGGTATCGCTTGCACTACGGGAATTATCTCGGGCGCAACGGAGGTGACCCATGCGTGGTCGCGGAGTTGTCGGAGCGATTGTTCTGGTGTGGCTAATCGTTGGAGTCCTCGCGGCGTGGCAGCGCAATTATTTCAAAGGTGAGCAAACAAGCTGTGCCGCAGCGGGAACCGTTGCCCTGACGGTGCTCGTCGGGCCCTTGAACTACTTGGGCGTCAACCCGAAAGTAAGGGATTGCCGTTTGCCCCAACCCAGTTCACTGCGGTCGTTCGACATCAGCCCGGTAATGCCAAGGAGTTCGCCATGATTGTCGTAGGGGCTATCTTGACCAACCTCGGACGCCGGGTCGCGGGCCGGCGCTACTGGCATTAGGCCCGGCCGAAGCGAGGAGTTTCACAGCCCGCACATAGGAGCAACATAGCGTCGGCCTAGTCATACGCGGATACTTGAGCCTGTGACGCACTCCCGGACCCCGGTTGAGCGTGTCGTGATGTGCCGGGCCGACGGCCAACCGATCACCGTGCTGGTTGTCGACGACGAAGCGGTCCTCGCCGAGATGGTGGCTATGGCATTGCGATACGAGGGCTGGAACATTGTCACGGCCGCCGATGGGTCGTCGGCGATCGTGGCGGCCCGCGCCCAGCGGCCCGACGTGGTGGTGCTCGACGTGATGCTGCCCGACATGAGTGGCCTCGAGGTGTTGCACAAGTTGCGCGAAGAGAATCCGCGCCTTCCGGTGCTGCTGCTGACGGCGAAGGATGCGGTGGAAGATCGCATCGCCGGTTTGACCGCGGGCGGCGACGACTACGTCACCAAGCCATTCAGCATCGAGGAGGTAGTGCTGCGCTTGCGGGCGCTGCTGCGGCGCACCGGGGTGACGACGTCGGACAGCGGCGCGCAGTTGGTGGTTGGCGACTTGGTGCTCGATGAGGACAGTCACGAGGTGACCCGCGCCGGCGAACCGATTGCATTGACCTCCACCGAGTTCGAGCTGCTGCGGTTCATGATGCGCAACGCCAAGCGAGTGCTGAGCAAGGCCCAGATCCTGGATCGGGTATGGAGCTACGACTTCGGCGGCCGGTCCAACATCGTCGAGCTATACATCTCATACCTGCGCAAGAAGATCGACAACGGTCGCGAACCCATGATCCACACGCTGCGCGGCGCAGGGTATGTCCTCAAGCCGGCCCGCTAACACGCGGCGAGTCTGGTCGCTTCGGCTGCGCCTGTTGGTCGGGCAGGTCGTCGTGCTGACAACCGTATGCATCGGAATCACCGCGGCGACCGAACTGGCGCTGGACCACCACCTGGTGGCGCAGCTCGACGGGCAGCTCAGCGGGACTTCGTACCGCTCGGCGGTGTTGTACCCCGACCAGCCTCGTCGGCACCAGCCGCGCTATTACCCGCGGCCGGGCCCCGGTCCGAGGTTTCTCGATGCCCCGGGCCAGCCGGCCGGCATGGTCGGGGCGGTGGTCAGCGACGGCAAGACGGTCGACGCCGGCTACCTGACCAGCGTCGGTGCCCGCGCGGCGTTGAGCGACAAGGCCCAGGCCCAGCTGGCGGCGATCGCGGGCAGCCGCGATCCGGTGACGTTGAATCTCGACGGCCTCGGCCGGTACCGGGTCGTCGCCGCCCCGAGCCGGAACCGGGCCGACGTCATCGTCACCGGACTGTCGATGGCAGGCGTCGACGCCACGATGATCCGGATGCTGATCATTTTCGGGATCGTCACCATGGTGGCGCTGGCCGCCGCAACGATCGCCGGCGTTGTCATCATCAGGCGAGCGCTCGCGCCGCTGCGGCGCGTCGCGCAAACCGCTCGCGAAGTCATCGATATTCCCCTGGACCGCGGCGAAGTCGCGTTACCGATCCGGGTCGCCGAACCCGACGCAAACCCCTACACCGAGGTGGGCCAGCTCGGTTCGGCCCTCAACCGGATGCTCGACCACATCGCCGCCGCCCTGTCGGCGCGGCAGGCCAGCGAGACTCGGGTGCGCCAATTCGTCGCCGACGCCAGTCACGAACTGCGCACCCCCCTGGCCGCGATCCGCGGCTACACCGAACTCACCCAACGCATGGGAGACGATCGCGAGGCGGTGGCGCACGCGATGAGCCGGGTGGCATCCGAGACCGAGCGGATAACGCGGCTCGTCGAAGACCTGCTGCTGCTGGCCCGGCTGGATTCCGGCCGGCCGCTGCAGCGCGAACCCGTGGACCTGTCGCGGCTGGCGGTTGACGCCGTCAGCGACGCGCACGTCGCCGGGCCGGATCATCGGTGGGAGCTCGACCTGCCCGAAGAACCGGTGGTCGTCCCCGGCGATGCGGCCCGGCTGCATCAGGTGCTGACGAACCTGCTCGCCAACGCCCGCATCCACACCGGTGCCGGCACCGTCGTGACGACGCGGTTGAGCCGCGAGCCGGCGCACACCGTGCTGCAGGTGATCGACAACGGCCCCGGCATTCCGGCAGCACTGCAGTCGGAGATGTTCGAGCGGTTCGCCCGCGGCGACACCTCACGCTCCCGCAAGGGCGGTAGCACCGGGCTGGGTCTGGCAATCGTCTCCGCTGTCGTCAAGGCGCACAACGGGACCATCACGGTGAACAGCAGGCCCGGTCGAACCGAGTTCGCGGTGCGGTTGCCACTCGACGGGTGGCAACCGTCCGCCTGAACGTTGGGGCTAGGAGCAGGTCACGTCGATTTCGAACGGCTTGTTCACCGGTTGCATCGGGTTGGCCATGTCGACCCCGGTGGCTGTCCCGGTGATCTTGTAACTGCTACCGTTCTTGGTCGCCGAGGCGTTGCCCTGGCCGGTACCCGACGTATATGCCAGCGTCACGCCGTTGACGTTGCCGAGCCCAACCGATTTCACCTCGGGGGGGTTGGCATCGGTGAGCACGGCCGCGATGCCGGTCGCTGCCCCACCGATCGCGATGTTGACGTTGCCCCCCGCCGTCGTGCACACGACGGAACCGGTGACGTGCTGGTCCTGCCCGTCGATGATGACCTTCGTCCCAGCGGCACCGGGACCGGCTGCCGATGTGCTGGCTGAACCTGTGGTCCCGCTACTGCCCGTGCTCGACTTCTTGCTCGAGCAACCGGACAGACCCACGACCAAGATTGTCGCCGCGGCTACCACGACCATTAGTCCACGCTTCACCTGTGCTCCTTTGCCTGTCGTAGCGGTCCATCGGCTTTGAGGACCGCCTGGGCAGTATGCGGGTTAACTGGACCCGATATCTAGGGTCCGGAGAGATCTATTTCTCGTTTGTTAGCTGGTCGGTCGCCGGCACGGTGTTCCCGCATCTATCCCAGGCGGCTGCAATAATGGCAATGTATTGCCGGT
Organism: Mycobacterium lacus; assembly: GCF_010731535.1. Lineage (NCBI taxonomy): Bacteria > Bacillati > Actinomycetota > Actinomycetes > Mycobacteriales > Mycobacteriaceae > Mycobacterium > Mycobacterium lacus. Next base: position 4,770,711 of record NZ_AP022581.1, read on the forward strand.
GGACCACAAACCTCCGACCGCGGCCATCGAGACCGCGCATCGCGAACATTCGCTACCGCTGGATGACACAACGGATTTCGACAACGCTGATCGCGGATTCATTGCGGCCCTGTCCCCGTGCGTCGTCAAGGCCGACGACGGCCGCGTGGTGTGGGACAACGATGCGTACTCGTTCCTCGGTGGACAAGCGCCGACATCGGTGCATCCCAGCCTGTGGCGGCAATCGACCCTGGCCGCCAAACAAGGTCTTTACGAGGTCGTCCCGGGTATCTATCAAGTTCGCGGTTTGGATCTGTCGAACATCAGCTTCATCGAGGGCGACACGGGCGTCATCGTCATCGATCCATTGGTATCCACCGAGGTGGCGGCCGCGGCATTGGGCCTGTACCGCACCCACCGGGGCGGTGACCGCCGCGTCGTCGCGGTCATCTACACCCACAGCCATGTCGATCATTTCGGCGGTGTGCTGGGCGTCACCTCGCAGGCGGACGTCGACGCCGGCAAGGTGGCGGTGCTGGCGCCCGAAGGCTTCACCGAGCACGCGGTGCAGGAAAACGTCTACGCCGGCCCGGCGATGACGCGGCGCGCGACGTACATGTACGGCACCCTGCTGGCGCGCGGACCCCAAGAGCAGGTGGGTTGCGGGCTCGGCCAGACCCCGTCGACCGGTGAGGTGGCCATCATCGCGCCGACCGTCTCCATCAAGGCGACCGGTGAGAAGCACACCATCGACGGCGTGGAAATCGAGTTCCAGATGGCGCCCGGCACCGAGGCTCCCGCCGAGATGCACTTCTATGTCCCGCGGTTCCGCGCGCTGTGCATGGCCGAGAACGCCACCCATAACCTGCACAACCTGCTGACCCTGCGGGGCGCGCTGGTGCGCGACCCCAATGCCTGGGCGGGCTATCTGACCGAGGCGATCGACATCTTCGCCGGCCGTGCCGATGTGGTGTTCGCCTCCCACCACTGGCCGACCTGGGGGCACGACCAGATCGTCGAATACCTGTCGCTGCAACGGGACCTGTACGCGTACCTGCACGACCAGACGCTGCGGCTGCTCAACCAGGGCTATACCGGCGTCGAAATCGCCGAAATGTTCCAGCTGCCACCGGCGCTGGAGCGGGCCTGGCATACCCGCGGCTACTACGGGTCGGTCAGCCACAACGTGAAGGCGGTCTACCAGCGCTACATGGGCTGGTTCGACGGTAACCCGGCCCGGCTGTGGCCCCATCCCCCGGAGGCCCTCGCGCCGCGCTACGTCGAGGCGCTCGGCGGGATGGACCGGGTCGTCGAACTCGCTTCGGCGGCGTTCGATTCCGGTGACTTCCGCTGGGCGGCAACCCTGCTCGACCACGCGATGTTCACCGACAGCGACCACGCCACCGCCCGCGAGCTATACGCCGACACGCTCGAGCAGTTGGGCTACGGCGCCGAGAATGCCACGTGGCGCAACTTCTTCATGTGCGGGGCCGCAGAATTGCGGGACGGCAACATGGGTACCGCAGCTCAGGCCACCTCGCCGGCCTTGCTTTCCCAGCTGACACCGGAGCAGATCTTCGACGGCATCGCCATTCGGGTCAACGGCCCGCGCAGCTGGGACCTCGACATCACCGTCGACATCACGTTCGCCGACCTGGCGACCAACTACCGGCTCACGTTGCGCAACGGAGTGCTGGTTCATCGCAAGGTTTCCGCCGATCCGGCGACGGCGACCGCTACGGTCAAGCTGGACACCAAGTTTCGGCTGCTGCTCGCGGCGAGCGGCGATCTCAGCTCGCCCGGGCTTCAAGTGTCCGGTGATCAGACGGCGTTGCAGTCGCTGCTGGGTGCACTCGATGAGCCGGATCCGAACTTCAACATCGTCACGCCCTAGTGCCGCGAGAAGACGCAAAAGCCCCAAAATGGGCTCTTCTGACAGTTCCGTGGGTGGATAGCAGCGAAGTAGGGGCGCACGCCGTTGTGGCTTAAGGTTTCTGGCTTGTGAAGGGTCCGAAACCAAAGGAGCCAGCAACGACGTGCGCAATGTGAGGCTATGGCGTGCGCTGCTTGGTGTCGACCGCCGCACGGTAATCGAGGACATCGAGTTCGCTGAAGACGGCGATGGCGCGGAGTTGGTGGTGGCGCGGGTGCGCTCGCGCAGCGGTATGTCGGGCCGCTGTGGCCGCTGTCAACGCAAGGCGCCCTGGTATGACCGGGGTGAGGGACCGCGGCGGTGGCGGGGCTTGGACTTGGGCACGATCCGGGTGTTTTTTGGAGGCCGAGGCGCCGCGGGTGAATTGCCCCGCCCATGGGCCGACCGTGGTGATGGTGCCGTGGGCGCGTCACCATGCTGGACACACGTTTGCCTTTGATGACACGGTGGCCTGGCTGGCGGTGGCCTGCTCGAAAACCGCGGTGTGCGAACTGATGCGAATCGCCTGGCGCACCGTGGGGGGCAGTCGTGGCCCGGGTGTGGGCCGACACCGAAAAGACCGTCGATCGGTTCGCCAATCTGCGTCGTATCGGCATTGACGAGATTGCCTACAAACGCCACCACAAGTATTTGACGGTGGTGGTCGACCACGACAGCGGCCACCTGATCTGGGCCGCGCCCGGACGCGACACCGCCACCCTGCGGCGCTTCTTCGACGCGCTGGGTGCCGACCGGGCCGCGCAGATCACCCATGTGTCCGCCGATGCGGCGGACTGGATCGCCGACGTCGTCGCCGAGCGTTGCCCGGCCGCGATCCGTTGCGCCGATCCGTTTCACGTGGTGGCCTGGGCCACCGAGGCCCTGGACGCCGAGCGGCGCCGGGCCTGGAATGACGCGCGGACGCTGGCGCGTACCGAGGCCAAATGGGGCCGTGGCCGGCCCGCCAAGAACACCGCGCCGCGGCCGGGTCATGAGCGGGCACGGCGGCTCAAGGGTGCCCGCTATGCGCTGTGGAAAAACCCCGAAGACCTCAGCGAACGTCAAACCGCCAAACTGGCCTGGATCGCCAAGACCGATCCCCGGCTATACCGTGCCTATCTGCTCAAAGAGGGCCTACGGCACGTGTTTTCGGTCAAGGGCGAGGAAGGCAAACAGGCCCTGGACCGGTGGATCTCCTGGGCGCGGCGCTGCCGCATCCCGGTATTCGTCGAGCTGGCCGGCCGCATCGTGCGCCACCGCCAGGCCATCGACGCCGCCCTCGACCACGGCCTGTCCCAGGGACTGATCGAATCCACCAACACCAAAATCCGGGTCCTGACCCGCGTCGCGTTCGGGTTTCACAACCCCGCCGCACTGATCGCGCTGGCCATGCTCGCCCTCGGCGGCCACCGCCCCACACTGCCCGGCCGCGGCTAACACCCCACCAGGGCACCCCTGGCGGGCCCCTTCCGCAGCGTCGCCGATTCTGCGCCACCCGCGCGTCGGTGTCCATGTCGTTCCGCCTCGCTGCGCTCGGGGGGCTCCACATGGACACCTCCCACGCAGGCAGCGCCAACGAGCAACTATCGCGGAAGGGAGCAAGAAGAAACTTCCAACCCATCAACCCACGGATAGGTCAGGAGCACCCCAAAATGAGCGATTTTGGGGGCTTTTGCGTCTTCTCGGCGTACTAGAGCGCCACGGGCTCGGGACATCGCAGATCTCCAGGTTCTCGGGCGGACTATAGGAGGGGCAGACGACCGCACCCATCAGCCGGCCCCCAGACCGCGCAGGCAGAACCGCACCAGGTGCTCGATGTCCGCGGGGCCGGGACGGTCGGCGGAGCCGACGTACCGTCGCATGGCGGCGGCCGTGCAGCCGAACACGGCCTCGACATCGCGGTCGAGGTCGGCGCTGCCCAGCGCGGTGACCGGCTCGATCAGCAAGTCGCGCAGCGGTCGCATCATTTCCTGGTCGGCCGCGCGCCAATGCATGCTGGCCGCCATCTGGCCGGCCGCCGCCCGGCTCATGCTGATCAGGTGCGGGTCGGCGACCTGCGCCAGGGTGCCCTCGATCCAGCGCGCGACCTTGTCCTGCGGCCTGGATTCCTTGGCCATTTGATGCTGCAGGTAGGACACGACGATGCCCACCCCGCGTTCCATGACGGCCAGGATGAGATCGTCCTTGCCGGCGAAGTACCGGTAGAACGCCTTGTTCGACGAGCCGGCCTCGGCGACGATGTCGCTGACCCGGGGCGCTTCGGGTGCGACCCGCTCCATGACCCGCACCGCGGCGGCCAGGATGCGTTCCACCTCCTCGGTGGCCTCTCGCTGACGGTCGTCGAGTGCGCGTTCGACGGCGGCGGCGACCCTATTGGTCAACGAGGTCACCGTACTTGGCAAGGGCGGCCTCGCGGCGGATGCTGAGCAATTCGCTGGGCCACTCCGGGTCTTCGGCCTCGTAGTTCTTGAGCAGCAAGCGGGCCAGGTTGACCTTGTGCGCTTCGGTGGGTCCGTCGGCCAGCCCGAGCGCCACGCCCCCGAGCAGCACGTTGACCAGCGGCAGCTGGTCGGTGGTGCCCAGCGCGCCGTGCACCTGGATCGCCCGCAGCCCAATCGATTTGAGCACCTGCGACGCCAGGATCTTGCAGGCGGCGATCTCGGCGCGAGCCGCATGTTCCCCAACGGTGTCGATCAGCCAGGCGGCGTGCAGGACCGCCAGCCGGAACGGCATCAGCTCGGTGTAGGAGTCCGCGATGAACTGTTGTACCAACTGTTTGTCGGCCAGCGAACTGCCTTGGGTGGAACGGCTTTTCGCTCGCCGGGACATCATGTCGACGGCGCGTTGCGCGACCCCGATCGACCGCATCGCATGATGCAACCGCCCGCCGGCCAGCCGAGCCTGCAGGATCATGAAGCCCTGGCCGGGTTCGCCGAGCAGCGCGTCCGATCCCACCCGCACCGCGTCGTAGCGCACCAGGGAATGTCCGGGTTCGTGGGCGGCCGCGCCGACCAGGTGGTAGTTGGCTTCGATGGTTAGGCCCTCGGTGCCCGCCGGCACCAGGAAGGTCGAGGCGCCGCGATGGACGGGCACATCCGGATCGGTGATCGCGACGACGATGAAAAATGAGGCGACGGAGGCGTTGGAGGAGACGAACTTTCGCCCGGTGATCACCCAATCGTCGCCGTCGCTAACGGCGCGGGTGGTGAAGACGCGGGGATCGGCGCCGCCCTGCGGCTCGGTCATCGAGAAGCAGGAGAAGATCTCGCCGGACAGCAGCCCCGCCAGATAGCGGTCCTTTTGATCCTGGGTGCCGAAGCGGGCGAGGATCTCCGCGTTGCCGGTGTCGGGCGCCTGCGTGCCGAACACGATGGGCGCCCACGGGCTGCGGCCCAGGATCTCGTTGATCAACGTCAGCTTGACCGCGCCGAAGCCCTGCCCGCCGAGTTCGGGGCCCAAATGCGGTGCCCACAAGCCGTTGTCGCGAACTCGTTGCTTGAGCGGATCGACGATGCGGCGCCGCTCGGCATTCAGCGGCAGGAATTCGCAGCCGGGGAATAGCACTTCGAGCGGTTCCACCTCTTCGCGCACGAACTCCCGGATCCAGTCGAGCCTTTTCTCGAACTCCGGTTCGGTGGAGAAGTCCCAAGACATTCGAATGCTCCTGTCTCTCATTGGTGGCGGCCCGTTGGGCCCGGCTCCGCCGCGCTTGCGATCGCCACGTCAGGGGATTCCGCCGTCGGCCCGCAGGATTGAGCCGGTGGTGAAGCTGGACGCGTCAGACGCCAGAAACAATGCGGCGCCGACGATTTCGGACGGATTCCCGGCGCGTCGCAGCGAAAGGTGGCCGAACGGGTTCTGGGTCGCTTTATCAAGATTCCACGCCTTGCTGATGTCGGTCAGGAACGGCCCCGCCATTAGCGTGTTGACCCGCACGGCCGGCCCGAAGGCCTGCGCGAGCCCTTCGGTCATGGCGTTGAGCCCGGCCTTGGCCGCGGCGTAGGGAATGATGCCGCCGTTCGGACGCAGCGAACCCGTGGAGCTGACATTGATGATGGACCCACGTCCGGCGGCCATCATCCGCTCGCCCACCAACGCCGACAACCGGAACGGGCCCTTGAGGTTCAGGTTGACCACCGCGTCGAACAGCTTCTCGGTGACGTCGGTCAGCCTGTCGTAGAGCGGCGACATGCCCGCGTTGTTGATCAACGTGTCGACCTTGCCGAACCGGTCGTAGGTCGCCTCGACCAAGCCGTCGAGCTGATCCCAGCGCCCCACGTGCACCTGATAGGCCATGGCGGAGCGGCCCGTCTCGGCCGCGATCTCGGCGGCGGTGGCCACGCAGTTGTCCATGTCGCGGCTGGCGATCACCACGTCGGCTCCGCATCGGGCCGCGCCAAAAGCCATTTCACGCCCCAGTCCGCGGCTGCCGCCGGTGATCAGCACCACCCGGTCGGTGAGGTCGAAAAGCTGGTCCGCATAACCCATTTCAGCGCCCCCTGGTCGGCCTGGTCCGGGCGAGCTCGGCCGCGGTGGCAATGAGCCGCGGGATCATCGACCCGAGCGCCTCGGTGATCTTGGGATCGACCCTGCCGGTCCTCACCGCGGCCGCATACGTCTTCTCCAGCACGATTCCGAGCTTCCAGTTGGCCAGCACCAGGTAGTAGTCGATGTTCTCGGTGGAAAGCCCGCTGACCTTCTCGTAGTGCTCGAGCAATTCGCCGCGCGGCGGCATGCCGCGCATGTCCAGGTAGAACCCGTCGTCGCGGGGCCGTTCGCCGTCATACCCCAGCAGCGCCCACGCCAGATCCAGCAGCGGATCGCCGACGGTGGTCATCTCCCAGTCCACGATCGCGGCCAGCCGGGCCGGCGCCCCGTGCGTGAACATCACGTTGGCGAACTGGTAGTCGCCGTGCATGATGCCCGGCGTGTAATGCGCGGGCCGGTTGCGGCGCAACCAATCCGAGGCCTCGTCCAGGCCGGGCAGCTCGCGCACCCGGTAGGCGCCGAGAAACGTCAGCCAGCGATCGACCTGTCGCTCGTGAAAGCCGTCCGGGCGGCCAAACCCTTCGAGACCTCGGGCGCGCCAATCCACCCGGCCCAGCCTGGCGGCACCGTCGACCAACTCGAACGCCAGACCGCGCCGCGCGCCCAGGTCGGTGTCGAAGGGCGCCCGCCACCCCCCGTCCATCGGGCTCCACCCGTCGATCGCCGCCATCACGTAGAACGGCGCGCCGAGCACGGTGCCGGTCTCGTCGGCCGCGATCAGCCCGGCATGGGGCACGTCGGTGCCCGCCAGTGCCCGGACGAGCCGGATCTCCCGCAGCAACCCGTCGATGCGGGCCGCGTCCGCACGGGCGCCCGGCATCCGCAGCACCATGCGATGATCGCCCCGTCGCACCAGGTAGAGGGTGTTCTGTGAGCCGCCGGTCAGTCGTTCCAGCGCCGGTTCCACGCCGGTGCCCGGCGCGTCATTGGCGTCCAGCCAACGACCAAGACCCACCGCGTCCACCGTGTGCACACCCAACTCTCTGTGCAGAGAATAGCATTCTCCATCTGGGCGAGGGAGGACGCGAACGCTGCGTGCGAGGCTAGAAACATGCAACTGCTTCTGGTCCGGCATGCGTTGCCGCTGCGCAGCGAACACGGCGAGGGCTCTGACCCTGACCTGTCGGATGCCGGGCTGGCGCAGGTCGCGCGGCTGCCCGAGGCGCTTGCCCGGTTTCCCATATCGCGCGTGGTGAGCAGCCCGCAGCGCCGCGCCCTTCAGACCGCCGAACCGGTCGCGGCGGTACGCCAGCTGGCCGTTGAAATCGACGAGCGGTTCGCCGAGTACGACCGCGACCTTCCGGCGTACATCCCCGTCGAGCACATCCGCGAGGAATTTCCCCAGGAATGGGCGCGCCTGGCGCGGGGCCATCTGCCCAGCGCGGTCGACGAAGACGCCTTTCGCGCCCGTGTTCGCGCGGCGGTCGGCGATATCGTGGCGGCGGCCCAGCCCGACGAGACGGTTGCGGCGTTCAGCCACGGTGGGGTGATCAACGTGGTGTTGCACGAGATTCTCGGCACCGCCCGGGTGCTGTCCTTCCCGATCGACTACGCGTCGGTGACCCGGCTGTTGTTCTCCCGCTCCGGGCAAGCGACGGTCGCGACCGTCAACTCGACCGAACATGTGTGGGACCTGCTGCCCCGAAATCAGCGGTAACTCGGCGACCCAGAACGTTCGAGCAGGCCGTGAAGCATCCTAAGGTGGGCTGTGCCACCCGCATGCGGGGGAAAGCCGGGCCAATCAGCGGTGGTAGACATATCCGGTGACCTCGGCTGACCGACTGAACGGGCTCGATCTGCCCGCGCTGGACCGGTACTTGCGTTCGCACGGCATCGAGCGCGACGGCGAGTTGCGGGCCGAGCTGATCTCCGGTGGCCGCTCGAATCTGACGTTCCGGGTCCACGACGACACGACGAGCTGGCTGGTGCGTCGTCCGCCGCTGCACGGCCTGACCCCGTCGGCACACGACATGGCCCGCGAGTACAAGGTGGTCGCCGCCTTGCAGGACACCCCGGTTCCGGTGGCGCGCACGATCGCCCTGTGCGAAGACGACACGGTGCTCGGCGCGCCGTTTCAGATCGTCGAATTCGTTGTCGGGCAAGTGGTGCGCCGACGTGCCGAACTCGAAGCGCTCGGCGACCACTCCGTCATCGAAGGCTGTGTCAACGCGCTGATCCAGGTGCTCGTCGACTTGCACGGCGTGGACCCAAACGCCGTCGGGCTGAGCGATTTCGGCAAGTCCGACGGCTACCTGGAGCGCCAGGTGCGCCGATGGGGTTCGCAATGGGACCTGGTGCGACTGCCCGATGATCGCCGCGACTCCGACGTCGCGCGGCTGCATTCGGCCCTGCGGCAATCCATTCCGCCGCAGAGCCGCACCTCGATCGTGCACGGGGACTATCGGATCGACAACACCATCCTGGACGCACGCGACCCGACGCGGGTTCGGGCGGTCGTGGACTGGGAGCTTTCGACGCTGGGGGACCCGCTGTCCGACGCGGCCCTGATGTGCGTGTACCGCGACCCCGCCCTGGACCTGATCGTCAACGCGCAGGCCGCCTGGACGTCGCCACTGCTGCCGACGGCCGACGAGCTGGCAGACCGGTATTCACTGGTCTCCGGTCAGCCGCTGGGGCATTGGGAGTTCTACATGGCGCTGGCCTACTTCAAGCTCGCGATCATCGCCGCCGGGATCGACTTCCGCCGCCGGATGTCCGAGCACGCCGCCGGGAAGGAGGAAACGTACGACGTACCCGAAGTGGTGGCGCCATTGATTGCCCGCGGGCTGGCGGAAATTGCCACGCCGAGCCGCTAGCTCGATCGAGCCTGCGCCGACGGCATCGATCCTGCGCTGGCGGCCACTCCACGGGCAATCTCTGCGCCCTGCACGCAGACTCGATGGTGATGGGCTATCGCAGGGATGCGGCGTGCTTCTTGGCCGCTCGGCGCAGCTGAACGATCCGTGCGGTGCCGACGGCGACCGTGAGCAGCCCGCCGCCCACCGCCGCCAGCAATATGGCCACACCCAGCGGCAGGCTCCAGCGCCAGCCGAAGAACGCGAACGGCGTGGACGCGGTGTTCTGCGCGATGAAGATCAGCAGCAGGATCAGGATCAGGAAGCCGGCAATCAACGACGACCACAGCGCGCCGGCGCGGGTGAACTTGGCCGTCGGGTCCTTGGTTGTCGGACGGGGTCGGGGCGCCGGGGGCGGCCGATCAGGCGAGCCAGAGGGAGTGCTGGTCATGGTGCCATCTTCGTCTCATCCGGCACGGAATGAAACCAAACCAGGCGCAGAAACACCGAATGCGTCAGGCCGCGGCGGCGCCGCACAGTATCCGACACTAGTGTCAGCGACATGAACATGCTGCGGCGCGCGCGTCGCACGACACTCGTCGCGGTGGCGGGGCTGCTGACGGTGTGTCTGGTCGCGGCGTGCGGCAGTCCCGATCCGCTCGGGGCGGCGACCGGCAACGTGAAATCCATCGTGGTGGGGTCTGGGGACTTCCCGGAATCCGAGATCGTCGCCGAAATCTACGCACAAGCATTGCAGGCCAACGGCTTTGACATCGGTCGGCGGATGGGAATCGGCAGCCGCGAGACGTATATCCCGGCGCTCAAAGACCACTCCATCGACCTGGTGCCGGAATATATCGGCAACCTGCTGCTCTACTTCCAGCCCGATTCCCCGGTGACCATGCTCGACGCCGTCGAGCTGGAGCTGTACAAGCGGCTGCCCGGCGACCTGTCGATCCTGACGCCGTCGCCTGCCTCTGACACCGACACCGTCACCGTCACCAACGCGACCGCCACCGCGTGGAACCTGAAAACGATCGCTGACCTCGCGGCCCATTCCGCGGATGTGAAGTTCGCGGCGCCGTCGGCGTTCCAGACGCGGCCGGCCGGGTTGCCCGGGCTGCGACAGAAGTACGCACTCGACATCCGCCCGGGCAATTTCATGACCATCAACGACGGCGGCGGCGCCGTGACCATCCGGGCGCTGGTGGACGGAACGGCCACTGCCGCCAACATCTTCAGCACGTCCCCGGGTATCCCGCAAAACCACCTGGTGGTGCTCGAGGATCCGGAGCACAACTTCCTGGCCGGCAACATTGTGCCGCTGGTGAATTCGCAGAAAAAGTCGGATCGCCTCAAAGATGTCCTGGACGCGGTATCGGCGAAGCTGACCACGGCGGGTTTGGCCGAACTCAATGCCGCGGTGTCGGGTAATTCCGGAGTAGATCCCGACCAGGCGGCACGGAAATGGGTGCACGCCAACGGTTTCGACCACCCGATCCGGGGGTAGCAACCAGGATGATCAGTTTCGACACGGTCACCAAGGTGTTCGCCGACGGCACCACCGCCGTGGACCGGTTGAGCCTGGAAGTCCCCAACGGCATGCTGACCGTCTTTCTCGGTCCGTCGGGCTGCGGAAAGACCACCGCGCTGCGGATGATCAACCGGATGGTCGAGCCGACGTCGGGCACCATCGCCGTGGACGGCACCGACGTAGCAGGCGTCGACCCGGTGAAGCTGCGCCTTGGAATTGGTTACGTCATCCAGCACGCGGGTTTGATGCCCCATCAACGGGTGATCGACAACGTCGCGACGGTGCCGGTGCTCAAAGGTCAGTCCCGCCGCGCCGCCCGCAAAGCGGCCTACCAGGTACTCGAACGCGTCGGACTGAACCCGAGGGTCGCCACCCGCTACCCTGCGCAGCTCTCCGGCGGCGAACAGCAGCGCGTGGGCGTGGCTCGAGCACTCGCGGCCAACCCGCCGATCCTATTGATGGACGAGCCGTTCTCCGCCGTCGACCCCGTGGTCCGCCACGATCTGCAGAACGAAATACTGCGTCTGCAAGGCGAATTGCACAAGACCATCGTCTTCGTCACGCACGATATCGACGAGGCGTTCAAGCTCGCCGACTTGGTGGCGGTGTTCGCGCCGGGCGGTGCGCTGCAGCAGTACGACCGCACGGCGCAGCTGTTGTCGAATCCGGCCAACGAGTTCGTGTCGATGTTCATCGGCGCCGGCCGCGGTTATCGCTGGCTGCAGTTGTTCGACGCGGCGGGCCTGGCCGTGCACGACATCGAGCAGGTCTCCGCGAACCGCCTCGGGGATGCGCAGCTTGCGGACGGCTGGGCGCTGGTGGTCAACGACGACAACGCGCCGCTGGGTTGGATCGACGCCGACGGCTTGCGGCGCCACCGCAGCGGCGCGCCGTTGTCCGAGAGCATGACCGTCGTCGGTTCGGTGTTCCGACCGAACGGCAACCTCAGCCAGGCGTTGGACGCCGCCCTGTCGTCGCCGTCGGCGGTGGGTGTTGCCGTCGACGGCGGGGGCAAAGTGATCGGTGGGGTGCGGGCCGCCGACGTGCTGGCCGCGTTCCAAGAAGGCAAGAAGACCGACGGTGGGGGGCAGGCATGCACTACCTGCTGACCCACCTCGACGCCGCCTGGGCGCTGACCGTTGTCCACCTGCGGCTGTCCTTGCTCCCGGTGCTGTTCGGACTGGCGATCGCGGTGCCACTGGGCGTGCTGGTGCAGCGCGCACCGATGCTGCGCCGACTAACGACGGCGACCGCCAGCGTCGTGTTCACGATCCCGTCGCTGGCGCTGTTCGTGGTCCTGCCGCTGATCATCAGGACCCGGATCCTCGATGAGGCCAACGTCATGGTTGCGCTGACCGCCTATACCACGGCGTTGCTGGTTCGGGCCGTCCTCGAGGCGCTGGACGCGGTGCCTGCGCAGGTGCGTGACGCGGCCACCGCGGTCGGCTATTCGACGATCGCCCGGATAATGAAAGTCGAACTGCCGCTGTGCATCCCGGTGCTGGTCGCCGGATTGCGGGTGGTCGTGGTGACCAACATAGCGATGGTGTCGGTGGGTTCGGTGATCGGCATCGGCGGCCTGGGCACCTGGTTCACCGCGGGATACCAAACCAACAAGAGCGACCAGATCGTCGCCGGGATCATCGCGATGTTCCTGCTGGGCATTGGCGTCGACATGCTGGTCAACCTGGCCGGCTGGCTGGTCACGCCGTGGGAGCACGCGGACCGTAGCGGCCGTCGGCGGCGCCGGGTGGCCGCACCGATGGCGGGGGGTGCGCGATGAGCTTCATCGAGCAGGCGCTGTCCTACCTATTTACTGCCAGCAACTGGATCGGCCCCGTCGGCCTGGCGGCGCGCACGTTGGAGCATCTGGAATACACCGCGGTGGCGGTGGCGGCGGCGGCGCTGGTCGCCGTGCCGGTCGGGCTGCTCATCGGGCACACCGGCCGCGGCACGCTGCTGGTGGTGGGCACGGTCAACGGGTTGCGCTCGCTTCCCACGCTGGGAGTGCTGCTGCTGGGCGTGCTGCTGTTCGGGCTCGGCGCGGGACCGCCGCTGGTTGCCCTCATGCTGCTGGGTATTCCGTCGCTGCTGGCCGGCGCCTACGCCGGAATTGCCAGCGTCGACCCGCTGGTGGTCGACGCCGCCCGCGCGATGGGCATGACCGAGTCCCAGGTGCTGCTGCGCGCCGAGGTTCCCAATGCACTGCCCCTCATCCTGGGCGGCCTACGCAGCGCGACCCTACAGGTGGTCGCCACCGCGACGGTGGCGGCCTACGCCAGCCTTGGCGGGCTGGGCCGCTACTTGATCGACGGGATCAAGGAACGCCAATTCCACATCGCCCTCGTTGGTGCTCTGATGGTGGCCGCGCTGGCGCTGATCCTCGATGGCCTGCTGGCGCTGGCAGTATGGGCGTCGGTGCCGGGCACCGGTCGGGTGCGCAAGCCCACAGTTGCGGACAAGGCTGCCGCGGCCGGTGGACACGTTTTACGGTAGGGGTGTGAACGCAGCCCCTTCCGACTCGACGCCGTCCGCCTGGCCGGCGATGTTGACCTGGCGCGCACAGGACGTCTCCCGCATGGAATCGGTGCGAGTGCAGTTGTCCCGCAAGCGAATCAGGGCCACCGGACGCATCGTGGCCGCGGCCACCGCAACCAACCCGGCGTTCGGTGCGTTCTACGAACTGCAGACCGACGAGACCGGCGCCACCAAGCGGTTCGGGCTGACGGTCACGCTGGCCGAGCGGGAACGCCAGCTTGCGATTGCTCGCGACGAGGAGAACATGTGGTTGATCACCGACCATCAGGGGGAGCGGCGCGCGGGATTCAACGGCGCTCTCGACGTCGATGTGGTGTTCAGCCCGTTCTTCAACGCGCTGCCGATCCGTCGCCTCGGGTTACACGAACGGACGGAATCGATTACGTTGCCGATGGTCTATGTGAACGTGCCGGAGATGTCGGTGACCGCGGCCACCGTCAGCTACACCAGCAGCGGAGGCCTCGAGGGAATCAAGTTGCGTTCGCCGGTCGCCGACACCGTCGTGACCGTGGACGCCGACGGGTTCATCGTGGACTATCCAGGGTTGGCAGAGCGGATCTGATCACCCCACCCGCCCGGCCGGCGGCGGCCAGTTCCTCACGCCACTTCTCGGTGCCGATGACGACGGTGACGATGTCGGAGCGCGGGAAACTGTCGTAGCGCGTGCGCGCGGCGTGGCCGGCTTCGATGAGGTCGGCCACCGAGTTGTGGCAGGACAGCGAGTCGCGGGCACGGCTGAGCAGTTCGATGACCCGGTCGGCTGCCGGCAGCAGTTGGCGGGAATTGCCTTCACACATCGCCCGCACCAGATCCGGCGCGGTGCCCGCCACCCGGGTGGCGTCGCGGAATGACCCGGCGGCCAGCGCGAAGGCCAGGGGGACCTCCGAGGCGGTGACGGCCAGCGCCTCGGCGAGCAGGTGCGGCAGATGGGAGATCGCGGCCGCGGCGGCGTCGTGCTCGTCGGATTTGGCCGGCACCACGACGGCCCCGCAGTCCAGCGCCAGCGTCATCACCATCGACCACACCGTCGGGTCCACGTGGTCGTCCACGCTGATGACCCAGGGTGCCCTGGTGAACAAGCCCCCGTGGCCGGCCGCCCAGCCGGAATGCGCGGTGCCCGTCATCGGATGGCCGCCGACGAAACGTGCCAGCAGACCTGCCGCGGCGACCTCATGGAGCACCGCACTCTTGACGCTGGTGACGTCGGTCAGCGGGCAGTCGGGGGCCAGTGCGCGGATATGGTCGAGCATGTTCGGCAATGCGGGCATCGGAACGGCCAGCACGATCAACGCGTCTGTGTCGGCGGCGCGGGTCAGCGCGTCGGCGAGTTCGGTGGTGGCGTCGTATCCGTCGGTTCGCGCCGCTTGGGCGCCCTCCACCGACCGGTTGTAGCCGAAGACTTCACGGCCCGCCCCCGCCGTGGCCCGCATTATCGAACCGCCGATAAGTCCCAGCCCCAACACGCACACCGGCCTCGTCACCACAGTCCAAGGTTGGCACAGTTCAGTGGGCGGCGGGCCATCAAGTTCGCTTGCCGCACCGTGTTCGTCCCGGCCTCATCTGGTCACGGGCCTGGTCAGCGACTACCGTAGGCGCCCATGGGAGCACAACGGGCCTCCGCGCAAGGCCCGTCCGCGGACACACCGGACGGCTTCGGCGTTGCGGTCGTACGCGAAGAGGGCCAATGGCGCTGCTCGGCGATGGGACGCAAGGCGCTGACGAGCCTGGCGGCCGCCGAGACGGAGCTGCGCGAACTGCGCAGTGCCGGAGCCGTCTTTGGGCTCCTCGACATTGACGACGAGTTCTTCGTCATCGTGCGCCCGGCTCCGTCGGGCACCCGGCTGCTGTTGTCGGACGCCACCGCCGCGCTGGACTACGACATCGCCGCCGAGGTCCTGGACAGTCTGGACGCCGAGATCGATCCCGAAGACCTCGAGGACGCCGAGCCGTTCGAGGAAGGCGACCTCGGGTTGCTCTCCGACATCGGGCTGCCCGAAGCGGTGCTGGGGGTCATCCTGGACGAGACCGACCTGTACGCCGATGAGCAGTTGGGCCGCATCGCCCGGGAGATGGGTTTCGCCGACCAGCTGTCGGCGGTGATCGACCGCCTCGGTCGGTGATCGCGAGCGCGGCGACGCCGGGCGAAGCGGGTCGCCGCCGTCAGATTCCGTCGGTGATCGCGAGCGCGGCGACGCCGGGCGAAGCGGGTCGCCGCCGTCAGATTCCGTCGGTGATCGCGAGCGCGGCGACGCCGGGCGAAGCGGGTCGCCGCCGTCAGATCACCGACGAAGATCTGATCCGTACCGCCCTAGCGGTCGCCGGGACCGCCGGCCCCCGCGACGTGCCCGTCGGTGCGGTGATGATCGGCGCCGACGGAACCGAACTCGCCCGGGCCGTGAATGCCCGCGAGGCCCTCGGCGATCCCACCGCACACGCCGAGATCCTGGTGATGCGGGCCGCGGCCGGGGTGCTCGGCGACGG
This sequence comes from Mycobacterium lacus, assembly GCF_010731535.1. NCBI lineage: Bacteria > Bacillati > Actinomycetota > Actinomycetes > Mycobacteriales > Mycobacteriaceae > Mycobacterium > Mycobacterium lacus. The sequence continues at coordinate 4,786,498 of NZ_AP022581.1, forward strand.
GTGGCGGCTGGAGGGGACCACGCTCGCGGTCACCGTCGAACCATGCACCATGTGCGCCGGCGCCCTGGTGCTGGCGCGCATCGCGCGGCTGGTGTTCGGCGCCTGGGAACCCAAGACCGGGGCGGTCGGGTCGCTGTGGGACGTGGTCCGGGACCGGCGGCTCAACCATCGCCCGGAGGTGCGCGGCGGGGTGCTCGCCGCGGAGTGCGCCGCGCCGCTGGAGGCCTTCTTCGCCCGCCAGCGGTTGGGGTGACGGGTCGCTCGTTCGGTAAGCTGCTTGACGGTGGCGTGTCCGAGCGGCCTAAGGAGCACGCCTCGAAAGCGTGTGACGGCTAACACCGTCCGAGGGTTCAAATCCCTCCGCCACCGCCAAGTGATGTCTCAAGACAGCGGAATATGTCCGAACCTCGTTTAGGGTTGGGGCTTTTCTTTGGGTGGCTGGTGGAGGCGTTTCGGGGTTGGTAGTCCCTTGTGGGGTCCATGGTTAGCTGTCGGATGGGTTCGCCGGTGGCGGGATCGCCCCTTGCCCGCTTGGAGTAGCGACTGGGACGGCTTTGCTCGCATCCGGGTGGTCATCGGCGACTTCAAGGATGAGCATCATCGGCGGCATCGTCATTCAGCCCTGGGCTTTCCTCGACGGCAGCCACTTCAAGTACCACGCCAATGCCTCGGCCGAGCCGGTGTTGGCCGCCTGGGGCATCGACACCGACGGCAAACCGGTGTTCGTCGGGCTAGATGCGGCCGCCAGCGAGTCTGGCGATGGCTGGGAGGGTTTCTTGACCGGGCTCGGCGGGCGGGGCCTGGCGTGTCCGCTGTTGGTGATCAGCGACGGCGCGGCCGGGTTGATCGGCGCGGTCGAGCGCACCATGGGCGCGGCGCTGCGGCAACGCTGCCTGATCCATCGCGCCAGAATTAACCGGCCTTCGTGGTCAGGGTCAAGAGGGCGGGGTGGTGGAGGGGTTGCGGCGTAGTCGTTGGAGGTGCTGATCGAGGTTCGCTGCGACGCGCTGGTGGCGGGCAGCTTCGTCGTCCCAGCCGCGGGCTTGGGCATCGGCCTGTAAAGCGCGGATGTCGTCGAGTTGGGCGCTGATCGTGGTGGTGGCCGCTGGGTCGGGGACGAAGAAGTCGCACTGCTCGCAGATGTTGGCGTAGGGGCACGGCCCAGCGGCTTTGGGGCGGGCGCAGAAGCCGTGCGCGAGACGAGTTTTGAGCATTTCCGAATGCAGCCAGGCGACTTTGTCGGGCACCGGCGGCGCGGCGTTGACGACGGTCAGGGGGAGCAGTTGACCGGCGCGGACTTTGTCCATCGCCGCTTGGTAGGCGCTGCGGATGGTGGGCGTGGCGAGCTTGGCGTAACGCAGTGTCATCTCCGGGGTGACGTGGCCCATGAGGGCCATCAGCGCGGGCAGCCCGATACCGCCGTTAATCAGGCTGGTGCCGAAGGTATGCCGCAGCTGGTGTGGGTGATGTGCAGCAGCTTTCCGTCGCGGCCGCGCAGCCCGGCAGTGGCGGCCGCGTCGAGCAGGCCTTTGCGCAGCCGGAATGACGTTGGGCGGCGGCCGTGTTCGAGGAACAAGAACTCGGTCAGCCGGCCGTCGCGGGGATGGGGCAGCGCACGTTGGCGGCCCCGCTGGGCGATCCAGGCATCGATCACCTGCACGGTGTCGGGGTCCAGCGGCACCATGCGTTCGGAGTTCAGCTTGCCCACCGGCACGCGCAGCCAGGTGCCGTGCCCAACGAAGTCCAGCAGGCAGTCCAGTTCCAGGTCGAGCAGTTCACCGACGCGCATACCGGTAGCGCGCAACAGCAGCAGGCCGGTGCGAACGAATGCGTCATCGAGGTTGGCGACGGCACCCATCAGTGCCCGGTCGACGTCTGGGGTCAGCGCTCGGGGCAGCGCGTCGGGGGTGCGTGGGATGTCGGCGTAGAACAGCAGCCGCCGCGGCGGCGCCGAGGGCCAGCCCCAGCCGGCGATGTCTTCGAAGAAGCAGCGCAGGTCGACCACATCTTGGTGGAACACGACCACGCCGACGGTGCGGCGCTCCCGGTTCTTGCCGCGCCACGGCCGGGTCCGGGCCCATGCCAGGTAGGGCTCGATGTGGCGGGTTCGTTCGATCTGCTCCAGCCGGGTCACCTCGGGGTGCTGGTCGGCGAGGTGGTCGAAGAACACCCGCAACGCCTTGGTTCGCCCGGCAACCGTGTAGGGGCGCAGCGTAGTGGTGATCGTCTGCACGTAGCGGACCACCTCCGTGCGGATCAGCGGCTGGCGCACACCAGCGGCGTGCGCAAGTGGCCCAACTGCCACCGGCCCGCTCTGTCGCGGCGGGGTGGTCAGGCTCCCGAGTTGGTAGCAGGCCTGCTGCAAGCCGAACAGCCGGGTGCGGGCATGGTGACGCGCCGAGGCCGACAACACGGCTGATCCATCCAGCTGTCCGAGCACGGCAGCGAAGTCGTCTTCGGTCAGCTGCCGCACGGGCTTTCCCACGTGCAGGCAGATCGTCGAGGCAGCCAACAGCCCGACCTGCCGCTGCCAGTTGCTGCTCCAGCCCAGCACCGCGGCGGCCTCTGCGACCGCGGCCAAGTTGTCGGGCTCGTGGGCGGCCCACTCAACCGGCAGCCCGCACCCGCCGGGCTTGGCCAGCAGTAGCTCCACGTCAGGAACCAGGTGCCGGTGCACGAAACACCAGGAGAGGAACGGCCAAGCTTTTAGCCGGTGCAGGTCGGTTAACCGGGCCGGGGTGGGGCGGCGCATCCACACCGCCGGGTCGGGATGCTGCTGCAGGAACCGGCGGGCGGCGCGGCGCCGTTCGAACTGCACACCCTTGGCTACTGTCAGCGCGTCGACGTGGTCGTCGTAGGCCGCGAGCAGCTGCGCGCTCGTCCGAAGCGGTGCGGTGGCCGGGTTGGCGGCCGCGACGCTCACCATGGCGATTCCTTACGTGCGGCGGTGTACTCGGCGGCGAGGGTCTCGGCTGACAGATGCACGTACTTGCCCGTCGTCTCGGGGCTGGCGTGCCCCATTAAGTCCCGCAGCACCAGCAGATCGATCCCGGCTGCGGCCAACTGGGTTCCGTAGGTGTGACGCAGCCGGTGTGGCCGCACCCGCGCCGCGCCCGAACGAGCCCGGTGGGTGCGGAAGATCCGACGCATCCCCGCCTCGGTCAACGGCTGTCCCACGGTCGGCCCACGCAGCACAACGAAGCATTGCTCGGTCGCGCAATCCGCTGGCCGCTCAAGTCGAAGATAAGCAGCCAGTTCGGCGAAGAACGGCCGGTCCACCGGCACCACCCGCTCCCGGCCGCACTTGCCGACCACTCGCACCTGCCGGCGGCCGACGTCCACCTCGGCCAACAGCAGACCGCGGACCTCAGCGGCGCGCAGTCCGCCAAGCAGCATCAGCAGCACCATGGCACGGTCGCGATGGGTGCCCAGATCGGCCAGGAACGCCTCAACCTCGGCCAGTTCAAGGCTTTCCGGCAGTAGCTGTTGCTGCCGCACCAGCCGACCGCCCGGTCTGCGGTGACGAGCCGGGATATGCCCCAGCAGGCCCCGACGTGCCCGAAGCCCACTGGTGCGCCGCGGAGCCGGCACCGGGCTGGTCGTCACCACGCCGGTGATCTCCGCGAACTCGAACAGTGCTCTCACCGCGGCAATGCGCCGATTCTGCGTCGCTGGGGCAGCGCCCCGCCGCTCGCATAACCGGACCACTGTCGAACCCGCGGTGCGCTTGGGCTGGGTCTGCCAGTCCAGATAGTCGAATAAGTCGGGCGGCCGCACCTCGGCCAGACCAATGCCGTGCCCGGCGAGGAACCGCAGGAAATTCAACACGTCGTACGCATATGCGCGCCGCGTCGCGCGGGCGAAGTTCCTACCCTTCAGGTGCGCCAGAAACCGATTCACCATTGCGACGTCGTCGCTCTGCCCGGCGGCGGCATCCGCGGCAAGCAAGAAAACGTCTCCGTCACCGGCTACCCGAAGCCCCATCGGCACCTCCCACGCGGAACGGTAGCTGTCAAGGTGTTTGAGACAGCGTCTCACTATGTGGACACTATTTTCGGTTGTGGGGTCGGTGGGTTGATCCATGCCGCGGTCGGTAGTTTCGGGGGCTGTGGTGGGCTGCTAAACCGGTTGGGGTTGGCGGCGTAGGCATCGGCCATGACCCGGGCTCGTTTGGCCTGGATGTCGGCGGCGGTGCCGAAGTACACCGACGCCGGTGTGTGCAGGCCGAGCGCGGAATGGCGGTGCTCGTGGCGCAGGTAGTCGAAGAAGTCTTTGCACCAGGTGCGGGCGTGCTCGATCGAGTCGAACCGTTCGGGAAAATCGTTGCGGTACTTCAGCGTTTTGAACTGGGATTCGCTGAACGGGTTGTCGTTTGACACCCGTGGGCGCGAGTGGCTGCGCGCCACGCCGAGGTCGATTAGCAGCTGGGCGACGTTCTTCGACGTCATCGCCGAACCCCGGTCGGCGTGGATCGCGCCGGGCCGCCCGTGTAGCGCGGTCAGCTCGGCCATCCAGTCCTGGGCGATGTCGGCGTCCTCGTGGTACTCGACGCGCCAGCCGACGGGGTAGCGGCTGAAGATGTCCAGCATCACGTAGAGCTGGTAGAACTCGCCGCGCACCGGTCCCGCCAATTTGGTGATGTCCCAGGACCACACGTCGTTGGGTTGGTGGGCGACCAGCTCGGGTTTGACCCGCGGCGGGTGTGTGGCTACCCGCCGCCGTTCGCGGGTCATGTTGTGCGTGCGCAGGATCCGGTACATCGTGGACTGCGAGCACAGGTAGACGCCCTCGTCGAGCAGCTCGGCCCACACTTGGGCGACCGCCTTGTCGGCGAAGCGCGGCTGGCACAACACCGTAAGGATCTGCGTGCGCTCGGCCGCGTCGAGCGCATTGGGCGGCGGTCCGCTCGGCCCGGGTTTGCGGCGTGGACCGGCAGGGCGGTTGCGCTGCCGATACAGGCTCGCGCGCGGCTTGCCCAGCAGCGCGCACGCCTTCGCGGTCGAGGTCAGCCGCTCCACCTCGGGCAGCAACTGTGCGATCACTTCTTCGACCCGGGCCGCGTGCCCGTGCTCTCGGAGAGCGTCTCCAAGAGCGCGTGTGCTTTTCCCACCAGATCCAACGCGGCCCTCGTGCGTTCAAGCTCGGCCTCGGCCCGTTCGGCCCGCTTCCGTAGCCGTTCGATCTCGGCCTGGTCGCGGTCCTTACCACGACCGCCTGACCGGGCCAGCCCGTCCAACGCGCCCGCGTCGCGCGCTCGGCGCCACTCCACGATGTGCGATGAGTACAGGCCCTCACGCCGAAGCAGCGCACCCCGCGCACCCGGCTCGGTCAACGCGTCGTACTCGGCCACAATGGCCGCCTTGTACTCCGGGGTGAAGTTGCGCCGCCGGGGACGATCCGCCCGCGGACCCTGGGCCGAATCGGTTCCCACGCCTTCATCATCGGCGCTACCCTTCCGGACCTCAGCCAAAGTCGCCGTCATTGTTCGTTGCAATCCTTACTTGCCCTCAATACCTGGTCAGATATTTTCGAACCCTGCTGTCTCAACTAACCCTGCCAGAGAGGGGAAAGCCACCGACCTCCAGTGTCAACGCCCAAACGCCTCACTGGTGGGACCTCACATGCACCGAGCGTGTCGCCCCGACGAGGGCCGGTTAACGGATAACCTGCTGGCCAAGGTGCCCAAGAATGCGCAGGCCGACGTCAAAGCCGATTACTGGGCGATCTTCGACCTGCCGGAGGATGTTGAACCCGGCATCGACGCAGTCAAACTCGCCCAGAGCCGCATCGACGTGTTCGTCAAGCGGTGGCGCGATTCCTACCCGGCGGCGGTGCGTTGTCTGCTCGATGACCGTGAATCGCTGACGGTCTATCTGCGGTTTCCGCGTGAGCATTGGACACGGGTGCGGCACTCCAATTTCATCGAGCGCACCTTCGGTGAGACGCGGCGCCGGGTGAAGGTGATCGGCCGGCTGCCCGGCGAGCACTCCTGCCTCAAACTGGTGTGGGCGGTGCTCGACCGCGCCTCGGCCGGATGGCGCGGGTTGACTATGACCCCGGCCGGGCTACGGCTGCTGCAAGATCTGCGTCGCACGCTGCACGACCCGCGAAGCCAACTGCCACAAAAGAATTCGGAAAATCACACCGAAACCGGCGCGGCGCCGACCGAGCTTGTCGGCGTCACCGCATAGAATCATGAACGCAAGCGAGCGGGGCCTACGTCAGGCCACTTTTACACCGCTCCTGGGACGCCACCTCGTGGTACCGGCCGCAACCACAGCCGTAGTGGCAATCTCGGCGCCGGGGGATCACTCCCGGCTTTGCTCGCTCACCAGCTTCCGGATCGTGTGAATTTCGCTGTCCCGGTAGGGCCGCCCATCGGGCAGGAGGAGATCGCTGAACCATACTTTCGGCGGCGTGGTGTACGGATGGTCCCAGGAATCCCACGGCAGGTACGTCTGGGTTTTCCCGGCTACCAAACCCCAATTGAATGCACCGACGTTGCGTCGCTTAGCAATTGGCAGGATTCCCTCGACCGTGCTGCCCTGGGTCCGAGCCAGGTACTCGGTGCAAATAATCGGCCGCCCCAGTGGGGCCAGCTCAGTGATCCGGGATTCGAAGCCCGCGGGCCCGGCATAGGAGTGGAAGGTGATCACGTCGGAGTTGTCCAGTTGAATGCCACTGATTGCGCTGCGGCGCTGTGGCTCTTCCCAGTCGCCTCGCCACACGCCACTCGTCAGCGGTTGAGCGGGATCGACTGAACGCGCCCACCGGAACACCTGGGGGAGCAGCTCCGCGACACGTTCCAGCTTGTCTTTTCTCTCCACCTTGCGATACACACGCGCGGGATTGTCGGGTTCATTCCACAGGTCCCAACCTAAAACGCGATCGTCGGTGCGGAATTGGCCCAACACGCCCACCACGTAGTCGTAGAGAATGCCGCGGTAGCGGCGGTCATCGAGGTGATCGGCCCCCGGGCTTTGCACCCAACCGGAGTTGTGCACTCCAGGCCTCGGCGCGCGCTGGCGGCCCGGCCTGGGGAATGGGTCCCAACAGGAGTCGAACAAGACAAAGAGAGGTTTGATGCCGTGGCGTCCCGCGATGGCGACGAACTGTGCGAGACGGCTTTGGAAGCCCGCGCGATCCTGCGCCCACAGCTGATCGTGGAGGAAAACCCGCACGGTGTTGCACCCGTGGAATCGGGCCAATGCCAGCTCGCTATCGATGCGCCGGGGGTCGTAAGTGCCTGGCTGAAACATCTCGAGCTGGTTGATGGCGTTGGAGGTGATGTAGTTCGCGCCGACGAGCCAGCCTTGGGCTTGATACCAGCTGTTGGCACGGTCAGCTGACCACCGGCCTGGTTCTGCCGACGCGCGGGGCGCTGGGGCCAGTGCCGCGCCTGCTGCCAGCAGCAGCGGTAGCTTCAGGGCCGTCCGACGGTGCACAAGGCGACGATAATTTTTCCAGGCGATCTCCTTAGCCTTGCTTATCGTTCCGAGACAGTTTGTGATTGAAAATTGTTATCTCGTCGTCGGCCAGGCAGGCGTTAGGCGCTCACCATCAGCGGAAGTGAGATCGCGCCGGCGCCGCCCGTCACCACGATCACCCAGCGGCCGTCGACCGGCAGGGCTATCTCGATCCTGAATATCGCGAAACCGACTTCGGCGGCGGTCGCGGCTTCGGGCAGCTCGAAGGTCATATACAGCGGCTCGCCATCATTCGGTGGCCTGATCTCTACGTCGACCCGGCGTTCCGGATCGTCAGTCTCAGCTTGGGTCAGCACCACAAGCAGAAACTGGGCTGACCGGTCAGGCTCGACGGCATACCCGAACAGCACGCCGCCCGACACATTGAGCTTGTTGTCCACCGCAGAAGCCGCTTCGGCCAGGAAGGCTCCCACTATCACGCCGACGAACCTACCGCTCTGCCGGATGGCCGCATGATCGGCCGAGCAGCTCAGCCGGCGCCGAAAGGCTGCTGCGGCTGTGGCACCGTCCCATAACCCAGTTGTGTCGCGGTGTATCGGGCGGCGTCGGTGACCGGTACGGCCTGCACGGCGGTGCCGTAGGCACAAATTTCCGTCCACACGTCGCCAAGCTCGGTCGTGTCGAAGCGCATTCCAATGATCGCGTTGCCGCCCTTGTTGCGGGCCTCGTTCATCAGCCGCGCCATCGCCTCGTTGCGGCTCTCGGCCAGGTTTTTGGTCATGCCCTGCAGCTCGCCGCCGAACATCGACTTGAGGCCAGCACCGAACTGGGCGAACGCGTTCCGCGATCGGACGGTGAGTCCGAAGACTTCGCCGCACACGCGTTGGATCTCCCAACCGGGAAGGTCGTTGGTAGTGACGACGAGCACGGCACAACCTTTCTGCGAAGACGCGAAATCTGCTTCACCTGACGGGGACGCCGTCACAGGCCAAACGTTGGCGGCGTCATCTCACTCACCAGAAGTGGAAGCGAGATGGCTCCCGTGCCACCCGTCACCACGATCACCCAACGGCCGTCAACGGGCAACTGGACTTGTATTTCGAAGAATGCGAAACCGGGGAACTCGGCGACGGCGACTTCTGGCACGTCGAACTCCATGCGTATCGGCTCGTCATCCGTGGGAGGCCTGATCTCAACGTCAACGCGCCGGTTGGAACCATCGATCTCGGATTCGGTGAGCACGACAAGCACAAACCGGGCTAACCGGTCAGGCCCGACGGCAAATCTCGACACCACCCCGCCCGACACATTGAGCTTGTTGTCGACCGCCGCCGCAGCTTCGGCCAAGAAGGCCCCGGTGATAATCACACGCCGAACCTACCGCCCGGCCGACGGCCCGCGAGACCGAGGGGGGTAGGGGATTGGGGCCTGGGAGTCGGGATCCGATGGGCTACGGGTGCCGATCGTTCGTTCGTCAAGCAGTTCGTCGTATGGCAGTGTCGGGGGCGTGGACGAGCGACCCGATTATCAGAACGCAAAGGCGCCGACGGCGGGACGGACAGCACCGCCCGTGCGGCCGCCGCTGACATCAGATCAGCAGCCGGCGACCAGGGCGGATCTGTATGCCGCGGTCGATGCGCTGCGTGGCGAGATGCATGAACTGCTAGATCAGATCCGCACATTGATCCGCGAGGCGACTTCCGCTAGCCCGGCGAGCGACCCCGAGCGGGTCAAGCGCGAGGCCGACGAAAAGTTGCACAGGGACTGGTGACACCGCTGAGTCTTGGGTCATCGGCTGGCGTCGCAGCCTCCGCCGCAGCTAGCCGGAGACCCGCCGACTGCTGTAATTGGCGTCACAGATCAGAGTTGAACCACGGCGAGCGCCGGTGCATGCAATGAACCGCAGTGGTCTTCCCTCATTCTTGTAGACGCAAACTATATTCGAATGCTACTATCGCTCACATTGCCGTTTTCGAGCGGGTGAGGGGCACCCCGCAATACAGGAGACGCGAATGCAGTCAATGGCGATTGATTCGGCCGCGGGCGACATCGGTTCACAAGTCGTCGAGTGCGCAAACCAGGGGCTACAGGCCGGTGTGACGGCGTCGAACTCGTTGACCGCGTTGCCGCCCGCCGGCGCCGAGGAGGTCTCGGCGCAGGCCGTGGCGGCGTTCACGACAGAGGCCGCCCAGATGGTGGCGCTCAACCAGGCAGCGCAAGAAGAGCTGATACGGGCGGGCTCGACGATTTCAGAGATCGCCCGCATGTATGCGGATGCCGACGCCACCGCGGCCAACAGCGTGGTTGGCGTCAGTTTGCAATGGGGCTATCGACTGGCGACTGTCTAGCGCCTAAAAAGTTCACGCGGTGGGCGGGATACTGAGGCTATGCCTGATCGCCGGCCTGACCGCAATGTGCTGGGCGGCCCGTTGGAACCATGCGGCACCGAGCCGCTCACCGGCTTCTATCGGGACGGCTGCTGCTCGACCGGACCCGAGGACCGCGGCCGGCACACCATCTGTGCCGTAGTGACCGCCGAGTTCCTGGAGCACCAGCGCTCCATTGGCAACGATCTGTTGACACCCGTGCCCGGGTACCGGTTTCCCGGCCTGCTGCCAGGTGACCGTTGGTGTGTTACCGCCTTGAACTGGCTTCGCGCCCACCGTGACGGCTGCGCCGCCCCGGTGGCGATGGCGTCCACCCACGAGAGCACCCTCGAAGTGGTGCCCTTCGAGGTGCTCAAGGAGAACGCTGTCGACGTGCCCGACGACCTGGGCAACCTGTAGGGCCCGGTCAGCCAGTTACGATGCGGTGCGTCGGAGTTGGTACCGCCAGAGTTCGAAAAGGTCGTCCGCCCGCGGTGCCATCACCGGTTTGATATGGCTGCGTTCGGCCTCGACCAGTTCCCAGCCCGCCGTGCTAAAGCGCTGGCGAACCTCGTCGGCCGTCATGCCGGCGTGCAACGGCGCGGCTTTGGGTGGCCGGCGGAAGCCGTAGAGGAGAAGCGTCGCGCCCGGGGCGGCGGCATCGGAGACAGCGGTGACATATGCGGTTCGCCGGTCATCTGGAAGGGTATGGAAGCAGCCGAAATCCACCAGCAGTGTGTAGCCGGTGCCGACGTCGAGCTCATCCAAGCGGGTCACGTCGCCGAGGATGAACCGCGGCGTGACGCCGGCGGCGATGGCGCTATCCCGAGCGATCGCCAGGGCCTTGGGCACCATGTCCACCGCCGTCACGTCCCAGCCGTGTCTGGCGAGATAGATAGTGTCGGTGCCGGTGCCGCAGCCGAGATCGAGCGCGCGCCCGGCCTCCATGGCGCTCGGTCCTTGCACCAGCGCAACCAGCTCGGCCGGCGGCGCGGCCCTGCGCCAGATGATGAGCCCGACCCGGTAGATAAGCCGATACACCAGTTGGTACCAGCGCAGCCGGTCTTCGCCGCGCCGAGATCGCCGTGCACCTCCTGACCCGGCCGCTGGCCGAGAGGCTGGTGGGTTTGGAAACACCGCCAGTCGAGGTCGTCGACGAGATTGCCGCCGCCTGGTTGCGGGCGATGGCGCCGCAGCCAGACGCCGATGCCTCATGACTGGCCTCTGTCCTTAACTGTCAAAAAGTTGTCCTCTGCTGTCAAGACGCGGGGCTCCGTGCTGCCGGAAAGTGTGTTCAGTGGTAAGCCACCGCCTCCGGACGACGACGTCCGTGGGTAATCCAACCCGAACAGGACACGCCCCGTGAACTCTAAGAACTCCAGCAGCGTCGAACACGTCGACGTGTTGATCGTCGGTGCCGGCATCTCGGGCATCGGCGCTGCCTACTACCTGAAGACAATGCAGCCGGCCAAGACGTTCGCGATCGTGGAGGCCCGCGCCGATATCGGCGGGACGTGGGACCTGTTCCGGTATCCGGGGATTCGCTCGGACTCTGATCTGCACACGTTCAGCTACGAGTTCAAGGCGTGGGAAGACAACAAAGCGATCGCCGACGCGGACGCGATCATGTCCTACCTTCGCGAGACGGTCGCCGAGCATGGCATTGGGAGGTCAATCCGCTTTGGCCACAAGGTGATTAGCGCGTCCTGGTCCACCGAAGATGCCCGCTGGCTGGTCGAAGTCGAGCGCTTCGATGCCGGGCAAGACACCACCGAACGCCTCACCATGAGCTGCGGATGGTTTTTCTGCGCCAGTGGCTACTACCGCTACGACGCGGGATTCACCCCGAAATTCCCCGGCCGGGAGCGCTTTGCGGGGCAGGTCGTGCACCCGCAGCACTGGCCCAAGGACCTGGACTACCGCGGCAAGCGGGTAGTGATCATCGGCAGTGGTGCGACCGCGGTCACGCTGGTGCCGGCCATGGCCGAAACCGCCGGGCACGTCACCATGTTGCAGCGCTCGCCGACCTACATCGTCCCGGTGCCGTCGAAGGACCGCGTCGCCAACATCCTGCCCAAGCTGATCGGCCGCGAGCGGGCCCACGCCGTCGTCCGGCGGAAGAACATCGCCAAGCAGCGGCTCGTCTGGCGGCTCTGCCAGCAGCACCCCCGCGCCGCCCGGCGACTGATCCGCCACCTCAACGCCAAGCAACTCCCGACGGGGTATCCGGTCGACGAACACTTCAGGCCGGCCTACAACCCATGGGATCAAAGGCTTTGCGCGGTGCCGGACGCCGACATGTTCAAGGCCATCCGCGACGGCCGAGCCTCGGTGGTCACCGACCGGATCGAAACCTTCACCGAGCGGGGCATCCGGCTGCACTCCGGGCGCGAGCTGGAGGCCGACGTCATCATTACCGCGACAGGCCTGAACCTGCTGGCGTTCGGCGGCATCGGCCTCTCGGTGGACGGCGTTGCCGTCGACGTGTCGCAGCGGGTGGCGTTCAAGGGCTTCCTGCTCAGCGACGTTCCCAACTTCGCCTACATGTTCGGCTACACCAACTCGTCGTGGACGCTGAAAGTCGGTCTGGTGTGCGAACACTTCTGCCGGCTGCTGGCGCACATGGATGCGCACGGCCACACCATCTGCTGCCCGCAGGCGCCGGGGTCGATGCCGACCCGGCCGTTGCTGGAAATAACCGCCGGCTATGTCAAGCGAGCGGCGTGCCAGTTTCCCCGGCAGGGCGCCGAAGGTCCCTGGCGCACCTGCATGGACTACCGAGCCGACCACAAGATGCTGCGCCAGGGTCCGGTCGACGACGACCACCTGCGCTTCACGAACCTGCCCGAACCAGCCCTGACCGGCTGACCGCCCGTACGCATTCGAGGAGCACACCATGAAACTGATGTCACCGATCGACTCGCTGTTCTTGACGGCCGAGTCGCGCGAACATCCGCTGCACGTCGGCGCACTTCAACTTTTCGCCCCGCCCCGCGGTGCCGGACGAAGCTTCGTTCGCGAAACCCACCGGACGCTGCTGCAGTGCGACGATGTAGCACCGATATTTCGTAAGCGTCCCATGGGATTTCGTGGCGCGTTCGCTAACATCGGATGGACGTCCGACAACGACGTCGACCTCGGTTACCACGTGCGGCGATCCGCCTTACCGCGACCGGGCCGCGTACGCGAGCTGCTGGAGCTGACCTCACGGCTGCACGCCAACCTGCTCGATCGGCACCGCCCGCTGTGGGAAACCCACGTCATCGAGGGCCTCAACGACGGGCGTTTCGCGATCTACACGAAGATCCACCACGCGCTGGTCGACGGGGTATCCGGAATGACGCTGATGCGGGAGTCGATGGACGCCGATCCCATCGATGGTGAGTTCCGTGCGCCCTGGTCGCCGGCGGAAAAGCGGGCGCCTCGTGGCGGGCGCGGCCGCCTGCAAAGCCTCGGCGGCCTGGTGGGGTCCGTTGCCGGGTTGGCCCCGTCGACGCTGCGGTTGGCGCGCGCCGCGGTGCTGGAACAACAGCTGACGCTGCCCTTTGGGGCGCCTCGCACCATGCTCAACGTTCCCGTCGGCGGAGCCCGCCGATGCGCGGCGCAGTCGTGGCCGCTGGACCGGGTCAGGACGGTCAAAGACGCCGCCGGGGTAAGCCTCAACGATGTCGTCCTGGCGATGAGCGCGGGTGCGCTGCGCGCCTACCTCGACGACAATGACGCGCTGCCGGACATACCGCTGGTCGCGATGGTGCCGGTGAGTCTGCGCAATGACACGGACTCCGTCGGCGGCAACATGGTCGGGGCCGTGTTATGCAACCTGGCCACCCATCTCGACGACCCGGCCGAGCGTCTTGATGCCATCCACTCCTCGATGCGGGCGAACAAACAAGTGCTCACACAGCTGCCCAGGGCCCAGGCGATCGCGTTGTCCATGGCGCTGCTGAGCCCCGCCGTGCTCAGCACGCTGCCCGGCTTGGCCACCGCGACCCCGCCACCGTTCAACGTTTGCATCTCGAATGTTCCTGGCGCGCGCGAGCCGCTCTACTTCAACGGCGCGCGGATGGTCGGAAACTACCCAATGTCGCTTGTGCTCGACGGCCAAGCGCTCAACATCACGCTGACCAGTAGTGCCGACAGTCTGGACTTCGGGCTCGTCGGCTGCCGTCGTAGCGTCCCACACCTGCAGCGGGTGCTGGGCCATCTGGAGACGTCGCTGAAGGATTTGGAGCGCGCAGTCGGTCTCTGAGGATGGGCTGTCGGGCGATTGCCGACAAGCCGGTCTGCGCGCCTACACGTGGCCATCGAAACTCGAAAACCGTTGTGGCCGCGTCGGTTATGGTCAAAATGACCTCCCGAAGACCTTATGGTACGCAACGGACTCGTCGGCCAGCGCCGCGGCGCCAAACCTACGGAAAAGTAACCTGCATCAATAATAGATAAGAGTTATATTCCGTGCGATCTATAGTTCGTCATGTGCAATAAGTCCGTTTGTTGGGTGACTGAGCTTGGCAGTCCAGGTAGGCGAGATGCCTCAGAAGGAGTATCGATGGTGACGCTGCGAGTGGTTCCTGAAGGGTTGGTGCCCGGTGTCAGTTACGCCGACGGCGGTGCCGTCGTGGCGTCGTATGTGGCCGCGGGCGGTATGGCATGACGGCGTCCATCTGGCTTGCCGCGCCGCCGGAGGTCCATTCGGCGCTGCTGAGCTCCGGTCCGGGCCCTGGTTCGGTGCAGGCCGCCGCGGCGGCGTGGACGTCGCTGAGCGCCCAATACGCCTCAGCGGCAGCAGAACTCACTACGGTGCTGGGCGCGGTACAGGCCGGAACGTGGCAGGGCCCGAGCGCCGAGACGTATGTAGCCGCGCACTGGCCTATGTGGCCTGGCTGACCGAGACCAGTGCCGACAGCGCGGGGGTGGCCGCCCAGCATGAGGTTGCGGCGACGGCCTACACGGCCGCGCTGGCGGAAATGCCGACGTTGGCGGAGCTGGCCGCTAACCACGCCATCCACGCGGTGTTGCTGGCGACGAATTTCTTTGGGATCAATACGATCCCGATCGCGCTCAATGAGGCCGACTATCTGCGGATGTGGATTCAGGCCGCCACCACGATGAGCGTCTACCAGGCGGTGTCGGACGTGGCGTTCGCGTCGGCGCCACGCACGACGCCCGCGCCGGTGCTGCTCAAACCCGGTGTCGGCGCTGCCGGTAACGCCGCTGCCACCACAACCCAATCCGCGGTGGGGGACATCCCGTGGAACCTGATCTGGGAACTCCTCAAGCAAGTGGCAGAAGCGTACCTCGACTTCAACGTGTGGGTGCTCAAGGAGGATGCCCTCTTCCTGCAGGATCCGATCGGAAATCTATGGAAGATGTTCGACGCTTTCATGACCAATCCGGTCAACGCGCTGTTCGAATGGGGTCCGATGATCTTCGCGCTCGGTTACACCGTCGTGGAGGGAGGGGCGCCGGCGGACGCCCTGGCCACGGGCGTTGTTACTGGCGCCTCAACGGCATTGGTGTCCGCGCTGCCGCCCAGTCTGGTTCCGGCCGCCACCGCCCTGATGAATGCCGCCGGGGTGCCAGTGGCGGCCGCGCCGGCCGCTGCGGGGGCGGTTGCTGCCAGTGCCGTGACGCCGCAACTCGGCACCTCCGTCGTACTGCCGGAGGCGACACTAGTTTCGGCGGTGGCGACTGGTCCCGCGGCCTCGCCGGTCTCGGTGGCGGCATCGACCGGGGGTGCTGGCACGTTGGGGTTTGCCGGGACCGCGGCCAAGCAGAACGCCGGAGATCCATGCGGATTGACAATGCTAGCCAACGATGAACCCGGTGGTCCGACGGTGCCGATGCTGCCGGCCACCTGGGTCCCGCAGTGGTTCGGCGAGGCGGCGGTAGGGGGCGTGGGCTGACGACGTGATGGCTCGCAACGGAAAACCCGATAGGCGTCAGCGCTCAACCGCTGCCAATCACCGGCAAGCGCACCGGCGCTTGCGTGATCGGTCGCGGTCGGTGTCGGCCTGTTGCCTGATGTGAAGATGGGCGCGAGGGGGATTCGTTGCCTCTTGTGAACGTGTGCGCTTGTTCATGTGGGCTGGGGCGTCGGGTCCGGCTTTGCTGGTGGCCAGCGTGAGGAGTTGGGCGGTCAGGGCCTGGATCTGGTGTTGGGTGGCGGCGGGATTGATCAGGGAGTAGGTCCGCGTTAGTGCCACGATGCGCTCGACGGTCATGGTGGGGTGATCGATCGCGTGATGGAACGCGGTGGCGGTGGTGTCGTGTTTCTTGGGCACCGTGGCGCCGTTGCGGACTTTAGAGATCGGTTTCTGCTGTGGGTAGAAGTAGTTGGTCAGCTTGGACTGCAACTGCCAGATCTTGTTGAGCGGCAACAGTTCTGCGGGGGTGTCGTGGCGGTGGTAGCCGACCACGGTGCGCACCGCTGCCCCATATTTTTCTGCTCGACGTGATGACCGTCGTTCTTATTGCCCGGTCGCGCCCGGGTGAAGGTGATCTGGCGGTCCTGGCACCATCTGAGCAGGTCTTCGTTGATGAATTCTGATCCGTTGTCGGAGTCCACACCGAGGATCGGGAACGGCATCTTGCGGGCAATGTCATTTAGGGCGGCCGGCACGCATTTGGCGGTCTTGTCCGGCATTGAGCGGTTCTCGGTCCAGCCGGTGGCGATGTCGGTGACCGTCAGCGTGAAGGCATGGCCTCTAGCCCGGTTGCCGCCGTCGCGCCAGACCAGGTCGATCTCGACGAATCCGGGCCGCGCGTCGTCCCACTCGGCCCAGGTGCGCACCGGGATCTGGCTTGTGAGAAGCGATCGCGGCTTTGTCCCCACACGCCCTTGAGCTGGTGTTTGGTCCGCTCACCAGCCAGGCGGCGATCGATGGTGGCCGCTGACATTGACACCAACAGCGCCGCGGTGGCCTCGTCGATGACCAGTTCTCCGAACTGATGCAGCACTGCCACCGGTTGCCTGAGCATCGGCGCAAGCCGTTTGCCGGCGGGCATTGCGGGCACTGTCCAGCGCACCAACGGCGCCGCGGTGACATCAGGCCCGTACTTCACTGGCCGCGGACTGCGCGGGGTGACGATCTTGGGTTGCAGCGCCGCTTTGAGCGCCTTGCGGGCATGGCTGCGGTGCCACCGGGTGTTAGCGCACAACTCGTCGAGAATCCGACTCGTACCGCGGTGGTCTCGGTGATTGCTCTGCGCTCGGCCAACGTCAACCCCATCCACCGGGCGTTCGCGCGCATTTTCAGTGAGGCAACGAATCAGCCTTTCGCGCGCATTTTTCACGGGTCAACGTG
This sequence comes from Mycobacterium lacus, assembly GCF_010731535.1. Taxonomy (NCBI): domain Bacteria; kingdom Bacillati; phylum Actinomycetota; class Actinomycetes; order Mycobacteriales; family Mycobacteriaceae; genus Mycobacterium; species Mycobacterium lacus. The sequence goes on from NZ_AP022581.1 coordinate 4,803,598, forward strand.
GTCGGCGGGGTCTGCTAGTATCGAATGTATGTTCGAAGGGGTGCTCGATCCGGAGGTGGTGGCCCGTTTCGATGAGCACGTCGAGCGGCGCCATCCGTCGACCACTGCGGAGTCGGCGGGGTTGGTGGAGCGGATTTGTGCGGCCGCGCGGGCGGAGAACCGGGCCGCCGCCGCGCAGCTAGTGGCGATCGGGGAGTTGTTCGCCTCTCGGCTCTCGCGCTCTTCGGAGACCGAGGACTGGGCGATCGACACCATGGAGGCGGTGGCCGCGGAGGTGGGTGCGGCGTTGCGGATCAGCCAGGCGCGCGCCGCCGGCCGGCTGCGTTATGCCCGGGCGATGCGTGAGCGGTTGCCCAAGACCGCTGCGGTGTTTGTGGCCGGCGAGATCGACTTTCGGGCGTTTTCCACGATCGTGTTCCGCACCGATCTGATCGTCGACCCCGAGGTGCTGGCGGCGGTGGATGAGTTGGTGGCGCTCAATGTGACGCGCTGGCCCTCGCTGAGCAGCGCCCGGCTGTCCGGGGCGGTCGATAGGATCGTGGCGAAGGTGGATACCGATGCGGTGCGCCGGCGTAAGGAGTATCAGGCCGATCGGCAGATCTCGATCGGACAGGACCAAGACGGCCTCTCGCGCATCGACGGCAGCCTGTACAGCGTCGACGCCCACGCGCTGGACAAGCGGTTGAGCGCGTTGGCGGCCACGGTGTGTGCCCACGATCCGCGCACCCGCGAGCAGCGCCGCGCCGACGCGCTGGGGGCGCTGGCCGCCGGGGCGGATCGGCTGGGCTGTCGCTGCAGGCTCACCGACTGCCCGGCCGCCACCCGCCCGGGCGCGGCCCCGGTGGTGATCCATGTGATCGCCGAACCCGCCACCCTCGAGGGCACCAGCTCGGCGCCAGCCTCGATGGTGGGCGCCGATGGGCTGATCACCCCCGAACTGATCGCCGAGCTCGCCAAGACCGCGAAACTGGTGCCGCTGGCCCACCCCGGCGATGCCCCACCCGAGCCCGGCTATGTGCCCTCGAAGGCGTTGGCCGATTTCGTGCGGTGCCGGGATCTGACCTGCCGCTGGCCCGGCTGTGACCGGCCCGCCGTCGATTGCGATGTGGATCATTCGATCCCCTACGCCCAGGGTGGACCCACCCATGCGGCCAACCTGAACTGCAAATGTAGAACCCATCACCTTGTGAAGACCTTTTGGGGCTGGCGGGAACGGCAACTACGCGACGGGACCCTGATTTTCACCTCACCGTCGGGGCACACCCATGTCACCACCCCGGGCAGCGCGCTGCTGTTCCCAAGTTTGTGCCGCGCGGTCGGCGCTATGCCGGCACCGGAAGCCGACCCCCCGCACGACTACTGCGCCCACCGGACCGCGATGACCCTCTCTGGCAGGGTTAGTTGAGACAGCAGGGTTCGAAAATATCTGACCAGGTATTGAGGGCAAGTAAGGATTGCAACGAACAATGACGGCGACTTTGGCTGAGGTCCGGAAGGGTAGCGCCGATGATGAAGGCGTGGGAACCGATTCGGCCCAGGGTCCGCGGGCGGATCGTCCCCGGCGGCGCAACTTCACCCCGGAGTACAAGGCGGCCATTGTGGCCGAGTACGACGCGTTGACCGAGCCGGGTGCGCGGGGTGCGCTGCTTCGGCGTGAGGGCCTGTACTCATCGCACATCGTGGAGTGGCGCCGAGCGCGCGACGCGGGCGCGTTGGACGGGCTGGCCCGGTCAGGCGGTCGTGGTAAGGACCGCGACCAGGCCGAGATCGAACGGCTACGGAAGCGGGCCGAACGGGCCGAGGCCGAGCTTGAACGCACGAGGGCCGCGTTGGATCTGGTGGGAAAAGCACACGCGCTCTTGGAGACGCTCTCCGAGAGCACGGGCACGCGGCCCGGGTCGAAGAAGTGATCGCACAGTTGCTGCCCGAGGTGGAGCGGCTGACCTCGACCGCGAAGGCGTGCGCGCTGCTGGGCAAGCCGCGCGCGAGCCTGTATCGGCAGCGCAACCGCCCTGCCGGTCCACGCCGCAAACCCGGGCCGAGCGGACCGCCGCCCAATGCGCTCGACGCGGCCGAGCGCACGCAGATCCTTACGGTGTTGTGCCAGCCGCGCTTCGCCGACAAGGCGGTCGCCCGTGTGGGCCGAGCTGCTCGACGAGGGCGTCTACCTGTGCTCGCAGTCCACGATGTACCGGATCCTGCGCACGCACAACATGACCCGCGAACGGCGGCGGGTAGCCACACACCGCCGCGGGTCAAACCCGAGCTGGTCGCCCACCAACCCAACGACGTGTGGTCCTGGGACATCACCAAATTGGCGGGACCGGTGCGCGGCGAGTTCTACCAGCTCTACGTGATGCTGGACATCTTCAGCCGCTACCCCGTCGGCTGGCGCGTCGAGTACCACGAGGACGCCGACATCGCCCAGGACTGGATGGCCGAGCTGACCGCGCTACACGGGCGGCCCGGCGCGATCCACGCCGACCGGGTTCGGCGATGACGTCGAAGAACGTCGCCCAGCTGCTAATCGACCTCGGCGTGGCGCGCAGCCACTGCGCCCACGGGTGTCAAACGACAACCCGTTCAGCGAATCCCAGTTCAAAACGCTGAAGTACCGCAACGATTTTCCCGAACGGTTCGACTCGATCGAGCACGCCCGCACCTGGTGCAAAGACTTCTTCGACTACCTGCGCCACGAGCACCGCCATTCCGCGCTCGGCCTGCACACACGGCGTCGGTGTACTTCGGCACCGCCGCCGACATCCAGGCCAAACGAGCCCGGGTCATGGCCGATGCCTACGCCGCCAACCCCAACCGGTTTAGCAGCCCACCACAGCCCCCGAAACTACCGACCGCGGCATGGATCAACCCACCGACCCCACAACCGAAAATAGTGTCCACATAGTGAGACGCTGTCTCAAACACCTTGACAGCTACCGTGATGCCCAAACGCCGCCGCACCCGCGCCCAAGACCGCGCCCACCGCATCGCCACCGAACGCCGCCACAACCACCACGCCCGCACGGTCGCCCACACCACCCGGCTAGCCGAACCCCCCAACCACCCCGGCCCCGCCCCACCCCACACCGACCACGACCCACCACCATTCTGATGCGGAACAGATCACAACGTGTGGTTGAAAGGTCTTGTTGGGGAGCAGTATTGGAGCTTGTGGCCCCGGTCCATGTTTATGTTGGGCGCTAGCGGCTTGTGGGGTCAGGGTGCTGCTGCCGCCATGCTGGGTGGGCGGGGGCCGTGGGTGCGATGGGTGACGCGCCACGGCCGGGTGGATCGGGAGATCGCCAGCCGCGTGCATGTCATACGAAGGCCGAAGGGGTGGCAAACAGTTTGGTGAATGCCGGCGATCACTGACATCCCTGACCGCGACCGGCTTAGTGCCCTCTTCTTGCGTTAAACACGGTCGACAATCCGTTGCGGCCGTAAATGTTCCGACCTGCCGGGATCACCAGTACGCACGGAAACGCACAGCACTGACCTGCAATCTAGGACGCTGCTGATGTTGTCCCCCTAGCCGTTCGGCACGACGGCAAGCTGGTCACATGAGTCGGGCGAGTCTCCGCGGGTTGGGGTGTTCGTTGTGCCCGCCTCGGAGCGACAAACCCCTTGTGTGCCTTACGTTGTCGCTGTAAGACGGACAAACTGTGCACCGTGTGGGCCCAGATATTCGTGGGACAGATGTGCCTACCGCGAGCCCAGGACACCACCGATCTAGCGACCAAGGATCGCTAGTGACTAAATCAGCAGCACCCCATCCCGGCTGTGGGTTACCGGTTTGTCGCTGGGAAAGTGATTCTCACGCGGTATGACTGAAGGTCTACTAGCTTGGCGCATCGCGGAAACCATTGGGGGCAGCACTGTTTCAGTGAATGCCGGCGCCCAACTTGCGTGGAATCTGCAGGCGGTGTAATTGCCCCCCAAGGGCGCCCGACATAACGATGCTCTGGCGTCGCGTCGGATCCCTGCCCGAAATCCTTTATGGTGCCGAGAATTCGGGTGATATCAGGACGCCTGCGCAAGCCGAGATTGCCCCGGGCGCGTTCCGCGTGGCGTGTACGACAAGCAGACGAGTTGGTGTGCGAAACCTACGGATCCGTCACTTCTGGCTACGTAACCGTAGCCTATCGAAACAGTTGACACCATTTACAATCCGTGAGATTTATTGTCGGGTGCAGGTGCGTCTCGGAAGGAGTGTCGGTAGTGACGTTGCGGGTGGTTCCTGAGGGTTTGGCGGCGGCCAGTGCGGCGGTGGAGGCGCTGACCGCGCGGCTGGCGGCCGCGCACGCTGGTGCGGCGCCGGTGATTACGGCGGTGGTGCCGCCCGCGGCCGACCCGGTGTCACTGCAGACCGCGGCCGGGTTTAGCGCCCTGGGCAACGAGCACGCCGCGGTGGCCGCCGAAGGGGTCGAAGAGCTGGGCCGTTCCGGGATCGGTGTGGGTGAGTCCGCTATCAGTTATGCCGTCGGTGACGCCGCCGCGGCGGCGTCGTATGCGGGTGCGGGTGGTTCGCTGTGACAGCGCCGGTCTGGATGACCGCGCCGCCGGAGGTGCATTCGGCGCTGCTCAGCGCCGGCCCGGGCCCGGCTTCGCTGCAGGCGGCCGCGGCGGGCTGGACATCGCTGAGCACCGAATACGCCGCTGCGGCAGCAGAACTGACCGCAATAGTGGCCGCGGTGCAGGCCGGTGCCTGGCTGGGCCCCAGCGCTGAGGCGTTCGTGGCCGCCAACGTGCCGTACGTGGCGTGGTTGATGCAGGCCAGCGCCGATGCCGCGGCGACGGCCGCCGAGCACGAGACGGTCGCGGCCGCCTATGTCGGCGCGCTGGCGGCGATGCCGACGCTGGCCGAGCTGGCCGCCAACCACGTCACCCACGCGGTGTTGGTGGCGACGAACTTCTTCGGCATCAACACCATCCCCATCGCGCTCAACGAGGCCGACTACGTGCGGATGTGGATCCAGGCCGCCACCACGATGAGCGTCTATGACGCCGCTGCGGGTGCGGCGGTGATCTCGGCACCGCACACCAGCCCCGCACCGGTCATCGTCAAACCCGGCGTGGGTGAGGCCGGCGAACTCGTAACCCTGGCCGGCCAAATCGGACTAGACCCCTGGCACTGGGTTGATTTGGCCCTTGCTTACCTAGTCGTGGCGCTTGAGGATCTTGTAGTCCTGGGGTTGATAGTGGCCATCTCAACGCTATTCGTCATCGGAGCCATCACGCTCCTCACGATTGCGGTCATGATGGTGGTTGTCCTTATTCCTCTACTTCTTTTCAACATGGTGGTGCTCCTCGGCTGGGCGGCCGTCTACCTTGCCATCGCGGCGATCGAATTTGTCATTCAATGGATCATTGGGCACATCATCGGCGCAATAGCCTTGTCGTGGATGGTCCTGCCCGCTCTCTTTAGTCCTTTGACCACGGCAGCCGTTGGTCCCCTGGCGGCGGCGGCCGCGGTACCGGCCGTTGGGTCCGTCACGGGTTTGGCCGGGGTCGGAGCAGCACCGGCGTCGGCGGTCGCCGTTAGCAGTGCGGAGCCGTTGGCGGGTGGTGCTTCTGGCGCGCGGTTGGTGTCGGTGGTGGGTTCTGATCGGGGTGCTGGGGTGTTGGGGTTTGCCGGGACGGCCGGTAAGGAGGCGGTCGCGGCGCCGTGTGGTTTGACGGTGTTGACCGGGGATGGGCTTGGTGGTGGTGTGCGGGTGCCGATGCTGCCGGCGAGCTGGGAGCCGAATGTGGTTGGCGCCGTGTGCTAACGGCGTTGTTAAGGGAAACCCGAAAAAGAGAGGGATCGTGATGAGTTTGTTGGATGCCCATATTCCGCAGTTGGTGGCCTCGCAGTCGGCGTTTGCCGCCAAGGCGGGGTTGATGCGCCACACGATCGGTCAGGCCGAGCAGTCGGCGATGTCGGCGCAGGCGTTTCACCAGGGGGAGTCCGCGGCGGCGTTTCAGGGTTCGCATGCCCGGTTTGTGGCCGCGGCCGCCAAGGTCAACGCCTTGCTGGATCTCGCGCAGGCCAACCTGGGTGATGCCGCGGGCACCTATGTGGCCGCCGATGCCGCCGCCGCGTCCAGCTACACCGGGTTCTAAAGCCGCCCGTTACTGATTATCGAAGGGGTTTGTGATGTCGCAGATTATGTACAACTACCCGGCGATGATGGCCCACGCTGGGGACATGTCGGGGTATGCGGGCACGCTGCAGAGCCTGGGCGCCGATATCGCCAGCGAGCAGGCCGCGCTGTCGAATGCCTGGCAGGGTGATACCGGGATCACCTATCAGGGTTGGCAGGCGCAGTGGAACCAGGGGCTGGAGGACCTGGTGCGGGCCTATCAGTCGATGGCCTCCACGCATGAGGCCAACACCATGGCCATGTTGGCCCGCGACGGCGCCGAAGCCGCCAAATGGGGCTAACCCGTTCGTCGGTTAGCTAGATGGAAACAGCACCCAACGCCGTCGAAATGACGGTCGATCACGCCTGGTTCATCGCCGAAACCATCAAGGCCGCAACGTGACGCTGCACATACGGCGGCCCGGCGTGGGCTGGCCGGGGACCGAGCGGATCACCCTGGCGCTGCTGGCTGTGCTGCCCGGGGTGATGGCATACCCATGGAGGTCGACACGCGACCAATGGGTGCTGGGTGTCGCTGCTTGCGTTGTGGTCGTGCTGCTCGGCTGGTGGCGTGGGCTTTATCTCACCACGATCCTGCGCCGCCGAGTGGCGGTGGCGCGTCGCCACCGAAAATCTGCGTCCGAAGCAAGCATCGACGTCAAGACCACCGCGTTGCTACGCGTGTGGCCGCTGGTCCCCGACGCGCACGCGTTACCGTTGCCGCTGATCGCCGGCTACCTGAACCGCTACGGCATCCGCGCGCAGAAAATCCGAATCACCAACCGAGACATAGGAACTGATGTCTGGGAAACCTGGATCGGGTTGACGGTGTCAGCCGTCGACAACCTGGCGGCATTACAGGCACGCTCGCCACGCATTCCGTTGCACCAGACCACCGAAGTCGCAGCGCGCCGGCTTGCTGACCACCTACGCGAGGTCGGGTGGGCGGCCAGCGTGGCCGGGCCCGACGACGTGCCACCGTTGGTCGCCCGGTCGGCGCGTGAGACCTGGCGCGGGGTGCTACGCGAGGTTTCCAAAGGCAGCGGGGATTACGTTGCGGCCTACCGGATCACCGTAGACGACGCGCTGTCCGATACCCTCGCCGCGATCCGGTCCTATCCGGCGCGCGAGACCTGGACGGCGCTGGAGATCGCCGACGGCCACGCTGGCCGGACGCTGGCCGCCGCATGCGCCTTCCGCACCGGTGAACGGCACCGGGGTGCCGGGCCGTTGGCCGGGCTGATTCCACAACACGGCAACCACCGAACGGCGCTGATGACGTTAAATCCCTTGTCGACACAGCGCCTCGACGGGCACACAGGCGTGCCCGGCGACCTGCTTGCGCGGCTCCGTTGGCGTACCGTGACACACTCGCTTCACGCCGCGCACCCCGGCCGCCGTTTCGGCACACGACCCCGTGCGAAACAGGCCGCACCCGAATAGCAACCGTCCGGCGTTCAACGCCGGACAATCACCGGCAAGCGGGCTCGGATGCGGTAGGTGGCCGGGCCGCTGCCAAACCATCTCTTACACGACCGACTCAGCACGCTTTGCTCGGCGTAGCCGAGTTCGCGGGCCAGGTGCGACAGGCTCATACCCGTGGTCCGCAGGTAGCGGTCGGCGATGTCCTTACGGACCTGATCGACCAGAGCGCCGAACGTGGTGTTCTCGTCGGCTAGCCTGCGCTGCAATGTCTTTGGGTGTAGGTGGAACTGATCGGCTACCACGTCCAGCGTCGCCGCCCCGGTGGGTAGCAACTGGCGCACGATGGTGCGCACCGATTCCACGATCCCGGCGCCCAACGGGGTGATGCTGCTCAGGTAGTCGACGACGGCGCGATGAGCGACGTCATCGTGGTTCAGGGTGCGGCGCAGGTCGGCGGAGCGCAAGGTGAAACCCGCGGTGCGTTCGGCGAAGCACGGCCTGCAGCCGAAGTACTCCACATACGTGGCTTGGGGGTTGAGCGGGTCGTGGGGCAGGTGCACCGACAGGCTCGAGTAGTCGGCGCCCATCAGCAGGCGGAACACCCCTAGCGAGACGCCCAACGCCAGTTCGGTCGTCTGCGGGCATGGTGTCGCCTCGTCGAGCATGAACTCGACCGCGATGAATGATTGTTGCGGATCGATCAGCGGCATGATGCGGATGACGATCGCCGGGCTGTATGCCGCCATGAACGTGTTGAAGATCGCCAAGGCGTCGGCCACCGTCGCCGCGGTGCGGGCGGCGACGCCGACGGGACCCAGGATCTCGATGCCCTGCCGCTTTGCCAACCGTCGGCCGAAATCCGGTGTGGCCGTGGCCTCGGCGGCCGATTCGATCGCCCGTATCGCCGCGCGGAGCGGAATGAACGCGTCGTAGTTGCCGACGTCCCGGGCGCGGATGCCTGCCGCGCGCAGCAGGCCGGTCGGGTCACCGCCCAGTTCGGAAACCAGGCCCGAGTAGTTCGACAGCGCGGTCCCGCGCACCACGGACATGCGGTCGACCCTCAGCGGATCGGCTCGATATGTCAAGCACAGGGCCGGGTCAACGATTCGTTGGTCGCGGTGGATCGGACGCCAGTGGACTCTTGACGTGTGGACTTTGGCCTGTCCGCCCGGCGCTGAAGGTGAAGCGCCACGTGGTGATGGAACGCGCCGCCGGTGCGGTCGCTCTCGTCCTAAAGCTTGTAACCGATGGCGCGCAACAGGTCTCGTCGCTCGGCCACCTCACGATCGGTCTCCACTCCCACCGGGGTCTGCCCGTCGATGACGCCCGCGATGCCGCGCCCGCGCGGCGTCACGGCGACGAGGATGTCGACCGGGTTGGCCGTGGCGCAGTGGATCGAGCAGACCTCGGGCACCGCCTTTACCGGGTTGAGCACGTTGACCGGAAATCCCTCGCGCAAGAAGATCACGAAACAGTGCCCGGCCGCGATGGCCAGCGCGGCTCGGGTCGCGAGTTCGACCAACTCGGCATCGTTTCCCGTGCGGCGAACCAATCTCGGTCCCGACGCCTCACAGAAGGCCAGCCCGAATCGTAGCGATGGGCTCACCCCGACCAGCGCCTCGTGCAGGTCTTCGACCGTCTTGATGAAGTGCGCCTGCCCGACAATTACGTTGACATCGTCCGGCTTCTCAACGGACACCAAATCCCAGGACAGCGACGTCTCGGACACAAACCCAGTCACAGACACATGCTGCCACCAACGGTCCGCGTTCGGGATGGTTCGGTGTCGGGCAGCTCGGTGCGGAGGAATCGGCAGAGCGAGTATTCGAGGCCCGGATCGAGCGCCGAGGTGGCTTCGGTCAGTCGATGGTCGGGAACCGACGCCGATGGTCTTCCGCCGGGTTTCGCCGATCGCGGGAGAGGGATGGAACCCCCGCATTTGCGCCCGGTGTGATGTCGATGAGTGCTCGAAATGCCGTTTGCAATTATGCGCCGATATGTTCCGCGCAGCGCGCGTCCGGACCCTGCGTCGAGGTATGGCGGCGCAAACAACTGCATAATTGTGCAGGCGCCCACGGGCGACATTCTTAGACTCGGGCTATGACAATCATGCGCGCGGCCGATGAAAGACCCGACTATTCCAAGATTGAGAAGCGCGCGCCGTCGGTGGCCCAGATGTTCCTCGACCGCGTCGCCGCCACCCCGCAGGCCGAGGCGTTTCGATATCCGCGTGGCGAGGGATGGGAGAGCGCTACCTGGCAGCAGGTCAACGACCGCGTCCAGCGAATCGCCGCGGGGCTGATCTCGCTGGGCATCGCCCCCGAGGACCGCGTCGCCCTGGCGTCGGCGACGCGCTATGAGTGGGTGCTTGTCGATTTCGCGGTGCTGTGCGCCGGCGCGGCCACCACCACGGTGTATCCGACGACCAACGCCGGCGACGTCGCTTACATCGTCGCGAACTCGGGAAGCCGGGTGGTGGTTGCCGAGGATCAGGCTCAGGTCGACAAACTGATTGAGCGCCGCGCCGGCCTCCCCGACGTCCAGAAGGTCGTGATCATCGACGGCACCGGCGACGGCGACTGGGTGATCACGCTTGACGAACTCGAGCAGCGCGGCAAGCAGGTGCTGGCGGACACACCCCACGCGGTCGAGGACCGGGTGCACGCGATTCGCCCCGAGCACCTCGCCAGCATCATCTACACGTCGGGCACGACCGCTAGGCCGAAGGGCGTGCGGCTCACCCACGCGGCCTGGACGTACACCGCGGCGGCGATCGATTCGGCGAACATTCTCCGTCCCGACGACGTGAACTACCTGTGGCTGCCGCTGGCGCACTCGTTCGGCAAGGTGATGCTGGCGCTGCCGCTGGTGCTGGGGTTTACGACGGCCATCGATGGCCGCGTCGACAAGATCGTCGAGAACCTCGCGGTCATCCGTCCCACCGTCATGGGCGCCGTGCCGCGCATCTTCGAGAAGGTCCACGCCCGCGTCCAGGGAATGATCGACGAGGAAGGCGGGCTGAAAAAGCGGATCTTCGACTGGGGGATCGGAGTCGGCCTGCAGGTTTCGCGGTCCATGCAGGCCGGCCGCAAGCCGTCGCTCGCCCTCGCGCTGCAGCACAAGCTGGCCGACAAATTGGTGTTCTCCACCATCCGCGCGCGGTTCGGCGGCCGGCTGCGGTTTTTCATCTCCGGGTCCGCGGCCCTGGACCGCGACGTCGCCAAGTGGTTCGACGCCGTCGGCATCGCCGTGCTCGAGGGCTATGGCCTCACCGAAACATCGGCCGCGTCGTTTATCAACCGCCCCAACGCTTATCGGCTCGGCACCGTCGGCTGGCCGTTCCCCGCCACCGAGGTCAACATCGCCGACGACGGCGAGATCCTGCTCAAGGGCCCCGGTGTGATGACCGGCTACCACGATCTGCCCGAGGCCACTGCCGAGGCACTCGATTCCGACGGGTGGTTCCACACCGGCGACATCGGGGAGATCGACGCCGATGGCTTCCTGCGGATCACCGACCGCAAGAAGGACATGTTCAAGACGTCGCAGGGCAAATACGTCGCGCCGTCGGCCATCGCCGCGACCTTCAACGGCATCTGCCCCTACGCCAGCGTGCTGATCGTCTACGGCGAGAACCGCCCGTACTGCGTCGCGCTCGTCGGCCTCGAATCCGAAGCGATCACCGAGTGGGCGGCCAAGCAGGGCATGGGCGAGCGGTCCTTCGCCGAGATCGCGCGCGACGACAAGACCCGCGAGCTCATCGGTAGATACATCGACCAGTTGAACGACCACCTGAACCGCTGGGAGCAGATCAAGAGGTTCGCGATCATCGACCGGGAGCTGTCGGTCGAAGCCGGCGACCTGACACCGAGCCTGAAGCTGAAACGGAAAGTCGTCATCGACAACTTCAGCGATCGTCTCGAGGCGCTTTACCGGCAGTGAAACGCGTGGCGCGCCCTGCGTTGACGTCGGAGGCCCTGACTACTTCGGCGCGAGCTGTGTGAGCGCGGGTCCGTTCGGTGAGGACGACCTGGAAGCCCGTGCGCCGTTCAACAACTATTACGAGGAGCGACGTTGTGAAGCCGCCTTCGCGTCGCGCATCGATCGCGGTCTAATAGGTGGATGGACCTGATGATGCCCACCGACTCGATGTTTCTGTTCGCTGAATCCCGTGAGCACCCCATGCACGTGGGTGGATTGCAGTTGTTCGAGCCACCGGAGGGCGCGGGCCCGGAATTCGTCCGGGGGTTCTACGACGCCCTGGTCGCCAACGACGAATTCCAGCCGGTATTCCGCAAGCACCCCGCGACGATCGGCGGCGGAATCGCCCGCGTGGCATGGGCCTACGACGACGACATAGACGTCGACTACCACGTCCGGCGTTCGGCGCTGCCGTCGCCGGGACGGGTCCGCGACCTGCTCGAGCTGACCTCTCGGCTGCATACCAGCCTGCTCGATCGCCACCGCCCGCTGTGGGAACTCCACGTGGTGGAGGGACTGAACGACGGCCGGTTCGCCCTGTACACCAAGATCCACCACGCCCTGATGGACGGTGTTACGGCGGTGAAGCTGATGCAGCGCACGCTGTCGGCCGACCCGGACGACACCGAGGTCCGGGCGATGTGGAACCTACCTCGGCGACCGCGCCGGCAATCCAGCGGCTCCTTCTCGTTGGGCTCGCTGGCCAAGATGGCGGGATCCGTTGTGGGACTTGCCCCTTCGACGTTGAAGCTGGCCTACGCCGCGCTCTTCGAGCAGCAGCTGACCCTGCCGTTCGCGGCGCCGCACACCATGTTCAACAGAAAGGTCGGGGGAGCCCGCCGGTGCGCTGGCCAGTCCTGGTCGCTGGACCGCATCAAGAGCGTCAAGCAGGCGGCCGGAGTGACCGTCAACGATGCCGTCCTGGCGATGTGCGCCGGCGCCCTGCGTTACTACCTGATCGAGCAGAATGCGCTGCCGGGCCGGCCGCTGATCGCGATGGTTCCGGTGAGCCTGCGGTCGAAGGAGGACGCCGACGGCGGTGGCAATTTGGTCGGCAGCATCTTGTGCAACCTCGCAACCCACCTTGAGGATCCCGCGGCGCGGATCGAGGCCATCAGCGAGTCGATGCGCGCCAACAAGAAGGTGCTCTCCGAATTGCCGCAGCTGCATGTCCTGGCATTGTCGGCGCTCAACATGGCGCCGCTGACGCTGGCGGGTGTGCCGGGGTTCCTCTCCACGGTGCCGCCACCGTTCAACATCGTCATCTCGAACGTGCCGGGACCGGCGCAGCAGATGTATTACGGCGGTGCCCGGCTGGACGGAAGCTACCCCCTGTCCAACATCCCGGACGGGCAAGCGTTGAACATCACCCTGGTCAATAACGCCGGCAATCTCGATTTCGGTCTGGTCGGATGTCGGCGAAGCGTGCCACACCTACAGCGACTACTCGCGCACCTGGAGTCGTCGCTCAAGGATCTAGAAGTCGCGGTCGGGGTCTGACAGAACGCGCGCCATGCCCAAGCTCAGCGCGGGTGTGCTGGTGTACCGGGTCCGCGACGGGGCTATCGAGGTCCTGATCGCGCATCCGGGCGGCCCGTTTTGGGCCCGAAAGGACGACGGGGCCTGGTCAATCCCGAAAGGCGAGTACGCCGACGGCGACGATCCCTGGGCGGCCGCCCGGCGCGAGTTCGCCGAGGAGCTCGGGCTGCCGGTGCCGGACGGGCCGCGAATAGACCTCGGCTCGCTGAAGCAGCCCAGCGGCAAGGTGGTCACCGCCTTCGCCGTCCACGGTGACCTGGACGTCACCGAAACGCGCAGCAACACTTTCGAACTGGAGTGGCCCCGAGGCTCGGGCAGGGTCCGCGAGTTCCCCGAGGTCGATAGGGTCGGCTGGTTTCCGGTGGCGCGGGCATACACCAAGCTGCTCAAGGGGCAGCGCGCATTTCTCGATCGGTTGCTGGCGCACCCGGCGGTAGCGGGGTCACCCGAAGGGACGTGAGAGCCGCCTGGGATAGATCAGCCGGTGGACCAGGACGAAGATCACCGTCGCCGCCACCACGACCGTCACCACCGCGGCCAACAGGATCAGCTCTATCGGAACATCGACGTTGTCGTAGACGACGATCACTTGCCGGTAGGCATCGTCGTTTTGGGCGTTGCCGAACGTGAAATCCGAGGAGATCCGCGCCGTCTGGTAGATGTCGGCCTGCATCTTGGTCAGGTACGAGCCGTGGTTGGCGGCCAGCTCGCGCAGCAGCGGGTCACGTACGGAATCGGAAACGTTGCCGGCGTACTGGATCTGGGTGGCCTGGGTGGAAGCGTCGGGGTCGGTGCGCCGCTGACGGTGGTCGGACAGCGTGAGGATGGTGACGTGCTGCGGATCCGCGGCCGCCACCGAGAGCCGCATGGGATAGACCAGCCGGGACGACCGGAAGGTCATCCGCACCGGATCGAGCCCGCCCACTATCGGGGCCGCGCTGGTCAGCCGCATCGCCACGAACGCCCAGCCCTCACGCACGTACGGCTCCAGCGCCTGGGCCACCGCCGGCCGGATGGAATAGCCGTTGTCGGCTAGCCAGCTTTGCAGGCCGGCCAGGTCGCCGCCGGCTAGGGTGGTGGCCTCCAGTGGGCCCAGCTGAACCTGATTGACCACGTCGGGCGCCCTGGCGGCGGTCGCCCCCTCGCGCGGCGCGGAGGCGGCGAGCATGAGGCTCAGTCGCCAACGTCGCTGGTGCTGGATCTGCGGCGCGGTGAGCTCGTCCAACTCGATGAAGGTTGCCTTGTCGCCCGCCGTGACGGTCGCCGGCGTGGGGGTGGGGACCACCAAGGCGACGTCAGTGGCGGTGGAGTCCATCGCGAGCCGCATCAGGATGGTCTCGGTTGTCCCGTCCCAATGCACCAGCGCCACTTCATGATTCATCTTGGCTTGGGAGCCGCCCGGAGCGATTGCGGCACCGCACGCGCATGCGTAACTCGGCGCGGCCAGCATGCTTGTTGTGGCGGCCAGCAGGGCGACGCTCAACGCTATTCGACACGCGCGCAGCACCGTCATGGCGCAATGTTACGTGCGGGTTGGCCCGCGGCGGCCCGCTTTGAAAACCGCTTTGAAAGACGGCGCAGGCACAATGTGAGGATGACGACCGCGCCGACCGAGCGGGCCGAATCTCACGCGTTGCTGCTACAGCTGCTGGACCCGGCCAACCGGGTCGACCCCTACCCGGTCTACGCGCAGTTTCGTGACCGCGGACCGCTGCTGCTACCCGAGGCCAACCTGGCCGTCTTCTCGGCCTATCGCGACTGCGACGAGGTTTTGCGGCATCCGTCTTCGAGCAGTGATCGGCTCAAGTCGACGATCGCGCAGCGTCAGATCAGCGACGGCACGGCGCCGCGCCCGCTGGGCCCGCCGGGATTTCTGTTCCTCGATCCGCCCGACCACACCCGGCTGCGCAAGCTGGTGAGCAAGGCTTTCGCGCCGAAGGTGGTCAATGCGCTGCGACCCGATATCGGCGCCCTGGTGCAGGGATTGCTGGATCGGATCGCCGAAAAGGGCCGATTCGACGTCATCAGCGACTTCGCCTACCCGCTGCCGGTGGCCGTCATTTGCCGGCTGCTCGGCGTGCCGCTCGAGGACGAGCCGCGGTTCAGCCACGCGTCCGCGCTGCTGGCGCAGTCGTTGGACCCGTTCGTCTCGTTCACCGGCGAAGCGGCGAGCGGCGTCGACGACCGGCTAAGGGCCGCTCGGTGGCTGCGCGAATACTTTCATGACCTGATTGAGCAGCGGCGATCGCGGCCGGGCGACGACCTGATGTCCGGTCTGATCGCGGTGGAGGAGTCCGGCGATCAGCTGACCGCCGACGAGATCGTCGCCACCTGCAACCTGCTGCTGATCGCGGGCCACGAGACCACCGTGAACCTGATCGCGAACGCCGTCCTGGCGCTGTTGCGGCATCCCGTGCAGTGGACAGCCCTGGGCGCCGACGCCGGTCGGGCCCCGGCCGTCGTCGAGGAGACGCTGCGTCTCGACCCGCCCGTGCAACTGGCCGGCCGAATTGCCGTCGACGACATGACGATTGGGGAGGTCGAGGTGCCACGCGGCGACACCATGATGCTGTTGCTGGCCGCGGCCCAGCGCGATCCCGCCGAGTTCGACCGCCCGGAGGCCTTCGATCCCGATCGGGGGACGTTGCGGCACTTGGGCTTTGGCCGTGGCGCGCACTATTGCCTGGGCGCTCCGCTGGCGCGGCTGGAGGCCGGCGTGGCGCTCTCCGCGGTGACGGCGCGCTTCCCGGACGCGCGGCTGGACAGCGAGCCGCGGTATAAGCCGAACGTCACGCTGCGCGGATTGTCGGCGCTGACGGTCGCGGTTTAGACGATCGAACCCGTACCCAAGCCGTTATTGCCGGTCGCGCGCGAACCCGCCAAGTTGATCGCAAGCGGTATGGGTGCGCCCACCGCATCGGTGGCTTCCGCGTCGCGATAGGCGCCGATCGTGTACTCACCGTCGACCTCGATTGCGAACGAGAGGTCGTAGGTGAAACACCGGTACTTGGAAGGCTTGTCGTCCTCGTCGGGCCAGTCCCAACTCGATCGGATCACTCCGCGTCGCTCCCCGCGGGGATCTTTGCACACGACATATATCTCCGGCTCGTAGTCCCCGCCCGCCGGGGCGTGGACCACGAGAACGACCGGAATCGTAAGCCAGAGGGGGATTTGGTCGACCGCATAGCTGGTCGTTGGTATGCGCATGGCGTCGATCGCGCCACCGTCCATCTTGGCGGAACCGGCTACCAAAAGTGCAGCTACATGCATCCCGACAGCTTAACGGCGACTTCGGCGAGAAACCATTAATGCGTCCCGAGGCCGGGGACGATGTCGTCGAGGCTGAAGGTGAGTGGCTGGTCAAGTTGGGCGTAGGTGCACGAGCGTGGGTCCCGGTCGGGACGCCACCGGCTGAACTGGGCGGTGTGGCGGAACCGCACACCCTCCATGTGGTCGTAGCGGACCTCGACCACCCGCTCGGGTCGCAGCGGCACGAAGGACAGGTCCTTGCCGGCGTTCCATCGGGAGAACCCGTTCTTGCGGGGGGTGCGTTCGCCGGCTTGGTGGGCGGCCCAGGTCCACGGGTGGTCATCGAAACTGGTGACCAGCGGCTGCAGTTCGGCGAACAGCCGCCGCCGCTGCGCCATCGGGAAGGCGCCGATCACGCCGACCGACGCGAGTTGGCCGTCGTCCTGGTAAAGCCCCAGCAGCAGCGAGCCGATCGCGTCAGCGCCGGACTTGTGCACTCGATACCCGGCGACCACGCAGTCGGCGGTCCGTTCGTGCTTGATCTTGAACATCACCCGCTTGTCCGGCTGGTACGTGATGGTCAGCGGCTTGGCGATGACGCCGTCCAGACCGGCCCCCTCGAACTTCTCGAACCATTGCCGCGCGGTCGCCAGATCGGTGGTCGCCGGCGTGACGTGGATCGACGGACCGGAACCGGAGAGCGCGTCGACCAGGGCGGCGCGGCGCTCGCTGAATGGGCGGTCGGTGTAGTCGTCGCCGCCGAGGGCGAGCAGGTCGAACGCGATGAAGGAAGCCGGCGTGTGCTCGGCGAGCAGTCGCACTCGCGAATCGGCGGGGTGGATGCGCTGTTGCAGCGCCTCGAAGTCCAGGCCGTGGTCGGTGGCGATGACGATCTCGCCGTCGATCACGCACCGTCGTGGCAGTTCGGCCTTGACCGCCGCGACCAGCTCGGGGAAGTAGCGGGTCATCGGTCGCTCGTTGCGGCTGCCCAGCTCGACCTCGTCGTTGTCGCGGAAGCAGATGGACCGGAAGCCATCCCATTTGGGCTCATACGACGAATCAGGTGGGATCTTCCAGACCGATGTGGCCCCGACCGATTTGGCCAGCATCGGCGAGACCGGCGGCATGACGGGTAAGTCCATTGATTCATTCTGGCCCGGGGCATGCTGGAATCCAGCTATGGCCGCCGCAGCAGAAGAAGTCGACGTCGACGGCATCGCGGTTCGGCTCACCAGCCCGGACAAGGTGTATTTTCCCCGGCTGGGGTCGAACGGCACGAAACGACGGCTCGTCGACTACTACCTCGCCGTGGCGGGGGGCCCTATGCTGGCCACGCTGCGCGACCGGCCCACCCATCTGCAGCGGTTCCCGGACGGCATCGACGGCGAGGAGATCTACCAGAAGCGGGTTCCGCTGCACCATCCCCACTACCTGCAGACCTGCCGGGTGACGTTCCCGTCCGGACGGACCGCCGACGCGCTGAGGGTGACCCACCCTGCCGCCATCGTCTGGGCGGCGCAGATGGGCACCATCACCCTGCACCCGTGGCAGGTGCGCTGCCCCGACACCGAGCACCCCGACGAGTTGCGCATCGACCTGGACCCGCAGCCCGGCGTCGGATTTCGGGAGGCGCGGACGGTTGCCGTCGATGTGTTGCGGCCGCTGCTCGACGGACTCGGGCTGGTCGGATATCCCAAGACATCCGGGGGCCGCGGGATCCACGTGTTCCTGCGGATCGCCACCGACTGGGACTTCGTCCAAGTGCGCCGGGCGGGCATCGCGCTGGCACGCGAGGTGGAACGTCGCGCGCCGGACGCGGTGACGACGGCCTGGTGGAAGGAGGAACGGGGCGCGCGGGTCTTCATCGACTTCAACCAGAACGCGCGCGACCGCACCATGGCGTCGGCGTATTCGGTGCGGCCCACCCCGATCGCGACCGTGTCGACGCCGCTGACGTGGGACGAGCTGGCCGGCGCCGATCCGGACGACTACACCATCGCGACCGTGCCCGACCTGGTGCGGGATCGCGCGGACCCGTGGGCCGCCATGGCCGACGTGGCGCACTCGATTGCCCCGCTGCTGGAGATGGTTGCGGCCGACGAGGAGCGTGGGCTCGGCGACATGCCCTATCCGCCGAATTATCCCAAGATGCCGGGCGAGCCGAAACGCGTTCAGCCGAGCCGTGATACGGATCGGAAGCGGTCGAAGCAGACGGCCGTGGTTAACGGAAAGCAGTGCGGCCTTCGATCATAGGAAGTGCGAGCGCCAGAGTACTAGCGTCGCAATCGCGCCCAGAACCTAGTTGGATGACGGTAGCTCCCAGCCGAGTTCGCGGACATGCTGCGCAGTGTTGGCGCGGAAGAATCGAAAGCGTTGAAAGGCCAGGAACCGCTGGCGCACGACTTGCGGTTCGATCCCTACGCCGATCATCACATGTGCACCCGACATCGACTCCACGTCGGGCGCACACCCGCGCCAAGATGTACTGTCGCTTGACGTTAGTAACGCTCGACGTTAGCGACGGCGACACCCAGAAGATCTGGGATTTGTCCGGTCTGAAGGGGATCAGTAAGGAGCTGGCGAAGGCGGCCCGCCGGAAGATGCAGATCCTCGATGCCGCAGAGAACATCAACGACCTACGGGTTCCTCCGGGCAACCGCCTGGAAAAGCTCCAACCGCCCCGCGAAGGACAACACAGTATCCGCGTCAAAGACCAATATCGCATCTGCTTCAAATGGAGTAACGGTGGCGCGGATGATGTCGAATTGGTCGACTACCACTGAGAGGAGGAGACAAGTGGCTGATTTCTCCCCTACCCACCCCGGCGAGATCCTCGCCGAGGAGTTCCTTGCGCCGATGGGGATCACCCCCTACCGGCTTGCCAAGGCGATCGGGGTATCACAAACGCGTGTGGGTGAGATCCTCGCTGGCGAGCGCCGGATTACCGCCGATACGGGGCTGCGGCTGTCGCGGGCACTGGGTCTCAGCGACATGTTCTGGATCAACCTGCAGGCACGCTACGACGCCGATGTAGCTCGCATCGAAAAGGGTGAAGAGCTGAGGCGCATTCACCCCATGGCCGCCTCCGGCTAGTTACAGAATCAGCGGAATAGGTAGATCACCCAGGCTTTAGCGCTACACCAGCTCCATGATCTGTGGCAATGCCTCACGGGCCGCGATCCGGCCCGCTTCGCGGGCGCGGTCGATCTGGTGGTACTCCATCAGTCCGACACCGGTTGGGTTGGGCTTGATCACCAGGTCGGCCTGGGCCAGCATCGCCTCGGACACCATCGCGCTGCTGATCGTCATCGTGCGCAGGAGGGTGTCGGTGAGGCCGGGCACCCGTGGTTTGCGGCGACGGTTGCTGCCCGACGCGGGGCTTGGGTTGGCGCTGGAGGCTATGTTCACCGCGATCAGGGGGCCGTCCTTGCCCACCAGCGTGGTGACGGGGACGTTGTCCAGAACGCCACCGTCGACGTGCAGCGTGCCGTTGTAGGGCATCGGCGCATACAGGAAGGGCAGTCGCATCGAGCAGCCGATGACGTCGGCCAGTGGCCCGCGGCGGTGGACGACCGGTCGGCGGGCCAGCAGGTCGACGCTGACGCAGCGGAAGTGGTTTGGCAGCTCCTCCACCAACCGGTCTCCGAAGATGCTGCGTAGGGAGGCCTGGGTGCGCTTCCCGCGGATGAGCCCCTTGCTCGGCAGGGTGTAGTCGCCGTGGCTCTTGCGCACGAAGTGCTCGTAGATGTACGCATCCACACTGGCCGCGTCCATGCCGCTGGCCGCCAGCGCGGCGATGATTGCCCCCATGCTGGTGCCGGCAAAGCGGTCGACGGTGACCCCGGCGGCCTCCAACTCCTCGAGCACGCCGAGGTGAGCGCACGCCCGTGCGGCCCCACCGCCGAGGACCAGCCCGACGGAACGACCGGCGATGCGCGCGGCGAGCACCCGCAGGTCATCGGCGACATGGGCGCGCCGGACTGCATGCGTCGACCGCGGCGTGATCAATTCCTCCCAGCCACGCCGGTGCTCGCGGGCGGCGGATGGTCCTGCTAGTACCAGGTCAGCCCCGGTCGCTCGGGCCGGCAGCGGTGCCGAAGGCGGCGTCGGGTTGCCGGCGACCAGCACCACGCGATCGGCGACGCGCAGACAGAACTCCCGCCACGGGCCGTCGTTGACGGTCGCCTGTAATACCACCCGGTCGGCGGACTGCTCGGCGCGTTCCAGCCCGTCGCGGTTGACCCGGCCGGGGGCGATGGCGCGTAGCCGTTTCGACAGTGCGGCGCACAACTCGGTGGCCACCATTGCCACGGGCGCGTTGGCGTCGACACCGATGACCGCGACAACGACCTCGGGCGTTGTCCGCTGCGATGCCGTGCGCGTCTGGTGCTGCCGGTTGGCCAAGAGCTTCGCCAGTGCCCCGAGCACGCTGGCGTCGGCGATCTGCTCGAATTGGGCCTTGGTCAGTCGGAGCAGGGACGTGTCGCGGATGGCCCGCACCGTCGCGGAGCGCGCCGTGCCGAGCAGCAGCCCAAGCTCGCCGACCACCTGGCCGCGGCCCAGCTCGGCGAGCACGCCGTGCTCGTCGAGGACTTGCAGGCGGCCGCGGCGCACCACATAGAGCGCATCCGACACGTCGCCGGCGCGGAACAAGTATGCGCCCGCTTGCAGCTCAACATGCTCGGCGTGGCCGTGCAGTTCCGGCAGGGCCTGCAGCATGTCGATATCGAGGGAAACCGAGGGCGACGGAGCGGCCGGTGGGGGTGCCGGCGGCTGCGCTCCCAACGGAGTGACCGGTGGCGCGGGTGTGGGTTCGACTGGCTCCGCAGGCACTGGGCGGATGCGACCCAGCATCACCGCACCGATCGCGACCGCCACGAAGCAGATCGCGGCCATCGCCCATCCGCGGCGCAGGGCCTCCTCGGCCTCGCCCCGCGCCGGCGTGCCGATCAGGATCACCAGCAGCGCGACGCCGACGACGGCGCCCACTTGGCGGATGGTGCCGGTCACCGCCGAAGCGGTGGCGTAGCTGCCGCCTTTGGCCAGCCTGGCCAGGGCGGCGCTGCCGAGCAGCGGGAACGTGGCGCCCACCCCGACGCCTTGCAGGATCTGGCCGGGCAGCCATTCACCGAGGAAATCGGGCTTGGACCCGACGAACTCGAGGTACCACAGCAGGCTGCCGGCCCAGACCAGCGCACCGACGCCGATGATGACGCGGTAGCCGTGCCGGTCGGCGACGCGGCCAAGCAGTCCGGCGACGACGGCGGCGACAAACGCGGCGGGGGCGACGGCCAGGCCAGCCTGTAACAGTGTGTAGCCCCACACGTAATTCAGGAACAGCACGTGCGTCAGTAGATAGGCGTAGAAACCGGCGCTGGCCACAGCGGTGAGCCCGCTGCCGGCCACGAACGACCGGATACGCAAGAGCGCGGGCTCGACCAGCGGCGCCGGGTGGTGTCGCGAGCTCATGACGAATCCGACCATCGCGACCGCCGCGGCCACCAACGACCCGATTGCCGGCAGGCTGGCCCAACCCCAGTCCGGGCCCTTGATCAACCCCAGCGTCAGAAAGCCGAGCGCGATGGCCAACAGCGCCGCGCCACGCAGGTCAGGCACGCGCCGCCGTCCGGAGGCCCGGCTCTCCACCAGCGCCCGCCGAGCGGCCAGCATGGCCAGCACCCCCAGTGGGAGGTTCACCAGGAACACCCACCGCCAGTTCAACGCCTCTACGAGGGCGCCACCGATCGGCGGGCCCAGGCCGGCGGCGATGGCCCCGGCAGCGCCCCACAGATTTACCCCGTGCGCGCGCCGTTCGGCCGGGAAGGCCTCGACGACGAGCCCGAGCGAAGCGGGTACCAGAACCGCGGCGCTCACACCCTGCAGCACGCGAAACGCCACCAGCTGTCCGACGCTGTCGGCGATCGCGCACAGCCCGGACGCGACGGTGAACAACACCACGCCATAGATGAACACCCGCTTGCGGCCCAGCAGGTCGGCGAGCTTGCCCGAGGCCACCAGAAACGCCGCGAAGACGATGTTGTAGGCGTTGAGCACCCACGACAGGTCGGTGATGTCGCTGTGGAAATACCTCTGGATGTCGGGAAACGCGACGTTGACGATCGTGGAGTCAAGGAAAGCGAGGAAGGCGCCGAAAGCCGCCACCAGCAGCACTGTCGCCGAGGAGGGCTGGCGGCGTCGGGTAAGCGGGGTGGGCGGGGAGCCGGCGCGCCGGGCCCGTCCGCCGGGTCCGGCGCGCCCGCTGTCGACGACGGGCGCGGCGTTCCGGGCGGGGACGGTGTGGACGGTCATGGTGGACTCCAGGTTCGGTGGGGTCGGTGCTGGTCAGGGAATGCGTCTGGTCGGGTAGAGCTATGGCGCGTCAACGCCTGCGGGCGGCGCCCCCGTTGCGACGTGGCTCGGGCTTGGGTAACCGCCAACCCTCGCCGGTGCCTTCGGTCGGCGGCGGCTCCACAACCAGCGATCCACCCGCCGGAGAACCGAGAACGGGACGAGATCCTGGAAGTGGATCCGCAGACCAGGCGCGGCGTGCGGGGCGGCAACGCCAATGATGTCGTGGGCGGCCAGATAGCCGGAGGTTGCCGCCTTCTCCATCGTTGGGACAAACAACGTCAGCTCCGGCGAATAGATCGCCTCACCGGCAAGGAAGAGGTTGGGCACTTCCGTGTGGATGCATGGAGATCGGCGGCGCGCGCCAGGCAGCAGTATGGCGAGCGGCGAGAGATTTAGCATGCGCATCCCACGCGAGGGCGCCAAGGCAAGATGCGGGGGCAGCTCGCTCGCCCGGCTCTGGTATTCGGCCTCGCTCAGATATTTCAGCTCGTGATCAATCTGCCAACCCAAGATATGCGACTCGTCAAGGCCGCACTGTGCCAGGCACTCGGTCAAGATCTCAGCTGGCGTACATTCGCTCGCCGGGCGATGGAAAACCGGACCGGGCTTATCCACCTCGCTCCAGGTCATCGACAAAACGTATTTGGTTCCCTCCGGCAGGCGGGCATTTTTCCAGAAGCCGTCTCCCTGGAGAACGGAGATCAGCGCCCACTCGCTCTCGAAATACGTGCCGACGACTCCCGGGCGCACAAACGAGGGCCATGTCGCGGGAATGTCACGCAGAAAACATTGAATTCCGTTCGATGACTCAAGCTCGATGGCATGCTCCGCGGCGAGGTGCGGAAGATGTTGTCTGACGTGACCTGATTTGGCCATCTCGCGCAGCGTCAGGTAGGGCAGGGCGAGGATGGCATAGTCGCACTCAAACCGGCGGCCATCGGCCGATGTCAATGCGGTGATGCGGCCATTGTCGAACTCGAGATCGTTAACGCGGGTGTCGAAATGTATGTCGACGCCGAGACTTTGGAGATGACGAATCCAGGGGTCGATCATGCGCTCGCTCGTCGGTCCATTCATCATCATGATTGAGTGCGCTTTTACGCCGTTCAGCGCCGGCGGGCGACTCGTAAAGTGAAACAGACCCTTAAGAATGACGGGAGCAATCGCCGCTGCTTCTGCGCTCGGGCGCGCCGCGACGAAAATGCGTGGCAGGGCGGTGAAGAACGACTGCACGTCGGATGATTTGCGGCTGAGTCGCAGATAGTCCGCATAGGAGATATCCCCCAGCTCCTCGACGAGTCGCTCCTTGCACATCCATAGCAGGCGCAGATGCGCGTAAAGATAGTGGATGGCGTCGATGGGTGATACTCCCCTTGAGGCCATACCGACAAATACCATTGCGCTGCGCAATGCGATCAGGCCAAGTTGGTGAAGCGGTTCCAAAACTTTGCCGACGATCCGTGGGAAGGTCGGCCGCCGTCGTTGGAGAGGAACGGGCGCAGCAGCGCGGCCAAACGAGCGGTCCCGGTAAACCCGAACGGGACTCACGCCGACCAGGTTGTCCAGCACGGTCATGCCGTTCTCGGTGGGTATGCGCGAGAACAGTGCCAGCAGGGTCTGGTAATTGTCCATGTACACCCGCAAACTGTGCTCGGTCGGGTGACCATCCGGGAGGCGAAGACTCTTGGCCTTGCCCCCGGCTTCGGGTGCGGCTTCGCACAGTGTGACCCGCACTCCGGCCTCGGCCAGGATCATGGCGGCAGCCATCCCCGCGATTCCAGCACCGGCAATAACGACGTGCGTTTCGGCGGGCATCGGCGGTTTCATGCGGTCACCTGGCGAAGGTATTCACGACGCCTGCCCTGTGGCGGGGCAGCAAAAGCGGGTGGAGCACCGGTGAGGACGGTTAGCACGGTTATGGCGGCTCCAATTTCTGTGCGGGGGTGCTAGTCAGGGCAATGCGACTAGTCGAATAAACCTGCGCGGCGGCAGGATCGTGAGTTCGGCGGTGGACTCGGAGTGTGACGAGGTTGCCCGGTTCCCAGGCGATCGCCTTCGGCGTTCACCGGCTTACCACAGCGACCTGCACGAAGTATCTACCAGCGCGATGTGTGGTGCCAAGTCGTCCGGTGCATGAAATTTGTGTCCTACCGTCGGTGGACAGAGGGTGTCCCACGTGTGGCCGTTTCGGCCGGTTTTCGCCAGCCACCTTTGGGGATCAGATCCGGCAGTACTGCGGGCTCGCGGCGTTGCTCTTGGGGTCGATCAAGATTTTTGCGTGCGCCTCGGGATCGCCGAGCGTGTCGAATGCTGCCTCGACGCCGGGTAGACCGACTGTCCCGGTGATGAGTGGTGCGGCCTTGACCTTGCCGTCGGCGAGCATGTGCAACGTGTCGCGGAACTCCAGCGGCGTGTAGCCGAGCACGAACCGCAGGTCGATCTCCTTGTTGATCGCCATCGTCGGCCGGATGGTGTCTGAGCCCATGCAGACGCCAACCACGACGACGCGCGAAAACAGTGGTGCGCTCGCGATGATGCCATCGATAATGCCTGGAACCCCAACACATTCGAAGATGACGGGGTGCTTGGGGGTCGCGGCGCCGGCCGCTTCGGCGGCGCGCCAAAGGTGCCACCAGGGCAGCCGCAGCCGCTGGAGCTTTTCGACCGTACCGACAGCGAGGTCGAATGCGTCGAGCATGCCTCGCAGGTGTCCCTTACCCCGTCCAAGGCCGGCGGCCACGGTATACGGCGAGTCCCGTGCGGGATCGACGACGGTGTCGGCGCCACAGGCGGTAGCGAGCGCACGGCGGCCGGGTGAAAAGTCGCTCGCGATCACGGTGCGTACTCCGTGCGACTTCAGCATGCAGATCACCGCAAGGCCGATCGGCCCGCACCCGATCACGATTGCGACGTCGTCCCTGCGCACCTCACCGCGCCGGACGGCGTGCCACCCGACGGCCATCGGCTCGGTCAGCGCGGCTATCTCGGGCGCCAACCCATTCGGGACGGGAAACGTCAGTGACTGCTCGACGACGAGTTGCTCGGCGTAGGCGCCCGGCGCCAATTCCGAAAGTCCGATCCCGTGCACCTCGTTCTTGCCGCGCCGCAGGAGCGGCATGGCAACGACCGGGGTGCCGCGCCGGGGGGTCTTGCGTGTGCGGGGGCCGTAGTCGACAACCTCGCCGCAGAACTCGTGGCCGAACACAACGTGCTGATTCGACCGCATGAAGTCGTGGTAGCCCGATTCGGCCATCACGTCGGCGAGTTCGTCGCAGTGGTGGCGCGCGTGCAGGTCCGATCCGCAGATGCCACACCGGAGGACGTCGATGAGCAACTGCCCCTGGGCCGGCGTCGGGGTCGGCCGGTCGACTAACTCGAGCTTGGTGTTGGTGCAGGTTACAGCCTTAATCGCGCGGGTCCTTTCCAGCCAGGTCGATGCACATCGTCACGGCGATCCTCCTACATCGTGGTCAGCATCGGCCCGGGGGCGGTGGAGCGCGGGGGCCGCATGCGCCGGAACGCCCACCTGTCACGATGGATTACGTGACCACCGCGATTGTGGTGACGGTGCTGGTGATCCTGGCGATCGGCATCGTGATCAATCCCCTTCTTCGGCTGCGGAAGTGGTTGCAGAATCCGCCTCCCGGCGACTCCCCTGATGGGGACGCCCCGAAGCCCCCTGGGGAGACCACCTAGAGCGGCCTCCCGCGTGAAGGGCTGGGACTGTATCGGCCAGCGTCTCGCGCGGATCTCGATAGGTGATGCCGAGTTCCTCCTCGCTCGGCGAATCGTCGGACTCCGGCATCTGCGTGTAGTACTGCATCCCCGCCGCGGTGAACGGATTGTCGAAGAGTAGATATGGTCCAAACAGATCGAGCACCGTCCCGGCCACGCGCAGCACGGTGTCGGGAACCGGAACAGCCACCATCGGGGTGTTGGCGACGTCTCCGAGCAGATTCGCCAGCTCGGCCACGGGAATCCGATGGCCACCGACCATGTAGCGACGCGGTCCGCGCCCGGGTTCCAACAGCGCCACGTGCAGCGCGGCGAGATCGCGGACGTCGACGATCAGCCACGCCGCGTTTCGCCCGGGAATGGTGTGCATTTGCAGCGCCGCTTTGACGCCCTCGCCCGCCTCGCCGAATTGGTCGCCGACGGGCGGGCCGAGAACCATGCCGGGATAGGTGATGTTCACCGGTGCGCCGGCGTCCTGCAGGGCGCGAGCATAGATCTCGACCTGCGCCTTGGATTGTCCGTAGCCGTCCGTTCCGCCGGCAACCGGCAGGTCCGCCGTCAGCGTCTCCAAGCCGGGATGAAATAGCGCCGTGAAGCTTGACACGTGCACGATCGGATCGAGCCCGAGTTGGACGGCTTGACCGAGGACGTTCCGGGCGCCCTCCATGTTCGTGCTCAGCATGTGTGCGGTCTGGCGCGGGTCGGTTGCGACCAGGGCGGCGCCGTGCACGACGGCGTCGCATCCGCGCAACGCCGCACGCACGGAATCGCGGTCCTTGATGTCCCCGACGACGACGTCCGACACCTCGACGCCCAGCTTGGCCACCGATGTCTGCAGTCGTTCGGGCTTGCGTACCAGGAAGCGGACGGAGTGTCCCGCGTCAGCGATGGCCCTGGCGGTCCAACCGCCCACGAATCCCGTACCGCCTGTCACCAGAACGTGCATGGTGCGATTCTGCACGGATCGGCGCCCCGCCCATCGCTGGGGGCGGCGCCGCCGTGTGGCTTTCCGTCCCTAGAGGCGACTCGCGGCGAATTCCGCGCCTTGGCTCACCATGCCGTTCAGCGCGTAGCCGACGTGCGCGACGGGGCTGTCGCCGTCACCGCAGATGCCGTCGCCGGGGGCGCACAACTTGAGCGTCTTGGCTTGATAAAGCGGGCCGATGGCGATCGGCGGGGCGCCGTACTGTCCCAAGAACTGATCCGACGGCGCTCCGAACAGGGTGACCGCGGCGACGTGGTTTGCAATCTCGGGTGCCATCGGCGCGGGCACTAGCGATGCGGGCACTCCCGCCGGTACCGCGGCGGAGGTGACGTAGCCGGCGACGGCCGCGCCCTGGGAATATCCGCCGAGCACCGCCCTGGTCTTGGGGCAACTCGCCACCATGGACTGGATGTGGGTGCTCGCGTCACGAATCCCGTCGACGACCGTCCCGGGGAAATCGGGGCTACCGAAGTCGGTACTGGCGGGGTAGTTGACCGCGTACACCCCGAGTGACCTGGCGCCAACCTGCGCGCGCAGCGCGTCGACGAACGCGCCTCCCACGGCGCCAAGGCCTGGCGGCTCACCGCTGCCGCGAGCGAACACCGCCTCAATGTCTGGGCACGGCTCCGCGGACGCCGCTGGGACGGGCACGCCCAACAGCGTCGAGGCGCACATCGCCGCCGCCACGCCTGCCGCTCCCATGAGCCGCCGCGCGCATTTCGCATGAACGAATTTGATGATGTGCCGCGCCATGATAAAACCCCTGCCTGATCCCCACGCCTCGATGCTAGATCGAGATAGGTATAGCCAGAAGAGCTCATTTTTAACTCGCAACGCGGTTCACTCGGCGGAAGGGCGACCGACGTGTCGAGCCGTTCCGGCACGATCGCCGGTTTTTCTTCTGGGACCGCGCTAACGTCTGGCCAGGGAGCTCGCCAGATCAGCTGTGGTCACGAAGGGGCCGTGCGATGTTGTCGAATTTCGCGTCGTTGCCGCCGGAGATTATTTCGGCGCGGATGTTTGTCGGCGCGGGGTCGGGTCCGCTGTTGACGGCAGCGGCGGCCTGGGAGGGCCTTGCTTCCGAATTGGCCTCGGCGGCGGCCTCATTCAGGTCGGTGACCGCGGGGCTGGCGGCCGAATCCTGGCGGGGCCCGGCGTCGCAGGCGATGGTGGCCAAGGCCGCCGCGTATCTGGGATGGCTCAGCGCGGCCGCGGCCCAGGCCGAGGGGGCAGCCGGTCGGGCCCGCACGGCGGCCGTCGTCTACGAAGCGGCGCGGGCAGCCACCGTGCATCCAGCGACGATCGCGGCCAACCGCAGTCAGCTGGTGTCACTGGTGCTATCAAACCTGTTGGGGCAGAACGCCCCGGCGATCGCGGCCACCGAGGCCCACTATGAGCGGATGTGGGCGGCGGATGTCGCGGCGATGTCGGGCTATCACGTGGGGGCTTCGGCGGTGGCCGCGCAGTTGCCCGCCATGCAGCAAGCGCTGCAAGACATCAACCTGGGCATCGGCAACAAGGGCAGCCTCAACCTGGGCAGCGGAAACACCGGCGACACCAACGTGGGCAGCGGAAACACCGGCAACACCAACCTGGGCAGCGGGAACACCGGCAACACCAACCTGGGCAGCGGGAACCGCGGCAACGACAACGTCGGCAGCGGGAACACCGGCAACTACAACCTCGGCAGTGGCAACACCGGAGACTGGAACCTGGGCAGCGGAAACATCGGGAGCACGAACCTCGGCAGCGGAAACACGGGCGACGGAAACGTAGGTAGCGGGAACATCGGCGCCACCAACGTCGGTGCCGGAAATCGGGGCAACGCAAACGTCGGATTCGGCAACTTCGGCAGCAACAACTTCGGCAACGGAAACGGAGATGCGGACGCCGGAACGCCCGGCAACAACAACCTGGGAAGTGGGAACAGCGGTAGCAACAACATCGGCTTTGGAAACTTGGGCAACGGCAATATTGGGTTCGGCAACCGTGGGAATAACAACATCGGCATCGGGCTAATCGGCGATAATAAGATAGGTTTCGGCGTCTTAAATTCGGGCAGCGGAAACTTCGGCTTGTTCAACTCGGGCAACAATAATGTGGGCTTTTTCAATTCGGGCAATGGAAACTTTGGGATCGCCAACTCGGGTGACCTCAACACCGGCGTCGGGAACGCGGGCATTTCGAACACTGGTTTCGGAAACTCTGACTTAGAAAATTTCGGCCTCGGAAACGCTGGTCAACTCAACTTCGGCTTCGGAAACTCGGGCAACTTCAACCTTGGCTTCGGAAACGCCGGTGAACATAATTTCGGCGTGGGGAACTCCGGTCCCGCCAACCTGGGTTTCGGGAACTCGGGCATTGAGAACGTGGGCAGCGGCAATTCGGGCTTCCATAATATTGGCTTCGGAAATGCCGGTCGTTTCAACACGGGGAATTTCAACTCGGGCGACACTAATACGGGCTTCTTTAACTCCGGCAACATCAACACCGGCTTCGTGAATTCCGGCAACCTCAATACCGGCGCGGGCAGCTCGGTCAACCAAACCGGCCCGAACTCGGGCTTCGGAAACACGGGAACCGGGAACTCGGGCTTCTTTAATTCGGGCAGCGATGGGAACTCCGGTGCCGGAAACTCCGGGAGCGGCGGCTTCAATGCGGGCTTCTTTAATTCCGGCGGTGGACTCAACACGGGCGTCGGAAATTCGGGCACGCTCGGGGCCAGCGGGGGGTTCTTCAACTCGGGCGTCGGCGTCAACACCGGTTTTTTCAATTCCAGCGCCGAGGGCGGTAGCAATGGCGCCTTCAACTGGGGTGCCGGTCAGGGCGCCGGAAAGGTTGATGCGTAGAGCTGTGACCTCGGCCGTTATCAGTGTGTGACCGGCGTGTCGGATGTGGCGGGTGTGGCCAACGGGCTTGGATGCAGGTTGCGAAGCCAACCATCCGAACCCGAGGTCACACCCACGTGCCATCTTCTCCGACGCCGCCTGCCGATGCGAACCCGACGCGCCACGAACGCCTGTTGCAAGCCCTGCAGACAGTGCCCGACCCACGCGACCGGCGCGGGGTGCGCTACTCGTTGGCCGGGGTGCTCGCACTGGCGGTCACAGCTACCTTGGCCGGGTGCCGGTCGTTCGCGGCGATCGGCCAATGGGCCGCAGAGGCGGCAAGTGGCACACTGGCTTCGTTCGGAGTCACCAGCGGCAGCGCCCCGGACGAATCGACGTTGCGCAAATTGTTCGCCCGCCTCGATGCCGACGCCCTCGACCAAGCATTGGGCGTGTGGATGTGGACGCGAACCTTCACCGTCGAGCAGCGTCGCGTGATCGCCATCGACGGCAAGACGATCCGAGGCGCGCGCACCCGCGCTGGTGGCAGGGCCCCACACCTGATCGCCGCATTCGACCACGGTGCCGGAGTCGTGCTAGGACAGGTGGCCGTCGACGCAAAGAGCAACGAAATACCCGCTGCGCGAACACTGTTGAGGCATCTCGATCTCGACGATGCAGTGGTGACCCTCGATGCGATGCACACCCAAACCGATACCGCCACACTCATCACCGGCGCAGGCGGCGACTACGTGTTCACAGTGAAGGCGAATATGCCGACCCTGCACCACAAGCTCAAGACACTGCCCTGGAAGGACATGCCCGCCCACACGACCCGGGCCGCTGAGCGTGGCCGACACATCACCCGTTCGATCAAGGTCGCCGACGTTCCCGACTGGATCGACTTTCCCGGTGCAACCCAAGTCGCCCAGCTGCGCCGCACCGTCACCGTTGACGGAAGCAAAACCGTCGAGGTCGTGTACCTGATCACCTCAGCAAACCACACGGCCGCACCGCCCCAGCGGCTCGCCACCTGGGTCCAAGGGCACTGGAGCATAGAAAATCGCCTCCACTGGGTCCGAGACGTCACCTTCGCCGAGGACTCCTCGCAGGTACGCACCGGCCAAGCACCACGGGTGATGGCCACCTGCCGCAACCTCGCCATCGGCATCCTGCGAATCACCGGCTGGGACAACATCGCCGCCGGCCTACGCCACCACGCCACACACCCAGACCATGCCCTCAAACTGGTCCTGACCTCATGAGACGCGACTTTTCCGGCACCCTGGGGTGCCGGTGGCAATAATATTGGCTTCTTTAACTCGGGGTCCGGAACCTTGGGCGCCGGCGGCAACACGGGCGTCGCCAACACGGGCAACCGAAATTCGGGCTTTGCCAATCCGGGCAGCTTCAACTCGGGCGGCTTCAACTTCGGCACCCTACAGTCCGGCTTCTTCCATTTGTGACCTGCGGCATCGGGGAACGGTCGGCGTCAGCCGAAGAAGCCGGACTGGCCGAAGCCGGTATTGAAGCCACCCGAGCTGGATCCGCCCGAGTTGTGCAGACCCGAGTTCTCACCGTCGTCGCCCGAGTTGAAGAAGCCCGAGCTGAATCCGCCGCCGCCCGAGTTGAAGAAGCCCGAATTCACCCCGCCGCTGCCCGAGTTGAAAAAGCCCGTGTTGCCGACCCCGGTGCCCGAGTTGAAGAAGCCTACATGGCGGTTGCCTGAGTTGAAGAAGCCCGTGTTGAAATCGGTGCCTGAGTTCCCGGCGCCTGAACCGAGTGCGCCCGTGTTAAAGAATCCCGAGTTGCTGAATCCCGAGTTACCGAAGCCCGAGTTCGAGACCGGCTGGTTGGTCGTGCTGCCCAAGCCCGTGTTGTAGTCGCCCGAGTTGAACACGCCGGTATTGATATCCCCCGAGTTGGCAAACCCGGTGTTGACGTAGCCCGCGTTGAAGTCGCCCGTATTCAGGAACCCGGAGTTGAAGCTGCCGGTGTTGTGGTTGCCCGCATTGAAGAAGCCCGCGTTGAAGTCCCCCGCGTTCCCGATGCCGGTGTTGTGTTCTCCGGTGTTGCCGAAGCCGGTGTTGACCCCGGCGAGCGGGCCGGCGCCGGAGTTGCCGATACCGGTGTTCCTGCTGCCCGAGTTGCCGATCCCGGTGTCGATCTCGCCCGAGTTCGCGATGCCGGTGTTGGTGTGCCCCGAATTGCCGATGCCGAAATTCCCGTCGCCTGAGTTGAAGAAGCCAATGTTGCCGGTGCCCGAGTTGCCGAAGCCGACGTTCCCGCTGCCCGAGTTCAGCAGGCCGAAGCCGATCTGATTGTCGCCGGTGAGCCCGATGCCGATGTTGTTGGTGCCGGTGTTGCCGAACCCGATGTTGTTATTGCCGTTGTTGCCCGAGCCCCAGTTGTGGTTGCCGGTGTTGCCGAAGCCGATGTTGTTATTTCCGTTGTTGCCCGAGCCCACATTGTTGTTTCCGGTGTTTCCGCCGCCGACGTTGTGGCTGCCCAGGTTGCCATTGCCGACGTTTCCGAATCCCGCCGTGCTCGCTGGCCCCGCGTTTCCGAAGCCCACGTTGTAATCGCCCAGGTTGCCGCCGCCGACGTTGAAGCTAGACGTGATTGAAAGCAGGGGGCTTCCGTTTCCGCTGCCGAGGTTGGTGCAGCCGAAGTTCCCGCTGCCCAGGTTGGTGTTGCCGGTGTTTCCGCTGCCCAGGTTGGTGTTGCCGGTGTTTCCGCTGCCCACGTTGGTGTCGCCGGTGTTTCCGCTGCCCAGGTTGAGGCTGCCCTTGTTGCCGATGCCCAGGTTGATGTCTTGCAGCGCTTGCTGCATGGCGGGCAACTGCGCGGCCACCGCCGAAGCCCCCACGTGATAGCCCGACATCGCCGCGACATCCGCCGCCCACATCTGCTCATAGTGGGCCTCGGTGGCCGCGATCGCCGGGGCGTTCTGCCCCAACAGGTTTGATAGCACCAGTGACACCAGCTGACTGCGGTTGGCCGCGATCGTCGCTGGATGCACGGTGGCTGCCCGCGCCGCTTCGTAGACGACGGCCGCCGTGCGGGCCCGACCGGCTGCCCCCTCGGCCTGGGCCGCGGCCGCGCTGAGCCATCCCAGATACGCGGCGGCCTTGGCCACCATCGCCAGCGACGCCGGGCCCCGCCAGGATTCGGCCGCCAGCCCCGCGGTCACCGACCTGAATGAGGCCGCCGCCGAGGCCAATTCGGCGGCCAGCCCCTCCCAGGCCGACGCCGCCGTCAACAGCGGCGCAGACCCGGCACCGGCAAACAGCCGCGCCGAGTTGACCTCCGGCGGCAACACCGAAAAGTGCATCGTTGCGGTCCTTTCTCGCCCAGCACTCTACGGCCGGACCGGCGCTGCGGATGCCGCTTTGCGTCAGCTAGCTCGCCGGCACCACACCGCGGGGCAGCGTCAGGGGCAGGTCGTTGTACGTTACGATCCCGGGCGCCGCGGCGACGACGGCCGGGATGGCGTGGATGGTGGGCATCGCCGTCATGATGTGCCCGAGCACCATGAAATCGGCGATCGTCTCGGCCTGGAAATACGGCGGCGGCAGAAACCCGACCTTGGTTGTGACCGTTGGCTGCCCGTCGATCTGGATGACCCAGCCGTCCTGGTCGATCTTCCAGTCGGGATCGAGGGCCTGGCCCTTGCGCCAGCGGACGTCGATCTCGACCACCGTTTTGCCGCCGAGCACGCCCCGCCAGCTCGCGTGCACACCCGCGACGCATCCAGCGGGTATCGTCCACGACCCGAGGTCGAGATCGGCTGTGGTCCGGGCATATTCGGCCACGCAACGCACGTCGTCCAACTCGACGCCGAGCGCGTCGGCCACCAGCCGGACGGCCTCGGCGAAAATGGCCGTCCCCTTGGCGGTCATCGCCTGCAGCTCAGGGTGGTCGATCGGCCGGCCGAAGCCCACCGGCCGCTCGGTCGCCGGTGAGTCGTAGAACGTGGTGTCGGCGGCCTCGTGGACGGTGACCTTGTCGACCCGGTCGCACACCATCGCCGACACGATGGCCAACAGCTCGGCGAAGCCCGGGCTGACGCCGGACCCGAAGATCGTGGAGCGACCGCGCTCGCAGGCTTCCAGGATCCGGTCGCGCCCGGCGCCGAGGTTGTGCCCGGTGATGAACGACGCCGTCGTCACGACGTTGACGCCCGCCGACAGGATGCGGACCAGCTCGTCGACGTCGATCCACATCGGGTTGTAGACCACGCAGTCCGGATCGAGGGCGAGCAGCTCGTCGGCGTCGTTGCTGGCGACCACCCCCAGCGGTGCAATGCCGCACAGCTCGCCGGCATCGCGTCCCGCCTTGTCTGGCGACCAGGCATAACACCCCACCAGTTCGAGTTGCGGGTTGTCCACGATCGCGCGCAACGAGCTCTTGCCGACGTTTCCGGTGGTCCATTGCACGACCCGATACTTGTTTGGCACTCGCTCAGCATAGGTAAGCGCGTTGCCTTGGCGACAGTGAATCTGACGACGCGACACGCCCATTTTGCGTCGTCAGATTCACTGTCGGCGTTTAGTAAGTGGATTGAGAGGCCAGGATTTCGGCCAGGAAGGCGTCGTCCGCCGGCCGGTCCAACCGTGCCCGCGCCCAACGGCGGACCCGCTCTCGGATCTGGCGTGATTCGGGCGTCCCCGACAGCGGGACCCCGACTACCACCGACGTCACCGGCCAATCATGGTCCCACGCGGCCGATTCCGGCATCGGCCGGTCCTGCGCCTCGGTGAGGGGAAGCGTGGCGCTTCCGTCGGCGTCCAAGGCACCGACGCCGCCGACGGCACCGGACCGCACCCGCACCCCGACGCCGGTGGCCGGGTCCGGCCCGATGACGGCCGCGCGCACGACGGCGACCACCCCCGGCCCGGAAGCCTCGACACTCCAGTCGACGGTGTCCTCGGCCGCATCGAATATGCCAGGGGGAACCGCGCCCCAGCTGATCGACGCGACGCCCCGCGCGATCGCAGCGCCACCCCGTGGACCCGCGTCGGAGCCGGCGGCCAGCGCATAGTCGTCGTGACGTCCGGCCGTAAGGTCACGAATCGCGCCCGAATCATCAAGTGCGGCAGCGAGTTCCGGCCAGCCGACGCCGTCCGCACCAATCTCGTCGGCAAGCTCGGCAGCGGCTCGCACCAGGTCGCCGACGCGCGGGTCGCCGGTCCGGACGTGTGCGACGAGGGCCGCGGCGTGCGGCGCCAGCAGGCCAGCCACGTCCGAATCCAGGGTGTCGTCGGTGAAGAAACCCTGCGCGCCGACCGTCAGCAAGGCAACCTCGACATCGAGCAGGGCACGGTCGAGACCGGGGATGCCGTCCCGTTGACTGGCGGGCCACCAGCGCCGCAGCCAATGACCGACGGCCAGGCGACGCAGCGGGGCTATCGATGCCGGCGAGATGTCGACTCCGGTGACCTCGATGCTGCGTGGTCCGTCGGCGGCTTCCGCCACCGCCGCAGCAAGGGCGACGTGTCCGGACTCACCGAAAACGCGCCACAGCCAGTCGGCGCGAGACAAGTCGGTGAAGGTGATCTGGGGTGCGTCGGCTGGCTCGTCGATCGTCCAGGACAGCACCGCCCCGCTGACTTCCAGCACCGCCACCAATGGCGATGCCGCGGCGCTGGGGCCGGTGCTCCAAAGGCCGGATTCGGCGACCAATCTCATCCGGCCACCTGCAGTTCCAGCATCGCCTTGATCCGTTGCCGGTGGTCGAGGCTCACCGACCTGGCGACCCCCTCCAGCAGGGACCGCACGTCATCGACGTCGTCGCACGGTTCCTGCCAGACATCGCGCCCATGCAGTCGCGCCCACAGCCGGCTCAGGTACGGCTGTGGGTAGGCGGCGAGGTCGTCGACGACCTGGCGCTGACGCGGATGAATGGGCCCGCCCTCGGCCAGGTAGCGCCGAGCGTGCAGCACATAGGCCTCCTTGCGCAGCCGCGCCTGGATCTGGGCCGCTAAGGCGTAGCGGCTCGCGACGGATCGGTCCAGCGGTGCGAGCTCGACGGCGACCTCGATGCCGGCCACGAGCGTGGCCTGCTTGTCCTCCGCCAGTAGGCCCCACGGCGCACAGGCCCGGTCGACTTCTTCCTCGCACAACAGCGGGATATCCGGCAACGCGTCGCGGTCCAGCGCGCGGCGGAGCGTCGCGCGCACCCGGTCCACCACGCTGCGGTCCAGCGGGCGGTCGCTGTCGGAGCCGCCGCAAATTGCCGGTGGTCGTTGCGGCGCAACGGAACTCAACCCCAGCTTGACGATCGACCATGGCAGCGCGCCGGTTTCGACCCGCGCCAGCGCGCCCAGGTTGTATGGTGTGGCGTCGGCGATCACGGCGGTCCAGACGCGCTGTCGCGCAACCGTCGCGCTGTGGCCGTTGGCCGGACCTAGCACGGTGCTCAGCTCCGCCAGGAACGGTGCGATGACCGTATCGGCGGCCCGCACGTCACGCCAACTGCGGTCGAGCTGATCGGCCAGCTTGGCGACGACGCCGGGACCGGCCACGTACTCGTGCAGGACCTCGATGGCGGTGCGGTCCCGGCCCTGGTGGATCTCGCGGAGCACCTCGGCCGTCGTCTCGCGATCTTGCGGCGCCGGTGCGCCTTTCGTCACCGCGAGCTCGAAGCACACCGGGAAATACAGCTCCTGGGCGTTGCCGATGCGAATCCGCTGCCTGCGCCGCTCCAGCTTGAGCACCTCGAACCACGCTGCGGCGAAACGCAATTGGGGAGCGCTGTCGACGATCAGGCGGTGCATCGCAGCGGCGGTGTCGGGCGTGACGACCGGGGCCGAATACTGGGGATTCGAGCGAAGGCGCAGCACCAATGGATCGATGATGCGCTTGACGGTTCGGCTCAACGGGCCACCGTCATCGCCGCTGAGCAGCTCGACGCCGGGACCGATCGCCCGCCATGCCGCCTCGATCACCGCCCGGCGCGGGTGCCCCACCGCGACGACGGTCGCCGCCTGCGAATCCGCGCACATGTGCCCAGGATAGGGGGATCACGGAACTAGGGACATTCGAAAAGTTGGGTTCGGTAGCCGGCCGGCATCGCGACGCTGATCGCATGAAGAAGTCACTGCTGCTGGCAACGGTCGCCGAGGGATTCGTCGGCCGGCTCATCAGGATGCGAGCTCGTCGGCGCGCCGACGGGCCTATCGTCGGCGTCGGGACCGTGGTCGACAACGACGAATCCGCAACGGCTTCGGGCGAACGTCAGATCTGGGTCGAGGTGGCCAGTGTGCACGGCGATACGTTCGTCGGTCGACTGGTGCATGACGACGGAGATCCCGACGTCGCGACGTTACGTCCCGGGCTGGTTGTTCTGGTGGCGTTCGATCCCGCTGCCCGCGAACGGCTTTCGTTGCCCGACGACATGCTGGCCGTGCGCGCGGCCTCGGCATGACGGCCGCGCGGTCGTGCTGGCATTACCCAAACGGGCCGCGCCACTGCAGAATCGGGAACCTGGCGTAGCTGCGGTCAGTGGTGATCCAGGTAGCTCCGTTTTCGATTGCCAGCGCCGCGTGGTAGGCATCGGGGACCAGGTTTGCGGTGGCCGCGACATCGCGGCACAACTGGGCAAAGATCTCCCAATGCTTGACACCCGGCCGCAGTGGGACCGCGGCCGGGGCGGACCGGATCGCCTGGCAGAACTCGAGCGCGTCTGCGGTGCCGCTGGGCTGCCGATAGATCCGGTGGTTGGTCGCCAGCCGGACAACTGCGGAAAGCACCAGCTCACTTACTCCCACGGGCTCATGCCCTGTCATCGTTTGTTGCAGCCAGTCAACGTACGCGGAGTGCGCGATGCTGTCACGGCGATAGGCGTAGAGCAGAACGTTGACGTCAGGGCACAGCATTGTCACCCAGCAAGTCCGCCAACGCTTCCCGATCCTCGAGGTTCACCCCGGGCTGCAGGCCGCCGGCGCCTCCAGTGGGAAACGACCAAGCCTTTTGCGGCGCCTTCGCCTGCTCGCGCCTGAGCAACAGCCGCAATGCGTCGTCGATCACCGAACCGAGCGGGCGCCGTGATTTCGCCGCCAGCACTTTCGCCTCGGCAAGCAGGTCGTCGGACAGGTTCACGGTTGTACGCACACATCATCATAGCATCACTGAGCCGCATCATGATGCGTGGGCCTGATAGGTCAGCGCGCGCCGTCGACGGCGAACGTGACCAACGCGCCCCAATACAGCGGGCTGGCGGTGACCTCACCGTCCCGCCAGCGCCGCATCTGTTCACGTTGCCAGCGATTCACCGCGGACCCGGCATCGACGGCTTCGTGTGCGCGATCGACGGCGACGACCAGGTCGGCCATCGGATCAGCCAGATCGGCGCCGGCGGAGCAGAACTGCCGGTAGGCCGCCGTGGTGGGCAGCGACCACAACGTGGCGGTCACCAGTTGCGCCCCGCCGAGGATCATCGCCGCCACCAAACCGGTCGCCTCGTCGAACCGATAGTCAGCGCCCGATGCGCAGGCCAGCAGGGCCACCCGGGGCGGCATCGGCAACCGCAACGACATCAGGTCCGAAGCGGTCAGCGGACGGTGGTCGCCGATGGCGTCGGCATCCCCGGGAATCGCCGCCGGGCAGGCGAGATGAAGCGCCGCCCGGTCGGCTCGGCCGTCGGCCGCACTGGCGTGCCCGACGTACACGAGCCGACTTGGGTTCGCGGTCAGCAGCCTGGCCAGCCACCTGCGGTCGGCATCGGTTCGGCGAAACAGCTGGACCGCGTCGACGTCCGGCAGCACCGCGCGATGTCGGATCAGCTCGGTGAAATGCCGTGCCAGCGGCGTTTGGTCCGACGGCCTGCCGAGCACCGACCCGAGCGCGGAGTCCGGGCGCTGCCCCGGCACCCGAGGGTCGATGACCAGTACCGGCGGGCCGGATTTCCTGGCGGTCCACCCGGCCGGCGCGCGCGGCGAGTGCACGATGTTCTGTGGCACCGCCATCAGCACGTCGACCAGCTCCATCAGCCGATACCCATCGGTGTGGTCCCTGATATCGGCCAGCTGCCAAGGGAGCCGAGCGGCCACCCGGCCGCTGGCGGTGACGGCCTCCTGGCGAGCGCGCACCAATTCTTCCGCGCTTGGTCCCGACTTCGGCACCGCCAGCTGTCCCCACGGGACGCGCGCCAGGCGGGCGCTGGGGGTGACGAACAGCACCGCCCGCGGCGACGCCACGCACTCGGCCAACAGCTGCCACCCGGCCGGGCCGATCAGCAGCACACCCAGGATGTAGGCGACCGTCAGCTCGGGGTCCGGCGCCGCGAAGGGACCTCGGGTCAGCGCCCGCTCGATGGCGTCACGCCGGCTCTCGGAGCCGTGCGGTTCAGGTAAGGCATCGTCGAGTTCTTGTAAGGCCGCGAGCAGGATCGGTTCCTCGACCACCCAGTTGACGGTTCTCGTCGGCTGCCCGACGATGCGCAAACTCGCGTAGGTGACGATCCCGACGTCGGCGTAGCGCAGGACCAGGGTCAGCCGGTCCGGCTCGCTCATGGCCAGGTCGACCAGGCGGGTTCGGCGGCGGTGACGTCGCGGCCGTAGCGCTGCAGCGCCAGCGCGCGATAGCGGCCCAGGATGGGCGGGGTGTCCGGCTGCATCCGCAACGGGGGCAACGGGCCAAGCCGCGTCAGCGAAGCGCCACCCCGTGGCGGCGGTCCGGCGCCGGCCAGGGCCGGGCCGGTGTCGATGAGAACCGGCGCGGTGGCCGTGGATGCCCATTCGCTTGTTTCCTGCCGCGTTGGTTCGTTGTCGAACGTGCCTCGCGCGCTGTGGTATTCGACCAGTTCGCTGATCAGTTCGGTGTTCTCCCATTCCCAGGCGACCGCGAAGGCGCCGGCCAGCATGGGCGCCGAAACACTGGTCGCCCAGCGCGATCTCGCGTCGGGATCGGCGATCGAATAACGCACCGAGTCGACCGCCAGCGCGGCCGGCACCTTGAGCTCGGCGGCCTGTTCGAGTTTGGTCATCGCACGCAGGTATTCCGGGCCGCCGACCTTGCCCCGGAGAATCCCGAGTGACTGCGCGTGCCGTGCCTCGGTTTCCGGCAATGTCTCGCCGGGGACGCCCGAAGCGTC
This sequence comes from Mycobacterium lacus, assembly GCF_010731535.1. NCBI lineage: Bacteria > Bacillati > Actinomycetota > Actinomycetes > Mycobacteriales > Mycobacteriaceae > Mycobacterium > Mycobacterium lacus. The sequence continues at coordinate 4,843,909 of NZ_AP022581.1, forward strand.
GCAACCAAGGTCCGTCAATGCATCCGCGCGCCAGACGGTCCCGAGGTGATTGTCGAGTTGGGCGTACTGCAACCAACTGCTGCGTGGCGACGAGTCGAGCAGTTCCCGGGCCTGGGCGATCAGCTCGACCGCGTCGGCAAAGCGGCCACAGAAGATTGGTATCCAGCTGCGCTGCAACAGAATACGATGCAGATGCAGTGGCTTGCCCAGTCCGCGCCAGTGCCGTTCGGCATGCTCCCAGCACTGGTCGGCCGCTTCCAATGCGCCGCAAGCCAGCCGGGTGAGTCCCATGTACAGCCAGCAGTGGGCGACGTCGTGCGCTCGGGCGTATCGAGCGACGACGGGATAGGCCTCTGCGACCAGTTGCTCGGTCGTGACATGGTCGCCGGTCGACCAGGCCGCCGCCGCTCGCACCAATCGTGTTCTGGCCGCGGCCAGTTCCCAGCCTTTGGCCTGGGCGCGGGCCCCGGCGCGACGCAGCCAGGGCTCGGCTTCCGCTAGCCGGCCAGTTTCGACGCAGAATCTGCCGTAGGCGGTGGCCCCGGCCACCCGCAGGTAGTCGGCGGCGTCGGTGCCCGAACTGGGGCGGGTCAAGGCGGTGATTATCCGCTCCCACAACGGAAGTGACCGCACATGCAGGTCGTCGTCACACAGCGCGATCGCGCACAGGATCTGGGCGTGGGTGAGCAGATACGCGTGCTCGTCGGCGAGGTCGGGGAAAGCATCGGCAGAGTCCGCGTCGCCCTCCAAGGCCGCCAGTGCTGCCTCGGCTTCCTCGTGATCGCCTTGGGCCGCGGCCAACCCGGTCCGCAGAAACTGGGCCCGTCGAGAATACCGACAGATCATTCGCTTGATCTCGGCGCCGGCAACGATTGCGGAGTAGATCGCCAGGCAGTCGCGAATGCGCTGGATGCACTCTCGCACACCGTCATTCGCGCCTCGGGTAAGGTAGATCTCGCCCAGCTGCGCAAAGACTTCCAGCATCAGATCGTCTCGATCGGCCCGCTCGATTTGCGGCATCACCGCCAGCAGTAGATCCCGGGCTCCGGTCTCGTCGGCGGCAAAAGCCAGGCGACGGGCGCGCTCCAATTCGTCGGGAATCGACACGGCTGCATCATAAGTCTTTACGGTCGGCGTCCTCGGCGGTCGGAAACGGCGGACGCACACCGCACGCCCGCCGCCCGACCCCCCTCGATCAACCGCAGGTCACCTTGATGTTGAAGTCCTTGGTGATCATGCCGGCCATCGGGTTCTTCAAGTCGGCGCCCTGCGCCTGACCGGTGATGGTGTAGGTCTTGCCATCGACCGCCACCTTCGCCGACCCGACCTTCGCGCCCATGTTGTCGCTGACGGACAAGGCGTTGCCGTCGACAACCAGGGCCAGCGACTCGACCCTAGGGGTGGCCTCGTCGGTCATCACGACAGCCAGCGCCTGCTGGGCACCATTAGTCGAGCCGCTGCCGATGTTGATCTTGCCGCCCTGCTTGACGCAGGTCACCGACGCCGGGTTCAGGCCCGCCAGGTCGGCACCGCCCACCTTGACCTCGGTGCCGCCGCCGGTCGAGACGCTGGACGCCGGGCTGGCTGAGTGACCGCCGCTCGAGCAGGCCACCAGCGCCGCCGCGCAGCCCAGGGTCCCAATCGCTGTCGCGAGAACACGTTTCACTGAACTTCCTTCCGTTATGCGTCGCCCCATTGGCGTCCGTCACGGGAGCAAGTACAGACCGTCCGGGTCGCTACCGATCCCAAATTTCGTCTCGTCATCGATGGTGGAGTCTGTCAGGGTCCGGCGACACCGATCGGCTGATCCCGGCGCTGTCGGAGGCGTTCGAGGCGATGTTCCCGGGGCCGACGGTGGCCGCGATCAACGGTGCCGCGATCGCGGGCTCTCGTTGCGGCGCGGATGCATGACGCCGGTGCTCTCGACAGCGAGGTCCGCCAAATGCGGCGCGCAGCCGATGTAGTGGGCATCGCCGGCTACCTCCAACGCATTCGGCGCCGCCGACTCAGTCCTCGACCGCGACCCCGCCACGGGTGCGCCGGCGCCGATGTGACGTCTTGCCAGTCGGGCGGCGATTGCGCAATCCGCCCCGCGGCTCTTCGGCGGCCTCTTCGGCGACCGGCGCCTCGACGGGGGCTTCTTCGGTGGGCGTTTCGGGTTCGGCCTCCGGCTCCAGGCTTTCGGCGGTGCTTTCGGCGGGCTCCTCCACCCGTTCGGCGGTCTCGGTTTCCTCGGCTTCGGGGGCTTTTTCAGCCGCTGCTTCGGCCGGGCGCCCACGGCGCACCCTGCGGCGAATGCGGCGTTGTCTGGGTTCCCTCGACTTGAGGGGTTTCGGCGGTGGCGGCGGCAGCTCGGCGACAAACGACAGGTAGAACCCGAAGAACGCGAGCACCGCGACCGCCACGGCGGCGCCGTAAATCCCGAACAACCACTGCCCCGCGGTATCCAGGTCGAGCCAGATCTCGCTGATCGCGGTGCCGATGATCAGCGCGCCGGCCAGCACGTGGACGACGATCGACCACGTTCTTAGGGAGAGCGCGAGTTGCGGAGTGCCCAGCTCGGGCTTGCGGGTGCGCAGCAGGGTGAACACCACCGGCAGTGCGGTCAGCCCGACGAGCACGCCCGTCACGATCCGAAGCGTCGTCCCCAGCGCGTGCGAGGTATCGCCCATCAGCTCAGGCCAACGGGGCAACACGAAGTAGAAGTAGAGGACGCCGGCGCCAACCGAAAACGACGCGTGCCACAGCATGGCAACCTTGCGCCCCATACGCCTCCTCATGCTGATGTGGTTGTCCGCGCCTCGATCGGAGGGCGAGCGTCCGCGGAGGATGCGGGATTTGAACCCGCGAGGGCTATTAACCCAACCCGCGTTCCAGGCGAGCGCCATAGGCCACTAGGCGAATCCTCCGTGGCCATGGTAGCCGCTGAGTAAAGGTCTGGTGTCCCTTGGTCGGCGCCGACTGTGCCAACGCACGCTAGCTGCGTGGCGACCCGCTGCGCCCGGCTGCGCCGCGCTTGCGATCGCCGCGGGGTCTGATGGTGGCGACCCGCTGCGCCCGGCTGCGCCGCGCTTGCGATCGCCACGGGGTCTGATGGTGGCGACCCGCTGCGCCCGGCTGCGCCGCGCTTGCGATCGCCACGGGGTCTGATGGTGGCGACCCGCTGCGCCCGGCTGCGCCGCGCTTGCGATCGCCACGGGGTCTGATGGTGGCAACCCGCTGCGCCCGGCTGCGCCGCGCTTGCGATCGCCACGGGGTATTAGACTCGCGGTGGACCCCGCGCGGCGTCTATCCTGTGAACTCCCCCAGGGCCGGAAGGCAGCAAGGGTCAATGGGCTCTGTCGGGTGCGCGGGGTCCCCTATGTCGGGGGCAGAGCCAGTACTTGTGTGTAGGACCGAGAGGCCGTCTGGTGGCGTTCGATTCCCTCAACTCTGCAGAGCTCGCGGCGCAGCACGCCCGCCATCAGCAGGATTATGCGGCGTTGCGGGCCAAGAAGCTGGCGTTGGATCTGACCCGCGGCAAGCCGTCACCCGAGCAGCTCGACCTGTCCAATCGGCTGCTGAGCCTGCCTGGAGACGACTACCGCGACGTCGAGGGCACCGACACCCGCAACTATGGCGGCCTGCACGGCCTGCCCGAGCTGCGGGCCATCTTCGGAGAGCTGCTTGGCATCCCGGTGCAAAACCTGATCGCGGGCAACAACTCCAGCCTGGAGTTGATGCACGACACCGTCGCCTTTTCGATGTTGTACGGCGGCGTGGACTCGCCTCGGCCCTGGAAGGACGAACCGAGCGTCAAATTCCTCTGCCCGGTCCCTGGCTATGACCGGCACTTTGCCATCACCGAGACGATGGGCGTCGAGATGATCCCCGTCCCGATCCTCGAGGACGGTCCGGACGTCGACCTGATCGAGGAGCTGGTCGCCGCCGACCCCGCCATCAAGGGGATGTGGACGGTACCGGTATTCGCCAACCCCACCGGCGTCACCTGCTCCTGGGAAACGGTTCGCCGGCTCGTCCAGATGCGCACGGCGGCACCCGACTTCCGGTTGTTCTGGGACAACGCTTACGCCGTGCACACCCTGACGCACGACTTCATCCGTCAGGTCGACGTGCTCGGGCTGGCCGCCAAGGCCGGCAACCCGAACCGGCCCTACGTCTTCGCGTCCACGTCGAAGATCACCTTCGCCGGCGCCGGTGTCAGCTTCTTCGGCGGATCGCTGGGCAACATCGCCTGGTATCTGCAGTACGCGGGGAAGAAGTCGATCGGCCCGGACAAGGTCAACCAGCTGCGGCATCTACGCTTCTTCGGAGACGCAGACGGGGTACGCCTGCACATGCTGCGCCACCAGCAGATATTGGCGCCGAAGTTCGCGTTGGCCGCCGAGGTTCTTCAGCAGCGCCTCGGGGATTCCAAGATCGCGACCTGGACCGAGCCCAAGGGCGGCTACTTCATCAGCCTCGACGTGATGCCCGGCACGGCGCGCCGGACCGTCGCCCTGGCCAAGGACGCCGGTGTCGCCGTCACCGAGGCGGGTGCATCATTCCCGTACCGAAAAGATCCGGACGACAAGAACATTCGGATCGCACCCACCTTCCCGTCGATACCCGACCTGCGGAACGCGGTCGACGGGCTGGCGACCTGTGCACTGCTGGCGGCAACCGAGTCATTGCTGGGCAGTGGCCTGGCGTCATCGGCGCCCAGACTGCGCTGAGGGCTAGGAGATCCGCGGAAATCGCGCCGTACGTTCAGGGTCAGCGCCGTCAACGCAGGCTCGATGCCCGGCCGGGCTTTAGTCAGCCAGCTCGGCTCGATTGCCTGCCTCCTCAGCGGACCCACCGGGGTCCGCATCGTCACCGGGCCTGAGTAGCCTGCTGACGTGGCTCTGTACCGCAAGTATCGACCGGCGACCTTCGCCGAGGTGGTGGGGCAGGAGCACGTTACCGAGCCGCTGTCGATCGCCCTGGGCGCCGGCCGGATCAATCACGCCTACCTGTTCTCCGGGCCGCGCGGCTGCGGAAAGACCTCGTCGGCGCGCATCCTGGCGCGGTCGCTGAACTGCGTGCAGGGGCCGACGGCCAACCCGTGCGGGGTGTGCGAGTCCTGCGTGTCGCTGGCACCCAACGCGCCCGGCAGCATCGACGTGGTCGAACTCGATGCCGCCAGCCACGGAGGCGTGGACGACACCCGCGAGCTGCGGGATCGCGCGTTCTACGCGCCGGCGCAGTCGCGGTACCGGGTGTTCATCGTCGACGAAGCGCACATGGTGACCACGGCCGGGTTCAATGCGCTGCTCAAGATCGTGGAAGAACCGCCCGAGCACCTCATCTTCATCTTCGCCACCACCGAACCGGAGAAGGTGCTGCCGACGATCCGGTCGCGCACCCATCACTACCCGTTCCGGTTGCTGCCGCCACGCACCATGCGGGCATTGATCGAGCGGATCTGTGAGCAGGAAGGGGTCGTCGTCGACGATGCGGTGTATCCGCTGGTGATCCGCGCCGGCGGCGGTTCGCCCCGCGACACCCTTTCGGTGCTCGACCAGCTGGTGGCAGGAGCCGACGGCAATCACGTGACCTACCAGCGGGCGCTGGGGTTGCTGGGCGCCACCGACGTCGCCCTGATCGACGACGCGGTCGATGCGCTCGCCGCGTCGGATGCCGCAGCGTTGTTCGGTGCGGTCGAATCGGTGATCGACGCCGGTCACGACCCGCGGCGGTTCGCCGTCGACCTGTTGGAGCGGTTTCGCGACCTCATCGTGCTGCGAGCTGTTCCAGACGCGGCAGCTCGTGGCGTGGTGGATGCACCGGAGGACGTGCTGGATCGCATGCGGGATCAGTCGATCCGAATTGGGCCGGCGACCTTGACCCGGTATGCCGAGGTGGTACAGGCCGGGCTGGGTGAGATGCGCGGCGCGACCGCGCCGAGGCTGCTCCTGGAAGTGATTTGCGCCCGGCTGCTGCTGCCCTCGGCCAGTGACACCGAGTCGGCGCTGCTGCAGCGTGTCGAGCGGATCGAGACCCGGCTCGCCATGTCGATCCCCGCCGCTGAGCCTGCGCCGCGGTCCGCTCCCGCTGAGCCGGCGAAGCCCCAGCCGGCGCCGGTGTCAGCCCCGGTACCGACTGAACCCAACGCTGCCGCGGTACGGAGCATCTGGTCCGAGGTGCGCGACAAGGTGCGCAAGCGCAGCCGTACCACCGAGGTGATGCTGGCGGGCGCCACCGTGCGGGCGGTAGAGGACGACACGCTGGTGCTGACCCATGAATCGACGCCCTTGGCCAAGCGGCTGTCCGAACAGCGCAACGCCGACGTGATAGCCGAGGCGCTCAAAGACGCGCTGGGAGTGAACTGGCGGGTGCGGTGTGAGACGGGCGCATCAGCGCCGGCCGCGGCACCGGTCGGCGAAAACGCGCCCGCGGTTCAGCTCGACGAAGAGGAGCGCATGCTGGCCGAAGCGGGCCGCAGCGACCCGTCGGAGCCGCGCCGCGACCCGGAAGAGGTCGCGCTCGAGCTGCTGCGGAACGAGCTGGGCGCCCGCCGCATCGACGGTTAAGCCGAAGTTGCGGCTTCGAGTCAAGCAGTCCACCATGGCCGCAGCGGGAGGCGGTCGTCGCCCCGAGGGTCGACCTTGGCGGCCAGGACGTGATGCAGCTGCAGGTTGTTGCGTTCGAAGGCCACCCGCGACGCGGCCATGTACAGACCCCACACCTTGGCGGTGGGCAGCCCCACCTCGGCGACCGCGTCGTCCCAGTGTTCGACGAGGTTGCGGCACCAATCACGCAGCGTCATCGCGTAGTGATGCCGGAAGTTTTCCTCGTGCAGCACCTCGAAGCCGACCTCTTGGATCTCGGTGATGATGCGTCCTGAGCCCGTTAGCTCCCCGTCGGGGAACACGTAGCGGTCGGTGAACCCGCCCGCGAAGGACGTCGACCTGTTGTCGTGGCGAGTGATGCAGTGATTGAGCAGCAGGCCACCGGTGCGCAACTTCGACTTGAGAAATCCGAAGTAGAACGGGTAGTTCTTGACACCGATGTGCTCGGTCAGCCCGATCGAAGAAACGGCGTCGAAGTCCGTCTCGGCCACGTCGCGGTAGTCCGAGTGCCTCACCTCGGCTAGCTCGGCCAGCCCTTCATCTTGAATCGCCTGCCGCGCCCACTTGGCCTGTTCGGCCGACAGCGTGGCACCGATGACCCGCACACCGCGTCGCGCCGCGTAGCGCACCATGCCACCCCAGCCGCAGCCGACGTCGAGCAGCCGGTGACCCGGTTGTAGCCGCAGCTTCTCGAAAATCAGCCGGTACTTGTTCTCCTGGGCCTCTTCCAGCGTCGCCTCGGCGTTCGGGTAGACCGCGCACGTGTAGGTCATCGACGGCCCGAGTACCCATTCGTAGAACGTGTTGGAGACGTCGTAGTGGTGGTGGATGGCTTCGGCGTCCCGGGTCTTGCTGTGCATCAGGCCATCGGCGATCCGGCGCCACCGCGGCGGCGATTCCTGCGGCGGTGGCGCGATCGGCAACAAATGCTCGATGCCGATCGAGCGGACGACATTGGCCAGCACCCGGGCCGGCGGCCGCTTGAAGTTGACCCGGTCGGTCAGCGAAACGAGCAACTCGTACGGATCACCGGGATGGACGCCGTGCGCCTGTAGGTCACCGGCCACATACGCGCGGGCCAGACCGAGTTCGCCGGGCGCCGTGGCCAGGTAGGTGGCCCCCCGGGGCGTCCGAAGATCCAGGCCCAGGACGGCGTCGTCGGGGCCGGCGGTGCTGCCGTCGTACGCGGTGAACTTCAGCGGCTGTGGCCCTCCGGCGGTGAAGATGGCCAGGATCTCGGCCATGCTGAGTTTGCCCGTGCCGCTGCGGTCGCGCTTGCTGGACTCCTTGGTTGCCGTCATCGTCGTTGCACCGCCTTTGCGTAGAGATCGAGAAGACGCGAGTCGGGGTCATAGGTCTTCTTCACGGTGGCGTAGGACTCCCCGCCGTAGAGCTCCTCGAACTCTTCGCGGCTGTAGAAGGAGTCGGAGTAGAGCGACTTGTGCCCGGCGAGTTCGGTCACCTTCCGCTCGATCTTTCGGTTGGTAGCGCCCGCTGAGCTTCCCGCGGCGCCGGCCGGAACCGATGACCAGAACCCGATGTTGACGTAGGTGCGGTCTGGCCGGATCGGGTAGAGCGGCCATTCGTTGTGGCCGCGCAGCCGCAGGGGGCACAACCAGATCGGCGCGATGGGCACGTTGCGTCCGAACCATTCCAAAAACTCGCGGGTCCGTTCGATCGGCACCTCGATGTCCTGCACCACCCGCTCCCGCGGCGGACGGCCCTTGCGGGCTTCGATCCGGTCGGTGATGCCGAAGCGCTGGTCGGCGGCGACCAGCTTCCAGTAGACGCTGCTGCGCCGGTAGCGTCGCGGCCACCAGCGCCGCACCCGCGGGTTCTGCGCACCAAACGAGCGCGAGCACCAAAACCAGTCGGTGTCCCAGCGCCAGAAGTAGTCGTGGATGGTCAGCCGGTCTTCTTTGACGCCCGTCTCGTGCTGGATCGACCGGTAATAGATGTCCTGCCCGGTGTAGTCGCTGACCGGGCCCGGGGTTAGGGTCCGCCTGCCGACACACAGGTAGCTTTCGTCGGCGCTGAATACCACTCCGTCCAGATAATCCACCGCGACGCCGTCGAGTCCGCCGGTGTCGACGATGCGGTCCATCGCGTCGACCATCGCGGTCAACGAGTGAAATCTGATGTGCCGCAGCGCAACAAATGGCTTGACGGGCTCCAGCTCTATCCGCAGTCTGGTTGAATATCCCAGTGTCCCATAGGAATTGGGGAAGGCGCGATACAGGTCGGGGTGCCGGTCGGGGGCTACGGTGATCAATTCGCCGGCGCCGGTGAGGATATCCATCTCCAGCACCGATTCGTGGGGCAGCCCGTTGCGAAACGACGCCGACTCGATACCCAAGCCGGTGACCGCACCACCGAGGGTGATGGTCTTCAGCTGCGGAACCACCAGGGGAGAAAGGCCGTAACGCAACGTTTCTGCGACCAGGTCCTCGTAGGTGCACATCCCGGCCACGTCGGCGGTGCGAGCGTCGGGATCAACACCGATGACGCCCGTCAGCCCCGATGTATCCAGGCCGGGCGCGTCACGTTTGGTGCGGGCACGGAACAGATTTGAGGTGGGCTTGGCGAGCCGGACGGATGCGGTGGGGGGGATGGACCGGTAACTCGCCAACAAGCGCTCGACGCCCGATGCGTGCGCCGACAGTGCGGATGCGGAGACAGGCACCACATATACCCTAGTCCCCGACAACAATCCCTGCAGCGCGGCCGTGGGCGCCTGCACTGACGACGGAGGAGTTGCGCCTGATGGGACAGGTGAGCGCAGCCAGCACGATCTTGATCAATGCTGAGCCTGCGGCCGTACTCGCCGCAGTGGCCGATTATCAGAACGTTCGCCCGAAGATCCTGTCCGGGCACTACAGTCAGTACCAGGTGCTGCAGGGGGGTCAGGGTCAGGGCACCGTCGCCACATGGAGGCTGCAGGCGACCAAATCACGCGTCCGCGATGTGCAGGTCAACGTTGACGTCGCCGGTCACACCGTCATCGAGAAGGACGCCAACTCTTCCATGGTCACCAACTGGACGGTGGCCCCCGCCGGACCCGGCTGCAGTGTCACCGTGAAGACCACCTGGACCGGTGCGGGCGGGGTCAAGGGCTTCTTCGAAAAGTCCTTTGCGCCGCTGGGGCTGAAGAAGATCCAGGGTGAGGTGCTGGCCAACCTGAAGAACGAATTGGAACGCTAGCGCGCCTGGGACTGAGTGGCCAGGTAGCCCGCGATGCCGCGAACGACCGCGTCGGCGTACCTCTGCCGGCCCTCGGGTGACTCCATCAACGCCGAATCCGCGGGATTCTTCATGTTGCCCAGCTCGACCAGGATCGACGGATACTGGGCCAGGTTCAGGCCGGCCAGGTCCGAACGCCCGTAGAGACCGTCCTGGCCGATGTAGTTGGCCGCCGGGATGCCCGACGCCTTCAACTGGTCGCGCATGACTCGCGCGAACTGCACCGACGGTCCGGCCTGCGCCGCGTTGAGCGGTGGGGACGAGTAGTTCACGTGGAATCCCCGGCCCGACGCCGGACCACCGTCGGCGTGCAGGCTGACGACCGCGTTGGGATGCAATGCATTGGCCATGTTGGCGCGCTCGTCGACGCACGGGCCCAGCGCATCGTCGTTGCCGCGTGACATGGCGGTCCGCACCCCCAGCGCATTCAACGCAGCCCGGACCCGCAGCGCCGTGTCCCAGGTGAAGGTGTGCTCCTGGTACCCGCTGTTCGTCGACGTTCCGCTGGCCTGGCAATCCTTGGTGCCGCCGCGGCCGGTGGGCACCTGACGACCGATGGATGCGTCATTGGCGCCGTTGTGGCCGGGGTCGATGAACACCACCATGCCAGCGATGTTCGAGGGCACTGCCGTAGCAACCGGGGGAATCGAAGCCGCGGCGAGTATTCCGACGACCATTGCGATGCCGACACGCCGGCTTACTCGTAGGTCCACAACGCAAAGGTAACGTAGCACCGTCTACGCTGAATGTTCCGAATCGCCCGACATGCGCAGGCGAAACCGACTCGAGACCAAGATGCGAGGGGATTGTCATGCAACCCGGAGGCGATATGTCGGCGCTGTTGGCCCAGGCGCAGCAGATGCAGCAGAAACTGCTGGAAGCCCAGCAGCAGCTCGCGAACGCCGAGGTGCACGGTCAAGCCGGTGGAGGCTTGGTCAAGGTCGTCGTCAAAGGCAGCGGCCAGGTGGTTGCGGTGAGCATCGATCCCAAGGTCGTCGATCCCAACGACATCGAGACCTTGCAGGACTTGATCGTTGGTGCGCTGTCCGACGCTTCCAAGCAAGTGACGAAGATGGCGCAGGAGCGGCTAGGGTCGCTAGCCGGTGCTATGCGCCCGCCGGGCGCCCCGGGCGCCCCGGGTGCCCCGGGTGCCCCGGGTGCCCCGGGTGCCCCGGGTGCCCCGGGGGTCTGACTTCGTACCGACATGTTTGAGGGACCCGTTCAGGATTTGATCGACGAACTCGGCAAGCTACCGGGTATCGGCCCCAAGAGCGCGCAGCGTATTGCCTTTCATCTGTTGTCGGTCGAACCGCCGGAGATCGACCGGCTGACCGCGGTGCTGGCGAAGGTTCGTGACGGCGTGCGGTTCTGCGCCGTATGCGGCAACGTCTCCGATGAAGAGCGCTGCCGGATCTGCGCCGATCCGCGCCGGGACGGCTCGCAGGTGTGCGTCGTCGAGGAGCCGAAGGATGTCCAGGCCGTCGAGCGCACCCGCGAATTTCGGGGCCGCTATCACGTCCTGGGCGGGGCGCTTGACCCACTGTCTGGAGTTGGTCCCGATCAGCTACGGATCCGTGAGCTGTTGAGTCGCATCGGTGAGCGGGTCGACGACGTGGACATCACCGAGGTGATCATCGCCACCGACCCCAATACCGAGGGCGAGGCGACGGCCACCTACCTGGTGCGGATGCTGCGCGACATCCCCGGCCTGACTGTGACGCGGATCGCGTCCGGTCTGCCGATGGGCGGCGACCTGGAGTTCGCCGACGAGCTGACGCTCGGCCGCGCGCTCATCGGCCGTCGCGTGCTCGCCTGATTCGCCGAGCCTGTGGTTAGCGTGCTCGCTACTCGCACTTCTCCGCGCTAACTACAGGCTCGAATTCCTGTCGGTGGTTGGTGCCAGCCTAGCGGCGTGCGAGAGGTCTTTCTTGGCAGTGAAGCGCTGGCGCAGGGCCGGCTCACCGAATACGAGTTGCGCCGACGGCACCAGGCGATCTTTCGTGACGTCTTTGTCCGGAAAGGTTACGAACCATCACTTCGCGACAGGATTGAAGGAGCGTGGTTGCGCTCCGGGCGACGAGGTGTCATCGCCGGTATCGCCGCGTCTGCGTTGCATGGCGCGCAGTGGGTCGACGACGACGTGCCGATCGAGTTGATCTGGGGCAACACCAGGCCGCCACGGGGACTTGTTGCTCGTGACGAGACAGTGGCCGACGATGAGATCACCCGTGTCGCCGGCCTGCCGGTCACCACGCCGGCGCGGACCGCGTATGACCTCGGGCGGCATCTGGCGCGCGGGCAGGCTGTGGCCAGGCTCGATGCGCTGATGCGGGCGACCCCGTTTTCCATCGAGGATGTGTTGCTGCTGTTCAAGCGGCATGCGGGCGCGCGTGGTATCCGGCGGCTGCGGGCCGTGTTGCCCCTTGTCGACGCCGGCGCGGCATCACCCAAAGAGACCTGGCTGCGGCTGTTGTTGATCGACGCCGGCCTGCCGGTTCCGGAGACGCAGATACCGGTGCATGCGAACTGGCGACTGGTTGGCGTGCTCGATATGGGCTGGGAGGCATACAAGGTGGCGGCCGAGTATGACGGCGACCAACACCGCTCCGACCGCTACCGGTATGTCCGAGACCAGCGGCGGCTGCGCAAGCTCGCTGAGCTGGGCTGGATCATCGTCCGGGTGATCGCGGAGGATAGGTCCGACGAGATAGTGACCCGTGCGCGTGACGCGCTGCTGGCAAGGGGATGGCGGGCCTAGGCCCGAAGCCGCTCGCGGCGCAACAGGTCTACCTCGGGCAGCTCGAGCGGCGCCAGCGAACCCACCACCCGGCTCAGCAACAGATCGGCGAGTTCCGGATTGCGCGCCAGACACGGCCCGTGCATGTAGGTCGCGACCACGTTGCCCGCGACCGCGCCGTCGATCCCGTCGCCCGCCCGGTTACCCGCGCCCTTGACCAGCGCGCCCAGCGGTGACGCCGCCGAGCCGAGGACGGTGCCGCCGCGGTGGTTTTCGAAACCGGTCAACGGCTGCGTCAGATCGGCCAGCAGCGGCTTGCTGACCAGCTCGCCGATGGTGCGCGCATCTTGCGGCGAGGTGGTCACATCGAGCAGGCCCACACCGTCAACCCGTTCCCCTGACGATGTCTCGTACCAGTGACCGAGCACCTGGATAGCCGCACAGATCGCCAGCACGGGAGCACCCCTGGTCGCCGCGCGCTGTAGGCCCGGGTAGCGCAGGAGGTGCCTCGTGGCCAGCCGCTGTGCGTAGTCTTCCGCGCCGCCGAGCGTGTAGAGGTCCAACGAGTCCGGCACCGGATCGGTCAGCGTGATCTCGACAATCTCGGCGGCGATACCCCGCAGCAGCAGCCGCTGGCGGAGCACCAGGGCGTTACCGCTGTCGCCGTAGGTGCCCATCACGTCGGGCAGGACCAGCCCGATCCGCACGGTCGATTCAGCCATGCCGCGCCAACGCCCGTTGCAGCTGCAGGAATGCGGTGTAGTTGGCGACGACCTCCACCCGCCCGGGTGGGCAGGATGCGATGGCCGCCATGGTGTCGTGCACCAGGGTGTGCCGCACACCGGCATATCCGAGGCGGACCGCAAGATCCGTGCCGCGTTCGCCAGCGGCCACTAGGGGCCTGTCCAAGGCGGTCTGTTCGAAGTGCTCGAAACGCACGTCCCACAGCCACGACAGGTCCTCGCCGTCGGGCACCTGCCCGTTGACCGAGATGACCACGCCGGCCGCGTGCTTGTCCACCATCGACAGTGCTTCCTGCCAGCCGGCCGGGTTCTTGGCCAGCAGTATCCGCGCTTGGTGCGCACCGAGGCGGACCGTCCGGTAGCGCCCGGCGACTTCGTCGACCCCGGAGACGGCAGAGACGGCCAAAGCCGGATCGGCGCCCACCGCGACGGCTGCGGCGACGGCCTGAGCGGCGTTGCCACGGTTCACCGAGCCGGGCAGCGACAGCCGCATCGGCAGGGCCAGCCCGCCGGGGCCGTAGAGGGTGTCAGAGTCGAACAACCAGTGCGGGCTGGGCCGCTTGAAGTCGGCGCCGGTGGAATACCAGTGGCCCTGGTCGCGGACGATGACCTCGCCGCTGCGCGGGCAGCTGACCGAGTCACCCGACCAGGCGCCACCCGCGGCCACCCACACCACGTTCGGGCTGTCGTAGGCGGCCGAGGTCATCAGCACGTCGTCGCAGTTGGCGACGATCACCGCGTCGGGGTGCCGGGCCAAGCCGGCGCGCAGCGTGCGCTCGATCACGTTGATCTCCCCGACACGGTCCAGCTGATCGCGCGACAGGTTGAGCAGCACGATGACGCTGGGCGCGAGGGCATCTGCAACGTGCGGCACGTGCATCTCGTCGACTTCCAGCACCGCCAGGCTGGCCTCGCGGTCAGCGGCCAGCGCGGCCACCAGGCCGGCGTCCATGTTGGCGCCCTCGGCGTTGGTGGCTACGGCTCCCAAGGTGCCCAATGCGGCCGCGGTCATCCGGGTGGTCGTTGACTTGCCGTTGGTGCCGGTGACAACGACCGTGCGCCGGCCCGCCCCGAGCTGACGCAGAATGGAGCGGTCCAGGGTCATCGCGACCAGGCCGCCGATCATCGCCCCGGCCCCGCGTCCGGTGACGCGCGACGCCCATCGCGCGCTCGCCCCGGCGGCAAGGGCCAGACGTGCACGGGTGGTGACCACCCGCGCAGTCTAAGGGCGATCGCAAGCTCGGCGCTTTTTGCCGGGCGCGGCGGGTCGCCCTCATCCGGTCTAAGGGCGATCGCAAGCACGGCGCTTTTTGCCGGGCGCGGCGGGCCGCCCTCATCCGGTCTAAGGGCGATCGCAAGCTCGGCGCTTTTTGCCGGGCGCGCCGGGTCGCCCTCATCCGGTCTAAGGGCGATCGCAAGCACGACACGACCCGCGGCCGAGCCGGTAATGTCGGTCGGCCGTGCCATCCTCATGCTGTGAGCCACATCTGGGGACGGCCCGCTAGGCACCCGGACGAGGGTTGGGCGGTGATCGACGTCGAGACCTCGGGCTTTCGCCCGGGTCAGGCGCGGATCGTCAGCCTTGCCGTGCTCGGCCTCGACGCCGCCGGCCGGATCGAGCAGTCGGTGGTAAGCCTGCTCAATCCCGGAGTGGACCCCGGCCCCACCCATGTGCACGGTCTGACGGCCGCCATGCTCGAAGATCAGCCGCAATTCGCCGACATCGTCCGCGACGTGGCCGAGGTGCTGCGGGGCCGCACGCTGGTGGCGCACAATGTCGCGTTCGACTATGCGTTCCTGGCCGCGGAGGCGGAGATCGCTGAAGCCGAACTTCCCGTCGACACCGTCATGTGCACGGTCGAGCTGGCCCGGCGGCTAGAGCTTGGCATCGACAATCTGCGGTTGGAGACGCTCGCCGCGTACTGGGGCGTGACCCAGGAACGGCCGCACGACGCGTTCGACGACGCACGGGTGTTGACGGGGATCCTGGCACCCGCGCTGGAGAGGGCACGCGAACTCGACGTATGGCTGCCGGTACATCCGGTCACCCGGCGCCGATGGCCGAACGGCCGGGTGACCCACGACGAGCTCCGCCCCCTAAAGGTGTTGGCATCCCGCATGCCGTGCCCGTACCTCAACCCGGGCCGGTATGTCGTTGGCAGGCCGCTGGTCCAGGGCATGCGAGTGGCGTTGGCCGCCGAAGTGGGACGGACCCACGAGGAACTCGTCGAGCGGATCCTGCACGCCGGGCTGGCTTACAGCGAGGTCGTCGACCATGAGACCTCCTTGGTGATCTGCAACGAGGGCGCCCCCGAGCAGGGCAAGGGCTATCACGCCCTGCAACTGGGAGTGCCGGTGATTTCCGACACGCAGTTCATACGCTGTGTCGGGAACGTCGTCGGCGGCACCAGCATGGACGAATTCACCAGCGTCACCGTAGAACACCAGCTCGCGTTGTTTTGACGGTCGGCACCGGCTGTCTTGGTAGCGGTCGGTGGCATGCGACGTGCACCCCTGATACCTGAAGATCTGATACAGCAGGAATATTGTGATCACGCTGCCGATCACGATCGTCAGGGTGCCGAGCACGATGCCCGCAATCGCGGCGCCGCCACCGGTGGCTTGTCCCCGCTTTATCCGTCGCCGTGCAGCAACTCCGGTCGCGACGGCGCATACGCCGAGGATGAGACCGCCGAAGGGTACCCAGGAAAGCGGCAGCGCGATGAGCCCGAGTACCAGCGACCCGATGCGCAAACCGTTACGCGCAGGAGGCGGCGCCGAAGGGTAGCCTCAGGACCGGCCCTTCACTGGCCATTGCATGCCCGGTTGACGGCCGACACCACGGCGCGCAGTGACGCGGTGGTGATCGACGGTGCAATGCCGACGCCCCACACCGTGCGACCGGTCACCGGGCCTGATGGGTGACGACCCGCTTCGCCCGGCTCCGCCGCGCTCGCGATCGTCACCGGGCCTGATGGGTGACGACCCGCTTCGCCCGGCTCCGCCGCGCTCGCGATCGTCACCGGGCCTGATGGGTGACGACCCGCTTCGCCCGGCTCCGCCGCGCTCGCGATCGTCACCGGGCCTGATGGGTGACGACCCGCTTCGCCCGGCTCCGCCGCGCTCGCGATCGTCACCGAAGCCTCCACGTAGGCCGCCGCCTGGGCGTCGTCGCCGGCGCTCATCGCGTGCTCGGAGTAATCGAGGACCGCTACGTGGAACCCGACGCTGCCCAGGGCATGGACGAACGCGGCCAA
Organism: Mycobacterium lacus; assembly: GCF_010731535.1. Classification (NCBI taxonomy): domain Bacteria; kingdom Bacillati; phylum Actinomycetota; class Actinomycetes; order Mycobacteriales; family Mycobacteriaceae; genus Mycobacterium; species Mycobacterium lacus. Next base: position 4,860,479 of record NZ_AP022581.1, read on the forward strand.
CGGGCCGTTGCCGGAGCCGCTGATCTCGGTCTCCACCCCGTTGACCTTGACGGTCGCCGTGATGCTGGTCGTGCCGCCGTCCTCGTCGGAGGCATCCACATGCTGCTTCATGCGCTCCAACGGCAGCACCGGGGCCAGGTACTCCTCGGAGAACGCCTCCCACATCTCCTTGGGCGAGATCTCGCCGCCCTCACCTTCGGTGATCTTCTGGATCACCTGGGAAAACTCGATCTGCAGCCGACGCGGCAGGACCAGGCCATGGTCGGCCTTCATGATGTAGGCCACCCCGCCCTTGCCGGACTGCGAGTTGACGCGGATCACCGCCTCGTAGGTGCGGCCGACATCGCGCGGATCGATCGGCAGGTATGGCACCTGCCACAGCATGTCCTCGACATCGGAGTCCGCGGCGTCGGCGTCGAACTTCATCTGGTCCAGGCCCTTGTTGATGGCATCCTGATGGCTGCCCGAGAACGCGGTGTAGACCAGGTCCCCGCCGTAGGGGTGACGCTCGTGCACAGGCAGCTGGTTGCAGTACTCCACCGTGCGGCGGATCTCGTCGATGTTGGAGAAGTCGATCTGTGGGTCCACGCCGCGGGAGAACAGGTTCAGTCCCAGCGTCACCAGGCACACGTTGCCGGTGCGTTCGCCGTTGCCGAACAGGCAGCCCTCGATCCGGTCCGCTCCGGCCTGGAAGCCCAATTCGGCTGCGGCAACGGCAGTTCCGCGGTCGTTGTGTGGATGCAGGCTCAGGATGACCGACTCCCGGTTGGCCAGGTTGCGGCTCATCCACTCGATCGAGTCGGCGTAGACGTTGGGGGTCGCCATCTCGACGGTAGCGGGCAGGTTGAAGATTATCGGGTTGTTCGGCGTCGGTTGGATGATTTCGCCGACGGCGTCGCACACCTGCTTGGCGTATTCCAGCTCGGTGCCGGTGTAGGACTCCGGCGAGTACTCGAACCGCCACTGCGTGCCCGGGTACTTGGCCGCCTCCTCGACGCACTTTCGGGCCCCGTCGGTCGCGATCGCCTGCACGGCGGCGCGGTCGGCGCGAAAGACCACGCGGCGCTGCAGGATTGACGTCGAGTTGTAGAAGTGCACGATCGCCTTCGCCGCACCCTCGCACGCCTCGAAGGTGCGCTCGATCAGCTCGGGACGGCACTGGGTCAGCACCTGGATGGTGACATCGTCGGGAATTGCGCCCTGCTCGATGATCTCGCGAACGAAGTCGAAGTCGGTCTGGCTGGCCGACGGGAACCCGACCTCGATCTCCTTGTAGCCCATGCGCACCAGCAGGTCGAACATGCGGCGCTTGCGGGCTGGGCTCATCGGGTCGATCAGCGCCTGGTTGCCGTCGCGCAGATCCACCGCGCACCACAGTGGGGCGCTACTGATGACACGGTCGGGCCAGGTGCGGTCGGCCAGCCGGATGGGCTCAACCTCCTCCGCGAACGGCCGGTACCGGTTGATCGGCATGGAGGAACTCCGTTGAGGGTTCCAGACGGGCTGGCCGGGCCGCGGTGGGCCGGCGGGTTTCACGATGGTGCGCGCTGACTGATAGGCGTCGGGCAAATCAGAGATAGTCACGGTAGTTGCTCCGGGATGTAAGAAGGAAACCTCGGACCGGCGCATCGCGAACGACCCGCGACGGGAAGCCGGTCCGGATCAGACCCCGTCGCGGCGTCCGAGGAGGAGCACCCGCTGCACGTTGAAGAACTCTACCGCAGGCCAGCAGCGCGACGTTAATCAAGATGCGCCGGCACGTATCCTGTTGTGGACTTATACCCCAGCTCGCAAAGGGCAGGCAGGAAAACAGTGGCGCTCGTCGTGCAGAAGTACGGCGGATCTTCGGTAGCCGACGCTGACCGGATCCGCCGCGTCGCCGAGCGCATCGTCGAGACCAAGAAGCAGGGAAATGACGTCGTTGTGGTGGTCTCGGCGATGGGCGACACCACCGACGACCTGCTGGACCTGGCTCAGCAGGTATGCCCGGCCCCGCCGCCCCGGGAACTCGACATGCTGCTGACCGCCGGGGAGCGCATCTCCAATGCGTTGGTGGCCATGGCGATCGAATCGCTGGGCGCGCAAGCCCGGTCGTTCACCGGTTCGCAAGCCGGTGTGATCACCACCGGCACCCACGGCAACGCGAAGATCATCAACGTCACGCCGGGACGGCTGCAAACCGCGCTCGCCGAAGGCCGGATCGTTCTGGTCGCCGGATTCCAAGGGGTCAGCCAGGACACCCGGGACGTCACCACGCTGGGCCGTGGTGGCTCGGACACCACGGCCGTCGCCTTGGCCGCGGCGCTGGGCGCCGACGTCTGCGAGATCTACACCGACGTGGACGGCATCTTCAGCGCCGACCCGAGGATCGTGCACAACGCCCGCAAGCTCGACACGGTGACGTTCGAGGAGATGCTCGAAATGGCGGCCTGCGGCGCCAAGGTGCTGATGCTGCGCTGCGTGGAATACGCACGGCGGCATAACATTCCGGTGCACGTCCGGTCGTCGTACTCGGACAAGGTGGGCACCGTCGTCGTCGGATCGATCAAGGACATACCCATGGAAGACCCCATCCTGACCGGAGTCGCGCACGACCGCAGCGAGGCCAAGGTGACGATTGTCGGGCTGCCCGACATCCCCGGGTACGCGGCCAAGGTGTTCCGGGCCGTCGCCGACGCCGACGTGAACATCGACATGGTGCTGCAGAACGTCTCCAAGGTTGAGGACGGCAAGACCGACATCACCTTCACCTGCTCCCGCGACAGCGGGCCCACCGCGGTGGCCAAGCTGGATTCGCTCAAGGACGAGATCGGGTTCACCCAGCTGCTCTACGACGACCACATCGGCAAGGTGTCGCTCATCGGGGCGGGCATGCGCAGTCACCCCGGCGTCACGGCGACGTTCTGCGAGGCGCTGGCCGCGGTCGGGGTCAACATCGAGCTGATCTCCACCTCCGAGATCCGGATCTCGGTGCTGTGCCGGGACACCGAACTAGACAAGGCCGTTGTCGCGTTGCATGAGGCGTTCGGTCTGGGCGGCGAGGAACAGGCCACCGTGTATGCGGGGACGGGACGCTAGATGGTTGCTATCGGGGTGGTAGGGGCCACCGGCCAGGTGGGCCAGGTGATGCGCACGCTGCTCGACGAGCGCGACTTCCCGGCGACGACGGTCCGGTTCTTCGCCTCCGCCCGCTCCCAGGGCCGCAAGCTGGCCTTCCGCGGCCAAGAGATCGAGGTCGAGGACGCCGAAACCGCCGACCCGAGCGGGCTGGACATCGCGTTGTTCTCGGCCGGCGCGGCGATGTCGCGCGTGCAGGCGCCGCGGTTCGCCGCCGCCGGGGTCACGGTGATCGACAACTCGTCGGCGTGGCGCAAGGATCCCGACGTTCCGCTGGTGGTCTCGGAGGTCAACTACCGGCGCGACGCGCACCGTCGGCCCAAGGGCATCATTGCCAACCCGAACTGCACCACGATGGCCGCGATGCCGGTGCTCAAGGTGCTGCACGACGAAGCGCAGCTGGTGCGCATCGTCGTGTCGACCTACCAGGCGGTGTCTGGCAGCGGGCTGGCCGGGGTGGACGAACTGGCGACCCAGGCGCGCGCGGTCATTGACGACGCCGAACGGCTGGTGCATGACGGCGGCGCCCTAGATTTCCCGGCGCCAACCAAATACGTCGCGCCGATCGCGTTCAACGTGGTGCCGCTGGCCGGATCGCTGGTGGACGACGACTCCGGGGAGACCGACGAGGATCAGAAACTGCGCTCCGAAAGCCGCAAGATCCTCGGCATTCCGGACTTGCTGGTTAGCGGTACCTGTGTGCGGGTTCCGGTGTTCACCGGCCACTCGCTGTCGATCAACGCCGAATTCGCCCACCCGCTCTCGCCCGGGCGGGCCCGTGAACTTCTCGACGGCGCCCCCGGCGTGAGGCTGGTCGAGGTACCGACACCGCTGGCGGCCGCCGGCATCGACGAATCACTGGTCGGCCGCATCCGACAGGATCCGGGCGTACCGGACGGGCGTGGTTTGGCGCTGTTCGTTTCGGGGGACAACCTGCGCAAAGGGGCGGCGCTGAACACGATCCAAATCGCCGAGTTGCTGGCTTCTGAATTGTGATTCGCGGGTATACCGCGGTGTTGTTGTGTTTGGTTGCTTCGCAAGCTGTTTGGATCGCACACGCCGATCCGCCCGCGCCCGCGCCGGAGCCGATCCTGCAGCCGTTGGCACCCGGACAGGTGGTGCGGATCGGTCCGACGGCCGGCACCGGCACCCCCACCAGGGATTACGGCATCGGCGCCACCGATCTGTGTGAATTCGTCGAGTTCCCCACCCAACTGTTGCAAGTCTGTGGGGACAGCTTCGCCGGTCAGGGGGTCGGGTTCGGTGGCTGGTACTCGCCGATCGCGCTGCACGTCGACACCGCGTCGGTCGACGACCCCGACGGGGTGCGCTACACGGGTGTCACCGGCGTGACCAAGCCGTTGCTGGCCGATCCCACGCCGCCGGGGGATTCGCAGCTGCCCGCCGGGGTGGTGCAGATCAACCGTCGCAACTATCTGATGGTGGCGACGACGAAAGACCTGGAGCCGCAGAACTCGCGGCTGGTGATTGCCGAACCGGTGCACGGCGGCTGGCAAACGGTCCCGGGATCGCGGCGCGACGCCTCCTACCAGGGCGGCCATCAGACGCAGATCAGCGGGTACTACGACCCGATCCCCACCCCCGATTCGCAGACCGGGTGGGTGTACATCGTGGCCAACAGCTTCACCCGCAATCAATCAGTCGTGTTGTACCGCGCCACGCCGGAAGCGTTCACGGACCGGTCGCGGTGGCAGGGCTGGGCGTCGGGACCCAACGGCGGGTGGAACAAGCCACCGACACCGCTGTGGCCCGACCAGATCGGCGAGATGTGCATCAGGCAGATCGACGGCAGGGCGGTGCTGTCGTATTTCAACGCCAGCACCGGCGACATGGAGGTTCGGGTGGCCACCGACCCGAGGTTCCTGGGTGACGCGCCGGTGACCACGGTGGTGCAACACGACGAGTGGCCGGAACCGCCGGAAAGCCTGCCGCCCCCGTACGACAATCGGCTCGCCCAACCCTACGGTGGGTACATCTCGCCCGGCTCCACCCTCGATGAGTTGCGGATCTTCGTCAGCCAGTGGAATAACATCGATCCGCGTGCCAGCGCGCCCTACCGGGTGATCCAGTTCGCGGTCAACCCGTTCAAGCCGGACTAGCGCCTGAGCTCACAGCCGCTACATAACTGGCGCATAGCCCTGCCTATTGTTTACCCCCGCATCATGTGTCTCATGAGTGAAGCTCCTGAAACCCCAATTGCTACCGCAACACCACCGGCTCCCGCCGACGGCGGGACGTCACACCAGGGCCCCTGGGTCTTCCGGGCCGCGGCGTGGGTCGCCATCGTCGCCGGGATCGTGTTCATTGTCTCGGTCATCTTCTTCACCGGCTTCGCCCTCGGCAGGCATGCCGGGCACGGTGGGTGCCACCACGGTCACCACAAGCACCACGCGATCCTCATGCGTCCGGGAGCCCCGAACGGCGGCCCCGCGGCGGCGAATCCCGGCGCACCGGCGGGGCCTGCCCAGGTGCCGTCGACGGTCGCCCCGACCGCGACGAGCGCCCCTAGGACGCCGTAGCGGTACGGGTCAGTCAGTGGCCCGGTGTTCGCTCGCGCGCCGGGCCACCAATTCATAGGAATTTTGTGGGCCTAACCCCTTACGGTCTTTGCAGGCCTGCGCGATATTCAAGACATGAGCGAAACACCCGAACCCTCGCTTCCAGCGCCTCCTGTCGCCACCGCTCCGCCACCTCCGCCACCGTCCAGGGAGAAGCCGCCGAGGCTTTACGCGGTCGCGGCGTGGGTAGTGATCGTCGCCGGGATCGTTTTCATCGTGACGACCATCTTCTTCACCACCGCCATAATCCTCGGGCCATACCACTGGCGCGGGCATCATCCCCGTCACCACCACGGCATCTTCTGGCGCGACGGACCCGGTGGCCAGCCGCCGGGACCCGGGGGCTGGCAATTCCGGTTCCCCGGACCGGGCGGTCCTCCTCCCCTGGGCCCACCTCCGCCTTTCCCCGGGCCGCTCGGCCCGCCGCCTCCCGGTGGTCCCGGTGGTCCGGGTGGTCCGACGCAGGTTCCGTCGCCTACCGGTCCGACCATCACACCCAGTAATCCGCCGGGTCGCCCATAGGGGTTAGCCCGGCGCCGCGCCTGGCATGATCGACACCCATGACCGTTGAAGTCGTTTACACCAACGAATCCACTGCCACTGGGGGCGGCCAGGCGAGGTCAGCGACCCGGGGCGACGTCGACGTCGACGTCCAGGTCTAACCCTCATGCGGATCGCCACCGCGGCGGTGAGTGTGGCCGTCGGCGCAGCGTTGGCTGTCCCCGTCGCGCAGGCTCACCCGTCGGATCCGGGAGTGGTTTCCTACGCGGTCCTCGGCAAGGGGTCCGTGGGCAACATCGTCGGCGGACCGATGGGGTGGGAGTCGGTGTTCACCCAGCCGATCCAGGAGTTCTGGGTCGAGCTTCCGGCGTGCAACAACTGGGCGGACATCGGCCTGCCCGAGGTGTACAACGACCCCGACCTGGCGTCGTTCAACGGAGCCACCACGCAGACGTCGGCCACTGACCAAACCCACTACGTCAAGCAGGCGGTCGGGGTTTTCGCCACCAACGACGCCGCCGACCGGGCCTTCCACCGGGTCGTGGACCGGACCGTGGGTTGCTCGGGACAGACCACCGCGATGCACTTGGACAACGGAATCACCCAGGTGTGGTCGTTCGCCGGCGAGGGCGCCACCGGCGGCGACATGGTGTGGGTCAAGCAAGAAGCGGGCACCGATCGTCGCTGCTTCGATCAAACCCGGCTGCGCGAAAATGTGTTGCTCCAAGCCAAGGTCTGCCAATCTGGCAACGCCGGCCCCGCGGTCAATGTGCTGGCCGGAGCAATGCAGAACGCACTGGGCCAGTAGCCGCGGCCTAATTTGGGTAAACAGCTAACCCGTGCAAGGAATATGTCGGGGCGGTCTGGTAGCTGAAGTGGTGGCGGCTAAGGTTCTCCTAGCTGCGACAACGAGGGTCTGCGACGCGCGCTCCGGGCCCGGAGGGATCGTGATATGACGTTCGGCGCCATCGCCGCGGCGGCCTCGCGGTTGGATGGCGCTTGCCCGGCCGACGTCGAGATGACGAGTTCGTCGGTGGCCGCGGAGTACATCGCGGATACCTGCCTCGACGACGGCCCGCTGGGGCGCGTCGGCCTGGAGCTGGAGGCGCACTGTTACGACCCGGCCGATCCGTTTCGCAGGCCGAGCTGGGACGAAATCACCGCCGTTCTGGAGTGGCTGAGCCCGATGCCGGGCGGCAGTGTGGTCACCGTGGAGCCCGGCGGCGCCGTGGAACTGTCCGGCCCACCGGTCGTCGGCGTACTGCCCGCCGTTGAGGCGATGACCCGCGATCAGCAGGTACTGCGGTCGGCCTTCGCCGAGGCCGGGCTGGGGTTGGTTTTCCTGGGAGCCGACCCGCTGCGCTCGCCGATGCGGGTCAACCCGGGCGCGCGGTATCGCGCCATGGAACGGTTCTTCGCCGCCAGCCACAGCGGGGCAGCGGGTGCGGCGATGATGACATCGACCGCCTCGATCCAGGTCAATCTGGACGCCGGGCCGCAGGACGGGTGGGCGTCGCGGGTGCGGCTGGCGCACGCCCTGGGGCCGACGATGATCGCGATCGCGGCCAACTCCCCGATGCTGAGCGGTCGATTCTCCGGTTGGGTGTCCAGCCGCCAGCGGGTGTGGGGTCAGATGGACTCCGCGCGGTGCGGGCCCATCCTGGGGGCCAGCGGCGACGACCCCGGCACCGACTGGGCGCGCTACGCGCTGAAGGCCCCGGTGATGATGGTGCGAAGCCCGGACGCCGACGACACTTTTGCGGTCACCCATTACGTGCCCTTCGCCGATTGGGTGGACGGCGTGGTCCGGCTCGGCGGTCGCCGGCCCACCGTCGCCGACCTGCAGTACCACCTCACCACCCTGTTTCCGCCGGTGCGCCCGCGGCGGTGGCTCGAGATCCGCTACCTGGACAGCGTGCCCGACGACGTCTGGCCCGCCGTGCTGTTCACCCTGGTGACGCTGCTCGACGACCCGGCCGCGGCCGACCTCGCCGCCGACGCCGTCGAGCCGGTGGCCACCGCGTGGGACACCGCCGCCCGGGTCGGCCTGAGCGACCGGCGGCTATACGCGGCGGCCAACCGGTGTGTGGCCGTCGCCGCGCGGCGGGCACCGCCGGAGCTCAGCGACTCGATGCAGCGGTTGATCGGCGGCGTCGAACAGGGCCGGTGTCCGGCGGACGATTTTTCCGACCGAGTGATCGAGCACGGCCTCGCGCCGGTGGTCGCGCGGTTGGCGCAAGGGTGGCCGTGACTAGCCGGGAAAGGCTCGCCGACGGCCTCGCGCGGGCCCGGGCGCGCACGTTGCGGCTGGTCGAGTTCGACGATGCCGAGCTTTGTCGCCAGTACGACCCGTTGATGAGCCCGCTGGTGTGGGACCTGGCGCACATCGGTCAGCAGGAAGAGTTGTGGCTGCTGCGCGACGGCGACCCGGCCCGGCCCGGGATGCTGTCGCCGGCGGTCGAGGGCCTCTACGACGCCTTCGAACACCCCCGCGCCAGTCGTGTCGATTTGCCGCTGCTGTCCCCGGAGCGGGCGCGGTCCTATTGCCGGACGGTGCGGTCCGCCGTGCTGGATGCCCTCGACGCCCTTCCGGTGGACGCCAGCGACTTCGCGTTCGGTTTGGTGATCAGCCACGAGAATCAGCACGACGAAACGATGCTGCAGGCGTTGAACCTGCGCCCCGGCCCGCCGCTGTTGCGGGAACGGGCCGCCCTGCCCGCGGGCCGGCCGGCGCTGGCCGGGACGGCGGTGTTGGTGCCCGCCGGCCCGTTCGTGCTCGGCGTGGACGCCGCGAGTGAGCCGTACTCGCTGGACAACGAGCGTCCCGCCCACATCGTCGATGTGCCGGCCTACCGCATTGGCCGGGTTCCGGTCACCAATGGTGAATGGCGACATTTCATCGACGACGGGGGCTACACCCAGCCGCGGTGGTGGTCCACGCGCGGCTGGCAGCATCGCCAGCGCGCCGGGCTTACCGCGCCGCAGTTCTGGAATCCGGACGGGCAGACGCGCACCCGCTTCGGCTACGTCGAAGACATTCCCGCCGACGAGCCGGTGCAGCACGTCACCTACTTCGAGGCCGAGGCCTACGCGGCCTGGGCCGGCGCCCGGTTGCCGACCGAGGCGGAATGGGAGAAGGCCTGCGCATGGGATCCGGCGACCAACTCCCGGCGCCGCTACCCGTGGGGAGCCTCAGAGCCGTCGGAGGCCGTGGCCAACCTCGGTGGCGCGGCGCTGCGCCCGGCGCCGGTCGGCGCGTACCCGGGTGGTGCTTCGGCCTACGGCGTAGAGCAGATGCTGGGCGATGTCTGGGAGTGGACCAGCTCGCCGCTGCGGCCCTGGCCCGGGTTCGTCCCGATGATCTACGAGCGTTATTCGCGGCCATTCTTCGACGGCGACTATCGGGTGCTGCGTGGTGGATCGTGGGCGGTGGAGAGCGCGATCCTGCGGCCCAGCTTCCGCAACTGGGACCACCCCTACCGCCGCCAGATCTTCTCCGGCGTCCGGTTGGCGTGGGACGCCTGATGTGCCGTCACCTGGGTTGGCTCGGGGCCGATGTCACGGTCGCCTCGCTGGTGCTCGATCCGCCACGGGGCCTGCTGGCGCAGTCCTATGCTCCGCGCCGGCAAAAGCACGGCCTGCTGAACGCCGACGGTTGGGGCGTGGGCTTTTTCGACGGCGGGGTGCCCCGGCGCTGGCGCAGCTCGGCGCCGCTCTGGGGCGACCTGTCGTTTGCCTCGGTGGCGCCGGCCCTGCGCAGCCACTGTGTGGTGGCGGCGGTGCGCTCGGCGACGGTCGGCATGCCGATCGAAGCCAGCGCGAGTGCGCCGTTCACCGACGGTCACTGGCTGTTGTCGCACAACGGTGTCGTCGACCGCGCCGTGTTGCCGCTGCGTTCGTCGGCCGAATCGGTTTGCGACAGCGCGATACTCGCGGCGGCCATCTTCGCTCGCGGGATGGACGCGCTGGGCGACACGATCGTCGAGATCGGGGCGGCCGACCCCATTGCACGATTGAATATCCTGGCGGCCAATGGTTCTCGTATGGTGGCCACTACCTGGGGGGACACGTTGTCGATCTTGCGGCGCGCCGACGGAGTGGTGCTGGCCAGCGAACCCTACGACGACGACCCGGACTGGGCAGACGTGCCGGACCGCCACCTGGTGGAGGTCGTCGGGGATCGTGTCACGTTGACCCGTTTGGACCGCCTTGGCCCCCCGAAAGGATGCTGATGACGCTGTCGCTCTCCAACCATCTGGCGCAGGACTCGGCGTATCACGCGTTGCGACGCGACGTGTTCGAAGGGCTACAGAAAACGCCGAAGTCGTTGCCGCCCAAATGGTTCTACGATTCGGTGGGCAGTGAGCTGTTCGATCAGATCACCCGGTTGCCCGAGTACTACCCGACCCGTGCCGAGGCCGAAATCCTGCGCGCCCGGTCAGCCGAGGTCGCATCGGCGTGCGATGCCGACACCCTGGTCGAACTGGGCAGCGGGACCTCGGAGAAGACCAGGATGCTCTTAGACGCGCTGCGTGACCGTGGATCGCTGCGCAGGTTCGTTCCGTTCGACGTCGACGCCGGCATGCTGTCGGCGACCGCGAGCGCCGTCCAGCGCGAATACGAGGGCGTCGAAATCCACGCTGTCTGCGGCGATTTCGAGGAGCATCTGACCGAGATTCCCGGTGGTGGGCGGCGGCTGTTCGTGTTCCTGGGGTCCACGATCGGCAACCTCACGCCCGCGCCTCGTACGGAGTTTCTCGCGACGCTGGCCGCGGTGATGCGGCCGGGGGACAGCTTGCTGCTGGGCACCGACCTGGTCAAGGACGCCGGGCGCCTGGTGCGTGCCTACGACGACGCCGCAGGGGTAACGGCCCTGTTCAATCGCAACGTGCTCGCGGTGATCAACCGGGAACTCGATGCCGACTTCGACGTCGAGGCCTACCGGCACGTGGCCCGCTGGAATGCCGAGGAGGAGCGGATCGAGATGTGGCTGCGGGCCGACCGCGGCCAGCGTGTGCTGGTGGGGGCGCTGGGCCTGGCCGTCGACTTCGCGGCCGGTGAAGAGATGCTCACCGAGGTGTCGTGCAAGTTCCGCCCGGGCGGGGTCGGCGCCGAGCTGGCCGGGGCGGGCCTGCGCCGCATCCGGTGGTGGACGGACGACGCCGGTGACTTTGGGCTGTCCCTGGCCGTCAAGTGAGCCGCGCCGGCGACGATGCAGTGGGGGCACCACCCGCTTGCGGGGGACGAAGTGATGAGGTGGGGGTACCACCCGCTTGCGGGGGAGAGCGGCGCCAATGAGCCGCGCCGGCGACACGCTGGCCCACCGGTGGCGGGCGGCCCGTCCGCCGGTCGCCGGGCTGCACCTCGACAGTGCGGCCTGCTCTCGTCAGAGTTTCGGGGCGCTCGACGCCGCCGCCCGGCACGCGCTGCACGAGGCCGAGGTGGGCGGTTACGTCGCGGCCGAGGCCGCCGCGCCCGTGCTCGACGCCGGGCGGGCCGCGGTCGCCGCGCTGAGCGGCATGCTCGACGCCGAGGTGGTGTTCACCACCGGCTCGCTGCACGCGTTGGATCTGCTGCTCGGTAGCTGGCCGGCGGAAAACCGGACGCTGGCCTGCCTGCCCGGCGAATACGGCCCCAACCTGGCCGTGATGGCCGCTCACGGATTCGACGTGCGCACCCTGCCGACCCTCGAGGACGGCAGGGTGGCGCTCGACGATGCGGCCTACGCCCTGGAGTCCGACCCGCCTGACCTGGTCCACCTGACCGTCGTGGCCAGCCACCGCGGTGTCGTGCAACCGCTGGCCATGATGGCCCAACTCTGCCGCGAGCTCGGATTGCCGCTGGTTGTCGACGCCGCACAGGGGCTGGGACACGTGGACTGCGTCGCGGGCGCGGACGTCACCTATGCGTCGTCGCGGAAATGGATCGCCGGGCCGCGCGGTGTCGGCGCGCTGGCGGTGCGTCCGGAACTGATGCAGCGGCTACGTCCGCGGCTGGCGTCGCCGGCGTGGGCGGCACCGGCGCCGCCGACGGCCCGGCAACTCGAGTTTGGCGAAGCCAATGTCGCTGCGCGAGTGGGGTTTTCGGTGGCCCTGGGGGAGCATTTGGAGTGCGGGCCGGAGCTCGTGCGGGCGCGCCTGGCCGAGCTGGGCAGTGTCACCCGGACCATGCTGGCCGACGTACCCGGCTGGCGGGTGGTCGAGGAGGTCGACGAGCCGAGCGCGATCACCACCCTGGCTGCGGTCGATGGTGCCGACCCGCAGGCGGTGCGGGCGTGGCTGCTCGCCGAGCGCCGGATCGTGATCACGTGTGCCGGGGTGCAACGGGCCCCGCTGGAGTTGAGTGCCCCGGTGCTGCGGATCTCGCCGCACGCCGACACCACGTCCGACGACCTGGCGGCCTTCGCCGAGGCGCTGGAGGCCGCGACCGCGTCGTCGTAGCCGGCCACCAGGTGTAACACCAATACGATCGGTGTTACACTCTTGCCATGCCGACGATCCGCCGGCGCTACGCCATCACAGAAACCGACGACATCAGCTACGCGCTGGAGATTGCGCGCAGAACCTGGCCGGATCAGGCGGATAAGCCTGCCGCACTGTTGCGTCGGCTCATTCTGCTCGGCCGAAACACCCTTGCTGACGATCATGCTGCGACCGACAAGGCCCGACGCCAAGCAGTCGAAGCGACTGCCGGCGCCTTGGCCGGTGTCTTTGGGCCCGATTACTTACGGGAGCTGCGTGGGGACTGGCCCGAGTGATCGTCCTCGACGCCAGCGTGTTGATCGGCCATTTCGAACCCGCCGATGCCCACCACGCCGATGCCACCGCACTGCTGAGGGCTCATTCGTCCGAGTTGTTTGCCGCTAGCGTCATCACGCTCGCTGAGGTCTACGCCGGTGCCGCGCGGGCCGGACGAGCCGATCGGCTCCGCCGGCTCCTCGCGCAGCTGCAGATCGACAGTCTGGGCCTTCCTGCCGGCGCTGCGCTTCGGTTGGGCGAGCTGCGCGCCATCACCGCGCTCAAGATGCCGGATTGCTGCGTTCTCTACACCGCGGAGCAACACAACGCGGCGGTCGCCACTTTCGACGACAAACTCGCCGCTCGAGCCGCCGATCTCGGATTGGTCGTTGCTAGCCGGGAACCCTCGAAGATGCCCTGCTGCCGGTAGGCACCGTCCCAATCCATCGCCCCGGACGCGCCGCCTTAATCCCAGGTATGCACCGGCTCGTTGGCATGCATGTGCTCGCAGTACTGTCGCAGCATCTCGGCCAGCGCCGCGCGCCGGGTCATCCCGCCGTCTTCCAGCGCCCGCACGGTGGACACCTGCCAGCGCGCGCCGTTGCGGCCGGTGCTGGCGCGGTCCTGGATGACGCTCAGAAACCGGTCGCGCACTTCGGCGTCGACCCCCCATCGCCGCAATCCCTCGTCAGCCATCGGCAGCAGCGTGCCGAGCACCAATTCCTGCGTCGTCGCCTCGCCGAGGCCCGGCCAATCCAGCCGCGCATCCATGCCATGCCGCGCCGCCGCCAGGAAATTGGCTTGTGCCGCAGCAAAACTCATCCTGGTCCACGGCGGCCGCTCGTCCTCGGACAAAGTGCGCAGCGCGCCGTAGTAGAAGGCCGAATTCGCCAGCATGTCCACCACGGTCGGACCGGCCGGCAGCACCCGGTTCTCCAGCCGCAGGTGCGGCCGCCCGTCGACAACGTCGTATACCGGCCGATTCCACCGGTAGACCGTGCCGTTGTGTAGGCGCAATTCGGACAGGTGAGGGACGCGTCCGGCGGCCAGCTCGGCGAGGGGGTCCTCGTCGGAAACCTCGGGCAGCAGGGAGGGGAAGTAACGGATGTTCTCTTTGAACAGGTCCAGGATCGAGGCGATCCAACGCTCGCCGAACCAAACCCGGGGTCGCACGCCCCGGGTCTTGAGCTCCTCGGGACGCGGGTCGGTGGACTGGGCGAACAGTTCGATGCGGGTTTCGGCCCACAGCTGGTGGCCGAAGAAGTAGGGCGAGTTCGCGCCCAGCGCCAGCTGCGGGCCGGCCAGCATCTGAGCCGCGTTCCAGTTGGCCGCGAAATCCGCCGGAGCAACCTGCAAATGCAATTGCATGCTGGTGCAAGCGGATTCGGGTGCGATGGATGCGGCTCGCCAGCTCAGCGGCTCCGGTCCGGAGATATTGATCGGGATGTCCTCGCCGCGGGCGGTGGAGATCGAGGCGTTCAGGGCCGCGTACCGCTTCGAGTCGCTCATCCAGCCCTCGGCCAGGTGTTCGGGCATCAGCGTGGGCAGGATGCCGATCATCACGATGTGCGCGCATGCGGAGTTGGCCTTGGCCTCGGCGTCGTTGAGGCTGGCGCGCACCTCGGCCTCCAGGTCCAGCCCGGTGTGTCCGGGTAGGGGCCGGGGCGGCACATTGAATTCGATGTTGTAGGCGCCCAATTCGGTCTGGTAGGCCGGGTCGGCGATGGCGTCCAGCACGAAGCGATTTGACATGGCGGGCTGGTAGTCGGCGTCGACGAGGTTGCATTCGATCTCCATGCCGCTGAGCGGCCGGTCGAAATCGAAGCTGGACTGCGTGAGCATCCTCTCGAAGACGTCCACACACAGCCGCACCTTGCGCCGGTATTCCCGCCGTTGCGCGCGGCTATACGTGGTGCGCTGGACCTCTTCGCCCACAATGCCGATGCAACAGGTTTACCGTTGGCAGCGCAACTAGCCAGGCCAACACCCTTCGCATCAGATGCACTGTGAGCTAGCATCTGATGTATGCGGACCACGATCGACCTCGACGACGACATACTGCGGACGTTGAAACGCCGACAGCGCGAGGAACGCAAAACGTTGGGGCAGCTCGTCTCCGAGCTGCTTGCGCAAGCACTCGCCGCCGAGCCCTCCCCAAACGTTGACATCCGCTGGGCGACGGCCGACTTGCGGCCTCGCGTGGATCTTGACGACAAGGACGCTGTCTGGGCGATCTTGGATCAGGGGTGAGCGAAACCTTCGACGTCAACATCCTGGTTTATGCGACCCACCGAGCCAGCCCATTCCACGACAAGGCGAAGGCGCTCGTCGAGCGATTCCTGGCTGGGCCCGGCCTCGTATACCTGTTGTGGCCAGTCGCGTTGGGCTACCTACGGATTGTTACCCATCCGGCATTGCTGGATGCGCCGTTGGCACCCGGCGTCGCCGCCGAAAACATCGAGCAATTCACCTCACGACCGCACGTGCGGCAGGTCGGTGAGGCCGACGGATTTTGGCCCGTCTATCGGCGCGTAGCCGGCACGGTCAAGCCGCGAGGCAATCTCGTCCCCGCGGCCCACCTCGTCGCGCTCATGGGCCAGCACGGCATCTCCACGATCTGGAGCCACGACCGCGACTTCCGTAAGTTCGAGGGGATCACGGTCCGCGATCCCTTCGCCGGCTGACCGGTGCGGGTCATCCAATTTCCGATATCCCTAGGAGTGCAGTTGGCCGAATTCGTAGCCGCCATCGACCAGGGCACCACCAGCACCCGCTGCATGATTTTCGATCACAACGGCGCCGAGGTGGCCCGCCACCAGCTCGAGCACGAGCAGATCCTGCCCCGCGCCGGCTGGGTAGAGCACAATCCGGTCGAGATCTGGGAGCGCACCGCATCGGTGCTGACAACCGTGCTGAACGCCACCAACTTGTCGCCGAAAGATATTGTGGCGCTGGGAATTACGAATCAGCGTGAGACCACGTTGGTATGGAACAGGCGGACCGGCAGACCGTACTACAACGCGATCGTCTGGCAGGACACCCGCACCGACCGCATCGCGTCGGCGCTGGACCGGGACGGCCGCGGCGATGTGATCCGCCGCAAGGCGGGCCTGCCGCCGGCGACCTATTTTTCCGGCGGAAAGCTGCAGTGGATCTTGGAGAACATCGACGGGGTGCGTGCGGCCGCTGAAAGCGGCGATGCCCTGTTCGGCACGCCGGACACCTGGGTGTTGTGGAACCTGACCGGCGGCCCGCGGGGTGGCGCGCACGTCACCGATGTGACCAACGCCAGCCGGACGATGCTGATGGATCTGGAGACGCTGGACTGGGACGAGGAGCTGTTGTCGTTCTTCTCCATCCCCCGCGCGATGTTGCCGACGATCGCGCCGTCGTCGCCGACCCAGCCCTACGGGGTCACCCTGGATACCGGGCCGGTCGGCGGCGAGGTGCCGATCACCGGGGTGCTCGGCGATCAGCATGCGGCGATGGTCGGTCAGGTCTGCCTGGCCGCGGGGGAGGCGAAAAACACCTATGGCACCGGCAATTTCCTGCTGCTGAACACCGGTGAGGCGATCGTGCGGTCCAAGAATGGGCTGCTGACCACCGTCTGTTATCAATTCGGGGACGCCAAACCCGTGTACGCGCTTGAGGGTTCGATCGCGGTCACCGGCTCGGCCGTGCAGTGGCTACGCGATCAGCTGGGCATCATCAGCGGCGCCGCGCAAAGCGAGTCGCTGGCCCGTCAGGTCGCCGACAACGGCGGGGTCTACTTCGTGCCGGCGTTTTCCGGGCTGTTCGCCCCGTACTGGCGATCCGATGCCCGCGGCGCGATCGTGGGGCTGTCGCGGTTCAGCAACAACGCCCACCTGGCTCGCGCGACGCTGGAGGCGATCTGTTACCAGAGTCGCGACGTGGTCGACGCGATGGAGGCGGATTCCGGTGTGCGCCTTGAGGTCTTGAAGGTCGACGGCGGTGTCACCGGGAACGACCTATGCATGCAGATTCAGGCCGACGTGCTGGGCGTGGACGTGGTGCGGCCGGTGGTCGCCGAGACCACCGCCCTGGGCGCCGCCTACGCGGCGGGTCTGGCAGTGGGGTTCTGGGCCGACCCGTCCGACCTGCGGGCAAACTGGCAGGAGGACAAGCGCTGGACGCCCACCTGGGACGCCGAGCAGCGTGCCGCAGGATATGGGGGCTGGCGCAAGGCGGTGCAGCGGACATTGGACTGGGTCGACGTGTCTTAGCTCGCGTCGACGCCTCAGTCCTCGCCGAGGATGCCGTAGATCTCGCGGCGTGCGTTGTTGAGAATCTCGACGATGCGCTGCTGCTGTTCGGCGCTGGCCGCGTGCGCGGATTGCACGACCGCGCCCAATAGCGCGACGACGGCCGTGCGCAGGTTGATATGACCGGGGTCGACGCCCTCGGCGATCTCGTTCCACGGCGGGGACTCGATCTTTTCCGCTGCGGCGCGCCCGTCGCCGGTCAGCTCGAAAAGCCTTTTGTTGCCGTCGGTTTCGCTGGCGGTGATCAGGCCTTCGTCGTCGAGCAGCTGCAGCGTCGGGTACACCGAGCCGGGGCTGGGCCGCCAGATTCCGTTGCTGCGTTCGGCGATCTGCTGGATTATCTCGTAGCCGTGCATCGGCCGTTCGGTCAGCAGCGCCAGAATGGCAGCACGCACGTCACCGCGTCGTCCGCGGCGCGGTCCGCCACGACGCCACTGCCCGCGCGGGCCGCCAACGAAGCCGAAGCCGAACCCCGGACCGAAGTCGGCGCCAAGACCGGTGCCGAAACCGAATGGGCCGTCGTGGCCGCCGGCGTGGTCGCGCAGGTGTTCACGAAACTCCCGGCGGGCCTGGCGGCGGGCGTCATGCAGCATCCGCCGTTGTGCCGGGCCGGGCCCGAAGCCGAATCCTGGGCGGTGGGCAAAGGGTCCGCCCGGAGGGGTCAGGTTGTGCATGTCTGTTTGTCCTCGTGCCGGTTTGACTAATCCGATACATCACGATATATCGCAAACGAACGCCATGCAACGTTGGGTCGCGCACCCGTTACGGGTCGTTAGTGCGGCGGTGAGAATCCGCCGCTGCCGGGCCCCAACAACCCCTGCCCGGGCTCGGGTGCCTCCGGCCAGGGGACGGCCTGCGCTGGCGGGGGCCAGGCGGCGGGCGGTCCGCCCGGCCCGTACTGAGGCCCGTACTGAGGCCAGGGCTGGTGCGGCATGGGCATGGGCCCGGCGGCCGGTGGCCACGGCGCCGGTGCGGCCTGCGGCCACGGCGCCGGTGCGGTCGGCGGCGTCTGCGGGGTTGGGCGCAGCCGTGCCAGTTCGCGCCGGTGTCGTTCGGCAAGCACGGCGGCAAGTACCAGCTGTGGCGGGACGCCGGGCGGGGGCGGGGGTGCGATGTGAGAGACCACTTCGCCGGCGATCCGGTAGGCCATCTGTGCGCGTAACTGCGGATCGAGTTGGTGTGCCCGGGAAAGGAATTGGCGTGCGACCTCGGCCTGGCCGGCGGATAGTCCGGACAGCTGCAGCGACGAAGCCCACCAGGCCAGCGACGGCGGCATTGCCGGTGGCGGGCCCAGACGCGGACCGCGTTCGCTGATCACGACAGTGCCGGCGAAGATGTCGCCGATGCGTTTGGCCTTCGGCGACAACATGCTGCAGATCACGGCGGGGCTGCCGAACAGCATCCAGATCTCCACCACCGACGCCAGGGCGCGAAATAGGGCCTGCCGGAACCGTTCCGGACCGCCGTCGTCGGACACCACTCGCAGACCCATCACGATCTTGCCTATCGACCGGCCCCGCGTCGCGGTTTCGAACACGAGCGGATACCCGACGATCGCCAGCACCGTGAAGATGATCAGGAAGGCGGCGGTCAGCGCGTCGTCGAACTCGGTCAGGGTGGCCGCCCACAGCATCAGCCCCAAGATGTAGCCGATGAAAATCACCGTGATATCGATCAGCGCGCCGACCGCCCGCACGGGCAACTGCGCGATCTGCACGTCGAGGACCACGGCGTCCCCGGTCACCACCTCCGGCATACCAGGGAACGGTACAGGTTTTAGGCCGCGGGGCTAGGCTGCGCGGGTGGACGTCGACGCGTTCTTGCTGACCCACCGCGGCACGTGGGACCGCCTCGACCGGTTGATCAAGAGGCGCCGGTCGTTGACCGGCGCGGAAGTCGATGAGCTCGTCGAGCTCTACCAGCGGGTGTCCGCGCACCTGTCGATGCTGCGGTCCGTGTCGTCGGACTCGCTGGTGGTCGGTCGGCTCTCCAGCCTGGTGGCGCGCGCCCGCTCCGCGGTCACCGGCGCGCATGCCCCGCTGACCAGTACGTTCCTCCGATTCTGGACGGTGTCCTTCCCGGTGGTCGCCTACCGTACCTGGCGGTGGTGGCTGGCGACGGCGGCTGCGTTTTTCGCCGTCGTGGTGGTCATCGGTTTCTGGGTGGCCGGCACTCCGGAGGTGCAGTCCCTCATCGGAACGCCAACGGACATAGACGAATTGGTCAACCACGACGTCCAGGCGTACTACAGCGAGCACCCCGCCACGTCGTTCGCGCTGCAGGTCTGGGTGAACAACTCCTGGGTGGCGGCCAAGTGCATCGCGATGTCCGTCGTGCTGGGGCTGCCGATCCCGCTGGTGCTCTTCCAAAACGCCGCCAACCTGGGACTGATCGGCGGGCTGATGTTCCAGGCCGGCAGGGGGCCGTTGCTGCTGGGCCTGCTCATTCCGCACGGGCTGCTGGAGCTCACCGCCGTGTTCCTGGCCGCGGCAATCGGGATGCGGCTTGGCTGGTCGGTGATTTCGCCGGGTGACCGGCCGCGTGGACAGGTCCTTGCCGAGCAAGGCCGCGGCGTGGTCTCGGTGGCCGTGGGCTTGGTGGGCGTCTTGCTGGTGTCCGGTTTGATCGAGGCGATGGTGACGCCGTCGGGGTTGCCGACGTTTGTTCGGATCACCATCGGCGTCCTCGCCGAGGCGGCGTTTCTGGGCTACGTCGTGTACTTCGGGCGCCGGGCCGTGCACGCCGGGGAGACCGGCGACATCGAGGACGCGCCCGACGTGGTCCCGACCGGCTGACCCAGCGGCGCGACAGTGAATCTGACGACGCGACTCGCCGCGGGGGCGTCGCCCGATTCACACTCGCGGCGACAAAGCTAGAGCCGCCCGGTTGCCTTCATCGCCAGGTAGCGGTCGGCGAGCGCGGGCGCGATTTCCCTGGGCCCGGCGTCGACGACGTCCACACCGTTCATGCGCAGTCGCGTCGCGATCGCGTGCCGGTCGTTGCGGGCGCGTTCGGCAGCGGCCGCGTCGTACACCGCCGCCGCGTCGGAGCGCCCGGCGGCCAGTTGGTCGACGCGTGGGTCAGCAACGGCGGCGACCAGCACGTGGTGTTTGGCCGACAGCTGCGGTAGCACCGGCAGCAGGCCCTCGTCGAGAGCGGTCAAGTTGAGGTCGGTCAGCAGCACCACCAGTGACCGATGCCGGGTGCGGCGGGCGATGGTGGCAATCATTGCCCGCCAGTCGGATTCGACGAGGACGGGCTGCAGCGGGGCCATCGCGTCGACCAGTTGGGCGAGCAGTTCGGTGCGCGACGCGCCAAACACGCCGGCCCGGCTCACGCGGTCGTGGGCGAGGAAGTCGACGTGGTCGCCGGCCCGTGACGCCAGCGCGGCCAGCAGCAGCGCGGCGTCCATCGACCAGTCCAGCCGGGGCCATCCCGCGGGATCGGCGACGGTCGGATCGACTCCGACCCGGCCCGCCGCCATGCGCCCGGTGTCGAGCACCAGAACGACCCGCCGATCACGTTCGGGGCGCCACGTGCGAACCATGACGTCCGCGCGCCGCGCGGTGGCGCGCCAGTCGATCGAGCGGACGTCATCGCCGACGACATACTCGCGCAGCGAGTCGAATTCGGTGCCTTGCCCGCGGATCAGCGTCGGCAGCAGCCCGTCGATCTCGCGCAGCTTGGCCAGCCGCGACGGCAGGTGCTTGCGCGACAGGAACGGCGGCAGCACCCGGACTTGGCCGGGCACCTGCTGCGAGCTCTGCCGCCCGGCCAACCCCAGCGGCCCGACCGATCGGGCGGTGACCACGGCCGCGCGCTGATCGCCGCGGCGCACCGGTCGCAGCGCGGTGACCACGCGCTGGCGCTGCCCGGCAGCCAGGACGACGGTGTGGGTGCGCGGCTGGGCGCGCGCGCTGGGCGGCCAGGCGTCGCGAACCTGGCCTCGAAACATGCGTCCGCCGTCATTGTGGATCAGCAGGCCCGCATCCACCTGCTGGCCGAGGCGGGCCGAGGCGTCTGGCGAACGGACGAAGCGCAACCGACGGGTACTGGCCGCCAGCGCGGTATCGACGACCACCAATAGCGCCAGTGCCGCCAGCAACATGACGAAAGCCTTTGCCGGCCAAGGGGACAGCGCGATCGGCAGGACGAAGGTCAGGGCCAACAGGCCGGTGCGCCCGGTCAGTATCATTGGCGCCGCTCCTCCTCATCGTTACACTCCGCATCGTCGCCGGCGCAGTCACTAGCGCGGCACCGGAACCGAGGCCAAGATGCCGTCGAGCACGCCGTCGGGTGTGGCGCCTTCGAGTTCGGCTTCCGGACGCAGCATCACCCGGTGGCGCAGCGTTGGGCGGGCCATCGCCTTCACGTCGTCTGGAGTGACGTAGTTACGCCCGGACAGCCACGCCCACGACCGAGCGGTGCCCAGCAGCGCCGTCGCCCCCCGGGGCGATACCCCCAGCTGCAGCGCGGGGGAGGAGCGGGTGGCCCCGACGATGTCGACGATGTAGCCCAGCACCTCATCGGCGACCAGCACCTGGCGCACCGCCTCGCGGCCGGCGGCCAGCTCGGCCGGACCGGCCACCGGTTGGATCGCCGATAGATCGCGGGGATCGAAACCGTAAGCGTGCCGGCCCAGGATGGCGATCTCGGCGTCGCGCGCCGGCAGGGTTACGTTCAGTTTGAGCAAGAATCGGTCGAGTTGCGCCTCGGGCAACTGATAGGTGCCCTCGTATTCGATCGGGTTCTGCGTGGCGGCGACAATGAACGGGTCGGGCAGCGGCTTGGGTTCGCCCTCCACGCTGACCTGGCGTTCCTCCATCGCCTCGAGCAGCGCGGCCTGTGTTTTCGGCGGGGTGCGGTTGATCTCGTCGGCCAGCAGCAAATTGGTGAACACCGGACCCGGCCGGAACACGAACGCGGCGGTGCGCGAATCGTAAACCAGCGAACCGGTGACGTCGCCGGGCATCAGGTCGGGGGTGAACTGCACCCGCTTGAACTGCAGCTGCAAGGCGGCGGACATGGCGCGGATCATCAGCGTCTTCGCCACTCCCGGAACACCTTCCAGGAGCACATGGCCGCGGCACAACAGCGCGATCACCAGACCGCTGATCACCCCTTCCTGTCCGACAACGGCCTTGGCGATCTCGGTGCGTAACGCCAGCAATGCATTACGTGCGGCTTCTGCGATCGCGGTCTGCGCGGGAGGGGCTTGCGGTGTGGAAGGGGACTGCGTCACGAGTGGGTGACCTGCCTTTCGATGTCGTCGAGCGCACGGGCAAGGTGTAGCAAGTCGGCGTCGGTGGCCGGCGGCGGGCCGAACAGGTGGTAGCGAACAAACTCCGCATCGGCGCCGGTCCCCGCAAGCGGGTGGTGCCCCCAGCGCCGCGCCACGCTCGCCACCACCGCCGGCGGCGGCGCTCCTGTGCTCAGGCCGAGCCGGGGCAGCAACCGGCGCAGGGTCGCCGCGCGCAGTGCGTCCGCGGCGCGATCGCGGGCCCGGCGGGACCGGTACAGCCGCCCGCGGCCCTCGACCGTCTCCGATGCGCGCACGACCACGGGCAACTCCTCGGCCACCAGTGGCCCGATCCGCCGGCCCTTCCACAGCGCCACCAGGATCACCACCAGCCACAGCTGCCAGACGATCCAGGTCACGTTGTCTGGGATCAGGTCGAAAAGGGATGACGGGGAGGATGTTTCACCTTCCATGCGGTGAGGCGCGTACCAGACGAGACGTGGCCGGTCCCCGGCCAGGTTCATCGCCAGCGCGGCGTTGCCCTCCCGCAACAGGCCGCCGTTGGTCATGAAGTCGCTGCTGCCGACCACGGTGACGGTTCGGCCCGTCTGGCCACTCGAGTCGCGATAGCGGACCAATGCCCCGTCGTAACAGCTGGTCACCATGAGGTCGCCCGTGGATTGGTAGGCGTCGGTGGGCCCAAAGTGCACGGATCCGGCTCGATTAGCTTCTCGCAGAGGGCAATTCGGCTTCGCGTGGAGTGAGTTGGCAGCGTGGATGCGTAGCCGCGGCGTCAGCGCCGCGCGGGTGCGTGACGTGGGTTCCACCAGCAACAGGTCGCCGGGGGCGCTGGCCAACCGCTGCAGCAGTGTGTCATTGGTCAGATAGTGGGTCTGCGCCACCAGCAGCAGTGTGTCCGGACGGGCCGCGTCTTCCACATCGGCAATGGTGTCGGCCACCACCACTTCGACGCCGTGGTCGCGCAGCAATGTCACCAACGCGTGGGCGCCCGAGGCGTCGGTGGACGCGGGGTCCATCGCCGGGCCGGGCCGCGGAGCTGTCAGATAGGTGCTGATCGAGGCGATGACCATGAGCACGGCCACCGTGAGCAGCACCCCGCGCCACGGCCGCGATCGCCGTGTGGTAACGGGCTCCCCTGGACGCGCGGGGATCATCTAACCCGCGCCCATGAGTCGACTACGGCGTGCCGCTCCACCGCCGCTCCGGTGGCCGCCGACCGTGACCGCAGGTGGTCATCGAGGTCGGCAATCATCTGGTAGGCGGCCTGGGTGCCGGGCCGTTCGCCGTAGGTGACGTCGTTGAAGGCCGTTGCCGCCTGCGACAGTTCCCCCGCGAGGTGCGGTAATGCCTGGCCGGCGTCGCTGGCCAGCTCGTTGGCCGTACGGCCGGGCGCCGGGTCGAGCACGCCGGACTCCTCCAGCTCACGGGCTACGGCGCGCAGCCGATGCCGGATCGCGGCCGCCCAATTGCCTTCGGCGGCATAGCTTTCCGCCGTCGCTCGATGTTGGGCGGCGGTCAGCAGACCGGCATCGAACAGCAGGTAGTCGCCGCCGCGGTTGGTGCGCATCGTCCGACGGGCAATGTGGATGCCCACCACCAGGGCGATCCCCAGCAGGATGAGCAGCACGGTGATGGTGAACCAACCGCCAGACACCGAAGCGCCCTTCTGCAGCAGCTTGAACAGCAGCTCGTTGATCCAGTCGCTGAACTGCGCCCACGGTGACTGTTTGGGGTAGATCGGCTTGTCGAGTTCGCGCTGTGCGGCCTGGTGTGCGGCATCGCGGTCGATGTCGATGGAGGGCATGGTCAGCCGGTCCCTTAGTAGTAGGCTCGCGTGAGCCAGAGGCTGTCGGTGGACGCCACGGCGGCGAGTCCGCCGGCGGCACCGGTCTGCAGCACCAGGTCGAAGGCCTCGGCGCGCATGCGGCGGTCGGTGTAGAGCAGGACGACCACCCCGGCGTTGAACGGCGCGGTGACGATCTGGCCGATCGCCGCACCGATGGCCGACAGCGTGGCGCCGGCGAGCAGCATGGTGACCGACCCCTCAGACGCGGTCACGGCCACCAATACCTGGCCGGCGATGCTGAACGGCGCGGCAATCGCATTCCCGACGAAGCCCACCACGATGGCCGTCAGCAGCCGGATGCCGAAGATCCGCCAGAATCCGCCGCGCACCAGCGCGAAGGATCTGGTGATCGCGTCCACGACCGGCAGCCTCTCCAGCACGATCAGCACGGGTGCGAACAACAGCATCGTGTACAGGTAGGCCAGCAGCGCGATCACGCTCAGCGCCAGCGGGAAGCCGAGCAGGGCCGCGGCCGCGCCGTTGGCGAGCGCCGCGACCGCGACGAGGATCACCACCACCAGGCCGAGAAGCGCGATCAGCCCGGCGGCCTCCAGCAGCGCTAGTCCGAGCAACGCGAGTAGGCGCCCGCGAATCTTGGCCCACGCCTCGCCGATCGTGATCGGCGACCCGAACACCGCCCGCCCGACGACGACGGTGAGCATCCCGCTGAGCAACACGCCGCCCAACCAGCTGACCAGCGTGCCGGCACCGATCGACACCAGCCACGCCCCGACATCCGAGACGGCGAGCTCGTCCGGCCGCGCGGTCTTGAGCCGGCTGGCCGCCGTCAGCGGCCCGATGGTCGCGATCAACGTGATGACCTGGATGACGACCACGACCATGGCGGTCAAGCCCAGCGTCGCCTTCGGATTGGCGCGGATGTAGCCAACCGCGCCGTTGAAGATGTCGCTCAGCGTTAACGGCCGCAGCGGGATGACCCCGGGTCTGACCGCCCCCGGGACAAACGGCGGCGGGCCATAGCCCGGTGGCGGGCCATAGCCCGGTGGCGGGCCATAGCCCGGTGGCGGGCCATAGCCGGGCGGCGGGCCGCCATAGCCCGGCGTCGCGTACCCCAACGGCGGATAACCGGCTGGCCCATACCCGGGCAAGCCGGGCGGGTCAACCGGATAACTGGGCGGCAGCGTGCTCACCGGGTGCAGCGGCGGTCGTTGATCATGGCCTCCATCCTGTCCCATCCTGTCCAGGGTCACGCCATTTCACAATGTGACTTCTCGGTGACTTCTACGTGGCGCGGCCTTGCGCCCCGGCGCGTAGCGTCTGGGCTATGGCGCAACTCAAATCCCGGCTCCGGTCGGACCTCACTCAGGCGATGAAGACGCAGGATAAGTTGCGAACCGCGACCCTGCGCATGGTGCTGGCCGCGATCCAGACCGAGGAAGTCTCCGGCAAGCAGGCAAGAGAACTCTCCGACGACGAGGTGATCAAGGTGCTGGCCCGGGAATCCCGGAAGCGCGGCGAGGCGGCCGAGATCTACACCCAAAACGGTCGCGGCGAGCTTGCCGCCGAAGAGCACGCCGAGGCGCGGATCATCGACGAGTATCTGCCGACGCCGCTCACCGAGGCCGAGTTGGCCGACGTGGCCGACACCGCGATCGCGCAGGTGGCCGAGGAACTCGGCGAGCGGCCCAGCATGAAGCAGATGGGCCTGGTGATGAAGGCGGCGACCGCGATCGCGGCCGGCAAGGCCGACGGCGCGCGGTTGTCCGCGGCCGTCAAGGATCGGCTGTAGTCGGCACGCACCCGAGCCGCACGACGGCCGTGCGCAAACCACAAGGAAGCGCGCCAAATGTCAAACGAATTGCACGGCAAGAGAATAGCTATTCTGGCCGCCGATGGCGTGGAGAAGGTTGAACTCGAGCATCGGCCGCGTCGAGCGTGCACTCACAACGAAAAATCGGCCGATTCCTCGCCGTGGTTGCACGCTCGGCGGTGATCGACCGTCGCGGCCGCTGTCGGCAGTCGAAACGCGATCTCGATGGTGGTGCCGGTCGGGCCGTTGGCCAGTTCCACCGAGTCGCCGATCTCCCGGACCAATACCAGGCCACGCCCGCTGTTGCCCGGTTGGGCCGCCGGTGGTTTCCAAGAACCGGAATCGGCGATCCGCGCGCGAATTTCGCCGTCGGCGGCTTCGACCTCGAGCCGCATCGTCCCAACGTCGCGCCCGCGATACGCGTGCTCGACGCTGTTGGTGCATGCCTCGTTGACGACGAGCACGACGTCGGCGGCCAGTTCGTCCGGGACGTGGGCGGCCCGCAGCCAGGTGGCCAGCTGATGGCGGATCCTCGCCAATTGATCTGCGGTAGCATCGGTTTCGATTCGAAGCGGTGCCTGTCGGTGCCGGTATACCACCATGGCGACGTCGTCGTCGTATCCGCCGGACGGAGCCAACTTGCGCAGCACCTCGTCGGCAAGGGCGCTGATCGGCAACGCAATCGTGTCCGCCAAGACGTCGGCGATGCGCGCCAGGCCGTCGTCGATCGACTCGTGCCTGCGCTCGACCAACCCGTCCGTGAACAGCATCAGCGTCGAGCCCGGCGGTAGCACCTGGGAGGCTTCGGGGCGAGTCTCGTTGCGGCGCACCGCGAGCGGCACCGACCGGGCATCAGTCAACAGGGTTGTTCCGGAGCCGGACTCATACGGAGGCCCGGCGAGCACGGCGGGCATATGCCCGGCGTTGCTGTAGTCCAGGATCCCCGATTCGGTGTCCAGGATTGCCAGGAACACCGTGGTGCAGTACGCATCCGGAATCAGCGAAGCCGCCGCGTCGAGTTGCTCGAGCAGCAGCGCCGGTTGGGCTCCCGTGAGCAACAGCGCACGCGCCGAGCTGCGTAACTGACCCATGATCGCCGCGGCCGGCAACCCGCGGCCGACACAATCGCCCACGACGATGCCGATGCGGTGATCGCCGAGCGGCAACACGTCATACCAGTCGCCTCCGATCTCCAGCGGGGGGATCGCGGGTTCGTAGCGAACGGCGAACCCCGGCGGCGGCTGCACGGGCGGCAGCATCGCGCGCTGCAACGTCAGCGATGTTTCGCGCGCGCTCTCGAACTGGCGGACGTGCTGGATGGCCAGGCTGAGGTGGCCGATGAGCACGGTGACTAGCAGACGGTCCTCGCCTATCACCCAGCGGGGCACGCGAAACTCCAACCACAACGCGACGTCCGCCGTGCCGGACAGCACCGCGACCATGCCCCGCGCCCGACCCGGAGCGTCCGGCCACTCGACCGTCTTGGCCGTCAGTGGCAGCTGATGACGCGCGTCCTGAAAAGTCTGACGCAGTAATGGATCCAGGCTGCGCCAGCTGGATTCGGGCGGCTCGCCGGCAACCAGGACGGTCGGCTCGCCGTCGCCCGGCGGCCACATGACCGCGACCACGCGCTGCACGTCGAGTGCCGTGCGGCACTCATCGAGCGTGATCGACAACACCTCTGCCACGCTCTTGGCCACACCCACACTCGTGGCGAGGCGCAGCACCGCGCTTTCCCGGGCCGCAAAGGCGCGTTCGGCGGTGATATCGCGAACCGTTCCGACATAGACGTCTCGATCCGAGCCGGGTCCGGTGACCGCATTGATGCTCACCGTCACCCAGACGAGGTGGCCGTCTTGATGCCGAATCGGCGTCTCGTACTGGGCGCTGCCAACCTCGCGGACCTGGTTTTGCTGCTGAGCCGCGGTCTTCTTGTCGACCAGCCAGGGGTGCGGCCACGAATACGGCATCCCTTCAGCGGGATAGCCGAGGATCTCTTCGAAGGCGTTGTTCATGTCGATCACCGCGCCCTCGTGGTCGGCGACGAAAAACCCCTCCTGCAAGGAATTCACGAGGGCGGTGCGGAATTTGTCGCGATCCGCCAGATCGTCGGCGCGGGCCCGTTGCTCCTCGTAGCGCCTGGTGCCGTCGAGAAAGCCCCGGGTCGCGACGTCGAGCGCGGCGAGTGACTGCAACAGGAATTCCAACGCGGCCGCCGCGTCGACGCCGGCGGTCTTCGACAGCTCGTCGACCGTCCGGAAGTGGTTTTCGATGATGTCGAGCATGCTGATTTGTTCCCGCAAGGCCCGGCGTCCCAGCTCGTGACCAACGGCCAGGTCGTCCTCACCGCGCGTGCCCAGGTAGGTATGGAGCGCGGCAACGTACTGGGCGCGAAAGTCGCCCGTGTTGGCTAGCTCGGGCATGTGCGATCGGTCATGTCGGGGCGCCCCGATGACGCGCGGTGAGCACCATCGCGTCGTCGGTCTCCTTGGCGTGTTTACCCAGTATGTGCTCGGCGATGTCCGCCGCGGGGGCGGCGAAGTCGATGTGGTCCAGGTGATCCTTGGCGATCCCGTCGCTGGCGATGACCAGCAGGTCGCCGGTGCGTATCGGAACGACCTGCGCGGGTGAGATTTCCGGTATCCGGTAGCCGACGATTCCGCCCGTCAGCCGCGCAGCGGAACGGATCTGGGTACCGCTTGCCGCCTTGGCGACGAGATTGGCGCTGACATTTCCGATCCCGGTCCAGGTCAGCCTGCCCGTCTGAAAATCGACCCGCGCCAGGGTCATCGCGACCCCCCTGGTGCCGCTCAACACGCGGTGGCACAGCTGGATCAGTACCTCGAGTCGCTCCCCTCGGGCGCCCCGGAGTACGTCCACGGCGGTCAATGCGGCGGTCGCGGCGGCCGGGCCGTGGCCGAGGCCGTCGAGCACGCCGAACAGGGCGGCGGTTCCGTCGACGTCGACCGCGATCGGCTGGTCGCCACAGACGCGCTCGCCCGGTCGTGGGCGACTCGATGTCGCCCATTCCATCGGCCCGAGTCGGCCTTGATCACGCACGGGCCGGAACCCATTTCCACATCTCGATGACCGTTCCCTTGCCGAGTGCGGATTCGATGGTGAATCGGTCCATGAGGCGGCGGGCCCCGGGCAAGCCCAGGCCGAGCCCGCGGCCGGTCGAGTATCCGTCCTCGAGCGCACGCTCGACGTCAGCGATGCCGGGACCCTCGTCTTCGGCGCGCACCACCAGCGCCTGGCGGCCCTCCCGGTCGGCCACCGTGACCCGAACCGCGCCCCGGCCGGCGTAGCTGGTGATGTTGCGTGCGACTTCCGAGATCGCGGTGGCGATCATGGTGACGTCGGTCAACGAGAACCCGAGTTCCGAGGCGAGCTGATGTCCGGCTTTGCGCGCTGCCACGATGTCGTCGGGTTTGTCGATGTTGACCACGATGTCACACGCCACCGTCGCGCCCGATCGTTGATTTCCCCCGTGCTGAATTTCCAAGGCCAAGTTGACGATTCAGCAGCGCAAGGCCCTCTTCCAAGTCCAGCGCGGTGTTCATGTCGTCAAATGCAAGTCCCAATTGCACCATCGCGAAGGCGACCTCCGGCTGTAGACCCACGATCACCGTCGTGGCGCCGCGCAGCCGGGTCATGTGCGCGATCGTCCGCAGCGATCGGGCGGCGAAGGAGTCCATCACATCGATGGCGGTGACATCGACGATGATGCCCTGCGCGCGGAAGTGGCTGACGCGCTCCATGAGGTCGTACCGCAGCCGTTCGGTGTCCGAGTCGGTGAGCGCCGCCTGCACCGTGGCGATCAGAATCGCGCCCTGTTTCAGGATTGGTACTGGCATGAGGGGTTCACCGTGGTAGCGCTCGCGCGGTCTAGTCGCCGGTGCGGGTGACTTCGTAGCCCAGCAGGCGCTCGGCTTCCTCGATCCCGCCCTGCAGGTCGCCGACGGCGTTCATCTTCGACAGGTCCAGTCCGATCGTCACCAGGGTCAGGGCGATTTCCGACGACAGCCCGGTGATGATCACGCTGGCGCCCATCAGCCCGGAGGCGTCGACCGTTTGCACCAGGTGGTTCGCCACGGTGGAGTCGATGGTGGGCACACCTGTGATGTCGATGACCACGACTTTCGCGCGGTTCGCCCGGATGGCCCGCAGCAGTTGTTCGGTAACCTGGCGGGCGCGCTGACTGTCCAGCACGCCGATGATCGGCAAGATCAGCAGCTGCTCGCGCACCTGTAGCACCGGCGTCGACAGCTCGCGGATGGCCTCCTGCTGCTGGCGGATGATGCGCTCGCGTTCCTGGACGAAGCTGACGGCCACGGTGTTGGCGATGCGGTTGGCCGCCGGCTCGTAGGCGTCCAGCACTCGGTTGAGCATCTCGAAATTGGTCTGGTACTTCTCGAACAGGGAGCGCGCGAGCACGTCGCGCAGCAGCAGGACGATGCCGACGACCTCGTCCGTTTCCACCCCCCGCGGGATGATGCGTTCCGACAGGTCGCGTGCGTAGTCCTGCAACGCCTCGACGCTCCCGGTCTCGAGCACCTCGACGTAGTTGTCGTAGACGGCGGTCGCCTCGGAGAAGATCTCCTCGGGCGTCATCGCGGTGAGCAGCTCCGCCTCGGTGATCCTGCGGGCCCACTCCTCGCGCAAAGCGGTTCGGTTCCGCCGCAAGTGCTGGACCAGCTGTGGCAGCAAGCCCTCGCTGGAAATGCTGACCATTTGTGCGCTAGCGCTGCTGGAATCCGTCGGCGAATCTGACATCTTCCCTCCAAGCCCTCCAATGCCCTTCCGGGCTTCCCAAGTGCGCGTCGCGCTCCGCAGGGCGCAGGTCCTTTTGCGAGACTAGCCTGGCGCGTGGCGCGCGGGGTGTTGAGGTGTTCATCTTCTCGCAGTTCGCACGGCAGGTTAGGCTGGCAGCACACCGAAGGCTCAGACAGAGGACCGCCATTGTCAGCTCCTGATTCGATCACCGCCACGGTCACCGACCATGATGGCGTCGCCGTCCTCAGCATCGGCGGCGAAATTGACTTGGTCACCGCTCCGGCCCTGGAAGAAGCGATCGGCGCGGTGGTTGCGGAGAATCCGACGGCGCTGGTCATCGATCTTTCCGGGGTGGAGTTTCTCGGCTCGGTGGGGTTGAAGATTCTGGCCGCGACCTACGAGAAGCTCGGCAGCTCAGCGGAGTTCGGGGTGGTTGCCCGGGGTCCGGCCACCAGGAGGCCGATTCACCTGACGGGCCTGGACAAGACCTTCCCGCTGTACCCGACGCTGGACGATGCCTTGACCGGTGTGCGAGACGACAGGCTCAACCGGTAACGACGCCCATCGCTGGGCGCTATCTCATCTACGAGACGTTCCGCCAGAAGTTCACCAGGCTGCCGGCCGCGGTTGTGGCCGGCAGCAGCCCCCGTTTGTTGTAGACGGGAACGTCGAGCGCCTTCATCAACGAGCGCGTGTATTTCGCCGTGGACCGCGGAGCGGGCTCAGCAAATCCTGGTCAAGGTTACTTGCACGCTGATCGCACGAATAGCAAAGGGCGACAGCGCATCTCGTTTCGCTGTGTGTCGGTGTTATCCGGAATCCGAAGAGGAATGCCGGAATGGGACACCTTGTGCGGGGCATCGCAATACATTGGGGTTGTGTGCGCAAATGCGCTGAGGGGACGCGACCGGTGGGCACCGGTGGGCAGATTTCGCTACTTCTTGCGTGATGACCGGTGGGAGTGGTCGGCCGAGGTGGCCCGGATGCACGGGTATGAACCGGGTAGCGTCACGCCGACCACCAGCTTGATCCTTGCGCACAAACATCCGGACGAGAAGCCGATCGTGGCCGAATTGGTCGGACAGGTGCGCCGACACGGGGTGGCGTTCAGCAACCGGCACCGAATCATCGATACCCGTGGTGACCCGCACATGGTTGTCGTGGTCGGCGATCGGCTGTACGACAACGCCGGCAGGCCGGCCGGCACCGCTGGGTTTTATGTCGACATCACCGAACCGTTCCAGGCCGACGTGCGCAAGCGGCTGACGGAATCGGTGACGGCGGTCAATGAGCGGCGGGCGGTGATCAATCAGGCCATGGGCATCATGATGCTGCGCTTCGGGGTAGACGCCAATTCCGCGTTCCAGCTGATGACAAAGCTGTCTCAGCAATCGAACACCAAGCTGCGCGACATCGCCGAACGGGTGGTCGCCGAGACCACCACACAACGAGCATTCCCCGATGAGGTGGCAGGATGCCCGGTCGACGAATTGCTACTCACGCTGCGGGACAGCAGCGCGTAGCCGAAATGCGTTCGCTGCTTAGTTTTTGAGCGTGTCGTGTGGGCTCTCCCCGTAGGTTTGGCGGTAGAGCATGGCAAACCGTCCGGCGTGAGCGAAGCCCCAACGTTGCGCGATTTCGGTGACGGTGGTGGTCGATCGGTCGCCGCTCGTCAGGTCCCGATGGGCGCGGTGTAGCCGGACGCGACGCAGGTATTCCGTCGGTGTGGTGTTTAGCTGCTGCCGGAACAGGTACTGGACCGCTCGCGGCGTGAGACGCACGGCGGCCGCAATGTCGTTGATCCCGATACCATGGCCGGCGTGTTGTTGGATAAACGACACCGCGCCCGTGAATGCCGCCGGGACGGCCGCGTTGCCAGGTAAGTCCACTCCGGAGTTCACGTTGGAGGGGAAACACTCGAGCATCGCGGAAGCCAGTAGGTGCGCCGCCGCCGCAACAATCAGTGGCCGTTGCGAAATGTCTTCGCTCGCGAAGGTGTTGGCCACGTAATCCAGCGTTCGGTCCCAGATGCGCACCAGCGCGCGCGACTGCGGACGGGAATTTAGGAACCGAATATGTTGTGGGAGTGGCGCGTTGCGGCCCCTTGCCGCCGTGCGCAGTACCTTCGCGTCGACAGTCACTACCGTCAATCGCGCGGTGTTTGCTTGCAGCGCACAGGGAATGCCGTCCGTGACGAGCAACGGACTGTCGAGCGTGTTGACCGGCTCGCCGGCTACTGTCACCGGCCCCGCCCGGGGCTGGATGACGACGACACAGTCGTTGGGCTGGATCCGGTAGCTGACCTTGCCGTCGCTCAGCAACTCGTCGACGGCGATGAACCCGGCGTCATAGCGTCGGTGCGTGACGCCCGAGCCCCTCGCGAGCCCAGTGATCTCCCAGCCCGGCGTGGACGCGCTGTCCAGGAATCGCTGGGCCGCGGCCCGGTCACGGGTGCGGAATCGCTCGTGGCGAATCGCGTCCGGACCGCTGGGCTCGGCCAGCCGATGGGGGCCGGAATGTGTCGCGGCGCGGGCCCCGCCGCCCACGCCGGGTCCGGCGCTGCCAATGGTGCTTGTCGTGGTTCTCACAATCCTGGTTGAGGCTAGACCGCCGGCGCCGCGGGGCGGGAATTTCGGCACGCCGCTTTGTCGGGGTGCGGCTCAGAATTGGCTTGGTGACAGATGCCGCGCGCGTCGCGCGCGATCCGGTCCCAGGTGAAGCGTGACATCGCGCGGGACCGACCGGCCGCCCCCATGCTCTCGCACTGAAAGGGTTGCCCTTGAAAGGGTTTCAACGCGGCGACCAATTCACGGGGTTTGTTGGGTGGCACCACGAATCCGGTGACGGAATGGATCACGGTATCGGTCAGCGCTTCGATCTCTTCGTTGCTGCCACCGGTTGCCCGGGTCCGCCGTGCCGCCAGTTGAGCCGCCAGGCCGCCCAACCAGCCGTACGGGTGCACGATGTCGGGTCGATCCGACGACCAGCGACCCTCCAGTTCGGCCGCCCAGTCACCGACGAACGGAAGCACCTCCGCAGCGGGCAGCTCCGCAGGGGGTCCGGCGCGCACCGCGACCCTCCGGCAGTTCCGTGCGGTGGTCATGTGTGCCGGGCGGCGATCCTGCCGGCGGACGTAGGCGGTGACGTCGTCCCCCTGGGCCGCCAGCTCCGCGCTCAGCTGTTCGCAGTCGTTGCCGCTGACGATTGCGACCCTCACCGCCACTCCTTTCGCAGGAAACGCACGACTCCCGATGCCAACCCCTGGCGAACCGGCGGATTACCCGTTCTGGCACCGGCTAAACCCGGTGGCGGGGCTTCGTTCACCGACTAGCCTGGCGGGTAACCGTTGGTAAGGCCGCAAAAGTCGCCGGTAATGCCGTAAAGAAAGCGTTAAGGGCACTTCCGTCGGCCCTCGGCCATGCGTAGCCTCACTCGGACCTGCTCGCCGGAGGCAGGTTGGTGTGGCCCGCTGACGACCAAGAATTACAAAATTGGTCGGGGCGCCGTGAACGGAGATGGACGTGTCCGCCTCGCGTCTACAGCGCCACCTGCCGTGATGGCCGCCTCGCCTCCCGCGGGCAATCCGTGACCATAAACCCTTGCGTCTCAAAGGAGTTGGGGATTCGGTGGAGCTTTACCAGTTGCGTTATTTTCATGCGGTCGCCGAGGTCGGCACGCTGCGCGACGCCGCCGAGAAGTTGGCGGTGTCGCAATCGGCCGTCAGCCGGGCCATCGCCATGCTCGAATCCGAGATCGGGGTCGAGCTGTTCACCCGGCGCGGCCGGGCCAACGAACTCAACCGATTTGGGCGGGCGTTCCTGCGCGCGAGCCGGACCGCACAGCGCAGCCTCGAGACCGCCGTGTCCGACGTGCGCCAACTCGCGGGCGTCGACGCCGGGAGGGTGGCGCTGGGGTTCCTGGTGTCGCTGGGCGTGGCGACGGTGCCCCGGCTGATCCGCCGTCATCATGCCTGCCACCCCGCGGCCCGATTCGAGCTGCGTCAGCGCTGCGGGCCCGCGCTGGTCAACGACCTGACCAGCGGCGCCATCGACGTCTGCCTCAGCTATCCCATGACATTCGACGAATCACCCGGAGTGAAATGGCATCCGTTGTTCACCCAGCGGCTCTATGCCGTGGTCGACCGGGATCACCCGTTGGCTCACCGGGAGGTGATCGGCTTCGAAGAGCTTGCCGGACAACCGTTTGTGGCCCTCGATCGGGCGAACACGCTGCGCAGGATCTTCGACGACGCCTGCGAACGTCATGGCATCACGCCCACGATCGCGTTCGAGAGCACCGACATCACCACGCTGCGCGGCCTGATCGGGGCGCGGTTGGGGGTCGGTGTGCTGCCCAAGGCGGCCACACCGCCGCCGGACATCGTCGAGATCGCCGTCGACGACACGCAATTGGTCCGGCCCATCGCGGTCGGCTGGATGACCAACCGGTATCTGCCGCCGTCGGCCGCCGCGTTCCGTGACACCGCGATCGCGTCCTGTGGGCTGCCGGACTGATGCTTGTGATACGGGGTCTGCACAGCGTCGTCCTTCGGTTACGTCTTCGTGGTGGCAGGGCCGACCACCACGCTGGCCGGGGCTGAGCACCAACGCTCGATGCCGGTAGCGACGCTGTCGGCCGTAATGGATGCTCGGGCGCAAGAATTTGTTCGTAAACGTCTGCTACACGGAGCTATTCGGCCGAGATCTCGCGGATCGAGTCAGCTCAAGGCCGTGGGTGTGCACCTCTGATAAATCCCGGACCGCGCGATGCCTTTCGTGTGGGCTGCACAAAATTGCGGGATGAGTCACCGCCGTCGCGCCGGCAACAGACCGCTGGGCTACGCGGGGCCCCCGGTTCCGCCGGCGCCGCCGGCGCCGCTCTCGCCGCCATTTTTGCCGGTGTGGGTGCCGCCGGCCAGGCCTGGCTGGGGGGCTCCACCAGGACCGCCGGCGCCGGCGCCGCCCGTTCCGCCGCTGCCGCCGGTGCCGCCGTCGCCGCCGCTGGCGCCGTCGTCACCGGCGTCGCCCCCGATCCCGCCGTTCGCGCCGCTGCCGCCGTCGCCGCCAATGTTGCCGGCGCCGCCGTTGCCGCCGGCGCCGCCGTTGCCGCCGGTGCCGCCGTTGCCGCCGTTGCCGCCTTGCGTTTGTCCGTTGCCGCCGTCGCCGCCGGTCCCTCCGGCACCGCCAGCACCTCCGATTTGGGAACCGGTGCCGCCGGTGCCGCCGTGCCCGCCGGCCCCGCCAGCCCCACCGGTGAATAGGGTGGGGAAGCCGCCGCCGTTGCCGCCGTCTCCGCCGGCCCCGCCACTCGCGCCGTTGATTCCGCTGCCGCCGGTGCCGCCGTTGCCGCCGGCCCCGCCGTTACCCGCGTCGAACAAGTTGGAGCTCCCGTTCCCGCCATCGCCGCCGTCGCCGCCGGCGTAGGGGGTGTTGCCGGCCAGCCCGGCCGCACCCGCGGTCGAGCCGTGGCCACCGGCCCCGCCGGCGCCGCTGGCGCCGCCGTTGCCGATCAGCCCCGCCGCACCTCCAGCGCCACCGGCCAGCCCGGGCTTGGTGCCGGGCGCCCCGTTACCGCCGTTGCCCAAAAGCAACACCGGCGCCGCCGGCCTGTCCCGGCGCGGTCCCGTTGGCGCCGTTGCCGATCAGCGGGCGCCCCAACAGGGCCTCGGTGGGCGCATTGATCGCGCCCAGCGCATCGCGCTGCAGGGTCTGCAAGGGGGAGGCGTTGACGGCTTCCGCAATCCCATATGAGCCCCCGGCGGCGGTCAACGCCTGCACAAACCGGTCATGAAAGGCCGCCGCTTGCGCGCTCAGGGCTTGATAGTGCTGGGCGTGGGTGCCGAACAGTGTCGCGATGGCGGCCGATATCTCGTCAGCACCCGCGGCGGCGATCGCGGTCGTCGGCGCTGCCGCCGCCACGTTGGCGTCGCTGATCGCGGTGCCAATGCCAGCCAGATCCGAAGCCGCGGCCGCCACGAAGTCCGGCGCCACGTTGAGAAACGACATTGTTTTTCCTTCCGCCACCTATGAGCAGCCACGCCGCTTGGCGGGTGCTCCAGCAGCGTGCGCGCCGACACGGTAGGGCGTCTAGCAGAAGGTTTTGAAAGAAGCGTTGCGTTGAATGAAAGTGTTGCCCTCTGGTGGTGCGGGCAGGCAGCAGTGGCTCAGTCGCAACGTGCACGTCGAAAGGCTTTGTGTGCTAACGCGACTGACGTTGAGCGCGGGTGACCCGGCGGTTGCGGAATCCCTCGGCGCCCACCGAGTAGCCCGATGTTCACGGCCGATGCAAGCGTTCGTTGAGAGCCTGCTTGCTATGTGGCGCCTCAACACGAGGCACGTGGGGGGGCGGCGACGGCGTAAAGAAGGGCGTTTTGCAGGGTTGCCGTGAGCCAGGCCTCGAAGCGCTCGAGCGTGTAGCCGGCGCCGCAGACCATCAGCTCGTAGGTGGCGGGACTGGCGATGGCCCATAGGGTATCCACGGCGTCTTCTCGCGGAAGTTGCAATGCGTTGTCTGGGATGGTTGCCAGCATGGCCTCGAATGATCCACGGCGCAGCGTCTGGAGCTCCTGCCATTCCTCGGCGATGGCATCGTCGACGGCGGCTCCCTCGCGGTAGGCCCGCCACGCGATTGCCGAGCGCTGCGCTGCGCCGCAGAACACTTTCGCAATCTGGGCCACGGTTGCGGCCGGGCTGTCGGGATGCAGTTGGGAGACATAGAACTCGCCCGACGGCATGGCGCCGGGCGTGAGTGTGCTTTGCAGGTAGCCGCGCAGCAACGCGCGTTTGCTTCCCCATGCCAGGTAGAGCGTCTGCACGGTGACCCCGGCGCCCTCGGCGATTCGATTGACCGTGGCGGCGACATAGCCGACGCGAGTGAATTCTTCGGCGGCCGCCGCCAGCAGCAGCCGGCGAGTTTCCGCGCGCGCGGCCGCTCCCGCTTCGCGTAACCGGGTGGTGTTCCGAGGCCGTTTGGTTTCCACAATCACAGCCTAACTCAATAGAATTAGAGTTGCGCTCAAGCAGATTAGAGTGCTACTCTAATCACATGCGTCAGCAGGGAGCCGACATGCCGAGGCGATACCCCTTAGACGGGGCGTGGTCGAAGCACCGTGTGATCGATCCCTACGCGGCCCGGATCTGGGCAGCTGAGTGCGGGTTGGGCGCAAACCCTTGCGTGCCACGGAATTTTGGAGTCTGACTGTGGAGCTTTATCAGCTGCGTTACTTCCAGACGGTCGCCGAGGTCGGCACGCTGCGCGACGCCGCCGAGAAGTTGGCGGTGTCGCAATCGGCCGTCAGCCGGGCCATCGCCATGCTCGAATCCGAGATCGGGGTCGAGCTGTTCACCCGGCGCGGCCGGGCCAACGAACTCAACCGGTTCGGGCGGGCGTTCCTGCGCGCGAGCCGAAGCGCGCACCACAGCCTCGAGACCGCCGTGTCCGACGTGCGCCAACTCGCCGGCGCCGACGCCGGCACGGTGGCCCTGGGATTCCTCATGTCGCTGGGCGCGGCCACGGTGCCCCGGCTGATCCGCCGTCATCATGACCGCCACCCCGCGGCCCGATTCGAGCTGCGCCAGCGCTCCGGACCCGTACTGGTCAACGATCTCACCAGCGGCGCCATCGACGTCTGCCTTAGCTACCGCGTGACATTCGACGAATCACCCGGAGTGAAATGGCATCCGTTGTTCACCCAACCGCTTTATGCCGTGGTCGATCCGGAGCATCCGTTGGCTCACCGGGAGGTGATCGGCTTCGAAGAGCTTGCCGGACAACCGTTTGTGGCCCTGGACCGCAATCACACGCTGCGCAGGATCTTCGACGACGCCTGCGAGCGTCATGGCATCAGGCCCACGATCGCCTTCGAGGGCGCCGACATCTGCACGTTGCGCGGCCTGATCGGGGCGGGGTTGGGGGTGGGTGTGCTGCCCAGGGCGGCCACACCGCCGCCGGACATCGTCGAGATCGCCGTCGACGACACGCAGCTGGTCCGGCCCATCGCGGTCGGCTGGATGACCAACCGGTATCTGCCGCCGTCGGCCGCCGCGTTCCGTGACACCGTGATCGCGTCCTGCGGCCTGCCGGAACACGATTATCGGCCGGCTGCACGGCTTATCGCGGGGTGAGATCCACCGCGCATCCAGGAGCACATTGTGTCGACGCAATACC
This sequence comes from Mycobacterium lacus, assembly GCF_010731535.1. Classification (NCBI taxonomy): domain Bacteria; kingdom Bacillati; phylum Actinomycetota; class Actinomycetes; order Mycobacteriales; family Mycobacteriaceae; genus Mycobacterium; species Mycobacterium lacus. Next base: position 4,899,515 of record NZ_AP022581.1, read on the forward strand.
CCATCTACGACCGTCCCTGGAGGCGTCCGGGGGCCATCCGGTACGCGGCCACCCGGCTTCGCGGGATCCTTCGCCCGCCGGTGCGCGTGTCGGCCGCACCGCCCGATCTGGTGGTGGATCGTGAAGTCGCGGTCCGTATGCGCGACGGTGTGGTGCTGCGGGTCAATATTTATTGGCCTCTGGGGGCGGGACCCTTCCCCGTGGTCCTGTCGGCCCACCCGTACGGGAAGGACTGGCTGCCCAAGCGCAGATGGCGCCGGTGGCATGCCAATCCGCTGTTTCGCGTCATGCGCCAACCCGGTCCGGTCGAACTCTCCAGCGAGACCAGTTGGGAAGCACCCGATCCGGTCTGGTGGGTGGCGCAGGGATACGCCGTCGTCAACGCCGATCTGCGCGGTGCCGGAACATCAGAGGGTGCCGGCGCATTGCTTTCCGACCAGGAGGGCCAGGACGTGTACGACCTCGTCGAGTGGGCCGGGGCACAGCCGTGGTCCACCGGCAGCGTCGGAATGCTCGGGGTGTCCTATCTGGCGATTTCACAGTTCAAGGCGGCCGCGCTGCGCCCGCCCAGCCTCAAGGCGATCTGCCCTTGGGAAGGGTTCACCGATGCCTACCGGGATCTGTTCACTCCCGGTGGAATCGTCGAGAACGGCTTCTCCCGCATCTGGCAGACCGGGGTGAAACGGCGGATGCGTGTCACCGAGGACATCGGCGCGCAGCGCAGGGCGCATCCCCTGCGCGATCAATGGTGGCAATCCCTGGTGCCAGACCTCGCCAGGATCGAGGTACCGATGCTCATCTGCGCGAGCTTCTCGGACAACAATCTGCACAGCCGCGGCTCCTTCCGCGCATTCGAAAAGATCAGTGCGACAGACAAATTCGTCTACACCCATCGCGGCGGCAAGTGGGCGACGTTCTACAGCGAGGACGCCCGCCGGGCCCAGCTGGCCTTCTTCGACCGTTACCTCAAGCACCGCGACGCGCCCAAGCTGCCTCGGGTCCGGCTCGAGGTGCGAGAGCGGCGCGACGTCATCGTCGAGGTCCGCGCCGAGCAGGAATGGCCGCTGAAGCGCACCAACTGGCGCGATCTGTATCTCGCCGACAACGGGGTGCTGGGCACCGCGCCACCGACCGTGGACGGATCCGTCACCTTTCACACCCGTCGGCGCGCCGCGGCTTTCACCTTCGCGGTCGCCGGCGACCTCGAACTCACCGGCCCCATGAGCCTGGCGCTGTGGGTGTCCGTCGACGGAGCCGACGACGTCGGGCTGTTCGTCGGCGTCGAGAAATGGGTTGGCCAACAATGGGTTTCGTTCGAAGGGTCGCACGGCTTCGGTCGGGACCGGGTGACGACGGGATGGCAGCGCGCGTCCCTGCGCGAAATCGATGCCGAGCGTTCCACGGCGTACGAACCGGTTCACACGTTCCGGCGACCCCAACCCCTGTCGCCCGGTGAAATCGTTCCCGTCGAGGTCGCGTTGGGCCCGTCTGCCACCGCCTTCCATGCCGGCGACCACATCCGGCTCCTTGTCGCGGGCCGTTCGCTTGCGCCACGCAATCCCCTCTACGGCACTTTTCCCGCTTCATACGTGCCGAGCCCACCGGCACGATGCACCCTGCATTGGGGAGCCGACCGACCCGCACGGCTGCGCGTGCCCGTCATTCCCGCATAACCGCAGCCGGGTTTGGGCGGCGGTGGGTTCGGCTACTTGAAGTTCAGGGTCGGGACCGTCAGCGACCAGATCGCACATTCGAAGGACGACGACGATGAAAATCAGCCGTCTCGCCGTACAGCGGCGAGTGGCCGGCATCGGTGCCGGATGTCTGCTCGGGGGGATGGCCATTGCCGCGCTCGGCGCGCCCCAGGCAGGCGCGACCCCCGATTGCGGTCCCGAAGGTGTGCGGGCGACGGTGTCGCCGGCGACCGGTTCCGCGTGTGCGTACCTGGCCGCCCACCCGGACGCCAACCAGGCGGTTGGCGCCGCATACAACCACCCACGCCCACCGGTGCTGATCAGCCTTCGCAACTACGTTACTCAGCACCCGCAGGAGTACGGCGACCTGAGGGACATCCTGACGCCGATCGGCGGCACTAGCCCGAGTTCGTAGGGGCTGACCCGGGTAGCCCGGGATGCGCGAGATCAAAGCGTGCGAAACAGTATCCTATAGCTATAATGACCCGAGGGGAACTTCGGAGAGCTGTCGACGGACGGTTCGCCACCCTATAGCGTTGACCTGCAATCTTCTCGCTGGGAGTGCTCATGGCCTACACCGGACGCGACGCCGGGGATCCTGGATGCCGCGCCCAGCCGGCCGGCGACGCCGCCATCGAGAACGCCGTGAACGTGCCCGGCCTGGTGGCTGCCGCGGTGTGGGCGGTCGCCCTGGCGGTGGGGTTGGTTGCGATGATTGCCGGACACCTGGCGGTGGCCGCGGTGGCCCTGGTTTTCGGTGTAATGGCGCCCTGGTTCGGCCTGGCCTGGATCTCGCATAGCCGACGGGAGCCTTCCCGCGCGGAGCTTTGGTGCCCCGCCGCATCCGACGCGGCTGCGTGGTTCCCGACCGCCTGGCGCCGGCTGCGGTTCACGGCACGCTAAAGCCGCGGGCCCAACCCGGCCGCGGCGTCGCGGATCGCGTCGGTTTGTCGCGTGTGCAACTTGTCCGCGCTGATGGGTGTGGCGGCGATCCGATCGGGGTATTGCCTGAGCCACGGGTGAACCACCGGGGGTGGGTTGACCCGGCCGCTCAGCAGGAAGGAACGCCCATGTCGACCGCCAGCGATTACGACGCACGCCGCGTGTTCGACGTCGAGTCTGTCGACAGATCCGCTCTTCGCGAGCTGGCGCCTGTCCTGCCCGGGCCGCCCGCAACCCTCGTCGACGAGGACCCGAACGACGTGTCCTTCTTCGAGCTGCCCGGCGCGGACCTGTCCGGTGAAGAACTCTCGATGAAGGTAGTTCCGCAGCGCGCCGATGAGTTCACGTGTTCGAGTTGCTTCCTGGTGCAGCATCGCAGCCGATTGCGTCACACCAGCGGTGGGCTTCCGATCTGTGCCGACTGCGCGTGATCGACGAAGCGCGCAGCTGGGTTCTGACGCTTGCCGGGTCGCGTTGACCTGTGCGAAGGGCTGTGTTTCTGTCGTAACCGTGGCAGCGTCCGCACCTGGCTGGGAGAGGGCGCCGGATGCCCCGAGCCGTCCACCCGGGTTACCCGCCCCCCGCGGGCTTCGGCCGGCTTTTGCCGCGGCGTACGCGGCCGCCTATGTCGTGGGCGGCGAGCGGCGGATGCTGCGATTGATCCGTCGGTACGGACCGATCATGACGATGCCCATCCTCAGCCTGGGTGACATTGCGATCGTGTCCGACCCGGCGCTGGTCAAGGAGGTTTTCACCGCCCCCACCGACGTGCTGCTCGGGGGCGAGGGGGTGGGACCGGCGGCAGCGATCTACGGGCCCGGGTCGATGTTCGTCCAGGAGGAGCCGGAGCATCTGCGGCGGCGCAAGCTTCTGACGCCTCCGCTGCACGGCCCCGCGCTGAGCAGCTACGTGCCGATCATCGAGGACAGCGCCCGCACCGCGATGCGCGGCTGGCCGGTCGACCGTCCGTTCGAGATGTTGGCAGCGGCACGGTCGCTGATGCTGGACGTGATCGTCAAGGTCATCTTCGGTGTCGACGATCCCGACGAGGTGCGGCGATTGGGCCGCCCGTTCGAACGCCTGCTAAAGCTTGGTGTTTCAGAGCAATTGACCATCCGCTACGCGCTGCGTCGCCTAGGCGCGCTACGGGTGTGGCCGTCGCGTGCCCGTGCCAACAGGGCCGTCGATGACGTTGTCATGCCACTTATCGCCCAACGGCGCAAGGATCCACGCCTCAACGAACGAAGCGACATCCTGGCGTTGCTCATGTGCGCGCGTGGGGACGATGGTGAACAGTTGTCGGACAACGAGATTCGCGACGATCTGGTCACCTTGGCGCTGGCGGGTCACGAAACCACCGCGACGACGTTGGCATGGGCAATCGACCTTCTGCTGCACCACCCAGATGCGCTGCGACGCGTGCGGTCCGAGGCCGTCAGCGGTGCGGAAGCCTTCACGACCGCGGTGATCAGCGAAACCCTGCGGATACGTCCGCCCGCGCCGCTAACTGCCCGCGTGGTCGCGCGACCATTCCGCATCGGTGACTACCAGCTCGATCCCGGCACGCGAATCGTCGTCCATATCATCGCCATTAATCGCAACCCCGACACATACGAGCATCCACACGAGTTCCGTCCCGAGCGATTTCTTGGCACCCGACCGCAAACGTACGCATGGGTGCCCTTCGGCGGCGGTGTCAAGCGCTGCCTCGGCGCGAGCTTCTCCATGCGCGAGTTGATCACCGTGCTGCACGTGCTGCTGCGCGAGGGCGAGTTCAGCGCCGTCGACGAAAACGCCGAGAAGATCGTGCGGCGCTCCATCATGCTGGCGCCGCGCCACGGCACCAGGGTGCGGTTCCGCCCCGCGCGGTAGCTACGGCGGCCGGCTCCAGGAATCCGTTGAGAACCCTCCAAGCGCCGGCCGAGATTCTCTTCGGCGACTGTCCGCCACGAAGGAGCATGCGCCATGACCAGTTCCGTTGCCAACACCGCGCCGCAGCGCGCTACCAACGCCTATGCCTTGGCAGCGCTGGCGTTCGGCGTGGTTGGGGCCGTCGTCTTGAGCGTGATCTGCGCGGTCGCGGCGCTGTGCGAGATCGAGAACCGAGACGAAGGGCGTGGGCTGGCGGTCGCCGGCCTGCTGGTCTCGGCGGGCTGGATCGTCGTGTTGTCCATGCTGGCCGGCGCGCATGCGATCTAGCTTGCGCTGCTTCCCGGCGATGTCACTGCTTTGATATATGTCAACAAGCTGTGGCAGGATTGCCGCATGCCGAAGACGCTGCCGAAGGTGGACATCTCCGCGCCGGTGTGCTGCGCTCCCGTCGCTGCAGGGCCACTCGATGACGACGCTGCTTTGGGGATTGCACTGCGCCTCAAGGCATTGGCCGACCCTGTTCGGGTCAGATTGGTCTCGCTGCTGTTTGGCTCACCCGCCGGTGAGGAATGCAGCCGCGACCTCGCGCACGCCGTGGGGGTGAGCGAACCCACGGTGAGTCATCACCTCAGTCAGCTTCGACGCGCCGGCATCGTGGAATCCGAGCGGCGCGGGATGAGCGTGTACCACCGCGCCGGTCGGGAATCACTTGTGGCGCTGTGCAGAGTGCTCGACCCAAACTGTTGCGGCTGAGTCGGCCTGCGCCACGCCGACGAGCAGACGCAGAATCGCCGATTTTCGGGCCGAAATAGGCGATTATGCGTCTGCTCGCACGAGTCGGGGTGGCGGGATTTGAACCCACGGCCTCTTCGTCCCGAACGAAGCGCGCTACCAAGCTGCGCCACACCCCGCTTGAAGCCACGACAGCCTATCGCACCGGCCCATCGGCTCGCCAAACCGCGGCGCAGCGCATCAGCTCCAGCGGCAGGAGCGTTCGAATTCGACCAGTGCCCGGGCGGGGCCCGTCGGGTCGATCCCCTGGGCACTGACCCACTCGTCGGAAAAGTAGGTGTCGGCGTAGCGGTCGCCACTGTCGGCGAGCAGCGTGACCAGCGAGCCGCCGCGGCCTTCGGCGACCATCTCGGCGAGCAGGCCGAAGGCTCCCCACAGGTTGGTGCCCGTCGACGGTCCCACGCGGCGCCCCAGAACGGCGCTGACGTGGCGGGCGGCGGCGATCGATGCCGCGTCGGGCACCGCGACCATCCGGTCGACCACCCCGGGCAGGAACGACGGCTCGACCCGCGGCCGGCCGATGCCCTCGATCCGGGAGGACGTCGGCACGACGATGTCGGATCGGTCTTCGGCGTAGGCGGGAAAGAATGCGGAGTTCTCGGGGTCGACGACGCACAACCGGGTCGCGTGCCGCCGATAGCGGATGTAGCGGCCTATCGTCGCGCTCGTTCCGCCGGTGCCCGCGCCGACGACGATCCATTCCGGGATGGGGTGTTTCTCGTCGCGCATCTGCACGTAGATCGACTCGGCGATGTTGTTGTTGCCGCGCCAGTCCGTCGCCCGCTCGGCGTTGGTGAACTGGTCCAGGTAATGCCCGCCGGTTTCCCGCGCCACCCGCTCAGCCTCGGCATAAACCTCGCTTGAGTTTTCCACGAAATGGCAACGGCCGCCTTGTGATTCGATCAGCGCCACCTTGGCGGCGCTGGTGCTCGCCGGCATCACGGCGACGAACGGCAGACCCAGCAGCGACGCGAAGTACGCCTCCGACACCGCCGTCGAACCCGACGACGCCTCGACGACCGTGGTGCCCTCACCGATCCACCCGTTGCACAAGGCGTACAGGAACAACGAGCGGGCCAGCCGGTGTTTGAGGCTGCCGGTGATGTGCGTCGTCTCGTCTTTGAGGTACAGCTCGACGTCGATATCGGGGTCTTCCTGCCAGGCCGACGGCAGCGGGTAGCGCAGCAGGTGGGTATCGGCGCTGCGACGGGCATCGGCCTCGATCAGCCGGATGGCGTTGTCGGTCCAACTTCGCGGCAGGCTGCGGACGGCGACCCGGGCCCGTTCGTTCAACGCACCGAGGCCGCGGGCTGCGAACGGCCCAGGTTGGTGCGCGAGTCTCGGCCGCCCATGGGGGTGGCGATCAATGTCAGCAGGGTCGCCTCGGGCCGGCAGCAGAATCGCACGGGCGCGAAGGGTGAGGTGCCGATCCCGGCGGAGACGTGCAAGCGCATGTTTGCGCCCCAGCGCGACGCGCCCTTGGCACGGGTGCGGTCGAGGCCGCAGTTGGTCACCACGGCCCCGTAGAACGGCAGGCAGAGTTGGCCACCGTGGGTGTGGCCGGCCATCACCAGCTGATAGCCGTCGGCCGCGAAGCGGTCCAGCACCCGCGGCTCCGGCGAATGGGTCAGCCCCAGCCGCAGGTTGGCGGCCGGGCTGGCCGGGCCGGCGATCGTTTCGTACCGGTCCCGGTCGATGTGCGGGTCGTCCACGCCCGCGGCGGCGATGTGCAGCCCGGCCACCTCGAACTCGCGGCGGGTGTGGGTGAGGTCGAGCCACCCTCGCTCGGTGAAAGCCGCCCGCAAATCCTGCCAGGGCAAGGGCTCACCACGGACGCGATGACCCGGATTGGTCAGGTAATTCATCGGGTTCTTCAGCCGCGGACCGAAGTAGTCATTGCTGCCGAAGACGAACACACCCGGCCGGGACAGCAGGTCGCTCAGGGTCTGCACCACGGCGGGCACCGCCTTGGGGTGCGCCAGGTTGTCACCGGTGTTGACGACCAGGTCGGGCTCCCAACTGGCCAGCTCACGCAACCAGGCCTGCTTGCGGCGCTGGTTGGGCAGCATATGGAGATCACTGATATGCAGCACCCGCAGCGGTGTCGAGCCCGGCGTCAGGACGGGCATGGTCAGTTCACGCAGGACGAACGCGTTGCGCTCGATGAGCGCGGCGTAACCGATGCCGGCGACCGCCGAGCCGACGGCGGCGGCTCCGGTGCGTAACAGGACGGGCAAAACAGCCATGGAGGCAGCCTACCCGCCGGTTGGTTACTGAACGCGCATCTACGGCGTGATCAGCGCCTACGGAGGCGGCGGCGGTGGGGCCAGTAGCGGAATGGTGATCGGGGGCAGGCCGGGAATCTCCACCACCTGCGAGCCGACCGGAACAGGCGGCGCGCCCTCCGGCGGCGGAGGCGGAGGCGGCGGGATGCCGTTACTGATTTGGATCGTGATGATCGAACCCGGAATCGTCTGACCGCTGGGCGAGGTGCCGACCACCTCGCCGTACTTTGCGCTGCTGTTGACGGCCGTGGGTTGGTCGGCGACCTGGAACCCGGCATCCTTCAGGCGCTGGCGCGCCGCGTCCACGTCCAGACCGGCCACGCTGGGCACCCGTGAACCAGGTGAGCCGTCGACGTAGCGGGGATCGGTGGGCGGCAAGTGCACTTCGCCGAAGTTGTTGGCGATCGGCTTCATCGCGGTGAACCACGTTCGGGCCGGTTCGTTGCCGCCGTACAGGTCACCGCTGCCGCAGTGGCGTAACGGACCGGAACAGAGATCCGTTGGCGTCGTGGAATCGTCGTAGATATAGTTGGCGGCCGCGTAGCGGTTGGTGAAGCCGACGAAGCCGGACGACCGGTGGGCCTCGGTGGTGCCCGTCTTGCCCGACATCGGGAGGTCCCAGCCGGCCGCGCCGGCCGAGCCGGCGGCGGTGCCGCTGCCCACCGCGTCCTTGCTCATCGCGTTGGCGAGGGTGTTCGCCAGCCCCTCGGGCACCACCTGGTCGCAGGTCTCGGTGGTCACGGCGACCTCATTGCCGTTGCGGTCGAACAGCTTGTCGATCGGGGTCGGCGGGCACCACACGCCGCCGGATGCCAGCGTGGCGGCGACGTTCGACAACTCCAGCGCGTTGACCTCGATCGGGCCGAGGGTGAACGAACCGATGTTCTGCCGCTTGACGAAGTCGGCCAGGCTCTCGTTGCTGTCCGGGTTGTAGTCGCGTGCGGTGCCGGGGTCCGCGTACGACCGCAGGCCGAGTTTGATGGCCATGTCCACCGCGCGCGACACCCCGACCTGCGAGATGAGCTTGGCGAACGCGGTGTTGGGTGAGGTGGCCAGCGCGTCGGTCACGTTCATCGACCCGCGGTAATTTCCGGCGTTGACCACGCACCAGGTGTCCTTGGGGCACCCTTTGGCCCCGCCGCTGCCCAGGCCTTTGGCCTGGAAGCGGGGCGGCACGTCGAGCGTGGCGTTGATGCCCATGCCCATGTCCAGCGCGGCGGCCGTGGTGAAGATCTTGAACACGGACCCGGCGCCGTCGCCAACCAGGGAGAACGGTTGCGGACGCATCGTTTCGCCGGCCTCGGTGTTCAGCCCGTACTTGCGGTTGCTGGCCATCGCCAACACCTTGTGGGAGTCCTTGCCCGGCTTGATGACGCTCATCACGCTGGAGATGCCGGCCAGGTTCGGACTGGCGAACTTGTCGATGGCCGCCTTGACCGGGACCTGCACGTCGGGATCCAGGGTGGTGCGAATCAGGTAGCCACCCTTGGCCAGCTGCTCCTTGCTGATGCCGGCGCGTGACAAATAGTCCTGGACGTAGTCGCAGAAGAAGGCGCGGTCACCGGCCGCGATGCAGCCCCGCGGCAACTCGTTGGGCTGCGGCAATACCCCCAACGGCTCGGCCTTGGCGGCGCGCAACGCGTCGGCCTCCCCGGGTAGGTTCTCGATCATGGTGTCCAGCACCAGGTTGCGACGGGCCAGCGCCCCCTCGGGGTTGGTGTACGGGTTGAGGGTGCTGGTCGACTGCACCATGCCCGCCAACAGCGCCGCCTGCTGCCAGTTCAGGTCGGATGCGTTGATGCCGAAGTAGGTCTGCGCCGCGTCCTGCACGCCAAACGAGTTGTTGCCGAATGACACCAAATTTAGATAGCGGGTCAGGATCTCAGGTTTGGTGAACGTCTTGTCCAACGTGAGCGCCATGCGGATCTCGCGCAGCTTGCGTGCCGGGGTGGTTTCGACGGCCGCGCGCTTCTCGGCGTCGGTCTGGGCGGTCACCAGCAGTTGATAGTTCTTGACGTACTGCTGCTCGATGGTCGAGCCGCCGCGAGTGTCGAGGTCACCGGACGCGTAGCCGGCCAGGCCGGTGAGGGTTCCCTTCCAGTCCACGCCGTTGTGATCGGCGAACCGCTTGTCCTCGATCGATACGATTGCCAGCTTCATGGTGTTGGCGATCTTGTCGCTGGGCACCTCGAACCTGCGCTGCGAGTAGAGCCACGCGATTACATTGCCCTTCGCATCGACCATCGTCGATACTGCCGGCACTTGCCCTTCGAGCAGCTGGGCCGAGCCGTTGGCGACAACCTCAGAGGCACGATTGGACATCAGCCCAATGCCGCCGGCGAAGGGGAACATCAGCGCGGTGGCCACGACACTGGCCAGCAAGCAGCACCCGGCCAGCTTCAGGATCGTGAGTAGGGCCGGGGGGCGCTCGGGCATGCGTACTACAGTAGCGACCGCCTGTCACCCCGCCGCGCCGCGCGAAGAAAAAAAATCTTCAGCCAACGCTCACCCGCCCAACGCCCAGCGTCTGGGCGTTATTTGCGTCTGCGTCACTGGTCAAGCGCTTAATTAGAACGGCGATCGTTTGTTTTGGCCCGTCGATCGCGGCAAGACTGCACGCCCGTCCCAAAAAAACCGTTATCATACTGTTGCGCAATTGGCGGTTCACCACCTAACTTATACACACAGTGAGATTCAGGTAACAGCGATGTGCACAGTGTGGCGTAGATCGCAACATCGGCTGTACCCGAGGAGGGCGGTCGCAACCGCGGCCGGGAGGAAGGGATCAGCTCGTGTCAGGAACACGTCCGTCTTCTCGAAGGACGAACCTTACGGCCGCACAGAATGTTCTTCGCAGCGTCGACGCGGAGGAGCGCATCGCGTGGGTCTCCAAAGCGTTGTGTCGCACAACCGATCCAGACGAATTGTTTGTGCGCGGGGCCGCGCAACGTAAAGCCGCGGTCATCTGCCGTCACTGCCCTGTGATGCAGGAGTGCGCCGCAGATGCGCTTGACAACAAGGTCGAGTTCGGTGTGTGGGGGGGCATGACCGAGCGCCAGCGCAGGGCTCTGCTCAAGCAGCATCCCGAGGTGGTCTCGTGGTCGGACTATCTCGAAAAGCGGAAGCACCGCACCGGCACCGCTGGCTGATTCCCTTCCCCGGATCGCGCCCGTCGGCCCGGGCCGTGCCCGACGGTCTTGTGATTACGTTTTGGTTACAGCTGTAGACGGCGCCGCTCTAATTGCCTTGTGCCCAACAGGAACTGGCGTATGCCTAATTGGGCGACTCTGGAACGAACTGTCGCCCGCAAGGGGAGGTGCCCCCAGCACGGCCCGCATCGTCGCCGACCGAAGCCCGATTGGCCGGCTCCTCAGCGGGCCGTTGCACGGCCCGCATCGTCGCCGACCGAAGCCCGATTGGCCGGCTCCTCAGCGGGCCGTTGCACGGCCCGCATCGTCGCCGACCGAAGCCCGATTGGCCGGCTCCTCAGCGGGCCGTTGCACGGCCCGCATCGTCGCCGACCGAAGCAATCTGGTCGGCGAGCGCGCGCAGCGCCTCCAAATCTGACACGTCGAACGGCAGCGACGGAACCCCTATGACCGGCACGTGCGGGTTGGCTCCAGTGAATCGCGACAGCAGCCGGATCTCGCGCTTCGCGGTCTGCGCGCGGTCGGCATGGATTTGCAGCACTGCCGCCGTCAACGACGCGGCATCCGACTCCGGATTGGCCTCCAGTGTTTCGCAACCGTCGATTGCCCGCTCGACATGCAATGCGCACAACGTCGGGTGGGTGCGGTTCAACACCAGCCCCGCTAGCGGCATGCGCTCTTGAGTCAGCCGGTCGACGAAGAAGGACGCCTCGCGCAGTGCGTCGGGTTCGGCCGCCGACACCACCACAAACTGGGTACCGCGCCGTTTCAGCAGCGCGTAAGTACGGTCCGCCTTCTCTCGGAAACCGCCGAATGTGGCGTCCAGCGATTGCACGAACGCTGCGGCGTCGCCCAGCATCCGTGAACCGAGCACGGTAGAAAGCGCCTTCATAGCCAATCCCATTGCGCCCGTTACCAGGCGGCCGATACCCCGGCCGGGCGCGAGCAGCAGCCGCCACAGCCGGCTGTCCATGAAGCTGCCCAGGCGTTTGGGCGCGTCCAGGAAGTCCAGCGCGTTGCGCGACGGGGGGGTGTCCACCACTACCAGGTCCCAGCGGTCCTGGGCGAGCAGCTGGCCCAGCTTCTCCATCGCCATGTATTCTTGCGTTCCGGCAAGCGACGTGGCGACAGTCTGATAGAACTGATTATCCAGAATCGCTTGTGCCCGTTCGGGTCCGGAGTATTGAATCACCATCTCGTCGAACGTGCGGCGCATGTCGAGCATCATCGCGTGCAGTTCGCCGCGGACTTCGGGTGCCAGTGGCACGCGTTGCGGTGAGTTGCCAAGGTCGTTGACCCCCAACGCTTGTGCTAGCCGTTTGGCCGGGTCGATCGTCAAAACGCAGACGGTGCGGCCATATTCGGCTGCGCGCAACGCCATCGCCGCAGCGGTGGTGGTCTTGCCGACGCCACCGGCGCCGCAGCACACCACGACCCGGTTGGCTGTGTCGGCCAGGATTGCGGCCATGTCAAGGGTTTTCGGTGTGACGCTCATCGAACCCCCTGCTGTGCCAGTGATTCGGAAAGCTCATATAGGCTACCGAGATCGACTCCATCGGAGATCGTCGGCAGCTCCAGCCGCGGTATGTGCAGGGCCTCGAGCTGCTGGGCGATCTCGGCGCGCGCCGCGATTCGGGTGGCGTGCTCGATGGTCTCGGTCAGCAGACCAGCGAAGTCGGCGTCGGCGAGCTTGATCCCGGCCATCTCCAACCCGGCCCGCACCGAATCGGCGTCGACATCGCCCTCGGCGGCTTTGGCCAGGGCGTCGGGCTCTAGATAGGTCGGGATATTGCGGTTGACGATCACACTGCCGATCGGCAGTTCCATCTCCGCAAGCTCCTCGATGGCCTCTAGCGTTTCCTGTACCGGCAGCGCTTCCAAGAGAGTCACCAGGTGGATCGCGGTCTGCTCGGAATGGAGTAACCGCACCACGCCCTCGGCCTGGGAGTGCACCGGTCCGCCCTTAGCCAAATCGGACACCGCCTTGGTGACGTCGAGGAAGCGGGCGATGCGGCCGGTCGGGGGGGCATCGACGATGATCGCGTCATAGACCGGGTGCTTGGTCCCCTTGTCCAGGCGCACCACGGTCTCTTTGATCTTCCCGGTGAGCAGCACGTCGCGCAGACCGGGCGCGATCGTCGTCGCGAACTCGATCGCACCGATGCGGCGCATTGCGCGGCCCGCGATCCCGAGGTTGTAGAACATGTCGAGGTATTCCAGGAACGCAGCTTCGATGTCGATCGCCAGCGCGATGACCTGGCCGCCGCGCTCGGCGGTCGCGATCTTGAGCTCCTGATACGGCAGGGGCGGCACGTCGAAGAGTTGCGCAATCCCTTGGCGCTCCTCGACTTCGATGAGCAGGACTTTGCGGCCACCCGCCGCCAGGGTCAGCGCCAGCGCGGCCGCGATTGTCGACTTTCCGGTACCACCTTTGCCGGTCACAAAATGCAGGCGGGCCTTCGACAAGCGCGACGGCCAGCCGACGGAACTACCGCCGCCAGGTGTCGTTGCCACCATCGCATGCTAGCCCGCTCGCCCTGCGTGCTCCGCTGCCCGGCCGCTGGGCTGGCCGGAGCCGTTCAAGTACGACCGATAAGCTCGCGTAATGACCCAACCGACCGCATGGGAATACGCCACGGTTCCGCTGCTGACGCACGCCACCAAACAGATCCTCGACCAGTGGGGCGCCGACGGCTGGGAACTGGTCGCCGTGCTGCCCGGGCCCACAGGTGAGCAGCACGTCGCGTACCTGAAGCGGCCGAAGTCATGAATGCCGGCTCCGGCTGGACGGCACGGCTCGGACAACTCGGCCTGGTGCTGCCGCAAGTGGTCGCGCCGCTGGCCGCTTATGTCCCTGCGGTTCGCACCGGCAGCCTGGTCTACACCGCGGGCCAACTGCCGTTCGAGGCGGGAAAGCTGGCGCGCACCGGCAAGGTCGGTGCCGAGATCAACCCTGAAGAGGGCAAAGCGCTGGCGCGGATCTGTGCGCTCAACGCCCTGGCGGCGGTGGACTCGCTGGTGGGTCTTGACGCCGTGACGCAGGTGGTCAAGGTCGTCGGGTTCGTGGCATCCGCGCCGGGTTTCAACGGGCAGCCAAGCGTCGTCAACGGCGCCTCCGATCTGCTCGCCGAGGTCTTCGGCGACAAGGGCGCGCATGCGCGTTCGGCGGTCGGCGTCGCCGAGTTGCCGCTGGACGCGCCGGTGGAGGTCGAGTTGATCGTGGAGGTTACCTAGCGGCCGTGCCTGAGACCCCCGAGTCGTTGACGCACCCCGCATGCGGTCGCCTGCGGGCGGTCACCGACACGGCGTCGGTCCTGTTGGCCGACAATCCCGGATTGCTGACGCTAGAGGGCACCAACACCTGGGTGCTGCGCGGGCCGCGCAGTGACGAGTTGGTCATCGTGGATCCCGGGCCAGACGACGACGAGCACGTCGAACGGGTTGCCGCGCTGGGCCGCATCGCCCTGGTGCTCATCAGCCACCGGCATGTCGACCACACCGGGGGCATCGACAAGCTGGTCGAGCGCACCGGTGCACCGGTACGCGCCGCGGATCCGAAGTTCCTGCGCGGCGACGGCGCCACGCTGACCGACCACGAGGTGATCGACGCTGCCGGGCTGCGGATCACGGTGCTGGCCACCCCCGGACACACCGCCGACTCGGTGTCATTCCTCCTCGAAGACGCCGTGCTCACCGCGGACAGCGTCCTGGGCCGCGGCACCACCGTCATCGACAAGGACGACGGCAGCCTGGCGGACTACCTGGAATCGCTGAGACGGCTGCGCGGCTTGGGCCGGCGTAAGGTGCTGCCCGGACACGGGCCCGACTTGGCCGACCTGGAAGCCGTCGCGTCCGGATACCTGATGCACCGGCACGAACGTCTCGAGCAGGTGCGCGCCGCGTTATGGGATCTCGGGGCCGAGGCGAGCGCCCGCGAGATCGTGGAGTACGTCTATGTCGACGTCGAGGAGCAGCTCTGGGACGTCGCGGAATGGTCCGTCCAGGCCCAACTGGACTATCTGCGGACTCGGTAGCGCGAGCAGTCGCAAAAGCCCCATTTTCCCCGGCGTGTCGGGAGCTTTTGCGTCTGTTCGGCGCAGCAAGCTAGCGCGCTCGGCGGGCCAGCCTTTCGGAGTCCGAGATCAGCACGCTCTTGCCCTCCAGGCGGATCCAGCCGCGGTGCGCGAAATCGGCCAGCGCCTTGTTCACCGTCTCCCGCGAAGCGCCCACCAGCTGGGCAATCTCCTCCTGGGTCAGGTCGTGCGTGACGCGCATGGCGCCACCTTCCTGGGTGCCGAACCGCTGAGCGAGCTGCAGCAACTGCTTGGCTACCCGGCCGGGCACGTCGGTGAAGATGAGGTCGGCCAGGTTGTTGTTGGTGCGCCGCAGCCGACGGGCCAGCACCCGCAGCAGCTGCTCGGCGATCTCAGGACGATCGGCGATCCACGCGCGCAGCGCGTCGCGGTCCATAGACACCGCTCGCACCTCGGTGATCGTGGTCGCGCTGGACGTCCGGGGCCCGGGGTCGAAGATCGACAACTCGCCAAACATGTCTGACGGGCCCATGATGGTCAGCAGATTTTCCCGGCCGTCCGGTGAGCGGCGACCGATCTTGACCTTTCCCGCGACGATGATGTATAGCCGGTCGCCCGGCTCCCCCTCAGCGAAAACCGTATGTCCACGGGGAAAATCGACCGGCTGCAGTTGTTTGGTCAATGCGGCGACCGCGCCGGGCTCAACCCCTTGGAAGATTCCTGCCCTTGCCAGGATCTCGTCCACGTTGCTCTTCAACTTTCCGACGAAGTTATACGGGCAGACTGACCGCTTGCCAACCACACGAGTCTAAAGGTAGGCCAATCGATGCGACCTGCCAACGCTACACACGCTTGACGTGTCGAGTTGCCGTTAACTGCGGATTTGCCCGGGAATGCTGGGCGATGCGCGTCGGCAAGCCGGCCTCGGCGCGGCCATCGGGGTGGGTGGCAAACAACGGCTCGCCGTGGTGTGTGCCGCTCTGCGATCCGGGCCACGGTGGCTCGCTGACTCGCTGAGCTTGCCGGCGATGCAAGTGATCCAAAGCCTCGGGCATCCCCTCCCGGGCCAGCGTGTGCACATCGACGGCCTCGGCCTGGGCGAGGAACTCGGCGACATCGGTTGCCGTCACGGCGTCATGGGCCAGCGCGGTTTCTAGCCGCCCCAACCCGAGCATCGCCAGCATGAGTAACACCGGAATGCAGGTGGCCAGCAACCATGACACAAGGAGAGTAAACATGGCCTTGGATCAACGCGATGTCTCGGTCGGATTACGAAATCAGTACTCTGTCGTAGGTGACAGCGGCCAAGTCGTCGGGGCGTTCCAAGTCAGTTCCATCCCAGCCCGGCGCCGCCGTGCCCCGGCCCTGGCCTGCGGAGACCCGACTCGCCCTGGTGCGACGGGCCCGGCGGATGAATCGCGCACTGGCGCAAGCCTTTCCGCACGTGTACTGCGAGCTGGATTTCACCTCGCCGCTCGAACTGACGGTCGCCACCATCCTTTCGGCGCAGAGCACCGACAAACGGGTGAACCTGACGACACCGGCGTTGTTCGCGCGCTACCAGACGGCGCTGGACTACGCGCGGGCGGACCGCGAGGAGCTCGAGGGCCTGATCCGGCCCACGGGCTTCTATCGCAACAAGGCGGCTTCGCTCATCGGCCTCGGCCAAGCCCTGGTGGAACGGTTCGGCGGCGAGGTGCCGGCCACCATGGACGAGCTGGTGACGCTGCCCGGCGTGGGACGCAAGACCGCCAACGTCATCCTGGGGAACGCCTTCGGGATCCCGGGGATCACCGTCGATACGCACTTCAAGCGGTTGGTGCGCCGGTGGCGCTGGACCGCCGAAGAGGACCCGGTCAAAGTCGAGCTCGCGGTCGGCGAGCTGATCGAACGCAGTGAGTGGACCCTGTTGAGCCACCGAGTGATCTTCCACGGGCGCCGGGTCTGCCACGCCCGCAAACCGGCATGCGGTGTCTGCGTGCTCGCCAAAGACTGCCCCTCCTTCGGGCTGGGTCCCACCGAACCGCTGCTCGCCGCGCCCCTGGTGCAGGGACCGGAAACCGAACATCTGCTGGCCCTGGCCGGGCTGTGAGATCGCGGTTGACCCAGAAGGCCCGCTGGACCATCGCGATCCTGGCGGTGGTGGCGGCCCTGCTGGTGGCGCTGGTCGCCCAGCTGCGTGATCGCCGCGACACTTTCGGACCGACCGCTAACACCCCGACACCCGCCGCACGCGAACACCGCGATGCCGACACGCCGGCAGCACTGGCGGGCCCCCGGCGGCGCGCAAACCTGCCACCCTGTCCCGCCGCCGGGGCCGGTCCCGGCCCGGCGGCGTTGCGCGGCGTGGCGGTGGAATGCGCGGCGGACGGCTCGGCCGTCGACGTTGCGCACGCATTGTCCGGCCGCCGCGTGGTCATCAATTTATGGGCGTATTGGTGCGCGCCGTGCATGACCGAACTGCCCGCGTTGGCCGAGTATCAACGGCGGACCGGGCCCGACGTGATGGTGGTGACCGTGCATCAGGACGAGAACGAGACGGCGGCGCTGCTGCGGCTGGCGGACCTTGGCGTGCGGCTGCCGACCCTGCAAGACGGCCGCCGCCGGGTTGCGGCGGCGCTGGGGGTCCCAAATGTGATGCCCGCGACGGTGGTGTTGCGTCCGGACGGTAGCGTTGCCCAGACCCTGCCGCGGGCTTTCGGCAGCGCCGACGAGATCGCGGCCGCAGTCGGAAACGACGCGGGATGAGGTGGACACGCGGAGGGAGGCGCCGGTGAGCACTGCGTTTGCGCTGAAGCCTGACGTCGGCCCGTCGTGGCTGCGTCCGCTGGTCGACAACGTCGGTCAGATTCCCGACGCGTACCGGCGTCGGCTGCCCGCGGACGTGTTGGCGTTGGTGACCGCGGCCAGGGCTGCGTCGTCGCTGGCAACGTTGCGCCGTGACGCGCGCGACGCCGCGGTGCTGGTGCTGTTCTCGGGTCCCGAGTCCGGGCCGGTCGACGGTGCTCTCCCCGACGATGCCGACCTGTTGTTGACCGTGCGCGCGTCGACATTGCGTCACCACGCGGGCCAGGCCGCGTTCCCCGGGGGCGCGTCCGATCCCACCGACGACGGGCCGGTTGCCACCGCGCTGCGGGAGGCGCACGAGGAAACCGGGCTCGACATCAGCAGGCTGCACCCGCTGGCGACGTGCGAGCGGACGTTCATCGCGCCGTCGAGGTTCCATGTCGTCCCTGTGTTGGCCTACTCGCCGGATCCGGGCCCAATTGCCGTCGTCAACGAGGCCGAAACGGCGATCGTGGCGCGGGTTCCGGTGCGCGCCTTCATCAATCCGGAAAACCGGCTGATGGTGTACCGCCGCCCACACACCCGTCGCTTGGCCGGGCCGGCGTTCCTGTTGAACGAGATGCTGGTTTGGGGATTCACTGGCCAGGTGATCTCCGCGATGCTCGACGTCGCCGGCTGGGCCGAGCCGTGGGACACCGGCGATGTGCGCGAGCTGGACGAGGCGATGACGCTGGTGGGCGACGAGGCTGGCCCCCGATGAACTCGATGACCCCGTCCCAGTGGCTGGATATTGCGGTCCTCGCGGTGGCGTTTATCGCCGCCATCTCGGGTTGGCGTTCGGGCGCCCTGGGCTCGATGCTGTCGTTTGGCGGTGTGCTACTCGGCGCGATCGCCGGTGTGCTGCTGGCACCGCACATCGTCAGCCACATCGCCGCGCCGCGCGCCAAACTGTTCACCGCGCTGTTCCTGATCCTGGCGCTGGTCGTCGTCGGTGAGGTCGCCGGTGTGGTGCTGGGCCGGGCGGTGCGCAGCGCGATCCGCAACCGGCCGATCCGGTTGATCGACTCGGTGATCGGCGTCGGCGTGCAGCTGCTGGTGGTGCTGACCGCGGCCTGGCTGTTGGCGACGCCGCTGACCCAGTCGACGGACCAGCCCGAGCTGGCCGCCGCGGTGCGCGGCTCGCGGGTGCTCGCTCAGGTCAACGAGGTGGCGCCTAGCTGGCTGAAGAACGTGCCCAAGCGGCTGTCGGCGCTGCTGAACACCTCCGGCCTGCCCGCGGTTTTGGAGCCGTTCAGCCGCACCCCGGTCATTCCGGTGGCCTCACCAGATCCGGCGCTGGCCAACAACCCCGTGGTGGTGTCCGCCGAGCCAAGCGTCGTCAAGGTGCGCAGCCTGGCGCCCAGTTGCCAGAAAGTGTTGGAGGGTAGCGGGTTTGTGATATCACCCGACCGGGTGATGACGAACGCGCACGTCGTTGCCGGTTCAAACAGCGTTCAGGTGTACGCCAGCGGCAAGCCCTTTGACGCCATCGTGGTCTCCTACGATCCTTCGGTCGACATCGCTATCCTCGCCGTCCCCGACTTGCCGCCGCCGCCGCTGGCGTTCGCTGAGACGCCGGCGAAGACCGGGGCCGACGTGGTGGTGCTGGGTTACCCTGGCGGCGGCAATTTCGCGGCAACCCCGGCCAGGATTCGCGAAGCCATCAAACTCAGCGGCCCCGATATCTACCGGAGCCCACGGCCGGTCACCCGCGACGTCTACACCATCAGAGCCAATGTGGAGCAAGGTGATTCGGGCGGACCGCTGATCGACCTCAACGGCCAGGTGCTCGGTGTGGTGTTCGGCGCGGCGGTCGACGACGCGGACACCGGCTTCGTGCTGACGGCCGACGAGGTGGCCGGCCAACTCGCCAAGATCGGCGACACCCAAGCGGTCGCCACGGGGACCTGCGTCACCTGAATTTGGCTGCGTGCACCTGCTCGAGAAACCGCATCAGGTGCCGGTTGATTTCGTCGGGCGCCTCTTCGTGGCTGAAATGTCCTGCGCCGGCTACGGATATGTAGCGCCCATGCGGCGCATAGCGCTGGGTGCGCTGGACCGGGGCGGCGAGCACGTAAGGATCGGCGTCGCCGCGGAGGTGCAGCAGCGGCACACCGAGTTGCTGGGTCATCGATCTCATGAACCGGTGGCCTTCGCCGCGCAGCTGACTGCGCACCGCCCAACGCTGGTACTCGAGTGCACAGTGCGCGGCCCCCGGAATCTGGATCGCCTGGCGCAGGTAGCCGATGGTTGCCGAGAAATCTTCGGAAGCAACCCATTTGGGGCAGGCGCGGGTGCGAATGAGGCGTTCGATCTCGTTCGCGTTATGTCGCGTCAGCAAGCGCTCGGGCCAGATTGGCAGCTGGTAGCGCAGTAGCGTCGGCAGCAGCGCACGCCCTTGGTCGCGCCGCAGCAGCGTGGAACGTCGCAGCGCGGCCGGATGCGGCGAGCTGATCAGTGCGATCGCGCGCACCAGCCGTGAATGCAGCAGCGCGGTGGTCCAGCAGGCCAGCCCGCCGTCGGCGTGACCGACCAGCGTCGCCGACGAGTGGCCGAGCGCCCGGATGAGCCCGGCGGTGTCGCCGGCCAGCGTCCAGCCGTCGTAGCCGCGCGGCGGCTTGTCGCTGCCGCCGTAGCCGCGCAAGTCGACCGCGACCACTCGCGCCCCGCTCAGCCCGCGCAGCTGATGGCGCCACGACCACCAGAACGAACCGAAACCGTGCAGCAGGATTACCAGTGGACGCGCCGTCACCGGCGCGTCTTCGCCGTCCGGAGTTGCCTGTACGACATGGAAGCGGATGCCGTTGGCATGCACGTCCAGATGGCGCCATGGCCCGGCGATGCGGGTCATCGACGGATCTGGCGCCGGCATCTACCAACCCGAGGGATCGGAGGCCGTCTTGCTGGCGGTCGTGATTGCCTTGCGTCCGTCACCCGCGGTCTTGTCGTGGCCCGGGGTGAGGGCGGTGCGGGTCTCCCTGACCGATTCGATGGTCTGCCGCGGTCCTCGGATTCGGCGGACCTTGAGGAAGCCCAAGAGCGCCAGCACCGCGGTGACCACGACCATGATGGCGAACACGATCAGGAACGCGACCCAGCGCCAAAGCCAGCTGTCGAGCAACTCCGCGAGGAAAAAGAAGAAGAAGAACGTCGAGTAGAACAGCACCACCAGCGCGGCGATGAAGTAGACGCTGCCGGTCAGGCCCTTTTTCACATCGCGGGTGATCTCGGCGCGCGCCAATTCGACCTCGGCGCGCACCAACGTTGACATCTGAGTTGTCGCGTCTTTGATCAGGTCACCGATCGACGGCTCAGCGGGTGCCGCGTGCGGGTCGGCCAACGGAATCGTGGTCAGCGTGCTGGGCACACCGTTCGTGCGATCAGGCTTGCTCACAGACGGTCCTCTCGGTCCTGTTGTCGCGACTCTCCCCCGCAGGCGGGGTACCCCCACCTCGAGCCGTTGCGCGGCTCGCCTCGTCGCCGAGCCTGCTCTGTTGTCGCGGCTTATGTTGCCATGCTGTGCGTATGCGTACGAGGTCAGCCGCCCACCGTGCGTGAACAGGTGATCGACCTAGCAATTGACGGTCGGGGTCATTTGCGCAGCAACCGGTGCGGCGGGCGATCATCTAGACTGGCGGGTCTCCGATATCCGACCGCTGACGGGGGTATTGCCTTGCACATGGCGCACCGATGCTTGGGCGCGGCGATCATGGCCGTGCTCCTGGCGTTTGTGGGCATGCCCGCGCGCACGGCGGCAGCCGATGACAAGGTCGCGCTGGGCGGCGGTGCGCCCATCACCATCGACGGGAACACGATGTGCACCCTGACCACCATCGGCACCGACAAGGCTGGCGAGCTGATCGGCTTCACCTCCGCGCACTGCGGGGGCCCGGGTGCGCAGGTCGCCGCGGAGGGCGCCGAAAACAGGGGCGTCCTGGGCACCATGGTCGCCGGCAACGACAACCTGGACTACGCGGTGATCAAGTTCGATCCGGCCAAGGTGGCGCCGGTGGCCAGTTTCAACGGCTTTGCGATCAACGGCATCGGCCCGGATCCGGCCTTCGGTCAGATCGCCTGCAAGCAGGGCCGCACCACCGGCAACTCCTGCGGCGTCACTTGGGGGCCGGGCCAGAATCCGGGCACCATCGTGATGCAGGTCTGCGGGGGACCGGGCGACTCTGGGGCGCCGGTGACCGTGGACAATTTGCTGGTCGGGATGATCCACGGCGCCTTCAGCGACAATCTGCCCAGCTGCGTCACCAAATACATACCGCTGCACACCCCGGCGGTGGTGATGTCGTTCAACGCGATCCTGGCCGACATCGACGCCAAGAATCGGCCGGGTTCGGGGTTCGTCCCGGCGCCGTCCTGAGGGTGCTCTACTTGGCGGCCCGGATCGCGTCGAACACGCTGGGGTCGAGCAGTGTCGATGTGTCGCCCAGCTCGCGGTTTTCGGCGATGTCGCGCAGCAGCCTGCGCATGATCTTGCCGCTGCGGGTCTTGGGTAGTTCCGGCACCACATGGACCTCACGCGGGCGGGCGATCGGCGAGATCACCCGGGCCACTTCGGCGCGCAACTCCTCGCCGGTCCCGTCGTGCGGTTCGTAGTTGGCGCGTAGCACGACGAACGCGCAGATGGCCTGGTTGGTGGTCTCGTCGGTAACCCCGACCACGGCAGCCTCGGCCACCCCGGGGTGACCGACCAGCGCCGATTCCACCTCGGCGGTGGAGATCCGGTGCCCGGACACGTTCATCACGTCGTCGATGCGGCCCAGCACCCAGATCGCGCCGTCGGCATCGACGCGGGCGCCGTCCCCGGCGAAGTAGAACCCTTGCTCGGCGAACTTGGACCAGTAGGCGTGCCAATAGCGCGCGGGGTCACCCCAGATGCCGCGCAGCATCGACGGCCACGGCCGGTCCAAGACAAGATAGCCGGTGACGTGCTTGTCGCCGTTGGTGTCCGGCTCCACCGGATCGCCGTGGTCGTCGACGATCTTGGCCGAGATGCCCGGCAACGGCGTCATCGCCGAACCCGGTTTGGCGGCAGCGACCCCGGGCAGGGGTGAGATCATCGCCGAGCCGGTCTCGGTTTGCCACCAGGTGTCCACCACCGGAACCCTGCCCGCGCCGATGACGTCGCGATACCAGCGCCAGGCCTCGGGGTTGATCGGTTCGCCGACCGTGCCCAGCAGCCGCAGGCTGGACAGGTCGTGTGCGTCGGGGATCTCCCGGCCCCACTTCATGAACGTCCGGATCAGGGTAGGGGCCGTGTAATAGATTGTGACGCCGTATCTTTCGATGATCTGGAAATGCCGGTGTTCATCAGGTGTGTTGGGCGTGCCCTCGTAGAGCACCTCGGTGATCCCGTTGGACAGCGGGCCGTAGACGCCGTACGTGTGCCCGGTGACCCACCCGATGTCCGCGGTGCACCAGAACACGTCGGTTTCTGGCTTGACGTCGAAGATGGTGTGCAGGGTGTACGAGCTCTGGGTGAGATAGCCGCCGGTGGTGTGGATGATGCCCTTGGGCTTGCCGGTGGTGCCCGATGTGTACAGCAGGAACAACGGCTGCTCGGAGTCGAATGACTCCGGGGTGTGATCGGGTGATGCCGGGTCGACGACGTCGGGCCACCACACGTCGCGCTCATCGTTCCACGGCACGTCCATTCCCGTGCGCCGCACCACCAGAACGCGCTCCACGGGGCTGTCCGGATCGCTGACCGCTTCGTCGGCGGCTTCCTTCAGCGGGGCCGGCTTGCCGCGGCGGAATTGTCCGTCGCTGGTGATCAGCAGCTTGGCTTGGGCATCGGCGATCCGCGTATGCAGTGCCGTCGCGGTGAAACCGCCGAATACCACGCTGTGCATGATTCCCAGCCGGGCGCACGCCAGCATCGCGATCACGGCCTCGGGGATCAACGACAAGTAGATGGCCACGCGGTCGCCGGCCACCAGGCCGAGGTCGGTCAGCGCGTTGGCCGCCTTGCAGACCTGTACGTGCAGATCCGAGTAGGTCAGGGTGCGGCGGTCGTCGGCGGGCTCGCCCTCCCAGTGGATCGCGACCCGATCGCCGTGGCCGGCCTCGACGTGGCGATCCACGCAGTTGTAGGCGACGTTGAGTTTGCCGCCGACGAACCACTTGGCGAACGGGGCCTCCGACCAGTCGAGCACCTCGGTGAACGGGGTCGCCCAGGACAGCCGGTTGGCCTGCTTGGCCCAGAATGCCAGCCGGTCTTCCTCGGCCTCGCGGTACAGCTCGGCGCGGGCGTTCGCCTGTTCGGCGAAGTGCGCTGGCGGCGGGTACGAGGAGGGGACTTCGGGGGTGGACTCGCTCACGGATGTGAGCCTATATAGCCAGCGGAGGCGGCGTGTTGCGACGTCGGCTGGGTGCGTCCGGCCGCAACAATCTGTGGCTGTCGGACGTGTCTGCGACGGTTTGTCGGTAAGCGGGTGTATCTGTCACTTACGGCGCGCTGCTCGGGCGCAGGTGCGTCGGGGCTCACGAGATGCGTATAGGGAGATTGGTGTGGCGTTTGAATCAGAATTGGCAGCCGTCACGCCATATGTTCCGACCTTGTCCGACAGCTTGATCAGAGCCCGGAATTTTCCGCGTCTGCGCTACATGGGGTCGAAGTACCGCTTGCTTCCGCACTTGGAGCGCGTCTTCGCCCAGATCGGTGGGACAACCGCTGTGGATGGATTCTCGGGCTCGGGTGTCGTGTCCTATCTCCTTAAGGCCCAGGGGTATCGGGTCACAGCGAACGATTTCTTGAACTTTCCAGCGACAGTCGCCCGGGCAACGGTCCAAAACAATTCGGTGCGACTCGAAGCGGAGCTGATCGATCAGATCTGTGGGCCTCCGGCAGATGACCGCGACTTCATCCAGTCTCAATTTGACGGGCTGTATTTCACGCCGCAGGATCGCCAATTTCTCGACTCGGCGTGGTCACATATCGATACGCTGCGTGGGCATCGACGAGATTTGGCGATAGCCGCCTTGATCCTGTCAGCCGCCCGCAAGCAACCGCGTGGAGTATTCACCTTCACCGACTCCGCCCGCTACGCCGATGGTCGCCGCGACCTTCGGTTGTCTCTACGTGAGCACTTCCGCGAGCGTGCGGCGGAATACAACGCGACCGTGTTCACCAACGAGCTGCATAGCCGAGCTATCCGCGGAGACGTCTTCGACATTCCGGACACGGAACCCGACCTCGTTTACCTTGATCCGCCCTACGCCCCGCCCAATGACGACAACGACTACATCAAGCGGTACCACTTCCTCGAAGGGCTGAGCGTGTACTGGCGCGGACTCACCATCATGCAAGACACCACCACCAAGAAGCTGAAGAAACAGTTCACCCCATTCGCGTACAAGCGGACGATTGAGGATGCGTTATTACGGACTTTCGAGCACTTCGAGCGCGCGGGGGCGATTGTTTTGTCGTACTCCTCGAACGCCATACCCGACGCAGCACGCATTGTGGACCTGCTTGGCAAGGTCAAACCGTCGGTTGAAGTCATCGCGATTGACCATAAGTACAGTTTCGGAACACACACCGCGGCTGCCCGACGTAATGTCCGTGAGTATCTGTTCGTTGGGCGTGCTGGATGAGTGAACCAATCTCATTCGAAGCCTATCTGGACTCGCTTGGCCGTCTAACCGCACGCGTCGATCCCACTGCTTCTACACCGGAAGCCGAAGATATCCGCCACGCCACGGAGAGCCTGAGTGAAATCAAGCCGATCAACGCGTCCACTTTGACGAGATGGGTTCAGGCACATCCGACCTGGACGCTGGTGCTCGGTTTATCGGCAGGATTGTCCCAGGAGAAGTTGAAGAACGAATTGCGACACGAATTCGGGACGTCGGGCTGGACAAAGTTGGCTCAGGCTAAACCCGGTGAGCTGATTTCGTGGCTTGACGTCGAGTTCGACCTGATCCGGATGCTAAAAACGCAATTGAAGCGTAAATACGGCTTCGCCGACGTCCTCATCGCCCGTGCAGAAAGACGCGTCACCGCTACACGTGCTGGGATTTCAGGCCGGAGGGTCGAAGACGAGATCGAGGCGATTGCCAAAGACCTTGGCCTGCCTTACGTCACCCGTGCCCGCTTCACCGGACGCCACGGGCGATCCGCGCCCGGAGATCTCCTCATCCCCAACGCGACATCCGCCGACATTGCGGTAGCCGCGAAGGGTTTTGACTCCACCGGCAGCAAGCTCACCGACGCCGTTCGCGAAATCGAGGAGATGGCCGACGTTCGCCTGCCCACTCAGTTCGTCATGGCTGTGATCGACGGGATCGGTTGGAAATCTCGCCAATCTGATCTTCGTCGCATTCATTTGCTCTGGACCAACAAGCAGATTGACGGTCTGTACACCCTGAGTTCGACCAGTTTCGCGACGACCTTCAGATGGCGGCCCGTCTGCGCCACTTGATCTGAGAGCCGATGGCTTGCGCAGCACCACCGGCAGCACCTGCGCCAGTATTGGTGGCGGGAATGGGCGAGGTTGTCAGGCTACGCCGACAGTGTGTCGGTGATCGGGTGTACCTGCAGTTGGCAGGCCTCGATGGTGGTCGGCACGGTGAACACTTCGACGGTGTTGGGAAGGTTGACGCGCAGGTCGGTATACGTGGGGCACTGGTTGCCGTTGCCGTCGATGGCCATGCCTTCCACGATGGCCTGTGCCCGTTGCGCCAGCGACAGGGTGGCGGTGGGCGGCACGGTGTCGGTGGCCGGCAAGCCGCCCATGTAGCCGCGCGGCGTGGGCTTGGCGTGAATGAGGGGCCCGCCGGCGCCCGACTCGACGTCGGGGTAGCCACTGAGCGTGCACGGCGCCGCTCCGCTGGCGAGGGTGAATATCAGGGTCAGCGCCCGGTGACCCACGGCGACCTGGGTCGGGGAGGTACTCACGGCGATCTGCTCCCCCTTGCACGGCGTCGGCTCTTCGCCGGTGTCGGCCGGTGCGGCCCATGCGGCCGGGCCCAGCACTACGGCGGCACAACTTGTTGTCGCCAGGACACCGGTGGCGACTGCTCGACGGGCCCGCCGCTGCATCGGGCGCTCTTGACGTTCGTGCATGGCCGTGATCATCCCGCATAGTGGCAGGCGATTGGGCTAAATCGCCCGAATCGAGGGGCAGGTCGGGGCCTGCGTGCCTCAGAGGCGCCACGCTATCGCCAGCACGCCCACCGTCAACAGCGCGGCGCCGACGACGATGAGCGCCGTGCCGGACGATGCGGCCCGGGCCGGCGGTGTTAGCTGATGCGGACGAGCACCCGGCTGTGGACGAGTGCGCGCGCGCTGTTTCAGGCCGACGATCAACAGGATCCATCCCAGCGTGGGAACGCCGAGTGCCAGTGCCAGGTACCCCGCCTGAAAGGCACCACCATGCGAGGCGAGGTGGGTGACGGTCATCAGCGGGATTCTAGGTTGTGGTGGCCGCCGCGGCACGGCGTCGTGGCGCCGTGGCCGGCTCCGCACTTCACTGCCTGGCGAACCGGACGCTACAAGCAGGCCTTAGCTTAGTGTCGCTGTCATGCGTCGGATGCGGGCCGCCCTGGCCTGGACAGCCTCGGTCGCCGCCGGATTGCTGGTGGTCGCGCCGGCGGCCGGTTGCGGTGGTGGCGTCCTGAGCCCCGATGTGGTGCTGGTCAACGGCGGGGAACCCCCCAACCCGTTGATCCCGACGAGCACCAACGACAGCAATGGCGGCCGGATCATAGACCGGCTGTTCGCGGGCCTGATGTCCTACGACGCCAAGGGCAACCCGTCGCCGGAGGTCGCCCAGGCGATCGAGACCACCGACAACGTCAACTTCCGAATCACTCTCAAACCGGGTTGGACGTTCACGGACGGATCGCCGGTGACGGCCCACTCGTTCGTCGACGCGTGGAACTACGGGGCGCTGAGCGCCAACGCCCAACTGCAGCAGAGCTTTTTCAGCCCGATCGACGGGTTCGACGAAGTCGCCGGCCGTGCGGGCGACGGCAAACGCGCCACCATGTCCGGCCTGCAGGTGGTCAACGACCTCGAGTTCAGGGTGCGGCTCAAGGCCCCGACCATAGACTTCATGTTGCGGCTGGGCTTCAGCTCGTTCTATCCGCTGCCGGCCGCGGCATTTCGGGACATGGCGGCGTTTGGGCGGAACCCGATCGGCAACGGCCCGTACAAACTGGCCGACGGTCCCAATGGGCAAGCGTGGGAACACAACGTCAAGATCGATCTGGTGCCCAACCCCGGTTACCACGGCAACCGGATGCCGCGCAACAAGGGCCTGCGGTTCGAGTTCTACGCCAATCTGGACACCGCCTATGCCGACCTGCTGTCCGGCAATCTCGATGTGCTGGACACGATTCCGCCGAGCGCGTTGCCGATCTACAAGCGCGACCTCGGCGCCAACGTCACTACCGGGCCCGCCGCGGTGAATCAGTCCCTCGACACCCCGTTTCGGCTGCCGCATTTCGCCGGCGAGGAAGGCCGGTTGCGGCGGCTGGCGTTGTCGGCCGCGATCAACCGCCCACAAATCTGCCGGCAGATCTTCGTCGGCACCCGCAGTCCGGCACGGGATTTCACTGCCCGGTCGTTGCCGGGCTTCGACCCGAACCTGCCGGGCAGCGACGCGCTGGACTTCAATCCCGAACGGGCGCGGCGGCTCTGGGCCCAAGCCGACGCGATATCGGCATGGAGCGGCCGATACGCGATCGCCTACAACGCCGACAGCGGCCATCGGGAGTGGGTGGACGCGGTGGCCAACAGCATCAAGAACGTTCTGGGCATCGACGCTGTCGGGGCGCCGGCGCCCACGTTTGCCGGGCTGCGCACCCAGATCGCCAACCGCACGATCGACACTGCGTTTCGCTCCGGGTGGCAGGGTGACTATCCGTCGATGATCGAGTTCCTCGCCCCGCTGTATGCCACCGGGGCGGGATCCAACGACGTCGGCTACTCCAACCGTGAGTTCGACGCGGCGCTGCTGGCCGCCGAGGCGGCGCCCACCCTGCGCGAGGCCACGGTGCTGGCCAATACTGCGCAGCGAATCCTGTTGCAGGACATGCCCGCTGTGCCGCTGTGGGATTATGTCAGCGTGGTCGGGTGGTCGCCGCGGGTCAGCAACGTCACGGTCACCTGGAATGGTCTGCCGGACTACGAGAACATCGCCAAGGCTTGAGATGGGTTGGTACATCGCGCGCCGGGTCGCCGTCATAGTACCGGTATTCCTCGGCGCCACGCTGCTGATCTACGGCATGGTGTTCCTGCTGCCCGGTGACCCGGTCGCCGCGCTGGCCGGGGACCGGCCGCTGACGCCCGCGGTGGCCGCGCAGCTGCGTTCCCGGTACCACCTCGACGATCCGTTCGTGGTGCAGTACCTGCGCTATCTGGGCGGCATCCTGCACGGCGATCTGGGTCGCGCCTATTCCGGACTGCCCGTGAGCGCCGTCCTGGCACACGCATTTCCGGTCACGATCAGGCTCGCACTGATTGCGTTGGCGGTGGAGGCGGTGCTGGGCATCGGGTTCGGGGTGATCGCCGGCCTGCGCCAGGGCGGAATCTTCGATGCCGCGGTGCTGATCACCGGACTCATCATCATCGCGATTCCCATTTTCGTGCTGGGCTTTCTGGCGCAATTCCTGTTCGGGGTCCGGCTGGGAATCGCGCCGGTCACCGTGGGCGAACGGGCGACGTTCGCGAGGCTGGTGCTACCCGGGATTGTGCTGGGCGCGGTGTCATTCGCCTACGTGGTGCGGTTGACCCGCTCCGCGGTGGCCGCCAATGCGCACGCCGACTATGTGCGCACCGCCACCGCCAAGGGGCTGTCGCGGCCCAGGGTGGTGACGGTGCACATCCTGCGCAACTCGCTGATCCCGGTGGTGACCTTCCTGGGCGCCGACCTGGGGGCGCTGATGGGTGGGGCGATCGTGACCGAAGGCATTTTCAACATCCACGGCGTCGGCGGCGTGCTGTATCAGGCGGTCACCAGGCAGGAGGCGCCGACGGTGGTGTCGATCGTCACCGTGCTGGTGCTGATCTACCTGATCACGAATTTGGTCGTGGACCTGCTGTATGCGGCGCTGGACCCGCGGATCCGGTATGGCTGAGCACACCGGGTTCTGGCTCGAAACGTGGCGCGGGCTGCGCCGGCGTCCGAAATTCGTCATCGCCGCCGCGCTGATCCTGCTGATCCTGGCCGTCGCGGCATTTCCTGCGCTGTTCACGTCCGCCGATCCCACCTACGCCGATCCCAGCCAAAGCCTGCTCCCTCCGTCGTCGGCGCACTGGTTCGGCACCGACCTGCAGGGCCACGACATCTACGCGCGCACCGTCTACGGGGCGCGGGCCTCCGTCACCGTGGGGCTGGGAGCCACGTTGTCGGTGTTCGTCGTCGGCGGGGCGCTGGGCGCGCTGGCCGGGTTTTACGGCGGCTGGGTCGACGCGGTGGTCTCCCGCATCACCGATGTGTTCTTCGGCCTGCCCCTGCTGCTGGCCGCCATCGTGCTGATGCAAGTCCTGCGTCACCGCACGGTGTGGACGGTGATCGCCATCTTGGCCCTGTTCGGCTGGCCGCAAGTGGCCAGGATCGCCCGTGGCGCGGTGCTCGAGGTGCGGACCCGTGATTATGTGCTCGCGGCTAAGGCGTTGGGCCTGAGCAGGTTTCAGATTCTGCTGCGACACGTGCTGCCC
The DNA here is from genome assembly GCF_010731535.1 of Mycobacterium lacus. Taxonomy (NCBI): domain Bacteria; kingdom Bacillati; phylum Actinomycetota; class Actinomycetes; order Mycobacteriales; family Mycobacteriaceae; genus Mycobacterium; species Mycobacterium lacus. Next base: position 4,929,788 of record NZ_AP022581.1, read on the forward strand.
AACGCAATGGGCCCGGTGATCGCCGTGGCCACCATTGCCCTGGGGATCTTCGTCGTCACCGAGGCCACGCTGTCCTACCTCGGGGTGGGACTGCCGCCGTCGCTGGTGTCCTGGGGCGGCGATATCAACGTCGCGCAGACCCGGCTGCGATCCGGCTCGCCCATACTGTTCTATCCCGCGGGCGCACTGGCGATCACGGTGCTGGCCTTCATGATGCTGGGGGATGCCCTGCGCGATGCCCTGGATCCGGCGGCACGGGTATGGCGCGCATGAGCAGCGCGGAATCGCCGTTGCTGTCCGTCGAGGGCCTACAGGTCAGGTTCGGTGCCGACGCCCCCGCGGTCTGCGGCGTGGACCTGACCGTGGGTCGCGGCCAGACCGTCGCCGTCGTCGGCGAATCGGGATCGGGGAAATCGACCACGGCCGCCGCGATCCTTGGGCTGCTTGCCCCCGGCGGACGAATTGCCGCCGGGCGCATCGTTTTCGACGGGCGCGACATCACGTCAGCCGACCGGCGGCTCCTCCGGTCGATTCGCGGTCGCGGCATCGGCTACGTACCCCAAGACCCGATGACCAACCTGAACCCGGTCTGGAAGGTCGGCTTCCAGATCTCAGAAGCGTTGCGGGCCAACACCGATGGCCGCAAAGCGCGGCGACGGGCGGTGGAGTTGCTCGGCCAGGCCGGCATGCCCGATCCGGGCAAGCAAGCCGGGCGATATCCGCATCAGTTGTCCGGCGGCATGTGTCAGCGTGCGCTGATCGCTATCGGCCTGGCCGGCCGGCCGCTGCTGCTGATCGCCGACGAGCCGACGTCGGCGCTCGACGTCACCGTGCAGCGGCAGGTGCTCGACCATTTGCGGCGCCTCACGGGCGAACTGGGTACCGCGCTGCTGCTGATCACCCACGATCTTGCGCTCGCCGCCGAACGAGCCGAGGCCGTGGTTGTCATGCATCGCGGGAGGGTGGTGGAGTCCGGTGCGGCGCAGTCGATTTTGCGGGATCCGAAGCACGAGTACACCCGGCGTCTGGTGGCCGCGGCTGCGTCGCTGATGACGCGCAACAGGATTCCGGCGCGGGTGGCAAACGCCACCGAGTCCGGGGACGTTCTCGTCGCCTCGGAGCTGACCAAGATCTACCGCGAGTCTCGCGGCGCACCGTGGCGCCGGATCGAGTCTCGGGCGGTCGACGGGGTGTCGTTCCGGCTACCACGGGGGAGCACCCTGGCGATCGTCGGCGAGTCGGGCTCGGGGAAGTCGACGCTGGCCCGGATGGTGCTTGGCCTGTTGCGACCCACTTCGGGCACGGTGGTTTTCGACGGCACCGACGTTGGCGCCCTGAACCGCAAGGAGGCGTTGGCTTTTCGCCGTCGGGTACAGCCGGTGTTCCAGGACCCGTACAGCAGCCTGGATCCCAGGTACTCGGTGTTTCGCGCCATCGAGGAACCGTTGCGCATCCACCGGGTCGGTGACCGCAAGCAGCGCCAGCGGGCCGTGCGTGAGCTGATCGACCAGGTGGCGCTGCCGTCGTCGGTCGCGGGCCGGCTGCCCCGCGAGCTGTCCGGCGGTCAGCGGCAGCGCGTCGCCATCGCGCGGGCGTTGGCGCTGCGACCCGAGCTGCTGGTGTGCGACGAGGCGGTCTCGGCGTTAGACGTGTTGGTGCAGGAGCAAATCCTTGCGCTGTTGGCCGATCTGCAGGCCCGCCTCGGCCTGACCTACCTGTTCATCAGCCACGATCTGGCGGTGATCCGGCAGATCGCCGACGACGTGCTGGTCATGCGCGCCGGGCGGGTGGTGGAGCACGCAACCACCGAGGACGTGTTCAACCGGCCTCGCCAGGAGTACACCCGCCAGTTGCTGGAGGCCATTCCCGGCGCCCAGTCGGCTTCCCGATAGGTTGCAACCTGTGAGCGACCCGCTGGCTCCGCTGATGGAGCTCCCCGGCGTCGCCGAGGCGAGCGACCGGGCACGCGACGCGCTGGGCCGGGCGCACCGGCACCCGGCCAACCTGCGGGGCTGGCCGGTGACCGCGGCCGAGGCGGCGCTGCGGGCGGCGCGGGCCTCCTCGGTGCTCGACGGCGGCCCCGTGCGCCTGGACGATTTGGGCGGTCCGGCGCCGCATGGTTTGGGAGTCGGCGATCCGGTGCTCGCCGGCGCCTTGCGGGTGGCGCAGGCGCTGGAGGGCGGCGGGGGACCCCTGGTCGGAGTGTGGCGGCGGGCCCCGTTGCAGGCGCTAGCCCGCCTGCACATGCTGGCGGCGGCCGACCAGGTCGACGCCGACCGGCTGGGCCGCCCGCGCCCCGACGCCGGAATTGGGCCGCGTCTCGAGGTGCTCGCCGACGTGGTGACCCGTCCGACGCGGGCGTCGGCGCCGGTGGTTGCCGCGGTCGCACACGGGGAGCTGTTGACGCTGAAGCCGTTTGGCGGTGCCGACGGCGTGGTGGCGCGCGCGGTGTCGCGACTGGTGACGATCGCCACCGGGCTGGATCCGCACGGACTGGGTGTGCCGGAGGTCAGTTGGATGCGGCAACCCGTGAATTACCGCGACGCCGCACGCGGATTCGCCGAGGGCACGGCCGAGGGTGTGGCGGGCTGGCTGGTGCTGTGCTGCCGGGCGATGCAAGCCGGTGCGCAGGAGGCCGTGTCGATCGCCGAGTTGGTAGCTGGGGGCCCTCGCAAATAACCGTTTCGGCAATGCAAAAAGCGGGCGGCGATCGAGGGTTTCGAATCGCCGCCCGCCGACACGGATCTCGGTTACCATGCGTGCACTTCTTCGGCTGCGTGGGTGGCCTCGGCGATCTTGCGACACTTCCGGTTGCAGCCCCACCCAAAGGGCCGTCGCGACCATCCATTCTTCGCAATTACGCAGGCCCGCAACACTTCTGCCATTATCGCGGCTATGACTCCGCGTGGGTGCCGGGAACCGTGTTTAGGCGCCCGGGTCGGGAGATCGAACCTTCTCTTCCGGATCGACCTAGGCCTCACCGGGCTTCCGTGGTTCCTTTGTACTACTAGCCGCTTGACACAGCAAGGGCCAATTTGAGCGAAGGTCGCGAGGCGGCATCGGATTGCGCCCGCGAGGCGTTTGCTAGAAGGCGTAGCGGCGTAGCACCGCGTAGGTGACCGCTCCGGCGGCAAGCGCGCTGACCCCGACGGCTGCCGTGGTCGCGATCGCCGCGCCCGACGGCGCCGGGAGGCGATCGCGCAGCGACACCGGCCGGGAGAACGACAGCACGGGCCAACCGCGGCCGACGGCTTCCTTGCGCAATCCGCGATCGGGGTTGACGACCGAGGGATGGCCAACCGCCTCGAGCATCGGCAGGTCGGTGATCGAGTCGGAATAGGCGTAGCAGTGTTCCAGCGGGTAGCCCTCGCGGGCCGCCAACTCCCGGATAGCCTGCACCTTGCCCTCGCCGTAGCAGTAGAACGCCACCTCGCCGGTGTACTTGCCGTCCTCGACGACCATCCGGGTCGCCATCGCGTGGGTAGCGCCCAGCGCACGCGCGATCGGCGCCACGATCTCTTCCCCCGACGCCGAGACCACCACGACGTCCCGGCCGCACAGTTTGTGGGCGGCGATCAGGTCCGCGGCTTCGGCGAACACCAACGGAGTCACGATGTCGTGCAGCGTTTCGTTGACGATCGCCCTCACCTGCGCCGCATCCCAACCGGTGCACATGTTGGTCATGTGGGTGCGCATCCGGTCCATCTGATCGTGGTCGGCGCCGGAGAGCAGAAATATGAACTGCGCGTAGCTGGACTTGAGCACGGCGCGGCGGTTGAGCAGTCCCTGAGCGAAGAAGGGTTTGCTGAACGCCAGCGTGCTGGACTTCGCGATGATGGTCTTGTCCAGATCGAAGAAGGCGGCGGTGCGGGCGTGCGGAGCGGTGCCTGCGGCTCTTTGCGGTGAGGTTTGCTGGTGGGCGGCCGAGTCGGAGACGGTCACCGAACCAGCATAGGGCGGCGGTCCGACGGGGCCACGGCCCTGTGCCCGAAAACGGCGCTCCGGGACCGATGTTGACAGCTTTTCGACGGCATTTTCACGGCTCAAGCTGTACTTTCGGCAAAAGGCGGTACTTGCGTGAATGCGGACTGTCATGTGTATAGTAAGCATTACTCGGCCTCGAGCCGAGGGTGCATCAGTCCGACCCCCCGGGGCTGATGCACGACGACCCTCGCCTCCTCCCCCCCTGGCGGGGGTCGTCCCTTTTGTGGGGTGAAATCTTCGCCCGCAGGGTGCTTAGTCCGACTGTGCGCGCGTTGCGGGGAGTGGTGTCCGGGCTGTTCCGAGCGCTTTGTGCACACCTGCGTACGTATCCACAAATTCGGGTTTGGGACTGGTGTCTCATAGTCACGACCCCGCACGGTGGGTAGGTGACTCCCGCGTCTCGTACTTCGGACACCGGCCCGACGGGTTCGGGCGTCTTGGCGATGCTGACCGATCCGCAATTGCGCGCCGAACTGGATCGGGTCGCCGCGGCCGTCGGGGTGCGGGTGGTTCATGTCGGCGGCCGACCCGCGGTGAGCAGGAAGACGTGGTTGGCGGCCGCGGCGGTGGTGCTCGACCCCTCGGCGGCGGATCGGTGCGGGAAGGACGCGCTGCCGCGCCGCACCCATGTTAGCGTGCTGACCGGCCCCGAAGCCGCGCCGGCGACCTGGGCGGCGGCCATCGCCGTCGGCGCCCAGCACGTGCTGCGGCTGCCCGAGCAAGAGCGTGAATTGATCCGCGCGCTCGCCGAGGCCTCCGAATACGCGCGATCGGCCCGCGACGGCGGGCGGCGCGGCGAGGTGGTCGCCGTCATGGGGGGCTGCGGCGGGGCGGGCGCGTCGTTGTTAGCCGTCGCCCTGGCGCAGACCGCCCCCGACGCGCTGCTGATCGACCTCGACCCGTGGGGCGGCGGGATCGACCTGCTGGTGGGGGGCGAAGCTGCGCCCGGCCTGCGCTGGCCGGACGTGGCGCTGCGGGGTGGTCGACTCAACTGGTCGGCCGTGCGCGAGGCGCTGCCCCGGCACGGGGGCGTCACCCTGTTGTCCGGCACCCGCCGCGGCTACGAGGTGGCCGCCGGGCCGGTGGACGCCGTCGTCGATGCCGGCCGAGGAGGGGGAGTGACCGTAGTGTGCGATCTTCCCCGCCGCCTCACCGAGGCCACCCAAGCCGCGCTGGATACAGCGGATCTCGTCGTTCTGGTCAGTCGGTGTGACGTGAGGGCGTGCGCGGCCACCGCGACGATCGCGCCGGTGCTGGCAGGCATCAACCCCAACATCGGGTTGGTGGTACGGGGACCGTCCCCGGGGGGTTTGCGGGCGGCTGAGGTCGCCGACATCGCAGGCGTGCCTCTGCTGACGTCCATGAAGGCCCAGCCGCGGCTGGCCGTGCGGCTCGAACACGGTGGGCTGCGATTGCGGCGGCGATCCGCGCTGACGGTGGCGGCCCGTCGGGTGCTTGCAGTGCTATCGGGGCATCCCGTTTCAGCCCAGCCGGGTCGGGCCGCGTGAGCGGCTCGCTGCTCGAACGTGTCCGCGAGCGGCTGGCCGCGGAATCAGCCCCGTTGCGGCCCAACGTGGTGGCCGCCGCGATTCGGGCCGAGTCCGGCGGGATCCTCGGCGATACCGAGGTACTGGCCAATCTCCGCGTATTGCAGACGGAATTGACCGGTGCGGGCATCCTCGAACCGTTGCTTTGCGCGGACGGCACCACCGACGTCTTGGTCACCGCGCCCGACGCGGTATGGGTTGACGACGGAAACGGTTTGCGGCGCAGCGAAATTCGGTTTGCCGACGAGCCGGCGGTGCGGCGTTTGGCGCAGCGGCTGGCGTTGGCCGCGGGTCGCCGACTCGACGACGCGCAGCCGTGGGTGGACGGGCAGCTGAGCGGCATCGGCGCCGGGGGTTTCGCGGTCCGCCTGCACGCGGTGTTGCCGCCCGTCGCGGCCGAAGGCACCTGCCTGTCGCTGCGGGTGCTGCGGCCCGCCACTCAGGATCTGGCCGCCCTGACCGCGGCGGGCGCGATCGCGGCCCAGGCCGCCGAGCTGGTTGCCGACATCATCGCCGCCCGACTGGCGTTTCTGGTCTGCGGGGGTACGGGCGCCGGAAAGACAACGTTGTTGGCCGCGATGTTGGGCGCCGTCTCGCCCGCCGAGCGGATCGTGTGTGTCGAGGATGCCGCCGAGCTGGCCCCCCGGCATCCACATGTGGTCAGGCTGGTCGCGCGCGGCGCCAACGTGGAAGGCGTCGGCGAGGTGACGGTGCGCCAACTCGTGCGGCAGGCACTGCGGATGCGGCCCGACCGCATCGTCGTCGGCGAGGTCAGGGGAGCCGAAGTCGTCGATCTGCTGGCGGCACTGAACACCGGCCACGACGGCGGCGCGGGCACCGTGCACGCCAACAACCCGGGCGAGGTTCCGGCCCGGCTGGAGGCGTTGGGCGCGCTCGGTGGGCTGGACCGCGCCGCGCTGCACAGCCAGCTTGCCGCGGCGGTCCAAGTCCTGCTGCACGTCGCACGCGATCGGGCCGGTCGTCGGCGGCTCGCTGAAATCGCGGTATTGCGCCGGTCCGATAGCGGCGGGGTGCGTGCGGTCACGGCATGGCACGCGGACCGCGGGATGACCGACGATGCGGCCGATTTGCGCCGGCTGCTGCAAGCGCGGATGTCGGCATGAACGGCCCGGCGGTTGCGGCGCTGATGTTGTCGGTTGCGCTCGTGGTCTTGCCGTCGTCGCCGCGGCGCCGCCTCCAGGTGACCGTTCGTCGGCGGGCCGGGACACGGTGGTTGGTGTACCTCGCCGCGTGCGCATCGCTGGGCGCCGTCGTGTTGCTGCCGTTGACGACCGTCTTGGCCGTCGCGGTGCTGGGCTCCACGGCGGGCCTGCGTGTGCGCCGCCGCCGGCGGCGGCGGCGCTGCTTGGACGAGGGCCAGGCGCTGCAAGCCGCCCTCGATGTGCTGGTCGGTGAACTGCGCGTCGGCGCCCATCCGGTGCGTGCGTTCGGCGTCGCCGCCGACGAGACCGTCGGCCCGGTCGCCGCCGGCATGCGTGCGGTAGCGGCCCGGGCACTCTTGGGCGCCGACGTCACGGCCGGCCTGCGCGCGGCTGCCCGCTCGTCGGCGCTGCCCGCCCACTGGGAGCGACTCGCGGTGTGCTGGCAACTGGCCAGCGACCATGGCCTGGCGATTGCCGCTCTGATGCGCGCCGCGCAGCGTGACATCGCCGAGCGGCAACGGTTCTCGGCGCGGGTGAGCGCGGGGATGGCCGGAGCCCGCGCCTCCGCGGCCCTACTGGCGGGCCTGCCGCTGGTCGGGGTGCTGCTCGGGCAACTGATCGGAGCCCGACCGTTGAGCTTCTTGTTGGGTGGTCACGCGGGCGGATGGGTGTTGGTGGTCGGGCTGACGCTGGCCTGCGGCGGGTTGTTGTGGTCGGACCGGATGACCGATCGGGTGGGGACGTGAACACCGCCGCGGTGCTGCTGGCCATGGCGTTGTGGGCCGGGCCCGGGCCGTCGGTGGTTCGGGCGCGCGCCGGGATGCCCGCCCGCACGCATCGGCCGCGGGCCCGACCGGCTTGCGGACCGGACCCGTTGGGGGAAGCGTCCAGCCTGGACATGCTGGCGGTGTGCCTGGCGGCGGGCATGGCGGTGTCGACCGCCGCGGCCGCGATCGCCCCGTCGGCGCCGCCGCCGTTGGCGCGGTTGTTGTGCCGGGCGGCCGACATGCTGGCGCTGGGTGCCGATGCCAGCATCGCGTGGTCGATGCCGCCGGATCTGCCGGCGGGCTCGATCGATGCGCAGGCCGACGCGCTGCTGCGGTTGGCGCGGCGCTCGGCGTCCTCGGGTGCCGCGCTTGCCGAGGGCGTCGTGGATCTGGCCGCCCAGGCCCGCCACGACGCCGCGCATGCGGCCGCCGCGGCCGCCGAGCGCGCCGGGGTATTGATCGCCGGCCCGCTGGGACTGTGCTTTCTCCCGGCGTTCGTCTGCCTTGGCCTTGTTCCGGTGGTGGCCGGTCTGGCCGGTGAAGTCCTGCAGTCTGGTCTGTTATGAGAAAGGAATATATTGGTGCTCAACATGTTTCGGGTGTTGGCTGCTCGGGCGACGTTGTTGGTGACCGACGAGTCGGGCATGTCCACGGTCGAGTACGCAATCGGGACTATCGCGGCGGCGGCGTTCGGCGCGATCCTCTATACCGTCGTCACCGGCGACTCCATCGTGTCCGCGTTGAACCACATCATCGGTCGCGCGCTCAACACCAAGGTTTAGGTTCGGATGCCGGAGCCAGCACCGTTGAGGCGGCCCTGGCGATCGCCGCGCTGGTCGTGGTGCTGGTGCTGTGCCTGGCCGGTGTCACCGCGGTGTCGATGCAGGTGCGCTGCGTCGACGCGGCACGCGAGGCCGCCCGTCTGGCCGCACGCGGTGACGACCGCTCGGCGGTCGACGCGGCCCGTCGCATCGCCCCTGGCGGGGCGTCGGTGCAGGTGCGCCGGGACGGCGAGTTCGTCGTTGCCACGGTCGTCGCCCATTCAAACCTGTTGCCTACGTTGGATATTGCGGCCAAGGCCGTCTCGGCCGCCGAGCTGCGCTGACCGCGGCTCGGCCACCGTGCTCGCGGCCGCGATGCTCGCTGTGCTGCTGTGTGTCACCGGCGCCGGCGCCTACCTGGGCTCGGTGGTGGTGGCCCGCCACCGTGCCCAGGCGGCGGCTGATCTGGCCGCGTTGGCGGCCGCCGCCCGGTTGCCGTCGGGGGCCGCGGCGGCCTGCGAGCGGGCGACGGCCGTTGCCCGTGCGATGCGAGTCGGCGACACCCGGTGTGGGGTGGACGGCCTCGACGTCGTCGTGACGGTGGAGGTGGCCGTCGCCTTCACGGGTGTGGCGCGGGCCGCCGCGCGGGCGGGGCCGGCGGGCTAGGGTAATCCGGTTACACCGAGCAGCAGCCCACCGGTGCCGCCGGCGCCGGGCGTGCCCGTCGTGGCGCTGATGCCGCCGTTGCCGCCGTTGCCGCCGTTGCCGATCAGCCACGCGTCGCCGCCCGTGCCTCCGTTGCCGCCGGTGCCGGTGGCCGACCCGCTGTCCCCGCCAACGCCGCCGTCACCACCGTTGCCGATCAGCCCGGCCTTGCCGCCCGCCCCTCCGGTCCCGCCGGTCCCGCCGAACCTGCTGGTGCCGCCGTTGCCGCCGGCGCCGCCGTTGCCGTAGAGCATGCCGGCGTTGCCTCCCGCGCCCCCGGCTGCGCCGATGCCGGACTGGCTGATGCCGGCGTTGCCGCCGGCGCCGCCGTTGCCGCCGAGCATGCCGCCGTTGCCGCCCGCCCCGCCGGTCCCGCCGGTGCCGGCGCCGAACCCGCCGGTGCCGCCGGCGCCGCCGGCGGCGAACAACCCGCCGGCCCCGCCAACGCCACCGTCCCCGCCGTCCCCGCCGGCGCTGGCAGCGGCGCCGCCCGTGCCCCCGCCGCCGCCGGCGCCGAACGGCCCGCCGGCCCCGCCGAGCCCACCGGATCCGCCGGTGCTGTTGCTTGCCCCGCCTGCGCCGCCCGCACCGCCCGCGGCGCCGAACCCGCCGGCTCCGCCGGCCCCGCCGTCACCGCCGGCGACGCCGCCGAACCCGCCAGCGCCTCCCGCGCCCCCGGGGCCGAACAGGCCGCCGGTCCCGCCCTGCCCGCCGGGGCCACCGCCGCCGGCGATGGGGTTGCCTGCCCCGCCGTCGCCGCCGACGCCGCCGGCGGCGAACAGCCCCCCGGTGCCGCCGGTCCCGCCGGCCCCGCCGAGGACGCCGGCCCCGCCGGCGCCGCCGGCACCGCCGGCGGCGAACATCCCGCCCATCCCGCCGGGACCGCCGGCCCCGCCTTTGCCGCCGCCAAACCCGCCGAGTCCGCCGACCCCGCCGGCGGCGAAGGGCCCGCCGGCCCCGCCGGCGCCGCCGGCGCCGCCCGTAGTAGAGCCGAACCCGCCCGGCCCGCCGGCGCCACCGACGCCAAACAACCCGCCGGCCCCGCCGGTCCCGCCGGCGCCGCCGACCGCCGTCGTCGTGGCGCCGCCGGGTCCGCCGGCCCCGCCGACGCCGAACAGCCCGGCCGCCCCGCCGTTCCCGCCCGGTAGGCCAGCCGCGCCGGAACCGCCGGCCCCGCCGTTGCCGATCAAGATCCCGCCGGGCCCGCCGGCCGCGCCCGTTCCCGCGGCGCCGTTGGTGCCGTTGCCGATCAGCGGGCGCCCCAACAGCAATTGGGTGGGCGCATTGAGCACGTTGAGCAACTCTTGAATCGGCGAGGCATTGGCGGCCTCGGTGGCCGCATAGGAGCCGGCTCCCGCGGTCAGGGCCTGCACGAACTGTTGATGGAAGGCCGCCGCCTGCGCGTTGAGGCCTTGATATGCCTGGCCATAGGCTCCGAAGAGTGCCGCGATGGCCGCCGATACCTCATCGGCGCCCGCGGCCAGCAACGCCGTCGTGGGCGCGGCCGCGGCCGCACTGGCGGCGCCGATCGTCGAACCGATGTTGGTCAAATCCGCGGCCGCTGCCACCAGCGCTTCCGGCGTCGCGACAACAAACGACATGTGGCACCCCCTGATTCGCCCTGACCCAACAAGGGCATGCCAACCAGCCGGTCCCCTGCCGGCAATCGGCCAGCACGGTCGCATTGTATGGGTACCCGCGGCCGAATAATCCAGGTTTGCCGCGATTACGACAAGTTTGGGACGCAGCACTCTCGTTGCCTTGATTGGGTGCAGGCGCTGGACTACGGCAGCCCGTCCGTACCGTTTAGGCCGAGCAGCAGCCCGCCGACGCCCCCGGTGCCCGCTTTACCAGCGGCGGTGCCGGTCCCGGCGTCGCCGCCGTTGCCGATTAGTCCGGCATTGCCGCCGACTCCGCCGGCTCCGCCTGCGCCGAACAGTCCGCCCGACGCGCCCGCTCCGCCGGCTCCGCCAGTGCCGGGTTGCCCGTTGCCGCCGTCCCCGCCGTCCCCGCCGGCCCCGCCGGCGCCGACGAGAATTCCTCCATGGCCGCCGTCTCCGGCGGCCCCGCCGTTGATGCCGCCGGTTCCGCCGTCCCCGCCATTGCCGCCCGAGCCGAACAGCCCGCCCGCGTCGCCGGCCCCGCCGTGGCCGCCGTCCTGGCCGCCGTTGCCGCCGTCGCCGCCGCTGCCGCTGGAGCTGTACAGCCGGCCGCCGTGGCCGTCGGCCCCTCCGGAGCCGCCGAGGGCATCGTCAGCCTGCCCACCGTCGCCACCGGCGCCGCCGGCGCCGAACAAGCCGCCGGCCCCACCGGCCCCGCCGGTACCCCCACGGCGTGCGCGCTGACGCCGCCGACGCCGCCTTTGCCGCCGGAGCCGAACAGCCCACCCGCGCCGCCAGCCCCGCCGGTCCCGCCGTTGCCGTCCGATGAGCCGCCACCGATGCCGCCGTTGCCGCCGCTGCCGAACAGCCCGCCCGCGCCGCCGGCGCCGCCGTTGCCACCGGGACCGCCCGGCAAGCCGAATCCGCCGAGCCCGCCGGCACCGCCGGTGCCGAATAACCCTGCGGCCCCGCCGTCACCGCCGTCTTGGCCGGGCCCGCCGGATCCGCCGGCCCCGCCGTTGCCGATCAATATTCCGCCGGGTTCGCCGTCTGCCCCCGTCCCTGGCGCACCGTTGGCGCCGTTGCCAATCAGTGGACGTCCGAAAGTGCCTGGGTGGGTGCGTTGACGGCGTTCAACAGGTTCTGCGCGGCATTGGCGGCCTCGGTGCTCGCGTACGAGCCGGCACCCGCGGCCAGGGCCTGCACGAACCGGTCGGGAAACCCTGCCACCTGGGCTGTCATTGTCTGGTAGGCCTCGCCGTACGATCCGAACAGCGCGGCGATGGCGGCCGACACCTCATCCTCGGCGGCGGCCGCCAACGCGGTGGTCGGGGCCGACGCCGCCGCGTTAACCGCGCTGAGCGCCGAATTGATCCTCGCCAAATCGGCGGCCGGGGCCGCCAGCATGTCCGGCGCCGCGACGACGAACGACACCCGATGCCTCCCAATACGTCAGATCAGCACGACGCCCGTATCGCGGGCACGAGCGCAACAGGGCTGCTTGATGCCCGATGTTCGTAGAGCTGCGCGTCCCCGTCGCCACTGGCGCGCCTCGGTCGCCGAAGCGCCGCCGTCGAAAACAACCGGCCAGCAAGCCCGCTGGCTACGCCTTCCCGTTGTTCCCGTTGTTGCCGAGCAGCAGCCCGCCGGTGCCGCCGGTGCCGGCCTTGCCGTTGGCCGCAGCCTTCCCGCCGTTACCGCCGTTACCGCCGTCGCCGACCAGCACGGCGTTGCCACCATTCCCGCCGTTGCCGCCGGTGGTGATCCCATCCCCGCCAGCGCCGCCGTCGCCGCCGCTGCCGAACACCCCGGCCTTGCCGCCGGTACCGCCGATGCCGCCGGTGCCGAGGACTCCCGCGTTGGCGCCGGACCCGCCTGCGCCGCCGGCGCCGCCCGAGCCGACGAGGAAGCCGGCGCTGCCGCCGGCGCCGCCGGCGCCGCCATTCGCTGTGAGGCTTCCGCCGGCGCCGCCGTGCCCGCCGGCGCCGCCGGCGCCGCCGGAACCGAAGAGCAAGCCACCGGCGCCGCCGGCGCCGCCGTTGCCGCCGGTGCTGGTGGCGTCCCCGCCGCTGCCGCCGGCGCCGCCGGAGGCACCGAGGGAGAGTAGGCCGGCGTTACCGCCGGCCCCGCCGGCCCCACCGGTGGTTTGGCCGGTGCCGCCGGAGCCGCCAGTGCCGCCGGCGCCGAACAGCCCGCCGTTCCCGCCGGCCCCGCCGGCGCCGAAGGTGCCGCCGGCACCGCCGGTGCCGCCGGCGCCGAAGAGCAAGCCGTTCCCGCCGGCCCCGCCGTTTCCGCCGGCCCCGCCGGCCCCGCCGGCCCCGCCGTTGGCGAACAGCCCGCCGGTGCCGCCGGCGCCGCCAGCGCCGGCGACGCCGGCGCCACCGGGAGCGGCGCCGTGACCGCCGGTCCCGGCGGCGCCGAAGAAGAAGCCGGCGTTGCCGCCGCGCCCGCCGGCCCCGCCCTTCCCGGCGGGGACGCCAGCGGCGTTCCCGCCGCTGCCGCCGGTGCCGCCTGAGCCGATCAGCAGGGCCGCACCGCCGGCGCCGCCGGCCCCGCCGTTCCCACCCGCCGCGGTGGATATCCCGCCGGTCCCGCCGGTCCCGCCGGTGCCGAACATGATCCCGCCGGCGCCGCCGGCCCCGCCGGCCCCACCGTTAGCCGCGGCGGAGGTCGCGCCGTGCCCGCCGTTGCCGCCGTTGCCGAACAGCCACCCGCCGTCCCCGCCGGCAGCCCCGGTCCCCGGAGTCCCGTTGGCGCCGTTGCCGATCAGCGGGCGCCCGGTAATCGCCTGGACCGGCTGATTCACTATGTCGAGTACGTCCTGCTGCAGGGTGTGCAGTGGTGAGGGGCTGGGGGGAGCGGGCGATCCGTCCGCACCCAACAGCAGCCCGCCGAGGCCGCCGAGGCCGGCCTTGCCCGCGGCCGCGCCTGTCCCACCGCTGCCGCCGTTTCCGCCGTTGCCGATCAGCGTGGCGTCGCCGCCGATCCCGCCGTTGCCGCCGGTGGTGGTGCCGGCGCCGCCGTTACCGCCGTTACCGCCGTTGCCGAACAGCCCGGGCGTGCCACCCGCCCCGCCGTTACCGCCGGTGGGGATGCCGGCGCCGCCGACGCCGCCGGCGCCGCCGGACCCGTTGAGCAGGCCGGCGTTGCCGCCGGCCCCGCCGGCCCCGCCGATGGTGCGGCCGAACCCGCCGGCTCCCCCGGGGCCGCCGGAGCCGAAGAACATGCCGGCGTTGCCGCCGGCCCCGCCGACTCCGCCCGCGGTCTGGCCGGGGTTGAGGCCCTCCCCGCCGGCCCCGCCGGCCCCGCCGGCCGCACCGAGGGCGAAGATGCCGGCGTCGCCGCCGGCCCCGCCGGCCCCGCCGGTGCTGCCTTGGCTCGCCCCGCCGCTGCCGCCGGTGCCGCCGGCGCCGAACATCCCGCCGGCGCCACCGTCACCACCGGCCCCGCCGGTGGGGCCGACCGCCGTGGACAAACCAAACCCGCCGGCCCCACCGGTGCCGCCGGTGCCGAACAGCCCGCCAGTCCCGCCGGCTCCGCCGGCCCCGCCGCTGCCGCCTTGCGCGCCGGCCCCGCCGACCCCGCCGTCGGAGAACAGCCCGCCGGCCCCACCGGTACCGCCAGCCCCGCCGGTGGCGGGGGTCACGCTGTTGGCTGCGAACCCGCCGGCGCCCCCGGTCCCGGCGGCGCCGAAGAGCATGCCGGCGTTGCCGCCGGCCCCGCCGGCCCCGCCGTTCCCGCCGCCGTTGTCTGTCGATGAACCGCCGGCGCCGCCGGCGCCGCCGGCGCCGACCAGCATGGCGTTGCCGCCGGCTCCGCCGGCCCCGCCGGCCTTGCCGGCGGCCGTTGTGGTCCCGCCGGCCCCGCCGGCCCCGCCGCTACCGAACAGTCCCGCGGCCCCGCCGGCGCCGCCGGGCCCGCCGTCGGCGGTCGTTGAGGACGTTCCGGACCCGCCGGCCCCGCCGTTGCCGATCAACCACCCGCCGGGCGTCCCGTTTTGCCCCGTCCCCGGGGCGCCGTTGGTGCCGTTGCCGATCAGCGGGCGCCCGGTCTGCGCCACGAACTGTGCGTTGATCACGTCGATCAGGCTCTGTAAGGGCTGCGCGGCGGCGGACTCGGCCGTTGCGTATGAGCCCGCACCTGCGGTCAAAGTCTGCACAAACTGCTGGTGAAACGCAGCCGCCTGGGTGCTGAGAGCCTGATACCCCTGGCCGTACGCCCCAAACAGCGCCGCTACGGCACCCGACACCTCATCGGCGCCCGCGGCCAGCAGCCCCGTCGTCCGGGCCGCCGCCGCCGCGTTGGCCGCGCTGATCGTCGAACCAAGACTCGTCAAATCCGAAGCCGCCGCCGCGAGGGCCTCCGGCCCGACGATCACGAACGACATCTGGCACCTCCCAATACGACATGACCGATATGTCACACCGAACTGGGAACCGCTCGATCCCCAGCAAGGAATCGGCAGGTCGCAGCTTACCGTGATCCGGGGAGGACATTGCGCGTTTCCGCCAAAGATTGTTCGGCGGCCCGAGACCCCGGCGAGCTCGTGTCGCCCGTTTAGCGGTGGCGCTAAACGCCGGCTGACGGCCCGCACCGAGCGGTGCGTTCGGGTGGTGTCGTCCCGGCTTTGGGTAGTCCCGCATCGGCGAGCTCGTCCTCGGTGGGCAGCCGCACTGAGATCAGGCCGGCGTAAGTATGCGGTTCGAGTTCGACCCGGTTGACGGTGACATGCACTGGCACCCACGCGGTGCCGTTGCCGGGTAGCCGCAGTACCCGGCTCGTTGCACCGGTGGCGAATTCCCTTGTCATGGCTGCCATTACGTGCTCATCGTCGGGATGCACCCGCGGCCGGCCGGGCTCGTTGACCCGCCAGTCGTAGAAGGGGCAGGGTTCGTCGAGCCACTTCAGCAGGGTCCAGTTGTTGAGGTCGACCAGAGCCCGGTGGACGCCGGCCTGCGCCAGACCGTTGAGGATCCGCTGCGCCAGGTCGTCGACGGCTACCGCCGGGCCCTTGAGCTCGGCACGCCAGTTCATCGCGCGGGCGACCAGGTGGTCGCGGCCGTCTGGTGCCGACTCCAGCGCGCTGCGCGCGGTAAACCCTATTCGGATGGGGATGCCCTGCCAGTCGGTGAGATCCCAAGTGCTGCACAGTGTTTGGCCAGGTTCGGGCTTGACGGCCCAGGCGAGCACCTTGGTTTCGTTCGGATTGAGTTCGCGCGACGGCAGATCTTCCGCGAAGGCCCTGCCGTATGTGACCTCGACCTCGGGATTCTTGCCGCTGTTGGCCAGGGACTCCGGGGTGTCGGTGGCCACACCGAGGGTCAGATCCCACTTGAGCGGGCCGGGGGTCGGCCGTTCGGGCGGCTCCGCGTCGGCGGGGCCGGTCCACACGTGCACACCATGGATCCGGCCGTCGGACATCACCACCGGCTCGGTGCGGATCACCCGATCTCGCTTGGGGGTGATGCTGGTCAGACTCTGACCGGTTTGCAGCGACTCGGTGATCGCCGTTTGGACCGCGGCGAGGTAGGGACTGCGGCGCAGGAAGGTGGTGATCGGGACGAGGTTCTTGAGCTGACGGCCCTGCGCTACCACGGCGGGTTCGTCTCCGAGTGTCTCCACGAGCAGCCAGTCGTGGCCCATACCGGCAGTCTACTGATCTGGAGCCCAGGGCGCCGAAGCTGGGCGTGGTTATCGGGAATCCTGTTGTGGGGAAGGCGAATCCGGATCTCACCGCCGTCGCCGCCCGCGCCCGTCACACCGTTACCGGTGCACAATCGTGGGTTCAGGCGCCAACCCATCTCGGATTCGGTAAGCCGGTCGGCGACACCTGCGCGTCGATGGCGTCGGTGTCTGCGGGCCGCGGCTGCCATGCCCTGGTGATTTGCGCACCCTGTTGGATCCGGGTAGCTTTCAGCTTCGCCCGTATTGTCGGGCGTGCGCGCGGCTTCATTGCGGAACCGCTCGCTGTGCTTCGTGATGGCACGTCGGCATTTCTTCAGCGGTGAGGAAATGGTATTCGTGGTGGCTATCAGGATGCAGATCCGTGGAGGTCGACCGTCGAGGGGTCGGTCGCCGTCCGCCGGATGTTCCCAACGCGACTCGTGAGCTAACTCACAGCACCATGTTGCGCCGTGGCCGCAGCGTCAACGTGGTAGGGGAACCGCGTTGGCGGCCGGGCGTGCTGGTTGACCAGAATGTCGAAACTTTCGTTGGACATCGAGGTAGTGGGGCCAACCGTGTCGTGCGAAATGCCCAGCGTTACCGCACGCCAAGCTCGGCAACCACCAGTCGCAACACCCGCAGAGCGCCGGCCTTGTCCAACGGGTCGTTGCCGTTGCCGCACTTGGGGGACTGCACGCATGACGGGCATCCGCTCGGGCATTCGCAGGCCTCGATGGCCGCGGCCGTGGCTGCCAACCAGGTGCGGGCCTGGCGGAAGCCACGCTCGGCGAACCCCGCCCCACCCGAATAACCGTCGTAGACAAAGACACTGGGCAACCCGTCGGGCCCGACCGCGGTGGACATGCCGCCGATGTCGCCGCGGTCGCAGCTGGCCACCAGCGGCAACAGCCCAATGGCCGCATGCTCGGCGGCATGCAACGAACCGGGAACCCGTGGTGCATCAATGCCATTGCGGGCCAACGCATCCGGAGTGACAGTGCACATGACCGCGCTAGTAGGCAACGTCTGTCGCGGCATGTCCAGCTCGACGAAGTCGATCACCTCCCCGGTGAGCCTGCGGCGCAGGTAGCCGACCACTTGATGGATGACGGTCACCGGCACCAGACCCAGTGTGACGGGACCAAAAGCCAACCGCTCTCCGCTTCCCGTGACCGTGATGTCGGTGATCTCCCGCGCGAACGTCGCATAGCCGGGATCCTCGGCGCGCACGAACGCGATCCCCTCCTGGAAATCCAGCGAGTCCACGACGTAGCTGTCGCCCTGATGTAGATACACCGCGCCGGGGTGGACCGACGCCGGTGCCTGATCCACCCCGACGCTGCCCAGCAGCCGCCCGGTGTCGGCCTCCACGATGACGATCTGGCCCCCGGCGGATCCCCGGATGTCCACCGCGGCATGCGGTTCCACGCCGGGCGTCGGAAAGTACTTTCCGTTGCGCCGCCGCAATAGCCCGTCGTCAACGAGGCCCTCGGCCACCTCTGTCGCCCCCCATGAACGAATCTCGGCGTCGTCGAGTGGTAGTTCAGTTGCGGCACAAAGCAGTTGGGGCCCAAGAAGGTAGGGGTTACCCGGATCGATAACGACGCGCTCTACGGGCTTGCCCAGCAGCGCGGCGGGATGGTGGACCAAATACGTGTCGAGCGGGTCGTCGCGGGCGATCAGCATCACCAGCGCTCCCTGGCCGCGCCGGCCCGACCGCCCGGCCTGCTGCCAGAACGAGGCGACGGTTCCGGGGAAGCCGGCCAGCACCACCGCGTCCAGCCCGGCGATGTCGACACCCAACTCCAGCGCGTTGGTGGTGGCCAGACCGCGCAGCCGGCCCTCGGCCAGGTCGTGCTCCAACGCGCTGCGGTCCTCGGCGAGATAGCCGGCCCGATACGACGCGACGGCACGAGACAGTTGCGGGGCCGTGTCCTCCAGCCGCGCCTGGGCGCCTAACGCCGTCAGCTCGGCAGCGCGCCGCGACCGCACGAACGTCAAGGTCTGCGCCCCCTCGACGATCAGGTCGGCCATCACCCGCGCCGCTTCCGCGCCGGCCGACCGTCGCACCGGGGCGCCGTTCTCGCCGGTCAGATCGGCCCGCAGCGCGGGCTCCCACAACGCCACCGTCCGTGCCCCCTGCGGCGAGCCGTCCTCGGTGACCTCCTCGACCGGCTGGCCGAGCAGTTCAGTGGCCGTCGCACCCGGTGACGCCGTCGTCGCGCTGGCGAAGATCACCGTCGGAGCGGCCGAATATCGCGCGCACAAACGCAACAGCCGGCGCAGCACCATCGCCACATTCGAGCCGAAAACGCCGCGGTAGCAATGGCATTCGTCGACGACAACGAAGCGAAGACCGCGCAGCAGCCCGGCCCAGCGGGCGTGGTTTCGAAGCACCGATAGGTGGGCCATGTCGGGGTTGGAAAACAGCCATCGAGACCGCTCCCGGGCAAAGCGACGCACCTCGGCCGGACTGTCGCCGTCGTAGGCCGTCGGCGCGACGCCGGCCAGACGCGGGACGGCGGCGGTCAGCGCACAGGCGGCGCGTAGCTGGTCGTGGCCGAGCGCCTTCGTCGGCGACAGGTACAGCACCCGGGCCCGGGGGTCCGACGCCAGCGCATTGAGCACCGGAAGCTGATAGGCCAACGACTTTCCCGACGCGGTGCCGGTGCTCACCACGACATGGCGGCCGCTGTGAGCCAGCTCCGCGGCGCGCACCTGATGTGACCACGGCGCGCTGATGCCGCGTTCGGTGAACGCACGGACCACGTCGGGATCGGCCCACGCCGGCCAGCCGCGCGGCCGGCCAGCGCGCGCCGGCAGCTCGGCGACGTGGCGCAGCGGATGCTCGGCGGGCGCGGTCCCGGCGAGCGCGGCGGCGAGCAGTTCGCTGCCGAAACTCGTCATCTGGAAACCTTTCGCGGACCCGTCCATGGCAAGAGGCTGTCGCCGACGCGATGAACATGATTGACTAATTGCGGTCGCAGCTTCTGTGTTCGTGTCAAACTTTCGCAGGATCGACGTTGCGGCCGCGGTTCCTGCGAGGTTATCGGTCGGGTGAAGTTCCGGCGACTCAGCGAGGTATGGCGGTCGTGACTGGCCCGGGGCACCGAAAGGCGGTGCCCCGCACCCATAAGAAAAGGAAAGATCGAGAAATGCCACAGGGAACTGTGAAGTGGTTCAACGCGGAGAAGGGGTTCGGCTTCATCGCCCCCGAAGACGGTTCCGCGGATGTGTTTGTCCACTACACGGAGATCCAGGGAACGGGCTTCCGCACCCTCGAGGAAAACCAGAAGGTCGAGTTCGAGATCGGC
This sequence comes from Mycobacterium lacus, assembly GCF_010731535.1. NCBI lineage: Bacteria > Bacillati > Actinomycetota > Actinomycetes > Mycobacteriales > Mycobacteriaceae > Mycobacterium > Mycobacterium lacus. Next base: position 4,949,294 of record NZ_AP022581.1, read on the forward strand.
CACAGCCCCAAGGGCCCCCAGGCCACGGGAGTCCGCTCGCTCTAGACCGAGCACACTCTGACGAAACCCCCCGGCGCACTCTCGGGGGGTTTTCGTTACCCGGCGAGCAGACGCAAAAGCGCCCCAAAGGGACCATTTTGGGGCGCTTTTGCGTCTGCTCGCGCGGGGAGGGTGCCCGCGGCTCACCGGGGACAGGCGGCAGCTGGCCTACTGTCGGTAAGGTGAGCCAGCTTTCCTTCTTCGCCGCGGAGTCCGTGCCACCCGCGGTCGCGGATCTCTGCGGGGTGCTGGCGGCCTCCGGCCAGATCGTGCTGGTCGGCTCACCCGTTCACGGTGCTCGGCTGTCGGTCGTGGTGGATCAGCTGTGGCGCGCCTCGGCGCTGGCCGAGATGATCCACGAGGCCGGTTTGGTACCCGAGATCACCTGCACCGAGGAAGACACTCCGCTGGTGCGGACGGGCGTGGACCCGCGATTGCGTGGCATCGCCGCGGAGTGGACGCGCGGCGCCGTCAAGACGGTGCCTGCGCGGTGGCTGCCCGGGCCCAGGGAGCTGCGGGCGTGGACCCTGGCGGCGGGACGTCCGGAGGCCGACCGCTACCTGCTGGGTCTGGATCCACACGCGCCGGACACCCATGCCCCGCTGGCGTCGGCCCTGATGCGGGTGGGGATCGCGCCCACCTTGATCGGGACCCGCGGCAGCCGGCCGGCGCTTCGGATAAGTGGCCGGCGCAGGCTATCGCGCCTGGTAGAGAACGTGGGGGAACCCCCGCACGGCGCGGCGGCGCACGCGTGCTGGCCTAGTGTGTAGTGGCCCCGTCGGGCCCGGTTTCCAGGCATCCGGCGTCCAGTCGGTTTACTGTCGGTTTGCATCGGCCCACCCTCAGGTGCGAAATTGTCAGGTGCCCGCAGGCCAGGGTACGGCGGCGTACCGGAATTTCCCGGGAATTGCCCGGAATTTCGGCGCCGACCTGTCATCCTGCTGCGGGGGCGGTTCCGCCAGGGGACCGGCATACGAGATGGAGCGGAAGCGCAGTTGGCTGACCCGAAAACAAAGCCTCCCGGCGGCGGCGGAAATGGGAGCGGACGGCGACTTGTGATAGTCGAGTCGCCGACCAAGGCGCGCAAACTGGCCAGTTACCTGGGCTCCGGCTACATCGTCGAGTCCTCCCGCGGCCACATCCGCGACCTGCCGCGCGCCGCGGCGGACGTGCCCGCGAAGTACAAGTCCGAGCCGTGGGCCCGGCTCGGGGTCAACGTCGACGCGGACTTCGAGCCGCTCTACATCATCAGCCCGGAGAAGAAGAGCACGGTCAGCGAGCTGAAGGGCCTGCTCAAAGGGGTCGACGAGCTCTATCTCGCCACGGATGGTGACCGCGAGGGCGAAGCCATCGCCTGGCACCTGCTGGAAACCCTGAAGCCGCGCATACCGGTCAAGCGGATGGTCTTCCACGAGATCACCAAGCCGGCGATCCTCGAGGCGGCCGAGCACCCCCGCGACCTGGACATCGACCTGGTCGACGCGCAAGAGACGCGCCGCATCCTGGACCGTTTGTACGGCTACGAGGTCAGCCCGGTGCTGTGGAAGAAGGTCGCGCCCAAGCTGTCGGCGGGCCGGGTGCAGTCGGTGGCCACCCGCATCATCGTGCAGCGGGAACGCGACCGCATGGCGTTCCGCAGCGCGTCCTACTGGGACATCGTTGCCAAGCTGGACGCCAGCGTGTCCGACCCGAAGGCGCAGCCGCCCACCTTCACCGCCCGGCTGACCAGCGTCGACGGCCTGCGCGTGGCCACCGGCCGCGATTTCGACTCGCTGGGCGCGCTGCGCAAGGCCGACGAAATCGTCGTGCTGGACGAGGCCGGCGCGACCGCGCTGGCGGCGGGACTGGACGGCGCGCGGCTGACCGTGGCGTCGGCGGAGGAGAAGCCCTACACGCGGCGTCCCTACCCGCCGTTCATGACGTCCACGCTGCAGCAGGAGGCCGGCCGTAAGTTGCGGTTCTCCGCGGAGCGGACGATGAGCCTCGCCCAGCGGCTGTACGAGAACGGCTACATCACCTATATGCGCACCGACTCGACGACACTGTCGGAATCGGCGATCAACGCGGCGCGCACCCAGGCGCGTCAGCTCTACGGCGACGAGTACGTCTCCGGATCTCCTCGGCAATACACCCGCAAAGTGAAGAACGCGCAAGAAGCGCACGAGGCCATCCGGCCCGCCGGCGAGACGTTCGCCACCCCCGACGCGGTGCGTCGCGAGCTCGACGGTGACGAATTCCGGCTCTACGAGCTGATCTGGCAGCGCACCGTGGCTTCGCAGATGGCCGATGCACGTGGCACCACGCTGAGCCTGCGGATCGAAGGCCGAGCCGGCGAGCGGCACGTCGTGTTCTCGGCCTCCGGGCGCACCCTGACCTTCCCCGGGTTCCTCAAGGCCTACGTGGAAACCGTGGACGAGCTCGCCGGCGGCGAGGCCGACGACGCCGAGCGGCGGCTGCCCCATCTCACCCCGGGTCAGCGGCTGGATGTCATCGAGTTGAACCCGGACGGGCACGCCACCAACCCGCCGGCCCGCTACACCGAGGCGTCGCTGGTCAAGGCGCTCGAGGAGCTGGGCATCGGCCGCCCGTCAACCTACTCGTCGATCATCAAGACCATCCAGGACCGCGGTTACGTGCAGAAGAAGGGCAGCGCCCTGGTGCCGTCCTGGGTGGCGTTCGCCGTCACCGGTCTGCTCGAGCAGCATTTCGGCCGACTCGTCGACTACGACTTCACCGCCGCGATGGAGGACGAACTCGACGAGATCGCCAATGGGCACGAGCAACGCACCAACTGGCTCAACCACTTCTACTTCGGGGGGGACCACGGTGTGCCCGGTTCGGTAGCCCGCTCCGGTGGCCTCAAGAAGCTGGTGGGTGTCAACCTCGAAGGCATCGACGCCCGAGAAGTCAACTCCATCAAGCTGTTTGACGATGCACAGGGCCGGCCCGTCTATGTCCGGGTGGGCAAGAACGGGCCCTACCTGGAGCGGCTGGTCACCGGCGACAACGGTGAGCCCACACCGCAGCGGGCCAACCTGAACGGCACGCTCACCCCTGATGAGCTCACCCTCGAGGTGGTCGAGGAGTTCTTCGCGACACCGCAAGAGGGACGTGTGCTGGGCGTGGATCCGGAAACCGGCCACGAGATCGTCGCCAAAGATGGCCGGTACGGGCCTTACGTGACCGAGATCCTGCCCGAGGCCCTGCCCGACGAGGGTGGCGCTGTCGGGGTCAAAAAGGGTAAGAAGCCCACCCGTCTCAAACCCCGCACCGGTTCGTTGTTGCGCAGCATGGACTTGCAGACGGTCACGCTCGAGGATGCGTTGAAGCTGCTGTCGCTGCCCCGGGTGGTGGGCGTGGACCCCGCTTCGGGTGAGGAGATCACCGCGCAGAACGGACGCTACGGACCATACCTGAAGCGCGGCACGGATTCTCGGTCGTTGGCAACGGAGGATCAGCTGTTCACCATCACTTTGGACGAAGCGCTGAAGATCTACGCCGAGCCGAAACGCTCTGGGCGACAAAGCGCTTCGGCGCCGCCGCTGCGTGAGCTGGGGACCGATCCGGCGTCGGGCAAGCCGATGGTCATCAAGGACGGCCGATTCGGGCCGTACGTCACCGATGGTGAGACCAACGCCAGCCTGCGCAAGGGCGACGACGTGCTGTCGATCAGCGACGAGCGTGCCGCCGAGCTGCTTGCCGACCGACGGGCCCGGGGCCCGGCGAAGCGGTCCGCGAAGAAGACCACCCGCAAGGCCCCGGCGAAGAAGGCCGCCAAGCGCGGATAGCCGCGGTGCTGGCAGGCCCGCGAGCGCAACGTGGCCGCGAATTCGGCCGGGATTTTTCGCAGTGCCGTTACGCTCGCGGCCTACATGATCTCGCTGGACACCTCTGGGCTGGACACCTCTGGGCTGGACATTTCTGTGGGGGCGGCCAGATTCAGCGGCCGGGCCAGCTGGGTAGGTGCGGTGCGCCCGCGCAGCTCCACGATCTCGCCGACGTCCCAGCACAAAGCTTCGGCGTCGAGCGCGCCGCTGACCGCGATCGCCGACGCCAGCACATGACCCTCCTCGAGCTTGGCCAGCTCGGTGAGCCGGGCGGCCTCGTTGACCGGGTCACCGATCACGGTGTACTCGAAGCGGGCCTGGGCGCCGATGTGTCCGGCGATGGCCCTGCCGGCCGACACCCCGATGCCGAACTCCGCCGAACCGAGCACCGGTAACAGCGCGTCGTGCAGCTCACGGGCGGCCGCCAGCGCGCCACCGGAGGCATCGGGGTGTTCGATGGGTGCGCCGAAGATCGCCAGCGCCGCGTCGCCCTGGAACTTGTTGACGAACCCACCATGGCGGCCGACGGCATCGACCACCACTCGGAAGAACTCGTTGAGCAGGCTGACGACCTCGGCGGGCGGTCGCGTCGCGGCCAGTTGGGTGGAGCCGACCAAGTCCACGAACAGCACCGCGATGTCGCGTTCTTTACCACCCAACTCGGTGCCGCGCTCCAGCGCCCGGCGGGCCACGTCTTCGCCGACGTAGCGACCGAACAGGTCGCGCAGCCGCTGCCGCTCGGACAGCTCACGCACCATGTCGTTGAAGCCGGCCTGCAGCAACCCCAGCTCGCTGGCGTCGTAGATCTGCATGTGGGCGTTGTAGTTACCGCGCTGCACCTCGGACAGCGCCCAGCGCAGCTGACGCAATGGATCGGCAATCGACATGGCCACCAACAGGGTGCTGACCAGCCCGATGGTCAACGCCGCCAGCGCCAGCAACAGGATGGGATTGAACAAACTTTCCGGCGCGGCGTGCAGCAGGGAAACCTTGTCGGCCACCACCGCCAGCACGATAGCCAGCAGCGGCACGGCGGTGGACGGCACCCAGGTCAGCATCAGCCGCAGGATCACCCCCGGTGCCTTGACGTTCTCCGGCACACCGTTGCGCAGGGCGGCCACGGCTACCGGCCGCAGCACCCGCTCGGATTGCAGGTAACCGATGATCGCGGTGGCGGTGGCGCCCAGCGCGGTGGCGACCGCTACGACGGGCGCCGCGTGCTTGGCCACCGACCAGCTCGCGACGATGAACACCACACCGCCGATGCACCAGGACGCCAGGCTGATCAGGGTGCGGTAGAACGGCATCCGCAATGCGCGGCTGCGGGCCAGCTCGGTGGCGGCCGGATCGGCCTCGGTGAGCAGGTTGTCGCGGCGCTGCCAGCGGAAGACCGGCATCAGAAGTTTCACGGTCACCGCGAACCCGGCGAGGAACACCACGATCACCGAGATCGTGAAGATCACCAGGTTGGCGCGAGGCAAATCCTGCAGCTCGATGCGGTCGTGGGGGGGCAGGCCGTAACGCAGGAAGCCGAGCACGAACAGGGCGCCGATGATGTCGGCCTGCAGCATGCCGAGCGAGAACAGCGGCCACGGGGTGCGCACCACCCACCGGACGAATGCGTGGATTCGCCCGGGCAGTGCCGCCACGGTAGCCATGAGCCCACCGTATCGGTCGCCGGGGACTCGTCGGAAACTTACCGCACCCCCGGCAAGTCGCCTGAAGCTGCCGAAAGATGGGTGAAGATCACGGAATTGTTTCGACATGGCCGCTGATCGGTATCTGTCTGCAGCGCTTACTACTGTTACCGATGATGTCCGGGGTGTTTACGCGGCTGGTAGGCCAGCAAGCGGTGGAAGCCGAGCTGCTGGCCGCGGCCAAGGCGGACCGTGGTGATTCGAATCACAGCTCGTCGGGCACGGGGACTATGACACACGCCTGGCTGATCACCGGTCCGCCGGGCTCCGGGCGCTCGATTGCGGCTTTGTGCTTCGCGGCCGCGCTGCAGTGCACTTCCGACGAAGAGCCTGGGTGCGGGCGCTGCCGGGCATGTACGACGACGATGGCCGGCACGCACGCCGACGTGCGAAGGGTAATTCCCGAGGGCCTGTCCATCGGCGTGGACGAGATGCGCGCCATCGTGCAGATCGCGTCGCGGCGGCCCACTACCGGGCGCTGGCAGATCGTGGTGATCGAAGACGCCGATCGGTTGACCGAAGGCGCCGGAAACGCTCTGCTCAAGGTCGTCGAGGAACCACCGCCGTCGACGGTGTTCCTGCTGTGCGCGCCGTCGGTGGATCCCGAAGACATCGCGGTCACGCTGCGATCCCGGTGCCGCCATGTTGCGCTGGTGACCCCATCGACCGCCGCCATCGCGCAGGTGCTCATGCACGGCGACGGGCTGGACGCCGAGACGGCGAACTGGGCGGCGTCGGTCAGCGGCGGGCATGTCGGGCGGGCGCGCTGGCTGGCCACCGACCCGGAGGCCCGGCAGCGACGGGAGCGGGCGTTGGGGCTGGTCCGCGACGCCGCGACGCCGTCGCGGGCGTATGCCGCCGCCGAGGAGTTGGTGGCCGCCGCGGAAACCGAGGCCCTGATCTTGACCGCGCCACGCGCCGAGGCCGAGACCGAGGAGCTGCGGACCGCCCTGGGGGCCGGCGGCACCGGTAAGGGCACCGCCGGCACGCTGCGCGGCGTCACGGGTGCGATCAAGGATCTCGAGCGGCGGCAGAAATCGCGCCAGACCCGGGCCTCGCGCGATGCCTTGGACCGGGCCCTGATCGACTTGGCGACGTACTTCCGGGATGCGCTGGTGGTCTCGTCGAATGCCGGCAGCGTGCGCGCCAACCACCCCGACATGTCCGATCGGGTCGCCGCGCTGGCCGCGCACGCCACACCCGAGCGGCTGCTGCGCTGCATCGAGGCCGTGCTTGCGTGCCGGGAAGCCTTGGCAATCAACGTCAAGCCCAAGTTCGCCGTCGACGCCATGGTCGCCACCGTTGGCCAGGAACTGCGCTAGTCCACTTGGCCTGGCGCGATGCAGGCCGTTGAAGGCGGCCTGCGGTGGGGGTACCGCCCGCTTGCGGGGGAGAGCCGGGCAATCAGACTTGGGTCGGCCGGCGCGCCTGCCGTAGACTCGTGCCGCCCGGCGCGAGGGCATGCCACCTTAGCTCAGTCGGTAGAGCGGCTCACTCGTAATGAGCAGGTCAGGAGTTCGATTCTCCTAGGTGGCTCAATGCCTGGGCGCGAGCGCGCGTGTTGTAAGCGACACGCCGGCGCGGTTGACACTTTGCGCGCCCTCGCGCCCGCCGGCTAGGTGAGCCCGTTCAACCCGTTCTCGCCCAGCAGCAACCCGCCGTCACCGCCGGTGCCTGGGTTGCCGCCGGTTGCGCCGGATCCGGCGTTGCCGCCGTTACCACCGTTGCCGATCAGCGTGGCGTTACCGCCCTCGCCGCCATTGCTTCCCGTGACGGGGAAGACCGCCGCCGTTCCTCCGCCGTCCCCGCCGTTCCCGCCGTTGCCAATCAGCCCGGCCTGGCCGCCGATCCCTCCGTCTCCGCCCACGTCGGTATTGCCGAACCCACCGGCGCCGCCGTTGCCGCCAGAACCGATGAGGATGCCGGCGTTTCCTCCGGCGCCGCCGGCTCCGCCGAGATCGCGGCCGATGCCGCCGGCGCCGCCGTCGCCGCCGGTGCCGACGAGCAGCCCGCCATTGCCACCGATGCCGCCAATCCCGCCCGCGCCGCCGGATCCGCCCGTCCCGCCGGCCCCGCCGGTGCCAAAATACCCGCCGTTGCCGCCCCAACCGCCGTTGCCGCCGTCACCGCCGGTGCCCCCGGCCCCGCCGGTGCCCCCGGCCCCGCCGGTGCCGATGAATACGGCGCTGCCGCCGTTGCCGCCGCCGCCGCCACTGCCGGTTCCTCCGGCGCCCCCGGTGCCGCCGATGCCTCCCACGCCAAACAGGCCGGAGGCGCCGCCGGCCCCGCCTGTTCCGCCGCCGTTCCCGCCGGTGCCTCCGGTGCCACCCGCGCCGCCGGCGCCGAACAGCCCGCCGGCGCCACCGGCGCCGCCGTTGCCGCCATCGCCCATCTGCGAGAATCCGCCGGCGCCACCGGCGCCGCCGGCGCCGAACAATCCGCCGGTTCCGCCCGCCCCGCCCTTGCCGCCAGGGCCGGCTAGTGAGTTCTTCGCGCCGGCGCCCCCCGCCCCGCCGTTGCCGAATAACCCGGCGGCCCCGCCGTTACCGCCATCTGGGTGACTCAAGCCGCCAGTCCCTCCGGCCCCGCCACTGCCGATCAACCACCCGCCGGGAGCGCCGTCGTGCCCGGTCCCCGGCGCGCCGTTGGCGCCGTTGCCGAAAAGTGGGCGTCCGGTAAGCGCAATGCTGGGCGCGTTGACCACATTGAGGAGTTCCTGCAGGGGCGAGGCGTTGGCGGCCTCAGCATTGGCATAGGAGGCCGCGCCCACGTGGAGGGCCCGCACGAACTGCTGGTGAAACGCCTCTGCTTGGATGCTGAGGGCCTGGTACGCCTGGGCGTGGGAGGCGAACAGCGCGGCGACTGCGGCCGACACCTCATCCTCGGCGGCGGCCAGCAGGTTGGTGGTCGGGGTTGCGGCCGTAAAGTTAGCTGCGTTGATCGCTGATCCGATGTTCGCCAAACCCGTCGCGGCCGACGCCATGATGTCCGGCGCTGCGGTTAGTAGTACAGACATCCGACAAACCTCCGATGTCCACGGCGGCCATTGACACCTGCGACGGTCGAATCGTATCGCTCGCCACGGCAACAGGTTTCGGGATTGCCCGAAATTTATCCCCGCGCATCCGAACCGCCGCAAGGACGGGGCCGGTCACACCGGCGCGAGGAACCCCACCGGTCCCGACGCGATGCACAACGACAGTGCCGTGGTGTTGGCTCGCACGGTGATCGCGTCTCCGGCGCCGGGCACCCGCGCGTACACGCGGTTGAGCCCCGGGTGCACCGGCACCTTGACGCCGGGTCCTTGCGTGAGTGACACCGTCATCGAGCCGTCGCTGTTGGCCAGGTAGTTGAGTTCGACGGTCCAGTCCGCCGGCAGCAGCGGCCCGTCGAGGATCAGGCGCGCTGGCTTATCGGGCTGCGCGAAATAGCCGCAGTGCGGCATCGGCCCCGGCGCGATGGTCCGCACCCAGGTCACCTTCGCGTCAATCAGCCGGCCTGAGCTAGTCAGCATCCGTAATTGTGTTGTCGCCGTGGCGAATTCGGGCCGATCGGGCAGCAGCGCGAACATGTGGCTGGCCAGATTCTCCGGCCACGCCACCCGTTGCAGCACCAGCGGATCGACCTCCTGATCCAGCAGCGATGCAGTCGAATTCGCATGCGCGGCCGCCAAACTCGCGCGCGCATTCTTCAGGTAGGGCTCGGCCGGGTTGTTGCGCCAGGAGATCAGGAACGTCGCCGTCGAATACAGGCTGCTGGCCACGAACAACCCCGCCGCGCCGAAGGTGGCCACGGTGCGTGTCCGCGAGGCGTCCAGCCAGCCCGACACGTCCCGGTCGGGCGCGGTGAACGCGACCGCGCCGAGCAGCGCCAGCACGACGACGAGGTCTGGGAAATACCGCAGGGTCTGGGCCAGTTCGAGCGCGGTGAACCGCGACGACCGCATCAGATAGATCGGCACCTGGCAGGCGACGACGTATCCGCCCGCGGTCAGCCACACCAGGCCGATGCGCCGTTTGCGCATCAGCGATAACACCAGCGTGCCAACCAGCACCACCCAGCCAAGCGCCATCGCCAGCGGCGGGGGAGTGGCCCAGGGGGAGGCCGGGGCCCAGCGCTCCCAGCTCCACGGCCCGCCGGCCAGACCCGGCACGACGCCGTGGGTGATCGAACGCCACAGCAGATCGGCCGTCATCGCCAGGTCCGAACTCCACCGTCGCTGATCCACCACGGTCAGGTACAGCGCCGCCCAGCCGACGGTCAGCGCCAGCGACGGCGCCCACAACCGGACTCCAGCCCGCCACACCGTCCGCACCGCGCGTCGGTCCCCTCCCACGTGGCGCACCAGCACGGCCACAGCGAACGCTACAAACGGGATCACCGCGGCCTTCTCGAAGAACAGCAGCCCACCGAAATACACCAGCACGCCGGTGGCCGCGTGGCGCCGGTTGCCGGTGCGGACCAGCAGTATCGCATCGGCGCACACCCAGGCCAGCGCCGCCAGCATCGGCAGCGAGTTCAGCGCGGCCGCCCACCAGGCGAACCCGGGCACCCCCAGCGGCGTGAACAAGGCGAAGGCCAACGGGATCAGCAGCACCGGTCGCCAGCCGAGGATGACGAACAGCGCCCGCAACAACGCCAGCGAGGCCAGCAGCTGCAGCACCACCAGACTGATGGCCGGCCCGATCCACATCAGCGGCGCCGCACGGATAATCGCGCCGGCGACCAGGAACGCGGCCGGCATGACATGGCCGTCATGGTCGTCGAACAGGTACGACGGCGACAGCAGGCCATGGGTGCCGGCCCGGCCCACAAGAATCAGATCGTCCCAGTAGAAGTAGCCACCGAAGGCCAGCACCGCGCGGATCGCCAGCTGCACCGAGATCAGCACCGCGGCGCCCAGCACGACCCGCCGGTATGGTGGGCCGGTGCGCGCACTGGTTACCGGGGCAGCCGGTTTCATCGGGTCGACGCTAGTCGACCGTCTGTTGGCCGACGGTCACACGGTGGTGGGGCTGGACAATTTCGCGACCGGTCGCGCGACCAATCTCGAGCATCTCGCCGGCAACCCCGCCCACGTTTTCCTCGAGGCGGATATCGTCACCGCGGATTTGCAGGCGATCCTCGCCGAGTACCGCCCCGAGGTGGTGTTTCACCTCGCGGCCCAAATCGACGTCCGCAATTCGGTGGCCGATCCGCAATTCGACGCGTCGGTCAACGTCGTCGGCACCGTGCGTCTCGCCGAGGCAGCCCGGCTCAGCGGTGTGCGCAAGGTCGTGCACACCTCGTCGGGGGGATCCATCTACGGCACCCCACCGCAGTACCCGACCCCCGAGACGGCGCCCACCGACCCGGCGTCGCCGTATGCCGCCGGCAAGGTGGCCGGCGAGATCTACCTGAACACGTTTCGGCATCTCTACGGCCTGGACTGCTCGCACATCGCCCCGGCCAACGTCTACGGCCCGCGGCAGGATCCGCACGGCGAAGCCGGCGTGGTCGCGATTTTCGCCCAGGCCCTGCTGTCGGGTAAGCCCACCAAGGTGTTCGGCGACGGCACCAACACCCGTGACTACGTGTACGTCGACGACGTGGTGGATGCCTTCATCAAGGCGTCCGGTGATGCCGGCGGTGGGCAGCGCTTCAACATCGGGACCGGCCTGGAAACCTCGGACCGCCAACTGCATTCCGCGGTGGCCGCGGCCGTCGGCGGGCCCGACGACCCGGAGTTTCACCCGCCGCGGCTGGGCGACCTGAAGCGCTCCTGCCTCGACATCGGTTTGGCCGCACGGGTTTTGGGCTGGCGCCCGCAGGTTGAGCTGGCCGACGGCATACGCCGCACGGTGGAATACTTTCGCCGACTGCACACCGGCTAGGGGTGCGGGTCGGTAACGGTTCCCGGGGTCCGGCGTTGCCCGACCCCGGGTGAGGTGTTCAGTCTGCGCTGAGGGCGACGAAATCGCGGTCCGCGGCACGCTGGGCGCAGACTGGGCGTCTTGGATGCAGACTCGTGTGTTCAGGCGCCCGGGAATCGACGGGCGGGTCAGCGGGCCGCAATGCTGGCCGGTCCGGTGACGCCGACGTGGCCGTGCAGTTTGCGCAGGTTGTGGCGGGTTGCCGGCAGTAGCCATTCGCCGTGGGGCTGATCGAGCCCGCGAAGCAGGAGTTGTTTGGCGTGTTGCCGGGTGTGCATTTGGCCGCATACCGGTTCGACGATCGCCTTGCGGCGGGCATAGATGTTGCGGCCTTTATGGGGTCGTGAGGTTGCCGGTCATGCGCTGTTTTGCGGTGGCGTCGTTGGGGGATACGTCCACGTGGGGCGCCCGGTGGCGGGTCGTCGCGGCGGTAACGTCCGGTGGCGATATGAAACTCGGTGCGGCGTCGGGGTTGGTGGCCGGGCAATAGCCGGCAACAGCAAGAAGCTGGCGGGGGCTTGGCTGGTGTTGGCCCCTTTACCTTCTCACTCACCCGCGCAGAGCCCATCGCTATGCGTATGGAGGCGCTGGCGCGCACCTTGGTCCCACATCCCGGCCCACCCGACTATTCCCGCGGCCCGACACCACGCCAAGGCCTGCACAAACAACAGCCCCAGCGCTCAGCGTTGACAACAACCGGTCGATCGCCCGCCCATCGGGGGCCACCCCACCCGCCAGCGGGCGAAACGACACGTCATCGACGCATCTGGTCTCGACCACCCGCGAAAAAGCACCATGGTGGTGAAGCCGTCGAGCACAACGCGCACCCTCAACCGCGGGTCATAACGCGCGCCGCCGCGCCCCTCGGGGTAGACGGCCTAAGATCCCAATGCTCATCGACCAGATCGGCGATAAACCGGGCAGTGTCCGACCGGCAGCCACTCAACCAGCGACCAGGGCAACACCAACCCCTGATCCGGGTCGAACAGCCGAAAGCCTTGTCCACCGACGGCTTCGGCGGCAAAGAACTCAGGATCTACCCGGACAGCGGGGTCAACCTCGAACAAACCACCATCATCGAAACCATCGGGCACACCCCACGATCCCAACAACCGGCCGATCAACCCAACACCCCGACCACGTAGTACCGACCCGCGCAAACTAGAGGCTTTGGCCGTCGAGGCCGTCCGCGCCGGGGTTGCCGGGGCCGCCGTTGGTGCCGTTCGGTGGGGTGCCGTTGCCGCCATTGCCGCCGGTACCGCCGGTGCCGCCGGCCCCGCCGGGCGCGCCGACGCCATCGCCACCATCACCGCCGGGGCCGCCGTCGCCGCCGGTGCCGCCGTCGCCACCGTCGCCGCCGGAGGCCTTTCCGCCGTTGCCGCCGGTCCCACCGAACCCGCCGGCCCCACCGGCGCCGCCGGCCTGCCCGGGTGTAGTGCCGCTGCCGCCCATGCCGCCGGCGCCGCCGGTGCCGCCCTGGCCGCCGGTGCCGCCGTTGCCGGTGCCGGACGCGGTCCCGCCAGTCCCGCCGGGCCCGCCGGTCCCGCCCGTTCCGCCGGCCTGACCAGGCGCACCGTCGGCGCCGGTGCCGCCCTGGCCGCCCTGGCCGCCGGGGCCGGCATTGCCGCCGTAGTAGCCGGTGCCGCCGGTGCCGCCGAGCCCGCCTTCGCCGCCGCCGCCCGCGCCTCCGATGCTGCCCGCGCTGCCCGCTCCGCTGCCAGGTTGCCCGCCTTTGCCGCCGTTGCCGCCGGCGCCGCCGTCGCCGCCGGCCGCGCCGGCGTAGGTGGTGCCGCTGTAGCCGCCGTAACCGCCCTTGCCGCCCAGGCCGCCCTCGCCACCGGCGCCGCCGTTGCCGTTGGCGGCGCCGGCACCGGCCGAGCCGCCGGTCCCGCCGGCGCCGCCTTGGCCGCCCGCTCCACCGGCGTACCCGGCTGTTTCGTTGCCGCTGCCGCCGTAGCCGCCGGTGCCGCCCCTGCCGCCCTGGCCGCCGTTGCCGGCGGCGGCGCCACCGGGGCCGGGGGTACCGCCGGTGCCGCCCTGGCCGCCGGTGCCACCGGCGTAGCCCACCGTTCCGATGCCGGTGTCGCCGTAGCCGCCGGGTCCGCCGATGCCGCCGTCACCGCCGTTGCCACCGACGCCGCCGGGGCCGGGGTTGCCGCCGGTGCCGCCGGTGCCGCCGACCCCGCCCGTGGCGCCTGCCGATTCGCGGCCGGTGCCGCCGTAGCCCCCACCGCCGCCGACACCGCCGGCGCCCCCGTTGCCGCCGACACCCGCGGCCCCCCCGGTGCCCGGGTTCCCGCCGGTGCCGCCGGTGCCGCCGGGCCCGCCCGCGAATCCCGTTTCTTGGTAGTCGCCCGGGCCGCCGTAGCCGCCGCCACCGCCGACGCCACCGGTGCCGCCGTTGCCGGCGGTTCCGCCGGGGCCGCTGTTGCCGCCGTTGCCACCGGTGCCGCCGGCCCCGCCCGCCCCGCCGGGTTGCTCGAGTTTGCCGGCACCACCGAAGCCGCCCCCGCCGCCGGTGCCGCCGGTGCCCCCGGTGCCCCAATTCGCCCCGCTACCGCCGGGGCCGGCGTTGCCGCCGTCGCCACCGGCACCGCCGGTGCCACCGGCACCGGTGATGCCGTTGCCGCCGTAACCGCCGTCCCCGCCGTAACCGCCGTCGCCTCCGTAGCCGCCGACGCCGCTCGACCCGGCTTGAGCGCCCGCCCCGCCGTCGCCGCCGTCCCCGCCGGCGCCGCCGGTGCCCGCGATGCCGGCGGCGCCGTTGCCGTGCCCGGGCTGGCCGCCGGCGCCGCCGTCGCCGCCGTAGCCGCCGAAGCCACCCGGGCCGCCACCGCTGCCGGTATCCGGGGTGCCGCTGCCGCCGTCGCCGCCGTCGCCGCCGGCCCCGCCCACCCCGCCGTTGCCGTTCGTAGCACCGGGCAGTCCATTGCCGCCGTTGCCGCCCTCGCCGCCCATGCCGCCGGTACCGCCCGTGTGACCGGAGTCGGATGCGCCCGCAGCACCGGCGCCGCCCGCGCCCCCGGCGCCGCCGGTGCCGCCGGTGCCACTGGTGCCGCCGGTGCCGCCTTTGCCGGCGAGGCCGGCGGCGCCGCCGGCGCCGCCCTTTCCGCCGTTTCCGCCGGCGCCGGCGCCCGCGCCGGTGTCGGCGGTGCCGCTGCCGCCGTCCCCTCCAGCGCCGCCGGGGGCGCCGTCGGCACCGCTACCGTTGGTGCCGCCGGGGCCGCTATTGCCGCCGGACCCGCCCTGTCCGCCGGCCCCGCCATTGGTACCGCTGAGACCGGTGCCGGCCGCGGCGCTGGCGCCGGCCCCGCCGGTGCCGCCGAACGCGCCATTGCCACCATTGCCGTAGACACCCGCCGACCCGCCGGTGCCGCCGGTGCCCGCGGCCCCGCCGGCTCCGGCGTCGCCGCCATCGCCGCCGAAACCGCCCGCGCCGGCGCCGCTGCCGGTATCGGCGGCACCGGCGCCGCCGATGCCGCCGACCCCTCCGTCGCCGCCGCGACCGCCGCTGCCATTGGTGCCGAAGCTGCCGGCGTTGCCGCCCGCCCCTCCGTCGCCGCCGTGGCCGCCGTGGCCGCCGAAACCGCCGGTGATCTTGCCCGGCTCCCCGGCCAAGCCCACACCGCCGGCGCCGCCGGTGCCGCCGCCGCCGCCGGCGCCTCCGTGACCGAACAGCCCGGCACTGCCGCCGACTCCGCCGCGACCACCGGCCCCACCGGTACCGCCCTCCTGGCCCGGTGAGCCCGCACCACCGGTGCCGCCGGCCCCGCCGGCGCCACCGGCTCCGCCTTGGCCGAACCACCCGGCGCTCCCGCCGGCGCCGCCGTCGCCGCCCACGCCACCGGCAGCGCCGATCGCACCGGTGGTACCGGTCCCGCCGGCGCCGCCGGCGCCGCCGGCCCCGAGCAGGAATCCGCCAGTGCCGCCGACACCGCCCGGGCCGCCCGGCCCGCCGAGCCCGCCTAGGCCGCCGTTGCCGATCAGGCCTGCGGCCCCGCCGGCGCCGCCCGGTGCTCCCGGGTTGGCGCTAGCCCCACCGTTACCACCGTTGCCGTACAAGATCCCACCCGGACCGCCAGCCGTCCCCACACCATTGACGGTTGTCCCGTTTGCGCCGTTACCGATCAGCGGGCGCCCCAGCAGCGCTTGGGTGGGCGCGTTGATCACCGCCATCAGCCCGTCCGCCGCGTTGGTGGCCTCGGCTGCAACATACGAATTCGCGCCGGCCAGCAGGTTGGTCGTGAACTGGTCGTGAAACGCCGCGGCCCGCCCGGCCAGCGCCTGATATTCCTTCGCGTGCTGGGAAAACAACGCCGCGATTGCTGTCGACACCTCGTCGGCCGCCGCGCTGGCCACGTTCGTCGTGGGAGTGGCCGCCGCCGCGTTCCCGTTGGCGAGGAGCGCGCCGATGCTTTTCACGTCGGCGGCCACCGAGGCCATGATCTCCGGCGAGACCAGTACATACGTCATCGGGCACCTCGCTGTACTCACGAATAACCCACCGCTCCGCCTTGGCCGAGCGATGGACTTGATGATGCTATCGCTATTCGGGCGGTCACTGAGTGGTTTGAGCAAACTATCCGTGACGACAGCAAGGCACCCCTGGCGCGTGGCGGGGTGCGCCCATCGGTGGGTCCGGCGTTCGCGGTGAAGGTGATTGACCCACGGGTGGGATCCAGCCGTTCAGCCGTGGCGCGGGCCCGTCGACACTCCAGCTAACTGTCCTAGGGACCGGAGGCTTTCAGCGCCGCAACGCCGGACGCTGCAAACGGTCGCTCACCGCGTCGAGGAACGGGTGCTTGTCGCCGTCGAGATAGTCCGCGGGTGGCCGCCAGTCGATTCGGCCCATCTTCCCGGCGAACAACCCGTAGCCGATCAGCTCCTGCAGCCGGGGCTCGAAGCGGCGCACCAACTCTCGCGGAATGCTCAGCTGCTGGTTGACCTGCTGGCGCACGAATCCCGCGCAGAAGTTGATGGTCAATGCTGGCCGTGGCGCATCGGTGCGGTTCGCCGCGGCGGTATGCCACAGGCTGCCGTTCCAGATCAGCGCGTCGCCCGCCTTGATCTCGATCGGCTTGCCCTCCGGGTACGGCGGCGACGGTTGCTCGGCCCAGCGATGCGAACCGGGCACCACCTGGGTGGCGCCGTTGTCGGCGGTGAAATCGCACAGCGCGATCAGCGCATTGCACAGAATCGGTTGATGCGGCCGCGGCAGCGGATACATCTCGTCGTCGCAGTGCAGGCGCTGGGCGACCGCCCCCGGCAATTGGTTGCTGGTCATGCACCACGAGAGCAGGCAGTCACGGCCCAGGACGCCCTCGATCACGGGAAGCAGCTTCGGGTGTACCGGAAGCGCCTCGTAGCGGCTGCCGTGCAACAGCAGGTTGTCGATGCGCACCCAGTCGTGGTCGGCCTTGGTGATCGGGACGTGCCCGGACCATGCCAAGCCTTTGACGACCGTCGTGGAGTTGGCGATGACAGTCGGCAACTCCCGTTCGAGCCGGCGCGTATCCGCCAGGAACGCAGCGACTGATTCAGCGTCGAGGACATTCTCGACGACGGTGTAGCCGAACTCGTCGATCTCGCCGACGTGGCGCCCGACCGATGAGTCCTGGGTCATCAGGCTGGCAGCAGGTCCTTTTCCGACTCGCCCTCGCCGCGGTCGTCTTCGGTGGTGGTAACGTCGTCCGGGTCAGCCATGATGCCTCCGTTGGTAGATGTGCCGACGTGCGTGCACAGCAACTATAAGACGAATTCGTAGCTGCTGCGCTATTTCGCCAGCATCCCCTGCTCGTCGGGTGCCCGTGCGCCCTCGATCGCTATCGCTCGCGCGAGTCGCGCGTAGCGCAACTCCAAATCCTTGAACCGCATGTAGGTGCTCAGCGTGGTGAAACTGAACGCCATGATCAGCGCGTAGAGCATCAGGTCGGTGCCGCGGCGCACCCCGAACCAGTGCGCGACCACGGTCGTGTCGTCCGGCCGAAGCACGGCGTAGACTCCGCCCAGCACGAACAAAACGTAGCCCACCTTGACCCAGGCCCGAGATCGCGCGCTGCGGCGCGACCGTAAGAGATAGACCAGCAGCGCGATGATCGACGCGATTAACAACACCTGGATCCAGTTCATCGTCGTAGCCTTCCTCGCAAGAACCCGTCGAAGATGATGTTGACGCCATTGAGCAGTGGCTGACCCTTCGACTTCGAGTATTCGGTGTAGAGCACCTCGACCGGCTCTTCCGCTACGCGCCAATGGTTTTCGGCGATCAGCATGATGAACTCGGCGGCATGGCTCATGCCGCTCATGGTGATGTTCAGTCCCTCCGCCACCTTCCGGTTGAACACCCGCAGACCGTTGTTGGTGTCGGTCAGGCCAAGCTGGCGACCGCGCCGACTCAACCGCGTGGCGGTTTGCAGCACGATCCGCTTCAGCAGCGGCGGCCGGCTGCCGACGGCCCCGCCGAAGCGTGTGCCGATCACCACGTCGACGTCACCCGTGGAAAGCCGGTCGACCATGGCGGCCACGTCCTTGACCCGGTGCTGCCCGTCGGCGTCGAACGTGGCGAAAACCTGGGCCCCGGGCTGCTTGCACGCATACTCGACGCCGGTCTGGATGGCCGCACCCTGGCCCAAATTGATCGGATGGCGCACCAGGTGAGCGCCGGCGCGCATGGCGATCTCACCGGTGCCGTCGGTGCTGCCATCGTCAACGCAGACGACGTGGTCGAAGACCGACCGCACGCCGGCGATGACCTCGCCGATGACAGCGGATTCGTTGAAGGCGGGAACGACTATCCAGACGTCGGGGTAACGCGTTTCGGTGTCCATTTTCGAGGCCATTTAAGCCCACAAGTTACACGCCGGACCAGGCTAATCAGGCATTAGGGCGTCCGGCACGCGCCAACGCCGCCAGATGGACGCCGATTCCTACCAGCGGACCGCACAACAACGCGACGATGGTCCGGGTTTCCAGCGGCAGCGGCAACAACAGCAGCAATCCCGACGCCACTGTCGCGCCCACCCAACCCAGCGAATAGGCCCGATGCGCCGCGGCCGCTACCGTGGCGGCCCCGGTGAGCGTCAGCATGGCGATCGCCACCGCGGCCGCCGTCAGCCACGCCAGCAGCGCACCGCTGGCCATGTACTGCGACCCGAACCCGGCGCGCAGCAGCAAGGGGCCCACCACGCCCGCCGCGACCAGGCCGACCGCGCCGATGCCGCCGATGGCCGCCGCCGGTGCGATCAGCGCCCTAAGGCGCCCGGTGCGTTCGTCGACGAAATGAGCGATGAGGTTGCCCTGCATGCCCGTCAACGGCACCAGCAGCGGCGCTCGCGTCAACGTCACCGCCAGGATGACGACGCCCCCCTGGGCTCCGAGGTGATCGGAGGTCAGCTTTAGCAGCACCGGAAATCCCATGATCAGAATCGCGCTGGCGCCCGCCGCGGTGATCGAATGGGCGGCGCCGCGCAAGAAGGTCGCGGTACTGCCCGGCGTCAGCAGGCGGGCGGCCGCACGGGTGGCCGGAGAGGTCAGCAGCATGATCAGCCAGGCCACCGCGCCCGCCACGGTGGCCCACAGGAAGCCGACCAGGCCCCAGCCGACCACGAACGTCGCCGTGGCGACCGCCACCCGGATGACCGCGTCAGTCACCATTAGGGCTCCGTACTGGGTCCACCGGTTTGCGCCGGCCAGCATGCCCAGCAGGGTGGCGTGCAGGCAAAACCCCGCGAGTCCAACGCTAAGCAGTCCCACGGATAGCCAGCGCGCTTCGACGAATACCCGCCCGCCCCACAATGGTGAGCTTCCGGCGATCACGACGGCGGCGGCGACACCGACCATGCCGGCTACCCGCAGCGGACGAATACGCCCACCTGCCGGCAAGGCCTCCAGTTCGCGGACGTAGTGTATCGAGCGCACTTCGCGGGTCGTTTCTTGCAACAGGCCGTTGGTGGCGCCGGTGACCAGGCCGAACGCCCCCCAGAACACCCCGAACACCGAGAAGCCGGTCGGGGCCAGGTTGCGTGCCGCCAGATAGATCACCGTGTAGCCGCACAGGGCGGTCACTGCGGTCGCGGTACCAACCCTGGCCATGCTGCCTCGCGCGATCGCCCCGCGAGAGGCGGTCACCGTGACGGCACTTCTGGCCAACCGACTCGATGCATCGCCACAGTCTGAAAATACTAAGGGCGCTACGGCGACTCCCTGCCGCGGCGACCGCGCCCGCTATCCTGAAAGCCGTCAGGAAGGATCCATGGCCGCGCTCCGCGTTTTCGCCATCTCGCTGGCAGTGACCATGCTGGCCTTCGTAGCCGGTTACGCGCATGGCGGGCTCACCGCCCTTTTTTTGTTGGTGGTGCTGGCTGTTCTCGAGGTGTCGCTGTCGTTCGACAACGCCATCATCAACGCCGCGGTCTTGAAGCAGATGAGCCCCTTTTGGCAGAAGATGTTCCTCACGGTCGGGATTTTTGCCGCGGTGTTCGGCATGCGGCTGGTCTTCCCGCTGGTCATCGTCTGGGCAACGGCGGGTCTCGACCCGCTGCGCGCACTTCACCTGGCGCTGCATCCGCCGCCCAACCGCGCTCTCGAATTCCCGGACGGCTCACCCAGTTACGAAAAGCTGATCCTGGCGGCCCACCCCCAGATCGCCGCATTCGGCGGGATGTTCCTGCTGCTGTTATTCCTGGACTTCGTCTTCCACGACCGAGACATCAAGTGGCTGAAGTGGATCGAGGTACCGTTCGCGCGCATCGGGCGGCTGGGTCAGGTGCCGGTCGTAGTGGCCTGCGTGGTGCTGGTCGTCGTCGGCACACTGTTGACGCACTCCAATGACCAACGCGCTACGGTACTGACGGCTGGCCTGCTGGGCATGGTGACGTACCTGACCGTGGACGGGTTGGCCCGGGCGTTCCGGCCGGCCGGCATCGATGCGGTGATGGCCGATGCCCGGCCGGTACCGGCGGTCGGCAAGGCGGCGTTCGCGCTGTTCCTCTATCTCGAGATGCTTGACGCGGCCTTCTCCTTCGACGGAGTCACCGGAGCCTTCGCGATCACGTCGGACCCGGTCATCATTGCGCTGGGTCTTGGCCTAGTGGGGGCACTGTTCGTCCGGTCGATCACCGTCTACCTGGTCCACCAGGAAGCGCTCGAGCGCTACGTGTATCTGGAACACGGCGCGCACTGGGCGATCGGTGCGTTAGCGGTGATCATGCTGCTTTCCATCGAGCACAGATTCGAACTTCCCGAGGCGGTCACGGCCTCGGTGGGTGTGGTCTTCATCGGGGCGGCGTTGGGCTGGAGCGTGCTGCGCAATCGACGCAATGCCGCCTCGGTGGCTCTACTTGAAGAAGGCCCGACGCCGGCCAGCGTCAGTGCGCGCCCGTCTTGAAGCGTTCCACCGAGCGCTGCACCTCGGCCTCCGCTTGGGCGCGGTCCACCCAGTCGGCTGCCTCGACGAACTTGCCCGGCTCCAGGTCCTTGTAGTGCACGAAGAAATGCTTGATCGCGTCCAGTTCGAAGGCCGGAACGTCCCCGATGTCCTGGATGTGATCCCACCGGTGGTCGCCGGCCGGGACACACAGCACCTTGTCGTCGCCGCCGTGCTCGTCGACCATCCGGAACATGCCCACCGGCCGCGCCTCCACCAGCACGCCCGGGAACACCGCCTCGGGCAGTAGCACCAGCGCGTCCAGCGGATCGCCGTCCTCGCCGAGGGTGTCCTCGATGAACCCGTAATCGGTCGGGTACGCCATCGACGTATAGAGGTAGCGGTCCAGGCGCACCCGTCCCGTCTCATGGTCGACTTCGTACTTGTTCCGCTGGCCTTTCGGAATTTCGATGGTCACGTCGAATTGCACCTTGTCGGCTCCTTCAAATGGGAAAGACACGGGTAGGTCGGTTGAGTCGCGGGTCCACCTTAGTCCGATTGCCTGACTCCTCACTCGCGCCGTTGCGGCGCTCGCCGTCGTCGGGCGCAAGTCCGATTGCCTGACTCCTCACTCGCGCCGTTGCGGCGCTCGCCGTCGTCGGGCGCAAGTCCGATTGCCTGACTCCTCACTCGCGCCGTTGCGGCGCTCGCCGTCGTCAGGCGCAAGTCCGATTGCCTGACTCCTCACTCGCGCCGTTGCGGCGCTCGCCGTCGTCGGGCGCAAGTCGAGAGGTCCGCCTCGTCGCTGGTTCGGCAGAATGGGGCCATACAGCCACCAGGCAGAAAGAGAGTCATGGGTCCCACTAGCCGGCGCAGGTCCACCCAGGTGATCGTCGGGGTGGTCGTGCTGGCGTTTATCGCGGCCGTGGTCGGGGCGGCGATGTACTTCACGACAGGCGGTCGCGGCGCCGGTGCGCGGTCCCCCGTGCCGCCACCGCGGGTGCCCACCGTCAAGCCGGGTGTGACCCCCGTCGCCGACACCGCCCCGTTACCCAGCGCCGACGGCGTGGCGGCAGCGCTGGCAGCCGTTGCCGCCGATCCCGATTTGGGCAAGTTGGGGGGCCGGATCACCGACGCCATGACCGGGCAGGCGCTCTGGCAGCGGCTCGATGACATGCCGCTGGTGCCGGCGTCGACAAACAAGATCCTGACCGCGGCGGCCGCCCTGCTGACCCTGGACCGTCAGGCCCGGATCAGCACACGCGTGGTGGCCAGCGGTCAGGTCTCCCAGGGCCCCGTCGTACTCGTGGGGGCTGGGGATCCGACGCTGTCCGCCGCGCCACCCGGCGTGGACACCTGGTATCGGGGTGCGGCGCGCATCAGCGACCTGGTCGAGCAGATCCAGCGCAGCGGTATGACGCCGACGGCGGTGCAGGTTGACATCTCGGCGTTCAGCGGCCCGACGATGGCGCCGGGCTGGGACCCGGCGGACGTGGACAACGGTGACATCGCCCCGATCGAGGCCGCGATGATCGACGCCGGTCGGATCCAGCCGACGACGGTGAACTCACGACGGTCGCGGACCCCGGCGCTGGACGCCGGACGGGAGCTGGCCAAAGGCCTCGGTCTCGATCCTGCGGCGGTGACGATCGCGTCGGCACCGGCCGGCGCGCGGCAGCTGGCGGTGGTGCAGTCGGCGCCGTTGATCGAGCGGCTGTCCCAGATGATGAACGCCTCCGACAACGTGATGGCCGAATGCATCGGGCGTGAGGTGGCGGCCGCCATCAACCGGCCGCGGAGCTTCACCGGTGCGGTCGACGCGGTGACCAACCGGCTCAACACCGCGCGCGTCGACACCAACGGCGCCGCGCTGGTGGATTCCAGCGGCTTGTCGGTGGACAACCGGTTGACGGCCACTACCCTGGACGGCGCCGTGCAAGCGGCGGCGGGGCCGGACCAGCCGGTGCTGCGGCCGCTGCTGGATCTGCTTCCGATCGCCGGCGGCAGCGGCACGCTGGGCGAACGCTTCCTCGACCGGGCCACCGACCAGGGCCCGGCCGGCTGGCTACGAGCCAAGACGGGCTCGTTGACCGCCATCAATGCGTTGGCCGGGGTCCTCACCGACAGCAGCGGACGGGTGCTCACCTTCGCGTTCATCTCCAACGACGCCGGCCCGAACGGCCGCAACGCGATGGACGCCCTGGCGACCAAGCTGTGGTTCTGCGGGTGCACGACGTGACCGCATCGACGGAACTGACCCTCGGCAACGCGGTCGATTGGCGATTCGCGGCCACCGTGGGGGAGCGGCTGGCCCGCCCGGGGCCACCGTCCACCGAATACACCCGCCGCCAGGTGGTCGACGAGTTGACGAGCGCGGCGGCCAAGGCCGAGCCGCCGGTGCGCGAGGTCACGGGCCTGGTCGCCGACGGTGTGGTGCCGGCGGCCCGCGTCGTCGACCGGCCGGCGTGGATTCGGGCGGCGGCCGAGTCGATGCGGGTCATGACCAACGGAGCCGAAAAGCCGCGGGGGTTTTTCACCGGTCGGATCACCGGTGCGCAGACGGGTGCCGTGCTGGCGTTTGTGGCCTCCGGGATTCTCGGTCAGTACGACCCATACGCCACCGCCGACCAGGGCTGCCTGCTGTTGGTGTATCCCAACGTCATCGCCGTCGAGCGTCAACTGCGGGTCGAGCCGTCCGATTTCCGGCTGTGGGTGTGCCTGCACGAGGTCACCCACCGGGTGCAGTTCACCGCCAACCCCTGGCTGTCCGGCTACATGTCCCGCGCACTGGGGTTGTTGACCCAGGAACCAGGTGATGACCTCGGAGAGGTGGTGGGCCGCCTCGCCAACTTCGTCCGCACCCGCGGTTATGGCTCCGCGACCGACGACCCCAACGCAACGGGGATCCTCGGGCTGGTGCGCGCCGTGCAGTCCGAGCCGCAGCGCGAGGCGCTGGATCAGCTCCTGGTGCTCGGTACGCTGCTCGAGGGTCACGCCGATCATGTGATGGACGCGGTTGGGCCGATGGTGGTGCCGTCGGTGGCCACCATCCGCCGTCGATTCGACGAACGTCGCCATCGCAAGCAACCGCCGCTGCAGCGGCTGCTGCGGGCGTTGCTCGGCCTTGACGCCAAGCTCGCCCAATACGCCCGCGGCAAGGCGTTCGTCGATCACGTGGTGGGCCGGGTCGGGATGGAGCGGTTCAACACGATCTGGTCGGGCCCCGAGACGTTGCCCCTGCCTGCCGAGATCGAGAACCCGCAGCGATGGATCGACAGGGTGCTGTAGCGCGGCTGCGCAGGGCCGCCGAGGCGTTTGTCAAGGCCCATCTGGACACCGCCGACCGGTGGTGCGTGGCCCTCTCCGGCGGCCCGGACTCGCTGGCGCTCACCGCCGTCGCCGCGCGGCTGCTGCCCACCGCCGCGTTGATCGTGGACCACGGTCTGCAGTCGGGTTCGGCCGCGGTCGCCGAAACCGCCAGGGCGCAGGCCGTGGCGCTGGGATGCGTTGACGCACAAGTGCTTTGCGTTCAGTTGGGTGACGGGAGCGGCCGCAAAGCCGGCTCTGGTGGCCTGGAGGCGGCGGCACGCGCCGCGCGCTACGCCGCTTTGGACGCGCACCGCGACGGCCCGGTGCTGCTGGCCCACACGCTCGATGACCAGGCGGAGACGGTGCTGCTGGGGCTCGGTCGCGGTTCGGGGGCCCGGTCGATCGCCGGCATGCGCCCATACGATCCGCCGTGGTGCCGGCCGTTGCTGGGTGTGCGGCGCGACGTGACCCACGCCGCCTGCCGGGAACTGGGCCTGACGCCGTGGCGGGATCCGCACAACACCGACCGCCGTTTCACCCGGACTCGGCTGCGCGCCGAGGTGCTGCCGCTGCTGGAGGACGTGCTGGGCGGCGGTGTGGCCGAGGCGCTGGCCCGCACCGCGACCGCGTTGCGTGAGGACACCGACCTGCTCGACACGATCGCCGCGGAGGCGCTCACCAAGGCGTCGGCGGGTTCTGGCCTGAGTACCAAGGCGTTGACCGCGCTGCCGGACCCGGTGCGGCGCAGGGTAATTCGTGGCTGGCTCTTGGCCGGCGGCGCGACTGGGCTGACCGATAAGCAGATCCGCGGCGTGAACACGCTGGTCACCGCTTGGCGCGGCCAGGGCGGGGTGGCGGTCGGGTCCACATTGCGCGGTCGGCGATTGGTCGCGGGCCGGCGCGACGGTGTGCTGACATTGCGGATCGAGCCCGTTGCCAAGCCGGTTTGACGCCTGCGTTGGTTCTTCGGCCGGCGGCATGACTACGCTGTGGGCGTGGCGGCGGAGCTGTACCCGGGGGACATCAAGTCGGTGCTGCTCACCACGGAGCAGATTCAGGCCCGCGTCGCCGAACTCGGCGCGCAAATCGGCAACGACTACCGCGATGTCACCGCCGACGGCCAGGATCTGCTGTTGATTACCGTGCTGAAGGGCGCGGTTCTGTTCGTTACCGACCTGGCGCGGGCGATTCCGCTGCCGACCCAGTTCGAGTTCATGGCGGTGAGTTCCTACGGGACGTCGACGTCGTCGTCCGGGGTGGTGCGGATCATGAAGGACCTCGACCGTGATATCCACGATCGCGACGTGCTGATCGTGGAGGACGTCGTCGACTCGGGGCTGACGCTGTCCTGGCTGCTGCGCAACCTGACCACCCGGCATCCGCGTTCATTGCGGGTCTGCACGCTGCTGCGTAAGCCCGACGCGGTGGGCGCCAACGTCGACATCGCATACGTGGGCTTCGACATTCCCAACGACTTCGTCGTCGGCTACGGCCTGGACTACGACGAGCGCTACCGCGACCTGTCCTATATCGGGACGCTGGACCCGCGGGTCTACCAGTAGCGGGTCTTAGTCCAGCTCCCAGACCGCGGTCACCGAGAAGGACACCGTCTGCTGGCCGGGTTCCAGCGGCACCGTCGACATGTCACGTGACGGCGCCGGCGGGCTCCCTGTCGTCGGCGTGTATCCCGAGGCCTCCGAGATGGAAAGCACCTTGCCCAGACGGAGGCCCGACAGTTGGGCGTACTGCTCGGCGCGGTTCTTGGCGTCTTGGAAGGCGCGCGCCCGCGCGTCCTTCACCAGCTGCGAGTCGTCCGCGATCGAGTAGTTGACCGAGCTGATCCGGGTCGCGTCCCCCCCGGTGCTGACGATGAGAGCCAGCAGCCGCGATGCGGCATCGGGTGGATGGATCTTGACCTCGATCGCGTTGCCGGCGCGATAGCTGGTGATGGTGGCCGTGCCGGCGGGCTCGGGATTGCTGTATTGCGGCCGCAGGGTGACTTCGGTGGTGCGGATGTCCTTGCGGTCCAGGCCGGCGCCCACCAGCGCGTCGATGACGGCTTGCTGGCGGTCGTTGGCCCGGTTCATCGCGGTGGTGACGTCCGGTGCGGTGAACTCGATGCCGACGTCGGCGGTCAGCGTGTCCGGCACGCCCTGGACTTGCCCCGATCCGAAGACGGTGACCTGGCGCGGATTCGCCCCGGGCGACCCGGGGGTGTGCTTATCGCACCCCGACATCGTGGCGACGGCCAGGCCGGCGGCTACCACGGCAATCGACCTGCGAACGAATCTCTGGGCGCTCCCTGCGATCGGCATGCCTGGCACCCTATCGTCTCCGGGCACCCAAACCTCATCGGATAAACAAAGTCCCGGCATAATAGTGCACGCTGCGGCGATCTCCGCGTAGTTCGTATAAGACTCTAATTTATTGAGATTCGGCCGTATGCGGATGTTATGACCACACTGTGAATTGCCGCTCGGTGCGTTGCCGCAGGATCCCCCACGAGTCGCCTCGTGGGTCACGGCCCAGTCCATGACCGCATGACAAAATCGTCAATAATTCGGGGCTGCGGCTACCGATGCAGACTCATGTCAAATTCTAATGAATCGCCACCTGCCGCGTATTCGTAGCCGCGCTTGGCGCGCCAATACGCTGCGCCTCATGGCAAGTCGAGGGATTGACCGAGGTTCATATGGAACTCAGAGAATAACTGATTCCCAGGGCTTTTGATTGGGAAACTATATGACTTAGAAAGTGCCACGAATTAAGTGAATATTTATTGACCCTGAAGTGAACAACCTCAGTGGAGGCTGTGTTGCCCGGACATGGGTGTCCTAACGTGTCGGAGGATCCGCGTCAGCGACGAAATCAAATTGATGAAAGCCGCTGATGCAAAGTGCCATTAGGGAGGAAATCCAATGTCGATTGTGATCGCACAGCCGGACATGCTGGGTGCCGCGGCGGGGGAGCTACAGTCCATCAACGCGGCGCTGCGGGCCGGCAATGCGGCCGCGGCGGTCCCGACGACCGCTGTCGTTCCGGCCGCCGCTGATCTGGTGTCGGCGCTGACGGCGGCGCAGTTCGCCAGGCACGCCCGGCTCTATCAGGAGATCAGCGCCCAGGCCGCGGCCGTCCAAGAGCAGTTGGCGACCACGCTGGGCGTCAGCGGCGCTTCGTACGCGGTCACCGAGGCCGCCAACGCCAGCACCATCGGTTAGGCGGGAGGGAGTCATGCTCGATTTCGCACAGTTGCCGCCGGAGATCAACTCCACGCTGATGTACGCGGGCCCCGGTTCGGCGCCGATGCTGGCGGCCGCGACGGCGTGGGAGGTGCTGGCTTCCGAATTGCAGACCATGGCGTCCTCCTACGACGCGGTGATTGTCGGCCTGACCGACGGGCCATGGCTGGGCCCCTCCGCGGCGTCCATGGCGGCCGCCGCCGCGCCCCAAATAGCGTGGCTGCGCAGCACCGCCGTGCAGGCCGAACAGGCTGCCGCCCAGGCCGTTTCGGCGGCGGGCGCCTACGAGTCGGCCTTCGTTGCCACCGTGCCGCCGGCGGAGGTCGCGGCCAACCGGGCGTTGTTGCTGGCGCTGTTGGCGACGAATTTCCTTGGCCAGAACACCGCGGCGATCGCGGCCACTGAGGCGCAATACGCCGAAATGTGGGCCCAGGACGCGGCCGCGATGTACGGCTATGCCGGCGCATCGGCGGCGGCGTCGACGTTAATGCCGTTTGACCCGGCCGTGCAGGCTATTAACCCGGCCGGGTTGGCCAGCCAGGCTGCTGCCGTCGCCCAAGCGGTGAATGGGGCCGCGGCCGCGCAGGGACTCGACGCGGTTCCCAAAGCCTTGCTGGGGCTCGCCGGGCTGACGAACGATCCGCCCTGGCTCACCGACCCCGCCGCCGCGCTCGGCCTCACGGGGCACGCCTGGAACGCCAACGGCGATGGCATTATCGTGGCTGGAATGCTCGGCGACGTGGTGGAGGGCTTAACCGGGTCGGCAACCGTGGATGGCAGCCTGCCCATGGACGTATTCAATAGATGGGTCTCTCCCGCCCGGCTCGTGATCACCCAGATGAAGGACTACTTCAGCCTCGCGCACGATCTGCCGAAGTGGGCCAGTGAGGGCGCCGAAGCCGCCGCCAAGGCCGCCAAGGAGCTGCCGGCCGCGCTTCCGGCCGCCGTTTCCGGGGGTCCCCTGGGCGGGGTCGCGGGAGCCGTCGGTAAGGCCGCGTCAGTCGGGGGATTGTCGGTTCCGGCTTCCTGGGCCGGTGCGACCCCGACGGCGACACCCGTCACCGTGGCTCTCAATGGCGTCGGGGCCGCGGCGGCCGCCGAACCTGCCGCGAGCGCCTTCGGTGGGTTGCCGGTGGTACCCGGCGCTGGCGCCGGACGCGCTCTGGCGGCCCACTTTGCGGCCCCACGTTACGGATTCAAGCCGACTGTCATCCCACACCCGCCGGCGGGCGGATAGCAAGAAGGCCTTCGGCCCTGTGTCCGGGCGCAGAAGGGCTGGTACTCGATGCGCGCTTGAGCAGAAACAGCATGTCGCGCACGTGGTTTCGGCATTTGCGCGCCGCGATCTCGTGCTTTCGGGCGTGTTGTTGGCCTGCTGATGTAGTCATTAGATCGGTGGTGTCCTGGGCTGCGGTAGTCACATCTGCCCCACTCGCCCCTGGGTCGAGCCGGCACACAGTTTGCCCGCCTCAGCGCGACAACGTCAGGCGCGCAGGGGATTTTGTCGCTGCGAGCCGGGCACGACGAACACCCCAACCCGCGGAGACTCCCGTGACTGCTGGGACCAGTTGCCGTGGCGCCGAACAGCTAGGCTAGGGGGTACTGCATCAACAGCATTCCGGCTGACGCAGGCGCCCATTGACCGGTCGTTGCTCTCGATTGCTGTTGCGTGCCTGGGCAACCGGGGCGAATGCGACGTTCTCGTGTCACCACAGGTCACGCTCAAAGCGCCAGCCCGGTATCAGAAGGTCACCTTTGTGGAGATTCCCCGCTCGACCACCTCGTCCTGGGGACGCGCTGCCCGTCACGATGCGCCACATTGACGACTGGATCGCTAGCAATTGCGTGCTCGCCATCGCTTGGCGCGCCGAACGTCCCCGCCAGTCCCGCGCCCAGCCCCTACTGCCCAGCCCCCTGCGGTGTGACGAGAATCTTGCAGTGCCGTTCGGGATCGGCGAGGTCGTCGAAGGCCGCGCCCACCCCGTCCAGGCCGACCTCGCCGGTGATCAGCGGAGAGACGTCGATGTTGCCCTCGGCGATTGCGCGCAACGACTCAGCGAATTCGTCCGGGGCGTAGGCGAGTACGAATTGCACGTTGATCTCTTTGGCGATCGCGAAGAACGGGTGCAGGGTGTCGGGTTGCATGCACACACCGGCGACGACCAGCCGCGTGCCCGGCCGCGCCCGCAATAACACGTCGTCGATGATTCCGGGCACGCCGACCGCCTCGAACACCACCGCGGGCTTGACGGTGTCGAACGGCGAGCCTTCCGCCGGATCCAGCGCCTGGTGCGCACCCAGCGCGGTGGCAAGTTCGCGCCGCTTCGGCGAAAAGTCGGCCGCCACGATGGCTTCTACGCCGCGCAACCGAAGCGCACCGATGATCGCGATTCCGATCGGACCGCAACCAAGCACCAGCGCAGTCTCGCCGGGCCGGATGTTCGACCTGTTGACGGCATGCAGTCCTACCGCCATGGGTTCGGTGAGGGCCGCATGTTTGGGGTCTAGCCCGCTGGGGATCGGGATCAGGAGCGGGGCCGAGAGCAGCATCCGTTCGGCATAGCCGCCAATCGTGATGTTGCTGTAGACGATCGGCTCGGCGCCCTTGGCGGACAATAGCACCGGCAGGGACGTGACCAATGTTCCCGGCGGAAGCGTTTCGGTGTCGGGACCGGCTTCGATTATCTCGGCGCTGAATTCGTGACCCATGAAGATGTCGCGGCTGAGGTCGACGTCCATGCCGCCGCGACCGCGCGTCAGCTGAGCGGTCAGTGCCAGCACCTCGGCACCGTGGGCGGCGAAATGCAGGTCGGAGCCACAGATTCCACACGCCCGCACCGCGACCAACACCTGGCCCGGCCCCGGCACCGGATCGGGCACGTCGTCCCGGTAGGTCATCCGGCCGTCCCGCAGTACCGAAGCGCGCATCAGTTTCCCGCGCTTTCGTGCTCGGCCACATGCTCGGTGATGGCCTTCACCACGGCCTCGCCGGCGCGGCCAATCAACTGATCGCGTTTGCCTTTGGCCCAGTCGTGAGACGACCGCGGCGCCTCCAGCTGTCCCTTGAAATAGGGAATTACCTTGCGGGCGAACAGATCGTAGGAGTGAAATGTCGCCTTCGGCGACGCCCAGTCATGGCCGAGCAATAACAGCGTCCCAAAACCACCTGACCGGTCGATGAGGTCTTCGATGTGTGCGATCGCGTCATCGGGCGTCCCGATGCAGCAATTTCCTTTGGCCGCATACTCTTCCACGAACTCCCGCGACGACTGCGCGCCGTCGACGGTGTTGGACAGCGGAACGAACCCGGCCGCACCAAAGTAATTGGCGAAATCCTTCAGCCCGTACGTGCAGTCGTCGATCGCCTGGTCGCGGCTGTCCGACAGATGCATGATCGACAGAACGCGCCAGTTGGCACGGTCGGGTTCTTCCCGGCCGGCTTTGGCGGCCTGCTCGCGCACAACTTCCCAGGTGTTCTCCAGGGCGGCGTAGCCGCCGGGCACCGACATCGACAGCGACAGCAGCGACGTGCCCAGCGCGCCCGCCAGCCGTGGCCCGGACGGCGAAATCATCGCGGCCGTAGCGATTTCCGGATACGGCCAGGTATACGGCCGGATGTGCAGCTGCGCGTCACGTAGGATGAACCAGTCGGTATGGCGGTCGATGCGCTCGCTGGGTGCGGCGCGGAAGAGCGCGAGGATCGCCTCGAGGGACTCCTGCATCATGTGCCGCTGATCGACCGGGTCGATTCCCATCATGTAGGCATCCGAGGGCAGCGCACCGGGGCCGGTGCCGAATATGGCCCGGCCGCGGGTCAAGTGATCCAGCAGCACCCAGCGATCCGCAACCATTAGGGGATGGTGATAGGGCAGCGAGACCACTCCGGTACCCAGCCGGATGTGCTTGGTCCGCTCCGCCGCGGCCGCGATGAACACCTCGGGGCAGGCGATCAGCTCGTAGCCGCCGGAGTGGTGCTCGCCGAACCATGCCTCGTCGTACCCCAGCCGGTCCAGGGCGACGACGCGATGCATGTCGTATTCCAATGCCACCGTTGGGGATTGGCCGATCGGATGAAAAGGCGTGATGAACACCCCGAACCGCATCGGCGCGCTCATCCTGACCCCAAACCCTTGAGGAAATCCAACAGCGCCGCGTTCACCTCGCCGGGCCGTTCCTGTTGCAACCAGTGCCCGGCTCCCTCGAGCATCACCTCGCGGTACGGGCCGGAGATCACCTCTGAAGCCCGGTCGCGACGGGTAAAGGACAACACCGGATCGGCCGTCCCGCCGATGAACAAGCACGGCACCGCAATCATGGCTCCGTTGAGCTGCGGAGTGGTCTCCCAGTTGCGGTCCAAATTGCGATACCAATTCAGCCCGCCGGTGAATCCGGTGCGGGTGAACTCGCTGACGTAATGGTCGAGCTCATCCTCGCTGATCCAGGACGGCAGCCCGTCCGGTTCCGGGAGCCGATCGACAAAACCCTCGGGACCCGGGGCGAACATCCGCGCCGCCGCGGCCTGATCGCCGGGCGGAAGCAGGCCACCTATCATCCGGCGCATGGTGCGGGCGGGATCACCGCTTAGTTCGGCGTCGGCAATACCCGGCTCCTGGAAATACAGGATGTAGAAGAAGTTCTCCCCGAACGTCTGGCGGAACGCCTGGGTCGGCGGCACCTTCGCGCGGGGCACCACCGGAACGCTCAACGCGGCGACGGCGGCGACCCGGTCGGGGTGCAGCAGTGGCGCGTTCCACACCACGATGGCACCCCAGTCGTGGCCGATCCAGACGGCGCGCTCGGCCCCGACGTCGTCGAGCAGGCCGACGATGTCGGCGGTCAGCTCGTGGATGTTGTAGGCCTCGATCTCGGCCGGACGAGACGAGCCGCCGTAGCCGCGTTGATCGGGAGCCAGCACGTGGTAGCCGGCGTCGGCGAGGGCCGGAATCTGGTGCCGCCACGAATAGGCCAGTTCGGGAAAACCGTGGGCCAGGACCACCACGGGTGCGCCGCGGTCCCCGGCCTCGACCACTCGCAGCTGCACACCGTTGGTGTCGACGTACCGTTCGGTCCACGAAAGGCTTGCGGGCATCGTTTCACCAAATCACAACGGCACCGAGCTGAGAAGGGCTGGCCGCATCGTCGCCGGGCGTTGGGAACTGCCAGACGTTGATCTGAGCAGGATGGTGGCGACCCGTCCCCCGCAAGCGGGTGGTAGCCCCAGCGCCCCGGCTCTGCCGGCGCTGGCGATCGCCACGGGCGGTAACCTGGACTTTCCAGCCTGAAAGCTTGTGCGTGTATCGGGGAAGGACCTGGCCGGCACGGCCGATGATTGATGAACCGGAAAAGCGTCATCCGCACCCTCACGGCGATCGCCGTTGTGGTGCTGCTGGGTTGGTCATTCTTCTACTTCAGCGACGACACCCGCGGTTATAAGCCCGTTGACACCTCGGTGGCGATGGCTCAGATCAACGGCGACAACGTCAAGAGCGCGCAGATCGACGATCGCGAGCAGCAACTGCGGTTGACGCTTAAGAAGGGCAACAACGACACCGACGGTTCCGACAAGGTCATCACCAAGTACCCCAGTGGCTACGCAGTCGACCTTTTCAACGCGCTCAACGCCAAGAACGCCAAGGTCAGCACGGTCGTCAACCAAGGCAGCATCCTGGGTGAGCTGCTGGTCTACGTGCTGCCGCTGCTGCTGCTGGTCGGCCTGTTCGTGATGTTCTCCCGCATGCAGGGCGGCGCCCGGATGGGCTTTGGCTTCGGCAAATCGCGGGCCAAGCTGCTCTCCAAAGACATGCCCAAGACCACGTTCGCCGACGTCGCGGGCGTCGACGAGGCGGTCGAGGAGCTCTACGAAATCAAGGACTTCCTGCAGAACCCCGGTCGCTATCAGGCTCTCGGCGCCAAGATCCCCAAGGGCGTGCTGCTCTACGGCCCACCCGGGACCGGTAAGACGCTGCTGGCCCGGGCGGTGGCCGGCGAAGCGGGAGTTCCGTTCTTCACCCTCTCCGGTTCCGACTTCGTCGAGATGTTCGTCGGAGTTGGCGCGTCCCGGGTGCGCGACCTGTTTGACCAGGCCAAGCAGAACAGCCCATGCATCATCTTCGTCGATGAGATCGACGCGGTGGGCCGCCAGCGCGGCGCGGGCCTCGGCGGCGGCCACGACGAGCGCGAGCAGACGCTGAACCAGCTGCTCGTCGAGATGGACGGGTTTGACCCGCGCGCCGGTGTCATCTTGATCGCGGCCACCAACCGGCCCGACATCCTCGATCCCGCGCTGCTAAGGCCCGGCCGCTTCGACCGGCAGATCCCGGTGACCAATCCGGACCTCAACGGCCGCAAGGCGATCCTGCACGTGCATTCCAAGGGCAAGCCGATCGCCCCGGACGCCGACCTCGACGGACTGGCCAAGCGGACCGTCGGCATGACCGGCGCCGACCTGGCCAACGTCGTCAATGAGGCGGCGCTGCTGACCGCCCGGGAGAACGGCACCGTGATCACCGGCGCTGCCCTGGAAGAGGCGGTGGACCGGGTGATCGGCGGCCCGCGCCGCAAGGGCCGGATCATCAGCGAGCAGGAGAAGAAGATCACCGCCTACCACGAGGGCGGGCACACCCTGGCGGCCTGGGCGATGCCGGACATCGACCCCGTCTACAAGGTGACGATCCTGGCCCGCGGACGCACCGGCGGGCACGCGGTGGCGGTGCCCGAGGAGGACAAGGGGCTGCGGACCCGATCGGAAATGATCGCCCAGCTGGTCTTCGCGATGGGCGGGCGCGCCGCCGAGGAATTGGTGTTCCGCGAGCCGACGACCGGCGCGGTCTCGGACATCGAAAAGGCTACCCAGGTTGCCCGCGCAATGGTCACCGAGTTCGGGATGAGCTCCAAGCTCGGCGCCGTCAAGTACGGCACCGAGCACGGCGATCCGTTCCTGGGTCGCACGATAGGCACACAACCCGACTACTCCCACGAGGTCGCGCGAGACATCGACGAAGAGATCCGCAAACTCATCGAGGCGGCGCATACCGAAGCATGGGAGATCCTCACCGAATACCGCGACGTGCTCGACACCTTGGCCGGCCAGCTGCTGGAAAAAGAAACACTGCACCGACCCGAGCTGGAAGCGATCTTCGCCGATGTCGAAAAGCGGCCCCGGCTCACCATGTTCGATGATTTCGGTGGCCGAATCCCGTCGGACAAGCCGCCGATCAAGACGCCCGGCGAACTGGCGATCGAGCGCGGTGAGCCCTGGCCCCAGCCGCTGCCCGAGCCCGCGTTCAAGGCAGCCATCGCACACGCGACCCGGGCCGCCGAGGCCGCACCGGCCGCGCAATCGGAGGCCGACCGTACCAGCCACGGCGCCAACGGTTCTCACGCGCCCACCCAGCCCGACTATGGCGCCCCGGCCGGCTGGCACGCGCCTGGATGGCCCCCGCAGCCGTCGCATCGGCCCAGCTATACGGCCGAACCCGCCCCAAGCTATCCCGGCTACGCGGGCGAGCCCTACCAGCCCTATGCGCCGCCGGATCAATCGACGCCGGACGCGGACAAGTCTTCCGACGACGACAAGGACGTAAGTCGGTCCAAGCCGCCGGCCCTCGGCTGACGAACGGAGGATGCGATGTCGCAGCTGGATTCGCGGGAAGTGGTCCCGAGTGTTCGGGTGTTCGACCAGCCACGTGCCGAGGCCGCCATCCGCGAGTTGCTGCTGGCGATCGGCGAAGACCCGGAAAGGGGCGGGTTGCGGGAGACCCCGGCCCGGGTCGCGCGCGCCTACCGCGAGATATTCGCCGGGCTCTACACCGATCCCGACACGGTGCTGAACACCATGTTCGACGAAGAACACGACGAGCTGGTGTTGGTTAAGGCGATCCCGCTGTATTCCACCTGCGAACACCATCTGGTGTCGTTCCACGGAGTGGCCCACGTCGGCTACATCCCCGGCAATGACGGTAGGGTGACTGGCCTGTCGAAGATCGCGCGGCTGGTCGACCTCTACGCCAAGCGGCCACAGGTGCAGGAGCGGCTCACCAGCCAGATCGCCGACGCCCTGGTGAAAAAACTCGATCCGCGCGGGGTAATCGTCGT
Source organism: Mycobacterium lacus (assembly GCF_010731535.1). Lineage (NCBI taxonomy): Bacteria > Bacillati > Actinomycetota > Actinomycetes > Mycobacteriales > Mycobacteriaceae > Mycobacterium > Mycobacterium lacus. The sequence continues at coordinate 4,984,775 of NZ_AP022581.1, forward strand.
CATCGAGGCCGAGCACCTGTGCATGGCGATGCGCGGCGTCCGCAAGCCCGGTGCCATCACGACGACGTCGGCGGTGCGTGGCCAGTTCAAGACAAATCCCGCGTCCCGAGCCGAAGCGCTCGACCTCATCCTGCGCAAGTGAGTCCGGCGCCCGTGCAGGTTATGGGGGTCCTGAACGTCACCGACGACTCGTTCTCGGACGGCGGGCGTTATCTCGATGCGCAAAGCGCCGTCGCCCATGGCCTGGCAATGGCCGCCGAAGGCGCGGGAATCGTCGACGTCGGGGGCGAGTCGACCCGGCCGGGTGCCGTACGGGTCGACCCTCGGGTTGAAACCTCTCGTGTGATGCCCGTGGTGAAAGAGCTTGCTGCACAAGGTATTACCGTCAGCATCGACACCATGTGCGCGGACGTCGCGCGGGCGGCGCTGCAGAACGGCGCGCAGATCGTCAACGACGTGTCCGGTGGCCGGGCCGATCCGGCGATGGCTCCGCTGGTGGCCGAAGCGGGTGTGCCGTGGGTGTTGATGCACTGGCGGCCGGTGTCGGCCGACAGCCCGCATCGGGCTCCGCACTACCGCGATGTGGTCGCCGAGGTGCGCGCGGACTTGCTCGCCAGCGTCGCCGACGCGGTCGCCGCGGGCGTCGATCCCGAAAAGCTGGTCATCGATCCCGGGCTTGGATTCGCCAAGACCAGCCAACACAACTGGGCGCTCCTGCATGCATTGCCGGAGTTGGTGGCCACCGGGATTCCGGTACTGTTGGGCGCCTCGCGCAAGCGCTTCCTCGGCGCGTTGTTGGCCGGGCCCGACGGTGCCCCGCGACCACCGGACGGGCGTGAGACGGCGACCGCGGTGATTTCCGCGCTCGCTGCCCTGCACGGGGCCTGGGGCGTGCGGGTGCACGACGTGCGGGCCTCGGTCGACGCGCTCAAGGTCGTCGCGGCATGGAGGGGATGCGATGGCTGACCGAATCGAATTGCGCGGCTTGACAGTTCACGGCTTCCACGGCGTCTACGACCACGAGCGGGTCAGCGGGCAGCCCTTTGTCGTCGATATCGTCATGTGGATCGACCTCGTCCACGCCGCCGAGAGCGACAAGCTGGCCGATACCTATGACTACGCCGGCCTGGCCGAGCGGGCGGCCGAGATCGTCGGCGGACCCCCACGGAACCTGATCGAGACGGTCGGTGCCCAGATCGCCGACCACGTGATGGGCGACGAGCGTGTGCATGCCGTCGAGGTGGTGGTGCACAAGCCGCGGGCCCCCATCGCGCAGACGTTCGCCGATGTGTCGGTGGTGATCCGGCGGTCGCGCCGCGGCGGTCGCGGGTCGGTGATCCCCGCGAGCGAGGTGTGATGACCCGCATAGTGCTTTCCATCGGCTCCAACCTGGGTGACCGGCTGGCACGGCTGCAGTCCGTCGTCGACGGACTAGGCGAAGCGGTGCGCGCGGTGTCTCCGGTATACGAGACCCAACCCTGGGGCGGCGTGGAGCAGGGACCGTTCCTCAACGCGGTCGTGATCGCCGACGACCCGACGTGCGACGGGCAGGGCTGGCTGCGCCGGGCCCAGGAGTTCGAGCGCGCAGCGGGTCGGGTGCGCGGCCAGCACTTCGGCCCACGCACCCTCGACGTCGACCTGATCGCCTGTTACGGCGACACCGAGGTGATCGCGCGCGAAAGCAACCTGACACTGCCGCACCCCCTGGCGCATCTACGGGCGTTCGTGATGGTCCCGTGGCTGGCCGTCGACCCGGGTGCTGAGCTGACGATCGCCGTGGGGCCGCGTCCCGTCGCCCGGCTGCTGGCCGAGCTGGACCCGCCCGACCGGGACGGGGTGCGGCTGTCCGGGCAGGCGCTCACCTGGAATGCAAAGCCGGGATGCTGATGGGACCGACCCGCAAACGTGACCTCACGGTCGCGGTGATCGGCGCTGCGGTGGTGGGTTATCTGCTGGTGGTGGTGCTGTACCGGTGGTTTCCCCCCATCACGGTGTGGACCGGTGCGTCGCTGCTCGTGGTGGCCGCTGCGGAGGCGCTGTGGGCTCGCTTCGTGCGGGCCAAGATCAGCGATGGCGAGATCGGAGACGGGCCCGGTTGGCTGCACCCGCTCGCGGTGGCGCGCAGCTTGGTGGTCGCCAAGGCGTCGGCCTGGGTGGGTGCGCTGGTGCTGGGTTGGTGGATTGGGGTGTTGGTCTACTTTCTGCCCCGGCGGTCGTGGCAGCGGGCGGTTTCCGAGGACACCACCGGCACGGTGGTGGCGGCCGTCAGCGCGCTGGCGTTGGTGATCGCCGCGCTGTGGCTGCAGCATTGCTGCAAATCGCCGCAGGATCCGACCGAGCACGGTGAGGGCGCGGAGGGCTAGGTCGACGTTGCTGACGGCGATCCGAGAATCGCCGGACTCGCGCGACACGCGGATCGACCTGGCCCGGGTACAGTCAGGCCATGACCGTTCTGTCCCGCGGCGCCCGGGTCCGGCGCGGCGGCCGCAGGCCGGGTTGGGTGCTCTTGACGACGTTGCTGCTCCTCGCGATTGGAGCCAGTTCCGCACTGATCTTCACCGACCGCGCGGAACTGCTCAGGCTCGCTGTGATCCTGGCGCTGTGGGCCGCGATCGCCGGCGCGTTCGTGTCCGTGCTCTACCGCCGTCAAAGCGAGGTGGACCAGGCCCGGGCACGGGACATGAAGCTGGTTTATGACCTGCAATTGGACCGCGAGATCTCGGCTCGGCGCGAGTACGAACTGACCGTTGAGTCCCAGCTGCGTCGCGAGCTGGCCTCCGAGCTGCGCGCCCAGGCCGCCGACGAGGTGGCGGCGCTGCGCGCGGAATTGAGCGCGCTGCGAGCCAGCCTCGAGATCTTGTTCGACACCGACCTCGAGCATCGCCCCGCGCTCGGAACCCCGGAGAGACAGGCCGGCGCCGCGCGCGCGTTGAGCGAACGGGCCCAGTATGGCGCCCAAGATGGCGCAGGCTCACCGCGCGACTGGGTGTCCAGCGACTGGGTCACTCCGGTCCGGCATGGCGATGTCGCCAGCCGCACCGACGAACACTCGATCATCGACGTGCCGGAGGAACCGCTGGTGCCGCCCCGGCAGCCCATGACCCCGCGGGAGCCGATCCACCAGCAACCCGATCCCCTATTCGGGCCGCGTCACGCGCCGCCGCCACCACCGCCGGGGCCGTCGCAAGCGGAGTCGCTGGAGTGGCGGCCGGTCCCCGCCGACGGGCGGTGGCTCCCCCCGGGAGCACCGGGGAGCCATTGGGCATCCGACGAGGTCGAGCCGGAGGCCGCGCCGTCGGGCCGGCGGCGGCGCGGCCGGCATGCCGGCCCGGGCGACCAGGTCGACATCCCGTTCGGGGAGGTTCCGACCGGACGCCACTACGGCGGCGAGTCGGGTCGCCGGTCGGGGTCGCGCCATTCGGCGGAGCACCGCGGGGAGCCTGGGCTCGGTGAGCCCCCGGCGCCGTCACCGCAGCCGGACGCACCTTCGCCACCGCGACTGGCCCCGCCGCCGCCACCTGAGCCCGCGCCCCGGCACCGCGGCGCGGAGGTCCCCGCGGAAGGCCGGCGAAGCCTGGATGCAGCCCGTCGGTCCGGTGGCCAGTCGGTCGCCGACCTGCTCGCGCGGCTGCAGACCGAGCCGACCGGGGGCGGCCGGCGGCGCCGACGTGATGGATGACACTGGGTCCCGCCCGCCGGATCGACTACAGTCTTAGTGACCGTCCGGTACCCGAGCATGGGACTGGAACGAACGAACAAGCATGTGAGGTCGTCTGCGATGGTGCAGTTCGACGGTTTGCGCCCGGCCAGGCTCAAGGTGGGAATCATCTCCGCCGGCCGGGTGGGCACCGCGCTGGGCGTCGCGCTGGAGCGCGCAGATCACGTTGTGGTGGCGTGCAGCGCCATCTCCCATGCGTCCCGGCGGCGCGCGCAGCGGCGACTGCCCGATACCCCGGTGTTGTCGCCGCAGGACGTTGCCGCCGCAGCTGAGCTGCTGCTATTGGCGGTTCCCGACGGCGAACTCGCGGGCCTGGTGTCCGGTTTGGCCGCCACCTCGGCGGTGCGGCCCGGCACGATCGTGGCGCACACGTCCGGCGCCAACGGGGTCGGCATTCTGGCACCCCTCACCCAGCAGGGCTGCATACCGCTGGCCATCCACCCGGCGATGACGTTCACCGGCTCCGACGAGGACATCAGCCGGCTGCCGGACACCTGCTTCGGGATCACCGCGGCCGACGACGTCGGGTACGCGATCGCGCAATCGCTGGTGCTGGAAATGGCTGGGGAGCCGTTCTGCGTGCGCGAGGACGCCCGCACCCTCTACCATGCCGCTCTGGCCCATGCGGGCAACCACATCGTGACGGTGCTGACGGATGCGCTCGAGGCGTTGCGCGCCGCCCTGCGCGGCGGCGAACTGCTCGGCCAACAACTCGTCGACGACCAGCCGGGCGGCGTCGCCGAGCGCATCGTCGGGCCGCTGGCGCTGGCGGCGCTGCAGAACACGCTGCAACGCGGGCAGGCCGCGCTCACCGGACCGGTCGCGCGCGGTGACGCGGTCGCGGTTGCCGGGCATCTGGCCGCACTGGAGCGGGTCGATCCGCGACTCGCTCAGGCATATCGGGTCAACGCGCTGCGGACCGCGCAGCGCGCACATGCTCCCGAGGACGTCGTCGAGGTGCTGGCGCGATGAGGACGGCTTTCAAGCCAGGCGAACTCAATGTCTACGCGGCACCGCGTGATGTCACGGATGTGACCCGCGCACTGCGTCACACCGGTCGTCGGGTGATGCTGGTGCCGACCATGGGGGCGCTGCACGAGGGTCACCTCACACTGGTACGCGCGGCCAAGCGGGTGCCCGGCTCGGTGGTCGTGGTGTCGATCTTCGTCAACCCGCTGCAGTTCGGGGCCGGGGAAGATCTCGACGCCTATCCCCGCACCCTCGACGCCGACCTGGAGCTGTTGCGCGCCGAGGGTGTGGAGATGGTGTTCGCGCCGACACCCGCGGCGATGTATCCCAACGGCCTGCGTACCACCGTGCAACCCGGCCCGCTGGCTTCCGAGCTTGAGGGTGGCGCGCGGCCGACCCATTTCGCCGGCGTGCTGACCGTCGTGCTGAAGCTGTTCCAGATCGTGCGACCGGACTCGGCTTTTTTCGGCGAGAAGGACTACCAGCAGCTGGTGCTGATCCGGCAGATGGTCACCGACCTGAACGTCGACGTTGCGATCGTCGGCGTGCCTACCGTCCGGGAGGCCGATGGCTTGGCGATGTCGTCGCGCAACCGCTACCTCGACCCGGGGCAGCGGGAAGCCGCGGTGGCGCTTTCGGCGGCGCTCCTGGCGGGGATGAACGCCGCGCCGGCCGGTGCGCAGGCCGCGCTGGACGCAGCGCATGCCGTGCTGGACGCTGCGCCCACGCTGAGCGTCGACTACCTCGAGGTGCGCGACGCCGACCTGGGTCCCGCGCCCGCCAACGGACCCGGTCGGCTGCTGGTCGCGGCCAGACTGGGCACCACCAGGCTGCTGGACAACATCGCACTCGAGATTGGAACTCTCGCCGCCACCGCAGGGGCGGACGAAAATCGTGTCCTTGAATCCCTTTGGAGGAACTGATGTTACGGACGATGCTGAAGTCGAAGATCCACCGCGCCACCGTCACCCGGGCGGATCTGCATTACGTGGGCTCGGTGACCATCGACGCAGACCTGATGGATGCCGCGGACCTGCTCGAGGGCGAACAAGTGACCATCGTCGACATCGACAACGGGGCCCGGCTCGTCACCTACGCGATCACCGGCGAGCGAGGCAGCGGGGTCATCGGAATCAACGGTGCCGCAGCGCATCTCGTACATCCGGGCGACCTGGTGATCCTGATCGCCTACGGAACGATGCAGGACGCCGAGGCGCGCGCCTACCAGCCACGGATCGTGTTCGTCGACGCCCACAACAAGCAGGTTGACCTGGGCCACGATCCGGCCTTCGTGCCAGCAGACGCGGGCGAGCTTCTTGACCCCCGGATCGGCGTGCGGTAACCGTGCTGCTGGCGATCGACGTTCGCAACACCCACACCGTCGTCGGCCTATTGTCCGGGGCCAAGGAGCACGCCAAAGTCGTGCAGCATTGGCGGATACGCACCGAATCCGAGGTCACCGCAGACGAACTGGCGCTGACGATCGACGGTCTGATCGGTGAGGACTCCGAGCGGCTCACCGGGGCCGCCGCCCTGTCCACGGTCCCCTCGGTGCTGCACGAGGTGCGGATCATGCTCGACCAGTACTGGCCGTCGGTGCCACACGTGTTGATCGAGCCGGGCGTCCGGACCGGCATTCCGCTGCTGGTCGACAATCCGAAAGAGGTTGGGGCCGACCGGATTGTGAACTGCCTGGCCGCCTACAACCGATTCAGAAGGGCCGCCATCGTCGTCGATTTCGGGTCGTCGATCTGTGTGGATGTCGTTTCGGCCAAGGGCGAATTTCTTGGCGGCGCCATCGCCCCGGGCGTCCAGGTTTCTTCGGATGCCGCCGCGGCCCGCTCCGCCGCCCTGCGCCGCGTCGAATTGGCTCGCCCCCGTTCGGTGGTCGGCAAGAACACCGTCGAATGCATGCAGGCGGGCGCGGTGTTCGGCTTCGCGGGGCTCGTCGACGGCTTGGTCGGCCGCATCCGCGAGGACGTGGACGGTTTCTCCGGCGACCTAGGCGATCAGGTCGCGATCGTGGCAACCGGGCATACCGCCCCCCTGCTGTTGCCCGAGCTGCACACCGTCGCCCACTACGACCAGCACCTGACCCTGCACGGTCTGCGGCTCGTCTTCGAACGCAACCGGGAAGCCCAGCGCGGCCGGCTAAAGACCGCGCGCTGACGCGTTCCCCGCATCGAGTCTGCGCACAGGACCGGTCTGCCCGTCGTTTTCGCACCGTCAGCGCAGGCTCGACGCCGCCAGCGCAGGCTCGACGCCCGCGGCGGGCGTCGGCGCGAGTTCATTTAAGCTGGCACGTCGTGAGCGCCGCCGACCTTCCCGAGCAGTTTCGTATCCGCCGGGAAAAACGCGCTCGCCTGCTGGCGGAGGGGCGTGACCCCTACCCCGTCGCCGTGCCGCGCACGCACACCCTGGCCGAGATTCGCGCCGCCTACCCCGACCTGGCGATCGACACCGCGACCGACGACATCGTCGGTGTCGCGGGCCGGGTCGTCTTCGCGCGTAACACCGGAAAGCTGTGCTTTGCGACGCTGCAGGACGGGGACGGCACCCACCTGCAGGTGATGATCAGCCTCGACAAGGTGGGCCAGGTCGCTCTCGACGCGTGGAAGGCCGCAGTCGATATCGGCGACATCGTCTTCGTGCACGGCACCGTGATCAGTTCACGGCGCGGCGAACTCTCCGTCCTGGCCGACTCCTGGCAGATGGCGGCCAAGTCGTTGCGGCCGCTGCCCGTCGCGCACAAGGAGATGAGCGAAGAGTCGCGGGTTCGGCAGCGTTACGTCGACCTGATCGTCCACCCGCACGCGCGCGGGTACGCGCGGCAGCGGATTGCCGTCGTCCGCGCGATACGGAACGCGCTGGAACGCCGCGGCTTCCTCGAAGTCGAGACGCCTATCTTGCAGACGCTGGCCGGTGGCGCGGCGGCCCGGCCGTTCGTCACCCATTCGAATGCCCTGGACATCGATCTTTACCTGCGGATCGCGCCGGAACTGTTCCTGAAGCGCTGCATCGTCGGCGGTTTCGACAAGGTCTTCGAACTAAATCGAGTGTTCCGAAACGAAGGAGCCGATTCCACGCATTCCCCAGAATTCTCCATGCTGGAGACCTACCAGACCTACGGAACGTATGACGATTCGGCGGTGGTCACGCGGGAGCTTATTCAAGAGGTGGCCGACGAGGCGATCGGGACCAGACAACTGCCGATGCCTGACGGCAGTGTCTACGACATCGACGGAGAATGGGCGACTATTCAAATGTACCCATCGCTGTCCGCGGCGCTCGGCGAAGAGATCACCCCGCAGACGACGGTTGAGCGCTTACGCGACATCGCGGATCGACTGAGTTTGGACAAGGGCCCAGCGACCCCTGGCTTCGGTCATGGCAAACTCGTCGAGGAACTCTGGGAGCACACAGTCGGCAACACGCTGAGCGCGCCCACATTCGTCAGGGATTTCCCCGTCGAGACAACACCTTTGACCCGCCAGCACCGCAGTATCCCCGGGGTGACCGAAAAGTGGGACCTATACTTGCACGGAGTCGAGCTGGCCACCGGGTACTCCGAATTGACCGACCCGGTGGTACAGCGGCAGAGATTCGCCGACCAGGCGCGTGCCGCGGCCGCGGGCGATGACGAGGCAATGCAGCTCGACGAGGATTTTCTGGCCGCCCTGGAGTACGCGATGCCGCCGTGCACCGGTACCGGAATGGGTATCGATCGGTTGTTGATGTCTTTGACCGGCCTGTCAATTCGGGAGACTGTTTTGTTCCCGATTGTTCGACCACACTCCAACTGAACTGTGCGTGTTGCGTCTGGATTGAGTATTCTGCGTTTGTATGGCAGATTGGTATCCGGGGAGTCAATCCAAGCTGCACAGTACGCACACGAAGAAACGCGAGGGTGAGCCAATGGCGAAGAAAGTAACCGTCACCTTGGTCGATGATTTCGACGGTTCAGGCGCCGCCGATGAAACGGTCGAATTTGGGCTTGACGGGGTGACCTATGAGATTGACCTTTCGACCAAGAATGCAGCGAAACTGCGCAGCGACCTGAAGCAATGGGTCGCAGCCGGTCGCCGCGTTGGCGGTCGTCGGCGCGGGCGTTCCGGCTCCGGGCGCGGTCGCGGCGCGATCGACCGCGAGCAGAGCGCCGCAATACGGGAATGGGCTCGTCGCAACGGGCACAACGTCTCGACTCGTGGCCGCATCCCGGCCGACGTGATCGACGCTTTCCACGCCGCAAACTAATCAAAGGCGTTCACCGGCGCCCGGGCCCAGCGGCCCCGGGCGCCGGTGCTTTGTCATTTTCTCCCGGCGTTCGCTAGTGGCGTAACCGATCACCGGTCAGCGCTGGAAACGTTTTGGTGGTTTATTTGTTGCGTTGGAGTTGTCGGGCCAGACCAGCGCGAGAGGGCAACGTTAGGAACCCCGGCAGGCCGACCATTACAGTGGACGGCAGGTACGCGGTGTCGGCTCCTGCCGGCAATGACGAAGTACCGATGGTGAGGGAGAGCAGGTAGCCACCGATGTTCGAACGATTTACCGACCGTGCCCGCAGGGTCGTCGTCCTGGCGCAAGAAGAGGCCCGGATGCTCAACCACAACTACATCGGCACCGAGCACATCCTGTTGGGCCTGATCCACGAGGGCGAGGGCGTGGCGGCCAAGTCGCTGGAGTCGCTGGGGATCTCGCTGGAAGGCGTCCGCAGCCAGGTCGAGGAGATCATCGGCCAGGGCCAGCAAGCGCCGTCGGGGCATATCCCGTTCACCCCACGCGCCAAGAAGGTCCTCGAGCTGAGCCTGCGTGAGGCGCTGCAACTCGGCCACAACTACATCGGGACCGAGCACATTCTGCTGGGCCTGATCCGTGAGGGTGAAGGTGTTGCCGCCCAGGTCCTGGTCAAGCTGGGCGCCGAACTCACCCGGGTGCGCCAGCAGGTGATCCAGCTGCTCTCCGGGTACCAGGGCAAGGAAGCAGCGGAAGCCGGGACCGGTGGCCGGGGGGGAGAGTCCGGCTCTCCTTCCACTTCCCTGGTGCTCGACCAGTTCGGGCGCAACCTGACCGCGGCCGCGATGGAGGGCAAGTTGGACCCAGTCATCGGCCGCGAGAAGGAAATCGAGCGGGTGATGCAGGTGCTGAGCCGGCGCACCAAGAACAACCCGGTGCTGATCGGCGAGCCCGGTGTCGGCAAGACCGCCGTCGTCGAAGGGCTCGCGCAAGCGATCGTGCACGGCGAGGTCCCCGAAACTCTGAAGGACAAGCAGCTCTACACGCTGGATCTGGGATCGCTGGTGGCCGGCTCACGCTACCGCGGTGACTTCGAGGAACGCCTGAAGAAGGTGCTCAAGGAGATCAACACCCGCGGCGACATCATCCTGTTCATCGACGAGCTGCACACGCTGGTCGGCGCCGGCGCGGCCGAGGGTGCGATCGACGCGGCAAGCATTCTCAAGCCCAAGCTGGCCCGCGGCGAGCTGCAGACGATCGGCGCCACCACGCTCGACGAGTACCGCAAGTACATCGAAAAGGACGCCGCGCTGGAACGCCGCTTCCAGCCGGTGCAGGTGGGGGAGCCGACGGTGGAGCACACCATCGAGATCCTCAAGGGCCTGCGCGACCGCTACGAAGCCCACCACCGGGTTTCGATCAGCGACTCCGCGATCGTGGCCGCCGCCACCCTGGCCGACCGCTACATCAACGACCGGTTCCTGCCGGACAAGGCCATCGACCTGATCGACGAGGCCGGCGCTCGGATGCGCATCCGCCGCATGACCGCGCCGCCGGACCTGCGCGAGTATGACGAGAAGATCGCCGAGGCGCGCCGGGAGAAGGAGTCGGCGATCGATGCGCAGGACTTCGAGAAGGCCGCCAGCCTGCGCGACCGCGAGAAGCAACTGGTCGCCCAGCGCGCCGAGCGCGAAAAGCAATGGCGTTCGGGCGATCTCGACGTGGTGGCCGAGGTCGACGACAACGAGATCGCCGAGGTGCTGGGCAACTGGACCGGCATCCCGGTGTTCAAGCTCACCGAGGCCGAGACCACGCGCCTGCTGCGCATGGAGGAGGAGCTGCACAAGCGGATCATCGGCCAGGAGGATGCCGTCAAGGCCGTCTCCAAGGCGATCCGTCGTACCCGCGCCGGGCTGAAAGACCCCAAGCGCCCGTCGGGTTCGTTCATCTTCGCCGGCCCGTCGGGCGTCGGTAAGACCGAGCTGTCCAAGGCGCTGGCCAACTTCTTGTTCGGCGACGACGACGCGCTCATCCAGATCGACATGGGCGAGTTCCACGACCGGTTCACCGCGTCGCGGTTGTTCGGTGCGCCGCCGGGGTATGTCGGCTACGAGGAGGGTGGCCAGCTCACCGAGAAGGTGCGTCGCAAGCCGTTCTCGGTGGTGCTGTTCGACGAGATCGAGAAGGCGCATCAGGAGATCTACAACAGCCTGTTGCAGGTCCTCGAGGATGGCCGGCTCACCGACGGGCAGGGCCGCACGGTGGACTTCAAGAACACCGTGCTGATCTTTACGTCCAACCTGGGCACCTCCGACATCTCCAAGCCGGTCGGGTTGGGCTTCACCAAGGGCGGTGGGGAGAACGACTACGAGCGGATGAAGCAGAAGGTCAACGACGAGCTCAAGAAGCACTTCCGGCCCGAGTTCCTCAACCGCATCGACGAGGTCATCGTCTTCCACCAGCTGACCCGCGACGAGATCATCCGGATGGTCGACCTGATGATCAGCCGGGTCGCGGGCCAGCTCAAGAGCAAGGACATGGCGCTGGAGCTGACCGACAAGGCCAAGTCGCTGCTGGCCAAGCGCGGCTTCGACCCGGTGCTGGGTGCGCGTCCGTTGCGGCGCACCATCCAGCGCGAGATCGAGGACCAGCTGTCGGAGAAGATCCTCTTCGAGGAGGTCGGGCCGGGACAGGTCGTCACCGTCGACGTCGACAACTGGGACGGCGAAGGCCCCGGCGAGGACGCGGTATTCACCTTCACCGGAACCCGCAGGCCGCCGGCCGAGCCGGATCTGGCCAAGGCTGGAGCGCACAGCGCGGGAGGCGCCGGGCCGACCGCGCAGTAGCGGCGACCTGCGAGACACCTTGACGGGCGGTGATCGATCCTGCTCGGGCCCCTTCTGGTCTGTCTGGACAGCCTGGTTGAAACCCCAACCGTCAGGTCGTGAAGGACGATATACTCCCGCTGATTCCTTAGGAGGTGTTCCATGTCGTTTGTGATCGCGGCGCCGGAGTTGGTGGGGGCGGCGGCGTCGGATTTGGCGAGTATTGGGTCGGCGATCAGTTCGGCCAATGCGGCGGCGGCGGTCCCGACGGCGGGGGTGTTGGCGGCGGGTGCCGACGAGGTATCGGCGGCTATCGCGGCGTTTTTTGGGGCGCATGCGCAGGCGTATCAGGCGCTTAGTGCGCAGGCGGCGGCGTTTCATGCGCAGTTTGTGCAGGCGTTGAACGCGGGCGCGGGCGCGTATGCGGCCGCCGAGGCCGCCAACGTGCAGCAGAGTCTGCTGAATCTGGTGAATGCGCCCACCCAGGCGTTGTTGGGCCGTCCGTTGATCGGCGACGGTGCTAATGGCACGGCGCCGGGGCAGTCCGGTGGGGCTGGGGGGTTGTTGTTCGGCAACGGCGGCAACGGCGCGCCAGGGACGAACGCCGGGGTGGCCGGCGGTAACGGCGGGGCCGCGGGGTTGATCGGCCACGGCGGGGCCGGTGGTGTCGGCGGGCCGGGTGCCGCCGGGGGGGCCGGCGGGACCGGTGGGTGGCTGTATGGCAACGGCGGCGCCGGCGGTAACGGCGGGGCCGCCACCGTCCCCGGCGGCATCGGCGGGGCCGGCGGGGCCGGCGGGGCCGCGTGGCTATTCGGTAACGGCGGGGCCGGCGGTCGCGGCGCGGATGGCGCGATCGGCGCCAACGGCGTCAACCCCGTCACCGACCCGGCGGCCCCCGGGGACCCCGGGACTAATAGCAACAACGCGAGTGGCGGGCCAGGAGGGCCGGGCGATCCCGGCACCCTGTTCGGGCAGACCGGCGGCGACGGTGGTCAGGGCGGCAAGGGCCCTAGCGGCGGTGACGGCGGCAACGGCGGTGACGGCGGGCCCGGCGCGCCCGGTGGCACGGGTGGCGCGGGCGGTAACGGGGGCGTCGGCGGCCGTGGTGGGCTGCTAGTCGGTGACGGCGGCGCCGGCGGTGCCGGCGGCGCCGGGGCGGTCGGTGGCACCGGTGCACAGGGCGGCACCGGCGGCGATGGCGGACAAGGCGGCGCGAATATCAGCCCGTTGCTGTTTTTTGGGGGTGACGGCGGTGACGCGGGCAACGGCGGCAGTGGCGGAGTCGGCGGTGCCGGAGGCGACGGCGGAATTGGCGGCGCGGGCGGCGCGGGCGGACTGTTCGGCGCCTCGGGCAGCCATGGGCTCGGCGGCGCTGCAGGCAGCGGCGGGAGTGGCGGGATAGGTGGCCAGCCTGGTCAGCCTGGCACCGGTGGTGGGAGTGGGAAGACGGCCGGCGGCGTCGGCGGCTCAGGGAGCCCGGGTGCGCCCGGCCAGCCCGGCCCGTCCGGCCAGCCCGGCTAACATCTGCTGGAGGTTGGCCAGCGGTCTACGGTTTACACTGACGGGTGTTGTCAGTTGTTTGATGAGCGCCGGAATCCGGTGAGACTCCCCAACGGTCGCGCCACTGAACAAAGTCAAACCCGGTGCTCGTCATCAGCGCCGAAGCGGGACGCGATATCCCAGAAGGAGTGGACTGTGGCGAATTCCCATACGGCCCAGGTCGGATCGGTAGATCTGTCGGCGGCAAGCGCGGCGCTCTGGTTGGCGGCCACCGCCGTGCTGGCGCTGCTGGCCATCTACTTCGTCGGCTTCGACCAGGGCGCCGTGTCGCTCTTCGGCAGCGACTCGCACGTGCACGAATTCTTTCACGACGCACGGCATCTGCTCGGATTTCCCTGCCACTGAGCAGCTGTCGTGGAGAAGCGTCTGATCGCACGCGGTCTCCTGGCCGGCGCCGTGGGCGCTGTGCTGGCGTTTGTTCTCGCCCGCCTGCTCGCCGAGCCCGTGATAGGCCGCGCAATCGACTTTGAGGACGCCCGCACCGAAGCCGCGCATGCGCAGGGCGTGCACGAGCACGGCGTCGAATTGTTCACCCGCGGCGTGCAGGGCAACGCCGGATTGGGTTTCGGCGTGCTGGTTTTCGGCGTCGCCATGGGTGCGCTGTTCGCCGTGGCGTTCTGCGTTGCGTATGCGCGCACGGAAGGCATTGGGGCACGGGGGCTTTCGCTCCGCCTCGCGGCCGGCGCGTTCACCGTGGTGTACCTGGTGCCGTTTGTGAAGTATCCGCCCAATCCGCCGGCCGTCGGTCAGGTGGACACGATCGGATCGCGCACCCTGTGGTATCTGGCGACGGTGCTGGCGTCGGTGGCGCTGGCGATCGCGGCGGTGTGGTTGGGCCGGCAGATCTCGGCGCGACTTGGCGCGTGGAAAGCCGGGCTGACCGCGGCCGCCGCCTACGTGGTGGCGATGGCCCTGATCATGCTGATATCGCCGGCTATTGCCGAGACACCCGCGGGCTTCCCCGCCGATGTTCTCTACGAATTCAGGTTGGTCGCTGTGGGCACGCAGCTGGTGCTGTGGGCAACCATCGGGCTGGTGTTCTCGGTGCTCGCGGGCCGGCTGCTGGGTGAGCGAGCTGAGGCCGCGCGAGCCACATGACCGAGGTCGTCCGGCTGACCTTGGTGTCGCACGGCATGACCGACGCCATGGCAGCCGGACGTTTCCCTGTCGACGAGCCGCTCAACGACATCGGCCGTCGCCAGGTCGAAGCCCTCGATGTCAGGGGCGGAACCCGCCAACTTGCGGCACCCGAGCTGCGCGCGCGGCAGACCGCGCAGCTGCTGGGTCTACGAGCCATGACGGAGCCGCGGCTGGCCGACCTCGATTGCGGACGGTGGCGTGGCGAAACCCTGGAGGGCGTCGCCGCCGAAGAGTTACGGGTGTGGCTGACCGATCCGGCTCGAGCGCCACACGGCGGAGAGTCGATCGTCGACCTCATCGACCGGGTGGCCGGATGGCTGGCGTCGCTCACAGGCAACACGGTGGCGGTCACACATCCAGCGGTGATTCGCGCGGCGATCGTGCGGGCGCTTGATATCCCGTCAAAATCCTTCTGGCGCCTCGATATTAGGCCGCTAAGCCGCAGTGTCCTACACTCCCGCGGGCAATGCTGGACGTTGCGGCTCTAGCTATTTCGGCGCCACCAGCGCGAAGACCTGCTTGGCGACCTGTAGCATCCAGCCGGTCACCGTGGGTCCGTGATCGCGTGGCCAGTTCAGCTGGAAGCTCACCACCCACGGCTGGCCTGCTTTGTCGACGGCGTACCAGCTGAACGTCAGATCCCCCGGCAGGCCACCGGCTTTCGCGCCGATGTAGGGCCATTTGTTGCGATCCAATTGGATGCCCGCGACGGCCGACAGGATCCGCCGAACGGGTGCGGCCTCGCCGACCGCGTCGGCCTGCAGCGCCGCGTGCACCCGGCAGATATCCTCGGCGTTGCCATACCACTCCGCGCCGTAACTGGAGGCCGGGGTGTGGGCACGGGTTGGATCGGGTTGGTAGGGAGTCGAATTCGCTTGCCGCAGCAATTGGGCACGAGCCTGTGGCGACGCCTGTCTCCATTGTTCGCGCAGATCCGGTTGACCCCAGCCGACGGAGAACAGCTCGTACATCGTGGGGAAGGGCGTCATGCTGGCCGGATCGTGGTGGCCGGCCGTGGCCAGCGCTTCCTCGATGGCGTGCGTGCCCAGCCTTTCGATCAGCAGGTCGGTGGCCATGTTGTCACTGGTGGCGATCATCTTTTCGGCCGCCGTGCGAACCGAAACATGGTCTCCGGGAGACAGTTCCAAGCCGGACGAGCCCACGGCCTTACTCTTGGCGGTGACGGTCAGCCGGTCGTCCCACGACACCGTCCCGCCGCGGACCGCGCCCGCCAGCGCATGCAACACGTACAACTTGAAAATCGATGCCAGCGGCAGAGATTCGCCGGTATTGGTGCCCGCCACCGGGTCGCAGCGACCGTTATCCACCTTGGCCACCTGATAGGAGTAGCGGGCGCCGGTCTTGCTCAACACGGCGTCGACGTCGTGCCACGAGGTGATCGATGGCGGCGGCAGCGTCTCGAGGTCGAACCGGTCAACCCGGCCGTCGTCGTCGGTGTGGATCCGGATGTCCTGCCGCGCGCCGTAGGAGGAGACGAGGTGCAGGGTGGCGACGCTGGCGCTGATATCCACGCCATCGAGGGCGAAGGGACGATCCCACCATAGCCCTTCCATGATGGTTTCGACCGAGCCGACGTTATCGGGCGCGGCCAGCGTGCGCACGCCGACCGGGCCGATGGGCCAGTCAGAGTTGAGCATGTCCAAGGTCTGCTGGGCCCGCAGCCCGGGCGGAGTCCTGGTGTCGATTGGGTGCCCCGCGTTCGCCGCGTTCGCGGGCGGGGTGGGCGAGGGGGCACAACCCGTGGCCAGGGTCACCACCAGTGCGGTTGCCGCACTCAACGCCACCGCGCGGCGCCGCGCCCGGGGCCGGCTACGCTGTCTCGCCGGACCCGGCAACGTCGAGCACAACCTCGAATTCGAGCAGCGACGCGCCGGTCGCCACGGGGTTCGCTCGGTGTCCAGCATGGGCTTCGAGGGCGGGCCCAGTCGCCCACGCCTGGAATGCTTCATCGGACTCCCAGTGTGTCACCACGAAGTAGCGGTCTTCGCCCTTGATCGGACGCAGCAGCTGAAACCCGAGGAAGCCGGGTTGGTTTTCTACCGCGTGCGCGCGATGGGCGAACCGCTTTTCGAGTTCGGGGCCGGCATCGGCCGGCACTTCGATTGCGTTGATCTTCACCACTGGCGGCATTCCGCTAGGCTACCGTGCCCGGCATGCCCACCGACCTGTTGACCCTTCGCGGCGGCCGGGGCGAACCGCTGATCTTGGTGCACGGCCTGATGGGCCGGGGCACCACGTGGTCGCGTCAGCTGCCGTGGCTGACCCGCTGGGGTGCGGTGTACACCTACGACGCGCCGTGGCACCGGGGCCGCGACGTCGCCGATCCGCACCCGATCAGCACCGAACGTTTCGTCGCCGATCTGGGTGATGCCGTGATCGCGCTGGGCGTGCCGGTCAGGCTGGTCGGACATTCGATGGGCGCTTTGCACTCGTGGTGTCTGGCCGCCGAGCGTCCGGATTTGGTTTCGGCGTTGGTGATCGAGGACATGGCGCCGGATTTCCGCGGGCGCACCACCGGTCCGTGGGAGCCGTGGCTGCACGCCCTGCCGATCGAATTCGATTCTGCCGAACAAGTATTCGCCGAATTCGGGACGGTGGCCGGCCGGTACTTTCTGGAGGCCTTCGACCGCACCGCCACCGGCTGGCGGCTCCACGGTCACACCGAGCGATGGGTCCAGATCGCCGCCGAGTGGGGGACCCGCGACTACTGGGCCCAGTGGCGGGCGGTGAGCTCGCCGGCGCTGCTCATCGAGGCCGGCAATTCGGTCACACCGCCGGGCCAGATGCGGCAAATGGCTGAAAGAGAGGGCGCGACGACATATTTGCGTGTGGCCGACGCCGGCCACCTGGTGCATGACGAGGCGCCGGAGGTTTACCGGCAGGCGGTCGAGTCATTCCTGGCGGCGAAAAAGGCGTGAGGAGACCGCGATGGCGATACGATCGGCGTCTGGCCTGGTCCCGGTGGGAGGTGGCAGATGTCTCTTATGACCGCAGTCCCCGACGCCCTGGCGTCAGCGGCCTCGGATGTGGCCGGTATCGGTTCGGCGCTTAGCTCGGCGAACGCCGCGGCGGCGGCCCCGACCACGGCGTTGCTGGCCGCGGCCGAGGACGAGGTGTCGGCGGCCGTCGCGGCGGTGTTCGGCGCGCACGCCCTCGAGTACCAGGCGCTCAGCGCCCAGGCGGCGGCCTTTCACCGGCAGTTCGTGCAGGCGTTGTCGTCCGGCGCGGCGTCATATGCCGGCGCCGAGGCGCTCAACGTCCAACAGGTGCTGTTGGACGCGATCAACGCGCCCACCCAAACGCTGCTAGGGCGCCCGCTGATCGGCAACGGCGCCGACGGGGCGCCGGGCACCGGGCAGGCCGGCGGCCCCGGTGGGCTGCTGATTGGCAACGGCGGCAACGGCGGGTCCGGCGTAGCCGGTGTTGGCGGGGCCGGCGGTCGCGGAGGGGCGGCCGGGCTGTTCGGCCGCGGCGGCAACGGCGGCGCCGGCGGGACCAATGCCGCGGGCCCGGGCGGTGCGGGTGGGGCGGGTGGCTCCGGTTGGTTGTTCGGTGACGGTGGTGCCGGGGGAACCGGCGGCGTGGGCACCACCGTCAGCGGCACCGGTGGCGCCGGCGGCAACGGGGCCGTCTTCGGCAACGGCGGGGTCGGCGGGGCGGGCGGCGCCGCCCTCACCGGTGGCCTGGCGGGCAATGGGGGCGCCGGCGGCAACGCCGGGCTGATCGGCGCCGGCGGCGACGGCGGCGCCGGCGGGGTCGGCGCCCCGGGAACGAACGGGGTGAACCCCACGCCCAACCAGATCAGCCAGGCGCCGAACGGCGCCGATGGTGCCCCTCAGATCGGCGGCAGCGGCGGCGCAGGGCTGCCTGGCACCCCGGGCACCGTAGCAGGGCAGGCCGGCGGTGACGGCGGTTTTGGTGGCTTCGGCTCCGCTAGCAGCGCGGGACCCATCAGCGGCGGCAACGGGGGCAACGGAGGCCACGGAGGCGCCGGCGCTGCCGGCGGCAACGGGGGCCGGGGAGGCAATGGCGAAAACTTCGGCACCGGCTGGGCCTACGGCGGCAACGGGGGCAATGGCGGCGACGGCGGGGCCGGCGCCAGGGGTGGTGACGGCGGTGATGGCGGCGGTGGCACCGCGTCGTTCGCCCCGTTCGGTGGCAACGGGATTGGCGGCAACGGTGGTGCCGGGGGTCGCGGCGGCACCGGCGCTGCCGGCGGCGACGGCGGCAACGGCGGCGGCGCGAGCGGCGCCGCGCTGACCCTCATAGGTAGTGGCGGCAACGGGGGCCCCGGCGG
Source organism: Mycobacterium lacus (assembly GCF_010731535.1). Taxonomy (NCBI): domain Bacteria; kingdom Bacillati; phylum Actinomycetota; class Actinomycetes; order Mycobacteriales; family Mycobacteriaceae; genus Mycobacterium; species Mycobacterium lacus. Next base: position 5,003,538 of record NZ_AP022581.1, read on the forward strand.
GGCCGGGGCCAACAACGCCGGCAGCGGCGGCACCGGCGGTGCCGGTGGCGCCGGTGGGCACGGCGGGCTGCTGTGGGGCAACGGTGGCCACGGCGGCGCCGGCGGCATGGGCGGCATCGGCGGCACCGGCGCCGAAGGCGGCGACGGCGGTAAGGGTGGCACGGGCCTGGTCGGCGGCGATGGCGGCAACGGCGGCGCCGGGGGCGCCGGCGGAAACGGCGGCAATGGTGGCGCCGGCGGCAAGGGTGGCGGTGCCGGAATGTTCGGCCATGCCGGTGTCCACGGCGCCGGCGGCACCGGCGGGGCGGGTGGCGCTGCGGGAACCGGGACGGCCATCAACGGCAATCCCGGCGATCCCGGAGGCTTCGGCGCCGCCGGCGCCGACGGTCAGCCCGGCTAAAACCGCTCGCCCGCCAGCGCGAACCGGCCGTCGCCGGTGCGGGTCACCAGGCCGTCGGCAAGCAGCGACTCCAGCGCCCGGTCACGCTGGGCGCTATCGGTGCGCCAGGCCACGTCCAGCTCGGCGCGGGTGACCGGAGAATCCTTGGTGCGCAACACATCTAGCAACCTGCCGCGGACCTGCCGGTCGGTACCGGCGTACTGCTGGACCCGGCGTGCCGGACCGACAGCGGGCGGATAGCCGGCATCCCGCCATGCGCAGGCGTCAAGTGGGCACAACCCGCAGCGCGGCGACCGGGCCGTGCACACCGTCGCGCCCAGCTCCATCAGCGCCACCGAAAACTTCGGCGCCGCTTCATCATTGGGCAGCAGCGCCAAGACGTCGGCGTGGTCCCGCGAAGCCGACGGCGCACCCGCATCGGCGCGCCCATGCACCGCGCGGGCCACCACTCGTCGCACATTGGTGTCCACCACCGGAACTCGTTGGCGGTAGGCGAAGCAGGCCACCGCTCGTGCGGTATAGCTCCCGACACCCGGCAGGGCCAAAAGGATTCCGACATCGTCGGGAACCACGTCGCCGTGGTCACGCGCGATAACGGTCGCGCATTCGTGCAGGCGCATGGCCCGCCTCGGATAGCCCAGCTTGCCCCACGCGCGCACCACATCGGCGGCGCTGGCCGCCGCGGTGGCCGACGGGGTGGGCCAGCGGCGCACCCAGTCCGGCCAGATCGACAGCACCCGGGCCACCGGTGTCTGCTGCAGCATGAACTCGCTCACCAGGATCTGCCACGCGCTGACGCCGGGCTCTCGCCACGGCAGGTCGCGGCGCGATCGGTCGTACCAGCCGAGAAGATTGGTAACTGGTATGACTCCCGAGCCGGTCACCGGCAGGTCCGGCATTATGTGTGGCATGCCCAACACCAATCCGGTAGCCGCGTGGAAAGCACTCAAAGAGGGTAACGAGCGATTCGTCGCGGGAAAGCCCGAGCATCCCAGTCAGAGCGTTGAGCATCGGGGCAGCCTGGCCGCCGCGCAGAAGCCGACGGCGGTGGTGTTCGGTTGCGCGGACAGCCGGGTGGCCGCCGAGATCATCTTCGACCAGGGCCTGGGCGACATGTTCGTGGTGCGCACCGCCGGCCACGTCATCGACTCGGCGGTGCTGGGCTCCGTCGAGTACGCGGTGACGATCCTCAACGTTCCGCTCGTCGTCGTACTTGGCCATGACAGCTGCGGCGCCGTCAACGCCGCGTTGGCGGCGATCAACGAAGGCAAATTGCCCGGCGGTTACGTGCGCGATGTGGTGGAGCGGGTGGCGCCGTCGGTCCTGTTGGGCCGCCGCGAGGGCCTGACTCGCGTCGACGAGTTCGAGGAACGACATGTGCACGAGACGATGGCGCAGCTCATGGCGCGTTCGACGGCCATCGCGGAGCGGGTGGCGGCCGGCACCCTGGCAATCGTGGGCGTCACGTATCAACTCGACGACGGGCGGGCGGTGCTGAACGATCACATCGGCGACATCGGCGACGAAGCCCGCTCTTAACACGGGGGTTGGTCGGCTAACCGGGCGACACGCCGAGGCGGGTCAAACACGTCGACGTGACCTGGGCCTACGGTGTAAACGTGCTGGATCTGGAACCGCGTGGCCCGCTACCCACGGAGATTTATTGGCGGCGTCGGGGACTGGCCCTGGGCATCGCGGTCGTCGTGATCGGGATCGCGGTCGCCACGGTCGTCGCTTTCGTCAACAGCAGCGCGAAGGCTAAACCCGCCAGCGCCGAGAAGCCGGGCACGGCCCAAGCGCACTCACCCGCCCCCCAGGCGCCGCAGACGCCCCAGCCGGCCGGGCAAACCGGAGGCAACACTGCGGTCGCGCCACCGCAGGGCCCAAATCCGGAGTCCCCCACCCCCACCGCCGCGGTGCAACCGCCGCCGGTGCTCAAGGAGGGGGACGACTGCCCCGACTCGACGCTGGCCGTCAAGGGCCTGACCAACTCGCCTCAGTACTTCGTCGGTGACCAGCCGAAATTCACCATGGTCGTCACCAACATCGGGCTGGTGTCCTGCAAACGCGACGTGGGAGCCGCGGTGCTGGCGGCCTACGTGTATTCCCTGGACAACAAGCGCCTGTGGTCCAACCTGGACTGCGCACCGTCCAACGAGACGCTGGTCAAGACGTTTACGCCGGGTGAGCAGGTGACGACGGCGGTGACCTGGACGGGGATGGGTTCGGCGCCGCATTGCCCGCTGCCGCGGCCGGCGATCGGGCCCGGCACCTACAACCTCGTCGTCCAGCTCGGCAACCTGCGCTCCCAGCCTGTTCCGTTCATCCTGAATCAGCCGCCGCCGCCGCCCGGGCCGGTCCCCGCGCCGGGTGCGCCTGCGGTTGCGCCACCGCCCGAGGCGCCGCCCGCCGCTGCGCCGGCGCCCGTCGGCGGGTAACCAACCTAGTGCTCGGCGATGGTCGACTCGGCCAGCTGCGATAGCCCCTCGCGCACGTGCCGGGCCCACATCGCGCCGATGCCGTCCACCGATTGCAGGTCGCTGGCGCTGGCCGCGAGTAGGCCCTGCAGCGTGCCGAACGCCCGGACCAGCAGATCGACGTGGGCGAACTGCAGCCGGGGAATACCGGCCATCGCGCGATAGCCTCGCGGGCTCAGCGCCGAGTCCTGAGCATCCGCCGTGGTGGGGTATCCGAAAACCTTTGCCAGCGCGCTGAGTTCGAGTAGCTCGACGTCGGACAGGGCGTCCAGCTCGTCGAGGGTGGCGGCGATTTGCGAGTGGGTTGGTGGCTCGGGGTTGGCGTGATAGTCGCGCACGATCAATTCCCGGGCGGTGTCGTTTCCGCCCAGCAGCTCGTCGAGCTGCAGCCGCAGTTGACGCCCGTCGGTACCGAGTTCGACGACGTCGTAGTCGATCGCCACACCGATCCGTCGGACCAGCTCGAGCCGTTGCACCACCGTCATCACATCGCGCAGGGTGACGAAGTCCTCGATTTCGGCCCGGGACAGTTGCCGGCTGACCTCATCGAGCCTGGTCTTGTAGCGTTCCAGGGTCGCGATGGCCTGATTGGCCCGTGACAGGATGGTGGCCGAGTCCGCCAACACGTGGCGCTCCCCGCCGACGTAGACGGTGACGATGTTCATCGAGTGGCTAACCGAGATCACCGGGTAGCCGGTCTGGATCGCGGCCCGCTCCGCCGAGCGGTGACGGGTCCCGGATTCGCCGGTGGGTATCGACGGATCCGGGACCAACTGCACGTTGGCCCGCACGATCCGGCTGCCGTCGGTGGACAGCACGACGGCGCCGTCCATCTTGGCCAGCTCGCGCAGCCGCGTCGGCGCATAGCGCACGTCAAGGGAGAAGCCGCCGTCGCAAATGGCCTCGACGTTCTCGTCGTGGCCGAGCACGATGAGCGCGCCGGTGCGGCCGCGCAGGATGCGCTCTAGGCCATCGCGCAGCCCGGTGCCGGGGGCCAGGCGAGCGACGGTCTCACGCAGCGTCGGACGAGTCACAGCGTGTCATTCTGCTATGGGCGGCCGCCGCGCGACGCGGCAGTGTCCAGCCGATGCGGACCGGCGGGCCTACCGCTGCGATGGTCGGCGATGTCGATCATGTGCTCCAGCGCCGCGACGATGGTGGGTGCGCTCAGCGCCCGCATGCCCGCAGGTATCCCGTCGCAACCCGGCGGGATCAACGCGGTGGTGCACCCCTGCCGGGCGGCCTCGGACAGGCGGCGTTCCATGCCGCTGACCCGCCGCAGGTCCCCGGCCAGACCCACCTCGCCGATCATCACTGCGGTGGTGGGCAGCGGCAGCGCCGTGTACGCCGATGCCAGCGCGATTGCGACCGCGAGATCCGAAGACGGATCGGTCAGCCGCATCCCGCCCACGGTGGACAGGTAGATGTCGTTGACAGCGAGCCTCAGCCTGGCATGCTTTTCCAGCACGGCGGCGATCATCGCGGCCCGGGCATGGTCGATTCCGCTGACGGCGCGCCGCGGTGAGCCGCCGCACGGCGTGGCCAGCAACGCCTGGACTTCCCCGATCAGCGGCCGTTTGCCGTCCAGGTTGACGGTGATCGCGGTGCCGGCGACCGGGGTCGGCCGCTGCTCCAAGAATAGATGCGACGGGTCGGCGACGCCGTCGATTCCGTTGTCGTGCAGGAGGAAACACCCGACCTCGTCGGCCGCGCCGAACCGGTTCTTGATCCCGCGGACCATACGCAACGCGCCGTTGCGGTCGCCTTCGAAATGCAGCACCACGTCGACGAGGTGTTCGAGTGAGCGCGGTCCGGCGATCGCCCCATCCTTGGTGACGTGGCCGACGAGGATCAGGGCGACGCCGTTGGCCTTCGCCGCGGCGGTCAACGCAGCCGTCACCGCCCGCACCTGCGTGACACCGCCGGCGACGCCGTCGGCCTCGCTGGTGGACATGGTCTGCACCGAGTCCACGATCACCAACGCGGGCTGCACTATTTCGATGTGGGCCAGCACCGCATGCAGATCGGATTCGGCGGCCAGGTAGACCTCGCCGCCTCCGCAGCCAATCCGGTCGGCGCGCAGCCGGATCTGGCCGGCGGACTCCTCGCCGGAGACATACAGGACGCGCCGCCCCGACTGAGCCCAGCAGTGGGCGACCTCGAGCAGCAGCGTCGATTTACCCACACCGGGATCGCCCGCGAGCAGCGTCACCGAACCCGGCACCACGCCGCCGCCAAGCACCCGGTCGAGTTCATCGATGCCCGTCGAACGGTGCTGACTCAGGTGCGCCTCAACGCAACTGATCGGAACGGCTCGCCGCGCTGGATCTAGAGGCGCGGCCACCGAACGACGGCCGCCGCCAACGGCGTTGAGCACGGCCACCTCGGCCACGGTGCCCCAGCTGCCGCACTCCAGACAACGTCCCACCCATTTGGCGGACAGATGACGGCATTCGGAGCAGCGGTATTGCGAACGCATGTTGGCCACGCCGCGACCGTATCGGGCGGGTGTGACAAGAGGCGGGGCCGTCCGTTGCCTTGCGCTCGGCGTACGCCGGCTTAGCCGTGGTTGGCCGGCTCCTGCTGCGGGGCCAGTCCGGCCGAAATCGGCACCGTCACGCTGCCCTGCCCGGCCCTCTCGAAATTGAAGGTGAAGTTGTAGGTGAGGCCGTTTGTGATGGGCTTGGTCAAGGTGACGGTCGCCCTGGCGGCTTCACTGGAGCGCAACGGGCCCGGCGCGACGTTCTGGCCGTCTGGCGTGCCAACGAACAACATGCCGCCTGCGGGCAGTCGGGCATCGCCGGTCACCGTCACCGTGCCGATATCACTGGTGATGCCCATCAGTCGGTCCGGCACGTCCGGGGACTGGTTGATGGCCACCAGCACCAGGTCCACCGCACGGCCGGGCCGCAAGAAGTCGCTGGTCTGGACGGCCTGGATGCGGATATCGCGTAGTGCCACGTTGTTGATCGTGACCCTGTTGCCGTTGACAGCTGGCTCCTGAGACGCGGACTGCGAGATCTGGCCGGCCGAACAGCCGCCGAGCGCGACTGCAACCAGGCCGACGACGGTGACCCGGGCGGCCGATGCGGGAAGGCGGATGGGGAGGCGGATCTTGCAGCGGTTCACTCAATGCCTCCTGCTGGCTGGGGACGCTTAGGTGCAACTATGCACAGTAGTAGTAGGGCCCGCCCGACGGTAGACAGGGCCGGGCAAGCCATGGTTTTCCGGTCCTCGGGGACAATGACGTGCCGAATGTGCGCTGGCCGGGGGAGCGGCCGGCCGGGACCGAGCCTGCGTGTCCGCCGTGTGTCGTGCCCGAAAGAACGCCAGGAAGACGACCGCGACGGATCGCCCATTGCACGTCTTGGTCCGTCTGTCAACCCCCAATCTTCACCGGCGGTGCCCCTGACCTGCACCGTTGATGCGCACGTGTGAGGGGGGCGTGTTAGCATGGAGTAACGAAAGGGGCTCGAATCAGATGATTTTCAAGGTCGGTGACACCGTTGTCTACCCACACCACGGTGCAGCGCTAGTCGAGGCGATCGAAACCCGGACCATCAAAGGGGAACAAAAAGAGTATCTCGTCTTGAAAGTGGCGCAGGGCGATCTGACCGTTCGAGTGCCCGCCGAAAACGCCGAGTACGTCGGTGTCCGCGACGTCGTTGGGCAGGAAGGCCTGGACAAGGTCTTCCAGGTGCTGCGTGCCCCGCACACGGAGGAGCCGACCAACTGGTCACGCCGCTACAAGGCCAACCTCGAGAAGCTCGCCTCCGGTGATGTCAACAAGGTGGCCGAGGTAGTCCGCGACCTGTGGCGTCGCGACCAGGAACGCGGCCTGTCCGCGGGCGAGAAGCGCATGCTGGCCAAGGCTCGCCAGATTCTGGTCGGTGAATTGGCGCTGGCCGAGAGCACTGACGACGCCAAAGCGGAGACCATCCTCGACGAGGTTTTGGCCGCCGCCTCCTGAATACTCCGGGGCTCCAGGTGGTCGGGGGTTCGGGCACCGTCGTCGCGGTAGTCGCGGCCGCCGGGTCGGGGGAGCGATTAGCCGCCGGTATGCCCAAGGCGTTCTACCAGCTCGAGGGACAGACCCTGATCGAGCGGGCCGTTGAGTCCCTGCTGGCTTCCGGTGTCGTCGACACCGTTGTCGTGGCGGTACCGACGGACCGCACCGACGAGGCAAAACTGATCCTGGGTGACAAGGCCACCGTCGTGGCAGGGGGGGCGAACCGCACCGAATCGGTGAGCCTGGCCCTCTCGGCCTTGTCCGGAGGACCGGAGTACGTGCTGGTGCACGACGCGGCGCGGGCGCTGACGCCGCCACGGCTGATCGTGCGTGTGGTCGATGCGCTGCGGGCCGGCCATGCCGCCGTCGTGCCCGGGCTTCCGCCCTCTGACACCATCAAGGCTGTGGACGCCAACGGGGTGGTGCTGGGTACGCCGGAGCGGGCTGGCCTGCGCGCGGTGCAGACCCCACAGGGGTTCGCGACCGACCTGCTGATCCGTGCCTACGAACGCGCGGGCGGGGCGGACTTCACCGATGACGCGGCGGTGGTCGAGCATCTCGGCGGCCAGGTTCAGGTCGTCGCGGGTGACCCGCTAGCCTTCAAGATCACCACACAGCTGGATCTCCTGCTGGCCAAAGCGATTGTGCGCGGGTGAACGGGCTGCCCCGGGTCGGTGTGGGTACCGATGTGCACCCGATTGAACCCGGACGGCCGTGCTGGCTGGTCGGGCTGCTGTTCCCGAGCGCCGACGGCTGCGCCGGGCATTCCGACGGTGACGTCGCCGTGCATGCGCTGTGCGATGCCGTCTTGTCCGCCGCGGGGCTTGGCGACATCGGCGACGTGTTCGGGGTCGACGATCCGCGTTGGCAAGGCGTTAGCGGTGCCGACATGCTGCGTCACGTCGTCGAGCTGATCTCGCAGGACGGCTACCGGGTCGGGAATGCTGCCGTACAGGTGATCGGCAACCGACCGAAGATCGGTTGGCGCCGTTACGAGGCACAAGCGGTGCTGTCCCGGCTACTCAACGCGCCGGTATCGGTGTCCGCAACCACCACCGACGGGCTTGGCCTCACCGGGCGCGGGGAGGGCTTGGCGGCCATCGCGACGGCGCTGGTGGTCCCGATCCGGTAGCCCGCTGGCGCCGGATGCGACGCCAGCGCGCAATCGCGGCGCTCGCGGTCCCTGGTCGCGGCAATTGGCCAGGTAAGCTGGCACGTCGTGACCGAGCACGCCCACTTGCGGCTACATGACACGGCAACCGGTGCCGTGCGTGATTTCGTCCCGCTGCGGGCCGGGCACGTCTCCATTTATCTGTGTGGCGCCACCGTTCAGGGCCTGCCGCACATCGGGCATGTCCGCAGCGGCGTGGCCTTTGACATCCTGCGCCGCTGGTTGATCGCCCGGGGCTACGACGTCGCGTTTATCCGCAACGTGACCGATATCGACGACAAGATCCTCAACAAGGCCGCCGCGGCGTGCCGGCCGTGGTGGGAGTGGGCGGCCACCTACGAGCGCGCGTTCACCGCGGCCTACGACGCCCTGGACGTCTTGCCGCCGTCGGCCGAGCCGCGCGCCACCGGGCACATCACCCAGATGATCGAGCTGATGGAACGCCTGATCGACAAGGGTCATGCCTACACCGGCGGCTCCGATGTCTATTTCGACGTGCTCAGCTACCCGGAATACGGCCAACTGTCCGGACACAAGATCGACGACGTCCACCAGGGCGAGGGTGTGGCGACTGGCAAGCGCGACCAGCGCGACTTCACGCTGTGGAAGGGCGCCAAGCCCGGCGAGCCGTCGTGGCCCACGCCGTGGGGCCGGGGTCGTCCGGGCTGGCACCTGGAATGCTCGGCGATGGCCCACGCTTATCTCGGCCCAGATTTCGATATCCATTGCGGGGGAATGGATTTGATATTTCCGCACCACGAAAACGAGATCGCGCAGAGCCGCGCGGCCGGAGACGGGTTCGCCCGCTACTGGCTGCACAACGGGTGGGTGACGATGGGTGGGGAGAAGATGAGCAAGTCGCTGGGCAACGTGCTGTCGATACCCGCGATGCTGGAGCGGGTTCGGCCGGCCGAGCTGCGCTACTACCTGGGCAGCGCACACTACCGGTCGATGCTGGAATTCTCCGAGGCCGCCCTGCAGGACGCGGTCAAAGCCTATGTGGGAGTTGAGGAGTTCCTGCACCGCGTGCGCAGCCGGGTGGGCGCCGTGGCTCCCGGTCAGTGGACCCCGCGGTTCGCCGAGGCGCTCGACGACGACCTCTCGGTCCCGATCGCGCTGGCCGAGATACACCAGACACGCGCGGACGGCAACCGGGCGCTCGACGCCGGTGACCACGAAGCCGCGCTGAAGAGCGCCAGTGCAATTCGCGCCATGATGGGCATCCTGGGTTGCGACCCGCTCGACGAACGTTGGGAATCGCGTGACGAAACGTCGGCCGCGCTGGCGGCGGTCGACGTGCTGGTGCAGGCCGAACTGGAGAATCGGGAAAAGGCTCGCGAGCAACGCAACTGGGCGTTGGCCGACGAGATCCGGAATCGTCTCAAGAACGCCGGCATCGAGGTCACCGATACCGCCGACGGACCGCAGTGGTCGCTGGGTGGTGACCACAAGTAGATGCCCGGCAACTCGCAGCGCCGGGGGGCGGTTCGCAAATCCGGCACCAAGAAGGGTCCGACCGTGGGTTCGGGCGGCCAGCGCCGCCGCGCCCTGCAGGGGCGTGGTCCCACCCCACCGGCGCGCCTGCGGCCCAACCATCCCGCCGCCAAGCGGGCCCACTCCCAGCCGCGCCGGCCTAAGCGCAGCGATGAAACCGAGACCGTGCTCGGCCGCAATCCGGTGCTGGAATGTCTGCGCGCCGGCGTTCCGGCGACCGCGCTCTATGTTGCGCTTGGTACCGAGGCCGACGAGCGGCTGACCGAATCCGTCTCCCGGGCAGCCGATTTGGGCATCGCGATACTCGAGGTGCCACGCGCGGATCTGGACCGGATGACCGCCAACCATCTGCATCAGGGGATTGCGTTGCAGGTGCCGCCATACAACTACGCCCATCCCGACGACCTGCTCGCGGCCGCGCTCGACTCGCCGCCCGCGCTGCTGGTCGCGTTGGACAACATCTCCGACCCGCGCAACCTCGGGGCGATCGTGCGGTCGGTGGCGGCGTTCGGCGGGCACGGCGTGATGATCCCGCAACGCCGTTCGGCGTCGGTGACGGCGGTCGCGTGGCGCACCAGCGCCGGCGCGGCCGCCCGGATTCCGGTGGCGCGGGCCACCAATCTCACTAGGGCGCTTAAGGATTGGGCTGATCGTGGGCTGCGGGTGATCGGACTGGACGCCGATGGTCACACCGCGCTCGACGAATTGGACGGAACGGATCCGCTGGCTGTGGTCGTCGGCTCGGAGGGTAAGGGGCTGTCGCGGCTGGTGCGGCAGACCTGCGACGAGGTGGTGTCCATCCCGATGGCCGGTCATACCGAATCGCTGAATGCTTCGGTGGCCGCCGGCGTGGTGCTAGCCGAAATCGCCCGCCAGCGCAGAAGTTGACTTCTCTGGCCGAGCAGACGCATAAGTACCCGACACGCCGAGGATTTGGGGGCTTTTACGACTGCTCGGCCGCGTTAGGTTAGGCCGAAGTTGCGACGGGTTCTGACGCGGAAGTGTGATGTGACCTGACGTTTCGGGTGTTGAAGCCCTGGTGTTTGTAGTCAGAATACTGGTGTGTTGTGTTGATGATCGTCGCGGTAGGTCGGTTACGATGCTTGGTATGCCGCGCAACATGGGGAAAGTCCACGTAGTCAGAGTCAAGAAGACTCATGTGGATAAGCAGGGGCGGCGGCGTGACTACGAATCGGTGTATCTGCGCCGCACGTTTCGCGACGGCGCCAAAGTGCGGAACGAGACGGTGGCCAACCTGTCGATGCTGCCGGCGGCCTCGATCACCGCGCTGGAGGCGACGCTGAAGGGGCAGGCCCTGATCCCGGCGGGCAGCGAGTTCACCAAGACCCGCTCGCTGCCGCACGGGCATGTGGCCGCGGTGTCGGCGATGGCGCATCGGCTCGGGTTTCCCGCGCTGCTGGGCCCGGCCTGCCGGTCACGCGATGTGGTGTTCGCGTTGATCATCTCGCGGGTGATCCGCCCAGCGTCCAAGCTGTCCACCCTGTCACGGTGGCCCGATACCACGTTGGGTGTCGATCTGGACGTGGCGGGGGCGTCGACCGACGAGATCTACGCGGCGATGGACTGGCTGGCGCACCGCCAAGATGCGATCGAGCGCAAACTGGCCGCCAAACACCTGAGCCCGCAAGCAAACCCGCATCGGATGGCGTTGTTTGACCTGACCAGTTCGTGGGTGACCGGGCGGTGTTGTGAGCTGGCCGCGCACGGGTATTCCCGCGACGGCAAGAAGGGCTGCGCGCAGATCGAGTACGGGGTGCTCACCGACCCCGGCGGACGGCCGGTGGCGGTGCGGGTGGTGCGCGGGGATACCGCCGACCCGGTCGCGTTCACCGAGATCGTCGCCGAACTGCCCGCCACCTTCGGCCTCACCGACCTGGTGCTGGTGGGTGATCGCGGCATGATCACCTCCGCGCGCATCGGCATGCTGCGCGAACTCAACGACAACCCCGACGCCCCAACCGATTTCGGGTGGATCACCGCGCTGCGGGCACCGGCGATCGCCAAACTCGCCCGTGACGACGGGCCACTGCAGATGACCCTGTTCGACACCCAGGACCTGGCCGAGATCGTCCACCCCGACTACCCCGACGAACGGCTCATCGCCTGCCGCAACCCCGCTCTGGCGGCCGAGCGTGCCCGCAAACGCCGCGATCTACTGGACGCCACCGACAAAGAGCTCGCCCGGATCAAGGACCGGGTGGACCGCGGCACCTTGTCCGGCGCCGCCGAGATCGGCAAAGCCCTCGGCAAAGTCAGCGGAAAATACAAGGTGGACAAGCACTTTGTCACCACCATCACCGACACCAGCTTCACCTTCGCACGCAACCAGGCGGCCATCGACGCCGAAGCCGCCCTGGATGGCATCTACGTGCTACGCACCAGCGTTGACCCCGACACCCTCGATGCGGCCGGCGTCGTCGCCGGCTACAAGAACCTGGCCAATATCGAACGCGACTTTCGCATCATCAAAGCCGACGACCTGGATCTGCGACCCATCTATCACCGTCTCGATCAGCGCGTGCGCGCGCACGTGCTGATCTGCCTGCTGGCCTGCTACCTCGTCTGGCACCTACGCAAGGCCTGGGCGCCGCTGACCTTCACCGACGAAACACCACCGGCGCGCGACAACCCGGTCGCGCCCGCGCAACGCTCCGCCGCCGCCAACGCGAAAGCCTCGACAAAACACGACGCCGACGGCAACCCGCTACGCAGCTTCCGCGGCCTGCTCGACCATCTCGGCACCCTCACCCGCGACCGCATCCGCTACCACGACACCGACATCGAAATCGACAAACTCACCGAACCCACCCCCGACCAACGCCGCGCCTTCGACCTCATCGACACCACCATTCCCCTCACCATCGCCGCGTAGCCAGAACAAACACCCACCCGAACCGGCAAAACCCCAGGTAAACCCAAGAAATCACCTAACCCAACAGTCGCAACTTCGGGTTAGGTGCCCAACAATCGCACGCTGACCCACAGCGCGAGCACCGCCACCACCAACGCCGTAGGCACGGTGCACAACCCGAGGCGCGTGTATTCGCCGACCCTGGCCTCGACGTTCTGCTGGCGCAGCACGCTTCGCCACAGCAGATTGGACAGCGAGCCGACGTAGGTCAGGTTGGGGCCGATGTTGACGCCGATCAGCACGGCCAGGACGGCCACCGGCCCGTTAGCGGCGACCAGCGGCATCAACACCAGTGTCGCCGGCAGGTTGTTGACCAGGTTTGCCAGCACGGCGGCCACCGCGGCGATGCCGAGCAGCGCCGGCAGTCCCGAACCGGTCGGCAGCACCGCGCGCATCTTGGCGGTCATCCCGTTGAGCATGACCGCTTGCACGACGACGCCCAGCGCGAGCACGAACACCAGAAACGAGACGTTCGCCGAGCGCCCGATTTCGGCTATCGAGGTGCGTCGGTGCCGTAGGCTTCGCGCTGCCAACACCGCGGCGCCGACCAACGCCGCCCAGGCAGGGGCCACGCCCACCCACTCGGCGAACGCGAACCCGGCAAGCGTGAGAGCAACCACGACCAAGACGAACACCGGTGGACGCGGCGGTGGCCCGAGTTGCTGGGGATCCGGCTCGACCCGCAGATCCCGGGCGAAAAACCACCGGAAGACCACGTACACCGCGGCCACAGCGGCCACCCACGGCAGCGTCATCACGACGGTGAACTTGACGAACGAAATGTCGGCGACGTGGTAGGCGAGCAGGTTGGTCAGATTCGATACCGGAAGCAGCAGCGAGGCCGCGTTGGCCAGGTGGGCGGTGGAGTACGCGTACGGACGCAACGGGGCCCGCAGCCGTCGCACGGTGGCCAGCACCACCGGGGTCATCAACACCACGGTCGCGTCCAGGCTGAGCGCGGCGGTGATGGTTGCGGCGATGACGAACACCTGCCGCATCAGGCCCTGCGACTCGATGTCTCGTCGTGCCATCGCCGCGCCCGCGGCCTCGAACAGGCCTTCGTCGTCGCACAGCTTGGCCAGCACCAGGACCGCACCCAGGAATGCGGCCACCCGAGCCAGTCCGGCCACCTGGGCGGCAGCCTGCTGTAACGAGATCGCGCCGACAGCGATCAGGATGCCGGCTGCCGGGATCGCGGCGAATGCCTCAGGCCACCCCCGCGGCCGCGCGACGGCGAACCCGAGCACGACCGCAAGCAGCAGCAGACTGAGGATCAGGGCCAAGGTTTATACCCAGGGATCCTCGCGGCGCCACACCGTCGGCATCTGCAGCAAGACGCCGTCCTGCGCGGCGAGCTCGTCGAGGACGCGGATGCACACGTCTAGGTCATCGCCCGCATACGGCAAGGCCCGCAACGGTTTTGACAGCGGGCGGAAGAAATCGTCCCAGTGGATGAGGACAGCCCGGCGCGCCCCCACCGCGCGCACGGTCTGCGTCCAGTAGTCGACCAAATACGACCGCGGCTGCAGGCCCAGCTGGCCGACGCTGAGGTAGACCGCATCGGCGCGGTGGCCGGTCAGCGCTCCGGTTACGAATCCCGCGCTGCCCTGGATCAACAGCCGCCGGCCCGACGGCGGGTGGTGCACCAGCGTCGACCACGCCTCACCGCACCGGTAGGCCGACGCCTTCACCGGCGGGACCAGCGGTGCGGTAATCACACCGGGAAACCGGTCGGGTGGGCAGTGGTGTGACTCAACCAGCGTTACGTCATAGGCGCCCAACCGAATTGGCTCACCGGGCACCGCCACGACCAGACGGTCCTCGGGCAGCCCGTATCCGCGCCCCACGTTGGCCGCCGACTCGCCCCCGACCAGCCGCGCACCGGTACGGTCGGCGACCAGCGCGGAATCCATCGCGTGGTCGATGTGAGTGTGCACCGGGATGACGGCCGCAAGCCGCGACACCTTGGCCCGGGCCAGGCAACCGTCGACGCGCGCCGGTGAGGGTGCCACCTTGCCCGCGGCCACCCGCGCCAGGCCGGGGCGGGAGAAGTAGCCGTCGGTCATCAACGCCGACGACCCGTCGTCGAGCAGCAACGTCGCCACGCCCATCCACGTCACCGACAGCGGCGCGTCGGGTGCGGCGGCCGGCACGTTGAATCGGTTCGCGTATCGGGCGATGTCGGGACGACCGAGCTTCAGTCGCATCGGCCTAGCTTATTGCGGGATCCTGGCGATCACCCGGTCGAGGAGATTGTTGAAAGCCGGCCTACTGCCTAGCCACCTTGGCCGCGATTTGCGTCGCGATGTCGATCGCCACCGAACCCGTTTGGCTGTACGCACACGTCACGACATCGATCGCCACGTTGTTGCGCACCGTCAGGGCGCGCTGACAGGTCCAACCGTCGCCGCCCTCCTGGACCTGCGAGGTGGACAGCGTGCCGTTGTCGTTGGTGACCCCACCCACCGTCCACAAGGTGTCGGGCTGATCGGGGCTGACATCGGAAAACCGCCGGTTCGAGCAGCTACTCCAGCTCTGCACCTGATTGTTGAAGAACGTGTTGGCATCGTGGGCGCCGGGAAAGGCGACGACCGCCTGAATGGCGTAATGCGTGCGTCTCTTGGAGTCGTCGACGCTGTCATCGAGCCGCTGCCCGCGCATGCCGGTCCACCCGGTGCCGGCATAGACCTTGTCCTGTGCGGGACCGTCTATCGCCAGGCAATTCTTGTCGACGACGCTCTTGCTCCAGTCCCACATCGCCTTGGCGCTGTACCACACCTTCATCGAACTCGCGCCGAGCTCATGGTTGATCTGGCTCACGTCGAGCAGCAGCCCGTCCAGCGCCGCAACCGGTACGGGATCCCGATTCAGTGGTCCCGACTTGTCGGCGGCGACGGCCGTGCCGTTGACGGTGTTCGTGCAGCCGACGGCAAGCGCGCACACGCTGGCCAGCGCGGCGATCTGCTGGCGCACTGTTGTCCTCCCCGAGTTGTGTTCGACAAGCTTAAACGCGGCCTACCCTCGATTCTTCGCGCGCCCGAGCAACGCGCAACATCGGAACCGTTGTAGCCTCACCGATCGTGAGCCCCACACCCCGCAGGCGGGCGACTCTAGCGTCGCTGGCAGCCGAGCTCAAGGTGTCGCGCACCACGATCTCCAACGCCTTCAACCGACCGGACCAGCTCTCCGCCGATCTGCGCGAACGGGTGCTGGCCACGGCCAAGCGAATGGGTTACGCCGGACCGGATCCGCTGGCGCGTTCGCTGCGGACCCGCAAAGCCGGTGCGGTCGGCTTGGTGATGGCCGAACCACTGACCTATTTCTTCAGCGACCCGGCGGCGCGGGATTTCGTTGCGGGAGTGGCGCAATCGTGTGAGGAGCTGGGTCAGGGACTGCTGCTGGTGGCCGTGGGACCCAGCAAGAGCCTCGAAGAGGGAACCGCCGCCGTGCTGGCCGCCGGGGTGGACGGCTTCGTGGTGTATTCGGTATGCGACGACGATCCCTACCTGCAGGTCGTTTTGCAGCGGCGCCTCCCCGTCGTCGTGGTTGACCAGCCCAAAGGCCTCTCCGGAGTGTCCCGGGTGGGCATCGACGACCGGGCGGCCATGCGCGGGCTCGCCGGCTACGTGCTCGGCTTGGGACACCGCGAGATCGGGTTGCTGACCATGCGGCTGGGCCGGGACCGCCGGCAAGCCCCGGTGGACGCCGAACGGCTGCAATCGCCGACCTTCGATGTGCAACGCGAACGCATCCTCGGCGTCTGGGATGCGATGACCGCGGCCGGCGTGGACCCGGATTCGCTGACCGTGGTGGAAAGCTACGAGCACCTGCCGACGTCGGGCGGCACCGCCGCCAAGGTGGCGCTGGACGCCAACCCGCGGATCACCGCGCTAATGTGCACGGCCGACATCTTGGCGTTGTCGGCCATGGATTACCTTCGCGCACATGGCATTTACGTGCCCGGCCAGATGAGCGTCACCGGGTTCGACGGGGTGCCCGAGGCGATAAGCCGGGGACTGACCACGGTGGCGCAGCCCAGCCTGCGGAAGGGCCGCCGGGCTGGCGAGCTGCTGCTCAAGCCGCCTCGGTCCGGCCTGCCCGCCGTCGAGCTGCTGGACACGCAACTGATTCGGGGGCGCACGGCGGGTGCGCCCGCTTAGTCTTAGTCGGCGCTGGGTGCCCGGAGCGCTTCCTCGGTGTCGCCGATCAGCAGCCGCACCGCCAGGTCCAGCCGCTTGCTGACGTCCGTTGCCGACGCCCGCCGGGTGAGCCACGCGAGCAGGTTCGACAACCACACGTCCGAGATCACCCGCGCGATGTGGTACTGGTCCTCGGTCGGTTCGCCGTCGGCCATCGCGCGCGCGAACATGCTGTCGATCAGCTTCTCGACGTGGTCGACCTCGCTGGCCGCGGAGGCGTCGGCAAACACGTAGGCACGCGTCATCGCCTCGGTGAGCAGCGGATTGCGCTGCATGGCGCGGTTGAGCTTGCCAACCATGAAGTTCAGCCGCTGGAACGGGGTGCCGCCGGCGACCGCGGAACGGTCGGTCTTGGCGTCGATACGGCTGAACTCCCGGCCCAGCGCCGACACCAGCAGGTGCACCTTCGACGGGAAATACCGGTACAGCGTGCCGACCGCGACGTCGGCCCGGTCCGCCACGGCCCGCATCTGAACCGCCTCGTAGCCGCCCTTGGACGCGATGGCCATGGTCGCGTCCAGGATGCGCTTGCGCCGCTCCCGCTGCGCCTCCGTACCGAGCTCGGACTCAGCCAGCACTGCCACGTTCATGACCTCGAGAGGCTGTGAGTCGGCAGCGGGACCCGAGTCGTTGTTCGCTGGCGACATGTTGTGGGCGGCTCCTCTTCCGGGCGGATCGTTCGCAAACGATACGCATGCTGATCGTAAATTTCCCACCTCCCTGTCGCCGGGACGGCGATCTTTCCTGCCATAACGACGTTAGACTTGACGGTCGATCACTGGCACTATTAGAACACGTTCTAATGGGTTTGGGATCGCCCATCACCAGTCAATTTCGCTGACGGGGAGGATTCGCACGTGGTAGCGACCGTCAGCGACGACCAGTTCGCGGCCCGTGGGTTGGTGCGCGATTGGGCGCGCGATTCGGCCTCGGGGTCGGCCGCGAGCGCCGCGATCCGCGAAATGGAACAGGGTGACGCCGACGCGTGGCGCCCGATGTTCGCGGGCTTGGCCGACCTCGGACTGTTTGGCGTCGCCGTTCCGGAGGAGCACGGCGGCGCCGGCGGCAGCATCGAGGACCTGTGCGCCATGGTCGAGGAGGCGGCCAAGGCCCTGATACCCGGGCCGGTCGCGACCACCGCGCTGGGCGCTCTTGTTCTCTCCCGGGTGGGCTCGTCTTCCGAATTGTTGGGCGCGCTGGTTTCCGGCGAACGCTTCGCCGGGCTCGCGCTCGAAGGCGACGTGCGGTTCGAGAACCGGAGGGCGTCCGGGACCGCCGAATGGGTGCTGGGTGGTGCACCCGGTGGCGTCATGCTGCTGGCAGTCGGCGGTGATTGGCTGCTGGTCGACACTCGCGATGACGGCGTGCAGGTGGAACCTTTGCGAGCCACCGATATCTCCCGGCCGCTGGCCCGAGTGGTGCTCACGGATGCGCCGGCAATGCTGATATCGGGGCAGCGGGTCGAGGACCTCACCGCGACCGTGCTGGCGGCCGAGGCGGCCGGGGTGACCCGATGGGCGCTGGACACCGCGGTTGCCTACGCCAAGGTGCGTGAGCAGTTCGGCAAGCCGATCGGCAGCTTTCAGGCGGTCAAGCACCTGTGCGCGGAAATGTTGTGTCGCGCCGAGCAGGCCGAGGTGGCCGCCTTGGACGCGGCGCGCGCCGCCCGGGCCGCGGCCGATTCGGAACCCGGCCAGCTATCCATCGCCGCGGCCTTGGCGGCGAGCATCGGCATCGCCGCCGCGAAGGCCAACGTCAAAGACTGCATCCAGGTGCTCGGTGGCATCGGCTGCACCTGGGAACATGACGCGCATCTGTACCTGCGCCGGGCCCACAGCATCGGGCGGTTCCTCGGCGGCACGGAGCGCTGGCTGCGCCGCGTGACGGCATTGACGCGGGCCGGGGTCCGTCGTCGTCTGGGTATCGACCTCACCGGGGTCGAGGGCCTGCGACCCGAGATCGCCGCGGCCGTCGCCGAGGTCGCCGCGCTGCCCGAGTCGGAGCGGCAGGAGGCCCTGGCCGCGGCGGGGCTGCTGGCACCGCACTGGCCGGCGCCATACGGGCGCAACGCGTCACCGGCCGAGCAGCTGTTGATCGATCAGGAGATGGCGGCCGCCGGCGTGGTGCGGCCGGACCTGGTGATCGGCTGGTGGGCGGCGCCGACCATCCTCGAGCACGGCACGCCGGAGCAGATCGAGCGCTTCGTGCCGGCCACCCTGCGTGGTGAATTCCTTTGGTGTCAGCTGTTTTCCGAGCCGGGAGCCGGATCCGACCTGGCGTCGCTGCGCACCAAGGCGGTGCGGGGGGCCGGCGGCTGGCTGCTTACCGGGCAGAAGGTGTGGACGTCCGCGGCGCACAAAGCGCGCTGGGGCGTGTGCCTGGCGCGTACAGATCCGGACGCCCCGAAGCATAAAGGCATCACCTACTTTTTGGTGGACATGACCTCACCGGGAATCGAGATCCGGCCGCTGCGCGAGATCACCGGCGATTCGCTGTTCAACGAGGTCTTCCTCGACAACGTGTTCGTTCCCGACGAGATGGTCGTCGGCACCGTCAACGACGGCTGGCGGCTTGCCCGCACGACGTTGGCCAACGAGCGGATCGCGATGGCCACCGGGACCGCGCTGGGCAACCCGATGGAAGAGCTGCTCAGGCTGGTGGCAGGGATCGAGCTCGACGTGGCCCAGCAGGACCGGCTGGCGCGGCTCATCGTGACGGCCGCGGCCGGTGCCCTGCTGGATCAGCGCATCGCCCAGCTCGCCGTCGGCGGCCAGGACCCCGGTGCGCAGTCCAGCGTGCGCAAACTCATCGGCGTCCGCTACCGGCAGGCGCTGGCCGAATACCTGATGGACATGTCCGAGGGCGGCGGTCTCGTCGATAACCGCGCGGTGTACGACTTCCTCAACACCCGGTGCCTCACGATCGCCGGCGGTACCGAGCAGATCCTGCTCACGGTGGCCGCCGAGCGCCTGCTTGGCCTGCCGCGGTGATTTTCGGCTTTTCGCCGAGCCTGTAGTTAGCGTGCTGGCTACTCGCACTTTTGATCGTTAACTACAGGCTCGCGAACGTGTCTCCCCAAGTTCACGAAAAATTCGTCTGAGCGCAGGTGCTGGGCGAGGTGAGGTTGACGCCGGGGTAGACCACCTGCATGTGGGTGCAGACGATGACATTCACATTGGTCATCGGTTGGCCGGTCGACCAATTCGTCGAGTCGATGACGCCGGTCGTCTGGTATTTGTCCGGTGGGCCTTCGCCGAAGTACACCGTGGTAATCACGTCGGACCCGCCCGATTTCATGACCCGCTCGAACTGGCTGGTGGCATGGGCGTCCAGGTAGGTCAGTCTGTTGGTTGGCCGGATCTCCGTGGTTTGGCGTGCCCACAGGCCGGGCGGAAACCCCGCCGGGCCGTCGGGTGTACGCAGATTCGCCCCCGCGACGAAGTCGCAGCTGCCGTTCGGGTGGCAATCGACGAAGGCATGCGTCTCCAGCTGGGTGGCCTCGTCGACCGGGAACAGGGTGGTGGCGGTGTTGCTGCCTGCAACGGAGGTGGGGCTGGCCGGCAACGTCAGCAATAGTCCGACTGTCGCAAGGCCCGGCATCAGCCGCTTCATCGCGCTCCCCTTACTCGCGACTACTCGACTTACTCGTCGTAAGTTACTTCTACCGAATCAGATTCCGGGTGAGATTGACAGGCCAAAATCAGCCCGTCGTCGAGATCCTGCTGTTCCAGCACGTCGTTGACTTCCATGGTTACTTGGCCCCGGCGCAGCGTGCAGGCACACGCGCCGCAGTGGCCTTCCCGGCACGAGAACGGCGCGTCGAGGCCCGCGGCCAGCAGCACGTCGAGCAGCTTGGCGTTGCGCGGCCACGACACGGTGTGGGTTTCCCCGTCGAGCTCCACCACCGCGGTGGCCGGCGGCTCGTCTGCGGTGTCCTCAATCTGGACCGCGGCGAACGGATCGGACTCCAGCGACTTGAACACCTCGATGTGTACTTGCCGGGCAGGCACTTTCAGCGTTTCCAGGGCGACACGGGCCGCCTCCATGAACGGACCCGGTCCGCAGATGAACGCCGGCCGGTCGGTGTACGGGGCGGCCAGCTTGGCCAGCGCCGGCGCGCTCGGCAGGCCCTGCAGCGACTCCAGCCAGTGCACCACGGTGAGCCGGTCCGGATACTTGGCGGCCAGCTCACGCAGCGTGTCGCGGAAGATCACCGAGCGGTCGTCGCGGTTGGCGTAAACGAGCGTCACCTGCCCGCTGCCTTCGGAGAGCGCGGACTTGCAGATCGACATGATGGGCGTGATCCCGCTGCCCGCGGCGAGCAACAGGAAGTCGTCGTCGAGCGTCTTGGGCACGAAGTTGCCCGACGGGGCCAGCGCGTGGATGCGCATGCCGCGGTGGGCGTGGTCGCACAACCAGTTGGACGCGTATCCGTCCGCGGTGCGCTTGACCGTGACGGTGAGCGCGTCGTCGGTGAACGGCGAGCTGCACAGCGAGTAGCAGCGCGCCACCGAGCCGGTGCGGTCGCTGGGCACGCGCAGCGTGAGGAACTGGCCGGGTGCGTAGCGCAGCCGCTCCGGCGGGATCCCCGGATCGTCGGGTCCATCCGGGACCGCGAACACCAGTGACCGCGCCTCGTCGGTTTCGGCGACGACCTCGGCGATCTGCAGTTCGAGGACGTGGTCGCCGAGCGGCTCGTCGGGAAACGCCTCGGTCAAGAACCGCCCTTTCTCCCGTCACAACATGTGGCGACCCCCAGCGACCGGCCCCGCTGCTCTTGCGATCGCCACGTACAACTAGAACATGTTACAGAAAACCCAATTGGCACCGCTACCAGCCGCAGGAACGCCTTGCTCGACACAAATCGGAACGTGTTCTAGTCTTCTGTGTAAGTCCATCGTGCAGGTCCTGGCCCAGGAGGAAAACGTAAGTGACGTCCATTCAACAGCGTGATGCGCAGGCGGTCTTGGCCGGCATCGATGACCTGCTTCCGCAGATTCGGGAGCGCGCCCAGGCGACCGAAGACCTGCGCCGCCTGCCCGACGAGACGGTCAAGGCGCTCGACGAGGTCGGCTTCTTCACCCTGCTACAGCCCGAGCAGTGGGGCGGGCTGCAATGCGATCCCACGCTGTTTTACGAGGCGACACGGCGGCTGGCGAGCGCGTGCGGTTCCACCGGCTGGGTGGGCTCGATCGTCGGCGTACACAACTGGCATCTGGCGCTTTTCGACCAGCGGGCCCAGGAGGAGGTCTGGGGCGAGGACCCTAAGGTGCGGATCTCCTCGTCGTACGCCCCCATGGGCGCGGGCGTCGTGGTCGACGGTGGCTACCTGGTCAACGGGTCGTGGAACTGGTCCTCGGGCTGTGATCACGCCACCTGGACCTTCGTGGGTGGCCCGGTGATCAAGGACGGCCGTCCCGTGGACTTCGGCAGCTTCCTGATCCCGCGCACCGAGTACGAAATCGAGGACGTCTGGTATGTGGTCGGCCTGCGGGGTACCGGCAGCAACACGCTGGTGGTCAAGGATGTCTTCGTGCCCCGCCACCGGTTCTTGTCCTACCGGGCGATGAACGACCACACCGCGGGCGGGTTGCAGACCAACACCGCCCCGGTCTACAAAATGCCATGGGGCACAATGCATCCCACCACCATCTCGGCGCCAATCGTCGGTATGGCTTATGGTGCGTACGCCGCGCATGTGGAGCACCAGGGCAAGCGGGTGCGCGCCGCGTTCGCCGGCGAGAAGGCCAAGGACGACCCGTTCGCGAAGGTCCGCATCGCCGAGGCGGCCAGCGACATCGACGCCGCGTGGCGCCAGCTGATGGGCAACGTCGGCGACGAGTACGCATTGTTGGCGGCCGGCAAGGAGATTCCCTTCGAACTGCGTGCCCGCGCGCGCCGCGACCAGGTGCGCGCCACGGGTCGCTCGATCGCCTCCATCGACCGGCTGTTCGAGGCGTCCGGTGCCACCGCTCTGTCCAATGACGCTCCGATTCAGCGGTTTTGGCGCGACGCGCATGCCGGTCGGGTGCACGCCGCCAATGACCCCGAGCGGGCGTATGTGATATTCGGAAACAACGAGTTCGGGTTGCCCCCCGGCGACACCATGGTTTAGGCATGCGCGCCGACGACGATGCAGAGTGGAGCGATGAGAAGGAGTGGCGCTAGGTGACCGCATCGACAGAGGAGCTCACCTTCGAATCCACCTCGCGCTTCGCGGAAGTGGACGTGGATGGACCGCTGAAGCTGCATTACCACGAAGCGGGTGCCGGCAACGAGCAGACGGTGGTGCTGCTGCACGGCGGCGGTCCCGGCGCGTCGAGCTGGACCAACTTCTCACGCAACATCGCGGTGCTGGCGCGGCGGTTCCACGTGCTGGCCGTCGACCAGCCCGGGTACGGCCACTCCGACAAACGGGCCGAGCACGGGCAGTTCAACCGGTATGCCGCCCGGGCGCTGAAGGGCCTTTTCGACCAGCTCGGTTTGGAACGGGTTCCGCTGGTGGGCAACTCGTTAGGCGGTGGCACCGCGGTGCGGTTCGCGCTGGACTACCCGGACCGGGCCGGGCGCCTGGTGCTAATGGGCCCGGGCGGCCTGAGCATCAACCTGTTTGCGCCCGATCCGACCGAGGGCGTGAAGCGGCTGGGGAAGTTCTCCATGGAACCCACCCGGGAGAATCTCGAGGCGTTCCTGCGGGTCATGGTCTACGACCAGAAGCTGATCACCCCCGAGTTGGTGGACCAGCGCTTCGAGATGGCCAGCACGCCGGAATCGTTAGCGGCGACTCGGGCGATGGGAAAATCGTTCGCCGGGGCAGATTTCGAAGCCGGCATGATGTGGCGCGAGGTGTACAAGCTGCGCCAGCCGGTGCTGTTGATCTGGGGACGCGAGGACCGAGTCAACCCGCTGGACGGTGCGCTGGTCGCGCTGAAGACCATCCCGCGTGCGCAGCTACACGTCTTCGGGCAATGTGGGCACTGGGTGCAGGTGGAAAAGTTCGACGAATTCAACAAGTTGACCGCTGATTTCCTAGGAGGTGCCAGATGAGCATCCGGTCGCTGGGTTATCTGCGCATCGAGGCCACCGATATGGCCGCTTGGCGCGAGTTCGGCCTGAAAGTCCTCGGGATGGTCGAGGGTAAGGGCAGCACTGAGGGCGCCCTGTATCTGCGGATGGACGACTTTCCAGCGCGCCTGGTGATCGTGCCCGGCGAGCGTGACCGGCTGGCCGAGGCGGGCTGGGAATGCGCGAATGCCGAAGGCCTGCAGGAGATTCGGAATCGGCTCGACGTGGAGGGCACGCCGTACAAGGAGGCCACCGCAGCCGAGCTGGCGGAGCGGCGAGTCGACGAGATGGTCCTGTTCTCCGACCCGTCGGGCAATCCGCTGGCGGCCTTCCACGGGGTCGCGCTGGAACACCGTCGCGTGGTCAGCCCGTACGGGCACAGGTTCGTCACCGGCGAGCAGGGCCTGGGACACGTGGTGTTGACCACCCGCGACGACGCCGAGGCGTTGCACTTCTACCGAGATGTGCTCGGCTTCAAGCTGCGTGACTCGATGCGGATGCCGCCGCAGGTGGTGGGCCGGCCCGCCGATGGCGCGCCGGCATGGCTGCGCTTCTTCGGCTGCAACCCGCGTCACCACTCGTTGGCCTTCCTGCCGCTGCCGACGCCGAGTGGCATCGTGCACCTGATGGTCGAAGTCGAAAACGCCGACGACGTGGGACTGTGTCTGGACCGGGCGCTGCGTCGCAAGGTGCCCATGTCGGCGACACTGGGCCGGCACGTCAACGACCTGATGCTGTCGTTCTACATGAAGACACCCGGCGGGTTTGACGTCGAATTCGGTTGCGAGGGAAGACAGGTCGATGACCGCGACTGGATCGCCCGGGAAAGCACCGCCGTGAGCCTGTGGGGCCACGACTTCACCGTCGGCGCCCGCGGCTAGCCATGTCGGCTCAGATCGATCCATGCACGTTCCGTAGCGTGCTGGGTCAGTTCTGCACCGGGATCACCATCATCACCACCGTGCACGACGACGTGCCGGTCGGCTTCGCGTGCCAGTCGTTCGCGGCGTTGTCGCTGGACCCGCCGCTGGTGCTGTTCTGCCCGACCAAGGTGTCGCGGTCCTGGAAAGCCATCGAGGCCAGCGGCCGGTTCTGTGTCAACGTGCTGACCGAAAAACAGAAGGACGTCTCGGCCCGATTCGGATCCAAGGAACCCGACAAGTTCGCCGGTATCGATTGGCGCCCTTCACGACTCGGCTCGCCTATCATCGACGGGTCACTGGCGTACATCGACTGCACGGTGGCGTCGGTGCACGACGGCGGCGACCATTTTGTGGTGTTCGGCGCGGTCGAATCGCTGTCGGAGGCTCCCAAGATCAAGCCGCGGCCGCTGCTGTTCTATCGCGGCGACTACACCGGCATCGAGCCGGACAAGACCACGCCGGCGCAATGGCGCGACGACCTGGAAGCGTTTCTCACCACCACCACCAAGGACACCTGGCTGTGACGCCTTCTGGCGAGCAGACGATAAATCGCACAAAAATCGCTCTGGCGATGCGAGTTTGTGTCTGCTCGTCGATTGGCTCAGGGGGCGACACGTTGGGCGCCGGGCCAGATGGCGCGAGCCGCCGGGGATGCGCAGAAGGTTTCCTGCGCCGCAGAGACATCCATGTCGACGGCATGCAGACCGTCTTCCTGATGGGCGTGACAGCGCACGGTGAGCACCCGGTGGGTGCCCGGGTCCACCTGCTCGGCCTCGACCGTCAACACCACGACGAGCGTGAATCCGGCGCCGGTCGGCAGGTAGAAGGTGAGGTCTCGGCTGCTGGGCGAGCCGCCGTTGGTGACGACGTAGCCGTCGCCGCTGGCATACACCGCCTGCCCGAGCATCTGGGTGCGTTCGAAGTGAGTGCTGTCGCCGGCGGCACGCCATACCGCGAACCTCGTGTTGGGGCTGCCGTTGATGCCGTGTTGGGCGATCGGGATGATCACCTCGTCGCGGCCGTCCCCGTCCAGGTCCTGCATACCGACGCCGCTCGGGCTCGACGGTTCGAGCAGCTCGTCGATCTTTTGGACGGCCGCGCCCGATGCGTCGGTCACCATGACAGTTACCGCCCGCGGCCCCGGCGCTTCCGGAAGGCTCCAGTAGGTCACGGCGAAATTGGCGCCGACGCGATCCGCGGCATGCAGTCGGCAATCCGGATGCGGAAGCCGCGTCGTGGGACTGATCGCCGCGACCGGGCACGGTGGCAGGCTGTTGCTGTCGGCGAGCGCCTGCGGAGACACGGCCGTCGCGATGGCCAGCGCCGCGGTGAAAAGCGTCGGTGCATTCATGGCCGGGCACACTACCGCTATTGATTTCCGCCGCCAATGACGAACTTCCTTTCGAAAGGCTTCTTGGCGTGCGAACCGCCCAATACGGACACGTTGTCAATAAAGTTGACGCCGCCAAAAGTTCATAGACCGTGTCAAGTGATTTGACGTAGTTGGGTGGTCCGTGTGGCTTAGATATTATGACAGCCTTTTTCCGGTAAACCAGTTCCCCTGCGTCGGTAACCGCGTTAATATCTCGGCGATTGTGCGCCACGCCGGCGTAACACCAGCTGAACCGACAGACCCGGCGTTTGCGGGTCCCGACCATCGACAAGGGGACGAAATGTCACTCCCAACGGCCGAAGCCCGTGTCTGCGATCTTCGACAGCGTGATGCGGCGGATGAGGCCTGGCAATGGATCGTCGACCTCAAAGACCAGGCGAAGTCCAACCACAAGGCCGCGGAGTCGCAACTGAACGCGATCTTCAAACTTGGCACCATGCCAACCGGCCTAGACGGCTCGACCGACGGCATTCTCGTCATGACGACGACCAACCGGGTCCTCGACGCGGCCGCGCGGCTCGTCACCGGCCTGTGGATGCCCTGGCAGGGCAAACGGTTCAACGCGGTGGCCAGCACCGGCGACAACCGCATGACCGCCAGCTCGAGGGTTCCCGCCAAGCTGCTGTGGCCGCGGTACCCGATGAAGGACGCCGCCGACGGGAAACTGGCCTTCGACTTCAAGACCTATGCCGACACCGGCAAGGCCGATCCGGATGTGCAGGTCATGGTCATCGACTACGCGGACGTCGAAGACAACCCTCGGCTGATCATCAGAAGCATCCGCGACGAGCTGGTCGAGGTGGTGCCGGGCGCCTACCTGGGCAAGATCCTGTTCCGGTTGCCACGAAACCGCTACCAGATGCTCGGCTTCTTCGCCCTGTGCGCATAGCGGCCACCCCGGCACAGGGGCTGCGTGCCGCCGCGCTCAGGCGCGGTCGTCGGCTTCGGCGGCGGGATCGTAGCCCGGCAGTCCCAGCTCGGCGCGCAGCAGCTCGGCGGTGCGTTCGGCGAACATGGAGATGGTTAGAAACGGATTGACGCCCAACGCGCGCGGGATCACCGAGGCGTCGCAGACGTACAGTCCGGCGTAGGTGCCGCCGTCGGGCCGGAACACTCGTCCGGCATGGTCGACCACGCCGGCGTCGACATTGTCGGCGGTGGCGCACCCGCCCATCGGGTGCGCGGTGATCAAGTGCTTGCCCAGGATTCGCTTGTCCCAGCGCGGGTTTTTCATGTAAGTCCCGCCGATGGCCTCCACCGCCGGCGCCATGATCGCGTCGACGTCGCGGTACATTCGCTCGGTCGGCGCTCCCGGCCAGTCGATTTTGACCGTGCCGTTCTTGCGCAGCACCAGCTCGCCGTCGGAGTTGTCGTGCAGCATGATCAAAAATCCCAGCGAGTGGTTCATCGCCCCGTCGGTGTTGAAGCCGATGTCGCGCCGCCAACGGTCCAGCTTGTCTCGACGGAAGTCGCGATAGCTGGTGGCGGCCAGGCCCATCAGCCCCACCCGGAAGCTGTCCACCAGCGCGCGGGGCAGCGATAGATCCTGCACGGTGAACCGTTTACGCATGTCGGATTGGTCGGCGCCGAAGCGCATCACCGCGGTGATGCTGGGCCCGCACGTCAGCTCGTTTCGGGGCGGCCCGTCGGTGGTCGCCCAGGCCTGGGTGTCGGTTCGCATGTCGGTGTTGTAGGCGATGCCGAAGTTGTCGCCGTTGCCGCTGAAGTTCTTTCCCAGCCGCGCCGACAGCGCCAGGCCCGACCGCGCCGAACGCAGCAGTATCGCGTTGCTGCCCAGCGTGCCGGCGGATACCACGACACGGCGGGCGGTGACGACCACCTCGTCGTCGGGGTCGGCCCCACCGGTGGCACGGGCGATCACCCGCCACCGGCCGTCGGCGGCCGGCTCGATCCGCCAGGCCTCGATGCCGCAGAACATCTTGACGCCGTAGTGCGCGGCCATCGGCAGGTAGTTGGTCATCAGGGTGTTTTTCGAACCGGTGTTGTCGCCGGTGCCGTCACCGCCGTGGTTCGGGCAGCGTCGCCGCTGTACCCCGTACCTGGTCATTCGGTCCTCGGTGCTGACCGTGATGTCCAAAATCTGCATGTGGGCGCCGGCGTTCTTGGCGATCTGGGCAAACGCTTCGACCCGGCGCAAGGGCACGTGCTGGGCGTAGGGCACCGCGCCGAGCATGCGGCGCGCTCGCGCATAATATTTCGCCAGCCCGCCGACGCCGTCGCGCTCCCGCTCCACGAGCTCCTGAAACGCCCGCGGCCACGACGCCAGGAACACCTCCCGATCGGGCACGATCGCCACGTTGAAGTTGATCAGCGAGGTGCCCCCGAGACCGTTGGCGTGGATAACGTCGATGGTCTTGAACCGTTCGATTTCGATGAGGCCTAGCGGGTTCAAGGGCGACCGCAGTTGCGCCAACGCGCCCTTCTCGCTCTCCGGGAAGGTGCCGGTCGGGTGCTCGGCGCCGCGTTCAAGCACCGCGATATCGAGCTTGCCGCCGGCGGCCGCGTTGGCGACTCCGAGCCGCGCGGCAGTGATAGCGCCGCCGTAACCGGAGCCGAGGATCAAGACGTCGTATTCGCTGCGCAGCGCATCCGTCGATGACGCCAGCACCGCGGCCGTTTCTGTCATGACAGCAACCTCCGTGTAACCCCGTGCCCGTTTCCGGGTTGGGGGGATGAGCCAATAAAACGCCAGGGATAAGTACCGGAGCGTAAACCGCTGCGCCGCCGCGTGGGAAGAATCGCGTGAGAAAAATCCGCTTAAGCGGCTGGGGCGGTTAACTAAGCGGTGGTAAGGGACCAAATGTAAATGGATTTGACAATGACTACAAGGAGGCTCCGTGTCAAAATCGTGTACGCGGCAGATTATAACGAAAATATAACGTTTAGGCTTCTGTTATATAACGTGCGATGCCCTTCCGGGCAAACTCAATACCATCCCTTCATCACTTTCGAAGCGTCATCAAGGGAACGCCATGTCGTTTTTGCGGACAAAGCCTCAGGCGGCCGCGGCGCCTTGCGATCGGCGGGTGGGATCCGTTGAGTGCGGTCGTCGATAACGGGGCGCCGGCCCGGGCAGCTGACGATCGAACCCCGGTCGCCGGCCGATCCGGTTACGGCCGCCCGGTGGCCGCCGCGGTCAGCGCGCCGTGGCGCCGCGTGTTGCGGCGTCCCGACCGATCGTTGCAGACCCTCGGCCGCTTCTTCGAGCTAGCCGCGCAGTCCGCCGGCTACCTGATCTCCGATCTGGTCCGGTTGCGCCACCCCTGGCGGGAAACCCTCAACCAGGCCTCGTTCATCGTCGGCGTCACCGCGATTCCGGCGCTGCTGATCTCGGTCCCGTTCGGGGTCATCGTCGCGGTGCAGGTGGGCAGCGTCATCCAGCAGGTGGGTGCGACGTCGATCTCGGGTGCGGCCGGCGGCCTGGGCGTCATCCGCCAGGCCGCGCCGATCGTGGCCGCCCTGCTGCTGGGCGGGGCGGCCGGCGCGGCGATCACCACCGACCTGGGCGCGCGCAGCATCCGCGACGAGGTGGACGCGCTGCGCGTCATGGGCATCGACCCGGTGCAACGACTCGTCACGCCCCGGCTGGCGGCGATCATCGTGGTGTCGCCGCCGTTGTGCGTGTTCATCGTCTTCATGGGCCTGTCCGCGGGCTACGTGATCAATGTGGGGTTCCAATCCGGCACCCCGGGAAGCTATATCGCCTCGTTCGGATCGTTCGCCACCATCGCCGACGTCGTGGTAGCGGTGCTGAAAACCTGGGTCTTCGGCGTGATCGTGACGCTGATCGCCTGCCAGCGGGGCCTGGAGACCAGGGGCGGCCCGCGGGGTGTGGCCGACGGGGTCAACGCGGCCGTCGTGCTCGGCGTGGTCACGGTGTTCGTCCTCAACCTGGTGATCACCGAGTTCGTCACCTTGTTCATGCCGGCGAAGGTGGGTTGATGGCGACACCCTCGCGCTATCTGCCGCACGGACTGAGCAGGCCGCTGCGCTCCTCGGTGGCGGTGGTCTACCGAGCCGGCTCGCTGTTCGAGCGACTCGGGCACCAGGCCACCTTCGGCGCCCAGGCGTTGGGTGCGATTCCGCGAACCGTTGCGCGCTACCGCCGGCACACCGGAGCGATCTTGGCCGACATGATCTGGGGCAACGGATCGTTGGTGGTCGGTGGCGGCACGATCGGGGTGCTGGCGTTCATGGGCGCCGCCATCGGGGCTTCGGTCGGCGTCGAAGGGTATGCCGTCCTGGACATGGTCGGCATGGGCCCGCTCACCGGGTTCATCTCGGCCTACGCGAACACCCGGGAGATGGCCCCGATGATCGCGGCCATCGGCTTCGGCGCCCAAGCCGGCACCCGGATGACCGCCGAGATCGGCGCCATGCGCATCGCGGAGGAAATCGACGCGGTGGAGGCCCAGGGCATCCCGGCCATCCCCTACGTGGTGACTCCCCGCATGATCGCCGGGATGATCACCATCATCCCGCTGTACCTGTTTGCCCTGGCGTTGAGCTATCTGTCCTGCGCGCTGGTGGTCAAGCTGCATCAAGCGTCGGGCACCTACCACCACTACTTCGACGCGTTCATCCAGCCTTCGGACATCGGCTTTTCGGTGATCAAGGCGATCGTTTTCGTCACCCTCATCGTTGCCATCCATTGCTACGAGGGCTATTACGCCGGAGGTGGCCCCGAGGGGGTCGGCCGGGCCTCGGGCCGCGCGATCCGCGCCAGCCTGATCGGCATCGTCCTCGCCGACATGGTGCTCACGTTGCTGTTTTGGGGCAGCAATCCGGGGCTGAGGCTGTCGGGGTAGGTCATGCCGCCGCCGAGTTCGCCCGCCTTACGGATACGTGGCCTGGTGGTCGCCGCCGGGCTGGCCCTCGTCGGCACCATGCTGGTGCAGGCCGCCGAAGGCACCTATGACGACACCTTCCGGCTGACCGTGGTGGCCAACACCATGGGCGAGGGCTTGGCGCCCGGCGCGGAGGTGAAGTTCCACGGCCTGGCCATCGGCTCGGTCAAGACCCTGGAGTCGACCGGATACCACAAGCAGACCCTGACGGTGCTGCTCGACCCGCGCCAGGCCAAAGCGCTGACCGCCGACACCGTCGCCAGGTTCACCTCGTCTAACGTCTTCGGCACCGCGGCCGTCGAACTGGTCAGCGACGGCAAGGGCCCGCCGCTCCCCCCGAATCAGACCCTGGTGTTGCGCACCGACGTGCAGGCTGCCTCGGTTACCGGTCTGCTGCGTCAGGGCCAGCGACTCAGCCGGATCCTCGACACACCCGAGTTCGACCATGTCATCGAGGTGTTGCGCCGGCACGCCGACCTGGTCGAGCCCGCCGCCAGGGCCGGCCTCGATCTGGCCAAGATCCTGGCCGACTCCCAGAGCATGCCGGTGTCGCGATCGCTGTCGGTGCTGGCATCGTTTCTCAACGGCGTCGACCGTGCGCTGCCGGCGCTTGGGCTGGCGCCTGACCTGCTCGACGCGCTGGATCCCCTGGTGGCGCCGGGCGGCGTCGACCGCACGAATCTGGTCATGCGCCAGACCGGTCAGCTGCTGCGGGACGCCGGCCAGATCTCGGTGCGGCACAACCCCTGGCTCGTCCAGCTGGTCGGTGCGATCATGAACATCGAAATCCCGACCATGTTCGCCGTGGGCAGCCTGGCGCCGGCCTATGACCGGATTTCCGGCCTGATCGACCGGACCAGCACCGCCTTTCCGGTTGTCGACGGGCAGGTCCGGATGCGCACCGAGGTCATCCTCGACCCGCTGCCCGGTTCGCCCGAACCTGGGGGTGGCCGGTGAGGAAGGCGTCCGGCTCGGTGCTGTGGCTGACCGTGTTCACCGCGGTCGCCACGGTGTGCGCGGTCGTCGTGCTCACCGCCCTGCGCAGTCCGGTCAACGGGCCGCTCTCGCGTTACACGGCGATCTTCACCGACGTGTCAGGTCTCGACGTGGGCAACGATGTGCGCATCTCCGGAGTGCAAGTGGGCAAGGTCGAGGCCATCCGGCTCGAAGGTCGCAACGCCAAGGTCGACTTCACCGCGCTCGACGACCACCCGGTGTATCGCAACACCGTTGCCGCCGTGCGCTTTCAGAACCTGCTGGGCCAGCGGTATCTGGAACTGGTGCAACCGGCCGCCGCCGGTGAACGGCTGCCCTCGGGGGCCATCATTGCGATCGGACAGACGGTCCCGTCATTCGATATCACCCGGCTGTTCAACGGATTTCGGCCAGTCTTCACCGCCCTGGACCCGGCCCAGCTCAACCAGTTCGGCGAGAACCTGCTGCGGCTGATCCAAGGCGACGACACCGGGCTCGGCCCGGTGCTACGTGATCTTGACGCCATCGCCAAGTTCGCGGTCAACCGCCAGGCGGCTGTCACCGTGCTGATCCGCAATCTCGGCGAGATCTCGGCTGAACTGGGCGGCAAATCCCGGCAGCTGTTGCAGCTCATCGCCACGCTGAACGGGCTGCTGGCCAAGTTCACGGACAAGGCCGACGAGTTTCGCGCCTCGATCGACATCGAGCTGCCGCTGCTGCGCAGCCTGGTGCACACGCTGCAGTACGCCGAACGCACCTTCGACGGATCGACGGTGCCGCTCTACGACCTGACGAGCCGGATGTTTCCGCAAACACCGACCATCATCGCCGGCCTGTCCCTGGTGCCCTCCCTGATCCAGGGGCTGCGGGACTCGCTCGAGCAACAGCATGGTCCCAGCGTCGGCTGCGCCCACGGTCAGGTGCTGTTGCCGGGCATCGGCGAGGTGTCGTTCGCGCAACAGGATTTGGTGGTGTGCAGGTGATTTTCGGCAGCAGACGCAATCGGGGTAAAGCCCTGTCTGAGCGGGCCGCGGCGGCACGTAGCCGCCGGATCGGGGTCATCGGCGTCGTCGCCATCGTGGTCGCCCTGGTATCCACCGGCGTGGCCTACCTCAATCCGACGGGGCAGACCAGCTACACCGCAAACGCCGGCAGTTCCGGCGGCGTCCGCGCCGGCGACCAGGTGCGCGTCGCCGGAGTGCCGGTCGGCCGGGTCACCGGGGTCCGGCTGAACCGGACCCTCGTCGAGATCACATTCGACGTCAAGTCCTCGGTGGCCGTGGGCGCGCTATCCACCCTGGAGATCAAACTGCTCACCCCACTGGGTGGCCACTACCTGGCCCTCGATCCGCAGGGCAGTATGCCGTTGGGCCACAACGTGATTCCACCGCAGCGCGTCAAATCGCCCTACGAGGGCAGCGACATGATCCAAGAGGTGACCCCGTTCCTCAAGGAGGTCAACGGCCAGGTCATCCACGACACCTTCGCCGAGGTCGCCGACGCCGCCGACAAGCATCCCGACGCGCTGCGTGACATCGTGCGGTCCGCCAATGAGTTGACCGCGCTGGTGAGCAAGATGACCGGCGACGTCCATCGAGGCCTGGACTTGGTCGACGATGTCACCGGCGCGCTGGTCGCGGGTCGCAAACAACTGGTCGAGTTGCTCGAACAGTTCGCCCTGGTTGGGCAGCGCTATACCACGAAGTCCGTCGACATCGTCGAATTCTTCACCCTGCTCGGCGAGCTGACCCGAATCATCGACCGCGTCATGGTGTTCTACCACCGCCAGGTCGCGCCGACAGTCAACGGCATCGACGACATCTTCGACACCCTGTCCACCCACCCCGACCGCATCGGCCGGGCCGCCGAAGGACTGGGCCAGATCCTGCGCATCGTGGGGCCGATGCTCAGTGGAAACGGCGTCATCGTGGATGAGAGCCCACGGCTGGTGCCCGGGCAGGACATCTGCCTTCCCCACATTATGAGGCGCTGCTGACATGACGAAGAGCCCCCTGGCCGCCGTGACTGCGGTCGCGGCCATCACAGCCGCCGTTCTCGGCGCCAAGGTGGTGTCGCCGAAGCTCGACGACACCAAGGCGCTGTGTGCCGAATTCACCGACGGGGTAGGGATTTACCCCGGCAACAAGGTGCAGCTGTTGGGCATCGAAGTGGGCTCGGTGACCGCGGTCGCCAACAAACCCGACCACGTCCAGGTTGACTTCACCGTGCCCGAGGACCTCGACCTGCCGGCCGACGTCGGGGCGGTCACTTACTCGCAGTCGATCGTGAGCGACCGGCATGTCGAGCTCACCAAGCCCTACGCCGGCGGGGCCAAGTTCACCGGCGACCGGTGCATCACGCTGGAACGAACCAAGACCCCCCTCGGTGTCAGCGAAACCTTCGCCGCCGTCGACAAACTCGCCAACGCGGTGTTGGGATCCGGCCCGGGACAGGATCCGTCGGATGCGCCGGGTGCGCGGGCGATCAACGACAGCCTGCGAGCGGCCAGCCGCGCGCTGGAGGGCACCGGCCCGGAGCTCAACCAGGCACTGCGGGAGCTGGCCGCCGTCATCGGCGATCCCCAGCAGGCGGACGCCGAATACCGCCGACTCATCGAGAACGCCCAGATCCTCACCTCGACATTGCTGCAGAGCCGGGACACCGTGGCCACCATCGTGCAGACCCTGCCGGAGAGCCTCAGGATGATCGAGGGGCTGGCGGACGGGTTCGGGTCGTCGCTGCACCGGCTCGCGCACGCGCTGCCGATCCTGGTCGAAGCATTGAATCGGTTCGCCCCCCGGGTCTATCACAACGTCACCGACAAGCTGATCCCCTGGGTGCGCGATGTCCTCAACGCCTACACCCCCAACATCGTGGGGGCGATCAACGCCTTGCCGCCGGTGACCAACTGGCTCGCCTCGGTATACGAGCCGGCATGGGGCACCCACAACGTCACGTATCTGCCGCCTCAGGTGGCGATTTCGCCGTCGCAGGCCGAGGCGATCTGTGGTGTGCTGCGGCAGCGCGGCACCCCCGGCAGCCAGGCGGCATGTGCGTCCACAACCGCCCCCGATCCGGTCACGCTGGGTCTGACCGATCTCATCCTGGGGGCCGCGTTGCCATGAGCCGACGACCGTTACTCGCTGCGCTGTGGGGCGCCCTGGTGATCAGCCTGACAGCGTGTTCGCTCGACCCGACCCGGTTGCCGGTGCCCGGTTCCTATGTCCCCGGCGACACGTACCGCATCAGGGTGGAATTCTCCAGCGTGCTGAACCTGCCCGCTAGGGCGAAGGTGGATTTCGGCGGCGTCCGGGTTGGCGTGCTAGACCGGGTGCAGCTGGACGGCAGTACCGCGGTCGCCTACATCGATGTCTCCCGGAGCGTCAAGCTGCCGCAGAACACGCGTGCCGAGCTGCGGCAGGGGACCGTCCTGGGCGACATCTACATCGCGCTGCTGCCCGCGGACGACCCGGCACCCATGTCGCTGCAGGACGGCGACACCATCCCGCTGCGCAATACCGCGCCGGCCGACAATGTCGAGGACATCTTGCGCGGGGTGTCGAACCTGGTGTCCGGCGGCGCGCTCACCACCGTGCAGCAAGCGGTGATCAACTTCAACAACGCGTTCCCGAAGGACCCGGCCGAGCAAGACCGCATCCGCAACAAGCTGGCCGGTGTCCTGCACGACCTGGCGGCCAACCAAGACACCATCGACGAAATCCTCTCCAGTGCACAGAATGTCAGCCGGAGTCTGCTGTCCAACGCCGGTGTCTTCGACCGGCTGATCACCGACGGACCGGGCAAGATCGAGGCGATGGGGGGTGTGCTACCGGACATCATCCAGCTTCTCATCGATGTTCAGGACCTTGGCCGCAGCGGAGGGCAGTTGCTGGTGCCGAATACGCCCGACTTCATCCAGATGCTCTCCTACCTCACGCCGTTGGTCGGATCGGTGGCGACGGCTGATACCACGGTGCCGGTTGTCGCCGACAAGCTGGTCGGCCTGGTGCGCGACAAACTCATCGGCTTCTTCGCCAATGGCGGACCGAAATTCATTGTCTCCGAGGTTCATCCGCCGCAAGGCGATCTGGGTGCCGATCCCGCGGACAAGGCCGACCAGGCGATCTCGGCGATGCGCACGATGGGGATGCTGCCATGAAGTTCAATGCCGCAACGACTTTGGTGATCCTGGTGATCACGACCATTCTCGGCGTGGGCTATCTGTCGTTGTCAGTGCTGCACATCGATCCGACCGACAAGGCCACCCGGCTCACCCTCCTGCTGGACGACTCGGGCGGACTCTTGCCGACCTCGCAGGTGACGATGCGCGGGATCAAGGTGGGCCGAGTGACCGGTATCCGGACCACCCCGACCGGGCTCGAGGTGTCGATCAACCTCGACCGAGCCCATCCGGTTCCCGTTGACAGCGTGATCAGCATACAAAACCTCTCGCTGGTCGGCGAGCAGTACATCGACTTCAAGCCGAAACGCATTGCGCCGCCGTACTTCAGCGACGGCGCGGTGATCCCGGCCGAGCGAGTCGCGCCCGCCGTCACCGTGAGCGACCTGCTGGCCAGGGCCGACACGCTGCTGTCGGCGATCGATCCACGGTACGTGCGCACCGTTGTCAGCAACGTCTCCCAGGCGTTGGCGGGCAACGACGACACCCTGGACTCGCTGGCCACCACGGCCGGGTTGGTCGCCAAGACGCAGTGGGAGCAGAGACAACTGCTCGCGACGCTGTTTGGCAACGTCTCCGCGCTGACCACCGATCTCGACGAGCTGCACGCCGGCTCGGTGCTCGGCGAGGCCGCACACCTTTTGCCAGGCACGGTGTCGGCGTTGACCGGGCTGGTCCGCGACACCGATGAGTACACCCGCGCCGCCGGCGACGGTGCCTTCGCGCCGGGCGCGCCGATCCCGACGCTGGTCGCCAACCTGGGCGAGTACCTCGACATGTTGTCCGGGCCCCTGAGCACGTTCGCGGCCGCGCTGGAGCCGGCGACAGCGCCGCTGCGCGGAGTCAAGGTCGACGCCGGGCACTGGCTGGATTTCTGGGAGTCGACCTTCAATGACGCCGGTGGACTGCGTGTGCAGGTGAATGTGCCGGAATGGCACCAACAGTGAAGGATCACCCGATGAGCATCGACACGATCGATGAGGCCGAGGTTGCGACGGCCGCGGATGCCGAGGTGGCCGAGGCGGCCCGGCCCAGCCGCTGGCGCACGTTGCGGCGGGTTCCCGGGCGGGCGTGGCGATGGGTCTCGGCGGCGGTGGCGGCGGCGTTGATCGGCGGCGCGGTGTTCGGTTTCCTGAAGTACAGCAGCGCGGTCGATGAGCTGGCGGCTTTGCGTCGGGCCGAATCCGATCGGGAGGCCGCGGCCAAGCTCGCCAAGGAATACGCGCTGAAATCGCTGACTTACAGCTACCAGGATCCGGACGCCTTCTTCCGATCCGTGCAGGACGGTGTCGCGCAGACACTCAAAGACAAGTACGTCAACGCCACCGATCTGCTCAAAGGCATCATGCTGCAAGCGCAGGTGACCTCGTCGGGTGAGGTGCTGGCCGCCGACGCCGTCGCACAACCCGGCCAGGTGTACCAGGTGGTGGTGGCGGCCGCCCAGACCACCCGCAACCTGCAGAACCCGAAGCCGCGGGTGTCGCTCATCCTGCTGCAGGTTACGGTCAACAAAATCGGCGGCAGTTGGCAGGTCTCCGACATTGGGCCAAAGACCGGCGGTCACCCGGTGGGTCCGGATCAGCCGGGGCCGGAGTCCGGCGCGGGGCCCCCGCCCGGGCGATAGCATGCGCGGCCGGCGGCAAGTCTGAACGGCGTTGGGGCGGTTGATGGGTTGCGCGAGGCGGGCCCCGCCGTGGCCGCCGGTGCCGTGGGCCCAAATCGGCCCGGCACCCTGTTCAACACGGCAACCAAAGCGGCGGGCCTGGGCGGTGCGGCGAACGACGCCGCCACGCAAACCCTTACCGCCCCGGCCACCCATGGGGTGACCGGGGTCGGTTCGGGGTCGTCCTGTCCTAGCCACCGACCCAACCGGTGGCCGGCCGGGGTCAGTCGGCTCGGGCCACAATGGCTCTATGGCACTGGATCTGACGGCGTACTTCGACAGAGTCAACTACGGTGGCGCCACCGAGCCGACGCTCGATGTGCTGCAGAATCTGGTGACCGCCCACACCCGAACGATTCCGTTCGAGAACCTCGATCCGTTCCTGGGTGTGCCGGTCGACGACCTGAGTCCGGAGGCGCTCACCGACAAGCTGGTGCGCCGGCGCCGGGGCGGCTTCTGCTACGAGCACAACGGGCTGATGGGCTACGTGCTGGCCGAGCTGGGCTTCAGGGTGCGCCGGTTTGCCGGCCGGGTGGTGTGGATGCTCCCACCGGGCGCGCCGCTCCCGGCGCAGACGCACACCGTGCTGGCGGTGACGTTCCCCGGCGCGCAGGGCTCCTACCTCGTCGACGTCGGATTCGGCGGCCAGACACCGACCTCGCCGCTGCGCGTCGAGACCGGCAGCGTTCAGCAGACACCGCACGAGCCGTACCGACTGGAGGACCGCGGCGACGGGTTGGTGCTGCAGGCGCTGGTCCGCGACCAATGGCAGACGCTCTACGAGTTCACCACGCAGACCCGGCCGCAGATCGATCTGACGGTGGGCAGTTGGTATGTGTCAACCCACCCGTCATCCCACTTCGTGACCGGCCTGATGGCAGCCGCGGTCACCGAGGACGCGCGGTGCAACCTGTCCGGCGGGAACCTGGCCATCCACCGCGCCGACGGGACCGAGAAAATTGTCCTCGAAAGCGCCGCCGCCGTGGTCGACACGCTGAGCGAGCGGTTCGGGATCGACATGGCGGACGTCGGCGCTCGCGGCGCGCTCGAGGCGCGCATCGACAAGCTATTGGCTGCGCAGCCAGGTGCCGATTCGCCGTAACGCTTCTTCGATGTCGCCGGTCGGTCCGGCGAAGGACAGCCGCACGAACGAGCCGCCGTGAGTGGTGTCGAAGTCGATTCCCGGCGCGATGGCAACACCCGTGTCGGCCAACAACTTTGAGCAAAACGCCAGCGAGTCGTTGGTGAAGTCCGAAACGTCCGCGTAGACGTAAAACGCGCCATCGGTGGGCGCCAGCCGCTCGATCCCGATTTTGCGCAGCCCGTCGAGCAGCAGCGAGCGGTTGATGGTGTAGTGCGCCAGGTTGCCGTCGGCTTCGGCGGTGGCCTCGGGGGTGAACGCCGCCACCGCGGCGATCTGCGACAGCGCCGGCGGGCAGATGGTGAAATTACCGGTCAGGCAATCCACGGCGCGACGCAGCTCGGCCGGCACCAGCAGCCAGCCCAGCCGCCAGCCGGTCATCGCGTAGTACTTGGAAAAGCTGTTGACTACCACCGCGTTTCGCGACGTCTGCCATGCGCAGCTGGTTCGCGGCGCCCCGTCGTAGACCAGGCCGTGGTAGACCTCGTCGCTGATCAGCCGCACCCGGGACGCGTCACACCACGACGCGATCGCCGCCAGCTCCGTGGGTGGTATGACCGTCCCGGTGGGATTGGCCGGGCTGGCGACGATGACGCCCCGCACCGGGGGGTCGAGTTCGGCGAGCATTCGTGCGGTGGGTTGAAACCGGGTCTCCGGCCCGCATTGGATCTCCACGACCTCACATCCCAGCGCCGACAGGATGTTTCGGTAGCACGGGTAGCCGGGGCTGGCGAGCGCCACCCGGTCGCCCACGTCGAAGCACGCGAGGAAAGCCAGCAGAAAACCACCCGAGGAGCCCGTGGTGACCACCACCGCGTCGAGTTCGACGTCGATGCCGTGCTGGCGCCGGTAATCCGCCGCGATCGCGGCACGCAACTCGGGAATACCCAGCGCCACGGTGTAGCCCAGCTGGTTCAGATGCAGCGCGGCGGCCGCGGCCGCGCGTACCGG
The DNA here is from genome assembly GCF_010731535.1 of Mycobacterium lacus. Taxonomy (NCBI): domain Bacteria; kingdom Bacillati; phylum Actinomycetota; class Actinomycetes; order Mycobacteriales; family Mycobacteriaceae; genus Mycobacterium; species Mycobacterium lacus. The sequence goes on from NZ_AP022581.1 coordinate 5,043,379, forward strand.
CTCGGGGGCGCCCGCGCTGGGTTGGCCCGCCGACAGGTTCACCAGATCCCCGTGGGTGCGCTGGCGTTCCGCGGCCGCCAGCCAGACATCCATCACGTAAAAGGGCGGGATGCCGGCGCGTAGCGCGACATGACGGTTCACGGCGATCCGAGTACCTCCGCTTCCAGTCGGCGCAACACCTCTCGCGGGGAGCCGAGCAGCTGCGCGCTGCCATGTGCGCGTTTGAAATACAGGTGCATGTCGTGTTCCCAGGTGATCGCGATGCCGCCGTGCAGCTGGATGCCCTCGGCCGCCACCGTGCTCAGCGCTTCGCTGGCGGCAAGCCGCGCGGTGGCGGCGTTGGTGGGCGTGGGCTCGTTGCACGCCTCGGCGACGACGGCGCGGGCGGCCGCGACGGCGACGTACAGATCGGCCATCCGATGCTTGAGTGCCTGAAAGCTGCCGATGGGGCGGCCGAATTGCACTCTGCTCTTGGTGTATTCGACGGTCAGCTCCAGGCAACGCTCGGCGGCGCCGATCTGTTCGGCCGCCAGCAGGATAGCCGCGCTGTCGGCGATGCCCGGGTCGACGCCCAGTGTGACGGCTTCTTCGGGTCGCACCCGGGCGAGCCGGCGGGTGGGGTCCATGGTGGCGACGGGCCGCGCGCTGAACCGGGTCCATCGGCTGAGTTGGCCGTCTTTGGCGGCGACGACGACGTCGGCGATGTCCCCGTTGACGACGTAGTCGGGGTCGAGCACCAGTGCCCCGATCGAAGTGCCATGGGCAAGTCCCGTGAGCGCTTCCGTGTCGGGTTCGGGCGCGGCCAGCAGCGCCAGCTCCGACAGCGTGGTGCCCAGCAGGGGAGACGGGACCAGGGCCCGGCCCAGCTCCTGCAAAACCGTTGCGGCATCTGCCAATTCGCCACCGGCTCCGCCTAGCTCCTCGGGCATTACCAGGGCGGCGGCGCCGACCTGATCGCACAGCAGTCGCCACAGCGACTCGTCGTAGCCACGGTCGGATTCCATCGCCGCACGCACCGCCGCCGGGCTTGCGTGCTTGGTGACCAGGGCGGCGACGGTTTCCCGCAGTAGCTCCCGTTCTTGGGTCATAGCGCCGCTCCTCCTATCGCTTCGCTCTGCATCGTCGCCGCCGCGGGTCATAGCGCCTCCAGCACTCGGCGCCGATGCGCCTCCGGCGTACCCCACGCCGACCGCAAGGCCTGCACCCGCAGCAGCCACAGCGACAGGTCGTGTTCCTGGGTGAACCCGATCGCGCCGTGGGTCTGCAACGCCGAGCGCGCCGCGAGTAGGCCCGCCTCGCTCGCGGCCACTTTGGCGGCGCTGACGTCGCGGGGTTCCAACGACAGTGCCGCACCGTAGACCAGTGGCCGGGCCAACTCGATCGCGATGTGCACGTCGGCGAGCTTGTGTTTGATCGCCTGATACGAGCCGATCACCCTGCCGAACTGCGCCCGCTGCTTGGCGTAGTCGACGGCCGCGCCCAACAGCGCTCCGGCCGCGCCGATCAGCTGCGCCGCGGTGGCCAACGCCCCGAACTCGAAGGCGCGGTTGAGGTCTGCCCGCCACGGTGCGCCGGTGGCCGTTAGGTCGTAGAGGCGGCGGCTGGGATCGACGGAGTCGTGCTTTTCACCGCACTGGGCTTCGGTGACACCCGAGCGGCCGGCGAGCAGGACCAGCCCGGCGGTGTCGGCGTCGACCGCGTAGGGCACGTGCGGTGGCAGCGCGACGGTCGCGACCAGGTCGCCCGCAGCCAGGCCCGCGCTGCGCTCGTCGTCCGCAAGCAGAACCGGTGCCACGGCGATGGATTCGGCAACCGGGCCGGGCACGCACCAGCGTCCAAGACGTTCGAGCGCGACCACCAGATCCACCGGGCTAGCGCCCAGGCCATCAAACTGCTCGGGCACGGCCAGCGCGGTGACACCGAGATCGGCCAACTGTTCCCACACCTTGCGACCGGGTGCGACATCGCCCGCGGACCAGGCGCGGACGGCGCCGGGCAGGTCCGCGGCGCCCAGCGCCGCGTCGATGCTGGCCGCGAAGTCGCGCTGCTGTTCGTCCAGGGCGAAGTCCACTATCGCTTCTCCCTTGGCAGGCCCAGCAACCGTTCAGCGATGATGTTGCGCTGGATTTCGTTGGTACCGGCGTAGATCGGGCCGCCCAGGGCGAACAGCAGGCCGTCGGTCCATGGTCCGGCCAATTCGCCGTCGGCGCCCCGGATGTCGAGCGCGGTCTGATGCAATTCCACGTCCAGGTCGGACCAAAAGACTTTGGTCACCGACGATTCCGCGCCCAGCTCACCGCCAGCGGCCAGTCGGGTGACGGTGCCGAAGGTTTGCAGCCGGTAGGCCTGCGCCTTGATCCATCCGTCGGCTACCCGGTCGGCGAATTCCGGTGGCGCGCCGCTGTGCTTCCAGAGCCGCACCAGCCGTTCCGCGGCGGCCAGGAAGCGGCCCGGGCTGCGCAGCGACATGCCGCGCTCGTTGCTCGACGTGCTCATCGCGGCGCGCCAACCGTCGTTCGGGGTGCCGATGACGTCCTCGTCGGGCACGAACACGTCGTCGAGGAAGATCTCGCCGAACCCGGTGTCGCCGCCCAGCTGGGCGATCGGACGCACGGTAATTCCCTTGGCCTTCAGGTCGAACATGAGGTACGTCAGCCCGCGATGCCGCTCCGCCGCGGGGTCGGACCGGAACAGCCCGAATGCCATGTCGGCGAACGGCGCCCGCGAGCTCCAGATCTTCTGTCCGTTGAGCAGCCAGCCGCCGTCGGTCTTGGTCGCGGTGGAACGCAGCGACGCAAGGTCGCTGCCGGATTCGGGCTCCGACCAGGCCTGCGCCCAGATCTGTTCGCCGCTAGCCATTTTCGGCAGGACACGGTCGAGCTGTTCCTCGGTCCCGTGCGCGAAAAGCGTCGGAGCCAGCATCGACGTGCCGTTGGCGCTGGCCCGGCCCGGCGCTCCGGCGCGGAAGTACTCCTCCTCGTACACCACCCAGTGCAGCAGCGGCGCGTCGCGGCCGCCGTACTTCCGCGGCCAGGTGATCACCGACAGACCGGCGTCGAACAGCACCCGGTCCCAATGTCGGTGCTGGGCAAAGCCTTCCGCGTTGTCGTAGGACTTCGTCGGAATGGCCTCTCTATTGGCGGCAAGGAAGTCGCGCACCTCGGCCTGGAAGGCCAACGTCTCTTCGTCGAAATTCAGATCCAATTCAGGCCAGCTCTCGCAGTAGTGACTTGACCACCTTGCCGCCCGCATTGCGCGGCAACGCGTCGACGAACCGCACCGACCGCGGCGCCTTGAAGTTCGCCAAATGCTCACGGGCATAGGCGATCACCGATTTCTCGTCGAGCCTCGAGCCGGGCCGGCAGACCACGAACGCCCTGCCGACCTCGCCCAGCCGCTCGTCGGGAACCCCGATCACCGCGGCATCGGCCACGCCGTCCATCCGGGCCAACACCTGCTCGACCTCGGCGGGGTAGACGTTGAATCCCCCGCAGATGTACATGTCCTTGAGCCGGTCGGTGATCCGCAGGTTGCCCGCCTCGTCGACGGCGCCGATATCGCCGGTGTGTAGCCAGCCGTCGGAATCTATTGCGGCGGCGGTCGCTTCGGGGTCGTCCAGATAGCCCAGCATGACGTTGGGCCCACGCAGCAGGACTTCTCCGGTGTCACCTATGCGCAGTTCGAAATCTGCGAATGGGCGTCCGCAGGTGGTGGCGACCGTCACCGCGTCGTCGTCGGGGCGGCACATCGTGCCCATCCCGTTGGCCTCGGTCAAACCGTAGGCGGTGAGCACGATGTCGATGTCCAGTTCGGACTGCATACGTTCCACCAACACAACCGGCACCGTGGCCGCCCCGGTCACCGCGAACCGCAGTGAGCTCAGGTCGTAGTCACCGCGGGCCGGGTGGTCCAGCAGGGTCTGGTAGATGGTGGGCGGCCCGGGCAACACGGTGATGCGGTGTTGCTCGATGGCCTGCAGAGCGCGCAGCGGATCGAAGGTGAGGTGAGGGATCAACGTCGCGCCGGTCTGCAGGCAGGCCAGGATGCCGGCCTTGTAGCCGAAATTGTGGAAGAACGGGTTAATGCACAGGTAGCGGTCGTCGCTGGTGATCTTGCCGTTGGCGGCCCACGATGCCGAGGCCGACAGCGACTGCCGGTGGGCGCAGAGCACGCCTTTGCTGCGGCCGGTGGTGCCGGAGGTGAACAGGATGTCGCTGACGTCGTCGGCGCTGACGGCGGCGGCGCGGGCTTGGACGGCATCGAGGTCGTGACCGCGCGCGATGAACCGGTCCCATGTCCCGTCATCGGCCTCGATCGGCACGCGCACGATGTGCCGCAGCGCGGGCAAGGCGTCGCGGTCCAAGCCGGCCACCCGGTTGGCGCCCAGGAACGTGCCCATAGCGAACAGCACCGGCGCACGGGTGCGGGCCAGGATATCGGCGGCCTCTTCGGCGGTATAACGAGTGTTCAGCGGCACCATCGCGGCGCCGGCGCAGTGGATGGCCAGGCAGGCGACCACCCAGTGCCAGGTGTTCGGCGACCAGATTGCCACCCGGTCGCCGGGCTCGACGCCCAACGAGATCAGCGCGGCCGCGGCCCGGTGCACCTCGTCGCGCAGCGCGGCCGCTGTGAAGCTTCGCTCCTCGGTGATCAGCGCGTCGTGGTCGGGGAGTAGGCGCGCGAGACGATCCAGCGCCGCGGGCACGGTGCGGGGATCGCTCGACATCGACGACACTCCTGGGCTAACAAAGCAAGTGCTTGGTAGGTTAGCCTACAGGCTATGCAGGACGTCGAGGAGTTCCGGGCGGAGGTCCGCGGCTGGCTCGCCGACAATCTGGTCGGCGAATTCGCGGCGCTCAAGGGTCTGGGCGGGCCGGGACGCGAGCACGAGGCTTTCGAAGAGCGCCGCGCCTGGAACCGGCACCTCGCCGCCGCGGGCCTGACGTGCCTGGGCTGGCCGGTGGAGCACGGTGGCCGTGGGCTTTCGACCGCGCACCGGGTGGCGTTCTACGAGGAGTACGCGCGCGCCGACGCTCCCGACAAGGTCAACCACTTCGGGGAAGAGCTGCTCGGGCCGACGCTGATCGCGTTCGGAACGCCCGAGCAGCAGCGGCGCTTCCTGCCGCGCATCCTCGACGTCACCGAGCTGTGGTGCCAGGGATACTCGGAGCCCGGCGCCGGCAGCGACCTGGCCAACGTCTCGACCACCGCCGAGCTCGACGGCGACCAGTGGGTGATCAACGGCCAGAAGGTGTGGACGTCATTGGCGCACCTGTCGCAGTGGTGCTTCGTGATCGCCCGCACCGAGAAGGGCTCCAAACGCCACGCTGGCCTGTCGTATCTGCTGGTGCCGTTGGATCAGCCGGGCGTGCACATCCGGCCGATCGTCCAGATCACCGGCAGCGCCGAGTTCAACGAGGTGTTCTTCGACGATGCCCGCACCGACGCCGACCTGGTGGTGGGCCAGCCGGGTGACGGTTGGCGGGTTGCGATGGGCACGCTCACCTTCGAGCGCGGCGTCTCGACGCTCGGTCAGCAAATCGTTTACGCCCGTGAGCTTTCCAATTTGGCCGAGCTGGCACGGCGCAACGGTGCCGTCGATGACCCGTCCATCCGGGAGCGGCTGACCCGGGCGTGGGCCGGGCTGCGGGCGATGCGTTCGTATGCTCTGGCCACCTTGGAAGGGCCAGCCGTCGACGGCCAGGACAACGTGTCGAAGTTGTTGTGGGCCAACTGGCATCGCGATCTGGGCGAGCTGGCGATGGACGTGATCGGCAAGCCCGGGATGACCATGACCGACGGCGAATTCGACGAATGGCAGCGGCTGTACCTGTTCACTCGCGCCGACACCATCTACGGCGGATCCAACGAGATCCAGCGCAACATCATCGCCGAGCGGGTGCTCGGCCTGCCCCGGGAGGTCAAGGGATGAGTTTGTCCGAGGCACCGAAAGAGGTTGCTGGACACGGGCTTCTGGACGGCAAGGTGGTGGTGGTGACCGCCGCCGCGGGCACCGGCATCGGTTCGGCCACCGCACGGCGGGCTCTGCTCGAGGGCGCCGACGTCATGATCTCCGACCATCATGAACGACGGCTGGGCGAGACCGCCGACGAATTGTCCGCGCTGGGACTCGGTCGGGTCGAAGGCGTGCTGTGCGACGTGACATCCAGTGTCCAGGTTGACGCCCTGATCGACTCCACCACCGCGCGGATGGGCCGGATCGACGTGCTGGTCAACAACGCCGGCCTGGGCGGGCAGACGCCGGTGGCCGACATGACCGACGACGAGTGGGACCGCGTCCTGGACGTGACACTGACGTCGGTATTCCGGGCCACCCGGGCGGCGCTGCGGTACTTCCGGGACGCGCCGCACGGTGGTGTGATCGTCAACAACGCCAGCGTCCTGGGCTGGCGGGCCCAGCACTCGCAGGCCCACTATGCGGCTGCCAAGGCCGGGGTGATGGCGTTAACCCGTTGCAGCGCAATAGAAGCCGTCGAGTACGGGGTCCGGATCAACGCCGTCTCGCCCAGCATTGCCCGGCACAAGTTCCTGGACAAGACGAGTTCGCCTGAGCTGCTGGATCGGCTGTCCGCGAACGAGGCGTTCGGGCGCGCGGCGGAGCCGTGGGAGGTGGCGGCCACCATCGCGTTTCTGGCCAGCGACTACTCCAGTTACCTCACCGGCGAGGTGATCTCGGTATCGAGCCAGCATCCGTGAGCCGACCTGGCTGCTCGCCAGCCGCCCAGATCCACTATTGCACCAGCCGGCCTAGGCTGAGGAAGCCCGACAACGCGGTGCCCATGTTGAAAAACCCCGAGCCCACGCCGCTTTGGCCGGGGGCAAAGGGGACACCCGGTACGCCGATGTTTCCAATGCCGGAGAGCTGGCCGTTGAAGAAAGCGCCACCGCTGGCCGTATTGAAAAAGCCCGAGATTCGGCGAGGCATGGGGCCGCTGGCCGTGTTGAAGAAGCCCGACATTTCGGTGCCAGTGTTTCCAAAGCCCGAGTTGGTCAGGCCGCTGTCGGTAGTGGCCCCGAAGGCCGTGTTCACATCGCCGGAATTCCACAAACCCGTGTTGATGTCGCCGGAATTCCCATTGCCGGTGTTGTAGCTGCCCGAGTTGTATACGCCCGTGTTGAGAGTTCCGGCGTTCCCGACACCGGTGTTTCCCGAACCCGCGTTCCCGAAACCGGTGTTCAACGTACCCGCGTTCCCGAAACCGGTGTTCAACGTACCCGCGTTCCCGAAGCCGATGTTGGCGATGCCCGAGTTGCCGAAGCCGACGTTGCTATTGGGCTCGCCTGGCACCAGGAAATTGGTGCCTGTGTTGAAGATGCCAATGTTGCCGTCACCGGAGTTGAAGAAACCGATGTTGTTGGTGCCCGAGTTGCCCAGGCCGATGTTGCCGGCGCCGGAGTTCAGCAGCCCGGCCAGGTTGATGCCCCGCTGATTGTTGCCGGTGAGCCCGATCCCGATGTTGTTGTCGCCGGTGTTGCCGAAGCCGAAGTTGAAATTGCCGGTGTTGCCGGCACCGATGTTGTTGTCGCCGGTGTTGCCGCCGCCGCTGTTGGCGTCGCCTCTGTTGCCGAAGCCCATGTTGAAATTGCCGGTGTTGCCCAGGCCCACGTTGTGGCCGCCACCGACGCCGGAACCGCGGTTGCCGAAGCCGACGTTGCCGTCGAGGGCGTTGCCGGAGCCGAAGTTGTCGCTGCCGGTGTTGCCGCTGCCGATATTGCGGTCGCCGATGTTTCCGCCGCCCAGGTTGGAGCCGCCCTTGTTGCCGTCCCCCACGTTGCCGCTGCCGGTGTTGCCGCTACCGATGTTGGCATTGCCTTTATTGCCGATGCCCAGGTTGGGCAGGCCCTGCAGGAACTGCTGCAGGCTGGCCGGCAACGGGACCAACTGCGCGGCCGCCGCCGACGCCCCGGCGTGATAGCCCGTCATCGCCGCCACGTCGGCGGCCCATATCTGCTCGTAGGCGGACTCGGCGGCCATGATCGCCGGCGCATTCAGTCCCAAGAAGTTTGACCGCACCAGCTGCACGAACGCGGTGCGGTTGGCCGCCACCGCCAGCGGATGAATCGTCGCGGCCCGCGCAGCCTCGAACACAGCGGCCACCGTTTTGGCCTGCGCGGCAGCCGCTTGTGCTTGGGTGGCCGCCGCGCCGAGGAACCCCGCATACGGGGCGGCCGCGGCCGCCATCGCCGCAGAGGCGGCGCCCTGCCAGGCCTGACCGGCCAACCCCGAGGTCACCGACGAAAACGACGACGCCGCCGACCCCAGCTCCGACGCTAACCCGTCCCACGCGGCCGCAGCGTCCAGCATCGGCGCCGAACCCGCACCGGTGAACATCCGCAAAGAATTGATTTCCGGTGGCAATACCGCGAAATTGACCACGGTTGATCTCCTACGCGTTCCCTGAATTCGAGTACTCGACGACATCAGGGATGCTACGGCGATGACAGTCCGGACATCCGGGTTTTCGCCGAAAAGCCAAGCGGGCCTGATTCGTTATCGGGCAAATCAATGATGCCGGCAGTTGTTCCGGGAGGCGCCGGGTCGACACCGGAATCCGTCGGCTCAACCCTCCTGGTAGCTCCAGGTGCGTAGGTGCTCGGCATTCTTGTCCAGTTCGGGCACTACACCGGTGGCGACGGCGATCACGAGGTCGAAGCGTTCGTCCTCGGGCGCGCTAATCCATCGACCGTTGATGGCTAGAAAGGTCCGACAGGCTGTCCACGCGAGTCGCTTGTTTCCGTCCACTAGCGCGTGATGACGAGCCAGCGAGTGCAGCAGCGCGGCGGCCTTGAGGTGCAGATCTGGATAGGCATCCTGGCCGAACACCGACGCGCGGGGCCGCGCTAGGGCCGATTCCAGCAAGCCGTAGTCCCGGACCGCGACGTCCCCACCGACGGCCTCGCGCGCTACTTCCAGCAGGTCTTCGAGATCCAGGTATTCGGTCATGCGTCCTTAAGTCGCTCCAAAACCCCAGCCTCCTCGCGCACCACGCGCTGCAGCGCCGCGGCAACCTTGGCCTGGTGCTCCCGCCGGGCGATGTACTCGTCGATGGCCGACAGCGCGACAGCCTGCATCGACCGCCCCTCGGCGGCGGCCTGCCGGCGCAGCGCCGCCGTCTGCTGATCACTGGTGCGCAGGGTCATGCCCATGACCCCGCATGATACCTGATTGATACCATACGGCGGGCGGCGCGTTTACGAGCCCCCGCATGCTCGCCAAAGGCCGACCCGGTACGCGCGCCTAGCCCGTCAACCGCTGCGTGAGGCTAAAGAAGCCCGCCAGACCGGTGCCCATGTTGAAGAAGCCCGAGTCGACGCCGCTGAAGTCGGGCCCGAACAAGGTGCCCGGAACGCCGGTGTTTCCAATGCCCGAGATGACGCCGTCTATTAAGGTGCCGCCGCTGGCCGTGTTGAAGAAGCCCGACATTTCGCCGTTTACGAGTGCGCCGCCGCTCGCCGTGTTGTTGAAGCCCGAGACTCCGGTACCGGTGTTGTTGAAGCCCGAGTTGGTGGCGCCGGAGTCGGTGGTGAACCCGAATCCGGTGTTCACGTCCCCCGAATTCCAGAAGCCCGTGTTGGTGTTGCCCGAATTCCCACCGCCCGTGTTCACGTCGCCCGAGTTCACAAAGCCCGTGTTTAGCTCGCCCGCGTTCCCAAATCCGGTGTTGAAGTCGCCCGAATTCCCAAAGCCCGTGTCTAGCTGGCCCGAGTTCCCGAAGCCGAAGTTGCCGGTGCCGGAGTTTCCGAAGCCGATGCTACCGAGGCCCGAGTTCCCGATGCCCAGGCTGTTGAGGTGGCCGGGCATCAGAGTATTGGTGCCCGTGCTGAACATCCCGATGTTGCCGTCGCCCGAGTTGAAGAAGCCGACGTTGTTGCTACCCGAGTTCCCGATGCCGATGTTGTTGGTGCCCGAGTTCAGCCCGCCGAAACTGAACTGGCCGGTTGCGGTGTTGTAATAGGTGTTCCCGACACCGATCAGATTGTCGCCGGTGAGCCCGAAGCCGACGTTGTTGTTGCCGGTGTTTCCGCCGCCAAAGTTGTTGTTGCCGTTGTTGCCGCCGCCGAGGTTTCCGTCGCCGAGGTTTCCGAGGCCGATGTTGTTGTTGCCGGTGTTACCCATGCCCATGTTTTGGCCCGCGTGTGGGTCGCTGCCGGTAGCGGTGTTTCCGAAGCCGATGTTTCCGTAGCCTCGATTTCCGGCGCCAGCGTTGACGTGGCCGATGTTTCCGAAGCCGAGGTTGCCGGTGGGGCCATTGGGGTTGCTGCCGGTGCTGTTATTGCCGCTGCCGACGTTTCCGTCGCCCGTGTTGCCGTTGCCGAGGTTGTAGTTACCGGTATTGCCGTTGCCCAAGTTGCCGTTGCCCAGGTTGCCGATGCCGATGTTGACGTCCGAGGGGGCCGCCGTGGCCGGACCGGCGCCGAAAAGCTGACCTATACCCGGCAGGTTCTGCAGCGCCTGCTGGAAGGGGCTCAACTGCGCGGCCGCCGCCGACGCCCCGGCGTGATAGCCGGACATCGCCGCCACGTCGGCGGCCCACATCTGTTCTTAGAGGGTCTCGGCGGCCGCGATCGCCGGCGCATTCTGTCCGAAGATGTTCGACATCACCAACTGCACGAACGCATTTCGGTTGGCCGCCACCACCGCCGGATGGATCGTGGCCGCCCGTGCGGCCTCGAAGGCACTCGCCACCGCTTTAGCCTGCCCAGCCGCGCTCGCAGCCTTGGTCGACGCCGCGCTCAAAAACGCGCTGTACGGAGCCGCGGCGGCCGCCATCGCGGCCGCTGCCGGACCTTGCCAGGCCTGGCTGGCCAGCTCCGACGTCACCGACGAAAACGAGTCGGCCGCCGAGCTCAACTCCTCGGCCAGACCCTGCCAGGCCACTGCCGCTTCCAGCATTGGCGCAGAACCCGCACCGACGTACATCCGCAAGGAATTGACCTCGGGCGGCAATACCGCGAAGTTCATTGCTGTCTCCCAACGTCGATGAGCGAACGATGCGCAGCGTCACACTACGACGTTCCTCCGGTGTGGGACTGCGCTTTCGCAGAATCGATGCGAGCCGGATCGCATCGTTGGCCGAGCAAGCGCTTGGTTGATAGTCTGATCGGGTGAACCCAGCGACCGGCCAGGCTAATAGTCGGCGAGACGAGTTGTTGGAGCTCGCCGCGGCCATGTTCGCCGAGCGCGGCCTGCGCGCCACCACCGTGCGCGATATCGCCGACGGTGCCGGCATCTTGTCCGGCAGCCTGTACCACCACTTCGCCTCCAAGGAGGAGATGGTCGACGACCTGCTGCGCGGGTTTCTCGATTGGCTCTTTGCCCGCTATCGCGAGATCGTGGACCGCGAACCCAACCCGCTGGAGCGGCTCAAGGGGTTGTTCATGGCGTCGTTCGAGGCGATCGAGCACCGGCACGCGCAGGTCGTCATCTACCAGAACGAAGCCCAACGGCTGTCGTCGCAACCCCGGTTCTCCTATATCGAGGACCTGAACAAGCAACAGCGAAAGATGTGGGTCGACGTGCTCAATCAGGGCATCGAGGAGGGCTACTTCCGGCCCGACCTCGACGTCGACCTGGTCTACCGCTTCATTCGCGACACCACCTGGGTGTCGGTCCGCTGGTATCAACCCGGCGGGCCACTCACGGCGGAGCAGGTGGGCCAGAACTACCTCGCCATCGTCCTTGGCGGGATCACCAACGAAGGAGTCTGAAAGATGCCGTGTGTCGGCGACGATGCAGTGGGGGCACTACCCGCTTGCGGGGGAGAGGAGCGGCACTTGTGACAGAGGCGTATGTCATCGACGCCGTGCGCACCGCGGTTGGCAAGCGGGGCGGCGCGCTGGCCGGGGTACATCCCGTCGACCTGGGTGCCCTCGCGTGGCGCGGATTGCTCGACCGGGTCGACGTCGACCCCGCCGCCGTTGACGATGTGATCGCCGGTTGTGTCGACGCCATCGGCGGGCAGGCGGGCAACATCGCGCGGCTGTCGTGGTTGGCCGCCGGCTATCCGGAAGAGGTTCCCGGTGTCACCGTGGATCGGCAGTGTGGCTCCAGCCAGCAGGCGATTTCCTTTGGGGCACAGGCGATCATGTCCGGCACGGCCGACCTCATCGTGGCCGGCGGCGTGCAGAACATGAGCCAGATCCCGATCTCGTCGGCGATGACCGTCGGCGAACAATTCGGGTTCACCTCGCCAACCAACGAGTCCAAGCAGTGGCTGCATCGTTACGGCGATCAGGAGATCTCGCAGTTCCGTGGCTCGGAGCTGATCGCCGAGAAGTGGAACCTGTCCCGCGAAGAGATGGAGCGGTACGCATTGACCAGCCACGAGCGCGCGTTCGCGGCGATCCGGGCGGGCCACTTCGACAACGAAATCCTCACCGTGGAAACCGAATCCGGGCCGTTCCGGGTAGACGAGGGCCCGCGCGAGTCCTCGCTGCAGCAGATGGCCGGGTTGAAGACGCTGGTCGAGGGCGGCCGGCTGACCGCGGCGATGGCCAGTCAGATTTCCGACGGCGCCAGCGCGGTGCTGTTGGCTTCCGAACAGGCCGTCAAAGACCATGGACTGACGCCCCGGGCCCGCATCCACCACGTCAGCGCCCGCGCGGCCGACCCGGTGTTCATGCTGACCGGTCCCATCCCCGCCACCCGCCACGCGCTCGACAAGACCGGGCTATCCATCGAAGACGTCGACACCGTCGAGATCAACGAGGCGTTCGCGCCGGTCGTCATGGCCTGGCTCAAGGAAATCAAGGCCGACCCGGACAAGGTCAACCCTAACGGCGGCGCGATCGCGCTCGGGCATCCGCTGGGCGCCACCGGGGCCAAGTTGTTTACGACCATGCTGAATACGTTGGAACGCATTGGCGGTCGCTATGGCCTGCAGACGATGTGCGAGGGCGGCGGGACGGCGAACGTCACGATCATCGAGCGGCTCTAGCGTCCTGCGCCGAGCGTGAAATGCGCGACGGGTCACCCGGCGTGTCGTGTCGTGGATTTCACTGTCGGCGGGGCTGTCGGTGGGTGATGTCAGCATTCGTCGATGAGCGAACTCACCTGGCCCTTCTTGGGGGCCGAAGCCCTGGCCGCAAAGGCCATTTCCGAGCGCGCGATGCGACAGCTGTATGAGCCCGTCTATCCGGGCGTCTACATGCCATCTGGCATCGCGATGACAGCGCGCCAGCGCGCGGTTGCGGCATGGCTGTGGTCGCGACGCCGCGCCGTCGTCACGGGCAATTCGGCAGCGGCCCTACTGGGCGCAAAGTGGGTGAGCCCGGCGCTTGATGCGGAGCTGATATGCGCAAACCGTCGCCCGCCGCGCGCCATCGCCGTGTACACCGACGCCGTGCTTCCCGGTGAGGTGCTCGAAGTCGGCGGGGTCCCGGTAACCGGCCCGGCGCGCACGGCCTTCGATATCGGGCGCCGAACAACGTCGCGGCTGCAGGCCGTCCAGCGCCTTGACGCGTTGGCCAACGCGACCGACGTCAAGCTCACCGACGTCGAGCGCGTCATGGCGCAGCATTCCGGTGTGCGGGGTCTGGTCCGGCTCCGGTCCGTGTTGCCGCTGGTCGACGGGGGTGCGGAATCCCCGCAGGAGACGCGGACCCGGTTGGTGTTGATCGACGCGGGCCTGCCCAGACCGCAGACGCAGATCAGGGTGTTCGACGATTACGGGGACTTTGTTGCCCGCATCGACATGGGTTACGAAGAATTGCGCGTCGGCATCGAATACGACGGACCGCAACACTGGACGGACCCGGAACGGCGCGCTCGAGATATCGACCGGTCCAGCGCGTTGCTCGATCAGGGCTGGACGATCATCCGGGTAAGCAGTGACCTGCTCCGATACCGGCAGGGCACGTTCGTAGCCCGAGTCGTTGCGGCAATGCGGGCGGCGGGGTGGCGTCCATGACCGCCGAGAGTGAACCACGCGACGCCGGATCGGCGTGTCGCGTAGTGCGATTCACAGTCGGCGGATCAGTCGGCCACCAGCGCCGAGGCGGCCCGCAGACGCTCGATCGCATCGCGCACGATCGACTCGATCAGCTCTTTGCACGACGGCAGGTCGTCGAGGATTCCGGCCACCTGACCGGAGGCCAGCACGCCGGCCTCGGTGTTGCCCTCGACCAGGCCGGCCTTCAGCAGCATCGGGGTGTTGGCCGCCATCACCACTTGCGACCAGGTCAAATCCTTGCCGTGGCGCATCGCCAGGCCGTCGGCGATCATCGACCGCCAGGTCATCTGCGACATCTTCCTGAACTTCGCGGCATTGCGCACGGCGGCCGCGAAACCCCTTGCCCGCGAACCACTTTCCAGCTTCTCGACCAGCCCGGTGCGCAGCACCCGGTGCGGCATGCCGTCGACGCGGGTGGTGACCACCGTGCCGTCCAGGGCCGCCTCTAGGTACCGCCGCTTGACGGCGTCGGGCACGGTGGAGTCCGAGGTGAGCAGAAACCGAGTGCCCATCGCCACCCCGGCCGCCCCATACGACAGGGCCGCGGCAAGGCCGCGGCCGTCGAAGAAGCCACCCGCGGCGATCACCGGGATGCCGGTGCCCTTGACGGCGTCGAGCACCGACGGCAGCAGCAGTGTGGTGGCGACGGGTCCGGTGTGCCCGCCGCCTTCGCCGCCCTGCACGATCATCGCGTCGGCACCCCAGCCCGCGACCTTGCGCGCATGCTTGGCCGCGCCAATCGACGGGATAACCACGGCACCAGCCTCTTTCAGCCGCGCTATCAGCTCCTGCTTGGGCGCCAGGGCGAACGAGGCCACCTTCACGCCCTCGCGGATCATCAGCTCGACACGCTCGCCGGCGTCGGCGGCATCGGCACGGATGTTCACCCCGAACGGCTTGTCGGTGGCGGCCTTCACCTTGCCGATCGCCGTTGCCAGCTCGTCCAGCGTCATGGTGGCCGACGCCAGGATGCCGAGCCCGCCCGCGTTGGCGGTCGCCGACACCAGCCGGGCGCCTGCCACCCAGCCCATCCCGGTCTGCACCACCGGGTGCTCGACGCCGACCAGCTCGGTCAGCGGTGTCTTGAGCCTCACGAACGGATCTCCCTGTCGCGCAGCGCCTTCGGATCGATGACCTCGCGGATCAGGCGCAGCTCCTCGTCGGTCGGCAGCCTCGTCTCGGGGGCTTCGTCGAGCCCGTGCACCTCGAACGAGGTGGCCTCGCGGACGTCGTCGGGCGAGACCCCGGGGTGCAGGGTCAGTGCCCGCATCGTGTGGTCCGGGCCGGCGAAGTCGAACACCCCGAGGTTGGACACCACCCGGAAGACGTTGACGAACCGGAACGCCGGGTTGCCCGGGGCCACCTTGTCGTAGCCGATGCCGCAGACCACGTCGACCGCCTCGCAGAATACCCGCCTGGAATGGTTGCCGACCCAGTAACTGGTCGCGTGGTTGATGGAGTTGCCGGGCGCACCCCGGACACCGAACATCTGCCGGGTCGGATGCTGCAGCGGCCCGAACGCCGACAGGTTCTGATTCCCAAAGCGGTCAACCTGATTGGCGCCCATCACCACATGTCGTCGGCCCCAGGCCAGCGTCTCGAACACCCGGCCGAACGGCATCCAGCCCTCGATGGCTCCCGTCTTGCCCAACGCCGGGGTATCCGCCAGCAGCTGGGCCTCGCCGTCGGTCAGCAGGATGTCGGGGGAGAACGTGAGACGCGCCAGCCGGGCTCCAATCGACGCCATGGTCGTCATCGGGCTGATCATGATCTCGCCCGCGTCGCGGAACAATTCGGCGCAGGCGACCGCGCACACCTCGGCCCGGGTGGTCACTTGGAGGCCTCCCCAGCGAACGCTCGCACTGCGGCTTGGTAGTCGTCCTCGCTGCCGGAGAGGTACGTCTGGACGAACCGCCGCCAGCCATCCGCCGTCGAGGCGGCCTCGGCGTAGTGGCGTTGGAACGTCTCGTCGCGGCCGTAATCCGGTGCGGCGGTGGTGAAGTGTGCGCCACCGGGTGCCTCCACGACCGCGTCGACCATCATCCGGTTCACCAACAACGCTTGTGGTGGAACCGCTTTGACCAATTCGTCAGTCGCAACGATGCGCTCCACCGAGAGGAAGCGTTTGTCGGCGGCCATCAGAAACAGGTCGTCGAAGTAGGGGTCGATTCCGGTATAGGCGGCATTGCCGTGTGCATCACCAAGATTGAGGTGGGCGAAGGCGGCGTCGAGGCGCAGCGCCGGCATGGCGAGCAGCGTCTCGTGGCTGCCGTCCGTCGGATAAGGGCTGGTTACCGTCTGCAGTTCGCCTTCCCAGAAGTCGAGCACCGAACTGCCCAGCCCGGCGCGAATGGGCAGGAACGGTAGTCGTTGCGCCGCCGCATGCAGCCCGCAGCGCAGCATGCCCTCGTCCATCTCGCGGGCCTCGATTGCCCCGGTGGTGCGCGCCTTGGCAAACCAGGGGTCGTAGAAGGGCGGCGAGTCCAGCGAGACGAACCCGTAGTAGACGCGCTTCACCTTGCCCGCCGAGCACAGCAGCCCCAGGTCGGGCCCGCCGTAGGTGACCACCGTCAGGCCGGTGACGTCGGTGCGCAGCATGGCCCGCACGAAGGCCATGGGCTTGCGCCGCGATCCCCAGCCGGCGATGCCGATGGTCATGCCGCTGCGTAGTTGTGCGACGGCGTCGTCGAGGGTGGTGCGTTTGTCGGCCACGGTCAGGACTTCTTCACGAACGCGTCGCGGTGCTCGTCGGACACCCCGGCGAGGTTGAGCTCGAACGTAAAGCCTTGCTCCATGCGGTAACTCGAGTTAACCCGTTGCACGTCGATAAGGTTAAGAGCCTCCTTGGCCGCGCGGATCACCCGGGTGTCCTTGGCGGCGATGTCACGTGCGACCCGCAACGCCGCCTCGTCGAGCTCGGTGCGGGGCACCACCTCGTGCACCGAGCCGAAGTGATGCAGGGTCGCGGCATCGACGGTGGCCGCGGTGAAGAACAGCCGCCGCATCATGTGTTGCGGCACCAGCCGCGACAGATGGGTCGCCGCGCCGAGCGCGCCGCGTTCCACCTCCGGCAGCCCGAAGGTGGCGTCGTCGGAGGCCACGATGACGTCGGAGTTGCCGACCAGGCCGATGCCGCCGCCGACGCAGAACCCGTTCACCGCGGCGATGACCGGAACCGCGCACTCGTAGACCGCGCGGAACGCGGCGAAGCAGCCGCGGTTGGCGCCGATCAGTGCGGTGAATCCCTCGGTGCGCTGCATCTCTTTGATGTCCACGCCCGCGTTGAAGCCGCGGCCCTCGGCGCGCAGGATCACCGCGCGGGTCTCGGGATCCGCGCCGGCGGCCGTCACCGCATCGGCGAGTTCGAACCAGCCTTTGGAGGGAATGGCGTTGACCGGCGGGTAGTCGACGGTAACGGCGACGATGCCCGGTTCCGGGGTGGTGGCTGTGATCGTCACTGGGCACTTCCTAACAGACGGATCGGCTACCCGAAGCAAGCACTTGCTTGGTACACTACCACAGTGACTAGCGCCGTATCGGCCGATGCCGATGCCATCAAGTTGGGGTTGGCCGGGCGGGTGGTCTTAGTGACCGGCGGCGTCCGGGGCGTCGGCGCGGGCATCAGTTCGGTCTTCGCCGAGCAGGGCGCGACCGTCGTCACCTGCGCGCGGCGCGCCGTCGAGGGTCTGCCGCATGAGTTCCACGCCTGCGACGTCCGTGACGAGGGGTCCGTGGTTCGGCTCGTCGACACGATCCGTGAGCGGCACGGTCGCCTCGACGTGCTGGTGAACAACGCCGGCGGATCCCCGTATGCGTTGGCCGCCGAGGCCACGCCCAATTTTCACCGCAAGATCGTCGAACTCAATCTGCTTGCGCCGCTGCTGGTTTCGCAACAGGCCAACAGGCTGATGCAACAACAGCAGGGAGGCGGGTCGATCGTGAACGTTTGCAGCGTCAGCGGTCGCCGTCCCACCCCGGGCACGGCCGCGTACGGCACGGCCAAGGCCGGCCTGGAAAACCTCACCGCCACGCTGGCGGTGGAATGGGCGCCCAAGATACGGGTCAATGCGGTCGTGGTCGGCATGGTGGAAACCGAACAGTCGGAACTGTTCTACGGTGACGCGGAGTCGATAGCCCGCGTTGCTGCCACCGTGCCCTTGGGCAGGCTGGCACGACCCACCGATATTGGTTGGGCCGCAGCGTTTCTGGCTTCCGACGCCGCCTCGTATATCAGCGGCGCGACGCTGGAGGTGCACGGGGGCGGTGAGCCGCCGCCCTATCTGGCCGCCTCGAGCGCCAACAAGTAACGAGTAGAGGAGTAGTGGGTATGGGCTTGGTGGACGGCCGGGTGGTCATCATTACCGGCGCGGGCCGCGGCATCGGCCGCGCGCACGCGTTGGCCTTCGCCGCGGAGGGTGCGCGCGTGGTGGTCAACGACGTCGGTGTGGGGCTGGACGGATCCGCCGGCGAAAGCCCGGCACAGCAGGTGGTCGATGAGATCACCGCCTCCGGCGGGGAGGCTATCGCCAACGGCGACGACGTCGCGGACTGGACGGGCGCGCAGAACCTCATCGAGACGGCAATCCAATCCTTTGGCCGGCTTGACGTGCTGGTCAACAACGCCGGTTTCATCCGCGACCGAATGCTGGCCAACACCAGCGAAGGCGAGTGGGACGCCGTTATTCGTGTGCACCTCAAAGGGCATTTCGCGACGCTGCGGCACGCGGCGAGTTACTGGCGGCGGCAGATCAAATCCGGTGCGGCCGGCCCGGATGATCTTAACGCGCGGATCATCAATACCAGCTCCGCCGCCGGATTGCAGGGCAGCGTCGGACAGGGCAACTACTCGGCGGCCAAGGCGGGCATCGCCGCGCTGACCCTCGTCGGCGCCGCCGAGTTGGGCCGCTACGGGATCACCGTCAACGCGATCGCGCCGGCCGCCCGCACCCGGATGACCGAAGCCGTGTTCGCCGAAACTATGGCCCCACCCGAGGACGGCGGATTCGACGCGATGGCGCCGGAGAACGTCTCGCCACTCGTCGTGTGGCTGGGCAGCACCGAATCCCGCGACGTCACCGGCAAGGTGTTCGAGGTCGAGGGCGGCCTGATCCGCGTCGCCGAAGGCTGGGCGCACGGCCCGCAGATCGACAAGGACGCGAAATGGGATCCCGCCGAGTTGGGGCCCGTCGTCACCGACCTGCTGGCCAAGTCGCGAACGCCGGTGCCGGTTTACGGGGCCTAGTCGATACACCGAACGTGGACGTGCGGCGAAATCTCCGCCGCCGATTCTTCGCCGTGGTTGCACGTCCGGCGACTCAAGGAGCGCAGACGACGATCGGAATCGTCCGGTCGGTCCAGGACTGGTAGTGCTCGAACATCGGATACATGGCCACCAACTGCGGCCAGTAGCGGGCGCGCTCTTCGTCGGTGGCGTCCCGCGCGGCAAGGTCGAGCACTTCTTTCTTGATCCGGACCTGCACTTTGGGGTTGGCCTTGAGGTTGAGGTACCACATCGGGTGTTTGTCGCGGCCACCCGAGGAGGCGCCCAGGATCACGCGGTCTCCGTCGCGCAGGTAGAGCACCGGGCTCACCCTCGGTTGCCCGGTCTTGCGGCCGGTGGTGGTCAGCAGCGCGACGGGACTCTTCTGGAACGTGCCGCCGAGCTTTCCGTCGGTGCGCCGATAGATCCACGTGTTGGCGCGTGCCATCCACTTGATGAATTGGCTGGTCCAGGGCGAGTTCAGGGCGCGTGGCCTTTTCATTTACCCTCCGCTAGTGCTGAATTGCCCGGCTCTCCCCCGCAAGCGGGCGGTACCTTCTCCTCACCCCGCTGCGCGGGCCGCATCGTCGCCGGGCTAGTGCTGAATTGCCCGGCTTCTCCTCACCCCGCTGCGCGGGCCGCATCGTCGCCGGGCTAGTGCTGAATGAAAGGACGCAAACTGGCCCTGATGTGATGGATCAGCCCGTCGTCCGGTATCACGAAGGTTTCGTCAACATGTGACGCGACCCGCCGCCCGCCCAACGAGACCTTGGTCAACACGTCGTACACCGCGCGCACCTCGTCGCCGGTGACGGTGTACTCGGGCCGGGTCGTATCAGCGATGACACGGAACTGCGGGCCGCGATTGAGGCTGCGCCGCAGGTGGTTTCCGGAGAACCCGGTTTTGACGCCCATCTCGATCCGGACGCAATCAGGCGCGAACGGAACGGCGTCGGCGTCATGGCTGACCAGTGCGTCGATATATGCCTGCGCCGCCGCGATGCGGTCGGCCTCCGAGACGCCCATCAGATCCGCTCGATGATGGTGCCGGTGGCCAGGGCGCCGCCGGCGCACATGGTGATCAGCGCTGTGCTGCGATCGGATCGCTCCAATTCGTGCAAGGCGGTGGTGATCAGCCGGCTGCCCGTGCAGCCCACCGGGTGACCCAACGCGATCGCGCCGCCGTTGACGTTGACCCTGGCCATGTCGGGGTCGTGCACCCGCGCCCAGGACAGCACCACGGATGCGAACGCCTCGTTGATCTCGACGATGTCGATGTCGCCGATCTTCATGCCGGCCTTCTCCAGCACCCTCGCCGTCGACTGCACCGGACCGTCCAGGTGGTAGTAGGGTTCGGCGCCGACGAGTGCTTGGGCAACGATCCGGGCTCGCGGGGTCAAGCCGTGTGCCCGTGCCACGGATTCGTCCATCCACAACACGGCCGCGGCACCGTCGGAAATCTGCGACGACGTGCCCGCCGTGTGGATGCCGCCCTCGAGCACCGGCTTGAGTTGGCTCAATCCCTCCATGGTGGTGTCGCGCAGGCCCTGATCACGGGAGACCATGTGACGCTCGGCGGTGGGCTGCTTCTGCTCGTCAAGCACCGGCGCTTCGATCGGCGAGATCTCGCGGTCGAAGCGGCCCTCGTCCCAGGCCTGCTTTGCCTTGGCCTGGGAGGCGTAGCCGAACTCGTCGATGTCCTCGCGGGTGATGCCGCGTCGTTTGGCGATCCGCTCGGCAGCCTCGAACTGGTTCGGCATGTCGATGTCCCACGACTGCGCGCGGATCAGCGAGCGGTCCGGACCCGCGTTGGCACCCAGGCCCACCCGGCTCATCGCCTCGATGCCGCAGGCGATGCCGATGTCGATCGCGCCGATGGCGATCAACCCGGCGATCAGGTGATTGGCCTGCTGGCCACTGCCGCACTGGCAATCGACGGTGGTGGCACCCACGTGCTCCGGTAAACCAGCGGTCAGCCAGGCCGTCCGGCTGATGTTGTTGGACTGCTCGCTGAACTGGGTCACGCATCCGCCGATGACCTGCTCGACGTCTCCGGCGTCGATACCGGCCTTGTCGACCAGCGCCCTTTGCACAGAACCAAGCAGCTCGGTGGAATGCAGGCCTGACAGCCACCCATTGCGTTTGCCGATCGGGCTGCGGGTGGCCTCAACGATTACCGGATTGCCCATGGAGCCAGGCTAGAACACGTTTCATTACTCTGACAAGCGACGATGCCTCGATTCCTTTTCTCTGCGGTGAAGGCATGTTTTACTGGCAGATGAGCATCACTAGGACAACTAGTGTCCTGCCACAAGTCATCGAGGACTGCAGTAAGGAGACATAGCGTGCCCAGCCCCAATCTTCCCCCCGGGTTCGATTTCACCGACCCCGACATCTACGCCGAGCGGCTGCCGGTCGAGGAGTTCGCCGAGCTGCGGGCGGCCGCGCCGATCTGGTGGAACGAACAGGCTCCCGGCAAGGGCGGCGGCTTCCACGACGGCGGGTTCTGGGCGGTGACGAAGCTCAAGGACGTCAAGGAGGTGTCGCTGCGCAGCGACGTCTTTTCCAGCTGGCAAAACGGCGCGATCCCGCGGTTCCACAATGACATCGCCCGCGAGGACATCGATGTGCAGCGGGCCGTCATGCTCAACATGGACGCCCCGCACCACACCCGGCTGCGCAAGATCATCTCCCGCGGTTTCACGCCGCGTGCCATCGGACGGCTGCGCGACGAACTCAACGAGCGCGCCCAGAACATCGCCCGAGAGGCGGCGGCGGCCGGTTCCGGCGATTTTGTCGAGCAGGTGTCCTGCGAGCTTCCACTGCAGGCGATCGCGGGTTTGCTCGGCGTGCCCCAGGAGGATCGCGGCAAGCTGTTCCACTGGTCGAACGAAATGACCGGCAACGAGGATCCGGAGTACGCCCATATCGACCCGAAGGTGTCGTCGGCCGAGCTGATCGGCTATGCGATGAAGATGGCCGAGGAGAGGGCGAAGAATCCGGGCGACGACATCGTGACCCAGCTGGTCCAGGCCGACATCGATGGTGAGAAGCTCTCCGACGACGAGTTCGGCTTCTTCGTGGTGATGCTCGCGGTGGCCGGGAACGAGACCACCCGGAACTCCATTACGCAGGGAATGATGGCGTTCGCCGACCACCCCGACCAGTGGGAGCTGTACAAGAAGGAGCGTCCCGAGACCGCCGCCGACGAGATCGTCCGCTGGGCCACACCGGTCACCTGCTTCCAGCGCACCGCCCTGGAGGATTACGAGCTGTCCGGCGTGCAGATCAAGAAGGGCCAGCGGGTTCTGCTGTTCTACCGGTCGGCGAACTTCGACGAATCGGTCTTCGACGATCCGTTCACGTTCAACATCCTGCGAAACCCGAACCCGCATGTCGGCTTTGGCGGTACGGGCGCGCATTACTGCATCGGCGCCAACCTGGCCCGGATGACGATCAACCTGATCTTCAACGCTGTGGCCGACCACATGCCGGATTTGAAGCCGATCTCGGCGCCCGAGCGATTGCGGTCGGGCTGGCTCAACGGGATCAAACACTGGCGGGTCGACTACACCGGCGCCAAGTGCCCGGTTGCCCATTGATGGATTAAGAGAGCCGCGATGGATTTCCAGCTCACCGCGGAACAACAAGCCGTTGCCGACGTTGTCACGTCGGTTATGGAACGGGACTTGAGTTGGACGGCTCTGGTCGACGGGGGCGTGACGGCGTTGCCGGTGCCGGAACGTCTGGGCGGCGACGGCGTTGGGTTGTCCGAGGTCGGGACGGTGCTGACCGAGGTGGGACGCCACGGCGCCATCACGCCGGCGCTGACGACCCTGGGCTTTGGTGTGGTCCCGCTGCTCGATCTGGGATCGGTCGAGCAGCAGGACCGGTTTTTGTCCGGGGTGGGCAAGGGTGCAGTGTTGACCGCCGCGCTCAACGAGCCGGGTGCGGCGCTGCCCGACCGGCCCGCGGTGGGCTACAACGGCGGCCGGTTGTCGGGCACCAAGATTGGTGTGGGATATGCCGAGTCGGCGGATTGGATGATCGTCACGGCCGACAACGCGGTCGTGGTGGTATCACCAAAGACCGGCGGTGTGCGGCTGGTCCGCACGCCGACGTCGAATGGTTCCGACGAGTACACGGTGACGTTTGAGGGCGTTGCGGTTGACGATTCCGATGTGTTGACGGGCGCTGCCGCGCGTCGGGTAAACCAGTTGGCGCTGGCCATGATTGGTGCTTACGCCGACGGGCTGGTGGCCGGGGCGCTGCGGTTGACCGCGGATTACGTGGCCAACCGCAAGCAGTTCGGCAAGCCGCTGTCGACCTTTCAGACCGTGGCCGCACAGCTCGCCGAGGTCTATATCGCCTCGCGCACCATCGATTTGGCGTCCAAGTCGGTGATCTGGCGGTTGGCCGAGGGTCTGGATGCCAACGATGATCTCGACGTCCTCGGGTACTGGCTGACGTCGCAGGCGCCGCCGGTGATGCAGACCTGCCACCACCTGCACGGTGGGATGGGGATGGACATCACCTACCCGATGCACCGGTACTACTCGACGATCAAGGACCTGACCCGGCTGCTGGGCGGGCCTTCACATCGTCTCGACCGGGTGGCGATCGCAAGCGCGGCGGAGCCGGGCGCGGCGGGTCGCCACCCAGACGACCCGGTGGGAGCGCAATGTTCATCGAACTGACCCCGGAGCAGCGGCGGCTGCAGGCCGAGATACGACAATACTTTTCAAATTTGATCTCGACCGACGAGCGCGAGGAGATGGAGAAGGATCGCCACGGCGCCGCCTACCGCGCGGTGATCCGGCGGATGGGCCGGGACGGAAAGCTCGGCGTCGGGTGGCCAAAGGAGTTCGGCGGCTTGGGCTTTGGCCCGATCGAGCAGCAGATCTTCGTCAACGAGGCCCATCGGGCCGACGTGCCGCTGCCCGCCGTGACGCTACAGACCGTGGGCCCGACCCTGCAGGTGTACGGCAGCGAGATGCAGAAGACGAAGTTCCTGCCCGCGATCCTGGCCGGTGAGGTGCACTTCGCGATCGGTTACACCGAACCGGAGGCGGGCACCGACCTGGCGTCGTTGCGCACTACCGCGGTGCGCCACGGCGACGAGTACATCGTCAACGGCCAGAAGATCTTCACCACCGGTGCGCATGATGCCGACTACATCTGGCTGGCCTGCCGTACCGACCCGGAAGCCGGTAAGCACAAAGGCATTTCCATACTGATCGTCGACACGAAGGATCCCGGCTACTCCTGGACGCCGATCATCCTGTCCGACGGCGCCCACCACACCAATGCCACCTACTACAACGACGTGCGGGTGCCGGCCGACATGCTGGTGGGCGAGGAGAACGACGGCTGGCGGCTGATCACCACCCAGCTCAACAACGAGCGGGTGATGCTGGGCCCGGCGGGTCGGTTCGCCGCCATCTACGACCGGCTGCACGCCTGGGCGTCCAAGCCAGGTGGCGACGGCGTCACTCCGATCGATCATGCCGACGTCAAGCGCGCGCTGGGCGAGATTCATGCGATGTGGCGGATCAACGAGTTGCTCAATTGGCAGGTAGCGGCGGCAGGTGAGGATATCAACGTGGCCGACGCCGCGGCGACGAAAGTCTTTGGCACCGAACGTGTTCAGTACGTCGGGCGGCTCGCCGAGGAGATCGTCGGCCGGTATGGCAACCCGGCCGAGTCGGACACCGCGGAGCTGATGGGCTGGTTGGACTCCCAAACCAAGCGCAATCTGGTGATTACGTTCGGCGGCGGAGTGAACGAGGTCATGCGCGAGATGATCGCCGCATCCGGTCTCAAGGTACCGAGGGTGCCCCGATGACCGAGGTGACCGACATCCACGAAGCCGTCGCTCAGATCAAGGCGGCCGGTGGTAGCAAACCGCGCGCCGGCCGGGACCCGGTGAACCAGCCGATGATCAACAACTGGGTGGAGGCCATCGGCGACCGCAATCCCATTTATGTGGATGAGGCCGCGGCGCGCGCTGCCGGTCACCCGGGAATTGTCGCTCCGCCGGCGATGATTCAGGTGTGGACGATGTACGGCCTGGGCGGGGTCCGTCCGAAGGACGATCCGCTGGGGCCCATCATCAAGCTGTTCGACGATGCGGGCTATATCGGCGTGGTGGCCACCAACTGTGAGCAGACCTATCACCGGTATCTGCAGCCCGGCGAGGAAGTCAGCATCACCGCCGAGCTTGCCGACGTGGTGGGGCCCAAGCAAACCGCCCTCGGCGAAGGTTTTTTCATCAACCAGCACGTCGTGTGGCGGGTTGGTGACCAGGATGTGGCCGAGATGAACTGGCGGATCCTCAAGTTCAAGCCCGCCGGATCGGCTGACGCGGCTATACCGGGCGATCTGGACCCTGATGCGATGATGCGGCCGTCGTCGTCGCGCGACACCGCGTTCTTCTGGGAAGGGGTGAAAGCCCACGAGTTGCGGATTCAGAAGCGGCCGGACGGCAGCCTGCAGCACCCGCCGGTGCCGGCGGTGTGGCAGGACAAGTCGGCGCCGATCGAGTATTGCGTCGCGAGTGGTCGCGGCACGGTGTTCAGTTTCGTGGTGCACCACGCGCCGAAGGTGCCTGGTCGCACTTTACCTTTCGTGATCGCGTTGGTAGAGCTCGAGGAAGGCGTGCGGATGCTGGGCGAGTTGCGCGGTGTCGACCCGTCTCGGGTCGAGATCGGAATGCCGGTGCGGGCGACCTATATCGATTTTCCGGAGTGGAGCCTCTACGCGTGGGAGCCTGACGAATGACGGCTGTTGGCACTGTGCTGCCGGAGCTCAAGCTCTACGGGGATCCGACGTTCATCATCTCAACGGCCCTGGCCACCAGGGACTTCCAGGATGTGCACCACGATCGGGACAAGGCTATTGCCAAGGGGTCAAAGGACATTTTTGTCAACATCCTTACCGACACCGGGCTGGTGCAGCGTTACGTCACCGATTGGGCCGGGCCGTCGGCGTTGATCAAGTCGATCGGGCTGCGGCTGGGCGTACCATGGTACGCCTACGACACGGTGACGTTCTCCGGTGAGGTGACGGCCGTGGAGGACGGTGTGATCACGGTAAAGGTGCTGGGCCGCAATAGCCTTGGTGATCATGTCATCGCCACGGTGAAGTTGACGATTGGAGGCGCCTAGTGGGCCCCGCGAGCGGGAGGTACCTCCAGTCCGGCAAGGCCGCCATCGTCGGCATTGGCGCCACCGACTTCTCGAAAAACTCCGGTCGCAGCGAGCTGCGGCTGGCGGCCGAGGCGGTGTTGGATGCATTGGGCGACGCGGGCCTAAGCCCGGCCGACGTCGATGGTCTGACCACCTTCACGATGGACACCAACACCGAAGTCGCCGTCGCACGTGCGGTCGGTATCGGCGAGTTGAAGTTCTTCTCGAAGATCCACTACGGCGGCGGCGCCGCGTGCGCGACCGTCCAGCATGCGGCGATGGCCGTCGTGACCGGGGTGGCCGACGTGGTGGTGGCATACCGGGCGTTCAACGAGCGGTCCGGCATGCGGTTCGGCCAGGTGCAGACGCGGCTGACGGAGAATGCCGATTCGACGGGCGTGGACAATTCGTTCTCGTATCCACACGGGCTTTCGACGCCGGCCGCGCAGGTCGCGATGATCGCTCGACGGTATATGCATCTTTCCGGTGCTTCTAGCCGGGACTTCGGCGCGGTGTCGGTGGCCGACCGCAGGCACGCCGCCAAGAATCCGAAGGCGTACTTCTACGAGAAGCCGATAACCATTGAGGACCACCAGAATTCGCGCTGGATTGCCGAACCGTTGCGGCTGCTGGACTGTTGCCAAGAGACCGACGGCGCCGTCGCGATCGTGGTTACCTCGCTCGAGCGGGCGCGCGACCTCAAGCAGAGGCCGGCGATCATCGAGGCGGCCGCGCAGGGCTCGAGTCCCGACCAATACACGATGGTCAGCTACTACCGGCCCGAGTTGGATGGCCTACCGGAGATGGGCCTGGTGGGCCGGCAGCTGTGGCAGCAGTCGGGGCTCGCGCCGGCCGACATCCAGACCGCCGTGCTCTATGACCACTTCACGCCGTTCACCCTGATTCAGTTGGAGGAGTTGGGATTTTGCGGCCGGGGGGAAGCCAAGGACTTCATCGCCGACGGCGCGATCGAGGTGGGCGGGCGGTTGCCCATCAACACGCACGGGGGTCAACTCGGTGAGGCCTACATCCACGGCATGAACGGAATCGCGGAGGGCGTTCGGCAACTGCGCGGCACCTCGGTGAATCAAGTACCCGACGTCGAGCACGTGCTCGTCACCGCGGGGACCGGGGTGCCGACCTCCGGTCTGATTCTGGGTTAGGGTTTGCCGCCTTTGCCCGCAGGCGCTGAAGTGACGGTGGCCGAACTCTATGAAATGCTACCGCCGCGATGGCTGGTTTATCGGTTCCCATAGGAAGCAAACCTCACAAGACTCAGGAGTCACTTGAGTCGCTAGAGGAGGGCGGCGGTGCCTTCGCCAAGTCGATGGCGCATGTGATACCGCGTCGCCCATGAACCACTACACCTACCGCGCCGAATGGTCGCCTGAGCATGGCGAATACGTTGTCCGGTGCATCGAGTTGCCGTGGCTGCTGCGATGGGCTCCGACCCTGCAGCAGGCTACGGCCGCTGTCGAGCGAGCCGTCGACGAGCTCATAGCGGAGCGTAAGGCGGTTGATGAGGAACTGCCGGCGCCGCTGACCGAACGGCAATACAGCGGCAGGTTCGTGGTGAGGACTGTCAGCGGTCACGCAATTCCCCAGGTTTGAGGGGTTGTCCGTCACGGAATTCCCCACCCTGGCTGTCAGGTAATTCCCCACCCTGGGCGGTGTGTCTGCCGGGTGTGGGCCTCGCACACATGTTCGCTCTTGATCCGTCGGAGTACGGCGGACGAAGGGGCACTGATGGCGAGGAGAGATATCGAGATGTTCGATCTGATCGAGTTGTACACGCATTGGCAGGCTGGTCGCTCACAGGTGCAGTTGTGGCAGTCGCTGGGGATGGATCGTAAGACGATCCGCAAGTATCTGGCCCCGGCGGTCGCCGAGGGCATTGGCCCAGGCGGAGAACCGCTGAGCGCCGAGCAGTGGGCGGCGCGGATCGCGCAGTGGTTTCCCGGACTGGATGATCGCGGCGCGCGGGCATCGACGTGGCCGTTGATCGACCGGCATAGCGACCGGATCAGGACTGGCTGCACGCCGATGTTACGGTCGCCACGATCGCGCAGCGGCTACGTGACGACCATCAGGTCGACGTGTCGGAGTCCTCTGTGCGGCGTTGGGTGGCAATGAATTTCGCCGATGAGGTGGCTCGTGCTCGGGTGAGCGTGCCGCGCGGCGAAGTGCCGCCGGGCAGCGAAGCGCAGATCGACTACGGCCGGTTAGGAATGTGGCTGAACCCGGCCACAGCCAAGCGAGTCGCAGTGTGGGCGTTTGTCATGGTGCTGTCGTGCTCGCGGCACCTGTTCGTTCGCCCTGTGGTCAGGATGGACCAAACCACCTGGTGCACTTGCCATGTCGAGGCATTCGAATTCTTCAATGGTATTCCGGCCCGGCTGGTGTGCGACAACCTCAAGACCGGGGTGGACAAGCCCGACCTATATGACCCGAAGATCAACCGCACCTACGCCGAGCTGGCCGCCCACTACGACTGCTTGATCGACCCGGCCCGGGCGTTCAAGCCCAAGGACAAACCTCGTGTCGAGCGGCCGATGCCGTATGTGCGGGATTCGTTCTGGCGGGGCCGCGAGTTCACCTCGCTGGCTCAGATGCAGGGCGAGGCGGCCCGGTGGAGCCGGGAGGTGGCCGGGCTACGACATTCACGGGCCCTCGACGGCGGCCAGCCGCTGCGGGTGTTCGAAGCGATCGAGGCCGATACGTTGAAACCGTTGCCGCGCCACGCGTTCGAACTCACCACCTGGTCTATCGGCACCGTGGGGGTCGATACGCACCTCAAGGTCGGCAAGGCCCTCTACAGCGTGCCATGGCGGCTGATCGGGCGGCGCCTGCACGCCCGCACCGCCGGTGACATCGTGCAGATCTTTGCCCACAACGAGGTCGTCGCCACCCATGTGCGGCGGGCCTCGGGCGCTCCACCGACTTCTCCCACTACCCGCCGGAGAAGGTCGCCTTCGCGATGAAAACCCCACCTGGTGTCGGCACACCGCCGCCCAGGTCGGCCCCGCCTGCGAAGCGGTGATCGCCGAATTCATGCGCGACAACGCGATCCACCACCTGCGCTCGGCGCAAGGAGTGCTCGGGCTGCGCGACAAGCACGGCTGTGATCGGCTCGAAGCCGCCTGCGCCTGCGCGATCGCCGTCGGCGACCCGGCGTATCGGACCATCAAGGGCATCCTGGCCGCCGGCACCGAACACGACGCCACCACCGCCGAACCGGCCACCGGCGCCGCCGCCACTACCGCGGCGTTCCTGCGTGGCCCCGACCAGTTCGCCACCGGCGACACCGGCGGAGTCGGCTGAAAGTCACCCGGGTCCCGGAATCTGACCGAATCACAACCCACATAAGCTATTTCACAAGGAGAACACGACTTCATGGGTATTTGTGACCCCGCGCTGCGCAACGCGCTGCGCACTCTGAAACTGTCGGGCATGCTTGACACCCTCGACGCCCGGCTAGCCCAGACCCGCAACGGCGACTTCGGGCACCTCGAATTCCTGCAAGCACTGTGCGAGGACGAGATCGCCCGCCGCGAATCGGCCGCCCTGACACGGCGCATCCGCCGCGCGAAGTTCGAAGAACAAGCCACCTTCGAATCCTTCGACTTCTCCGCCAACCCGAAACTGCCCGCCGCCATACTGCGCGACCTGGCCGCGCTGCGCTGGCTCGACGCCGGCGAGTCGGTCATCCTCTACGGACCCGTTGGGGTAGGCAAAACCCATGTGGCACAAGCACTCGGGCATGCTGTAGCCCGACGCGGCGGCGACGTCCGTTTCGCCAAAACCTCTCGGATGCTCGCCGACCTCGCCGGCGGGCACGCCGACCGCAGTTTGGGCCAACGCATCCGCGAATACACCAAACCGCTCGTGTTGATTCTTGATGATTTTGCGATGCGCGAGCACACGACCATGCACGCCGACGACCTCTACGAGCTAATCAACGAACGCGCGGTCAGCGGCAAGCCGCTGATCTTGACCTCCAACCGCGCCCCCAACGACTGGTACGGCCTATTCCCGAACCCGGTCGTCGCCGAATCGCTACTCGACAGGATCATCAACAGCAGCTACCAGATCCTCATGGACGGACCCAGCTACCGGCCCCGCAAACGGCCCGGACGCAGCGTCAGCTAGACAACGCCACCGCGGGCACGGTACACATACCATCGAGGCCCGCACCTGGGGAATTCCGTGACGGCAGCCCTGGGGAATTACGTGACGGTCGACAGAGGACCTCGCCAGCGTTGCACTTGCGGCTCGCGGTCGAAGCCGCTGAGCAACATGTGTCGATGAATCAGTGGGTAGTGCAGAAGCTCTCTGGGAGATCTGAGCGGCGGCTGGACAGCCTCTTCGATTTCGATTAGCGACGTCGTGGTATCACATGTGCCATCGCATTTGCACACCACGTCATGACCGGCCGCCGGTGCTGGTGTGACTGCGGGGACGCCGCCCGGCGACCGGCAGGCCGCGGTCAGGGCTAGGCGCCTCGACACACCGCCGCCGCCAGCCACGCCGCGCGGACGCCGGTTGCGCTGCGATGGACCGGCGCGCTCTGTCTACGGCTGTAGCGGATCGATCCAGCGCACGCCGGAAAATCGACTGAAATCGACATCGGTGGAGCACAGTTCGGCGCCGTGTTCGACAGACAGGGCCGCCAGATGGGCGTCGCTGGTGAGATTTCCCGCCGCGCCAAGCGGAGTCAGCAATTCGCGAAGGACGACCGTGTGGCGATCCGTCGGATGAACGACCGTAACGCAGGGTTGCGCCAACCATCCATCAACGACGTCGAAGGCCTCGTCGACCTTCAAAGGCCGCTCAAATACCGCGGCGCGCGTCGACAGGCGGACGAAGCCGACGAGGACGTGCCATGCGAAAGCGACTGTGCCCGAGCCCGACAAGGTGTCGTCAAGCCAAGCGCGAGCCGGCTCATGGCGAGGTGACGACTCGTCGATCGCGTAAATAAGGATGTTGAGATCGAGCAGTCTCATTTGCGGAGCGCAAGCTTACGTAAGACCTCTGCGTCCTCGTCCGCCGCAACCAGCGTCAACGCCTTGTCGATGTCGAATCCCGCTCGCAGTCCCATGTCGCGACTTGGCGTGCGATAGCGCCGCCGGGAGGGCTCGCCGCCCAATCCGCGCCGCACCGCGTCGTTCAGGACCGCTTTGAAAGAGGTTCCCCGCTCGCGGGCTGCGCGCTGCAGGGCCGCGACAACATCGGGATCCAGCGTCACGGTGGTACGCATGTGGTAATCATAGCATCAAGACAATTGCTGTCATGATGTGCCCGCGAGCAGACGCAGAAGCCCCCAAAACCAGCTGGTTTGGGGGCTTCTGCGTCTGCTCGCCGACGGGTCGCTAGACCGGGACGAGCTCGACGCCGCTGAGAACTACTGTGTTGTCGCGCGAAGGCGCGACAACACAGGCCACGATGCGGCCGTCGTCCTTCCAGATGTTGACCGTGAGCGTTTCGCCGGGGAAGGCCACCCCGGCGAAACGTGCGCCGTAGGCGGCCACGGCCCCGGCATCGCCGTCCATCAGCGTGTCGACGATGGCCTTGCAGGCCATGCCGTAGGTGCATAGGCCATGCAGAATGGGCTGGGAAAAGCCTGCAGCAGAGGCGAATTCCGGATCGGAGTGCAGCGGGTTGCGGTCGCCGCAGAGTCGGTAGAGCAGCGCCTGCTGTGGGAGAATCGGCATCGCGACCTCCAGGTCGGGTGCCCGGTCCGGCGCCGCGTCCGACGCTGACGGCCCGCGCTGGCCGCCGAATCCACCTTCGCCGCGGGCGAATATCGACCGCTTCTGCGTCCACAGCGGCGCGCCGTCGGGCGCGGTCACCGTTGTCTCGCTTAGGATCACCGCGGCCTTGCCCTTGTCCCAGATGTCGGTGAACCTTGTGACCGCCCGCGCCGATCCCGACGGCGGCAGTGGCGCGGGCACCTCCACCCGCTCACTCGCGTGCAGCACCCTGCTCAGCTCGATGTCGATGCCGGGAAACCGCACGGTCGGCGGCTTGGTGGCGTGGAAGGTCGCGGCCACGGTGGCGAACGTCGGCAGCACCTGTGGCGTGTCGTCCACCAGGTAGCGCAGCTCGCGCGGATCCATCGGATCCGCGCCGGCGCCCAGCCCCAGGTGATAGAGCTGCACATCGCTGCTGGCCCAAGAGAATTCGATCGGGTCCAATACCGCGTTCAGGGCGACTTCCACGTCGATCGGCATGTTAGCGCTCTCCCGCGATGTGCAGGGCCGCGAGATAGCCGAAGGTCATCGCCGGCCCAATGGTGCCGCCTGGACCGGGGTAGGTGTGGCCCATCACCGGGGCGCTGACATTGCCTGCGGCGTAGAGACCTTCGATGACGCCGCCGTCGTCGCGCAGCGCACGCCCATGGACATCGGTGCGGATGCCGCCCTTGGTGCCCAGATCCCCCGGCACCATCTTGGCGGCGTAATAAGGCGGGTGACTGATCTCGCCGAGATTGGGATTCGGCTTGTTGGTCGGGTCGCCATAGTAGCGGTCGTACGCGCTCTCCCCGCGGTGGTAGTCCTCGTCGACACCGGAACGGGCAAAGCCGTTGAAACGCGTGACCGTCGCGGTGAATTCATCGACGGGAAGGCCGACCTTGGCGGCAAGCTCGTCGAGTGTCTCGGCCTGGATGATCACGCCGGAGTCGATCCATTTGCGCGGAATACGTTGCCCGGGTTGCAGTCCAGCAAAGATATAACGATCCCGGTATTGCTGGTCGAACACCAGCCACGCGGGAATGTTCTCGCCCGGGCCGGGCCCCTGGCCGTGTACGCCGCCGTACATGTGGTGGCAGGCTTCGACATAGGGCATCGATTCGTTCATGAATCGCTTGCCGGACATGTTGACGATGATCGATCCCGGCGAGTTGCGCTCCGACAGCGCAAACCACGGCTTGCCGACCAGCGGCACCGTCGGGCCCCACCAGGCATCTTCCATCAGATCCAATGCAGCACCTAGCTTTTCGCCGGCAACTATGCCGTCACCGGTGTTGGCTTTGGCGCCGACGGTCCACTCGGTGGTGATGGGCGCGCGCTGGTATTTCACCCGCATCTGTTCGTTGTGTTCGAAGCCGCCGCAGGCCAGGATCACGCCGCGCCGGGCCCGGATGAGCTGCGGCTCAGCGGATTCGGGTGCGGTGGTATCGCGGACGTAGACGCCGCGCACGACGGGGCCGTTGGGGCCGTCCTCGACGTAGAGGTCGGTGAGCGCGGTGTTCAACCTCACCGGAACGCCGGCTCGCTGTAGCCCGATCCGCAGTGGTCCGATGAGGGCTCGGCCCATGCCGACGAGGTTCTTGCCGGTGGACTTCGCCCACATCGTCCGGGCGCCGACCCGCAGGCTGCGCAGCACACCCCGCGGGTGGCGCTTCAGCTGGTTGAGACGCACGTAGTCCTGTTGCATCACAACGACGTTGAGCGGCACCTTGCCATAGGCGGGTTCGAGCCCGGCTTCATCGACACCAAGTTTGCGCGCGTTGAACGGCTTTGGCTCGATCGAACGGCCGCGGGGGCGCCCACCCGGCGCCTCGGGATAGTAGTCGGAATAGCCTGGCACCCAGCACATCTTCAAGGGCGTGTGCTTCAGCACGAAGGACAACATCTCGGGGCCGCGGTCGAGGTAGGCGTCGATGCGTTCCGGCGCGACGACATCGCCGACGATGCCGTGCAGGTAGGCGCGGGCCGCCTCGGGAGTGTCTTTCACCCGGCGGCGCTTGAGCACCTCGTTGTTGGGAATCCAGACGCCGCCGCCCGAGCGCGCGGTCGACCCGCCGTAGTGCTCAGCCTTCTCGACCACTACTGTCGAGAGGCCTCGGTGTGCGGCGGTCAAAGCAGCCACCATGCCGGCGGCGCCGCTGCCGGCCACGACGACGTCGTACTCCTGCGCTGTCATGTAGAACACGTTATAGAATTGCCCGGGTCAGGCGCTACTGACCCGGTCACACGGACGAGGGGACTTCGGTAATGCTCACTGTTGCCACCCGTGACGAGCTGGCCGCCGACTTGGCTCAGGCCGAGCGGAGCCGCGAGCCGATCGCCCCGCTGACCGCCGCCTACCCCGATATCGACGTCGTCGACGCCTACGAGATCCAGCTGATCAACATCCGTCAGCGGGTCGCCGAGGGGGCCCGGGTGGTGGGCCACAAGGTGGGGCTGTCGTCGAAGGTGATGCAGCAGTTGATGGGTGTCGACGAGCCTGACTACGGGCATCTGCTCGACGAGATGCGGGTGTTCGAAGACAGCCCGGTGAAGGCGGAGAATTACCTGTCTCCGCGGGTGGAGGTCGAGGTGGGCTTCATCCTGGCCGCGGACCTGCCGGGTGCCGACTGCACCGACGACGACGTGTTGGCGGGAACCGAAGCCCTGGTCCCGGCGATCGAGCTGATCGACACCAGGATCGCCGACTGGAAGATCGCGATATGCGACACCATCGCCGACAACGCCTCGTCGGCCGGCTTCGTGCTCGGTGCGGCCCGGGTGTCGCCGGCAGATATCGACGTCAAGGCGATCGACGCGACCCTGACCCGCAACGGTGAGGTGGTCGCCGAGGGCCGCAGCGACGCGGTACTGGGCAACCCGGTCACCGCGGTGGCGTGGCTGGCCCGCAAGGTGGAAAGCTTCGGGGTGCGCCTGCGAAAAGGCGACATCGTGTTGCCGGGGTCATGCACGTTTGCGGTCGAAGCGCGGGCGGGGGACGAGTTCGTCGCCGACTTCACGGGCCTGGGTTCGGTTCGGTTGTCGTTCGAATAAGAGAACAGGGAGCGATCGCAAGCGCGGCGAAGCCGGGCGCAGCGGGTCGCGACCATAGGGTAGGGAGCGATCGCAAGCGCGGCGAAGCCGGGCGCAGCGGGTCGCGACCATAGGGAGCGATCGCAAGCGCGGCGAAGCCGGGCGCAGCGGGTCGCGACCATAGGGTAGGGAGCGTTCAATGCCGTCCAAGGCAAGCGTGGCCATTGTCGGTTCGGGAAATATCAGCACCGACCTGCTGTACAAGCTGCGCCGATCGGAGTGGCTCCAACCGCGCTGGATGGTGGGCATCGACCCGGAAAGCGAAGGGTTGGCGCGCGCGGCCAAGCTGGGTTTGGAGACCACCTACAAGGGGGTGGACTGGCTGCTGGAGCAACCCGAGAAGCCCGACCTGGTATTCGAGGCAACCAGCGCCTACGTGCACAAGGACGCGGCGCCGAAGTATGCGGCCGCGGGGATCCGGGCCATCGACCTGACGCCGGCCGCGGTGGGTCCGGCGGTGATTCCCCCGGCGAACCTGCGCGAGCATCTGCACGCACCGAACGTGAACATGATCACCTGCGGGGGACAGGCGACGATTCCCATCGTGTATGCGGTTTCTCGGGTGGTGACCGTTCCGTACGCCGAAATCGTCGCGTCGGTGGCCTCCGTATCGGCTGGCCCCGGGACCCGCGCCAATATCGACGAGTTCACCAAGACCACGGCGCGCGGGGTGGAGACCATTGGCGGGGCCGCGCGCGGCAAGGCGATCATCATCTTGAATCCCGCCGAACCGCCGATGATCATGCGCGACACCATCTTCTGCGCCATTCCCGAGGATGCCGACCGCGCGGCGATCGCGGCGTCGATTCACCAGGTGGTGGCCGAGGTGCAGACCTATGTGCCGGGATACCGGCTGCTCAACGAGCCGCAGTTCGATGAGCCGTCGCTCAACTCCGGTGGACGGGCCGTGGTCACTACGTTCGTCGAGGTCGAGGGTGCTGGAGATTACCTACCGCCGTATGCGGGCAACCTCGACATCATGACCGCGGCGGCCACCAAGGTCGGCGAGGAGATCGCCAAGGAGATGCTTGCGGTCACGGGAGGCGCGCGATGAGTGACAGTATTTGGGACGTTCGCATTACCGACACGTCGCTGCGCGACGGCTCGCACCACAAACGCCATCAGTTCACCAAGGATGAGGTCGGAGCGATCGTGGCGGCGCTGGATGCCGCCGGGGTGCCCGTGATCGAGGTGACCCACGGCGACGGCCTGGGCGGCTCGTCGTTCAATTACGGCTTCTCCAAGACCCCCGAGCAGGAACTGATCAAGCTTGCGGCTCAGACCGCCAAAGAGGCCCGGATCGCGTTCCTGATGCTGCCCGGGGTGGGCACCAAGGAGGACATCAAGGAAGCGCAGGACAATGGCGGGTCGATCTGCCGGATCGCCACCCACTGCACCGAGGCCGACGTGTCGATCCAGCACTTCGGGCTGGCTCGCGAGCTGGGGCTGGAGACCGTCGGGTTTTTGATGATGGCGCACACCGTCGCGCCGGAGAAGCTGGCCGCCCAGGCGCGCATCATGGCCGACGCCGGTTGCCAGTGCGTCTATGTCGTCGACTCGGCGGGAGCCCTCGTTCTCGACGGCGTGGCCGACCGGGTGTCGGCGCTGGTCGCCGAGCTCGGCGACGACGCCCAAGTGGGTTTCCACGGGCACGAGAACCTCGGGCTGGGGGTGGCCAACTCGGTGGAGGCCGTGCGCGCGGGCGCCAAGCAGATCGACGGGTCCTGCCGCCGCTTCGGCGCCGGCGCGGGCAACGCGCCGGTCGAGGCGCTGATCGGGGTGTTCGACAAGATCGGCGTCAAGACCGGCATCGACTTCTTCGACATCGCCGATGCCGCCGAGGACGTAGTGCGCCCGGCCATGCCCGCCGAATGCCTGCTCGACCGCAACGCGTTGATCATGGGCTACTCCGGGGTCTACTCCAGCTTCCTCAAACACGCCGTTCGCCAGTCCGAACGCTACGGTGTGCCGGCGCATCAACTGTTGCACCGGGCGGGCCAGCGCAAGCTCATCGGCGGCCAGGAAGACCAACTCATCGACATTGCCCTGGAAATCAAACGCGAGCAAGAAAGCCGGTAGGCCATTACGCGTTAACGAGGCCGTTAATTATTCGGCGGCGACGCTCTCCGAATTATTTTGACGGATTTGGCGGAAATCGAGTTAGTCCGCCGGTCCTGTTCTAGCGTTTGTCGTGGGGGGCCCTCCCGGGTAAGGACGGGGTGTCATGAACTACTCAGTGTTGCCGCCGGAGATTAATTCGTTGCGAATGTTCACGGGCGCGGGTTCGGCGCCGATGTTGGCGGCCGCGGCGGCCTGGGACGGGTTGGCGTCGGAGTTGGGGTTGGCGGCGTCGTCGTTCTCTTCGGTGACCTCGGGCCTGGCGGGTCAGTGGTGGCAGGGTGCGGCGTCGGCGGCGATGACCGCGGCCGCGGCGCCGTATGCGGGGTTTTTGAGAGCGGCGGCGGCCCAAGCGCAGGGGGCGGCTGCCCAGGCTAAGGCGGTGGCCAGCGCGTTCGAGGCGGCGCGGGCGGCGATGGTCCATCCGTTGCTGGTGGCGGCCAACCGCAATGCGTTCGTGCACTTGGTGCTGTCGAATCTGTTCGGGTTCAACGCGCCGGCGATCGCTGCTCTTGAGGGCCTGTATGAGGAGATGTGGGCTGCCGATGTGGCCGCGATGGTGGGGTATCACGGTGGGGCGTCGTCGGCGGCGGCGGCGTTGACGCCGTGGGGGCAAGTGCTGCAGGCGCTGCCCAGCCTGGGTATCGGCAACATCGGCGCTTCCAACCTGGGCAGCGGCAATAAGGGTGACTTCAATGTCGGCAGTGGCAACATCGGCAATGAAAACCTGGGCGGGGGAAACATCGGCAACGGAAACCTGGGCAGCGGCAACGTCGGCGACTCCAATTGGGGCGCCGGAAACACCGGCAACGCCAACTGGGGCAGCGGCAATGGACGTATCGGTGTTCCGAGCAGTGGAAACTTCGGCGACGGAAACCTCGGTAATAACAACGTCGGAAGCGGGAACACGGGCAACTCCAACACCGGCTTCGGCAATACCGGCAGCGGCAACGTCGGCGCCGGAAACAGCGGTGATGGCAACCAGGGTCTCGGAAATACCGGCAACTTAAACCGGGGCTTCGGCAACAACGGTATCGGCAACATTGGCTTTGGGAATACCGGTAACAACAACTTCGGTATCGGGCTTACTGGCAACGGTCAGATGGGCATCGGCCTGCTGAACTCGGGCAGCAGGAACATCGGTTTGTTCAACTCGGGCACCGGGAATGTCGGCTTCTTCAACTCCGGCGACCACAACGTGGGTATCGGCAACTCGAACAGCGCAAACGTAGGTATCGGAAATTCCGGGGCCCCATTGGGCGGCTTCCTGGCGGGCCATAACACGGGCTTTGGGAATTCGGGTGGCCTCAACACCGGCATAGGAAATGGTGGCACCCTTAACACCGGCGCGGGAAATGGTGGCGCGATAAACTTCGGCTTCGGGAACTCGGGCACGGTCAACGCGGGCAGCTTCAACTCGGGTCTGGTCAACACGGGCAACTTCAACTCGGGCACCCTCAACACCGGCGACTTCAACTCGGGCGCGATCAACACCGGCTGGGCGAACTCGGGCAACATCAACACCGGCATCTTCAACGCGGGCACCCTCAATACCGGTATCGGGCTTATCGGTACCGCGGCCGGCCCGAACTCGGGCTTCGGCAACATCGGCACCAGCAGCTCGGGCTTCTTCAACACAGGCAACGCAAGCTCGGGCTTCCAAAACGAGGGCTCGAGCACCTCGGGCCTGTTGCACTCGGCCAGTGCGGCTGCCTCGGCGGGCATCGGCAACCGGGGAGTTAACGACGCGGGAATCGGACTCTTGGGCCCGATGAGTACCGGCTTCTACAACTCGGGCGCGCGCACCTCGGGCGGCTTCAACCAGACTGCCGACCAGTCCGGCTTCGGACACTGACGCCGGTACCGAGATCAGCCGCTCGGCGTGGCGAGATGAGCAGGCTTCGTCCTTGATGGCCGCGATCGACGCGCGCGGATGTTCGCCATTGACTCAAAACAGGAACACGTTCTAGCGTCGAGGGCGTGTTCGCTAGTCCGCTGACCGAGGCGATCGCGGAGGCCGAGAAGCTGGTGGCCGCCGCGCCGCACATCGAGACCGAGGCCGACCTGCTCGAGGGACTGCAGTACCTGGCCGGCTGCATCGCGGGCTGTGTGCACCTGGCGTTCGACTACGAGCGCGACCACCCTATCCTGCAGTCGGGCACCGGGCCGTTCACCAAGATGGGCCTGGATAACCCCGACACCCTCTACTTCGGCACCCGGGTGCACGCCGACCGCGACTACGTAGTAACCGGCAGGCGCGGCACCACCACCGACCTGAGTTTCCAGGTGCTCGGCGGCGAGTACACCGACGACCACGTGCCCGTCAGCCAGGCCGCATTCGACGACCGGGAACTCGAGATCGCCGCCGACGGCAGCTTCGAGTGGCGGCTGCGGCCGACCAGCCCCGGGCAGCTGGTGATCCGCGAGGTGTACGGCGACTGGTCCCAGCAGCGCGGCACGCTGGCCATCTCGAGGCTGGACACCGCCGGCACCGCGCCGCCACCCCTGACCCGCGAGACCATCGAAAAGCGCTACGCCACAGCGGGATCCCAACTGGTGAGCCGGGTGAAGACCTGGCTGCAGTTCCCGCAGTGGTTCTATCTCAACATCCCGGTCAACACCATGGTGGCGCCCCGGCTGACCCCCGGCGGGTTGGCGACCCAGTACTCGTCGGCCGGGCATTTCGAGCTGCGGCCCGATCAGGCGCTGGTGGTCACGATCCCGGTCAGCGATGCCCCGTACCTCGGTTTCCAGCTGGGCAGCATGTGGTATATCTCGATGGACTACATCAACCATCAGACCTCGCTGAACAACACCCAGGCCCAAGCGGATCCGGACGGCAAGGTTCGCATCGTCGTCGCCGACCAGAACCCGGGTGTGACCAATTGGGTCGAGACCCTGGGCCACCGGCGGGGTTTCCTTCAGTTCCGCTGGCAGCGGGTGTCGCGGCAGCTCACCGAGGCCGACGGGCCCACCGTCGAACTGGTCGACTTCGACGCGATCCCGGCCGCGCTGCCGTATTTCCAGCACAACAAGATTTCGGAGGACGATTGGCGTGCGCGAATTGCTTTGCGCCAGAGGCAAATCGCGGCCAGGATGCTGGGGTGACCAAGATGCTCAATGAAAAGGTGGTCGTCATCAGCGGTGTCGGCCCGGGCCTGGGGACGACGCTCGCGCACCGTTGCGCGCGCGACGGCGCCGATTTGGTGCTGGCCGCCCGCACCGCAGAACGGTTGGACGACGTCGCCAAGCAGATCATCGACACCGGGCGGCGGGCAGTGGCCGTGCCCACCGACATCATCGACGACGGCGATGTGAACAACCTCGTGGCGGCCACGCTGGCGGCCTACGGCAAGGTCGATGTGCTGATCAACAATGCGTTCCGGGTGCCTTCGATGAAACCCTTGGCCAACACCACGTTTCAGCACATCCGCGAAGCCATAGAGCTCAGCGTGCTGGGGGCGCTGCGACTCATCAAGCCTTTGCGCCCGCACTGGCCGAGTCGCAGGGCTCAATCGTCAACGTCAACTCCATGGTGATCCGGCACTCGCAACCCAAATACGGCGCCTACAAGATGGCCAAGTCGGCGCTGCTGGCCATGTCGCAGTCGCTGGCCACTGAACTCGGGGAGAAGGGCATCCGCGTCAATTCCGTTGCACCTGGCTATATCTGGGGCGACACGCTCAAGGGCTACTTCGAGCATCAGGCCGGCAAGTATGGCACCACGGTGGAGCAGATCTATGCGGCCACCGCGGCGAACTCCGACCTCAAACGACTGCCCACCGAGGACGAGGTGGCGTCGGCGATTCTCTTCATGGCCAGCGACCTGGCCAGCGGGATCACCGGGCAAACCCTGGACGTCAACTGCGGGGAGTACCACAGCTGATGTCCGAGCGCACTGACGTCGGCACGGTCGACGAGCTGCACGCATCGGCGTCCAAGCTGGTGGGGCTCGACGACTTCGGCACCGACGACGACAACTATCGCGAGGCGCTAGGTGTGCTGCTGGACTCCTACCGGCATGAGGCCGGACTGACCGTGTTGGG
This sequence comes from Mycobacterium lacus, assembly GCF_010731535.1. Classification (NCBI taxonomy): domain Bacteria; kingdom Bacillati; phylum Actinomycetota; class Actinomycetes; order Mycobacteriales; family Mycobacteriaceae; genus Mycobacterium; species Mycobacterium lacus. Next base: position 5,084,785 of record NZ_AP022581.1, read on the forward strand.
CAGCAAGATGAACCGGTTCTTCCTGCGCGGCGCGCTGGTCGCCAGGCTGCTGTCGGAGGCCGCGTGGAAGCAATACCCGCAGCACGCCGACGTCGCCATCGAACGGCCGATCTTCGTCACCGGCCTGGTGCGCACCGGCACCACCGCGCTGCACCGGCTACTGGGCGCCGACCCGGCCCATCAGGGCCTGCACATGTGGCTCGCCGAGTTTCCGCAGCCGCGGCCACCGCGCGACACCTGGGCATCAAACCCGTTGTATCGCCAACTGGATGCGCAATTCACCCAGCACCACGCCGAGAACCCCGGGTACACCGGTCTGCATTTCATGGCCGCTTACGAGCTGGAGGAGTGCTGGCAGCTGCTGCGGCAGTCGCTGCATTCGGTGTCCTACGAGACCCTGGCCCACCTGCCCAGCTACGCCGCGTGGTTGTCGAGGCAGGACTGGACGCCGTCGTATCGGCGACACCGCCGCAACCTGCAGCTGATCGGTCTGAACGACGCCGAAAAACGTTGGGTACTCAAGAACCCCAGCCACCTGTTTGCGCTGGACGCGCTGATGGCGACGTATCCCGATGCGCTGGTGATACAGACGCACCGGCCGGTCGAGACGATCATGGCCTCGATGTGCTCGCTGGCTGCCCACACCACCGAGGGGTGGTCGACGACCTTCGTCGGCGCCCAGATCGGCGCCGACGCAATGGAAACCTGGTCACGCGGCCTGCAGCGATTCAACACCGCACGCGCCAAATACGATGCGGCCCAGTTCTACGACGTGGACTACCGCGATTTGATCGCCGATCCGCTTGCCGCGGTGGCCGACCTCTACCGGCATTTCGGCCTGACGCTGACCGAGGAGGTTCGACGGGCCATGGCGAAGGCGCACGCCGAGAGCAAGACCGGCGCGCGGGCACCGAAGCATACGTATTCGCTCGCCGACTATGGGCTAACGGCCGAGGCGGTCAAGGAGCGGTTCGCCGGGCTGTGATTGGTCTCAGCTGTCACGCGCGTCTCTGCGTTGGTGGCCAAATTGTGTGCCCGTCCGCAGAGATACCGGTGTGGCGGATGTGATCAGTCCCCGATTGGGTATTCCAGGTAGCCCTCCGCGACCGCGTGTTCGATGCTGTCGGTCAGCCGCGGGCAGGCCTTGGTGCGCGCGGTGTTCCCGCCCAACGCACGCACCTCGGTGAAATACGCGCAGCGTTGCGAGGCGTCGGCGTTCCATTGCACGGCGGTGTGTCCCGGCCCCAGCCTCCTGACGGCCACCGTGACGTGGCAGAAGCGGCAGTCCACCGGTTTCAGGCCGGACGTCAGGTAATGGTCGCGGTCGGCGCGGCTGGCCTCCCGTATCGCGGCGGCGCGTTGCGGGTCGTCGGCGAAATCCCTTGATTTCGACCAGGTTCCAGATCCGCCGTGGCGGGGGGACGCATCATCGTGATCGTGATGGTCACCGTGCAACAGCAGCATCGATCGGGCTAGCCGATCGACGTCTGGGACCTCGTCGGACGGGCTCATGTCCGTCAGTGCTGCTCGGCGGGCACTTCGCCGGAGGCCTTTGCCTTCAAATTCTCGGCGACCTCGGCGTTCCAGAGCTCATTGGCGCGGGTGGTATCCACCTCGATCTCGAAGCGCTCCACCATTTCTGGGGTGACGTCGGCCGCATCTACATAGAACTGCTCATACCAGCGGCGCATCTGATACACCGCGCCGTCCTCCTCGACCAACAGCGGGTTGTCGATCCTGGTCTTGTGCTTCCAGATTTCGACGTCCTGCAGGAAGCCCTTGCTGACGCCTTCGGTGAATACCCGCGACAGCTTGTCCGTCATCTTTTCGTCCATGCCCCTGGGCTTTTCGACGATGACACCCCACTGCAGCATGAAGGAGTTCTGGGTGACCGGGTAGTGGCAGTTGATCAGTATCGACTCGGCTTTGTAGTCGCCGTAGCGATTGTGCAGCCAGTTGATCATGAACGACGGCCCGAAATAGGAAGCCTCCGAGTCCAGGTGCGCCTCGCCGTACGCGCTCCCCAGATCGTCGACGTCGGGCCGTCCTACGTTGTGCAGATACTGCGACGCGATGTGGCCCTCGAAGACGTTCTTGAAGTACGTCGGCAACCCGAAATGGATGTAGAAGAAGTGCGCCATGTCGGTGACGTTGTCGATGATGTCGCGGCAGTTGGACCCCTCGATGAGGATCCTGTTCCAGCGCCAGTCCGTCCATTCGTCGCTGGCGGCTTCCGGAATGTCGGGTATCCGGACCGCCGGGTCCGGTGGGTTGCCTTCGTGGTCATGCCAGACGAACAGCAGGCCGCCGCGCACGTCCGTCGTCCACGACCGGGTGCGCGCCATTCGGGGGGTGCGCTTGGCGTACGGGACCAGCTTGCAGCGGCCGTCACCGCCCCAGCGCCAGTCGTGGAACGGGCAGGCGACCTCGTCGCCCTTGATCGTGCCCATGGACAGGTCGCCGCCCATATGCCGGCAGTAGCCGTCGAGCACTTTCAGGCCGCCGTGTGAGTCGGCGAAAACCACCAGCTTGGTGCCGAACGCCTCGATACCGTGCGGCTTCCCGTCCAAGAAGTCCTTGGCGACGCCCAGGCAATGCCAGCCGCGGGCGTACCTCGTCGGCAAGGTGCCGGAATCGATTTCCCGGATGCCGACCGCAGCACTGTCGGTGCTCACCTTTCACCTCCAACTCAGTGGCCTCTAACTAGAACACGTTACAGTTTTACGGTTGGCGAGCGCAACGACGGCGGGTCTGGCCACCGGATATTCCGGCTGCGGGTATATGTAAACGATGCCGCTGTTTTCTTTCGAAGGTCGCTCGCCGCGGATCGATCCGACCGCGTTCGTGGCCCCGACCGCCACCCTGATCGGTGACGTCACCGTCGAGGCGGGGGCATCGGTCTGGTTCAACGCCGTGCTGCGCGGCGACTACGGGCCGATCGTGGTGCGCGAGGGCGCCAATGTGCAGGACGGAGCGGTGTTGCATGCGCCGCCCGGCATCCCGGTAGACATCGGCCCTGGAGCGACGGTGGCACATTTGTGTTGCATCCACGGGGTCCACGTCGGGGCGCAGGCGCTGATCGCCAACCACGCCACGGTGCTGGACGGCGCGGTGATCGGCGCGCGCAGCATGGTGGCGGCGGGTGCTTTGGTGGTAGCCGGCACCCAGATTCCGCCCGGGGTATTGGCGGTCGGGGCACCGGCCAAGGTGAAGGGGCCGATCGCCGGAACGGGCGCGGAGATGTGGGTCAACCTCAACCCGCAGGCCTATCGCGACCTGGCCCAGCGGCATCTGGCCGGGTTGGCGCCGATCCAGCCGGGCTAGCTCAGGGCTAGTTCGGCGCCGCCGTTCGTCGTGGCCGAACAGCAGCCCGCGCCGACGTTGCCGTTAGCTCCCTGACCCGGACCCGTCGTTGCCGCCGTCACCGCCGGTGCCCCTTGGCGATTTCTGGGCGCGACTGGCCGGCCGATGGCAGCCCCAACGACTACGGCGATGAAGTGATGGCCGCTTCCGTACATTGTGCGTACAGTGAATCTGATGAAAATCAAGGACAAGCGAATCGAACTGCGAGTCGACCAGGAAAGCGCCGCCCTCTTCTCGCGAGCAGCTGAGCTAGTTCATGAACCGGTGTCAGAGTTCGTTCGGCGAGCCGCTACTGAAAGGGCCGGGCAGGTACTCGCGCGTGAGCAGGTCACGGTTATGCCGGCCGCTCAGTTCGACGCGCTGCTATCCGCGCTGGACGTCGCCGACGATGCCGCCGTCCTGGCAGCTACCGCCAGGCAACCCAGGAAGTTCACGCGCCGGTAGCGGCGATGTATGTATCGACGCCGCTGACCGAAGGACACGATTTCACGAAGTTCTCCTGCGGTAAAGAATCTCTGGACGAGTGGTTGGCGGTTGCGGCCCTTCGTGCGCAGCGTGCTGGTGTTGCGCGGACATATGTGTGGACCGACGGACATACGGACACCGTGTGGGCCTACTTCGCGCTCGCGCCCACCGAGGTCATCCGCGAGGCGGCGGGTGTCTCGCGGGGCATGTCGGGAGGATATTCGCGCATCCCGGGTTACCTCATCGGTCGGTTGGCGCTGCACCGGGAACTCCATGGTCAGGGTCTGGGTGGTCAGCTTTTAATCGATGCTGTCGGCAGAGCGGTGCGTGCCGCCGAGGTAGGCGGGGGGCGTCTCATCATCGTCGACGCGGTGGACCAGCAAGCCGAGGCGTTCTACGCGAGATTCGGGTTTGTGCCGGTGTTCAATCGGCCGAGCCGGCTGATTATGAAGGTGGCGACGGCCAGAGCCGCGCTCGCTGACGCTGATTAACATTAGCGGTAGGCGAATGTGAATTCCGCGACGCTGAATCGGCGTGTCACGTCGCCAGATTCACACTCGGCCGTCATGCGTCTTGCCAGCCGGAGTGGATGTAGGTGTCGGCGAAGCGCTTCATCGAGTCCTGCTTCTTGTCGAGCGGCGCGTCGAAGCCCAGGCCGTCGAAAATCCACGGGATGACGATGTTGTCGGTGACGCCCATCTCCGCCAGCTCGCGATGACCGTCGACGCCGAACTTGTCGATACAGACCGCCTGGAACTCGAACGGCTCGTCGGCCCGGCCGTACTCGGCGCGCAATGCCCGCAGTTTGCCGATGGTTTCGGCCAGTTGAGCGCCGGTCATCATCGCGCTGGTCCAGCCGTCACCCACGCGCGCGGCACGACGCAGCGCCACGTCGGTGTGCCCGCCGACGTAGAACGGCACCGGCTCGCTGGGAGCCGGGCTCATCTGCAGCCGGTCGAAATCGAAGAATTTTCCGTGGAATTCGACCATGCCGCCGCCCAGCACCAGCTTGATGACCTCGATCATCTCGTCGACACGCGCGCCGCGGCGCTGATACGGCACCCCGCACCATTCGAATTCTTCGGGTGCCCAACCGATCCCGACGCCAAAGCCGAACCGGTTGTTGGTCAGGTTGGCCACCGAGCCGACCTGGCGTGCCAGCAGCAGCGGATTGCGCGACCCGAGCTTGAGCACGTTGGTGTAGAAGCGCAGCTTTGTGGTCACTGCGCCCATCGCGCCGGCGGCGATCAGCGGGTCGACCCACGGAGTGTTCTCGTCCCACATCCGCGAACCGTCGGGGGTGTACGGGTAGTCGGCGGCCGCCTTTTCCATGAAGAACAGCGAATCGGGCAACGCGATCGAGTCGAACCCGACCTCCTCGGCGGTCTTGGCAATGCCGATCAGCTGGTCGATCGGCCCCATCGCGACGCTGACGGTGTACTTCATGCTGCCGCCTCCCGGGCTTGTCGCTGGCGACCACCCACATCGAAAAGTACTGCGAGCCACCGCCGTAGGCATGCCCCAAAGGCCTTTCGTGCGCCGGGAACCTGGTGATCACCGCCCTTGCCCATTACCTGGATCGCCGCCTCAGCGAAGCGGATGAGGCCCGAGGCGCCGATCGGATTGGAGGACAACACGCCGCCCGAGGGGTTCACCGGTAGTCGCCCGCCGATCTTGGTCTCGCCGGCCTCGGTGAGCTTCCAGCCTTCGCCCTCGGCGGCGAATCCGAGGTTTTCCAACCACATCGGCTCGAACCAGGAGAACGGCACGTAGATTTCGGCGGCGTCGATCTCGTCGATGGGACTCTCGATGCCGGCCGCCTTCCACAGGGCGGCGGCCGCGTCGCGACCGGCCTGCGGGTTGACCTGGTCGCGCCCGGCGAACGCCAGCGGCTCGGTGCGCAGCGCGGTGGCATGGATCCACGCAACCGGATGTCCCTGCGCCACCCGGGCATCGGCGATCTCCTCGTTGCCGACGACGACGGCGCAGGCGCCGTCCGAGGACGGGCAGGTTTCGTCGTAGCGGATCGGATCCCAAAGCATGGGCGAGGCCATCACCTTCTCCAGGGTGATGTCGGGCTGCTGCAGGTGCGCCAGTGGGTTGCGGCTGCCGTTGAGCCGGTCCTTGACCGCGACCATGGCGCCGATGTTCGTCGGCGCGCCCGAGCGGCGGATGTAGGCGCGCACGTGCGGGGCGAAGTACCCGCCCGCGCCCGCACCGACCGGCTTGATGAAGGGAATCGGAATCGACAGGGCCCACATGGCATTGGACTCCGACTGCTTCTCCCAGGCCATCGCCAGCACCCGACGGTACTTGCCGGACTGGACCAGGCTGGCGGCGACCACCCCGGTGGATCCGCCGACCGAACCCGCGGTATGCACCCGGATCATCGGCTTGCCGGTGGCGCCCATCGCGTCGGCCATGAACAGCTCGGGCATCATCACGCCCTCGAAGAAGTCGGGTGCCTTACCGACCACGACGGCATCGATGTCGTCGAAGGTGGACCGGAATCGGCCAGCGCGCGGTCGATGGCCTCACGCACCATGCCGTTCATCGAAACGTCTTGGCGTTTGGCGACGTATTTGGTCTGCCCGGTGCCGAGCACCGCGGCAAGCTTGCCGGCCATCAGTACTGTCCTTCCATGACCGCGACGAGATTCTGTTGCAGCGCCGGGCCGCTGGTGGCGTGCGCCAGCACCGCTGCGCTGAGTTCCAGATATGTTGTGCGGCAAAGCCGATACGCTCCAGCCCGGCGACGAACATCGGGTTGGCGGCCAGCGCGCCGCCGGATGGGTTCACCCTGGTCGACGCCGGTAACCGCATGGCCTCAGCCAGGATCAGGTGCTGGTGGGTGAAGGGCGCATGGATCTCGGCGACGTCGATGGCGCGGGTGTTGCCCCCGGTGGCCGCCCTGGCCGACACCGCGGTGGACGGTGACTCGGTGAGGTCGCGCGCGCCCAGCGACGGGGACTCGATGCGATGTTCGAAACCGGTTATCCAGGCGGGGTTTTCGCACAATTCGCGGGCGCGGTCGTCGGCCGCGATGACGATCGCGGCGGCGCCGTCGGTGATCGGTGCGATGTCGTGCCGGCGCAGCGGTTCGGCGAAGAACGGCCGGTCGAGCAGGTCGTCCATGCTGACCGCCGGCTCCACCGAGTCCACCCGTCTGGCCTGCGCGAAGGAGTCGAGCGCGACGCGCGCCATCTGTTCGTAGCTCCATTTGCCGGAGTCGAGCCCGATGCGGGCCTGCAGTCCGGCCATCGACACCGAGTCGGGCCACAACGGTGCGACGGTGTAGGTCGGTCTGCCGTGACAGCGTGCGACGCAGGATCCCGGCCGAGGACTTGCCGAAGCCGTACACCAGCGCGGTGTCGACTTCGCCGGTGAGGACCTTGATGTAGGCCTCGTAGAGGGCCCAGGCCGCGTCCATCTCGACGTGCGACTCGTTGATGGGGGGCACGGCGCCAATCGAGTCGATCGCCGAGATGAAGGAAAATGCCCGTCCGGCAAGGTAATCCGACGATCCCGAGCACCAGAAGCCGATATCGGCCTTGGTGATGCCCAGTTCCTTGTAGAGCTGGGCGAAGCAGGCATCAGCATTTCGACGCCGTTGGTGGTGCCGTCGGTGCGGCGGACGTGCGGGGCGTGGGCGAAGCCGACCACCGCGACATTGCGAGCGCTCATGTGCGATTGGGCCCTTTACAGGTGGTGCTTGTAGGTGTCGTAGTCGGCGTCCGGTTCGCCGGTGGGCCGGAAGTATTCGATGTTGTCGACCCCGAAGCCCCACTCGTCGCGAGGTTTCCACACCGCCTCGACGCGCATGCCCATCCGGACGTCGTGCGCGTCGACGTCGGAAACCAGATGCAGGACCGGAATATCCGCGCCGTCGAGCAACACGTAGGCCGCCACGTACGGAGGCTTGATGCGCTGACCCTGGAATGGGATGTTGATGATCGCGAACGTCGTCACCGTGCCTTTGTCGGGCAGCTCGACGAACTCGCTCGTCGGTAGGCCGGTGGCCGGGTCGGCGCCGTGCGGCGGAAATAGACCTTCCGTTTTCACCCGTCTTGGCGCCCAGCAGCTTGCCCTCGGCAATGGCGCGCAGGTAGGCGCTCCTCGTGCGAGGCGGTGTGCTGGATGGTCAGCTCGATCGGTGTGACGATCATGGTGACCGGGTCCCGGGTCTCGTCGGGCTCCCGCACGGGCTCGGGTTGGTCACCAGCGAGCGCGAAGTAGGCGATGTCGGTGATGGCGCCGACGGTCTCGTCGGCCCAATGCGCGTGCACTCGGGCGCCGGTGCGGATCGCCGCTGGTGTTTTGGCGTCGACGGCGTGCAGTAACAGGGTGTCGGCGCCGTCCAGCCTGATCAGGGCCCAG